>CBDAOI010000001.1:0-310331 GCA_965198005.1 Spirochaetia bacterium
CCCAACTTCTGGCTGGGTATCATGGTGATGATCTACCCGGCTATCTGGTGGGGCTGGGCGCCGCCGCTGGAACTGGTTTCCTTCACCGAAAACCCGCTAGGGAATCTGGCGGTGTTCATCATTCCCAGCCTGATTCTGGGCACCGCCGCGGCTGCCGCCACGATGCGGATGACGCGCACCATGATGCTGGAGGTGCTGCGGCAGGATTTTATCAGGACGGCCTGGGCGAAGGGCTTGCGGGAGCGGGCCGTGGTAATCCGACACGCGGTCAAGAATGCCCTCATCCCGGTGGTGTCCCTGATCGGCCTGCAGTTGCCGATTCTGGTGGGGGGGCTCGGTGATCATGGAGAACATCTTCAACCTGCCGGGGCTCGGGCGCCTCTTGCTGACTGCCCTCAATGACAGAGACTACCCGATGGTCTCCGGCATCAACCTGTTTTTCGCCACTGGGGTGGTAGGGATCAATCTGCTCATCGACCTGGTCTACGCGGTCCTCGACCCCAGAGTGCGCTATGAATGATTTCTTTGTCAGACTGGTCAAGGAGAAGCCACTGAGCATCATCGCCGGGGTTATCATCCTGCTGCTGATCCTGGTGGCGATCCTTGCCGACGTGCTGGCGCCGTTCCCGCATGATGAAGTGAACATCGTGGACCGGATGCAGGCCCCCTCGGCCCGGTACCTGCTGGGGACCGACCAGTTGGGGCGCGACCTGCTGAGCCGCCTGGTCTTCGGGGCCCGGATTTCGCTGACCGTCGGCCTGGCGGCGACCACGGTCAACGTCGTGGTGGCGGTGCTGATCGGCGGCATCTCGGGGTTCTTCGGCGGCAAACTGGACCTGGCGGTGCAGAGATTCGTCGACGCCTGGATGGCGTTCCCGGGGCTGCTGCTGTTGCTCACGATAATGTCGCTGGTGGGGCGGGGCGTGCTGCCGCAGATCATCGTGGTGCTGGGGGTAACGGGCGGCATTGGCGCCTCGAGAGTGGTCCGCGGTGCGGTGATCGGGGTAAAGGAGAACATCTATTTTCAGGCGGCAGAGGCGATCGGCAGCACCAGGTGGAGAACCCTCATGCGCCACGTGCCGGCGTTCATCAAGGCGACGCCCGGCCCGGTGGGTGTCACCACGACGATGGCGTCGTGTTGGCGCGCGCGGCGCGCATCGAGGAAGCGGGGCGTCGGCCCGGCACCCAGCTCGGTTACGCCGATGACCGAGCCGGAGCCCAGGGCACCCAACGGGCCTGAGACACCCTCCGGCCCGGTCAGGCCGCCGTCGAACAGGGGTACGCCCGCGGCCCTGCGGCCGCCGGTCTCCACGTAGGCCAAGCCGGGGTCGAGGCGGTCGAAGGGAACTCTCTCCAGCGTCGGCTCAAGGCCGCCGCCGGCGGCCCTGTCGGCCAGCCACCGCGCCGAGGCGCCAGTACCATATTCGAACGCCCGAGATTCCATGCAGGCGTTCACCCGCGCAGGCATGGCACGTTGTAGCGGGGGATCGTGGCGTCGCGGGTGACGATGGTCAGACCCTCCGGACGAGCTTGCGCGATCCGGATGCGGTCGAAGGGGTCACCATGGATCGCCGGCAACTCGGCCACCGCCAGCGCGTGGCGGACCGTGATCGGCAGGTGCTGAAAGCGCTCCTGTTCGAGTGCGGTTTCGAGATCGTCCGGCGCCTCCAGCTTCAAGTCCAAGGAGAGCAAGCCGCATCCGGCGATGGGTCCAGCGCCGGCGCGCCGTTGTGATACGGCGGGGGATTGGGTAAGGTCGCGCCACTGTGGATCAGCCGGCACGGTCACCCGGTAAGACGGAAGACCTTGAACAGCGACGCGCGGCCACCGGGGCAGCTTCTTCGGGTCACGTGACCGCCGCGATCACGCGCATCGTCCGCGCGGCGGTGCACCAGGTAGCCGCCGCCAACGCGCAGCCGGGTACGACCAGCCCCGATCCAGCCGCCGGCGCCGCCCTGGAGATCCCGCTCACCACGCCGCCCGACCCGGCGCTCGGCGACTACGCGGTGCCGTGCTTCCGCCTCGCGCAACAGGTCGCCCAGAAGCCGGTGGCGCTGGCGGCTCAACTTCTGCATCTGCTTCAGCAAACCGATCTGGCGGCGCTCGGCATCGCCCGGGTGGAAACCCGCGGCCCCTACCTCAACTTCCACCTGCGCAAGGGCGACCTCGCGGCGCGGGTCATCAGCACCGTGCTGGAGCAGGGCGAGCGCTACGGCGCCACCGGGTCGGGGCTGGGCCAACAGGCGCTGGTGGAGCACACCAGCATCAATCCCAACGCCTCCCCCCACCTGGGGCGCGCGCGCAACGCCTGGATCGGCGACACCCTGGTACGGCTGCTCCGATTCGAGGGCTACGGCCTGCAGGTCCGCTTCTTCGTCAACGACGTCGGCCGCCAGATCGCGCTGCTCACCCTGGGCGTGGGGGATGCCACCCCCACGTTTGCCGAGCTGCTGGAAATCTACGTGGGAATGAACCGCCGGCTCGAGCGGGAACCGGAGTTGACCGACCAGGTGGACAAGCTGCTCGAGCGCCTGGAGAGCGGCGATCAATCCACGCGCGCCGCGTTTCGGCGCGTGGTGGAGATCTCGGTGCGCGGCATGGAACAGATTTTCGCCGACGCCGGCGTGCACTACGACCGCTTCGATTACGAATCGGACTACCTCACGCCCGCCCGCTACCTCGAGATCGTGGAGCGGCTGCGCGCCACCGGCAAGCTGTTCGAGGATGAGCACGGCCGCCTGGTACTCGACCTGGACGGGTTCGACCTCCCGTCACGCAACCCGGTGCTGGTGATCACCCGCGGCAACAAGACCTCGCTCTACGTGCTGCGCGATATCGCCTACACCCTGGACAAGGTGGCCGCGGCCGCCGATCTCAACCTGGTGGTGCTGGGCGAGGATCAGAAGCTGTACCACCGCCAGCTCCAGGCGGCGCTCTCCCTGCTGGGGTCCGCCGCCCCGGCCGCCGTCCACTACAGCTACGTGATCCTGGGCAAGGAGTCGATGTCCACCCGCCAGGGCAACGTCGTGCTGCTCGAGGAGTTCACGGCCGAGGCCAAGCGCAAGGCCGCGGCCGAGCTGGCCGCCCGCGGCCACCCTGCCGACCCGGTGGTGGCGGCGACGGTGGCATACAGCGCGCTGAAGTACTCCTTCCTGCGCGTGGCCAACGACAAGCAGGTGGTGTTCGACTGGGCCAGCGCGATGTCGTTCGAGGGGGAGAGCGGTCCCTACCTGCTGTACAGCCACGCACGCATCTGCTCGATCCTGCGCAAGTACGGCGGCGCCCTTCCGGCTGCGGCCGACACCGCGTTCGCGGCGCTGGAGATGGTCGAGGAGCTGGAGTTGGTCAAGCTGCTTGAGACGCTCCCGGAGCAGGTAACGCGCGCCCTGCGGGTGCGCAGTCCGCACGTCATCGCCGGCTACACCTTCGCAGTGGCCCGCCAGTTCTCGACCTTCTACCACGCGTGCCCGATCCTGCAAGCGCCGCCGCCGCTGCGTGAGGCGCGCCTGCTGCTGGCGGCCGCCACCCGTCAGGTGCTGGCCAACTGCCTCAGGCTGATCGGGATCGACCCCCTGGAGCGGATGTAGCGGTCCACCCCACGGCCGGTCAGGAAGGCAGCGATTGCGGCACATCCACCAACTGGCGCTAACGGATCTGGTGTACCCGGGGGCTACGCACAAGAGATTTGAACACTCGCTTGGCGTAATGGAGCTTGCCAGTCGCGTGTTCGATGTCGTGACACACCCCGACAATCTGACTGATGACATCAAGAGGCTCCTGAAGCCGCTCACATCGCCGGATAAGTTGTCATACTGGCGACGAGTCTTGCGGATGGCAGCGCTGTGTCACGATGTCGGTCACCTGCCGTTCTCCCACGCAAGTGAAGAGCTCTTCGCCATGACAGATATACACACAAAGGCGGTGCACCGGACTTCCCGGTGTTGAGCGACGCCGGCTACCGTGCCGTGCAGCGCATCCGTAACGACCATCCCCGGCTGGCTGCGGTGATCGTCGCCGATAGTCTGTACTCCAAGCAACCGTTATCGAACAGGTGCGCGCCGCCCGCTGCTCGTTTCTGCTGGTGGCCAAACCGGAGGATCACACCAGCCTGTACCAGGATATCGAAGGGCTGCGCCGCGGTCGGCTGCGTCGGACCGGGTACCGCGCGTACCGCGTTCGGGTAACCGCGCCGGGAGACCTGGCAGGGGGACTGGTGTGCTCCCTGCGCCGCCGGCAGGCGCTTGCTGCACGGCTCCACCCTGGGCGCCGGTGTGGGTCAACCGGCGCGCCCTGCCAGCTGACCCCACGACGCTGCCTGTGCCCGGTCGCTTACCGCCACCTCCGACGACACCTCACCGGGCAATCGACCGAAAGTGTTCGGGGGATGACAGGGACGCGGGCAGTGTTCGGTATTCCATGACAGAGTAAGCAGATAGCTCTTCGGAAGGGGGCGCGAGGGAAGCAGATGTCGAACGGGTCCCATCCACGTCACCGAATTTAGGTTTGACAACCACCGGAATAAGCCTTACAATACTCATTGTGCTGTTAGTCTCGGTGAGTGGCCGCGGCGCGAGGCATGAGGCGATCGTGTGGGAGAGTTCCTACCGGCTGGCGGGGGCCACCTGAATGCCCGCTTGACTGTTTGCCGCGCGTGTGGCAGACTGCGTTCTCATGGGCACGGTGATGCGTGACGACACGTCCCAGCGCTCCCACCGGTTAGCGGTAACGCAGCCGGTGCATCCTACCACCACCACTACCCGTTCACCGAGAACTGCGGCTTCGCCTGCAGCACCGGGGGAGCGGCCGGCTCCGCGTGGCGCCGGCTCAGTCCACTGCATCCCCGACCACGACACACCGTCGCAGAACCAACCGCCGGCGTTGCCGGTCAATCACATCCATTACAACCCTGCCGGTATTCCCGGCGCACAGGAGGTGCACATGGTACTCAAACAACCGCACGTGCGCGCGGCGTGAGCCCGCTGAGTTACACGCCGCGCGCACGTGCAGATTGGACTCGGTCTGGCCGCCTGCAACGCGGGCATGAGAGTAGCCAGAAAGCGGCAATCCGCTCCGCAATACTCTCGAAAAATCCACATACGGAGAAACGTATGAACATTGTAATAATCAGAATGACCTTCGCGATTGCGTTGGTCCTCGTCGTTACCGCAACCGGCCTGTGGGCCGCTGGCGCAGAAGAGGAGTCGGCGTCCGCCGCCGACAAGGAAATGGTGCTCGACCCGACCACCGGCAAGATGGTGACCGCGCCAGAGTACGGCGGGACCATAACCCTCGCCGCAGTCGAAGAGCAGATGAGTTCTGACACCGCGGAATCTGGCCCCAATGGATCTGGCATGGTCTCTGGCGTAGTAGAGAAGCTGGCCTTCGCGGACTGGGCAACGCCCAGGGACGAATTTGACTTCCAGTTTCTCAACGTTCCAGCTAACACGAGAGGTCAACTGGCGGAAAGCTGGTCGCAGCCCGACCCACTGACCCTCGTCATAAACGTCCGCCAGGGAGTTCACTGGCACGACAAGGCACCGATGAACGGTCGGGAGCTGATTGCCGATGATATCGTATTTAACTTTCACCGCGTATTTGGTATGGGCAGCGGATTCACCGAAGCTAGCGAATGGCTTCAAGACTGGGCCGGTGTCGAATTTGAATCGATAACGGCCACCGACCAGTGGACGGTTGAGTTCAAGTTGAAACAGCTAAGCCTCACTGCGCTGCGGCTTGTCCTCGACCACTGGATTTCTAACATATATCCCCCCGAGGTACTCCAGGAACACCGTGACATGCTCGATTGGCGGAACCTGGTCGGCACCGGGCCTTATGAGGCGACTGAATGGGTCGGGGCCAGCTCTGAGACATATACCAAGAATCCTGACTACTGGGGCTTCGACGAAAAATATCCGGAGAACCGCCTGCCCTATGCCGACCAGATAAGGGTCCTGATTATGCCCGAAGTGGCCACAATGCTGTCGGCGCTGCGCACCGGTAAGGTCGATCGTGGATACACATTGAGGACTATCGACCAGGTAGAGGGCCTCGAGAGGACCAACCCCGAACTCGAGATCTGGCCAATTTACGGTCGGGCGGATTACATGTTCGGCATGGACAACATTAATCCGCCCTTTAACGACATCAGGGTGCGCAAGGCAATGCAGATGGCACTAAACCTCGAGGAAATCAACAGCGCCTACTTTGGAGATTATGCAGATATGATACCTCAGGGGCTGTTGAACCGGTTAATGACCGAGGTTGTCTTCCAATTTGAAGAGTGGCCCGAAGATGTCAAGAAGGTCTTCGACTACGACCCGGAAGGTGCCGAAGCGTTGCTCGATGAGGCCGGATATCCTCGCGGCGCCGACGGTACCAGATTCACGGTCGAGTTCATGCACCTCAATCGGTATTCTGTGACCTGGCCAGAATTAGTCGGTTCATACTGGAAAAAGATTGGCGTTGATATTGAGATCGAGGTACTGCCTATAAACCCATGGGTGGCGAGAAGCAGAGCGAAGGATTTCCAAATAAAGAATTTGTCCGGCGCCGCAAAGTGGTTCCCAATGCCATACTTGAGTGGCCAGCTGACGGAGGCTGGATTTTACGGCTCCGTTAACGCCGACGCGGATTATGATGCCATGTCTGAAGCCGCCGGAGCCGCTACCACCACCGAGGAGCAGAACAGGATTTATAGACAGATGAATCAGCATGTGATAGAGAACTTCTATGCGATATGGGCTGGCAATGCGCCAACGTATCAGGTAACCCAGCCCTGGCTCAAAGGTTATAACGGTGAAAACTGGATGGGAAACGGTCAACGGCTCCCAGTCTTCGCCCGCCTCTGGATTGACCAGGATCTGAAGAGAGAAATGGGCTTTTAGGGGTTCGCCTCTACCGATCTCAGTCAAAGTGGAGCTGGGAGGCGCCCGTTTCGCATGCGAGCGCGCTTCCCGGCTCCCTTGCTCATTGAAAACGAGGTGTCCGCATGAAAGCCTATATCATTAGGCGGCTGTTGCTGATTCTGCCCACGCTGTTCATCTTGACCATCCTGGTCTTTCTCTCTGTCCGTTTCATCCCCGGCGATGTAATAGACACGATACAAGGTAGGATTATGTGGACAGCACCGGGCGGAGTTGACCGGGAAGCTCTTCTCCATAAGCTGGGATTGGACGTGCCTGTGTACGTGCAGTATGGACGCTGGATCGGCGATATTGTCCTGCACGGCTCTCTCGGCGAGTCCCTGCTGACTGGTTTCGCAGTAGGGGAGGCGATATTAGAGAGACTGCCGGTCACCCTTGAGCTTGGTCTGCTGGCAATCCTCATCGGGCTGGTGATCGCGCTGCCGGTGGGCATCTACTCGGCGATTCGCCAGGATAGCGCCGCCGACTTTCTGGGGCGCTCGGTCGCCATCATCGGCCTGGCTACGCCGAACTTCTGGCTCGGCATCATGGTCATGATCTACCCGGCCATCTGGTGGGGCTGGTCACCACCGCTGGAGCTGGTTTCCTTTACCGAAGACCCGCTGGAGAATCTCTGGGGGTTCCTGATCCCGAGCCTGATTCTGGGAACGGCCGCGGCTGCCGCCACCATGCGGATGACGCGCACCATGATGCTGGAGGTGCTGAGGCAGGACTATATTCGAACCGCCTGGTCCAAGGGGCTCAGGGAGCGGGCCGTGGTGATCCGACACGCCGTCAAGAACGCCCTCATCCCGGTGGTGTCCCTGATCGGCCTGCAGTTGCCGATCCTGGTCGGGGGCGCCGTGATCATGGAGAACATCTTCAACCTGCCGGGGCTCGGGCGCCTCCTGCTGAATGCCCTCAACGACAGAGACTACCCGATGGTCTCCGGCATCAACCTGTTCTTCGCCACTGGGGTGGTGGTGATCAATCTGCTCATCGACGTGCTCTACGCCGTCCTGGACCCCAGGGTCCGCTATGACTGAGTTCTTGCGCAGGCTGGTCAAGGAGAAGCCTCTGAGCATCATCGCCGGGGTCGTCATCCTGCTGTTGATGCTCGTGGCGATCTTTAGCGTAACTAAGCTGCAGGTGTATGGGTGACGACATGACCCAGCCCAGCCCCCGGCTAGCGCCGACTACCCGACTACCCGACTACCGCGCGCCGCTAGCCCGGCGGCTATTCCGGAGGCGCGCCCGGAAACGCGGCCGACCAGGTCGACGAGCGCCGGGGGTGGGTATGGGCGTGACTTGGCCGGTCAGCCCGAAGCGGCGCCAGGGCACCGCAGACCGAGTCGGCGAAGTGTACCGAGTTAGGTGGTCCCGTAGAGCTGGCTCCGAGAAGCACGCCATGTATTCGCCGGGGCGACCGTTGGCGAAGCGGCGTGGCCGGGGACTTCACTCGAGCGCCTTCTGTTGGAGCAACCGGATGGCTTTCCAGATCTTCGCAGCTTGGGGCCAGGGATGGGAAGGTGGCGGGGTAGTAGTTCCTGAGGACCATCAGAGCACTTGTATCGGCCACGTAGATCATCCCGCGGTTCGCTTGAGCAGATAATCCTCGAAGCGGGTCACGGTGTCCGCCTTCATCCCAAGCCGGTCAGAGAGGTCGCCGACCGTCATGTTCCTGCGTGGTACTGATAGAACGCTGCCCTCAGGAAGGTGTCGCTCCAGTAGGTGCCTTGGTTTGCGTAGTATGAACCGCCGCCGCCTCCTGCAGGGCCACCAAAGTAGTCTTGAGCCCACCCCTCTACCATTTGCTCGTACGTGGACTGTGAAATGGAAACCGGCAGTGATAGTGACCCCCCCCCTGGCGGAGGTTGATGACGTACGTCAGTTGGCGTCAGGGAGCGGGCGGTGGTGATCCGGCACGCCGTCAAGAATGCCCTGATCCCGGTGGTGACCCTGATCGGCCTGCAGTTGTCGATCCTGGTGGGGGGCGCCGTGATCATGGAGAACATCTTCAACCTGCCGCGACTCGGGCGCCTGTTGCTGACTGCCCTCAATGACCGAGACTATCCGATGGTCTCCGGCATCAACCTGTTCGCCACCGGGGTGGTGGTGATCAATCTGCTCATCGACCTGATCTATGGTATCCTGGACCCCAGAGTGCGCTATGAATGATTTCTTTGTCAGACTGGTCAAGGAGAAGCCACTGAGCATCATCGCCGGGGTTATCATCCTGCTTCTGATCCTGGTGGCGATCCTTGCCGACGTGCTGGCGCCGTTCCCGCATGATGAAGTGAACATCGTGGACCGGATGCAGGCCCCCTCGGCCCGGTACCTGCTGGGGACCGACCAGTTGGGGCGCGACCTGCTGAGCCGCCTGGTCTTCGGGGCCCGGATTTCGCTGACCGTCGGCCTGGCGGCGACCACGGTCAACGTCGTGGTGGCGGTGCTGATCGGCGGCATCTCGGGGTTCTTCGGCGGCAAACTGGACCTGGCGGTGCAGAGATTCGTCGACGCCTGGATGGCGTTCCCGGGGCTGCTGCTGTTGCTCACGATAATGTCGCTGGTGGGGCGGGGCGTGCCGCAGATCATCGTGGTGCTGGGGGTAACGGGCGGCATTGGCGCCTCGAGAGTGGTCCGCGGTGCGGTGATCGGGGTAAAGGAGAACATCTATTTTCAGGCGGCAGAGGCGATCGGCAGCACCAGGTGGAGAACCCTCATCCGCCACGTGCTGCCCAATATCGCCGCCCCGGTGATCATCATTTTCACGATCAACGTGGGTGGCGTGATCATCAGCGAGGCTGCGCTGAGCTTTTTGGGATTCGGACTGCCGATCTCGGTTCCGAGCTGGGGCGGGATGCTGAGCCGGGAAGGGCGCGAGTTCATGGAGGTGGCGCCGCGGCTGGCGCTGTGGCCGGGGCTGTGCCTGACGGTTGTCGTGTACTGTCTCAACATGTTCGGCGACGCGGTGCGGGACCTGCTCGATCCGCGGCTCAGGGGCGGTGGCGGGCGTCTCGGCGCCGAGCGAACGGTGTAGAACAGCCCACTCCGCCCGCTGATCACGACGGCGCACCGGCGGCATTGAGGCCAGGTCGCTGCCGCCGTTCCGCGGCTGGTGATGGTGGCGGTGCCGGCGCGGCGGGGGCGCCCACTGCTTGCGCTGCGGTCGCGGTGGCCAGGCGCAGCGCCACCCGGCAGGCCAGGTCGAAGTCGTCGAGGTCAAGGCTCTCCCGCACCGTGTGCGCCGCGCGCTGGCCGACGCCCGAGCGTGACGGTCGGGATGCCGCGCACGGTCAGCGAGTTGGCGTCCAGGCCGCCGTTGGCGACGTGGTAGCCGGGGCGGCCGCCGGCGGAGCGCACCGCGGCCGCGGCCGCGGCCACGCACGGCTCGTCGAGGTCGAGCTTGAACGACTCGTAGTCGTGCCGGGTGGTGATCTTCACCCGCCCCGCCACACCGGCGGCGTTGGTCACCTGCGCGGCCGCCCGCCTGAATGCGCGGTCGACTTCGTCGGCAATGCGCCGCCGAAACTCGGGGTCGTGGCTGCGTACCTCCGCCTCCACGCGGGCCAGGTCGGCGACCACGTTGGTGGCCTCGCCGGCGCGCAGCACGCCGACGTTGCTGGTGCCGGAGCCGCCTTCCTGCTCGATCTTGCCGTGCCAGCCGGCGCGGTCGAGGTCCGCAATGGCCCGCGCCGCGATCGCGATGGCGCTCACGCCGCGTTCGGGCGCGCTGCCGGCATGGCTGGCCACGCCGCGGATTTCCAGGTGGATGCGGTAGGCGCCGGTGGCGGCCACCATCAGCGCTTCCGGACTGTGGCCGTCCCAGTTGAAGGCCAGGCGCGGGTGACCGAGGAACGCCTTGGCGGCGTACCGGGAACCCTGCAGGCCGACCTCCTCCTGCACGAACCAGCAGAAGGTGACCGGCGGATGCGGCAGTTGCCGCTGGTGGATCTCCAGCGCCGCGCACAGCAGCACCGCACACGCCGCGCGGTTGTCGGCGCCGAGACCGGTGGCGCGGCTCTCGGCCCGCACGCTGCGCCCGCGGCGCACCGGCGTGCAGCCGACGCAGATCGGCACCGTGTCCATGTGCGCCGCCAGCAGGCGGCGCGGGCGGCTCGGTCCGCGCCTGCTGCCGGGGAGCCGCAGCACGAGGTTGCCGATGTCGCCGGCAATCCGGGTGCGGCGATGGGCGTGGTCGGTGACGATCATGGCCTCCGGCACGCCGGCCGCGCGCAGGTGGCCGGCGATGGCCCGCGCTACGGCGGCTTCGCTGCCGCTCTTGCCCGGGATTGCCATCAGTTCCATGACCAGCCGTTGCGCACGCTCAAGATCGGGTTCCGGGGTAGTGCTCAAGGTGACCCTTACATTGCCACGCCGGCGGAGTTCTGGCAAAGTGCGGGGACCCGGAATGACCCCGCCCACGCAGCGCAGCACGCGGCATTCTCAGGTTCGGGGATGCACCGGCGCGCGCCTGCCGGGCCCGCGGCGATGACGATCTACCGCGGCGTTCCCGTCGCACTGGTGGTGTTTCTCTCCACCGGGCTCACCATCGGCACCAGCCAGTACGCGTTCGGGGAGTTCGCGGCGCCATTGCGCGCCCAGTTCGGCTGGACCCAGACCCAGCTCAACCTCGCCCTGACCCTGGCGCTCGTGTCGGGCATCGTGGCGCCGCTGGCGGGCCGCGCCAGCGACCGCTGGGGCGTGCGTCCGGTCACCACCATCTCGCTGTTCCTGATCGCCGGCGGCTTCCTGCTGCGGACGCAGATGACGGCGCTGTGGCACTGGTATCTCAGCAGCGTTCTGATCTACGCCGGCTTCCCTGGCGCGACCGCGCTGCCGACCGGCAAGCTGGTGGGGCTCTGGTTCCCGGACACGCGCGGCCGGGTGACCGGCGCGGTCGCGGCCGGCAACAACTTCGGCGGCCTGACGATGGCGCCGCTGGCAGCGCTGGTGCTGGCCACCGGTGGTTGGCAGGCGGGCTACCTGGTGTTCGGGACGATCATGCTGCTGCTGGCCGCCGCCGCCTGGATCACCATCCGCGAGGATCCTGCCCTGGTGAGCCGCGCGATGGCCGCCGCCGGACGCGGCCATGCGGCCGCCGCCCACCACTTGGCGCGGTCCGGTGCGACCCTGCGGCAGGCGCTGCGCACGCGCCGCTTCTGGCTGGTGCTGGGCGGGCTGGTCGGCGGCAACTTCACCTACCAGGGGGTCCTGACCCAGCTCCGCCAGCACTTCGAGGAGAGCGGCTTCGCCGCGCCGGCCGCGACCGCCGGGCTGGTGTTGATCGCGGTCATGGGGATCGGCTCCAAGCTGGCGTTCGGGCGGGCGAGCGAGCGCTGGACGGCGCGCTGGGCGTGCGTGGTGTCGATCGGCTTGCAGGCGGCGGGACTCACCATCATCGCCCTGGCGCCGGGCGTGCCGGGGACCTGGGTGGGCATCGTGGTGTTCGCGACCGGCTTCGGCGGGTTCGGGGCGCTGCTGGTGCTGGTGGTGCAGGAGGCGTTCGGCATGCGCCAGTTCGGCAGCATCTTCGGCCTGATGCAGACCGCCTGGATCGTCGCGCTGGCGGGTGCCCCGGCCCTCGCCGGCCTGCTTCACGACCGCACCGGATCGTTCGACCTGGCGTTCCTGCTGATCGTCGCGATCTTCCTGCTGGCGATCGCCTGCTTCGTGCTGGCA
This sequence comes from Spirochaetia bacterium, assembly GCA_965198005.1. Taxonomy (GTDB): domain Bacteria; phylum Spirochaetota; class Spirochaetia; order SZUA-6; family Bin103; genus Bin103. Next base: position 12,585 of record CBDAOI010000001.1, read on the forward strand.
GGCGCCCCACCGCCCTCCCCCACGGTCCCTTCCGCGCCCTCAGAAGACTAAGACAGGCACCACGTTTGTACGGTAGTTGGCGATCACGTGCCGGCGACTCCGTTCCGGACCCGCGTGCAGACTGGCTGCAGGAACGCGGCTATCCGGCGAACGGCGGCCGGACCGTGTGCCAAGTCTCGAACAGGAGGTTACTCGGTCGTCCGATCCGACTCTTCGAGACGCCGGCGGAGTGCCTGGAAGGCTTCCTGGTCGATACCGGTAGCCTCCTCGATGACCGACCACTCGATTCCGGCCCGCAAGAAGTTCTCGATCGTGCCAAGCTGGCCTTCCTCGCGCCCCGTCTGAAGCCCTTCCTGGCGGCCCTCCTGGAGCCCCTCCTGGAGCCCCTTTTGGAGCCCCTCCTGCAGCAACTCCTCTGCGTACGTCTTCATGTCTCCTCCCGGTCCTGGTACGTGCCGCCCCAACGCCTCGCCGAACTCCCTCACGTTCTGCTTGTCGACCAGTCCAGCCTGGTGCTCAGCCACTCCGGCAGATTCGGGCGTAGCAAGCCGGCCGCTTCGGGCGCATTGGAGAACACTTTGCGGAACAGGTTGTCGTGCGGCTGATACAACTCGCGCGCCATGCCGTGCGCCCGCCACCGTAGTGGCGCCACCAAGCGCTGTCAAACGCAGTGGAGAACCTCGAGAACCTCGCCGACCACCATGGCATCTCGCCCCTGGATTCTGAAGTAGCAATGCTGGTGGCATATTGGCCGTTGACTACGCCGACGCGTGGGCAGAGTAGGAGGCCGCCGCCGACAACACCGCGTGGGAGCGGGCGACCCACGATGGCCTGGCGACCTGAGCCGCGCTGCCGCCATGCGTCGCGGAGATATCCGGATGGTCGACTTCAGCGTTCCCACTGGATCCGAGGCGGCGCATCGCAGACCGGCCATCATCGTAAGTAACGACGCCCCCAACATGACCGCCACACGATTGCGCCGTGGCGTCGTGACCATATATTATGCCTGTCGTAATCATCATATTCAGCATCAACATCGGAGGCGTAGTACGGAGTATTGCTTCTCTTAGTTTCCTCGGATACGGTCTCCCAATTCAGATTGCCGAGTGGGGTGCTTTGCTGAGCAGGGAAGGGCGACGGTACATGGAGAGGGCGCCATGGTTGGCTTTCTGGCCTGGACTTGCCCTTACTATTATCGTTTACAGTCTAAACATGTTCGGCGACGCGGTGAGAGACCTGCTTGACCCACGGCTCAGGGGTGGTGTGGGGCATGTGGGGGCGTGTGGCGCGAGGTCGGTTAAGAAAGCCATCAGGGGAAAAGATGACGGTGGACGCTGTTGAGGAATCTCGAACCGTTGCATAAGCGGCGCAACCAGGGACTTTGGCCTATTCGCCAGCAGGCAAATCAGAGTTGCTTTTCTACGGAGTTGAACCAGGTTGCGGCGATTGGAGCGGTGGTATGAGTTCTTCGGTCGCTGACGTCCGCGAGGCTCGCGCGACTGGTCTCCGGGTGGACCAAGAGTCACTTACAATCGATCTTGTCGACGGCCGTACGATAATCGTTCCGCTCGATCGGTGTGATAGATCAACGTCGTTCGTGTCGGTGCGACGCGACGATGTCCGCCCCCTTGGTGTCGTCGTTCTGAAGAGCGGTGCTCAGATGATCCGGCCACGCGACCACGGGACGCGGCCGCGGCGGTACGATGTGGGCGGCAACCCGGCCCCGGTTGAGCACCTCGAACGTCTCCCCCAAGCGGATCTCCGACTCGACGGTGGCCCAATGGGCCTTCAGTTCCTTGACTGTAATCGTCTTCATACACCAAAAGTATATCCTCAAAGTTTCTTCAGGAAAACCTTTTCTCTCCAACGAATCGGCCCGCAGCCCATGCTCTACCCGTCGGTGGCTACGGGGTGGTGCGGGAGAGGAGCACGCACCATGAGCGACTGAGTGACAAGTGTACTTGACGTAGCGCGCAAATGGTGCTATATCGGCGTTGTGTATCTCAGCGTACTCAAGGCCGCGATGGCAAAGAAGGGATATCGACAGTCGGATGTGGCCAAGGCCGCGGGGGTGAGCCGGCAGGCGGTCTCTCTCTGGTTTGCCGCCGATGATGACTTCCGGAACGTGCACGTTGCCACTCTCATGAACTTGAGTGCCGGCCTTGGAATAGACCCGGCCGAGCTCCTCAAACCATTCCCGGGATTGACGGAACCTGCGACCGTGCGGCGCTGGTACGCGGAGTTCTGCTGGGATCGATCCTATCCCGATATCTATCGCTTCCTGGTCTCACTGGCCGGATCGCAGCCGCGGGCGGTGGCGCGCCTCATCGCCAGTCGAGGAATATACGAGGCGGCGGCGATATTGGGCGCACCTACCCCGGACTCCGCGAAGGCCGCCAGTACATGCAGCAGGGACCGTGGCTGGCGCTCTGGCCCGGCCTGTGCCTGACCATCGTGGTCTACAGCCTGAACATGTTCGGCGACGCGGTGCGCGATCTGCTCGACCCGCGGCTCCGGGGCGGCGGCGGTCGTCTGGGTGCCGGCGGCGCCTGAAGCCGTCGTCCGGATCTCGTCCTCTGTGCCCGTGCAACTCAGGGCGCGCGGTCACTGCCGCACGGCATCGCAGAACACCATCTCCCAGCCGTGGAACACCACGATCAGGCCGATGAAGCGCACCGCGGGAAACTGCCGCGCCAGCCGCTCGTCCGCCAGGTACCGCTCGAGCTGCGCCGTCGCCTCTGCGGCCGCCGCCGCCACCCCGGCCTCGTCCACCGACTCGCTGCGCTTCAGGTATTTCAGCTCGATCAGATAACCGCGCTGCAGGTGCGGATAGCGGGCCACCAGCGGTTCCAGGCAGATGTCCGCGTGTCCCTTGCCCAACTCCGCCTCCGAGCGGAACACGTAATGGTCGCTCACGCTCAGATAGGCGGCCAGGAATCCCTGGATTACCTTCTCCCCGCTGATGTAGTCGCGAATCCCCGTCTGCTGCGCGATCGCCTCGCTCAGAAACTCGAACGCCGGCTGCCATTCCCCCCGGTTGGCCATCCCCATCATCAACTGCTCGAACCGGAACAGATTGACTGAAAACACCCCCACGTCGCGGTAGCCATCGCGCAGGAAGCCGTACATCAACCGCTTCACGGTCTGGTTCGGGATCGCCAGCCGCGGCACCCGCTCCACCACGTCGCGGATGCTCAACAGCCCGAAGTAGTGCAGCAGGGAGAGAAAGTTCTCCGGCTTGGTGAGGTCCTTCAGCGGAAAGCCGGGCTGGATGCGGGTGTCCACCTGCTCCTCGCCGATGATGTCGCGCAGCAGGTCGAAGTTGCCGTTGAGCTGCCGCCCGGTCACTAGCAGGTGGCGCAGCTTGCCGTAGTCGATGCGCACGTTGGTGTCGATCAGGTATTCCGGTACGTCTCGGTTGGGAATCGAGTTGTCCAGGTAGTAGAGCACCATGTCGGTGTTGTACAGATCGGTCTCGGCCGCCTTGGCGAACCGATAGCCGTTGTACCACTGGCCCATGATGCCCATGGCGGTCTCGACGTCCTGATTGAACACGCCCAGGTCCCGGTAGGTCTCGACCAGGCGCCGCACCTCCGATTCGGTGAAGCCGACCATCTCGTTGAAGTCCGGGTGCAGGCTGATGTTCTTGCCGATGTTGAAGCCGCTGGTCACGTCGTCCATCGTGATCGGCGACACGCCGGTGATGAACAGCCGCTCCAGACCGCCGCCGGTGCGCCCCGCCCCGGACTTCAGGGTGGCAAAGAAGTTGCGGTAGAAGCCGCCACCGTGGGTGAAGGAGTGGTACGCCTCCGCGCCGTGGTACGCCAGCACGGTGTTGGCGAAGTTGTCGTACTCGTCGATCAGCACGTACAGGGGGATGTCATGGTCGCCGGCGTACCGAAACAGCTCGGAAAGCTTGGTGGCGATGGAGGGCGGCGCGAGGATGTCCCGCACCGCGGCGTCGGGAAACACGTCGGGGTGCCGCCGCAGCGTCCCCCGCAGCTCTATGAAACAGTAGGTCTCGAACTCCCGCTCCAGCGTTTCGAGCTTGTCGTTGACGGTTGAAAAGTCGAAGCGCAGGGTGACGTAGCGGCGCTGTTCCCCGGTCGGGTCCTGCCCGATGTCGGTGCCGGCGAAGGTGGCCTCGAAGCCGTCGGCCCAGAAGCGGTCGTAGTAGTTCTCGAGCAGGGAGACCCACAGCGACTTGCCGAAGCGGCGCGGGCGGATCAGAAAGGCGTAGCGCTCGTCCTCCAGCCGCCGCAGGAAGCGGGTCTTGTCGACGTACAGCCAGCGGTTCCAGCGGATGCGCCTGAAGTCGGCCTCGCCGTAGGGAATGCGCGGGTGGGCGGGGGGCGTGCTCACTACCGTAGCCTGGGCACTGACTCTATCGTTTGCCCGGCGCGCGAGCAATGGAGTGCGTCCATGACCATCTGGCCGACCAGCACCGGGGCATCGTCGGGAAGCTCGGTAACCTCGAGCGTTCCGAATCTCACAGCCGCGAGTGGTGGCGCGGCCTCGGTCAGGCGGTGGCCGCGTCGATCTGGGCGAGGTCGCTGGCATCCAGCTCAAGGTCGGCAGCGCGTGCCGAGTCCTCGATGGTGGCGGCCCGGCTGGCGCCGACGATTACCAGGACGTGCGGCCCCTTACTGAGCAGCCAGGCGACCACCAGCCGCTGCGGGCTCACGCCATGGTGCTCGGCCAGGCGCGCAACCGCGGGGTGCCGTCGAGCAAGATCACGCGCCCCATGCGGCGGGGCCGCAATGCCGCCCAGGGGGCTCCAGGGGATGAATGCCAGTCCCCGCTCCCCGGCGGCGGCCAGGGTGCCGTCCTGCTCGGGTTGCCGATGCGCCAGCGAGTACTGATTCTGGGTGCTGGCGATCGCGGTCACGGACTGGGCCTCGTCGAGTTGCGCGACCGAGTACTCGCTGACGCCGATAAAGCGCACCTTGCCTTCTTCGCGCAGGCGGGCAAATGCGCCGATGCTCTCGGCGATTGGCACATCGGGATCGGGCCGGTGGTGCTGCAGCAGGTCGAGCCGCTCGACGTCGAGGTTGCGCAGGGAGGCCTCGCACTGCCGCCGCAGGTACTCCGGGCGGCCGTTGGGAACCCAGGCGCCGCCGGGGCGCGTGAAGCCGGCCTTGGTGGCAACCACCACCTGCGTGCGCACGTCTGCAGGCAGCTCCGCCAGGGCGGCGCGAAACAGGCGCTCGTTGTGGCCCATGTCCGATTCGCCGCGACCGTAGCTGTCGGCCGTGTCGATAAAGGTCACACCTTGGTCGACGGCATGGTGGACGACCTTGATCGCAGTTGCCTGGTCGGGGTGCGCCTCGGGTATGGACAGCGGTACGCCGCCGAGACCGACGGCGCTGACCGACAGGCCGGTGTTACCAAGTGGGCGGTAGTGCATGCCGCTCAGAGTAGCCTGTTTCCGGGAACTTCGCGACGCCGGCCGCAGCGGCGCCGCCGGTGCCCAGCGGCAACGCAGCCGTCCTATCCTCAATCTACCCCCCTGTACCCTTTAGAGAGTAGAAAGTTCGTCCGGGACTGCTAGAATCCCAGGCGGGCGAGGCAACCTGCCGGGAGCAACCTTGAGCCCCCCGCGCCGGAGAGCGCCCGGGGGGGACGTGTGCCCCGGCAGGAGTGCCGCGATGGATACCCAGTGAGGAGCTTGTGCCAGGGTGCCAAGGTGCCAGGAGCACCAGAGCATCAGAGCACCAGTACAGGGGCGGAACGACATCGTGGCAGCCGAGCTACAGAACAATCTCGGGGGGCGGGCACCCGGAGCGCGTGCACGCGGGGATCGAGGTGCCGCATGGCGCGGTGGTCGAGATGCTGCTGGAGCGCGAGGTGCAGGTGTACGCGATCAATCCCAAGCAGCTGGATCGATTTCGTGACCGGTTTACGGTGGCCGGCGCCAAGGATGACCGGCGCGACGCGCGGGTGTTGGCAGACTCGCTGCGCACCGACCGCCGCAGCTTTCGTCAGTTGCAGGTGCAGGCACCGCCGGTGATCGAGTTGCGGGAATGGTCGCGCCTGACTGCCGAGTTGCAGGAGGAACGCAACGGGCTGATCAATCGCATGCGCGAGCAACTGCGCCGCTACTACCCGGAGATGCTGGAGCTGGGCGGTGACCTCGGCGCGGGCTGGGTTCCGGAGTTGTGGGAGAAGGCTTCGACGCCGGCGGAGGCAGCGCGGGTCCGGAAGGCGTCGGTCGCGGCCATCCTGAAGCGCAACCGCATCCGGCGCCATGATGCTGTCAGTGTGCTGCGCATCCTGCGGCAGCAGCCGCTTGAGGTGGGCCGCGGGACGATAGCGGCGGCTACGGCGCACATCGCGAGCGTCATCGTCCGGCTGAAGCTGGTCGACCAGCAACTCAAACAGGCGCACAGCCGGCTCGACGAACTGCTGGCCGAGATTGTGGCCGCCGACGACTCGGGTGAACCAGAAGAGCAGCGTGACGCCGTCATCCTGCGTTCGATGCCCGGTGTTGGTCGGATCGTGCTCGCCACGCTGTTCGCGGAGGCCTCACAGTTGCTGGCTGAGCGAGACTACCGCAGTTTGCGGATTCTGACCGGAGTCGCGCCGGTGACCAAGCGGTCGGGGAAGAGTTGCCAGGTGAGCATGCGCCGGGCCTGCAACCAGCGGCTGAGCAACGCGATGTATCACTGGGCGCGGGTGGCGATCCAGCACGATCCGGTGAGTCGGGAGCGGTATGCGGCGCTGCGCGCGCGCGGGCAGCGCCATGGCCGGGCGCTGCGTACGGTCGCGGACCGGTTGCTCGCGGTGGCGTGCGCGATGCTGCGTGACCGCACGCAGTTTGATCCACAGCACCGGGCACCGCGACCGCTGACCGCCTGATGGGGGAAGGTGGGCCGGGCGAGGGGATAATCCGAACCTGTTACGTAACGGAGCGTAACGGGAAGTAGAGCAGTGGCGGTAAGTAACGCGGAACGACAACGGCGCTATCGAGAGCGCCGCAAGGCAGCGCAGCCCCGGGTGCAGTACCGCAGGCCGCAAGACCGCAGGTCCCGACCGCAGCAGGATGCGGTAGGCACCCTGCTCGACCTCCAGGGTGAGTATCAAGCGTGGCTCGACCACTTGCCCGACAGTCTCCAGGAGTCCGCGCTCGCACAGCGGCTGGAGGCGATGTGCGAGCTTGATCTTGCCGAACTGGAGAGCGTCGAGCCGCCGCGCGGGTATGGGCGCGACTGAGGGGGCTCTGCAGCCCGCACCTCACGTCGTTCCTGACCTGCAAGCGCTGATCAGTGCCGGTCTCGGATTGATGTTCGAGGTGGCACACGGGAGCCGGGTGGCGGACCGCGCGGTGTCAGCGGTGTCAGCGGTGGTAGGAAACGGCTTTGACGGGCATTTTGCGGGATTCCGGGGGGTACCCTGGGTATCTCCCTGGGTTTGGAAGGCCGTCAGGGGGCCGCTATGAGGCCGACGCGGACGCCGCCGAGCGGCCGGCTGCCGGCCAATCGGCGGTGAATGCCGGCCCTGAACGGGTCCGAGTGCCGGGATCGTCGGCGTAGCGGCGCGCATGCTGGCGCGCGGGCGGCGACTCGACCGGCAGCCGCGCGGCAGGCAGCCGGCTTGGAACAGCAGCCCGACGACCGCACGCGGCGGGGCCTTCGATTGCTGGTCCAGGTGGGAGCCGGGGTGGCGGACCGCGCGGCGTCAGCGGTGTCGGCGGTGGTGGGAAACGGCTTTGACGGGCACGTTGCGGGATTCCGGGGGGTACCCTGGGGTATCTCCCTGGGTTTGGAAGGCCGTCAGGGGGCCGCTATGAGGCCGACTCGGACGCCGAGCGGCCCGCTGCCGGCCAATCGGCGGTGAATGCCGGCCCTGAACGGGTCCGAGTGCCGGGATCGTCGGCGTAGCGGCGCGCATGCTGGCGCGCCGGCGGCGAACTCGACCGGCAGCGGTGCAGGCAGAGGCAGCCGGCTTGGAACAGCAACCCGACGACCGCACGCGGCGGGGCCTTCGATTGCTGGTCCAGGTGGGAGCCGGGGTGGCGGACCGCGCGGCGTCAGCGGTGTCAGCGGTGGTGGGAAACGGCTTTGACGGGCACTTTGCGGGATTCCGGGGGGTGCCCTGGGGTATCTCCCTGGGTTTGGAAGGCCGTCAGGGGGCCGCCATGAGGCCGACTCGGACGCCGAGCGGCCCGCCGCCGGCCAATCGGTGGTGAATGCCGGCCCTGAACGGGTCCGAGTGCCGAGATCGTCGCCGCGGCGGCGCTCGTGCTGCCGCTCCTGTCCGAGCAGCCTCGAGCGCCGCGATGGCCGCAGCAACGGCCCCTCCCCCCGCGTGCGGCGACTGACGGAGCAGCGGCTCGACGTTCAAGGAGGTCTGCCGTCGTTAGCTGTCCTGGAGGTGGCTGCGACCCGACCAAGCTGGGCTGCGGGCGGTGGCGGCGCGGTCAATACGGAGCCAGCGGTGCCGGGAATCGGCGTTGACGGGGGTAGCCGGGGGTACCCCAGGCTACCCCCGAGGGGCTGGAAGGCCCTCAGGGGGCCGCTATGAGGCCGCGAGCGGTCCGTTGCCGGCCAATCGGCGGTGAATGCCGGCCCTGAACGGGTCCGAGTGCCGGGATCGTCGGCGTAGCGGCGCGCATGCTGGCGCGCGGGCGGCGAACTCGACCGGCAGCCGCGCGGCAGGCAGCACCGGATATTCGAGTTGGTGGACGGTCCGTATCAGCAGGTGCGGGCTGGGTTCGGGTCGCGCCGGGAGTTCTGGGGCGCGGTGCGTGCCACGTTCCGGCTATTCCTGTTCCCGTCGTGGGACCAAGTGCTGGTGCGGATGAACTCGCCGCCGCAGCCGCTGTCCGGGTAGCCGCTCCCTGGAGAACTGAACCTGCTCCCTGAACGATCCCTGACTGGGGCTGCGGCGCAGGTGTGCCGGCGGCGCGCGGGCAACCGGCCCCGAAGGGCCGATCGCCGCACCGCGCCAGCCCGCGGCATCGGCCGAGCGGCGGTGGCTGACGGTGGTCAGGTCATCGCACGGGGCTGCATGACGGTGGCTAACTACTTCACCTGCAATCAGTTACAGAAGTTCGGCCGGGTCGGGCCGGGTCGGGCCGTCCGGTGCATGCCTTTCACGGGAGGAATGGGTATTATTGGGCCGTGCGTTCACGCGGTGGGCCAACAGGTGGGGCATGGTCGCATTTCACATACGGAGGGCTTGAGCTTATGACACTCTGCCCCTCTACCAGCCGTTCACCGAGAATTGCTGAACGCGGTGGGTCGCGCTTGACACGGATTTGGGCCGGCCTCTACACTCGTCCGCGAATGGGCACCGACAGCATCCAGCCCAGCCGCCGACTACCGACTACCGCTAGCCGCGCAGCAGCCGACCTCGCGGCGCCGGTGCTGACGGCGGCACCATTGATGCGTGTGGCGCACAGCCGCCACGCATCTGTGCGTCCAACGGCCGACCGCGTCGGCCGCAAACTCCACCGGTCCACACCAGCCGGCGTTGCCGGCACCTCTATACAGACAACCGACACATCTGTGCCCGACCACAGTTGTCGACGACAGATGCGCGCTAGCCGCGGCACCGGCTGGTCCGATGGCCGAGCCACCGTCCTGTCAAGCTCCCCAAATAGCTCAAGAAAGGGGGTGCAAATGATACTCAAAGAGCCGTAGGCGCGCGCGGCGTGAGCCCGGGTGAACCCGGTGAGTCACACGCCGCGCGCTTCTGACAACTTGACTCAGACTGGCAGCCTGCGTTGCAGGCGTGAGAGTAGCCAGGGAGCGGCAGTCCGCTCCGCACTACTCCAAAAAACCTGATTAATGGAGAAAACCATGAATGTTATCGTAAGCATTACAAGGGCCTTCGCGGTTGCGTTGGTCCTTGTCCTGACCGCAACCGGCCTGTGGGCCGGTGGCGCAGAAGAGGCACCGGCAGCCGCCGCCGAGAAGGAAATGGTGCTCGACCCGACCACCGGCGAGATGGTGGAGGCCCCACGATATGGCGGGACAATAACCGCTCTCAGTAGAGATTGGGGTCCAGCGACTTTTGACCAATATCTTTCGGCCCCTCAGTTGGGTGCTTTTACCCACGGTACTTTAGAGAAGCTAGGCCTCGGCGACTGGGGAGTAGATAGGAACGTATGGCAATGGAACCTTGCTGGTGCAGTGTATCCGGAAGATCTCGTGATAGGGGCGCTGGCGGAAAGCTGGGATATTTCCTCGGACAACCTCACCTATACCTTCCACATCCGCCAGGGCGTTCACTTCCACGATAAGCCACCGGTGAACGGACGGGAGATGACTGCCGAGGATGTAGAATATAGCTTTCACCGCATGTTGGGAAATAGACTGACAGGGACCGAGTTCAGTGGAACCGAACCCTCCCCCCACATCGGTCATTGGAGAGCTCTTCCGGTCGACTCGATAACGGCAACGGACACATGGACGGTTGTTATCAAGCTGACACAGCCAGACCCCCGTGCGCTTACGCTCATGACCGACGCGACGACCATGTACATTGTTCCAAGGGAGGTAATCGACACACACGGTGACATGAAGGATTGGAGGAACTTTATCGGCACCGGACCCTGGATGATGGATGAGTATGTCGAGAGCAGCTCGGTAACCTATACCAGGAATCCTAACTACTGGGGCTTCGACGAGAAATTTCCGCAGAACCGCCTGCCCTATGCTGACGGATTCAGGTGGCTGATTATGCAGGACCAGGCAACAATGACCGCGGCCTTTCGCACGGGTAGGGTCGATTTCCAGGGCGGACGCAGTAGCGCCGTGCTAAAAAGCTTGGACGATGAGAATAACCTGCGACGGACCAACCCTGAACTCGTGATAACTCGGCATGTTAACCGGTCGGACTATGGGATGGGCATGAACATGCAGAGGCCGCCCTTTGATGACATCCGGGTGCGCAAGGCAATGCAGATGGCACTGGACCGTGAGACACTTCACAACACCTACTTCAAAGGGTGGGGAAGCCCGACACCTCAATCATTGCTAGCCAGCGATCTCCCAGGGGTTGGCACCCCATTTGAAGAGTGGCCCGAAGAGATCAAGAAGATCTATGAGTACAACCCGACGGAGGCCGAGAGGCTCCTTGATGAGGCGGGGTATACGCGCGGGGCCGACGGCATCAGGTTCAAGCTCACAATGGCACATTACGAGCTCACCGATCTGGACTATGCGGAATTAGTAAGCAAGACATACTTCCGTGACATTGGCGTTGAAGTAGAGGTTATTCCAGTTGCAGGTGCGGACTGGGCAGCTACGGTTACTGCTGCAGAGTGGGACTTTTTTGGCGGTATGACAATGGCGGGGAGATATCAGGATCCCTCGGGTTTTTTGGGTCAGCACACCAGTGCTTCTTCTCTCAATCGCTGCCAGTGCGCCGATCCGGTTTATGACGCCCTTTTTGAAGAGGCCAGCAAGGCAAGCACGCGAGCGGAGATTCTGCCGCTGTATAAAAAGCTGAATGACCGATTAAGAGATCAGGTGTATTTCGTATGGGGTCAGGAAACGCCACTCTACTCGGTGCAGCAGCCGTGGATCAAAGGTCGCAACGGCGAATATGTTCTGGGATCTAACGTGGAGTCCGTCATCATGGCCCGCCTCTGGGTCGACCAGGAGTTGAAGGAAGCGATGGGTTATTAGTTGGGAAATGAGCTGGGAGGCTGTCGCTTGCAAGCGCGCCTCCCAGCTCCCATATCCCGCTTTCGCCGGAAAAGTGGAATGAGGCGTGCCGCATGAGAGCCTATATCATCAGGAGATTGTTGCTCTTGATCCCCACCTTGTGGATAGTGAGCATCCTGGTCTTTCTCTCGGTCCGCTTAATCCCCGGCGATGCGGTAGACGTACTCGTGTTCAGGATGGCGACCTATGGTGAGCCCCTCGAGGGCTTTGACCGTGAAGCTATTACGCGTTTTCTGGGATTGGACGTGCCCGTGTACGTGCAGTATGGACGCTGGATAGGCGTGTTGCCGACCCCTCACTGGGTTACCGGTGAGTCCCACTTTAGAGGTCTCCTGCAGGGCACCTTTGGCGAAACACTGGGAGGCGGCGCTGATACGATAGAGGCGAGGATACTAGCTAGATTGCCGCTGACTTTTCAGCTCGGTGTTCTGTCAATCGTAATCGGGCTGGTGATAGCGCTGCCGGTCGGCATCTACTCGGCGACTCGTCAAGATACGGCCGTTGACTACGCTGGGCGCGGCATCGCCATCATCGGCCTGGCAACGCCTAACTTCTGGCTGGCCCTGATGGTCGTGATCTACCCCACCATCTGGTGGGGCTGGTCGCCACCGGCGGAGTGGGTTCCTTTCACGGAAGACCCGCTGGGGAATCTCGGAGTGCTCATCATTCCCAGCCTGGTTCTGGGCACGGCCGCGGCTGCAGGCACCATGCGGTTGACGCGCACCATGATGCTGGGGGTGCTCAGGCAAGACTATATCAGAACTGCCTGGTCGAAGGGTCTCAAGGAGAGGGTCGTCGTTCTGAGACACGCCACAAAGAATGCCCTCATCCCGGTGGTTACGTTGACGGGCGGGCAGTTGCCGCTGCTGGTAGCTGGCTCCGTTATCATGGAGAACATATTCAACCTGCCGGGGTTAGGCCGTCTCTTTCTGGTTGCACTCACTGAAAGAGACTACACGACGGTCTCCGCAGCGAACCTGGTTTTCGCCACCGCGGTTATGTTGGCGAATCTAATCATCGACCTGATGTATCCCTATCTTGACCCGAGGGTCCGTTATGAGTGACGCCACAGAGATATCAACATCAGTAATTGCGCCGAAGCGACGCTCTCCGCTGGCTGATTTCTTTACCAGGCTGTGGAGGGAGAAGCCACTGGGTGCGATCAGCGGGATTATCATATTGCTGTTGATTCTCATGGCTATCTTTGCCGATGTTGTGAGTCCTTATCCATATGATGAGGCAAACATCTCCGAAATGATGAAGGGGCCATCAGCCCAGTATCTTCTCGGTACCGACCAACTGGGGCGAGACTTCTTGAGCCGCCTTATCTACGGGGCTCGTGTTTCGTTGCTCGTGGGTCTGGCAACGACCGCTCTTAGTGTCGTGATCAGCGCCCTGATAGGCGGCACTTCGGGGTTCCTTGGTGGCAAATTGGACCTAGGTGTCCAGAGATTTGTCGACGCCTGGCTATCTTTTCCGGGGTTGATTCTGTTGTTGACGGTGATTTCCATCGTTGGGCGGGGTGTGCCACAGATGATACTGGTGCTGGGGATATCAGGAGGCATCGGCGGTTCGAGAGTGTTGAGAAGCGCCGTTATTGACATCAAAGAGAATGTGTATTTTGAGGCAGCAGAGGCGATTGGCAGATCAAAATGGAAAGCATTTATGCGACATGTCGTCCCCAATATTATGCCTGTCATGATTATCGGATTCAGCATAAGCGTAGGAGGCGTAATCCTGAGTATTGCTTCTCTGAGCTTCCTCGGATTCGGTCTGCCACTCGCGACTCCTGAGTGGGGAGCTCTGCTCAGCCGGGAAGGGCGCAAATTCATGGAGACGGCCCCGCGGCTGGCTCTCTGGCCCGGTCTTGCCCTGACTGTTACCGTTTACTGTCTCAACATGTTCGGTGATGCGGTGAGGGACCTGCTCGACCCGAGGCTGCGGAGCAGCGGACGGAGGGCTTGAGCTTATGACACTCTGCCCCTCTACCAGCCGTTCACCGAGAATTGCTGGCGTTTTCGCCCTCATCGGGGCGGTGATCCTGCAGGCAGTGTGTGCCACGGTGCATGCGGAGAGCCCCCAGGGTTCCGTCACTGTCGAGTCTCAACCCCTGAATCCGGACACGCGTCCGTGTATCGACGCCTTCGAGTCCCATCGTCTGCCGCATGTCACCCAGGGGACTGCCGCCGGCGTTGGCCTTTTTTTCGGCAACGGCTCCGGCGTGGCCCTGGCCGATCTCGACGCCGACGGCCTCATCGATATCGTCCTGCCGGGGCTGCATGCGCCCACCACCCTGCTCTGGAACGAGGGAGGGTTGCTGTTTCGGAGCGAGACGCTGGACTCGACGCTCGCACGCGCGGTCAACGCGGTTGATGTGGATGGCGATGGCCGGATGGACTTGGTGTTTACGCACTTGCTCGGGGTGCCCACGTTCTGGAGGGGCAGCGCCGGCCCTAACGGTCCTCGGTTCACACGCGTTGCCGAGGAGCAATTCCATGGCAGCTTCAAAGCCTATGCAATCGCCTGGGCCGACTTGGACGATGACAGCGACCTCGATATGGTCGGGGCCTCCTACGAATCTTCAGTTAGTACCCTCGCGTTGGCACGCGCGGTTTTCCGGGGGGAGAGCGAAGAGGAACTGGTGAACAGATTAGGCTCCGATTTGGGAGGCGGGGTGTTCTTGTTGACCAACGACGGCGGTGCCCTCACCCCCTTGCGCCTTACCGCCAAGGCGACCGCCCTGGCGCTGATTCTGACTGATGTCGATGGCGATGGCCGTCGCGACATCCTGGTCGGCAACGACTTCCACCCGGCCGATGCGGTGTTCCTCAATAAGCCCGAAGGCTGGATCGACGCTGCCCCGTTCACCTCAACAACGACCAACACGATGAGCTTTGCAGAGGGTGATGTCGATAACGATGGGATTCCGGAGCTGCTGGCCACCGACATGAAACCCTATTCTCAGGACGAATCAGTGGACAATGCCTGGGGCCCAGTGCTGGACATGGTCGGGGATATGGATCCAAAGGATGGGGTCCAGATTGCCCGCAATGTCTTGCAGACCCGAACGGCGGCAGGCGCAGGATTCGTAGAACGAGCTGAGGCAGCCGGGGTCGATGCCACTGGCTGGAGTTGGTCAGCGCAGTTCGGGGACCTGGACAATGACGGATTCCTCGACCTCTACGTCGTCAATGGCATGATTGCTTCTGGACTCTTCGGGCACTTGGCCGGAGACGAACTGAGGGAAGAAAACCAGGCCCTGCGCAACGATGGCACCGGCCGGTTTGTGCAGGTCCCGGAATGGGGACTGGGCGCCACCGAGAGCGGTCGGGGCATGGCGATGGCGGACCTGGACAACGATGGGGATTTGGACGTTGTGGTGAACAACCTTGCGAAACCGGCCATGCTGTTCGAGAATCGGCTCTGTGGGGGGACCGCGCTGGAAGTGGAACTGCACTGGGAAGGCTCCCCGAATCGCCGCGCAATCGGCGCCCAATTGCGTCTGCACACCCAAGACGGGACGTTGCATCGCGAGATGCGCGCCAGCAGCGGTTATCTCTCCAGTGACCCGGCTCGTGTCCACTTTGGGCTTGGCCAACTGACCGGTGAGGCCGGTGAGGCCCCCTATCATCTCGAAGTGACCTGGCCCGACGGCCGGATATCCCGCATCGACCGACCCTCCCTGGGGACCCTAATCACCGTGCAGCGTGTGCCGTGAGCTGCCCTAGCTGCCCTGACTGGCCCTAACTGCCCTGACAAACCGACCAGGATTAGCTCTAGGAGCGTGTCGGAGAACCCCCACCCACGCTGAGCCATTGAGTGGCGTCATTGTCGGTGGTAGCGTGGGGTGTGAGCACAGCGACGTTCCGAGAGAGCCGGATCAGGATTTCCTTCTGCCGCCGAGACAACGGCACTATCGAGAGCGCCGCAATCTAGGGATATATTTAACTTCGCATTCTGGGACCGACCGCAGGAGACCACTAGAGGGAATCTGGCTGAAAGCTGGTCAATGCCCGACGATACAACTATCATCTTCCAGATCCGCCAGGGCGTTCACTTCGCTCTTGATCCAGACAGTGAGGCCAGCCGCCTGGTAGGTGGTCGGGAGCTCGATGCTGATGACATCGAATGGAACTATCACCGTATGTTGGGTCTGGGCGATTTCACCGCAGACGAACCTCCCGCCCAAAGGGGTGCTGCCACTATGGGGCTAGAGATCGAATCGGTAACGGCCACCGACAAATGGACGGTTGAGATCAAGCTGACGAAGCCTCAACTCGATGCGGAGTATAAAATATTGAACAACTGGGGCTTGTTCGCGTTGCCTCGCGAGGTAGTCGAGAAATACGGAGACTATAGGGACTGGAGGAACGTGGTCGGCACCGGGCCCCTTATGCTGACTGAATTTGTCGAAGGCGTCTCTGTTACCTGGAAGAAGAATCCTGACTACTGGGGCTACGACGAAAAATTCCCGCAGAACCGCCTGCCCTATATTGATGAGTACAGGATGGTGCTGATGAAAGAACCAGCAGCACGCGTGGCGGCACTGCGCACGGGTCAGATTGATTTGATGGGGGGTGTCGGCGACGCTCAATTAACCTCTATCGACGATCTGATGACCATCCAGCGGAGCAACCCTGAAATCGATGTGTGGCCCGCTTATGGTATGGGAACTGGAAACTACAATTTTAACTTGGCTTTGCTGCCCACTTCCGACCTCGAGGTGCGCAAGGCACTGAATATGGCAGTGGACCGCAAGACAGTTTCCCTTACCTTGCATCAGGGTTGGGGAGATCCAGAAGCTATTGGGTTAATGCAGCCCGTGGAAGGGTGGAGCTGGCCCTATGATGAGTGGCCCGAAGACGTCAAGCAAGAATATACCTATAATCCGAAAAGGGCCGAGGAGCTCCTTGATGCGGCTGGATATCCGCGCGGCGCCGACGGCTATAGATTCAAGATCATATTAGCCCATTTGGAGAGGGCTGATTTGTCCTACTCAGAACTCGTCATGGGGTACTTCGATGCCATTGGCGTTGACAGCGAGATTGTTGTGCAGACTTACGCTGAGCATAAGGCTGACTATACTGCGCCCACGCACGGGTTTGCGGCAGTGACTACTAATCATGGGTACGAAAGTGCCGGCGGGTTTGCCGCACTATCAAGGCAAATCCAAGAGGTTGGTGACTTTAGCTACACCAAAGTGAATGACCCCCGTCTGGTCGCCCTGTATGAACGCGCCAAAGATTCTCTCGACATGGAGGAGATAAAGAGTATTATTCGACAGACCGATGAGATTTATATAAGGGAGTACTTCGGCCTAGCCAAATCCCGCATTCCGCAGTTTATCGTGAGCCAACCGTGGGTCATAGGCTATAACGGTGAATGGAATATGGGCAGAAATCAACGTAATACCTACTTGGCCCGCCTGTGGATTGATAGTGAGCTGAAGGCAGCAATGGGTTATTAGGGGTTTCACCCCTTGTGACTGACTTTAGGGAAAAAGGGAGCTGGGAGGATGTCGCCTGCAGGCGCGCTTCCCAGCTCCCTTACTCATTGAAGAATGAGAGGTCGATAACGAGATTGCCACGCTCCGATAACTCGGGGCTCGCAACGACAGGGAGTAATGTGACGTGAGAGCCTATCTCATCAGGCGGCTATTGTTGTTCATCCCCACCTTGTGGATATTGACCATCATAGTCTTTCTCTCGGTCCGCTTCATCCCCGGCGATATGGTAGACACACTGGCGGCTGAGCTTGAGGCAATGGGTCTGGGTGTCGAGGTAGGCCGTAAAGCTATGGAGCGTATGCTGGGATTAGACGTGCCCGTGCACGTGCAGTATGGACGCTGGATAGGAGTGTTGCCGACCCCCGACTTGGTTACCGGTGAGTCCCACTTTAGAGGTCTCCTCCAGGGCACGCTTGGCGAATCAATGTGGGGCGGTTGGCCGACAGAGAAGAGTCTAATAAGTAGATTGCCAGTAACCATTGAGCTTGGCGTCATGGCAATCGTAATCGGGATCTTGATAGCCCTGCCCGTCGGCATCTACTCGGCGATTCGCCAGGATACCGCCGTCGACTACGTGGGGCGCTCCGCGGCCATCATCGGCATGGCAACGCCCAACTTCTGGCTGGCCTTGTTGGTCCTGCTCTACCCGGTATTGTGGTGGGGCTGGGCGCCATCGCTAGTGTATATCCCTCTTGTCGAAGACCCGCCGGGGAATCTGGGGATGTTCATCATTCCTGCTGTGATTCTGGGGACAGCTATGTCGGCATCCATCATGCGGATGACGCGCACCATGATGCTGGAGGTGCTCAGGCAGGACTATATCAGGACGGCCTGGGCAAAGGGTCTCAATGAGAGGGTCGTCGTTGTGAGACACGCCCTCAAGAATGCATTCATCCCGATAGTTACCCTGGTAGGCATGCAGTTGCCCCTCCTGGTAAGCGGCTCCGTTATCATGGAGGAAATATTTGGCCTGCCGGGGATAGGTCGTATGTTTCTGGATGCCCTCGATCGAAGAGACTACCCGGTGATCCAAGGTGTAAACCTGTTTTTATCAGCGTTCGTTATGCTTAACATTCTACTTATCGACATGATTTATCCTTTTTTGGACCCCAGGGTCCGCTACAGATAAATGGGGAACATGAGTGACGCTATAGGGGTACCATCAGTAGTGATTGCGCCGAAGAGACGTTCCCGGCTGGCTGATTTCTTTACCAGGCTGGTGAAGGAGAAGCCACTGGGTACTACCTGCGGGATTATCATATTGATATTGATTTTTGTCGGTATCTTTGGCGATGTTTTGGCCCCTTATTCACATAGGGAAATAAACCTGGTAGACAGGCTGCAGGGCGCGTCAGCCCAGCATCTGCTGGGTACCGACCAGTTGGGGCGAGATTTATTCAGCCGCCTTATCTTCGGGGCTCGTATTTCGTTACTTGTCGGTCTGACAGTGACCGTGCTCAATGTGGTCATCGCTGTCCTGATCGGCGGCACTTCCGGATTCTTTGGGGGCAAATTAGATCTGGCGGTGCAGCGCTTTGTCGATGCCTGGATGGCTTTCCCGGGACTGCTGCTCCTGCTGACCATCATGTCCATTGTGGGACAGGGTCTCCTCCAGATCATCGTGGTCCTGGGGATCGCCGGAGGCATCGGCGGCTCAAGAATCATGAGAAGCGCCGTGATCGGTATCAAAGAGAATGACTATTTTCTGGCAGCCCAGGCCGTGGGCACCCCCACGAGCCAAATCCTGATCCGCCATGTCCTGCCCAATATTATGGCACCCGTCATTATTATCTTCTCCATTAACATCGGGGGGGTGATTATGTCTTTGGCTGCTCTGGGCTTCCTCGGATACGGTCTCCCACCCAGCATTCCTGACTGGGGCGGCATGCTCAGCCGGGAAGGGCGCAAGTACATGGAGCAGGCCCCCTGGGTGGCACTCTGGCCAGGGCTGTGCCTGACGATTGTGGTGTACAGTTTCAACATGTTCGGAGATGCCGTCAGGGATCTGCTCGATCCGCGACTGCGGGGTGGCGGCGGTCGTCTCGCTGGCAGCGGCGCCACGTCGGTTTGAGAGAGTGCGCGTGCGTTCCGCACCCAGTATCATGCCGGATGCACGGCGACCTCCACCCGTGGCGCCTCCCTGGCGCCACGGGTGGCATGACTTTGCTATTCCGGAGGCGCGCCCGGAACGCGGCCGACCAGGTCAACCAGCGCCGGGCTGTGCATGGGCGCGACCTGGCCGGTCAGCCCGAAGCAGCGCCTGGCATCGGCGATTAGGCTGGAGCGGCTTGGTGGGCTGCCTCACCGCGGTTAGAATGCGGCTATGACCTCTCGTACGCAACAGCTTCTCCGCGAAGCCCTGACGCTGCCTGCCGAAGAACGCGCCGATGTGGCTGCCGAATTGCTCGCCAGCCTGGACGAGGCAGAAAGCGACATGCAGGATGTCGAGACAGCTTGGGCCGCTGAAATCGAGCGACGCGCCCGGCGGATTCTCTCCGGCCAATCAACTGGGACTCCCTGGGAAGATGTGAGACGGCGAGTCGAAGACGAGTTGCGTCGGCGGTGACCCGCGCCATCCGGTTTGAAGACGAGGCAGAACAGGAATACCGCGCTGCCGCCCGCTGGTACGACGACCAGCGAGCCGGATTGGGCAGCGAATTCCTCGACACTGTGGACGCCACCCTGGCCCATATCGTTCGCTTCCCACGTGCAGGTGTGTTCGTGCCTCGCGTGCCCGCCGAACTGCGTGTGCGGCGCGCACCTGTCAAGCGCTTCCCGTACCATATCGTCTACATCAACCTCAAGACCGAAGCCACGATCCGAGTGCTCGCTGTCGCCCACGATCGTCGCAAGCCTGGTTACTGGAAAAGCCGGCTGTAATCGCGAACACCGGTGTGGTGCACACGCGCTGGTCCGGGCGGATCTACTGATCGGTTGGCCGTCTCATGTATGAGGCGGTGCGCCAGGAGGATGTCAACCTGGTGCTGGCCAACATCATGTTCATCTACTCGAACGGGTCGGCCCCAGCGCTCGATCATTCCGGCGCTTCCACCCTTCAGCTTCGCCACCGCCGCACCCACCCGGCACCTCCCGCGGTCTCACACCGGATGAACAGCGACCTCCACCCGTGGCGCCATCCCTGCCGCCACGGCTGGCATGTAGCTCCCGGCCCGCGACAGGGACGTCGTGGGCTGGGAGCCCGTCGGCTATTCTCGATCCACTGCGCGAGTCAGAGCTGCACCGGCTGTTTACAGTACCTTCGCAGTTCGGGAGTAACATCCGCGTCCTATTCCGGAGGCGCGCCCGGAACGCGCCCGACCAGGTCAACCAGCGCCGGGCTGTGTATGGGCGTGACCTGGCCGAGCAGCTCGAAGCAGCGCCAGGGCACCGCGGCACCGCAGACCGAGTCGGCGGAGTGCACAGGTAACTCATCACACGACTGACGCGTCGTCCGTTCGTGGGCCCCGTCCATGGGGCCCAACACAGGCGTTCCCGCGCCATGGAGGGCGCGGGCGATTGGGCGCGTCCGGAGCCGCGCCGGAACTCGCTTAACTGCGGCTCGGAAGTGATCAGCGTGAACCGTCGCTTGCGCCACAGCTGGTACAGTTGGTCTGGGGGTGTGTCCCGTGTGATCAGAGCGGCAACGAGGATTCCGGTGTCGAGCACAACACGCACGCCTCACGCTCGGAGAGCCTCCTCGACGGCCTGCATGACAGCATCGGTTTGTCCCGCGTTTCGCTCTTTGACTTCTGCGACGGTCAGATCGAACAGCTTTTCTCTCACGGCGTCCTCAACAAACTGCGAGAGATGCCCTTTCTTCAGTCCCCGACTCGCAAGGACCGTTGCCATTCGATTCACGCTCCATGCGAGTGGCCTCGTAGCCATAACGGCCCAACGCTACTCTTGTTATAGAATATCTGCGGTAACTACTCAGGAGCTTCCCACCGGGCGGGGCCCGGCGTGGTCATGCAAGAAACTGTTGTTTCTTAGGAGGACCTGTGACAGGTGCGAAGGTGGTTCGGTATTCTACCTGTCTGCGCGCGCTCACAATTGTGCATCCAGGCTGAGCTGGTCTGACTGGTACTTTGAGGGGGAGTGGTCGGTCAGGAAGTGTCGGGGGTCGGTACGAACGGCTGACCGTTGAAGACGCGGGTCAAGGCGTCGAAGGCGCCGACCGCGTTCTTGCGGGCGGTCGAGATGTACGAGCGGATCCGGCAGAAGGCGTTGGCGCCTTCGTCGGTGCGGAACGTGCCGGAGATTTTCTGCTGCACCTTCATCATGCGAATGTCGCCTTCAGCCAGATTGTTGGTGAATGGGACATTGAGGTCGTACATGAAAGCCAGGACTTCCTGACGGTGCTGGTCGAGCCGTTCGAGCAGGTTCCTGGGCTTGGTCTTTTTTCTTCTTCCGCGCTTCTTGTTTGCGCCTGCAGGTAGTGGTGGCAACGGGTTTTGAGCATACCCTTGATCGAGGTACCTGTTGATAGCGGGCTTCAAATGCCTCGATTTGCTGTGCAGAGAGACAGTCGGTGGCTGGTGCGGTCCGCTCGATCGTGCCCTTGATATCCAGCAGGCAGTCGATCATGCTCGCAGCCCATGGCTGGTGGTATCGCTCGTGCACAAAGATCAACTCGCGCAGATGGTGAGAGTTGCACAACCCATGCCGGCATAAGTAGCGGTAGTAGGGTTTCCAGAAGTCGTGAATGGCCCGTCCGACGAAGTGGGGCAGGATGTCGATGGCATCGAGGGCTTCGCAGCCGCGGCTGCGATGGATGTGGTAATAGGTGGCGTTGACCGTCGAGGAGGTATGCAGCCACCACAGGGTGCTTTTCACCCGTGAGCCGGTCTCATCGAA
Organism: Spirochaetia bacterium; assembly: GCA_965198005.1. Classification (GTDB taxonomy): domain Bacteria; phylum Spirochaetota; class Spirochaetia; order SZUA-6; family Bin103; genus Bin103. Next base: position 34,620 of record CBDAOI010000001.1, read on the forward strand.
GTGCGCGACCGGGGCCTGTGCGATCTGCTGTTTGATGAGTGCCACGGGATCTTCCAGCCGTTGGTGGCAGTCGGCGACGATGTTGGCCAGAGTCCCTTCACTCATCGGGCAGCCGAACAGATCGTCCAACAGCTCGCAGGTGCGCTCGTAGGGCAGGAACTGATAGTTGTTCAGATACACTGCCGCAGCCCGGATGCGTGGACCGTATTGGACCGGGGCGCCCACCCCTTCGGGGAACGCCGCCCGGTTCAGGTGACCGCACGGGCACAGCTTGATTTCGGCCTGATGCTCGGTGACTAGCAGCCGCAGCGGAGGCAGGTCGTGGACTTGTCGGTGCTCGACGCGGTCGGGCTCGTGCTCCGCCAGCGAGCGCTGGCAAGCCGCGCATTCCTGCACCCGGTGGACCGTGGTGTGATCGGGCTCGTCGACCGGCTTGAGCGTATGTCCCTTATGTCCGGGCTGACCGCCGGACTTGCGCTGGCCTTGCTTGCGCTGGCTTTTGGGCTTGGGTTTATTCAAGCCATCGGAAGATGGTGGTTTGCTGCTGTTGCGCGAGTTCTTGGCCAGTTGATCTTCCAGCTCCTTCACCCGCTGTTCGCTGACCTCCAGGCGCCCGCTCAGCTGCTGCACCTGCTGCACCAGCTCCTTCACCTGCTGCACCAGAGCGTGGCTGCGGGCGCTCAGCTCCTGCACCACACGCACCACGGTATCCAGCCCGGCATGGAACATCGCCACTGCCTGTGCGCGGCTCAGCATGCGCACAACTCCCGGCGAAAGTCCTTGATCAGGGGATACAGGTAGACCGCCTTGACCGCAGCCTGGATACGATTCTCGCGGTCGTTGCGGGTGCGTCCCCGGGTTTCTCCGAGCCGCACCCAGTTGGCAGCGCGATAGCAGGTCCCGCGGAAGCGGCGCTCCACAAAGGTTTCCAGCGCATGCACCGGATGTCCATACTTCGCTTGCCAGTCGGCGCCAATGCGCCGCGCGATGAGGCCCAGCAGGTGGCTGGCCAGATGCGGCACCGTGACCCAGGGCAACACCAGAAAGCGCGTGTTGTTGGTCAACAACCCCAGGTTCCGCTGCCGTGCACTGCGCTCCCAACCGATCCAGAGGTCGCGCGCGGCGCAGGTCCACGCCGCCGAACCGAACAGCACGCAACCCAGCGCCCGGCCGCGGCGGTCGCGCGCCAGATAGCGGAGGTTCTCACCCACCGTGTTGCGGTGGCCCAGATAGTGGTAGCGATCAAGCAGGCAGTTGAACAGTCCCAGCTCGTGCGAACCGGCCCCCACCACGCTCACCCGCAGCGGCCGCAGGTCGCGCAGCGCGCCACCGATCGGGTCGGTAGCATGCGCCACCGAAGCCACGTGGCGGTTGCGCAACTCGTTGGTGGACGGCCCTCGGCGTTTCGGCAGTCGGATCAGATCGGCCCGCTCCAGCTTCAGCAGCAGCGTGCGGCAGGCCATGTCTTTCATCCTGCCCTGCGCGTTGCGCCAGTCCCAGCGGCGGCACAACTCCTCGCTGAGCCGTCTTCTACTCCACGGCGGATGGTCGCTCAGAAGACCTCGAATCAGCTCGAGATCCGCGGTGTGCAACTCCCGTCCCTGGATCACCATGACGTCGGTCGTGGGGGTCATCGGTCATACCGTACCACCTCCGCGAACAGGAGTCCAGTGAAAATCCTGATCTTTCTTGGTTTTCTCGGGAGGAGGGGATCACCCCCAGTCGGCAGCTATATAGTAATATCTGCGAAAGGAACGTTGGCTGGAAAAGTAATCGGTGTCAATTGCCAAATTGGGGGCTGGCGACAGCGTCCGGCACCAAACCCTGCAGCCGTTCGCCGACCCGTAGCGCGACGTGGCGGCCGGGGCGGCCCGCTGCTTCGTGGGCGCCGGTCTGAAACACGATCCGGATCTTCCCGCCCAGCGCCTCGGCATAGGCGTGCAGCGTCGACAGCCGGACGTCGCTGCGCCGCTCCAACTTGGAAAGATCGGACTGCGAAATCTGCATCCGCCGCGCCAACTCGACCTGGGTGAGGCCGTGCGCGTGCCGGAGGGCGGCCAGCCCCACGCCTGCCGGCAACGCGCCGCCCTCGGTGCGGCATCGACACCGGTCGATCCACCCGCGCCACAGCGCAGAGGTCCCGTACATAGGGTACGCGTCGATCAGCCGCAGCACGGTGTCGGAAAATGCACCCCGGGGATCACGCAGAATCGCGCGTGCGATGGGGCCCCAATCGTCCAGGTCTCCCCGCTGCAGCAGGTCGACCACGACCGCGAGCGGTTGGCTTTCCAGCGGCGTATCGGGAGAGGCGTGAACGTGGCGGTGGATCATGGCGGCCCCTCCACCAGTTCGTCCAACACCCGCACGGCGACCCGGCGGCACGCATCGACCACCGTCTGCCAGTCGTGCCAGCGGCGATCCAGCCGGCGGTACTTGACCTTGCCGTCCTGGCGGAAGGTTCGGCGCAGCAGATGGGTGCGGTAGGTTTGGTTGTTGTGGTGGCGGGTAGTGGTGGCTACGTGGACAGCGCCGTTTCTGGGTGACACGGGGCAAATATGGACATGGAAGGCTAGGGAAGTCAACAGAAATCGAAAGTATTAGTGGCTACCAGGCGGCGCGACCAGGGACTTCGTGGATTTGTGCAGTGACCGGTTAGCGGTGACGTCGGTGACGTCCGAGCGGTTGACAGGTTTGCCGCGCACGTGCGAGACTTCCACGACAACGGCCAGCACACGAGGAGGTGCAAGATGATACTCAAGGGACCGCACGCGCGCGCGGCGTGAACCCGCCTGAGTCACACGCCGCGCGCTTTACAGATTTGACTCGGTCTGGCCGCCTGCGTTGCGGGCGCGAGAGTAGCCAGGGAGCGGCAATTCGCTCCGCAATACTCTCAAGAATCAACATACGGAGTTACGTATGAATATTGTACACATTACCAGGACCTTCGCGGTTGCGTTGGTCCTCGTCCTGACCGCGACCGGCCTCTGGGCCACGGGAGAAACCGAATCCGCAGCCGCCGAGGCTGAAATGGTGACCGTAGAGCTTATGCGCGCGGATGGAACCATGATGACCAAGGAAGTAGAGAAGCCTCGATACGGTGGAATGTACACCGAGAGCATCGAGTTGGCGCTTCCGGCAGAGTCCTCCTGGGTAACGGGTGACCCGTCCCATACGACCTGGGCCCTCCAGGTTACCAATGAGCGGCTCCTCCAGGTCGACTGGGCGCGCGGAGCTTCCGGCACCGGAGACTATGGAGTGTTCCTGGCGCCCACCCCCGACAAGAAAACGGGAGCGCTCGTCGAGAGCTGGGAACAACCCAGTCTGACCCGCATCATTCTTCACGTGCGTCCGGGAGTCCCGTTCTGGGAGCGGAGTGACGTGGCGCGGCCCAACGATGCGCTGGAGTCGGCCTACGGTCGCCACGTCGATGCCCACGACCTCGTATTCTCCTGGGGCCAGTACTTCATCAAGACCCTCGGTTACCACTGGACGGCCGTCGATGACATGACCGTGGAGATAACGCTGGACGAACCGGACGCGACCCAGGCTCAGTTCTTCTTCGCCCAGTTCGCCGCCGTGGTGCCGCGGGAAACCGAGGGCCTCAACATGGCCGATTGGCGGAACACGCTCGGCACGGGAGCGTTCATACCGACGGAACTGACCCCCGGTAGTGTGGTAACCTTCAAGAAAAATGAGAACTACTGGCAAACGGATCACATTCATCCTGAGAACCAGCTTCCCTACCTGGACGGGATGAGAATCGTGTCGTTTGAGGATGAGGCAGGGGTCATAGCGGCGCTACGCGCCGGCAGGCTCGACCGAACGGCGGGTCTGGGAATCGCCACCAGGTGGCAGGAGAGCCTCGAGGAGACCAATCCCGAGATCCTGTCGGGTCCGGCCATCATCAATCAAAGGGTGTTCAACGTGCGCCTGGACATCGAAGGCAGCCCCTGGCAGAACCTCCTCGTTCGCCAGGCTGCTCACCTCGCCATTCCTCACGCTGAGATACGCGACGAGTTCTACCAGGGCAATGCTCTGCTCTTCGGCTGGCCCAACTTCCCGCACCACGCTCCGTTGTACGTTCCGTTTGAAGAGCTGCCCACCAGTCCGCAAATACCCGGCTCAGGGGCCAGCGCCCGGGAGCTGTTCGAATTCCATCCCGACAAGGCCCGGGAGCTTCTTGCTCAAGCCGGCTATCCCGACGGGTTCACCTTCGAATTGCTCACTCAGCCGACAGATGCGGAATGGGCCGAGCTCTACGCCGGCTACTGGGACGACGTGGGAATCAACGCCGAGTTCAACGTGGTGGAGTCCACGGTCTTTTCGTCGAGCATCGCCGCGGGCGAGCATCAGTCGATGATCGCCACGAGCTGGGGTAACTGGGCGGATCCCTACTCGGTAATGCAGCAGTACTACGACCCAGGCAATCCGTCCAACTACTCCCGCGGTACTGACGAACGCGTCACCGATGCCTACCGCCAGATCACGCAAACCCTGGACCAGGACGAGTTGATAAGGCAGTTCCAGGAGACCGCGGTCTACATCATAGAGAATGCCGTTGTGATCGCCGGCGTTCCCGAGGCTAACTTGCAGTTCTGGCAGCCGTGGGTAAAGGGTTACAGCGGCGAGCTGATCGGCGCCGGTATTCAGGGCTGGCACGACGTCGCCAAGCACGTCTGGGTCGACCAAGACCTGAGGGAGCAGATTACCGGCAGCCGCTGATGAGGCGGCGAGCGTAGGGTTTTTATGGCGCAGGGGTGGCGTTCGCGCTGGGCGAAACGCGGAACGGCCCCTGTGCTTCATCCACGGCGTCTCCTCGAGTGTGAGCGCAGCGATGGGGTCGTTGTGGCGCGCGGAGAGCAGCGGTAGGGTTCAGTGCGTGCCTATATCATCAGAAGACTGCTGCTGACCATTCCCACCATCCTCATCGTGAGCACCATAGTCTTCCTCGGCATTCGCCTCATCCCGGGCGACGTCGTCGACTACATGGCCACGATGATCTACCAGTACGGCACCGGAGCGGGCGACCCTCGGGAGGCAATCCGGCAGAATCTGGGGCTGGACGTGCCACTTCACGTCCAGTTTGGCCGGTGGCTGGTGGGCATCGCAAAGGGTGACCTGGGGGTGTCTCTGTGGACATCCACATCGGTAGCCGAGGGCATACTGATCAGACTCCCCGTGTCCCTGGAGGTTGGCTCCCTGGCCATACTCATTTCGTTGATGATTGCCGTCCCGGTCGGGATCTACTCTGGGATGCGGCCGGAAACGGCGGGCGACTACGTATTGCGCAGCTTCGCGATACTGGCTATCGCCGTTCCCAGTTTCTGGCTGGGGACCATGGTCATGATCTATCCGGCAATCTGGTGGAAATGGTCGCCCCCCATGTTCTACGTACGGTTCTTCGCCGACCCGGTCGACAATCTCAACATCGTCATCGTGCCCGCGATCCTGCAAGGTCTGTGGCTTTCGGGCATCACCATGAGATTCACCCGCACCATGATGCTCGAGGTGCTGCGGCAGGACTACATCCGGACTTCCTGGGCGAAGGGTCTTTCGGAGAAGGTGGTCGTCATAAGGCATGTCCTCAAAAACACGCTCATCCCGTTGATAACGATGATCGGACTGCAGCTGCCGGTATTGATCGGCGGGGCGGTGGTTGTGGAGCAGATTTTCGGTCTCCCGGGGCTCGGTTCTCACCTGGTGAGGGCGCTCGAGAAGCGAGACTACCCGATTGTCTCCGGAATCAATCTGCTCATGGCAGGCTTTGTGTTGGTGGTCAACGTGATAATAGATATCAGCTACGCTTGGCTCGACCCCCGCATCAGGTACCGCTAAAGCACGCGCGCACGGAAGCGAGCATGTCGACTACGGAACAACCACCGAGCACGGCCACAACGATCACCCGGGGATCAGTACGGGATTTCTTCAGGCGGCTGTTCCGGGAGCGCAAGTTGGGTGCCGCGAGCCTGATCGTCCTCTTGACGTTTCTGTTGGTAGGCATCTTCGCCGAGTTCCTCGCACCACACGGAATGCTCGACCACAACGTCAGCCGGCGTCTGGAGGGGCCATCCGTCGAGTTCCCCCTCGGGACCGACCAATTCGGGCGCGATCAGCTGAGCCGCATCATCTTCGGCGCTCGTATCTCGATGATCGTCGGGGTTGCTGCCAGCGCGCTCTCGGTTGTCGTTGCGACCATTCTCGGCCTGATCTCGGGCTACCTGGGCGGCCGGTTCGATCTGATCATGCAGCGGTTCGTCGACGCTGTGCAGAGCTTCCCGTGGCTGTTCCTGGTGCTGACCATCATGTCGATCCTGGGGCCGGGTATTCTTCAGGTAATCATCGTCCTGGGGGTCCCGTGGGGGATCGTCAACATACGCACCGTCCGGAGCGTCGTGTTGAGCGTCAAGGAGAACGCGTACGTCGAGGCGGCGCGGGCCATCGGGTCGCGCGCCGGGAGAATACTCTGGCAGCACATTGCGCCGCAGATCGTGGCGCCGATAATCGTTCTCTTTACCGTCTCCCTCGGCGGGAACATCATCGGCGAGGCAACCGTGAGCTTTCTCGGCTTCGGGATCCCACCTCCCACGCCGAGTTGGGGCGGTATGCTCAGCCTGGAGGGACGCAAGTACATGCTGCAGGCTCCTGGGCTGGCGTTCTGGCCCGGTCTGTGCCTCGCCGCGGTGGTGTACGCGATCAACATGTTCGGCGACGCGATGCGCGACCTGCTCGATCCACGGCTGCGGGGTGGTATCGGGCGCTTTGGCATGGCGAAGAACAAGCGTAGGGTTGGTTCGGCAACAGGAGGTTAATTGACAATGACAGCAGTAGTAATTGGAGTGGGATTTGCCGGGGAAGGCCATGTCCGATCCCTGCGAAACGAAGGGGTCGAGGTCGTCGCCCTTTGTGGACGGACTCCCGAACCCGCTCAAGCGATGGCTCAAGAGTTGGGCATCACCGACCTGCGCTTTGATTGGCGACAGACGTTGCAAGACCTGCGACCCGACATTGTCGCCATCACCACACCTGCTCCCCCGCACCTGGAAATGTCCAATTTCGCCGTCGAACTGGGCTGCCATGTGATGTGCGAGAAACCGTTGGGCCTCAATGCGGCGGACGCACGATCGATGTTCATGGCGGTCGAGCAGGCTGGTGTGAAGCATGCCTATGCCTCTTCGAGTTGTTACTTGCCCCCCTTTGACCGTGCGGCGGAGCTGGTCGCGAAAGGCCACATTGGGCGACTTCGTGAAATCGAATACATCCGGCATAACAATATGTCCCCGTATCGGCCCTATCACTGGTTCTATCGCGTGAATGAGGGGGGAGGCTGGTTGTTCCAGTTCTTCACCCACCAGTTGGCCCAAGTGCTGAGAGTGACGAGAGGTCAAGTGCGGGCAGCCATGGGGGAAGACCGATGCCTGATTGAGAAAGCGCCGATTGGACCCACCATCCACGATTTTCGCGATTGGCACAGTACCTTCATCGACCCGAAGCAGGCGGAAGCCGGAGAATGGGGGGAAGTGGATGCTGATACGGGATATACGGTCATGGCGCAGATCGAGATGCCGGATAATACCTCCATCCCTGCGCTCTTCCAGTATTCAGGCGCTCCGTTTCCCATGCCGAATCATCTTCTCTTCTATGGGACCGCCGGTACCCTGCTGCTGACCGGTGAGCATGATCCCAATGAACTCCAATACTACAGTCAGGAAACTCAGGTCTGGCAGAAGCAGGAAGTCGAGGTCTGGCCGACAGGGGCAGAAACGGGGCAGAAACAGTGGGAGCGGCTGTATCACGATTTCATGGCCGATATCCGGGGCGAAGGCTACCTCGGCTATCCCACCTATCGTGACGGTTGGATCACCAATGAGGTCATCGACATCGTGCGCAGTGGACAAAGCTGGACCCCTCTGCCTGAAAACCCAGGAACTTAATCCTATTTCTACTCGGAGCAAGCAGATGCGGCTGCAGCGAAAACTCACCATCACGATTGACGAAACTATCTACGAAGGTCTGTACAGAAAGGTAGGGCCTAGGAAGATTGCTCGGTTCATCGAGGAGATCGTGCGCCGGCACGTGGTCGACACCGATCTCGATTCGCTTTACGAGGAGATGGCCCGCGACGAATCGCGAGAGCGGAAAGCTGAGGAGTGGTCGGAGGCGTTGCTGGACGACGTGGCGCCTGGGGCGACGAGCCGGAATGAACCGCAGTGAGGTGTGGTGGGTTTCCTTTGAATCGGCGCAAGGCGGAGAACACGTCGCTTGGCGGCACCCGTCCCAAGGCATCGGTGCGCGCCCCGGATGGTCACCTGCTGGTCGCCAAGTTTCCGCGCGTCGACCACGACTGGCCGGTGACCCGCTGGGAGGCGGCGACGATGACCCTGGCCCAGGCCGCGGGCGGTCGAAGTCGCGCCGTGGCGGCTGCAGGTGGTGAGCGGACCGAGCAGTCCTCGCGGCACGCCGTTTCGACCGGCGCCACGGCCGGCGCATCCCCTACCCGTCAGCGCTCACTGCGCTCGACGCCTCCGACCACGAGACGCGCAGCTACCTCGAGATTGCCGAATTCCTGCGGCGCGAAGGCGCACGGGTGACCTCGGTGACCTCGGTGACCTCCGAGCGGTTGACAGTGCGGCGCGCATATGCAAGGGTGGCTCCCCTGAGATTCGACGGATGCAGATGAAGCGCGATCACGACAGTCAGCGCAGTGGCCGGTTGGCGGTGGCCGCAACGTCACCACTGCCGGTGGCGGCGACGCTGGCGGGCGGCCGGAACGGCCGGAGTCCGCGCTTGACATGGTCAGGCAAGCCTGTGACGATAGGGAGTTCGGGGATCCCGGCCTTGCCGGCCATTCGAGACAGACAGCTTCTGTCAGGCATCTGGCAGGGCACCCTGTGGCCAAGAACCTGTGGCCAAGAAAGTGAAAAATAGGGGGTGCAAAATGATACTCAAAGAACCCCACGCGCGCGCGGCGTGAGCCGGGGTGAACCCGCTGAGTCACCCCTACTGACCTAGGTTCAGAAAGGGGGCTGGGGGTTGCGTTCGGAGCACCGCTTCCGACCGCGCTCCCGGCCCCTCTCTCATTGAGCAACGTGTCCCCATGAAAGCCTATATCATCAGGCGGTTATTGCTGATTCTGCCCACGCTGTTCATCTTGAGCATCCTGGTCTTTCTCTCGGTGCGCTTCATCCCGGGAGATGTAGTAGACGTGATGACCCGATTCGCGGCCGCTGGTGCTGCTGATCGATGAGATCGACGCGCTGGTGGGCGACACCCTGCTGTCGGTGCTGCGGCAGTTGCGCACCGGCTACGTCGACCGCCCGGCGCGCCGCACAGCATCATCCTGTGCGGGATGCGTGCGCCATTCAGGCATTCCCGTACTACGTTCGCTGGGTCCGGCGTTAACCAAGCAGGCCAAGCAGGTCAGTCGATTGCCTCGCGCGTGTCGGAAGCGATAGAGTCAGTGCTCAGGCTACGGTAGTGAGCACGCCCCCCGCCTACCCCCGCATTCCCTACGGCGAGGCCGACTTCAGGCGCATCCGCCGGAACCGGTGGCTGTACGTCGACAAGACCCGCTTCCTGCGGCGGCTGGAGGAGGAGCGCTACGCCTTTCTGATCCGCCCGCGCCGCTTCGGCAAGTCGCTGTGGATCTCCCTGCTGGAGAACTACTACGACCGCTTCTGGGCGGACGGCTTCGCGGCCACCTTCGCCGGCACCGAGATCGGGCAGGACCCGACCGGGGAACAAAGCCGCTACGTCACCCTGCGCTTCAACTTTTCAGCCGTCAACGACAAGCTCGAAACCTTGGAGCGGGAGTTCGAGACCTACTGCTTCATAGCGCTGCGGGGGACGCTGCGGCGGCATCCCGACCTGTTTCCCGAAGCGGCGGTACGGGACATCCTCGCGCCGCCCTCCATCGCCACCAAGCTGTCCGAGCTGTTCTGGTACGCGGGCGACCATGACATCCCGCTGTACGTGCTGATCGACGAGTACGACAACTTCGCCAACACCGTGCTGGCGTACCACGGCGCCGAGGCGTACCACTCCTTCACCCACGGCGGCGGCTTCTACCGCAACTTCTTCGCCACCCTGAAGTCCGGCGCGGACCGCAGCGGCGGCGGTCTGGAGCGGCTGTTCATCACCGGCGTGTCGCCGATCACCATGGACGACGTCACCAGCGGCTTCAACATCGGCACCAACGTCAGCCTGCACCCGGACTTCAACGAGATGGTGGGCTTCACCGAGGCGGAGGTGCGGCGCCTGGTCGAGACCTACCGGGAGCTGGGCGTGTTCAACCAGGAGGTCGCTACCGCCATGGGGATCATGGGCGAGTGGTACAACGGCTATCGGTTCGCCAAGGCAGCCGAGACCGACCTGTACAACTCCGACATGGTGCTCTACTACCTGAAGGATTCGATGCCGAACCGAGACGTGCCGGAATACCTGATCGACACCAACGTGCGCATCGACTACGGCAAGCTGCGCCACCTGCTGGTGACCGGCCGGCAGCTCAACGGCAACTTCGACCTGTTGCGGGACGTGATCGGCGAGGAGCAGGTGGACACGCACATCCAGCCGGGCTTTCCGCTGAAGGACCTCACCAAGCCCGAGAACTTCCTCTCGCTGCTGCACTACTTCGGGCTGCTGAGCATCCGCGACGTGGTGGAGCGGGTGCCGCGGCTGGCGATCCCGAACCAGACCGTGAAGCGGCTGATGTATGGCTTTCTGCGCGATGCCTACCGCGACGTGGAGGTGTTTTCAGTAAACCTGTTCCGGTTCGAGCAACTGATGATGCGGATGGCCAACCGGGGCGAGTGGCGGCCGGCGTTCGAGTTCCTGAGCGAGGCGATCGCACGGCAGACGGGGATTCGCGACTACATCGCCGGCGAGAAGGTTGTGCAGGGGTTCCTGGCTGCCTATCTGAGCGTGAGCGACCATTACGTGTTCCGCTCGGAGGCGGAGCTGGGCAAGGGGCACGCGGACATCTGCCTGGAGCCGCTGGTGGCCCGTTATCCGAACCTGCAGCGCGGCTATCTGATCGAGCTCAAGTACGTGAAGCGCAGCGAGTCGGCGGACGAGGCCGCCGTGGCGGCGGCGGCCACCGCGGCAACGGCGCAGCTCGAGCGGTATCTGGCGGAGGAGCGGCTGGCGCGGCAGTTTCCGGGGGTGCGCTTCATCGGCCTGATCGTGGTGTTCCACGGCTGGGAAATGGTGTTCTGCGATGCCGTGCGGAGGTGACCCGGACCCATCGCACGACCGCCATCTCCCGAACACTTCCTCGGCATCGGTCTAACTGGTCGGCGGCCGCTTGACAGTGCCCTAGTCAGCCTGGTATGGTAGTTCTGAACAGGGGCCTCCGGGGCCCGCCCGGTGGGAAGCTCCCGTCGGGCGGCGCCACTGGAGCCGCTGGCACACCCGCACCATGAGTTGCGTACGACTGCGGCTGCCGCCGCTGTCGACCACCTCGGTGACGACCTGCAGCTCCGCCTCGCTGAATGTTCTGCCGGCACTCCGCAGGATCGGGATCGATTACGATAACGTTGGCGCCTCGTGCGAATCGTGCCGCAGTCACACTACGAACCGACCCCGACCGCCGACGGTCAGCTCATCGTACGCGTCAATACCGGTGCGCTGCGGCTGCGCACAACACCGGGTGAGCCGTTCGACCTGCTCGTCGCGGTCAGTTCGCTGAAGCGTGCGGCCACCCAGTGCGTGGCGTGACTTCAGGTTCGTGCTGGGCCAGGTCACCCGCACCATCGAGCCCGCTCTGCCACTGGCGCGCATGGTTCACCAGTGAACGGCCTGCGGACGGCCACATCGCCGGCGAATGACGCTGTTCAATCTCCTCATCGACCTGGTCTATTCTTATTTGGACCCGAGGGTCAGGTATGAATAATGCGCGGGGCAGGTTTGCGGATTTCTTCATCAGGCTTCTCAAGGAGAAGCCGCTGGGTATTGCCGGTGGGATTATCATCGTATTTCCATGCTGGTCGGCCTGACAGCGACCACTCTGAATCTTGTGGTCGCTGTCCTGATCGGCGGCATCTCAGGATTCCTTGGGGGAAAAGTGGACCTGGTGGTGCAGCGCTTTATCGACGGCTGGATGGCCTTCCCGGGGTTGCTGCTCCTGCTGACCATCATGTCCATTGTGGGGCGGGGTTTGCCCCAGATCATTGTGGTCTTGGGGGTCAGCGGAGGCATCGGCGCCTCCCGAGTCGTCAGAGGCGCTGTGATCGGTATTAAAGAGCATGACTATTTTCTGGCCGCCAGGGCCGCGGGCACCCCCACAAGCCAAATCCTGGTCCGCCATGTCCTGCCCAATATTATGGCGCCCGTCATCATCATCTTCTCCATCAACATCGGGGGGGTGATTATTTCCGAGGCCTCCCTGAGCTTTCTCGGATTCGGGCTGCCCAGCGAGGTTCCCAGCTGGGGAGGCATGCTCAGCTCGGATGGACGTCGATACATGGAGCAGGCCCCCTGGCTGGCACTCTGGCCGGGTCTCTTCCTGACTATTACCGTTTACAGTCTCAACATGCTCGGCGACGCCCTCAGGGATCTGTTCGACCCGCGGCTGAGGGGTGGCGGGGGACGCCTGGGAGCCGATGCCGCCAGGTCGGTCTAAGAGGACCGACAGGGCGTCGACCAGGTCCGATTGAAACTCCCACACGTAGGGCTCGATCGCGTGAACCAGGGCATCGTATCCGCCGTCGGCGGTTACGGTCGGCGGCAACGATACGGTCAGCTTCGGACGGAGAAAACGTCAAGAACCGGGCTCAGAACCCACTCAGTTCGTCATCCTGAGCGGCGAAGCCGATTTGCGGCCCCCGGCCGGTCAGGAAGGCAGTCGGCGGAACGCCCGCCGTCGCCCCGGCCCATACCGATAGAACAGGAAGTGCGCATTGAACGCGAATGCGTCCGTGATCCCCAGCCGCTCCATCAAGGCGAATGTGGTGCAGTCAACAAAGCTGAACGTCTGGTCGGGGAACGCCTGGACATAAGCACACATACGCTTATGATGGATGTATGAGTACAACTCGATGGTCGCTGGTGGTCTCCGAAGCAACTGACCGCGCCCTGCGTACCTTCCTTGCGAGTCGGGGACTGAAGAAAGGGCATCTCTCGCAGTTTGTTGAGGACGCCGTGAGAGAGAAGCTGTTCGATCTGACCGTCGCAGAAGTCAAAGAGCGAAACGCGGGACAAACCGATGCTGTCATGCAGGCCGTCGAGGAGGCTCTCGAGCGAGCGTGAGGCGTGCGTGTTGTGCTCGACACCGGAATCCTCGTTGCCGCTCTGATCACACGGGACACACCCCCCGACCAACTGTACCAGCTGTGGCGCAAACGCCGGTTCACGCTGATCACGTCCGAGCCGCAGTTAAGCGAGTTCCGGCGCGTCACTCGTTACCCGAAGCTGCCTCGGTCCCTGAAGGCTCACGAAGCGGGGACCCTCCTGCGCGGGGTGCGTGCGCGAGCTGTTGTTGTCCCAGAGCTGCCACAGATCGATCTTGTCGACGACCCCGACGACAATCTCGTGCTTGCCACTGCCCTCGCCGGCGAGGCTGACTATCTGGTCACCGGAGATCGGCGTCACCTACTGCACCTGAAGAAGGTGCAGCAGACGAGGATCTTGACGGCACGTGAGCTGACAGAGTGCTCAACTGACCGTTCCCGACGAACGGGACCTGCTCGAGCAGATCAAGCCGATCGGTCCCGAGGGGCTGCGCAACCGCGCCATCGTCGAGTTGCTGTATGCCTGCGGCATCCGCACCACAGAGCTGTGTCGGCTCCGGGTGGCCGACGTCGACCTCAAGGAACAGACCGTCGGATTTGGGCGGCGACGTTCGACCGATTCATCTCCGACGGCTGCCTCGACGCCATCGTCGAGATTAGGTGCGGTTGCGCGGATGCTTGTCCAGTGGACGATGATTGGCGGGTGATGGGACAGCTCTATTCGCTCATCTATGAGTTGCGGAAAGACGCGGACGGTGAATATTGCCATCAGGTGACGCTCTGGTGATGCGCCATGGCGGCGATCCGTGGACCGACCTCTGCGTGAAGCTGCTTTTGAAGTGGCCGAACCTCTACTACTCCACCACCGCCTGGGCGCCCAAGCACTACCCCCGCAACGTGCTCGAGTTCGCCAACAAGCGCGGGCCCAACAAGGTGATGTACGCCGGCTACTATCCGGGACTTTCGTACGAACGCATCTTCGGGGAGATGGACGACCTGCCGCTGCGCGATGAGGTCTGGCCCGCCTTCCTTCGCGACAACGCGATCTCGGTGTTCGGGTTGGAGGACGTGCTGGCAATGTCCGCGATCGTCACCGAGACGCCCGAGGGCATCCCGGTGCACTTCGACCGGCATGCCTACGAGGCCGAGTATGGCGTAGTCGCGGCGTCCCATTGCCGTTGTCCGGTCGACGGAGGCAAGCAACGTCTGCACGCTCTCCCAAGGCAGTGCCCGCGGCAACCGCTCGCCGCGGTACACCCGTGGCTGCTCAATTGCGGCGTCCAGACCGGGAGCGGCCTCGCCTCGGCCCGCCAGGAATCGCAAGAACGACCTCAGATGTGCCGCCTCGTGCTGGAGAGTGGCACGACTCAGCCGGGCCGCGACCGATTTCACGAATTGCTCAAGCTGTGACGCGGTGAGCTTCGGCAGCACCGTCGGATCGTCGTCGAAGTGCAAGAAGCCAAGGAATTCCGACGCACTGGTGGCGTGCTGCTGCACCGTCAATGCGGTCAGTCCCCTCACGTGGTCGAGGTAGTCTCGATAGGCACCGACCAAGCGTTCGCTGGGCGTGGCACTGGGGGCAGCGAGCGTCCCTCGCTCCTCCAGATAGGCCGTCAGGGAACGAACGAGAGCGGATAGGTAGACGTCGTCATAGCAACGGCGTGGCGCGAAAGTCAGCAGCTCCGCCCTGGAGAGCTTGCTCAACTCGCGGACGCCACCGCAGTGCAGCAGGTTGTCGAGACGGGGCGTCTTGCGAATGCGCTGGCGAATCGGCATCCTCGCAAACCCCAGTGCGTCAAGCCAGCGGACAAATCTATCAAGCTGGGGACCGAGTAGTGGCAGAGCGGCAAAGCGGGCATGTGCCCGCGGAAATAGATCGATAAGCATCGCGACCTCCGGATTGGTTCAGCTTGAGCCGCGCCAGCTTGGGCCTCAGGAGCGCTACTTCGTCCATGATGGTGCACCTGCATGCGACTCCTGGGGAGTCTGGGCGGGCTGGTCAGTGTCGAAGTAGCCGTGCGCGCGCGAACCGGAACTGGAGTTGGCCGTTGCTGGGTTCGGCCGGCTGCTGTTCCGGCAGCCGGTCCTCGGTCTCGAACAGCTCCAGCGGGGTGCGGCCGACCTTCCGGACGATATGCAGGTCGTAGCTGTCACGGTTCCAGTGCTCCAGCGCGTCGACGAGTTCGTCGCTATAGGGGAGCTCGTGGCCGCGCTCCTTCTGGGCCTCGCGGAACAGCGGCAGGAAGCTGCGCTTGACGTATTTTATGTCTCCTTCGACGCCTCCTTTGTGTTCCGGATGGTAAGGCAGACAGGGCGAAATCAGGAATCCGTAATGCAGCGCGAGCTGGCGATAGGCCCGGTTCACCAACGGGTCCTCGAAGGAGGCGACGATCACTGCCGCCTTCAGATTGTCCGGGGTCACCTTCTCGGACACGCCGCCGAACCACTCGAAGGCGTGGATGTGACAGGCGAAGAAGGTCTCCTGCTTCTGATCAAAGACCACCTCGCGGTACGCCCGGCGGGAGTGGCGCAGCCGGCCCGAGAACACCCAGGTGCGCCGCCGCGAGCGCGTGTTCACGTCCCAGGTGAGCCCCAGGTGCCCGAAATCGACCTCCATCACCTCGCCCGCCTTCGTCTCGCGGCGCATGACCGGTCTCACCGGCGCCGGGAATTGGCGGTGGATATAGCGCCGCACCGTGGTCTCCGAGTACTCCACCCCCCTCTGCTCGAGCAACTTGTGGATCACCAGGAAGCTGTAGCCTTCCTTGCCCCACCCCTCTATCTGCTCACGGTGGGCGTCGAGCGGGTGCTGGCGACCCTCCTCGCCGATCCGCTGTTCGGGGTACACCTCCTGCAGTTGATGCTCGGACGGCAACTCTTGCTGCGGCGGTACGGTTCTACCTGGAGGCGAAGCAGCGGCGGCTGCTCTGCTCCGCCGATGGGTTCGGCTTCAGTCCGCGGCGGATCACGGTGAGCACCGTGGGACTGGTCTCGGCCATCAAGCGCCTGGCGAGCACACGGCTGCCGGTGGGTTTGGCGGTGAGCCTGCACGCCGACGACAACGCGCTCCGCCGCCAGTTGGTCCCGACCGCCGGCCGCTGGCCGGTGTCGGCAATCGTGGCCGCCGCGCACGCCTACGCCCAGGCCACCGGCCGCACCGTCACCTTCGAGTACGTCCTGCTGGCCGGAGTCAATGACGCGACCGCCCACGCCGAACGGCTAGCCCTGCTGCTATCCGGCCGCGCCCGCATCAAGGTCAACGTCATCCCCTACAACCCGGTGCCGGATCTGCACACCCTGCGCCGCCCCGACGCCCAACGGATACACGCCTTCGTCCAGACCCTGCGCCGGCGCGCCGTCCCGGTAACCGTGCGCAAGGAGAAGGGCCAGGAAGTAGCCGCCGCCTGCGGCCAACTCCGCCGCCACGCTGGCTGTCAGTAGCGCATTCCCGCCCCGCAATGCAAGACGGACTCGAGCTGTGCACGTGGTCGTAGCCTTGGACACTGACAGCGGATATGCTATCGTCATCTTGCTGCGCATCGTTGTGGACACGAACGTCCTCGTGGCCGCGGCAGCGAGTCCCGACGGCGCGAGTCGGGAGGTGATCCGACGTTGCCTTCTTGGTCGATACGAACCGCTCGTAGCACAAGCGCTGTTTACCGAATACGAAGCGGTACTATCGCGGACGGACATCTTCCTTCGCTCGCCGATTTCCAGCAAGGAACGCGGTGTGCTATGGATGGCGTTCGCCAGCCGTTGCGAGTGGGTCCGTGTGCGGTTCCTATGGCGTCCTAACTTGGCGGACGAGTCGGACAACCACATCGTTGAGTTGGCTGTCGCCGGCGGGGCGGACGCGATAGTGACCCACAACAGGCGCGACTTCGAGCGTGCGGAGCTACACTTCCCGGGGCTAAGCATCGTGACGCCGGGCGAGCTGATTGCGGAGGAGTAGAGATGTCGACCTTGACGATCCGTTTACCGGACGACACCCATGGGCGACTGAAAGAGATTGCGCGGCGGCGCGGCATGAGCATGAACAAGCTGGTCGAAGAGCTCTCCACCGTGGCAATTGCTCAGTACGATGCCGAAGTGCGCTTCCGAGCACTGGCGGCGCGCGGGTCGGTGGAGGCTGGGCTGCGCATCCTGGACAAGCTGGACGCTGCATTCGCGCGCACCGCAGGCAACAGCGGTCGCCGTGAATAGTGCCAGGTGCCGCTTCGTCAGGAGGCGCGCGCCGGGTAGCGTGCGGCCATCTGGTCCAGGGTGACGAGCGGCACGCGCGCGGCCTGGCCGGCCTGACCGAAGGCGCTCATGCGCGCTTCGCACACCTCCTGCATCGCGCCGCGGGCGGCCTTGAGGTAGTCTCGCGCGGGTCGAAACCGGCGGCGTTTTCGGTCAGCACCTTGCGTACCGCGCCGGTCATCGCCAGACGGTTGTCGGTGTCGACGTTGATCTTGCGCACGCCGTGGCGGATGCCGCGCTGGATCTCCGCGACCGGCACCCCCCAGGTCTGGCGGATGGCGCCGCGGTAGGCGTTGACCAGGTCCTGCAGCTCCTGCGGCACCGACGACGAGCCGTGCATCACCAGATGGGTGTCGGGCAGCCGGCGGTGGATCTGCTCGATGCGGGTCATCGCCAGCACCTCGCCGTCCGGCTGCTGCGAGAACTTGTAGGCGCCGTGGCTGGTGCCGATTCGATGCCGCCAGGGCGATGTGAAAGAGCGCGCCGGCTACTGGTGCCTTGGCGGCGCTGGGTTTACCAAGTCTGCAGCCAGCGTGTCCGGCACGATGTCTAATAGCTCATCGAGTGTCCATCGCCCATCCTTGAAGATGCTTTTCACTGGCGCAGGGTGACTGATGAGGGCGATCTGCCCCCCTCTAGCTCCAAAAACACAGCCAATCAGGCGGCGGCACAGCGGCAGTTTTTGCTTGCGGGCACGATTGGCGAGAAAGCCGTAGTGGCGGATGCGGACGAAGCGAGCGGGCAGGACGTGCTGCAGGAAGCGACGCAGGAACTCGACCGCATCGAGTTTCATCACGCGATGGCGGTGGCCACCACGCTTATAGTCCTTGTAGTGGAGCTGCGCTTGACCAGCCACAGGGTGCGCCGCGCCAGCGCCGCCCGGGGCGGGATGCCCTCGGGCACCACCGCCGAGGCGAACAGTCCCTCGGCCCGGCAGCGCCGTGCGCGCTGGCCGAACGCGCAGCCGACGAACACCTCGTCGGGGCCGCACGCTGAGTGGGCCAGCGCCGCCCGGAACGCCGCATCGACGCCGGCCGCGCAGCCCACGAAGAACCCGAACCCGTGCCGGCGGAACCGCTCGACCAGCGCGCGGCAGACCGGCTGCTCCACCTGCCCGCGGCGGCTGCCGGCAAACAGCACCGAGCGCGCCGCCACCTTGAACCGCAGCGCCGGCTGATGGGGTAATCACGATGACGCCGCCGGAATGTGCCGCCTCCCCCGGCGCGCGCGGGCGGATTCGGGTGCTGGCGGCTGCGACGCCGTGCGATCTCCGGACAGCCGCGCTCGCACACCGCAGTGCAACTCGGCGTCCGTCCGGGAAGGCCCCTTCCCTGCCCGCGGCGCCTGCTGGTTCTGCGCCGAACTACGTGTGTCGCACCGAACCTGCTCGCTTCCCGGGGTCGCTACTGTCCGCGCTTGCCGGTTCGGCGCCGAACCGCCGGCAGGTGCGACGCTGGAGTCGGCCGCAGCAGGACCGGGCGCAGGAGAGCCGGCAGCGACCGAGCCGGCGTAGCGCGAAGTCCGAGCGCCACTCCGGTCCGGGACCCGCGCCGCCTGTTGGTTCTGCGCAGAACCGGGTGTGGTCCGCTGGTCGTGCTCGCTCCCCGGGGCCGCTACTACCAGCTCCGCTCGCCGGTTCTGCGCCGAACTGTCGGCGCGCGCGACGCCGGGGCCGGCGACCGCCGAGCCGGCGGCGGCCAAAGCGGGTGCGGGGCTGCCAGCAACCGGACCCGCGGCAACCGAACTGCGGGCAGCCGCGGTCGCGGGCACCCCCTCGCCAGGCGCTCCGGCGGCGCAAGTCGACGAGCCGGCCTTGGATGCAACCGCGGCCACCACATCACCGGTAGCCCGGTGTTCGTCGGTGACGGCGAGATGCTGCTCGCACGTCTCGGCGGGCCGCGCCGGCACCGCCGCCCCCCGCTTGGCGCGACTCCGCTCCCGCATCGGGTCGTACTTCCGCTCCGCCTGCTGCAGCAGGTAGGCGAGCAGTTGCCCGGTGGTGAAGCCCGGGTTCACGTGCGACAGCCAGCCCTTCAGCTTGGCGATGGTCTCTATACTGCTCTGGTCCAGGATCACCCGCACCGCGTAGCGGCCGCCGCCGAGGGCGCGCTGCTGCTCTCGCGGCAGGCCCAGCTCCGGCTCCAGTTCCGCCAGCAGCTTCTCGGTCTCACGGGCCGACTTGTTGGCGACCAGATCGACCAGTTCGACCTTCTGGTCCCGGGTCCATGCCGGTGGTGGTTCCGTCGCGGGCGGCGACGGCGCAGACTCGCGGGCCGCACGGCCAAGCGCATCCATTACTGTAGTTCAGCTCCCGTACCGCGTACGCGAACAGACTCGGATAGCCACGTTCTTCGTACAGCTCACGGCGCTCTATTTCGTCCAAGTGCTGGATCGTAACGATGGTGAGTTCGGTCTCGTGGCGGGCCAGTTCTCGGCAAATGCTTGCTGACCACGCTTCGCGTGCGCCGCGTAGTAGGTCAGCAATTCCGTGCTCGCCACGTGTAGCCACTGCAGCTTGCCGTTGATACTCATCCCGGTCTCATCGAAGCCGACCACCGGCTGACCACTGATAGCAGCACGGATGGTTTCGTTGATCCCCGCCACGCGCTGCCCGCAGAGGTCGTTGATGTTCACCAACGTCCCCACACTAATCGGAATCGAGAACAAATCCTCGAACAGCTCCGCCGTTCTCTGATACGGCAGCAGGCCGTAATTCTTCAGATACGTCGCTATCGCTTGCAGCCGGCAGCCGTACTGCACCGGTGAAATCGCCAAGCTGGTTCGGGCTCGCGACGAGCTTACGTATCTGGTAATCGTAACGTCCGCCAGGTTCCTCATGAACACGCTGCGCGAGCACCCTGCTGCCGGCGAAGTGGTGGCCGCGATCGATCAGTACCTGCCGACCTACGGGCATCAGGGGTACTCGTTGGACTTCGTCGAACCGACCCAGGCGGAGGACCCGGCGGGGCCGTTTGCCACGCTGAAAGCGATGGTCGGCGACCAGGACTACGACCCTGAGCATCAGCGCGCCAAGGCGGCAGCTATCCGCGAGGAGAAACTCGAGCAGATCTCGGAGCTGCTGAGCGGCCTGGAGTACTGGCAGTTTCGCTACCGGCTGTGGCTGGCCAGAAGGTACGCTCCGGTCCGCGACGAAGTCTCCTTCCTGTTGGGCTCGTGCTGGTCGGTAGTGCGCCCCATGGCGTTCGAACTGGGCCGGAGCTCCGGTCAGGTCACCGCCAAGGCGAGCGTGGTGATGGGCCCGGCGGACTTCGCCAAGATGGAGCCAGGATCGATCCTCGTTTCGCCGTTGACCACGCCGGCCTGGACACAACTGTTTGCCCATGCCGCGAGCCTGGTCACCGATCGATCGTTGCGCGGGAATATGGCATCCCGGCAGTGCTGGGGGTCGGTAACGGCACCGAGCGCATCGCGCACGGTCAGCTGATCACCATCGACGGCGACGCCGGTACGGTAGCGATCCACGACTGAAGACGGAAAGATGACGAATGCGGCTCATCGCGGCATCGACGTGAGCGGGGGGGTGGAGCGGGGGGAGCAGGCTCGTCTGGTCCAGTAGGCGGTCGCCCATGCCCATTGTCCATGGGGCGCATTGTCAGTTACGGCCCCCAAGAAAAGGGAGCCCGTGGACAACACCGGCATCTCGCTGCTCGAACGACCGCGCCCACGAGCTTCGCCAGCGCACCGCCTCGCGCGCTTCGGGCGCATACATGCCGTTTGTACTACAATAAGCGTTCCGCAATCGTAGCGGACCGTCCCGAAGAGGGGACCGACGTCTGGGCTGTGAATAGGGGGCTCATATCCCTCATCCCGTTACGGCTCGTGGTCGACGGCCGCCCACCGATGTGCTACGGTTTGTGGCCGTAACGGTGCCGTTTGGCCGCCGGCTGCTCAAGCTCGGCGTGGACAAGGATCTCACGCTGACACTC
Source organism: Spirochaetia bacterium (assembly GCA_965198005.1). GTDB lineage: Bacteria > Spirochaetota > Spirochaetia > SZUA-6 > Bin103 > Bin103. Next base: position 56,035 of record CBDAOI010000001.1, read on the forward strand.
TTCGAGCACAAATGGCGCCGCAAAAGGACGGCTGCGTCAGAGTGCAGGTTCTCATCAACCTTGGATTCCACACTGATCACGATTTACGCGCAGAGAGGACAACAACGCGATCCCGCGCCAGATCCGCAGCGTACTGAAGCGCGGCCTGTATGTCTGGCTCCTCAACGTTGTAGCCGTGAACGATCGCCTCTGTTGTCTCTCCCGCGGCAATGTTGTCGAGGATTACCGACACCATGACCCTCGTACCCCGGATGCACGGCTTCCCGTGATCGCCGCTCGATCCAAGACTCAGGGGCGGCGCGCCCCTGACCTGATGCAGGCAAGATGCCCGGTCGGCGACCGGGGGGGCGGAGCGCTGCGGCACTCAGGGGTCGCTAGCAGCCGGTGCCGCCCACGGGTCGATCAGTTCCAGGCCGCACGCTTCGAAGTCGGTGATGTTCCGTGTCGCCAGTTGGCATCGACGAGCGCGGGCCACCGCGGCGATCTGGCCGTCAACGACGCTCATCGGGCGGCCGATCTCACGGCGCGAGCCCATGATCTCACCGTAGATCGAGGCCGCGCCCCAATCGAAATCGAGCACGCGCTCGGCAAATCCGCTGGATACGAATCGGTCGAAACGGTGTTGGAGATCGTCTCGGCGATGATGCATCAACTCCGACACCACGTTGGTGTCGATCAGGATCATGGTGCCACGCGCACGGGTTGGTGTGGTGCCCGGTCGGGTAGTTCGAGATCTACTCCGTGAGCCGGCCCGAACAACTGCACTGCCAGGTCACCGATACTCTCCGGTGCTTCCCAAGCTGCTGCCGTCCCTTTGAGCGAGCGCCCGGGCAACGGCGAGCACGTCATCGTCGATCATCACGGCGGTACGCACGAATACATCGTCGCATTAACGCATCATCACGTCAAGGAGCATGCGCTACATCGCGATCAATCCCAAGCAGATGGATCGATTTCGTGACCGGTTTACGGCGTCCGGCGCCAAGGATGACCGCCGCGATGCGCGGGTGTTGGCGGACTCGCTGCGCACTGATCGACGCAGCTTTCGTCAGCTGTAGCTGAAGGTCTCGTCCCCTTCCGCCTCGTCGTCATCGACTACCGGCACCACGAGCGGCTGCGTACCTGCCTGATGGTCTTTTCGAGGGCGCGGCGAACGGGGTTCACGACCTGTGCCTCGGGGTCAATCGGATCAAGGTCATGGGTGGGCAGGGAGTCGAGGTTGAACTGTTCGCGCAGGTACTTGAAGAAGTTCTCCTGCGACCAGCGCGAGAACATGGCGCCGGCGACCTGTTGCACGGGCAGCTGTGGGTGGGTGGTGATCACTGGCACTTGGCGACCGGTGGCGAGCCGGCGCCGGATCTGGCGGACGGTGAGCCCGTTGCGCAGTACTATCGGTTGCTCGGCGAGGTCAACGGTGGTGGCACTGGTTCCAGCGGGTGCATGGATCAGTACCTCAAGCGGGTGGAAGTCCTCCTCCGGCCAGTCCTCGCCCGTGAAGTTCTTGTGCCAGGTGATGCAGGCGATGCCGCGCCGGGCCAGCCGCTTGAACAGGTCCGGGCTCCAGCCCGCGCGGTCGAACACCAGGGTGAGCGCCGGCGCGCCGGCCTCCGGCACCACCCCCAGTTGCAGCAGGTGCGGCGCCACGTCCTGTTCGAGCGCCTGGTGCAGGCACAGCAGGGGCGTGCCACCGAGGGCGTTGATCCAGTCGCTCACGGACGCCGGCAAACACAGCTTCTGGCGCGCGACGAAGTGTTTCGGCAGCCGACCGTTGCGCCCGGCGTATACCTTCACGTGGCCGTCCATTGTCCCGGATCAAGCCGAGCACCGCGTCGAGATCGATCCGTTCCAGGGGCGGGATGGATGAACGTGCCTCATCGGCCACGTTCTCCCGCATCGCCTGGCCCGCCTCGACGTTGGCGTACACGCAGCGGAGGTCGCCCTGCCCGCCGCCGTTCAGCAGATCGCGCAGCGCCAGCAGCGCCGAGGTCTTGCCGGTCTGTCGCGGCGCGTGCAGCACGAAGTGGTCCGCGGCCACAACGGGCCCCTCCGTGTTGAACTTGCGCACGATCACCATCGTCGCAGAGTTCGGCGCGGTTGTCATCCTCGCGACCGGCGCCGACGGTGAAGCGAATCAGGTCGCAGCGGAGTTCATGCCCGGTGGCGGCCGTGCGGTGCGCTTGAGGCGGGAGCACGCAGATCAGCGAGCGACAACGCCGGCGCCGCCGTACCGAGCACCCGTAAGCCGAGCGGCCCGAGCGGTTGACAGGGTTGCCGCGCGCACGTGCAGACACGAATTACAGCGACCTTCGCGGTGGCGTTGGTTCTGGTTCTGAACGCCACCGGCCTGTGGGCCGCGGGCGCAGAAAAGGAGCCGACTACTCGGCAGAACACCGTCCCCACGTCGCGTCGTGGGACGCGGGCCGTACATAACCCGCTCGATCGTGATCAGCGCTGCGGTTGGCGAAGCCTATGGCGCGCTGCGTCGCCCGCCGGATTTCGGCGTTCGCTGCTGTTCTGAGGCACGTCAATCCAGTGCACCGCCTTGGCAACCTTGGCATCGATGTAGCGCACCGGCAGCAGTCGGTGGCCGATCAGATCCACCGCAGCACCGCACTGCTCAAGCGGTATGTAGCCGAGCAACGGCTCATACTCGCCTTCTTCCGGTTCCATCTCGACGAACATGACCTCGCCATGAATGGCCCTGAACCCTTCGATACGGATCAAAGCCGGCCCACAGACCGTGCCCCCTACCACCTGCTGCGTTGCGGTCTGCAGCGCGACCTCTTCCTCCAACGCAAATGCCCCGAACCGCTCCTTCCAGGCCATCGGCAGCGTCAAGTAACCGGCGCCCGTGTCGACCAGCGCGTCGATGCGGACGACGCAAGTAGCAGACACATTCTCGACCACTACCGAAGTAACAATACGTCCCATGAACGAGCGGAGCGTTTCCCCCTCGCCTCCTCGCGCCAGCATAGCGCTCTCGCGCCGGAATCGGCAAGTGGAAACCCGTCGGACGTGGACCTGATGGTCACTAACGCTTACCCGTTGAAGGGGAGAGCATCCTGGCTTCCTGGCCAGAATGCCTCGTCAGCAAGCCGCGCTTCGCGCTACATCCCCCAGACCGTGACCGGCACGCCAGTTCCCGCCGGGGTGCGGCGGAAGATCTTTTCCGCCCAGGATCGGTCCGGCGCGCGGTCGAACACGATCAGGTGGCCCGCCTCCGCCCCGCAACGGTCCATGTAGCCACGGATCTGCTCCACCCCCTCGGCGATGGTCCGCTCCAACCCCTTGCGCAGCACCTTGCACTCCACCACGAAACGGCGCTCGCGCCCACCCTGCGGCCACACGATCAGCAGGTCGGTGCGCCCGCGTCCCAGCGCGTACTCCCGCTCGATCCGCCCGCCGCCGTTCACGATGCGCTGCAGGTGCGCCTGCAGCAGCAACTGCGGGCCGGCCTCGTGGTACCGCTCGAAGCGCTGTACCCAGTGCTCGGAGTGCTCGCGAAAGAACTCCTGGAACGCCGCGATCAGCCCCTCCACGTCCAGCCCGCCGTCTGCGCCCACGTACCATGCCATCTCTTGCGGCAGCCCCGCCTGCACCGCGTAGTTCAGATGGCGCGGCACCACCTCGGCGTAGATCGGGTTGGCGATGCGCGGCGTGCCGGCGGCGTCCTGCGCCACCAGCCCCAGGTCGCAGACGTAGGCGACGTCCTCGGTCGACCACGCCTGCTGGTCGGCACCGGTCAGAATCGGCTCCACCACGCGCCGCACGCGCTCCTCGCGCAGCTTGTGCGCCAGATCGTCGATGTGCGTGTCGCGGCGCAGGATCAGCCGCTCCTGCGCCTCCAGGATGGCGTCTGCCGTGATCGGGCGCGCGCGCTCACGCCCCACCTCGTCCTCGAAGCATGCCTCCCGGCACAGCGCGTTCACCAGCCACGGCTGCCCGGCGGTCCGCGTCAGGATCAGCCGCACCGCCTCCTCCGTGAACACCTGCCCGGTCGCCGCCGTGTGCTGCCCCAGCAACGCCCGCACCTCCTGCTCCGAGAAGTCGCCCAAGCGCAGCGACTTGGCCTTGATGTTGAAGGCGCTGCCGCCGAGCACCAGCCGGTTCTCGGCAGTCGAGTGGATGCGGTAGTCGCGCACGTCACGCACCCCGCACAGGATGATGCTGTGCGGGAAGCGCCCCGGGCGGTCGACGTAGCCGGTGCGCAACTGCCGCAGCACGGCCAGCAGGGTGTCGCCCACCAGCGCGTCGATCTCATCGATCAGCAGCACCAGCGGCCGCGAGTCGGCCATGCTCCAGCGCAGCAGCGCGTGCCGCAACGCCATGCCCGGCCCCACGCGCTCCAGCACCCCGGGCCAGAGGTCCTCCAGGGTGTCATCGTCCAGCGTCACGCTGGCCTGGAGCGCCAGTTCGGCAAGCACGGTGCGCAAGCCCTGGTCCGAGAATGCCGGCCCCCGCGCTCTGCCCCATGCGCCGTTTTCATGTCCTCTCGCAACACGGGATGAACGTGCCTCATCGGCCACGTTCTCGCGCATCGCCTGGCCCGCCTCGACGTTGGCGTACACGCAGCGGAGGTCGCCCTGCCCGCCGCCGTTCAGCAGATCGCGCAGCGCCAGCAGCGCCGAGGTCTTGCCGGTCTGTCGCGGCGCGTGCAGCACGAAGTACTTCTTGTCCCGGATCAAGCCGAGCACCGCGTCGAGATCGATCCGTTCCAGGGGCGGGATGTGGTAGTGGTCCGCGGCCACAACGGGCCCCTCCGTGTTGAACTTGCGCACGATCACCATCGTCGCAGAGTACGGCGCGGTTGTCATCCTCGCGACCGGCGCCGACGGTGAAGCGAATCAGGTCGCAGCGGACTTCACGCCCGGTGGCGGCCGCGCGGTGCGCTTGAGGCGGGAGCACGCAGGTCAGCGAGCGACAACGCCGGCGCCGCCGTACCGAGCACCCGTAAGCCGAACGGCCCGAGCGGCCCGAGCGGTTGACAGGGTTGCCGCGGGCACGTGCAGACACGAATTACAGCGACCTTCGCGGTGGCGTTGGTTCTGGTTCTGACCGCCACCGGCCTGTGGGCCCGCGGGCGCAGAAAAGGAGCCGGCTACTCGGCAGAACACCGTCCCCACGTCGCGTCGTGGGACGCGGGCCGTACATAACCCGCTCGATCGTGATCAGCGCTGCGGTTGGCGAAGCCTATGGCGCGCTGCGTCGCCCGCCGGATTTCGGCGTTCGCTGCTGTTCTGAGGCACGTCAATCCAGTGCACCGCCTTGGCCCTGAACCCTTCGATACGGATGACTCGGATGTGGACCTGATGGTCGTTGAATCGGAACCGTTCGGAAAGAACCAGAGCCGGCGGCTGGAGTCCGTACGACTCTGGAGGGCACCGTCACACTGTCGTGCCGAACGACATCGTCGTCTACAGCCGGGACGAACTGGAGCGCTGGCACGGTCCGATCAACCATCTCCTGGCGCGCACGTTCCGCGAGGGGAAGGTGCTATGGCTATATGGAAGCGAATCCGGCAGACCGCCTGCAGGGCGCATCGGTGCAGCATCCGCTGGGCACCGACCAGTTGGGGCGGGACCTGTTGAGTCGCCTGCTCTACGGGGCTCGTATTTCGCTCATTGTCGGCCTGGCCGCCACCGCCATTACGGTTGCGGTAGCCGTCCTGGTGGGCGGTAGTTCAGGATTTGTTGGTGGCAAGCTGGACTTGGTCGTGCAGCGGGTGGTCAATGCCTGGATGGCGTTCCCGGGACTGCTGCTGTTGTTGACGGTGATGTCGATCGTGGGCCGGGGAATGGTGCAGATCATCGTGGTGCTCGGCATAACCGGGGGCATTCCGGCGTCACGGATCGTGCGCGGAGCGGTGATCGGGGTCAAGCAGAGCACCTATTTTCTGGCGGCAGAGTCCATTGGCCGCAAGCAATGGGAGACGCTCGTCCGGCACGTGCTGCCCAACATCGCGGCTCCGATAGTCGTCATCTTCAGCATCAACATCGGAACGGCGATCATCGCCGAGGCCAGCTTGAGTTTCCTGGGCTTCGGTCTGCCGCTGGAGATTCCGAGCTGGGGCAGTCTGCTCAGCCGAGACGGGCGCAAGTACATGAGCAGGCGCCCTGGCTGGCGCTGTGGCCCGGTCTGTGCCTGACCATTCTCGTGTACAGCCTGAACATGTTCGGTGATGCGCTGCGCGACTTGCTCGACCCCCGGCTGCGCGGCGGCCAGGGAAGTTTCGGCACCGCGGGAAAACGCTAACGCTTACCCGTTGAAAGGGAGAGCATCCTGGCATCCTGGCCAGGAGGCCTCGTCAGCAAGCCGCGGGTGGCGCTACATCCCCCAGACCGTGACCGGCACGCCAGTTCCCGCCGGGGTGCGGCGGAAGATCTGTTCCGCCCAGGTGGCCCGCCTCCGCCCCGCACCGGTCGACGTAGCGGCGGGTTTGCTCCACCCCGTCGGCGATAGTCCGCTCCAATTCCTTGCGCAGCACCTTGCACTCCACCACGAAGCGGCGTTCGCGCCCGCCCTGCGGCCACACGATCAGCAGGTCGGTGCGCCCGCGCCCCAGCGCGTACTCCCGCTCGATCCGCCCGCCGCCGTTCACTATGCGCTGCAGGTGCGCCTGCAGCAGCAACTGCGGGCCGGCCTCGTGGTACCGCTCGAAGCGCTGCACCCAGTACTCGGAGTGCTCGCGGAAAAACTCCTGGAACGCCGCGATCCGCCCCGCCACGTCCAGCCCGCCGTCCGCACCCACGTACCACGCCATCTGGTGCGGCAGCCCCGCCCGCACCGCGGCGACGTCGGCGGCGGTCACCGTACGGGAACGGTCTTCGCGCAGCGTCTTGTTCTCGAAGCAGGCACCGTACGCCAGTGCGTTCACCAGCCAGGGCTGGCCGCGGGTCTGCGTCCACACGGCCTCCAGTGCCTCCGGGGCGAACGCCTGGCCGGTCTCTGCGGTGTGCTGGCCCAGCAGCGCCAGCGTCTGCTCGCGCGAGAAGTCGCCCAGCCGCAGCGACGCGGCGGCGATGTTGAACGGGCTGCCGGCGGCGCCCATGCGGTAGTCGCGCAGGTCGCGCATGCCGGACAGCACCACGCTGTGCGGGAAGCGTGCCGGGCGGCCGGGATAGCCGGCGCGGATCTGCTGGAGCACCGACAGCAGCAAATCGCCCACCAGCGTGTCGATCTCGTCGATCAGCAGCACCAGCGGAAGCGGCGACGCCTCCGCCCAGCGAGACAACGCTTCGCCCAGTGCCTCGTCCGCACCGACTCGCGCCAGCACGTCCGGCCAGATGTCGTCCGGAAAGCCGTCATCCAGCGTCGCCCGCGCCTGCGACGCCAGCCTGACGAGCACCGTGCGCATCGCCCGCTGCACGTCGTCGCGCGCGGTACAGGCGGTTTCGACGGTAACGTACACGCACCGGTAGCCCCGCCCGTTCAGCACTTCGGCCAGCGCCAGCAGCGCCGACGTCTTCCCGGTTTGCCGCGGCGCATGCAGCACGAAGTACTTCTTGTCGCGCACCAAGCCGAGCACTTCGTCCGGATCGATCCTCGACAACGGCGCGATCAGGTAATGATCGGTCGGATTGACGGGGCCGGCGGTGTTGAACGAACGCAGGTTGACCAGTCACGCCTACGCTCCTATGGTAATCGCACAACCATGGGAGCGACGTACGTAGACGTGACGATCCGCAATCCCGCCGCACCGGCGAAGAGCTGGACCGGACGGTTCCTGGTGGATACGGGCGCCTTCAACTCGCTGGCGCCGCGCCGGCTGCGCCGGCACGGCACCACGGCACCGCGAGCGGTTGACATGCTTGCCGCGCGTGCGAGCGTGCAGCGTTCGGGGATCGACGGATGGGAATGAGGCAGTACGGCCACTCCGTGACACGTAAGACCATGACAAGCGATGCGCAGCTATCGCCCCCTGGTCAGCTTTTTCCGACTGGGCGCCACAGCCAGCGCAGTGACCGGTTGGCGGTGACGCAACCGGTGCGTGTGCGCCAGGCTAACTGGCATATGACAAAGGGTGGAAGTCCCTGGGGTCCCCGACCCCCTGCATCGCCGCTTCAAGCTGCTGTGTGCCACCCGCGGTCTGTGGATGTGCGCGGAGGTCATTCGCCCGATCGAGCGGGAACTCGCCATGGTCGACGATCTCGAGGCCGCTCTGCGTGCGGTGCTCGGCCAAGCGTCGGCGCCGCCTCGAGAGGACCTCGGCAGTTGGGCCGGCTGGGCCGATTCGTGGTTGACGTTCACGGGGGCGGAGGTTATGATAGGGTGGATGCAGTCAATCGCGACATCGCGACTACATCTGGGTATGGCTGTGCCTCACCTGCGGAGGGCTTGAGTGACCTATAACACGTCAACGCTTATGACACTCTGTTCCCCTGACAGCCGCTCGCCGAGAATTGCTGAAAATCAGCTCGCGGCGGGCTTGCTTAATGGTGAGGAGCCCCCCCCCCCCCACACACACACACACTTTTCGCAACCGAGAAACAACTAACCGCTCCGGCTGATCGCGCCCCCGCGCACGCCATCGCCTTCAGCACCGGGGTAGCGGCCGGCTACCACCGCAACGGTCCTGGATCCCCGCCCCCCAACTCACCGTCACAGAACCGACCGCCGGCGTGCGCGGGAGTTCATGGGCACCTGCAACCGCGCACGCATCGTCTGCCTGAGCACCGTGAACCGTCCGTTACTCCCCTTCGTCCCGCAGATGTGCGTGAACCCGAGGAAGTCGAAGGTCTCGGGCTTGCCCTGACCTCAGCACCCCGAAGTAATTGCCTTTCGCGGCTCGATACCCGGCCCCCACGTACCCCTGTCAACGCTTCACCCCCGCTCTTGCGAGCGACGGCGCATGACTCGGGGCCGTCGTGGGTCGCTGGCCCTTCGACGTGTGACTCTTTCATTCACAACAACCTTGCCGGTTTTGCCGGCGCACAGGAGGTGCAAAATGATACTCAAAGAACCGCACGCGCGCGCGGCGTGAGCCCGGGTGAACCCGCTGAGTCACACGCCGCGCGCTTGAGGAATTTGACTCAGACTGGCCGTCCGCGTTGCGGGCCCGAGAGTAGCCAGGGAGCGGCAATCCGCTCCGGAATACTCTCGAAAAATCTACATGCGGAGAAGCGTATGAATATTGCAATTATTAGAATGACCTTCTTGGTTGCGTTGGTCCTGGTCCTGACCGCAACCGGCCTCTGGGCCGCTGGCGCAGACGAAGAGGGGTCGGCAGCGGCCGCCGACAAGAAGTATGTGACCGACCCCGTCACCGGCAAGGTGGTAGTGGCGCCAGAGTATGGCGGGACATTAACCTACGGCCGCAGATTTGGGTGGGGGACGAATACTGACCCCTATTTCGGCTGGGTCGACATGAACATCTCGGGCGTCAATGAGAAGATGGGTATCGGCGACTGGGGACTAAACAGGGACGAATATGACTTCAATTCGGGCCCGCTCCCCGTGTCCGCCGTAACAGGGAGGCTGGCTGAAGGCTGGGATATTTCTCCCGACGGCCTCACCTATACCTTCAACATCCGAGAGGGCGTTAACTGGCATGATAAGCCGCCGGTGAACGGTCGGGAACTGACTGCCCATGATGTCGAATACAACTATAACCGTATGTTGGGCCTGGGCGACTTCACCGACGCCGGACCTAGCCCCTTTGGTAGCGCCGCCGCACTCACCTCCATACCATTCGAATCGATAACGGCCACCGACAATCGCACGGTTGTCATGAAGCTGAAGGAGCCACACCTCCCTGCGCTGGGGCTTATCCTCACCGACTACTTTGTTTACATAATGCCCCCCGAGGTAATCGAGCAACAAGGCGACATTAGGGATTGGACGGACCTCGTCGGCACCGGACCCTTTATGCTGACTGAGTTTGTCGATGAGAGCTATATAACCTGGACCAAGAATCCTGACTACTGGAAGTTCGACGAAAAATACCCGCAGAACCGACTGCCCTACGTTGACGAGTTAACGTTACTGGTTATTCCAGAGGAAGCAACATTTATGGCGGGACTACGCTCAGGCGCGATTGATATCAGAGGCCCGGCAGGGGGATGGGCTACTTCTCTCGACCAGGTAGAGAGCATCCAGCGGACCAACCCCGAAGTAGTGCTGCACACGCAATTTTTCCGCGCGAGTGATGCTTTTGCTACTAACGTGGACAAGCCGCCCTTTAGCGACATCCGGGTGCGCAAGGCAATGCAGATGGCACTGGACCTCGAGACCATTAACAATACCTTCTATAAGGGTTATGCAGAGACGACACCTCAAGGTCTGGTAGGGGTGAAAGGGTATTTCATCCCATTTGAAGAGTGGCCCGAAGAGGTCAAGAAGGGCTATATGTATGACCCGGAAGCTGCCGAGAAGCTCCTTGATGAGGCTGGATATCCGCGCGGCGCGGATGGCATTAGATTCAAGACCTCCCACATGATACACCCGGCAGGCAACAGCTTGGACTTTACAGAAATAGTTGCCTCCTACTGGGCTGAGATTGGCGTCGATGTTGAGATTGATGTAGCCATCAGCGCCGAATGGACCGAGAGGCTGCGTACTTATGAAGGCATCGTCAGCGGCATTTCTGGCACCATTTATGCCCCTCTCATGGTCGTAGGCTGGTATCACTCGGACACCCACAACATGAACCGCGCCCGATCCCAGTGGCCTGAGTTGGACGCCATGGTTGAAGCCGCCCAAGCGGCGACGACCATTGAAGATATGCAGCGGCTGATTGCAGAGGCAGATATGTACGCGATGGAGAATCACTGGCTGGGATGGACTCCCAAACTTCCAGTATGGTGGTTGCTCCAGCCGTGGGTCATAGGCTATAGCGGTGAAGCAATGTACCTGGCACCTAACGAGGCGAATGACATCCTCGCCCGCCTCTGGATTGATAATGACCTGAAGGAAGCAATGGGGCATTAGGAGTTTCACAGCTTTTGCTGAGTTCAGGGAAGAAGGGAGCTGGGGGGCTTGAGTCTCCCGGCTCCCTTACTTATGGGGGAATAAACGCGATGAGGTGGTGACATGAGAACCTATATTGTCAGGCGGTTATTGCTGATGATCCCCACCTTGTTTGTATTGACCATCCTGGTGTTTCTCTCGGTGCGTTTCATCCCCGGCGACGTAATAGACGTAATGTTGGGTAAGGATGAATTCATCGGTCGTGAAATAGACCGTGAAGCTCTTGAGCATATGCTGGGATTGGACGTGCCTGTGCACGTGCAGTATGGACGCTGGATAGGAGTGTTGCCGACCCCTGACTGGCTTACCGGTGAGTCCCACTTTACAGGTCTCCTCGAGGGCAACCTCGGCCACTCACTGATTAGCGGCCAGGGGCCGGTCAAGGAGAAGATACTAGCTAGACTGCCAGTCACCATTGAGCTCGGTGTCATGGCAATCGTAATCGGGCTCTTGATAGCGCTGCCCGTCGGCATCTACTCGGCGATTCGCCAGGATACCCCCGCCGACTACCTGGGGCGCTCCATCGCCATCCTCGGTCTGGCAACGCCTAACTTTTGGTTGGGTATTATGGTCATGATCTACCCGGTAATCTGGTGGGGCTGGTCGCCACCGATGAAGCTTATTCCTTTCACGGAAGACCCGCTGGCGAATCTCGGGATTCTCATCATTCCCAGCGTGATTCTGGGGACCTACCTTGCTGCAGCCACCATGCGGATGACGCGCACGATGATGCTGGAGGTGCTCAGGCAGGACTATATCAGGACGGCCTGGTCCAAGGGTCTCAATGAGAGGATAGTCGTTCTGAGACACGCCGTCAAGAATGCACTCATCCCGGTAGTTACTTTGATAGGCATGCAGTTGCCTATCCTGGTAGGTGGCTCCGTTATCATGGAGAACATATTTAACCTGCCAGGGCTAGGTCGTCTCATGGTGACTGCACTGGAAGCCAGAGACTACCCGGTGATCTCCGGAGTAAACCTGGTTTTCGGCACCGCGGTTTTGGGAACAAATCTAATGATCGACATGATCTATCCTTATTTGGACCCCAGGGTCCGTTATAGGTAAAGGGGGGGGGAACCAGGAATATGAACGACTCCATAGGGATACCATCAGTAGAAATTGCGCCAAAGAGACGCTCACGGCTGGCTGATTCCTTTATCGGGCTGGTCAAGAAGAAGCCACTGGGTACTGCCGGCGGGATTATCATATTGATATTCATTTTCGTCGCCATCTTTGCCGATGTTCTGGCTCCTTATCCATATAGTGAAATACACCTGACAGACAGGTTTCAGGGCGCATCAGCCCGGTATCTGCTGGGTACCGACCAGTTGGGGCGAGACTTCCTGAGCCGCCTTATCTACGGGGCTCGTCTTTCGTTAAGTGTCGGTATGGCCGCTACCACTCTGCACGTTGTGGTGGCTGTCCTGATAGGCGGCATTTCAGGATTCTTTGGTGGTAAACTGGACTTGGGTGTGCAGAGATTTGTCGATGCCTGGATGGCTTTCCCGGGACTGCTCCTGTTGTTAACCATAATGTCCATAGCGGGACGGGGTCTGTTACAGATAATACTGGTGCTGGGGATAGCAGGGGGCATCGGCGGCTCAAGAGTAGTCAGAGGCGCCGTGATCGATGTGAAGGAGAACGCGTATTTCCAGGCAGTGGAAGTGATTGGCGCCTCGAAGTGGAGAATCTTCATCCGGCATGTCCTGCCCAATATCATGGCTCCCGTTATTATCATATTCAGCATCACCGTCGGGGGGGTGATTATGTCTGAGGCCTCTCTGAGCTTCCTCGGATTCGGTCTGCCACCCAAGGTTCCTAGCTGGGGAGGTCTGCTCAGCCGGGAAGGACGTCAGTACATGGAGATGGCCCCATGGCTGGCTCTCTGGCCTGGTCTTTGCCTGACCATCACCGTCTTCAGTCTAAACATGTTCGGCGACGCCATGAGGGACCTGCTCGACCCGCGGCTCATCGGTGGTGCGGGGCGTCCGGGTGCGCAAGAGGCCAGATCGGTCTAGGCGAGTTGACGTACCGCATGCGGCTCCCAGTCGGGATCCGCGCCTGCGGCGGCGCAGGTGGCCACGCGCGTACGCCTGGGAACGCGGCTACCCTACTCACCGATGTGCGACCGCCACCCACGCGGGTTCACGCCGGATGCACGGTGACCTCCCGTGGCGCCATCCCTGGCGCCCGGAACGCGCCCGAGGTCGACGAGCGCCGGGCTGGGTATGGGCGTGACCTGGCCGGTCAGCTCAAGGCGGCGCCTGGCATCGTAGTGTCTGCGCATCATCGGCCCCCCCCACGATGCACGGTTGGTGCGTGCACACAACGAACCACGTGAGGAGGGTCAGAATGGCCAGGAGGACATCGACGATGGAACTACAGGATATCGTCCGACGACTGAGAATGGGGCAGTCGATCAAGGCGATCAAGCGTGAGACCGGCAAGCACCGGCGCGTGATCCGCAGGCTGCTGCTGCTCGCCGAGCAGGAGGGGTGGCTGGATGAGCAGCATGAGGTGCCGTCCGAGCAGCAACTCCAGGAGGTCGCGTTGCTGATCGGCGGCACCACCCGCTATCGCCCGATCAGCCACGGGAGAGTTCGCTCTATCGTGCAAGGATCGCCTCGAGGTTGGCGTGGTCCACGAGCATGGTACGCTGGATCGTCGCCCCGGCGGGGGGTCGGGTGTCAATCTCGACCTTGATCGAGAGCTTCTGCTGCTGATGACCGGACAGACCGGCGTCCGCCAGGAGAGAGGCGGTGCGAATCCAGGCGACGTGCACCGGCGTGCGGTCGATCCATCGAATCGTACTGTCGAATCCGGCGAGATGGAGGTCTCGCTTGAGCTTGCGCAGCCAGCCTACCGGATCGTACGCCGCGGGGGAGCGTTGCGAAAAATCGAGGTCCTCCGAGAAGCGCGGCAGGTCCTCAAGAAAGCGCAGCGCCGTCCCGCCGACAAACGCCAGCGCGCGCGCAGCTTCGCTCTCGTGCAGCGACCGCATGATGAACGCCTGGAGGTACTCGCGCAGAGCGTTGAGCCTGCGTACCGGATCATCGTAACCCCGCGCAATTGCGAGCGCGCGCTCTTTCACAGTTCCACACCCGCCGGTTCCTGCGCAGCACAACACTCCCGCCACGCCTCGACGGCGCGCATGATCCTGGGTCTGGCCACCCGTTGCGTGTAGGCGTGCAAGCGATCGGAGTCGACCACCGCGCTCTGCTGAAACCGCATCTCCATCATCCTTGGGCGATCCCACTCTCCGGGGGTCAGGTGAAACAGGTCGAGGAGCGCTTTCTCCGGTGTGGCGATGAACACCTCGGCGCCGGCGATCGTCACCGCGTGGTAGCCAAAGAACAAAGTTCGCTTGAGGTTGGTGTAATGGAACGCCCCGAAGGGATTCTCGAACCGCCGCGGGGCGCGGGTGGTTACGCTGGTGTATTCCGCCACGGCTTCCGGAATCAATCCGTAGAACCCGAGCGCCCAGAGTCCGCTCAGATAGGAGGGGGAATACAGCGCGTTGGCCAGGGTGGCCGACGACACGGGCACGCGCCGATAGCGCTCGGCGAGGGTGTACATGCCACGGCGCAGCGGCACCAGCTTGCCCGCCCGGCTCCACCGGTGGAGCTGACTGACGAGGCTGGGATGAGACTCCTCCGTAAGTTGCACGACCGTGGCCAGATCGAAGTAGGGCATCTTGCCAAGGATATCGACGGCAGCGTCAAGGCGCATAGTCTTATTGATGATAATAGACATCAATGTCTATTAAGTCAATCGAAGGTCTCGCGAGCTGCGCGAGTCGGCCGTGCCGGCCATACCGAGCGACCCCGGTACGGCGAGTCAACATCGACAAGCCGGACGGGGGCACACGACCGCTGGGGGTGGCCGCGCTGGAGGACAAGATCGTCCAGAAGGCCGTCGTGGACGTGATCCTGACTCCGATCTATGAGGAGGAATTTCTCGGGATCAGCTATGGGTTTCGACCGGGGCGCGGGGCACACGATGCGTTGGACGCACTGGCCTACGCCATCGAACGGCGCGAAGTGAACTGGATATTGGACGCGGACATCCGCGCCTACTTCGACTCGATCTCGCGGGACTGGTTGATCAGATTCCTGGAGCATCGGATTGGAGACCGGCGCGTGTTGCGGCTGATCGTCATGCTCGCCTTTGAAGGAGCCCTTGCGGAGGTTCGGCGGCCGCTGCGCTGCCAGGATGTCGAGCTTGTTGGCTGGATCGACCCGCAGGTACAGTTCGGTCGATCCGCGACGGACAGTCGCGGTCAGAGGCGGCCGACGCTGCCGCGCAGCCGGGGGTCGAGCAGGTCGCGCAGCGCGTCGCCGAACATGTTGATGCTGTAGACCACAATGGTCAGGCACAGGCCCGGCCAGATCGTCAACGGCGGCGACCATGCCGCGCTGGGGCGGCACGCGGAGGCGCAAGGTCCGCGCTGCCCGGCGGGCCAGGAAGTCCGCAACCATCGAGAGCTGCTCAATCGCGATCAGCTTCTCGCGCAACGGGAGCGCGCGGTCACCACGACCACTGTAGCATGCTGCGCGGTTGCGGTCGCCGCCGCTGGATCTGCTCCGGGGGCTGGCGGCATAGTTGACTTTTTGCATTTCCATTGCATAATCACCAGCAATGAGCCTGCCCTACATCAACCGCTCGCTGGAACCGGTGCTCGAGCAGGCGGCCGCGGAGTTTCCCGCCGTCGTCCTGACCGGGCCGCGCCAGTCCGGCAAGACAACCCTGCTGCACCATCTGTTCGGGGAACGGTACCGCTACGTGTCTCTGGAGCCGCCAGATGTTCGGACAGCCGCCGCGAATGACCCGCGCGGGTTCCTGGAACGGTATTCGGCGCCAGTCATCTTCGACGAGGTGCAGTATGCGCCCGACCTGCTGCCCTACGTCAAGGAGAAGATCGACGCCAGCCGCGCCACGGGCGGTCAATACCTGCTGACCGGCTCACAGAACCTGCTGCTGGCCGAGAAGGTAACCGAGTCGCTGGCGGGCCGCGCCGCCATGCTCCGCCTGTTGCCGTTGTCGAGGCGGGAGGCCGAGGGACGGCCGCGGCGACCCCTGGCTTGGGAACGCAAGCCGTCCCCGTCGGCGACAACGGCCGGCGGGTTCGGCGAACTGTGGCAGGGTTTTCTGCGCGGCGGGTACCCGGAACTCGCGATCCAACCCGATCGGGATCTCTCCCTGTGGCATGCCAGCTACATCCAGACCTATCTCGAGCGCGACCTGCGCACCCTGCGGCAGGTCGGCGACCTGACCCAGTATCAGAATTTCCTGCGGCTGCTGGCGGCGCGCAGTGCTCAGTTGCTGAGCCTGACCGACGTGGCACGCGACCTCGGAGTTGCCGTCAATACGATCAAGGCGTGGCTCGCCGTGCTCGAGGCCACCTACCAGGTGATCGTGCTGCGCCCCTACTTCGCCAACGTCGGCAAGCGGCTGGTCAAGACCCCGAAGGTGTATTTCTCCGATGTCGGCACGCTCTGCTATCTCGCGGGCCTCAAGGACCCCGAGCATGCCGCCTCCGGCCCGATGGGCGGAGCGATCATGGAGACGGCGGTGTTGTCCGAAATCGTGCGCACGCTGACGCATCGGGGCATCGACCCCCAGGTCTTCTTCTGGCGGACCGTGGCGGGCACGGAAGTGGACTTTGTGGTCGAGGTCGGCGGCCGGCTCGTCCCCATCGAGGTAAAGCTGTCCGCGACGCCGCGCCCGGCCATGGCCGCCGCCATCAAGACATTCCACGGCGACATGCCCAGCGCGGCACTGCCTGGATATGTGGTTCATCCGGGCGACATCCACCTGCCCCTCGGCGCGGGCGTGACTGCGTTGCCGTTCGTCGACCTGTAGTGCGGGCCGGCAGTAGCCCCTCAGTGATCACTTGAGATTCTGCACCCTGCATGCCGTTAACGTAGCCATGATGAAACAGGTCGATGAGCGCGGCGCTGGAGTACTGGGGAGTTCTCATTGTGGCACCATTACGAATGACATAATCGCAATAGTGCCACAAGGGCCGGTAGCATTCAACAGAAACGCCACAACAAGCCGTCCTACCGCGTCCATACCGCCACCCAGCGTACCGATAACGGCTTGATTACGTCTATCTACGTGGATTTATATTTGCGCCGGCCCTTAGCGGACTCATCATCGCCGTTCCGATCGGCATCTACTCGGCAATTCGCCAGTATACGATGACCGACTACGCCGGCCGGGCGGTCGCCATCTTCGGCCTGGCGACCCCCAACTTCTGGCTGGGACTGATGGTTATGATCTACCCGGCCATCTGGTGGGGCTGGGCGCCACCGCTGACCTACGTCCGCTTCAGCGAAGACCCATGGGGCAATCTCGGCATTCTGATCCTCCCCGCGCTGATTCTGGGCACCTACCTGCGCTATGAGTCGCCGGTCGACGCGGCCGGAGCCGGCCGCGGAGGCGCAGGCGGAGGCGCACGCGGTGGTGGCGGCCCAAGCGGCGGCGCGGGTGCCGGACCCTCCGCGGCGGGCGCCCCTGCACCGGCGCGCCGGCGACCGGTGGCCAGATTCTTGTCGCCGCTCCTCGTCCAGATACGGCAACGGGTCGCGCGCCAGCCGAGGCCTGTCGGCCGAGTCTGACACCGACTATCGGTAGCCATGCCTATTCGTCCACTCGCCGTAGCGCTTCATCCATCACTTGTCGCGAGAGATGAAGACCAGCGATCATCATTTCCTCAATGACGGGCCGATCCATTCCCGCGATCCGGGCCGCCCACTCTTGCGAAATGCGTCCCTGCTGATACCACTGGATGGCAGCAGCCAGTCGCAACTCCTGGTCGAGGGTTCCAGGCGCACACTGCAGCAGGGAACAAACCGCGTCCGGTAGTTCTAATCTTACTTGAGTCATTGATCCACTATGGGTTGCCGCGTCCTTGGGTGGCTGACCGGCACCGGTCAGCATCTCTCCTTCTATTATGATGGCTGACGGCGGTAGGTTCAAGGGGTGGTGATGGTATGGATGGCACGCTCGTCCGTCACGTCCTGCCCAACATCGCCGCGCCGCTGATCGTCGTGTTCAGCATCAACGTCGGCGGCGTGATCATCGCCGCGGCTGGCGCTGTGGCCGGGCCTGTGTCTGACGGTGACGGTCTACGCCCTCAACCTGTTCGGCGACGCGGTGCGCGACCTGCTGGACCCGCGCCTGCGCGGCGCCGCCGGCCGCTACGGGGGCGGGCGCCGCCCACGCCGCGCGCCGCGCCGCGGCTGAGCCGCCCAGCACGGTCCTTCTAGCACGCGCGGGAAGGCGAAGATTCGCTTGTAGTTGTCGTCGGTTGATAGCGCGGCCCGGTACTTGCCGAACGGGCGGAAAGTGACCATATTATGCCGTATGGCAACGGTGGCCTCAGCGGCGCGTGACACTCGCCCCAACCGCGCCAGTGAAATCAGCGACGCGGAAACACTCGCCCTGCTGCGCGCATTCTTCAATCTGGTACGGCGGTGGGCGCTCAACGACCAGCAGGGGCGAATCCTCCTGGGCGGGCCGGCCGCGCGCACCTACGCGCGCTGGAAAGCCGGACAGGTCGAGCTGTCGCGCGTTTCACGCGACACCCGTGAGCGGCTGTCCACACTGATGGGCATTCACCGGAACCTGCGATACCTGTTTCCCGATCCGTCGCGCGGTTACCGTTGGCTGCGCAAGCCGAACCAGGCGTTCGGCGGCCAACCGGCGTTGAACCGGCTGCTTGGCGGATCGATCCCGGATCTGGCCGCTGTCCGCGCCTATCTCGACGCGGAACGCGGCGGTTGGTAGTCCCTCGCACCAGCCGCGTTCGCTGGCCGCGGGCCGTTCGCCTTGTCCGGTCGATGTACCCCCCGATCGACCTGTTCGAGGATATTGCGGATCGGGCCGACTGGGAATTGATCGCCGCTGCCGAAGCCAAGACCAACCCGCGGGTGCGCGACGAAATCGGCGCCATCCATCTGGTGCCGCCGGCGCGGCGCGTGGCCGGGCCCGGCGCCAGCTGGGCGATGGCGCCGTTCTGCCACATATCGCGCGACCGGCCGAGCCGGTTCAGTGACGGGAGCTACGGCATGTACTACGCTGGAGACCGCTTCGAGGTGGCGCTGGCGGAGGCGGTGTACCACTTCGAGCGTTTCATGGCGGCAACCGATGAGGAGCCGGCCACCGCCGATTACCGCGAGCTGATCAGCCGTATCGACGCGGACCTGCACGACCTGCGCGACACGGCGGGTTTCGAAGCCGCGCTGGACGCCAACGACTACGCTGCTGCGCAGTCGTTGGCGCACGAACTGCGCTGGAACCATGCCAGCAACGGCATCGTCTATCCGAGCGTGCGCCACCCCGCGGGTGCGGCGGTGGCGGCGTTCTGGCCCGATGTGGCGGGCCTTCCCGTCCCTGGCAGACACCTCTGCTATCACTGGGACGGCCGTCGGGTGGATGCATGGTTGGTGTACGGAGAAGCAGACTGGCGCCCTCGGTGATCGGGCGCCACCGCTCCAGCTCGAGGGTCGTGGCGACCAATCTCCCCGATTGCCGGGTCACCTCGTTGCTCAGCCCGAAGTAGCGGCGTCAAACCCTGCGATACCTGTGGCCGGCGACACGGTGGTGGCGACCGCGGCCTCGGGCACGGTCTGGTTGTACGCCCTGTGCGTTCAGCTGTTTCAGGAACACGGCATCGCGGTGGCGACCGACGGCGGCTTTCAAATCAGGGCGTTTGACGCCACCACCGTGAAGGAACCGGGCAAGACCGGAGCGCTGTGGCGCATCCACTGGAGCGTATGCCTGCCGTCGCTGGCGTGCGACTTCTTCAGGCTCACGCCAACCGAGGGGCCGGGCACCGGCGAATCGTTGGTTCAGTTCCCGATCCGCGCCGGCGATCATGTAGTGGCCGATCGCGGTTACTCGACAGCCCGCGGTATCGGTTATGTGGCGGCCGCCGGCGGTCAGCTCATCGTACGCGTCAATACCGGTGCGCTGGGGCTGCGCACAACCCAGGGTGAGCGGTTCGACCTGCTCGCCGCGGTCAGTTCGCTGAAGCGTGCCGGCGCCACCAAGTCGTGGACAACGCAGGTGGTGATCAACGATGACAGAGCACAACCGGCCAGAACCGTACCCGGTCGAGTGTGCGCGCTGCGCAAGTCGGCAGCAGCGATCAAGCTGGCGCACCGCAAAGTCCGCCAGGAAGCAGCACGCAGGGGTAAGCGGACGCAAGCGGACACGCTGAGGTTTGCCGAATACGTGATCGTGTTCACCACCTTTCCGGCGGCGAGCTTCAGTGCCGCCGAGATTCTGGAGTGGTATCGCATTCGCTGGCAGGTGGAGTTGGTGTTCAAACGGTTCAAATCGTTGGCGCAGCTGGGCCACCTGCCGAAATACGACGACGACAGCGCCAAAGCGTGGCTGTACGGCAAGCTGCTGGTTGCGCTCCTGGTCGAGAAGCTGATCCGCCATGCCAGCGCTAGTTCCCCCTGGGGATACGAGTTGGCGCCGTCAGCGGCCACCCAGTGCGTGGCGTGACTTCAGGTTCGTGCTGGGCCAAGTCACCCGCACCATCGAACCGGCTCTGCCACTGGCGCGCATGGTTCACCAGTGGCACGCTAGGAGTCTGTCGGATTGCGACAGACTCCTAGCGGTCGGACGGGATGGGCCAAAAGCGGCGCCCCGGCGGCGGTTTTGGGGCGCTATCTCGCGGGCGCTGGCTGAGCCGCCACGGCGCCGGCTGTCCCAGTTGTCAGGTTACTTCGATCTGGCGTGGTTGACGCGAGTCGCGAGTCGCGGGTCCGTGGTACGGTCGCACCGTAGGGCCATGAGTTGCCAGATTTCTTCGACGCAGGTGGTTGACGCGAGTCGCGGGTCCGTGGTACGGTCGCACCGTAGAGCCATGAGCTGCCAGATTTCTTCGATTTTTTCGACGCGGCTGGTTGATCCGAGTCGCACGTCCGTGGTACGGTCGCACAGTAAAGTCATGCATGGCCCCTGTAGGCCCCACAACAAGTTAGCGCTTATGCCCCCCCCCCCACTTTTTCAAACCGAGAAACAACTAACCGCTCCGCCTGATCGCCCCGTACGTGCCCCCGCGCACGCCGTCGCCTTCAGCACCGGGGTAGCGGCCGGCTACGACCGCAACGGTCCTGGATCCCCGCCCCCCAACGCACCGTCACAGAACCGACCGCCGACGTCGCCGGTCAACCACATGCGTTGCTCGGCCGACCACCGCGCCGCGTGGCGTTGTGACGCAGGTCCCGACGTCCGCCGAGCGGTCGCTGTTTGCATGAAGGGCACGCACGCGCTACGCGCAGCGCACACCACCTTACGTCAACCATCTGGCTGGGCACCCTGTAGCCCAAAAAGAGGAGGTGCAAAAATGATACTCAAAGAACCGCACGCGCGCGCGGCGTGAGCCGGGTGAACCCGTTGAGTCACACGCCGCGCGCTTTTAGTGTATTTGACTCTGACTGGCCGTCCGCGTTGGCGGGCGCGCCCGCTGTTGCGGGCATAAGAGTAGCCAGGGAGCGGCAAGTCGCTCCGCAATACTCTCAAAATCCAAGCAAGGATACTAACGACGATGAGAATCTCATTTAGAATGACCTTCGCGATTGCGTTGGTCCTCGTCCTGACCGCCACCGGCCTCTGGGCGGGTGGCGCCACAGACACGGAGTCGGCAACGGCGGCCGATAAGGAAATGGTGCGCGACCCGGCCACCGGCAAGATGGTGACCGCGCCCGAGTATGGCGGGACATTCACCCGCCCCTTAAAGGAAGAGTGGCATCATCCTGACCTGATGTTTTCTCGATGGGCGACAATATTCATCACTGGTGTTTTAGAGAAGCCAGCCATGGTGAACTGGGGAATAGATAGGGCCGAATTCAACTACGTAGGTGGGGACCCGCCTCTATTTGCCTTGAAAGGCGGTCTGGCGGAAAGCTGGGAGCAACCCGACCCACTAACTATTATCTTCAAAGTCCGTCAGGGCGTTCACTGGCATAATAAGCCGCCGATGAACGGGCGGGAGCTGACTGCCCAAGATATCGAGTACAACTATCACCGTCTCTTGGGACTTGGCAGCGGTTTCACCGAAGTTAGCGAGGGTATTCCTGGGGGACTCACTGATGTGGTATTCGAATCGATAACGGCCACCGACAATTGGACAGTTGTTTTCACGCTGAAGGAGCCACACCTCGATGCGCTGCGGATTATCCTCGACGACCACTATGTTCACATATACCCCCCCGAGGTAATCAAGGAACACGGCGACGCTACGGACTGGAGGAACCTGGTCGGCACCGGCCCCTTTATGCTGACTGAGCGGGTCGAGGGCAGCTCGATTACGTGGACCAAGAATCCTGACTACTGGGGCTACGACGAAAAATACCCGCAGAACCGGCTGCCGTATGTTGACGAGATCAGGTCCCCGATTATGCCAGAAGAGGCAACATATCTGGCGGCACTGCGCTCGGGTAGGGTTGATTGGCTCGGTCACGTCAATGTAATAAGGTCTGTCGACCAGGCAGAGAGCCTCCAGCGGTCCAACCCCGAAATCGATCTGTGGACGATCTTCGGTGCGTCGACAACTGCGACCGGTCTTAACGTGAGTATGGCGCCCTTTAACGACATCAGGGTGCGTAAGGCAATGCAGATGGCACTGGACCTCGAGACAATCAATGATGTCTACTTCAAGGGTTATGGAGATACCACACCCCACGGGCAGATGGGTGATGCCGGCATCGGGTATTTCATACCATTTGAAGAGTGGCCCGAAGAGGTCAAGAAGGGCTATATGTACGATCCGGCAGGGGCGGAAGCTTTGCTGGATGAGGCCGGATATCCGCGGGGCGCCGACGGCATTCGATTCAAGCCCGTATTTACCGAAAGCGCGCGGTACGATCTGAGCTTTAGAGAACTACTCGCTTCATACTGGCGTGACATTGGCGTTGATATCGAGATTAAGGTATATCAATCTGCAGAGCGTTCCGCTATAAGAAAAGCCCGTACTTTCGAAATGATTTACCACGAAATGGCTTATGGGAGCATAGCTAATCCCCTCTCTGGTCCGAGCCGATTTCTCTCGACGGTTCCATACAACAGCGTCGCAGCGGAAGACCCGGTTTATGACGCCATGTATGAAGCCGCGGCAGCCGCTACAACCATCGAGGAGCAGCAGAGGCTGGTTAAAGAACTGGACATGTACGCGATAGAGAGGCACTGGGCCGTATGGGCTATTGCGGCTCCAACATTTGAAGCGGTACAGCCGTGGGTCAAAGGTTACAACGGTGAACTCCAGTTGGGGGGCATCGACGTAAATTTCGTCCTCGCCCGCCTCTGGATTGATAGCGAGCTGAAGGAAGCTATGGGTCAATAGGGGTTTGGAGCAGCCGACAAGACGGCATTCCAGCCCGGGAAGGACCGGCCGTATCAATTATCGCGACGGAGCACCGCCGGCTCGGGTGCGTAGTGATGCCACAGTTCGTGTTGGGTAACTCGACGTCACGCTGCAGCGGGTAACGGCCTCTGCAGGCGAAGGGGCTCTCGGTGCATGTCGGATGCCTGAGTCCAGCGCCCCGGCGTGTGCCCGAAGAAGGGGGGGCTGGGGCGCTCAAGCTTCCCGGCTCCCTCATATATAACTTAGGCATAGAAATTGCTACTCCCTCGACTTGCGACGACAGAATAGCGTTGGCAATGACGGGGGAAAGAGAAATGAGGTGTTTCACATGAGAGCCTATATCATCAGGCGGTTATTTCTGATGATCCCCACCCTGTTTCTATTAACCATCCTGGTCTTTCTCTCGGTCCGCTTCATCCCAGGCGATATAATAGACGTAATAGTGGACAGGATGGAGTTTTACACTGAGGATGTAGACCGTGAAGCTCTTGAGCGTACGCTGGGATTAAACGCGCCTGTGCACGTGCAGTATGGACGTTGGATGGGACGTATTTTCCGGCACGGCAGCCTTGGCACGTCACTGTGGGGCGGTTGGACGGTAGAGGAGAGGATAATAGGCAGATTGCCGGTGACGATTGAGCTTGGTGTCCTGGCAATCATAATCGGGTTGGTGATAGCCCTGCCGGTCGGCATCTACTCGGCGATTCGTCAGGATACGGCCGCCGACTACGTAGGGCGCATCGTGGCCGTCATCGGCCTGGCAACGCCCAACTTCTGGCTGGGCATTATGGTCATGATCTACCCGGCAATCTGGTGGGGTTGGTCGCCACCGACGGAGCTGATTTCTTTCACGAAAGACCCGCTGGGGAATCTAGCGGTGTTCATCATTCCCAGCCTGATTCTGGGGACGGCCATGGCTGCCGCCACCATGCGGATGACGCGCACCATGATGCTGGAGGTGCTCGGGCAGGACTATATCAGGACGGCCTGGTCCAAGGGTCTCAAGGAGCGGGTAGTTGTTATGAGACACGCCGTCAAGAATGCATTCATCCCGGTAGTTACCCTCATAGGCATGCAGTTGCCTCTGCTGGTAGGCGGCTCCGTTATCATGGAGAACATATTTGGCCTGCCGGGGTTGGGTCGTCTCTTGCTGAGGGCGCTCACTGACAGAGACTACCCGGTGGTCTCCGGAGTAAACCTGGTTTTCGCCACCGCGGTCTTAGGAATCAATCTAATCATCGACCTGATGTATCCTCTATTAGATCCCAGGGTCCGTTATAAATAAAGGAGCGGGTATGAGTAACGACATGGAGATAGCATCAACAGCAAACGAGCCAAAGAGACGTATCGGGCTGGCGAACTTCCTTATCAGACTGGTGAGGGAAAAGCCACTGGGTGCTGCCAGCGCAATTATCATATTGATATTAATTGTTGTGGGTATCCTTGCCGATGTTTTGGCTCCTTATCCATATGATGAAGTGCACCTGGTAGACAGGATGCAGGGCGCATCAGCCCGGTATCTCCTCGGTACCGACCAGTTGGGGCGAGACTTCTTGAGCCGCATTATCTACGGGGCTCGCACTTCGTTACTTGTCGGTCTGGCAGCGACCGCTCTCAATGTTGTTGTCGCCGTACTGATAGGCGGCATTTCAGGATTCGTTGGTGGTAAATTCGACCTTGTTGTGCAGAGATTTGTCGATGCCTGGATGGGTTTTCCCGGACTGCTGCTATTGTTAACCCTCATGTCCATAGTGGGGCGGGGTATACCACAGATAATACTGGTCCTTGGGATATCAGGAGGCATCGTCGGCTCAAGAACACTAAGAAGCGCCGTTATTGGCATAAAAGAGAATGTGTATTTTCAGACGGCGGAGGCGATTGGCTCCTCAAAATGGACAGCATTTATCCGACATGTCGTGCCCAATATTATGCCTGTCGTAATCATTAGCTTCAGCATCAGCATTGGAGGGATGATCCTGTATGTGGCTTCTCTGAGCTTCCTCGGTTTCGGTCTGCCATTGGAGATTCCTGAGTGGGGAGGTCTACTCAGCCGAGAAGGAAAACAGTTCATGGAGATGGCGCCATGGCTGGCTGTCTGGCCTGGTCTTTGCCTGACCATCACCGTCTTCAGTCTAAACATGTTCGGCGACGCCATCAGGGACCTGCTCGACCCGCGGCTCATCGGTGGTGCGGAGCGTCTGGGTGCGCAAGAGGCCAGATCGGTTTAGGCGAGTGGACCCACCGCATGCGGCTCCCAGTCGGGATCCGCGCCTGCGGGCGGCAGCAGATGGCCAGGCGAGTACGCCTGGGTGCGCGGCTACCCTACTCACCGATGTGCGACCGGCACCTCCCACGGTCTCACGCCGGATGCACGGTGACCTCCACCCGTGGGGTTCCCGGTTGGCGCCGCGAACTTCGTTCGCCCGCACCCACGGCTCGGCGCGGCGGTGGCGAAAGTGAAGGTTGCCGGAGCCGGGGTGATCGAGCGCGAAGACATCTGGGGCCGATCCGTCGCACCTCGCCTTGCTGACTGGGCTGGACGGCCGCCCGGGCGCAGGCGCGTGCCCACCTGCACCGCCGCAGGCGCGCATCCCCACTGGGAGCGCGCTGGATGACGAGTCCGAGGAGGTCGTGCCCACAGTGCGGGGCGGGCGCCGAAAGATCGGCAGCTTCGAGGGCGTCCGATGTAGCTCTGCTGAAGCGCCTGCGGAAATCAAAGGACTGGTTGTACGCCCTGTGCGTTCAGCTGTTTCAGGAACACGGCATCGCGGTGGCGACCGACGGCGGCTTTCAAATCAGGGCGTTTGACGCCACCACCGTGAAGGAACCGGGCAAGACCGGAGCGCTGTGGCGCATCCACTGGAGCGTATGCCTGCCGTCGCTGGCGTGCGACTTCTTCAGGCTGACGCCGACCGAGGGGCCGGGCAGCGGCGAATCGTTGGTTCAGTTCCCGATCCGCCATGCCAGCGCTAGTTCCCCCTGGGGATACGAGTTGGCGCCGTCAGCGGCCACCCAGTGCGTGGCGTGACTTCAGGTTCGTGCTGGGCCAGGTCACCCGCACCATCGAACCGGCTCTGCCACTGGCGCGCATGGTTCACCAGTGGCACGCTAGGAGTCTGTCGGATTGCGACAGACTCATAGCGGTCGGACGGGATGGGCCAAAAGCGGCGCCCCGGCGGCGGTTTTGGGGCGTATCTCGCGGGCGCTGGCTGAGCCGCCACGGCGCCGGCTGTCCCAGTTGTCAGGTTACTTCGATCTGGCTGGTTGACGCGAGTCGCAGGTCCGTGGTACGGTCGCACCGTAGAGCCATGAGCTGCCAGATTTCTTCGATTTTTTCGACGCGGCTGGTTGATCCGAGTCGCACGTCCGTGGTACGGTCGCACAGTAAAGTCATGCATGGCCCCGAGTTAGCCGGGCGCGACCGCTACCTTCTGCGGAGCCTGCGTGGTCCGCTGACCGCGGCGCTGCCTCGCGGCCGATTCGTCGTCGGCCGGTCACCTCACCAGGCGGGAACTCCCGGCAACGGGCCGCTCGCCCGCGGTCCACCCGCCGGCGCCCCAGGCACTGCTCGTGACCGAGGGTGCCGCCCTCGCTGTTCGGTCCCTGCGAATCGCAGGCATACCGCGAGAGTCGGCGCGGGCCGGCACTGAATTCAGCACTCTCGAAACAACGAAGGTTTGGAGGAAACCTCATGATACGAAATTGTAGACTATGGGTTGCGGTACTGATCGGGTTGGTCCTGGCCGCGACCGCCGCCTGGGCGGCGCCGGCCGGCGAGGAACAGGCCGCGGCCTCGGACAAGCCGATGGTGACCGACCCGACGACCGGGATGCAGGTCACCGCGCCAGAGTATGGCGGGACACTGACCTACCCGTACAAGCTGTTCGGGGAGACCACCGACCCGCATATCACAGGACACTACGCCGGCTATCAGATCTACGCGGTCAACGAGAAGCTTGCG
Source organism: Spirochaetia bacterium (assembly GCA_965198005.1). Classification (GTDB taxonomy): domain Bacteria; phylum Spirochaetota; class Spirochaetia; order SZUA-6; family Bin103; genus Bin103. The sequence goes on from CBDAOI010000001.1 coordinate 83,346, forward strand.
AAGGGAGACTGGGGTGCTCCCCGGGACGAGGTGAGCTTTACCGGTTGGTATGTGCCGTTCTCGCGCTTCAAGGGCCACCTGGCCGAGAGCTGGGAGCAGCCGGACGACCGAACGCTGATCGTCGAGATCAAACCGGACATCCGCTGGCACGACAAGCCGCCGGTCAACGGGCGCGAGCTCACCGCCGAAGACGTCGCCTTTACCTACCGCCGCATTGCCGGCCTGCTCGACTTCGAGCCCAGAGTCGCCGGCGAGGTTGAGGGTTATCCGTGGGAATCCATCGAAGCCCTTGACCGATACACGGTCGAGTTCAAGCTGACCGAGCCGCGCGCCGGCCTGGCCCGGGCGATCCTCGGCCAGCACAACTCATGGATTCTGCCACCCGAGGTCATCGAGCAGCACGGTGACTACAGCGACTGGCGAAACGTGGTCGGCACCGGGCCGTTCATGCTCACTGACTACGTCGAGGGCGTCTCGATGACCAGGACGCGCAATCCCAACTACCACGACTTCGACGAGAAGTATCCGGAGAACCGGCTGCCCTACGTCGACGAGCTGAAGGGTCTGTTCATGGCGGAGGAGGCGACCCGCCTCGCCGCGTTTCGCACCGGCCAGGTCGACATGATCCACGTTGCCGGCGGCGGCGTCGACATCAAGACCTTCGAGGTGATAGAGTCGGTGTTGCGCACCAACCCCGACATCCAGGTGGGCCCCTACTTCCTCCGGGCGCTCGGGCAAATCGGCCTGAACACCCGTAGGCCGCCTTTCGACGACATCCGCGTCCGCCAGGCAATGCAGATGGCGATCGACCGCGAGGCGGTTAACGAGAGCTACTATGGCGGGTACGCGCTGTGGAAGCCCCAGGGCATGTTCGGCAACGCGACCGGCCCCTATTTCCTTCCATTCGACGAGTGGCCAAAGGAGCTCCAGGACCAATACCGCTACGACCCGGAGAAGGCGGAGCAATTGTTCGACGAGGCCGGCTACCCACGCGGCGCGGACGGCGTGCGCTTCAGGGCCACCTACGACCACCGCGACGTCATCGACCTGGGCCTCGCCGAGATCGCGGCCGGCTACTTCAAAGAGATCGGCGTGGAGGTGGAGATCAACGTCTACGACAGCAGCACCTGGTGGAGTCGTAAAGGGGACGGACTCTACGAGATGACCACCGGCGATTTGGGCTTCGATGCAGCCCCTGAACACATCATAGGCTTCGCCCGTTCTCTTGGGCCGGACACCGAGCCGCACGGTTGGAACGAGTGGTTCGGTGGGATTCCCAGCGCCACGCTGATTCGACTCTATAACGAGTTCCAAACAGCGACCAGCGAGGCGGAGCTGATACGAATCGCCAAGGAGTTCGACCAGTACCTCGTTTCGCAGCATTTTCAGGTATGGACCGGCAAGTCGCCCGGATTCCAGGTGGCGCATCCGTGGGTCAAGGGCTGGAACGGCGAGACGTTCGTGCACCCAGAAAACTATCACGAGGTTCTTGCCCGGCTCTGGCTCGACCGGGACCTGAAGGCAGAAATGGGGTTTTGACGCGAGCGCCGCTCGCTTAGTTACACCATCAACGCGCGATTGGCTGCGGCCGACCGCGTTTTACTTCGAACGCGGGGTGGCGGGAACAGCCTGCCACCCCTTCTTATGGTGCCGTGATGATGAGAGGAAGTGAGCTGAGATGCGGGCGTATGTGATCAGGCGGATACTGCTGGTGATCCCGACCCTGTTCATCGTCACCGTCCTGGTGTTTCTCTCGGTTCGCTTCATTCCCGGCGACATCATCGATGTGATGACAGCCCGGATGACCGCAACCCAGAGCGGCACGATCGATGAGGAGGCTCTGAAGAGACGACTCGGACTCGATAAACCCGTCTACGCGCAATACGCGAAGTGGATCGGTGACATCGTCCTGCGTGGCACCCTCGGCCGCTCGCTGTACAGCGGCTCGTTGGGCAGCGCCACGGTGGAACAGAAACTCGCCGGCAGGGTCGGGGTAACGGTCGAGCTGGGGCTGCTGGCGATCCTCACTGGGGTCATCATCGCCGTGCCGATCGGGATCTACTCGGCGATTCGCCAATACACGCTGGCCGACTACGCCGGCCGGGCGGTCGCCATCTTCGGCCTGGCGACACCCAACTTCTGGCTGGGACTGATGGTGATGATCTACCCCGCAATCTGGTGGGGCTGGACGCCGCCGCTGACGCACGTCCGCTTCACCGAAGACCCATGGGCCAATCTCGGCATGTTGATCATTCCCGCCGTGATTCTGGGGACCTACCTGGCAGCGAGCACCATGCGCATGACGCGCACGATGATGCTGGAGGTGCTGCGCCAGGACTACGTGAGGACCGCCTGGGCCAAGGGCCTGGCGGAGAGGACAGTGGTGCTGCGCCACGCGGTCAAGAACGCCCTCATCCCGGTGGTGACCCTGGTGGCGCTGCAGTTGCCCATCATCGCCGGCGGCTCGGTCATCATCGAGAACATCTTCAATCTCCCGGGGCTCGGCAGTCTGATGCTGTCTGCCCTCAACACGCGCGACTACCCGGTGGTCTCCGGCGTGAACCTGTTATTTGCCTCGGTGGTGGTGGTGATCAACCTCGGCACCGACCTGACCTACGCGCTGCTGGATCCGCGGGTGCGCTATGAGTGAGCCGGTGCCGGTCGATGCGGCCGGGGCCGGCCGCGCAGGCCGAGGCGCAGGAGGCGCAGGCGCAGGCGCAGGCGCAGGCGGAGGCGCAGGCGCAGGCGGAGGCGGAGACGCAGGCCGTGGCGCAGGCGCCCGCGGTGGTGGCGGCCCAAGCGGAGGCACCCGTGGCGGACCCTCCGCGGCGGGCGCTCCTGCAGCGGCGCGCCGGCGACCGGTGGCCAGCTTCCTGTTGCGGTTGCTGAAGGAGCAGCCGCTGGGAGCTGTTGGCGCCCTCATCGTGCTGGCGTTGGTGTTCATCACCATCTTCGCCGCGCAGCTCGCGCCCTACGAATTCGACCGCGGCCGGGTGCAGGACCGGATGCAGGGTCCGTCGGCCGCGCACCTGCTGGGCACCGACCACGTCGGCCGCGACTTCCTGAGCCGCCTCATCATCGGCGCGCGCCTGTCGATCACGGTCGGGCTGGCGGCGACGTCGCTGAACGTGATCGTCGCGCTGCTGATCGGCGGCACCACCGGCTTCGTCGGCGGCCGGCTAGACATCTACGCACAGCGGTTCGTGGACGCGTGGATGTCGTTTCCGGGGCTGCTGTTGCTGCTCACCATCATGTCGATCGCCGGCCGCGGCGTGGTGCAGATCATCGTCGTGCTCGGGGTGGCCGGCGGCATTCCCGCGTCACGGGTGGTGCGCGGCGCCGTGATCGGGGTCAAGGAGAACGCCTACTTCCAGGCCGCGAAGGCGACCGGCGCCCGCACGCTGCGCACGCTGGTCCGTCACGTGCTGCCCAACATCGCGGCGCCGCTGATCGTCGTGTTCAGCATCAACGTCGGCGGCGTGATCATCGCCGAGGCCTCGCTGAGCTTCCTCGGGTTCGGCCTGCCGGCGACCGTTCCGAGCTGGGGCGGCATGCTGAGCCGCGAGGGCCGCCAGTACATGGAGATTGCCCCGCGCCTGGCGCTGTGGCCGGGCCTGTGCCTGACGGTGACGGTCTACGCCCTCAACCTGTTCGGCGACGCGCTGCGCGACCTGCTCGACCCGCGCCTGCGCGGCGCCGCCGGCCGCTACGGAGGCGGGCGCCGCCCACGCCGCGCGCCGCCGCGGTATCGGGCACCCCGGCCTATTGGATGACGACGGTGTGATTCAGCCGGCCCTGTGCTTTGCCAGACGATGTTGATCCAGTGCCTGGCGCAGAAAGGACTTGATCACGGCCTGGCGACTGACATTCAGCTCGGCAGCGAGCTGATCTAGTTCCTGCAGCATCCCAGCCGTAAAGTCGACGTTCACGCCTCTCACCGGCTGCTTCATCGTCCCTCGGTTGGTGAAGTACGGTGAAATGTCGTTTCCGCCATCCGCCAGGTCGGCGATCTCGTCAGCAGTCGGTCGGCTGGCTGTTCTCTTCATATAGTCTCTCTTCCTCTCTCGTCGATCGCCACAGCGTCACCAAATGATAGTACTCGCCGTCTCCATCTTCCCGGACTTCGAATACCAGCGAATACAACCGTTCCCGCACCCAGCCAACAGCGCGGAACTGCTCCGGATCGTCAGACCTGCAGTCCTCGTAGTACGGATGCGCGAAGATTCCCTGCGCTTCCTCAAAACCGATACCTCGCTTCGGATTGTTGCGAAGCATTCGACTCTTGTTCTGGTCAAACTTGAAACGCATCCTGGAGCATAACGGTGTACTTGGTTGGCTGTCAACCCAACCGACTCGGGCATGCGATCAGGACCGTGACCGAAGACGCGACGACATTTCGTAGACGGGGCATACGGTTCAGAGAGATCCGTCGAGCCCGACGGATTGCAGCGTCTCGACAACCTCCACGCGGTCACCGTCGGCGACGGACAACTGGTAACGCTCCATGGCTTCCTTTGCCGCAGCCTCGACATCACCTGCCACTTGCCACGCGTCGACATGCAACCGAAGCACGACTCTCTCGTCGCCGGATGCCTGGATCGCCAGCCTGTCGCCCATAATCGGGCGCCAGCGCCAGCATGCCGATTCGAGCGGCTCGCCGGCCCCGCACGTGATCTGCATAGTCACGATCCACTGCTTCGGCCGCCGGAAGCCGCAGCCCGCGACCGGGAAGCGGCCGCCCGCGAGCGGGAGGTGGCAGCCCGCCAGGGGCGTGCCATGAACAAGCGCTGGGGCGAGTTGGCCAACAAAATGGGTACCGTCGTCGAGGACATCGTGGCACCCAGTGTCCGCCGCCTGGCCGGTGAGGTGTTCGACTGTGGCGACATGCGGTACTTCGGCACCCGCGTATCCGTCAAGCGCAGCGATGATCCCTCCCGCGAGCGCGAGTTCGACGCGCTCTACGTGGGCACTCGGGGGGTGCTGCTCAACGAGACCAAGTCCTCGGCGCGCATCGAAGATGCGCGCGCGTTCGATGAGTTTCTGCGCGGCAACCAGTTTGGGCTCTACTTTCCGCAGTACGCGGAGCTGCCGATCGTGCCGGCGTTCTCGTCGCTGAGATTGCGGACAGTATCGTGACGTATCTGAGCCGGCGCGGGATCTACGCCCTGACGATGGGAGACGAGGCGATGCAGGTGCTCAACCTGAACGCGGTGCGCAGCCGGCGTACCGCTCCGTGAGCGGGATTCTGACTTCCGCCGCCGTAGCCTGTGATAGCCTGCCTGCCTGTTGACAGGTGGTCGCGGCGTGAGTTACGGTGGCTGGGAGTGGGGACTCCGACCGATGGGGATGGTGCCTGGTGCGCAAGAGTGTGCCTGACGTGCCTGACGACACGTGCTTGACGGCTGTTGCAGCGGCGGCTATGGTGACTGCCTTGGGAGCGCGACCGATGCGCATGATGCATGACGACACCTACCCGCGCAGCCACTGGTCAGCCTTGAAGCGGCCGGTGAAACGTCTGTCTACGCTCCTGTCTACGCTCCTGTCTACGCTCCCCCCCCCCCCCCCGGGCCGGGGGCCATTTCCATACAACCTCAGAAACACTAACGAGTTAGCCGGGCGCGACCGCTACCTTCTGCGGAGCCTGCGTGGTCCGCTGACCGCGGCGCTGCCTCGCGGCCGATTCGTCGTCGGCCGGTCACCTCACCAGGCGGGAACTCCCGGCAACGGGCCGCTCGCCCGCGGTCCACCCGCCGGCGCCCCAGGCACTGCTCGTGACCGAGGGTGCCGCCCTCGCTGTTCGGTCCCTGCGAATCGCAGGCATACCGCGAGAGTCGGCGCGGGCCGGCACTGAATTCAGCACTCTCGAAGAAACGAAGGTTTGGAGGAAACCTCATGATACGAAATTGTAGACTATGGGTTGCGGTACTGATCGGGTTCGTCCTGGCCGCGACCGACGCGTCGGCGGCGCCCGCCGGCGAGGAAGCGGCCGCGGCTGCGGACAAGCCGATGGTGACCGACCCGACCACCGGCAAGGTGGTAACCGCGCCAGAGTACGGCGGCACGCTGACCTACCCGTACAAGCTGTTCGGGGAGACCACCGACCCGTCGATCACAGGACACTACGCCGGCTGGCAGATCACCGCGGTCAACGAGAAGCTTTCGAAGGGAGACTGGGGTGCTCCCCGAGACGAGTTCAGCTTTACCGGGTGGTATGTGCCGATCTCGGGCTTCAAGGGCCACCTGGCCGAGAGCTGGGAGCAGCCGGACGACCGCACGCTGATCGTCAAAATCAAACCGGGGGTCCACTGGCACGACAAGCCGCCGGTCAACGGGCGCGAGCTCACCGCCGAAGACGTCGCCTTTACCTACCGCCGCCATGCCGGCCTGCTCGACTTCGAGCCCGTATTCGTCGCCGAGGTTGAGAGCTATCCGTGGGAATCCATCGAAGCCCTTGACCGATACACGGTCGAGTTCAAGCTGAGCGAGCCGCGCGCCGGCCTGGCCCGGGCGATCCTCGGCCAGGCCAACATATGGGTGCTACCTCGCGAGGTCATCGAGCAGCACGGTGATTACGCCGACTGGCGAAACGTGGTCGGCACCGGGCCGTTCATGCTCACTGACTACGTCGAGGGCGTCTCGATGACCAGGACGCGCAATCCCAACTACCACGACTTCGACGAGAAGTATCCGGAGAACCGGCTGCCCTACGTCGACGAGCTGAAGGGTCTGTTCATGGCGGAGGAGGCGACCCGCCTCGCCGCGTTTCGCACCGGCCAGGTCGACATGATCCACGTTGCCGGCGGCGCCACCGAGATCAAGACCTTCGAGGTGATAGAGTCGGTGCTGCGCACCAACCCCGACACCCAGGTGGGTCCCTACTTCCTGCGCGCGCTCGGGCAGATCGGCCTGAACATCCGTAGGCCGCCGTTCGACGACATCCGCGTCCGCCAGGCAATGCAGATGGCGATCGACCGCGAGGCGGTTAACGAGAGCTACTATGGCGGGTACGCGCTGTGGAAGCCCCAGGGCATGTTCGGCAACGCGACCGGACCCTATTTCCTTCCATTCGACGAGTGGCCAAAGGAGCTCCAGGACCAATACCGCTACGACCCGGAGAAGGCGGAGCAATTGCTCGACGAGGCCGGCTACCCACGCGGCGCGGATGGGGTGCGGTTCAAGGTCACCCACGAACACCGCGACGTCATCGACCTGGGCCTCGCCGAGATCGCGGCCGGCTACTTCAAAGAGATCGGCGTGGAGGTGGAGATCGACATCTACGACACCACCACTTGGGTCAATCGCCGCGTCGACGGGGTTCACGAGATGACCACCGGCGATTTGGGCTTCGATTCACCCCCCGAACTCATCATAGGCTTCGCCCGTTTTCTTGCAACGACTCAGGAGCCGCACAATTGGAACGAGTGGCTGGGTGGGATTCCCAACGCCACGCTGACTCGGCTGTATAACGAGTTCCAAACAGCGACCAGCGAGGCGGAGCTGATTCGAATCGCCAAGGAGTACGACCAGTACGTCATTTCGCAGCATTTTCAGGTATGGACCGGCAAGTCGCCAGGATTCCAGGTGGCGCATCCGTGGGTCAAGGGCTGGAACGGCGAGACGTTCGTGCAGCAAGACGCCTATCACCAGGTTCTCGCCCGGCTCTGGCTCGACCGGGACCTGAAGGCAGAAATGGGGTTTTGACGCGAGCGGAGCTCGCGTTTAGCGTCAGCGTTTGACTACGAACACGGGGTGGCGGGAACAGCCTGCCACCCCTTCTTATGGTGCCGTGATGATGAGAGGAGGTGAGCTGAGATGCGGGCGTATGTGATCAGGCGGGTACTGCTGGTGATCCCGACCCTGTTCATCGTAACCGTCCTGGTGTTTCTCTCGGTTCGCTTCATTCCCGGCGACATCATCGACGTGATGATCGGCCGGATGAGCTTCGGAGCAGCAGGAAGCCTAGCTAGGCGTCACGATCGATGAGGAGGCTCTGAAGAGACGGCTCGGGCTCGATAAACCCGTCCACGTGCAGTACGCGAAGTGGATCGGTGACATCGTCCTGCGCGGCACCCTCGGCCACTCGCTGTACAGCGGCTCGTCGGCCGGCACCACGGTGGAGGAGAAGCTCGCCGGCAGGGCCGGGGTCACGGTGGAGCTGGGGCTGCTGGCGATCCTCACCGGGCTCATCATCGCCGCGCCGATCGGCATCTACTCGGCGATTCGCCAGTACACGGTGGCCGACTACGCCGGCCGGGCGGTCGCCATCTTCGGCCTGGCGACCCCCAACTTCTGGCTGGGACTGATGGTGATGATCTACCCCGCCATCTGGTGGGGCTGGACGCCGCCGCTGACCCACGTCGGCTTCTCCGAGGACCCCTGGGCCAATCTCGGCATTCTGATCGTTCCCGCCCTGATTCTGGGCACCTACCTGGCGGCGAGCACGATGCGCATGACGCGCACGATGATGCTGGAGGTGCTGCGCCAGGACTACGTGCGGACCGCCTGGGCCAAGGGCGTGGGGGAGCGGAGGGTGGTGCTGAGCCACGCGGTGAAGAACGCGCTCATCCCGGTGGTGACCCTGGTGGCGCTGCAACTCCCCATCATCGCCGGCGGCTCGGTGATCATCGAGAACATCTTCAATCTGCCGGGGCTCGGGCGCCTGATGCTGACCGCCCTCAACGAGCGCGACTACCCGGTGGTTTCCGGCATCAACCTGCTGTTCGCCTCGGTGGTGGTGGTGATCAACCTCGGCACCGACCTGACCTACGCGCTGCTGGACCCGCGGGTGCGCTATGAGTGAGCCGGTGCCGGGCGATGCGGCCGGGGCCGGCCGCGCAGGCCGAGGCGCAGGCGGAGGCGCAGGCGCAGGCGGAGGCGCAGGCGCAGGCGGAGGCGGAGACGCAGGCCGTGGCGCAGGCGCCCGCGGTGGTGGCGGACCAAGCGGAGGCACCCGTGGCGGCCCAAGCGGAGGCACCCGTGGCGGACCCTCCGCGGCGGGCGCTCCTGCACCGGCGCGCCGGCGACCGGTGGCCAGCTTCCTCTCGCGGTTGCTGAAGGAGCAGCCGCTGGGAGCCGTTGGCGCCCTCATCGTGCTGGCGTTGGTGTTCATCACCATCTTCGCCGCGCAGCTCGCGCCCTACGAATTCGACCGCGGCCGGGTGCAGGACCGGATGCAGGGTCCGTCGGCCGCGCACCTGCTGGGCACCGACCACGTTGGCCGCGACTTCCTGAGCCGCCTCATCATCGGCGCGCGCCTGTCGATCACGGTCGGGTTGGCGGCGACGTCGCTGAACGTGATCGTCGCGCTGCTGATCGGCGGCACCACCGGCTTCGTCGGCGGCCGGCTCGACATCTACGCGCAGCGGTTCGTGGATGCGTGGATGTCGTTTCCGGGGCTGCTGTTGCTGCTCACCATCATGTCGATCGCCGGCCGCGGCGTGGTGCAGATCATCGTCGTGCTCGGGGTGGCCGGCGGCATTCCCGCGTCGCGGGTGGTGCGCGGCGCGGTGATCGGGGTCAAGGAGAACGCCTACTTCCAGGCCGCGCAGGCGACCGGCGCCCGCACGCTGCGCACGCTCGTCCGTCACGTGCTGCCCAACATCGCGGCGCCGCTGATCGTCGTGTTCAGCATCAACGTCGGCGGCGTGATCATCGCCGAGGCGTCGCTGAGCTTCCTCGGCTTCGGCCTGCCGGCGACCGTTCCGAGCTGGGGCGGCATGCTGAGCCGCGAGGGCCGCCAGTACATGGAGATTGCACCGCGGCTGGCGCTGTGGCCGGGCCTGTGCCTGACGGTGACCGTCTACGCCCTCAACCTGTTCGGCGACGCGGTGCGCGACCTGCTGGACCCGCGGCTACGCGGCGCCGCCGGCCGCTACGGGGGCGGGCGCCGCCCACGCCGCACGCCGCGCCGCGGCTGAGCAGTCGCCCGGCCTGCTGGCGCTGGCGGAGGCGGTGTTCCACTTCGAGCGTTTCATGGCGGCGACCGGGACGGCCGTCGGGTGGCTCCGCTCCTCGTCCGGAAGCTGCTCAGGCGTATCGATCATCCGGAGTTGCCGTTGTACCTGTCTGGCGGTCATGGCGACCGTCCAGCTCTACCAGAGGATCGACACCGGATAGCCCTTGACGAGCGGGTCCGGCGTAACCAGAGAGCAACCCATAATCGCCTGGGCAACCAGGATGCGGTCATCGACCAACCAAAGGAACGTGCAGGTATCCAGCAGCAGGCGCACGCCCACCGTACGGTTAGGCGCGCACCAGGGCGGTTGATCGATACCGCGTCGTGCGCCAGTACATGGAGTGGCGCCGCGCTTGGCGATCTGGCCGGGCCTGTGCCTGACGATCGTGGTCTACAGCATCAACATGTTCGGCGACGCGCTACGCGACCTGCTCGACCCCCGGCTGCGCGGCAGCGTCTGACCGCGACTCCCTATCCGTGCCGCGTGGCGCCAGCACTCGCGTGTAGGCGGGTCAGGGCCGTGACGAGGTGTTGGTTGAGGCTCACACCCTCGTCTTCGGCCGCGCTCGCCAGCGCTCGATGCAGGCTTCTGGGAATGCGCAGCGTAACGCGGCCACTGAACTCATCCTGCGGGCTGGTCGGGGGCGGGAACGGCCGGTCGGTCTCGGCAAACATCGCGGCTGCCGTCTCGATGGTGTCGATGGTCAGATCGTAGGCTGCCTGTGCGGACTCCGCATATTCCCGAACGTCCGGCAGCTCCTTGACGCGAGCCTCGAACAGTGGTTCGCCTTCGAACACGAACTCCCGCACCGTGATGTTGTACGCATACGGGTTGAGTCTCTTCATCACTTCTGACCTCCCGGCAGTTTCTGCAAGTCATCCGCATGGGACGCGAGCAACGAGCGGATACTCGCCACGTACACCGGCTTGACCTGCGGGTTTTTCCCATGGCCGCAAGAAAAGGCGGCCGACGTAAAGACATCCAGCCCCGGATGGGTGATGACCTTGTGGCCCTGCCTTCGGCCATCGCGGACGGAAAAGCCGAGCCCGGTCAGCAACCGGATCATCGCGTCGCACCGAATACGCGCGCCGGTGGACAGATAGGCGATGGCAGCGTGGACACCCGGTCCAACCCCCGGCATGACACCATATATAGTGTCATACGTGTCTTCGGTCCACCCGCCGGCGCCCCAGGCACTGCTCGTGACCGAGGGTGCCGCCCTCGCTGTTCGGTCCCTGCGAATCGCAGGCATACCGCGAGAGTCGGCGCGGGCTGGAGGTGCTGCGCCAGGACAGCTGATAGTGGTCCTGCCATGCTCAGCCGCGAAGGGCGTGAGTACATGCAGCAGGCGCCATGGCTGGCGCTCTGGCCGGGCCTGTGCCTGACGATCGTGGTCTACAGTCTGAACATGTTCGGCGATGCGGTGCGGGACCTGCTCGACCCGCGGCTCAGGGGTGGTGGGGGACGTCTCGGTGCCGCTGCCGCCGGGTCGGTCTAGCGCCTCCTGCAGGTGCTCCGTGACAGTCGTTTCTGCGCGGTGGGCGGCTGCATCGCCCGCGGCCGGCGCTCGGTCACCGCTTTGCCGCGCCGGGGAGGGGATAATCGGGATCGACTCGTTGACAGATGCACTTGGCGGCCCGATACTCGTCATTGAGAATGACCACATGGACACCACGGTTGCCGCGCGACATTACCGGGGACTCCGCATCGTCACGTCCGACGACTGCACGGTGGCTGACCTGTCGGCGCTGCAGCGGTTCTGGACCGAAGCGCAGTACCTGACGCTGACCAACCACAGTCATCGTCTGATCGAGTTCACCGACGGCTGCATCGAGATCCTGCCCATGCCTACCCAACGACACCAAGCGATTTCGCGGTTCCTGTTCCTGGCATTGGTTGCGGCCGTTCGCAACCGCGGAGGGGACGTGTTCTACGCTCCGCTGCGTCTGCGGATTCGCAACGGCAAGTTCCGCGAGCCGGACATCATGCTCGTCCGCAAGGCCGGAGACCCGCGCTGTCGCGATGACTTCTGGATCGGCGCCGACCTGGTCATGGAGGTGGTGAGTCCTGACGATCCGTACCGCGACCTCGTCGAGAAGCGCATCGACTACGCGGAGGCGGGCATTCCCGAATACTGGATCGTCAATCCCATCGACGACACGGTGACCGTGCTCGTCCTCGGCGACGGCGAATACCGGGAGCACGGCGTGTTCCGCGCGGGCGCGTACGCCGATTCGCCAAACCTGCCCGACGTCTCGATTTCCGTAAGCGACACGTTCGAAGCGGCACTGCCGCGTCACCACGGCGCATCGCCATAGTGGCGTGCTCAACCGTCGCCCACGTCCGGATTCGCTTGACACCCGGCGCGGCCGGGGCCAGGCTGCCTGACCATGCCTGGATTGTTTGACCTGCCGCTGGCAGAGCTGCGCAGCTACCGCGGGCGCAACCCGCGGCCGGCGGACTTCGACGCCTACTGGGAACGCGCGCTGGCGGAGCTGGACGCGGTGGCCCCTGCGGTACAGTTGGAACCGGCCGTGTTTCAGGTGCCGTGCGCGCGTTGCGACCACCTGTACTTCAGCGGCGTTGGCGGTGCGCGGGTGCACGCCAAGCTGCTGCGGCCGGCGGCGGTTGGCGCGCCCGGGCGGGCGCTGGTCAACTTCCACGGCTACACCGGCCGCTCCCCCGACTGGTCGAGCCTGCTCGGCTACGTGGCGGCGGGCTTCACCGTGGCCGCACTCGACTGCCGTGGCCAGGGCGGACTGTCCGAGGATGCCGGCGGGGTGCGCGGCAACACCCTGTACGGGCACATCATTCGCGGCCTGGCGGACGGGGCGGACAAGCTGCTGTACCGGCAGATCTTCCTCGACACGGTGCGGCTGGCGCGCCTCGTGATGGAACTCGACGAGGTGGACCCGGAACGGGTCGGGGCGACCGGCGCCTCACAGGGCGGCGGCCTGACTCTGGCCTGCGCGGCGCTCGAGCCGCGGATCAAGCGGGCGGCGCCGATTTACCCGTTCCTGTGCGACTACCTGCGGGTGTGGGAGATGGACCAGGCGCAGAACGCGTACCGGGAGCTGAGCGGGTTCTTTCGCATGTTCGACCCCACCCACGCCAACCAGGATGCCTACTTCGAGCGGCTGGGGTATATCGACGTCCAGCACCTGGCCGGCCGGATCCAGGCGGAGGTGTTGATGGCGACCGGGTTGATGGATCAGGTGTGTCCGCCGTCGACCCAGTTCGCGGCCTACAACAGGATCACGGCCCCCAAGCGGCTGGTGATCTACCCCGACTTCGAGCACGAGGCGCTGCCCGAGTTCGGCGATCAGACGCTGCAGTTCATGCTCGGGCTGTAGTGAGCCAGCGGACGTCGTAGGGCATCAGTCGCTGGTTCCAGAGGGGTCCTGCCGGCAGCCATAATTCGGCACCGGTGATCAGTTCGCGCACGCGGCGGCCGCGGAACAGGGCCGTATCGAGCGCCACCCATTGCGGTTCCGCCGACACATTGGTGACCGCCACCACCCGGCGGCGGGCGTTGCGGGCAACGACCGCCACCACCGCCGCCGGAGTGTCGAGCAGTTCCAGCGGCGGGCCGCCCGGCGCGAACGCCGGCTCGCTGGCACGCGCCGCGATCATGCGCAGCAACCGGGCCAGTACCCGCGCCAGCGGCGTGCGCGGATCGTCCAGCTCGGCGAACAGCGCCGCCTCGGCGAACTGCTCGCGGTTGATCGAGCGGTGCTCGTCGAGCTGCCCGGGGTCGAGCCGGTTGGGCACGCCGAGCAGGCCGTTGAGGTAGAACGCGGGCACCCCGCGCAGCATCAGGCCGAGCGCCGCGCACGCCGCGTAGCGGTCGATCTGCAGGGCAAGCTCCTCGCCGCCGTCGGGGCGGTTGAGCAGGCTCCAGGGCGTGGCGCACAGCTCGTAGACGATCCGCCCGCCGCCCGGCTGCCGGGCGTAGTTGGGCAGCGCGCGGTGCGCGGTCACCAGGGTATCGACCAGCCACTCCAGATCCTGCTCCGGCAGCAGGCCGAGCAGCGGTTTGCGTCCCATCCCGTCGTGGCTGCCGAGCACGGTAATGAACTGGCGCCCGGCGAACGGCTCCAGGGTGCGCAGCCAGCGCTTGTAGTGGCTGCCGCCGCCGCTGAGCAGCGCGTGCACGGCCAGCGGAAAGTGGGCGAACTGGTACACCAGGTCAGACTCGGCCGCGTCGCCGGTACCCAGGTAGGGCAGGAGCGCGGCCTGGGGCTCGTTGACCTCGGCGATGGTGACCAGCTCCGGCGCGCCGGCCAGCGCGTCGCGCAGCACCTGCAGCAGGCGGTGGGTGTTGGGATGATGGAGACTCGGCGTGCCCAGCTCCTTCCACAGGTAGCCGGCCGCGTCCAGCCGCACCCAGTCCGCCCCGTGGCTGCGGTACTGCAGCAGCACCTCCAGCATCTCCAGCAGCACCCGCGGGTTGCGAAAGTTGAGGTCGACCTGGCGCGTGGCCGCGCTGCCGTCCGCGTTCGGCGCCCGCGAGAAAGTGGTCCACACCCAGCCGTCCGCCCGCCCGTCGGCCGCCGGCGTACCACCCGACCCCCCGTCAGAGGCGGCGCCGCGGTGCGGCTGGTCGCCGGCAGGCGCAGAGCCGCCAGGCGCGGTGTCACCAGCCACCGCGAACGTAGCGCGCTGCTGGCCGGCCTCCTCCTCCACGGTATAGCGGGTGAGCACGGGGTGCGGGCGCGGCCGGGCGAGCGCGGCCAGCGCGTCCACGTCCGGTTGCGTGCCGTCGTCGTAGCGGATCACGTAGTCGGCGTAGCGCGGGTCACCGGTGAGCGCCCCCTGCACCAGCGGGTTGTCCAGCGAAGCGTGGTTGATCACCAGATCGACCATCAGGTGGGTGAAGTCGGCCGCCAGCGCCTCGACCTCGGCCCAGGTGCCGTTGCGCGGGTCGACCGCCCGGTAGTCGGTGACCGAAAACCCGCGGTCGGTGTCCCACGGGTAGAACGGCAGCAGGTGGAGGGTGTTGATCGCGCCTTTCAGGTAGCGGCGGGCGAACCGGCGCAGCGCGGCCAGCGGCGGGCCGCCGGCGTGCGGTCCCCCGGCCGACCGGATCGAGTCGGCGTAGGCGATCAGCGCGACGTCGCCGGCAGCCGGGATCCGTGCTCGGATGGTCGGCGGCCCGGTACCGGATAGCGGGGCTTGAGCCACGCCGTAGCGCTGCAACAACACGCGGAGCGCTGCCACCGTTTCGTCGGCGCGAGCGGCGTACAGGTGCCTGAGGTTCGCGCGCAGGCGTTGGTCGGGACTCAGCACCGCCAAGCCCGTCTGGTACGCACGGCCGAAACTGCTATTGTGGCCGCGGCGGCACGATGGAACTTACCCTGGTCCCGACCCTGGAGGTGCAACGCGACCTGTGTCGGATCGAGCGCGACGGCGACCGGTTTCGCGCCTATCTGGCGGCGATGGTCGGCGCTGGCGGCGAGCTGAAGCTGCCGCTGCCGCTGTTCAACCCGATGGCGCGCGAGCACGTCGCCGTGCTGCTCGACCGGTTGATCGTGGCCGGCGCCGAGGCCACCGCCGGGGAGGCGTTGCGGGCGGCAGAACCGCGGCTGGCGGCGGTCGGCGACGCGTTGCGGGTCGCGTTGGTGGTGGCGGACGACGCGGTGGGCGGCTGGACTGACCGCTACCTGTCCGACGAGCAGGTGCGGTTTCAGGGGCACGGTATATTCCGCCGCGGCTGGGCGGTGGTTGCCCTGTGGAGCGGTGATCCGCCGCAGGCCGCCAGCGGCACGCACCTGGCGGCAGCCACGGCCGCGGCGGTGTGGAGATGCGCCTATCAGCGCAGCCACGGTGAGCCGAAGTCGCTGCGCCATCGCCTGCTGCAGGAGGGGTTGGCGGCGGCGTTCGGTCCCGCCACCGAGCTGGACTGGCAACCCGGCTGGCAAACCCACTGATCGCGGTTCGGCGCGGGGAGCGCGGCTGATCTGCCGACGCCGCCAAGTCGCTGGCTGCCGCTGCCCGCCCCCGCCGCCGTGGCGCTGCTGAGCGTGGCCGATCCGCGGACGCCGCCGGGCTGCTGGTGACGTTCGTGGTGTTCGAATCGCGCGCGGCCCGGGCTGGCTCACGCCGGCTGCTCGTCCGCCGCGGCCGCAGCGACGCCGGGGTGCGCTCGGTGGCGGGCCGCCATTACCGCCGCCATCACTTGCCGCATGGCTTGCAGCGTCGCATCGACGTCGTCCGCTGCGATGCCGTAGTGGGTGACCATGCGCAGATCCGACTGTCCCGGGTTGATCAACACGCCGGCTGCGCGCAGGCGGTCGGCGATCTCGAAGCCGCTGCCGGCCGGCACTCCGAACCGCACGATGTTGGTCTCGATCGCCGCCGGGTCCAGCTCCAGCCCGTCGATCTCGGCCAGACCGTACGCCAGCCGCCGGGCGTTGGCGTGATCGTCGGCCAGGCGGTCGATCATGGTCTCCAGCGCCACCAGGCCGGGCGCCGCCAGCACGCCCACCTGACGCATCCCGGAGCCGAGCATCTTGCGCCAGCGGGTGGCCTCGGCGATGAACGCACGCTTGCCGCAGACCACGCTGCCCACCGGGCAGGCCAGCCCCTTGGACAGGCAGAAGGTGACCGAATCCACCTCCGCCGCCAGCTCGGCGGCGCTCACCCCGCACGCCACGGCGGCGTTGAACAGACGCGCGCCGTCGAGATGTACGCGCAGTCCCGCGGCATGGCCGGCCGCGGCCAGCTCGCGAGTGCGGGCTACGGTCAGAGCGCGGCCGGAACTGGCGTTGTGGGTATTTTCGAGGCAGAGCAGGCGGGTGCGCGGTTGATGGTAGTCGCTGCCCTTGACCGCCGCCGTGACCTGCTGCGGCTCGAACCCGCCGTCCGCCGCGGCCGGCAGCGGTGCGATCACCACCCCACCCAGCACCGACGCCCCGCCCGCCTCGTTGACCTGGACGTGGGAGCTGTCACCGACCAGAATCTCCTCACCGCGCGCCACCTGGGCCAGGATCGACACCAGGTTGCCCTGGGTGCCGGCGGTCACGAACAGCCCCGCCTCCTTGCCGAGCATGGCCGCCGCGGTTTCCTGCAGGCGGAGCACGGTGGGATCGTCGCCGTAGACGTCGTCGCCCACCTCGGCCGCGTACATCGCCTGCCGCATCGCCGGCGTCGGCAAGGTCACCGTGTCGCTGCGCAGGTCGATCACGCCAGCACCCGAACCACCCGAACCACCCTTCATGCGGAAGCCCCCGAGTAGTGCTTGAGCCCGAACCGCCAGATCACCCGCGCCGCGGTCAGCATGAACGCCGCCACCCCCAGGGCCAGCGCCACGCCACCGCCGGTGAGCCGGCCGATCAGCGCCTCCGCCGGTATCGTGATCGCGATCGCGACCGGCACCACGAAGGTCAGCACCACGCGCAACCACTGCGGATAGATCCCGATCGGCCAGCGCGCCGCCTGGTACATGTCGCTGAAGATAACCAGGATGTTCTCGATGCGCAGAAACCAGAACGACACCGTGGCCATGATCAGATAGAAACTGTAGATCACGCCGCCGCCGGCCAGCAGGGTCACCACGAACAGGGCGCTGTCGCCCCACCCCACCGCGCCGCCGCGGCGCACCAGCGCCACCCCCAGCACCGCCAGTCCAGCACCACGTCGACCAGTTTCCAGATCCGGATCTCACCGATGCTGACCAGGAACTGCGCGTCCGCCGGCTTGGTCAGGGTGTAGTCGAGCGTGCCCTCGCGCACGTCCTCCATCACCTTCTGCATGCTCGGTTCGATCACCGCCCCGATCACCGCCCCCACCAGCAGATACACCCCCAGCACCGCCAGCACCTCTTCCGGCGCCCAGCCGCCCAGGGTGTCGGTATGGCCGAACACCACCAGCAGGCCGCCGATCGCGCTCAACACCGCGACCGCGGACTGCAACAACTGCAGGTAGAGATTGGCGCGGTAGGCCAGCTCGTTCAGCAGCCCGATCCTCAGGAACGTCCCCGCCACCCGCAGCGGCTGCATGCGCTACGCTCCCACCGCCGCGTACTTGCGCACGCCCAGCCGCCACACCACCCGCACCAGCAGCAGTCCCACCAGCAGCCACAGCGCCTGCATCCGGAACCCGGCGGCGATCTCGGCGCCGCTGAGGCGGTTGAGCGCCAACTCGACCGGGAACCACAGGGTCCAGCGAAACGGCAGGTACCAGGTGATCCGCTCCAGCCACGACGGCAGCAGCTCCAGCGGCGCCAGCCGCCCGGAGCAGAACAGCAGCACCAGGAAGTAGATCTGATTGAGCGCCGCGGTGCGCGTGGTCCAGAACCCGGTGAGCGCAAACGCCCAGTCGAACAGGAACCGCACGCAGTACGCCGCCACCAGGGCGACCGCGGCCAGCGCCAGCATCGCGGCGCGCAGGTCGAAGGCGGGTTGGAACAGCAGCCCCAGCAGCAGCGCTGCCGGCACCAGAATCACCAAAGTGACCAGCTTGTAGCCGAGGTTGTCGGCAACGTCGCTGTGGATCGGATGGATCGGCTTGAGCAGCATCGCCGACAGCTCGCCGCTGCGCACGCGCCACTCGAACTCGAAGATCACCCAGGTAAAGGTCAACTGGTTCACGATCATCAGAACGATGAAGTAGGCGGCGAAATCGGCCGCCCCGTAGCCGCCTACAGCGCCGCGTACCGTGGCGACGGTGGTCCACACCACCAGGTAGACGGTGGGCTCGACGATGCGGTTGATCATCCAGATCGCCAACGTCGCCCGATACTGCAGTTGCAAGGCGATGGTGGTCTTGAGGTATACCCAGTAGATGCGCAGCACGGCTCCGCCCTATCCGTTCGGCTCCGACTCGGCCTGCGCTTGAGGCCCCGGAGGCGACCCGCGCGTCAACCCACCTGAAAAAACCTGCTCGATCACGTCCTCGATCGGCGGATCCTCCACCGTCAGGTCACGCACCGGCAGGTCGGCCAACAACCGCGCGGTGACCTGCGGCGCGTCCACCTTGGGCACCCGCAGACTGTAGCGACTGCCCTCGGACACCACCACCTGTCCGTAGCGGCCGAGGTCGGCGGTGTCCTTCTCCAGCTCGACCACGATCGTCTTGTGCGGAGAGAAGCGGGTCACCAGCTCGCCGAGCCGGCCGTCGAACAGGATGCGGCCGTGATCGATCACGATGATCCGCTTGCACAGCGCCTCCACGTCGGCCATGTAGTGGCTGGTCAGCAACACCGTGGTGCGGTGCAGGCGGTTGTACTCGGCCAGGAACGCGCGGATGCGGCGCTGCATGGTGACGTCCAGTCCGATGGTCGGCTCATCCAGGAACAGCACCTGCGGCCGGTGCAGCAGCGCCACCGCGAGCTCACACTTCATGCGCTCGCCCAGTGACAGGTTGCGCACCGGGCGCTGCAGCAGCGGCCCCAGCTCCAGCAGCTCGGTCAGCTCGTCCAGGGTTGCGCGATAGACGGCGGCGGGCACCCGGTACACCACCCGGTTGCGCTCGAACGAGTCGATCACCGGGATGTCCCACACCAGTTGATTGCGCTGCCCCATCACCAGCGTGATGCGACTCAGGAATGCGCGCTCGCGGCGCGCCGGTTCGTGGCCGAGCACGCGGGCGCGGCCGCCGCTGGGGAACAGCAGGCCGGACAGCATCTTCAGGGTGGTGGTCTTGCCCGCCCCGTTGGGGCCCACGAAGCCCACGAATTCGCCCGGCTCGAGGGTGAAGGACACGGCGGCTACCGCCTGGACCGCACGCGTACGCCGCGAAACCACGCTGCGCAACGCCGCCCGCAGTCCGGCGTCGCGTTCGGGGACGGTGTAGGTCTTGCTGAGCTGCCGAACCTCTACCGCGGACAACGACTTACGAGAGCCGGGCGCGCAGCAGGCTGCGGATCTCCTGCACCAGGATCACGTAGCGGCTGGCGCCCTGCGGGAACCGGTCGGTTTCCAGCCGGCGGCCATTGACGAACACGGTCGGCGTCCGGTCGACGCCGCTGCGGTGGCCCTCGTCGACGTCGCGCTGGATGTGACGCATGGCGGCCTCGCTCTGCAGGTCGCGGAGGAACGCCTCGGAGTCGGCCACGCCGGCGGTCGCGGCATTGTCCAGCAACTGCTGCGGCCGATGGTTCTGGAAGTGCTCGTACAGCAACTGGTGGTACTCGACGAAGCGGCCCTGCTGGTGCGCGGCGTAGGCCGCCGCCGCGGCCAGGCAGGAGGTGCTGGTCCGGTTGCCCATGGCCCGGTTGCAGGTGCCGTCGAGCGGATAGAACTTGAACAGCACCCGCACCTCGTCGGGGAACGTGGTCGCCAGCCGCAGCGCCTCGGGATCGAAGCTGCGGCAGTGGGAGCAGTTGTAGTCGCCGAACACCATGATCTGCACCGGTGCGTCGGCCGGTCCGACGCCGGGTACCCCGTCGCTCGCGAAGGTGTGGGTCTGACGGCTCAGAAAGCTCGGCCCGGCCTGCTGGAGCGCGGCGGAGGCGGCGGCGCGGGTGCCGGTCGAGAGCGCCTCGGCCTCGAACCCCAGGGTGGCGGCCAGCGCCACCGCGACCCCGGCCGCGACTGCGCCGGCCGCGGGGGCGAACGCTTGGCGCTCGGGCCGCCGCTTGCCGGAGCGAGTGCTCGGTCGGGGCTGCGCGCGCAGCCGCAGGAGCACCGCGAACAGGCCCACGGTGGTGAGCTGCAGCAGCGCGCAGTACAGGCACAGGGCGCCGATCACCAGCGCCGACAGCAGCGCCAACCCCACCGAGACCAGCGCGCCGGCCCCGGCCAGGAGGGTGGCCAGTTTCAGGCAGGCAGCGGCCGAAGCGCGCAGCCCGGCCGCCAGCGGCAAGGCGAGCAACCCGCCCAGCACCACGTACGCAGCGAGCGCGACGGCCGAGATCGGCACGCCGGCGACCGCCGAGAACTGCGACGCGCTGATCCGGTCGCAGTCCACGTAGGCGGAAATGCTGCAGCCGCTGACCTGCCCCGCCAGCACGTGCTGGTAGTAGTTGCGGGTCAGCACCACGCTCAGGATAAGCCCGGCCACCACCAGCAGCAACGCCAGCCACTGCGCCCACGGTAGCTGCGCGCCCACACTCGGCGCCGCCTCGCCCGCGGCGGACGATCGTCTGCGTTTTCCCATCCGGCCGTGCCCCCTCGACCAGCAGGCTGGCGGCTCAGGCGCGTCGCGTCAAGTCCGCATCGTCCGCATCAATCGAAGGCGGCGACGATCTCCTGCTCGATGCGCTGGATTTCCTCGACGCCGCCGGTGGGGATGTTGCCGAACATGATCTCGTCGACCCCCTCGTCGATCAGCGCGCCGATCCGGTCCACCACCTGCTGGCGCGTGCCCACCATGGTGCCCGCGCCCAGCCCCTTGACCAGTCTTGCGCCCGCATCCCGCGCCGCCTGGTCGTCGCCGACCACGATCGGCATCAGGATGGTGCGCCGGATCTCGGCCGGGTCGCGGCCGACGTTCTCGCAATGCCGCTCCAGCACCTCGACCTTGTGGCGGTACGTCTCCAGCGCCACGCCCTGGCCGGCCCAGCCGTCCAGATTCAGCACGTCGCCGTACTTCGCCAGGGTGCGCAGTGTGCGCCGCTCGCCGGTGCCGCCCACCAGAATCGGGATGTGCGGCTTCTGATAGCAGCCCGGAGACATCTGCAACTGGTCGGCCCAGTAGTACCGGCCGCGGAAGTCGATCGGCCCCTCCGTGGTGAACAGCGTGCGGATCAACTGGCACGCCTCCTCGAAGCGGTCCGAGCGTTCGCGCATGGTCGGGAACTTCCAGCCGAACCCGTAGTGCTCGCGCTCGCACCAGGCGGCGCCCAGCGAGAGCGTGAACCGCCCCTTGGAAGCCTGGTCGAGCGTGGTCGCCATCTTCGCCAGCAGCGCCGGGTTGCGGTAGGTGTTGCCCAGCACCAGGTGTCCGAGCTGCAGCTTGCTGGTCATGCCGGCCGCGACCGCGATCAGCGTGTACCCCTCGAACGCCGGCAGATGCTCGGACTTCCGCTGCCCCTTGGGCCCGCCCCAGGGCGGGAAAAAGTGGTCCGCGAACCAGAGGCTGTGCCACGGCCCCGCCTCCATGGCCGTAATCGAACGTGCGATCTCGTCCCACGTAACGTTGTAACAGTTGACCTGAATTCCGAATTTCATCGGTTGTCCTCCGTATATTGAATCATGTTCAGTCGCCGGGCGCTGGTCAGTTGCCGCGCGCGACCTGTTTTTCGACCTTGCTGATTACCTCGACCACGGCCGGCAGGCCCTCCCGGTTCGCGGCCTTGGCCCGCTCGAACGCCGCGGGCAGGGCTCCCGGCGACTCCACCCGTTCCGCATGGGCGCCGAGTCCGGCGGCCACGGCAGTGTAGTCGCCGCTCAGCCGGTTGCTTCCGTAGCGTTCGGTCGCCGCCGGCATGTAGGTGTCGTAATTGGTCATGTGCCCGTTGTTCAGCACCACCGTGACGATCGGGATCTCCGACCGCACGGCGGTCTCGACGTCCAGGCCGGTCATCCCGAACGCCGCCTCGCCCATCAGGTTTACCACGTGCTTGTCCGGCGCGGCCAGCTTGGCCCCCATCGCCAACCCCAGGCCGTAGCCCAACTGAGTCGACTTCCCCCAGGCGACATAGCCGTTGGGCACCGGCGTGTTCCACATCGGCACCATCTGGTCGCGCGGCGAGCCGGAGTCATGGGTGACGATCGAGGCCGCGGGATCGAACGCCCGCGCCATCTCGCGGATCACCCGGTAGGGACTGATCGGCGCCTCGTCCGAGCCGTGGTGCGGTTCCCACTGCGCCTCGAACTCCGCGCGCACCGCGGCCACCCGTGCGGCCGCGCGCCGGCCGTCGCCCCGGACCGCCGGACCATTCTGGCGCCGGTACTCGTCGATCATCTGCCGCAGCACGAGCTGTGCGTCGCCGACCGCGCCCACGCTCACTCCATAGTCCTTGCCGATATCTTCGCCGCAATTGGTCACCTGGCCCAAGGTCGCCGTGTCGGGCATCGGCTTGGTGAAGGTGTTGACCGTGAAACTGGTGCCCAGGCCGAGCACGAAGTCGGCGGAGCGCAGGAAGCGCGCCACCATCAGCGTCCACGAATTGCCGCCGGTGCCGAGCGCCAGCGGGTGGGTCTCCGGAAACGCGCCCTTGCCGGCCAGGGTGGTCATGACCGGGATCTGGGCCAGCTCCGCGAACTCCACCAGCTCGGCGGTGGCCTCCGCGTAGAGCACGCCCTGGCCGGCGTTGATGATCGGGTCGCGGGCCGCCAGCAGGGCTGCGATCAGATCGCGCACGTCCTCCGCCGCGGCGCTGGACCGGTGGCGGCGCACCGGCGTGTAGCCCTCTACCGCCGCCGCCGGGCACTCCTGCGACATTACGTCATGCGGCATCTCCAGCAGCACCGGACCGCGCCGGCCATTCCGGAGCTGCCCGACCGCGTGGCGCAGCAACGCCGGCACGTCGGCCACCCGGTTGATCCGAGCCGCCCACTTGGTGACGTGGCGGTAGTTGCGCACCGCGTCGAACGAAGGCGGGACCTCCACCCGGCTCAACGACTCGCCGCCGGGCAGGTGCAGCAGCGGCACCGAGTCCGCGAACGCCTGCGCCACGCCGGCAAACGCGTTCTCGGAGCCGGGGCCGTGCTGCATCGTGAACACGCCCAGCTTGCGCCCGTTGGTGACGCGGGTGAAGCCGTCGGCGATGTTGACTCCGACGCGTTCCTGGCGGCAGATGATCGGGCGAATTCCGATCTTGGCGCCGGCGTTGATCAGGTTCTGCAGCGGGAATGCGCAAATATGCTGCACTCCCTCGGTGGCGAGGATGCGCGCCATCGCGTCGTATCCGGTCATCGACATGGTTGTATGATGGTCTCCGTATTGTAATCGGCGGCTGGCCGAAGAAGGATGAGCGCCCCGGGGAGCGGCACCGGTGAGCGCCGCTCCGGACTTGGCCACAGACTCCTGACGATCCGCTGGTGCCCTGAAGTATGACAGGTGCCGGCGGCAATCGGCAAGTGAAGAACTGGGGAACTTCAGGGACTTGACGGACGCTCACACGTTCCGCACAATACCCATCCGCACAGCGCGGTGGGCACCGCGGGGACCGGCGCAGGGAGGGGACGACGCGATCCGGTGGACCCGGTTGGACTGAATCGACCTTGGCGGATATGAGTAGCAGCACCGGAAGCGGCGGCCGTGAGATGGACGTCAACACGCGGGTACGTGACCACGTGGCGGCGTTGGAACGAGCCGCGGCGGAGCCCGAGTTGATCGTCGACCAGCGCCTGCTGGACCGCATGACGAGCTTGGTGCAGACCTTCGCGCAGCTTCGCCAGCAGGGCCCTCAGCGGCTGCGGCAGGCGCGGTCGGCCAAACGCCGCACCCCCAGATCGTCAGCAACCCGGCGCGACGTGAGTTGAGGCCGGGCCGCAGGCGGCGCGCGGGAGGTCGCCGGTGTGAACTTCTCCTGGTCACTGCTGATCGACCTGGGCGTCATCGCCAGCGCGCTGCTGGCCGCGACCGTGCTGCGCACCCGGCTGCGCCTGCTCCAGGCCTACCTGATCCCCAACGCCATCGTCGCCGGGTTTCTCCTGCTGGGCTTCTACAACTGGGTGGCACCGCACCTCGGCCTCGGCCGGGAGGGGCTCGAGAACCTGGTGTTTCATCTGCTGAACCTGACCTTCATCGCCATCGCGCTGCGCCCCGGCCGCCCGCGCCGCCGGAGGTCGCGGGCGGTGTTCGGCACCGCCACCGTGATCATCTCCCAGCTCACGATTCAGGGGCTGATCGGCTTCGCCGTGACCTTCCTGTTCATCGGCGTCCCGCTGCTGCCGGCGCTGTTTCCCGGCTACGGCTTCCTGGTCGCGCTCGGCTACGTGCTCGGCCCCGGCCAGGCGTTCTCGATCGGCCTGAGCTGGCAGGACCAGGGGTTTGCCGGCGCCGGCGGGCTCGGGCTGATCTTCGGCGCGATCGGGTTCCTGGTGGCGTGCTTCGGCGGCGTGTGGCTGATCAACCATGGTCTGCGGCACGGCTACGGCTCGCTCAGCCGCCGGCAGGTGGAGGAGCTGCGCACCCAGAGCGGCCTGCTGCGGGCCACCGACGAGCATCCGGTGGGGTTGCGCCAGACCACCCGCAGCGAGGCGATCGACACCCTGTCGCTGATGCTGGCGGCGGTGTTCGGCGTGTACCTGGCGACCTACCTGCTGCTGCGTGCGCTCACCGGTCTGCTGCTGCCGCTCGGGGGAGTCGTGGCCCAGGTGGCGGAGAGCCTGTGGGGCATCACCTTCGTGTTCGCCCTGCTGGTCGCGCTGGTAGTGAAGGCGGTGCTGAACCTGACGGGCCACGCCTACCTGCTGGAGGAGCGCGGCCTCACCCGGATCAGCGGGGGCGCGGTCGACTTCATGGTGGCGGCGGCGCTGGGCGCGATCTCGATCGCGGTGGTGCAGGCCCACTGGCTGCCGATCCTGGTGTTCGCCCTGCTGATCGCGGCCGTGGCCGCGGTGACGATTCTGTGGCTGGGCTCGCGCCTGTTCGCGGGCGACTTCGCGTTCGAGCGGGTGATGCTGTTCTGGGGGGCGCTGACCGGCACTCTCAGCACCGGGCTGGCCCTGCTGCGCGCCGTGGACCCGGAGTTCAAGACCCCGGCCGCGACCGACTACATGTACGCGTCGGCAGTCACCTTTTTCCTGGTACTGCCGCTCGTGTTCGTCATGGGGTTGCCGGCGCTGGGGTTCGCCACCGGCAACTCCGGCCTGTACCTGGTGACGCTGGCCGTGCTGCTGGTCTATCTGGCGCTGGTTGCCGTGGCCGGGCACCGGTTGGCGCGGGCCCGGGGCGTGCGTGGCCGGAGCGCGCTGCGCCCGCTCTGGTTTCGCGGGTGACGCGCTGACCGCGCGGCCGCAGTGCGCTCCGATTCGCCCCCGATGCGCACTGATTCGCGGTACGGGTTGCCGCCCGCAGGCGCAGGCGCTACCGTTACTGGTAGAGCGCGCACGGCCACCGCGCGCAGGCATCGCCGGCCGGGTGGCCGGTCGTGATGAGTGATGGACAGGATCCGTATCTACGTTTGCCGCCGACTACTGCCCTGCCTGCGGCCGCGTCACGTCGGGATCGCGCTGGCGCTGGTGACCTGGGCAGCCCTCGCGGGCTGCGACGGAAGCGATAGCTGGCGCCCGGTCACGCGCGCGCAGCGCGCCGACCGCCGGCTCGACTACGCGGTCCACTATCAGGATCGGGAAGCGATGATCCGCAGTTTCGAGACCTTCCTGCGCAACCCGGATCCGGAATTCGCTCAGGACGACTCGCTCTCCCGGAAGGAGTTCCGCACCTACCTGCGCTCCTGGCGCGACCCGCTCGCGCAGCATGCCGACGAGCACTTCCGGCTGGCCCTGCAGCGGATCGAGGACCAGGGCAGCCCGATGCAGATCCTGCCCGGCCGCGGCGACCGCCTCCCGATCCGCACGCTGTACTTCAGGGACGACACCTTCATCCTGATCGATCAGGTGGAGGAACGGAACATGCTGTTCCTGTGCCGGCTCAAGGGGCGCGAGGTGATCGCCACCGCGCAGCGCCTGCGCTGGTCGCCCAACGTCCAGTACGATGACGCCGCCGGCGGCGCCCAGCCGATCCGCGTCTACGTGTTCCTGGGCTTCGTCAGTCCCGACCGCAGCGCCCACATGACGATCAAGCAGATGCAGGCCTGCCTGGAGTCGTATGCCGACAACTCCCATCGCGTCCAGCGGCGCCTGGGCGACGACGAGCTGGAACGCGTGCAGCAGGTGCACGACTACTTCTTCGACATAACCCGTTAGGTTGGGCCGGCGTCAGGCCGGGCGGCGCTGCCCCGGTTCGCGTCATGCCGAATGTCGTACCATGCGTACCATGCGCTCCGCCTTTGCACGACGGCGGCGGCCGCCTATAATCCGCTCTCGGTTGGATATGACAGACACGAACAGGACAGACGCGATCAGGATTGCGGTGATTGCTGGGGACGGCACGGGTCCGGAGGTAACCGCGGAGGCGTGCAAGGTGCTGGACGCGGTAGCGCCGCTGGAGGGGATATCGTACGAGCGGGTCGACTTCGACTACGGCGGCGACCGCTACCTGGCCACCGGAGAGGTGATCACCGAGCAGCAGATCGACGAATTTCGCCAGTTCGACGCGATCTACCTGGGGGCGATCGGCCATCCCGAGGTCAAGCCCGGCATCCTCGAGAAGGGGTTGCTGCTGGCCATTCGGTTCCAGCTCGACCAGTACGTCAACCTGCGGCCGGTCAAGCTCTATCCGGGGGTCGAGTGCCCGCTCAAGGACAAGGGGCCGAAGGACATCCGGTTCGACGTGGTGCGCGAGAACACCGAGGACCTGTACTGCGGCGCCGGCGGGTTCCTGCGCAAGCACACGTCGCAGGAAATCGCCACGCAGGAGATGATCGCCACCCGGTTCGGGGCGGACCGCTGCCTGCGCTGGGCGTTCGAGCACTGCCGCCGGCGGCAGGATCGCCTGCAGCTCACGCTGGTGCACAAGACCAACGTGCTGACCTTCGCCGCCAACCTCTGGGAGCGGGCGTTCCACGAGCTGGGCGAGGCCGAGTTTCCCGACGTCCGGCGCGACTACAATCACATCGACGCGGCCTGCATGTGGTTCGTGAAGAACCCGGAGTTCTACGACACCATCGTGGTGCCCAACATGTTCGGCGACATCATCACCGACCTCGGCGCCATGATTCAGGGCGGGCTCGGCGTATCCGCCGGCGGCAACATCAACCCCGAACCCGGCGGCTGCAGCATGTTCGAGTGCATGGGCGGTTCGGCACCGAAGTATACCGGCCGGAACATCATCAACCCGATCGCCGCCATCGCCGCCATGGGCATGCTGCTCACCGTGCTCGGCGACCAGAAGGGACTGCCCAACCTGACCCGCGCCGGCCACCGCGTCGACGCCGCCATCGGCAACACCACCCCCCGGATGGACAGCATGTCCGCCGGCAGGATGGGCCACTCGACCTCCGAGGTAGGCGACCTGGTAGCCGCCGCGCTCTGAGCTGAAGCCCGAGCCGGATGGTGATCAATGGCTGTCATGGTGCAGGTCGCGCCGGGAATCGCCATACCCGAGGAGGAACTCGACGAACGGTTCATTCAGAGCCGAGGACCGGGCGGACAGAACGTGAACAAGGTGGCCACCGCGGTGCAGCTCCGGTTCGACGCGGCCGGCTCGCCGACCCTGCCGCCGGAGGTGCGCCGGCGCCTGGTGCGCATCGCGGGCACGCGGGTTACGGCCGACGGCGCTCTGGTGATCACCGCGCGCCGGTTTCGCACCCAGGAGGCGAACCGCCGCGACGCGCGGGAGCGGCTGGCGTCCCTCGTTGCCCGGGCGCTGGCCGCGCCCCGGCCCCGGTACGCCACGCGGCCCACCCGCGCCGCCCGCGAGCGGCGCTTACGGGACAAGGTGCGGCGGGCTGCTCTCAAGCGGCGGCGCGGCCAGCCCGCCGAAGATGACTGATCGGATGAGGAGCGGAACTTGAAGACCATCGCCATCATCAGCCCCGGCAACATGGGGCACGCGGTCGGGCGGCTGCTGGTACGCCGCGGGTTCGACGTCGTTACCTCTCTTGCGGGGCGTTCGGCGCGCACCCGCGGGCTGGCCGCGCAGGCGGGGATCCGCGACCTCGGCAGCGTCAACGCGCTGGTAGCGCAGACCGACCTGGTGCTGTCGATTCTGCCGCCGGCGGCCGCCGTGGCAGCAGCGCAGGAGGTGGCCGCCGCGATGACCGCGTCCGGCGTCACTCCGCCCTACGCCGACTGCAACGCCATCGCCCCCGCCACCACCGCGCGCATCGCGGAGCTGATCCAGGCCGCCGGCGCCGCCTACATTGACGCCGGCATCGTCGGCGGGCCGCCGGCCGACGGTACCGGGCCCCGGCTCTACGCCTCCGGCCCGGCCGCGCACCTGTTGGCGCCGCTGCAGGGCGGCGGCCTGGTGGTGCGTCACCTGGGCGGCGCGATCGGGCGCGCGTCGGCCCTCAAGATGTGCTACGCGGCAGTCACCAAGGGCACCGCCGCGCTGCACTTCGCCCAGCTCGCCGCCGCCAGCCGGCTGGGCATCGGCGAGGCGCTCGGCGCGGAGCTGGCGGAGAGCCAGGCCGCCACCTACGCCCGCATGCGGCGCGCCCTGCCGCGGCTGCCCGCCAAGGCGCCGCGCTGGATCGAGGAGATGCGCCAGATCGCGGCCACCTTCGAGGCGGTCGGCGTACCGGGAGACTTCCACCGCGGCGCCGCCGCCCTCTACGAGCTGCTCAGCGCCACCCCGTTCGCGGACGAGCCGGAGGAGGCGGTCGACACCTCGCGCACCCTGGAGACAACCGTGGCCGCGCTGACGCAGGTCTGCGCGCGGCGCGCCGGGTAGCGAGTCGGTAACTGGGAATCCTCGGGCCAGCTCGGATCAGCCTCCGAAGATGCCGGCAGGCCGGCCCCCTGCGGCTCAAGTGGAACCCGCCTGGTCAGCGTCAGCCAGCGGCGGTCGGCGTGGTCGGTCAGTGGGCCGGCGCAGCTCCCGGCGAACCGCGGCAACGACCCGGCGGGCCGCGTCCACCGCCTCGGTTGCCTGGGTCGGGGTGTAAACGTCGGAGGGAATGCCGCCCGGCAACCCGTTCGGATACCGAGTGGGAACGTAGTACTGGTCGAGGATCGCCAAGTTCTCGCGGAACTCCTGCAGGACCTCCAGCGACGCCGCAAGCTCTACCAGAGCGTGGCCGAAAACCGTCCGCTCACCGCGTCCGTAGCGCAGTGCCTTGATCGCCTTCTCACAGATCTGCTGGCACTGGAAGCACACCTGCGCGCAGAACCCGGCGCGCAGCCCGAGCTCTGCGTACGACAGGTCATCCTCCGCTTGTCGGAGCCACCGTTCGGCTTCTTTGTTGGGTTCCTTCAACTCGGTATCCTGTGCGCACTGCCTGTCGTATGAAGTGACTGCCCTCCGGGCCGAGCCTCTCCTCCAGCTCCGCCGGGGTATAGATCAGCAGATCGGCCGCCCCCAGCTCCAGCCGCAGCTTCAAGACCTCCCGCACCCGATCGAAAAACGGCTGCGTCGTATCGCGCACCAGGATGACGTCAATGTCGCTGTACTCGTCGGCGGTGCCGGCCGCCACCGAGCCGAACACGTACGCGACAATGAATTCGTCCGCGTGGCGGGCGAAGATCGCCTTGGCCGCATCCAGGTTCACCCGGTCAGCATACCACCAGCCTGGAACGACGTCTCTTGCGCAGGTCTGCGCGCGGCCTAGATGGTGAGTTCGGTGGCGTCTCCGACCATCCGACCAGGAGACCCTTGACACCCGCGCGGCACTCGCGCTCTATTCCCGTCCAGGCTCGAGACCGATCAATCCGCGAGCTGGGAGTCGTCATCACCGTGAAAGTTACGGATATCGGGACCACCGGCGTCGTGGGCGGCGGTACCATGGGGTTCGGGATTGCGCTCAACTTCGCCCTCGCCGGATACAAGACTCTGGTGACCGATATGAGTGAGCACATACTTGGGCGTACGTTGGAGCGCGTGCGGGACGCTCTGGCGCTGTTCGTCGACGAGGGGATGATTACCCGGGCGCAGGTCGACCAGACGCTGGCGCGGGTCGAGACGACCCCGGATCTGGCCGCGGTCGCGGGCCGCAGTGACTTCATCACCGAGGCGATCGTCGAGTCGCTGCCCGCCAAGCAGGCGCTGTTCCGGACCCTCGATCGGCTGTGTCCACCGCACACGATCCTGGTCAGCAACACGTCGGGATTCGTGCTGAGCGACGTTGCGGAAGGCGTCGAACGCCAGGACAAGGTCGCCCTCACCCACTACTTCGCACCGCCCCATATCGTGCCCGGCGTGGAGGTTGCCAAGGGGCCCGCGACCAGTCAGGAGACGTTCGACGTCACCTGTCAGCTCATGCAGCGCGCCGGCAAGGTGCCGATTCGGGTCCTCAAGGAGATCTCCGGTTATCTGCTGAACCGGATCCAGGGCGCCATGAACCGGGAAGCGCTGCGCCTGTGGGCGATGGGCGTGGCCACGGCGGAGGAGATCGAGCTGGGAATCAGGTCCACGTTCGGTTTCCGGCTGCCGAACTGCGGGCCGTTCGCGCACCACGACCTGGCCGGACTGTGGCGCTGGCCGCCGGAGACGCGGGTCCGCAAACCGCCGCGGATGCCGGACGCACCCTCCGAGGAGGAGATGCAGGCGATGATCGCCGCCCGCGCCACCCGCCCGTGGTTCATCGACCCAGAGGAATACGACGCCGCGGTGGCGCGCCGCGACCGCGCGTTCGTCCGCGCCTACAAGACGTTCTATCGCAGCCGCCTTGGCAACGCCCAGGAGTCAGGAGATTAGCCCATGCCGGAACGCCCGAGGGTCGTCATTATGGGGTCCCCGTCGCACGGTCACAAACCGGAGCGCGCGCAGTTGGAACCGGTCGCCGAGATCGTGGCCATGGCGGCCCGCACGCAGCAGGAGGTGTGCGCCGCGGTCCACGACGCGGACGCGGTGATGGTCGGCCTGCAGCTCATCGACCCGACCGTGATCGCCAACATGAACCGCTGCCGCGTCATCTCCCGGTACGGCATCGGCTACGACAACATCGACGTCGACGCCGCCACCGCGGCCGGCATCTGGGTGGGACGGGTGCCCGACTACGGCTGGGAGGACGTGTCCGACCACGCCCTCGCCATGTTTCTGGCGTGCGTGCGCGACCTCAGGTCCTACGACCGCATGGCGCGCGCCGGCCGCCTCGGGCGGCCCCGGCCCCTGTTTCGGATCACGGGGCGGACCTTCGGCCTGGTGGGTTGCGGCGGCATCGGCCGCACGCTGATCCGCAAGCTGGGCGGACTGGGGCTGGCCCGCATCCTGGTGCACGACCCCTACCTGTCGGCCGACCAGATCGCCGCGGTCGGGGGCGTCGCCGCCGACCTGGACACGCTGCTGCGCGCCGCGGACTGCGTGTCGCTGCACACCCCGCTCACGCCCGAGACCAGGCACCTGCTCGGCGCCGAGCAGCTCCGCCTGATGAAGCCCACCGCCATTCTGATCAACACCGCCCGCGGCGGGCTGATCGACCAGGATGCCCTGGCCGCCGCGCTCGCCGAAGGCGCCATCGCCTGCGCCGGCCTGGACGTGTTCGAGGAGGAGCCGCTGCCGACCGGCAGCCCGCTGGCGGGGATGGACAACGTCATCCTCAGCAACCACGTGGCGTGGTACACCGAGGAGTCGTCCGTGGAGCTGGCAACCAAGGCCGCGCGCAACGTGAGCGAGGTCCTGGCCGGCCGGCCGCCGGTCTACCCGGTGAACCGGATCGAGAGGTGACCGAGTATCGGGCGGCGCTGGCGGAACTGGCCGGCGCCGGAATCCGAGCGCGTACTCTGGAAGGGATCAACGACCTGACGGTGCAGATCCTGGAGGCCGGCGCCACCGCCCGGCCGGCACTTGGCGCGCGCCGGCGGCCGCTGCTGTTGATGCTGCACGGCTTTCCCGAGCTGTGCTATAGCTGGCGCAAGGTGATGCTGCCGCTGGCCGAGGCGGGGTACCACGTGGTCGCTCCGGACCAGCGCGGTTACGGCGCCACCACCGGCTGGGACGCAGACTACGACGGTGACCTGGCATCGTTTCGCATGCTCAACCTGGTGCGCGACACGGTGGGGATCGTGGCGGCGCTGGGCTGCGAGCAGGCATGCTCGGTGATCGGCCACGACGCCGGGGCCGGTGTGGCCGCCTGGTGCGCCGTGATCCGTCCCGACCGGTTCCGGTCGGTGGTCCTGATGAGCGCGCCCTACACCGGGCCGCCGGCCCTGCGCCCGGCCCCGCACGCACGGCCGCGCATGGCCGACCTGCAGGAGCAGTTGGCGGCGCTGGATCCGCCGCGCAAGCACTACCAGGGGTACTACTCGACGCGGCAGGCCAACGCCGACATGCTGCACTGCCGGCAGGGGCTGCACGCGTTCCTGCGCGCCTACTACCACCACAAGAGCGCCGACTGGGCCGGCAACCGGCCCTACCGTCTGGCGGCGGGGTCCGCCGCCGAGCTGGCCAGGCTGCCCACCTACTACGTGATGAACCTGCACGACTCGATGCCCGAGGCGGTCGCGCCGCATGCGCCCCCACCGGCCGCCGCGCGCACATGCGCCTGGCTGCCGGACGCGGAACTGGCGGTCTACGCCGCGGCCTACGCGGCGACCGGCTTCCAGGGCGGACTGCAGTGGTATCGCTGCGGCACCGGCGCGGTCGGGGCCGCGGAGCTGCAGGTGTTCGCGGGACGGACCATCGACGTACCCGCCTGCTTCATCGCCGGGGCGCACGACTGGGGTGTCTACCAGAGTCCCGGCGCGTACGAGCAGATGCAGGAGGCGGTCTGCCGCCGCATGCTCGGCTGCCATCTGGTGCCCGGCGCCGGCCACTGGGTGCAGCAGGAGCAGCCGGAACGAGTCGTGCGGTTGCTCCTGGAGTTCTTGCGCGCGGCGGCGTAGTGACAGCGGCATACAATATCGATAGGATGTATACTGAGTGAATCGGTAAGGAGGCTGAACCTGTGAGTGCCGAGGCCATTGTCGCCATCGTAAGCGTGGGCGTGGTGCTGCTGATAGCCGTGCTGGGATTCATCTGGCGAAACCTGGGAAAGCAGATCGGCGCCGTCAAGACTGACTTGACCGAGGCTGACCGTCAAGACTGACTTGACCGAGGCTATCGGCGCCGTCAAGACTGATCTGGAAACGGCGGCAAACCAAGCGCATACCAGGATCGAGGGCAACATCAAGGCCACGGAAGACCGCTTGAGTGCCCAGATTGGCGCCGTCAAGACCGACCTGACGGCGACGCGAAGTGAGTTGACCGCCGCTATTGAAAAGCAGACTGACCGCATCGTCGAGGTACATAGAGACCTGCGCGGGCTGGGCGAGCGCCTGGCGCGGGTCGAGGCGAACCCGTAGCCCCGATCGAAGGAGCACACCGACCACGCATTCGGGGCCCCGCCGTGACCCGGCTGAGCCCCGGGGCCAGTGCCGTGACGGCGGAATCTCAGGATTCCTCGTAAAGAACTCAGTCATATCGGACCCTGGGGTCCAAGATAGCGTAGAGCAGGTCGATGAGCAGATTGATCCCAACCACGCCAGTGGCGAACAACAGATTGATTCCGGAGACCATCGGGTAGTCTCGGGCTGCTTCCCGCGAAGCGCTCCCCCATGCGGGCGACCGCTTCGCTATCCGGGTTCGTGCGGGCATTCGGTGCGCGGTCGGCCCATTGCTAATACCACTTCGTCTTGTCCACCACGTTGGTCAGGGGCTCGCCCGCAAGAAACCTGCGCGCGTTCTCCAGGATGATCCGGAAACGGCGTTCGGGTATGTTCTCGGCGTCCGCCACCGCCACGTGCGGTGTCATCAGCACGTTCGGAAGTCCCCAGAGCTTGTGGTCGGCGGGCATCGGCTCGTGCTCGTACACGTCCAGGCCGGCGCCCGCGATCTCGCCTGACTCGATCGCGTTGGCGAGGTCGTCGATCTTGCACACCATGCCGCGGCCGACGTTGATGAAGTACGCGGTCGGCTTCATCAGTCGAAACCGGGCGGCGTTGAAGGTGAACTCGGTCTCCGGCGTGTGCGGGACGGTGGTGATCACGAAGTCGGCGCGCGGCAGGACGTCATCCAGTTCGTCCGGGGTGTGGAACTCCACGTACGGCAGATCGTACTCCGGCCTCGGCTCGATGCCGATTACCTCCATGCCCAGGTCGTTGCACAGTCTGGCGGTCTCGTGTCCGATGCCCCCTACCCCGTTGATCAGCGCCGTGGCCTCGCCGAGGTAGATGTAGGGCGTCTTGCGGGCGTCCTTGTTCCAGACGCGATTGCGTTGAGCGTCCAGGTACCACGGAAGGCCGCGGGAGAGCGCGAACATGAACATCAAGACGTGGTGCGAGATGTGGTCGTAGTAGATGCCGCGCGGATTGCAGATGATGAGCGGGTGTTCAATCAATTCAGGGTAGTAGTAGCCGTAGAACGGCCCGGCGTCCGGGTTCTGGACCCAGGCGAGCTGTTCGGCGACTCCCAGGGCGGCCGGGGGCACCCAGCCGTAGACCGCGTCGGCGTCGCGGACCGCCTCAAGCGCCTCATCGTCCGTCTCGGGCGAGGCTACGTCGTACTCGGGAACGGTGTCCGCCAAGCGGGCGGCAAACATCCGTCGATCATCGTCCTGCGGCGGCATGAAAACAAACTTGGGCACGTGACGTAGCCTCCTGTGAGTTGGTCGACCACATTGTACCGCAGACGCCGCCCTACCCTTCACCCGACACGGTGCCCGCTTGTTCCGGACCAGCCATCGCAAGAGCCGCTGCGCCTCGACGAAACCGCTGCAGGCGCCGCAGGACACGATGCGGCGCAGCACCATGCAACGCTTCCGTCGGCTCGTGATCCAGCTATCCGCCGGTCTGAGCGATTCGCCGAGCCATCCATTCGACGCAGGCTGTCCGTGTCATTTTCCGGCGTCGCGCTTCGCCGTCGATGAACGCTGCAACACCCTCATCGAGCGTGAGATTCGCGCGCACACTGCGGCCCGACAGGCGGATCAAGGGGGCGGAAACCAGAGTATATCCATTGGGCGTTTCGATCTCTTCGATACTGGTCGGTGGCGCGATCGGCTCACCGTCTCTCTCGGTCTCGATCACGTAGTCGCGTAGTGCTTCCTCGGCATGCAGCAACGCCTCGTCCACCGTTGCACCCATGGCGACGATGCTGGGAAGATCCGGGAACGAGACGCCATAGGCGCCTTGCTTACCGTCGATCCAGGCTGGCGGCCGGACAAGACCCCGGCCGAATGCACCTACGCTCAGCTCGAGGTGACGCCGCCGTTCGAGTTGGCGCGCATATTCGCCGCCCGCGCTCGTGACGGCGCCACCCGAGCGGGCGCAAGATCGGACACCGCCCCGGCATCGACTTCGACACCGAGGCGGTGCTGGCGGCGGCTGAGACTCGCCGGATCCGGCGCGAACGGGCATACTTGCCGCGACCATGAGCACACACACCTTCTCGGTACCCACCCACGCGTGGTACGGCGACGACTCGATGGAATTGAGCTTTGCGGCGGCCTGGGAGATCGAAGAGTGCCGGATGGCGGGGCACGACGCCCCCGCCATCGACGACGCGCAACTGCGCGCCCAGCTCGACCGCCCCTACGGCACGCCGCCGCTGCGTGAGCTGGCACGCGGCCGCCGGCGGGCGGTGATCCTGTTCGACGACCTCACGCGGCCGGCGCCCACCCGGCGCATCCTGCCGCTGGTGCTGGCGGACCTGCATGGCGCCGGCTTGGCGGACGATCAGATCTGTTTCGTGGGCGCCTTCGCCAATCACGCCGCCATGTTGCGCGACGCCGTGGCCAAGAAGCTCGGCGCCGACGTGGTCAGCCGCTACCGGGTGTTCAATCACAACCCGTTCGACCAGTTGGTCGAGGTCGGAACGACCAGCCGGGGCATGCGCGTGCGGATCAACCGCGAGGTGATGGCCAGCGACCTCAGGATCGCGATCGGCGGGCTGATTCCACATCTCATGGCCGGCTTCGGCGGAGGCGCCAAGATGGTCGTGCCCGGCGTCGCGGCGCTCGACACGGTGCGCCACAATCACGGCGAGGTGTTCGCCGCCAGCCGGGCGGCGGGCCGCAGCGGACTGGGCAAGGTCGACGACAACGATGCGCGCCAGGATCTCGAAGAGGCGGTTGGCATGGTCGGCCTGGACTTCAAGATCGACCTGCTGATCAACCCG
Source organism: Spirochaetia bacterium (assembly GCA_965198005.1). GTDB lineage: Bacteria > Spirochaetota > Spirochaetia > SZUA-6 > Bin103 > Bin103. Next base: position 120,014 of record CBDAOI010000001.1, read on the forward strand.
CGGCGCGAGGTGGTGCAGGTGTTCGCCGGCCACTACCTGGAACAGCATCGCGCCGGGGTCACGGCGGCGCGCGAGCTCTATGCCACTCCCGTGGCGCAGGACTGCGACGTGGTGGTGGTCAACACCTACCCGATCGAGAATCAGGCGGCCAAAGGGACCTGGCCGGCCGAGCGCTCACTCAAACCGGGCGGCATCGCGGTGGTGATCAGTCAGAGCGTCGAGGGGCAGGCGCCCCACTACCTGGTCGGCAGGTTCGGGACCGACTACGGCGGCCCCCTGTGGCAACGCACGGCCCAGCCACGCGTCGCCCAGGCGAGCCGGATCCTGGTGTGCTCGGCTTACCAGTCACGGGTCGATCTTGACAGCTACGGTCCACCCGACCGCGTGGTTCCCTGCGCCGACTGGAACGAGGTGTCGAGCCATCTGCAGGCCGCCTATCCGCAGGGGGGCAAGGCGGCGGTCTACCCCTGCGCGGCGATCCAACTCCCGGCGTAGAAGCGAGCGAAGGGAATCGAACCCTCGTCACGAGCTTGGGAAGCTCGGGTAATAACCATTATACGACGCTCGCGTGTCCTCTATAATACCGCTATAATACCGCCTCGCCGAACTTCGTTCAACCCCCCGCCGCGCCGCCCGCCGGTGGGAATGGGGACTTTAGGACTTCATCTCGCCCGGTCCGTACCGGCCGCGGGTAACGCGGTCGGGCTGGAATTCGATACTGCCGTAGCCGCACCACGGCTTGAAGCCGATCAGATCCAACAGCTCCTCGGACGCGTTCTCCAGGACCTCGGGCAACGTCCCCAGTTGCAGGTTCTCCTGCTGGCGGAACTGCGGTGCGCAGAAGTTGGTGGTCAGACCGATCCGCGTGCGGTCGGTCACGTTGGCTCCGGTGGAGTGCCATACCCGTCCGTCCAGCACCACGAAGCTCCCGGCCGGTGCCTCCATCGGCCGCCAGTCGGCGTCCTGATCCAGCTCCGGGTCCGGTTGCCGTCCAAACAGGTGGCTGCCCGGCACCACGATGGTGGCGCCGTTGTCGGCGGTGAAGTCGTCGATCACCCACATCGTGTTGCAGCAGCACGCCGGCGCGATGGCGACCGGGTTCAGCCCCGCCTCGCCGAGCTTGTAGTGGCCGCGATAGTCATGGGTGATCGAACCGGGCCGCAGCAGCGTTTCCTTGGCGACGTTGGTCGGCGGCGGCATCCACCACTGGTCGGTATGGAACACCTCGGTCCCGCCGGGATGGGCGATGTGGCCGACGTACGACGAAAGCAGGTACTGCGGCCCCAGGACGTGTCCGACCAGCGCGCGCAGCGTCGGGTGAATCAGCAGGTCGCGAAACCCCTGCCCCTTGTTGATCAGGAACCCGACGACCTGCTTCTTGTCCGGCAGGATCCGACTCCGGCCAAGCCGCTCCTCCGCCGCCACCTGTTCCAGCAGCCGCTCGCGCAGGGCCGCCGCCCCGCCGCCGCTGATCGCCCCCTCGACCACGCAGTAGCCGTGCTCATCCAGGTGCCGCTGCGCCGCTTCAAGGTCCGCCTGCCCCAGCATCGCCCCCTTCCCAGCCCCCTTCCGCCGCTGTGCCGTGTCCGTGTGTGCCATACTCATGCCGCCCGCACCTTAAGAACGTCCCGGCATGCCGTCAAGCAGCGTCGGGAACTACTGGTGGTGGCGGATGCGGCGGCGCAGGTCAACTGCCGAGAGGCTGAACATGGCCTGATACTCGGCCAGGGTTCTGCCCCACGGCACCACTTGGTCGATGGAAACTGGCATCCGGGCAGCACCGTGCTCAGTGCGCGTGCTTCAGCCGTTGGGGTTGAGGTGCACTTTGATCGAGTGCGAGGATTTGTCGAGCGCCGCGCCGAAGGCGTCGTGCACGTGGTCGAGATCGAACCGCTGAGTCACCAGGGAGCGCGCGGCTTCGGCGTTGTCGGCCACGATCTCCATTGCCGTCTGGTAGTCGGCACGGCCGTCGGTGGCCGAGTAGGTCATCGAGCCCACGATCTCGACCTCGCGTGCCGCCAGCAGCAGCGGGTTGATGCCCACGGTCGGCACCGTGAACACCCCGATCAGCAGCACCCGTCCCTTGGGACGCGTGGCGAGCTGCGCCTGCAGCAGGGTGTCGCCGCGGCCGCCGACCGTCTCCACCGACACGTCGATGGCGCGCTGGTCGGCAAGTTCCTGCAACCGCGCCCGTCCGGCATCGTCGTCGCCGATCACCTCGTCCGCGCCGAGCCGGCGGGCGGCCTCCTGCTGGTGCGGGTGGCGGGCGATGATCAGGGTCATGGCGCCGGCCGCCTTGGCCACGATCAGGGCGGTGAGGCCGATCGTGCCGGCGCCGATGATCAGCACCGTCTCGCGTGCCCGCAGGCCGATCTTGAGGTAGCCGTGCACCGAGCAGGCGAGCGGCTCCGCCAGGGCGATTACCTCGGCGTCGGCGCCGGCAGGGGCCTTGTACGCGGTGCGCGCCGGCACCACGGCCAGCTCGCTCATGCCGCCGCCCCAGGTCTCCCCGACCAGACCGCGTTCGGTGCACACGTGGTAGTTGCCGGTCATGCAGAAGGCGCAGGTCCCACAGCTCAGCAACGGCTCGATGCCCACCAGATCACCCTCACGGACGTGACTGACGCCGGCCCCAACCGCCGCCACGGTGCCGGCCAGCTCGTGACCGGGCACGATACCCGGCCGCGCCCGCAGCTCGCCCCGGTAGAAGTGCAGATCCGAGCCGCAGATCCCGGCGCTGCCCACGGCAATCTGAACCTGCCCCGGGCCTGGATCAGGGGCCTCCCCCTCCCCCACCGCCAGCGAGCGCTCCTCCGTCCATCGTACCGCTTTCACCGTGTGTGCCATGTCCTGCTCCCTCCGTAGTGCATCCCGTTCGCAGCGCGACGTTAGCCGGAACGCAGTCCGCGGTCAACGGAGCGCAGCGAGCGGGAGAGCTTTGCGATCCTGGACCGAGCACTGGAATTGGGGATCAATCTGATCGATACCGCCGACGTGTACGGCTACGAGCACGGCTACGGCTTGGTCGAGGAGCTGCTCGGCCGCTGGCTGGCCCAGGGCGGCGGCCGGCGTGACGCGGTGGTGCTGGCGACCAAGGTGTACTCCGCCTTTCTGCGCGAGGGGATGCGGCCCGAGCCCAACCGGGAGAGTCGCGGCATCGGCGCGGTGAAGATCCGGCGGCAGGTGGAGGGGTCGTTGCGCCGCCTGCAGACCGACACCATCGACCTGTACCAGATGCACCACGTCGATCCGGCGTGCCCGTGGGACGAGGCGTGGCAGGCGTTCGACACGCTGGTGCAGCAGGGCAAGGTGACCTACATCGGGTCGTCCAACTTTGGCGGCTGGCACATCGCCACCGCGTGCCAGGAGGCGGCCCGGCGCAACCGCCTGGGCTTGGTCAGCGAGCAAAGCCGCTACAACCTGGCGACCCGCGAACCGGAGTTGGAGGTGATTCCCGCCTGCCGCCACTACGGCTTGGGGCTGCTGCCCTACAGCCCGGTCGAGGGAGGAGCGTTGGCCGGCGTGCTCGGCCAACCGGAGGGCCGCCGCCGCTATTCCGCCTACGCACAGCGCGCCGTCACCAGGTACGCTGGGCGCCTCCAGCCGTACGAGGACTACTGCGCCGAGCTCGGCGTCGCACCGGCGGAGGTGGCGCTCGCGTGGCTGCTGCACAATCCCGCCGTCACCGCCCCGATCATCGGCCCGCGCACCATGGAGCAGTTGGAGAGCGCCGTGCGGGCCACCGAGCTGACGCTGGACGAGGCCACCCTCGCCCGCCTGGACGAGATCTGGCCGGGCGAGGCCCGGCGGCGAGGCACCGGCCGCTTACGCTTGGTAGGCGCGCAGCGAGAAGATCAGCGGGATCGAGTCTTTGTGCTGCGGGAGGCGCCACCACCCGTCGGCGTCGCGGACCATTCCGGGATACTGTTGAAAGAAACTGAACGGGAATTCGTGAAAGAACTGGAGGCGTAATCCGGCGGCCGCCGGCGAACAACTGCCCGGCCGGATCCCGAAAGTAGGAATTGCGGACACGCAACTCGTGAGCGTCGCCGTCCCCTTGCGTGTCGAAAACGTGGGACAGGGGGTGCTGGTCGAGGAGGTAGAAGGTACCGCCCGGCTTGACGAAGTTGGCAACCACCCCGGCCCACGGCACCAGATCGGGGAGCCACACGAGCACGCCCAGGGAGGTGGTCACCACGTCGAACCGCTGCTCGAGCACCTGCGGCAGATCGTAGACGTCGGAGCGGATGAAGCGGGCATTCAGTCCCAACTCCTTGCTGTGAACTGCCGGGCGAACGAATCCACGGCCGTCTGCGAAACGTCGCAGACAGCCACGAGATCGGTCTGGTCGTTTTGCCGGCAGGCCCTCGCATGTGCCCTTGAGATCCCTCCCGTTCCGACGATGACTACACGATACTTGTTGATAGGAATACCGTCCCTACCTACCTAGGTCTCACACAGCACGTGATCGATGAACACCCGCTCCTTGGTGAACTGGACGGCGGATCGCTGCAGGTCGATGAACTTGCGCTCTTGCCTTGATGATTCGGTCGGCAGCGGCGCCTTCCGAGGTGGGGTCGCTGTTGGCCGGGCGCGCCCACCACAGCTCGGCCACCCCCGTGTAGGGCTCCACCTTCGTGCCGCGCGCCTCGCGGAGCTGGTCGGCCAGCTCATGATCGAAGCGGTGCACCTGGAAGTAGCGCATGATGGAGCCGCTACCGGCCACGCTGCTGCGAAGTACCGGGCCGTGATAGGCGAGCCTGAATGAACTATCATGTGCGTCTGGACCTCTGTCAGCGCCAACCAAGTGTCCTCGGCCCCGGTCCTCGCGCCTGACTCAGCGCGGCTCACGTGAACTGGTGCACGGTGAGCCCGGCGACGCGGTCGAAGTGGCGCGCATCCCCGGTGACGATCGCGTCGCCTCGGGACAGCGCGGTTGCCGCAATGAGCAGGTCCGATGTCGGGATCCTCTGTCCCGCCGCGCTCAGTTGCGCATCGATCTGCCCGACCACGCGCGCTATGGTGAGGGTGACGGGGAGCACCGGGATCGTCGCCAGCAGCGCCTCGATGAATTCCTCTCGTCTTGCTCGTTGCGACGGGTGGTCGGCTCGCCAGTAGCCATGAAACAACTCCGCTGCGCTCATCACCGAAACCCACAGTTCGGCGTCACCCCAGCGCTCCATGATCTCGCTGACAAGTTCCTCCGGCGTGCGGCGGTTGCGTTCGGCGTGGATGCATGCCGTGGAATCGATCAGGAATCCCAAGAGGAACGCTCCTCGACCGCCTCGCCAGCCAGGATGTCTCGCAGATCGTTGCCAAAGCGACCGTCGAGCACGACCGGGGATCGATTGCGGAGATGTGCGATGCACTCCGATGCGCGGCGGGGAGTCACCGGAGGCGGGGCCATGACGCAGACGTCGGTTCCCCGGCGATGGACGAGAAAACGCCCACCCTCCAACTCGATCCGGTCGAGGAGCTTCGAGAACGAGCGGCTTGCCTCCGTGGCAGATATCCGGTGTTCGCGAGCGCTTTCCGTACGGGACCGTCTGTCTGATTTCGTCGACATGGATCTGATTGTCTCTCGCCGCCAAGGCGCGTGTCAATTCCCTCGGCCGAGCGCGAGCGGGGTCTCCACCGGTGCCGGCTCCTGCGCTCCGCCGGCTGCCAGCCAGCCACCAACCCACCACGGGTCAGAATTCTCAGGATAGACCACAGCGGGCCACGTGAGTGTCCCGCCATACTCTGGCGCGGTCCACGTCATGCCGGTGGTCTCAGTCGGCGTGGGCGTTGCTCAAGGCGATGTGCTTCGCGGAGGCGCCGCCTGCCGTTCGGTCAGGCTCGGACCTTCAGTTGTGACTCCATCCAGAAGTACAGAGCATGCAGCCGGTTGGGGAACCGGTAGCCGCCGCGCACCTCCGGATCGATCTCCAGCGCGCCGAGATTTCTCATGCGCCGCAGGAAGTTGTCCAACACGCGCCGCTCCTCGTCTTCCAGACGCGCCCCCAGCTCGCCGCGCTGAAATCTCATGCGTAGCGGTTCGCCCGCCATCTTGCGCAGGATCGACCGGTAGCGATCACTGCTCGACCTCCTCATCCGACCAGGGGGCAATGTCGATCAGGTCGAAGACCCGAGCCAGAGACGGTTGATGGCGAATCAGGTCCTGGCGTCGCTCTTCCAGTCCGACCACCAGGAGGCACAGGCGCGTTTCCTGGTCGGAGGTCGCCACTTCATCGACGATGCTCTTCAGCCAGTGTGCGAAGTCCGCCGAGTTCGCCAGCCCATTGATGTCGTCCAGAATGAGGAGCAGCGACGTGTTGTCTTCCAGAGAGTTCAGAAGCTGGCGCACGGAGCGTATGAAATTGTCCGAAATCGTGCGCAGATCGTCGTTGCTCAGCCGCTCGATCGCGTCCCGCCGCCCGACGAAGAACTCGGCCGGCACCGGCTGGCCCGGTCGGAATGGGCTGGCTTCAGGCGTCACGCGCTCAGCTTATGCGACGCGACCGCGGGTGTCGATGGTCACGGCTGCTTCGATTGCCTCGCGTCCCCGCGCCGCTCACACACGGCATTTATGCCGGCTCTTCGACAGACATGCAACTACATATCAGTTGCTTGATGCTCGCACCGCGCCCGCGCCGCCGACCGCAACCACATCCGAAGCGCCGCTGCTGGCGGTGGCGTGCGGGACGACCGCCGAGCAGGTGGAGCGGCTGGTGCGCGGCTGGCGGCGGGTGGACCGGGAGGCAGTGGCGGCCGGCACGGAGTGCACTGCCTCCCAACGGCGCGCCGATGCGCTGTGGGGGTTACGAAGTGAGCGAGCCCAAGGGATGTCATTCCAGGGCGGTTCACTTCGCGCCGTTCGATGGCGTAGGCCAGTGCGTCCAACGCATCGTGCGCCCCTCGCCCCGGTCGAAACCCATAGCTGATCCCGAGAAATTCCTCCTCATAGATCGGAGTCAGGATCACGTCCACGACGGCCTTATGGACAATCTTGTCTTCCAGCGCGGCCACCCCCAGCGGTCGTGTGCCCCGTCCGGCTTGTCGATGTCGACCCGCCGTACCGGGGTCGCTCGGTACGCTCCTGTGTGTACTCGTCGGTGCAGGTCGTGCAGTCGCCCTTCCAACCCCGTCTCGTACTCCCGCTTGTTCGCCGGCTTCGCCGCTACGGTCATTCCTTCCCCCCGGTAGGCCAACACCGACCGCTCGGCGGACGTCGGGACCTGCCTCACAACTCCACGCTGGGCGGTGGTCGGCCGAGCAACGAATGTGATTGACCGGCAACGCCGGCGGTGGGTCTTGCCGGCAGTCAGTCGCGGGCGGTCGGTATGCCGGTTGCTCGATGGACCAAGCCGGCGCCGTGCGCGGTGCCGCTGCTCCGCTGGGGAACGCTAATGTGCGCGCAGGGTCGCACGCGGGGCGATCAGCCGGAGCGGTTAGCGATCTACAGGATGTATGAAAAAGTGTGTGGGGGGGAGGGGGGGCTCCTCACCATCAAGCAAGCCCGCCGCGAGCTGATTTTCAGCAATTCGGCCCAACTGCCGAAGTTTTTTCTCGAGCCGACCGAGGGTTGGGTTGGGAGCAATGAGAAATGTGAGTTGAGTTAAGTTAAGTTCGAGGCGCCGCCCAGTGATCAGGGGGCAGGTGGGCGGCGCCGACGCTTGGGCGCGGGGCCGAGGACCGCACGCAGAGCGGCCTCGATATCGTCGACCATGGCGAGTTCCTGCTCGATCAGGCGAATCACCTCCGCGCGGATCGACAGACCGCGGGTGGCGCTGACGGGCCTCCAGACCCCTGGGGGCACCCCAACAGCAGTGCCAGATAGACGTCTGCGCCGGTATCCAGGAGCAACGGCACGTCGGCGACCCATCTCTCCGCTGTGCACGTTAAGGGCGATGGCATCAGCAGATCGGAACCGATGCGGCGCAGGCAATCGCATAAAGACCGCATAGGTCTCGGCCAAAGAGTGGGCGGCTACGACCAACTCCTCGTTGCTGCGCTTTCGGCACTCAATCTCGACACGTGTCCGATCGTGATGTTCATGCTTGTCCACCTCCGCCGCGCGCATGACCGGCTGGTTCGCCTGGGGTACCGCGACCACGAGAGAGCCGCGGCGTTGCAGGGTGACCGTCAGCGGGACCGGTTCGATCTCCACGTGGCCACCCTGCACGCGAAACTGGACCTCGGTGCCGGAACGCAGATTGGCTGCTTCGCGAATCGCCTTGGGCACAACGATACGGCCGGCACGGTCACCCACCGGGGCGGAAGGGGTGCAGGCGTGGTTATAGGCTGGCCCCATCGGGTCTTTCGGCTCTTGAGTTTTGGGCGAGCTTCTTGCGTCACCAAAGCGTCCGAGGTTTTTCGGATTAACCGCTGCTCCCGCGGAGGTCAAACAAGAGACAGCCGTGGCTGCGCCGTGGCGCGCTACCGGTATGGACGAACGGGCTCGGTGAGGATGTCGTCGCCGAACCGGAACAGGACCAGTTGGCCGTCCTCCGCGGCGACGTAGGGAATCGCGAGCGGGCCCCCGGGATGCTTGATCTGCAGGATGGTGCGGTTGCCGGCGGGCGTGATCACCTCGAGCCTGAGGTCGACGAGAATCGGGTACTCGGGCAGCGACAACTCCAGCAGGCCGAACACCTGCCCCTCCTCCAGCGCCGCCGGGGCGGTCATCTCAAGCTGCAGGATCGAGCTGTAGGGGATCTCCTCACCCGCCCGCGGCGACTGCGACACCACGATGCCGGGCGCCTCCCCCGCCCCCGCCTCCGTTACCCGAAACACGAACGGGAGGTTGATCTCGGCCAGCCGGGCGCGCACCTCGGCGAACGGCTGCGCGACGTAATCCTCCAACACCAGCAGGTCGCCGCGCGGTCCCTTGCTGACCACCAGCTCCAGCTCGACCGGACCGTCGAGCGGCGTCTCCGGCGCGGGGCTCTGGTCGAGGATGGTGCCGGCCGGGGCGGCGTCGGTGACCCGCGAAACCGGCTGGCGAATGGTGATCAGCGCGCGTGAGGAGGCGAACAGCGTCTGCAGCTCCAGCACCACCTCGTCCAGATCGCGGCCGACGTAGTTGGCCACCTGATCGACTATCGGGCCGCGGCTGACGATCAGCACCACCGGCCGTCCGGCCTTCACCAAGGTGCCCGCGATCGGCTCCTGGTCGATCACCGTCCACTTGGCGTGATCGGCCGAGAAGCGCGCTTCGACGCGCGGGACCAGCCCTTTTTCCTGCAGCTTCCCGAGCGCCACGAGCAGGTCCTCGGCGGCAACCTGCGGCACCAGGGTCCGTTCCTCGCCGCGCACCGCAAGGAAGAACGCGCCCAGGGCGCCGGCGATGACCAGACCGAGGATGAACAGAGCGAACAGCACGGCGCGGCCCACGCCGCCGGGCGGCGCCGGTCGGGGCGGTGACGAATCGGGGATGTGGTCAGTCGCAGGCGGCATGGTGCGAGCTACGATCCGAGGCGCGCATGCGCGATGGCGCGCTGGCCGTTGGCGAAGGCCAGCCAGTCGACCGGCTTTCTGCCTTCAAGCTGCAGGCGGCGCAGCCACAGGCCGTGCCGCCCCGTGTGTACCAGAATCCCCCGGCGCCTGTCCACTCCGCCGACCCGTCCCGGCACCTCGCCGGCAGCGCCGGCCGCCTCGGTCGCCACCGACGCCTCAAGAATCACCAGACGCCGGCCGTTCCAGGTGGTGTACGCGCGCGGCCACGGATCGTACGCCCGCACCGCCCGCTCGATGGCGCGCGCCGGCCGGCTCCAGTCGATCAGTCCAGCCTCCTTCGTCAGCAACGGGCAGTAGGTGGCGTCGGCCTCCGCCTGCGGCCGGCCCGCGACCGTACCCGTCGCGCAGGCGTCGACCACCTCCCACAGCAACGCCGCGCCCAGCCGGGCCAGCCGGGCCGTGAGCGTCGCCGTGGTCTCGGTGCCGTCCAGCGCGACTTCGGTCTGCGCCAGGATGTCGCCGGCGTCCATCGCCGCGGCCAGGCGCTGCACCGTCACCCCGGTGCGCGCCGCGCCGGCCAGAATGGCAGCCGGCATCGGCGCGGGGCCGCGCAACTGCGGGAGCAGTGACGGATGCAGATTGACGCCGCCGCGGCCGAACACCGTCAGGAAGTAGGGCCGGAAGATCTTGCCGTAGGCCACGGCCACCAGCAGGTCCGGCCGCAGCCGCGCCACCTCGGCGCTGAAGCGGCGGCCGATCAACTCCGGCTGCAGCACGGTGAGGCCGCGCGCCTGGGCCGCCCGCTTCACCGGCGAGGCCCGCGTGACGCCGCCGCGCCCGGCCGGCCGGTCGGGCGCCGTGAGGACCGCGCACAGCTCGGCGTCGCCGAGCACCGCCAGCGCCGGCAGCGCGAACTCCGGTGTACCCGCAAACACGATGCGCATCGCCTGAACCAACGTCTGAGGCGCCGTCCCGATGGGCCACGGCGGTGGGGCGGCCCTGCCGGTCCACGCCCCGAGGAACCTGCCGCGTGCCCGCGCGGAACGGCTAATCCTGCTCCGGTTCCTGCTCCGGTTCCTGCGCCGGATCGCCCGCGGCCGCCTCCGCGGAGAGTTCCGCGTACTCCCGCAGCACCCGCTCGCGTTCCGCCGCGCTCAGGCGGTCGATGAACAGCACCCCGTTCAGATGATCCAGCTCGTGCTGGATCACCCGCGCCAACATCCCCTCTGCCGCAACGGTAAAGCGGCGCCCGCGACGATTGAATGCCTGCACCCGTACCGCCGCCGCGCGCTCGACGTCGGCGCGCACCCCGGGGATGCTCAGGCACCCCTCCTCCGCGGCCTCGGTCTCGATGCTGGTGCCGACGATCTCGGGATTGATGAACACCCGTTCGCGGTCTTCCGGGGCCTTGGTCACGAACATGCGAACCGGGCGCCCCACCTGGGGGGCAGCGAGGCCGATCCCCTCCTTCTCATGCATCGTCGCGATCATCTCGTCTGCCAGCCGGCGCTGCCCCTCGCCGACCTCCGCCACCGGATCGGCGCGCCGGTGCAGCATGGGATCATCCAGCGTGAGTACCTCCAGCATCGGGCCCTAAGTATAAGTATACCGCGCATGCGGCCGGCAGCGCTCGGCTCAGCGCATCGACTCCACGCTGACGCCGGCCGGCGTCAGCCGTCGGCCACCTCGAACGCCGTCACGTTACGCGCCTCGCGGCTGAACTCCACCCCGATCAGGTGGATCGGCTGCCCCTTGCCGAGACCGGCTGCCCCCCATCTGGATCGGCTCGCCCCGCCCCCGGTACTTCGCGGCGTAGTCCCGCTCCCGCAACTGCGCCAGGGCCGATCCCGGCGACGCCATCTCGACCACCTTGCCTGGGCGCCGAACACGTACCAGCGTCCCCAGCGCGCGAGCACCTTTGACAGTGCGGTCAGGAGTTCAACTGCGGCGGGCGGAAGCGGCACGCGTAAATAGTTCGGCCAAGCGCACGTGAGCGAGAAGGTCCTGTTTGCGGGCGGCCGCATCGGGCCACTCCGGATTGTGCAGCAATGCCTGTTTGCGCAGCTCGTCGGCAATGCGCAGACCTTCCAGCGGCCCGTAACGGGCGATGCGCTCGGCCCAATAGGTGTCCTTGGCAGCGCGCGCCGTTTGCCAGTCACGAGCCGGAGGTCTTGCCGGTCTGCCGGGGCGCGTGCAGCACGAAGTGCCGCATGTCCCGGACCAGCCCGAGCACCCGGTCCACGTCGTCCAGCCGCGCCAGCGGCGGAATGCAGTAGTGCACGTCGGGGCGGACCGGGCCTTCCGTGTTGAATCTGCGCACCGCCACACACCTCAGCCGAACATTTTGTTTACCACCACCGCGGTGGCGACGATCGCAGCATACACCGATTGGGATGGTAGCGCCGCGCCGGCACGGGTCGTGTGCATGCTGGCGATACGGAACACAACGGTGCCATGCGACACTGGCCTACGCGCTCGAAACGCCAAGCAGGTAAGCTGGCACACACGTCACGTCACAAGACCGAGACCGGATCGATGTCTACTTCGAGGTAGACGCCGGGCGGCGGCTTGAACGAGAGATAGGTGCGCTTGAGCCAGGCGTGGAGCGGGCCCAGGGTGGGGTGTCGCAGCAGCAGGTGATAACGGTAGTTGCCGGCGATGCGCTCGAGCGGGCATTCGACCGGGCCGAGCAGCTCGGGGGCGGCCTCGGTGGAGGCGGCGGCGGGGCGCGCCCGGAGCAACTGGTCGGCAAACCGGTCGGCGGCGGCCTCCGCCCGTTGCCGGTTGCGCGCGCGGAACACGACCCGGATCATGCGCACGAACGGGGGAAACCGCAGCTCGCGGCGCAGGGCCAGCTCGCGGCGGTAGAACTCTTCGGACCGGCCTTCGACGGCGAGCCGGATGGCGTGGCGGTTGGCGCTGTAGGTCTGCACGAACACCCGGCCGTCAGGCAGCGTGCGGCCGGCGCGGCCCGAGACCTGGACGATCAGGTTGAAGGTGCGCTCGGCAGCGCGGAAGTCGGGCAGATGCAGGCCGGTGTCGGCGTTGACGATGCCGACCAGCCGGACCGCCGGAAAGTCGAGTCCCTTGGCCACCATCTGGGTCCCGACCAGCACGTCCACCGCCCGGTCGCGGAACTGCTTCAGCACCGCCCGCAGCTCGCGCCGACTGCGCAGGGCGTCGGTGTCGAGCCGGCGCACGCGCAGCCCCGGCAGCGCCGCCTGCAACTCCTCCTCGACCCGCTGCGTCCCGTAGCCCACCGCGCCGACGTCGACCGAGGAGCACTCCGGGCACGCCCGGATCGGACTGGTCCGGTAGCCGCAGTAGTGGCACAGCATGGTGCCCCCGGCCTTGTGGTAGGTGAGACTGACCGAGCAGTGGATACAGGTCATCTCGTACCCGCAGCTCCGGCACCGGTAGAGGTAGGCGAAGCCGCGCCGGTTGAGGAACATGATGGTCTGGCGGCCGGCGGCGGCGGTCGCCCGGATCTCCGCCAGCAGCCGCGGCGAGAGCGGCCCCGCCACTCCCTTCATCTCCACTACCTCGATCGCCGGCATGCGGCCGCGGCCGGGACGACGGGTCAGCTCGAGCCGCTGCAGGAAGCCGCCCTGCATGTGATGCAGCGCCTCCAGCGACGGGGTCGCGCTGCCCATCACCAGCGTGGCTCCCTCCTGCGCGCAGCGGTGCAGCGCCACTTGGCGGGCGTGATAGCGGGGCGTGGAGCTGGACTTGTAGGAGGCTTCGTGCTCCTCGTCGAGCACGATCAGCCCGAGGTCGTGCAGCGGCGCGAACACCGCGCTGCGGGCGCCGATCACCACCCGTGCGGCCCCGGCGCGGATCCGGCGCCACTGCTGCAGCCGCTGCGACGGAGTCAGCGCGGAGTGGATTACCGCCACCTGCTCGCCGAATACGTCGCTGAACTGGTCAACCACCTGGTGCGTCAGGGAAATCTCCGGCACCAGGTAGATCACCCCACGTCCGGCCGCGACCGTGCGCCGCGCCGCGTCCAGGAACACCGCGGTCTTGCCCGAACCGGTCACGCCGCGCAGGTAGAACCGCCGCGCCGCCGCCCCGGGCCCGCCGCCGCGCCGCTCCAGGTGCCCGGTAATTGCCGCCACCGCAAGCTGTTGTTCTTCAGTGAGCGAGTGCTCGCTCCAGCTCTCCGCCCCGGCCTCGAGGTCGTCGGCTAGGGTTGCCCGCCGCCCGGAGGGGAGCATCGCGCCCAGCGCCTCGCCGAGCGCGCACAGGTAGGTGTTCCCCACCCAGCGCGCCAGCTCGAGGAACTGCGCGTCGAACAACGGCTCCTCGTCCACCCGGCGCACGATGGCGCGCAGCTCCAGCCCTGCGGGAGCGCGCGACCCCACTCCCACCACGAACCCGGTCAGGCGCCGCCGGCCGAACGGCGCGACCACGCGCACACCGCACTCGGTCCGGCCATCGTCGTCGAGGTCGAGGTAAGTAAAGGTGCGGCGCACCGGCACGTTGAAGGCCAGCTCCAGGTAGCGCGGCACCCGTCAGCTCCAGGTCGTGGCGGGCGGCGGCACCCGGCGCGCGGGCGTCACGCGGAGCCGTCGGTGAGGATGCGCGCCACCATCCGCAGGTCGTCCCAGACCGCGCGCCGCAGCGACGGATTGCGCAGCACGCCGCTCGGGTGATAGGTGGTCACCAGCGGCAGTTCTTCCGCCAGCCCCGGTACTCGGTACCGGTAGACCTGGCCGCGCAGCGCGCCCATGAGGGCGTCGCTCCCGGTCAGCAACTGGCTCGCGATGCGCCCCACGGTGAGCAGCGCCCGTGGGCGCAGCAGCCGGATCTGACGCTGCAGGAACGGCCGGCAGGCGTTCGCTTCGTCCGGCAGCGGGTCCCGGTTGTTGGGCGGGCGGCACTTCACCACGTTGGTGATGAAACAGCTCTCGGTGCGGCTGAGGTTGATCGCCGCCAGCCAGCGGTCCAGATACTGGCCGGCCGGACCGACGAACGGCCGCCCGGTCCGGTCCTCGCCGTGCCCCGGCCCCTCGCCGATCACCATCAGCCGCGGGCGCGGCACCCCCTCGCCCGGCACGGTGCGGGTGCGCCGTTCACACAGTCCGCAGGCCCGGCACCGCGCCACCTCGCGCGCCACCGCCGCCAGAGAATCGGCCTGACCGGCGGCTGCCGGGGTCGCTGCCGGCGTGCCTTCCGTGTCTGCCGCCGGCGCCCCCTGCCCCGCCGGCGCGGGGGCGCGCTGCCGCCCGGCGGTCGCAGCCGTGGCCGCCGCCGGCGGCAAACGGACGGGCGGCGGCGGCCCCGCCGTGCGCTCGCCGGTGGTGTAGTAGTCTTCCAGCAGCGTCAGCAGCCGCCAGAACCGCTGGTCGCGCGTCATGCCTCAATCTCCGGAGGGTACCACACCCGCTCCAGGAACAGGCCGCGCGCCGGCGCGGTCTGACCGGCGTCGGCCCGGGTACGCTGCTCCAGCAGCCGCGCCACCTCCGCCGCCGGCGCGCCCGCCGCCGCCATCCCCAACAGGGTGCCGAGCATGCTGCGCACCATCTTCCAGAGAAACGAAGTGGCCACGATCCGGAACACCACGAACGGCGCGCGCGGGTAGAACCCGGCGCTGAGCACCCGCCGGACCTTGGACGCACTGCCGTCCCCGGCGGCCGCGAACACCGAAAAGTCGCGCTCCCCGACCAGATAGCCCGCGGCCCGGTTCAGGTACCTCAAGTCCGGACGCTGACGCACCTGCAGACAGTAGCGCCGCAGATGCGGCAGGTTGGTGTCCGCGGGCAGGAGCTGGTAGTGGTAGGCGCGCGCCAGCGCCGAGCGGCGGCTGTGGAACCACGCCGGCACCGGCCGGGCGGCACGCACGCGGACATCCGGCGGCAGGTAGGAGTTGATCGCGACCGCCCAGCGGCCGGCGGGAAAATCGGCCGGCCCGACGAAGTTGGCCACTTGGCCCACCGCGTGCACCCCGGCGTCGGTACGGCCGGCGGCGCGCACCCGCACCGAGGTCTTGAGCATGCGGGCCAGCGCCGCTTCCAGCACTCCCTGCACGGTGCGTTGCTCGCGCTGCACCTGCCATCCGGCGAAGTCGGTGCCGTCGTAGGCGATGGCGAGCTTGAGGTTGACGCCGCCGCCGCTCATCGCGCCTGCCGCCGCAGCCGCGCCGGCGCCGGCACCGGCACGGTCACCGGTCGTGATCCTCGGCCGCCACCGGATCGCCCTCGATGATGCACATGGCGAGCACCTCGTCCTGCTCGTGGGTCAGCGAGATGAACACGCGCGTGCCGCCGATGCGCTCGAGCGCGGCCTGCGCCGATCCGGTCAGGCGCAACTCCGGCTTGCCGGCGGCGTTGTTCATCACCGCCATGTCGCGCAGCGACAGGCCCGCGAGACCGGAGCCCAACGCCTTGCCGAACGCCTCCTTGGCGGCAAACCGGGCCGCCAGCGACTGCAGCGCCAGCGTCTCGCCACGCGCCCGCACCTGGGCCAGCTCGGCGGGATGGTAGAACCGCTCCAGCAGCCCGGGGATCATCTGCCAGCGCCGCAGGCGCTGGGGATGGACCACGTCGATTCCCACGCCGAGGATCATGCTCCCTCCGCCGGATTCTCCAGCGCAGCGACCAGCCGCACCGCCTGCGCCGCGGCGCCGGCGTCATGCACGCGCAAGATGTCCGCCCCGCGCAGCAGCGCGATCGTATTGGCCACGGTGGTGCCCGCCAGACGCTGCTCCACCGGCGCCTCCAGCAGCGCACCGAGAAACGACTTGCGCGACAGCCCGACCAGCACCGGCCCCAGCGACCGCAGCGCCGGCAGCCCCTCCAGCAGCCGCAGGTTGTCCGCCAGCCGCTTGCCGAAGCCGATGCCGGGGTCGACGATCAGGCAGTCCGGCCGGATACCGGCCGCCAGGGCGGCGTTGAGACGCTGCTTGAGTTCGCGCAGCACCTCGCCTACCGGATCGGTGAACCGGACGTTCCGCTGCATCGTGCGCGGCGTGCCGCGCATGTGCATCACCACCGCCGGCACTCCGCGCGCGGCGACCAGCTCGCGCAAGCGCGGATCACGCAGGCCGCAGACGTCATTGACCAGCACCGCGCCCGCGTCCAAGGCGGCCGCGGCAACCTCCGCCTTGGAGGTGTCGACCGACACCGGTGGCCCGCCGCCCGCGACAATCGCCTGCACCACCGGCACCACCCGGTCGATCTCCTCCGCCGCCGTCACCGGCAGCGCGCCGGGACGGGTCGACTCCCCGCCCACGTCGATGATGTCGGCCCCGGCACCGGCCATCCGCCGCGCGGCAGCGACCGCCGCGGCCACCGCGTCGCTGCCGCTGAATCGGCTGGCCGGATAAAACGAGTCGGGCGTGACGTTGATGATGCCCATCACCAAGGCCCGGTCGCCGTAGGCCAGCGCGCCGCGCGGCGGGCCTATGCGGTTGACGGCCGCGCCGGGGGGCAGCGGAACCGCCCCCGCCAGCGGCTGCCAGGCCGCGGCCAGCTCCAGGCCGAGCTGACGCGTCGCCGGCCGCGACCGCCACCGGGCTGCCAGCACGCCGACAGCCGCCCCGGACACGGTGGCGCGCACCGTGCCCCCGGCCGCCTCCTGCACCGTGCCGCCGGCCTCCTGCAGAGCGGGGACCACGATCGACCGCTGCTCGGAACTCAACCCGTCAATGCGAAGTTTGGCGCAGGGAGGCAGGGGCTGGCCGGGACGCGCCGGCCGGCGCCCGCCGATGGGGACGACTCGGAGGTTACGATGAAGATCGAATCGCCGGCACGTTACTTCTTCTTGTGTCGGTTCTTTCTCAGTTTCTTCTTGCGCTTGTGTGTCGCTATCTTGTGACGCTTTCGTTTTCGCCCACACGGCATCGACCAGGTACTCCCTAAAGGATCAAGACTGAAATACGCCACTCAGCCAACCCGGAGCCGGAACTGGTCGCGCACCATAGACTATCGCCCTTCAGCGCCAGTCCTGTCAACCGTGTCCACGACCACGTCGTCGCCCTCGACCGACACCTCCGACACCGGGCAGGTCTTGACCCGCGGCCGGGCGTCGGCCAGGCAGCTACCGTCGGTGGTGTCGAACGCCCGGTTGTGCCACGGGCAGCGCAGGATCTCGCCGTCGCGGTCCATGGTCGGTCGGGGGGCGCCGACGCCGGACGGGGCCGTTGGCCACGCACCGGCCGCTGACGTGGCCGGTGCACAGCCGGCCGCACGGGCGGCGCCACCCACCCGTCGGCGGCGCTCTCACCCCCGCTCCGGGTCGATGGCCCGACCGGCGCAGCAGCGCCGCCAGCCGTTCGACCCGTCCGCGCTCCTGCTCGGCATGTTGGCGCTCCTGCTCAGCGCGGTGGCGTTGTTCCAGCCGACGCCGCCGCCCGCCTCGCGGACCTCGATGCGGCGCGCACCATTGAGCGCTGACCCCAGTATGGTACATGACCGTCACCTATGACCCACGCTATAATATTGGCTATATCCGATTTCGCGAGTCTACCGAGGAAGTTGAGACGATCAATCGAGAGTTTGTTGAACGAAGCGTCGGCAGGCGAAACCGTTAACGAAGCGTTAAGGTTAAGGTAGTACCAACAGGCTGATCGGGGTCCCGTCGCCCCCAATTCGGCCCTCAAGGTGAGCGAGAGTTTGAATATTGACCTTTCACCCGATGGGAAGGTGTATGGGGTCGAGTTGCTGGATGCCAATCGGCAACTCGCCGGCGAAGGGCGCCTGACATTCGTTAACGAAGCGTCAGGCAACCGTAAGGTTAAGGTAGTACCAACAGGCTGATCGGGGTCCCGTCGCCCCCAATTCGGCCCTGTCATATGATAATAGCGCTCACCCCTGCTCCGGGTCGATGCCCGACCGGCGCAGCCGCCAAGCGTTCGGCGCGCCGGCGTTCCTGCTCGGCGCGCTGCCGTTCCTCCACCATCACGTGCTCCGCGTGCTCGGCGCGCCGGCGTTCCTCCACCATCAGGCGCTCCGCGTGCTCGGCACGCTCCTTGCCCATCGGTATCAACACGTCGTGCTCGTCCGTCCAGCGCAACCACCCGCTCCACCACACGCCCTCGAACGCACCCTCCCACAGCCTCAGTCCCAACCGCAGCTCCGCGAACCGGGGCGACTCTTGGCGTTCGTAGCCCCCGTCCCTCAACCGATACACGCGCAGCTCCTCCCGCATCACCCGATGAAACGGATCGTAGATCACGTAGTAGCCAACACCCATGCGCGCGTACCTGAGCCGCTTGCGCCCCAGCTCCTCGCCTTCCCGGTTCGACACGATCTCCACCACCAGGTCCGGCGGCTTGCCGAACTCCCACACGAAATAGGAGCGGTGCCGCTTGTCCCACCAGTTGTCGGCCACCTGCACGTCCAGACTCAGAAACACGTCCGGCACGATCGCCGGGTTGCGCGCCTCCGCGAACACGCCGACGTTGGCAGCCGCCAGAAACCTGCGCCCGGCGCCCGGTCCGGCCCACGAGCTGTACAGCGGCTCGGTGAGCAGGCGTTGCTGCTTCTCAGAAGGCATGTTGTCCACCGGCGTATCATCCTCGGTCACCAGAGATTCGAGGTCGACGCTCACCTGCGGCGCCGCCAGCGCCGCGGCAGCCCCTGCTGCCTGGACCGAGGCGGCACGCGGCACGCTCGAGGCCGGCCTCATGAGCACCCTGCCCGGCGCGGCAGGCTCCCCTCCAGGAGCGCTGGATTGCGGGTCAAGCGCGGAATGACCACTGTGGGGGGTAGTCGGCTCCATGCGCTCGCCAGTATACACCGAGTAAGCAGGAACTGCCACTTTGCCACTTCGCAGCACGTGGCCGAAGTGGGCCGCATCGGCGGTTTCCCACGGAACGGCGGCACGACAGAGGTCCTCCCGAGACCAAGAGGCGGCTGCTGGTCTCGCTGGATCCCCACGACCGCTCCACCGAGGATGGCATCGAGCTGCTACACCACTCTACATCGTGGCCCAGCCGTGGCGGGACGCGTTCTTCTGAGCTGCGACTCGACCAACCCGCGCACGGCGTCCGCCACGGCCGCGGCGGCATCCGCCGGCAGCCAGCGGACGCCCGGAAACCGCCGGAAGAAACTGAGCTGGCGCTTCGCGAAGCGGCGCGTGTTGCGCTTCACCAACGCCTTGACCTCCGCTTGGTCGGACAACCCGAGAAAGAACTCCGCGTAGCCGATGCTCCGCAGGCCGGGGGTGGCGGCGGCGTAACCGCGCGCCCGCAGGGCCGCTACCTCGGCCGCCAGCCCGTGGTCGAACATCCACTCCACCCGCCGTTCAATGCGCCGGTACAACTCCTCCCGGGGCCGCTCCAGTCCCAGAATCAGTACCTGATGCTCGCGGCGCGGTGCGGTCGGCAGGTGGAACGACGACAGCGGGCGGCCCGAGAGCTGAAACACCTCCAGGGCGCGAATGATCCGCCCGCGGTCCCCGACCGGCAGCCGGGCGGCGGTTGCGGCGTCGATGCGGGCCAGCTCGGCGTGCAACCGCTCGGCCCCCTCCCGGGCGCACCGCGCGCGCAACCGTTGGCGCACCGCCGGGTCGGCCGGAGGAGCCGGCGGCAGGCCGTAGAGGAACGACCAGAGGTAGAACGCCGCGCCGCCGGCCACGATCGGGAGCCCGCCGCGCCCGGTGATCTCCGCCACCGCACGGTCCGCGGCGCGCAGGAAATCGCCGGCGGTAAACTGTACGTCCGGATCGACCAGGTCGATCAGATGATGCGGCAGCAGCCCGCGCAGCCGCGGCGATGGCTTGGCGGTGCCGGCGTCCATTCCGCGGTACACCTGCCGGGAATCGGCGCTGATCACTTCGGCCCCACAGTCGCGCAGCAGCGAACCCTGTGCCTCCAACAGCGCCGACTTGCCCACCGCCGTCGGCCCCAGCAGCAGCACCACTCGGGGCTGCGCCGTGCCGGACGTCATCAGCGCTCGAGCTGGTACTTCACCTTCTTGGTAAGGATCTGCTTGATCGAGATGGAGACCACCTTGCCCTTGTTTTCGTCCACTTCGTCATCTCCGGCCAGCGCCAGTTGGCGCGCGCGGCGGATGGCCGCGGCCGACAGCACGTAGCGGTTCTCGAGGTTGCTGATCAACAGCTTGAGGGGCAGTATCACGGGTCGAAATATATCGCTCGACCGGCCGCCGAGCAATCATCGTGTGATCCGGGTCGCGGCAGCAACGATCGCGGCCGCGGCCCGGAACTGGTCGTGGGTCGTGGTATCGACCACCAGATGCGCGTGCTCATAGCGATCGACGTCGATCCCGTACAGATCGAGATAGCGCCGGCGGTCGCTGGCGTCGCGCCGGTTCATCTCGGCCAGCGCGGTTGCGAACGGAACCCGATCGCGCGCCGCGATCCGTCGCGCCCGTACCTCGGGTGTGCCGCGCAGGTAGACCGCGAAGTCGACGTCAGCCAGGAGCCAGATCGCCAAGCGTGAACCCAGCACGCAGGGCCCGGCCGCGGCCGCAGCGACCTGGCGGCGGTCCAGCTCGCGGTCGATCGACGGATCACGCCCGGCCAGATCGTGCAACTCGACGAAGCTCATCCCGCGCTCCGCGGCCAGATCTCTGAACGTCAAGTTGATCAGTTTCAGCCCCAGTCGCTCGCTCACCAGCCGCGATACCGTGCTGTTGCCGCAGCCGCTCTTTCCCGAGATCGCGATTTTCACGTTCCGCGTCGCACTAATCACACTATTCGAGGTTGCGCAGGTGCTCGCGCATGCGTTCGATCGCGTCCCGCGCCCGCACCGCGGCCGCGCCGATCGCGTAGGCGGCTCCCTTGGCCGCAATGGTATTGGCTTCGCGCATCAACTCCTGGTTCAGGAACTCCAGTTGCTTGGCGCGCACCCCGCCGCCGGCCAGAGCCTCGCGGAACGCCTGCAGATGCCCGCGCAGCCGCACCAGCTCCTCATTGACGTCCGCCCTCGCCAGCACCACCGCCAGCGCGGCCACCACCCGGCCGTCATCGACCGGCTCCGCCAGCAACTGCTCGGTCTTGCGGGTCATGGCGGCGCGCATGCGCTCCGCGGCCAGCGGCGCTTCGGCGGCGATCACGGCCACGTCGGCTTCGACCGCCGCCACCAGACGCTCGAGATCGGCGGTGGTGTTGGCGCCGTCGCGCCGCCGTTCCGCCTCGAACTGCGCGAACGCCCGCTCCAGCGGCTCCTGACATTCGGCCCACATCCGCTTCGGGTCGTGCGTGCGCGCCTGCCGCAGAAAGCCGCCCACCGCCAGCAGATGGCTCAGATCCACGCCGCCGGCGCCCACGAGCTCCGCCAGCTCGTGCAGCGCGGCCCAATGTGAGCGCGCCGCGGCAGCATCGACGCTGACCCGCGCCGCTCCCTCCAGCTCGACCACCCCCACCGACAGCTCGACCCGGCCACGCCCCACCCGCTCGGCCAGGTAGCCGCGCAGCCGCGGTTCCAGCTCCCCCAGATCGGCGGGCAGGCTGACGTTCAGCTCAAGGTAGCGGCTGTTGTAGGCCTTGATCTCGACCGCAATCCGGTACCCGGCGGCGACCGATTCGGCCCGCCCGAAGCCGGTCATGCTCTTCACGCGCCGCCTCCGTGGGTGCCCTGCCGCAGCCGCCCCAGCAGGTCGCGGCCGATGCGCCAGTTGTCGCCCGCCCCCATGGTTACCAGCAGGTCGCCGGGGCCGAGCGCGCCGGCCAGGTGGTCCGTGGCCGCAGCGAAGGTCGGGCAGTAGCGGACCCGGCCGTGGTGGCGGGCCACCGCCTGCAACAGGGCCCGGCCGGCGGCGTCCGCGGCCGCTTCCGGCGCCGGCCGGGCGCCCGCCTCCACCCCCGGTGGCAGTTCCCGAGCGGACGCGTAGACCGGGTGCAGCAGCACCTCGTGCGCCGCGCCGAACGCGGTGGCGAAGCGGTCCAGCAGCGCCGCGGTACGGGAAAAGGTATGGCTCATGAAGTCCACCACCAGGCGCCGGTCGGGGTAGAAGCTGCGCAGCCCGGCCAGGGTCGACGCCACCTCGGTGGGGTGATGCGCATAGTCGTCCAGCACCAGGATCCCGCGCTGCTCGCCGACGATCTCGGTGCGGCGCTTGCCGCCGCGGTAGCGGCTGAGCGCGGCGCGCACGGCCTGCTGCTCGGGCGCGGCCAGCGCGCGTCCCTCGGCCGCCAGCAGCGTGCGCGCCACCGCCACCGCGGCCGCGGCATTGTCCACGTGGTGCCGCCCCGCCACCCGTAGCGTGACCGGTTCGGCCAGGCACGCGATCCGGAAGCAGGTGGCTCCGGCCGCCGCCGCCACCGCGCTGACCCGCAACGCGCCGGCGGCGGATTCGCCGTAGGGGCAGAGGCGCAGGTCCGGCCGCCGCCGCCGCACGGCGCCCGCCACCTCGACCGCGCCGGGGTCGCCGGCCGCGTAGATCAGGCTGCCGCCGGCCGCCATCGAGCAGGCGAATCCGGTGAACGCCGCCACCACCGCCGCGTGCGTCGGAAACGCGTCCACGTGCTCCAGCTCCACGCTGGTCAGCACGACGTGGCGCGGGTCGAAGTTGGCGAAGTGGTTGCGGTACTCGCAGGTTTCGGCCACCAGGTAGTCGGTGCCGCGCATCAGCGTGGCACGGCCGTCGAAGTTGGGCACGCCGGTGCCGGTGAGCACCGTGGCGGGCAGGTCGAGCGCGTCCACCAGGAGCCCGCACAGGGCCGCGGTGGTGGTCTTGCCGTGCACGCCGCTGATCGCGATCGAGCGCGCCGCGCGGGACAACGCTCCGAGCGCCTCGGGATAGCTGATCACCGGAATCCCGCGCGCCGCGGCCGCGGCCAGTTGCGGATTCTCGGCCCGGTCGTACGCTGCCGAGTGGACTACCCAATCGACCGCCGCCGGCAGGTCGGCGGCGGCGAACCCCACGGTCGGGCGCACCTGCAGCCGGTCGAGGATGTCCCTGGTCTGAAACTGCTCGGCCACGTCCGCGCCGGTGAGCAGCGCGCCGCGCGCCGCCAGCACCTCGGCGAGCGCCGCCATGCCGGTGCCCTTGACCCCCACCAGATGAATCCGGCGGCCCCTGACATCGGCCGGCAGACTCACCGGGCCGGGCCGACGGGCGGCTGCTGCCGGTGGGTCACGGGTCATGGTCCGGGTCACGGAGCGACCGTGCTGGCTCATCGGTTCATCTCCTAGGGGAGTCGAACCCCTGTTGCCGGGATGAAAACCCGGTGTCCTAACCACTAGACGAAGGAGACCTGCAAGCGCCAAAAAATATTTCAATCCCGGCGGCCGAGTCAACCTTGTCAACCACGTGTCGGGTGCTGTAAGATGCAACTCTCATGGTTACCACAACGAAACCCGACACCAGGCGCGCACCCGAAGCCGCGGCCGCGGCCGCTGGCCTCGCCGGCACGCTGCCGCGTGAGCTGCTGCTGCTCATGTACGAACGGATGACGTTGATCCGGGCGTTCGAGGAACGCCTGGTCGACTTGATGGCGAAGGGCGTCGCGATCGGCACCGCCCACTCCTACGCCGGCCAGGAAGCGGTGGCGGTCGGCGTGTGCACCGCGCTGAACCCGGACGACTGGATCGCCTCGACGCACCGCGGTCACGGCCACTGCATTGCCAAGGGCATGGACGTAGACCCCGTCATGGCTGAGATCTACGGCAAGGTGGATGGAGCCAACCGGGGCAAGGGGGGCTCGATGCACATCACCGACGTCAGCGTCGGCATGCTCGGCGTCAACCCGATCGTCGGCGGCGGCATCCCGCACGCGGTCGGAGCCGCGCTGTCCGCCAAGCTGCGCAAGACCGGACAGGTGGCGGCGACCTTCTTCGGCGACGGCGGCGCCAACATCGGCGCCTGTCACGAGTCGATCAACCTGGCCGCGGTGTGGAACGTTCCCTGCGTATTCGTGTGCGAGAACAATGGGTACGCGCAGAGCACCCCCTCCGAGTGGAGCACCGCCGGCGAGATCTGGAAGCGGGCGATCGGCTACGGCATTCCCGGTGAGGCGGTCGACGGCCAGGACCTGCTGGCGGTGTATGCGGCCGTCAAGCAGGCGGCCGACCGCGCTCGCGCCGGCGACGGCCCGTCACTGATCGAAGCCAGAACCTATCGCTACCACGGCCACTACATCGGCGACAATCCGCACAACTATCGACTGGAACAGGAAGAGGAAGACGCGCGCGGACGTGATTGCATCCAGCGCCTGCGCGCCAACCTGCTGGACGCGCAGACGGTTTCGGCGGCCGAGATGGACCAACTGGAGCAGCGCGCCGCGCAGCGGATCGAGGCGGCGGTGGCGTTCGCCGAGGCATCGCCCTTTCCGGAGCCGGGCGAGCTGACCACGCAGGTCTTCGCGGGAGAGTGACGATGGGTAACGCAACACAGAGACTTTCGTTTTCCCAGGCCGTCGGCCAGGCGATCCGGCAGGAGATGCGGCGCGATCCGAGCGTGGTGGTGATCGGCGAGGACGTGGCCGGCGCCGCCGGGCGCGCGCATCTCGGACTGCAGGACGCGTGGGGCGGGCCGACCCGGTCGACGCGCGGCCTGGTGCTGGACTTCGGGGAGGATCGGGTGATCGACGCGCCGATCTCGGAGATGGGGTTCACCGGAGCGGCGGTGGGCGCGGCGATGACCGGCCTGCGGCCGATCGTGGACCTCGGCTTCGTCGATCTGATCGCCTGCTGCTACGATCAGGTGATCAACCAGGCGGCCAAGATGCACTACATGATGGGCGGCCAGGTCGCGATTCCCATGACGATGCGGATGGCCTACGGGGCGCGGCCGCCAAGCACGCAATCACTTGGGGGCGGAGCCGCGGCCCAGCATTCCCAGTCGCTGTACGCGATCGTGGCCCACGTGCCCGGTCTCAAGGTGGTGGTGCCGACCAACGCGTACAACGTGAAGGGGCTGCTGACGGCGGCGATTCGTGACGACAACCCGGTAATCATATTCGAGAACCGCTATCTGGGGGTTGCCGCCCGCGCGCAAGTTCCCGAGGAGCCCTACACGCTGCCGTTGGACAAGGCGCAGATCGCGCGCGCCGGCACGGACGTCACGCTGTGCGGCATCGGGCGCATGACCTACGTCTGTCTCGACGCGGCCGAGCGGTTGACCGCTGACGGGCTGAACGCGGAGGTGGTGGACCTGCTGAGCGTGGCGCCGATCGACGTTGACACCGTCGTGGAGTCGGTCTCGCGCACCCACCGGCTGGTGGTGGTGGACGAGGACACTCCCGGCTGCTCGGTCGGGCACGAGGTTGCCGCGCGGGTGGCGGACGCGGGGTTCGATTACCTCGATGCGCCGGTCAAGACCCTGCACAGCGCTGACGTGCCGGTGCCCTACAGCGCCGCCCTCGAATCGCTGTATACGCCGAACACGGATCAAGTGGTTGCCACCGTGCGCGAATTGCTCGGCAACGGCGCCTGAATCGCGCTGAACCGCGCATGGCGACGCAGATCCTCATGCCGAGCCTCGGCATGTACACGATTGAGGGTGAGTTGACCCGCTGGCTGGTCGCCGACGGCGCCGAGGTGGCGGCGGAGCAGGCGATCCTCGAGCTGACCACGGAGAAGAGCACCGTGGAGATCAACGCGCCGGCCGGCGGGATTCTGCACCAGGTCGCTCCCGCGGGGGCCGTGGTGCACGTGGAAGCGTTGCTCGGGTACGTGCTGGCGCCGGGCGAAGAGCCTCCGGCGCCGGCGGCCGGTGCGACCGGCTCTGCCCCCGACGCCGCGGCCGCAGCCGCGGCCCCACGCCCCGGCGTCGTGGCGGCGGTACCGGCGGCGGCCGGGGCCGGCGCGGCCGCGGGTGGACCGGTGCGCGCCTCCCCTGCCGCCCGCCGCCGTGCCAAGGAGCTGGGCGTCGCGCTGGAGGTGGTTACCGGCACCGGCCCCGGCGGCCGCATCACCGAAGCGGACGTGCAGGCGGCCGCGGCCGCACCGCAAGCCGTGTCGGGGCCGGCGCCGCCCGGTCCTGGTGCGGCCGGCCCTGTCCCCGGCGCCGCGGCCGCGGGCGGACCGGTGCGCGCCTCCCCCGCTGCCCGCCGCCGCGCCAAGGAGCGGCGTGACGCTGGAGGCGGTCACCGGCACCGGCCCCGGCGGCCGCATCACCGAAGCGGACGTGCAGGCGGCGGCGGCGGCCACCGCGGCGCCTGCCGCCGGCGCGGGCGGGCGCGCCGTGCTCCGGCGAGTGCCGTTGAGCGGCATGCGCAGGGTGATCGCCACCCGCATGCACGACAGCCTGACCCGGACGGCCCAGCTCACCCTGACCCGGGAGGCCGACGCCGGCCCCCTGATCGAGGCCCGGCAGCGTGCGTCGGCGGCGGTGAAGGTGGCCTTCGACGTGCTCCTGGCGCAGGCGCTGGCGCGCGCGCTGGTGGCGCAGCCGGCGCTCAACGCGGTGGTCGAGGGCGACCAGATCCTGCTGCTGGACGGGGTGCACGTGGGCATCGCGGTGGCGGTCGAGGGCGGTCTGCTGGTGCCGGTGCTGCGCGACGCCGCGCACCGGCCGCTGGCCGATCTGGCGCAGGACCTCACCGGCCTCACCGACCGGGCACGCGGCGGGCGGCTCAGTCCGGCCGAGTACGAGGGCGGCACCGTCACCATCACCAACCTCGGCGCCTACGGCATCGACACCTTCACCCCGATCCTCAATCCCCCCGAAAGCGCCATCCTGGGCGTGGGGCGAATCGCGCCGCGGCCGTTCGTCGACGACCCTGCCGACGGGGCGGGCCCCGGCCTGACCGTGCGCCCGACCGTGCACCTCAGCCTCACGTTCGATCATCGCGTCGCCGACGGCGCCGCCGCCGCGCAGCTCCTGGAGGCGTTGGTGTCGGAGTGGACGCGCTTGGCGTAAGCGTGCCCGGCGCACGTAAGATCGTTCGTGCCGGGCGCGTCTGCCATAGCAGGAAGACAGCATGCGCACCAACCTGAAACGATGGCTCCTGATTGCGGCCGGCGTGGCCGCATTGACCGTGCTGGCAGTGACCGCCGCGACCACGCCCAACGCCGCGCCGGCCACCGTCGCCGCCGCGCCCGACCTGCTGCCGGAACAGCCGGCGCCGCCCGGCGCGCAGCGGCAGTTCAGCACCGACTTCAGCCGCCACACCGTGTCGTACGGCGAAATCCTCTCCGGCGGGCCGCCCAAGGATGGCATTCCGGCGATCGACGTGCCCCGGTTCACCACCGTGGCGGAGGCCGACGAGTGGCTGGGCGAACAGGAGCCGGTGGTGCTGGTGGAGGTTGCCGGCGCCGCCAAGGCGTATCCGCTGCAGATCCTCACCTGGCACGAGATCGTGAACGACGAGGTGGGCGGGGTGCCGATCTCGGTCACGTTCTGTCCGCTGTGCAACACCGCGATCGCGTTTCTGCGCGAGTTCGACGGTCAGGTGCTCGACTTCGGCACCACCGGCCGGCTGCGCTACAGCAACCTGATCATGTACGACCGCCAGACCGAGACCTGGTGGCAGCAGGCCACCGGCGAAGGGATCGCCGGCACGTACGCCGGCAGCCAACTGGCGTTCTACCCGGCCACGATCATCGCCTGGAGCGCCTTCCGGGATACCTACCCCGAGGCGCCGGTGTTGTCACAAGACACCGGCTTCGGGCGCGCGTATGGGCGCAACCCCTACGTAGGGTACGACAACGTGAACAGCTCGCCGTTCCTCTACCGCGGCCCGCGCACGCCCGGCGAGCTGCCGCCGATGGCGCGGGTACTGACCGTCGATCTGCAGGGCGAGACCGTCGCCTACGCGTACGACCTACTGCAGGAGAGCCACGTGGTGAACGACACGGTCGCCACCCATCCGCTGGCCATATTCTGGCAGCCGGGCACCGCCTCCGCCCTCGACTCGCCGAGCATCGCCCAGGGGCGGGACGTGGGCACCGGCGCCGCCTTCAGCCGCGTAGTCGACGGGCAGACCCTGGAGTTCGAGTGGCGCGAGGACGCCGTGCGCGACCGCCAGACCGACAGCGTCTGGAACCTGCTCGGCGTGGCCACCGCCGGTCCGCTGGCCGGTACCCAGCTCGCCCCGGTGGTGAGCATCAACCACTTCTGGTTTTCATGGGCGGCGTTCCGGCCGGAGACGCGCATCTTCACCGGTTGAACCGCGCGCCGCCGGCCGGGTCAGGATCCGGAACGCCTCGTCCACGTCGTCCACCACGTGGAACAGTTCCAGATCCTGCTCACTGATGGTACCCCACTCGATGAACTTGTCGAACTTGACCACTTCCTCCCAGAACTCGCGGCCGTAGACGATCACCGTCACCGGCCGCTGCACTTTCTGGGTCTGCAGCAGAGTCAACACCTCGAACAGCTCGTCCATGGTGCCGAGACCGCCGGGGAACACCACCAGCGCCCGTGCCAGGTACATGAACCAGAACTTGCGCATGAAGAAGTAGTGGAACTCGACCGCCAGGCCGGGCGTGACGTAGCGGTTGGCGGCCGCCTCGGACGGCAGGCTGATGGTCAGGCCGATGCTGTTGCCGCCGGCTTCCGTGGCGCCGCGATTGGCCGCCTCCATCATGCCGGGGCCGCCGCCGGAACAGATGACCAGCTCGCCCTGGGCATGGTGCTCCTGCGACCAGGCGGTGATCCTGCGCGCCAGCGCCCGCGCGTCCTCGTAGTACTCGGCCAAGCGGAGCTGGCGCTGCGCCCGCCGCACCTCGGCGGCCGACGCGGCGGGGTTGCGGCCCGCGGCCGTGGCTTCGAACCGCTTCCGGGCCTCATCCGGCGGCAGGGCGCGGGCGGCGCCGAAGAACACGATGGCGCTGGTGATGCCGCGCCGCCGCAGGCGCGCCTGCGGCTCCAGGTACTCGGCGAGGATGCGCAGCGTGCGGGCGTCGCGACTGCGCAAGAAGGACAGATTCTCGTATGCCTTGCGATCCGAAGGCCTGGCCATGGTCACTCCCCATCCACCGGCGGCGTTGGCCCGCGCCTGCTTCAGGGGTGGGTGCAGTCGGAGCCGCTCCAATAGTGGCAGTCGTCATGGTAGCAGATCGGCCGCCGCACGACCGGACATAGGCGTTCGCGGCGTTCGCGGGCCGTGCTCGGCCGGCCTCCGCCGTGCGCCGAGGCTGCCGGCCGGGGGCGGCGCGGGCGCGGCGCCGCGGCCGCGCGGGGTGTGCGGCGTGCGCCGGCAGATGCGCGTTCGGCGGCGCGGGCCGCGGCCGCGGGGGCCGGCGGCCGGAGTCCCGCGGGCGCGCGGTCAGACTCGGGCCGAGTCGCCGGCGGTGGCGGTCCGGGTGCCGGTGCCGGCGGTGGCCGCGGCTCGGCCTGATGGATGCGGCCGGCGCGCGTGAGCAACCCCATACCTACCTTGTCGGCCGAATCGTGAGCGCGGGCGAGGCGGGCACGACAGCCCCCCTGAAGTCCTGCCACAATTCGCCGTCCCCGCCGGCCGTTGTCGCCGGCGGGGACGGCTTGCGTTCCCAAGCCAGGGTCGCCGCGGCCGTCCCGCGGCATGCTACAGTGGTCGTGTTGACCGCGGAGTACGGGATCGGATGAGGCTGGACAGCATTGAGCGCATTGCGCGCGCGTTGAACGACAGTGAGGTGCGCTTCATCGTGGTGGGCGGCCTGGCGGTAGTTGCCCACGGCTACGGCCGCCAGACGCAGGACCTCGATCTGGTCATTCAGCTTGAGCCCGGCTCCATCCACCGTGCGTTCGAGGCGTTGGCCAAGCTGGGGTATCGGCCGCGCGTCCCGGTGACGGCGGACGCGTTTGCCGACCCGCGGCGGCGCGCGCAACTGATTGCCGACAAGGGCATGATGGTCCTTGGCTTCCACAGCGACCGGCACCGCGAGACGCCGGTCGACCTGTTCGCCGCGGAACCGTTCGACTTCGCTGCCGAGTACGCGGCGGCGCTGGTTGAGGAAGTGGCGCCGGGAGTGCCGGTACGGATCGTCCGGCTGGAAGTCCTGCTCCGGCTGAAGCGCCGGGCGGGCAGGCCCCAAGACCTGGCGGATATCGCGGAACTGACTCAGCTCGATCGGGGGGAAGGGAATGAGTGAGGAGATCGATTGGCGGGTGGTCACGTTCGCCGGCAACCGCCGCCGCCAACGGGAGGAGTTCCACGCGCTCCCGTTGCGCGAGAAGCTGATCGCGATTGAGCAGCTCTCGATGGTTACGGAGTACTTCCTGGCCCGCCGGGCAGCGCGGACCTTGCGCCTGCGCGCGCCGCCCCTAACGAACTAACCAAGAGCATTAAGATTGAGCACGCGGCGCATGGTCGCGCCGATGTGCGCGGGCGATTCCACCACCTCGGCTCCGGCCGCCCGCAGCGCTTCCTGCTTGGCGGCGGCGGTGCCGGCGGAACCGGCGATGATTGCCCCGGCGTGGCCCATGCGCCGGCCGGGCGGCGCGGTGGCGCCGGCGATGAAGGCCACCACGGGTTTGCTCATCGTGCGCATGAACGCGGCCGCCTCCTGCTCCGCGCTGCCGCCGATCTCGCCGATCAGCACCACCGCGCGGGTATCCGGATCGGCCTCGAACAGCTCCAGCGCCGCGCGCTGCGAGGTACCGATCACCGGGTCTCCGCCTACCCCGACGCTGCCGGACTGGCCGAGCCCGAGGCGCGAGAGCTGGTCCACCGTCTCGTAGACCAGGGTGCCCGAACGGGAAATCACGCCCACGTCACCGGGACGGTAGACGTCGACCGGCATGATGCCGGCGCGCATGCGGACGCCGGGCACGATCACGCCGGGACAGTTGGGGCCGACCAGACGCGTCCCCGACCCTTGCAGCGCACGCTTGACGCGCACCATGTCCAGCACCGGAATGAACTCCGTAATGCAGATCACCACCGGGATACCGGCCGCGGCCGCCTCCAGAATCGCGTCGGCCGCGTGCGCCGCCGGCACGAAGATCACCGAAACGTTCGCGCCCTCCCGTTCGACCGCTTCGCGCACCGTGTCGTACACCGGGGTATCCTCCAGCCGCTGGCCGCCCCGCCCCGGCGTCACCCCGGCCACCACCGGCGTGCCGTAGGCGCGGCTGATGCGCGCCTGCATCTGACCGGCGCGGCCGAACCCCTGGATCACCAGCCGGCTCGCCTCGTTCAGCAGTACCGCCATCGGATTATCCCGCCGGGGCGCCGGCCGCCACCGCCGCCCGCGCCGCCTCGCCGAACTCGTCGGCGCGGATCAGGTCGATGCCCGCCTCGTCGAGGATGCGCAGTCCCTGCGTGACGTTGGTTCCCGCCAGCCGGACCACGGTCGGCTGCGGCAGCCAGCCGCCGTGCTTGGCCTCCACGATGCCGTCCGCGATGACGTCGGTCCGCGCCAGGCCGCCGAAGATGTTGATCAGGACCGCGCGCGCATCCGGATCGGCGCCGATGATCCGTAGCGCGGCGACCACCGTCTCCTGGCGGTTGGCGGTGCCGATGTCGAGAAAGTTGGCCGGCGCGCCGCCCGCGAACTTGATCGCGTCCATGGTGGCCATCGCCAGGCCCGCGCCGTTCACCAGGCACCCGATGGTGCCGTCGAGCTTGACGTAGTTGTCGATGCCGGCATCGTGGGCGCGGCGTTCACGCTCCGCCTCCTGCTCGCGGTCGCGCAACTTCGCCAGTTGCGGCTGGCGAAACAGCGCGTTGTCGTCGATCGTCAGCTTCGCGTCGCCGGCCAGCAGGCGGCCGTCCGCGGCTACCGCCAGCGGGTTGATCTCGGCCAGGCTGCCGTCAGCGTCCAGGAACGCCGCCACCAGCGCGCGGATCAACGCCGTCGCCGGCGCCAGCAGGTCGCCGTCCAGGCCGGTCTCGAAGGCCAGCGCCCGCGCCTGATACGGCTGGAAGCCGCAGGCCGGATCCACGTGCTGGCGCCGAATCGCCTCGGGACGGGCCGCGGCCACCTCCTCGATCTCCACGCCGCCCGCGGCCGACGCGATCACCAGCGGCATCCCCCGCGAGTTGTCGATCGCCACGCTCAGATACAGCTCGCGCTGAATCGCGATCCGCTCCTCCACCAGCACCGCGCTCACCGGCAGACCGGCGCTGCCCGTCTGGCGCGTCACGAGCCGCATGCCGAGCATGCGCTGCGCCGCCCTGCCCGCCTCGGCCGCAGTCGCCGCGAGCTGGATGCCGCCCGCCTTGCCGCGCGCTCCGGTGTGCGCCTGCGCCTTGACCACGCAGGCGCCGCCCAGCTCGCGCGCCGCCGCTTCCGCCGCCGCCGCGGTGCGCGCCACCTTGCCGCGCGGCACCGCCACGCCGTACCGCGCCAGCAGCTCCTTGGCTTGGTATTCGTGCAGCTTCACCGCCTGCTCCCGCCGCTCCCGCTTCGTGTCGCCGGTTGCTTCATTGCCTGCTATCCAACCCGCCGGCCGCCATACTGTCAACGGCTTGGTGAATTCCAGGCTTTTTGAGACACTTCCGCAACGAGGACATCCCGTGCGGCAAAACGACTCCCACCGGACCGCCGGCGTGCGCTACGAACCGAACGAACGGCCCCCGATGCTGCTCACGTTCGGTCTCGGCCTGCAGTTCACGGTGCTCTGCATCGCCGGCGTGGTGCTGACGCCGGCGATCGTGATCCGCGCCGGCGGCGGCGGCGAAAACTACGTGTCCTGGGCGGTGTTCGCCGCGGTCGCAGTGTGCGGCGTGTCCACCGTGCTGCAGGCGGTGCGGGTCGGACGCGTCGGCGCCGGTTACGTACTCCTGATGGGCACCTCCGGGGCGTTCATCGGGGTCAGCGTCGCGGCCCTGGCCCAGGGTGGCCCGGCGCTGCTCGCCACCCTGGTGGTGATCTCGTCGTTGTTCCAGTTCACGCTGGCGGCACGGCTTTCCCTGCTGCGCCGGGTGCTGACGCCGACCGTGGCCGGAACCGTGATCATGCTGATCGCGGTCACGGTGATGCCGATCATCTTCGACATGCTGGCGCAGGTGCCGGACGACGCGCCACCGTTGGCCGCGCCGGTAAGCGCCCTGGCGACCGTGGTGGTGATCACCGGCTTGGCGATGAAGGCCACCGGGCCGTTGCGCCTCTGGGCGCCGGTCATCGGCGGCGGGCGAAGAGACGCTGGCGTCGCTGGTCGGACCGGACGGTGGCGGCGGCGAGGCCGGCCGCCGGCGCCTGCTCCTGGTCGCCCGCAAGGAAGACGGCGCGGCAGTGCTCGAATTCATCGCCTCCACCGGCGAGGACAACCTCCAGGATCGGCTGGCATTGCTCGACGCCCACTCCCCCGAGGTCCCGGAAGAGCGAGAAATCTCGTTGCGCCTCCTGCGCCACCTCGCTTCGTCGGTCCGCCACGAGCAATACCACGACACGGAAATCGTGACCGTGCGCGTGGAAGCCCCGCGCCCCGCGCATACGTAGCCGCGTGACGAGTCTCTTCCCCCGAGACGAACGTCAGTCTACGCGCCTCCGGCGCCACGTCGCCTCGCCGGTCCGCCACGCAGCGCCTGCATGCTCCGCAACTCCGTCGCAAATCTCGGTTCGTACGGGAGCAACTCAATCGCCTTGCGATAGGCAGCTTCGACCTCGCCGAGGGGCGCCCGCAACCAGTTCAGCGTTCGGGCAAGATCCCGCCACGCCCAGGCATGTCGGGCCGGGGCAGCCTCAAGTTGGATCGCGCCTTCCAAGAGTGGCCGGGCTTCCGTCAGAAACCTCCGGTTGAGGTCGCGCCGGCGCTGGCGGTATGCCTCGTTCGCCAAATATAGTTTGGACTGTGCGAACTCGTGTAGTGCGCGAGAGTCGGTGTAGAGCGCGTCCCCGGCACGCTCGAAGTACTGATGCGCAACTCTGGAATCCCGAGCACGTCGTGCCAAAATGGCGGCGTCTATCGCGTCCTGGCCCACCACCACCGGGCGGCTGCCGGTCAGCAGGCTCCGCGCCCTGCCGACTCTTCCCGCCTGCACGAACGCTTCGATCAGCCGATTCTCGACGTGCGCCACCGCATGCTCCGGTCCCTGCGCCTTGAAAACCTCCAGGATTTCCTCGGCACGATCCAGCTCACCACTCTCGGCGTAGGTGTTGATCATCTCGGCGGCGAGGATGGCTGAATTCTTGTTGGACTCCCACGCTGACGCGACGCGGCTGCGGGACTGAGCGTGCTCTCCCAAAGCCTTCAGGTGAGCCGCATCGCGCAACGCGGACAGGGCGCCATACTCCGGATGCGCCGGCAAAGTTGCCTGAAAGTACGTTCGATGCTCGTCGAACTCGAACCGGGGCACCGGCGATCCGTTGGCCGCCATCGCCTGAAACACCTTGGGCAATCCGGAGAGCCGTCCCTCCGCCAGCCGCAGTTCTTTTAGAAACTCACCGATTCGCCGGTTGCGGGCGGGAGCGGCCCGCGCCTCGACGTTCCGGAGCAGATGGCCCGGCTCGATTCCCGGGACCGGTCCGGGATAGCTGATCACCTCGATGCGGCTCGGATAGAGATAAACCTTGGTAGGTTCCGGCTGATCTACGTCGTAGCCGCGATGATACACCGCGTTCACCAGAGTCTCACGCAGCGCCTGCAGAGGATAGCTGACCCACCCGCGTACCTGGCTCCGGTCCGGTTGCTTCTGCAGGTGGAACGCGGAGAGGTTTTCCAGGTAGTTCAGACAATCGCGCAGCTGGTCCACGAGGCCGCCGCTGAAGGTGCGTTCCTCCTGCACGTCTCCAGCCCGATCGGCGGCGAACTGCACGACTTCGATCTTTGCTCCTCGAAACCACTCGGTGGGATCCCGCGAAAAGAACAACAGCGCGGTATTCCGCGGAACCTCATGATCGTTCACCTTCATGGTCAGCCGCATGCGCCGGTAGACGTCGCGCTCATTCGATTCGTCGAGAAGCCCACTGCGTACGTCTCGCAGATACTCACGAACCTTCACCTCGCGCAGATCCTCGACCTTGGCATGATTGGCGCGCCGGTCGTCCCATGGCACGCGTGCCGTCTGCTGAATGAGCCCACGCAGCAGATCGGGCCGTTTCTCGGCGTTGACCGTCTCGGCACCAAGGCGAACCCAGTAACGGAGCGATCCATCGCGGTCCGGTGCGCGATGGGCTCTCGTGTCGCTGGCCGGAGCCCATACCACCAGAATCAATCGATCTCCTGCTAAGCTCTCCGGTGACAGGACCGGGAAATAGGGAGGGTCAAGCGCACCGCACCTGCCGCGTATCCACTTCTGTGCCGCGTCCAAATCCTCCCCGGACAAGCCCGCCGCAGGCAGCTCGGCGCGACCTTCCCGCTCGCCAACGCCAATCACCACGTAACCGCCGTTCAGGTTGTGGTAGTCGTTTGCGAACGCACAGATCGTGCGGAGTACTTGGGGGCCAGTGTTGTGTGGGCTCCATGATGCCTTGAACTCCACCCGTTCCGACTCTACGCCGCGACAATACAGGAGGTCTTCGAGATTTATCGTTAAGATAGTGCTCACAGATTGGGACGATCAGGAGTCTTCTACCATACAACGTGAACAACACGTGAACAACACGTGGTCACGCCTGACGATGCCCGACGCGCGACTTGGCGTGGCCGCCCGGGCGGCGCCTGACGCACGGCCTGCGGTCGCCCGCCACGCCCGTCCGCGGCGGGCGGCCCGCGACCGCGTGCTCGTCCTCAGAGGGTGAAGCTGACGGTCTCGCGCGCGCCGTTGCGGATGATCCGGAACCGGTACTCGCCGGCGCGCCGCTCACCGAGCGCGCGGTAGAAGTCGGCGGCATCGCGCATGGCGGTGCCGTTGATATGCGTCACTACGTCGCCGCGGCGCAAGCCGGCGCGCCCCGGCGCGCTCGAATCGCGCACACCCGCCACCACCAGGCCGCGTACGTTGCCGGGCACGTTGAATTGGGCCCGCGTCCGGTCGGTGAGATGGAGCGGGAACGCGCCGGGCCAGTCACGTACGTCGCGGTCGCGGCGGTCGTCGTCCCGGAGCGCGACGCGCACCGCCACCTCCAGCGGCCGCCCGTCGCGCCGCAGGCCGAACACGCTGTCGCGTCCCGGCTCCAGGGCCCCGACCGCCCTGATCAACTCGTTGCTGTCCGCGACCTCCCGGCCATCGACGTGCGTCACCCAATCACCCGGCCGCAGGTCCCCGCGCGCCGCCGGTGAATCGAGCATCACGCTCCACACCAGGGCGCCATCGATGCCGGTAACGTCGAGCGCCGCCCGCATCTCGTCACTCGCCGAGTCCACGTACACGCCGAGGAAGCCGTAGCGCACTTCACCCGACCGGATGAGCTGGTCGATGGCCGACTTGGCTACGTTGATCGGGAGCGCGAACCCGACCCCGACGTTGCCGCCGCTGCGGGAAGCGATCCAGGTGTTGATGCCGACTACCTCGCCGGCCAGATTGACCAGGGCGCCCCCCGAATTGCCGGGGTTGATGGCCGCGTCGGTCTGGATGTACTCCGCGATATTGCGCGGGAAGCTGCCCGACTCGCGCCCCAGGGCGCTGACGATGCCCGACGTCACGGTCGACTGGAAGCCGAACGGGCTGCCCACCGCCAGCACCAGATCGCCCACCACGAGGCTGCTGGAATCGCCCAGCGTGGCCACCGGGATCTCCGCGGGCCCGTCGAACGAGAGCAGCGCGATGTCCTGGCGCAGGTCACGCCCCACCAGCTCGGCGGCAAAGTCACGGCCGTCGTCGAGGGTCACCTGGATCGATTCGGTGTTGGCGATTACGTGGCTGTTGGTAAGCACGTAGTAGCGCTTGCCGTCGCGCCGCACGATCACCCCGGAGCCGGTGCCGCCCGGCTGTCCGAACTCCGGGGACGGGACGGACCGTGGGCTCAGCCCGAACCGGCCGCGGCTACCCGGCGTAACGGTGGTGTCGATCTTGACCACCACCGGCAGCGCCGCGGCGGCGACTTGGCGGAACGACGCCTGCATTGCCTGGAGCAGCGCCATGCCCGACGGGCCGTTCGCCGCCGGGTCCGCAACCAGCGCTACGCCGGCGGACGACCCCGCCGGCACGACACCGGGGGATTCCTTGCCCCGGTTGGAATCGAAGATGCCGGCGGCGCCGGCCCCGACCCCGACCAGCAGGCACACGCCGGAGACGAGC
Source organism: Spirochaetia bacterium (assembly GCA_965198005.1). Taxonomy (GTDB): domain Bacteria; phylum Spirochaetota; class Spirochaetia; order SZUA-6; family Bin103; genus Bin103. The sequence goes on from CBDAOI010000001.1 coordinate 157,355, forward strand.
GCGCGGATGCGGTTGCCGTACCTGACGCCGCGCGCCGGATCCCGTATCACGAGGTGACCGTACTGACTCATGTATCCAAGGTACCGCATTCGGCGAACGTCGCGGGCACCTGTGATCAGCTTCGCATCAACTTCGCCGGGTTCGCCCTCACTTCACGGCCGCGCCTGCTCGGCGGCCGTGACCGCGGCCAGCAGCACCGCCCCGCACAGTCTGCCCAGACGCGCATGGTCGAACGCCGCCGAGCGGCTGTGGTCGCAGTCCGCCAGCGCGTGCATGACGGTGTCCTGGAAGAAGCTGAAGGTGGCCACGACCGTCGACGGCGCCAGACCCAGCCGGCGCGCTGCGACCCCGTAGCTCCGGCCGAGCTGGCGCCCCCGGCGCAACAGCGTCCCCCCCGGAGTGCTCGCCCGCGCACGCCGGCCGGTAGAGCCGTCGCCGGCCGTGGTGCCCCCCGGTCCGGCCACGGCGCACTCGATCAGCAGGCTGAGCAGTGCCCGTCCCAGTTCGGCCAGGGACCGCCGCTCGCCGCGCGTGAGACCGGCGCGCAGCGTACGCAGCGCCGCGGCCGAGGCGAGTCGCGGCGGCGCCGCCACCGCCGCCTGCACGGCGCTGCGCACCATGCGCTCGATGGCGGCCGCCTGCGCGGGGTCTTCGTGCGGCGCCGCCAGCACCTGCCGCAGGTCGCGTACCCGGTAGCGGCGATGGCCGCCGGGCGTGCGCAGGCAGGGAATGGTGCCCTTCTCGCTCCAGTTGCGCAGCGTCAGCGGGTGCACGCCGAGCATCGCGGCCGCCTCCCGAATGGTCAGCAGCCGCGCGTCACTCTCGTCCGTAACCGGTGCCATGCGCTTGGAGGCCTGAAATTCCCGCTTGCGAATCACATAAAATCATATATATCTTGAACACGACGGACCCCGCATGATTCGCGCCTGGTTACTCGATTATCGACCCCTGCCGCCACCGCTGGCAAGCGCGGCCGCAGCGGCGGCGGCGCCGCTGGCGGAGCTGCTTGCGCGCGAGTTGCCGCGCAGCAACGGCCACCGGCCGGAGAGCGTGGTGCTCACCACCTGCCACCGTTGCGAGGTATACACGCACCAGGTGAGCTCGGAGGCGGTCGGCCGGCTGCTGCGGTCCCGGCTCCCGGCGGCGGCGGGCGAGCTGCTGTCGGTGCGCAGCGGCGATCCGGTCGCGCGCCATTTGATGCGCGTGGCGACGGGTCTGGAGTCGATGCTGCTCGGCGAGACCGAGGTCCAGGGCCAAGTGGTGGACGCGCTGGCCCGCGCCACGGCGCTCGGCAGCGCCGGGCCGGTGCTGGACGCGCTGTTTCGGGCCGCGGTCCACGCGGGGAAGCGGGCGCGCACGTCGACCGGGATCGGCCGGCACGCGACCTCGCTGGCAGCCGCCGGAGTGGACTTGGCGCTGGCCGGGTTGGACGGGGGCAACGGCCGGCACGTGGCGGTATTCGGCGCCGGCACCATGGCGCGCCGCGCGTGCGAACGGCTGCATGCCGCCGGGGTGGTGGCGTTGACCGTGGTCAACCGCACCGTCGCGCACGCCCGGGGCTTGGCCGCCCACTACGGCACGCGGGCGGTGCCGCTGACGCAGGCGGCGGCCGCGCTGCGGCGCGCGGATCTGGTGGTCGCCGCCACCTCGGCGCCCGCGCCGATCATCGACCGCCGCCTGGTGCAGAGCGTGCTGGAGGCACGCGGCGGCCGCCCGCTGCACCTGGTGGACCTCGCGGTGCCGCGCAACGTCGCTCCGGACGTGCCTGCGCTGGCCGGCATCCACTACTACGACATTGCGGCGCTGGAGGGTGTCACCCAAGCCAGCCATGCCGCCCGCGCGGCCGAAATCCCGCGGGCGGAGACGATCATCGACGAGGAACTGGAGCGGTTTCAAGGCTGGCTCCGCCAACATGAGGTCGCGCCCACGCTGCGCATGCTGGGCGAGCTGGCGGCCGCCGCCCGCGACGCCGAGCTGCAGCGGGTCTGGCGGCGGCTGCCGGATCTGTCCGCGCGCGAACGGCGGGTGGTGGAGTCGTTGGCCCACAACCTCGCCCACCGCCTGCTGCGCACGCCGATGGCTCGGCTGCGCGCCGCCGCCGGCAGCGACCGGGCCGGCGAGTACCGCACGGTCCTCGACCAGCTATTCGCCGACGACGGGGCCCGGTCCGACGAGCAGGCGTCCGATGGCCGCACCTGACCCGCCGCCGCGTGCCGGGTTGCCACCCGCCGGTACGCCGCGCACTCTCAGCCACTTCGCGCTGCTGCGCTTCACCGGCGCCTACTGGGGGCTGGACGCGGCCGAGCGGCGCCGGCAGCACCGTGCGCTGCGGGACGGAGTGAGCCGCGTGGCCGACGCGGCGCATCTGTATCAGATGTTTCCCATGAGTGCCGCCGCCGACGTGCTGCTGTGGACCGCGCTCGAGACGGCCGAACCGGACCGGGTACGCCGCTACTTCAGCGACCTGGCCGGCGTGTTGGCGCCGTTGCGGCCGTGGCTGGCGGTCGAGCTGGCACTGTGGGGCTTCACCCGCCCCTCCACCTATACCAGGACGCGTTCCTCACAGGAGATGGATCCGTTCGGCACCCGCCGCAAGCCCTACCTGGTGCTGTACCCGTTCGTGAAGACCAGCGCCTGGTACGCGTTGAGCCGCGACACCCGCCAGGGGATGATGAACGGCCACATCCGGGTGGGCAAGGAGTATCCCGACGTCGACCAGCTCCTTCTGTATTCGGTGGGACTGCAGGATCAGGAGTTCGTCGTGGTGTACGAGACCGACGATCTGCCCCGCTTCTCGGATCTGGTGAATCGACTGCGCAGCACAGAAGCGCGCGCGTACACGGAACGGGACACGCCGCTGTACACCGCGCTCCACCATCCGCACGGGGGCGCCCTGGAGCTGTTCGCGTGACCGGCGGCGCAGCTCGTCACGGCGTGGCCGGTCGCAGCACCGCTCGTCGCAGTTCGGCTCGTCGCGGCGCGGCGTGAGCGCGACCGCGCCCCTGCTGGACGCCTGCCGGCGCCGGCCGGTGGCCCGCGTTCCGATCTGGCTCATGCGCCAGGCGGGGCGCTACCTGCCCGAATACCGTGCCCTGCGCGCGGCGCACGGCATCCTGGAGATCATCGGCAATCCCGAGCTTGCGGCCACCGTCACGCTGCAACCGCTCCGCCGGTTCGACCTGGACGCTGCGATCATCTTCGCCGACATCCTGCCGCCGCTGACCGGCATGGGGCTGGAGTTGTCGTTCGGCGCCGGCACCAGCCCCCGGATCCACAACCCGATCCGCTCCGCGGCGGAGGTCCGGGCGCTGCGGGTTCCGGACCCGCGCGAATACCTGGCGCCGACGCTGCGCGCCCTGGAGTTGGTGCGTGCCGCCCTGCCGCACCCGGTTGCCCTGCTCGGCTTTGCCGGCGCGCCGTTCACGCTGGCCACGTACGCGATCGAAGGCTCCTCCTCGCGCCACTTCGCCCGCACCAAGCGGCTGATGTTCGAGCAGCCGGCCGCGTGGCGCACGCTGATGAGCAAGCTGACCCGCTTGGTGACCGCCTATCTGACCGCCCAGGTGGAAGCGGGCGCACAGGCGGTGCAGGTGTTCGACAGTTGGGCCGGCACGCTGGGCAGGACGGATTTTCGCGCCCAGGTCCTGCCATGGGCGCGGCAGGTATGCGCCGCCGTGGCGCGCACCGGCGCCCCGGTGATCTACTTCAGCACCGGCACCGGTGGGCTGCTGGACGACTTGGCGACCCTGGGCTGCGACGTGCTGAGCGTGGACTGGCGGGTGGACCTGGGCGCGGCCCGCCGCCGCCTGCCGCGGTCGATGGCGCTGCAGGGCAACCTGGAACCGGCGCTCCTGCTCGGGCCGCCCGCGTTGCTGCGCGCGCGCGCGCGCTCGGTGCTGGCCGCGGCCGCCGATGCGCCGGGCTTCATCTTCAATCTCGGGCACGGGGTGCCGCCGGAGACCCCGCCGGAGGCGGTGGCGCAGCTCGTGGACGAGGTGCACGCCGCACGGCCGGGGTCTGCGGAACCGCGCCCGGCGGCGCTCCCGCCAGCATGACCCGCGACCCGGGCGGCCCCCTCGGCGTGGTGGTGATGGCCTACGGCGGGCCCGACTCCCTGGACGAGGTCGCCCCCTACCTGCTCGACATCCGCGGCGGGCGCCCGACCCCGCCGGAGCTGATCGCGGAGGTACGCGAGCGCTACCGCCGGATCGGCGGCCGGTCACCGCTGCGCGCCGTTACCGAAGCCCAGGCCCGCGCCTTGGAGATGGAGCTGCAGGCGCGCGGCAACGCGGTCGCCGTAACCGTCGGCATGCGCCATTGGAAGCCGCGCATCGCGGAAGCCGTGGCGCACCTCGCTGGGCGCGGCGTGCGCGCGGCGGTGGCGGTGGCCATGGCTCCGCACTACGCGCGGCGCAGCGTCGGCGAGTACCACCGGCAGGTGCAGGCCGCCTGCGGCGCGCTGCCGGCGGCCCCGCGCTTCGCCTTCGTCTCGCACTACTGCGACCACCCGCGGTTCGTGGCCGCGGTGGCGCGCGACCTGCGCCGGGTGCGGGCGGGCCTGGCCGATCCCGAACGGGTCCGGGTGCTGTTTTCCGCCCACAGCCTGCCGGCGGCGTGGCTCGAGGAGGGCGACCCGTACGTGGCGCAGCTCCGGGAGTCGGCGGCGGCGGTCGCCGCCCGCGCCGGCCTGCCCGCCGGGAGCTGGCGGCAGTGCTTCCAGTCCGCCGGCGCCCGGCCGGGCGCGTGGCTGGGCCCTTCCCTGACCGCGGAGCTGCACGCTGCCGCGCGGTCCGGCGTGCCGGCCGTGCTCGTAGTGCCGTTCGGGTTCGTAGCCGATCACGTGGAGGTGCTGTACGACATCGACCTCGAGCTGCGCGAGCTGGGAGCGACCCTCGGCGTGGCGGTGGCGCGCACGCCCGCCCTCGGCACCGATCCGGACCTGATCGCAGCCGTGGCCGACCGAGTCTTGGATGCGGCCAGCACCGTACGATAGCTCTGATTGTAGTTGGGGAACGAACGAATCCGGTTGAAGGCGAACCGGTAGTCTGATAGTATCGGATGGAGTTCTCACGACTGAGCCGCGGCATCCCATTGTGTTGTATTGCTGAACACAGCCATTCTGGAGCGACTGTCCTGGACATATCCGACTCACGCAGCCGCTCTCGTCGATGGTTCCGCCTGCCTCGGAAGGTTCGCGAGGGGCCAAAATGGAAATACTGGAGGGAGACAGAAGATGAAGTCGCTTGAGGGCATGGATCTCATTGATCGGATGCGAGAGATTGCGAACCGAATGCGTGCGCGACTGGACAAGATAGAGACGGAAGAAGCAACAAAAAACGCTCTGGTGATGCCGTTCATTAAAGAAGTGCTCGGTTACAACGTCTTCGATCCTTCAGAGGTTGTGCCCGAGTTCACCGCTGACATCGGCACGAAGAAGGGTGAGAAGGTGGACTACGCACTCCTCCAAGACGATAAGCCGGTCATGCTTTTCGAATGCAAGCGCTACGACTCGAACCTGGATACCGAGCCGGCATCGCAACTCTACCGTTACTTCAGTGTTACTCCGGCACGTTTCGGCGTCCTGACGGACGGCATCATCTATTGAACAAAATGGATAGCAAGCCGTTCTTCGAGATCAACATGTTGGACTTCAACGAAGCGGAGGTTGAGGAGCTTCGGCGTTTTTCCAAGACATCGTACAACCTGGAGCAGATCCTCAGCACCGCGAAGGACTTGAAGTACTCCCGTGAGATCAAGAGGCTCTTGGCCAGCGAGTGGTCGGAGCCGTCTGAGAGTTTTGTCCGCTATGTCGCTGGGCAGGTGTACGATGGGCCCAGGACGAAAGCTATCATCGACCAGTTTAGCCGGATCACTAAGAAGGCGCTCAATCAGTTCTTGGCCGACCGGATCAACGACCGACTCACTTCGGCGTTGCACGGGGAGGACGTAACTGACGAGGCAGAGGAGCAAACGGGAACAGTTCCAGACGATGAGAGTGACACCATCGTCACCACTGAAGATGAGTGGCAAGGGTACTTTGCGGTCAAGGCGATCCTCTCGCCAGAAGTATCCCCGGAACGCGTGACCATCCGCGACAGAAAGAGCTACTGCACGATCCTGCTAGATGGCAGCGTCCGCAAACCTATATGCCGCCTGTATTTCAACAGGGCACAGAAGTACTTGGGCCTGTTCGATGGACAGTTGGAACGTCTGCCGGTTGATTCCGTGAATGACATCTTTCAGTATTCAGCGCGGCTGCTGGCAACGGTTCAAGGATACGACAACGACGTCGATAGGTAGATACTGTTCAGGGAATCGGAGCGGCCACACGATACTACCAGCCGCTCCAACCAAGACTCGCTTCCGGAGGAACTTCAAGTCACCGTTGTGATGGAATGAACCACATATCGCGCAAGAATACGGCGCAGCGCGTCAGCTTGCCGTCACCGAACAAACACGACCGTGAGCAAAGCTCATGGCCGTGCCGCGGGTAGTGGTGATCGGCGGTGGCATTACCGGTCTGGCCACCGCCTTCTACCTGCAGCGGGCCGCGGCCGGAGGCGCCCGCCCCCGGTGGGAGGTCGTGGTGCTGGAGGCGGCGCGGCAGGCCGGCGGCAAGCTGCGGACCGAGCAGGGCGCCGGGTTTCTGGTCGAAGCCGGGCCCGACTCGTTTCTCACTTCCAAGCCGGCCGCGGTGGAGTTGTGCCGCGAGGTGGGGCTGGAGCCGGCGCTGATTCCGCAGCAACCGCCCCGTGGGGCGTACGTGCTGCGCCGCGGCCGCCTGGTCCCGATTCCGGCCGGCATGCGCCTGGTCCATCCCACCCGCCCGTGGCCCTTCCTGCGCTCGCCGCTGCTCTCGCTGCCCGGCCGGCTGCGGGCGCTGCTGCACCCGCTGACCGGACGCCCGCAGACTCCCGGCGACGAGAGTGTCGGCTCGTTCGTGCAGCGCCGCTACGGGGCGGAAATGTTGCGCGTGCTCGGTGAACCGCTGCTGGCCGGGATCCACTTGGCCGACCCGTGGCAGTTGAGTCTGGCCGCGACCTTCCCGGCCCTGCGCGCCAGCGCCGGGAAAGCCGCCGCGCCGCCCCCTGCCCCGCCCCCTGCCCCACTCCCGCCGCACCTGCGCGGCAGCCCGTTCGCGAGTCTTGCCGGCGGTATGGACGAGTTGGTCAGCAAGCTTTGCGCCTGCCTGGGCGACGCGCTGCGGACCGCGGCGCCGGTGGCGGAAGTCGCCGGCGCCGGCGGCGGCTACCGCATCCGCCTGCGGTCGCAGCCGGACCCGCTGGCGGCGGCGGCGGTGGTGATCACCACTCCCGCCGCCGCCGCCGGGCGCATCGTCACGCGCCTCAACCCGCGGCTGGCCGGGCTCCTGTCCGGCAGCGACGCCGTGTCTTCGGCAGTCGTCACCCTCGGGTTCGCGGACACCGGCGCGCGGTCGGTGCCCGGCCGGCGCGGACTGCGCGGTTCGGGGTTCGTGGTGCCGCGCGGCGAAGGCAGCGAGTTGCTGGCCTGCACCTGGAGCTCCAGCAAGTGGGCCGGACGCGCCCCTGCCGGCGGGCTGCTGGTGCGGGCGTTCCTGGGCGGCTGGCGCCACCCCGAGCTGCTGCAGCGCGACGACGCGCACCTGATCGGGCTGGTGCAGCGCGAACTGGCCACGATCATGGGCGCCGCGCTGCCGGCCGCGCCCCCGGCGGTGACCGCCGTGCACCGGTGGCCGGCGGCGACCCCGGTGTACCGCGTCGGCCATCGCGACTGGGTGGCGCAGGTGAACGCCGCCGCGGCCGCCACGCCGGGGCTCTGGCTGGCAGGCGCACCCTACGACGGGGTCGGCATTCCCGACTGCGTGCGCCAAGCCCGACAGACCGCGGCCGCGGTGGCCGCCTTCCTGTCAGCCTGACCGCACCTGCCCCACGTGAGCCGGGTGCGCGGCTGACCATCAGCGCCGGTGTAGCGGCACGTCACCGGCTCTTCATCATGTCCATCATGTCCCATGAAGCGCCGGTGAAGCATCGGCGACCGCACGCAGTTATCGGGAGTACGGCAACGCCGATGCTGTACGACGCCGCACCCGTCGCGGGGAGATACGTAACCGTGGTGGACCACCTCGAAGTCGAACCGCGCCGTGTGCCCCAGACGCCTCCAGTCCGCCCCGCCCACCCGCACTTCGCACTCCAACGCGGGCACGCGCCGTGGCCGTGCACCCAGAAGCCGCGCGCACGTACCGGTCGCTCCATCGGCCCCTACCACAAACCGAGCGCTCACTTCTTCCCCGGCTTCCGTTCCGAGGGTCACGCACCCGGCCGCCGGACCCGGACCCAACCGCTCCACGGCGGCCACCATCAAACGCGCGCCCGCCCGCACCGCGGCACGGACCAGGGCCGCGTCGAAGCTGGCCCGCATCACCAGGTAGATCGGAGGCCGGCGCGGCTCGATCACGGTCTCGGTCCCGCGGCGCAGCAACCCGACGGCGATCCGCCGGCACACCGCCTCGACCGCCTCGACCAGCAGCGCAGCCCGTACGTCGGGCGGCAGGGGTTGCAGCGCACGCCGCACCACCCCGCCGCCGCAGGTCTTGGAGCGTGGCGGCGCCCGGCGTTCCAGCAGCACCACGCGCAGTCCGCCCCGCGCCAGATGCAGGGCCGCCGTGGCGCCCGCGGGGCCGGCGCCGACCACCGCCACGTCGCAGCAGGTCATCGCGCCACCAGCTCCGCGATCGCGTGCACGATACGGTCCGGCCGCACCGGAGCGTCCGCCGGCAGTCCGCGCCGGCGGCTGTCCACCCACACCGTGTGCAGGCCCAGAGCCAAGCCGCCGGCGATGTCCTTCGCCAGATCGTCGCCCACCATCCAGGCGTCCGCGGCGGTCGCGCCCAGGCTGGCCAGCGCGTGCTCGAACACCGCCCGGCCCGGCTTGCCGCTGCCGAACTCGCCTTCCACCACCACCACGTCGAACCGGGACGCCAACTCCACCCGCGCGATCTTGGCGCGCTGGCCGGCCGCCTCGCCGTTGGTCACCAGCCCAAGCGCCACCCCGTGGCGGCGCAACTCGCCGAGCGTCTCCAACGCCCCAGGGAACGGTCGCAGCAGCCGCACCCGCTCCGCCACCACGAACGGGCCGACCCAGTGCGAGATGCCGTCGTCCGGCACCCCGAGTTGCCGCAGACCGCGGCGCGCGATGCAGGTTCGCGCCCCGGCCTGGTCGAGCCGGCCCCAGTCCTGGCGGTCCGGCGCCTGCCAGAACCAGCGGTCGGCGGCCTGGAACTCCGCGAACGCCCGCTCCCGGTCCAGGCCATGGGTGCGCTCGATCCGGGCGGCTGCTTCCTGCCAGGCACCGAGCGCCGCCCGGTGGGTATCGACCACGGTATCGTCCAGGTCGAACAGGATGGCGCCGGGCAGGGCATTCACGCTCCCACCCTAGACAACGCGGCCGCCGTTGGCAACGCCCGCCCATCGGCCCGCTCCGCCCGACACCGCCCCCACGCGGCCTGCGAATTCGGTTGATTTTTTCGGCAGTTGCGTCCACATTTAGATTGGGAGACAATCGGACGTGTCGGTGTATCATGAGTTGGAGCACCATCCGATCGGGTCGATCACGCTCGAGCAGTCGCTTTCGGTGCGTGACACCGCCGCGGTGCGCGAGGTGGTGGCGGCCATGCATGATGCCGGGACCGACCACGCACTGGTGTTCACTGGGGAGCGCTTGGCCGGCATCTTCACCGAACGCGACCTGCTGGCCCGGACGGTGCGTCCCGACGGGCTGCCGGACGCACCGGTGCGCGACTTCATGACCCCGGATCCGACCGTCCTGGAAGCGTCGCACGCGGTCAGTCTGGCCCTGGAACCGATGGCCAGAAGGCGCTACCGCCACCTGCCCATCGTGAACGGCCAGCGCGAGTTCATCGGGGTCCTGACCGCCCACAATCTGTTCCAGTTTCTGGCCGAGATGCTGCCCGACCGGATCCTCAACCTGCCGCCCCGGCCGCATCAGACCCTGCAGGCGCCGGAGGGAGCATGATCACCGCCCAGCGAACCACGGTCGACCGCGTTACCGTGCGCTTCGCGGGCGACTCGGGCGACGGCCTGCAGGTGATCGGGTCGCAGCTCACCAACACCTCCGCGGTGCTGGGCAACGACCTCGCGACCCTGCCCGACTTTCCGGCCGAGATTCGCGCCCCGGCCGGAACCCTGCCGGGGGTGAGCGCCTTCCAGATCAGCTTCGCCAGCGAAGACATCCACACGCCCGGAGACATGCCCGACGTGCTGGTGGCGCTCAACCCGGCGGCCTTGAAGGCCAACCTGGCCGAGATTCCCGAGGGCGGCACGCTGATCGTGAACGAGGACGCCTTCACCGCCCAGGGGCTGAGCAAGGCCGGTTACGAGCAGAATCCGCTTACCGACGACTCCCTGAGCGCATTTCGGCTAATTCCGCTGCCGATCACCTCGCAGAACCAGCGCGCGCTGGCGCACCTGAAGCTGAGCCCGCGCGAGGCGGGGCGGTGCAAGAACTTCTACGCGTTGGGCATCGTGTACTGGCTCTACGACCGCACGCTCGACCCGACGTTGCGCTGGTTCAAGCAGAAATGGGGCTCGCGCCCCGCGGTCGTCGCCGCCAACAGCGCCGCGCTCACGGCAGGCTACGCCTTCGCGGACACCACCGAACTGTTCACCACCGCCTATTCGGTGCCGGCCGCCGACCTGCCCGCCGGCACCTATCGCAACATCACCGGCAACCACGCGACGGCGCTCGGCTGCATCACCGCCGGCCATCTCGCCGACCGCCCGCTGTTCTACGCCAGCTACCCGATCACCCCTGCCAGCTCGATCCTGCACGAGCTGGCGCGCCACCGGAACCTGGGAGTCGTCACCTTCCAGGCCGAGGACGAGATCGCCGCGATCGGCGCCGCCATCGGGGCGGCCTTCGGCGGATCGCTGGCGGTGACCGCCACCAGCGGCCCCGGGCTGGCCCTGAAGAGCGAGGCACTGGGGCTGGCGGTAGTGGTCGAGCTGCCGCTGGTGGTAATCGACGTGCAGCGCGCCGGCCCCTCCACCGGCATGCCGACCAAGACCGAGCAGGCGGACCTGCTGCAGGCGATGTTCGGCCGCAACGGCGAGGCGCCGGTCGCCGTGGTCGCGCCCGCCACCCCCGGAGACTGCTTCGAGCTGATCATCGAGGCGTTCCGCATCGCAGTGCACTACATGACCCCGGTGCTGTTTCTTTCCGACGGCTACCTCGCCAACGGCTCGGAACCGTGGCGCATCCCGGCAATGGACGATCTGCCCTCGATCACGGTGCAGTTCCGCACCGACCCCGACGGATTTCAGCCCTACGCCCGCGACCCGCGCACCCTGGCCCGGCCGTGGGCGATTCCCGGCACGCCGGGGCTGGAACATCGCGTGGGCGGCTTGGCCAAGGCCGACGTTACCGGTAACGTAAGCTACGATCCCGAGAACAACGAGCGCATGGTCCGCTTGCGGGCGCGCAAGATCGCCGCGATTGCCGACAGCATCCCGGACGTCGCGGTGCACGGCCCGCAATCGGGGCGGTTGCTGGTGCTCGGCTGGGGCAGCACCTACGGCGCCATCATCACCGCGTGCGAGAAGCTGCGCGCGCAGGGAGTGGCGGTAGCCAACGCCCATCTCCGGTACCTGAACCCGTTTCCGTCCAACCTGGGCGACGTGCTGAGGCGATTCGAGCAGGTGCTGATTCCCGAACTGAACCGGGGTCAGCTCCGGCTCCTGATCGCCGACACGTTCGGGGTCAACGCGCACCGGCTGTCCAAGATCAAGGGCAAGCCGTTTCTGGTGCGCGAGATTCAGGATGCCGTCGTCGAGGAGTTGGCGGCGCCCGCAACCAACGGCAACCGTGGAGGTATGAAGTGAACGCAACGGCAGCGCCTGCCCTTACCCGCAAGGACTTCGTTTCCGATCAGGAAGTGCGCTGGTGCCCGGGGTGCGGCGACTATGCGGTCCTGGCGCAGACCCAGCGCGTGCTGCCCGAACTCGGGGTACCGCGCGAGAACATCGTGTTCATCAGCGGGATCGGCTGCTCCAGCCGCTTCCCCTACTACCTCAACACCTACGGGTTCCACTCGATTCACGGCCGGGCGCCCACCTTCGCCTCGGGATTGAAGATCACCCGCCCCGAGCTGCTGGTGTTCGTGATTACCGGCGACGGCGACGGTCTCTCGATCGGCGGCAACCACCTGATTCACGCGCTGCGGCGCAACATGGACCTGAACATCATCCTGTTCAACAACCGCATCTACGGCCTCACCAAGGGGCAGTACTCCCCGACCAGCGCGGTGGGCAAGAAGACGGTCAGCTCGCCCAGCGGCTCGATCGAGCATCCGATCAGCCCGGCGCGCATCGCGCTGGCGGCCGAGGCCAGCTTCGTCGCCCGCACCATCGCCACCGACACCAAGCACCTGGGGGCCGTCCTCAAGCGCGCCGCCCACCACCGCGGCGGCTGCTTCGTGGAGGTCTACCAGAACTGCAACGTGTTCAACGACGGCGTGTTCGACTACGTCGCCGAACGCACGGTACGCGCCGAACGCACGGTCAACCTGGAACATGGCAAGCCGCTGATCTTCGGCAAGAATCGGGACAAGGGCATCAAGCTGGACGGGCTCAACCCGGTGGTGTGCGACGCCGACGATCCGGACGTGCTGATCCACGACGAGACGGTGCCGAAGAACGTCCTCCCCTACCTACTGGCGCACATGTCGCCGAGCACCGGCGTGCCGCTGCCGTTCGGGGTGCTGCGCGCGGTCGACAAGCCCACCTACGAGGAGGGCATGCGCGAGCAGATCCGAGACGCGCGCGAGCGGATGGGCGACGGCGACGTGAACGCACTCCTACGCGCAGGAGATACCTGGAACGTTGCCTGACTCGAACCCGACCGACATCAGACCGGCCGACACGTTGATCTGCATCGAGTGTGGCTTCGCCAACGAGACCGGCACCGCGGAGTGCGAGGCGTGCGACGCGGATCTGTTCCGCTCCGAGCAGGTGCGCTGGCAGACCCCGTTCGACCAGCACCTGCTCGGCGACCTGGTGGACGTGCTGCAGCCGCGTACGCCGCTGCTGGTGGAGGCGCGCGCCCCGGTCACGTTCGCCGTGGAAGAGATGCGCGCGCATCACACCGGCTGCGTGCTGGTGGTGGAGAACGGAACCGTACGCGGCATCTTCACCGAGCACGACCTGCTGAGCCGCGTGCTGGCGCCGGGGCTGGCGCCGCGCGACGTGCCGCTGGACCGGGTGATGACGCCGGACCCGGTGGTGCTGCGCCGGGATGACAGCCTGGCGGTGGCGATCAACAAGATGGTGGTCGGGTCGTTCCTGCACATCCCCCTGGTCGACCCCGCCGGCCGGATCGACGGCATCGTGTCGGCGCGCGACCTGCTCACGCGGCTGTACGACTTGATTCAGCTCTGACCTGATTCAGCTCTGACGCCCGGGCCGGCGCTCCTGCCGCTCGACGGCGCCCGCTACCCGTCGCGCGCGAACTTCGCGCGGTAGGCCGCCAGCTCGATCATCGGCGGCCGCTCCAGTTCCCGAATCTCGTGGCTGACCTGCTCGTAGCGGCCCTCGTCCACCATGAACTGGCGCAGCGTGGTGTTGAGTTCCGGCAGCCGGCTGATGATGCCCAGCGACTCGACCCGGGTCAGGAAGGTCTGCAGGATGCGGAACCCCATCCGTCCCAGCGCCGCGGTGGGCTGGTTGGTATGGATGCGCCGGTCGAGATCGGTCTGCGCGAACGCGGTCATGCCCCAGCGGTGGTGGACGTCGATGATGTGGGAGGTCTCGACGCCGTACCCGATCGGAAACGGAATCTTCTCCAGCACTTCCCGGCGCACCGCGTATTCCCCCGACAACGGCTGGATCAGGGCGCTCAGCTCGGGAAAGAACAGCGAGAACAGCGGCCGGATCAGGATCTCGGTTACCCGCCCGCCGCCGGACGGCCGCAGCCGCGCCGACTGCGCCAGCGGCCGGTCGTAGAACGCCTTGACGTATGACACTTCCGGCATGCTCAGCAACGGCCCCACCAGTCCGTACACGAAGCGCGGGTGGATGTTGGTGATGTCGGCGTCGACGTAGACGATGATGTCGCCGGACAACTGGTACACCGCCTTCCACAGATTCTCGCCCTTGCCGCGATGGTGCCCGCACTCCGGCAGAATCTCGGCGGCCGGATACACGTCGGCGCCGAACGCGCGCGCCACCGTGCGGGTATCGTCCTCGGAACCGGAGTCGATCACCGCAATCTCGTCGACCAGTCGGTGGCGGTCCATCAACTCCGACTTCAGCACCACGATCTCCTTGCCGATGGTGCGCTCCTCGTTGAGGGTCGGGATGCACAGCGAGATGGAGAGGCCGAGGTCGCGCTTGCGCCGCTCCAACTCGGCCAGCTCGAACTGGCTGTGGTGGAAGGTGTTGGTTTCCAGCCAGCTCACTCGCAGCAGCCTCCGTCCATGGCCAGCAGGATGCCCAGGAGCTGCGCCAAGCCGGTGTAGATCGGCTCGATCCGAATCGACTCGGTCGCCTGCCCCAGCGCCTCGCCCGAAGTCAGCCCCACGGTCACCGCCGGAATCCGATGGTCGATGAAGGCGGACAGCTCCGAGGTGCTGGGCGACAGCCGCGGAGTGAGCGCCAGGCTCTGCATCAGCCGCCGGGTGCGGCGCACCAGCGGGTGGGTGAAGCCGAGCCCGCCCGGACGGCGGCGGGCGAACACGTTCAGGCTGATGTCGGCCGCGGTCTGGGAGGAGACCTCGTCAATGATGTCGGAGATGTCCTGCAGGAGCTGGCGCACCATCGCCCCCGACTCGCTGCGCGCCTCGAACTGCAGCGTGGCGCTGGTCGCCACCCGGCTGGCCGACGTGCCGCCCTCGATCCGCCCCAGCACGATGGTGGTGCGCGGCCGTTCGGGAGTGGGGATCTCCAGCATGCGGCTGATGATGTCGTTGAGGGTGGAGATTGCGCCGCGGGCGCCGAACCGGGTCCAGTCGTATTCCTCCGGCACGGTGCAGATGATCTCGCCGCGAATCATGCCGATCGAGCTGTAGCTGAGGCGGCCGAGCTGCACCCCCTCCACGCACAGCCCGAACTGCAGCGGCAGGTCGGCGTGGTCGAGAAAGAAGCGCACCCCCGCCAGGTTGCCGCGCCCGAGCCCGCGGCTGCAGGCCAGGCCCAGCAGATTGGAGCGCAGCGACAGTCCCAGGCGCTCCAGCACCGTCGGCAGCGCGGTCACCGCGGCCAGCCCCAGCGCGTTCTCCGCGACCGACGCACCGGTCACGCGATCCGGCTGCACCACGACGGTGTGGTTCACGCTGGCGGCCACCGGCGTGTCGACGTGCGCTACCACCAGGATGTTGCGCTGGCCGTCCGGCTCGCCACCGGGCAGCACGCCGGCGACGTTGCCCATTTCGTCCAGCGAGCAGTCGAGGTAGCCCAGCTCCGCGAACCGTTCCTGCACGAACGCGGCCCGCGCCTCCTCGCCGAAGGTGGGCGCCGGAATCTCGGCGATCATCGCCAGGTTGGCCAGCACCAGGTCGTGCACGCGATGGAGCTGCTCCGGCAGCGCCTCGGTGCGCCGCAGCACGGTATCGAACCCTGTCACGCTGACCTTGCTCACGCCGCGCCCAGTGTAGCCCAGCTTCACCCGTGCCGGCTACGCCCGACTGGCTGCCCTGGCTTGGCTGTGGCTGCGTGGCTGCGGGAGGGGGTGACACCGCTTCCGCTGGTGTCGATAATGGTGCGTCATGGCCATGATTCGCCGGTGGATTGCCGCAGGTTTGGGTTAGTCGACATGAAGGCGCCGGGACAGCGTGTATTCACTCCCGGCACGGGCGCCGACCCGCCGGCGCTCACCGGGCGCGAGCGGGAGCAGGCGGTATTGACCCAGTGCTTGGCGGACCTGCTCGGCGGGACCTCCCCGCCGCACGACGTCGCTCTGACCGGGCCGCGCGGCAACGGCAAGACCGTGCTGCTCAACTGGTTCAAGCGCGCCTGCCGCGAGCGCGAGCCGGAAGTGGACGTGGCGGCCCTGACTCCGAGCGATATCCCCACCCGTGACGCATTGGTCGATGTCCTGTCGCCGCCGCCCGGGCTAGCGAAGCTGCTGCCCCGGAAAGTGGGCGTCGCGGCGGTCGGCTCGGTCGAATGGGCGCCCCGATCCGGGGGCATGCGGAACCTGCAGACGGTATTGGCCGCGCGGTGCCGCAAGCGACCGCTTGCGGTCCTGCTCGACGAGGCGCATACGCTGGACCTGGAGGTGGGCAGAACGCTGCTCAACGCCAGTCAACAAGTGCGCGATGAGGCGCCGTTTCTGCTGGTGCTGGCGGGCACGCCGGGCTTGGCGGCGCATCTCGGCGCCATGAATGCATCCTTCTGGAGCCGCTTGGGCGTGGGCCGACTGGGCATCGGCCTGCTGAGCGACGCGGCCACCCGAGCCGCCCTGGTCGAGCCGCTGGCCGCCCACGGCGTGCGCATCGACGCCGAGGCCCTCGATGCGGCCGTCGAAGACAGCCAGCGCCATCCGTACTTCGTCCAACTCTGGGGCGAGGCCCTGTGGAAGCGGCACCTCGCCACCGGCGCCACGCGGCTGACCGCCGACCACGCGCTTGCGGCGCGACCTGACGTGGCCGCCCGAGTCACCGACTACTACGAGGATCGGTATCTCGAGTTGGATCAATCGGGCTGGCTGGCAGTGGCCGAGCGGGTGGCCGCCCGGTTTCAATCCGTGCCGACGCTGACCTATGAGGAGTTGAAGTCCGCGGTCGCCGCCGGCCTCGCGCCCAACGCGGACCCGGGGCAGGCGCGGGCGGCGCTGGCCGTCCTGCAGCGCCTGGGCTTCGTCTGGCGACCGCCGGGCCAGCTGCCGCCGGTTCGCTACGAGCCCGGTATTCCCTCGCTGATGGCCCACGTGCTCGCCCACGGCGCGCCGTCGGGTTCGTAGGGGCTTGAACGAGGTCAAGAAATGAGTGCCTACGTAATCCGCCGGCTGCTGATGGTAGAGCATCGCTCAGCGTTCGCACCCGACCCCAACCAGGAGGCAGCGATATGATTCTGACGACTACGCCGACCATCGAAGGCAAGACCATTCGCGCCTACTGCGGCATCGTCACCGGAGAGGCGATCATCGGCGCCAACATCTTCAAGGATTTCTTCGCCGGCATCCGCGACATCGTCGGCGGCCGCTCCGCGGCCTACGAGGCGGAGTTGCGCAATGCCCGCGAGCTGGCCCTGGAGGAAGTGACCGAGGCGGCCCGGCAGCAGGGCGGCAACGCGGTGGTGGGCATCGACCTCGATTACGAAGTCGTGGGCCAGGGCGGCAGCATGCTGATGGTGTGCGCCAGCGGTACCGCCGTCACCGTCGAGTCGTAGCCAGGTTTGCCTGACGCAGGCGGGCGAAGATGCTTCGCCAGATACTGCTGGCGCGGGGCATCGAGGTGTCAGCGAGGTTCCCCGCCGACGCGGCGGCGTTTGCCGCGGTGTCCGAGGACGCGCTGCTGGCGGCGGCCCTTGGCTGCACGGACGAGGAGGAGTTCCTTGCCGCGCTCCGTGAATCGCGCGCCGCAGGCGGCTGACTTCACCAGCACAGCCGCAGCGACCGCGGCTCATCGGCCGGCCGCGCCGCTCCGGCGCTGGCGCAGCGCCTCGAACAAGAGGGCGGTCCCCGCCATGGCGACGTTGATCGAATCGGCGCGGCCCAGCATCGGGATCGACACCGCGCCGTGTGCGCCGCTCAGCCACGCGGCGTCGAGGCCGAACTGCTCGTTGCCGAGGACCACGGCCAGCGCGCCGGTAAGGTCGTGGTCGGTATAGCACCGCTCGGCGGCGGGTGTGGTGACCACCGTACGCACGCCGCGGGCGGTGAGCCAGCGGCGCGTGGCCGCGGCGTCCGCTTGGGCCGCCGGGACCGTGAACAGCGTGCCGACGCTGGCGCGCACCACGTTCGGATTGAACAGATCGGTCACCGGGTCGCAGGCGATCAGCGCGGCGGCGCCCACCGCGTCGGCGGTGCGCAGCAGCGTGCCCAGGTTGCCCGGTTTCTCGATGGCGGTGGCCACCACGTACAACGGATCGGGCGGCGGCGCGGGCAGGCGGTCGAGCGTCCAGGCCGGCTGCGGCGCCACCGCGAGCAGGCCGTCGGGGCGGTCGCGGTAGGACAGCCTGGCAAATACCGCGGGTGCCGTTTCGAGCAGCCTGGCGCCGCAGGCGTGGCAGGCGCGGTCCAGCAACGCCGGCTCATTGCTGCCCAGGTAGAACGGCGGACAGTGGTACACCGACTCCAGCGGCAACCCCGCCTCCACCGCCCGCAACAACTCGCGGTAGCCTTCGATCAGGAACAGCCGCTCGCGGTCGCGCGCCCGCCGGCGGCGCAGCCGCATCACCCGTTTCACCCCGGCGTTCCGTGTGCTCACCACCGGCGGCTGCTCCATCGCCGGCCAGTATGGCGCCCGCCCACCGGCGCTGTCCATCGCTCATCCGGAGTATCCGAAGTATGCTACGGTACCACGCACGCACGGCACGCGGACGACGGCGGCCCGACACGCCGGCCTGCCGAACATGAGAGGGACATGACGAAGTCACACGAGGTTGCGCATGGCGTCCGGTAAGCTCACCGGCGCGCAGATACTGGCGCGCACGCTGGCGCTGGCGGGAGTCCGCGAGACGTTTACCATCGTCGGCGATCACGTGCTGCCCGTGCTGGACGAGATGACCGGCGGCGAGTTCCGCCTGATCGACGCCCGGCACGAGCAGGCGGCGGCGCACATGGCCGACACCTGGGCGCGCATCACCGGCAAGCCCGGAGTCGTGATCGCCACCACGCCGGGGTTCGCCAACGTGGTGCCCGCGCTGGCCAACGCGGTCCACACCGAGGGACCGCTGCTGTCGATCGGCGGGTCGGCGGAGCTGGCTGAGCTGGGCCGCGGGGCGATGCAGGAGATCGATCAGGTGGGCATGGCGCGGCCGGTCACCAGGCTGTCCGAGATGGTCACCGATCCGCGCCGCATCCCGGACACGGTGGCGCGCGCCCTGCGGCTGGCCTACTCCGGCCGGCGCGGGCCGGTGCACCTCACGATCCCGCTGGACCTGCAACGCAGCGCCGTCCCCGCCGCCGAGGTCGACTTCACGGTGGTGACGGACCGCCACGCGCGGCCGGTCGCGGCTGCCGACCCGGACGCGGTGCGCACCGCCCTCGATCTGCTGGCGGCCGCCGAGCAGCCGGTGGCGATTGCCGGCGGCGCGGCCGCCTACTCCCGTTCGGGGGAGGCGCTCACGCGGTTCGCCGAGGCCACGCGCACGCCGGTGATGACCGAGGGCGACGCGCGCGGACTGATCCCGGATGACCACCCATGGTGCGCCGGCTTCTACGACACCGGCCTGAACTGGGCCGCCAGGCTGGTCAGCGAGGCGGACGTGGTGGTGCTGGTCGGACGCAAGCAGGACCTCGTGATGCGCTACGCGGCGCCGCCGGCGGTGGCCGCCGCGGCGCGCCTGATCCAGATCGACCCCGAGGCGGCCGAGATCGGCCGCAACCGCCCGGTCGACGTGGGCCTGGCCGGCGACACCGACGCCGTGCTGACCCAACTGGCCGACGCCGCCGCCGGCCGCGACCGGACCGGCGGCGCCGGGGATGCCCGCGACCAGTGGCGCGCACGGCTGGCCGGGGAACGACAACGCATGGACTCGTGGCTGGAGGAACTGGACGGCGACACCGAGCCGCTGCACGGCATGGCGATCTTCACCGAACTGCGGAAGCTGCTGGGGAAGCAGGACTCCATCGTGTTCGAAGGCGGCGACTTCGGCCACTTCGGGCGCGCCTACGTCGGCGCCTATCGCCCTCTGGCCTGGTCCTACTTCTCGACCTTCGGGATGCTCGGCTCGGGGCTGCCCACGGCAATGGCGATGAAGCTGGCGCGCCCCGACACCAACGTGGTGCTGGCCACCGGCGACGGCGCGTTCGGGTTCAACGGGTTCGAGCTGGACACCGCGGTGCGCCACGGGATCGACGTGGCGCTGGTGGTGGGCAACGACGCGGCGTGGGGCATCGACCGCCAGATCCAGCTCGGCGTGTACGGGCGCACGGTGGTTACCGATCTGCTGCCGGCGCGCTATGACCTGGTCGCCCGCGGGCTGGGCGCCGACGGCTTCCACGTCCGGCGCCGGGAGGAGTTGCGGCCGGCGTTGCAGGCCGCGCTCACGGCCGGCCGCCCCGCGCTGGTGAACGTGGCGATCGCCTGCTCCCGCAGCCCGCGCTCGGCCGCGGCGATCGAGCGCTGGCGCGCGTTCAAGCAGCAGTAGTGTCAACGAAGGATCGGGGAGGCCAGGGAGGCATCATGGCGCAACGGGCAATCGAGGAACAGGCTCTGGATCCGGGGCGGGTGGTGGTGGACGCCCATCACCATCTGTACGACACGCCGCGCGACGGCGGCGTCTATCTGCTGGACGACCTGTGGCGCGACACCGGGTCGGGCCACCGCGTGGTGCAGACCGTCCACGTCGAGGCCGGCTCCGGCTACCGCCCGGCCGGTCCCCCGGAGCTGCGCCCGGTCGGCGAGACCGAGTGGCTGGCGGACATCGCCCGCACCAGCGCCGGCGGCGCCGGATCGACCCTGGCGGGGATCGTCGCCCGCGCCGACCTGGGCCTGGGGCGCGCGGTCGGCGGCGTGCTCGACGCCCACGCCGAGGCCGGGGCGGGGTTGTTGCGCGGCATCCGCCACGCCATCGCGCGCGCCGAGAACCCCGCCATTCACCCCCGCCCGCCCGGCCGCGCGCCCGCCGGCCTGGCCGCCGACCCGAAGTTCCGGGAGGGGGTGCGGCTGCTCGGCGAACGGAGCCTGACCTACGAGAGCTATCACTATCACTTCCAGCTTCCCGAGTTCATCGCCCTCGCCCGCTCCGCCCCGGATACGGTGATCATCCTCGACCACGTCGGCATGCCGCTCGGCTTCGGCCCCTACGGCGCGCGCCGGCAGGAGATCTTCAGCCAGTGGCGGCGCGACCTCGCCGAGCTGGCCCGCCTGCCGCACGTGTTCGCCAAGCTCGGCGGCCTGGCGCAGCCGGAGAACGGCTTCGGCTGGGAGCGCCGGGCGACCTCCGCGACCTCCGACGAGATCGTCGCCGCCCACCGCCCGTACTACGAGTTCGCCATCGAACAGTTCGGCCCGCGGCGGTGCATGTTCGAGAGCAATTTCCCGGTCGACAAGCTGTCGGTGACCTACTCGGCCCTGTACAACGCCTTCAAGAAGATCGTCGCGGCCTGCTCCGACGACGAGCAGGACGCGATGTTCAGCGGCACCGCCCGGCGCGTGTACCGGCTGGACGAACCGGACGAGCCGGGCGAGATGGACGCGGGGGTCGGCGGCGGTGCTGGCCAGTCTTGAGCGCCTGACCGGCGCCCTGCGGCAGGTGGCGGCGCGCTGTCCGTGGCTGAAGCAGTGCACCATCGAACAGTACGCGCGCGAGTTGCACGCCGAGGCGGGCGAGGTGCTGCAGGCGGTCGCCAATCGGGATCCCGCCAACCTCAAGGAAGAATTGGGCGATCTGCTGTGGGATACTCTGATCTGCGCCCTGCTGGCCGAGCGCGCCGGCCACTTCCAGGCGCACGAGATCGTGGACGGCGTCGTGGCCAAGATGCGGCGGCGCAAGCCCTACGTGTTCGACGGCACCGAGGTAACGGTGGATGAGGCGAAGCGCATCTGGGCGGCGGTCAAGGCCAGCGAGAAGCGCGAGCAACGCACCGGCACGCGGCCGCCAACCGTAGTCAGGGAGGAGACGACAGTTACATGAGCCGCGTATTCATCTATTGGGACAACTCGAACATCTTTCACGAACCGCAGCGCTTCGCAGAGGAACGCAACGAAGGCCCCGACGCTCGCTATCGCGTGCGCATCAACTTCGACAACATCCTCCGTTTGGCGCATGCCGACCGCACGCTTGGGCGGGCGGTGGCCGCGGGCTCGATACCCCCGGAGATGCGCCAGTTGTGGAATCGAATGGAAGCTGCGGGAGTGGAAGTCCAGCTCTTCGACCGTGGAAGCGCGGAGCGGAGCGAACAGGACACGCCGGATCGGATACTCCAGTTGCGAATGCTGGAAGATGCCCTCGACTACAACGGAAACCCCGGCGTTGTGGTCTTGCTGACCGGCGACGGCGCAGGGTACCATGGAGGCACGGGCTTCCACCGGACACTGGAGCGCATGCATAAGCGTGGCTGGCGCGTTGAAATCCTGTCGTGGAGGCATTCCTGCAATCAGCGGATGCGCCGGTGGGCGGAAGATAATGGGTTGTTCGTCGCTCTCGACGACTTTTTCGAGTCGATCACCTTCATGACCCCGTCGCGGCCCGGGTTCGAGCATGCTTTGGGACGCGAATCGGCAGCCCTGGACTTGGCACTGCGGAAGACCGCCTGACCGAGTCGCACGCGTTGGACGAGTCGGACATATGGGATCGATAGGATCGATGGGATTGGCGGTGACAATGATTGTCGTGTACAGTCTGCCCATGGTCGTCGACGCCGTACGAGACGTGCTCGGCGTGCGGCCGGGAGACACGGCCCATGCCGCCTGATGGCGCGCCGCCGCTGGCGGGAGTGCGGGTGGTCGACTTCGGCCACTACATTGCGGGGCCGCTGACCGGCATGCTCCTGGCCGACCAGGGGGCCGAGGTGATCAAGGTCGACCGGCCCGGCAGCCGGAGCGCCGACCGCGCGGATCACGGCGCCGCCGCGGATGCGATGTACAACCGCGGCAAGACGCGGCTCGAGCTGGACCTCAAGAGCCCCGCCGGCTTGGCCGCCGCCAAGCGCCTGATCGCCGCCGCCGACGTCGTCATCGAGAACTTTCGCCCGGGCGTGATGGACCGGCTCGGTCTCGGAGCGCGCGTGGTCACCGAGCGGCATCCGCGCCTGATCTACCTGTCGCTGCCCGGATTCGCGTCGACCGACCAGGAGAAGGCCAACATCCGCGCCTTCGAAGGGGTGCTGAACGCGGCCTGCGGGCTGTTTACCGACCTCGACTCGCTGGGCCGCCTGGTCGGAGCGCCGCCGGTCTACACGCCGATCCCGCTGGCCTCCACCTACGGCGCCATTCACGGCGCGCTGGCGGTGACCCTGGCCCTCTACGGGCGCGCCGAGACCGGGCGCGGCGAGGTGATCGAGGTGCCGCTGCTGGGGGCGGCGCTGGCGGCGACCGGCGTGCTGCTGTACCGCGTGGCGAAGCAGCCGGTCCGGTACGGCATGCCGATCATGCCGCGCTGCACCGAACGGTTCCTGGTGCCGCTGGTGCGGGCGTACGTGCGCCTCACCGGCGGCCGCGGCTGGCGCGCCATCCTGCGGCGACTGGGCCGCATCCACCCCGGTCCGAACGACAGCTACCGCACCGGCGACGGCCGCTGGGTGTTCCTGCTGGCCGGCGGCAACTCCAACCACAGCCAGGCGTTCCTCAAGGCGATGGGGCTGTACGACGAGCTGATCCAGGCCGGCATGGTCGACCGCTACGTGTACGAAAACCTGGAGCTGACCAACAACGTCCAGGATTGGACCATGCTGCGCAGGTCCTGGAAGCGCAGGATCCGGAAGCGGCTGACGCGGCTGTTCGCCGAGCAGCCGGCGGCGCACTGGGAGCAGCTGATCGACGGGAGCGTGCCGTTCTCGCCGCAGCGCACCGCCGGCGAGTGGCTGCACGCGCCGGAGGCCCTGACCGCCGGGCTTACGGTCGACGTCGACGATCCCCGCCACGGGACGATGCGGCAGTTGGGGGTTCAGGTTTCGCTGCGCGGGACCGCGGACCGGTGGTACGACCCGCGCGCCGCGGTCGACGGCGAGCTCGAGGCCGTGCTCACGGAGCTGGAGCAGACGCCGGCTGCCGGCCGGACCGCGTCCGGGGCGGCAGCCGGCGGCGCCGGCGGCCCGGAGCGCACGGCCGGCGTCCGGGGCTCGGCAAGCCGCCCGGCGGCTCCACCGGACGCCGTGTCCCAAACCACCGTGTCCCAAGCCAGCGCGGCCCCGGCCGCAGCGCCCCGGACTGACGCGCCGCAAGCCACCGCGCCCCAGGGCACCGACCCCCAGGGCACGGCTCCCCAGGGCACCGCGACCCGGCAGCTCCTGAGCGGCGTCCGGGTGCTGGACCTGTCCAACGTGCTGGCCGGCCCGTGCAGCGCCCGCACGCTGGCCGAGTACGGCGCGGAGGTGATCAAGATCGACCCGCCCACCACCTACCTCGGCCCGCTGCGGTTCTGCTGGTTCCCGCTCGAAGTGAGCCAGGGCAAGCGTTCGATGGTGCTCGACCTCAAGACCGAGCAGGGGCTGGGCATCTTCTGGGACCTGCTGCAGACCGCCGACGTGGTGGTGCACAACTTCCGCCTCGGCGTGGCGGAGCGGCTGGGCATCGACTACGAGAGCGCCAAGCGGCGCAAACCCGACATCGTCTACCTGAGCTTCACCGCCTACGGCGGTCCGCGGCCGGGGCCGTGGGCGGCCTGGACCTCGTTCGACCCCGCGGTCCAGGGCGCGACCGGGATCATGCGCCGTTACGGCGGCGACGGCAAGCCGGTCCTGCACGGCTGGGGATCGTGCATCGACTACATGGCCGGCTACTCGGCCGCCTACGGAATGGCGCTTGCCCTGTACAAGCGCAGAACCGGACGCGGCGGCGACCGCGTGTCCGCTTCCCTGGCGCAGGCCGCGCAGCTGGTGCAGGCGCCGTTCATGGTGGCCACCGACAGTCACCGGCCGGGCGGCGAGCCACACGGACAGCGCGCCCGCGGCGAGCACGCGCTGGCGCGGCTGTACCGCGCGCGCGACGGCTGGCTGTTCGTGCAGGGTCTGCCGTCGGACCTGGCGCGGGCAGCCACGATCGACGAGCTGGCCGACCTCCCGCTGGGCGAGGCGCGGGACACCGACCGCGTCAGGTTCCTGGAAGCCGCGATCCGGCGGCGTCCCGTGGCGTTCTGGACCGTGGCCTTCAACCAGGCCGGCCTCGGGTGCCACCGCGTCGATTCGATCGAGCATATCCGCCGCGAGTACCTGCACGAGATGAGCGCGGACAACCTCACGCGCAACTGGGATGACGGGCGGTCGATCTCGGCCATCAGGATCGCCGACCACCCGGCCGGCGTTCCGGTGGATACGGTGGCGCCCGCCTATGCCCGGTTCCGCAACACGTCGCTGCGGCTGTGCGGGCCGATGCCGTACATGGGCGGCGATACCCGCGCCATCCTGCTCGAAGCCGGCTATCCCGAAGCGCGCGTCGACGAGCTGCTGGCCAAGGGCGTGGTCAAACAGCGCTTCCACCGCGACTACCTGCCCGACTGACGCGCCCGGTCAGTCGACGAGTCAGCCGTCCTGCACGCGTAGCAGGCCGAACGACCTACTTGACCGACCTCGCGGCATCGGCATCAAGACGCCCTTCGCCACCCCTCAGCCGCGGGTCGAGCAGGTCGCGCATGGCATCGCCGAACATGTTGAGAACGTACACGACAACCGTCAGGCACAGACCGGGCCACAGCGCCAGCCATGGCGCCACCTCCATGTGCGTACGCCCATCGCCGCTGAGCATCGCTCCCCAGCTCGGAATCTGCGCGGGCAGACCGAATCCCAGGAAGCTCAGGGACGCCTCGGCCATGATCACCCCGCCGACGTTGATGCTGAAGATGACGATCACCGGAGCGGCAATATTGGGCAGGACATGGCGGATGAGTGTTCGCCACTTGGTGCTGCCACTCGCCTCTGCCGCCTGAAAATAGACCCCCTCCTTCACACCGATAACCGCGCTGCGCAGCACCCGCGAGCCGCCGATGCCTCCCGATATCCCCAGGACCAGGACGATCTGCGGTATACCCCGTCCCGTTATGGACATCACGGTGAGCAGGATGAGCAGTCCCGGGAAGGCCATCCAGGCATCGACAAACCTCTGCACCACCAGGTCGAGCTTGCCACCGAGGAATCCTGAAGTGCCGCCTACCAGGAAGGCGACGATAACGTTGACCGTGGTCGCCGCCAGACCGACACCCAACGAGAGACGGGCCGCGAAGATGAGGCGGCTCAAGAAGTCTCGCCCCAACTGGTCGGTACCGAGCAGATACGTGGCCGATGGGGCCTGCAGCCGGTCTACCAGGTGTTGTTCATCCATTGGATAGGGGGCCAGCACCTCGGCAAAGATGCTGACCAGAATCAACAGCAACACCACAATCCCGCTGGCGGTACCCAGCGGCTTCTCCCTGACCAGCCTCAGGAAGAAATCGGCCAGCCCGGCATGGCGCGCGGACTCACGCACCGGAGAGCGCCTCATCGATACCGCACCCTGGGGTCCAGATAGGGATAGAGCAGGTCGATGAACAGGTTGCTTAACAGAACGACACTGGCGAACACCAGATTGACTCCGGAGACGATCGGGTAGTCTCGCTCGGTGAGTCCATTCACCAGGAGCCCACCCAACCCGGGCAGGTTGAAGATGCTCTCCATGATAACCGAGCCACCTACCAGGATAGGCAACTGCATGCCTACCAGGGTAACCATCGGGATGAGAGCATTCTTGACGGCGTGGCGCATGATAGTCGCCCCCTCCTTGAGGCCCTTCGACCGCGCAGTCCTGATATAGTCTTGCCGCAGCACCTCCAGCATCATGGTGCGCGTCATCCGCATCATGCCGGCGGACAGGGCCGTCCCGAGAATCACGCTGGGAATGATGAGAATCCCGAGATTCCCCAGCGGGTCTTCCATCAGAGAAATGTATTGCAGCGGGGGCGCCCAGCCCCACCAGATTGCGGGGAAGATCATGACCATGATGCCGAGCCAGAAGTTGGGCGTTGCCATGCCGATGACGGCGATGGTGCGCCCGGCGTAGTCGGCGGGCGTATCCTGGCGAATCGCCGAGTAGATGCCGACCGGCAGCGCTATCAGCTGCCCGAGCACGAGTGCTATGAGGCCGAGCTGTATCGTTACCGGTAGGCTGGCGACGATTCTCTGCCGCACGGTAAGACCGCCAAACAGTGAATCGCCGAGGGAGCCCTGCAGCAGACCGTTGAAGCGAGGCTCACCGGTCATCCAGTCAGGGGTCGGCAACACTCCCATCCAGCGTCCATACTGCACGTAGACGGGCACGTCCAATCCCAGCATACGCTCCACAGCTTCACGGTCTATGCCGCTATCGGCCTGGCCGCCTTCGTAGAACATGCGACCTTCGATGATGTCTATGACATCGCCGGGGATGAAGCGCACCAACAGAAAGACCAGGATGGTCAGTATGAACAGAGTGGGGATGATGAGCAGTAACCGCCTGATAATATAGGCTCTCACCTCAAACACCTCATGACGATTTCCCCATCAATGCACAGGGGAGCTGGAAAGCGCGGCGCCTCCCAGCTCCCTCTTCTCAAGGTCCGTCGGATACGACGAAAACCCTAGTGACCCGATGCGGCCTTGAGCTGACTGTCGACCCAGAGACGGGCCCAGACATTTCCGTACTGTTGGGATCCGAAGCCGCCTTCGCCACCATAACCCATCACCCACGGCTGGTGCACGGCAAACTGCGGAGCCTCGGGCCCCCAGATCATCCAGTGCTGCTCTAGGTGGCGCATGTCCATCTCTCTAATCGGCCTGGTCTGCTCCGCCACGGTGGTAGCGGCTACCATTTCGTCATACAGGGCGTCATATTGCGCGTCGTGCTGTGGTATCTGATGCCACCCGGTAGAACCTCCATAAGACATGGACATCTGCGACCACGGATCAGCCTTGGCGCCGGTAGACCCCACCCACATGTCCCAGTCATCACTACCTTGTAGGAGAGGGATCAGTTCACTAATGGGAATTGGCTGAATATTGAGCTGAATGCCAACGGCGCCCCAGAATCCGCTCAGTAATTCTGGCCAGCTCACATCCGAAGTCGAGATGTGTAGGTAGGTGGCCTCGAATCTGGTGCCGTCCGCGCCACGGGGAAGCCCGGCCTCATCGAGCAGCCTGTTGGCCCCGTCCGGGTCATACCCATAGTATTGCTTGATCTCTTCGGGCCACGCTGCAAACGGGACGCAAAAACCCGCGGAACAGAAATTGTTGTTCACCAGCCCCATAGGTGTCGTAGAGGCAAATCCCTTGAAGTAGGTAGCGTTGATGGTCTCGAGGTCCAGTGCCATCTGCATCGCCCGGCGCACCCGGATGTCGTCAAAGGGCGGCTTGGCCGTGTTGATCTTGGTCGCATGATTCGACCGCTCTGTAAACGGGATCACCACGAGCTCCGGGTTGGTCCGCATGAGGCTCTCTGCCTGGTCAATGGTCCTGATTTGAGAGTTGCCGTGCCAACCTGCGTAATCGGCCTGACCCGAGCGCAGTGCCGCCATGATGGTTGCCGGCTCGCTCATATACAGGCCCTTTAGCTCGTCAATATAGGGTAAGCGGTTCTCTGGATATTTCTCGTCGAAGCCCCAGTAGTTGGGATTCTTGGTCCAGGTGATAGAGCTGTCGAGGACAAAGTCAGTCATCATGAAGGGCCCGGTGCCGACAATATTCCTCCAATCCTGCATGTCCCCGTATTGCTCGATTACCTCGGGAGGCTGTATGAACATATAGAGTTGGTCCAACATATGCTGTTCGGCACGGAGTCTGGGCTCCTTCAGCCTCACCACGAGCGTGTATTTGTCGGTGGCCGTTAGCGATTCCCAGGGCAAAGTTCCGAGCGCATCTACTCGCGGGGAAGGTTCGGCTTCGCTGAACCGGGTGCCGGTCAGTTTGTTTCCCAACATGCGGTGAAAGTTGAACTCGACATCCTGGGCAGTGAGCTCCCGCCCGTTCATCGGCGGCTTGTCATGCCAGTGGACGCCCTGGCGGATGTGGAAGATATAGGTGGTGGCGTCGGGCTGTTCCCAGCTTTCAGCTAGTGCCCCGCTAAGGGCGGACAGAGGCGGGGGATAGCCGCCGACGAAATGAAATGCGTCCCTGTCTATGGCCCAGTCCACCGTGCCCAGTTTCTCTAGCACGCCACTCATGACTTGACCCGCTCCCTGGCCAAACCAGGCGTCACGAGGCTCAACGGTGGTATTCAGCACGTAGATCATTGTCCCGCCATACTCTGGCGCGGTGAACACCTTGCCGGTGACCGGGTCGGTGACGTATTGCTTGTCGGCGGCGGCGGCCGGCTGCTCTTCTTCGCCGGCGGCCCACAGGGCGGTTGCGGCAAGAACGAGACCGACCAGCACGGCCAGGCACGTTCTGCAGGTTGCGAATCTCATGATATGTCTCCTCTTCTTCAAGAGTCGGCACGGTCACACCGTGATACGGAGGACCATGAACAACGATGCTCAGGCATCGCCCGCTGGTCAGCTCTTTCGGACCAGCATGCAACGGACTGCCGCCCCTCGTCGGCTCTCGAAGGCTGGCTGCGGTAGCCGGTTCCGGCGAGGGGGACATCTTCGGTTATTCGGTTATTCGGTTATTCGGTTGATCGTGAATTACATCCGCACCTCCTGATTCGTGCGCCAGCTACCGGCCGCCCGGCGAGCGTTCGGGACAGGAGTCGAAAACCCGGTGCAGGGAGATCGGCGAAGCGCGGAGTCTGATTGGCCGGCACCGCCGGCATGGTGGACGTAGACGAACGGAATGGGCCAATGCGGCACCCCGGGGGCGGTGCTCGGGCGCCAGTAGCGTGGGCCGGTGAACTGCAATGCGTAGTCAAGCATCATCCGTATCCGTTCGAGTCCCCAACCCCGATACCATCGCGAAGGGCCGGCCCGCCGGCCTTGCAGGCCCGCGCGAGACGGCCTACGCTGCCGCCATGGCCAGCATCAAGGCACCGCCCACCAGGCGGCACGACGTATACGAAGTAGGGCAACCCCGGCACGCCCAGCCGCCGGCATTCCCGGGCTGCAAGCCCGTCCGCCTGCCGCGCACCGAGATCGACCGCTTCGAGGGGCGCCTCGAGTATTGGGATGCGGCCACCGAGACCGCCTGGATCTGCGAGCCGACCACTCCCTATCACGAGCGGCCCTCGCGGCTCCTGACGCGCCTGGCCGAGCGGATTGCCGGCGTGCGCGGTTCGCCGATCGAATGCTACGGCTCGATGGACCTGCTGCTGCGCGACGCCGGCGGCGAGCCGCGGCGCATCATGCAGGCGGACGAGTCGGTGTACCTGCATCCGGCGCGGGCCAAGCCGGGGCGGCCATGGTGGTCGGCGAGGACGACTTCCCCGACGTGGTGCTGGAGCCGGGGCCGGCGGCCATGGTGGTCGGCGAGGATGACTTCCCCGACGTGGTGCTGGAAGTGGATCACACTACGGACGCGCGGCGGGCCAAGCTGGCGCTGTACGAGGACTGGGGCTTCCCGGAAGTGTGGGTGGAGGTGCCGGACACGCTGTCGCCGAGGCGGGCACGTGGGCGCCGCCCGGGACTGACGATTCACCTGCTGGAGCATGGTCGGTTCCGGGTTGCGGCCGAGAGCCGGGCGTTTCCCGGCTGGCAGGCGGACGAGATTCACGAAGCGTTGAACGAGCCGGCGCCGTCCGCGCGCACCAGCACGGTGGTGGAGCGAGTCGGGGCGGCGCTGGGCGCGCGCGCAGGCACCGGCCCGGACGACGACCCGCTGCTGCGCTCGCAACGGCGCCAGGGGTTCGAGCGCGGTCGGGCGCAGATGGTCCGTCAGATACTGCGGTCACGGGGCATCAAGGTGTCGCCGAGGTTCCCCGCCGACGCGGCGGCGTTCGCCGCGGCGTCCGAGGAGGCGTTGCTGGCGGCGGCGCTTGGCTGCGCGGCTGAGGCGGACTTCATTGCCGCGCTCCGAAGATTGCGCGACCAGGGCGGCTGACCTCGACGATGATGATGCCGCCGAACCCGGCCTCGGTTGCCTTCCCGCTGGCCGAGATGGTACGTTTCCAGCGGTTTCATGCGCCATACGACGGAAATCTCGTTAGTCAATCGAGCCGATGAAATCCGGGCTGAGAGCGGCATCATCGAGCGCGCGAGAGTGCGGCGGCTGGTAGTGCGCGATGCGTTGGTCGACACCGGTGCCACCCGGCTCTCGTTGCCTCAATCCCTGATCTCCCAGTTGGGGCTCACGCCGGTCGGCACGACGCGTTCCTTTACCGCCAACGGCACCGTGGAGCGGAGCATCTATTCGGAGGTCAGATTCACCGTCCTGGGGAGGTCCGGCACGCTCGAGGTTACCAACCTCCCCGACGGCGCGCCGGTGCTGGTCGGCCATATGGTCATGGAATTACTGGACTTGGCCGTGGACATGCAGCGCGGTCTCATCTACAACCCCGCCCACGATGGCAAGTGGATCGAGGAGCAACTCTGAACCGGGGCACCACATGGCATGCTCAGTGGGTCTCTCTCGTTGAGGGCGAGCAGCATGAGACGCCCGAGCCCCGGCTAGCTAGTGCGTTCTTGATGGCGTGTCGCACGACCACCACGCGCTCGCGCGCCCCTTTGGCCCACGCAGTGCGAATGTAGTCCTGCCTCAGCACCTCGAGCATCATCGTGCGCGTCATGCGCATGACGGCGGCGGCGCCTGCGGTGCCGAGGATCAGACTCGGTACGAAGAACCCAGAAGTTGGGCGTGGCCAGGCCAACGATCGCCACCGATCGTCCGATGTAGTCGCCCACCTTGTCCCGCCTGATGGCGGAGTAGATGCCCACCGGCAGCGCGATGACCAGGCCAATCAAGATCGTCAGCAAGCCTAGCTCAAACGTGACCGGCACGCGTCCGAGAATTCGCTCGCCGACCTCCCAACCGTGCAACAGGGATTTGCCGAGGCTGCCGCGTAGGATGATGTCGCCCACCCAGCGCCCATACTGGACGTATATGGGCTGGTCGAGCCCGAACATCTTCTCGACCGCCGCGGGATCCGCATCGAGAATGCCACCGGTCAGCATCATCTGCTCCATCATCACGTCGACGATGTCGCCGGGGATGAAGCGGACCGACAGGAACACCAGCATCGACAGGATGACCAGGGTCGGAATCGCAAGCAACAGACGACGGATGAGGTACGCTGTCATCTCACTTGGCAGCCGCAGACCACGCTCCCGCCATACCCGTTCTTGGGAAATTGCAGAGTCCGCCCTGAGGCGGGTCCACTGCGAGTCGCTTACGGCGAGACGCTCGGGGAGCCCGCCCCAAGGCGGGCTCCTTAACGATCCGTCCGTGGACGGATCGTCAGAACCCCATCTCCCGCTTCAGATCCTGATCGATCCAGAGACGCGAGTAGATCAGAATACGGTCCATGTCGCCGGGGTCGGCCTCGCCGTTGTAGCCCTTCACCCACGGCCAGAACGCGTTGAACTGTGGCACGCGGGCGCCCCAGATCGGAACGTGCTGACGGTTGAGATAGTCGGAGGCCTCCCTGGAGAGTCGCTGGCGCTCTTCCAACGTGGTGGCCGTCTGCACGCGCCTGACCATCTCGTCGTAGACCGGATCGTCGAGTCTGCGGGGCGGGTCGTTTGCCCAGTATAGGAGTTGACCCGTCGGATTCCACTCGTATCCGGAAACCCCCATGCGGACGTCGAAGTCCTTCGCGCGGCGCCGAGCCATCACTACGGGGCCCTCAAGATAGGAGATCGTTACATCAATGCCGATCTCTCGCCAGCCCGCCGCCAGGAGCTCATTCCAGCCTTGGTCGCCAAACGTTGGTGTAGAGATTGCCTCCATCTCGAAGCGGGTCCCGTCGGCGCCGCGCGGTAAGCCGGCTTCGTCGAGCAGCCTCTCGGCCTCTGCCGGATTGTAGGAATACGCCGCCTTGAGGTCCGCCGGCCAGTCCTCGTAGCGAGTCATGTAGGGATACAGGGCTCGCCCCAACCACCCCTGTGGCTGGGTGACTGCATAGCCCTTGAAGTAGGTTTCGCCCCAGCCCTCGATGTCGAGGGCCAACTGCAGAGCGCGGCGCACGCGGACGTCGTCGAAGGGCGGCTTGTTCGGGTTGACGACGGGGGACGTCTCAGACCGATAGGAGTAGCCCTCGACAACGATGTCAGGGTTGGTGCGTTGCAGGCTCTCCACCTGGTCGATCGACGTAAGCTGTGCGCTTCCCTGGAAGCCGACGAAATCGACCTTTGCCGAGCGCAAGGCGGCAAGACGCGTCTGGGGCTCGGACATCACCAGTGCGGTGATGGTGTCGACATAGGGCAGCCGGTTCTGGGCGAACTTCTCGTCGAAGCCCCAGTAGCCGGGAGCCTTGTCCCAGGTGATGGAGCTGCCTTCCACCCAGTCCGTGAGCTCAAAGGGTCCGGTGCCTACCAGGTTCTGCCAATCGCCGATATCGACTCCGGTCCCCGCCCGAATCACCTCCGGCGGATAGATGAACAGGACGTTCTGCGTCAGGAGCGTCTTGACCGCGTCCAGGTTCAACTCCGCCAGCTTGAAGACGACGCTGTTGCCCTGGGCCGTTACGGAGGTGATGCCGAGGTTGTCCGCGGACGACACGGCAGCGACGCCTTCCGGCACCTCGGTGAAGCCGCTACCCAACCCGAGGAAGCGGTGGAAGTTGAACTCCACGTCCTTGGCGGTGAGCGCGCGACCGTTCATCGGCGCCTTGTCATGCCAGTTCACGCCCTGGCGGATGTGAAAAACGATGGTCGTGGGGTCGGGCTGCTCCCAGCGCTCGGCCAGGCGTCCGACGATGATGTCGTCGGGCAGGTAGGTGGTGCGGAAGTCGAACTTGTCGCGACTGACGCCCCAGTCACCGATACCGAGCTTCTCCACCACGAGGCCTGCCACGATCGCGGGCGGGTGGCGGTAGTACGTGTCCACCGTTGGCGGATCCTCGCGCAGCGTGACGGTGAGCGTGCCGCCGTACTCTGGGGCGGTGACCATCTTTCCGGTGGTCGGGTCCGTCACCATCGGCTTCTCGGTCGCCGCAGCTGCCCCTTCGCCTTCTCCGCTGGCAAACGTAACGGTAGCCACCAGCGCGAGCGCCAGTGTCAATAAAGCGATTCTGAAAATGAAGTAGTTCATGAGAAAAACCTCCGATTCTCGATTCTCGATTGTTGTGCGTTCCGGCAACGCCGGGGGTGATTGCTGACTGAGGACCAAGCAGGGCGGTGGCCAACGCGCGGGGGCGTCGGTTCACCGTGCCGGGCGCTCGGAGTGTGACGTGAGAGTTGGAGCTTACTGCCGGCCCTGGTGCCACTGGCGGTTGCAGCACCAGGCGCGCCCACTCGCCGGCGTTCCCTGGGTAGAGATAGGCAGAAATAGCAAGTACACTTGACACTTCGGTATGAGGGGAACTACTCTCGGCGAGATGTATCTCAGCGTGCTCAAAGCCGCGATGGCAAAGAAGGCGTATCGCCAGTCAGACGTGGCCCGGGCAGCCGGGGTGACCCGGCAGGCCGTCTCGCTGTGGTTTGCACAGCATCATGATTTCCAGAACGTGCACGTGGCCACCCTCCTGAACCTGAGCGAGAGTCTCGGTATCGACCCAGCCGAGTTCCTCCAACCGCTTCCGGGTATCTCCGATCTCTCCACTGCACGACGACTGTACGCGGAGTTCTGCTGGGATCGCTCCTATCCGAATATCTATAGCTTCCTGGTCGCACTGGCCGGATCAGAGCCGCGTGCCGTCGCCCGCTTCATCGAGAGCCGCGGAATATATGAGGCGGCGGCCCTGTTGGGCGAGCGGACGTGGCGCGCCTACCGCGGCCTCCGCAAGCATCTGCCTCCGGCGAGGCGCAAGGAGATCGACACCGTATGGCAGGTTCATCACGATTTGACCCGTCGCTAGCAGATCGTGTCCTACCGCCTGCGCTGCTGGAATCTCTCCGCCATCTGTTCGCGCAGGGGATCGATGACTGCATCCTCGTTGGCGGTACCGCCTTGGCCGGCTTCTACGCCGGGCATCGTCGGTCGGACGACCTCGACCTGTTCACCGGCGATGCGGTCTCGTTCCGACAGACCGTTCTGGCGACTCGCTCGCTGCGTTCCATTGGCGTCGAGGTGGAGGAGCGGAGTCGCAGCAACCAGTATTATCGCGCCGTCTGTGATCTCAAACAGCTTAGTTTCACGGTGGACGTCGTTCTTGACGAGCGAATTCTCGGTACTGCCGAATCCAACTCCAGCGGCGCAGTGGTCGTTGCCGGTTTGCCCACGCTCTTTGCCATGAAGGCAGCCACGCTTGTTTCGCGGTGCAGCGAAAAGGACCTCTACGATCTTCTGTGGCTGTTCAACGCCCATCCCGACACAGAACTCTCCGCGCTCATTGAGCTTGGGCAGACTGTCGATGCCGGAATGAACGGTGAGGCCCTCGTCTACAGTATCGGGAGTGTCGAGCTGGAGCGGCAAGCATGCGCATTCGCGGTGCACTTCGGCGTCTCCGAGGCCACGGCATTCACCAGAATAACGGCGTTCCGAAACAAGCTCCTGAGAGCGCTGGATCTCCACCTTACCGCTGGAACGAACAGCACGCTCCAGGACATTGTCCGCCGAATAGCAAGACTGTAAGTGTAGAAGTGAGCATTCTCGAGAGCGTGAAGCGGGAATTGATCGGGCAGGCGCAGGGGAATCACGCGGTGGGAGATCAAGCCGGCCTCGGACGGGCATGTGCGGAGACCGTTTATTGCGCCGTAACCAAATTGTGCGCTACGTGTTGAGTGCGTGGCGAGCCAGAAATTGGGCGTCGCCAGACCGATGATGGCGATGGAGCGGCCGGTGTAGTCGCCCGCGGTGTCCTGCCGCACCGCCGAGTAGATGCCCACCGGCACGGCGATCACCAACCCGATGAGGATGGACAGGACACCCAGCTCGACGGTGATCGGCAGCCGCCCGATGATTCTCTCCTCGACGGTAGCTCCGCCGAACAGCGAGTCGCCCAGGGTGCCGCGCAGGAAGATGCCGCCGAGCCAGCGCACGTACTGCACCGGCGCCGGCACATCCAGCCCGAGCATGCGCTCAATCCGTTCGCGGTCCAAGTGTGCTCTGCCGCCTACTTCCTGCCCCAGCCGGGCCATGGTGTGGGACCCGGACCCGAGACATGCCAGTGCTGGCTTATGGCGTACAGATTCCCCTCTTTGACGAGCCGAGTCCGCTCCTCAAGCGTGGTGGCCGCCTTGGCGGCGTCGACCAGCGCGTCCATGTGCGGGTCGTTGACGCCCAATCCGTCGTTGTTCACGCCGTAGAAGGAATCGGAGCGGTAGAACACCTCAAGGTGTACGAGATCGCCATACACGGCAGCGCCTTCGCGTTCTCGTTGACCACGCCCATGAAGTGGGTTGCCCAGCCGCTGATCGACCAGTAATCGCAGTGCTCGCCGGTGCCGGTCCGGCCGTAGGTGAGGGTCCCTCCATACTGCGGCGCCTCCACCATCTCGCCGGTGGCGGGGTCGAGCACCATCTCCTTCTCGGCCGCGGCGGCCGCTTGGTCGCTCTCGCCGCTGGCAAACGTAACGGTAGCCACCAGCGCGAGCGCCAGTGTCAATATGCCGATTCTGAAAACGTAGTTCATGAGAAGAACCTCCGATTCTCGATTCTTGTTCGAGAGCATTCGCTGATCTTGCTGCCGGCCCCTCGCCTGCTCTCGTTGCCTGTCTGCCGCCCTGTGTCGTGTGCGGCGCAGGCGGGTCCCGATGAGGGCGACAACCTGGAACTCACCCCGGGGGCGATCAGGCGCAACTGCCGTCGATCGCGTCCGGCGGTGGATTACGGCTTCACGGGCACCTCCTGAATGGGTACCGGACAGACGCAGGACGGCGCCGGTTGGAGGCGTGAACGGGTCTGGCCGGTGGATTGTTCTGTTGTCCGGCAACGCCGGGGGTGATTGCTGACTGGGGACCAAGCAGGGCGGTGGCCGACGCGCGCGGTCGTCGGTTCACGGAGCCGGGCGCTTGGTGGGTGACGTGAGAGCTTACTGCCCCTGGGGAGCGGGGGGGGGAGAGGGAGGGAGTAGACGGACGGGATGGGCCAAGCAGCACGCCGGACGGCAGTGCTCGGGCGCCACTAGCGTGGACCGGTGGCAGGGCTGTAGTGCGTAGTCAAGCATCATCCGTATTCCGTTCAAGTCCCCAACCCCGATACCATAGCACATCCCCGCCAGAGCGGTCAAGCGTTACTTCGTGCTTGACGAGCGGCGCGTAGGGGCGGACGATTTACCGAGCCGCAATCGGATGAGCGCGGTGATCGGGTTGGAGCAGAGCCGGTCGCTGAGCGATGATCTTGCGGGATGCCCTGCCCCACCACGGTCATGATCGTGAGCGGCAGCAACCGGCCGGGGAACGACATCCAGGCGTCGACGCCGCGCTGCAGGAGCATGTCCAGCTTGCCGCCCATGACCTCGCCCGCGCAGCCGGCGTGTGGCGACCACGTTGCTCGGCTCAGGAACGCGTCTCCGGCAAACGGTCCCACTCGGGAACGGTTCGTTCCGGAACCGTAGCGAGGATCTCATCCACCGCCCGCAGTAGCTGTTTCTTGTTGACGTTGCTCAGGATACCGTCGAAATAGGACTGATTCTCCAGTTCCGCGATCTCCTTGGTGAACGCGTACAGGGCAAACTGATTGATCGAGACCCCTTGCAGGGCTGAGACCTTCTCGATCCGTTTCTTCAGCACTGCGGGAACCCTGATCGTCATCGTATTCGTGCTACTTCCCATCCGACTTCCTCCACTCAACGAGAAACTGGTACGGCGTCACAACTCGAAAGGAATCGTGCTTCAGTTCCGAGCCAGACACGAAGTCTCTAGTGTTCTGCGTAATCAAGTGGCTGCTCTCACTCGCCACCGCGAGCTCTACGAACATGTTGTCCGCCTCATCTTGCAGATTCGGGCGCCACAGGTAGTACACCCGGCTTGGGCTCGAAACGAATGCGACGAATCGCAAGACCGTATCGAGCTGATCCGCAGAGAGACTCAGCAGCGCCATGTTCTCCGGGCGGGTGAGCACCGCCCGATACTCCTCAAACACGGGAACTGACAGCGCCAGCCGGAGATGCCCGTCTCGAATCAAGCGAAACACCGCGTGTGACGCACCCGATCGACTGCAGAACGCCTGAAACAGAACGTTCGTGTCGAGAGTGACGGTCACAGACAAGAGATACCATATATGCTGGCAAAGGGCCAGGTGCCGAAGACACCGTAACGCACGCCACCGTGCCCGACGTGGCGGCACCCGGTCGCGGACAGGCATGGCCGCCGGCCGGTATCAGCCGGAGCGCTCGGCCTTTTGCAGGGCGCGGCGGGCGCCTTCGATGGCGCGGGCGCTCATGCCGCCGCTGCCGAGGCCGGCGCCGCCGCCACCGCCCCGCAGCCGGGGGTCGAGCAGGTCGCGCACCGCGTCGCCGAACATGTTGAGGCAGTACACCACCACCGTGAGCGCCACCCCCGGCCACATCGCCAGGCGCGGCGCCATCTCCATGAACTGGCGCCCCTCGCGGCTCAGCATGCCGCCCCAGCTCGGCACCGTGGTCGGCAGCCCGAACCCCAGGAAGCTCAAGGACGCTTCGGCGATGATGATGCCGCCGATCGTGATCGAGAACACGACGATGACCGGCGCGGTGATGTTCGGCCACACGTGGCGCCTGAGGATGTGCCAGGGAGCGCTGCCGATCGCGCGCGCGGCCTCGAAGTAGGGGTTCTCCTTGATCCCGATCACGGCACTGCGGATCACGCGCGAGTTGCCGATGCCGGAAGTGACGCCGAGCACGA
This sequence comes from Spirochaetia bacterium, assembly GCA_965198005.1. Taxonomy (GTDB): domain Bacteria; phylum Spirochaetota; class Spirochaetia; order SZUA-6; family Bin103; genus Bin103. The sequence continues at coordinate 195,966 of CBDAOI010000001.1, forward strand.
CGATGATCTGCAGGATGCCCTGGCCGACGATGGTGATGATCGTCAGCAGCAGCAACAGGCCGGGGAAGGACATCCAGGCGTCGACGAAGCGCTGCACCAGTATGTCCAGCTTGCCGCCCGCGAAGCCGGCCACGCCGCCCACCAGCAGCGCCACCACTGTGCTCAGCAGGGTGGCGGCAAAGCCCACCCCGAGCGAGGTGCGGGCGCCGTACACCAGCCGGCTCAACACGTCGCGGCCGAGCTGGTCGGTGCCCAGCAGGTAGGTGGCCGACGGGTCGCCCAGCCGGTCGACCAAGTGCATCTCGGCGAAGGGGAAGGGAGCCAGGACATCGGCCAGGATGGCGATCAGCGCCAGCAGCAGGACTACCACCGCGCTCGCCGCCCCCAACGGCCGCTCCCCCACCAGCCGCCGCAGCAGGTCGAGCAGAAAGGGCCGCGGTTTGGGCTGAGTCGGTCGCATGCGCCAGACTCTACCGGTACTGCACCCGCGGGTCCAGGTAGCCGCAGAGGATGTCGATGAACAGGTTGATCGTCATCACCGCGGTCGCGAAGAACAGGTTGATGTCCGATGTCCGATACCAGCGGGTAGTCGCGCACGTTGAGCGCTTCCAGCATCAGTCGGCCCAGACCCGGCAGCGCGAACATGTTCTCCATGATCACCGAGCCGCCGACCAGGATCGGGAGCTGCAGGCCGATCAGGGTCACCACCGGGATCAGCGCGTTCTTGATCAGTGCCGGAGGATGATCAACCGCTCCCTGAGTCCCTTCGCCCAGGCGGTGCGGATGAAGTCCTGGCGCAGCACCTCCAGCATCATGGTGCGCGTCATGCGCATCACGGTGGCCGACAGGTAGGTGCCCAGAATGAGGCTGGGAATGAACAGGTGGCCGAGATTGCGAAGCGGGTCGTCGGCGAACGCCACCATGCGCAGCGGCGGCGCCCACGCCCACCAGATGGCGGGAAAGGTCAGCATCAGGGTGGCGAGCCAGAAATTGGGCGTGGCCAGGCCGATGATGGCGATGGAGCGGACCGGAAGGTAAGCTCCCACATGTTGATGTCGGGATCGGTATTCTGCAGGTTCTCGACCTGGTCGAGCGCCCGCAATTGGGTGTCGCCTACCGTCCCCAACATATCGAGTTGACCCGAGCGCAGGGCCACGATCCGCGCCGCTGCATCCGGCATGATCAGGACGTTCACCTCGTCGACGTAGGGCAACCGGTTGTTCGGAAACTTATCGTCAAACCCCCAGTAGTCGGGAACCCTGCGCCAAGTGATGGAGCTGTCTTCGACCAGGTCGGTCAGCTCCATCGGCCCGGTACCCACCAGATTCATGCAATCCTGCAGGTCGCCGTGTTGCTGGATCACCTCCGGCGGGTAGATGAAGGTAACCCACGCGTCGAGTGTCGTTTCTTGTTGTGTCAGCGTTAGTGCTCAGTTACTGGTATGGAACCATAAATACTGTAGTATTGCATCATGAAGACCACCATCGATCTGCCGGATGCCCTCTACCGGAGAGCGAAGATCCGCGCGGCCGAGCGCCGCACCACACTGCGCGCACTGCTCACCGAGTCGCTGGAGGCTCACCTGCTCGAACAGCAGGCGCCGGGTCCGGAGTTGCCGCAACGGGACCGGTTCCGCACCGATGAGCGCGGCTGGCCGATTCTCCAACGGCCAGCCGGCGACCGCCGAGTGATCACCGATGACTTCATCAACCAGCTTCGGGAAGAGGAAGACCCCGGCGGCCCCGGATCGCCGGCCGGCGCTACCCACCCCTGAGCCGCGGGTCGAGCAGGTCGCGTAGCGCATCGCCGAACATGTTGAGGCTGTAGATGACTATGGTGAGGCACAGCCCCGGCCACAGCGCCAGCCAGGGCGCCGTTTCCATGTACTGCATGCCCTCTCGACTGAGCATGCTACCCCAGTCCGGCGTGCTCGGCGGCAGGCCGTAGCCGAGAAAGCCCAGCGACGCGGCGGACAGAATATTGCCGCCAATGCCCACCGAGAACACGATGAGCATCGGCGCCATGATGTTCGGCAGGACGTGTCGGAACAGCGTCATCCGCAGCGGGGTGCCAATGGCGCGCGCCGCCTGGAAGTAGTCGTTCTCTTTGATGGCGACCACGGCTCCCCGCGGCACGCGCGAGCCGCTGATGCCACCCGATACGCCAAGCACGACGATGATCTGCACTAGCCCGGGGCCCGTCAGCGACATGATCGTCAGCAGCAGGAGCAGGCCCGGGAAGGCCATCCACGCGTCGACGACCCGCTGCACCGCCAGGTCAAACCTGCCGCCGACGAAGCCCGACGTGCCGCCAACCAGAATCGCGACGACGATGTTGAGCGTAGTCGCCGCCAGACCGACGAACAGCGAGATGCGACCGCCGTTGATGAGACGACTCAACAGATCGCGGCCGACCTGGTCAGTGCCGAGCAGGTACTTCGCCGAAGGACCCTGCAGCCTGTCGATCACATGCAGCTCGTTGTGCGGATACGGCGCGACGGCGTCGGAAAAGATGGCAACGAAGATCAGAATCAGGAAGACGGCGGCACCGGCCGTTCCCAGCGGCTTGGTCTTGACCAGCCGAGTCAAGAAGTCGATCAGACCCGTGCGCCGCGCTGTCCTGGGCGTCGTGACAGAAGTCGTTGTCGAGTCACTCATCAGTCCGCGTCCTCACCGGTACCTGATTCTCGGGTCCAGGAATGCGTAGACCACGTCGATGATGATGTTGTTCAAGACCACAACGGTCCCGAACACCAGATTCACGCCTGACACGACGGTGTAATCGCGATCCTGCAACGCGAGCAACATCAGCCGCCCCAGTCCCGGAAGATTGAAGATGTTCTCCATGATCACCGAGCCACCTACCAGGATTGGCAGCTGCAGGCCGATGAGTGTCACGACGGGGATCAGTGCGTTCTTGATGGCGTGTCGCACGACCACCACGCGCTCGCGCGCCCCTTTGGCCCACGCGGTGCGAATGTAGTCCTGCCTCAGCACCTCGAGCATCATCGTGCGCGTCATGCGCATGACGGCGGCGGCGCCTGAGGTGCCGAGGATCAGACTCGGTACGAAGAAACCCGAGAGGTTCCGTAGCGGGTCCTCGAGGAAGGGGACCAACCGGAGCGGAGGCGACCACGCCCACCAGATCGCCGGGTAGATCATCACCATGACGCCCAGCCAGAAGTTGGGCGTGGCCAGGCCAACGATCGCCACCGATCGTCCGACGTAGTCGCCCACCTTGTCCTGTCTGATGGCGGAGTAGATGCCCACCGGCAGCGCGATGACCAGGCCAATCAAGATCGCCAGCAAGCCTAGCTCAAACGTGACCGGCACGCGTCCGATAATTCGCTCGCCGACCTCCCAACCGTGCAACAGGGATTTGCCGAGGCTGCCGCGTAGGATGATGTCGCCCACCCAGCGCCCATACTGGACGTATATGGGCTGGTCGAGCCCGAACATCTTCTCGACCGCCGCGGGATCCGCATCGAGAATGCCACCGGTCAGCATCATCTGCTCCATCATCACATCGACGATGTCGCCGGGGATGAAGCGGACCGACAGGAACACCAGCATCGACAGGATGACCAGGGTCGGAATCGCAAGCAACAGACGACGGATCAGGTACGCTGTCATCTCACTTGGCAGCCGCAGACCACGCTCCCCGCCCTGAGGCGGGTCCACTGCGAGTCGCTTACGGCGAGACGCTCGGGGAGCCCGCCCTAAGGCGGGCTCCTTGACGATCCGTCCGTGGACGGATCGTCAGAACCCCATCTCCCGCTTCAGATCCTGATCGATCCAGAGACGCGAGTAGATCAGAATACGGTCCATGTCGCCGGGGTCGGCCTCGCCGTTGTAGCCCTTCACCCACGGCCAGAACGCGTTGAACTGTGGCACGCGGGCGCCCCAGATCGGAACGTGCTGACGGTTGAGATAGTCGGAGGCCTCCCTGGAGAGTCGCTGGCGCTCTTCCAACGTGGTGGCCGCCTGCACGCGCCTGACCATCTCGTCGTAGCCCGGATCGTCGAGTCTGCGGGGCGGGTCGTTTGTCCAGTATAGGAGCTGACCCGTCGGATTCCATTCGTATCCGGAAGCCCCCATGCGGACGTCGAAGTCCTTCGCGCGGCGCCGAGCCATCACTACGGGGCCCTCAAGATACGAGATCGTTACGTCGATGCCGATCTCTCGCCAGCCCGCCGCCAGGAGCTCATTCCAGCCTTGGTCGCCCCACGTTGGTGTAGAGATTACCTCCATCTCGAAGCGGGTCCCGTCGGCGCCGCGCGGTAAGCCGGCTTCGTCGAGCAGCCTCTCGGCCTCTGCCGGATTGTAGGAATACGCCGCCTTGAGGTCCGCCGGCCAGTCCTCGTAGCGAGTCATGTAGGGATACAGGGCTCGCCCCAACCACCCCTGTGGCTGGGTGATTGCATGGCCCTTGAAGTAGGTTTCGCCCCAGCCCTCGATGTCGAGGGCCAACTGCAGAGCGCGGCGCACGCGGACGTCGTCGAAGGGCGGCTTGTTCGGGTTGACGACGGGGGACGTCTCAGACCGATAGGAGTAGCCCTCGACGACGATGCCAGGGTTGGTGCGTTGCAGGGTCTCCACCTGGTCGATCGACGTAAGCTGTGCGCTTCCCTGGAAGCCGACGAAATCGACCTTTGCCGAGCGCAAGGCGGCAAGACGCGTCTGGGGCTCGGACATCACCAGTGCGGTGATGGTGTCGACATAGGGCAGCCGGTTCTGGGGGAACTTCTCGTCGAAGCCCCAGTAGCCGGGAGCCTTGTCCCAGGTGATGGAGCTGCCTTCCACCCAGTCCGTGAGCTCAAAGGGTCCGGTGCCTACCAGGTTCTGCCAATCGCCGATATCGACTCCGGTCCCCGCCCGAATCACCTCCGGCGGATAGATGAACAGGACGTTCTGCGTCAGGAGCGTCTTGACCGCGTCCAGGTTCAGCTCCGCCAGCTTGAAGACGACGCTGTTGCCCTGGGCCGTTACGGAGGTGATGCCGAGGTTGTCCGCGGACGACACGGCGGCGACGCCTTCCGGCACCTCGGTGAAGCCGCTACCCAACCCGAGGAAGCGGTGGAAGTTGAACTCCACGTCCTTGGCGGTGAGCGCGCGACCGTTCATCGGCGCCTTGTCATGCCAGTTCACGCCCTGGCGGATGTGAAAAACGATGGTCGTGGGGTCGGGCTGCTCCCAGCGCTCGGCCAGGCGTCCGACGATGATGTCGTCGGGCAGGTAGGTGGTGCGGAAGTCGAACTTGTCGCGACTGACGCCCCAGTCACCGATACCGAGCTTCTCCACCACGAGGCCTGCCACGATCGCGGGCGGGTGGCGGTAGTACGTGTCCACCGTTGGCGGATCCCCGCGTAGCGTGACGGTGAGCGTGCCGCCGTACTCTGGGGCGGTGACCATCTTTCCGGTGGTCGGGTCTGTCACCATCGGCTTCTCGGTCGCCGCAGCTGCCCCTTCGCCTTCTCCGCTGGCAAACGTAACGGTAGCCACCAGCGCGAGCGCCAGTGTCAACAAACCGATTTTGGAAACGTAGTTCATGATGAGAACCTCCGATTCTCGACTCTCGTTCGAGAGCATGTACTGATCCTGGTGCCGGCCCCTCGTCTGCTCTCGTGGCCTGTCTGCCGCTTTGTGTTGTCTGCGGCGCAGGCGGTTCCAACGAGGACGACAACGTAACTTCGCGATGACCCCGGGGGGCGATCAGGCGCAACCGTTGATCGCGTCCCGCGGTGGATTACGGCTTCACCGGCACCTCCTGTATGCGTACCGGTCAGACGCAGGTCGACGCCGGTCGGCGTGAACGGGTCTGGCCGGTGGATTGTTCTGCGGTCCGGCAACGCCGGGGGTGATTGCTGACTGAGGACCAAGCAGGGCGGTGGCCGACGCGCGGGGGCGTCGGTTCACGGTGCCGGGCGCTCGGAGTGTGACGTGACAGTTGGAGCTTACTGCCGGCCCTGGTGCCTCTGGCGGTTGCAGCACCAGGCGCGCCCACTCGCCGGCGTTCCCTGGGCTGCAAGCCCGTCCGCCTGCCGCGCTCCCGAATCGACCGCTTCGAGGGGCGACTCGAGTATTGGCACGGCTGCGGTCGCCGGCAAGGGCGCGGGCGGTCCGCATGCCGGTTCGGCGATGGACCGAGCCGGCGCCACGGATAACTACGGCGGTGGTGAAGGCGACGGCGTGCGCGCTTTCGCGTACGGGGCGATCAGCCGGAGCGGTTAGTTGTTTCTCGGTTCGAAAATGTTGTGTGTGTGGGGGGGGGGGACTCCTCACCATAAGCAAGCGCGCCGCGAGCTGATTTTCAGCAAATCTCGGCGAGCGGCTGTCAGGGGAACAGAGTGTCATAAGCGTTGACGTGTTATAAGTCACTCAAGCCCTCCGCAGGTGAGGCACAGCCATACCCAGATGTAGTCGCGATGTCGCGATTGACTGCATCCCACCCTATCATAACCTCCGCTCCCGTGGACGTCAACCACGAATGATGGCCTGAAGAGACAGTCTGGGGGGCCCACCATTTGCCAACCCCCGCCGCGAAAGGATTTCCGGGGGGGGGGGGGGGGATGGGCAAGGGTAGGACACGCCGGCTGCGCTGCCGCTAACCGGTGGCAGCGCTGAGTAGCGTTTTCAGCCATCTTTTGCATCCGTTCAAACCTGAGACTCTTAGTATACCACCTCTGCGGCAACCAATCAACAGAAAAAAACAGGCGAATTGAAGGTTTCTTGAGATTTCTTTCAGGCAGCCGCGGCAGCCGAGAGCCCCTCGCGGCGCCGACTCGGGCGCATCGCCCCTCCGGAGCCGTCATTCGCCGGCGATGTGGCCGTCCCCAGGCCGTTCACCGTCCACGTCGGCCTCACAGCGGCCCGCCGCTGAGGGCCTTCCAGCCCCTCGGGGGTAAGCCTGGGGTACCCCCTGCAACACCCGTCAACGCCGATTCCCGGCACCGCTGGCTCCGTATTGACCGCGCCGCCACCGCCCGCAGCCCAGCCTGGTCGGGTCGCAGCCACCTCCAGGACCAGCTACAGGAGTCTGTCGGATTGCGACAGACTCCTAGCGGTCGGACGGGATGGGCCAAAAGCGGCGCCCCGGCGGTTTTGGGGCGCTAGGCGACGGCAGACCTCCTCGAGCGTCAAGCCGCCGCTCCGTCAGTCGCCGCGCGCGGGGGGAATGGGCCGTTGCTGCGGCCGTCGCGGCGCTCCGGAGGTGCAACCGCGAGCCGCTCGTCGGTTGAGTTCGAGGCTGCTCGGACAGGAGCGGCAGCACGAGCGCCGCCGCGGCGACGATCTCGGCACTCGGACCCGTTCAGGGCCGGCATTCACCGCCGATTGGCCGGCCCCCTGAGGGCCTTCCAAACCCAGGGAGGTGCTCACCGGGGCGCGCATCCGTGAAGACCTGCAGGGCGTCGACGGGCTGCGCTGGATCACGACCTTGCGCGTGCCTACCATCCGCAAGCTGATTGCGAACGGTCAGGTGGCGCAGTCGATGTTCGACCAGCGTGATCTGGCCGAGATCAGCTCACCCGACTTCCCCCGCGAGCGGCTGATCGTGTGCCGCAACCCGGTGTTGGCTGACCAACGCCACCGCAAGCGGCTGGAGTTGCTGGCCGCCACCGAGGACAAGCTGGCCCCCATCGTGAGAGCCACGCAGCGTGCCAAAGATCCGCTGCGCGGCGCCGCTGAGATCGGTATGCGGGTGGGCAAGGTGATCAATCAGCACAAGGTGAGCAAGCATTTCATCACCACGATCACTGAGGACTCATTCACCTATGAACGTGACCTCGAGAAGATCGCTGCCGAAGAAGAACTGGACGGGCTGTACATCGTCCGCTCCAACGTCGAGCCGGAGTTGTTCGACGCCGATCAGACGGTACGCGCGTACAAGGACCTGTCCAAGGTAGAGCGCGCCTTCCGCAGTATGAAGACGGTGGATCTGAAGGTGCGCCCGATCTACCACCGGCGCGCTGACCGGGTACGGGCGCACGTACTGTTGTGCATGCTGGCCTACTACGTGGAGTGGCACATGCGCAGCGAGTTGGCGCCGGTGCTGTTCGATGACCACGATCCGGAGGCGGCACAGCAGCAACGGTCATCGGTGGTGCGACCGGCACAGCGGTCGCCCCGGCGGCACAGAAGAAGGCGGCCAGGAAGCGCACCGCTGACGATCTGCCGGTGCACAGTTTTCGCAGCCTGATGAACGACTTGGGGACTCTGACGGTCAACAAGATGCAACTTGCCAAGGCAGGGAGCACGTTCTTGCTGCCGACGCAGCCGACACCGGTGCAGCAGCGCTGCTTCGAGCTACTGGGGGTATCGCCCCGGATGTAGCCACGCACGGCACATGCCATTTTGAGCGTAACTATATGACCCCTCGTGACTTACCAAGCATTTGGCTCTGGAACTTCGGGCTACGACGGCAGACCTCCTCGAGCGTCGAGCCGCTGCTCCGTCAGTCGCCGCACGCGGGGGGAGGGGCCGTTGCTGCGGCCGTCGCGGCGCTCCGGAGGTGCAACCGCGAGCCGCTCGTCGGTTGAGTTCGAGGCTGCTCGGACAGGAGCGGCAGCACGAGCGCCGCCGCGGCGACGATCTCGGCACTCGGACCCGTTCAGGGCCGGCATTCACCGCCGATTGGCCGGCAGCGGGCCGCTCGGCGTCCGAGTCGGCCTCATAGCGGCCCCCTGACGGCCTTCCAAACCCAGGGAGGGCGCGGTAGGAACGCCGGTTACCCGGCGCCCCCCGCACAGATCCGGACGTGGTCGTTAAACCATCCGGCTCCTACCTTCGGTGGTTGACGGCAAATCGCCGGTCCGGCCATGAGTGTACGATTCGGGGTTGGGGCCACAGCTTGATGCTGATCGCCAGCATCCAAGCCCAGGAGAATCGGTCCTTCTGGGACCTCCGGCGTAGAATCTTTACCCAGATTCCTCGCAGACGCCACACGAATCGGTGCAGATAGCGGTAGCTGGTGGGTACCGCGTAGTAGTTGAGCCATCCGCGCAGTACCCGTCCCAGCCAGCGCCCGGTTTCCATCACGTCATCATGCATTCGTCTGCGGAGCTCGATCTTGATCCTCTTCAGCGTACGATTCATCCGCTTCCGAATTGGCTTCCGCCCCAGCCCGAAGCGTCCTTTCCTGTCCTTCCTGCAATAATGCGTGAAACCCAGAAAGTCGAACGTCTCCGGTCGCCCTTCCCCACGTGCTCGGCGGTTCCTTTCGGCATACCGTCCAAACTCGAGGAGTCGGGTCTTGTCGGCGTTCAGTTCCAGCTCGAAGCCTCTGAATCGCTCCTTCAGTTCCCGCAGGAAGCGTTCCGCATCGTCACGATGCTCGAACCCGGCGACATAGTCATCTGCGTAGCGCACTATGATCATGTCTCCGCGCGCCTCCTGCGGCCGCCACTTCTTGGTGACCCACAGGTCCAACACGTAGTGCAAGTATATATTCGCGAGCATCGGTGAAATCACCGACCCTTGCGCTGTACCCCGCCCCGCGTCGATCTGTCGGCCTTCTTCCAGTACCCCAGCGCGCAGCCACTTCTTTATCAGCCGCAGCACCCGCCGATCTCCAATCCGATGCTCCAGGAATCTGATCAACCAGTCCCGCGAGATCGTGTCGAAGTAGGCGCGAATGTCCGCGTCCAATATCCAGTTCACTTCGCGCCGTTCGATGGCGTAGGCCAGTGCGTCCAACGCATCGTGTGCCCCGCGCCCCGGTCGAAACCCATAGCTGATCCCGAGAAATTCCTCCTCATAGATCGGTGTCAGGATCACATCCACCACGGCCTTCTGGACGATCTTGTCCTCCAGCGCGGCCACCCCCAGCGGTCGTGTGCCTCCGTCCGGCTTGTCGATGTTGACCCGCCGTACCGGGGTCGCTCGGTACGCTCCTGTGTGTACTCGCCGGTGCAGGTCGTGCAAGCGCACTTCCAACCCCGTCTCGTACTCCCGCCACGTCATCCCGTCCACCCCCGGGGCCGCTTCACGCTTCAGCGCGTAATAGGCCACCCGCAGCGCTTCCGGCGTCACGTGGTGCAGCAGCGCAGTGAGTTTCTCCTGCGGTTCTCTCTTTACGAATTGCCGTATCCGCTCGGCCGCCTGTGTCACGGTTGCCCGACTCTGCGTCCGGCCCGTGCTTTGACCTTGCGAATTCCCGTTGGTCATGGGCCTTCGCTCCACCGTCTCCGCAGTCGCTTGCGCTCCCTTGTTCGCCGGCTTCGCCGCTACTATGCCCATGTCCGACTCCTTCGGGTCGTTCATCTTTGGTCCAGCCTCACGCCTTCCCTCCGCGGTCCCGGCGACGACTCGCCGGGACGACCCGAAGACCTCCCAGGTCCCGGTATATGACGTACGCACGTGCCTGAGTTCTTCGACGCCGTGGAGCCCGGTCGATCCTCACCATACTGGCTCGACCGGTGTTGCCTTCGACCGAGTACAGAGTCTCGGCACTCCAGATGTCGTATTTTGCGGCGCTCCATAACTCTGCCCGCACGCACCGCTGCCGACGCTTCGCCTGCACCCTCGCAGGTGCCAACGCACGGCTCGCGGAGAAACGTGGATTGGCTGCTCCTTCGTTCCGAGGGACTTTCACCCTCTGTCATATGCCAGTTTGCCTGGCGCTCATACCCCAGGGCACCCCCCGGAATCCCGCAAGTGCCCGTCAAAGCCGTTTCCCACCACCGCTGACACCGCTGACACCGCTGACACGCCGCGCGGTCCGCCACCCGGCTCCCGTGTGCCACCTCGAACATCAATCCGAGACCGGCACTGATCAGCGCTTGCAGGTCAGGAACGACGTGAGGTGCGGGCTGCAGAGCCCCCCTCAGTCGCGCCCATACCCGCGCGGCGGCTCGACGCTCTCCAGTTCGGCAAGATCAAGCCCGCACATCGCCTCCAGCCGCTGTGCGAGCGCGGACTCCTGGAGACTGTCGGGCAAGTGGTCGAGCCACGCTTGATACTCACCCTGGAGGTCAAGCAGGGTGCGTACCGCATGCTGCCAACGCTGCGGTCGGGACCTGCGGTCTTGCGGCCTGCGGTACTGCACCCGGGGCTGCGCTGCCTTGCGGCGCTCTCGATAGCGCCGTTGTCGTTCCGCGTTACTTACCGCCACTGCTCTACTTCCCGTTACGCTCCGTTACGTAACAGGTTCGGATTATCCGTGCACCGGTGCCGGTTCGCGCCGCGCAGTCTCCGGTCGCTCCCGTGAGCGGCGGGGACGACGCTTCCCGCGCCCGGCCCACCTTCCCCCATCAGGCGGTCAGCGGTCGCGGAGCCCGGTGCTGTGGATCAAACTGCGTGCGGTCACGCAGCATCGCGCACGCCACCGCGAGCAACCGGTCCGCGACCGTACGCAGCGCCCGGCCATGGCGCTGCCCGCGCGCGCGCAGCGCCGCATACCGCTCCCGACTCACCGGATCGTGCTGGATCGCCACCCGCGCCCAGTGATACATCGCGTTGCTCAGCCGCTGGTTGCAGGCACGGCGCATGCTCACCTGGCAACTCTTCCCCGACCGCTTGGTCACCGGCGCCACCCCGGTCAGAATCCGCAACCTGTGGTAGTCTCGCTCAGCCAGCAACTGTGAGGCCTCCGCGAACAGCGTGGCGAGCACGATCCGACCGACACCGGGCATCGAACGCAGGATGACGGCGTCACGCTGCTCTTCTGGTTCACCCGAGTCGTCGGCGGCCACAATCTCGGCCAGCAGTTCGTCGAGCCGGCTGTGCGCCTGTTTGAGTTGCTGGTCGACCAGCTTCAGCCGGGCGATGACGCTCGCGATGTGCGCCGTAGCCGCCGCTATCGTCCCGCGGCCCACCTCAAGCGGCTGCTGCCGCAGGATGCGCAGCACACCGGCAGCAGCGTGGCGCCGGATGCGGTTGCGCTTCAGGATGGCCGCGACCGACGCCTTCCGGACCCGCGCTGCCTCCGCCGGCGTCGAAGCCTTCTCCCACAACTCCAGAACCCAGCCCGCGCCGAGGTCACCGCCCAGCTCGATCATCTGCGGGTAGTAGCGGCGCAGTTGCTCGCGCATGCGATTGATCAGCCCGTTGCGTTCCTCCTGCAACTCGGCAGTCAGGCGCGACCATTCCCGCAACTCGATCACCGGCGGTGCCTGCACCTGCAACTGACGAAAGCTGCGTCGGTCGGTGCGCAGCGAGTCTGCCAACACCCGCGCGTCGCGCCGGTCATCCTTGGCGCCGGCCACCGTAAACCGGTCACGAAATCGATCCAGCTGCTTCGGATTGATCGCGTACACCTGCACCTCCCGCTCCAGCAGCATCTCGACCACCGCGCCATGCGGCACCTCGATCCCCGCGTGCACGCGCTCCGGGTGCCCGCCGGATAGCTCGTGCAACCACGCGCACAAGTCGGCGATGCCGGCGCCGCTATGGGCCACCTGCCGTTCCGCGACCACCGCGCCGTCATCCTCAAGCACACAAATCTGATGTTGCTGGGTCGCCCAATCGATACCCACGAACCACTGTTCGGTCTGTTCGGTCTGTTCGGTTGACATCCTGTCACCTCCCGAGATTGTGGAGCTCGGCTGCCACGATGTCGTTCCACCCCTGTACTGGTGCTCCGGTGCTCCGGTGCTCCTGCCTGTCATCGTACCGGGGCACATGCACCTTCCCACCTGGCACTACTCCTCACTGGGTATCCATCGCGGCACTCCTACCGGGGCACATGTCCCCCCCGGGCGCTCTACGGCGCGGGGGGCTCAAGGTTGCTCCCGGTAGGCTGCCTTGCCCGCCTGGGATTCTAGCAGTCCCTGGCGAACTATCTAATCTCTATAAAGGGTACAGGGGGTATGATGCACCGGTCGCGTCACAGCGAACCGGTCACTGCGCTGCCTGTCATCGTGACGCTTCATGACCATCCGTCGAACCCCAAGTGAGGCACGCTAGCATAGGCGCGGCGCGCCGTCAACGACTCGTGGGGGTCACCGGGGTGAGCGAAGGTCACCGGCAACCCGTCACTGCGCTGACTGTCATCATGGCGCTTCATCGGCATCCGTCGCCCCAAGCCAAGCACGCTAGCATAGGCGCGGCGCGCCTGTCAACGACTCGGCGGTCACCGAACGTCACCGCCAACCGGTCACTGCGCTGACTGTCGTCATGGCGCGTCATCATCGATCCGTCGAACCCCAAGCGAGGCAAGCTTGCTATGGACGCGACCACCCTGTCAACGACTCGGACGTCACCGAGGTCACCGACCGTGACCGCCAACCGGCCACTGCGCTGGCTGTCGTCATGGCGCTCGATCCGCATCTGATCAACCCGAATCACCATCTTCCACGGGCGACTCAGAAAAAGTCAACAGCGATTCTGGCCTGGTGCACCTTGCCACGCCAAGCTCTGTGATCGGCTGAACTTGCGCACCTCAGCCCTTCACTGCGCTGGCGGTCGTCGTGGCGCATCATCCGCATTCGCCGAACTCCTAACGGTGCACTCTCTCGCGAGCGCGGCCACCCTGTCAACAGCGCCGACCCGTGGATCCCGTGGACCCGTGGACCCGTGGACCCGTGGCTGTGCGCGAACGAAGTTCGCGCCGGAGACCGGCACGTCCCGCGGTATCACACCGGGTGAACGGTGACCTCCACCCGTGGCGCCATCCCTGGCCCCCCGGGTGGCATGCAGCTCCCGGCCCGCCTGGAGCGATGGAAGGACGCTCAGAAGGAGAGGGGCGAGAGGTTCCAGGGTTTCGATTCGGTTGTCGTGGACAACGAGGACGGCGACGGCGACCGGAAACCGGCCGAGGTTTTGCTGGTGTTGGAGGTTCTGGTCAACGGTGACGAACACATCGAACTCGGTCGCAGCCCTGCGGAGCAGCTCGCCGTTGCGGACGCCTGCCCAGCCCTTCCGTGGCACGGTCTGCACCTCAAGGCCTTCCAGGAGCCGAGCACACTGACGCGGGACCGACTCATTGAGCAGAATGTGCACGGTCTATGAGCAGTTCGCCGGCAAGCTCGAGCACCTCCTTGGCCTGTCGGCGGGACACCGAGGGGAAGGAATCGAGGAACTTGTCCAGGCTGTCGCCGGCTTCGAGATGGTCCCACAGACTCTGGACGCGTACCCGTGTGCCGGCGAATACGGGCGTTCCTGACATGATCTCTGAGTCCTGGATAACCAAGCCGGAGAGGCTACGCATCTGTGCTGGCTCCCTTGATACGAGGATAAGGCAATCTCGGTGTTGGTGGAAGAAGAACGTTGACCGCTCTGAGGTTTCAGATCCACCGCACGGGAACAGCGATTGCGGACTCTGCCGCGGCCGATGAAGCGGCGACGCCACCGTGATCCGCGCCGGCACCAGCGGCCAACCGTCACTAGCGGTGCGCCCGCGGCATCAGCACAATGGCGATACCTGCGATCCGGCAAAAGGGCCCACTGGCCGATTCAGAACGTGTCCGAAGGCCCCTTCGGCGCGGGCAGGCCGCGTCTCGGCGATCACCTGGCAGAGTCGCGGCCGCCGTTCAGACGAATGCTCCCCCATCACCGATTGTACGTGAGCTCAACAGTGTGTAGTATACACACTGTTGAAAAGTCACGGTGCCCCACCCTAACGCGGATCTGCCCATCGGTACGCTGAAGAGCATCTTTCGCCAGGCTGGGTGGGACTGGAGAGAACGACGAACTACCCGGTCGTGATCCACAAGGATACGGAAATGCAGCTCCCTCCGGACGCGCCCCAAGCTGTCCAGAGCACAGCCGCTGTGCACAGGGCAGCCGCACGCTTGTCCTCCATGGCGCGGGAACGCCTGTGTCTGTGCGGGCGGCGCATTGCGTCTGACCGGGCCCAGGAACGGACGACGCGTCAGTCGTGTGATGAGGTACCTGTACACTTCGCCGACTGGGTCTGCGGTGCCCGATGATGCGCCGACACTACGATGCCAGGCGCCGCCTCGAGCTGACCGGCCAGGTCACACCCATGCACAGCCCGGCGCTGGCTGACCTGGTCGGGCGCGTTCCGGGCGCGCCTCCGGAGCAGCCAACGGGCTCCCAGCCCACGACGTCCCTGTCGCGGTCTGGGAGCTGCATGCCACCCGTCGCGCCACGGATGGTGCCACGGTGCCACGGTTGGAGATCACCGAGCATCGGGCATGACACCGCCCCGGCGGGCGGTCGGCCGCGCAGGCACGGGTCGGTGCGACCTGGCGGCATCGGCACCCAGCCGGCCCTCACCACCAGCGCCCCTTAGCCTGGGATCGAGCAGATCCCGCACCGCGTCGCCGAACATGTTTAGACAGTAAACGGTAATAGTCAGAGCAAGACCCGGCCAGAGAGCCAGCCATGGCGCCATCTCCATGTATTCACGGCCTTCCCGGCTGAGCAGACCTCCCCAGCTAGGAATGGTGGGAGGTAGTCCAAAACCGAGGAAGCTCAGAGAAGCCTCAGATATGATCACCCCCCCGATGTTGATGCTGAATATGATGATTACGACAGGCATAATATTGGGCAGGACATGCCGCATCAGTGTTGCGTTGGTGGGGCTGCCAATTGCCCGCGCCGCCAGAAAGTAGTCATTCTCTTTAATGCCGATCACGGCGCCTCGGAGTACTCTTGACCCGCCAATGCCTCCGGCGATCCCCAGGACGACGATGATCTGGAGGAGACCCGACCCGGCTATGGACATTATGGTTAACAACAGGAGCAGTCCCGGGAAAGCCATCCAGGCATCGACAAATCTCTGCACACCCAGGTCCAGTTTACCACCAAGGAATCCTGAAGTGCCGCCGAGCAGGACGGCGACCAAAACATTGATAGTGGTCGCCGCGAGACCGACAGTTAACGAAAGACGAGCCCCGTAGATAAGGCGGCTCAAGAAGTCTCGCCCCAAGTGGTCGGTACCCAGGAGATACCGGGCTGATGAGCCCTGCAGCCTGTCTGCCAGGTGTAGTTCAAGAAAGCCATAAGGGGCCAGAACATCGGCAAAGATAGCCACAAGAATCAATATCAATACTATAATCCCGCAGGCAGTACCCAGTGGCTTCTCCCTGACCAGCCTGATAAAGAAATCAGCCAGCCGGGAACGTCTCTTTGGCGCAATTTCTACTGATGGTATCCCTATGGCGTCGCTCATATTCCCCCTTTAGCTGTATCGGACCCTGGGGTCTAAGTACTGATAAATCAGGTCGATCATTAGATTGATCCCCACAACTGCGGTTGCAAAAAACAGGTTTACTCCGGAGACCACCGGGTAGTCTCTGTCCTGGAGTGCATTCACCATGAGACGACCTAGTCCCGGCAGGGCAAATATGTTCTCCATGATAACGGAGCCACCTACCAGCAGAGGCAACTGCAAGCCTATCAGGGTAACTACCGGGATGAGGGCATTCTTGATGGCATGTCTCATAATAACTACCCTCTCCTTGAGACCCTTGGACCAGGCAGTCCTGATATAGTCTTGGCGGAGCACCTCCAGCATCATGGTGCGGGTCATCCGCACTGTGGCTGCAGCCATGGCCGTCCCCAGAATCACGCTGGGAATGATGAACACCCCGAGATTGCCCAGCGGGTCTTCGGTGAAAGGAACCAGCTCCAGCGGTGGCGACCAGCCCCACCAGAGTGCCGGGTAGAGCATGACCATAAGTGCCAGCCAGAAGTTAGGGGTTGCCATGCCGATGATGGCGATGGAGCGCCCCAGGTAGTCGGCGGCCGTATCCTGGCGAATCGCCGAGTAGATGCCGACGGGCAGGGCTATCAGGAGCCCGATCACGATTGCCATGACACCAAGCTCAATGGTTACCGGCAATCTACCTATTATCTTCTCCTCTACCGGAGAACGGTCGTAAAGCAGTGAGTGGCCAAGGCTGCCCTGGAGGAGACCTTTAAGGTGGGACTCACCGGTAACCCAGTCAGGGGTCGGCAACACTCCTATCCAGCGTCCATACTGCACGTAGCCAGGCACGTCTAACCCCAGCATACGCTCAAGAGCTTTACGGTCTACGTCAACCAGGAAGTCCACCTTGCCCAACATTGCGTCTATTGTATCGCCGGGGATGAAGCGCACCGAGAGAAAGACCAGGATGGTCAATATGAACATGGTGGGGATTATCAGCAATAACCTCCTGATGACATAAGCTCTCATGTCACGTGCCTCATCATTCGTCGGACTAGAACTGAATCTCTAGCGTCCATCATATTTCCCGGCAATTTCTTACAATGTCCCCCGTCATTGCGAGCCCCGATTTATCGGGGCGTGGCAATCTCGTTGCCCTCTTCCCCCGTCATTGCGGTGAAAACCGCAATCCACTTAGACCATCCCCTTGCCCGGCTGGCGCGGCACTCTCTAAGGTGCGAATGACCCCTGCCAAGAAACTCGCCTCTCACCGTTTTGGGGAGTCCAGAGGGGTGAAACCCCTTTGAAACGGGGGTTCAAGGGGGTGTCCCCCTTGATTCCCCCCGTCATTCCGCCGAAAGGCGGAATCCAGAGTAATTTCAAATGGTTGCGTTTTCTGGATTCCGGGTCTTCGCGCGGAATGACAGTAAGAAAGCGCTCCTCGCAAAGACATCTTGTGGGGGAGCTGGGAAGCCTGAACCTCCCAGCTCCCTCTTTCCTGAGCTCAGCCACAAGGGGCGAAACCCCTAATAACCCATTGCTTCCTTCAGCTCACTATCAACCCAGAGGCGGGTCATGATGAGACTATCCTCCTGGGGTCCCAACATCGTTTCACCGTTATAGCCTATGACCCATGGCTGGAGCGCCCACCACACTGGACTTTTAGGACCCCATATCTGCCATTGCTTCTCTATAGTGTACATATCTGCCTCTCTAATCAGCCTCTGCTGCTCCTCAAGGGTAGTAGCGAGTTGGGCGGCTTCAATCTTGGAGTCCATCACAGGGTCCTGGTGTCCAATGACGCGGTTCCAAATTGAATCAGCATCCGAGTGAAACCAGCCTACCATCGAGAGAGGGTCAAAAGTTTGGAAACCCGCAATGGAACTCATCATGCCTTCAAAAGTATCCGAGGATACCCTCTCGTTAATTTCCCCGCCGGTATATACATCAATCTCAAGATCGACGCCAATCTCAGCCCAGTAGGAGCGAGCTATTTCTGAATAGCCTAGATCATAGACGTCGCGGAAGTGCAGGATGGTCTTGAATCTAATGCCGTCCGCGCCGCGCGGATATCCAGCCGCATCAAGCAACGCTTCTGCCCTTGCCGGGTCATACATATAGCCTTTCTTGACCTCTTCGGGCCACTCTTCAAATGGGATGTAATACCCTGGCACCCCTACCATCCCCTGAGGTGTCGCATTTGCCTGACCCTTAAAGAAGGTATTGTTAAAGGTCTCGAGGTCCAGTGCCATCTGCATTGCCTTGCGCACCCGGATGTCGTCAAAGGGCGGCTTGCTCGCGACAAGAGCATAAGAAACACCATTCGACCGCCACCACTGCTTGTGCAGCACGATTTCGGGGTTGGTCCGCTGGAGGCTCTCTGCCTGATCAATAGTAGATATCACACCCCCTGAAGGGCCTCTGAGATCAAGCTTGGCTGAGCGTAGTGCCGCCATAAGTGTTGCTTCCTCTGGAATAAACAGGTGCATTAACTCGTCAACGTAGGGCAAGCGGTTCTGCGGGTACTTTTCGTCATAGCCCCAGTAGTCAGGATTTTTGGTCCGGGTGAGCTCTCCTCGACCAATTCAGTCAGCATAAAGGGCCCGGTGCCGACCACGTTCCTCCAATCCCTAACGTCCCCGTGTTCCTTGATTACCTCGGGGGGCATTATGTAAACAGATTGATCGATGAGGATAGACCACAGCGCAGGGAGGTATGGCTCCTTCAGCTTACAAACAACCGTCCATTTGTCGGTGGCCTCTACCGATTCGAATGGTATAGCGACGAATCCGACACCAAACATAGGAGGAGCAGGTTCGGTGAAGCCGCTGCCCAGACCCAACATACGGTGAAAGTTGTATTCGACGTCATAGGCAGTCAGCTCCCGACCGTTCATCGGTGGCTTATCATGCCAGCGAACGCCCTTGCGGATGTGGAAGACATAGGTTGTGTCGTCAAGCACTTCCCAGCTTTCAGCCAGCCTCCCTGTCATGTAAGACACAGGGGTCGGGCCCGAAAAGTCCCATTCGTCTCTATCTATCCCCCAGTTGCCGATACCTAGCTTCTCTACGACGCCCGTCAGTTGAGGGTCCAACCAGGCGAAATAGGGGTCACTACCCCACGAACCTAGGGCTTTGGTACTGTAGGTCAATGTCCCGCCGTACTGTGGCGCCACCACCACCTTGCCGGTGGTGGGGTCGGTCACCATTTCCTTCTCCATGGCGGCTGCCGGCTCCTCTTCCCCGGACGGGCTTGCCCACAGGCCGGTTGCGGTCAGGACGAGACCGAACAGTACCGCGAGGATCTTGCGAAAGATTGCGTAATGCATGTTTCACTCCAAAATTGTCGAGAGTGCCAATTCCACTGCCCGTCGCTCGCCCACTCTCGAAGTACACCCGCAATGGCAGGTGCCGGAAGCGAGGGACGCCAGCCCGGAGTCCGAATCGGTGAATCAGTTCTGCATCGGCCACCTCCGTGAACGCGTGCGCGCACCTGATCCGGAGGCTCCGCGGGGGGCGGTGGTCGGCGACGCAGCGAAGGTGAATGACCGGCAACGCCGGCGGTGTGGTTTGCAGGCGGACGGGGTAGCGGTGGTGCGGGCGAAGTGGCGCGCGCGGCGCGCTGCGCCCTCAGCCTTGACTACCTGGATAGTGTTAGTGCTTCTCGTGCAACTACTTGCCCCCGGGGGGGGGGGGGGGTAGACGGACGGGATGGGCCAAAGCGGCACGCCGGGCGGCGGTGCTCGGGCGCGAGTAGCGTGGGCCGATGGCAGGGCTGCAGTGCGTAGTCAAGCATCATCCGTATCCGTTCAAGTCCCCAACCCCGATACCATAGCACATCCGCGCCAAAGCGGGCAAGCGCTGATTGCACTTTCTTCACGTTTTTTTCCGGCGGCCCCTGGTGCCTCTGGCGGTTGCAGCACCAGGCGCGCCCACTCGCCGGCGTTCCCTGGGCTGCAAGCCCGTCCGCCTGCCGCGCTCCCGAATCGACCGCTTCGAGGGGCGGCTCGAGTATTGGGATTCGGCCACCGAGACGCCTGGATCTGATCGGGCAGGCGCAGGGGAATCACGCGGTGGGAGATCAAGCCGGCCTCGGACGGGCATGTGCGGAGACCGTTTATTGCGCCGTAACCAAATTGTGCGCTACGTGTTGAGTGGCCGCAAGCCTGTACCGGGTTGTATCAGGCTGACCGGGCGGCCTTTTGCAGTGCCCGGCGGGCGCCTTCGATGGCGCGGGCGCTCATGCCGCCGCTGCCGAGGCCCGCGCCGCCGCCACCGCCCCGCAGCCGGGGGTCGAGCAGGTCGCGCACCGCGTCGCCGAACATGTTGAGGCAGTACACCACCACCGTGAGCGCCACCCCCGGCCACATCGCCAGGCGCGGCGCCATCTCCATGAACTGGCGCCCCTCGCGGCTCAGCATGCCGCCCCAGCTCGGCACCGTGGTCGGCAGCCCGAACCCCAGGAAGCTCAAGGACGCTTCGGCGATGATGATGCCGCCGATCGTGATCGAGAACACCACGATGACCGGCGCGGTGATGTTCGGCCACACGTGGCGCCTGAGGATGTGCGAAGGAGCGCTGCCGATGGCGCGCGCGGCCTCGAAGTAGGGGTTCTCCTTGATGCCGATCACGGCACTGCGGATCACGCGCGAGTTGCCGATGCCGGAAGTGACGCCGAGCACGACGATGATCTGCAGGATGCCCTGGCCGACGATGGTGATGATCGTCAGCAGCAGCAACAAGCCGGGGAAGGACATCCAGGCGTCGACGAAGCGCTGCACCAGTATGTCCAGCTTGCCGCCGACGAAGCCGGCCACGCCGCCGACCAGCAGCGCCACCACGGTGCTCAACAGGGTGGCGGCAAAGCCCACCCCGAGCGAGGTGCGGGCGCCGTACACCAGCCGGCTCAACACGTCGCGGCCGAGCTGGTCGGTGCCCAGCAGGTAGGTGGCCGGTAGAGAGCCTCAAGATGAAGGAGATCCCACCCCATGGCGGCGTTTTCGCCGTGTGCGAGTCCGTCCGAGGTGTGCCCTGGCAGGATGGCCTGGCTCTCCGGGCTGCTGTGAATGCTCATCTCGACGTCCACGCCAATCTCAGCCCAGTAGCCAACGACGAGCTCCGCGTAGTTCGCATCGTAGCGTTCGAAGTATTTCAGTTCGGTCTTGAGGCCATCGGGATAGCCCGCCTCGGCCAACAACTGCTTCGCCCGTTCCGGGTCGTAGCGGTAGTACTGCTTGACCTCCTCCGGCCATTCGTCGAACGGCGTCCCAAAAAGGGGGTCCTCGTTGTTAATGATTCCGTGCGGCGTCGGGTCGATCGAGTTCAACTGACTGTCGCCCCACTGCCCCAACGTATCGATTTGACCCGAGCGCAGGGCCGCGAGCCGCGCCGCGGAATCCGGCATGATCAGGGCGACGATCTCGTCGACATAGGGCAAGCGGTTCTCCGGAAACTTCTCGTCGAACCCCCAGTAGTTGGGGGTTCTTGGTCCACGTGATAGAGTTGCCCTCGACGTAGTCCGTCAGCTCCATGGGACCAGTGCCAACCAGATTCCTCCAATCCTTGACGTCGCCGTATTGCTGGATGACCTCCGGTGGGTAGATCCAGGCAAGCCGGTTGTTGACTAGCTTGTCGAGCGCAAAGAGGTCTGGCTCTGCCAGCTTGAAGACCACCGTCGATTCGTCGGTGGCCGTCACGGATTCGATCTTGGGCAGCTGACCCTCAAACGGCGAGGCTTCGCTGAAGCCGCTGCCGATCCCCAAGTACCGATGAAAGTTGAATTCGATGTCGCTGGGGGCCGGGGGGGGGGGGGGGGGGGGGGGCGCCGCGACCGACCGCGCCACGCTGCTGTACGGCGGGCACGACCGCCACCACCGCGGCGGAATCACCGTGTGTTCCTGGTTCGCGATTTAGGTATCTTAGCTGCTACGATGTGGTGGCGCCTCCCATGACCACGGAACCGGAACCGACGGCACGATCGGAGTCTGGCGGCCGCACCGCTCCGAGCCGCTCGTTGCGCGAACGGCTGGCACGCTTCGTGGAGCGTACGCGGGAGCGGGCCGAACACGCCAAGGCGGGGTTCAACATCCACGCCGTCACCTTCGCCGCGGTCAACTCCCTGCTCCTGCTGATCAACCTGATCTTCTCCTCCGGGGTTCTCTGGTTCCTGTTTCCGCTGGCCGGCTGGGGGATCGGGCTGCTGCACCACTACGTCGAGACGCGCAACCGGGCGCGGGACGCGCGCGATGCCGCCACCCTGCCGCCGGTCGCGAAACGCACCCTGCAGCAGGTACGGAAGCTGTTCTTCGTCCGCCGCCGCCTGCGCCATCACCTCATCGCGGTCGCCGGCGTGTCGGCATTTCTGGCCGGCGTAAATGTCCTGCTCGCTCCCGGGGAAGGGCCATGGGCGCTCATCCCGGCTTGCCTGCTCGGCGTTCCGCTGGCCATCCACTACGGGGTGGCGCGGGCCCGGCGCCGGCGCCTGCTGCGGCGCCTGCGGGAAGCGGGAGTGGACCTCGATCCGCGCACCGCGGCAAACCTGGCGGCGCTGGAGTCCGACGCCGGCATCACCCTGACGCCGGGCGACGCGCCGCTGCTGGCGGAGGCGGCGGAGCTGCGCGAAACGATCCTGGCCGAGCTCCAGGACGGCGGCGAGGAGGCGGCGCGCTGGCGGTCGGAATTGCAGCCGGAGCTCGACACCTATGTCCGCCACGTCGGCTCCCTGCTGCAGGCACGTCGCGAGCTGGAACGGGCCGGCGCCCGCGTGTCGGCGGAGGACGTGACCCGGCAGCTCGCCACGCTGCGCGGCAAGCTGGAGAACACTGCCTCCGACGCTCTCCGGCACGAGTATCGGACGGCCATGAACCAGTACGAGCGCCAGCTTTCGTCGCTCGCCCACCTGCGCGAACAGGCGGAGATGATCGACCTGCGCGCCAAGTCCGCGGTCCTCGCCCTGCAGCAACTCTCGCTCGACATCCCCCGGCTCCGCACCGCCCCCGCGGGCGAGTCCGCCGCCCTGCTGGCACTGCGCGACAAGTCCCAGGACCTGACCCACTACCTCGACGACCTGCGCACCGGCTTCCGCGAACTCGATCCCACGGCTGACCCGGCGCCCCAGTAACTCAAACAGCACGCTCCAGGACGTTGTCCGCCGCGTACAAAGACTATAGGACGGCGATATTATGCTTGCAAGAATAATGTTTGCATGCATAATATCCGAGTGGAGTTCGTAGATCGTCGCGACGAGTTGCTCCGGCTGGATCGGGCGATGCGGCAGCCGGGGGCGTTTGCCGTCATCTGGGGCCGGCGCCGCGTCGGCAAGTCGCGTCTACTCATCGAGTGGTCGCGGCGGAATCACGGGCTGTACACGGTCGCCGATCAGTCGGCGCCTGCCATCCAGCGACGTTACCTCGCCGCCGCTGTCGCGCAGCGATTTCCCGGGTTTGCCGATGTCGAGTATCCGGATTGGCGTGCCTTCCTGGAGCGCCTCTCGACGGCTGCTGCGCACGCGGACTGGCCGGGACCGTTCATCGTCGACGAGTTGCCCTACCTGATCGCCGCTGATCCGTCGGTCGTGGGGGTGCTGCAGAACTGGCTCGACCGTCCCGAGCGGCGCCCCTGCCTGGTGGTCAGCGGATCGAGCCGGCACATGATGCACGGCGCCGTGCTCAGCGCCGATGCCCCTTTGTTCGGCCGTGCAGTCGAGGCATTCGCCGTGCGCCCGCTCAGACCGGGATACCTGGCCGACATCTTCGGCGGGTTACGCCCCCGGGACTTGGTGGCCCTGCACGCGCTGTGGGGCGGTATGCCGCGCTACTGGGAGCTCGCCCGGCCGTACGGAGACGACCTTGGCACGGCGATTGACACGTTGGTTCTCGATCCGGCCGGGCCGTTGCACGACGAACCGGATCGCCTGCTGCTGGCGGAGACGCCGCCCGCTACCGCGCTACGGCCGGTGCTGGACGTGATCGGTGCCGGTGCGCACCGCATGAGCGAGATTGCCGCCCGACTCGGCCGGCCGGCCGCCAGTCTGTCGCGGCCGCTGGCGACCCTGACCGAGATGAACTTCGTGCGGCGCGAGATCCCATTCGGGAGCAATCCGGCGTCGGGCAAGCGCAGTCTCTACCGGATTGACGATCCGTTCCTGAGACTGTGGTTCCGCGCCGTTGCGCCGCACCGGGCGGTCTTGGCGGAAGCGCCGCGTGACACGCGGCTGGCCTACTGGGGCCGCCACCGGACGAGTCTGGAAGCGTACGCGTGGGAGGAGTTGTGCCGGATGGCGGTGCCGATGCTCCATCGGGACGACTCTCCGTTGGCGCGCCTGGGTCCGTGGGAGCCGGCGCAGCGTTACTGGCGCGGCAACGCCCCGGAGTTCGACATCGTGGCGCGTTCCGTCGACGGACGGCGGCTGCTGGTGGGCGAGACGAAGTGGTCGGCGCGTGAGCGGACGGTGTCCCGTGCCGGCCGGCGAATGGGGGTCGACGCCATACCCGGGACGAACGACCGTGAGGTAGTCAGCGCTACGTTCGTGCCCGCCGCATCGTCGAAGATGGATTCGGCGACCGGCGTGCACTTGGTTGACGCCCGCACGATATTGGACCTTCTCCGGTAAACAGCCAGCGGCCCGGTGAGGTCGATCTCCCTGGCGACCTGGCCGCCTCCTTGGAGCGACCGCCGTCTACTTGGTCGGATCGTCGCTCACCTGCACCAGCAGCTTGCCGAAGTTGGTGCCCTCCAGCATGCCGAGGAAGGCGGCAGGGGCGTTCTCCAGTCCGATCACCACCTGTTCCCTGTACTTGAGCGCGCCGCTGCGCACCCAGGTCGCCAGCAGCGCCAGCGCCTCCTCGTGGCGGTCGGCGAACTCGCCCTGGTTGAATCCGCGCATGGTGGCGCGCCGGGCTTGGATAAAGCGGCTCAGGTGCGGGCCGGTCCACTCGCTGTCCAGCGCGTCGTTGTATTCGGCGATGGCGCCGCACAGCGACAGGCGGGCGCCCAGGGCGAGGTGGGCGGCGACCGCGTCGATCACCGTGCCGCCGACGTTGTCGAAGTAGACGTCGATGCCGTTCGGGCAGGCGGCGGCGAGTTCGGCCGACAGGTCGCCGGTCTTGTAGTTGACGCACGCGTCGAACTGCAGCTCGTCGACCACGTAGGCGCACTTCTCGGCGGTGCCGGCAGTGCCGACCGCGCGGCAGCCCTTCATCCGGGCGAGCTGGCCGACCACCGCGCCCACCGCGCCCGATGCCGCGGACACCACCACCGTTTCGCCGGCGACCGGCCTGCCCACTTCCAGCAGACCGAAGTAGGCGGTGACGCCGGGCATGCCGACCACGCCCAGGGCGGTCGTAATCGGCACCAGCTCCGGGTCCAGGACGCGCAGCTGCGACCCGGCGACGGCGCCGTAACTCTGCCAGCCGTAGCCGCCCACGTATTGGCACACCAACTGCCCCGGCTCGAAACCGGCGGCGTTCGAGACCACCACTTCCCCGACCACGCCGCCGACCATCACCTCGCCGACCGCCGCGGGCGTGCTCATGCGGCCGCGCATGTAGGGGTCGAGCGAGAGGTAGATGGTGCGCACCAGTACTTCTCCGGCCTGCGGTTCCGGCACCGGTCCCTCGACCAACTCCAGGTCGTCAAGGGTGGGCCTGCCCGCTACCAGCCTGCGCAGCACCACTTGCTTGTTCGTTTCGGCCATTGGACCTCCTCGCGCCGTCGCGGACGCTTCACTGAAGCTCTTGGATAACGCCATTGGATCATGCCAGCGCGGGTGAATGCAACCGCGCCGACTGAGCTGCGCTTCCGACGAACGTCAGGCTGTCCCCGACGCTCTGTTTCACGCCGGCCGACTCAGTCGACTTTGAGAATCTGCAAGCCGCGGTGCTGGTTGCGTTAAGCAGGGTCGGCTTGCTGCTCGTCTGATCACTTCGGGTTGCTTCCGCTCGACCGTTGCGAGGTTCCGTAGCGGCCGGCTCCACCCCGCAGCCGCGGATCGAGCAGGTCGCGCACGGCATCGCCGAACATGTTGATGCCGTACACGACAATGGTCAGGCACAGGCCCGGCCAGATCGCCAAGCGCGGCGCGATCGTCATGTACTGGTGTCCTTCCCGGCTGAGCATGCCACCCCAGCTCGGCACTTCCGGCGGCAGCCCGAAGCCGAGGAGGCTCAGCGAGGCCTCGGCCACGATCATGGCGCCGATCGTGATCGAGAAGATGATGATGATCGGGGGCATGACGTTGGGCAGGACGTGTCGGCGCAGGGTCTGCGCGAGCGGGCCGCCAACCGCCCGGGCCGCCCGGAAGTAGTCGTTCTCCTTGATGGCGATGACGGCACTGCGCACCACCCGGGAATTGGTGACGCCCGAGGATATGCCGAGAACGAGAATGATCTGCAGCAGACCGCGGCCGGCCAGCGACAGGATCGTCAGCAGCAACAGCAGCCCGGGAATGGACATCCACGCGTCGACGAAGCGCTGCCGGACACCATGGGATAGTCCCGCTCCAGGAGGGCGTCCAGCAACAGACGGCCGATCCCCGGCAGGTTGAAGATGTTCTCCATTATCACCGATCCGCCGACCAGGATGGGGAGCTGCAGACCGGTCAGGGTGATTACCGGAATGAGGGCATTCTTGATGGCGTGCCTGAGCACCACCACTCGTTCCCGCAGCCCCTTGGACCAGTTCCACCAGATCGCCGGGAACACGGTAACCATCACCCCCAGCCGGTGCGGAATCAATACTCAGCCGAGCGCCTCTCAAGTAATCCAATCCCAGAATGCCGTCGACACTCGTACTCGGCGGCAGAGTGTGAGCGAGGACGCTCGTCGGCGTAGCGAACGTCGGATGAACGAGTCTCCAGCGTACCGGAGGTAACGTCGACGGCCGTACGGTTGTGCGAGTCAAGCTTATCTTCGAGGCCTCCGATCAGGGGTCCGATCGGGCCATCGAACAGGCGTTCATCCACGATCGGACAGTCGAGCGCGGTGCCGGCGATGCGGAGGAATTGAACGTAGGCACCCGGAAGGTAGTCCCGCGGGTGCTTTCCCAGGATCAGTATCCCGCAGATCGTGGGCCGCGGGTCGTCGGCCGAAGCGAGCATCTTCATGCTCGCGAGCCGCTCGATGGTGCTCCGGTCGTTCTGCTCCAACGCCGCCGCATCGATCGCCCGCGGCAGATATTCCTGCTCGAAGTAGCGCAGATCCAGGTCAGTGAGCCGCGCTCCGGGCGCCGGATGGGCGTCGAATGAGCTTTCGCGGTGACGGCGCTTCTCGTTCAGGATCCGCTCGTCCTGCAAGCTCGCCACGGCTCGCCGCGGCCCCACGCGGATCCAGGTGCGTCCCCGATAGCGGACCGGCGGGGAGTCGGCGGGTTGCACCGTAACGACTGCGACCTCGTGTCCTGCCAGAACCTGTTTGCTGACGGTCAGGGTCGGTGGTGGCACGATGTTACCGTCGGTCTTGATGTCGGCAAGCTGGCGCAGGAGTGCGTCGGTGATCGGCAGACCGATGGGCCTGCCGGCGTCATCCGCCCCCACGAACACGACGCCGGGCCGTTGGTGGTCGGGGAGGTCATTGGCAAACGCACAGACCGCCTCCCTGATGCCGGTTGGGGCGTCTCCGCGCAGCGACTCCTTGCGCTCGACCAAGTCGGACTCGACATCTTGCAACATGGACTCAGAACATCTGTTCCATGATGACCGCGCCGGTAGGTCGAGCGCGAGGTAGTCTCCAGTCTCCAGCACGAAGTCAGGCACCTTGCGCTCCTCCCACAGCCGGTAGCTGGAGCGGTCGGCGTTGGCCACGCCCAGCACCACGAACACGTCCGGCGCCACCCGGCGGCTGCGAAAGTGGTGCCGCAGCCGGTCGACGGCGTAGGTCAGCGGGGTGCGCTGGAAGTCGCTTTCCGCCATCGGCCGGCCGTCGGATGAGGGGTAGTGGACCTTGGCGGGAGCGAGCAGCGGGCTGGCCAAGGCTATCCTCCATTCCACCATAGCATACCACACAACGCTACGAGGTCGCCTTCCACCAGGGACTCCATCAGCTTGTTCGCGGTTACGGTCGAAAGACCTCGTTCGTGTCGAGGCTGAGCCCGGCCAACACCGGCGAGGTCAGGCGCTGCCCTTCCGCGTAGCGCTGCACCCGCTCGAAGTCATGCTCGCCCAGGGCCAGCACCTCGATGGTGCGCGCGTCGGTATCGACCAGCCAATACTCGGACACGCCGTGCCGGGCATACATAGCGACAACGCCACGTGCAGGTAGCCAAGCACGCGCTGATGTATCTCTTTCGGTGCTGGAGACACGACCAACTCCCCATCCAACAGCTCGTAACGCTTGTCTTCCGGTGCATTCCGGTAGTCCGCGTAGGTGAACTTGATCTCGGGCCTCAGGGTAACCATGCCACCCCCTTTGACGAGGATAGCGCCAATCCATGGCATCGTCGAGCCTACCCCGCCGGCCACCGACGGCGCCGGCTCACCCATACTGAACGCGGGGGTCCAGGTAGGCGTACAGCACGTCGACCAGCAGGTTGATGACCATCACCGCGGCGGCGAAGAACAGGTTGATCCCCGATATCAGCGGGTAGTCGCGATCGAACAGGGCGTCGATCATCAGCCGCCCCAGCCCGGGGATGGCGAACATCTGCTCCATGATCACCGCGCCGCCCACGATGATCGGTACCTGCAGCCCCACCAGCGTGACCACCGGGATCAGCGCGTTCTTGATCACGTGGCGGAGGATCACCAGCCGCTCGCGCAGGCCCTTGGCCCAGGCGGTGCGAATGTAGTCCTGGCGCAGCACTTCGAGCATCATGGTGCGGGTCATGCGCATGGTGCTGGCCGCCAGGTAGGTGCCGAGGATCAGACCCGGCACGATGAACAGGCTGAAGTGGCGCACCGGGTCGGCGCTCAGGCGCACCAAGCGCAGCGGCGGCGACCACGCCCACCAGATCGCGGGAAACACCAGGATGATGGTGGCCAGCCAGAAGTTGGGGGTGGCGAGTCCGAAGATGGCGAAGGAGCGACCCACGTAGTCGCCGATGGTGTCCTGCCGCACCGCCGAGTAGATGCCGATCGGCACCCCGATCAGCACCCCGACGATCAGCGCGACCACGCCCAGCTCGATGGTGGTCGGCAGCCGGCCGGCGATCAGCTCGCCGACCGGTTCGGGCCGCAGCAACGGCGTGCCCAGATCGCCGCGCAGCAGGATGGCACCCATCCAGCGCGCGTACTGCACGTGCACCGGCACGTCCAGCCCCAGCCGCCGCTCCAGCGCCGCCCGGTCGATGCCGGTACCGCCACCTGCCTCCATGACCATCCTGCCCAGCAGTACGTCGATGACATCGCCCGGTATGAACCGCACCGAGAGGAACACCAGAATCGTCAGCAGGAAGAAGGTGGGGATCAGCAGCAGCACGCGGCGGATGACGTACGCTCTCATGCCCCTCTGCTCAACTCGATCCCACCGTTGACGGAAGATAACGTCACTTCACCGCTGCTCGCGGCAGCACAAGTGAGAGAGCCCGAACCCGCGCTCCTGGAAGGCGCCCGACCCCCAGCTCCCGAATCACCAGCTTGCAGGGCGCCCGGCGCGAGGCAGGGCGCCCTACAATGGAAACCGCCAGAGGCGGTTTCCTCAGAATCCCATCTCCCGCTTCAGATCCTGGTCGACCCAGACGTAGGCGAGCCACGTTTTGTGCGCATTCAGGCCGAGATCGGTCTCCCCGGCATAGCCCTTGATCCACGGCTGGCTGGCACCGAACAGGGGCGCCAGTGGCCCCCTGATCACCCACAGCTGCTCAGCCACGCGCAGGTCGGCCTTCCGCGCCCACTCCTTCTGCTCTTCTCTCGTGGTAGCGGCCAGCGCATTCTCGAAGTACTCGTCGAACACCGCGTCGCTGACGTTTTGAGGGCGCCATCCGTTTTGCGACCAATATGCAGCGATCGGGCCCGTCGGCGTGCCATACTCGGCAGCCCAAACCTCGGAATGCAAGTCGATGAATTGTTGCCCCCGGCCCATGATGCCCCATTCGGCGCGGGGTACGATCTGAATCTCCACGTCGATGCCAATCTGCCTGAGATAATCCATCGCAATCTGGTAGTAGCCGAGGTCGACGAACTCGTACTTCTGCAAGATGACGCTCATGCGCTTGCCATCTGCGCCGCGTGGATAGCCGGCCTCATCCAGCAGCTTCTCGGCCGCCTCCGGGTCATACCGATACCACTGCTTGACCTCGTCGGGCCACTCCTCGGCCGGCGTGAAATACCCAACCACGCTCTTGCCAATTGGGCCGACCAGGCTCACATCGCCCCAACCCTGCATGTAGTTCTCGGCGATGAACTCGACGTCGACAGCCATGTTGAGGGCCCGGCGCACGCGGATATCGCTCCAGGGCTCTTTCTGGTTGTTGAAACTGAACCCCGTTTCCGCGCGAAAGGAAAACGGGTGCAGCACCAAGTCGGGATTGGTCTTCTGCAGATTGACCGCCTGATCGATACTGGTGAGATGTGAGAGGAAAGCGAACGCCAAAATATCCCCCTGGCCCGAGCGCATCAGCGAAAGCCTGGCCGCGGGGTCGTTGACCATCACGTACTCGACCGTGTCCGCATAGGGTAAGCGGTATTCGGGATACTTCGGGTCGGTGCCCCAGTAATCATTACTCTTGGTGTAGGTCCAGGTGCTGCCTTCCACCACGTCGGTCAGCTCATAGGGCCCGGTCCCGACCACGTTGCGCCAGTCTTGAATGTCCCCAAATTGCTCTACCACCTCGCGGGCGATAACGTACGTATGTTCTCCCACGAGCATGGATCTCAAGGCGACAAGACTCGGCTGGCTCAACTCGAATACCACGGTGGAGTCGTCGGCAGCGGTAATCGAATCGAAGGGGATCTTCGCGAGGTCGCCGACTCCCGCAATATCCGCGCTCGGCTCACCGCCGCTCAACCCCAGGACCCGCTGCCACGTGTACTCGACATCGTGCGCAGTCAGCCGGCGACCGTTCATCGGCTCCTTGTCGTGCCAGAAGACATCATCGCGGAGCTTGAACACGTAGGTGAGAGGATCCGGGGTCTCCCAGCTCTCAGCCAAGTGCCCAGTGATGACCTCGTCGGGCATATACAACGTATCAAAGGCGTACACACTCCGATCGAAGGTCCAGTCCCCAATACCCAGGGTCTCGTTGACCAGCCCGATCCAGAACCCGGCGGTGTAGCGGTAATAGGGGTCGATCCCCTCGGGCTTGAGTGCCACGATCGGTTTGATCGTGCCGCCATACTCCGGCGCGGTGACCATCTCGCCGGTGCTCGGGTCGAGCACCATCTCCTTCTCGGTGGCGGCGGCGGTGTCGTCTTCGCCGGCGGGGCTGGCGAACGTAACGGTAGCCACCAGCGCGAGCGCCAGCGGCAGCAACATGAGTCGTGGAGTCATAACGTACTCCTCCTCGTTGTTCTCGGGATCGGAACTGCGTCCCGTTGCCCGTGTTCTTTTCTGTGGCCGGATACTCCGGCTGTTTCAGATGGTGCTGGTGGTCGCCCCACGCCCACGGCTCGGAGCGCAGGGGGCCGGCAAGTCGCCGCGCGGCAGTGTGGCGCGATGGATGTGGAGGTCGAAGCGAGCCGCCACGCCGTCAGCGTGGCCGGCGTGGAGTGGTGGACGCGGCTCGGTCGGCGGTCAGGAGTTACCGGGTGCTTGGATACTCGGCCATGCCCCCGGGGGGGGGGGGGGGGGGGGGGGGGGGGAGAGGGACTCCTCACCATTAAGCAAGCCCGCCGCGAGCTGATTTTCAGCAATTCTCGGCGAGCGGCTGTCAGGGGAACAGAGCGTCATAAGCGTTGACGTGTTATAAGTCACTCAAGCCCTCCGCAGGTGAGGCACAGCCATACCCAGATGTAGCGGCGATTGACTGCATCCACCCCATAATAACCTCCACTCCCGTGAACGTCAACCACGAATCGGCCCAGCCGGCCCAACTGCCGAGGTCCTCTCGAGGCGGCGCCGACGCTTGGCCGAGCACCGCACGCAGAGCGGCCTCGAGATCGTCGACCATGGCGAGTTCCCGCTCGATCGGGCGAATCACCTCCGCGCGCATCCACAGACCGCGGGTGGCACACAGCAGCTTGAAGCGGCGATGCCCTGGCCGATGATGGTCATGATCGTCAGCAGCAGCAGCACGATCCGGCGCTGACCGCGCCCACCGGCCGCTCCCTTATCAGCCGGCGCAGCAGGTCGCGCAGGAACGACTGGCCCTTCGCCCCCTTCGCCCGTGGCCCGGTCACCGCACCCATACCGGTCCCTCACTCGTACTGGACGCGCGGGTCCAGGTAGGCGTACAGCACGTCGACCAGCAGGTTGATGACCATGACCGCAGCGGCAAAGAACAGATTGATGCCGGAGATGATCGGATAATCGCGATCGAACAGGGCATCGATCATCAGCCGCCCCAGCCCGGGGATGGCGAACATCTGCTCCATGATCACCGAGCCACCGACGATGATCGGTATCTGCAGTCCTACCAGCGTCACCACCGGAATGAGTGCGTTCTTGATGACGTGGCGGAGGATCACCAAGCGCTCGCGCAGGCCCTTGGCCCAGGCAGTGCGAATGTAGTCCTGCCGGAGCACCTCCAGCATCATGGTGCGGGTCATGCGCATGGTGCTGGCCGCCAGATAGGTGCCGAGGATCAGCCCCGGCACGAAGAAAATGGCGAAGTGGCGGACGAAGTCGTCGCTCAGGCGCACCAGCCGCAGCGGCGGCGACCAGCCCCACCAGATCGCCGGAAAGACGAGGATGATGGTGGCCAGCCAGAAGTTGGGGGTGGCCAGTCCGAAGATGGCGAAGGAGCGGCCCACGTAGTCGCCCACGGTGTTCTGCCGCACGGCCGAGTAGATGCCGATCGGCACCCCGATCAGCACCCCCACGATCACCGCCACCAGGCCCAGCTCGATGGTGGTCGGCAGTCGACCGGCGATCAGCTCTCCAACCGATTCCGCCCGCAGCAGAGCCTCGCCGAAATCGCCACGCAGGAGGATGCCGCCCATCCAGCGGCCATACTGTACGTGCACCGGCACGTCCAGCCCCAGCCGCCGCTCCAGCGCCGCCCGGTCGATGGCGGTGACGCCGCCCGCCCCCGGCCCCTCCTCCATCCTCCACACGAGGACGTCGACGATATCCCCCGGTATGAATCGCACTGAGAGAAACACCAGAATCGTCAGCAGGAAGAAGGTGGGGACCAGCAGCAGCACGCGACGGATGACGTACGCTCTCATGTCGACTCAGATGCCATGTCTCGAGGAAGGCGCGCGCGTGAAACGCGCACGCCCCGCAGCTCGCCTCTATGGGTCAATTAACTCATGGAGCCCACCCGAAGGCGGGCCCCGTGTTGATTCCGTCGCTACGCTTCGCTCGTGCGCCAACAGCGAAGCCGCTCAGAATCCGAGCTCCCGCTTCAGGTCCTGGTCAACCCACAGATAGGCGAAGATGATAGTCCTGGTTATCGCGCCGAGATCAGTTTCCCCGTTGAAGCCCTTCAACCATGGCTGGGTGGCGCCGAACAAGGGGGCTATCGGTCCCCTGATGGTCCACAGCTGCTCGGCGACGCGCAGGTCTGCCTTCTGCGCCCACGCCTTCTGCTCCTCTATCGTGGTGGCGGCCAGGGCGTTCTCGTAGTACTCGTCGAACACGGGGTCGTGGTTGTTCGCACGAACCACCGGCAGCTT
This sequence comes from Spirochaetia bacterium, assembly GCA_965198005.1. Lineage (GTDB taxonomy): Bacteria > Spirochaetota > Spirochaetia > SZUA-6 > Bin103 > Bin103. The sequence goes on from CBDAOI010000001.1 coordinate 229,725, forward strand.
TGAGTAGTATTGGGTAAGCGCGGCCAAGGGAGGTTCATACTCTTTGGCCCATGTGTCCGTCATCAACCCCTCATAGCTGAGGCTTGCGATCATTTCGCCGCGTACTGCGCGCGTTAGGACCTCGATCTCGACCTCGATGCCGATCTGCCTGAGGTAGTCCATGGCGATCTGGTAATAGCCGAGGTCAAAGAACTCGTAGTGACCGTACTGGGTCCTGAAGCGAACGCCGTCCGCGCCGCGCGGATAGCCAGCCTCGTCCAGCAGCTCTTCGGCCGCCTCGGGATCATACCGGTAGTACTGCTTGACCTCATCGGGCCACTCTTCGAACGGCAGCGCATACCCCAGCACCGCTGAGCCCATCGGGCCGGAAGGGCTGGCATCACCCCACCCCTGCATGTAGTTCTCGGCGATGGCGTCGAAATCTATGGCCATGCTGATGGCCCGGCGCACCCGAATGTCGTCGAAGGGCGGTTGCTGAACGTTCCAGAACAACGCCGTTTCCGACCGAGAGGCAAACGGGTGCAACACCAGGTCGGGATTGGTCTTCTGTAGATTCATCGCCGCATCGACACTGGTCAGATGTGAGTTGAGCCCGACCCCCATGAAGTCCGCCTGCCCCGAGCGCATTAGCGAGGTGATGGCCGTAGGGTCGTTGACGATGGCGTACTCGATGGTGTCCGCGTAGGGCAAACGGTTGTCGGGATACTTCGGGTCGAAGCCCCAGTAATCATCGATCCTGGTGTAGGTCCAGGAGCTTCCCTCCACCACGTCGGTCAGCTGATAGGGGCCCGTTCCGGTCACGTTGCGCCAGTCTTGGATGTCCCCGAATTGCTCGACCACCTCGCGGGCAATCACCATCATGTTATTTCCGATGAGGATGTTCTTCAGGGCTCCGATCGAGGGCTCTTTTAGCTTGAATTCCACGGTGAAATCGTCGGTAGCGGTAACCGAGTCGACCGGGATCTTGCCTCCCCACCCCCGTGCGACATCCAGGCCCGGTTCGCCGCCGCTCAAGCCAAGGAGCCGGTCGAAGCTGTAGGCGACATCGTGCGCGGTCAGCTGCCGGCCGTTCACCGGCGCCTTGTCGTGCCAGAACACGTCGTCGCGGATCTTGAACACGTAGGTGACCGGATCCGGGTTCTCCCAGCTCTCGGCCAGATATCCGGTGATCACCTGGTCGGGCAGGTATGTCGTGTCGTAGGCGAACACGCTTCGGTCGAACGCCCAGTCGCCGATGCCCAGCTTCTCGTTGACCAGCCCGACCCAGAGCCCGGCGGTGTAGACATAGTAGGAGTCGAGCCCCTCGTTCTTGAAGTTCACCACCGCTCTGATCGTGCCGCCATACTCGGGTGCGGTGACCATCTCGCCGGTGGATGGGTCGCGCACCATTTCCTTCTCGGCCGCGGCAGCCGGCTGGTCGCTCTCGCCGCTGGCGAACGTAACGGTAGCCACCAGCGCGAACGCCAGCGGCAGCAACATGAGTCGTGGAGTCATAACGTACTCCTCCTCGTTTTCGGGATCGGGACAGGGTCCCGGTACCCGTGTTTTTCTTGGGCCGGATATTCCGGCTGTTTCAGATAGTGCTGATGGTCAGCCGACGGCTGGGAGCGGACGGCGACGCGAACGCCGCCTTGCGCGAGCGTGGTGCGATGGGTGTGGAGGTCGAAGGGCGCCGCCAGGTCGTCAGCGGCGCTGATGGCGAACGGGTGATAGATGCGGCTCGACGAGCGGTCCGGAGTTATCGGTTGCTTGGGTACTCGGTCACGCGGGGGGGGGGGGGGTAGAACGCACCGCCGACGTTAACGTCCGAACACCGGCCCTGATGATGTCATCCCGTCTCATGCACGTCTCTCCCGAACCGAGCAACACGACCGTAGCACAGTGCAGCAAGCACGTCAACCGCCTTTTTCGTGTGACTCGTGTGAGCCGAATCATCGAATCATACTACAGGCTCGCCAGCGTAGCCAACGTCGGGACGAGGGTCAACCACGACTTACCCTACCGGTCGATTGCCGTCCTGACCGGACTCGCCGCCGCGCTCCCGGCACAACAAGGCCTCCAGCTCGGCCACCCGCGCGTCCGCGGCTGCGCGGGCCGCCGATTCCTGCGCGAGGCGCGTCTCCGCCGTTTGCCGCGCCTCGTCGGTTTCCGCAAGGTTCGGCAGATCCTGCCCGGTCGCCGGATCGTGGAACCGCAGCCCCCGCGCCGTCAGCCGCAACTCCAGCCCCAGCACGCCGCTCGCCAGCGCCAGCGCCCCGTCCGCCAACTCCCGCCCCGGCAGCCGCCGATACTTCCCCTCCCTCAACTCCAGGCCCTGCAGCGGCGGCTCCAGGTAGTCGCCGGTCGGATCGTACTGCCAGTACTCCCGCACCCCCAGCGCACGGTACAGCTCACGCTTGCTCTCCTGGTCCTCGCGGTAGGTCGTGCGCGAGGTAATCTCCAGTACGAAGTCAGGCACCTTGCGCTCCTTCCACAGCCGGTAGCTGGAGCGGTCGGCGTTGGCCACGCCCAGCACCACGAACACGTCGGGCGCCACCACCGCCCGCGGATTCCCCTGCTCGTAGTAGAGCAGCAGGTTGCCCGACACGTACACGTCCCGGCGGTTGCGAAAGTGGAACCGCAGCCGGTCGACGGCGTAGGTCAGCGGGGTGCGCTGGCAGTCGCTTTCCGCCATCGGTCGGCCGTCGGATGAGGGGTAGTGGACCGTGGCGGGAGCGAGCAGCGGGCTGGCCATGGGCTATCCTCCATTCCACCACAGCATACCACAGGTCAGCGTCCAGCGCTGAGCGCTGGGCTCGGCTTCTGTCATCGCCCAGTCGAACACGCTCCGGTCGATTGGCGGAGCGGCGCTTCGGTCGGGCGCGGCGCGGCTGTCGGCGGTGGAGCGGGATGATCTACCGTGGTCGAACCAGTTCCTCGTCAACCACCGCCAGCAGGCAGTGACCGAACGCCTCAACGCCGTATACAGCGATCTACCAGCCCGGCAGTCGCCGGACGCCATGGATGCGGGACTGGAGAGTCTACGGAAGCTGACTCGCGGTGAATTGCGTGGTCGCATCGCGCAACTGGCGCTGATGGCGGCGTACCGGGCGAGCTGGCCGGTGATGCAGCGGTTGGTGCCGCTGATGGCGAAACTGGTGCAGGACGGGGGAATCGACGAACTGCGACCGATCGTAGTGTACATGGCGGCCACGACGAGGGAACCGGAGCGCAGCTTGTCTTCGAAACCTCCGATCAGGGTTCCGATCGGGTCGTCGGCCGAAGCGAGCATCTTCATGGTCGCGAGCCGCTCGATGGTGCTGCGGTCGTTCTGCTCCAACCGCGGCAGGTATTCCTCTTCGAAGTAGGTCGTCCTCCGTAGCTTCAAAGAGAAGGGGCAGGCTCAGCGCGATCGTTCCAGCTTCTGCAGCGCCTTCGTGGCGCGCTCGGCGGCGCGGGCGCCTATCCCGCCGCCACCGGCCACCGCGCCTCCGCCGCCGCGCAGGCGCGGGTCCAGCAGGTCGCGCAGGGCGTCGCCGACCATGTTCAGGCAGTACACCACCAACGTCAGCGCCACCCCCGGCCACATCGCCAGCCGCGGCGCCATCTCCATGTACTGGCGCCCCTCGCGGCTCAGCATCGTGCCCCAACTCGGCACGTCCGGCGGCAGCCCGAACCCCAGAAAGCTCAACGACGCCTCGGCGATGATCGCCCAGCCGATCGTGATCGAGTAGATGATGATGATCGGCGCCGTGATGTTGGGCCACACGTGGCGCAGCAGCGTCTGCCGCGACGGGCTGCCGATCGCATGCGCCGCCTCGAAGTACGGGTTGCCCTTGATCCCGATCACGGCCCCCCGCACCACCCGCGAGTTGGCCACCCCGGAGGCCAGCGCCAGCATGCCGATGATCTGCGGGATCCCCTGACCGACTATGGTCATGATCGTCAGCAGCAGGCCCGGGAACGACATCCAGGCGTCCACCAGGCGCTGCACCGCGAGATCGAGCTTGCCGCCCACGAACCCCGCCACCCCGCCGATCAGCAGCGACACCACCACGCTCAGGGTGGTGGCGGCGAACCCCACCCCGAGCGACACCCGCGCCCCGTACAGCAGGCGGCTGAAGAGGTCGCGGCCGATGTGGTCGGTGCCCAGCGGGTAGGTGCTCGACGGCAAACCGGTGATCGGACCGCTGCGCGAGATCTGGTGTGCGGATCTCGGCGTCCGCTCCTGATCGTTCCCGCTTAACCCGCGGCAATCGATTGACATCAGCTTGCGCACGGGTTGATATATGGTGGCGCAATGGACAAGAGGCGGATATACCACTCCGATCCGGAGATAATGGGAGGAGTGTCCGTGTTTACCGGCACGCGGGTTCCCGTGGACAGTCTGATAGCGCACCTGAAGGCAGGGGACTCTCTTGAGCAATTCCTCGAGGGGTTCCCGAGTGTGAGTCGTGAGCAGGCTGAGGGCTTCCTGGAATACGCCCTTTCGGAAGCGCTCGAGTCCACACCCCGAGAGCACGCGCACTGATCCGCGTCTTGCTGGACGAACACCTGGACTGGCGTCTAGCACGCTTTTTCAACGATGCACACGAGGTGCGTTCCGTCCGTGGGATGGGCTGGTCGGGGATGCGTAACGGGGAATTGCTGGACGTGGCGGAGCACCTGTTCGACGTGCTCATAACGATGGATCAGAACATGCAGCACCAGCAATACTTGCCCCGGTACGATCTGGCCGTGATTCTTCTTACATCAGTGAGCAATCGGCTGAAGGATACCGCGAGGATGGTTCCGTCGGTCGACAGAGTGATAGCTGCTGGGATCGAGCCGGGGAATCTCTACCTGGTAGTCGATTGAGCCGGTCCATCCGCAGTTTCCAAGCGGTATCTCGCCGTTGCAGCCGCCGATCCACGGTTGCGCAACGTTGAAAGCGGCCGCCCTCACCCCAGCAGGCCGTGGTGGAATCCGGCGTCGCACCGAGAGCGACGAGGCGCCCGGCTCAGTGGGAACGTTCCAGCTTCTGCAGGGCCTTCGTGGCGCGCTCGGCGGCGCGCGCGCCTACCCCGCCGCCGCCGGCCGCCGCGCCGCCGCCGCCGCGCAGCCGCGGGTCCAGCAGGTCGCGCAGCGCGTCGCCCACCATGTTCAGGCAGTACACCACCAGCGTCAGCGCCACCCCCGGCCACATCGCCAGCCGCGGCGCCATCTCCATGTACTGCCGCCCCTCACGGCTCAGCATCGTGCCCCAACTCGGCACGTCCGGCGGCAGCCCGAAGCCGAGGAAGCTCAGCGACGCCTCGGCGATGATCGCCCAGCCGATCGTGATCGAGTAGATGATGATGATCGGCGCCGTGATGTTCGGCCACACGTGGCGCAGCAGCGTCCGCCACGACGGGCTGCCGATCGCATGCGCCGCCTCGAAGTACGGGTTGCCCTTGATCCCGATCACCGCCCCGCGCACCACCCGCGAGTTGGCCACCCCGGAGGCCAGCCCCAGCATGCCGATGATCTGCGGGATGCCCTGGCCGATTATGGTCATGATCGTCAGCAGCAGCAGCAGGCCCGGGAACGACATCCAGGCGTCGACGAAGCGCTGCACCGCCAGGTCGAGCTTGCCGCCCACGAACCCCGCCACCCCGCCGATCAGCAGCGACACCACCACGCTCAGGGTGGTGGCGGCGAACCCCACCGCGAGCGACACCCGCGCGCCGTACAGCAGGCGGCTGAAGAGGTCGCGGCCGATGTGGTCGGTGCCCAGCGGGTAGGTGCTCGACGGCCCCTTCAGTCGGTCGATCATGGTCATGTCCATGTAGTGGAACGGCGCCAGCAGGTCGGCGAAGACGGCGACCAGGCACAGCAGCAGCACGATCGCGCCGCTGACCGCGCCCACCGGCCGCTCCCTGATCAGCCGGCGCAGCAGGTCGCGCAGGAACGGCTGGCCCTTCGCCCCCTTCGGCCGGTAGCGCCTGCGGCGCGGTCAGGTCACCCATAACGGCTCCCGGTCCGAACGTGCCGGCCGCCGTGCCCGGCCGCGTGCGTCGTTGTCATCGTCTTCCATGTCACGCAGCGACCGTGTCCCCTCACCCGTACTGGACGCGCGGGTCCAGGTAGGCGTACAGCACGTCGACCAGCAGGTTGATGACCATGACCGCGACGGCGAAAAACAGATTGATGCCTGAGATGATCGGGTAGTCGCGATCGAACAGGGCGTCGATCATCAGCCGTCCCAGCCCGGGGATGGCGAACATCTGCTCCATGATCACCGCGCCGCCGACGATGATCGGTATCTGCAGACCCACCAGCGTCACCACCGGAATGAGGGCGTTCTTGACGACGTGGCGGAGGATGACCAGGCGCTCGCGCAGGCCCTTGGCCCAGGCGGTGCGAATGTAGTCCTGGCGGAGCACCTCCAGCATCATGGTGCGGGTCATGCGCATAGTGCTGGCGGCCAGGTAGGTGCCGAGGATCAGACCCGGCACGATGAAGATGGCGAAGTGGCGTACCGGGTCGTCGCTCAGGCGCACCAGTCGCAGCGGCGGTGACCACGCCCACCAGATCGCCGGAAACACCAGGATGATGGTGGCCAGCCAGAAGTTGGGGGTGGCGAGCCCGAAGATCGCGAAGGAGCGAGCGACGTAGTCGCCGGCGGTGTCCTGCCGCACCGCCGAGTAGATGCCGATCGGCACCCCGATCAGCAGCCCCACGGTCACCGCCACCAAGCCCAATTCGATGGTGGTCGGCAGGCGGCCGGCGATCAGCTCGCCAACCGGTTCGGGCCGCAGCAGCGGGGTGCCCAGATCGCCGCGCAGCACGATCGCCCCCATCCAGCGTGCGTACTGCACAGGCACCGGCACGTCCAGCCCCAACCGGCGCTCCAGCACCGCCCGGTCGATGCCGGTGCCGCCGCCGGCGGACTCCGCCATCCGGAACAGAAGGATGTCGACGGCGTCCCCCGGTATGAAGCGCACCGACAGGAACACCAGAATCGTCAGCAGGAAGAAGGTCGGGATCAGCAGCAGGACGCGGCGGATGACGTACGCTCTCATGTCGGTGGCGACGATGTCGTGTCTCGGCAGTTAGAGGGAGGCCCCCGCCCTGGAGCGGGGTCCTCCACAAATCGCGACGCGGATTCGCTTAGAAGCCCATCTCCCGCTTCATATCCTGGTCCACCCACAGGTACATGAGGACGGTGGACCGCTGCATCGCGCCGAGTTCGCCTTCCCCGTTGTAGCCTTTGAGCCACGGCTGGGTGGCGCCGAACAGGGGAGCGATCGGCCCCCTGATCATCCACAGCTGCTCGGCGACGCGCAGGCCGGCCTTCCGCACCCACTCCTTCTGCTCCTCTATCGTGGTGGCGGCCAGCGCGTTCTCGTAGTACTCGTCGAACACGGGGTCGTTGTTGTTCTGGGGGTGCCAAGTGTTTTGCGACCAGTACGACGAGAGCGGGGCCGTGGCACTTTGATACTCGGCGGCCCATACGTCGGTGCGCAGACCGAGGTATGTCTGCTCCAGGGACATCTCGATGTGTTCCGCGCGGGTAACGCCCTGGATCTCGACGTCGATGCCGATCTTCCTGAGGTAATCCATGGCGATCTGGTAGTAGCCGAGGTCGAAGAACTCGTAATGCTGATAGACGGTACTGAAGCGAACGCCGTCGTCGCCGCGCGGATAACCGGCCTCGTCGAGCAACCTCTCCGCCTCCTCGGGGTCGTACCGATAGTACTGCTTGACCTCGTCGGGCCATTCCTCGAACGGAACCGTATACCCGAGGACCGCTTTGCCAACAGGGCCGACCGGGCTTGCATCGCCCCAACCCTGCTGGTAGTTCTCGGCGATGGCCTCTTGGTCGATGGCCAGGCTCAAGGCTTGGCGCACGCGGATGTCGCTCCAGGGCTCCTTCTGGACGTTGAAACCGATCGCCGTTTCCGAACGGTAGGCATACGGGTGCAGCACCAGGTCGGGATTGGTCTTCTGCAGATTGACCGCCGAGTCGACACTGGTCAGATGGGAGTTGAGCCCGAACCCGATGAAGTCCGCCTGTCCGGAGCGCATCAGTGAGGTGATGGCGGTCGGGTCGTTGACGATGAGGTACTCGACCGTGTCCGCGTAAGGCAGGCGATAGTCGGGATACTTGGGGTCGAAGCCCCAGTAGTCATCGATCCTGGTGTAGGTCCAGGAGCTGCCCTCCACCACGTCGGTCAGCTGGTAGGGCCCCGTTCCGGTCACGTTGCGCCAGTCTTGCATGTCCCCGAATTGGTCGACCACCTCGCGGGCGACCACGAACGTATGTAACCCGTAGAGCATGGTCCTCAGGGCAAGGAGACTGGGCTCGCTCAACTTGAATACCACGGTAAAATCGTCGGTGGCGGTTACCGACTCGAGCGGGATCGTGCCGACTTCAGACCCCCCGACATCCGGGCTCGGCTCGCCGCCGTCCACACCCCAGACGAGCCGCTGCCAGCTGTACTCGACGTCGTGCGCGGTGAGCTGCCGGCCGTTCACCGGCGCCTTGTCGTGCCAGAACACGCCGTCGCGGATCTTGAACACGTAGGTGAGCGGATCCGGGTTCTCCCAGCTCTCGGCCAGTTGTCCGGTGATGGCCTCATCGGCCAGGAATAGCGTGGTATAGCCGACCACGCTCCGGTCGATCGCCCAGTCGGCGATGCCGAGCTTCTCGTTGACCAGCCCGATCCAGGCTCCCGCGGTGTAGCGGTAGTAGGGGTCGATTCCCTCGTTCTTGAAGTTCACGACCGCTCTGATCGTGCCGCCATACTCGGGCGCGGTGACCATCTCGCCGGTGGTCGGGTCGAGCACCATCTCCTTCTCGGCCGCGGCTGCGGTGTCGCTTTCGCCGCTGGCGAACGTAATGGTAGCCACCAGCGCGAGCGCCAGCGGCAGCAACATGAGTCTTGGAGTCATAATGTACTCCTCCTCGTTTTCGGGATCGGGACTGCGTCCCGGTACCCGTGTTTTTCTTGGGCCGGATACTCCGGCTGGTTCACAAGGTGCTGGTGGCCGCCCCTGGTCGCCCCACGGCTGGGAGCGGACGGCCGGCTGTCGCGTCGTCGCTGAGGGTGACCGGCGGTGCTGGTCCGAAGCTGCCGGCCGCCGTGCCCACCGGCCTCGTGCGCAGGGGATGCGGCGCGGTCAGCCCGAGCGCTTAGTGCTTGACGTACAAATAGTTGCCGTGGGGGGGGGGTAGCAGGGCGCACCGGCTGCGTCACCGCTCGGAGCTGGTCGGCGTCACCGGCGAGGTTCGAGCCTATCGGTGGGTTGGGCCACCCGCTTCGCGACCCTGCGGGGCGGCGCCTCGGGCGTCGGTCTTGGCCCAACCGGTGGCAGCGCTGAGTAGTGTCGTCACGCACCATCCGCAGGGTAACACCCGCGTGGCATGCAGTCAAATGGCTGGAATTCCCCATCCGTCCGAGTCTCAAGTCGCTACTACACCACGGCGCTCGACACCGGTCAAGGACGCCATACGGCGTTAACCCGCCGCCACGGTTCGACGCCCAAACGTGCGCGGCCGAAAATCCTGCCGGTTGGTGATGCTGGCGCTGCTACCGGTGGCCCGGATTACGTACAGCCCCTGCCCCTCCGCATAGCTAGCCGACGATTCGTCCGCTTTCAGATACGCTACCGCTCCGTAGATCCGCCGGCTGCCATATTCCGGCGCCAGCTCCGGGAAGTCCCGTAACAGTTCCAGCAGGTGGTCGACGTGCCTCACCTTCAGCGTGGTCTTTACTTCCACCACCACCACCTCGGCACCGTTGACGGCGAGAATGTCGATCTCCCACTGGCGCGCGCCCCCGCGCTGCTTCAGGTTGGTAACCGTGCGCTCGACCTCGATGCCGCGCCGTTTGAGCAGTTCGATAAGATCGCCCTCCACCAAGGCTTCCATCAGTTTGCCCCACTGACCGGTGAACAGGTCATCGAGCTTGCGTATGCGGCGGTCGGCGCGCTTGTCGCTTCAGCAGTTGATCAGTCTCCTGCGCTTGTCGCTTCAGCAGTTGATCAGTGTCCTGCATGCGGCGGTCAGTCTCCTGCATGCGGCGGTCTCCTGCATGCGGCGGTCGGTCTCCTGCATGCGGCGGTCAGTCTCTGTCTGGCTCTCGGACAGCTCGCGCAGGATATTCCATACTTCCTGTGGGGTTGCCGATTCTCGGTTCCCATCGTGATCAGCCATGGCTACGCTTCCGCGATCAACATAGCAGTTCCGGTGCAGACCGGCAATTGCCCGCAGGGAGCACCCGGGTGCCGCCGCACTGCCGGGCTCGACCCCTACGCGGCGTCGCCGGCGCCGAGACGGCCGGCGCCGCCGCGCAGCCGCGGGTCCAGCAGGTCGCGCATGGCATCACCCAACATGTTGAAACTGTACACCACGATCGTCAGGCACAGCCCGGGCCACAGCGCCAGCCACGGCGCCTGCTCCATGAACCGCCGCCCCTCCCGGCTCAGCATGCCGCCCCAGCTCGGAACCTTGATGGGCAGCCCGAACCCCAGAAAGCTCAACGACGCCTCGGCCAGGATCACGCCGCCGACGTTGATGCTGAAGACGATGATCAGGGGCGCCACGATATTCGGCAGGACGTGGCGTACCAGGATCTGCGTAGTGGGCGCGCCCACGGCCTTGGCTGCCAGGAACTAGTCGTTCTCCTTCGTGGCCACCACCGCGCCTCTGACCACGCGCGAGCCGCCCACACCGCCGGCAATCCCCAGCACCACGATGATCTGTGGCAGACCCCGCCCCGCGATCGACATGATCGTAAGCAACAGCAGCAATCCCGGGAACGCCATCCAGGCATCGACGAAGCGCTGTCAAGCGCGGCAGCGCTTGCCCACCCGGCTGGCGGGACGGAGTGGAAGCTCAGGTTTCCGCCGAGTGTGCCGGGGTGGCACCGGTTCACGCCCGAGCGCCGCCGGCGTGCTCACGTTCACGGGCGGCGGTAAGCGTCGGTCACGCTGGACCGCGGGGTCCGGTAGGGGCCGCTCAGGGCGCCTTCGATCCGCGCCTCGCGCTCCGCCAGGGGGGCGTGCACGTCAGCGCTGACGGAGCGGTCGGCGTTGGCCACGCCCAGCACCACGAACACGTCGGGCGCCACCATCGCCCGTGGATTCCCCTCCTCGTAGTACAGCAACGGATTGCCCGACACGTACACGTCCCGGCGGTTGCGAAAGTGGTGCCGCAGCCGGTCGACGGCGTAGGTCAGCGGGTGCGCTGGAAGTCGCTTTCCGCCATCGGCCGAGCCTGAACACTACGGTCGAATCGTCGGTGGCGGTGATCGAATCCCACTCGATCTTCCCAATATCTCCCCGCTTTCCGCCATCATGATGCGGGTCCGTCTCCGTGCGAGACGCGCAGCGCGCTCAACCGCGCTGGAATGTCCGGCGCTTCCTTCACCTCGCAGAGCGGTTGCAGCTCGGCTTCAATCATCGCCCAGTCGAGCCGGGCGCCGGTGCGCAGCACGATGCCCTCAATATCCGCCCAGTCGCGCGAGCGATCCGCGAATGCTTTGAGCACTACCAGATCCTCCGCCGAGCACGTGTTCAGACGGACCTCGGGCAGGAATTCGTAGAGGGTCGCTCGTTCGATTACCCGCTGCTCGAACGGCAGCGCACCAAGTGAAATGTCGATCGGGATGCCGCGCGCGGATCGGAGCAGGAGCACCCGGGTACGGTGGGCGAATTCGGCAGCGCCCGCAATGCGTCCGGGATACGCGCGGCAGAGCTGCTCGACATATGCGGTTTCTCGGCCGAAGCCGGTAAGAATGGTGAGATCCACGTCCCCGGTGAGGCGCGGCTCTCCCCACCGCTGGAGCGCCAAGCCACCGATGAAACAGAATTCCCAGCCGCGCTCCCCGCAGAACGACTGGATCTCATTCGCCAGGAGAAAGAGGTCGCGCATCCCGCAGTCTGGCAAACATCGCCTGCTGCTGCACCAGCCCGGACGTGGTTCGTACCGGACCGGCGAGCGTTGCTTCGAACGCACCGTCAAGAGACTCGATGTGGTCGGCCACCTCGACATTGCGGAGTTCCGCGCGGCGCAACGCCGCCAGCCGGGCACCGGCAATACGCCACCGTTCGACGAACCCGCGCAACTCGCCGTTGAGATCGCCCGCCATGAGATGCAGTCTACGGATTCCGATCACGTCCGACAACAAAGCCTGCCACCCGCCCCACCCGCAGCCACCCTTGGCACATAGCGCCCTGCGGAGCGGCGGTCATGGGTACGGATCTCAGACCTCGACGTTGGTCTTCAACCTGATGCCATCGGCGCCGCGCGGGTAGCCGGCGTCGTCGAGGAGTCGCTCCGCCTCTGCCGGGTCGTGCCGGTGGAGGTCGCGGCGGAGGGCCTAACGCGCAACCTGCCCGGCTTCGCGCCGGTTGAAATAGACCCGGTAGGGCTACGACCTTCGGCGTCGATGTACTCCCTGATCTCGATCATCGCCGGCCGGTAACGAACAAGTTACCATCGGCCAACCAGCAGCGACAAGTGTGTTGGCACCGGCGCGCCGCCGCACGGCCGGGGACAACCGAGGCTCAGCGGGATCGTGCCAGCTTCTGCAGGGCCTTCGTGGCGCGCTCGGCGGCGCGCGCGCCCACTCCGCCGGCCACCGCGCCGCCGCCGCGCAGCCGCGGGTCCAGCAGGTCGCGCAGCGCGTCGCCCACCATGTTCAGGCTGTACACCACCAGCGTCAGCGCCACCCCCGGCCACATCGCCAGCCGCGGCGCCATCTCCATGTACTGCCGCCCCTCACGGCTCAGCATCGTGCCCCAGCTCGGCACGTCCGGCGGCAGCCCGAACCCCAGAAAACTCAAAGACGCCTCCGCGATGATCGCCCAGCCAATCGTGATCGAATAGATGATGATGATCGGCGCCGTGATGTTCGGCCACACGTGACGCAGCAGCGTCCGCCACGACGGGCTGCCGATCGCATGCGCCGCCTCGAAGTACGGGTTGCCCTTGATGCCGATCACCGCCCCGCGCACCACCCGCGAGTTGGCCACCCCGGAGGCCAGCCCCAGCATGCCGATGATCTGCGGGATGCCCTGGCCGATGATGGTCATGACCGTCAGCAGCAGCAGCAGGCCCGGGAACGACATCCAGGCGTCGACGAAGCGCTGCACCGCCAGGTCGAGCTTGCCGCCCACGAACCCCGCCACCCCGCCGATCAGCAGCGACACCACCACGCTCAGGGTGGTGGCGGCGAACCCCACCCCGAGCGACACCCGCGCGCCGTACAGCAGGCGGCTGAAGAGGTCGCGGCCGATGTGGTCGGTGCCCAGCGGGTAGGTGCTCGACGGCCCCTGCAGCCGGTCGATCATGGTCATGTCCATGTAGTGGAACGGCGCCAGCAGGTCGGCGAAGACGGCGACCAGGCACAGCAGCAGCACGATCGCGCCGCTGACCGCGCCCACCGGCCGCTCCCTGATCAGCCGGCGCAGCAGGTCGCGCAGGAACGGCTGGCCCTTCGCCCCCTTCGCCGGTGGCGCCTGCGGCGCGGTCACATCACCCATAACGGCTCCCGGTCCGAAAGTGCCGGCCGCCGTGCCCGGCCGCGTGCGTCGTTGTCATCGTCGTCCGTGTCACGGCGTGACCGTGCCCGACCCGAAAATGCGGGCCGGAGGACGATCCCCGTGCGTCGGTTTCATCGTCTTCCGTATCACGGAGTGACAGTGCCTTGCTCCTCACCCGTATTGTACGCGAGGGTCCAGGTAGGCGTACAGCACGTCGACCAGCAGGTTGATGACCATCACCGCGGCGGCGAAGAACAGGTTGATCCCCGAGATCAACGGGTAGTCGCGATCGAACAGGGCGTCGATCATCAGCCGCCGAGATAGTCGCCGACGGTGTCTTGCCGCACCGCCGAGTAGATGCCGATCGGCACCCCGATCAGCACCCCGACGATCAGCGCCACCACGCCCAGCTCGATGGTGGTCGGCAGCCGGCCGCCGATCAGCTCGCCGACCGGTTCCGGCCGCAGCAACGGTGTGCCCAGATCGCCGCGCAGCAGGATCGCCCCCATCCAGCGCGCGTACTGCACCGGCACCGGCACGTCCAGCCCCAGCCGTCGCTCGAGCGCCGCCCGGTCGATGCCGGTGCCGCCGCCGGCCGCCTCCGCCATCCGGAACATGAGGAGGTCGACGGCGTCCCCCGGTATGAACCGCACCGACAGGAACACCAGAATCGTCAGCAGAAAGAAGGTCGGGATCAGCAGCAGGACGCGCCGGATGGCGGACCCCGCCCTCGAGCGGGGTCCTCGCCACGTAGCGACGTGGATTTGCTAAAAGCCCATCTCCCGCTTCAGGTCCTGGTCCACCCAGAGGTACATGAAGACGGTGCTTCGCTGCATCGCGCCGAGATCGCCTTCCCGGTTGTAGCCCTTGATCCACGGCTGGGTAACACCGAACAGGGGAGCAATCGGCCCCCTGATCATCCACAGCTGCTCGGCGACGCGCAAGTCGGCCTTCCGCACCCACTCCTTCTGCTCCTCTATCGTGGTGGCGGTCAGCACGTTCTCGTAGTACTCGTCGAACACGAGGTCGTTGTTGTCCGAGGGACGCCAGCTATTCTTCGACCAGTATGACGTAAGCGGCGAATAGGGACTGTTATACTCGGCGGCCCATACGTCGCTCCGCAGACCGAGGTAGGTCTGCTCCGCGGAATTCTGGAGGTGTTCCGCGCGGGCAACTTCCTGGATCTCGACGTCGATGCCGATCTGCCACAAGGTCGGGGTTGGTCTTCCGAAGATTTGCCGCCGCATCGACACTGGTGAGATGTGAGTTGAGCCCGAACCCAATCCAGTCCGCCTGTCCCGAGCGCATCAGTGAGGTGATGGCTGTCGGGTCGTTGACGATGATGTACTCGACGGTGTCCGCGTAGGGCAGGCGATTGTCGGGATACTTCGGGTCGAAGCCCCAGTAATCATCGATCCTGGTGTAGGTCCAGGAGCTGCCCTCCACCACGTCGGTCAGCTGGTAGGGCCCCGTTCCGGTCACGTTGCGCCAGTCTTGGATGTCCCCGAATTGCTCGACCACCTCGCGGGCGACGATGTACCCATGGTCATCCACAAGTATGCGGTTCAGGGCGGTGAGAGCGGGCTCTTTCAGCTTGAATACCACCGTAGAATCGTCGGTAGCGGTAACCGACTCCCACTGTATTTTGCAGATATCAGATATCAAAGGCCCCCGTGCATTCCGGGCTCGACTCGCCGCCGTCCACCCCGAAGAGGAGCCGCTGCCCGCTGTAGGCGACATCGTGCGCGGTCAGCTGCCGGCCGTTCACCGGCGCCTTGTCGTGCCAGAAGACGCCGTCGCGGATCCTGAACACGTAGGTGAGCGGATCCGGGTCCTCCCAGCTCTCGGCCAGTTGTCCGGTGCCCACGGCTCGGCGCGGACGGCGCCGCCAACGCCGCCTCGGGCGCGCGTGGTGCGATGGGTGTGGATGTCGAAGGGAGGCGCTACGTCGGCGGCGGCGCTAATGGCGAACGAGCGATAGATGCGGCTCGATGATCGCTCCGGAGTTGCCGGGCACTTGGATACTCGGTCACGCCCGGGGGGGGGGGGGTACAGGGCATAAGCGCTAACTTAACTTCGTTCGCGCACACGCACGAGGCGGCGTGGCGGTGGCGAAAGCTGAAGGATGCCGGCGCCGCGGTGATCGAGCGCGAAGACATCTGGGGCCGACCCGTCGCACCTCGCCTTGCTGAGTGGGGTGCACGGCCGCCCGCGCGCTGGCGCGTGGCCACCTCCGTGGTCCCAGACGCGCATGCCCGACTGGGAGCCGCATGCAGCCGCAGCGGGGCTGTCTTAGACCGACGTGGCGCCGTCGGCACCCAGACGCCCCCCAGCACCCCTGAGCCTCGGGTCAAGCAGGTCCCTCACCGCATCACCGAACATGTTTAGACAGTAAACGACAATAGTCAGGCAAAGACCGGGCAAGAGAGCCAGGCGTGGCGCCGCCTCCATATACTTACGCCCTTCCCGGCTGAGCATACCTCCCCAGCTAGGAAACTCGACTGGCAGACCGAATCCGAGGAAGCTCAGAGAAGCCTCAGAAATAATCACCCCCCCGATGTTGATGCTGAATATGATGATTACGGGAGCCGCAATATTGGGCAGGACATGTCGGATAAGTGTCCTCCATTTTGAGTTGCCAATCGCCTCCGCCGCCTGAAAATAGACTTTCTCTTTGACACCGATAACGGCGCCTCTGACTACTCTTGAGCTGCCGATACCTCCTGATATACCCAGGACCAGTATCATCTGTGGCAGACCCCGCCCCAGTATGGACATTATCGTTAACAACAGGAGCAGTCCCGGGAAAGCCATCCAGGCATCGACGAATCTCTGCACAGCCAGATCCAATTTACCGCCAAAGAATCCTGAAATGCCGCCTATCACGACAGCGATGACAACGTTGAGAGCTGTCGATGCCAGACCGACAACTAACGAAAGACGAGCACCGTGGATAAGGCGGCTCAATAAGTCTCGCCCCACGTAGTCGGTACCCAGGAGATACCGGGCTGATGGGCCCTGCATCCTGTCTACCAGGTGTATTTCCATATAACGATAAGGAGCCAGAGCATCGGCGAAGATAGCTATAAGAATCAATATCAATACGATAATCCCGCAGGCAGTACCCAGTGGCTTCTCCTTCCGCAGCTTGGTAAAGAAATCCGCCAGCCGGCCCCGTCGCTTGGGCTCGTTATTCATACCGCACGCTCGGGTCTAAATAAGGATAGATCAGGTCTATTATTAGATTGATCCCCATAACCGCGGTGGCGAAAAACAGGTTTATTCCGGAGACCACCGGGTAGTCTCTCGCGTTGAGTGCATCTAGCATGAGACGCCCCAACCCCGGCAGGTTAAATATGTTCTCCATGATAACGGAGCCACCTACCAGGATGGGCAACTGCATGCCGATCAGGGTAACTACCGGGATGAGCGCATTTTTGACGGCATGTCTCACAATAACTACCCTCTCCTTGAGACCCTTGGACCAGGCCGTCCTGATGTAGTCCTGCCGGAGCACCTCCAGCATCATGGTGCGCGTCATCCGCATTGTGGCTGCAGCCGAGGCCGTCCCCAGAATCAGGCTGGGAATGATGAACATGCTGAGATTCCCCAGTGGGTCTCCCGTGAAAGAAACCAGCTCCATCGGTGGCGACCAGCCCCACCAGATTGCCGGGTAGATCATGACCATCAGGGCCAGCCAGAAGTTAGGCGTTGCCAAGCCGATGATGGCGAAGGAGCGCCCCAGGTAGTCAGGGGCGGTATCCTGACGAATCGCCGAGTAGATGCCGACGGGCAGGGCTATCAAGAGGCCGATCACCACCGCCAGGAGGCCCAGCTCAATGGTTACCGGCAATCTATCTAATATCCTCTCCTCTATCGCATAACCGCCAAACAGTGATTCGCCAAGGGTGCCGTGCAGGAAGATGCCTCCTAACCAGCGTCCATACTGTACGTAAACAGGCATGTCTAATCCCAGCACACGCCTAACAGATTCACGGTCAATCCCTCCGCCGACAAGCCCTTCCATCCTTATCTCCATTACGTTTATTACGTCGCCGGGGATGAAGCGGACCGAGAGAAAGACCAGGATGCTCAGGATGAACAGGGTGGGGATGATCAGCAACAACCGCCTGATGATATAGGCTTTCACGGGGACACCTTATTCAATGAGTGAGGGGCTGGGAGGCGCGCTCCGAACGCAACCTCCCAGCCCCCTTTCCACGTAGGTCAGAAGGGGTGACCTCCCTAGTGACCCATTGCTTCCTTCAGCTCCTGGTCAATCCAAAGGTGGACGAGGACGTCACGAACGCCCGACTCTTCCAGCATCATTTCACCGTTAAAACCTTTGACCCATGGCTGGTTCGCCTGAAACAGTGGAGCCATAGGACCCCATATCTGATTGTGCTGCTTTATTAGGAGCATATCATACTCTTTAAATGCCTTGAGCTGCTCCTCATGGGTGGTAGCGGCGAAAAAGGCATCATAGGCGGCGGTCAGCTCAGGGGTCTCGATTCCGCCCGAGTAATCGCGAAGTAACTGGATTGACCCTCGATAAAAGCCTACCCATATGGATGGTAATATATGTTGGGCCATGTCGCCAGTGCTCATGTCCCAACGAAGTAGGTCTTCCTGGGGGACATCCTCGGTACGCGCGCCCACACCCCTGCGCTCGAACGCCCAACCTTGCGTGTCATATATCTCAATCTTTACACCAACGCCAATCTCCTCCCAGTAACCGACAGCTATTTCTCTATAGCCTAAATCTATGATGTCGCGGTGGTCATAGTCGACCTTGAATCGAACGCCGTCCGCGCCCCGCGGATATCCAGCCTCATCAAGCAGCTTCTCGGCAGCTTCCGGGTCATAGGTATAGTATTGCTTGAGCTCTTCGGGATAGTCTTCAAATGTGGTGACATATGGCTTGACGGCAATCCCCCCCATAGGTTCCCACCTTGCATAACCGCCGAAGTAGGTATTGTTAATCGTTTCGAGGTCCAGTGCCATCTGCAATGCGTGGCGCACCCTGATGTCGTCAAACGGCGGCTTGCGAATGTTCAGAGTAAAGGCGTTAAACGACCGCTGGAAATATGGCCATATCTCGATTTCGGGGTTCGTCCGCTGGAGGCTCCCTACCACGTCGAGGGAATTTATAGCGGCGCCGCCGCCGGCTTGACTTATTATGTCAACCTTACCCGTGCGTAGTGCCGACAGACGTGTTGCTTCTTCGGGCATAAGCAGGGCCCTCATCTTGTCAATATAGGGCAAGCGGTTCTCCGGGTATTTTGGGTCGTAGCCCCAGTAGTCAGGATTCTTGTCCCAGGTGATAGAGACGCCTTCGACATAGTCCGTCAGTATAAGGGGCCCGGTGCCGACCACGTTCTTCCATTCCTCATAGTTGCCGTATTTCTCGATTACCTCGGGGGGTAATATCCACTGCATACCTTCGCCGATGATAACTCTTAGCGCATTGAGGGATGGCTCCGTCAGCTTGATAACAACCGTATATTTTTCGGTGGCCTCGATCGATTGCCAGGGCAGGTCGATCGCTGCGTAACTCATGAGCGGACGTTCGGTGAAGTCGCCCAGAGCGTTATTACGCTGATAGGTATATACGACATCATCGGCTGTGAGTTCCCGCCCGTTTACTAAGCGGCTGGCCTCACTGTCTTGATCAAGGGCGTAGTGAACACCCTGACGGATGTGGAAGATGTAAGTCAGTGGGTCGGGACTTTCCCAGCTTTCAGCCAGACGTCCTACGTAGGCAAACATAGGCAAGTAAGTGTTTCTAAAGTCACTTACCTTCCTATCTATTCCCCAGTCCGCCCAGGCGAGATGCTCATTAACCGAGCCGATTAGGTGTTGAGCCGCGCCGCCAGCTTGAAACGGGTCAGTAGTCTCCCCAACAAGTGTGTGGGGATAGGTCAATGTGCCGCCGTATTCTGGCGCGGTCACCGCCTTGCCGGTCGTGGGGTCGGTCACGTACTTCTTGTCGGCGGCTACTGCCGGCTCCTCTTCAGCGCCGCCGGCCCATAGGCCGGTTGCGGTCAGGACGAGGACCAACGCAACCGCGAAGGTCTTCGTCATTCGTACAATATTCATAACGAACTCCATAGAGTAGTTTTTTGAGAGTATTGCGTAGCGGATTACCGCTCCCTGGCTACTCTCGGGCCCGCAACGCGGACGGCCAGTCTGAGTCAGATTCACTAAGCGCGCGGGGTGTGACTCTACGGGCTCACGCCGCGCGCGCGTGCGGTTCTTTGAGTATCATTCGAACCTCCTTCTTCTCTAGATCTACGTCGGGATCTGCGTTACAACCCCACGCGGGGCGGTGGCCGGCGAAGCAGCGAGTCTGAATGGCCGGCAACGCCGGCGGTGAGTTTTGCCGGCAGTCAGTCGCAGGCGGGGATCCGGGACGGTTGCGATCGCCGGGAAGGGCGTGGCCGGTCCGCATGCCGGTTTGGCGATGGGCCGAGCCGGCGCAACCGATAGCTATAGCTACGGCGGTGGTGAAGGCGCCCGCGTGCGCGGGGTCCCGTACGCGGCGATCAGCCGGAGCGGTTAGTTGTTTGTCGGTTCGAAAAAAGTGGGGGGGGGGGGGATGCACCGGCTGTGTCACTGCCAACCGACCACTGCGCTGACTGTCATCATGGCGCTTCATCGGCATCCGTTCGATCCCCGAACTCCCTATCGTCACAGGCTCGCCTGACCATGTCAAGCGCGGACTCCGGCCTTTCCGGCCGCCCGCCAGCGTAGCCGCCACCGGAGGTGGTGACGTTGCGGTCACCGCCAACGGGCGACTGCGCTGACTGTCATCATGGCGCGTCATCATCGATCCGTCGAACCCCAGGCGAGGCCAGCTTGCTACGGACGCGGCCACCCTGTCAACGACTCGGAGGTCAACGAACGTCACTGCCAACGGGCGACTGCGCTGACTGTCATCATGGCGCGTCATCATCGATCCGTCGAACCCCAAGCGAGGCCAGCTTGCTACGGACGCGGCCACCCTGTCAACGACTCGGAGGTCACCGACCGTGACCGCCAGCCGGTCACTGCGCTGGTCGTCGCGGCGTTTCGCGTCGGACCCCAAGCGAGGCGAGCTTGCTATGGACGCGGGCACCCTGTCAACGACTCGGAGGTCACCGACCGTGACCGCCAGCCGGTCACTGCGCTGACTGTCTTGATGGCGCTCCATCCGCATCTGATCAACCCGAATCAACATGTTCCACGGGCGACTCAGAAAAGTCAACAGCGCCCTTTGAACTGCTGGGCATCCATTCGGACGGTGGTGGGGAGTTCATCAACGCCCATCTGCTGCCACATCTGTGACGTCGCAGCAGTGGCGCGCACCAGCGGGAGGGTCGGGAGCTCCACGAAGTCATCAGGGCCTGCGGGGAGCACCGCAGTAGATTAGGTTAGCGGGGTGCGCTGGAAGTCGCTTTCCGCCATCGGCCGGCCGTCGGATGAGGGGTAGTGGACCTTGGCAGGAGCGAGCAGCGGGCTGGCCATGGGCTATCCTCCATTCCACCATAGCATACCACAGGTCAACTGTCGAGCGCACCCCAAGCGACACCGGCAGCACCGCCGCCGCGGAGCCGCGGGTCGAGCAGGGCGCGTAGGACATCCCCGGATCGATTGGGCTGATCGCGCTTGACTGCGGGCCATCGTCGCCGAAGAGGTCGCCACCGCCATCGGCCGGCCGTCGGTGTACTGCCGACCCTCACGGCTCAGCATCGTGCCCCAACTCGGCACGTCCGGCGGCAGCCCGAACCCCAGAAAGCGATCGGATCTCTTCAATCGTTGTCTCACACACGACAGTGTCGACCTCCTCCGCCGTCCTCAGCCTTTGAGGCAGCGAAGAGCAGGTTGATCCCAGAACGGGTAGTCGCGATCGATCAGGGCACCGATCATCAGCCGTCCCAGCCCGGGGATGGCGAACATCTGCTCCATGATCACCGCGCCGCCGACGATGATCGGTAGCTGCAGACCCACTAATTTAATTTCTTGATCTCACGACGCGCGTGATGTTACTTTGTTACAAAGATACGTTGGAGGTGGCGTGATGCCAGTCATTCGCATTTCGGCGCAAGCGCTGGAGCGCCTCAAGGAGTGGGCGGAACCGCTCACGGACACCGCGGAGTCGGCTCTCGTCAAGGTTCTGGACGCCGCCGGCCATGAATCCTCGCCGGCTGCGGACCGGGGCACGGCTGCCCCCGATCGACGGGCAACGCGACCGCGCAGCGGAAACCGCCTTAGCCTGGAGGAGCTCCGTCAACCGCTCATGGAGACCATCTACGAGATGGGCGGTTCGGTCCGCGCCGGCGCGTTGCGTCCCGTCATGAGGGAGCGCTTGTCCGGCCGTCTTTCTTCTGATGACCTCGAGTCGCTCTCATCAGGCGAGGAACGATGGTGGAACGCCACTCGATGGGAGCGCCGCCAGTTGGTGGAGGAGGGCTTGCTGCGGAGTGATTCGGAGCGCGGCACGTGGGAGCTCTCTGAGAAGGGAGCGAGCCTCGTCGAAACGTCGTTCGAGAAGATGCCGGCGAGCTTCATCGATCATCTCCTTGCGCTGCCTGACGTAGGCGACGATGCCGACTTCGACCAGCCGCGTTCGGGGCCGCGACCGGTTGAACCGTGAAGTATCTCCTCGACACGAATGTGGTTTCCGAGCTGCGCAAGCGTGATCGCGCCAACCAGTTCGTCACCACTTGGTTTCGGGAGCGCAAACCCAGGGAACTGTTCCTGAGCGTCCTGACATTGGGGGAACTGCGGCGCGGTGCCGAACGTGTAGCCCGCCGCGACCCGCGCTCCGCCGTCGCTTTGCGCGCCTGGCTGGACCAAACCCGTACCCGGTTCCGGGAGCGTATCGTGAACGTGGATGGCACGGTGGCGGATCAATGGGGGCGGCTCGGCATTGTCGATCCCCTGCCGGACATCGACAGCCTCCTCGCCGCCACCGCACTGGTGCACGGAATGACCGTCGTGACGCGAAATGTCCGTCACATCGCTCCAACCGGAGCACCGCATTTCAACCCGTTCGAACCCACAACAGATCCCGACTAGACTAGACTAGACTATGGGGCGCGTTCGAACCGGCCCAGCGGACGAACCCTGTGCGCCGATGGCAATCAAGCCTCCAACCCGCGACAGCGCAACTTCCTCGGAGTGGAGTCCATGTACTCGTTTGACGGGCAAACTGTTGTATGTCGGCGGCGTGCCGGCGCAGCAGCTCGGCGACATCTTCGGTAGTGCAATTGGTTAGGGAAGGGGGGACATGTACTCCGTAGCTTCGAGAGAAGGGGAGGGCTCAGCGCGATCGTTCCAGCTTCTGCAGCGCCTTCGTTGCGCGCTCGGCGGCGCGCGCGCCTACCCCGCCGCCGCCGGCCGCCGCCGCCGCCGCCGCCGCGCAGCCGCGGGTCCAGCAGGTCGCGCAGCGCGTCGCCCACCATGTTCAGGCAGTACACCACCAACGTCAGCGCCACCCCCGGCCACATCGCCAGCCGCGGCGCCATCTCCATGTACTGGCGCCCCTCCCGGCTCAGCATCGTGCCCCAGCTCGGCACGTCCGGCGGCAGCCCGAACCCCAGAAAGCTCAAAGACGCTCCGCGATGATCGCCCAGCCGATCGTGATCGAGTAGATGATGATGATCGGCGCCGTGATGTTCGGCCACACGTGGCGCAGCAGCGTCCGCCACGACGGGCTGCCGATCGCATGCGCCGCCTCGAAGTACGGGTTGCCCTTGATGCCGATCACCGCCCCCCGCACCACCCGCGAGTTGGCCACCCCGGAGGCCAGCCCCAGCATGCCGATGATCTGCGGGATGCCCTGGCCGATTATGGTCATGATCGTCAGCAGCAGCAGCAGGCCCGGGAACGACATCCAGGCGTCCACCAAGCGCTGCACCGCCAGGTCGAGCTTGCCGCCCACGAACCCCGCCACCCCGCCGATCAGCAGCGACACCACCACGCTCAGAGTGGTGGCGGCGAACCCCACCGCGAGCGACACCCGCGCCCCGTACAGCAGGCGGCTGAAGAGGTCGCGGCCGATGTGGTCGGTGCCCAGCGGGTAGGTGCTCGACGGCCCCTTGAGCCTGTCGATCATGGTCATGTCCATGAAGTGGAACGGCGCCAGCAGGTCGGCGAAGATCGCGACCAGGCACAGCAGCAGCACGATCGCGCCGCTGACCGCGCCCACCGGCCGCTCCCTGACCAGCCGGCGCAGCAGGTCGCGCAGAAACGACTGGCCCTTCGCCCCCTTCGGCCGGTAGCGCCTGCGGCGCGGTCAGGTCACCCATAACGGCTCCCGGTCCGAAAGTGCCGGCCGCCGTGCCCGGCCGCGTGCGTCGTTGTCATCGTCGTCCGTGTCACGGAGTAACCGTGCCCTGGTCCGAAGGTGCCGGCCAGCGGGCAACGCAAGTGTTTCGATTTCATCGTCTTCCATGTCACGCAGCGACCGTGTCCCCTCACCCGTACTGGACGCGAGGGTCCAGGTAGGCGTACAGCACGTCGACCAGCAGGTTGATGACCATGACCGCGACGGCGAAAAACAGATTGATGCCTGAGATGATCGGGTAGTCGCGATCGAACAGGGCGTCGATCATCAGCCGTCCCAGCCGCTTGTCGGGGTGGACGATGGCGGTCTGCAGGATGTCGTGGTGGTAGCGTACGGTGCCGTTCTTGGTGGCGGTCAGACAGCACTCACAGTTCACCTGGTACGAGCTGAAGTACTGGGAGCCGTCCATGGTGATGAGGTAGCGACCGTCGAGGAACTGGTAGTGCTGCAGCCATTTGGTGTACTGCATGCGCTGGGTCCAGCGTAAAGCCGATGACACACCGGCATGGCTGTACGTCTTGCTGGAGCACCAGTCGACGCCGGACCCCTGGTTACGGCTGCGGCTGCTGAAGTACAGTATCAGGATCTGGGAACGGGATCGGAAGCAGCACCCCGATGAGGAGCACCTGCGCCCGATAGTGCCGCTGGTGTTGTATCAGGGCAAGCACGGCTGGAGCCCCGCGCGCGAGTTCTCGGAGCTGTTCGCTGCGGCAGTCCGAGGTTGGCCGGGAGTGCCGCGCTACGCGCATCTGTTGATCGACCAGACGAAGGTGGGGCCAGACGAGTTGCGCGGTGAGTTGCGCGGTCGCATCGCGCAACTGGCGCTGATGGCGGCGTACCGGACGAGCTGGGCGGTGATGCAGCGGTTGGTGCCGCTGATGGCGCAACTGGTGCAGGACGGGGGCATCGACGAACTGCGACAGATCGTAGTGTACATGGCGGCCACGACGAGGGAACCGGAGCGCTGGCACAGATTCGCGGAGGCGGTACGGCGACACGTACCGGGAGGTGGAGAACTGATGAACAAGACGCAGGAGATGCTCGAGATTTACGGCGAGGTGATAGAGCAGGAGGCCCGTCAGAAGGGCCGTCAGGAAGGCCGGCAGGAAGGCGTACTGACTCAGGTGCGAACCATCGAGGGATTGCTGGGCCGAGATGTCCCGTGGTCCACGATAGAAGCGACCACTGGAATCGACGAGGCCGCATTTGGACGGCTCAAGCAGCAACTGGAGACCGCCGGCGGCAGCACCAACCATCCCATGCGATGAATAGTGACGTTTCAGATAGCCGAGTCGGCGCACGGTCGACGCAGCCGATCGCGCAGGCAGCGAACATTTTCGCAGGAATTATACATATGGGTGGACGGCCGTTCTTTGCGTTCCAGCCTCTGCAGCGCCTTCCGGGCGCGCTCGGCCGCGCGCGCGCCTACCCCGCCGGCCACCGCGCCGCCACCGCCCGTCACCAGCCGTGGCACTTCAGTACCCTGTTCGACCTGTTCGACAATGATACTCTGGCGCTGCGTTGTCGTCTCCCGGCCGGCAGCAAGGGGGTCATGGGTACTCCATTCGTATGGGCGTAGGTCTCAAATTGACCGGTCAAGGCAGCACGGCCGTGTGCCAGCTCGACCATGCGCGGGCGCGGGCGCATCCCGCCGGCAGGTGGCGCGGCCGTCATGAACCGCCGGCCGGCGGCGGTTCCCACAACAGGTCGAGCGCCGCCGCCAGGTCGAGCGACTCCCCGTACCACTCCGGCGTCGCCGTATGCGGGCCGATCGTGATCCCCGCCTGCCGCAGCCGCGCCTCGGTCGGCTCCAGCGGCGCCCCCTCCCAGCGAGGTGCCACCGGCACCGCCGGCAGCGGCGTACCATCCGGCCGCCGGAACACAAGCTGCCCATCCGCGCCAGAGACCACCTGAAACCCCTCCTCGTGCACCGCCCGGTGGTGGTAGCGACACAGATAAGGTTCGGGAGCCGCGTCGCCCCGCCGTCCGCCCAGTGCACGACGTGATGCGCGTCGCAGTGGCGGAGCTGACAGCCGGGGAACTGACACTGATGGTGGTCTCTGACCTCCAGCGCGCGGCGCAACGGGGTCGGCACCGTGCGCGTTCTGCGCCCGACCTCCAGGACTGCGCCGTCGGGAGCGTGGGTCACCAGCACGCGGCCGGCGTCGCAGGCGATGCGGCGGGCTGCGGTCGCAGCGAGGTGAATGCCATTCGCCTGTTCGATGACCGCCGCGCCGGCGGCGGGGTGACGAGCCTCGGGGTGCTCAGGGGCGTCCGCGACGGGAGCGGTGACCGGCGGTGCGACCGGCTGGGCGGCAGTCTCACCGGCGGCGCACGGTGCTGCCGGCATCGCCGGTGGCGCAGTCCGGCCGGTGCCCCGCGTTTCCGCTGAAACTGCGCCGGCGTCAGCGGCTGCGCAGCCGGCTGCCGCCGCAGTCGCGGCGCTCGCTGCTGCAGCAGTGGCATTGGCGCGGGATGGTCGGCCGGCTGGCCCGCGGGTTCGGCCGCCTGGGGCGCTCGCTGCCGCGGCCGGAGCACCGGCGCACGTTTCCGCGGAAATCTCCGGCGCGTCGGAGGCAGTCTCGCGAGCAGTCTCGGGGGCAGTCTCACGGGCAGTCTCACCGGCGGCCAACGCCGCCGCGTCCACGTGCACCGTCACCTGGTAGCGGTCACCGGCCGCGCCCGGGTCCAGCTTGCCCGCCAGCGCGCTCTCCGCCACCACCCCCAGCGCATCCGCGCGCCGTTGCGAGGCAGTGCACTCCGTGCCGTCCGCCGCCGCCGCCGGCACCTGCTCCAGCGCCGCCTCCAGCGCCCGCAGCACCACCGCCCCCACCTCCGGCAGCAACCGCCCGCGCAGCACCACCGTCCCGTCTTCGTCCACCCGCAGGCTCAACCCGCGCCGCGCCAGGCGCACCTGCGCGCCATCGTCGCCGGCCGCCGCCTCCTCCCGGTCCACCCGCCGCCAGCCGCGCACCAGCCGCTCCACCTGCTCCGCGGTCGCGCCGCACGCCACCGCCAGCAGCCGCGCCTCGGTGCGCGGGGTCGCCACCCGACTAAGCGCCCGTACCTTCGAATAGGACAGCACGCCGCAGGCCATGGCGGCGGCGACGCGCAGCTTCTCGCGCGCGGCGCCGAGGTCGAGGCCGGTGCGCCAGTTGAGCCAGTGGGCGCAGGAGCGGAAGCCTTCCCAGCCGTGGCGGCGGTCGAATACGCGTAGGTCACAGAGCAGGTCGTAGGTGGCGGCCTGGATGCGGGCGGAGAGTTCGGCGATGCGGTCGCCGAGCTGATCCAGGTCGAGCGGGGCGGCCGGCGCCGGGGCCGGCGCCGGTGGCGGCGCGGTGCGGGATGCTGATTGTTCCATGGCGGTTTCCATGGCTGATTTTTTCGATTTTTTTTTTGGAGAGAGCCCCGCGCCCGCCTCCCGGGCCAGCTCCACGTGGTGCGACCACTCGAACTCGCAGTCGAACTCGCGCGCCGCGGCGAGGATAGCCAGCTCCTTGACCGCCGGCGGCAGCGTCGACTCGAACCTGAGGTAGCTCCCGAGGTGGGCCGCTCGACCCGCCACCTCCGGGCTGTGCAGCAGCACCGCGAACGGTCCGGCGATCCGCCCGCGGCTGCCGGCTATCGCATCGAAGTGGTACGCGCCGGCCTCCGGCACCTCACCGCGCTGCTGAATCAGAGGAACGCGCGCCATGTCGTGGAATTCCGCCTTCGTACGGTTGCTGCCGAGCCACGCGGCGCTTCATACAGAAAACACCTGCCTGATCGTCGTGTGAAACGGAGCGTCGTTGCCGCGAGGTAAGGATGCCGGACGGGCGTCAAGCGCTATTGCTCAGCGCCACAATGTCCTGCCACAGGTCGTCCCACTCGTCGGGGGGCAGGAATGGTCGCGCTGGAACAGCGGGACTCCGTAGGTCAGCCCATTTGCGATCACCACGTGCGGCCCTGGCGCGTCTCCGAGGTCGACAGCGCAACCCTTCTTGCTCATGGACGCCGTCGTACAGCGGGGATCGACGCGTGCTGCGATCGGCGTCAGCACCGAGGTCACCCGCTCTGATCTGCCTTCGCCGCTTCAATCCGATTGGAAATCCCGACCCACTCGTTGTACAGCGACTCGGTGACCTCGCCGAACCCGTTAGGTTAGGATCGGGGGGCAGCGCGCACCTGCAGCTCGACCGTTACGGGGCGGGTCAGGTCGGCGCGGAGCTGCACCGCATGCGCCGCGCCGGCCGCGCCGGCCGGCCAGCGCTGGCACAGGTAGTCGGCGCCGTGAAGTAGCGGCTGACCATCGAGCGCGCACGCAAGCACCGCGCCGCCGGCAGCCGCGGCGCCGGCTGAGGCGCTCGCAATGAACACCGGCCGGCGGCGGCAGATCGCGCCCGGGTCGAACCGGAAGCGGGCCGCGCCCGCGTCCAGCGTCACCCGGTAGGCTCCGAGGGCGCGGTCGAACGCGCCCTCGACGGTGAGGGCGGCCGCCGGCTGCTCCTGTGCGGGATCGTTGCCGGGCAGCGCGCCGCGCTCCACCGTGAGCGACGCCGGCTGCTCGAACTCGTCGCGCAGGGCGAGGGCGGCGGCCTCGGCGGCGCCGGTGTCCGCCGTTGGCAGCCAGCTCACCGCGATCCAGTGGCCGTACTCGGTGCCGGGCACGGTGGGGGTCACGCGCATCCCGTGGCTGGCGGTCAGGCCGTGCGGGCACTGCCAGCCCAGCGCCCGTCCCGGCACCAGCCCGCCGGCGTGCTGCAGGCCGCCCACCACCGCGATCAGGTGCCACGCGGTTCCCGCCACCGCCAGCGGGAACACCAGCGTGAACGGGTAGTAGTGGCGGCCATCCGCCGCGGCCAGCTCCGCCACCCGGCCGGAACCGTCCAGCTCCCAGGCCGCGAAGGTGCGCCCGGAGCCGAGCGCCACCCGCGCCGGAGCGGTGAGCGCCCGGCCGAGCAGGTCGAAGTCCGGGCCCACGCTACGCCGCACGCGCACCGCCACCCAGTCGCTGATCACGATGCGCTCGGCGAAGAACGCGGCGGTGCCGCGCGCGTAGCCGCGCACGTCGTCGTCCTGCTCCACGAAGCGGGGCAACGGGCCGTGCCAGCGCACCAAGTCGGCCACCTCGCCGCAGGCCAGCAGGTCGAGCGCCGCGCCCTGGGTGAACTTGATCTCGGAGCCGCCGACGTGCCCCACCTGGATGCCGCTCTCCCACATCACGTTAGTGCGCGGATCGAACGCCGCCGGCCGCGCTCCCGGCGCCGGCGATAGGTGGAGCCGGTGCACGTTGCCGGGACGCACCACCGCCGCGTAGTCGCCGCGCCGGATCAGGTGCCGCGCCACCCACTGGCTGGACACCAGGGCGAAGCTTCGCCAGGCCGCCGGCACTGCGCGTGGCGGTGCTGGTGCCGGTGCGGGCTCGGAAGCCGGCTCGGAGCCACCGGCCTCGGCAAACAGGCCGACTACCTCGACGCCCCCCATGTAGGCGTCGTGCGCGTCGAGCAACGGTAGGCCGTCGAGCGCGACCTGGTGCCGGGTGCCGTTGAAGTGCCAGCGTACCTCGCCGGTGCCGTCGGGCGCGCAGGCGGCCCGCGCCGAGGCCAGCACCCGCCCCCGATACTCGGGATCCGCCCCCGCCGCGACGCGCTCCAGCGCCGCCGCCAGCTCGTTCCCGGCGCGCCTGAGGACCAAGCGCAGGTGGTTGCTGCCGTTGAAATGGCGCGCGATCAGCCCCCAGGCCGCGGCCGAGCCGGCGCCCGCCGCCCGGAACCGCGCCGTGATCTCCCCGTGCATCGCCCCGTCGACGAACAGGTACGCGCTGCCGCCACCACCGCCGGCGCCGGCGGCGATCGCCCCGTCGCGCCCGCGCCAGCTCCCGTCGGTGTGCCACGCCACCTCCGCCGGCAGCCACTTACCCGGCGGCGCCGCAAAGCGCGCCTCGATCCGGGTCACCGCGGTCACCTCCACCGCACCGTCCACCCCGGCGGCGGCAAACCGCCCCGGCGGCAGGACACTCCACCCGCTTGCGGCACCGACGAACCGCCCGCCGCGCACGTCGACGCTCACCGCCCGGCAACCGGCGGCCAGCGGATGGCTGCGCCACACCGGCCGGCCGCGGCCGTCGGTCACCGTCACCACCTGCCCCGCCGCCGCCGGCTCCCGCAGGCCCAGCACCGGGTTGCCATGCGCCGTCAGCGCCACGGCCGGCGATGTCGAGGGTACGCGTTCCATGACCTGTCGGGCAGTGTAGCGAACTTGAGCGCGAGCGCGCCAACCGGCGCCACGCGCCGGCACTCGCCGGCAGGGAAAGCGTGGGCGGTGACGGACTCGAACCGCCGGCCACCTGGGTGTAAACCAGGTGCTCTACCAACTGAGCTAACCGCCCCCGGGCGCGCGGCACCGCGGCGCCACACTCCCCAGGCACGCTACCGGGTCACGCGCTGCGCTGTCAAACCGGCAAACCGACCTACCGACCTGTCAGGCCAGCAATCCGAACACCGTCGTCAACGACGTAATCACCACGAACCCCACGCCGATCATCCAAGTCAACAGGTTGAACCGGTTCTCGACGGACTCGAAGCGCCGATCCATGGCGCCGATCAGGTCCTCGAAACGCGTATCGAAGCGCTTGTCCATGGCCCCGGTCAGGTCCTCGAAGCGCGTATTCATGGCCCCGATCAGGTCCTCGAAGCGCTTGTCCATGGCCCCGGTCAGGTCCTCGAAGCGCGTATTCATGGCCCCGATCAGGTCCTCGAAGCGCTTGTCCACCGCTTCGAAGCGTTTGTCCATCGCTTCGAACCGTTTGTCCACCGCTTCGAACCGGCGCTCCATGTGGTCGGCGAACTCTTCGAACCGTTTGTCCGCCGCCTCAAAGCGACGCTCCATGAATCCGAATCGCTCGTCCATCAAGACCCGCTGGGCCTTGAGCTCCTCCTCGACCCGGACCATGCGTTCCAGGAGCTGACTGCCCACGCCGCCGAGTTCCGCGCGCGGAATCACCCGATCCACCACCTCGCGCAGCCACGGTTTGACGTACTCTCCTATGCGTCCGACATCTTCATCCTTCAAGACGACAGGGTCTCCCATGCGGCACCTCCAACTATACCCCATTTACGGGTGGAAGCGGGCGAACGCTTCACGATGAACGATGAACAGCGGTAAGCGCGAATTTACCAGTTTTGTGAGTTTACCAAGTTTACCAGTAGTACCAGTCGGGCCTGCCGCCTGTGTGTACGATGGGCGTATGAGATGGAAAATTCGGCCCCGCATGCGCACGTCGGCGGCACCGGTGCGTCCTGCCCTCGTCGTACCCCCCCCAACTTTTCAGATAGCCGACAACCGCTGACCGCCCGGGCCGCGCGCCCTCATCCTTCGCTCACGGTCGACGACCGTCCCGGACCCCCGTCCGGGGGCAGCTCGTTCCGAAACACACCCTCCGCCGGCGTCGCCGGCCCAGCACACTCCCTGCTCGCCGCCCCCCATCCCATGGGGTCACACCCCGATGGTGTCACCCCGCCCATGGTGTCACCCCGGGCTGCCGGTGCTTGCAGTCGTACAAGGAGGAGCCCGCACCCGGATGCAGACCCTGACCGTATACGACTAACGCGGATCCAGCCCGGGCGGCCCCCCGCCGACCCGGCGCCCACGCCTGTCGCCCTTCGCTTTCGGTCGTCTGCAATGCAGCCATACCTCGGGAGTAGGCGAAGGACCGGCAGTGACCCCAGTACTCCCAAACGATAGGAGATCTACACTATGAGTAGCGGAATGACCAAGACCTGCCTCGCGGTGCTGCTTGGGGTCGTCCTGACCGCAACCGGCCGGTGGGCCAGCCCGGCCAGCGAAGAGGAATCGGCCGCGGCGATGGAGAAGGAGATGGTGCTGGACCCGGCCACCGGCGAGATGGTAACCGTGCCGGGGTATGGCGGGACGTTCACCTAGGCCACGAAGCTCGAGCCACCGCATGGCGATCCCCATTCGTCCCACGTGGCAGGACTGGCCATCGCCGGCGCTGCAGAAAAGCTGGCCATCCCCAATTGGGCGATAGATAGGGACGTTTATTCCTTCGCCCGTGCCTGGATTGATCAAGAGCTTAAGAAAGAGATGGGCTTTTAGTGTTTGCTTGTTGAACCGCAACGGCAAGTCCGTGAACTGTGGGAGGGCGGCACAAGCCCGTCATCCGGGGGCATCTACGCCTCGAGGGTAGTGCGGGGGGCGGTCATAGGTGTCAAAGAGAATGCGTATTTTGCGGCCGCGGAGATGATTGGCTCCACGAAATGGAAGACACTCATCCGACACGTCCTTCCCAATATTGCGGCTCCGGTGATCATCATTTTCAGCATCAACATCGGCGGAGTCATCATGTCTGAAGCTTCTCTGAGCTTCCTGGGCTTCGGCCTTCCCCCTCAGGTTCCCAGCCGGGGAGGGATGCTCAGTCGGGAGGGACGTCAATACATGGAGATGGCGCCGTGGCTGGCTCTGTGGCCGGGTCTTTGTCTGACGCTTACCGTGTATGGTCTGAACATCTTCGGCGACGTGGTGCGGGACCTGCTCGACCCAAGGTTGCGCGGCGCAACCCCGCTCAACGGTCGTCGGGGTCGGCTGGGCGCACCTGGCTCCAGGTGATAGTACTGGCCGTTGTAGGTCACCGGCCCATCGGCAGTGAACAACTTGCGAATCAACGCACAAGCCTCCTCCAGCCGGTCGGATCGCTCCCGCATCGAGGGAAACTTCCCCCAACCGTAGGCCACGTGCTCGCGGTCGAACCAGCCGGCACCGAGCGCCAATGTGAAGCGGCCTTGAGAAGCCTGATCGAGCGTGGCGGCCATCTTCGCCAGCAGGCCCGGATTGCGGTAGGGGTTCCCAAGCACCAAGTGCCCAAGCCGCAAGCGCTGGGTCATACCCGCCGCCACCGCAACAAGGGTGTAACCCTCGAACGCCGTGCCGCGTTCTCGTTCGATATTCGGGTCCACCGGATCATCCGACGTCGGCGGTAGGAAGTGGTCGGCGAACCAGAGGCTGTTCCAGCGGCTGGCCTCCATTGTTTCGATCGACGTGCGGATATTGGCCCACGTCACACCGTAGCAGTTGACCTGAACGCCAAACTTCATGGAGCGAATTCTACCGCCGCTGCTCGCGGTCGTCAAACTTGACGGGCGGTCGGGCGCGGGCCGCTGGGGTGGTCAGCTGCTCGAGTGCGTTGGCTTGATTCATCTCGACTCCTCAAGAGCCTCAGAAAGCAGTCAGGGCTCTCCTACCGCCGCCTCGCCGATGCGGTCGGCATCTCGCACAACAACCTCGCCTCTTATGAGGCCGACCGTGTCATGCCCTCATTCCAGAACGCCGGTGAAGCTGTGCCAGTTCTTCAACATGCCCCTCGAGTATCTGCTGGTCGGTCAGAAGGCCGACTTCCGCTATCACGACCTCAGGCTCGCCGAGCTGTTCCTCCAGGCCGATGCGCTGCCCGCCGAGTACCGCACGATCATCACGGCGTACCTGCGCAGCGTGATGAAGCACGCGACCGAGAAGGAGCGCCTTGATCGCTACCGCCGCGGAGCCGGAGCTGCCGTAGGGAGAAGAAACCGAGAGCGGCCATCGCGCACAGAAAGTACTTGACCGCCGGCAGTGGAGTGCGAAAACGCCTGGCAACCAAGTACCAGGAGGTGCGATGAATGGTGACGTTTCAGATCGCCGGCGAGTCGGCGCTGCGGTTCAAGGTGGTGGCGCACTGCGGTGCCGGGCCGAGGGGCTATTCGCCTCGATGGTAGTGCCCGAGGGCATCCCGCCCAAGGCAGCGCTGGCGCGGCGCACCCTGTGGCTGGTCAAACGCAGCTCGCTGCGTTCACCGAAACGGTTCAACGCTCGTGGTAGAGTGAATTCTCCCGCACCGCAAGCAGATCCGAGGCGATAGCGACGAGATCGGAGAAGAACAGTTCTTCGTCCGGCTGCGTGCGCCAGCGGATCGTATCGAACAGGTGCCTCGGAAAGGAGCGCACCAGATCCGCTACAGTGGCCGCGTCGATCCCGACCTCTTTGCTGTTAGCCTCAACCATGATGTCGGACCAGCGGAACGCTTCGTGGGCGCAGATTGCCCAGAGGTCGGCGATGTCCTTGCTCTCCAACCGGTATATCGCAGTGACCTTGTTCGACAGGATGTTGCGCAGGGAGTCAATACGTGGAAACAAGCTTCCGGACACCACCGCCCCGAACCGTGGTGCGCTGTCGTTGACGAAGTCGATTTTGAGCGTCGTTTGCTGTTGCGTGACCAGCACGCGGGCGTACTGATCGTTGCGGACGAACGCATCGGCATCGAACCGATAGCCTTGTGCGTGCAACGTGGCGAGCGCTTGGTCCACATGCCCGCTGAATCCGGAATCCTGGTTTACAAACAAGTCGAGATCGT
Source organism: Spirochaetia bacterium (assembly GCA_965198005.1). Classification (GTDB taxonomy): domain Bacteria; phylum Spirochaetota; class Spirochaetia; order SZUA-6; family Bin103; genus Bin103. Next base: position 263,927 of record CBDAOI010000001.1, read on the forward strand.
CGGAATACCGGAATCCGAAGTAGTATCTATGAAGTGCGGTACCACCGGTCAGATAGAACGGTGCTTCGCAGGCGGCGAGCGTGCTCAGCACTCCATTCTGCAGGGGGTACAGGATCTCCTCGTAGTAGGCGTCGGATTCGTGCATAGCGCTCTCGCAAGGACGCGGGCCAAAGTCGCGCAATCGTCTCCGCAGTCAACAACGTCCTGACTTCATCGAATGTCAGCGCTGTTACGATACGCTGCCACGGCAGCGCCTGCAGCATGCGCGCGAACAGAGCCGGTCTGTCGAGGTGGCCGATGGTCTCGCGGCGTCCGCGCAGTACGTCCGCCACATCTTCGGGACGGTAGCGGTAGTCCCACACGATTGTTCTTGCGATGCGGCTCAGTTCCCGGTCGTCCACCGCATCAGTGTATTGCCAATTTGTGGGCTTGTCAAACGGATTTTCCGCCGCAGGCGGCGGCCGGGCGCCAGCCCCATCTCGCTCACCGCCATCGAGGCGCAGGCAACAGCGACCCGAACATGTTCGGGGATGCCGTCCGAGACCTGCTCGACCCCCGGCTCAGGGGCGGCGTCGGCAGCTACGGCGCCGCCCCTGAGGCCGTTCGCGCGGTAGTAGGGAAGGCGATCTGCATGAAGTGGACCTTGACCAAGATCGCCCGATTGTCGACGCTCATGGGCAGGGACGCCACGCTGGAATGAGCGAAGACCTTCACTTCAGCACGATCGCCGGGATCGCCGAGCTCATCAGGTCGAAACGGCTGTCGCCGGTCGAGCTGACCAAGAGCGTGCTTGGCCGTGTCGACCGGCTCGATAGCCGGTTGCACAGCTACGCGACGGTAATGGAGGAGCCGGCGCTGGCAGCCGCAGAACGAGCCGAGGTGGAGATCGCTTCCGGCAGCTATCGCGGAGCGCTCCACGGGGTCCCGGTCGCAGTAAAGGACCTGTGCTTCACCAGGGGTGTGCGCACGATGGGCGGCGCGCAGGTGCTGGCCGATCACGTGCCGGTGTTCGATGCCACCGTGGTCACCCGGCTGAAAGCGTCCGGCGCGGTGCTGCTGGGCAAGCTCAACCTCACCGAAGGCGCCATGGGCGGTTACCACCCGGAGTTCCCGATCCCCCGGAACCCCTGGGATTCCGGGCGGTGGGCGGGGGCATCCTCCAGCGGCTCCGGCGTGGCGACCGCGGCCGGGCTGTGCTTCGGCTCCCTCGGCAGCGATACGGGCGGCTCGATTCGCTTCCCAGCCGCGTGCAACGGGACGGTGGGTCTCAAGCCCACCTGGGGCCGAGTCAGCCGCTACGGTGTGCTGGCCCTGGCCGAATCGCTGGACCACGTCGGCCCCCTGACCCGAAGCAGCGCGGATGCCGGCATCATGCTGCAGGCGATCGCGGGACCGGACCCCAACGATCCCACCTCGCTGCCTGTTCCGATGCCGGATATACTCGAACGGCCCGACCGGAGTATCGAGCGTATCGAAGGTGTCCGCGTCGGTTTCGATGAGCGTTACGCGGTCCGGGACGTCGATCCGCAGGTTTCCGCGGCGGTGGTAGCCGCGGTCAAGGTTGTCGAGGGGCTCGGAGCCGAAATCGTCGAAGTGCGGCTCCCCGACGTCGATGAGGTCGATGAGTACGTCGCCGCGTGGACCGTGTTGTGCGCGGCCGAGGCGGTGGCCGCTCACCGCGCCACCTATCCGTCGCGTAAGGATGAGTATGGCCCCTGGTTCCGCGGCTGGCTGGATCTGGGGGCGCAGGTGAGCGGCGCCGAGTACGCCAGAGCGAACAACGCGCGGGCCGCCTGTACGGGGCATTTGCGAACGGCATTCGAGCAGATCGATGCCCTTGCCTGCCCCGCTATGCCGGAGCTCCCTTTCCCGGTCACACCGGAAGCGCAGTGGTCCTCGTCACCGGTCGTCGACCAGGCGGTCTTTCGGCTGCAGCGGTTCACGGTGCCGTTCGATTACAACGGCGCGCCGACGCTCAGCCTGCCGTGTGGTAGGAGCAGTGAGGGATTGCCCTTGTCTCTGCAACTGGCAGGGAAACCGCTCGGCGAACCGTTACTGTGCCAGCTTGGCGCTGCGTACGAAGCGGCCACCGTGTGGCACAACATGCATCCGGACATCTGAGCGCCATCGCCGACGCCTCGGTCGTCGTCGGTTGGTGCTGGATGATGCGGGTTGGTTGACGTGGCGGCAGCACGGCGGTAGCGTCTGACCATGTTTGGAGCGCAGCTGTACAATGTCGGCACGTCGTGGGACGAGATCACGTCGGTACTGCGGGTGATGGAGGCGGGGACCTGGACCAGCGCCTACGTCTATGACCATTTCGTTCCGCCCCTGGGCGGCAGGGCCGTCGAGACTCGGCCGAATCTGGAGGGCTGGATGCTGCTGGGTGGCATGGCGGCGGTCACGACCAGTTGAAGAGTTCTGCTGCGCGGGGATCCCACAGCACCCCGCTGTGTATCAACGGCTGAACGAAGAGGTGCTACCCGCGTTCTCTCGCGGACTTCTCTAGAAATAACGTTTCTCCCGCCGCCTGATCTCCGGTCTCCCTATCGGCCTGATGGTAAAGGCCACCGCTCACCGGCCATAAACCCGCCGTCCACGTAAATCAGCTGACCCGTGACGTAGTCCGAAGCCTTCGACGCCAGGAAAACGGCCGTCCCGGCCAGATCTTCGGGAATCCCGAGTCGACCGTGGGAGGTCTCGCCACTGGCGAAGCGTCTCATTTCGGGAACCAGTGCCGCATCCGCTGAACGGTTGCGGGAACCGACACGCACGTAGGAGCCGGCACGGGTTCGAACGGATGCAAATGATACGTGGTGACACTACTCAGCACTGCCACCGGTTAGCGCCCCAAAACCGACGCCCGAGGGCATTACGCTTGCGGATGCCGCGGCCGCCACAGCGTACTGCACGTGAATCGATCTCAGCGATGCGGCGGTGGAGGTGCGATCTGTGCGATACTCAGGCGGAGGGATACGGTAGTGGCAACACGCAAGATCGCAATCGACATTCCCGAGAGTGTACTCCTGGCCGAGAAGACCGATGAGCGCCTGTTCGCCCGCGAACTGCGCATGCTGGCGGCGGTTAAGCTGTTTGAGCTCGGTCGCCTGTCGTCGGGCCGCGCTGCCGAACTGGCGGGAATGGTACGCGTAGAATTCCTGCTGGAGCTCGCTCGTTATCAGGTCTTTCCGCTCGAGGCCGAGTTGTCCGACCTGGAACGTGGGCATGGTTGATATCATTGTCAGCAACACCTCGCCACTGCTGTACCTCCACCGTATCGCGGCTTTGGACTGGCTGCCCAAGCTAGGGCGAGGAAGTGTGGATTCCTCGGGCGGTGCAGAAGGAGCTGTCGGAAGGAATGCGGAGAGGCTATGACGTTCCCGATCCACAGCGCTACGAATGGCTCACGGTGACTGACCCTCGCTCCATTCCATCTCAATGGCTGAATGTGGACCTGGGCGCGGGCGAGCTGGCTGTACTGGCTTTGGCGCTGGAGCACGCAGAATGTACCGTTCTCCTGGACGATGGACAGGCACGCCGTATCGCACAGGCTGCCAGGCTGAACGTCTGGGGGACGTTGAGAGTTCTCATCGAGGCAAAGTCACATGGTTTGGTCGAACGAGTCGTTACCCATGTGGATCGATTGGAAGCCGCGGGAATGTGGATATCAACCGCGATCCGGCGTAGAGTACTCGCTCTGGCTGGCGAAAACGGACCTGAGGCTCCAAATCGTCATCATCTTCAGCATCACCATCGGCGCGGTCATCATCACCGAGGCTTCGCTGAGCTTTCTGGGCTTTGGGTCGGCGCACTCCTGCCGATTGAGGGCGGTACTTCGTGCTGCACGCGCCGCGCCGGTCTGAGGACGCGAGTACCGCCGGCCGCGTCCATCGGCACGCCCCACAGGTGCTACGCCCATACTCCGGTTCACCGGTTCACCCGGTTCACACCGCGCTCGATCACCGCCGCGCCGACCGGCAGGTGTTCCACCTCGGTCCTTCCGCAATAAGGAGCGCTCCCCATGACCGAACACGTGCTCGAGCACTTTGACAACGGCATCTGTACTCTGACGTTGAACCGACCGGAAGCGCTCAATGCCATGAGCAATGACATGATGACAAGGCTTGAGGAAGCCATCCCCAGGGCTGCCGCCGACCCGAAGGTAAGAACAGTTGTGCTGACCGGCGCCGGCAGGGCTTTTTGCGCTGGCGGAGACGTAAAGGCCATGGCTGCTGAAGTCGGACCTGCTACTGTCGGTCGAAGTGGTGAACCGCCGAAGGCAGTTCCGACCCTGGAACAGCGGGTGCATGGCTTGCGTCAGAGAATGGAAATATGTCGATGGCTGCATGAAATGCCGAAACCCACCTTGGCCATCATCCCGGGTGCTGCGGCAGGCGCCGGTCTGGCGTTGGCCTTGGCCTGTGACATGCGTTTCGCCCTGGATACCGCTAAGATCACCACTGCTTTCGCAAAAATTGGTGGGTCGGGGGATTACGGCGGTTCCTACTTTCTTTCGCATCTTGTGGGTGCGGCAAAAGCGCGGGAATTGTACTTCTCATCGGAAATCATTACTGGCCAGGAAGCCTTCGAGATGGGGTTGGTTACCAGGGTTGCGAGTGCCGCTACCTTTGCGAAAGCTTCCCGTGCCTATGCTGAACATCTGGCAAGTCTGCCGACCATTGCCATCGGTTATATGAAGAAGAACCTGAATGCGGCGGCAAATGGTACCTTGAGTGATGTCTTTGATCTGGAAGCCATGCACATGATGCGCTGTTTCATGACGGAAGATCACAAACTGGCATCCCGGGCATTTGTGAACAAGGAAACGCCAGTGTTCAAAGGTCGTTGATATTGAAGGAATCGATCGACGTGGCTGTGCTTCGGCCGAATCGCTGGACCACGTCGGCCCCCTGACCCGAAGCAGCGCGGATGCCGGCATCATGCTGCAGGCGATCGCGGGACCGGACCCCAACGATCCCACCTCGCTGCCTGCTCCGGTGCCGGACATGCTCGAACGGCCTGATCGGAGTATCGAGCGTATCGAAGGTGTCCGCATCGGCTTCGATGAGCGTTACGCGGTTCGGGACGTCGATCCGCCGCGTGGACCGTGTTGTGCACGGCCGAGGCCGTAGCCGCCCACCGGGCTACCTACCCGTCGCGCAGGGACGCGTATGGCCCCTGGTCCCGCGGCCTGAAATCCCGGTGGTCGTGACTCGCCGACTCCGCCGTCGACTCAGCCCGCAGTGGGCGGACGGGGCGGACTCTTCACGATGGACAGCGGGCGCCGCCGGGGTGTAGAATGGACACACCATGAATCGTGCCATGAATAGGCTGACAAAAGGTCGCAAGGGTCGCGTGCGGACGCTGGTCGTGCTGCTCGGCGTGCTGGTGGGGGTACCGGCGTTCGCGCAGGACGCGTCGGTGGCGAATCAGATCGCGAGCATCGTTACCGGGGTCGACACGCTCTGGGTGCTGCTGGCCGCGTTTCTCGTGTTCCTGATGCAGGCGGGGTTCGGCATGCTGGAGGCGGGCCTGATCCGGGCCAAGAACACCGCCAACATCCTGATGAAGAACCTGATGGACTTCTGCATGGCGTCGCTGGGGTTCTTCATCTTCGGCTACGCCATCATGTTCGGCTCCGGCAACGCCCTGTTCGGCGGCTCCGGTTGGATGCTGATCGGCGCCGAGTCGGCCGCCGACGTGCCGCTGTTCGCGTTCTGGCTGTTTCAGGCGGTGTTCGTGGGCGCCGCCGCCACCATCGTCGCCGGCGGCATGGCGGAGCGGATGAGGTTCCCCGCCTACGTGATCTACTCGTTCCTGATCTCGGCGTTCGTCTACCCGGTGGTCGGGCACTGGATCTGGGGCGGCGGCTGGCTGGCGGGGATGGGCTTCACCGACTTCGCCGGCTCCACCGTGGTGCACGCGGTGGGCGGCTGGGCGGCGTTCATCGGCACCCGCGCCCTGGGGCCGCGCATCGGCAAGTACGGCCCCGACGGCAAGCCCAACCTCCTGGTCGGGCACTCGCTGCCGCTGGCCTCGCTCGGCATGTTCCTGCTCTGGTTCGGCTGGTTCGGGTTCAACCCGGGATCGACCCTGGGCGTGGGCGACGGCTCGCTGATCGCGCGCGTGGCGATCAACACCAATCTGGCGGCCGCGTCCGGGGCGATTGCGGCCACCGCGACGGTATGGAAGGTAGCCGGCAAGCCCGATCTCACCATGGGCATGAACGGCGCCCTGGCGGGGCTGGTGGCGATCACCGCTCCCTGCGCGTTCGTGGAACCGGGACACGCGATCCTGATCGGCCTGGTGGGCGGCGTGATCGTGGTGTTCGGCGTGCTGTTCCTCGACCGGCACAACACCGACGACCCGGTCGGCGCCATCGCCGTGCACGGCATGAACGGCATCTGGGGTACGCTGGCGGTCGGAATCTGGGGCCAGGCGGCGCTGGGCGTCCCGCACGACGGGCTCTGGTTCGGCGGCGGCTTCGCGCAACTGGGCATCCAGGCGCTCGGCACCGTGACGGTGAGCGTGTTCATCATCGTGGTGATGGGGCTGTTCTTCAAGCTGATCGACTTGGTGGTCGGCCTGCGCGTGCCGCGCGAGGAGGAGTTGAAGGGGCTCGACTTGGCCGAGCACGGCGCCGACGCCTACGGCGGGTTCCAGGTGTTCACGACCGAGTAGGGACACGTACCGCGGAGCCCGTACCGCGGAGCTCACCGTGGAGACCGTTCGGCGCGCTGAAGCCGGGCCGGTCGGGCGGCGTCAGCGGTCCGGCGGATCAGCGGTTCAGGTCGACGTTCTTGCCGGTGGTGACGAAGATCACCGCCTCGCAGATGTTGGTGGTGTGATCGCCGGCCCGTTCGAGTTGCTTGGCCACGAACAGCAGCGAGGTGGCCTGGGTGATGTTCTTCGGGTTCTCCATCATGTAGGTCAGCAGCTCGCGGAACAGTTGCGCGTAGGTCTCGTCCACCTTGTTGTCGCGCAGCGCCACCGCCTCCGCCAGCGCGCCGTCCTGGGTGACGAAGCTGTGCACCGAGTCGCGCAGCATGGCGCAGGTGTCCTCCGCCATCAGCGGAATCGTGATCAGGTGCTTGATCAGCGACTCCGACGCCAGCCGCTGGGCGACCTGGGCCACGTGCACTGCCAGGTCGCCGACGCGTTCCAGTTGGCGGCTGGCGTCCAGCGCCCCCACGATCTGGCGCAGGTCGGTCGCCACCGGCTGCTCGGTGGCCAGCAGGCGCAGGCACGCGTTGTCGATGTCGTGGTGCATGCCGTTGACCGCCTTCTCATCTTCGAGCACCTGGTCGGCGCGGTCGACGTCGTGCTGCTGCAGCGCCTGCACCGAGCTGCGGATCGACTGCTCCACCTGCTGCCCCATCGCGGTCAGCGAGGCCATGAGCTGTCCGATGGCGCGGTCGAATTCGCTGCGCATCAGCCGAACCTGCCCGAGATGTAGTCTTCGGTCCGCTTTTCGTCGGGCGTGGTGAACACCTTGCCGGTCGGACCGTACTCGACCAGGTACCCGGCGCGCCCCTCGTCCACCATCAAGAACGCGGTGAAGTCGGACACCCGCGCCGCCTGCTGCATGTTGTGGGTAACGATGATGATGGTGTACCGGGCCGCCAGCTCCTTCATCAGGTCCTCGATGCGCAGCGTCGCGATCGGATCCAACGCCGAGCACGGCTCGTCCATCAGGATGATCTCCGGCTCCACCGCGATCGCGCGCGCGATGCACAACCGCTGCTGCTGGCCGCCGGACAGGCTCAGCCCGCTGTCGGCCAGCTTGTCCTTCACCTCGTCCCAGAGCGCCGCCCGGCGCAACGACTTCTCGACCAGCTCCTCCAGGTTGCCGGCAAAGCCGTTGACCCGGGCGCCCCACGCGATGTTGTCGTAGATCGACTTTGGGAACGGGTTTGGCTTCTGGAACACCATCCCGATCCGGCGCCGCACCTCGACCGGGTCGACGTCGGCGTCGTAGATGTTGCGCCCCTGGAAGTGGACCCTGCCCTCGGTGCGGGCGGCCGGCACCAGCTCGTTCATCCGGTTCAGCGCGCGCAGCACCGTGGTCTTGCCGCAGCCGGACGGGCCGATCAGCGCGGTGATCCGGCGGGTTCCGAAGCTCATGCTGACGTCGTTCACCGCCTTGAACGCGCCGTAGTAGACGTGCAGGTTCTCCATCGACATGGCGGCGGACTCGGCCGACGGCAACGGCAGGTCGACCGGATGCGAGGTTACCTGGGCGGCAAGCACGTGGGCTAGGCCCTCTGTTTTCCCGCGTAGTAGTTGCGCAGCAGGATCGCGCTGGCGTTGAGCGTGAGCAGCAGCACCAGCAGCACCAGAATCGCGGCCGCCGCCGCGTTGCGGAACTCGGCCTGGGGCCGGGCGGCCCACTGGTAGATCTGGATTGGCAGCGTGGTGAACTTGGAGAACGGGCCGGTCGGATCCAGCGTGACCAGGGTCGAGGCCCCGACCACCACCATCGGCGCCGTCTCGCCGATGGCGCGCGACACGGCCAGGATGGTGCCGGTCAGGATCCGGTCCATCGAGCTGGGCAGCACGTGATCCCGAATCGTCTGCCACTTGGTGGCCCCGAGCCCGTAGCTGGACTGGCGCAGACTGTCCGGCACCGCCTTGATCGCCTCCTGGGCGTTGATGATGATCACCGGCAGGATCAGCAGGCCGAGCGTGAGCCCGGCGGAGAGGATGGTCCGGCCGTTGGCGCTGGCGTCGCTCGCGAGCCCGAACACCGCGCCGCTGGTGACCCGTTCCAGGGCGCGCACGAACACCGTCAACCCCAGCATCCCGTAGATGATCGACGGCACGCCGGCGAGATTGTTGATGTTGGTCTGAATCATGCGGTTCAGACGAGTGTCGCGCGCGTACTCTTCCAGATAGATCGCCGCCCCCACCCCGATCGGGAACGCGAACAGCAGGGTGATCAGGATGGTCCACAGCGAGCCCTTGATCGCGGCCCGCACGCCGGCGTCCTCCGGCAGGCTCGACTGCGGGCGGCTGATGAACGGACCGGACACCCAGGAGCGGAACACCAGGGTCGAGCCGGGCAGCTCGCGCCGGGCGAACTCGACGATCTCGGCGCGCCGAAACAGCGAATCGGCCAGTGACCACGCGCGCGCCACCGACGGATCCACCACCCGCTCGACCACCAGCTCGTAGACCTGCTCGCGGCTGCGGTCGGCCATCGGCTGCTCATGCTCGAAGCGCCGCATCAGGCCGCGCGAGACGTGCGCGCGCAGCACCTCGGCCAGCATCTGCCGGTCCATCTGCTCCAGCGGCACGCCGGCGCGGGCCAGATCGCGCGGCTCGATCTGATTCTTGATCGCGACCAGCCCGAAGCTCTGATTGGCGATGGTCAGCAGCAGGGCGGTGAGCATCACGATGGCGATCGCGGTCGCCACGTGGAACGTCAGCCGCCAGATCAGGCTGGTGCGATGGCGCTGCGACAGATTGGAGGCGTACGCGGAACTGCTCATTCGTACACCTCGCGGAACCGGCGCACGATCCGGCGGCTCAGCATGTTGAGCGCCAGCGTGATCAGGAACAGCACCAAGCCGATGGAGAAGATGCTCTCGTAGTCGATTGACTGGTAGCTCAGGTCGCCGCCGCTGATCCGTACGATGTGCCCGGTCATGGTCTCGGCGGCGCGCAACGGGTTGAAGGTGAAGGCGGGGCCGGCGCCGGCGGCCAGCGCCACGATCATGGTTTCGCCCACCGCGCGCGACAGCCCGACGATGAACGACGCGGCGATGCCGGAGAACGCCGCCGGCACCACCACCTTGACCGCCGTCTCCAGCCGCGTGGCGCCCAGCCCCAGCGCCGCTTCGCGCAGCGAGTCCGGCACCGCCGACAGCGCGTCTTCGGTCATCGACGAGATCAGCGGCAGAATCAGGATGCCGATGACGATCCCGGCCGAGGCGGTGTTGTAGATCTGGACCACGTTGTCGCCCAGCACGCCGCGCAGCAGCGGGGTCATGAAGGTCAGCGCGAAGTAGCCGTAGACCACGGTGGGGATGCCGGCCAGCACCTCGAGAATCGGCTTGAGGATGGCCCGCGTGCGGCTGCCGGCGTACTCGCTGAGGTAGATCGCGACGCTGAGGCCGATCGGGACCGCCACGCACCCCGCGATCAGGCTGGTGAGCACGGTCGCGTTCACCAGCGGCAGAATGCCGAACTTGCCGATCGCCGGCTGCCACTCGGTGGTGGTCAGAAACATCCACAGGTTGACCTCGTCGTTGCGAAAGAACCGGATCGACTCGCGCCCCAGCACCAGCACGATCCCGATCGTGACGAAGATCGACACGATGCCGCAGAACACCAGCAGCAACTGGATGATCATCTCACCGGGGCGGCGCCGGTGGGTCAGCGGACCGCGGCGCGCGTGCGTACCGCTCACCACGGTGGCGCGCGCCGGCTCGATACGTTCCGTGCTCGACATGCCGCCCTTACCGTGCCGGCCATTTATTAGGATTGTGTGAGCGAATGGTTGGTTTTTGCCATGCGCGGCCCCGGCGGTTTGACCGGACCGGACGCACCCGGGTATGGTGCGGGCCGTGGCGGGCGGGTCCAGCGGGTGGGGATCGCGGGGCGTCGGCGACGGCCTCAACCCGGAGCAGGAGCGGGCCGCCGCCAGCCTGCATGGGCCGGTAATGGTGCTGGCGGGGGCGGGGTCGGGCAAGACGCGGGTGATTACCGCCCGCCTTTCCCGCCTGCTCGCAGCCGGGGTGGAGCCGGCCGCGATCGTCGCGCTCACCTTCACCAACAAGGCCGCGGCCGAGATGCGTCGGCGTGCCGGCATCGACCGGACGGGGGCGCGCGCCGTCCGCCGCGGCCGCGGCGGCCCCACCGTGTGCACGTTTCACGCCTTCGGCTTGCAGGTGGTGCGCCGGTACGCCGCGGCGCTCGGGTTCGGCGCCGGGGCCGGCGCCCGCCTGACCGTGTACGATCAGCACGACAGCGCCCAGCTCCTGCGCGAAGTGGCCGCCGAGCTGCGCCTGGACGGGGACTCGGCGGGCGGCGACCCCGCCCACCTGCAGCGGCTGGTGTCGGCCGTGCGCATGGGCGACGCCGCCGCCGGCGCCCGCCTCGGCCCCGGGGTCGACCGGCTCATCGCCCGCTACCGCCAGCGGTTGCTGCTGCATCGCGCGGTGGACTTCGACGACCTGATCCTGCTGCCGCTGGAGTTGCTGCGCGGCGAGCACGGCGCCGCGCTCCGCGCCCGCCACACCCACCTGCTGGTCGACGAGTTCCAGGACACCTCGACCCGGCAGTACCAGGTGCTGCACGCGCTCACCGCCACCAGCCGCAACGTGTGCGTGGTGGGCGACGACGATCAGTCGATCTACTCCTGGCGCGGCGCCGACGCCACCAACTTCGAGCGCTTCAGCCGCGATTTCCCCGAACGGCTGGAAATCAAGCTGGAGCAGAACTATCGCTCGACCGGGACGATCCTGAACCTCGCCAATGCCATCATCGGCCACAATCGGGCGCGCCGGCCGAAGCGGCTGTGGAGCGCCGGGGGCGCCGGCGCGCCGGTGACCGTGGCCCATCCGGCGGACGAGACCGACGAGGCGGAGTGGATTGCCGGACAGATTCGAACGCTGGCGGTACGCGCGCGGCTGCGCTACGCGGACTGCGGCGTGCTGGTGCGGGCCAACAGCCTCATGCGCGCGGTCGAGGAGGCGTTCCTGCGTGAGCGCATCCCCTACCAGGTGTCCGGCGGCGTGAGCTTCTTCACCAGGCGGGAGGTGCGCGACCTGATCGCGTACCTGCGCGTGCTGGCCAACCCCGACGACGACGTCAGCCTGCGGCGCATCCTGAACGTGCCCCGGCGCGGGCTGGGTGCGGCGGCCCTGGAGCGGGTCACGGGCATCGCCGGCGCGCGCCGCTGCTCGCTGTACGGCGCGCTGGCTGCGCTCCGGGCCGGCGCGGTGGAGCCCGACGGCGCCGCCGGTGATGCCCGGCAGCGGGCCGCGGTGGGAGAGCTGGTGGAGCTGCTGGACGAGTTCGGCGGGCGCATGCGCGCCGCCGCGGCGCGACCCGGGGCCGCGCGTGGGGCGCGCACGCCGGGGATGGCGGCGGTGCTGGCCGAGCTGGTGGAGGCGGTCGGTTACCGCGACCACCTGGTGGGCACGGAGCGCGCGGAGGTGGTGCGCTGGAAGCTGGGCAACGTCGATTCCCTGGTCGGCTCGCTGGCCGACTTCGAGGAGCGGTCCGGCGCCAATGGGCATGGCCCGCCGGCGCTGGTCGACTATCTGGCGCGCACCGCGCTGGTGAACCGCGACGACGACACGCCGGGCGACGCGGACGACGCCCGCGGCCGGGTCTGGCTGATGACCGTGCATGCCGCCAAGGGGCTCGAATTCGACACTACCTTCATTGCCGGCGCCGACGACGGGCAGATTCCCCACGCACGCTCGCTGGCGGAGAACGAGGCCAACCTCGAGGAGGAGCGGCGGCTGTTTTACGTCGCCGTGACCCGCGCCCGGCGCCGGCTGTTCATCACCATCCCGGCCTCCCGCGGCCGCCGGTGGGCCGCCGGAACCCGCCCCACCGAGCACCCCACCCTGCCGTCCCGCTTCCTGACCGAGTTGCCACCCGACCTGGTGCTGGACGTGGGCGACGGCGCCAGGGACGCGGACGCGGAGGAACTCACCCCGGATGAGGCCAGCGCGCTGTTTCGCGACCTGAAACGGCGGCTGGGGGCGGCCCGATGACGCGCCGCGACCGGCGCATCCGGAGCCTGCGGCACGGGCTGTTGGCGGTCGGCACGATGCTGGTGGCCGTGGCCGGCAGCCTGGCGCTGGCCGGCTGCCGCTCGGTAGGCGGCATGGACGGCGCCGGCGGCGCCGCCCTCCCCGTGCCGGCAGCGCCCGTGCGCGGGATCGACGCGCCGTGGCGGGTCGGCATCCAGATCGGTCACCTCGACGGGGCCGATGCACCGGACGAACTGTCCCACCTGCGCAGCTCGACCGGGGCGTACGCCGCCGGCGTGGCGGAAGTCGAGGTCAACCGGGACATCGCCGCGCGCGCGGCGGCGCTGCTGGAGCAGCACGGCATCGAGGTGGTGCTGCTGCCGGCGACCGTCCCGCCTCGGTTCACGGCCGATGCGTTCGTCGCGCTGCACGCCGACGGCAACCCCAGTTCGGCGCCGCGCGGCTTCAAGGTGGCCCCGCCCTGGCGGGCGTCGCCGACATCGCGCCGCCTGGTCGCGGCGCTCCACACCCACTACGGGCGCGCCACCGGGCTGCCGCACGACCTGAACGGGGTCTCCTTCAACATGCGCGGCTACTACGCGTTCAGCGGCTTCCGCTACCGGCACTCGATCGCGTTCACCACGCCGGCCGCGATTCTGGAGATGGGCTACGTGACCAACCCGGAGGACCGTGCCTTTCTGCTCGCGCACCCGGACGTGGCCGCCGCCGGCATCGCCGCCGGGGTGCGCGCGTTCCTGGCCGAGCGCAATCCGCTGGATCCGATCGCGCTGTATCCGCCGGATCCCGTCCTGCTGCTGCCGGTCCGCCGCGACCTGCCGGTGTATGCCGCGCGCGACCCGGCGGCGGCGGTGCGCGTGCGACTGAAGCCGACCGACTTCGTGGTCGGGCTCGACCTGGTGGATGGCTGGTACGACGTGCGCGTACGCGGCAGCTACCGCAGTTTCGGCTGGGTGCGCCAGGAGCATCTGGTCCGCCTCCGTTGAGGCGGCGGGCTCAGCCCGCCAGCACCGCCTGGGCGGCGGCCAGACGGGCCACCGGCACCCGGTAGGGGGAGCAGGATACGTAGTTCATGCCGATCCGGTAGCAGAACTCGATCGACGACGGATCGCCGCCGTGCTCGCCGCAGATGCCCACCTTCAGGTCCGGCTTGGTGGCGCGGCCGCGCTCGATGCCCAGCGCCACCACCTGGCCGACCCCCTCCTGGTCCAGCACCTGAAACGGGTCCTTCTCCAGAATCCCCTGCTCGACGTACTCGGGCAGGAACACGCCGGCGTCGTCGCGCGAATAGCCGAACGTGAGCTGGGTCAGGTCGTTGGTCCCGAACGAGAAGAAATCGGCGGCCTCCGCCACCCGGTCGGCGGTGACCGCGGCGCGCGGCACCTCGATCATGGTGCCGACCTCGTATTCGACCGCGCTGCCCCCGGCGGCCGCCAGCACCTCGGCCGCCACCCGCTCGGCGCGCGCGCGCAACCGGCTCAGTTCCTCGACCGTGCCCACCAGCGGGATCATGATCTCCGGCCGCACCACCGCGCCGGCCGCGGCCACCGCGCACGCGGCCTCCATGATCGCGCGCACCTGCATGTCGTAGATCTCGGGATAGGTAATGCCGAGCCGGCAGCCGCGGTGGCCCAGCATCGGATTCATCTCGTGCAGCGCGTCCAGCTTGGCCTGCAGCTTCTCCTGCGGCACGCCGGTCTTGGCCGCGAGCGCGCGCACGTCGGCCGCGCTCTTGGGCACGAACTCGTGCAAAGGCGGATCGAGCAGGCGCACGGTTACCGGATAGCCGGCCATCGCTTCGAAGATGCCGGCAAAGTCGTCCCGCTGCAGCGGCAGGAGCCGCGCCAGCGCGGCGCGCCGGGCGACGGCGTCCTCGGCCACGATCATCTCCTGGAAGATCTCCAGCTTGCCCTCGTCGAAGAACATGTGCTCGGTGCGGCACAGCCCGATCCCCTCCGCCCCGAACTCGCGCGCCACCCGCGCGTCGCGCGGCAGGTCGGCGTTGGTGCGGATCCCGAACCCGGCGCCGGCAACGCCGGCCCGCCTCGCCTGCCCGCGCACGGCGTCGGCCCACGCCAGGAAGATCGCCAGCGTGTCCGTCACCTTGGGCTTGATCAGCGGCAGCTCGCCGTCGAACACCTCGCCGGTGCCGCCGTCGATCGTCAGCCAGGCGCCCTCGTCGACCTTGAACCCGCCCAGATCCGCCTGCCGGCCGCTGATCAGCAGCTCCTTGCAGCCGGCCACGCACGGCGTCCCCATGCCGCGCGCCACCACCGCGGCGTGCGACGTCATGCCGCCGGTGGCGGTGAGAATGCCCTGCGCGGCGGACATGCCGCCGATGTCCTCCGGCGAGGTCTCGCGCCGCACCAGCAGCACCCGCTTGCCCTGCGCCGCCCACTCCTCGGCGTCCTCGGCGGTGAACACCACGTGTCCGGAGGCGGCGCCCGGCGACGCGTTCAGCCCCGTGGCCAGCGCCGTGACCGCCTGCCGCCCGGCCGGGTCGATCATCGGATGGAGGAGCTGGTCCAACTGGTCCGGCGTCACGCGCCCGATCGCTTCGTCGCGGGTGATCAGCCCCTCCTCCACCATGTCCACGGCCAGCTTGACCGCGGCCGCGCCGGTGCGCTTGCCGGAGCGGGTCTGCAGCAGATACAGGCGGCCCTGCTGGATGGTGAACTCCATGTCCTGGATATCGCGGTAGTGGCGCTCCAGACGGGTACGGACTTCCTCCAACTGGCGCATGATCTCCGGCGCGGCCCGCCCCAGCTCGGCGAGCGGCGCCGGCGTGCGGATGCCGGCAACCACGTCCTCGCCCTGCGCGTTCATCAGGTATTCGCCGTAGAAGCGGTCCTCGCCGGTCGACGGATCGCGCGTGAAGCAGACCCCCGTGCCCGAGTCGGCGCCGAAGTTGCCGAACACCATCGACTGCACGTTGACCGCGGTGCCGAGCAGCCCCTTGATCTCGTTCAGGGCGCGATAGCGGATGGCGCGCTCGTTGTTCCACGATCCGAACACCGCGTCGATCGCACCCCAGAGCTGGGCGAGCGGCTCCTGCGGAAACGGTTCCGCGGCGTGGTTCCGATAGATCTCCTGGTACGCCGCGATCACGGCGTCGAGATCGCGCGCCTCCAGGTCGGTATCCTCGGTCACGCCCTTGCGCCGCTTGACCGCGGCCAGCGCCTCCTCGAAGGCGCCGTGCGGAACCTCGCACACCACGTCACCGTACATCTGGATGAACCGCCGGTAGGAGTCCTTGGCGAACCGCTCGTTGCCCGAGCGTGCGGCCAGACCGGCCACGGCCGTGTCGTTGAGACCGAGGTTGAGCACCGTGTCCATCATGCCCGGCATCGACTGCGCGGCGCCCGAGCGCACGCTGACCAGCAGCGGATCGTTCGCGTCGCCGAGGCGCTTGCCCATCAGTGCCTCCAGCCGCCGGAGGTGCTCCGCCACTTCTTCCCGCAGGCTATCCGGATACCGGCGCTGGTTGGCGTAGAACGCGGCGCAAACTTCGGTGGAGATGGTGAAGCCGGGCGGTACCGGTATGCCGAGATTGGTCATCTCCGCCAGGTTGGCGCCCTTGCCGCCCAGCAGATCCTTCATCTCCGCCCTGCCCTCGGCCTGTCCGTCGCCGAAGAAGTAGACGTGCTTACGTGCGTTGGCGGGCATGCGGTAACCTAGAGAGAATGTCCGCGCCGTGTCAAACCCAACGGCGCCACGCGAACGGCTACGAACGGTCAGGCCTCGTTCAGGCCGAGACCGCGAACGCCTCCAGGTAGCGGCTGCGCGAGGGATGGCGCAGCCGGCGCAGCGCCTTCTTCTCGATCTGGCGGATGCGCTCCTTGGTGAGGCGGTAGCGGGCGCCGATCTCCTTCAGCGACAACGGCTGCTTGCCGTTGAGCCCGAACCGACGCACGATGATGTCCGCTTCCTTCTCCGTGAGGGTCGAGAGCACGCGGTTGATCTGATCGCGCAACACGTTCTCCTCGGCATGTCCCTCGGGCGACTGGGACTTGGCGTCCACCACGAAGTCGCCGACGCTGGCCGCGTCACGATCCGGGCCGATGGGACCGTCCAGCGACACCAGACTGCGCGAGATGCCCACCAGCGATTCCACGTGCGATTCGGGCATGTCGACTACCCGTGCCACCGCGCTCAGCTTGGGCTCGGCGGAGCGGTCGCCCTGAAGCTGCTTGCGCGCTTTCTCGATCTGCACCAGCTCGTTGGCCCGGTTCAAGGGCAGCCGGATCATCCGCGACTTCTCGCAGACCGCCTTGAGAATCGCCTGGCGAATCCACCAGACCGCGTAGGAGATGAAGTGGTATCCCTTGGTCACGTCGAACCGCTCGACCGCGTTCATCAGCCCGATGTTGCCTTCGCTGATCAGGTCGGACAGGGGAAGGCCCTGGTTCTGGTATTTCTTGGCGACGTTCACGACGAATCGTAGATTCGCGCGTACCAGATGCTCCTTGGCGTCGGCGTCGCCGGCGCGCGCGCGGGTGGCGTAGTCCACCTCTTCCTCACGCGTCAGCAACGGAATGCGGTTGATGTCGCGCAGATACAGCGAGAGCACGCTGTTGTCGGCGTGCTCGCCGCCGGTACGGATCATCCGGCGCGTGGCCGGAGGAGTATTTCGTGTGGTCTGTGGCATTTGGAATCTTTGTCTCTCTCTATTGTCGGCACCGGTATAGCAAGTTCCGTACCAACATGTCGCGCCTCGTCATTCGATTGATAAAGTATTCAAGTATAACGATTTAGCTGAATCAGTCCAGGCTTCGTTCGGGACTGCTGACGGTACGGGTGAGTCAGTAGTACCCAATGCCCGACGAAACCTCCGGAAACTGGGTCATAACGACCCGCCTGCGCTTTCCGGTCCACCTGGAAGCGATGCCGAACGCGCGCCCGGTTCGCCCTGTTCACTGGTCCGACAATGTTGACCAGCAGGCGATGCCGGTGCATCGATTTCATCGTCTTGCGTGTCACGGAGTGACCGTGCCGACTCGGGTTGACGGCAAAATCGCATCGTCAGTATATTGCGCGCGAACCTCAACATCACCATCTATCCAATTCACAGGAGGATCTACCGATGACGATCAAGCCTCTCGGTGATCGCGTTCTGGTCAAGGTCGAAGAAGCCGACCAGAAGACCGCGGGCGGCATCTATATCCCGGATACCGCGCAGGAAAAGACCCAGAACGGGGTCGTGCTCGCAGTTGGCGACGACGAAGAGATCAAGGTGAAGGTCGACGACAAGATCATTTACGACAAGTACGCCGGAACCAGCGTCAAGGTGGGGGACGACGAGCAGCTCATTCTCAAGGCCGCCGACATCCTCGCGGTCTATAGCTGAATCCGAGCCGCCGGCAGGACCGGCCACCGTGCCGCTCGCGGCGCTTGCAGCCTCGGTCCGGGGCCCGTCCGCTCAGGACGGGCTTGCTGGTGGCAACTGCCGCCGCTCATCGGAGCCGGCGCCGTCGAAGTGCGCGGCCACCCGGTCCGCCAGCTCGGCGGCGCCGGTCATCCGGATCGGGGCGTCGGGCAGTGAACGGAGAAACACCTCGCCGTAGGTGCGGCGCGCCACGCGGGCGTCGAGAATCAGCACCACGCCGCGGTCGTCGCGGCGGCGAATCAGCCGGCCGAACCCCTGCCGTACCCGGATCGCGGCGCGCGGCAGCGTCAGCGCGGTGAACGGGTCGTCGCCGGCCGCCGCCACCCGCTCCATCTGCGCCACCGCGACCGGATGAGTGGGTACCGCGAACGGCAGCCGGCAGATCACCACCAGGCTGAGCGCCTCGCCCGGTGTATCCACGCCCTCCCAGAACGAGTCGGTGGCGAACAGCACGCTCGTCGTGTCCTCCTGAAAGCGGCTGAGCAGCAGGTGCCGGTCGCCGTCGCCCTGGCACAGTAGCTGAATGCCCGCCCGGGCCAACGGCACGTGCACCCGGCGGAAGGTGCGCTGCAGCATCCCGTAGGCGGTGAACAATACCAGCGCGCGCCCGCCGCTGGCCTCGAGAACCCGACTAAGATACTCGCCCAGCCACTCCTCATGGTCCGCGCGGGTGGGGTCGGGGGCATCGGTGGGCACGCCTACCCACACCTGCTCCCGCCAGTCGAACGGTGACGGGAACCGCTCGGGAAAGACCGCGCGCGCCCCCTCCCCGGCGCCGCCCAGCCCGATCCGCCTGAACCAGAAGGAGAAGTCGTCCGCCACGGTCAGCGTGGCCGAGGTGAGCACCACGCTCGGGTAGCGTTCGAACACCGCCGCCCGCAGCCGCGGCGCGATCTCGACCGGCGTCACCACCAGCGCCGCGGTGGCCGCGCCGCGCCGCCGCCGGCGCGCCTCGACCCAGCGCACCAGGTCGGCATCGCCGCCGCACAACGCCCGGCACAGCTCGGCCGCCGCGCGCATGCGACGCACCTCGACCCGCAGCTCGACCACGTCCTCCTCCTCCTGGTCGGCCGCCTCCAACCGGTCGACCACCAGCGCCACCGCACCGGACAGCTCCAGCAGCGTGCGTGCGGCCGCGTCCAGCGTCTCCAGCACCGGTTCGGCGCGGGGGCCGGCCAGCCGCGCCGCCGACTCCGGCCCGAGCAGGCCGAGCGCCGCGCCGTCCAGCGCCGCCGCCTGCCGCCGCAGACTCGCCACGGCGGCCACCAGCTCGCCCACCGGCGGCTCGGCCGCCGCGAACCACTCGGCGTGGCGTCCGATCAGGCCCCCGCCGAGGCCCCGGCGCCGGCCGAGGAGGCGGCCGGCGATCCGTTCCAGGGTGACCGCGGACAGCCGCGCGGAGAACAGGGACAGCGCGCTGCGCTCGATGGCGTGCGCTTCGTCGAACACTATGCGGCGAAACCCCGGCAGCACCGCGGCGCTGTCCAGGGCGCGGGCCGCGCCGCCGCCGGCCGCGTCCCGCAGCGCCAGATCGGCGAACAGCAGGTGGTGATTGACCACCAGCACGCGGGCAGCGGCGGCCTCGCGGCGCGCGCGCAGCACGAAGCACCGTTCCCGGTCGGGGCAACGCAGGGAGCCGCAGGCGTCGGCCTCGGAGCAGACCGAGTCCCAGGTCGCCGCGCTGACCGGGAACGGCAGGTCGCTACGGGTTCCGGTGGGCGTGACCTGGGACCACTCCTGCACGGCGCGCAGCTCGCCGGCGTCCGGCAACGCGGGCCGCAGCGCGTCCGGCAGCAGCTCGGGACCGAAGTCCAGGTCCGCCGGCACGCTGCGCGCCGATGCGCCGCGCGCCGTCTCGCCGTGCGCGGCCTGCAGCCGCCGCCGGCACAGGTAGTTGCCGCGCCCCTTGACCAGACAGGTGCGGACCTCGGTCCCCAGAATGCGCTGCACCAGCGGCAGATCCTTTTCCATGAGCTGCTGCTGGAGGTTGATGGTGGCGGTGGAGATCACCACCCGCTCGTCGTTGGCGTGCGCCCAGGTCACGGCCGGGATCAGATAGGCGAGCGACTTGCCGATGCCGGTGCCCGCCTCGGCCACCACGATCGCCTCGTCGTTGAACGCGTCGCACACCGCCTGCAGCATGGCGGTCTGGCCGGGCCGGCGCTCGTAACCGGGGTGGAGCCGCGCCAATGGCCCGCCCGGC
The DNA here is from genome assembly GCA_965198005.1 of Spirochaetia bacterium. GTDB lineage: Bacteria > Spirochaetota > Spirochaetia > SZUA-6 > Bin103 > Bin103. Next base: position 284,244 of record CBDAOI010000001.1, read on the forward strand.
TGCAACGCGGCGGCCAGCGCGCGCGTGTCGAGCGGGCGGATCCGGGGCGCCGGCACCGGCTCGGTGACCACGTAGATGGCGGTCACCGCGTTGTCGACGATGCAGAACCCCTTGCCCTGGTTGCCGACGTAGGCGGCCACCTCCAGGTCGGCGGCGCTCGGCTCAAGCCGCCCGGAGGGGTGGTTGTGGAGCAGCAGGTCGGCGCCGTCGACGTAGGGCGCCAGCACCGGTACCGCGGCCCGGTTGCCGCGCGCGGCCACGGTCAGCTCCCGCACCCGGCCGTCGGGGGCCAGCACGCCCGTGCAGAACACTTCGCGCCCGCCCGCCTCGCGCACCGCGGCGCGCATGGCCGCGACCGCACCGTCGGCCAGCCACGCCGACACCTGCAGCGGCCGCCTGTGGCTTGCCTCCATGGCATGATCGTCATGCTATGGTACGGATTGTCAAGTCCGCGCCGCTCAGGCCGGCTCCTGCGGGTGGCTGCCGCGTTGCCGCAGCCACTCCACGGTGGCCATGAACAGCAGCGCGAACACGAACAGGAAGGTGGCCACCGCCAGAATCGCGGGGCTGATCTCCTCGCGGATGCCGGACCACATCTGGCGTGGGATGGTGCGCTGTTCCAGGCCGCCGATGAACAGCACCGTGACCACCTCGTCGAACGAAGTGGCGAACGCGAACAGCGCCCCGGAGATGACCCCGGGCGCGATCAGCGGCAACTGGATGCGCCGGAAGGCGGTGAACGGGCCGGCGCCCAGGCTGGCCGCGGCCCGCAGCAGGTTGGGGTCGAAGCCGGACAGGGTGGCGGTGACGGTGATCACCACGAACGGCGAGCCGAGGGCGGTGTGGGCCAGAATCAGCCCCAGATGGGTCTGCGCCAGCCCGGCCGCCGAGTAGAAGAAGAACATCCCCACCGCCGAGATGATCAGCGGCGTGACCAGCGGCGAGATCAACAGGCCGGTGACCACGGTCCGGCCCGGCATGGCGGGGTGCGCCAGACCGAGCGCCGCCAGGGTGCCGAGCAGGGTGGTGAGCAGCGTGGCGGCGACGCCGATGACGACGCTGTTGACCAGTGCGCGGTGCCACTCCTCGTCGCCGGCCACCCCCTGATACCAGCGTAGCGACCAGGCGTCGGGGTCGAGCCGCAGCATCCCCTCGGTGAAGGTGAAGTAGGGCTCGGCGTTGAAGCTGAGCGGCACCACCACCAGGATCGGCGCGATCAGGAACAGCAGCACCGCGCCGCAGAACGCCAGGAACAGGATTCGGCCGGCGCGCTCGCCGGCGCCGCGCGGCGGCATCGGTCAGCCCAGCCGCAGCCGGCCTAGGCCGACCACGCGGTCGAAGACGACGTAGAACATCAGCACGCACAGCAGCAGGATGGCGCCCAGCGCCGCGGCCAGTCCCCAGTTCAGGGATTCCTGCATGTGGTAGGCGATCAGGTTGGAAATGAGCTGTCCGCTGCGCCCGCCGACCAGCGCCGGCGTGATGTAGTATCCAAGCGCCACAATGAACACCAGCAGCGCCCCGGCGCCGACCCCGGGCAGGGACAGCGGCCAGTAGACGCGCCAGAACGCCTGCGCCGGCCCCGCCCCCAGCGACGCGGCCGCGCGCAGATAGAGCGGCCCTATGGTGCGCATCACCGAGTACAGCGACAGCACCATGAACGGCAGCAGCACGTGGGTCATGGCAATCAAGGTGCCGGTCATGTTGTAGACCATCGTCAGCCGCTGCTGGTCGCCGATCACGCCCAGCCCCACCAGCAGGTCGTTGATCACCCCCTGGGTCTGCAGCAGCACGATCCAGGCCGTGGTGCGCACCAGCAGCGAGGTCCAGAACGGCAGCAGCACCCCCACCAGCAGCAGGGCGGCGCGGCGCGGCGGCGCATGCGCGATCAGGTAGGCCAGCGGATAGCCCAGCAGCAGACACAGCGCGGTGACCGCGACGCTGACCAGCAGCGTGCGGCCGAAGAGCCGCAGGTAGATGCGACGCTCCTCCGGCTGGCGCACGATGCTGCCGTCGGCCGCCCGGTCGCGGTCGAGCGCGTTCAGGTAGTGGCGCAGGGTCCAGCGCTCGCCGGCCCGCTGCAGCGCCCGCCAAGTGCCGGCCTCGCCCCAGGCCGCGTCGGCCGCCACCATGGCCGCGCGCCAGGACTCGGGTTGCGCCCCGCCCAGCCGGCGCACGCTGCGGGTGAAGACGCTGCGCAACCCCGCCTGCACCCGGTTGACGCGGGTGGCCACCTGTCCCAGCGTGCGCTGCTCGCGCGCCGCCACCAGCTCGCGCGCCGCGGCCGCGAACACCGCCTCCGGCGGCGCGCCGGTACCGTCCCAGCTCCGCAGCAGGGCCCGGGTCTCGGGCAGCGCGTCCGCGACCAGCGGGTCGTGCACGCTGCGCACCAGCATGGCGGCCAGCGGCGTGAGGAACGTTATCCCGATGAACGCCGCCAGCGGCGCGACCAGCAGCATTGCCCGCAGCCGGGCGCCGGCCAGCGTGCCGCTCAGCGCGCCAGCCACGCTCCGAAGCGGTCGTTTATCTCATCCCCGTAGTCGGCCCACCACGCCCAGTCGTTGAACACCGACCGCTCCAGGCGGGCCGGAGTGACCGGCATGTGAGGCTCCATCTCCACGCCGGTCTCCATGTGGGTCGTAACCAGCCCCAGCGCCGAGTGTCGGGTCGGGCTGTAGGAGATGTACTGGCTCATCGCCGCCATCGACGCCGGCTTGGCGGCGAACGCCAGGAATTCGAGCGCCGCCTCCAGGTTGGACGCCCCCGCGGGAATGGCGAGCTGCGTGTGGTCCAGTACCTGACCGTCCCAGACGATCTCGAACGGCTGGTTCTCCACCACCTGGGCATTGAATATGCGGCCGTTGTAAGCGGTGCTCATCACCACCTCGCCGTCGGCCAGGAGCTGCGGCGGCTGCGCGCCGGCCTCCCACCACACCACCTGGTCCTTGATCGAATCCAGCTTGCGGAACGCCCGGTCCACGCCCGCGGGCGTGCTCAGGGTGGCGTATACCTGGTCCACCGGCACGCCGTCGGCTACCAGCGCGAACTCCAGGTTGCCGTACGGCGAGCGCCGCATGCCGCGCCGGCCGGGGAACTTGTCCAGGTCGAAGAAATCGGCCGTGGTCGACGGCTGCTCGTCAGCGAACAGATCGCTGCGGTACGCGTAGATCGTGGAATACACGACCATCCCGACGCCGCATTCCGACAGCATGCCGGGCAGGAAGTCCTGCGCTGCCGCCGCCGCATCGGGGAATATATCCTCCTGCGGGACGACCTCCAACAGGCCTTCATCGCAGCCGCGCACGGCGTCCGCCGCTTCCAGGTCGACCACGTCCCAGTGCACGTTGCCGGTCTCCACCTGCGCGCGGATCTCGGCCAGGCCGCCGTTGTAGTCCTCCATGCTCACCGCGGTGTCCGTGGCCGCGGCGAACGGATCGAGCAACGCTCTCTGCGTAGCGCGGCCGTACGCGCCGCCCCACGACACCATGGTCAGCTTGCCATCCGCACTCGCGGCAACCCCTGCCAGCACTCCCATCAGTGCCAGCACCACCAGACGCTTGGTCATCGCCTTACTCCTCTTCCTGCGCTTCCTCGAGGTCCAATGCGCGGCAATCGGCGGCCGCCCATCCGATGTCGATCTCGTCACCCTCCAGCATCGCGCCATGTCCCACGATGTTGGGAATTCTAAACTGATAGTTGGTACGCCCGTCCACCTGCGCATGAATCACCAGATGATCGCCCAGGAACGTAATCAGTTCCACCCGCGCGGGAAACTGGTTGCGGTAGACGCCGGCCCGCGCCGCCACCCCGATCCGCTCCGGGCGGATCGCCAGCGTCACCTCGTCCCCCGCCGCGCACGCCGCCACCCGGTACGCCACGACAATGCGCCCGTCCACGTCGACCCGGCAGTAGTCGCCGTCGACCGCGGTCACCGTCCCGCGCACCAGGTTGTTGCCGCCGATGAAGCGCGCCACGAACGGCCGTTCCGGTTCCTCGTAGAGGATCTCCGGCGGCGCCACCTGCTCGATGCGCCCGCGATGAAACACGGCGATGCGGTCCGACATCACCATCGCCTCCTGCTGATCGTGGGTGACGTAGACGATGGTGACGCCGAGGTGGCGATGGATGCGCCGGATCTCGTACTGCATCTCCTCGCGCAGGCGGCGGTCGAGCGCGCCCAGCGGCTCGTCCATCAGCACCAGGCTGGGCTCGAACACCAGCGCCCGGGCGATGGCCACGCGCTGCTGCTGGCCGCCCGACAGCTCGTCGGGGCGGCGCCGCTCGAACCCCTCCAGCCGCACGAGCTGCAACGCCCGGCGCACCCGCTGCCGGCGCTGCTCGGGGGCGAGCCGGCGCACTTCGAGCGGGAACGAAAGGTTCTGCTCCACCGTCAGGTGGGGGAACAGCGCGTAGTTCTGGAACACCACGCCGATGTTGCGCTGCCGCGGCGGCAGATCGTGCACCGAGCGCCCGGCGATGCGGATGCTGCCCGAGGAAGGCATCTCGAACCCGGCCAGCATCATCAGGCAGGTGGTCTTGCCGGAGCCGGACGGCCCCAGCAGAGTCAGGAACTCCCCCGCGCGCACGCTCAGGTTGAGATCCTGCACCACCAGCGTGCGCCCGTCGTAGCTCTTGTCGATCGCCTCGAACTCGACGAACGGGCTGTCGGCAGGCCCGGCGGCCCATGCGCGCGGGCGCGCAGTTGCGCCGCTGCCGATCGCTGTCGCCATCGCCTTCAACATGCCGTCCGGCCGGCGATTTGTCAAGTGCCTGCGATCCTAATCGTCAGGAGGAATGGAATGGCGGCAGTTGGTCGCGAGCAATAGAAGGGACAGACATACTTTGTTTCAAAGCTGTTCGACGAATTGAGCTTCGGTCGCCGCTGACAAGTGTGTGACGACGAGAGTTTCGTGTCCGCTGTCATCAAGGATGGTGATGTCGAGAGTCCCGTCCATTGCCAACTCGGCAAACATCAACAGACCACTTGTCAGCCTCAGGTCGAACGAGAGCGCACCTTCCACGTCAATCGTGATTTCGGGTTCGTCCGTCTGTTCTTTGGCTTCTTGTACTAGGCGATCTGCCAACTCGACGACATGATTATCTGGCCGTTCGCGATCAAGACCCAAAGCAAACTCGCGAACCCTCGAATCAAACGGAATGACTCGAGCACTCCAAGACTCTTGTTGGTTCCACCAGCTCGCAAGTAGTGACCGCTCAGCTACTGGCCTGGCTTGCAACCCGTTGACTGCGGAGCTCATACGTCGGTCATACTCCGTGTTCGGTTTCAACTCAACAAGCGTGCACGATGTCAAGTGAGTATCCGCATAGGCCACGACAACTAAGCTTGCATGAATGAATCTCCGAGTCAAGTCGCCGCGGCGCGCGATGTAGTGCTCAAGAAAAAGTCCAACTAGCTTGACCCGGGGCGGCGGCGCGTATTAAGGACTGTCACCCGTTGCAGGTGGAGTGCTATTTGGTCCCTTCCGTGCGGGTCGTGCGACCCGCCGGTGTTCCCGACCTTCCGGTGTTCCCCTGCGGCAACGCAAGCGAGGAAGGCTTATGGCACCGGTTCCCGTGGCCGTGCTCGGCGCCACCGGCATGGTCGGACAGCACATCGTGGCGATGCTGGAGGATCACCCGCAGTTCAGGCTCAACGAAGTGGCATCCTCGGCCCGCACCGCCGGCAACCGGTACGCGGACGCGGCGAGCTGGCGCCTGCCCACCCCCATGCCGGCCGCGGCCGCCGGCCTGACCCTCAAGCAGGGCGGCGGCGCCCTGACCAGCCGCGTGATCTTCTCCAGCATGCCGTCGGCACCGGCCGAGGCAATCGAGCGCGGCTATGCCGCCGCCGGCCACGTGGTGATCAGCAACTCCAGCGCCCACCGCATGGCGCCGCAGGTGCCGCTGGTGATTCCGGAGGTCAACGCCGACCACCTGGAGCTGGTGCGGCGGCAGGGGACGACCGGCGGCATCGTGACCAACTGCAACTGCGCGGCGATGTTTCTGGCGATGGTGCTGGCGCCGCTGCACCGCCGCTACCGGGTGGAGGCGGTGCAGGTCACCACCATGCAGGCGGTGTCCGGCGCCGGCTATCCCGGCGTTCCCAGCCTCGACATTCTCGGCAACGTGTTTCCGCTGCCGGGGGAAGAGGTGAAGATGGAGCGCGAGACCCGGAAGATGCTCGGCACCCTGGCCGGCGACACGGTGGTGCCGGCCCCGTTTCCGGTCAGCGCCCAGTGCCAGCGGGTGCCGGTGATCGACGGCCACACCGAGACGGTTTCGGTGCGGCTCGGCGCCGATCCCGACCCCGCCGCGGTGGCGGCCACCCTGGCCGAGTTCCGCGGCCTGCCGCAGGAACGGGCGCTGCCGAGCGCGCCGCCGCACCCGATCGTGGTGTTCGAGCAGCCGGACCGGCCGCAGCCGCGGCTCGACGCCACTGCCGGCGCCGGCCTGGTGGCCGCCGTGGGCCGCATCCGCCGCTGCCCGGTGTTCTCGATCAAAATGCTGGTGCTGGGCCATAACCTGGTGCGCGGCGCGGCCGCGGCGGCGCTGCTCAACGCCGAGACCATGCACGCGCTGGAGCTGCTGGCGCCGTGACCGTGATGAAGTTCGGCGGCACCTCGCTGGCGACGCCGCAACTGCTGGACCATGCGCTCACCATCGCCGCCGGCGCGCGCGGCGCCGGCGTGGTGCTGGTGGCGTCGGCCATGGGCACCACCACCGACCGGCTGCAGCAGGCGGCGCACGCCGCCGGCGCCGGCCGGCAGGACGCGGCCGCCGCAGTGGTGGCCGAGCTGGCGTCTGTTCACCAGGGCGCCGCCGCCGCGCTGCTGACCGGCGTCGAGCACGAGCGCTGCCGCGCCGACCTGACGGCGCTGTTCGCGGAACTGCAGCGCATCGTCACCGGCGTGGCGCTGCTCCGGCAGTGGACGCCGCGCACCAACGACGCGATTCTCGGCTTCGGCGAACGGGCGGTGACCTGCCTGCTGGCCGCGCGCGCGCGGGCGCGGCGGATCGAGACCCGGCTGCTCGACAGCCGCGGGCTGGTGCGCACCGACGATCACTTCACCCACGCCAACGTCGACCAGGCGGAAACCGCGGCCCGCATCCGGGAGCACGCGACGCCGGCGCCGGGGCAACTCCTGATCGCGCAGGGGTTCATCGCCGCCACCGCCGACGGCGCCGCCACCACGCTCGGGCGCGGCGGCTCCGACTACACCGCCACCCTGTTCGGAGCCGCCCTCGGCGCCGGCGAGGTGACCATCTGGACCGACGTCGACGGCATCATGACCTGCGACCCGCGCCTGGTGGACACGGCCCGCACGCAGCCGCAGATCAGCTATCGCGAGGCCGCGGAGCTGGCCTACTTCGGCGCCCGCGTGGTGCACCCGTCCACCATCCAGCCCGCCGTGAGCCGTGCGATTCCGGTCACGGTGCGCAACACCCGGCGGCCGGACCTGCCCGGCACCCGGATTCAGGAGCGGACCCCCGCCGCCGGCCCCAAGGCGATCGCCTTCAAACGGGGCATCACGCTGCTCAACGTGAGCTCGTCGCGGATGCTGCTGGCGTACGGGTTCCTGCGCCGCATGTTCGAGATCTTCGAGCACCACCACACGCCGGTGGACCTGGTCACCACCTCCGAGGTATCGGTGTCGATGACGATCGACCGGCGTGACGAGCTGCCGGAGATTACGCGCGAGCTGGCGCGGATCGGCTCGGTGAGCGTGGACCACGACGCGACGCTGGTGTCGGTCGTGGGGCACGATCTGTGGGGGCAGCCGGGGTTCCTGCCGGCGGCGGTCGGTGCCCTGCAGGGAGTGCCGCTGAAGATGCTGGCGCTCGGCGCCTCGGACATCAACCTGTCGCTGGTGGTGCCCGACGGCTCCACCGAGACCGCGGTCAGGTCGCTCCATCGGACCCTGTTCGAGCGCACCCGGTGTGAGCAAGAGAGGAGGTTGTCATGTTGACCCTGGGCGGCGCCGCCGCCGACCGGCTGGCGGCGGAGTACGGCACGCCGCTGTACGTGTACGACGAGGAGTGCATCCGCACCGCGTTCACCGCCCTGCGGCAGGCGTTCGCGGTGCCCGACCTGCGCATTCACTTCGCCACCAAGGCCAACTCCAACCCCTGGATCCTGCGCCTGCTGCGGCAGCTCGGAGCGTGGGCGGACGTGGTCTCGCCCGGCGAGATCCTGCTGGCGCGCACCGCCGGGTTCCCGCCGGAGCGGTTGCTGTACAACGGCAACTCCGCCTCCGATGCCGAGCTGCGCACGGCGCTCGACCAGGGAGTGCGGATCAACGTGGAGTCGCTCTCCCAACTCCGCCGGCTGGCGGCCATGGCACCGGGCACCGCGATCAGCATCCGCTTCAACATCTACGTCGGCGGCGGCCACCACTCGCACGTCATCACCGGCGGGCCGGAGAGCAAGTTCGGGATCGACTGGGAGCAGGCGGCGGAGGCGCAGCGCGTCGCCGGCGCCGGCGGGCTGCGGGTGGCCGGCGTGCATTGCCACATCGGCTCCGGCGTGCTGCAGGCGGAGCGGTTCGTGCAGGCGGTCACCAACCTGCTGGTCACGGCGCGCCGGTTCCCGGCGCTGGAGCAGGTGAACTTCGGCGGCGGGATCGGAATTCCCTACCGGCGGTGGGAGCGCCCGCTCGACCTGGAACGGCTGGGATCGCTGCTGACCGGGGCGTACGATGCATTCTGCGCCGAGTACGGCGCGCGGCCGGCGCTGTGCCTGGAGCCGGGCCGGTTCCTGATCGCGCGCGCCGGCACCCTGCTGTGCCGGGTAACCGCGGTGAACCAGGCGCGCAAGTACCGGTTCGCGGGCACCGACAGCGGCTTCAACCACCTCGTGCGGCCGGCGATGTACGGCTCCTACCATCACCTGGAACCGGTGGCGCCGCGTTCCGGGCCGCCGCGGCCCACGGTGGTGACCGGTAACATCTGCGAGTCGGGCGACGTGTTCACCCGCGGCGAAGCCGGCATCGAGCCGCGCCCGCTGCCGCCGCTGCAGGAGGGCGACCTGCTGGCGATTCGCGACGCGGGGGCCTATGGCTTCGCCATGGCCTCGCGCTACAATTCGTTTCCGCTGCCGGCGGAAGTGCTGGTGGACGCCGGCCGCGCGCGGCTGATCCGCCGGCGCGACGCGTTGGCGCAGCTCCTGGAGAACGTTCCGCCGCTGGACGACGAGCAGCAGCAAGGGAGATAGCGAGGCACCGATGGAGATCGACTTTGTCAAGATGGAGGGCCTGGGCAACGACTACGTGTACTGGGACCTGGCCGCCAACGGGGGTGCCGCGCGCGCGCCCGTGGCCGAGGCGCTGCTGCCCGCCCTGGCCTCCCGCATCGCCGACCGCCACTTCGGCGTGGGCGGCGACGGGCTGGTGCTGATCCTGCCGGGCGACACCCATCGCGTGCGGATGCGCATGTTCAACGCGGACGGGTCGGAGGCGGAGATGTGCGGCAACGCGATTCGCTGCGTGGCCCGCTACGCGCGCGACACCGGCCTGGTGACCGACGCGCGGTTCACCATCGAAACCATGCACCGCGAGATCCGGATGGAAGTGCTGGACGACCGCCGCGGGCTGGTGCGCGCAGACATGGGGGTGCCGCGCGCCGGCGACGCCCCGGACGCGGCCGAGCTGAAGGCGGACGTGCGGCCGCCGGAGTCCCTGACGATCGGCGCCGCGCAATACGCGTTTACCGAGGTGAGCATGGGCAACCCGCACGCCGTGGTGTTCGTGGACGACCTGGAGTTCGACCTGGCGGCGCTCGGCAGCAGGTTCGAGCATCATCCGCGGTTCCCGAACCGTACCAACACCGAGTTCGTGGTGCCGGAAAGCCGCACGCGGTTGCGCATGCGGGTCTGGGAACGGGGCAGCGGCGAGACGCTGGCCTGCGGCACCGGCGCCTGTGCGGCCGCGGTCGCGGGCGTGCTCACCGGCCGCAGCGAGCGCAGCGTCACGGTCAACCTGCTCGGCGGCGACCTGGAGATCGAGTGGTCGGCGGCGGACGACCACGTGTACATGACCGGTCCGGCGACCTACGTGTTCGCCGGCACCTACCGCTACCCGGAGGAGGAACCGCATGGCGGTTGAGGACTACGCCAGCCGCCGCGTGGCGGCGCTCGGCGACTACGCGTTCGCCGAGGTCGATCTGGAAGTGGCCCGGCTGCGGGAGCGCGGCCTCGAGCCCATCGACTTCGGGGTCGGCGACCCGACCGCGCCCACGCCGGAGTTGATCCGGCGCGCCACGGCGGCGGCGGTGGAAGCGCGCCGGACCGCCGGCTACCCCAGCTACGTCGGCGACCGCACCTTTCTCGACGCGGTCGCCGGCTGGATCGAGCGCCGTTTCGGGGTACGGCTCGACGCCGCCACCGAGATCTCCTCCACGCTCGGCGCCAAGGAGGCGGTGTTCAACTTCCACGAGGCGGTGGTGGATCCGGGCGACGTGGTCCTGTGCCCGTCGCCGGGCTACCCGCCCTACAGCCGCGGCACGCTGTTCGCCGAGGGAGAGCCGTACCACCTGCCGCTGACCGCCGACCGCCACTTTCTGATCGACTTCGCCGCGATTCCGAGCGCGGTGGCGCGGCGCGCCAAGCTGCTGTGGCTCAACTACCCCAACTCCCCGTCCGGCGCGGTCGCCCCGCGCTCGTTCTACCAACAGGCGCTGGAGTTCGCGGCCAGCTACGACCTGATCATCGCCTCGGACGAGGCCTACTCCGAGCTGTACTTCGAGCAACCGCCGCTATCGATCCTCAACCTGGCGAAGCGGCGGGTGCTGGTGTTCAACTCGCTCTCCAAACGCTCGGCGATGACCACCTACCGGGTGGGCTGGGTCGCGGGCGACCCCGATCTGGTGGCGCTGTTCCGCAAGGTGAAGACCAACGTCGACTCCGGGACCCCGACCTTCGTGCAGGACGGCGCGGTGGCTGCCCTGTCCGACGAGGGCCACGTGCGCGCGTTTCGCGCGGAGTACCGGCGCAAGCGCGATCTGCTGTGCGACGCGCTGGTGGCCGCCGGGCTGCCCGACTGCCGGCCGCCGGCCACCATCTACGTGTGGCAGCGCGTGCCCGAGAGCATGTCGGCGGTGGAGTTCGCCACCGCGTTGCTGCAGCCGGAGATCGGGATCGTCACCACGCCGGGGCCCTGGATCGCCGATCCGACCGCGGACGGCACCAATCCGGGCGAGGGCTACGTGCGCTTCGCGCTGGTGCCGTCGCTGGCCGCGACGCGGCGCGCCGCCGAGCTGCTTCGCCGCGCCCGTTTTGCAGGCGGCGCCGCCGGCACCGCCGCCGTGGACTGAGGGTTTGGATCGGCTGTTCGACCGCCTCGGCGATCTGCTGCGCGACGTGCTCGGCGGCGGCGGCAGCGGTGCGCACGGCCGCCGCGGCCGCACCCGGCAGTTCGACGATCCCGACCTGGCCGCGGCCTGGGAGGAGTTGGAGGACTTTCTCAACGCCGACGAGGACGAGACCGCGGCCGGGACGGCACGGCGCGGCCCGGACGCCGCCGGGGGGGGGGGCGCCGCGGCCGCCCCGCCGCCCGAGCACCTGCGGGCGGACTACGCGACGCTGGAGGTGGCGTTCGGGACACCCCTGGCGGAAGTCCGGCGGTCCTACAAGCGGCTGATGCGGGCGCATCACCCGGACCGCTTCGCTACCGACCCCGACCGGCTGGCCGCGGCCACGCGCAAGGCGGCGCAGATCAACGCCGCCTATGCGCGGATCGACCGGGCGGACCGGGCGTCGCGGCAATGACAGCGCCGGTCCTGCTGCGGTATGCTGCACCCGCCACCCGCTGAGATGGTGTCCGACGCCGTGAGGAATCGTTGATGCACGTGCCCGCCTGGGTGCTCCCCGGTACCGCGCTGGTCGCGGCGGTCTCATTCGTGCTCAGCACGCTGCTGACGCCGGCCGTTACCCGGCTGGCCCACCGCTTCAAGTGGTACGACATCCCCAACTGGCGCAAGCTGCACACCGACCTGATTCCGCGCATCGGCGGGGTGGCCATCGCGCTGGCCGCGGCCGGCGGCCTGGTGCTGGGCGTGACCGCGGTGCGCGCGCTGGGCGTGGCGCTGCCGCTGGCGGCAACGACGCTGGCGCCCGTCGCCGCCGGCATCCTGCTGGCGCAGGCGGTCGGGCTGTGGGACGACTTCACGCCGCTGCGCGGCCGGGTCAAGTTTGCCGGTCAGATCCTCGCCGCCACCGTGGTCGCCCTGGGCATCAACGTCAGCTCCATCGCCCTGCCCTATCTGGGCCGCGTGGACCTCGGCGTCGCAGCCGTTCCGCTCACCGTGCTGTGGATCGTCGGGATCACCAACGCGTTCAACCTGATCGACGGCATGGACGGGCTCTCCGGCGGGATCGCGGCGTTCGCCGCCGCCGGCATGGCGATCATCGCGCTGCTCCAGGGACAGCTCCTGATGGCGCTGACGGCCCTGGCCGTGCTCGGCGCCGTGGTCGGCTTTCTGCTGTTCAACTGGCCGCCGGCGTCGATCATCATGGGTGATTCCGGCAGTCACTTCCTCGGATTCGTCCTCGCCGTGATCCCGCTGCTCGGCATTTCGGGCGCCGCGTCCCTCGGCACCTTCGTGGTTCCGATTACCCTGCTCCTGATTCCGGTGGCGGACTGCACGGCCGCCATCGTCCGGCGCCTGTACCAGCGGCGCTCGATTCTCGCCGCCGACAAGAGCCACATCCACCACAAGCTGCTGGCGCTCGGCGTTCCGGTGCGCAAGCTGTTGCTGGCAGTGTACGCGGTGTGCGCCTATCTGGCGCTGGTTTCGATCGCCACGACGGCCGCTTCGTGGGACAACGAGATCTACCTGATCCTCACCGTGTGGGCGGGCGTGTTCCTGACCTACGGCGGGCTGTCGTACGTCGAGGCGCTCCGGGCCCGGCGGCGCCGGGCGCACGACGTGGGGAAGCGTCAGGCGTAAGGTCCGGCCAGCCCATACTCGCGCAGCTTGCGCAGCAGGGTCTTGCGGCTGATGCCCAGGATCTCCGCCGCGCGCGACTTGTTGCCGTTCTGCGAATTGAGCGTGGCGCGAATCAGCTCCCGTTCGCCGTGCGCCAGGGTCGAGCCCACCGCCACCCGGACCGCGGCGGCGTCATCCTCGGCGTTGCGCACGGGGGCCGGCAGGTCGCCGAGGTCGATGGTGGTGCCGCGCGCCATCACCACCGCGCTCTCGATGCTGTTGCGCAGCTCGCGCGCGTTGCCGGGCCAGGAGTACCGCTGCAATGCGGTCAGCGCCGCCGGTTCGATCCCCACCAACGCCTTGCCGTTCTCCTCCGACGCCTCCTTCAGAAAGCCGGCGGCCAGCAGCGGGATGTCGGCCTGCCGTTCCCGCAACGACGGCACCTCGACGTGCACCACGTTGAGCCGGTAGTAGAGATCCTCCCGAAAGCTGCCGCGGTCGATGTCGGCCTTGAGGTCGCGGTTGGTGGCGGTAATCAACCGCACGTCGACCGTGATCGTGTCCTCTCCCCCGACGCGCTCGAAGGTGCGCTCCTGCAGCACGCGCAGGAGCTTGATCTGAACGTTCTGACTGATCTCTCCGATCTCATCCAGGAAGATGGTGCCGCCGTCCGCCAGCTCGAAGCGGCCGCGCCGGCGGGCCACCGCACCGGTGAAGGCGCCGCGCTCGTGACCGAACAGCTCGCTCTCGAGCAGAGCCTCGCTGAGCGCGGCGCAGTGCACCTTGACGAACCGCGCCCCGCTGCGCGGCGAAAGCGAGTGTATGGTATCGGCCACGACCTCCTTGCCCACACCGCTCTCGCCGGTAATCAGCACCGACGCACGCGTCGGCGCCACCTGCTCCACCACCTCGAACACCTTCTTCATGGCGTGGCTGGCGGCCACCACCTGACTGCTCGAGCTGCGCCGTTGCAGCTCGCGCTGCAATGCCAGGTTCTCGAGCACGAGCTGGCGGCGGGACAAGGCCCGTTTCACCAGCAACTCGAGGCGGTCCAGGCTGACCGGCTTGGTCAGGAAGTCGTAGGCCCCGGCCTGCATCGCTTCGACCGCGCTCTTGATGGTGCCATGTCCGGTCAGGATGATCACCGGGACCGTGGGATAGGAGGACACGACGCGCTTCAGGAGTTGCTCGCCGGGCAGGCCGGGCATCTTGAGGTCGGTGACCACCAGATCGACCGTGGCCTGCTCCAGCTCGCGCACCGCGGCGCCGCCGGAGTCCGCCAGCCTGGTGGCGTAGCCTGCCAGTTGCAGCGCCTTGCTCAACCCCTCGCGGATGTTCTTCTCGTCGTCGACGATCAGGATCGTCAACCGCTCGGCTTCAGTCATCATACTGCCGCCGCCTCATACCCGAGCAGACGCTGTTCCGCCTGCGGAATCGGCATACTGATCGAGAACGTGCTGCCGGCGCCCGCCTTGCTGTCCAGGGCGATCTCTCCGAGGTGCTCCTTGACGATCTTGTACACCAGCGTCAGTCCGAGTCCGGTCCCGAAGTCGCGCGTGGTGAAGTACGGCTCGAAGATCTTGTCCTGCAGCCTGGGCGGAATGCCCACCCCGGTGTCCCGCACCCGGATGGTCACGGTTTCGCCATCCGTGAGCGACGCGACGGTAAGCACGCGCCGCCGCTTGCCGTTGGCCGGATCCACCATGGCCGCGATCGCGTTCTTGATGATGTTCAGCAGCGCCTCGCGCAGATAGCGCTGGTCGATCAGCACGCGCGGCAGCTCCTCCGCCAGCTCCTCGCGCAGCTCGATGCCGGCGGCGGTCAGCTCGGGCCGCAGGAACCGGAGCAGCTCCACCAGCACGTCGTTGATCTCGCCCGACTCCAGCGCGATGTTCATGGGGCGTACCGCGAACAGGTACTCCACCACGATCTGGTTGAGCCGCTCCACCTCCTCATTGATCACTCCCACCGCTTCCCGGACTTCCTGCGCGGTTTCCGCGTCCAGACTCTGGCCGGCGCCGGGCAGCTCGCGCTGGATCAATTGCAGATGGATGCCGATCGCTCCGAGCGGATTCTTGATCGCATGCGCCACCCCGGCGGTCAGAGTCGTGAGCGCCGCCAAGCTCTCGGCCCGGCGCAGGCGGGCCTCGCCCGCGCGCCGTTCGGTCACGTCCTCGGCATAGATCAGGTCGCCGCCCACGTGGCCCTCGTGCACCAGCGGCAGGACGCCGAAGCTCAGGGTGCGGAGCGCGCCCGAGTCGGTGGTGAAGTCGCGGTCACGCGCCTTCTCCTTGTGCCCGAGCGTGTCGCGCAGGAACTCGGCGATTTCCGGGTCGGCGACCACGTCCCATACCCGCCGGTCGGTGTAGTCGGCCACGCGCAACGGCACCAGCCGCTCGGCGGCGCGGTTCGCCAGCAGGATGCGGCCTGAGGTATCGGTCACGATCAGGCCGCGCGCCATCGAGTCGAGCACCGTGGCCTGCAGCCGGTTCTCATCCATCAGCAGCCGGAACAAGCCGCGCAGTTGTTCCTGATCGATCTTGTCGAGTCTGTCGACCGCCCGTTGGTACAACCGTCTCACGTCATCCCCCTCCGCCGTATGGCCGTCGTGCCGGCGCCCCGCCGCGGTGCGCGGCCGCCCGCATCGCGTAGCCCAGACTCTGCAACACGTGGCGCGGCTGGAGCCGCAGCTCGGTGACTCGCGCCGCGCTGTGCGCCAGCTCGGTGCTCCACGCCCGCAGCACGGGAACCGGGCCGCCGTCCCGCAAGCGCCCCCGCAAGGCCGCGGCCAGCTCCTCGAGGAACGCCAGCAGCAGCTCGCGGTCGAGTCGCTCGGGCAGTCCGGCCGCCTGGGCGTAGCCGCCGGACGGTCCCGCAATCCCCGCCTGCCCGCCGCCGCCCACCGCCTCCAGGAACCGCTGCGCGTGCTCCCGCAACTGTTCCCGGCTGAGGTCGTTCCAGTTCAGGAAGTAGCCGCGCAGGGAACCAGGCTCTCCGTCGGGCCGGTCGAACACGCGCCGCAACACCTCCCGTTCCTCGGCCCCGGTGCGGGCGCGCAGCGCGTACTCGCGCAACCGGGAGCGTAGCGTCGCGATCAACGCCTCGGGCCGTCGCGCCAGCAGGATGACGTGCGCCGCGGCCGGCGGCTCCTCAAGCAGCCTGAGCAAGGCGTTGCGGGAGGACTCGCCGAGACCTTCGGCATGCTCAATGATAACCACCTTGCGGCCGTCGGGCGCGGACAGATTCAGCCATCGCTCCACATTGCGAATCTGGCCGATCGGGACGTTCTCGGTCCTGATCGTCGCCACCAGCTTGCGGGCGTGCTCGTCGATCGTGCGGAGCTGCCGCTCCAGCGGCCGCCCTTCGGTTGCGGGGGTAACCTCCTCCAACGCTTCGTTGAGGGCGCTCACCGCGCCCACCGCCGCGCGCAGCCGCGCTTCCTCGCCCTCCCACAGCAGGCGTTCGTAGCGCCGCGTGAGCTTGCGCACCGCACGCACGTAGAAATAGTGGGCGGCGGCGGTGCGCGACCGCCGCAGCAGGTCCGCCGCCGCGCCGATCTCGAGCACGAAGTAGCGCCAGCCCATCAGGACCAGGTAGGGATGGCTCAGGTCGCGATGGCGCCGGCAGCGGTCGCAGGCGCACTCCCCGGCGGCGTCCGCCCGGCACGTCAGGGCACGGGCCAGCTCCAGCGCAATCGAAAGCTTGCCGCCGTAGGCCGGGCCGGTGATCAGCGCCGCGCGCGGGAACCGTCCCGCGGCCACTTCCGCCTCCAGCAGCCGCGTGGTAGCGCCGTGGCCCACGATGTGCTCGAACATTCAACCCTCCCCGGCCCGCCGGTGGCCGCCCCGGGCCTGGACGGCTACGATCCGCGCGATGCTGCGGACCGCGCCGGCGGTCGCCAACCTGGCCATGCCGCGGCTCATCTTCTGCCGGCGGCCGGTGTCGCAGCGCAGCCGATCCACTACCGCCGCCAGCGCCGCGCCATCGACCCGCTCCTCAGCCAGCACCAGCGCCGCGCCGCGGTCCGCGAACAGCCGGGCGTTGGCGAGCTGCTCCCCCCGGCTGGCGCTGCGCGGCAGCGGCAGCAGCACCGCGGGGGTCGCGGTGGCGGCCAGCTCGCCCAGCGTGTTGGCTCCGGCGCGGCACACCACCAGGTCGGCCGCCGCCAGCAGGTCGGCGAACCCGTCGGCCACGAACGGCAGCGCCCGGTACCGGGCCTGGACCGCGGCCGGGTGCCGGTGCGGCGCCTGCCGCGGGCGCCACGCCCGGCCGGTCTGGTGGACCACGAACCAGTGGCGGGCCAGCGCCGGCAGCGCCGCCCACACCAGCTCGTTGAGTGCCCGCGCGCCGCTGCTGCCGCCCGTGACCAGCAGCAACGGCACGCCCTCCGGCACCTGAAACCGCGCGCGGGCGCGGCCGGCGTCGCCCTGCCCCAGCCCGGCGCGAAGCGGGTTGCCCGTGACCTGTACGCGCCGGCGCACCCGGACCGGCAGCAACGCCCGGGTCGGCGCGAACGCCACCAGCACGGCCCGGGCCATGGTCGCGTTGATGCGCGTGGCCAGCGCCGGCGTAGCGTCCGACTCGTGCGTGACCACCGGGATGCCGAGCAGGCGCGCGGCCACCACCGGCGGCACGCTGACGAAGCTGCCCTTGGCGAACAGCACCACCGGACGCAGGCGCAACAGCAGGATCAACGCGTGCCCGCACCCGGCCAGCACCGCCATGACGTCCACCACGTTGCGCAGCGAGAAGTAGCGGCGCAACTTGCCCGCCGGGATGCCGTGGAACGGAATCCCGGCGGCGCGCACCAGCGCCCGCTCCGCCGGGCGCCGCGATCCGATCCACGCGGCGCGCCAGCCGCCCGCCTGCAGCTCCCGGATCACCGCCAGGCCGGGGATGATGTGGCCGGCGGTGCCGCCGCCGGTGAACACTGCGAGCGGCATGTCAGGTTGCCCGTGCCCGTGCCCGTGCCCTTGCATTGCCGCCACCGCCGCCGTAGGCTCACCGCCACCGATGCGTAGATACGGTTGGCGGGCGGCAGCGCCTCTGGCGGCAGTGGTCGTGCTGGCGATCGGCGCGGCCGGCGCCGCCGGCGCGTGCCCGGCCGCGTTGGAGCAACTCGTGCCCGACGCCCCGTTGCGGGCGCGCCTGCTCGACGGCGGCGCGCGCCTCGCGTTGACGCCGGAGGAACCGCCCGCGCTGGTGCCCGCGGTCCCGAGCCGGGACGCGGTCAGCGAGGCAATCGTGCCGCCGCCGCTCGCGCGCCGCATATACGGCACGGAGTTGCTGCGCCTGTTCCCCCAGATCGGGCACCCCTGCGACTGGGTTCGTCTATACGACGTTATGCGGGCCGTCAGCACCATGCAAGGCATTCAATACTACTCCAACAGCCGGGGCCGTTACCGCACCCTGTTCAAGCGCTCCCACGTCGTCGCGGGGCCGGACGATCTTGCGCCGCTGCCCGATCCGGTCGCGACCTCGGTTCCGGAACGGTCCACGCTCCATCTGCTGCAGGAGGATTCCACCTTCGGGAGCAACCTGTTCCGCGCCGAGTACCGCTTCGACGGGGTAAGCGTCGCCATGCGGATCCGCAACGTCGCCACCATGTGGTGGCACGTGCTGCCGCTGGTGCGGGCCGGCAACTATCGCAGCCTGGTGCTGCTCGCGCCCACCGATCGCGGCCTGCTGGTCTACGCCGCGGCGGCGATTCCCGCGCCCGACCTGCCCGCGCTCCGCGAACGCGGACAGGTCTCGCTCCGCAACCGGGTGGACGCAGTCGAGCGCTGGCTGCTCGAACAGCTCGACGCCTCCTCCTGACTGCCGTCAGGAGTCCGTCAACCTTGTTCGCATGGCTGTTCCTCAGAGCGTCGGGCCGCTGCCTCCTGCAAGGCGTGTTCGATGACCTGTTTCATGCAATCATGCTCGTAGGCGCCGATGTTGTTGGGATCGTCACGGCCGAGCGTGACCACCTCGATCCTGCCATGCTCCCAGCGGCGACGGCACGCCCGCCAGAAGCGGTCCGCGTAGTCGGCAAGTAGATCGACCGCGAGATCCTCCAGCCGGCGCATGTCCCCGAACCGCACAATGTCCAACCGCTGTGCGGGAAGCGTAAGCTGGTACCAGTCGTCGCGCTCCAGGAGCCGTTGCACCGTGCTCCGCTCGATCACCAGATTGCGCCATCCCCTGTGCCGTTTTCGGCGTAGCAAGCGATGGTAGACCCGCCCAACATCGAACATCGGGGCGTACCTCGTGAGACTGACCGTTTCCTTGCCCGCTGCGGCGCTTGCCCTCTCCTCGCCGGATGTCACCGTTTGCAGACGCGAGTATTGGTCCAGCGTGACCATTGGTAGACCGGCGCCGGCCGGCTCCGGTAAGGTCGGACGCTCATCCGAACGATCAAATCGCTGATCCGCCCTGAGCCGGATCAACTTCAGATCGGTCCGGCGGGCGAAGTTCCAAGTGACCGGGAGCCGAAAGGTCTCGTCCTCGGTGCTGATCCCCTCCTGTATAAGCAGATCGCGAAAGGTCTGCATGTAGTTTGCGCGCAGTCCGAAGATGTATAGCCGCTCCAGTTCCAGCAGCCCGGCGCTGTCTCGGGGCGGTGGCGCGCCAGCCGCGGTATACCGCTTCAGACTCATGTTCCAGCCCTTGAGCCGTACACCGCGCCCAAACATCTGTATAATCTCCGGACCCTCGCCGACGCCGACGTGCATCAGCCCCATCGTGCTCACGCGCCAGGAGTTCCAGCCGGCGATGAAGCGCCGGGCACCGATCACCACGTTCACCGTCGAGTCAGGGTGGTCCACGGCGCTGAACAACCGCTCGGCGAAGCCCATCTCCCGGTCGACCTGGAAGTTGCCGGCGTCGGTCTCGGCGAGGAGCTTGTAGAGCGCCGCCGAGTCGCCCACGTTAACTACCCCAAAGGGTGCGTTGTCAGCGGTGCGGAGGTGCAGTTCGCCCTCGCCAGCAGTCAGGTAGACGACGTGTAGCTGCCCCAGTCCGTGGAACACGGTCTCGCATAGATCGGGGTACACCGCGGCGCCGGTGTGCGGCAGGTGGTGGAAGCGGCCGGCGAAGTAGTCATTGCCCTCTTCATCCTGCAGACCCGAGCCGCCGGCAAGCAGGTGTTCGATCATCGTCCGGACCACCTCGCCCTGAGCCAGGACCCAGCCGAGGAAGTTCAGGATGAGGACGACATCCGAACGGGTCGCCTGGTCCGCCTGGCTCAAGCCGGTAACGGTCTTGCCGAGGAACACCCATAGCGGCTTGGCCGGGTTGAAGGCCCTGTATTCCGCTCCACGCTCCCGCCAGATGCGGCACTGCTGGTAGAAGCTCAGCAGGCAGCCGAGCAGGTACATGTCACTGCCGACATCCTCCGCCCCTCCAGGTAGATTGAGGATGGCGTAGTCCTTGCCGTAGCCGTCTTGGTGAAAGCGGCGATACGAGTAGTCGAACAGTAGGCACTTGCCGTAGGCGTGCAGCAGTTCGGGGTCCCTCCCGCTCACTACCTGGTTGAAGGTGGCGGAGTACTCGAACGTGAAGCCGCCGCGCGACAGCTCCCGGCGGCGCTCGCGCCAGACCCGGCCGGTGGCGCCCAGATGCCCCTCGTCCACCAGCACCAGATTGTCGTCGCCGAAGTCGCCGACGGCGACGCGTTTTGTGCCCTGCCGTTCGGCCAGCTTGTTCAGGTCTATGATCTCGACCGGTGCAAACAACTCTGACGGGGCGTCGTGGGAGAACAGCCGCGCGTGCAGGCCGCTCTCGTGCATCTCGCGTTCATGCTGTACGGACATCTGCTCGTTTGGCGTCACCAGCACGACGTTGTTGAGCCGTCCGCCCGCGAGGTCCAGATAGTGCCGGTATTGCAGCATGTTGGCGTGCATCAGCAGAGTCTTGCCGGAACCGGTGGCGCTCTGAAAAGCCACGGTACGCAGTTCCTCCGGGTGGTACTCCGGCATGCTGGAGGTGAGGCGATCCCGCTCCCGGTGGCGGTCCAGATCAGCACACAGAGCTGCCGGGTCCTCAAAATACCGGCTCAGGTAATGCTCGGTGAACAGAAGGGCAACGTACTGATGCGGTTTCCAGGTGCGTCCGTGTTCCCCAGTCATCCGCAAGCGCTCGCTGTGCGCGGCGATATTGGCAGCGTATCCACCAAGCAGATCGCGGGTTACAGGCGCGTCGCCGGTCAGGTAGACGGATAGAACCGCAGTGTAGTTGTGCTCACCGGTGGCTGGGTCGACCGGCGCTTCCCGCAAACGTCCCAGCATCCCGTCCAGGTCGTCATAGCCGAACTCCCTACACAGGAACCGATGCAGCACCATACGATTCTGAAGCAAGGGATTCTGGCGGCGGTGTCTACGTGGCTGCGACAACTACCGCTCCCCGAACATCAACACGCGAAAGACCGGCTCTATTGTCTCGACGACCCAAGTATCGCCCGTCTGCTGCAGGGCGTTCAGGGTATGATCTCCGTTGACATAGATCATGTGCAGCGCTGTGCCAAAAAACTCGCGGTGCGTGCTGAACCACGCGTCCAACGCAGTGTGGTCCGTGCGGTCGAGATCGCGCCAGAGGACCAAACACTGGCGGCGCTCGGCGTCGGTGCCGGTGATCGCCAGCACGCCGTCGATACGCCGACGGGACTCCACGCGCAGGCCGATCAGGTAGTTGAAGGTCTCCGGCAGATCGACCGGTACTTCGCGCCGGGTCCCGTCGCGCACGACTGTGATCGAATAACAAAAAGGGTCGGTGAAATCTCGGCCCAAGAGGCAGGCACTGTCAGCAGTCTCCACGCCCAGCGCATAGCGCAGCCGATAATCCTCTTCCAGCTCGTGACTCTCGGCCAGCAGCGCCT
Organism: Spirochaetia bacterium; assembly: GCA_965198005.1. Lineage (GTDB taxonomy): Bacteria > Spirochaetota > Spirochaetia > SZUA-6 > Bin103 > Bin103. The sequence continues at coordinate 306,019 of CBDAOI010000001.1, forward strand.
GTTGCGGACCGGAAAGCGGCGTCACCTCGAGGCTCTCCAGAGTGTCCTCATAGGACTCCAGGCGAATATACTGGAACAGTTGGGAGATGCTCTGCCGTGAGACCGGCTTGCCGTCCCTCCAATCCGGCGAGTAGACCACCTTCTTCAAGCGCGGTAGCAGGACGGTGTGGAAGTGATCGCCGACCTCTACGAGGACGTAGGTGCGCCTGCCCCGGTCCGCGCGGTTGAGATTCACGACTGCATGGCCGGTCGTCCCGGAGCCGGCGAAATAATCGAGCACAACAGAAGCCGCATCGCACAACGAGGCGCGCAAACAATCTTCCACCAACCCGGTCGCCTTGGCGAAGTCGAATCTCTTGTCCCCAAAAATCTCTTTGATCGTCTTCGCTCCAAGATTCGCCGACGCGTACCTCTTGTCGTCCCACCATGTTCTTGGCATGGAGTCCGGATCCGGTCGAATCTTGAAGTCTATATCGATCCCCTTGGTCGGACTGTTCTTTCCATTGCGGCGGACACGATAGTCCGGGAGGGTATGCATTACGCGATCAGGACCACGATGCCAGTTCTTCTCGACGACGGTCCCATCCTGATCCCTTAATGGCCAGACCGTAACTTCATTCCTCCGAGGCTCATCAAGCACTCGGTATTCCCTTCTATCGTCGTCCCACTGCATCGAAGGAATCCGTATCCTGTTGTTGTCACTGACGTATATCGGGTAGAACATCTTCGGTCGATCCTGGCGACGGTCGTTTGACCCATGCCGGATCAGGTTGTTCCACGCGTACCTGCCCTCGTCGTCAATCAGGGGGTAGCGGGCAAGTTCTTGTGCAGTCTTGTTCAACGTGCCTGGTGTGGCGCCGGTATTCCCATAGAACAACGCATACTCGTGTGCCGGTGAGAACTGCCCGCGAGATTTTCTTCCCGCGGGGTTGGACCGGACCGCGACAATCCCCAGCTCGCGAGCGAACACGCTGCGAAGTAGCAGGCGCAACAACGAGACCTCTTCGTCGTCGATAGCGGCGCACAACACCCCGGTGTTGGTCAGACACGCACGCGTCAACCGCAGGCCCTCTCCCATGAGCGACAACCAGGATGAGTCCTTGTAGTTGTTCTTGTAGAGGATAGCAGAGGCATCGGTGTTGTAGGGAGGATCGATGTATACGCACTGTACCTGGTCCTGATACCGAGCCTGCAAGAGGTTCAACGCCTGGAAGTTGTCGCCGTGCACCAGCACGCCGTCGGTCTGCCGGTCCAGCGGTCCCGCGTCCGAAAGCGCCTTCAGCAGGCGCTCGGTGAAGTCACGGTCGAAGTGGCCCGTGTCGAGCACCAAGTGGCGATGTTCCTTGAGGAAATCCACACTCGGGGGGTCACTCCAGGTGACACCGCCGTTGATCAAGTCGGGTTCGATCTCATCAACGGCGAACAGTCGGACCCATTCTTGGCACTGGGCTTCGTTCGCTGCGATGGCCGGCAGCATCTGTTCCGGCACGCGATCCAACGTGACGCACCAGTTCGTCTCCAGCACGAACTTCCTCTTGAGCCAGAGCTTCCGCTGAAAGTCCTCCAGTTGCGCGAGGAAGTCGATGATCTTGCCGCCGACGTGGCGCACCGCCCGCACCCGCGCCAGCGCCCGGTCCAGTCGGGGCGCATCGCCCTGCTCCAGATCGTCCGGGTTCAACACCTCACTGTGCACGTACAGGTCGAGTTCGCGCCGCAGGAATCCACCGAGGTCCTTGTGGATGAAGTAGTCGAAACTGTTCCGCGCGGTATAGCGCTCCACCTGCTTCGCGAGGAGCGTACGCTCGGCGTCGGATTCGGTCGGCGCCGGCTCGGCCAGCAAGAGCTTCCAGTTCGGATCTACGGCGCGTAAGATCCGCTCGCATGTCGCCGCATTTATTCGGCGCTGCTGCGTGCCGCCGTTGCCGGGCCGCCGCCGCTTTTCACCGTCAGTCAACGGCCGGTGCTCGAAGCGAACCACCAGCTCACTCTCCTCAACGGCTACGGCCCGTTCACCGTCTGTGAGTAGAAAGCGGCGCTGCCGAACGGTCGCTTCCTCGACGTTGTCGCTTTCGGTGCAAGCCGCGGCGATCTCGAAGCGCACGCGCCGCGCTCGTTGGTCGCCGCCGACCGTGAAGGCGTAACTGGCGTAGTTCTCCGTTGTCTTGACGTAGTACTGATCGGCGTTGGCCCAATACAGCTTCACCTCCTCGCCGTCGTAAGGAATCAGGTACGCCGGACGGCCTCCGTTCGCGTAGCGGCGCTGTGACACGAAGTCGCCCTCGGCGTAGTAGCGCGCGAAGAAGCTGGCAAGATGGTTGTACACGTCAGCCTCTGCGGTCGCGTCCTTCCGCATTTCGGCGAGGCGCTGCTGCAACCGGCGGATCGCTGGCAGGGCATCCGTATCGGGGTCGATCTCCAGTTTTCTTGCGGACTCGCGGGCGGTGTCCAGCTGCGCCTCGAGTGAAGCGGTCTCCTCGGCGCTGGTCAGGTTGAGCTTCTCCTTTACTTGGGGCAGCAGGTCGTGGTCGAGGAACGCCGTGATCTCGGCCGCCTTCAGGTTCATGATTCGGTAGATGCCGAAGTCCAGATCGCCGCGGTCAAGCTGGAACATCTCACGCAGCAACGCCTTGAGGCGGTCAAGCTTGTCCGCCGCGCCCGGCGCCGGACGCAAGTCCTGAGAGGTCGATCCCGTCACGCCGACAGTCTACCCTGAACCGTCTCGGAGTCGTAGGGGTCGAATTGCAGCACGGAAGTATCGGAGACGCAGAGACGGGGATCATGGCGTACGGACTGCAACTGGGTGGCTGCCTGCTAATCCCGTGGGGGTTGCTCCATCCACCGGTGCAAATCGCGAACTGACTTCCCCAGCAGTTCCGCTGCTTTGGCTTCGGAGATCACGTTCTCGGCCAGGGCGCGAGAGCAGAGGCGCTCGACGCGTGACGGCCACTCCGGCTCGATCGGCTGGGGCTCCGGGTATGGAGCAGTGCGCCAGCCAAACCTGGAGATGTCACGAAACAACCGCTTGTAGAGGGCGTCGTTGATGATCCCGAGATCCCGGCACCGATATACGATTGCCTGCACACTCACGCCGAACACCCGCTTCAGGTTGAACAACTCGCTCCAGCCGATGGACGTGCGACGTCTGCCGATCTCGGTGCGCACGGTGTCCGCCGGCATGAGGAACGCTCCCGCAAACCGCTGAGCCGCCTTCTCCGAATCGACCTGGTCGTCAACCGTCAGAACCAGGTGGCCCAACTCGTGCGTGAGCGTGAACCGCTGGCGTTCGCCCGAATCCTTGCGGTTTACAACTATGACGGCATCGACAGTCTTGCCGCCACGCCTCGCATATGCGGTCATACCTCCGATGTCGCTCAGTTCCAAAGCAAGGACCTTGACTCCACACTCCTCCAGCAGCTCGACCATACTGAGGATCGGCTTGCGTCCGAGATCCCAGTGCGTGCGTAGGCTGATGGCCGCTTAAACTTCCAGTAGACGCCCGTTTCGCTGTGACCCTTCACGGTTGTGACTTCGGCGAGATGAGAAGGACCATGACCGCGCTGTTCGGCGAGGCTCCCACGGAGTGTGTTTCGGACTACAACAAAGGCATTGGCTCCACTGTAACCGGCGGGAGTCGTCACATCCCAAGGAGCGGTAGTCTCGGCGCGTCGACGAAAACCGGGAATGGCACTGGAGCAGTTGCTGCCGGGTCCCAAGCATGCGGGTCGCACGACGATCGTTCCCTGGACCCCTGGACAATTGACTGGCTGGCCTACTATGAGGGATGGCTGTGATTCACCTTCGAATGTTTCGAGTCGCGGCGCACGCTCTGCTCCAGGACGCCGTGCAGCAGCTTGAATTCTATGACGACTTGCTCCCGGTTGGCGGCGTGTTCCTGTGCCGACCACTCGATGCGCAGGTCGGTGCGCATGCGGCTTGTCCACCTACGCGTCGATCGGTTCGGTATAGCGGCATGGCGGTTGAGCCCGGTATTCGCTGCACCCGACGAACGGCCCATGTCGGCCGCGTTTCATGGTAAGGATGCCGACCCTACAGCGAGGGCAGACCCTCGGGGGCGAGGCGCAGGCATCGTTGGTGCATACCGAACGACCGCCGTCGATCAGAACATAACCCTGATCACATACGCATCGGGGCGCCAGATGTCGGCACAGTGGATGGTTCACGCAACGAAGGTTCTTTCCGCTGTGCGACTCGACGAGCCGGCCGCGGCATTGGGGACAGGTGAGGGCATCGTTCTGAGCCAGCGCGCCAGCGCCGATGTGGAGGATGTCCGGATGATTCCGCACCAGCTCCTC
>CBDAOI010000002.1:0-915416 GCA_965198005.1 Spirochaetia bacterium
TGACGGGATCCTGGCACCGCCGGCGTGAGCCACTCGGGTGGCCATGGTGGTCCCCGATCCCAGGACACCGTTGCCGACGTTGCAACCCGCGTTGATGCCGGACACGACCAGATCGATAGTCCCGTCGGCCAGTGGCCCGAGGCCAAGGATCACACAATCGCTCGGTGTGCCACTGACCGCATATGCGCGCCCCCCCTCGATGGCAGTGTCTCGTTTCGCAGCAGCAAGGCCGTTATGAAAGGATATGGCGGTGCCAACGCCACTCTGCTCCTGGTCCGGTGCCACGATGAGCACCTCCTCGACCCGGCTCATCGCTTCGGCGAGAGCCCGGATGCCGGGCGAATCAATACCATCGTCGTTCTTGACCAGAATCTTCATTAATGGCCCACCGTCACTCGTCGAGGAGAGCGACCACCCCGTTGTCGCCATCCACACGGATCATCTGCCCGTGCTTGATCCTCTTGGTGGCAATCCCGAGTCCGAGCACGGCGGGGATGTTGTACTCACGGGCCACGATCGAGCCATGGGTGAGGATGCTGCCGATATCGGTCACCAGACCCCTGGCCTGGGAGAACAGCTGCGTCCAGGCGGGAGTGGTCATCGGGCACACCAGGATGGTGCCGGGTTGCATCTTCGCAAAATCGGCCGGGGACATGACGAGGCTGGCGCGTGCGGTGATCTGGCCGGGACTGCAGGCGTTGCCGTTTAAGCTGTCGCTGTCCGCGTCGTTGGCGGTCTTGCCCCAGCCAGGCCCGACACCTTCTTCCGGTGGCACCGCGTTCGGTGGCACCAGCCGCAGGCGCGCCTGCTGCAGTTCGCGCTGTTCGGCGACACGTTCCTTGAGTTCCGGCAGCGCCTGACCCGCCTGGCGCGCCGCGATGGCCTCTTCCAGCTCTGCTCTCCACAGGTAGAAGAGATCGTCCGGCTGGGTGAGGGTGCCGGCCTCGACCAGACGGCGCCCCAGTTCGAGTGCGAGCCGCCGCAGCGTCGGCCATCCGGCCCCCAGGTAAAACAGCGCCTGTTCGCGATCAGGATAGGCGCGCTTCATGACCCAGAGGAACTCGCACAATTCCCGCCAGTCTTCGTCGCTGAAGGCCTGCTTCGCCTCCCTCAGGGCCGCCTGACGTCGCCTGGCGAGGTCGATCTGCGTGGCGGCCGGGTCGTGGTCGGTGTCCTGGACCACTGCCTTCAGGTTCAACATCACCGGCAAGGGGTCTTCCGCAAGCGTTGGTTCGGCGAAGTCGAGCGTAGTGATCTGATGCCCGTAGCGCTCCAGATGCTGATCGATCGCCTGAACGGTCAACTCTGCCTCTGAGCGCTCACGCAACGCGGGTAGCAGCCGTTGTGCGGGAGTCGTCAGCACGAGCTCAAGGAGTCCCTCATCTGCCCGGATGAGTTCGGCAATATCGGAGATCTCGTCCTGGGCTTCCATGGAGATCGAGCGCAGGCCACTGAGGAACTGGCCGCTGCTAAACCCCTTCCCCGGGGCCGCTTTCTGCAGAAAATCATGGAATATGATTTCGGCACGCCGCAGCATATTCATGACCCACACCGTGCCGACACGGCTGACCATCGATTCCAGTCTCATCGAGGGCGACCACCAGGTCTCACCATCCGCTCTTGCCAGGGCACACATGCCATCCAGCAGTGCCACATCCGATGCTGCCTGCGGGTCCACCTGCTGCCACTCATCAATCACGGCCAGGTACGCGGGCAACGTTTCCTTGCGCCACGAATCATACCGCTCGGCGTAAACCTTGGCCCATTTGCTAGTACTGTAGATATGGTTGCCCACAGGAGGCGTAGCCCTTACTGCGTTTACCGGCGGCGTCTTATAGATATAGAGCTTCATATTCGCGATAGTAGAGGTCAGTTCGGTCGCAGACCCGGGGCTCACGCCGAAAGTTATCGGTTCCACACCTGGGGGCGTACCCAGCGTCCAGTACGCATAACCATTGACAGCGTAATGATTACCGTTGGCCGCTCGACCGCCCACCGCATCCTTCAGGTAGAGATCTTCGAACAGCGGCGAGACCGGACCCGGGATATGCTCCACCAGGTTTTTTCGCAGCAGTGGATTTTCCGGGACCCAATCCGGCATGTCGGGCTTCTCCCAGCGGACCTCCTTCAGCGGTGCCGGAGGCAGGTTGGTAATCGGGCGCGACTGCAGCAGCGACAGTGTCCGGTTGACGACTGCCCACTCGATATCCTGGGGCTGGCCGAAGTGCCGCTCCACGGCGATGGCGAGTTGGGCCAGTTCCCGCAACACCGGCTCCGCCAGCGACGACTGGTCCCGCTCCGCTGCGCTCAACTCCCGGGTGTCGGTACCCTGGCCTGCAGCGGACACCAGCATGTGCTCCTTGCTGCCGAGGATGGTCTCCCGGACTGCCAACGTGTCCCGATCGATGATGTAGGTATCGGGGGTAATCTCGCCGCCGACAATCGCCTCGCCCAGCCCAAAGCTGGCATTGACGATGATCTCGGACCGCTCCCCGGTGGCGGGGTTGGCAGTAAAGAGGATGCCGGAGACTTCCGAGGGCACCATCATCTGCACCACCACCGCCATGGCAACTGCCTCCTGGGCGATGGCATGCTCGTGCCGGTAACTGATGGCCCGTGCGGTCCACAGAGACGCCCAACAGTCGCGTACCGCCTCGAACACCGCATCGCTACCGCGTATGTTGAGATAGGTGTCCTGCTGCCCCGCGAACGACAGATCCGGCAGGTCTTCCGCGTTGGCCGAGGAGCGCACCGCAACCGGTGGTTCGCCGTCGCCCAGGGCGGCATAGGCCGCCGCGATCTGCCCCTGCAGCGCATCACTCAGATCGGTTTTGGCAAACAACGACTGGATACGTTGCGAGGCGGAATCGAAAGACACCGCTGTGCCCACCAGTTCCGGTTTTGCCAGATCGATGATGGCCTGCTGAAGGTCGTCGTCAGAAACGAACTGCCGGTACGCGGCGGTCGTGACTGTAAAGCCTGCCGGGACTGCGAATCCCGCGGCCGTCAGTCGTGCTAACGACAGCCCCTTGCCGCCGACGGAATCGAGGTCGGCAGAGGCCGCGTCAGCAGGGGCATCGAAGGGTAGTACGTGGGCATGGGTCACCATGTCTCCTTAGGGTCATTCACTTCGACACTTCGATTGTAGTTTGGCGACCTGCTCCGACGGCGGCCGCGCATCCCGCTCGGGCGCGATTAGACCCGATTAGACCGACCTGGCGGCATCGGCTCCCAGGCGTCCCCCACCACCCCGCAGCCGCGGGTCGAGCAGGTCCCTCACCGCGTCGCCGAACATGTTTAGACTGTAAACGGTAATAGTCAGGCAAAGACCAGGCCAGAGACCCAGGTGTGGTGCCATCTCCATGTACTGACGCCCTTCTCTGCTGAGCAGGCCTCCCCACTCAGGAATCTCGAAAGGCAGACCGTGTCCGAGGAAGCTCAGAGAAGCAATACTCAGGATTACGCCTCCTATGCTTATCGAGAATATGATGATTACGACAGGCATAATATTGGGCACGACATGTCGGGCAAGTGTTCTCCATTTTGAAGAGCCAAACGACTCCGCCGCCTGAAAATACACATTCTCTTTAATGCCGATAACGGCGCCTCGGATTACTCTTGAGCCGCCAATGCCTCCTGATATCCCCAGGACCACTATTATCTGTGGCACACCCCGCCCCACTATGGACATTATGGTTAACAACAGGAGCAGTCCCGGGAAACACATCCAGGCATCGACAAATCTCTGCACAGCCAGGTCCAGTTTACCACCAAGGAATCCTGAAGTGCCGCCTATCAGGGTAGCGACCACAACATTGAGAGCGGTCGCTGCCAGACCGACCAGTAACGAAATGCGAGCCCCGTAGATAAGGCGGCTCAAGAAGTCTCGCCCCAAGTAGTCGGTACCCAGCAGATACCGGGCTGATGAGCCCTGCAGCCGGTCTGCCAGGTGTATTTCAAGAAAGCCATAAGGAGCCAGAACATCGGCGAAGATAGCCACCAGAATCAATATCAATATGATAATCCCGCTGACAGTACCCAGTGGCTTCTCCCTCCACAGCCTGATAAAGAAATAGGTCGGCCCGGTTCGTCTCTTTGGCTCACTTACTGCTGGTGGTATCCCTATGGAATCACTCATATTTCCGGTTTCCCCCCTTTATTTATAACGGACCCTGGGGTCTAAATAAGGATAGATCAGGTCGGTAAGTAGAATGTTCAACATAACTACGGTGGCGAAAAACAGGTTCACTCCAGAGACCACCGGGTAGTCTCTGCGATTGAGGGCAACCACAAAGAGACGACCTAGCCCCGGCAGGGCAAATATGTTCTCTATGATAACGGAGCCACCTACCAGGATAGGCAACTGCATGCCTATCATAGTCACTACCGGGATGAGGGCATTTTTGATGGCGTGTCTCATAATAACCACCCTCTCCTTCAGACCCTTGGACCAGGCAGTCCTGACATAGTCCTGCCGTAGCACCTCCAGCATCATGGTGCGCGTCATCCGCATTGTGGCTGCAGCCATGGCCGTCCCCATAATCAGGCTGGGAATGATGAGAATCCCCAGATTCCCCAGCGGGTCTTCGGTGAAAGGAACCCACTCCATCGGTGGCGACCAGCCCCACCAGATTGCCGGGTATATCATGACCATAATTCCCAGCCAGAAGTTAGGCGTTGCTAGGCCGATGAGGGCGGCGGAGCGCCCAGCGTAGTCGGCGGCCGTATCCTGGCGAATCGCCGAGTATATGCCGACCGGCAGGGCTATCGCTAGCCCGATTACGATTGCCATGACACCAAGCTCAATGGTTACCGGCAATCTACCTATTATCAACTCCTCTACCGCCCAAGCGCCACCAAACAGCGAATTGCCAAAGGTGCCCTGGAGGAGACCTCTAAAGTGGGATTCACCGGTAAACCAGTCAGGGGTCGGCAACACTCCTATCCAGCGTCCATACTGCACGTGCACAGGCACGTCTAATCCCAGCATCCGCTCAAGAGCTTCACGGTCAATATCGCCAGCCGTCCATTGTATGTCATCTAACATAACGTCTATTATATCGCCCGGGATGAAGCGCACCGAGAGAAAGACCAGCATGCTCAATATAAACAAGGTGGGGATTATCAGCAATAACCGCCTGATGATATAGGCTCTCATGTAACACACCTCATTTCACTTTCCCCCGTTATTGCCACCCTCTTTTGTCATTCCCATTTCCCCCGTCATTGCGGTGAAAACCGCAATCCACCTGCCACGTCTTTCCGGCCCCGTCCACTGAAGGGCTTGTCCTGAACGAAGTTGAAGGGCGCGGCACTCTCTAAGGTGCGAATGACCCCTGCCAAGAAACTCGCCTCTCACCGTTTTGGGGAGTTCGGAGGGGTGAAACCCCTTTGAAACGGGGGTTCAAGGGGGTGTCCCCCTTGATTCCCCTGTCCAGGGTTCAAGGATCACTCGATAGAACACCTGTAGCCCATCGTTGGTGAAGGCCCCATCCCCCCGCCTGCCAAAGCCTTGTGCGGCCTGCTTGCGCTAAAGCTTCAGCGAAGGCAAGCGGGCAGGCCTGTATCCCCCTTTCCCGTCATTCCGCCGAAAGGCGGAATCCAGAGTAATTTCAAATGGTTGCGTTTTCTGGATTCCGGGTCTCCGCCCGGAATGACAGTAAGAAAGCGCTCCTCGCAATGACATCGTGTGGGGGAACGGGAGGCTTGAGCCTCCCAGTTCCCTTTTTCCCTGAGCTCAGCCACAATGGGTGGCCGCGGCTGCTCAAAACCCCTAATAACCCATTGCTTCCTTCAGCGCTGAGTCAAACCACATGCGGGACCATGACAGCCTATATTGACCGGCACCCAAGGCCAGTTCACCGTTATAACCTATGACCCAAGGCTGAGACGTGAGAATCTGTGGGGCCATACCACCCCATATGTGCCAGAACTTCTCTATCGCATACATATCCATCTCTCGCTCCATTTCCTCAAACTCCGCGAAGGATTTAGCCTTTGCGAGGGCTTCATACGCGGCATCATACCACGGGTCTTGTGGGTTGGCGGTGTTGTGGTGGAATCCCGAGTAAAAGCGTTGTGACAAGGGAGGGTTGAGGAAGGCCGCTTCCGTAGTCATCATTTCGTAATCCCTATCTCCTCTTCTTTGGTTTTGGACAGCGCCCGGTAATACGTCAAGCTCTACCTCGACGCCAATGTCACGCCAGTATGCAGCGCATAATTCTCCATAAGCCACATTGTAACTTTGGTTGAATGTCATCACGGTCTTGAATCTAATGCCATCCGAGCCGCGAGGTAATCCGGCTTCATCAAGCAACGCCTCTGCACCTTCCGGGTCATAGGTAAAGACTTTCTTGACCTCTTCGGGCCACTCTTTAAATGGAACGTGAAGACCCGGTCCCCGGTTCTGCCCATAAGGTGTCATTTCTGCCCAACCCTTAAAGAAGGTAGTGTTGGCTGTCTCAAGGTCCAGCGCCATCTGCATTGCCTTACGCACTCTGATGTCGCCAAAGGGCGGCTTTTGAACGTTCATACCAAACGTTTCATTCGACCGGGTGTAATGCGTAAACATCTGGATTTCGGGGTTGGTCCGCTGGAGACTCTCTACCTGGTCGATACTCCTTATGGCATAAGAAAGAAAATCAATCTTACGGGTGCGCAGTGCCGACAGCATTGTTGCCACTTCTGGCAACGCAAGGCCCTTTATCTGGTCGAAATAGGGCAAGCGGTTCTCCGGGTATTTTTCGTCGTAGCCCCAGTAGTCAGGATTCTTGGTATAGGTTATAGAGCTGCCCTCGACGTAGTCAGTCAGCTCATAGGGCCCGGTGCCGACCAGGTTCCTCCAATCCGTGGTGTCGCCGTGTTCCTTGATTACCTCGGGGGGATGTATATAAGCTACTTCGTCGTCGACGATACCCTGCAGCGCCTTGATGTTTGGCTCCTTCAGCTTAAAGACAACCGTGTATTTGTCGGTAGCCCTTACCGATTCGACTTTTATAGGAAGGAGTTGAGCCGTCCTCTGGGGGGTAGGTTCGGTGAAGCCGCTGCCCAGACCCAGTATCCGGTGATAGTTAAATACAATGTCATCAGCAGTAAACTCCCGACCGCTCATCGGCTCCTTATCATGCCAGTGAACGCCCTTGCGGATGTGGAAGATAATGGTTAGGTCGTCAGTTTGCTCCCAGCTTTCCACCAGTGCCCCTCTTAAGTAAGGTAGAGTTGGCCACGGCAAATTCAAGGCAAATTCATCCCTATCTCTTCCCCAGTCCGCGAGAGCCGGCTTATCTAGAACGAGACCGTGATAGCCGGACGCCCACCTACCTTGGACCACGCTGTCAAAAATGCCAGAGAGCGTTTGGTGAGCGAAGGTGAATGTCCCGCCATACTCTGGCGCCACCACCACCTTACCGGTGGTGGGGTCTGTCACATATTTCTTTTCGGCAGCGGCTGCCGGTGCCTCTTCTGCGCCGGCGGCCCAGAGGCCGGTTGCGGTCAGAACTAGGACCAACGCAATCGCGAAGGTCCTTGCAAATAGTATCTTCATCCTTGTCTCCTTGAATGTTGTCTCGAGAGTATTTCGGAGCGACTTGCCGCTCCCTGGCCACGCGCAACGCAGGCGGCCAGTCTGAGTCAAGTTCACCAAAAGCGCGCGGCGTGTGACTCACCCGGGTTCGCCCCGGCTCACGCCGCGCGCGCCTACGGCTCTTTGAGTATCATTCGGGCCTCCTGTGCACCGGCAAAAACCGGCAGGGTGTGGTGAATGGAAGAGTCATACGTCGAAGGGCTGGCGGCCCACGGCGGCGGCGCCGAGTCATGCGCTGCCGCTCGCAAGAGCGAGGGTGAAGCGTTGACCGGGGTGCGTGCGGATGGCGCTGCAGGCCGTGTCGTCGGCAAGCCAAAGCACGCTCGCCGATGATGAATGGAGCTGGGAGGTGAGCTGGATACTCGAAGCTGGGTTGCCGGCAACGCTCGCTCAGTGGACTGGTGGAGGCTGCGGCCGACCCGGTCGGCCGCTAGACGCGCGGACGCGTGGCGGCTGTGCGCCACACCGATCGATGGTGCCGCGCTCAGCACCGGCGCCGAGCGAACGGCTGTCGCGCGGTTGGCTGGGCGACTAGCGAGCGAGTGAGTGAGTGAGTGAGTGAGTGAACCCGCCGACAGCTGCGTCACCGCCAGCCGGTCACTGCGCTGACTGTCGTCGTGGCGCATCATGCTCATCCATCCAACCCCGAGCGGTGAACCGTCGCACGCGGCCGGAAACCTGTCAACGACTCGGAGGTCACCGAAAGTCATCGCCAACCGGCCACTGCGCTGGCTGTCATCATGGCCCGTCATCGGCATCCGTTCGATCCCCGAACTCCCTATCGTCACAGGCTCGCCTGACCATGTCAAGCGCGGACTCCGGCCTTCAGCAATTCTCGGGGAACGGCAAAACATCATTAACAGTAACACAACATTGCGGGCGAAAGGTTACAGAAAAAGTCTTGAGGGCGAGATCGCAAGCCCTGTCATAAGCTCAAGCCCTCCGAGTGTGTGAAACGCGACCATGCCCACCTGTTGGCCCACCGAGTGAATGCACGCACGGTCCGACCCGGCAGAAATTCTGTAACTGATTGCAGGTGAAGTATTTAGCCACCGTCATGCAGCCGCGTGCGATGACCTGACCACCGTCAGCCACCGCCGCTCGGCCGATGCCGCGGGCTGGCGCGGTGCGGCGATCGGCCCTTCGGGGCCGGTTGCCCGCGCGCCGCCGGCACACCTGCGCCGCAGCCCCAGTCAGGGATCGTTCAGGGAGCAGGTTCAGTTCCCCAGGGAGCGGCTACCCGGACAGCGGCTGCGGCGGCGAGTTCATCCGCACCAGCACCTGGTCCCACGACGGGAACAGGAATAGCCGAAACGTGGCACGGATCGCGCCCCAGAACTCCCGGCGCGACCCGAACCCAGCCCGCACCTGCTGATACAGACCGTCCACCAGCTCGAATATCTGGTGCATGAAATAGGCCAGCAGGCCCGGCACGAAGAACGCCTCCGACAGGTACTTGTCACCATGGCCGAAGTTGTGCTCCAGGTGATAGCCCTGGTTCTTCAGCGCTTCAGCGCTTCAGCGTATTGAACCCCTCGTTCTCGATCTTCCAGCGTGCCCGTCCCGCACGCACGATCCGCGCTACGCTGCCAGCGGTCGGCACCAAGTCGGTCACCCAGGCGTTTTGATAGGTGGGCGTGCCGGCACGTACGATGCGGTAGTGCACGAAGTTGATCTGGGGACTGCGGGGCTTGCCGTTCAGCGGTACCCCGGTAACCCACTCGTATTCATGCCGGTCCCCGGTCGCGTCGATGGTGCAGCGGTGGCCAGCAGCCGACCGCGGCGCAGCCCGTCGATATCCTGGTACAGGCTGGTGTGATCCTCCGGCTTGGCCACCAGCAGAAACGAGAAGCGGGCGGCGCGCACCTGTTCGATGAACGGTTGCTTGGAGTACAGACTATCGGCGACGATCACCGCAGCCAGCCGGGGATGGTCGTTACGGATGCGCTGCACGGCACGGTAGCCGGCTTTTATTTCACAGTCCTGCTTGCGGCGTTTGGCGCTCTTGGCGCCAGAGTCATCGGCGTTGTGAATGAACACGGGAGCCAACGGCAGCACCTGCCGCTTGTCGGGGTGGACGATGGCGGTCTGCAGGATGTCGTGGTGGTAGCGTACGGTGCCGTTGTTGGTGGCGGTCAGACAGCACTCACAGTTCACCTGGTACGAGCTGAAGTACTGGGAGCCGTCCATGGTGATGAGGTAGCGACCGTCGAGAAACTGATAGTGCTGCAGCCATTTGGCGTCCTGCATGCGCCCTATCCAGTCGCCGAAGCAGCCGAGCAGCGGTTCATAGTCATGGCTGTCGAGCAGATCGCGGAACTGGGAGTCGGCAGGGATCTGAGCGACGCCAAACGTAGAGTTGAGGTTGTTGGTGCGGAGTTCGTCCTGGAAGCGGCGTTGGAACTCCAGCACGGAAGGGTCTTGGAGGTAAAACAAGGCGAAACCACACACGTAGCAATCCTGCAGGGAGTACCGGACCTTGCTGGCTTGGCGGGTATCGACGACCTTGGCGGCGTGCAGGTTCAAGGAGACCAGGAGCGCACGAAAACGAAGTAATAATGGACCTCTGCGGCGACCTCTTGCCATAGGAGACAGCATGACAACCCTGGGATCGAGTGTCCAGCCGGTAGGCAACTTATTACCTGGTCATGACCTACACGACCACTTACGTGCCGTCCCGCCCGCCATTGCCCCCCACGCCGACCCTCTCAATTTTTGTTCACCGAGAATTGCTGGCCTGGGGCTCGACGGATCGATGATGAAGCGCCATGATGACAGTCAGCGCAGTGGCCGGTTGGCGGTCACGTTCGCTCACCCCGGTGACCCCGACCAGTCGTTGACGGCGCGCGGCCTCTATGCTAGCTTGCCTCGCCTGGGGTTCGACAGATCAATGATGAAGCGCCATGATGACAGTCAGCGCAGTGGCCGGTTGGCGGTCACGTTCGGTGACGTCCGAGTCGTTGACAGGATGGCCGCGTCCATAGCAAGCTTGCCTCGCCTGAGGTGGGGTTCGACGGATCGATGATGAAGCGCCATGATGACGCGCCAGGATGGCGTAAGCGTAGTGACCGGTGGCCGGTGATGTTCGGTGACGTGCGAGTCGTTGACAGGCTGGTCGCGTCCATAGCAAGCTTGCCTCGCCTCGGCTTCGACGGATCGATGATGACGCGCCATGACGACAGTCAGCGCAGTGACCGGTTGGCGGTGACGTTCGGTGACCGCCGAGTCGTTGACAGGCGCGCCGCGCCTATGCTAGCGTGCCTCGCCTGGGGCGACGGATGCCGATGAAGCGCCATGATGACAGTCAGCGCAGTGACGGGTTGCCGGTGACCTTCGCTCACCCCGGTGACCCCCACGAGTCGTTGACGGCGCGCCGCTCCTATGCTAGCGTGCCTCACCTGGGGTTCGACGGATGGTCATGAAGGGTCACGATGACAGGCAGCGCAGTGACCGGTTAGTTGTGACGCAGCCAGTGCATCCTGCTACCGTCGGGTAGAGCGCTGGCGCGCGCGCCCGTAGGCCACGTTTCCAGCGCCCCCCCTGAGATTCCGTACGTCGGGTTTTCCCACAGTACGGCTCGAAGCTCAGGTGCCCGCAAGCTCACGGCGGCCCTTCCCGGTACGATAGCAACCACGCTCAGCCTGATCCCTGGCTACGTGGGCGCTGTCCCCGGTTTGACCATCGCTTCGAGCCAACGGCTGTATCCACCGTTCCCCGGCTCAGTGTCCGGGCGGTGCATTTCCACTGGCTCCTCCTGAGCCCTGAGGCCCTCGCTCCAGCCGCGTTATGTTGTCGCGGCCATCGTCGCTTGGTGGCCTCATCCGCCAGTCTGCTGCTCTCCGTTCCACTTCCCGCCATCCAGCGGTTATAGGTCCGGTCCTTGGCATTCGAGGATCATCCTGCCTGAGCAGCACACCTTCCGGGCTTTCACTGCTGAACTATCCAGAATTGCCGCCTTCAACTTCCGCCGGGAGCCTACCGCGTGCACTTCCCAGTTTCTTCCGCAGCAGCACTGGCCATCGGGTAGGAGGGGGAAACCCTTGGCACTCCGAGATCCAGCAACCAACTTCCCGCTGGGGAGGTTTTCGGCGATTAGTCCGTTCGCTCTCGCTACGGCCCTTCTGGTTGTTAGCCTCCTAGGTTGGTCGGTCGGGCTCACGCCCTCCCCTGAGTACGTTTACTTCCGGGCTTTCAGCCGTCAGAGTCGCCCCTGTCGACTGCCGGATATAACTACGGCGCCACACTGGGATTTGCGCCGGCGGGACTTACACCCGCAAGTTCAGCAGCTAGCCTCGCTGCGCCCCCGTCGGGTAGAGCGCTGGCGCGCGCGCCCGTAGGCCACGTTTCCAGCGCCCCCCCTGAGATGCCGTACGTCGGGTTTTCCCACGGTACGGCTCAAAGCTCAGGTGCCCTTAAGCTCACGACTGCCCTTCCCGGTACGATAGCAACCACGCTCAGCCTGATCCCTTGCTACGTGGGCGCTGTCCCCGGTTTGACCATCGCTTCGAGCCAACGGCTGTATCCACCGTTCCCCGGCTCAGTGTCCGGGCGGTGCATTTCCACCGGCTCCTCCTGAGCCCTGAGGCCCTCGCTCCAGCCGCGTTATGTTGTCGCGGCCATCTTCGCTTGCCGGCCTCATCCGCCAGTCTGCTGCTCTCCGTTCCACTTCCCGCCATCCGACGGTTATAGGTCCGGTCCTTGGCATTCAAGGATCATCCTGCCTGAGCAGCACACCTTCCGGGCTTTCACTGTTGAACTATCCAGAATTGCCGCCTTCAACTTCCGCCGGGAGCCTGCTGCGTGCACTTCCCAGTATCTTCCGCAGCAGCACTGGCCATCGGGTAGGGGAGGAAACCCTTGGCACTCCAATATCCAGCAACCAACTTCCCGCTGGGGGGGATTTCGGCGATTCGTCCGTTCGCTCTCGCTACGGCCCTTCTGGTTGTTAGCCTCCTAGGTTGGTCGGTCGGGCTCGCGCCCTTCCCTGAGTACGTTTACTTCCGGGCTTTCAGCCGTCAGAGTCGCCCCTGTCGGCTGCCGGATATAACTACGGCGCCACACTGGGATTTGCGCCGGCGGGACCTTCACCCGCAAGTTCAACAGCTAGCCTCGCTGCACCCCCCCCCCCCCACTTTTTCGAACCGAGAAACAACTAACCGCTCCGGCTGATCGCCGCGCACGCGCCCCCGCGCACGCCGTCGCCTCCACTACCGCCGTAGCTATCGGTGGCACCGGCTCCGTCCATAGCCGAACCGGCATGCGGGCCGCCCACGCCGTTGTCGGCGACCGCGACCGTGCCGGATCCCCGCCCGCGACTAACTGCGCGCAAAACCCACCGCCTGCGTCGCCGGTCAATCACCCTCGCTGCTTCGCCGGCCACCGCCGCGCGTGGCGTTGTGACGCAGGTCCCGACGTCCGCCGAGCGGTGGGCGTTTGCATGATGGGCCGCGCACGCGGATCCCATCTTACGTCAGCCATCTGGCAGGGCACCCTGTGCCCCAAGAAGGAGGTGAAGATGATACTGAAAGAACCGCACGCGCGCGCGGTGTGAGCCCGGGCGAACCCGGTGAGTCACACGCCGCGCGCTTCAGCCATTTGACTCAAACTGGCCGTCTGCATTGGCGGGCGCGCCCGCTGTTGCGGGCATAAGAGTAGCCAGGGAGCGCAAGTCGCTCCGCAATACTCTCGAAAAATCCACATAGGGAGAAACCTATGAACATTGCAAAAATTAGTATGACCTTCGCGGTAGCGTTGGTCCTGGTGCTGACCGCAACCGGCCTCTGGGCCGGTGGCGCAGAAGACGAGCCGGCGGCCGCTGCCGACAAGAAGTACGTGACCGACCCCACCACCGGCAAGGTGGTGGTGGCGCCAGAGTACGGCGGGACATTAACCTATGCCTGGGGTGGAAGAGTAAGCGATAATCAAGACCCCTTTGTTGTTGGCATGGAAGCGGGCTGGCTCATAGACGGTGTTAATGAGCGACTCGCCATCGGGGACTGGGCAATAGATAGGGACGAATTTGACTTTAAAACGGATTATACCGAGTTTTTTGCCTTAACATGGGGTCTGGCGGAAAGCTGGGAAACGCCCGACCCACTGACTTACATCTTCCACATCCGTCAGGGCGTTCACTACGCCCTTGATCAAGACAGTGAGGCCAGCCGCTTAGTAAACGGGCGGGAGCTAACTGCCGATGATGTCGTATATACCTTGCAGCGTAATAACGTTCTGGGTGACTTCACCGAACGTCCGCAGAGGTCTTTTGCGGTTATCAACCTGCCATGGGAATCGATAGAGGCTATCGACAAATATACGGTTGTTATGAAGATGACGGATCCATCCCCCGGTGCACTAATGACTATCATCAGCGAACACATGCAGTGGATACTACCCCCCGAGGTAATCGAGCAATACGGCGACTATAGTGATTGGAAGAACGTGGTCGGCACCGGGCCCCTTATACTGACTGACTATGTCGAAGGCGTCTCTAAAACCTATACCAAGAATCCCAACTACTGGGGCTACGACGAAAAATACCCGGAGAACCGCTTGCCCTATGTTGACGAGATAAGGGCCCTCCTTATGGCAGAAGAAGCAACACGTATATCGGCACTACGCACGGGTAAGGTTGATATATTACAACACACCGGCGGTGCTATAAGATCCCTCGACGTGGTAAGGAGCCTCCAGAAGACCAACCCCGAAATCGAGGTGCACACTTATTACCAGCGGGCGTTTCAGTCTTTTACTCTGAACATTCGCAACGCGCCCTTTGACGACGTCAGGGTGCGCCACGCACTGCAGATGGCACTGGACCTCGAGACGATTAACGATACCTACTATGCCGGTTATGCAAGGTTGGAAGACCCTAGGTGGAATAGCACCAAGGGGTATTACACCCCCTTTGAAGAGTGGCCTGAAGAGCTCAAGCAATACTACAGGTATGACCCGGAAGGTGCTGAGAAGCTCCTTGATGAGGCTGGATATCCGCGCGGCGCGGACGGCGTTCGATTCCAGACCGTCTATGACCACCCGGACCACTCAGATTTGGGCTATGCGGAAATAGCTGCCGGCTACTGGGCTGATATTGGCGTTGATCTAACGATTAATGTTCTTGACCCGCCGACTTATGTGGCTAATAGAGGAGAACATAATTATGAGATGTCCAAAGGCGACATGGCGTTTTCTGGGAACCCTGCCATATTCATAGGCTTTTATCGCGCGGACACCCTATTTCTGCGCGAATGGTTGGGCGGAGTCGAGACCCCTGAGCTGACCGCCGCCTATGATGCCTTTTTCGCCGCTACCACCGTTGAGGGGCAGATGAAGGCATTTAGAGAGTTTGATATGGCCCTGGTTAAGCAGCACAATCAGATATGGGGTCCTCTGGCTCCACAGTTTCAGGCGAACCAGCCGTGGGTCGAAGGTTTTAACGGTGAATTCGGGATAGGAGAGCTGCAGTATCATACCATCCTCGCCCGCCTCTGGATTGATAGTGAGCTGAAGGAAGCAATGGGTCATTAGGCGTTTCGCCCCTTATGGCTGACGTCAGGGGAAAAGGGGAGCTGGGGGGCTTAAGCCTCCCGGCTCCCACACACGATGTCATTGCGAGGCGCGCTTTCTTACTGTCATTCCTGGCGGAGACCCGGAATCTAGAAAACGCAACCATTTGAAATTACTCTGGATTCCGCCTTTCGGCGGAATGACGGGGGAATCAAGGGGGACACCACCTTGAACCCCCGTTTCAAAGGGGTTTCACCCCTCTGCACTCCCCAAAGCGGTGAGAGGCGAGTTTCCCGGCAGGGGTCATTCGCACCTTAGAGAGTGCCGCGCCCTTCAGTGGAAGGGGCCGGAAAGACGTGGAAGGTGGATTCCGGTTTTCACCGGAATGACGCGAGCCTGCCCCGTACCTGATACGGGGTTGGGATATATACCGCAATGACGGGGAAATGGCAAGGAAGAGTGTCACATGAGAGCCTACATCATTCGGCGGCTGCTGCTGGTCATCCCCACGTTGTTCATTCTGAGCGTGTTGGTGTTCCTGTCCGTCCGCTTCATCCCCGGCGACGTCATCGACGTTATAGCCGGTCGCATGGCATTCACCGGAGGCGGCCAGCTCGACCGCGCGACCATCGAACAGCGGCTCGGCCTTGACCTGCCGATCCACGTGCAGTACGGCCGCTGGATCGGCGGCATCCTCCTGCGCGGCACCCTCGGCGAGTCGCTGCTGGGAGGTTGGCGCATCGAGGAGCGCATGCTGGGACGACTGCCGGTCACCGCCGAGCTCGGGCTGCTGGCCA
The DNA here is from genome assembly GCA_965198005.1 of Spirochaetia bacterium. Taxonomy (GTDB): domain Bacteria; phylum Spirochaetota; class Spirochaetia; order SZUA-6; family Bin103; genus Bin103. The sequence continues at coordinate 15,883 of CBDAOI010000002.1, forward strand.
TCCTCATCGGCCTGGTCATCGCGCTGCCGGTGGGCATCTACTCGGCGGTGCGCCAGTACACCGCCGCCGACTATGTGGGACGGTCGGTCGCCATCATGGGGCTGGCGACGCCCAACTTCTGGCTGGGAACCATGGTGATGATCTACCCCGCCATCTGGTGGGCGTGGTCGCCACCGATGGAGCTGGTGCCGTTCGCCCAGGACCCACTGGGCAACCTCGGCATGTTCCTCATCCCCAGCCTGATCCTCGGCACCTACCTGTCGGCCAGCACCATGCGCATGACGCGTACCATGATGCTGGAGGTGCTGCGCCAGGACTACATCAGGACCGCCTGGGCCAAGGGTCTGCTTGAGCGGTCGGTGATCCTGCGCCACGCGGTCAAGAACGCCATCATCCCGGTGGTGACGCTGGTGGGCATGCAGCTGCCGATCCTGGTGGGCGGCTCGGTCATTATCGAGAATATCTTCAACCTGCCGGGGCTGGGGCGGCTGATGCTGGACGCCCTCAACGAGCGCGACTACCCGGTGGTGTCGGCGGTGAATCTGTTCTTCGCCACGGTGGTGGTGTTCGTCAACCTGCTGACCGATCTGCTGTACGCGTCGCTGGACCCGCGGATTCGCTACGAATGAGGCACGCTCATGGGTGACGTATCCCAGCTGACGCCGGTCGGCACCGAGCCGGCCGCTGGGGCGGCTCCGGCGGGGCAGGCCGGAGCGCGGCCGTTCTTCGGCCGGCTGGTCCGCGAGCAGCCGTTGGGGACCGCCGGCGGCATCGTCATCCTGATCCTGGTGCTGGTGAGCATCTTCGCCGATGGGCTGGCGCCCTATCGCTACCAGGAGATCCATCTGCATGACCGCCTGCAGGCCCCCTCGGCCCAGTACCTGCTGGGCACCGACCACGTGGGGCGCGACCTGCTGAGCCGCCTCATCCACGGGGCGCGGCTGTCGCTGACGGTGGGGCTGGCCGCTACGGTCCTCACCGTCGTGGTGGCAGTGCTGATCGGCGGCATCACCGGCTTCATCGGCGGGCGGCTGGACCTGGTGACGCAGCGTTTCGTCGACGCCTGGATGGCGTTCCCCGGGCTGCTGTTGCTGCTCACCATCATGTCGATAGCCGGCCGCGGCATGGCGCAGATCATCATCGTGCTGGGGGTGTCGGGCGGCATCCCGGCCTCGCGGGTGGTTCGCGGTGCGGTGCTGGGGGTCAAGGAGAACGTCTACTTCCAGGCGGCGCAGGCGATCGGCAGCTCGCGCCGGCGCTCGTTGCTGCGCCACGTGCTGCCCAACATCGCCGCGCCCATCATCATCATCTTCAGCATCAACGTCGGCGGGGTGATCATGTCGGAGGCGGCGCTGAGCTTTCTCGGCTTCGGACTGCCACCGGACATACCGAGCTGGGGCGGCATGCTCAGCCGCGAGGGGCGGCAGTACATGGAGATAGCGCCGCATCTGGCGCTGTGGCCGGGGCTGTGCCTGACCGTCGTCGTCTACAGCCTCAACATGTTCGGCGACGCGGTGCGCGATCTGCTGGATCCCCGGCTGCGCGGCCGGCTCGGGCGCTACGGCGCGGGCAAAGGCCAGCTGACCTCGAGCTGACACGCCCGGCCATCGAGGCGTTTGACGCCGGCGGTGCAACGGCAAGTGGCACCGATTGACGTCCGTTCATTCCTTCATTCCCGATTGATCACGTCTACCCCGACGCCGGGATTCGCGATGCCGACCCTCCGCCTGGGGCGATATGACGCCGGATGTCCGGTGACCTCCACCCGTGGCGCCCTCCCTGCCGCCAGGAGTGTGCGTGCGCCGGCGGCAGTTCCGGAGGCGCGCCCGGAACGCGCCCGACCAGGTCAACCAGCGCCGGTCTGGTATGGGCGTGACCTGGCCGGTCAGCCCGAAGCAACGCCAGGGCACCGCGGCACCGCAGACCGAGTCGGCGAAGTGACTCATCACACGACTGACGTGTCGTCCGTTCGTGGGCCCCGTCCAACGCGGTCCGCCGCGCGCACGCAGGTCGGCGTCACCGCGCCAAGGATGGCGAGCGTGCGGCTGCCCTATGCAAGCTTGGGGCGGGGCGTCCGGAGTCCGCGACGATTCAGCCCAGCGGCGCCGGGCCCCCGGGCAATCGCAACGCTCCCCTCTCATCGGCCGCCACGCACGAAACCGTTCCCGAAGCGGCGCGCCCAGGGACTTGGCGTCATTCGGGCAGTCTTCGGAAGCGAACTCGAGCCGGTGTGACGACTACGAAAGAGCCGACGAGGCGTCGCGCATACTTGGCGACAAGATCGACAACATCTCCGCCGATCTCGCCACGAGCCCCCGACGGGTATCTGAGCAAGACGACACCAAGGCTCGGCTCTGCGTGTGCGAAAACCAGCTGCCCGAAGTCCTTGTCTTCGGTCAGCAGGAGGCGAGCATCGCTCACCGCGAGGTCAATGACTTCGGAGTCGGGTGCCTGTGCGTTCGACTCAGCCACTGCCACGACATCGTGTTCGGCATCCCGGAGAGCCCGGACCACCGCATAGTCGCAGCTCTCGTCGGCCAGGAAGCGCACTGCTATCGGGAGTGCTGAACGAAGATGGTCTCGTCGTTGGCGACCGTGTCCGCTGCGAAGCGCACGGCGGCTCGCACGTCCTCGCGAGTGATCCGTGGGTATGCATCGAGGAGGTCGTCCTCAGACGCACCCTCGCTCAGTTTTCGCAGCAGCAATTCAACAGTGACTCGGGTGCCGCGTATCACCGGTTTCCCCAACATCACCTCTGCGTTGATCTCGATCCTGTCCCCGCTCATAGCCAGAAGAACTCCCCTATCCAATATGGCACTTCCCACCGTCGCCCGCCAGCGCTTCGCGGTCTCCGCCAACAAGGGGCCTTCGGACACGTTCTGAATCGGCCAATGGGCCCTTTTGCCGGATCACGGGTGTCGCCATTGTGCTGATGTCGCGGGCGCACCGTTAGTGACAGTTGGCCGGTGGTGCGCGCGTGGATCGTGGTGGCGTGAGAGGTAGCGCTGCCACGTCATGCCGCCGCTTCATCGGCCGCGGCAGAGTTCGTAATCGGTGACCTCCAGCCGTGGCGCCCTCCCTGGCGCCACGGCTGGCATACGGCCCACAGACCACGACACGAGGTCGGGGGCTGTGGGCTGCTTCCCTGGTCCGGAGGGGGGGCCCGGAAGGCGACCGAGCAGGTTGGCGAGCGCCGGGCTGCGCATGGGCGTTGCCTTGCCGGTCAGCGGGAAAGGGGATGCACCGATCTCGACCCAGGTGTGCGGCACCACCCAGTAGTCCATGACTGTGGCGAACAGGTCGGATGGCCGCTCGCGAAACAGCACCACCAGCGAGCTGCGCTTGACCAGCCACAACGTGCGCCGCGCCAGCGCGCCTGGGGCGGGATGCCCTCGTGCACTGCCGCCGAGGCGAACAGCCCCTCGGCCCGGCAGAGCCGTGCGTGCTTGCCGAACGCGCAGCCGACGAACACCTCGTCGGCATGCACGTGTGGCTGCTATCGGCACGTTTTGCTACACTCGAAACAGGGTATGTGTTCAAATACGGGGTTCAGGGGTCCGGGTGCTGTTATATCGTGGCAGCAAAAATAGTTACGGCATTTGAACCCGGATGTTCAGGTGTGTTCGGCTCGTTCAGGTGACGGCCTTCGTGGCGGTTGGCTCGACCGGCCGCGTTGGTAGATCATCATTGCTATACGAACGCCTCGGCGCCCTTGCGGTCCTGCACTGTCTGGCCGCCTGCTCGCCGCTGCCCAGCCGCAAGCTCTCGAACGCCAACGACTCGCTGATGTCGCGTGGTGCAAGCCCGCAACGTAAGTGCGGTCAGCTCAAGAACGTTAGCTCGATCCACGACTTTACGGCCGTTCACCGTACGCGATGGTCCTCCCAACGGAGCATCGCTGTCAACCTCGCAGGCAAAGTTTGCAAAGTTTTGTAACGTTTGCGCCTTCAGGGTAGCGGGGCATACCTACCGCGTGCTCCGTCCAAGTCGTCGGCAGCGCAGCGCCGGCAGCCAGTCCGGTGCTGCTCAACGCGGGGCTAACACGGGGATAGGAACCCGATTGCCGACATGAGCGGCGCCGTCGTCATATCCGAGCAACGGTAACTGACATGTCGTTGTTGCACGCGGCCCCTCCATGGGCCGCGCCGGCGGACCCGCGCCATGGAGGGCGCGGGCGATGGGAAGCGCCCAAGCCAGCGCACCGTCAGGCTCACCAGCGCCGGGAACTGCAAGCCGCCGACCAGACCGGTCAACTGGTGTCGTGCCGCCCCGCCTACAGCCACACCCATCCCTCGTTCATCAGTTCATCAACCGGCAACCACGAACGATCCTGTTCGTCGTAAGGCCGTGGCGACGAGACAGCGCGAGCTCGCGGAAGGGATACCGAAACGGCCACACCCGAGCGCGAGTCGTCGGCCCTCAGAAGACCGGACCGACCTGGAGGTGCCGGCGGACCCGCACTCCTCCACCCGGTTCAGCCCGATTTGGCCAGAGACTGACCGCTGAGCACCGACAGCGTTTGGTCCGCCTCGCCGCGCAACGGCCAGCGAGGCAGCGGTAGCCTCGATCCTCCCCATTCTCCGGATGGCGAGGCTACGGATTCTTCGGCGGGGATGGCGCTCCCCAGGCCGGCCAGCCCGGTTGGTGAGAAGCTGACCGCAGACCCAGTAGCAGCGTCCGGTCAGCCAGCCGCGTGACCGGCCAGCCAGGCAGCGATAGTCTCGACCTCCGCATTTCCGGACGGCGGGCTCCAGATTTCTTCGGCGGACCGGGGCTCTCCAGCCCGGCCAGTCCAATTTGGTGAGGGACAGGCCGCTGACCAACGGCAGCGTCGGTCAGCCTGCCACGCGACAGCCAGCAAAGCAGCCAAGCCCCGGTCCTCAGCTTTCTCCGATGGCGGCTCCGGATTCTCGGCGGCCAGTCTCGCTGCCATCCGGTCAGCGCCGAGCCCAGCAGCGGCTGATGAATCGATCCCGTAGATGGAATCATCAGGCCAGGCTGCCGACCGCTGGGCATAGGACAATAGGCTCCCCAAGGACCGAGCCTGCCTGTCACTCCACGCCGGTAGGTCGCCGAAGGGTGCTGCCCGAGCCTCCTCCGCTCCGCGGCAAGCTATCATACCGCCAGCAGTGCCGGCGGGACCGACGGCAGCTCCTCACGGAGGCAGTAGGTTCGATACTGGTCTAGTAGGGCGAGCTCAGTGTGCCAGTGTTCGAACCGGTCGGGGTTCGGTAGCGCGCGTTGGTTGATGGAGCAGACGTACTTGACGGGCTTCAGGTGCCATGTCGGGGGGAATACGTCCCGCCAAAGCACGCTCCGATCTCCAGGGGCGACGGGCAGCGTCGTCATTCCGTTGCCTCGGCCTGCATATCGGCGATGTCCGCTGGAAGCCGCCGCGGCAGTCAGGCCGCCACCTGGTCCCACTGGATAACCTCGACCACGGTGTGCTTCCGGCGGGCCTCGGCGACGATGGTATCCAGGCGCGCCGCCACGGCATCTTCGATCCAGGCCTCGCCGCACTGCGAGCAGACCCGGGCCGGAACTCCGCGGACGACGACGACTCCGGTCTTCAGATCCACGGCAAAGACCGTCGTGCCCGGTTCATGCGGCCCCCCGCACAGGGCACATCTGCCCTCGTTCGACTTCATTAAGTCCTCCTTCGCGTCTTGTAGTCCGCCTCGAAATGCTCCAGATCCGGCCGGTAGGCGGTGATCACGTAGCCGATGCCCGCTTCCACATCGACAGCTGCGACAACGTGGAGGGGTTGCTGTCCCATGTGCAACAAGGGACCTCTGCGGCGACCTCTTGCCATAGGAGAGAGCATGACAACCCTGGGATCGAGTGTCCAGCCGGTAGGCAACTTATTACATACTCATGACCTATACGACCACTTACGTGCCGTCCCGCCCGCCATTGCCCCCCACGCCGACCCTCTCAATTTTTGTTCACCGAGAATTGCTGGAGGCTGATAAGGGCGGGCATGGATCAGGGCGATACCCAGTTTGGCGCACACCAGAGACAGCTGTTGGGAACGGTAATTGGCGCCGTTGTCGACAAATAGGCGGTGCGGCAAGCCGCGGCGGATCAGGGCCTGCTTGAACACCGGCAGGAAGGCGCCGGTGTTTTCTGCGCGGGCAAAGGCGGCGTACGGAATGACGCGAGTGGCGTCGTCGATGAAGGCGGTCAGGTAGGTCTTGTGGCGCCGGCGACCGTCGCTGACCTTGGGGCCGTGCATGACATCGCTCATCCACATCTCGCCAGCGTATTTGAAGGTGAAGCGGCGGCGGTCGACGCCAAGCGGCTCGTCGGTGCGTTTGAGCATGAGCCCCTCGCGGCTGAGCAGGCGGTGCACGGTGGACGGCGGCAGGCGCAGGTGGTCGGGGAGTTGGCCGGAATCGAGGGCGCCGGCGATCACTTGGCGCACCGACCAAGTTGAGTGTTCGGCCTTGATGGCGACCAGGAGCTCGGCGATTTCGGGGGGCAGGCGGCGCGGCTGGCCGCGGTCGGCGCGCGGCTTGGGATAGAGCGCATCGACCCCACCCTGGCGGTAGTGGTGGAGCCAGTCGCGGATGGTCTCGGCGGCGATGCGGGTGCGCTGGGTGCCGGGGATGGTGTAGTCCTGCTCGGCCTTGGCTTGCAGCTTGGCGCCGATGCCGGGGGAGCCAGGCGGGAGCAGCAACAGATCGGCGATGATGCGGTAGCGGAACAGCGCGATGTCGCGCCGCAGGTGGTCATCAGGAACATGCATGAGAGGTCCTCCTCGTGGTTTTGCGGGCCTTGTGGCCCGCTGTTGAGGGGAAATTACCGCGCCAGCGGCGGGGGTCCAGGCCCCTGGTGTTGTTGGAAAGCAGATTTTTGATTTCCAGCGCCGATTTCGTGGGGGCGAAAACCGAGCGGGGCCGGCAGCCGCGCCAGCCAAGGGGCAGTCACCTCGCGCAACTCCAGCAACGCCGTCGTGGTGTCCAGCCGCTCGCGGACGGCGGCCACGTCGGGGAGGCAGCCCGCCAACTGGTCCGGCAGCAGGCCAATCACATGCCGCAGGGCGTTGTGCACCAGGCGCACCCGGCGGCGCAGCCAACGCAACGCGCCCGGCAGTTCGATCTCATGCGGGCGCAGTTGGTCTGCGGCACTGATCAGACTCGGCGCTTGCTCGACCGCAGCAACCACCGCTTCAAGCTCCTTGAGCGTCCCCGGCAGCCGCGCTGCCAAGCAATCGGGCAGTAAACTGAATGTGGTGTGAGACTCAGAACAGTACCAGCGGGGAATCCGTGTGCCGGCCGGTGTCTTGCGTGGGTAGGTGCCGTGACGGGCGAACGAGCATCCGCCGTCCGGATGATTGGGGCACCGCTCCAGCCTTGCATCGCACCAGGCTTCGGCGCTAACGTACTCCTCGCCGGTGTGCCCCGATTGGTATCGAAGTTGCACCGGCCACGGCCCGGCGGGCCTGAGACCCGCGCGGGCCACTTTTCTCCTCGCTGGTTATGGATTATGCTACGAAAGAGATAGCCCGGTCAGGAGGGGTATCGGGAAACCGTCCGCTGAGCCGTGTATTCTGCGGCCCCGGCACCTGTGAGAGTGCCCCTGCGTTAGACCGCTTTCCACCGTCTTCCCAGCCGATCCGTCAGTGAATCAATCCGAGTAGAAAGCTTGGGTTTCTAACGACTTACCGTGGGATACAACACCGCGACAGGGACGTCGTGGGCTGGGAGCGGTTGCTGCGATTTTCCGGAGGCGCGCCCGGAAAGCGCCCGACCAGGTCAACGAGCGCCGGGCTGTGTATGGGCGTGACCTGGCCGGTCAGCTCGAAGCAGCGCCTGGCATCGTAGTGTCGGCGCATCATCGGGCATCACAGACCCAGTCGGCGAAGTGTACAGGTAACTGATCACACGACTGACGCGTCGTCCGTTCCTGGGCCCCGTCCATGGGGCCCAACACAGGCGTTCCCGCGCCATGGAGGGCGCGGGTGATTGCGCGCGTCCGGAGTCACCACCCATCACGCTCACCAGCGACGGGTCATGGAACCCGCTGACCGAACCGGTCAGTCTGAAAGCAGCGACTGGCATCGCAGGGTCTGTGCATCATCGTGGCGAAGTTCGGAGGCCGCGCCACACGAGCCGTGAACCCGCTCCCCACCGACCGTCGGCGGGCCGCTCGGGGAACAACACCACTGACCTCGGGGTGAGTCCGGCGGGGAAGCCGGGCACCAGGTAAACTCTTCACACGACTGACGCGTCGTCCGTTCGTGGGCCCGGTCCGACGCGTCCGCCGCGCATCCGGAGGGAGCTGCATTCGGAGAGAAGTGGCCCTCGCGGCCGAGCGACGCTGACTAAGAACGTCGGTCGGTGTCGTGCTCTGGCGCGATAGGAGACCAAGGAAGGATGGCGCATCACTACGGAGAGCAGGCCGAGGTTCGTCTGCACTCCGCTTGTCGAAGGGGCCTTCGCGCTCCCTCTGAATCGCCCAATGGGCCCTTTTGCCGGATCACAGGTATCGCCATTGTGCTGATGTCGCGGGCGCACCGTTAGTGACGGTTGGCCGGGTGGTGCCCGACCGGATCGTGGCGGCGTGAGCCGGCAGCGGCAATGGGCTGGTGGGCTCGCGTCACAGATCCTCTGGGGTTATTCCGGTCCGTCGGGCGATGCGTGCAAGCATCTTCGGACCGATCTCCTCACTGTCGTGAAAGGCAAATGAGTAATTGGGCCAACCGGGCTTGGTGAGCGTGCGGTGGGAGCCGGACTGTCTTTTGACGGTCCAACCGATCTTCAGTAGGGCGGAGAGAACTCGCCGTGCACGAGTGCTCGGCCACTGCTTCACGCCGCGTCGAAGGAGATGTTGAGAAGCTCCGGACCGGCCTCGGCGTGCTCGAGCTGATCGGCCACGACTCGCAGAGCCAGCGCCTGGACCTTGGCTTTGGCGTGGTCCGGGGAGCTCCCGTAGGTCATGACACCGGGCAGTTCAAGCACTTCGGCAATCCAGCGTTGGTCCTGCTCTTGCTCTATCTCGATGGTGAACTTCACGGTCGACACATTCTAACTGTACACGATAGTAAGCTAACTGTACACGATAGTAAGCGAGCCGACCGGACCGTGACGGTGTGCCACGAGACTCTCATGTGGAGCTGGGCTGTCGCGGACAGCCAGCAAAACATGACTCGCAGAGGCCGTCGATGAAGGTATGCGGCACCACCCAGTAGCCGTCGACCGTGGCGAACAGGTCGGCGGCCGCCACCCGACAGAACGCCGGAGCGACAGGCGGCCGTGAGGCCACCACGAAGGTCGGCTTGAGGTGGTAGAGCGCCGAGCGATAGGCAAGCCGCGAGCCCGGACCCCACTGCCGGTCGGCAGGGCGCTCGGGGAACAGCACCACCAGCGAGCTGCGCTTGACCAGCCACAGGGTGCGCCGCGCCAGCGCTGCGTTGGGCGGGATGCCCTCGGGCACCACCGCCGAGGCGAACAGCCCCTCGGCCCGGCAGCGCCGTGCGCGCTGGCCGAACGCGCAGCCGACGAACACCTCGTCGGGGCCGCACGCTGAGTGGGCCAGCGCCGCGCGGAACGCCGCATCGACGCCGGCCGCGCAGCCCACGAAGAACCCGAACCCGTGGCGGCGGAACCGCTCGACCAGCGCGCGGCAGACCGGCTGCTCCACCTGCCCGCGGCGGCTGCCGGCAAACAGCACCGAGCGCGCCGCCACCTTGAACCGCAGCGCCGGCTGACCGGAAAGCTGAAGGGTGTGGCTCTTTTGGGACGACCTGTATATTCAATAGCAGGAATGACTTAGCCTAAATCCGGCCCGGCCTTGGCGGACGTCTCGCGGCACCTATGCGCGCTGCGGCCCCATAGGTCCCACTTTTTTGCGCGGCCGGGCTGGACAAATCCAGCGCGAGGCCGTACCTTGTCCCCATTCCGGTATGGGAGGGGAGCGGATGGATACCAACCGCAGGTGCCTGCGGAGTGCCGGCAGAACATTCAGCGAGGCCGAGCTGCAGGTCGTCACCGAGGTGGTCGACACCGGCGGCAGCCGCAGTCGTACGCAACTCATGGTGCGGGTGTGCCAGCGGCTCCAGTGGCGCCGCCCGACGGGCGCCCTGGGCTATCGCATGCCGTTCGGCGCGCAGTTGCGGTACTTGGCGTTCGTGTGCCAGCCCACCCGGACGGTGGTGGCTGCGCTGCAGCTGTCGTCGCCGGCGTGGCGGCTGGCGGCGCACGACCGCTGGATCGGTTGGGACGAACCGACCCGGCAGCGCAATCTGCAACGGGTGGTCAACAACAGTCGCTTCCTGGTGCTGCCGTGGGTGCGGGTGCGGAACCTGGCCAGCCGGCTGCTGGCGTTGCTGGCCCGGCGGCTGGCGGCCGATTGGCAGGCGCGGTTCGCGGTCGAGCCGCTGCTGCTGGAGACGCTGGTGGATGGCAGCCGGTTTGCCGGCACCTGCTACCGGGCTGCGAACTGGATCGAGTTGGGCGACACTGCCGGTCGGGGGCGGATGGATCGCGCCCATGCGCGCCATGGCCAAGCACCGAAGCGGGTGCTGGTGTATCCTCTGGTGGCGGACGCTCAGCGCCGGTTGGTGGAGGCCTGAGCGGTGGGCGCTGCGGTGGCTTGGGCGCCGGAGCCGGCTGACCCGTTCGCCGCCTGTCACGCGCGGTTCGAGCAGGTGCTGCAGGTGGCAGGCAGTCAGGAGCTTCCCACCGGGCGGGGCCCGGCGTGGTCATGCAAGAAACTGTTGTTTCTTAGGAGCTTTCCCACGGAGTTGGATGAAGATCACAGGCCGTCGAGCGTTGGTGTGAGCGCCCTGCTGGCCGGTGCACCAGATCCTGGAGGCGGGTCCCGGGGCTTGTGACGTTGACATTGGTGAGATCGCGGACTGGCATCGTCCGGTCGCGATCATCCCGTTCAGAAGAATACCTGTCGTTCACGCCCCGCCGCGCCATCCACCCATCACGCAGGAGGACAGCAGGGCGCCACCAGACAGCCATTCAGTTCCTTGAACGCTCATTCCTGACTTGTTTGTTTCTGCAACAGATGAAGCACAGTGAGCTGGAGCGACTGCTGGCCGCGGAGGGCCAGGAGTTGATGCGCCAGGTTTACCAAGCCTGTCTCGATCAGCGGGCGCAGGCTGAGGTCAACGACGAGGTGGTGGACGCGCAGGGCAAGCAGCGCACCCGCCAGCGGACGCAGCGCCGCGAGTTGGAGACGATCTTCGGCACGGTCGAGGTCGGGCGCACCGGCTACGGCGCGGAGGGCGAAGCGAGTCTGCACCCGTTGGACGCGCAGTTGAACCTTCCCGACGAGCGCTACTCGCTGGAGGTGCGGCGCAGAGTTGCGCTGGAAGCGTCGAAGAATTCGTTCGACGAGACGGTGGAGACGCTGAGTCGCTACACCGGGGCTGAGATCGGCAAGCGGCAGGTTGAAGAACTGGTCGGGCGGGCGGCGCAGGACTTCGACGCCTTCTACGAGCAGCGGCATCACCAGGCAGCCGCGGCCGAGGCAACTGCGGCCGAGGCAACCGCGACCCAGGCAACCGCGGCGCCGCCTGCGGCCACGGATGCAGTGCCTACGGATGGCCTGCTGGTGATAACCGGCGACGCGAAGGGTGTGGTGATGCACCGGGAGGACCTGCGTCCGGCGACGCGCACGGCCAGCGAGCGCACCCCGCGCAGCAAGCTGAACACCCGGCTGAGCAAGGGCGAGAAACGCAACCGCAAGCGCATGGCCATGGTGGCGGCGGTGTACGCGGTGGCGGTCCAGGTGCGTACGCCCGAGCAGATGCTCGCCGTGCTCGCCAGGGACGAAGAAGCGGAACCGAGACCCGCGCGTCCCCGTCCGCAGCACAAGCGGGTATGGGCGAGCCTGGAGCAGGAACCCCGCGAGGTGTTGGAGGAGGCGTTTCGCGAAGCGTTGCAGCGGGACCCGCAGGGTACCCAGAGATGGGTTGCCGTGGTTGACGGCAACGAGACCCAGTTGACCATCCTCAAACAGCTGGCCGAGCACTACGGAGTGGGACTGACGATCGTGCTCGACATCTTTCATGTGCTGGAATACCTGTGGAAGGCGGGTCACGCGTTGGCGGCTGAAGGCAGCGACGAGTTGGAACAGTGGGTGTTGCAACGCCTCGGGCGGGTGCTGGAAGGCCGCGCTCCTCAGGTGGCTGCCGGCATGCGCCGCAGTGCCACCAAGCGGCGCTTGGCGACGCGCAAGCGCGAGCCGGTCGACCGGTGCGCCAACTACCTGCTGAAGTACCAGGACTACTTGGCCTACGACCAGTACCTCGCAGCCGGGTTCCCGATTGGTTCCGGAGTCATTGAGGGAGCATGTCGCCACTTGGTCAAAGACCGGCTGGGGATCACCGGTGCGCGCTGGCGGCTGCGCGGAGCGGAGGCGGTGCTGCGCCTCAGGGCGCTTCGTTCCAGTGGTGATTTCGACGAGTACTGGAGGTTCCACGAGGCGCGGGAGTGGGAGCGTACCCATCGGCAGCGCTACGCCGACGGACGGGTGCCGTCGCTCCAGCAGCCGAACACCGGGCGGCCCCGCCTGCGCATCGTCCGGGAGTAGCGTCAGCCAGCTCAGGCCCCAGTCCAGTCCCCTCGCTCACTACCCCAAACTCAGCACCGACAGTCCTGTGTACGTCGCCGCAAGAGCCTCCGTTCCCGCGGGCATCTCACCACTCGATCGCTGTGCGCAGCATCCGTCTGACAGGCCGAGTCCCAGCCCGGCTCCCGGCCCCCACGCGCCCACCGCCAACGCGCTTACCCGGGCGGCCGAGCGCACACGCACGAGTGTGAATGCCTGCTCCCTCGCAGGCCGCCTCACCCCTCTGAGGTCGTCGCAAAAGAGCCACACCCGCCAGAATTCCCGAGGCCTTCAAGGATTCGTGTTACGACGGACGAAGTCCACAGCCTGCTCGACCAAACCTGCTTCGATGCCAAATCGTGGTTCCGCCACGGGCTGCCAGCGCGGTCAGTACTCCTCCTGCGCCTCCCTGCTCAACTCACCGCTCGCGCGGTGTGATAGGGCTGCCGATCCGGTCAGCGCCCGGCGTCGTTCAGGTTCTCCAGGGCGGTACGGGCTGGCTGGTGGTCAGGCGCAAGTCTCAGGACCTCCTTCAACTGCAGCTCGGCCTGATCATGCTCTCCCAGGATGCTCTGGACTATCGCCAGAGAATAGCGCGCATCCACGTTGCCGGGGTACAGCTCGATTACCTTCAGCAACTCCTCGGTTGCCTGCGCGTGCTCGCCGCGGGCGTAATGGATCGTCGCCAGGCTGTAGCGCGCCACCGCAGATTTGGGATGAACCTCGAGCACAGACCTGAAAATAGCCTCGGCGGCTGCCAACCGGCCGGCCTTGAGCAGGCTTGCCCCTTCAGTCACGGCGGGCTGGGCACGTTTTTCAGCGTCGGCCAACTGTTTGGCTTGGGCAAGCTCGAGCAGCCGCTTGACTTTGACGTCGTCGGGGGTGAGTGCCTGGGCGTTCTCGAGCTCGGCGATCGAGTTGGTGTAGTCGCGCCCGTAATCATACGCAACTGCGCGCAGAACGTGGATTTTCGCCCGTGAACGATTCTCCAGGGTCGTACTGATCCGGGTCTCGGCCGCTCCCATATTCACCACGTACGGCAAGACCGGCAGGCTCAACTCAGCGAAGATTTGCAGGACTCTCGGTTCCGTCAGGGGAAATCGCCCCTTCTGGACCGGGTTGTAGTACGCCAGGTAAGGCCGGTTGTCCGTACTCACCAGGGAGTCGGCAACATATCCGTCGAGTCTGCTCTCATCCGTAATAAAGCTGCCAAGCACCGCGAATACGTCATCCAGACCCACCTCCGCCAGGCTCTCCCGGACCGGCGGGTACGCCAGTTCCTCCTGCAGCAACCCGTAATCGATCTTCAGCTTCTGTTTTGAGCCGACCAGCAGGGCATGTCGCGTCGGCTGGGTACTCGCGTACCACACCGTTACGTGCGGGAAGGCCGCGTACAACGTGTTGATCAGAATCTTGAAGGTTTCCTCCGACATCCCATACATCGGCAGCCAAACCGAGAATACGCCATCCTCGGACAGCCGCTCTCTGGCCAGCTCGAAGTATTCCCGGGAGAACACATTGGCGTTCTGCTCGGGATGGATCGTGTCGCTCTCGATCACGTCGTATTCCTGCTGCGTAGCCAAGAGAAAATTTCTGGCATCATCGATTCTGACCCGAATCTTGGGCTCGTTGAGCAGGTCTCGGTTTATCTCCCGAAAGAAGGGGAGTGCGTCGATTTCGGCAGCGACGATCTCCAGGACGTCCAGCCGCTCGATTCGGTGACGGGTGGCCGCGTAGGATGATGCGCCGGTACCCATCCCCAGCAGGAACACGTTCCGGGGGTCCTTCCCGGTGGAGGCCTTGTACAGCAGCACCGGCAAGTGCCCCTGGAGCTTCTGCGACAGGCGCAGCATCGGCATGGTGCCCGCCACGTTTACTCCATCCACCTCCAACAGCTTGTAGACCTGCTGGTCGGCGGGGTCGGGCGGCAGTTGATGGACCGTGACCGTAGCGCCAATGCCTTCGTCGTAGAACAGCACCTTGCCGCCCTCTGCGAGATCTCGAAATGGGCGACTGTACAGGCCCAGGGGCCTGTCCGTGGGGATCGCTGCGCCGGCAACCGGAATAATGACCGCGATTCCCGCGACCACGGCCCACTTTGCCGGGCGTCCCATGAACGGGTGCGCAAGCAGTATGACGATGCCCAGCATCAGGTTGAGCGCCGCCACCAGGATGATACCGTTGGTGATGCCGATCAACGGTATCATGACGAACCCGGCCGCGATCGACCCCAGGACACTGCCAACGGTGTTTACCGAGTAGATGTTCCCGACGTATCTGCCCAGCCGCTCCCGGTTCTGGCTGTAGATCTTGCTGGCCAGCGGAAACGCAATGCCCATGAGCAAGGTCGGGATGAACATGATGAGAAACGCACCCGCATATCTGGCCACCACGAACATCTGCCAACTTGGTGCCCGCTCGGTAAGACTGACCATCAGGTCGTCCAACGTCCGGAACTCCCAGATCGACAGGATGGCAAACAACCCGATCAGCACTTCGATAGCCGCGAGCAAACCGAGCTGCTGTTTCGACTTGTCTATCAGCCTGCCAAAGACGAGACTGCCTACAGCTATCCCCAGCAAGAAACTGGTCAACATTATCGTGAACGCGTACGTCGTGGAGTGCACGTAGAACACCAGCACCCTCGTCCACAGCACCTCGTACGCCAGTGCGCAGAATCCCGACAACCCGTACACGACCAGAATGACGAAGTACACATAAGGGGGATACGGTTGGCGGTCCGGTTGTCGATTACCGACGCTCCCGGTTGTTCGCCGGTTGTCCTGATGTTGCCGGGGAGCAAACCTGCTCAAGTAGAATGCGGCGGCCGCTACCAGAATGTTGACCGCCGCCGCGATATAGGTCGTCTCTCTCGCACCGAAAAAAATGATGAAGAAGAACCCGGCGGAGAAGGTGCCGACCACCGCCCCCAGAGTGTTGGTGCCGTAGAGGCTGCCTATCCCCGAACCCAACCGGCCAAATTCCCGGATGAACAGCTTGCTCAGCACCGGGAGCGTGCCGCCCATGAGAAACGAAGGAATGACCAGGATCAAGAAGGAGAGGGATGAATCTCAGCAGGCTGAAGAGATAGAAGGTGGTGTCGAGGTTCTGAGAGATCCCGACGTATATGGCGGTCGCTCCGGAGATGATGAAGGGAAACAGAATCGCGAATACCCCGATACCAGCCTCGAGGTAGGCGTAGAGCTCGAGCGGCCTCCCGAACCTGTCAACCAGCCGGCCGAAGCAGAAACTGCCCAGCGCCAATCCAGACATGAAGGATGCCAGTATCGTGGCCGTGGCAAACGCGGTGCTGCCAAACACGAGCACGAGCATCCCGTGCCAGACCACTTCGTAGACCAGTCCGGTGGCACCGGAAAGGAAGAAGAGGACCAGGACCGCGGCTTGATAAAGACTCGGGCGTGTCAATGCCCCGTGCTCAACGACCGCCGCCCCTGAGCCTCGGATCCAGCAGGTCCCTGACGGCGTCGCCGAACATATTGAGACAGTAGATGGTCACAGTGAGGCAAAGACCTGGCCACAGGGCCAGCCGTGGCGCCAGCTCCATGTACTTACGCCCGTCCCGGCTGAGCATACCACCCCAGTCGGGAATGTTCGGTGGCAGACCGAATCCGAGGAAGCCCAGCGAAGCCAGTGCCATGATCACGCCGCCGATGCTGGTGCTGAATGAGATGATGATGACGGGTGTGATATTGGGCACGACATGTCGTAGCAGCGATCTCCATCTCGGCGAGCCAACCGCCTCCGCCACTTGGAAATAGACATTCTCCTTGATGCCGATAACCGCGCCTCGGATTACTCTGGCGCCGCCTATGCCACCCGATATCCCCATCACCAGAATTATCTGCAAGAGGCCCTTCCCGAACACAGCTATCATGGTCAACAACAGGAGCAATCCAGGAAAAGCCATCCACGCGTCGACGAACCGCTGCACAACCAGGTCAAATTTACCTCCAACGAATCCTGACACTCCGCCGATCACCGTGCTGATGACTATGCTGATAGTGGTCACTGTAAGACCGACGAGCACCGAGATACGAGCCCCAAAGATAAGGCGGCTCAGTAGGTCTCGTCCCGCCTGGTCGGTACCCAGAAGATACTTGGCAGAGGCGCTCTGAAGCCTGTCTATCAGGTGAATCTCGTTATAGGGATAGGGAGAGAATTGACCGCCAAAGATAGCCACCAAGATCAAGAAAAATATGACGATTCCGCTGGCAGTGCCGAGCGGCTTCTCCTTGACCAGCCTGATGAAAAAACTCGCCACCGCGCCACGCCTTCTGGGCTCGCTCACTGTAGCGGTGTGTGCCGGCGACGTCATGTATAGCGAATCCTAGGGTCCAAATAGGGATAGAGCATGTCGACAAGCAGCGTGCTGAGTAACACCACCGTCGCCAACATCATGTTTATTGCGGATACCACCGGGTAGTCTCTGAAATCGAGGGCTTCCAGGAACATGCGGCCTAGCCCCGGCAATACGAATATCTCCTCCAAGATGACGGAGCCGCCTACCAGGAGCGGGAGTTGCAGGCCTATCAGGGTAAGTACCGGGATGAATGCATTTTTCAGAGCGTGTCTGATAACAATCGCTCTCTCCTTGAGCCCCTTCGACCAGGCCGTCCTGATGTAGTCCTGCCTGAGCACCTCCAGCATCATGGTGCGCGTCAGCCGCATGGTGGCGGCAGACATGGCCGTGCCGAGAATCGCGGCCGGAATGAGGAACATCCCGATATTCCCCAGCGGGTTTTCCCTGAAGCGAATCAGCTCTAGCGGCGGCGACCAGCCCCACCAGATTGCCGGGTAGAGCATCACCATGATTCCGAGCCAGAAGTTAGGGGTTGCTATGCCGATGACGGCCACGGTCCGCCCCACGTAGTCGGCGGCCGTATCCTGGCGGATCGCCGAGTAGACGCCCACCGGCAGGGCGATGACCAGCCCAATGACGATTGCCATCACCCCAAGCTCAATAGTTACCGGCAATCTGCCGAGTATCCGCTCTCCTATCGACCAACCACCCAACAGTGATTCACCAAAGGTGCCCTGGAGGAGACCTCTGAAGTGGGACTCACCGGTAACCCCGTCAGGGGTCGGCAACAATCCTATCCAGCGTCCATACTGCACGTAGACGGGCACGTCCAATCCCAGCATACGCTCCAGAGCTTCGCGGTCTATGTCGGCACCCGTGGCATGCCATGCTTCCATCTCTGCCACCATTACGTCTACTACATCCCCGGGGATGAAGCGGACGGCGAGAAAGACGATCCAGCTCAATATGAACAGGGTCGGGATCATGAGGAGCAAGCGCCTGATCAGATAGGCTCTCATGTGTCACGCCTCATGGATGGGAGGGGAGCTGGGAAGCGCACCGGCAACCGGCCGCTTCCCAGCTCCTCCGGCATATAACTACTAGTTCCCCATCGACTCCTTCAGCTCACTATCAATCCAGAGGCGGGCGAAGAATTGATTCCGTTCACCAAGTCCCATAGCCGATTCACCGTTATAGCCCTTGACCCACGGCTGGTTTACGCTGAACCTCGGGGCGATGGATTTGACCAGGCCAAAGTGCTGTCTTACGGTGATCTCATCGGCTTCTCTCATGATACGCTGAACGTCCTCGAGCTTGATGCTGTTCATGGCGGCGTCATGCAGATCCTTCAGACGCGTGCACTGTCTCTTGGTGTAGCTGTGGTCATCGATGTTTTGGCACATGTGTTGGATCCGACTTTGCCCTGCATCATACCCATATCCTGCGCTCATAAAGTGCCACTCAGCCGTCTCGCTGCGCATCCTCGCTCCCACCTCAGCGTTGGCCTGCATGTCGAGCTCGCTTGCAACGCCAATGGCTTCGAAGTACCCCATGATGAGCTCTGGATGGGTTGGTTCGTACCTGTCGTGCAGGGCGAGCTTGACCTTGAACCTGACGCCGTCGGCGCCGCGCGGATAGCCGGCCTCATCGAGCAACGCTTCGGCCTCTTCCGGGTGATACTCATACTCACGCTTGACCTCTTCCGGCCACTCTTCATATGGCCAGGCCCAACCTGTCTGAGTGTACAGCATCATCCCATACGGTGCCGGTCTTCCATGACCCCTGAAGTAGGCAGCGGATATCGTCTCGCGGTCCACTGCCATCTGTAGCGCCTTGCGCACTCTGACATCGTCCGTCGGCGACAGTTCGTGGTTGAAGAGGAAGCCTCCGTCTGCTCCCCGATAACTGGCCCAGACCTCGATTTCAGGGTTGGTCCGCTGGAGGGTCTCCAGATCGTCCATAGAGTATATCGCAGCATCTCCGGTGTTACTCATCATGTCGACCTTGCCCGTGCGCAGGGCCGCCAGGCGCGTTGACATGTCTGGCATGAGCAAGGCTCGGTACGTGTCGATATAGGGCAGGCGGTTCTGCGGGAACTTCTCGTCGTAGCCCCAGTAGTTGGGATTCTTCTCCCAGGTGGCAGAGCTGCCCTCCACCAACTCAACAAATTGCAGCGGCCCCGTACCGACGGTGTTCCTCCAGTCCTTGGCGTCGCCGTCCCTCTCGACCTGCTCGGGGCCGTGCACAAAGAAGTACGAACGGAGCATCTTGCCCAAAAAATCGTATGTGGGCTCCGCCAGCTTGATCTCCACCGTCCATTTATCGGTGGCCGTTACCGACTCGATCGTGGCACCCCAGGTGATACCTCTCACAGCGGCGTTAGGTCCGTCTTCGCTGAAATCGCCGAGGCCCAGATAACGGTGATAGTTCCATTCGATGTCATGGGCATCGAGCTCGCGACCGTTCATCGGCTCCTTGTCGTGCCAGTAAACGCCCTGACGGATGTGCCAGATGAACGTGGTGTCGTCGGGCATTGACCAGCTTTCAGCCAGAGCTCCCTGAATGATCGGTGGTCTCGCCGGCCCGTACTGTTGGTCGGTACCGTCCCATAGCTCCCTACTTACAGCCCAGTTGACGTTGGACATCTTCTCATTAACGCCACTGATAAGGTGAGGCGCCCAGCCAAGATTCCACCAGTTGTCGGAACTGGGAGGAAAGACCACAGTGGGCCAAGTGAGCGTCCCGCCATACTCCGGCGCGGTCACCATCTTGCCGGTGGACGGGTCGAGCACCATCTCCTTGTCCGAGGCGGCTGCCGACTCATCCTCGTCCGCACCGCTTGCCCAGAGGCCGGTTGCGGTCAGGGTGAGGCCAATCAGTACCGCCAGGCACTGCTTGAACATTGCGAAAAACATGAATATGTCTCCTATTTCCTCGAGAGCACGAAGTTCAGTGCCGGCCCCTCGCCTGCTCTCGAGGCATGCCTGCAATCGCAGGTCACCGGAAAGCGAGGGCGACACGTTCGGGTCCGGGCCCGGGGTGGTGGTGGGGAGTTAGTCGTATCCGGTCTTGGGTGGCATCCCGTTTCCTCCTGTGCGCGGTGCGAACGTCGACCGCTTGTGCGACCGTAGCACGGACCCGCGACTCGGGTCAACCACCTGCACCCCTGCACAGCAATTCTCGGTGAACGGCTGGTAGAGGGGCAGAGTGTCATAAGCTCAAGCCCTCCGTATGTGAAATGCGACCATGCCCCACCTGTTGGCCCACCGCGTGAATGCACGACCCAATAATACCCATTCCTCCCGTGAAAGGCATGCACCGGACGGCCCGACCCGGCCCGACCCGGCCGAACTTCTATAACTGATTGCAGGTGAAGTAGTTAGCCACCGTCATGCCAGCCCGGTGCGATGACCTGACCACCGTCAGCCACCGCCGGTCGGCCGATGCCGCGGGCTGGCGCGGTGCGGCGATCGGCCCTTCGGGGCCGGTTGCCCGCGCGCCGCCGGCACACCTGCGCCGCAGCCCCAGTCAGGGATCGTTCAGGGAGCAGGTTCAGTTCCCCAGGGAGCGGCTACCCGGACAGCGGCTGCGGCGGCGAGTTCATCCGCACCAGCACCTGGTCCCACGACCGGATCAGGAATAGCCGGAACGTGGCGCGGATCGCGCCCCAGAACTCCCGGCGCGACCCGAACCCAGCCCGCACCTGCTGATTCAGACCGTCCACCAGCTCGAATATCTGGTGCATGAAATAGGCCAGCAGGTTGAGCACGAAGAACGCCTCCGACAGGTACTTGTCACCGTGGCCGAAGTTGTGCTCCAGGTGATAGCCCTGGTTCTTCAGCGTATTGAACCCCTCGTTCTCGATCTTCCAGCGTGCCCGTCCCGCACGCACGATCCGCGCGACGCTTCCAGCGGTGGGTACCAAGTCGGTCACCCAGGCGTTTCGATAGGTGGTCGTGCCGGCCCGTACGATGCGGTAGTGCACGAAGTTGATCTGGGGACTGCGGGGGTTGCCGTTCAGCGGCACCCCGGTAACCCACTCGTATTCATGCCGGTCCCCGGTCGCGTCGATGGTGCAGTGGTGGTCCAGCAGCCGACCGCGGCGCAGCCCGTCGATATCCTGGTACAGGCTGGTGTGATCCTCCGGCTTGGCCACCAGCAGAAACGAGAAGCGGGCGGCGCGCACCTGTTCGATGAACGGTTGCTTGGAGTACAGACTATCGGCGACGATCACCGCAGCCAGCCGGGGATGGTCGTTACGGATGCGCTGCAAGGCACGGTAGCCGGCTTTTATTTCACAGTCCTGCTTGCGGCGTTTGGCATTCTTGGCGCCAGAGTCATCGGCGTTGTGAATGAACACGGGAGCCAACGGCAGCACCTGCCGCTTGTCGGGGTGGACGATGGCGGTCTGCAGGATGTCGTGGTGGTAGCGTACGGTGCCGTTCTTGGTGGCGGTCAGACAGCACTCACAGTTCACCTTGTACGAGCTGAAGTACTGGGAGCCGTCCATGGTGATGAGATAGCGACCGTCGAGGAACTGATAGTGCTGCAGCCATTTGGCGTCCTGCATGCGCCCTATCCAGTCGCCGAAGCAGCCGAGCAGCGGTTCATAGTCATGGCTGTCGAGCAGATCGCGGAACTGGGAGTCGGCAGGGATCCGAGCGACCCCAAACGTAGAGTTGAGGTTGTTGGTGCGCAGTTCGTCCTGGAAGCGGCGTTGGAACTCCAGCACGGAAGAGGAGATTCTGAAGGCATAGTCCGTATCTCGAACGTGACGACATTGATCAGTACCTGGCTTACGCCGCATGGAGGCTTGAGGAGCGCGAGGTTCCCCTTCGCCCGACCTCGGCATGAAGCTTCTGGTCGACATGAATCTGTCGCCATCCTGGGTTCCCGTGCTAGGAGTCTGTCGGAGTCATGGTCGCGGGGTTACGAAGTGAGCGAGCCGAGGGGAACGCCGTAGGCGGCCGCCTAGCTCGCCAGCGCTTGGTTGCGCTCGGTCGGGTGCCCAAAGCAGCCCTGCGGGAGGGATTGAGGCCCTGCGGGAGGGATCGTGATGCCAGCAACACCCTCCAAGGTGTCTCCGGCGCCCGTTCCGGTGCCACAGCTCGTCCACCGGGACCCACTGACCCCACTTATCCTCCTGCCAGGGCATACATCCGCTTCAGATTCCACGCCGTGCACACCAGACTCCATTCCCCCTCGGCGCCGCGTAACCCGCGCAGATGAAAGCGCCGGAATCCCAGCACCTCCTTGATCACCCCGAACACCGTCTCCACCGTGGACTTCCGCTTGCTATAGATCGCCTTCCCCTCAGCCGTCTGCAAACGATGCTTCATCGCCGTCACCGCATCCGCATCAGCAGGACACTCCGGGGGTGCCTTGAGACGATCTTCCAGCGGCCGGTTGTGGCGTTCCCGGCTCCCCGCGATATACGGCTCGATGTCCTGTTCCACGCACCGCTCCACGTTCTCTTTGCTGTGGTACCCGGCATCCGCCACCAGCGCCTCCGGCTTGCCCAGCTCGTCTGCCACCTTTCCCAACTCGTTCAGCGCCGGCGCCACTTCCTGCTTGTCGTTGGCCGCTTGGCTGACGTGGTTGCCCACCACCATGTGACTGTCCTGCTCCACCACCGCTTGCGCGTTGAAACCCTGTATGAACTCCCCGTTCGCGCCCGGCATGATCCGTGATTCTTCATCCGTGAAGTTCACTTGGTCCTTGTCTTTCGGTCCTGCTTCCGGCTCCTGCGGCGGCTTCCCCCCAGGCTTCTTACCAGTCGCTGCTTCGCGTTCCTGCCGCCGCTTCAGCTTCGCTTCGTACTCCGCCCGCTCCGCCGCATGCCGCTCCTGCGCCCGCTCCTTTATCTTCTCCTGCGCTTCCCGAATCGCCGCCAGCCGCTCCTCCCGGCGCTGTAATTCTTCCGGGATGTCCAGCTCCTGCTGTTCCTGCTCCCCCTCCTGGTCCGCTCGCTGCGCCAACTCCAGCAGCTTCTCTACCTCCCCCTCCAACTGCCGCTCCAGCTTCGTCGCATGCCCCCAGCTCATCGCTTTGTGCTTGCTCGCGTTCCCCTGCACCTTCGTCCCATCCAGGCTCACCCGTCCCAGCCGCAGCGTCCCCAGCGTCTTCGCCAGCACCAGAATCTGCTTGAACAGCCCTTGTAACTCCGCCAGAAACCGCTTGCGAAAATTCGCTATCGTATCATGGTCCGGATGCTCATCTCCGCTGATGTAGCGAAACGCCACCGAATCGTACGTCGCCTGCTCCAGCTTCCGGCTCGAAAACACTCCAGTGGCGTAGCCGTAGAACAACAGCGCCACCAGCATGGCCGGATGATACGCCTGCTTGCCGCCGCTACCTCCATACTGGCTCGTTATTTCACCGAGCTCCAGTTGCTCTACAATATCAACTACAAAACGCGCCATGTGCCGCTCCGGTAGCCACTCTTGAATGGACGCCGGCAGCAGCATCGGCGTGTCTCGATCAAGCACGCGAAAATCCTCGACCATGAACACCTGGACTCCAGTTCGCGGAGGTGATACCTTGGACCCATGACCGACGTCATGGTCATCCAAGGACGGGAGTTACACACTGCGGATCTCGAGCTGATTCGAGGTCTTCTGAGCGACCATCCGCAGTGGAGTAGAAGGCGGCTCAGCGAGGAACTGTGCCGCCGCTGGGACTGGCGCAACGCGCAGGGCAGAATGAAAGACATGGCCTGCCGCACGCTGCTGCTGAAGCTGGAGCGGGCCGATCTGATCCGACTTCCGAACCGCCGAGGGCCGTCCACCAACGAGTTGCGCAACCGCCATGTGGCTTCGGTGGCGCATGCTACCGACCCGATCGGTGGCGCGTTGCGCGCCCTGCGGCCGCTACGGGTGAGCGTGGTGGGGCCCGGTTCGCACGAGCTGGGACTGTTCAACTGCCTGCTTGATCGCTACCACTACCTGGGCCACCGCAACACGGTGGGTGAGAACCTCCGCTATCTGGCGCGCGACCGGAGCGGCCGGCCGCTGGGTTGCGTGCTGTTCGGTTCGGCGGCGTGGACCTGCGCCGCGCGCGACCTCTGGATCGGTTGGGAGCGCAGTGCACGGCAGCGGAACCGGCAGTTGTTGACCAACAACACGCGCTTTCTGGTGTTGCCCTGGGTCACGGTGCCGCATCTGGCCAGCCACCTGCTGGGCCTCATCGCGCGGCGCATTGGCGCCGACTGGCAAGCGAAATATGGACATCCGGTGCATGCGCTTGAAACCTTTGTGGATCGCCGCTTCCGCGGGACCTGCTATCGCGCCGCCAACTGGGTACGGCTCGGAGAAACCCGGGGACGCACCCGCAACGACCGCGAGCATCGCATTCAGGCTGCGGTCAAGGCGGTCTACCTGTATCCCCTGAGCAAGGACTTTCGCCGGGAGTTGTGCGCATGCTGAGCCGCGACCAGGCAGTGGCGATGTTCCATGCCGGGCTGGATGCCGTGGTGCGTACGGTGCAGGAGATGGGCGCCCGCATCCACGCTCTGGTGCAGCAGGTGCAGGAGCTGAGCACGCGCCTGGAGGTCAGCGAACAGCGGGTGAAGGATCTGGAAGACCAACTGGCCAAGAACTCGCGCAACAGCAGCAAACCACCATCCTCCGATGGCTTGAAGAAACCCAAGCCCAAAAGCCTGCGTAAGAAAGGCCAGCGCAAGTCCGGCGGTCAGCCCGGCCATCAGGGGCATACGCTCAAGCCGGTCGACAAGCCCGATCACACCGAGGTCCACCGGGTGCAGGAATGCGCGGCTTGCCAGCGCTCTCTGGCGGATCACAAGCCCGACCGCGTCGAGCACCGACAAGTCCACGACCTGCCTCCGCTGCGGCTGGCAGTCACCGAGCATCAGGCCGAAATCAAGCTGTGCCCGTGCGGCCACATGAACAAGGCGGCGTTTCCCGCAGGGGTGGGCGCCCCGGTGCAATACGGTCCACGCGTACGGGCTGCGGCAGTGTATCTGAACAACTATCAGTTCCTGCCCTACAAGCGCACCTGCGAGCTGTTGGACGATCTGTTCGGTTGCCCGATGAGCCAAGGGACTCTGGCCAACATCATCGCCGACTGCCACCACCGGCTGGAAGATCCCGTGGCACTCATCAAACAGCTGATCGCACAGGCCCCGGTCGCGCACTTCGATGAGACCGGCTCACGGGTGGAAAGCACCCTGTGGTGGCTGCATACCTCCTCGACGGTCAACGCCACCTATTACCACATCCATCGCAGGCGCGGCAGCGAGGCCCTCGATGCCATCGACATCCTGCCTCACTTCACCGGCCGCGCCGTGCACGACTTCTGGAAACCCTACTACCGCTACTTATGCCTGCAGGCGTTGTGCAACGCCCACCATCTGCGCGAGTTGACCTTTGTGCACGAGCAATACGACCAGCCATGGGCCGCGAGCATGATCGACTGCCTGCTCGATATCAAGGGCACGATCGAGCGGACCGCACCAACCACCGACTGTCTCTCTGCTGCGCAAATCGAGGAGTTTGAAGCCCGCTATCAACAGATACTCGATCAAGGGTATGCGCAAAACCCGTTGCCACCGCTACCCGCAGGCGCACCCAAGAAGCGCGGACGAAGAAAAAAGACCAAGCCCAGAAACCTCCTCGAACGGCTCGACCAGCACCGTCTGGAAGTCCTGGCGTTCATGTACGACCTAGCCGTCCCCTTCACCAATAATCTGGCTGAAGGCGACATTCGCATGATGAAGGTGCAGCAGAAAATCTCCGGCACGTTCCGCACCGACGAAGGCGCCAACGCCTTCTGCCGGATCCGCTCCTACATCTCAACCGTCCGCAAGAATGCGGTCGGTGCCATCGACGCCTTGGACGCCGTCTTCACCGATACCCCGTTCGTACCGACCATCGACACTTCCTGAACCACCACTCCCCTGACTGTACGCAGTCGACCAGCTCGCCTGGATGCACAATTGTGAGCGTGCGCAAACAGGTAGAATACCGAACCGCCTCCGCACCAATCCCCTTCATCCTGAAACTCCTGTCAGAGGTCCACCTGAGTAGTTACCACTTCATTTTGCTTTCACGCGCCGCAAGGTCGTAATGCAGAGCCTCGCTGATCCTGGTGACGGCATGCTTACTCACCGGGTAGCCGGAACCAGGACCTGCGAAGTCTTGCATGGTGGGGGACTGCGCCGCGCGACTAGGCGTCGCGGGTGGGATCGGGGCTGACTCGCACCAGCAGCTTGCCGAAGTTCTTGCCCTGCATCATGCCGATGAATGCCTCGGGCGCCTTCTCCAGCCCGGCGACGATGTCTTCCCGGTAGGCGATTCTGCCGCCACGCACCCACCAGGCCAGCAGGGCCAGTGCCTCCTCGTGACGATCCTGGTACTGTCCCTGGTTCATCCCCACCATATGGGCCAGGCCCCCCTGCACGTAACGGTTGATGCGGGTGCCCTGCAGCGATCCGAGCGGGTCGTTGTACTCCGCCCCGTCCAGGTCGCCCGCCCGGTAGTTGACGGCGGCGTCGAAGCCAAGCTCCTCGACGACGTAGTTGCATTTCTCGTCGCTGCCGGCGATGCCCACCGCGCGACAGTTCTTGATCTTGGCGATCTGTCCGACCACCGCGCCGACCGCACCAGCTGCCGCCGAAACCACAACCGTCTCGCCGGCGACCGGCTGCCCCACTGCCAACAGTCCGAAATAGGCAGTTACCCCCGGCATGCCGACTACGCCCAGCGCCGTGGATATCGGCACCAAACCGGGATCCAGCACCCGCAGCTCAGCCCCCGGAACCGCGCCGTAGCTCTGCCAGCCGTAGCCGCCGACGTACTGGCACACGAATTGGCCGGCGTGGAAGTCCGGGTGGCGCGACTCGACCACTTCGCCGACCACGCCGCCAACCAGCACCTGGCCGACGGTCTCGGTTTTGCTCATGGAGCCCCGCATATAGGGGTCCAGGGAGACGTAAATGGTGCGTACCAGGACCTCGCCGTCACCCGGTTGCGGAATCGGCGACTCCACCAATTCGAAGTCCTCCGGGACCGGCATGCCGCTCGACGTTCGCCGCAGGATAATCTGGCTGTTGCTGTCACTCATCTCTTCGACGGCAGCGTACGGTATGCGGCCAAGAACAGCCACCCCCTCACCGCAAAACTCTTTTGGCGGCCCCGCCCAACGTGCGCCCCACCTAGCTGGGGCACGGGCGCTGGCTGGGCTGGACCAGACGGCGTGCTCGCGCCGTTACCCAGCCGGCTGAGAGGCCCGTCGAGGTTGCCGACGCCGGCGGGCTGGGCGGGCTGGCGATTGATTGCCGCCGAAGAGACCCCGTATAGTCAAATGG
Source organism: Spirochaetia bacterium (assembly GCA_965198005.1). Lineage (GTDB taxonomy): Bacteria > Spirochaetota > Spirochaetia > SZUA-6 > Bin103 > Bin103. The sequence goes on from CBDAOI010000002.1 coordinate 43,095, forward strand.
AACGTTGCCGTGGGCGAGAGCGTCGACAGACAGCTGCAGGGAACGCAACCGTCCGGTGGTGCCGCTCTTCATTTCCACAGGCACCACCCCCTCGTCGCCCGCCAGCAGATAGTCCACCTCGGCGTTGCTCGAGCGCGCCTCGCGATGCCAGTAGAACAGCTCGGGTCTGGCCCGAGGTCGGCCGTACGCCAGCAGCTCTTGCCCGACGAACGCTTCGGTGAAGGCGCCGGCGTTGCCGATCGTCGCCTCGGGGTCAGTTCATGCTCCCCAGTCAAGCCTAGGGCGTGCCTTCTTGGGAACTAGCGCGCCTCGCGAAGGGCGAAGGAGCCTATTCGCTCAGCAGATCGATGAAGCGGCGATTGATGTAGTAGTTTTCGCGGCCGCGCCGGATGCGCTCGAGGGACCCGAGTTGGGTCATTTCTTCGAGGTAGCGTTGGGCCGTGAGCCGGCTGCACGCGAGCTCGCGTTCCACTATGCCGATTTTGCAGTAGGGCCACTTGAACAGGATATCCATGAAGCCGGCACGTTTGGCGGCGCGTGTTGAAGGTCGCGCTCGCTCCGACATTTCCTGTGCCAAGTCCTGGATGCGCCTGATCCTGGAGATGGCGTCTGTTGCGCTTTCCTCCACGGCCGCGAGGATGTAGCGCACCCACGGTTGCCAATCACCGCGTTCGGTGACCGCGCGCAGCAGTCGGTAGTAGGCGCTGCGGTGTGCCATGAAGTAGCGGCTGAGGTAGATTATCGGAGCGTCGAGCAGGCCCCGAATCTTCAGGTAGAGGACGTTGAGGATGCGCCCGGTGCGACCGTTGCCGTCGGTGAACGGGTGAATGGCCTCGAATTGGTAGTGCATGACGGCCAACTTGATGAGTGGATCGACTCCATCCGCCTGCTCGGCGAGAAAGCGTTCCAGATTGGCGAGTAGCCCGCCGAGCGCAGCGCCGTCCGGAGGTGTGTAGATGACTCGCCCGAGGGCCGGGCTACCGATGGCGACCCGGCTCTGCCGCACGCGTACTTCTACACCCCGGATGCGCGAACAGATCCGCTCGAACAGGAGGACGTCCAGAATGGGACGCTGATCGAGACCCTCCATCCCCTCCCATAACGCCTCGCGATAACGCAGCACTTCCTTTGCGGCCGCATCCGCGCTCGCGCCGGACGCCAACGCCTGGTACAACTCGTCGCCCGTGGTAACGATGTTTTCGATCTCGGAGCTGCTGCGCGCCTCCTGCAAGGGAAGGGCGTGGATGAGGATTGACCGGTTCGGCAGGGACTCCGCCAGCGCGTTGACGCGAGCCAACGCCACCCTCGCTTCGATGCAGGTCTTGAGGATGGCGGGTGTCTCCAGATCCGTCGTCGGCGGCAAGCCCGGGAGGGCGTTCCAGGGGACTCGAGGGTCGTAGGGAACAGCGGGAGGCGGAGCCATACCTGCGCAAAGCGTATACTATTTGCCAGAAACTATACATATCGGTCCCGAATGAGGGGAACGTGCATACTTTGCTAGTGAAAGCACCGGCGAGCGGCTCGCTGGCGATGGCAGGTACCACGACCGCCATGCCGGTCTAGCGCATGTGCGCTAGCAGTAGGCGACTGGAAACGAGGGTTTGTTGCCACAGTCCTACAGGCGGGCGCCGATCCTCGGCCAGCAGATGGGCAAGTGCCACGGACGTGTCGAGGTAGATCAGCGGTCGCCTCTGTCGTCGGCCAGCTCAGCGAGCAGCTGCCCGAGCTTCGCCACCGGCAGCGCTTGCGGAGGTGGCGCGGATCGCGAAACCGACGGCGGCGTGAGCCAACCCTCCCGCACCGCCTGCGCCAGGGAGGCGTCGGGGAGGAGCGGACTGCGTCCCGCCCGCGGCGCACTGAGCTCCGCGACGACTCGGTCGTGGTCGGTCACCAACACCGTCTCGCCGCCGCTGGCCAGGCGCACGTACTCGCTGAGTTTGTTCTTGAGCACCTTGAGCCCGACAGACCGCATGCGCATAAAGTAAAGTAGCTTCCAGTAGCTACCTGATCAAGCGCGCAACGAATCGTTCTGCACGGACCAGCCGCCCCTTGCTGTGGTGGTTGCCGGCAACGCCGGAGTCAGTGGACTGGGAAATGGAGCCCGAGGTGGGCTGTAGGCCAGCAACTCTTGCCCGACGAACGCTTCGGTGACCGCGCCGGCGTTGCGAATCGTCGCCTCGGGGTCGAGGAACCAGGGCCGCACGTCGGCACCCATGAGTCGTTGCGCCACGCCAACATCGAATAGCAATGCCTTGAAGCGTCGCGGAACCGACTCCGCGGCAAGCGGGGTCCCGTTGCCGGCGGAGTGCGTAACCCGGTGCACGGCGGCTTTGCACAGCAGGTCGAGCGCCGGCGCCAGCTCGCGGGCACCTCCGGGAGGCCCCCAACCACGAGGTACTCGCCTGCCAGGCGCAGGAGCCGTTGGTGCACGGCGTCGCTAGGCGCTGGGCCGGGCGCGGCTTCGACCGACACCCCAAGTAGATAGCGAGCCAGCGCCGGGCCGTCGCGGGCGACCAGGAACTCCAGGAACGACAGCGGGTACATGTGCAGCGAAGTCACCCGGCCCACCGGGATGCCGACCTGCTCGAGTGCGAACTCCAGGAGCGAGCCGGCGGCGATGACGTGGAGCGCGGGGGTCTCCTCGTACAGATAACGCAGCGCGGTGATTGCCGCAGGGTGCTGTTGAATCTCGTCGATAAACAGCAACGACGATCCGGCAGTGAGCCGCTTGCCGGTGATGAGGCGAAGGTCCCTGAGCACCCGATGTGGATCTTTTGGGGCCCCAACCGCTGTGCGCCCCTGCACAGAATGGGCGTGGGCGGGGGTGGGCGGGACCAGACGGCGTGCTCTCGCCCTACTGAGCGCCGACCGCGCCACGCTGGGGAGCCTAGGTACTACTGAATTGATTAGAAGAGAGTTGCTCCTCTGAGGCACGTTGGGAAATGTCCAGAAGCTCGAGGCCGACGACCTGGTCGTTCTCGTCGTAGTCGACGATGACACCCGGACGTATCTCCTCCGATTCGACGATCCGACTTTCGTCGAGGCGAAAATAGAGCGCGTCAGCTTTCCGGTCAACTTTCACTCTCACGTTTGGCCCTCCGATCGAAGAATGCCGTCACTTTCAGGTTGTCGACTAGCTACGTCGTCGCGGAAAACCGAGTCGTTTCGCAAATCACGCAGCGTCGCCGGGGCGCGCAAGCCGGCCAGGGCGATGTCGATGCGACCGTCGTCGTCGAGGTCGGCAAGCGCCACGCCGGCACCGTTGCTGTCGAAGAAGCGAGCCGGGCTGTCCGCCGCAGCCGTCGTGTGGAGCAGGGGGTGGCGGACGAAGCGTCCACTGCAGGTGTCAGAAACGGTGAAGGCGGTCGCCGACATGCCGACCTGGGCGACCAGTGGCACCGGCACCAGCAGCGCGCAGCACGCGGCGACCAGCGCACCGGCACCGGCCCGACGGCGGCGGCGCGCTCCGAGCATCCGAGCTAGCGGCCGCCGACGCGGAGCCGGGGGTCGAGCAGGTCGCGCAGGGCGTCGCCGAACATGTTGAAGCAGTAGACGACGAGCGTCAGGCACAGCCCCGGCCACAGCGCCAGCCACGGCGCCGACTCCATGTACTGCAGCCCCTCGCGGCTGAGCATGCTGCCCCAGTCCGGGGTGCCGGGTGGCAGGCCGTAGCCCAGGAACCCCAACGACGCGGCCGCCAGGATGTTGCCGCCGATGGTTACCGAGAAGACGATCAGCATCGGCGCGGTGATGTTGGGCAGGACATGCCGCAACAGCGTCTTCCACACCGGCGTGCCAACCGCCTGCGCCGCCTGGAAGTAGTCGTTCTCCTTGATGCCCACGACCGCGCCGCGCGGCACGCGTGAGCCGCCGATGCCGCCCGACACGCCGAGCACCAGGATGATCTGCAGCACGCCGGGCCCCAGCAGCGACATGATGGTGAGCAGCAACAGCAGCGAAGGAAACGCCATCCATGCGTCCACGAACCGCTGCACCATCAGGTCGAACTTGCCGCCGACGAAGCCCGAGGTGCCCCCCACGACCATGGCCACCACGATGTTGAGCGAGGTGGCAGCGAAGCCGACCAGCAGCGAGATGCGCGCGCCGTTGAGCAGACGGCTCAACAGATCCCGCCCCACCTGGTCGGTGCCCAGCAGATACTTGGCCGAAGCGCCCTGCAGCCTGTCGATGACGTGCAGCTCGGCGTGGGGGTAGGGGGCGATGAGGTCGGAGAAGATGGCCACCACGACCAGGATCACGATGACGGCGGCACTCGCGGCGCCCAGCGGTTTGGTCTTGATCAGCCTCCTTACGAAATCGGCAACGCCGGAGCGCCGCGCCCTCCGCGCGGTGGGATCCATTGCCGGTGGTCCTGCCATTAGCGGTAGCGGATCCTCGGGTCCAGTAGGGCGTAGACCACGTCGATGAACAGGTTGTTCAGCAGGACCACCGTCCCGAACAGCAGATTCACGCCCGATACCACCGTATAGTCACGATCTTGCAGGGCGAGCAGCATCAGCCGGCCGAGCCCGGGCAGGTTGAAGATGTTCTCCATGATGACCGCGCCACCCACGAGAATCGGCAGCTGCAGACCAACCAACGTAACGACGGGGATCAGCGCGTTCTTGAGGGCGTGCCTCACCACCACGACGCGCTCGCGCACTCCTTTCGACCAAGCGGTGCGGATGTAGTCCTGCCTCAGCACTTCCAGCATCATCGTGCGGGTCATGCGCATCACCGCGGCGGCGCCGGCGGTGCCCAGAATGAGGGCGGGGATGAGGAAGCCCGCCAGATTTCGTAGCGGGTCCTCGAAGAAGGGGACCAACTTCAGTGGCGGCGTCCAGCCCCACCAGATTGCCGGATAGATCATCACCATCACGCCCAGCCAGAAGTTGGGCGTCGCCAGGCCGATGATGGCGACCGAACGCCCGACGTAGTCGCCGACTCTGTCCTGCCGGATCGCAGAGAAGATGCCCACCGGTATTGCGATAACCAGGCCGATGACGATGGCGAGCAACCCCAGTTCGAAGGTTACCGGCATGCGTCCGAGAATCCGCTCGCCCACTTCCCAGTTGTGCAGCAGGGATCGCCCCAGACTGCCGCGCAGCAGGATGTCGCCCACCCAGCGCCCATACTGGACGTGGATGGGCTGATCGAGCCCCAGCCTGCGCTCGACCGCCTCGCGATCCACGTCCTGAATGCCACCGCTGAGCATCATCTCATGCATCAGGACGTCGACGATGTCGCCGGGTATGAAACGGACCGACAGGAAGACCAGCATCGACAGGATGATGAGGGTCGGAATCGTCAGCAGCAGACGCCGGATCACATAGGCTCTCATCGAATTGTTAAAGGAGGTGGGATGGCGGGCTCACCCACCACCCCACTGTTCGCACTACTCAGCAGCCGCGTAGCCCGGGAAGCACTACGCGGCTACTCGTGGAGTCGTTGCTCAGAATCCGAGCTCGCGCTTCAGATCCTGATCGATCCAGAGGCGCGAGTAGATCACCATTCGGTCCGCGTCGCCGGGGTCGGCCTCGCCGTTGTAGCCCTTCACCCACGGCCAGAACACGTTGAATGAGGGCACGCGCGCGCCCCAGAGCGCAAAGTGCTGGCGGTTGAGGTAGTCCGAGGCCTCCCGCGAGAGCCTCTGGCGCTCCTCCATGGTGGTCGCCGCCTGCACGCGTTCGACCATCGCGTCGTAGACCGGATCACTATTGCCGGCAGATCCCTGGCAGCCCGGGTTGAATCCGCCGTCGGTGACGTGATGCAAGAGCTGGCCGATTGGATTCCATTCGTATCCACTTATCAGCATCTGGACGTCGAAGTCACACTCGTTGCGCTTGGCGGTAAACACAGGGCCCTCTTGGACCGTGAGCGTTACATCGATGCCGATCTGGCGCCAGCTGTCCGCAATGATCTCATTCCAACCCGCGTCCCCAAGCGCTGGCAGAGCCGTCAACTCGAGCGCGAAACGGGTGCCGTCCGCGCCACGCGGCAGGCCTGCCTCGTCGAGGAGCGCCTCCGCGCCGGCCGGGTCATAGGAGTAAAACTTCTTCAGGTCTGCCGGCCAGTCTTCGTACCGATTCATGTACGGGTACAGGTTGCGGCCCAGCCACCCCTGCGGCTGGGTGACTGCGTAACCCTTGAAATAGGTACCCCCGGCGCCCTCGACGTCGATTGCCATCTGCAGGGCGTGGCGTACACGGACGTCATCGAAGGGCGGCCTGCTCATATTGATGACGGGCGAGGTCTCGGACCGGTAATTGTAGCCCTCCGCGACGAGGTCGGGGGTGGTGCGCTGCAGGCTCTCCAGCTGGTCGATCGACGTCACCTGAGAACTGCCATGGAAGCCGAGGAAGTCGACCTGTCCCGAGCGCAACGCCGCCAGACGCGTCTGCGCCTCCGGCATCACCAGCGCGTTGATGCTATCGATGTAGGGCAGTCGGTTCTGCGGGCTCCAGGTGATGGTCAGGTTGCCGCCGTATTCGGGGGCGGTAACCTGCTTGCCGGTGGTCGGGTCGGTGACCATCGGCTTCGCGGCCGCCGCCGACGAGTCGTCGCTGTCGCTGGCCCCGGCGGCAAACGCAGCGGTCGCCACCAGCGCGAACGCCAGTGCTATCGATAAAACCTGGAAACCATAATGGTTCCTCCTTGCGGGTCAACGCGTGACCCATTTTTGCAACTAGGGATAGGTCCAATCGGAGAAGGCACGGCTATGATCGACGTTTCGGTGGCCATCCAGTCCATCGCCGAACGCCCGGTACTCGACGAGCAAGCCGTCACGTAGCTTGAAGTGGCTGGCCACGTGGCACACCACCTCACGCCCCGTCGGTTGAATATTGAAGAATTCTGCCACCGGCGTCCCACGCCAGTGCCAGATGCCTATGGCCGTGTCCTCGTTGGCCACGATATCGTGGATGACGACCTTCGGATCCGGCACTATGGCAAGAAAGTCGCGGACGTGCTTCCACAGGCCGTCGCGGCCCGGTTTCGGCTGGCCGCGGTCGAACATATCCTCGGCGGCTAGTTCATCGATGACCTCGAGTTTCTTCTCACCGATCACCTCGGCGATGTAACGTCGCATTACTTCTTCAGAACGCTCAACGCTCATGTATTTCTCCTTTACGTAATCTCACGGACAGACCCCAACCACGTCACACCTTCCTCAATGAGCATGGAGCCGGGAGGCGATACCCCCGGCTGGGGTGGATGGCGTCAGTGCCCGTACGCGGACGAGTGTAGCCGGCCGCCCACGTTAGTCCAAGCGGCGAGCTAACCCTGCTAACCCTGCTAAGCAAGCGCTTTGAGCAGACTGTCTGCGTGGCTGCCGGCTAGAGCTTGCTGCGTCAGCGCTAGCCTGCGGCTGTGCTGGCTAGTGTCAGGCGCCATCGCCGACGAGTGGAGCCGGCCGCCCACGTTAGTGCAAGCACTTCTTTGGACTGGACCCAGCGACAGCAGGTTCGGTGCACGGCCCCTTGCATGCTCACGCTCACCTTGGCGTTGGTGTTGGAGCTCGGAAGTGTGGGCTGCAACGATGCTTCAGAGTAAACTTCCGAGTGATGGACCTCGTCGAGATGCTACGCAGGCCCGAGGGCAAGAACCTGGAGTTCAAGCGCGACCTCTCCTCGCCGGAAGGGTTTCTGTGCACGCTCGTTGCGTTTGCCAACACGGCCGGGGGCACCACTCTCATCGGTGTCGAGGATCGAACCGGCCATGTCCGTGGCGTGAGTGAGCCGCTGGACATGGAGGAACGTGTAACCAATCTGATCAGCGACTCCATCAGGCCGCGGCTCCTGCCGGATGTGCAGTGCAACCGCTCCCAGCCCCCGACGTAATGTCCGGTCTCGATCAGCTCCGCGTTGAGCAACGCGCCGTCGGGCAGGTAGACGTCCTCCGGACGCCGCGCCCCAAGCTGTCCACAGGACTCATCGTCCGTGTACACCAGCACGTTGGAGTCGAGGAAACTACGTTCGCTCATGCAGCTGGTCGCGGTCGAACCGCCATCCTTGGCGATGTCCCCCGCTGGTCCTCGAGAGCTCGATGACCTCTGCGACATCACCGTGCGGCGACTGCAGGCCAGCAAGCTCCTCCAGGTAATCGCGAATGACCTGGTTCAGACTCTTGCCCATGGTTCGCGCGGCATCGCGGGCGCGATCGAGGACCTGCTCATCGGCGGACAGCGTGATATTCGTCTTCATTCGATTTGCACGCAGGTTACGTGCGCACATTACGTGCGCAGCTGCCGCGTGTCGACTTGGCGCCCCACAAGATTTGCTCATTTGCTCAAAGAGTATCAGCGCGAGATCCTTGTCTCCTTGTCTACACCGAGTTCGAGCAGCAGTTTTTGGCATATACTGGAGGAGCAGCTATCGCCCATGACCTGGATCTGGCAACACGCCGAATGGCCCAGCTTCGTGTGGGACCGCTCCCGGCTCGCGCTACTGGAGGATCGCTTCCTGCACGAGTCCGGCCGGCGGGTGGGAGCGTGGCGCCATCTGCCCGACCAGGCTCGGACCGACCTGCGCATCGAGTGGCTGAGTGACGAAGCGCTCGACACCTCGGCGATCGAGGGCGAAATCCTCAACCGCGCGTCGGTGCAGTCCTCGATCCGCCGTCAATTCGGACTGAGCGGCGACCCGCGCCGCATCACGCCCGCCGAAGCCGGCGTGGCCGAGATGCTGGTGGCTCTCTACCGGACGTTCGATTCGCCACTGGATCGGGCAACGTTGTGGGCGTGGCACCGGATGCTGATGCGCGAACGCCCCGCCTTGGCGGTGATTGGCGGATATGACAGCATGCCGAGGCCATGCAGGTGGTGTCCGGCCCCGACAACCGTCGGCGAGTCCACTATGAGGCGCCACCGTCCGCCAGCGTCGCCACCGAGATGGACCGTTTCATCGCGTGGTACGGGCGGACGAAGAATGCCGGCTCTAACCCGCGCCGGAATCGCGCATTTCTACTTCGTCTCCATCCATCCCTTCGAAGATGGGAATGGTCGCATTGGCCGGGCCCTGGCCGAGAAGGCGCTGGCCCAATCGCTCGGCGAGCCCAGCCTGATCGCCCTCTCGCGCGCCATCGTCCGCCAGCGCAAGGCCTACTACGACGTTCTGGAGGCCGCCAACCGCTCGCTCGATATCACCGACTGGTTGGAGTGGTTCGCCGGCATCGTGCTCGACGCCCAGGCCTGGAGCGAGCGCCGCCTGACGGGCCTCATCGAACAAACCCGGATGCTCGACCGGCTCCGCGGGGGGCTAAATCCACGGCAGACAAAGGCGCTGCTGCGTCTGTTTCGCGAGGAGCCGGACGGATTCCAGGGCGGCCTCAGCGCTGCCAACTACCGCCGTATCACTGGAGCGCCAGCCTCTACCGCCACCCGCGACCTCGCCGATCTGGTCGCCAAGCGTGCGCTGCGCCGCACCGGCGAACGTCGTCACACGCGCTACTGGCTCGACCTGCCCTCATCTGCTCCCGACGTCGACGACGTTGCTGACGAACCGCCGCCCATGCGCTAAGGGCCAGGCAAGAAAGCGCGGCGACCATGTGGTCACCCCGCATGCCTGGACAATAGCTCTCGGACCTCCACAACAAGCTCGTTTGGAATCCCCATCATGGTTTGCGTGTCGTCCACCAAGGCTTCCTCATCCTCCGCCACCGCCTGTTCCTCGGTTTGGGATTCATAGTGCTCTATCAGTCGTTGCACGCGCGCCTCATCCCAACCAGAGGGGAAGCCGGAATCTCTGTTCATTTTCTTCTCCTTCTCGTCCGTCATCGGTTGGCGCCGGCGATGGCGATGGCGGACGTGACCGCGAGCATCTCGCGCACCGGCGAGTTCACGTTCGCGCGAAATCCAATCGCCTCGCAGAGTGGGGTATTGTGGTATTGTTGAGGTCCGATGCCCACTATAAGTACATTCTTCGGGGTGGTGATCCAGATGTACTGGAGGGAGCACGGCCCGCCGCACTTTCATGCCATCTATGCCGATACCCCCGCTGGAATAGCTCCGCCGCCACGACCATCGGCACCCTGGCGGGTGGTCGACGTAAGACCACTTGCGAACATGCGCCTTCGCGTCAGATTCGTTGACGGCACGGTCGGCGAGGTAGATCTGCGGAGCTTCCTCGGCAGTACGGAGGTGCAAGGCACGATCTTCGAGCCGTTACGATCAGAGGAGCAGTTTCGGCACGTGCATGCCGAGCTGGGAGCTGTGGTGTGGCCAAACGGCGCCGACCTGGCGCCCGACGCGATGTATGACGCCATCCGTGTTAGCGGGCGGTGGGTGGTCCAGTGATTAGCTTGCCTCTGGCGGCGCCGTAGCGCCCGAGCCGGCCACGCGCCGGCCACGCAGCCGCGTCCCGCGATCCCCGGCGCTCATCACCGAGACCCACAGCTCAGCATCCCCCCAACGCTCCATCACCTCGGCGATGAGGTCTTCCGGCGTCTCACGGTTGCGTTCGGCGTGGATGAAGGCCGTCGAATCGATCAGGAGCCCCATGAGGGGCGCTCCTCCATCGCCTCTCCCGCCAGGATGTCGAGCAGATCCTCGCCAAAACGATCATCCAGCACAACCGGGGAGCGGCTGCGCAGATATGCAAGGCACTCAGAGGCGCGACGACTGGTCAGCGAGGGCGGGGCGATGACGCATACGTCACGCCCTCGGCGGTGGACCACGAACCGGCCACGAGATGACTCGATCCGGTCGAGGATCCTGGAAAAGGAGCGGCTCGCCTCTGTCGCCGACACTCGCTCTTCGCGAGGGTTGTCCGATCCAGTCTTTTCTGATTTTCTTGCCACAAATCTGATTGTACAGCGGCTGCCGCAGCAAGTCACTTCAGCTCATTGCCTATCTCGAAAATGCGGCCCGCGCGAGCCGAGGTGCGGGATCGATCCCTCTTTCTTGGGGCCCAAACCGACGTGCGCCCGATCCACCATGGGCACCGGCGCCCGCTTGCGGGACCAGACGTCGTCCTCTCGCCCTACTCGCACGCGCGACGTTGTCATCGTATTCGGGCGCCACGAAGTGGCTGCGCGACCTTCCCTCCTCCATCGATATAACTAAACTAAACCCGGCACGCCACCTCGAATGAAGGGCTGAAGGGTGAGCTCTGGCGCAGTCGAACAGGCGCCGCGGTCACCGGTGAGCCGCGGAAGTGCAGCGTAAGCAGCCGAAGGGCGCGATGGGGGCGTCAGCGCGGGGTCAGGTGGCCTTTGGCAGCGGCGCCGTAGCGGCCGAGCCGGCCGCGCAGCCGCGGGTCCAGCAAGTCCCGCACCGCGTCACCGAACATGTTGAGGCTGTAGACGACCACGGTCAGGCACAGCCCCGGCCACAACGCCAGATGAGGCGCTACCTCCATGTACCGCCGCCCCTCGCGGCTGAGCATGCCGCCCCAGCTGGGAATGTCCGGTGGCAGACCGAAGCCGAGAAAGCTCAGCGCCGCCTCCGACATGATCACCCCGCCGACGTTGATGCTGAAGATGATGATGATGGGCGCGGCGATGTTGGGCAGCACGTGGCGCAGCAGCGAGCGCCGGCGCGAGCTGCCGATCGCCTGCGCCGCCTGGAAGTAGACGTTCTCCTTGACCCCCAGCACCGCGCCGCGCACCACCCGCGAGGCCGGGATGCCGCCCGACACCCCCAGCACGATGATGATCTGCGGCATGCCGCGGCCGGCAATCGACATGATCGTCAGCAGCAACAGCAGCCCCGGGAACGCTATCCAGGCGTCGACGAAGCGCTGCGTCACCAGGTCCAGCCGCCCGCCGATGAACCCGGTGGTGCCGCCGATCAGCACCGCCACCACGACGTTGAGCGACGTGGCGGCCAGCCCCACCGTCAGCGACAGCCGCGCCCCGTGGATGAGGCGGCTCAACAGGTCGCGCCCCACGTGGTCGGTGCCCAGCAGGTACTGGGCCGACGGAGCCTGTAGGCGATCGCGCAGGTGGATCTCCTCGAAGCGATAGGGCGCCAGCCCATCGGCGAAGATGCTCACCAGCACCAGGAGCAGGATGACGATGCCGCCGGCGGTGCCCAACGGCTGCTCACGCACCAGCCGGCCGAAGAACCGCCGCGCTCCGGCCTGCCCAGCCGCGCCCGCGGCCGGCTCAGCTACGGCCGGCGTCAGCTGTGATACGTCACCCATGCGCGTGCCTCATTCGTAGCGAATCCGCGGGTCCAGCAACGCATACAGCAGATCGGTCACCAGGTTGACCAACACCACCACCGTGGCGAAGAACAGATTCACCGCGGACACCACCGGGTAGTCGCGGTCGTTGAGGGCGTCCAGCATCAGCCGCCCGAGCCCCGGCAGGTTGAAGATGTTCTCGATGATGACCGAGCCGCCCACCAGAATCGGCAGCTGCATGCCCACCAGCGTCACCACCGGGATGATGGCGTTCTTGACCGCGTGGCGCAGGATCACCGACCGCTCCAGCAGACCCTTGGCCCAGGCGGTGCGAATGTAGTCCTGGCGCAGCACCTCCAGCATCATGGTACGCGTCATGCGCATGGTGCTGGCCGCCAGGTAGGTGCCCAGGATCAGGCTGGGGATGAGGAACATGCCGAGGTTGCCGAGCGGGTCCTGGGCGAACGGGATCAGCTCCATCGGTGGCGACCACGCCCACCAGATGGCGGGGTAGATCATCACCATCGTTCCCAGCCAGAAGTTGGGCGTCGCCAGCCCCATGATGGCGACCGACCGTCCGACGTAGTCGGCGGCGGTGTACTGGCGCACCGCCGAGTAGATGCCCACCGGCAGGGCGATGACCAGTCCGATGAGGATGGCCAGCAGCCCGAGCTCGGCGGTGACCGGCAGTCGTCCCAGCATGCGCTCCTCGATGCGCCAACCGCCAAGTAGCGACTCGCCGAGCGTGCCGCGCAGCAAAATATCTCCGATCCAGCGTCCATACTGTACGTAGACAGGCACGTCTAATCCCAGCATACGCTCAAGAGCTTCACGGTCAACATCGCCGCCCACAGACAACATACGGCTTGCCATGGCGCCGATGACGTCGCCTGGGATGAAGCGCACCGACAGGAACACCAACACGCTCAGAATGAACAACGTGGGGATGACCAGCAGCAACCGCCGGATGATGTAGGCTCTCATATCTTCGTGACAAAAAGGGCGCCGGGAAGCGCGGTCGGAACCGTTCTCCCGGTGCCCTTCTCTGCGGGCAGAACGAGCGCGAAAACGCTCGCGGACCCGCTGCTAGGCGCGGTCCCGACTCGTGGAGTCGCGCAGCGACTCCCGTTTCACTCGCTCAAGGGCAATGGACTTGCTCAGAATCCCATTTCTTCCTTTAGATCTTGGTCAATCCAAAGGTGGATGAGGACGCTACGTTCTCCCGCAATTTCCAGCTCCCATTCTCCGTTATAACCTTTGACCCACGGCTGGGCCACCTGATACCTTGGAGCCATAGGACTATATATCTGATTGTGGTGCTTTATTATGGCCATATCAAACTCTTTAAATGCCCTCTGCTGCTCCTCAACGGTGGTAGCGGCGAAAAAGGCTTCATAGGCGGCGGTCATCTCAGGGGTGTCGACATCGCCGCCCATGTAATGGCGGACATGTCCACCCCCACGATACCAGCCTATCAACATTGAAGGGCTAAGATTAAAGCCCATGTCGCCAAGGGTCATGTGATAAATACCGTCGTTTCTACGATTGTACCAAGTAGGCCCGTCATACATATCGATCTCTACATCAACGCCAATCGCAGCCCAGTAGCCGACAGCTATTTCTGCATAGCCTAAATCATCGACGATGACGTGGTCATAGTTGACCTTGAATCGAACGCCGTCCGCGCCGCGCGGATATCCAGCCTCATCAAGGAGCTTCTCGGCACCTTCCGGGTCATACCTGTAGTATTGCTTGACCTCTTCGGGAAAATCTTCAAATGGGGTGTAATACTCCGGGAGGGCATACCCTATCATCCCCATGGGTTCCCACTTTGCGTAACCGCCAAAGTAGGTATCGTTAATCGTCTCGAGGTCCAGCGCCATCTGCAGTGCGTGGCGAACCCTGACGTCGTCAAAGGGCGGCTTGTGTACGTTCAGACTAAAACTCCCAACCGCTCGCATGTAATATCCGGTCACCTGGACTTCGGGGTTGGTCCGCTGGAGGCTCTTTACCACGTCGAGGGTATTTACCGCCGCCGTGCCGGCATGTATTATATCAACCTGACCCGTGCGTAGCGCCGATAGACGTGTTGCTTCTTCTGGCATATACAGGAGCCTTAACCGATCAATATAGGGCAAGCGGTTCTCCGGGTATTTTGGGTCGTAGCCCCAGTAGTCAGGATTCTTGTCCCAGGTAATAGAGACGCCTTCGACATAGTCAGTCAGCATAATGGACCCGGTGCCGACCACGTTCCTCCAATCCGCATAGTCGCCGTATTGCTCAATTACCTCGGGGGGTAATATCCAACCCTGTATGTCGCTGAGGATAGCCTTCAGCGCACCGAGGTATGGCTCCTTCAGCTTGAAAACAACCGTATATTTGTCGGTGGCCTCTATCGATTCCCATGGCAGGTTGATCACCTCGTAAGTCTTGAGGGGACGTTCGGTGAAGTCGCCCTGAACGGTATTACGCTGAAAGGTATACACGACATCATCGGCAGTTAGCTCCCGACCGTTCATCGGTGGCTTATCATGCCAGTGAACGCCCGGGCGGATGTGGACGACGATCGTTGTGTCGTCGGGCTGCTCCCAGCTTTCCGCCAGACTCCCTGTAGTGGCAACAGTGGGATAGCTGAAATTGGTTGTAAAGTCCCACAGGTCCCTATCTATTGACCAGTCCCCCCAGGCGAGCTTCTCATTAACGCTACCAATGAAACGGGTCGCAGGGTGGCCAGTAATAAAGGGGTCAGTAGTCTCGGCCTTTGATAGGTCGGGATAGGTTAATGTCCCGCCATACTCGGGCGCGGTCACCACCTTGCCGGTGGCGGGGTCGGTCACATAATTCTTGTCGGCAGCGGCTGCCGGCGCCTCTTCTGCGCCGGTGGCCCACAGGCCGGCTGCGGTCAGGGCGAATCCAATCAGGATCGCCACGCTCTTTTTTACCATATTGGTCATGGTTCTCTACCTCACATCAAATAATTGTTGAGAGCACTGATTCCACTGCCGGCCCCTCGCCACGCTCGCCTGCGAGCGCACTCTCATAAGCGAGGGCGACACTTTTAGCGGCCGAGGCCGCTCGGTCCCGAGCCGCGTTAGTCGTACGGAGATTTCATCTCTTGCCTCCTTTGACCTGGGCATGCCGCACAACACCACGCGGGGTGGGGGTGCGGGCCCCTTGAGCGAGTGGACTCGTGGGGTTTGCGGCCAACAGGGTTGGCCGTTAGACGCGCGGACGCGTTGCGGCCGACGCGGTCGGCCGTTGGGCGCATGGATGCGTGGCGGCTGGGTGCCACGCAGATCGATGGTGCCGCGCTCAGCACCGGCGCCGGGCGGTCGGCTGGGCCGGGTCATGTCGTTACCCATACACCTGCAGCTTAGACCAGCGCGAGGTATGTAGCAAGCGCTTCGGGCTGCGCTGCGTGGCAGCCTCATCGCCCGCCGCGCGACTGCTAGCCGGGGGCTGGGGTGGAGCGCGTGGGTCCCCATACGCGGACTACTATAGCCGGCCGCCCGGGTTATGGCAAGCACTTCCCTGGAGGCACCGACAGCACGGTCGTCTGGTCCCGCACACACGCGCCCGTGCCCATGGTGGATCGGGCGCACTTCAGTTGGGGCCCCAAAAAAAGAGCAACTTGCGCGTGCTGTGCTTGGAGCTCGGAAGTGTGGGCTGCAACGATGCTTCAGAGTAAACTTCCGAGTGATGGACCTCGTCGAGATGCTACGCAGGCCCGAGGGCAAGAACCTGGAGTTCAAGCGCGACCTCTCCTCGCCGGAAGGGTTTCTGCGCACGCTCGTTGCGTTTGCCAACACGGCCGGGGGCACCACTCTCATCGGTGTCGAGGATCGAACCGGCCATGTCCGTGGCGTGAGTGAGCCGCTGGACATGGAGGAACGCGTAACCAATCTGATCAGCGACTCCATCCGGCCGCGGCTCCTGCCGGATGTGCAGATCCTCAGTTACCGCAACACGCTGATCTTGGCGGTCGAGGTCTATCCGAGCCCGGCTCGGCCTCACTTCATCGCCCGCGCCGGCCCCATGGCCGGCTGCTACGTGCGTGTCGGTTCCAGCAACCGTTTGGCGGATGCGGCTCTGATTGCTGAAATGAGACGCTTCGCCAGTGGCGAGACCTTCGACGAGGGGCCGCTGCCGGCCCTCGACTCGGAAGCCATCGACTTCCGAGCTGCTTCCGAGTTGTTTGCCCCGGTACGGAGGCTGACGCGCCGCAACCTCGAAACCCTCAGGCTCCTGACCTCGCACCAGGGTCGCATGGTCCCGACCGTCGGCGGCGTGCTGCTATTCGGGGTGGATCGACTTGCCCATTTCCCCGACGCATGGGTTCAAGCCGGCCGGTTCACGGGAACCGACAGATCGACCATTCGCGACCAGATCGACCTCAAGATGTCGCTGCCCCACGCGATTGAGGAAGCGATCGCGTTCGTGAGCAAGCATGCGCTGCGCGGCGCCGACATTGGCCCAGTGCGCCGGCGGGACCGGTGGAACCTGCCCCCGGCCGCGGTCCGCGAAGCGATCGTCAACGCGGTCGCCCACGCGGACTACTCGCAACGCGGTGCGCCGATCCGAGTCGCGATCTTCGACGATCGGCTGGAGGTGGAGAATCCGGGCCTGTTGCCGTTCGGGATCACGCTCGACGATCTGCCGCTCGGTATCTCAAAGCTGCGTAACCGGACGAATCACGGGTAGTCACCTCAACCACACCAGCACCAGGATCAGGATGACGATGCCGCCGGCGGTGCCCAGCGGCTGCTCGCGGACCAGCCGGCCGAAGAACCGCCGCGGTCCAGCCTGCCCAGCCGCAGCCGCCCCGGCGGCGGGCTCGGCGACGGCCGGCGTCAGCGGTGATACGTCACCCATGGGCGTGCCTCATTCGTACCGAATCCGCGGGTCCAGCGACGCGTACAGCAGGATGGCCAGCAGCCCGAGCTCGGCGGTGACCGGGAGTCGTCCCAGCATGCGCTCCTCGATCCGCCAACCGCCCAGCAGCGACTCGCCGAGGGTGCCGCGCAGGAGGATGCCGCCGATCCAGCGGCCGTACTGCACGTGGATCGGCAGGTCCAGACCGAGCCGCTGTTCGATGGCCGCGCGGTCGAGCTGGCCGCCCACGAATAGCGTGCGACTGGCCATGATGTCGATGACGTCGCCGGGGATGAAGCGGACGGACAGGAACACCAACACGCTCAAGATGAACAGGGTCGGGACGACCAGCAGCAGCCGCCGGATGATGTAGGCTCTCATGACGCAGTCACCACGACCCGGCCCCTCCCACCCTGGGATGGGTGAGAGGGACAAACCGGCTCGTCGAGTCGCGCAGCGACTCCTATTTCACTCGCCCAAAGGGCGATTGAATCAGAACCCCATTTCTCGCTTCAGATCCTGGTCGATCCAGAGGCGGGCGAGGATGGGATGATACGTCAGGTCTCCCAGCGAGAATTCACCGTTATAGCCCTTGACCCACGGATTGTTCGCCTGAAACTGTGGAGCCAGAGGACCCCAAATCTGCATGTGTTGCTCGATCGCGAACATATTATACGCTTGCGCTGCCTCCGCCTGCTCCTCCAAGGTCGCAGCAGCGTAAAAGGCATCGGAGGCCGCGTCCATCACGGAGGTGTCGATTGCGCATGGGTCGCTACAGGCCAGGTATTCGCGGATAAACGGATTGCTATCGCGATGAACTTGCATGGCCCACACAGCGTTCGGTTGGGCCATGTCGCCACCGCTCATCTCATACGTGGTATCTGCTTTGGTAGCCACCCAGGTCCCTGTGTCTATAACACTAGTCGTTACATCAACGCCAATATCAGCCCAGTAGCCCACAGCTATTTCCGTATAGCCCAAATCGTAGGCATCTCGGTGCAACAATTCTGCCGTGAATCGGATTCCGTCCGCTCCGCGCGGATAGCCGGCCTCATCCAGGAGTTTCCCGGCACCTTCCAGGTCATACGTGTAATAGCCCTTCAGCTCTGCCGGCCACTCTTCAAATGGAGTGTGATGCCCCGGGAACTTCTCGTCGTCTTTCCAGTAGTTGGGGTTCTTTACCCAGGTCAGAGAGGCGGCCTCGACCCAGTCAGTCAGCATCCAGGGCCCGGTGCCGACTATCGTCCGCCAATCCTCAGCGTTGCCGTGTTCCTCGATTATCTCGGGGGGGTATACAATACCATGGCAATCCCCGAGGAGAAACCCCAGCGCACGGAGGTCCGGCTGGCTCAGCTTGATTTCAACCGTCCATTTGTCGGTCGCTGTTACCGATTCGATTGGCAACGTCAGGACACCCCACGTCTGGGGGGAAGGTTCAGTGAAGCCGCTGCCAAGACCCAACAAACGATGAAAGTTATATTCCACATCCTGGGCAGTTAGCTCCCGCCCGTTCACCGGCTCCTTATCGTGATAGTGAACGCCCTGGCGGATGTTGAAAACAATCGTTGTGTCGTCGGGCGTTTCCCAGCTTTCCGCCAGGTGCCCTCTGAAGAGCCATGGAGCGTTCTGATCACTTGTCAAGTCGTACACGTCCCTATCTATTGCCCAGTCATGGATGGCTAGCCCCTCTACAACGCCACTGACGGCCACTTGAGCCCCGTGCCATATGTAGGTGTCAGTGTGCGTAAGCGGCGTCTCCAGGGCATAGGTGATTGTCCCGCCATACTGGGGCTTGAGCACCTGTTTGCCGGTGGATGGGTCGGTCACGTACTCCTTCTCGGCCGCCGCGGCCGAGTCGTCATCGCTGTCGCCGCTGGCGAACGTAACGGTAGCCACCAGCGCGAACGCCAGTGCCAAAGAAATAAATCGAAGAGCCATAGTGCTCCCCCTTGTATCGGGATCTCGGGTCTGCGACCCGTAGCCCGGGGTTTTGCTTGCGCCGGTAACACCGGCTTCCTTGCATGATGGTGGTGGTGTCGCCCCACGGCGTGTGGCGGCCGGCGCCGAGCCGGCGGCCGCACGGGAGTGAGGGACGTTGGGTGTGGACGTCTACGGGAGCCGCTCCGCGGTCGACGCCAGCGGCGGCGAAGGAATCGAGGGCGCGGCCAGGCGCGCCGACAGGGCTTTCTAGTAGGCTGCCTGCAATTCTGGGGGGGGGAGGGACTCCTCACCATTAAGCAAGCCCGCCGCGAGCTGATTTTCAGCAATTCTCGGCGAGCGGCTGTCAGGGGAACAGAGCGTCATAAGCGTTGACGTGTTATAGGTCACTCAAGCCCTCCGCAGGTGAGGCACAGCCATACCCGGATGTAGCGGCGATTGACTGCATCCACCCTATGATAACCTCCATTCCCATGGACGCCAACCACGAATCGGCCCAGCCGGCCCAACTGCCGAGGTCCTCTCGAGGCGGCGCCGACGCTTGGCCGAGCACCGCACGCAGAGCGGCCTCAAGATCGTCGACCATGGCGAGTTCCCGCTCGATCGGGCGAATCACCTCCGCGCGCATCCACAGACCGCGGGTGGCACACAGCAGCTTGAAGCGGCGATGCAGGGGGTCGGGGAGAGCGCGTACGGAGAGGGTTGCCATCAGAGCGATACCAACATGGCTAACGTAGCTAACGCAATGAGCCGAATGAGCCGCCCAGGCCGCCAGCAGGGGCGAATGGCCGCTCCGAGGGCCAGCACACCGGCTGCGTCACCGCGAACCGGTGCCAGAGCTGGGAAGTATCGTCACGCATCACCGTGCCCATGAGAAACGTAGCCTACCACACACGCGGCACACAGTCAAGCTCCGATCATAGCCAGCACAAGCGCAACGCTGCCGAGGTGAAACGCGGTCTCGGCCAGCACTGCTTCGCACGTGAGGCATGGCGGGGAGACTCGCCGCGCCACACTGACGGCCCAATCGTGGTGGACGTCGCGGGCATTGGCGAATGCTACCAGGAAGCCGGTATCGGCGACCTCACGGCATCGTGTCGCTCGCACTTGGCTAACGGCTAACGCCAACAAGACCGGTCATCTACAGTCGGCCATCAGCACCTGGGCGAAGCTCATATTGACCCTTTGACGTTCTTAGCGTTATCCGATATAATGTGATCCGTGATACGGTCGTTCCGTGACCGCAGGTACTGCAGATGTGTTTGACGGAACTGACTCCGTCGCGGCGCGGAGGACCTGTCCGAGAGTTGTTTGGCCGGTGGCGCGGCGTAAGCTGGATCAGATAAATCGAGTCAGCGACATTCGAGAACTGGCCGTCCCGCCGGGGAATCGATTGGAACGATTGCGCGGGTCTCGCTCAGGGCAGTACAGCATCAGGATCAACGACCAGTACCGAATCTGTTTCCGTTGGGAGGCCGGCTATGCCGACGAGGTTGGAATCGCAGACTACCACTGAACCGCGCCATGCCCGGCGAACCACCACTGACGACAGTCGACTGGTGACGAAGCGGCTCCCTGGAGGCAGGCCCCCGACTCACCCCGGGGAGATGCTTCTGGAGGAGTTCCTGAAGCCTCTCGGCGTGAGTCAGTCGGCGTGTGCCATCCAACTGGGTGTATCATTTCCCCGCCTGAATGAGATTATCCGTGGCCGGCGCAGCGTGACGCCCGACACGGCGTTGCGACTGGAACGGGTAGTCGGCATGTCCGCGGACTTCTGGCTCGGGCTACAGCAGGATTGGGATCTCTGGCATGCCATGAGGAGTGACAAGGCGGCAGCAATTACGGAACTGAAGCCACTCCGGCCACCGCCATAGGCCTACTGGCAGCCACCTTCATCTCCCCGTATCTAGGCAGATGCTCTGCGGGCCGACAAGAAGCGACCGGAGCTACCGCCCATTATGCCGGTGGTATTCTACCAGGGTAAGCGACGCTGGCGGCATGCGCGGGAATTCGTGGAGCTGTTTGCGGAGGCGGTGCGGGAGTGGCCGTGGACGCCGCGCTTTCAGCGCTGCTGATGGCGGCCCAGAGCATGGGCGAGTTGGCAAGAAGCGGTGAGATCGAACCGTTCGTGGCTCATTTGTTCTTCCTCGAAAGAACGCGTAGTGCGCATAATAATTTGTGTCACGAAAATTGCTTATTAGCCCTGGCTTCCGGTTTCTTCCTGGCTTTCTTAACCGACTTCGTGCCATAGGCACCCATTCGCCCGACACCGCCCCTGAGCCTCGGATCAAGCAGGTCCCTCACTGCGTCGCCGAACATGTTGAAGCTGTACACGACGATGGTCTGGATGTGAACGTGCTGATCGCACGGATCGACCCACGGCACGAGAACCACGAACGGGTCGTCCGCTGGGCAGCTTTCCGACGTATATCTCCTTGGACTGGCGGTCAGTGAGGGCATCGACTTCGCCACGACAGACTCCCGGATTCACCATGAGGCCGTCGTTCGCGGCGAGGAGAAACTGCACGTGATTCCGGTGCTATGACGTTTCGGTATCAGTCTGGAGTCTCCCGAAGGGACCGCGGCGATTCATCTACGCCGGAGCTGGTCTAGGTGGTTCAAGTCTCTCCAGAAGGTCCAGTAACTCAGGGAGCAGTGGACGGAGCGTACGGCCAGCGGTAACCTGCTGAGGTTCTGTTGATACTCCAGATTCTGATCGGCCGTGAGAAACACATCAAAGCCAGGAGCGGCCGTACGCAACAATTCACCATTTTCCAGTCCGGACCAACCACAATCGGTTACTGTGGACGCTGTATGACCAGCAAGCTCGCCGACCAGTCTTCGTGGTAGTGACTCATCAAGCAGAATGCGCATCGGCGTCCAGAGCCGCGCGTGCCATCTCCAGGGCAGCAACGGCCTTCGCGCGATCCACTGCAGGGAAATCGAACAAGAATTGTTCCAGTGTTTCCCCAGCTTCCAAGTAATCGAACAGGTTCTTTACGGGTGTACGCGTCCCGATGAACACGGGGACACCGCCCTGAATCCGTGGGTTCTTCTGTATGACCTGGTCTTTCATTGTCGTCTGCTCAATGCGCGTACGGTAGAGATAACCACACCGTGATCCGCAACAGGCGTGAGAACACCCTATCACCGATGCACCCGTCGTTCAAGCTGGCATCAGCATCAGGCGGTCGAGTGGGTGCGTGAAGCCATATACCACGATGGTCAGGATGTCGCGCCCGGTGTGATCGGTGCCCAGCAGATGCTCGGCCGAGGAGCCCTGCCGTCGCCGGGTTACGTCCTGACGCTGCTCGGGGTCCGGGGCCAGCACATCGGCGAAGACGCTCACCAGCACGAACAGCACGATGATGACGGCGCCGAGCAGGCCCATCGGCTTCTCCCGGACCAGCCGGTAGAAGAAGTCCGCAAGAGGGCCGCGCCGGCGTCGCATCTCGCGAAACCGCTCCGTGTCGACATTCGGTCGCGCCATACTGAGCGTCGCTCAGCAAGAGGTCGACAAAATCGCCCGGGAGCAGGCGTACCGACAGGAACACCAGCATGCTCACGATGAACAGCGTGGGGATGAACAGGCCCTTCCCAGCCACAGTTGCCAATCTGCTCCGCGCCACGCCGGCTCGGTCGCTGCCAGCTTGCCCACTGCCGCTCCGGCGGTCGCCGGCCCCCGCGTCGCGCGCGCCGACAGTTCGGCGCAGAACCGGCGAGCGGAGCTGGTAGTAGCGGCCCCGGGGAGCGAGCACGACCAGCGGGCCACACCCGGTTCGGCGCAGAACCAACAGGCGGCGCGGGTCCCGGACCGGAGTGGCGCTCGGACACCGCGCCACGCCGCCGGCTCGGCCGATGCCGGTTCTCCCGCGCCCGGTCCTGCTGCGGCCGACTCCAGCGTCGCACTTGCCGGCGGTTCGGTGCAGAACCAGCAAGCGCAGCGCAGGCAGTACCGGCCCCGGGCCGCGAGCAGGTTCGGCGCGACACGACCCGCTCGGCGCCGAACCGGCAGGCGGCGCGGGCAGGAGTACGTCGCGCCGTCCAACGTGGTGGCGTCGCCCAACAATGACCTCGGCCGGATGCTGCTGGCGGGCGAGATCGACGCCGCCATCGCGCCCGGGTGCATTCTTTCTGTGTGGTAGCGCACTACCGGTGCCACCGGCATCGAGCATGGCAGCGAGCGCGGCCAGGGCGCAGCCGGTTAGCGCAGCCGGCGATTGGCGTTGACATCGAAGATGCCGCACGGATACGTTCGCCGGCGGGTCTCATGGCCGACGAGCGGGCAGCAGAGCAACCGGACATCGACGAGCCGGGGAAGGCGATCAGTCAGCCGCACGACAAGTACTTCCAGCGCGTGTTCTCGAACGAGCAGGACGCCGCCAGCCTGCTGCGCACCTGCGTGCCGCGCCCGCTCGCCGACACGCTGAAGTGGTCGACGCTCGCCCTGCTGCGCGGTCGCTTCGTGGCTGACGACTGGCGGCGCAACGAGACCGATCTGCTGTATTCGGTGGAGCGGGAGGGAACGGAGACGCCGGTGCTGGTGTACGTGCTGCTGGAGCATCAGTCGACGCCGGACCAGTGGCTGCGGCTGCGGCTGCTGGGCTACTGCGTACAGGTGTGGCAGCAGTGGCACCGGAACCATGAAGATGAAGCGCGGTTGCCGCTACTGGTGCCGGTGGTACTCTCGGAGCTGGTCGGATACGACAGCTCCGAGAGAGAGGTTCGGCTGGGCGAAAAGCGGCGCTGAAAGCGGCGGTTTTCGGGCGCTATCAGGGAGCGCTGTTTGCGGAGTCGTTGCGGAGGAACGTGCCGGGCCGCGGAGGAGAGGTGATGAATTACGTGGAGGAAATGATTGAGCGAGGCCGTCGGGAAGGCCGTCGGGAAGGCCACCGGGAAGATGAGTTGAAGGGGCGCGTGCGAGCCATTGAGGGCTTTGTGGCACGAGATATACCGTGGTCCACCATCGAAGCGGCCACGGGAATCGACGAGGCCACATTCCGGCGCCTCAGGCAGCGAATAAACAGGCCAATGATCGGATCTCTGGTCTGCGACCCGTAGCCCGTTTCTTGCTTGCGCCGGTAACACCGGCTTTCACTCCCGACGACGACGCCACGCCGCCGGCCCTCACCGGACGCGAGCGGGAGGAGCGGTGCTGACGCGGTGTCTAGGCGACCTGACGTGGCCGCCAGGATCACCGACTACTACGAGGATCGATCTCCGGAGTTGGACCGATCCGGCTGGCTGGCCGTTGCCGAGCGCGTGGGCGACCGCTTTCAATCCATGCCGACGATGACCTATCCAGCGATCTAGTCACCGAGTTTCTGCAGTCCTTATCGAATCATGGATTATTCTAGAATTACGCCGCTGTAAGCTTGCATATTGTTTCGCTTCGTGGTATACTATCGACATGAATAATGTCGTATCTGATGCCTCTTGCCAGTCTCTCGATGTACCCAACACTTTCCACTTGGTAAGCGACGCCGATCTACTGTTCAGGACCAGAGAACTGGCCCGCCACGAGACCGCACTCACCATCGTCACGATCCGGCACTTGGACGAAATAGAGCGCCGTGAGCTGTACGAAGAACGTGGCTATCCGAGTCTGTTCGCGTACGCGGTACGGGAGCTGAACTACAGTAATGGATGCGCTTGGCGGAGAATCATGGTGATGAAGTTGTGTCGTGAAATGCCAGGGATAGCAGACAAGCTGCGCAGCGGCGAGTTGAATCTCACGACCGCGAGTCAGTTGCAGAACGCGATTGAAAAGCGTGCGCGGAAAGCGGCTCGTAAGGCTTCCCGTAAAGCCGTCCGTGAGCGGGCGAGTGAGTCGGCGAGCGTGTCGGCGACGGGCGCTGTAAGGGTGGGCGCCGGGGAGTCGTCGGCTGGAGGGGTGCACCCGGCGCAGACGGAAGTCGCGGGAACCCAGGAAGTCGCGCCTGCCGCAGCGCTGGCGCCAGGGCCGGCGACGTCGCCGGCTGCGGAAACCGCGGCCGCCGCCGGGAAGGCCGCGGCCGCATCCCCGGCGGCGTTGGCGTCGGCCGCTGCGTCGCCGCCCCCGGGTGCGGCCCGCGAGTCTGCGCCGCCGCCGCCCGCGACGGAACCACCACCGGCATGGACCCGGGACCAGAAGGTCGAACTGGTCGATCTGGTCGCCAACAAGTCGGCCCGTGAGACCGAGAAGCTGCTGGCGGAACTGGAGCCGGAGCTGGGCCTGCCGCGAGAGCAGCAGCGCGCCCTCGGCGGCGGCCGCTACGCGGTGCGGGTGATCCTGGACCAGAGCAGTATAGGGACCATCGCCAAGCTGAAGGGCTGGCTGTCGCACGTGAACCCGGGCTTCACCACCGGGCAACTGCTCGCCTACCTGCTGCAGCAGGCGGAGCGGAAGTACGACCCGATGCGGGAGCGGAGTCGCGCCAAGCGGGGGGCGGCGGTGCCGGCGCGGCCCGCCGAGACGTGCGAGCAGGAACGCGCCGTCACCGGCAAACGCCGGGTCGCCGGAGGTGCGGTGGGCGCGGCTACGCCCGAGGCCGGCTCGTCGACCTGCGCCACCAGTGTGCCTGGCGAGGGGGTGCCCGCGACCGCGGCTGCCCGCAGTTCGGTTGCCGCGGGTCCGGTTGCTGGCAGCCCCGCACCCGCTCCGGTCGCCGCCGGCCCCGGCGTCGCACTTGCCGGCGGTTCGGCGCAGAACCAACAGGCGCCGCGGGTCCCGGACCCGAGTGGCGATCGGACTCCGCGCCACGCCGCCGGCTCGGCCGATGCCGGCTCTCCCGCTCCCGCTTCGGCCGCCGCCGGCCCCAGCGTCGCACGCGCCGGCAGTTCGGCGCAGAACCGGCGAGCGCCGCGGGCAGCGGATCGGAGTGGCGATCGGACTCCGCGCCACGCCGGCTCGGTCGCTGCCAGAACCCACTGCCGCTCCGGCGGTCGCCGGACCGCCGAGTGGCGATCGCACGACATACCCGGTTCTGCGCAGAACCAACACGGACCGGAGTGGCGATCGGACTTCGCGCCACGCCGGCTCGGTTGATGGCGGCTTTCCCACACGCGGTCCGGTCGCCGCCGGCACCGCGGGCGCACGCGGTGGCAGTTCGGCGCAGAACCAACAAGCGCCGCGGGCAGCGGATCGGAGTGGTGATCGGACTCCGCGCCACGCCGGCTCGGTCGCTGCCGGCTCTCCTGCGCCCGGTCCTGTTGCGGCCGACTCCAGCGTCGCACCTGCCGGCGGTTCGGCGCCGAACCGGCAAGCGCAGACAGTAGCGACCCCGGGAAGCGAGCAGGTTCGCCGCGGCACTCCGAGTTCGGCGCAGAACCAGCAGGCGCCGCGGGCAGGGAAGGGGCCTTCCCGGACGGCCGCCGAGTTGCACTGCGGGGTGCGAGCGCGGCTGT
This sequence comes from Spirochaetia bacterium, assembly GCA_965198005.1. Taxonomy (GTDB): domain Bacteria; phylum Spirochaetota; class Spirochaetia; order SZUA-6; family Bin103; genus Bin103. The sequence goes on from CBDAOI010000002.1 coordinate 69,413, forward strand.
CCGGAGATCGCACGGCGGCGCAGCCGCCAGCACCCGAATCCGCCCGCGCGCGCCGGGGGAGGCGGCACATTCCGGCGGCGGTGCGACGTGCGGTGTGGCGGAGGGACGGTGGGGCTTGCTGCTACCAGGACCCGCTCACCGGCGTGACCTGCGGGTCGACCCACCTGGTGCAGATCGACCACATCGTGCCGGTGGCGCAGGGCGGCAGTAACGACATGGTCAATTTGCGTTTGCGCTGCACCGTCCATAACCGACGGCGCGACCCGCGCTGTGCCAGCTACCGCTCTGCTCCGGCCGCGTAGCGCGGTCGGGTTCGCGCCAGCAGTTCCTCAGGCGATCAGAGGTCATCGTGATTAACGCGGCGGCGGATCGGCTCATGTGCGTGGCCCGGTGTACCCGGATGCCGGCCATGGATTATGACCATGGTCCATCATTTGTCGGCCTACGACTTCCGCACGGGCTGCGCGGGCAGCGTACAGCCGACCAGCAGCGACAGGCGTGCTCCGGTGATGGGGGTTTGACCGGACGGCCGTAGACGAGCGAGTATGACTCCATGCAATGAAGCAATGGAGGCATGTCTATGAGTCACATCACGCTGCGAGACGTTCCTCAGGCATTGGATCGCCGATTGCGCGAGTTGGCACGGACGCAAAACAAGAGCCTGAACAAAACAATCATCCAGGTCCTGATTGAATCGCTTCATCTCGGAGACGGGAACGATCGTCAACGTGACGTGTCCGACCTCGCCGGGACCTGGAGCAACGAACAAGCAGCGGAGTTTGAAGCCAACACGCGGGTCTTCGACCAGCTCGACAACATTCCCGGTGTGTTTGCCACAGGACCGGAGCTCTGAACTTCGTGTCGGTCGCGGTCTTCCCACATAGCTGTGCCGCTCGCACAACGGCTGCTGCTCGTGGTCACTTGATGCCATCATATTTGACACACCCGGCGAGACCACCTACCCTTGCAGAGACGAGGACCGGATTCTGGTGATGAGAACCGTGAAATATGTGTATTGGCAAGAAGGCGGCTTGTGGATCGGCTATCTCCAAGACTATCCCGACTACTGGACTCAGGGTGAGACGTCTTTTGCATCCGTTCCAACCCGAGGCGCCTACCCTGGCACACTTGCGGCAAACAAGTCAACCGGGCGGCAAAATGAACAAAATAAACAAAACGCGATCACCTCATGCCTCGCTCCGCTCCGCAGCCTTCCCGAGCCTCCCGCAGTGTTCATCCAGCCACGATTGACCCGTGACGGCATCGAATCGCTACCCATTGAACACCGTCACGCCTGCCGGGTCGCGCAGTTGCCTGATCATCATCGCGATCCGTTCGACCGGCTGCTCGTTGCAGTGGCACAACTGGAATCTCTCAGGGTGCGCCATGCGCTGCAGATGGCGATCGACCTCGAGACCGCCAACGGCAACTACTTCTCCGTCTGCTTACTCTGTCATGGAATACCGAACACTGCCCCGACCGTGAAGCCGGAGTACGGCGGGATCATTGGTTCTGGTCCTACGACCCGGCGGGTGCCGAGCGAGTACTTCTCGTCGTCCTTCCAGTAGTCCGACGCTGTTCATCCTGAGCACGCTGGTGTTCTTTACCGTGCGCCTACTCCCCGGCGACTACGTCGACATCTTGCTGAGCGACCGCGCCCTTGATTCCTTCGCCGCCGCTGGCGTCGACAGCGCGGCGGCTCCCGTAGACGTCCACACCCAGCGTCCTTTGTGGCAGCGGCCGGCGCCGACGCCACAATCGAGCGGCGCCTGACTGCGCATGAGCGTTACTACCGAACAGGCGTACCGTATCAGCGGAGACTAAACCAAACTAAGTCAATTTCGGCAACACACAATTGCCCGGGGATCGGCTTGTGCAGGAGGCTATCCCCGGCGAGATTGCCGCCGGTCCGCGCGGGGCGCACGGCAGCGGGCGTAGCGCATCAAGCTCCCGCTTGAGGCGATCGATGGTCTCGAGGATGTTGCCCGGCATACTCACCCGCTCCGAATCAGCACGGGCCACGGAGAGGTATCGCCGGTTTCGTTGCTCGTGGTTTGGCGCCCCCGTGTCGGTCAGCTGCGCGACGAGCGCGCCCGCACCGCTTTCTGCAGCGCCTTGCCGCCGTGGGCGCCCATGCGGCCCACCCCGCCGCGCAGCCGCGGGTCGAGCAGGTCGCGCACCGCGTCGCCGAACATGTTGAAACTGTACACCACGATGGTGAGGAAGATGCCGGGCCACATGGCCAGCCACGGTGCCTGCTGCATGTAGTGGCGGCCCTCGCGGCTCAGCAGGCCGCCCCAGCTGGGAACGCTCAGCGGCAACCCGAAGCCCAGAAAGCTCAGCGAGGCCTCGGTGATGATGACCGCGCCGACGCGCCGATAGTGATGCTGAAGATGACGATGATGGGCGCCAGCACGTTCGGCAGCACGTGGCGCAGCACCGTGCGCCAGGGCGGGCTGCCGAACGCCTGTGCAGCCTGGAAGTAGGCGTTCTCCTTCACCCCGATCACCGCGCCCCGGATCACGCGCGAACTGCCAATGCCGTAGGTCAGGCCCAGCACGATGATGATTTGCGGCGCACCGGTACCCAGGATCGACATGATGGTCATGAGCAGGAGAAGTCCCGGAAACGCCATCCAGGCATCGACGAATCTCTGCGTCAGCAGGTCGAGTCGGCCGCCGACGAACCCCGACAGGCCGCCGACGGCGGTGGCCACCAGCACCGCCACCGTGGTCGCCGCGAAGCCGACCAGCAGCGACAGGCGCGCGCCGTAGATGTTGCGGCTCAAGAAGTCGCGCCCCGTATGATCGGTTCCCAGCAGATGCTCGGCCGAGGAGCCCTGCAGCCTCCGGGTCACGTCCTGACGCTGCTCGGGGTCCGGTGCCAGCACGTCGGCGAAGACGCTCACCAGCACGAACACCACGATGATGACGGCACCGAGCAGGCCCAACGGCTTCTCCCGGACCAGCCGGTAAATGAAGTCCGCAAGAGGGCCGCGCCGGCGTCGCTCTTCGGCGCCGGCGGGTTCAGCGAAGTTGCTCACTGGTAGCGAATCCTCGGGTCGAGGTAAGCGTACAGCAGGTCGATGAGCAGGTTGGCGAACAGGATGAAGGTGGCAATGAAGAGGTTGATGCCCGAGACCATCGGATAGTCACGCAACGACAGCGCCTGGACGAGCAGCGACCCCAGGCCGGGCAGGTTGAACAGCGTCTCGATGATGACCGAACCACCCACCAGGATCGGCAACTGCAGCCCGATGAGCGTCACCACCGGAATGAGCGCGTTCTTCATCGCGTGGCGGACGACGACCAGCCGCTCGCGTAGGCCCTTGGCCCACGCCGTGCGCACGTAGTCCTGCCGCAGCACTTCCAGCATCATGGTGCGCGTCATCCGCATCGTGGCGGCAGAGAGGCCGGTGCCCAGGATCAGGCCGGGGATGATGAACATGCCGACGTGGGCCAGCGGATCCTCGCTGAAGTCGAACAGTCGCAGCGGTGGCGTCCAACCCCACCAGATGCCGGGAAAGATGAGGACCATGAGGGCCAGCCAGAAGTTGGGCGTGGCCAGCCCGAAGATGGCGGCACTGCGGCCCGCGTAATCGCCCAGGGTGTCCTGACGCACCGCCGAGTAGATGCCCACCGGCAGCGCGATTAACAGGCCGATGAGCAGCGCGGCGCCCCCCAGCTCCAGGGTGACGGGCACTCGGTCGAGGATCTTGATCTCCACGGGCTTGTGACCCCGGAGCAGGGATTCACCAAGCGTCCCGTGCAACAGGATCCCCGACACCCAGCGCGCGTAAGCGATGTGCGCTGGGACGTTCAGCCCCAGCCTCTCGCGAAACCGCTCCCTGTCAACCTCGGTCGCGCCATACTGAGGGTCGTTCAGCAAGATGTCGACAAAATCGCCGGGGAGCAGGCGTACCGACAGGAACACCAGCATGCTCACGATGAACAGCGTGGGGATGAACAGCAGCAGCCGGCGGATGACGTAGGTTCGCACGCGAGAAGGAAGGCCTGGGGCCACGCAGGCCGACCCCAGGCGCAAAAAGGCAAAGACGAGCTAGCTAGTTCAACTCGGACTTGAGCTGACTATCGATCCACGACCGAGCCAATAGCCCTCCCCAGCCGCAGTTGCCAATCTGCAACTCGCCGTTGAGGCCGACGATCCACGGCTGCGCAACGTTGAACGTTCCAACCCGCACACCCCAGATGTAGGGGTGCTGCTCGATCACCCACATGTCGAGCTCCTTCGCCAGCCGTATGGCTGCGTCCTGGTCGGTCATCGCCTGGTACTCCGCGTACCTGGTGGCGTCGTCGAGCACATTCAGCTCGACCTCCACCCCGATCTCCTTCCAGTAACCGACTTGCAGCTCATGGTAGCCGACGTCGGATCGTTGCGCGCTTTGCCACATCGAGGTCCGGAAGCGGACGCCATCCGCCCCGCGTGGGTAGCCGGCCTCGTCGAGGAGTCGCTCGGCACCTTCCGGGTCGTAGACCCAGTGCTGCTTGATCTCTTCGGGCCAAGTATCGAAGGAGTTATAGGAGCCCCACGACGGCCCGGTGGGGCCCATTGGCTCCCAGGTTCCGAAGCCCGAGAAGTAGGTGTCCCTGATGGTCTCGTTGTCGATCGCCATCTGCAGTGCGTGGCGCACCCGTATGTCGGTGAGAGGCCCCTCCTCTGTCAACTTGATGGCCGACGCCGTGTCGTTTCGGAACGCGATCGGCCAGGCCTGCATGCCGGGGTTGCTTTTCCGGAGGTCCTGCACGCTTTGGGGCGAAGCGATCTGCGCAACACCCGGCGACCCGCTGAAATCGACCTGACCCGAGCGCAGCGCCGCAAGCTTGGTCGCCTCGTCGCCCATCGTCAGCGCCACGATCCTGTCGACATAGGGCAGCCGGTTCCCGGGGAATTTCTCGTCGTCCTTCCAGTAGTTGGGGTTCCTGTCATACGTGATCGAGCTGCCGAGGTCGGCCTCGACCATGGTGAAGGGCCCGGTGCCGATCAACTTGTTGGGGTCGTCGAGCGTGTCTAACGTCTCCGGTGCAAATACCCGGATGTGGCAGTCGTCGAACAGCTGTCGATACGTGTCCGCGTGCGGCCGCGAAAGCTTGATCACGAACGTCAGCTCGTCGGTAGCCGTTACCGACTCGACGGGGATCGACTTGGTTCCCCAGGTGTGCGGCGCGGGCTCCTGGCCGGCAAACCTGCCGATGCCAAACAGGCGCTCGTAGTTCCAGGCCACGTCGTCGGCAGTCAGCTGGCGGCCGTTCACCGGCGGCTTGTCGTGAAAGAAGACGTTATCGTGGAGCTTATAGATGTAGGTCAACGGATCCGGGTTCTCCCAGCTCTCTGCCAGGTGGCCGGTCACGACGCTCTCGGGAAAGAAGGTTGTGAACGCGAGGATACTGCGGTCGGTAGCCCAGTCCGCCTGGCCCAGCTTGTCCGTCACCGGTGCCGAGATTAGCCCCGCCGCGTGGGTGACCCAGCTGTCGCCATGCGTCTCCGGGCGCTTATTCATCACGTACGTGAGGGTCCCGCCGTATTCCGGCGCGACAACCTGCTTGCCGGTGGACGGATCGGTCACGTACTCCTTCTCGGCCGCCGCGGCCGAGTCGTCATCGCTGTCGCCGCTGGCGAACGTAACGGTAGCCACCAGCGCGAACGCCAGTGCCAAAGAAATAAATCGAAGAGCCATAGTGCTCCCCCTTGTTTCGGGATCTCGGGTCTGCGACCCGTAGCCCGGGGTTTTTTGCTTGCGCCGGTAACACCGGCTTCCTTGCATGATGGTGGTGGTGTCGCCCCACGGCGTGCAGCGGCCGGCGCCGAGCCGGCGGCCGCGTGGGAGTGAGGGACGTTGGGTGTGGACGTCTACGGGAGCCGCCGCGCTGTCGACGCCAGCGGCGGCGAAGGAATCAAGGGCGCGGCCAAGCGCGCCGTCAGGGCTTTCTAGTAGGCTGCTTGCAAATCTTGGGGGGGGGTAGGATGCACCGGCTGCGCCACCGCCAGCCGGTTACTGCGCTGACTGTCGTCGTGGCACTTCATCGGCATCCGTCGTCCCAGACGAGGCAAGCTTGCTGTGGACGCGGCCACTCTGTCAACAACTCGGACGTCACCGAACATCACCGGCCACCGGCCACTGTGCTGACTGTCGTCATGGCGCTTCATCATCGATCCGTCGAACCCCAGACGAGGCAAGCTTGCTATGGACGCGGTCACCCTGTCAACGACTCGGGGGTCACCGGGGTCACCGAACGTCACCGCCAACCGGTCACCGCGCTGACTGTCATCATGGCGCTTCATCGGCATCCGTCGAAACCCCAAGCGACGCACGCTAGCATAGGCGCGGCGCGCCTGTCAACGACTCGGAGGTGACCGACAGTCACCGCCGACCGGCCACTGCGCTGACTGTCGTCATGGCGCTTCATCACCGATCCGTCGAACCCCAAGCGAGGCACGGATACCCCGTTAAACGAAATAAATCAAGTAATCAGCCGCCGTAGCTTGGCGTCCCCGTAGGAGCTTCGCCACCGCCACGCCGACCGGTTGGTGTTCGAGCACCTCCCCATCGTCCCAGGCGGTGCTCGCTTACAAATAGCGACAACGCGCGCGGGTGGCCGTCCACCCCTCCCACCGACGTTGGACCAGGTCGGTCGCAGACGTTTTTCGCTCGATCACCCCGGCGCCAGCAGTCGTGGCGTGTCACGAGACTGCCATGGATTGGCGCTATCCTGGTCAGAGGGGGGTGCATGGTTACCCTGCGGGCCGTATTAAACCGACCTGGCGGCATCGGCACCGAGGCGACTGCCACTGCCGCGCAGCCGCGGGTCGAGCAGATCGCGCACCGCGTCGCCGAACATGTTCAGACAAAAAACGACAATCGTCAGGCAAAGACCGGGCCAGAGAGCCAGCCATGGCGCCATCTCCATGAACTGGCGCCCTTCCCGGCTGAGCAGACCTCCCCAGTCAGGAGTCGAGATTGGCAGGCCGAATCCCAGGAAGCTCAGAGAAGCCGCAGCCAGGATGTTGCCTCCTATGCTTATCGAGAATATGATGATTATGAGGGGCATAATATTCGGCAGGACATGCTGGATAAATGTTCTCCATATTGAGGAGCCAATCGCTTCTGCTGCCTGAAAATACACATTCTCTCCAATATCGATAACGGCGCCTCTGACTACTCTTGAGCCGCCGATGCCTCCGGCTATCCCCAGGACCACTATTATCTGTGGCAAACCCCGCCCCACCAGGGACATTATGGTCAGCAACAGGAGCAGTCCCGGGAAACTCATCCAGCCATCAACAAATCTCTGCACAGCCAGGTCAAATACACCACCAAGGAATCCTGATGTGCCGCCTATCAGGACCGCCACCACAACATTAAGAGCGGTCGCTGACAGACCGACAAGTAACGAAAGACGGGCTCCGTAGAGAAGGCGGCTCAAGGAGTCTCGCCCTAGGTGGTCGGTACCCAGCAGATATTGGGCTGATGGGCCCTGCAGCCTGTCTGCCAGGTGTATTTCAAGAAAGCCATAAGGGGCCAGAACATTGGCAAAGATAGCGACAAGAAACAATATCAATATGATAATCCCGCTGAAGGTACCCACTGGCTTCTCCCTCCACAGCCTGGTAAAGAAATCAGCCAGCCAGGTTCGTCTCTTTGGCTCACTTGCTGGTGGTGGTATCCCTGTGGCGTCACTCATACTCGTGATTTCCCCCCTTTATCTATAACGGACCCTGGGGTCTAAATAAGGATAGATCAGGTCGATCATTAGATTGGCCCCCATAACCGCGGCGCCGAAAACCAGGTTTACTCCGGAGACCACCGGGTAGTCTCTGTCATCGAGGGCAGTCACCATGAGACGACCTAACCCGGGCAGGTTGAAGATGTTCTCCATGATAACGGAGCCGCCTACGAGGAGAGGCAACTGCATGCCTACCAGGGTAACTACCGGGATGAGGGCATTTTTTATGGCGTGTCTCATAACAACCACCCTCTCCTTGAGACCCTTGGACCAGGCTGTCCTGACATAGTCCTGCCGGAGCACCTCCAGCATCGTGGTGCGCGTCATCCGCATTGTGGCTGCGGACATGGCTGTCCCCAGAATCAGGCTGGGAATGATTAGAATCCCGAGATTCCCCAGCGGGTCTTCCGTGAAAGGAACCAGCTCCATCGGTGGCGACCAGCCCCACCAGATTGCCGGGAATATCATGACCATCAGTGCCAGCCAGAAGTTAGGCACTGACATGCCGATGATGGCCGCGGTGCGCCCCACGTAGTCCTCGGCCGTATCCTGGCGAATCGCCGAGTAGATGCCGACTGGCAGGGCTATCAAGAGCCCGATGATGATTGCTATGACACCAAGCTCGATGGTTACCGGCAAACTATCTATTATCCTCTCCTCTATCGTAAAAGCGCCCATCAGTGATTTTCCAAGGGTGCCCTGGAGGAGACCTCTAAAGTGGGACTCACCGGTAACCCAGTCAGGGGTCGGCAACACTCCTATCCAGCGTCCATACTGCACGTGGACAGGCACGTCCAATCCCAGCATATGTTCAAGAGTTTCACGGTCAACCCTCCCCACGCTTGGGAACATTTCCATCCTACTCAATATTACGTCTATTACATCGCCGGGGATAAAGTGGACCGAGAAAAAGACCAGGATAGTCAATATCCACAGGGTGGGGATTACCAGCAATAACCGCCTGATAAGATAGACTTTCACAATGAGAAGTGTGACATGTCATTGCGAGCCCCGATTTATCGGGGCTCGCAATGGCGTTGTCGGCTGCAAAACCCCTAATAACTCATTGCTTCCTTCAGCTCACTATCAATCCAGAGGCGCTCGAGAGGGGGAGTATAGCCGTTGAGGTAGAAATCACCGTTAAACCCTATGACCCACGGCTGGGTTCCGCCAAATTGGGGAACTTTAGGACCCCATATGTACCAATGCTGCTCTATGATGTACATATCTGCCTCTGCAACCAGCCTCTGCTGCTCCTCAACGGTGGTGGCGGCCATGGCGGCTTCAGCCATGGCGTCAAACACAGGGTCCTGGTGTCCAGTGCGGTTGTTGTAATTTCTCGAGTGAATCCTGTCCATCAGCCCACCGGGGGACCAGTCCACACCGAGATCAATATAGGTCATACCTTCATAAGTACCTTCCCTTACTAGCTGCGAACGAAAAGCCCCGTCACCTGTATAAATCTCTACATCAACGCCAATCTCAGCCCAGTATTCAACGGCTATTTCTTGATAACCTACATCCCAAGAGGGCAGGTAGAGACGGAAGGTCTTGAATCTAATGCCATCCGCGCCACGCGGATGCCCAGCCTCATCAAGCAACGCTTCGGCACCTTCCGGGTCGTAGTCAAAGACCTTCTTGACATCTTCGGACCACTCTTCAAATGGGACGTAATACCCCTTCAGACCATCCCCTATAACCCCCTGAGGCTTCCAACTTGCAAAACCCTGGAAGTAGGTATTGTTGATTGTCTCCAGGTCAATTGCCATCTGCATTGCCTTGCGCACCCTGATGTCGAGAAAGGGCGACGGGTGGCGCAGGTTAAAAGCACTAGGGGTCTCCGACCGAAACGCAGACGGCCATAGCACGATTTCGGGGTTGGTACGCTGGAGACTCGCTGCCTGGTCGAGAGACCGTAATTGAGTGCTGTCGGGACCTATGTAATCAATCTTACCCGAGCGCAATGCCGCCAGACGTGTTGCTACCTCTGGCATAATCAGCCGCCTTAACTGGTCAATATAGGGCAAGCGGTTCTCCGGGTACTTTTCGTCGTAGCCCCAGTAGTCAGGATTCCTGGTATAGGTCAGAGAGGTGCCCTTGACCCAGTCAGTCAGCATATAGGGCCCGGTGCCGACTATGGTCCTCCAATCCTCAGCGTTGCCGTGTTCCTCGATTACCTCGGGGGGCAATGTGACAGCGGCGCGGTTCAAGAGCATAATAAGCGGCGTATCTATGCGTGGCTCCTTCAGCTTCACAACAACCGTATATTTGTCGGTTGCCGTTATCGATTCGAATGGTATGGAGGCGATTGCGCCAGTAACGGGGCCTGGTCCGACTTCGCTGAACTGGCCCAGACCCGCATTACGTTCAAAGTTATATGCGACATCCTCGCCAGTTAGCTCCCGACCGTTCATCGGTGGCTTATCGTGCCAGTGAACGCCCTGACGGATGCGGAAGATATAGGTTGTGTCGTCGGTCATTTCCCAGCTTTCCGCCAGCTTCCCTGTTACGACATGTAGAGGCATGTAAGGGTCTGTAAAGCCATATTCGTCCCTATCTATTGCCCAGTTCCCCATGCCTAGCCTCTCTACAACGTCCTCAATGGCCCTTGGCGACCCGGACCAGGGGTCAGCATGCGGAGGCTCGACCCCATCGCTGTAGGTCAATGTGCCGCCGTACTCTGGCGCCACCACCACCTTCCCGGTCGTGGGGTCGGTCACGTACTTCTTGTCGGCGGCGGCTGCCGGCTCCTCTTCTGCGCCGCTGGCCCAGAGGCCGGTTGCGGTCAGAATCACGACCAACGCAACCGCGAAGGTCATTCTGATTTTTACAATGTTCATAGTAGCTCCCTATGTAGATGTTTCGAGAGTATTGCGTAGCGGATTGCCGCTCCCTGGCTACTCTGACGCCCGCAACCGCGGGCGCGCCCGCAAACGCGGACGGCCAGTCTGAGTCAAATTCCTGAAGCGCGCGGCGTGTGACTCACCGGGTTCACCCGGGCTCACGCCGCGCGCGCGTGCGGTTCTTTCAGTATCATCTTCACCTCCTTCTTGGGGCACAGGGTGCCCTGCCAGATGGCTGACATAAGATGGGATCCGCGTGCGCGGCCCATCATGCGAACGCCCACCGCTCGGCGGACGTCGGGACCTGCGTCACAACGCCACGCGGGGCGGTGGTCGGCCGAGCAACGAATGTGGTTGACCGGCGACGTCGGCGGTCGGTTCTGTGACGGTGAGTTGGGGGGCGGGGATCCCGGACCGTTGCGGTCGTAGCCGGCCGCTACCCCGGTGCTGAGGGCGACGGCGTGCGCGGGGGCACGTACGGGGCGATCAGCCGGAGCGGCTAGTTGTTTCTCGGTTCGAAAAAGTGTGTGTGTGTGGGGGGGGGGGGGGGACTCCTCACCATTAAGCAAGCGCGCCGCGAGCTGATTTTCAGCAAATCTCGGCGAGCGGCTGTCAGGGGAACAGAGTGTCATAAGCGTTGACGTGTTATAGGTCACTCAAGCCCTCCGCAGGTGAGGCACAGCTATACCCAGACCCAGATGTAGTCGCGATGTCGCGATTGACTGCATCCCACCCTATCATAACCTCCGCCCCCGAGGACATCAACCACGAATCGGCCCAGCAATTCTCGGTGAACGGCAGTCGATGGCCTGAAGAGACAGTCTGGGGGGCCCCCCATTTGTCAACCCCCGCCGCGAAAGGATTCCGGGGGGGCAAGGGTAGGACGCGCCGGTTGCGTTGCCCCTAACCGGTGGCAGCGCTGAGTAGTGTTTTCAGCCATCTTTTGCATCCGTGAAACCTGAGCCGTTTACTCTGCCACCCCTGCGGCAAACACGTCAACAGGAAAAACTGGCGAATTGAAGGTTTCTTGAGATTTCGTTCGGGCAGCCGCGGCAGCCGAGAGCCCCTCGCGGCGCCGACTCGGGCGCATCGCCCCTCCGGAGCCGTCATTCGCCGGCGATGTGGTCGTCCGCAGGCCGTTCACCGTCCACGTCGGCCTCACAGCGGCCCGCTGAGGGCCTTCCAGCCCCTCGGGGGTAAGCCTGGGGTACCCCCTGCAACACCCGTCAACGCCGATTCCCGGCACCGCTGGCTCCGTATTGACCGCGCCGCCACCGCCCGCAGCCCAGCCTGGTCGGGTCGCAGCCACCTCCAGGACCAGCTACTAGCGACGGCAGACCTCCTCGAGCGTCAAGCCGCCGCTCCGTCAGTCGGCGCGCGCGGGGGGAATGGGCCGTTGCTGCGGCCGTCGCGGCGCTCCGGAGGTGCAACCGCGAGCCGCTCGCCGGTTGAGTTCGAGGCTGCTCGGACAGGAGCGGCAGCACGAGCGCCGCCGCGGCGACGATCTCGGCACTCGGACCCGTTCAGGGCCGGCATTCACCGCCGATTGGCCGGCAGCGGGCCGCTCGGCGTCCGAGTCGGCCTCATAGCGGCCCCCTGACGGCGTGCGGTCACGCAGCATCGCGCACGCCACCGCGAGCAACCGGTCCGCGACCGTACGCAGCGCCCGGCCATGGCGCTGCCCGCGCGCGCGCAGCGCCGCATACCGCTCCCGACTCACCGGATCGTGCTGGATCGCCACCCGCGCCCAGTGATACATCGCGTTGCTCAGCCGCTGGTTGCAGGCACGGCGCATGCTCACCTGGCAACTCTTCCCCGACCGGCGCGACTCCGGTCAGAATCCGCAAACTGCGGTAGTCTCGCTCAGCCAGCAACTGTGAGGCCTCCGCGAACAGCGTGGCGAGCACGATCCGACCAACACCGGGCATCGAACGCAGGATGACGGCGTCACGCTGCTCTTCTGGTTCACCCGAGTCGTCGTCGGCCACAATCTCGGCCACGAATGCTCGGCCAGCAGTTCGCTCGAGCGCTGCTGCCGCAGGATGCGCAGCACACTGACAGCATCATGGCGCCGGATGCGGTTGCGCTTCAGGATGGCCGCGACCGACGCCTTCCGGACCCGCGCTGCCTCCGCCGGCGTCGAAGCCTTCTCCCACAACTCCAGAACCCAGCCCGCGCCGAGATCACCGCCCAGCTCCAGCATCTCCGGGTAGTAGCGGCGCAGTTGCTCGCGCATGCGATTGATCAGCCCGTTGCGTTCCTCCTGCAACTCGGCAGTCAGGCGCGACCATTCCCGCAACTCGATCACCGGCGGTGCCTGCACCTGCAACTGACGAAAGCTGCGGCGGTCGGTGCGCAGCGAGTCTGCCAACACTCCGAAGTTGAGACGCGCTATGCATACGTGTGGCGCCGATTGACTGCACGTCCCCGCTATAACCGCGTTTCCCGTCGAGGTCAAACAAAAAGGCCCGGATGGCGAAATTGTTGATATACGTTACGTTGGTCGACATGAAGACAACGGAGCAACGCCTGTTCACTCCCGGCGACGGCGCCACGCCGCCGGCCCTCACCGGACGCGAGCGGGAGGAGGCGGTGCTGACGCGGTGCCTGGGGGACCTGCTCGGCGGCAGGGCTCCGCCGCACAACGTCGCCCTGACGGGGCCGCGCGGCACCGGCAAGACGGTGCTGCTCAATTGGTTCAAGCGCGCCTGCCGCGAGCGCGAGCCGGAAGTGGACGTGGTGAACCTGACCCCGGCCGACATCCCGACCCGCGACGCGCTGATCGAGGTCCTGACGCCGCCGCCCGGGATCGCGAAGCTGCTGCCCCGGAAATTCGGCGTGGCCGCGGTGGGCTCGGTCGAGTGGGCGCCGCCGTCGGGGGGTGTGGGAAACCTGCGAGCGGAATTGACCGCCCGGTGCCGCAAGAGACCGCTTGCGGTCCTGCTCGACGAAGCACACACGCTGGACCCGGAGGTGGGCAGAACGCTGCTCAACGCCAGTCAACAGGTGCGCGACGAGGCGCCGTTTCTGCTGGTGTTGGCCGGCACGCCGGGCCTGCCGGCGCATCTCGGCGCCATGAATGCGTCCTTCTGGAGTCGGCTGGGCGAGGGCCGCCTGGGCATCGGCCTGCTGAGCGCCGCGGCTACCCGAGCCGCCCTGGTGGAGCCGCTCGCCGCCCACGGCGTGCGCATCGACGCCGACGCCCTCGATGCGGCCGTCGAAGACAGCCAGCGGTATCCGTATTTCGTCCAACTCTGGGGCGAGGCCCTGTGGAAGCGGCGTCTGGTCACCGGCGCGACCCGACTGACCGCCGCCCACGCGGCGGCAGCGCAGCCCGACGTGGCCGCCCTGGTCACCGATTACTACGAGGATCGGTATCTCGAGTTGGACCAATCCGGCTGGCTGGCCGTTGCCGAGCGCGTGGCCGACCGCTTTCAATCCATGCCGACGCTGACCTACGAGCAGTTGAAGGTCGTGGTCGCCTCAGGCCTCGGCGCGCACGCGGACCCGGGGCAGGTGCAGACGGCCCTGACCGCCCTACAGCGCCTGGGTTTCGCCTGGCGCCCGCCCGGACAGCTTGCGCCGGTTCGCTACGAGCCCGGAATTCCCTCGCTGATGGCCTACGTACTCGACCACGCCGCACCGACGCATGGAGAAGCACTTCCCGAGACCCGATAGCTCAGAGGATAAAGCGGGTGAGGTCGCGGTCCTGGATGATGGCGTTGAGGCGCTCGTCGACGTAGTCGGGGGTGATGATGACGGTCTGCCCCTTGAGGTCGCAGGCGTTGAACGAAAGATCTTCCAGCAACAGCTCCATGATGGTGTGCAGCCGCCGCGCGCCGATGTTCTCGCTGCTGCGGTTGACCTCGGAGGCCAGCTCGGACAGCCGTTCGATCGCATCGTCGGTGAATTCCAGCGTCACCTCTTCGGTGGCGAGCAGCGCGGTGTACTGCGTGATCAGGGCGTTGCGCGGCTGGGTGAGGATGCGCTTGAAGTCCTCCTTGTCCAGCGCGGCGAGCTCGACGCGAATCGGGAACCGGCCCTGCAGCTCGGGTATGAGATCGGCCGGCTTGCTCATGTGGAATGCGCCGGCAGCGATGAACAGGACGTGGGAGGTGTCGACCATCCCCCACTTGGTGTTGACCGTGCTGCCCTCGACAATCGGCAGAATGTCGCGCTGCACGCCCTCGCGCGAGACGTCCGCCCCCATGCGACCATCCTTGGAGGCGACCTTGTCGATCTCGTCCAGAAACACGATCCCCATCTGCTCGACCCGATCGATCGCCAGCTCCGACACCCGGTCCATGTCCACCAGCCGGTCGATCTCCTCGGCCATCAGGACCTCGCGCGCGCGCCGCACCGGCACTTTCTTCTTCTTCTTGCGGCCGCCGAACAGGTTCTCCAGCCCGCCCAGGTTCACGTCCATCTCCTCGACGCTCTGGCCGGAGAAGATCTCGATCGAGGGCATGCCGATGCGGCGGGCGACGCTCACCTCGACCAGCTTCTCCTCCAGCTCGCCGGCGCGCAGCCGCTGCCGGAACTTTTCCGCGGTCTCGTTGCGCGGCGGCGCGGCCGGCTCCTGGCGCGGTGGCTGGAAGCCGGGGCCCCGCTGCGGGCCGGCCGGGGCGCTCACCGGCGGCTTGTTCAGCCCCGGCAGCAGCAACTCCAGAAGCTGCTCCTCGACCCGGGCCTGCGCCTCCTCCCTGACCCCCTCCTGCAGCTCGGCCTTGACCATGGTCACTGCCACCGACGTGAGGTCGCGGATCATCGACTCGACGTCACGCCCGACGTAACCGACCTCGGTGTACTTGGTGGCCTCGACCTTCACGAACGGCGCCCGGCACAGCTTGGCCAGGCGGCGCGCGATCTCGGTCTTGCCCACCCCGGTGGGGCCGATCAGGATGATGTTCTTGGGCGTAACCTCGTCGGCCAGCTCGGGGTCCAGCCGTTGCCGCCGCAGGCGGTTGCGCAGCGCAATGGCCACGGCCTTCTTGGCCGGTTCCTGGCCGATGATGTAGCGGTCCAGCTCGAGTACGATCTCGGCCGGTGTGAGTTGATCCAGATCCACGCTCATGTCAGTTCCTCGACGGTGATTTCGGTGTTGGTGTAGACGCAGATGTCGGCCGCGATCTGCAGCGCGCGTACCGCGACCTCACGCGCGCTCAGCGCGGCGTCGCCGCCGGCCGCCGGCCGATCGAGATAGGCGCGGGCGGCGGCCAGCGCGTAGTTGCCGCCGGACCCGATCGCGATCACCCCGTGATCGGGCTCCAGCACGTCGCCGTTGCCGGAGATGAGCAGGGTCTGCGCCCGGTCGGCCGCCAGCAGCAGTGCCTCGAGCCGGCGCAGCAGCCGGTCGGAGCGCCAGTCGCGGGCCAACTCCACGCTGGCGCGGGTCAGGTCGCCGCTGAATTCCTTGACCTTGGCCTCGAACCGGTCGAACAGGGTGAAGGCGTCGGCGGTGCCGCCGGCGAACCCCACCAGGATGGTGCCGTCGGCCACGGTCCGGATCTTGCGCGCGCTGCCCTTGACGATGGTGGCGTCCAGGGTCACCTGGCCGTCCCCGGCCATCGCCACCTGGCCGCCGCAGCGCACCGCGACGATGGTGGTACCGTGCATCGTCATCCTCCTTTGCTCCGCGTGGTTCGGGCCCGCGGGTGGGCGTCGCGGTGCACCTGCCGCAGGCGGGCGAGGCTGGTATGAGTATACACCTGGGTGGTGGAGATGCTGGCATGGCCGAGCAGCTCCTGCACCACGCGCACGTTGGCGCCGGCGTCGAGCAGGTGGGTCGCGAACGAGTGCCGCAGGCTGTGCGGGGAGACGCGCTTGTCGATGCCGGCCGCGGCCGCGGCCGCGGCCACGATTTGGCGCGCGCTGCGCTGGTGCAGGCGGCCGCCGCGGCGGTTGTGGAACAGCGCGTAGGCGGCGATGCGCTCCGGTTGGACGGCGCCGGCGCTCCACTGCTGCAGCTGCGCGGCCCGCTGCGGCAGGTACGTCTCCAGCAGCCGGGCGCAACCGGCGCCGAAGAACACCACCCGCTCCTTCCTGCCCTTGCCCATGACGCGGGCGACGCCGCCGCCAGGGTCCACGTCGCCCACGTCCAGCGCCACCGCCTCGGCCACCCGGCAGCCGCTGCCGTACAGCAGCTCCAGCAGCACCCGGTCGCGCAGCCCCCAGAAGTCGTCACCAGCCTCGGCACCGGTGTCCTGCCCCGCCAGCAGCCGCTCCGCTTCGCGCGCGAACAGGAACGTCGGCAGCCGCTTGCCGGTGCGCAGCCCGCGCTGCGCCTGCGCCGGGTTGCCGCCGCCGGCGCCCTCGATCTCGTTCAGGAACCGGTAGTATCCGCGCACCGCCGACAGGGTGCGGTTGACCGTGGCGGCGCCCTGGCCGGCGCGGGTCAGCGCTCCCACGAACGAGCGCAGGTGGACGGCGGTGGCCTCCGGCGCCGCCACGCCGGCCCGGGCGAGGTGGTCCAGGTACGCTCCCACGTCGCGCCGGTAGGCGCGCACGGTCTCGGGCGAGTAGCCGCGCACCGCGCCCAGGTACCGCACGTAACGCTCGGCGGGCGCACCTTCCGGCGCCATCAGCACCCTCCCCCGACGGCGCCCGCCCGGTTGCCGGCGGCCCCGCACTCCAGGTTGATGCGGACCCGCTCCAGGTCGCCGTTCGCGCCGGCGCCGGCGCGCGGGCTGCGCTCCACCAGAAACCAGCCGCAGGCCGGGCAATCGTTCTTCCCCATACTTATCTGATCGGATTCCTTGCTCTACATCCGGTCTTCAATCGACCAATCATTCACCACGATCTGCCGCTCCCGCTCGAGGGCGAAGCGCCCAGCCAGCCACGCCCCCGCGGCGCGCTGATGCCGCGGCACCTCGCACCGGACCGGCGCCGCGGCCGGCGGCGGCGCCCCCGGAGCCGTCAGCCCGACCTCCGCCAGCAACGCGCCGGCGCCGTCCACCGGCGGCGCCCCCGCCGCGGCCAGGGCGGCGCAGCCCGCGGCGCGGGAGCTGCCCAGCACGTCCGCCGAGACCAGCACCTCGCGTCCCTCGTCGGCGGCGCAGGCGGCGGTGATCAGCGCTCCGGAGCGGGCCGGCGCCTCGACCACCAGCACCGCGCGACTGAAACCGGCGATGATGCGATTCCGCAGCGGGAAGTGATGGGGGTAGGCTGCGGCACCGGGCGGGAACTCGCTGACCAGGCAACCCCGGCGCACCACTTCGCGCGCCACCTCGCGACTGCTGTACGGGTAGATGCGATCGATGCCGCACCCGAGCACGGCCACCGTCGCGCACCGTTCCCCCCGCCACCCGGCGAGGCTGCCGCGATGGGCTGCCAAGTCGATCCCACGCGCCAGACCCGAAACCGTGGGAATCCCACACCGGGCAAGCTCGAACCCGAACCCGCAGGCCGTGTTGCGGCCATGCCCGGTGGGCTGCCGCGTACCCACCACCGCCACCAGCGGCCAAGCCGGCGGCGGCAGTTCACCGCGATAGAACAGCACCTGCGGAGGATCATGGAGCTCCCGCAGCGCGCGCGGAAACCCCGATTCCCACAGAAAGGTGCATTTCAGCCTCCCGGCGGTCAAGTGATTTTGGTCCCGCGCGGCCCGGGCCAAGTACTCCGCGGGCGGCCGGTGGCGGTGGCGCCGGGTGCCCACGCGCCGGCCCAGCACCGCCGCCAGCCGCTCCAGCGACATCCGTTCGAGCTCCGCCAGCCGGCACCGGCGCGCTACCCGGCAGCGCTCCGCCGGCCGCAGAAACGACATGCGCGCCAAGCCCATGGCCAGGAGGCGGCGCGCCGGCAGGTCGGCTTCCGCCCACTCCATTGCCCACTCCATTGCCCACTCCATCACCCTGAACAACGGCGGCGGAACCGGCGGCGCTTCAACCGCGCGGGTGATAGCGGCGGTGCTGCCGTTTGAGATCGTCGCGCTGGACGTGGGTATAGATCTGGGTGGTGGTGATGTCGGCGTGGCCGAGCAGCTCCTGCACCGAGCGCAGGTCGGCGCCGCCGGCCAGCAGGTGGGTGGCGAACGAATGGCGCAAGGTATGGATCTTGGCCTCCACCCCGGCCCCGGCGCAGATCTCATGGAACCGTTTCCACATGCCCTTGCGGGACAGCCGGCCGCCCCGCTGGTTGAGGAACACCGCGTCGGTGGCGGCCGCGGCGCGCGCGCGGGCGCGGCCGGCGGCGCCGGTCGCGGGAGCTGCGGTCGCAGCGGCGGCGGTGCCGGTGGCGGTGGCGGCCCGCCGGCCGGACCGCACCAGCCGGGGGCGCGCCTCGGTCAGGTAGCGGCGCAGCCAGGCGATCGCCGGTTCGCCCAGCGGGACGATCCGCTCGCGCGACCCCTTGCCGTGCAGGCGCACGCACGCTTGCTCCAGGTAGAGCCACGCCAGGTCCAGGCTGACCGCCTCGCTCACCCGCAGGCCGCTGGAGTAGATCAGCTCGAACAGGGCGCGGTCGCGCAGCCCCAGCGGGGTGCTCAGGTCGACCGCGGCGAAGAACCGCTCGAGCTCGTGCACTGCGAGCACGCGCGGGATGCGGCGCGGTGCCCGCGGCGGCCGCACCGCGGCGGCCGGGTTGGCGGCGTGCCCGTTGGCGGGGCCGGCGCCGTGCGCGCCCGCGGGGAGCGCCTGCGGCGCGGGCGGTTCGGCCTGCAGGAACCGGAACCAGGCGCGCAGGGCGCTGATCGCCTTGGCCAGGGTGCGGCTGTCGGCGCCGCCGGACTGGCGGTACAGCAGGTACTCCACCACCGCCGGAGGTTGCGCCGCCCGCTCCGGCTCGGCGGCGCAGAACCCCACGAACCGCAGCGCCTCGCCCGCGTAGGTGTCGATGGTCAGCTCCGCCAGCCCCTCGACCGCGCGCAGGTAATCGGCAAACCGCGTAACCTGGTCGACCCCGGTGCCGGCGCCATCCACGGTGGCCGGTTCCGCGTCAGCCTCCGGAACGGCGCTTCTCGCGCAGCACCGTGGGCACGCTCAGGTCGTCGAGCCCGCCGGCGCCGACCGCGCTCTCCACCGGCTCGGGCAGCGCGTCGCCCAGCTTGCCGATTCCCTTGTTGAGCTTCACCCATTCCTCGTAGGAGATGATGTCGGGGTCGGACGCGGCCTGCTCCGCATCGGGCACCGGCTCCCGGTTGAACCCGGTGGCCACCACCGTGACCCGCACCTCGTCCGACAGCGCGGCGCTGGTGGTGGTGCCGGCGATGATCAGCGCGTCCTCGGAGGCGCTGGCGGTGATGATCTTCAGCACCTCTTCGTATTCGGTGAGGCACAAGTCGTCGCCGCCGGTGACGTTGACCAGAATCCCCTGCGCGCCCTCGATGCGGGCGTCTTCCAGCAGCGGGTTGTTGATCGCGTTGGTCGCGGCGTCGACCGCGCGGTTGTCGCCGGTGCCGGAGCCGATGCCCATCAGCGCGTCGCCCTGCCCCTGCATGATGGTGCGCACGTCGGCGAAGTCGATGTTGATGTCGCCGGGCTCGGTGATCAGGTCCGAGATCCCCTGCACGCCCTGGCGAAGCACGTCGTCGGCGAGCACGAACGCCTCCTTGATCGGCGTACGCCGCTCGACGATCTTGAGCAGATGCTGATTGGGAATGACGATCAGCGTATCCACCTCCTGGCGCAGCTTCTCGATCCCCTCCTCGGCCAGGCGGCGCTTGCGGCGGCCCTCGAAGTCGAACGGCTTGGTGACCACCGCCACCGTCAGAATGTCCAGCTCGCGCGCCACGTGCGCGATCACCGGACCCGCCCCGGTACCGGTTCCGCCGCCGAATCCGGCCGTGATGAACACCATGTCCGCGCCGTTGAGCACGTTCTCCAACGAGCCCTGGTCTTCCAGGGCGGCTTTCTCACCCACCTCCGGAACCCCGCCGGCGCCGAGGCCGGCGGTCAGCTTGTTGCCGATCGGCAGCCGGGTATCGGCATCGCACAGCTCCAGCGCCTGTTGGTCCGTGTTCACCGCGATGAACTGGACGTGCTTGAGACCGGACTCGATCATCCGGTTGACCGCGTTGTTACCACCGCCACCCACCCCGATCACCTTGATGTCGGTGAGGTGGGCGCGCCGGTCCTCGTGAATTTCAAACGTCATGTGTTCCCCTCCAAATCAATAGACGTTGCTAAAAGAACTCTCCAAACCACTTGCGCATGCGGGCCCACACGCTGGTGAACCCCGCTTCGCTGGTATTCATGTCAAATTGTTCGACCCCGAGCCGGGTCGCGCCGTACTGCACCAGCCCCACCGCGGTAGCGAAGATCGGGCTGTGGTACTCCTCGACCAGACCGCCGAGCCGCATCGGATAGCCGACCCGGGCCGGCAGCGAGAAGATGTCGCTGGCCAGCTCGGCGGTGCCCGGCAGCAGCGCCCCGCCGCCAGTAAGCACCAGCCCCCCGGCCAGCCGCGACAGGTAGCCGGCGCGTTCGATCTGGGTCTTCACGCTGCTGAGCATCTCGGACATGCGCGGCTGAATGATGTCGGTGAGCTGGCGGCGGGTGACGATGTGCGGCGGGCGCCCGCCGATGCCGGGGATGCTGGTCTCCAAGTCGGGCTCGTCGAGCGCCGGCACGTAGCAGCAGCCGGCATCGCGCTTGACCTGCTCGGCCGCCTCGTTGGGGGTGCGCAGCATGATCGAAAGATCGTTGGTCACGTGGTCGCCGCCGACCGCCAGCACCTCCGTGTGATGCGGCACGCCTTCCAGATGGACCAGCACGTCGGTGGTGCCTCCGCCCAGGTCCACCAGCAGCACGCCCAGCTCCTTCTCGTCGTCGGCCAGCACCGCGCGCGAAGACGCGATCGGCTCCAGCACGATGTCATTGGCCTTGAACCCGGCGCGATTGACGCACCGAATGATGTTCTGCGCCGACGAGACCGCCCCGGTGACGATGTGCACTTCGGCCTCCAAGCGGACGCCGATCATGCCCTGAGGGCTGCGGATGCCGCCCTGGTCGTCGACGACGTATTCCTGCGGGATCACGTGCAGGACCTCCCGATCCATCGGAATGACGATGGCCCGGGCGGCGTCGATGACGCGATCGATGTCGTCCTTGCCGATCTCGCGGTTCTTGCCGGTGACCGCGACCACGCCGCGCGAATTCACGCTCTCGATGTGGCCGCCGGCGATGCCGGCGTAGACCCCCTGCACCTGGCGGCCCGACATCATCTCCGCCTCTTCCATCGCCGTGGTGATCGACTGCACGGTGGCGTCGATGTTGATCACCACGCCGCGCCGCAGCCCGCGCGAGGGGGTGAGGCCGACCCCGGTAATCTCCAGCTTGCCGTGCTCGCCAACCTGGCCAATGACGACACACACCTTGGTGGTGCCGATATCCAGTCCTACGATCAGATCGTCGTTGCTCATGCTCGTCATGTCCCGTTGGCCGGCTCCGAGCCGGTCACTGCGACCGGAGGTCCGGCCCGCAGATCGAGTTCGCGCAACCGTGGCAACTCCTGACTCGCCGCGCGCGTGCGCCACAGTTCCAGCAGCACGAAGGCCTCGGCCAAGTCGTGCGGTACCAGCCGCGGCCCCAGGCGCAGCGGCGTGGTGTAGCCGATCGGGTACAGCAGGACGTCGAACCCCGCGCCCACGGCCAGGGCTTCCGCCAGCCCGCCGCCGGACTCCGGATTGGTGCCGGAGGCGCCGGTGGGGACCACTTCCAGTTCCGAAATCAGATCGGACAGCGCCGGCCGGGTGGCGCGCAGGTGGTCGAGATCCTGCAGCAGCAGCGCGACCCCCGCCGGCAGATAGTCGCCCAGCCGCACCAGCTCCGCCGGCAGGCCCGTGACCAGGGGCAGATCGAAGCCCGGGTCGGCCGGCGGCAGCCCGTCGCGGAACACGAACCCGCTCTCGTCCACCACGGCCGGCACCAGCTCGCCGGTCTCGGCCGCGGTGAGCACCACGGCGAGCGGTTCGCGCGCGCTCACCGTCAGGTACAGAGTGTCGGGAAACCGCAGCTCCACCACCGCCTCGCGGATCAGCGGGTGCTCCTGCAGGCGGGCGCCGATGGTGTCCGTGTCGAGCGAGAAGAACAGCTCGTTGCCGGTCAGGTCGGCCATCGCCAGCACCTCGGAATCGCTGACCGGCAGGTCGCTGACCACCTGGATCGTGGAGATCCGCAGGCGCGGCGCCAGCACCAGATAGAACACCAGCTCCAGGGCCAGCACCGCCAGCAGCGCGGCGATGACGAAGTGCAGAACGCGGCGCAGGCGGTTCCTGCGGCTGGACTGCGCGCTGCGCAAAGTGCTCGCGGCGGCGGCCGCGCCGACGCTGCCCGTGCCTCTGGCCGGGCCGCGGCCGGCGGCGGGGCGTTCAGCCAGATAGGGAGCTACCGCGTTAGCCATGGCCGCTCCGCACCGGCGCCAGGACGGGTGCCGCGGCGGACCGCGCCGCCTGCCGCGACAGACCGATCAGCAGTCCGCACATGGTAAAGGTGGTCAACAGCGAGGAGCCGCCGGACGAGAAGAACGGCAGCGGCAACCCGGTGGCCGGCACCAGACTGGATACCACCGCCACGTTGAGCAGTGCCTGCGAGACGATGCTGGTGGTCAGCCCGAACGCGAGGTAGCGGCCGAACCGGTCGGGATGGTCGCGGGCGATCAGGTAGCCGCGCCAGGCGATGATCCCGAACAGGCCGAGGATCAGGACCACGCCCACCAGCCCGAGTTCCTCTCCGGCGATGGCGAAGATGAAGTCGGTATGCGCCTCCGGCAGGGTGCCCAGCTTCATTTCGCCGCGGCCGATGCCGGCGCCCCAGGTGCCGCCGCGCGCCAGTGCGTCGCGCGCCTGCAGCACCTGGTAGCCGCTGCCGGCGGGGTCCGCGTACGGTTCGAGAAACGCGATCAGGCGCAGCACGCGGTGCTCCTTCGACAGCAGCAGCAGCAGCACCAAGGGGGCGCCTACCACCGCCATGCCGGCGAACAGCCCCAGCCGCACGCCGGCAATCCAGAACATCGCCATCGCCACGAACACCAGAAAAATCGGAGTGGAAAAATCGTTCTGGAGATACACCAGACCCGCGAACAGCAGCACGATCAGCAACGGCGGCAGCGTGGCGCGCAGACTCTGGGAGTAGCTGAGCTCGGGCAGGTTCCCCTTGCGGTCCAGGATGTGCGCCAGATAGAGCACCAGCGCCAGCTTGGCCAGCTCCGACGGCTCGAACGACAGTCCCGCGACCGAGAGCCAACGCTGCGCACCCATCGCGCGCACGCCGATTCCCGGCACGAAGGTGAGCATGATCGCCGGCAGGCTCACGGCGAGCAGCACCGGCATCGCCTGGCGCAGGCGCGGCAACTTGATCAGAGACGCGATCACCGCGGCCCCGCTGCCGAGCGCCAGCCACATGACGTGGCGGCGAAAGAAATACAGCGAGTCGCCGAACAGCCGCTCGCCGGAGAAGTAGGACGCCGACAGGAGCAACGCCAGGCCGCTGCCGGCAAGGATGAACAGCGTCGACACCAGCACGGTGTCGCTCGTGGCCTGGCCGGCCGGCCGCGGCGGGCGCGCGTCGGACACCGTCACGCCGCCTCCAGCGCGGGCACGAGCCGGTCGAGGGCGACTGCCCGCGAGCCCTTGAGCAGCACCGTGTCGCCGGGGCGCAGCGCCGCGACCACGGCGCGTTCCAGCTCCGCGAAGCAGCAGGTCCGCACCAGCGGCCGGTCGTAGCCGGCGTGCGCGAGCACCGCCGCCGTGGCCTCGGTTTCGCGGCCGAACAGGAACACCGCATCCGCCTTGACGGCGGCCAGCAGGGAACCGAGCGCGGCGTGCGCCGCCGCCGATGCCGCCCCCAGTTCGAGCATGCTGCCAAGCACCACCAACACTCGTCCCACGTCCGGCACCGAGGTGAGCGAGCTCACCGCGGCCGCCATCGACTCGGGATTCGCGTTGTAGGCATCGTTGACGATGGTAATACGTCCCCGTATCACCTGTGAACGCCCCGGCATCGGACGTACCGCTTCGATTCCCTGCTGGATTGCCGCCGCACTTACTCCCAGGGTCGACGCCACCGTGATTGCGGCCAACACGTTGGCGACGTTGTGACTCCCGAATAGAGGGAAGTGAATCTGGAGACCCTCCCAGTGGATGAGCGAACCCTCCAACCCCAGAGGTTCACTCCCCTCGTATCCGGGTGTCGTGGTCGGACCGAATCGCACCACCGTTACGTCCGGCGCCAGCGGCAGCCGTGCGCGGTCGAGCAGCTCTTCCTGCTCGGGAACGAAGGCACGCCCGCCGCGGTGGAGATACGTGAATACCCGGCTCTTCTCGTCGGCGATGCGGGCCCGCGAGCCCAGGGGCCCGATATGGGCGCTGCCGATGCCGGTGATCAGCGCGTGGTGCGGCCGCGACATCGCGCCCAGCAGATCCATCTCGCCCGCGTGGTCGATGCCCAGTTCCAGGATCGCCACCCGGTGGCGGTGATCGATCCCGCACAGCGCCAGCGGCAGGCCGATCTCCGAGTTGTAGTTGGCCGGCGCCTCGTAGGTGGGCGCATGCTGGTTGAAGATCGACGCCAGGATGCGCCGCGTGGTGGTCTTGCCGTTGGACCCGGTGACCGCGATCGACAGCAGCGCGCCGTGCCGCGCGCGGTGGTCGGTCGCCAGCCGCTGCAGCGCCGCCAGCGGGTCGGGGACCAGCAGCAGCAGCGCGTCGTGTTGGCGCGCGGCCGCCAACAGCGCCGCCGTGCGCCGCCCCCACCGGCGGCCGCCCCACCGGGAGGCGTCCACCAGCGCCGCGCGCGTGCCGGCCGCGAACGCGGCCGGCACGTAGTCATGGCCGTCGACGCGGGCGCCGGCAAGGGCCACGAACAGGGCGCCCGGCGTAACCCGGCGCGAGTCCACGACGACGCCGGTGACGCACCGGGCCGCCACCTTCGGCGCGGGCGCCGCGCCGCTGCCGGCCACCAGGTCGGCACCGGTGATCCGGGCCAGGTCGGCCAGGGCGAGCGTCATTCGCCGGCCTCCTCGGACGCCGGAGCGGGGGCCGGAGCGGGGGCCGCGGCCATCAGCCGCACCGCAATGCGGCGCTCCACCGTGAGCCGCTGCAGCTCGGGGTCGGCGCCGGCCAGCGCCGCCAGCCGTTGCGGCGACCGCAGCTCGGCGGCCGCGGCGATGAGCTGCTTGTTGCGCTCGTGCCAGAGGCGCTGCTCGCGCTCGCGCACGTTGACGGCGTTCAGCAGCCGCTCGTAGCGGTAGCCCTGCCAAGCGCCGAGCAACAGCGCCGCCCCGAGCAGAGCGGCGGTGAGGAACAACGCCACGCGCGGAACGCGCCGGGTCTCGCTCAGCATGGCCGGGGCACCTGCCGGCCCGGCTTTTCGGCCACCCGCAGGCGCGCGCTGCGTGCGCGCGGGTTGCGCCGCACCTCGTCCGCGCCCGGGCGCAACGGCCGGCGCGTGAGCACCTGCACCAGGGCGGGCGCGGTGGTGTCCGGCTGCGCGCTCTCCAGCAACGTGCGCTTCACGATCCGGTCTTCCAGCGAGTGAAAGGCGATGACCCCCAGGCGCCCGCCCGGCGCCAGCCGCTCGATGGCCTGGGTCAGGCCCCGCTGCAGCCGCCCCAACTCGTCGTTGACCGCGATCCGCAACGCCTGAAATACGCGCGTGGCCGGGTGCACCCCACGCCGCCGCTGCGCCGGAGGACACGCGCTCCAGGCAACCTGCTCCAGCTCGTCGCTGGTCCGGAACGGCCGCGTCGCCCGGCGGCGCACCACTTCCCGCGCCAGCCGGCGCGCCCGGCGTTCCTCTCCGTACCGATGGAACAGATCCGCCAAGATCGACTCCGGCTCCTCATTGAGAATATCGGCCGCGGTGCGCGACAGGCGCGTGGTGAGCCGCATGTCCAACGGCTCCGCGCGCCGGAACGAGAACCCCCGGCCGCTGGCGTCGAAGTGAAAGCTGGCCACCCCGAGGTCGAGCAGCACCAGGTCGGGGGTGCGGCTGGTGCCGGCCAGGACGTCCGCGAACCAGCCGTGCACGAACTCCGCCCGGCCGCCGAACCGGCCCAGATTGGTGCGGGCGCGCGCTAGCATGGCCTCATCCGCGTCCACGGCCAGCAGCGAGAGCGAGGGGTAGCGGTCCAGGAAGCGCGCGGCATGGCCGCCGTCGCCCACGGTGCCGTCGAGCAGCAGTCCGCCGCACGGCGGCGGCGCCAGCCATTCCAGACATTCATCGACCAGTACCGGGGTGTGGGGTGCAGCGTCCGCATCAGAACTTGATCGCACCGCCGAATTCCTCAGCGGCCTCCTTGAAGAGGGAATCGCTCTCCTCCAGATAGGTCGCGTAGGTGGCCTCGTCCCAGATCTCCACCCACTTGATCATTCCGAGAATGGTGCAATCCTTGCTGAGCCCCGCGTACAGGCGCAGGCTCTGTGGAATCGCGATCCGGCCGCTGCGATCGATCTCGGCCTCCTGCGCCGGCGCCAGAATCCGCCGCTGAATGAGCCTGGCCTTCTCTTGGAACGGCGACAGGTTGCCGATAAGGTGTTCGGATATGTGGCGCCACTCCTCGGCGGGAAACAACCACAGACAGCGGTCGACGCCGCGCGTGAGGATCATGACGTTGCCGGTGACCACCGAACGCACCTTGGCCGGGACCATCAGGCGGCCCTTCTCGTCGAGCGCGTATCGGTACTCACCGGTAATCATGTTCAGTTCGCCCTATCCGGCGGACAGGCGGTAATCCTCGGCTTTATTTACCACCATAATCCAACAAATCCCACTTTCTCCCACCTGGCCACCCTTGTCAACAACCCTCCGGCCCCTGATTCGCGGTTTTTGGGGCGACAATTTTCAAAACACCTTGAACTTTGTAGGGGTGTTGTGGGCTTCCGGGGGTGGGCAAGCGGAAAAGCGGGTGCGGGCTTGCTCTCGGCGCGTTGCCGGGTTATGGTACTGGGAGAGAGCCGATAGTCCCTTGTATCGCGTGTATTTCAAATGGAAGGGTAAGGAGGTCCAGCTCGCCGCCAGGAGCCTCGATCTCACGCATCCCTATTTCGTCTCCATCAAGGACATAGTCTTTGAGCGCCACCAGCAGTTGATCATCAACCCGTCGGAGGAGGACCTGCGCCGCACGTTCGGCAGCGCCGAGCATCTGATGATCCCGTTCCAGACGGTGTCGCTGATCGAGGAATTTCCCGACTCCGCGGTGGACCGGATCCGGCCGTTCACGCTGGTGAACGAGCTGGCGGACGATGCGGAGGCCACCGAGCCGGCGCTGGACCGCGACGACTCCCCGCCGGTGGACTAGGCGCGGATCAGCCGCGCCCCCCGTGCCGGGCCAGCAGCTCGGCCGCGTGCCGCAGCGAGACCTCGGCCCGGTGGTCGCCGGACAGCATGCGGGCCAGTTCCGCGATCCGCCGGTCGCCGGTGATCGCGGCGATCTCGGTTACGGTGCGGCCGTCGCGTTCCCGCTTCATCACCTGCAGGTGGGTGTGCGCGCGCGCCGCCAGCGTGGCGAGGTGGGTGATGCACAGGATCTGCCGCTGCCGGGCCACGTGCGCCAGCTTGTCGCCCACCGCCAGGGCCACGGTACCGCCGATGCCGGCGTCCACCTCGTCGAATACGAGCGTGCCGACCGGGTCGGCGGCGGAGAACACCGACTTCAACGCCAGCATGACGCGCGAGATTTCCCCGCCCGACGCGATGGCGCGCAACGGCTTGAGCGGCTCCCCGGCATTGGCGGTGAACCGGAAGGCCACGCTCTCGGCGCCGGTCGCGGCAATCGCCGGAGACCGGTCGCGGGTGCGCGGCTCGAGCGCCACCGCAAATCGCGCCCGCGGCATGCCCAGCGCCCGCAACTCGCGCTGCACCTCCCGGCGCAGCCGGTCGGCGACGTCCCGGCGGCCGGCGGACAGCTCTGCCGCGGCGGCCCGCAGTTCACGCTCGAGCTGTTGCTCCCGTTGCGCTGCGCGGGTGCGTTCGGCGCCGCTGTGCTCCAGCCCGGCCAGCTCGGTCCGGGCTCGTTCGGCATGGTTCAGCACCGCCGCCACCGAGGCGCCGTACTTGCGTTGCAGCGCGCGAATCAGATCGAGTCGGGCGTGCACCGCGTCCAGCCGGTCGCGGTCGAAGAACATCCGGTCCCGGTAACCGCGCACGCTGTCCGCCATGTCCTCGAGCTCGTAGAACGCGGCTTCAACCCGCTCCCGATGGGGTGCGAACACCGGGTCGAGCGCGGTCAGCCCCTCCAGGTCGGCCAGCACCGCGCGCAGCGTGGCCAGCGCGCCGCCCCCCGCCTCCGCGGTGCGCTCGTACAGGGCGTGCACCGCGGCGCTGATCCGCTCGTGGCCGGCCAGCCGGCGCTGTTCCTGCTCCAGTTCCTGCTCCTCGTCCGGCGCGAGGCCGGCGGCGTCGATCTCGCCGATCGCGTGCCGCAGCAGCTCCAGCTCGTGCGCGCGCACCGCGGCGCCGCTCTCCAGTTCGCGCCGGCGGGCGCGGGTCGCCGCCAGCTCCGCGTGCAGCGCCGCCACCCGTCCGGCCAGCGGTTCCTGCCCGGCGTAGCGGTCCAGCAACCGGCGGTGCTGCTCGGCCCGCAGCAGCGACTGATGCTCGTGCTGACCGTGCAGGTCGAACAGGGCCTGGCCGAACTGCGCGAGCTGCGCGGCCGGCACCGGCACGCCGCCGATGAAGCTGGCCGCGCGGCCGCCGCGGCGCAGCGTGCGGCGCAGGATCACGCCGTCGTCCTCGGGCGTCAGCTCGCGCTCGGCAAGCCACGCGCGCAACAGGTCGGCGTCGTGGTCGAGCCGGACGACCGCGCTTACCTGGGCGCTGTCGGCGCCGGTGCGGATGTCCGCGGCGCCCGCGCGCGCCCCCAGGAGCAGCCCCAGGGCGCCGATGATGATCGACTTGCCGGCGCCGGTCTCGCCGGTAAGGACGTTGAGGTGGGGGCCGAACTGGATCTCGAGGTGTTCGATCAGGGCAAAGTCGCGTACCGCCAGCGACTCAAGCACGCGGCTCCCCCGCCCAATCCAGCTTGGCGCGCAACACCTGGTAGAAGTTGCGCTCGCCGGAACGGATGATGTGCGTGCGGTGCACCGAGCGCGCGAACGTGACGCGGTCTCCCGGCCGGAGCTGCGCCTCCTCGACGCCGTCCACCATGAGGCTGATCCCGGTGCGCTGGGCGGTCTCGACCTCCACCTCCACCGGCCGGTCGGCGGGCACCACCAGCGGCCGGTTCGACAGCGTGAACGGGCAGATCGGCGTGATCACGAACGCGTCCATCTCCGGATGCAGGATCGGACCGCCGGCGGCCATCGCGTAGGCGGTGGAGCCGGTCGGCGTGGCAACGATCATCCCGTCGGCGCGATAGTTCGCCACCGCGGTGCCGAACATGTACACCCGCAGGCGGATGATCTTGGACCGGCCGTGGGCGGCGATCACGGTATCGTTGAGGGCGTCGACGCTGTTCTCGACCCGGTCGCCGGCGCGTGTGATGCGGGTTTCGAGCATGATGCGCGTGGAGACGCCGAGCGTCCCGGCAGCGTAGGCGGTATAGACGTCGCGCCATTCCGCCGCCGGGATTTCGGTAATGAACCCCACCGTGCCGAGGTTGACCGGAAGAATCGGGACGTCGCTTCCCGCCAGCAGGCGCGCGCAGTTCAGCAGCGTGCCGTCGCCGCCGAAGGAGATCGCCAGGTCGGTATCGTGCGGCACGGCCACCGCCGGGCGGGCGCCGTCGCCGAACTCCGCCTCGATCAGGGCAACCCGCTCGCGCCGGAAGAAGTGCCGCAGGTCGGCCACGAATTCGGCGCTCGCACGGGCCGTGTTGAGCAGCGCGAACACCTTGCGGATGGTTCGGGGCGATGGGTTCATCGGCGCCCTGCTATTATAGCCGCTAGAGTCGGTATAACCAGGCCGCCAAGGCTGCCCAGGGCCGCCGGGACGGCCGCCGGGCGCCCGGGGCGCTACGGCAGGGTGGCCAGGACGCGCGCGATCTGGCCGGCGGCGGCGTCGGACAGGGTCGGGTGCATCGGGAACAGGATGCAGCGCCGGGCCAGGTCCGCGGCCGCGTGCAGGTCGAACGGTTCCGTGGCGGCAGAGTCCGGTGCGCCGGGTTCGGGCGCGACCTGCGCTACGGCGCAGCCGTCGAACGCCAGCGCCGTTTCGACTCGGTGCCGGGAGGCGTACCGGCGCACGGCGGGCATGCCGTCCGCCACCACCACCGGGAACAGTTGGCCGGGCGCTGCCGCCGCGGCCACCCCGTCGCCGGCCGGCGCCGGGGCCAGCGTGCGATGCCGGCTGCGCGCCAAAGCGTCACGGAACAGGGTGGCCAAGTGCGCGCACCGGCGGCGATAGTCGGCCAGCTCGGGAAGCTGGGCCAGGGTGAGGGCGGCGTTCATGTCGGCCAGCTCGGTGCACCCGCGCGCAGCCGGGTAGTCCGCCAGGAACCGCTGGAGCCGGCGGCGGCGCGCCAGCACCAGCGCGCCGGCGGCGGCGGTAATTGCGCCCTCGGGCGCCAGCGCCATGACTACCACCTCACCGGCGCGGCCGGGCGCCGTGGGAAGGGCGGGCGGCGAGTCGCCGCCGGCCGCCGAACCCGTGCCGGCGCCATTGCTGCGGGCGACCTCACGCGTGCTCACGCGCCCGCCGCCGGCGTCGCTCACGGCGCCGAGCGCAGTGGAGGTGACATCCTCGACCATGGGCAGGCCAAGCTCACGCAGGACGTCGAGCGGTTCGGTCTGCCCCAATGGGTGATGCACCACCAGCGCCACCGGTTTCGGTCCCTGCTCCGGTTCGGTTGCGGCCAGCCGCCGCAACCGGTCGAGACACAGCGTGCCGGAATCGGGATCGACCTCCACCAGCACCGGAGTCAGCCCGAGCCGCCGGGCGGCGCGCACGTAGCCGTACGGCACCAGCGCGGACATCAGCACCCGGCCGGGGCCGCGGCCGTCGCCCTGCTCGTCGCCGGCGGTCACCGCCTCCAGCGCCGCCCCGAGCGCGGCGCCTTCGTCGGCCATGGCCGCGCCGCCGAGCAGGCCCAGCCGGACGGCCAGCTCGCGCACCAGCCTGCGCGCCAGAGCTCCCGGCCCGATCGCCTCCGACACCAGACATTCCAGCACTGCGTGCATCTGCCGGCGGCGGATCGTGGGGCGAAACAACGGTACCGCCTCGGGCTGTCGATTGCCGGTCTCGCGCACGCCCGCGCGGCGGATGCCGGCCCGCCGGACATGCGGCTGCCGGATGGCGGCGGCGGCGGCGCCGGTCTGCCGAATGCGCGCCACTAAGCGGTGCTCCCGGCGGCGGCGCTGCCGCGGCTGCTTACCAACGGCACGAAGCGGCACGCCACGCCGGCGCTGACCTCGAACCGTGCTCCCCGGCGCCGCACGATCTGCAACCGCTGCCCGGCCTCGACCCCCACCGGCATCACCAGGATTCCGTCATCGGCCAACTGCTCGCGCAGCGGCGCCGGTACCGCCGGCGCCCCCGCCGTCACGAGAATGCGGTCGAACGGCCCCGCGTCGCGCCAGTCCGACACACCGTCTCCCACCCGCGCATGCACATTGAAAAAGCCCAGCTCCCGCAGTGCGGCCACCGCCTGGACCGACAGCGGCGCGATCCGTTCGATGGTGTAGAGCTCGGCCACCAGCCGCGCGAGCACCGCCGACTGATAGCCGCTGCCGCTGCCTACCTCCAGCACCCGTTCGTGACCGTGCAGCTCCAGCAGCTCGGTCATCAGTGCCACCATGTACGGCTGCGACATGGTCTGGCCGTAGCCGATCGGAATCGGGGCGTCGTGGTAGCATGCGGCCGGGTCGCGGCCGGGAGCGAAGCGGTGGCGCGGGACGGTACGCATCGCCGCCAGCACCCGCTCGTCGCAGACGCCGCGGGCCGCGAGCTGGCACTCCACCATGCGCGCCGCCAAGCCGGAGACCGCGGCGGGCTCGGCCGGCGTAACGGCGGTCACGCGCGCCAGCCGCCGCTAGGACGAGACGACCGCGTCGGCAGCCCGGGTCGCGCCTCGCACCCGCGCGTCCTTGGCGTGCAGCCTGGATAGCTTGTAACTCTTCAACAGGATACGGATCGCGTCATTCACCGCTTCCGCTCGGTCGTGGTAGAATCCCCGCCGGATCATCTCATCCAGCCCCTCCAGCAGATACTCCGACGTCTCGACGTACGCTTTTGACACTGG
Organism: Spirochaetia bacterium; assembly: GCA_965198005.1. Taxonomy (GTDB): domain Bacteria; phylum Spirochaetota; class Spirochaetia; order SZUA-6; family Bin103; genus Bin103. Next base: position 102,108 of record CBDAOI010000002.1, read on the forward strand.
CTTCCCCTCCTCACCCGGTGTACCCGATACGATCGGTCCGTTGGGCCTGGCTAGAATTGAACTAGCGACCTCACGCTTATCAGGCGTGCGCTCTGACCAACTGAGCTACAGGCCCGCGCTCCCGCGGTACCGACCAACGGCCGATATGACCGATGATGGCGCGGCCGGCCGCCCCTGTCAACGGCCCGCGGATCACTTGGATCACTTCGGTCAATCGGAGGAATCGGCAGCCGCCGGGTCCTCGCGCGACTGCTCCAGCGCCTGCTCCTTGTCCTTGATGCGGCGCTCGAGATCGGCCAGCTCGGCAACCAGCTCTTTCACCCCCGCCGTGTTGCGGGATACGGTGTTCTGGTTGCGCTTGCTGAGCGCGTCGTAGACCTCGGCGCCGAGGCGCGTCATCAGTTTCGCCGACTGCCGCTCAAGCTGGATCAGGTCGAACTTGAGCACGCCCTTCTCGCCCAGGTCCTTGGCGCCCCCGCGCGCCTTGTCGAGCACACCGCGCGAGGCATCGAGCCCCTGCTCCATCACCTTCTCGATTCGGGTCCAAAGCGTCATGCGACTTCTCCTCGATCAGCCGCCGCGGCGGCTGCTGACTCGCTGGTAAATGTACCGAGGAGGCCGGTCGCCGACTACCGGGAACTCACGGAACTCACTGCGCGGCAGAATCCCGCGAATCCCGCCGACCCCTTTGCATGCACGGCGCCGGGTACTTAGAATCCTCAGGATACCTGTACTGCGAATGACCGAGGCCTTCAAGATAAAGGATCCCGCCCTGGCCGAGCAGGGCGCGCTCAAGCTGCGCTGGGCCGAGTCGCGGATGCCCGTGCTCGCCAGTCTGCGCAGCGAGTACGAGCAGACCAGACCGCTGGCGGGGCAGCGCATCGCGGGGTGCCTGCACGTCACCAAGGAAACCGGCGTGTTGATCCGGACGCTGCGCGCGGCCGGTGCCGAGCTGGCGTGGTGCGGCTGCAACCCGCTGTCCACCCAGGACGACGTGGCCGCGGCGCTGGCCGCGGAAGATACCAGCATCTTCGCCTGGCACGGGCTGTCGGTGGACGAGTTCTACTGGTGCATCGACGCCACCCTGGAGCTCCAGCCGACGCTGACACTGGACGATGGCGCGGACCTGATCTTTCGCGCGCACGCCCGCTATCCCGAACTGGCCGACCGCATCCGCGGCGGCACCGAGGAGACCACCACCGGCGTGCAGCGGCTGCAGGCGATGGCCGACGAGGGCAAGCTGCGCTACCCGGTGGTGGCGGTGAACAACGCCGAGACCAAGTGGGAATTCGACAACGTCTACGGCACCGGCCAGTCCGCGCTGGACGGCATCCTGCGCGCCACCTCGATCCTGCTGGCGGGCAAGAACCTGGTGGTGGCCGGCTTCGGCCATTGCGGCCGCGGCACCGCGCAGCGCGCCCGTGGGCTCGGCGCGCACGTGATCGTGACCGAGGTGGATCCGGTCTCGGCGCTCAAGGCGACCCACGAAGGGTTTCGGGTGATGCCGATGGCGCAGGCCGCCGAGGTGGGCGACATCTTCATCACCACCACCGGCATGCGCGACGTGATTACCGGCGACCACTTCGAGCGCATGCGCGACGGCGCGGTGATCTGCAACGCCGGCCACTACGACTGCGAGGTAAACCTCGACGACCTCGGCCAGTTGGCCGCGGCCCCGGTCGAGGTGCGCGCCAACAACCAGGAGTACCGCCTGCCCGACGGCCGGCGGGTGTACCTGCTGGCGCAGGGGCGGCTGGTCAACCTGGTCGCGGCCGAGGGGCACCCGTCCGAAGTGATGGACATGTCCTTCGCGCACCAGTTCCTGAGCATGGTGGCCTTGGCGCAGGGCAGCGTCGGCGGCACCGGGAGCGCCGGCGGGCTCGAGCACAGGGTCTACCCGGTGTCGCCCGACCAGGACGCCCGGATCGCGGCGATGAAGCTGCGGACCATGGGAATCGAGATCGACCGTCTCACCCCCGCGCAGCACGCCTACCTGCGCGACTATTCGCAGGGCACCTGATGAGTATCGGAAAGGGCGCGGCGCCCGCTACCGAAATCGCCGCCGCCGACGGCGCCGCCGCCCGGCCCGGGCCGGACCCGAGCACGCTGCCGTGCCCCTGCAACCTGGTGTTCCTCGGGCCGCCAGGCGCCGGCAAGGGCACCGTGACCGACCTGCTGTGCGCGCAGCTCGACATTCCCCACATTTCGACGGGCGAGATGTTCCGCCGGGCGATCAACGCCGGCAGCGAGCTCGGCCGGCAGGTGGCGCAGATCATCCGGCAGGGCCGTCTGGTTCCGGACCAGGTGACCGTGCGGCTGGTCCGGGAGCGGTTGGCGGCGGCCGACGTGCAACGCGGCTACCTGCTGGACGGCTTTCCGCGCACGCTGGACCAGGCGCAGGCGCTGGGCGATCTGGGTCCGGTCACCGCCGCCATCGATCTGGTGGTGAGCGACGACGAGATCGTGCGGCGGCTGACGGGCCGCCGCGTATGCGCCTGGGACGGGGAAACCTACCATCTGGAGAACCGTCCGCCGCGCCTGCCGGACGTCTGCGACCGCTGCGGCCGACCGCTGATCCAGCGCGACGACGACCAGCCGGAGGCGATCCGCCACCGGCTGCAGGTCTATCAGCGGCAGACCGCGCCGCTGACCCGGTTCTACCGCGAACGCGGCCTGCTGCACGGCGTCGACGGCAGTCCCGCCCCCGAGCGGGTACGGGACAGCATCCTCGACCTGCTGCCCACCCTGCCGGCCGCCGCGCCCGCGTAGCGCCCGGCTTGGTGACCACGCCCGGATGGTCCGGATGGTGACCAGAATCGCCCTGAAGAACTACAAGAGCATCGCCGCGTGCGACGTGCGACCGGCGGCGCTCTCCTTCCTGGTGGGCCCCAATGGGTGCGGCAAGAGCAACTTCCTGGATGCGCTGCGCTTCGTCGCCGAGGCCGTCCGGTGTTCGCTGGACGACGCGCTACGCGCGCGCGGCGGCATGCAGGAGGTGCGCCGGCGCGCGGGCGGCCAGGCCAACCACTTCGGCATCCGGCTCGACCTGCGGCTGCCGCGGGCCGAGGGCTGGTACGCGTTCGAAGTGGCGGCGAAACTCGGCGGACGGTACGGCGTGCGCCAGGAGGAGTGTGCCGTGGAGGGTCCGGACGGCCGCAGCTTCTACCGCGTGGTGGACGGACAGGTGGTGGCCGGCACGATCCCCGATCCACCCGCCGCGGCCGGCGACCGCCTGTATCTGGCCGCCGCGGCGGGGCTGGACGGGTTCCGTCCGCTGTACGAGGGGCTCTGCGGCATGGCGGTCTACAACCCGAATCCCGCGGCGATCCGGGAACTCCAGGCGCCGGCCCCCGGCGCGCCGCTGCAGCGCGACGGCGGCAACCTGGCGAGCGTCCTGTCGACCCTCGAGCGCAGCCGGCGGACCGCCGTGGAGGAGTACCTCGCGGCGATCAGCCCCGGCATCAGGGGGGTGGCGGCGCGGGCCGAGGGCGGCGCGCTCACCCTCGACTTCCGGCAGGAGGTAGGCGGTGCCCGACGCGTGCGCCGGTTCCCGGCCCGCGACGTGTCCGACGGCACCCTGCACGCGCTCGGCGTCCTCGTGGCGCTGTTCCAGGGCGGCGGCGGAACCGCTCCCCGGCCCACCCTGATCGGCATCGAGGAGCCGGAGGGCACCCTGCACCCGGCCGCCGCCGGCGTGCTCATCGACAGCTTCACCGAGGCCGGCCGCTCGGCCCAGATAATCGTCACCACCCACAGCCCCGATCTGCTCGACACCGACGCCATCGCCGACCCCTCGATCCTCGCCGTGCACGTGGACCACGCCGAAACCCGCGTCGGCCCCCTCGACGAAGCGGCCCGCTCCGCCATCCACGACCACCTCTTCACCGCCGGCGAACTGCTGCGCAAGGACCAGCTCCGCCCCGACCCCGCCCAGTCCGCTCCCCCCCACCTCGACCTGTTCGAGCCGGCTCGACTGATCGCTCCTTGACCTCGATTCGCGGTCCGGTGGAACATCCGCTCCTGATGAACGACAGCCGCCCCGACACCGGAACCAATGGCCTGCCGCCACTGACGGGCATTCGCGTCGTCGACTTCGGCCACTACCTCGCCGGACCGCTTACCGGCATGCTGCTGGCCGATCAGGGCGCCGAGGTGATCAAGATCGACCGTCCCGGCCAGGCCTCGTGCGCCACTCCCGCGGGCGCGGTATTCAATCGCGGCAAGCAGCTTCTGGAACTGGACCTGAAGAGCGCCGCCGGCCGCGACGCCGCGCAGCAACTGGTGGCGTCGGCGGACGTGCTGATCGAGAACTTCCGCCCCGGAGTGATGGAGCGGCTCGGGCTCGGTTCCACCGCCATGGCGACCGCCAACCCGCGTCTGGTGTACCTGTCCCTGCCGGGCTTCGGCGCCGGCGAGGAACGTGCTTCACTGCGTGCCTTCGAAGGCGTGCTCAGCGCGGCCACCGGGGTGTTCACCGACCTGCATTGGATTCGCCGCGAGCTGCAGGCGCCGCCGCAGTACACGCCGATCCCGCTGGCCTCGGCCTACGGCGCGGTCCACGGCGCGCTGGCGGTGACCCTGGCGCTCTACGCGCGTGCGGAGAGCGGGCGCGGCGAGGTGATCGAGGTGCCGCTGGCCGGCGCCGCGCTGTCGGCGATGGGCGCCTTCCTGCTGCGCGTGGCGGATGCGCCGGCGCGCTACGGCAAACGTCCCAATCCCGCCAACGACGCGCTGCGCGCGCGGATGCGGCAGGCCGACGCGGCCGAGCGGCGCCGGCTGATCGATCAGCTCCGTCCGTGGCTGCCGCCGATGTTCGACAGTTACCAGGCCGGCGACGGCGGCTGGGTGTTCCTGCTCGCGGGCAACAGCCGCCGCAACTCGACGCAGTTGGTCAAGGCGCTGGGGATCTACGACGGCTTGATCGCCGACGGCATGGTCGACCTGCCGCCCTACGCCGACCTCACGCGGACCAACAACATCCAGGATGTCGACGGCCTGTCGCGGGAGTGGAAGAAAACCCTGCGCGACCGGATGGCGGCCGCCTTCCGGCAGAAACCGGCGGACGACTGGACGCCGATCATGCGCCGGTTCGGGGTGCCGTTCAGCGTCCACCGGACCACGCAGGAGTGGTTGCACGCCCCGGAAACCGATGCCGCGGCGCTCACCGTCGAGGTAGAGGATCCGGTGCACGGAGCGATCCGCCAGTTCGGCGTGCAAACCTCGCTGGGCCGCACCGCCGAGCGGTGGCACCAGCCGCAGCCGGCCCGACCGGGCGACCTGGGCGCTCTGCTGCCGGATCGCGCGGCCGCGTTCGCCGCCGACGGCGGCGGCGCCGATGGAACCGATGGAGGCGCGGCGCAGTCGGCCCCGCACCGGACGCAGATCCTCGCCGGCATCAAGGTGCTCGACCTGTCCACCGTGCTGGCCGGGCCCTGCTGCGCCCGCACGCTGGCGGAGTATGGCGCCGACGTGATCAAGATCGACGCGCCCGACCCTTACTTTCTCCCCTCGACCGCGTGCATGCTGCACCTTGAGGTGAGCCAGGGCAAACGCAGCATGATCCTGGACCTCAAGCAGGCGGCGGGCAAGCGCCTGTTCCAGCAGTTGGCCGGCGATGCCGACGTGATCGTGCACAACTTCCGCCCCGGCGTGGCCGAGCGGCTCGGCATCGACTACGCCAGCGTGGCGCGCATCAACCCCGGCATCGTCTATCTCAACCTGACCGCGTTCAATGGGCCGCGGCGCGGGCCGTGGACCGAACTGCCCGGCTTCGACCCGGTGCTGCAGGCGGCCACCGGGATCCAGCTCCGCTACGGCGGCCCCGGCGAACCGCCCGAGCTGCACGGCTTCGCCTCCTGCATCGACTACCTGACCGGCTACTCCGGCGCCTTCGGCATCGCCCTGGCCCTGCTGCGCCGCACACGCGAGGGCGGCGGCGACCTGGTGCTCACCTCTCTGGCGCAGAGCGGGCAACTGGTGCAGGCGCCGTTCGTGTGGGCCACCGCAGATGCCCGGCCCGACGACCGCCCGCACGGGCAGGAGGCCCTGGGTGCGCACTCCCTGGAGCACCTCTACCGCGCCGCCGACGGCTGGCTGATGCTGACCGGCCTGCCGGCGGACCTGCCGCGGCTGCGGGATCTTCCCGAGCTGGCGGCGACGCCGGTCGAGGCGTCCGAGGAGGCGGCGCGCATCGCCGCCATGCAGGCGGCCATCGCACAGCAGCCGCTGGCCCACTGGGAGCAGGCGTTCAACGCCGCCGGCTTCGGCTGCCACCGCGTCGCCTGCATCGAAGACCTGCGCCGCGCCGGCCTGCGCGAGCTGACCGACGCCGAGCGCGCGGCATGGCGTGACGGCCCGTCGATCTCGGTCATCCGCCTGCTCGACCACCCGGTCGGCAGCCCGGTCGACAACCCGGCCCCCACCTACGCCCGCTTCGCCACCACCTCGCTGCGCCTCACCAACCCCATGCCCAAGATCGGCAGCCACACCCGCTCCATCCTGCGCGAGCTGGGCCACGACGACGCCCGGATCGACCGCTGGATCGCCGCCGGGGTCGCCGCCGAGCAGATCCACGACGCCTACCTCCCCCACTGACGGATGTGGCACAATGGCAAAAGGACGGTGAACGCGCGAGCCTGACCGCCCGATGATCGTCAAGGACCTGCTCACCCACACCTCCGGCCTCACCTACGGCTTCATGCGCAGCCACGCCGTGGACGCGCTGTACCGGGCCCGCATCGGGCTGCCGCCAAAGGAGTCGCTGGAGGCGGTGATCGCCACGCTCGGCGAGCTGCCGCTGCAGTTCTCGCCGGGCAGGCGCTGGCAGTACGGCATGTCCACATCGCCCAACTCACCAACTCGGACGGCGTCCCCGCCAGCCCACCCCGCGTGCTCCGCCGCCTCCTCAAACCCCTGATCTACCAGGCCCTGGTCGACTGACCCTCGGCCGCAACGCCGTCGCGGCAGTCACCGCCGCCCTCCGTCATTCAAGCGGAAGCTCTTGCGGCGCGACAACGTAGCGTACCGGGCTCTTCTCCTTCACCAACGTGCGTTCATCAACGAGGCGCTTCAACCATGGGCCCAAAGTCGTCGCGGATATCTCCAGCTCGTCGGCGATTGTATTGCGGTCTCTTGGTTCCACGCAAATGCTCTGCACGTAAGAACCGACCTCTCGATAGAGAAGTTCGGCGTAGGAACTACCCCGATATTGAACTGACGGAGCCGACTCCAAAATCACATCCGACTTCGCTTCGTCGTCCTGCGGTGAGATAACGTAGGTCTCTCTACCAAGCTTCTCCACGGCTCCGCCAGCGGCAAGCCGCTTCAGCCAGGTATTGGCCATGGTCTTGGGGACTCCCAACTCGGCGGCAACATGCTCGGCCTTCTGAGGTTCGGCACAGATGCGCGTGACGTACGACTCGACGTCTCGAAGGAGAAGTCGCGCGTAGTCCTGCGGCTGGGGCAATGCATCGGCCGGCGCGGAGATGGGTTCCGGGCTCGTCGCGCCAATCTCCGGTCCCACGGAGCGTTCGACCTCGCCAGTCGCCGGTTCATGCACAGAGACGACGCGACCAAGAATCTCCTCGATCCCATCCGCGTCTTTCGGTTCTGGCCACGGGCGTGCGCCACGATCTTGCAGAGCCTCAAGGCCCGCGGAAGGATCGCCGCTCGAACGCACGAAGACGGGCACGGGGTACTTTTTCAACTGCTCGACGGCCCCGGACCACGTGCCCCCTCGGTTGAAGTCCGCGTTCACCACCAGACCCGCTTCCGCCAGTGCATAGATCACCTTGTTGCGCTGCATCGCCTGCGCGACCGTGAATCTCAGGCTCGGGTCGAATGGAGAAACCAGTACGAGCCGCTCTTCCAGCATCAGGTTGCGATGCTCGCGGTTCATGACCGTCCTCTCCAAGTCTCCGGGCAGCACTCCTACGACGCGGCCACCGGCCTCCAAAGCACCGTTCATGGCGGCCCGATCAACGCCTCTGGCACCACCCGAGACCACGGTCAACCCGGCGCCGGCGACCAGCGCTGCAGTTTCCCGCGTGTACTCGATGAGTGGATCAGTAACGTCGCGCGATCCGACAATCGCGAAGCTCCGGGTATGCATGATCTCTTGCAGTCCACACCCGTAAAGCACGCTCGGCGCATCGTTCTTCAAACGCTGCTTGAGCAACGGTGGGTAGGCTGCATCGGCGCGGCTCACGACCCAGATCCCTCGCGTCTGCCAACGCTCCACCGCCTGGCTCAGCAGGAATCCTCGGTTCAGCAATGCTCTCAGGCGAGTCTCGTCGATCACCTCGCCGCATTGCGCGAGGAGCCGATCAGCCCCCGACTCCAGCAGGTTGGCCGGCTCGGACTGGAGCGATGCCAGACAAGGGGCCAGCTTCCGGTACTCGCCGGCGGTAAGGATTTGCGCTCGTGGCCCGCGGTTGCCGACGACCAGGGGAGCGGTGAGCAGCAGGATCGCCATGGTGTTGGCGGACAGGCCATCGGCCCCGTTCATCATCTCGTGTCTCGTCCGAAAGTGCCGGCAATCGGCGATGCCTGTATCTCGACTATCATCGTCTTCCGTGTCATGAAGTGGCGCTGCTGCCTCCTGCATCAGCCAGGGCCAGGGGCCACACTTCCCCACTGCCGCGGCGCCGAAGCTCCCAGGCGACCACGGTGAAGGTCCAGCGCGAGTCTACCATGTCATCTACCAACAGCACGGGCCCGGGAAGCATCTGACGCCGGTCGACCACCAGCGATCCGATAACATTGCGCGCCTGCTTGTCGCTGTTCTCCATCGTCTTCTGCTCCGGTCGCTCCTCCTTCCGCTCGAGCACCGCTTGAAACGGAAGTTCAAGCGCATGGGCCAGCCGTCTGGCAAAGTCAGGCACCAGATGCGGACGCCGGTGCGAGGGCACGGCGGCAACCCAGGTGGGATACGGGGCAGGCTGCCACTTCCGAACCAGGGCCGCGCAGGCGTCCACGAGCTCCTCGGCGAAATGATCGTCTCGGTACTTTCCGTCCGCTACCAGGCGGCCCCAGCCGGCATCTCCCCAGACGCACAATGCCATTCCCGGCTGCGCACGATGTTCACGCTCGATCCACTTGCCGGTTGGCCATTGCTTGCGCGGAACGATCGGCAGGTTCTCGTTGCGGAGGAAGGTGATGGCGTCCCTGACGCTGGCCGGATGCACGGTTGTCGGCAGGTGGGGCACCTCGGGCGGTCGAAAATCGCCCGGGTCGCCGTCCAGCGACCGGATGAGAAACTCCATGTGGTCGGAGGAGAGATCCACGTACTGCTGCATCTGTTGCTGCTCTGCCTGCCTGAGTTCGGTGAGCCGTTCCGTCCGCTGCCAGAACGCCTCGCTCAGTCTGGCCGCCGTGAGCTGCCACTTCGTGCCGAACGTCGCTATTGGCGCGGGTGACTCGAGCGCGAGGAGCTGGATCGTCTTCCGTATGCGCCCGTAGCCGAGGTTGACTTCGGCTGCGATCTCGCGAATCGACAGACCCTCCGGGGCGGCCTCCAACGCGTCGAGGACGGCCGCGACCTGATCGCGATTGGGGAATGCGCTCGCTATGAAGTAGTTCGTGATGTCGGTTTCTTCGGTACCGCTCAGCAGCACGCCGTAGGCCGCATCGAGCGCGCGACCCGCGCGCCCCACCTGTTGATAGTAGGCCACGACCGAGCCTGGCGTCTGGTAGTGGATGACGAATGCGAGGTCCGGTTTGTCGAAGCCCATCCCCAATGCCGTCGTCGCGACCAGCGCTTTCACCTTGTTGTCAAGGAGAGCCTGCTCCAGTTCGGGCCGGCGCTCACCTGACTTGCCGGTGTATGCCTCGGCCTCGATGCCGCGCGTCCTGAGCCATCGGGCCACCTGCTCGGCGTCGCGGATCGTGAGGGTATAGACGATTCCGCTTCCCGGCAGGTCCAGCAGCAGGTCGGACAGCCACGCGAGCCTTTCCGCCTGACTGGGCAGGCGCATTGTCTGCAGCGCCAGCGAAGGACGCGCCAAGTCGCCGCGGGAAACCGTCAAGTTCGGGCCAAGGATCTTCTGCAGGTCCTCCATGACCCGATTGTTGGCGGTTGCGGTGGTAGCCAGCAGACGAAGATTCGGAGGCAAAACGCGGAGGGTGCGTTCGATCCGTCGGTAGTCAGGACGGAAGTCATGCCCCCAGTCGGAGATGCAGTGCGCTTCGTCGACGACGAGGAGCGAGACCCGACTGCCGATTTGAGACAACACCTGGTTATTGAAGCGCTCGTTGGCAAAGCGTTCCGGCGCGATGAGGACGATGTCCACCTCGCCACGGCGTATCGCCGCCTCCACATCCCGCCAGCGCTCCGCATTGTCGGAATTGATGGTCTCGGCCCGCACGCCCATCCGCTCTGCTGCCGAGATCTGGTTCCGCATCAGTGCGAGCAGTGGGCTGACGAGCAACGCCGGTCCCATGCCGGCCTCGCGCAACAGCTTGGTCGCGATGAAGTAGACGAAGCTCTTCCCCCAACCCGTCTTCTGCACCACCAGAAGCCGCCGGCTGCCCTGGAAGACGTGGCGGATCGCTTCTTCCTGGCCTGCCCGAAACCGCGCTCGCGGATCGCCCACCCCCGCTCGCAGCAGCGCCAGGGCCCGTGCCGAAGAAAAACTCCCTGGTGTCTGTTTCATGATCCGCGCGCCACTGTTCGCTCGACGTGTCGAGTGCCCTCTCCCAAAACAAGGTGTAGATGATGCCCAGACACGGGTCAATCCCGTTGATCGCTCCACGAGCTTGTCTCCAGCGCCATCGTTACGGACTACCTTCGCACTCGCTCGCAGGGCGCGAGCCGGGAACAACAAGCCGGCACCACGGCCATGAACGAAGTCCCTCCCGGTTCACGATGACGCGGAGATGCTCAGTATCTCCAGCGCCTCCTTGCGGTCCAGGTGCGGGTGGGCGAACTGATTTCGATAGCTGCGCAAGCAGCCGTAGCAACTCGAATCGCATCCGCACGCGCCGCTCACACGGTCCCGAGCGTGCCGGAGCACCGCCGCGAACACCTCTTCGCGCTCCAGTTGAGCAACCAAGCCAGCGCCACCGGGGACGTTGTCGTAGAGCACTATCGACGCGGTTGTCGATGCCACCGCCGCGGTCGCGTCGACGCCTGCGATCGTGACATTCAGGTCGGTGTCCGGCACCCCCAACCGTTCGGCTGCTCCCAACAGGAGTGCGTAACCCACGGAATAGGCCATCCACTCGCCGTTCAGGTGGGGCACCTGCAGCCGCACCACGTCCGTAACCAGCTCGTGCCCAAGCGAGAAGTGCCGCAGCGTACCGGAGCACGGGGTATCCCACGGAGTTCGGTGTTCATGCTCCTGTTCGGTGAGGTGGCTCCCGCACGTGAGACAGATATAGAATCCCTGCCGGTTATGCCCCTCGCAGAGAACGACGAGCGTACCGGGCAGCGCCTTCGTCACCTCGATGCCGAACAGTTTCCTCGTCTCCAGACGGACGTCACCGCCGAATCCCTTGAAGAACGGGCGAGTCGTATACAGCCGGCGCACCCGGCCGCGCGGCTCTTTCGGCTGCTGAAACAGCGCCGTAACGAACCCGAACTGCGGGATGAGATATTGCCTCATCCCCGGTGGCCGCGGTCCGCTGTCCTCGATCTGGGTGAAGTTCCGCGCCTCATTGTAATCGTAGTATGGCGTCTGTAGCGCCTTGCCGGGTACGATCTTGACTCCGACCGATTCCCACTCCCGCTTGTCCGCTATCACCTTGCCGCCGGGCGCGTACTCGGCGATCGCCTGTGACAGATCCCTCTGCAACGCCACTCCGGTGGACTCCCGCGATTGGCCGCTCCGGGTGTCGAGCTCCACCACGTCTACCGGAAATCCATACTTCGGGATGGCCGCCTTGCGCGACAGGAAGCTCAGGGTCTGCTCTTCCGCAATGGTCCTCATACGACGCTCGATGTGGCCGACTTTAGTCGTCCAGCCTTTCGGCTGCTCCCGTATCAGGACCTCCTTCGCCTCCTGCATGGCACGATAGTCCGCGCACACCTCCAGTTCGACTTCGGCAAGGCGACTTTCCGGTCCCGCGACGTGATCGACCCACCCGCCGCTGGTCAATCCGGTGGCTGGGTGCATCGGCTCAGGCACAATGCGCTTCAATGCCGACTGCAGCGCGGCGTTGCCATGGCAGAAACGCTTCAGTTCGGAGACCGCATCCGGGGCCTGCCAGTCGCCGACGAACTGCTGTACGTTGATGAAGCGGCCGCCCTTCCCCAGGTCCCTGAAAAACGCCGACAAAGCGGTGGCCGCCATGTGCCGTACGACGATTTTCGTATTCGTCACCTGCAGACGCGGCGGCTGCAATGGACTGTTGATTATGCGTTCGCACGGTTTCTCGTAGTGATAGAGATCGTGTGGATTGCGGCGGCAGTAAGTAACGGCGAAGCCTGGAGTCTCGCTGCGACCAGCGCGTCCAACGCGCTGCGTGTAGTTGAATGGCTCCGGCGGTACGTTGCGCACGAACACCGCCTCCAGATCGCCGATATCGACTCCCACCTCGAACGTAGTTGACGAACTGAGCAGGTGGATGTCTCCGTTTTTGAACCGCTCCTGACGCTGCCGCGCTTCATCGCTTGCGATCTGCGCCGTGTGTTCTTCGGCATGCAGCGTCGGGGGCAACGACGCGCTCTCGTAGAGGATGCGGTAGTGGTTGTTGCTTAGCCGCCGTTGGTCGGCTACACGCAACCTGCCGGGACAACGGTTTCTCGGACAAACGGCGCGAATACTGTGCAGGCTGATGCTTGCGCACGTGTCGCACTCCCAAATCTCGTCGGATCGAGTAAGTGCGATGCGCAGCCAGCGCGAGTTGAGACGAAACGTGCCATTGGCGCTTCCCCGGGACAAGAGCTGGTCGGCGGGGCGCGAGTTGCCGTCGCGTGTTCGTAAGACGCTCCACGCCTGCCTCATGAGCCGGATGGACACCGACCGCTTGTCTTCATCGGACAACCCGCTGTCAGACAGAAGCCGATGCAGGAAATGCGCTACGACAGCCGACGCCGCGGAGCCCCACTGCCTCACGTTGCGACGTCTCCCCGGTGCCCCGATACCGTACGACGCCTGCGGCCAGGGCGAGACGTCGTTCCAGGCCGGCGCGCCGGCCTCTGCAGGCAGCGCCAACGCGCCGCGCAGACGAAGCTCGTCGAGGAGATATGCAAGAAGTCCGCGAGTGTCTTGCTCGGACAGACTCCAGGGCGGCATTCGTGCTACCTCCGGCAGCGCTACGTCATCGGGAATCTCGACGCTCCACTTGAGCAGTCCGACCCCGCTCAACGACAGCCGGCGCTCGTCGGTCAACGCTTCGCTGAGAATCGACTCCAACACCCTTCGCCGTCTACCTTCGGCGGTATCAGAAGCGCTGAACAGCCCCGCATGATCCCATTGGCTGAGCAATCGGGATCTGAGGTCGTCGATGGACAGCCCCTCGGGAGCGATCGCGCCTTGTTGCAGAGCGCGCAGCATGAGATTGCGATCGCGCAGCTTGCCGTAGGAGTCCTCGGCGTACCAGGCGAAGAATGCCGCTTCCTGACGGCTGTCCGCAAACGCCAACAGCTTGCGCCCAGTTTCCGGCAGCAACTCGTGCAGAGCGGTGGCGATGACCGCGTTCGGGCCGTCCGAGCCGTGCACGATCTCCTGCACCGGATCTCCCACGCCGCCACGCCGATAGCCACAGGTCGCGCACTCCTTCAATTGATCGGGTTGCTCCTTGTGGGACGCACACTTCGCAACGTGGAGCGCAGCCGGAGCGCCGCAGGTACACCCCGGCGTGGCACTCGCGGCGGCGGACAGGCGGCCGCAACGGCGACACAGTACGTGCGATGCACCAGCACTCGACTCCAACGGCCGATAGTACTCGACTCCGAAGCCCGGCTGGCTCGGGTCCCGCACCGCCTCCTCCAGCCTGCCGTGACGCTCACGGCCGACGTAATAGTGCTGACCGCATTCGCGACACAGCGCGATCTCCAGCGGCACGGATCCGGTCCCGTTGGCCAACTCCCCCTTGCGGTTGAGAACCACTGCGTCCCGGCCCTCGCGGTGAACGAGGAACGCACCTTCCAACGCGCGCAGGAACGTATGATACCGCCGCGGCGACCGCTGATCGCCCGGCCGCGACGAGCCGAAGATGACGCCGGACGGCGAAAACGATTCTCCGAACAGCTCCGCAGCGAATTTCGCCACGGCGGTCTTGTCGTCTTCTCCCTCGCCGGAGGACAGCGTTGCGCTGGTGGCGATGCACCGGAATGGCTCGCTACGCCCGCCGGTGGTCAGGCGCTGCTTCAGGCGCCGAATCAATATGCCCATCTCCATGCCCTTGGCGCCCCGGTACTGATGCGCCTCGTCCAAGACGATGAACTGCCAGCGCGTGCCGCGCCCGCCATCGAACAGCGGGCTGTCGTCGGGCCGAATCAGCAGGTACTCGAGCATCGAGTAGTTGGTCAGCAGGATATGCGGCGGCGTGATCCGCATCTCTTCCCGGAAGATCAACTCCCCGGTGAGTCGTTCTTGCTCTCGATCCGCCGCGTTGCGCCACGTGTCGCTTCTGCTCTTGGGTGTCTGGCCGGTGTATTGTCCAAAGGTCGGACGAAAATCCGACCCGGCGATGCTCAGCGATTTCGCTATCTCACCGAGGCGTTCCCGTTGATCGTTGGCGAGCGCATTCATCGGATAGAGAATCATCGCACGCACGCCCGGTTGACCCAGCTCGCCCGCGAGATGCTGTCGGTACAGCTCGAACAGAATCGGGTAGAGAAAGCTCTCCGTCTTGCCGCTTGCGGTACCGGTCGCGACCACGACGTTCCGCCGCTCGCCGTAAGCAGCCCGAACCGCGCGCTCCTGGTGTACGTACAGCGGCCCGTGCCTCAGTCCCGGAAGCAGCCGGTCCGCCATGCCTGGAAAACACTGTCGCGCCAACTCGTGTGCCTCCGCACCGTGCTCGAATCCGCGATCGGGTTCGGGATACGGCCCCTTCAGCAGACTCCCCTCCTTCCCAAGAGCGGACTCGAAGGAATCCCGCAGCGCGCGATCTTTGAAGAAGAATGATGTCTTCAGGTAATTCTCGTAGCGACTTCGAATGGTGTCAGTCCACCGTTCGACGTGTTCTGCTTTGGGCACGTCGTTGTATCCCCCTTAGTGCATCGATATTGAAACCGTACGCGGTATGGCGCCGCCAGTCGATAGGAATATCCACCTGCTTCGCAGCGGCAGCCGTCAGCCCTGCGGCGTGGATCTCGCGCAAACTGAATCCCCTTCCGGGCCGCCTGCCGCGCCCATGCGTGTGCGTGACGTAGGCACGCAATCGACCGATCTTCAGCGGAGAAAACACGGTTACTTCTGCGTGTTGTGTCACCTTCTCGCCAGTCATCACCACATCCGGATGCGCATGGAACGAGACAATCTCTGGAACAGCATCAGCGATGACACGGACCAGTGGCACAATGGATGAGCCGCATCGAGCATGCAATAGAGCATCCTCGTGCAACCAGCTATCGATCTGCGAATCGTCCGCGAAGTCGATGAGAGGAAGCTGTACCGTGCGAATCAAGTCCTCTGTCTGTATTGAGCGATAGCTTCTGGTCAAGTCATGATCGAATCCCACGTCTACGGCATTGATCTCCCGTGGTAGACGGATCCGAACCACAGAGTCGGAGTTGGCGTGGTCACGAAACTCACTGCGCGTCATCGCCAGCCGTGTCGCGCACCAGGGTGCTGATTCCTCTCCTTCGTGCCCAAGACACCACCAAATCCTCGGTAACCTGATCACCACCTCGACACTGCCCGATGGAGTCTCTAGCGAGCAGGCAACCTCGTCGGCAGCCGGATACGGAGCCACCATCACGGCCGCTTCCTCTTCCACCCATCGTTGGTGGGAACCTGGTCTCAACGAGGGCCGAATGGCTGCGCCCTTCACCCCCACGAACTGCACCTTGGTCGGAGTATGGCCTTCTATCGCTGGCGCCAGCAGCGTTTCCCCGGTGTAGGGTCTACCATTTACGAGGATCTCGCGGAGGCCCTCGACGTAGCGGAATTCGCCATTGTCGCACAGCTTCGTATCGCTGTCGTACACGCGCACAAAAAAGCGTCCCTGACGTTGATCCAGCACGTCCGCCAACGGGCGTTCCGCGGGCAGGAAGCTTTCCCCGCGCCAGCCGCCATCCTTCTCTTCGCCGACGCGCGCCCAAGTGACTCCGCGCCCCGGTCTCAGTTCCGGAGGCCTGCCAATGAACAGTCCGCCTTCGGTCGAGTCGTCGTAGAGTCGCTCGCCGATCAGCGAGAAGCCCGCGCGGGTCAGCTCCAAGTCGCACTCCTCGAAGCCAACGCCGTCCGCTGACGGGTCGCCGTTGCGAAAGAAGTAGTGCGCCTGGAACGCAGGATCGGCGCTCGCCTCCGGTGCGACCGGCGCGCGCCCCCTGCGGTTCCATCCTGTCGGTGCTATCACGATGAAGTGACCGCGACTGACGGCGTCGATTCTCCGACCGACACCGCTCCACCTGTCGGCCAACTTGAAGATCATCGGCGCTCGCGCGGTGCATAACGGAAGCTCGGTTGCACTGCCGTCCGCATGATCGACGGAGAGAACCCCCGCAAAGGATGAAAGGCGGTACTCGGCCCGTTCCGCGCGTAGGCGGGTGTCGTCGAGCCGAACGCCGGTTACATTGCATTCGTCGGGCGCCGACAAGACTACCCCCCATTGCCATGACCCGGGCGCCTTTCGGCATATCAACTCCGGTAGGGCAGGAGGCGGGGCTGGGCGGTTCGCTGCCCTCGGGACGGCGACCGCAGCGCGCACGCCCCGCCGTGCGCCGTGCCTGCGCGGTGGCCGACGCGGTGTTGTCGCACTACCGCGAGAAGGTTCCGGACCGTGCTCCGCAGGCTGTTGGGCGATGCGTTGGCCAATTTCTAGCTTGCGGAAGTCCGGCCCGACCAATCGCCTGTCGAGAGTGAAAACGGTCGTCACACCGAGCTGAGACATCAGCGCGCGGCTGGTTCGGGGGATCAGAGCACCCAGATCGCGCTTGCCCCGGGTAAGGGCTCGGGCATGAAGCCCGGAATCGACCGTCAGAACCGTCACGCGCGGTTTCAGCTCGGCGAGGAACGCCCGCGCTTTGTCGAATCCGAGCCGTGCCTGCACGAGCGCCAGCAACTCCGCGCACACGTAGCTGGAAGTGATCAGCGGAGCCCCGGAGCGCAACAATTCGTCCCAGGCCGAACCAACCTGAGCATGCGCCTCATGGGTCGGGTCAAGCAGCGCGTAAAACGCTGTCGTGTCGATGAATATGGCGTTTCCGTCGGAGCGCTCCATAGGAATCCGAAACTGCCGTGATAATACACGACTGGGCACACGTCTTACCATAAGCGGTGTGCCGGTTGCGGCTCGCATCCAGCGCGGTACTCGGGGCTGCGCGGCCCCGAAGGCCGGTATCTGCGCCCAGCCGGTGGCGGGCACGCAGCAGACGTTCAGAAACGGCCGGCTTCACCGCTGAGGCAGGCTAGGTCGCACCGCGTCCAGAACCACTTCAAGACACTGGTCCAGGTCGCGTGATAGTTCGCGGACGCTGAAGCGCGTCACCTGCCACCCCTCGGCCTCGATGGCTCGGTCCCGGTTGGAACTCGCTCCCGGTTTCCGAGGAAAGGCAGCCCCATCGCACTCGACGTCCAGTCGAACCTCCCCGTCTTCGACAGCGACGTCGAGTCGGTGCCCCGCCACCACTGCGCCCGTTCTGGCGGGAACGCCACGGCGCAGAAGCGCCTCGAACAATTCCATCGCGACCGGACTGTCGAAACCGCTCGCTTCGATCCTGGTCACGTAGCCCGCCAAGCGCCTCAGTACGGTCTCATGTGCGATCCACGCTTCGATGTCTCCAATGATGACCAGGCGACGGCGCGCACGCGTCAGAGCGACGTTGATCAGATTCCGGTCGGACACTTGCCGGACCACAGCCTCGGCCTCGGCGCGATTGATCCGGCTCCGCCCGCGCGGACCGCGGGCGGCCTGTCCCGCAACTCGTACCCACTCGATGGCACGCAAGCCGGCGGGTGGCTTCCGGTCGCTGCACAGCTCCATGTTCCCGTCGTAGAACTCGGTATTGGCGAAGCCGATGATGGCCGGATGCGACCGGAAGTGCAGGTCGAGGAACAGGGGCGGCGCCACGATCCGCGCCACCGCCAAGTCGAAACAGCTATGGTAGCGGTAGCTGAACGCTTCGGCGCGCTCCTCCGCCAAGCCCCATCTCCGCGCAATGAGCCGCTCACGCGCGTGGCTGAGCGTAGTGACGTGAATCAGTTGTCGCTGATCGCCAATGATCAGCGCACGCTCCGCACGCACGAGCAACGGTAGCGCGGACGCCACGTCGCACTGTGACGCCTCGTCTATCACCACCAGATCGAACAGCCCGGGTTGCAGCGGCAGATTGGTGCGAGCGGAAAGATTCGTCACCTGCGACCTCCTCCCTGAGAGCGGCGCCCCCGGCTCGCACGACGATCCCGTGCGGGGAGGTCTCGCGCAGCCGATCGACCACGACATCCACCGCCTTGTTGTTCTTCGACGCCAGCAGCACGGTCTCGCCGCGGCATACGGCGGCGGCTACGACATTCACCAGCACCTGCGACTTTCCGGTCCCGGGCGGGCCGGTTACCACCGTGAACTGGTTCGTCATCGCAGCGTGCACCGCGTGATCCTGCGCCAGGGAGGAGGGTACGAGCGTCGGATGCGCCTCCGGGAGCGGCGGTTCCGCAACCGAACCGGTACCCAACAACACGGCGGCCGGGCCACGCCGCAGCAGCTCCGGCCGATTCGCCAGTTCGTGCAGGTCGACGACAAGGTTCCGCACGAATGGCAGGCGGCCTGACGTTGCCATCAAACCTCCGGGCTCTCATCCACCGCTTTCACGAATGCCTCACGCTCATCCCGAGCGAAACCGAGAAGATCAAGCGCGAAGGGATTGAGCTCCACGAACTCACCGGGGCGTTGGCAACGCCATGTTCCGTGTTGGAACTGTAGTCGCACCTCGGTGAGCAGCAACGGGGATGCGGCGATGTCACCCGGTCCCGAGGACGTGCACCCCACGATGAGCGGCCAGCCGGCTATCTGCGTCTCGCCCACAGCCCGTGCGCGCCGCTCGCACCAGTCGCGGCTGTCCGGATCATCGGATACCGAGATCGAGGCATGGAACGGGCTCTTGCGGCCGGCGAGCTCGATATGATCGCGACTGCCGGGAACCAAGCGCAGCGAGCCGGCGGCTTCCGCTTCTACGCAATCGCGAAAGAATCCGACCAGGGCGACCAACTCGTCCTCAGGTGGTTTGTTCCGGTCGACCATCGTCTGCCGCGCGTGGATTTCAGGGGCGCCGTTGAACATGCGCACCTTGCCCTGGACGCGAACCTGATCGCCGGATTGCGGAGCCAGGCCGGCCTCCCACCACACGACCGTCAGCTCATCGTCGCCTTGCGCGCGTAGCGTCGCCTTCACCGCCGGGCCGTTCCCGGTCGCGAAAGTCCGTCGCCTGCCTACCTTGCCCACCACGTCGACCGATTGTCCCTCTGTCAGGGGGTGCTGCATCACTTCGTCTCCACGTCGGGTGGCCGGGGCCACACCATGCCACGCTACCGCGGACGTGATCGCGCGAACCGATCGGCGTGATAGTATAGAATACTTGGCATAATGGCCCTCCCGGCGGCCGATCGCCCTGCCGTCTGCCGGGCCCGACGCAGGAGCCCGCCCGATAACTGATCTCCCGCGCGGCAAGGAGCAGGTTGAAATGGAGTACACGGCTATCGTCAAACGTAGCGGAGAGTGGTGGATCGGCTGGATCGAGGAAGTGCCCGGCGTCAACTGCCAGGAACGCACTCACGAGGAGCTCCGCAAGAGCCTCGCCGAAGCCCTCTCCGAAGCCCTGGAATTCAATCGTCGCGAGGCTCGCGCCGCTGCAGGTGACAACTACCGCGAGGAAAAAGTCGCCGTGGCATGAAGCGGATCCAATTGCTGAAGCATCTTCGGCAGAGTGGGTGCAAATTGATTCGGGAAGGAAGAAGACATTCGTGGTGGTGCAACAACCGTGGGGACCGACGCTCCGCGATCCCCAGGCATAGAGAGATCGATGACACGCTGGCTCGGAAGATCTGCAGGGATCTCGGCGTAGAACCGGTCAAGTAGGAGATCAACCCCAACCGCTCGGCCTCCGGAACATCAACACCGGCACAGCGAATGAGGTAGTATGCCCGCGTGGAGCAGCGGTTCTTCGAACAACCGATCCTCAACTCGCCGTACGAGTACCCCGCCCGGCACTGGGAGCTGGACGCGAACCGGCAGCCCACCAACCGCATCGTGGAGCGCCGCCGCACGGTGTCGTTCATCACGCCGATCCCCGCCGCCCGCAAGCGGCGTGCGAAGCAGCAGGAGATGGTGTTCGACCAGGCTGCCAGGGCGCTGGCGACCGACGGCCAGCAATACGACCTGACCGCCATCATCGAGAGCGTGCGCCACAGCGTCGGCGAATGGCGCAGGCTGCCCCGCGCCCAGTGGCGGGTCACCCCCGAGACCGCGCGCCTGCTGGAACACTGGCGGCACCACCAGTTCAGCGACATCCGTCCGTTCTTCTGTCAGGTCGAAGCGGTCGAGACCGTGATCTGGCTGACCGAGGTGGCCCCCGGCCCCGGACGCGAGGGGCGGCAGTTCGTGCAGCGCCTGGAGGCGGCCAACGAGGAGGCCAATCCCGGCCTCGCCCGGCTGGCGCTCAAGCTCGCCACCGGCGCCGGCAAGACCACCGTAATGGCGATGCTGATCGCGTGGCAGACCATCAACGCCGTGCGCCATCCGGGCAGCCGCCGCTTCACGCGCGGCTTCCTGGTGGTGACCCCCGGCCTCACCATCCGCGACCGGCTGCGGGTGCTGCAGCCCAACGACCCGGACAGCTACTACCAGAGCCGCGAGCTGGTGCCGCGCGACCTGCTCGGCGACCTGAACCGGGCCAAGATCGTCATCACCAACTACCACGCCTTCATGCCGCGGGAGACGCAGGAGATCTCGCGCGGCGGGCGCGCCCTGCTGCAGGGCCGCGGCCCCGAGCTGCGCACGCTGGAGTCCGAGGGTCAGATGCTGCAGCGCGTCATGCCCGGCCTGATGGGCATGAAGCAGATCATGGCGTTCAACGACGAGGCCCACCACTGCTACCGCGAGCAGCCGGACAAGGAGAGCGACGAGGCCAAGCTCACGGGCGACGACCGCGAGGAGGCCAAGAAGAACAGCGAAGCCGCGCGGGTATGGATCTCCGGCCTGGAGGTGGTACAGCGCAAGCTGGGGCTGAGCCGGGCGATCGATCTCTCGGCCACGCCGTTCTTTCTGCGCGGCTCCGGCTACGCGGAGGGCACCCTGTTCCCCTGGACGATGAGCGACTTCTCGCTGATGGACGCGATCGAGTGCGGCATCGTCAAACTGCCGCGCGTGCCGGTGGCCGACAACATCCCCGGCGCCGACATGCCCAAGTTCCGCAACCTGTGGGAGCACATCGGCAAGCGCATGCCCCGCAAGGGGCGCGCCAAGTCCGTGGCGCTCGACCCGCTGAGCATTCCCGTCGAGCTGCAGACCGCCCTCGAAGCCCTCTACGGCCACTACGTGAAGATCTTCGACCAGTGGCGCGAAGCCGGCATCGAGGTGCCGCCCTGCTTCATCGTGGTGTGCAACAACACGTCAACCTCGAAACTGGTCTACGACTACATTTCCGGGTTCCAGCGCCAGCATGAGGACGGCTCCTCGTCGCTGGAGAACGGACGGCTGGAACTGTTCCGCAACTTCGACGACTACGGCAACCCGCTCGCCAGACCGCACACCCTGCTGATCGACAGCGAACAGCTCGACTCCGGGGAAGCGCTCGGCAGGGACTTCCGGGTGGCCGCGACCGATGAGATCGAGCGCTTTCGCCGGGAGATCATCGAACGCACCGGCGACCGCCGCCAAGCCGAGAGCCTTTCCGACCACGACCTGCTGCGCGAAGTGATGAACACCGTCGGCGTCGCGGGCCGGCTCGGGGGCGCCACCCGCTGCGTGGTATCGGTGTCGATGCTCACCGAGGGCTGGGACGCGCGCACCGTCACCCACATCCTCGGCGTGCGCGCCTTCGGCACGCAGCTTCTGTGCGAGCAGGTCGTCGGCCGCGCCCTGCGCCGCCAGTCCTACGATCTGAATGAAGAGGATCTGTTCGACGTCGAGTATGCCGACGTGCTCGGCATCCCGTTCGACTTCACCGCCGAGCCGGTGGTGGCCAAACAGCCGAAGCCACGCGAGACCGTACCGGTCAGGGCGATCACCCCGGATCGGGATGCGTGCGAGATTCGGTTCCCGCGCGTCCAGGGCTACCGCGTCGAACTGCCCGAAGAGCACGTGGACGCAACGTTCGACGACGACTCGACCCTCGTGCTCACCCCGGAGATCGTCGGTCCTTCCATCACCCACAACGCCGGGATCATCGGCCAGGGCGTCGACCTGAACCTGATCCACCGCCGGGATCTGCGCCTTTCCACGCTGGTCTACCATCTCACCAAGACCCTGCTGGAGAAACACTGGCGCGACCCGGAACAGAACCCGAAGCTGCACCTGTTCGGCCAGCTCAAGCGGGTCACGCGCCGCTGGCTGGACGATCACCTGGTCTGCAAGGGCGGCACCTACCCCGCGCAGCTCATGTACCAGGAGCTGGCGGATCAAGCCTGCACCCGCATCACGCGCGCCATCGTGGCGCGGCATCTCGGCGACCGCGCAGTCACGGCCGTGCTCGACCCCTACAACCCGACCGGCTCCACCATCCACGTCAACTTCACCACCTCGAAGCGGACCCGCTGGCAAACCGACGCGCGCCGCTGCCACGTCAACTGGGTAGTCTGCGACAGCGACTGGGAGGCCGAATTCTGCCGCTTCGTCGAGTCGCAGCCGTCGGTACGCGCCTACGTCAAGAACCACGGTTTGGGGCTGGAGGTCCCCTACCGGTACGGCTCCGAGGCGCGCACCTACCTCCCCGACTTCATCGTGCTCGTCGATGACGGCCACGACGACGACGACCTGCTCCACCTCGTGGTCGAGATCAAGGGCTACCGCCGCGAGGACGCCAAGGAGAAAAAAGCGACCATGGAGACCTACTGGGTACCAGGCGTGAACCGCTCCGGCGCCTACGGCCGCTGGGCCTTCGCCGAGTTCACCGACGTGTATACGATCCAGGAAGATTTCCTGCGTGCGGTCGGGAAGAGCCAGTGAGTGGATTGATTACACTTATCGGAGGTGAGCATGTCCAGTTGTACGATCTGCGGCTCGGACGAAAGGCAAGGAAAGCTTGTAGAAGAGGTGTTCCGAATCGATGGACAGTATGTGCTGGTTGACCATATCCCGGCGAACGTGTGCAACCGTTGCGGCGAAGAGACGTTGAGCCGAGAAACCGCAGACAGGATCCGTCTGCTGGTCCGCGGAGAGGCAAGGCCAACCCGGTCCATTGCGGTTAAGGTTTTCGAGTTTGCTTAGGATTACCGGCTGGGGAGTTCTCGGTTGCCGCAAAAAGGTCGGAGACTGAAGGTGGGGCTCAGTGCAGCAAGCGCAGCAACTGATCCACGGTCAACGCCAGGACGCCGTACATCAGGTGGCATAGCACCTTCCCGTGCCCGCGCACATCACCGACCATGCCGATGAAGAAGCCCGGGCAAACCGGTTATCTTACGACGAGATATTCAACAGAGTCTCCAGGTTCGAACCGTTGGGGCAATCATTTCAGGTAAGGTGATTTGGTCGGGTCAATCATCTTGAAGGCTATTTGGAGACGACACGCAGGCGGCAAGCAGGACGACGGTGCCGTAACAAGCGGCGATCAGACGCTGGTCGATCTCGGTTTGGAGGCTGCGGGCAAGACGGTCCCAGCGGTCGAGGGAACCGGCCATAGTAAGACCACCTCGCGACCTTCATTTCTTATGCTCATCCATGTCAATGGATCCCCTCTACAGCCTCGGCCGTCTCTCGGACAGTCGCCTCTTGTTCTCGCATGCTCGTGTATTCGATGCCCGCGCGCCCGACTACCGCTATCCCCTCATTTGCGTCGTTCAGCAGCGCCTCGAACCCGCGTCGCTCTCCCGCCCACATCTCGCTCGCCGGCCCCACCCAAGACCTGATTCGACCAAGGGTTGCGTGCAGGACGTCCTGCACTGAGTAACCTCGATCCAGAGCCATCAGAACTATTTCCCGCCACGTGGCGTCCAGGCTACCCTCCAGCGGATCGAGGTGATGTTCCTTCAATGGCTCCGAGTCGACCAACTGGCGGTAGAGATCGAAGTCGCCGCCAACGAGCAGCTTGATCACCTCGGGCAATGCGATAACCGCATCAGCGGTGCCAAGGCGTGCCAGAACGTTTTGCCGCTGTTCGTGTCCCAACGACTTGGCCGCCGTCTTGGCCAGATCGTGCGTCATCCAGCGAGACGGGGATTCCACTGTCAGGTTCGACACCAGCCAGTCGGCGGCAAGATCTCTGTCTTGGGACAATATCTCCCCGATCCAATAGTCGTTGGATCGTCCGCTGGCTCCTCCCCGTGCCGAGCGAAGAATCGCTTGGCGCCACGCGGCACAAAGCCACTCAGGGACTTGACGCTCTCGATCCAGCCAATAGCCGACCGCCGTGGCCACCGCGATCCGCGTGACGTTCGAATGCAGCATCGCATTGGTCACTACCTCCGGAATCTCATTGCGCGAGAACCTAATGAAATTCTCCAGGTGCGGCATATCGGCCGCACGACAGAGCGCCGCAGCGAATAGATCGCTCGGTGCCTCGCGTTGCGTCAACACCGTCTCGACGGCGATCCAGCGATACTCGTCCGCGTCGAGGCACCGGCGCGCGATACACGCCCACCCGGAGTGGCGGTTGGCTGCAGCTTTGCGGAAGAATGGCGTAACCAGCGCACTCGGGAGCGCATGATTGACGAGAACTTCGGCCGCTGTCACGGGATCCGACACCCGTTCAGCCAAGTGTGCACAGAACGCGGGCGACAGTCGCGGATGATCGATTCCTACCAGATCGGCCTCATACTCGCACCACTTCAGAAACGACGCGACATCCTCCAGGGAACGGCTTCTCCAGTTGTCCGCGAGTTCGGCGATCGCATCATACCGTAGACGGTGTTGGCGTTCCCAATCCTGCGAGTCAAATGATTCCGGCGGACACAACACTTCGAACTCTGGGTGGAGGGTAGATTCTATTTCTATCTCGAAATGGCGAGCTATCTCACCAATCCGATGCTGTACACCGGGATGTCGCCGAGAAACGGCGGCCATCCCTTCGAGCATCGTACTCGCGGAGTTGCGCAGAATCCTGTCAGTGGTATCGCCGAACTTGACGGGCGGGAAGAACGACGCCTGAGGGATTAGCCATGCACGTACTAACTCGAACAGCTCGCGCCACGGCACGTGCTCCGATTCGCGCACCACGTTCAGGACCGCCGGCCAAAGTTCGACTATCGCCCGAAGATCGGAATCGCCAAGCATCTCGCTCCAGTAGGAAACGGTCTTCCCGATGCCTGGGTCCAGAACGGAATAGTCGAACCCCGGCATAAGAGCTACGCACAGCGCTCGCACGGCAGGCAAGCCGTTCCGGGTCCTCATCCACCATGCAACCGTCTCCCTCACGAGCGCTAGACGTCGCTCGATGACGTGTTCTCCGTCGGATGAAGTACCCTTTACCCACTCTTTCAGATGATCTATAGCGCCTTCTGTCGTTGACTCGCCGGAACGGCCACGGTCGTCGACCATCCTGGCGAGAAGCAAGGGTATCGCCGTCTCCGGCGCATTGAGCAGGGCCGGCTGTGCAATCTCGTGAATGAACGCGGGATGCCTTTCGAGGGTGTATCGCGCCTCCGCCGCCCCGAGCCACGCATACATCGCCCACAGTCTCGGCGAATCCGTTTCCTCCAGCCGGCGCTCCAGTTCGAATATCGCGGCTCCGCGCGATCGGGCACCGATCAGCGTGTGGAGTGCGTCCTGCCGCTCCTCGACGACTTCCAGAAACGGCACGACGTCAAGCGCCGCGGGCCCGTCGTAGAAGACTCGCTTTACGATTGTCCATCGCATCGGATCCGGTTCGACCGATATTGCGCCATTCGCCCGTTCGCGGATGACGCCCGCCGCGCTAAGTTTCGCGAGGTCGCTGCTGACGTCGAACAATGCCCTGCCCAGCAGTTGGGAGACTGCGGTCTGCCGGACTCCGGCAGCGCCGCCAAGCGCGAACGGCGCCAGCAATCTCAGAGTGCCTATGTCCATGATCTGGCCCAGCCCCCGGGCAAGTTCGTCGACCAACGACGCTCCGCTGAAGACGTCCTGGACGTTGCCCGTAAGACTCAGGTGAGCGAGGGTGGCTGCGAGACCCGGACGACCGGCGGCCTGCTTGCGAATCGTCCAAAGCAACCGGTCCGGTCCGCGAACGCCGATCGACTTGATGATCTCCACCATCGTGTCGGCATCGATACGCTCGAGGCGCAGCTCCGCCGTCCGCCCCACGTTGAGCGCGCTGCGGACAGCAACGGCCGCCCCCGGCCAGCTCGTCGCGATGATTCGAAACTCGGCTCCCACCTCCCTTCTGATCTGATTGAGTTCCGCAATCTGTGCGGGTCTGACGTGCGCGTCGTCCACGATCACTGCTGCCGGACGCAGACTGCGCAGGTCGTTTGCGATCTGCGTGCGGTCCTGATCGACCAGGAAGCGCGCATCTCCCTGCAGCGCCAGCGACCGCAACAGAAACGTCTTTCCTGACCCTGGCTCGCCGACAAGCAGGCAATCACGCTCTTGCTCCAACAGCCAGCGCATCTCGCGTTCACGGCCGAGCACCGCATCGCCCAGCAGCGGCCGCTGGGTGACGGGAAACAGGCTCAGCGCTGCGGGGCGTCCCGTAACTCCCAAGAGGCGCCGGCACCATTCAGGCTCCCGGTAGAGACGCTGTGCGAACCAATCCTGGTCGTAGGTCTGCCGGAGCGTCACGCCTCGCGCACGAGCCGTTTCGAAGAGCTTGCGCCGAATCGCAGGCGTGATTCGTCTTGAGGTGGCAAACAACACGCTCGCGGAGTTCCACGTCGTGTGCTCAATCCGCTTGATACTGCGCGACAGGTTGTCGTCGAGCTTTTCGCCGGTGGTGGCAACCAGCGGAAACGGCTCGCCTGCCCGGTCGGCAACGGCACCGTCAAAGCCATCGTCGGCGCCGCCACGAACCGGGACCAGCGTCGGCCACTGCTGACGGAGCAAAGCGACCGCGCACGCTTCAAATACATCAGGGTCCAGTCGTCGGTTGAGAGAGTCCAGAATCGCCTGATGGTGTGGGTCGAGCGTGACGGCGGAGGACCTCGTGACCGCTGACCCCGAACGATGCGAGCTGGCGACCCTTTCAATACGATCCATCATTGGCGCCGAAATGGTGAGTTCTCCCCGTTCCCAACGTGCGACCGTGTTGGGCTGAACCTCGACAGCATCAGCCAGCTCCTTCTGCGTGAGGCCGATACGCTGGCGAAGCGCCTTGATGTCAGTGATCCGGTCCATGCCAACAAACTACAATCTCTATTGTGTATACGTCAAGTATACCATACTGTCAAACGCTGTCGGCGACGGGGTCGATCACCCGGCCTTGCCTGCGCTACAATCATCGTTGTAGTCGACGATGGTCACCGGCACTACCATGGACGGCAATATGGAGGGCACCATGAGCGCAGAGCTTGTCGCCATTATCGCCGCCGCCGTAAGCCTCGGCGGTCTGGTACTCGCCCGTACCACGACCATTGACGCGCGCTTGCGATCCGTCGAATCGGACCTTTCGTTCCTCAACGGTCTGATTCAGGGCGCCGGATTGCCGGCGCACCGTGACCCCGACCAAAATGGGCACGCTGCGTAGTGGCGGCGCTTTCCGTCCCGCTCCGGCACCACCACGGCACCAGCCTGGCTCACCGAAGCACTGCCGGTCGAATCGAGCGCAACGGGAGGGATGCGGCGCTGCTGTTACCCGCGAGGTGTCTGCGGTGCTGCGCGTCGCTTCCGCGGCGTTTTCGCGAACGCGTGACGTTGAAGGTGATTGAGACCGCTGTCGGGGCGCAGGCGCGGTTCGACGAGCCGATTGAAAGAGCCCTGCGGGAGATATGAAAGGAGACACCGACCCGCGGCTGGTAACCAGGATCGCCCTGCGGAACTACAAGAGCATCGCCGCGTGTGACGTACTGTTGGCGCCGCTGTCCTTTCTCGTTGGCCCGAACGGGTGCGGCAAGAGCAACTTCCTTGATGCCTTGCGCTTCGTGGCCGAGGCACTGCGCTTCTCGCTCGACCACGCGCTCCGCGACCGCGGCGGCATTCAGGAGGTGCGGAGACGTTCCGGCGGCCACCCCAACCACTTCGGCATTCGCCTTGATCTTCAGCTCCCCCGCGCGGTGGGCTGGTATGCATTTCGGGTTGCGGCCAAACCCGGTGGTCGTTACAGCGTCCAGCGTGAGGAGTGCTCCGTGCTCGGCGCGGAGAGCCACGGCTCCTACAAAGTCGCAGACGGCAAGGTGATTGACAGCACGATACCCAATCCCCCGGCCTGCGCCAGCGACCGCCTCTATCTCGTCAACATGTCAGGACTGGACGTGTTCCGTCCGCTCTATGACGCGCTCTCGGGAATGGGATTCTACAATCTGAATCCCGAAGCGATTCGCGACATCCAGTCCCCGGACCCCGGGGAGCTCCTTAAGTCTTAAGCGGGACGGGAGCAGAGCTTACCCAAACGGTGAGCTCAGACAGCCCCGTTGGCGGCGACATCCGACAGGGATTCGTGTACCAGCGTGTGCCTCACATCACCATCAAGTCGATCGCCCACAACGCGGAGATCGACGTGATCTGGGAGCGGTGGCAGGAAACGCTGGACCCGCTGCGGGCGGAACTGAACAGAGCACATGGCCGCGCGTGGTTGGAATGGGAAATCCCACGGGAAGCCGGCGACCCGTGACCTGACCCGGCCACGGCAGCATGGAAGCGCATGCAGGCGGCCCAGCTCGGAGCAGAGAGAGCGACTGCGCCGGCAGAACCGTCACGTGCGGCTTCAGCTCGGCGAGGAACGCCCGCAGTTTGTCGAACCCGAGCCGTGCCTGCACGAGCGCCAGCAACTCCACGCATACGTACTTCCGTAGTAATACACGAATGGGCACACGTCGTACCATAAGCGGTGTGCCGGTTGCGGCTCGCATCCAGCGCGCGGTACTCGGAACTGCGCGGCCTCCGGAGGCCGGCATCTGCGCGCAGCCGGTGGCGGTCCCGCGGCAGACCTTCAGAAACGGCCGGCTTCACCGCCCGGGCAGGCCAAGTCGCACCGCCTCCAGGGTCATTTCAAGACATCGATCCAGGTCGCGTGAGAGTTCGCGGGCGCTGAAGCGCGTCACCTGCCACCCTTCGGCCTCGACGGCTCGGTCGCGGTTGGAACTCGCTCCCGATTTCCGAGGAAAGGCAGGTCCATCGCACTCGACGTCCAGTCGAACCTCCCCGTCTTCGACAGCGATGTCGAGTCGGTGCCCCGCCACCACTGCGCCCGTTCTGGCGGGAACCCCACGGCGCAGAAGCGCCTCGAACAATTCCATCACGATCGGACTGTCGAAACCGCTCGCTTCGATTCTGGTCACGTAGCCCGCCAGACGCCTCAGTACGGTCTCATGTGCGCTGCACGCTTCGATATCTCCAATGATGACCAAGCGACGACGCGCACGCGTCAAAGCGACGTTGATCAGATTCGGGTCGGCCGCGAATCTGAGTTGCCCGCTTGTCGTCGACTGATCGACGACGGGCGAGAAATACAAGACGTCGCACTCGTCGCCCTGGAATCGGTGCACGGTGGCAATAGTCATCGGCTCGACGCCGTTGCGCCCGATCTCCGCGGCCAGCAGCTCCCCGACCAGCTCTGCCTGCGCGCTGTACGGCGTGACAACGCCGATAGAAAGATCAGGTGATCGGGAGTTCGCAAGCTCCCCGGACACTTGCCGGACGACAGCCTCGGCCTCGGCGCGATTGATCCGGCTTCGCCCGCGCGGACCGCGGGCGGCCTGTCCCGAAACTCGTATCCACTCGATGGCACGCAAGCCGGCGGGTGGCTTCCGGTCGCTGCACAGCTCCATGTTCCCGTCGTAGAACTCGGTGTTGGCGAAGCCGATGATGGCCGGATGCGACCGGAAGTGCAGGTCGAGGAACAGGGGCGGCGCCCCGATCCGCGCCACCGCCAAGTCGAAACAGCTATGGTCGCGGTAGCTGAACGCTTCGGCGCGCTCCTCCGCCAAGCCCCATCTCCGCGCAATGAGCCGCTCACGCGCATGGCTGAGCGTAGTGACGTGGATCAGTTGCCGCTGATCGCCAATGATGAGCGCACGCTTCGCACGCACCAGCAACGGTAGCGTAGACGCCACGTCGCACTGTGACGCCTCGTCTATCACCACCAGATCGAACAGCCCTGGTTGCAGCGGCAGATTGGTGCGAGCGGAAAGATTCGTCACCGCCCACACCGGCAGCGCGGGCAGTGCGCCGGGAATGAGACCGAGCGCACGGCCAGCCCCCGATCCTGCCTGCGCTGCCCGTTTGAGGTGCTGGGCGTACTGGCCGGCGGCGACGCGAGCCGACGGGACGGCGCCACGAAGCTGCTCCCACCGCGCGTCCAGCAACGCGCGCCCAGCCTGTACCCGGTCGGGGGAGAGCGCCACCAACCGGTCGTCGAGGTCGTGCTTCGGCGGCAGTCCGCCGAGACGAACCCGAGCTTCGCTGATGTTTTGCCGGCACGCCAGTACGTCGAGCAGCGTCCGGACTCTCTCCTCGACCGGCCCGAAATCGCGGCGCGGGCTGAACGATCGGCGCGGGCGATCGGCGACCGATGCCAGACATTCCTCGACCTCCGATTCGGCAAGATCGAGCAGAGCGCCAAGACGCCGCAGCATCTCGCGCGCCTGTTCAAGCCGTTCGCTGTGTCGCACCCATCGCTTGAACAGGCCCAACCGGCGTCCGAAAGCATCCAGCGCGACACGCACATCGGCAAGCGTACGATCCAGCAGTTCGCCGGCATCCAGTTCCGACTCCTCGGCGGCTTCGACCAGGATATCGGGAGGAAGCAGATCCAGCCCCTGCAGGCGGGCGTCTAGCTGCGCTATCTCGGCCTCGATCCGGTCCCGCTCGTGCATCTCCTGAAGCACGGATCGCACACGTTCGGCGATCGGTGTCCAACGCGTGCGTGATACGGTCGGATCGACTTGACGCGGGGGACTCGCAATTGCGCCGGCTACGTAGTCTGCGACCTCCTCCCTGAGAGCAGCGCCTCCGGCTCGCACGACGATCCCGTGCGGAGAGGTCTCGCGCAGCCGATCGACCACGACATCCACCGCCTTGTTGTTCTTCGACGCCAGCAGCACGGTCTCGCCGCGGCATACGGCGGCGGCTACGACGTTCACCAGCACCTGCGACTTTCCGGTCCCGGGCGGGCCGGTTACCACCGTGAACTCGTTCGTCATCGCGGCGTGCACCGCGTGATCCTGCGCCAGGGAGGAGGGTACGAGCGTCGGATGCGCCTCCGGGAGCGGCGGGTCCGCAACCGAACCGGTACCCAACAACACGGCGGCCGGGCCACGCCGCAGCAGCTCCGGCCGATTCGCCAGTTCGTGCAGGTCGACGACAAGGTTCCGCACGAATGGTAAGCGGCCTGACGTTGCCATCAACACACCGGTGTTGCGGATGGTGCCGTGTCCATCCGACAGCGGAGTAAGCGCGCCGGGCCGGAGATCGCTCAGCCCGGCGACACCGCAGTCGCCGAGCACTCGGAGAATCGCTTCCGCACGGGCACCCGAGCTGGACGCTTCCTCCACCTCCGGGCTCTCATCCACCGCTTTCACGAATGCCTCACGCTCATCCCGAGCGAAACCGAGAAGATCGAGCGCAAAGGGATTGAGCTCTACGAACTCACCGGGGCGTTGGCAACGCCATATTCCGTGTTGGAAGTGTAGTCGCACTTCGGTGAGCAGCAACGGGGATGCGGCCATGCCACCCGGTCCCGAGAACGTGCGCCCCACGATGAGCGGCCAGCCGGCAATCTGCGTCTCACCCACAGCCCGTGCGCGGCGCTCGCACCAATCGCGGCTCTCCGGATCATCCGCTACCGAGATCGAGGCATGGAACGGACTCTTTCGGCCGGCGATCTCGATATGATCGCGACTGCCGGGAACCAGACGCAACGAGCCGGCGGCTTCCGCTTCTACGCAATCGCGAAAGAATCCGACCAGGGCGACCAACTCGTCCTCAGGTGGTTTGTTCCGGTCGACCATCGTCTGCCGCGCGTGGATTTCAGGGGCGCCGTTGAACATGCGCACCTTGCCCTGGACGCGGACCTGATCGCCGGATTGCGGAGCCAGGCCGGCCTCCCACCACACGACCGTCAACTCATCGTCGCCTTGCGCGTGCAGCGTCGCCTTCACCGCCGGGCCGTTCCTGGTCGCGAAAGTCCTTCGCCTGCCTACCTTGCCCACGACGTCGACCGATTGTCCGTCTGTCAGGGGGTGCTGCATCACTTCGTCTCCACGTCGGGTGGCTGGGACCACACCATGCCGCGCTACCGCGGACGTGATCGCGCGAACCGATCGGCGTGATAGTATAGAATACTTGGCATAATGGCCCTCCCGGCGGCCGATCGCCCTGCCGTCTGCCGGGCCCGACGCAGGAGCCCGCCCGATAACTGATCTCCCGCGCGGCAAGGAGCAGGTTGAAATGGAGTACACGGCTATCGTCAAACGTAGCGGAGAGTGGTGGATCGGCTGGATCGAGGAAGTGCCCGGCGTCAACTGCCAGGAACGCACTCACGAGGAGCTCCGCAAGAGCCTCGCCGAAGCCCTCTCCGAAGCCCTGGAATTCAATCGTCGCGAGGCTCGCGCCGCTGCAGGTGACAACTACCGCGAGGAAAAAGTCGCCGTGGCATGAAGCGGATCCAACACATCAACACCGGCACAGCGAATGAGGTAGTATGCCCGCGTGGAGCAGCGGTTCTTCGAACAACCGATCCTCAACTCGCCGTACGAGTACCCCGCCCGGCACTGGGAGCTGGACGCGAACCGGCAGCCCACCAACCGCATCGTGGAGCGCCGCCGCACGGTGTCGTTCATCACGCCGATCCCCGCCGCCCGCAAGCAGCGTGCGAAGCAGCGGGAGATGGTGTTCGACGAAGCTTGCCTCTCGGACCAGGATCTGCTGCGCGAAGTGATGAACACCGTCGGCGTAGCGGGCCGCCTCGGCGGCTCCACCCGCTGCGTGGTGTCGGTCTCGATGCTCACCGAGGGCTGGGACGCGCGCACCGTCACCCACATCCTCGGGGTGCGCGCGTTCGGCACGCAGCTTCTCTGCGAGCAGGTGGTCGGCCGCGCCCTGCGCCGCCAGTCCTACGATCTGAACGAAGAGGATCTGTTCAACGTCGAGTATGCCGACGTGCTCGGCATCCCGTTCGACTTCATCGCCGAGCCAGTCGTCGCCAAGCAGCAGAAACCACGCGCGACGGTAACGGTCAGGGCGATCACCCCGGATCGGGATGACTGCGAAATCCGGTTCCCGCGCGTCCAGGGCTACCGCGTCGAGTTGCCCGAAGAGCACGTGGACGCAAGGTTCGACGAGGACTCGACGCTCGTGCTCACCCCGGAGATCGTCGGTCCTTCCATCACCCACGACGCCGGGATCATCGGCCAGGGCGTCGACCTGAACCTGATCCACCGCCGGGATCTGCGCCCTTCGACGCTGGTCCGACGTGTACACGCTGCGGGAGGATTCTCCTTAAGCGCTTCGAGCGTGGGCCGAACCAAGTCACGACGACTTCGTTTTCGATGGTTGTAGTGATCGGACGTAGCGAGGAACCGGTGCGGCAGAGCGTATATCTCGAGACGACTGTGATCAGCTACTTGACTGCTTGGAGAAGTCCGCAACTCATGATGGCAGCCCACCAGCAAGTCACACGAATGTGGTGGGACGAACAGCGAAACAAGTACGACCTGTTCGTCTCGCAAGCCGTCGTTGAAGAAGCATCGTCAGGTGATCCCGGCGCAGCGCAACGACGGCTCTCGGCAATCGAGGATATTCCTGTACTCGCCATCAGTGACGACGTACGCGACCTGTCCAAATCGTTGCTTGCCGATTCTCCCCTGCCCGATAAAGCTGGAATCGACGCGCTGCACATCGCGGTAGCTACCGTCAATGGGATTGACTACCTGTTGACTTGGAATTGTCGGCACATCGCCAACGCGGCACTGCGCCACCAAATTGACGCCATCTGCGCGTTCTCCGGTTACCAGGCACCGGTGCTCTGTACACCACTCGAATTGATGGAGGAATGAGGGCTATGCTGGAGGATCCCATAGTCAAGGAGATCCGGGAGATACGCAACGCATACGCCAGGAAGTTCGATCATGACCTGGACGCGATCTGTCGGGATCTGCAAGAGAAGCAGCGGCTAGGCGAACGACGAGTCGTCTCGCGGCCGCCGAAACGCCCGCGGGGCACGCGCGTCGGCCAGTAGGCGGTCACTGAGTGCTCCATATGTTAAATGGTAGTCTGGACTAGGTAACGGATATCCTCAATCGAGTCTCAGAAATATGGGTTCGTGTTCAGACTTCTTGTCGACGTAGTACGTCACCGAACCGTGGATCTTAGTTCGTCGTAAACAAGTGAGCATGTCGTATTCTCGCACTCTGAAAGAGACGTCGAAGTAACGGAGCGATGATTGCTACCGCCCGATCACGATCGAATCTTTCACAACGCTCACGGAAACCTGATATCATTTCTTGGGTACACACGGATACGTGTACCAAAAGGTGAATCACCACATTCGTATCCGGGAACGAGCCTTGCGTCGAAGAGGTCCGAAACGGAGACAGATACCGAGTCGATGAGCATGAGGTGACTCGGATAAGGGGAGGAGTTATGTAGCGCTTACGAGGGCGCTCCGGCCTCGAGCCCGGCAATCGTGACCGTCGCGATCTCATCGAACCCCGTGAAGTCGTCCCCGTTTTCAGTAACCAGAGTGCGGATGCCGTGGACCGCCATCGTCGCCACGATGTTGGCGTCATGGAACCGCTTGCCGCGCAGGCCCTGCCTGAGGCCGAGGTCGCGCAAGCGCTGGGCCACCGCTTCGGTTTCATCGTACGTGTGAAGGTGACGAAGGAACTGGTGCAGGTTCGCGGTCGCGTCCGCAACCGCCAGACCGAGACCGTTAACCTCCGCGGGCCGCGTCGCCACCACCAGATACTCGCGCAGAATCTGCCCGCTCGCTGCCAGGTAAACTCCCCGCGCGCCGGACTCGGCGATCAGCCGGCACGCCTCCCGGTGGTGCGAGCGCGATTCGTCGGTGGCCGACAGCAGCACGTTGGTATCGACGAACACGACCTCACCGACCATCGGCGCCATAGATCTCTTCGCGGCTCCACGACCCCGTGTAGCCGGTCCTGACCGTCACCAGCTTGAGCTCGGCCGTGGCGCCCTCGGGTGGCGCCATCCTGGCCGCCCGCTCCAGAATGACGCGCAGTTCGCCCTGCAGCGACCTATGGTGGCTGCGCGCCAGCCGCTTCAAGGCGTTGATCGTCTCCGGCGGAACCCGAGTAATGTGTACTGCATTCATATCTGTATCGTAATCATACAATCCGTGCGAGCGCAACCTGGGTGCGGGGGCTGCGGAGGTATGTCTGCACTGCGCAGAGCGACTGTACTCGAAGGACACGGTAGAGTACTTGGACAAGTGCGCGCCAAGCTGAGTAGCCAGGATGTCTGCCGATTCACACCGATAGGGCAATCTCTCCAGGTAGTCACTCCTCGCGGCTGATCTGCCGCGGCCCCCGATAGTCCGCTGAGCACCCCGGACAAGCCGGACAAGCCTTACGGGTGTCTCCGTTTTCATTTAGGATAGCGCCGTGGAGCAGCGGTTCTTCGACCAACCGATCCTCAACTCACCCTACGAGTACCCCGCCCAGCCCACGAACCGCATCGTCGACCCCCGGCGGAGCGTGTCGTTCATCACGCCGATCCCGGCCGCCCGCAAGCAGTGCGCGAAGCAGCAGGAGATGGTGTTCGACCAAGCTCCCAGGGCGCTGGCGACCGACGGCCAGCAGTACGACCTGACCGCCATCATCGAGAGCGTGCGCCACGGCGTCGGCGAGTGGCGCAGGCTGCCCCGCGCCAAATGGCGGGTCACCCCCGAGACCGCGCGCCTGCTCGACCACTGGCGGCCTGGGGCGGGAGGTCCCCTTCCGGTACGGCTCCGCGGCGCGC
Organism: Spirochaetia bacterium; assembly: GCA_965198005.1. Classification (GTDB taxonomy): domain Bacteria; phylum Spirochaetota; class Spirochaetia; order SZUA-6; family Bin103; genus Bin103. The sequence continues at coordinate 138,420 of CBDAOI010000002.1, forward strand.
CCCTACCTCCCCCGACTTCATCGTGCTCGTCGATGACGGCCAGGGCGACCACGACCTGCTCCACCTCGTGGTCGAAATCAAGGGCTACCGCCGCGAGGACGCCAAGGAAAAGAAGGCCACCATGGAATCCTACTGGGTCCCGGGCGTCAACCGTTCCGGCGCCTACGACCGCTGGGCCTTCGCCGAGCTCACCGACGTCTACACGCTGCAAGATGGTTTCTTGCGTGCGGTCGGGACCGTTACACACGCCGATAGAGAGTGCTCTTCTGTGATCGTCATGCGTTTTAGGCGTATCGTTGAACGGAACATCAGCGCACAGGAGATTCAACAGGCTGGAAGTCGAGCGAACATCATTGAAGAGTACCCCCACGACAAGTACTCTCCAAGCTGTTTGCTCTTGGGTTTCACGTCTGAGGGGAGACCGCTGCACATACAGGTGTCCCTTGCGGAAACGGATCTTGTGAAGATAATAACGCTGTATCAACCACATGCCAGTGAGTGGATTGATTACACCTATCGGAGGTGAGCATGTCCAGTTGTACGATCTGCGGCTCGGACGAACGGCAAGAAAAGCTCGCAGAAGAGGTTTTCCGAATCGATGGGCAGTATGTGCTGGTTGACCAGATCCCGGCGAACGTATGCAACCGTTGCGGCGAGGAGACATTCGGCCGAGAAACCGCAGACAGGATTCGTCTGCTGGTTCGCGGAAAGGCAAAGCCGAGCAGGTCCATCGCGGTCAAGGTTTTCGAGTTTGTTTAGGTTTAGCACCCTCATCGACAGCCTCACCGACGCCGCCCAGTCGGCGCAGGTCATCGTGACGACCCACAGCGCGGATCTGCTCGACAACGATACTGTACCCAACACCTCGATCCTCGCCGTACTGTCTGAACACAGGGAAACCAGGATCGGGCGGTCCGTGGACGAAGCGGGTCGATTTTCACTACGTCTCTTTACCGCCGGCGAGTTGCTGGGGACCGATCAGTTGCGCCCAGACCCGGCCCATTCAGCTCCGCACCAGCTTGAGCTGTTCGAACACACGGGCGAAGGCTCCAGCCCAATTCGGCAACGCTGTTGGGACGAGAAGTCAACCCGAAATATTGGAGTAATCCATCCAGTCAATGTCTAACTCTGATAGCTACTCGGAAGTGCGACTCCCACCATACTCTGACCTGCTTTGGCCTACGCTGCTTGTTCTGAAGGCTCGCGGAGGCTCCGCATCCATTCGCGAACTGGAAGAGAACGTCGTTTCATTGTTGCGCCTGTCCGACGAGGTCGTGGAAATGCCACATGGCGCCGGACCTCAGTCGGAAGTCAATTATCGCGCTGCGTGGGCTCGCACGCATCTGAGATTGATTGGAGCAATCAACAATACGTCGAGAGGCGTTTGGGCAATCACGGAGCACGGACGTTCGATTGATACGGAGGACAAACTGCGCAAACTGGACAAGCCGCCACGCGTACAACGAAAACCCGGGCGGCGCCCCACCTCGCGTAAGACAACCACCGACACAGATGACAACGCGACGGAGACCCGTATATGGCAGGACGATCTGCTCGGTGTCCTAAAGTCCATGGGACCAGACGCCTTTGAACGTCTTTGCCAAAGAATTCTGCGCGAATCAGGGTTCATAAAAGTAGAAGTAAGCGGACGTTCCGGCGACGGAGGGATCGACGGAGCTGGGGTTCTACGCGTCAACCTTCTTTCGTTTCACGTACGATTTCAGTGCAAGAGGTACTCAGGATCTGTTGGTGCACCCGAAGTACGTGACTTCAGAGGTGCGATGGTAGGAAGGGCCGACAAGGGATTGTTCATCACGACAGGACGCTTCACGGCTGACGCCGAACGGGAGGCGGTGCGAGATGGCGCCCCTGCCATTGACTTGATTGACGGTATGGACCTTTGCGATCTGCTGAAGGATCTTCGACTCGGCATGACCACCGAGACAGTCGAGGTACCGAAAGTCAATGCCAGTTTCTTTGCTGGTGTGTAGTTGACATGTATGGTTGCGCGATGCGACAGACTGACACAATCACACATGAAGATCTTCATCCGTGGCGGCATGCGTCCTCGATTGCCGTCGTTGCGCAGCGTGGTGGCGATAGCCGACAAGGACAACCAATAGATGGCAAAGAGAAAGTCACCCAAATCGGTTGAGACCATTACTCACGACAAGGCGTCGCGCAGGAACATTCCCACGGCGGAATACCAGTCGGTACTTGAAAAAGCGGATCAGAGTCCCATCCAGGTCGCCTACCAGCGCCGCAACCGCGACCTCGATCCGCAGCTCGTGTGGCGTGGCAAGGACGAGCAGGACTGGTCCGACCTCGTGGTGCAGGCGCCGCCACTGTTCATCCAGGAGAAGGTCCACCCAAAGCTGCTGATCGACGACCTGCAACGGCGCTCTCAGGAGCGAGAGCAGGCGGCAGACGAGCAACTCGATCTGTTCGCCGACTTCAACGGCCTGCCGGACGACAACGCCCGCACCGAGTTCTACCGCCACGACGCGAACTGGTCCAACCGCATGATCCTCGGCGACAGCCTGCAGGTGATGGCCTCACTGGCAGAGCGCGAAGGGCTCCGTGGCAAGGTACAGTGCATCTACCTCGACCCGCCCTACGGCATCAAGTTCAACTCCAACTTCCAGTGGTCCACCACCAGCCGCGACGTGCGGGACGGCAAACCCGAACACATCACCCGCGAGCCTGAGCAGGTGAAGGCCTTCCGCGACACGTGGCGCGACGGGATTCATTCCTACCTGACCTATCTGCGAGACCGGCTGGCCGTAGCACGGGATCTGCTTACGGAGAGCGGCAGTATCTTCGTACAGATCGGCGACGAGAATGTACATCGCGTACGCGCGTTGATGGACGAGGTATTCGGAGCAGACAATCTTTGCTCCCAAATGGCTGTTCAAAAGACAGCTGGGCAGTCTGCCGAACTAATCGCTGGAACGGCTGACTATCTTCTTTGGTATGCACGGAAATCCAGTGCCGTGAAGTTTCGTACGCCCTTGATTGAGAAATCGCTTGACACAGATCGAGCAGGTGTATATCGATGGATTCGTCGATCCGACGGTTCTGTGCGACATCTCTCGAATCAAGAACGGGTTGATGGGAAGACAGAGAATGTACTCAGGTTCGATAACCTTACTTCGCAACGCCCCCCGGGAAGTTTCCCGGTTAAGGTTAGCGGAAAGGTGTACGGATCCGGAAGAGGATACTGGAAAACTGGCGAGATGGGCATGTCTCGACTGTTGAGAGCCGACCGCGTAGGTCAAGCCAAAAATAGCCTGACTTATGTTCGACACTTTGACGACTTTAGAGCCCAGACTTTGGGTAACGTCTGGAGCGACACCGGAACGGGAAGCTTCACCGACGAAAAAATATACGTAGTCCAAAGCGGTACCAAGGTCATCCAGCGCTGCATTCTTATGACCACTGATCCCGGCGACCTCGTACTGGATCCCACTTGCGGCTCCGGTACGACCGCTTATGTTGCCGAACAGTGGGGGCGCCGCTGGATTACCATCGACACTTCCCGCGTGGCCCTGGCACTGGCCCGTTCCCGCGTCATGGGAGCGCGCTATCCCTACTACCTGCTTGGGGACAGCCCGGCAGGCCGGGAAAAGGAAGCGGAACTTACGCAGACTGTGCCCTCTGACAGTCCCACGGGCGGCGATATCAGGCAGGGCTTCGTGTACGAGCGCGTGCCGCACATCACCCTCAAATCGATTGCCAACAACGCGGAGATCGACGTGATCTGGGAACGTTGGCAGGAGACGCTGGAGCCGCTACGGGCGGAACTGAACGGCGCGCTTGGCCTCACCTGGGAGGAATGGGAGATCCCGCGGGAGGCCGGCGACCCGTGGCCTGACACGGCCGCGGCAGCGTGGAAGCGGCTGCAGTCGGCCCAGTCCGACGCACAGAAAGCCGACGCACTGTTGGCGCTGAACACCGCGCTGGGCCACGAATACACCCTTGAGGAGGTCCCCGCCCAGCCTCGCGACCGATGGGACGCCGGCCCGACCGACCTGCACCGCCGCTGGTGGGAGGCGCGCATTGTGCGGCAGAAGGAGATCGACGCCTCCATTGCCGCCAAGGCGGACTTCGAGTACCTGTACGACAAACCATACGAGGATCGGGGGATCGTCCGCGTCGCCGGCCCGTTCACGGTGGAGAGTCTGGCGCCGCACCGTACGCTCGGTGTGGATGAGAATGACGAATTGATCGATCATCTCGCCGAGAGTAAGACCGGCTACGACGGACAGCAGGACTTCGCGACCATGATCCTGGAACACCTGAACACCTCCGGCGTGCAGCAGGCGCACCGCGAAGACCGGATCTCCTTCACCGCGCTCACCCCCTGGCCGGGCCACTTTATCTGCGCCGAAGGGCGGTACATCGAAGGTGACGCGGACACCGGCACCGAACGGCGCGCGGGCATCTTCATGGGCCCCGAGTTCGGCACCGTCACCCGCCCCGATCTGGTCGCCGCCGCCCGCGAAGCCGCCGACGCCGACTACGACGTGCTTATCGCCTGCGCGTTCAACTACGAAGCGCACGCCTCCGAGTTCAGCAAGCTCGGCCGCATACCCGTCCTCAAGGCGCGCATGAACGCCGACCTGTACATGGCCGGCGATCTCAAGAACACCGGCAAGGGCAACCTGTTCGTGATCTTCGGCGAGCCCGACATCGAGATCATCCCGGTCGAGGACACCGGCGCCCAGGCGAGCCAGATCCAGGTCAAGGTCAACGGGGTGGACGTGTTCCATCCCAACACCGGCGAAATCCGCAGCGACGGTCCCGACGGCATCGCCTGCTGGTTTATCGACACCGACTACAACGAGGAGAGCTTCTTCGTCCGCCACGCCTACTTCCTCGGCGCCAGCGACCCCTACAAGGCGCTCAAGACCACCCTCAAGGCCGAGATCGACCGCGACGCCTGGGAGACCCTCCACAGCGACACGTCCCGCCCCTTCGACCGCCCGCCCTCCGGCCGCATCGCCGTCAAGGTCATCAACCACCTCGGCGACGAGGTAATGAAGGTCTTCCGCGTGTGAGAATGGATCGATGAAACCACGCGTATACGTCGAAACCACGGTCATCAGCTACCTGACCGCACGTCCGGCGCGCGACGTGGTTGTTGCGGGACATCAACAGAGCACTCGCGACTGGTGGACGACTGCGGCGCACAGGTATGAGTTGGTCGTCTCCGAGTTGGTACGCCAAGAGGCGGGATTGGGAGACCCGGACCCGGTACGAGCCAGGCTCTCCGTGCTCGCTTCACTTGCGACCCTCGACGCAACAGCAGAAGCCGAGGCATTGGCCGAAGTGCTCGTCCGCACCGCCGCGGTACCCCAGGCCGCGATTCGAGATGCCGCGCATATCGCTGTCGCCGCAGCAAATGGTGTCGAGTACCTTGTAACGTGGAATTTCCGCCATATCGCCAACGCAGTGACAAGGCCGCTCATCGAGTCTGCCTGTCGGCGAGCCGGTTTCCAACCTCCTGTAATCTGCACTCCCGAGGAATTGATGGAGGACACCAACGATGAAGAATGACCCAATCGTAGCTGAGGTTCGCGCGATACGTGACGAGCTTGCCGGCCAGTGCGGCTATGACATCAAGAAGATGTTCCAGCAATTGCGGCAACAGCAGGCCGACTCGGCACGGAAGTACGTTCGCTATCCGGCGCGTCGCATTGCCCCGACCGAAGACCTTCCACCCTCCACAACCGATGCACTCACCGGATGTTGCTGACCTCCTTCAAGGCCGCTGGCCGGGCCATTTCATCTACGCCGAGGGCGCTCTGCCAAGGGGGACGCCGACACCGGCACCGACCGCCGTGCAGGCGTCTTCCTCGGCCCGAGTTCGGCACCGTCACCCGCCCCGGTCTGGTCGCCGCCGCCCGCGAGGCCGCCGACGCCGACTACGACGTGCTGGTCGCCTACGCGTCCAGCTACGTGGCGCACGCGTCGGAGTTCAGCAAGCTCGGGCGCATCCCCGTGCTCAAGGCGCGCACGAACGCCGACCTGCGCATTGCCGGAGACTTGAAGAACACCTGCGAGGGCAACCTGTTCGTCATCTTCGGCGAGCCGGACATCGAGATCATCCCGGTCCAGGAAAACGGCGACAAAGCGGGCCAGATCCAGGTCAAGGTCAACGGCGTGGACGTGTTCCATCGCAACACCGGCGAGAACTTCCGCGTATGAGCCGCGCCGTCCGGGGACATGCTGGGCCGACTCGGAGTCTTATGTCATGAGAATGAACGGTCCAGGACCTATGCGCGTAGTCGACTTCATTACTGTGGAAGGATTCAAAAGTATCAAGCGAGTAGAGGAATTGCCGCTGAATCCAATCAACATTCTGATTGGGCCAAACGGTGCAGGCAAAACCAATCTGATAGAGGCTTTCTCGCTCCTGGATAGAATTCACAACGGCAACCTTCAAGAGTATGTCATACGTGCCGGAGGAGCGAATCGGATTCTGCACTTCGGATCCGCAATCACCCAAGAGGTAACAGTCGGCATTTCATGCCACGAGTACATGTACCGCTACGAAATCACGCTCGCATCGACCGAGTCTGACGGCCTATCTCCGTTGTCGGAATACGGATACATCGACCATCCGGAGTTCTCCGGTCCTATGGAGGTGAACTTCACGCCGCGTGGAACAGAGGCCGCGTTAAGCCGTTCGACTCCCGTCGCAGATGACTCGTCCGATACGTGGGATACGCTTGTCCAACTTCAGGACAACTGGCCCGGACCGTATTTTCTGGACACAAGCGCTACCGCGCCGATCAAGAGAACTGCAAATATCAATGACAATCGTCGCCTCCGCAGCGATGGATCGAATCTGGCCCCGTTTCTGTACTACCTGAGGCGGAAGGAGCACAGCGCTTACGAAATGATCCGCCGTACGGTTAGGCTCGTAGCCCCCTTCTTCGACGACTTCATCCTGGAGCCGCAGGCACTGGACGAGGACAAGATCCGGCTGGAGTGGCGCCACCGGGGATCGGACGCCTACTTCGATGCTTCGTCCCTGTCGGACGGCTCGCTCCGGTTCATCGCCTTGGCGACGCTGCTGCTGCAGCCCACCCGGCTTCTCCCCTCGCTCATCATTCTGGATGAGCCGGAGTTGGGCTTGCATCCATACGCCATCACCATGCTCTCCTCACTCGTCAAGCAGGCTGCGACGAAGGCGCAGGTGATACTTGCCACTCAGTCGCCTTTGCTGCTGGATCATTTCGAGCCCGACGACGTATTGGTGACCGAGCGTGTGAACGGTCGGTCGGAGTTCAACAGACTGGACCGCGGCGAGCTGGAGGAGTGGCTCAAGGACTACAGCCTCGGACAACTGTGGGAGAAGAACGAGATCGGCGGACGTCCTGCCCGTGAGGAGGGCATGAGAGATTCGGCGAGGTGATGCGACTGCTCGTGCATGTGGAAGGAGAAACCGAAGAGACGTTCATCAACGAGGTCCTTGGACCGCACCTCTTGAGCAAGGGATACTCGATGGTCAGCGCACGCTTGATCGGCAATGCTCGACAGCGCAGTCAGCGGGGCGGAATCAAGGCCTGGCAAACGGTGCGCAAAGAGATCATGAACCACTCGCGGGCGGACCGGCAGTCCATCGCCACCACGATGGTCGACTACTACGGACTGCCGCAACACGGCCCGGGAGCATGGCCTGGGCGAGCAACCGCCGGAGCACGTCCGTTTCCGCAGAATGCGGAAGCGGTCGAAGCCGCCCTCTCTGCCGATATCACCGCTCACATGGGCCGCGGATTCAACCCCAGCCGATTCGTGCCACATGTAGTGCTGCATGAGTTCGAAGCGCTGCTGTTCAGCGACTGCACCGGGTTCGCTCGCGGTATGGAACGCCCGGATCTTGTCCCACGTCTGCAGACGATACGCGACGGATTCTCCTGCCCGGAAGAAATCGACGACTCTCCCGTGACCGCACCGTCAAAACGTGTTACGGCGTTGATGCCTGAATACCAGAAGCCCCTGATGGGTACCCTCGCCGCCCTCGAGATCGGCTTGGCAACGATCCGCGCCGACTGCCCGCACTTCCGGAAGTGGTTGGAGCGGCTGGAGAGACTGCCACTTCAACGCGAAAGCTGAACGCATGCAATTCCGCATAGCCGATACCTTTACCGAGAGCCTCGCAAAGCTGAACGGCGAGGAGCAACGGGCCGCGAAGACGACGGCGTTCGATCTGCGACTCAATCCGGCGCAACCGGGACTGCAGTTCCATCGGGTGGAGCGAGCCAGGGACAAGAATTTCTGGTCGGTTCGGGTCAACAAGGGCGTGCGCATGATTGTGCACAGGACGGCGGCCAATCTCCTGCTCTGCTATGTCGGGGAGCACGACGATGCGTATCGCTGGGCCGAGCGCCGGCTCCTCGAACAGCATCCGCACACCGGAGCGGCGCAACTCGTCGAGATCCGCGAGGTCGTGCGCGAGATCGAGATCCCGCGCTACGTCGCCGCCGAGCGCGCCGTGTTCGCCGGTGTGCCGGACAGCCAGTTGTTGAACTACGGCGTGCCCGCTGAGTGGCTGGATGACATCAAGCAGGTAGCTGACGAGGACGCGCTTCTGGCCCTGGCGGATCATCTTCCCGCGGAGGCGGCCGAGGCGCTGCTGGAACTGGCTACCGGCAACTCGCCGGAACGCCCGCTCCGCGGAGCCACGGACGGGGATCCGTTTGCCCATCCCGATGCGCAACGCCGCTTCCGAGTCATGTCCAACCAGGAGGAGCTGCGCCGGGCGCTCGAGTATCCGTGGGAGAAGTGGACGGTCTTTCTGCACCCGGCTCAACGGCAGGTGGTGGAACGGAGCTACCGCGGCCCGGCGCGTGTGTTAGGTTCTGCCGGAACCGGCAAGACCATCGTGGCGCTGCATCGCGCCGTGCATCTTGCCCGCACCCACTCGGACGCACGCGTGCTGCTGACCACGTTTTCGACGGCGCTTGCGGACGCGTTGCGCGCACGAGTGGTGCGACTCGTAGCCAATGAGCCGAAGATCGCCGAACGGCTGGAGGTGCACGCGATGGCCGACATCGGGCGGCGGCTCTACCAGGCGCACTTCGGCCGCCCCGATTTGGCGCCCCCCGACCGGGTGCGCGAGCTGTTGCGCCAGGCCGCCGCCGAGGTCGAAGACCTCCGGTTCAGCTTGCGCTTCCTGTGGACCGAGTGGAGCCGCGTGGTCGACGCCTGGCAGCTTGCGAGCTGGGAACAGTATCGGGACGTGCCGCGGCTCGGTCGGAGGACTCGCCTGCGCGAACGGCAGCGGGAGCTCCTCTGGTCGGTCTTCTCCAAGGTGGCCGCCGCTCTGGACGAGCGCGGGCTCCTGACCGAACCGCGCCTGTTCGGTCGCCTGGAGCGCCAGCTCGCGAAGATGGCGCGCCCGCCATTCGAGTTCTGCGTGGTGGACGAGGCGCAGGACATCGGCGTGGCCGAGTTGCGCTTTCTGGCCGCCCTCGGCGCCGGACGCCCTGTTCTTCGCCGGTGACCTCGGTCAAAGGATCTTCCGGACGCCGTTCTCCTGGCGCGCCTTGGGGGTCGACATCCGCTGCCGCTCGCACACCTTGCGGGTCAACTACCGCACCTCCCATCAGATCCGGCGGCAGGCGGACCGGCTGCTGCCGCCGGAGACCTCGGACGTGGACGGCAACACCGACCGGCGAACCGGCACCGTCTCCGTATTCAATGGCGCGGAACCGGTGATTCAGGTCCTCCCCTCGCATGACACGGAGACTGCAGCAATCGCGGAGTGGCTGAAGTCCCGCGGGCAGGAAGAGTATGCACCGCACGAGATGGGCGTGTTCGTCCGATCGAAGGCCGAACTGGACAGAGCCATCGCGGCGGTTGAAGGGTCAGGCTATTCGGCCGTCGATCTGGCGCAGCACGCGGGCGGCGTCACGGGCAACGTCGCAGTCGGCACGATGCACCTCGCCAAGGGTCTGGAGTTTCGCGCCGTGGTCGTCGCCGCCTGCGATGACGAGGCGCTGCCGTCGCAAGCAAGAATCGAGAGAGTCGGCGATCAAGCCGAACTCCACGAGGTCTACACCACCGAGCGCCACCTGCTCTACGTCGCGTGCACCCGTGCTCGCGATCATCTCCTGGTGACCGGCGTCGAACCAGCCTCCGAGTTCCTCGACGACCTGCTCGCCCAGCATCGACACCCGCCGCACCGGTAGCGCTATACACGGCTACCGCGGACGCGCTCTTCGCGGCCGCTTCTCCTTTCCGTAGCGGATCGCCGCGGTGCAGAACAGCGACCTCACTGGCGTGCCGGACGGTAGATGAATCAGGTCGGCGATCAAGCCGTAGCGGAACAGTGCCACTGCGCGGTGCAGTTTCTCTTCGGCGTCATTCATGGTGGGTTTCTCCTCGGTGTGCGGGTCATGCGACCCGGTGTTGTGGGCCAGCTACGGAGCGGTCGCCGGAGGATCAGACCCCAGGTTGTGTTGGACGCGCTTGGTGGGATTGTCACCGGCGCTGCCGTGGGGGCGAAAACCGAGCGGAGCGGCCAGGTTTGGTAGCCACGGCTCGGACAGCGAGCGCAACGACAGCAACACTGCATCGGTGACGGGGCGCTGACGGCAGGAAATGATCTCTGCGTGGCAGCCATGCTGGCGATGGCCTTCGGGCGCATCCGGGCCGGCCAGCCGGAACACCTGTGGAGTCTGGTCAAACCCGCCTGAGCCGCGACCGCTCGCCGGTCACCACCAGAAACCCAATCCCACCGGCTACGCAGAGAGACCGGCTTTCCTGAGCTTCCGTCGAGCCACGGATGAGCCTTGATTCAAGATCGCCGACCTCCTCCAGTCACACTCGATATGGCAGCTGCTCCGCGCCCGGCGTACGCAAGCGAAGCCGTCCACGACCTGACCGCACACTGTCCTGCCTCGACCCGTCGTTCAAATCGCCCCAAACCCCGATAGAGCGCAATTGCCTCAAGTTCAGACTTCCTGACCTCAGCCGGAATCAGATGACACGTCGAGCGGCGAATCTCCAGCTAACGCCAACTCGTAGACGAGCCTGAGTTCGGTGCCGGGATAGATCGTGCGGCTGGCGTTGAGTTCCGCAACCAGGGGAGCGAGCATGCGGTCGCAAGAGTCGCTGCCGAGGCCCAGAAGCTGTATTCGGAGAATTCCCTCGGCAGGCTCCGGGATGATGTTGGCGTCGGAGGTCAGCAACGAGCGCAGCAGCCTGCGGGCATTCGGTTTCTTGCCCTGGGTGGTGATGACAGGCGCCATCATCCGGGTCTCGGCGCGATAGGCGATCATGCGCACCACGTCCAGAAACAGCCGCCCACCCACCGGCAGGGCGTCCAGTTTGTCCTGCTCCGGCAGGTCGCCGGCGCGCACATGGGTAGGCGTGTCGGCGCGCTCCTGCTTGAGTTCGTCGAGTTCAGCGGCAACGGCGTTGGCGTCAGCCTCAAGGCGGGTGGCGGTGTCCCGGTGGTGTTCCTGCAGTGCCACGGCGAGGCGATTGCGGGCCGCTGACAAGCGGCTGCGTACCTGCCTGATGGTCTTTTCGAGGACGCGGCGCACGGGGTTCACGACTTGCGCGTCGGGGTCAAACGGAGCCAGGTCATGGGTGGGCAGGGAGTCGAGGTTGAACTGCTCGCGCAGGTACTTGAAGAAGTTCTCCTGCGACCAGCGCGAGAACATGGAGCCGGCAACCTGTTGCACGGGCATCTGCGGATGGGTGGTGATCACTGGCACTTGGCGACCGGTGGCGAGCCGGCGCCGGATCTGGCGGACGGTGAGCCCGTTGCGCAGTACCATCGGTTGCTCGGCGAGGTCAACGGTGGTGGCACTGGTTCCAGCGGGCCCATGGATCAGTACCTCAAGCGTGTGGAAGTCCTCCTCCGGCCAGTCCTCGCCCGTGAAGTTCTTGTGCCAGGTGATGCAGGCGATGCCGCGCCGGGCCAGCCGCTTGAACAGCTCCGGGCTCCAGCCCTTGCGGTCGAACACCAGGGTGAGCGCCGGCGCACCGGCCTGTGGTCTGGTCAGGTCGGGGGCCGCTTCCGGTACCACCCCCAGTTGCTGCAACTGCGGCACCACGTCCTGCTCGATGGCCTTGATCAGCTTCGGGTGGAGCGCCTTGTGCAGACACAGCAGGGGGGCGCCACCCAAGGCGTTGATCCAGTAGCTCACGGACGCCGGCAAACACAGCTTCTGGCGCGCGACGAAGTGGTGTGCTCGGCGCTGGTGAGCAGCTTGAGCTTGCGGCGGAAGGTCTTGGTCTCGGGGCCGCGGTCGAGGCCGAGGATCGCACCCCACTCGCCAGGCGCCTGGTAGCGGAGGCTCTCGGGGGTGCGTACTCGGGCCAGGGTCATGCAGGCGACGAACAGCAGGATGGTGGTCAGGCCATAGAATCCGGCGGGCAGGCGGAACAGGCGGTTGGCGGCGCCGAGCAGGCCCTCGCGGAGCAGCATCGCAGTGCCGCGAGGACGCCGCCGTAGGCGACGGCGTTGGCTGGCTCGGCGAACACCGGCGTGGCCTCGGTCAGCAAGCCGGCGCTGGCGAGCGTGCGGCCCTCGACGTCGCGCGCCGCGCGGCCCATGGGCGCGTGCTTGTCGCGGGCGTCGCGGGTGGCGCGATCGGTGGCCGCCGCCGAGTCGGTCTGCGGAGCGCCGGCGTTGGCGGGGTGATCGGTGGCCGCCGCCTGCGGAGTGTCTGCGGCGGCGGCGAGCGCCCCGGCGGGGGCGGCGATGACGCCGGCGCGACGGTTCTCGTTGAACGTGCTCGCCGGGATGCCGAGTTGCCGTGCGCAGGCGCTGCCGCTCATCCCGGAGGCGAGCAGGTTGGTCGCCTTGTCCGCCAGCTCGGCGTCGACGACGGTGCGCCCGCGCCTCCGTAGCGGCTCGTAAAACGGATCTTTTTTGCCAAGCACAGCGTTGCGCGGGTCACCTAAACGACATGCAGACTTACATGGATATAGAGCGACCGGGCTGGCACATCGACGCCCTCGACAACGGGTTCCGCAACCTGCAACCGCGGGGGCCGATGCTGCAGTTGAAAATCGGCGACTTTCTGTCCGACATGACGCAACCCGAATAGGATGCTCACCGTCAACAGCCACCTCGGCGACAAGGTGCATCACGGTCGAGGGATTAAAGAGCATCGAGCGAGTAGAGGAATTGCCGCTGAATCCAATCAAACACTCTGATTGGGCCAAACGGCGCGGGTAACACCAACCTCACCTTCAGGAGAATAGGCCCGGACCTTCTCCCGTGATCATTCTGGAAGAGCCCGAGTTGGGCTTGCATCCATACGCCATCACTTGCGCCTGCTCTGCTACTGCTCTGCTCGCCTTTCCTTGACAACCCGCCCATTCTCATTACTCTGCCGCCCGTGATAGACGAAGGCCCCCGCCGCCCGGCGACCACCTTGGAGTTCTTCACTTCCGGCGTCGCGCAACGGGACCCGATGATCGCCGAAGCGCTGGCCAGCGAAGGGCGGCGCCAGCAGCAGCAGATCGAGCTCATCGCTTCCGAGAACATCGTCAGCCGCGCCGTCCTCGAGGCGCTCGGCCATGAAGTGGTGAACAAGACGCTCGAAGGATACCCAGGCGCCCGCTACCACGCCGGCGGGCGCTTCGTGGACGTGATCGAGCAGGCCGCCGTGGACCGCGCGTGCGAGCTGTTCGGGTGCGCCTACGCGAACGTACAGCCGCACTCCGGCAGCCAAGCCAACCTCGCCGTGTTCTTCGCGTTGGTGCGGCCTGGCGACCGCGTGCTGAGCCTGGACTTGGCCGCGGGCGGTCACTTGAGCCACGGGCTCCGCGCGAACCTGTCAGGCCGCTGGTTCGAGGCCCACCACTACGGGGTCTCCCGCGAGACTGGAATGATCGACTACGGCGAGGCGGAGGCGAGGATTTTGGAAGTGCGGCCGCGACTGCTGATCGCTGGCGGGTCCTCCTACCCGCGAACCCTGGACTTCGAGAGGCTGGCCGACGCTGCCCGGACGGTCGGTGCGTACTTCGTAGTGGATATGGCGCATATCGCCGGCCTCGTGGCTGGCGGCGCCCACCCGTCGCCGATACCGCACGCCGATATTGTCACCTGCACCACCACAAAGACCCTGCGCGGGCCGCGCGGCGGAATGATCCTCGCGCGGGATGAGAGCTGGAGAAGGAAATTGCAATCCGCCGTCTTTCCGGGCGTCCAGGGCAGCATCCACACTCAGGTCATAGCCGCGAAGGCGGTCTGCCTGGGCGAGGCGCTGCAACCGGAGTTCAGAGTCTACGCCCACCAAGTCAAGAAGAACGCCGCGCGCTTGGCCGCGGTCCTGGCCGATGGCGGACTGGCGGTCGTTACCGGCGGCACGGACACCCACATCGTCCTGCTGGACCTATCCGACATCGGAATGACCGGTCAGGCTGCCGAGCGCGTTCTCGAGCGGTACGGCATCACGACCAACAAGAATCCGATCCCGTTCGACGTCAGCAATCCGGCCGAGTGGAGCGGGCTGCGGATAGGAGTCGCGGCCGCCACCACGCGCGGGTTCCGGGAGGCGGAAATGGAACAGCTCGGACAGGTGATTTCCTCCCTGCTGACGGCACCCGGTGCCGGCGACGAGGCGCAACGGATCGTGGCGAGGCTCTGCCGATCGTTCCCGCTCGGCATGCGGACGCATGACGGTGTTGCTCTTCTTCGGCCTGGGTGATCCTTGGTAGTATTGGCGACAACATGAGCGGGCCGAACGAAACTGTTTCCATGACGGTGGTGAACTGGAATGTCGAGTGGGCCACCCCCGGATCCTGGAGTCGTCGCGACGAGATCCTGAGCCGTATCGACCGGGAAGCTCCGGACATTGTGTGTCTCACGGAGTCGGACATCAGGCTGTTGGCCGGCATGCCGGGCCACACGATCCACTCTCAGCCGGACGGCGTAAAGGGGATCGACAACCTACGGATGGTGCTCCTTTGGTCGAGAGAGCCATGGGAGCAGGTCGATGACTTCGGAGTAGACTCGATGCCTCCAGGCAGCTTCGTGTCCGGCGTCACCCGTACGCCCTTGGGCGACGTGATGGTCCTGGGCGTTTGCATACCGTACCAGCATTCGCGGACGAAGTGGACGGACGACGGCGTCACGCGCAAATCCTGGGAGGATCACCGACAGTATCTGGCAGACCTCCCGAAGGTGTTCGAACGGGCCTCATCGAAGCGATTGATCGTCCTGGGGGACTTCAACCAGCAGGTTGGGCAGAGCGGTTATGCACCGCCGGAGATTCGGGATGCCCTGCGGGACGCCATCCCGCCAGGTATCACGATTGCCACCGCCGCGCTCGGTTTCGGCGGCCGAAGGGTGATCGACCACGTTGCGCTGAGCGAGGATCTGTCAGCGCGGTCTCTGCGGCTGATCAGCCGATTCCACCAGGAGAGGAAACTGTCAGACCACCCAGGGGTGGTTGCCGATCTGTCATCGCTGGTGTAGCCGACCGATTCCAGTCGGTCTGGTCGGTCTTCTCCAAGGTGGCCGCCGCTGTGGACGAGCACCGGCTCCTGACCGAACCGCGCCTGTTCGGTCGCGTCAAGCGCCGGCTCGCGCAGATGGAGCGCCCGCCGTTCGAGTTCTGCGTGGTGGACGAGGCGCAGGACATCGGCGTGGCCGAGTTGCGCTTTCTGGCCGCCCTCGGGGCCGGCCGCCCGGACGCCCTGTTCTTCGCCGGTTACCTTGGTCAAAGGATCTTCCAGACGCCGTTCTCCTGGCGCGCCTTGGGGGTCGACATCCGCGGGCACCTTGCGGGTCAACTACCGCACCTCCCATCAGATCCGGCGGCAGGCGGACCGGCTGCTGCCACCCGAGACCTCGGACGTGGACGGCAACACCGACCGGCGAACCGGCACCGTCTCCGTATTCAATGGCGCCGAGTCAGTGATTCATATCCTCCCCTCGCATGACGCGGAGACTGCAGCAATCGCGGAGTGGCTGAAATCCCGCGGGCAGGAAGGGTATGCACCGCACGAGATGGGCGTGTTCGTCCGATCGAAGGCCGAACTGGACAGAGCCATCGCAGCGGTTGGAATGGCCGGGTATGCGGCGGTCGATCTGGCGCAGCACGCGGGCGGCGTCTCGGGCAACGTCGCCGTCGGTACGATGCACCTCGCGAAGGGCCTCGAGTTTCGCGCCGTGGTCGTCGCCGCCTGCGATGCCGAGGCGCTGCCGTCGCAGGCAAGAATCGAGCGAGTCGGCGATCAAGCCGAACTCGACGAGGTCTACACCACCGAGCGCCACCTGCTCTACGTCGCGTGCACCCATGCCCGCGATCATCTCCTGGTGACTGGCGTCGAACCGGCCTCCGAGTTCCTCGACGACCTGTTCAGCGAGCACTGACAACTGGACTACCAGCCTGAACAACAGCGAGAATCCGGCAGCGGCATACACCGCTGCCGCGGACGCGCTCTCCGCCAACACCGCGTAATTCAGGCCACCCGCTCCGAGGAGTGACCCGCCTACGCAGTCCTTGTCGGTGTCGACGCACCGCAATATGATAAACACTGTGTCGGCAACAAGTGAGACCTCGCGTCCGTCGACGAGACCAAACGTATTGTGTCCATCGCACAGCCGTTTCGACACCTATTGATGGTACGACGCCGATATCGCGCGGGCTCCCCTCAGGGGTGGTACCACGGCTCCGGCGCCTCAAATAGAAAACGACCACATGCGCGAGTGCAGCGTCAGACGCTCTTCCTTACCATCGTGATTCCCACCGGTTCGGAACGCATTCCAAAGTGTTGCTGATGACCCGACCACGCATCCTGGCTATCTTCAGGTTGCTGTCTTCCAGGCACCCACTGATGCAAATCAGTCCTTCGAAGATCGAAGCTATTGGTGGCCGCCCATGTCTGTATCAAACCAACGCACAACAGAGGTTCCAAGATTGATATCCGTCAACAAGCAACAGTGCCAGATCTGGCCGAACAGCGACGCAATCTATTCCGATCCTGAGCAAGGAATCATACGGCTTGTGTCACCCCGAGCGGGTGGCACATATCGGCTTCGCGAACAGCCGTGGCTTGAGATGCCCAAGCTCAGCAATCCTGAACGAGCACGGTTAACAACATTGCTTGTAGACCAGAGAACCCACGGCGATGAGGAGCCGTCAGTCACGATCGCTTTGATCGATACGGCCCGCAACAGGCGTCCTCGTACCATACCGGAGAGGGCGGAACGGCTTCTCAGATACATAGCCGAGTGCTTGGTGTCAGTCGGGGACTCTGTCAATCTGAATTGGGAGCCCGCCTCGACCTCAGGAATAGACGAGGGGGCGATGGCGTGGTCGGAGTCCCTATCGTTGGAAGAGATCCAGTATTTTCTAAATTATCTCCTACAACAGAACTGGATATCTAGTGTTGGTCAGAACCGCTATAACGTCACCGTGGATGGTTATAGCTACATTACGGAACTCAAAGCAAATTATAGTTCGGCGCAAGCGTTTGTAGCGATGTGGTTCAATGGTGAAATGCGCGAAATCTACGACAACGGTTTCAAACCTGCAATTGAACGAGCCGGATATATTCCCATGAGAATAGACACGAAGGACGATGTCGTCAAGATTGATGACGCGATAATCGCAGAAATCAGGCGTTCGCGATTCTTGGTAGCAGATTCTACGCACGGAAAAGAAGGTGCACGCGGAGGCGTTTACTATGAGGCTGGATTCGCATTCGGCCTCGGACTTCCCGTCATCTATACATGCCGAGAAGACATGGTGGATAAGATTCACTTCGACACACGCCAGTATCACCATACGGTGTGGAAGACCGCTGAGGGCCTGCGAGAGAGCCTGAAGAATCGGATCGTCGCGCTCATCGGAGAGGGTCCAAACAGGACTAGCTGAGCGTCCATTTTGGGACGACGGTCCAGTGCAATCTTGCAGGGGAGGTCACGTGGAAACACTCATAGAGAGGGATGCACGTCGGACATCACGAGATCCTCCTGTGTCAGCGCCGCTATCGACTGGTAGTAGTCCAGCAAAGGCTGGCGCGTTCAGCGGGGGACAGACCCGCCGGGGTAAGAGCCAGAGCCCCGTAGTTTGGATGGCAGGGAGGAGGGAAACCGATGATCTGAAGCCCATTGACACGGCCATCGTAAGGGTGGTCGACGAGTCACCGGGCCGTAACGAGAGTGAACGCACAGGTAGCCCCGAAAGTCGCAAGGTCCGGAGGCCGAGTCCGTATTCGTAGGACGAAGGCAGCATGGCGTAGCGCAGACTGGCTGAAGCGCTACGACACTCTGGCGGGGTGGTAGCGACGGCACGGTGACGAGGACGCGCTAAGCAACTGGAGAAGCCCTCCTCGCCCCGTTGAGAAATCGGCGGAGCAAGGTAGGCCGTATAACCGGCAGCACCGGGAAATCGGCCGACAGGCGAGAGGGTGGCGGAGGGGTTGGTAGTACCGGGGAAGTCGGGTAACGCCGGTGGAGGGAAGCGGCCCTGCTGTTTTGTAACGACTTTGGCAACAGGGGAGGCAGAGGCGAGATGATAAAGGCGCCGATCAAACTGCGGGACCTGAGACGAAGGATATACGTGAAGGCGAAGGCTGAACCTGAATGGCGATTCTGGGGCCTGTTCGTGCACGTCCGCAAGTTGGAAACACTACGCGAAGCATATGCACTGGCCGAGCGGAACGACGGGAGCCCCGGGATTGACGGGGTGACATTCGAGGCCATCGAGGCCGGTGGAGTGGAGAGTTTCCTTGAGCGGATACGTGAGGAACTGGTAACGGGCGAATACCTGCCGCAGCGGAACCGGAGACAGGAGATACCGAAGGGCGGGGGCAAGGTCCGCGTGCTGGGGATTCCCACGATCCGGGACCGGGTGGTGCAGGGAGCGCTCAAGCTGATATTGGAGCCGATCTTCGAGGCTGATTTTCAAGCGGGGTCGTATGGCTACCGGCCGCAGCGGAGCGCGCACGATGCAGTGGCGCGAGTCGCAGGGGCTATCGTGAGCAACAAGACGCGCGTGATAGACGTTGACCTGAGCAGCTACTTTGACAACGTAAGGCATCATCTGTTGTTGGAGAAAGTGGCGCAGAGGGTGAGCGACGGGGACGTGATGGCGTTACTCAAGAAGATACTGAAGGCGAACGGGAAGAAAGGGGTACCGCAGGGCGGGGTGATTTCACCCTTGCTGAGCAACGTGTACCTGAACGAGGTGGACCGGATGCTGGAGCGGGCCAAGGAAACGACCCGTAAAGGCCGGTACGCGTATGTGGAATACGTGCGCTGGGCGGATGACCTGGTAATTCTTGTGGACGCCTACCAGCGCCATGACTGGCTGCTGGCAGCGGTAGACAAACGACTGCGGGAGGAATTGGAGC
This sequence comes from Spirochaetia bacterium, assembly GCA_965198005.1. GTDB lineage: Bacteria > Spirochaetota > Spirochaetia > SZUA-6 > Bin103 > Bin103. Next base: position 157,761 of record CBDAOI010000002.1, read on the forward strand.
GCCTCCAGGTGGAAGTGAACGAGGACAAGAGCCGGACGGTGGACCTGGCGAAGGGCGAGAGCTTTGGATTCCTGGGGTTTGACTTTCGGCGCGTGCGCAGTCTGCGGGGAGTGTGGCGACCCCAGTACACCCCGCAGACCAAGAAGCGGAGCGCGCTGTTGCGCAAGCTCAAGGAGATATTCCGACGCTATCGATCACAGCCGGTAGGACGGGTGGTGGAGATCATCAATCCGATCCTGCGCGGGTGGGTGAACTACTTTGCGATCGGGCATTCGAGCAGGTGTTTTGGCTATGTTCGCGACTGGGTGGAGAAGAAGATACGGCGGCATATGATGCGCGCCAAGAAACGCCAGGGATTTGGTTGGAAGAGGTGGAGTAGGAGCTGGCTGTATGAGCGGCTGGGACTGTACGGTGATTACCGGGTCCGGTGGCCGCGGTCCGCTTCGAAAGCGCTCCCGACACGATAGGCCACATAACCCTTGACGTGAAGCAGACAGGAAAGCCCGGTGCCGGAAATCGGCACGCCGGGTTTGATGAGGCGGGGGCTGGAAACGTGACCATGGGAGCCGGACTGCGGACCAACGCGAAAGTGGTTGGAATTGCCACCGGACCCTACCGTCGGCGCGCCAGTCCTCGACCCCACCTGCGCGGGGGGCGCCGGGCAACCGGCGTTCCTACCGCGAACACCCCTGGGTATGGAAGGCCCTTAGCGGGCCGCTCTGAGGCCGACTCGGACGGCGAGCGGCCCGCAGATTGCGACTGCTCGGCTTGGAGACGATCTACCGCAAGCCGCGGCTCAGCGTCGCGAACCCGGAGCATCGGGTATATCCCTATCTGCTGCGGGGGCTTACGATCGACCGACCGAATCAGGTGTGGTGTGCAGACATCACCTATATCCCGGTGCAGGACGGGTTCCTGTACTTGGTGGCGATCATGGACTGGGCCAGCCGGCGGGTGCTGGCGTGGCAGTTGTCCAACACGTTGGACGCCCGGTTCTGCGTCGAGGCACTGGAGGAAGCGCTGGAGATGTACGGCAACCCGGAGATCTTCAACACCGATCAGGGGAGCTCCTGCACTACCTCCCGTCCGATCTACATCAGGCACTCATCCACCAGTAGTTCCAACCCCAGCATCCCAGCGGCGCTGCTTGCATCGCACTCGACACCGTGGTGGGCAGCACCGCCAGCGCGTAGATGCCGGCCAGGATGCGCGGGTCGCCGCCGCGCCACAGCAGCGTCGCGCTGGCGGCGAAATATACTGGCGTGACGATGAAGATGAACGCCTGCAGGACCAGGTGCAGGCGCATGTCGCGCAGCCCGGAACGGATCGCCTCGGTGGGCAGGTTCAGGCCGGAGAGGAAAGAAAAGGACCACCACCAGCACGGTCGCGGTCAGGCCGCCGGCCACCGCGGCGAGCAGCCCGACGAAGAACCAGTTCTTGCGCAGCCAGGCGCCGGTGCGGGCTGGTGCAGCCATATCGCGGCGCATCATAGCCTGCGTGGACGGCGGAGCGAACAGCCGACCGACAACCCTCCGCGTGGCTTACGCGCGCGGCCTGAGCGCGGCCTGCGGCATTGCTTGACATCTCTCGATCCATACGTAAGCATGCTTACGTATGGACAAGGTTCTCTCAACCAGAATCGACGAAGACACCGCTCAGACTCTGGATGGTCTCGCCGTCACTCTGCGAACGTCCAAGAAACGCATCGTCGAGGACGCTATCCGGCTCTATAGCAAGACGGTCGAGCAGAAGCCAGACCCGCTCGATCAATCGTTCGGCGCCTGGCGGCGGACGGAGGCACCGGATGAGTTGCACCGCCGGATTCGTGCTGCTTTTGAAGACTCCATGCACCGGAATCAGAGGTGAGGACATACGTCGATGCCGACGTCTTGATCTGGCATCTCCGGGGATTGGCGACCGCACAGGGATTCATCGCGGGTCTTCGTGCAAACCCGGCGTACGAACTCTGGGTTGGCGCAATGCAGAGGGCGGAGATCCTCTTCTTCATGCGGCCGGATGAAGAGGCGGCAACCTTCGGGTTGTTCTCTCAATTCAAGACCGCATCCGTCGGGCAGGCGATCATTGATGCGGCCGGCGAACTCTACCGCCGTTGGAACCCCTCACACGGAATAGGTGTCAACGATGCCATCCTGGCAGCCACCGTCCAAGCTACCGGCGGCAAGCTCTACTGCCTGAACACCCGTCACTTTCCCATGGATGACATCCTGGTGGAACGAGCGTGGACGCCCTGATCGCGATCCCGTAGGTTGAGCGCGCATTCCGCTGGCGCCGGGCCAGCGAGCCCTTTACCACTCGCAGCCCAGCCGGTAACGTCCAGAAATATGCAGATTGGCTTCAACATGTTGCTCTGGACACCTTTCGTGCCGAAGAGCACTTCCCCCTGTTCGCCCCGCTCAAGGAGACCGGCTACGACGGCGTGGAGCTGGAGATCTTCGAGGGCACGCCCGACCACTACGCGCGGGTGGCGCGGGAACTGGACGCCGATGCCCATAGCGAGGCCGCCGAGTACGCCGCCCAGGCCGGCGTTCCGCTCGCCGTGGAAGCGCTCAAATGCGGACGCTCGACCAGGTAGAGCACTCATCCCGGTGGTGACCCTGATCGGCCTGCAGTTGCCGATTCTGGTCGGGGGCGCCGTGATCATGGAGAACATCTTCAACCTGCCGGGGCTCGGCCGCCTGTTGCTGACTGCCCTCAATGACCGAGACTACCCGATGGTCTCCGGCATCAACCTGTTCTTCGCCACCGGCGTGGTGGTGATCAATCTGATGATCGACTTGGTCTATGGTGTCCTGGACCCCCGGGTGCGCTATGAGTGAGCGACCGCTGTTGTTCCCGCCGCTGGCCACCTTGCTTCTGCGTGCCTGGCGCGGACTTGGTGCAGTGCCGGCGACGCGGGTAAGATGGGGCGATGACCCGGCGCCGACTGCCCATCGGCATCCAGACCTTCCGCACCCTGCGCGAGCGGGACTGCTACTACGTGGACAAGACCGCCTTCGTCCAGCGGTTGCTCGATGAAGGCACGCACTACTTTCTGTCGCGCCCGCGGCGGTTCGGCAAGAGTCTTTTTCTGGACACGCTGAAGGAGCTGTTCGAAGGGCTGCACATCCACGCGGGCCACGACTGGTCACAGCGGCATCCGGTGGTGCGGCTGAGCTTCGGCGGCGGTAACTTCCGGGAGTCGGACCTGCTGGACGCGAACGTCATGGAGCAACTCGCCGCCGCCGAACGGCGCCTGGGGGTAGTATCCGAGTTTCTGACGGCGGCAGGCCGCTTCGCGTATCTGCTGGAAGCCCTGCACCGTCAGACGGGACAACGGGTGGTGGTGCTGGTGGACGAGTACGACAAGCCGATCCTGGACGCGCTGGAGGAGCCGGAGGTGGCGCGCGCCAACCGCGACTATCTGCGCGGGCTGTACGGGGTGATCAAGGACAGCGACGCGCACGTGCGGTTCACGTTTCTGACCGGCATCACCAAGTTCTCGAAGGTGAACCTGTTCTCGCAGTTGAACAACCTCACCGACCTCACCCTCGATCCGGTCTACTCGTCGATCTGCGGCTACACGGAGGGCGACCTGGACGCGGTGTTCGCCCCGGAGCTGGTCGGGCTTGATCGGGAGCAGGTGCGGGAGTGGTACAACGGCTGTCGATGAATGTATCAAAGTTGGTCGCATCAAAGATCAGTAGCCGCAGAGACCCCCCAGCAATTCTCGGTGAACAAAAATTGAGAGGGTCGGCGTAGGGGGCAATGGCGGGCGGGACGGCACGTAAGTGGTCGTATAGGTCATGAGTATGTAATAAGTTGCCTAGCGGCTGGAGTAAATATTCGGTCTACTGGTTGGGGTGAGGATCGAGCGGGGCGCAGAGGCGGCGGCGGAAATCGCGGCGGAGCGGATAGAGCCAGATGTCCTTCTTGGGCAGAGCGTGTTGGTTGTGGACATCGAGTTTGCCGCGGCCTTGGGTTTGCCCGACGTGGATCCAATTGGCGGCACGGTAGCTGGTGCCGACGAACCGATCGGATTGGACGAAGGTCTCCAGCAGCAGGGGGCGGTAGCCGTAGCGGCTGTGCCAGTCCTCCGGCAACCGGCGGCAGCTGCGCGCGAGCACCCAGGAGGCGAGGTTCTTGACCTGCACCCACGGCAGGATCAGGAAGCGGGCGTTGTTGACCACGAGGGGCAAGCGGGCCTCGCGTTGGGCCGCACTCCAGCCGATGAACCGGTCGCGCGGCGCCACCTTCCAGGCGCAGGCGGCAAACCCCAGCACGGCGAGCACCTGCGGCCCGCTGAGCACCAGATAGCGCAGTTGTGCTCCCGCCAGCGGGGTGTAGCCGAGGTAATGGTAGCGGTCCACGTACTCACGCCAGAGCGCCGCTTCGGCGCCCTTGGCGACCGGGCGCAGGTGCAGTTCGGACAGCCCCTGGAGGCTGCCGGTGATCGGTGATTGGGGCTCTGCCTGCGGCGTGCGGCGGCGCCGCAGGCGGCCGTTGTAGCAGGCCTGCTGTGGTGGGGGTAGTTGGATCAGGCCGGCACGGTGCATGCGCAGCAGGGCGACCCGGCAACTCATATCCTTCAGTCCCCCGTTGGGGCGCCGCCAGTCGAGCCGTTCGCAGACCAGCCGCGACAGGGCCAGCCGATGGTGGCCCGGATGCTCGGCCATGAGGCTGCGGATCAACTCCAGCTCCTGCACGCTGAAGGTGCGCCCGCAGTAGCGCACCAGCGTCAGGCGGCGCGCTGCGGGGCAGCCCCTGGCGGGGCTGGCGAGGCGCGCGGCGCTTGCCCGTCGCGGCGGTTCCAGGGCAGGAAGCGCTCAAAGTCCTCCGGCACCCGACTGCCGGCGGCGGCGCATGCATTCAGGTACTCGGTCAGCCAAATGCGCGGGTTGATCTGCCACAACTCGAGCGTGTGGAACAGGCTGAACAGCGTGGCGGTCAACTCACCGCTCCAGGTCGCCCCCGAGCCGTAGTAGTTCTTGCGCCCCACCACCGGCCCACGCAACGCGCGTTCGGCCTGATTGTTGTCCATCGGGATAGCGGGCTGGTCGACGAACCGGATCAGCCCTGACCAGTGGTTGCGCAGACTGGTAAGCACTTTCTTGCGTGCCTGCGGCAGCTTCGGCTGTGCCAGTTCGCGCTCCAACCGCTGCGCCATCGCTGTTACCGCCGCGCGCAGCGCCGCGTCGGCCGCAGCCCACTGTACGGGGTCGTTGCACACCGGCAGGCGTACAGCATTCAAGTGATACAGCTCGCCGATCAGCTCCAGCCACTGCTCGCCCCATTCCCGGTGCTCGTCCCATTTCTCGGCCACGCGGATAAAATCGCGTCGAACATGCGCCCAGCAGTACTGCAATTCCAGCGGGGTGTCCTTGGCCAACCGTTTGTAGGAGGAATACCGGTCGACACTCACGATGCCTCCCGCCACCCCCGCAAAATGCTCCTTCGGCACCCGCGCCGAGCGCGTCCGATCAAGGGTGAACACTACCGCCTCACGACACCAGAACACCCACAGACACCAGCGCTGGCCAGGCCTCCTGGTCAGTCGCTTCAAACACGTACCAGCCGGTCTCGTCGGCGTGCCAGTGGTCATCCAGGCGGTTGCGCCCGATCAGCGCCTCCCGTAGCGGCGCAAACAGCGGCGCCAAGCGCTTCAGGCCGTCGGTGATGGTGCCCTGCGCCAGCTCCAGGCCATGCGTGCTCAGGTCTTCCAGCAGCCGATAGGTCGGTCGGTGAAAGCGATACTTGTCGAGCAGCACCTGCACCCAGATCGAGACTCCCAGAATCCCCTTCGGAATCAGCCGTGACGGCGCCGGCGCGGTGAGCACGCGCGGCACGCCGGCGCAGCCGCAACTGCAGTGGTACCGCTGGCGCTTGATCACCCGCCGGTGGGCGCGCACTTCAATCTCCAGCACCTCGGAGTCCTCGCTGCCGGCCGCGCCGTACTCCCCGCCACACTTGGGACAGCAGCGCGCGTTCGGCTCCAGCTTGTGGTGTTCCTCCTGCGCCGGCAGCGCTGAGTGGTCGCGCCGGCCATGCCCACTCGACCCGGGTTGCTGGCCCCGCGGGCGCGGCGCTGCCGCCGCCTCGCTGCCGCTGCCGCTGCCGCTCTTGGCGCGCTTCTCGCTCTTGTTGTTGCGCCGCGCACGCCGTTCCCGCAGCTGCTGCCGCAACTCCCGGGCCTTCGTCCGCACCCCGCTCAACGTCTCTTTCAGCCGCCGCTCGCGCGCCACCGCTTTGCGGTGCAGCGCCCGGTAGTACCCCGCCTGCTGCTTGAGCTCCAGGTTCTCCCGCCGCAGTTTCGCTAACACGCGGGCACATCCCCCCGCGCAACGCTCCCCGCGCCGTTCCCCATCAGTGTGCCGAGCAGTTCCCCTCATCCAGCTCTCGCCTACAAGAATTTAACACCCGAATTCGGGAGTGTCCAGTCGAAACTTCGAAACTTGAGTGTCAGTGGTTACCGTTCAGCGCGCTCACTCACTACCCTCGGGGATACCAGTGAACCGAATGTTTACCCGGCTGGACACTCGACCCCAGGGTTGTCATGCTCTCTCCTATGGCAAGAGGTCGCCGCAGAGGTCCATTATTACTTCGTTTTCGTGCGCTCCTGGTCTCCTTGAACCTGCACGCCGCCAAGGTCGTCGATACCCGCCAAGCCAGCAAGGTCCGGTACTCCCTGCAGGATTGCTACGTGTGTGGTTTCGCCTTGTTTGTCCTCCAAGACCCTTCCGTGCTGGAGTTCCAACGCCGCTTCCAGGACCAACTCCGCACCAACAACCTCAACTCTACGTTTGGCGTCGCTCAGATCCCTGCCGACTCCCAGTTCCGCGATCTGCTCGACAGCCATGACTATGAACCGCTGCTCGGCTGCTTCGGCGACTGGATAGGGCGCATGCAGTACACCAAATGGCTGCAGCACTACCAGTTCCTCGACGGTCGCTATCTCATCACCATGGACGGCTCCCAGTACTTCAGCTCGTACCAGGTGAACTGTGAGTGCTGTCTGACCGCCACCAACAACGGCACCGTACGCTACCACCACGACATCCTGCAGACCGCCATCGTCCACCCCGACAAGCGGCAGGTGCTGCCGTTGGCTCCCGTGTTCATTCACAACGCCGATGACTCTGGCGCCAAGAGCGCCAAACGCCGCAAGCAGGACTGTGAAATAAAAGCCGGCTACCGTGCCGTGCAGCGCATCCGTAACGACCATCCCCGGCTGGCTGCGGTGATCGTCGCCGATAGTCTGTACTCCAAGCAACCGTTCATCGAACAGGTGCGCGCCGCACGCTGCTCGTTTCTGCTGGTGGCCAAGCCGGAGGATCACACCAGCCTGTACCAGGATATCGACGGGCTGCGCCGCGGTCGGCTGCTGGACCACCGCTGCACCATCGACGCGACCGGGGACCGGCATGAATACGAGTGGGTTACCGGGGTACCGCTGAACGGCAAGCCCCGCAGTCCCCAGATCAACTTCGTGCACTACCGCATCGTACGTGCCGGCACGCCCACCTATCAAAACGCCTGGGTGACCGACTTGGTGCCGACCGCTGGCAGCGTCGCGCGGATCGTGCGTGCGGGACGGGCACGCTGGAAGATCGAGAACGAGGGGTTCAATACGCTGAAGCGCTGAAGCGCTGAAGAACCAGGGCTATCACCTGGAGCACAACTTCGGCCATGGTGACAAGTACCTGTCGGAGGCGTTCTTCGTGCTCCTGCTGGCCTATTTCATGCACCAGATATTCGAGCTGGTGGACGGTCTGTATCAGCAGGTGCGGGCTGGGTTCGGGTCGCGCCGGGAGTTCTGGGGCGCGATCCGTGCCACGTTTCGGCTATTCCTGTTCCCGTCGTGGGACCAGGTGCTGGTGCGGATGAACTCGCCGCCGCAGCCGCTGTCCGGGTAGCCGCTCCCTGGAGAACTGAACCTGCTCCCTGAACGATCCCTGACGAGGGCCGCGGCGCAGGTGTGCCGGCCGCGGCTGAGCACCGCCCCCGAAGGCCGATCGCCGCACCGCGCCAGCCCGCGGCATCGGCCGACCGGCGGTGGCTGACGGTGGTCAGGTCATCGCACCGGGCTGCTTGACGGTGGCTAACTACTTCACCTGCAATCAGTTATAGAAGTTCGGCCGGGTCGGGCCGGGTCGGGCCGTCCGGTGCTTGCCTTTCACGGGAGGAATGGGTATTATTGGGTCGTGCATTCACGCGGTGGGCCAACAGGTGGGGCATGGTCGCATTTCACATACGGAGGGCTTGAGCTTATGACACTCTGCCCCTCTACCAGCCGTTCACCGAGAATTGCTGCGCGAGTCACGTCATCGCTTGCACTAGCCCGCGATCGGGGATACGATGGTCAGCGAATGGGAGCTGACACCGTCCAGCCCAGCCGCCGCCTAGCGCACCCGACTACCCGACTACCCGACTACCGCGCGCCGCTAGCCGCTCAGCCGACCACGCAACGGAGGGCCGGTCGGCGCCGGTGCTGAGCGCGGCACCATCGATCCGCGTGGCACCCAGCCGCCACGCGTCCGTGCGTCGAACGGCCGACCAGGTCGGCCGCAGATTCCACCAGTCCATCCCAACATGCGTAGCGACGCTGCCGGCGGTAAGAAACAGATGGGTTACGTGTCCGACCGCCACCCCGCGTGGTGTTCTGCGGCATGCCCATGTCAAAGGAGGCAAGGGATGAAATCTCCGTACGACTAACGCGGCTCGGGACCGAGCGGCGTCGGCCGCTAAAGGGTGTCGCCCTCGCTTTCTGATCACCTGCGGATTGCAGGCATATCGCGAGAGTAGGCGAGGGGCCGGCAGTAGATCCTACTCTCGCGCAAAGGAATTTATGGTTTATATTAAATTTCGCAAGTGCCTCGCCGTACTGATTGGCCTGGCCCTGACCGCAACCGGCCTCTGGGCCGGCGCTGCCAGCGAAGAGGAGCCGGCAGCGGCGGCCGAAAAGGAAATGGTGCGCGACCCGGCCACCGGCAAGATCGTGACCGCGCCAGAGTATGGCGGGACAATAACCTATGGCCGGAGCGGGAAGACAGGTGAGCATTCTGATGCCTGGTTCATTGGTGGCTGGGCGACCCACTACATCTCTTTGGTTAATGAGAAGCTAGGCATCGGGAACTGGGCAATAGATAGGAATGAATTTGACTGGAGGAGCTTATTCATGCCTGAATTTGCCGTAACAGGGTTGCTGGCGGAAAGCTGGGAACAGCCCGACCCACTGACTTATATCTTCCACATCCGCCAGGGCGTTAACTTCCACGATAAGCCACCGGTGAACGGACGGGAACTGACTGCCAAAGATATCGAGTATAACTTTCATCGTATATTGGGGCTGGGCAGCGGCTTCAGCGAAGCCAGCCCTGCGTTGGGTACGCTCGCGTGGGTGAAATTCGAGTCGGTCACGGCCACCGACACATGGACGGTGGTTATCAAGCTGAAGGAGCTAAACCTTAATGCCCTGATAAATATGCTCCAGTGGGCCGACGGTATTGTGATATACCCTCCGGAGGTCATCGAGCAACACGGCGACGTTAAGGATTGGCGGAACGTAGTCGGCACCGGGCCCTTTGAGCTGACGGACTTGGTCGAAGGCAGCTCTATAACGTGGACCAAGAATCCTGACTACTGGCGCTACGACGAAAAATACCCGCAGAACCGCTTGCCCTATGTTGACGAGATAATAGCCTTGTTGATGCGAGAAGAGGCAACACGTCTGGCGGCACTGCGCGCGGGTAGGATTGATATGCTGGGGTCGGTCGGTGACAGTGCATTGACGTCTATCGACCAGGTAGAGAGCCTCGAGCAGACCAACCCCGAAATCGATCTGTGGCCGTTTAAGTTTCGGGGCGGCAACAGCTTTATTTTCGTCAATGTGAACGCACCGCCCTGGAATGACATCCGGGTGCGCCAGGCCATGCAGATGGCACTGGACCTAGAGACAATTAACAATACCTTCTTTAAGGGTTATGGCGATGCGACTCCGAATGGACGTATAGCCAATAATGTAAAAGGGATGGGCACGCCATTTGAGGAGTGGCCTGAAGAGCTCAAGAAGGTCTATGACTATGACCCGGAAGGGGCAGAAGCTTTGCTCGATGCGGCTGGGTATCCTCGCGGCGCCGACGGCATTAGAATCAAGACCTCGATTGCCCAAGGTGACTGGGAAGATCCGAGCTACGCAGAAATAGTCGCGGAATACTGGCGTGATATTGGCGTGGAGATCGCGATAGATGCAATGGATATTACGAGACTGCACGGAGCGGCCGGACCAGATCAGACTACCTACAGATTGAGAGGATACGCAATGGCCATCAGGTACTATCCTGTCCCAATGTTGGGAGAATGGACAACGGAAATAGAAAGCCCGTGGGCCCCCTCCGGCTTTAGCGTCCCCGAATTTGACGCTCTATTTCAGGCCGCCTCTGCTGCTTCCACCTTCGAGGAGCAGAATAGATCCGCCAAAGAGGCAAATATGTTGCTCCTAGAACATCAAACTGTGGTATGGGGTCCCGAAGTCCCACATTTCACCGCAACGCAGCCGTGGGTCAAAGGTTATAACGGCGAAATAAGAATAGGACACGGCCAGCAGAGCCAAAACGTCTTAACCCGCCTCTGGATTGATAGTGAGATGAAGGAAGCAATGGGTCATTAGGGCTCCGCCCTTGTGGCCGACCTCAGGGAGAGCTGGGAAGCTGAAACATCCCAGCTCTCCATTCCTTGGATAATGACAGGACGTCTGTGATATGAGAGCCTATATCATCAGGCGGTTATTGCTGATAATCCCCACCCTGTTTCTATTGACCATCCTGGTCTTTCTCTCGGTGCGCTTCATCCCCGGCGATATAATAGACTCGATGGTGGATGAAATGCAATGGGTGTTTGGCAATTTTGACCGTGAAGATCTTGAGCGTATGCTGGGATTAGACGTGCCTGTCCACGTGCAGTATGGCCGCTGGATGGGAGGTATCTTACTGCACGGGACCCTTGGCGACACACTGCTTGGCGGTTGGACGGTAGAGGAGAAGATATTAGGTAGATTGCCAGTCACCCTTGAGCTTGGTGTCATGTCCATCGTCATCGGGCTGGTGATAGCGCTCCCTGTCGGGATCTACTCGGCGATTCGCCACGATACGGCCGCCGACTACGTGGGGCGCTCCATCGCCATCATCGGCCTGGCAACGCCTAACTTCTGGCTGGGAATCATGGTCATGCTCTACCCCTCAATCTGGTGGAACTGGTCGCCACCGATGAAGCTGATTCCCTTCACCGAAGACCCGCTGGGGAATCTGGGGATGTTCCTCATTCCCAGCCTGATTCTGGGAACGGCCATGTCTGCTGCCACCATGCGGATGACGCGCACCATGATGCTGGAGGTGCTCAGGCAGGACTATATCAGGACGGCCTGGTCCAAGGGTCTCGATGAAAGGTTCGTGGTTCTGAGACACGCCCTCAAGAATGCCTTCATCCCGGTAGTTACCCTGATAGGCCTGCAGTTTCCCATCCTGGTCGGCGGCTCCGTCATCATAGAGAACATATTCAACCTGCCGGGGTTAGGTGGCCTCTTTCTGGATGCACTCCGAACCAGAGACTACCCGGTGGTCTCCGGAGTGAACCTGTTTTTCTCCGCCGTAGTCATGCTCAACATTCTACTTATCGACCTGATCTATCCTTATTTGGACCCCAGGGTCCGGTATCGATGAGGCCACCCTCCCCGGTCCGTGACTCCACGCGACATACCGGGCTGGCTGATTTCTTTATCAGGCTGGTCAAGGAGAAGCCGCTGGGTACTGTCAGCGGCATTATCATTTTGATATTGATTCTCGTCGCTATCTTTGCCGATGTTCTGGCTCCTTATCCATATTTTCAAATTCACCTGGCAGACAGGCTTCAGGGCTCATCAGCCCAGTATCTGCTCGGTACCGACCAGTTGGGGCGAGACCTCTTGAGCCGCCTTATCTACGGGGCCCGTCTTTCGTTAGGTGTCGGATTGGCCGCCACCACTCTCAACGTTGTGGTGGCTGTCATGATAGGCGGCCCTTCAGGATTCTTTGGCGGTAAACTGGACCTGAGTGTGCAGAGATTCGTCGATGCCTGGATTACTTTCCCAGGGCTGCTCCTGTTGTTAACCGTAATGTCCGTAGTGGGGCGAGGGTTGATACAGATAATACTGGTCCTGGGGATATCAGGAGGTATCGGCGCCTCGAGAGTAGTCAGAGGCGCGGTTATCGGCATAAAGGAGAGTGATTACTTTCTGGCGGCGCCGGCCATTGGCGCCTCGAGATGGAGAACATTTATCCGGCATGTCCTGCCCAATATTGCGGCTCCGGTCATCATCATATTCAGCATCAACATCGGAGGGGTGATTATTGCTGAGGCCTCTCTGAGCTTCCTGGGATTCGGTCTGCCAGTCAACATTCCTAGCTGGGGAGGTCTGCTCAGCCGGGAAGGGCGCAGATACATGGAGCAAGCGCCACACCTCGCTCTCCTTCCCGGTCTTGTCCTGACTATTACCGTTTACAGTCTCAACATGTTCGGCGACGCGGTGCGCGACCTGCTCGACCCGCGGCTCAGGGGTGGTGGGGGGCGTCTGGGTGCCGACGGCGCCACGTCCGTTTAAGGCCGCTGGTTCGAGGTCCACCACTACGGGGTCTCCCGCGAGACTGGAATGATCGACTACGGCGAGGCGGAGGCGAGGATTTTGGAGGTGCGGCCGCGACTGCTGATCGCTGGCGGGTCCTCCTACCCGCGAACCCTGGACTTCGAGAGGCTGGCCGACGCTGCCCGGACGGTCGGTGCGTACTTCGTGGTGGATATGGCGCATATCGCCGGCCTCGTGGCTGGCGGCGCCCACCCGTCGCCGATACCGCACGCCGATATTGTCACCTGCACCACCACAAAGACCCTGCGCGGGCCGCGCGGCGGAATGATCCTCGCGCGGGATGAGAGCTGGAGAAGGAAATTGCAATCCGCCGTCTTTCCGGGCGTCCAGGGCAGCATCCACACTCAGGTCATAGCCGCGAAGGCGGTCTGCCTGGGCGAGGCGCTGCAACCGGAGTTCAGAGTCTACGCCCACCAAGTCAAGAAGAACGCCGCGCGCTTGGCCGCGGTCCTGGCCGATGGCGGACTGGCGGTCGTTACCGGCGGCACGGACACCCACATCGTCCTGCTGGACCTATCCGACATCGGAATGACCGGTCAGGCTGCCGAGCGCGTTCTCGAGCGGTACGGCATCACGACCAACAAGAATCCGATCCCGTTCGACGTCAGCAATCCGGCCGAGTGGAGCGGGCTGCGGATAGGAGTCGCGGCCGCCACCACGCGCGGGTTCCGGGAGGCGGAAATGGAACAGCTCGGACAGGTGATTTCCTCCCTGCTGACGGCACCCGGTGCCGGCGACGAGGCGCAACGGATCGTGGCGAGGCTCTGCCGATCGTTCCCGCTCGGCATGCGGACGCATGACGGTGTTGCTGTTGTTCGGCCTGGGTGATCCTTGGTAGTATTGGCGACAACATGAGCGGGCCGAACGAAACTGTTTCCATGACGGTGGTGAACTGGAATGTCGAGTGGGCCACCCCCGGATCCTGGAGTCGTCGCGACGAGATCCTGAGCCGTATCGACCGGGAAGCTCTGGACATTGTGTGTCTCACGGAGTCGGACATCAGGCTGTTGGCCGGCATGCCGGGCCACACGATCCACTCTCAGCCGGACGGCGTAAAGGGGATCGACAACCTACGGAAGGTGCTCCTTTGGTCGAGAGAGCCATGGGAGCAGGTCGATGACTTCGGAGTAGACTCGATGCCTCCAGGCAGGTTCGTATCCGGCGTCACCCGTACGCCCTTGGGCGACATGATGGTCCTGGGTGTTTGCATACCGTACCAGCATTCGCGGACGAAGTGGACGGGCGACCGTGTCACGCGCAAACCCTGGGAGGATCACCGACAGTATCTGGCAGACCTCCCGAAGGTGTTCGAACGGGCCTCATCGAAGCGCTTGATCGTCCTGGGGGACTTCAACCAGCAGGTTGGGCAGAGCGGTTATGCACCGCCGGAGATTCGGGATGCCCTGCGGGACGCCATCCCGCCAGGTATCACGATTGCCACCGCCGCGCTCGGTTTCGGCGGCCGAAGGGTGATCGACCACGTTGCGCTGAGCGAGGATCTGTCAGCGCGGTCTCTGCGGCTGATCAGCCGATTCCACCAGGAGAGGAAACTGTCAGACCACCCAGGGGTGGTTGCCGATCTGTCATCGCTGGTGTAGCCGACCGATTCCAGTCGGTCTGGTCGGTCTTCTCCAAGGCGGCCGCCGCTGTGGACGAGCACCGGCTCCTGACCGAACTGCGCCTGTTCGGTCGCGTCAAGCGCCGGCTCGCGCAGATGGAGCGCCCGCCGTTCGAGTTCTGCGTGGTGGACGAGGCGCAGGACATCGGCGTGGCCGAGTTGCGCTTTCTGGCCGCCCTCGGCGCCGGGCACCCGGACGCCCTGTTCTTCGTCGGCGACCTCGGTCAAAGGATCTTCCAGACGCCGTTCTCCTGGCGAGCCTTGGGGGTCGACATCCGCGGCCGCTCGCACACCCTGCGGGTCAACTACCGCACCTCCCATCAGATCCGGCGGCAGGCGGACCGGCTGCTGCCGCCGGAGACCTCGGACGTGGACGGCAACACCGACCGGCGAACCGGCACCGTCTCCGTATTCAATGGCGCGGAACCGGTGATTCAGGTCCGCCCCTCGCATGACACGGAGACTGCAGCAATCGCGGAGTGGCTGAAGTCCCGCGGGCAGGAAGAGTATGCACCGCACGAGATGGGCGTGTTCGTCCGATCGAAGGCCGAACTGGACAGAGCCATCGCGGCGGTTGAAGGGTCAGGCTATTCGGCCGTCGATCTGGCGCAGCACGCGGGCGGCGTCTCGGGCAACGTCGCCGTCGGTACGATGCACCTCGCGAAGGGCCTCGAGTTTCGCGCCGTGGTCGTCGCCGCCTGCGATGCCGAGGCGCTGCCGTCGCAGGCAAGAATCGAGCGAGTCGGCGATCAAGCCGAACTCGACGAGGTCTACACCACCGAGCGCCACCTGCTCTACGTCGCGTGCACCCATGCCCGCGATCATCTCCTGGTGACTGGCGTCGAACCGGCCTCCGAGTTCCTCGACGACCTGTTCAGCGAGCACTGACAACTGGACTACCAGCCTGAACAACAGCGAGAATCCGGCAGCGGCATACACCGCTGCCGCGGACGCGCTCTCCGCCAACACCGCGTAATTCAGGCCACCCGCTCCGAGGAGTGACCCGCCTACGCAGTCCTTGTCGGTGTCGACGCACCGCAATATGATAAACACTGTGTCGGCAACAAGTGAGACCTCGCGTCCGTCGACGAGACCAAACGTATTGTGTCCATCGCACAGCCGTTTCGACACCTATTGATGGTACGACGCCGATATCGCGCGGGCTCCCCTCAGGGGTGGTACCACGGCTCCGGCGCCTCAAATAGAAAACGACCACATGCGCGAGTGCAGCGTCAGACGCTCTTCCTTACCATCGTGATTCCCACCGGTTCGGAACGCATTCCAAAGTGTTGCTGATGACCCGACCACGCATCCTGGCTATCTTCAGGTTGCTGTCTTCCAGGCACCCACTGATGCAAATCAGTCCTTCGAAGATCGAAGCTATTGGTGGCCGCCCATGTCTGTATCAAACCAACGCACAACAGAGGTTCCAAGATTGATATCCGTCAACAAGCAACAGTGCCAGATCTGGCCGAACAGCGACGCAATCTATTCCGATCCTGAGCAAGGAATCATACGGCTTGTGTCACCCCGAGCGGGTGGCACATATCGGCTTCGCGAACAGCCGTGGCTTGAGATGCCCAAGCTCAGCAATCCTGAACGAGCACGGTTAACAACATTGCTTGTAGACCAGAGAACCCACGGCGATGAGGAGCCGTCAGTCACGATCGCTTTGATCGATACGGCCCGCAACAGGCGTCCTCGTACCATACCGGAGAGGGCGGAACGGCTTCTCAGATACATAGCCGAGTGCTTGGTGTCAGTCGGGGACTCTGTCAATCTGAATTGGGAGCCCGCCTCGACCTCAGGAATAGACGAGGGGGCGATGGCGTGGTCGGAGTCCCTATCGTTGGAAGAGATCCAGTACTTTCTAAATTATCTCCTACAACAGAACTGGATATCTAGTGTTGGTCAGAACCGCTATAACGTCACCGTGGATGGTTATAGCTACATTACGGAACTCAAAGCAAATTCTAGTTCGGCGCAAGCGTTTGTAGCGATGTGGTTCAATGGTGAAATGCGCGAAATCTACGACAACGGTTTCAAACCTGCAATTGAACGAGCCGGATATATTCCCATGAGAATAGACACGAAGGACGATGTCGTCAAGATTGATGACGCGATAATCGCAGAAATCAGGCGTTCGCGATTCTTGGTAGCAGATTCTACGCACGGAAAAGAAGGTGCACGCGGAGGCGTTTACTATGAGGCTGGATTCGCATTCGGCCTCGGGCTTCCCGTCATCTATACATGCCGAGAAGACATGGTGGATAAGATTCACTTCGACACACGCCAGTATCACCATACGGTGTGGAAGACCGCTGAGAGCCTGCGAGAGAGCCTGAAGAATCGGATCGTCGCGCTCATCGGAGAGGGTCCAAACAGGACTAGCTGAGCGTCCATTTTGGGACGACGGTCCAGTGCAATCTTGCAGGGGAGGTCACGTGGAAACACTCATAGAGAGGGATGCACGTCGGACATCACGAGATCCTCCTGTGTCAGCGCCGCTATCGACTGGTCGTAGTTGAAGGTGAAATCGTACAGAGACCCTGCCTGCGGGCTACCGGTTTTTTGGTAGTACAGCCAGAAACGGGGACACCAGTCCCGACGAAGACCGCCGTTCCGCCGCGAAACCTAGCGTCGATGTATGAGTGGCCGTTTCTGTCCCAACACAACATCGCGCCTAATCTTGGTCGGCGCCAGTGCTTGGGCTGATCGATGCGTTCGGGCCGGAGGGTAAGGTCGAAGCAATTCTCGAACGGATACGTGCTGTGAGTCAACTCAATCGCGCTACCGTCAGCCATGCTCCTATCCTACTGATCAGGTTACCGATAGTGTATCTCATATGGGTCGGATCATGGAACAATTCCTTGCCACATCTTTGGCGGGTGCTGTCAGGTCCTGTGGATCGTGCGGAAGATGCCCCGACAGTGGTCCGGCGCTGCGCTATCGTCGGGCCGAGACACTGCGATGAGTGCCGCGCCAAGCGCGGATGAGCGCTGCTCGTTCGAGACCGACGGGTTTGTGGTGGTCGAGTCGTTCCTTGGTTGCGACCACGTTGCTCGGTTGCGCGCGGCGTTGCAGCGGGCGGTCGCGCGGCGCCGGGAGCTGGAGCGGAGCCGCACGCCGCACTTCGCGCGGCCGGGTGTGGACCATGCAGGCAGTACCCGGATCTTCTACCTGCTGGCGGATGATCCGCTGTTTCTGGGGCTGGCCGACTACCCGCCGGTGATGCCCTACATTCGCGCCCTGCTCAACCAGAACCAGCCGCACTTCCATGCCTCCGACGCGTTCTGGGAGGAAGGAGCGCGCGCGGCCCGCGCAGGCTGGCACATCGACGGCCCCGACAACGGCTTCCGCAACCTGCGACCGCGGGTGCCGATGCTGGAGTTGAAGATCGGCTACTTCCTGTCCGACATGACGCAACCGGATCAGGGCAATCTCATGGTGGTGCCCGGCTCCCACAGGACCGACTTCGAACCCACGGCGGAAGCGCTCAGCGGCTTCGATACTTTCCCCGGCGCCACCCAGGTGTGCTGCCCGGCCGGCTCCTGCGTCATCTTCCACAATGCGCTGTGGCATACGCGCGGCCCCTCCACCCGCGCCGACGGGCGCCGCATCATGCTCTACTACGCCTACGAGCACCCGTGGATGATCGCCAGCCCCGAGCACACCGCCTACCCGCGCGAGTTCTACACCGGGCTGTCCGGCGCCCGCCGCAAGCTGTTCCACGACTTCCTGTTCCGGCCCTGACGGGCTACGGGTCCATCAGCAGGGTTCGCAGGTAGTCGCGGAACAGGATGGTTTCGCTGAGGTTGTCGACCCGGTTGCAGTCTCCCCACTCGGTCCACACGTAAGGCTTCGACAGTTTCCTGTGGCTGATCTGCCGTCAGCGTCACCATGGTGCGACCGGCTCCATGTCCCACGCTTCCACGACGGACGCGCGCGCCGCGCCGCCGACCGCGAACAGCCGGACTGCGGTGCTGTCCGCGCGTGTCGGGTAGACCCGCTGGGTAAGGCACTGGCGGCGGTTGGCGAACACCTCATCACTGTCCGATCGATGAACACCCGCAGCTCCAGGGCTTCCCCCTTCGCTAGGTGGAAGGGTGCCGCCCGCACCGTGCCGGCGGTAGGAAACGCCTCCGCGCGGGTCGGATCGTAGTCCCAGTACTGCATGTCATCCGCCAGGCCGGAATGCCGGAAATCGATCTGCAGCTTTCGCTCCCCGGCAGGCAGGAGATCACGGTCTGCTCGCTGCCGTCCGGCGAGCACAGCACTTTCACCCCACCGTGGACGCGTCGCCGGGATCGATCCGCAGGAACAATTCGAGGCCGCTCCCGGAGATGCCGCATCGAGATCCCGCGCTATGTCGCCTCCGGGAGCGCCGTGTTCTCCGGTGTGCCGGACAGCCAGTTGTTGAACTACGGCGTACCCGCTGAGTGGCTGAATGACGTCAGGCAGGCGGCTGACGAGGACGCGCTCCTGGCCCTGACGGATCATCTTCCCGCCGAGGCCACCGAGGCGCTGCTGGCACTGGCTACCGGGAGCACACCGGAGCGGCCGGTCCGCGGAGGCACGCACGGGGATCCGTTTGCCCATCCCGATGCGCAACGCCGCTTCCGCGTCATGTCCAACCAGGAGGAGCTGCGCCGGGCGTTCGAATATCCGTGGGAGAAGTGGACGGTCTTTCTGCACCCGGCTCAACGGCAGGTGGTGGAACGGAGCTACCGCGGCCCGGCGCGTGTGTCAGGATCTGCCGGAACCGGCAAGACCATCGTGGCGCTGCATCGCGCCGTGCATCTTGCCCGCACCCACTCGGACGCACGCGTGCTGCTGACCATGTTCTCCACGGCACTTGCGGACGCGTTGCGCGCACGAGTGGTGCGACTCATCGCCAATGAACCGAAGATCGCCGAACGGCTGGAGGTGCACGCGATGGCCGACATCGGGCGGCGGCTCTACCAGGCGCACTTCGGCCGCCCCGATTTGGCGACCCCCGACCGGGGGCGCGAGCTGTTGCGCCAAGCCGCCGCCGAGGTCGAAGACCTGCGGTTCAGCTTGCGCTTCCTGTGGACCGAGTGGAGCCGCGTGGTCGACGCCTGGCAGCTTGCGAGCTGGGAACATTATCGGGACGTGCCGCGGCTCGGTCGGAGGACTCGCCTGCCCGAACGGCAGCGGGAGCTCCTCTGGTCGGTCTTCTCCAGGGTGGCCGCCGCTCTGGACGAGCACGGGCTCCTAAGAAACAACAGTTTCTTACATGACCACGCCGGGCCCCGCCCGGTGGGAAGCTCCTGAGAAACTACCACTGTTTCTGCCATGACTGCGCCGGGCCGCAGGGCCGGTGGGAAGCTCCTGACCGAACCGCGCCTGTTCGGTCGCCTGCAGCGCCAGATCGCGAAGATGGCGCGCCCGCCGTTCGAGTTCTGCGTGGTGGACGAGGCCCAGGACATCGGCGTGGCCGAGTTGCGCTTTCTGGCCGCCCTCGGCGCCGGTCGCCCGGACGCCCTGTTCTTCGCCAGCGACCTCGGTCCACGGATCTTCCAGACGCCGTTCTCCTGGCGCGCCTTGGGGGGCGGCATCCGTGGGCGCTCGCACACCTTGCGGGTCAACTACCGCACCTCCCATCAGATCCGGCGGCAGGCGGACCGGCTGCTGCCGCCCGGCGGACGGGGCGGACCGGGGCCGACCGGCTGCCGGTTGAAAATACTCCCGCTTCGTGGTTAGATTGGCTCACCGTGCGGTCGGCGCATATGGTGCAACCGATAGCCCCGCGATGCTTGGAACTTGGATCGCACTCCCGGCGCATAGCTTTCGCGTCGCTCTGACGCAACAGTTCAAACGCCTCGGAAGTGCGTTGGAGCGCATAATCGGTAGCCAGAAGTATCGCGGAGCGGTGTGGCACTGATGAGTGATGAACGGTTATCGACGATGCAGAACGTGAAGCGTATGGTTTGTCTCGCGAACTCACGGAAACTGCACGGGCGGTGCATTGCAGGCAGAGAGTGGCACGACACTCGGGCCGGCCGTTGGATCCGGCCGGTCAGTGCGCGCGATGCCCAGGATGTGTCGGAGTACGAACGACAGTACAAAGACGGCAGTGACCCACGGGTACTCGACATTATTGAGATCCCCGTGCTGGAGCCAAAGCCGAAGGACTATCAGACCGAGAACTGGTTGCTCGATCCCAAATACTACTGGAAGAAGGTGGGCCGGCTACCGTGGCCCGAGCTCAAGCTGCTCACGGACGCGGTCGCGCCACTCTGGATCAACGGACATAGTACGTACAACGGTCAAAATGACGAGGTCCCGATCGGGGCCGCCGGATCGGTGGCCGATTCGCTGAGACTGGTCCACGTTGACCGAATCCAGTTGGTCGTGTGCAACCCGGGCGAAGCCTTCGGCAATAGCAAACGACGCGTGCAGGGTTGCTTCGAGCACGCCGGCCACAAGTACGCCCTGTGGGTTACCGACCCCCAATTTGAGCGAACCTATCTTGCAAAGCAGGATGGCAGCTATGAGATCGGTGAATGCTATCTCACCATTAGCCTCGGGGAACCGTACCGAGGCGCGTGCTACAAACTGATCGCCGCGATCATCGTCGGCGACCGGCGGTAGGATCATGCCGGCGCACGACGGAACCATACTGACCATCGGCCACTCCACGCACGCATTGGAGGCGTTCGTCACATTGTTGCAGCGCCACTGCGTGACCGTGGTAGCGGATGTCCGCGCGGTGCCGTACAGCCGCTTCAATCCCCAGTTCAACCGCGAGCCGCTGGCGGACAGCCTGGCCGAGCATGGCATGAAGTACGTGTTCCTCGGACGGGAGTTGGGCGGGCGCTCGGACGACCCCTCCTGCTACGACAATGGGCGCATCTGCTACAACCGTCTTGGCGGCACCCAGTCATTCCAAGACGGACTAGACCGCGCGGTGCGCGGCGCGGCTAATCACCGCATCGCGCTCATGTGCGCCGAGAAAGAGCCGCTGGAGTGCCACCGCGCCCTGCTGGTGGCGCCGGCGCTTGAGGCGCGTGGCCTGCCGGTCGGCCATATCCTGGCGGACGGTGCGCTGGAAACCCACGCCGACGCCATGGACCGCCTGCTCGCCATGTACGACGAACCGAAGCAGGGGGATTTGTTCGGGCATCTTGACACACGGGTCGAGGGAGCCATCGCTAAACAAGCGGCACGCTTCGGACACCGAAACGAGAATCTGGCCGCCGGGCAAGAGGCATGAAGCTATTCACCATCGGCTTCACCAGGAAGTCAGCGCGCCGTTTCTTCGCGTTGCTGCGCGAATCAGGCGCCAAGCGGATCGTGGATGTCCGACTCAACAACGTGTCACAGCTCGCCGGTTTTGCCAAGAAAGAAGATCTCGCCTACTTTCTGCATGAGATCTGCGAGATCGGGTACGTCCACGCACCCGAATTGGCTCCCACCCAGGAGATGCTGGACGATTACAAGAAGCGCCGAGGCGACTGGAGCACCTACGAGACGCGCTTCCTGGACCTCATGCGCGAGCGCCGGATCGAGCAGACCGTGTCCCGCGAATTCGTTGCAAGCGGCTGCCTGCTATGCAGTGAGGACAAGCCCTTTCACTGCCATCGCCGGCTGGTCGCGGAGTACCTCGACCGACAGTGGGGCGGAATCGACATCACGCATCTCGGATAGACAGGCGCCCGAATTGCGGTGGCGAATCTGCGGGCGAGCATGCGTGCGCCGGCAAGCCACACCCAGGCTGCTGACACCGAGAGCAGGCGATGATGATGCATGATCAAGCGGCGGCACCGTTCGTACCATGCGTGGCTGCGTTCCACGATCCACCGTTTCGGCAGCACGAGGAATCCCTTGCTGTCCGCCTGCACCGCAAACAGCTCCCCTTGGTCGGGACTTACCCAGCGTCCCACGTTACGATTCGCCGGATGCCGCACCACCTCCACCTCGATCCGGTGCTGCTGCTGGATACGCGCGGCGCACGCACCAGAATAGCCGGCATCGACATACCCGCGCGGCGGGCCGACGCTCTCCAGTTCGGCAGGATCAAGGGTGCAAATCGCCTGCAGCTTGTTGTGCGAGCGCGGACTCGCCGAGACTGTCGAATCTTCTTTCCAAGGAACAACGAGGGCTGATGTGGACGTCCGTATCGCCGATACTTCACCGAGAGCCTCGCCAGCGCAGCCCACCCGGCCTCTCCCGTCATCATTCTGGAAGAGCCCGAGTTGGGCTTGCATCCATACGCCATCACGCGCGCCTGCTCTGCTCGCCTTTCCTTGACAACCCGCCCATTCTCATTACTCTGCCGCCCGTGATAGACGAAGGCCCTCGCCGCCCGGCGACCACCTCGGAGTTCTTCACTTCCGGCGTCGCGCAACGGGACCCGATGATCGCCGAGGCGCTGGCCAGCGAAGGGCGGCGCCAGCAGCAGCAGATCGAACTCATCGCTTCCGAGAACATTGTCAGCCGCGCCGTCCTCGAGGCGCTCGGTCATGAAGTGGTGAACAAGACGCTCGAAGGATACCCAGGCGCCCGCTACCACGCCGGCGGGCGCTTCGTGGACGTGATCGAGCAGGCCGCCGTGGACCGCGCGTGCGAGCTGTTCGGGTGCGCCTACGCGAACGTACAGCCGCACTCCGGCAGCCAAGCCAACCTCGCCGTGTTCTTCGCGTTGGTGCGGCCCGGCGACCGCGTGCTGAGCCTGGACTTGGCCGCGGGCGGTCACTTGAGCCACGGGCTCCGCGCGAACCTGTCAGGCCGCTGGTTCGAGGTCCACCACTACGGGGTCTCCCGCGAGACTGGAATGATCGACTACGGCGAGGCGGAGGCGAGGATTTTGGAGGTGCGGCCGCGACTGCTGATCGCTGGCGGGTCCTCCTACCCGCGAACCCTGGACTTCGAGAGGCTGGCCGACGCTGCCCGGACGGTCGGTGCGTACTTCGTGGTGGATATGGCGCATATCGCCGGCCTCGTGGCTGGCGGCGCCCACCCGTCGCCGATACCGCACGCCGATATTGTCACCTGCACCACCACAAAGACCCTGCGCGGGCCGCGCGGCGGAATGATCCTCGCGCGGGATGAGAGCTGGAGAAGGAAATTGCAATCCGCCGTCTTTCCGGGCGTCCAGGGCAGCATCCACACTCAGGTCATAGCCGCGAAGGCGGTCTGCCTGGGCGAGGCGCTGCAACCGGAGTTCAGAGACTACGCCCACCAAGTCAAGAAGAACGCCGCGCGCTTGGCCGCGGTCCTGGCCGATGGCGGACTGGCGGTCGTTACCGGCGGCACGGACACCCACATCGTCCTGCTGGACCTATCCGACATCGGAATGACCGGTCAGGCTGCCGAGCGCGTTCTCGAGCGGTACGGCATCACGACCAACAAGAATCCGATCCCGTTCGACGTCAGCAATCCGGCCGAGTGGAGCGGGCTGCGGATAGGAGTCGCGGCCGCCACCACGCGCGGGTTCCGGGAGGCGGAAATGGAACAGCTCGGACAGGTGATTTCCTCCCTGCTGACGGCACCCGGTGCCGGCGACGAGGCGCAACGGATCGTGGCGAGGCTCTGCCGATCGTTCCCGCTCGGCATGCGGACGCATGACGGTGTTGCTGTTGTTCGGCCTGGGTGATCCTTGGTAGTATTGGCGACAACATGAGCGGGCCGAACGAAACTGTTTCCATGACGGTGGTGAACTGGAATGTCGAGTGGGCCACCCCCGGATCCTGGAGTCGTCGCGACGAGATCCTGAGCCGTATCGACCGGGAAGCTCCGGACATTGTGTGTCTCACGGAGTCGGACATCAGGCTGTTGGCCGGCATGCCGGGCCACACGATCCACTCTCAGCCGGACGGCGTAAAGGGGATCGACAACCTACGGATGGTGATCCTTTGGTCGAGAGAGCCATGGGAGCAGGTCGATGACTTCGGATCAGACTCGATGCCTCCAGGCAGCTTCGTGTCCGGCGTCACCCGCACGCCTTTGGGCGATGTTACGATCCTTGGGGTCTGCATACCCTACCAAGAGATTCGGGATGCCCTGCGGGACGCCATCCCCCCAGACATCACGATTGCCACCGCCGCGCTCGGTCTCGGCGGCCGAAGGGTGATCGACCACGTTGCGCTGAGCGAGGATCTGTCAGCGCGGTCTCTGCGGCTGATCAGCCGATTCCACCAGGAGAGGAAACTGTCAGACCACCCAGGGGTGGTTGCCGATCTGTCATCGCTGGTGTAGCCGACCGGTTCCAGTCGATCTGGTCGGTCTTCTCCAAGGTGGCCGCCGCTCTGGACGAGCACCTGCTCCTGACCGAACCGCGCCTGTTCGGTCGCCTGGAGCGCCGGCTCGCGCAGATGGAGCGCCCGCCGTTCGAGTTCTGCGTGGTGGACGAGGCGCAGGACATCGGCGTGGCCGAGTTGCGCTTTCTGGCCGCCCTCGGGGCCGGCCGCCCGGACGCCCTGTTCTTCCCAGTGACATCGGTCAAAGGAACTTCCGGACGCCGTTCGACGCACGGAAGAAGAGGGCCCACACGGGGGATCTCGCGGGATAGTCCGGAAATCGTGTTGCGCGCGCCGGTCGGAAAGTGAGCCAAAACGCCGGTCGGTTTTTGACCCACCCAAGCAGTGCAGATGGAGTGTAACGGAGGCGGCGGTAAATGGGGAGGGGGTCCGGGGGAGGGGTGAGATTGCTTGTGGATATTGTGGAAAACTCGGCATTGAGCTGCGGGTGCTGCGGCGACGTGGACGGCCGTGATCGGCGCCGGTCTGCGCGGTTAGGCCGTCGCAGGGCCGTGGTCAGTGAAGCTGCCGGGATTCAGCGGGTGCTGCGAGTCAGAATGGAGAACCTGAGGGCCGATTCGGTGTTCAGCAGGGGGGTATCCAGAGACCACCTGTGCGCGTGGCGGGGCCTTGCAGGGTCGCTGTGAGCGCGTGTTCCGCGCCGGACAGGCAGGATGCCGGCCTGCGGTGGCGCTACCGCCGTCGGGTGGGTGCGACCGAGCCGATCCAGGAGCCCGTGTCTGTGCGGGACCGCCGGCAGTGCGCCGCTTGGAAATTGACCCACCCCGGCGGCGCGTGGAGCCGTCGCAGGGCCGTGGTCAGTGATGCTCGCCACTGCAGCGCATGCGGCGGTCGGGATGTGGTAAGGAGAGCCTGCGCGGAACGAGTTGGCGGTGACAGTTGGGAAGCGACCGTGAGGTGGCTGCGGCGCGCTACGGCATGCCGGCTGCCGGATCGGAGTGGAACGTCAGTAACGACCGCAGGCAGGGGCCGGCTGCGGCTTGCCTCAGTCGCGCCCGTACCCTCGCGGCGGCTCGACGCTCTCCAGTTCGGCAAGATCAAGCCCGCAGATCGGTCCCAGATAGCTGCCCAGGGACGGCAGGCGCACACTGGACTGGAAGGAGAAGTCGAACTCCCCGACGGTCTTCAGGAACGGGAAGCGAGCCGGTCTGACCGAGCGCTGGATGCGGGTCTGTTGGCGATGGGCGATGGGAGATCTCCTCGGTGATCAGCAGCCGAGGAACTCCCGGCACGACCAGCCATGCGTCTGTGCGCGCTCGAGCAACTGCCGCCAGCGGCGGCGGGTGTTGGCCAGGTTGAGCCGGCGCAGCAGCGGATCGAACTCCACGGTGGCCGGATCGTAGGGCAGCGAGTGCGAGGTGGCCGCGCTCATCGCCAGCGCTTCTGAGAGGGTGTGGATGCGTGCTCGACCGGCCCGGTGGGTGCTGGCTGCACGCGGATCAGGTCGGTGACGGAGAAAAATCGTTCATAGCGGCCCTGTGCGGCGTTTTCTCAGAGCAGGTGGTATCCCACAACACCCCCCTGGATAGACGATTGCAGCTCGATACGGTGCCATAATCACGGTCTCTCGCTGCGGTGGGGCTGGTCGCGGGCGGTCTCCGATCCCCGTTCAGGCACCGGACGACGTACTCGGTGGTGCAGGTGTGCGCGGCCACGGCGCCTGGAACGCGCGGTCCAGCGTCTTGGGACCATGCTGCTGCAGGTGGTGCGGGACCGCCGCTTGGAAATTGACCCACCCCGGCGGCGTGTGGAGCCGTCGCAGGGCCGTGGTCAGTGATGCTCGCCGCTGCAGCGCATGCGGCGGTCGGGATGTGGTAAGGAGAGCCTGCGCGGAACGAGTTGGCGGTGACAGTTGGGAAGCGACCGTGAGGTGGCCCCGATTCGGCGCCGCTACGGCATGCCGGCTGCCGGATCGGGGTGGAACGTCAGTAACGACCGCAGGCAGGGGCCGGCTGCGGCTTGCCTCAGTCGCGCCCGTACCCTCGCGGCGGCTCGACGCTCTCCAGTTCGGCAAGATCAAGCCCGCAGATCGGTCCCAGATAGCTGCCCAGGGACGGCAGGCGCACACTGGACTGGAAGGAGAAGTCGAACTCCCCGACGGTCTTCAGGAACGGGAAGCGAGCCGGTCTGACCGAGCGCTGGATGCGGGTCTGTTGGCGATGGGCGATGGGAGATCTCCTCGGTGATCAGCACGCCGAGGAACTCCCGGCACGACCAGCCATGCGTCTGTGCGCGCTCGAGCAACTGCCGCCAGCGGCGGCGGGTGTTGGCCAGGTTGAGCCGGCGCAGCAGCGGATCGAACTCCACGGTGGCCGGATCGTAGGGCAGCGAGTGCGAGGTGGCCGCGTTCATCGCCAGCGCTTCTGAGAGGGTGCGGATGCGTGCTCGACCGGCCCGGTGGGTGCTGGCTGCACGCGGATCATGTCGGTGACGGAGAAAAATCGTTCATAGCGGCCCTGTGCGGCGTTTTCTCAGACGATTGCAGCTCGATACGGTGCCATAATCACGGTCTCCTCGCTCCGGTGGAGCTGGTCGCGGGCGGTCTCCGATCCCCGTTCAGGCACCCACCGGACGACGTATTCGGT
Source organism: Spirochaetia bacterium (assembly GCA_965198005.1). Taxonomy (GTDB): domain Bacteria; phylum Spirochaetota; class Spirochaetia; order SZUA-6; family Bin103; genus Bin103. The sequence goes on from CBDAOI010000002.1 coordinate 184,917, forward strand.
GATGCAGGTGTGCGCGGCCACGGCGGCCTGGAACGTCGCGATACCAGGTGCGCGGGGCACGGTGCACCAACATCGTGAGGAACTGCAGTGCCGCCTTCCCGGTCTCCAGCAGATGCTCGCGTTGCAGATAGCGGCGACCCGTTTCCGGAGACCGCCGCCAACTGCGCGGCGCGCTGCTCGGGCTGGCGCGACACCGTCCCCTTGGCGATGTAACGCGGATGCCTGGTAGCGACCGGCGACGATGTGCACGTGGTCCCGGTACAGAAACAGAGCCCCGGCCATTCCTGCGGCCTCCGGGGGCATCGCATGCCGCGACCGTCGTAGCTCACCTCGGCGGTCACGGTTCCACTCGGTCACTTCCCCGTTCTTCGCCCACCTCAGCGCCACCGTCTTGGGACGGTCGAACACCCCGCACAGTGTCACCCCACCGAACAAAACGAAGTTAGTCAACGCTCATGGCCACTGCGCACCGTTACGTAACGGGTCCTGGTCCATCCGGCAGACGGTGCATCTGCGCCGCGCTCAGTGCTCACCGCGGCGCCAGTCGGGGGCGCCGGGCGTTCCTGTGAGCGGCGGGTCATGGCGTCGCCTGCGGGGAGCCGCCGCCGCTACGGCGGCGTGCCGCGGTGCGGTAGGAGACCCCCTTGGTGGTGATGATGTGCGCGTGGTGGCCGAGCCGGTCCAGCAGCGCCGTGGTCAGCTTCTCGTCAGCGAACACGCTGACCCATTCGCCGAACGCCAGATTGGTGGTGACAATCGTCGCGCGTCGTTCATAGCGATCAGCGATCAGGTTGAACAACAGTTCGCCACCAGCGCGGTCGAACGGGACAAAGCCCAGCTCGTCGATGATCAACAAGCTCACCCGACGCAGCCGCAGCTGCAGCCGTCCCAGTTCCCGGTCGTCCCTGGCCTCCAGCAGCTGGCGCACCAGATCGGCCGCTTTGACGAACAGCACGCGGAACCGCCGCTTGGCCGCTTCCACTCCCAAAGCGATGGCCAGATGCGATTTGCCGGTGCCGATCGGACCGGCGATCACCACGTCCTCGGGCTTCTCGACGAACCCACAGCTCGCCAGTTCGATGATCTGCTGCTTGGAGACCCCCGCCATGGCATCCCAGTCGATCTGCCCCAGGGTCTTCAGGTCGGGAAAGCGCGCTTCGCGCAGCCGGCGCGCAGTGGTGCTGGCTTCACGGGCGCGGATCTCGCTGTCGAGCAGTTCCCGCAGGTATTCCGCGTAGGTCCAGGAGTCGGCACCGGCTTGGCGAGCGAGTTGCCCGTATTCACGCCGCATGGTCGGCAGCTTGAGAGACTTCAGGTGCTGCTCGATCACCGCATCCGTCAGCTCGCTCATCAGTCGCTCCCCAGCAGCAGCGCGTCGTAGGCAGCGGCGGGCGTCGACTCCACTTGGTAATGCTGCAGCGCCGCCGGTACCGGCACCGTCGCCGGCGGCGTGCTCGGCTGGCGCGGCGCTGGCGGCACCGCAGCAAGCGCTTCGCTGAGCGTCTCGGCCACCAGTTGCTCGCCATGCTCGACGATGGCGCCGACCAGCTTGGCCACCACCCGTGCCGCCTCCAGCTCCCCGTAACGGGTACTCAGCAACCGCCACAGCTGCTCGTACGGCGCGCCGAGTTCGGCCATCAGCTCGGGCGCTACCTGGCGCACCGCCTGCGGCTTCTTCGCCAGTTCGTCGAGATAGTGCTTATACTTGACCGTCCGGCTCCCCCGCGCCTGCTTGGCGACGGTGATCCGTTCCTCGCGCCACTCCAGCACGATGTCGGCCACCCCCACGTAGGCGGTCGCCTGGCTGCCTGACCAGTGACTGGGCACCGAGTACTGCGCACCGTCCACCCGCACCAGCGCTTGCCGGCTCACGCCCACCGGCACGACTTGGCGCGCCTCGAACGGACGCTCGGGCAACGGGCGCAACAGCGCGCGCTCCTCGTTGAAGCGCTGCGCCACGGTGCGCCCCTGCTGGTCGGCGCGGGTGGCGCTCGCCGCGTCCGGATTCTTCAGCAGCAGCGCCGCGATCTCTGCCAGCGACTGGCCGCCGGGAATCGGCGTCAGGTGCTGCAGGCGTACGTTCTTGCCGCGCGCCTCCACGCCGCCCTTGTCGTGCCCCTCGCCCGGACGCGCGAAGCACGGCTCGAACAGATAATGCGAGCACAACGCCAGAAACCGCGCGCTGAGTTCTCGCTCGATCCCCAGCCTCCGTTTCACCGCCGCCTTCAGGTTGTCGTAGATGCAACGCTGCCAAACCCCGCCGAGATGCTTGAAGGCGCGCACGTGGCCGTCCAGAAAGGCAACTTGGTTGCAGCGTTCGTACAGCCACGCAAAGTCCCGCCCCGAATACATCAGGCGCAGCACGAACAGCCACGCCTTCTGCCGCTCGCCAGCGACCTCCACGGTCACCTCGAAGAAGTCCACCTGTGCGGCGTCCCCGGCGCGCCACACCAGCGGCAGGTACACCTCCTGGCGCGCGCGCCGCTTCTCGGCCAGATAGGCGCGCACCGTGGTGCTGCCTACCAGGTGGCCTTCCCCCACCAACTGCTTGTGCACCAGCGTCCCGGTGATGCGCTGCTTCGGCGTCGTCCGGCGCCCCCACTCCTGCAGTATCTCGTCGATCCGCTCGCGTACCTCGTCCAGCACCGGCTGCGTGCGCTTGCCTGCCTCCCGCCGCCGTGGCTCGCCGTCGGCGTCCACGTACTTGCGCACCGTGTTCCGGCTCACCCCCAGATCACGGGCGATCTGTCGGATCGACAGTCCCTCGTGGTGCCACTTGTGTTTGATAACGTATGCAAGATCCATCCCCAGCATCCTTCCCTCCGGTCAGCTTGATGTTTGAGCAACACCAAACTACCAGCCGGAGGCTGACTGCCGGGGGTGGGTCAATTTCTAACCGGCAAATGGCTCACTTTCCGAGCGGCGCGTGCACGTGTCCAACGGACGAACCTCGGTGCACCGGTTTCATGGTCTTCGGCGTCACGGAGGGACCGTGCCTACTGATCCGCAGGCCGGCCAGCGCGGTTCACGGCGCCGGTTGACAGGGCGGGAGCGCTGCTCAATGAATGGCAGCCAGCTATGGTTCCCAACAAGATTCTGCAGCGGATAAACCGCTACGAGAAGACGCTCGGGTTGACGCTCAGCGAACCATCCGGGCTGATGGTGGAGCTGGCCGGCCGGTGCGGGCTGGACTTCGTGAGCTTCGACGCCCAGCACACGCCGTTGACGCCGGCCGCGATCGGCGAGATGTGCCGCATCGCCGACCCCTATGGCATGACGGTCTCCATGCGTAGGCCTGGTCTAGGCCGGTTTAGGCCGGTTTAGGCCTGACGAGGAGGATTTGGCATTGAGTACCTCTGAAAAACCAACTCTCACCGATAATCTCGACCCATTTCCGAACAAGATCCAGATCGAAGTTTCTGACCTGGGACCGATCGCCAGTGGAAGCGTGAGGATAAAGCCGCTTACGGTTTTTGTCGGACCGAGCAATACAGGGAAGACCTATCTCTCCGTCTTGATTTATGCTTTGCATCGTGTCTTGAGTGGGTTTCGACTACTTCCAGTACCGCATCGGAGCTTGCTACATCCGTACGATATCTTGGAAACCAATCGTCCGACGCACTCCAGTGTTCGCAAGGATCCCGGAGTATCTGCCGAGGAAATTGTCGATCTAATGGCCAAGTGCAACACCGGATATCGTCCGTTCATGTTTCGGATCTTTCGGAATCAGTGCGCGATAGTGTACAGTCAGTCCTCCGAAATACGGAGCTTCTTGGACGTGATGTCGAGATCGAAATCAGACGATGTTTTGACTCTGGTACGATCCGTGACCTCATTCGGATGTCAAGTCAGACAAGCGAGGGACGTATCGCGGTGAGCATCGGTGACGATGACCGTGACTATTGGCACTTCAGAGTCAATCTATCGGAACCGAATATCTCCGTGTCAGGAGGTATTGAGAACATGGTTCTAATCCCCAAGAAGGAGGATCGAGGATTCGATCCTGTTTCGAAGCTCAGTGATCAATCTGGCCGCACACCGACGTCCCTCGCATGAGCGACACTCTCAGCGGAGTCTGCAAGGCCGCTCACGGGGAGACTGCCCACCGTGTGTTCCTTTTTTTGAATCACAATAGGGACTACGATCCACATATCCAACAGGGTCCCGCTATGTTTCGCCCCGGCTTCTGCAGACCAGCCGCCACAATTCGTTCTTTCTGTTCGGAGCGCGGGGCACCGTTAAAACGACCTACATCGGGGAGGCGTTCGATCCGGAGGCATCGTTGTACGTAGCACCACGTTCTCAATGGATGATGGCGTGTTCCTCGAAGATCGGTTGCATGGTCTGGTCGGCGAGCATGGCGGCCATGTCGGCGTCGGAGGGACGGGGGGCCGGGGCTTCGGCGGCCTCCAGGACCAGCGGCAGGCGGTCTATGTCGGCCATGGTGTTGATGAAGGCGGGGGCGTAGCTCAGGGCGTAGGCCACGGCGCGGGCGATGTCCTCGGGTGAGTCGAGCGGCTCGTACCAGGGGCCGCCACCGCGTGGACGGCCGCCCCAGGGACGGCGTGCCACCGACTTGATGAGCTGCACCGCCACGTTGCGCTCGACGCACAGCGCCTTGAGGCGCATGAAGTCGCCGTAGTAGCGCGGGTCCGTGGCCAGCACGTAGTTCATCGGCAGCAGTACGGCGTCGAAGGGGAAGCGCCCCAGGCTGCGCAGGTGCATGCGCGCCACGGCCAGGCCATGACCGGTCACGCCGATGAAGCGCACGATGCCCCGCTCGCGCGCGGCGACCAGCTCCTCCAAGGCTCCGCCGGGGCCCATGGCGGCAGCCCATCCCTCTTCATCGGTGAGGTTGTGCAACTGGATCAGGTCGATGGTGTCGGCGCGCAGCCGGCGGCGCGACAGTTCCAACTGGGCGCGCGCCCCTGCCGCCGTGCGCTGGTCGGTCTTGGTGGCCAGGAAGAAGCGGTCGCGATGCTGCTCCATCCAGGCGCCGATCAGCACCTCGGAGTTGCCCGTGCCGTAGCTGTGCGCGGTGTCGACGTGGTTGACGCCGTGGTGCAGCAGGAGCTCGAGGACGCGATCGGCGTCGGACGCAGTGGACTCCGGGCTGAAGGCGGCCCCTCCGAACAGGGTCAACGTGCTGTGGTGACCGGTGACGCCGAACGGTTGGATGGGGATCATGGTGGGAGCCATGATCGCAACAAACTCGATCCGCGTCGAGCAGACCAGCCACGACCCACGTTTCAAGATCGATCATACCGCTATGCCAGTAATCGAGGCCGGCAGGGCATGAAGGTGCGCTCAGCGCAGTTGATCGGCCACGCGGTCAGGTTCCACCGGCGGAGCAGTGGGCTCAGTCAGCATGGGCTGGCCGATCTTGCCGGAATCGGCAAGACCTCGGTGTTCGACATCGAGCATGGGAAGCCCACGGTACGCCTGGCGACGCTCATGGCGGTGCTGCGCGTGCTCAACGTCGATCTGCTGCTGGATGGGCCGCTGATGACGGAGTGCGGTGCCGCGCTGAGCGCCCGGCGCGGGGAGCCGGCCGAGGAGAACCGGCAATGAGGACGGCCACGGTCTACGTCATGGGCAAGGCGGCGGGGTTGCTCGAGGAACAGGAAGGAGGGCGCTTCCTGTTCCGCTACCGCGATACGTATGCCGGGCACCCGGTGTCGCTCTCGATGCCGGTCTCGAGGCGCGAGCACCGGTTCGATCGGTTTCCGCCCTTCTTCGAAGGACTGCTGCCGGAGGGAGAGATGCTGGAGGGGTTGCTGCGCCAGCGGAAGCTCGACCGAGACGACCTGTTTGCGCAGCTTCTGGCGGTCGGGGAGGATGTGGTCGGGGCGGTAACCATCACCGCGGGGACGGCTTGAACCGCTGTCCCATCACGTACGCACCATGTGGCGATGAGCGGTACTCGCGTGCGGGGTTGCGCTCGCTGTCGCCCAATCTGAAGTCGCTCAACGACTTTCCGTACGACGCGGAACGCCAGCGACGGGAGGCACTGGTTACATAGCTTGAGACAGTCGATTTGAGCGGCAAACGAGACCTTGGCCGATCTTCCAGACTCCCTTATCGCGGAACGGGGGAAATGGTCTGTCGCTGAGCGCCGTTGGTCAGCGCGGGACGTTGCGGTAGGCTACATACATGGAACCGCTCGGCCGGTCCGTGTCGTCAAGGCGATAGATCAGGAGGAAATCACCACCGACATGGCATTCCCGGTAGCGCGCCCACGAGCCTCTGAGCGCGTGCTCCCTCCGTTCGGGAGTCAACCCGGCGCGGCAGGTTGGCCCGTTTACTGGCCGCTGGCTTCTTCAAGTTCCGCAAACATCTCGTCCGCGCTCGCGAATCGCGCCTTGCGCGTCTTCACCATCTCAGCATCGAACTCTGTGTCTTCATCCGAGCCTCCTGTATCGCATTTGCGACATAAGCTGTCATACCGGCGCGATCCAGTCAACGCGATGCGGTCAGGCAACCGTCCTGTCGCCCGCCTTCGTGCCATGTTTGGCCCTTTGACCGGGACCCGCCGGCAGGGGTAGGTTCGATGCGGCGCGAGGCGCCGGCGCCATGTGCTATGCCCCTGACTCCGATCTGGTCGAGCGTGTCATCCTCCGGTGCGTGGTCGGCTCGCGCGCCTACGGACTTGAGCGGGAGGGCTCCGACACCGATCGCCGCGGCGTGTACCTGCCGCCCGCCGATCTGCACTGGTCGCTGGCGGGGGCGCCGCCGCAACTGCAGAACGACGCCACCCAGGAGGTGTATTGGGAGCTCCGGAAGTTCATTACGCTCGCCTTGAAAGCCAATCCGAACGTTCTGGAGTGTCTCTATACGCCGCTGGTGGAGACTGCCACGCCGCTGGGCGAGGAACTGCTCGCCATGAAGGGGTGCTTTCTCTCCAAGCTGGTGCACCAGACCTACACGCACTACGTGGAGGCGCAGTTCAGGCGCATGCAGTCCGCGCTGCGCAATCGGGGTGAGGTGAAGTGGAGGCACGCGATGCACCTGCTGCGACTGCTGCTGTCCGGCATCACGGTGCTGCAGGAGGGTGTCGTCGCCGTCGACGTGAGCGAGCACCGGGAGCGGCTGCTGGCCGTCAGGTCCGGCAGGGTCAGGTGGGAGCAGGTGGACGAGTGGCGGATGGAGCTGGTCGCTGATTTCAACGCCGCGTTGGCGCGCACCTCCCTGCCGGCGCAGCCCGACTACGAACGCGCCGACCGGTTTCTGATCCGCGCCCGCCGGCGCGCGGTTGAGGATCGACTGCCATGAGCCCGCTCGCCCCGGGCGCGCAGCTCACCGGCGACGCGGGCTTGCAGCGGCTGGTGGACCGGCATCCCCATCCACTGCTGTTCGTCACGATCAGCGGCGCGCATCTGTACGGGTTTCCGTCCCCCGATTCCGACTGCGATCTGCGCGGCGTCCACCTGTTGTCGCTGGAGCGGGTGATCGGCCTCGACCGCGGCGGCGACACCGTGGAGACGTCGCACCAGCTCGCCGGGATGGAGATCGACCTGGTGACGCACGACGCGCGCAAGTTCTTCGGTCTGCTGCTCAAGCCGAACGGGTACGTGCTGGAGCAGGTGCGCTCGCCGCTGATCGTGCGCACCACGCCCGCGCACGAGGAGTTGAAGGCGATCGCCGCCGAGTGCGTGACCCGCCGTCACGAGCGTCACTACCGCGGGTTCGCCGCCGGGCAATGGAAGCTGTTCGAGCGCGAGCAGCCACCCCGGATCAAGCCGTTGTTGTACGTGTATCGCGTGCTCCTGACCGGCATTCACCTGATGCGGACGGGCGTAGTCGAGGCCAACCTGAGCACCCTCAACGACAGCGCCAAGCTGCCCTACCTCGACGAACTGATCGCGCGCAAGGTCGCCGGCCCGGAACAGGACCACCTGCCGCCGACCGATCTGCGACTCCATGCGGCGGAGTACGAGCGCTTGGTCGGCGTCCTGCGCGCGGCGGCGGATGCCTCCCACCTGCCGGAGCAGCCGCGCGCCAAGCCGGCCCTGCACGACCTGCTGCTACGGCTGCGATTGCACGGACTCGACCGCGTACGCGATCCAGCACTTGGTCACCAGCGGATCTGAGGTAGATATCTCTTGAGGCAGTCCCAGATCTGGAAGAACCTCGCTAACTTGCGGACGTGACCCGTCTGTATTTCGGGGTCCGAGGCCCCGTGCCTTCCTTTGGGGAAGAAACGATAAAGCAGGCCATTGAACTCGAACCAAATGTGGTGAGTCTTTGGATGCATCCTATACCCAGGCGCACACTCGTCCATGGCGACGGTTACAGCTGACAACCGAATCTGGGACATTGCTCAGACGAAAAAAAACATTATCGTGGGGACGAAGCGAGCTTCTGACTCCCGCACCAAAACCGACGGACCGGGCTCTCCAGGATGCTGCGCAATCCGTATAGACAGCTCGAAAATAGCCCTACGACTCGCCTCGGGTGCGATTGAGGCCCACTCACGTTCCGAATCCGGATCCGTCGCACTCAGGAACTCGGAAGCAGCCTCCCGGTATGTCTCAATGCTGGTGTATTCACCTGCCAAATCGCGGAACATGCCGGTAAGGTTGCGGCGCAAGTCCTCTTTGGCGCTATCGAAATCGAGACCCGTAGCCGCAATTGCTCCAGGGTGAACTCCATATATCCACCATCGTTGCCGCCCGTCGCCGTCTCGATGCGATTGCAGGGTCGCCGTGCCGACTAGTTCGATGAGAGTGTTGACGCCATGAACTTCCACCGATATGCTATACTTGAAAACCAGCCGGGCATGAACGGACCAAACTTGAGCTTGGTTCACAAGTATATAACGTTGCATGGCCTCCAATAACGTGGGGGCCTGATCTGATCGGTTGGCTGGGGCGGGAACCGTTATCGTTAGAGACAGGGATTCGTTCATGATGGCGACTCCGCCAATAGGCCTTCGTACGCGAACGCAAAACCCGCTGCTTCCAGAGCCTCGGCGGTTTGCTCTTTATCAGCGTCCGGCAGGAAGTATTCAGACGGACCGGGGCTGAGGATCGATACACATCCGATGTTCTCCAAACCGGCCCGTATCAGCGTCAACGGAGGGACCTGTAGTAGGCTTACCCTCACGGAGGATAGTGGAAACCCCGTGTAGGGACGGAACCCCATGTCCTTTAACGCTTGATGTATCTGCCTCGGAGACCAATCGGGCGGAGCGTCATAAGAGCTGTGGCTGAGAGTGTCGTCCCATTCCAGGCAAGCAGTGTATCTCACTCCTTCGTGCCCCATGATCTACCTCCGCCACCGTAACGGCAGCCGGACAGTAAGTCAACCTTGCAGAGTTCGTTCAGAGCGCAAGTAACGTGTACCTTGACGGCTACCCGAACTCACTTCGTTGCAGGCGGTCAGTGGATGGAGGCGTGCTCCTCGAAGATCGGCTGCATGGACTGGTCGACGAGCATGGCGGCCATCTCGGCGTCGGAGGGGCGCGGAGCCGGGGCCTCGGCAGCGGCCAGGACCAGCGGCAGGCGGTCGAGGTCGCCCACGGTGTTGATGAAGGCGGGGGCAAAGCTCAAGGCGCAGGACACGGCGCGGGCGATGTTGTCGGGTGAATCGAGCGGCTCGTACCAGGGGCCGCGGCCGCGCGGGCGGCCGGCCCAGGGACGTCGCGCCACCGACTTGATGAGCTGCACCGCGACGTCGCGCTCGACGCACAGCGCCTTGAGGCGCATGAAGTCGCCGTAGTAGTGCGGGTCGGTGGCCAGCACGTAGTTCATCGGCAGCAGCACGGCGTCGAACGGAAAGCGCCGCAGGCCGCGCAGGTGCATGCGCGCCGCGGCCAGGCCGTGGCCGGTCACGCCGATGAAGCGCACGCTGCCCTGCTCGCGCGCCGCGATCAACTCCTCCAGTGCGCCGGCAGGACCCAGCGCGGTTTCCCATCCCGCGTCGTCCGTGAGGTTGTGCAACTGGATCAGGTCGATGGTGTCGGGACCGCAGCCGGCGCCGCGACATTTCCAACTGGGCGCGCGCCCCTTCCGCTCGTGCGCTGGTCGGTCTTGGTGGCCAGGAAGAAGCGGTCGCGGTGCCGTTCCATCCAAGCGCCGATCAACACTTCGGAGTTGCCGCCCCCGTAGCTGTGCGCGGTATCAACGTGATTGACGCCGTAGTGCAGCAGCAGGTCGAGCACGCGGTCGGCCGCGGCCCTGGTCGACTCCGGACTGAAGGCGGCACCGCCGAACAGGGCCAGCGTGCTGTGGTGGCCGGTAGCGCCGAACGGTTGGGTCGGAACCATGGTCCCGCCATGATTTCAGCGAATCTGGTGCGCGTCGAGCCAGGAGCGGACGCAACGGTCGGGACGGACGGGCGTGGTCAAGGCCAACGATGCAGCACCTCGGAAACGGCGCTATCCTCGACCTGTACGCTGATGAGATCGAGCGAGCTGGATTTCTCAGTCCCGGCCAACGACGACGTTGCGGCGATCAGGAATCGGTTGGCTGCACTTCGCGCTGAGCAGACGGCTCTGGAGGCGAGGCTCGCCGAGCTCGACACGGATGATCCTGGCGCTCAAACCGGCCGTTACGTCGGCGAAGGTTTCGATGACGCCAGGCTCGACACGCTGTTCCTCACGATGCCCATCGCTTGGCGGGGGACGCTCGCCCAGTATGCCGGGCGCCTGCACCGCATTCATCCCAACAAGCGCGAGGTGATCGTATATGACTATGTCGACGGCGAAGTTCCGGTGCTGGCCCGCATGAGCCTCAAGCGGATCACGGGCTTCAAGAGCCTGGGCTACTCGATCGCCGCTCCATAGGCAGGCACGTGCGCCGCCTGCCGAACTCTACGCGTGATCCCGCCGGGAACTCTCGCCGATCTCTACGAGTCGGCCTCGGCTGACCTTGGAAAGTGTATCGACAACGGCAGGCATGAGTGGTACGAGTGCTGCGATGTCCTTGCTCTTGGACCTCAACACCATGACGGCAATCTCGAACGACGGAACATCTTGTTGATACCCGATGCTACTGTCCACCGTAAGGAATACGTCGAAATGAGCGGCAGCCAAGCTCAATAGCTCGCCATTCTGAACGCCCGCCCAGCCCATCTCCGGTACCGTCCTGACGTCATGACCCTTGAGCTCTGCTCTGAGGCGACGCAGTAGACACTCATCAAGCAGGATGCGCCTCAGACGTCAGAGCTTCTTTCGCTTGTTCCAGCACTGCTATCGCCTGGTTGTGGGTGACGGTCGGGAAATCATCCAGGAATTCTGCCAGTGGGCGACCAGCCTCCAGGTAGTCGAGCAAGGCTTGGACGGGGACGCGGGTGCCGACGAAGACCGTGGTACCGCCGAGAATGCCAGGATCGCTGTGAATGACTCTCCGTTTCCGCATAACGGAGCACCTCCAGGGCTCTTTGTCTACCATTGTCTACCATAAACCGTAACCAACAACCATAACCATAACCCTGTCTACGGACGTTGGGCGTCGAGGAACGCGCGCACGCGCTCGGGCACCAGCAGGTCGGGCTGGGCCAGCAAGGCCGCCAGCCGCTGCGGGTCGGCGAAGCCGTTTTGCAGCGCCGTCTGCAGCGCCTTGAGCCCCGCGTACGGGGCCTCCACCTCGGTGAGCAGAATGACCGCGCGCTCGAATTCGACCTCGGCGTAGAGGTCCCGGCGCTCGGGACTGCCGCCGCCGCCGCGCGCCCCGAGCGCTACGAGCGCAAGCTCGTAGGCGCGCAGGGCCGCCACGTAGCTCTCCCGCCGGGTCTCGACCCGGGCCAGCGCGACCAGGGCGTCCACGTCGTGGGGATGCACCTCGAGGTACCGGGACAGCACGGGGGCGGCCGCGTCCGGCAGCCCCGAGTCCGCCAGCAGCACGCCGAGCTGATAGCGCGCCTGGTGGTCGCCGGGCTCCTGATCGAGCAGCACGCGCAACTCGTCCGCGGCGGCCGCGCGGTCGCCCTGTTCCCAGAGCAGCATCGCGGCGTTGTAGCGGGCGGTGACGTGCGCCGGCTGCAGGTGCAGCAACTTCCGGTACACCGCCAGCGCGGCCGCGAATCGGCCCTGCCCCTGCAGCGCAGCCGCCCGCAACTCCAGCACGCGCACATTGTCGGGCGTGGCCGCGGCCAGCAGGTCCAGGTGGGGCATGGCGGCGGCCGGGTGGCCGGCCCGGATCAGGGCGGTCGCCAGGTGGAACCGTGCCCCGGGAGCGTCCGGCCGCAGCTCCAGGGCGCGCTCGAGATACGCGATCGCCCGCTCCGGCTGGTCCAGCCGCAGATAGCCGCTCCCCAGGGCCACGTACTCGTCCGCCAGCTCGGCACGGCTGAGATCCGTGGCGCAGCCCGCCAGGATCACCACGGCCAGCACCACGGCCGCCGCGGCCGCGCTCCCTGTACGCCATGCGCCCATCCGCACGCCGCAGTGTGCGCGATTCGCCGGAGCCGGGCCAAGTGCCCCAAGTGCCCGTGCTAGCGTAAGTTGCGCACTTTCAAGGACGATGTAGCGAGATTTGCCGGTCGCACAGATGAACGGAGGCCCCTGAGGGCGAGAGATTCTACCGGGGGACGAGTTTTTCCCCATGTAGTGATAAAGAGCATGGTAAGCAGTTTCTTGGTGCAGAAATATCTTGACCGCTCTCGCCCCCGTTGCTATCTTGTGCGTGCGTGTTCATCGGTCAGCTCAAAGTCTCCCGCAACGGCCGCTCCTACACCTACCACCGCCTCCTGCAGTCGGTACGCACCGATAACGGCCCCCGGCAGCGACTCATCCTGAGCCTCGGCACCCTCACGCTCCCCAAGTCCGAGTGGCCGCGCTTGGCCGAACGCATCCACGACAATGTCAACGTCACAAGCCCCGGGACCAAGCTCCTAAATCGGGTTTCTTACATGACCACGCCGGGCCCCGCCCGGTGGGAAGCTCCTAAGAAACAACAGTCAGGCACGACAGTCAGGCAGCCTCCGGGACAAGCACATAACCGAGGGCCCGAGCTTGGTTGCGGACGCGGCGTTCGAGGCGTCGCAGGTCTTGGCGTTCCTGGGCGGCGAGGATGCTGTCGTCGTACGCAACGCGATGGGTAACGAGATGGTAGATGATGCGCGCCAGTTTGTGGGCAGTCGCCGTGATCGCCTCGGGAGTACCCAGGCGCGCGCGCATCCGGCGGAAGTACTGGCCGAGGGACGAGGGGCTGCGGTACAAGCACTGGGTAGCCCAGCGTAGCGCCTGAGCAGCGCGATTGGTGCCGGGTCCGGTGTGTGCGCTGATGATCCTGCCGCCGGTGATCTGGTTGTTGGGACACAGGTTCAGCCAGGATGCGAATTGCCCCGCAGTCGGGAAGCGTGACAGGTCGGGGCCAAACTCGGTGAACAGGATCAGTGCAGTGCTTTCGCCGATGCCGGGAATGAGCGTCAGGTCGGTGCCGAACAGGCGCGCAAGGTGCGCCTTCAGGTTGAACGGCTTGGGCGGTGACTCGGTTGGCGTCGGCGGCGCATCGGCGGTCTCCTCCGCAGGGTCCTCCGCAGGGTCCTCCGCAGGGTCCTCCGCAGGGTCCTCCGCCGGCGCGCTCGGCGGCTCGTTCGTGGATTCGAACGAGCGGATGCGAGCTTCGATTTCCTGATCACACTCCGCGATGAGCTGTTGGTAGTGGGCATAGGTGGCACGCGCGTGACGCAGTGTAAACAGATGCTCGGAGCGCCAGTCACCTTCCAGCGCTGCAATCAGGGTGGCGCGGCTGGCTTTGATCCGCCGGTCGGCCAGATCGGCCAAGCGTGCTGGATCCCGCTCTCCGTTCAGGATGGCCTCGGTGATAGCCATCCCCGTGACCCCGGTCAGGTCAGAGATGGCGTGGTGCAGATGGACGTTCATCTGGTCGTACGCCTTCTGCATGTGCAACACGCTCCGTGAGGCGGTCTTGATCAAGTTGTCGCGATGGCGCAGCAGGGCGCGCATCGCACAGACTTCGTCAGCGGGCCGGAACGAACCGCGCAGCAGGCCCACGGAGTGCAGGTAGCGCAGCCACTCGCAGTCGGCCACGTCGGACTTGCGTCCGGGGACCGAGTGCACGTGACGCGCGTTGACCAGCACCACGTCGAAGCCATGCGCCTCCAGGATCTGGTGCACCGGGATCCAGTAGACCCCGGTCGACTCCATCGCCACAGTGGTTACCTGGCATTCCTTGAGCCAGTTGGCCAAAGCGTGCAGGTCGCCAGTAAAGGTGGGAAAGTTCCGGATCGGGTCCGGGTCGCGATCAGGGCGCACCGCCGCGTACACCGCCGTGGCGCCCACGTCCAAGCCCGCGGCGTCGGGATGGACGGTATTCGGTTGCGCTGAACGACTGCCTTTGCCTTTACGGCTGCGTCGTGCCATGAGAATCCTCCGCTATGGACTGAGTGGGGCGGCCAAGGCGTGAGTAGCAGGTATTCTCCTAAACGGGATGATCGCCACCCAGCAGCGCCAAGCGAAGACCTCACCAATGACTACGCCACCCGCCCTGGGACCAAGCTCCTGAACGGGTTCGCCCCGCAGGGCGTAACACCAATGACGCGACGGCCTACTTTCGCGCCCCTACCCAGAGATTTGCACCCATAATAGCGCTCGCCACAGTTTCTTACATGACCACGCCGGGCCCCGCCCGGTGGGAAGCTTCTGAGAAACAAACAAGTCAGGAATGAGCGTTCAAGGAACTGAATGGCTGTCTGGTGGCGCCCTGCTGTCCTCCTGCGTGATGGGTGGATGGCGCGGCGGGGCGTGAACGACAGGTATTCTTCTGAACGGGATGATCGCGACCGGACGATGCCAGTCCGCGATCTCACCAATGTCAACGTCACAAGCCCCGGGACCAAGCTCCTAGTCGGGTTCGCGCCCAGCAGGGCGTCACACCAACGGAGTTGGCAGCGCGCGAGCGGGAGCTGTTCACGCTGCAAGAAACCATCATCCTGTACGACTTGAGTTCGACTTACTTCGAAGGCCTCGCGGCCAACAACGAGAAGGCGGCGCGGGGGTACTCGCGGGATCATCGACCGGACCGCAAGCAAGTAGTGGTCGGTCTGGTGCTGGATGGCGAGGGCTTTCCCAAGGCGCACGAGGTGTTCAAGGGCAACACCAAAGACGAGACCACCATGGCGCGGATGCTCGACAGCCTGGACCGCCGGATCAGTGTTCGGAGCGGGGCGGGGCGACGGTGGTAATGGACCGTGGCTTGGCGACGGACGAGAACCTGGCAGTGCTGCGCAAGCGCGGTCAGCACTATATCGTGACCACTGAACAGAGCCAGCGGCGTGAGCTGTTTCCCGAGATTGACAGTTCCGGATACGTGCCGGTGAAAGTGAACAGGAAGGGGAAAATCGTCGTCTCAGGCCAACTGCGGCGGCATCAGGGTGAGCTGTACGTGTTGTGTTACAGTGAGGCGCGGGCGGCCAAGGATCGTGCGATACGGGAACGGTTCGCACACCTATTCGAACGGGAGTATTGTGGCTGGTATTGAGCGGTCCGTCAAATGTGGTAAAATGCGAACGCCCCCTGTGCGGGGGCGTCCACACTCTACCTGCCGCTGAGCAGGAGCCGGAGGCAGTGATTGTCTCCGGCTGCTTCGTCAACGGCGAAGGAGTCTTCTGTGGGGCAACGCAAGCCTACCCTTCTCGACTATTTCCGCCCGAATCCTGCCGCGTGCATCTGTGGAGCGGAGTTTGATCGGCAATGCCCGGTCAACGTCACTCTCATGGATCGCTACAGAGGTCCGGTGCAGGGCCTATTCTCGGTGGCTCAGAAGCATGGGATCACGACAGAGGAAGTGCGGGAGCACCTAACCCGCCTTCCACCTGCCCGCGTCAACTACGAGGCTTAACGCCTACGGGGCGCCTGCCCCTCCCAACCTTCAGATCCGCTTACGCTCCATCCCCTGGACCACCATCCGCATCTGGACCTCGGTGTTGTCGTAGGGACGCTGGTTGTGGCGGCCGGCGAACTCGTTCACGTAGCGTTGCAGGTGGGCCGGGCTCATCCGGTGGTAGGTGCCATAGTAGCCCCGCTTCATCATGGTCCAGAACGATTCCAGACCGTTGGTGTGCGCCTGCCCTTCACGTACTCGCCCAGCCCGTGGTTGACCGATGTGTGGTTCGGCAGCCCCTTGTACGACGCACTCTAATCGGTGTACACGTCCGCCTCCTGGCACCACGGCTGCGCTGATCTGGCGGGAAGCGTGGTCGCGCGCGCCCGCCACGGTGGACTTGCCGGCGGTGCCGCGGCCGCGGTTCGTCCGCTTGGAGACGTGCTTGTTCTTCTCCTTGCCGCCGCAGTAGGACTCGTCCAGCTCGACCGGCCCCCTCACAGGACTGGTCGCCCGCCTGATAGTCCCAAGCCTCACGGATGCGGTGCGCGAGATGCCAAGCGGTTTTCTGGGTCACGCCGAGATCGCGATGCAGCTTCATGCTGGAGGTGCCCTTGATCCCGGTGGTCAGCAGATAGACGCCCAACGCCCAGGTCTGCATCCCAAGGTTGGGCCTCCTGCATGACGCTCCCGTTCTTGACCGAGCAGTCGTTGCGACAGGAGCGACAGACACGGCGGATCAAATGGCCGGAGTTGCACGTAGTATGGAAGGTAGGAGACTACGATACAAGGATCTTACCGCCGGTGGCCGTCCTTATCCCAAGCGAGTGAATATCAGGGGATTGAAGGAGGTGAGGTAAGTGAACGACCGATGTTATTCGTCATCGTCAAGTTCATCTTCGACTTCTGTCTGGTCGCCGTCAGTGGGGAATGTTCGATGAGCTAACCAAATCGGGAACGGCCCTTTGTGTTCGTCGTGAACGGCAAACTCAGGGATCCATTCATACTTGGACAGCCCAGTTGTTGCGTCCGACGTGCGTGCGCCCAAGATTGAAAACACGTCATTCCGAAAACCGCCGCCTCTGGCGAAGTATCGGACGATATGATAGTCAGGAGTGCAACCGCTAATTCTGATTGCGGTATTATCGTCGTGTTCAGGTTGATTTACGACGCGCGCGATTTGTTCAATTGTAGAAATTGTGTTGAAATCGAATGAAGTCGAGAAAGCCGATGGCCATATCTGATCTTCCAATTCAATCCATTTTTCTCTTAGCCTATCGACTTCGGTCGATACGAGCTTCATCAATTTGGAATAGTCTGGATAGTTGTAATCGTAGCTTTCTTCGTCTTCGTCGTCAAAATCATAGTCTACCGGGTGGTTGATAATGTCTTTGACAACCATCGGAGTATCATCCAGAAACCACTCAACGGAGCTTGGATTTAAGATGATACGGACCGATTCTGGACCTTCTTTTTTTTGGAGATCAGATAACAGTGTTCGCGGAATTTTCAGTGCAGCATGTTCAAAAGGCATTTTCCCCGTGGTAGGCGCTGTGGGATTGCTTCCAGCATTCGTTGATGA
Source organism: Spirochaetia bacterium (assembly GCA_965198005.1). Taxonomy (GTDB): domain Bacteria; phylum Spirochaetota; class Spirochaetia; order SZUA-6; family Bin103; genus Bin103. The sequence continues at coordinate 202,287 of CBDAOI010000002.1, forward strand.
ATCAAAAGCGGCAGTCATCATATTACCTGTCGACCCAATAGCAATTCGACCGTTGATAAATATCGACTCGAATGTTGGAACTTCGATTGCTGCCATTACTAAGCCTTCTACCATTTCCCGACGTGTTAGAGCACATGCGGCGAGTAAGCGCCGGTTGAAAGTGTATGTTGCTGTCATTTTGTGGATAGTTTTTCCTTCGACGCTGGTAGAACAGCGTCATGTTGTACGGTAGCCCACACCCCATATGCGCAGGAAATCACGGGCTCCTTGTTCGAAAGTACCGCCAAAATCGACCATCTGAAATCCGGATAGCGTCCAGGAAAGTTTCTCCTCATACTCACACTTCTGGTACAGAATGGGGATTATTCTGTTTGCTAAGCGCTTCTGCTGGAGAGCGAACAGCAACTCTCTCTTTACCCAGATAGACTCGACAGCGCTCGGCGATAGAACGAGCACAAACCAGTCACACCGGCGAAGTGCCGATCCTATTTCGTCATGCCACTGCTGAGATCCAAGAATGTCGGTTCTGCTGTACCACACCGGAAGCCCATGACGGCGCATCATGGCCGCCAACCTCTCGGCGAAATCTCGATCACGATCTGAGTGGGAGAGGAATACCTCTTGTGGCAACACGATTTGTTGTGACCGGTTGATGTTAACGTACGATCGTCAGGCGACCTGCTGGAGGGTCCGAGCGATTTCTCTGATGCCCTCCTCCTCGTTGGCGTGTTCTGCCAGCTTTATGGTCTTCAGGTTCCAGAGGATCCATGGCACGTCTTCATTCTTCAGATCGTCCGGATTTCCCACCACGACAGGTATCAGACGTTTCCGAAAACGCACCTCGCCAAGGGCATATTCGATTTCGGAGCGTACCCAATTCGAACGCATGGCGTTCGGCGTAAGCAGAACGACCATCGCTTGTGACTCCTGCAGTGCCTGACTCACCAGGGCGGCCCAGTTGTCTCCGGGCATAATCTCACGGGTACCATCCCAGACATCCAGACCAGCTTCCTGCAGGATGTCGGCGACCCTCCGAGCGATCGCTTCATCGGTATGTGCGTAACTCACAAAGACTTTCATCGCATACGTCCTTTCGCGCTGTCATGCTGCCTGTCCGAGATGAAGCTTACAGTACCACGGTGCTTCCCGCAACATTCGGAACCCTCGGGACCCGCGGTGCGAGGCGCCCGCAGCCGCAGATGAGGGATGCACTGGCGGTATAGTACGGGCCGGCCTGCGGAACCGGTCGATTCTCACTACGGACGTTGGGCGTCGAGGAACGCGCGCACGCGCTCGGGCACCAGCAGGTCGGGCTCGGCCAGCAAGGCCGCCAGCCGCTGCGGGTCGGCGAAGCCGTTTTGCAGCGCCGTCCGCAGCGCCTTGAGCCCCGCGTACGGGGCCTCCACCTCGGTGAGCAGAATGACCGCGCGCTCGAATTCGACCTCGGCGTAGAGGTCCCGGCGCTCGGGACTGCCGCTGCTGCCGCCGCCGCGCGCCCCGAGCGCTACGAGCGCAAGCTCGTAGGCGCGCAGGGCCGCCACGTAGCTCTCCCGCCGGGTCTCGACCCGGGCCAGCGCGACCAGGGCGTCCAGGTCGTCGGGATGCACCTCGAGGTACCGGGACAGCACGGGGGCGGCCGCGTCCGGCAGCCCCGAGTCCGCCAGCAGCACGCCGAGCTGATAGCGCGCCTGGTGGTCGCCGGGCTCCTGATCGAGCAGCACGCGCAACTCGTCCGCGGCGGCCGCGCGGTCGCCCTGTTCCCAGAGCAGCATCGCGGCGTTGTAGCGGGCGGTGACGTGCGCCGGCTGCAGGTGCAGCAACTTCCGGTACACCGCCAGCGCGGCCGCGAATCGGCCCTGCCCCTGCAGCGCAGCCGCCCGCAACTCCAGCACGCGCACATTGTCGGGCGTGGCCGCGGCCAGCAGGTCCAGGTGGGGCATGGCGGCGGCCGGGTGGCCGGCCCGGATCAGGGCGGTCGCCAGGTGGAACCGTGCCCCGGGAGCGTCCGGCCGCAGCTCCAGGGCGCGCTCGAGATACGCGATCGCCCGCTCCGGCTGGTCCAGCCGCAGATAGCCGCTCCCCAGGGCCACGTACTCGTCCGCCAGCTCGGCACGGCTGAGATCCGTGGCGCAGCCCGCCAGGATCACCACGGCCAGCACCACGGCCGCCGCGGCCGCGCTCCATGTACGCCATGCGCCCATCCGCACGCCGCAGTGTGCGCGATTCGCCGGAGCCGGGCCAAGTGCCCGTGCTCGTGGAGGACCGGATCGACCACCTGCTGGACAACCACGACCGCCGGATCGAGACGGCGCTGGCCGAATGGGGCTATATTCAGCCGCAATGGTTGAGCGACCGGAAGCGGCTGCTGCGCGCGCGGATCGAGGTGACCGGACCGGATGGAATGGCGGCGCCGGTGCGCCGGTGCCCCGGGTCGCCGCCTGAGCACGGTTGCGCACTGACCCATGGGCGCCGCCGCGGCCGTCGTCTATCTGATCATCATCTTCCTGTACAACGAGTTGCGGTTGGGACTGGTGCTCCGCTGGAGCCGGCCGCGGCGGCCGGCGGTGGAGCGGTTCATGGTGCGGCAGGCGCAGCGCCTGCTGAGCACCGTCAACCGGCTGGCCGGACTGCGCTACTCGTTCGACACCACCGCAGCCGGGACGCTGCCGGAGCGGTTCCTGCTGCTGACCAACCACCAGAGTCTGACCGACATTCCGATGCTGTTGGCGGCCTTTCGTCACCACCCGCTGAAGTTCGTGGCCAAGGACTCGTTGCGGCGCGGCATCCCGACCGTGTCCAAGTGCCTGCGCTACAGCGAGCATGCCTTCATCGACCGCCGCGGGCCGTTTCGCCGCACCCAGCGCACGCTGCGGCGCCTGGCGCGACTGGACCGCGACCCCGCGGCCGCGACCGGGTTCCCGCCGTGCAGCTTCGCCGTGTTCCCGGAAGGGACCCGCTCGCGCGACGGCCGGGTCGGTCCGTTCCACCGCGCCGGGCTGCGCGTCCTGGCCGACCTGACCGGACTGCCGGTGGTGAGCGCCGCGCTGGACGGCGGCACCACCATCGCGCGCCTGCGCACCCTGCGCAACCTGGCCGGAGTCCACTACCGCGTGCGCGTGCTGTCGGTCTATCCGCCGCCGGCGGACAAGCGCGCGGTGGCGGAGGTGATGGACCGGTCGCGGGCCGAGATCATCGACCAGGTGGCCGCCTGGCGCAGCGGCCGCACCTGACGCACTGGATGCACCTGACGCCCCGCCCGCGCCTCCGGCCCGCCCCGCCCGCGCCGCGGCTCAGCGGCCGGCGAGCGCGCCGTAACCGCTTTTCATGATGGTCAGGAACTGACGCGGGTTGACGACCTGTTCCGCGATCCGGACCTCGTAGTGGAGGTGCGGCCCGGTGGACAGCCCGGTGCTGCCCATGTAGCCGATCACTTCGCCCCGTTCCACCTGCTGCCCGGGCTTCACTACCGGTACCCCGTTCATGTGCCCGTACCAGGTCACGAACCCGTACTTGTGCTTGATCACGGCAAAGTGGCCCAGGTTGTGCGGGTCGTAGCCCACCCGCTGCACCTTGCCATTGGCGGTGGCCACGATCTCGGTACCGCGCAGCCAGGCGATGTCGATCCCCTTGTGGATGTACCACCGGCCGTTGAACGGATGGATTGAAGGACCGAAGTCCGCCGTGATGTAGCCCTTGCCCGCGCTCACCGGCCACAGCGTCGGGATATCCACCAGCAGCCCCTTCTGCGTCAGCAGTGCCTGCTCGATCTCGGTGAGCGGACCCACCGAGCTTTCCAGATAGGAGCGCAGGCTGCGCAGCTCGGTCAGGCTGCGCACCTCCTCGGCGATCACCAGCGACTCGCTCACGAACGAGGCCAGGTCGCCGCCTACCCCGCCGGCCAGATAGCCGCGCGCGTCGTCGGTGCCGACCACGTTCAGCACGCTCTCCAGCGACCGCCGGAACTCGGTGGCTACGCGCTGCAGCTCCTTGACCTCGTCGCTCAACTCCTCGACCGTGGTTTCGCTCGCGCTCAGCGAGCGGCTGGCGGCCATGAACTGCTCATTGCTGCGCGTAAAGCCGGTGGAGAGGGTCAGGAAGCCGAGCACGAGACCCGCCAGCATCGCCCCGAGCAGCGTGAGCATGAACAACGACACGCTGAAGTTGAACACCCGCCGCTCCGAATGGGGGATGAACATCACCGTTGCGCGCCGGTTGCCGACCCGTATCACCGTGCTCACCCAACCGGAGATCAGGTGCCCGATTGCGGCCGCGTGCTGCCGGAGCACGCCCACGGCGCGTACTTCGGCGGCCTTGTACCATTCGCTGCTTACCGGTTGGATACCGCGCGCGCCGCGTTGACGCCGGCGATGCCCACGCGCTACGTTTGAATACGAGTCTTCGGGGCGCGCCCGGGTCCAGTCACGACTATGCGATTCTTCGACACTCACGCCCACATCGGTCTCATCGACAACGACCCGATAGAGCAACTTATCATCTGCGAGCAGGCGAAACAAGCGGGCGTGCTCGGCATTCTGAGCATCTCCAGCAACCTGCGCGACTTCACTGCGGTCCATCACAACCTGCGCGGAGCGAGCCACGTCTACTACTGCGTGGGAATTGCGCCGTCCGAGGTAGTCGCCCCGGGCGACGACTGGGAAGCCACCCTGATGGACTGCGCGGCGCTCGAGCGGGTGGTTGCGATCGGCGAGATCGGACTGGACTACTTCCGCAAGTACGGGGATCGCGACTCTCAGGTGGAGCTGTTCGTGCGCCAGTTGGAGGTGGCGCAGCGGCTGCGGCTTCCGGTGGTCGTGCACAACCGCGACGCCGGGGGGGATACACTCAAGATCCTGCGCGACAAGCTGCCGTCGCACGGCGGCGTGCTGCACTGCTTCTCGGAGACCAGCGACTTTGCGCGCCGGGCGCTGGATCTCGACCTCTACATTTCGTTTGCCGGCAACGTGACGTACCGCAACGCCCGCAACCTGCATGACACGTCGAAGCAGATCCCGGTCGAGCGCATGCTGATCGAGACCGAGTCGCCGTTCATGGTGCCGGCCACCCATCGCGGCCAACGCAACCGGCCAGCCTACATTGCGGATACCCTGGACTTCATCGCGGAGCAGCGGCACATGCAATCCGCCGAGCTGGCCGAAATCCTGTACCAGAACAGCCTGCGCTTTCTGGCGCTCGACTGACTGCCGGAGACCACGTGCGAGTTCTGGTGGCAGGCAGCGGCGGCCGTGAGCACGCGCTCGCCTGGAAGCTCGCGGCCAGCCCCCGGGTAGCGGCGGTGTTGACCGCGCCCGGCAACGCCGGTACCGCCGCCGTAGGCCGCAACCTGCCCGCCGTAGCCCCCACCGATCCGGCCGCCATGGTTGCCGCGGCGCGGCGCGAGCGGATCGACTTGGTGGTGATCGGCCCCGAGGACGCGCTCGCCGCCGGCGCCGCCGACCGGTTGCGTGCGGCCGGCGTTCCAACGGTAGGACCGTCCGCCGCCTGCGCCCGGCTGGAGTCCAGCAAGGCATTCTGCAAGGCGTTTCTGCAGCGGCACGCCATTCCCACCGCCGCGGCGCGCGCGTTGCGCACTGCCGCCGACCTCGACGACTACCTGCGCGCCCACCGCCACGCGGCCGCCGTGGTGCTGAAGATGGACGGTCTGGCTCAGGGCAAGGGGGTCTTGGTGGCGGCGGACCGCGCCCGGCTGGCGGGCTTCGGCCGGGCCGCCCTGGCGCGCGGCCCGGTGCTGGCGGAGGAACACCTGGAAGGCCACGAGGTCTCGCAGTTCGTGCTGCTGGACGAGAGCGGCGCGGTGCCGTTGCCGCCGTGTGCGGACTACAAGCGGGCCGGTGACGGAGACACCGGTCCCAACACCGGCGGCATGGGATCGGTGTGTCCGGCGCCGCGGGTGGACGCGGCGCTGGCGCGGCGGATCGAAGGAGAGATCATCCGGCCGACCGTGCGCGGCCTCCGGCAGGACGGGCTGGCGTACCGGGGCGTGCTGTACATCGGCCTGATGGTGACCGCGAACGGGCCGCGGGTGCTGGAGTTCAACGTGCGCTTGGGCGATCCGGAGACGCAGGTGCTGCTGCCGTTGCTCGACTGCGATCTGGCGGAGCTGCTGGAAGCGCTGGCCGCGGGCCGCCTGCAGCGGGTGGCGCCGCCGCCGCGCCGGCCCGCCCGGTCCGGGGTGACGGTGATCGCAGCCGCGCGCGGCTATCCCGGCGCCTACGAGACCGGCCTGGCGGTGGCGTCCTTGCCCTTCCCCGGTCCCGCGGGCGCGGTGTTCCATGCCGGCACCTACCGCCGCGGCGGCGTGCTCAGGACCGGCGGCGGCCGCTGTTTCGCCGTGACCGGCCTGGGCGGCGATGCGGCGGCGGCGCGCGCCACCGCCTACCGCCTGGTGCAGCAGGTGCGCTTCCCGGGCGCCTGGTGGCGCACCGACATCGGGGCTCAGCCGACGCCGCCGGGCGGCTGACGCGCGTCGGCGGCGCGCTGCTGGCGCCGTACCTCGTACATCAGGATACCCCCGGCGACGCCGACGTTGAGGGAATCGACGGTGCCGGCGGTCGGGATGCGCACCCGCTGATCGCACCGCCGCACCACCAGGGGGTGCATCCCGCCGCCCTCGGATCCCACCACCAGCGCCACGCGGTCGGGAAACTGCACCCGGTCGAGCGGCTCGCCCTCCAGGTCGGCGCCGTAGATCCAGAAGCCGGCCGCCTTGAGCTGCTCCAGCGCACGCGCCAGGTTGGGCACCGCCAGCGTCGCCACGTGGGCGGCGGCGCCGGCGGACGCCTGCATCACGGCGGCGGTGACCGGCGCCGCGCGGCGGCGCGGCACGAGCAGCAGGTCGACCGCGAACTGATCCGCACAGCGGGCAATGGTACCCAGGTTCACCGGGTCGGTGACCCCGTCGGCGACCACCACCAGCCCGCCGGCCGGCCGCTCCAGCACCGCCAGATGATCGGCCAGCGTAGCCGCCGGGGCGGCGCGTGCCGAGCGGCGGTCGCGCGCGGAGCGGCCCCGGGCGGGGCGGCGCCGCGACCGCGGCCGCTCCAGCCCCACGCCGCGATGGGCGCCGGTGCCGCAGCGGGCGGTAAGCTCCGCCACGCCCACCCGCCGTACCGCGATCCCGAGCCGCCGTGCCTGTTCCTGCAGCCGCCGCACGGCGGCGTTGTCGCGCGCCACCAGCAGCGTCAGCCTGTCCGCTTCGGTGCCCGCCGCCGACCCGGCCAGGCGGCGCAGCTCCTCCGCCACCGGATGCACGCCGTACAGCGCCGTCACAAGCGGCGCCCCGGTCGGTTCGGTGGGATGGGCACTACCCATTCCGGAACACCAGCAGGTTCTGATGAATCATGGACGGGATGTAGCGGTACCGGTAGCCGTAGATGTGGAGCTTGCGCGCCACGTCATACCAGATCAGGTTCGCCTGCCACACCAGCGGTTCGATCTGCCGCAGCGCCCCCGCCAGCTCGGCCGACAGGCAGTGGTAGACGCCGCCGCTGTACATGTCGCCGATGAACGACAGCAGGTAGCCGCCCGGCTTGAGCCGCGCGACCGCCAGCCGGAACACCCGCTCCATCGCCCGCAACCAGTCGCCCTGGTCCCGGTAGCCGGACCCCGCGCCGAACTCGCGCAGCCGCGGCGGGGCCAGCGGCCGGGCCGCTTCGCCCACCCGCTTGAAGACGCCGGGCGAGCGCGGCGCCACGTCCATGTTCCAGTAGGGCACGTCCGTGAATACCAGGTCGTACGGGCCATCGTACGGGTCCCCCATCCGTTCCAGCACCTCGGCCGCGGCGCCGGCATGGGCCGGCATCGGTTCCAGCTCCTCGCGCCGGCACACCTCGCGGTAGACGTCGATCCAGCGCGGGTTGATCTCGATCCCCTCGGCACGCCGTCCCGCCAGCGCCGCGCCCAGGAGTACGCCGCCCACGCCCATGAACGGGTCCAGCACCCGCTGCCCCTGCTTGGTGAACACCCGGATCAGGTCGGCGCACAGCTCCGGGGGTTTCTGCCCACCGTGCACGCGCCGCAGGCGGTACTGGCAGTTGGGCGGGTAGGGACGGTTGATCACCGAGCGGGTCCAGTAGAGCCATTCGCGCCCGGTGAGATCGTTCAGGCGATTGCCACTCGAGTAGAATCCGCGGCTCCGGCCCTGGTCGTCGAACAGCTCCCGTTGCACAGGCCCCTGCCGCCGGCTCACGTGTCGGCGCCCGCCAGCTCGATCCGGAAGCAACTGCCCCCGGCAATGGCCCGATAGGACAGCCGGCCGCCGTTGCGCTCGATCAATCGCCGCGCCAGATGCAGCCCCAGGCCGGTGCCGGCGCCGGTCGAGTAGCCCCAGTCGAACAGGTGTGCGGCCACCTCCGGTTCCATCCCTCCCGCCAGGTCGGTGACTTCGAGCACGCACCGTCCGCCGCCGGCGCTTCCCTGCACCGTAACCACGCCTCCGTGCGGGCGGCGCTCGGCGGTGATCTGCGCGGCGTTCTGGACCAGATTGAGCAGCGCCAGCATCAGTTCCCGTTTGCGCGTCACCGCCGCGAGCTCGGCCGGAATGCGCAGTTCCACGCGCACCCCCACGGCCCGCAGCGACGGCACCAACACCGCCAGCACCGGCTCCAACTCGGCCAGGATCCGCACCTCGCCGGGGGTCTCCGGACCGCCGCGCAGCACCGTATCCAGCATCTCGTTGACCCCGCCGACGCCGATGCCGACATGATGCAGAATGAGCTGCAACGCGCGCCGCCGCTGGTCCGGCGAGTCGGCCTGCAGGCCGTACTCGGCAGTGGTCTTGATATGGCCGAGCAGATTCTTCACTTCGTGCGCGACGCCGGCGGCCAGGTAACCGACGGTCTCCAGCCGGTTTTGCAGGAGCAGGTTCTCCTCGGCCGCGTGTACCCGGCGCCGCAGCCGCGCCAGACGCCGCGCCGGAGGGCCCGCGCCGGCCGCCCCGGCGGCGCCCTGCAGATAGCCGAGCTGGGTCAGAAAGTAGCCCGACCCCAGCGCCAGCAGGCCGACGCCGACCGCCGCCAGTGCCGGTGCCGGCCGGCCGGCCAGTGGAACCACCTGGTCGGCTACCGCCCCCGTCACCGGCAGCAACCCGGCGAAGCACAGGTAGCGATCGGGCGTCCCCTTGCGCAGATGGCGCCTTCCGCACAGCCGGCGCCGCGGATACACCACCTGCGCCAGCACCACCGCGAGCGGTATGCACCAGCGATAGTCCCGCCACCAGCCGAGCAGTGCGCACACCAGCACCACGAGTGCCACTCCGGCCGCAGAGACGTGCCACGCTGCCGGTGGCCGCTCGCCGTCGCGGGCGGTAAGGTAGGCGCCCGCCACCCACAGCAGCAGCGACAACGCCAGCAGGCCGCCCGGTGCCGTGCGGGTGGTCAGCGCCAGACCGAGCAAACCGCCGAGAAACGCGATGAACCAAGCACCCTCCGCGCGCCGCGGCGCGTGCGGCAGGCGCCACGCGGCGACCGCCATCTGGGCCACCAGCAGCGCCGCGACCGCGGCCTGGGTTGCCATTGCCGCGGGCGCCAACATCCGCGTACCGAAACGTCCTGCCGGACTACTCGAGCTCGGTCAGGGGAACCCGCTGGGGCGCGTTGTTGTCCCCCACGACCTGGGAATACTCCTCCAGCAGCCGGCGCGCCCGCGCCGGCACCTTGTCCGGCACGTGGACCAGCACCTTGATGTAGAGGTTGCCCCGCCGGTGGCGCTCGCCGGGGTACGGTACCCCCTCGTTGCGCAACCGCAGCATCTTCCCGTTCTGGGTTCCGGGCGGCACCCGCACCTTTACGCGGTGCTGATCGAGGGTCGGCACCACGACCTCCGCGCCCAGCGCCGCCTGCACCATGCCCACCCGGATCACACAGTAGAGATCGGTTCCGTGCCGCTCGAAGAACTCGTGCGGGCGCACGTGAACGTAGACGTAGAGATCGCCCGGCGGCCGGCCGCCGCCGCCGCCATCTCCCTGCCCGGGAATCCGTATGCGCTTGCCCGCCTCGATCCCGGCCGGGATGGTGATCTTCAGCCGCCGGTTGCGCCGCTGGCGGCCGCTGCCGCGGCAGGCGTTGCACGGACGATCGACGATGTCGCCCTCGCCCCGGCACTGCGGGCAGCTCGAGGCGATCGAGAAGAACCCCGAGTTGCGCCGTACCTGCCCGGTGCCACCGCAGCTCGGACAGATCTGGCGCCGCGCGCCGCCCTCCATCCCGCTGCCGTTACATGCGTCGCAGCCCTCGTGGCGGGCGAACGAGACTTCGGTCTCGGTCCCGAACACGGCGTCCTCGAACGGCACCTCGAGGTCGTAGCGCAGGTCGTCGCCGCGCGCCGCTGCCCGTCCGCCCGGAGCGCGGCGCCGGCCACCGCCGAACAGCCCTTCGAACAGGCCGCCGAAGTCGCCGAAGATATCTTCGAAGTCGCGAAAGACGTGTGAGAAGTCCTGCGTGCCGGTGCGCATGCCGTCGACGCCGGCGAACCCGAACTGATCATAGGTCTGCCGCTTGGTCGAGTCGGATAGCACGTCGTACGCTTCGGTGGCTTCCTTGAAGTATTCCTCCGCGGTCTGGTCGCCGGGATTCTTGTCGGGGTGATAGCGAATCGCGAGCTTGCGGTACGCCTTCTTGATGTCGTCCAGGCTCGCGCTCTTGTCGACCCCGAGTACGTCGTAGTAATCCCGCTTTGCCATGCCGCGGACGGTACGCTACTTCTTCTCGTCGTCGTCCACTACCTCGTAGTCGACATCCTCGACCTTGCCCGCGGCGGCGCCCCGGGCATGTCCGTTGGCCGCGCTGGCCCCGTCGCCGCCTGCCGCCTGCCCGGTACCGTTGCCGGCGTCGGTGCCATCGGCCGCCGGCCCGCCCGCAGTCTGACCGCCCGCGGCCGCCTCGCTGCTGTTCTTGTATACCTCTTCCGCCAACTTGTAGGAGGCTTGGCGCAGAGCTTCGGTCTTGCGCTTCAGCTCGTCGACGTCGATCGCGGCCGGCTCCTTCGCCTCCAGGAGCTGCTTTACGGCCGCCAGCGCGGAATCGATGTTCGCGCGGTCTTCCGCCGCCAGCTTGTCACCGTATTCCGCCAGTGACTTGTCGGTGGTGTACACCAGGGTATCCGCCTCGTTGTGCGCTTCGGCGCGTTCCCTGGTCTTCTTGTCCTCGTCGGCGTGCAGCTCCGCGTCCTTGACCATCCGGTCGATCTCATCGTCGGACAGCCCGGAGGACGATTCGATCCGGATCTTCTGCTCCTTGCCGGTGCCGAGATCCTTGGCCGACACGTGCACGATGCCGTTGGCGTCGATGTCGAAGGTGACCTCGATCTGCGGCATGCCGCGCGGCGCGCCCGGAATGCCCACCAGATCGAAGTGGCCGAGCGTGCGGTTCTGGGCCGCCATCTCGCGCTCGCCCTGGAGTACGTGAATCGACACGGCGGTCTGATGGTCTGCCGCGGTGGAGAAAATCTGGCTCTTGCGGGTCGGGATGGTGGTGTTGCGTTCGATCAGCTTGGTGGCGACGCGGCCCAACGTCTCGATGCCCAGCGACAACGGGGTTACGTCGAGCAACAGCACGTCCTTGACGTCGCCGCCCAGGATGCCGCCTTGAATCGCCGCCCCGATTGCCACCACCTCATCCGGATTCACGCCGCGGTGCGGCTCCTTGCCGAACACCTCCTGCACCAGCTTCTGCACCGCCGGGATGCGGGTGGAGCCGCCCACCAGAATGACCTGGTCGATGGCGCTCGCGTCGATCCCGGCGTCGCGCATCGCGTGCCGGCAGGGTCCGGCGGTGGCCTCGATCAGGTCGCCGACCATCTGCTCTAACTTGGACCGTGTCAGGGTGTACTGCAGGTGTTTGGGGCCGGACTGGTCGGCGGTAATGAAGGGGAGATTGACCTCCGTCGACTGCGTGCCGGAGAGCTCGATCTTGGCCTTCTCCGCCGCCTCCTTGAGTCGCTGCAGAGCCATGCGATCGGCACTCAGGTCGATGCCGTAGTCGTTCCGGAACGACTCGATCAACCAGTCGATGACCCGTTGATCGAAGTTGTCGCCGCCGAGGTGGGTGTCGCCATTGGTGGACTTCACCTCGAACACGCCGTCGCCCAGCTCGAGAATCGAGATGTCGAAAGTGCCGCCGCCCAGGTCGTAGACCGCGATCTTCTCTTCCTTGCCTTCCTTGTTCAGTCCGTAGGCCAGGGCCGCCGCGGTGGGTTCGTTGACGATCCGCTTTACTTCCAGTCCGGCGATGCGGCCCGCGTCCTTGGTGGCCTGGCGCTGCGAATCGTTGAAGTACGCCGGCACCGTGATGACCGCCTCGGTTACCGTCTCGCCGAGATAGCGCTCGGCCGTTTCCTTCATCTTCTGCAGCACGGCGGCGGAGATTTCCGGCGGTGAATACTTCTTGCCCTCCACCCCGACCCGGACGTCGTTGCCGGAGTCGAGCACCTCGTAGGGCACCATCTTGATCTCCTCCGGCACCTCCGCGAACCGGCGGCCCATGAACCGCTTGATGGAGTAGACGGTGTTCACCGGGTTGGTCACCATCTGATTCTTGGCCGGTTGGCCCACCAGCCGGCCCTTCTCGGCAAAGGCGACAATCGAGGGAGTAGTGCGCTGCCCCTCCGAATTCTGAACCACAACCGGCTCGCTGCCCTCCATGACGGCGACGCAGGAGTTGGTGGTTCCCAGATCGATGCCGATGATCTTGCCCATGTTACTCTCCTTGGTCCGAGTCTCCGGGGTCCGCGGCGCCGGCGGGATCCGCCGTGCTGCGGGCGGCCGGCGTGGCTACGCGGACGCGCGCAGCGCGTACCACGCGGCCGTGCAGGGCATACCCCTTCTGATAGTCCTCCAGTACGGTCGCCTGGGTATGCCCGGCCGACTCCTCGGTGGCGAGCGCTTCGTGACGCTCGGGATCGAACGGCGCGCCGGCCGACTCGAACCTCACCAAGCCCCACTTGCGCTCCAGGGTCTGCAGGAATTGCTTTTCGATCAACTCGATGCCGCTGTGCAGCGTCGCGAAATCCTGCGCCTGGGCACCCGCCGTGATGGCACGGTCGAAGTCGTCGATTACGGCCGTGAGGTCGAGCAGCAGACTGGTGTTCGCGAACCGGATCGCATCTTCCTTGTCGCGGTTCACGCGCTTGCGGAAGTTCTCGAAGTCCGCCTGCTTGCGCAGCAGGTCGCCCTGCAACTCGGCCACCTGCGCCTTGAGTTGCTCGGTCTCGGCTGCGAGCTGATCGGCTCGGGCGGCGGGGTCCGACTCCGCGGCCGACCCGATGCCGTCTACCTCGACCCGCTCCGCCGTGACGCCGTGGACGGGATCATCCGGGTCCGATTCGGAGGGCCGTTCGAGAAGCTCTCCCTGATCGGTATCCGCGCCCTGTTTGACGGCTGCGCGGCGGCGTCTCTCCTCTCCGGTTGCCTGTTTCGCCATAACCATGGATCGCGCTGATCAAGGAAGGATCCTGACCGCCCTCACGGACCGGCAAATCCGGACGCGGGCGGGGGCTGCGCGGACGAAACTTAATAAGGGGGTTTTGCTGCGGTCAAGGCATTTCCCACGCCCTGAACGCGCCCTTACGCGCCCCCGCCGCGGTAGAACAGCATCACCGTCGAGGCCAGATAGACGGCGTATACGGCGATCAGGACGATCCCCTTCCACCGGGTCAGGCGGTAGCGCAGACGGCAGAGCAGCAGCATGCCGCCCACCACCAGCAGCATCCACGGGAACGAGAACAGGACGACCCGCTGCTCGACCCGGATCGGGTTGGCCAGCGCCGCCGTGCCGATGATCCAGAGGATATTGAGGATGTCGGCCCCCAGGATGTTGCCGAGCGCCAGGTCGCCGTGCCCGCGTCGGCCGGCTGTGATGTTGGTGGCGATTTCCGGCAGCGAGGTGCCGATGGCGATGATGGTCAGGCCGATGATCGCCTCCGACACCCCGCTGCGGCGCGCGATGAAGGTCGCCGACTCCACCAGCACCTCGCTGGAGATGATCACCACGGCTACGCCGCCGGCCAGACGCAGGAGCTGCGCCACCAGGCCGCCCGGCTTGACGTACTCCTCCAACTCCTTGTCCGCCAGCACCGCCCCGGAGCGGCGCCGGCGGCGCTCCGCGATCAGCACCGCGATCAGGTAGCCGACGTAGACCAGGACCAGGGCGAGTCCCTCCAGCCGGCTCACCATGCCGTTCGCGGCCAGGATGAACGAGAGGACCGCGACCGCGAGCAGGAACAGCCCGGTCGTCCTGAGCACGCGCGAGTCGACCCGGACCGCCACCGGCGCCACGATCACTCCCAGGGCCAGCGCCACGGCGTCGTCGACGATCACCGACCCCACGGCATTGCCGAGCGCCAGCTCCGGCAGCCCGCGCAGCGCCGCCAGCAGCGAGACCGTGAGCTCGGGCGCGGTGGTGGCGAAGCCCACCAGCACGATCCCGATGAGGATCTTGGGCACGCGCAGCCGGAACGCAATGCCGACACTGCCGTCGACCAGAAACTTCGCGCCGTAGCTCAGCGCCGCGAACGCGAGCACGATGGCGATCAGGCTGGCGGGCAAGGTGTCAGGGACCAGATGCATGCTGTCGACGTCGATGGCGCCGTCGGCCGCCTGCCGCGCGTCAGGAGGCGGTGCTGGCGCTCACCTCCAGGATCAGCTCCACTTCTCCGCGGCTGAGCCGGGTGGCGCGCGCAATCTCCGGCACCGACCACCCCTGCCGGGCCAGCTTGTCCACGCTCTCGCGCTTGCCCAGGGGCGGGCCGGCCGCCGCGGAACCGCCGTCCTCCTCGTTCCTGAGCAGCGTACCGAGCAGGCGCACCTGCTCCTGCGCGCCGCGGTTGATCTGCTCCAGCCGCGACTCGGTGTCGGCCAGCCAGGTGCGCGCCCGTTGCAGCCGCTGCGCCCGCTGCTCCAGCTCGGTCATGGTCGTGTCCAGCCGGGCCAGGGCGGCCAGCGCCTGCTCGCTCCGGTCCGTCCCCCGAATCAAGGTCTGCACCCGCTCCTGCAACGTCGCGACCGTGTCCTGCATCGCCTGAACCCGCGGCTGCAACCCTTCCAGGGTCTGCCCGAGACGGCGAGAATCGCCGGCAACCTGAGCAATCCGATCGCGTTCGGCGTGCAGCGTGCCGAGTTGCGCGGAAACCTGCTCCGCCACCGCGCCGACCCGCGCCAGCTCCTGGTCCAGCGCCCCGGTGGCGTGTTCCTGCGCCAGCAGGCGGCTGCCGTTCTCCTCGGCGGCCGCCACCGACCGAACCAACCCCGCGACCCGTTCATCGAGCGTGGTGGCCACGGCCTGCGCCCGGCCGTGCGCCGCCGCCAGCCGATCCGCGTCCGCGCGCAGGCGCGCCAGCTCCTGCTCGACGCCGGCGCTGGTCCGCCCGAGCTCCCCCAGCGTGGCGTCGTATTCGTGCAGGCGCTGATCCAGACGCTCCGCGCGGTCCGCGCCCCCGCTCAACTCCTGCTGGACCGCACGCACCCGCTTCAGCACCTCCTGACCGGCCTTGAGATTGACCTGCACCTCGATGGAGAGATCCTTGACCGCCGCCATCTTCTGGTCGATCAGGCGCTCCATGCGCGCGGACACACGGTCGGCGTAACGTCTGACCTTGTCGATCGAGCGGCTGTTGAGATCGATTCGCCGGTACACGAGCAACACCGCCACCACGACCAGGAGCGTGACCAGGTGCGCGACCGGGTTGCCAATTGAGAACATGGTCTTCCCCTCCCAGGGCGGCGCCGCCACGAGACCACCAGCGAAGCGAACTGCCGGATGCAATGGTAGCGGCCGCCGGCCGGGCTTGTCAAATTGGGAATACGCGGTAGTGGGCGAAACTGAAGGTGGCGACCCCCGCGGCCGCCGGCCGGCGGGTAAAGTGGGCGGTCAGCATTCCCACCCGATGGGCGCCGAGGACGTCGTAGTGGTAGCTGTTGCCCACGAACAACACCTCCGGCGGGGCGACGTTCAGCAGGCGCGCGACGCGCAGAAACGGTTCGGGGTTGGGCTTGAGCGCGCCCGCCTCGTCGGCGGTCACGATCCCGTCCCACCAGCCGGCAAGCCCGAGGCCGGCCAGCTTCTCGCGCGTAAAGGGTGAATCGGACACCGCGCCGAGCAGGAATCCGCGCCCGCGAAGCCGGCGCAGGGTCTCGGCCACGTACGGATACGGCCGCAGCCGCCGGAACACCTGCGGCCAGCGCTGGTAGACGATACGCTCCACCAGGTCGGCCGCGCGCGCCCGGTCGGTACCGAGATAGAGTGCCACCAGCTCGGCCTGCCGCCGCCGCAACTCCGGGCCGGGGCGCTCGTTGCGCAGTGCCCGGCGCGCCAGACCGAAGGCGCGAAATACGCGTCCATTGCGGCAGATCAGCGGCAACGAACGAAGCATCGCGCGCCGAAACGGATACAGGGTGCCGTCCACGTCGAAGGCCACGGCCCGCACGGCTCGCTCGGGACCCGGCGACCGGCGCGCGGCGTGCGCCCGGACGGTTCCTGAGTCGGCACGGTCACTCCGTGACACGGAAGACCATGCAAACGGCGCACGGGGCAGTGCCCGGTGGCCGCCAAGTTGCGGACCGGTCGGCGCCCGGCCCGAGCCCGGTTCGGGTCAGGCGGCCGGTCACGCGGCCGGCGGCGTCACCCGGAACGGGATCTTCCCGCGCGCCCCGCGCGTGCAGTTGGTGAAGCTGAGTTGCCGCGCCGCCTCCAGCACGGCGCCGTCCAGCGCGCTGATGCCGCTGCCCTTGATGATCTCCGACAGCATGACGCGGCCGTCCAGGTTGACGCGGAACCGGACCACGATGTGGTAGGTAGTGCCGTCACCGGTGACGCTGTCGGGCAGCTTGGGCTCGGGCAGCGCCCGCAGGTCGCAGCCGAAGCCCTCTTCGTCCCACTGGACTCGAGACGAGCCGGTGCCGTTGCGGCCCACGGAGGCGCCGATGCCATTGCCGGAGCCGCCGCCGGGCGCGGACGAGGCCGCGGGCACGCCGTGCTCGGCCACGGTGTTGTCGAACTCGGCCAGGGCCGCCTGGGTCGAGGAGCTGTCGCGGTCGGTGGACGCCGAGCGCTGCGCCAGCGACTTGACCAGGGCCGGCGCCTCCTCCTGTGCGCGCGGGTCCACCGGCGCGGTCGGCGAGCCGACCATGGCCGGCGTTCGGCCGACGTCCGGCGTCGGCGCCAGCGGTTTGAGCGCGGCCGCGGCGGCCTTGCGCGCGGCCGCCGCCGCGTCGTTCCGCGACATCGTCTTCGGCGGCGGCGGGGTGACCACCCTCGGCGACGGCTGCGGCGTCCTGGCCGGCTTGGCGGCCGGCTGCGGCGCCGGGGCGGGCATGGGCGCCGCAGCCGGTTTGGCCGCGGGCGCGGCCGCGGGCGTCGACTTGGGCGCCTGGCGGACGGACTTCGGCGGCGCCGGCGGCTTCGGCTTGCGCTCCGGCTGCGGCGCGAGCTGCACCGTCAGCGGCTTGAACTCCCGTTCCGGCTCCTGCAGCGCGCGCCACTGCACCCAGGCCAACACCGCGGCGTGGAGGATGAGCGCCAACAACAGCGCGTACCCCAGCCGTCCCTTCAGGTGCCGCGTGAGCGCAGTCATCCTCCCCTCTAAGTGTCCCGCGTGCGGAGACTGGCGGCCTCTATCCCCAGGATGCGCAACACGTCGAGCACGTCGATCAGCAGGTCATACGGCACCGCCGAATCCCCCTCCACCACGATCGGGTGCGGGCCGTTGACGGGCAACCGGCCATCCGCGCTGGTCCGACTCGCGATGGTTTCGCGCAGCGCCCCCTCCAGTTCGCCCAGCCCGACCTCGCGTTCGTTCACGTAGATCTCGTCCCGGTCGCCGATCGTGAGCACCACCGGCGTCAGCATTACGGTCTCGGCCGTGGCCGAATGGGGCAGCTCCAGCTCGATGCCCGGCACCACCTTGAAGGTGGTCGAGACCATGAAGAAGATCACGAGCTGAAACACCACGTCGATCATCGGGACCAGGTTGGCACTGGTCTTGGGGGGGAGCTTGCGGCGCGCTCTCACGATGCCTCGGCGCGCGCCACTTCATGCGGCGACACCGCCTGCTCCGCCGCCACCAGCATGGCCACCAGCTCACTCACCCGGTGCTCGAGCCGGATCATGCGGTGGTTCACCTTGTTGACCAGGAAGTTGTAGAAGATGATCGCCGGAATCGACACCACGATGCCGGCCGCGGTGGTGAGCAGCGCTTCCGAGATGCCGCGCGACAGCAGTGACGCGTCGGCGATCGCGAGGTCGCCCAACACGCCGAACGCCCGGATGTTGCCGGTGACGGTGCCCAGCAGACCGAGCAGCGGCGCGATGTGCGCGATCGTGCCCAACGCCGACAGGAACCGCTCCTCCTTGGGAATCTCCATGTTGGCGGCGTCGAGGATCATCTCCCGCAGCTCGTTGGGCGAGCGGTGCCGATTGTCGATGCCCACCTGCATCAGCGTGGCCAGCGACGAGGGATGGTGCTCGCAGATCGAGAGCGCTTCCTCGTAGTGGCCCTTGCGCAGGGTGGTGGTGAGCCGCTGCAGCAGCTTCTGCTCGTCGGCGCGCCGGCTGCGAAAGTAGAGCAGCCGTTCGAACACGATCACGGCAGCGACCACCGACAGCGCGATGATCATCATCATCACGACGCCGCCCTTCTCGATCAGGTACAACTGGACGAACTCCATCACAGCCCCCCCCATCATTCCAGTTACTTCGGTAACTTCAGCTTCTTCCAATTTTCGGCTCCTTATAGCGAAACATGAACGGTAACCGCGGCCCCGAGTCCCGGCCGCAGGTACGGATGCCAGTCTCTGCGCGGCTGACTCACGAACGGCTCCAGCACGTCGGTGAAGCTCAAGGTCACGGTGGTGGCGCCCTGCTGCCAGAACCCGGCGATGTCCACCTCGGGCCTCACCTGGATCCCGCCCGCTTCGTTCGTGATGTCCGGGATCGTCTCCAGCACGGCGTTCAGCCGCATGCCCAATACGTCATCCGGGGTGCGCGCCTCCAGGCCCAGCGCCGTCTGCCACTCCGGCGCGAAGTTGAGGCGCCGCTTTTCCGGCGCCACCTCGCGGCTGACGTCGAGCCGCACCCGCAGCGTTTCCCCCGCGCCCACTTCGACGCCCAGGCCGGGCCGGATGCTCATGCGCGGCATGGTTTCGTTGTCTTGGGTCATTGTCGGCGAGATGATAGAGCATGGTCTCGCCGTCCGGTTTCGGTTTCGGATTGAGCGGCCGCTCGTAGGTGGCGAAGTTGGCGCTGGCCACCAGCGTCAGGTCGCCCGCGTCGAGCAGCTCGCCCAGGCCGAACTGGCCGCGCGCGCTGGCGAACCAGCCCACGTCGTCGTGCACCCGTTGCGGTGCGAGGTAGGGCGAACGCGCGGCCAGCGAGCTCAGGCCGTGCTCGCGCACCTCGCGGCCGGCGGCCAGGCGGTAGCTCAGCCAGGACACCGGGGTGCCGCTGACCACCGCCTGGAACGGCACGTCGTGGCGTACGGACTCGCCGGGAAAGCTGCCCAATGACCACCCGAGCGCCAGCTCCAGACCGTTCAGACCGCCCAGGTCGACGTGGGCCGCGGCGCCGACGCCGAACCGGTGGCGCAACACGCTGGAACCAGCGTCGGGCGCCTGGTAGTTGCGCACCAGGTAGCGGGCGCTGAACTGCAGGTCCAGCCCGAGGTCGGGAACTACGTCCCAGTCCAGCAGCAGCCCCGGCGCGGCCCACAGCTCGGTGTGCACCTTGGCCTTCCGGTCGCTGGTGTTCTCGTTGCTGGTCAGGGTGGCGGCCTCGGCGCGCAGATCCACGCCGAGCGTGAGGCTGGCGTCGTCGGCCACCGGCGTGGTGTAGCTGATGGCGCCGGTGACCTGCTGCGACTCGATCGCGTTGAACGTGCTCTTTCCCTGCAGCCCCTGCTCGGCCGTGACCACGCCCGCCTCGGTGTCCAGCTCGCCGCCGCCGACCGGCAGCCGCAACGATCCGGCCAGCTCGTGGCGCTGGGTCTTGGCGCCCTCGCCGGGTCCGATATGGGCCCGGACGCCGTCGCGCGAGCTATGGTCGAACACCAGCGAGAAGTCGGTGGCGGGGCCGGTGCCGAGCACCGACACCCCGCTGGCGAACAGGGCCAGCGGCAGGCCGGTGGTGGACGACGGCAACGTGCCGGCGCTCAGGTACGCCTCGGCCACCAGCGTATGGCCCGGATCGGATCCGAGCGGCGCCGGCTCGATCGCCGGTGCCGCCACCGCGGTCATCAGGTCGATGTCGTCCAGGGCGCCGGGATCGGGCAACGGCGGCCAGCGCTCCGGCTCCAGAATCCGGATGTCCAGCGACAGACCCGCCTCGACCTCGCCGGCGGTCGGTCCCTCGAGTTCCAGCACCACGGTGTCGAGCAGGATCTCGGTCTCGGCGGGGTCGTCGTCGGGACGGCCGCCAACCCCCTGCTGCGACACCACCCAGGTGGAGGGAGCCACCACCAGCAGTATCCAGGCCAGATAGCCGGCGATGATCCGGCGCGCGCGGCGTGCCCGGTGCCCGGTCCGTCCCGTCGGCAGCATCACAGTCTCCCTGCGCGCAACAGCGCGGCGCCGCGTTCCGCCCACTCGGTGCCGGGGAACGCATCCTGCAGGCGGGTGACCACCTCGGTCGCGTCGGACACGCGGCCGGCCTGAATCATCACCTCGGTCGCCCGCACCAGGGCACCGGCCATGAGGTCGCGATTGGTCCGGGCCAGAGAGGCCGCGTCCAGGTAGAGGTCGGCGGCCACGGCCAGGTCGCCGTTCCGGCGGTGGTACTCGCCGGCCAGGTACTGCGCCTCGGCCGCGGTCTCGGTGTCGCTCCGGTAGTTCGCCACCTCTTCCAGCAGCGGCAGCGCCAACGCGCGCGGCCGGTCCGCCTCGAACACGTAGATCCGTGCCAACTCCAGGCGCGCCTCCCGCCCGGTGCGGGTCTCGGCACCGCCGGCGCTGATCGCGGCCACCAGCGGCGCCTCCTGCTCATCCACGCCCAGGGCCAGCAGCCGCACCTCCTCCAGCCGCGCGGCCGCCTCCTGACCGAGCTGATCGTCGGCATAGCGGCTCGCGAGCTCGTTCAGGTAGGTCAGCGCGCGCTGATAGTCGGCCTGTTCGATGTAGCCTTCGGCCGCTTCCTTCAGGGCATTGCGGCGGAACTGGCTGTCCGGCAGCTCGTCGATCAGCAGCTCCCACAGCAGAATGGCGCGCAGCGGCTCGCCCGCCTGCCGGCTGGCGACACCGCCCCAGTACAGGGCGCCGTCCAGCGATTGGCCGTTCGGGTAGTCGCTGCGGTAGGTCGCGAACGCATCGCGCGCGGCCGCCGCCTCGCCCTCTTCGTACAGCAACTCGGCCCGGCGGTAGCTCGCGTTCTCCGCTACCTCACTGTCCGGGTAGCTGCGCACCACGTCGGCGTAGGCGCGAATCGCGTCCCGCGAGCGCCCGGCGAGCGCCATCACGCCGGCCAGCTCGTAGGTGGCGTCGCCGCCCTCCTCGGTGCCCGGATAGCGCGTGGCGACCGCCCGGAACTGGCGTTCGGCCAGCACCAGATCGCCACTGTTGGCGTAGCTTCGTCCGGCAAACAGACCGGCGCGGGGAGCGTCATCCGAATCGCTGTTGGCGACGCGGATGAACGCCAGCGCGGCGGCCCCGTAGTCCTCGATGCTGAAGGCGGCCTGGCCGGCGAGGAAGCCGGCGCGGTGCTCCAGCTCGTGGCCCGGGAACTCGCCGCCGAAGCCGGCCATGAGCTGCTGCGCGGTGCGGTAGTCGCCGGTGCGGTACAGGGCGCTGGCGCGGTAGTAGTGCATGTAAGGTATGACGTGGCCAAGTCCGTGCCGATTGGCGAAGCTGGCCGAAACGCGTCCCAGGGTGGTCGCGGCCGCGCCATGCTCGCCCTGGGCGAAGTGCGCCAGACCCACCAGATAGCTGCCGAGGATGAACGCCTGCGGTGCCCGCGCACGCAGTTCCGGAGCGCGTTCCGTCAGCACGGCCGCCTGTTCGAGCAGCCGGGGCCACGCCTCGAGCTGATACAGGAGGCGCAGATGATCAACGCGGGCGGCAATCTCATCCGGAAACCGGTTCACGTAGCCGGCCGCCTTCTGCTCGGCTGCCGTCACCTCGCCGGTGCGCCAGAGCAGGACCGTCTCCAACCGCAGGAGCTGGCCGAGCTGGGTTTCGGTGAGCGCCGCCGCCGGCGCCCGCATGGCGGTGCGCAACTCCAGCAGCGCCGCGTGGTAGTCGCCGTCGCGGTACAACGCATGCGCCAGCAGGTAGCGTGCGTTGGTCAGCTCGGCGATCGAGGCCGAGGGATCGTTTTCGTGGGCGGCGACGTAGCGCGCGTACTGCTCCGCGGCCCGCCGGTAGTCCCCCTGCCGCTGCAGCACGTCTCCGAGCCGGAGCACCAGCGGCCATGGATCGGGGCCGCCCACCGCACGCGTGGTCAGCAGCCGCTCGGCCTCCTGCAGGCTCACGACGCCATCCTCCTCGGCTTCCTCGATGTAGGTCTCGGCCAGGTAGAGCGCGGCCGCGTTGCCTATCCCGCTGGTGGGATCCAGATCGATGGCACGGTTCAGCGCCGGCCGCGCGCGATCATAGCTCCCGCGGCGCACGTTCTCGACCCCGAGGTGGAGCCAGAACGCGGCGCGCTGCCGCGAATCCTGGAAACGCCGCTCGGCAGTAAGCGTTACCTTGTCCAGGGCGTCCCGATCGCCGCGCCGTTCGGCGGCGATGAACAACCGGCGCAGCGCGACCGAAACAATGTCGTCCGGCACCTCTTCGGCGGCGACGATGGCGTTGTAGTCGGACTCGGCCGCTTCGTATTGCTCAAGCTGCCAGTATGCCTCGGCGCGGTATACCAGAAACTGCGAGCGCCAGCGCTCATCGACGCTGGCAGGATCCCGTTCGTCGGTGAGCAGCAGGAGCTGCCGGTAGCGCCCTTGCAGCGCGTACACGTACGCCAGCACGATCTCGCCGAATTCCGCCGCGGGTGGCGGCCCCGGGAGCTCCAGCAGGCGCTGCAGCGCGCTCACGGCCCCGTCCAGTGCCTGGCGGCCGACGTCGCTCTCGGAACCGACCTCCGCGGCCAGGCCGACGTCAGCCAGTCCCCGGTAGAGCAACGCCTGTGGAATGAGGTCCTGGTCGGTCGCGCTGTCGAGCGTCGCGGAGTCGAGAAACGCGGTCAGACTGGCGGAAGCCCGGTCGTGTTCCTGCAACTCGTACAGCGAGATCCCGGCCCAGAAGTTGACGAAGCGCAGGTACCTGGTGTTGCGATGGCGAACCTGCACCTGCTCGAACGAGGCGACCGCGTCGTTGTGGCGGCCGAGCTGAGCCTGTGCCACGCCCACCCGATAGGCGGCGTCGCCGGCCAACTCGGACAGCGGATAGCGCTCGATAAAGTCCTGGTAGGCCTCGAGGGCGAATGCGTAGTTGCCACCGCGGAAGCGGCGTTCAGCCTCGGCGAACAGGTCGCGCTCGGCGCTGGACGCCGCCGCCTGCACCGCCACCAGCACGCAGGCCGCGACCAACCCGCGGCGCATCCACCGGAGCCACCGCCGGCCCGACTGCGCGCGCCGCGGGCTGACCGCGGCCGTGGCCACATCTGTAAAGTGTTTTCGATTCGGCAGCGGCGCGCGAGCGCTGGCTGCCGTGTCCGCGGGGGCGAGCACCGCACGTTCCTCCAATGTCCCACCTGACCGGGGAGCCGGACGGCGCAACTCACCGCGCGGGCGGGGAGCGGACGCCGATTGCCGGTCCAGCAAGGTATGGTCTCCAATCTTAGTAACGGCACCTCCAAGCCGCTGCTGAAGGGCGCTTACGCTGGCGGCGTAAAGCGGCGTCGAAGACGGAGGCCGTTCGCCGGTTCGGTGGGACGCTACTCGCGGAACTCCACCGTGACCGGTACTTCGGAGAATCCCAGCTCGCCGCGGATGCGGTTCTCGAGAAACCGGCGGTAGGCGGCGCCGGCGCCGCGCGCACGGTTGACGAAGCATACGAACCGTACCGGGTTGGCGCCGGTCTGGGTGGCGTACTTGACGCGCACTTCGCGCCCGCGCACCGTGGGCACGTATTCTCGCGCCCAGCGCGCCAGCGCCTGGTTGAGCTTCGGCGTGGGGACCGTATGGGTGAGCTGCCGGTGCAACTCCACCACCTTGCCCAGCATGCGCTCGAGCCCGTGACCGGTTCGGCCGGACAGGGCCAGGACAGGAGCGAAGCCGAGCACCGGAAACTGGAACCGGATCCGGTCGACCATCGCCTCCAGCAGGTTGGGCTGCGCGGCTACCAGATCCCACTTGCTCAGCGCCACCAGCACCGCCACCCCGCGGCGGATGGCCAAGGCGGCGATCCGCTTGTCCTGCTCCGCCAATCCCTGCTGCGCGTCCACCAGGAGGAGCGCGACGTCCACCTCTCCCAGCAGCGCCGCCGCGCGGTTGACCGCGTAGTACTCCACGTCGGTCGCCACCTTCGAGCGGCGGCGCATGCCGGCGGTATCCACCACCTCGAGCGGCGTGTCGCGGAACACGAGCCGGCCGATCACCGGGTCGCGGGTCGTGCCGGGCAAGCCGCTGACCAGCGCGCGCTCCTCGCCCAGCAGGCGGTTGAGGAGGGTCGACTTGCCGGTATTGGGCCTGCCGGCGATCGCCAGCCGGACCGCGCCGTCCACGCCGCCGCCGGTGCGTCCGGGTGCGCGCGCGGCCGCAGGATCGGGCGGCCGCGCCGGCAGTCGGGCCGCCAGCTCCTCCAGCAATGCCGAGATGTTGCGTCCGTGGGCGGCGGACACCGGCACCACCGTACGGTAACCGAGACGATGAAACTCCCAGGCGGCGTCCTGGCGCGCCGCGTGGTCGACCTTGTTCACCACTACCACGACCCGGTCGCTCGCCGGCCGCAGTTGCCGAGCCAGCTCCTCGTCTTCCGGCATCAGGCCGGTCACGTCGACCACGAACAACACCACGGCGGCCCCGGCGACCCGACCGAGCGCGCGTACGCCGACCGCCTCGCCGAGCGCATCCACCGGCGCGCCGATGCCGCCGGTATCCACCAGCCGCACGTTCCTGCCGGCCAGCTCACAATGTTCCTCCACCGTGTCGCGGGTTACCCCCGGGGTGGCGGCGGTAATGGCGCGCCGGCGCGCCAGCAGCCGATTGAACAGGGTCGACTTCCCGACGTTCGGGCGGCCCACGATCGCTACCAGCTCCAACCTTTCCATCGTGCCTCACCCCAACATGGAGTCGGCGCCCGCGTCAAACCGGTTGCCGGTCCGCCACTGCCCGCCCGCCCGGAGTGCCCGGTTCAACCTGGCGCGGGCGCATGCCGATTGTCTAGACGAGACCCGGCATGGCGAGAACACGGAGCAGGCCCCAGCCGAAGCAGCAGAAGAAGGCATCGCTCGGGATGCTGTTCTGGACCGCGTTCATGCTGCTCACTTTCGTGGTCTTCCTGTCGAATCGGACCACCATCTACGACGTGCTGGAGCGCACCGACCTGGTAGCCGTGCTGCAGCGCTCGTTCCAGCGTTCGGTGGAGGGCACGCTGGGGCGCGGAGACCCGCCGGCGGCCGCGGATGACCATCTGCTCCACCGGCCGGAGTCGCCATCGGCGGCGCAGCCGTCCCGGCCTCCGAACGAGCAGCCGGCGCCGCGCCGCGTGCCGGAGCCGGACCGGGGGTCCGCAACGCCTCAGCCAACCGCGCCGGAGCGGACACTCCCGCCGGATCGGGCACCCGCACCCGAGCGCGCACCCGCGCCGGAGCCGGCCGCGGCGGCCCCGGCTGCGGGCGAGCCGGAATCCCGGCCGGCGCTGGTGCAGTCCAGCCGGCGCATCTTCTTCGTGAACGTCACCGAAGCGGGGAGGGTCGCCGTGCGCGGCGTCAACCGCACCATCGCCGACTCGGGCGCGCCGCTGTCCGCCACCCTGGCCACGCTGTTCGCCGGTCCGGACACCCTGGAGATGAGCCAGGGATTGATCACCCTGATCCCGCGCGACGTGACCCTCAACCGGGTCTACGTCACCGAACGGATCGCCTACGTCGACGTCGACGAGAGCTTTCGCTTCAACCCCCTCGGCCGGGACGGGCTCAACGCCCAGCTCCAACAGGTGGTGTTCTCGGCAACCGAGTTTCCCACCGTCCAGTTGGTCCAGATCCTGATCGACGGCCGCCGCGTGAACTACCTGGGACCGGAAGGAATCTTCATCGGCGAGCCGATCGGCCGCGAAGCGTTCCAGTAGCGCCCCAAGACCGCCGCCTGTCGGCATCGTTCGCACTCAGACGACCCCCACCACCCCTCAGCCGTGGGTCGAGCAGATCCCGCACCGCGTCGCCGAACATGTTGAGGCAGTACACGACAATCGTCAGGCAAAGACCCGGCCAGAGAGCCAGGCGTGGCGCCATCTCCATGTATTCACGCCCTTCCCGGCTGAGCATACCTCCCCAGTCAGGAATCCCGGAAGGCAGACCGAATCCGAGGAAGCTCAGAGAAGCCGCAGAGATAATCACCCCACCGACGTTGATGCTGAAGACGATGATGATCGGTGCCATGATATTAGGCAGGACATGGCGAGTCAGGATTTGACCCGTGGGCGTGCCCACGGCCCGGGCGGCCTGAAAATAGTCATTCTCTTTGAGGCCGATCACCGCGCCTCGCATGATTCGAGAACCGCCGATGCCTCCTGATATCCCCAGGACCAGTATTATCTGTAACAACCCCTGACCCACTAGACTCATTATGGTCAACAACAGGAGCAGTCCCGGGAAAGATATCCAGGCATCGACAAATCTCTGCACAACCAGGTCCAATTTGCCACCAAGGAATCCTGAAATGCCGCCTATCAGGGTACTGACCATAACATTGAGAGTGGTCGCCGCCAGACCGACCAGTAAGGAAAGACGAGCACCCTGGATAAGGCGGCTCAAGAGGTCTCGCCCCGCCTGGTCGGTACCCAGCAGATACCGGGCTGATGAGCCCTGCAGCCTGTCTACGAGGTGTATCTCGTCATATGGATAAGGAGCCAGAACATCGGCAAAGATCCCCACCAGGATCAAGAGCAAGACGACCATCCCGCAGGCAGTACCCAGAGGCTTCTCCGTCCACAACCTGATGAAGAAATCGGCCAGCCCTGCACGTCTCTTTTGCTCGCTTACTGCCGATGCTATCCCTGTGGCGTCGCCCATATTCCCGGTTCCCCCCCCTTATCTATAACGGACCCTGGGGTCTAAATAAGGATAAATCAGGTCGGTAAGTAGAATGCTAAGCATAACTACGGTGCCGAAAAACAGGTTTACTCCGGAGACCACCAGGTAGTCTCTTCTATCGAGGGCATCCAGAAATAAACGACCTAGCCCCGGCAGGTTGAATATGTTCTCTATGATAACGGAGCCACCTACCAGGATCGGCAACTGCAGGCCGATCAGCGACACCACCGGGATGAGGGCATTTTTGATGGCGTGTCTGATAATAACTACCCTCTCCTTGAGACCCTTGGCCCAGGCGGTCCTGATATAGTCCTGCCGGAGCACCTCCAGCATCATGGTGCGTGTCATCCGCATGGTGCTTGCAGCACCGGCCGTCCCCAGGATCAGGCTGGGAATGATGAGCACCGCGAGATTCCCCAGGGGATCTTCCGTGAAAGGAACCCACGTCGTCGGTGGCGCCCAGCCCCACCAGATGGCCGGGAAGATCATGACCATGAGGGCCAGCCAGAAGTTAGGCGTTGCCAGGCCGATGACGGCGATAGAGCGCCCCGCGTAGTCGGCGACCGTATCCTGGCGAATCGCCGAGTAGATGCCGACCGGCAGGGCTATCGCTAGCCCGATTACGATTGACAACAAACCAAGCTCAATGGTTACCGGCAATCTACCTAATATCTCCTCCTCTATCGGCAAAGGGCTGCCCCACATTGATTCGCCAAGGGTGCCCTGGAGGATACCGTTGAAGTGGGACTCCTTGGTAATCGGGTCAGGGGTTGGCAACGCTCCTATCCAGCGTCCATACTGCACGTAGACAGGCACGTCTAATCCAAGCATACGCTCAAAAGCTTCACGGTCAACCTCCCCGTAGTAGTGTTCCATCTGACCCACCATCACGTCTATTATATCGCCGGGGATGAAGCGGACCGCGAGAAAGACCAGGATGGTCAATATAAACAGGGTGGGGATTATCAGCAATAACCGCCTGATGATATAGGCTCTCAGCTCACACTCCTCCTTGTCATTGCCAACCCTCTTTTGTCATTGCGGTATATATCCCAACCCCGTATCAGGTACGGGGCAGGCTCCCGTCATTCCCGCGAAAGCGGGAATCCACCTTCCCCCGTCATTGCGGTGAAAACCGCAATCCAGTCCCATCTCCATCCCCTTGCCCGGCTGGCGCGGCACTCTCTAAGGTGCGAACGACCCCTGCCAAGAAACTCGCCTCTCACCGTTTTGGGGAGTCCAGAGGGGTGAAACCCCTCTGAAACGGGGGTTCAAGGGGGTGTCCCCCTTGATTCCCCTGTCCAGGGTTCAAGGATCACTCGATAGAACACCTGTAGCCCATCGTTGGTGAAGGCCCCATCCCCCTGTATCCCCCTTTCCCGTCATTCCCAGCCTTGTCCTGAACGAAGTTGAAGGGCGAAAGCGGGAATCCAGAGTAATTTCAAATGGTTGCGTTTTCTGGATTCCGGGTCTTCGCCCGGAATGACAGTAAGAAGGCGCGCCTCGCAATGACATGGTGTATGGGAGCCGGGAGGCTTGAGCCTCCCAGCTCCCTTTTTCCCTAAGGTCAGCCACAAGGGGATGAAACCCCTAATGACCCATTGCTTTCTTTAGCTCACTATCAATCCAGAGGCGGGCGAAGAAGTTATCTTGGTGACCGGTTCCCAACCAGACTTCACCGTTATAACCCATGACCCACGGCTGGGTTACGTTCCACTGTGAGATTTCGCCACCCCATATGGTCCAGTGCCTCTCTATCCCTAACATAGCTGCCTCTCTAGTCAGCCTCTGCGCCTCCTCAAGGGTGTCAGCTTTCTGAAACGCTTCGTACATGGCGTCATAATCCGGGTCGTTCACTGCGGAAGAGTTCCATGACATCGTCGACACGTACTGCCTTGGAAAGCCACCACTAGGCTTGTACCTGTTGGCTGCTGACGTAGACCTCATTTCAAAAAGTCGGCTCGTTCCTTTAGCGGCCCACTCAGGTATTGGCGGTACCTGAACCTCGACATCAACGCCAATCTCACCCCAGTATGCAGCGCACAACCCTGCAAAGGTCTCATCGTACCGCGAGAAGTGGCTCAACACGGTCTTGAAGCGAATGCCGTCCGCGCCGCGAGGATACCCAGCCGCATCAAGCAACGCTTCTGCACCTGCCGGGTCATAGGTATAGAATTTCTTGACCTCTTCGGGCCACTCTTCAAATGGGGTGCTCCACCCTTTCATATCATCGGCAATCTGCCCCTGAGGTCTGGTAGATCCATAACCCTTATAGTAGGTAGCGTAAATTGTCTCAAGGTCGAGTGCCATCTGCATTGCCTGGCGCACCCTGATGTCGTCAAAGGGCGGATTATTCACGTTCATACCAAAAGAATTATTCGACCGAAAAAGATACTTCCACAACACGATTTCGGGGTTGGTCCGCTGGAGACTCTCTAGCTGGTCGATAGACCTTATTGGAACGTCGCCGTTTTGACCCATGTAATCAAGCTTACCCGTGCGCAGTGCCGCCAGGCGTGTCGCTGGCACTGGCATAACCAGGCCCACTAACTTGTCAATATAGGGCAAGCGGTTCTCCGGGTATTTTTCGTCGTAGGCCCAGTAGTCAGGGTTCTTGGTATAGGTGGTAGAGGTGTCCTCGACCACGTTAGTCAGCTCATAGGGCCCAGTGCCGACCAGGTTCCGCCAGTCCTTAGCGTCTCCGTGTTCCTTGATTACCTCGGGGGGATATATCCAAACAGCCCATTGGTCGATGATATTGTCTATCGCAAAGAGGGATGGCTCATTCAGCTTAAACTCAACCGTCCATTTGTCGGTGGCCGTTACCGATTCGACTATTGATGTGTCCCAGTAACGGTTGGGGGACGGTTCGGTAAAGCCACTGCCCAGACCATAATAACGGTGATAGTTCCATTCAACGTCATAGGCATCGAACTCCCGACCGTTCATCGGCGCCTTATCGTGCCAGTGAACGCCCTGGCGGATTTTGAAGACATAAGTCAGCGGGTCGGGTTGCTCCCAGCTTTCCGCCAGAGCCCCTTTTAGGGCCCATGGAGGAGAGCTCTGATCATTCCAGGCATATTCTTCTCTATCTATTCCCCAGTCGCCGATGCTTAGCTTCTCTAGAACGGGGGTGATAAAGGAAGTGGTCACACTGCCACCGTGGAACCAAATGTCAGTACTCTCAGCCATGGTCAACTCGGCATGGGTGAGTGTCCCGCCATACTCTGGCGCGGTGAACACCCTGCCGCTGGTGGGGTCGGTGACATACCTCTTGTCGGCAGCGGCTGCCGGCTCCTCATCTGCGCCAGCGGCCCAGAGGCCGGTCGCGCTCATTACGAGGACCAACGCAAACGCGAAGGTCATTCTAATTCTTACAATATTCATACGTTTCTCCGTATGTAGATTTTTCGAGAGTATTGCGGAGCGGCCGGCCGCTCCCTGGCTACTCTCACGCGCGCAACGCTTGCTGCCAGTCTGAGTCAATACTGAAAGCGCGCGGCGTGTGACTCAGCGGGTTCACCCCGGCTCACGCCGCGCGCGCGTGCGGTTCTTTCAGTATCATCTTCACCTCCTTCTTGGGGCACAGGGTGCCCTGCCAGACGGCTGACGTAAGATGGGATCCGCGTGCGCGCCCCATCATGCAAGCACCGACCGCTCCGCGGACCCACACTGGGTGGTGGTCGGCGCAGCAGCGAATCTGAATGGCCGGCAACGCCGGGGGTGAGTTTGCCGGCAGTCAGTCGCGGGCGGGGATCCGGGACGGTTGCGGTCGCCGGGAAGGGCGCGGGCGGCCCGCATGCCGGTTCGGCGATGGACCAAGCCGGCGCCACCGATAGCTACGGCGGTGGTGAAGGCGACGGCGTGCGCGGGGGCACGTACGGGGCGATCAGCCGGAGCGGTTAGATGTTTCTCGGTTCGACAAAGTGGTGGTTGGGGGGGGGACTCCTCACCATTAAGCAAGCCCGCCGCGAGCTGATTTTCAGCAAATCTCGGCGAGCGGCTGTCAGGGGAACAGAGTGTCATAAGCGTTGACGTGTTATAGGTCACTCAAGCCCTCCGCAGGTGAGGCACAGCTATACCCAGACCCAGAGTAGTCGCGATGTCGCGATTGACTGCATCCCACCCTATCATAACCTCCGCTCCGGTGGACGCCAACCACGAATCGGCCCAGCAATTCTCGGTGAACGGCAGTCGATGGCCTGAAGAGACAGTCTGGAGGGGGCCCCACCATTTGCCAACCCCCGCCGCGAAAGGATTTCCGGGGAGGGGGGGTAGGCGAGGATAGGACGCGCTGGTTGCGTTGCCCCTAACCGGTGGCAGCGCTGAGTAGTGTTTTCAGCCATCTTTTGCATCCGTTCAAACCTGAGACTTTCAGTATGCCACCCCTGCGGCAACGAATCAACAGGAAAAACTGGCGAATTGAAGGTTTCTTGAGATTTCTTTCGGGCAGCCGCGGCAGCCGAGAGCCCCTCGCGGCGCCGACTCGGGCGCATCGCCCCTCCGGAGCCGTCATTCGCCGGCGATGTGGCCGTCCGCAGGCCGTTCACCGTCCACGTCGGCCTCACAGCGGCCCGCTGAGGGCCTTCCAGCCCCTCGGGGGTAGCCTGGGGGTACCCCCTGCAACACCCGTCAACGCCGCTTCCCGGCACCGCTGGCTCCGTATTGACCGCGCCGCCACCGCCCGCAGCCCAGCCTGGTCGGGTCGCAGCCACCTCCAGGACCAGCTACTAGCGACGGCAGACCTCCTCGAGCGTCAAGCCGCCGCTCCGTCAGTCGCCGCGCGCGGGGGGAATGGGCCGTTGCTGCGGCCGTCGCGGCGCTCCGGAGGTGCAACCGCGAGCCGCTCGTCGGTTGAGTTCGAGGCTGCTCGGACAGGAGCGGCAGCACGAGCGCCGCCGCGGCGACGATCTCGGCACTCGGACCCGTTCAGGGCCGGCATTCACCGCCGATTGGCCGGCAGCGGGCCGCTCGGCGTCCGAGTCGGCCTCATAGCGGCCCCCTGACGGCCTTCCAAACCCAGGGAGGGCGCGGTAGGAACGCCGGTTACCCGGCACGATTCATCCGCTTCCGAATTGGCTTCCGCCCCAGCCCGAAGCGTCCTTTCCTGTCCTTCGCGCAGGCGTGGCGCAGGGCGGGTGGCGTGATGGCCTTGCCCGCGATCGAAGGTACTGCGCGTGCCGCGGCCTTGGCGTGCAAGGCGAGTCTCTTGGCGAAGCCGCGTCGCGTCAGGCCGGTTCCGAAGGCGTTCAGGAACAGATGCCGGTCGGGGCTGTCCGGCCGGACACCGAGCCAGGTGCGCAGCGCGCCGCGGGTTTCCTTCCACAGCGGCAGGACGCGCCCGCGGCGGCCCTTGCCCAGGATCCGGATGCGGTCGAGTCCCGGTGCCTGGAGGTCGTCCAGGGCCAGGCCGACCAGTTCCGAGATGCGCAGGCCGGCATTGTAGGCCAGGCACAACATGGCGCGATCCCGCAGGCCGGTGACCGTGTGGGTGGCGGCGGCCCTGCGAGCTCAGTCATCGTGCCCCCTCCCCGCATGCAGTCTTTCGGTGGCTGCGGACACTTGATTCGGCACGACCGGGGTTGCCTCGAGGTACCAGTAGGTATCAGTGGCGTTGGCATGGCCGAGAGCCGCAGGCCCGTGGCTTCCGCGCGGCGCAGGCCGGTCGCCGCGACCAGCCCGATCAGGTAATGGAAGGTCACGGGGGTGATGGAGCCGGCGGGAGGCAGATCCAGCGCCGCATCCATGACTTGGCAGATCTGCTCCAGCGACAGGAGCCGCGGCGGCGGGCGGTGATACCTCTGGCGACCGAGTGCATCGCGGTGGGGCACCTCGTGGCGCTCGTCCTCGGCATGCAAGTAGGCTGCCAGCCCGCAGACGAGGTGCAGCCGCTGTTGTTTTTTATGCGGTGACGCAGACTGCGACGCCCAGTCGAGACAAGTCTCGACGCGCACGCTTCGCTCGCCCCGCGCTTCGGCGTGCCGGGCGAAGCTGGCCAGCAGCCGCTCCTGTTCCCGGAAGGCCAGGCCGGTGGCGCGCTTGAACGCGGCATAGGTCAGAACGTGGTCGGCCAGCGTCATCGGGGTTCCCCCGGCCAGGGCTGCGCCACAGCGAGCAGCATCGGAGCATCCACGCGAGCGTAGAGTGCGGTCGTCTTCACCGACTGGTGGCGCAGGAGGGCGCCGACGGCCTCCGGCGCAGCTCCGCTGCGCAGCAGATGGGTGGCTCTCGAGTGACGGAACACGTAGGCGGCCGGGAGGCCCTCGCCGTCGATCCCGGCCCGCTGCATGGCCCGGCGCACGATTGCGCTGACCGCGGAGGCGGACAGGCAGCCGTGCGGAGCACGGAATCGCGGAAGCACCGTCGGGCAGGCGGTGCGCGGTCGCGCTCGCAGGATGTAGTCCTTGAGGGTGTCCCCGGTCTCCTGCGGCAACGGCAGCGCTGCGCTGCGGCGCGACTTCCCGCTGACCGCGACCAACGCCTGCTCCCAGTCGATGTCGTCGAGCCTCAAGGCGGCAACTTCTCCGGGGCGCAGAGCGAGCCGTGCCAGCAGCAGCAGCAGCAGGACGGCCCGATCCCGTAATCCGATGGAAGTGGCGGTGTCGCAGCTCGCGATCAGGGCCTCGATGTCTTCCTGCTCGACATACCGGGGCAACTGCGAGGCGGTCCGACGCGGGATCGAACGCAATCATGTGGCGGGCTGTGGCTGTCGACCGGTGGAAGAGGCCGGGTGAACAGCCCTGATCGTTCAAATGCGCTTCGTAGGCCGGAAGGGTAGGACCATGATTCATCTCCTTCGTGGTAAGAAACCACCGGGAGATGACAGCACGTTATGGGAACCTGCTCAGCCCCTAACCGATTGCCGCGCAACGGCTCATGGCGCCCAGGTTCCCATATTATCAGCCGCAGCACCCGCCGATCTCCAATCCGATGCTCCAGGAATCTGATCAACCGTCATATGCCAGTTAGCCTGGCGCTCATACCCCAGGGGGCACCCCCCGGAATCCCGCAAAGTGCCCGTCAAAGCCGCCCGCGCGCTCGTAGCGCCGCATACCGCTCCCGACTCGCCGGATCGTGCTGGATCGCCACCCGCGCCCAGTGATACATCGCGTTGCTCAGCCGCGACGCGGAAACGACTATGGCGAATCACTACACGCGACAGATTCCAGATCTGTCGGAGGCTCAGCGGCAAGAACTGCAGCGCTGGGTGAGACGGTCCAAGACTGCTCAAGCGCTGGTCTTGCGGGCGCGGATCGTGCTGGAGACGGCCGCCGGCAAGAGCGACCTGAAGGTAGCCGGCGAACTGGGCACGACCCGCGGTACCGTCGGCAAGTGGCGGCGGCGTTTTCTGCGCGCCGGCTGCGATGGCTTACTGGACGAGCCGCGACCGGGAGCGCCGCGCACGATTGGGGACGACGATGTGGAGCGGGTGGTGGTGCAAACCTTGGAGACGATCCCGGCAGGTGCTACGCATTGGAGCACGCGCTCGATGGCCAAGGCGTGTGGGCTGAGCGGTGGAGTTCCGCAGGTTTCTCGACGACATCGCCAAAGCCGTCCCGGAGGATCTCGACATTCATCTGGTGCTGGACAACTACGGCACTCACAAGACGGCGATGATTCACGATTGGCTGGTTGGCCAGCCGCGCTTCCACCTGCACTTCACACCCACGAGCGCATCGTGGATCAACCAGGTCGAACGGTGGTTCGCGGCGATCACCGAACGGCAGATCCGGCGCGGCACGCACCGCAGCACCACGGAGCTGGAACAGGCGATAGAGGAGTACCTGAGGGTCCACAACGAGAACTCAAAGCCGTTCATCTGGACCAAGAGCGCCGACCATATCCTCGAATCACTCAAGATTTACTGCAAACTGACTTCTGAGACAGGACACTAGCTTCGATAGACCTCGCGCTTCTGTGCCTTGCTGCCGCCGTACCACTTTGCCTCCCAGGAGTGTGGCTTGTGCACGTCCTCGAAGGGATAGACGTCGACGACCGGCGTATAGGCACGCGGGTGCTGCGTGACGGCGGGCGCCAGCCTGCGCCGAGCCCAGCAACAGCGCCTGGATGATGCTGTCTCTTTGCCTCAGTCTTGACAAATTGTCGGTTTAATATGAAATTATTGAATAAGCATGTGGATAACTCGGATCATGGAGGACCGGCTGCGGCGGTTGGCGGCCGCGTTCCCGGCGCTGATTCTCACCGGCGCGCGACAGACCGGCAAGACCGCGCTCCTCAAGCGGCTGTTCCCCGATCATCATTACGTCAGCCTGGATTTGCAATTGCTGGCGGAGCAGGCCGAAGAGGCCCCCGCCAGCTTCCTGCAGGATCATCCAGCTCCGCTGGTGATCGATGAAGTGCAGTATGCACCCGGACTGTTTCGGCACTTGAAGGTGGCCGTCGACGGCGCGCGCTCCCGCAGGGGCCAGTTCATCCTCACCGGGTCGCAGAAGTTTCCCTTGATGCGCGGGGTGAGCGACAGTCTGGCGGGGCGCTGCGCCGTGGTGGAACTGCCCGGGTTGTGCGTGGACGAGATGCGCCATGCGGGCTGGCGCCAGGAGCCGGCTGCCACCGGCGAGATGCTGGTCCGGGGCAGTTTTCCGGAACTGTGGGCGGACCGGACCGTTCCGGCGCGCGAGTTCTACCATAGCTACGTAAGCACCTATCTGGAACGTGACCTGCGCCAGATCGTGAATGTGGGCAGTCTGCGCGATTTCGAGCGCTTTCTGCGGGCATGCGCGGTTCGCGCCGGACAACTCCTCAACAAGTCAGGCATTGCGCGCGACGTCGGCATTTCCCAGACTACCGTGGGTCAGTGGCTGTCGGCCCTCGAGGCGGGCAACCAGGTGACGCTCCTGGAGCCGTTTTTCGCCAATGTCGGCAAGCGGCTGGTGAAGTCGCCAAAGCTCTACTTCAACGACACCGGACTGCTTTGTTTCCTGTTGGGCATTGGCGCCGATGATCTGGGCAGGTCGCCCCTCACCGGTCCGATCTGGGAGAACTTCGTGTGCGCCGAATTGCGGACCCGGCTCCAACTCACGCGCCCCGATTGGTCGCTGTGGTTTTATCGAGACCAGCAGAACCGTGAGGCCGACTTCCTCATTCAAGGGCCGTATGAGCGGATTCGGCTGCTCGACGCCAAGTGGGCAGAGACGGCGCGCAGCGGTGCGTTCGCGGCGCTGGATGCCGTCGCGGCCGTGTTGCGCAACGCATCCGGCATCGTCCACGTGGAGGTCGGCCTGGTAGGGCGTATGGCGGCGACACGACGGCTGGGCGCCAGCCGCACCGCCGTGTCCGGTTTCCGGGTCGCCGATTTTCTGCCTGCGGCGGGGCTGCCAACTGCCCGGGCCGCCTGGAAGTAGTCGTTCTCCGGCTCGACATCGCCAAGGCGGTGTTCGACATCACGACCACCCGGGCGCCCCTCTACCGCCGTCGAATCGCGCGAGCCCGGTGCCGCTCACTTCTTCGGCGCTCCGTAGCGACCGCTACCGCCGCGCAGCCGCGGGGCGAGCAGGTCCCTCAGTGCGTCGCCGAACATGTTGATGCCATACACGACGATCGTCAGGCACACACCCGGCCAGAGCGCCAGGCGCGGCGCGATGCTCATGTACTGGCGTCCCTCGCGGCTGAGCATGCCGCCCCAGCTAGCGTAAGTTGAGCACTTTCGAGGACGATGTAGCGAGATTTGCCGGTCGCACAGATGAACGGAGGCCTCTGAGGGCGAGAGATTCCTATCGGAGGACGAGTTTTTCGCCATGTAGTGATAAACCGCATGGTAGGCAGTTTTTGGTGCAGAAATATCTTGACCGCTCTCGCCCCCGTTGCTATCTTGTGCGTGCGTGTTCATCGGTCAGCTCAAAGTCACCCGCAACGGCCGCTCCTACACCTACCACCGCCTCCTGCAGTCGGTACGCACCGATAACGGCCCCCGGCAGCGACTCATCCTGAGCCTCGGCACCCTCACGCTCCCCAAGTCCGAGTGGCCGCGCTTGGCCGAACGCATCCACGACCTTCTCAATCACCAGGAAGTCATTCCGTTCGGCGCCTCTGATCTGGACCAGTTGGCCGCGCCCTTCGCCGAACGCATCCGCCACAAACTACAGCGCCAACAGGCGCAGCAGGGCGATCCCGGGCCGGCCAAGGAAGTCTATCCCAAGCGCAGCAGCAGTGAGCACCTGCGCGAGCTTGGCCCCGAATACGTTGCTCAGGTGTTCTGGGAGCAACTCCACTGCGATCGGATGCTGCAGCGCCAGGGCTTTTCGGAACGGCAGTGCCGGCTGGCCGAGATCCAGGTGGTCGGCCGCTTGGTGGCGCCGCGCAGTGAGCGCGGCACCGTCGGCTGGTTCGCCCGCACGGCGCTCGCTGAGCTGATGCCCGGCAGCATGCACACCGTCAACAAAGACCGGCTGTACCGCATCTCGGACAAGCTCTACGAGCACCGAGTTGCCATCGAGGCGGAGTTGGCAGCGCGCGAGCGGGGGCTGTTCACGCTGCAAGAAACCATCATCCTGTACGACTTGAGTTCCACTTACTTCGAAGGCCTCGCGGCCAACAACGAGAAGGCGGCGCGGGGGTACTCGCGGGATCATCGACCGGACTGCAAGCAGGTAGTGGTCGGTCTGGTGCTGGATGGCGAGGGCTTTCCCAAGGCGCACGAGGTGTTCAAGGGCAACACCAAAGACGAGACCACCATGGCGCAGATGCTCGACAGCCTGGACCGCCGGATCAGTGTTCCGAGCGGGGGCGGGGCGACGGTGGTAATGAACCGTGGCTTGGCGACGGACGAGAACTTGGCAGTGCTGCGCAAGCGCGGTCAGCACTATATCGTGACCACTGAACAGAGCCAGCGGCGTGAGCTGTTTCCCGAGATTGACAGTTCCGGATACGTGCCGGTGAAAGTGAACAGGAAGGGGAAAATCGTCGTCTCAGGCCAACTGCGGCGGCATCAGGGTGAGCTGTACGTGTTGTGTTACAGTGAGGCGCGGGCGGCCAAGGATCGTGCGATACGGGAACGGTTCGCACACCTGTTCGAACAGGATGCCAAGAAACTGAGAGCGCGGGTGGCGGCCGGCAGGTTGAAGAAACCGGAGAAGATCGACCAGGCGATCGGGCGCCTGCTGGGGCGCTATCCGCGCCTGGCGCGCTACTACACGGTGCAACTGCACACGGCTGAGGGCCAAGCGGAAGTCCGCTGGGGCCGGAAGGAGGAAGCGCAGGTGGTAGCCGAGGAACTCGATGGGACCTACCTGCTGCGCACCGATCGCACTGACTTGGCGGAAGCCGAGGTCTGGAAGCTGTACGTACTGCTGGCGCGCATCGAACGGTCGTTTCGCTACCTGAAGAGCACCTTGGGGCTGCGCCCGGTGTTCCATCAGCGTAGCGCACGGGTGGACGCGCACATTTTCATCTCGTTGCTGGCCTACCACCTGCTGCATGCCATCGAACGGCGTCTGCAGGAGAGTGGCGACCACCGCTCGTGGCCGACGATCCGGGACCTGCTGACGACCCATCAGATGGTGACCATCGTCCACCAGTGCACCGATGGCACGGTGTTTCGATTGCGGTGTCCGTCGCAGCCGGAGTTGGCGGCGCGCGAGATCTACCGGGCGCTACGGATACCGGCGACCCCGCCGACCCGAGGGAGGAGTCGATTGTAGTGACAAACAAAAATCGTAAATTACGGTACAGCAACAACTTGCGTCTGAGAATGCTCAACTTACGCTAGGCGCGTGTCGGCTTCGCCGACGAGGTCCGAGCGGATCGGCGGAATGGGCCAAAAGCGGCGCCTCGGGCGTCGGTTTTGGGGCGCTAACCGCTTAATGAACCCTGAGCGGTCAGGTGGTGTGGTAAGGAGCGCGCGCGGGGGGTAGGATGAGCCGATGGCACGTAAGCGGCGGCTGCCCCTCGGCATCCGGACCTTTCGCGAGATCCGGGAAGAGGACTACTACTACGTGGACAAGACCGCCTATATCTGGCGGCTGCACGAAGCGGGTAAGCACTACTTCCTGTCACGGCCGCGGCGGTTCGGCAAGAGCCTGCTGGTAGACACCCTGAAGGAGCTGTTCGCGGGCAGCGAGGAGTTGTTTCAGGGGCTGTACATCCATGACCGCTGGGAGTGGTCGGTGCGCCATCCGGTGGTGCGGCTGGACTTCGCCGGTGGCAGCTTTGCAGAGCCCGGCGCGCTACACCAGGAGGTCATGGCGCTGTTGGACGGCATCGAGCGGGAGCTGGGCGTGACCGGCCGCTACGACACCGCGCCGGCGCGCTTCCGTCACCTGCTGGCCGCCCTGCACCGGGAGAGTGGGCAGCGGGTGGCGGTGCTGGTGGACGAGTACGACAAGCCGATCCTGGACGTGCTGGAGGAGCCGGAAGTGGCGCGCGCCAACCGCGGCTTCCTGCGCGGCCTGTACGGGGTGATCAAGTCCAGCGACGCGCACGTGCGGTTCACCTTCGTGACCGGGGTGAGCAAGTTTCCCAAGGTGAGCTTGTTCTCGGACCTGAACAACCTCACCGACATCACCCTCGATGCGCCCTTTTCGTCGATTTGCGGGTACACGGACGAGGACCTGGATACGGTGTTCGCGGTTGAGTTGCCCGGTCTGGATCGCGAACAGATTCGCCACTGGTACAACGGCTATAGCTGGCTGGGCACGGAGAAGATGTACAACCCGTACGACGTGCTGCAGCTGTTTCGCAGCCGCAAGTTCGCCGCGTACTGGTTCGAGACCGGCACCCCGCGCTTCCTGGTGGAGACCCTGTACCGGCGCCGGGTCAGCTCGGTGACCCTGGGCGAGATGGTGAGCACCGCCGAGCTGCTGGGGGCGTTCGACGTCGGCGGCCGCACCGCCGCAGAGCACATCGGCACCGAGGCGCTGCTGTTCCAGACCGGCTACCTGACCATCGAGGGCGAGGAGGACCTGGGCGGCAACGTCCTGTATCGGCTGGGCTACCCCAACCGCGAGGTGCGCCAGAGCCTGAACAACCAGCTCCTGGGCCAGTTGGTGCAGGACACCACCGGCCAGACCATCGGGTAGTCTCTGTTATTGAGGGCAATCAGCAAGAGACGACCGAGCCCCGGCAGGTTGAATATGTTCTCCATGATCACGGCACCGCCGACCAGAATCGGCAACTGCAGGCCGACCAGGGACACCACCGGGATGAGGGCATTCTTGAGGGCGTGTCGGATCACCACGGCCCGTTCCTTGAGGCCCTCGGCGGCGTCCAGCCCCACCAGATGGCCGGGTAGATCATGACCATGATGCCGAGCCAGAAGTTTGGCGTGGCCAGGCCGATGACGGCGACCGAGCGCCCCAGGTAGTCGGCGGCGCTATCCTGGCGAATCGCCGAGTAGACGCCGACCGGCAGCGCGATCACCAGCCCGATGACGATTGCCATGACGCCGAGCTGGATGGTTACCGGCAGTCTACCCAGTATCTGCTCCTCCACCGCCCCACGGCCAAGCAGTGATTGGCCGTGGCTGCCGTGCAGGAAAATGTCTCCCAACCAGCGTCCATACTGCACCCAGACCGGCACGTCCAATCCGAGCCGACGCCCGAACGGTCGCACCACGGCGATGTCCGGTTCCGACTCGTCCGTGAAGCATCGGCGACCGCGCGCAGTTATCGGTAGTACGGCAACGCCGATGCTGTACGACGAGAACTACAAACGCCTGTTCGGCTCCAAGCTCATGGTCGAGCACCTGCTGCGCGCCTGCCTCCCCGCTGATCTGCTGGCCGCGGCCGACTTCTCCGAATTGAGCGAGCTTGCCACCGAGTACGTCAGCGACGAGCTGCTCAAGCGCCACGGCGACACCGTCTGGCGCCTGCGGCTGGGCCAGCGCTGGGTGTATCTGCTGGTGCTGCTGGAGTTCCAGTCCGAGGACGACCGCTGGATGGCGCTCCGCATCCATACCTACACCGGCCTGCTGTACCAGGAACTGGTGCGCAACGAGGCGCCGGAGGTGGCCGCCGGGCGACTGCCGCCGGTGCTGCCGATCGTGCTCTACAACGGGCCCAGGCTGTGGCTCTCGACGCAGGAGATGGGTGAGTTGATCGCGCCGGCGGGTGCGTGGCTGGCCCGGTTTCAGCCGTCCCAGCGCTACTACCTGCTTGACCTGCGGCGCCTGGTGCGGGACGATCTACCGCGCCGCAACCTGCTGCGGGCGGTGGCCGGGCTGGAGCAGAGCCAGTCGCTGGCGGACCTGCTGCGGGTGTGGGAGGCGCTGCAGCCGTGGTTGCGGGAGCCGCGGGCGGCGGAGTTGCAACGCGCGTTCGTGGATTGGATACGGCAGATGGCGGAGCGGCTGGCGCCGGCGGGCATGGCGCTGCCGCCGGTGCGGACGCTGGAGGAGGTCAGGATGACGTTGGTGGAACGGGTAGCCGAGTGGCCCAAGCAGTGGCTCCGCGAGGGCCGCGAGCAGGGTCTTGCGGAAGGCCGAGAACAGGGTCGCGAGCAGGGTCTGGACCAGCAACGGGCGCTCTTGTGCCGGCAGGCGGCGGCGCGCTTCGGGGCCGACACCGCCGCCCGCTTGGCCGCCGTGTTGGCGCCGATCGCCGACCCGGAACGGATGGGCGAGATCGGTGACTGGCTGGTGCGCTGCGACACCGCCGCAGAGTTCCTCGCCTGCCTCGATCCCGCCTCGCCATCCTGACGTGCGGAGTGGCTGATCCAAGTCACCGTGGGATGGGCTGGGCGGTGATCAACTCTTCCTGGTACGCTTGCGGCCGGTCTCATGCACGGGCTCGGCCATCAGAAACCCGCCCGCGACGTTGGTCAGCACGTCCACGGCGCCGAGCCGGGCGACGCCCCTGCGCGGACTGGGCGGGCGCATAGCGAAGGTCGAGGCGGCACGCCCGTGAATACGCAGGCTGCCGCAACGCGAGCGATGGGTTTCTTGTTCAGCTCTCGGACGTTCGTTGTGTGTAGCAACCGCCGCCGCTTAACGAGCGACGGGACGCCTGCGGCGCGGCGTGCGGCGGGGGTCGGAGAAGCGGCCGGCGCCGCCGCGGAGGCGGGGGTCGAGCAGGTCGCGCACAGCGTCGCCGAACATGTTGAAGCCGTACACCACAATGGTCAGGAAGATCCCCGGCCACATCGCCAGCCAGGGCGCCACCTGCATGTAGCGGCGCCCCTCGCGGCTCAGCAGGCCGCCCCAGCTCGGTACGCTCAGCGGCAACCCGAAGCCGAGGAAGCTCAGGGAAGCCTCGGTGATGATCACCGTGCCGATGGTGATGCTGAAGATGATGATGATCGGCGGCATCACGTTGGGCAGCACGTGGCGCAGCACGGTGCGCCACACCGGGCTGCCGACGGCCTGCGCGGCCTGAAAGTAGGCGTTCTCCTTGACGCCGATCACCGCACCCCGGACCACGCGCGAGCTGCCGATGCCGTACACCAGCCCCAGCACCACGATGACCTGCAGCGCACCGGTGCCCAGGATCGACATGACGGTCATCAGCAGCAGCAGTCCCGGGAACGCCATCCAGGCGTCGACGAATCTCTGCAGCACCAAGTCGAGCCGGCCGCCCACGAACCCCGACAGGCCGCCGACGGTGGTGGCCACCACCACGGCCACC
Source organism: Spirochaetia bacterium (assembly GCA_965198005.1). Classification (GTDB taxonomy): domain Bacteria; phylum Spirochaetota; class Spirochaetia; order SZUA-6; family Bin103; genus Bin103. The sequence goes on from CBDAOI010000002.1 coordinate 245,041, forward strand.
GCGGTCGCCGCGAAGCCGACCAGCAGCGACAGGCGCGCGCCGTAGATGTTGCGGCTCAGGAAGTCACGCCCGGTGTGATCGGTTCCCAGCAGATGCTGGGCGGATGGGGCTTGCAGGCTCCGGGTCACGTCCTGGCGCTGCTCGGGGTCGGGCGCCAGCAGGTCGGCGAACACGCTCACCAGCACGAACAGCACGATGATCACCGCGCCGAGCAGCCCGAGCGGCTTTTCCCGCACCAGCCGGCGCGCGAACTCGGTCCAGGGGCTGCGCTGGCCCCGGCGAGATTGCCCCCGGTCCGCGCGGCGCGCACGGCTTCGGCTACGACCCCGTGCTCCTGCGGCGGCGGACTCGATCGTCGTGGTGCCGCTGCCCGTCGTTCTTGCGGGGTCCGTCACCGGTACCGGATCCTCGGGTCGAGGTAGGCGTACAGCAGGTCGATCAGCAGGTTGTTGAACAGGATGAAGGTGGCAAAGAACAGGTTGATGCCCGAGACCATCGGGTAGTTACGGTTCGCCAGCGACTGGACGAGCAGCGACCCCAGGCCGGGCAGGTTGAACAGCGTCTCGATGATGACCGAACCCCCCACCAGGATCGGGAGTTGCAGCCCGATGAGCGTCACCACCGGAATCAGCGCGTTCTTCAGCGCGTGGCGGACGACGACCATTCGCTCGCGCAGGCCCTTGGCCCAGGCCGTGCGCACGTAGTCCTGGCGCAGCACCTCCAGCATCATGGTGCGCGTCATCCGCATCGTGGCGGCAGATAGGCCGGTGCCCAGGATCAGTCCGGGTACGACAAACATGCCGATGTGGGCCAGCGGATCCTCGCTGAAGGGATACAGCCGCAGCGGCGGCACCCAGCCCCACCAGATGCCGGGAAAGATCAGCACCATCAGGCCCAGCCAGAAGTTGGGGGTGGCGAGCCCGAAGATGGCGACGCTGCGCCCGACGTAATCGCCCAGGGTGTCCTGGCGCACCGCGGAGAAGATGCCGACCGGCAGCGCGATCACCAGGCCGATGAGCAGCGCCGCCGCCCCCAGCTCCAGGGTGACGGGCACTCTGGCGAGGATCTTCGCCTCCACGGGCGCCAGGTCCCGTTGCAGGGACTGACCGAGCGTACCGCGCAACAGGATCCCCGACACCCAGCGCACGTACGCGACGTGGGTTGGGACGTTCAGCCCCAGCATCTCGCTCAGCCGCTCCCGGTCGACCCCGGTCCCGACGAACTGAGGGTCGCTCAGCAGGATGTCGATGTAGTCGCCGGGGAGCAGGCGCACCGAGAAGAACACCAGCATGCTCAGGATGAACAGCGTCGGAATGAACAGCAGCAACCGCCGGATGACGTAGGTACGCACAGAATAGGAGAGCCTGGGGGCCGCACAGGCGGGCCCCAGGCCCCAAAAGCCAAAACGAGCTAGTTCAACTCGGCCTTGAGCTGACTATCGATCCACATGCGCGCGTACGGCCCGTTCCAGGCGCAGTTGCCGATCGCCATCTCGCCGTTGTAGCCGACGATCCACGGCTGCGCAACGTTGAACGTTGCAACCCGCGGACCATAGATGTAGGGGTGCTGCTCGATGACGTACATGTCGAGCGCCTTCGCCAGCCGTCGGTGCTCCTCTGCGTCACCAATTGGCACAGCCTGTAACTCCTCCCACCTGGCCTCGAACACCGAATCGCTGAAGGCGCCGGGCCTGTAGTTGCTGGCGGCGCTAAACGTGCCGAGAGTCTGGTTGAGGGCCACGAAGTCGCTGCCGACGGTCCAGAAGTCGACGAATCCGTCGAAATCTAACGACTGGCGCCGTCCAGCATACGTGGCGTTGTCCGGCGTTTCGATGTCGGCCTGCACGCCGATCTCCTTCCAGTAGCCGGCGACCAGCTCCATGTAGCCCACGTCGCCCCGGTCGCCGTTGGTCATGATCGAGGTCTCGAAGCGGACGCCGTCCGCGCCGCGTGGGTATCCGGCCTCGTCGAGGAGTCGCTCGGCACCCGCCGGGTTGTAGGACCAGAACTTCTTGAGCTCCTCGGGCCAAGTATCGAAGGGGTTGTTGTAGCCGGTCACCGCCGGCCCGATGACCCCCGTCGGCTGCCAATCGCCGAAGCCCAAGAAATAGTTGTCCCTGACGGTCTTTAGGTCGAGCGCCATCTGCAGCGCGTGGCGCACCCTGATGTCGTTAAGGGGAGGTTTATCCATTCTCATCGCCAACGACGTCTCGGATTTGATCGCGATCGGGAAGAGCTGTATGCCCGGAACATCTTTCTTGAGCTGCACCGCGTTGGCGATCGACTTGATCCGCGAGACGCCCGTCTCCCCGGTGATATCGATCTGGCCCGACCGCAGTGCCGCAATCCTGGTCGCCTCGTCGCTCATCATCAGCATCACGAGCTTGTCGGCGTAGGGCAGGCGGTTCCCCGGGAACTTCTCGTCGTCCTTCCAGTAGTTGGGGTTCCTGTCGAACGTTACCGAAGTGCCGCTGACGTAGTCGTTCACGATGAAGGGCCCGGTGCCGATCAGGTTGTTGACGTTGCCGAGCCTGTCGAAGATCTCGGGTGGGTATGCCCGGATGTGGCAGTCGTCGAACAGCTGTCGATACGTGTCCGCGTGCGGCTGCGAAAGCTTGATCTCGAACGTCAGCTCGTCGGTAGCCGTTACCGACTCGATGGGGATCGACTTGGTTCCCCAGGTGTGCGGCGCGGGCTCCTGTCCGGCAAACCTGCCGATGCCAAACAGGCGCTCGTAGTTGGCGGCCATGTCGTCGGCGGTCAGCTGGCGACCGTTCACCGGCGGCTTGTCGTGAAAGAAGACGTTGTCGCGGATCTTGTAGATGTAGGTCAACGGATCCGGGTTCTCCCAGCTCTCGGCCAGGTGGCCGGTCACGACGCTCGGGGGATAGTAGGTCACCAACTTGTTGACGCTGCGGTCGACTGCCCAGTCGGCCTGGCCCAACTTGTCCAGCGCCGGTCCCCCGAACAACCCGCCGGCGTGGCTGACCCACGTGTCGGCGTGGTCAAACGGAAGGGTTAGCAGCGCAGCGGTAATGGTCCCGCCGTACGCCGGCTTCAGCACCTGCTTGCCGGTGGACGGATCGGTCACGTACTCCTTCTCGGCGGCCATCGCCGCCTCGTCGTCTTCGCCGGCGGGGCCGGCGAACGTAACGGTAGCCACCAGCGCGAACGCCAGTGCCATGAACAAAAGAAATCGAAGAGCCATAGTGCTCCTCCTTGTTTCGGGATCGCGGGTCTGCGACCCGTTGCCCGGGTTTTTTGTTTTCGCCGGTAACACCGGCTTTCTTGCATGATGGTGGTGGTGTCGCTCCACGGCGTGCGGCGGACGGCGCCGAGCCACCGCGCTGTCGGCGTGGGCGGCGGCGAAGGAATCGAGGACGCGGCCAAGTGCGCCGTCAGGGCTTTCTAGTAGGCTATGCTGCTGTGTGAACTTGGGGGGGGGGGGGGGGGGGGGCGACTCCTCACCATTAAGCAAGCGCGCCGCGAGCTGATTTTCAGCAATTCTCGGCGAGCGGCTGTCAGGGGAACAGAGCGTCATAAGCGTTGACGTGTTATAAGTCACTCAAGCCCTCCGCAGGTGAGGCACAGCCATACCCAGATGTAGCGGCGATTGACTGCATCCACCCCATAATAACCTCCACTCCCGTGAACGTCAACCACGAATCGGCCCAGCCGGCCCAACTGCCGAGGTCCTCTCGAGGCGGCGCCGACGCTTGGCCGAGCACCGCACGCAGAGCGGCCTCGAGATCGTCGACCATGGCGAATTCCCGCTCGATCGGGCGAATCACCTCCGCGCGCATCCACAGACCGCGGGTGGCACACAGCAGCTTGAAGCGGCGATGCAGGGGGTCGGGGAGAGCGCGTACGGAGAGGGTTGCCATCAGAGCGATACCAACATGGCTAACGTAGCGAACGCAATGAGCCGAATGAGCCGCCCAGGCCGCCAGCAGGGGCGAATGGCCGCTCCGAGGGCCAGCTTTCGGCGTGACTCGCAGGAAACCGACCAACGACCCCTGGCGAGAACTCCCCAGTCACCCGGCGTCGATTCTGGCAATTGGCGCCTCGGCGCCGCCAACCGCCTGTTCCGCCTGCCCGCCGGATTCTATGGCCTGACCACCATCCTGCTGTTCGTCGCCTGCATGACCCTGGCCCGAGTACGCACCCCCGAGAGCCTGCGCTACCAGGCGCCTGGCGAGTGGGGTGCGATCCTCGGCCTCGACCGCGGCCCCGAGACCAAGACCCTCCGCCGCAAGCTCAAGCTGCTCACCAGCGCCGAGCACACCGTGCGCGATTGGCAATCGGCACTGGCTCGTACCTGGGCCACCGAGCACCAGGACGACTGGGCGACGCTGGCCGTCGACGGCCACGTGAAGGTGAAGGTATACGCCGGGCGCAACGGTCGGCTGCCGAAACACTTCGTCGCGCGCCAGAAACTGTGTTTGCCGGCGTCCGTGAGCTACTGGATCAACGCCCTCGGTGGCACGCCCCTGCTGTGCCTGCACCAGGCGCTCGAACAGGACGTGGCGCCGCACCTGCTGCAACTGGGGGTGGTGCCGGAAGCCGGCGCGCCGGCGCTCACCCTGGTGTTCGACCGCGCGGGCTGGAGCCCGGACCTGTTCAAGCGGCTGGCCCGGCGCGGCATCGCCTGCATCACCTGGCACAAGAACTTCAAGGGCGAGGACTGGCCGGAGGAGGACTTCCACCCGCTTGAGGTACCGATCCATGGGCCCGCTGGAACCAGTGCCACCACCGTTGACCTCGCCGAGCAACCGATGGTACTGCGCAACGGGCTCACCGTCCGCCAGATCCGGCGCCGGCTCGCCGGTGGGATGTGGTAGTGATCCGCAGCCACTACGGGCCCCTCCGTGTTGAACGTGCGCACGGTCACCATAGGCGCATTGTCGCGGCAGTTGCCAAAACCGTGCGCTTACGTACAAGCACACCGGCTGCGCACCGCGGCCAGGTTGAGCACCTGCATCGCCTCGTCTCCCATCGCCAGGGCATAGATCCCACGCCGGGTCAGATACGTCACGATATTCTCCGGAATACTCAGTGACGAGAACGCCGGCACGATCGGCAGCTCCGCGTACTGCGGAAAGTAGAGCGCGAACTGGTTGCTGCGCAGGAACTCCTCGAACTCGCGCACAACATCAATGCGGGGTGAGGACTTGGTCTGGTTGAGCAGCGCCGCCCGGGTGCCCACGTAGAGCGCGTCGAACTCGCGCTCACGGGAGGGGTCATCGCTGCGCTTGAGGGTTACGCGGGTGCCGACGTACTGCATGTCGCCACAGTTGAACACCTCATGAGCCAGGCGGCGGACACTTGGTGCAACGATGTCCTCGACGACGGTACCCATCTTGTTGGCCAGCTCGCCCCAGCGCTTGTTCATGGCCCGCCGCTCGTGGGCTGCCGCCTCCCGCTCGCGGGCGCCCTCCTGCTCCATGCGTTCGATGATGCGCTCAAGGCGCGCGATCGAGCTGTCGGTCCGCGCCATCGAGAGATTGGTCTGCGCCATGAAGCTGGCGAGGATGGTCTCCAGACGGTCGAGTCTCTCCTCGACGACCTGCGTTCGTTGGGCGAGCGTAGCCACGGTGCTCCTTCCCCTTGCGTACCGGACGATAGCGCCGATGCCGCCGGATTGGAACTGGACTCCCGCCGCGCCCGCCGCGCAGGAACGGCAACCGCAGGAACACTCGGGGCGCCCTGTAGTCTATCGATGACGTGCGGCTCGGCGTGCGGGTAGGGGGCGATGAGGTCGGAGAAGATCGCCACCACGACCAGGATCACGATGACGGCGGCGCTCGCGGCTCCCAGCGGTTTGGTCTTGACCAGCCTCCGTAGGAAATCGGCAACGCCGGTGCGCCGTCCGCCCATATCGGTAGCGGATCCTCGGGTCCAGCAGGGCGTAGACCACGTCGATGAACAGGTTGTTCAACAGGACCCCCGTCCCGAACAGCAGATTCACGCCCGATACCACCGTATAGTCACGATCCTGCAGGGCGAGCAGCATCAGCCGGCCGAGCCCGGGCAGGTTGAAGATGTTCTCCATGATAACCGCGCCACCGACCAGAATCGGCAGCTGCAGACCGACCAACGTAACGACGGGGATCAGCGCGTTCTTGAGGGCGTGCCTCACTACCAAGCCAGTTTCGGCGTCGCTCCCTCCGGACGCGCCCCAAGCTGTCCTCAGGACAGCCGCACGCTTGCCATCCTTGGCGCGGTGCGCCTGTCGTGGACGCGCGGGGGACCGCGTCAAATGCGCGGCGGATTGCGGCGGACGGCCCACGAACGGACCGCCATGGCGCACTGTGACTACGTCGGCCCCTTGATGCTCTTGTCGTGTGGGACTATGTTCAATAATGTGTGATGCGGCTGCGCTTCTACGCTGATCCGGAGACGGGCTACCCTCATATCCACAACCATGACGTCGCCGAGCATGAAGTAGAGCAGGTTTTGGCGTCTCCCGGTGAGGATCGGCCCGGACGGGAGGGCTCGCGTATCGCTATCGGACAAACCGATGAAGGACGCTACGTCCGAGTAATATATGTCCCTGGAGCTACAAGAGATCCTCTCTTCGTAGTAACAGCTTACGAACTGCGAGGAAAACCGCTTATCGCGTATCGGCGACGGACGAAAAGCAGAAGGAGAAGGAAATGAAAGAAGATTTCGGCTTCCCCCGCGGATGGGACGAGGCGCGCGTGCAACGACTGATAGAGCGCTATGAATCCCAAACCGAGGAACAGGCGGTGGCGGAGGATGAGGAAGCCTTGGTAGACGACACGCAAACGATGATGGAAATTCCGAACGAGCTTGTTGCGGAGGTCCGTGAGCTATTGTCCAGGCATGCAGGGTGACCCGCGTCCGCGGGTGAACCGCGTCAAGGAGCGTCAGCGCCCGTAAGCGCCCGCCGGCCCTGCAGCAGCGCCAGCACCTCGCGGTTGCCGCGCCGGCCGCGCAGCGGCGACGGGGTGGACCGCACCAGCGTCACCCCCTCGGCCGCCAAGTCGGCGGCGAGGCGGGCCACGATCGCGGCGACCGCAGCCTCACCCACTACCCGGCCGTCGAACCCGGGCGGCGGCGGCCGGGAAGCGGCGGCCAGCTCGAACTGCGGCTTGATCAGCGCGATCAACCACCGCTCCCGGGTGAGTGCCAGCAGCCGCGCCGCCGCCCCGCGCAGCGACCGGAACGACAGGTCGCAGACCGCCCCGTCCGGCGGCGGGCACAGATCCGCCGGCCGCAGCTCCATCACGTTGGTGCGTTCGTGCACCGTGGTGCGCGGGTCCTGCCGCAGGCGGTGGGCGAGCGCGCCGGCGGCCACGTCCACGCAGTGCACGTGGCGCGCGCCGTGCCGCAGGAGGCAGTCGGTAAAGCCGCCGGTGGCCGCCCCGCCGTCCAGGATGACGCGCCCCGCGACCGGCACCTGGAACTCGCGCAACGCGTGGCGCAGCTTGTACCCGGCGCGCGAAGCGAGCGGCGGTTCCGGCCGCAGCGTGACCGCCGCGGCAGCTCCGATCCGGCGGCCGGGCGCCCGGACCCGTTCACCATCGACCATCACCTCGCCGCACATGATCGCCGCGTACCAGTGCTCGCGCGCGCGCTCGGGGCCCAGCTCACACAGCCGGTCGAGCAGCGTCAGGGGCCGACGGGTCACAGTTCCGAGCGTTCGCGAATCCGTTCCAGCGAGAGGCCGCGGCCGGTGGCCGGATCGACGGTCAGCAGCGCGCCGCAGATATCGGCCGGCCCTTCCGCCACTTCCATCTTCAGCGGCATCTGGGTCAAGGCCCGGCGAATCACGATTCCCGTCTTCATCCCGATGATGCTGTCGCGGGGGCCGGTCATGCCGAGGTCGGTCAGGTACGCGGTGCCCTTGGGCAGGATGCGCTCATCCGCCGTCTGCACGTGGGTGTGGGTTCCGACCACGGCCGCGACGGTACCGTCCAGGTGCAGCGCCAGCGCCTCCTTCTCCGACGGGCTCTCGGCGTGCAGGTCGACCACGATCACCGGCGTCAGCTTGCGCAACCGGGCAACTTCCGCGGTCGCCACCCGGAACGGGCAGCGCAGGTCGCTCATGCCGACCCGCCCTTCGAGATTCAGCACCCCGACTTTCACCGTACCCACGTCGACCACACACGTCCCCTTTCCCGGTACCGAGGACGGGTAGTTGTGCGGCCGCAGCAGCCGATCGTCACTCTCCAGCCGCGGCCAGATCTCCCGCTGCTGCCAGATGTGGTTGCCGCTGGTCATCACGTCGACGCCGTAGCCGGCCAGCTCATCCGCCTGAGCGACGGTCAGGCCGAATCCGGCCGCGGCGTTCTCGACGTTGGCGATCACCAAGCTGCTGCGCAGCCGTTTCCTGAGCTGAGCCAAGTGCAAAAACAGGGCGCGCATCCCGGACGGGCCCACCACGTCGCCCAGCAGCAGAATGCGCAGCGCTTCCGAAGCAGCCACCGGCGCCACTCAGCGCGTGTATTCGACCACGCGCGTTTCGCGGATTACGGTGACCTTGATGCGGCCGGGAAAGTGCATCTCCGCCTCGATCTGCTTGGCGATCTGCCGGCCGAGCTCGCGCGCCCCATCGTCCGACACGGTGTCGTTGCTCACCATCACCCGCAACTCGCGCCCAGCCTGGATGGCGTAGGTGCGGGCGACGCCGGGATATGAGCCGGCTATGCGCTCCAGGTTCTCCAGCCGCTTCAGGTAGTGGTCCACGGACTCGCGCCGCGCTCCCGGCCGGGACGCCGAGATGGTGTCCGCGATCTGCACGATGATCGCCTCCACCCCCATCGGTTCCACGTCGTAGTGGTGGGCGCCGATCGCGTTGCAGACGACGTCGTGCTCGCCGCAGCGTTGCGCAAGCTGCATGCCGGTAACGGCGTGGCCGAGATCCTCGTCGGTCTCGATCGCCTTGCCGATGTCGTGCAGCAGCGACGCGCGCTTGCTGAATTCGACGTTGCTGCCGGTTTCGGCGGCGATGATCGCCCCCAGCAGCGCGGTTTCCCTGGCGTGGGCGAGCTGATTCTGGCCGTAGCTGGTGCGATACTTCAAACGCCCCAGGGTACGCACCAGATCGCGGTGCAGATTGGGAATCTCCAGCTCGAACAGAACCCGCTCGGCGTCCTCCTCGAGCGACTTGTCCAGGTCGCGATGCACCTTGCGCACCATCTCCTCGATCCGCGCCGGATGGATGCGGCCATCCGATACCAGCCGTTCCAGGGCGATGCGGGCCGTCTCCTTGCGCAACGGATCGAAGCACGACAGCACCACCGCCTCCGGCGTGTCGTCGATGATGATGTCGACCCCGGTGAGGTTCTCAAGCGCGCGTATGTTGCGACCCTCGCGGCCGATGATCCGCCCCTTCATCTCGTCGTTCGGCAGACTCACCGACGCCACGCTCACCTCGGAGGTGGTCTCCGAGGCAAGCCGCTGCATGGCGTTGACCACCATCGACCGCGCCTTGCGTTCGGCCGTCTGGCGCGCTTCCGTCTCGATATTGTTGATCAGGGCCTGGGCGTCGTGTCGTGCCTCTTGCTCGATACTGCTGATCAGAAGCTTCTTCGCCTCTTCAGTGGTAAGCTGTGATACCCGCTCCAACTCCTTCAGCCACTGCTCGCCCGCGTGCTCGATCTCTGCTTCACGCTCGCGGAGCTTCCGCTCCCGGGCCATGTACGACTTCTCTTGGCGATCTACCGCCTCCAGCCGCTTTTCTAGGTTCTCTTCCCTCTGGAGCTGCCGCTGCTCGAGGCGCTGAATCTCGCTTCTCCGCGCCCGCGTTTCCTGCTCCAACTGACTACGCTCATGCAACAGCCTGTCTTGTGTCTCTAAGAGTGCTTCGCGCTTCCTGGCCTCTGCCTCTTGTGTCGCATCTTTGACTATCCGGTGCGCCTTCTGCTCGGAAGACGCCAGCTCAAGCCTGGCATACAGCCAGCGCACGAGCCAACCTAGTGCAATTCCAGCGGCGAGAGGAATGATGATCCACAGCACGTGCTGCATCTCCTTCCTCCACCCAACAACCGTATTTCAGCAGGGTACCGGCGCGGCGCCTGGTTGTCAAGGGCCGGGCTGCGACGCCGGCTGCAGGTCGAGCCGTGCGATCAGATGCTCCCAGGTCCACGGCTCGGCGGCCGCGGTGGCGCCGGACGCGAACACCAGATACGCAGCGCGTTCGTCCAGCAGCGCCGGGAGAAAGGCGAACTGGCGGGCAACCGCCGGGGGTTCCGGAAGCGGCGTGATGAGGTACCGCCGCGGCTTGAGATAGTCGTCGTACAGCGGTTCTCCCGGACCCGCCCGCAGTTCCCCGACCGCAGCCGCCAGCATCCCGCAGCCGACTTCGGGGGCGTAACCGCCGGCGTCCTCCACCAGCAGCGCGGCGCCCGCCGCGTCCAGCGCTGCGCGCAGCTCTTCCAGCACCCGCAGCCGTGCGGCCGGCGCCGGCGTATCCGGTGCGCCCGCCGCCAACCGGTCCGGCTCGGTGCCGCGTGCCGTCACCGGGAGGCCGCGCGCCGCAGCCAGCCGCCCGCCCGCCGCCAACTCGTCCAGCCGCTCCTCGGTCATCGCCGACTGGGCCAGCCGGCGCAGTGACCGCCGGCGCGCCGCGGCCAGCCGCCCGGGCTGGTCATCGCCGTACAGTTCCTGCTTGATCCGGTAGACGCCGTCCTCCAGGATTACGCTCCGGCGCGCCTCGACCACGGCCGCCACGAACTCCTGGAGATCGAACACCGGGGCGGCCTCCCCGGGCGCGGGCAGCGGTAGGGCCGCGAGCGCAACTCGGGCGCGCGGTGACGGCGCGGGAGGTTGCGGCGGTGCGATGGCCCCGGTGGCCGCCGGAGGTCGCTGCGCGGCCGGCGCCAGCGCCGCGTCGATCAGCCGTTCGATCGCGGTGCCGTCGAGCGTGACCGCCGGCGCGGCCACGCGCCGGGCCGTGACCTCCACCAGTTGCTGCCAACCGGCCTCGAAGCGCGCCTCGAAGCGGCGCAACCGGCGGCGCGACAGGCGCGGCCGGCGGCCGAGGAGCCGGTCCCGGACCTCGCCCTTGTGGGCCTGCAGCTCACGCCGCCAGCGATCACTGCCGAGACTGCCGGAGGTTCCCGCCAGCTCCTCCAGAAACCTGATCCGAAACCGCTCGAACCGCTCGACCAGCTCGGCCAGTGGGTCGGGCCGCAGCTCAAGCACCCTCAACAGCAGGAGAAACAACCCACCGGCGAGCGCCGCCGCCGTCAGCCGGCACGCGGCCGGGGCGGCGTCCGGCAGCCAGCCGCCGAGCGCGCCGGCAGCTTCGAGGCCGACCAGCACGGCCGCGGCCAGGACCATGCTCCGGATCACCTTCGGATACATGCCGGCCCGCCTACCCGCCGGCGGCGAATGCGCCGCTCAGCACTGCGGCCCAATTGGCCGCCAGCACACCGCCCAACACGACCACTCCCGCCGGCGGCTGCCGCCGCCCCCCCCGCTCCGGCCGCTCCCCGGTGTGCTCCCCCGCCAACGCGACCTCGCGCTGGGCCGCGAGCAGCAACCGGTCGAGCCGCCCCGCCGGATCGCGCGCCAGCAGCTTGAGGTCGGCGTCCAGGAAATAGCGCACGTACGCCAGGGTAAGTGAGATCAGCGCGCCGGCCGTACCGGGCAGCTCAAGATCACGTCGAATGGCAACCCGGGACAGGAGCAACAGGTTGCTCAATGCCAGCGCCTTGCCCAGTCCGGCGCGCAACGCGCCGGCCGTGATCGGGAAACCGACCACCTCGATCAGCACGCGTCCGCCCGGAGCAGCGAGGTTGAAGCAGACCACCGCGGCGAAGAACACCCCCGTGCGCAGCCAGCGCAGGCGCCGGCCCGCGCTCAGCGCCAGGGCCCCGAGCACCACCATCTGCATACCCCGGAGCGTGACCGACGCCGGCAGCAGCAACGGCGGCGCCAGCGCGCACGCCCACAGCACCAGGACGCGGGCGGAAACACCGCGGTCCAACCAGCCGGTCACCGGTGTCCCTCCTGCACGGGCCCATGCCGGCGCGCTCTGACCGCGCCCGCCGGCGGAGCAGCGTCCCCGCCAGGGCTAGGCGTCGTCCGCCGGCTCGGCCTGGCGGGCGGCCGGTTGTGGGCGCCCGCCACCGCCCGTCCGGCGCCGCGCCGAACCGTCGGCTTCGCCGTGCGCGGCGCCGTCGACCAGTTCCAGCACCACCATCTCGGAGGCATCGCCGTAGCGTTGGCCAAGCTTGACCACCCGCGTATAGCCGCCGGGACGATCCCGAAACCGCACCGCGATATCGGTAAACAGTTTGGCCAGGACTTCCTTGTCGCTGATGCGGCGCGCCGCTTGACGACGGTTGTGCACACTGTCCTGCCGCGCGCGCGTAATCAGCCGCTCCGCGGTCCGCGCGACCGCCCGCGCCTTGGCCAGGGTAGTGCGAATCCCTTCATACCGAAACAGCGCCGTTACCATGCTCCGGTGCAGCGCGTGTCGGTGGCTGGCCCGCCGGTCGAGCCGGTTGAAGCCGATCCTATGCTTCATCGACGTCGCCTACCGGTCCGACCGGCTCGGGCCGCGGCTCCTCCACGGTCGCCACCGGCACGGTCTCCGCCACCGGCACACTCTCCGGCACACTCTCCGCCACCGGCACACTCTCCGCCACCGGCACACTCTCCGCCGCCGGCACGCTCTCCGCCGCCGGCACACTCTCCGCCACCGGCACACTCTCCGCCGCCGGCACACTCTCCGCCGCCGGCACACTCTCCGCCGCCGGCACGCTCTCCGCCGCCGCCGCCCTCTCCGCCGCGGCCGCCCTCTCCGCCGCGGCCGCCCGCTCCGCCACCGGCCGCGGGTCGTTCAACTCCTCCCTGATTTGACGATAGTCGGTCAAACCGAGCCGCAGGTTGCGTTCCGCCAGCTTGCTCTTGATCTCGTCAAGCGACTTCTTGCCGAAGTTGCGCGTCTTGGCGATCTCCTCCTCGGTCTTGGCTACCAGATCGCCGATCGTGAGAATATTGGCGCTGCGCAGGCAGTTGCTCGGACGAACCGACAGCTCCAACTCCTCCACCGACGTGTCGAGCAGCTCCTGGATGCGCGCATCTTCCTCATCGAAATCCTCGTCGTTGCGCCCCTCGGTATCGTCGAAGTTGATGAAGATGGTGAAGTGGTCCTTGGCGATCTTGGCCGCCTCCGCCAGCGCGTCTTCCGGGGTGATCGTACCGTCCGTGGTCAGTTCCAGAATCAGCTTGTCGAAGTCGGTGCGCTGGCCGACCCGGGTATTCTCAACCGAGTACTTCGCTTTCAGAATCGGCGAGTAGATCGCGTCGACCGCGATCGTACCGACCACCTCGATGTATTGTTCGTGACGCTCGGCCGGCACGTAGCCGCGGCCCAACTCGATCTGGATCTCGATCGCCAGGTTGGCGTCCTCCATCAGGGTAGCCAACTTGAGCTCGGGATTGAGCACCTTCACCTGTGAATCAGCGGCGACGTCGGCGCCGGTAAGCTGCCCCGGTCCCGTGGCCTCGAGCATGATCGTCTTCTGCTCGAGCTCGTCGTCGAGCGCGACTTTGAGCTGCTTCAGCGAGTTGATGACGTCGGGCGTGTCCTCGACGACGTGTGGGATCGAATCGAACTCGCTGGACAGGATGCGCGGGGTGCCGTCGGCATCGTAGCTGGTTACGTGAATCGCGGACACGGCGTAGCCCTGGATCGATGAAAGCAGGATGCGCCGCAGCGTATTGCCTACCGTCACTCCGTAGCCACGTTCGAACGGGTAAGCGATGAAGCGTCCGAAGTCCGCGGTGACCTCGCCGTGCTCGAAGGTGATGCCTTTGGGCCTCTTGAGCCCCTTCAGCAGACTCTTGCGTGCCATCGACGTCTCCTACTTCGAGTACAGCTCGACGATGAGCTGCTCGTTGATGCCGGCCAGGTCGGGGATGTCGCTGCGTTGCGGAATGGCGCGCACCGAACCGGAGAGCGCGTCCGGATCCACCTCCAACCAAGGCACCACTCCGGAACGCGAGTACTCCTTGAGCCCGTCCTTGATCACCGTCAGCCGCTTGGCGCGTTCGTGCACGGCGATGGTGTCGTTCTCCTTCACCAGATACGAAGGGATGTTGACTCGGCGATTGTTGACCAGGATGTGGCCGTGGGACACGAGCTGCCGAGCCTGCTTGCGGGACGAGGCGAAGTGCAGCCGGTACACGATATTGTCAAGCCGCTTCTCCAGCAGCCGGATCAGATTCTCGCCGGTCACGCCGCGTTCGCGCGCCGCCTTGGCGAAGAGATTCCTGAACTGGCGCTCGAACATTCCGTACATCCGCTTGACCTTCTGCTTCTCGCGGAACTGCACCCCGTAGTCGGAGATCTTCTGCAGGCGCGCGCGCGGTGCCTTGCCCGGCTTGCCCTTGCGCTTGGTGATCTGACACTTCGGACTGTGGCAGCGGTCTCCCTTGAGGAACAACTTCACCCCTTCCGTCCGACACAGGCGGCACGCCGGTCCCAGGTATCTTCCCATACGCCGCCTCCTAAGCCCGCCGCTTCTTCTGTGGGCGGCAGCCGTTGTGTGGGATCGGGGTAACGTTGCGAATGGCACGCACCCGAAGTCCCAGCGCTCCCAGCGAACGAATCGCGGACTCGGCACCGCCGCCGGGTCCCTTGACGAACACGCTCACTTCGAGCAGACCGTACTCCATCGCCTTGCGAGCCGCGGTCTCGGCGGTGTTCTGGGCCGCAAACGGGGTGGACTTCTTGGCACCACGAAATCCCAACGACCCGGCCGATGCCCAAGCGACGGTGTTCCCCAGCGTGTCGGTAATGGTCACTACGGTATTGTTGAACGTCGCCTGAATGTAGACGTTGCCCTGGCTTACCTGTTTTCTCGGTCCTCTCTTAGCCACTCGCTCTCCTAGCTATTTGGCGGACGGCGCCTTGCGCCTACCCGCCACCGTCTTGCGCTTGCCCTTCCGGATGCGCGCATTGGTACGGGTACGCTGGCCCCGCACCGGCAGCCCGCGCCGGTGGCGGATGCCGCGGTAACAGCCGATGTCCATCAGCCGTTTGATATGCATCGACACCTCCGTGCGGAGGCGTCCTTCCACCTGATAGTCGTTCTCGATTACCTGCCGCAGACGAGTCACCTCGTCCGCGGTAAGGTCGCTAACCCGTACCTCGGGATCCACTCCGACGGTGGCGCAAATCCTGCTCGCCGACGAGCGCCCGATCCCGAAGATGTAGGTCAGCGCAATATCGACATGCTTGTTCGGTAAATCAATCCCCGCTATCCGTGCCAACAGCTACCTCCATGCAGGTGCGCAAATCCGCATGCGCACCTAACCCTTCTGCCGCTGCTTGTGCTTGGGGTTCTCACAGATCACGCGGACCACCCCACGGCGGCGAATCACCTTACACTTGGTGCACATTTTCTTGACGCTCACGCGTACCTTCATGGTCATGCTCCTCGATCACAGATTGCGCGACCGGATGCGCCCCTTCTTGGTCAATCCCTCATGATGGTGCATCCGCAGATGTCCCTCGATCTGGCTCATGGTATCCAGATCCACCCCGACCATGATCAGCAGTGAGGTGCCGCCCATGAGAAACGCGACCGAGGGCGGAAACGCGAACAACGTCTGAATGATCGACGGGATGATCGCGATGAACGCCAGGAACAGAGCCCCGGGCAGGATGATTCGATTCAGGACGCGGGTCAAGTACTCACGCATGTTCTCGGAGCTGATGCCCCTGATCGAACCGCCGTTCTCCCGAATCTGGCGTGCGATCTCCACCGGATTGAGGGTTACCTGCGTGTAGAAGTACGCGAAGAAGATGATCAGCAGCGCGTACACCACGACGTAGGGCACGCCGTTGGGGTTCAACCACGCCGCGAACCGCGACAGCCACGCCTGGCTGCCGCCCAGGTTCTGGGCGATCTGCAGCGGGAAGATCATAATCGACGATGCGAAGATCACCGGGATGACGCCGGACGGATTTATCTTGAACGGCAGGTAGGCGTTCTGGGCGCCGTACACCTTGCGCCCGACCACCCGCTTGGCGTAGTTGACCGGGATCTTGCGCTGGCCCTGCTGTTCATACACGATCAGCGCGATCACGCCGACGAACACGCCGAACACCACGATCGCGTACACCGGGTTCAGATCCTGCTGCTGAATCTGGGTGATGATGATCCAGATGGCGTTCGGGATGCGCGCGACGATACCGGCAAAGATCAGCAAGGAGATGCCATTGCCGATGCCGCGCTGGGTAATCTGCTCACCGACCCACATCAGGAAGACGGTGCCCGCGGTGACCGTGATCATCGCGATGATCGTATACGGCAGGCGCGCCATGGTGATTGCGTCGGGAATCGAGTTGGCGAACTCGGTGACCGAGAATGCCTGAATCAGGCACACGAACACCGTGCCGTAGCGGGTGTAGCGCTGAATCCGCTGGCGTCCTCCCTCCTCCTGCGAGATCTTCTTCAGCTTCGGGAACACCATCAGCAGCAGCTGCATGATGATGGAGGTGGTGATGTAGGGCACGATCCCCAGCATGAAGACGGAGAAATTCGTGAATGCACCACCTGAGAAAAAATCGAAGTAATCGGTGATGCCCACCGTTCCCGAGCTCTGCTGGGCGGTGAAGAAGGCGTTCAGCGCGGTAACGTTGACGCCCGGAATCGGCAGCACGGCACCGAGCCGGAACACCAGCAGCATGGCGACGGTGAACAGAATCCGATCACGCAGATCCTTGATCCGGAAGATGTCAACCAGTGGGTTGGACGCCATGGCTACCCGCCGTCGCCGCCGGGACGCGCCACCAGGGTAACGCTGCCGCCGGCCGCCTCTATCTTCTGCCGCGCGCTCCGGGACACTTGGTCCACGCGGACCTCGAGGCCACGGTCGATGGTGCCGTTACCCAGAATCTTCACCGCCACGTTCGGGGACTTGATCAACCCGCACGCGGCGAGCGATTCGGCCGACACCGTCGCTCCCGCCTCGAACCGTTCCAGCGCGACGAGATTCACCACCGTATATTCGACGCGGAACCGGCTGTTGGAGAATCCGCGCCGTGCAACCCGCCGGTAGAGCGGCATCTGGCCACCCTCGAATCCCGGCCGCACGCCACCGCCGGAACGCGCGTTCTGGCCCTTGGTGCCGCGGCCCGCGGTGCCGCCGCGCCCGCTGCCGGTCCCACGGCCCACGATCCGGCGCGGCCGTGTGGCCCCCGCCGGCCGCCGCGGTCCGTCCATCGAGAGTCGTACCGTCACGCTTCCTCCGCCGTGGTCTCGCTCCAATCCAGCAGGTACGATACCTGATTCAACATGCCCATGACCGCCGGGCTGGCGGTCTGCTCCACGGTTTGCCCGATGCGGCGCAGGCCGAGCGCCTGCACCGTCCGGCGGTGAGACGGCTTGCGCCCGATCGGGCTGCGCACCAGCCGCACCGTGAGGGTCCGAGCGTTGCCTACCCCCATAGCTCCCGTACCGTCTTGCCGCGGTTGGCGGCCACCACGCGCGCGTCCATAAGCGTTCCGAATCCCTTGAACACCGCCTTGACGATGTTCATCGAGTTCTGCGAGCCGAGCGACTTGCTGAGCACGTCGGTCACGCCCGCCGCCTCCATTACCGCGCGCACCGGCCCGCCGGCTATGATCCCGGTACCGGGCGCGGCGGGCTTCAGCAGCACGTTCGACCCCTTGAATACGCCGTTCACCGTATGCGGAAGGGTCGTGCTTCGGCGCGGCACCTGCACCATGTTGCGCCGGGCGCGCTCGCTGCTCTTGCGGATCGCGTCGGCGACGTAGTTCGCCTTCCCGAACCCGTAACCGACCCGCCCGTTGCGGTCGCCGACCACTACCAGAGCCGAGAACGAGAACCGCCGTCCGCCCTTTACCACTTTGGCGATGCGGTTCAACCGCACCAGTTTCTCGAACAGGTCACTCTCGCGGCGGTCGTTGAAACCACGCGCTCCCATCCGGCTGCTCATAACGTAATCCCCGCTTTGCGTACCGCGTCGGCCAGCGAGCGAATCATCCCATGATACGCATAGCCGTTACGATCGCACACTACCCGGCCGATGGACTGCTCCTGCAGGCGACTGCCCACCACCGCCCCGAGGCCGGCGGCTCCGTCCACCGTGTTGGGCAGGTCGCGCAGCGCCGGCTCGCGGTTGGACGCCGATACCAGCGTATGGCCGCGTCCGTCGTCGATGATCTGGACGTAGGTGTAGTGGTTGCTCTTGTACACCGTCAGCCGCGGCCTCTCCGCCGTTCCCCGTATGCGCTGCCGAATACGCACCTTGCGCCGCAGCCACCGCCGCCGCTTGGGGCTCACGCCGCCACGACTCATGCGCCGGCCACCGTCGCTTTGCCCGCCTTGCGGCGCACGGTCTCATTGTGGTAACGCACACCCTTGCCCTTGTAGGGCTCCGGCGGCCGGAACGCGCGGATCTCGGCCGCGACCTGACCTACGAGTTGGCGGTCGGCGCCCGCGATCGTGATCCGGTTGCCGCCCTCGACGGTCACCGTAACGCCCTCTCCGATCGGATAGTTGACCGGATTCGAGTAGCCCAGATTGAGCACCAGCGTGGTGCCCTGCAACTCGACCCGGTACCCGACGCCGTTCAGCAACAGCACCTTGCGAAACCCCTCGGAAACGCCGGTCACCATGTTCCAGATCAACTTGCGATACAGTCCGTGCAGCGCCCTGGTCCGATCGGCCTCGTCGCCGCGCGCCACGGTAATCAAGCCATCCTGCAGCCGCACGTCGAGGTTGCCGGTCATCTCCAGGCTCAGCCGGCCGTTGGGGCCCGTGGCGTCGATCCGGTTCGCCTCGATCTTGACGTCGACCCCTGTGGGCACCGTCACCGGCACCACGCCTACGCGCGACATGTCCCGCTCCTCCGCCGACCCGGCACCGGCGCGGCTGCGCCTGCCAGTGCGCGTGCCGGCACGCTTACCAGATCTACCAGATCTACCAGATCGTACATATCAGCTCGCCTCCGGCCTGACGCTCGCGCGCTTTCCTGCCGGTGGTCACCCCCTGCGAGGTGGACACCACCAGCGTCCCGTAGCCGCCCTTCACCCGCGGCATCGTGCGATATCCCGCGTACACGCGCCGGCCCGGCTTGGAGATCCGTTTGACTCCCTGGATCACCGGCTTGAGGTCGCCGACGAACTTCAGGAACACGCGAATGCTCGTTCCTCCGTCGCCGGTGACGGTCTTGAAATTCCTGATGTAGCCCTCGATCTTGAGAATCTTGACGATCTCCAACTTGATGCCGGACGGCCGGATGTCGACGCTCTCGTGGCCGGCGCGGCTGGCGTTCATGATCTTGGCCAGCATGTCTGCTATCGGGTCACTTACACTCATCGCTTCACTACCAACTCGACTTGGTCACGCCGGGAATCTTGCCGGTGCTGGCGAGTTCCCGAAAACAGATCCGGCAAATCTCGAACTTCCGCATGTAGCCGCGGGCACGGCCGCAGAGGCGGCAGCGATTCACGGCCCGCACCTTGTACTTGGGCTTGCGCCCGGCCTTCACCATGAGACTTTTGCGAGCCATCGATCAGTTTGCCTCCGGACGTTGAAATGGCATGCCGAGGGCAGCCAGCAAGCTGCGCGCCTCGCGGTCGGTCGGCGCGGTGGTGACGATCGCGATGTTCAGACCCGTGATCCGTTCCACCTTGTCGTAGTCGATCTCGGGAAAGATGGTCTGGTCGTCCACTCCCATCGAGTAGTTGCCGCGCCCGTCGAACGCGTTGACGCCGCATCCGCGAAAGTCCTTGATGCGCGGAATCGCGACGCTCACCAGCCGATCCAGGAACTCGTACATGTAGTTGCCGCGGAGCGTGACCAGCGCGCCGATCTCCATTCCCTGCCGGATCTTGAACGCCGCGATCGACTTGCGTGCCGTGGTGCGCACCGCCCGCCGCCCGGTAATCCGGGTCAACTCCGCCACCGCGGTGTCGAGCAGTTTCTTGTTGCCTGCCGCCTCACCGACACCGGTGCTCAACACGATCTTCACCAGGCGCGGAGTCTGCATCGGCGAGGAGTAGCCGAATTCGTCACGCAGCGTCGGCGCGACCTGCGACCGGTAGTGCTCCTTCAGTCGCGGGACGTAGGCGGGGACGCTCATAGCTGCTCCCCGCACTTGCGGCACACCCGCACCTTCTCGCCCTCACGCTGCGCGAAACCGATGCGCGAGATCCCGCACCGCCGGCACACGATCATCACGTTCGCCCAACTCAGAGCGGCCTCGACCTCGGTCAGGCCGCCTTTCTGGTTCTGGCGCGTCGGCTTCAGCGCCTTCTTTACCAGGTTCACGCCCTCGATCCATACCCGGCCGCGCTTGCGGTCCAGCCGCAACACGCGGCCCTCGCGGCCACGCGCGCGGCCGCTCACCACGCGCACCTGGTCGTCGGTCCTCAGCTTGCTGCCCGCGGCCATCTACAGCACCTCCGGTGCGAGGGATACGATCTTCATGTAGTCCCGGTCGCGCAACTCGCGCGCCACCGGTCCGAAAATCCGCTTGCCGGCCGGATTGCCGGAGGGGTCCACCAGCACACAGGCGTTGTCGTCGAAGCGGATATAGGAGCCGTCGTTGCGCCGCAACTCCTTGCGCGTACGAACCACCACGGCGCGGGTCACCGCCCCTTTCTTGATGGCACCACTGGGAAGGGCGACCTTTACCGCGACTACCACGATGTCCCCGACCGACGCCGAGCGGCGCCCGCTGCCGCCAAGAACCTTGATGCATTGCACCCGCTTGGCGCCGCTGTTGTCTGCGACATTGAGGTAGGTCATCGTCTGAATCATCTATCTTCAACCTCGAACTTCAACCTCGAACTTCCGGTCAGCGCGCCTACCCGGCCCGCTTCACGATCTCCAACAGCCGCCAGCGCTTGCGCCTGCTCAGCGGCCGGCTCTCGACCACCCGCACCAAGTCGCCGACGCGGCACCGGTTCTCCGGATCGTGGGCCATCAGCTTCCTGGTGATGGTGATGTACTTGCGGTACAGGCGGTGCACCTTGCGCCGCGCAATCACCACCACGATGGTCTGCGCACCCTTGTCGCTCACGACGTTGCCGGTCAGTATCCGCCTGCGTGGCCTGCCGTTACCGTTGTCACTCACGTTTGCTCAGCCTCCGGCTGTGCCGCGGAGGCCGCCCCCTCCGCCCCGACGCCCTCCCGGACTGCCCGGATCTGCACGTCATATTCATGCACTATCGTGTTCAAACGTGCCAGCCTGCGGCGCAGCGTCCGCAACAGCAACGGGTTGTCGACGTGCCCTACGACCACGTTGAACCGTACCTCGCGAAACTGCTTGCGCAGCTCCTCACGTTTGGTAATGAGCTCGGCGTAGGAAAGTTCGTTGTACGAGTCCTTCATCCTACGCACCCAGGTTGCGGCGCACGAGCAACCGCGTCTTGATCGGCAGCTTGCTCCCCGCCAGCGCGATCGCCTCGCTGGCCGCCTGCAGCGGAACTCCGGCCAGTTCGAACATTACCGTTCCCGGTTTCACCGGGGCTACCCAATACTCCGGCGCGCCCTTGCCTTTGCCCATGCGCGTTTCGGCCGGCTTCCTGGTGTAGGGCTGGTCGGGGAAGATCCGAATCCACACCTTCCCGCCGCGCCGGATGTGACGCGTCATCGCGATTCGGGCCGCCTCAATCTGACGGTTGGTGATCAGCTTGGGCTCCAGCGCCATGAGCCCATAGTCACCGAAAGCGACTTCGGTGCGCCGGGTCGCCATCCCGCGCAACCGCCCGCGCTGGCGCTTGCGGTACTTCTCTCGCTTTGGACTCAGCATCGCTCTCGGTCTCTGCCTCGCGACGGCGGGCCCAGGCGCGAACGTTGCCGCCGCAGCAACTGCCCGGCGTCGTCCTTGGTATCCCGCCCAAACACCTCGCCGTTGAACACCCAGACCTTGACGCCGATCGCGCCCATTGCGGTAAGCGACTCCGCAAAGCCATAGTCGATATCGGCGCGAAACGTGTGCAGCGGAATCCGTCCTTCCTTGCGCTGCTCGGTGCGGGACATTTCCGAGCCTCCCAGACGGCCGCCGATCCTGATCTTGATGCCCTGCACGCCGGCGCGCATCGCATTCTGCACCGCCATGTTGAGCGAGCGCCGGAACGATGCCTTGGTCCGCAGTTGCCGCGCCACGTTCATCGCTATCAGTTGCGCGTTGACTTCGGGCCGGTGGATTTCCTTGATCTTGATCTGAATCTTCTTGCCCACCAGCTTCTGGAGCTTGGCGCCCAGCCGCTCGATGTTGGCTCCCTTGGACCCGATCACCACGCCCGGCCGACCGGTGTGGATGATGATCGTGATGCGCTGCGGATGACGAATGATCTCGACGTCCGAAATATCCGACCCACGCGTGTCGGGAGAATGTTCGATCATGCGGCGCAGCGCCAGATCCTCGTGCAGGGTGGCGGCGTACTCGCGCGGATCGACGAACCACTTCGACTTCCAGGTACGGTTGATTCCGAGCCGCATGCCGATCGGATTGATCTTCTGCCCCATCGCTTCTACTTCGCTCCCGTAAATTCGTCCACCGCTACCAGCACGTGGCACATCCGCTTCGATATACGATCGGCCCGGCCACGGCCGCGGATCCGGATGCGCTTCATGCGGGGAGCGTCGTTGACCTCCAGATGGCTGACGTAGAGCACTTCCTCGTCCAACTCCTTGTTCTGGAGCAACGCGTTGTCAGCCGCCGACTTTACCACTTTGCGCAGCAGCTTCGCACCCTTGTGGGGCAACGCATCCAGCAGCGCCAGCGCCTCCACGTACGGCTTGCGCCGAACGTTGTCGGCGATCGCCCGGACCTTGCGCGGCGCCATGCGCAGGTAGCGGCCACTGGCGGTATACCCCTTCTTGGCGTCGATCATCGGCGCATCGCCTTGCGATCGGAACCGGCATGGCCGCGGAACACGCGGGTGGGGGCAAACTCGCCGAGCTTGTGGCCGACGAGATTCTCGGTAACGTACACCGGAATCCAGGTCTTGCCGTTATAGACCGAGATCGTCAGTCCCACCATTTCCGGGATGATGGTCGAGGTGCGGGAGTAGGTTCTGATCATGCGTCGTTCGCCCGACCTGTTCATTTCCAGAACGCGCTGGTACAGCTTGCGCGCGATGAACGGCCCCTTCTTTATCGATCGTGCCATCCGCTCCTCTACTTCCTTCCCTTCCGTCCCTTCCGGCTCACGATGAACGCGCTCGACGACTTGCGCGGGCTGCGCGTCTTGGCCCCCTTGGTCGGCTTGCCCCACGGCGACACGGGGTGGCGGCCGCCGGAACTCTTGCCCTCGCCGCCGCCGTGGGGATGATCGTGCGGGTTCATCGCCACGCCGCGCACCTTGGGCCGGCGGCCCAGCCAGCGCGCACGGCCCGCCTTGCCCAGCGAAACGTTCATGTGGTCCTGGTTGCCCACCTCGCCGATCGACGCCATGCACTTGCGGAACACCAGGCGCACCTCGCCCGACGGCAGCCGCAGGGTGGCGTAGTCGCCCTCCCGCGCCACCAGCGTGGCGCGGCCGCCGGCGGCGCGCGCCAGCTGGCCGCCGCGGCCGTGCGTGAGCTCCACGTTGTGGACCGTCATCCCCAGTGGAATGCGCTCCAGCGGCAGGGCGTTGCCCACTTCGATCGGGGCGTCGGGACCGCTCATGACGCTGCGCCCCACGGTAAGGCCGCGCGGTGCGAGCATGTAGCGCTTGTCACCGTCGACGTAGGAAATCAGCGCCAAGTTGGCGCTGCGGTTGGGGTCGTAGCCGATCGCCACCACCTGGCCCGGCACCCCCAGCTTGTCGCGCCGGAAGTCGATTACCCGATAGCGCCGCTTGTGCCGGCCGCCGCGCCGGCGCACGCTGATCCGGCCGCCCGCGCCGCGCCCGGCGCGGTTGCCGAGCGGCTTCAGCAATGACTTGTCGCGACTGTCGCCCTCCAGCTCGCTGAAGTCCAGACCGATCCGGTTGCGGCTGCCCGGGGTGATCGCCTTGTTCTTCTTCAGTGGCACTGGACTCACGCTCCCTCGAACACCTGGATGGTATCACCCACGGACAAAGTTACGATCGCTTTTTTCCAGCTCGCGCGGTGTCCCGGACGATGGCGCACACGCTTGGGCTTGCGTGCGACGTTGACGATGTTGCACTTGACCGGGGTAACCCCGAACACCTCGCGGACGGCGGTGAGGATCTGGTGCTTGTTGGCGCGCGCGTCGACCTTGAAGGTGTACTTGCGTGCAGTCCGCTGCAGGTTGCTCTTTTCGGTTACCACCGGTTCCAGCAGAATGTCCGACCTCATGCCGTCCCCCGATTCCCGGCCCCGACGGCGAGCCGCTCGGCCACGCCGCGGGTGAGCAGGATCCGCTCGCTGTAGTACAGGTCGTGGGCGGTCACGGTGTCGTGGGCGCGCAGCCGCAGCCACGGAATGTTGCGCCCGGCGCGCACCAGCAGCTCACTGGCATCCTCGACCAGCCAGACGCTGCGCGCGCCGCCGGTGATCGGCTCCAGCTGCCCGGCCAGCTCCCCGGTCTTGCCCTGGGTCGAGGTGATACCGTCGACTACGGTCACCCACCCGGCACGCGCCTTCTGCGTCAGGATGGAGCGCATCGCCAAACGCTTGACCCGGCGTGGCAGCCGATAGCGGTAGCTGCGCGGCGACGGGCCGAAGATCACGCCGCCGCCGGTCCACAGCGGCGACTTGCGGTCGCCGGCGCGCGCCCGGCCGGTGCCCTTCTGCCGCCACGGCTTGCGGTTGGAGCCGCGCACCTGGGCGCGGGTCTTGGTGGACGCCGTGCCCACGCGGCGGTTGGCCAGCTCGTTGCGAATGGCGTGGTAGATGGCACCCTCGCTCACCTCGACGCCGAACACCTCGTCCGCGAGCTCCAGCTCGCCCTGAGGCCGGCCGCCCGCTCCCACTACGCGTGCCTTCACGTATCCGCCTACCCTTCGCCTACTCCGGCACTGAGCGTGACCGCCGCGCCCGCACCGGCGCTGCGCAGGGCCGGCCGGCGGGTCCTGGTGCTGGTTACCAGCACCAGAGTGCCGCGCGCGCCCGGACACGGTCCGCCGAGCATCAGCAACCGCTTGTCCGCGTCGATCCCGAACAGGCGCAGGTTGTGGACCGTGGCGCCGATGCCCCCCATGCGTCCCGGCATCCGTTTGCCCTTGAACACCTTGGAAGGACTCGCCGACTGGCCGGTCGAACCGGGCGCCCGATGGAACTTGGAGCCATGGGTCTTGTTGCCGCCGGAGAATCCGTGGCGCTTCATGACCCCCTGGTACCCCTTGCCTTTGGAGGTGGCGCGGACGTCGACCCGCGTGTCGTCCGCGAACAGCTCCACCCCGATAGTCTCCCCGACCGCCGGCGCGTCGGTAAAGTCGCGCACCTCGAACAGATGCCGGGTGGGCGTGATGCCGCGGAACTGGCCGAGATACGGCTTGGTCATCCGCCGGCGCCGGGCAACACCCTGACCGAGCACGACCGCCGAGTACCCGTCCCGCTCGAGCGTGCGGTGCGCAACCACCAGGTTTGGCTCCACCTCGATCAAGGTGGCGGGAAACAGCGATCCGTCCTCGGCGAAGAACTGGGTCATTCCCAGTTTGCGGCCAAGCAACGCCTTCACTGCTTGATCTCCACGTCCACGCCGGCCGGCAACTCGAGCTTCATCAGAGCGTCCATCACCGCCGAGGTGGGCTCGAGGATGTCGATCAGCCGCTTGTGCGTGCGCATCTCGAACTGCTCGCGCGACTTCTTGTTGACGTGCGGCGACCGCAGCACCGTGTACTTGTTGATACGCGTCGGCAACGGGATCGGCCCCGATACGTGAGAGCCCGCCTTCTCGACGGTTTGCACGATGGCCTTGGAGCTCTGGTCGATCAACTCCACATCGAAACCGCGCAGGCGTACGCGAATACGGTCAATTGCCATGGCGACGCGCTCCAGACCTCTCGATCTACTCGATGATTTCGGTAACGGTGCCGGCACCGACGGTGCGGCCACCTTCACGAATGGCGAACCGCACGCCCTGTTCCACCGCGATCGTGTTGATCAACTCGATGGTCAGTTCGGTGGTGTCTCCCGGCATCACCATCTCCTTGCCCTCGGGCAACGAAACAGAGCCCGTGATGTCCGTGGTCCGGAAGTAGAATTGCGGCCGATAGCCGGTGAAGAACGGCGAGTGGCGCCCGCCCTCTTCGCGCGTCAGCGCGTAGACCGTGGCCCGCATCTTGTTGTGCGGCGTAATCGATCCGGGCTTGGCCAGCACCTGCCCGCGCTCGACCTCCTTGCGCTCGACCCCGCGCAGCAGCGCACCGATGTTGTCTCCCGCCTCCCCGGAATCGAGGATCTTGTTGAACATCTCCACCCCGGTCACCACCGTGCGGCGGGTCTCCCGGATGCCGACGATC
This sequence comes from Spirochaetia bacterium, assembly GCA_965198005.1. Taxonomy (GTDB): domain Bacteria; phylum Spirochaetota; class Spirochaetia; order SZUA-6; family Bin103; genus Bin103. The sequence goes on from CBDAOI010000002.1 coordinate 271,422, forward strand.
TCGACGTTCTCGCCGGTCTTGATGGTGCCACGGTCCACCCGGCCGGTCACGACGGTGCCACGGCCCGCGATCGAGAACACGTCTTCGATCGGCATCAGGAACGGCAGGTCCACCTCGCGCTCGGGAAGCGGGACGTAGGAGTCCATCGCCTCCAGCAACTCGACCACCGTGGTGTTCGCGTCGGCGTCCCCGGGGTTCTCCAGGGCATGCAACGCCGATCCCAGGATGATCGGAATCTCCTCGCCGGGAAACTCGTACTCGTTGAGGACGTCCTTGACCTCCTCTTCCACCAGTTCCAGCAACTCCTCGTCGTCGATCTGGTCGGTCTTGTTGATGTACACGACGATCGACGGCACCTGCACCTGGCGCGCCAGCAGAACATGCTCGCGCGTCTGCGGCATTACCGAGTCGGGCGCCGACACCACCAGCACCGCACCATCCATCTGCGCGGCGCCGGTAATCATGTTCTTGATGTAGTCGGCGTGCCCCGGACAGTCGACGTGGGCGTAATGCCGGTTATCGGTCTGGTACTCGACGTGCCGGGTGTTGATGGTGATACCGCGCGCCTTCTCCTCAGGTGCGTTGTCGATGTCCTCATACTTCATCAACTTGTCCCCGTACTTGGCGTTGCAGTACTGGGTGATCGCTGCGGTGAGGGTGGTCTTGCCGTGGTCGACGTGGCCGATGGTGCCCACGTTGACGTGCGGTTTGGTACGCTCGAATTTTGCCTTGGCCATTGCTTATCCTCCTGCTCTACGATCGGCCGTTTTCATTCATGCGGTGGCGAGGCGTTCCGAGGTGCACGCGACAATCTCGAGCTGCACCGCCTTGGACGCAGCTTCGTACGCCGCGAACTGCATGGTATGGGTGGCGCGGCCACGTGTCATGGAGCGCAAATCGGTAACATAACCGAACATCTTGCGCAACGGTACCCGCGCTTTTACCGTCTTGCCGCCAAATACGTCCTCAATGCCCTGCACGTGACCGGTGCGGGCGCTCAGATTCGAGATCACGTCGCCGAGACACTCCTCGGGACAGTGCACCTCCACTGCCATGATCGGCTCCAGCAACCGTGGCCCCGCCTTCGTCACCCCGTCGCGATACGCCATGCTGGCGGCGATGCGAAACGACTGCTCGCTGGAATCGACCTCATGATGGGAGCCGTCGAGGAGGATAGCACGGAAGTCCACCGTTGGATAACCGGCCAGCACCCCGACCTCCATCGCCTCTTCAATGCCGCGCTGGACCGCTGGAATATAATCCTTCGGCACGCGGCCGCCAACCACCTTGCTGTCGAACAGGAATCCGGCACCGGTGGGGAGCGGCTCGAACTGCAGCTCGACGTGCGCGAACTGGCCATGGCCGCCGGTCTGACGCACGAACTTGGTCACGACGTGAGCGCGGCGGCTGATGGTCTCCCGGTACGCTACCTCCGGGGCGCCGATGTTGGCCGCCACGCCCCACTCCCGGAACAGCCGGGCGGTCAGCACCTCCAGGTGCAACTCTCCCATCCCCGACATGATGGTCTGCCCGGTCTCGTGGTCGACCCGCACCTGGAACGTGGGGTCTTCATCCGAAAGCTTGCCGAGGGCTAAGCCCAGACGGTCGGAGTCCTGTTTCGACTTGGGTTCGATGGCGATGGAAACGACCGGCTCGGGGAACACCATCGATTCGAGGATTATCGGATCGTCCTGCGCGCACAGGGTATCGCCGGTGGTGGTGCGGCGCAGCCCCACGGCCGCCACGATCTCGCCGGTGCGGGCATCGCCGATCTCTTCGCGCCGGTTGGCGTGCATCCGCAGCAGACGGGTAACCCGCTCGCGATTGTCCGCCGACGAGTTGTACACGTAGGAGCCGGCACTGAGGACGCCGGAATAGATGCGGAAATAGGTCAGCCGCCCCACGAACGGGTCGGTCGCCACCTTGAATGCCAGCGCCGACAGGCTCTCCGCGTCGCCGGGCGCACGCTCGATGTAGTCGCCGGTGCTCGGCACGATGCCGGTAACGGGCGGCTTCTCCGCCGGTGACGGCAGGTAGTCGACCACCGCGTCGAGCAGGAGCTGAATACCCTTGTTCTTGAACGCGCTCCCGCACAGGACCGGGAAAATCTCGCCCGCCACCGCATGCCGGCGCAGTGCGGCCTTGACCTGGGCCGCGGTCACCGGTTCGCCGCCGAGGTAGCTCTCCATGAACGCGTCATCCAGGTCGGCCAGCCGCTCCAGCAGCTCGGTGCGGGCCCGTTCGACCTCCGACGCGCACGCGGCCGGCACCTCCGCCACGCGGTAGGCGGTGCCGAAATCGGCCTCCTCCCAGGTGATGAGGCGCGGTTCGACCAGATCGATCACGCTGTTGAACGTGGGGCCGGCGGTGGTGGGGAGCTGGATCGCCACCGCGTTCGCGCCCAGCTTGGCGTGCAGCTCCTCCACGCACGTGGCGAAGTCGGCCCCGATCCGATCCATCTTGTTGACGAACACGAGCCGCGGCACGCCGTGGGTGTTGGCCTGCTTCCAGACGGTCTCGCTCTGCGGCTCGACGCCGGCCACCGCGCAGAACACCGCGACCGCGCCGTCGAGCACACGCAACGAGCGCTCCACCTCCACGGTGAAGTCGACGTGCCCCGGCGTATCGATGATGTTCACCGCGTGGGAACGCCAGTCGCAGTTGGTGGCGGCCGCGGTAATCGTGATGCCGCGTTCCTTCTCAAGCTCCATCCAGTCCATCTCGGCCTGGCCGTCGTGCACTTCTCCCAGCTTGTGCTTGCGGCCGGTGTAGTACAGGATCCGCTCGGTGGTGGTGGTCTTGCCGGCGTCTATGTGCGCCATGATCCCGATGTTGCGGGTGTGTCGTAAACGGTGGTTTTCGTCCATAGGAGTCAGTCGGCAGTCAGGCGCTGGTCACGGCATGCAACGGCCGTTCACCAGCGATAGTGGGCGAAGGCCTTGTTGGCCTCCGCCATGCGGTGAGTGTCTTCTTTCTTCTTGACCGCGGCCCCGGTCTCGTTGAACGCGTCCATCAGCTCGGCGCCGAGACCGGCGGTCATGGCGCGCCCGCGGCGCTGCTTGGCGTACTGTATGAGCCAGCGGATGGCCAAAGCGTCGCGGCGCGCCTCACGCACCTCGACCGGCACTTGGTAGGTGGAGCCGCCTACCCGGCGCGACTTCACTTCCAGCATCGGCTTCACGTTCTCCACCGCCTTGAGGAACACCTCGAGCGGTTGCCGCTTCATGCGCTTCTCGATCAGGTCGAACGACTCGTAGAGGGTGCGCGCCGCCGTGGACCGCTTGCCCCGGCTCATCATTGCATTGATGAACTTGCCGACGATGACGTTCCGGTACTTGGGATCGACCGGCTCGGGGCGCTTCCTGGTGTTGCCTCGACGTGACATGTCGCTTTAGACCTTCGGCCGCTTGGAGCCGTACTTGGAGCGCCCCTTGCGCCGCTCCTCGACGCCGAGCGTGTCCTTGGTGCCGCGCACCACGTGATAACGCACGCCCGGCAGGTCCTTGACCCGGCCGCCCCGAATCAGGACCACCGAGTGCTCCTGCAGATTGTGGCCGATACCCGGGATGTAGGCGTTGACCTCGACGTGGTTGGACAACCGGACGCGGGCCACCTTGCGCAGCGCCGAGTTGGGCTTCTTGGGCGCCAGCGTACGCACCTGGGTACACACGCCCCGCTTCTGAGGACACGCCTGCAGTGCCGGCGCCTTGTACTTGTTGCGCGGCCGCTTCCGTCCCTTGCGGACCAGTTGATTTATCGTCGGCACTATCCTCTGTCCTCCACTGCACCCCGGCTGCCTGCCGCATACGACGGCTACCTGCCGCACACAACCCGCGACTCACCCACGGTCAGGGCCGTTGTTCGTTGGTATCGGGGAAGGCGCCCCGGCGACGACGCCGGCGCCGCACCGAGCATCGGCAATCCGCCGGTGCCAGAGCGCAGGGGTAAAGCTAATTCACCACGCCGGGAAGGTCAACCACCCGGGCACGAATTTCCCACAGATTCTTGGCCCGCACGCCGTGGGGCGCCGGTGGCCTGCTTGATGGGGCGGCGAGCATCGTCGAATCCGTCCGGAAGCTGTATGCCCAGCGTGCCAACCTTCCAAACCCAGGGGGGGGGGGCCATAAACGTCTCGCCTGCCATTGCCCCTCCCGCCCGCGGTCCCGTACCTTGTGCTCAGCCATGTTCGTCCGCCGCAACCAAATCCGCGCTACCGCCAACGGCGAACGCTACGTCACCCATCGCCTGGTCTTACGCTCGCGCTCGCCGAGGTGCCGCGCGCGATCGAGCGGGAAGCACACCGCATGCGGTTGACCAGTTTGGAGACAAGAGTAGTGCCACTCGCCAAACTCAGATCGGCTAACTCATTCACCTGTAGCAAGATAGATCCTAGCCCGTAGAGTCAAGGAGAGGCGCGCCTGCTGTAGGTGAAGGGAGTAGCTGTTGCCGGCGGCTTTCGCCATGCGCCGGTGCCTCAGTCTCCGCCATAGCCACGTTTCGTCTCCCCGCTCATCGAACCGGGCGTGCGGTTTTCCCGCACCCGGCTCTCGGACGAGATCATGCCTTCGCCCACGAAAAGCTCACACGTCGCCGACCGGCTGACGCCACCATCAGCCGGCTACCTGCTGGGCACGGACAACCTCGGGCGCGACAGCACGTGTACGTCACGGCCGCGGTCACCATCGGGGTGAACATGTTCGGCGACGCCTTGAGAGACGTGCTCGACCCCCGCTTGCGAGGCGGCGCGGGCCGCTACTGAGTAGCTATGAGACCTCCTCCGGCGGCGCCTCCGCGGCAGGTGCCGGCGCGACCGCGGCCGGCGCGACCGCGGCCGGCTCGACCAGTTCGGCCTCGTCGAACGCCTCGTCGTATTCCTGCTCCTGCGCCTCGCGCGCCAACTCCTCCTGGCGCCGCTGCTCCAGGATGTGCTGGATCTTGACGTCCAGGTTCTCCATGTTCTCGTCGAACAGCTTGACGTCCCGATACTGGCGCATGCCGGTCCCGGCGGGGATCAGGTGGCCGATGATCACGTTCTCCTTGAGCCCGCTCAACCGGTCGGAGGAGCCCGCAATCGAGGAATTGGTCAGGACCCGGGTGGTCTCCTGGAACGACGCCGCCGAAATGAAGGAGTCGATGTTCAACGACGCGCGCGTGATGCCGAGCAGCAGGGGCTGCGCCACCGCGGGCTGGCCCCCCTCGCGGATCACCTTGCGGTTCTCCTCCTGGAACCGGTGGCGGTCGACCTGCTCGCCGTAGATGAAGGACGTGTCCCCCACCCCGACGATCTCGATCTTCTTCATCATCTGGCGAATGATCACGCCGATGTGCTTGTCGTTGATCTTGACGCCCTGCAGCCGGTATACCTCCTGGACCTCGTTCACCAGGTAGCTCTGCAACTCGTTCTCGCCCAGGATCTGAAGAATGTCATGCGGATCGATGTTGCCGTCGCACAGCAACTCGCCCGCTTCCACGGTGTCGCCGTCGCGCACCAGCAGGTGCTTGCCCATCGGCACCGCGTGCTTGTATTCCTTGTCGAACGGGTCGATGACGCCGATCACCCGCTTGCTCTTGGAGATCCCCTTGAACTTTACGATACCGCCGATCTTGGCCAGCACCGCCGGTGACTTCGGGCGCCGCGCCTCGAACAGCTCGCCCACGCGCGGCAGACCGCCGGTGATGTCGCGCGTCTTGATGCTCTCCTTCAGCAGCTTGGCCACCACCCGGCCGGCGGTCACCTCCTCGCCGTCGTCGACGTTCAGGTAGGCCTGCCCCGGCAGGTAGTAGGTGGCCAACTCGTCGCCCTCGTCGCCGATCACGCTGAGCCGCGGCTGCAGTGACTCCAGGGGAAACTCGGTAATCTTCTTCTCGATCTTGCCGGTGTCTTCGTTGATCTCCTCGTTCAGGGTGGTGCCGAGCACGATGTCCTCGAACTGCACGCGGCCGGCGACCTCGGCAATGATCGGCTCTGCGAACGGGTCGAAGTAGGCGATGGTCTCGTCCGCCGGCACCACCTGACCGGTCTGCACCAGCAGCTCGGAGCCGTTGCGCACGTCGACCCGTTTGGGCTGGGCGATAATCAGCACCTCGTCGCCGTGGAAGAAGATGAAACCCACGTCCTGGGCCGGGATCGGGGCGCCGTCGCGGTCGATGATCGGCACGTCCTTGAGCACCTGCTGGCCGTCGGTCACCGCCACCCGGTCGCCCGGCCGGCGCGGGATCCGCTGGATCACCTTGTTCACGACCAGATAGCCCTTGCGGCTGAACAGCAGATTGCCGTTGTCGCGCGTCACGGTAGTGCCGTGGATCTCGCGCACGTACACCGGGTAGCGCAGGTAGATCCGGTTTTCTTCACTCACCTGAGTCGCTGCGCCGCCGATGTGGAAGGTGCGCATGGTGAGCTGGGTGCCCGGGTGGCCGATCGACTGCGCGGCGATGATGCCGACCGCCTCGCCGATCTCCACGGGGCGATTGTTGGCCAAGTTGCGACCATAGCACTTCTGGCACACGCCGCGCTTGGACTCGCAGGTCAGCACGGTGCGGATGCGCACCGTCTCGACGCCGATGCGCTCGATCAGCTCGGCAACCTCGTCACTAACGTCCTCGTTGACGTCGACCAGAATCTCGCCGGTAATCGGGTGGCGCACGCGCTCGAGGGTAAACCGTCCCGCAATGCGCTCGCGCAGCGCCTCGACCACCTCCTCCCCATCCTTGATCGCGCTGTGGTCGATGCCGTTGATGGTGCCGCAGTCGATCTCGTTCACCACCACGTCCTGCGCGATGTCGACCAGCCGCCGGGTCAGATAGCCCGCGTCCGCGGTCTTGAGCGCGGTGTCGGCCAGTCCCTTGCGGGCGCCGTTGGTGGAGATGAAGAACTCGGTGACGTCGAGCCCCTCCTTGAAGCTGGAGCGAATCGGCAGCTCGATGATGTCGCCGGACGGCTTGGCCATCAGGCCGCGCATGCCGGCGAGCTGACGGATCTGGCTGCGGCTGCCGCGGGCGCCCGAGTTGGCCATCATGTGCACCGGGTTGAAGCCGTGCTTGTCCGCCTCCAGCTCCTTCATCAACTCGTCGGTCAGATCGTCGTTGGTGGTGCTCCACACCTCGATGACGCGGTTGTAGCGCTCCTCGTTGGTGATGTGCCCTTGCAGATACTGGTTGTGGATCTGCTCCACCTTCTCGTTGGCCGCGCTGATCATCTGCCCCTTGGCGTCGGGAACGATGATGTCGTCCATGCCGATGGTGGCCCCGAACCTGGTCGCGAACCGGAACCCGAGCTCCTTGATCGAGTCGAGCATCTCGACGGTAACCTGCGGACCGTGCTCCTGATAGCACTGTGCGATCAGGTCGCGCAGGCCCTTCTCGTTGAGCGGCTCGTTGATGTAGTCCAGCGCGTCCGGCAGCTCGTCGTTGAGAATGACCCGGCCCGGGGTGGTTTCGGTGTTGCCGTTGCCGCCGTTCAGACGCACGTGGATGCGGGCGTTGTAGTCGACGCTGCGGGCATCGATCGCCATCAGCACCTCGTTCGGGCCGGAGAAGTAGCGGCCCTCGCCCTTGGCGCCGGGCTTTACCAGCGTGAGGTAGTTGATGCCCAGCACCATGTCCTGGGTCGGCACCACGATCGGGGAGCCGTTGGCCGGATTGAGGAGATTCTGGGAGGAGAGCATCAGGGTCCAGCACTCGATCTGCGCCTCGGGGCTCAGCGGCACGTGCACCGCCATCTGGTCGCCGTCGAAGTCCGCGTTGAAGGCATGGCACACCAGTGGATGCAGCTTGATCGCCTTGCCTTCCACCAGCACCGGCTCGAACGCCTGAATGCCGAGCCGGTGCAGGGTCGGCGCCCGGTTGAGCAGCACCGGATGCTCGGCGATCACTTCTTCGAGCACCGCCCACACCTCGGGAGTCTCCTCCTCCACCAGGGACTTGGCCTTCTTGATGTTGTAGACCACGTCCTTTTCCACCAGCTTCTTCATGATGAAGGGCTTGAACAGCTCCAGCGCCATCTTGGTCGGCAGCCCGCACTGGTGGAGCTTGAGGTCCGGACCGACCACGATCACCGAGCGGCCGGAGTAGTCCACCCGTTTGCCCAGCAGGTTCTGACGGAACCGGCCCTGCTTGCCCTTGAGCAAGTCGGACAGCGACTTCAGGGGACGGTTGGCCGCGCCCTTCACCACGCGCTTCTTCTTGGAGTTGTCGAACAGCGCGTCGACCGCTTCCTGCAGCATGCGCTTCTCGTTGCGGATGATGATGTCGGGGGCGTTCAGCGCCAGCAGCCGCTTGAGCCGGTTGTTGCGGTTGATCACGCGCCGATAGAGGTCGTTGAGGTCGGAGGTCGCGAACCGGCCGCCGTCGAGCTGCACCATCGGCCGCAGCTCCGGCGGGATGACCGGGATCACGTCCAGGATCATCCAATCCGGCTTGTTGCGCGAGTCGCGGAAGTTCTCGACGATCTCGATCCGCTTCAACAGGCGCTTGTCGCTCTTGGGACCCTTGTCCACCATCCGCGCGCGCAACTCCGCGCTCAGCGTGTCCAGGTCCAGACTCTCCAGCAGCGTGCGAATTGCCTCGGCGCCGATGTCGCAGGTGAAGGTCATCCCGAACTGATCACGCTTCTCGATATATTGGTCCTCGCTGAGCAGATCCATCCGCTTGAGGTCGGTGTCGCCGGGGTCGACCACGATGTACTTCTCGTAGTAGAGGATCGAGCGCAACGCGGTGATCGACAGGTCCAGCAGCAACCCCATGCGCGACGGCACCGAGCGGTAGAACCAGATGTGAGACACCGGCGCCGCCAACTCGACGTGGCCCATGCGTTCGCGGCGCACGCGGAAGTGCGTTACCTCCACCCCGCAGCGATCGCAGATCACGCCGCGGTAGCGGATCGACTTGAACTTGCCGCAGTAGCACTCCCACTCCTTGGTGGTGCCGAAGATGCGCTCGCAGAACAGGCCGTCCTTCTCCGGCCGCAGGCTGCGGTAGTTGATCGTCTCGGGCTTCTTGACCTCGCCGTAGGACCAGGCCCGAATTTCCTCCGGCGACGCCAGCTTGATGGTGATGCGCTCGAAATCCTGAAAATCCCTCATGTTCCCTCCCTGGGAGCTCATTAGAAGCGGCTTCCCTGACGGCTGATCAGTTCCTCGTCGCGCTCGGTAAGCGGGATCAGCTTGCCCTGCGAATCGTAGATCGAGATGTCGAGCGTCAGTCCGCGCAGCTCCTGCACCAGCACGTTGAACGATTCGGGGATGCCGGAGCGCTGGAACGGCTCGCCCTTGACGATGCTTTCGTAGATCTTGGCGCGTCCGATCATGTCGTCGGACTTGACCGTGAGCAGCTCCTGGAGGGTATTGGCCGCGCCGTACGCTTCCAGTGCCCACACCTCCATTTCGCCCAGCCGCTGCCCGCCGAACTGAGCCTTGCCGCCGAGCGGCTGCTGCGTAACCAGCGAGTAGGGACCGGTGGAGCGGGAGTGCATCTTGTCGTCCACCAGGTGGTGGAGCTTCATCATGTAGATCACCCCCACGGTAACCGGATTCTCGAACGGCTCGCCGGTCATACCGTCGTAGAGCGTGATCTTGGAGGTCTCCGGCAGTCCCGCTGCCCTGAGCTTGTCGGCAATCATCTTGTTGGTGGCCGACTGAAACACCGGAGTGGCGTACCACTCGTGCAGTTCCCTGGCCGCCCAGCCCAGCTCGCTCTCCATGATCTGTCCCAGGTTCATGCGCGACGGCACGCCGAGCGGGTTGAGCACGATGTCGACCGGAGTGCCGTCGGCCATGAACGGCATGTCCTCTTCCGGCAGGATGCGGGCGATCACGCCCTTGTTGCCGTGGCGCCCGGCCATCTTGTCGCCCTCCTGCAGCTTGCGCTTGGTCGCGACCAGGACCTTCACCACCTCCTCGACACCGGGGTTGAGCTCGTCGCCGTCGGCTCGGCGCAGCCGCTGCACGTCGATCACCGTGCCGTCGACGCCGTGCGGAACCCGCAACGAGGTGTCCCGCACCTCCTTGGCCTTTTCGCCGAAGATGGAGTTGAGCAGCTTGAACTCGGGCGTGGAGTCGGTCTCGCTCTTGGGAGTGACCTTGCCTACCAGGATCGCCGAGTCGGGCACCTGCGCCCCAATCCGCACGATCCCCTCTTCATCGAGCTGCTCGAACGCCTGCTCGCTGGTGTTGGGGATGTCGCGGGTGATCTTTTCCGGCCCCAGCTTGGTTTCCCGGACATCGATCGAGAACTCCTTGATGTGAATCGAGGAGAACACATCCTCCTTCACCACCGTGGAGGAGACCAGAATGGCGTCCTCGTAGTTGTAGCCGTTCCAGGGCATGAACGCGACCACGATGTTGCGGCCGAGCGCCAACTCGCCGCGGTAGGTGGCAGGCCCATCGGCGAGCACGCTGCCCGCCGCCACTCCCTGCCCGACCTGGACGATCGGCTTCTGCGAGAAGCAGGTGTCCTGGTTGGTGCGCTGGTACTTGATCAGGTCGTAGATGTCCAGGCCGTCTTCGAACCGGGCGATGCCGCTGTGGTCGGTGGTGCCGCTGCCGTTGGTGTCCGGCTTGACGCGCACCTGCTCACTGGTTACGTGCACCACGGTGCCGGCGCGTTCGGCGAGCACCATCACGCCGGAGTCGTAGGCGGTCTTGCCTTCCATGCCGGTGCCGACCCGCGGCGGCTCCGGCCGAATCAGCGGTACCGCCTGGCGCTGCATGTTGGAACCCATCAGGGCGCGGTTGGCGTCGTCGTGCTCCAGAAACGGGATCAAGGAGGCCGAGACCGAGATGATCTGACGCGGCGACACGTCCATGTACTGGATCGAATCCGCGGCGGCGGTGATGTAGTCGCCGCCTTTGCGCACGGCGATCAGGTTGTCGACGAACCCGCCCGTGTCGTCGATTGCGGCGCCCGCCTGGGCGATGAAGAATTTTTCTTCCTCTATTGCGGAAAGATATTCGATGCGGGGGGTCACCTTGCCGTTTTCGACCCGGCGGTAGGGAGTCTCCAGAAAGCCGTAGTCGTTCACGGTGGTGTAATTCGCAAGCGACACGATCAGTCCGATGTTGGGTCCCTCCGGGGTCTCGATCGGACACATGCGGCCGTAATGGGTGTAGTGGACGTCACGCACCTCGAACCCGGCGCGGTCGCGCGACAGACCACCGGGGCCGAGCGCGTTGAGGCGCCGCTTGTGGGTGAGCTCCGCGAGCGGATTCACCTGATCCATGAACTGCGAGAGCTGGCTGGAACCGAAGAACTCCTTGATCGTCGCCACGATCGGTTTGATCGAGATCAGGTCCTGCGGGCGGATGGTATCCGCCTCCTTGAGCGACATCCGTTCCTTGGCGATCCGCTCCATGCGGGTGAACGCCACCTTCAGGTGATTGGTGAGCAGCTCGCCGACCGAGCGTACGCGGCGGTTGCCGAGGTGATCGATGTCATCGACGTTGCCTTCGCCGATGTAGACCCGTACCAGGAAGGCGATCGTGGCCACGATGTCGTCCGGCGCCAGCGTGTGGCTCGTCTTGGGCTTGGCGTAGTCGAACTTCTTGTTGAGCTTGTAGCGCCCGACCCGCCCCAGGTCGTAGCGGCGGGCGGAGAAGAACATGCTGTGCAGATCCTTCTCCGCGCCGTCGACGGTGATCGGCTCGCCCGGCTTGATTACCGTGTACACCTGCGAGATCGCCTCTTCGCGGGACGGCTCGTCGCGTTCGCCGGGTCCCTTGATCAGTCCGACCTCCTCTCGTTCGAAGCAGTTGAAGATGATCGGCGAGTGCAGCGACTCGGGGTGGTCGAAGTCGACGATCTGCACCTCGTCGATGCCCAGGTGCAGCAGTTCCTCGACGTCGTGCGGATGAATCTTCTCTCCGGCGCGGTACAGCTTCTTGCGGTCCGGCCCCTCCTCCCGGCGATATACCGCCCGCGCCAGCACCGTGCCGATCAGGTTCTCCTTGGCTTCCGCCGTATCTTCGATCTTCACCGAGCGCGTGCGGTGGAACAGCGGGATGATCTCCTCGCGACTGTCGAACCCCAACGCCCGCAGGAAGATGGTGACCAGCAACCGTTTCTTGCGGTCGATCTTGGCGTGCAGCAGCTCGTTCTTCTGATCGATCTCGAATTCCAGCCAGGAACCGCGATACGGAATGATGCGCGAGGTGTAGGCACCCTTCTCGTACGAGAAGATTACGCCGGGCGAACGATGAATCTGACTGACCACCACCCGCTCGGCACCGTTGATGATGAACGTGCCACGTCCGGTCATCAGGGGGATGTCGCCCATGTAGATCTCTTTCTGACGGATCTCGCCGGTGTTGAGAAACACCAGGTTGATGCGCGCCTTGATCGGTATCACGAACGACAGGCCCTTGTTCTTGCACTGCTGCTCGGTGAGCTTGATGCCTTCCTCGTCGAGGCCGTAACCGACGTACTCCAACACCATGTCGGCGTTCGGACTCTCGATCGGGAACACGTCCTGAAACACTTCCTCGAGTCCGCGCGGCTCCGGGGCCGCGCCCGCCGCGAGCTGCTTGCGCTGGAGGAACCGCTCATACGACGAGAGCTGGATATCCACCAGATTGGGCATGGCGATCACTTCTTCACGCCCGCGGCCGAGGAACGTGCGGGCGATGTCCACGTCGGACGTGGCCGGCGCGGTGCCGGTGCCGTTGCGCGGAGTACGGGTCCGAAAGAGCTGACCATCGGGCCCTGCCTGCGCATCGCTGTCCATGGTATTGCCTGTCACGGAGTGACCGTGCTGACTCATCTCTTATGACTCCTAAGCGGGAAGTAGGCCCGGCTCACGCCGCGGCAACGCGGCCACGCGGCCGGGTGAGAACGGATTCTGCTCGGATGCGCGCGCGTAGCGCGCGCTGTGACGATAAAAGCGAAGACAGCGAATCGTCGATCGCCTATTGCACCTCGACGGTGCCGCCGGCGGTCTCCAACTGCTCCTTCAGCTTCTGCGCTTCCTCTTTGGATACCGCCTCTTTCACCGGCCGGTCCTGGTTCTCCACCAGATCCTTGGCCTCCTTGAGACCCAGCCCGGTAATCGCGCGCACCTCCTTGATGATCGGGATCTTCTTGCCGGCATCGAATCCCTTGAGCAGCACCGTGAACTCGGTCTGCTCTTCCTCCTCCTCGGCGGCCTCGGCGACCGCCACCGGCGCGCCGGCGACCGCCACCGGCGCCGCCGCGCTTACCCCGAACTTGCTCTCGAACGCCTTTACCAGCTCCGAGACCTCGAGCACGCTCATCTCCGCGATCGCGTCGATGATCTGTTCTGACGAAATTACCGCCATTCTTCCTCCTATTCCTACTGGATTATGCACAACCTGTCGAGCTATCCGTTGTCCGTTGGCGTGTCCGACGCGGCCGCGCCGGACGGTTCGGCCTTCCGCTCCGCCACCGCCTGCAGCACGCGCGCCACCTGTGCCACCGACGCCTGCAGCACCGAAACGAAGTTGCGTATCGGCGCATTCATCGCACCCATGAGCGTTGCCAGCAACTGCTCGCGCCCCGGCAGCCGCGACAGCGCGGTTACCTCGCCCGGGCCGATCGCCCTGCCTTCGACATAGCCGCCCTTGACCTCGAGCGACGTGGTGCGGCCGAAGTCCAGCAACGCCTTGGACACCGCGCTGAGGTCGCCGCCGCCGGGCACCAGCGCCAGCGCGGTCGGCCCGGTCAGGAACGGCTCGGTGCCGGCGTAACCAAGATCCTGCAGCGCGATCCTGGTGTAGCGATTCTGCACCACGGTGAACCGCGTGCCCCGGTCCCTGAGCCTGCCCCGCAACTCGGTGATCTGACTCACGGTCAAGCCCCGGTAATCGGAGAAGTAGAGGTTCGGGCACTCCTCCACCGCTTCCCTGATCGCCGCCACGGCATCGACCTTGTACTGCTGCGGCTCGCCGGCTCCCGCAACGGCGCCATGGCTCGCGCTACGCATGGTCGACGCGGACCCCGGGGCCCATGGTGGAACTGAGCGCCACCGACACGACGAAGTCGCCCTTGAGATCGGCGGGGCGGCGCTTGCCCACCTCGCCCAGCAGAGCCTGCACGTTCTCGACCACCGGGCCCGGCTCCATCGACGCCTTGCCCACGGCCATGTGCACGACCCCGGTCTTGTCCGCCCGGAACTCGACCCGTCCCCGCCGCAGTTCCGCGATGGTGGCGGTCAGGTCGTTGGTCACGGTCCGGGTCTTGGGGTTGGGCATCAGGCCGCGACGCCCAAGCACGGGCCCGAGCTTGCCGACGTGGCGCATCATGTCCGGAGTCGCGACCGCGACCTCGAAATCGACCCAGCCGCCGCGTATCTTCTCCACCAGCTCTTCCGCGCCGACGTACGCGGCACCGGCGGCTCTGGCTTCCTCCGCCTTGTCCCCGCGGGCGAATACCAGGATCCGCTGCTCGGCCTGAAAGCCGTGCGGCAGCACGGTGGTGGCGCGTACCGTCTGGTTGCCCTTGAGCCTGACCTTGACGTGGCACTCGACGGTCTCGTCGAACTTGGCGGAGGCGGCCCGTTTGACCACTTCGACCGCTTCCGTGAGCGGATAGGCACGCCCGGCCACACGCTGCTCGACGGCCGCCCGGTACCGTTTACTGCGCGACATACCCCTCTCCCTCGATTCCCTCGATCGTAACGCCCATGCTGCGCGCGGTTCCGGCAATCACCTTGGACGCGGCCGCCAAGTCATTGGCGTTCAGATCGGGCAGCTTGCGAGTCGCAATCTCCTCCAGGGCAGCGCGGCTGATGCTGCCCACCTTGTCGCGGTTGGACTCCGCCGAGCCCTTTTCCAACCCGATCGCCTTCTTGATCAACACCGCCGCCGGCGGTGTCCTGGTTTCGAAGCTGAACGTGCGGTCGGCGTATACGGTGACCACCACCGGTATCGTCAAGCCCGCTTCCTCGTTTTTGGTGCGGTCGTTGAATTGCTGCACGAACTGCGGCGCACTGACGCCGTGCGGCCCCAGGGCGGGACCCACCGGCGGCGCCGGAGTGGCCTGTCCGGCCGGAACCTGCAGCTTGATCACCGCACTGACACGTTTCTTTGCCATTGCCTGCCCCCTGCTACACCTTCTCCACCTGGAGAAAGTCCAGCTCCACCGGCGTCGAACGGCCGAAGATACCCACCGAGACGCGCAACTTGCCTTTCTCCAGATTCACCTCGTCCACCGTCCCGGTGAACGAATCGAACGGGCCGTCCACAATCCGCACCGACTCGCCGAGCGCGAAGTTCTGGCGCGGCCGCATCATCTTGTCGGTCTTGATCGCGCCCGACTTTTGCAGAATGGCACGGACCTCGTCCCCCGATATGGGATACGGCCTGCGCCCGCTCTGCGCACCCACGAACGCGGTCACCCCCTGGATCCGGCGGACCGAGGCAGTCAGCTCCTTCCACCGGGAGTCGCCCAGGTCCATCTCCAACAGGATGTAGCCGGGCAGGAACTTCTTCGAGGTGACCCGCTTCTTGCCGTCCTTGACCTCCACGACCTCTTCCTGCGGCACCTTGACGTCGAACAACTGGTCCTTGAACTCCTGGCTTTCCATGAGACGCGTCAGGTGCTTCTGCACCTTGTTCTCGTAACCGGAGTAGGTATGTACCACGTACCAACCCTTCGCCATCGTCAGTCCCTGTCGGCAGTCCCTAGAAGATGAAGTCGATCGCCTGAAAAAAGACGAAGTCCACCAGGCCCAGCGCCACCGCGATCAGCGCGACCGAGATCAGGACGATCCGGGTCGAGTTGCCGACTTCCTCGCGACTCGGCCACGACACCTTGCGCAACTCGGCATAGCTCTCGCGAAAGAACTGGAAGACACGTCTCACCAGTCGTACCTACTCGCCGGGCGCCGCCGGAAACCGGTCCAGGCCAGGCAGGATTCGAACCTGCAACATCCGGTTTTGGAGACCGGCGCTCTGCCGATTGGAGCTACTGGCCTCGGCTGTTTCATTCATCCGTACTCGGTCACTCTCCGCACCCCACAGGCGCACCGAACCGCCGCCGCGCGTCGATCCGGTTACGCCGGCCTGGCGCCGGCACGCGCCGCCGGCGGGGCCCGCGGCTCGCCGGTGCGGCTATTTGACCTTCGTCTCCCGATGTTTGGTATGGGTACGACAACGCGGGCAATACTTCTTCAATTGCAGCTTGCCCTGCTTCGTACGGCGGTTCTTCGAGGTGGTGTAGTTGCGCACGTGTACCCCACCCGGCCCCTCGGAGCACGGTTCGCACTCCAGGGCCACCAGCTCAGCGACCTTGGCCTTGGCCATCTACGGAGATCTCCATTCTCACTCGGATGTGACTCGGATCTGACTCGGAACCGGTAGTATAGCCACGTTCGACGAACGTGGCAAGCCCCCGACCGGATTTGAACCGGTGACCCCCACCTTACCATGGTGGTGCTCTACCAGCTGAGCTACAGAGGCCTGGGCCGCCGACGGTGCGGCCTGCCCGGCAAGCTAACCACGCGCGCGCCGATTGTCAATCGGAGACGGCCCGCCGGCGCAGCTGGTCGCGGCCGATGCGCGCAGTTTCCAGGTCCGGGTCCAGAGCCAGCGCCTGCTCGAAGCTGCGGAGCGCTTCCTCGGCGTGCCCGAGGTAGTACCGGGTCGCGCCCAGGTTGGAGTGGGTCTGCGCGCTGTGGGGATTGATCTCGACCAGAGTCCGGTACAGTTCCAGCGCCTCCGCATACCTCTGTTCGGCGAAGCGCAGCATGGCAAGGTGGTCGATCGCCGCGGTATCGCCCGGATCGAGCTCGACGGCGCGCGCGAAGTGGTCCGCCGCCTCCACCCGCCCCAACTGCTGCGCGGCCCGGCCCATGAGACGATGCAGCGCCCCCGCGATCGGCAGGTCGGGCTGCAGGGAGACCGCCTGCGCGAGCGCCGCCAGCGCCTGTTCGTAGCGCTCCTGGCGGAACAGCGCATCGCCCATGCCGGCGTAGGCCAGCGCGTATCCGGCGTCCACCTCCAGGACCGCACGGTACGCCGCCAGCGCCTCGTCGTAGCGCCCCTGCGTGCGGAGCGCCTCGGCCACGTTCTGCAGCGTGGCCGGATCGCGCGGTTGCAGCGCGCGGGCGCGGGCCAGCAACGCGTCGGCCTCGGACGGCCGCTGCTGCGCGGCGCGCAGATTGGCCAGGTCCAGCAGCGGCGTGGCATCGGCCGGGTCGATCTCCATGGCGCGCCGGAAGTGTTCCTCCGCCGCGTCCAGCCGGCCCAGCTCGCGTGCCGCCCGCCCCATGAGAGTCTCCATCCGGCCGGCCATCGGCAGGCCGGGCTGCAGGGCCAGCGCCTGCGCCAGCGCGTCCAGCGCTTGGTCGTAGCGCTCCAGGTGGAACAGCGCATCGCCCATCCCGGCGTAGGCCAGCGCGTACCCCCGGTCGCGCTCCAGGACCGCGCGGTAGGCTTCGACCGCGGCCGCGTGCCGCCCCTGTTTCCTGAGCAGCTCGCCCGTGTTCTGCAGGGCGCTCCGGTGGCGCGGGTCGAGCTCCAGGGCACGGCGCAAGGACGCCCCGGCCGCGGTGAACCGCTCCAGATTCATCTGCGCGAGACCGAGGTTCGAGTGGGCGTCGGCGGAATCGGGCCGCTGCTCCACCGCGATCCGGCTGGCGGCGAGCCCCTCCTCGAACCGGTCCGCTTCGATCAGCGCGTTGCCGAGGTTGAGATGCGCGTCGCGCGCCGCCGGATTGTGCGCCACCACGTGGCTGAAAAAGGTCGCCTCGTCCCGGTAGATCCCCGCCTGCCGCCAGGTCAGCCCGCCCAGCACCAGCACCACCACCGCCGCCATCCCCCACGCCCCCATCCGCACCCCGCGCGGCAGCCGGCCCGCAGCGTACGCCGCGGCCCCGATCACCACCGCCAGCATCCCGATCCCCGCCAGATACTGAAACCGGTCCGCCACCAGCGAAAACTGCATGTACCCGTAGTCCACGAACCCCAGCACCGGCCCCAGCGTCACCGCATACCACAGCGCTCCCGCCAGCGGCCCCCGCCCCAGCCGCCGCCGCCCCAGCCACAGCCCCGCCGCCAGCACCGCCGCCGCCGCCGGGTACCCCCAGGCCAGCAGCTCGCCGGCGTCGATCTCCCACAACGGATAGATCACCGCCAGCTCCGCCGGCCATACCAGCTTGCCGGCGTAGAACCACAGCGCCCGCCCCGCGATCAGCGCCCGCTCCACCACCGTGTACCCCAGCTCCAGCGGCTCCCTCCCCGCGTAGTACGCCAGGTCCGCCGCCGTTATCGCCGCCCCGATCACCGCCAGCGGCGCCACCCGCAGCAGATCGGTCCGCGTCACCCGCCCCGCCCGCCACCACTGCCAGATCAGCAGCGCCGCCGGCAGCGTCACCACCACCGACTTGCTCAACAGCCCCGCCGTGAACAGCACCACCACCAGCGCGTAGCCGCCCGCCCGCGGCGCCTCCGTGAACCGCACCCAGGCCAGCACCGCCCCCACGTACAACAGCCCCGACAGCACGTCCTTGCGCTCGATGATCCACGCCACCGACTCCACGTGCAGCGGATGCACCGCGAACACCGCCGCGATCACCACCGCCCCCGGCACCGCCGCCCGCACCAGCAGCCGCCACAGCAGCAGGCTGTTCAGCAGGTGCAAAACGATGTTCACCGCGTGGTACCCGACCGGCGCCAGCCCCCACAGCTTGTGCTCCAGCCAGAAACCGGTGTAGACCAGCGGCCAGTAGTGCCCTTCGTTCTTGATGTCGGCCGGTGCCAACCAGATGCTGCGCAGGCCGGACGGTGAGTGAATCACCGGCTCCTCGGCGAAGATCACGTCGTCCCACACGAACCCGCCGGCCAGCGCCGGGAAGTAGCACACCGCCACCAGCAGCCCCAGCGCCAGCGCCGCCTGCCCGTCCCGCGGCCCGAACTCGCCCAGCCACGCCGCGCGGCGTGGGAGCGGCGGGGCCGCGGGCGACACGCGATCCACGGTCACCGCGTCACCGCGGCGGGTACGCGGCCGTCCGGAGCCGTGAGAAAGTACACCAGCGCACCGCCGTAGCGACGGCGGTCGACGCCAGCCAAGCCGGTGGAATCCAGTGCCAGTGGTGCGGGTGTTGGAACGTGGATCACGACCATTCCGCCGGGGCTCACGAGCCGGCCGCGTGCCAGGGTCGCGAGCAGCGGCTCGCGCCGGCGGTAGGCGTAGGGCGGATCGACGAACACCACGTCCCAACTGGTCCCGGCGTGCCCCTGCGCGCGTGCCAGAAACCGCTCGCACGATACGGTATGGATGCGTACCGGGACGGTCACGAAGCTGGTGTTGCGCCGCAGGCAGGCACGCATGCGCGGGTCACGTTCCACCAGGGTAAGTTGCGCCGCGCCGCGCGAGGCCGCCTCCACCGCGACGATCCCGGAGCCGCTGAACAGGTCGAGGAAGCGGCCGCCGCGCAGCCCGACGGCGCGCGCCGCCAGCACGCCGAACACCGACTCGCGCATGCGGTCGGTGGTCGGCCGCACCGGTCCCGGGGGCACCTCCAGCCGGCGCCCGCGGTAACTGCCGCCGGTAATGCGCATCCCGCTACGCCCCAGGACCGCCGCCGGTCGGAGCGGCCCCGAACGGCCACGCAGCCGGTGGCCCATCCCGTCCGTTCACCCGCCCGCCGGCGAGCGCGGCGGCGTCGCGCCGAGCTTGGCGCGCCAGCCCGAGGTCCCGCCGCAGATCCGCGACCCGCAGCTCCGGCAGGCCCGCTTGGCGCAGCCCGAGCAGCTCGCCGGGACCGCGCTGCGCCAGATCGCGCTCGGCGATTTCGAACCCGTCGCCGCTCTCCTTCATCGCCCGCAGGCGCGCGACGCCGGCCCGGCCGAGATCCGGCGCGTATGCCAGGAACGCGTACGCCTGGCGCGGGCCGCGGCCCACGCGCCCGCGGAGCTGGTGCAGGGTCGCCAACCCGAACCGTTCGGCGCCGAGCACGACCATGCAGGTTGCGGCGGCCACGTCCACGCCCACCTCGACCACCGTGGTGGCCACCAGGATCCGCAGCCGGCCGGCGTGAAATGCCTTCATCGTCGCGTGCTTGTCCTCGTCGTCCATGCCGCCATGGATCAGCCCCACCTTGAACTGTGGATATACGGCACTGCTCAGGGTGGCATGCAGTGTTGCGGCGGCCGGCGCGGGCATGGCGGCCCCGTTCGGCTCGGGCGCATCCGCCGCCGGCGCCGCAATTCGAGGCACAACGAAGTACGCTTGGCCACCCGCGGCCAGCTCCTCACCTACCCGCGCGTACACCTTCTCCATGCGGTCGAGGCGGGCGAGATGGGTACGCACCGGCACCCGCCCCGGCGGCAACTCACGGATCGCCGAGACCTCCAGGTCGCCGTACACCGTCAGCGCCAACGAACGGGGAATCGGCGTCGCCGTCATCAGCAGCAGATCCGCCGCCGGGTTCCGCTGCAACAGGTGCCGGCGCTGGGCCACCCCGAAGCGGTGCTGCTCGTCGACGACCACCAGGCCCAGGCGGCGAAACTGCACGTCGGCCTG
Source organism: Spirochaetia bacterium (assembly GCA_965198005.1). Lineage (GTDB taxonomy): Bacteria > Spirochaetota > Spirochaetia > SZUA-6 > Bin103 > Bin103. Next base: position 291,894 of record CBDAOI010000002.1, read on the forward strand.
GAGCAGCGCGTGCGTACCGAGCAGCAGGTCGATCTCGCCCCCGCGCAACGCGTCCAGCAGTTCGCGCCGGGCGGCCGGCCGAGCGCCGCCGGTCAGCAGCTCCACGCGGATCCCGCATGGCGCCAGCACGCGCCGGGCAGTCTGCACGTGCTGCCGCGCGAGCAGCTCGGTGGGGACCACCAGCGCCGCCTGTTCCCCTGCCTCGACCACCGCCGCCGCACTGAGCAGCGCCACCAGGGTCTTGCCGCTGCCGACGTCGCCCTGCAGCAGACGCACGTCCGGAGTGGCGGCGCGCAACCCCTGCTCGATCGCGCGCACCGCCGCACGCTGGCCGTCGGTCAGGACGAACGGCAGGCTGCGGACCACACGCGCGCCCAGCGCTCCGCTGAAGCGCCGCGCCGGCCGGCATCCCGGCTGCCGCCGCCGCAGCTCGACCTGCAGGCGCAACAGCTCGGCGTACGCGAGCGACCGCCGCGCCGTTTGCAACCGCTCGAAGTCCGGCGGGAAGTGGATCGCGGCGACCGCCGCGGCTACCGGCAGCAGGCCACGGCGCACGCAGCAGCCATCCCACGGCGTGTCCCTTCCGGCCAAGCGCGCGCACGCGGCCAGCATCGTCCGGCGCAGCAGGGCGGGCCGCAACCCCTCCGTGAGGGGATAGACCGGCACCACCCGTCCGAAGCTCGCGCTGTCGGCGGCATGGTGCACCTCGAAGGTGGAGGCTTCCAACATCGCCCCGCGGCGTTCGAAGGTCGCCGCCACGGTCACCGAGGTGCCGACCGGGAGCGACCGCGCCAGGTAACTGCGCCCGAAACAGAGCAGAGCGGTCCGGGCCGTCCGGTCGGCCAGCTCCACCCGCAGGAACCGCCCGCGCGGGCCGAACCGGCGGTGGGCGGTGACCGCCGCGCTCACCACCACCGGCCGGCCCGGCTCGACCGCCGGCAGCGGGGTCACCCGGCGGCGATCCTCATGGCTCCGCGGATAATGTTCGAGCAGCTCGCCCACGGTCCGCAGCCCGAGCCGCGCCAGGCGCCGGGCCGCCGCCGGTCCCACGCCCGGCAACTCCGTGACACAGGCGTCGACGCCCGCCAGCAGGACTGCCGTCAACTGCGCCGCACGCCGGTGCCCCGGTGTACCCCTCGAGCCCGGTCAGCCGGCGCCCGGTCCCTGGCTCATGGATCCCTGGCCCATGGACAGGAAGTAACCCACCAGAAACCCGGCGAGCACGCGGCCGGCAATCCACAACCCGAACAGCACCACGATAGCCACCAGCAGATAGTTGAGCTCGCTGCCGTGCTCCCGCAGGTTGATGAACCGCGCCACGCCACGCACCGGAGCGGCCGACAGCGCTTCGGTGATCCGGCTCACCGGGCTGTCGACCCGACCGAGAAACCGCAACGACACGAAGCGCGCCACGCACGCCACCAGCAGCACCAGCAGCACGATCGAGACCATGCGCCACGCCGCGTACACCGTCACGCCCAGGAAGTACTCCGGCGTCACCTGCTGCTGAGTGGCCAGTCGGCGGGTCATCTCCGCGGCGATTACCAGCACGAAGATTCCCGCCATGGGGGTGAAGTCCAGGCCGCTGCTGCGCAGAAAGCCGAAGCGCGCGAACAGCTGCAGGTAAGGATCGGTCGCCTGGTGCAGATACCGGGTAAGCGTGTTCACCCAGGGACCGAGATTGGCGCCCCGCAACCACGACGACATGATACGCAACACGATCAACACCATGTAGATGATCAGAGCCGCGTTTATGACACGAAAGAAGTCCTGCATGTTGTGAGCGCTCTCCTGCCTATCCGTTGTTTGCCGGCGCGACTACCTGTCCGCACCGGACGCGCCGTCGAGTATGCGATAGAAACGTGATTCGGGAAAGATGCCGGGCGCGGCAGTGATTGCCGCCAGCGCGGCGCGCGCCCGCCCTTCGTCGACCGGATCCACCAGCACGTAGAGATCTGACGACTGCCGCGGGTCTTCCCACTTCTGATGCACCGATTCGATATTGATCTCGTGTTTGGCCAGCAGCCCCGTCACCTGCGCCCAGATCCCGGGGCGATTCTCCGTAACGAAGTGAAAATAGTAGCGGAAGATGAGCCGCTCGGCCGGGAACAGTGGTTGCGGCGCGGCCGGCAGGCCGTGGGTTCCGGCGTGGCCCCCGCCGATCAGGTCGCCAAGATCAGCGGCCACCGAGGAGGCGGTGGCCTCGCCGCCTGCCCCGCGCCCGACCAGCACCGACGGTCCCTGGAAGTCGGCATCGATCATCACCGCGTTGAATTCGTCGCCGACGCCGGCCAGCGGGTGGCCCCGGCGGATCAACGCCGGGAACACCGCCACCGATACCTGGCCGTCGATCATCCGGCCGCTGGCGACCAGCTTGAACACGAAACCCGCCAGCCGCGCAAACTCCACGTCCTTGGGTGAAACGCTCTCGATCCCCTCGCACAGGGCGTCCTGATGGCGGCACCAGCGGCCGAACGCGAGACTGCTGAGAATCGCCATCTTCTGTACCGCATCGGTCCCGTCCACGTCCAGGGTGGGATCGGCCTCGGCGAACCCGCGGCGCTGGGCCTCGGCCAGCGCCGCGGCGAACGAGGTGCCGGTCTCGGTCATGCGGGTCAGGATGAAGTTGGTGGTGCCATTGACGATCCCGGTGAGCGAACGGATGCGGTTGGCACTCAGGCTCTCGCGAATCACCTTGATCACCGGGATGCCGCCGCACACCGATGCCTCGAACCGGAGTTGCACCCGGTGACGGTGGGCGAGCGCCAGCAACTCGTCGCCGCAGGTCGCGATCAACGCCTTGTTGCCGGTTATCACGTGCTTGCCCGCCCGGATGGCGGCGGTGACAAGCTCGCGCGGCTGCTCTACGCCGCCCATCAACTCCACGACCACGTCCACCGCGGGATCCGCCACCACCTCACGGAAGCCGCCAACCACCAGTTCGGCAGCCACCGGCCGCGGTCTGGCGGGGTCCGCGACTCCGACACGGGCCAGCTCGACCCGCGCACCGAACCGCCGGCCGAATGCCTCGCCATTCGCTGCCAGCAGGCGCGCAAATGCACTGCCCACGGTGCCCAGACCCACCAGACCGATCCCCACCCGCCGGCCGCCCCCGGCCTCGAATCCGCCACCGGTCATCGTGCTGCTCATTCGGTCCAGGCCTCGCTCACGAACGGGATGTCGCTCAGACTGTGCAGGAACGCGTCATCCGCTCCCACCTTCAGATGAGCGGAGGCCTTGATCACGACCTCCCCGCTCGTCCCCATATAATGGATGAAAAGATCGAGCTGACCGGGCGCCGCGATGCAGCGTTCGCGCAGGTCGAACAGCTCGTCCTCGGTGGCCGAAGCGCGTACCCGCAGGTGCAGGGCACGTTGCGTCCGATCGGGCACCTGGTGCGGTTCGCACAGGTTGTCCACCAGCAGCTTGACCGCACCGCGCGAGCGGTCGACGGTGCCGGTCGCCGCCACCACCGCACCACTCTCCAGCAACGCCCGCCCGGCGCTGAAAGGATCGGCGAAGATCACCAGTTCCGCCGCTCCGCTGTCGTCTTCGAGCCCGGCGAACGCCATCTGCCGGCCGTCGCGGGTCTGAATCTCGCGCACTTCACCGATCACGCCGATGGCGGTTACCGGCCGTTCGCCCTTGCTGCCGGCACGCGTCCCGTTGTCGAGGTCACCCAACCGGACGGTGGCCTTGCGCGCGATCAGGTCGCGGTACTCATCCAGCGGGTGGCCCGAAAAGAAAATGCCCAGCGCCTCCTTCTCCAGGCGCAACAGCTCACGCTGCGGCCACTCGGGGTGGCGCTCCATTGAGTACCGTCGCGGCAGCTCGTCGTCCGCGCCGAACAGGGACTGCTGGCCGAACCGCCGGCTCGCCTTTTCCGCCGCCACCTCGTCCAGCAGGGTTTCGATGTTGGCCATCAACGTCGCGCGGTTGTACGGGCCGCCGTCGCCGTTGCCGGGGTCGGGGGCCGCCCCGTCGGGGGCCGCGGCGTCCGGCGCCGCGGCGTCCGGCGCCGCGAAGGCGCCGACCTGGACCAGCGTCTCCACCACCTTGCGGTTGACCTGGGTGAGGTCGACCCGTTCGAGGAAGTCGATCAGATCGGCGTACGGCCCACCCGCCGTGCACTGCGCGACGATCTCGGCCACCGCGCCCGCGCCGACGTTCTTGATGCCCTGCAAACCGTAGATGATCCGGCCGCCGGCGACCGAGAAGTGCCCCACCGAAAGGTTGATGCTCGGCGGCAGCACCTCGAGCCCCATGCCGCGCGCCTCGGCGATATACTCCGCCAGCTTGTCGGTATCCGCCATCTCGTTGGTCAGGTTGGCGGCCATGAATTCGGCCGGATAGTGCGCCTTCAGATACGCGGTCCGGAACGACAGCACCGAGTAGGCGGCGGCGTGCGGCTTGGGGAAGCCGTACTCCGCGAACGGTGCCAGCAGGTCGAAGATGCGGACGGCGAGGTTGCGGGGATGGCCCTTGCGCTGCGCGCCGCTGATGAACCGTTCGCGCTGCTGCTCCATCTCCTTGGGCTTCTTCTTGCCCATGGCGCGGCGCAGAATGTCGGCCTGACCGAGGGAGTAGCCGGCCACGATCTGGGCGATCTTCATCACCTGCTCCTGGTAGATGATGACGCCACAGGTCTCCTCCAGCACCGCGCGCAGCTCCGGTAACGGGTAGCTCACCGGCGTCCGTCCCGCCTTGGCCTCGATGAACTGGTCGATGAACTGCATCGGTCCCGGCCGGTACAGCGAGGTGAGCGCCATCAGATCCTGGATCCGCCGCGGCTGCGCGCGCGTCAGCAGACTGCGCATGCCGGGACTCTCGAACTGAAACACGCAGGTGGCGTTGCCGGCGCCGAGCATCTCGTAGGTCGCCGGATCGTCGTCGGGCACCGCCTCCAGGTCGAACGGCGCCGGCGGCTCGGTGCCTTCGGCGCGCGCCTCGGCGGCCTGCCGCTCGCGGATCAGGCGCACCGTGTTCTCGATCAGCGTGAGGGTCTTGAGGCCCAGGAAGTCCATCTTCACCAGCCCGCAGCCCTGCAGCACGTCCTCGCCGGTGTACTGGGTGGAGATGGCGCCGGTGCGCGTATCTCGGTACAGCGGCACGTAGTTGGTCAGCGCCTCCCGGCCGATCACGATCCCCGCGGCATGGGTCGAGGCGTGGCGGTTCAGCCCCTCGAGCTTGAGGCTGGTATCGATCAGGTCCGCGTACACCCCGCCCCGGTCGCGCACGGCGCGCAGCGCGGGCTCCTGCTTGACCGCCGCCGCCAAGTCGCTCTTGGGCCCCGCCGGCACCAGCTTGGCGATGGCGTCGGCCTCGGCGTAGGGAATCTCCAGCACCCGGGCCACGTCGCGGATCACGGCGCGCGCCTTCAGCGAGCCGAAGGTGATGATCTGGGCAACCCGGTCGGCGCCGTACGTGCGGGCGACGTACTGGATCACCTCGCTGCGGCGCTCGTAGCAGAAGTCGATGTCGAAGTCGGGCATCGACACCCGCTCGGGGTTGAGAAACCGCTCGAACAGCAGGTCGTACCTGACCGGATCGACGTCGGTAATGCGCAACGCGTACGCCACCAGCGAGCTCCCGCCCGAGCCGCGCCCCGGACCGACCGGCAGCTTGGCGCGGCGCGCGAACGAGATGAAGTCCCAGACGATCAGGAAGTAGCCGGCGAACCCCATCTTCTCGATCACGCCCAACTCGTAGTCCATGCGCGCTCGCAGCTCCGGGGTCACCTCGGAGTAGCGTTCGGCCAGTCCCCGGGCGGCCACCTGGCGCAGGTAGGTCTCCTGGGTTTGGCCGTCCGGCACCGCATACTCGGGCAGGCGCGGTCCCGGCTGCGGGATCTCGAGCCGGCAGCGCTCCGCTACTTCCAGCGTGTTGCGCAGCGCTTCCGGGACGCCGTCGAACAGCCGCCGCATCTCCGCTTCGCTCTTGAAGTAATACTCCTGGCCGTCGAACCGCAGCCGGTCGCGTTCGCCGAGCTTCTTGGCGGTGCCGACACAGATCAGAACGTCCTGCGCGTGCGCGTCGTCGCGGTCGACGTAGTGCACGTCGTTGGTGGCCACCAGCGGGATGCCGGTGCGGCCCGCCAGCTCGCGCAGCGCGCGGTTGAGGGTCGCCTGCTCGGCCAGGCCGTGGTCCTGCAGCTCCAGGTAGAAGTTGCCGGCGCCGAACAGGTCGCGATAGCGCACGGCCAGGTCGGTGGCCTGCTCGAGCTGGCCGTCCAGGATCAGGCTCGGGATGCGGGCGGCGAGACAGCCGGAGAAGCCGATCAGCCCTTCGGCGTGCGCGGCCAGAGCCTCGTCGTCGATGCGCGGCCGGTAGTAGAACCCCTCGGTGTAGCCGATGGTGGAGAGCTGCATCAGGTTGCGGTAGCCGGCCTCGTCGCGGGCCAGCAACCCCATGTGAAAGGCGCGCGGCGCCGGACCGCCGTGCGCCGGCGCCCGGTCGTGGCGGGAGCCGGCGGTCAGATAGCACTCGGAGCCGATCAACGGGTTGATGCCGCGCGCGCGGCAGGCGTTGTAGAACGTCACCGCCCCGAACATCGAGCCGTGGTCGGTCAGCGCCAAGTGGCTCATGTCATTGGCCACCGCCTTCTCTACCAGTGCGTCGATGGAAGCGGCGCCGTCCAGCAGGGAGTAATCGGAGTGGACGTGGAGATGGACGAAACCGGACATCCGCGCCGTCAGCTTACCATACCACCGGCAGGTTGGACGACCGGCAGGTCAGTCGCCTCAGTCGCCGGCCGACGCGGGAGGCGCCCGGCGCAGCCGGCGGCGGATCGTGGCGAGCTTGGCCGCCTCCACCGGGTCCGCCTGGGCGCGCCGCAGGTATTCGAGGAAGAAGGCCACCAGCAGCGCCGCCAGGAACGCCGCACCGGCGCCCAGCAGCCCGATCAGCGAGCGGCGCGGCTGAAACCTGACCTCGGGCACCTCGGGACGTTCGAGAATCTGCAGCGTCCGCTTGGTATCGGTTTCTTCGATCCGCGCCAGCTCGTACTGCTCGCGCAGCAACCGATGGATGCTCTCCTGGATTTCGAGATCGCGCTGCAGGTTCAGGTACTGCACGGTGAGGGCCGGCAGCTCCGCCTGCGGGATGGTCTGGCCGGAGAACTCCTGCGACCCGGTCTGCAGTTCGTCCAGCACCTGGGCGACGATGGCGATCCGGTTGCGCCGTTCCACCACCGCCGGATCGTCCTCCGGCAGATACTCGAGCAACGCCTGCAGGTCGACCTCCTGCGACAGCAACTCGCGCTTGTAGGCGGCGAGCAACGTCGCGGACTGCTCGGACTGGGCGTCGAGGTCCAGGATGCCGTAGGTGCGCTGGAACGCCACCAGCCGGTCCTGGGCCTCCTGGCGATCCCGCCCCACCGCCTCCAGACGCTCCTCCAGGTGCCGCTTCTTCAACCGCACCGTCTCCATGGTCAGCGCGTGGAACCGCTGCTCCAGCAGGTCCAGCACCCGCGCCAGCACCGTGGTCGCAAACTCCGGATCGGTATCGAGATAGTAGATCACCAGCACCTGGGACTCCGGCAGGTACTCGTACCCCAGCGCACCCGCCACCCGCTCCCGGGCCGTGCTCCGCCAGTGCGGGTCGCCGGCAAGGTCATGGCGGCCGACGAAGTCGAACTCGTCGATGATCTGATCCTGCAGGGTGCGGCCGGCCAGCAACTCCTGGGCCAGCTCGGCCGACGCGCGGGTACCGCCCAGCCCCGCGAGCTGCGCCAGACCGGCCAGGCCCTCGTCGCCGAGGTTGCTCAACAACCCGCCGGCGTCGGTGGATTCCACCACCAGCACTTTCGTTTCCGGCCGGTAGATCTCGGGCAGCGGGTTCCACGGGCTGGTGGACGGCAGCAGCAACGACAAGAGCAGGATGCCGAGCGTAACCGCGGCCCCGGCCACCGTGATGCCGGCAATTACCCACCGGCGTCTGACCAGCACCTGCACCAAGTCGAGCAGGGAGACCGTGTCGTCGTGGTCGGCGGGCATACGCAGGCAACCACTACCACGGACCCCGCCGATCGGCAACGGGGTCCGGGTGTCCGCGCTGAGAGCTTCGGCCGAGCGGCTGCGTTCGATGACCTCGCCAAGGGCCTGCGCGTTGATGCTTCGAGGTCTTCCGGTTGGCACCGAAGGTGCGTCGGGGTACAATGTGCACGGAACGGCACTCACGAATTATCGGGTTCCGCATCAGATTGGAGGCTGAGTACAAAACGGCAGAGTAAACATTGTCGCGGGAGGAACGTCACTCGCGATGTTGCTTCCTGCGGCGACGGGGAAGTGGATGTTTGCAAAGAAGGATGGCGGATCCGGAAAGTTCACTACGTGGCCATTCGACAGGGACACGTTCGACGAATTCCTTTCTCAGTTTCTCGAAGAATGAGCTCATCCGTTAACCGGAGATTCAACGAAGACAACTTACTCGATGACTACCGACTGGTGTCAGAGAATCTCATGAGTAACGCTACCGGCACTGCATTCGACGAAGCGCGTGGCCGGGTCGAGTGGTTGCGCACCGAAATCCGTGGCCACGAACACCGCTACCACGTGCTCGATCAGCCGGCGATCAGCGACCCCGAATTCGACCGCCTGATGGGTGAGCTGCGGAAGCTTGAGGCGCAGCATCCCGAGTTGAGGGACCCGGATTCGCCGTCGCAGCGAGTTGGCGGGGCGCCGCGGGCCGGGGTCGAGAGGGCGGCGCACTCGGCGCCGATGTTGAGCCTGGACAACGCCGTCGACGACGCGGAGCTGCGCGCCTTCGACCGCCGGGTGCGGGAGCGGGCCGGCGTCGACCAACCGTGCTACGTGGGCGAGTTGAAACTCGACGGGGTCTCCATGGCGTTGCGGTATGCGGCCGGCCGGCTGGAGCTGGCACTGACCCGGGGTGACGGAGCAGAGGGCGAAGTGATCACGCCGAACGCCCGGACGCTGCGCACGGTTCCGCTCTCGATTGCGGCGTTGGCGTTGCAGGAAGCCGGCGTGCCGGAGCAGTTCGAGGTACGCGGCGAAGTGGTGATGTCGAAAGGGGCGTTCGAGCGGTTGAACCGACAGCAGCAAACGGAGGGCAGGGCCACCTTCGCCAACCCCCGGAATGCGGCCGCCGGGTCGTTGCGCATGCTCGACGCGCGCGTCACGGCCTCCCGGAATCTCGAATTCTACCCGTACGCACTGCTGGTGAACGGTGTCGAGTTGTTCGATTCCCACTGGGCATCACTCGAGGCGCTGGCGGCGCTCGGCCTCAAGGTGGAGGCCGGTCGCGAGGTTGTGCGCGGCGTGGCCGCCCTGGTGGGGTTCCGGGACCGGTGGCTGACGCGGCGCGAGTCGTTGCGCTACGAGATCGACGGGGTCGTGATAAAGGTGGACTCGACGGAACTCAGGCGGCAACTCGGTGCGACTTCGAAGTCGCCGCGCTGGGCGATCGCCTGCAAGCCGGAAGCGCAACGGGTGGAAACCGTGGTCGAAGCTATCGACGTCCAGGTCGGACGCACCGGCGCGATCACGCCGCGCGCGGTACTGCGACCGGTCGCGGTCGGCGGCGTGACGGTGTCCCGCGCGACGCTCCACAACGAGGATGAAATCGGCCGCCTGGGACTCGAAATCGGGGACCGCGTCCTGGTGGAGCGCAGCGGTGACGTGATCCCGAAGGTGGTGCGGGTAGTCGCCCAGGGCGGGGACCGGCGACCCTTCCGCATGCCGGCGGAGTGTCCAAGCTGCGGGTCTACCGTGGTCCGCGAGGAGGGAGAGGTGGTGGCCCGCTGCGTCAACGCCAGTTGTGCCGCCCGACTGAAGGAGTCGATTCTGCACTTCGCCGGACGCAGTGCGATGAACATCGCTGGACTCGGTGAGTGGCTGGTGGGGGCGTTGGTAGAGCGCGGCATGGTGAGGAGCATCGCGGATCTATACGACAACGAAGACTTGAGCGTCGAGCGGCTCGCGGGGATCGAAAAGGACTCTACGCTGGGAGCGGTCAATGCCGAGAGGCTGCTGGACACCATCAATCGCCACCGGTCCACCAGCTTCGAGCATATTGTGGACTCGCTCGGCATTCCAGGCGTAGGTGCGCACAAGGCAAAGTTGCTGGCGGATCACTTGCAAAGCGCCGATTCCTCTCGGAGCCTTGAAGAAATCGTAAGCACGTGCCCCGAGATCAAGGGGATCAGCCCGGCCAACGCCACGGCGATCGGTGAGTTCGTCGCAGCGCGGGAGAACGCGCCTCTCATCGAATGGCTGAGGCAGGAGTGGTTGAGACGTGCGGGAAGGGCCGATGATCAGCCTGCGGCCGGCCCGGATTCGAAGGCAACGGCAGTGGGCGGGCTTCCGGTCCGCCGGTTCCTGCAGCGTTACGCCAGGCAATTCGACGGGCTGGGAGAGGAGCTGGCCGGCAAGCTGTTCGACGCCGGGTTGGTGCGCAGTCCCCGGGATTGGTACGGGCTCTCGGCGGAAGACTTGGCGCAGGTTCCCGTACGGATCAGACTTGGAAAGAAGTCTGCGCAACGAGTGCTCGACAGTCTGAAGCGATCCGACCACTCGCTGGGACGAATCGTATACGCGCTCGGCATTCGCCACGTGGGCGAGAGCACGGCACGGCTGCTGGCGGATCACTTTCGGAGCATGAACGGCTTGGCGAACGCCACGCAGGATCAACTCGAAGAGGTGGAGGAAGTCGGTCCGCGGATCGCCGAGTCGATCACGGCGTTCTTCAACGCGAATGCGGAGCTGCTGGAGAACCTGCCGAGGTGGCTGCGTGATGCCGTGGTCGAAGAGCACCAAGCCGCGACCGATGCGCCATCTACCGGGATCGCCGGGAAGACGTTCGTCCTGACCGGCACCTTGCGGGAGGTTCCGCGTGCGGCCGCCAAGTCGCTGATTCAGGCGCAGGGTGGCAAGGTGGTTTCCGCCGTCAGCAAGAACACCGACTATCTGATCGCTGGCGAGAACCCGGGATCATCCAAGCTGCAACAGGCAGAGCGGCTGGGGGTAGCGGTGATCGACGACGCCGGGTTCCGGCAACTCATGCCTGACGTAGAGCCTGACGTGGAGAAGGTAGAATAGCGCCGCGATGACAACGATTGTCACGCCGATCCTGGCGATCGACATCGGGACTTCGGTGGTCAAGTGCGGGCTGGTGCGGCCGGACGGCACGGCCGCGGTGGCGGCGCGGCCGATCGCGCCTGCGGTCAGCGCCGGTGGGCGGCACGAGGTGGAGCCGGCGGCGTGGCTGCGGGCGGTCGCCGCCTGCGTGCGCGAGCTGGGCTCGCCGCGGGCGCTGGCCGCAGTGGTGGTCACGGGCAACGGTCCCACGGTGGTGCCCACCGCGGCGGACGGCGCAGCCGTGGGCAACGCCATCACCTGGCTCGACCAGCGCAGCGCCGCCGAAAGCCGGCTGATCGCCGAGCATACCGGCAGTGCCCGGGAGGCCGGGTTCTTTCTGGCGAAGATCTACTGGCTCCACCGGCATGCGCCGGCGCTCTGCCGGCGCACCCACGGGTTTCTCTGCGCTCCCGAGTTCGTCGAGCTGCGCCTTACCGGACACTGGCATACCAACCTGCCGGCGCCCGCGTTCCAGCGGTACTACTGGGAACCGGACACGGTCGAGCGGCTGGGGATGGACGCCGCCAGGTTTCCCGCGTTCGTCGCCACCGGGACCCCGGTCGGCGCCACCACGCCGCGGGCGGCGGCCGAGCTGGAGGTTCCGGCCGGGATTCCGGTATTCGCCGGCGCGCCCGATTTCGTCATGGCGATGCTGGGCAGCGGGGCGGTGGCGGAGGGAGACACCTGCAACCGTTCGGGAACCTCCGACGGGATCAATCACTGTTCCCGCACCCCGGTCGACGATCAGCGCCTGATCTGCCTGCCGCACGTCGTCGATCGCCTGTTTACCGTGTCCGGCGTGATCTCCACCACCGGCAAGGCGCTGGAGTGGTTCGCCCGGCTGGTGAACGGCGACCGGACGCTGTTCGAACGCGCGGCGCAGGTGGCGCCCGGCGCCGGCGGGGTACTGTTCCTGCCTTACCTGGCAGGTGAGCGCACGCCGCTCTGGCGCGGTGACCTGCGCGCGGTGTTCAACGGGCTGGGGCTGGAACATGGGGCGGTCGAGCTGGCCCGGGCGGTGCTGGAGTCGGTGGGCTACGCGTTGCGCGACAGCGTGGCGCTGATCGAGGCCAACGGCGGCCGGGTGGACGCGATCCGGCTGGCCGGTGCGCGCGCCCGGGCGCCGTGGCTGAACCGGATCAAGGCCGACGTCCTCGGCCGGCGGCTGCTGGTGCCGGCGGTGCCGGACGCGGAACTGACCGGTTGCGCGTGCGTCGGCCTGCACGCGCTGGGGGTGGAGCCCGGTCTGGCCGCCGCGGCCCGACGGCTGGTCCGGGTGGTGGACGTGGTCGAGCCGCAACCCGCGCACCGCGCCCGGTACGACGAGGGGTACGCCCGGTTCAAGCGCGCCCAGGCGAACCTGGTCGCCACCGACTCGGCGCCATGAGTCGGGCGGACAACGACCGAATTCCTAGCGTTCGGAGGCGCTATGAGCGCGCGAACATCTCGCCCAGCTCCTGCCGCACCTGCTGCAGGACGTTGCCGTAGCGGTCCTCCAGCAACGCCATCTGCCGCCGCAGGAGCTGGACATACTCCGGGTCGGAAGTGGGATCCAGGCGCACGCGGGTCCCGGTACGCCGCGCCAGCTCCTCTTCCTTCTGCTGCAGGCGCGGGGCGTACTGGCGGTCGACGTTCTCCTTGAGCTGCGACCGCTCCTGCAGATACTCGGTGAAGAACTGCTCGAGTTGCTGGGCCATGATCCGGAGGCGGCGCTGGTCGCGGATCACCTGCGCCAGGCCGTCCGTCGCGCGCCGGTTGCGCTTGAGCGAAAACTCGTCGGACGGCAGCGCCAGGTTCGACGCGAGTGCCTCGAACACGCCGGTACGCACCCAGGCGCGCCGCTTGCCCTCGTATTGCTTGAGCTTCTGCGCGAGCGACAGGTCCGGATCGGCGAGAAACCGGGACGCCAGTTTCTTCCCGGTCGTGGTGTAGCTGCTGGCCTCCAGGTGCTCCCGATCAGCCGGCACGTCCTTGGTGCGCTCGAGTGCAATCTCGAGCGACGACTTGATACTCATCTTCCTGCTGCCTACTCCGCCTCGATCGCTACTACGCGGTCGACCGCAACGTCATGTGTCGAACACGGCACGGCGCCGACCAGTTGCTCCGGCATGCACACCCCTACCAACAGCGCCGCCGGACTGTACCTGCGAACCTCGTGGAGAGCCCGGTCGTAGTGACCGCCGCCCCAGCCGAGACGCCGGCCGGCGCGATCGAAGGCCGCTCCCGGCACCAGCACCAGGGTCGCCGCCGGCAGCCGCTCCAGCGCTACCGGCGCCGCCGTAGCCGGCGGCTCCGGGATTCCGCGGAAACCGGAAACCAACTCCACCACCGCCTCGGCCCGATCCACGCGGTGAAACACCAGCCGCCTGCCCGCGACCCGGGGCAGCGCCAGCGCCATCCCCGCGGCGGCGGCCGCGGCCAGCGCCGGGGCCGTGGCCGGCTCCCGGCCGGTTGCCGCAAACCCCAGCAGCCAGCGCGTCCCGCGCCACTGGGGGAGCGCCGCCAGCTTCGCGGCCAACGCCACGCCGGCGGCCGCGAAGCGCGCGCGCGGCAACGCGCGCAGGCGCGCGCGCATCCGTGCGCGCAACGCCCGCTTGGAATCATCAGTCGGGCTGGGCGGACTTGAACCGCCGACCCCACGCCCCCCAGACGTGTACGCTACCAACTGCGCCACAGCCCGCTGGCGGCAACTGTACTCCGGCCGCCGTGCAAGGTCAAGCCGGTGACTCCCGGTCCGCCGGCAAGAACTCGCGGAACTCATACTGAACGCGGCCATCCTCGGTGACCGTCACCCCGGCATGGCCGTGGCGCGCCATCTCATCCAGCGTACGCTCCGATTCCGCGATCGACAGGGGGGTATCGAGCGCGACCATCGACGCGGTCACCCGGCCGCGGTACTCGCGTGCGACCCGCAACACCTCCTTCTGCGGATCCGGCCGCGCCGGCCGCGCTACCCCGGACCGACGCCGCCGCCACAGCTCGAACCCCGCCTGCAGCGCCGGCATCACGCCGGCGAAGGCCAGCGGGAAGATCCAGTACCAGCCGCCGTGGAACAGGAGCAGGGCACCGAACACGCCGGCAAAGGTGAGTCCGCTGGTCAACTGCGCCTCCAGCTTCCTCTGCCGCTTGCGGCTGCTCGAACCCTGCTGCACTCCCCGTCCGGTCGCTCCGGCCATGTCGCCTGCAATAATACCCATCCGGCGCGGTCCGGGCTATCGGCCGCTGGTCCGTTCTTGGCCGTTGCTACCGAAGCTACCCCTCCGCCTGACTCAGTGCGCGCACCTGTTCCGGCAGCCCGTACAGGTTGATGAAACCGGTGGCGTCGGCGTGGTCGTAGCTGCCGGCCGCGAACGAGGCCAGGTCGCGGCGATACAGGCCATGCGGCGACTCCCGGCCGGTGACCGTAAGATTGCCCTTGTACAGCGCCAGGCCGACCGCGCCGGTCACCACCCGGCACAGGCGCTCGCAGAACGCCTCCAGGGCAAGCCGCAACGGCGTGAACCACTTGCCGTTGTACACCAGCTCGGCGTAGCGCAGCGCCAGCTCCTGCTTGGCGTGCAGCGCGTCGGCGTCCAGGGTCAGCGCTTCCAGCTCGCGCAGGGCGGTCCACAGGATGGTGCCGCCGGGAGTCTCGTACACGCCGCGGCTCTTCATCCCCACCAGGCGCGACTCCACCAGGTCGGCGCGGCCGACGGCGTTGGCCCCGCCGATGCGGTTCAGCTCCGCCACCAGCGCCACCGGCTCGAGCCGCCGGCCGTCCACGGCCACCGGCACGCCGGCCTCGAACGCAATGGTCAGCTCGGTCTCCCGGTCGGGGGCCTCCTGCGGCGCCACCGACCGCTGAAACAGGGACGGCGGCGGGCGGTTGACCGGGTCCTCGAGGTCGCCACCCTCGTGGCTGGTGTGCCACAGGTTGGCATCCCGCGAGTAGATGTTGCGGCGCGAGATGCCGGCCAGATCGATCCCGCGGCTGGCCGCATAGTCGATCGCCTGCTCGCGGGAACGGATCTGCCAGCGCCGCCACGGCGCGATCACGGTGAGCTGCGGGGCCAGCGCCCGATAGGTCATCTCGAACCGCACCTGATCGTTCCCCTTGCCGGTGCAGCCGTGGGCCAGCGCGTCGGCCCCCTCCGCCAGCGCCACCGCCACCTGGTGCCGGGCCTGCAGCGGACGGGCGATGGAGGTACCGAGCAGGTACTTGCCCTCGTACACCGCCCCCGAACGCAGCAGCGGGAACAGGTACTCGGTCACGAACTCGTGCCGCAGATCCCGCAGGTGCAGCTTGCTGGCGCCGGCGGCGCGCGCCCGCGCCTCCAGACCGCGCAAGTCCTCTTCCTGCCCCAGATCCGCGCAATAGGCGACCACCTCGGCACCCGGGTAGTGCTCCTTCAGCCACGGGATGATGATCGACGTATCCAGACCGCCGGAGTAGGCCAGCACGATCTTGCGCACCGCCGCCATGCTATCCTCCCGCGAGGTCGGACACCGCACGCGCGATGATCGCCAGCGCCCCGTCGATCTCGGCTTCGCTGACGATCAGCGGCGGCGCCAGCCGCAGCACGTCGTCCCCGGAGCGCAAGGCGAGCAGCCCCGCGTCACGCAGCGCCGGCACCAGCTTGCCGATCGCGGGGGCGCCGTCCACCTCGCCGGTCACCGTGACCCCGGCCAGCAGACCGGCGCCCTTGACCCGCTCCAGCAGCGGACTGCCGCCGGCAAGCCGCTCCAGCCCGGCCCGCAGATAGCGTCCCCGGTCCGCCACGGTGGCGATGAACCCCGGGGCGGAGACGATGTCCCACACCAGGTTGCCGACCGCACAGGTCACCGGACCACCGCCGAAGGTCGTGCCGTGGTCGCCGACGTGCAGCTCGGCGTTGATCGCCGCCGGGATCAGGGTCGCCGCCAGCGGCAGACCGCCGCCGAGCGGCTTGGCCAGCGTGATCAGATCCGGCTCCAGTCCCACCAGCTCGGACGCATACAACGCCCCGGTGCGGCTCAGCCCGGTCTGCACCTCGTCGGCGATCAGCATGATCCGGTGGCGGCGGCAGAGCTGGTTGAGGGTCTCGGCGAAGGCGCGGCTCATCAGGTCCAGCCCGCCTTCCCCCTGCACCACCTCGACGATCAGCGCACAGAAGCTGCCGTCGAGCGCGTCGCGGGCGGCGGCCGCATCGTCGTAGGGCAGCACGGTCACGCCGGGAATGAGCGGCGCGAACGGCTCCTGGTACTTTTCGGTGGGGGTGCAGCTCAGCGCCCCCATGGTGCGGCCGTGGAAGCCGCCGGTGAAGCAGGCGATGCGGTGCTTGCCGTCGGCGCCGCCGCGCTGAGCCAGCAGCCGCGCGTACTTGAGCGCGGTCTCGTTGGCCTCGGAGCCGCTGTTGGTGAACTGCACCTTGGCTATGTCCGCGCGCTGCGGGGCCGAGGCGATCAGCTTCCCGGCCAGCGCCAGGGCGGGTTCGGTGGCGTAGAGATTGGATACGTGGACCAGCCGGCGCATCTGCGCGGCGGCGGCGGCGGCCAGATCCTCGCGCCCGTAGCCGAGCGCATTCACGGCGATCCCGCCGGCGAAGTCGAGGTACCAGCGGCCGGCCACGTCCTGGACGCGGCAGCCCGTACCCTGGTCGAGCACCAGCAGCTCCGGGGTGAATACCCCGGGCATGGGATGATCGCGGACTACTGCACCGTTTCGTTGCATCGGTGTTCCTCCTGTGGGGTTGGTTGGTGTGGTACCTGCCGGAGAATGGTCGTCCCGGCGGCCCCGGTCAACAGCCTGGCCAGCTCGCCCGCCGCCGCGTACCGCCCGATCACGACCCGCCGCACGCCCTGGTGCAGAGCGTGCACGGCGGCCTCGAGCTTGGGAATCATGCCGCCCCGGATGGCGCCGCCGGCGATTTCTTCCTGGGCCTGCGCGGGAGTCAGCGCCGCCAGCACCCGGCCGGCCTTGAGCACGCCCGGCACGTCGGAGAGAAACAGCAGGCGGTCGGCGCTCAGCGCCGGTGCCAAGCGCAATGCCACCGTGTCGGCGTTGATGTTCACCGGCAGACCCGGCGGTTCCAGACTGGTGGGAGCCACCACCGGCAGGTAGCCATGGTCGAGCAGGAGGCGCACCAGCCGGGTGTCGACCGCGGCCACGCGCGCCGTGTGGCTGTCACCCAGCCGCGCGCCGGTGAAGATCGGGCCGTCGGCGCCGGTCAGGCCCACCGCCCGCAGCCCGGCCGCCGCGCAGGCGCGCACCAGCCGGGTGTTCACCGCCCCGCCGAGCACCATGTCGACGTAGGGCATCTCCTGCGCGGAGGTGATCCGCACCCCGTCGACGAAGCGCGGCTCGAGGCCGACCCGCCGGGTAAGCTCGCTCACCTCGGCGCCGCCGCCATGTACCAGGACGACGCGCGCACCGCCGCGGACCAGGCCGGCCAGCTCGCCCGCCAGCGCGGCCAGTACCGACGGCTCCTCGCCGGCGGCGCCGCCCAGCTTGATCACGATCAGCTCCGCCGCGCCCGGCGGCCGCTGGGGTCCCGCGGGGCGCGCGGTTCCGCGGCCCGAAGATGCCATCAGGTCTCGCCGAACCGCGGCAGTCCGGCGGTCTCCTCCAGCCCGAAGCGGAGGTTCATGTTCTGGATCGCCTGACCGGCGGCGCCCTTCACCAGATTGTCGATTACCGAGAACAGCAACACCTGGTCGCCCGCAACGCGCCAGCCGATGTCGCAGCGGTTCGCCCCCCACACGTCGGCAGTGGCGGGAATACGGTCCCCCGTGAGGTGCACGAACGGCGCCTCCGCGTAGCCCCGCTCCAGTGCCTGCGTGACCCGGCCGGCGGCGCGCGGCGCCCGCAACGTGGCCACGGTGGTGGCGGCCAGCCCGCGCCGCATCGGCACCAGGTGGGGCGTGAACAGCAGGTCCAGGTCGGACGCGACCGCGGCGAGCTGCGCCATCATCTCCGCGTGGTGGCGGTGGCTGCGCCCGGGAGCGTAGGCGGTGACGTTCTCGCTCAGCTCCGTGAACAGGTATTCGACGCTCACCTTGCGCCCGGCACCGGTGATGCCGCTCATCGCGTTGGCAATCACGGTGCCGCGCAGCAGCCCCGCCGCGGCCAGCGGCAGCAGCGGCAGCAGCACCGCGGTGGGATAGCAGCCGGGGTTGGCGATGATCGGAGCGCCGCGGATCGCGTCGGCGTGCCACTCGCACAACCCGTATGCCGCGCGCGGCAGCAGGTCCGGCCGTGGCGGGGCGGTCCCGTACGCGGCCGCGAACCGCGCGTGGTCCTGAATCCGAAAATCGGCCGCGAGGTCGATCACTACCGCCGAATCGAACCAGGGCGCGGCGCCGGCCGCGGAGGTGAGCGGCGGCAGCGCGGAGAACACCACGTCGGTCGGGCGTTGCGCCGCCGCGGCGGCGTCGACCAGCAGACCGTCCCCCAGCTTGGGATGCGAGCCGCCGGCGAGGGGCGCGAACCCGGGCACCACCGTGGCCAACGGCTCGCCGGCGCGGGAGCCGGACACCGGGATCAGACCGGTGACCGCCGGGTGATCGACGAGCAGCCGCAGCAGGTGCGCGCCGGAGTAGCCGGTGGCGCCGAGCACGGTCGCGATCACGACGCCTGCTCCACGAGCGCCGGCACGCGCCGGCGCAGGGCGCGCTCGGCGGCGGCCGCCGTGGTCCCGTCCGCGAGCACCGCGAGGATGGTGTCGTCGCCGGCTACCGTGCCGAGGATGCCGGGCACCTGCAGCTTGTCCAGGGCGAAGGCAACACTGCTGCCGTGGCCCGGCAGCGTGCGGATCACGACCAGGTTGCCGGAAAAGGCGATCGACCGATACCCGTACAGAAACGCGTGCTGCAAGCTGGCGTCCGACCCGGAGGTGTCCAGCTCGTCGCGAAAGGCGTAGCTGTAGCCGCCGCGCCCGTCCGGCAGCTTCCCGACCTTGAGCAGCTTGAGGTCACGCGACAGCGTGGCCTGGGTCACCCGATGCCCACGCGCCGCAAGCGAGCGCAGCAACTGCCCCTGACTGGTGACGGCGCCGCCGGCGATCAGTTCCCGCACCAGCCGCTGGCGCGTCGCCGCCGCGGCCCTGCCCCGCGGGGCGGACGTCACGGCCGTATTTTCATTCATGGATCAGCATGAATACTCACTCCGGTTGGAGTGGTCAAGCGCCGCGTGGTTCGGGCCAAGCAGAAACTTCGTCAGGCAAAGACCAAGCCAGCACCGGCCGCGCCGCACGGACAGATCTTCCGCCGGTTGCGCAGCCGCCGTGGAAGCGGTACCGTGCCCGAGAGTCTCCGATCCGATCGCAGCGCATGAGTTTCGACCCAGAGGCCAACGCCGCTCCCGGCATCGGCCGCATCGCACCCTACGTTCCCGGACGCACCATCGACGAAGTGGCGCGCGCGCTCGGCTTGTCGGACATCATCAAGCTCGCCTCCAACGAGAATCCGCTCGGCATCAGCCCCCGGGCGGCGGCCGCGATCCGGGCGTGCGCCGGCCGCGGCCATCTGTATCCCGAGATCGTCCAGCCGGAGTTGCAGACCGCGCTCGGACAGGCCAACGGGGTCGCACCGGAGTGCATCGTGACCGGCAACGGCGCCGACTCGATCCTGTACTGCGCCGCGCTGGCGTTTCTGCGACCGGGCGACGAGGTGCTGGTGCCGGCAGTGACGTTCGACCTGTACCGCACCGTGGCGCTGACCAAGGCGGCCACGGTAGTCGAAGTTCCCATGCCGGGGCTCCGGATCGACCCGGCGGCGATCCTGGAGCGGGTCACTGCGCGCACCCGCATGCTGTTCGTGTGCAATCCCAACAACCCCACCGGGGGGCTGGTCTCCGCCGCCGCGTTCGAGCGGCTGTTGGCGGGGCTCCCCGAGCGGGTGGTGCTGGTGCACGACGAGGTGTACCGCGAGTTTGCCGACGCCGCCGAGTTTCCCGACCTGATCGCGCGCGTCGCGGGCGGGGCCGGCAACCTGATTCTGGTGCGCAGCATGGCCAAGGCGTACGGTCTGGCCGGCGTGCGCTTCGGGTACGGCATCATGGCGCCCCCGACCGCCGCCCTGCTGCACCGCGTGCGGCCGCCGTTCGACACCTCGCTGCTGGCCCAGGCGGCGGCGCTCGCGGCGCTGACCGATGACGAATTCCTGCAGCGCACGCTGGCCCTCAACCGCGCCGGCAAGCGGCAGCTCTACGGCGCGTTCAGCCGGCTCGGGCTGCAGGCGCTGCCCACGCACGCCAATTTCATTCTGGTCGACGTCGGCCGCGACGCGCGTACCGTGGCCCGCCGGCTGCTGGAGCAGGGCGTGATCGTGCGCACCCCGCGCCACCCCGCGCTGGCCCGCCATCTACGGGTGAGCGTCGGGACGGAAACCGAGAATCGCCGTTTCATCGCCGCGCTCGAACCCACCCTGCGAGCATGATCGCGGCCCGCCCGCGTGGGGCGCTGGTACTGGCGGGGCTGGCGGCGGGGCTGGCGCTGGCAGGCTGCGAGACGCGCGCACCCGAGCTGCGTGAGCTGCACTGGCAACTGGTCGACTTCCACGACCAATCGCTGGATGACCGGTACGAGGCCCTGAGTCTGTTCGCCCGGGTGAGCGACGCCGACGGTGCGGACGATCTCGATGAACTGTACCTGATCTTCGAGGCGGGTGAGCTGTATTGGCGCCTGACGGCCGACGACTGGATCCAGACCGACCGAAACGGCGCGGTCTGGATCGGCAGTACCACGCTGGCGATGCCGGGCCGGGAGCCGTTTCCTCCCGGAGAGTACCGCGTGCTGGTGGTGGACATCGGCGGCGAGCGGGCCGAGCTGCGGTTCGTGCTTCCCGCCCGGCGCAGCGCCACGCCGGCGCCCGAGGTCAGGGCTACCGACACCGGCTTCACGGTGCGCGGCGCGACCGACTACGAACTGTGGGTCCTGGCCGAGGGCAACCTGGTGGCGACGATCGACGCCACCGAACCGGTCGATCTCGTGCGCCGCCTCGACGGCCGCGACGAGACCCGCTATCAGGTGTACGTATACGGACACCTGCCCGCAACGGAGCAGGGAGTCCTGGCCGGTCCATACGAATGGCGCCGGCCGTAGTGCCAGCTGCCGGGCGGGGCACATGCCGCCGAGCAGAATCGAACTGCTGACACGAGGATTTTCAGTCCTCTGCTCTACCAACTGAGCTACAGCGGCGGGGCCTTGGATTGTCCCCAATTTACCACGCCGCGCAGCACCGGATCAACCGGATCCATCCGGGCGATCCGGGCGGTCTCTAGACGCGGTTTCTGGGATCGCCAAGAAGGACGCCGTGAAAGGACGCCGGATCGATGTCTGACTTGAGGAAACAGCGTATGGGTGACGCACGCGAGCCAACGTCCTCGTTGCCGTGCTGATCGGCGGCACCGCCGGATTCTTCGGTGGCGTCACTGCAGCGGCCTGCTGGCCGTGGTGCTCGGGATCGTGCTGCCGCTGTTGATCGGCGTGGCGCTTCGTGCAACCGGCAAGGCCGGCAAGGTTGATGCAATGACGCGATGCTGCCATGATGCTCTCATGCGAACCACCGTCACGATCGACGATGATGTAATCGCCGTTGCGCGCACGCTCGCGCAGAATAGCGGCAGCAGTCTGGGGAGCGCGTTGTCCGTGCTCGCACGTCGCGGTTTCAGGCGGGTAGAAACCGACGACGCGGGCGAAGTACCGGTATTTCGGATTGCTCCCGACACCCCCCCCATTACCAGCGAGGATGTCCGTAAGGCGCTGAGCGATTGGCCATGATCGCGTTACCCGACGTCAACGTGTTGATTGCGCTCGCCTGGCCTAATCACGTGCACCATGATCCAGCGCGGTCATGGTTCGCGGCCAACCGCAACACCGGGTGGGCGACCTGCCCGCTAACTGAAGCCGGGTTTGTACGCGTCTCCTGCAATAGCTTGGCGGTCAAGCCGGAGGTCGCACGCGCTCGCACCGCCCTGCGTGACACTTTGTCACCCCTGCGCTGCAATCGTCCTCCAAACCAGATCTTGCCCCTCTGATTCACTCAATACGAGACCTACACCCAGATGATATGATCCGCGACGCCGCACATCGCGGCGGGGGCCGGCGGGGCCGGGCGGTTGTCAAGCGTACGGGCGGCTGGTAGCGTGATGGCCGGATGCCCGCGCACATCACCCATCTTCTGTTCGCCGAGGATGTTCTGCGGCAGGCCACGGCCAACGCGGACGCGATTCTGGAGCGCGCCGGCAACCTGTTCTGCCTGGGTGCGCAGGGGCCCGACATCTTCTACCACAATCAACGTACGCGCCCGTTCGCACTGCGCTACGGCACGCTGCTGCATCGCCGGGGCTACGGCACGGTGATCGCGCACATGGCGGAGCTGCTGGCCGCGGCGACGCGCCGTGGCGGTCTCGATTGGGAGGCGGCGGGCTACCTGCTGGGGTTCGCCACCCACGCCGAGTTGGACCGCCACACCCATCCGTACATCATCTGCCGCGGCGGCTGGGTGCGATCCGACGACGCCGCCAGCCGCGTGTACTTCCGCTGCCATGCCTTCCTCGAACGCATGCTCGACGTGGTGGCGCTGCGCGAGCTGCGCGGAGCGGAGTTGCACCAGTTCGACTTCTTTTCCCGGATCTACTGTGGCGAGAACCTGCCGTACACGACCCTCAAGATGCTGCTCAAGGCGATTGACGCGGCCTACCCGGATGCCCGCTACAAGTCGCGCAACCGGCGCCGGATCGAGAATGCCTACGCGGATTCGATGCGGTTCTATACGCTCACCGATCATCGCAATCCGCAATTGCGCCGGAAGGCACTGGAACTGGACCGGAGCGAGGGGTTCCAACGGCGCCGCATTGCCGTGTTTCACTTTCCCGAGCACGGCCAGGAGCTGGATCCCGGCAACCTGCAACACCGGCCGTGGCCCCATCCGTGCGCTCCCGAGGTCCGCAGCACGGACAGTCTGATCGACCGGATGGCCGCGGCGCGTGCCGTGCTCACGCCCCGGCTGCGAACCCTGGCGGCAACCGTCGGCGTCGCCTTCGACCCGCCGGCGGCCCCGCTGCCGGCCGCCGACCTGGCGGCGCTGTTCGGCGACCAGAGCCTCGGGGCCACCCTCGACGCCCGCACCTGTACCCCGATTCACGCCGAGCCGCTGCCGTTGCCCGCGGTGTTCGACCGGCTGTACGCGGAAACCGCATGACCCGGCCCACCGATGCGGCGACCCGCGGGTTCCTGCGCGGCACCGCGCGCGATCGGGGCTACGAGCGCGTGGCCAAGTTTCTGCTTCTGCAGGGCGCCGGGCCGGCAGCCCGGGTGCTGGCCGGGCTGACCGAGGGAGAGGCGATCGGGATCGTCTCCGCGATCGCCGGGATCCGGTTCGTGGGGCCGCACGAGGCGCGGCGGATCCTCGACGAGTTCGGCTATCGGCTGGCGCACCGGGAGCTGCTGGCCCACGGCGGCCGGGCCGCGGCGCGCATTTTCCTGGCCGCGGCGGTGGGCGACGAGCGCGCCGACGAACTGTGGGCGCAGGTGCGCGCGCCGCTGCCGCCGGCCGCGGACCAACGGCAGCCGGAGCACATGGTCGCCGCGGTGAGTGGTGTTCCCGTGGCGACCGCCGCCTCGATCGTTGCCCGCCTGCCCGCTCGGCTGGGCGGGGCCGTGCTGGAGCGACTGCGCCCTGCCCGCCGTGACGACCTTGCCTACCGGATCGCGGAGTCGGGAGCGGCAGTGCCGGCACCGGGCGCGCAGCAACCGGAGGCGTCCTCCCCAGCGGCCGATGCGGCCGGCGCGGCGGCGCCGCGCGTGGACGGTCCGGTCGTCCTCAGCGGCATGCTCGCGCACGTGGCCCCTCCTGCGCGGGCAGCGATGCTCGACGCGCTGGAGCGGCGCCACGCCGGCCTGGCGGACGAGGTGCGGCGCGGCCTGCTGTGCGCGCCGCAGGTGCCCGAGCGGCTGCTGCCGCGGGTCGCCGCGGCCGACCTGCGGCGCCTGCTGTGCGCCCGCACCGACCGCCAGGTCGCCCTGCTCCTGGCCGGCGCCGCACCGCCGCTGGCGCGGCTGCTGCGCGCCCATCTTCCCCAAGACCGGCTGCCGGCGGTGCACCGCGGCGCGCCCCCGCCGCCCCTGGCGTGCGAGGAAGGCGGCGCCCTGCTGGGGCTGGTGGAAGAGGTAGAGCGCGCGGCACGGGCGGGGACGATCACGCTGAACGGAGCCGCGCCATGCTGATCGCCGAGTTGCCGGGCCACGTGGGCCGCCAGGTGGAGGTCGCGGGCTGGCTGTACAACCGCCGTTCCACCGGCAAGATCCACTTCCTCCAGCTCCGCGACGGCAGCGGCCGCGTGCAGGGCGTGGCGGTGCGGGACGAGTGCTCGCCGGCAACGTTCGCCGCCATCGGCACCCTCAAGATGGAGGCAAGCCTGCGCGTGCGCGGCACCGTGCGTAGCGACCGGCGCGCGCCGAGCGGGGTCGAGCTGGCGGTCACCGAGGTCACGGTGTGCCACAACCCGACCGCCGACTACCCGATCGCCAAGAAGGAGCACGGCATCGACTTCCTGCTGGAACACCGCCATCTCTGGCTGCGTTCGGTGCGTCAGGAGGCGATGCTGCGCATCCGCAGCCGCACGGCCGCCAGCCTGCGGCGGTTCTTCGACGAGCGTGGATTCACCCTGGTCGATACGCCGATTCTGACCGGCACGATCGGCGAGAGTGCGGGCGCGCTGTTCACCCTCCCCTACTTCGATCTGGGGGATGCGTACCTGGCGCAGACCGGTCAGCTCTACCTCGAGGCCGCCTGCGCGGCCCTGGGCAAGGTGTACAACTTCGGTCCCACGTTTCGCGCCGAGAAATCCAAGACCCGCCGCCATCTCACCGAGTTCTGGATGCTGGAGGCGGAAGTGGCGTTCATGGACAGCGCGGGCAATCAGGAGCTGCAGGAACAGTTGGTCAGCGCCGCGGTGGCGGACGTGGCGGCGCAGTGTGCGGGTGAGCTGGACACGCTGGGCCGCGATCCGGCGCCGCTGCGCGCGGTGCGGCCGCCGTTTCCGCGGCTCGACTACGGCGAGGCGGTCGAGCGGCTGCGCGCCGCCGGCAGCGCCATCGCCTGGGGCCAGGACCTCGGCGCCGACCACGAGACCATCCTGGCCGGCCAGTTCGAGCGCCCGGTGTTCGTGGTCAACTACCCGCGCGCGGCCAAGCCGTTCTACATGAAGCGCAACCCGGACGACGAGCGCACCGTGCTGTGTTCCGACCTCCTGGCCCCCGAGGGGTACGGCGAGATCATCGGCGGTTCCCAGCGCGAAGATGACTACGACGCCCTGCTGGCGCGCATCCGCGAAGCCGGCCTGCCGGAAGACTCCTACCGCTGGTACCTGGATCTGCGCCGCTACGGCAGCGTGGTCCATTCCGGGTTCGGAATCGGCCTCGAGCGCACCGTGGCGTGGCTCACGGGCACCCCCCACGTCCGCGAAAGCTCCCCGTTCCCGCGCACCTTGTCCCGCATCTATCCGTGATCGGCGCGCCGTCGGTATACTCAGGCGGAATGCATCACCGACGCATCGCAGACCGGGGGAGCGTGGCATGAACTCCTCGTTGTCGCTGGCAATGGCCTACCTGCTGTGGGCGGTCGGCGGATTCGGCACCCTCGGCCTGCACCGCTTCTACCTGAGCAAGCCGGGCACCGGCGTGTTGTGGCTGCTCACCGGCGGCCTGCTCGGGATCGGAGCGCTGGTGGATCTGTTTCGGATGCCGACCCTGGTGGACGAAGCGAACATCCTGGACCGCCACCGGGCGCAACTCGACCTGCCCCCCGACCCGGAGCCGCAACGCGTGGCCGCACCCCCGCCGGACTCGCTCGAGCGCGTGATTCTGAAACTGGCCAGGGCCGACGGCGGTCTGGTGTCACCCGGCGAAGTCGCCACCCGCGGCAACTGGACCCTGGACGAGGCCAAGGCGTACCTGGAGACGATGGTCGAGAAGGGACACGCCGAGCTGCGCGCCACCAGGAGCGGCTCGCCGGCGCTGGTCTACGTGATTCCCGAGTTCCTGACCGACGAGACCCGCCGCACGATCGAGGAGCTGTAGCGGCGCCGTTCAGCCGATGCGGCCCTTGGTCGACATGCCGCCGGTGGCCGGGGCGTAGGCTCCGGCCAGGGCGCGGCCGAGCGCCTTGAACAGCGCCTCGACCATGTGGTGTGCGTTTTCGCCGTGGCGGACCGTGGCGTGGAGGTTGATCTGGGCGCGCGTGGCGAGGGCGCCGAGGAACTCCCGCACCAGCGCGACCTCGAAGGTCCCGACCGTGGACTGCGGATAGCGCGCCGCGTAGTGCAGATAGGGACGGCCCCCCACGTCGACCGCGACCTCGGCCAGGGCGTCGTCCATCGGAATCAGCGCGCTGGCAAACCGCCGGACCGGACCGAGGTCGCGCACCGCGCGCAGACAGTCGCCCAGCACCAGCCCCACGTCCTCGACCAGATGGTGAGGATCGACCTCCTCGTCGCCGCGCGCCCGCACCTGGAGCTCGAAGCCGCCGTGGAACGCCATCGCTTCCAGCACGTGGCTGAAGAACGGCACCGTGGTGTCGACCCGCACCGATTCACGCCGGTCCAGATCCACCTCGACCGTCACGTCGGTTTCGCTGGTGGCGCGCTCCCTGCGAGCCCGGCGCGCGCCGGTGGCCGGAGGATCCGCCCTCGCCATGCCTGCTACCAGTGTTCGTAGGCGACGATGTCCGCCAGCGGCTTGCGCGAGCTGACCGGCGGCTTCTGATCGGTGTAGCCGAGGGCGACGACAATCACCACCCGCATCGCGTGCGGAATGCTCAGCAGATCCTGCACCTCCTGCTCGTCGAAGGTGGTGATGGCGCAGGAGCCGAGCCCTTCGTGCGTCGCCTGCAGCAACATGAAGCCGGCGGCCAGGCTGAGGTCGACCGGATAGGAAAGCTGGCCGTTGGGCATGCGATAATCGATATTGGTGGTACAGACGGCTATACTCACCGGAGCGGTCAGCATCTGTTCCGCACCGAACGCGGCGTCGGCGAGCCTGCTTCTCAGATCCGTCCGCGTGACCACGACGAAGCGCCACTCCTGTCGATTCTTGGCCGAGGGAGCAAGGCGGCCTGCGGTCAGGATGCGTTCGATAATGCGCCCACTGACCGGTCGCGGAAGGAACTTCTTGGCACTCCACCGTGCCTTTATTGCCGGAAGAATGTTCATGAACACGACTACGGGCGGCCGGACAACGCAGGGTAGCATACCTTGACCGGGGGTGCAATGACGCGGGCGACCGCGACCCTGGCCGCCGTGGTCGGCCTGCTCCTGTGGCATCAGACCATCGTTGCGCCGCGGCTGGAGGCTCAAACCGCCGCTCCCGAGAACGCTGCGCGCTGGCGTGCCACGCTGGCACGGGATGCCGAAACCATTACCGCGCTGGGAGCGCGGGTGGATGGCTCGGCCGCCGAGTCGGCCACCGTCGACTACCTGATTGGTGAGCTTGCCGAGCTGGGCCTGACGCCGCGCCGGCATACCTTTTCCGAGGCCGACTTCGCGCACTCGTTCTCCTCGATCGTGGACGTGACGATCGCGGGGGTGCGCCCGGACGTCCTGGTGGTGGCGGTGCCGCTGGCGGCCGCGCGGGCGGCCGGGTTCGGCTCGTCCACGGCGCTGGAAACGGACGCGACCCCCGCCGGACTGGCCCTTGCCCTCGCCTTTGCCCGCGACGTCGCCCTCGCTGAACGACCACCTCCGGTCTCGGTGCGGTTCGTCTTTCTGGGCGCCGAGCGCGGCGATCCCGTCCACGGCTATCCGCTCGGCAGCCGCCTGTTCCTGCACCTGTTTCAACCCACCGCTCCGGTCGCCGTGGTCTACCTCGACCTCGACCGGCCGGCGGCGCGGTTGGTGATCAAGACCGGAGGCAGCAGCGGAGCGGCGGCGCCCTGGCTCATCGAACGGACCGCGGCCGCCCTGAATGCCGGTGGCCAGCGGTTTCGGATCACGCCCCACATCACGCAGCTGGTGCGGCTCGGCCTGGTCCGCGAGCCGCTGCTGGAGCCGTTTCTCCAGGCCGGCTATCCGGCCTTGCGGCTGGCCGGTCAGGGGGCGCCACGTGACGACGCTGCCGGCTATCGGTGGCTGGATCGGATGCACGGCTTCTTTCCGCAGTTTCTGGCCGGGTTCGGCCAGGGGATTCCCGAAACCTGGGAACGTCACTATCTGCTGTTCCAGGGCCTCGGGTCGTTCCTGATCGTGCCCGAACCGGCATATCTGATCGGTTTGATCATCGTGCTCTCAATCGCGGTCAGCTACGCGTTCGTGGTACCGCACCGGTTTGTGCGCTACCTCTGGCTGGTTCGCACGGACGGCTGGCGCATCGTCCTGATCGCGGCACTCACCTTCGGTGCGTTGAGCGGTGGCACCGCGATCCTCAAGCTGCTGCTGGAAGTGCGCGGCATTCCCACGCTGTGGGAGGTTGCGCCGGTGCTGCTACTCACGCTGAAGGGCGCCATCGCCCTGCTGCTGGTATGCGCACTGATACGACTACCCTGGTGGCGGCGGTTCCCGGTGCTCGGGTTCGCGCCGGTCGGCGGGTTTTACGGCGCCGCGGCAATTCTGGTACTGATACTCGAGTTGATGGCCAGCGCAGGCATCAACATCACGCTTACGTTCTACTTTGCCTGGGCGTTCGGGTGTGCCCTGCTGGCAAGTCTGGCACGCAACCGCTGGGTGAAGTTGATCTGGATCGCGCTGGCGCCGTACTGGATCGCGCGCGCGGTCGGCGGCCTGGTTCTGTTGCCGGTGTTGCCGTTCGTGCAGACGGTCCTGCTCTCCACCGTGAACGGCGACCTGGTCTCGACCGTAGTACTGCTGCCATTCGTGCTGCTGGTGATGCGCGCCGTGCACGGGTTCGTCGACCATCGCCGCGACCCGCGGGCGGCGTACCGCTACCCGCTCTGGCTGATCGGGGCCATATCGGGGCTGGCCCTGGTCGTAGTGGGCTCCGGCTCAGCGATTCTGACGATCAATCCCTACGGCCCGGGACGCGAGCAACCCCTGAGCGCGCGCACGGTGATCGATCAGGATACCCGTTCCGGCGCGCTCACGCTGTCGAGTCCGGCACCGATCGGCTGGGTGGAGGTCACGTTCGCCGGCACCGGGCGCTCGCTCAACACCCGTGAACGGGCGTTGACGATGCCGCTGGAACCGGTCTCCGACCTCGTGCGGTTCGAGGAGTGGTCGACCGGTGCGCTGGGCGGACGCAGCATCGCCATCACGTTCATGCCGGAGGGCACACCCAACGCCATTCTGCTGACCCTGGATTCCAGCGACAGGTTCGACCTGCTGGAGGCCAACTATCCGTTTCACCGGCGCGGCGCGGGCAGCTATGAGATCCTGGTGGGAGCCCGCCCACCCAACCCACTGGCCATCGAACTGACCGTGCCGCACGACCTGATGTTGGCGCTGCATTACGCGGTCGACTACGATCGATCGCCGCTGGAACTCACCATCGAAAGTCCCCGGAAAGAAATCACCAGCTCGTTGCGGGTGGCGGGCTCGATCGCTATTTCGACCTGATTGGCTGATTCGGTCAGGCGCGGGCGGCTGCTTCGGTCACGTAGCTGCCGTCCAACCCGTCGACGGCACGCACCGAGTCCAGCGATCGTTCCGCCTCCAGCCGGGTGGCGTATGGCCCCACCCGTACCCGGTAGAACACTTCGCTGTCCGTCTCGCGGATCGTGATCCGGTTGTTCAGCCCCTGGCGGCTCAACTGTTCGCCAAGGGCCAGAGCGCGGCCGTGGCTGACGAAGCTCCCCACCTGGATCCAGAACGGCTTGAGCGGGAGCTGCGCGCGCGCGGGTTCCGGAGCCGGCGCCGCCTGCTCGACCGGTCTGGGTGCCGGCAGCGCCGCCTTGGGCGACTGGACCTCGGCGGCAGGCGAGCGAGCGTCCCTGCGCGGCGCAGGAGCGGGCGCCGGAGCAGGAGCGGACGCCGGAGCAGCCTCCTGCCGCGGCGCCGGCTCGGTCGCCACCGCGTTCCGCGACTCCTGCGGGCGGCCAGCTTCCGGCGCAGCCGCGTCGGCGGTCACTGCGTCCGCCACCACCGGCGCCCCGACCGCCACGGTCGGCTGCACCGGGGTGGACTGGTCGCTGACGTACTCGAACATCTCGGACGGGCGGGCCAGCGGGCGCCACGGGTCGCCGCCGGCGCGGGTCACGGCGGCAGCCGGCCGCAGCCAATACAGGCCGCCCGCGAGCACCACCACCAGCAGCACGCTGGCACCTGCCACCACTCCCCAGAGCCGAT
This sequence comes from Spirochaetia bacterium, assembly GCA_965198005.1. Classification (GTDB taxonomy): domain Bacteria; phylum Spirochaetota; class Spirochaetia; order SZUA-6; family Bin103; genus Bin103. Next base: position 322,242 of record CBDAOI010000002.1, read on the forward strand.
AGCGCAGATCCATTACCGTTTCAATATCGACCGGCCACGCGCGCGACTTGACCGCCGGCCCCGGCGCACCGCCGCGCCGGCCTCAGGCCGCGAACGACCGTGCCAACTCGGTGCGGGCCTCGGCCGGGAACTCAACTCCGGTGAACAGCCGGAACTGTTCGTACGCCTGACCGAGCAGCATGGCGCTGCCGCCAATCGTGCGGCATCCGGCCGCGCGCGCCCGCCGCAGGAGCGGAGTGACCGGCGGGGTATAGACGATGTCGTATACGATTTCCCTTCCGGTCAGCGGAACCGCCGCCAGCGGGTCGTGCGCACCCGGTGCCGCATCCATACCGAGGCTGGTGGCCTGGACGATCAGGTCGTGGTGGCCGGCGATCCGCGCGGCGAGCTCTTCGGCCTCCAGCGCGACGAACGCGGCGCCCAGCTCATGCGCCAGCCGCCGGCCCCGCGCCCGGCTCCGATTGGCGATCAACACCGTGACGCCGGCCTCGCGCAGGGCCCAGACGATGGCCCGCGCGGCTCCCCCCGCCCCGATCACGGTCGCCCGCCGGATCGGTCCGACGGCCCGCAGCGGGGCCATGAAGCCGGACGCATCGGTGTTGTATCCGACCCACCCGCCCGGCTCGCGAACCAGGGTGTTGCACGCGCCCATCGCCTCCACCGCGCGCTCGGCGCGCGCCAGCAGCGGCACCACGGCCTGCTTGTGCGGCAGCGTCACCGACAGGCCGCGCACGCCCAAGGCCGGCGCCAGCCGCAGAAACCCGGCTACCGTATCGACCCGGAACGGCAGGTACACTCCGTCGCGTGCGGCCGCCGCCAGACCGCAGTTGTGCACCTCGGGCGACCGCGAGTGCTCCACCGGATTGCCGATTACGCCAAACACGGGCGTGTCCGGCGTAATCTCCCGGAACCGGTAGCGCCCGTTCAAGGCAACCGGATCCAGATGACCGGGAGCGGCGCTGGGCTGGCCGGCGGCGGAGGTGAACGTGAGCCAGCAGCCGAGCCGTGCCGCCAGCACCCGCGTGGCGGTGCCGTAGTCGCCCATTCCCAACACGATGCGGGGGGTGCGGACGGCACCGGCCGCGGCCACGATCCGGGCCAGATCCGCGACCCCGGACGGGGTCACCGCCAGCTTGGCGATTTCGCCGGGTCTCCGGGACAGCCAGCGCAACAGCGACTCCAGGTGGGGCGGAGTGGCGCGGGTATCGTGGAATGAGCGGATTACGCGCGGGCCGCCGCGCGGAACCGGCACCGCGTCCGCCGGCAGGTCACCCTCCAGGTCCAGGTACCGAAACCGTCCGGCCGCCGCGCGCCGCAGCAACCGCCGCCGCGGGCGCTCGCCGCACGGCCAGCGGCCCCCGTCGCGGGCGCGCCGTATCGTGCAGATCGCCGGCAGCGGACACGCGCGCGCAAAGCCGTCGATCCCTCCCCACTGGCTGGGGGCGAGCAGGTCCACGCGCAACTCCACCAAGTCCACAAGGCCGCGGTACCGGCTCACCAGAGCCAGGTTCCCGGCCAGCGTGGACGCGGTGAGCGCCAGGCACAGGAGCGGCTGCGCCCCGGCCACTGCTACTGGCCCGCGGGTCCCCTGGTCGCCTTCTCTTCCTCCGTTACCGGCGGAATCACCAGCTCCCAACCGGGAAAGATCAGGTCGGGGTCCTGGATCAGCTTGCGGTTGCGATGGAAGATCTTGGGCCACAGCCACGGGTTGCCATAGATGAAGTCGTACTCGGCAATCCGCCACAACGACTCGCGCCGGTCGGGAATGAGACGCACGGTATACACCGTCAGCACCGCCAGACCGGTATATGCCTGGACGTGGAGCCGCGCCTCTTCGAAGTAGGCCACCGCGGTGGCCGGATCGCCGGCCGCGCGCTCCGCCACGCCGGTCTTCCACAGCTCCTTGGCCCGCTCCAGCAGCAGATGCTGCGGCACCTGGTCGACCCCGCCCGCGCCGGCGTCCGGCGCCATGCCGCCGGCGGCCATCTCCAGCGCCTGCGCGCCATCCCACGGTTGCGGTTCCACCATCACGCCGTCGTCGGCGACGATGGAAAGCTGGGAGGCGGCTTCGATTTCCCGCATTACCGCGCGCATCAGCTCCTCGGCGTCGCCCCCGGTCAGGTCCGGCGACTCCATCCTGGCGCTGTCCAGGGCGGTGGCCGCGGCGGCGCCCGCGGCCTGGAAACTGGCGACGGCGTCCGACAGGTCGTAGCGGTTCATGGCCTCCTTACCGGCCTGGAGGCTCGCTTCCGCCTCGCGGAACCGCTCGCCGGCCAGCAGATGGGCGTCGGCCGCACGCGCCTCGTCCAGCAGATCCATGGCCGAGCCTTCCAGCTCCGTGATCCGCGTAAGCTGCCCCTCCACCCGGTTGTACAGCAACTCCATGCGTCCGATCAGGTCCAGAGCCGCAGCGCGCGCCTCGCCCAGCGATTCCTGCTGCAACATCGCCGAAGCCCGCTGGACGTCCTGCTCCACGGTCGCGTACTCGGCCGGCGCGTAGAGGTCTACGCTCAAGCCGCGCAGGCGCCACAGCCAGTCCTCGATCTCCAGCAGAAGCTGTTCCACCGCCGCCAGACGGTACGCTTGGTCCGCGAACTCGAGCGCCCGGTTTGCCGCGGACAGCGCCCGCTCGGGATCGCGCGCACTCCAGGTCTCCGCCTCCGTCAATGCGTTGCGGGCTTCCCGCAGGTTCTCGGGGTCGTGAAACTCGGCGTCGGCCTCTTCCGCCCGCACCACGGCAGCCCGGGCATTGCCCAGTTGCCGGTTCAACTCCTCCGGCGCCACCTCGGCCGATGCCTCCGGGGCGCCCTCGGGACCCACGTCGTACATCTCCTCGGACACGGGCGCAGGATCGCTGCGGCAGTAGACCAACAGCACCGAAAAGAGAACGACTATCAATAACTTGCACCGCTTCATCATCGGTACTCCCTGTTCTTGCAGCCCGCCAGGGCCGCGATCGTGCTTATGCGCGGACACCGCTCGGTTGGGCGACGGCGGCTTCCGTATCCTGGTCGAAGACATGGAGCTTGCTTACGTCGGGATGCAAATTGACTTCCTCGCCCACGTGAAAGTCGTGCCGCGGAGGTACGCGGACAATGATCCGGTTGTGCGCGGTGCTCGCATACACGTGGATTTCGGCCCCCAGCGGCTCCACCACCTCGACCCGCGCGCTGATGTTGTTGCGGCTCGCGGGTTGCTCGTCGTACACCAGATCTTCCGGCCGGATTCCGAACAACACCTCTTTGCCGACGTACGGCCGCAGGCTCTCGATCATCGCCGTTTCGGGCTGAATCCGGAACTCACCCTCGTCAATGATGACCCCCCCGTTGGACTCGACGATGCTGGCACTCATCAGGTTCATCGGCGGGGAGCCGATGAAGCCGGCCACGAATCGGTTGTCCGGCTTGTTGTAAAGCCCCAGCGGCGTCCCGATCTGCTGCACCAGCCCGTCGCGCATCACGACGATTCGGTCGCCCATGGTCATCGCCTCCACCTGGTCGTGCGTGACGTAGATCATGGTCGCCTGCAGACGTGAGTGCAGCGAGGAGATCTCGGCCCGCATCTGCACCCGGAGCTTGGCGTCGAGATTCGAGAGTGGTTCGTCGAACAGGAACACCTTGGGCTTGCGCACGATCGCCCGGCCCACCGCAACCCGCTGCCGCTGGCCGCCGGACAGCGCCTTCGGCTTGCGTTCGAGCAGCTCCTCGAGGTCGAGGATACCGGCCGCCTCGTGCACCCGGACGTCGATCTCCTGCTTCGGGTATTTCCGAATCTTCAGCCCGAACGCCATGTTCTCGTACACGGACATGTGCGGGTAGAGCGCGTAGTTCTGGAACACCATTGCAATGTCGCGATCCTTGGGAGCCACGTCGTTCATGACCTTGCCGTCGATGAGCAGGTCGCCGGAGGTAATCTCCTCGAGCCCCGCGATCATGCGCAGCGTGGTTGACTTGCCACAGCCCGAGGGGCCGACCAGGACCACGAATTCCTTGTCATCGACCGCGATGTTGGCGGCGTCAACGGCCTTGACCCCGCCTTCGTAGACCTTGGTGACGTTCTCAAGCTCGACGTTAGCCATCTGCGTCCTTCGTGCCGGCTGCAAGACACGGCACCTTATCCTACTCTCCCCACGCTTCCCCCCCAGGCTGAAATGAACGGGGAGCTACAAGTTATCTGAAACCGGACTGCACTGTCAAACGGAGAGCATCCTCCCGCCACGCCCGAACCGCCGCGGTCAGTCCCGGCGCGGTGCTCGGCGGGATGCCGCCGGCGGCGACCGCCGCGCGCATCCAGGGCCACACCACCTGCTGCTTTGCCTGATTCCAGCCGGGGGGCGTGGACGCCGGGACGCGCAGCAGCTCCGCGTCCGGCAGCCGGCCGATCAGGAACTCCTGGTAGCGTGGCAGGGTAAGCTCGCTGACCCCGCGCAGGGCCGGAAAGCCGCCGGCGAGCCCGAACACCCGCAGGCGCTTGAGCGTGGCCGTGGCCAACAGTCGGGCCTGCACCTGCGGCTGAAAGATCCAGCTCAGAAAGCGACGCGCGCCGGCGGGGTTGGACGCCGCCGCCGGGATCGCGAACGAGCGGTAGCTGTCGATCACGGGAACGCGCCCGTCCACCGCCAACCAGCGGAAGTCGAGTTGCGCCCGCTTGCGCTCCGGGATGAGATGGAAGCTGACGACGTCGCTCAGGTACATGCGGATCCGACCTTCGAGCACCAGCGCGTAGAACGGTTGATGAAAGTAGGTGCTCTGAAACTGGTCATCCGGCGCGATGCCGCCGTGGCTCAGGTTGATCCAGTCGTGGGCAACCGCCAGCGCCGCCTGCACCGCCGACTCGTCGATCACCACCTGGCCGCCGCCGGTGGACGCGAACCCGCCCCCGCGCGCCGCCGCCAAGTAGTAGACCAGTTCCATGTTCCACAGCGGCGAGAATCCGATCCTGGTCGGCCGCGCCGGCGGCCCGGCAACGTACTCCCGGCCGAGTGCCCGCAACTCCTCCACGCTGATCACGAACTGATTGAGATCGGCCGGCACGGCATCCCGCGCAAACACGATCACGGGCAGGTTGAAGGCAAACGGCAGACTCGTCTGGCGCTGCCCGGCCATGCCCTGCGCCAGCAGCTCGGGATAGAACGCCGTTGCCTCGAGACGGTCGCGCAGCAGCTCGTCGAGTGGTGCCAGCAGGCCGGTCAGCTCGGGGCTGGCCAGCCAGGAGCCGAGCACCAGATCCGGCGCCTCGAACTCCGGGAGCGCCGTGCCGCGCAGCAGCTCCCGGGCCGGCTCCTCGACGTGGATCAGCTCAACCTTGACCGGGGCGTCGCTCGCGTTGAAGGTCTCGACGTACGCGGCCAGCTCCGCGCGATCGCTCCACAGCACCACGATCGACGGCAGCCGGGCGCAGCCGGACAGGGCACAGGCCGCGAGCGCCACGAGTGCCACGCGAGCCAGCGTGGGCGCGCTCCTGCGCCGCAACCGGCGACCCACGGTCCGCGACCGATTTCCCAGCGCCCCGAAACCGCTACCGGGCCAGCGCGGCGGCCGCGGCGTAGATCTCCGCGAACAGCGCCTCCAGATCGTCCAGCGCTACGGTGGAGTACGCGACCCGCAGGTAGTCATCTCCCACCGAGATGGTGCCGATGCCGCGCCCGTGCAGCAACTCGAGGCGCAACGCCTCGGCCTTGCCTCCTACCACTCGCAGGGTGAGGAAGTACCCGGAGTTGAACGGCAGCGGTTGCAGCGACCCGTCCGGCGCCGCCCGGGCGGCGAGGAGCTCGCGCACCCGCCGGTAGCGGGCGGCGACCGCTTCCAGGTTGGCTGCCCGCTCGGCCTGGTAGGTGCCGGACCGCATGGAACGGAGAATCAGGTTCTGGGCCAACGTGTTGGAACTGGAAACCGATGAGCGCACGGCTCCCATCACCTTCCGCTCCAGGGCCGCGAACTGCTCGTCCGTGACGCCGGGTGCCCCGAACGTCAGGAAGCCGACGCGAAATCCCCACACGTAGCTCTCCTTGGTCGCGCCGTCCACCTTGACCGCGAGGATCCGGCGATGCGCGTTGCTCAGCCGGGCGAACAGCGACTCCCGATAGCTCGCGGGGTCGTAGAACAACCCGAAGTACGCGTCGTCGCAGATCACGACCTGCCGGAGGCCGCGCCGAGCGTGGTGCAGCAACACCTCCAGCAGGCGCTCGACTTCCGCCTGAGCCGGGGTGTAGCCGGTGGGATTGTTGGGGAAGTTCAGCAGCAGCACCGCCTTGCCGCCGCCGGGCAGCCGCTCGAGCGCGGCGTCGAACGCCCCCACGTCGAGCTGCCGCGCAGCGTCGAAGAAGGGCACCGTCTCCAGCACCGCGCCCCGCCGCTCTTCCATTATGAGGCGGTAGTTGCCCCAGAACATGTCCGGCACCAGCACCCGGTCGCCGCGGTCCACCAGCAGATCGGCGGCCACGGCGATCCCGTGCGTCAGGCCGGCGGTCACCAGCGGCAGCGACACCGGGCCGGTGAGGCCGGGGTTCTTCTGTTTCATCTCCGCCAGCCAGCAGGTGCGCAACTCCGGAAGTCCCCCGGTCGGGGCGTAGGCGAAGATCTGGTCCGGCTCCAGCTCCGGCACCAGCCGCCGGATACTGTCCAGAAACAGCGGCGTCCGGCCGTCGGTGGCGATGCCCACGGTAGCGTCGAACCGATGCGCGTGCTTGGCGGCCTCCGCGGTCTGCGCCACCACCCCGCGCGGGAAGTACAGGCGGCGCCCCAGGTCGGACAGCAGCGGCGCGATTTCAGTGTCGGCGAGGGTCTGGTTGAGCTGTGCGGCGAGTGGATTCATGGCGCGAGTCATCGCCCTACACTGTGCGCAGAGCGGCGCGGCCTTTGTCAACGCGGCTCCGGCAAGCTACATTTGCGTAACCTGTATGGCGTCTCCCCTGCCATCGGCCGACGTGCGGCGCGAGGTGAGCGAGCTGGCGATGCTGTTCGAGATCAGCCGCATTCTCGACTCCAGCCTCGATCTGCGCGACGTCGTGCATCCGATCCTCGAAACGCTCGGCCGCCACCTGGGCATCCGGCTGGGCGTGCTGAGCCTGGTAAACCGCGCCACCGAACGGATCTCGATCGAGGCCGCCTACGGTCTGTCGGAGAGCCAGCAGCGGCGCGGCCGGTACAAGATCGGCGAGGGCATCACCGGCGGCGTGGTGCAATCCGGCGCGCCCGCCATCGTACCGCGCATCGCGGACGAGCCCGGCATGGTGCACCGCACCCGCGCCGCCACCAGTCCGGAGCTGGCCGACCTCTCCTTCATCTGCGTGCCGATCAAGTCGGGCAACACCGTGATCGGCTCGCTGAGCACCGACAAGCTGTTCCCGGCGCACGTACCGTTCGACGAGGACGTACGGTTGCTTTCCATTATTGCGTCGATGATCTCGCAGGCGGTAAAGCTGCGTCAGTCGGCGCAGGAGGAGCGCCGGCGGCTGCTCGAGGAGAACGACCGGTTGCAGGAGCAGTTGAAGAACCGGTTTCGGCCGAAGAATCTGATCGGCAGCTCCGAGGCGATGAACAGCGCGTTCCGGCTCGTGGGACAGGTGTCACGGAGCGATGCCACGGTGCTGATCCGGGGCGAGACCGGCACCGGCAAGGATCTGGTGGCGCAGGCGATCCACTACAACAGCGCGCGCACGGCGAAACCGTTCATCAAGGTGAACTGCGCCGCGCTGCCCGAGTCCGTGATCGAGAGCGAGCTGTTCGGCCATGAGCGCGGGGCGTTCACCGGCGCGATCGCCACCCGCAAGGGTCGGTTCGAGCTGGCCCACGGGGGAACGCTGTTCCTGGATGAGATCGGGGACCTGACCGCGGCGACCCAGGTCAGGCTGCTGCGGGTGCTGCAGGAGCGCGAGTTCGAGCGGGTCGGCGGTACCGCCACGCTGCGCAGTGACGTGCGCGTGCTCGCCGCCACCAACCGCAACCTGGAAGAGCTGATCGAGCGCGGCGAGTTTCGCGCCGATCTGTATTACCGGCTGAACGTGTTTCCGATTCACATCCCGCCGCTGCGCGAGCGCAAGACCGACCTGCTGCTGCTCGCAGATCACTTCGTCGCGCGCTACGGGGCCGAGAATCACAAGCACGTCAAGCGGATCACCACGCCCGCGATCGACATGCTGATGAGCTACCACTGGCCCGGCAACGTGCGCGAGCTGGAGAACTGCATCGAGCGTGCCGTCCTGCTGAGCAACGACGAGGTGATCCACGGCCACCACCTGCCGCCCACGCTGCAGACCGCCGAGGCCAGCGGCACCACTCCGCGCGGCAGCCTGCGCGGCACCGTCGACGCCATCGAACGCGAGCTGATTCAGGACGCCCTGAAGTGGGGCCGGGGCAACCTGGCGCGCGCCGCCCGCTCGCTCGAGATCAGCGAACGGATCATGGGACTGCGCGTACGCAAGTATCGGATCGATCCCGACACCTACAAGCGCTGACGGTGCGCCAACCGCAGCCAGAAACCCCACATTTGCGTAGCACGCGGCCTGAGTTCCTACGCTGAGGTAGGCCCGCGGGCCGCGGCGGGCGCCGCTCGCCGCCCCTCCTGCCCGATCCTGATGCTCGGCTGCGTTTGGCACGCATCTTGCTTTGGTACGGGCAACCAACCTCATTCCAAGGAGAGGCTGAACGATGCGAAGATTTCTCATTATCGCTGCGGCGCTGCTGGTATTCGGCGCCGTGCATGGATTCGCGGACGCCGATTCCAACGCCGTGGCCATCGATACGGTATGGACGATCATGGCCGCGGTGCTGGTATTTCTGATGCAGGCCGGCTTCGCGATGCTGGAGACCGGATTCACGCGCGCCAAGAACGCGACCAACATCATGATGAAGAATCTGCTGGACTTCTCGATCGGGACGCTCGCGTTCTGGGCGATCGGTTTCGGGATCATGTTCGGAGCCGACGCCGCGGGCCTGCTCGGGACCGACAAGTTCTTCCTGGGCGGGGCCGTGGTGGACGAGGCGTTCTCCGACTTCACGTTCTGGATCTTCCAGGTGATGTTCGCCGCCACTGCCGCCACCATCGTCTCGGGAGCGGTAGCGGAACGTACGCAGTTCAAGGCGTATCTGGTCTACTCGGTATTCGTCAGCGCGCTCATCTACCCGGTGGTCGGCCACTGGATCTGGGGCGGCGGCTGGCTCGGTTCGCTGGGCATGATCGACTTCGCCGGATCCACCGTAGTCCACTCCGTGGGCGGCTGGGCCGGTCTGGCGGGCGCGATCGTCCTGGGTGCGCGCGAAGGCAAGTACGTCCGCACCGGCAACGGCAGCAGCCAGGGCAGGCCGGTGGTAAACGCGATCCAGGGGCACAACATGCCGCTGGCCGCGCTCGGCGTGTTTCTCCTGTGGTTCGGGTGGTTCGGGTTCAACGCCGGCAGCACGGTGGCGGGCACCGACCTGTCGATCGCGGCAATCGCCGTAACCACCAACCTGGCGGCCGCGGCCGGCGTGGTGGGCGCGCTGATGATGGCCTGGATGATCTCCGGCAAGCCCGACCCGACGTTCGCGCTCAACGGCGCCATTGGCGGTCTGGTGGCGATTACCGCGGGCTGCGCCAACCTGTCACCGGGCAGTGCGGTGGTGGTCGGCTTTCTCGGCGGCGTGCTGGTGGTGTTGTCGGTGCAATTCATCGACCGCGTGCTCCACGTCGACGATCCCGTGGGAGCGGTCTCCGCGCACGGCGTGGTCGGCGCCTGGGGCACGATTGCGGTGGGTCTGTTCGCGCAGGAGCAGTACGGCGGCACCAACGGTCTGTTCTTCGGCGGCGGCTTCGGCCAGCTCGGGATTCAGATCGTAGGCGTCCTGGCGGTATTCGCGTGGACCTTCGCTACCGCACTGATTCTGTTCAAGTTGATCAAGGCCACCGTCGGTCTGCGCGTGACCCGCGAGGGGGAACTGCGTGGACTCGACATCGGCGAGCACGGCACGGAGGCGTACACCGACTTTCAGGTGTACACTACCCGTTAACGCCGCAACCGGCAGACAGGAGGTCGGCATGAAACTGATTATCGCCTACGTTCAGCCGCACAAGCTGAACGACGTCAAGCAGGAGCTGTTCAAGGAGCAGGTGGGCAAGATGTCGGTCACCAATGCCTTGGGCTGCGGGCAGCAGATGGGCTACACCGAAACCTACCGGGGAGTCCAGATCGAGGTCAACCTGTTGAAGAAGGTTCGCCTCGAGATTGCGGTCAACGACGAATTCCTGGAACGTACGATCGATGCGATCGTGCGCGGCGCCCGCACCGGCGAGATCGGCGACGGCAAAATCTTCGTGACGGAGCTGAGCCAGTGTATCCGCATTCGCTCGGGCGAAGTGGGTGCCGTAGCAATTGGATAGCGCCCCAAGACCGCCGCCCGGGGCGCCGCTCTTGGCCCATCCCGTCCGATCACTAGGAGTCTGTCGCAATCCGACAGACTCCTAGTGAGACGGCCTGACCTTATTGACCGGAGCGCGGTCAGGCCGTCAGGGGAGGGGGGCCGGCGTCCACCTGTGGGCGCCGGCCCCCCGAACCGCTCGATCAATCCGATCCTGCCACCCGGCAATAGGCGGCGTGCACCCGGGTCGTGACCTCCGCGACCCGTTGCTCGAACGCGGGCACGGTCGCGCCGGTACCCAGCAGGTGGCGCGCCAGGGTGGTCAGCGCCGTCCGGGAGGTGGGCAGCGCGTGTACCTGACGATCCTCCAGCACCTGCAGGAAATGTTCCAGCCGCCGCAGGAACAGGTAGTCGTCGCGCAGGTGCCCGGCGGTTGCGGTGTCGAGCACCGCGGCCCGCTGCAGACGCCCCAGAGCCTCCAGGGTGTTGCCGCACTGCAGGTGCGGAATCCGCGGCAGGTGCACCAGTTGCAACCCCTGCACCAGGAATTCGATCTCACGTAGACCACCGATCCCGGACTTCACGTCACGCCCCTGGCCGAGCCGGGCCTTATGGGCGAGGGCCAGCGCCCGCATCCGGCGGATGGAGCCGAACACCCGCGCGGCGCGGCTCGCGGGGTCGTCTCCGAAGCGCGCGAAGGCAGCCTGCGTCTGCTCCAGCAGCGCGTTGCCGAGGGCACGGTTGCCACCCACCGGGCGCATCCTCAGCAATGCCTGCACCTCCCAGTCGTTGGCCGGTCCGCCGTAGTAGGCGACCAGTGCGCGCAACGAATGGGCCAGCTCGCCGGAGCTGCCGTAGGGGCGCAGCCGCCAGTCCACCCGATACGCGGCGCTCTCCTCGGGATGGGAGGAGAGCACCTCACGCAAGCCGCGGGCGAGCGCGGAGACGGCCTGACTCAACTCCGCACCGGCCGCGGCGCCCAGGCCCCGGTCGTCGTACAGCGCGACCAGATCGATGTCCGAGCTGTAGTTGAGCTCCTCCGCCCCCAGCTTGCCCAGCGCCAGAATGCAGGTACGCTCGCCCAGCGCCGGCTGCTCCGGCTGCCGCGTCAGGGCGGTGAGCGCGGCGTCGACGAACGCCTCCGCGACGGTGGAGAGATCGGCCATGACGTCGGTCACCGGCGCCTCGAGGCAGAAGTCGCGGATGGCGATGCGCAGAATCTCGCGCCGGCGCAGGGCGCGCAGCCGCCGCAGCCAGGCAGTGCGGTCCGGCGCGCCGCCGGCCGCGGCCTCCAGCTCCAGCGCCACGTCCTGCAGCCGGCGGCGGCCGTGCAGCCGCTCCGGCTCCTCGGTAACCCAGTCGAACAGCTCGGGGCCGCGCACCAGGGCGTCGGCCAGAAACTGGCTGGTGGCGAAGATTCGCAGCAGCAGCTCCAGCCGCGTGGGTTGGCGCAACAAGGTCCGGAAGTGGCGCCCGGGATCGTCCAGAGCCGCGGCGAACCGTTCCCAGTTGTTGAGCGCGCGATCCGGATCCGGTTGCAGGGCCAGGGTGTCGCCCGCCAGCACCGCCAGCCGCGCGAACTCCGTGCGATCCGGGGCACGGCGCGCCAGCCGGATGACGTTGCCCGCCGCCCGCTCCGGCTGCGCGAACCCGAGCCGGCGCAGAACGGTGGCCGGGGCGGCATCCGCGGCGGCGCGGGCGGTGTCCGCTGGCGGCAGGCTCAGCACCAGGTCGGCGAGACCGGTGATCGTGTCGGAGCCGAGCGAGCCGCGCCCGAGGCGGGTGTCGATGAAGCGCCGCACCGCCGCGCGGCGGGTTTCCAGCTCCAGGCGGAGCTGCTGCGCCGGGGCCAGACCGTCCGCCTCGCGGTAGCCCATGCGGCGCGCCAGATGGCCGTACTCGGGAGCGTGCGCCGGCGGCAGGTACAGGTCACGGGCCGAGCCGCGCAGCATGCGCAGGGCGTTGATCAGCAGGCGGAAAAACCCGTACGCGCCCTGGATCTGCTCCGCCTCCTCGGCCGCCAGCAGCCCGGCCTGCGCCAGCCCATCCAGCGCCTGATGGACGCTGGAGCTGCGCAGTTCCCGGTTGGTCTCGCCATAGCGCACCTGCAGCATCTGGACCGCGTACTCCACGTCCACCAGCGTGCCGGGGCTGAACTTGGCGTTGAGCCTGGTGGCGGCGTCGTACTCGGCCACCTGCCGGCGGCGCATCCGGTGCACCTGTTCCAGGGCGACCGCGCCGGCCGCGTACACGAATTGGTCGCGCAGCCGCTCCAGCCGCGCGCCCAGCGCGGGGTCGCCGGCCACGGCGCGCAGCCGCAGCAGCGCCAGCCGCTCGTACGCCAGCGCGGCGCCGCCGGGGCCGTAGTAACGGGTGAAGCTTTCCAGACTTACGGCGCGGGGTCCGGCGGCGCCGTACGGGCGCAGGCGCAGGTCCACCTCGAAGATGCCGGCCCGGCGGGCGCTGATGCGCGCGGTGGTGGCGCGCACCAGTTGCTCGTAGTACTCGGCGTTGCCGACCCGGCGCGGGCCGGTGGTGCGGCCCTGGTCGCTGTACACGAACATCAGCTCGACGTCGGAGGCGTAGCCGAGCGCGCGTCCCCCCATCTTGCCCAGCCCCATCACGGCCAGCCGCGTATCGATGCCGCCGACCGTTTGCGGTACACCGAACTGCGGCCGCAGGGCCGCCGCCGCCAGCTCCAGCGCACCGGCCAGCACGCAGTCGGCAAGCTCGGTCAGGCGGCCGGCGAGCGTCCGCACGCCCCAACCCGGCCCGAGAATGTGCTCCAGATCGATCAGAAACGCCTCGCGATCCTTGAACCGGTTCAGCGTCGCCACCTTCTCGTCGGCCGTGGCCGCCGCGTCCACCGCCGCCCGCAGGCGCGCCGCGACCGTGGCCGGATCGGTGAACCGGTGGGTCGCCTGCGGTTCCAGCAGCGGCAGCAGGGTCTCGAACTGGCTGCGGACGAAGTCCTCCCACAGGTAGTCGCTGCTGCCCAGCAGCACCGCCAGCTCGCGCATGATGCGCGGGTCGGCCAGCAGATCCGGCAGCCGGCCCGCCTCCGGCAACTCGAGCATCCGCTCGGTGAGCTGTTCGAAGCGCATCAAGGCGGCGTACGGGTCGGGGGCGACGCCGACGAAGTAGGCGAACTGCTTGGTGAGCAGCACCGAGAGCTTGATCTGGTTCAGCAGCGTAGCGTCGCGGATCGGCGCGCCGGAGCGATCGACCACGTCCACGGTATCCTCGACGCGGCCGGCGACGGTGCGGATCCGCAGCCGTTGAATCGCGACCCCGCGCAGCGCGAGCGCGGCGCTGAAGCTGTAGAGGAACAGCGGCGTGTCCTGGGAGACGATGCGCATGCGGGTCACCGCCCCGCCGGCGGTCACCGCCGCGGGGTTGCCGATCGTGATTTCAACCGGGTACAGAGTCGGCGGCGCCGACCAGGTGCGGCGAATCCGCTCCGCCACCAGTTCGCTGACCCGCCGGCGGGCCGCGTCCCGGGCCCCGCGCTCCAGATCGGAAGCGACCGCCAGCAGCCGTTGCTCCAGTTGTTGCCGCCACTCGGCCGTGCTCAGCACCCGCGCCTCCGGCGTCTCGCGCCGCCCGTGGAAACAGTCGATCAGCATGCGGCGCCCTGCGCCCGGCCGCGGCCCCACGACACGGCGCCGCGCACCCGGACGCCGGCGCGCGCGCATCCCGCTCGGTGCGGTCTCGGTGGCGGGCGCCGGCCCGTAGGTGTGGGCGGTCCCGCGGTCGATGGCGAACCCGGCCGCCGCCAGCACCCCCGTAATCAGCGAGAAGGCGCCGGGGTAGTCGTAGCCGACAATCGTGCAACCGAGCGTCCCGGCTTCGCCGCCGGTCTCGGCGACGGCAACCGCCAGCGGCCGGCGCTCATGCAGCCGGCTCAGCCCGCGGATGTGTCCGGCCACCTCCGGCAGCGAAAACTCGTCGAAGTAATCGTCGCCGAGACGTGCCAGATGCCGATCGATGAAGTACTCGTCGACTCCGGCCAACTCGTTGCGGAGTTGCTCCCTGTCTCGCGCCGACGCAGTCACCGGTCCCGATGCTACCACCACATCGGGGCCGGTGTATCGCCAGGGCGCGCGCGTCAGATGTCGTAGTACATCGCGAATTCCCACGGATGCGGCCGCAGGTCCAACGCGGTTACCTCGTTCTCCATCTTGTAATCGATCCAGGTCTCCAGCACGTCCTCGGTGAACACGTCGCCCTTGAGCAGGAACTCGTGGTCGTCGCGCAGCGCCTCGAGCGCCTCGCGCAGCGAGCCGGGCGTGGTGTTGACCTTGGCCAACTCCTCGGGCGGCAGGTCGTAGAGGTCGCGGTCGAGTGGGTCGCCGGGGTGGATCTTGTTGGTGATGCCGTCGATCGCGGCCATCAGCATCGCCGCGAACCCGAGATAGGGGTTGGAGGAGGCATCCGGGCAGCGGAACTCGATGCGCTTCGCCTTGGGGGAGGTGGAGTACATGGGCAGCCGTATCGCCGCGCTGCGGTTGCGGCGCGAGTAGGCCAGATTCACCGGCGCCTCGAAGCCCGGCACCAGCCGCTTGAAGCTGTTGGTGGTCGGGTTGGTGAAGGCGATGATCGCCGCCGCGTGGGCCAGCAGGCCGCCGATGGCGTACAACGCCATCTCCGACATCCCGGCGTAGCCGTCGCCGGCGAACAGGTTGCTGCCGTCCTTCCACAGCGAGATGTGGGTGTGCATGCCGCTGCCGTTGTCCCCGAACAACGGCTTGGGCATGAAGGTGGCGGTCTTGTTGTAGCGCCGGGCGGTGTTCTTGACCACGTACTTGTACTTGAGCATGTTGTCGGCCATGGTCACCAGGGGCGCGAACCGCATGTCGATCTCACCCTGGCCGGCGGTGGCCACCTCGTGGTGCTGCGCCTCGATCAGGACCCCGATGCTCTCCAGCGTCAGCATCATCTCGCTGCGCAGATCCTGCAGGCTGTCGGTGGGCGGTACCGGGAAGTAGCCCTCCTTGTAGCGCGGCTTGTAGCCGAGGTTGGGGTTCTCGTCGCGGCCCGAGTTCCAGCGCCCCTCTTCCGAGTCGATGTGGTAGTAGCCTTCGTGCTCGTTCTGGTCGAAGCGCACGTCGTCGAACACGAAGAACTCCGCCTCCGGCCCGTAGTAGGCCACGTCCGCCAAGCCCGACGAGCGCAGGTAGCCCTCCGCCTTGCGCGCGATGTTGCGCGGATCGCGGGTATAGTCCTCGCCGGTCACCGGATCGGAGATGTTGCAGATCAGGACGATCGTCTTGCGCGCCAGAAACGGATCGATGAAGCCGGTCTCGGGCACCGGCTTGACCAGCATGTCCGATTCGTTGATCGACTGCCAGCCGCGGATGCTGGAGCCGTCGAAGCCCAGGCCGGCGGCGAAGTCGTCCTCCGACAGCTCGCGCGCCGGGATCGAGAAGTGCTGCCACAAGCCGGGAAAGTCCATGAAGCGCAGGTCAACGACCTCCACTCCCTCGTCGGCGATCAGCTTGAGCACGTCGCCAGGGGTTTTCAGTGTCACGGGTTCCTCCTCATGAATAGCTATCGTGTCACGGTTGCGAAAGCAAGAACCGTGCCATATCCAAAGCTGGCGCTCCGGCGGCAGCAACGGCGGCAGAGTACCACATTTTCGTAGGCTCGTGCCGATCCATCCTACCTGACGGTCTGTTGCTCATGCGCCCCGGCACGTGTTATACCGTGGGCGTGGCGAACCTATCAAGGACCCTTGCGTTAATCAAAGCCGATGCCTTCGGACGCAACCTGACCGGCAAGATCATCGACGCGGCGCTCGACGCCGGACTGGCGATCGTGGCCCTCAAGAGCGTCAACCTCAACCGCGCCCAGTCCGAGACGTTCTACGCGGTGCACCGCGCCCGCCCCTTTTTCGCCGACCTGGTGACCTTCATGACCTCCGGCCCCACCGTGGCCCTGGTGCTCGAGGGCCCGGACGCGGTTGCCACTTGGCGTCGCGCCATGGGCGCCACCGACCCGGCCGAGGCGGACGCCGCCACGATCCGCCGCCGGTTCGGCGAATCGATCGAGCGCAACTGCTGCCACGGCTCCGACTCCGACGCCAACGCCGCCTTCGAGATCGGCTGCTTCTTCAGCGGCGAGGAGCTGCTGCGCTGACCCGTAGCCCACGCTCGGCCCCGGATGAACGCACCTGTCCTTGCCTTGCCAGACGGGAAAACGGTTTGGATGGAGATGACGACCAATGTTCCATGTAGATAGATCCGCGAAACGCATGATCAAGCTTCAGACGAGACGCTTTTCCGATCTCGGTCTACGGGAGCGTGTCGACCTTCAGGAGTGGCTCGAGGGTACGCCCGAGGCACTCGGCGAAGATCTCTTGATCATCCAAAAGGAATTCGACGGCTTTGCCGACACGCGTGAACGACTCGACCTGTTGGCGCTCGACAAAGCCGGGAAGCTCGTGTCATCGAACAAACTCGACGACACCGGCCGCGATGTGGTTTGGCAAGCGATCAAATACGCCGCCTACTGCTCCAACCTGAATAAGACCGAGATCGTCCGGTACCTTGACCGCAAGCACGTCGGCGAGAATGCCGAGACAAAGATCAGAATTCCTCGATGAGGATACACTCGACGAGATCGTTCTCAACGCGAGCAACGATCAACGAATAATGCTCATCGCCGGACTTTCGCAAGGAAGCGACGGCGAACGTACAGTGCTTCCGTGTTGTCCCCTACTGTTTCTGTGAAGAGATTCTCGTTGACCTTCGGCAGATTATCCCCACCCCGGAAGCCGAAGACTTCATGATCAGCATGGCGACCAAGGGGGCCGAGGAAAAGTCTACGGAAGACGCTCAACGCCGAAGCCACAAGCTACGCTTGGCGTTCTGGGAGCAGGCGTTGGAGGCACTGCGTGCACGCGGCCTCCCGAAATATCAGAACATAAGCCCCTCGAGGGAACACTGGCTGAACTGCGGCACCGGCGTGTCTGGTTGTTACTACGCTCTGATTGTTCTGAAGCAAGAAGCACGCGTCGAATTGACTCTGCAACGGGCCAACACGAAAGAAAACAAGTGGCTATTCGATAAGCTGGAAGAAAAACAGGAAGCGCTTGAGAGCGACTTTGGGGAAGCCCTGGAGTGGAAACGCATGCCAGACAAGAAGTCGAGCAAGATCCAACTAGCGCGGCTATGCGACGGCTACGATAGGGACGAATGGCCCGCGATTATTGAGTGGTTGGGAGATCGCGTCAGTCGGCTCGCAAAGACATTCGATGAACATCTTGAACGCTTGAAGCGGGAGTTGAAGGCGACTACGGGGGCTTCGTAGGGTGCCGCGGAAACCAACGGCGCAGCGTGTTCTTGAATTCATTGAAGGCCGGATCCTGGCAGCGGTCAAAGTCAACGGCTTTCGCGAGTTCCGAGAACATGCGAGCGGATCGTTGGACACGTCCGCGCCGCAGCGCTTCCAACATCGCCTTCTTCGGTCGTGTCGGTTTCGCGTCACTCGACGGCCATAATCCCTCGATTGCCAGCCATCGTCGCAATTCACGGTAGCGCCCGCCCCAACCCAATACCTGCGGGACTGCTGGGGAGTCGCTCCACACCCACAATTCAAGTTCGGGTTCGATTACGATGACGCTCGCACGGGTCCCCCATCCGTTGCGTGCGAGCCGTTGCTCCAGATCCCGCTGGATGTGTGCTCTGGGAAGCGTGCTCCCACAACCATGATGATCGAATATGACCATCACGTATCGATACTTCCCGAGATACGGCCTCAGATACTCCACCGCGTCACTGCGGCAACCGCTGTCTCGGTTCACGTGTCGCTCAATATCAGATTCTATCTCGCTGATACCAAGATCCTGCGCACGTGACAGCAATCCGTCAACGGCGTTCGCCAACTCCAAGTCGGCGGCCAGTATGAAAAGATCCTTGGGGCTCGTGTTGATCATCCAATGACGCCGGAGGCGAACAGCACTTCCATGTTCGGTGAGCCCTGCCAATCTCTAAGTCGCGGATGCGAATTGCCCGCTACGATGTCGGTTGCTCCGTCGGAATCCTTTGCGAAACAAAGAGCCTCTTCCAAATCCGCCATCCTGAGCACAACCGGGGAGTGGGTAGCAAGGAGAACCTGCGACTCGTAGACCGAAGTGAGTGACTGGAACACGCAATCTACCGCCAGTGGATGGATTCCATTCTCGGGTTCTTCCAAAATGTATATCTCATCCGATCCGGGCAAATAGGCCGGGAGCGTCAGTGCCAACAATCTGAGCGTGCCGTCGGACGCCATCCACGACGGAACCTCCACGCCCGACCTGTAACGAAGCCGCAGATACGCGTGGCGGTCATCTTCGCGCTCCACGACGCCGACGTAGTCCAGTTCGGAGAGCGTCGTTTGCACGTGTGACAACCACTGCCGGTAGGACTCCGGATGCTCTCTTTCGAGCTTCTTGATCACCCATGGGAGGTTTGATCCATCCTGTGCGATGCCGTCTTCACGCTTTGCCGGTGGACTCGCTTCGCGCATCCGAAGGCTGTCAAGAAAGAACGACTTTATCGAGCTTCCCAGTAGCTTCTTCACGTAGGTCGAGACTGGGAAACTCGTTGGTGATTCAGGGAGATTCCCGAGAGCCGAGCGGCGATGCCCGAACGCGATACTCGTCGCCCATCCCTTCCCCGACTTGGAGGACGTCTCGAGGTTGAAATTGTCCTTGGCCTGACTCGACTTGCTCAATATGGTGCGCCATCCCCGCCGGTTTCCGCCGACCAGTATGGACGATGGAGGTTGCATTGGTTCGGGAAAGAGTTCGCGCTGGGCTGGCTCTTGTGATTCTCGCACAGGCGTCAGTATACCACGTTCCGAGTCGATTCTTATGTCACCACCGGTCTCTGTTATCGCTACTTCGTAGCGGAAAACGCGATAGTCTCGTTCCGGCGGCAACAGTTCCCGGAGGTCTTCCGGGATGTCGAACTCTACCGCGAGCTCGAAGCCCAGACGGTCCCTCGGCCGCCCCCATACCAAATCCTGAAAATTGCTTGTGCGGCTGTCGACGGCTTTCTCAAGCCCTGTGGACACCAAGTCCCCGAGGAAGGCAATGACATCAAACAGCGTGCTCTTGCCGCTTGCGTTGGGGCCTACGAGGACGTGGAAACGATCGAGCTCGACATCCACGTACCGCAAACAGCGGTAGTTGAGGGCCTGGAGGCGCCGGATCATGGTACAGCCTCAACACTACCACAGATGCGGAGCGTCAAGAATCGAGGAGCGGCGCCAGCGGAATTGCCGGAGACTCACGAGCACACGAGCACGGCACGCGGTATACTGACGGCATGGTGGCAACGAAGCACCCCACCCTGGCTGCGTCGGCCACACAGGACGCGCTGGCATCCCTCTTGAGCGACGTCCTGCCAAAGCAGGGAGCCTGGAGCGACGATGCCTACCTGTGGCTCACCGACCACGGAAACCGTCTGATCGAGTTCACCGACGGCCACCTCGAGGAATTGCCGATGCCCACCTCCAGCCATCAACTGGTCCTGCTGTTCCTCTACGACCTGTTCCACACCTACCTGAAGCCTCGCGGCGGGGTCGTGCTGGTGGCCGCGTTGCGCATGCGCATCCGCGCGGGCAAGTTCCGCGAACCCGACCTGTTGCTGCTCCTGGACCGCACCGACTCCCGCTTCCGGAACCGCTACTGGCAGGGCGCGGACCTGGTGGTTGAGGTCGTCAGCCCCGACAACCCCGGGCGCGACCTCGTGGAGAAGCGGGTCGACTACGCCGAGGCGGGCATCCCGGAGTATTGGATCGCGGACCCGCGCGACCAGACCATCACCGTGCTCACGCTCAGGGGCGACGAGTACGTCGAGCATGGCGTGTACTCCCGCGGCGGTGCGGCGAGGTCGCTGTTGCTCGACGGCTTCTCCGCCGACGTTGCCTCCGTGTTCGACGCCGCGGAGTCCGGCACGTAAGGAGGGTCGTTCACCCGGTCACCGCGGCGCGTTGGGCCAACACGAATCCGGTGAGGGCGTCGAGCGCGGTGCGTGCCTCGGAGTCGGGCAGAGCCGCGAGCGCGGCCTGCGCCCGGGCACCGTGGGCGCGGGCGCGGGCAGCCGGGGCCAGACCGTTGGTGGCGGGGGCGTCCTGGTCCATCTGGTCGTCCATCAACTGGAAGGCGAGCCCGAACTGGAGACCGAACTCGCCAGCGGTCGTGATCTGGGGCTCGGTGCCGCCACCGACCAGGGCGCCGGCGGCACAGCAGGCGGACATCAGCGCGGCGGTCTTGCTGCGGATGATCGCCAGGTAGTCGTCGATGGTGACCTCCAGCTCGTAGCGCTTGGCGCCGTGCTGAAAGATCTCACCCTGGCTCATGGTCTTGGTGACGGCACAGAACACCTGCACCAGCCGCAGCCGTTGCGCGGCCGGCAATGGCAGCTCCGCGATCAGCGTGAAGAACTGGGAGTAGAGCACGTCGCCCACCAGCACGGCGATGGCGGTGCCGAACTCGCGGTAGAGCGCCGCGTGCGCGCGCCGGGTCAGCGCGCGATCGATGATGTCGTCGTGAATCAGCGACGCCGCGTGCACCAGCTCGGCCGCCACCGCCATGCCGAGGAGCGGCGGCGGGGCGCTCGCGCCGCCCCCGCCGGGGGCGCCCACCGCCTTGCCGGCGAGCAGCACCAGCGCTGGGCGCAGCAACTTGCCGCGCATGGCGCTGAGCGTGGCGATTACCTCCCTGAGGTACGCGTGCCGCTCGATCAGCTTGTCGTGCTGCTCGGCGAGCGACCGGATCTGGCGCTCCAGCCCGGCCTCCACGCGCCGCAGGTCCGCCGCAATCGGGCGGTAGATCCGGGCGAGCGCGGCGGAGCGGTCGCCCTGCGCGGCGTCCGAAGTTCCGGCCGCGGCGGCGGGGGTGGTCGAACGCGGCGCAGCCAGATCAGAACTCGTCGTAGCGGATCATCTCGGGTTCGACGCCGAGGTCGTAGAGCATCTTCTGCACCGCGGTCAGCATCAGCGGCGGGCCGCACAGGTAGTACTCAATGTCCTCCGGCGCCTCCTGCTTGCCCAGGTACTCGTCCAGCACCACCTGGTGGATGAAGCCCACCGGACCGTCCCAGTTGTCTTCGGGCAGCGGCTCCGACAGCGCAATGTGGAAGGAGAAATTGGGGAACTTCTGCTCGATGTCGCGGAAGTGGTCCTCGTAGAAGATCTCGCGCTTGGAGCGCGCACCGTACCAGTAGGAGACCTTGCGCCCGGTCTTGAGAGTGTGGAACAGGTGGAAGACGTGGGCGCGCAGCGGCGCCATGCCGGCACCGCCGCCGACGTATACCATCTCCCGATCCGTTTCCTGGATAAAGAACTCCCCGTACGGACCTGAAATAGTCACCACGTCGCCCGGCTTGCGCGCGTACACGTAGGAGGAGGCCAGCCCCGGCTGCACCTGCATGCCGCGCGGCGGCGTGGCGACGCGCACGTTGAGCATCACGATGTTGCCCTCGGCCGGGTGGTTGGCCATCGAATAGGCGCGCTGAATCGGCATCGTGTTCTTGGCGCTGAGGGAGAACAGTTTCATCCGCTGCCAGTCTTCGAGGAACTCCTCCTCGATCTCGATGTCCTTGGCGAAGTCGATCTCGTAGGGGGGCACTTCGATCTGGACGTAGCCGCCCGACTTGTGGTTGAGCTCCTCGCCCTCGGGCATGCGCAGCACGAACTCGCGGATGAAGGTGGCCACGCTCTCGTTGGAGATCACTTCGCACTGCCACTTGTTGATCGAGAACACCTCGTCCGGCACCTGCACCTGCAGGTCGTCGCGCACCTTGACCTGGCACGACAGCCGCCAGTTGTCCTTGGCGTCGCGGAAGTTGACGTGCTGCTGCTCGGTCGGCAGGATGTCGCCGCCGCCGGCCAGCACTTGGCAGCGGCACACCCCGCAGGTGCCGCCGCCGCCGCACGCCGACGGCAGCATCACGCCATTGCTCGACAGGGTGTTGAGCAGGGTGCCGCCGGCATCGGTCTCGATCGCGCCCTGCTCGTCGCCGTTGATGGTGATCTTGACCTTGCGCTGCGGCCGCAGCCGCGCCTCGGCGACCAGCAGGGCGACCGTGAGCAACCCGATCACCGCCGGGAATACGACAATGCTTCCCAATACCTGCAACATGCTCTCTCTCCCCGTCTCTCCCCGGCCCGCCTACAGTTGGATGCCGGAGAATGCCATGAAGCCGACCGACATCAAGCCGGTCAACAACATCGTCATCCCCAATCCGCGCAACGCCGGCGGCACGTTGGAGTAGCGGATTTTCTCGCGAATCGAGGCCAGGGCGATGATCGCCAGGGCCCAGCCCACTCCCGAGGACAGCCCGAACACCACCGACTCGCTGAAGTTGTAGCTGCGCTCCACCATGAACAGCGACCCCCCGAGAATCGAACAGTTCACCGTAATCAGCGGCAGGTAGATGCCCAGCGCGTGGTACAGGTTGGTCGAAGTTTTTTCGATGACCATCTCCACGAGCTGCACCATGGCCGCGATCACGGCGATGAAGGCGATGAAGTTGAGAAAGCTCAGGTCCACCTCGGCCATCGCCGGGCTGACCCAGGCCAGGCTGCCCGCCTTGAGCAGGTACTCGTGCATCGCCCAGTTGATCGGCACCGTGATGCCGAGTACGAAGATCACCGCGAATCCCAGGCCGATGGCGGTCTTGACCTGCTTGGAGACCGCCAGGAACGAGCACATCCCCAGGAAGAAGGCCAGCAGGATGTTCTCGACGAAGATCGCCTTGAGCGCCAGGTTGATCAGTGCCATGTTCTCTTACACCCCCCGTTATCGCCGCACTCTCGTGTCCGGTTGACCGTCGCCATCGCCTACGCCTCCTCGGTGTAGCCGCTCATGCGGCGTTGCGCCCAGATCAGGAGGCCCATCAGGATGAACGCCCCCGGAGCCAGCACCATCAGCCCGTTGTCCACGTAGCCGGCGTTGTACAGCCCCTGCGGGATCACCTGCAATCCATAGATCTTCCCACTCCCGAACAGCTCTCTCAAGAACCCGACGGCGAGGATCACCAGGGCGTAACCCAGGCCGTTGCCCAGGGCGTCCAGCACGCTCGGCCACGGCTTGTTGGTCATCGCGAACGCCTCCAGCCGGCCCATGATGATGCAGTTGGTGATGATCAGGGCCACGAACACCGAGAGCTGGCGCGAGACGTCGAACGCGTACGCCTTGAGCACCTGGTCGACCAGCGCCACCAGCGACGCCACCACCGTCATCTGCACGATGATGCGCACGTTGTTGGGAATCAGGTTGCGCATCAGCGAGATGACCAGGTTCGATGACACCAGCACGAAGATCACCGCGATCCCCATCACCAGCGACGGCTTGACCTGGGTGGTGACCGCCAGCGCCGAGCAGATGCCGAGCACCTGGATGGTGATCGGGTTGTTGTCCGACAGCGGGTCCTTGAGCACCGTCCGGTTCTGCGGTGAGAACAGGGGCTCGCGCTCCTTGGCCGGTGCCTGTGGGAGTACCTTGGGATCTGCCATTACTTCACCTCCGCCTGAGTCTCGGCTCGTACCCGTCTGATATAAGGTTCGTAGATTGCGAGTTTTTCTTCCAGCAGGTTGGTCACGCCGCGGCCGGTCATGCTGGCGCCGCTGATGCCGTCGACCGCGTAGGTGTGATCGGCGGCGTTGGAGAACACGTCCGCCACCTTGCCCTTGACCACCTGAATCGAGCGCAGCGCGCTGCCGTCGAAGATGCGCTTGCCGACGAAGTTGGCCTGGAACCAGGCCTGGTCGATCTCGGCGCCGAGCCCGGCGGTCTCGGCGTGGTCGTAGAAAGTCATGCCGCGCACCGTGTCAAGGTCGGCCTCCAGGGCCAGGTAGCCGTACAGGGTGGACCACAGTCCCATGCCGTGCACGGGGATGGCGTACACGCTCGCCCTGCCGCCCTCGGTGACCACGAACACCGGCAGCCGCCAAGCGGCCGCGTCGGGGTTCTCCAGCTCGTCCTCCAGGTCCACTCCCTCGGCGCTGAAGCCGGGAATCACCTTGCCCTCATGATCCACCAGGAAGCTCTCCACCGAGTCGTCATAGAGCTGATTGAGCGCGTCCGGTTCGAGCCCTTGGTCGCGCTCCATCAGCCCCAACGCCAGCAGGATGTTGGTGCGCATGTTGAGCGTCTCGTTGGCCTGCTGCGGCTCGCGCAGCGAGGTGGCGGCGAACGAGAGCACGAACCCCCAGAACACCGTGATGATCAGGACGAACACCACCGAATAGAGTTTGCTGCGATTCATCTTCCCACACTCACTCCGCGACCCGCGCGTCCGGCGCCGCGGCCGGTGTCGCCACGGGAACCGCCCGCGCCAGCCGTTGCTTGACGTTGGCGCGCACCACGAAGTGGTCGATCAGCGGCGCGAACATGTTCATGAACAGTATCGCCAGCATCACCCCTTCGGGGAACGCCGGGTTGAGAATCCGGACCAGGATCGACAGTACGCCGCACAGGAACCCGTAGATCCACTTGCCGGCGTCGGTGGCGGCGGCGGACACCGGATCGGTGGCCATGTAGGCCAGGCCGAAGGCGAAGCCGCCCAGGGTCAGGTGATAGTGGATGGGAAGCGCCAGAAAGTGGCCCGGATGCGGGGCGGCGAGATTGAGGATCGCGGCCATCGCCACGCCGCCGATCAGCATCGACAGCATGATGCGCCAGCTCCCGACCCCGGTGATCAGCAGCAGGCCGATGCCGAGCAGAATCGCCAGCGTCGAGGTTTCTCCAATGCTTCCGGGAATCAGCCCGATGAAGGAATTCCACCAGGTCACGCCCTGGGCGGCGAGCACGTCGACGATCGGCGTCTCCGCCCCTTCGGCGACTACCGCCAACGGACTTGCGGAAGAAAAACCGTCCAGGGCCACCCACACCCGGTCGCCGGAGATCTGCGCCGGGTAGGCGAAGAACAGGAACGCGCGCACCACCAGCGCCGGGTTGAAGATGTTCATGCCGGTGCCGCCGAAGATCTCCTTGCCGATGACCACCCCGAAGCTGGTGGCGATGGCGAGCTGCCACCAGGGAATGGTGGGCGGCACGATCAGCGCGATCAGGAAGCCCGACACCAGGAACCCCTCGCTCACCTCGTGGCGGCGGATCACCGCGAACAGGAACTCCCAGCCCAGCCCCACGGCGTAGGTGACGATCAGGATCGGCAGGAAGCGAATCAGACCTTGCACCACCGCCTGGATGAAGGTGAAGTTCGCCCCCATGGCGCATACCTCGGCGCCCGATGCCATGCACTCCGCCAGCAGCCGTTGGAAACCGATGTTGAAGATGCCCACCAGGGTGGGCGGGATCAGGGCGAAGATCACGGTCACCATCATCCGCTTGGAGTCGAAGTCGTCGCGGATGTGGGCGCCCGCCCTGGTCCGGTTGGGCAACACGAACGCCAGGGTCGCGAACGCGTCGTACGCCGGATACAGCTTCTCCAGCTTGCCGCCCTTCTCGAACAGCGGTTCGACCCGCTCCAACAACCCCTTCAGCAACTGCTGCACGTCATCTGGCTCCTACGTAGCTCCTACGTCTCGCGCTCGATGAAGTCGAGCCCGCGGCGCGTGATCTGTTGCCACTCGATCTTCGAGGGGCAGATGTACTCGCAGAGGGCCACGTCCTCCTCCGCGATCTCGTGAATGCCCAATCCCTCCATCTGGGGGATGTCCTCGGCGAGGATGCTCTTCATCAGGAACTCCGGGTGGATGTCGATCGGCAGCACCTCGCGGTAGATGCCGGTGGCGATGAAGGCGCGCTCGCCGCCGTGCAGCCCGGTATGCTTGCGCACCGGGCGCGCCGGCGCCAGCCAGGAGGAGAGGAAGGTGCGCGAGCGGCTGCCGGCCTTGAATCCGGGCAGCGCCCAGCCGATCAGCTCCGGCTCCACCACCTCCGGCAGCAGGGTCAGCGAGCTGTCGAAGAACCCCAGGAAGCCGGCCGGCGTGATCTGACGGCCGGTAAGCGGGTTGCCGGAGATGAAGCGGGTGGCGGCCGGGTCGCCGGCGGGTCCGGCAAGCCCCTCGACCTGGGCGCCGTGGACGGTGCGCAGGTAGCCGCGCCGGGCGGCCGCGGAGCCGCTCACCGCGACCGTGACCATGGGATCGACCGCGCCGTCGGCGAACAGCGACCCGATCATCAGCACGCCCTTGAGCGGACAGGTCCAGACCACGTCGTTGCGGCCGGCGATCGGCGCGACGTGGTGAACGTGCACCCCCACGTTGCCGGCCGGATGCGGCCCGCTGAACGTGTGTACCTGGAGGTTGCCGATGGCCGACAGGTCCGGCAGCGGCGGCCCGTCGGGGGCCACCCCGACGTGCAGCGCGCCCGGCGTCAGCGCCGCCAGGGCGCGCAGGCCGAGCACCAGGTGCTGCTCGCGGCCGGCCAGCAGCAGCTCGGGCTGCGCGCCCAGGGGCGCGGTGTCCATGACCGACACGAACAGGTCGCGCGGCACGTCGGCGGGGTTCGCCAAGCGGGCCAGCGGGCGCTGCACCAGGAACGGGAACAGGCCGGAGCGCAACAGCGCATCGAGCACTGCCTCGCGGCCGGCATCGGGACGCGGTACCGGAAACGACTCGCGCTCGCCGGCGCCGTCGGTCCGGATCACCACCTCGTGGATGGCGCGGCGCGGTCCGCGCTGGACGTTCACCACCATCCCGCTCGCGGGCGCGGTGAACAGCACGTCGGGGTACGTCTTGTCGTGAAAGATCGGGGTCCCGAGCTTGACCTGATCGCCCTCGGCCACGTCCATGCGCGCGATCAGGCCGTGGAAGTCGAGCGGCTTGATCGCCACGCTGCGTGGCGCCGGCGCGTCGGTGATCGACGGCTCGGCCGCTCCCTCGAGCGCGATGTCGTAGCCCCGTCTAAGCTTTATCGTTGACATTACCTATTTGGAGATAGCGGCGGGGGCCGTCCGCCGGCGGTTGGCGCACTGGTGCCCGCGTCCCGTGCTATATATAGAGAATAAACCGTCGGGGTGCAAGCAGTACAACCCACCGACGGCGTGAATCCCATCAAATTCCTGAAGTCTGGCCCCCGGCGGCCTCAACGGCGAGCGCAGCCACCGGCGACGGCCTCCGGCGTCAGGTTCCCGCTTGGGGAGCGGCGCCGGGCCGGTCGCGGGGCGTCAGGCCTCCGCGTTCGGGGCGGCGCCGGCCAGCAGCGCTTCAATCCGGGCGCGGTGCGGCATGGAGGGCTGCGCCCCTTCCTGCCGCACCGACAGCGCGGCAGCGGCGGGCAGCCGCTCCACGTAGACCACCAGATCGGTGTTGATCGAACCCACCACACACACCGCAGCCGCCGCAGCCCGGCGCGCGCCGCCCGCACCCAACCCGGAAGCTCCACCCGCAGGTCGTCCTGCTCCCCGTGATAGCGGGTCACGATCGCCCCCGCCTCCACGTCCCTCGTCACCCACGCGTTGGCGCCGATGATCGAGCCCCGCCCGAGCCGCGTGCGCCCCAGGATGGTCGCCCCCGACATGCAGCGGGTCATGGCGGCCATCATTCCTCGGCATCTGGCCGCGGCGCAGTCACTTCCGAGTGACACAGGGACCGGCTACGCGCCGCTGCGAGCCGGACTGCGCTGACCGAAGGTGCGCGGCGTGAAGCCTTCGGGGTTGGTGATGCTCGCGCTGCTGCCGGTGGCCCGGATCACGTACAGTCCCTGCCGCCCGGCATGGACCGTCACCGATCCATCCGCCTTCAGGTAGGCCACCGCCCCGTACGCTCGCCGGTCGTCGTATTCCGGCATCAGTTCCGGGAACTCCTGCAACCGCTCCACGAAATAATCGACGTCGGCGACCTTGAGCGTGGTCTTTACCTCCACCACCACGACCTGCTCGCCGTTGACCGCCAGAATGTCGAACTCCCAGCGCCGCTCCCCGTAGTTCTTCTTCGGATTGGCTAGCGTGTGGTCCACTGCGATGCCGCGCTGATTCAGCAGGTGCACGAGGTCGCCCTCCACCAGGGACTCCATCAGCTTTCCCCACTGCCCGTTGAACAGCTCGTCAAGCCGGCGCAAGCGCAGGTCGGTCTCCTGCATGTGGCGGTCGGTCTCCTGCATGCGGCGGTCGGTCTCCTGCTGGCTCTCCGCTAACTCGCGCAGGATGTTCCAGATCTCCTCCGGCGTCGCCGGTTCCCGGTGTCCGTCGTGGTCAGCCATGCCGCAACTCGATGCTCCGAGTGTACTCACCGCCGCACGACCGGGCAATGGCCCCCGCGCTGCTCCAGCGCTGCCCACGGGAGGCACCGATTGCAGGGAACGATAGCTCGGCATCAAGTCTCGGATTGCGCTTGCTTGGATGGGTGTCAGGCGAATCATGGGTGGCCACGATAATCTGTCGATCCATCGAACGCTGTTTGATCATGCCAGCGATCAGGCCGATCGCCGCCGGATGCAGGCCAAGTTCGGGTTCGTCCAGCAGGACTACGTCGGGAAGCATGTAGGAAGGGAGGTTCAGCAGCGTCACGAGAGCGAACAGACGCAGCGAAACGCCTCATCGACGAACATGAACCGGTCGGGTTGCGCGTGCGCCAGTGCGAATCGATATTCGTTCCTGGCTGCGTCGGTGCGCATGACCAGCGTCGCTTCCATGCGTGGACTCACACTGCTGCCGCGAAACAACTGATCGTCGGCTCCACCCTGATGTGTGATGAACTGAGCCAAGCGGCGAGCCCTCAGCATCCAGCTCATCATCTCGAAGAAACGGATCAGGTTGGACTTGCCCGAGCCGTTGGCGCCGATGAGCACCGCGGCTCGAGGAAGGTGCCGTATGTCGATATCCGCAAGCGATCGGAAGCCTTGGATACGGATCGCTACCAGAGATGTTGGGCTAGGCAGCGAACCCCCGCTGCCTGCCCCGGGTTCCGACCTGGATCCGGGTGGTTCTGGTAACCGGACGGTTGTCACGGTGCTCGCCTCAGACTCCTCCGTTTCGCCTCAACGTGCGCCGCGCCTGCACGTCGCGGGAAGAAGTCGGCTGTATCATAGCGCTGTCCCTCGGGACGCTGTAGCGATGACGATACGTCCACCATAGTGAATACGACATCACAACAGTATTATACGTCCTGCACCCTGACTCGAACAGTCGCGAGGCAACCAGGCGATTGGCCGGCTGCGGGAGCGTTATCCGCGCGTGGGACGGTCCGACACGCTGGAGTTGCACACGGCCCGGCGCGGGCCGCCGCCACCGGCAGCCGCTCGTAGGCGCTCACGTTGTCGCGCAGCTGCCACATGCGATCGAGGAACGGCCCATGCGAATAGCGTTCGACGTCAAGTCGGCGCCACTGGTCGAGCGTGAGCTCCCCGCGCTCGGCAGTCAGCCATCCGGTGGTTCGGGGAGCCACGGTTCAAGTTCTTGACCCTGGCGAAGGTGGCCCGATCTGAGCATGCCGCTGGCAACTTCGCATATCCGGGACGCGGGTTGACATACGACGGGTCCTGGCGTCAGAATCCCGTATCGTCACAGGGTGTGGACGCACGTGGGAAGATGGAATCGCCCAAACCACGTCCAGCACCGTCAATCAACTCGCAATTCCAGGTCTTCACCGGGCTGCTCTATTTCCACGAAGGCGTCAGGCGGCTACGGCTGAATAGTCGCTAACCACCTATACGTAGGCACCAGAATCGTCGTTTTGCCAACGCCGTTCTTCCCAATCATGATTGTCAAGGGTTCGAATCGGACTTCCGTGTCGACCAAAGTTAACCGGGATGGACGTCCCTCAGCGGCGCATCGCGCATCAGCTCCTTGCCTTGCAGCTCCTTCAGTATGTGTTCCACGCGTGGGTCGAAGACTTCCTTGAGCCTCGGAAGCAGGTCGAGCATCCAGGTTCTGGTCTCCTCCAGCTTCTCCGGCGGATCATCTATGGAGCCGTTTCTTCTTATGTTTATGCTGGAGAAAGTAAATGCGTTGTGCCTGTGCCAGCGCCATTCCTGGTCGGAGTCAGTGGCGATGCTCGCTTCGATGTTTGCTTTGTCCCTCATCAACTGATCGAATACGCGCTTGGTCAGATCCTTGTCGTCCGTTTGAATGTGCAGGGTTACCCAGGCATCGTTGTTGCCTTCAAGGGACACGGCGTACCATATGCCGGAGTTGAGGCGGGAGGGAACGTGACGGTCCGTGCTGCTGAATCTCTGTATTGCCCGGTCAGCAGCAAAGCCAGCCCCAAACAGTGCAGCGATGAGTGGTCGGAAGAAGTCATGGAACTGCCGGATGCGCGGGGACATGGTAGCCCCCCGTGGCTGTGTGATGTCCTTGTTCCAGCCGTCTGGGGTCACCACTGGGAGGAGACGCGGCTCGGGGGGCGCGTTACCGGTGTTCAGGAGCATTACCTTGACGCCGTAGAACTTGAGCCCGTCGCGTGTCCATTGGTTGAGCCAGTGCAGGGTCTCGGCGTGTTCGTAGCGAAACTCGGGCGCGACCCATACCGCGATTCGCGCGTCCAGCCCGGCCGCGTAGGTGAGCAGGGATAGATGGCTGTGGTCGGTCCAATACAACTGGTTCTCAATAGCGACGTTCACACCGGAGTCGACCTCTCTGGCCAGAATATCGCAGAAGAACGGGCCTACGGGCGCTTCCGTCTGGACCAGTTCCAGCTTCACTCCAAGCGCAGCGCTCAACATATCCAGGTTGTCAGCGAGCCATGGTGTGAAGTGCAGGGCCTCGTCCTTCCATCTGGTGTTGACGTCCACATACTCCATTCCTTCTTCCGCTGTGGTCATTGCGAACTACTCCTCTCGTCTGCCTGTGTCTCCGCGCTCAATCACGAAGTCGCGGCGGTCACGGTACAACAGCGCACGGTTCAGCACATAGTCGTCCGCTTCCAGGTCGATGTCCGGGCAGTCCGTCATCGTCCAATACTTGTGTTCGCCCAGGAACAGGTACTTCCGCTGCTCGTGGAAGAACCAGCACTCGACGCCTTCTCCCTGCGCGATACGCGCGCAGAACGCCGTCGGGCATGGGGGGCGCGCCGTCCAGGAACCGGGTCTCGCCGGCCTCGCGGACCGCCACCGGGACGCCGTCGCGGAACAGGATGCGGTTGCCGCGCACGGCGGCCAGGCGGTGGCGCTCGTGCGCCGCGCGCACCTTCCACCGGTCGCCGTCGGGCATGGGGGGCGCGCCGTCCAGGAACCGGGTCTCGCCGGCCTCGCGGACCGCCACCGGGACGCCGTCGCGGAACAGGATGCGGTTGCCGCGCACGGCGGATGGCGCTCGTGCGCCGGGCGCACCTTGATCCGGCCGCGCCGGCCGGATCGACCGCGGGCAGCACGCGCAGCGCGCCCGCCGGCCCGGCGCGCCGTACGCGGCGCATCGCGGCGACCGCTTCGGCCAGCGCGAACTGCTCGCCGCCGACGCCGCTCACGAAGTAGCCGCCGCGGATCTGGCCGCGCGCCTCCAGCAGGCGGTAGACCACGACCAGGTCGCGCCAGGCGGGCGCCAGCGTCTCCCGCTCCAGCAGGCGCCGGAACACCACTCCGTAGCGGTGCAGCAGGCCGAGCGCGATCGCCTCCAGGTGCGTCTCGGCGGGCTCCGCGGCCGGCGGCAGCAGGCTCCAGCGTCCCGAGCGGCTGAGCGGCCGGCGCGGCACGGCGACCGGGGCACCGCCGCGGCCGGACTGGCGCCGGCGGGCGCGCTCCAGCCGGCGGGCGGCCGCCTGCCGCGCCGCGGGACGGATCAACGCGCGCAGGCCGGCGAAGCTGTCGCAGGTCACGACCCCGGCCGCCGCCAGCTCGCCGAGGGCGGTGTCGACCTGGGCCGGCAGCAGGTTGGTGACCCGCTGCACCTCGTCCCGGAACAGGGCGCCGCGGGTGGCCAGGCAGGAGCGGACCTGCGCGGCCACCGCGCTGAGTCCCTCTGCCGGCGGCACCGGGCCCGGCGGCGCCGGCTCAGCCGCCCAGCCATTCACGGTC
This sequence comes from Spirochaetia bacterium, assembly GCA_965198005.1. Taxonomy (GTDB): domain Bacteria; phylum Spirochaetota; class Spirochaetia; order SZUA-6; family Bin103; genus Bin103. Next base: position 354,483 of record CBDAOI010000002.1, read on the forward strand.
GGGCTGCCGGCGGTGGGGTTGCCGCGGGTCGAGTTGCCGGCAGCCGCAAGCGGCGCCGGCGCGGTGCCGCGCCACAGCTCCAGCTCGGTGCGGGGCAGCAGCGCGATCGGGCTGCTGGCGAGCGGCGCAATCGGTCCGCCGGGCCGGTTGCCGTTGCCGGCCGGCGCCCGCAACCGGCCCCAGGCGACCTCGCCGGCGGCGCACAACAGGTCGAGCCAGGCCGGATCGTAGTCGGCCAGCCGCGCCGGCAGGATCCACTCCTCCCACGCCGCCGCGGGCGCCTCGCACCCGGCGAGCTGGCGAATCACGGCCAACAGCGCCTCCGGACCGCTGCCGCCGTCCACGGCCGGCTCGCGCTCGAACGCGCCGCCGCCGATGGCAGCGACGTGCTGCCACTCGAACAGGGAGCGCAGGTAATCGTCGAACGTCAGCGGCTCGATCTCGCGCCGCAGGCGGGTCAGAAAAACAATCTTGTCTCGGTTGTTGCGATGGCATTCTCTCCTTCGATCTTCGTCTTCCCCGTCGCAATTGTCAAGATTTAAGAAGAGAGCCGGGCTCCCAGTAGCGCCTGGGGTTTGTGTCTCATTGGAGTCATTGAACGAGACGCGCGGAGCGGATGTTCCTTCAATGCTATTTCCGATAACGTAATGATGAGTGCCGCTAACCGTCGGGACAATAGTTGGTATGGTACTGGATCCGTTTTCGCTTAGTGGTGATTCGACAGGCGGTCAGTTGACAGGTGGTTCACCGCTTGGTCCGCCTCCTATCGGTCCAGAACCACCGCCTGATCCGAATCCGCCGAACTGAGCCGTCGCGGTAACATCAACCAAAAGCATAATTGAACACATTGCGAGCAAAACGGCCCTAACAGACGTTGTTCTCATATTCGGAAATCTCCTTAGTGGTGAGTCTCTCAAGAATCGAGCCCATCCAGGCGGGCAATCACATCGCGTAGTGTCGGGTCTTAGTCTGGGACGTTTCAACTATACAGGATACGCCGAAGCGACGACAGGGTCAGGTGCCGATTCGCCGCGCATTGGGGCGGTGCCCGAATCGTGCCGACGTAGCGGGCGCGCACCAAGGGTAAGTGGAGCGACTAGGCGATCGCTCAGTACGTGCAGGCCGCGGCGCACCTCGCCCTCGTCGGCGCGAAGTGTGTTGATCTCGCGGTGCTGACTCGCCCCTCGCGAGCGGACCACCGGCAGCAGCACGCCCAGCACGGCCGCCACTGTACCAAGGGCGCCGAACAGGGTAGTCAGGGCGGGGCTCATAGGTGAGCCGCGGCTTCCCCGGGGGCAAGTTTAGGCGGGCGGTGCCTCCGCTCGAACGATCGGCAGCAGGCATCGAGTTTCAGCCTGCGCGCCCACACGGAGGCAGTAAAGCCGATAGGCCCGTAGCGTCCGGTAACGCCCGTTCTGTCGAGCCACGGCGGTCAGCGCAGCTCCCGCATCACCGCGCCAACGGCTCCTGCCGAATCGGCAACGTTGAATGGGAAACAGACCATCTCCAGATCGTGATCTTCGACGAATCGGAAATGGAGCGTCTCGCGAAACGCCGTCGTCCTTGGATAGACGAGGACGACACGCCGGCAGCCGTATCGCTTCCCGTAGGCGAAGAGCTGGTACGCATCGTCCTGACTGACCCCATGGTTCGCAGCGTCGGGATCGAGACGCTTCCACTTCGCATCCAGGATGAATCGGGCCTGCCCACGTTCCATCAGGACGATGTCCGGCTTCAGCCGAAAGGTGTCCTTGCCGGCGCCGTCCGTCGCCAGAGGCCGCATCGGCCCCTGGGCGCGCACCGTGAAACGCCGCTGGTGACGACGGAAAGCGGCGGTGACGAAGTCCTCGAACACTTCCTCCATCGGGAACAGCAGCGCACGGTTCACGTGCGGGCCGGCGAACGTGCCCAGACCTTGGCCGAACAGGAACAACCCGACCCACGGCATCACGGCGTCGTAGTGTCGTATCGAGCGCTCGACTCGATGCCGCGCCCAGTCGTCGTCCAGGTTCGTCGAAGGCGGCACCTCGGAGAAGACGATGCGCAACTGGTGAACCCGCTGTCGGTTCTCGGGATGACGCACGACACCCATGAGCCGCCGCAACGCAAGGTGAATCAGACGGTTTGCCGGCCGGTCCGCTGTGAACTCATCGTAGCCGACGTAGAACCGGGAGCGGTCGATCAGATTCTCGCGAACGTGTGGCTGGAATAGGATCCGCCCACGCATGCAGGAGAGATTCGCCTCCCGCGTACGGTACGCACGGGCGAAGCCACGCTGGGTCAGCAGGACGACGCTCGCCAGGAACAGATGGACAAATGCTTCGAACATGTCCATGTGGCGGATCGCTCGGATGCCGGCACTGTCAAGCTGCGCTTCACCGAGACCGCGCCAATCCCGCAGCATGGCCAGGAAGACACGCCGAGTGTCTTCCTCCTCGCCTGCCACGGCATCAGGATCGCCGTCCGTCTCTCGCGACGGGGTCCCTGCTGGTCCTTCTTCTTGGTGTCTCCCGTCGCTCGTCAGATCGACCTTCGGCAGGATTTCGATCACGGTCCCACGGTGTGTTTCGATGATCCCAACGTAGTTCTGTGCGTGGAGGCGACCGTTCCGTAGCGCGAAGACGGCCCGGCGCTGACTCCGTTCGTCGGTCGATTGCGCGAGTGCGAATCTCTCCAGATCACGCTGTTCGTCTTCACGCAATCCGTTGAGCGGCTCGTACTCTCGAACGACCAGTGCGTGCGACACGGTGCGTCGTGGCCCCGGCGGCGCGGCGGTAAAGGAGTCCTCGCCGGATGGATGTCGCACTTGCGTCACTCCGGCACGCTTCGCTCAGGGTCTCCACGTGCCGCGCTGCCGTTTTCCGTCTGCGTCGTCGTCTCGTAGATCGCTCGGTACGCCGTAGGGGAGGTCCACCGTCCGTCGGCGGCGGGCCACAGATCGTACACGGCCCGGCTGGCATCCACCAGATCCATTCTGGCCAGCTCCTCCGGCAGATTCGACTTCCGGACGAATCCGTTGTTGTTCAGAACCGCGCGGATCTTTTCCCAGTCGTCGTAGAAGTACTCCTGCAGCAGCGGCATGACTCGGGTCCGGAACGTGCTCGCGAGCAACTCCACGGTGTCTACCCTCAGGAAGTAGGTGTGTCCGATCTGGTGCTCCCGATCCAGCAATACGGCGATGCGAAGATTCATCGCGGCCAGAAGCTTGCTGCAATCGACGCCGTCCACGTCCGCACTGAGGCCTGGATGGGACGGGTCCGGCATCATCTCCTCGAACACGAACCGGCGTCGCAGCGCTGTGTCCAGGAGGGCGATGGATCGGTCCGCGGTGTTCATCGTCCCGAGCACGTGCAGGTTCGCCGGTACGCCAAAGGCCGTCTTCGAGCCGGGCAGTGTCACCCGCGCTTCGTCGGCTTGGCCGATTCGCTTTGAGTCCTCGATCAGGGTGATCAGCTCGCCGAAGATTCGGGCAATGTTGCCGCGGTTGATTTCGTCGATGACCAGGACGTAGCGCCGGTTCGGCTCCAGCGCGGCGCGCTCCGCGATGCGCCGGAACACGCCGCGCGACAACTCATACCGAACCTCGCCAGCAGCTCCGGGTTCGGGCCGGGTCTCCGCGCTGTCGCTCGCGCCGTCTGCCAGAACCGGACGGATGCCTTCAACAAAGTCCTCGTAGGTGGTGTTTTGGTGAAACGTCACCATCTCGATTCGCCCGGCACCTTGATGCTCGTCGAACCGGCGCTTGACGATAGCGCGGTCCTCCGCCGCCACCTCACCGACTTCCCGATCCTCGACAACCGCCACCGCGTACGTGACGGTATGCCACGTCTTCCCGGTTCCGGGCGGGCCGTAGAGAATCGTGTTCAGGGCATGCGCCAATCGAACCGGACCGCGACGCGGCGGCCGGGGGTCGGGATGCTCCCGGTGGAGCTTCCATACGACCGATTGAGCGTCCAGTCGTGTACTCGGTCTATCCATGCCCCGCCTCCGTGCTTCTTCGAGTACACGGTCAAGGAATCCAAGGGCATACTCGTACTCATCCCCTACATCGGCGGCGGAAGGCTCCGGATAGCCCAGTCTCTGATATACGGCTCGGAACGGCGTTTGTCGGTATGGCGGATACTGTTGCGGATCGATCCCCATCATGAGATACGATGCGAAATTGAGGCGAGTGCCCGTGGCTCCTCGGGGGTACACGCTTTCGGGTAGTCTGCCGTCGAATGAGCGTACGCGATCGCCGGGCGCTCGGTCGTCTTCGCTCCACATTTCCGACAGGCCACGACGCGCCTCTTCCACGTTTCCGTCGATCCACTCCACGAGTTTCGCGTGATTGCGCCAGTTGACGATGTTATTCGATTTGTGCGTGATCGCTGCCGTCACAGCCCTCGGCCAGTCTCGCTCTTCGCGCAGCAGTGCCTCACGGGCTCTGGTCAACGCCTTCCCAAGCTCGATCTTGTACCGTTCTTCTCGGTCAATCTCCTCGTACCTCTCCCTCGCCGTTGCGAGGTATGCGTCCCATAGTGCTTCGCTCATTCGGTCAGGACCCTCAGGGCCTGCTCGGGCGCCTTGTCGAGCACTCGGAGCAGTGCCCTCGCCGCGCCGGTGGGGCAGCGCTTGCCCTGCTCCCAGTTGCGGATCGTCTCGTGCGGCACGTCGATGCGACGCGCCAACTCCACCTGCGTCAGTCCCAGGCGCCGGCGCACCCGGCGGGCATACTGCGCCATGTCTCGCATCGCCTCGGCGTCGTCCTGCTGCTGTTGCAGGGCGAGGTCCCTTTCAGTCGTGCCGTCCAGCACCTCATGGTCGACCCGCCCCCGCGGCCAGCTCTGCGGATCGTCGAGATCAACCCTCACGTGTATTCTGCTCATACTCCCGAATCTCCTTGCTGTTGGCCTTGCGGGCCGAGATGATACGGATGGCCGACCCGCGTATCGTGTAGATCAGGACAAACACACGTCCCTCGATCACCCCGAGCAGTCGGTAGCGGTCCTCTCCGTAATCCCATCGCCGGTCCCGTCCGCCGCGTCGAAGCGATCACTCTGCACCCATCCCCGTAACGTCAGAATCGCTTGCCCGCCGGCCTCTCGCCAGCGCATCCCCGAGCGCTTCATCCGTTCGGTGACCAGCGTCTTGCACGCTGCCTCCATTTTACCGGCGCCCGGCGGCAAGCGGCCGCCAGCGCCGCCGCGGCTGCTCAAGCCGTGGTTTCCGGGGCCGCGCCGCCGGCGAGCAGCGCTTCGATCCGGGCGCGGTGCGGCATGGAGGGCTGCGCCCCTTCCTGCTGGACCGAGAGCGCGGCGCCGGCGGATGCGTACCGGAGCGCGGCCGGGATGGCGGCGCCGGCCGCCAACGCCGCGGCGAACACGCCGCAGAAGCAGTCGCCGGCGCCCACCGTGTCGACCGCGGTCGCCGGCCGCGCCGGCTGGTGCAGCAGCTCGACCTGCCCGGCGCCGCCGCGCCGCACCCAGAGGCAGCCGTCCGCCCCGAGCGTGACGATCAGGTTGCGTACCGGCGCCGCGCGCCCGTCCGCCACCAGCGCCCGCGCCCGCTCGGCAACCGCGGCACTGCCGGCGATCGCGGCAGCGGCCGGGTCAGTGACTGCGATCGGGGCAGTGGCGGCCACCGGGCCAGTGCCAGTGGCGGCGGCAGTGGAGGTGGCCGGCGCCTCCGCTCCGGCCAGCGCCGCCAGCTCGACCTCGTTCACCAGCAGGAACTCCACCGCCGCCAGCACCTCCGCCGGCGGCGGGGTCTCCGGCGCCGGCGCCAAGTTCCAGATCACGCGCGCGCCGGCAGCGCCCCACCGGGCCGCGCACGCCGCCGTGGTCGCGGGATCGATCTCGTTCTGCAACAGCAGCACCGGCGCAGCCGGCGCGCTCCCGGCCGGCGGCGGCGCCAGCTCGGGACCGAACTGCCGGTTGGCACCCGGCGCGACCACGATCTGATTCTCGCCGCGGCCGTCGACTAGGATCAGCGCGACCCCCGAAGCCTGCCCCGGCAGCGTCACCAGCCGGTCGGCGATCACCCCCGCCTGCTCCAGACTGGCGCGCCCAGCCCGCCCGTATGCGTCGTCCCCCACCGCCCCGATGAACGTGGTCGTCGCCCCCGCGCGCGCCGCCGCCACCGCCTGATTCGCCCCCTTGCCGCCGGCGAACTGGGCGAACCGCTCCCCGAACATCGTTTCGCCCCCCACCGGCAGCCGCTGCACGTAGGCCACCAGATCGGTGTTGATCGAACCCACCACGTACACCGCAGCAGCCGCCGCACCCCGGCGCGCGCCGCCCGCACTCAACCCGGAAGCTCCACCCGCAGGTCGTCCTGCTCCCCGTGATAGCGGGTCACGATCGCCCCCGGCTCCACGTCCCGCGTCACCCACGCGTTGGCGCCGATGATCGAGCCCCGCCCCAGCCGCGTGCGCCCCAGGATGGTCGCCCCCGAGTAGATGATCACCCCGTCTTCCACAATCGGGTGGCGCGGTATCCCCTTCACCGGCTGCCCGTGACGGTCCAGCGGAAAGCTCTTGGCCCCGAGCGTCGCGCCCTGATAGATCCGCACGTTGCGCCCGATCTCGCAGGTCTCGCCGATCACCACCCCGGTGCCGTGGTCGATGAAGAACCGCTCGCCGATGCTGGCCCCGGGATGGATGTCGATCCCGGTCGTGCTGTGCGCATGCTCGGATATGATCCGCGGAATCAACGGAATCTCGAGCCGATACAACTCGTGCGAGATGCGGTGCTGAATGATCGTGCGCACGCCGGGGTAGCTGAAGATCACCTCGTCGTGGCTGATCGCCGCCGGATCGCCGGTGTACGCGGCCTCGACGTCCAGCACCACCAGCCGCTGCAGCTCCGGCAGCCGGCTCAGGAGCTGACGCGTGGCAGCCGCGGCGCGCTCCTCGTTCTTGCGCCGGAGCTGCTCCGGCGACCCGGCGCCCTGCCACCGGGACCATTGGGCGAACACCAGCCCGCGCACGATCTGCTCCTGCAGGTGGCGCAGCTTCTCCTCCAGGATCGAGCCGACGCGAAACCGCAGCCCCTCCGTCATCTGCACCAGCCCGAAGTACCCGGGAAACAGCGCCGACCGCAGTCCCTCCACCACCCCCACCAGCACCCCCGGCGACGGCGGCTGAAACCCCACCCCCGCCGCCTGCCGAGCCGCCACCGCCGGACTGGCACAGAGCTGATCGACAATCGCCCCAATCGATCCGATCGAGTCGGTGGTCGGCTGCGAATGCGCGCCGTGGGCCATCCCCGCTGTTGTAGACCAGCGCCGTACGCCGGTCAAGTACCGCCCCGAGGCCGCCGGGCCGTGCCGGGACCGAAGATTCCTGAAAAAAGTCCCAAGGAATCCCCCATTTGGGGGACGACTCCAGCCCAGCCGGGAACCCACACTGGCGCAAACTGTGCTGACTGGAGTAGACGATGACCCGAACCAAGCCCACAAAGCCTGCATTCTTCCTGATACCGATGGCGTTGCTCGCTTGCGCGCTGGTGCTGATAAGTGGCTGCAACTTTTTTGGAGGCGGCGGAGGAACCGCGGATAGCAACGCGGGAATCGCGTGGCAGCTCGTACGCACCGGCGGCGGCCTGGAGTCCCCGGCGGGGACGACGGGAGAACCTCTCCTGAGCGTAGCCTGGGGCGACGGCCGCTTCGTCGCGGTCGGGCGCGAAAGTACCATTCTGCACAGCGACGACGGCACGAGTTGGACGGCGGCGAGCCAAAATCCCGATCTCTGGGTGTTTGTCGTTGCCTCCGGCGATTCGCGCTTCATAGGAATCGCGTGGGACGCGCCGCGTGGTGTCAACATCATCGCGCACAGCACGGACGGCGATATCTGGGAGAGGGGGCCGGAGATCGAGTTGGACGGCGATGCCCGGTGGCTCCGCGACATCGCCTGGGACGGCAGGCGTTTCGTGGCGGTCGGGGATATGGGCTCGATCATGCACAGCGCCGATGGCGAGAGCTGGACGAACGCGAGCACGACCGCTACCGAGGAGAGGCTTTTTGGAGTTGTCTGGAATGGCAGTCATTTTGTCGCGGTTGGGAACAACGGGACCACCGTGCACAGCGCCGATGGCGACCGCTGGACTGAGGCCAGCGCTACCGGTACGGAAGAGTGGCTTCAAGCCGTAACTTGGGGCGACGGCCGCTTCGTCGCGGTCGGGCGGGGCGGCACGATCATCCACAGCGCTGACGGAGCCACCTGGAAGGCGGCGAGCGTCACCGCTACCGGGGCAGACCTATTCGGTGTAGCCTACGGTGACGGCCGTTTCGTCGCCGTCGGCGACGGCATAATCCTTCACAGCGCTGATGCGAACCAGTGGACCGCGTCCAGCGACACCGCAATTACGAATTGGTTCTTCGAGGTCGCGCACGGCGCTACCCACTTCATCGCAATCGCGTTGAACAACGATCCCCCCAGCAGCAAGATCGTACGGAGCACCGACGGAACCACCTGGAACGAGGCCACCGACACCGACATTCCAGGCTATATTGGGGACGTCGCTTACGGTGCCAATCGCTTCGTCGCCGTCGGCGACAACGGCACAATCGTAACCAGCCCGTAATACGGATAGACGCAGGAGGAACGTCGCATGCCAGACACGACACGACCTACAGGTCGAAGACAACGGAAATAATCGGTACTTCAGATTCACCAAGAAGCTTCCAAAGCTGCAAGCTACCTGCCGAGATAGCTCGGTCACGGATTGAGAAGGCCGTCGAAACGTCTGTGCTCAGACGCAGCTTAAGTTCGACATGTCTCGGCGAAGCGGCCGTCGGAACAGATCGATCTCGTTCTGCAGCAACAGCACCGGCGCAACCGGCGCGGCCCCGTCCGGCGCCGGCGCAACCTCGGGACCGAACTGCAGGTTGGCTCCCGGCGCGACCACGATCTGATTCTCGCCGCGCCGGTCGACCAGGATCAGCGCGACCCCCGAAGCCCTGCCCCGGCAGCGTCACCAGCCGGTCGGCGATCACGCCCGCCTGCTCCAGACGGGCGCGCCCGGCCCGCCCATAGTCGTCGTCCCCCACCGCGCCGATGAACGTGGTCGCCGCCCCGGCGCGCGCCGCCCGCAGTCAACCCGGAAGCTCCACGGACTGGCGCGTTGCGGCGGATGGAGGGCTACCGCGTCATCGTCACGATCCGGTCATGCGAGCTCGATGTGGATAGCCAGCCCGGGCGTCCGCAGGAGGCGGCCGTCGCCGGTTACCAGCACGGCCGACAGCGCTTCCGTAAGAGCGACGTAAACCGCATCGTAGGCGCTCACGTTGTCGCGGAGTTGCCACATGCGATCGAGAAACAGCTCATGCGAGTAGCGTTCGACATCAAGTTGGCGCCACTGGTCGAGCGCGAGCTCGCCGCGGTCGGCAGTCACCAATCCACGTAACGTGTAGCGACGGAGCACGTCCGCGATCTCCACGTCGATGAGGTGCGGTACGTGAATGCTCACGGCGGGGGTCTCTATGCGCTTCGCGACGCGTTTACCGGCGGTTGTGTTCAGCAACAACTCGACCGCACCGGAGGCATCCAGTACGAACAACCCGCTTTACCGGGCTCGGTCCGGGAATTCGGCGTCGTCGGTAAGCGGCTCGCCACGAGCTTGGCGCTCTGCGCGGAGCGCGTCCGCTGGAGATGGATCAAGGGTCACACGTGGCTGCCGGCGGATCGCGGCAAGCAGCTCCAGCCTGCTCGGCCGCTCCAGCGCCCGCTCGATTGCCGTCATTACGTATTGCGACATCGAGACCCCTTCCAGCGCCGCGCGGGCTTTCAGCCGGCGATGCATGGCCACCGGAACGTTGCGAATCTGGATCATCGTGGACATGTAATCAATATGAAAACATGAACATTTCATGTCGACCCCGCGTTGGCCAGCACGGCAGCCGCAGCGAACGGCGCGGCCAGCCACCGGGCGCGGCGCGCGTCCCAGCCGCGCTTCCGGAGCAAGTAGCCGGTCAGCAGCGGCAGCACGAACAGGGAGGCGTTGCGTGCGTAGAACCCCTCACTGGCGGCGCTGCCGAAGTGGTGGCCGAACAACTCGGGAACCTTGATCGCCGCCGCCGCGGCGAGCGCGATGCCCACTACCACGGCGGTCTCGGTGCGCCCGCCGCCAGCCGGAACGCCGCCGGCGGGTTCGGCCACCAGTTGCTTCCACCACCGCTCGGAGTGGACGCGCGCGAACTCGCGGCACGCCGCGTCGATGTTTCCCATCCGCCTGACCGCGACCAGCAAGGCCTCGTCGGCCGCCAGGCCGGTAGCCAGCAGCGCGGCCACCTGCTCGCGCAGATGGACTTCCATCTCCTCCACGTCGGTGGGATCGACTGCCCGGCCGTGCAGCAGGTGCGCCCGCCACTGGGCAATCTGCGTCTCCAGGGTGTTCTCGTCCGCCATGCGCTATATCTTCTAGCCAGCTACAGTATGGCAGGCAATGTAGTACGCAACAGCTTACCGCCCGGCGGGAAACGCCCGGCCGGCGCCGGTCACGCGGCCGCGCCTCGTTGCTCAGGAGCTTCCCACCGGGCGGGGCCCGGCGTGGTCATGCAAGAAACTGTTGTTTCTTAGGAGAAGGTCGTCGCCATCCAGCGCACCTCACCGGCAACTGCGGTCCCGCGATGGGGCCACGGCACCGGTGGTCGCCGCTGATTGTCGCTCACCAGGACCCAGCGCCCGGTCTGATCCTTGCCCGCGCGCCGCACGATCAACTCGTCGCCGATGCGCAGCACGAAGATGTGCCCGAGACGGCGCCGGCGGCGTTGGTGATCGACCAGGATCGAGCAGCCGCCCGGCAGCGTTGGCTGCATCGCGTCTCCCCGCACCTCCATGATCGTGCAGCGGTCGGGATCGATCGCGTGGCGCTCGAGCCAACTGCGTTGAAACGCGAGGTAGCCGACGACGGGCGCGCGCTCCAGCTCGGGGCCGCCCCCGGCCGCCGGGTCAGGGGTGCGCATCGCCACGTACGCTGGATCGCGCCGGTCTCCGGCCTCGGGCAGGGCGGCGTTGCGCCTGGACTCGGTAAGCTCGCGGAGCAGCAGAGCCAGATCTTCGCGCAGCCCGGCGCGCAACTCCTGCCGCAGCTTCATCGCCCACGTGGGGGACTGCTCAGCGGCGGGCGGAGCAGGGGCTCGGTCGACCGTGCCAGCCGTGTAGGGGGTGGAGCCGCTCGCGATCCGCGTCGTATCCGCTACGCGCGGCGGTCCGACGTAGAACTCCAGACCGAGGGCCGAGGTAGCGAGTTCCAGGGTGGTGCTCAACGCCGCCCGCCCGTGCAGGATGCTGCGAAGCTGTCCGACGGGTATCCCGGTGCGGGCCGAGAGCGGCCGCAGGCCCTCTCGTTCGACTTGAGCGCGTACCACCGAGCGGAGATGTTCCAGCCCCTGACGTGTCACGTGTAACACGATACCGGAAAATCCGAAAAAATCCACCAGGATCAATCGTGGATCAATCGACAGGGGGGCGGGGTGGACAGGGTGGACAGAGCGTGCTACATATGACACGGTACACGCCATGCATGACACGGAAGAGTGGCTGTCCCGCCTCTGCACGATCTTCGCCAGGCTTACGCGGCGCCGGCTGTCGACGGTCTCACGCTTGGCGACCGGTAGCGGCGAGACGATCGCCCGTCTGAAGCGAGGCCGTACCATCACGATCCGCCGCGCGGCTCGGGCGCTCAAGTACCTGTCCGACCACTGGCCCGACGACAAGGAGTGGCCTACCGAGATCCCGCGGCCCAAGGACGCCGCGCGTGACCGCCGCCGGTTGAGGTGGTCCTGGAGAATTGGACAGGGGGTTAAGGTGTATTCCAGGCTATGAGGAGGGCCAAGGAGCGCCGGAGCGCCGAGCGGCATCTGCCTACCGTTCGGGTATCGGCGATGAGCCAGCAGGACAAGTTCGAGCGCATCATGGCGGCGCTGCACGAAGCGATGCTGGACGACTCCAAGTGGCAAGAGGCAGCGACCCTGATCGACGACGCGTGCGGCGTTACCGGCTCTCATCTCGTGATCGTCGGCGGCCGCTCGCGCCACGACGCCAAATCGCTCTTTGACCAAGCCTGCTACCGTGGGAGCTCCCGCGAAGAACCAGGACGCGACTACGCCGCACACTTACTTTCCCCGCGACCAGCGCAATTCCCGCCTGGCTACTCTCCCTGACCGGCGTGCCACGCACGTGCCTGACCTCTACACCGAACGGGAGCTGCGATCCTGCGCGACCTTCCATGAAGTGCTGCGCCGCGGCGGTGCTCAAGTTGGCCTGAACATACGCCTGGACGGCCCGAATGGGCTGCAAATCGTCTGGGCAATCGCCAACCCGACTGCTCCGGAAGGCTGGAACTCCGGGCAGGTAGCCATGATCAGGCGTCTGCTGCCCCACATTCGCCAGTTCGTCCGGGTCCGCCAAGCGCTGGCCGACGCCGAGGCCCTGGGGGCATCGCTCGCCGACCGACTCGACGACATGAGGATCGGTATGATCTGCCTCGATTGGCGCGGGATGATCGTCGAGGCCAACTCCCGCGCCCGCGCGATCCTGCGGCACCGCGACGGCCTGGTCGATCGCGGTGGCTTCCTGCATGCACGGATGGCCGCGGACGACCGGCGACTCGGGAATTTGTTTGTGGACGCTCTGCCACGCTCCGGCCGCGCGGCGACCAGCGGTTCGACGTCGGTCACCCGTTCGTCCGCACTACCGGGGTTCGCGCTACACCTGAGGCCGGTGGACCTTGACGACGCCGGTTTCGGCCTTGGCCCGTTCGCGGTGATGGTGCTGATCGTCGACCCGAGGGCGACGCCGAGCATCGACCCCGAGCACGTTGCCGCGGTGCTCGGCCTCACGCCGGCGGAGAGCCGGGTGGCGGTGGCGTTGGCCGAGGGCAAGACCATGCGCGACATCGCGGCGGCCACGCATCGAGCGGAAAGCACGGTGCGCGAGCTGGTCAAGCGTATCCACGTCAAACTCGACGTCTCGCGGCGGGCAGACCTGGTGCGTATCGTCGTGTCGCTCGCCGGTAGTTCCGGGAGCCAAGATTCAAGCTCGTGACCCAAGACTCGCGATCCCCGCATGACCGTGACGTACCCGGCTCTTGCGGATGAGCGGATGGTGTCGGCGAAGAGCGGCGCCGGAGGCGCCGTTCGCACCGTTCGCAGTGGACGCTGACCGACGCTCGGTGTAGAATCGACGCGAGCCATGGCTGTGCTTTCGGTGCCACGCCCACTGCAGGAGCGCCTGGGGGACGTTGCGACCGCGTCCCTGGTGGAGATGCTGCGCCAGCTCGAAGATGACCAGGAAGAGCGGCGCGAGGTCCAGAAAGAGCATCTGTTCCAACTGCTGGAGGAACGGTTTCTCCGTCACGTCGCGGAATCGGAACAGCGGACGCGCAAGGAGATCGCCGACCTACGGCCGGATCTCAGCAAGGAGATCACCGGCGTCCACAAGGAGATTACGGTACAGACCCGGTGGATTGTGGCGGTAATGGCAGCCGCGGCGGTGCTGATCCCGATCATGCTGCGGGTCATGGAGGCAATCATTCCTTAGCCCCGCGCTGCTGCCGCTGCGAGCACGGCGCGCCAAGCGGGTTACGCCTACTCCGACTGGCGCCCGGCGCCGGCCCCGCAGAGGGTCGCTGCTCCGACTCTGGTCCCGGTCAGCGCGCGCTCCTGGGTATTCTCACCGGTTGAGACCGTGCCGGCTCTCAACGTCCACCACTGGCAGGAGCCGTTCCCGGTGACCGTGGAGGCGCTGCCGAACGACGACGACTCGGCATCGCCTATATGAACAGACATATGTCTTGTTATTGCAGACTCTTGTCTGTAACATGGGCGACATGCCCAACCACGCCGATCGTGGATGCGGCGGGTACGTGCCGCTGTGGTGCAAGAGCAACTTCTCGTTCCTGGAGGGAGCCAGCCATCCCGAGGAGTTGGTGCGGCGCTGCCGGGAGCTGGCCATTCCCGCCCTGGTGCTGGCGGACCGGGACGGCGTCTACGGGGTGGTGCGCGCCCACGTGGCGGCCGGCGGCCGCGGCTCGCCTGCCCCGCGCCTGATCGTGGGCGCGCAGCTTACGGTGGTCGCTTCCCCGGACCAGGCGGCGACCGGGGCCGGCGGTGGCGGCGGCTCCGGCGGCGCAGAGGCCGCGGCGGTGGTGCTCGTGGCGCAGTGCAGGGAGGGCTACGCCAACCTCTGCCGGCTGATCTCGCGCGGGCGGCTGCGCTGTCCCAAGGGCGAGTGTCGGGTAGGCTGGGAGGAGGTATGCGCCCACGCCGGCGGCCTGATCGCCCTCTGGGAAGGCCGCCACCTGCTGGCCGGCGGCGCCGAGGAAGGCTGGCGGCGGCGCACCGCGCAACTCCGGGAGGCGTTCCCCTCCCGCCTCTGGGGGCTGGTGACGCGCCACCGGCTGCCGGACGACGCCGCCGTCGAACGCCGTCTGACGGCGCTGTGCCGCGGCCTCGCCATTCCCCAGGCCGCCGCCACCGAGGTGCTTTACCACCACCGCGACCGGCGCCGGCTGCAGGACGTGGTCACCTGCATCCGCCAGCGCACCACGCTGCCCGCCGCCGGCACCCTGCTGCGGCCCAACGCCGAGCACGCCCTCAAGTCGCCGGCGGCGTTCGCGCGCCTGTTCGCGGACCGCCCCGAGCTGGTCGCCGCCACCCTCGAGATCGCCGGCCGCTGCACCTTCTCGCTGGCCGAGCTGCGCTACCGCTACCCCTCCGAACGGCTGCCGACGGGGCACACCTCGGCCCAGTGGCTGCGCCGCCTCACCTTCGCCGGGGCGCGCCGGCGCTACCGCGGCGCCGTGCCCCCGGCCGTCGCCCGGCAACTGCGCATCGAGCTGGCGCTGATCGAGGAACTCGACTACTGCGGCTACTTCCTGACCATGTACGAGATCGTCCGCTTCTGCCGCGCGCAGCGGATCCTGTGCCAGGGACGCGGCTCGGCGGCCAACTCCGCGGTGTGCTACTGCCTGGGCATCACCGCCATCGACCCGGTGCGCATGGACCTGCTGTTCGAGCGCTTCCTGTCCCGCGAACGCGCCGAGCCGCCCGACATCGACCTGGACATCGGTCACCGCCGGCGCGAGGAGGCGATCCAGTTCATGTACCGCACGTACGGGCGCGAGCGCGCGGCCATGGTCGCCAACGTGGTGCGCTACCGCCCCAGGTCGGCCATCCGCGAGGCAGGCAAGGCCCTCGGCCTGCAGGCCACCGCGCTGGACCGGGCGGCGCGGCTCCTCTCCCACCACCACAGCGACTTCCCGGTGGCCGTGGGCAACGCCTTGCAGCAGGCGGGACTCGATCCCGCCACGCCGCTGCACCGCACCCTCGGCGAGCTGACGCGCCAGCTCCTCGACTTCCCGCGCCACCTGTCGATCCATCCCGGCGGCTTCCTGCTCGGCAGCGAGCCGGTCACCACCCTGGTCCCGGTGGAGAACGCCACCATGGAGGGGCGCACCGTCATCCAGTGGGACAAGTACGACGTGGAAGCGCTGGGCCTGTTCAAGGTTGACCTGCTCGGGCTCGGCGCCCTCACCCACCTGGACCTCGGCTTCGACCTGATCCGGCGCCACTACCGGCGTTCCTACACCATGGCCACGGTGCCGGCCGCGGACCCGGCGGTGTTCGACATGATCAGCGCCGGCGACACCGTGGGGGTGTTCCAGATCGAGAGCCGGGCGCAGATGTCGATGCTGCCGCGCCTGCGCCCGCGCTCCTTCTACGACTTGGTGATCCAGGTGGCGATCGTGCGTCCCGGACCGATCACCGGCGGCATGGTCCACCCCTACCTGCGGCGCCGCAACGGCGAGGAGCAGGTGGAGTACCCCCACCCCGCCCTGCGCCCGGTGCTGGCCAAGACCCTGGGCGTGCCGCTGTTCCAGGAGCAGGTGATGAAGCTGGCGATGGTGGCCGCCGACTACACCCCCGGCGAGGCCGATCAACTGCGCCGCGACATGGCCGCGTGGCGCCGCTCCGGCGCCATCGACAAGCATGCCGAGCGGCTGATCTCGCGGATGCAGGCCAAGGGCATCCCGCGCGCGTTCGCCGAGCGCGTGTTCAACCAGATCCGCGGCTTCGGGGAGTACGGCTTCCCGGAGTCGCACGCCGCCAGCTTCGCCCTGCTGGCGTACCTCACGGCGTGGCTCAAGCACCACTACCACGACGTGTTCACCGCGGCGCTGCTCAACGCTTGGCCGATGGGGTTCTACGCGCCGGCCACCATCGTCGACGACGCCCGCCGCCACGGCGTGACGATGCTCCCGGTGGACGTGACCCGCAGCGCCTGGGACTGCACCCTGGAGCCGGCACCGCGTGCCACACCGTGTGGTCCCGCGCCGCGTAGTGCGGCACCACACGATGCGGCGGCGCACGGCGCGGGGCGCCGCTGGCGCTACGCGGTGCGCATGGGCCTGCGCTACGTGCAGGGGCTGGGGGAGGAACGCGGCGCGGCCATCGTGGCGGCACGCGCGGCCCGCCCCTTCGCCTCGGTGGCGGAACTGGTGGAGCGCCTGCCCGACCTGCCGCGCGACGCCCTGCTGCGGCTGGCCGAGAGCGGCTCGTTCAACGCCCTGGACCTGGAGCCGGCCGGTGGCGCGCAGCAAACCAGCGGCGCGCCGCGGCACCGCGACCGCCGCCGCGGCAGCCTGTGGCAGGTGCTGGGCGCGGCCCGCCGGCGCGGGCGCCACGCGCCCCTGGCCCTGGACGCGCCGGAGCCGGCGGCGCGGTTCAATCCCCTCGACCGGTTCGCCGCCATCGCCTGGGACTACACCGCCACCGGCCACAGCACCCGCGGCCATCCGCTGGCGCCGTTGCGCCGCCGCCTCGCCGCCCGCTCCCTGCCCACCGCCGGCCAGATCGCCGCCATGGAGCACGGACGCCAAGTCTCCTACGCCGGCCTGGTAATCTGCCGCCAGCGCCCCGGCACCGCCGCCGGGGTGGTGTTCATGACCCTCGAAGACGAAACCGGCTTCGTCAACCTGGTGGTCTGGTCCAAGGTGTTCGAGCGCTTTCGCAGCACCATCCTCACCGCCTCGTTCCTGGGCGTGAGCGGCACCATCCAGTCCCAGCACAACGTGGTCCACGTCGTCGCCACGCGCTTCTGGGCGATGGATCCGACCACCCGCCGCCCCCCACCCCTCAGGAGCCACGACATTACTGGAAATAAAGAGTGACAAACACACGAGAATGGACGATTCCGACCTTCCTTGATCCGAAAATGGGCAATCTTACGAAGGTAAAGCGCTGGGTTGGCTATGAACACGATCCGGGGATCGTTGCTGTCAGAGACATACTCCGTCTATCGGAAACCGTCGGTATTTACCGATCATACTCGTTGTTGGAGCGGGCTTCCAAATCAGCTACATTCCATGAGGATATTCAAAGCATAGTTTCTGATGATCCCGACGATGACCCCTACGGTCTTGGCTACGGGCGTGTGATGTCTCAAGTCGCTGAGAAGAGGTATCCGTCGCGGGCAGCCGTGCACGTAAGCTACTATTCGGGGTCCACCTTACTCAGCAAGGCTATCGCACCGAGAACTGCCGCCGATCTTGATGTTGTATTGTCGGCGCGTTTTCCGATCACTGGTCGTGCTCGCCAAGCCAGATTGGCGGGTCCGATTCACTTTCTTGCGAGACTCCTGGAAACGTGGGGTCTTACGCGGGCAGATGCAACTACGCTGCTCGGCCTGGAGGCAGCCGATCAACCCTACGTAAGCGAACTGTTCAGCGGACACGCTCCTCTACGTGGCCGCGACACGAAGGATCGGATCGCTTATCTGTTTCGCATCCGCAAGACCCTTTCCGCATTATTTCGAAACGAAGAAGTAGAGAATGACTGGCTTCGAGAGCCACACTCTTGCTGGAAGGATCGATGGAGAATCTCTTGCTCGTAAAGGAGTACGTTGAAGCAGCGGCGGGCCGATAGGGATGCTCGAATCGATTCCCTCTGAACGGCGGAATACGCCCGTGTTTCGCTTCGCGAGCTATCGGGACGACGGGGAGTTCATGGAGGAGCAGAGACACGATCGGCAACGCATCGCCGAACTCACCGACCTGCTGCAGTCGTGTGGATCCTTGCGACTATGGTTTTTGCAATAGGCTGGGCGCCGAGGCGAAGGCAACCTCACTCGACGGGTTGATCGCACCGTCGGTGAGGTATCCCGGCGGAACGAACGTCCCCGTGTTTGAACGTTCCGCGATCGGCCACCCAAGAGATCTCACGCTCGTCCAGGTTACATGTAGACATCCATCGGGATCGTAACGGCGCGCCCCGTGCCCCGGCGCGCGCCGCACCCTCCCCTCAGGAGCCACGACGTCCACTGACACCCGTCCCTCATTCGCTTAGGCGCCTCACCCGACCGCCGACCCGTGCCGACCCGTGCCGACCCGCACCGGCCGCTTGACGGGTGCGCGGGGGGTGGGGTACGATACCGGCATCCTTTAAGCCGGTCCGGTGAGGCCGGGAAGGGCGGACATTGCACACCGATCCTACGATCTTGAACGGCCGGGAGCGTCTCCGGCCCGCATCGTCGCGGTTCAGCGCACCGACACCGGCGCCTGCACCGCCCGCGCCGCGGGCTCAGGAACGGGCCGACCATGGCTGAACAACCGCGGCGGCACGCCGAGCGCCGCATTCTCAATGCGGCCGACCTGGAGCGCTGCCTGACGCGGCTGGCGCACGAGGTGGTGGAGCGCAACCGTACGGTCGACCAGATGGTGTTTGTGGGCATCCGCACCCGCGGGGTGCCGCTGGCACGGCGCTTGCAGCACTTGGTGCGGCAGATCACCGGCGTCGAGCCGCCGCTGGGCGTGCTCGACATCAGCCTGTACCGCGACGACCTGAGTCACGTGGCCAGCTCGCCCGTGGTCGGCCGGACGGAGATCGACTTCGCCCTCGACGACCGCGTGGTGGTGCTGGTGGACGACGTGCTCTACACCGGCCGCACCACCCGGGCCGCGCTCGACGCCCTGATCGAGTTCGGGCGCCCGCGCCGGATTCAGCTTGCCGTGGTGATCGACCGCGGCCATCGCGAGTACCCGATCCGCGCCGACTACGTGGGCAAGAACGTCCCCACCAGCAGTGAGGAGATCGTGCACGTACGGCTGCAGGACACCGACGCCATCGAGGAGGTGGTCATTGCCTACCGAGACCAGCACTGAGCCGCGCCCCGCCGCACCGCCGCGGCCCGCTTCCGCACGACCGGCGCCGGCAACCGCCACCGGCGCGGCCCCGGCCCCGGCTCCGGCCCCGGCCTGGACGCGCAAGGATCTGCTGTCGCTGGAGGAGCTCAGCCGGACGGAGATCGAGCTGCTGCTGGACACCGCCGAGTCGTTCAAGGAGGTGTCCGCACGCCAGGTCAAGAAGGTGCCGGCGCTACGCGGCAAGACCATCGCCAACCTGTTCTTCGAGTCCTCGACCCGCACCCGCACCAGCTTCGAGCTGGCGGCGAAGCGGCTGTCGGCGGACACGGTCAACTTCCAGGGCTCCACCTCCAGCGTGCAGAAAGGCGAGAGCCTGGTCGACACGGCCCGCAACATCGAGGCGATGCAGGTGGACACGGTGGTGGTGCGGCACGGGTCGTCGGGAGCCGCCGAGCTGCTGGCGCGTGCGCTGGACGCCAGCGTGGTCAACGCCGGCGACGGCATCCACGAGCACCCCACCCAGGGACTGCTGGACATCTTCACCATCCGCGAGCATCAGGAGTTGGCGGGGCTGCACGTCTGTCTGGTGGGTGACATCCTCCACTCGCGGGTGGCGCGCTCCAACCTGTGGGGCCTGCGCAAGCTCGGCGCGCGGGTGACGGTGTGCGGTCCGCCGAGCCTGATCCCGCACGGCATCGAGGAGCTGGGCGCGGCAGTGTCCTACGATCTGGACGAGGTGATCGAGGAGGCCGACGTGCTCAACCTGCTGCGGATTCAGTTCGAGCGCCAGCGCGGGGCGTTCTTCCCGTCGGTGCGGGAGTACGCGGTGGAGTACGGGCTGTCGCACGACCGCCTGCAGCGCGCCCGGGAGGGGCTGCTGGTGCTGCACCCCGGACCCGTGAACCGCGGCGTCGAGGTGGCCGCGGAAGTGGCCGACGGGCCCCACTCGCTGATCCTGGATCAGGTGACCAACGGCGTGGCGGTGCGCATGGCGGTGCTGTTCCACACCACGCTGACGCGCGAGGAGGGAGCTACGCGGCGGCCCGGCGCGGCCCTCGGACGGAGCGCGTGAGGATGGCCGACGCATGCCCGCGGCCGGCCGCGGTGCCGGTGGTGATCCGCGGCGGGCGGCTGGTGGATCCGCGGCAGGGGGTGGACGCCACGGTCGACCTGCTGGTGCGCAACGGACGCGTGCAGCAGGTGGCGGCCGATCTGGCCGGGGCCAACGGCGGCGGCGCGCTCGAGGTGATCGACGCGCGCGGCAAGCTGGTGCTGCCCGGGCTGATCGACGTCCACGTCCACCTGCGCCAGCCCGGCTTCGAGTACAAGGAGACGATAGAAAGCGGCTTGCGCGCCGCCCTGGCCGGCGGCTTTACCGGCGTGTGCCCGATGCCGAACACCAATCCGGTGTCCGATTCGCGCGCCGACATGGAGTTTCTGCGGCGCGAGGCACGGCGCCTGGACCTGATCAACCTGTGGCCGGTGGGTGCGGTCACCGTGCGCCAGGAGGGCGAGCGGCTCACCGAGTTCGGTGAGCTGCGCACCGGCGGGGCGGTGGCGCTGTCGGATGACGGCAAGCCGATCGTGTCGTCGGCGATCATGCGCCGCGCCCTGGAGTACGCCAAGAAGTTCGACCTGCCGCTGCTGCTGCACGAGGAGGACCACGAGCTGTCGCAGGCGGGGACGCTGAACGAGGGGGTGGTGGCCACCCGGCTGGGGCTGATCGGCAGCCCGTGCCAGGCCGAGTCCGCCCTGGTGGCGCGCGATCTCGAGATCGCCTCGCTGGCCGGCGGCCGGGTCCACTTCCAGCATATCTCCTGCCGGCGCTCGGTGGAGCTGATCCGGCAGGCGCGCGCCGGCGGGATCGCGGTAACCGCCGAGACCTGTCCGCACTACCTGTTCCTGACCGAGGACGCGGTGATGCGCTACAACACCCACGCCAAGATGTACCCGCCGCTGCGGACCGCGGCCGACGTGGCCGCCGTACGCGCCGGACTGGCGGACGGCACCATCGACATCGTGGGCAGCGATCACGCGCCGCACGCCGACTACGAGAAGGCGGTGGAGTTCGACCACGCTCCCAACGGCATCACCGGCGTGGAGACCATGCTGCCGCTGATGCTGGCGCTGGTGCGGGACGGGGTGATCGGCCTGGAGCGGCTGGTGCGGGTGCTGGCGGTGAACCCGGCGCGCCTGATCGGCGTCGAACGCGGCAGCCTGGGGGTGGGAGCGGTGGCCGACGTGACGGTGGTCGATCCGGCCGCCGCCTGGGTGTACGACGCGGCCACGGCGCAGTCGAAGGCGCACAATTCGCCGTTCTGGGGCGAGCGCTTGACCGGCCGGGCCACCGACTGCCTGGTGGCAGGGCAGATTCGCCTGCGCGACTGCCGCATCCTGCAGCCGTTCCCGGTGCGCGCCGCCGCCGGCGTGGAGCAGCCGGCGTGATCGACCAGCCCGCGCTGCTGGTGCTGGAGGATGGGGCCGCGTTCCCGGGGCGCGCGGTGGGAGCGGACGGCGAAGTCGCCGGCGAGGTGGTGTTCAACACCGCCATGACCGGTTACCAGGAGATCCTCACCGATCCCTCCTACGCCGGCCAACTCGTCTGCCTGACCTATCCGCTGATTGGCAACTACGGCGTCAACGAAGACGACCCCGAGTCGCGGCAGCCGTGGACGCGCGGCCTGATCGTGCGCGAGCTGGCCGCCCGCCACTCCAACTGGCGCGCCACCGGCGATCTGGGCAGTTACCTCAGGCAGCACGGGATCGTCGGCATCGACGAGGTCGACACCCGCGCCCTGACCCGCCATCTGCGGCTGCACGGCGCCAAGACCGGCGTGATCTCCACCACCGATCCGGATCCCGCTTCGCTGGTGCGCAAGGCGCAGGCGGCGCCCAAGCTCGGCGAGCTGGACCTGGTTCGCCGGGTGACGACGAAGGACATCGCGCCGCTGAGTCTGCCGGCGGACTTCTACGACCCGCTCGCCGGGCTGCTCCCGACGCAGACGAGAACAGTACGTGCCGATGCCAGCCCGATCGAAGCAGTCGCATCGCTTGGCTCTGCCACGGCACGGGTCACCGCGGCGGCGGTCGCGGCCCCGCCGGACGGCCGTGCGCATCACGTGGTCGCCATCGACGCCGGCGCCAAGCACAACATCATGCGCAACCTGGCGGCGCGCGGCTGCCGCGTCACGGTGGCGCCGGCCACCGCCTCCGCCGCCGAGATCGCCGCGCTGGCGCCCGACGGGCTGTTCCTCTCCAACGGCCCCGGCGACCCCGAACAGGCGCCCTACTTGGCGCACACCGTACGCGCGCTGCTCGACGGCCACCGCGACCTGCCGGTGTTCGGCATCTGCCTCGGCCTGCAGATCATGGGCCTTGCCCTGGGGGCGAACATCTACAAGCTCAAGTTCGGCCATCACGGCGCCAACCACCCCGTGCGCGAGGAACGCACCGGCGCCATCTCCATCACCAGCCAGAACCACGGCTACGCGGTGGATGCCGACTCCCTGCCTCGGGATCTGCACGTCACCCACGTCAACCTCAACGACGGCACCATCGAAGGGCTGGAGCACCGTACGCGGCCGGTATTCGCCATCCAGTACCACCCGGAGGCCGCCCCCGGCCCGCACGACGCCCACTACCTGTTCGACCGCTTCGTCACCGCCATGGACCGCTCAACCTTCCGCCCGAAGGCAAATCAGCGGTGACATCAATTCACACAGAATCACGGATTCAGCCGGTGTGCAGCTCCGCCAAGCTCAGCCCTCCAGTGCGCAGGTTCATCGATGCAACGAGGTCATGCAAGTGGCGATAGAACGCCTCATTCTCCGTAGCCAATGCGAAACGGTCCGGCAAGGCATCCACCGGTGGTGAGTGGGAGAAAGCCATACATGGTCGGCGCGTCGGCAACGGACAGTGGGGGAACATGGTCCCGCGCCAAGCAGTTGGCGAATGGATCAACCGTGAATCCCGTAAGTATCTTCGCGGCGCCCCGGTGGCGGCGCGGGCGACCGACCGCTGCCGACCTGCTACTCTGTGGAGGATAACCACTCACACGCAGGGGGCTACTGTGCGTAGATTGATACTCGACCTCCGGCAACGCCGGGGAATCGCGCTCGGGAAAGCCCTGCTGGTGCTCGGCTTCCTGTTCTTCGGGTCGACCATCGCCTACGCCGCGGTGGACGAAGAGTCGCTGTTCGTCTTCAACACCTTCTCGTTCCTGGTCTGGGGCGGACTGGTGATGTGGATGGCGGCCGGGTTCACCATGCTGGAGTCCGGTTCGGTGCGCACCAAGAACGCGTCCGTGATCTGCCTCAAGAACATCGGGCTGTACGCGATCGCCGGGCTGGCCTACTACCTGGTCGGCTACAACCTCATGTACGTGGACGTCGGCAGCGTGATCGGCTCGTTCAAGCTGTTCTACGGACCGTCGGCCGAGGAGCTGGCCCTGCTCGCCGGGACCGCGGAAGCGGCGGACGAGGTCATAGCCAGCGGCTATTCGGTCATGTCGGACTGGTTCTTCCAGATGGTGTTCGTGGCGACCGCGGCCTCCATCGTGTCGGGAGCGCTGGCGGAGCGGGTCAAGATGTGGCCGTTCTTCCTCTTCACGCTGTTCCTGACCGCGCTCGTGTACCCGATCGTCGGCGCCTGGACCTGGGGCGGCGGCTGGCTCAGCGCCCTGGGGTTCCAGGACTTCGCCGGGTCGACCATCGTGCACGGCACCGGCGGCTGGGCCGCGCTGGCCGGGATCCTGGTGGTCGGGCCGCGGCTCGGCAAGTTCCGCCGCGACGGCTCGATCAAGCCCACCCCGCCCTCCAACGTGGTGGTGGTGACGCTGGGCGTGTTCATCCTCTGGTTCGGCTGGTTCGGATTCAACGGCGGCTCGCAACTGGCGCTGGGCAGCGCGGCGGACGCGGTGGCGATGAGCAGCGTGCTGGTCAACACCAACCTCGCCGGCGCGGCGGGCGTCGTCGCCGCGCTCGCGGTCTCCCGCTTCATCCTGGGGCGGATGGACATGTTCGCCGGCCTGAACGGCGCGATCGCGGGGCTGGTCTCGATCACCGCCGGGCCGGACATCACCGCTCACTACTGGGCGATCGTCATCGGCGCCGGCGGCGGCGTGGTGTGCACCGCAGGAATCAAGCTACTGGAAAAACTCAAGCTGGACGACGTGGTCGGCGCGGTGCCGGCGCACCTGCTGGCCGGCATCTGGGGGACTCTGGCGGTCTGCATCGCGGCCGGGGGCAGCTTCGGCGTGCAACTCCTCGGCGTGGTGGCGGTCGGGGCGTTCGTGTTCCTGGTGTCATTGCTGTTGTGGCGCGTCGTGGACCTGCTGCTCGCCGCGCGCGTGTCGAAGCAGGTGGAGCAGCTCGGGCAGGACGTCGCGGAGTTGAAAATCGAGGCCTACCCCGAGTTCGTGCTCATGCCGGAGGAAGACGACGAAGAGTAGCGTACGCGCTTCCAAACCAGCCGCCGTCGGTGGTACAATACGTTCGCGATGCATTCCTACCTGGAGTTCGAGGTCTCACTGCGGTCCATCACGCCGCGGATCTGGCGCCGCTTCCGGATCACCGCCAACGCAACGTTCCTGGATCTGCACTGGGCGATTCAGGGCAGCTTCGCATGGATGAACGCTCACCTGTGGGAGTTTCACACCACGGGACGGCCTCGAGAGGTGATAGCGGGGATTCCGTCTGATTCCCTGATGTGGTCGGAGGACCTGGAGGACACGCCTGACGCTCGCGCAGTCAGGCTCACGAGCTACTTCGGCACCGCGACGCAGTGCATATACTGGTACGACTTCGGTGACGACTGGCTGCACACGGTGAAGCTGCGCGAGCGGGTGTCGTCCAACGATCGTTTCACCCGCCGGCTGCTTGCCGGGCGCCGCTTCGGCCCGCCCGAAGATTGCGGCGGAGTCGGTGGGTACGAGCGACTCATCGAGTTTCTGCGCACCGGCACCGACCCCTGGGAAGACGGTGACGACGATCTGGCGACCTGGCTCGGCGGCTGGGAGCCTGACGGTTTCTCCCTGGCCGCGGCCAAGCGCGAGTTCGACAAGTAGGCGTAGGAGGCGTGCGGGGCAGCCCCTGTGGTGCACGTAGTACGAGCAGCGCGCACAAACGACTGCGCAGAGGTCGGCCGTACGGACGTAGTGCGCGTGCGTGGTGACTCGGCCTTGACCATGAAGGCGCTGCCGCAGCGAGCAACGAGAGATGCCGGGGCGTACTGATCTGGAACGGATCCTGGTGCTCGGGGCGGGGCCGATCGTGATCGGGCAGGCGTGCGAGTTCGACTACTCCGGCACGCAGGCGTGCAAGGCGCTGCGCGACGACGGCTATCGGGTGGTGCTGCTGAACTCCAACCCGGCCACCATCATGACCGATCCCGAGCTGGCCGACCGCACCTACGTCGAGCCGATCACGCTGCCGGTGCTGGAGCAGATCCTGGCGCGCGAGCGGCCGGACGCGGTGCTCACCACCCTCGGCGGCCAGACCGCCCTCAACCTGGCGGTGAGCGCCGCCGAGGCGGGCCTGTTCGAGCGCTACGGGGTGGAGATGCTGGGCGCCGACCTGGCCACCATCCAGCGCGCCGAGAACCGCCAGCAGTTCCGCGACCTGATGCGCTCGATCGGCCTGCAGGTGCCGCCGGCGGCGATCGCCCACAGCCTGGAGGAAGCCGAGGCGCAGGTGCGCGCGATGGGCCTGCCGGCGGTGATCCGCCCCAGCTACACCCTGGGCGGCACCGGCGGCGGCATCGCCCATACCCCGGAGCAGTTTCGCGAGATCACCACCCGCGGCCTGGAGCTGTCCCTCAACACCGAAGTGCTGGTGGAGAAGTCGGTGTTCGGCTGGAAGGAGTTCGAGCTGGAGCTGATGCGCGACGGGCGCGACAACGTGGTCGTGATCTGCTCCATCGAGAACGTCGACGCGATGGGGGTGCACACCGGCGACTCGATCACGGTGGCGCCGGCGCAGACCCTCACCGACCGCGAGTACCAGCAGATGCGCGACGCCGCGATCAAGGTGATCCGGGCGGTGGGCGTGGAGACCGGCGGCTCCAACATCCAGTTCGCGGTCAATCCGGCCGACGGCCGGCTGCTGGTGATCGAGATGAACCCGCGCCTGTCGCGCTCCTCGGCGCTGGCCTCGAAGGCCACCGGGTTCCCGATCGCCAAGTTCGCCGCCAAGCTGGCGGTGGGCTGGGGCCTGGACGAGATCCCCAACGACATCACCAAGCAGACGCCGGCCTGCTTCGAGCCCACGATAGACTATTGCGTCGTCAAGATCCCCCGGTTCGCCTTCGAAAAATTCCCCGGCGTGGACGCCACGCTCACCACCCAGATGCAGAGCGTGGGCGAGGTGCTGGCGCTGGGGCGCACCTTCAAGGAAGCGCTGCAGAAGGGGCTGCGCGGGCTGGAGACCGATGCCGACGGCTTCTCCTGGCCGCGCGCCGACGGCGTGGCGCCGGAGTCGATCGTCGCCGGCCTGCGCCGCCCCAACGCCGACCGGCTGTTTTTCATGCGGCTGGCCCTGGAGCGTGGCATGAGCGTGGACGAGGTCGCCGCCCACACCCACGTCGACCCCTGGTTCGTGGACAACATGGCGCAGATTCTGACTTTGGAGGGCGCGCTCAAGGAGGAACTGGCCGCGAGGCGGAGCTGAGCGAGCGTGCCGTGCGGCGCGCCAAGCGCGCGGGTTTCTCCGACCGGCAGTTGGCCGAGCTGGCCGGCTGCGACGAACGCACGCTGCGCGCACGGCGGCTGGAGCTGGGGGTGCGTCCCACCTACAAGCTGGTGGACACCTGCGCCGCGGAGTTCGAGGCGTTCACCCCGTACTTCTACTCCACCTACGAGATGGAGGACGAGGTGACGGTGGAGCCGGGGCGCAAGGTGATGATCGTCGGCGGCGGCCCCAACCGCATCGGCCAGGGCATCGAGTTCGACTACTGCTGCTGTCAGGCGTCGTTCGCCCTGCGCGAGTTGGGCTGCCAGTCGATCATGGTCAACTGCAATCCCGAGACCGTGTCCACCGACTACGACACCTCCGACCGCCTGTACTTCGAGCCGCTCACGGTGGAGGACGTGGCCAACATCTACGACAAGGAGCAGCCGGAAGGAGTGATCCTCCAGTTCGGCGGCCAGACCCCGCTCAACATGGCGCACGGGCTGGAGGCGCTGGGGGTGAAGGTGCTGGGCACCCCCACCGACGCCATTGACCGGGCCGAGGACCGCGGCCGCTTCCGGGCCCTGCTGCAGAGCCTCGACCTGCGCCAGCCGGAGAGCGGCATCGCCCACAGCGTGGCGCAGGTGCTGGCGGAGGCGGGGCGTATCGGCTACCCGGTGCTGTTGCGGCCCTCCTACGTGCTCGGCGGGCGCGCCATGGAGATCGTCTACGACCAAGCGATGGTGCGCGACTACATGAAGCTGTACGCGCGCCAGATGGCCGGCCACCACGCCGGGGCCGACGGCGCGGGGCCGCGCCCGATCCTGGTCGACAAGTTCCTGGAGGAGGCGATCGAGATCGACGTCGACCTGATCGGCGACGGCGAGCGGTTCATCGTCGGCGGCGTGATGCAGCACATCGAGGCGGCGGGGGTGCACTCCGGGGACAGCGCCTGCTGCCTGCCGCCGCACTCGCTGCCGGCGGCGGTGGTGGCCGAGATCAAATGCCAGAGCGTGGCCCTGGGCCGGGCGCTCGGCGTGCGCGGGCTGATGAACATCCAGTTCGCGGTGCGCGGCGGCGAGATCTACGTGCTGGAAGTGAATCCGCGCGCCTCGCGCACGGTGCCGTTCGTGTCCAAGGCGATCGGGGTGCCGCTGGCGCGGCTAGCCACCCACGTGACGTGCGGCGCCAAGCTGGACGACCTCGGGCTGCGCAGCGATCCGCAGCCCACCCATTTCGCGGTGAAGGAGGTGGTGCTGCCGTTCGGGAAGTTCGCCGGCGCCGAGGTGTCGCTCGGCCCCGAGATGAAGTCCACCGGCGAGGTGATGGGGATCGACGACGGCTTCGGCCGCGCCTTCGCCAAGGCGCAGGCGGGTGCGGGCGGCTCGCTGCCGCGCTCCGGCACCGTGTTCGTGAGCGTGCGCGACGCCGACAAGCCGGAGCTGGTGGAACTGGCGCGGACCCTGGACCGGCTCGGCTTCGGCCTGACGGCCACCCCCGGCACCGCGGACGTGCTCGCGCGCGCCGGGCTCGCGGTACGGCGGCTGGCCAAGCTGGAGGACGGCGGCACCACCGTGATCGACCTGATGGAGGCCGGCGAGATCGGGCTGATCATCAACACCCCCGCCGGCAAGCGCCCGCGCGACCACGAGAACCGCATCCGGCGCTTCGCGCTGGCGCGCGGCGTCCCCTGCATCACCACCATGGCCGGCGCCCACGCCTCCGTGACCGGCATCGCCGCCGAGCGCGAGGGCGAGCTGCGCATATGGGCGCTCCAGGACCTGTAGCCGACCGACTCGCGGCCGGACCTGCGGTCGCGCCGGTCCAGGAGCGCTGCCGGGTGCTGGCCAACCGCGTGGTGGCGCCCGAACACAACCTGCTGACCGTCGCCACGCGTGCCATCGGGCGGCGTGCGCAGGCCGGGCAGTTCGCCCAGATCCGGGTACCCGGCGACGCGGTCTTCCTGCCGCGCCCGTTCAGCTTCCTCGCCGCGGAAGGCGATCGGTGCGCGTTCCTGTCGCGCGCGGTGGGGCCGGGCACGCGCGCGCTGGCGGGCTTGGCCGAAGGCGCGGAGATGGAGCTGCTCGGGCCGCTGGGGCAGGGGTTTGATCTGGCCGCGGCCGCGGCGGGCGAGGTGATCCTGGTGGGCGGCGGGGTCGGAGTGCCGCCGCTGGTGCACGCCGCGGCCGAGCTGGCGCCGCGGACCGGCACCGCGCTGATCGGCGCCGCCCGCGGCGAGCTGCTGCTGTGCGGGGAGGAGTTCGCCGACCTCGGCTGGCAGGTGCAGGTGGCCACCGACGACGGCTCGCGCGGCCACCACGGGCTGATCACCGAGCTCCTGGAACAAGCGCTGGCGCGCGCTACGGGGCGGGTTGAGGCCGTTTCGGGAAATGCAACGACGCCGCAGCACACGGACCAGATCCTTGCGCGCGCTGCCGGGCAGGGCCGGCGGCGTCCGACCGTGCTGGCATGCGGTCCGCATCCGATGCTCCACCGCTGCGCCGAACTGGCCGCCGCGACCGGCGCCGCATGCCAGGTCGCCCTGGAAGAGCCGATGGCCTGCGGCTTCGGCGTCTGCCTCGGCTGCGCCATCCGCGTCCGCCCGCCCGCCTCCAACTGCTCGCCCGGCACCGCCTACGCCCTGGTCTGCCGTGACGGCCCGGTGTTCCCCGCCGACCAAGTGCTGTGGTAATGGTGGAGGAGCGCTCAGGGATTGGCTCCCCTGCGTGAGCTGGCGGCGTTTGCCCAGTCCCCGAGTTGACGCTCGGTGCATCGGTTGCGATACTACCAGTACGCTTGCTGGGGAGGACTAGCCATGGTGTCAGACGTGGTCCGTCGTCAGGTCTGGAATCAACTTCAGGAATCTGTCAGGCATTCTCGGTACTTCGCTCGTTTGATAAGCAACATGAACAGATACCATCGGGCTAGACTGATAGTGCTCGCTTTAGTCTCCGTATCAGGCGGCGCCAGTTTCATTGTTCAGGATCTTCCAGGGTACGTCGGTGCTGTCGCTGGTTTCGCCATTGCAGTGTTCTCGGTATGGATCATTCTGGCGGATCACTCGCAAAAGCTCGCCACCGTAAAGTACGTTAGCAGGCGGTTTCAAGAGATAGAAGTCGATGTCCGTGATTGTTGGGTCCTCATAGAAGATGGACGAATCGACAACGAATCCGCTCACCGGAGATGGAACGATGCTGAGCGTGCGATCAACGACGCGGTCGAAGACTGGAAAGCTTCAGGAATGTCGATTAACGACAGGCTGAACGAGAAAAGTGAGGAAGAGTCGGTTCGTTTGGTGAAGGAGGAGTTTTCTTATGCCATCTGAAAACTCGAATCCGGAGCAGCGCGGCATGCCCAGGCCGGGAAAGACACCGCTGGCACCGCCGCCTCCACGGCCGTCACCACCGAAACCTGATCCTTCTGCGCCGCGGAAACCACCGGCGGAGAAGCAGAAACGATGACGTTCTTCCTCATGTGGTAAGCAAGCTGCGTCTTCGTACCAGCAAGTTCAAGACCCCCCATGTGAGCGGTCTCATCATTCCCGCGCGTGACGACTGAGCAATCCGGTTATGTATAACGAAGCGCAGGCGAGCAGGACAACGGTCGGTAGCGCGGCAGCCAACCGCGGTCGTGACGGGTCTCCATCGAAGGGCCGGCTGGCGGTCAGCCTCGGGCCTTTGCGGTTGGCCAATCCGGTGCTGGTTGCATCCGGGACGTTCGGTTACGCCAACGAGTTGGCGGGGCTG
Source organism: Spirochaetia bacterium (assembly GCA_965198005.1). Classification (GTDB taxonomy): domain Bacteria; phylum Spirochaetota; class Spirochaetia; order SZUA-6; family Bin103; genus Bin103. The sequence continues at coordinate 385,017 of CBDAOI010000002.1, forward strand.
GTGGATCTGCAGCGATTGGGCGGGATCGTCACCAAGACTGTCACGGTGAAACCACGGCCGGGCAATCCGCCGCCGCGCATCGTGGAGACGCCGTCCGGGATGCTCAATGCCATCGGTCTGCAGAACGTCGGCATAGAGCGGTTCGTGACCGAAAAGCTGCCCTATCTCGCCGAGCTGGATCCGGTCGTGCTGGTGTCGATCATGGGCTACACAATCGGCGAGTTCGTGGCCCTGGCCGAGCGGCTGGATGGGCTGCCGGGGGTGGATGGGCTGGAGCTGAACCTCTCCTGTCCCAACGTCGCCTACGGCGGTGGCGGTGGCGCGAAGATGTTCGCCCACGATCCGAAACTGACCGCAGAGGTAGTCCGTGCGGTGCGTGCGGTGACCGGCCTGCCGGTAATTGCGAAGTTGGGACCGGACGTGGCCGACGTCGCCGCCATCGGCCGTGCCGCCGTGGCCGCGGGAGCGGATGCGCTGGCGGTGATGAACACCATTCCCGGCATGGTGATCGACACCAAGCGGCGGCGGCCGGTGCTGGCCAACGTCACCGGCGGGCTGTCCGGGCCCGCGGTCCGGCCGATCGCGGTGCGGCTCACTTACGAACTGGTGCGCGCGGTGTCGACCCCGGTGGTCGGCGTCGGCGGGATCATGGATCACCGCGATGCGCTGCAGTTCCTGCTGGCCGGGGCGTGCGCGGTGCAGGTCGGCACCGCCACCTTCACCAACCCACGCGCCGCGCTGGAGGTGCTGGACGGACTGGAGCGCTACCTCGACGAGGCCGGCGTGGAGCGGCTCAGCGATCTGATCGGGGCGGCGCAACCTTCCGCCATAATAAGGGAGCAACCTGATGAATAGAGGCATCGGCTCACCGTCCAGAGTGGCGCCCGCACCCGGGGCGGAGCCCGGCACCCCTTCGGTGTCACCGCCTCCCGAGTGGTTGATCGTCGGCCTCGACCTGCCGGACCTGGAACAGGCGCGGCCGCTCGTGCGGACCCTCGCCGGCCGCGTCGGCGCGCTCAAGATCGGACCGGTGCTGTTCACCCGTGCCGGGCCGGCAGCCATCGATCTGGTGCACGAGCACGGGCGGCCGGGTGTTCCTCGATCTGAAGTGGTACGACATTCCCAACACCGTGGCGGGCGCTTTCCGCGCGGCCGCGGCGCAAGGTGTGTGGATGGTCAACGTGCACGCGGCCGGCGGCGAGCGCATGCTGGCCGCCGCTCGGGAGGCCCTGGAGCAGGCCGGGCAACCCGGCACCGCGCGCCGCCCCCTGCTCATCGCCGTAACCGTCCTGACCAGCCTGGACGCCGCCGACCTGCCCGCCACCGGCGTCACCGGCTCCGTCCGGGGCAGGTGGAACGCTTGGCCGCCCTGGCGGAGCGTGGCGGAGCCGACGGCTTGGTCACCTCCGGCCACGAGGCAGCCGGGCTCCGCGCCCGCTGGCCGCAATTCAACCTGGTGGTGCCCGGCGTGCGCCCGCGGTGGCTTACCGCCAGCGGCGCCACCCCGGCCGACGATCAACGCCGCATCGCCACACCCGCCGCCACGCTTGCGGCCGGTGCCAGCCACATCGCAATCGCCCGTCCCATCATCACCCACCCCGACCCGGCGCAGGCCGTCCACCTCACTGTGCAGGAAGTTGCCACCGGGAACTGAAACCCACGGACGCGCAAGACGCGACAGGATGGCACCGCTGTACGTAACAGAAGCCGGTGTTCTCGGGCGCGCGGCTCTCGACAGCTACTGTCTACGCTCGGTGCAGGCGGCCATCGCGCTGGACGTGCAGCTTGGCGAGCCCTCGAATCCGGCGGAGTGGCGGTACCGCCTCAGCGTCGTGCAGGACAATCAACGCCAGCCGCGGATCAAGGAGGAACGAGTCGAACGGCGGGGCCAGGCGGTGCTTCGTCGGCCTGACGCCGACGACGAGAAAGACTCGGAGCGCCTGCGGCAGACTCACCTGGAAGGAATCAGCACGAACAAGACCTTTCGCGAGATCTACCGGTTCTTCAACTCGATACGGTACCTCCACGTTCTTCCCCCACTGGTGCGGCAGCCGGAGCGGTTCACCGGCCGGGATTTTTCCGGGGAGACGTTCGGTAGCGACTTCCTGGAACAGGTCGCACGCAGCACTCCGAAAACTCGCCAGTCGCGGCTGCGGCGAATCGAGAGCGCGCTCCGCATCGCCGTGCCTCAACTGCGGGAACTGAAGCTGGAGAAGGACGAAATAGGGATTCCACATCTGGAAGGCCGCTATGAGCATTGGCGGCCGAATGCGGGCTGGCAGCGGGAGGATCAGTTCTCCGACGGCACCCTGCGGCTGATGGCCCTCTTGTGGTCTGTGATGGACGGCACCGGCCCTTTGATGATCGAGGAGCCGGAGCTGAACCTGCATCCCGCGGTGGTGAAGTTCCTGCCGCAGATGCTCCACCGGGCCACGCGGCGGTCGAAGCGCCAAGTGATTGTCTCCACGCATTCGCCGGATTTCCTGCATGACGGAGGGATAGCGTCCGACGAGACGCTCTTGCTGCGCCCTGACAGCAACGGAACACGGGTTGAAGTCGCAGCCGCCGACCCGGAGATCGGACTTCTGCTGGAGGCCGGAGTATCGCATCTGCAGAGAGGTGGAACTCGAGATTGCGGCGGTTCACGGTGAACGAGGTAAGCACCGGCTGGATCAATCCTTGACCGCCTGTCACGAGTTCGGTAAATCGAGGACCGCCACCGAGGAGGGCGCATGAGTGATTCCACACCGATTCACCTGCGAGCACACCTCGCCGAGATGAACTCGACGCAATAGATCCGCTGACGACTAGCGTAAGTTGCGCACTTTCAAGGACGATGCAGCGAGATTTGCCGGTCCGATCCGGCGCTGCGGCGGCAGGATGCTCGATCAGAAAAGCGGCGGCCGCCTGGGCCTCCCGGTCAAGCGCGAAGTGCCAGGCGAGCGACAGCAGATTGCGGACTGCCGCGGCGTCGAGCGGTTGCGGTGAGTTGCGGCGGGACGGACCCCGTTCGGCTTGGGTGCGCAGTTCCAGGGCGCCTGAGATGGTCTGCAGCAGGAGTTGCGTGGCAGCGCGTAGCGCACGGTGCCACGGGGCCTCCCGGTCTCCGGCTGGAACCCGGCTCAGGCGCCACAGGAGGTCGATTACGCCGTTCGTACGGCGCAGCAGATTCGCGCCGACGAAGTCCGGCAGCCAGTCGCGGATCGCGACCGGCGTGATGGCATCTCCCGCCTCCTCCCGTAAGACGCCCGTTCCGCCGCCGCGACCAGAGCCTCGGCCACCAACCCTTCCAGGGCTGACGACCGGGATGGTATTCGATTTCGAAGTTCGCCATTGATCGTTACGTCCGGCGGGAAGTGTAGTCGGCCATCACCGTCGCTACCAGGCGCCGGTCCAGTATGCTCGAATCTCCAGCGGCGTCACTTCCCGTGCTGGTCGTGAACGGCAATCGCGGCGCGGAGTTGGGCGCGTTCGCCAGCGCCGTCGGCCACGCGGCCACGCTCGGCCGTCTCCAGCAGCAGACGCATGTGCGCAAGGTCGTCGGCGTACTGCGCGAGCCGCCGCTGGTGACTTGCACGGGTCTTGGTGCAGACCAACGTGAACGGACGGCCCTTGCGCTCGGTCTCGTGCAGCAGGTCCAGCCCTTCGCGCTTGATGCTTTGATGGACGTGCCGGCGCAACTCCTGGCGTAGCGGCAGTCGCAGTATCTGCGCCCGCGGGTCGGCGTAGAACTGTTGCAGCCGGCGGCAGTGCTGGCAGCCGCACGAGACCGTGGCCTCCAGCGCCCAGTCGCGCGGCGCCGCTGGGGGCTGCGCGCTACGAGCTAGCAGAGAGCCGGCGGCATGGCGCCACAGCTTCGCGAACGCCGGGACTGCCGCCGCGCGCTCGGTGAGCCCCGGAAGGTCCGCCAGCGCCGCCGGCAGCGTGCGGTCGGGCGGGGCCGCGGCGGGGTGCTCGATCAGCAGTTCGGCGGTCGCGTCGGCCTCCCGGTCAAGTGCGAAGTGCCCGGCGAGCGCCAGCAGGTTGCGGACCGCGGCGCTGTCGAGAGGTGGCGGCGGATTGCGCAGCGACCGATCGCGCCGGGCATTGGTACGCAGCTCCAGAGCACCGGAGATGTTCTGCAGCAGGAGTTGCACGGCGTCGCGCAACGCACCGTGCCAGGGGGCTTCCTCCTTCCTGTCCGGAACCCGGCTCAGGCGCCACACGAGATCGATTACGCCGTCGGTACGGCGCAGCAGATTCGCGCCGATGAACTCCGGCAGCCAGTCGCGGAGCGCAATCGGAGTGATCGCAGCCGCCAACTCCTCATTGACTCCGCCGGAGTACCTCGGCGTGACAATCTCGCGCAGGAAGCGGAGCGTGATGGAGCGGTCACCCAGCCGGCACAGCAGCCGCAGTGCGGTGCGGATCTCGGTGCGGCGCCCGCGCGGCGGCTTCGGCCACGCGTCGATGAGCTGCTCGGCGAGGTCGCGCAAACGGCCGGGCTCGGCCTCGGACTGGTCGCTGCGTTCCAACTCGTCCGCAACGTAGACAACGAACGCACCGATTCCGGCGCCGGCCAGGGCGGTGACGGCCCGTGCCCGCGGCCACAGCACCAGCGCCGCCGAGCGGTATGCGCGCTCGATCTCCACGCCCGCGTTGCCGGTCGCCTCGCTCACCGACTCATCGTCCGGTTGGGCGTCGTCCAGAGCGCCGACGGGTAGCAGTTCGCCCGATCCCAGCGGCAGCTTGCCGTAGTCCGGCCTCATGTCGTCCGGCGCCACCCAGTCGTCGAGCCAGTGCTCGGAGTCGATCACCTCGCCGGCCTCCAGGTCACTGTCGCCAAGCTTGAACCCGTACGGCAGGTCCTGCGGGTACTCCGAGGCGTAGTACACCTTAACGTGGAGAATCGCGGCGTAGAGGGCGCAGTCCGCGCGCCGCGCCGCCTCCGCCAGAGTGCGGGCAACGGCCGCGTCGACGTTCTTCAAGGCCCCGAACGAGAGCCCCGCCTCGCTGTAGTCGTGCTCCAGCAGCCAGACGATTTTATTGCGGTCGTGCGTAGCATGATCCCACTGCTGCAGCAACGCGGCAATGCGCCCCGTCACGGCGTCGTAGTCGGGTGCCCGCTCCAGCGCGCCGTGAGCGGCTCCGCGCAGCACGAGTTGGTAGACCAGGACGATGCGGTGGCCGGTGGCGACCGGCCGGGTCTCGTGCATGCAGTCGGCGTAAAACGCCGCGAAGGCAAGCTCCGACGGGTCCTCGGTGCGCAGGTCGATCACGGTCTCATGCTCCCGGTGGCGAATCACCAGCTCGCCGCCCGTCCCGGCGACCGGCAGCGAGATCACCAGCGTGGCGACCATGCCGATCGCCTTCTCGCTGTCGCGGTGGGCGCTGAAGAACCCGCCCGGCTCGTAGACCAGCAGCTTGTAGAGGCGCGCCTCGGTGCGCTCGCGCGGGCAGCCGAGTCCCTCGGCGGCACGGCCGACGATCTGCGCCAGCGTGTCACTCCATGCCCCGCCGCCCACGGCCACCTTGTCTGCGTCGATCTGCCAGCAATCGCGTACCGAACGGTCCAGCACCGTGTCCGGCCCCCGGCCGTACGGCGCCCGCGCCGCGGCCGCGATCAGATCCTGCACCTGCGCCGCGGGCACCGGAAAGGAAATCAGTCCCGCACCCGCCACCTCCAGGCGCGGCAGCGGCACTGCCAGCCGCCCGTGGGTGCAATACTCCCCCGGACGGTCGATCGACTGCAGCAATTCCCCCAAGGCGGATTGCCCGGGGTGGTACTCGATTCCGACGTTCGCCATCGTTCGTTACGCTCGCACGGGAGTGTATCCTGGCTGGCCGTCGGCCAGCCACCGAGGCGAATGCACGCGCGAGCAGACTGGCCGCCCTCGGCGAGCTGACCGCCGGCGTCGCGCAAGAGATCACGACCTCGCTGGTGCAGACGCTGCCGATGGCGGCGCGCGTCATCTCCCGGCCGAGCAGCGCGGTCTCCCTGGCGCGTTCAGCCTCGATACCAACGAGATGTTCGCGGAGTGATGCGGGGCGCGGCGGTCGGCATTGGCGCGCCGAGCGATACGGTTCGGGTGCGGCTCTTTTAGGACGACCCCAGAGGGGGGTGAGGTGGCCTGAAGGGGAGCAGGCATTCGCTCAGTCAGACGGATGCGGCGCACTGCGATCGAGTGGTGAGATGCCCGCGGGACTCTGCCGAGCCTTCAGCCGCCAACGCGTGACCCGCCTTCCACAGGTATTCCAGCACGTGAAAGATGTCGGGCTGTCGCCATCGGCGGCCAGCTTCGGCTGCAGATCGCCGAGTCCTTCGCGGCCGAAACCGCGGCGTACTTCCTGCAGCAGTTCGACGCCCCGGCGCTGGAAGCAGAACACGTAGCTCTCGTCCAGCAGCGGTCGCCGGTCTTGCGCGCGTAGGGCTGGCGCAGGATACGGCCCACGAGCTGGGTCAGCGCGCGCTTCGAGCTGGGACGGGTCAGAATCGCCAACACGTAGGCGAACGCACAGTCCCACCCCTCCTGCAGCGCCTGCTTGGCGATGATGAAGCGGATCGGGCAGTCGCGCCCCAAGAGGCCCCCGGAGCCGGCGTCGTCCACCTGCTTCAGGTCGTCGCGCGCGCTGGTCTTGATGGCGATCTGTTCTGCGGCGATGTCCGGATGCTCCAGCAGGTACTCGCGGGCGTCCTCGGCGTGCACGACCCCCGGTTGACGCTGGTCGCGGCCGGTGCGCTCCACCTGAATCAGGCAGATCGGTCGAATATCAATGCCGGTGGCGGCCTCGTGCCGCCGGGCGCGCTGCTCCAGCTTTGCCCGGTGCTCGATCGCGGCCAGCAGGGTGTCCTTCCAGCTTGCGCTCGACCGATTCTTGATGTTCAAGTCGAGCTTGATCATCTGTTCCGCGTTCAGGTCCCGGCCCAGAATCTCGATCAGCACGTTGGCCTCGGCGGTCGGGGTCGCCGAAAGCTCGACGATGAGGGAGGGATTGAACCCCTCCAGCGTCGCCTTGGCGTTGCGGCTGTACGCCTTGTGCCCCTCGTCGAGCACGATCATGGGACGCAGCAGGCGCAGCGTGTTGCCCAGCGAGGTCTTGACTTGCCGCCCCCAGAAGCCGCCCGCCGACCCGGCGGTTCCGAACGGGTCGAGGTTGGGTACCCGCTTCAGCAGAGCGGCATGCCCCTTGACGTCGTCGTCGCCGGGGAAGAAGCGATCGAAACCGCCGCTGTCGCGGAACATTCGCAGTTGTTCCTTGGTCTCGCGGTTGGCCGACGGCAGCATCAGCAGCAGGATGCACAGGTGGTCGGCCACGTCGGCCGGTGCGAAGCCGCTACGCTTCTCCGGAATCATGGTGCGCCCGGCGGAGGCCAGATCGAGTTGCTGGCGGTAGGGATGGTCGCGGTCCTTGAGCGCCATGAGGGTCTGGCGGTAGATCTGCGTGGTCGGCACGACCCACAGCACGAGCGGTCTGCCGATAGAGGAACTTGCTGTTGACCAGATCGATAACGCGCGTCGCCAGCAGCGTCTTGCCGCCACCGGGGGAATCTTCAGGCAGAATGACGGCAGCGGCTCACCGGTACCGGTGGTGCGCCGGTGGTAGTCGCGTGCCGGCACCGCCGTCTCCCACGCTTCACGCACCCAATCGAGATTCGGGTGGGACGCGCGAGCTTGCGCCGCCAACGTGCGCTGGCGCGCAAGCTCACTCAGGAGACCGCGCACCGCGGCCAGTGTGCGCCGCTGAAACTCCTTGAGGATCATGTGGCGCGCTGCACGCCGCCGCTCGCAAAGCTCTCGATCGCCTGGTAGATCTGGAACGGCAACTGGCAGAAGGAGATGCGGTACTCCTCCAGAAATTCCTCGTCCAGGTACTTGGTGGCTGCGAACACCAGCCGGTCGGAACGCCTCGGCTTGGGCAGCGAACGGGCGAACTCCAGCGTGAGCGCCAAGTCCTTGATCTTTTCCCTATCCGGCTCGTAGATCAGGTACACCGGTCCGTCAGTCGACGGCAGCATCCAGGGCCGTGCGGTTGGCCGTCAAGCGCGCGATTTCAGTACGGGCTGGCGGACTCGTCCCCTTCCGCCACGCCCCGCACCGCGAACCCGACAGCGCGGGCGGCCGTCCCCAACTGCCCGTCGTGGGTCAGAAACTCGTCGATCTGGCGGTTGCGTCGCTCATGGACGACGAGCGCACTTGTCAGGTGAATAGCATCCAACGTACCGACGACCGTCGGGAAGGACCGGCTTGCCCGGGTGAGGAGTGCGGCGGAAACGCGGACCCGGTAGACGGATTTCCAGAACGTGACGAACCGCTCGTGCACAAAGACACGTTCGTGATCATTCAGGTCGCCGCCGAGGCGGAGCCGGTCGATAGTCCGGTGAAACTCGACCCGGCAGATCTCGCTGGTGTAGGCGGCCTGCCAGTGTCCCCACTCTTCGAGCGACGGATCCTGGTTGAGCAACCAGCTCAGCACCACCGACGTGTCGAGGTAGACCGTCATCGCCGCCTGCGGTCGGCCAGCAGCGCGGCTACCCCCGGAATGGATCTGCCGGACGGTAAGCGGTCGAGGCGGGCAAGCGCCTCGGGTGGTTCGGTCGGCTCTTCGATGAGCAACTCCTCTTCGACGGCCGGGACCAACCTGGCAACGCTCTGACGGTAGGAGGTGATGTCAATCGTGGCTCCCGTTCGCACCATCCCAAGGTACGTTCCGAGCCGAGACTTCAACTCTGCGGTACTGACTTGGATCATGACCGCATCTTGGTCAAGCCATGGACAATGTTCAAGGGTCAAACATCGGGGGTTTGCCCATTCCTCGTAGACTGAACGGCAATCGCGGAGCGGAGTAGATCGAGCTTGCCGGAGTCCACGGTATTTCCCACGTGGGCACGCTCGGCGGTCTCTACCAGCAGGCGCATGTGCGTAATGTCCTCCGCGTACTGCGCAAGCCGCCGCTGGTGACCGGCGCGCGTCTTGGTGCAGACCAGCGTGTAGGGACGGCCCTTGCGTTCGGTCTCGTGGAGCAGGTCGAGCCCGTTACCGTCGATGATCCCGTGGAGATGCCGGCGCAGTTCCTTGCGGAGCGGAAGCCGCAGCACTCTCTCCCGCGGGTCGGCGTAGAACCGTTGCAGTTCGCGGCAATGCGGGCACTGACACGAAATCGAGGCCCCCAGCGCCCAGTCGCTCGGTGCCGCGGGCGGCCGCGCGCTCCTTGCCAGCAGGTAGCCGGCGGCATGGTGCCACAGCGCCTTGAACGCCGGGGCTGCCGTTGGGCGCTGCGGCAGGACCGCAAGTTCCGCCAGCGCCGCCGGCAGCGTCCGATCGGGCGGCGCGGCTACCGGGTGTTCGATCAGCAGTGCCGCGGCTGCGTCCGCCTCTTGAGCCAGATCGAAATGCCACGCGAGGGCCAACAGGTTGCGGATCGTGGCGGCGTCCACGGGTGGCGGAGGTTTGCGCAGAGATCGATTCCCGTGGGCGTTGGTCCGCTGCTCCAGGGCGCCGGAGATGGTCCGCAACAGGAGTTGCGTGGCGTTGCGCAGTGCGTCGTGCCAGCCCGCGTCCTGCCCCTCGGCCGGAACCAGGATGAGCCGCCATACGAGATCGATCACACCATCCGTGCGCGACAGCAGATTGGCGTCGATGAATTCCGGCAGCCAGTCGCGGAGCGCTGCCGGGGTAACCACCGCGGCCAACTCGGCGTTCAGCCCACCGGAGTAGATCGCCGTGGTAACGTCATGCAGGAAGCGGAGCGTGATGGACTGGTCACCCAGCCGGCACAGCAGCCGGAGCGCGGCACGGCAGCTCCGTTCGACATCCGTCCGGCGCCCGGGCGGCGGCGCCGGCCACGCGTCGATGAGCTGCGTGGCAAGGTCGCGCAGGCGGCCATGCGCGGCCTCCGAATGGTCGTTGCGTTCCAACTCCTCGGCGACGTAGGCGACGCTGGAGCCGATACCGGCGCCGGCCAGCGTGGCGACGGTCCGTGCGCGCGGCCACAGCACCAGCGCCGCCGAGCGATACGCGCGCTCGATTTCGACCCCCGCGTTGCCCGTGGCCTCGTTCACCGACTCGTCATCCGGATCGGCGTCGTCCAGAGCGCCGACGGGCAGCAGTTCGCGCGCCCGCAACGGCAGCTTGCCGTACTCCGGCCTGACGTCGTCCGGCGCTACCCAATCATCGAGCCAGTGCTCGGAATCGAGCACCTCCCCGGCCTCAAGATCGCTGTCGTCCAGGTCGACACCGTAGGGCAGGTCCTGCGGGTACTCCGCGGCGCAGGACTCCTCGATATGCAGAATCGCGGCGTACAGGGCACAGTCCGCGCGCCGAGCCGCTTCGGCCAGGGTCCGAGCCACTGCGGCGTCGGTGTTCTTCAAGGCCGAGAACGAGAGCCCCTCCTCGCTGTACTCGTGCTCCAGCAGCCAGACGATCTTCTCCGCGCCCTGCGTGCTACGGTCCCACTGCGCCAGCAGGGCTGCGATGCGCTCCGTCAGCACGTCGTAGTCGGGTGCCCGCTCCAGCCCGCCGTGGTCGCCGCCGCGCAGCAGCAGTTGGTAGACCAGAACGATGCGGTGGCCGGTGGCGACCGGCCGGGTCTCGTGCACGCAGTCGGCGTAGAATGCCGCGAAGGCCAGCTCCGAGGGATCCTCGGTGCGCAGGTCGATCACCGCCTCATTCTGCTTGTGGCGGATCACCAGCTCGCCGCCCGTGCCGGCGACCGGCAGCGAGATCACCAGCGTTCCGACCATCCCGGTCGCCTTCTCGCTGTCGCGGTGGGCGCTGAAGAACCCTCCCGGCTCGTAGACCAGCAGCTTGTAGAGGCGCGCCTCGGTGCGCTCGCGGGGGCAGCCGAGTCCCTCCGCTGCGCGGCCGATGATCTGCGCCAACGTCTCGCTCCATGCCCCGCCGCCCACGTCGACCTTGTCCGCGTCGATCTGCCAGCAGTCGCGGACCGATCGGTCCAGCACCGTCTCCGACCCCCTGCCGTACGGCGCCCGTTCCGCCGCCGCCACCAGAGCCTCGGCCTGGGCGGGCGGAACCGGAAAAGGAATCAACCCGGCGCCCGCAACCTCCAGGCGCGGTAGCGGCGCGAACAGCCGGCCATGGGTGCAGTACTCGCCGGGGCGGTCAATTGATTCCAGCAACCCTTCCAGGGCTGATTGAGCGGGATGATATTCGACTTCGAAGTTGGACATCGATCACTACGCTTGGTGCGGGAGTGTAGCCCACGTGGTCGGCGCCTCGCCACCGGCCGTGAATGCATACACGATGGTCTGCACAGGTCGGCTCGGGTAGCGGGCGACTCGGCACGCGAGCGTGGCCTGCGCTACCAGTCTGTGGCCGACAGGGTCCACCGTTACGGCGAAGCCTTCCAGGGTTCGGACGCCCAGCAACACCTGATCGCCCCTCCGCCCGAACACTACCTCGTCGGTGGTCTCGTACCCTTCGGCGCGCACGATGGCGTACCCGATCTCGCGCTGCAGCCGTTCCCCGGAAGCCGTAACGAAGGTTCGCTTGCGCCGCGGCGATGCCGATTGCGGTCACCAGCCACGCTCGGATCCGGTAGATCGGTTCGGCGCGTCTCGTTCTTCGGATTCACCGCCACGACGCTTACCCTGAATGCGCTCATCGGCCCTGGCACGTATCATATCACTTTCGAGCTGGCGGCGCCCATGTCCGGTACGTATGGTGATGCCTGTGACGCCGGCGACGTTTGAGCAGGTACGACGGGACGGCGTAATCTGAGCGCAGGATTTAAGGAGAGGTCAGGTCATGAGTCCCACCCTTCTTCCGCCCGTCTTGGGAAGCCTGTGAAGTCGGGGTTGGTAGCCGCGAAGGCCCGTGGCAAGCGCCTTGGGCGCCCGCCTGGTCATCCAGTCTGATCGCCGTATGCCGCCGCCCACGTCGACCTTGTCCGCGTCGATCTGCCAGCAGTCGCGGACCTGATCGGTCGCCCCTGCCAGCAGCGGCACCAGGCGTCTCCGTAACGAACTCCTCGGTAGCCGTACTACCCAAGATATCCGATTCCGTTCACGCCGACTCGCGCCATCAGCCAACAGCAACGAAACCGCATCTTCACTGAACGCGTTCGTGCTAACGTCCGGAAGTTCAGGAATCACGAAGTGGAGTAACACGTTCCTGAACTTAGATCTCGGCTTGTTGCGACGAAACCTTAAGTGAAAAGGAATCAACCCGGCGCCCGCAACCTCCAGGCGCGGTAGCGGCGCGAACAGCCGGCCATGGGTGCAGTACTCGCCGGGGCGGTCAATTGATTGCCGGCCAGCAACCCTAATCCCAGACATGCCCATGTCGCGTTCAACGATTTCGGCGAGGTCGGAGCGTGCGGCGCAAAGGGGTTGAAGAGCCGGCAACGGGAGTACATGTTGCGCTATTCGATTTCGAAGTTCGCCATTGATCGTTACGTCCGGCAGGAAGTGTAGTCGACTGGCCGGCGACGCGCCATCGACGCGAATGTTCGGTGTGGAGCGGCACGACCCTAATCGGTGCCGCCGGCGCCGCCGGCCCACCGCCCGCCAGCTCGGTGAGCCGGCGCTGCCATTCGGCTTCGTCGACTACCTCGAAACGCATCGACTTGCCCTGCATCGCCGAGACGAACTCGGCCCAATCGCGCCGGGTGGCATGCTGCGAGCAGATGTCGAACACCGAGCGCTTGTATTCGGTGTCGGCGGCTTCCTTGAGGTGCAGGCCCTTGGTTTCGACCACGAACACCTGATGGAAGGCGTCGTCGGTGTCCGGATCGTCGGGCTTCAGGGTGAAGATGAAGTCGGCGTAGATCCGTCCGCGCTTCCAGCCCTGGACGTAGTAGTCCTGGCGCGCGCGGTTGCGGTACCAGAAGAACAGACGCTCCTGCTGGTCGTGAAAGGTGGCTACCCGATTCTCCAGCTCGTTCAGGTCCTCCTCGCTCGTACGGTCGAACAGATTGAGCAAGTACTGGCCGCCGTCGTCACGGTTGGCCTGCCGGCCGGCGCTGGTCTTGATCTGTCGGGGAAGACGATTGAAGCCCAGGTCCTCGGCCGCCACGATGAACCGCATCGTGCCGTCTTCGAGCAGCTCGGTGAACACGCCACGCGTCAGCCGGTCGCGTTCGGCCTCCAGACGTTTGTGCAACTCCTCCAGGATGAAGCCGTAGTTGCCGCAGACTTCCTACAACAATTCGACGCCGCGGCGCTGGAAGCAGAACACGTAGCTTTCGTCCAGCCACCGGTCGCCGGTCTTGCGCGCATGGGGGCTGGCGCTGGTTGAGCGCCAGGACCGCGTGTGCCGTAGTCCCCGATCCGGCGAACGAGTCAAGAATGATGGAGTCTTCGTCGGCAGACAGCCTTATCACTTGCTTCAGTAGCTCAACCGGCTTAGTGGTCGTGATGATGTCGGAAACGTCGACCGCAACCCGGCGCTGGAGCTGAGCCTCAGGGCGGACCCAGCGGAGTCCCAGGAGACCTTGACCCAGCTCGCGGTGGCGCGGCTGATCGAGTTCCTGGAAGACCAACAACAGGCCAGCCGCGAGGGGCTGCAGGCGACAGCCAGGTAGTGGTGGTTCATGCTCCCGCCCACGGGTCGATTACTTCTATCTCTGTTCCTGAGAAATCCTGAACATTCCGCGTCGCCACGGCCATGCCTCGCGATCGCGCGATGGCCGCTATCTGACAATCCGCTTGCGAGATTGGACGCCCAACGGCACGACGGACGGCGGCAATATCCGCATAGGAGCGGGCCGCGGTGCTGTCGAACGGCAGAACCCGCCCGGCGAACAGACTGCCGAGTGTTCGTTCGGCAGCGTCAGCGAGATTCCGGCGGCGTGCACCCTCGGACAGAAAGGCTATACCAGTGCGGACCTCTGCCTCCGTCACCGCCGTCACGAAAAACTCCTGAGCTGGCCGACTGTCCATCCAGGCAAGAACCTCCGGATGTGGAGAATCGAGCATCATTTCGGATGCGGTAACTCCAACTCAACCCCACCGAAGGGTTTGAACAGTTCGTGGATAGCCGTACCCAAGCCCTTCGCGGGCACGTCCTCCTGTCCGACGACCTCGCGCAGAATCAACCGCACTTCCTCTTCCATGGAACGGCCATTGTCCGCCGCCCGCACGCGCAGCCGCGTCTTTACCTGGTCGTCGAGATTGCGAATCGTGATACTCGCCATGATCGATCATGCCCCCGTCAGTACAATCCACCCTACATGGATGCTTGCGATGCAATCAAGCGCTGAGCGCCTCAACGAAAGCATCCTACCGGAGCATCTGGCGCCATGACAGGAGTATCACCGATGACGCGCGGCCTGGCAAGAACGCGTTACCCCTCAATGCTGCCGATCATGACGCCCTTGACGAGGTAGCGCTGGATCAAGGGGTAGACGCACAGGATGGGGGTGACGGCAACCACGATCATCGCCGTATTCAGGCGTGGTCACCGGTGCGAACAGCCGGCCATGCGTGCAGTACTGCCGGCGCCGCCCGGCGGGGTTGTGGCCGTTGTCCCGGAGGGGCCGTGCCGAGTAGTATTGTGTACGGCGAGTACGGAGATGGCCTTCACCGTAGCCGATGTTCGGGATTTGGTGCGATTGCTGGACGAACAGCCGGACTGGCGTGCCGAGGTCCGCCGGCAACTTCTCACCGACGAGTTGCTGGCCATGCCGGAGCAGATCGCCCAGCAGCGGCGAGACATCCAGCGGATCGAAGAGCAGATTGCCCGGCAGCGGCGAGACATCCACCGGATCGAAGGACAGCTCGTGGAGCAGCGGCGAGCAACAGATCGGCGTTTTCAGCAGGTCGAAGATCAGATCGCCGCTCTGACCCGTACCGTCGACACCCTCACGAACGACGTTGGCGAACTGAAAGGAGACAGTCTGGAGCGCCGCTACCGCGAGAAGGCCGGCGCCTACTTCGGCCGTCTGCTGCGGCGTACCCACGTCCTGAGCGACGACGAACTGAACAAGCTGCTCGACGACGCGGTCGCGCAGGGGGTGCTCACCGAGGACGAGTGCGATGAAGTGATCTGGGCCGACGCCATCGTGCGCGGCCGGCGCCGTGGCGACCGCGCACAGGTGGTGGCCGTCGCCGAGGTCTCGTGGGGCGTAGGAATCAAAGACGTGGAACGCGCGTCGCGCCGCGCGGACCTGCTGGCCCGGGTCGGCTTCACCACCCTGCCGGTCGTGGGCGGCAAGGCGGTGACCCGAGAGGCGGCGGAGCTGGCCCGGCAGAAAGGGGTGTGGCAACTGTTCGACGGCAGGCTGGTAGCCCCCGACGCGGCCGGCGAACCGGAATAGACTGCGCCCCGCCTTCCGGTAGCGCGCCGGTTGCCGCCCGACGTGCTCGTACTGGTCGCGCTACTCCCAGTAGCGACTCAGGCGGAAGAACGAGTGCAGGAGCGGGCCGGCCGTCATGCGGCAGCGGGCATGGGACGGCTGCACGCGGTCGACCTCGCCTTCGATCTCCACGACGCCAAGGGGCTCCAGCACTCTCCGGCAGAACACGGCGTAGTTCTCGATGAAGCTCCGGACGTGAACCGAGGCCTTGCCCGGCAGCAGCACTTGCCAGAACAGCCGCAACACCTCGGCGGCGTAGTCGGAAACGCGCTGCGGCGTAGCGCCTGCGTGGTGCAACAGGCACAGCGTATAGGCAAGCACCGTGGCGTCCTTCGCCTGCCAATGCGCGAAGAACAGGTCGTCCAGGAGCCGCGGCAGCATCTCCAGCGCCACGCGTTCGGCACCGCCGCCGGCAGCGGTCTCTACCTCGAGGCCGGCCGCACGCCGCTCGGCCAGGAGCGCTTCCACCCGCGGCGCTCGCGCCGCGAGCTCGCGGCGTGCCGCAGGGCTGAAGTCCAGGGTGAACAGCGTGCTCTTGGACGGCACCGACGGCATATGCCGGCGCACCTCCGGTGGTGGCGGGGTGTAGTCCGCGATCCCTCCGGGGAGGGAGATCTCGTAGCGTTGGACCGTTCTCTTGAGGGTTGCTTCCAGCTCGCGCGCGGTCTCGGGTGCCACGCCGTAGCGCGTTGCCAACTCTTCCAAGCGGTATTCGACACCGAGATTGCGCCGCCGGGAAAGTTCACGCAGGAATGCGTTGATCGGCTCCAGTGCCGCCGCGGCACCATCATCGGTTTTCCGCGCATCCTCCACCAGCCGCTGGTACTGCAGACTCTTGACAATCGGCGACACCACGCCGGGCAGATCCCTGGCGACGAGCGCCATGGTCCCGCCAGCGAACCATTCCGGATCATCCGGCAACTCCGCCTGCTCGCGCAGGAGCTGCGCAAGCTCCCGGTAGAGATCCGGCCCCATCGCGATCACGGTGAGCACTCCCTTGACCGCGTCGTAGTAGAACTGCGCGATCTCAGCGGGTGAGCTGCGATCGCGCAGCTTGCCTTCGACCACCTGTCGCCGCTCCGGCACCGCGGTGATCTCGAAGTCGGCGGCACACCGCTCCACGGAAAAGGAGCGCACCGCCACCTCATGCGCACAGAACCGGACCGGTTGCTCTCTGAACACCGCCTCCGGGATCTCCGCCCAGCGCGCCAGCAACAGAAAGTAGGCCGGCCGTGCGGCCACCGCGGCCTCCAGTCCCTGTATCCTGAGGGTATCGGGGTGCAGCGCCTTGGCCAGGTAGACGAAGTCGTAGGGCTGGAAGCCGCGGTGGTAGTGCACCACTCCGAAAGTCTGACAACACAGCCCGTTCGAATACGCCGCGGTGAAGAACAGCCGCTCGCCCTGGCGCGTCAGGTCGGTAAGCGCCGGCGAATAGAACAGCCGCTCGCAGTCCGACAGGTGATCCACCACCCGGTAGAGGTCTCCCCGCACCTGTGCGGTCACCGAGAACAGCGTCCAGAACCAGGGGCGGCGCATGACCTCACGGAGCAGCCCTCGCTGCTCCCGCGACAGGTCCTCGCGATGCTGAGCCAGGTACTTGCGTACCATGGCCGGCCGGCGCATGACCTCCATGCCGGCGACCTGCACCACGGCCAGTTGATGCCACTCTTCGGGCAATTCGGCGGCGACCTTGTGCAGGCGCCGCACATCTCTCGCGTACCCGGCCAGCAGCTTGCGTCCGGTGACGGCCCAGGATATGAAGTGGTCCTCGATGTGGGAGAGCGATTCCACGATGTCACTCACCGCGACGCTGCGTTCGACCGTCGCGTCAATGTCCATCATGGCCGAAAGCCTACCACACACGCGCACGTCAGGGGCGACGGCTCGACAGGAGCGCACGTCCACCTTGACCGGGTTGGCATTCCTCTTGCGCTGTGCCGGCAGGAGGTTCCCCTCGATGCAGAGATTACATCGCGCGGCGCTGGTGTTGGCCGCGTCCGTGTTCGCCTTGTTGGCTGCCGTCGCCGTGAGCGCCGAGTAGCTCGCCGTCAAGTATTCGCTCGACTGGAAGTTCGAAGGTCCGAGCGCGATCGCCCGCGTCGCCAGCGGCGTCTACCAGTTCGGCTTCGCCGACATCAACTCCCTGATCAAGTTCCACGACAAGAATCCGGACGTGGGGATCAAGGGGATTCTCATGGTGTACGACGCGCCGCCGTTCGCTATCGTCACGCTGGGCCGCTGGTGTTCGCCGGCCTCTGGGCGCTGGCCGCGGAGGGGATCGGCATGTATGCTGCCTTCGCTTGGCTCGAGCGGCGCCTTACCGGCTGGGCCTTTCGCCGCGACGCCGCCAACGCCTGATTCGGACGCGGCAGAAGTCGCCCGCGAAATCAGGCGAAATCAGAGGGGGAGGGATGAGCGAGCGACGCGACGGCGGCGGCGAGTACCTGCTGGAGGCGCGCGACATCGTCAAGCAGTTCGGCGACTTCACCGCCAACGACCGGGTGAGTTTGCGCCTGCGCCACGGTCAGATCCACGCCCTGCTGGGCGAGAACGGGGCCGGCAAGTCGACCCTGGTCAAGATCATGTTCGGCGCGCTCCAACCTACGGCCGGCAGCCTGCACTGGCGCGGGCAGGAGGTCGTCATCCCCAGTCCGGCGGCCGCGCGGCGGCTCGGCATCGCCATGGTGTTCCAGCACTTCTCACTGTTCGAGGAACTCACCGTGATCGAGAACATCGCCCTCGCGCTACGCGGCGCGTTCGATCCCACGGCCCTTACCGAGCGCCTCACGCGCGCGTCACACGCGTACGGCCTGCCGCCGAAGCCCTCGGCACTGGTCGCGGATCTGTCGGTCGGCGAACGCCAGCGGATCGAGATCATGCGCTGCCTGCTGCAGGAGCCCAGGCTCCTGATCATGGATGAGCCGACCGCGGTGCTCACCCCGCAGGAGGCGGACCAGCTGTTCGTCACCCTGCGCCGGCTGGCGCGCGACGGCTGCGCGGTGCTCTACATCTCACACCGGCTGGAGGAGGTGAAGCGGCTCTGCCACGCCGCCACCATCCTGCGTCACGGCAAGGTGGTGGCCGAGGTAGATCCGCAGACCGAGACCGCGGCCTCGCTGGCCCGGCTGATGGTGGGCGCCGACGTGCACGAGGTGGAGGCCGCCGGCCACGCCGCCGGCGGGACGCCGCTGCTGACCGTGACCGGCTTGTCGCTGCCGGCCGGCGGTCCGTTCGGCGTGGCGCTGCGTCACGTATCCCTGGAGGTGCGCGCGGGCGAGGTGGTGGCGATCGCCGGGGTGGCCGGCAATGGCCAGTCCGAGCTGTTCGAGGCGCTGTCCGGCGAGCGTCTCGCTCCGGCGCCCGAAACCATCACCATCGCGGGCCATCACTGCGGCAAGCGCGACGTAACTGCACGCCGCCAGCTCGGCGCCGCCTTCGTCCCCGAAGAACGGCTCGGCCACAGTGCCGTGCCCAACTTCGTACTTGCCGACAACGTGCTGCTGACCCGCCACGCGTCCGATCCGGCCATGGTGCGCGCCGGCTTCGTCGACCGGCTCAAGACGCGCACCGCCGCGGCCCGCGTCACCGAGCGGTTCGACGTACGCGTCAGCCAGGAGAATTCGCCGGCGGCGTCCCTGTCCGGCGGCAACCTGCAGAAGTTCGTGGTCGGGCGTGAGCTGGACCGCGATCCGCGGGTGCTGGTGATCAACCAGCCGACCTGGGGAGTGGACGCGGGCGCCGCGGCGCTGATCCGCCAAGTGCTGTCCGACATGGCGCGCACCGGCGCCGCGGTGCTGGTGATCAGCCAGGATCTCGACGAGATCTTCGAGATCGCCGACCGGATCGCGGTGATCTCGCGCGGCGAGCTGTCCGAGAGCTTTACCGCGGGCGCGATCGACCGCGAGCGGATCGGCCTGCTGATGGCCGGCGCCCACGAGCACGCCGCCGCCGTGGAGGTCACCGGGTGAAGCTCCTGTTCGAAAAGCGGGCGCAGCCGAGCCGGGCGATGAGCGTGCTCGCTCCGGTCCTGGCGATCCTGCTGATGGTGGTCGTGGGCGGCATCCTGTTCGCGGCGCGCGGCATCGAGCCGTTGCGCGGGCTCTACGTCTACTTCATCGAGCCGGTCACCACCCTGTGGTCGATCGAGGAGCTGATCGTCAAGGCCACGCCGCTGGTGCTGATCGGGGCCGGCCTCGCGGTCTGCTTCCGCGCCAACGTCTGGAACATCGGCGCCGAGGGCCAACTGACGCTGGGCGCCGTGGCCGGCGCCGCCATCCCGATCCTGGCCCACCAGTGGCAGTCGCCGCTGGTGCTGCCGCTGATGATGCTGCTCGGGATGCTGGGCGGCATTGCCTGGGCGACGATCCCGGCGCTGCTGCGCAATCGTTTCGGCGCCAACGAGATCCTCACCAGCCTGATGCTCGTGTACGTGGCGCAACTCCTGCTCGACTGGCTGGTACGCGGTCCGTGGCGCGACCCGGACGGCTACAACTTCCCCGAGTCGGTGGCGTTCGAGCAATGGCAGCTTCTGCCGACGCTCGGTTACAGCCGGGTCCACCTCGGCGGCGCCTTCGCGCTGCTCGCCGTGCTGGTGTTGTTCCTGTTTCTGGCGCGCACCATCAAGGGCTTCGAGATCGAGGTGAGCGGCGCCGCCCCGCGCGCCAGCGGCTTCGGTGGCTTCTCGCGGCCGCGCACCGTGTGGTTCTGTCTGGCGCTCTCCGGCGCCCTGGCCGGGCTGGCCGGCATCGGCGAGATAGCGGGACCGGTCGGACAGTTGCAACCGACAATCTCGCCGGGCTACGGCTTCACCGCCATCATCGTGGCGTTTCTCGGACGCCTGAACCCGATCGGCGTATTGCTCGCCGGAATCATCCTGGCGATCAGCTATCTCGGCGGCGAGGGCGCGCAGATCGAGCTCGGCCTGTCCGACAAGACCGCGCAGGTGTTCCAGGGCACCCTGCTATTCTTCATCCTCGCCAGCGACACCCTGATCCGCTACCGCGTGCGGGTGCAGCGCGGCGCGGCGCCAACCGAGGTGGCGCGATGACCGGTCTCGAAGCGGTGTTGCTGACGATCATCACCGCGTCGACGCCGTTGCTGCTGGCCGCCCTCGGGGAACTGGTGGTGGAGCGTTCGGGGGTGCTCAACCTCGGCGTCGAGGGGATGATGATCATCGGCGCGGTCAGCGGCTTCGTGGCCGCCTACACCTTCGGCTCGGCGGTGGTCGGCGTGGTGGCGGCGATTGTCATGGGAGTCGGGGTGGCCCTGCTGTTCGCCTACTTCACCCAGACGCTGGTGACCAACCAGGTCGCGACCGGATTGGCCCTGACCCTGTTCGGGCTGGGCCTGGCCGGCCTGATCGGCGAGAACTTCACCGGCCTGCCCGGGGTAAAGCTGCAGCGCATTCACCTGCCGGTGCTGACCGACCTCCCGCTGGTCGGCCCCGTGCTGTTCGGCCAGGACCCGCTGGTCTACGCCTCGGTCGCCATCACCGTGCTGGTGGCCTGGACCCTGGCGCGCACCCGCGTGGGGCTGGTGATCCGCGCCACCGGCGGCAACCACCACTCGGCGCACGCCCTGGGCTATCGCGTGATCGCGGTCCGCTACGGCTGCATCGCCTTCGGCGGTGGCTGCGCGGGACTGGCCGGCGGGTACCTTTCCCTGTTCTACACCCCGCAGTGGATCGAGAACATGACCGCCGGACGCGGCTGGATCGCCCTGGCGCTGGTGGTGTTCTCCACCTGGGCGCCGTGGCGGGTGGCCGTCGGCGCCTACCTGTTCGGCACCGTGTGGATCATGGGGCTGTACGCGCAAGGCGTCGGGATCGGGATTCCGTCGCAACTGCTCTCGTCGCTGCCCTACCTGGCCACCATCGCCGCGCTGGTGCTGATCTCCGGCAACCGCCAGCTGACCAGGAAGAACACGCCGGCCTGTCTCGGCCTGCCGTTCGTGCCCGATCGCTGAGGCGGGTCGTGGCCATGGTGGCGGTCGCGCATCCCGCCGCATCGTGCAATGGCGGCTTGACCAACGCGCGTTCCCGTGGTTGCATTGGACGGCGGCTCGTGCCGGGCCATACGGCCCGACCGTCCGAGGTTCGCCACCTATCAATCTTGATCCCACCGGGAGCACCAACCTGTCAGTGGGAACCACACAAGGAGTAGCTATGAGGAACGTATTCGCACTTGCCACCGCCATTGTGCTGGCGTTGGCGACCGTCGCGTCCGTCCACGGCGACGAGGCGATCAAGGTCGGGTTCATCTACGTCGGCCCGATCGGCGACCACGGCTGGACCTATCAGCACCATCAGGGCCTGCTGGCAGTGGAGGAGGAGTTCGGCGACCGCGTCGAAACGATCTACGTGGAAAACGTCGCCGAGGGTCCGGATGCCGAACGCGCCATCACCCGCCTTGCGCGCCAGGGCGCCGGCCTGATCTTCACCACCTCGTTCGGCTTCATGGAGCCGACCGTCAAGGTGGCCAAACGCTTCCCGGACGTGATCTTCGAGCACGCCACCGGCTACCAGCGCGCCGATAACGTGGCGATCTACTCGGCCCGCTTCTACGAAGGCCGCTACATCATCGGTCAGATCGCCGCGCAGATGTCGGAGAGCGGCGTCGCCGGCTACATCGCGTCGTTCCCGATCCCGGAAGTGGTGCGCGGCATCAACTCGTTCCTGCTGGGCGCACAGACCGTCAACCCCGACTTCAAGCTCAAGATCGTCTGGGTGAACACCTGGTTCGATCCGGGCAAGGAAGCGGACGCCGCCAAGGTGCTGATCGGCCAGGGCGCGGACATCATCACCCAGCACACCGACTCCACCGCGCCGCTGCAGATCGCCGAGGAACAGGGCGTGCTCGGTTTCGGCCAAGCATCCAACATGTTCGAGTTTGCGCCGAATGCCCAACTCACGGCCATCATCGACGACTGGGCGCCCTACTACGTCGTACGCACCCGCGCCGCGCTCGACGGCACCTGGGAGTCGACCGACACCTGGGACGGCATCGGGCCGGGGATGGTCAAGATGGCGGCCTACACCAACATGCCGGAGGACGTGGCGGCGTTGGCCATGGAGACAGAAGCGATGATCGCGTCCGGCGAGCTGCACCCGTTCAAGGGCCCGATCTACCGCCAGGACGGCACCATGGTGATCGGCGAGGGCGAGGTGCTCGACGACGGCACGCTGCTGCGCATGGACTGGTACGTGCAGGGCGTCGACGACAAGCTGCCCTGATAGGGCCCACACCCGACCCGGCACGCGTCCGGTTGGCGCCGGCGGCGGCGAGCGACTGACCGCCGCCAGCCCCCGGCCGTTCGACGCGCGCCATGAGCCATGTTTCGTTGCTATCCGCCGAGGAACAGGCGGCCTACGCGGGGGTCGCGCAGCAGTTCTTCGCCGCGCGCGGCGAGGGCCAGATTGCCGGCCACCAGGACGTAGCCCAGGTCCGCGAACTGCAACCCCTTGCGGGCGTTCTGCTCGACCATGATGATCGTCTTGCGCTCGCGGTCGCGCAGCTCGACCAGGAGCTCGAACACCAGGTCGATGTAGCGCGGCTCGAGGCCGATCGACGGCTCGTCCACCAGCAGCACATCCGGATTCATCACCAGGGCGCGCGAAATCTCCAGCAGGCGCCGCTCGCCGCCGGACAATACCCGCGCGGGCTGCGTGCGGCGCTCGGCGAGGCGCGGGTAGCGGTCGAGCACCGCGGCCACGGCGTTGCGCACGGCGGCCTGGTCGCGCATCAGGTAGGCGCCCATCTGCAGGTTCTCCTCGACCGTCATGTCGGGAAACACGGAGTTGTCCTGCAGGATGTAGGCGATGCCGGCCTGCCTGAGCTTGTCAGCGGCGTGCATGCGGGTGAGGTCGCGGCCCTGCTTGCGGATGGTGCCGCCGGTGATGGTGTTGAGGCCGTAGATCGCGTGCAGCACGGTGGACTTGCCGGCGCCGTTGGGGCCGATCAGGCACAGCGACTGCCCGCGCCCCACCTGCAGGTCGATGCCGTGCAGGATTTCCATGCGGCCGTAACCGGCGACCAGGTGGTCGATGCGGATGAAGTCGTCGCCGCCGGCCAGCTCCGCCAGCCGTGCGCGCGCCACGCCCCGCTCCAGCAGCGACGCGCTCTCGCGCGCCACCTGCTCCACCGAGATCGCCGCACCGAGCTCGCCGACCCCGTACCCGGAAACGCCGCCGGCCGGCGTCCTGCGCTCCAGCGCCATCAATCCGCTCCGAGGTACGCTTCCACCACGCGCGGGTCGCGGCGCACCTCTTCCGGCGTGCCCGCGGCCAGCAGCCGGCCATGCGCCAGACAGTAGACGTGGGTGGCCAGGTTCATGATCACCCGCATGTTGTGCTCGATCACCAGCAGGGTCACGCCCAGCTCGGCGTTGGCCCGGACCAGCCGGTCGATCATCCCGTTGATCAGGGTTGGATTGATGCCCGCCGTGGGCTCGTCGAGCAGCAGCATCGTGGGCCGGAACATCAGTGCCATGGCGAATTCCAGCAGCTTCTGCTGCCCGAACGACAGGCTGCCGGCGGGCTGGTGGCGCAGAGCATGGAGACCGACGAATTCCAGCAGCGCTGCCGCGCGCTCGGTGACGGCTGGCGGCACCCGGCGCAGCAGCACGCCGCCGTGCGCGGTGCGGTGGGGCGCGCTGACCTGCATGTTCTCGAGGCAGCTCATGGCGCCGTACACCCGGGTCTGCTGGAAGGTGCGCAGCAGGCCGAGGCGGGCGATGCGCGGCACGGTCATGCGCTCGATGCGGGTGCCGTCGAAGCTGACCGTGCCGGCGTCCACCGGATGGTGGCC
Source organism: Spirochaetia bacterium (assembly GCA_965198005.1). GTDB lineage: Bacteria > Spirochaetota > Spirochaetia > SZUA-6 > Bin103 > Bin103. The sequence goes on from CBDAOI010000002.1 coordinate 409,115, forward strand.
GACGATGCAGTTGAACAGCGTGGTCTTGCCGGAGCCGTTGGGACCGATCAGCCCGTGCACGGCGCCGGGCGCGACGCGCAGGCTGATCTCGCGGTTGGCCGTCACCCCGCCGAACGACTTGCTGACCGCGTCGACCTGCAGCAGGGCGTTCATGCGCCCCGCCCCGCCGCCAGCGCCGTGGTGCCGCGCCGCTCCCGGATCCCGCCGAGAATGCCGTTCGGCAGGAAAGTCACGATCAGCACGATCAGCAGACCCATGGCGACCCGGTGCCAGCCGAGCAGGAAGGTCCAGAACAGCTCCTGGGCGACGTGGAACACCATCGCCCCGAGCACCGGTCCCCACAGCGTGCCGCGCCCGCCCATGATCGCCATCAGGATCATCCACACCCCGAAGGTCGCTCCCGAGAACGCGATGTCCAGCGGATCGATGAAGCCGATGAAGTTGCCGTAGGCGCCGCCGGCCAGGGCCAGAAACAACGCGGCCACCGACCAGGCCAGCACCTTGCAGCGGGTGGTCGGCAGGCCCATCGCCTCGGCCTTGTCCTCGTCGTCGCGAATGGCGTTGATCAGCAGCCCGAAACGGCAGCGATACAGCAGCCGCAACCCGCCGAAGCAGACCCCGGCCAGCGCGAGAAAGTAGAAACAGAAGAAGCGGTTGCGATTGCCCAGGGCCTCCGGGAACAGTGGCGTGACCAGCCCCGAGCCGGCCCCGAGCCAGTCCCAGGCGCTGGCGATCTCGCCCGCGGCGACCCCGAGACCGAGCGTGCAGATAGCGAAGTAGTGGCCGCGCAGACGCAGGATGCCGGCGCCCAGCGGCAGCGCGATCAGCACCGCCACCAGCGCCGCGCAGGCCAGCCCCAGACCCAGTCCGCCGAAGTACTGCAGCGGCTCCAGGCGCGCCGCCGCGCCGCCGGCGATGCTGGCGTACTCCTGCACGTTGAAGAACAGGCCGCGCTGCACCACCGCGCTGGCGTACATCCCGGCGCCGAAGAAGACGATGTTGCCGAACGAGTTGTAGCCCATCTGGCCGCCCACCACGTCCCAGGTCAGCGCCAGCACCACCATCACCCACAGCACCGCCATCTGCGACTGGAGCTGCGGCACCAGAAACGGCCCGGCGATGCCCGCCGCGGCCAGCAGCAGCGGGGCCAGGCGCCGGGCGCCAACCCGAGACGGCGGGGCGCCGGGCGGCGCCGCCCGCGCCGTGCTCGCAGCAGAGCTCATCGCAGGACGCGGCGGCGCCGCCCCAGCAGGTAGCTGCGCAGCAGCAGGATCACCACCAGCAGCACGAACACCAACGCGGTCCGGAACTCGGCGCCGAGCAGGAAGCCGGTGAGGTTCTCGGCGTACCCCAGGGCGGCGCCGGCGACCACCACCGGAGCGATGTTGCCCAGCCCGGCGACCACCACGATCACGAACGAACGCACCGTGTAGGTGATGCCGATGAACGGGTGCACCACCCATACCATCGCCACCAGCGCGCCGGTGACTCCGCACACCGCGCCGTTGAGGGCGAAGGCGAGGGCGTAGACGCGGTCGGTGCGCACCCCCATCAGGCGCGCCGCGCGCGCGTTCTGGGAGGTGGCCCGGATGGCGCGCCCGGCGCGGCTGCGGCGCAGGAACAGCAGCAACCCCGCGGCTGCCGCCAGCGCCACCGCGAACGCCACCAGCTTGCTGTTGCCCAGCACCACGCCGTCACCCAGCAGATAGGTGGCGCCGAGCTCCGCGTTGGCGGTGCGCAGGTCGGCGCCGAACACCTGGTTCATCAACTGCTGCAGCAGAATCGAGAGCCCGAAGGTGGCCAGCAGCGACCCGAACAGGTCGCGGTCCACGAGGCGGTACACCACCGCGCGGTAGAGCAGCCAGCCGAACACGAACAGCACGGCGCCGGAGACCGGTATCCCGAACAGCGGATGGATACCGAACGTGGTCAGCCACCAAGTGAGGAAGCCGCCCAGGATCACCAGCTCGCCCTGGGCCACGTTGATGATGTTCATCACCCCCCACACCAGCGCCATGCCGTAGGCGGCGAGCGCGAAGATCGCCCCCACCAACAGCCCGTCCAGGAGCAGTTGCACGGACAGCGGCCCCAAGCGCAACGGGCGGGGACCGGTCTGTTCGGTGGCGGTGGAGGAGGCGTGGCCGGCCGTGGCGCCCGGACGGGGAAACCGCAGCTCGTGCGACGCCCAGGCGGTCGGCGCCACGACCCGGTACCGGCCGTCCTGAATCTGACTCAGCACCATCGGCTTGGCGATGTTCTTGCCGGTGGCGTCGAAGCGGATGTTGCCGTAGAAGGTCTGCACGTCGGTCGCCGCCAGCGCTGCACGCACCGCCTCGGTATCGAACGAACCGGCGCGCTGCAGCGCGTCCGCCCAGACCATGACCGCGGCCGACGACTCCGCGGCCTGGTAGGGAGGCGCATAGCCGTACTCCCGCTCGAACAGCGCGGCGTAGTCGGCGGCGCTGCCGAACAGGTGGTCGCGGTAGGTCAGGGTCGGTGCCCACTGCCCGGTGCACAGTATGCCCTCGGCGGCGTTCCCGAACCGTGCCGCGTCGGTCACCTCGGCCGACTCGCAGTGCGAGATGGCGACGATCGGGGCCGAGGCACGCAGCTCCGCGGCCTGCCGCACCAGCAGCGCCGCACCCTTCGAGTGGCCCGACACCAGCAGCAAGTCGGGGCGCCGCGCCTTGACCTTGAGCAGCGTCGCCGTCATGTCGTTGAGGTCGCGCGGCAGCTTGTCGTCGATCACCACCTCCATGCCGTGGCGCTCGGCGTCGTCCAGCACGCCGGCGCGGACGTCCTGGGAGAACGGGTCGTTCTCGGTAGCCACGGCGATCGTCAACGAGGCGGGGTCCCTCCCCTGCGCCCGCGCCTGCTCGGCGGCGAGGTTGATCGCCTCCTGCAGGTACTGCTCGGAGGTCGACAGCACCGCGAACAGGTAGCGGTAGCCCTTGTTGAACAGCTCGCGCGAGGCGCCGTTGCCCTCCACCATCGGCACGCGATGGCGCTCGGTGACCGGGGCGATCGCCTGGGTCAGACCCGAGCTGTAGGGGCCGAGCATGAACCGGACGCCGTCCTGCCGGATCAGGCGCTCGGCCAACTGGGCGCCGCGCGCCGGCGTCGACTCGTCGTCGTAATACAGGATCTCGAGCCGGTAGCTCCGGTCGCCGACGCGGACGCCGCCACGCTGGTTGATCAGCTTGACCGCGAGGTCGTAACCGTTGCGCGTGTGGTTGCCGGCGGTGGTGTACTTGCCGGTCAGAGAAACCGCGGCGCCGAGCACGATGGTATCGCCGGTGACTCTGGCGTACAGCGCTACCGGCACCAACAGCAGCCCCGCGGCCAGCAGCAACGCGTGCGCCCGGCCGGGAATGGTGGACACGGTGTCAGCCTGCGCGCACAGCGTGGTGCCGGTCAAGGGCTAGCCAAGTCGCCCCGGTGCCCCGGTCAGGTCGGTTGACATTTTGCATCCATCCGGTCTATTGGTCAGGCTGGGGGTCAGGAGGTCGGACGTGTCTGCAATCGCGGAGGACTATCGCGCGCCGGACTTGGTGCCGGATCAGTGCTGGGAGGATGCCCGGATCGAAGCCGCTGCTGGCCTCTACCGGCAGGGTCTGATGTCCACTGGAGCCGCAGCAGAGTGGGCGGGGGTGCCGAAGCCTATCTTCTTGACGAAGCTGTCCGAGTACGGAATTGACACCTTCAGCCACGGCACCGACGAGTTGCGGCAGGATCTAGCCGTTGCACGAGGTCATCTGTAACACTTCGCCACTCCAGTATCTGTATCAGGTCAACCTGCTGGACGTGCTGCGGGAGCGGTTTGATCAAGTGCTCGTACCGGAGGCGGTAGAAGCTGAACTGGCCGAGGGTAGACGACGCAACGTGGCGCTTCCGACGCTGAAGGACCTCGACTGGGTGACCATCAGGTCGACACACGACCCATTACCGAGTCCGGCCCGCGGGTTGGGAAAGGGCGAAAGGGCCGTGCTCGCCTTGGGGATGCAGATGCCGCAAGCGGTGCTCCTGCTGGACGACGAGCGCGCTCGGCGCTATGCAATCAGGCGCAGGATGAAGATTACCGGCACCTTGGGCATGGTACTTGTGGCGAAAGAACGGGCCATGATCCCGTCGGTCACGGCAATGTTGGACCGTCTGGAGCACTACGGTTTTCGGCTCAGCGACCGGACCCGCCAAGCAACGCTTGAGCTGGCGGGGGAGGCAAGCTGAATGGTCACGCACTCTGCCGACGAGAGAACGAATCCGCGCAGACTGTGTGCCGTCGTCTGAGTTGCGAACGCTGGCAGGTGTTCACTATCTTCAAGGCAAATGTAGCAAATGAGTAGTCAACAGACGCAAGGCCTCGAGATTGACCGCGAACGGATGCCGGACGAGTGGCCTACCCATATATTCCCTCCCGGATTCTGGGAAGAGCTGGGGAGAACAGTCGGCACGCTTGCCTTTCTTGAGGACTGCCTGAAACGAGCGAACCTCGCGATCACGGCCACCCGTACGTATCGAACCGTGGCGGAAGCGGAAGATGCGTTCGCCACCTGGGAGGGTGACCTTGAGACTTCGCTGAACGAGACCCTGGGAAGGCTGGCCAAGCGACTAGCGATGGCCATAACGGCCGATAAGCGGTACTCGGCGGACGCCGTTGACGCAATAGAGCAGGGATTGAAGAGTGTTGTGGAGTGGCGCAACGCGCTCTGTCACGGCGCGTGGGTCGGCTATGACCAGGGGAGCGGCGTCGCCACTCTGCGTTACTGGAAAAAGGACGAATGGCGCCGGCGCTCATCGCGGACTCTCTCCACGACTGACCTCGCGACAATTCGTCGCCAGGCGGTCGATCTCACCTTTGACGTTATCGACGCAGTAACTCGTCAGGGCATCCAGTTTCCCGGCTCGGGGTCCCCCGGGAAGGCGATACACAAGACATTCAAGACACCCAATTCGAGCCACACCGCCGAGTGACGCCGCAAGCAACTAAGAAGGACCGCGTCGGCGTGTACGGCGAAACTCACACCGTCGTAGAGTGCGTACAATCTAGCACGCCGCGCATGATCACTACTTTGGTGCCAGAGGCGCTGAGCCGCAGCGCATGCGGATCGGACCCTGGTATAGTAGCCGCCATGAAGACCAGCGACATCATCCGCACCCGCTCGCGGTATGCACGCTGACCGGAACCAGGCCGCTGAGCCGGGCGCCGGGGTCGCCGCGGCCGGCCTGGATCTGACCGGACGGGCGGCCATCGTTACCGGCGCCAACTCCGGGGTCGGCCGGTCGGCGACGGAGCTGCTGCTGGCCGCGGGCGCGGAGGTCACCTTGGTGTGCCGCGACCGCACGCGGGGCGAACAGGCGCTGGCGGAGGTCGGCCGCGCCTATCCGGGCGCCGCGGCCACCCTGGAGCTGGCGGACTTGGCGTCCTGGGCCGCGGTGCGCCGGCTGGCTGACCGTCTGGGCCGGCGGCTGCACCGGATCGACGTCCTGGTGAACAACGCCGGCGGGCCGAACGACCGCATGACGACCACCGACGAGGGATTCGAACACACCTTCGCGGCCAATCACCTCGGCCACTTCCTGCTGACCAATCTCCTGCTGGAACGATTGCACAACGGCGGGCGGATCGTGAACGTCAGCTCCGAGGGGCACCGCATGGGCGACCTGCGGCGCGCGCCGCTGGAGCAGATCGCCCGCGGCGGAGCGTGGCGGGGGGGGTTTCAGGCCTACGCCGACGCCAAGCTGGCCAACGTCCTGTTTACCCTGGAGTCGGCCCGGCGCTGGGAACTGCACGGACTGGCGGTCAACGCACTGCACCCGGGTGCGCTCGCCACGCGCATCTGGAACCGGTACCATGGCCCGGCCGGACTGATCCTGCGGCTGCTCAAGCCGTTCCTGCGCAATCCCGAGGTCGGGGGGAAGGCGGTGGTCGGGCTGGTCCGGCAATCGGGGCCCGGCGGAGTGTCCGGCCGCTACTTCCGGGTCGGCAGGGAAAGCACGCCGCAACCACAGGCCGGAGACCGTGATCTTGCAGGTTGCCTCTGGGAGTGCAGCGCCGCGTGGACCGGACTGTCGGACTGAACGAGAAGACGATGCAGACACGCTTGTCCCTGGACGCGGTAAATGACCTGGATGAGGCGGCGTTCACGTCATGTTTCGGTGACGTCGCGGAGCATTCGCCCTGGGTGGCCGCAACGGCGGCTGCCGCCCGCCCGTTCCCGCATCGCGAGGCGCTGATCGCCGCGTTCGTGGGCGCGGTGCGCGCCGCGCCGCCGGACGCCCAGCTCGCACTGCTGCGCGTGCACCCCGACTTGGCCCACCGGGCGGCGGTGGCCGGCGACGCCGCGGCCGGCACAGCCATTGCGGAGGAGTCGCGGCGCGAGCAGGCGGGGGCGGGCCTCGACCGCCTTACCGCCGCCGAGTTCACCCGCTTCGGCGACCTCAACACCCGCTATCGCCGGCGCTTCGGCTTCCCGTTCATCTTCGCGGTGAAGGGCGCCACCAAGGAGGCGCTCCTGGCCGCGTTCGAGGCGCGGATCGACAACCCCGCCGCGACCGAGCGCGCCCTGGCCCTGGCCAACGTCGAACGCATCCTCCGTTTCCGCCTCGAGGATCGGGTCGCGCCCCCCAATCACCGCCCAGGCGCCGCGAAGCCGTGAACCCGACCGCCGCGGGGCGGGTGGTGCGCGGCGCGGTGTTGACCTATCGCGACGACCCCGCCCGCGTCGGGCCGCGCCGCGCCGTGCTGTTCCACCGCCGGGGCGCGGTCGCAGTGACCGCCGCCGGCCGCATCGCCTGGCGCGGGCCGGCGGCGCGGCTGCCGCAGCGCTTTCAATCGCTGCCGGTGGACGACCACGGCGCGGCGCTGGTGCTGCCGGGGCTGATCGACGCGCACATCCACTTTCCCCAGTACCGCATGCTGGCCGCCCCCGGCCGTGACCTGCTCGACTGGCTGCAGCGCTTCACCTTCCCGGAGGAGAGCCGCTACGCGGCGCCGGCCCACGCCCGCGTCGCGGCGGAGGTGTTCCTCGACCTCCTGGTACGGCACGGCACCACGGCCGCGGTCGTGTTCTCCACCGTCCATCGCGGCGCTACCGAGGCTCTGTTGGCCGCGGCCGAACGGCGCGGGCAGGCCCTCGTCACCGGCAAGACCATGATGGACCGCAATGCGCCGGCGGCATTGTGCGACGACCCGGAAAGCGGCGTGCGCGCCAGCGAGGCGCTGATCGAACGCTGGCACCGGCGCGGCCGGCTGCGCTACGCCATCACCGTGCGCTTCGCCGTTACCTCCAGCGCGGCCCAGCTCCGCGCCGCGGGCGCGCTGGCGGCGCGCTACCCCGACTGCTACGTGCACAGCCACCTCTCCGAAAGCGAGCGCGAGCTGGCCACCGTGCGGCACGACTTTCCCTGGGCGCACGACTACACCGACGTCTACGACCGCTGCGGCCTGGTCGGCCCGCGCAGCCTGTTCGCCCACGGCATCCACCTGTCGGAGCGGGAGTGCGCGCGCCTGGCGGAGGCCGGCGCCACCGTCGTGCACTGCCCCACCTCCAACACCTTCCTCGGCTCCGGTCTGTTCGACCTCGGCCGCCTCCGCAACCCGGCGCACCCGGTGGGCATCGGCCTTGCCACCGACGTGGGCGGCGGCACCAGCTACTCGATGCTGCACACCATGGGGGAAGCCTACAAAGTGGCGATGCTGCGCGGGCAGACGCTGAGCGCGCACGACCTGTTCCACCTCGCCACCCGGGGCAACGCCGGGCGGCTCGGACTGGAGGAGGAGATCGGCGCCCTCGAACCGGGCCGCTGGGCGGATCTGGTGGTGCTCGACCCCGCCGCCACGCCGGTGCTCGAAGCGCGCGCGGGGCTGTCCCGCAGGCTGGAAGACACCCTGTTCGCCCTGGCGATCCTGGGCGACGACCGGGCGGTGCGCGCCACCTACGTCGCCGGCCGGCAGGTGTGGAGCCGGCCCGGTTACAATGGGCAATGACGCGGCAGCGCAGACCGTGGCACGAGGTGGCGACCCGGCTGGTGGACGTGGCCGCCGGGCGGGCGGCGGAGTTGGTAGTCCGCAACGGCCGCTGGGTCAATCCCAGGATATTTACCATCGGCCACTCCAATCACTCGCTGAAACAGTTTGTGGCGCTGTTGTTGCAACATGGGATCACCGCCGTGGCCGACGTACGCTCCGCTCCGTACAGCCGTTTCTGTCCGCATTTCAACCGCGCCGCGCTCGTCGCCGGGCTCGAGGCCCACGACATTCGCTATTCATACCTCGGACGTGAGCTCGGCGGCCGGTCGGACGATCCCGCCTGCTACGAGGACGGGCAGATTCAGTATGACCTGGTAGCCCGCACGCACTTGTTTCGAGAAGGTCTCACGAGGGTCGTTGACGGTGCTGAACGCTATCGCATCGCGCTCATGTGCGCCGAGAAGGAGCCGCTGGACTGTCACCGAACGCTGCTGGTTGCCCGGGCGCTCGTGGCAACGGGAGTAGCTGTCGTGCATGTCCTCGCCGATGGCGAACTTGAACCCCATGAGAAGACGATGGATCGACTTCTGGCGGAGCTGAGCCCGAACGGCGACCTGTTTCAACCACCCGAGGAGTTGCTCGCGCGCGCCATAACGCTTCGGGCGCAGCGCGTTGCGTTCGTCAGCGCCGGCACGGATACGAAATCGAAGAGGACACTGCCGTGAGGGTATCCACCATCTGACTAACGGATGAAGTAGCCGGAGACCCGCCAGGCATCACCGTCCCAAATGGCGGTGACGGTCTCTACCGCCTCGGACTTGTTCGCGTAGGAGGACGCGAAACGGAACACCCAGTAACGGCCGTCCGGCGCACCGGGCAGCGTCTCGTGATGCTCGGCGGCGGTCCTGGAGCGCGCGAGCGGGGCGCCCATCGGCACCAGCGCGGCCCGCAACGCTTGCGCGAGCTGCTGTTCGCTCACGGCGCCGCGCATCAGCGCCGCCGCGCCGGTCCAACAGGCCCGGTAATCGCCGGCATCCAGAAGCTCCAGCCATTCCCCGGCCGCGGCCAACGCTGAGTCTCGCTCATCCATACCCCACCTCACGCCCGAATTCACCACATACGGCGCGGGCCGGCTCGTCGCCTCTCCGGGTTTGCTCATGGCGCGTCCACATCTTCATGCCGTCGACAGTGTACTCGACGTCACCTTCGCCGGCAGCATGGAGCAACTCGACACGGCGCGGCGGGCGTTTCGCCACCTCAACCGTGCCCTGCGCGCGGCGAGCTTCACGGTGGCGGTCGACTTCGCGGACGAGTAGCAGGGGAGCCAGCAAACCAAGCCCGGCAGCCAGGCAAACACCTCAGCGTCACAGCAAGCACAGCCCGACAGCGCAACAGCGTCATGACTCCGAGTCTCCTGCTCTTTTCTAGTGCAACTGGGAGCTGATGATCTTGTACGTTTCGCCCGCCGCCGATGAATTCGCGGTCCGGTGCGGCAGCGACGATCCGGACGAGTTTCGAAAAGCGTTCAATCGGCTGCTGCGAGACATGATGCGAAGCATGGACCAATGGATTCGCAGTCGAAGAACTGACTCGGTATCGGTAATCAGCAAACTCAGACCGGCGGCACGACCGCATCTACTTCGACCTCCACGAGGTGCTCGGGCAGCATCAGGGCGGCTACCTGGGCCATCGTCATGGCGGGGCGGACGGCGCCGAGCAACTCGGCGTGGGCGCGGCCGATGGAGTGGGCATGCTCAATGTCGGTTACCAGGTAACGGGTGCGCACCACGTCGGCAAGCGTGGCACCCACGTCGCGCAGCGCGGCCTCGATTCGGCGCAGGATGAGGAGGGTCTGCCCGTACGGGTCGCCGACGGCCACGGGCTTGCCGTCGTCACCCGTTGCGGTGGTACCGGCTACGAATACCAGGTCTCCCGCGCGCACGGCGCGCGAATATCCGTAGCGTTCCTCCCATTGCGTGCCCGATGAGCTGTGTTTTCTGATCATGGCTCCGGGGCGACTATAGCGAGTTTGGACGCGTCACGGTGACGCCTGCCGTCCGCGACGAAGTGCTGGCCGGTGGAAGCCTTCCCGGCGCACCGGAGCTGGCCGCAGCGGTTGCGAGCGGCTGGATCGAGGTAGCCGAGGCCCATGGCGACGTGGCTGCGCTCGCCGACCTGGACGCGGGTGAGGCGAGTACGCTGGCGCTCGCGGTCGAGAGTCCTGACGAGTGTCTGGTGCTGATCGACGAGCCGTTGGGCCGAGCCCATGCCCACGCCTCCGGGATTGCGGTAACCGGGCTCGTCGGAGTGCTACTCGCTGCCAAGCGAGCCGGCTGCATACCCCGCGTCCGGCCTTTCCTCAAGCGTCTGGAAACAAGCAACTTCAGGCTCGCGCGGGTAGTCATCCGCGCCGCGCTTGAACAAGCCGGCGAAGTGCAGCCGACATGACCGGGGATTCGTGCGTGCCGCCGTCAAGAGCCTCGCAGATCCTCGGCGAGTTGTCGCCGCCGGTCGTCGGCCAGCCAGGACGCGCTCACGGCATTCAGTATCAGGGTACGGACGCAGCCAGTCCGCGGTCGAGCCGGCGGTCAAAAATAGACCTCGGCGAAGAGAGCGGTGCTGGGGATGCCGCCGACTTTGAGGATGTCGAACGCTTCGAAGATCATCTCGCTGTTGCCGCAGAGGTAGCACAGCGTGCCGGGGGCCGCGGGGTGAGCGCGCAGGTAGGCGGTGACGCGGCCGGCGAAGCCGGCGTCCGTCGTTACCGGTTGGCGGCTGAGGCACGCCAGGTAGCGGTCGGGGCGGTAGCAGTGGCGGTCGTAGGTCTCGGACGCCGTGCGGACGCCGTGCAGCAGGCGGTAGTCGAGGCCGGGATAGCTGCGGGCGAAGCAGTGAAACGGGGCGATTCCGGTCCCGGAGGCCACGAACAGGAGCGGACACCCCCGAGCCGCCTCGGGGATGAGGAAATAGCCGAACGGACCGTCCACCTCCAGCGCCACGCCGGGGGCGAGCCGCGCGAGCTGGTGCGATACCGTGCCACTCTCTACGTGCTTGATCAGCACTTCCAGAAATGGGTCATCGCTCCCGGAGTAGATGGAGTACTCCCGCCGCGCGGTGCTGCCGGGCAGACCCAGCGTCACGTACTGCCCCGGCTCGAATGCCAGCTCACCGCGCTCCAGTCGGATCACGTACGCGGAGGGACTGAGCCGGCGAATGGAATGGACGCGGTGCTCAGGCACGCGCGCGTCCGCGACCGGCGGCGCGCAACTGCACGTTCCCTACTTTGATGAACGCAGAGATGCGTGAGCGTGTTGCGGCACGTCCACCGGTACGAAGTAGGATTCAGGGTACAGATAGTCTCCGCCTGACTCGTCTACCACGCGCAGATACCCTTCGCGTTCTGCTTCTTCGTCGGGAACAGTCTGATAGAGTTTTCGAGTCTCCAGATCGCTGCACTCTCTGTTCTCGATGCACACTACGAATCGTTCTATCATTTCAATCCAGAAACCGCTTGATCTTCATCCGCCTACTGCGATTGTTTCGATACTCTCAATGGTTCCAAGAACTTCAAAATACACCGAAGACCATTCGCTTTCCTGACTCTTTGGGCAACGATAGTGTGGGAATTAGTGGGCGTCAAGGTGCTCCCGGCATATGCCGTGCGCTGAAACGGCCTGTTCACGTACGCATGCGTCCGCGACCACCGGCGCGCAACTGCACGAGCAGGATGCTGAGGTCGGCCGGGCTTACGCCGCTGATGCGGCTGGCTTGGCCGAGCGTGCGCGGCCGCACGAGCTGGAGCTTCTCACGGCCCTCGTGCGAGAGGGCATCGATGGCTCCGTAGTCGAGGGAATGGGGAATGCGCAGCGCCTCGAACCGCTGCAGCCGCTCGATGTTGTGGCGCTCGCGGGCGATATAGCCTTCGTACTTCAACTCCACCTCGGCTGCGGCCAGCAACTCGGGGTCGGCGAGCAGCGCCGTGAGCGGGGGGCTGGCGTCGGTTCCGGCGGCGGGTGCCGCGGTTGCGGCGTCCGCCGGGGACAGTGTCTCGCCCAGCAGGGCGCCCAGCCGGACCTCGGGGCGCCGGCACAGGGCGGCGGCGCTCTCGGGGCGCTGCAGCTCGCTGGCGCCGCGCGCCCGCAGCCAGCCGTTGACCCTGGCCGGCGCCAGCGTCGTGCGCCGCAGTGCCGCCACGGCGGCGTTGAGCAGCTCGGACCGGCGGCGCAGCCGCGTCATCGCTTCGTCGCCGATCAGACCCAGCTCATGTCCGTACGCGCTCAGGCGACGGTCGGCATTGTCCTGGCGCAGCACCAGGCGGTGCTCCGCACGCGAGGTGAACATGCGGTACGGCTCGTACGACGGCTTGGTCACCAAGTCGTCGATCAGCACCCCGACGTAGGCCTCGTCGCGGCGCAGGACCAGCTCGTCACGGGCGCCGTTCGCACCGCGGTGCAGGGACAGCGCCGCGTTGATCCCTGCCATCAGCCCCTGTGCCGCTGCCTCCTCGTAGCCGGAGGTGCCGTTCACCTGGCCGGCGAAGTAGAGCCCGCGCAGGTGCTTGCTCTCCAGCGTCGCGTCCACCTGGTAGGCGGGAAAGAAATCGTACTCCACGGCGTAGCCGTAGCGCGCCACCTCCACCTGCTCCAGGCCGCGCACGGTGCGTAGCGCCGCCAACTGCACCTCCGCCGGCAGCGAGCTGGAGAAGCCGTTGAGGTAGATCAGGTCGCTGTCCAGCCCCTCCGGCTCCAGGAACAGTTGATGGCGGTCGCGGTCGGCGAAGCGCACCACCTTGTCCTCGATCGAAGGGCAGTAGCGCGGGCCTGCCCCCTGAATGCGGCCGGTGAACATGGGCGAGCGGTCGAAGCCGGTGGCGAGCAGCTCGTGGGTCGCGCGATTGGTGAAGGTGACGTGGCAGCTCACCTGCGGCAGGCGCGGGAAACGGGCCGGGTCGGTGCGTCGCGAAAACGGCACCGGGCGGTCGTCGCCCGGCTGCTCGTCCAGCACGCTGAAGTCGATGCTGGCATGCAGCAGCCGCGGCGGGGTGCCGGTCTTGAGGCGGCCGGTCTCGATGCCCAGGCGGCCGAACGCCTCCGACAGCCCGGTAGCCGGCTGCTCGCCGAATCGCCCGCCGGCGCTGCCGTTCAGGCCGGTGAACAGCACGCCATTGAGAAACGTGCCCGACGCGACCACCAGCGCGCGGCAGCCGATCTCCTCCCCGGTACCGGTCACCACGGCCGCCACCCGGCCGCCACGGGCCACCACGTCCACCACCATCTCCTCGATAACGGTGATGGCTCCTGCGGCCGCCACCAGCTCCTGCGCCGCGGCGGCGTACGCCTCGCGGTCGGACTGGCAGCGCGACGACCAGATCGCCGGCCCCTTGGAGCGGTTCAGCAGCCGGAACTGGATGCCGGTAGCGTCCGCCAGCTCCCCCATCACCCCACCGAGGGCGTCGATCTCGTGCACCAGGTGACCCTTGGCGGTGCCGCCGATAGCCGGGTTGCAGGACATGCGGCCGATGGCCGCGGCTTCGCTGGTGACCAAGCCAACGCTGCAGCCCATGCGCGCCGCCGCCACCGCCGCCTCGATGCCGGCGTGCCCGCCGCCGATCACGATCAGGTCGAACATCGTTTTGCTTCCGCTACTGCCATCTTGTGTCGCCATCTTCGCATTCCTGCGCGTCCGCTGCATCCCGCGCACCGGACCCACAGGCATCTTCACCTCGGTCGCCCACGTATACGTCTCGTGACAGCAAACCTTGACCAGCTCGCGCACCGTGCTTTCCGCTCGATGCGTGGCCGCCGCGATGTCGAGGGAGTTGCTCACTGGCGGCGGCTCCGGTGGGCACGCTGGCGGCGGTCACACGCGGCGGATCGTGATGGTACGGCCTCGCTTCAGACGGGCGATCGTCTCGCCGCTGCCGGTCGCCAAGCGTGAGACCGTCGACAGCCGGCGCCGGGTACGCTTGGCGAAGATCGTGCAGAGGCGGGACAGCCACTCTTCCGTGTCATCCATAGCGTACAACGTGTCAGACATAGCACGATCCGCCTACCCTGTCAAACGGATCTCGTGGTTTTTCTGAGATATTTGCGGTATCGTGTTACACGTGACACGTCGGGGGCTGGAACATCTCCGCTCGAACGTGTGGCTGTCGTTGCTACGCTACCTGCATTGATTGTTCACTAGGCCTGTACCCTCCGGGCACACGGCACCGGCCTTCAGCAGCACCTCGACGGTTGGGTAGTCCACATCTTTACCTACAAGATCCTGACGGCTGACGACATACAGCGGGTTTGAGTTATCAGGAGCTGCGGCGTTCACGTCGGCGCCAGCCTTGATTAGCGCTTCCGCGGTCCACGGGTTGCTCACCCCGAATATGGGAGTAGTCCCAATACTATTTCGAGCGTTCGGGTCTGCTCCCGCCGCGACGAGAGCACTCACGACCGAGGGATCGGCCGAGTAATCGGCCGCCAAGTGTAACGGCGTCCCGCCCCATTCATCGCGCGCGTTCGGGTCTGCACCGGATTCGAGCAGTGCCATGACATTGACCGAATTGTTCTCATACAGAGCCAAGTCAAGCGGCGTAAAGCCGTCGGCGCGAGCGTCTGCGTCGGCTCCGTACCGGACCAGGAGGGCTATGTTATCACCGCTATTTGGGGTGGGAGCTGCAAAGTGCAGAGGAACCAAAGAGTCATTATCCTGCGCATTCGGATCGGCTCCCGCGTCCAGAAGCGCTTCGAGAACGACAGGTGGAACGTTATCCCTAACGGCCAAGTGCAGCGGCGTACGATTACTTTCAGAGTCGCGTTCGTTAACGTCAGCACCGTTCGCCAGTAACTCGACCACGTCCTCTACCGTGACGCTCGCCCACACGTCTATCGCGAGGAACGTCGCGGTGGTTACAGCGTCTCCTGATTGATCCGTCACGGAGGACTCTTTCGACGTCTCAATTCTTCCGGCGCTAACGCAGCCAACCAGGGCCAGCGCCAGCGCGACTCCAATCAGTTGCCGCACATGCCTCACATATACATATGTATGGTCGGTATGGGTTTTCCAAATGTCCATCGGGTGATTCCTCTTCTCTTGTTGTTGAATCTTGTTGAAGAACGGTAATTCCACTGCCGAACTCTCGCCTGCCTTCAAACACAAGCGATGGGCAAGAACCTGTTCATGATACGGCTTGGCGGGATGCGTCAACCGCCGATGTTTTATTTTCTGTGACTTTTGCGATATCGGGTCACATGTGACACCTCCGGTTAGTCGTGGCCCGGTCGTTGTGAGCTGCACGACCGGCGCGAGTTTGCTGTGGTCGACGGAGTTGCTCACTGGCGGCGGCTCCGGGTAAGCCGGCGGCGATCACGCGCGGCGTCCTTGGGCCGCGGGATCTCGGCAGGCCATTCCTGGTCGTCGGGCCAGTGGTCGGACAGGTACCTGAGCGCCCGAGCCGCGCGGCGGATCGTGATGGTACGGCCTCGCTTCAGACGGGCGATCGTCTCTCCGCTGCCGGTCGCCAAGCGTGAGACCGTCGACAGCCGGCGCCGGGTACGCTTGGCGAAGATCGTGCAGAGGCGGGACAGCCACTCTTCCGTGTCATCCATAGCGTGCATCGTGCCAGACATAGCACGGCCTGTCCACCCCTGTCAAACGGGTCCGGTGGCTTTTCTGAGATATTTGCGGTATCGTGTTACACGTGACACGTCAGGGGCTGGAACATCTCCGCTCGGTGGTACGCGCTCAAGTCGAACGAGAGGGCCTGCGGCCGCTCTCTGCCCGCACCGGGATACCCGTCGGACAGCTTCGCAGCATCCTGCACGGGCGGGCGGCGTTGAGCACCACCCTGGAACTCGCTACCTCGGCCCTCGGTCTGGAGTTCTACGTCGGACCGCCGCGCGTAGCGGATACGACGCGGATCGCGAGCGGCTCCACCCCCTACACGGCTGGCACGGTCGACCGAGCCCCTGCTCCGCCCGCCGCTGAGCAGTCCCCCACGTGGGCGATGAAGCTGCGGCAGGAGTTGCGCGCCGGGCTGCGCGAAGATCTGGCTCTGCTGCTACGCGAGCTTACCGAGTCCAGGCGCAACGCCGCCCTGCCCGAGGCCGGAGACCGGCGCGATCCAGGCTACGTGGCGATGCGCACCCCTGACCCGGCGGCCGGGGGCGTCCCCGAGCTGGAGCACGCGCCCATCATCGGCTACCTCGCGTTTCAACGCAGTTGGCTCGAGCGCCACGCGATCGATCCCGACCGCTGCACGATCATGGAGGTGCGGGGAGACGCGATGCAGCCAACGCTGCCGGGCGGCTGCTCGATCCTGGTCGATCACCAACGCCGCCGGCGCCGTCTCGGGCACATCTTCGTGCTGCGCATCGGCGACGAGTGGATCGTGCGGCGCGCGGGCAAGGATCAGACCGGGCGCTGGGTCCTGGTGAGCGACAATCAGCGTCGCCCACCGGAGCCGTGGCCCCATCGCGGGACCGCAGTTGCCGGTGAGGTGCGCTGGATGGCGACGACCTTCTCCTGAGCAACGAGGCGCGGCCGCGTGACCGGCGCCGGCCGGGCGTTTCCCGCCGGGCGGTAAGCTGTTGCGTACTACATTGCCTGCCATACTGTAGCTGGCTAGAAGATATAGCGCATGGCGGACGAGAACACCCTGGAGACGCAGATTGCCCGGTGGCGGGCGCACCTGCTGCACGGCCGGGCAGTCGATCCCACCGACGTGGAGGAGATGGAAGTCCATCTGCGCGAGCAGGTGGCCGCGCTGCTGGCTACCGGTCTGGCGGCCGACGAGGCCTTGCTGGTCGCGGTCAGGCGGATGGGAAACATCGACGCGGCGTGCCGCGAGTTCGCGCGCGTCCACTCCGAGCGGTGGTGGAAGCAACTCGTGGCCGAACCCGCCGGCGGCGGCCCGGCTGGCGGCGGGCGCACCGAGACCGCCGTGGTAGTGGGCATCGCGCTCGCCGCGGCGGCGGCGATCAAGGTTCCCGAGTTGTTCGGCCACCACTTCGGCAGCGCCGCCAGTGAGGGGTTCTACGCACGCAACGCCTCCCTGTTCGTGCTGCCGCTGCTGACCGGCTACTTGCTCCGGAAGCGCGGCTGGGACGCGCGCCGCGCGCGGTGGCTGGCCGCGCCGTTCGCTGCGGCTGCCGTGCTGGCCAACGCCTTCCCGTTTGCGCCGCACGGCGCCACCGGGCTTCTCACCGCGATCCATCTGCCGATCGCGCTGTGGCTGGCGGTGGGCGTCGCCTACGCCGGCGGGCGCTGGAGCTCGGTTGCCGGGCGCATGGACTTCGTGCGCTTCTCCGGGGAGCTGTTCATTTACTACGTGCTGTTCGCGCTCGGCGGCGGCGTGCTCGCGTTCTTCACCGGGACCATGTTCGGCGCCATCGGCCTGGACGTCGGGCGGCTGCTGGAGACCTGGCTGCTGCCGTGCGGCGCGCTCGGAGCGGTGATCGTGGGCGGCTGGCTGGTAGAGCGGAAGCAGAGCGTGATCGAGAACCTGGCGCCGCTGCTTACGCGCGTGTTCACGCCGCTGTTCGCGGCGGTGTTGCTGGCGTTGCTGGTGACCATGGTGTGGACCGGCAACGGTATCGCCGTCGACCGGGAGGTGCTGATCGGCTTCGACCTGCTGCTGGTGCTGGTCGTGGGCCTGCTGCTGTACGGAGTGTCGGCGCGCGACCCGCAAGCGCCGCGCGACGCGTTCGACGCCCTGCAGCAGCTCCTGGTGGTGGCCGCACTGGTGGTGGACGTGGTGGCGCTGGCGGCGATCGCGACGCGCATCTCGGAGTTCGGCTTGAGCGCCAACAAGGTGGCGGCACTGGCCGAGAACCTCATCCTGCTGGTCAACTTGGCCGGGTCGGCCTGGCTGTACGCCCGGTTTCTACGCGGCGCCGGCGCGTTCGCCGCCCTGGAGCGGTGGCAGACCGCCTACCTGCCGGTCTACGCCGTGTGGGCGGCGATCGTGGTGGTCGTGTTTCCCCGCCGCTGTTCGCCATACCTCTACCCGTTGCCCGGTCCGCGTAGACTGTGCCAAAGGGAACGTCGCCCAAGAACAGGCGTTCTCGTGGGCGATAGGGGGAGGCGCTATCGCTCATGAAGTGGATTTGGCAACAAGCCGGGTGGCCCGGCTTCGCGTGGGACCGGTCCCGAATGGCGTCACTGGAGGCCCGGTTCCTGCACGAGTCCGGCCGGCGGGTTGGCGCTTGGCGCCATCTCTCGGACTGAGCGGCGACTCGCGCAGAGTCACGCCCGCCGAGGCCGGTGTGGCCGAGATGATGGTAGCGCTCTACCGCACGTTTCGCGCGCCGTTGGATCACGCAACGTTGTGGACGTGGCACCGAATGCTGATGCAAGAGCGCCGAGCATTGGCGGTGATCGGCGGATATCGGCGCCATCCCGAGCCAATGCAAGTGGTCTCCGGCCCCGATTACCGCCGGAGAATCCACTATGAGGCGCCGCCGTCCGCCGCGGTGCCGACCGAGATGGACCGGTTCATCGCCTGGTACGGGCGGCAGGACGCTACGCCGGCGTTGACCCGGGCCGGGATCGCGCACTGGTACTTCGTCCGTATCCACCCCTTCGAAGATGGGAACGGCCGGATCGGCCGGGCGCTGGCCGAAAAAGCGCTCGCCCAAGCGCTGGGTGAGCCGAGTCTGATCGCGCTCTCGCGGGCGATCGCCCGCCGCCGCAACGCTTATTACAACGCGCTTGCGGCCGCCAACCGCTCGCTGGACATCACCGGATGGCTGGAGTGGTTCGGCGGCATCGTGTTGGACGCCCAGGCCTGGAGCGAGCGGCGCCTGATCCGGCTGATCGAGCAGACCCGGATGTTCGACCGACTCCGAGGACGGCTGAATCCACGCCAGACGAAAACGCTGCTGCGACTGTTCCGGGAGGAGCCGGACGGATTCAAGGGCGGCCTCAGCGCTGCAAATTACCGCCGCATCACCGGCGCGCCAGCCTCTACGGCCACCCGTGACCTCGCCGATCTGGTCGCCAAGCGCGCCCTGCGCCGCACCGGCGAACGCCGCCACACGCGCTACTGGCTTGATCTGCCCCCGTTCGAGCGATTGGACGCGCAGCGTAGATCGAGCGCATGACCTTCTTGCCGAGGCGCCCGCCCGCTCGCACGTAGAGAGCAGTACCGTACGCGGTCTTCGGACATGCGTGCCGCGCCATGAGTATCGCTGCCGGGAAGTGGGCCGGTCAGCGGTAGGTTATGATCTCCAGACTGGTCACCCGGCCAAACTGGGCCGTATTCGCGGTAACCAGGGGCAACCCGTAGCGCACGCTGGTCGCCGCGATCCAGAGGTCGTTGGCCCCGATCAGCCGACCGGCCTGCCGCAACGCGCGCGCAATCCGCCCGTAGGCGAGGGCGGTTCGGTCGTCGATCGGCAACAGCAGATGTTGTTCGCGAACGGTTTGCAGCAGCGGGTCTTCCGTCGGAGAACCCCTCCGCGAACTCGCCCAGCGCCGTAGGTGACAGGTAGAGCTCCAATCGGGTGCAGCCGCCAGGAAACGATGCGCCGGGCCGGCGATCTCGCAGTGACTGCGCTCCCGTTTCAAAGCACGGTGCTCCCGCCAAGGCACTACGCTCTCGCTGCAAGTCGATGAGAAACGTGGTGTCGAAAGCTACTTTCGTTGCCACCGATCCTCCGGTGCCGCGTCTGCGACCTGTGCAGCATCCAAGCCATCAAGCTCGGCTTCGGTCATGACCGGCATGCCGTCGAGCACAGCCAGCATGGACGCTACGGTTCCCGGGGCGGGCGGCCAGATCGCACGTTTGATCACCTTCGAGAAGGAGTCATCAGGCGACCGGCGCGCGCTCCGCAGCCTTTCGTAGGCCTCCAGATCGATGGAAATGGTCTTGGTTGCCATACGTGTATGTGTACACGTATGGCTATGCTTCCGTCAACGAAGTCGGCGTCGGTGGGGGGCGTCGGTGCCGCTACCAAAAGGTTTCAGTTTCAGAGCAGCGTGTCCTTGGCCAAGCGGTATAGGCGGCCTTACCTATTTGCCGATGCAGAAGTCGGCGAAGATCCGGTTGAGCACGTCATCGCCGGCGACGATGCCGATGATCTCCTCCAGGTGGGCGACGGCGGCACGCAGGTCGGCGGCCACCAGCTCGCCTCCGGCGCCGGCCGCCGCCGCGTCGTGGGCGCGGGCCAGCGCGGCGTCGGCGCGCTGCAGGTTGTCACGGTGGCGGGCGCTGGCCACCAGGGAGCTGCGTTCGGTGTAGTCTGGGCCTTCCTGCCCCACGGTGCGGGCCACCAGCAGGCGGCTCAGAGCATCGATCCCCGTCCCGGTCTTGGCCGATACCGTGAGGGCCGGCGGCGGCGCCGCAGTACCGTTCGCTGCCGGTGCCAGATCGCACTTGTTGGCGATCACCACCACCTCCGGTGCGCCGGAGGTCGGCGCCCTGGTCGTGGACCCGGCGTCGGCAACGGCCGCGCGCACCTGCTCCAGGGCGGTGTGGGGAAACGGCTCGTCGGCGGCGGTCACGAACAGCACCAGGTCGGCGTCGGCGACGGTGGCGATGCTGCGCTCCACGCCCAGCCGCTCCACGGTCTCGTCGGTGACCCGCAGCCCGGCGGTGTCGTGCAGCCGCACCGGCACGCCGTGGAGGTCGAGGTCTTCGCGGATCACGTCGCGGGTGGTGCCCGGTACGTCGGTGACCAGCGCCAGCGATTCCTGCGCCAGCCGGTTCAGCAGCGACGACTTGCCCACGTTGGGCGGCCCGGCCAGCACCACGTGCACGCCGTCGCGGAGCATGCGCCCGGTGCGGAAGGTCGCGAGCATCGCGGCGATCGCGGCGCGCACCTCTCCCACGCGCGCGGCGATCTCTCCCGCCGGCGCCAGCTCCACGTCATCTTCGGCGAAGTCCAGCTCCAGCTCGACGCGCGCCGCGCAATCCAGCAACTGCTGCCGCAAGCCCGCCACCTGCGCGCCGAGCGCGCCGCCCAGCCGGTTGCGGGCGCCGCGCAGGGCGGCCGCGGTGGCGGACCGTATCACCTCCGCCACCGCCTCGGCCTGGGTCAGGTCCAGCTTGCCGTTGAGGAAGGCGCGGCGGGTGAACTCGCCCGGCTCGGCGGCGCGCGCGCCGTGGCGCAGAAGGGCGGCGACCACGGTCGCGGCCACCAGGTTGGAGCCGTGGCAGGTGATCTCGACGGTGTCCTCGCCGGTGTAACTGGCCGGCGCCCGGAACACGGTGGCGATCACGTCGTCCACCACCTCCAGGCCGTCGGCTGCGCTTGGCTCAGGCGCCGTTGCGACGGCCGCCGCCGCCGCGACCAGACCGGTGGCGGCGCTCACCCCCCGGGCGGCGGGCTGCACGATGCGGCCGTAGTGCGCGGTGT
Source organism: Spirochaetia bacterium (assembly GCA_965198005.1). Taxonomy (GTDB): domain Bacteria; phylum Spirochaetota; class Spirochaetia; order SZUA-6; family Bin103; genus Bin103. The sequence continues at coordinate 430,433 of CBDAOI010000002.1, forward strand.
GGGTCGCGGCGGCGCGCAACGGCCGGCGGCCGCGGAAGGCGCCGTCGGCCACGGCCAGCGCGGCAGGTCCGCTGAGCCGCACGATCGCCAGCGCGCCGGTGCCGGGCGGGGTAGCGATGGCGACGATGGTGTCGCCGCTGGGGTCGGCGGACGCGGTCACGGTTGCTCCGCGGCGGTGATCCGGGCCACCGCCCAGCGCGCGTGCTCGGCCACGCCGCGGTCGGGGTCCTGCGTCAGCCGGCGGAGTTGCGGCAGCAGCTCACGGGCGCGCCGGTTGCCGGCCACGGTGCAGGCGTTGCGCACCAGCCGGTCGCGGCCGGCGCGCATCAGCGGCGAGCCGGCGAAGCGGGCGGTCAGGTCGCCGTGGGTGCGCAGCGCCAGCAGCGGCGCCAGCGCCTGCGAGCTGCCCGCGCGCCAGATGAGCAGGTCCGGCTCCGCGGTGGCCTGCGCGCGCACCGTCCACGGGCACACCTCCTGGCACAGGTCGCAGCCGAACAGCCAGTCGCCGATCGCGGGCCGCAGCTCTTCCGGCACCGGACCGCGGTGCTCGATGGTGAGGTAGGAGATGCAGCGGCGCGCGTCGAGCTGGTAGGGGGCGACGATCGCCCGCGTGGGACAGACGTCGATGCAGTAGGTGCAGCCGCTGCCGCACCGTTTGGGCGCCGGCTTGGGCGGCTCCTCGATGGCCAGCGTGGTGAGCAGCTCGCCGATGAAGAACCAGCTCCCGTGGGCGGCGTTGATCGCCAGCGTGTGCTTGCCGCGAAAGCCGACCCCGGCCGCTACCGCGTAATGGGTCTCCAGCAGCGGCGTGGCGTCCGCCCCGGCGCGGAACCGGTGCTCCGGATACTGTTTCCCCAATTCCCGCGCCAGGGCGCGCAGCCGCGCGCGCAGCAGCTTGTGATAGTCGCGGCCCCAGGCGTACTGCGCGATGCGTCCGGTCGCATCGGCGTCGTTGGATCGTACCCAGGTCCCGACAGTTGCTGCAGGCCGTCCATCGTGAACCGCCTGCGTCCCCTGATCGCGCCCGGTCCAGCGTCGGCCGGGGGTCTGGTAGTAGCCGAGCGTCACCACCAGCACGGTCCGGCAGCCGGGCAGCAGCGCCTGCGGGTCGGCCTTGAACGGCGCGTGGCGCTCCAGGTAGGCCATCGACCCGTGCCTTCCCGCCGCCAGCCACGCCCGATAGGCGCGTTCCACGGCCGGATCGCGCCGCGCCGCCACCACCCCGCACGGCGTCAATCCATGCCGCGCGCAGAGCCGGGCGACGGTCGCGAACGACAGCTCGGCGCATGCCGCCAACGGTTACGAGGGGGCGTACTCGGGCCGCATCGGTGCGAACACCTCGACGAACTCGCTGTCCTCGAGGGCCTCCGCGGCGCGGTACTCGTTGGGGCCGAAGAAGTAGCTGGGGCTCGCCTCGGCGCCGTAGCTCAGCGTAGTGCGGAACACGCCATCCGGGCCCTCTTCCGGCTTGGCGCTGTTCAGGTCGGTAAGGTTCGTCATCGCAGACCTCCGCGGCTGATTGTACTAGAGTTGCGCCCGCTACGGCGACCGGGCCGCCCGTGCTCGGTCGGTCGGGTCGGGTCGGGTCGGTCGGTCGGTCGACCGCCCGTTGACAACACGCCCCCCCCGGCAGTAGCTTGGGGCGAGGAGATCCGCCGTGCAGGACACGATCACCCGCCAGCCGCTGATCAACGTCAGCGAGCGCGCCATTGCCGAGGTCGCCCGGCTCACCGGCGACAGCGACCAGTTCCTCCGCATCTGGGTCACCGAGGGCGGTTGCGCCGGAATGACCTACGAGGCCTCGGTCGACGCCACCGAGACCCCGTTCGACCGTCGGCTGTTCACCTCCGGCACCGTCCGGATCGTCGCCGACCGCAACAGCGCCGATCACGTCGACGGGCTGGAGATCGACTACTCCGACGACCTGATCAACCTCGGCTTCCGCTTTCGCAACCCCAACGCCAGCAAGGCGTGCGGCTGCGGCGCCAGCTTCGCGGTCTGACTCGGTGGCCGTTCAGTCGGTCGACATCACCGGCGGCGAGTCGGTCTACTGCATCAACCAGACCCAGCTCGCCGCCGCCTTCCGCCTCGCCCGGGAGGACCCCAAAGCCGCGCCCCGGATCGACGCGGCACTCAGCACCATCCAGCGCGACCTGACCCGCAACGAGCAGGCGGCCTTGGCCTTCGTCCTGATCGACAAGCTCCTCAAGAGCTCCGCGACCCCCGCCTGACGGCTCGGCCGTGCAGTCCCCATCGCATTGCGCTCGTGTCATGACCCAGTTGACGATTCGGTTTCGCGACGCGGAGTCCGGTGCGCATCGATGCCGGCATAGGGTGCCAGCAACCATTCAGCGGCCGACTGTACCTCCACGGCCGCGGGCGGCTGCGACGGGAGGGTGTCACCGGTCAGCGTAATCACTCGCTTGCCGGCGCGTGGGAACAGGTTTCCGGCCGCCACCAGGGCGCGCAGTTCGCGGGTGGCGGTCGCTGTGTCGGAGGCGTCCGCACACACCTGGATCAGCTCCATGCCACCGGTGGCGTCGCGAGCCAGGAAGTCGACCTCATAGCCCTCCGGGGTGCGCACGTAGGTTACCTCCAACCGGCGGCGCTCCAGCTCGATCAGGACCGCGGTCTCCAGGGCGTGGCCGACGTTCGCCCGCCCGCTACGGTCGAATACCGGGATCAGGCCGGCATCGACCGGGTATGCCTTGCGCCTATTCACCATGCGCTGGCGCTCCGAGGCCGTCTCCATCCACACCAGGCGCACCAGATAGCAGTCCTCCAGGTGGGCGAGCAACTGGTGCAGCGTATCCCTGGCAACCGCCAGGCCCTGCGAGCGCAGCGCGGCATGAAACTTCTCCACGCTGAAAGTCGACCCGGCATTCCCCAGGAGGTGGCGCACCAGCCAGCGCAGCGCGGTCACGTTGCGCACCTGATGCCGCTCCACCACGTCGCGCAGCACGGCCACGTCCACGTAGTCACGGTAGAGCTGATGCCGGGATTCGGGGTCCAGTCCCTGGGCTTCCGGAAAACCGCCGGCAGCGAGCCAGTCGAGCAGCGTCCGCTCCAGATGGGAACGGTCGCGGCGCGTCACGCGGTTTGCAGTCGGCGGGATCGACTGTCCCCGGTGGCGCAGCGCTTCCGCGAACGCGAACGGATGGATCAACACCTGCCACGCCCGTCCGCGCAGCGCGGTGGCGATCTCACTCGACAGCAGCGCCGCTGACGATCCGGTTATGAGCACTTCGCAGCCGCCGCCGTCGAGGAGCCGGCGCACGAACCGCTCCCACCCCGGCACCTGTTGGATCTCGTCGAAGCACCAGGTCACCGTCGCATCGTGAGCCTGCGGAACACGCCGGTAGTACTCGTCTACGAGCACGCCGAGCTCGCCGGCTTCCAATCCCGCCAGGCGCTCGTCCTCGAAGGAAATGAACGGTAGCCGATCCAGGGCAATGCCCCGCTCGATGCGCTCGCGCCGAAGCTGATGCACAAACGTGGTCTTGCCGGCGCGCCGCATCCCGGTCACCGCCGTGGCCTTGCCGGGCAGGCCGGTACGCCCGAACACGCGACGCGGGGTAAAGGAAGGCAGCGGCCGCCCAAGCGAGTCCGCAAGCTGCTCCACCAGAGCCTGACGCAACGAAATCGCCATCTCATTTCTCCTTATTGGAAGGAGAACATATCAGATAGTGCGCCGTATTAAAAGGCGAACTTCGCCGTCCCTATCGCGTTCGCGGCTCCGGCGGGCGGCGGCGCGGGTCGGGCGGCTCGGCGGGCGGCTGGGCGACGCTGGCGATGGCGCCCAGCGCCTGCAGGGTGAGGCGCGCCTTCTCCTGCTCCACCGGGTGCGGATGCACGCCCGAGATCGGACCGCGCGTGCCGCCGGCGCCGGAGATCACCGTCGTGTGCTGCGCCGGGAACAGGGCCAGGGTCCGCGCGAACGGCTCGATGAACTTGTCGAAGTGCTCGATGACGTATGCGGTGAGGGCGGACCTGCCGCCGACGCGCAGGATCTCGATGGTGCGCGTCAACTGGTCGATCTCCGCCTGCGCGCGGCCGCGGATCTCGGCCGCCGTGGTCTTGGCCTGCAACGCCATCCGCTCCTGTTCCGCCTCGGCGGGAACCAGGAGCTCGGCGCGGTACTTCTCATGCAGCATCTTGATGCGTTGCTCCTCCGCGCGGATCTGCGCCTTGGTCCCGGACACCTTGGCCTCCGCGTCACGCTCGGCGCGCTGCACGCCGATGGCGCTGCGCTGGCTCTGCTGGGCCACGTCGACCCGGGTCTGCGCGCGCAGGCTCTCCTCGGCGTTGGCCGCCTCCCGCACCGCCACCTCGGCGCGGCGCGTCTCCGATTCCTCCTTGGCGGCGGCGCGCGCCTGCGCTTGCGCGGCCCGCGACTGCGCCTCGGCGTTGGCCGACTGGATCCGCTTCAGCAGCGCGATGTACAGCTCCGGCTCGCGCACCCCCTCCAGGCGGTGGTCATCCACGTCGGCGATGTTCATCGCCGTGATCTCCAGGCCGATGCCCGCCAGATCGGCCTTGCACACCCGGATCATGTTCTGCACCAGCCGGTCTTTGTCGGTCATCACCTCCTCCGGCGTCATGGTGGCGATCGAGTCGCGCAGGTGGCCCTCGATGATGCCGGTGGCGATACCGGTCAGCTCGTCCCAGTTGCGCGTCATCAGCAGGATGCGGCGGATCGCGTTGCGCAACCCCTCGCCCGAGGACGCAACGGCGAAGCTGACGGTGGCAACTACCGTGAGCGGCACGATGCCGGCGGCAATGGCCGACTCCACCCGCACGCTGGTGGTGCGCGGGCGCATGTCCATGCGATAGAACCGGTGGATCAGCGGAAACACGAACACCCGCCCGCCGCGCACCGAGGAGAACGACTTGCCCTGGCCGGCAACGATCGCCAGCTCGTCGGCGCCGACGATCTTCATCTTGGTGATGAGCTGGATGAACAGCGTCACCACCACGAGCAGCGAGAGTATGACCACGAACCCGATCATGATTGCGCCTCCTCCGCGCCGGCCGCGGCGCGCTGGCCGAGCAGGTCCTTCACGCTGATGCCGAATCCCTCCTCGAACCGGTGCAGGAAATCGACGAACGCCTCCGGGCCGCGGTTCAGCAATCCGTTCATGCCGCGCTCGTCATCCATGACTACCACGTTGTCCACCTTCAGCTCGCGCGCATAGCGCTCGTAGGCAGCGAACAGCGTCGGGAGCTGCTGCTGCACGAACAGGGCGATCTTCCCCGCTTCGCCGACGCCGGCCACCAGCTTCGCCTTCTGATCGAGCAGGTCGTTGTGGATCGACTCGACGATCTGCACCGCCTGGTTCTGACCGTCCGCCAGGATCTCGGCGGCGCGCCGTTTGGCGTCCGCCTCCAGCGTCACGTCCGAGACGTTCTTCAACTTGCGCAGCTCGACGGCAATCTCCTGCACGGCGCGCTCGCCCTCGCTGTCGGCGCGGGCAATGGCGCTGTCCGTCTCCAGTCTGATCCGTTCCACCGCCGCCGCGCACGTGCGGCGCAGCACCTCGAGCTCCTGCTGGGCGGCGATGATCTGCTCGTCGGCGGTGTTCTCGGCCACCGCCGCGCGCCGGTTGGCGTCCGACTCGGCCCGCTCTGCCTGCGCCTTCAGGCGCGCCTCCTCGATCTCCACCTCCTGCCGCTTCCGCGACAGGGTCTTGTTGGCCAGATTGGCGATGTAGTTCGACGTGTCCCAGATCTTCTGCAGCGACACCGACACGACCCGCATGCCGAACGTGCTGAGGTCCTGATTGCTGTCCCGCAGCAGCTCGGCGCGGAATTGGGCACGCTCGCCTTCCATGTCGTCGTCGTCGGGCTGAGCGTCGCTCCGCACCATACTGCCGCGCTCGCCGGCACGGTCGCTCTCATCGACGCTCTCCACCATGCCGATCGCCTGCAACGGCGTGGTCTTGTTGAGGGCGCCGCGAAAGTTGCCGACCATGGTCTGCTGAATCTGCTCCTGAATCTCGGCCCGCGACTTGCCCATGAGGCGTTCGACCGCCGAGTACAGCAACGTGTCGTCCTCGTGGTCGACACAGACGCAGGCGGTGGCATCGGCGCCGACGGTGATCCCGTTGGCCGAGTTGACCCCGTCCACGCGCACGTCGATGGGAATGGTGCTCAAGCCCAGTCCCCGCACGCTCTGGAAGAAGGGAACGACGAAGGTCCAGCCGCCGCGCTGCAGGCGGAAGCCGTAGCTCTTGCCGCGAACGCGGGTCTTGGCGCCGGTGACGACCAGGACCTGGTCCGGCGGACAGACGCGGATCACCGAGCGCAGCATGGCCACCACGAACACGAACGCGGCCACCGCGCCGATACCGCTGGCGATATATTCTTCCATTATTAATCCTCCCATTATTGATCCTCCTCCCTGCGTACGAATACGCACTGTTCCGTGACACGCGCAATGACCACGCGGTCACCTGCGGCGAAGTGCTCTGCCGCGTCGTCGCCGCGGGCGTACCGTTCGGCGACGCTCTGGCCGAAGTGCACGCGTACCTTGCCCATGCTGCCGGCGGCGATCGGAACCATCACCGTTCCCGGTTCCATGAGCAGCTCGTCATCCCGCAACGTCGAGTCGAGCCGGGTACGCTGAAAGCGAAAGAACAGCCGCGCCAGGATCGCCATCGATGCGCCGCCGGCGACCGACCACAGCAGGCTGCCGGCGCGGCCGGAGCCGAACGCCCCCGCCGCCAGCCCGAAGGGACCGAAGCCGAGGCAGAAGTAGACCAGGGTACGCGCCCAGCGCAGGACCGACAGCACCGGCGCCCCGCCGCCGTCACCGGCGGCATCGCCGGAGCCGCTGCCGATCAGGCCGAGCAGGTCGATCACCGTCACGCCGACGCCGAATATGGCCGCGAACCAGAACAGCCCCTGCACCCAGCTCCCTCCTCGGCCGGCCGGCCGGTACGGAGAATCCCATCGACTCACCCGCCCCCCGGCGGGCAACCGCGACTCCGCGGCGACGATTGTACGCTATGATCGACCGGTGTGTTGAACACCACCCGCCGGCAGCGCCGGCCCCGCAGAAGTGACACGAGCAAGAGTATACTCTCGTCGCGACGACAACCATGCCGGTGGCGACACCGTCGCGGTGGCGGTGACGTTCAGCGGCCCCGTGGAGGTCTTGTGCTATGAGTTCGCGTCCAGCAGCCGCGCAGCGCGTGAGCGATTCCAGCCAGCGCCTCAGCCAGCGGCCGGCGATCCGGTTGCAGCAGCGCCCGCCGAGCCTGACCGGGTTGGACATGACCCGGCTCGTGGCGCGCGGCGACTACGAGCCCCGGCTCAGCCGACTGCAGCACGATCTCAAGGAAGTTTCCCTGGCCTATCGGGCGCAAGGGCGGCGGGCGGTGGTGGTATTCGAGGGCTGGGACGCGGCGGGCAAGGGGGGCATCATCCGGCGCATGGGGTGGCCGCTCGATCCGCGCGGCTTCAAGGTGTGGGCCATTGCCGCGCCGACCCCCGAGGAGAAGGGGCAGCACTACCTCTACCGGTTCTGGCGGCGCATGCCCCATCCGGGGCAACTGGTGATCTTCGACCGCTCCTGGTACGGCCGCGTGCTGGTGGAACGGATCGAGGGTTTCGCCACCGAGGCCGAATGGCGCCGCGCCTACGCGGAGATCAACGACTTCGAGCGGTTGCTGGCCGACGACGGCACGCGCATGGTCAAGATTTTCCTCCACGTCACGCCTGACGAGCAGCTCAAGCGGTTCCGCGCCCGTCTGAACGACCCGCTGAAGCGCTGGAAGCTGTCGGCCGAGGATCTGCGCAACCGGGCGCGCTGGTCCGACTACGAGACGGCCATCGAAGATATGTTCCTCAACACTTCGACCGTCGCCCACCCGTGGCACGTGGTCGCCGCCAACGACAAGAGGTACGCCCGCCTGGCGGCGATCGGGACCGTGGTACGGCGTCTGGCCAAGGGCGTGAACCTCACTCCCGCCAGCCTCGCCCCCGACTTCGCCCGCCATGCACGCGCCGCGCTCGGACTCCCGCCGGACGCCGCCGATGGCTCCTTCAAGCCCCTTTAAGCCCCTTCAAGCCGGACTTGGCGCCGGCGGCACCGAGACGACCCACACCACCCCTGAGCCTGGGATCAAGCAGGTCTCTCACGGCATCGCCGAACATGTTGAGACTGTAGACCGTAATCGTCAGGCACAGACCAGGGGCCAGAGAGCCAGCCGTGGCGCCTGCTCCATGTACTGACGCCCTCCCCGGCTGAGCAGACTGCCCCAGCTTGGAACTTCCGGTGGCAGACCGAATCCGAGGAAGCTCAGAGAAGCCTCGGATCGGCAACTGCATGCCGATCAGCGTAACTACCGGGATGAGGGCATTCTTGACGGCGTGCCTCAGGACCACTACCCGCTCCCTGAAACCCTTGGACCAGGCCGTCCGGATGTAGTCTTGCCGGAGCACTTCCAGCATCATGGTGCGGGTCATCCGCATGGTGGCTGCAGACATGGTCGTCCCCACAACCAGGCTGGGAATGATGAACACCGCGAGGTTCCCCAGCGGGTCTTCCGAGAGAGGAACCAGCCGCATCGGCGGCGACCAAGCCCACCAGATGGCCGGGTAGATCATGACCATGATTCCCAGCCAGAAGTTGGGCGTTGCCAGGCCGATGATGGCGGCGGAGCGCCCCACGTAGTCGACGGCCGTATCCTGGCGCATCGCGGAGTAGATGCCGACCGGAAGGGCTATCATCAGCCCCGGGGTACGTGCGGGCCGGGCATCGAGCCGCGAACGGCAATTGCTTCGGGGTGCCGACGCCGTAGGACTCCTGGCGAAGGGATGGGAGGGGCCAAAAGCGGCGCCTCGGGCGGCGGTATTGGGGCGCTCGGCGGATGCCGGCACCTGCCTCGTGCCTCGCACCGCCTCGCGGGGCCGTAGTCGGCGAAGCAGCGAGTCTGAATGGCCGGCTGGCCGGCAACGCCAGCCGTGGGTTTTGCCGGCAGTCCGTCGCGGGCGCGGAGCCGCGACGGTTGCGGTCGCCGGGAAGCGCTCGGGCGGTCTGCATACGGGTTCGGCGATGGACCGAGCCAGCGCCACCGGTAGCTAACGACCCCACCTACTCGGCCGGTAGTTCCAGCGTATCCAACCCCGCCAGTAGTAACTCTCCGCTGGCGTTACCAGCGGCACCCAACGCGGCAAGTCGGTCGAGGGCGTCCCAGAGCGTCACCCCCAGTAGACCGGCGGCTTGCCGTAGGGTGACCTCGCCCGCTCGGAACTGACCGGCGACGTACGCTTCAAAACCCATCCGCGCCAGTTTACGCAACGACTGTGCCTGCTCGGCGTGTTCCCGCTCGGCGACATACCGGACGGCTGCGTCGATATCCTCGGTAATGCGTATGCTGCGAACACTCATTGCTTAAGTCCCCTCAGTAGGTGGCGAACGATCTGGTACTCGTCACTGCTGATGGACGGCTGAAGACGCTGCAGCAATCGCTCGGCCTCTTGGTGCGAAAGCTGGCCGAGCTTGGCCAGCTCGTAGAGCAGAAGGCCAGGCACGACACAGGGGATGCCCAGTGTCGTCAGACGACTGATCAGCCGTCGGTCGTCGGTTGCGACGCAGTCGAAGCGTCCGGCCCGAAAGGCAGGCGCGAGAGCGCTGTCCCCAGACTCCTCAGCGACCGCCCGTACCTCTATTCGGCGTGCCCCGATATTCGTGGCAATCAGTTCCGACTCAGCGCGCCCGGAGCCTTGGACCACGACCTCCTTCACGACCGGCTCTGGCACGACCACCTTGAAGGCCCGGAGGGCAGCCTCCTTGTATCCCGCCCGAGTGATCTTGATAAGGCAGTCTGAGTCCATGAGCACGCGAAGCACGTAGTGGATTGTAGCCCAAGAGTGACGACGCCGCAAGACTTCGTTCTGTACGTGCGGCGTGCGGGCGATATCCCGCGTGTGCTCACCCAGCACCGGAGCCTGGCCGGCGGCGAATGGCAGCGACACGGGACTGCCGTCACGGCTCCGTCTGGTGCCGTCCAGGAAGGCGCTGTTCTCGATCTTTATGACATCCGCCCCTTGATCGGCAAGCAGGCGCGACTGCTGGACCTGCGCAACCCGCCGGCACCCGCCTGGAAACGGTCGGCCGCGCACGCACGGGTCGGCCCGGCGGCGGCGAAAGCGAAGGATGCCGGCGCCGGGGGGATCGAACGCGAAGACATCTGGGCCCGACCCGTTGGCTCCGGTACCGAGCCGAGCCCCACCACCCCGCAGCCGCGGGTCGAGCAGGTCTTTCAACGCCGAGCACGCGCCACGCAGGGCGCCGGGTGTCGCTGTCCTGGTAGTTGACGGAGTGATGCCGCAGGCGAGGGCGTGCGCAGGAGTACACGCACGCGCGGCGCGCGCCGCTCGGTCGGCCGGAGCGGTTGGTTGTTTCTCGGGTGAATGAAAGTCGGGGGGGGGGGGCATAAGCGCTAACTTCAGACTTCCTGACCTCAGGCGGAATCAGGTGACACTTCTGGCGGCGGATTACCGGCCAACTGGTAGACGAGCCTGAGTTCGGTGCCGGGATAGATCGTGTTGGTTCCGTTGAGTTCCTCGACCAGGGGAGCGAGCATGCGGTCGCAAGCGTCGCTGCCGAGGCCGAGAAGCTGGATCCGCAGAATCCCCTTGGCAGGCTCCGGGATGATGTTGGCGTCGGAGGTCAGCAACGCGCGCAGCAGCCTGCGGGCATTCGGTTTCTTGCCCTGGGCGCTGATCACGGGCGCCATCATGCGGGTCTCCGCGCGATAGGCGATCATCCGCACCACGTCCATGAACAGGCGCCCGCCAACCGGCAGGGCGTCCAGCCGGTCCTGCTCCGACAGGTCGCCGGCGCGGACATGGGTCGGGGTGTCGGCCCGCTCCTGCCTGAGTGCATCGAGTCGTTCGTCCAGCGCCTGGGCGTCAGCTTCAAGGCGGGTGGCGGTGTCCCGGTTGGGTTCCTTCAGTGCCACGGCGAGGCGATTGCGGGCCGCTGACAAGCGGCTGCGTACCTGCCTGATGGTCTTTTCGAGGGCGCGGCGCACGGGGTTCACGACCTGTGCGTCGGGGTCAATCGGATCAAGGTCATGGGTGGGCAGGGAGTCGAGGTTGAACTGCTCGCGCAGGTACTTGAAGAAGTTCTCCTGCGACCAGCGCGAGAACATGGCGCCGGCGACCTGCTCCAAGGGCATCTGCGGATGGGTGGTGATCACTGGCACTTGGCGACCGGTGGCGAGCCGGCGCCGGATCTGGCGGACCGTGAGCCCGTTGCGCAGTACGATCGGTTTCTCGGCGAGGTCAACGGTGGTGGCACTGGTTCCAGCGGGCGCATGGATCGGTACCTCGAGCGGGTGGAAGTCCTCCTCCGGCCAGTCCTCGCCCGTGAAGTTCTTGTGCCAGGTGATGCAGGCGATGCCGCGCCGGGCCAGCCGCTTGAACAGGTCTGGGCTCCAGCCCTCGCGGTCGAACACCAGGGTGAGCGCCGGCGCACCGGCTTCCGGCTGGGTCAGGTCGGGGGCCGCTTCCGGCACCACCCCCAGTTGCAGCAGGTGCGGCACCACGTCCTGTTCGAGCGCCTTGACCAACTTCGGGTCAAGCGCCTTGTGCAGGCACAGCAGGGGCGTGCCACCCAGGGCGTTGATCCAGTAGCTCACGGACGCCGGCAAACACAGCTTCTGGCGCGCGACGAAGTGTTTCGGCAGCCGACCGTTGCGCCCGGTGTATACCTTCACGTGGCCGTCGACGGCCAGCGTCGCCCAGTCGTCCTGGTGCTCGGTGGCCCAGGTACGAGCCAGTGCCGATTGCCAATCGCGCACGGTGTGCTCGGCGCTGGTGAGCAGCCTGAGCTTGCGGCGGAGGGTCTTGGTCTCGGGGCCGCGGTCGAGGCCGAGGATCGCGCCCCATGGGCGCGTGCAGGTCTCGCGGGTCGCCACTCGGGCCACGGCACGATCGGTGGGTCAGGAAGATGTGTCGTAGGCGGAACGTCCGACGCTGGGGGCGTGAGTCGGCGACGGACGCCGCTTGATGTGTCTGCGGAGCGTCCCGGCGCTGGGGGCGTGATCGGCGCCGCGGCAGGCTGGGGCGCGTGATCGGCGGCGGAGCTTGATGTGTCTGCGGAGCGTCCACGCTGGGGGCGTGATCGGCGGACCGGAGCTTGATGTGTCTGCGGAGCGTCCACGCTGGGGGCGTGATCGGCGGACGGAGCTTGATGTGTCTGCGGAGCGTCCACGCTGGGGGCGTGATCGGCGACCGGAGCTTGGTGCGTTTGCGGAGCGTCCACGCTCCCGGTGTGCGTCCGCGCGGGCTCGACGATGACGCCGGCGCGGCGGTTCGCTTTGAAAGTGGTCGCCGCGATGCCGAGGTGCCGTGCACACGCGTTGCCGCTCATCCCGGAGGCGAGCAGTTTGGCGGCCTGGTCGGCCATCTGGGCGTCGACGACGGTGCGCCCGCGCCTCCGTAGCGGCCCGTAAAACGCGTCTTCGCCGTGCTCCCGATAGCGTCTGACTGCGCGCGCCACGGTCGGTCGCGAGACCTGGAAGGCACGCATGAGGTCGCGTTGGCGGACCCCGGAGACGACCTGCAGCTTGGCGGCGCGCAGCAGCATGGCGCGGCGGTCGCCGGCCGGGTGGCAGTCGTAGGGTTCGAGGTTGTAGAAGTAGTAGGTGATGCCGGCACGGGTCTGCATGGCGTGCTGGTCGCCGATCGGGGTGGCGTCGGGAAGGGAGAACGGGAGGGAGAGGATCATGGGAGTGCCCCAAACATGTATCATCATATATGGCCCTATTGAACCATGGTATGTCAAGCGAAAAGACTGTATGGGAGAGCAGAAATGCCCGAAAACCGGGTTATTGGAGCGTTCCAGCGACTAACGCGGGAGCCGGTCAGCGCACCATGTCAGGAAGTCTGAACTTGTTGTGGGGGCCTACAGGGGCCATGCATGACTTTACTGTGCGACCGTACCACGGACGTGCGACTCGGATCAACCAGCCGCGTCGAAAAATCGAAGAAATCTGACGGCTCATGGCCCTACGGTGCGACCGTACCACGGACCTGCGACTCGCGTCAACCACCTGCGTCGAAGAACAGCGATTCTCAAGGAACGGCTAGTAGAGGGGCAGAGATGCATCATAAACAGTACCGGCCGTGACCCCGGTGGCGAAGGCGCCCGGATCCACCAGGAACCGTCCGGTCCAGCTCTTCGCCGGTGCGGCGGGATTGCGGATCGTCACGTCTACGTACGTCGCTCCCATGGTTGTGCGATTACCATAGGAGCGTAGGCGTGACTGGTCAACTGGCCCCGCTCGACAGAGGCTGCTACTCCATCTGGTGCATTCTCATGGTACACTCCGCACCGTAGCGCGGGGCCCACCCGACCGTCGCCACGCGAGGATCGCAACCATCGAAACCATGCGTTCGTTCAACACCGCCGGTCCCGTCAATCCGACCGATCATTACCTGATCGCGCCGTTGTCGAGGATCGATCTGGACGAAGTGCTCGGCTTGGTGCGTGACAAGAAGTACTTCGTGCTGCACGCGCCGCGGCAAACCGGCAAGACGTCGGCGCTGCTGGCGCTGGCCGAAGTGCTGAACGAGCGGGGCTACGGTTGCGTTTACGTTACGGTCGAAACCGCTCGCACGGCCCGCGACGACGTGCAACGGGCTATGCGCACGGTGCTCGTCAGGCTGGCGTCGCAGGCGCGGGCGACGCTGGATGACGGCTTTCTGGACGACATCTGGCCGGACCTTCTGGCGCGAGTCGGTGCGGACGAGGCACTGGGCGAAGCGCTGTCTCGCTGGGCGGAGGCGTCGCCGCGGCCGCTGGTGCTGCTGATCGACGAGATCGACACGCTGGTGGGCGATTCGCTGCTGTCGGTGCTCCAGCAGCTCCGCGCCGGCTATCCCGGCCGCCCGGCACGCTTCCCGCACAGCGTGGTCCTGTGCGGCATGCGCGACCTGCGCGACTACCGCATGGGCGCTGCCGGCAGCCCGTTCAACATCGCCGCCGCGTCGCTGCGGCTGGGCGACTTCTCGCGCGAGCAGACGCTGGCGCTGCTGGGCCAGCACACCGCAGAGACCGGCCAGACGTTCGCCCCGGCGGCGCTGGAGGCGGTGTGGACGCAGACCCGCGGCCAGCCGTGGCTGGTGAACGCACTGGCGTACGGGACGTGCTTCAAGAACAAGACGCTGCGCGACGACCGTTCCCGTACGGTGACCGACGACGACGTCGCCGCGGTGCGCGAGGACCTCATCGTAAACCGGGTGACGCACCTGGACTACCTGGCGGACAAGCTGCGCGAGGATCGCGTGCGGCGGGTAATCGAGCCGATGCTGAGCGGTACCCACCGGCACGCCTTCACGGACCGCGATGTCCAGTACGCGCGCGACCTGGGGCTGGTGGCCCGCGACGCGCCGTTGCGGGTGGCCAACCCGATCTACGCCGAAGTGCTGCCGCGCGAACTCGCGTGGGTGGCGCAGGAAACGCTGGAGCTGTCGCCGCCGCGGTACCTGAGGACGGACGGCAGCCTGGACGCGGAGTTGCTGATGGCGGAGTTCCAGAGCTTCTTCCGCCGCCACTCCGAGCACTGGAGGAACCGCTTCGCCTACGCGGAGGCGTGGCCGCAGTTGCTCCTGCAGGCGTACTTGCAGCGCGTCGTGAACGGCGGCGGCCGCATCGAGCGGGAGTACGCGCTGGGCAGCGGCCGGGTGGACCTGCTGATCGTGTGGCCGCTGGCGGACCGGGTGCAGGAGTTCGTGGTGGAGTGCAAGGTAGTGCGCGAGCACGACGGGCTGGAGAGCGTCGTGGCCGAGGGCGTGGAGCAGACGGCGCGGTACGTGGACCGCAGCGGGGCAGAAGCGGGGCACCTGGTCGTGATCGACCAGCGGGAAAACCGGACCTGGGAGGAGAAGGTATTTCACCTCCGGCGCCGCGGCGGCGCGGTGGCGGCCGGCACGGCGCCGGTCGACGTGTGGGGCATGTGACGGGCTTGTTCGCTGCCGGGCTTCACCGGCGACAGCCGAGTGATCACCCATGGGAGTGTAGCCGGGCGTGGCGGCCTACAACGGCGCCTCTGATGTCTGATCTGACGGTGACAATTGACTCAGCGATGGTCCAGGGGGCAATCTTCTACCCATGCCACCAATAACTGGACCCGCAGACGGTCCCGTCGCCGTGACCGGCGCCTCGGGCTACATCGGATCGCACGTCGTCAAGAACCTGGTCGAAGCGGGCTACGCAGTTCGCGCCAGCGTCCGCGACGCGAGTCGGAAAGACAAGACGGAGTTCCTGCGCGCCATGAACGATCGCGGCTCGGGAAGCGTGGAGATTTTCGAGGCCGACCTGTTGCAGGCCACCAACGGCGCCTACGACGAGGTGTGTGCCGGTTGCTCGGCCGTGTTCCACGTCGCCGCTGATCTGCGTACTGATCCCGCGTACGGAGCGGGCAGTAGCCAACAGACCTATGACGCGATCATGGACGGGACCAAGGGCGTCCTGGCCTCGTGCCGAGCGGCCGGCAGCGTAAAGCGGGTCATGTACACCTCGTCGTGCGCGGCTGTGTGGGGCACGTGGCAGGGTGGAAGCGACCCCAGCGGCCACGAGTTCACCGAGGACGACTGGGGTGGCCACGGTTCAGATGAGCGGCTGTGGAACGTCGCAAAGGCAGCCTACGCCAAGGGCAAGGTGGACGCCGAGAAGCATGGCTATGCCTGGGGCGAAGAGACCGGCATCGACGTGGTCTCGAACATGCCCAGCCACGTGCTGGGTCCCATCCTCAACAGGACGCAGAACAACGTGTGGCAGAAAAGAATCGGCCAGGCCCTGTCGGGGCAAAGCGAACCCCCAAATATCGGCCTCGCCTTCGGGCAGGCTATCGAGGGTGCCGCGCCGGGTTTCCTGTGGAACGTCATCGACGTGCGCGACATCGGCCAGGCGCAGCGCCTCATGGCAACCAGCAACGTCGCCAAGAATGGATCCAGATACATACTGGGCGCCACCGACGAGTCCGGGGAGCTCACGGCGCAGCAGATGTACGACGCGCTCAGCGAGCTGTATCCCGACGTCGCCGTGTGCGGCGACTGGCAGCCGCCGGCCACGCCGGACTTCTGGCACAGCAAGTGCACCAAGGCCATTCGCGAACTGGGACTGAAGACCCATCCCGCGTTGGACACTCTCCAGGCTACGGGCGACTCGCTGATCGAGTTCGGCGCGATCGAGCCCGCCAGGAAGTAGCCGCCCGGGGGCCGGCTCAGGAGCCCCTCGTCGAGATCAGCGCTCCGACGGTTGCCGTAGGTGATCGTGCCGGTCGGTGCCGGTCGACGGACGCTGCTGCTCCGCCTGTTGCATGCTCATGGTACACTCCGCACCGTAGCGCCGGAGCCCACCCGACCGTCGCCAAGCGAGGATCGAGACCATGCGTTCCTTCAACATCGCCGCCGAATCGCTGTGGCTGGGCGACTTCTCGCGCGAGTAGCGGCGGGTGCCGAGGCAGCGAATCGGTCCGCGTTGATCGAGCGGGCAACCTGGGAATACCTGAAGTCGCGCCGCCGCGCGAATCGAGATGTTGCTGAGCTGGGGCGCATCAATGCCCAATCCGCATCCCTAAATAAATAGCGAGGCCCCTCCGGCCTGCGCACGCAGGTTGCTGTCGGCGCCGACGAGGGCTTGAAGCACGAGAGCGCGGTGCACTGCGACGGACTGGTGAGCCTACGAAAGGCGTTGCGGCGCACATTACGCCGGAAACGTGTGCCATGGATGGAGCGCGCGCAGAAACCGCTCGCAGGGCAGGCACACGATCCCATCGACGTACAACTGTTCATCGCCCAGGTAGAGCAGCAGACGCCGTGCCTCCGGGTAGTCGGCGTGAAATGAACGGAGGGCGCGCAGATCGGAGCGGCGGACCGTCGCGCTGTGCTTTACTTCGATGGCGGTGAACTGGTTCGGACCATAAATGACCAAGTCCACCTCGGAGCCGGCGCGGGTGCGCCAATGGAACAGGCGGTCGCCAACGTTGCGATAGGCCAGCCAAGCCCGCAGATGTTGGGCCACCAGCCCGTCCAAGGCTGCTCCTGCGATCTCTTCCGGTCGATCGAGCGGACCGGCGGGACGCAGCCCGCCAAACACCCCGCAGTCGAACAGGTAGAACTTGTCGTGTGCCACCGTTGCGCGCGCGGCGCGCTTGCGAAACACCGGCAGCCGGAAGCCGAGCAGCAGGTCCTCCAGTACGCCGAGGTAACCCTCCACCGCCTTGCGGCCTACTGCGCTGTCGCGGGCAATGTTGCTGACATTCAACAATTGCGCGTGCGAGAAGGAGACCGTTTCCAGAAAGCGGGAGAACCCGTCGAGGTCCCGCACCAGTCCCTCGATCTGCACTTCCTCGCGCACGTAGACGGCCACGTAGCTCTGCAGCGTGTCGACGGGGTCCGCGGCGCCGAGCACCAGCGGCAGCATGCCGCGCTCCAGCGCCGCCGGGAGATCGAACCCGTCGCCCAGCTCGGCGGCCATGAACGGGTGCATGGTGCGGACCACGGCCCGGCCGGCCAGCAGATCGACGCCGCTCCGCCTGAGCTTGCGGGCGCTCGATCCGGTCAGCACGAACCGCCAGCCACGGCCCTCTTCGATCAGCGCGTGCACGGCGCTCAGCAACGCCGGCACCCGTTGCACCTCGTCGATGACGATCACCTGGCCGTCGGGCTGGGCGCGAACGAGGTCGAACAGACGCTCGGGCCGCGCCCGGTAGCGCTGCAGCGTGGCTGGATGGAGCAGGTCGATGCGTACGCTGTCCGCGTAGCGGCGTTGCGTCCACGCCGACTTGCCGGTACCGCGGGGACCGAAGAGATAGTAACTCTGTCCCGGCGGCTCGAAAACTCGATCGACAAACGCCATATTGAGTCTCAATATGGCGTCATCGTTTCCACATTGCAATCACCGCCTCGACGGTTGGCCCCCCAGGGTCCCCCAGGTCGGGACTTGACTGCGCATCCACCTCATGACACGTTTGCCGGAGGATGTCTGCGACCGCCCTGGAAGATCTTGAGCGCCGGCTGCAGGACGACGACCGTGCCCTGAGCATGGCGAAGAAGTACGTCTGGTGGCAGTCGCCCGAGCGTGCGCTTGCCGATGGCCGGCTGTTGCTGGCGCAGATGATGACGCTCGCCACTGCCGACGACGTGCGTTGGCTGCTCTCGGTCGCCTCCAGCGCAGACCTGCTGTGCGTGCTGGACGATCCCCCGGTCGGGGTGTTCAACCGTCGTTCGTGGACGTTCTGGCATCTGCGGCTGGGACGCGAAACGATTCCTGCCCTTCCCGTGAGGCGCTTGCCTGCGTAACGTGTTCGAGCCGCTACTCGACGTCCTCCCCGAGGCGCAACGCGAACTGTGGCCGACGCTGGTCGCTATTCCGCACAGCTACGTCCTGTACGGGGGGACCGCGCTGGCGTTGCGGCTGGGGCATCGGTCGTCCCTCGATTTCGACTTCTTTTCGTCGGAGACGCTCGACTTCGAGGCGTTATACGAGATTCCGTTCATCTCGGACGCCGAGGTCCTGCAGCGCGAGCCGGCAGCCTTGACCATCTCGGTGCACCGCAACGAACCGGTGAAAGTTTCGTTCTTCGGAAATATCGGTTTTGGCCGAGTGGGGAGTCCGGATCAGACCGATGACGGCGTGCTCGCGGTCGCCTCACCGCTCGATCTGTTCGGCACCAAGCTGAAGGTGCTCCTGCAGCGCGTTGCGGCGCGGGACTATCTGGATCTGGCGGCGCTTTTGCGTGCCGGCGTCCCGCTGCAGGACGGGCTTGGCGCCGCGGTGGCTCTATACGGTAACGAGTTTCCGTCGATCGATGCCGTAAAAGCGCTCGCCTACTACGAGGAGGGCGTTGCCGCACAGCTCGATGCCGCGACGCGTCGATACCTGACGCATCAAGCATCTCGCTGGGACTGCTCGGTCACCCCGCTCCGGAAGACCGCAACTTCTCTCAGGGGCTCGTAAGCGCCCCAAAACCGCCGCCGGCGCCGCGCCGCCGATCTGATCACTATTGACGTAGGTGATCGTGCCGGTCGGTGCCGGTCGACGGACGCTGCTGCTCCGCCTGTTGCATTCTCATGGTCCGCCGACCGATCATTACCTGATCGCGCCGTTGTCGAGGATCGATCGGGACGAAGTGCTCGGCTTGGTGCGCGACAAGAAGTACTTCGTGCTGCACGCGCCGCGGCAAACCGGGAAGACGTCGGCGCTGCTGGCGCTGGCCGAAGTGCTGAACGAGCGGGGCTACGGTTGCGTTTACGTTACGGTCGAAACCGCTCGCACGGCCCGCGACGACGTGCAACGGGCGATGCGCACGGTGCTCGCCATGCTGGCGCATGCGGCGGGTGCGGCGTTGGGCGACCGGTTCCTGCGAGACGCCTGGGCGGTGGTGAACGCACTGGCGCACGGCACGTGCTTCAAGAACAGGGCGTTGCGGCAAGACCGCGCGCGCACGGTGACCGCCGGCGACGTCGCCGCGGTGCGCGAGGACCTGATCGTGAACCGGGTGACGCACCTGGACTATCTGGCGGACAAGCTGCGCGAGGATCGCGTGCGGCGGGTGATCGAGCCGATGCTGAGCGGCACGCGCCGGCACGCCTTCACGGACCGCGACATGACGTACGCGCGCGACCTGGGGCTGGTGGCCCGCGACGCGCCGTTGCGGGTGGCCAACCCGATCTACGCCGAAGTGCTGCCGCGCGAACTCGCATGGGTGGCGCAGGAGACGCTGGATGTGCCGTCGCTGCGGTACGTGAGACGGACGGCAGCCTGGACGCCGAGTTGCTGATGGCGTACTTGCAGCGGGTGGTGAACGGCGGCGGCCGCATTGAGCGGGAGTACGCGCTGGGGAGCGGGCGGGTGGACCTGCTGATCGTGTGGCCGCTGGCGGACCGGGTGCAGGAGTTCGTGGTGGAGTGCAAGGTGGTGCGCGACCACGACGGGCTGGAGAGCGTCGTGGACGAGGGCGTGGAGCAGACGGCGCGGTACGTGGACCGCTGCGCGGCGGAGGCAGGGCACCTGATCGTCATCGACCGACGGGAGCACCGGAGCTGGGAGGAGAAGGTATTTCATCTCCGGCGCGGTGGCGGCGCAGTGCCGGTCGACGTGTGGGGCATGTGATCTCCACGTCAACGGCCATCCGCTGGCGCCACCGTGGGAGAAACGGATCCCGCATCCGTTCCTCGTGGCGAACCGGCTGGTGCTAGGTGGGCACCAGGAGCGCGGCGCCGTCGATCTTGAGGATCTGCCCCGATACGTAGGAGGAGGCGTCGGTGACCAGGTACGCCACCGCGCGGGCCACCTCATCCGGCCAGCCGTAACGGGACAGGCTGCCCTCGCGTACCTTGCGGGTGTCGTCGGTGGGACGGCTGTTGACGAATCGCGGACTCAGGATCTCCCCGGGGGCGACCGCGTTGACGCGCACGCCGTGCTCGCGCAGCTGGGCCGCCAGGCAGCGGGTGTAGTGGTGGACCGCGGCCTTGGCGCTGCCGTACACCACGCCCGCGGATGCGCCACGAAGGCCGGCCACGCTGCCCATGTTGACGATGCAGCCCTGCTGGCGCGCTATCATCTCGGGCGCCACTTCGCGGCAGGGGAGGATGCATGTGAGCCAGTTGCGATCGAACACCGCGCGCAGGTCGGCGAACGAAACGTTGATGGCGTCGTTGTCGACCGGCCGGCCACCCGCGGCGGCCATGGTGCCCTGGGCGCCGATGTCGCCGCCGGCGTTGTTGACCAGGATGTCGATCTGACCGAAGCGATCGCGAACCTGTGCGGCCAACTCGGCCACCCGCTCCTCGCTGGTGAGGTCGCCGTGGACCGCCAGTACCTCGGCCCCGGTCGCGGTGGCGATCTGGTTGCCGACCGACTCAAGGGAATCGCCCTCACCGAAGGCCTTGGTGGAGGTGGGCGTGGTGCCGTGAATGGCCACGCGCGCACCGAGGCCGGCCAGGTGTTCGGCGATGGCGCGCCCCAGACCCCGTCCCGATCCGGTTACCCATGCCACCCTGCCGGCCAAAGGGCTTGGTTTCTCGTCACTCATAGCCATCGCGCATTATAGCCGAGGTCCCACCGGCGCGGCAGGGGCCGTATCCTGGCGAATCGCCGAGTAGATGCCGACCGGCAGCGCGATCACCAGCCCGATGAGGATTGCCATCAAACCAAGCTCGATGGTTACGGGCAGTCTAGTAAGCGTTGTTGGTTTCCTCGAGGTTTATTGCCATCTGCATTGCCTTGCGCACCCTGATGTCGTCAAACGGCTTCAATTGAACGTTCATACCAGTACCATTATCGAATCCCAGAATCGAATCCCAGAAAAACGGCCATATCACGAGTTCGGGGTTGGTCCGCTGGAGGTCGGCAGTCAGTTCCCGACCGTTCATCGGTGCCCTATCGTGCCAGTGAACGCCCTGACGGACGTTGACGATATACGTCAGTGGGTCGGGCTGCGACCAGCTTTCCGCCAGCTGCCCTATCGTGTAAGTTGGAGGGCTGTGAAACTGGAAGTCATATTTGTCCCTGGGCGTTAATGGAAGAGACATACGTTGAAGGGCTACGGACACGCCGGCCGGTAGCGCCCCAACCGCGGAGCGGGTGGAGGGAAGGGGCCTGGCCAAAGGGAATCCGCACCAGCAAAACACGCCCCGGACACCGCGCCGGCAATATGGCGCGCCCAGTGCGCTGGAGCGGATACGTCAAGCAGCGCGACGGGATAGACGGGATAGGACGCTGCGGTTCACCGCGTTCCTGCACCACGTCGACATAACTTCCGCTCCCGTGAGAGTCAACCACGAAAACGGCCCGACGGCCCAATTCTTGAGCTCCCTGTCGAACCGGTAGCCCGAATCCCCGGCTCCCCCGGTAGTAGAGGCCGCACGCACACACCACCGCCTTCAGGCGACGCCCTCGCCCGGTCTGTCGGGGGGCTCGTTCCGGTTGCTCCAAAACAGACCCTCGATTACACCCTCCACCTTCGACAGCCGCTGCTCGACGCCGCCAACCCGCGTATTGAGCTCTCCGAATCCGGCCTTCATCTCGGCGCGGAGGGCACCGACCTCCTCGCTCAGTGCGGCATCGCCCGCATGCATCTCGCCACGCAGCGCTTGATGGTCGGCCTTCATCTCGGCGCGGAAGGCACCGATCTCCTCGCTCAGTGCGGCATCGCCCGCGCCCATCCCCTTGCGGCCGCGCCCATCCCCTTGCGGGCTCCTACTTCGGCCTTCAGGTCGCCGCGAATGGCGCGGCCCGCGGCGAACAGCAGACCGCCGAGGGCGATCGTGGAGCCAAGTAGCCCGATCAACTCTGTACTCACGTACACCTCTCCGGCGCCTCCGCTCTCCTCGGACTCTACCGCTTCGTGGGCGTAGTGTCACGCCACCGCGGTGTCGCCGGGGCCAGCGATCCGGCACCCGCTCGGAGGGATAGCGCGACACCCGCCGACGTCGTGGAGCGGAGGAGCGCAGCGCTGCTGTGTGACCCCCGGCTACACCCACCCGGCGCTGGTCGATGCCGAAGCTGCGCGCCACCACCCCGGCGACGTTGCTGCTGATGCCCTGGCCCATCTCGATGCCGCCGGTGGTCACGCCCACGCTGCCGTCGGCGTAGAAGTGGACCAACGCCCAACCCTGGTTGAGGTGGCTCTTGGTGAAGGCGATGCCGAAGCGCACCGGCATCATCGCCCAGCCCTTCTTGTGGGCGCAGTGGTCGCGGTTGAACTCCCCCACCCGCCGACGAATCCCGTCCACCGCGAATGCCACCTGCAAATTCGTCCCAGGTTTTCCTGCACGGCACGTTTCCACCTGCTGCCCATAGTGAAAATAATCGCCGTCGCGCAGCAGGTTGGCGCGCTGCGGGTCAGCCGCCGCGACGCCCAGCTAGCGCCCGGTGCCGATTATCTCCACCACGAAGCGGCGCTCGCGCCCGCCCTGCGGCCACACGATCAGCAGGTCGGTGCGCCCGCGCCCCAGCGCGTACTCCCGCTCGAGCCGCCCGCCGCCGTTCACGATTGGAACGCCGCGATCAGCCCCTCAACGTCCAGCCCGCCGTCCGCGCCCACGTACCACGCCATCTGGTGCGGCAGCCCCGCCTGCACCGCGTAGTTCAGATGCCGCGGCACCACCTCCGCGTAGATCGGGTTGGCGATGTGCGGCGTGCCGGCGGCGTCCTGCGCCACCAGCCCCAGGTCACAGACGTAGGCGACGTCCTCGGCCGACCACGCCTGGAGATAGAGAATTTGATAGAGCGCGGGGCACGAGGATCTGCACAGCCTACGATGGAGCGCGCTTACCCGCTGAACGGGGAGAGGCTCCTGGCATCCCCGCCAGGAGGCCTCGGTTGCGTTTCGCCGAGGCGGCATAACCTCCCTGTCCGCCTCGCAGCCGCGGGTCGAGCAGGTCTCTCACCGCGTCGCCGAACATGTTGAGCGCGTAGACCACGATGGTCAGGCAGAGCCCGGGCCACAGCGCCAGCCGCGGCGCCTGCTCCATGTACTGACGCCCTTCCCGGCTGAGCATCCCACCCCAGCTCGGAACCTGGACCGGCAGCCCGAATCCCAGGAAGCTCAAGCTGGCCTCGGCAATGATCACGCCGCCGATGTTGATCGAGAAGATGATGATGATCGGCGCCATGATGTTGGGCACCACGTGGCGCACCAGGATCTGGCTGGTGCGCGTGCCCACGGCCTCGGCGGCCTGAAAGTAGTCGTTCTCCTTGACCCCGAGCACGGCGCTGCGGATGACGCGGGAGCCCCCGATGCCGCCGGCGATCCCCAGCACCACGATGATCTGGAGCAGCCCCTGTCCGACGATGGACATGATGGTCAACAACAGCAGCAGCCCCGGGAAGGCCATCCAGGCATCGACGAAACGCTGCACCGCCAGGTCCACCTTCCCGCCGAGGAATCCGGAAGTCCCGCCAATCAGGACGGCGACGATCACGTTGAGTGCCGTTGCTGCCAGACCGACGGTCAAGGAGATGCGAGCTCCATGGAGAATGCGGCTCAACAGGTCTCGCCCCAGGTGGTCGGTGCCCAGCAGATAGCGGGCGGATGCGCCCTGCATGATGTCCGGCAGGTGTATTTCCTGGTAGGGATAGGGCGCCAGACGCTCGGCAAGAATCGCGACGAGAATCAAGATCACGACGAGAATCCCGCAGGCGGTGCCCAGGGGCTTCTCCTGCCACAGCCTGGTGAAGGAATCAGCCAGCCAGCCCCGCCGCCCGTTCCTACTCATACCGTACCCTCGGGTCCAAGTAGGGATAGATCAGGTCGATGAGCAGATTGAGCAGCACCACCCCGGTGGCGAAAAACAGGTTGGTTCCCTGCACCACCGGATAGTCACGGCTTCGCAGGGCATCGAGCATGAGACGGCCGAGTCCCGGCAGGGCAAAGATGTTCTCCATGATCACCGCGCCCCCGACCAGGATCGGCAACTGCAGGCCGATCAGGGTCACCACCGGGATGAAGGCATTCTTGAGGGTATGCCGGACAATCACGACCCGCTCTTTGAGCCCCTTGGACCAGGCGGTGCGGATGTAGTCCTGCCGCAGTACCTCCAGCGTCATGGTGCGCATCATCCGCATGGTGGCAGCCGCGGAGGCCGTCCCCAGAATCAGGCTGGGGATCAAGAACCCGCCGAGGTTGCCCAGCGGGTCTTCGGTGAAAGGAATGTATTCCAGCGGTGGGGTCCAGCCCCACCAGATGGTCGGATAGATCAACACCATGATGGCGAGCCAGAAGTTCGGCGTGGCCAGGCCGATGATGGCGACCGAGCGTCCCAGGTAGTCGGCGGCGGTATCCTGGCGCATCGCCGAGTAGATGCCCACCGGCAGCGCGATCACGAGCCCGATGAGGATGGCCAGCAGGCCAAGCTCGATGGTGACCGGCAATCTGGAGAGTATCTCCTCCTCTACCGTCCAATCGCGCCACAGGGACTCGCCCAGGGTGCCGTGTAGGAAGATCTCGCCGATCCAGCGTCCGTACTGTACGTACACAGGCACGTCTAAACCCAGCATACGCTCAAGAGCTTCGCGGTCTATATCGCCACCCACCCATTGCAGCTCACCCAACATGACGTCTATGACGTCGCCGGGGATGAAGCGGACCGTGAGAAAGACCAGGATGCTCAGGAGAACCAGAGTGGGGACGACCAGCAATAAGCGCCTGATGATATAGGCTCTCATGTGACACTCCCCATCATTCTTCGAAACAAAAGTGCTTCTCTTTCCGATGAGTTCCCACTTCAATAAGTAAAGGAGAGCTGGAAAGCCTGAGCCTCCCAGCTCGCTTTTTCCCTGAGCTAAGCCACAATGGGTGAAACCCCTAACGACCCATTGCTTCCTTCATCTCACTATCAATCCAAATGCGGGCCAACATGGCCACCGAGCGAGAAAGTCCCAGTTCGACTTCACCGTTATAACCTTTGATCCATGGCTGGGATGCATTAAACGAGGGAGGTTTAGGACCCCATATGTACCACTGCTGCTCTATAAAGTACATATCTGCCTCTCTAACCAGCCTCTGCTGCTCCTCAGGGGTAGCAGCAGCTACGGCGGCTTCCGCCTTGGCGTCCATCACAGGGTCCTGGTGTCCAGGATTCCCGTTAGGTTTATAGTCCGACGACATCCAGTGCACCATGGGCATTGGCGCCTGGTCATTGCCGAGACCAGCAGTAGCCATCCCTTCATAAGCACCTTCCGTTATTAGCGCCATATGCGCAGTTTCCTCACGTACCTGAATCTCTACATCAACGCCAATCGCTTTCCAGTATTCAACGGCTATTTCCTGATAGCCTACATCCGCTCGCCAAAAGTGGTTAAGGACGGTCTTGAATCGAATGCCATCCGCGCCGCGCGGATAGCCAGCCTCGTCGAGGAGCTTCTCCGCCCCTTGCGGATCATACCGATAGCCTTGCTTGACCGCTTCGGGCCACTCTTCAAAGGGGACATAAAACCCCGTCAGACTATCTCCGATCATCCCCTGGGGTTGCCACTTGGCAAAACCCTTATAGTAGGTCTCGTTAATGGTCTCCAGGTCAATGGCCATCTGCATGGCCTGGCGTACCCGGATGTCGTTGAAGAGCGACTGCCTGCGCAGGTTAAAAGTAACAGAGGTGCCCGACCTTAGATACCACGGGTACAACGTGATCTCGGGGTTGGTCCGTTTGAGGGCCTCTACCTGGCCGATATCCCCCAACTGAGTGTCGCCGGGTATACCTATGATATCATGCTTACCCGAGCGCAGTGCCGCCAGAAATGTTGCTTGTTCGGGCATAAACACCCGCCGCAACTGGTCAATATAGGGCAAGCGGTTCTGTGGGTATTTTTCGTCGTAGCCCCAGTAGTCCGGATTCTTGGTATAGGTCATCGAGCTGCCCTTGACCCAGTCCGTCAGCATATAGGGCCCGGTGCCTACCAGGTTCCTCCAGTCCTGAACGTCACCATGTTGCTCGATTACCTCGGGGGGCATTATCAAAAGAAACCAGCCGCTGATGATAGTCTCCAGCGCGTCGTTGCGTGGCGCCTTTAACTTAAAAACAACCGTGGAATCGTCGGTGGCCGTAATGGATTCCCATGTCGCGGCATTCATCGGGTCGAAGGGGCTAGGTTCGGTGAAGCCGCTGCCCAGACCCGTATAGCGATTAAAGTTGTATTCGACATCCTGGGCAGTTAGCTCCCGACCGTTCATCGGTGCCTTATCGTGCCAGCGAACGCCCGGGCGGATTTTGAAGATAATAGTCAGCGGGTCGGGCTTTTCCCAGCTTTCCGCCAGATTCGGTCTCATGGCAAATAGCGGGACGTACCTGCTTTCGAAGCCAAATTCATCCCTATCTATTCCCCAGTTCGCGATGCCCAGTTTCTCTGCAACGCCATCGACGCCCCTTGGTCCGTGGCCCTGGTTCCAGGGGTCAGTACCCGGAGGCTCGATCCGCTCGGCGTAGGTCAATGTCCCGCCATACTCTGGCGCGGTCACCATCTCCCCCGTGGTCGGGTCGAGCACCATTTCCTTCTCGGCGGCCGCGGCCGGCTCCTCTTCTGCGCCCGCGGCCCACAGGCCGGTGGCGGTCAGAACCAGGACCAGCGCAACCGCGAAGGTCATTCTGATTCTTACGATGTGCATAATGTTCATACGTAACTCCGCATGTTTGGTTTGAGAGTATCGAGTAACGAATTGCCGGGCCCTGCCTACTCTCGCGCCCGCAACGCAGGCGGCCAGACAGAGACGGCAATCGGGGCTCACGCCCCGCGCGTGCGCGGTTCTTTGAGTATCACTTGCACCTCCTGTGCGCCGGGATACCGGCAGGGTTGTAGTGGATGCGATTCACCGGCAAACGCCGGCGGTCGATTCTGCGACGGTGAGTTGGGGGGCGAGGCTCCAGGACCGTTGCGGTGGTCGGTGATCGAAGGTGGACTGAGCCGGCGCCACGCGCAGCCGGGCGTGACCCCGGTGCTGAAGGCGAAGGCGCCCGCGGAGCGATCAGCCCGTGCGGTTAGTGACCTACAGGATGATGTATCAAAAGCTGTGTGTGGGGGGGGGGGCGACTCCTCACCATTAAGCAAGCCCGCCGCGAGCTGATTTTCAGCAAATCTCGGCGAGCGGCTGTCAGGGGAACAGAGTGTCATAAGCGTTGACGTGTTATAAGTCACTCAAGCCCTCCGCAGGTGAGGCACAGCCATACCCAGATGTAGTCGCGATGTCGCGATTGACTGGATCCCACCCTATCATAACCTCCGCTCCCGAGGACGTCAACCACGAATCGGCCCAGCAATTCTCGGTGAACGGCAGTCGATGGCCTGAAGAGACAGTCTGGAGGGGGCCCCACCATTTGCCAACCCCCGCCGCGAAAGGATTCCGGGGGGGGGGGGGGGGGGCAAGGGTAGGACGCGCCGGTTACGCTGCCGCTAACCGGTGGCAGCTCTGAGTAGTGTTTTCAGCCATCTTTTGCATCCGTTCAAACCTGAGACTTTTTACTATACCACCCCTGCGGCAACCAATCAACAGGAAAAACTGGCGAATTGAAGCTTTCTTGAGATTTCTTTCGGGCAGCCGCGGCAGCCGAGAGCCCCTCGCGGCGCCGACTCGGACGCATCGCCCCTCCGGAGCCGTCATTCGCCGGCGATGTGGCCGTCCGCAGGCCGTTCACCGTCCACGTCGGCCTCACAGCGGCCCGCTGAGGGCCTTCCAGCCCCTCGGGGGTAAGCCTGGGGTACCCCCTGCAACACCCGTCAACGCCGATTCCCGGCACCGCTGAGGGTTGGCAATACCCCTAACGCGCCAGTCTCGGATCGTACCGGAAACTGGAGATGGGGCCGGTTGTGATGGCGCTAAAGTCGGCGTGCTCGGGATTGACGATGAAGTTGGTGTCGCCCCGGACTACGGCGCTCGGTACCTGCAGCACGGCAGACCATGCGTGATCGATCCACCGGTCGCCGATTTCCTGGGTGGCGGGATGCAGGCTCGGTTGCGCCCACTCCGGTGGCAACTGGTCTTCACCGATGTGCTTCACTAGGCGTTCCGGGATGAACACCGGCATCGTTCGATACGTTTCCAGGACTCTTTCAGCTCCCAGGTGAACCAGCAACTCCATGCCGGCAAGCGCCAAGCTGTCGCCGAGATAGACTACCGCGCGCCCAATACTGTTCCAGCGCCCACCGTAGCGCCGGGCCCCCTCGCCCGACATCATTTGCTCAGCGGTTTGAGCGAATTCCGGCGCGGCCAGACGCCACGCGGCCAGACGCCACGCGGTAATCAACTGAACACGCCATGCCGTAGCCGGCCGATGAGGTGCTCCACATCGCGTGCGCCCGTTTCCGTCGACGCACGCTCAAGCGGCGTCTCCCGGTCCAGGAGTTCATGCCGTGTCCGCAGCCACCGCTCGGCGGCGCCCGCGTCGCCCCGCATCATGGCCACGGCCATTGCCTCCAGGCGAGCGATACGCACCAACCGGTCCGACTCCGATGGCGTTAACGTGCCGCTCCGCTTTCTGCGGGCAAGGGTCGATGCCGGGATACCGATAACCTCCGCCAGTTCTTGTTGCGATCCGCCGACAGCAGCCACCAGTTCATTGAGCATGGAGAAGGGCAGGCCGTTGCGGACCATCTTGAGCACACCACGGCCATTCAAGAGAGCGAACAGGCCACCGTTCGCCGCGTGCTCCGCGACGTACTGCGTGGCCGGCTCCTCAACGCCCCGCGTGGTGGGCTCGGAAACCGGCTGTCGGGCGGGCATGACGCCGGGGCGCGGTTCCGGCACTCCATCAGGCATTGATTTCTCCATCTGGTTCTCCATCTGGCACTTTCCCTATTACCGTATGCAACAAGGTACCCCGACGAGGCCGTTTCCCACAACCCCCGCGAGCGTGCCGGGGCGTTGATCGCGGAACGCACTCGTCGCGCCCTCGTCGACCGCACTCTGCGCGGTTTGCATGGTGTTCCGGGTCACGGAATGGCCTTGCCGCCTCATTCGTAGCGAATCCGCGGGTCCAGCGACGCGTACACCAGATCGGTCAGCAGGCTGACCACCACCACCGTGGCGAAGAACAGGTTTATCGCCGACACCACCGGGTAGTCGCGGTCGTTGAGCGCATCCAGCATCAGCCGCCCCAGCCCCGGCAGGTTGAAGATGTTCTCGATGATCACCGAGCCGCCCACCAGAATCGGAAGCTGCATGCCCACCAGCGTCACCACCGGGATGATGGCGTTCTTGACCGCGTGGCGCAGAATCACCGAACGCTCCAGCAGCCCCTTGGCCCAGGCGGTCCTGACGTAGTCCTGCCTCAGCACCTCCAGCATCATGGTGCGCGTCATGCGCATGGTGCTGGCCGACAGGTAGGTGCCGAGGATCAGGCTGGGGATCAGGAACATGCCGAGGTTGGTGCCGCGCAGGAGGATGCCGCCGATCCAGCCGCCGTACTGCACGTGGATCGGCAGGTCGAGGCCGAGCCTGCGCTCTACGAGCTCCCGGTCGACTTCGCCGCCAGTGTCCAACATACGGCTGGCCATGATGTCGATGACGTCGCCGGGGATGAAGCGGACCGACAGGAACACCAACACGCTCAGGATGAACAGGGTGGGGACGACCAGCAGCAGCAGCCGGATGATGTAGGCTCTCATGTCTTCGTGGCAAATGGGCGCCGGGAAGCTCGAGGCTCCCGGCGCCCTTCTCTGCAGACAGAACTGGCTCGTGCAGCTCGGCGTCTGCGCCTCGTGGAGTCGCGCAGCGACTCCTTAACCCAACGGCGTAGTCGTTGGGTCAGAACCCCAGGCGACCGCGTTGACGCGGACGCCGTGCTCTCGCAGCTGCGGCGATCTGGTTGCCGACCGCCTCTAGGGACTCGCCCTCACCTGCCAGCCAACAGGCTTGGTTTCTCGTCGCGTATAGTCATCGCGCTTACAGCAGTTTGTCTACGGCAACCAGGATCGCCACAGCGGCAGCGATGGCGGCGCCCAAGCGGATCGTCAGCCGCTCCTGGAGCTTGCTGATCTCGCCGCGCAGGCTGGCCTCCAGGTGATTCATGTCGCCACGCAGGCTGGCCTCCATCTGATTCGTCTCGCCGCGCAGGGTTGCCAGCTCTTCCTTGGTGGCAAGGGTTGCGATCTCGCGGTGGACGCCCTGGAGCTCGCGGTGGACGCCTGCGATGTCGTCCTTGGTAGCGAGGTTCTCGAACATGCCCTCGGCAAAGGTCGACACCAGCACCCGCGCCTTGGTTTCATCGAAACCCGCTTCCTTTTGCAGCCGGGTGGCCGCCTTGAGGGTGTCGAACGCTACCGCCACGCCGGCCATTCTATCCCCCTCGTGGCGATCGGTACACCATCATTTCTCACTTCGCTCATGTCGTAGTACAACGTAGCCACGTGCGCTGGCGCTTCAACGAGCGAGACCGGCGATGTGAGGGACCACCCGGAGGCGGTCTCCGAGCTGCGCAAACGCTGTAGAAGACCGAGTGAGGCCGGTAGCTGATCGCTACTACGCCGACGTCGCGCCGCTGGCAGCGAGACGACCGCTCCCACCCCTGAGCCGCGGATCGAGCAAGTCCCGCATGGCATCACCCAACATGTTGAAACTGTACACCACGATCGTCAGGCACAGCCCCGGCCACAGCGCCAGCCACGGCGCCTGCTCCATGAACCGCCGCCCCTCCCGGCTGAGCATCCCTCCCCAGCTCGGCACCTTGATGGGCAACCCGAAGCCGAGGAAGCTCAGCGACGCCTCGGCCAGGATCACGCCGCCGACGTTGATGCTGAAGACGATGATCAGCGGCGCCACGATATTGGGCAGGACATGGCGCACCAGAACCTGTCGCGTCGGCGCGCCGGCTCCGGCAGTTTATCGGGGAACCGGTGGTTACGGTCCTGGACGTGGATGACGAAGCGGCATCGCTCTACGCCGAGGTGCCAGGGATGAGGTTTCAGGAATTTGTCCAGGATCAGGTGTTCTCTCCGACGCTCATCGCCGACGGGCTGCGCACCACCAAGTCCAAGATCGCCGGGACGCTGGGCCTCGGCAAGGAGGCCTTCACGCGCGCATCGCGGGTCCGGGCCCGTAAGACCCAGGTCCGGTTGCGCCAGATGCTGGAGATTCTCAATCGCGTGGAAACGGCATGTGCAGCAATTCCGCACCGGCGAGCCGAGCCGAGCTGGCGATGATCAAGTCGGTCGCTGGCACGGTGACCCCGAGAGTTCTCAACTCGCGCCCCATTGCGACGGCAAGTTCGAACACGGGGCCGGTGAGCTCAAGCCAGTGGCATCCCGACAGATCCGACCTCACGTTCAGAGAGTCCACGTCCCGCGTGGCGTAGGCCACCATCTCTACCTCTATGATGCCGTTGGTCGCCGCCCGGTTGTCACGAATCGCGGAGAAAACAAGGGCTCTGACCTCCTCCGATCCACCCCGACGGTAGTACTCGATCCACGCGGAGCTATCGACCAGGATCACGGTTGGCGACGCAACTGCGCAAGTGCCTCCTGGTCCAGCTCGAGGTCCAACCGCCCCGCGCGGCTCAGCGCCGCGTTGCGCCTCCAGGCCTTGACCGCCTCCCGAAGAGCCAACTCGATCGTTTCTCGCTTCGTGGACGCACGCAGCGCTTGCCGGGCCTCTTCGATCAGGTGGTTGTCAATCGTAACAGTTATGCGACTCATCGGGCTCCTCATGAGTCATCACGATGGCACACCATCAGGATACACCAATGATCTACACCGAGACCGGCCGCCCACCAGAATCGGCAACTGCATACCCACCAGCGTCACCACCGGGATGATCGCGTTCTTGAGCGCGTGGCGCAGGATCACCGACCGCTCCAGCAGCCCCTTGGACCAGGCGGTCCTGATGTAGTCCTGGCGCAGCACCTCCAGCATCATGGTGCGCGTCATGCGCATGGTGCTGGCCAGATGGCGGGGTAGATCATCACCATCGTTCCCAGCCAGAAGTTGGGCGTTGCCAGCCCCATGATGGCTACCGACCGTCCCACGTAGTCGGCGGCGGTGTACTGGCGCACGGCCGAGTAGATGCCCACCGGCAGCGCGATGACCAGGCCGATGCCGATGGCCAGCAGCCCGAGCTCGGCGGTGACCGGCAAACGACCGAGTATCCGCTCCTTTATCGGCCAGCCGCCCATCAGGGACTCGCCAAGGGTGCCGTGCCGGAAGATCCCTCCCATCCAGCGTCCATACTGGACCCAGACCGGCACGTCCAAGCCCAGCCTCCGCTCGAGAGCTTCACGGTCAATCACGCCTGCTGCTTGCCAGTCCATCCTACCCAGCATGACGTCGATTACATCGCCCGGGATGAAGCGGACCGACAGGAACACCAGCACGCTCAGGATGAACAGGGTGGGGATGACCAGCAGTAGCCGCCTGATGATGTACGCTCTCATGTCTTCGTGGTAGAAGGGCGCCGGGAAGCTCGAGGCTCCCGGCGCCCTTCTCTGCCCGACAGAACGAGCGCGAAAGCGCTCGTGGGACCCGCCTTTAGGCGGGGTCCTTGCTGAGCCAATGGCGCAGCCGATTCATCAGAATCCCATTTCTCTCTTCAGATCCTGATCGATCCAGAGGCGGGCGAATATGGCATGATGGTTCAAGTCTCCCAAGTTGGATTCACCGCTAAAACCCTTGACCCACGCCTGGCTCGCCAGAAACCGCGGCGCCAGGGGACCCCATATCTGCACGTGCTCCTTCATCAGGGCCATTTCAAACTCTCTATTTGCTTTTTGCTGCGCCTCCGCAGTCGTAGCGGCTTGAAATGCATCATAAGCGGCGGTCAGCTCAGGGGTCTCGAGTCCGCCCACGAGTGCGTTGACGTGCTGGTTGGGCTTAAAAAAGCCGATTATTGTAGCGGGGTTCACAGCAAACGCCATATCGCCAGTGATCATCTCAAAGTCAAAGCTCGTTCTATTGGCGACCAGGGTCCCAGTGTCGACAATATTGACCGTTACGTCAACGCCAATATCAGCCATGTACTGGAGAGCCACTTCTATATATCCCAAGTCTATGACATCGCGGTGCTGCAAGGTAGTCTTGAATCTCACGCCGTCCGCGCCGCGCGGATATCCAGCCTCATCCAGGAGCTTCTCAGCACCTTCCTGATCATACGAGTAGTATCCCTTGAGCTCTGCGGGCCATTCCTGAAACGGGGTGTAATACGGCTTGACGGCGACCAAACCAATGGGTTCCCACTTTGCATAACCGCCAAAGTAGGTGTCATTAATCGTCTGGAGGTCCAGTGCCATCTGCAATGCGTGGCGCACTCTGACGTCGTCAAAATGGGGCTTGCTAACGTTCATGGCGATACTCGCAGTGGAGCGACCGAAAGTTGGCGATGTCACGATTTCTGGGTTAGTCCGGTTGAGGCTCTGTGCCACGTCGAGCGTCGAAATAGAGACCGGTCCCGCGCTATGTATCATATCCACCGCACCAGTGCGTAGCGCCGATATACGGGTTGCTGCTTCGGCCATAAAGAGCGCTCTTAACCGGTCAATATAGGGCAGGCGGTTCTCCGGGTGTTTTTCGTCGAAGCCCCAGTAGTCAGGATTCCTGCTAAACGTCTTGGAGACGCCGTCCACATAGTCAGTCAGCATAAATGGCCCCGTGCCGACCACGTTCTTCCAGTCCTTGTAGTCGCCGTATTGCTCGATTACGTCCGGGGGTAACACCCAGTGCATGGGACCGACGATGATTGTCCTTAGCGCACTGGGGGATGGCCTCGTCGTCTTGATGACAACCGTATGCTCGTCGGTAGCCTCTATCGATTCCCATGGCTCATTTGCAAACCCGTAGGCCACTGCCAGTTCGGAAGGTTCAGTGAAGCCGCTGCCCAGGCCCAAATAGCGGTGATACGTGTGTTCTACATCCTTGGCAGTCAGCTCCCGACCGTTTACCAGGCGGCTGGCCTCACTATCCGGATTAAGGGCGTAGTGTACGCCCTGACGGATGTGGAAGACGTACGTCAGTGGGTCGGGCGCTTCCCAGCTTTCCGCCAGGTTCCCCGTGAAGGCAGACAAGGGTGGGTAATCCGCTGTAAAGTCGAATTCTTCCCGATCTAGTGCCCAGTCCCCGTAGGCGAGCTTTTCATTTACACCGTCTATGAGCCAGCTCGCTTCGAGGCCAGCATAAAAAGGATCTTGATTGTCTCCTGCTCTGACATAGGGATAGGTCAATGTCCCACCATACTCCGGCGCCGTCACCATCTTGCCGGTGGCGGGGTCCATCACCATTTCCTTTTCCATCGCCGCGGCCGGTTGCTCTTCCCCGGCCGGGCTTGCCCACAGGCCGGTCGCGGCCAGACCGAAACCGATCAGTACCGCCAGGATCTTTCGCAAGATTGCGTATTGCATGTTTGACTCCTGATACTCGTGATATTCGAGAGTGCTGATTCCACTGCCCATCCCTCGCCCACTCTCGACGTACACCTGCAATCGCAGGTGCCCGGAAAGCGAGGGCGCCAGCCCGCGTTCCGAATCAGTTCTACATCCGGCACCTCCTTGAACGCGTGCGCGCACCTGATCCGGGAGCGCCGCGCGGGGCGCACTCAGCCCGAGCGCTTAGTGCTTCTCGTATAGTTGGGGGGGGGGGGGGGGGGGCGAACGGACGGGATGCGCCGGAGCGGCACCCCGGGCGGCGGCTGAGGGGCGCCAGTAGCGTCAACCCGTGGCAGGGCTGGATTGCGTAGTCAGGCATCATCGGCATCCGTTCAAGATCCCAACCGCGGTAGTTTGGCACACGCGCGGCACGGCAGTCAAGCGCCTGGCCTCGTCCACCTCGTCCACCCCTACGGCCGACTCGCCGGGCGCTGACGTCCGTCGGAGCGCTCCGCTGGGCGGCTGGGTGCCGGGCTCCGGTGACCGAACGCGCGCGGCGTGAACCCCTCCCGGTTGGTGATGCTGGCGCTGCTGCCGGCGCGCAACCGGGGCGCATTGCCGCGGAAACTGCGCTGTAGCAGTTTTGCCGCTCGGCGCGGCGGTCGTGATTCCCTGATTCCGCATGGGCCGTTGCAGCCCCCTTTCATACGCCTCGACAGGCACGCGCGAGTCAGGTCGAGGTCAACCCCGTTGCTGCGAGCGTTCACCATCCTGGCCCCTGCCGGCGCCGTAGCGCCCGAGCCCAGGTGCGGCGCGATCTCCAGTTGCCGATGCCGTGGTTCGGCACTCCTCGAGCATCTGCCCCTGTTCGACGGGGCATGCTACACTACCGTCATGATCAGCCGTGGCATTCGCGCTTATGTGGCTCGCGAGTGGTGAACGGCGCGGGCTGCCAAGGACGCGTATTGGGCCGAGCGCATCACCCGCTACGGACACCCGCTACGGACCGCTGGAAGGTCTGCGCATCGCCGACGAGCTGCGCAGACAAGCACTGCTGCACAATCCGGATTGGCCCGATGGCGCCGCCCGGAAGCAGGACCTTCTCGCTCACGTGCGCTTGGCCGAGCCGGATTTGGGCTATGTAGAAATAGCTGCCGGCTACTGGGCTGAAAGGCATCATAGGCAGCCGTCAGCTTGAGGATGCCTTCCTGGTGCGCACGGTCTCCCTGCACGCCGCCTCCGAACGGCGGCGCATGGTCAATCCCCGCAAGGCGTGTAGCGCGTAGTTCAGATGCCGCGGCACCACCTCCGCGTCTCCGCGTAGATCGGGTTGCCGGTTTGGGACAAGTATGGCATACACACGGTTTACGCCGGGAGCACACATGGAACACATACTGATGGGCAGCCCTCGTTTCGACGGGATCACCCGCCTGTATTCGGCTGACCAGGTGGTCGAGCAGGGCGGGACGATCGCGCGCGACTACACGGTCGCGCGCGTGATGGCCGAGGCATTCTATGCGCGCCTGCGCGAGCTGTTCGCCGCCGGGCAGAGCATTACGACCTTCGGGCCGTACTCTCCGGGACAGGCGGTGGCCATGAAGCGCGTCGGGATCGAGGGGATCTACCTCGGTGGCTGGGCAACCTCGGCCAAGGGCTCGGACACCGAAGATCCCGGACCCGACCTTGCGAGCTACCCTCTCAGTCAAGTCCCCACCGAGGCCGCGGCGATCGTGCGTGCGCTGCTCGTCGCCGACCGGAATCAGCACTATCTCCGCCGGCGGATGACCGATGCCGAGCGCCAAGCCTCGCCCGCGTACGACTTCCGGCCGTTCATCATTGCCGACGCCGATACCGGGCACGGGGGAGACGCGCACGTCCGCAACCTCATACGGCGTTTTGTCGAAGCGGGCGTTCCCGGCTACCACATCGAGGATCAGCGGCCCGGGACGAAGAAATGCGGTCACCAGGGCGGCAAGGTTCTGGTTACCCAGGACGAGCAGATCACCCGGCTCAACGCGGCACGATTTCAACTCGACATCATGGGTGTGCCGGGGATCATCGTGGCGCGCACGGACGCCGAGGCGGCCAGTCTCATCGACGGCCGCGGCGACGAGCGGGATCAGCCATTTCTGCTGGGGACCACGGCGGTCGGCCTGCCCTCCTACAAGGTGGGGTACGTCGCCCTGTTGAAGCACCTGCACGACGCGGGGGTCTACGAGGTGAGAGGTCATCTGTTGTTTGCCATTACCGATGACGACTACGCCGCGGCCCGAGCCTGGTCCGAACGGGTGGGACTGCTGGCGTGGCTCAGCGAGACGCTCGAACAGCACGAGCGTACGCCGGGCGCCGACGTGGACCGCCTGGTCGATACGGTTACGAACCGGTTCGTCGACCTCTGGGTCAACGAGGCGAACCTCGGCACCTACGCCGACGCCGTGGCGCAGGCCATCGAGCTGCGCGCCAGCGAGGGCGACGAGGTCGAGATGAGCGCCGCCGACTGGCTCGCGCTCGCCGGCCAACTGCCGCTGGCCCAGGCGCGCAAGAAGGCCGAGGAGGTCGGGGTCGACGTCGACTGGGATTGCGAGCTCGCCATGACGCCGGAAGGCTACTATCAAGTGCAGGGCGGCTTGCAGTACGGGATCGCGAGGTCGCTGGCGGTTGCTCCGTTCGCGGATATTCTCTGGATGGAAACGAAGACCGCGAATCTGGAGGAAGCGCGCGCGTTCGCGGAGGCGATCCACGCCAGGTTCCCCGACAAGATGCTGGCGTACAACCTGTCGCCATCGTTCAACTGGGACACCACCGGCATGTCGGATGAGGAGATGCGCGCGTTCCCCGAAGAACTGGGCAAGCTCGGCTACGTGTTCAACTTCATCACCTACGGCGGCCACCAGATCGATGGAGTGGCAGGTGAAGAGTTCGCCACCGCCATCAAGCAGGACGGCATGCTCGCGCTGGCGCGGTTGCAGCGCAAGATCCGGCTGGTCGAGTCACCCTACCGCACGCCGCAGACGCTGGTGGGCGGCCCCCGCCTGGATGCTGCTCTGTCAGCCTCGTCGGGGCGCACTGCGACCACCAACGCGATGGGCACGGCCTCCACCCAGCACCAACATCTGGTGCAGACGGAGATTCCCACCAAGCTGCTCGAAGAGTGGCTGGCGATGTGGTCGGAGCACTACCGCCTGCGCGGAGCGCTGCGGGTGCATCTGCGGCCGCAGCGCGCCGGGTCGGAGCTGCTCGATCTGCGCATCCTCGGCGCGGCCGGCGACACGGTGGCCAACGTCATCTTCTCTCCCATCCGCGACCGGGTGGGGCATCGGATTCTGGTCGTGCGCGATCAGAACACGTTCGACGAGTCGCTGCGAAAGAAACGGCTGATGACCTTGATCCATCTGTACCTCGTGCACCGCTACAAGGTGGACTTGGTCCACTACGTCAGTCCCACGGACGACAACAGCTATCAGGCCAACAAGATGAAGGAGCACGGGCTGTTCAAGACCGTCAATCAGGAGGTTGGCCAGATCATCGTGACGGAGATCGACGCGAAGCGGGTAACCGAGCTGCTGGAGCCGGAGCGCGCGGCACTGGGGCGATTGATCGCAAAGCAACCGCAGCTCGCGCCGGTGTGACCTGAAATCGCCGCGGAGCCGTGGCGCGCAGCCTCTCTACCCGAACGCCGCGAGCACCTCTTCGTCGAGGCGTTGCAGGGCAGCCACGTCGGGTTGTGGCTGGAATATGATCTCCGCGATCCCGACCTGCTCCAGCGCCCCGACGCGATCTACAACGAGGCTCGCGGGTGCCTTCGTCAACCCAGGACCGAGTGTGGCAGGGCTTTCCGAGGACCCTGCGTCGGTCAGGGTCAGAGGCATGTGAAGCGTGCTTCTGATCTCTGCCGGATCGCGACCGATGTCGTCGCAGTGGCGCGCGAGGACGTTCAGCTTGTGCCGGACCGTCTCCGGCGACATCTCCGCCTCCCAACCGTTGAAGTTGAAGACGTCGCCATACATCGCCAGAGTCCGCAGCGTGCGGCGCTCGCCGTTGCCGCCGATCATGATCGGAAGGTGCGGCTGCCGATAGCTGGTCGGCGCAAGCGGTGCCTGATCGAGCCGATAGTATTCACCCCGGTGGTCGACCGGCCGGTCGGCGGTGAACAGCGTGCGGATGAGGCCGGCCGCTTCCTCGAGCCGGTCCGACCGTTCCTTCACCGGCGGGAACTCCCATCCGTAGGCCTCGTGCTCGCGTTTGAACCAGGCGGCACCGAGCCCCAGGATGAAGCGGCCCTTGGACGCCTGATCCAGGCTGGTTGCGATCTTCGCCACCAGCCCCGGGTTGCGGTAGGTGTTGCCCATCACCAGCGTTCCGAGCTCGAGCCGCTCGGTCATCCCGGCCGCAACCGAAAGCACGGTGAAGCTTTCGAAAGCATTCATGTGCTCCTGCGTCCGCCCGAACGGCGAGAGGAAATGGTCAGCGGCCCACAGGCTGTTCCAGCGGCCAGCTTCGATCGACCGGATGGATGCGCGGATGTCGTCCCACGGTGGGCCAAAGGTGTTTAGCTGAACTCCGAACTTCATGCTACGGTAGCCCACCGCACGTGCGCCGCGCTGTCAAGCCATCCCGGGAACGAAGGCTCGCCGAGTTGGGATCGCGGCGCATCGAGTTGGCCGACGGATCGTGGTACTGGGACCTCAAGCCCAACCTGCGCCCTGGAGAGATGATCGAGCTTTGATCGTGCGGGCTTGGCGGTGAGCAACGGCGAGCGCGGGCGCAAACTGCTGGCGGCGGCACGTGAGCACCTCGCGGAGATGGAGGGCGCGCTGAGCCGCAGCTCGTGGAACATCGCCGTGCGCCGCGCGCAGGAAGTCGTGGAGCTGGCACTGAAGGCGGTGCTCACCTACCTGTGCAGCGGCTCACCTGCCGCGACAGCTCGGTCTCGGCGGGAAGGTCGCCCATCTCCCGGCAGCGTACCCCACTCGGTATCGTGATACGCCTGCATCAATGCATCACCCGCGCACGTGGCGCAACGGCTGCGCTCCTTCACCGGCCCGTTCCTCGGCGTCAGGCGGCGCGGCGGCGACCACTCCGGCGGCGATAACGGCGCGGGGGGCGATCTCCCGCAGATGCGGCTCCCGGTGCGCGCTGCGCTTCCCGCATCCCCTGCAGCCCACGCCGCTTGACGGTGCCGGCACTCGCCACGCCGGATGGGCCGGCACTCGCCACGCCGGATGTGCCGGCGTGAAATGGCTGGTCCGGAACGACTTCGAGTGGGAGCCCGATCAGCCGCTCGATGTTGCGCAGGTCGGTCAGCTCGGCGCGGTCACAGAGCGACAGCGCCACCCCCGCCGCACCGGCGCGCGCCGTCCGTCCAATGCGGTGGACGTAACTCTCCGGCTCATTGGGTATCTCGTAATTCACCACGTGCGTGACGCCATCGACGTCGATCCCGCGTGCGGCGATATCCGTCGCTACGAGCACGCGCGAGCTGCCCGATTTGAAGCGATCCAACGCCCGCTGCCGTGCGCCCTGCGACTTGTTGCCGTGAATGGCATCGGCGTCGATGTTGGCTCGCTCGAGATACTCGGCGACACGATTGGCACGATGCTTGGTGCGGGTGAACACCAGCACCCGTGACAGCGCCGGTTGCTCGAGCAGGGTAACCAGTAGATCCCGCTTGTGCTCGGTCTGCACCAGGTAAACCTGTTGCCGCACCTGGTCTACCGTCGTAGCGGAAGGCGTAACTTCCACGCGCACGGGTTGGGTCAGAATCTGTTCGGCCAGCCGGACTACTTCGGGCGGCATCGTGGCGGAAAAAAACAGCGAGTGGCGGCGCCTCGGCAGGCTGCGAAGGACCTTCTTGACGTCGTGGATAAAGCCCATGTCGAGCATGCGGTCAGCCTCGTCCAAGACGAAGTGGGCGACGCGCTCGAGGCTGACGTAGCCTTGGTCGATCAAATCGAGCAGGCGCCCGGGAGTCGCCACCAGGATATCCAGACGACCAGACACCGCCGTTACCTGGCGTCCTTGGGTAACGCCACCGATGATCACCGCCTGTCGGAGCCGCAGTCGGCTGCCGTAGTCGCGAAAGTCGTCGTGGATCTGGATTGCCAACTCCCGCGTCGGCGCCAACACCAGTGCGTGCGGCTCATGGGCTCGGGCACGATCGGGGCGACTCGAGAGCTGCTGCAGGATCGGCAATGCGAACGCGGCAGTCTTTCCGGTGCCCGTCTGGGCGACACCGAGCAGGTCCTTCCCTGCCAGCACGTGTGGAATGGCTTGCCTTTGAATGGGGGTCGGATGAGCGTACCCCCGGGTCTCGAGGGAGCGTAGAATGGGGTCGATGAGACCCAGGGATGCGAACGAAGTAGTGGACAATTGATTTCCTTATGCGGAGCGCAAAGAGGTCAGAATCGAAAAGAAGCGCTCGGAGTATCGCGCGTTCCGGAATGCGCTGCTGCAGTTAGTGCGCGCGACGGGAGGCGTGACTCACCTAAACATCGTACATTCCGCACGGGTTGTCAAGCCATGCGCGGGGCCGTGGTCGCTCAACGTTGATCCCGCTACTCCCGGCCGGCGCCGTAGCGCCCGAGCCGGCCGCGCAGGCGGGGGTCCAAGAGATCGCGTACCGCGTCGCCGAACATGTTGAGGCTGTACACCACCACCGTCAGGCACACCCCCGGCCACAACGCCAGATGAGGCGCGATCTCCATGTACTGCCGCCCCTCCCGGCTCAGCATGCCGCCCCAGCTCGGGATGTCCGGCGGCAGGCCGAACCCCAGAAAACTCAGCGCCGCCTCCGACATGATCACCCCGCCGACGTTGATGCTGAAGATGATGATGATCGGCGCTGCGATGTTGGGCAGCACGTGACGCAGCAGCGAGCGCCGGCGCGAGCTGCCGATCGCCTGCGCCGCCTGGAAGTAGACGTTCTCCTTCACCCCGAGCACCGCGCCCCGCACCACCCGCGACGCCGGGATGCCGCCCGATACCCCCAGCACGACGATGATCTGCGCCATGCCGCGGCCGGCTATCGACATGATGGTGAGCAGCAGCAGCAGCCCCGGGAACGCCATCCAGGCGTCGACGAAGCGCTGCGTCACCAAGTCCAGCCGGCCGCCGATGAAGCCGGTGGTGCCGCCGATCAGCACCGCAACGGCGACGGTGAGCGCGGTGGCGGCCAGCCCCACCGTCAGCGACAGCCGCGCCCCGTGGATGAGGCGGCTCAAGAGGTCCCGCCCCACGTGGTCGGTGCCCAGCAGGTACGCGGCGGAGGATGCCTGCAGGCGGTCGCGCAGGTGGATCTCCTCGTAGCGGTAGGGCGCCAGCGAATCGGCGAAGATGCTCACCAGCACCAGAATCAGGATGACGATGCCGCCAGCCGTCCCCAGCGGCTGCTCGCGCACCAGCCGCCCGAAGAACTTCCTCAGCCCGGCCTGCGTAGCCGCAACCGCGTCCGCGGCCGGCTCGGCTCCCGCCGGCGTCAACTGCGATACGTCACCCATGGGCTTCCCTCATTGCCTCATTGCCTCATTGCCTCATTGCCTCATTCGTAGCGAATCCGCGGGTCCAGCGACGCGTACAGCAGATCGGTCAGCAGGTTGACCACCACCACCACCGTGGCGAAGAACAGGTTTATCGCCGACACCACCGGGTAGTCGCGCTCGTTGAGCGCGTCCAGCATCAGCCGCCCCAGCCCCGGCAGGTTGAAGATGTTCTCGATGATCACCGAGCCGCCCACCAGGATCGGGAGCTGCATGCCCACCAGCGTCACCACCGGGATGATCGCGTTCTTGAGCGCGTGGCGCAGGATCACCGACCGCTCCAGCAGACCCTTGGCCCAGGCGGTCCTGATGTAGTCCTGCCGCAGCACCTCCAGCATCATGGTGCGCGTCATGCGCATGGTGCTGGCCGCCAGGTAGGTTCCCAGGATCAGGCTGGGGATCAGGAACATGCCGAGGTTCCCCAGTGGGTCTTCGGAGAACGGTGAAAACTCCATCGGCGGCGACCAGGCCCACCAGATGGCCGGATAGATCATCACCATCGTTCCCAGCCAGAAGTTGGGCGTGGCCAGCCCCATGATGGCCACCGACCGTCCCAGGTAGTCGGCGGCAGTGTACTGGCGGATCGCCGAGTAGATGCCCACCGGCAGGGCGATGACCAGGCCGATGAGGATGGCCAGCAGCCCGAGCTCGGCGGTGACCGGCAGTCGTCCCAGCATGCGCTCCTCGATCCGCCAGCCGCCCAGCAGCGACTCGCCGAGGGTGCCGCGCAGGAGAATGCCACCGATCCAGCGGCCGTACTGCACGTGGATCGGCAGGTCCAGGCCAAGCCGCTGTTCGATGGTCGCGCGGTCGATCTGGCCGCCCACGAATGCCGTGCGACCGGCCATGATGTCGATGACGTCGCCGGGGATGAAGCGGACGGACAGGAACACCAGCACGCTCAGGATGAACAGGGTGGGGACGACCAGCAGCAGCCGGCGGATGATGTACGCTCTCATATCTTCGTGGAAACTGGCGCCGGAAGCCAGAGGCTCCCGGCGCTAAAAACGCTCGCGGGACCCCGCCGCTAGGCGTGGCCCCGGCTCGTGGAGTCGCGCAGCGACTCCCGTTTCAATCGCCCAAGGGTGATTGATTCAGAACCCCATTTCTCGCTTCAGATCCTGGTCGATCCAGAGGCGGGCGAGGATGGGATGATAGGTCAGGTCTCCTAGCGAGTATTCGCCATTATAGCCCTTGACCCACGGATTGTTCGCCTGAAACTGTGGCGCCAGAGGACCCCAAATCTGCATGTGTTGCTCGAGCACGAACATATTATACGCTTTCGCTGCCTCGAACTGCTCCTCCACGGTCGTAGCACCATAAAAAGCATCGGAGGCGGCGTCCAACACGGAGGTGTCGATTGCACATGGGTCGCTGCAGGCCAAGTATTCGCGGGGAAACGCATTGCTA
The DNA here is from genome assembly GCA_965198005.1 of Spirochaetia bacterium. Classification (GTDB taxonomy): domain Bacteria; phylum Spirochaetota; class Spirochaetia; order SZUA-6; family Bin103; genus Bin103. Next base: position 474,178 of record CBDAOI010000002.1, read on the forward strand.
TCGCGATGAGTCTGCATGGCCCAGACAGCGTTCGGGTGGCCCATGTCGCCAGTGGCCATTTCATACGCGGTATCTGCCTTGGCAGCCACCCAAGTCCCCGTGTCGGCAATACGGGTCGTTACATCAACGCCAATATCAGCCCAGTACCCGGCGGCGACTTCCGTATAGCCCAAGTCGATGACGTCTCGGTGCAAGTACTCTGCCGTAAATCGAATTCCGTCCGCGCCGCGCGGATAGCCTGCCTCATCCAGGAGCTTCTCGGCACCCTCCGGGTCATACCTGTAGTATTGCTTGAGCTCTTCTGGCCACTCTTCAAATGGGATGTAATACCCCTTGGCGCTAATCCACGCAGGGTTTTCCCAGTCTGAAAAACCGGCAAAGTAGGTATCGTCAATCGTCTCCAGGTCCAGTGCCATTTGCAGTGCGTGGCGCACCCTGACGTCGTCAAATGGCGCGTTGCGAATGTTCAGAGTAAAGACCTGAAATGCCCGCTGGTAGTAACTGTACACCTCGATTTCCGGGTTGGTCCTCTGCAGGCTCCTTATCACGTCCATGTTTCCTATGTCGGCGACGCCGGCGTGTTGTATTATATCAATCTTACCCGTACGCAGTGCCGAGATACGGGTTGCTTCCTCTGCCATAAGGGGGGCCCTTATCTCGTCAACATAAGGCAAGCGGTTCTCCGGGTATTTCTCGTCGTAGTCCCAGAAGTCAGGATTCTTGGTAAAGGTCTTAGAGACGCCTTCGACATAGTCAGTCAGCATGAGGGGCCCAGTGCCGACCACGTTCCTCCAATCCTCATAGTTGCCGAAATGCTCGATTACGTCGCGGGGCAATATCCAACTCTGACTTTCACCGAGGATCGGCTGTAGCGCATCGAGGTATGGCTCAGTGAGCTTCATAACAACCGTATACTTGTCGGTGGCCTCTATCGATTCCCATGGCAGGTTGAACGTGGGGCCGGCCTGAACGGGAGGTTCGGTGAAGTCCCCCTGAGCAGTTTGGCGCTGATAGCTATAGACGACATCATCCGCGGTTAGCTCCCTACCGTTTACCAGGCGACTGGCCTCACTGTCCGGATCCAGAGCGTAGTGAACGCCCTGACGGATGTGAAAAACGTAGGTCACCGGATCGGGCGTCTCCCAACTTTCCGCCAAATTCCCGGTCAGGACGTGTGTAGGAACGAAATTGTCTGTCCAGTCAAATACTTCCCTGTCTATTGCCCAGTCACCGATGGCGAGCTTCTCATTGACACCGTCTATGAGCCACCCCGCTTCGAAGCCAACCGCAAGGGGGTCTACATTGTCGCTTACTCTTCCACCCCAGCCGTAGGTCAATGTCCCGCCATACTCCGGCGCGGTCACCACCTTGCCGGTGGTGGGGTCCATCACCATTTCCTTCTCCATGGCGGCGGCGGGCTCCTCTTCCCCGGCCGGGCTTGCCCACAGGCCGGTCGCGGCCAGACCGAAACCGATCAGTACCGCCAGGATCTTTCGCAAGATTGCGTATTGCATCTTTGCCTCCTGATACTCGTGATATTCGAGAGTGCTGATGCCACTGCCCATCCCTCGCCCACTCTCGCGGTACACCTGCAATCGCAGGTGCCCGGAAAGCGAGGGGGACAGCCCACGTTCCGAATCAGTTCTCCATCCGGCACCTCCTTGAACGCGTGCGCGCACCTGATCCGGGAGCGCCGCGCTGGGCGGTGGTCGGCGACGCGGCGCAGGTGAGTGACCGGCAACGCCAGCGGCCCGCCAGGCAGGCGAACGGGGTAGCGGTAGTGCAGGCGCGCGCGGGGCGCGCGGAGCACTCAGCCCGAGCGCTTAGTGCTTCTCGTATAGTTGGGGGGACATAAGCGCTAACTTGTTGTGGGGGCCTACAGGGGCCATGCATGACTTTACTGTGCGACCGTACCACGGACGTGCGACTCGGATCAACCAGCCGCGTCGAAGAAATCTGCCAACTCATGGCCCTACGGTGCGACCGTACCACGGACCCGCGACTCGCGTCAACCAGCCAGATCGAAGTAACCTGACAACTGGGACAGCCGGCGCCGTGGCGGCTCAGCCAGCGCCCGCGAGATAGCGCCCCAAAACCGCCGCCGGGGCGCCGCTTTTGGCCCATCCCGTCCAACCGCTAGGAGTCTGTCGCAATCCGACAGACTCCTAGGACCAACGCAATCGCGAAGGTCCTTGCAAAAAATATCCTCATCGTTTCTTCCTTGAATGTTATTTCGAGAGTATTGCGTAGCGGATTGCCGCTCCCTGGCTACTCTGACGCCCGCAACGCGGGCGCGCCCGCCAACGCGGGCGACCAGTCTGAGTCAAATTCACTGAAAGCGCGCGGCGACCATCCTGTCAACGACTCGGACGTCATCGAACGTTATCGCCAACCGACCACTGCGCTGACTGTCATGATGGCGCTCCATCCGCATCTGATCAACCCGAATCACAGCAGTTCTCGGTGAACGGGTAGTGGTGGTGGTAGGATGCACCGGCTGCGTTACCGCTAACCGGTGGGAGCGCTGGGACGTGTCGTCACGCATCACGGTGCCCATGAGAACGCAGTCTGCCGCACGCGCGGCAAACAGTCAAGCGGGCATTCAGGTGCCCCCGCCAGCCGGTGGGAACTCTCCCACACGATCGCCTCATGCCCCGCTCCGCTCCGCGGCCAGCCACTCACCGAGACTAACAGCACAATGAGTATTGGAAGGCTTATTCCGGCGGTTGTCAAACCTAAATTCGGTGACGTGGATGGGACCCGTTCGGCATCTGCTTCCCTCGCGCCCCCTTCCGTAGAGCTATCTGCTTACTCTGTCATAAAATACCGAACACTGCCCGCGTCCCTTCATCCCCAAGAATAGTTCAGTCGATTGCCCTGCGAGGTGTCGGAGGTTGCCCGGACGCGGTATGCGCGGTACCCGGTCCGACGCAGGCACTAATCAGGGATGATAACGTTCAGCGCTACCCGGACAGCGGCTGCGGCGGCGAGTTCATCCGCACCAGCACCTGGTCCCACGACGGGAACAGGAATAGCCGAAACGTGGCGCGGACCGCGCCCCAGAACTCCCGGCGCGACCCGAACCCAGCCCGCACCTGCTGATACAGACCGTCCACCAGCTCGAATATCCGGTGCATGAAATAGGCCAGCAGATTGAGCACGAAGAACGCCTCCGACAAGTACTTGTCACCGTGGCCGAAGTTGTGCTCCAGGTGGTAGCCCTGGTTCTTCAGCGCTTCAGCGCTTCAGCGTATTGAACCCCTCGTTCTCGATCTTCCAGCGTGCTCGTCCCGCACGCACGATCCGGGCTACGCTGCCAGCGGTCGGCACCAAGTCGGTCACCCAGGCGTTTTGATAGGTGGGCGTGCCGGCACGGACGATGCGGTAGTGCACGAAGTTGATCTTGGGACTGCGGGGGTTGCCGTTCAGCGGCACCCCAGTAACCCACGTCGATGGTGGAGCGGTGGTCCAGCAGCCGACCGCGGCGCAGCCCGTCGATATCCTGGTACAGGCTTGGTGTGATCCTCCGGCTTGGCCACCAGCAGAAACGAGCAGCGGGCGGCGCGCACCTGTTCGATGAACGGTTGCTTGGAGTACGGACTATCGGCGACGATCACCGCAGCCAGCCGGGGATGGTCGTTACGGATGCGCTGCAAGGCACGGTAGCCGGCTTTTATTTCACAGTCCTGCTTGCGGCGTTTGGCGCTCTTGGCGCCAGAGTCATCGGCGTTGTGAATGAACCCGGGAGCCAACGGCAGCACCTGCCGCTTGTCGGGGTGGACGATGGCGGTCTGCAGGATGTCGTGGTGGTAGCGTACGGTGCCGTTCTTGGTGGCGGTCAGACAGCACTCACGGTTCACCTGGTACGAGCTGAAGTACTGGGAGCCGTCCATGGTGATGAGGTAGCGACCGTCGAGGAACTGATAGTGCTGCAGCCATTTGGCGTCCTGCATGCGCCCTATCCAGTCGCCGAAGCAGGCTCTCCTACCGCCGGCTCGCCGATGCGGTCGGCATCTCCCACAACAACCTCGCCTCCTATGAGGCCGACCGCGTCATGCCCTCGTTCCAGAACGCGGTGAAGCTGTGCCAGTTCTTCAACGTGCCCCTCGAGTATCTGCTGGTCGGTCAGAAGGCCGCCTTCCGCTATCACGACCTCAGGCTCGCCGAGCTGTTCCTCCAGGCCGATGCGCTGCCGGCCGAGTACCGCACCATCATCAAGGCGTACCTGCGCAGCGTGATGACGCACGCGGCCCAGAAGGAGCGCCTGATCGCTCGCGCCGCCGAGCCGGAGCTGCCGTAGGGAGAGGGAACCGAGAGCGCAGATCGCGCGAAGAAAGTGCTTGACGGCTGGGAACCGAGTGCGAAAGCGCCTGGCAACCAAGTACCAGGAGGTGCGATCGATGGTGAGCTTTCAGGTTTCCGGTCAGCCGGCGCTGCGGTTCAAGGTGGCGGCGCGCTCGGTGCTGTTTGCCGGCAGCCGCCGCGGGCAGGTGGAGCAGCCGGTCTGCCGCGCGCTGGTCGAGCGGTTCCGCCGCCATGGGTTCGGGTTCTTCGTGGGCTGCGCGGCCGGCGTCGATGCGGCGTTCCGCGCGGCGCTGGCCCACTCAGCGTGCGGCCCCGACGAGGTGTTCGTCGGCTGCGCGTTCGGCCGGCGCGCACGGCGCTGCCGGGCCGAGGGGCTGTTCGCCTCGGCGGTGGTGCCCGAGGGCATCCCGCCCAACGCAGCGCTGGCGCGGCGCACCCTGTGGCTGGTCAAGCGCAGCTCGCTGGTGGTGCTGTTCCCCGAGCGCCCTGCCGACCGGCAGTGGGGGCCGGCTCGCGGCACGTGTTTCGATCGAGTCTCTACCATCTTAAGCCGCTGCTCGTAGTGGCCTCGCGGCCGCCTGCGGCGCCGGCCTACTGCCGGGTGGTTGCTTCCGATCTGTTCGCCACGGTCGACGGCTACTGGGTGGTGCCGCATACCTTCCGCGACGGGTTCTGCGACGACGAGTACTGAGGGTCCAGATCGGAGCATCGGCTTCCCGCTGACCGGCAAGGCCACGCCCATGCACAGCCCGGCGCACGCCGACCTGCTCGGTCGCCTTCCGGCCCCCCCTCCGGGCCAGCCCACAGCCCCCGACCTCGTGTCGTGGTCTGTGGCCGTATGCCAGCCGTGGCGCCAGGGAGGGCGCCACGGGTGGAGGTCACTGATTACGGACTCTGCCGCGGCCGATGAAGCGGCGACGCCACCGTGATCCGCGCCGGCACCACCGGCCAACCGTCACTAGCGGTGCGCCCGCGACATCAGCACAATGGCGACACCCGTGATCCGGCAAAAGGGCCCATTGGCCGATTCAGAACGTGTCCGAAGGCCCCTTGTTCGCGGAGGAGGTGGGTTAGCCAATCTCCGAAACGAGTTGGCTTGCTCCTTGGTGTTGCGGCGGCTCATCCGTCGTGGGCGACGGGCTGGATTGCCTCGAGCTCCTGACTCAACTCGTCTCGGCGATTACGCACGTCGATCTCGTTCTGCAGGTTCAGCCAGAATCTCTCACTCGTACCGAAGAGGCGCGCCAGCCTCAACGCCATGTCGACCGAGAGGCGGCGGCGCCCGTGGACTAGGTCAAGTATCGAACTTGTGGCCACCCGCAGCTCTTTCGCAAGGCGGTAGGGCGTCATCCCCAGTGGCTGAAGAAACTCTTCCTGGAGGATTTCGCCCACCGTCGGCGTCGGGATTTTCCCCGCCAACGCGGGCCTATAAGTCGTAGCCATGGCGCGACACCTCGCTAATGGTAATCTTCGATTCCGACGTCAGAGGCGTGACCCGCTCGGAACCGAAAGCAGATTCGCCACTGCCGATTGATGCGGATCGACATCTCTCCGGCCCTATCACCTTTGAGACGTTCCAGGCGGTTGCCCGGCGGATTGCGCAGGTCCATCTCAGACTCAGCGGCGTTCAGCAGCAGCAACTTCTTGAGGGCACGCGCCTGGATATCTCTCGGAAACTTGGTCGACCACTGTTGGTGAAAGATCCGCTCTGTCTCCTTGTCCTTGAAGGACCGGATCATGGCCAAGCATCTGTGCCGCCGATATGTCTGTCAAGAAGATAGCTAAGCCGGGTCCGGGGGTCAAAGTCCATGGTCGCGCCGCTTATGCGACAGTTTCGTGCGTGGCGGCCGATGAGAGGAATGTGCACGGTTGCAGGAGCGGTGGCGATTCCCCGATGGCCCGGCGCCGCTGGGCTGAATCGTCGCGGACTCCGGACGCCGCGCCCCAAGCTGTGCACAGGGCAGCCGCACGCTCGCCATCCTTGGCGCGGTGCGCCTGTCGTGTACGCGCGGGGGCCCGTCAGATGCGCGGCGGATTGGCGAGTTACCTGGTGCCCGGCTTCCCCGCCGGATTCACCCCGAGGTCAGTGGTGTTGTTCCCCGAGCAGCCTGCCGACGGTCGGTGGGGAGCGGGTTCACGGCTCGTGTGGTGTGGCCTCCGACCTTCGCCACGATGATGCACAGACCCTGCGGTGAACTCACGCCCATCCACAGCCTGGCGCTCGTCGACCTGATCGTGCGCGTTCCGGGCGCGCCTCCGGAATAGGACGCGGATGTTACTCCCGAACTGCGAAGGTACTGTGAACAGCCGGTGCAGCTCTGACTCGCGCAGTGGATCGAGAATAGCCAACGGGCTCCCAGCGCCCACGACGTCCCTGTCGCGGGCCGGGAGCTACATGCCACCCGTGGCGGCAGGGAGGGCGCCATCGGGTGCAGGCGCGTGTCCACCTGCACAGCCGCAGGCGCGCATCCCCTACTGGGAACCGCATGCGGCACGCTGCGTTGGCTTCTTGTTCCATGATTGCGCTTTTCTAAACCGACCTGGCGCCAGCGGCACCCAGACGACCCACACCGCCCTTCAGCCGGGGATCGAGCAGGTCTCTGAGCGCATCCCCTAGCATATTCAGACTATACACCACGATGGTCAGGGCAAGACCCGGCCAGATAGCCAGCCAGGGCGCCAACTCCATGAACCGGCGCCCGTCGTTGCTCAGCATCCCGCCCCAGCTTGCGACATTCGGGGGAAGGCCGAAACCGAGGAAGCTCAGGGAAGCCTCGGCCATGATGACCCCGCCAATGGTCACGGTGAAGGTGATGATCATGGGCGCCATGATGTTGGGCAGTACGTGGCGGAAGATGGTTCGGGCCGTACCGAACGTGCCCAGCGGCTTCTCCCGGACCAGCGTGTCGAGGATCTCGCAGATGTGCAGAGCCTGTGGCGCATCCACGGGCACAACCTCGATAAGCGCTCGATTCGCCGGACACTGCGGTTGCTCGAGGAGGCGCTGGATCAAAGCGACCTCCTGCCCGGCTTCGAGTCGATCGCGCAGGATGGCCCGTGATCAGTAAGTAGTACGTGTCTGCGCATTCTGCAGTCGCTGTCAGGTTCTGTCCCTGCCCGCGCCATAGCGGCCGAGGCGGCCGCGCAGGCGGGGGTCCAGCAGGTCGCGCACCGCGTCACCGAACATGTTGAGGCTGTACACCACCACCGTCAGGCACACCCCCGGCCACAGCGCCAAGTGCGGCGCGATCTCCATGTACTGCCGCCCCTCGCGGCTCAGCATGCCGCCCCAGCTCGGAATGTCCGGCGGCAGGCCGAACCCCAGAAAACTCAGCGCCGCCTCCGACATGATCACCCCGCCGACGTTGATGCTGAAGATGATGATGATCGGCGCCGCGACGTTGGGCAGCACGTGGCGCAGCAGCGAGCGCCGGCGCGAGCTGCCGATCGCCTGCGCCGCCTGGAAGTAGACGTTCTCCTTCACGCCCAGCACCGCGCCCCGCACCACCCGCGACGCCGGGATGCCGCCCGACACCCCCAGCACGATGATGATCTGCGCCATGCCGCGGCCGGCAATCGACATGATGGTGAGCAGCAGCAGCAGCCCCGGGAACGCCATCCAGGCGTCGACGAAGCGCTGCGTCACCAGGTCCAGCCGGCCGCCGATGAAGCCGGTGGTGCCGCCGATCAGCACCGCAACGGCGACGGTGAGCGCGGTGGCGGCCAGCCCCACCGTCAGCGACAGCCGCGCCCCGTGGATGAGGCGGCTCAGGAGGTCCCGCCCCACGTGGTCGGTGCCCAGCAGGTACGCGGCGGAGGACGCCTGCAGGCGGTCGCGCAGGTGGATCTCCTCGTAGCGGTAGGGCGCCAGCGAATCGGCGAAGATGCTCACCAGCACCAGAATCAGGATGACGATGCCGCCGGCGGTCCCCAGCGGCTGCTCGCGCACCAGCCGCCCGAAGAACTTCCTCAGCCCGGCCTGCGTAGCCGCAACCGCGTCCGCGGCCGGCTCGGCTCCCGCCGGCGTCAACTGCGATACGTCACCCATGGGCTTCCCTCATTGCCTCATTCCCTCATTCGTAGCGAATCCGCGGGTCCAGCGAAGCATACAGCAAATCGGTCAGCAGGTTGACCACCACCACCACCGTGGCGAAGAACAGGTTCACCGCCGACACCACCGGGTAGTCGCGCTCGTTGAGCGCGTCCAGCATCAGCCGCCCCAGCCCCGGCAGGTTGAGGATGTTCTCGATGATCACCGAGCCGCCCACCAGAATCGGCAACTGCATACCCACCAGCGTCACCACCGGGATGATGGCGTTCTTGAGCGCGTGGCGCAGAATCACCGACCGCTCCAGCAGCCCCTTGGCCCAGGCGGTCCTGACGTAGTCCTGGCGCAGCACCTCCAGCATCATGGTGCGCGGGCGGGTCCGGGCACCGTACGTGACCTTGCTCAGGATCAGCCGGCGTCCCCGGCGCCGAGACGGCCGCCGCCGCGCAGCCGCGGATCGAGCAAGTCCCGCATGGCATCACCCAGCATGTTGAAGCTGTACACCACGATTGTCAGGCACAGCCCGGGCCACAGCGCCAGCCATGGCGCCTGCTCCATGAACCGCCGCCCCTCCCGGCTCAGCATGCCGCCCCAGCTCGGGACCTTGATCGGCAGCCCGAAGCCGAGAAAGCTCAAGCTGGCCTCGGCCAGGATCACGCCGCCGACGTTGATGCTGAAGACGATGATCAGCGGCGCCACGATATTGGGCAGGACGTGGCGCACCAGGACCTCGCGCGTCGGCGCGCCGACCGCCCGGGCGGCCAGAAAAAAATCGTTGCCCTTGGTGGCCACCACGGCGCCTCTGACCACGCGCGAGCCGCCCACACCGCCGGCGATCCCGAGCACCACGATGATCTGTAGCAGGCCCTGCCCCGCGACCGACATGATCGTGAGCAGCAGCAGCAGTCCCGGGAACGCCATCCAGGCATCGACGAAGCGCTGCACCGCCAGGTCCAGCTTGCCCCCAATGAATCCGGACGTGCCGCCGATCAGGGTGGCGACCACCACGTTCAGCGTGGTCGCCGCCAGACCGACGACCAGCGAGATGCGCGCCCCGAACAGCAGCCGGCTCAACAGGTCGCGGCCCAACTGGTCGGTCCCCAGCAGATGGCGGGCCGACGGGCCCTGCAGCCGGTCTGCCAAGTTGAGTTGATCGAAGGGATAGGGGGCCAGAGCATCGGCAAAGATCGCCAGCAGAATCAGGATCAAGATGACGATCCCGCTGGCGATCCCCAGGGGCTTCTGCCGCCACAACCTGCCGAAGAAATCGGCAAACGGCCCGCGCGCGTCAGTCATACCGCACCCTCGGGTCCAGATAGGAATAGAGCAGGTCGATCAGGAGATTGAACAGCACTACGGCGGTGGCGAAGAACAGGTTGATCCCGGAGACCACCGGGTAATCTCTGTTATCGAGTGCAGTCAGCAGGAGACGACCCAGCCCGGGCAGGTTGAAGATGTTCTCCATGATGACCGAGCCACCGATCAGGATCGGCAACTGCAGGCCGATCAGGGTCACGACCGGGATCAGTGCATTCTTGACCGCGTGCCGCATGACAACCACCCGCTCCCTGAGACCCTTCGACCAAGCGGTCCTGATATAATCTTGCCTGAGCACCTCCAGCATCATGGTGCGCGTCATCCGCATGGTGGCGGCAGCCGAGGCCGTCCCCAGAATCAGGCTGGGAACAATGAACACGCCGAGATTTCCGAGCGGATCTTCCGTGAAAGAAATCAGCTCCATTGGTGGCGTCCAGCCCCACCAGAGTGTCGGGTATATCATGACCATAATTCCCAGCCAGAAATTAGGCGTCGCCAGGCCGATGATGGCGATGGAGCGCCCCGCGTAGTCGGCGGCGGTATCCTGCCGAATCGCCGAGTAGATACCGACCGGCAGGGCTATCACGAGCCCGATTACAATTGCCATGACACCAAGCTGAATGGTTACCGGCAATCTGCCCACTATCTTCTCCTCTATCGTAAAAGGGCTCATCAGTGATTCACCAAGCGTGCCCTGGAGGAGACCGTTGAAGTGAGACTCATTGGTAACAAAGTCGGGTGTGGGCAACACTCCTATCCAGCGTCCATACTGCACGTGGACGGGCACGTCCAATCCCAGAATACGCTCCACAGCGGCACGGTCAATCTCGGCGTAGCCACCCGCCACTTCCAACCTGCTTTGCATTGCGCCTATCACATCGCCGGGGAGGAAGCGCACCGAGAGAAAGACCAGGATGGTCAACACAAACAGGGTGGGCACTATCAGCAATAACCGCCTGATGGTATAGGCTCTCATGTGCTACACCTTGTCGTTCTACAAGCTGTCATTGAAGGTATGAAGGTTTGGATTCCGCGCTCCGCTCGGAATGAGCAAGGGAGCCGGGAGGTTTGAATCCCCCAGCTCCCTCTTTCCTAACGACCCATTGCCTCCTTCAGCTCACTATCAATCCAGAGGCGGGAATGGGTGGTCCACTGGTCGCCTACCGCCCAGTGGCCAATTTCACCGCTATATCCTGTGAGCCACGGCTGGGCCACCATGAAAGTTGGACTTCTGGGACCCCATATCTGCCAGTGCTGGTCTATTACGTACATATCTGCCTCTACAATCAGCCGCTGCTGCTCCTCAATGGTATTAGCGGCCAGGGCGGCGTCAACCGTGGCGTCCAACTCAGGCCACTGATGTAACCAGCGATTAGATGTTGAATCCGATCGAAGGAGGCCTACGTAAGCGACAGGGTCATACAGGCTGCCCCCAATGGAACTTATCATGCCTTTATTAGTACGCCCGGACATTTCCTGATATTCGGCGCTGGTAATTACCTCAATCTCAACATCGACGCCAATCTCAGCCCAGTAGGCGACCGCTATTTCTGAAAAGTCCAAGACATGATATTGGCTCTGACTCAAGACGGTCTTGAATCTCGTGCCGTCCGCGCCGCGCGGATACCCAGCCTCATCGAGGAGCTTCTCGGCAGCTTCCGGGTCATACCTGTAGTATTGCTTGACCTCTTCGTCCCACTCCTCGAAGGGGATGTGATACCCTTTCACCCCTTGCCACCCGAAAGGTGTCGCATCTGCCTCACCCTTCCATAACGTAGCCACCGCAGTTTCGTTGTCCAGCGCCATCTGCATCGCCCTGCGCACGTTGATGTCGTCAAAGGGCGGCACGCGCAGGTTAGGAGCAAAAGAATTCTGCGACCGAAACAGAATCGTGTGCACCGCGATTTCGGGGTTGGTCCGCTTGAGGCTCAGTACCCCGTCCAAATTAATGAGATAGTGTATGTAATCAAGCGTGCCTGAGCGTAGTGCCGCCATAATTGTTGCTTCCTCTCCCATTGCAAGTACCCTTACCTCGTCAACGTAGGGCAGGCGGTGATCCGGGTACTTTTCGTCGAAGCCCCAGTAGTCAGGATTCTTGACATAGGTGAAACTGCTCCCATCGACTACGTCAGTCAGCTCAAAGGGTCCGGTGCCGACCACGTTCCGCCAATCCTGCACGTCGCCGTATTGCTCGATGACCTCGCGGGGCATTATGAAAGTAGAGTTGTGGCCGAGCAAGATCACCAGCGCATCGAGGAATGGCTCCTTCAGCTTCATAACAACCGTCCATTTGTCTGTGGCCGTTACCGATTCGAATGGGATGCCGGTGACTTGGGCGGCAAAGGCGGTCGGTCCGGCGTCGGTGAACTCGCCCAGACCCAACATACGGTGATAGTTCCATTCAACGTCATAGGCATCGAACTCCCGACCGTTCATCGGTGCCTTGTCGTGCCAGTTAACGCCCTGGCGGATGTTGAAGATAATCGTCGTATCGTCGGGCGTTTCCCAGCTTTCCGCCAGCCTCCCAATCATGACCGACAGGGGGTAGTAAGCCGCCGTAAGGTCCCATACGTCTCGATCTATTGCCCAGTTCGGGATGCCTAGCTTCTCATTCACGCCCGAGAGTATCACGTGCGGCCAACTGCCGAAATAGGGGTCACTTGGTGCCTGAGTCCAACCGGCGCCCGCCCACGCGGTTATTGTCCCGCCGTACTCCGGCGCGCTCACCACCTTGCCGGTGGAGGGGTCGGTCACATACTTCTTGTCGGCGGCGGCTGCCGGCTCGTCTTCTGCTCCAGCGGCCCACAGGCCGGTTGCGGTCAGGGCCAGGACCAACGCAACCGCGAAGGTCATTCTAAACAGGATTTTCATCATCGTTTCTTCCTTGAAAGTTATTTCGAGAGTATTGCGTAGCGGATTGCCGCTCCCTGGCTCCTCTCGGGCCCGCAACGCAGGCGGCCAGTCAGAGTCGAATGTGTGACGCGCGCGGCGGGTGACTCATCGGGCTCACGCCGCGCGCGCGTAGGGTTCTTTGAGTATCATTTGCACCTCCTGGAGCGCCGGTAAAACCGGCAAGGTTGTTGTAGCGACCCACGGCGGCCCCGAGTCATGCGCCGCCGCCCGCGAGGGCGGGGCTGAAGCGTTGACAGGGGTACGTGCGGGCCGGGTATCGAGCCGCGAGGAGGCAGGCGGAAGGCCACACCCGGGACGCCGATATCGGGAGGCGTCACGGGACCCGGTTGGGATCCGCGTGTGCCCCATCACGCAAACACCGACCGCTCGGTCGACGTCGGGACCTGCGTCACAACGCCACGCGGGGCAGTGGGCGGTCCGCATGCCGGTTCGGCGATGGACCGAGCCGACGCCACCGATAGCTACGGCGGTGGTGAAGGCAACGGCGTGCGCGGGGTCGCGTACGGGGCGATCAGCCGGAGCGCTTAGTTGCTTCTCGGCTTCTCGGTTCTGAAAATTGGTACAGGGGGGTGGCAGGGTACAGAGGGGGGGGGGAGACAGGGGGGGCAGAATAGCGGCAGAGCGCATCGGTTGCGCTATCTTCAACCGGCGGCAGCGCTGGGTACTGTCGTTACGCCTCATTCGCATCCATTCCCACCCGAAGCCCGCAGCCATCGTCGCACACGCACAGCCTGCTGTCAAATGGCCGCGCAGCCCCTGTTCAGAGCTACCGTACCACGCTGACGAGGGCACTGTCAAACGGCCCGACGCCTCGGACGCCTCGGTCGGCCGGAGCGGCTGCTTGGCACGGCGCACCCGGCAGACTCATTCGTAGTGCGTCCACATTCGGAGCACCTGAAGGAGGCGCTCCACGTTTGTACGGAGCCCGGACGCAGCCACCTTCTGTGCGTCCTTTCGGGCTTGTCTGGTGAACACCAGTCGATAGTCACCACCCAGGCTCTGCGTCGCACTCCTCCACGGGGGTTTCGAGTCCCTTCCGTATCGAATCGGTCATGCCGGGGATGGCGGACAGGTACAACGTCTCCTGTATTGCATTCCAGTCCTCTTCGCTCACCAGGACCGCCGACCGTTCTTTTCCCGTAATCGTGACCGGAGCATGCGATTCATTCACTTCATCAATGAGCCGGTACAGGTTCTTCCGTGCGTTGGTGACATTCAAGGTCCCCATGGGCTGCCTCCCGTACGTCCTACCGTACGCTACGGACTGCTCAGGGTCAAGTCGAGCCGGGGAACGGATGCCGCCCGACACGCCCAGCACGATGATGATCTGCAGCATGCCGCGGCCGGCAATCGACATGATGGTCAGCAGCAGGAGCAGCCCGGGAACGCCATCCAGGCGTCGACGAAGCGCTGCGTCACCAGATCCAGCCGACCGCCGATGAAGCCGGTGATGCCGCCGATCACACTGCCACCACGACGGTGAGGACCGTGGCGGCCAGCCCCACCGTCAGCGACACCCGCGCCCCGTGGATGAGGCGGCTCAAGAGGTCGCGCCCCACGTGGTCGGTGCCCAGCAGGTACTGGGCCGAGGGGGCCTGCAGGTGGTCGCGCAGGTGGATCTCCTCGTAGCGATGGGGCGCCAGCCCGTCGGCGAAGATGCTCACCAGCACCAGGATCAGGATGGCGATGCCGCCGGCGGTCCCCAACGGCTGCTCGCGGACCAGGCGCGCGAAGAACCGCCGCGGTCCAGCCTGCCCAGCCGCAGCCGCCCCAGTGGTCGGCTCGGCGACAGCCGGCGTCAGCTGGGAGACGTCACCCACGGGCTTCATTGCCTCATTGCCTCATTGCCTCCGCATACGCCACACTGCCCATCCTCAGCCACCACCGCCGCAGCGTCTCCACCGCAAACGCCGCCGTGTCGTGATCCTCCCCGACGCTTCAGTTGGCTGGTGGGAGACTGGTGATCCTCATCTTCCACTGCCGATCGAGGCATCGACGAAGCGCTGTTCGACGGGGCATGCTACACTACCGTCATGATCAGCCGTGGCATTCGCGCTTATATGGCTCGCGAGTGGCGAACGGCGCGGGCTGCCAAGGACGCGTATTGGGCCGAGCGCATCACCCGCTACGGACCGCTGGAAGGGCTGCGCATCGCCGACGAGTTGCGGAGACAAGCACTGCTGCACAATCCGGAGTGGCCGGATGCCGCATCCCGGAAGCAGGACCTGCTCGCTCACGTGCGCTTGGCCGAGTTGTTCACGCGTGCCGCTTCCGCCCGCCGCAGTTGAACTCCTGACCGCACTGTCAAAGGTGCTCGCAGGCCGAGGGCGCTGGTACGTGTTCGGCGCCCAGGCAGTCATCGCGTACGGTGTGCCCCGTTTGAGCGCCGACGTCGACGTTACCGTCAAGCTGGAACCCGACGATCCGCAGCGGTTCGCAGCCGCCATGAAGGCGGCGGGGTTCGCCTTGCGCGTCGAGGATCCGGAGTTCATACGGCGGACTCGGGTGATGCCGTTCGTTCACGCTGCTACCGCGATGCCGCTGGACATCGTATTGGCAGGGTCGGGACTGGAGGACGAGTTCCTTGAGCGTGCCCGGACGGTGGACATCGGCGGCACGGCCGTCCCGTTGATCGCTGTCCAGGACCTCATCATCGCCAAGCTCCTCGCGGGCCGCCCGCAGGATCTCGCAGATGCGCAGAACCTGTGGCGCGTCCACGGGCACAACCTCGACGAGCGTTCAATTCGCCGGACACTGCGGTTGCTCGAGGAGGCGCTGGATCAAAGCGACCTGCTGCCCGGCTTCGAATCGATCGCGCAGGATGGCCCGTGATCAGTAAAGTGGGTGCGGACGACCAGCAGCAGCAGCCGGATGATGTAGGCTCTCATATCGTCTGCGAGCTATTCAGGCGGGTAAGGGGATACCGTTGGCCAAGCGCCGCGAACCCGTCCTCGGTGGCGAGTCAGCGTGCGAAACTCGGCGGTCGTTACCTCCGGCGTCCGTGGCCGCTGATCGGGTCCCAGGTACAGACATCCCATCCGGCGACGTAATTCTCGGGGCTGCGATTTGCGGCGATTGTGCTGAGCAGCTCCGCCTGCGTGGAGGTTAACGGCATAGCCGTGCGGCGATCCGAAACCCGGCCAGCCGCCGTTCTTTTTCAGACCAGCCACGATCATGGGCACCTCCGCGAGCGTAATCTCCAGATCCGCGCGCACGTACCAGAAACACTGAACGTGAAACCGACGGAATGCCCGCTGCGCCATGCGCACGCGTCCGGCATGTCGGCGGACGGTGTGGAGCGGTCTGCGGATAGATGCCCGCCTACGAGCGTCCACCCTGCATCAGTACCTTGGCCACTTGGAGGATGCCTGGCGCAGTACCTCCAGCATCATGGTGCGCGTCATGCGCATGGTGCTGGCCGCCAGGTAGGTCCCGAGGATCAGGCTGAGGTTCGCCGCCGTTGCCGACCGCCTTCGGTGACGACCTGCGGCTGCTGCGCCGCGCTGAACGTGTTGCCGGCGCTGCGCAGGACCGCCGGATGGCGTGCGCGCACCGATCATCCGAGCCGGCGACAGGCTCGGGTGCCATGGCTCACCTTGGTGACGCGCACTCTGAGCTGATCGCCGGCGCGCGGCGTCGGGGAGCTGGAGCACTGGAGCAACGACCTGCAGTGCCGCGCTGGCCGCCATGCTCGATCCCGCTGCCACCGGTAGTGTCGTACCGTGCGCTACGACACAGAAAGAATGCACCGGACGTTGAGTCCCGCGACAAGCACGGCCGCGTGCGTTGCGGATCGGGTAGACATGCCTGAACAATACGTCGCCACGTCCCGCGGCGGGCGCAGCCCGATCCGCCGGAGTTTCCGGGTTGTCATGCGGTGCGGGTAGCGCGCGAGGCGATTGCCGATTACGAAGGGCGCATCGAGTACTGGGACGCCGCTACGGAGACTGCGATGGTGTGCGAGCCGGCCAGCGTCTACCACGAGCATCCGCCGCAGCGCCTGGCCGGACTGCTCAAGACGATCGCCCACGTGCGGGGCTCACCGATAGAGACGTTCGGTGCTGCGGACCTGCTGATGCGCGATGCGTGCGGCGCCTATCTGCGCATTCTGGAGGCGGACCAGACGGTATACCTGCGGCCGCGGGCGACGCGGCCCTGGGGTCCTGCGATCGAGGTGGGCAGCGACGTGCTGCCGGACGTGGTGCTGGAGGTGGACAACACCACCGACGTGCGGCGCGGCAAGCTCGGTCTCTACGAGTCGTGGGGATTTCCGGAAGTCTGGGTGGAAGTGCCGGACACCGCGTCGCCGAGCCGGCCGGCGGGGCTGCGACCGGGCTTGACGATCCACGTGTTGGGGCTGAGCTTGGTCACGGCGTCGCGCAGCCGGACGTTTCCGGGCTGGACGGCGGCGGAGATTCACCGCGCGTTGAACGAGCCGGAGTTGTCGGATGCGACCACGGCGGCGCTACGCCGGGTCGGGCGGGCGCTGGGTGCGGCGGAGGGTACCGGGCCGGATGACGATCCGTTGCTGCGCGCAGAGCGCCTGGAGGGCCGGGAGGAAGGCCGGGTGGAGACGCGGAGCGCGGTGGTGGTGGAGGTGTTGAAGACGCGCGGCCTGCCAGTATCAGCGGGGCTGCGGCGGCGCTTGGCGGCACTGGAGGGCGTCTCGACCGCGGCGCTGGTGCAGGCCGCGCTGGAGTGCCGGGACGAGGAGGACCTGCTGCGGCTGGTGTCGGATCGCCGGTAGCCCTACCCATCGCCACTTCCTCCGCGAGCCGCGCTGGCTGCTATCTCCCGTGATGGCCCTTCAACGACGTGGCGCCATGAGCACCCACACGACCGGCACTACCGCGCAGCCGCGGGTCCAGCAGGTCGCGCACGGCGTCGCCGAACATGTTGAGACAGTAGACGGTTACGGTAAGGCACAGACCGGGCCACAGCGCCAGATGCGGCGCCGACTCCATGTGGAGCCGCCCTTCCCGGCTGAGCATGCCTCCCCAGCTCGGGACCTCGATTGGCACACCGAATCCGAGAAAGCTCAGAGCGGCCTCGGAAACGATCACCCCGCCGATGTTGATGCTGAATATCACGATCATGACCGGTGCAATATTGGGCAGGACGTGGCGGGTGAGCGTTCTCCACCGCACGGAGCCGATCGCCGCCGCCGCCTCGAAGTACACGTTCTCTTTCACGCCGATGACGGCGCCTCTCACTACGCGCGAGCCGACAACGCCTCCCGTCAGCCCCAGGACCAGTATGATCTGCAGCAGGCCCTGTCCGACCATGGACATGATCGTCAACAGCAGGAGCAGCCCCGGGAAAGCCATCCAGGCATCGACGAATCTCTGCACCGCGATGTCCAGTTTCCCACCGATGAATCCGGAAGTGCCGCCGATGAGGACACCCACGACAACGTTGAGGGCGGTCGCCGTCAGACCGACCAGCAACGAGATCCGAGCCGCGTAGATGAGGCGCGTGAAGAGGTCTCGCCCCAGGTGGTCGGTGCCCAGGAGATAGGTGGTCGATGATCCCTGCAACCGGTCCATGAGATGCATTTGATAACGGTCAAACGGCGCGATGACGTCGGCCAAGCCAGCGACCACGATCAGCATCAAGACGATAATCCCGCTGGCGGTACCGAGTCGCTTCTCTCGCCACATCCTGGCAAGGAAACTCCTTGCTCCGGTCGCTATTCCCGTGGCATCACTCATGGTCGTCGTTGGTCTCTACTGGTAGCGTACCCGGGGATCGAGCACCACGTAGAGCAGGTCGGTGATAAGATTGAACAGCACGACCGCGGTGGCAAACACCAGGTTTATGCCTGAGACCAGCGGGTAGTCTCTCTGGTCGAGAGCATCGACCATGAGACGCCCCAGCCCCGGCAGGTTGAATATGGTCTCCACGATCACTGAGCCACCCACCAGGATCGGGAGCTGAAGCCCGATCAGGGTAACAATCGGGATGAAGCCATTCCTGAGGGCATGGCGCACGACGATTACCCGCTCCACAAGACCCTTGGACCAGGCCGTCCTGATGTAATCCTGCCTGAGCACTTCCAGCATCATGGTGCGCGTCAGCCGCATGGTGGCGGCGGCCGCGCCGGTCCCCAGAATCAGGCTCGGAATGATGACCCCCCCGAGGTTGCGCAGCGGGTCCTGTCCAAACGGAATCAGCCGCAGCGGCGGTGTCCAACCCCACCAGATCGCCGGATAGACGATAATCATGATGCCCAGCCAGAAGTTCGGCATTGCCAGGCCGATGATGGCGGCGCTGCGCCCCAGGTAGTCGAGGGCGGTATCGTGACGCACCGCCGAGTAGATGCCCACCGGAATGGAGATCAGCAGCCCGATGACGATTGCCAGGGCGCCAAGCTCGAGGGTTATCGGCAGTCGCTCGAGTATGTTCTGCTCCACCGCACCACGGCCCGTCAGTGATTCGCCGAAGGAGCCGCGCAGGATGATGCCTCCCAACCAGCGGGGATACTGTACGTGGACCGGCAGGTCCAAACCGAGCTGGCGCTCCAGCCCTGCCCGGTCGACCGGCCCCACCGTACCGGCCATTTGCGTGCTCGCCATGTAGTCGATGACGTCGCCCGGGAGGAAGCGCACCGAGAGAAAGACCAGGATGGTCAAGAGCAAGACGGTGGGGATTACGAGCAGCAACCGCCTGATTACGTAGGCTCGCACGTCACCTGTCTCGTTCTGTCATGAGCAGCAAACAAGGGAGCTGGGGTCGGGACCCTCCCCAGCCCCCGTTTTTCCTAGAATCCCATTTCCTTCTTCAGCGCGGAGTCGATCCACATGCGGCTCTGGGCGGCCCAGTACCCATGGCTGTGCAGTGCCAGCTCGCCGTTCCAACCGGCCACCCACGGCTGTACCGGGACGAAGCGTGGCGCCATACCACCCCACACGTGCCAGAACTGCTCGATCGCACGCATGTCCAGCTCGCGCACGATAGCCTCCCACTCGGCTTGGGTGGTTGCCTTTTGGAGGTCTTGCCACCGCTGTTCATAAAACGGGTCTTTCGGGTGGGCGGTGTTGTGGTAGTGGTCGATCTGGAAGCGGTCGGTGATCGGAACGAGCATCGCGTTTTCCGACGCCGCCAGGTCGAAGTTCCCGATTGGTCGATTGGCGACGACCTCGGCCCCCGGCATTACCAGAAGCTCCACTATGACGCCAATCTCCCGCCACATCCCGGCCTGCAATTCAGCATTCGGCACGCGCGAGGAGACGGTTTGGTGGGTGGTCGTGAATCTCACGCCATCCGCGCCGCGGGGATATCCGGCTTCGTCGAGCAGCGCCTCTGCACGTGCCTTGTCATACGTGAAGTAACTCTTGAGGTCCTCGGGCCATTCTTCAAAGGGAACGTAGAGTCCCACCAACCGATTCTGCCCGTACGGGGTAGTTACTCCCATACCGCCCCAGACGGTGGCGTTCATGGTCTCGAGGTCCAGCGCGAGCTGCATCGCCTGGCGCACCCTGAGGTCGTCAAACGGCTTCCTCTGGACGTTCATGCCGACCGATGAATCCGATCGCACGTACATCGTCACCAGATCGATCTCGGGGTTGGTTCGCTGGAGACTCTGTGCCTGGTCGACACCGGGGATATAAGACACCGCATCCGTCTTGTCGATCTGGCGGGTGCGCATCGCCGCCAGCATGGTCGCAGGCTCAGGCATGTGCAAGGCGATCCGCTGGTCGATATAGGGTAGCCGGTTCTCCGGGAACTTCTCGTCGAAACCCCAGTAGTCCGGGTTCTTGACCCACGTCGCCGAGCTCTCCGCGACCCAGTCGGTCAGCATGTAGGCTCCGGTGCCGACCACGTTCCTCCAGTCCGTCATGTCGCCGTGCTCTCTGATCACCTCGGGGGGATAGATGAAGGTCACTCCGTCATCGAGCAGAGACAGCACGGCCTGGAGATGCGGCTCCTGCAGCGTGATGACCACCGTGTACCGGTCAGTGGCCGTGACCGATGCAACCTGGATGGGCGTCATCTGGTAGGTGTGCGTGGTGCGCTCCGTGAATCCGCTGCCAAGACCCAGTATGCGGTGATAGTTGAACTCGACGTCTTCGGCAGTGAGCTCCCGGCCGTTCATCGGCTCCTTGTCATGCCAGTGAACGCCCTGGCGGATATTGAGGATGATGGTGAGGTCGTCGGTCTGCTCCCAGGTCTCCACCAGCATCCCGTTCATGTAGCGGAGGGGTGGAAAGGGCGTATCCAGGGCGAACTCGTCGCGATCTACCGCCCAGTTTGCGATAAGCGGCGTCTCGACCACGGTGTCCAACCATCCCGTCGCCCGCGTTCCACCGACCACAGCGTCAAACACGGGTGCCCAACTTCTCCTGGCGTAGGTCAGGGTTCCGCCGTACTCCGGCGCAGGCACCATCTCGCCGGTGCTGGGGTCCATCACCATCGGCTTGTCGGCCGCGGCGGCCGGCTCCTCTTCGGCGGCGGCAGCCCAGGCGCCGGATGCGGCCAGGACGATCCCCAACAGGGCGACCGTCCACGTTCGGTAATTCCAGAGCATGATATCCTCTCCTCCTCTCCTTACCAGTTCTATGGTTTCCGGCAGCATAGGTCGTGTGCGTGGAGGTGTCAACGCTCGCTGCATGGCGGGGCGTGGCGGTCGCGCTCAGGATCGGGTAAGATGCGCATGATGACAGGTGGAGAGGTAGTCCATCAGACGCTGGTGCGCGCCGGCGTGGAGCATGTGTTCGGGATCGTCAGCGTGCACAACATCCCGATCTACGACGCCATCGACCGGGGCGGCCGGATCACGCCGGTCACCGTGCGCCACGAACAGGCCGCGGTGCACGCCGCCGACGGCTACGCCCGGACCACCGGCCGGCTGGGAGTGGCGATTACCAGCACCGGTCCGGGGGCGGCCAACGGCGTCGCCGGCCTGTACGAAGCGGCGTTCGCGTCGTCGCCGGTGCTGATGATCACCGGCCAGGCCAACACGCGCTACCTGGGCAAGGGGCGCGGGTTCGTGCACGAGGCCGAGAATCAGGCCGCCATGCTGGCGACGGTGACGCGGCGGGTGGAGAGCGTGCGCGTGCGCCACGGCATCGCCGCGGCCTTGACCGCCGTGATGGAAGACATCCTGACCGGCCGGCCGCAGCCGGGGTGTGTCGAGATCCCGATCGACCTGCAGTACGCGCCGGCCGCGGACGGGCCCCCGCCGCCCGGCCCGGCGGTGGTGACCCTCGAACCGGAGGCGGCGGCGATCGCTGAGGCGGCCGCACTGCTCGCCGGCGCCGAGCGGCCCCTGATTCTCAGCGGCGGCGGCGTGTTGCGCAGCGGCGGCGCCGGCCGCGCGGGCGGCGCCGCCCCGGAGCTGCAGGCCCTGGCGGAGCGGCTGCAGGCTCCGGTGCTGGTGAGCGTCAACGGCCGCGGCGGCCTGCCGGCCGAGCATCCGCTGTACGCGGGGGTGGCGGGATACCAGCCCGAGCTGCGGGCCCTGTGCACCGAGGCGGACGTGGTGCTGGCGGTCGGAACGCGCATGTCGGTAGGTCACGAAGCGCGCAACCTGACCCCGCTGCGCGGCAAGCTGATCCACGTCGACGCCGATCCCGGCTCGATCGCCCGCGTCCATCCCACGACGCTGGGAATCGTGGCGGACGCGGCGCCGGCGCTGGCCGCGCTGGCGGCGGCCTGTGCCGCCAGCGGGCCGCGCGCGCAGTGGATCGCCCAGGCCGCCGCGGCCCGGGAAGCGGTGCGCCAGCGGCTGTATGACATGATCGGGCCCGACCACACGGCGATCATGCACGCGCTGCGCAACCAGGCGCCGCCGGACGCGGTGTTCGTGCGCGACAGCACGGTGCCCGCCTACCTCTGGGGCCATCAGCTGCTGCCGATTCTGCAGCCGCGCACCACCATGCACCCGACCGCCGGCGCCATCGGGCCCGGCCTGCCGCTGGCCCTCGGCGCGGCCACGGCCGGCCGCCGCACGGTGCTGATCTCGGGCGACGGCGGCTTCATGCTGCACCCGGGCGAGCTGGCCACCGCCGCGGAATTCCGGCTGCCGATCGTGATCTGCCTGTTCAACGACGGCGGCTACGGCGTGCTGCGCCGCATCCAGGCGCAGCAGTACGGCGGCCGGACCTTCGCGGTGGACCTCAAGACCCCCGACTTTGCCGCGCTCGCGCGCAGCATGGGGGTCGCCGGCCAGGCCGTGCGCAGCGCGGCGGAGTTCGCGGCCGCCTTCGCCGCCGCGCTGGAAACCGACGGCCCGGTGCTGTTGGAAATCGACATGAACGCGCTGCACCCGCTGGGGGACTATCCGCCGCGAGCCCGTCCGCTGAGCGGGCTGAGCGGGCTGAGCGGGCGGCCGCCAACGCGACCTGTGGAGGAGATGTCGTGAGCGACGTGAAACGGGACCCGAAGACCCCGGCGCACGGCAGCGCCGGGGCGGCCGCCGGCACCGGGGCCGGCTCCGAGGCGGAGCGCCTGCCTGAGTTTCTCGACGGCGTGATCGAGAGCTACCCCGAGGTGTGGCGGGCGTACCAGCAGCTCGGCCGCGCCACCGCCGCCGCGGGCCCGTTGGATGCCCGCGCCCAGCGTCTGGTGAAGCTGGCGCTCGCGGTCGGCGCGCGCGCGCAAGGCGCGGTACACTCGCACACGCGGCGCGCGTTGCGCGCGGGCATCCCGGCGGCCGAGCTGCAGCAGGTGGCGCTGCTGGCAGTCTCGTCGATCGGCTGGTCGGCGGCGATGGCCGCGCTGTCCTGGATCCGCGACGTTACCGAGGCCGCCGGGCCCTGACCGTATCGTCCGCGGCGCCCGCGGCAGACCGGCGTGGGCCGCGGGCACCGCCGGCACGATCCGCGTATACTGCCGGCCCAAGGAGAGACGGACCAGCGTGAAAATCACCAACGTCAAGGTAGACCTGTGCAATTGGGCAACGGAGCCGTGGAAAACCGGGGTCGGCGCGCAGTTCGGCGGTACCGTGCAGCTCGGCGTGGTTACCGTGGAGACCGACGCCGGCATCAGCGGCAACGCCTTCCTGGGCAACTCCCACGTCGGCGCCGACCATTCGGTGGAGGGGCTGCGCCGGTTCATCAAGCCGCTGATCATGGGCCGCAACCCGCTCGATATCGGCAAGCTCTGGTGGCAGATGTGGAAGCTCAACCGCTCGGTGTCGATCGGCGTGATCGGGGCGATCGACATCTGTCTGTGGGACATCAACGGCAAGGCGGCCGGCCAGCCGATCCACCGCCTGCTCGGTACCTGCAAGGACGCGGTCCCGGTGTACTCCAGCACCGCCTGGCACGAGACCCCGGAGCAGTACGTCGAGGAGGCGCTGCAGTTCCAGGAGATGGGGTGGAAGGCGCACAAGCTGCACCCGCACGGCGAGCCGGAACCCGACGTCGAGATCTGCACCGCGGTGCGCGAGGCGGTCGGCGACGACCTGGTGCTGATGCTCGACTCGATGTGGGCCTACCAGTACGCGGACGCGCTGCGCGTGGGACGCGCGATCGAGGAGCTGGGCTACTACTGGTATGAGGACCCGCTGGTGGAAGAGGACGTCTACAGCTACGTCAAGCTCAGCCGCAAGCTCGACATCCCGATCATGTCGACCGAGTACTCGCCGGGCCGATACTACAGCATGGCCAACTGGATCACCCAGTACGCCACCGACATCCTGCGCGGCGACGTGGCGGTGACCGGCGGCATCACCCCGCTGGTGCGGCAGTGCCATCTGGCCGACGCCTTCAACATGCCGTGCGAGATCCACCACGGCGGCAACAGCCTGAACAACGTCGCCAACCTGCACGTGACGATGGCGGTTCCCAACTGCGAGTACTACGAGTTCTTCCCCTGCACCGGCGCCAACAAGTACGGCCTGGTCGAGGACCTCGAGGCGGACGCCAACGGCATGGTCTACGCCCCCACCGAACCGGGGCTCGGCTACCGGATAGATTGGGATCTGGTACAGCGGGAGCACACGGCCACGGTCGAATAAGTGCGCTGCGACGCGGCCGGGGAGCGTTGCCCCTACCCCACCCCCGGCTCGCTTCCCGGCCCCGCGGTGCGCAGCGCGGTGCGCAGCGACGCGATTACCGAGTTGATGTCGGTGAGGTCCATCGGCAGCACCACCTCGGTGCTGCTGCTCGACAGCTTGCGGAGTTGGTCGAGGTACGCCTCCGCGATCCGCAGGAGCGTCGCCTCTTCGCCGCCGGCGGCAGCGATCGCGCCGGCCACCCGGGTCAGCCCCGCGGCCGTGGCGCGGGCCAGCGCGATGATCTCTTCCGCCCGCCCCTCGGCCTCGTTGATCTGCCGCTGCTTCTCGCCTTCGCTCCGATTGAACGCCTCTTCCATCTCGCCGATCGAGCGGTTGATGCGCGATTTCATCTCGCCTACGCTGCGCGCTACGACCGCGCGCTGGTCGCGCTCGGCCCGAATCTGGTACTGCATCGACTCCAGCACGCTGGCCGGCACGCTGATGTTCTGCACCTCGTACCGGGTCACCTTCACCCCCCAGGGCTCCGACGCTTGGTCCAGACTCTTCACGATCTGACCGTTGATCCGTTCCCGTTCCTCGAACGTACGGTCCAGATCCATCTGCCCGATCACCGAGCGCATCGTGGTCTGCGCCAGTTGAATGGTGGCGAACTCGTAGTCGCGGATTCCGTAACTGGCCGCCTTGGGCTCCACCACGCGGTAGTAGAGCACACCGTCCACCTCGATCTTGACGTTGTCGCGGGTAATGCAGGGCTGTGACGGGACCGCGATCGCCTGCTCCTTCAGACTGTGGCGGTAGCGCACCTTGTCGATGAACGGCACGAGCAGGTGAAACCCGGCGCCGAGGGTCTTCGAGTAGCGGCCGAGCCGCTCCACCACCAGCGCCGAGCGCGTCGGCACGATGCGCACACTGCGCACCACCGCCCATAGCACCACCAGCGCGAACAGGCCGAAAATGATCCACAAGCCGATCATTCGTTCTCCCCCTTCACCGACGAGGCACGGTCCGGCGTTGCCCCGGACGGAAGCACACTCTGCACCAGCGCCCTGATGCGAGCCACGTCGACCGGCATCACCGAGGTCCGAGCGTTATCGAGAATCTTCCCGAACTGGACCACGAACTGCTCCGCGATACGCATCGCCATCGCCTCGCGCCCCTTGGGAAGCTGGATGGCGGCAGCGATCTCGCGGATGCCGTCCGCGGTTGCCGCGGCGGTGGACTCGATTGCGCGGGCGCGTCCTTGCGCCTCGTTGATCCGGCGCTGCCGTTCGCCCTTGCTGAGGTTGATCGCCTCTTCCCGCTCGCCCTTGGAGCTGTTGATGCGCGCCGACTTCTCCCCTTCGCTCTCCAGAATCCGGGCGCGCTTCTCGCGCTCCGCGCGCATCTGCTGCTCCATCGCCTCGAGCACTGTCGCCGGCGGCGAGATGTCGCGAATCTCGTACCGGGTCACCTTGATCCCCCACGGGTCGGAGGCCTCGTCAACGCTGCGCACGATCGCATCGTTGAGCGCGTCGCGCTCCGAAAAGCTGCGGTCGAGATTGATCTTGCCGATCTCGGAACGCATCGTGGTCTGCGCCAACTGGATCGTCGCGAAGCGATAGTCGTCAATGCCGTAGCTGGCCTTTTGCGGGTCCACCACCTTCAGGTACAGCACGCCGTCCACCTCGACCTGGACGTTGTCCTGCGTGATGCACACCTGCGGCGGGACGTCGATTACCTCTTCCTTGAGGTTCTGGCGATACGCCACCCGCTCGACGAACGGCACCACCAGGTGAAAGCCGGCGCCCAGCGCACGCGAAAACTTCCCCAGCCGCTCCACGATCCGGCTCTCCTGCTCCGGAACGATGTTGACCAGGCGGGAAAACACCCACACCGCCAGCGCGGCAGCCGCCAGCAGCAGCACCACATTCAGATCAAGTTCCACGACACCCTCCGTATCAGCGCAGCTCCGCGCGCGTGTCATCCAGCATGTCCTCGCTGAATGCCGCGGTTACGACCAAAGTGAGATTGTCCTGCGTGACGATCTGGACCTCGGCGCCGGCCGGAAAGGTGCCGGCGTAGCTCACCGCGGCCCAGGTCGTCCCCTGGAAACGGACGCGGCCGGGACGCCCGGGCCTGATTTCCTCCAGTACCGCCGCCGGCCGGCCGGCAATGTCGTCGTCGGGCGCCGGCCGGCGCACGCTGCCGCGGAACACACCGCGCAGCCAATGGCGCAGCGAGAACAGCGTGCCGGTCGAAGCGGCGAGCCAGATCAGTATCTGCCACGGGAGGCTCTCGCGCAGGCCGGGAACGAGTGCGGTCAGCGCGGCCGTGAGCAACCCCCCGGCGCCGAAAAAGATGATGACGAAGCCGGGAGTGAGCAGCTCTGCGGCGAACAGCACCAGCCCCAGCGCCGCCCACAGATACGGGAGCAGCTCAGGCATGGTCACTCGGTCCAGACCCGCACGCGGTGGCCGGCGCCGTCGTCGTCGATCTCCAGTACCGTGCCGGCCTCCCCGCGTTCGAGCGCCTCCTGAATCCGGTCGAGATCGAGGTCCAGGTCAAGATCAAGGTCGAGGTCGAGCTGACCGAACCTGGCCAACTCGGCCGGCGGGAGGATCCGGGCCAGCGCGCGCGCCACGCTCAGCGGCAGCGACAGGTCGACGCGGGTCGCTCCGGTGGCGCGGTCGGTGACCCGCACGCACAGCCTGTCGGCGCGGGCGCGGGCCGCGGCGCGCGCTGCCGGCGCGTCCCGGCCGCGGGCCACCGCCTCCAGCAACCGAACCGCTTCGCCGGCGTTGATCTTCCCCTCGGCCAGCAGCGAGAGGATCTGCTGGCGCTCTTCGGCGCTCACGGGCATTCCAGCTCGGCGAGCGTCGTGGCGGTGGTGGTGAGCACGCGGCTGCCTCCTTCCTCGACTACCACCGTATCCTCGATCCGCACACCGCCGAAACCGGGAATGTAGACGCCGGGCTCGACCGTCGCCACGTCCCCCGGGGCCAACGTCTCCTCGCTGCCCACGCGCAGGCTCGGCGCTTCGTGAATCGCCAGCCCCAGCCCGTGGCCGAGGCTGTGCGTCGGGTACTCGCCGTAGCCGGCGGCGGCCACCGCCTCCTGCGCCGCCTCCGCCACCGCGGCGCAGCCCGCACCCGGCCGCAGCGCCTCCACCGCCCCGCTCTGGGTTTCCAGCACCGCGTGGTACAGCGCGCGCTGGGCGGTGGAGGCCGGTCCCAGAACCAGCGTGCGGGTGGCGTCCGCGCAGTAGCCGGCAACGCGCGCGCCGAAGTCGAAGATTACCAGATCGCCGCGCTCCAGGACGCGGTCGGACGGCAGCGCGTGCGGCAGGGCGGAATTGGGCCCGGAGGCGACGATCGGCGGAAACGCCATGCCGTCGGCGCCGGCCCGATACAGCAGCTCCTCCAGCACGCGCGCCAGCTCCCGCTCGCGCCGGCCCGGACGCACCTGCGGCAGGAGCCGCGCGAACGCGGCGTCACCGACGGCGCAGGCACGCGCCATCGCGGCCACCTCGACGGCGTCCTTGCGGCGGCGCAGGGCGGCCACGGCGCCGGCCAGCGGCCGCAACTCCACCTCGGGCAGGCCGCTCCGCAGCCCCTCCAGCAGCGCCACGGTGAGCCCCGCCGGCTCGAACGCCAGCGTGCGCACGCCGGCCTCCTGCAGCGCCGGCGCCAGCTCGGCGGTGACCGGCCGCTCATGCCGCCGGATGCACCAGTCCGGGCACTCGCGCGCCGCCTGTTCGAGGTAGCGGGCATCGGTCAGCAGCAGGCACCGGTCGGCGGTCAGGACCGCGAATGCCGAGGTACCGGTAAACCCGGTGAGGTAGCGCAGGTCGTAGTCCTCCACCACCTCCTGGCGCACCAGCAACAGCCCGTCCGCCGCCGGACCGGTGGCCGGCGGCGCGGGCCGCGCGGCACGGAGCGCGGCGCGGGCCGCGGCCACCCGGCGCGCGCGGTCCGCGCACGCCGGTGCGGCGGTGGCGCCGGCGCCGGGAGCCAGGGGTGAATGCATGCCCCATCATGCCACAGTCGGGTCTGCCGTGTGTTCGCAAAAATGGTGCCGCAGCCGGTCGACGGCGTGGGTCAGCGGGATGCGTTGGAAATCGCTCTCCGCCACGCATGGGCGCGTATGGCGCGTGTGGTCACCGGCTTCCCGTACGGTCGCCGCCGTCCGATAATGGCGGCGTGGCGCCGCGCCGAGGCCCCCTGCTGCTGTCCCTGTACGTACCCGAGCTGCTGCACTCCATCGGCTGGGGCCTGACCCTGCCGGTGCTGCCGCGGCTGGCCACCGAGCTGACCGGCGACGCCGCCACCGCGGCGGTGGTGGTGGCGCTGACCGCCGCCGGCACGCTGCTGTTCGACATCCCCGCCGGCCGGATCGACGCCCGCTGGTCGCGCCGCACGCTGCTGGGCGCGGCGCTGGGCGTCTACGTCGCGGCGGCGCTGCTCGCCGGCGTCAGCGGCGGCGTGCAGCTGCTGGGGGCCGCTGCGCTCCTGCTGGGCGCCTGCCGCGGCGCCTGGGTGGTGTCGCGCATGACCTACGCCCGCGAGGTGGTGGCCCCGCGCCAGCGCGGCCGCGCCTTGGCCGCCCTGGGAGGCGTGTACCGGATCGGCACGTTCGCCGTCGGCCCGGCGCTCGGCGGATGGCTGGCGTTTACCTTCGGGCTGCGCACACCGTTCATCGCCTTTGCCGGTCTGCTGCTCCTGGCGCTGGTGACGGTGCTGGCGTGGACCCCGGATCGGCCCGGCTCCCGGCGGAGCTGGTATCATCCGCTGGCGATTCTGCGCGACCACGGCGCGGTGCTGCTGCGTGCGTCGTCCGCGGTCATCGCCCTGAACATGATTCGCGCCGGGCGCCAGTTGCTGATCCCGCTCTGGGGCGAGGCGATCGGGCTGTCGGTGTGGGAAGTGGGAGTGGTGATGAGCGTGTCCGGGATCGTGGACATGACCCTGTTCTACCCCTCCGGGGTGATCATGGACCGCCTCGGACGGCGCTGGGCCGCGGCGGCGTCGATCCTGGTGATGTCGGCCAGCCTGGCCCTGATGCCGCTCACTGGCGGCCTGGTCACGCTGTTGCTGGTGAGCGTCCTGGCGGGCGCCGGCAACGGCCTGGGCAGCGGCCTGCTGATGACCATGGGCACCGATCTCGCCCCGCAACGCGGGCCGGGCGAGTTCATCGGCCTGTGGCGGCTGATCGGCGACCTGGGCAGCATGGCGGGCCCGGCGGCGATCGGCACCGTAACC
Source organism: Spirochaetia bacterium (assembly GCA_965198005.1). GTDB lineage: Bacteria > Spirochaetota > Spirochaetia > SZUA-6 > Bin103 > Bin103. The sequence continues at coordinate 503,960 of CBDAOI010000002.1, forward strand.
GGCATGCTCACCCTGGCCATGGCGGGCCCGGCGGTAGCGCTGTTCGGCCTGGCCGGCACCGCCCTGTTCATCTTCACGGTCAAGGAGACCCGCGCCCCGCCACCGCCCTGACCACTCCCCTACTCAGCGGCACCATCTCAGACCACGATGGGCGTATATACTATGACTGTCAGTCAACTTTGCCGATACGGCTCACAACGCGCCCATCGGCCAGGAGGATTGGCGGAGGAGACGATATGGCACAGGCAGAAACAGACCGGCGCTCGCCCTTGGACCGCGAGCGGGCACACGCCGACATGCTTACCGCAGCCGTAGCCCGTCCGGGCGTTCGTGAGGCTATGGAGGTCTTTCAGGACTGGCAGAAAAAAGATCAGGCACTTGACGCTTATCGTGCGGCAACAAAACAGGCTGACCAGATCACCACGTCAAACCATGCAAACATTCTGTAATTCGGCAGACCCAGGCGGCCACGATGATTGCATGCGCCGCCGACGAAATCGTGCTCGGCAAGCATTCCTTTCTCAGCCCTACCGACCCGCAAATACCTGATCTATTGGTACAAAGCGAAACCGCACTTGATATGTCGAGAGAACTGGTAAAGATGTGGCTGGAAACCTACATGTTCAAGGGAATGAATGACCGAGATAAAAGAGCAAGATCTGTTTCAAAATGGCTTTCCAATCACAAGAACTTCAAGAGCCATAGCAGACATGTATCACGTACTGACCTGGAAGCTCACCAAATGTCTATATTCAGGCTCGAAAATGATGTTAACTTACAGGACTTCAGCCTCTCGGTCTTTCACGCGACAACCCATACGTTTACGGGTACTCCGGCAGTGAAGATTGTAGAGAACCATACCGGTCGCGCTTTTATCAAGCAGCACATCCAGGTCGGGATCGGGTCAGAGAAACCCCAAAGATCCGGTCGACCTTAGAGGATCCGCCTAATGTACCAGGGCTCATAATGGGCGAGAACGGTGTGGCGCCGGGTGAGCTTCGGCAAACAGAGATACGTGGCTGACCGGGAACGACACAAAAACAGACAAATGTCTTGACGGTGCCGGGCGGGTGGTGGTAGACTGGGTGGCATGGCCGGCACGCCACGCTCCCACGACCGCAAGCGGCACATCTTCCTGTTCGTGCGCGACCGGATCCTGTCCGGGGCGCCGCCCACCACCCGCGAGGTGCAGCAGCAGTTCGGCTTCCGTGCCGTGCAGTCGGCGCGCGCCTACCTGGAGGCGCTGGTGCGCGACGGGTTGCTGGACAAGGAGCCGGGCAAGGCGCGCGGCTATCGGCTGCCGGCGCGGAGCGGCCGCCCGACCCTCCTGATTCCCCTGCTCGGCCGCGTGCAGGCGGGCGACCTCACCACCGCCGCCGAAGATCCGGAAGGGTTCGTGGCGGTGCAGTCCACCCGCGCGCGGGCGGAGCTGTTCGCCCTGCGGGTGCGCGGCGAGAGCATGCGCGAGGCCGCCATTCTGCCGGGCGACATCGTGATCGTGCACCGCCAACCCAGCGCGCTGTCGGGAGAAATCGTCGTCGCCCTGGTGGACGACGAGGCCACGGTCAAGCGGCTCAAGCTGCGCGGCGAGCGGATCGAGCTGCATCCCGCCAATCCCGCCTTCGCCCCCATCGTGCCCGATCCCGCGCAGGTCCGGATCCTGGGCAAGGTGATCGAGGTGCGCCGCTACCTGGAAGGCGCCGCCGGCGCCGACGCGGCGCCCGTCCCACTGTACCCATGAACGACGTACCCATGAACGACCACCGGCTGGTGCGCGCCGCCGCCCTGGCGGCCGACCGCGACCCGGCGCCGCCGCCGGTCCCGACCGGTGACGAGTGCCCGCTCTGGCGCCCGGCGGAGCTCGCCGGCCGCCTGTGCGAGCTCGCCGCCGCTCCCCACGGCGTGCACCTGACCTTGGCCTGCACCATCATTCGCAGTTTTCAACTCGCCGCCGAGCCGGTGGCGTGGGTCACCAACGCCCGCGCCATGTTCTTCCCGCCGGACGTCGCCGGGAGCGGGGTCGATCTGGCGGCGCTGCCGGTGGTTCAGGTGCCCGACCTGGCCGCCGTGGTTGCCGCCGCCGACCGCCTGACCCGGAGCGGCGCCTTCGGCCTGGTGCTGCTGGAGCTCGACGCCGGAACCGGCGGCGGCGGCGTGCCGGCGGCGGTGCTCGGCCGTCTGGTGCGGCTGGCGCGGCGGCACGACACCGCCCTGCTGTGCCTCACCACTCCCGGGATCGCCCTGGGGTCGCCGGTGTCGCTGCGCGGGCGCGGGTTTCGCAGCGCGGCGCCGTGGCCCGGCTACGCCTGCTGCGGCATCCACGTGCTCAAGGATCGACGGCGCGCCCCCGGCGGATCGCTGACCGCCCTCTATCGTGCCCCCTACGGCCTGTGTTGACGTCGGTGCGCTGCCGCTGCAACTGCTGCTCCGGCGCCGCCCCGAATGGCGCCGCCGGCCGGCCGCGGTAGTCACCGAAGACAAACCGCTCGGCACCATCGTGGCGGTCAACCGGCCGGCGCAGGCCGTCGGGGTACGGGTGGGGATGCGCTACGCCACCGCGCTCTCCCTGGCCGCTCACCTGCAGGCGGCAACCGTCGCCCCCGAGGAGATCGCGGCCGGGGTCGCCACCATCCGCGCGCTGCTGCTGACGCTCAGTCCGCGCGTCGAATGGGCCGGCGACGGCGCCACCGAAGCCGCCGCCGGAGCCGGCCTCGGGGCGGGGGTGTTCTGGCTCGAGACGGCCGGGCTGCACCGCCTCTATCGCTCACCGGCGGCCCTGGCGGCCGCGCTGCAACGGCGCCTGCGCGCGGCGCGGTTCCGGGCCACGGTGGCGCTCGGCTACACCCGCATGGGGACCTGCATCCTGGCGCAGCAGCTCCACCGGGCACGATCAGCCGGCGGCGCCCGGCGCGGCTGGCTGATCGCGCCCGATGCCGCGGCCGAGCAGGCCGCCGCGTGCCGGGCGCCGCTGGAGCGGCTGCCCCTGGAGCCCCCGGTGCGCGACCTGCTGGAACAGCTCGGCGTCGTTACGGTAGGTCACTTTCTGCGGCTTCCCTACGGCCAGCTCCTGGGCCGCTTCGGCCCGCGGGTGGCGGCGGTTCACCGCGCCGGCGCCGGCGGCGCCCCGGAGGTCCCGGTGCAGACGCCGGCGCCGGCGCCCCGGTTTCTCGGCCGCCGGCGGCTGGAGCCGCCCGCGGCCGACGCCGGGCGGCTGCTCGGTCACTGCACCGAGCTGCTCGACGGGCTGCTGGCCCAACTGCGGGCGCAGGAGCAGGCCGTGGTGGAGCTGGAGTTGAGGTTGCTGGCGGAAGACGGCACCCGCCGGTGCGAGCTGGTCCGCCCCGCCGCTCCCACCCACCGGCGGCAGCGCCTGCTCGAGCTGCTGGCGCTCCGCCTGCGCGGGCTGGAGCTGACCGCCGGGGTGGAGGAACTGACCATGGAGCTGCGGTACGCACCGCTGCCGACCGGCCAGGGAGCGTTGTTCGCCACCCGGCAGCGGCGCGATCCGGCGGCCGCGGCGGAGGCGCTGGCCCGCATCCGCGCGGAGTTCGGCAACCGGGCCGTGCGCCATGCGGTGCTGGTGGACGCGCACCTGCCGGAGGCACAGTTCCGGTGGCAGATCGGGCAGATCGCCGGCGGGCTGCAGCCGCTGCGGCCGGCGCCGGCGGCGGCGGGGGACCGGCAGCCGCTCCGGCTGGTGCGCCGCCTGGGCCAACCGCGGCGGATACCGGCTCCGGGGGCCGGCGCGGCGCCGGCCCGGCCCCACCGCGGCCCCTTCCTGATCTCCAGCGGCTGGTGGCTGCCCCCTACGGCAGGCACGGAGGCGGGCACGGAGGGCGCCGGCGGTCCGGCCGATCGCGCCTACTACGTCATCCGTGCGCCGCGCGGAGCCCTGGAATGGATCTACTACGACCGTCTCACGGGACTCTGGTACCGCCAGGGATGGGTGGAATGAGGCGGCCCGCCTATTTACCATTTCCGTCCGGGCGCATATTCTGCGGCAACGGCATGGGTGAGTGTGACGCAAGATGAGTGAGCAAGAGACGGGCAAGTCCTCCGCGGGACAGTGGGTGTCCTACCGGCCCCAGATCAAGGTGCTGGACTGTACGATCCGGGATGGCGGTCTGATGAACGACCACCAGTTCACCTACGAGATGGTGCACGGGGTGTACCAGGCGTGCGTCCGGAGCGGCGTCGACTACATGGAGATCGGCTACATGAACTCCCGCACGCAGTTTCCGCCGGGGCAGTTCGGGCCGTGGAAGCACAGCCTCGAGGAGGACGTGCGCCGGATCGTGGGCGAGAACGACACGCCGCTCAAACTGACGGCGATGGCCGACGCGGAGAAGAGCGACTACCAGGAGGACGTTCTGCCCAAGTCGGAGAGCGTGCTGGACATGATCCGGGTGGCCACCTACATCCACCAGATCCCGCTGGCGCTGGACATGATCAAGGACGCCCACGACAAGGGCTACGAGACCAGCCTCAACCTGATGGCGCTGTCCACGGTGCGCGAGAGCGAGCTGAACGAAGCGCTGGCGCTGGTGGCCCGTTCCGAGGCCGAGGTGATCTGCATCGTCGACAGTTTCGGCGCGCTCTACGGCGAGCAGATCGACCGCTACATGGAGACCTTCCTCGGCTATGCCGCGCCGGCCGGCAAGGAGGTGGGCATGCACGCCCACAACAACCGCCAGCTAGCCTTCGCCAACACCATTCAGGCCACCATCCGGGGCGCCAACCGGCTGGACGCCAGCATGGCGGGACTGGGACGCGGGGCCGGGAACTGCCCGATGGAGCTGCTGCTCAGCTTCCTGCACAACCCCAAGTTCCGGCTGCGGCCGGTGCTGCACTGCATCCAGCACCAAGTCGAGCCGTTGCGCGCGGAGCTGAAGTGGGGCTTCGACTACCCCTACATGATCACCGGCGTGCTCAACCAGCACCCGCGCGCCGGGATGGCGTTCAACGAGTCCGAGCACCGGGGCGACATCGTCAAGTTCTACGACTCGCTCGAATACGAAGACTGAAACCGGTTGAAGAACGCATGACGGACGCCGGCGCGGCGGCAGGAATCATGGACACCGAATCCACCATCACGTGCCCCGATTGCGGCCGGGAGAATTTCGCCGACCTGTACTACTGCGTCGTCTGCCAGACCGCGCTGGTGGAGGGGACGAAGTTCGCGGACAACGCGGCGCGCGGCTACTTCGTGCGGCGCACCATCCGGTTGACGGTGCTGGCGGTGGCCGCGGCTGCCGCGGGCCTGTTCTGGTATCTGGACTATTCGGAGCCGATCCGCATCGGTCCGCCAGCGTCCACCATCGCCGCCGACCCCACGCCCGGCAACTGGCCGATGTACCAGCGCGAGCCCACGCACTCGGCATTCGCCGGCGCGGCGCCGGGCAGCCTCGACGGCACGGTGCGCTGGCGGTTCGCCACCGGCCGCGCGTTTCTCTCGTCGCCCGCCGTGGTCGACGGCACCGTGTACGCCAGCACCGGCGACGGGCGCGTCATCGCGCTGGACGGCGCCACCGGCACGCTGCGCTGGGAGTATCCGGTCACCGGCCCGGTGGACTCGTCGCCGGCGGTGGCGGGTGACCTGGTGTTCGTCGGGCTGCGCGACGGCCGGATGCTGGCGCTCGCCCGGACCGACGGCAGCTTGGCATGGGTGTTCGACACGGGAGAGCCGGTGTACGCCTCCCCCACCGTGCACGACGGCGTCCTGTACATCGGGTCGGGCAGCCGCAAGCTGTTCGCGCTGGACGCGGTCACCGGCAAGGTGCGCTGGGTCTACCCCATGACCGGCCGCGTTGCCACCGGGGCCGTGATCGGTGACGGCGTGATCGCCGTGATCGCCACCGACAACCGGCTGTACGTCGTCGACCTGGTCACCGGGCGCCACCGGATGGAGTTCCTGCAGTTCGACACCAAGGGCGCGCCCGCGATCGACGAGCACTCGATCTACGTGGCGAACCGGCGCGGTCTGCTGCGCGCCCTGGACTGGTCGCGGCGCCAACTGCCGCTGGAACAGACCGCCCGGCGCATGCACGTGCAGTTGTTCATCTGGGGATTCGTCAATCGGCTGCCCCTACCCAAGGATCTGCAATGGGCCTTCGTCAGGCGGGGCGAGCGGTTCGTGGGCTCGCCGGCGCTGGCGTTCGATCTGGTCTACGTCGGTTCGCGCACCGGCAACCTGTTCGCCGTCGACCGCGCCACCGGCGAAGGACGGTGGACCTTCGCCGCCGACCGCGAGATTACGACCTCCCCGTCGGTCTCGGGCGACACCGTACACGTGGGCGACAAGAGCGGCGTCGTCTACGGGGTAGACGCCCACACCGGCGAGCTGACCTGGCGGGTCCGGACCGACGGCGCGGTCACCTCCACCCCGGTCCCGGCCAGCGGCATGCTGTTCGTGACCACCACCGCCGGCACACTGTACGCCATCCAGTAGGCATTCAGTTCAGCGCAAGAGCGAACCGTACCGCAGTTGCCACTTTGCCCATCCTGGAAGACGGCAGCGTAGCCACGAGCGGGCCGAGCTTGCCGCGCTGCACGGTCTGCAGATGGTCGCAGTTGACCGCGCATTCGCTCGGCAGGCCGTCGTCGACCGAGAGCCGCACCTCGCTCGGGATATCCCGGATGGTGGTCGTTACGGGGGCCACCGTCACCTGCCCGAGATAGGGGATGATCGAGTCGCGGGTGAGCACGAGCACCGGCCTGCGCTCGTCGGGAGCAGCGCAACGGTACCAGCGAATCTCGGCGCGCCGGATCACGCGTCGCCCCATGCCCGATCCTGCTCCCGGACCCTGAATTCGTTGGCCACCGTCAACCACACGGACGGTGTGGTGTGTTACGCGTCGCCGTACAGGATCTCGACGCGCACGTTGTCCGGGCCGCTGATGAACGCCATGCGCATGTTGCCGGCCGTGCTCGGCTCGACCACGAAGTTGGCGCCGCGCCGCCGCAGCTCGGCGATGGTGGCGTCGAACTCGTCGGTACGGAAGCAGAAGTGGTGGATGGCCGCGTCGTCGGGGTCGGGGTCGGCCACCTTGGGCGCGCGCGTGAACAGGTTGACGTGGGTGTTCCGCACCTTGAGCCGGGTCAGCTCGGTGCCGTTGAACACGTGCCGCCAGGCGACCGTGGCATCGAACATCTGCTGAAAGAACGCGATCGTGGCCTCGGGGTCGCTGCTCTGCAAGTGCACGTGGTCGAACGCTAGATTCATCTGTCTCTCTCCTATAGGAAGTGGTAGTCGGCCGGGTCGGCGCGACGGGTCTGCTGCCAGAATTCGTGCACGCTGAACGGCCAGTTCTGGGTAACGCGGCCGCTCTGGTTCTTGTACCAGCTCGTTACGCCGGGGGCGCCCCACGCCGTGCGCAGGTTGCCCTGGTCGATCCAGCGGTTGTACGCGTCGTGCACCGCGCGCTTGCAGTCCAGCGCACGCCGCTCCGACTCCAACAGCAGCCGGATGCAACTCAGTATATAGCGCATCTCCGACTCGGAAAACACGATGATGCTGGAGTTCACCACCACGTTGGTGTTGGGGCCGTACAGGCAGAACAGGTTGGGGAAGCCCGGCAGCGTGATGCCCTTGTAGGCGCGCGGATCGCCGTTCCAGGTTGCGTGCAGGTCGGCCCCGCCGCGCCCGCTCACCCGCATCGGCCACAGAAACCTGGTGGTGTGGAACCCGGTGGCATAGATCAGCACGTCGAGCTCGTGCCGCTGCCCGCCCGCGGTCACCACCCCGGTTGCGGTTACTTCGGCCACCGAATCATCGATGAGGTGCACGTTGTCCCGCGTGAGGGTGCGAAACCAGGTGCCGTTGTCGTACACCATTCGCTTGCCGCCCGGCGGGTAGCGGGGGATGCACTTCCCCAGCAGCTCGGGACGGCCGCGCAGCGCCTTGGCGGCGTGCTCGACCAGGAATTCCCGCAGCTTCCGGTTCTCGGCCCCGACCGTGCACGGGTCGTCCCAGCCGTCGTCCCGCTCCACGTAAGCGAGCGCCCCTTCGCAGGTAAGCCAGAACTGCCAGATCCGGTACCACTTTGCGTAATAGGGGACGTGCTGCAGCAGCCAGTGCTTGCCCTCGGGGATGAACGCGTGGTACTCCGGCCGGGGGTTGACCCACGGCGGCGTCCGCTGAAACAGGAGAATCCGGTCGCAGGTGTCGGCGATCTCGGGCACCGCCTGAAACGCGGAGGCACCAGTGCCGACCACCCCCACCCGCTTGCCGCGCAGGTCGACGGCGTGATTCCAGTGCCCGGTGTGGAACCAGTCGCCGCCGAAGCTGTCGATTCCCGGCAGGTTGGGCAGCTTGGGCCGGTTGAGCTGGCCGACGGCACTGATCACCGCGTTGGCGCGCAGGGTGTCCGTTTCGCCGGCGCCCGTTGCGTCGCAACGCCTGACCGCCACGTGCCAGATTCCGGCCGGCTCGTCGAACGTGAGCCGCTCGACCTTGGTGTTGAACCGGATGCGGTCGCGAATGCCGAAGCGCGCGGCGCAGCTCCGGAAGTAGTCCAGCAGCACGTCCTGCGTCGAGAAGAACTGCGGCCAGTCGTGCGGGACGAACGAGTAGGAGTACGTGTGATTGGGCGTGTCCACCCGGCAACCGGGTAGCTGTTCTGCAGCCAGGTGCCGCCCACGTCGGCGTTCTTCTCGATCACCGTGTACGAGATGCCCGCCTCGGCCAGCCGATGCGCCGCCAGGATCCCGGACATGCCGGCGCCCACCACCACCACGTGGAACGCCGCGCGGCGTGCGGCCGGGATCTGCTGCAGCTCGGGGACGGCATAGCCGTCGGTGCCGTCGAGGCCCAGCTCGCTGATCAGGAACTCCAGGTAGTCGTCCGACACCGACCCCCCGACCAGGAAGCTCATCATCCCCCGGACCTGCTCGGGCGCGGGAGGAGGCGGCGGCGGCAGCTCCCCGTCGCGGTACGCCCGCAGCACCTCGAGCGCACGGGCGCGCACCGTTGCCCGCTGCTCCGCGCTGAGGCCCATGTAGGGGTCGCGCCAGATCACGCGCGGCCGGATGTCGCCTTCGAGCAGCGCCAAGTCGCCGGTCAGGTGGGCGATGGCGACCATCAGGGAGGGCACGTCGGCGCGCTCCAGGGCGGCCGCGATGGTTGCGTCGTCGGCCGTGATCGGCGGCCAGCTCTCGAATGCGCGGCTGGGGTGGCCGGGGTGGCCGGGCCGGCCGGCCATCATGGTTGCCCCCTGCGCCGCGCCGTGATAGGGTGGCGGCCACGATGGCATTGTACGAGATACGGCGTTACCGGATCCTGCCCGGCAAGATGGACGAGTGGGTGCGCTACATGGAGGAGGTGATCATTCCGTTCCAGGTAGCGCGCGGCATGGTGATCGCCGGCAGCTTTCGCGGCGAGGCCGACGACACCACCTACGTCTGGCTGCGCCGGTTCGACTCGGAGGCGGAGCGCGCGCGGCTGTACGCCGCGGTCTACGACGACCCGGAGTGGACCGGCGTGATCGCTCCCCGCGTCGGCGAGTTGCTCGACCCGTCCGCCATCGAGGTGACGCGCGTCACCCCGACCCCCCGCTCCGTGCTCCGCTAGTAGCACGCAAACCCCCCGCAAAACACCCCCATACGCCGCGTTCACCCGGCTCAGCCGCCGGTCAGGATGCCGCGCGTGTGCAGCGCCATCGAGATGCGCTCGCTGCGCGTTCCGTCGGCGGCGTGGTAGAAGCGCAGCGCTCCCTCGAACCGGTCGGGTTCCTCGACCAGGTCGATCTCCACCTCCGCCACGTCGCCCGGCATGAACGGCCGCCGGAAGCAGATCGTCATCGCCCGGAAACGGAGCCGGCCGGCGTCGCCGCCGGCGCGATGCCAAGCCAGCGCCAGACAGTCCTGTGCCTGTTGCGGATAGACGTGCATGTTGGTGTGGCGGTTGTAGTCGGAACGGTCCATATGATACACGAGCGGCAGCGCGTGGTGCGTGAGGGTGCCATGTGCGTGCGCGGGAGCCCGGCAGCGATACGACTCGATCGGCCGACTGCCCAGGTCCTGCTCGGTCAGCGGATGCTCGGCCAGGAAGGCAAGTCCGGCCGGCACCTCGGTCGGCCGGCGCCGCTCGGGCGGGGCGAACGGGCGGGTCAGGGCCATCCAGATCTCGGACCGCCCCAGTACGTCCCGCTCGCCCGCGGCGCGGCGGAGCACGGCGCAGTTCATCACCAAGTGGGCGCGCACCAGTTGCCCGGCCGGCTTGCGCAGCGTCACCAGGCGGATGCGGTACTCCTGGCGCAACGGGGTACCCAGTTCGATACGCTGGCCGCAGGACTCCAGCCACATCAGGTGCGGGATGGGCGTGATGCCGTCGCCGTGCCCCGGATGGTAGGTCCAGTGGGGCCTGAGGACTTGGCGCAGGCCGGGCCCGATGGTCTCGCCGAGGCGGGCGGTCACCAGCTCGTTGGCCATGTTGAGCAGGTGCCACTCGACGATGCTCTCGGTGGTCCCGGCGATGTGGTCGAGCGGCCGGTCAGATCCCGAGGATTTCTCGCGCATCGGCCGGCGTGGCAACCTCGTGCTGGAGATTCCCGATCAGCGTAGCGGCCAGGTCCACCATCTGGGCGTTGCTCTTCAGCAGCTCGCCGCGCCGCAGGTAGAGGTTGTCTTCGAAGCCCACGCGCGCGTGACCGCCCAGCAGGATCGCCATGGTGATCATCGGCAACTGCGTCCGGCCCACGCCCAGCACCGACCACGGCACGTCCGGCGGCAGCAGGCTGTGCATGAACACCAGGTTGGCCGGCGTCGCCTCGATGCCCCAGCCGGCGCCCATGCACAGTTGGAAGAACGGCGGCGGCTCGAACAGGCCCTCCTGGAGCAGCGCCAGCGCCTGGCGCGTATGCCCGGCGTCGAACACCTCGATCTCCGGCTTCACCCCGGCCTCGCGCATGCGCCGGGCCGCGGCCCGTCCCCAGTCCGGCGGGTTGAGGAAGACGCCGGTCCCGAAGTTCATCGACCCGACGTCCAGCGAGCAGAGGTCCGGCTTGAGCCCCACCGGCTCCAGCCGCTCCTCGATGACGTCGTCGCCGGGAATGTTCAGGCCGCTGGTCGTCAGGTTGATCAGGATGTCCGACGCCTGCCGAATGCGGTCGACCACCTCCGCGAACAACTCGATCCGCGACACCGGCCGGCCCGTGTCCGGCTCGCGCACGTGCACGTGCACGATCGCCGCCCCCGCCTTGCCGCTCTCGATCGCCGCTTCCGCAATCTCCTTGGGGGAGTAGGGCACGGCGGGGTTCATTTCCTTGGTCGGGCGTGACCCAACCACCGCTACCGATATGATCGTCTTGGCCATGGATCTCCGCAGTGTAACACTTGGGAGCACTCCGTGACACCGCTAAACGGTCGAATCGCTGCGCCGCGCTACTGGGCCGGAGGGCCAGCCTGCCTGTTGACGGAGGTCGGGCGCGGGGCATACACTGAAGGGTGAGAACTTCGGGGCATGGTGTAATTCCAGACCGGTGGTGTCGGGGCGAGGCCCCCCAGCCCACTACTCCCGCGCGGCCGCGCGTCGCCCGGGACTGAACCGGTGAGATTCCGGTGCCGACGGTGACAGTCCGGATGGGAGAAGTTCGCTCGATTCTTGACGCGTCTTGACGTGTGCCCTCGTGGTACGGCGCATTCCGTCGTGTGCTGCGCCTACCGGCGCGGGCCATGGCCGGTTCGTGCCGGCGGCGTGCCGTCTCCCTTCCTCACTACCCCCGACGGTTCTCGGAGTACGGCTGTGACGCGCAACGACCAGCACAACGACCACGCCGATCGCCGCCACCTGCAGCGCGCGCTGGATCTCGCCCGGGGCGGGCGCGGGCGTACCTCGCCCAATCCGCTCACCGGGTGCGTGGTGGTGAAGCACGGCCGCGTGATCGGGGAGGGCTTCCACCGGCAGCACGGCGCGCCCCACGCGGAAGCCGCCGCCCTCGACGCGTGCGCCGAAGATCCGCGCGGAGCGCACCTGTACTGCAACCTCGAGCCCTGCGCGCGGGTCTACCCGGGCAAGCTCACGCCGCCCTGCGCCGGCCGCGTGATCCGCGCCGGCATCGGCCGCGTCACCATCGCCACGCTCGATCCGGCACCCCAGGTGAACGGAGCCGGCGTCCGCACGCTGCGCGCCGCCGGTATCGAGGTGGCGGTGGGTGAGCTGGCCGAGCCCGCGCTGCGGCTCAATCTGCCCTTCTTTACCGCGGTCCTCCAGCACCGGCCGTTCGTGCACCTCAAGGCGGCCCAGTCGCTGGACGGGCGCATCGCCACCGCCGGCGGCAACTCGCGGTGGATCACGGACGAGGCGGCGCGGGCCGTGGCGCACGAGTTGCGGGCCGCGCACGATGCCGTTCTGGTGGGGCGGGGCACGGCGCTCACCGACAATCCGCGGCTCACCGTGCGCCTGGGGGGCGGCTCGCCGGCCGTGCCGGGGCCCTGGCGAGTGGTGCTCGATCCGCGGCTGGAACTGCCGCCGTCCGCCCATCTGGTCAGCGACCGGCTGGCCGCGCGCACGCTGGTTCTGGCCGCCGCCGGCGACGGCCCCGGGGCGGAACCGTTCGCCGCCCGCCGGCAGGCGCTCGAAGCGCATGGCGCGCGGGTGGTGCCGGTGGCCGCGCACGCCGGCGGCCGGCTCGTGCTGCCGGCAATCCTCGGCGCGCTGTACGACCGGGGCATCCGCTCGATCCTGGTCGAAGGCGGCGGTACGGTGTACACCTCGTTTCTGCAGGCGGGGCTGTTCGACCAACTGACCCTGTTCGTGGCGCCGCTGTTGCTCGGCCGGGGGGTGGAGCTGGTGGGCGACCTGACGACCCGCCGGGTGGCGGACGCGGTACGGCTGCAGGGGGTTACCACCCGCATCATCAACGACCAGGTAATGATCAGCGGCTACCGCGACCTCGACCGGATGCGGCGCCTGGTGGTCCCCGCCGCGGAGCGGGAGGAGGCGGCGCCCGCGCGCGCCGGTTAGCCGCTGGTGTTTTCCGGGATCATCGAGGAAGTCGGCGTCGTGCGGGCGCGCACCGATCGGGGCGAAGGCGTGCGGCTGGCGATCGGCTGCAGCACGGTGCTGGGCGATCTCACGGCCGGCGCCTCACTCGCCGTGGACGGCGTATGCCAGACCGTGGTGACGTGCGGTCCCGACGGCGTGGAGGTGGACGCGGTCGGCGCCACGCTGCGCAAGACCACGCTGGGCGCGCTGCGGGTCGGCGACCGGGTCAACCTGGAGCGGGCGCTGGCGGTCGGCGACCGGCTGAACGGCCACTTCGTGCAGGGCCACGTCAACGGCACCGGCACGGTGCGCGCCTGGGAGCGGAGCCCGGCCGGCGGCTGGCGGCTGGAGTTGGACCTGCCGCCGCACCTGTGCCGGTACGTGGTCCGGGAGGGCTCGCTCGCGGTCAACGGCGTCAGTCTGACCGTGGCGGACTTGGAGCAGGACCGCGCCGGCTTTACCATCATTCCCCATACCGCCGCCCATACGGCGCTGCGCGACCGCGCACCCGGGGCGGCAGTCAATCTGGAGGTGGACATGATCGCGAAATACCTTGAACGGCTGCAGGCCCCGGTGAACGGGTCACCTGCGCGCCCCGCCCCGCGCGGCCTGCGGGCCGCCGTCGCCAGACTGGCGGCAGGCGGCATGATCATCGTGACCGACCACGCCTCGCGCGAGGATGAAGGCGACCTGGTGATCGCCGCCGAGCACGTCTCGGCGGCCGCGGTCAACTTCATGGTCACGCACGGCCGCGGCCTGGTGTGCGTGCCGCTCACCGCCGAGCGCGCCGCCGCACTGGACTTGGCGCCGATGACCCCGGTCAACAGCGCGTTGCACCACACCGCGTTCACGGTGTCCGTCGACTACCGGCACGGCACCACAACCGGCACCTCGGCCGGCGACCGCGCCGCCACGATCGCGGCGCTGGCCGACCCCGCCGCCACGGACGACGACTTCGCGCGGCCGGGCCATGTCTTCCCGATCGTGGCCGACCCGGGCGGGGTGCAGGCGCGCGCCGGCCATACCGAGGCCGCCCTGGAGCTGGCCCGGCTGGCGGGACGCCGCCCGGTGGCGGTGATCTGCGAGATCATGGCGGCCGACGGCAGCATGGCGCGGGGCGCGGAACTCCAGGCACTGGCGGACCGTTTCGACCTGCCGGTGGTGAGCGTGGACGAGGTGGCGGCGCATGACCGCGCCGGCGGCAGCGGAGGTGAGACCACGTGCGACAGATAGAGGGCACGTACGAGGGCCGCGGCCGCCGGTTTGCGCTGGTGGCCGCCCGGTTCAATGAGCTGATCACGACGCGGCTGGTGGACGGCGCGGTCGATTGCCTGCGCCGCCACGGCGTCGATCCCGCGGACATCACCGTGGTGTGGGTGCCGGGTGCGTTCGAAATACCGCTGGCGGCGCGGCGCGCGGCGGAGCGGCTGGCGTGCGACGCCGTGGTGTGCCTGGGCGCCGTGATCAAGGGCGGCACCGATCACCACGAGTACGTGGCCGGCTGTGCGGCGCACGGTGTCGCCCGCGAATCGGCCGCGGCCGGTGTGCCGATGACCTTCGGAATCATCACCGCGGATACCATCGAGCAGGCGCTGGAACGGGCCGGCGCCAAACAGGGCAACCTGGGCTGGAACGCCGCGCTCGCGGCCCTGGAAACGAGCAACGTGCTGAGCTGCATCGACCACCTGGAGCGCCCCGGCCAGTAGCGGCCGGACTGCCCTGCCGGTGCGCCCGGGTCGCCGGGGTCGCCGGATTCGCCGGGTTCGGCCGGTTGACAGCGCCGCCCCGGCGCATGATCCTGCCACGGGAGCAGGAACCATCAGGGATACCTCCGCGTCCGCGCACAGCAGCACCGTCGAGAACTACGTCAAGCAGATCTACCTGGAATCCCAGAACGAGTCCGGCCCCTGGGTTCCGATGAAACGCCTCGCCGACGGCGTCGGGGTGTCGCCCGGCACCGCGACCTCGATGGCCAAGACCCTGGCGCGTTCCGGCCTGATCGAGTACGAACCGCGCGGCGGCAGCCGGCTCACCACCGAGGGCGAGCGGTTGGCGCTCAGCGTGCTGCGCCGGCACCGGCTGGTGGAGTTGCTGCTGGTGCAGGTGCTCAAGCTCGACTGGTCCGAGGTGCACAGCGAGGCGGAGCTGCTGGAGCACGCGATCAGCGACAAGGTGCTGGAGAAGATCGACGAGCTGATGGGACGGCCGCGCGTCGACCCCCACGGCGATCCGATTCCGACCCACGGCGGCGAGATCGACCAGACCCGGTTCGAGCCCCTGTCGCAGTGCGCCGCGGGTGACCGCCTGCGAATCGCCCGGGTGATCGATCAGGATCCCCGCTTCCTGCAGTTCGCCGAACGCCACGGGTTGCTGCCGGGCGCGCACCTGGTAGTGGAGCGCCACGACCGGCAGGCCGATTCGGTGACCCTGACCGTGGAGGGACGCGGCGCCACGACCTTGGGAACGAGCGCGGCGGCCAAGCTGCTGGTGGCGAACGCAGCCTCGGCCGACGGCCACGGACGGGCTTCCCGGTGATTCAGCACCGCAACACCGCGCGTGCGTCTTCGATCTCGTCAATGATACGTTGCGCCGCGTCGCGTGGCTCACGCGCTCGCAGAACCGGTCGACCGACTACGAGGTAGTCGGCACCCTGCCTGATGGCGTCGCCGGGCGTAGTCCAGCGTGCGTGATCGTCGTGCGTGGTGCACTCCGGGCGGATCCCCGGGCTGACGAGCGTGACGTTCGGGTAGGCGCGCCGGCACGCCCCGATTGCCGTTCCGGACACGATCAGTCCGTCGCAGCCGGCGGCGAGCATCGTCTGTCCCCGTTCGACGATGTAGGCGTCCACGTCGTCGACCGAGGATTCGGTCGCCGTCGCTGCCAAGCTCGACAAGAGCGGCACCATGAGAAACTTCGGAAACGGCGATCCGTTGCGCGCGTCCCGGCCGGCGGCCAACGTGTGCCTGGTGATGGCGGATTCCGCAGCTTCGGCGAAAGTGATGAACCGGATCCCCAGCGTGTCCGCATGGTGCACAAAGTTGGCGACGGTGTTGCCGATGTCGCCAGCGATCTTGAGATCGATGAAGATCTTTCCCTGATCGCCCCGCGCGGCCTTCAGGCGCCTCAGCAGCCCGTACAGATCGCCCGCGAGGAACAGATACAGGCCGATCTTGAAGAAGGATACGTTCTCAAGCTTGTCGACCAGGGCAATCGCTTCATCGTGGGTTGGGACATCAAGTGCAACGATGATACGGTCTTGGCTCGCTACGTCATCCATTGCAGCCCCATGTTGCCACTTCCCACCATGTTTGAGCAAATGCTTCGGCTCTTGCGATGAGCGCGACGATAGCCCGCCGCCGCCGGCTACTCGCGGCCGCGGCGCACGCGCACGCTGTGGGCGTGGGCTTCCAGCCCCTCGACCTCGGCCAGCAGGGCGATGTCCTCGGCCGCTTGGCGCGGCAGGCCGTCGGGGTAGGCTTCCACGCTGGTACGCTTGAGGAAGGTGTAGACACTGCAACCGGAGCTGAAGCGCGCCGTGCCGCCGGTGGGCAGACAGTGGCTGGGGCCGGCCCAGTAGTCGCCGCTGGCCACCGGCGAGCGGTCGCCGAGGAACACCGCGCCGGCGTTGCGGACCCGCTGCAGGGCGGCCGCGGGGTCGCGCACCGCCAGCGTAAGGTGCTCCGGGGCGATGCGGTCGATCAGCTCGAAGGCCGCCTGCTCGTCCGGCACGCGCACCAGCCCGCAGCTCCCGGCCAGCGCCCGTTCCAGGGCGGCGCGCCGGTGCCGGCCGGCCGCCATCTCCCGCACCGCCGCCGCCACCGCGGCCAGCACCCGCCGGTTCACCGCCACCAGCAGCGCGGTACCGGGGTCGTGCTCGGCCTGGGCCAGCAGGTCGGCCGCCACCCAGGCGGGGTTGGCCGACTCGTCCGCCAGCACCACGATCTCGCTCGGTCCGTACAGCCCGTCGATGCCCACCGTCCCGAACAGGTGCCGCTTGGTCTGCTGGCCGTACACGTTGCTCGGTCCGGCGATCATCTCCACCGGCTCGATCCGCTCGGTGCCCAGGGCGAGGGCGGCCAGCGCGAAGCCCCCGATCCGGTACACGGTGTCGATGCCGAGCAGGTGGCAGGCGCCGAGCACCGTGGCGTCGATCTCGGGACGCGCGCCGCCGGTGCGCGGCGGCACGGCGACCGCCAGGCGGCCGACGCCCGCGACCTGGGCCGGCACCGCCAGCATCAGCACGGTGGAGGGATAGGCCGCGGCGCCGCCGGGAACCGACAGCCCGGCGCTCGCGACCGGGGTGTGACGCAGCCCCAGCTCCGCGCCGTGCAGCCGTAGCGGGACCGGATCCGCCGGCAGGATATGGGTCTGATAGGCGCGCACGTTGTCCGCGGCGCGCCGCAGCGCGGCCGCCACCGCGGGCTTGAGCGCCGCTCCCGCGGCGACGATCAGCGCGGGCGGCACGCGAATGTCGGCGGCCGTGTAGTCGGGGTGGGTGTGCCGGCGCAGGTAGTCGACGATGGCGCCGTCGCCGCGCGCCCGCAGCAGCTCGATGAACTGCGCCGCCTGCCGCGCCGCCTCCTCCCCCGCCGTGGACCCCACCGCATACCGGTCGAGCAGCTCCTGCAGCCGCGCGCGGTCGGCGGCCAGTTCCAGGTCGAGCGTGGCAATCTCCATCAGCGCGCGTCAGGGTACCCCGGCCGCCACCGGCGCGGCCAGCCGGCGGGGACATACGGCCATGCGGCCTGCGGCCGTACACTGCTTGACTCGCCTCATTCGCACTGATACAAGTACTAAAAGAGGTATCATAATGAGTGCCATCTCCGCGGCCGACCTCAAGCGACGGGGAGTCGCCGCACTGGAACCGACCGTTGCGGAAGACGGCTCAGCGCTCATCACCGTCCGAGGCAAGGGCCGCTACGTGGTCCTGACGCTCGAGAAGTACAACGAGTTGCGCGAGGCGGAGCTGGAGCAGGCCGTAAGGGAAGCCCGGGCGGACTACCGGGCTGGACGGATCGTCGACCGCACGATCGACGGGCACCTGCGGCGGCTGGACGATGAAGCATGAGCTGGTCTTTACGCGGAGCTACACTCGCCGTGCCGCGCGCTTCATGCGCAAGCATCCCGAACTGCGGGGTCAGTACCGGAAAACGCTGCAACTGCTCGAGCTGAACCCGTTTCATCCCTCGTTACGGCTGCACCGGCTCAGCGGCTCGCTGGCCGAGCTGCA
This sequence comes from Spirochaetia bacterium, assembly GCA_965198005.1. Taxonomy (GTDB): domain Bacteria; phylum Spirochaetota; class Spirochaetia; order SZUA-6; family Bin103; genus Bin103. The sequence continues at coordinate 522,172 of CBDAOI010000002.1, forward strand.
CTCGGTCGCGATCAATCTTTCCTACCGGATCACCCTCGAGTTCCTGGTATCCGGGAACACGATCATGCCCGTGGACGTCGGCTCGCATGACGCCGCGTATCGAGCGTGACGGCGCCGGCGGCGGGCGTGGTACACTCCGCAGTCGTGGCGGATGGCCCGGAGTTCCAACGCCTGTTCACGGTGGACGAAGCGGAGCGTACGTTGCCGCTGGTGCGCGCGATCGTGCGCGACATTCTGGCGCTGGGCGCCGAGGCGCACGTGATCCTGGCGGACCGCGGCCGGACGGCGCGGATCGAGGAGCTGGAAGAGCAGCTCCGGGAGCTGCTGGCGGAGCTGGAAGCGATGGGCTGCTTCTACAAGGACTGGAACTTCCGGATCGGGCTGGTCGACTTTCCCGCGCTGGTGGACGGAGAGGTGGTGTTCCTCTGCTGGCGCAGCGACGAGCCCAAGCTGGGATACTACCACCGGATCGAAGACGGCTATGACGGACGGCGGCCGCTCGCCGGCGGCGGCTGACGGCGCCGGGCCCGGCGGCGGGGCGCCGCGGCGCCTGCTGGTGGTGGACCTGGACGGCACCCTGCTCGGCCCCGACCGCACCATCGCCGCGGCCGATGCCGCCGCGTTGCGCCGGGCCGCGGCCGCCGGCACCACCCTGTGCGTGGCCACTGGCCGCGGTCAGCACACCGCGCGGCCGGTGCTGGCGCAGCTCCCGGTCCCCGCCTACGCGGCGCTGCACAACGGCGCCCTGATGCTCGACCCGCGCGGAGCCGAGCTGTGGCGCACTGCCATGCACCCGGCGGCCGTGGCGGCGGCGGTGCCGCTGGTGCGCGCCGCCGGGCTGCACCCGATGCTCTACGCCCGCCCGCGTCCCGGGGTGCCCGCTCCGGCCACCGCCGGCACTGCGGGTACCGCCGGCGGGCAGCCCGACCTGGTCCTGGTGCTCGAACCGGCCGCGCGCCGCTCGCCGTACACCCAGGCCTACCTGCGCACCAAGCAGCCGATCCTGGAGCTGACCGGCGACGTGCTGGGCGCCCGCCACCGCGGCGTGCTGGGGCTGGTCAGCTTCGGCGCCCGGTCAGCCGCGGCCGCAGCCGCCGCCGCCCTGCGCCCGTTGCGCGGCCGGCTGTCGAGCTGGTGGAGCACGCCGCTGCACGACGCCGCCTACCTGCTGGAGGCGGTGGCGCCGCGCGGCACCAAGCGGGGGGCGGTGGCGCGCCTGACCCGCGCCCTGGGGCTGACCCGGGACCGGGTCACCGCGATCGGCGACAACAGCAACGACCTGGAGTTGCTGAACTATGCCGGCGTCGGGATAGCGATGGCCAATGCGACGCCGGACGTGCGCGCCGCCGCCGACTTCGTCACCGCCAGCAACGCCGAGGCGGGCGTGGCCCGCGCCCTGGCGTGGCTCGAATCGCAACGGTAGCCGGCCGTCAGCCGCCCACCGCCCGGGCCACCTCCAGGGCGAAGTAGGTCAGGATGATGTCCGCGCCGGCGCGCTTGATGGCGGTCACCGTCTCCATGACCGCGGCCGCCTCGTCGACCCAACCGTGCGCCGCCGCGGCCTTGATCATGGCGTACTCGCCGCTCACCTGATAGGCCGCGACCGGCACCGTCGCCTCCGCCTTGACCGCGGCCAGCACGTCCAGATAGGGCAGCGCCGGCTTCACCATCACCATGTCCGCGCCCTCGTCGAGGTCCAGCAGGACCTCGCGCAGCGCCTCGCGGCGGTTGGCCGGATCCATCTGGTAGCTCTTCTTGTCGCCGTGATTGGGCGCGGAATCGAGCGCGTCGCGGAACGGACCGTAGAAGGCGGAGGCATACTTGGCGCTGTAGGCGAGGATCCCCACCTGGGTGTAGCCGACGTCGTCCAGCGCGTCGCGGATGTAGCCGACGCGGCCGTCCATCATGTCGGAAGGCGCCACCAGATCGGCCCCCGCCGCCGCCTGCGCCACCGCCATCTGGCAGAGAATGTCGACGCTGGCGTCATTGTCGACCTCGCCGTCCACCACGACGCCGTCGTGGCCGTCGCTCGAGTAGGGGTCCATCGCCACGTCGGTGATCACCAGCAGCTCCGGCACCGCCTCCTTGATGGCCCGGACGCTGCGCTGCAGCAGGCCGTCGGGGTTGCCGGCCTCGCTGGCGTAGGGGTCCTTCAGCCGGTCGTCGACTACCGGAAACAGCGCCACCCCGGGCACGCCCAGAGCATGCGCCGCGCGCGCCCGCGCCGCCAGCCGGTCCGGGCTCAGACGGTCGGTGCCGGGCATCGACGCCACCGGCTCCACCACCCCGTCGCCGTCCACCGCGAACAGCGGCAGGATCAGATCGGCGGGGGCAACCTGCGTCTCGCGCACCAGCCGCCGCAGCGCCTCGGTGCGCCGGTTGCGGCGCGGCCGGATCGGCAGGTCGAGCTGGCTGTCGGGGGTGGCCGGTGAGCCGTTCTCGGAGCTACGGGCGGTCATCCTGCCCCCACACGATCGCGTCGGGAGCGCCGTCCGGCAGGTCGCGCAGCGCCAGCCCGAGCGTGCAGTTGACGTCGGCCTTGGCGCGCTCGATCCACTTCCGGAATCCCTCCAGCTTGCGCTCGATGGTTTCCTGAGCGGGCCCCTCGTTGATCACGGTGCGCACCGCGCCGGCCCACTCCGCGGAGAAGAACCGCAGACTCGACATCAGCCGCCCGCCATCACCGGGTCCATCTCGTCGATCATCTCCTCCACGTCCGCGGGCAGGGTGACCCCGATCAGGTTCAGCTTCTTGCGGAGCTGCCGGCCGCGCAGCGCCTTCTCGCGCGCCGCCGACCAGCCGAACACCTCGTAAGTGACGCACATGCTGCCGGTGTTGGAGGACATCAGCAGCGTGCGCATCGTCTCGTGCAGGTCGTGCACCAGCCCGGGGTCCTGTTCGAGCAGGTCGTCGATGTCGACCTTGCCGATGCCGCGCAGGTCGGTGTAGGCGAAGCTCGGCTCCGCGCTCGGCGTGCCGTTGAACAACGGCGGCCGTTCGATGGTTGCTTGCACTCCCACGGCGACCATACTACCAACCCCGCCGCGCCGGATCAATTCGTCGGCCGGCCCTGGGTCCGGTGGGAAAGCTTGTCAGTCAAGTACCAATCGATTGCTCCGGCGAAGCGCCCTCAGCGCAATGCGTGCGGGCGTGTCGGTGGATTGACGTCAGTCGGAATTGGGCACACGTAGGGGTTGCCGTTGGTCGCCGCCGCCAGCTCCGCTCGCGCCGTGCACAGGTGTTCCGGATCCAAATACAGATCCAGCGCCGCGACCGCCATCACTTTGGCCGAGTGCATCATTCCCTTGTGACCGATTGACGTAGCCCCGGTGGCGACGATGCCCCAACTGTGGCCGGGGGCGCGGGTGGCAAAGCAGGCAGTACGCAGCATGCTGAGCGGCGTGATCCAGCTGACGTCGCCCACGTCGGTCGAGCCGGTGCCGACCAGGTCCGCGTCCCACGCCGGGAAGTTGTCACCGATCAGCGGTGCGTGCGCCAGGCGCTCGAGCCGCGGCTGCTCCTCCGGCGGCGTCTGCCAGCCCGCGAACATCTCTTCGGCGTTCCGCTTGGGAAACGCCGCGTTGACCTGCGCCGCGTACGCTTTCTCCTCGGCGGTGAACTCGATCGGCCCGACCAGTTGCATCGCCTCGTACTGCAGATCCGCCAGGTAGGCGTTGTTCAGTAGTCGTGAGCAGGCGCCGCGCACCCGCATCTCCACGGTAGTGTCGGTCATCAACGCTGCGCCGCGGGCGCAGTTGCGTACCCGCTCGGATACCTCGTCGATCTCTGCCCGTTCCAGGGCGCGCACGAAGTACCACACCTCCGCAGTGTCCGGGACCACGTTCGGCAGCTTGCCGCCGTCGGTGATCACATAGTGGATGCGCACCTTCTCAGTGACGTGCTCGCGCAGATAGTTCACGCTGACGTTCATCAGCTCGACCGCGTCCAGCGCCGAGCGCCCCTCGTGCGGCGCGCCGCCGGCGTGGGCGGTGCGGCCGCGGAAGCGGAACACCAGGTCGTTGACGCCAACGCTGGCACCCTTTGACGGAGCGTTGACCTTGGCCGGGTGATAGTTGAACGCGGCATCCAGATCGTCGAAGGCGCCGGTCCGCGCCATGAACGCCTTGCCACTGATCTGTTCCTCGGCCGGACAGCCGTAGTAGCGGACGGTGCCGGAGGTACCGGTCGCCTTCAGCCAGCGGGCCACGGCCACCGCCGCGGCCAAGCCCCCGGTACCGAGCAGGTTGTGCCCGCAGCCGTGGCCAGGGCCTCCCTCGACGACCGGCTCCTGGGTCGGCTGGCGCTTCTGTGACAGCCCGGCCAGCGCATCGTACTCGCCGAGGTAGCCGATGATCGGGGCACCGGAGCCGGCCTCGGCACAGAACGCGGTGGTGATGGCGCCGAGGTCCCAGGTGATCGCAAACCCCTCGGCGGCCAGAAAGTCCGCCTGCAGCTTGGAGGAAGCAAACTCCTCCCAGGCCACCTCCGGGTTGGCCCACAACGTGTCGGCCATGTCCGTGAACCGCTGCTGGTTCTGCTTGAGCCACTCGATGACGTCCTGCTTGCTCTGCAACGCTCTCCTCCCGTATGTCCGTGCGTCCGTTGGCGGTCCGGCCATGCTACCGTAGCGGCCCTGCGCCGTCCAGGCGCGCGCCCGGCGCGCGGTGCGGGTGTCGCCTACCGCGCGGCGCAGCCGCCGGCTGGGTGAGCGGCTTTCGCACCGCTCACAGCCAATGGCGGCAGGCGAGACCGTCGATCTTCGTGAAGTGGGTCAGGTTGGCGGTGATCACCTCCGCGCCGTGGGCGCGGGCGATCGCCGCCACGGCGATGTCGAAGTCGTCGATCGGCGTGCCGGCGCGCTCCAGACCGGCCTTGATGGCACCGAACTGCACCGAGGCCGCGGGAATCCAATCCAGCAGCGGAATCACGGACAGCAGGCGGTCCTTTTGCGCCGCGAGCAGCCGACGGCGGCGGGAAGCGGGATCCAGCCGCCGCAAGCCGTACTCGACCTCCGCTACGACCGGTGGGACCACTGCGAACTCTCCCGGCGGCCGGTGGCGCAGCAAGGCGACGATCTCCGGTTCATGCCGCATCGCCGCCGAGAACGCGGTGGTATCGAGCACGCTGATCACAGCACGAGCGCTCCTCTGTTGCGGCGGACGGCGCGAATGCTCCGTTCCAGGTCCGCACCGGCCGCGCGCAGCACCGACAGATCTTCCGCCGCAAGATCGAGGTCGAAAAATCCCTGCGCCCACTCGCCGGCATCCTTGGCGAGGGCGTCCTGACAGGCGTGAATGACGAACTTGTTGCGGCTCAAGCCCAGGCGGCGGGCAACGGCATCGATGCGCCGGAGCAACGGCGGCGGAAAGTGGAAGGTCGTGGACGGCACGGGTCGAATATAATCTATTCATATGCCGGGCGGCAAGGGGCGCGGTGCGCCAACCGCGGGCCTACCGAGGGAGCGCGGCGCGGATGCGGGCCGCCTCGGCAGCCAGCGCCGCGTCCCCCGGGTTGGGACCGGCGCGCGCGAAGTCCAGGTCGTGCATCCCGTCGATCGGGCTCACGTGGAGGTGCACGTGCGGCACCTCCAGCCCGGCGATCAGCAACCCCACCTTGGCCGGCCGGTACGCCGCCCGTTGCGCGCGCGCGATGGTGCGCGCGACCCGCATCAGCGCCGCCACGGTCGCGTCGTCCAGGTCGATCCAGTGCTCCACCTCGACCCGCGGCACGACCAGCGTGTGACCGGGACGCAGCGGGTTGATCGACAGGAACGCCACGCACCGCTCGTCCTGCCAGACGAAGTGGGCCGGCAGCTCGCCGGCGATGATCCGCGTGAAGATGCTTGCCATGACGCCGCCAGTGTAACCCGGACGCCCGGCCCGATCACCTGCGTTGCGTTGGGGCTCAGTCGTCGTGCGCGTGGCGGCTGGTGCTGGTACTTGTACTTGTCCCGCCCATTTGACAGATGCGGCGGTTTCGGCAACGGTGGGGTTCCCGCTGGGGAACATGCCGCTCGATCCCAGACAACTGCCCAAGCACTACGACGCCGCCGCGCGCGAGGCGCACTTCCGCCGCTGGTGGGAGCAGGCGGGCGTGTACCACTACGACCCCGACCACGGGCGCGACGACGCGTTCGTGGTGGATACGCCGCCGCCGACCGTATCCGGCGCGCTGCACGTGGGGCACGTGTTCAGCTACACCCAGACCGACGTGGTGGCACGCTACCAGCGCATGCGCGGCAAGCACGTGTTCTACCCCATGGGGTGGGACGACAACGGCCTGCCCACCGAGCGGCGGGTGCAGAACTACTTCCACGTGCGCTGCGACCCGGCCCTGCCCTACGAGCCCGAGCTCGCGCTCCCGATGGCCACGGGCAAGGGCTTCAAGGCGCCGCCGCGGCCGGTGTCGCGCCGCAACTTCATCGAGCTGTGCGAAGTGGTGACCCGCCAGGACGAGCAGGCGTTCATGCGGGTATGGCAGGCGATCGGGCTGTCGGTGGACTGGCGCGAGGAGTACGCGACCATCAGCGAGTCCAGCCGCCACTTGGCGCAGCACAGCTTTCTCGACCTGTACGCGAAGGGGCACCTCTATACCGCCGAGGCGCCGACCATGTGGGACGTGGACTTCCGCACCGCGGTGGCCCAGGCGGAGGTGCAGGACCGCCCCACCGCCGGCCACTATCACGACCTCGCGTTCGCGGTGGAGGGCGCCGCGGAGGAGCTGGTGATCGCCACCACCCGGCCGGAACTGCTGGCCGCCTGCGTCGGCGTGGCCGCCCACCCCGACGACCCGCGCTACCGCGCGCTGTTCGGCAAGCGCGCGATCACGCCGCTGTTCCGCGCGCGCGTGCCGATCTTCGCCACCGAGCTGGCCGACCCCGACAAGGGCACCGGGATCCTGATGGTGTGCACCTTCGGCGACACCAGCGACGTCCACTGGTGGCAGGAGCACGGCCTGCCGCTACGGCAGATCGTGGGCCGCGACGGCCGGCTGGTGGAGGTCACCTTCGGCACCGGCGAGTGGGACAGCGCCGACCCGGCCGCGGCCAACCGGTTCTACGCCGAGCTGGCGGGCCGCACGCTGCGGCAGGCGCGCGCGGCCGTCGTCGGCCAGCTCCGCCGCCCCGAGGCCGCGGCCGCGGGCGAGCGGCCGCCGCTGCGCGGCGAGCCGCGGCCGCTTGAGCACACCGTGCGCTATTACGAACAGGGCGACCGGCCGCTGGAGTTCATCACCACGCGGCAATGGTTCGTGCGCCTGATCGACAAGCGGCAGGAGCTGATCGAGCGCGGGCGCGAGGTGCAATGGCACCCCGGCTACATGCTGAGCCGCTACGTCAACTGGACCGAGAACCTGCAGTTCGACTGGTGCATCAGCCGGCAGCGTTATTTTGGCGTACCTTTTCCCGTGTGGTACCAGCTCGACGACGCTGGCGCGCCGGACTACGAGCGGCCGCTGCTGGCGGCGCCCGAGTCACTGCCGGTCGATCCGCTGGTGGACGTGCCGCCGGGCTACCGGGCCGGTCAGCGCAACCGGCCGGGGGGGTTCACCGCCGAGCCGGACGTGTTCGACACCTGGTTCACCAGCTCGCTGACGCCCCAGATCGGCAGCGGCTGGATACTCCGGCCGGACCGGCACGCGCGCCTGTTCCCGATGGACATCCGGCCGCAGGCGCATGACATCATCCGCACCTGGGCGTTCTACACCATCGCCAAAGCCCACCTGCACTTCGGGTCGGTGCCGTGGCGGCACGCCCTGATCTCGGGCTGGATCCTCGACCCGGACCGCAAGAAGATGTCCAAGAGCCGCGGCAACACGGTTACGCCGCAGCAGATCATCGACACCCATCACGCCGATGCCGCCCGCTACTGGGCGGCCAGCGCGCGCCTGGGGGTGGACACCGCCTACGACGAGTCGGTGTTCCGGGTCGGCCGCCGCCTGGTCACCAAGCTGTACAACGCCGGCAAGTTCGTGACCGGCATCGTCGCCGCCGCGCGCGCGGAGCTGGGCGAGCTGCCCGCTGCCGGCGCCGTGAGCGAGGAGCTGGACCGCAGCTTCCTGGCGCAGCTTCGCGCGCTGGTGGAACGGACGACGCGCGCGTTCGACGGCTACGACTACGCCACCGCCCTGGCCCACACCGAGGAGTTCTTCTGGCACAGCTTCACCGACACCTACATCGAGCTGGCCAAGAACCGGGCCAAGGGGATCGGCGGCTCGAGCGCCGCCGCGCGCGCATCGGCGGTGGCGGCGCTCGACCTCGCCCTGCGCGTGCTGGTGCGCCTGTTCGCGCCGGCGCTGCCCTACATCACCGAGGAGGTGTGGTCGTGGGACTTCGCCGGGCGCGTGGCAGCGCCGCCGGGCAGCGCCGCCTGCTCGGTCCACCGGGCGCGCTGGCCCGACGCCGCGGAGTTCGCGCCGGTGGCAGCCCCCGACCACGCCGACAGCTTCGCCGCGGCCAATGCATCGCTGGCGGCGATCCACCGCCACAAGACGCAGGCCGCGGTCTCGGTGGCGCGCGCGATCGACTCGATCCGCCTGGCGGCGCATCCCAGCACCGTGCGGACCGCGGAAACGGTGGCCGCGGACGTGATCAGCGCGGTGCGGGCGCAGAGCTTCGAACTGGTGGAGGACGCCAGCCTCGACGCCGGCGAGTTTGAGGTGCGCGGCGCGGAGTTCGCCGCCCGCCCGTAGTCGTGGGTGTGCGCGCGGCGGCGCCGGCCGACAGGGAGCGACGGGGGCCGGCCGGCACGGGGCCAGTGGCGCCGGCAGGCAGCGAGTGTAGCGAGCCCGGCACGCGGCGAAAAGTGCCGGTGGCGCTGTTCGCCTCCGGCACCGGCAGCAACGTCGCGGCCCTGCTCGACCACGCCCAGCCGGCCGGCGCCGGGGGTGGCCTCGGCTTCCGGCCGGACTATCGCTGCCTGATCGGCAACAACAGCGGCGCCGCGGTCATGCCGCTGGCCCGGGCGCGCGGCCTGGCCGTCTACCACGTATCGAGCCGCACCCACCCGCAGCCGGCCGCGCGCGTGGCCCGCCTGCGGGAGCTTCTGCACCGCCACCGGATCGAGCTGATCGTGCTGGCCGGCTACGCCAGGCGGTTGCCGGACGAACTGGTGCGCGGCTGGCGGCGGCGGATCCTCAACATCCACCCCTCCCTGCTGCCGCGCCACGGCGGCGCCGGGATGTACGGGCTCGCACCCCATCGCGCGGTGCTGGCCGCCGGCGAGCGCGAGGCCGGGGTCACCGTGCACTGGGTGAGCGAGGAGTACGACCGCGGACCGATCGTGCTGCAGCGGCGGGTGGCGGTGGAACCGGATGACAGCGCCGAGAGTCTGGCGCGGCGAGTGCTGGCGGTCGAGCACGACACCTACTGGCGGGTGGTGGAGCGGGTGGTGAGCGAGCTGGCTGCGGAGCGCGACCCGTGAACGGTGATCCGCGGCACCCGGAGCCGGAACAGGCGCATGGGCAACCCGCCATGAGCCGGCGGGTGGTGCGCGGGCGCGGGGCGGTGGCCAACCCCGCCAACCGCTTCGACCGCCTGGAGTACACCCCGGATCCGGAGGCGTTGCAGGCGCAGGCGGACGCCGGCGAGGCGCCGGAGCGGCCGGCCACCGAGCTGCTGCGCGACCGGTCGCGCACCATCATCACCTACAACGACAGCCCCGACGTGGGCTTCGACGCCAGCGTCAACCCGTACCGCGGGTGCGAGCACGGCTGCGCCTACTGCTACGCGCGCCCCACCCACGAGTACCTCGGCTACTCCGCCGGGCTCGACTTCGAGACCCGGATCCTGGTCAAGGAAGATGCCCCGCGCCTGCTGCGGGCGGAGCTGGCACGGCCGGGCTGGCGGCCGCAGCCGTTGGCGCTCAGCGGCGTCACCGACCCCTACCAGCCGATCGAGCGGCGGCTGGGCGTGACGCGCGGCTGCCTGGAGGTGCTGGCCGAGGCGGGCAATCCGGTGTTCGTGGTGACCAAGAACCATCTGGTCACGCGCGACCTCGACCTGCTGGCGGAGCTTGCCCGGCGCGAGCTGGCGGCGGTGTGCGTGTCCCTGCCTACGATAGACGCCGCGCTGAGCCGCCTGCTCGAGCCGCGCACCAGCCAGCCGCAGCGCCGGCTGGACGCGATCGCGCGCCTGTCCGCGACGGGCGTCCCGGTGACGGTGCTGATCGCGCCGGTGATCCCCGGCCTGACCGATCACGAGATCCCGGCTATCGCCGCCGCGGCGCGGGCCGCGGGCGCCACTCACGCCGGCTACGTCACCCTGCGGCTGCCGCACACGGTGGCGCCGCTGTTCACCGCCTGGCTGGAGGAACACCGCCCCACCATGGCCGACAAGGTGCTCGGCCGGCTGCGCGACCTGCGCGGCGGCCGGCTCTATCAGTCCGGCTTCGGCCAACGGATGCGCGGTCAGGGGCCGTTCGCCGACCTGATCAGCGGCATGTTCACCGGCGCCTGCCGCCGCCACGGCCTGAGCACCGAGCGCATCGCCCTCCGCACCGACCGGTTTCAGCGGCCGGAATACGCACCGGGAGCCGACTCGGCGCAGTTGCGGCTGTTCTGACGCGGTTCTGCCGCTGCTCGACGCCTACGACGCGAATGACGCCTACAGATCCTTCTCGTAGATGCGGTAGCGCTTGTACACGCGGGCGCCCATCTTCTCCAGGGTGTTGCGCATGGCGTAGTTGTCCTCCAGCACCCAGGAGAACTCGCCGCGCCAGAACCCCTTGGCCCGGCCGCGGGTGTAGGTTTCATGGTAGAAGATGGCGTCCAGCGCGAGATTGCGAAACTTGTGCCGGATGCCGGCCAGGGCCACGCGCAGCAGGTCCATCCGGCGCCGGTGCCACAGCACCTTGAGCACCCCGAACGGAAACAGGCGTCCGTTGAGCCGGCGCAGAACCTGGTGAAAGTCGGGCAGCGCGAGCGAGAATCCGGCCGGTTCGCCGTCGACGAAGGCGAAGAATACCAGCTCGGGGTCGACGATCAGCTTGAGGTCGGCGGCGGCGTAGTCGATCTCGGCGTCGGTCCAGGGCACGAAACCCCAGTTCCCGGTCCAGGCGTCGTTGTAAATATGCTTGATCAACTCCATCTCGCGGCCCAGCTTACTCAGGTCGGCGTGGCGGATGGTAACGTTGTGCCGGCGCCGGACCAGCTCGGCGAAGCGCGCGACCCGCGGCGGGACCGGCGTCTCGCGGGCATCCATGTACAGGGCGACCAGGTCCTTGGCCTTGTCCAGCCCGGCCGCCTCCAGCAGGCGCGGGTAGTAGGAGGGGTTGTAGGGCATGAGAATCGTCGACGGCAGGTCGTAGGCGTCGAGCAGGATGCCGAGCGAGTCCGCGGTGGATGGATTGACCGGGCCGCGGATGCAGGTCATGCCGCGCGACTTCAGCCAGCTTGCGGCGGCCCGCAGCAGTGCGTCGGCCACGACCTGCAGATCCAGCGCCTCGAAGAACCCGAAGAAGCCGGTGGTCTCATGGTGGAAGCTGTTGTGGTGATCGTCGATGATGGCGGCGACGGTGCCCACCACGGCGCCGTCGTGACAGGCGAGGAACGGCTGAATCCGGGCATGCTGATAGAACGGATTGTTGGCGGTGTCGAGCTTCTTCTTGAAGTCGGCGATCAGCGGCGGCACCCAGGCGGAGTTGCCGCGGTACACCGACCACGGAAAGCGGATGAACTGGCGCTGCTGGGCGGACGTGGTGACCGGCACCACCGTGATCCGGTCGGCGGACACGACAGACACGACCGCATCCCTCGGCATGGCGGGCACCATGGTACGCCGCCGCCGGTCGGGGTGCAATGGGGGCGACGGTGCTGGTAGCCGTCACCGGCGCCACCGGCTTCGTCGGCTCCCACCTGGTGGCCGCGCTGGCCGCGCGCGGCGACCGGGTACGCTGCCTGGTCCGCCCCGCGAGCGACCGCGCGCTGCTGCCGGCGGGGGTGGAGACGGTGACGGCGGCCGGCCTGGACGATACCGCGGCGCTGGCGCGGCTGGTGCGCGGCAGCGCCGCCGTGGTGCACGCCGCCGGCCTCACCCGCTCCTGGACACCGCGGGCGCTGTACCAGGTCAACCGCGCCGGCACCGGCGCCCTGTGCGCGACCCTGGCGCAGGTCCATCCCGGTGTCGGCCAGCTCATCTACGTCAGCAGTCAGGCGGCAGTGGGCCCGTCCGCGCCCGGCCGCCCGCGGCGCGAGCAGGATCCGCCCGCGCCCGTCACCGCGTACGGCCGCAGCAAGCTGGCCGGCGAAGCGGTGTGCCGCCGCTACCCCACGCTGCCGATCACCGTCATCCGCCCGCCAGCCGTGTACGGCCCGCGCGACCGCGACGTCTTCGCCTACTTCCGGCTGGTGCGCGGCGGCCTGCGTCCGGTGCTGGTGGGCGGCAGCCGCCTGAGCATGATCTACGTCGCCAACCTGGTGGATGCCCTGCTCGCCGCGCTGGATCACCCGCCACCCGCCGGGGTGCGGACCTACCACGTGGCGGACCAGGCGGTGGTGACCATGACCGCGGTGGCTGAGTGGATCGCCGCGGCGTACGGCCGCCGCACCTGGCGGGTGCCGGTCCCGCAAGCCGCCCTGTACGCCGCCGGCCTGCCGCTGGCCGCCGCCGGCCGTCTCCTGCGCCGCGACCTGCTGCTCAGCCGCGACAAGCTGCGCGAGATCGCCCAGCCTGCGTGGACCCTCGACACCGCCGCCATCGCCGCCGAGCTCGGCTACCGGCCGCGGGTCCGCACCCACGACGGCATCCGCGCCACCGCGCATTGGTACCTCGACCACGGCTGGCTGCGGTGACGGCGGACGGGATGGGCTATAAGCGGCGCCCCGGGCGGCGGTTGCGGGGCACTACTTCGGCTTCGGCTTGCGCCGGATCTTTACCTTGATGGTCTCGCCGGGCTTGATCTTGATGGTCTTGCCGGGCTTGAGGTCGAGCTGCGTGCTGCGCGGCATCTTCTTGCGCACCCGGGCCACGTCGCGAGTGCGGCCGAGGCGCTGCCAGACGGCCAGCGCCTCGTCGTACCGCTGCTGGCGCTCGTAGATGCGCGCCACGCCCGGCTCGTCACCGAGCGCCTCGTAGCAGCGGATCGCATCCGGGTAGCACTTGCCGTCGCGGAACGTGCGGGCCGCTTCCTTGAGCTCGCCAGCCTCCTCGTAAATGCGCCCGGCGCGGTCGTGCGCGCGATGGTCGAGGCAGATCGAAGCCGCGCGCTCCCATTGGTCGTGCTCGAGCAGCAACGCGACCGCATCCGGATAGCGCCGGCTGCTGCGGGCGAACAGGGCCACGTTCGACTCGTTCACGCTGAGCGACGCCAATCCCGCCTCGAACGCGGCCGGATCGTCCAGCACCGTACAGAGCCTCAGTGCCGGATCGTCATCCTCCGCGGCCGCCCGGGTCAGGCGGTCGACGAAGTAGTCGTGGCCGCCGTCCGGCTCGGGGCGGGAGACCTGGATCCTGGTCATGATCGGCACGATCACGCTGTAATGCCGCAGGTCAATGACCAGATCACTCAGCTCGGGCGACAGACGCCAGTGGTAGACGAAGTAATGGGACAGCGAGCCGCCGAGCAGCGCGCTCACCCGCTCCCGGCGGTCGGGTTCCGTTCCGCGGTACACGCAGCCATGCAGGAGCCGCAGCAGGACCTCTTTGGTGCGCTCGTCGCCGAACCGGCACAGCAGGGAGACTCCCCCTCCGGTAGCGAGCATCAGCGACTCCGCCTCGACGAGCGAAAGCGCCAGCTCCGGACGCGCGTCGAGATAGGCATCGGATTCGACGAAGCAGTGGTGTCCCAGGCAGTACGCGATGGCTGAGGCGTGTTGTTCGAGTCGGGCGTACGCGGTGACGACGCCGTCCACGTACAGCCCGCCGGCCGCCTGGTCCAGGGCCAGATAGTGGGCCAGCGCCCGCTCGTATTCGGCGGCGCGCAGCAGGCGTCCGGCGGTACGGTTCAGCTCGGTGATCCGGTCCCCACTCCCCGCGCGCAGGTCCTCCAGGTAGTCGACCAGATGGCCGGTCGCCGCCGCGACACTGTCGGGGCCGCCGTCCCGCGCCGCCATGCGCGCCGCCTCCCGGAACCGGCCGCACTGGGCCAGACACTGCGCCGCCGCGTCGTGCCGGCCGATTTCGGCGAACAGATGGGCCGCGCGCTCCGGATAGCCGCGCCGCTGATAGATCGGGGCCGCCTGCGCCAACTGGCCGAGCGCGACCATGCGCACCGCGGCCCGCATTCCGGGACGCTTGGGACTGATTTTCGCCAGCCGCCGCTCCAGATCGCGCCGCGCCTCCGGCGAGCTTTCGGCGTAGCGCCGGAAGCAGTCGGCGGCGCGCTCCAGGTCGCCCATTTTTTCGTACTCCAACCCCGCGTCGTGGTACGACCCGCCGTTCAGCAGGCAACGCAGCAGCGCGCCGCCGTCGCCCAGGCGCCGGTAGAGGGCGCCGGCCCGGATGTGGTCGCCGGCCTGCTCGAACTCCTCCGCCGCCGGCCGCAGCAGCCCGGCGCGGCGAAACTGGACCGCCGCCGCCGCGTGGTCACCGGCCAGCTTCAGGTAGCGCGCCGCCTGCGCGCTGGCCTTGCGTTCCAGATGGAACTGCGCCAGCTTTTCGAACTCGCGCCCCCGTTCCCAGTTGCGCAGGATGCCCTCCTCGACCCCGAGCTGCTGCCACCGCTTGGCCGCGGCGCCGAAGTTGCCGGCAGCCTCGTAGTACTTCGCCTCGCACGCCACCGCGCGCATCTCGCTGCCGGTGCGGCGCCACGCGCGGGCGGCCTCGCGGAACGCCCCGGCCCGTTCCAGGTTTTCGGCCGCCCGGGTGACGCGGCCGTGGCGGGCGAACAGTCCGGCGGCGCCGCGATGGTCCCCTTCCCGTTCCAGCCGGCAGGCGCGCGCCAGCTCTTCCTTGACCCCCGCCTGCGCGTGGCGGTAGCACTCCTCGGCCGCGGAGAAGTGCTCCCGGTCCGCGAAGTAATCTCCCTGCGCCTCCCACTCGGCGGGCGTGGACACGCGCTGCCAGAGCGTGCCGAAGGCGCCGGCATCGGCCGACCGGTACACGTGCGCGGCGAGCGTATCGATGGTCCAGATCGGGCTCACCTGCTCCCCGTCCCAGATCACGAGGGTATTGCGCGCGCGCGTCACCGCCACGTACAGGAGACTCAGCTCATGCCGGATGTGCGGTGTGTCGGCAGCGCCGCGCACCTTGTCCGTGGCGATGCGCCGCCAGATGGCAGGCGAGCCCTCCGCGGCCGAGAAGCGCCACAGCAGAACCGCGTCGAACTCCAACCCCTTGGCCTCGTTGATGGTAAACACCAGTTCCGTGCGCAGCGTTCGGCGCAAGCGGTCACGCTCCCGCTCGGTGCGGACCAGCACCACCTGCCCGGCGCCGCCCAGACGGAGCCGGTCGAGCAGGTCGCTCTCCGCCGGACCGTCCACCAGCAGCGGCGGCCGGCCGCGGAACGTCCAGTGCTCGGTTATCTCGCCGCTCGCCAGACCGATCAGACTGCGCTTCAACTGCAACAGACTGTTGGCCAGGCTGACGATGTTCCCCACGCTGCGAAAGTTGATGCTCAGGTTGATCACGTCCGGCACCTGCAGGCCGCGCTCGTAGTAGCGGGCGCGCACCTCCTCCCAGCGGAAGCCGCTCGGATTGATGATCTGCTTGGGGTCGCCGGTGAGCACGGTGCGGCGCGGGTCGGTGGCGAGGCGGAACAGCAGCGCGAGTTGCATGTCGGTGAAGTCCTGCACCTCGTCGCACACCACCAAGTCGTAGCGGAACTGATCGCCGTGCCGTTCCAGGTACTGGAGCGCGACGCGCGTCAGATCGATTTCGTCGTAGCGGGCGGTGGCCTCCAGCCGCTCCTGGTAGTACTCGGCGAGACGATAGATCTCCTGCCGGTCGAACGGGAAGTTGGGCGCCCGCTTGTACCCCAGCCCCTCGTACTCACGCAGGGTGAGCAGCGGCTGATCGAGCCGTCCCGCCTGCTTCTCCAGCAGACGCACGGCGGCCTCGAGCAGGAAGATCTGCTCGGCGCGGCGCGCCGGGTCTCCCTCACGCAGGCTGACCGCGAACTCCTGCAGGCTGGCGAAGGACGTCTTGCGCGCGCGTACGCTGTCGAGCCTGGCGCCCAGCTCCAGATTGTTCAGCCGGATTACATACTCGGCCAGCTCGGCCCGGCCGCGCGGCGCAGTCTGCCCGGCGCCGAAGTGCCCTGCCAGCTCGGCGAACCGGCGCCGGCTCACCGGGGGCTTGGCGCCCTTGATGATGGAGCGGATCTCCTCCCAGACCAGCTCCACGTCGTAGCGGGCGGCCGCCGGGTGGTTGCGGAAGATGGCCCCGAACTCGGCCAACCCCGCCGGCGGGTCCTGCCATGCCGGTCGCCCGGCACGGGTCATGATCTCCACCAGCAACTCCGCGAACGTGGCGAAGCGCACGGCCTCCGGAGCGTGCTCCAGGTCGGTGGCCTTTACCAGGCCGCGGTAGATGCGCTCGGAGAACCGCTTCAGGTGCGCGCTGCAGGTGAGAAACAGCGCCCGCTCCGAATTCGCGGCGGGAGCGGAAGCGGCGGGAGCGGTGCCGTAGCCGCCGGATACGGCGGCGGCCGCGAGCCGGCGCACGCGGTGGCGCAGCAGGAAGTACACCGCGACGGTGGTCTTGCCGCTGCCGGCGGTACCCGACAGCAGCAGCGGCGGTTCGCTGTGCAGCAGGCGCGCCTGCTCGGGGGTGAGGAACAGGTACAGCTCGACGTGGTCGCTGGCATGGGCCGCCTGCAGGCGCCGCCACTCCTCGTCATCCACCACCAGCCAGCGCTGCGGCCCGGCGTCGACCGGAGCGTCGGGGCCGGGAGCGGCGAGGGGCTGGTCCAGGGCCGGCGAGAAGTAGTCTTCGCCCAGGTCGCCGGCGTCCAGGTAGGGCAGCTCCTCGACGACATCCGGCTGGAAGTCGAGGAACGGCGCGTTGGCGGGCACGATGCGCCGCTCGGCGGCGTCCACGTCGTCGTGCTTGACCACCCCCCACACGTAGATACGGGTGCGCCCGGAACCGTTCCCCCCGTTCCCGTCGGTGGGCGTGCCGAGCGTGAACAGGATCCGGTCGCCGCGGCTGAGGCGAGCCTCGAACACCGTGCGCGCGCTGCCCTTGAGCTTCTTGACCCGCACGCCGGTTTCCCACAGGCCCTCCGTGAGGAACTCCAGCTTCTCGCGCAGGCGCCGCTTGGCGCCGCTGCCCAGCGACACCACGTGGGAGCGGACCGTGTCATGGAGGAGGAGGGTATAAACTCGACGTTGCATTTGATCGATCCCGTAGGCAGATCCCGTGCGCGTGACCGCCGCCATCCTACCATGCGGCCGCGCCCGCCTGCAGCACGCCGCCGCGCGACCAAGCCCTCCGTCGGCGGCGGCGAACGCTGCGTACGCTCGGTTACGGTTCAGCGCATATGCACGTACAGGTCGCTGAACTCCACCGGTCCGCCCAGGACGCGCAACGCTATCGTGTCGGCGCGCCACCGGGCAACCTCGGGAGATACCGCGACCTTGAACTGCTCGGCACCGTCAACCAGCACCGCGATCGATCCATCGCAGGACATCGGCTCCATCGTCTCGGGACAGTCGTCCGGGTTGTAGAGCGCCTCCAGCGTCAGCCCGGCGTCCATCCGCGGCGCGATGTTCCTGCTGTTCAGCCACATCAGCCGATTGCCGTCGAGCGACTGGTAGAGCTGCACCTGCGTCATGTCGGTGTCGTAGAATCCCTGTTCCTGCGTAACCCACACCAGATAGGAGTACCCGAAGTTCCAGGTGTTGCCCGACCGCGGGGTCTCCGATGCGAGGAAGTGCAGGCCGTAGCCCGTGAGCGTGTCGCCGGCGGTCCGTCCGGTTACCCCGTACAGGGTCGCCACCGCCAGTTGCGCCACGTTCCCGAACGCGAGCTTCGCGTGACTCGCTTCCGGGTCGGTCTGGCTCACGGCCATGCCCGAGGTGGACCACGCCCCCTCGTCCGGCAACGCCTCGCCGCCGGCGAACCCGCGCACCGCGCGCGTGACGTCGGCGGAGCTCAGCAGCTCGTCGCGCAGCAACTCCGCGTGCGTCCTGACCCGGTGGCCGAGCTCCTCCCGGGTGATGTAGATCGACCCGTCCCGGTCGATGCGCAGGGAGAAGGCGTAGGCGGCGCCGTGAATCCCGACGTTGGAGATCACCAGCGTGTCGGCCGCGGCCACCTTGACCGCCGGGGCGGAGAGATCCATGGCCGGAATCCAGCCCGACCGGGCGTCGAATACCGCCTCGACCACGCCGGCGTTGCCGCCGATGTAGCGCAGCCGCGCCGAGAACTCCCGGCCGGCGTATCTGATCCCGGCAAGGTAGATGGAATCGGGTCCGGCAATCGACACGCGCGCCGCGTCGAGATCGAGCATGCTCAGGTCGAGCGCGGCCGGCATCATGACGGGCCGCCCCTTCATGTCCTGCATCAGCATCGCCATCTCGGCGGCCGCCGCGGCTGCTTTCGCCGCTGCCATTTCCACCTCGGCGGCGGCCATGGCCGCCTTTTCGTTGGCCGCGGCGGCCGCCGCCTGGGCCTCCGCGACCTCGGCAACGGCCGCGGCCTGCACGTCGGCTACGTTGGCGTCAGCCATCGCCCGAGCGTCGGCCACCGCGGCATCGGCCCCGGCGCGTGCCTCAGCCACCGCGGCAACGGCCTCCGCCTGGGCGCCGGCTACCTTGGCGTCAGCCATGGCCCGCGCGTCCGCTATCGCGGCATCGACCTCGGCCTGGGCGCCGGCTACCTCGGAAGCAGCCATGGCCCTGGCGTCGGCCACCGCGGCATCGGCGTCGGCCCGCGCGTCCGCCACCGCGGCATCGGCGTCGGCCTGCACGGCGGCCATCTGCTCCTCCACGCTCGGCGGCAGCGGCACGCGCTTGATGTCGACCACC
Source organism: Spirochaetia bacterium (assembly GCA_965198005.1). Lineage (GTDB taxonomy): Bacteria > Spirochaetota > Spirochaetia > SZUA-6 > Bin103 > Bin103. The sequence continues at coordinate 541,075 of CBDAOI010000002.1, forward strand.
TCCAGCCGGTTGTCGCCGGTATAACGGAGCCGCCCGGAGTAGCCCCGGCCGTTGACCTCGACCGGTGAGACTTCTATCAGGTCAGGCTCCACGAGCGCCAGCCCGGTGTCGGACAGGCCGACCGAATCGGGAATCAGCTCCCCGCCGGGCCCGAATACCTGCTCGACCGTGGCCGTGGTGCCGCCGTCGTACCGCAACCGCGCGGAGTAGTTCTCGCCGTCGTACTCGATCGACGACACGTACACCGAATCCGGTCCGGCCAGCGACACCTGGGCCGCGTCCAGATTCAGCAGACTCGGGTCGATCCGGCCGGCGGCGGCCATCATCAGGTCGGCTTTCGCCTTGGCTGCGGCCGCCTCCGCCTGCGCCGCGTCCGGCAGCTCATCGGCGGCCTCGGCCGCGGCCTTGGCTTCCATCACGGCGGCGTCGGCGGCAGCCGCTGCGTCCGCAATCGCCATGTCGGCGGCAGCTTGCGCCGCCTTGGCTTCCATCACGGCGGCGGCGGCGGCAGCCTGCGCGGCGGCCACCTGCTCCGCCACGCCGGCCGGTAGCGCGACGCGCTGAATCCCCACCAGCTCCAGCCGGTTGCCGCCGGTAAAGCGGAGCTGCCCGGAGTAGCCCTGGCCGTCCAGCTCGACCAGGGAGACGTCCAGCAAGTCCGGCGCGATGAACGCCAGCTCGGTCTGTGCCAGACCGATCGACGAGGAAATCACTTCCCCGCCCGGCCCGAACACCTGCTGCACCGTGGCCGTGGTGCCGCCCTCGTACCGCAACAGCGCCGCGTAGGTGCTGCCGTCGTAGTCGATGGCAGACACGTAGATCAGGTCGAGCCCGGCGAGCCAGGCGCGCGCCCGGTCGACACTCAACCGGTTCGGGTCCAGCCGATCGAAAGCGAACATCATCTCCGCCGCCATCTTGTCGGCGGCCATCTGTTCCGCCATCTTCTCCGCTTCCATCTGTTCTTCCATAGCCGCTTCCATGGCCGCTTCCATGGCCTCGGCCTCGAACGCGGCCTGCGCCGCGGCGACCTCCTCCAGCACCGTGGCCATCTGCAGTTCGAGCGCCGCTATTTCGTTCTCGAGCGCCGCTACTTCCTCCTCCCATGCGGCTACCCGGTCCACCGCGGGCGCCGGCTTGTCCATCGCCTCCGCGGGCGGTTCGGTTACTTCCGCCGGCTCCGGCGTAGCACAACCAAGCAAGATGGCAGCGACCAGCAAAACTACTCCGAGACTTGCTCTGTTCATATTTCCGTACTCCTCGTCCCGCTCCCGGCAGGCATCATTTTATGCGGTTCCCGTTGTAACGACTGGACCCCTTCAAGGCCCTTCAGGTGCTTGATCACGCGCCCGTAGTCACGCCGATTCCTTACTTCGACCGTGAAGCGTCCGGTGTACAACTCCTCGGCGTGCTCCTCCAGTCGTCCGGAGACCAACGTACCGCCGTCGCGTCGAATGATGCGCTCGATCTCCGAGAACAATCGCGCGTCGCGGCCGGCGGTTACCGTGAAGCTGTAGCTCAGCGGCGGCGCCGGCATCTCCCACGCCACCTCCACGCTCCGTTCGCTGAAGTCTGTAATGTTTCGCACGTTCGCACAACTGGCGCGGTGCACGGTGATGCCATGGCCGCGCGAGACGTAGCCCACGATCTCGTGATCGCTGGTGGGACGGCAACAGCGCGCCAGGCGAATCAACAGGCCGGCATCGTTGCCGCCGCGCAGGCCGACGCGCCGGGCCGGCTGATCGGCCGCGGGGCGGGCGCCGGCGGGGCGCGCCGGAGACTGCCGGCGGCGGGTGGGGGACGGTGCCGAGGCGGACGCCGCCGGCTGCGCCACGATGTTGCGCGCGATGATCAGGTCCGGGTTCTCCTGAGTCAGCCAGTGGCGGATATTGGAGCGGGCGCGCGAGGTCTTGACCGTACGCAGCCAGCCGACGTGCGGGCGGGCGCGGGCGCCGGTGATGATCTCGATCACCTGGGTGTTCCCGAGCTCGCCGCTGAGCGGAATGATCACGCCGTTCGCCTTTGCGGTCAGGCAGCGGTTCCCCACCTCGGTGTGGATGTGGTAGGCGAAGTCGATCGGCGTCGAGCCGCGCGGCAGCTCGATGATATCTCCCTTGGGAGTAAACACGTAGATCGAGTCCCGCAAGACCTCGCGCTTGATCTCCTCGAGGAACTCGGTGGACGCGGCGCGTGCGCCCTGCCAGTCGCGGAGCTGGTTGATGATCGACAGCTCGCTCCGCTCCGCCGGGCTGTCCCGCCCGCGCTGCCTGCGCATCACGACCGGCGCACGCTGTCCCGCCGCGCGCCGCGACTTGTACAGCCAGTGCGCGGCAATGCCGTTTTCCGCGGTTCCGTGCATCTCGTCCGTGCGAATCTGAACCTCGATCGTGGTGCCCCCCGAAGCCATCACCGTGGTATGCAGGCTCTGATAATGGTTGGACTTCGGCATCGCGACGTAGTCCTTGAACCGGCCCTCGATCGGCGGCCACAGTTTGTGCACCAGCCCCAGCACCTCGTAGCACACGCCGGGAGTCGCACAGATCACGCGCAGTCCCAACAGATCGTGAATCTCGTCGGCCGAGTGGTCCCGATCCTTCATCTTGCGAAAGATCGAGTAGAAGTGCTTGGCCCGCCGTTCGACCCGCACCTCGAGGTTGCCGGCCTGCGCCGCTTCCATCAGCTCGGCCGCAATGCGGTGCAGCAGCGCGTCGCGCTCCGCCCGCGTCGCCGCCACGAATTCCTTGAGCTGTTCGTAGGCGCGCCGATGGAGGTACTTCATCGCCAGGTCTTCCAGTTCCGTACGAATCCGGTACAACCCGAGCCGTCCAGCCAGCGGACAGTAGATATCCATGCACTGGCGTGCGACCCGTTTGCGGTCCTCGGGGCTCAGGAACTCCAGCGTGCGCATGTTGTGCAGCTTGTCGGCCAGCTTGATCAGAATCACGCGCACGTCGCGCACCATCGCGAACAGCATCTTGCGAATCGTCTGCGCCGCCCGTACCGACTGGCTCGACCCCTTGATGATCGAGATCTTGGTGACGCCCTGGACCAGATCGGCCACCTCCTGCCCGAACGTCGCGGTGATTTCCTCCAGGGACGAATCGGTATCTTCGACCACGTCGTGCAGCAGCGCCGCCACCACGGTCGCGGTATCCAACCGGCTCTCCACCAGAATCGCCGCCACCTGCAGCGGGTGCACGATGAACGGGTCGCCGCTGGCGCGGAACTGGCCGGAATGGCGGGCGTTGGCCCAGCGCGCCGCCGCCACGATGCGGCGCCGGGCCTCGTCCTCGTACTCGGTGAGCTGGTCGCAGAACCGGTTGACCAGGCGCCGCGACGCCTGCGTGACCCGCGGGTAGTCGGCATGCGGTCCGCGGTCCCGCACTGCGTCGGCGGCGCAGTGCGTTAGCTCGGCCATTGGGCAACCACCACCCGCGGCAAGCCGGCAAGGTCCTCCAGCACCGCCGGCGCGGCGTACCCCTGGCGCTCGAGGCAGCCGGCCAGGCCGGCGGCACGCTCGGCCGCGGTTTCCAGCACCAGAAAGCCGCCGGCGCGCAACCGCGCGCGGGCGCGGCCCAGCAGGCGCCGGGCCGGCTCCAGGCCGTCGGCGCCGCCGTCCAGCGCCAGCGGCGGCTCGGGCCAGCCGCGCCGCTGCAGTTGCGCCACCTCGGCCGTGGTCAGGTAGGGAAGGTTGGCCACGATCAGGTCCCAGCGCGCGGGCGCCGGCGGCAGCAGGTCGCAAGTTCGCAGCCGCACCGTTCCCGCCCCCAGGGCGCGGCAGTTGCGGGCCGCCGCGGCCACCGCGGCCGGCGCCAGATCGGACGCGCTGACCCGCCACTGCGGTCGTTCCAGTTGCAGCGTGGCGGCGATCGCGCCCGACCCGGTGCCCACGTCGTGCACCGTGACCGGTCCCCGGCGGCGGCCGGCCACCGCGTCCCCGCAGCGCAACGCGGCGCCGACCAGCATCTCGGTCTCCGGGCGCGGGATCAGCACCTGCCGGTCGACCAGAAAGCGGCGGCCGTAGAACTCCTTGCAACCGCGCAGGTAGGCGACCGGGACGCCGGCGGCGCGGCCGGCCACCAGTTCCCGGAACCGGGCCCGCGCGGCGACCGGCAGCGGTTCGGGGTACGCCGCGAACAGCCGCTCCTTGGAGATGCCCAAGGCATGCGCCAGCAGCACGGTGGCATCCAGCACCGGCGTCTCGTGGGCGCCGGCGCGCAGCCGCGCGGCGGCCTCCAGCAGGGCCGTGCGCACGGTCGGCCCGCGCTCCGGGGCCGGCGCCGGTCCCGGGCCGCCGGGAACCGGCGTGCGGGCGGCGACCGCCATTCCGGTCATGCCTCCGCCCGTGCCTCCGCCCGCAGGTAGGCGTCGCGCGCGCTGGTCTGCAACGCCGCGACCACCTCCGCCAGGTTCCCCAGCAACACCTCTTCCAGCTTGTACAGCGTCAGGTTCACGCGGTGATCGGTGAGCCGGTTCTGGGGGAAGTTGTAGGTGCGGATCCGTTCCGAGCGGTCGCCGGTGCCCACCTGACGCCGGCGCGACTCGGCGCGCTCGCGCGCCGCCTTCTCCTCCTCCGCTTCGAGCAGCCGCGCGCGCAGCACCCGCAGCGCCTTGGCCTTGTTCTTGTGCTGCGACTTTTCATCCTGGCAGGTAACCACCAGGCCGCTCGGCAGGTGGGTGATCCGCACCGCCGAATCGGTGGTGTTGACGCTCTGCCCGCCGGGCCCGGAGGAGCGGAACACGTCGATCTTCAAGTCCTCGGGCCGGAGCGCGAGGTCGGTCTCCTCCGCCTCCGGCAGGACCGCCACGGTCACCGCCGAGGTGTGGATGCGACCGCTCGACTCGGTCACCGGCACGCGCTGGACCCGGTGCACGCCGCTCTCGTAGCGCAGGTGCGCGAACACGTCGGTGCCCGCGATCGAGAAGATCAGCTCCTTGAAGCCGCCGACCTCGGTGGCATGGCTGGAGAGGATCTCCGGTTTCCAGCCGTGCAGATCGGCGTACTTGCTGTACATCCGGTAGAGATCCGCCGCAAACAGAGACGCCTCGTCGCCGCCCGTGCCGGCGCGAATCTCCATGATCACGTTCTTGCGGTCGCGGGCGTCCTTGGGGATCATCTGCACCCGCAGCCGCTCGATCAGCGCGCCGCGTTGGTCCCGGAGCTGCTCCAATTCCTCCTGCGCCAGCTCCGCGAACTCCCCCTCCGAGTCGGTCAGGAGCTGCTCGGTCTCTTCGATCTCGCCGCTGACCTGCTGCAGGCGGCGGTACCCTGCGACGACCTGGCTCAGCCCCGCGTGCTCCTGCATCAACTCGCGCGTGCGGCGCTGGTCCTTGTACAATGCCGGATCGGCCAGCGCGCGCTCCACCTCCCGGAAGCGGTCCGCAGCGCCGCTCAGGCTGCGCAGCAACGAATGTGCCGGGTCGTCGCTCATCGGCTGGTACCGCCCTCAGGGTAGCAGAAAACGGCGTGAAACGGGATCGGTCGCGGTCGAGTCAGGTCGAGTCAGTCGAATCGGTCACTGCCTCCGGCAGCCGCCGGCGGCGCCGCGCGGCGCTGGAACAGGAAGCCGAACAGGCTCCCGCACACGCCGCCGGCAATGTGGGCGAATTGCGAAACGGTGTCGGCGCTGAACGCGCTCGCCACCTCGCGCGCCAGATAGACCACCACCACCAGGATGAAGGTGAGCGGGATTTCGCCGGCGGCGATGTTGGTGAAGGAGCTCAGCAGGATCATCATGAACACGATGCCGCTCGCCCCCATCAGGCCGGTGTCGAGCAGCGCCACGTTGAGAATGCCGGTCGCCAGCGCGGTTACCAGCATCATCAGCACCAGCGGCCCCGACCCGTACTTCTCCTCCAGGATCGGTCCGATCAACAGGATCAGGGAGAAGTTGGCCACCAAGTGGGTCCAGTCCTGATGCCCCACCACGTGCGAGACCAGGCGGAAGTAGCTCAGCGGCGAGGTCACGGCGAAGGTGGGGAGCACCGTGAAGTAGGTGCGCGAGACCTGCCCGCCGGTGATCAGGTCCGCGACCAGCACGGCGACGCTGAACAGGGTGTAGCTGAGCACCGCCGGGGAGTTGTAGCGAATCTTCACGCGTCCGCTCCGACCACGTCGAGAATCCGGGCGGTCGCCTCCGTGACCGCGGCTTCGTCCACCGCTTCCAGGCGCAGGCGCAGCAGCGGCTCGGTATTGCTCGGCCGCAGATTGAACCAGAACCGCTGATAGCTCACGCTGACGCCGTCGAGCGTCTCCTGCTCGCCGTCGGCGAACGCGGCCCGCACGCGCCGCAGGGCGGCCGCCGGGTCCAGCCCGTCGAGGCGGATGTTGACCTCGTCCTGCTGCACGTAGCGGCCGCGTAGCGGCGCCACCAGCTCCGCCAGGCCGCGGCCGCGCTGCTGCAGCAGATTGAGCAGCACGCCGAGCCCATAGATTGCGGACTCGGTGTAGAACGAGTCGCGCACGCGGAAGTACAGGTGACCGGAGGTCTCGTTGCCGTACACCGCGCCGCTGCGCACCATCTCATCGTACAGGAAGGTGTAGCCGACGCGGGACCTGACCGGGACGCCGCCGGCCGCCGCCACGGTCTCGGGGAAGGTGCGGGAGGAGATCAGGTCGTACACGATCGCGGCCCCCGGGTGGCGTTCGATCAGGGCGCCGGCGATCAGGGCGCCGGCGAAATAGCTCTCCACGACGCGCCCGGTCTCGTCGCAGATCAGGACCCGGTCGCCGTCGCCGTCCAGCACCGCGCCCAGCGCGGCACCGGTGCGGACCACCTCGGCGGTCACCTGGCACTGGCTGGCGCGTTCCAGCGGATTGGGGGGGTGCGCCGGGAAGGTGCCGTCCGGGGTGCCGTTCAGTATGGTGGCGTCCAGTCCGAGCCGTTCCGCAGCCGCCGCCAGCAACCCTCCGGCCGAACCGTTCGAGGCGTCGAGCACCACCCGCATGCCCCGTACCGCGGGCCGCACGTGCGCGGTGGCGAACTCCAGATAGGGCTCCAGCGCGGCCGGCGGCAGCAGTATCGGCGGCGGCGGCGCCGGGTCCGGTGCGGCCGCGTCCTGCGCCACCGCGGCCGCGATTTCACGCAGCCCGCTGGTGGCGCTGAACGAGCCGCCGCGGCGGTCGTAGAGCTTGAAGCCGTGGTACTGCGGCGGGTTGTGAGACGCGGTGGCCATCACGCCGGCGGCGTAGCCCCCGTGCATCTGGGTATAGTGCAGCGCCGGCGTGCTGGTGCACCCGACGCTCTCGACCGCGGCGCCGGCGGCCGCCGCCCCGGCGCAGAAGGCGCGCAGCAGCCCGGCCGAGTGGCTGCGCGCGTCGTGACCGCCGAGCAGCCGGCCGCCGCCGGTGCGGCGGGCGAAGGCGCGGCCGGTCCGGTAGGCGAGCGTGTCGTCGATCTCGACACCGTAGATGCCGCGGATGTCGTATGCCTTGAACGGGTTCATGCCGTGCTCACGGCGCCGCCACGGACTGGTCCGCCCGGCTCCGCTCCAGCTCCTCCCACGCTGCCGTGGTCGCCTGCTGGGCCCTGGTGTTGGCCTGCAGTTCCTGCTTCAACTTACGCACGCACGCGCCGTCCGTGTACACCGCCGGGTCGCTCAGCGCCGCCTGCAGCCGGTGCTCCGCCGCCTGCAGCCGGTCCAGCTCGCTCAGCAGCTCCTGCTCGCGGCGGAGCAGCGCCGCCCGCTGCCGCTCGCGGCGCCGGCCGGCGGCGGCGTCCCGCGCCCCGCGCCCACCGCCGCCGGCACCCGCCGCGCGCCTGCCGTCCGCCGCCGGCGTGCCCGATGCGGCGCCCGCCGTCGCCGCTTTCTTCCAGCAGTAGTAGTCCCAGTCGCCGTGGTACAGCCGCACCCGGTCCCGGCCAACCTCCAGCACGCGCGTGGCCAGGCGCGCGATGAAGTACTCGTCGTGCGAGACGAACACCAGCGTGCCGGCGTAGCGGCGCAGCGCCTGCGTGAGGATCTGGATCGCGCTCAGGTCGAGGTGGCCGGTCGGCTCGTCCAGCAGCAGCAGGTTGGCCGGCTGCAGGAGCAGCCGCACCAGCGCGACCCGGCTGCGTTCGCCGCCGCTCAGCACCGCCAGCGGCTTGAACACCGCGTCGCCGCTGAACAGAAAGGCACCGAGCACATTGCGCAGCCGCGGCATCAGGTCGGCCGGCGCCAGCGCCTCCACCTCCTCCAGCACCGTGTGCGTGCCGGTGAGCCGTTCGGCCCGGTCCTGAGCGAAGTATCCCACGGTGACGCCGGTGCCGAGACTCACGCGTCCCGCCTGCAGCGGCGCCGCGCCGGCCAGCGCGCGCATCAGGGTGGACTTGCCCACCCCGTTCTCGCCCACCAGCGCCAATCGTTCGCCTCGGTCCAGCTCCAGATCCAGGCCGTCGATCACCCGCCGCGGGCCGTAGGCCAGGCTCACCCCGCTGGCGCTCAACGCGCGCCGGCCTCCCTTCGGCGCCGGCGGGAAGCTGAACGAGACGTGTGGCTGCACCGGCGGCGGCTCCAGCCGTTCCAGCCGCTCCAGGTGCTTGACGCGGCTTTGCACCATGCGCGCCTTGGAGGAGTTGGCGCGGAACTTGCGCACGAACGCCTCCATGCGCGCGATCTCTTCCTGCTGCCGCTCGTACGCGGCGGCCATCTGGTCCAGCTCCTGCTCGCGCCGCTTGAGGTACGCCGAGAACGTGCCGGGGAAGCTGCGCAGCCGGCCGCGGTAGATCTCGGCCACCTCGGTACAGGTACGATCCATCAACATGCGGTCGTGCGCGACCAGCAGGTAGGAACCGGGATAGGAGCGCAGGTAGCCCTCGAGCCACTGCCGCGCCTCCAGGTCGAGGTAGTTGGAGGGCTCGTCGAGGAGCAGCAGGTCGGGACGCTGCAACAGCAGCTTGGCGAGTGCAATCCGCATCTGCCAACCGGCGGAGAAGGTGGCGGTATCGTTGCCGGCGTCGCCCGGCCGGAAGCCGAGCCCGCGGCTTACGCGGTCGCAACGCGCGGCGCGCGCGGCCGCCCCGTCCAGGTTTACCCGCTCGCTGAGCCGGCCGTAGCGGTCGAGCAGCTTCTCGATGATGCGCTCGTCGGAGGCGGCCGCCAGCTCTTCCTCGAGCGCCCGCAGCTCCCGTTCCGCGTGCAGCTCGTCGGCAAAGGCGAGGTCCAGCTCCGCCTGCAGGGTACGGCCGTGGTGGGCGATGCCGGACTGCGCCAGATAGCCGATCCTGATGCCGCGCCGCGGTATGACGCGGCCGCGGTCGGGCCGGGCCTGACCGGCGATGATCCGCAGCAGCGAGGACTTGCCGCTGCCGTTCGCGCCGCACAACGCGATCCGGCTGCCGGATCCGACGCTGAGACCGACGCCGTCCAACACCACCTGCTCGCCATAGGCCAGCGCAATCTCGGAGAGGGTAACCATGGTGCGGCCGGACGCCGGGTCAGCCTTCCTCGACGGCGTCGGCGGCCGGTGCGGGAGCCGGATCCGCCGGCGCGGTAGCGCCGTCTTCCGAGGATGCGGCGCCGGCCTCTGCGGGAGCCGGGTCTGGCGGCGCGGCGGCGTCGTCTTCCGGGGATGCGTCGCCCGCGCCGGGGTCGGCGGGCGGGTCGCCGGCGGGCGGGTCGCTGAAGGTGAAGAACATCACTACCGCGGAGCGGCTCACTTCGGCCACCAGGCGCGCCGCCCGGTTGGGCACCGCGGGGGTCAGCCGGACGCCGCCGGAGCCGTACTCCACCAGCAGCGTGAGCTCGACCGGTTCGCCCGGGCGGTCGAAGGTGAAGGTGGCCGCGCCGTCGTACGACCCGCCCAACGCCGCCGCCGGGGCATAGCGGAAGTCCACGCTGCCGGACCCGGCCAGACCGGACGGCACCAGGCCCGGCACCAGCGCGTCGTAGCCGTGCCATTGAAACCGGCGGCCCTCGCGCAGCGTGAAGGTGCCGTAGCTCGAGCTCGTGAGCTGCGCCCCGCGGCGCATCAGATCGGCGAACAGCAGATCGCGGCGGGCGCGTTCGGCCGCGATCTGCGCCGGCACGTCGCGCTGCAGGTCCAGGAACTCCGGCGTTACCAGCCGGCCGTCCAGCACGTACGACAGCGCCACGTGGGTATCGCTCAGGACGGTGATGCGAGCCGGGGCCGCGTCGCCGTTGCCGGCGCCGCCCGGCGGGTGCAGCACGTACACGTTGGCGCCGACGCGCTCGATCTCCCGATAGGGGAACCGGCGCGTACCTCCCTCGCCGACCAGGGTGAACTGCTGCGCCGCCGGCTCGGGAAACAGACCATAGTCGGCGCGAAACCGCGTGAGGTCGTAGCGGCCGGTGCGGATCATGCCGGAGAAGTAGGCAGGCCGCCACACGGTGGTGAGCACCCGCTCCAGCAGCGGATCGGCGGCGCGCCGCCGGGCGATCTCCGCCTGCGGGTCGCCGTCCGTATCGAGCACGACCAGAAATTCGCCGAAAGTATGCCCCACGGTGCCGTCCTCCGCGAGCACCTCGTACCAATGGTTCTCGTACACGCCCACCGTGACCGGTTCGTCGCCCCGCCCCACCACCTTCAGCAGCTCGCCGGGACGCAGCTTGTAGATGATGGCCGCGGTGGCCGACGCCTCCGCCCGGATCGGCAGCCCGCTGCGTTCGGTGTAGGCGTAGGTGGCGGTAAACGGCGCGTAGGCGGCCGCGAAGGCCGACGCCTGCTCAGCGCCGGCGAACCGCCGGACCCGCCACTGCCGGATGGGCAGCGGCTCGTGCTCGACGCCGGAGGCGGGGGCGACGCCGGAGGCGGGGGCGGGGATGCGCGCCAGATAGGTCGCTTCCAGCTCCGACTCGTCCATCAGGTCGACGACCGCGCCGGTGGGCAGCGCGCCGCCGTCGCTCCACACCACCACGCCGTAGCCGATCGGCTCGCGACCGCAGGCGACTGCTACCAGCACCGCAACCACCCCCAACGCGTGGCGGGTGCGGAAGTTCATGCGCGGCCGACACCGTCCGCGCCATACCCGGCCGCAGGATAGGCCAACGCCCGCACCGGCACCTGCAACATCTGCCCCGGATGCAGGGTGCCGTTCGGTCGCAACCGGTTGGCGGCCGCCAGCGCCTCCACGGTGGTGTCGAAGCGGCGCGCGATGAGCCACAGGGAGTCGCCGCGCGCCACCCGGTACCGGCCTTCGAACGGGCGCTCCTCGGCGTGCGGCGCGGCGGCGGTGCCCGGATCCACGCCGTTCATCAGCGGGATGAGCAGTCCGTTTCCGACGCGCAGCTTGCGCGGGTTCACGCCGCGGTTGAACTGGCGGATCATCCCGACGTTGACCTGGAACGCCTCGGCCAGCTCCGAAATGGTGTCGCCGCTGCGGATCACGTGCCAGTGCAACCGCACCAGCACGCCGTCGGCGTCTTCCAGTACCTCCGTGAACCGGTCGTAGGTATGCGCCGGAACCTTGAGCCGGTACGGCTCCGAGCGGGGCGCGGGCGGGGTGAGACCGTACACCAGCTCCGCGTTGGCCCGTTCCAGCAGGATCAACGGCACCTCCGCCAGCGTGCCGAGCAACCCCAGCTCGATGCCCGCCGGCACCTCCAACTGCCGCCACTGCGTCATCAAGTCCACCGGCGGCAGCGCCCCCGGAAACGTGCGCACCGCCCGTAGGAACCCGTAGAACCGGGGAACGAATTCGCGCGTCTCGCGCGGCAGCAGGCCGCGCCGGCTCAGCTCCCAGTAGTCGCCGCTGCCGGCCGCCCGCACCACGCGCCGGATCCGCCCGAGACCGGCGTTGTAGGCGGCGAGCGCCAACTCCCAACTGCCCAGCTCGGCGTAGTTCCGGTCGAGGATGCGCAACGCGACGTCGGTCGCCTTCCAGAAGTCGAGTCGCTCGTCGATCAACTCATTGATCGCCAGGCCGTACAGGCGCGCGGTCGCCGGCATGAGCTGCCACAGCCCTGCCGCGCCCGCCCAGGAGGTGGCGTCGCTGGCGTACGCCGACTCGATCGCCGGCAGAAACAGCAGCTCCGGCGGCATGCCGCGGCGCTCGATCTCGGCCAGTACGTAGCCGCCGTAGAACCCGCTGAGGTCGATCATCCGCAGCATCCAGGGCCGCCAGTTGGTACTCCGGTAGCGCCTGGCGTAGTGCTCGACCCGCGGGTCGTCGGGAATCTCGAACAGCTTCGGCACGGCCGCGGAGCCGGTTTGCGCAGCCACGGGCAGGTGGGTGGCGGCCAGCAACAGCAGCGCCGCCGCCGGCACGGACAGAGGGCGCGGACTCATAGCTTCTCACCGAAGAAAATGCCGGCCCACTCCCACCGACCGTCGATCTCGGGATCGGCCTTGAAGTCGATCTTTCGGAAATACAGGTACCAGGTCTTTACCCGATACGACCAGCCCGTGGTACGCAGAAACGCCTCGCCGGCGTTGGAATCGGGGTCCAGCTCGCTGTCGAACTGCACGCGCGACAGCGGAAACGCCGCCAAGTCGAACACGCGCGCGACGTTCTCGTCGGCGACCTGCTGCTCCCAGGTCATGGCAAAGAACCCCGAGCCGGCACGCAGCCGGCGCAACGCCCGTCCGTCGCGCCGCCTGATTGCTTGTTTGACCGCGCTCACCAAGGTATCCAGGTCCTCCACTACCCAACTCTTGTCCGAGTAGTGGAAGTTAACTTTATTTTGCACGTCCGCATAGGCATTTGGAAAACCCGGAATCACGGTCTCCGGGTATTGGAGGAACACGCTGTCGGCCTGCACCGCCTGCTCCCACTCGCCGAGCGCCTCGTACGCGCGCGCGAGAAAGAAGTGGCTGCGGCCGAGGTCGATCGCGTCGCTGAACCGGCTGATCAGCTCCTGGTACAACACCACCAGCCGGTGCGGGTCGCGTTCCAGGGCGATGAGCTGGTCGAGCGCGGAGCGGTGGATCGACAGTCCACGCACCAGCGCGTCCGGGTAGTTGCGCAGAATCCGTTCGTAGTAGTGCGCGACCAGCGGAGCGGAGCCCAGCTCGCGGTACCCCTCAGCCACCGACATCAGGTAGAACGAGTTGTACGGATCGGTCGGATGCGCCTCGACGTAGGAGGTGAGGAACAGGATCCGGCGCCGCGGGGCGCCCGCCGCCCGCAGCACCTTGGAGATCTCCTGCACGACCATGAACCGCTGCTCGGGGCCGCCCTGCTCCTGCTCCAGCAGGCCGGCCAGTTCCTGCAACCGCTGGTCGTAGTGGCGGTTGCCGGTCCGGTAGTGGGGCTGGTGCTGGCCGCCGCAGCCGGCCACCGCCGCGACCAGCGCCGCGACGGCCAGCCGCCGGATCAGCCTAGCGCCCCGAAACCGTCGCCTGTGGCGCCGCTTTCGGCCCATCCCCACCTGCCTTCAGGAGTCTGTCGCGGTCCGACAGACTCCTAAAGCTCGATCGCGAGGCCGATCCACACGCCCAGATTGAACCCGCTGAGCTGGGTCAGGTTGATCTTGTTGTCGTTGGCCCGGCCGTCGTTGATCTCCCCCACGCCGTCGAACAGGGGGAAGGAGTAGGTTCCGCTGATCTGCGGCGCCAGCGACACGTTGCCCCACGCCACGCGGTACCCCAGATGCACGCGGCCGCCGAGCACCATGCCGGAAAGCGTGCCCAGGGCCTCGTTGGTCGCGGCACTTGCCTGGGCGTAGCCGCCGCTGGCGGCGAACCCGGCATAGGGCCCCTCCGGCGCGTCGCCGGACAGGTAGTAGTTGACGCCGATCGCGCCGCCCAGGTACCAGACCGACCAGTCGCCCGTCGGTCGTTCGGTAACCAGGTACAGCAGGCTCAGCCGCTGGTTGCTATAGCGCGGTTCGATGAACCAGCTCCACTCGTAGTCGATGGTCGACTCGAACGAGGCCGTGTAGACGCCCTGCAGCGCCGGTCCGACCGGGTCGATGCTGATCAGCGACCGCGGCCCATCCATGTCCGCGAACCCGAGGGTGGCGGTACCGAGAACCAGCGCCGCGACGGCGCCGGCAACGCGTAGCGTTCGTAGTAGGTAGCTCACGTACTGTATGTACCACGCCTCCTCATGGCGGGTCAACCGCAGCGTACCGTAGTACCGTAGTACCGTAGGCACGGTCACTCCACGTGGGGCCGGCCTCAGGCGAGGGTCGCGCGGAGCGCGCCGAGCGCGTTTGCCTCGACCGCGAGCGGCGGACTACACTCACAACCGGCGCGGAACGGGCGCCGCCGGGAGGAAGCGTGGGCCAGTACATCACCATGGGCCGGGCCGGACTGGAGGTTCCGGACCATCCGCTCGTTCCGTTCATCGAAGGCGACGGGACCGGGCCCGACATCTGGGCCGCGGCGGTGCGCGTGTTCGACGCCGCGGTGCGGCGGGCGTACGGCGGCCGCCGGGCGGTCGCGTGGACCGAGGTGCTGGCCGGGCAGAAGGCGTTCGACGCCACCGGAAGCTGGCTGCCGGAAGCCACCGGAAACGCGTTTCGCGACCACCTGGTCGGCATCAAGGGGCCGCTCACCACTCCCGTGGGCGGCGGGATCCGCAGTCTGAACGTGGAGTTGCGCCAGCGCCTGGACCTGTACGTGTGCCTGCGGCCGATCAAGTACTATCCCGGCGTGCCGTCGCCGGTGCGCGCGCCGGAGCAGGTGGACATGGTGGTGTTCCGGGAGAACACGGAGGACGTGTACGCGGGCTTCGAGCTGGCCGCGGAGACTCCCGCGGCGCGCAAGCTGCTGCGCTTCCTGCAGGAGGAGATGGGCTGGTCGATACGCCCCGACTCCGGCGTCGGCATCAAGCCGATCTCGCGTAGCGGCACCGCGCGCCTGGTCCAGGCCGCGATCGACTACGCCATCCGCAACCAGCGCCGGAGCGTCACCCTGGTCCACAAGGGCAACATCCAGAAGTTCACCGAGGGCGCGTTCCGCGAGTGGGGCTACCAGGTGGCCGCCGAGCAGTACCCGGACGCGACCGTGACCTGGGACCAGGTCGACGGCGAGGTGCCGCCGGGCAAGGTGCTGATCAAGGACACCATCGCCGACATCTTTCTGCAGCAGGTGCTGACCCGGCCGGCCGAGTTCGACGTAGTGGCCACCATGAACCTCAACGGCGATTACATCTCCGACGCGCTCGCTGCCCAGGTGGGGGGCATCGGCATCGCGCCGGGGGCCAACATCAACTATCGGACGGGGCACGCCATTTTCGAGGCCACGCACGGCACGGCGCCCAAGTACGCGGGCCGGAACGTGATCAACCCGTCGTCGGTAATCCTGTCGGGGGCGATGCTGTTCGAGTACCTGGGTTGGGACGAGGCGGCGCGCCTGATCGACGGCGCGCTGACCCGGACCATCGGCGAGAAGCAGGTTACCTACGACTTCGCGCGCCTCATGGACGACGCCACGCGGGTAACCACCAGTGCCTTCGCCGACCGCATCATCCACCACGTCGATGCCGCCTGACGCCCGGAGACCGTCGCTCATGGCTCTGCGTTCGGCCCCGCCCCGCGACCCGACCTGCCATCCGACCTGCCATCCGCGCCGGCCCCGGTGGACCTTCCTGCTGGGGGTTGCGCTGCTGCCGCTGGCCGGCCTGCCGGCCGCAGCCACGCCGGCCGCGCAGACACCCGAGGGGCAGCAGCCGGAAGCGGCCGCGGCGGCGCCGGTGGTGGGCGCCGGCTCCCGCTACTACGCGCGTACCCGGCGTGCGGGCGTGTTCGCCTCCACCGACGGCGGCCGCACCTGGGAGCAGCGCCGCGCCGGCCTGCCGGAGCGCGAGGTGTACCCGTTTCCGGAGCCGCGCGAGTACGCCCACATCACCTCGCTGAGCGCCGATCCGACCGATCCGCGGCGCCTCGCCGCCACCACCGCCGCCGGCATCTGGCTGAGCGAGGACGGCGGCGAAGCGTGGCTGCGGGTGGCGACCGCCCCGCCGATCCGGCACACCGCCTACTTCACCAGCGTGGCGCTCTCCCCGCACGACGCGGATACGCTGCTGCTGGGCACCTCGTTCCACGGCCTGTACCAAAGCCGCGACCGGGGCGCGAGCTGGCACCGCGTCGCGGTCGGCCTGCCGTTCCTGACCGAGGGAGCGCTGTTCTACGAAGAGGTGGCGGCGGTGGGCTACGATCCGCTACGGCCGCGCGCACTGGCGCTGGCCGCCGGGTTCGACGGCGGGATCTTCTACAGTCCCGACCGGACGGCGCCCGACACTTGGCGGCGCTATCCGCCGCCGGCGGCGGGCATCACCGACCTGCGGTTCGTCCCGAGCCGGACCGGGTGGACGCTGGAGGTGGCCAACGGCCGGGCCCGGTGGCGGCTCCGGGCCGACGGCACCTGGAGCCCGGCCATCCCGCTGCCGCCATTCTCCCGGCAGGACGAGCCGGCGCCGGCAGTGGCGCCGCGGGCAGCGGCCGCGCAGCGGCACGGCATCTACCTGCGCGCGGACACGGCGGCCTGGCAACTGCCGGAGGCGCTGGCGTTCCTGCGGCAGCACGGCCTCGACTCACTGGTGGTGGACTTCAAGGACGATGCCGGCAACGTGGCCTACGATTCACGACTGCCGCTCGCGCACGAGCTGGGCGCGGTTGACGGCAGAATCGACCTGGATCGCCTGGTGGCGCAGGCGCACGCGGCGGGCATCTACCTGATCGGGCGGCTGGTGGTGTTCAAGGACCGGCCCCTGTACCAGTGGGACAACCACCGGCTGGCGGTGTGGGACCGCGAACGCGATTCGCCGTGGGGCCACGTCGTCCCGCACGCGCCGGGCGACGAGCCGGACGAAGCGAACGAGGCGGATTCGCCCGCCGGCGCGCAGCTCGAGTTCTGGGTCGATCCGTTCGCGCGCGAGGTGTGGGAGTACAACGCCGCGGTGGCCGCCGAGCTGGCCGACCGCGGGGTGGACGAGATCCAGTTCGACTACGTGCGATTTCCCTCCGACGGTCCCCTGGCGCAGGCCCACTACCGCCATCGGCGCCCCGGCATGGACAAGATCGACGCGATCGAGTCGTTCCTGGCGGTGGCGCGCGAGCAGGTGGACGCGCCGATCGGTGCCGATCTGTTCGGCTTCAGCTCCTGGCACCGCACCGGCAACTGGATCGGACAGAACATCGAGATCTTCTCGGAGTACGTCGACGTGATCAGCCCGATGTTCTACCCGTCCCATTTCCCCGCGACGTTCATGGAGGAGATTGCCTATCTTGACCGTGCGTACCGGGTGTACGCCGACGGTGTGCGCCGGGCAAAACACTTGGTGCAGGGGCGCAGCTACATTCGCCCGTACGTACAGGCGTTCCTGATCGGGCGCGAGTTGGAGATGGAACCGGAGGGCTACGGCCGCTACCTGACCCGTCAGCTCGAGGGCAACCGGACGGCGGGCGCGTCCGGGTTCACGCTGTGGAACGCTTCGAACAGGTATTACATGGTCACCGAGCCGCTACAACCGTACCTCGGTACCGGAGGAGAGGACACATCATGAAGGTGCCGCAACCCCCGCGACGGATCGGCCGATGGTGGGAGCGCCTGCGGGCCGTGGCCGGCGCCGCGCTCACGATCGGCGGCGGCGCGGCCGTACTGGGCTGCGCGAGCGACTTGCCGCCGCTGGACGCCGACCTTACCCCCGCGGAGTTCTTTCAGGCCGCGCAGGAGGCTACCGCGCAGGGCCGCTACGACCGCGCGATCGGCTACTACCAGACGTACCGGCAGCGGTACGGCACCGATCCGGCGCCGGACCAAGTCGACCGTCTGCTGTGGGCCGACTACGAGATAGCCTTTCTCCACCACAAGAAGGGCGACGACGAGACCGCGTTGCTGCTGCTGCACGAGCTGGTTCAGCGCTACGCGCAACCCCAAGCCGTGAACTACTCCGCGGCGCCGCGGGTCATGGCGCAACGCGTGATCGCGGAGCTGGAAGGCACCGCGGACGCGCCGCCGCCACCCGCACCGGAAGCGGAATCGTAGTCGGCGCGCGGGCGCCGCGGTAAAGCGGCAGGCAACATGGGGCTGTTGCTCAGGTCATGAGACGTTCAAGCAGCTTGGGCCGGGCCGCGCCGGCCGCGGTACGCGCGCGGATCGTAACGGTCGTAGTGGTGGCATGGTGGACGCTCGGATGCGAACCGATCGGCCATGCCCTGGAAGAGGACGTGGACCTGCTGCCGCCCGTGGTCCTGGGGGTGGCGGCCGTGGCCGAGGATACGGTAACCGTCACGTTCGACGAAGCGGCCACCGTCACCGTCGAGGAAGTCGCGTTCGAACCGGCGATGGGCGTGGCGGAGGTGACCGCGGGGGAGACGGTGTCGATCCGGACCGACGGCGCCCTGGCCATCGGCGCGGAGTACACCCTGCATGCCACCGCCCGCGACGCGCGCGGCAACTCCACTACCTTCGTCGCCCGCTTCGCGGGCCACAACCCGCGCCCGCCCGGACTGCTGATCAACGAATTCACCACCAAGGGCAGCAAGAAGCGGCGAGACGCGATCGAGCTGTACGTCACCGACGGCGGCAATCTCGGCGGCGTCACCCTGTACGACGGCACCGCCGACGACTATCGCGACCACGTGGTGCTGCCCCCGGTCGAGGTGAGCACCGGCGACTACGTCGTGATCCACGCCACCACCGACGGTCCGGGCGAGGGTGCGACCGAGCAGGCCGGGGAGTTGGACTTCTGGATGGAGAAGGGCGAGGGGCTGTCCGGCAACAACGGCGTGCTCACGCTGTACGTGGCGCCGACCGGAGAGCTGCTCGACGGGTTGCTTTACAGCAACCGCACGTCGGACTCGGATGAACGCTACCGTGGATTCGGCAGCAAGGCGACCATGGAACGGGCCGACCGCCTGGTGGAACTCGGCGGCTGGCAGATCGTGGGGACGCAGGCGGCGCCGGAGGACGCGGTCAGCTCGGCCGCCACCACTTCCACCCGCTCGCTCAACCGCGACTCATCGAGCACCGACACCGATGCCGCCGCCGACTGGCACACCGTCCCCACCCGCGGCGCAAGTTTCGGCTCCCCCAACGACGACCGCGTCCACGAGTGACGATCCGGTCAGACCTCGTTCTTGAACATGCCCTCGATGGTTTCGCGGGGGACGGCGCCGACCTGTTGGCGGACCACCTCGCCACGCTTGAACAGCAGCAGGGTTGGGATGCTGACGATGTTGAAGCGCTGCGCGATCTCACCGTGGTCGTCGACGTTGACCTTGGCCACCTTGAGCCGGCCGGCGTAGTCCTGGGAGATCTGCTGCAGCACAGGGGCGATCATCTTGCACGGGGCGCACCACTCGGCCCAGAAGTCGACGATGACCGGGGTGTCGGCCTCCAGCACCTCGGCGGTGAAATTGTCCTGGCTGATGGTTACTTCGGTTGACATTGGTTGCTCCTCGGAAATGACGCATTCTCTGGCGTACGACAATATACTGGCATCCGGGCGCCGGAGCCACGTCAATCCGCCGGCGCGGCCGGCGCGCGCGGGCCGGCCGGCGGGTCGGCTTGGGCGTCGGCGCCGGCGGTCAGCAGCCGGGCGACCGCCTGCGCCATCAGGGGCCGGGGGGCGGCGTGCGGCTCCCGGCGCAGCAGGTGCACGAACCAGGTGCCCACCACCACGTAGGCCACGTGCGGCGCAAGCGCCCGCACCTGGCTGTGGTCGCGCACGCCGAAGCCGGCCAGCGGCCGGCCGCCCAGCTCCCGGATCGCCCGCAGGAAGGCCAGGTTGTCGTCGCCGATCGCGGTGTAGCTGCCGGTAATCCCCTTGCGCAGCGCGGCGTACACCCAGTCGGTCTCGACCTGCTCCACGATCAGGCGCAGGCGCTCCGGCGCCGTGCTCGGCACGACCACCGGGATCACGGCCACTCCGGTCGCGGCGCCGGCCGCGTACAGCCCCTCGTCGTAGTCGGGCGGCAGGTCGGGGGCAATGATCGCGTCCGCGCCGGCGGCGCGGCAGCGCTGCACGAAGCCGGCGACGCCGTTCCGGAACACGAGATTGGCGTAGCTCATCACCGCGATCGGGATCCCGGAATAGGCGCGCAGCGCCGCCACCAGGTCGAAGCCGCGCTGCACGGTGAACCCGGCGGCCAGCGCGCCGTCGCACGCGGCCTGAATGTGCGGGCCGTCGGCGGTGGGATCGCTGAACGGAAACTGCACCTCCAGGAACGCCGCGCCGCCGTCCACCAGCCCCTTGCCCACCTCCAGCGACGCCTCCCAGTCGGGAAACGACGCCACCAGGTGGGCCATGACGCGCGCGCCGCTCATGCCGGCACCGGCGCCGGGGCGGCGAGCGAGGCCGCCTCCTGCTCCAGGAACACGCGCCAGCGGTCGCGGTCCAGCTCCCGCGCCAGGATGAACAGGTCCTTGTCGCCGCGGCCCGACATGTTCACCACCAGGTGCTGGTCGGCGGGACGGCGGCGCGCCTCGGTCAGCGCCACGGCGCCGGCGTGGGCGGACTCCAGCGCCAGCACGATCCCTTCGTGGCGCGCGAACTGGCGCACCGCCTCGAGCGCTTCCCGGTCGGAGGCGGTGGTGAACCGCACCCGGCCGCTGCGCCCCAACTGGGCGAGCTGGGGGCCGACGCCCGGGTAGTCGAGGCCGGCCGACACCGAGTGGGTCTCGGCGATCTGGCCGTCGGCGGTGGTCAGGAACAGCGACTTGTAGCCGTGGGCGATGGCGGGCAGCCCGTGGCCGCTCATGCGGGAGGCGTGCTGGCCCGGCTGCAGCCCGCGGCCGCCCGCCTCCACCCCGATCAGCTCCGGCTCGGCGGCCTCGAGGTGGGGGGCGAACACGCCGAGCGCGTTGGAGCCGCCGCCGACACAGGCGATCAGCGCCGCCGGCCGGATCCCCGCCGCCGCGCACTGGCCGACCAGCTCCCGTCCCACCACCGCCTGGAACTCGCGCACCATGGCCGGATAGGGCGACGGGCCCAGCGCCGAGCCGATCACGTAGTAGGTGTCCGCGAACGAGCCGGCCCAGTCGCGCAGCGCCTCGTTGACCGCGTCCTTGAGGGTGCGCGAGCCGCTGTCCACCTGCGCCACCTCGGCGCCGAACAGCTCCATCCAGAACACGTTGGGCTTCTGGCGGCGCATGTCCACCTCGCCCATGTAGACCCGGCAGGGCAGCCCCAGCTTGGCGCACATCGCGGCCGTCGCCAGGCCGTGCTGGCCGGCGCCGGTCTCGGCGATGATGCGCCGCTTGCCCATGCGTTTGGCGAGCAGACACTGGCCGACCACGTGGTTGATCTTGTGCGCGCCGGTGTTGGCCAGCCCCTCCAGCTTGACGTGGATGCGGGCGCCACCACCGGCCGCGCTCAGGTTGGCGGCGTACATCAGCGGGGTCGGCCGCCCGATGTAGGTGCGGGCCACGTGATCGAGCTCGGCGAGAAACGCCGGATCGACGATCGCGGCCCGGTAGGCCGCCTCCAGCTCATCGAGCGGGGTGCGCAGCACCTCGGCGGCGTAGCGGCCGCCGAACTGGTCGAAATAGTCCTGGTACTGGTTCATGCGGTACTCCGTGAGACGGTGGCGTGCGCCGCCGCCTGGATCTGGCGGAAGAACTCGCGCAGCCGGGCGGGGTCCTTGCGGCCGGGTGCGGCCTCGAGCTGGCTGGAGCTGTCGACCAGCTCCGGCGCGTGCTCCCGAATGATCGCGCCGACGTTGTCGGGGCCGACCCCGCCGGCCAGCCACAGCGGGTGGGGCGGGGGCTGCTGCGCGGCGCGGGCGGCCAGCAGGGCGCGGTCGACGCGGCGTCCGGTGCCGCCGCGCACCGCGCCCGAGAACGCATCCAGCAGCACGCGCGGACAGCGGTAGCGCCGCTCGGCGGCGAGGTCCGCGGCCGACCCCACCTGCAGCGCCTTGTAGTATGGAAACGCCAGCTCGTAGCACTGCTCCGGCGCCTCGTCCCCGTGGAGCTGCACGGCGTCCAGCAAGCCCTGCTCCAGCAGGCTGCGGGCGACCGCGGTGTCGTTCACCACCACCCCCACCGTGAGCGCCGGCACGTCGCCCAGCCGGACGATCTCCTCCGGGTCGGCCCGTCGCGGCGACGGCGCGAGGATGAACCCGAGCAGGTCTGCCCCCAGCTCGACCGCGCGTACGGCGTCGTCACGCCGGGTCAGGCCGCACACCTTGACCAGCGGCCGGCCGCCGTCGGCGCCGGCACGCGCGCTGCGGTCGTGCAGGGCGCCGAACACCCGCTGCCAGAACCGGTGTCCGCCGGCGGCGTGCTCCAGCACCCGGCCCAGCTCGGCCACCAGCTCCGGACGGCGCACCACCGCCTCCCCGACCAGCACGCCGTCGAACCCGGCGGCGCAGGCGAACGCGGCATCCTCGGCGGTGTGGATGCCGGACTCGAACAGCAGCGTCGTGGGCCAATCGATCGCGGGCCGCAGCCGCGCCGGCAGCGTGGTGTCCACCTGAAACGTGCTCAGGTCGCGGCTGTTGATGCCGGTCAACTCCGGACGGACGGCGCGCGCCTTGGCCAGGTCGGCGCGGTCGTGTACCTCCACCAGGGCCGTCATGCCGAGCGCGCGGGCGCGCGCCGCCAGCGCCCGCAGCTCCGCCACCTCGAGGCAGGAGGCGAGCAGCAGCACGGCGTCGGCTCCGGCGCGGCAGGAGACCTCCAGGTCCCGTTCGTCGAGCAGAAAGTCCTTGCGCAGCACGCTGAGCTGCGGGCAGGCCGCCTTCACCGCCATCAGGTCGCCCAGGGAGCCGCCGAAGTGATCGGGCTCGGTGAGCACCGACACGTTACGCACCCCGGCCGCGGCGTAGCGGCGCGCCTGTTCAACCGCGTCCAGCCCGGCGGCGATGTTGCCGCGCGACGGCGAGGCGCGCTTGATCTCGCACACCAGCAGGCGCGCGCGGGCGGCGGCCGCCGCCGGCAGGAACGGCACCGGCGGCAGGGTCCGCCGCGGCGGCACCGCCTCGCCCAGCTCCGGCCCCTCGACCCGCACCCGGCGGCGGCGGCCGGCTACGATCTCCTGCAGGTACGCCACGGGTCAACCGGAGCCGGCCGCCGCCGCCGGCTTCTCCCTGAGGCCGGCGGCGGTGGCGATCACCCGTTCCAGCAGCGCGGCCGCGCTGCCGTCGCTCAGCGCCGCGCGCGCGCGCCGGTAGCCGCCTTCGATATCGGCCGCCACTCCGCACACGTACAGCGCGGCGCCGGCGTTCAGCGCCACCGCGTCGCGCAGCCCGTCGGCGCCGCCGCCGGCCAGCAGCGCGTGCGCCGCCGCCGCGTTGTCGGCGGCGCTGCCCCCTTTGAGCTGGTCCAGGCTCACGCACGCGATCCCGCAGCTCTCCGGCCCGAACTCGCGCTGCACCAGGCGGCCGTCCTCGCCAATTTCTACCATTGTAGTGGGCCCGGTCACCGACACCTCATCCTGGCCGTCGCGACCGTGCACCACCAGCACCCGGCGCACACCGAGCAGCCGCGCGGCGCGCGCCACCGGCTCGCACAGAGCGGCGTCGTACACCCCGATCAACTGGAATTCGGCCTCGGCGGGATTCACCAGCGGGCCGAGCAGGTTCATCACGCTCTTGATCCCCAGTTCGGCGCGCACCGGCGCGGCGTGACGCATGGCGCCGTGGTAGGTGGGCGCGAACAGGAACGCGAACCCGGTCTGCTCCAGCAACGCGCCCGCCTGCTCCGGGGTGAGGTCGGCCGCGACCCCCAGCTCGCGGTAGAAGTCGGCGCTGCCGCTCGGTGAGCTCACCCCGCGGTTGCCGTGCTTGGCCACCCGGGCACCGCAGCTCGCGGCCACCAGCGCCGCCAGCGACGAGATGTTGAACGTGGCCAGGCCGTCGCCGCCGGTGCCGCAGGTATCCACCAGCGGCCCCGCGCACTCCAGGCGCCGCTTCTTGCGCTTCAGCACCGCCGCGAAACCGGCGATCTCCTCCGCGGTATAGCCCTTCAGCGCCAGCGCCACCAGCATCGCGGCGAGCTGACTGGCCGGCAGCCGGCCGGTGGTGACCTCGTCCATCAGCTCCGACGCTTCCTGCAGGCTGAGCGCCTCGCCCCGCATCACCCGGTCCAGCAGCGGGCGGAAGGTGAACGGCTCCCGCCGGTACTCCACGAAGTTGGCCAGCAGCCGGATACCGGCCTCGGAGGCGATCGACTCGGGATGGAACTGCACCCCCTCGACCACCCACTCGCGGTGCCGGATTCCCATCACCTCGCCGTCGGCGGTGGTGGCGGTAACCTCGAACTCCGGCGGGATGGTGTCGCGCTGCACCACCAGCGAGTGATAGCGCGTGAACACCGAGGGCGAGGGTATCGCCCGGAACAGTCCGCGCCCGTCGAGGCTGATCCGGTCGGTCTTGCCGTGCACGATGCTGCCGGCGCCGACGATGCTCGCCCCGAACGCGCAGCCGATCGCCTGATGGCCCAGGCAAACCCCCAGAATCGGGGTCTTGCCGGCGAAGTGGCGCACCACCTCGACCGACACGCCCGCGTCTTCGGGGCGGCCGGGACCCGGCGAGATCACGATGCCCTCCGGTTGCAGCCGCTCCAGTTGCGCCACCGTGATGCGGTCGTTGCGAAACACGCGCACCTCGGTCGGAACCAGCGGCGCCAGATACTGAAACAGGTTGTAGGTAAAGGAATCGTAGTTGTCGATGATCACGTACATCGGCGTCCTCCTACAGCTCCAGCCCGACCGCGGCGGCCAGGGCACGCAGCTTGTTCTGGGTCTCCTCGTACTCGTTGCGCGGCACCGAGTCGTACACCACGCCGGCGCCGGCGTGCAGCACCAGCCGGTCGCCCTTCTTCACCGCCGAGCGGATGGTGATGCAGGAGTCGAGCGAGCCGTCCGGCTCAACATAGCCCACGATGCCGGCGTAGAAGCCGCGCGTCTCGCTTTCCAGGGCGTCCAGCGTCTCCATCGCCTGGATTTTCGGCGCGCCGGTCACGGTCCCGGCCGGGAACGTGGCGCGCACGGCGTGGGTACCGTCCCGGTCCGGCTGCAGGTCCGCCTCCACCTGCGACACGATGTGCATCACGTGCGAGTAGCGTTCGATCACGTTGCGCTCGGTCACTTCCACGGTGCCCGGCCGCGACACCCGCCCCATGTCGTTGCGCGCCAGATCCACCAGCATCAAGTGCTCGGCCAGTTCCTTCTCGTCGGACAGCAGGTCGGTCTCCAGCGCCTGGTCCGCGCGCCGGTCGGCGCCGCGCGGCCGGGTGCCGGCGATCGGCCGCATCATGATGCGGCTGCCGGTCGTCTTGACGTGCACCTCCGGCGACGCCCCGAACAGTTGGAAGTCGCCGCAGTCCACGTAGAACATGTAAGGCGAGGGGTTGGCCGAACGCAGGTTGCGGTAGGCTTCGAGCGCCGTCAGCGGGGTCTCGATGACCAAGCGGCGTGACAACACCGCCTGGAACAGATTGCCCTTGATGATCTCCTCGCGCAGCAGCTCGACGCCGTCCATGAACTGCTGCTGGTCGTCGCTGCCCGGCACGGCCGCGGCCGGGTGGGAGCGGGGCTCGGTCATGAAGTTGAAGTCGAGGTCGTTGATGCGCCGCTCGGTCTCGTCGAGGGCGCGCTCCAGGTCGATGGCGTGCTCGTCGTAGTTGACGCCGACCAGGGTCAGCGTATCGGTATAGTGATCGAACACCACGAACACGTGGCCGAACACGAAGTACGCCTCCGGCAACCCCAGCGAGTCGGCCTTCGCCACCAGCCGCACCGTGTCGAAGCGGGTGGCGTACTCGTACGACAGATAGCCGACGCCGCCGACCGGAAACGGGAACGGGTGCGGCCCTGACGCGCGATGCTGGTTGGCGAAGTACAGCAGCACGTCGAGCACGTCGCGCCCCGAGCTGCGCAGCCGGAAGCGGCGGCCGTCCCGCACCATGAACACCTCTCCGTTCCACTCCTCGAGCGCGAACGCCGGCCGCAGCAGCAGGATGCTGTAGCGTTCGCGGCCGCGGTGGAACGAGGCGGATTCCAGCAGCACGGTGGCATTCAGCTTGCGCGCCAGCGTGTAGGGAGTGAACCGCTCGCCCGGAATCGTACGCAGCGCGGTACGCTCATGGGACTGGAGGGAGACGGCCGGGGCGGATGCGATCGGATCGCTCTGTGTGCTCATGACATGCTCCTCGTCACGGTATGCGCCGGCCAGGTTGCCCGAGGAGCGAGGCCCGGGGCGGTGCCAATGAAACAAGCCGCCGACCCTGGTCACTCCCGACAACCAGAACCCGCGGCTCGTGGGGCGCTCTACAACGCATACGCCCCGCTGACGTGGCGGCTCCCGGTTATCCCGAGACCCACCACCAGTAATGGCTCGCTACGGCCAGAGTCATGCCGTTGATATTACAACACATCGCATCGCGACGTCAAGCGGGCGGGCAAGCCGTTGGCGTCGGCCCGACGCTGCTGCCGGTCGCCCAAATCACGTACAGCCCTGGCGTTCCGCATTGCCGCAGTGCGCCGAACGAGCGTAGGCACGGTACCGGTGCTCACTCAGAACCGTTCGGAGACTTCCAGGTAGCGCACGTCCTCGGCGGCCGCACGGTCCAGATCGGCGGCGTCGATCCGATACCCTGCCACCACCGGCACTGCTTCCTCGCCGAACACCGCAGCAAGTGTGTCCGCACTCTCCCGACTGCGGCGGATATCGTCCGCGTCGATCCGATTGGCCACTTCCACGGCAATCCACACCGGCGTTCGTTCGCGGCTCCGCTGCGCGTGCAGGATGACATCCGTCGCGATGATCCGCTGCTCCTGTCGCGAACTGATCCGGCCGGCCTCCGCGGCGTCCGCGATCGCTTCCTCGAATTCCGCTTCGGCTTGGGGTTGCCCGCTCAGCACGATCCGGGCGCGCCTCAACTGTAAGCGCTGACTGAGCAACGGCCGAATCCTTCGATGCACCTGCGTCTCCAAATCCGACCCCTTGAGATATCCCACGTCGGTCTTGAGCCCCGACGTCGGTCTTGAGCTCCGCTACGTCGGTCTTGAGTTCCGCTACGTCGGTCTTGAGTTCCGCTACGTCGGCCTTGAGTTCCGCTATGTCCTTCTCGATGCGGTCCAGACGCGCCGGCATGCCAAGGAACTCGTTCGTCAGCAGGGCGCGCAACAGCGACCGCTGAGCCTGTGGGTTGGCCTGCAACTCCGCAATGATGCGGGCTACCAGCGACTCCGGATCGAGTTGTTCGGACGCGTGCTGCATCACCATCGTGTTTCCCCCCGGGAAGACAACCAGAAACCTAAACCCGTATCCCCGCGTGGTCAAGGGAACGGCCTCGCGGCCTCGCGGCTTGTTGAAGCATGCAGGAAGGCGAGAGACCTTCTCCAGGCGCGCCAGGCGCGCTACCAGCTTGCTTCCCCACTGTCGCCCGGTGGGGTGGTTCCCCACGCGGGCGACAGTGAGATCGGCTACGACGCCCGCTTGGCGGCTGCGGGATCCTTGTCGGCGGCCGCGGCGTCCTCGCCGCCGCCGTTGGCGTCGGTCCGCCGCTGCGGCTGGAACTCCACGTGCTCGGCGACGATCATCACCTTCGAGCGGGCGTTGCCGTCGCCGTCCTGCCAGCGGTCCTGCTTGAGGCGGCCCACCACGCGCACGCCCCGCCCCTTCTTGAGGTAGTCGTTGCACACAGTCGCCAGCTTGCCCCAGGCGGTGGTTTCGATGAAGGAGACCTCCTCCTGGCGCTCGTCCTCCACCTTGTAGGAACGGTTCGACGCCACCATGAGGGTGCACACCGGCGTCCCCTTGGGGGTGAAGCGCAGGTCGGGGTCACGACACAAGTTGCCTTCCAGCAACACGGAATTGAGATTGTTCACAATGCCCTCCAGACAGTGTTTTGCGGAAGCCGCGCCGCGGGCGCTGCTCCGCTCTACCCTTGTCAACAGCGGCCGTTCGTTGCCGCTTCAACGGAGACGCCGCGCTGAGCACGCTCGGTGCTTCCGGTACCTGCGGGCCTACCGGGAGATCACGGGTGGCGGTTCGCGTACACCCCCGCCTGCTGGAGAATACCTGACGGGGTTGTCCGTCGACGTCGATCTCAACTCGGCGCGCTGGAGCGCGAGGAACTGCGGGCGGACCGCTTCACGTGCCCCGCGGTCCGTCAACCGGGCGGTTCTTGCCGGTAGCTCGGAGGTTGGCGATCCTGCTCAGCAGGTCGAACCAGAACGGCGCGCCGAGACTGATCGCCGCGACGGTCAGGAGCCAACCGACGACCACGCGTACCGTTATGCCGGGGAAGGGATCGGGATAGCCGATCGGAAACGTGCGGAGTTGCGCTCGCTCGTCGATCCCGCTCAGGTCTCCCGCCGCCACCGCTTCCTCCGCCGCAGCCGCAATCGCGCTGCGGAGCGCGCCGTCCAGCCACAGTTGCTCCGCGATCCGCATCGTGTCCGCGTTCACCGCGACGGTGACGACCGCCGCTACCGCCAGCAGGAAGTACTTCACCTGCCGCTTGTACCAGCCCGCGATCCGGTCCATGCCGGCGTCGAACCAATCGGCAACACGCCGCCCCAGCTCCTCGACCCGCGGCTCGGCCGTGTCCACCAAGCCGAGCAGCAGGTCGCGCGTCGGATTCTCGGCGTCGATCTTCCCGATGGTCTCGCGCAACTCCGCGGCGGTCAGCTCGAACGCGTGTTTGCCGGCCTTGTCCCGCGCCACGACCTCAAGCAGCGCGCCGGCGAAGATCTCCGGCCTGACGTACGACGGCAGCCGCTTCGGCTTGCGCAGCCCCTTGATCAGCGGGTGGTCGTACAGCGCCTGCGCGTACTCGTTGCCGACCAAGTTCTCGATGCCGCGCCGGAGATTGCGCGAGCGCAGCCCAAACACGCCGGCGATCACCTCCTGTATCGAACTGCACACCAGACTCAGCGTCACGTAGAAGAAGATGAGGCCCAAGGCGACGTCAACGATCGGGCCGTTCAACATTCATCCCACCCTCCCACACCTACCGATGCTACGATAGTAGCCGATCCGGCTGGTTGCGATCACCGGCACACCCAGAATTGATCGACCGCGCCTCGGCGGCCTCGGATGCACGCCTCGATCGGATGGTCGCGGAGTTGCAGTGGGCACGAGCGCAGCTCAATGTCCGGCTGGGGACGAACCGCGAGTTCCTGGCCGTAGCGCGGGGTGCTGCCGGAGCTCGCGGTCAGCCTCGACTACCGCAAGCCCCGCTCGGAGCCGCGGCCCGGCTCGCAATCGGAAACGCCTACCTGGCGATCGCCGCCGACCTCGGCTTCGACGTGCAGCAGGAACTGGTGGCGATCCCACGCTGAGGCGTGTGCACTGTCGGCATGCTCCGCCGCCATTTTCGGCGATGGTGGCGTCAGCCGCCAAACAGCGCCCGCGGGCCGCCGATTGCCTGAAGCTGCTCCTGCAGGAATTGCAGCCGCCGCTCCTGGTCATTCTCCAGCGACGGATCTTCCTGCAGTTTCGCCTCGTAGGCCTGCTTCACGTCGGGATGCTGCAGCAGCCGCTCCACCAGCACTTGCCGGCGCTCCGCCGGCATCTGCGCCAAGCTGAAGCCACCGCCGCCCGGACCGCCGCCAGCCGCTGCCCCGGTAGCGGCTCCCGCCCGCGCCGCGGCGGCGGGCTCTGTCCGTTGACCGCCTGCATCGGCCGCGTTCTGCCGCCCGGCATCGGCTTGGCCAGCACCAGTCTGGCCGCCGCCTCCGGCCCCCTGCCGCGCGCCACCTTGACCGGCGGGCGCGCCGCCGCCGAACAGTGCCTGCGGGCCGCCGATCGCCTGGAGCTGCTCCTCCAGGAATGCCAACCGCTTCTCCTCGTCCCTCTCCAGCGACGGATCCTCCTGCAGTTTCGCCTCGTAGGCCTGCTTGACCTGGGGATTCTCCAGCAGTCGCTGTACCAGTGCCTGACGCCGCTCCGCAGGCAACTGCGCCAAACTGAAGCCGCCGCCGGCGCCGCCCGGACCGCCCGCCGAAGCGCCTGCCACCGCCGTTTCCGGCAGCGGTTCCCCCGCGGCGCGTACCGCGGATCCGTCACGCAACGACTCATGGCCTACCGTCACCACTACGTCGCCGGCACTGAGGCCGCTGGTGACCTCCACCAGCTCCCGCGCCGACAGCCCCACCGCCACCGGCGTGCGCACTGCCACGCCTTCCTGCACGCGGTACACGATACTCTGGTCGCGCTCCAGCAGGATTGCGCGCTTGGGCACCACCAGGGCGTCGGGCCGGGTTTCGGTCGGCACCTGCACGGTGACGAACGTACCCGGAACCAGCGCGCCGGCAGCGGCCATGGCGTTCAGTTCCACCGTGACCTTGACGGTACCCGACTCGGCGTCGACCACGGGGCTGACGCGGATGATGGTCCCGGCGGCCCGGATGTCGCCGGCAGCCTGAATCCGCACTTCCTGTCCCACGCTCAGACTCTGCCGCCCCGCGTCGGGAACATGGATCACCGCCAGCAGCGGATCGGGGTCGAGCACGTGGAACAGCCGGGTGTTGGCCGAGATCGTCGCCCCCGGCTCCACCGACCGCTCGCCGACGATGCCGGTCAGCGGCGAGCGGATCTCGGTATCGCCGAGTTGCTGGCGGGAGCGTTCCAGCGCGATGGTACGCAGCTCGATCTGATAGCGCTGATTCTCCAGTTCCCGTTGGGTGACGCCGCCATGCTTCGCCAGTTCGGCGGTCCGTTCGTACTCTCGCTGAATGTTGTCGTAGTGAGCCTGCGCCTCCGCCAGGGCAAGACGGGCGTCGTCCTGATCCAACTGCGCCAGCAGTTGCCCCGCGCGTACGGCGTCGCCCTCCTGCACCAGCACCTCGATCACCGCGCCGCCGGCGCGGGCCACCACGTCGATGGAGCGCTCGGCGGTCAGGGTAGTGGTTGCCACCAGAAAGCTGGACACCGTCTCCCGCACCACGTCCGCGGTCACCACCGGGAGGGCCGCGGTCTGGCCGCCGAAGCCGCCGCCCGCGCCGCCGAAGCCGCCCGTCGTGGCGCTTGCCTGGCTGCCGGAGCGGCCCAGAATGTTGTTCACCACGCCACAGCCGGCCAGCAGCGAGGCCAGGGCAAGCAGCCCGGCCAGCGCCAGTCCGGTTCTCACTCTCCGCTGCCGGTTGTCTCTCACCAGCCCGCCTCCTCTTGGTCCACTCCAGGCGCCGCCACGGCAGCGCCCGGTGCTCCGGCGCCACGCCGGCAGATGGCGCGCGTCACCGTCCCGCCTCCTGCGCAGTCCGACGTGGCGTTCGCCGATCGGCCGGCAGCATCGCCCACGCGACCCGCCGCAAGAACTGGGACAAGTCGTCGAACACAGCGTAGATGGTCGGCATCACCACCAGCGTCATGAAGGTGGAAGTGGTCAGACCTCCGACCACGGCCAGCGCTATCGGCCCCCAGGTTCCGGCGCGCCCCTCCACCGGACCGAACACCCCGGGCGCCACCAGCGGCGCCACCAGCGGGAACAGCCCCAGCAGCGTGGTGCAGGCGGTAATGAGAATCGGGCGCAGTCGATCGCAGCCACCGGTGATGATCGCTTCCGTGCGCGCCATCCCGCCGGCGCGCAGCCGGTTGACGTGGTCTATCAGAATTATGCCGTTGTTCACCACCACCCCCGCCAGCACCATGATCCCGAGCCAGGAGTTGGTGTTGAGGGTGGTGCCCGTGAGGTAGAACAGCAGGGTCACCCCGAGCAGCGAGAACGGCAACGACGTGAGGATCGTGATCGGATGCACGAACGACTCGAACAGCGCCGCCATCACCAGGTAGATGAACACCGCGGCGAGCAGCAGGGCGAACAGCGACGCCTGCTCCGATTGCTGGAAACGGCGGAAGTTCTGCCCCACCTCGGCGCTGTAGCCGGGCGGGAGCTGCTGCTGGTTCAGCATGCCCTCGATCTGGCCCCGCAGGCTGAACATGCCGCGCAGGTCGGTGTTGGCGGTTACCGAGACGATCTCGCTGCCGCCATCGCGCTGAATCGAGCGCGGACCCGGCTGGCGCTCGAAGGTGGCCAAGGTTCCGAGCGGCACCGCGCCGGCCCCCTGCTCCACCGGGAGCTGCGCCAACCCGCTCAGGTCGACGCGTGCCGTCTCCGTCACCCGCACCCGGATCGGCAACTCGTCAGCGCCCGCGGCCAGAGTGCCGGCGCTGCTCTCGCTCAGGTTGGCGCTCAGGAGCTGGCCCACCGCCGTGGCGCTCAGATCGGCGGCGGTAGCGCGGTCGCGGTTGACCCGTACCTGGAGCTGCTCGTCCCCCGACTCGAGGTTGGTGCTCACGTCGTCGACCCCGGGCAGCGCCCCCAGGCGGGCGCCGATGTCCTCCGCGAACAGCGCCAGCACCTCGGTGTTGGGGCCGGTGACGTCCACCGACACGCCCAGCGCTCCGCCACCGCCGCGGCCCCAGCGCCGCCCCACCGAGAAGGTATAGCCGGGAAGCTGCGGCAGCATGGCGCGAATCTCGTTGGTGAGCTCGGCGGTGGAACGCTGCGTGGAAGCGTCGTCGCGGAAGTACACGGTCACGCTGCCGTTGCGGGCGGAGAAGTTGGCCGCCACCGCGTCGATCTCCAGCTCGTCGGTGCGGGCCAGCAGGTCGCGTTCGAAAGCCGCGAACACCGCCTGCGTCTCGGCGAACGACATGCCGTTCTCGGCGCTAACCGCGATCGACATCCGCCGTGCGGGAGTGGGCGGCGTGAACTCGCGCTCGATCTTGGTGAGCAGATAGACACCGCCGCCGAGCACGGCCAGCATGCAGCCGATGGTGATCAGGCGGTGGTGCAGGGTCCAGCGCAGTACCGCCCGGTAAGCCGCGGCGAGGCCATCCATGAGCCGGTGCCGCCCGCCGCCGGCCGCCACCAGGAAGCGCGAGCTGACCACGGGAATCAGGCTCAGCGAAACCACCAGGGAGGCAATCATGGCGGCCACCATGGTAGTGGCGAAGTCGCCCATGAAGCGCCCGAAGGGGGTGGCCGAGGTGAACAGCACCGGCACGAACACGATGATGGAGGTGATGGTGGCCGCGAACACCGGGGTGGTGACCTCGCCCGCGCCGCGAATGGCCGCCGCCTGCGGGGCCAGTCCCCGCTCCCGGTAGCGGTAGATGTTCTCCAGCACCACGACGCTGTTGTCCACCAGCATTCCCACGGCCAGCATCAAACCACTCAGCGAGATCACGTTCAGCGAAAAGTTGAGCCCGCCCACCCGCCGCATCAGGAACACTACCGCGAAGGTGGCGATGATGGAGATCGGGATGGCGATCGCCACCACCAGCGTTGCGCGCACCCTCAGCAGGAAGGCGAACAGCACCAGCACCGCGAGACCGGCGCCGATCAACCCCGAGTTGCGCAGATTGCCCAAGCTGGTGGTGATCTCCTGCGACTGATCGAAGAACACGAAGGTGGACAGACCCGGCGTCGCCGCCTCGATGGCCGCCAACTGGGCGCGCGCGTCGCGGACCACGCTCACCACGTTGGCGTCGGAGCCCTTGAACACGCGCACCGTTACCGCCTCCGCCAGGTTGAGGCGCTGCACGCTCTCCTGGTCGCCCACCCCACGACGGACCACCCCCACGTCGCCGATGCGGGCGCCGGCACCGGCGATCGGCAGCGCCGCGATCTCTTCCAGGTCGGTGAACGAGCCCACCGAGCGCACGAAGTAGCGCCGCCCGCCGTCGATCAGGTAGCCGCCGGCCAGGTCCACGTTGTTGGCACGCAGGCTGCGGACCAGCTCGTCGACTGCCACTCCCAGCGACGCCATCGCCTGCGGATCGAGGTCGATCATCACCTCCTCTGCCTGCAGGCCGCGTACGACCACGTCGGCCACGCCGTCGAGCCGCAACAAGCGTGGCACGATCAGATCCTCGGTGATGCGTTCCAACTCGGCGCGGCTGCCTTCTCTGGCGACGCTGAGCTGCAGGATCGGGATATCGGTGGTTGAGAAGTTGGAAACACGAATCCGCCCGATGCCGTCCGGCAGCTCGGCGCGGATGCGGTCGATGCGGTCGCGGAGCTCGGCCGCTGCCAGATCCACGTCGGTGCCGACGACGAACTGGGCGCGAACCCGCGCCGAGCTGGCCGAGGAGGTGGAGCTCACCGACTCGATCCCGCCCATGCCGCCGATGGCGCCTTCAATCGGAGCGGCGACCCGCCGCTCCACCTCTTCCGGCGAAGAGTCGGGAAACGGCGCCACGACCGTCAGGGCCGGACTCTCGATCTCCGGCAGAAACAGCAGCGGTAGCTGGCCGATGGCAAAGAAGCCGAACAGACTTACCGCGGCAATGGCCAGGATCACCCCCAGCGGGCGGCGTACGGAAAATTCGGCGAACGAGGTCATGAACGCACCTCCGGGGCTTCGCTGTCGGCGGCCGCGCTTGCGGACTCACTGCTACGGCGCGCCACGCGCCCGCCGACAAGGGAATACAGGGTCGGAATCAATACCAGCGTGATCAGCGTGGAGAACAGCAGCCCCCCGATCACCGTCACGGCCAGCGGCTGGCGCAGTTCCCAACCCTGACCGAGCCGCAACGCCAGGGGCACCAACCCCAGCACCGTGGTGGCCGTGGTCATCAGGATCGGGCGCAGCCGGGTCACCGCGGCCTGCTGAATCGCCGTCCGAGGATCCATTCCCCGGCGCCGCAGTTGATTGACGTAGTCCACCAGCACGATGGCGTTGTTGACCACGATGCCGGCCATCATGATCACCCCGATCAGAGCGATCGCACTCACCGGGACGGCGAAAATCGCCAGCGTCAACACTACGCCCACCAGACCGAACGGCACCGCCGCCAGAATGATGAGCGGATGCAGCAGTGACTCGAACTGCGCCGCCATCACCAGGTAGGTGAGCACCACGGCCAGGATGATGGCCAGCCGCATGCTGGCGAAGGAGTCGACCATGTCCTGCCACTGTCCGGCCAGCTCGGCGTGCACGCCGTATTCGGCTGCCGCCTGATCGAGCACCGCGCGCACCTCGCCCGTGACGCTGCCCAGGTCGCGTCCATCCAGATTTCCGGTCACCAGCACCACCGGCCGCTGGTCGATGCGGCGGATCTCGTTGGCGCCGTCGACCACGGTGACCGCCGCCACCGCCGACAGCGGCACCAGCACGTCGCCGACGGTAGTGACGATCAGTGCCGCCAGATCATCGATGGTGGCACGGTCCTCCGGCCGGGTGCGCACCCGTAGCGCCACGTCCTGACGGCCGCGCTCCAGCTCGGTGGGCACCTCGCCCTGCAGCTTGGCAGCCACGATCCCACCCACTTCCTCGGCGTCGAGACCCAATTCGGCCAGTCTGGGCCGGTTCAGATCGAGCACCACCTCCGGGCTGGTGCCGGCCAGCCTGGCGCTGACATCGGCCAGTCCGGTGACCGTCTGCAGCCGGCCGGCGACCGCCCGTGCCGCGTGCTCCAGCACCGCGGGTGCCGCGCCGCTGATGCGCGCCTCCACCGCGGCGTCGAAAGTGAGCAACGGCGGACGGCCGAAGGTGACCGTGGCGCCGGGAACGCCGGCCAGCGCGTCGCGGAGCTCGGCCAGAGCCTGGTCCTCGCCGCCGCCCCGGTACTGCGGCCGCAGATCGATCAGGATCTGTCCGCGGTTCTCACGCACCTCGTTGCCGGTGCGCGACGATCCGGCAACCGCGTAGGTCTGCGCCACCGCCGGCAACTCGGCGGCGCGGCGCTGCATCTCGGCCAGAGTGACGTCGGTACGCGCCACCGGAGTGCCGGGCGGCAACTCCACGTCGGCGACGATGGTGCCCTGACGGATCTCGGGAATCAGCTCGGTGCCGAGCAGCGGCACCAGACTCAGGGCGCCCGCCAGCAGCAGCACGGAGAGGAGCACCACCAGGAACCGATGCCGCAACGCCCATCCCAGCAGGCGCGGGTAGCCGCCGCTGACCACGCCGTAGAATCGTTCAAACAGCCAGAACAAGGGTGTGAGGAGCAGCCGCAGCAGCACCCCTGCGCCGCGCCCCACCGCCAGCAGGCCGCGCCCCGGTGCCGCGGCCACGCGCACCGACAGCAGATCGCGGGCGATCTCCTCCGCTTGCCGAGCGGGTGGCGGAGTATCGGCGGGTGCCGGGTCGACACGGCGAGTCGCAGGCGCCGGCCTGCGCAGACCGACGGCGCTGGCCATGGGAATCAGGGTCAGTGCCACTGCCAGGCTCACCACCAGCGAGAACGTGACCGTCAGCGCCGGATCGACGAATAGCTGCCCGGCGATGCCGCTCACGAACACCACGGGGATGAACACACACAGGGTCGTCAGAGTGGACGCAACCACCGCCCCGCCCACTTCCGCGCCGCCGGCCCGGGCCGCGGCAGTGCGGTCGGCGGCGGCGTTCAGGTGGCGGTCGATGCTCTCCAGCACCACGATCGAGCTGTCCACCAGCATGCCGATGCCGAGCGCCAGCCCACCGAGCGACATGATGTTGAGCGAGACGCCGCCCAGGAACATGAGAAAGAAGCTGGCGATTACCGAGATGGGGATCGCCAACCCCACCATCAGGGTGCTGCGCAGGCGGCGCAGGAACAGGTACAGCACCGCGATCGCCAGCACGCCGCCGAGCACCGCGGCCTGGATCACGTCGCGGATCGACTGTTCGATGAAGCGCGACTGGTCCGCCACCACGCGCAACTCGACGTCGACCACGCCGGCCAGCTCCTCCGCCACCTCGGCGAGGCGGGCACGCACGGCGACGGCCACGGCGACGGTGTTGGCGGCGGCCTCCTTGTGGATCGCGACCTCGACGCTGGGCTGGCGGTTGGTGCGGGTGATCGTGGACTGTTCCTGGTAGCCGTTGCGCACCTCGGCCAGATCCTGCAGCCGTATCTGGACATCGCCAACCTCGCCCACCACGATGCGGCCGATCTCCTCCAGGTCGGCGAACCGCGCCAGCACGCGCACGATATACTCGGCGGCACCGTCGGCTATGCTGCCTCCGGTGACGTCGACGTTCTCCCGCTGCAGCCGGCTGGCGATCTGCGACAGCGAGATATCGAGCAGCGCGGCACGGCGCTGGTCGACGTTGATCTGAATCTCCTCCTCCACGCCGCCGGAGACGATGGCGGCGGCCACCCCGTCGATGCTTTCCAGGCGCTGCTTGATCGACTGCTCGGCCAGCAGGCGCAACCCTGCCTGATCGGCCACGCCCACCGCGCCCGGCGCCGCGCTACCGACGCTGATGCGCATGATCGGATCCAGCGCCGGATCGAAGCGCAGCAGGATCGGCTCCTCCGCCGCACGCGGCAGCGCCAGTTGGGCGAGCTGCTCGCGTACGTCGATGGCGGCGAAGTCCATGTCGGTGCCCCAGGCGAACTCCATGATCACGTCGGACAGACCGGCCCGGGAGATGCTGGAGAGGTCCACCACGCCCGAGACGATCCCCACCGCATCCTCGATGGAGGTGGTGACGAAGGTCTCGACGTCGGCGGGGGCCACGCCGGGGTACTCGGTGCGGATGGTCAGGGTAGGGAACGACAGGTCGGGCAGCAGGTCCACCGGCAGCTCGCGAAACGAGATCAGCCCGAACATCACCAGGGCCACGAACAACACCACCACCGTCACCGGACGGCGGGTCGCCAGGGAAACGATTCTCACCGCGGCCGCTCCCAGGAGTCGGCACGAGCAACGTGCTGCATCACTGCTACAAAATACCGCACGTGCGGCCCGCTCGCCATGAACCTCATGGCTGGCGTCGCGTTCTCGGCCTGGCGCTGGCCCGTGCTCGCAACCTCGTCGGATATGTCATAGTAGGGGGCACTGAGCCACCCCCCGCATGCACCTCACACGACAGATCCCCCGGCAAGGATGATCGCTTGGCGTCTGTAAGTTCCCCTCTACAATCGGGTTGTAACTTACTGACCCGCTGCTCGCTGTAACTGGGCCACGTCCGGGTTCAGTTGGCGGATCTCGCTGGCAGTGGTTTTCTCGACCGCTGCGGCGATCTTCTCCGGCAGGCCGTCCAGTTCCGTCAACTGTCTCCGTACGTCGTGGCCCAGCGTCTCCACTTCCTTGGTAAGTCGGTCGAGCCGACCGTCGACCCCATCGAGCCGACCGCGCATCTCGGCCAACCCGCTACGCATCTCGGTTGGTAGCTCGCCTACGGCCTGGAGCACGTCTTGCAACGTCGGTTCTTTGCCGTCCTCCTCGGATGTCGCCATCGGATCCTCCTGTGGTGGTGGGGTCCACTCCAGCGACTCCTCACCGATCTGACCAATCTTAGTATAAATGCTTGACCATGTAGCCCCCGCCGGTAAACTGCTCCCTTGGGGGAGCCAATGACCGGCTGGAGCACAAGATTGACCGTGTTCAAGGAAGC
The DNA here is from genome assembly GCA_965198005.1 of Spirochaetia bacterium. Taxonomy (GTDB): domain Bacteria; phylum Spirochaetota; class Spirochaetia; order SZUA-6; family Bin103; genus Bin103. Next base: position 579,192 of record CBDAOI010000002.1, read on the forward strand.
CCTGACGAGGCGGCCATGCCGCACCACGCCAACCGCGACGCCGGGAATGTCGAAGTCGCGCATGATCCGGGAAATGGGACGGTCCTGCATTACCTGTTCTTCACGGAGCACGAGATTCGAATCGGCTTTCAGCGCGGCGCAGGTTCCTGGTCCTACGTCGGCCGCGACGCGGTCGACTATGGGTCCGGCCGGTCGCGGCGCACCATGAACTTCGGGTGGGACCTGACGACGCGCTACGGGCGCGACACCGCGTTGCACGAGGTCGGCCACGCCTTGGGATTTCCGCTGGGACGAGGACACGATCCGGCACAACATTCTACGCAAGATCCATCTGCTGTCGATCGAGGGTTCGGAATGGGACCCCGACTCCATCATGCACTATCCGTTTCCGGCGGGACTGATTCTGAAGCCGGAGCGTTATCGGGAGCAACCGCTCATTCCCGAACCGGGGCTCTCGCCGACCGACGTCAAGCAGGTCATGGCGTTCTATCCGCCGCTGCGTCCGGCGCTCCCGGAACTGCGCCCCCTGAGGTCGGCGACGCTGACGCTTGCACCGGGCGAGCAGGCGGACTTCCTGGTCAGGCCGGGGGACAGCCGCGAGTACACGATCCGGACGTTCGGTGCGGCGGACTCGGTCCTGGTGCTGTTCGAACAGATCGACGGAGCCAACCGCTATGTCGATGGCGACGACGACAGCGGGGCCGACCGCAATGCCTGCATGCGCCAGCGGCTGGTGCGCGGCCGGACCTATGTGGTTCGTCTTCGCCTGTACCATGCGTCGCGATCGGGCGAGGTGGCAGTGATGCTCTGGTAACGATACCGGCCGGAGGAATGAACCTGCGGGACCTGATTCGGGAGATTATGGACCGGGCTGAACAGCCCTGGCAGGAGGGAGCACATGCCTGTTACCGAAACGCCCGCGCGACGGCAACCAGCTGGCCAAGCTGGTCGTCGATATGGCGACCGGGGCCGTGCCGAACGACAAGGACGAGATTCTCCAGCCGCCGGAGCCCACCGGACGCGCCAACAGCGCCAAGGCGCGGGCCGCCAGCCAGACGCCGGAGCGCCGGAGCGAGGTAGCCCGCAAGGCAGCCGCGGCACGCTGGGAGAATTAGCTGTGAGCGAGCCTCGAAGGGTCGTATGGGGTGCAGTAGGGGTGGTTGGATCTGCAGTAGCTATCTGCAATGACGGTTCTGCTTGGTGCCTTGTCGAGAGGTCGAATACGAACCGGTTGCCCTACAGCCAGCTTCCTGCCGGACGAATACGAATGGGTGGCGCTACCGCCGGTTCCAGGTACGCCGGCCCACGAACAACGAGCTGGTCCTCCTCCCGGAGGAATGTGCGGAGATTCGCGATAGCGTCAGATCCACCTTGCGAAACGGGAATGATATGATCTATCTCCCAGCCGTACACAGAGTGCACGTTACCATACTGCGTATACTGCATAGCGGAACCAAAGATGTCACGTCGCCACTCGCAAGGTGAGTAGTCTGCTATTGGTGTTCATTTAAGCCACACAGAACCATTTGTTTCTGACGTGCAGGACATTTTACCTCCCGGTAGTATGTTCAGTTCCCGGCCCAACAGTGCAGGTCATCGTGTTCTCTCAACAGTTCAAAATACGCGGCTTTGCTGAGAGTACACCTTACCAAGTCCCATGCCTTTGCCGGCGGTATGCTTGAACGCCTTACACCGAATCGAGCAACCCGTTTCCCACAATCGAAAATACGAACCTGATCATGGTTTGGGGCGGAAGTGTCAAGGATACCGCCGAGTTTCATCTGGATAGTCAGAGCATCTTTTCGAGTGAAGCTGCGCTTCATCGAATCTCGATATAGTCCTTCAGGATGGACAATTGCCACTCCATGAATGCGCTGAGTGAATTCCTATTCTCCCTAAGACAATCAAAGGCATAGACTATGTCGTGCAATAGCGACACATACGCCTCTAAAATGTCATCCCCCTGCATACTAATCGCAGCCTCATCGAAGCTTGCCATCCAAGCTCCGTCCTCTGTTTCAAACACACGAATGGGTATCGGAACCTTCAACGTGTATCGATCCGTAGGTAAATGGCAAACATGCTGATCCGCAGTACTCCACATCGGCACGCTTTCGCTGTCCGCACCGGTCGCAGATTTCTCAACGTGCATATCGTGCTGGGTGCTAGAATCGTCCCGTCTGGAAGCTTAATGGTGGTAGGTGCGACGATCACCAACTGGATAGGCACGACCTCCGTCTCGACCTTCTGAATCTGGACCTTCTGCGGGACAGGGATGCTTCCGGGTGTGGCAGGCATAGTCTGGCCGTCCTCCTCTCATGTACCGCTTAGGTATAGGTCTCATCGACCTTATGCGGATGTTCCCGGGACGACGCATGAGCGTGGAGTGCATGACCGAGAGCGTAGTAGGCGTAGCCCGCCAGTGCGAGCCCACTCTCGCCGCCCAGATGCACATCGTGGTTCAGGATCCACTGCAGCCACAGGCCACGGCGTCGACGATCGTCGCGCGTCGTTCATAGCGATCAGCGATCAGGTTGAACAACAGTTCGCCACCAGCGCGGTCGAACGGGACAAAGCCCAGCTCGTCGATGATCAACAAGCTCACCCGACGCAGCCGCAGCTGCAGCCGTCCCAGTTCCCGGTCGTCCCTGGCCTCCAGCAGCTGGCGCACCAGATCGGCCGCTTTGACGAACAGCACGCGGAACCGCCGCTTGGCCGCTTCCACTCCCAAAGCGATGGCCAGATGCGATTTGCCGGTGCCGATCGGACCGGCGATCACCACATCCTCGGGCTTCTCGACGAACTGACAGGTCGCCAGTTCGATGATCTGCTGCTTGGAGACCCCCGCCATGGCATCCCAGTCGATCTGCCCCAGGGTCTTCAGGTCGGGAAAGCGCGCTTCGCGCAGCCGGCGCGCAGTGGTGCTGGCTTCACGGGCGCGGATCTCGCTGTCGAGCAGTTCCCGCAGGTATTCCGCGTAGGTCCAGGAGTCGGCACCGGCTTGGCGAGCGAGTTGCCCGTATTCACGCCGCATGGTCGGCAGCTTGAGAGACTTCAGGTGCTGCTCGATCACCGCATCCGTCAGCTCGCTCATCAGTCGCTCCCCAGCAGCAGCGCGTCGTAGGCAGCGGCGGGCGTCGACTCCACTTGGTAATGCTGCAGCGCCGCCGGTACCGGCACCGTCGCCGGCGGCGTGCTCGGCTGTCCTGCTGAAGCATCCAAACGACCGATTGAGCGTCCAACCGGGTGCTGGGACCAGACATGCTCCGCCTGCGGGCCTCTTCGAGTACGCAGTCGAGAAACTCTAGGGCGTACTCGTACTCACCCCCTATATCACCAGCGGAATACGGTGGATAGCCCAACCTCCGATACGTGTCTCGGAACCGACCCCGCCGGTACGGCGGATACCGTGCGGGGTCGATCCCCATCATGAAATACGAAGCAGCATTGAGGCGAGTGCCCGTGGCTCCTCGTGGTAACACGCTCTCGGGCAGCTTGGCATCGAATGAGCGAACGCGGTCGCCGGGGCGGCGGCCGTCTTCGGACCACAGTTCAAAAAGCGCACCACGCGCCTCGTCCACGTTGCGGTCGATCCATCCGATGAGTTTCGTGTTATTGCGCCAGTTAACGATGTTGTTCTGCTTGTGCCCGATCGCTTCTTTCACCAGCCTCGGCCAGTCTCGTTCATCGCGTAGCAGCGCCTCGCGGGCTCTCGTCAGCGCCCTACCAAGTTCGATCTTGTATCGTTCTACCCGGTCAATCTCCTCGTACCTCTCCCTCGCCGTTGCGAGGTACGAGTCCCATGCGGCTTCCGTCATCGAGATGCCGGGATGTCGCGTTCGTTACGATTCTGCTGTTGAACGCGGATGTTCATTCAGGTCAGAACCCGAAGAGCCTGCTCGGGTGCCTTGTCGAGTATTCGGAGCAGTGCCCTTGCCGCGCCGGTCGGGCAACGTTTGCCCTGCTCCCAGTTGCGGATCGTCTCGTGCGGCACGTCGATGCGACGCGCCAACTCCACCTGCGTCAGTCCCAGGCGCCGGCGCACCCGGCGGGTATACTGCGCCATGTCCCGCATCGCCTCGGCGTCGTCCTCGTACTGCTGCAAGCCAAGGTCCCTTTCGGTCATCTCACCTGGCGGGCAACAACCTGCTTTGAGCGCTGGTGCAGCCTGCTGCGGAAAGGGTGCGTCGCCGCGGTGATCAAGGAACTGCAGGAGTTGCACGACAGCGGCCGCTACACCGAGAAGCAGTGCTACGACATCCAAGGCGAGATCAACTACTTCACGGCGAACAAGGAGCGGATGGACTACCCGCTGTATCGGTCGGTCGGTCTGCCGATCGGCAGCGGCGTAGTGGACAGCGCGTGCAAAAAACGTGGTCGCCGCGCGGTTGAAGCAGAGCGGCATGACGTGGTCGCTGAACGGAGCGAAGGACATGCTCCAGCTTCGGGCATCCGTCCTCTTTCCAGGAGAGGAACATCGTGTTCGCGGGCAACGACGCCGATGGGCTGCGGTACGGCACCACCGATTCGCCAGCCAGTCGCGCAGCAGCCCTTCCTCGATCGGGCGATTGGACCCGGTCGGACCGGTCACCCATGAAGCGGTAGTCCAACTCGTCCCGGAGCAACGCGATGACACGGGTTTGGGTCGCGCGCTCGGACTTGCCGATGTCGTTCACCGATGACCCAGCCAGTACTGTTCGACCATCCACAACGGCTCGCCCTTCAGGCACAGTCTGATGAGCTGAATCAGCCGTTCGTAGTCTTTCGAGTCGAGCTTCGACCAGCGGGCGAGCTGCCATTCCTTCCGGTATCCGCCGATATCTAGCCTGGCAAGCGTTCTCAACATCGCTGCATCGATGGGTGGGTGCAGATTCTTCACCCGTGCATCGGCGTGGTACCCACCGCATACGAGACGGGACTTCAGATAGCAGGTGATGAGTTTCGCCGCGACGCCGTGCGTGAAGGTCAGGTTGTGACGCACCGCCTGGCTCACGACCCGCCTTCGCCACGCCCGATGGCAGACATCCATCTTCGCCGGCGCCGGCAGCCGCTCGGGGGTCGTGAAATCCTCGTCGAAACCGCAGAACTCAAGAATGTCCAGACCCTAGTTCAACCTTGAAGCGACAGCCCGCGACCGATGCGGCCCGACCGGCCGCCCACGCTGCGAACATGTGCTGGTGGCGTTCGATACCGTAGGGTTGCGCCGGCTTGTCCGCCAGCCGGGAGGCACGCGGTGTCCTGCCGCCAGGCCGCCCGTTCACCCCGATCGGACTCACCACGGTCGCTTACGCGGCGGCGCCCTCGCCGAGGATCTCGACGGTGACGTAACGCTTGAACTCGTCGACGCCCGTGAAGCACCGGAACCCTGCCTGACTGGCGAGGGCCAGCGTCTGCCCTTCCTCGTTCAGCAACACAGCCACGGGCTGGCTCAGCTCCTCCTGGATGCCGTTCGGCCACACGAGATCGAAGACCGCCTTCTGTTCGCCGGACTCCGGGTCCGAGAAGTCATAGGCCACCACACCGCGGGGGAGACCTGTGGCCTCCATCCACTCGTTCAGCGATTCCAGCTGTGCCTCTTCCTCCTCGCTCGTGATGCCGCCAAGGACACGGGCCGGCACAGGCGCGACCGCCGTCGCACTCGCGAGCCACCGGGTGTCGCCGTGCAGCAGATCCTCCATACGCCGGTTGAGCTCCGCCGCCAGCAACTCCTTCCTGGCTTCGAGGAAGTCCCGAAACCTTTCCATCTTCCAGAGTGCCGGGTCCATCGGGATCCACTGTGACGCCAGGCCGCCGGGGTGACGTGTCTCGAACTTCGGGAAGTATTCCTCAGGCAGCCGGTCGCTGATCTCCAGGTTCGTGTCCTTAGTCTGGAAGCAGAAGTTCGCGAGGGCGTTGACTTCCGGGCGCCTGTACTTGCACTCGTAGAGCCGGGCCTTCGGGAAAATGTGGTGCACCTCCAGGCTACTCATCTTGCCGAGCAGGCTCGCCTTGAGCGGCAGCCCGGCCCCCCAGTCCTTGGCTTCTCCCATGCGGGTAAGCAGGTACAGCACCGGATAGAACCGCGCGCCGAGGCTCCACCCGGTGAAGTGGCCCGGCTCGGCCCGCAGCCCCCCGTGCCAGAGCCGCAACTGCTCCAGCAGCTTGTCAAGGCCGCCGTCGTCGCCTTCGAGCGCGGCGAGGTCCTGGTCGATGAAGGACTCGGTGGAGCCGGAGAAGCGCCCCCACATGGCCGCCTGCACGAACCAGAAGAGCAGCTTGTCGCGTTCCTTCGCACTCATCGCGCCGCGTTGCTTCGCTTGGCGCTGGTCGAGATAGCGCACCATCACCGGCACGCCGAAGCGACCAAAGAACACCTGGTCGTGGTCGAGACCCAGCCGCCCGCCGATGAAATTGAGGCTCGTGTCGATGTGTTTCGTCGTGCGGGCGAGCGCGTCCTGTACCTCGGTGGCACTCTTCTCATGCAGGTGCTGGAACCTTGCCTCCCCGGTCAGCACCGTGTTCACCGAGCGCAGCAGCCAGTCGAGCGTGAAGTGGTAGCCGGCGTTGTTCCACTCCTTGAGCCTGACCTTCATCGCATCGCGCCCTTCAGGCCACTCGGCGCAGATCTTGGCGAGGGCAAGGTCGCCCTTGGAGAGCTTGGTGCCACCGCTGTTCACCCGGTTGAAGATGTTGACGACCACGTCGAGCGACTTGTCCGCGCCGGTGACTTCCTCAACGTGCAGGTCCACCTCGACGATACCGAGCAGCTGGCTCAGGCGCCCGACGTAGTCGCCGACCTTGGGCGCTAGCGCCGGCTGCTCCGTGAGGCGCGTGCGCGTGACGAACTCGCCCAGCCCCGCGATGCCCTTCTGCATCAGCTCGGTCACGTCGGTCCACAGCGGATCGCCCTTCATCTTCACCGGCTGGTAGAACTCGAAGGTCTCCATCTCCAGATGAAAGCGCAGTCCCGTGAACGCCCGGGTGTTGCCATCAAAGAACTTTGGCGCCCTCCCACGCACCACGCCGTACAGGGAGGTCATGCGCTGCTGGCCGTCGAGCAGGAGCTTCACCACCCCCGCGGCAAGCGCGCCGTCACCGCGGTGCGCGGCGGTCTTCGCCTCGGTGGCCCACACCAGGAGCCCGCCAACCGGATGGCGGCGGTAGAGCGAGTCGAACAGGCCGCGCACCTGATCGCGGTTCCAGACGTAGCCACGCTGGAACTCGGGCAATGCCATGTGCCCGCTGTCGATGTAGTCGAGAATTGTGGAGATCTTCATATCAGCCTTGTCCTGCCGGTGAGGAGTTCCTGCATCATGCCCTGCTTGAGGTCACGGGTCCTGTCCCGCCGCGACTCCAACGCTGACAGTTCGGCGTCCATGTCGGCGAGTACGGCAGCGATGGCCGTTTGCTCAGGGGCAGAGGGAACCGTTACCTCTATTCTGGAGAGCGCAGCCGCACTGATGTGCACTACTGCATTACCTTGTCCCATGCTCGCCTTCTGCGCGTTGATGGGCGACATACAGTAGGAAGTCTCGTGAACACCTAATGTCAGTGATTCGGTCCGCGTTCTCTGGGGTGGTCCCGGTTCGTTGGACAGCCCGAGGGATAGGTTAAGGTGTATTCCGTTGTTGTCAACCCACCCCTCCTTGTCAAGAACAGGTGGCGGTAACAGGGGGTGGGGGTCCGGGGGAGGGGGGGCTTGATCCTGTGGACATTGTGGATAACTCCCCGCACCGGATCGCACACCCGCTCGCCCTCTGACCTCGGAACCCGCAATTGCCACCTGCTCCCCATGTCCGTTACGCCACCTCCCGTCCGGGCGCCGCGACGCCGCGGTAGGCCTCGGACGGCGTCCGGCCACCGAGTGCCGAGTGCGGTCGTACCTCGTTGTAGAACTCGATCCACTCGTCGATCACCCGCTGCGCCACGAAGCCGTCCGCCAACTCGTGCAGGTACACCGCCTCGTACTTCAGCGAGCGCCACAGCCGCTCGATGAACACGTTGTCCAGACACCGACCGCGTCGGCGCGGAGAACGTAGCCCGGAACCTTAGTAGGCTCCAGGCTCAGTGTCGATCGGTCGGATTGCTCGTCGTCGTCGGTACAGGCTTCTACATCAGCGCCCTGCTCTCCGACTCGCCGCTTGGCGCCGCCGCGCCCGATCGCGGGTTGCGTGACCGCTTGACGCACGAGCTTGAGTTCGACGGTCCCGCGGCGCTCGTCCAGCGCCCGCAAGCGCTCGATCCCGCCCCCGGACGGTACCGATTCGGAACCGTGAAGTCGCGCGCTGGACACGTCGGCGACCGGCTCCACGATCATCTCGGCGGATTCGCTCGAGGCGGCGGCCGCGGCCTTGCGCGGATCGCCCACATCCGAACCACGGTGGGCAGGTCCAGCTCTTCCCGGATAGCGAGATGGGCCGACGTGTGTCCTATTCCGGAAGCGGGCATCGTGCGGTTCCGGTCGCGCGGCATCAACCAGACCGGCGACGTGGTGATCGACTACACCCGTAGCGCGCTGATCTACAGGCGCGGGGCCTCGCCCCAGTATGGACCTGGAGGACTCGGTGCCGGCGGACTAGCGTGCCGCGGCACGCCCGATGATCGAGCCGGCGCTGCCGGAGGTTGCGCGCGGGCAGCTGCTGGTGCGGGTCAACCCGATCGGCGATCCGGACCACGCGACCGACCTGCGGCCGTGCCGCTGGCCGCGGTGGGGGCCTGATGGTGCCGAAGCTGGAGCGCGTGGTGTGAGCCGCGGACTCTGGCCGCCGAGCTGGAGGGGCGCGAGGCGGCGGCGCACCTGGCGGCAAGTTCCACCTTCCTGGTGGTCCTGATCGAGACGGCCCGCGGCGTGCGCGACGCGGACGCCCTGCTGGAGGCGGCCGCCGGGCGCGGCACCGTGGCGTTCGCCGGCGACCCGCGTCTTCGGGTGGCAGGTGGTGCCCATCAGCTTGCCCTGCCGCTGCTCCTGCCACACGGTCACCCTCGTTGGTTGTGCTGCCTGCGCACTCATCTCTCTAGTTCCTCCCTGCCGTCCACGGGATCGCACGCCGCCGTGGGCCAAGCGAGCAGAGCATCACCAAAACAGCCCGGCGGCGTCAAGCCCCGGACGCCGGAGCGCCGCCGGCTACTCACTCGTTACGCCGCATCGGTCTGCCACCGCGCGTGCGAGCGCACGAAAGTCGCGGTAGCAACCCTGCACGGCGTTGGCGTGGCCACCGATCGCGCCGTCCGCCGGTTTCAGGGAGAACATCGGTTTCCGCGCCTCCTGTGCCAGCGGCATCAGGCTCCGAAAGTGTTTCAGCGTGGCCAGGCAATGCGGGTCGGTGTCGGTGGATGGGACGTTGTTCGCGGGCGAATCAATGACGAAGTCTCGATACGCACCCGGGATGCGGCCCATCCAGCGTTCATACGCCTTTGCCGGTCGGTTCAGCCGTACGGCATGTTGCAGCACCACGTACCCGAGCGGCTGCATCCCGCCTGGCGGCAGGTCGAGGTCGGCCACCGGGTTACGTTCCCGGCGCTCTGCCCACTGCTTCCTCCATTGCCGTAGCGTCGGCCCGAGATTGCGCAGGCCTTGTATGGAGTACAGGTCCGGTGCCAGCGGGACCACAACGTGGTCGGCGGTAACCAATGCCGCGCGATTCAATGCGCCGAGATTCGGTCCCACGTCCACCAGAATCAGGTCCGCCAGCATCTGTTCCGCGGCCATGCGCAGGGCACGCCAAAGCGCAGACAGCACACGGAAGGCTCGTGGCTTCTGGTCGAGACAGTCCGGCCAATTGCTCGCCAGTTCATCTTCCGCGCCCGACAACAGCATGTCGCCGGCGACCAGCCCGATCCCCACTGCCGGCTCGATCACACGCGGCTGTTGTACGTCTCCGGTTCCGTCCAGCAGTGGGCGCAGCGCGGCATAGATCGTTCCGTTACCGTGATCATCCGCCCAGAGCCGCTCCAACTCGCCATCGTCCAGAAACATGCTGGTCAGGTTGGCCTGCGGATCCAGATCGGCCACCACCACCTTGTAGTCAAGCCTGGCGTACATCCACGCGAGGTGATAGACGAGGGAGGTCTTCCCCACGCCGCCCTTGTTGTTGAACACGGCGATGCTCTTCACGGCGCAATCCGTACCGTGGCTACCACGAGAGTCGGCTGGAAAGCGAACTCGGGCGGCGGGTTGCCGTTCTCGGCCAGGGTCTGGCGGGCGAGCCGTATGCCCACGCCGAAGCGTTGCGCGAAGCCGAGGCGGTGCATGATCTCGGCCAACAGCGGATTGCGGTAGTCGGTGTCACCCGTGCCGAAGTTCTCCGGGGTGATTCTCCCGTACAACCCGCCGGGGCTCGCAATCTCTACACGGTCCGCGAACCAGTGAATTCGTACCGGTGTGTTGGTTCCTTCGTAGGTGCGGTGCATGACGGCGTTGTACGCGAGTTGCCGCAGTGCGTCGATCGGATAGTCGGGGCGGCGCCGTTCGCGCAGCGCACCCACGACCTCGGTGCGAACCGAAACGTTCAATTCGAGCAGCTCGTCGAGGCGGCGCACCACGTCGTCCAGGCGCCCGGTGAGCGGCTTCTGATCCCGGATAGGGTCCGTAATCTCGCTGCCGTCGATGCGCAGGAATTGAACGTACGCGCCGGGTACGAATGCTTGCGGATCCACTCCAAACGCAAGCACGGCCGCCCAGGTCGGCGTTCCGCGATGAACCAGCCGCAGAGACTGCAATTGATGCGCCAGCGGTCGTTCGTTCTTCTCGAGAACTTCCGGCGCAATCGCATTGGGCAGGTAACAGCGCCGTGCGAAGTCCAGATCGAGAGCCTCGATAGCGACGCCGGGGGCTGGTCTCATGTCGAACGGCACGTCGGTTGCGCGGCGGCGCTCGCTGAGTATGCGCTCGTCCGAAACGGCTGCCTCGCGTACGGAGGGACCGACGCGGACCCAAACGCGACCGCGGTACCGTACCGGTGGATCGTGTGCCGGCTCGACGGTTACGACCGCCACGTCGCAGCCGTTCAGCAGCCGCTTCTGGACGGTCATCGACGGCAACGGCAGGATGTCGCCCTCTCCGCGAATGTTCGCGAGCCGCGTCAGCACCTCGTCATCGATCGTCAACGACGCGCAGGCCCCGTCATCCTGAACGCCAACCAGCACCACACCAGCGCGGCCATTTGCAGGCAGATCATTGGCAAACGCGCAGATGTTCCGCCGGATTTTCGTGCCGTCGGCAACTGACCTCTTGCGTTCCACCAAGTCAGACTCCAGGTCCGACATCATTGACTCGAGTTCAGAATCGGAATATGTTGCCATTACTGATCATCGCTGCGGCATCGCCACCCGGATGTGGCGCTCGGCAAGCGTCAGGTCGAATCGTAGCACGTTCATCCTATCGCAACCAGCGCAGCGCGGTAAAACGGGCCAACTGCCGGTGCGGCCGCCGCCGGTCGCGACGGTACGCGCTTACAAGGGGTTGAACGTGGTCGAGCGCGCATTCCGCAGCTACAAGGGTGGCGAGGTCACCACCTGGTGGACGCTGGCGTCGTCGAGCAACGATAGGTCGCGTGCATCATGGTTGAAGAGCCGATGCCGCGTGGGTATCTGGCGCACCGCCTCCGCGATCAGCGTCAGGAGGCGCCGATCCCGCGCGATGCGTGGCAAATCACACTGCAGGTCGGCCAGGTGACGCAGCTCTCCTGGGCGACCTCGCAGCCTGCCGCACCGCCAAGCTCGGCGGCCACGTCGATGCCTGCGATGCCTGCGGCGAGGTGCGCGTATCGTACAACTCCTGCCGCAATCGCCACTGTCCTGTAGATTCCGGGCGAGCCCTACCAGGCATTCCGGGGAACGTTACCACTGAATCCGGGCAACCTTACCAGCGATTCCGGGGCAAGCCTTCCAATTTTGGGTGGTTACCGGAATCGGTGGTAGGGATGATCGGAACGGACCGGCGCGCATCAACGTCTCTTATCGAGGAAGCTTCCCGCAGGTTGAACGCGTCCTTGATCTGAACCACCGCTCGCGGCTGGACCAGATCGACGCAGCGCTCGCGGCCGTGGGGCTGCGTCTGGATGTGGTGGGGGTCGCCGAAACAGACTCACCGGCAGCCGTCGCGACCGATGGGGCTGCAACTCCCTACGTATAGCTGCTGCGCCTCCCGCTGTCCGGCACCGCGATGGCGCTGGCGGTCGCCCTGCCCGACGTCGACCGCGACGGGCGCCGCGACATCGTGATCGGCAACGACTACGAGGTGCCCGACTCTCGTCTACCTCAACCGGCCGAGGCACTGGGTGAAGGCGGCGCCGTTCGCGCGGACGGCTACAACACGATGGCGTTCGCCGAAGGCGACTGTCGACAACGACGGCCGCTTCGAGCTGCTGGCGGCCGACATGAAGCCGTACCGTTCGGGGAGCCGACCTCGACCCGGGGCCTGGGGACCGGTGCTGCCGCCGGACGCCCACGACACCGGACGCGCCCAGATATACGCCAACCCCTGCAGGTGCGGGATGCGGCCGGCGCGTCCCGCAACCGCGCGGCCGGGGTCGGGGTCGACGCCACCGGCTGGAACTGGTCGGCTCAGTTCGGCGGTCTGGACAACGACGGCGACCTCGACCTGTACACGGTCAACGGCATGTCGGCGAGGCGTTCGGTCACCTGCCCGGCGCGGGGCTGCAGTCGAAAGACTGGCCAATGCCAGGCGGACAAAGCCCGCTCCGGATGCTGTCGCGGAGCGGGTCGAGGTCCTAGCTGCGCCGTCGGCCGAGACGTGGTGCAGCGAGGTACGCTCGTACCTTGAGTTACTGCAGCGCGTGGTGGATCAGACCAAAGCGGCGGGTGTTCGCCGGCGAGACGGTGCCGGCGAGCGAGAAGGTGGTGAGCCTGTTCGAGCCGCACACCGACATCATCTGGTGGTGGAGACCGGCAACCCGGCCGATAGTGAACGCTGCCTGCCGATGCTGGAGCGGCACGGGAAACCTACGGCGAGGCGACGCGACGAGTGGCGTTCGATGGCGGCTATGCGTCGCGGGCGCGCCGCGATGCCCTCGAAATACATCCGGCAACCTGTTCCTCCTGACGCCCCGCGCTACTCCAACCTCAGGCCAAATGCCGAATCGCGGTGTAATTGAATATCCGCGATGTCTTCCGACGTGAACGGCGCGCTGTGGTGGGGACACTCTATCTCCTCGGCGTTAAAAACCAACACGTCGTTGAGTTGATCCCCATTCTTGAGCCGAATATCGACTCGTTGATAACCCATGCCGGACTCGGGTAGTCTTGCAGAGCTGATCAACCCAACGCTCAGGAAGTTGGAACCGCATAACTACCTGTCTGGAATTGTGTCCGTTTGGATCAAAGTACTGGGCGGCGTATCCTGCTCGAAACGAACTTCAACACCGCCGCCTGACTGACTGTAATTCGGAGCTACTGTACTGTTGGAACGAAAACTTCCATGAGTATTGACGATGATACTCTTCGGCTCGATATCGATTACTTGGATGTCGCCATCGACGATTATCCTGCCGTCCTGATCCTGATAGCCAGCAAGTTCATGCATGTGCTCCAGGTTGATACATAACTCGGCGTTCATTATCAATAAACGATTTCCGCTACCACTCGTTTGCACAAGCTGGTACCCCATGCCAGACTCGGGTTGGGACAGCAGAAACTCTCGGACGTTGCCGTCAACCTTAGCGAGCATCCATCCTCCTCGTATGGCACACAGCGGTGAGGTGCGTGCCCGATCGCGAAGTAGTTCATCCACCCGCGCAGGATCGTGGCGCCACTCTTGCGCTTACCAGCGGGGAGAGGTTACGCACCTCCATGTCTTCGATCATTCTCTGTCGCAGTGGTGTCATGATGGAGTCCTCCTCGTGTAGAGACGCGTGGTCCATCAGCCCCCGGAGCGCGGCTACGCTCCGGGGGCAACCACCCGTCTCCCGGTTAGTAGCGTTCAGACACCATGTAAGGGTTTTGTTTGGGAAGGGCCTTGAGGCCCGAGACGGCAGACGCCATCCCTACCGCGAAGCGGTTTAGTTCAATATGTACGTATGTACGATTGTCGAGCCAATCCAGCCTCACGTCGCGGCGCGCGAGTGCGCGCGACAGGAACTCACTTGGTGCCGTCGCTGTGTTCGTCTGTCTCCGTGTCTTTGGTCGGTCGCCGCTTGCGTCTGCTAACAGCGAATAGGGAAACCAGCCCAATCAGAGGCGCAATCAAGGTAATCAAGCCCGTGACGCTATGGCCGGTAGCAAGCAAATATACGGCGCCGCACAATGCCACTAGCGTCACCAACAGAGCTGACCGCCTCCCCTGTCTTTCGCTATCGACCGCAGCGCCTAAGGAGATAGATTCCATCTCATGTTGATGAGCTTGTTGCTTCTCGGCCATTGTGAGCGTTCGCTCGGCGAATCCCGGCAGGATTGCTCGGCGCGTCGCTCGGTTGGGGTGCAGGCGCGGGATCGCTCGTTTGAGCATCGGGCGGCAAGTTGCTCGCCTGCGAATCAGTCGGCGCGTCGCTCGGTTGCGGAGTGGAGGGCGGACCGTTCAATCTAATCTAACGCAAGCGTCATATGCTCATCAGATGCTGAGCGTTCATCGGGCGCCGAGTACAGATTTTCAGGGAGCGCTGGCAGCGAAGGTTCTGTGGCCACCTCTTCTTTCAGTGCGTCACATATGTAGCTGCCGACGACGACCCAAGGCTCGGCAACATGGCTTGAGCGATACGATTCAAGGTGCATGGAGCCTATCCGGCCAAGAAATGGAAACACTGAGCACGCACCAGAGAGAAAAGAGTCGAGCTTGGTCTCAGCGGATTTGCACGATCTGGCGGCTGTCCCTACTGAAAAGAAGGATGCGCTACGACGCGCAGTGCTTACACGCCATAGCTCGTCTCGATCTCGGAACATCGAACCTAGCCATTTTCGCGGTATCCGGCGCAGGTCGTGGTCACCGGTTCTCTCTGATCCACCGCTCTCACTAATCACTTTGCATCTACCACCTAAGCTAACATGAATACTGCCGATAGCGACTACAGTCAAGGGGTGACTACCCATGCCGAGCTCGGCCTGCGGGATCGCCTCGTGGAAACCGGCAGTGATAGTGCCCCCCCTCGGCGTTTTTAGGGACCCTGCGGGGGCGGCATTCAAAGAGACCTCAGGTCGGCACTGAAAAGACCCCCCTCCTCGGCATCGAAAAGGACCCCCCCACGATGCACGGTTGGTGCGTGCACACAACGAACCACGTGAGGAGGGTCAGAATGGCCAGGAGGACATCGACGATGGAACTACAGGATATCGTCCGACGACTGCGAATGGGGCAGTCGATCAAGGCGATCAAGCGTGAGACCGGCAAGCACCGGCGCGTGATCCGCAGGCTGCTGCTGCTCGCCGAGCAGGAGGGGTGGCTGGATGAGCAGGATGAGGTGCCGTCCGAGCAGCAACTCAGGAGGTGTACCACGAACAGCGGAGCGGCGAGGAGGGCCGCCGGCATCCGCTCGACTCGCACCGTGAGCAGATCGAGGGGTGGCGCGAGGAAGGCTACAGCTTCCTGGTGATCCACAAGTTGCTCGAAAAGCGGGCGGTGGAATACTCGGAGACCACGGTGCGCCGCTACATCCATCGCCACTTTCCGAAGGCGGTGCGACCGGTGATGCGGCGCGAGACGACCGCTGGCGAGGTGATGGAGGTGGACTTCGGACACCTGGGGCTCACCTTGCCGCGCTCGCTCCGATGCGCGCACTTCCGCTGCCGTGCGCTACCCTCCCGGCGGCGTGGGTGTCTCCGTCCTGCGCGTGGGTTCTCGGGCGCGTGCACGGTGCGCCACGGCCGTCCGCCGGGTTACTCGGTATCGACACCCCAGTACCGTAGCCCGCGGCCGCAAGCAACTGCTTGCCCCGGACGTCGAGCGCGAGCACGTGCGCCGCCCCGGTGGCGGACGGGGTGCCAATGCCAAAAGCGGTAACAGGGGTTGACACGATCAAGCGGCGGCTGCCCAGGGCTGTGGTTGGGGCTGGAAGTAGCGTTCCAACTCACCGTTGAGGAGTGCCAAGCGGGTGCGCAGCACGCACTCGTTGTCGTGGCGCTTCCAACGCATTCCGTTGCCTTTGAACCGTCGCCCGACGACAAACTTGCACTGACCTTCCACTGAGCCGCTGCCGATTGGCCAACCAGCTGCTCGGTAGCGCGGGTAGTCCATGCGCTCCTGGTTGTTCTTGAAGTAGTTGGTCTGCTTCCAGGCAAGGTCGCTGTCGCTGGTCTTGGGCACCGCGCGCTTCATCTCGTGAATCATTTGCAGCACCTCGCCCTCCCACATCATCGTCGACCAGCGGCGGCGTCGTGCTGTACGCAGCGATGTCGGCAGCAGATCACCATAGTCAGTGAGGTGTTTCTCAGCATGGTAGTAGTCGAGAATTTGTACCGCTCCGGGAAAGTGGGTCATCTGCAATTCCCAATTGTGGTGCGCGCCATCGGCCAGAAATAGCGTCTGCCCGGCATCCATGAAGCCCATCTGCAGCCCCGCCTGCTCGGCGTACTCGGCGAATTCCTTGCGTGGTCCGTAGCGCGCGCCCGTCCAGCGGTCGATGATCTTCTTCCCTTCCCGCTGCTCGATGACTATCAGGTTGCACTCCTTGTGACAGGTCGGAGCGCGCAGGCTCGCACGCCCCGTTACTCCTTCCAGCTCAGTGATTTGTGGACTCATCGTTCCGTCCACCTCAACCACCATCAGCGGGCACGGTCGATCCCTGCGCGCCGCTTCGATCAGAGGAGCTTCCGGAATACGCTCCCCGGTCTTCTCGGTGGTCCGCTGCACCGCCGTCGCACTTACGCTGAATCCCAGCAGCCGCTCCAGCTTCTCTGCCGCCCCCTGGTACGACTCATCAGCGCCCAGCGCGCAGATCAGCAGCGTCATCAACGGTGAGTACCCGAAACAGCCGTCCATTCCCATTTGCGCATCCAGCGGCGCTATACTCCCCGACCGATCCCGGTACCGGTAGCACCGTCGCGGGCGTACTACCTCCTCCCCAAATCGGTTGATGAAGCGTAGATTGCGCACCCGCTCGAACACCGCCACCTCGTCCCCCACCTTGATCTGGTTGGCGTGGGTCGGCTCTTCGACGCCCTCGACCACCTCCTGGACCATCATGTCCCCAACCCAGTTCACGAACTCAAGAATCTTCCCCTCGGCGTCGTGCAGGCCGATCTGGCCGCCGTTGATACGCCCCCTGAGCTGCTTGACGAGGTCCTGAGCCTGCTCTATAATTTCTTCCGTCTTCATGGTCTACCTGCCTCCTGAAAGTTTGCTACTTGGGCAGGTAGACCTTTTTTGTCCCTCAAGTCAATGGTTTTGCTACCGCTTTCGGCGTTCGCACCCAGCGCCGTCATATACGCTGATGGGCACCTCGTCTCCCTCATGATGCCGCACTTGGTCGGGGCCGACGTTGATCCCACACGGGAAGGCAGCCGTCTCTGACCCTGGTACACGCCTGACTTCGCCGGCGCCAACCTCCGTGCACCGGTCGATGGCGAACTTGCGTGACCGGATGTCGTCCCTGCAACTCAGCCACTTGCTCAGAGCGTTCTCGACGGCACAAGGGGTGACGGCGCGGAAGGTGGTCCGCTCGTATCTGGCGGTGGTGCCGGCGCTCCGGCGTCAGGCTTGCGGCGCGCGCTGCGGCACCTCTTGCCCGCCGGTCGGTTCGGGGACGGGATCGTCTGGCTTACCGTGGTCGACGGGCTGGTCTCCGACCGACATATCGACGATTAGCTTGGCGAGTTGGTTCGGGTCGCGCGGCCGCCGACCTATGCAGCACCGCCCGCTGTCTGAAGCTCGGCCACGTCGCGTTTCAGGTTCGCCACGTCCGCCTGCAGAATACGCAAATCGGTGGCGTAAGTTGTTCGCTCCACAGCCGCGACGATTTCCGCGACCAAGTGGCCCACGACGTCCTTACCCGACCACGCGGGCTGGACCGCGGCGGCTATCCGCTCGAAAAGGACCAACCGCGCCGAGTCAACCCCTGGACCACACCCTCGGCAATCTCCTGAGCTAACCCGTTGTGGAGGAATGCCAACTCCTGCCTGACGAAGCGGCCGTGAATCTCCATGTCCTTGGTCAACTTAGCCATCTTTTCATCGAAACCGGCCATCTTTTCATCGAAACCGGCCATCTTTTCATCGCGGCCATCTTTTCATCGAAACCGGCCATCTTTTCATCGAAACCGGCCATCTTTTCATCGAAACCGGCCATCTTTTCATTAAGACTGGCCACGTTATCATAGAGCCTGACCAGCAAATCGTCTCTGTCGGCCTCCGTCATCCAATGCACCTCCAGTGTACGGATATTCCACTAGCTAGCTAGCTATACCACATGGTGGCACGGTTCATCAAGCGGGACCAAAGGTCGCGGCGCATCTTCATGGAGCTGGTGCCCTCGATGCCGGTGGTCATGAGGTAGCCGGCGATGGCCCATAGTCAGGGTGCCACCGAGGGTGTCGGCGAAACCAAAGCTCAGTTTGCCGTTCACCAACACCTGGTCGTCGGCTGAGTCATCACACTTGCGTCACCTGTAGTAGTCAGCGTAATAGTCTCCGCCGCCGGGGCAGACGTTGGTGTGCTCGGTCCCCCCGATCAAGTGGCGGAAGACGCGCTGCGCCGGGCCACGGTGGCCGGGGCGATCGTGGTGGCACCGGGCGGCGACGGTTCAGCGGAGATGCCGACTGGTAGGGCTCACCGTCGGCGCCGGCCACCAGGAAACTCGTATTCGAGCCGTTCCGCGCCCGATCCCGTCGGGCGCGACGTTTGCTGATGCTGATCCCGGTGACCTTGGGGAGCCGATTGGGGGGTCTCCATCATCGACTGCGTTCAACCGAATCGTGATCTGCGCTCCGATGCTGCTGAGCGTAGCAGTCGCCCTTTTTGCCGGGATCGTCGTATTCGTTGACACGGACGACACGGACCTCCAATCACCCAACAAAAAACGGCGCATCCGGGAGGGATGCGCCGTGGTTGTCGAAGTGACCTGGTAGGGGGGTCTAGTATTTGACCTTGGTCCAGGCGGTCAGGACGCCCAGGTCGTCGTTGTCCGGATCGAACAGCGATTTGGACTTCCACTTCATGCCGAGTTCGGCCATCGGGATCGCCTCGGTTAGCAGCACCTGGAGTTCGGTATCCACCTGGGACTTCTCGTTATCCAACCGGTTGAGGGTGACGTCGATACTCGGGGTCAGCTTGCCGCCGAGTGCGTCGAACCCGTAGCTGAGGTTGGCGTTGACCATCATGTCGCTCTTGTCGTTATGGGTCTTGCCCGTGGGGGTGTCGGGAGCTTCGGGATTACCGTTGGCAATATCGAACAGTCCCCAGGAAAGCCCGAGGCTCAGGTTCTCGACCAGCCCCATTCCGTCGCCCATCGTTCCGTCGTCCTTCAGTCTGACGTCACGTCACTCGCGACATCGTTGTCGGTGGAGTAGATGTAGTTGGCATCCAGCTTTGGTGCCGGTCGACAGCGCGAAGCCCAGCCCGGCGCCCAACTCGTAGTCGGTGCTGGCCTCTCTGCGGTGTCGGTGGCGCCGGTCAGCACGACGTCGTCGGCGCCCGCCGACAGGGACAGATCGCCGAGGTTGCCCGTGATCTTGGCCGCGAAGCCGGTCGCCCGTCCGACGGTCGGGTCGCTGTCGTCGCCCTCGATGGTCCGGACGCCCTGCAGGTCGACCGTGGCCGGGCCGATGTCCACGTCGATGTCACCGTTGACGTACCAGTCGTGCTTCCTGGCCAACTCGTCTTCCTCGGCCGCGGCATCGTCCGCGGGCTCGTCATAGCCAAGCCCCGAAGAGACTCCCACCGCGATGCTCGGACCCTCCTGTCGAGCCCGGCGTGGTGCCGTGGCCGCCGAGATGGACGCTGAGATCCTCGTCGTCGCTCTCCGCGTTGCCGGCGTGGTCGTCATCCTCGACCGCAGGGATCAGGCCCGCCTTGTTGCTGGGAGACGTGTAGATCTGGATCGACGGCGGCCGGTTGATCAAACTTGGCGGTTACGTCCGGATTTTGACCACGGCTAGCGCCCTCATGGGTGTGCCCCTCGTGGGCAGCCGCAGGTGTAGTTCGGGAACGCACCAGCGGCTGCGGGCGTGGCTTCACCGGCTGGCACTTGGCGGCGTGATCGACCTGACAAACAAAACGACGGCGCATCCGGGAGGGATGCGCCGTCGTTGTCGAAGTGACCTGCTAATTGGGGATCTAGTCTAGGACTTGACCTTGGTCCAGGCGGTCAGGACGCCCAGGCTGTCGTTGTCCGGATCGAACAGCGAGTCGGACTTCCACTTCATGCCGAGCTCGGCCTGCGGGATCGCCTCGGTCAGCACCAGCTTGATCTCGGTGTCCACCACGGCCTTGTCGCTATCCAACCGGTTGTACTTCACGTCGATGCTCGGGGTCAGCTTGCCGCCGAGCGCCTCGAACCCGTAGCCCAGGTTGGCGCCGACCATCATGTCCAGCTTGTCGTTGTGCCCCTTATCCTCGTTGTCGGGATTGCCGTTGGTCAGATCGTACAGTCCCCAGCTCAGCGCCAGGCTCAGGTTCTCGATGATCCCCGCGGTGTCTTTCAGGCTGACTTCCACGTCGCTCGCGACGTCCTTGTCGGTGGAGTAGATGTAATCGGCATCCATCGTGGTGGTGTCGGTCAGCGCGAAGCCCAGGCCGGCGCCCAACTCGTAGTCGGTGCTGGCCTCTGTGGTGTCGGTGGCGCCGGTCAGCACAATGTCACCGCCCGCCGACAGGGACAGATCGCCGAGGTTGCCCGTGATCTTGGCCGCGAAGCCGGTCACCGGTCCCACGGTCGGGTCGCTGTCGTCGCCCTTGATGGCCTGGACGACCTGCAGGTCGACCGTGGCCGGGCCGATGTCCACGTTGATGTCACCGTTGACGTACCAGTCGCCCTTCCTGGCCGACTCGTCTTCCTCGGTCGCGGCATCGTCCGCGGGCTCGTCATAGGCAAGCTCCGAAGAAATCCCGACCGCGATGCTCAGCGCCTCGGTGTCGTAGCCCAGCGTGGTGCCGTGGCCGCCGAAGGTGGACGTTGAGATCGTCGTCGTCGCTCTCCGCGTTGCCGGCGGCGTCGTCATCCTCGACCGGGGGGGATGAGGCCCGCCGCGTTGCTACTGGGAGACGTGTAGACCGGATCGACGACGGACGGTTTGATCATCTTGGCGGTTACGTCCGGATATTGACCACGACAGCGCGCTCATGGGTGTGCTCCTCGTGGGCAGCTGAAGTGTCGTTCGGGAACGCACCACCGGCTGCGGGCGTGGCTTCGCCGGCTGGCACTTGGCGGCGTGATCGACCTGACAAAAAAAACGGCGCATCCGGGAGGGATGCGCCGTC
The DNA here is from genome assembly GCA_965198005.1 of Spirochaetia bacterium. Taxonomy (GTDB): domain Bacteria; phylum Spirochaetota; class Spirochaetia; order SZUA-6; family Bin103; genus Bin103. The sequence continues at coordinate 600,531 of CBDAOI010000002.1, forward strand.
GTTGTCGAAGTGACCTGCTAATTGGGGATTAGTAGGAAACCTTGGTCCAGGCGGTCAGGACGCCCAGGCTGTCGTTGTCCGGATCGAATACCGAGTCGGACTTCCACTTCATGCCGAGCTCGGCCTGCGGGATCGCCTCGGTCAGCACCAGCTTGATCTCGGTGTCCACCACGGCCTTGTCGCTATCCAACCGGTTGTACTTCACGTCGATGCTCGGGGTCAGCTTGCCGCCGAGCGCCTCGAATCCGTAGCCGAGGTTGGCGCCGACCATCATGTCCAGCTTGTCGTTGTGCCCCTTATCCTCGTTGTCGGGATTGCCGTTGCTCAGATCGTACAGTCCCCAGCTCAGCGCCAAGCTCAGGTTCTCGATGATCCCCGCGGTGTCTTTCAGGCTGACTTCCACGTCGCTCGCGACGTCCTTGTCGGTGGAGTAGATGTAATCGGCATCCATCGTGGTGGTGTCGGTCAGCGCGAAGCCCAGGCCGGCGCCCAACTCGTAGTCGGTGCTGGCCGCGGTGGTGTCGGTGGCGCCGGTCAGCACAATGTCACCGCCCGCCGACAGGGACAGATCGCCGAGGTTGCCCGTGATCTTGGCCCCGAAGCCGGTCGTCGGTCCCACGGTCGGGTCGCTGTCGTCGCCCTTGATGGTCTGGACGACCTCCAGGTCGACCGTGGCCGGGCCGATGTCCACGTTGATGTCACCGCTGACGTACCAATCGCCCTTCCTGGCCGACTCGTCTTCCTCGGTCGCGGCATCGTCCGCGGGCTCGTCATAGGCAAGCTCCGAAGAAATCCCACCGCGATCCTCGGACCCCTCGGTGTCGTAGCCCAGCGTGGTGCCGTGGCCGCCGAGGTGGACGCTGAGATCGTCGTCGTCGCTCTCCGCGTTGCCGGCGTCGTCGTCATCCTCGACCGCAGGGATCAGGCCCGCCTTGTTGCTCCGGAGACGTGTAGATCTGGATCGACGGCGGCCGGTTGATCAACTTGGCGGTTACCGTCCGGATTCTTGGCCACGACAGCGCCCTCATCGGTTGTGCTCCTCGTCGGCAGATGCAGTGTCGTTCGGGAATCGTTCGGGAACGCACCACCGGCTGCGGGCGTGGCTTCGCCGGCTGGCACTTGGCGGCGTGATCGACCTGACAAAAAAAAACGGCGCATCCGGGAGGGATGCGCCGTCGTTGTCCAAGTGACCTGCTAATTGGGGATTAGTAGGAAATCTTGGTCCAGGCGGTCAGGACGCCCAGGCTGTCGTCGTCGGGATCGAATACCGAATCGGACTTCCACTTCATGCCGAGCTCGGCCTGCGGGATCGCCTCGGTCAGCACCAGCTTGACTTCCGTGTTTACCATGGAAGGCTCGCTATCCACCCGGTGGAAGGTAACGTCGATGCTCGGAGTCAGCTTGCCGCCGAGAGCATCGAAACCGTAACCAAGGTTGGCGTTTACCGCCATGTCCATCTGATCGTTATGGGTATTGTCTTCGGTGTCCGGGTTACCGTTGGTCACATCAAACAGTCCCCAACTGAGCCCGAGGCTCAGGTTCTCGACGATGCCCGCGCTATCCTCCAAAGAGACGAACACGTCACTCGCAACGTCCTGGTTGCTGGAATAGATGTAGTCGGCATCCAGTGAAGTGGTTTCGGTGAGCGCAAAACCGAGGCTCGCGCCCATCTCCCAGTTGGTCTCGGCCGCCGCGTCGCCAATGGCACCGATCAACTCCACGTCCGCGCCCGCCGATAGGGACAGATCGCCGAGGTCGCCCCCGATCTTGGCCGCGAAACCGGTCGTCGTCGGATTGTCGCTGTCCTGGCCTTGGATCGACTGCACGACCTGCAGATCGACCTGGGCCGGTCCGATATCCACCATTATGTCACCGCTCACGTACCAGTCACCCTTCGTGGCCGACTCGTCTTCCTCGGTTTCGGCATCGTCCTCCGGCTCGTCATAAGCAAGCTCAGAAGAGACACCCACAGCGATGCTGAGACCCTCAATATCGTAGCCCAGCGTGATGCCCTTACCGGGCAACTCGACCTGAACGTCGCCATCATCGCTAACCGATGCATTGTCGGCGTCCAACACGTCGTGCTTGTCATCGTCACCTTCGAGGGCATCGATCAACCCCGCCTTGTTGTCGGGACCCGAGAAGATCTGAATCGACAGCGGCCCGTTGATCAGCTTGGCGGTGATCGTCGGATCCTTGATCACGATAACGCCCTCGTGGGAGTGCGCACCATGCTCATGCGGCCCATGAGTATGCGTATCGTGGGTATGTCCGGCATTCTCGGTGTTGTGCGTGTGGGAATGAGGCAGGATTGCCGGGATCTCGTACTCGCTAATGTCGAATTCGTCGAAGGCCTCGTCGTTATCGTCGCGGTCCATGGCCGTAACCAGATGATAGTGGACTGGAACGGCAGGCTGTTCTACGCCACCCACGTCCTCCGCGGGCTCCGATACTCCGGTCCGCGCAACGTTACCCCCCGCTCGTGCGACGCAGCTTGTACTACATTCATCGGTCGGTCGCGTAAAGCTCCCAGGACCGGTTTGCGGACGTGTGCTTTCGTCCACATCGGCCGTGTCTGCGTCATCCTCAAATACCGGCACTCGGGATCCTTGTTCGCCTGCGTCTGCGAAGGATGGCAGTGCATGTGTATGGGTAATTTTTGCGTATATGGGTCCAGTGTATTCGGTATCTTGAATATTAGTGGACTTTCAGGGTCGCACCCCCTCAGTTTCTCTATCCATCACATACCCTGTGTACCCACTGTCCGTAATCTCACCGAGACTATCTGCAGGTAAACTGGAGCCGAAATACGTATTCGGAACAATTACGGGATCTTCGCTTCCGTCAATAGTGCCGTGACTATGGGGATAGGCCGGATACATGACACTACCGTCACCGGTCATGCTCTCAGTCGCGGATGGACTGGCAGCAGCGCCGCCGGTATCGGCCGTAGCCGCGCTCGTGTCCTCCGAGGTCTTGTGCACGTCATCATGACCTTGGTCGATGATGATCCGGAAGTCCTTCAGCTCGATCACGCCGATCCAGCCCGTGGAGTCCATGCCCATGTCCATCGGGTTGGAACTGGACATCTTCGGCACCAGCGTGAGGCTGATGTTCGAGCTGAACTCGTTCTTGAACCCGAGCTTCTGATGATCCAGGTTGTAGCCAAGGGTGGCCGTGGCATCACCAGAGATCTCGAATTCCGTGTTGATAGCCATTTGCCCATACAGGCCAGCCGAGCCCGCGGCAAGTAGCACCACTAGCAGAAGTGAAAGTTTTCTCATCACTTCCTCCTTCAGTTATTGTCGGGGCTCCGGAGCGTCACCCGGGGTCTTTCGGGCCAACGACCCGGCAGAACCCTGCCCCCGCTTTCCGTTGGTGCGAATATTGCACCGCACACTACGGCTTTGTCAACTACTATATCAAGTTGCGTCAAAGATTTTGCCCGACGCGCGAGGTCTTGTCCAGTCCCCCCGCCAGGCCGCGTAAACGCGCTCATCTCCGATCTCCTCCGCCCACGCCCGAGTGAGGCGCCGCCGCCCGCCAGGGGCCGCGCCGCCCGCTCCCGCCGGGACGCTCCGGCAGGTGCAGGTCGTGGGAAACAGAAGCATAACATACGCGCGCAGGTCGTGTCCACCCCCCAGCGCAACTTTTTGCGCGGTGGGGAGGTGGGTTCTCCCCTGCTGCGACGATCGGCAGCATGGAGGATGAATATATCAGCATCATACGACACGCGTCAAGTCTACCACAAGTGGCAAGGGTACCACAAGTGGGAAATCTACCACAAGTGGCACGTCTATGACAAGTGCCGAATATACCACCAGCGGCAGGTCGTGTCCAGGGCGTCCGCCCGGCCCTGCGCCGGGCCGCGGACGGGAGGCGGGCGGTCATCCGGCGGCCTCCGCGGCGGCGGCATCTCCAGGGAGTGGCTCGCCGTTGGCGCGCCGCCAGGGTGCGGCCAGCATGCCCTCGATCCGCGCGACCCGTTCGCGCAAGTCGGCGACGGCGGCGTCCAGGCGGTCGAAGCGCGCTTCCAGGCGGTCGAAGCGCGCTTCCATACGCGCTTCCAGGCGATGTACGGCGTTCATCAGCAGCCCGAAGGCAGTAATGACCGCAGCCAGCAACGACACCCCCACGGCAAGCATGGCGACCAACTCGGCGGTCATGCGGGCGGCCTCGGGGTCGGGACGCTCGGTGGGCACTGCTCGCGGCGGCCGGTTGACCGGTCGCGGCGGCGGCGGCTACCATCGGCACGCCCGGCGGGCGGCAGTCCACAGCCGCCCGGATGCGCCGGGAACGGGGTGAGAGAGACGAATGGGTGCCGAATTCAGCCTTTCCATATATCCGTGGGTGTACGTCAGCAAGTTCGACGACGGCTCATGGTACCACGACTTCATCGAGAAGCGCCACCTGTCGCCGGCGGCGGAAGCGGCGCTGCCCGACGCGGACCGGGAACAACTATACCGCGAACGCAACCAGTTTGCAAGCCTCCCGCTGGTGACGTATTCCACGCAGTACGCGATGGCGTGCTTCGAGGGGCTCAAGGCGTTTCCGCAGCCGGACGGATCGCTCAAGCTGTTCCGCCCGCACGAGAACGGACTGCGAATGAAACGGTCGATGGAAGGGCTGTACATGCCTGGTGTTCCCGTTGACCTGTTCGTGGACGCGGTGCGCGGCGTCGTGGCCCGCAACCAGGCAATCGGCTTCGCGCCGGAGTACGATCCGGCCTGGGAGCGGGACGAGTTCGAGTCCGGGCACTCGGTGTACGTCCGACCCTTCTCATACGCCGAAGCGGGGATCGGCGTCAACCTGTGCGAGGCACCCTATTTCATTGTGGTGAGCACGCGCGTGGGCGCCTACTTCGGCGCCGGCGATTCCTCGCCCACGGTGACCACCCGCCGCATCCGCGCCACGCCCGGCGGCACCGGCTGGATCAAGTGCTGCGCCAACTACGTCACCAGCGCGCTGGCCAAGCGGGAGGCGGAGCAGGGCGGCTACCTCGAGTGCGTGTTCCTCGACGCCCGCCACCAGCGCTACCTTGAGGAGGGTTCCTCCTGCAACCTGTTCTTCGTGCTGTCCGACGGCCGGCTGGTCACGCCCGAGCTGGGCGACACGGTGCTGGCCGGGATCACGCGCCGCACGGTGATCGAGCTGGCCGCCGAGCGCGGCATCCCGGTCGAGGAGCGCGCGGTGGCGATCGAGGAGGTGCTGGACGACGCGGTGGAGGCGTTCGGCACCGGCACCGCGGCCGGGGTCACCTACTTCAGCTCGATCCGGCACGGGGAGCGCGAGCAGGTGTTCGGCGACGGCGCCATCGGGCCGGTGGCGCACGCCTTCCGCAGCCGGCTCAAGGGGGTGCAGTACGGAGCGCTGGAGGACCGCTACGGGTGGATGGTGCCGGTGGCGGCGGGAGGGGATGACGCGGGGGACGCTGCCGGAGCGGCGGCCGCGGCGGTGGCGGCGGAGGGCGTGGCGGCGGCCGAGGGCGCCGCGGACGGGAGTGCGGCGCTGGCCGGCACGGCGCGCGGCTGAGCGGACTGCCTCAGAACGGCACTCCGAACACGAGGAAGCCGGAGTACGCCCGGGTGCCGGCGCCCAATGCCGGCGCCGCCCGCTCACCCGCACCGATCGAGAAGCGGTCCTGACGATACGTGCCACCCAGGCCTGCCCGAATCGCGTTCTCAGCCAACTTCGACGTCAGCGTCTCTCCCGGATACACGGGACGACCGTCTGCGCGCCGCTGAACGTTCGCTCTACGTCCGGAGCACCACGCAGCGAGACCTCCCCGCCACCCACGGGAAGCGTGCTCTCCGGCTGCAACCCGATGTAGTCGTGAGCGTTGTAGCCGCGCCAACTGCCCAGCTCGGCGTCGGTGAGCAGGCGCCCGCGGTACCCCTGCTTCTCGACGTAGAACGCCAGCCGGCGGAAGAAGCGCGCCTGCACCGCGTAGCTCGCGGTGTCGAAGATCAGCACCGGCGGGTGAAGGGCATCGGATCGCCATTCGATGCCACGCCGGTGTACACCCTATTTCGAACACTATCTGACCCGTCGGCGCCATGTCGACCGTGCCGATCTTGCGACCGGCGAGGCCGAGGAGACCTACGTCGACCCCGCCAAGCAGCGTGGCGCCAAGAAGGGTGGCGAGGCGCGCGCCGCTACGCTCAACCCAGAGAAGCGGCAGCGGATCGCCAAGGACGCGGCCGCCAAGCGCTGGGAACAGTAGGCCGGGTTGTTTACCTGTCTTCGCGATGGCCGCGGGCGAGCGTTTGCCTGATGAAGCGGGACGCGAAGCTCAGGAAGGGCAGCAAAGCCGATGCTCCGAAGGCGACGACGCCACCGCGCGGCAGGTCTAGCAGGAACCCTGTGAAGGCTGCCGCGATGAGGGCAAACGCCAATAGTCCGGCGATTATCTGCCCTCGCTCGGACTTCTTGATGTCGCTGGCGACGAGCAACTCATTCATCTTGCGGCTATGCTCTTGCGCCTTGGTTGCCAGATCAAACGTCGTATGCGCGGACCAACTCCGGCGGCGGATACGGCCCTTGGTAGATCTCGATGCTCTGCCGGACATTAGGTTTGTCGGGTTGCTTCTCCTTACCCGGCGTGGCGTTCCGCTCTCGACGGTTGCTCACTTGCGTGGCGCGAGATGGCCTTTGGCCGCCACGCGATTAAAGGCGCGTCCGAAGTGCACAAAGGCGTCGGCGAAGTACCGTTCGATTTCCGCTTCCTGCTCCTCGATGGTCGGCGGACTGGCATCATAGTCACTGAGCACGTCCAGGAAATCCACGGCGGTCGCCACGCCACCCCAAAAGGTCGGCCTCGTCAGAAGTCGTGGGCTTCCGTAGCAACACTGGTCTATCGGCTCGGCCTGACGTAGTCGAATGGCCCGTTCGAGCCCAATAGGCCTGCGGCATTCCGCAGTATGGTGAGTGGCGCGCCGTTGCTTGGAAGCCTTGCGAACGGTGGGTACTAGCATCGTAGTCATCCTCTCTATGTGCCAAGGTGCTATAAATGAAACCAAACTGCAGCGCATTCGTCAACCACCGGCATACTGCTGCCGCCGGGGAAGAGAAAACTGCCTCTGGCCAAGCGCGAGGCGGAGCAGGGCGGCTACCTCGAGTGCGTGTTCCTCGACGCCCGCCACCAGCGCTACCTCGAGGAGGGTTCCTCCTGCAACCTGTTCTTCGTGCTGTCCGACGGCCGGCTGGTCACGCCCGAGCTGGGCGACATGGTGCTGGCCGGGATCACGCGCCGCACGGTGATCGAGCTGGCCGTCGAGCGCGGCATCCCGGTCGAGGAGCGCGAGCAGGTGTTCGGCGACGGCGCCATCGGGCCGGTGGCGCACGCCTTCCGCAGCCGGCTCAAGGGGGTGCGGTACGGAGCGCTGGAGGACCGCTACGGCTGGATGGTGCCGGTGGCGGCGGCGGGGGATGGCGCGGGGGACGCTGCCGGAGCGGCGGCCGCGGCGGTGGCGGCGGAGGGTGTTGCGGCGGCCGAGGGCGCCGCGGCCGGGAGCGCGGCGCTGGCCGGCACGGCGCGCGGCTGAGCGGGCTGCCTCAGAACGGCATTCCGAACATGAGGAAGCCGGAGTACGCCCGGGTGCCGGCGCCCAATTCCAGCGCCACCCGCTCACGCACACCGATCGAGAAGCGGTCCTGACGATACGTGCCACCCAGACCTGCCCGAATCGCGTTGTCAGCCAACTTCCACGTCAGCGTCTCTCCCGGATATCGGGACGACCGTCTGCGCGCCGCTGAACGTTCGCTCTACGTCCGGAGCAGCACGCAACGAGACCTCCCCGCCACCCACGGGAAGCGTGCTCTCCGGCTGCAACCCGAGGTCGCCGACCAGGCGTTGGGCATCCCGAACCGATGCGGCCGCCAGCACCGGCACGGTCGGCATGGCGCCGACGCTGTACGTCGCCAACAACAGCATCGGCAACGTGCCCACCGAGTATGATCGCTACGGCGTGGGCATGGTTCTCCAGCTTCTTCGAGAAGGCGTTGGTGAGGCGGGTGAAGCGCCTCGGCGACATAGATAGATAGAATAGATAGATAAGGAAGGCCGCCAGGGAGATGCTTTTTCCCCGGCGGCCTGCATGTGACGCATCGGGCGGGTTGGCAGAGAGGCCGAATGCAGCCGGTTGAGGGCCGGTAGCTTAGGGTGCTCACACCACCTTAGGCCGTGGGTTCGAATCCCACACCCGCCGTACCGCCGCCTACGTCACTAGTGCCATAATTCAGGGTGCCAGCGCAAGCTAGCTCGGAGTGGTGGAGTGGTGCCCCAGCGGGCGGCGGCGCCTATCCGGCCGATCTCCCGCCGGCGCTCCGGGGTCAGGTCTCTTGGGTAGGGTGGGCATCATGCTCCTCCTGGGACGCCATAATAAGTAGCGGCGACCGATCATGTCCGCAGTATACCGCGTGCCATTAACCTTTACAAGCAGTGCAAGCCGTGGTACGGAGTACGATCCGGCCTGGAGCGGGACGAGTTCGAGTCCGGGCACTCGGTGTACGTCCGACCCTCACGCCCGAGCTGGGCGACACGGTGCTGGCCGGGATCACGCGCCGCACGGTGATCGAGTTGGCCGCCGAGCGCGGCATCCGGTCGAGGAGCGCGCGGTGGCGATCAAGGAGGTGCTGGACGACGCGGTGGAGGCGTTCGGCACCGGCACCGCGGCCGGGGTCACCTACTTCAGCTCGATCCGGCACGGTGAGCGCGAGCAGGTGTTCGGCGACGGCGCCATCGGGCCGGTGGCGCACGCCTTCCGCAGCCGGCTCAAGGGGGTGCAGTACGGAGCGCTGGAGGACCGCTACGGCTGGATGGTGCCGGTGGCGGCGGCGGCGGACGGCGCGGGGGACGCTGCCGGAGCGGCGGCCGCGGCGGTGGCGGCGGAGGGCGTGGCGGCAGCCGAGGGCGCCGCGGACGGGAGCACGGCGCTGGCCGGCACGGCGCGCGGCTGAGCGGACTGCCTCAGAACGGCACTCCGAACATGAGGAAGCCGGAGTACGCCCGGGGTGCATTCTTTCTGTGTGGTAGCGCACTAGCGGTGCCACCGGCATCGAGCATGGCAGCGAGCGCGGCCAGGCGCAGCCGGTTAGCGCAGCCGGCGATTGGCGTTGACATCGAAGATGCCGCACGGATACGTTCGCCGGCGGGTCTCATGGCCGACGAGCGGGCAGCAGAGCAACCGGACACCGACGAGCCGGGGCAGGCGATCAGTCAGCCGCACGACAAGTACTTCCAGCGCGTGTTCTCGAACGAGCAGGACGCCGCCAGCCTGCTGCGCACCTGCGTGCCGCGCCCGCTCGCCGACACGCTGAAGTGGTCGACGCTCGCCCTGCTGCGCGGTCGCTTCGTGGCTGACGACTGGCGGCGCAACGAGACCGATCTGCTGTATTCGGTGGAGCGGGAGGGTACGGAGACGCCGGTGCTGGTGTACGTGCTGCTGGAGCATCAGTCGACGCCGGACCAGTGGCTGCGGCTGCGACTGCTGGGTTTGCGGACTTGGTAACGGCCGCGGCGCCACAGTGGCGGTGGGTGCCGAGGTTTGAGCATCCGCTGATCGACCAGACGGAGCTGGGCGCGCGAATCGGTGACGGGCGCGGTAGCGGCGCGGGTGTTGCAGATCGCGATGATGGCGACGTTTCGGGAAGCGCCGGAGGAGTTGCTGGAATGGGTGACGCGGTTGATTGGGGAGTTGTACCGCGCCAAGGGGTTCGAGGAAGTGGCGAAACACGTGGAGTACGTGCTGGCGACGCAGCCGGAGGCACAGCGGAAGCTGTTTGCGGAGGCGTTGCGGAGGAACGTGCCGGGCCACGGGAATCGACGAGGCCACATTCCGGCGCCTCAGGCAGCGAATCGACGCAAAGGACAACGGGGCGGATTCGACCGTCTGAGGCCGCCGCAGCAACCTCGACGGCCGCCTGCACGCCGCTACCACACTGAGGAATGCACCCGACCCACGGGAAGCGTGCTCTCCGGCTGCAACCCGAGGTCGCCGACCAGGCGATGGGCATCCTGAACCGATGCGGCCGCCAGCACCGGGACGGTCGGCATGGCGCCGACGCTGTACGTCGCCAACAACAGCATCGGCAACGTGCCCACCGGGTGTTCGTCTTCACGGAGAAGAACGTCCGACAAACCCGACACAATCGCTTCAGCATGGTTTCCTCAGTTAGTGGGGGGGCAGTATGCTACCGCATGGCTCTCAACGTGAGCGCAGCCGCGATGAACCCGCCTGGCACGATACACACCGGACCGCTCGGCTCCACCGTGCACGTGCTGCGCGCCGATTCCGAGACCGTCGCCGAGTTGGCCGCCATCGACTGGAGCCTGCGCTTCCGCCGCGTCTGGCTCGACCCGATGCGAGGGATCATTGCTCTGACGTCGCCGTCTCACTCCCACGAGGATCTGTCCACGATCCTCGACAACATCGTGGACATTGCGGCGAGTATTCTCGCCGGCGCGACGAAAGGGTTGCGCAGCACGCGGCTGCGGCGGCGGGATGACCCCCCGGGCACGGGAATGGAGCCCGACTGCGCGTTCTATGTCGGCGCGCGTGCCAGGGACTTCCGTGCTGCTATGGTCGAAGGTACGGCCGCGGCCGAGGCCTTCATCGAACGTACCGCGCCCGATCTGGTGATCGAAGTCGAGATCACCAACGCCGATGAAGGTAAGATCGAACGCTATGCCGAGTTGGGGGTGCGAGAGCTGTGGCGCCTGCACGGCCGCAAGGAGTCGTGGGAGTTGCGTGCCGATTTTCTCGCCCTCCACGCCAACGCTGCGCCGCGCGAGCTTGACGCTTCGGAAGTCGTCCCGGGGCTCACCCCGGGCGATGTGTGCGAAGCGGTCGACGGGGTGCGCGCCGGTGTGACCCACGACGAGCGGACGCAAGCGGTCGCCCGCATCGTGCACCGGCGCCAGTCGCCCAGCGTGCGGGTGCGTGAGGAGGAGGAGGTCCGGTACCTCGCGCGTTCGGCCGCACCGTAGAACGCGCGGCGAGGCAGTTGGGCCGGGTACACGGCGGCGTCGGCACCGAGGAAATGGGGACCCCGCTGGGCGGCGGCCGCAAGGTCACCGCATCGGCCAGTCATCCTCGGTCCACCGGCGATCAGTGACGCCCACGGCCTGCGCCGGCGTCATCTTCAGCTGTAGCCACGGTGCGCCGCGCCCGTCGCTCCTGAATCGCCACCGTATACCTTGATCAGCATCGCGTAATCCACGTCGCCGCCGAAGGCGCCGCGCACGGCCGTCAGGTAGGCGCGGTGCCCGTCCGTGGTCAACTGCACGCGATTCCGAAGGCGGCTCGCCAGATCCTTCATGAACGGGATCGCGGATGCGGCCGAGCGGTCGCCGATGAACCAGGAGGGAACCAGCTTGGTGTCGGCGCATATGGCCGTCCAGGTCCACACGTCGCCGGCCTCCGGCGGCGCGCTCTTGGAGCGCGCTACTTGCAACGCTAGTAGGGCGCCGCTTATAGGAGCTTGAGCCCGCCAACGATTACCAGCGCAACGACCAGCGAAGTGCCTATCGCCCAACGCAGGGACGACACCTGCTTCTCGGCAATCAAGGTCTTGATGGACTCGATGTCGGCCTTTGTGGCTACGTTCTTGGAAAGGTTGTTTACCCGTTCCTCTAGCCGTACCAGCCTCGCCTCGAACCCGCCACCACCGTTTCCCGCCCCCGATCCGGTGCTGGCACCCGGAAAGTCTATAGGCTGAGGGCTTCCCACGACCTGAGCTTCTCCCAGATGTTCTGAGCGGCGTAGCCGTGGTATCCCCCAACCTTCACGACCACTCCTGTGCGCTGGTCCGCGCCTATACGATAAGCTGTTGCTATTTCAGTTGACGTGGGCGCGACACCTTCCCCTAAGGCCAAGCAGGTGGTGTTCGCAACTGCGACATGATCATGGACCCCCGGCGGTGGTTCCGAAGGGACGGGGTCGCCATCTGTATATGCCACCATGAATACTTCCATAGTCCGTGTCTCTACTATATATCAGACCAACGCACCGGTCCACGTCTATGCGTTGCTTTGGCGAGCATTAACGTGCAACGACGCCCTCCCTTGAAAAAGCTATGGCCACCGGAGGGTGGGGCCATAGGGTCTGCCGCCCAACACATGGGTCGGCAATTGAGGATTTCTATGAAGAATATGGGAACAGATCGCCCGGATGTCGAGGGGGCGTCACGGCGGCCTGGTCACGTATTCCACGCAGTACGCAATGCCGTGCTTCGAGGGGCTCAAGGCGTTTCCGCAGCCGGACGGATCGCTCAAGCTGCTCCGCCCGCACCTCATACGCCGAAGCGGGGATCGGCGTCAACCTGTGCCAGGCGCCTTATTTCATTGCACCAGCGCTACGTCGAGGAGGGTTCCTCCTGCAACCTGTTCTTCGCTGTCCGACGGCCGGCTGGTCACGCCCGAGCTGGGCGACACGGTGCTGGCCGGGATCACGCGCCGCACGGTGATCGAGCTGGCCGCCGAGCGCGGCATCCCGGTCGAGGAGCGCGCGGTGGCGATCGAGGAAGTGCTGGACGACGCGGTGGAGGCGTTCGGCACCGGCACCGCGGCCGGCGTCACCTACTTCAGCTCGATCCGGCACGGTGAGCGCGAGCGGGTGTTCGGCGACGGCGCCATCGGGCCGGTCGCGCACGCCTTCCGCAGCAGGCTGAAAGGGATGCAGTACGGAGCGCTGGAGAACCGCTACGGGTGGATGGTGCCGGTGGTGACGGGGGGGGTACAGGGGGGTGATGCGAGGGGCCCGGCCGCGGCGGTGGCGGCGGAGGGCCTTGCGGCGGCCGAGGGCGCCGCGGCCGGGAGCGCGGCGCTGGCCGGTGCGGCGCGCGGCTCAGCCATCGCCACGTAGCGCCAGGAGCCCTCGTTTCTGTAGTCCCTCTACTACGCCAACCGCTATCTCCTTCGCCAACCCGCCATTCGCCATGTGCCCGAACGTCTCGCGGACCCACCGCCCGTGGGTCTCAAGATCCTGCGTCAGGGCCGTCATGTCGCCCTTCAGAGCCGTCATGTCACCCTTCAGAGCCGTCATGTCGCCCTTCAATTCATGGCCTCAACTCGCCGCAGCACTCGCCCTGAAACTCGCCCTCACTCACCCTCTGACCTCCTGACGCCCCGCCTTGGGGGGGGGGCGCGTATACCAAGAATGAGTGTACATTGAGCCAGCACACAGGGCAATCGGGGCGCATTCCCTGAGTGTGGTAGCCTTCGGGCTGCCTCCGAGTGGGTTTGGTCGATTTGCTGAGGGGGTGAAGCGGGGAGCTCGATATCGGCGACCTTCCGGGTGAGCGCGGCGGCGTCAGCGGTTGAGCAGGCTGAGCTGGGTGCCGTGGACGCCGCTGGTGGCGGCCAGGGCGGCAGCCAGCGTGCGGTGCGCCGCGCGCCAGCGCTCCACCGCCCCGCCCACCGCGGAGATGACGCGCGCCTGCTCCGGGTGGCGCGCGCGCAGCCGGCCGCTCCACAGCCCCAGGAAGTTGGCCACGCGGGCGGTGTCCTGCTGCAGCAGGTAGGCCTGAAACTCGTTCACCACCAGGAACTGATGGTCGACGTCGTAGCCCACGGTCGCCAGCAGCAGGCGCCAGAAGGTCTGCTCGTCGGCGCTCAACTGCTGCCACAGCGCCAGCACCTGGGCGCGGTACTCGGGGTGGGTGAAGTAGAGCCCGTGCAGCGCCTCGTGCGCCAGCAACAGGCGGCGGAGCGGCGCGCCCGACTCCTGCGAGATCGACAGCACCGCGCCGGCCACCGCGCTCCAGCCGCCGTTGGGGTCGATGCTGATCACGCCGTGGGTGAGCGCCACGCCGCGCAGCCGCCGCTCCTCGGCAGTGAGCGCCACGCCGGATGACTGCACCTCGGTGAAGAACCGCGCCAGGTCGGCGGCCGCGTAGTCGTGGGCGTTGTAGCCGCGCCGGCTGCCCAGCTCGGCGTCGGTGAGCAGGCGCCCGCGGTACCCCTGCTTCTCGACGTAGAACGCCAGCCGGCGGAAGAAGCGCGCCTGCACCGCGTAGCTCGCGGTGTCGAAGATCAGCACCGGCGCCGCGGCGTTGACGCGGGCGGCGTTCCAGGCGTACAGCTCGAAGGCGGGCTGCCGCCAAGTGGTCGGGGGCAGCGCCAGCACGGTGCTGAGGTCGGCGGCCTTGGCCACCAGGTCGCTGCCGGCACCGCCCGGCTGCACCTCCACCGCGGCCGACACCAGCCCCGTGGCCGCGGCGCCGGCCGCCGCCTGCAGGTGCACGCGGCGCGGCCGGAACCCTACCTCGGCGCCGTGCAGGTGTACGAACTGGCGGCCGGGGCGCAGGGTCAGGGTGAAGGCCGCGCTCCGGCCGGCGGCCTCGTCCGCCTCCTGCAGGGTGATGCGCAGCTCGGTGCCGTCGCTCTCGGCGGCGTTGTCGAGCTGCAGGGCCAGCAGCCACGGCTGCTCCGGGGCCGGGTACTGCCAGGGGGCCACCTCCAGGTCCACCGGCCACACCGCGCGGCCGTCGAAGCGCGCCGCGGTGCGGGGCGCGAGGCCGCTGCCCGCCAGCAGGGTGGCGCCGTTCACGAACAGGCCGCCGCGGTGGCCGGCCACGCCGGCCGCGCGCAGCTTGAGGGTGCCGGGGCCGGCCTCCGGCGGGGCGCGCACCCGCAGTCCCCACAGCAGCAGCGGGTCGCGGATCGCCACGTGGTAGCGGATCGGCCCCGCGCCGCCCAGCCGGATCTGCTCCGCGTGCGCCAGGTTGCCGGCGGCGCGGTACAGCTCCACGGTGAAGTGGTCGAGCTCGCTCTCCACCTCCAGCGCCACCGCCTGCCCCGGCTCCAGATACACCGGCTTCGCCAATTCGAACAGGGCGGTGGCGAACACCGCGTACTGGGGCGCCAGGCTGGCGCGGTCCAGCTCGGCGGTGCGCGCCGCCGCCGCCTCGGGGCGCTCCCGGCGATGGGCGCGCACCGCGACCCGCCCCCCGTCCAGGGCGGTAAAGCGCAGGCCGGGCGCGACCAGCCCGCAGCCGGCGAGCGACGCACCCAGCACGGCGGCGGCCAGGACCGCGCCGACGGCCCGGCCGGCGGTGTGCGGCGGCGAATGAAGGAACACCTCACCCCTCATTGTCGGCACCGATCGTGCGCATGACAGTCGCCAGCCCCATCTGACGTGCGAAGACGAGTAGTTCGTTATCCGGCGTGGAGGCTTCGGCGGTCGAACCGGCGGGGACGGAACTGTTCACCGTGGATGATGCTGGCGCTGCTGCCGGTGGCGCGGATCACGTAGAGACCCACATATCCTGCGGAGTAGCCGGTTCTCGGTGTGCAATCCGGTCGGCTATCGGGTGTTCTCCCGCTTCTGAAGGTAACGCCACCCGGCGCACTCAGCAAGCAGCTCCGCGACTTCGGGATAGGCCGAGGACTGTCGGGCGGGGTAAATCCGACAAGCCCGGGGCTCAGCGCAGGGCAGGCGGGCTGCTACCTCGGCCTGGAGCAGGTCGCGTACGGCCGCCACCGGCAGCGGGAAGCCGGCCGCGTGCAGCGTGGTGCAGAACGCCTGGTGGCCGCGCCCGCGGCGGTAGTCGGGCTCCTGCGCCGGGTAGGTGAGGTAGCGTTCGAACTCCGCGGGGTCGTTGGCGACCAGCACGCTGGCCTGGTAGAACAGGATGAGGCGGCGGCGAAACACGCTGGTGCCGGCGATCTTGCGCTCGCCGATCGCCAGGTCGGAGATGCCGCGCGGCGCCACGCCGCGCACGCCGGCCCGTTCCAGCGCCGCGCGCAGCCAGCCGTTGATGGCGTGCGCGTAGGCGCGGCTACGGTAGGGGTGGGCGACCGCGGTCACCAGCGCCACCACCACCTGACCGGGAGTCAGCAGCACGGTGCCGCCGCCGCCGCGCCGGCGCCGCACCGGGATGGCCGCCGCCCGCGCCGCGGCCTCGCGCACGTCGGCGGCGGCGCTGCCGGAGGCGCCGAGCACGATCACCCGCCGGTGCGGCTCGTACACCCGGAGCTGCGGCGCGCCGCACCGTTCGTAGGCCTCCAGCAGATCGTCGTTCTCCAGCGGCGGCGGGCGCAGCGGTTGCCGCGGTCGCGCCACCACGGCCGGCTGGTCAAGCGCCAAAGCGCGCCACCTTGCCGGCGTAGCCCAGCGCGATCGGCAGCAGCGCGCAGCCGGGAATCACCCCCCACGCACCGGCCGCGCAGGCGCGTTCGCCGAACGCCGCTACGGTGTCCGGGCGCCCGGCGGCGGCGTGCAGCAGGAACGGCACCGGGTGCGCGGTGTGCGCGCGCGCCACGCTCGGGGTGGAGTGGTCGCCGGTGACGATCACCACCTCGGGGCGCAGGCCAAGCAGCCGCGGCAGCAGCGCGTCCACGCGCTCGATCTCGGCCACCTTGGCGTCGAACTCGCCATCCTCGCCGGCGGAGTCGGTGTACTTGTGGTGGAGGAAGAAGAAGTCGTAGTCGGGCCAAACCCGCGCCAGCGCCGCCGCCTGCGCCTCCAGGTCGGGCAGCTCGTCGAGCGCCTCCATCCCGACCAGGCGGCTCACGCCCTTGTAGTCGGGGTACACCGCCAGCGCCACGCCGCGCAGGCCGAAGCGGTCGCCGAGCGCGGGAATCTCCGGCAGCCGGGCGAAGCCGCGCAGCAGCACTTCGTTGGCCGGGCGCTCGGCCGCCAGCAGGGCGCGGGCGCGCTCGATGAAGCGGGCGGCGAGGCCGGCGGTGCGGCGCGCGGCCGCGACCGCGTCCGGCGGCGCGCCGGCGGGTGCTGCCCCGGCCGGCGGGCGCGCGGGAACGCCGGTGGCCTGGGGATCGGTGTCGGTCACCCGGTCGCTCAGATTGGAGCCGCGGAATACCACCATCGCGCGGTAGTCGCGCACCGCGCGCACGGCGACCTCGACCTGCGGCAACTCGATGGTGTCGAGCAGCGCGGCCAGGCGGATGCAGACCTCGGTCGGGATGCGCCCGGCGCGCCGGTCGGTTACCACGCCGGCGGGGTCGCGGGTGGCGAAGTTGAGGCGCGCCGCAACATCTCCGGTGCGCACCGGATAGCCGATCCCCAGCGCGGCCACGATGCCGCGCCCGATCGGGTAGCGCAACGGGTCGTAGCCGAACAGCGCCAAGTGGCCCGGCGCCGAGCCCGGGGCGATGCCGTACCCTACCGGCAGGTGCAGCCCGCATTCACCGGACCGCGCCAGCTCGTCGAGGTGCGGCGTGCGCGCCGCCTCCAGCTCGGTGGGACCGCCCGCGGTGCGCGGCAGCCCGCCCAGCCCGTCGAGCACCAGCAGCAGGATGCGCGCCTCATTGCGCACCACCAGCGGCGTGATCGGCACGTCTTCTTCCATATGTAGTGGCGTATAGGGGCGTCGGTACCGGCATCCGCCGCGGGGGGCGGCGGGCCGAGCGCCTACCCGCCGGCTGAAGCGGCGACCACGTTGACGGTCCGGGTGCTCGGCGAGCCTGCTTCGAAGTCACCCGGCTCCACCGCGTAAATCGTGAACTCGATGGTCCGGTTGGTCGCGAACACGTCGCCCGCCCCCACCAGGTAGGAGAGCGCACCGGTCGATTCCTCAGCCTGAATGACGCAGGCTTGAGAGCCCTCGGCCGCGCGCGTACCCGAATCCTCGAGATCCACGTGCACCACGATTCTCTCTCCCGCCGGGGGGGCCGCAGTGCACGTAATCGTGACGAACTGGCCCTCCGCCACCGGATTGGGCCAGACGCTGCTCAGGTATACGCCGAGCACGCCCGGCGACGGCGGCTCGATTACCGGCTCCTCGGCGGTCGGACGCCTGTCCGCGGGAGAGGTCGCCTGACCGGTCGCGGCATCGCTGTCGTCCCCCCCGCCGAACGCCTCCTCGAACAACGCGCAGCCGGAGGTCAGCAGGAGGACAACTCCGCACAGCATTGCCCCGACTCCCACGACGGAGTGATGCCGCCGATGGTGACGGCAGCCGTGCGCTCGACGATTCGATCCAGTTTCGTACATTCAAGACCCCTCATGCTCCGGACTTTCGGTGAAACGAATACAATGTATTTCCCCAAGGGACAACCCGTTCGATATTCGATGTATGGGATCGTTGCGCCCGACGGCGCGTAACCGGATCATCGTGCTGGGGGCGATCATGCTGGCGCTGCTGCCGGTCGGCTCCGCCCCGACCCCCGCGGTGCGGCCCGCCCCCGCCAGCGGCTTCGCCGAGGTGCGCGCGCTGTGGGTGGTGCGGACGGCGCTGGGCAGTGCCGCGCAGGTGCGGACGATGGTGGCCGAGGCCGCCGCCGCCGGCTTCAACACGCTGCTGGTGCAGGTGCGCGGCCGGGGCGACGCGCTGTATGCCTCCAGCCTGGAGCCGCGCGCCGAGTTCCTCACCGGCGACCCGGAGTTCGATCCGCTGCAGTTGGTGATCGAGGAAGCGTACCGGCGCGGCCTGGCGGTGCACGCCTGGGTGAACACCCATCTGGTATGGGGCCCGGTCAACCCGCCGCGCAGCCCCGAGCATCTGGTGAACGCCCACCCCGACTGGCTGGCGGTGCCGCACGGTCTGGGGCGGCAGCTCTACCATCGCGACCCGCGCAGCCCCGAGTACGTGGCGCGGCTGATCGAGTACGCGGCCGCCAACATCAAGTCGATCGAGGGACTGTTCACCAGCCCCTCGCACCCGGCGGTGCAGGATCGCGTGCAGCGGGTCTGGATGGATCTGGCGCGCAACTACGACCTGGACGGCATCCACTTCGACTACGTGCGCTTCCCCTCGCCCGAATTCGACTATTCACGCGGCGCCCTGGAGCGGTTTCGCGCCTGGGCCGGACTGCGCCTGCCGGCGCGGCGCATGCGGGAACTGGACGCGGCCGCGGAGCAGGATCCCTACGCGCTGGTGGAAGCGCTGCCCGAGTGGTGGCGCGTGTTCCGCCGGGACAGCATTTCCATGCTGGTGCGGCGCATCTACGTCGACGTCAAGCTGCTCCGTCCCGGCCTGATCGTGTCGGCGGCGGTGCTGCCCGACCGCGGCGCGGCGCGCGAACAACGGTTCCAGGAGTGGACGAACTGGCTGGCCGAGGGGATCCTGGACGTGGTGGTGCCGATGGCGTACACCACCGACCCGGAGCGGTTCCGCATCTGGATCGCGCAGGCGCGCGTCGCCGCCGGCAGCCGGGAGCGGATCTGGGCCGGAGTCGGGGGTTACCTGAACCCGGTCGGCGGCACGCTTGAGCAGATCGAGCACGCGCGCCGCGCCGGGGCCGGCGGCGTGGTGCTGTTCGCCTACGCCACTCCGGCCGCGACCCCGCCGGAACCGGGCGCCCCCGCCCCGCTCGCGCGGATCGGGCAAGCGGCGTTCGGCCCGACGGCGGCCCAGCCACGCTGAATTGCGCGTTCATGCCTCATCGCGCTTCCCTTGGCGGTCCAACTCCCTCGCCACGAATGGCGCATGCCGCTGCAGGTAGGACCAGCTTATCTCTCGGCACCAGTAATCTACGGCAAACTTCCGCCGCGCTTCACGGCATTGCGAGTCGTTGAGCCGCAAACGCTCAATGGTATTGGTCACGTCGGCCTCAATGCCATCGGGAAGCCCGGTACCCGGCACCACCTGGAATTCGTACAGTTCCAGAGCAAACCATCCGTCCTTGACCTCGAACGGGTCCAGCACCTGGTCAACGCATCCCTTGCGGGCGTTCATCAACGCGCAGGCCAGGCGGTAGTTGCTCCATTCGTAGACCGGATCACGGCTCGCCCCCGCACCGATTCCACGAATGCATTCCAACGCACCCAGAATACGTCGGGATCGGGCAGCACCGAACGAAGGTGTTCGTGTGCCTCCATAACTTCTTCGAGTTTCGGAGCCTGCTGTTGGAGCAGAGTTCTCGCTCGAAGGATCGCCTGCTCCGCCTCGACACTGCCGCGATCGGTGGCTAGATCGAAGGCCTCACTCGTGAGCCAGTGGCCGGCGCTGCCCCGCGGCGTATATTGGCGCCGCTGCAGGGTTACCCGTGGCGGCTCATCGACCAGATCGAGGTCGAACCATGCGTCCTGTTTCGGGTCGAACCATGCTTCAGTGGACCCGAGCACGAGCGGGGAGTGGGTGGCCGCCACGAGCTGAAAATCTCTTCCGGCGAAGGGTTGGGTGTCTTCATTGCCGAAATCTCGCAACGCCTTCAGAATCGACCGCTGCCAGCGGGGATGCAGATGGCTCTCGACTTCGTCGAACAGCATGATCACGCGCTCGGTGACTTCCTCGCCCAACTGCCTGGCGGCGATCCGATGCTCGCTCCAGGCCCACGTCAACACATATGCCAGTGCGCATGCCCGACGAATTCCCGACGAGGCATGGAGTATCGGCACCGCACCTGCGTAGGAGGTCTCTATGGAGGGATAGTCCAGCGGGTCATCGACCGCAAGCCGCATGAGCCCACCCGGTGTGATGACCTCCTCCGGCGCACCGGGAGACAGCGCCCGCAGTGCGGCAGCCATGGCAGTCGCGTTGTCATCCTGCGCCCGAATCCAGGTTGACCAGTCTCGCACCAGACCGTTGCAGACGGGAACATCCTCGTTGGTCCCGGTCCACAGACCCTCCCAGACCTCGGCCTCGGTGAATACGTACGCCAAGGGCCTTTTCCGCGGACCCAAGTTTCGGGCGGGGTCCCATACGGAAAACGACCCGTCGGCATGAGCATACACCACGAGCCCCGCGTTCCATCGACGTTCATTCTTGAATGACCACTCTTCGGCCCGTTGCAAGTACCTTGAGGTGGCCTCGATACTGTCGCTCTTGGCTGACAGACGAAAGCGGATCGACGCCGGCCTTGCAGGGTCAACCGGTCGGGCCGGCAGCCCGCAGGTCATGTGCCGGTTAACCTCGCGGGGCCAGTGCCGCGTGAGCGCCCACCACGCGGTGTCCAGCAGGAAGCTCTTGCCGAGACCGTTGTCACCGGTCAGAAGGTTTACCCGCGATGCGAATTCGATCTCCATCTCAGGCGCAGGTCCCGTGTTTTTCAGTCGCAGATACTCAAGCATGGGCAGCCTCTCGCTCAGTACGAGCGTACTGCCTACTCTACGGTGATCCGGCGGGCGTGTATATCTTTTCGGGATAGGGGCACCAGCGCGCGACCGGGCAGCGGTCGCACTCGGGGCGGCGGGCGCGGCAGCAGCGGCGGCCGTGGTAGTTGACTACCGCCGACAGCTCCGACTGCTGCGCCGCGGGGATCAGGGCGCGGACCTCGGCCTCGATCCGGTCCGGGTCGGTGGCGGTGACCAAGCCGAGACGGGTAGCCACGCGGCGGAAGTGGGTGTCCACCACCACGGCCGGGGCGCCGAACCAGTGTTGCAGCATCACGTTGGCGGTCTTCCGACCCACGCCCGGCAGCGCCGCCAGTTCTTCGATGGTGGCCGGCACCGCGCCGCCGTGCTCGGCGCACAGCGCGCGGGCGCAGGCGATCAGGTTGCGCGACTTGTTGCGGAAGAACCCGGTCGAGCGCACCGCGCTCTCCAGTTCCCCCTGATCCGCGGCCGCGAGCGCCGCCGCATCCGGATAGCGGGCGAACAGCGCCCGCGTCACCGTGTTCACCCGCTCGTCGGTGCACTGCGCGGAGAGGATGGTCGCCACCAGCAGCTCGTAGGCGTTGCGGTGGTGCAGCGGGCACGGCGTGTCGGGGTACTCGCGGCGCAGCCGCCGCCGGATGGCCGCGGCGCGGGTGCGCAGCTCGCCCAGGCGGCGGGACTCGGCGGCACGGTCGGATACCTTATTCATTGGGCGGACCGGTCAAGGCAGCACGGCCGTGTGCCAGCTCGACCATGCGCGGGCGCGGGCGCATCCCGCCGGCATCATGAACCGCCGGCCGGCGGCGGTTCCCAAAGACGTTCGAGCGATACCACTCCGGCGTCGCCGTATGCGGGCCCGTGATCCCCGGCCGGCCGCGCCTCGGTCGGCTCCAGCGGCGCCCCCTCCCAGCGTGGCGCCACCGGCACCGCCGGCAGCGGCGTACCATCCGGCCGCCGGAACACAAGCTGCCCATCCGCGCCAGAGACCACCTGAAACCCCTCCTCGTGCACCGCCCGGTGGTGGTAGCGACACACGAGAACCAGGTTAGAAAGTCGCGTCGCCCCGCCGTCTGCCCAGTGCACGACGTGATGCGCGTCGCAGTGGCGGAGCTGACAGCCGGGGAACTGACACTGATGGTGGTCTCTGACCTCCAGCGCGCGGCGCAACGGGGCACCGTGCGCGTTCTCGCCCGACCTCCAGGACTGCGCCGTCGGGAGCGTGGGTACGCGGCCGGCGTCGCAGGCGATGCGGCGGGCCGCGGTCGTAGCGAGGTGAATTTTGGGATGACCGCCGCGCCGGCGGCGCGGGTGGGTCGGCCGTCGGCGCCGGTGCCACCGGTGCGGGGCTGCGCGTCGGCGGCGGGGGCGTCGGGGTGCTCAGGCGCGTCCGCGCGGTGACCGGCGGTGCGACCGGCTGGGCGGCAGTCTCACCGGCGGCGCACGGTGCTGCCGGCATCGCCGGTGGCGAGTCCGGCCGGTGCCCCGCGTTTCCGCTGAACTGGCCGGCGTCAGCGGCCGCGCAGCCGGCTGCCGCCGCGCCCGGGGCGCTCGCTGCCGCGGCCGGAGCACCGGCGCACGTTTCCGCGGAAATCCCGGGTAGCCACGGGGGAAGGGGCAGTCTCACGGGCAGTCTCACCGGCGGCCAACGCCGGCACGTGCACCGTCACCTGGTAGCGGTCACGGGTCCAGCTTGGCTTTCCGACTCCCAGCGCATCCGCGCGCCGTTGCGAGGCAGTGCACTCGGTGCCGTCCGCCGCCGCCGCCGGCACCTGCTCGGCCTCCAGCGCCCGCGGCCCCCACCTCCGGCAGACCGCCCGCGCAGCACCACCATCCCGTCTTCGTCCACCCGCGCTCAACCCGCGCCGCGCCAAGGCACCTGCGCGCCATCGTCGCCGGCCGCCGCGCTCCTCCCGGTCCACCCGCCGCCAGCCGCGCACCAGCCGCTCCACCTGCTCGGCGGTCGCGCCGCACGCCACCGCCAGCAGCCGCGCCTCGGTGAGCGGGGTCGCCACCCGAGGCGGTACCTTCGCAGCACCCGCAGGCCATGGCGGCGCTCACGTGGTTGAGGTCGGCCAGGGCGGCGGCCACGGCAGCTTCTCGCGCGCGGCGCCGTCGAGGCCGGTGCGCCGGCCAGTGGGCGCACGAGCAGCCTTCCCAGCCGTGGCGGCGGTCGGCGTAGGTCGTCATACCTGCGCGCGGAGAGTTCGGCGATGCGGTCGCCGAGCTGATTCGATGGCGGCGGCGCCTGATTGTTCCGCGGCCGCTGGGCGGTTTTGGACGGGGCCGTAGGCGGCGGTGGCGGGCTTGGTTCGGCGATTTTGGAGTTTCGTGGCCGGATGGGGTTTCGCTCCAGCGCTGCTAGGGCCCGGGTGCGGGACACGTGGGTTGGCGCGGGGCCGAGGCGGACTGTGGCGCTCCAAACGCTGGATATTTTTTGGCGCTCGCACCGCCTTACGTGACAGTTTGTGACCCCCGGGCCGCCGGTCCGGCCGCGCGGTATGCACGCCGGCGGCGGGCCGGCTACACTGGGCGGCGACGCGATGGCCCAACCAACGGTGGTGATCACCGGCGCCAGCCGCGGCATCGGCCTGGCGGTGACGCGGGCGCTGTGCGCAGCCGGATACGGGGTGGTTGCCGGGGTACGCGCCCCGCGGGCGCTGCCGGAGGACGCGCGTCTCGCCGGCGTCCACTACCTGGGGCTCGACCTGACCGACTCCGCTTCGATCGCCGCCTTTGCCGCGGCCGCGGGCGAGCTGGCCGGCTCGTCGCTGCTGGCGCTGGTCAACAACGCCGGCGTGGGCGCCCTGGGCGCGGCCGAAACATTCCCGCCGGCGCGCGCCCGCCGAGTGCTGGAAGTCAACCTGTGGGGCGCGTTGGACCTCACCCGGCGGTTGCTGCCGCGGCTGCGGGCGCGCGCCGCGCCGGGCCGCCCCACGTACCTGCTCAACGTCGGCTCGCTGATCGCGGAGTATCCGGTGCCCTACCACGCCGTGTACGCGGCCTCGAAGGGGGCGTTGCGCGCCTACACGCTGGCGCTGCGCGGCGAACTGGCCGCCCACGGGGTGGCGGTCGTGCTGCTGGAGCCCGGCGACGTCGCCACCGGCACCACGCCCGTACGCGCCGCCGGCGGCGCCGCCGGGGATTCGCCGTACGCGGTGGCCGAGGCGACGGTGGAGCAGGCCCGGGCGCGCAAGATGGAAGCCGCGCCGCCGCCCGAGGCGGTGGCCGCGCGCGTGCTGGCGGTGCTGGGCGCCCGCCGGCCGCCGCCGATCGTGGCCTGCGGCGGCAGCGCGCCGCTGCTGCGCTTCGCCCGCCGCCTGCTGCCCGACCGCGCCGCGCAGGCGCTCACCCTGCGCTCCTACGGCCTCGGCAGCCGCGGCCGCCCGCGCGGCCACCGCGCGTAGGGTCGCCGGGGTCGCACGGAACGCGCCCACACCGCCGGACCACCGGAGCGCACCGTTGACGCCGCCACGGCGAACGGGGTACCGTCGGTCCGTCATGGCCGTGATCTCCATACCGCGCCCCCTGCGCGAGAAACTCGGTGCCGAGGCCGCCGATTCCCTGGCAGACCTCTTGCACGAGTTCAGCGCCGAGCATCGCGAAGATCTCGTCGTTGTGGTGGAGGAGCGGTTCGCCCGCCGGGTCGCCGAGTCCCGCGATGCGGTACGCAGCGAGATACACAGCTTCCGCGACGAGCTGCGTAGCGAGATGCATGCCGGCTTCCTCGACCTGCAGAAGCAGATCGGCGCACTGCGTGCGGAACTCGGCACGCAGATCGCCGCCGTGCGTACCGACTTCGGCATGGAGATCGCCGCACTGCGTGCGGAACTCGGCACACAGATCGCCGCAGTGCGTACCGACCTCGGCAAGGAGATCGCCGCCGTGCGTGCGGAACTCGGCACGCAGATCGGTGACGTCCGTAAGGAAATCGGCGAGATCCATAAGGAGATCGGCAGCGTCCGGAAGGAGATCACCGTACAGACACGCTGGATTCTGGCAGTCCTGGTCGCCGCGGCGACCCTGATTCCGTTCATTCAGCGGCTCGCGGAATCACTACTGCCGTGATGCAGAGGGGCGCGCAACGGGATGTAGCCCAGCGGCTAGGGCACCTGCTTTGGGAGCAGGAGATCGGAGGTTCGAGTCCTCTCATCCCGATCCCGATTCTTGCCACTGCGTCCATAGCTCAGCCGGATAGAGCAGCAGCCTTCTAAGCTGCGGGTCGCGCGTTCGAGTCGCGCTGGACGCGACGCCCGGCGCGCGCGCGGCCGGCCGCCCCCGAAACCTGCCGCCCGGTCTCGCGCCGCGCCGGTCAGCCGGTGGCGCCTGCCGCCGATGCGCCTGCGCCTGCCGCCGATGCGCCTGCGCCTGCCGCCGATGCGCCTGCGCCTGCCGCCGATGCGCCTGCGCCTGCCGCCGGATGCGCCGGTCAGTCCGCGGGGGCGCCGCCGCCGGCCGCGGCCAGCAGCCGTTGCAGCTCCGGCAGGTCGAGGCCGGGGTAGGCGGGATACGCCTGCAGCAGTTCCGCGACGTCGGCGCGCACCGCCGCCTGCACTGCCGGGTCGAGCCGGTAGCGGGTGCGGCTCGGGGCGCCGGCTCGGGCCCCCTTGGTGATGCGGGCGGGCTCGGTCGCCGCCACCACGCGCGCGATCTGGCCGGCCACCTGCGCCATCTGTTCCTCCGCCATCCCCAGCGTGGTCAGCGCCGGCGTGCCCAGCCGCAGCCCCGACGTGTACCAGGAGCCCTGGGGATCGTCCGGCAGCACGTTGCGGTTCACGGTGATCCCGGCCTCGCGCAACGCCGATTCCGCCTGGCGGCCGGTCAGCCCGCGCGCCGTCAGGTCGAGCAGCAGCAGGTGGTTGTCGGTGCCGCCGGTCACCACTTGCAGCCCGCGCGCCGTGCAGGCGGCGGCGAGTGCCTGCGCGTTGGCCACGATCCGGCGCGCGTAGCGCGCGAACTCCGGCTGCGCCGCCTCGGTGAACGCCACCGCCTTGGCCGCCATCACGTGCGGCAAGGGGCCGCCGAGCACCAGCGGGCAGCCGCGGTCGACCGCCGCTGCCAGCTCGGCGCGGCACAGGATCAGACCGCCGCGCGGGCCGCGCAGGGTCTTGTGGGTGGTCGAGGTGACGATGTCCGCGAACGGAATCGGATTGCAGTCGCCGCCGAGCACGCCGCCGGCGACCAGCCCTGCGAAGTGCGCCATGTCCACCATCAGCACCGCGCCCACCGCGTCGGCGATGGCGCGCAGCCGGCGGAAGTCGATGGCGCGCGGGTAGGAGCTGTAGCCGGCCAGCAGGATCAGCGGCCGCACCGCGCGCGCGCGCCGCTCGACCGCGTCGTAGTCCAGGCGGCCGGTGACGCGGTCGACCCCGTAGGCATGGCACTCGAACATCCGGCCCGACACGTTCGGTCGGTAGCCGTGGGTCAGATGGCCGCCGGACCCCAGGTCCATGCCGAGCAGCCGCTGGCCGCCCAGCTCGGCGCGCAGCGCTTCCCAGTCGGACGCGCTCAGCGCCACCGCCGACTTGGCGCCCAGCCGCTCCAGGCGCGGCTGCTCCACGCGGGTCGACAGCACGGCCCAGAACGCGACCAGGTTGGCGTCGGCACCGCTGTGCGGCTGCACGTAGGCATGCTCGGCCCCGAACAGCTCGCAGGCCAGCGCCGCGGCGCGCCGCTCCACCCGGTCGACGTTGGCGCAGCCGGCGTAGAAACGGTGGCCCGCCACCCCCTCGGCGTACTTGTCGGTGAGCAGGTTGCCCATGGCGGCCTGCACCGCCAGCGAGGCGTAGTTCTCGCTGGCGATCAGCTTGAGATGCGCCCGCTGATCGGCCAGCTCCTGGACGATCGCGGCCGCCACCTCGGGGGCGAGTTCGCAGATCTGGTCCAGCGCGGCGACGTAGCCGGCCATCGGGGCCGTTACCTGATCCGGAGGCGTTGTCGCGAGATAGGAACTGAGTAGATGAGCCATCGGTCGAGTGGGGCAAACATACCGCCGGCAGGGGGTCGTGTCAGGCGCTTTCTCCGCGTACGATCGTGTGCGATCGTGTGGAATCGTGTAAAATCGGGGCCATGACGCCCACGACGCCGACGCTGAAAGATGCCGAACAACTGCTGGTGCGCTACATTGACAGTGACGCGTTGCGCAACCACTGCCGCGCGGTGGCCGCCACCATGGGCTACGTCGCCCGCCGGCGCGGGGAGGATCCCGAACGCTGGGCGGTGATCGGCTTGGTGCACGACCTGGACTGGGAGAAGTTTCCCGAGCAGCATTGCCGCAAGACGGAACAGATCCTGGACCAGGCCGGGTGGCCGGCCGACTACGTGCGCGCGGTGCTGTCCCACGGCTGGCAGATCTGCACCGACGTGGAACCGCGCAGCGAGCTGGAGAAGACGCTGTACGCAGTCGACGAGCTGACCGGCTTCGTCACCGCCTGCGCGCTGGTGCGGCCGTCGAAGAGCGTGCGCGATCTGGAGGTGAAGTCGGTGAAGAAGAAGTGGAAGAGCGCCGCGTTCGCGGCCGGGGTGGATCGGGAGGTGATCGTGCGCGGCGCCGGCATGCTGGACGTCGAGCTCGACAGCCTGATCGAGACCGTGATCCTGGCGATGCGCGAGGTGGCGGACGAAATCGGATTGTGAAGCATCGGAGGAGGTTCGACATGGCTGAAGAGACCGCCACGGCCGCACCCGAGGCCCACCCGGGCAAGGTGCGCAAGAGCGACGCCGAGTGGCGCCGCCAGCTCACCCCGGCCCAGTACCACGTAACCCGCCGCAAGGGCACCGAGCCGCCGTTCAGCGGCGCCTACTGGAACACCAAGCAGCCCGGCGCGTACCACTGCGTGGCCTGCGGCAACGAGCTGTTCGCCGCCGGCGACAAGTTCGACTCCGGCACCGGCTGGCCGAGCTTCACCGCGCCGGCGGCGCCGGAGCAGGTGGGCACGGCGGCCGACCACAACCTGTTCATGCGCCGCACCGAGGTGCTCTGCAACCGCTGCGACGCGCATCTCGGCCACGTGTTCGACGACGGCCCCGCGCCGACCGGGCTGCGCTACTGCATCAACTCGGCGGCGCTCGACTTCCGGCAGGACGGCTGACGCCGGCCGACGCGGCCGCCCGGAGCCGCCCATTGACAGTTCCGCGCAGGGGTCGTAGGTTTCCGCTACGCCGCAGTTGCGTCTCGGTGGGTGTAGTTCAACAGGTAGAGCACCAGACTGTGGATCTGGAAGTTGTGGGTTCAAGCCCCATCACCCACCCTCCCAGCGCCTGTAGCTCAGATGGATAGAGTGCCGGACTTCGAATCCGTAGGTCGCAGGTTCGAGTCCTGCCGGGCGCGACGGACGACAGAGCAGCGTAGCGCGCGCCCGGCGCGGGACGCTGGGCTGCATGGGCCGTTAGCTCAGCTGGCAGAGCAGCAGACTCTTAATCTGCGGGTCGAAGGTTCGATCCCTTCACGGCTCATTGCGCATCGTCGGCGAGAGTGGTGAAATTGGCAGACACGCCAGATTTAGGATCTGGTGCCGCACGGCGTGAGGGTTCGAGTCCCTTCTCTCGCATGGCGGAGCTCGCCGGCTTCGGCGGCGGGTTCCGGCGGCCATGCCGGCGGCAATGCCGCAGGCGGGAATAGCTCAGTGGTAGAGCTCCACCTTGCCAAGGTGGAAGTCGCGGGTTCGAATCCCGTTTCCCGCTCAGGTAACGCAGGGTGACCGTAACCACTCAGAATTTCTCCGTATCGGCGGACAGCAAAGTTCAGTTCACGCTCACGGTGGCCGGCGCCAGCGTGCAGGAGGCGTTCGACAAGCGGCTGGCCGAGTTGCGCCGCAAGGCCCAGCTCAAGGGGTTTCGCCGCGGCAAGGCGCCGCGCGACCTGCTGATCCGCAAGTTCGGCGATTCGCTGCTGGCCAGCACCACCCAGACCGTGATCGAGGATGCGATGCGGGAGGTGGCGGAGGAGATGCCCACGCCGCTCGCCAACCCGGAGGTGCGCATCGACCAGCGGCCGACGCCGGGGCAGGACTTCACTTTTTCCGTGACCTACGACAGCTACCCCGACGTCGAGTTGGGCCCGTACCGCGACCTGACCCTCGACGAGCCGCAGGTCACGATCGGCGGCGCCGACCTGGAGCGCGAGCTGGCCCGGATTCAGGAACGAAACGCGGCGGTGGTGGACAAGGCGCCCGCCGCCGGCGCCGGGGACGAGGTGCAGGTGGCGCGCGGCGACGTGGTTACCGTCAACCACGTCGAGCAGGACGACGCCGGCCGGCCGGTGGCGGCCAGCGAACGGCGCGACTTCGTGTTCGAGGTGGGCACCGGCTACAACTTGTACGAGATGGATGAAGATCTCATCGGCATGGGGCGCGGTGCCGAAAAAGTAATCACGAAGGTGTTTCCGGCCGACTACCAGCATCGGCATCTGGCCAACCGCGCGGTCACGCTGCAGGTCACCGTGACCGCGATCAAGGAGAAGCAGCTCCCTGACCTCGACGACGAGCTGGCGCAGGACGTGAGCGAGGAGTTCGAGACGCTCGACGACCTCAAGGCGGACCTGCGGCGCCGGCTGGAACGGGACGCGGCGCAGCGCGTGCGCGCGGACCTGACCAGCCAGCTCCTGGAACGCGTGGTGTCCGCCTCGCGGGTCCCGCTGCCCGGAACCATGATCGCCGCCGATCTGGAGGTGGAGTGGCGCCGGTTCGCGGCCCGCTCCGAGTCGGCCCCGGAGCAACTGGAGGAATCCCTGTCCGCCGCCGGCCGCAGCAAGGAGGAGCTGCTCGAGCTGTGGCGGCCGGCGATCGAGCAGCGCACGCGGGTGATGCTGGTGCTGGAACGGCTGGCGACCGCCGAGCGGATCGAGATCGGCGACCAGGAACTGGACGCGGCGGTGGCCGCGCAGGCGGCCGAACGCGACGTGGAACCCGGCCAGTACCGCGCGCGGCTGGAACAGGCCAAGCTGCTCGACCATCTGCGCACCGAGCTGCGCAACCAGAAGCTGTACGACCGCCTGCTGGCCGCCAACACCGTGCGCCCCGGCAAGGCGACGGCCTATCTGGACTTGGTAGAGGGGAACCAGTAAACTACCGTTGCCACGCACTCCACCATGAACGAACAACTCAACACCCTGGTTCCGATCGTCATCGAGCAGACCGGCAGGGGCGAACGCTCCTACGACATCTATTCGCGGCTGCTGAAGGACCGCATCATCTTCATCGACGGCGAAATCTTCGATCTCACCGCCGACCTGGTGGTCGCCCAGCTTCTGTTCCTGCAGTCGCAGGACCCCGACCGCGACATCCAGCTCTACGTCAACTCGCCCGGCGGATCGGTCACCGCGGGGCTGGCCATCTACGACACCATCCAGTACGTCCGGTCCGACATCCAGACCGTGTGTCTGGGCCAGGCGTCGTCGATGGGGGCGCTGCTGCTGGCGTGCGGCACCCGCGGCAAACGGTTCGCGCTGCCGTCGGCGCGCGTGCTGATCCACCAGCCGTGGGGAGGCGTTCAGGGGCAGGCCGCCGACATCGGCATTCAGGCGCGCGAGTTGATCCGCATGAAGAAGCTGATCATCCACTACTTCGCCGTGCATACCCAGAAGAAAGACGACGAGATTGCGTCCGACCTGGAACGCGACTACTATATGTCGGCCGACGAGGCGCAGGCGTACGGCCTGATCGATCGGGTCATGGTGCGAGGAGAGAATGGCAAAGACGGGCAAGCCTAATGGTCAGAAACTGTGTTCCTTCTGCGGCAAGAGCGCCGATACCGCCCGCCGCCTGATCGCCGGTCCCGGCGTCTACATCTGCGACGAGTGCGTCACCGTCTGCAAGAAGATCCTGGACGATGAGGAAGAGATCCTCGCCGCGGAGTTCCAGGAGGAGATTCCCAAACCGAAAGAGATCAAGCGCTACCTCGACCAGTACGTGATCGGCCAGGAAGAAGCCAAGAAGGTGCTGTCGGTGGCGGTATACAGCCACTACAAGCGCATCTCCATGCGCAACAAGGACAAGACCGAGGTCGAGCTGGACAAGTCCAACGTGCTCCTGATCGGTCCCACCGGCACCGGCAAGACGCTGCTGGCCGAAACCCTGGCGCGCAAGCTCAAGGTGCCGTTCGCGATCGCCGACGCCACCACGCTGACCGAGGCCGGGTACGTGGGAGAGGACGTCGAGAACATCCTGCTGAAGCTGATCCAGAGTGCCGGCAACAACATCGCGCACGCGGAGCGCGGCATCATCTACATCGACGAGATCGACAAGATCTCGAAGAAGGGCGAGAACGTGTCGATTACCCGCGACGTGTCGGGCGAGGGCGTCCAGCAGGCGCTGCTCAAGATCATCGAAGGCACCGTCGCCTCGGTGCCGCCTCAGGGCGGCCGCAAGCATCCCAACCAGGAGATGCTCAAGATCGACACGACCAACATCCTGATCATCTGCGGCGGCGCGTTCGTGGGCCTCGATCAGGTGGTGGAAGCGCGCGTGGAGGACAATCCGCTGGGGTTCGGGGCGGACGTCAGGGGGCTGCAGGAGAAGGATCTGGTGCAGCTGTTCGCCCAGCTTGAGCCGGACGATCTGATCCACTACGGACTGATCCCCGAGTTCATCGGCCGCCTGCCGGTGATCGTGCCGCTGGAGCAGCTCTCGGTCGATTCGCTCAAGCGGATCATCGTCGAGCCGCGCAACTCGGTGGCGAAGCAGTATAAGGCGTCACTCAAGGTGGACGACGTGGACCTGGTGTTCGAGCCTGACGCGATCGACGCGATCGCGCGCAAGGCGGTGGAACGCAAGACCGGCGCGCGCGGGTTGCGCTCGATCATCGAGAGCATCATGGTGGACATCATGTACGACGTGCCTTCGGTGAAAGGTCAGAAGCGCGTGGTGGTGACGCGCGAGGCGGTGGAGAACGCCGAGACCCCCGAGGTCATCCTGGTGGATGAGAAGAAGTCCGCTTAGGTATGCTCGTACCTGCTAACGTTTGGACGGTGGTCAAGGCGCGCGACGGCAACGCGGTATTGATCCGGCCAACCGGCTCCGATTCGGTGGTCCCGATCTTCGTCGAACCGACCGTGGCGCAGTCGATCGTGGTCGGGCTGGGCGACGTGCACGTGGCGCGGCCGCTGACGCACGACCTGTTTCTGGCGGTGCTCCACCGGTTGGACGTGCACGTCAACCGGATCGAGATCACCGCGATCAACGACAATATTTTCTACGGGCGCCTGGTGCTGATCCAGGACGAGCACGAAGAGCTGATCGCCGATGCGCGGCCGTCGGACTGCATTGCGCTGGCGGTGCGGGTGAAGTGTCCCATCTTCATCGACGAGGACGTGGTCAACCGGGTCGGGATGCCGGTCAGCTCGGTGTCCGGCGTGGACGACGGCCAGCGTTCGGGGCAGCCGGGCGAGGCCGCCGGGGAGCAGGACGATTCGCTGCTCGCGCAACTGCACCGCGCGCTCGACGAGGCGGTACAGGACGAGGACTACGAAGAAGCGGCCAAGCTGCGCGACCGCATCAACGAGATGGAAAACGACTAGGAGTCTGTCGGATTGCGACAGACTCATAGTCGTCGGTGGGGATGGGCCGAAAGCGACGCCGCAGGCGACGGTTTCGGGGCGCTAGGCGGGTCCCGACGGGGCCTAACGGTGGCGGGTCACGCCGTGCCGCGGGCAGGTGGCCTGCACCGGACAGCGTGAGCAGTGCGGGGCCAGCGGCGTGCACACCTGC
The DNA here is from genome assembly GCA_965198005.1 of Spirochaetia bacterium. GTDB lineage: Bacteria > Spirochaetota > Spirochaetia > SZUA-6 > Bin103 > Bin103. The sequence goes on from CBDAOI010000002.1 coordinate 633,229, forward strand.
TGGCCGTAGCGCACCAGCACGGCGTTGATCGGAATCCAGTAGCGCCGCGGCAAGACCGCCGCCAGTGCCGCCTCGGTGGCGTCGGGGGTGCGGGTGGTCACCCACCCCAGGCGGTTGCAGATGCGATGCACGTGGGTGTCGACGCAGATCGCGGGGATGCCGAACCCCAGCCCCAGCACCAGATTCGCGGTCTTGCGGCCCACGCCGGGCAGGCGCAGCAGGGCCGACGGCGACCGCGGCACGCGGCCGCCGTGGTCGCGCAGCAGGACCGCGGCGAGCGCCCGCAGGTGGCGCGCCTTGGTGCGGTAGAACCCGGCGGGATAGACCAGTTCGGCGACCTCCGCCTCCGGGGTGGCGGCCAGCAGCGCCGGCGTGGGGGCGCGGGCCAACAGCCGCCGGGCGGCGGGGCCGGTCACCTCGTCCCTGGTGCGCAGCGAGATCACGGTCGCCACCAGGATGCGGAACGGGTCGCGCGGCTCCGTCCCCTCGGCCTGGGCCGCGGCGGTGGCGGATACCAGCGGCAGCGTGTGCCCTACGCGCGCGGCGAACCGGTCGAGCGTGCGTTTCCAGGGTACGCGGGAGATGGTGCTAAGCGCGGACGGCCGCCAGCCGCTGGAAGATCATCTCGTGCACCTTGTCCTTGTCCTTGCCGAGGGAAAAGGAGATCTCGTCGACCAGCAGGGTCAGGGCGTTGTCGTACAGCTTGCGCTCCAGGATCGGCAACTCCTTGACCTTGCTGCGATGGTAGAGCGCCCGCACTACCTTGGCGATGTCGGTCACCGTGCCCGCCTTGAGCAGATCGAGATTCATCTGGTAGCGCAGCTTCCAGTCGGTCGGAATCGGCTCGAAGTCTTCCCCGACCAGCTTGAGGGCGCCGGTAGCGGCCGGCTTCGGCACGATGGCGCGGATACCGAGCTCGTCCGCGCGGTCCACCGGCACCATGATCGTCATGTCCGACACCTCGAGGTAGACGATGTAGTAGAGCAGCATCTCGTCGCGGAACTTGAGCTCCTCGATCGAGCGGATCTGACCGACTCCCTGCAACGGGTACACGAGCTGCTGGCCCACCTTGTAGGGCAGCTTGCGCGGCTTGGACTTGGCGGCCTTCCTGGCGGTGGCGGCCTTCCTGGCGGTGGCGGTCTTGGCCGCGGCCTTGGTGGCGGCCTTGGTGGCGGCCTTGGCGGAGGTCGACTTGGCCGATGCGCTCCTGGTCGAGGTGGTTCTGCCGGCAGCCGTGCTGCTGCCGGCGGTCTTGCGGGTCGCGGCCTTGGAGCTGCTCGCGGTGCCCTTCCTGGTGCCGGCCCCGGGCGAGGTAGCCTTTGGCTTCACCGTCGGAGTCGTGGCGGTCCCGCTCGCCTGGGCGCGCGGCGCTCTCCCGCGGACGCCGAATGTAAACATCACGGCGAATAATAATGTCGCGCGTCCGCTGGGGCAAATCTTGCCGGTGCCGGCGGTGCCGGCGCGGGTCGTAGCGGAACGGGGAGTCGATTACAGTAGTACCCGTAATGCGCCGCGCCGTAGCCATTCTCGCCTATCCGCTGCTGTTCGCCGCCATCTTCACGGTTACGCTGCTCTACCGCCAGGAGATCTGGGCGCTGGCCACCGCTCCGGCCGAACTGCGCGACTGGGTGCGCGGGTTCGGGGTGGCGGCGCCGCTGATCTTCCTCGCCGCGCAGGTGGTTCAGGTGGTGATCTTCATCATCCCGGGCGAGGTCCCCCAGATCGCCGGCGGCTACCTGTTCGGGATCGCCTGGGGGCTGGCGCTGACCTCGGCCGGGATCGCGCTCGGCTCCGCCATCGCGTTTCTCGCGTCGCGGCTGCTGGGCGTCGAGTTCCTGCGCGCCGTGCTGCCGGCGGACCAGCTCGAACGGATGGAGAAGGTCGCCGGGTCGCCGCGCGCCACCGCAACTTTCTTTCTGTTTTTTCTTGTGCCGGGCATCCCCAAGGACATCCTGTGCTACGTTGCCGGGTTGTCCCCGATGCGGTTCACGGTGTTCATGGTCATCTCCACCGTGGGCCGGCTGCCGGGCATTGTCGGCAGCGTGATCATGGGCGACGCCGCGGCCGGGCAACGGTGGCTGTTTGCGGGGATCATCTTCGGCGTGGCGGCGCTGCTGTTCGGGATCGGCTTGCTGCTGCGCGCGCGGCTCACCGCGCTGTTGGAGCGGTTCGCCGGCGGCCGCGACCGGTAGCGGTTCCGTCCGCGGCGGCGGCCACGCCGCGCGGCCCGCTCACCTGCCGGAAGCGGATGAACCGGAACGGATGGATGTCGAGCGGGTTGGCGAACCACCCGTCCAGGCGGCCGCGGCTGACCAGGTTGTAGGCAACCATGTGGCTGATCGGCAGGATGACCGCTTCCTCCAGCAGAATCGTCTCCGCGTCCGCCAACGCCCGCAGGCGGTCGGCGCCGGTGGCGCGCACCGCGCGCTGCACGGCGCGGTCATACTGGCGACTGGCAAAGGCCGCGTCATTGAGATTGCTCGAGCGCACCCACATCTGGAGGAAGCTCAGCGGGTCGGCGAAGTCCCCGACCCAGGACTGGTGCGCCAGGGTAAAGTCGCCGGCGCCGATCTCCGCCAGCAGGTCGCGGTAGCGGAACTCCTGCACCGACACCTCCACGCCCAGCCGGCCTTCCCAGGTCTCGCGCATCAGCTCGGCGACGTGCCGCTGCAGGCTGCCGCCGACGATCTTGATCGAGATCGGCGGCAGGCCGCGGCCGTTCGGGAAACCGGCCTGGTTCAGCAGCCGCAGCGCGCGCCGCTCGTCGGCGGCGCGGATCCCGATTACCTCGGGGTACTCGGCGCTGGCCGGCACCAGCACGTCGCTCGGCACCTGCATCCTGGCGCGGTCGCGGATCTGCTCCCACGGCAGCAGCAGCGCCAGGCCGCGCCGCACGCGCTCATCGTCGAACGGTGCGCGATCGGACCGGAAGTAGAAGTAGGTCGTGGCGTACAGGGCGTTGAGTACCAGATACGGCCGGAGCTGCTCCGAATGCTCCCAGTTGTTCGCCCAGTGCACCTCGCCCTGCCGGAACGCGCGCGTGATCTCGGCCGGATCCTCGATGAAGCGCACCTCCACCCGGTCCAGCTCCACCTGCCCGCTTCCCCAGTAGTATTCATTGCGTTCCAGCATCAGCACCCGGTCGGTCCACTCCACCACCCTGAACGGGCCGTTGCCGATCAGCGTGCCGGCGCGATCCCAGTTCGCCGCCCCGAGGTAGCCGGGGTGGATGGCGGAGAAACTGTGGTGCGCCAGCACCTTCAGAAAGTGATCGGCCGGCTGCTCCAGCTCCACCTCCAGCACGGTGTCGCTCAGGGCACGTATTCCCACCCGATCGGGGTCGGCCAGCTCGCCGCTGCGATACGCCTCCACGCCCTCGATCACATCGAACAGAAACGAGTACTCCGCCGCCGCGCCCGGGTCGATCATGCGCAGCCAGGACTGGCGAAAGTGCTCGGCGTGCAGCGGGTCGCCGTTCGAGAAGCTGGCGCCAGCGCGCAGGTGAAAGGTGTACCGGCGGCGGTCGCGCGAGATTTCCCAGCGTTCGGCCTGGCCCGCGACCGGGTTGAGAGTGAGCGGATCGTAGGCGACGAGCCCCTCGTAGACTGCGGTGAAGAGCTGCGCTTCCGTGGTCGAGAAGGTATGCAGGGGATCCAGCGAGAACTGCTGGGGAGCGTAGGCGACCACCAGCGTGCGCGCGCCCGGTTCGAGCTCGCCGGCCGGTTCGGTCGGTTCGGTCGAGTCGGTCTGCGCGGTGACGCCCGCGGCCGCGAGACTGCCGATGAGCAGCGCCAGGCAGCCGACCGCGCGGGGCGAGCGCCGGCCCCTGCCGCCGGCAGCCCTGCCGCCGGGAACCCTATCGACGAAAGAAGGCATCGATCGGGTTGCGGCCCAGCCGCAGCCAGACGTACAGAAATCCCGCGATCAGACCGCCCAGGTGAGTCAGGTGCGAGGTGCCCGGCTGGAACCCGGTGAGCGTGCCCAGCACGGCGATCCCCGCGAACACCAGCACCGCCATCGGGGCGCGCAACGGCAGGAACCAGAACAGGTAGATCTCGGCGTCCGGGTAGAGCGTGGCGAAGGCCAGCATCACCGCGAACAGGGCGCCGGAGGCACCGATGATGATGACGGCGCTGTTGGCCGAGAACAGCAGCGCGAACAGCCCCGCGCCGATGCCGCTCAGGAAATAGAAGGCCAGGAACTCGGTGCTGCCGAGGTGCCGTTCCACCGGCGTGCCGAACCACAACAGCCCCAGCATGTTGAAGATGATGTGGTACAGCGAGCCGCGCGAGTGGAGGAACATGTACGTGAGCAAGGTCCACCACCGGCCTTCCACCGCCGCCGGGGGAATCAAAGCCAACTCCACCACCAGCGCCGGCCTGAGGAACTGCAGCATGAAGACCGCGACGTTGGCGAGAATCAGCCCCATGGTGGCGTTGTAGTATCGGTACGGCATGAGGCGGCGGCTGACAGCCATCGCTTCTGAAGGTACCAGCCGCCGGCCGGGGGAGGCAACTCGGCCCGGGGAGCCAGGGGAGCCAAGCCCGGCGGTTGCGGCTAGTTCTCGACCAGCGCGCCGGTGAGCTGCTCGATCGCCGCCAGCGCGGCCGCACCGGGAAGATCGGTGCGCGCCTTGAGCTGATCCAGCGTTTGCCGGTACGCGGCGTGCGCGATTCGCCGCGCTTCGTCGATTGCGCCGGTACCGTCGAGCAGCGCGATCGCCTCCTCGATCAGAGCGTGGCGGTCGGCCCCCGCAGCCGGCCGGCGGATCGCGGCCAGCAGCTCCTGCAGCCGCGCGCGCGCCGGCGCATCGCGCTGGCAGTAGAGCACCACCGGCAGGCTTTTCTTGCCTTCTATCAGGTCGTCGCCGCGCCGCTTGCCGGGATTGCCGGTGGTGAGGTTGAGCACGTCGTCGACGATCTGGAAGCAGACGCCGAACTCCTCCCCGCGGCGCCGCAGGAACCCGGTCAGTGCGGCGGGCGCGCCGGCGGCCACCGCTCCCAGGCCGGTGGCCAGTCCCGCCAGGCTGCCCGACTTGAACCGGCACATGGTCCGGTACTCTTCGACCGTGGGCAGCCGCGCCGGATCGCGGTGCCAGAGGATGTCCAGTCCCTGGCCGTAGTGCATCCGCTGCAGGGCCTCGAAGTACAGCCGCACCACCTCCAGCTCGGCGGCGGCGCCGAGCCGGGCGGCGGCGATGCAGCTCGCCGGCAGGAAGTACAGCAGGTTGCCGGCGTTGATCGCCAGATCCAGCCCGTGCCGCAGATGCACGGCCGGCTGTCCGCGCCGCAGGTCGGAGCCGTCCTCGATGTCGTCGATGATCAGGCTGCCGGTGTGGGCCAGCTCCACGACCGGACACAGCGGCACGGCGGTTTCTTCCGCGCCGCCGCACAGACGGCACGTGAGGACCAGCAGCAGTGAGCGCCAGCGCTTGCCGCCGCGCGCGATCAGGTCGCGGGCGGGCGCTTCGATCTCCAGGAGCTGCCGCTGATCGCCGAACTCCGCGGTCGCATTGCCGCGCTGCCGCCACACGGCGCCTGCTTCCGCACCCGCGGCCGGGGGAGCGTCCGGCAACGCCGCCGCCACGGCCCGCTCGATCTCGTCCAACAGACGCGCGAAGGGCGCCGGAGCCGCAACCATCGCCGCCAGCCTAGTCCAAACCCGCCAGCGAGTGCAACGCCGCACCGCGCAGCGCATGCGCAGCGCACGGCGCGCACGGTGATGGCCGCGCGCTACGCGCCGCCCGCGCCTCGAAGCGAGACTTTTCCGGCGGGTTTGGGTACCGTGCGTCCGTGCGGTGCGACCTGGGCGGAGAGCGGTGAGCGGCGAGCGCGTCATCAAGTTCGGCGGCAGCTCGCTGGCGGACAGCGAACGGCTGGACCGCGCGCTGGCGGTGGCCGGGCAGCGGCTGGCCGCCGGCGGGGTGGCGGTGTTCTCGGCCATGGGGGGGACGACCGATCGGTTGATCGACGCCGCGCACACGGCGGCCGGCGGCGGCGACACGCGGGAGCAGATAGCCGAACTGCGCACGCGCCACGTGCAGGCGGTGCACGACCTGTGTCCTCCGCGCGCCCAGTCCGCCATCCTCACGCGGCTCCAGTTGCTGCTGTCGGAATTGGAGGACGTGCTGCACGGCGTGAGTCTGCTGCGCGAGTGCTCGCCGCGCACGCTCGACCTGGTAATGAGCTTCGGCGAGCGGCTGATCACCACCATGACCGCGGCGCTGCTGGCCGAGCGCGGCGCACCGGCGCGATTGGTGGACGCGCGCGCGCTGATCGTGACCGATGCCGAACACGGGCGCGCGGCCGTGCAGTTCGCGGTCACCTACGAGCGGATACGCGCTACGCTGCGGCCCGCCCTGCAGGCGCGCGCCCCCGCGCTGTGCGTGGTGCCCGGGTTCATCGGCGCCAGCGGCGCGGGCGTCACCACCACGCTGGGGCGGGACGGATCGGACTACACCGCGTCGCTGCTCGCGGCCGGGCTGCAGGCGGGCGAGCTGGAGATCTGGACCGACGTCGACGGCGTGCTGAGCGCCGATCCGCGGCACGTCCCGGAGGCGTTCGTGATTCCGCAGCTCAGCTACCAGGAAGCGATGGAGATGTCCTACTTCGGGGCGCGCGTGATTCATCCGCACACCCTGATCCCGGTGGTGGAGCAGCGTATCCCGGTGCACGTGCGCAACACCAGGCGGCCGGAGCAGGCCGGCACCCGGATCACGCACCAGCCGAGCGCGGACAGCCGGGCGATTACCGGGATCGCCTCGGTGGACTCGATCGCCCTGGTGAACGTCGAGGGCGGCGGCATGCTCGGCGCCTGCGGGATGGCGGCGCGTGTGCTCGGCGCCCTGGCGCGCGGCCAGATCAACGTGATGATGATCTCGCAGGCGTCGTCCGAGCACAGCATCTGTCTGGTGCTGCGCGCCGCCGAGGCGGATGCCGCGCTCGCCGCGCTGCACGCCGAGTTGGCATTGGAACTGGAAACCAGACGGATCGACCACTTCGAGGTGCAACGCGACCTGGCGATCGTCGCCATCATCGGCGAGCACATGCGCGGCACGCCGGGCATCGCCGGCCAGTTGTTCGCCGCGCTCGGCGCGCACGGGATCAACGTGCTGGCGATCGCCCAGGGCTCCTCGGAACGCAACATCTCGCTGGTGATCGCCGAGCGCGACGAGCGGGAAGCGCTGCGCGTGATTCACGCGGCGTTCCTCGGCGACTGAGCCGTGCCGCCGCTGCAGTCGGTTACCGCGTTCGCGCCCGCCACGGTCGCCAACGTGGGCTCGGGATTCGACGTGCTGGGGTTCGCCGTGGCCCGCCCGGGCGACACGGTGCGCGCCCGGCGGCGGCCGGCGCCCGGCGTGACGCTGCGCGCGGTCACGGGCGACGCCGGCCGCTTGCCGCGCGACGACCGCAATACCGCGGTGGTGGCGGTGCGCATGCTGCTGGAGCGGCTGCAGCAACCGTTCGGGGTGGACCTGGAGTTGCGCAAGGGGATGCCGCTCGCCTCCGGGCTGGGCAGCTCGGCGTGCAGCGCCGCGGCCGCGCTGCACGCGGTGAACCGGTTGGCGGGCGAACCGCTGCCGCCGGAGGAGCTGCTGCCGTGCGCCCTGGAGGCGGAGCGGGTGGCGGCCGGCGCGGGACACGCGGACAATGCCGCGCCCGCGCTGCTGGGCGGGTTCGTCCTGGTCCGCAGCAGCGACCCGTTGGACCTGGTGCGGCTGCCGGTGCCGGCCGGCCTGGCGGCGGCGCTGCTCAGCCCGGACGTGGAGATTCCCACCGAGGCGGCGCGGCGCATGCTGCGCAAGCAGATCCGCCTCACGGACGCGGTCGCGCAATGGGGCAATCTGGCGGCCCTGGTGGCGTCGCTGTATACCGGCGACCTGGAGCTGATGGGCCGCTCGCTGTGCGACGTGGTGGCCGAGCCGGTGCGCGCGGTGCTGATTCCCGGCTTCGGGCGGGTGAAGGAGGCCGCTTTGGCCAACGGGGCGATCGGCTGCTCGATATCCGGTGCCGGGCCGGCGGTGTTTGCACTGGCGGAGTCCAAGTCCCGGGCGACCGTTGTCGGCAAAGCCATGCAGGCCGCGTTCAGGACCGCCGGACTGAACGCCGAACTTTACGTTTCGCAGATCAACCGGTCCGGTCCCCGGGTGGTGGAGGAATGCTGACCGCCGCGGGACAATCGGCAGGAGGACGGTGAGTGCACGTCTGTTCTACCCGCGATCCGATGGTGCGGCTGTCGTTCAGCGCCTCGCTGCTGGCGGGGCTGCCGCCCGGCGGCGGCCTCTACCAGCCGGCGCCGCCGCCGGACCTGCGGCGGGAGATCGCCGCCCTGCCGGATCAGGCACCGTACGTGGAAGTGGCGGCGGCGCTGAGCGCGGCGCTGTTCGCCGAGGAGTTGGCGGGACGGGCCGGCGGGCCGGCGGCTGTGGCAGACGCGGCGCGCGCGCTGGCCGCGGCGGCGTTTCCGTTCGCGCCCGCCCTGCGCCGGCTCAGCGACGGGATCGTCCTGCTGGAGCTGTTCCACGGCCCGACCTGCGCATTCAAGGACTTCGGCGCCTCCTTTCTGGCGACCCTGCTTGAGCACGGGCTCGCCGGAGACTCCCGTAGCGGCCGGGCCGGCAGTGGCGGGGCCGTGGTGCTGGTGGCGACCTCCGGCGACACCGGCGGCGCGGTGGCGCGCGCGTTCTGGCGGCGCGCCGGCATCGAGGTGGTGCTGCTCTATCCGTCGGGCCGGATCAGCCGCCTGCAGGAGCAGCAGCTCACCACCCTGGGCGACAACGTCCACGCGCTGGAGGTGGCCGGCTCGTTCGACGACTGCCAGCGGCTGGTGAAGGGCGCCCTGGCCGACCCCGAGCTGGTAGCGGCGGCGCGCCTGTGCCCGGCCAACTCGATCAGTCTCGGCCGCCTGCTGCCGCAGGCGTTCTACTACGTCTTCGCCGGCCTCCGGCTGCGCGCCCGCGGCCGCCCGCTGTTCTGCGTGCCCAGCGGCAACTTCGGCAATCTGACGGCGGGGCTGTACGCCGCGCAGTGGGGGCTGCCGGTGGCCGGCTTCTGGGCGGCCACCAACCGCAACGACGTGGTGCCGCAGTACCTCGACACCGGCGAGTGGCAGCCCCATGCCAGCTTCGCGACCCTGTCCAACGCCATGGACGTAGGCGACCCGTCCAACCTCGAACGCATCCTGGCGCGCTGGAACCACGACCCGGCGGCGCTGCGCACCAATCTGCGCGGCTGCGCCGTGAGCGACGAGGAGACCCTTGCCACCATCCGGCACGTGCACGAGACCGACGGCCGGCTGGTGGACCCGCACACCGCGGTGGGCATCGCCGCCGCCCGCCGCCTGCGCGCGGACCGGCCCGGCGGGGGCGAACCGACGCCCATCGTGGTGCTGGCCACCGCCGACGCCGGCAAGTTCCCGGAAACGGTGCGCCGTGCCACCGGCGTCACCCCGCCCGTACCGGCGCCGCTGCGGGAGCTGCTGGACCGCCCCAAGCAGGCCACGCCGCTGGAGCCGCAGTTCCCCGCGCTGCGGGCCTTCATCCTTTCGCAGACCGCCGCCGGCGCCCGGTAACGCGCCCGTGAACCAGTCCGCGCCGCTGCCTCGGGAGGCCGGCGAACGGCCCCCGCGCACCATCTTCGTCGGCGACGTCCACGGCTGCTGCGCCGAGTTCCTGGCCCTGCTGGAGGCGGTCCGGTTCGCGCCGGACCGCTACCGCCTGCTGCTGACCGGCGACGCCTGCACCCGCGGCCCCGACCCGGTCGGCGTGTGGCAGGCGATCCGCGCCACCGGCGCCGAGATGGTGCTCGGCAACCACGAAGACTGGCTGCTGCCGCAACTGCGCGCGGTCGCCGCCGGCACCACGTCCGCCGCCATCAAGGAATCTCGCGGCCTCCAGGTGCGGACGCTAGCCCCCTACGCCGTCGAGCTCGCGGCGTGGCTGGCGACGGTGCCACTGTGGATCGACGACCCGCGCTTCCTGCTGGTCCACGCCGGCGTCAACCCCGAGCTGGGCCTGGCCGGCAGCACGCGCGACGAGCTGCTCGCCATCCGCACCTGGCCGCCGACCGGCGGCATCGTCGGCCCGCGCTGGCACGACCACGTGGCCCCCGGCGGCAAGCTGATCGTGTTCGGCCACGACGCCCCCGGCGGCCTGGTCGTAAAGCGTCCCCCCAGCACCGGCCCGGACGCCCGCCCCTACCTGGTCGGCCGCGACAGCGCCTGCGTCTTCGGCGGCCAGCTCAGCGCCTACCTCCTGGAGGAAGACCGCATCCTCCAGGTCCCCGCCCGCCGCCAGTGGTCTGACTTTCACGACCGATACGGTGGTGACGGATGTCCCTTGCCCGTAGTTTAATTTAGTACTACAACGCTACAACGAGGGTTGGAGTTTGGACAAAATCCTCAGTTCGTCCGGGCCAGCAGCTAACCGGTCTCGCTGGTGGTTCGAGTGCTGTCGGAGAGTGCCCCCGCCAGCCGGTCAATCTCATCGCGATTCGTGACGAATCCCTGGAATCCCTCGTAGTCGGGACCAGCGCTATGGTAATAGATCCAATCCTCATGCGCCGCCGGCATCAAATCCTCGACATCTGTCTCGTCTAGGCCAGTGAGAGCCGCGAATCGATTCTTGTACAGCTGGTATCGGAGACCGTCATGCGCACTGCTTTCTCCGGGCAGCAAGCTGATGACGTTCTTGCGCCGCCCAGCGAAGAGATTGGTGAATCCGATGGAACTCCTTGTTCGGGTTTTCTGCAGGCTGCGTTCGAACGCAGAGACCGCGTGCTGGTAGAGATCTTGGATACCGGATTCCTCGGCAAGCCGTTCAAGCTCCTCATAGGTGAGATTGGGACGACGCTTGGATGTCCCCTTGGTGCGACTATGTAGCTCCACCGCCGACGGATCAATCACGAATACGCGTGCGAGGAACTCCGTCCCGTCGGGCGTTCGGTAGTACTGGAAGGTGGCAGCGTTGATATTAACTCCGTGCTTGTCGGACAAGTACTTGATGATTCGCTCCGAGCTCGCGTCGATCTGCGAGCCAACAATCAGTACGCGGTGGTCACCGTTGAGCGTCTCCGGTACGTCCGTGCCAAAGCTACTCCTGTAGGCCCGCCGGAATCCCGTCTCCCGCAGATATGCCTCAGCGATGGTAGTGACCCGCTCATTGGACAGATCCATAACCCACGAACCGTACTCGAGCGCCTGCGCCGTGATCTCCCGTGGTGTCTTGTCTCGCTTGAGCTCGACTACAACAAGGTCGCCGACTGCGTCGATGCAGAGAAGATCAACATAACCGCCGAAGTCAGTCGGGACCTCACGCCCGATAACGAGAAGCCGGGGATCCAAGATGGATATGTCTCGGGCGAGCCAACCCTGAAGACGCGCCTCGAGATCAAGGGACTCGCGTTGGACTTCCTTGAGCTGCTCGTCGGGCCCCACCTGCCAAAGGCGAACTTCGTTCGGCATCCAGTCCCCCTGTATCACTCACGCCACCGGCCCGCCCCGTCACGCACGCCGAAAGGCGAAGGCGAAGAGCACCGGACAGATTGTGACAACTGGCCGGTCACAGTATCCGTGGCCCCTCCGCCAGAACTCACCTAACCACCATAGGTGGAAGCGCCTAGACGTGTCAACAGGGTTTGACGGTGAATACGTCGACAAATGATGGACTATGGTCATAATCCATGGTACAATTGTCGGGGACGTGGAGGAAATTCGGATCTCGACGTTCAAGGCCACCTGTCTCGCCGTTCTGGATCGCGTGGGAAAGACGCGCGTTCCGGTGCTCGTGACGCGATTTTGCAAGCCGGTCGCGCAGATCGTCCCGCCTCCCCCCGTTGCGCGGGACGACGGGTGGCTGGGCTGCATGCGGGACCGCACGACAATCGTCGGTGACATCGTCTCCCCCGCGTCAGATCCCGTCGGACTGGGACGTGCTGCGCCAGAATCGAACGGAGCACTGCGAGAACTGCGGCAAAGAGGTCCATCATCCGTTTGAGACCGTCCGATTTGGTAACGGCACACCGCGATTGCTGTGCAACGCCTGCTACAACGAGGAAGTCGCATCGCGCGCCGGCATCGACTTCCGGCACCCGGAGTTCCCGCCCGTGCAACTGGTCGACTCCGCCGGCACCGTCCACACCTTTCACTTCGCGACCCGGCTGGTCGATGTATCCCGGATGTCCATCGAAGCGTACGAACCGCATGCCGATCCCGGGTATCGGTTTCAGGTCATTGCCGGCTCTGCGGGCGCCCCCAGGAGCTGCATCAGCGCTTGCTGGGAAAGCCCTTCGCAGCCAGCTCAGGAACTCGTCCGCGGCCTGCTTTCCGGCGGAAGCTGATAGTCGGAGCCCTTGAGCAGGCGATTGATCAGGATCGAGAGCTCGTCAATCGCCAACGCAACCCGCTCCTTGTGGTGATCCAGAGCGGCGAACAGTTCGTTCGCCCTTTGTTTCCACGTTCCGCGCTCGATCCCGCTACGCAGCTTGGCCTTTACTTCGCCGATGCCTACATCTTCAATGTAATCGCCGACGTATTACAAGCCACGCTTGATGCGCCCCACAGCCTCTGTGCCTGTGTGGTCGCGGCCGCGACCTCGGCGATGGCGTCCTGCGGGTCGCGCGCGTCCTCGAGATCGACGAACAGCGGCGTCACCTCACCCGCGGCGTCCAGCCCACGCAGGGTGTCGCGCATCAGGCTGGTCTTGCCCAAGCCCGTCGAATCCTACCAGTGAGTTCATCACCACGAGCGAATCACCAAGGATCAGCCGGTTCACCCACCCATTGCGATGCTCGTAGGCCTTTGAGCAACCGGTAGTGAATGGGCAGATCGCTCTCGCCGAACAACTCGAACTGCGTCGGCTGGTCGTCCGGCCGATGCCCCTTCAGCGTCTCCAGGATAGCGGCGGTTGACAACCGTTCGTGCACGAATAGCGGCAGTGTTGGCACCTCGAACGACAGCCGCTCCGCTTTGCCCGCCCAGTTGAGAAACGACTTGGACAGCGCCCGCAGTTCCGCGAGGTGCCGCTGCGCGTTGGCAAGCTCGCGGCGTGCCGAGGTGCAATCTTCCTCCGACCACGGCTCGGTACCGGCACCGTCGAGGCTCGCCGACAGGCGCGTGATGTGCTGCTCCAACGAGGCAATCCTCGCCTCGCCCTGCTCCCGTGCCGGATTCTGCCCATCCCACTCCAGCGACGGCGCCAGCGAAGAGTCGTAGCGATAGGCGGTCACCGGCTTCTTCTTGCGAAACTGCGGCTGGATGCCAATATCCGGCCGCAGCAGCGCTTCCGCTTCTGGGTGGCGGTAGTTGTCCGAGCGTCTAGGCGGCTTCCTGCGCCTCATCCATGTATCTCCTGTTGGCCCTTTGTTACGCTACCATGCCGGGCAACAGCGCGATAATCTGGTGGGCGGTCAGTTCCACACCGTCGCGACCATCGGGTGGAGCGTAGACAGAACACGTAAATGCGTTACTCCGAGTATGGCGCGAGTCGGGTGACGCCCGCGACGACTAGCGAGTCGACGACTTCCTGCCAACCGTCCGAGTGGCCGGCGTTGACAGCGGTACCGCGAATCTCGATTAGCCAGTCCGGCAGCATGAAGCTGTGGGTGGCGGCGTGGGCAGGATCCGCGAGCGCAAGCTGAGCGACCCACGACAGCCCGGTACGGACTTGGGTCTCGGAGGCAAGGGCGCCGAGGAAGCTGATGAGGCGGTCGACACATCTGCCTCTGCCTTCAGCGACGCTCAGCCACGCCTCGACCTCGGCTTGCATATCGAGCGGTTCCCACCATGCGATCGGGTTGGCATGGACCTCGGGGTATAGAAATGAAACGTCGCCCGCGGCGTTGGGCAGGAGGGAGCCCAATGCCATGTCGCCGTACAGTCCGTCCCGAAACGGCGTATAGTCCGCGTTCGGCGCAAGCACGTGGCGAACGACACTCGGCCAGACCCGTCGAGCCGTGGCTGCCCTGTCCGGTGTTTCCTCCGCAGCCGCTGACAGAGCTCGCAGCAGGGTACCAAGCAAAGCCGGACTGTCGGCATAAGCGTCAATGTGCTCGTAGATGGCTGCATCGTCGCCATGTTCGGCCAACGTCAGCAGAGCGCGTGCGCTGACGAGAGTGTGGGAGCCGCGAAGATCCGCGTCGGGAAGACCGCGGCTGAGCAGCGATCGCCGCTGAGCGGCCAAGAGAGTCGACAGCAGATCGTGAGCTCGCGTAGACACGCAGATGTCGGCAACGGCTGCTGGCGCCAGCGCTCGAATCGCCGCGTCGAGACGAGACGCGAGGATCGAGTGATCGTCGGCGCTGGCAAGCGATTTGGCCATGGGCTCTTCCAGCGCGAGGGCAACTCTTCGTCCGGTGGCGCGGTCCCAACCGCCAAGCACGCAACGGCGCATCGTTTGGGTAGCGAGACTCCAACCCACTTCGTGATGGCAACGCCCGTCCACCGCGCACGGCGTGTTCCAGACGCGATCCAAGCTACGCGCAAGGTGGAGCCGCACCTCGTTCGATACAGCTTGAGCAAGATTGAGGCCTGCACGAGCGGCGCGCTCGAAGGCCACCCACCCATCTGCCTTGTCGATGAGCGTGCGAAGTCGAGCGGCAATGGGCAGGAGCAACAACGGAAGCGCCCGGGCGGCGCTACGGTCGGCACCGTGCTCGTAGTAAGTGTCTTCGAACTCGAACTGCCGCGGCGACGCTTCGCCCTCGCCGACCCGCAACACGGTCTCGGCGGCGAAGGACAGCGCATCATCTTCGAGGTCAGCGCCATCAAGGAGGTGCGCTTCGAGTGCCGCCGCCGCAATCAACGCGGCTGTATCCCACGGATCATGCGCTACGAGGGACGGAGGGCTCTCAAGCAGATTCCGGGCGATGGCGATGTCGGCTGCCAATTCATCAGGTGCGATGGCCTGAGCGCCCTCCTTCTTGGGGTCGACGTGGTAGCGAACGAACAATCGCGTCGCCTCTTGGAAACGGTGCATCTCCTCATTGCTGGGTTCCAACGCCTGCAGCACATCGTCAGGTGGCGTGGGACTGATGTACAGGCCGTCCGAAGCCTCAAGAGCCTGATAGCTGTCGCGATCAAGGCAACTTGCCCAGATACGAACCGGCATCAACGCCTTTTCGATGGACTCGCCAGCCGGAGCCTCCGACTCGGCGAGTTCGTGATCACGTGACGACACGAAGTGGCGACGCGCGTTCGTGAGCAGTTTGTCGCCGATCGCGCGTAGCTCTGCGGCACGATTCTCGTCGGCTCGAACGCCCATGAACATGGCTGCCTCGCGTAGCGACCAGTTGCGGCGCTCCGATGCGACGAGGCCCTCGGAGTCGGCAGCGAAGCCGCTGCCCTCGTTTACGACTCGCGTGACGTCGATGCGCCAGACAAACGGTTCAGCGAGGTAGGAGTCAAGCAGATCGCCTGCCCGCTCAAGGTGCCGTATCAGCAACCCTACTACAAGGCCGACCATGGCGAGGCTCTCACATCCGTCGAGCAGTATCGAGACCACGGTCCTGAGCGGGATGTCAGTCTCGATCAGTTGGTCGCACACTCGCTCCAGCGCTTGTAATGCGCTGAGGCATGGATATGGTCCGACTCCAGTTCCGCGGTACCAGCGCCAAACGTGCTCATCGCCGACGTAGCGTCGGTCCGCACCAGTGATCTCAAGCTCGGTCTCGGACAAACGGACCGTCTCGTCGTTAGGGAGGGGACGCAAAGATCGGGGCGTCGCCATGGAACGGGCGCGATTGCGCGCGGCATGGTTGAGCAAACGATTGAGCACTGCAACGCCGTGGTGGAAGTCACTCTGGAAGAGCGGCTTGAACGGGCCGCGATACCACGTAGCGTGGGGGTGGCCGAAGCCTCGATTACGGTGGTCGCGGACCCCGTCGTCGAGATCAGTAGCGTCGGCCTCGTCATCAAGGTAGTACGCCTCGGTCAGATGCGCCAGAAGGCCACGGCCAAAGCTGGCCAGCGCGTTTCCCGTCAAGAGCTCCTCTACGGTAGGAGCGAGCCGGTGCGGCGCGTCGCGCGCGACACGGCGAAGTATAGCCTCACCGCGGTCGCCAAGGTCCGGACCGAGCAGAGCCAATAGTTCGAGAACCGTCTCGTCTGTGAGCTCATGGGGCACGTCCGGTCGTTGTCTGCGGCGCCGGCCGTCGTAGCCGATCTCCGCGAAGAGCTTGTGGTGCTCGGCGAGTCGGCGCGCCTTCTCGACACCCTTTGGCGTGCGGACAGCACCCTTATAGGCTTGGCCGAAGAGCCGACGAAGAGCGGAAAGGAGGAGCCCAAAGAGCGGCAGATTCCGCCGTTTTGGCCCCAGAGGCCTCTGTTCGGCTGGGCCTTGTGCAGGTTCGGCCTCCCGCTCCTTGGCAAGGCGACGGTCACCCGCTGCGCACGCCTCAACCAGACGCTCGCGAAGCAGGATGCGGAGCGGATGCCCAGCGGGAGTCTTGGCAACCACATGTGCTTGTAACCAGTCCCGTAACAGGTTCTGGGCGTACTCACCGAAGCGCCATGGTGTTCCGTCCTCAAGCAGCAGCGTGATGATGGGCTCAACGGCGGCGAGGTTGACGATGCCGTTCTCGTCGCGGTGTCGCTGATCAACCAGACGGGCAAGCCGCCGCAGGCCCGCGGCGTCATCGGCAAGCAGACCGGGCCACGCTTCCCGGAGTAGCGCCTTGGGATCGGCAGTCGAGAGCAGGGCTTCACCGGGCACGTCACCCCAGCGGGCGCAATGGCCTGCGTCGACGAGCCGGTCAAACGATGCCTGCAACACACCGAGCCTGCCGCTTATCGGAGTCCTGGTGGTGTCGGGCCGCCCCAACCATGCCTCACTCGCGAGTCGCGCTGCCGATAGCGACCAGCGCGGCGCGCCAGCTTGCTGAATTCTTGAAGCTGGGGTGTCGTCGGACAGCAGAAGTCTTGCGACCGCGTAGCGTCGCACCTCGTCGTGCGCGAACTCGGGACCGATCATGAACGGATCGTCCGGCGAAGTTCGCAGTAGTCCGTCGCCGCGCAAACCGCGGAGAACAGCGGGATCGATCTCCCTGATGACTCCGAAGCGTTCGCCGCCTGCGAGGTCGAGATCGGCGAATCGAAGGAGTGCCACATCCCGCGCGTCGGGATATCCTCTGTCGGACTTGCCGTGTCGGCGGACGAGCCCGCACCACACCTCTCGCATCGCATCTGCCTCCGTCAGCGGAACGCCGCGGACGCGGCCACGAACAAGCAGATCAGCCACGACAAGCCGGCGCAGGAGTTCTCGCGACCGTGCGTTGGAGTTGAGCTTGCTCAGCTCGGGGAAGGTCCGAACGATTACGTCTATCTCGCTGTCGGTCAGCGAGGCCACGGTATGGTCCGTGACATCGGTGCCGAAGCGCTTGGTGAGTATGTCTCGCACGACCTGGATGCTGTCGACCGAGGTAACCGCGATTACCCTCACGTCGCTTTCCTGAGCTGCGTCAACCATGTAGCGGAATGCGTCTTCCAGGCCTTCCGCCACGGCGTCTGCGCCGTCAACGATGAGCATGCGTTGCGGTGCACTCAGTTCGCCCAGAATTGGCGAGAGCGGGCAGCCCAAGATGGCCTCAAACTCGACCGTCAGCTTGGGGATGTGGCGCAGGTTGATGCACAACGCCTGCAGGCTGTCCTGGTCAGCGGTGCACACAGCGGTGATGCCCAGGACCGTGAGTGCGCTCTTGCCTACACCTGACTCCCCGCTTGCGACGACAGCCAGGGCGTCCCCCGCAGTTGCAACCAGCTTCGCGACCGCATCGCTTCGATCGAGGCGTACGCGGCGACCGCCGCCACTTGCAGTGATCTCGTCGCGCACCGATGCAACCGCCCTGCAATGAAGATGTTCGAGCGTCTGCCAGCCCTGCTTGTGGCGTCGCGTCGTCGAGTCGAGCATTGCGTGCACGTCACGTCGCAACAGCTTGAGATCGACTCGCGCGGATTTCGGCGAATACTCACCGGCAAGGCCGACGAGCCGATCGCGAAGTGCCGACGCTGCTGTGAGATCAGAACCCCGCGCTACCGATATCAGGCTGTTCGCTACGGCCGACCAGTCCGTCTCGTCCGGTGACTCGATCCGCGGCATCAAGACGGCGAGCCGCGAGAGCAGCTCCCACGTGCGCCGCTCTACCAGCGCTACGTCGGCACAGGTCACGCCGAGGTCGTGCAGCGCACACTTCATGAGGGCCACGACTTGATCGAGCCTGCCGCGAACGGCAGCTTCGAACTTTCGTGGCGTGCGGACGAGATCGAAGAATCCGGACGCGTCCAGCTGGTCCTTGGCAAGGTCGGCCAGCCTCGCCAGTTGCTCGGCGTGTGATTGCGGTCCGGCAACAACGAGACCGAACCGGTGTTCCGGTCCGTCCGCTGATGTGGTGAGCAAAGCACGGACGAATTGCCGGACAAGCTCTTGCGTCGACTGGTCACGCGGTACGAACCTCGGTGAACGCCGAATCCCGAGGGCGAGCACCAGCGACGGCTGCCGATCTTCGGGGCGTGCTGCGTACACGACGAGATCGTCGACCGGGTGGTCCGGGGCCTGCTGGAACGCGACGCTCACCACGCGACGACCGTCTCCGAGTTCGCTCGCACCATCGCCAACGAGTAAGTGAGCGAGGTACTGGACCGCTACCTTCCGCTCGAAGGTTACGCCGCCGGCGCCGCTAGCATAGGGGCTCGTGGCGGCTGCCAACCCCACTGTAGCACTGCTGCCGCCACTATCCTGCGCCCCACTTGTCAACCCCGGGATAACTTCGCTCATTTCGATCATCGCCGTCTCGATGCGGCAAGCTTGTTGCGCACGTCTTGCGCAACTTCCTGCACCTCACGTGATACGCGGGGATTCAGCCCCGACTCCTGCTGCAGCGCCGTTACCAGCGGGAGCAGAAGGTGAGCTGTGGGCGACGCTTGGATCTGCTCCAATGCGTATGCCGGTTCCAGGTGGGCGGAAAATCCGGTCACGGCGAGTGCAATCCGTGAAGGAAGATCGTCCCGTCCCGCAAGGATCATCAGCAGGGTATGGAGGTCCTGTGCGCAAGCGGCTTGGTCGACGTTCGATGAATCCATCTCCAGTAGCGCATTGCCCTTCAGTACCAATGCCCTCGCTACCTGGGCGATGACTTCCGGGGCTTCAGATGAACGATAGCGTCGCACAACGGCGTCACAGATCTCGAGAGCCTCCGCCAGCCGACCAAGGGCGGCAAGTATTACGCCCCGGTACACGAGCGCTGCCGCGACCTTGGCGTCGATTTTCGGGTTGTCGATTCCCGCGAACCGCTGCACCACATCGTCGAAGACATGCAGGGCATCCGCGTATCGGTGTTGCGCACTGAGAAACTGTCCCTTGTTCGCCAAGGCGTAGGCGACTGCCTCTGCGATCGCCGACACTGACGAATCGCCGAACTGCCTCACCACTCGGTCATAGACATCAAGCGCCTCGGCCGGTCGCTGCAGCTCACCGAGCAAAATACCCTTGCTGACCAGCGCTCTGGCTGCCTGTTCGGCGCTGACGGTGCCACTCCCATATTGGGCCCCAACGTCGTCCAATGCCGCTATGGCCTCATCGGATCGACCAACCCCGCGCAACGCGACTGCGCGGCAGAGCTGCGCTTCCGCACGATGCCCACTAATGTCTTCAGCCGTATTCTCTGCAAATCCGCTTATAACCTCCTCGTAAAGACCGAGCGACTCCTCACATCGATCAAGGTGGTAGAGGGCACGCGCCTTGTTCATCATCGGGACGGCGAGAAAAGCCATCGGGGCCGGAACGTCTTGTTGGTGAACAAGGGAGAGGAGTCGGTCGCAGAAGTGGACCGCTGCACGATAGTCGCCACGATCGAACGCGTCATTGGATTTCTTCATCGAGTCCGCGACGAACGCGGTCCCATTCGCCAGCATCTCCAATTCGTCGCGATAGTCCGCCAGATCTGGCAAGGCGAGGAACTGACTGAAGACTTCGACAAGAAACGTCTGGTTTCGTGGTCGGGTCAGTAAGGCGTCGACGATCATGGAGCCGGCGATCGACGACAATTCCGGTGCGGAGTAGAACGACGCCATGAATCGCAGCAGCGCCTCGACGACCCGGCCTGGGTCTCCCCGGCGCAGCAGGTAGTAGATGTTGTACATCCGCTCGACGAGGTAGTACTGCTTGCGGCGGGGGCTGCCGCCGTCGACCTCCACTGCCCGGCGTGCGATCAGGCGCTGGAGTTGGGCGCTGCACTGACTCGTGCCGATCCGCGCCTGGTCGGCTATTTCGCGTGTGGTGGCGGGTCTCCACAATTCTGCGAGCGCGACGAACACGCGCCGTTCCTGGTGTGGCAGATCCTCGATGTAGCGCTTGAAGTACTCGGTATGAGCGTCTACCAGATCGAAGAGATCCGACATGAGTGTCGGGAAGGAGAGCTTGCCACCGAAGCGAGCCACTATCGTCATCAGGCGCGGGCTGCCGCCGGTGAGTATCTGCAGCGATCGAATCTTGCCGTGATTGGCGCTTGCGCCGGACGCCGCCCGCCACAGCGTGGCGCACTCCCGCTCGTCCAGCGGGCGCAGCGTGATGATGCGGAACAGATCGTAAAGCGCATGTTCGGGATCGTCGATCTCGGCGAAGCGGCTCGTAGCGCTCCCCAGCAACATAATCCGCGGCTCGGTTTGCAGCGTCTTTCTTAGTTGCCAGCCGGCGTCGGGGTCCGACATTTCCCCGAGCAGCATGTTCAGATTCTCGACCACGAGCACCAGGCGTTTGCCTGCACGGTCGGCAGCGTCGAGTACGGCGGCGAGGCAACGCTGGGCGAGCGTCTGTTGGTCCTGGATGCGGTGCAGGTCGCAGTACGTGGCGTGCAGGTCGCGCTCTTCGTTCGCTCCGGACTCCTGACCGGCCAGGCGGGCCAGACACTCCAACCAGAACTCCCCGCAGGTGCCGACCACGTAGCTCTCCTCGGAGAACACGACCGGCAACAGCCGGTCGGCCAGGCCGGCTTGGCGGCGTACCTCCAGCGCGACGCGGAGCAGCAGGCTCGTCTTACCGCTGCCGCGGGGGCCGATCACGATCAGGTGCTGGTTCGAGTTGCCGGTGTTCTCCTGCAGCGTCTCGACGATCGACTCGAATTCGCTCGTGCGCACGCAGAACGCCGCGGCCAGTTCGTCGTCGGTGAGAAAGCCGGGATTGTAGGTTCTGACAGCCAAATGCCCGCGCCTCCTACGGCTCGCCCCGCGGCCTGCGGTCGGCAAATCGAGTGAAGTTCCGAGCGTAACGAGCACGCCACCAGTCCTCGATCAGAGCATCCTGCGGGCTTCGGGCATCCTCCAGGTCGACGAACAGCGGCTCCACGTCTCCATCTGCAGCCAGACGGCGTAGCGTCTCGCGCACCAAGCTCGTCTTGCCCATCCGGCGCTGCGCGGTGAGCAACGTGTGTGCGCCGTCGCGGACCCGTTCGCTCAGCGCCTCTACCTCGGCCTCCCGGTCGAAGAAGCGGTCGCCATCAACCCAGTTGCCGCCAGCTTTCCTCAGGATGCAACACCTCCAACAGCAGCGTTGGCAACAATATAGATGGCAACAAGATTGATGTCAAGCCCCCCTTCGGATGATCAAGAGCGATTCGGAGCAACGTCATGTGTGCCAGATGAAGCGGAACGCACGCGCTCATCCAGGTCGGGTGGCGCCCGGAACAGATAGCTGCGCCGCCCGACGCGGCGGCGTTCGAGCAGGCCGAGGTCGGCCAATCTGAACAGGTCGGCGCGAGCGGTAGCGTAGGCGACCGAGTGACTGGTCAGGTGCGACCGGATCGTGTACTCGGCGTTGGGGTGGCGGACCGCGTGAGCAAGCAGGGCAAGCTGGCGATGGTTGAGGTCGGTCGAGCGCTTCAGAGTCTGTTCGACCTGTCGTACCTGTTCGATCTTCCTGGCGACGTACGACTCCACGCTGGCGATCGCGCGCAGCATCACGTTGAGCTGATGCACGATGAAGTAGGTCAGATCGTTGTCGTCGGTCTCGGTGTACAGAAACGACCGCGCATATTGAGCGGGTGCGGCGGCAAGCACGCTGCTGATCGAGGCGAACTCGAACATCCGGTATCCGTGGCGCAGCATCGCCCAGTAGAACAGGACGCGGGCGGTGCGTCCGTTGCCGTCGGCGAACGGGTGGTCGTAGGCGAGCCAGAAGTGGAGGATGACGGCATGGACGGCAGGATGCAGGAACGAACCGTCGCCAAGGCCGTCGTTGGCGAACTGAACCATCGCCCGCATCCGACCCGGCAATTCGTCTGTCGGGGGTGGGGAATGGAGCAGGGCTTGATCACGAGTGTCCCACACCTGTACGCGTTGGTCGTCGGGACGTTGCAGGCGACCGGCAGCGTCGGGGTCGTCGAGCGTGTCGGCGGCAATTATGGCATGCAGATTCAGCACCGCCGGTTCCGTCAGCGGCGCATCCTTCAGCCGGCGGATTGCTTCCATCGCGCGGTAGTTGTTGAAAATCATCCACTCGCTCCGGTCCCGCGGCCGCCGTCCCGCGCGGATCATCTCCGCCGCCACGGCACGCGTGGTCGACGCGCCTTCAAGTTGACTGGAAGTGATTGCCTCCTGGATCAGAGAGTTGACGATGAACTGGTTGCGCGTGTCGGTGTTGGCCACGCCTTCCGCGGCGGCACCGATCCACCCATGGCTCTGGCTGTCGATGCGATGCAACGCCTCCTGAACCCGGTCGGGCAACAGGTACACGAACGGGCGTCCGCCGGCGTCCCGCAGTGGGAGCTTGCGATACAGCCCGGTGCGGGATAGCTTGAGCGCCAGCCACCACTCCTCCGGACTCCGTAGTCCTGCCGGAGTGGTAAGGTGACGTAGTGTGTCCCAGTGCAGGTAACGGTTATCAACCGTGGGGCCGAAACCTCGGCCAAACACCTCGTCAAGTCGCTCGCGATGCCGGACCAACAGCTCACTCAGCGACTTCGGTGTGCGCGGCAACTTCATAACTATCAATATGCACAAAATTGATAGTACCGGACAGGGCTCCATCAGAGAATATCAACCTGTCAAGTATTGATAGGTGTGCTGCTCCGGCGCGTCACTGTTCACGGAGTGTTCGGCGGCGGTCTGGCGATCGCGGTGCTCTATCTATTCCTGCGCCGCCTGCGCAGCACCGTGGTGGTTGGGTTGGCGATCCCCATCTCGGTAATCGCCAGCTTCTTTCTCATGTACCTGGGGGGTGTCTCGCTCAACATCATGTCGCTCGGCGGGCTGGCGCTCGGGATCGGCATGCTGGTGGACAGCTCGATCGCCCCGCCGAGCGGCGCGCGGCACGGCAGTGAGGCTCCTCATCTGCGAAGGTGCCAGCGGCGGGCGCGGCGGCGGGGGCCGCGGCGGCGGCCGGGGGCGGCGGTACGCTGCGGGAGGGGGCGGCCGCGGAGGTGACGCTGGTAGAGGCGGCAGGCGTGGTAGTAGGGCTCGGGGCTGGCGAAGCTGGCGAGCATGTCGGCGCGGTAGAGTTCCAGCAGGTCGGGGAACAGGTCGGAGCTCATCAGCTCCTCGGCGTGCTCGGGGCGCACGCGCCCGAGGGCAGCCGGGATCATGTGGTTGCGCCCGAGGAACGCCACCGCGTCGATCAGCCGCGGTGTGAAGCCGAGCCGGGTCAGGAAGCGGCGCGCCACCCGGGCACCGATCTCGGCGTGAGCGAAGAACCGCTTGTCACCCTGCGGTACCGCCTGCGGCTTGCCCACGTCGTGCAGCAGCAGGCCGAGCGACAGCAACAGATCGGGCGTCTTGCGGTGGGCGAAGGTGGCCAGCGTGTGCTCCCACACGTCGCCCTCCGGGTGGAACTCCTTGGCGTGCGGAACGTTGGCCATCGCCGCCAGCTCCGGCCACCAGCTCTCCACGATGCCGGTCTCGTACAGCAACCGCAGCCCCTTCTCCGGCGCGCGGCTGGTCAGGATCTGTTCCAGCAGGTGGCGCTGATACTCGGCCGACACCGGCGGCGCTTCCGCCTTGATCGGCGCCGAGTCGGGGGTGAAGGCGAAGTGGTAGCGGGAGGTGAGCTGCGCGGCCTCGGCGGTCACCTGCCACCATTCCAGGCCGGCAGGGCGGCGCACCAGCTCCGGTTTGCGCAGGTCGTAGTAGACCGCGTCCGGATCGAGGAACACGTCCCGACGCGGGTCGAAGCGGAGCTGCTGGACGGTAAACGGATAGCCGGTCACCCCACCGCTGTCGCCGCAGCGCACCCACAGCCGCGTGCCGCGGTGCAGCGCCATTGCGTCGACCAGCGGACCGCCGCCGAACTGCAGTTCGTCCACCAGCGGCGCGATCTCGGCCACCGTGGCGTCAGCGACTATGTGCAGCAACCGCTCACCGTAGTACTCCGGCACCCGGAAGTAGCGATCGAGCGCCGAATAACTGACCAAGTCGGCGCTGACTCCCGCGTCGTCAAAAGGCGCGAGAACACTGGATGGACTCTCAACGCTCAGACTGGACACTGTTCCGGCTCAGTTCCCAAAGCTCTCCAAGAAGCTCTCGAAGCGGCCGGCGGCTCGCTCTATCGACTCTTGCACCGCAAGGAGCGACACCCCCAGCCGATAGCGCTTCTGAGTGCCTGATCCCTTGTAGTCGGCTCGCTTTACCACGCTGCAGTCCTCAAGAGCTGGTAACACCTGCTTCGAAAACAAAGTCCAGTCCCTGCCCATGCGCTGCCTGAACGTGTTTTCGTTAACTCCTGTCGAGCGAAAGAACGCCCGGCACATCCGCTCCGTCAAGACCAGCCGAGCGTCCGGCTCGACCACCTCGATGGCTTCCTGCTCAAGTTCAGCCGCAGGTGTCGAGATGTCGAACCCGGCGTTCTTCAAGACTCTGAAGATCGTCGCAGGGGCGAAAATCGCCGCTCCTTGTGTCGATTGAACTACGGCTAACACTTCGCAGTCGTGCAGACGCGATCGATCAACCCGATTCACTTCTGCCAAGTCGATCCGGCCGAATTGGCAGCGTTCAAAGAGACAGTTGTCGATTGTCGATTCAGCAAGTTCGGTGCTCTGGA
The DNA here is from genome assembly GCA_965198005.1 of Spirochaetia bacterium. GTDB lineage: Bacteria > Spirochaetota > Spirochaetia > SZUA-6 > Bin103 > Bin103. The sequence continues at coordinate 658,241 of CBDAOI010000002.1, forward strand.
AGTAGCAGTCGTGGAACACCGCGCCAACTATGTGTCTCTTGCGCAATGAATTTACCGGAAATGACATGCGCCTGGCGACAACACCTTCAGCGTCTAGAGCGTCAAGGATGCGCACCAACAGAGCCCCGGAGTTGTCCTTGACGAAAGACGCGTAGGGCTCAGGCGCACATGCGGCATTGAGAGTCTCTGCCAACTTGCGGAGTGGATGCTCATCGCGCGCCAGCCTGCGCTTGGCAACATCGACGGTCAATTCAGGAAACCGTGCAATTCGGAATACGCGACGAAGTTCCGGCAGATCCCCCCTTCCCACAAGACGCGCAACTGATTCGCCGAGGAAGTAATGATAGAATTCATCGTGACCGAATCCAAATGCCGTACCGCGCCCAGACGCCGATATGAGCGCATGCTGCCGAATACGATGCTTGATCTGCTTTGTGACCGGCGCGTCCATACGCTGATCTTCGACGTACAGCTCGGCCACATAGTCGAACACATCCGATGCCAGCATCGCTGTTTCGCTGAGCCACATCTCCGAGGCGATCTCGGCCAGGAGTTCGCAGTGTTGTCGCTCAGAGAGAAGGGGGTGTGCAACTGCTCCCGAACGATCGATCCACTTGTCGCGCGCCTCGCGGGAAATGATCGACTCGACAAATCGCTCGAAGTAGAGCTCTCCGTCCCCACCAATCTTCTCGATCAGATCGTCCCGTCCGGCGCTATCGGAAGCGACGTCCATCAGGCGCCGGACGAGCACCGGACGAGTGAGCAGCGGATGCGACTGATCATGGAGTTTGGCGGCCACCTGAGAGAACAATTCAGACCCGCCTGGGATACCTCGTTTCGCGGCATATTCGGCAAACCGGTCGCGGTCCCATTTTGACAGATGGATTCGTGCAAAATCCGCACGCTGGCCTTGGAAAGAATCGACCAGCGGAGCTTGTGTACGCAGATCCTTGTATTCGAAGTATGCGCTCCGGGCGGCAATGAGAATAGTCCCTCGGGAGTCGAGCAGGTTCATGAGATTACCGAGTGCGGTTACCGCGTCGCCCGCTTGGCTCTCCACGAACATCTCTTCGAAACCATCCAGAGCGGGCACGATAGCCCCCTTCCTGACCATCCACACCAGTGCGTCATAGTAGAAGAACGGGAACCGCAGCCGATTGACCAGGGTTCCGGTGAATACGTCGTCAAAACGGAGGAAGGGACGTCCGCCAAGCGCGATAGGCACCAGAAGCCAGTCGGTTGTCTTTTCCTTGTACCGTTGCGCTTGTTGTCGCGCAAGGTGATGGATCAGGGTCGTCTTTCCTTCTCCCGCGTCGCAGGTCAGATACACGCCGGTAGAGATTCCGGCCGGCCGCTCGTCGAGAAGCTCGAGGATGGGAGTAGTCACGGAGTCTACACTCGTTTCCACGTCATCGGGAGACCTGTCCATGCGGTCAAGTTTCTTGCCGGCGGGCTCGATGAAGTGAGGCTCCTCGGGTATGTATGAGAGGATTCTGTCGGCAAGAATCGGCAGTCTAGCGATCCGTTGGAAGATCCAATCCTCTGCCCTCTGGCTGGTGCCGTTCTCGTCTACCCAGAGGCCGTCGACACGCTCCGTAACCCTGGATTGTATGAGATCGTCTCTGATTTCGACAAGAAGCTCGCCATGCTCAATGTCTACATCGGCTGGTTTGTCAGCGAACGCTGTGAGGATGCTTCTGAATTCGTTAGTGTCCATCATGTAACTCGCGGCAAGAGGCTAAGCTCTACGTAATTGGCCCTGCCGCCCCGCCGGTAATCGGGCCTTGTGCTGTGTCCCGCCACCGTATGTACATGGACGACACCGACACCGAACTGGAGCGCAGTATTGATCGCAGGCCACAGGTCGTCGTCGGAGGATACGACGGCAATCTGCTCGGCGTTCGCATATACGTTGAAGAACACGTCAGCGGACAGCATCGTATCGACGAGCTTCTGTTCGCGACGCCGGACAATAAGCCTGCTCGTCACTGGGCAACTCTGCTCGGGGCACTCTCCTCGCACGAAGAAGTCAAAGCTCGGACGAAGCGGGCAACTACCGGCCAGTTGGCAGCCGGCCACTGTTGGATCCGTGAATTCGAGCCAGCGCGGGGCCGTCTTCGATCGTAACGTGTACACTATGTGGTGCGCCGGATCACACCGCATGCTGTAGGCAAGTTCGACGTTCACCATGAGCGCGCGCCGATCGTCGTTCAACGGGACCAGTGTCGGGCCGGGCAGTTCCCTCTCCATCTGTTGCGCATCGCGCGTAGGAGAAGTCTCCTCGTACCACCCGCCGTAGAATCGGAGGTCCACTCGGCGTTCGCGTGCAGCTATGTAGTTGGGAACGATTGCCGACATGATCCGGTTTATGAGGTAGGCGATGCCCTTGCGACGTTCTTGCTGCGGAATGTTGTAGTAGTCGACCAGAACGTCCATGCGGCACGGGCGCCTGTTTCCTAGCCGGTTTCGGCCGATACGACTTCGATCTCGGGGTTTACTTCGTCGCGGAGCACGCTCTGGACGGCCTGCAGGGTGCCCGACACCGAGGCCGGGCAGGTTCCGCAGGCGCCGACGTAGCTCACCACGACGCGGTTGTTCTCGTAGGCCAGCACGTCCAGGTCGCCGCCGTCGCCCTGCAGGTAGGGGCGCACGGTGCGGTCCAGCACCTCCTCGATGCGCTGCACCTCGGGCGGCTGGTCGTCGCGCACGTGGCTCACCGGCCCGCCGCTGCCGGCAGCGGCAATCTCGAAGCCGGGATCGTGCTCCTCGACGTGGTTGGTCAGCACCTGCTTGACCCAATCGGCCACGTCCTCCCACGGCGCCTCGGCGATCTTGGTCACCGTCACCACGTTCTCGAACAGATGCACCTGCTCCACCACCACCAGGGCAAACAGCGCCTCCACCAGCGGGATGCCTTTCGCCTCCTCGGTGCTGCGGAAGGTCACCTTGCCGGTGGACTTCACGTCGCGGTTGAGGATGAACTTCATCGCGTCCGGGTTGGGGGTGAATTGGGTCAGTATTGCCACGCCCATGTCGCTTCTCCTTTAATCCTGCGCCTTAATCCTGCGCCTTAATCCTGGGCCGCCTCGGTGGTGGCCCGGCCCTGGCCGTCGAGGGCGCTCCGCAGTGTATGCCAGGGCAGCGTAGCGCACTTGACGCGCGCGGGAAACTGCCGGATGCCGCCGAATACCTTGAGCTTGCCGAGCTGATGCGGGTCGCGCGCCGGGTCCAGGTCGCCGGTCACCAGCCCCCGGAACTGCTCCAGCAGCCGTTCCGCCGCGTCCCGCGCGCGGCCCTTCACCGCGTCGGTCATCATGCTTGCCGAGGCCTTGGAGATGGCGCACCCGGAGCCCTGGAAGCGGATGTCGGTGATGGTGCCGTCGGCGGCCAGCTTCACCGCCACCTCGTACCGGTCGCCGCACAGGGGGTTGTGCCCCTCCGCGTGGTGGGTGTGACGCTCCAGCGCGCCCCAGTTGCGCGGCGTGCGGTTGTGATCGAGAATCACCTGCTGGTACAGTTCGCTGGCCGGCGTGCTCACGCGAATACCTCGCTCACCTTGGCGACCGCGCGCGCCAGCGCCGCCACGTCGGAGCTGTCGTTGTACACCGAGAACGCCGCGCGCGCGGTGGCGGGCACCCCGAACCGCTCCATCACCGGCTGGGTGCAGTGGTGGCCGGTGCGCAGCGCGACCCCCTCCTGATCGGCGATGGTGCCGACGTCGTGGGCATGCACGTCGCCCACGGTGAAGGAGATGATCGCCGACTTGTGCGCCGCGGTGCCGATGATACGCACCCCGTCGATCGCCTCGAGCGCGGCCGTGGCCTCCGCCAGCAGCCGCTGCTCGTGGCGACGGATGCGCTCCAGGCCGACGCCTTCGATCCACTCCAGCGCCGCTCCCAGCCCGATCACGCCGGCGATGTGCGGCGTGCCCGCTTCCAGCCGGTTGGGCAGGTCGGCGTAGGTGGTCTTGGCGAAGGTGACCGACTTGATCATGTCGCCGCCGCCGCGCAACGGCGGCATCGCCTCCAGCAGCTCGCGCTTGCCGTACAGCAGGCCGATGCCGGTGGGACCGAACAGCTTGTGCCCCGAGCAGCCGTAGAAGTCGACGTCCAGCGCCGCCACGTCCAGCGGCAGATGCGCCGCCGCCTGCGCGCCGTCCAGCAGCACGCGCGCGCCGACCGCATGGGCAGCCTCGACCAGCTCCGCGGCCGGGTTGATGGTGCCCAGCGAGTTGGACACGTGCACCGCCGCCACCAGCTTCGTGCGCGGCCCGAGCAGCTCCAGCAGCGCCGCCCACTCCAGCTCGCCGCGGTCCGAGATCGGCGCCACCCGCAGCACCGCGCCGGTGCGCTCGGCCAGCATCTGCCACGGCACGATGTTGGAGTGATGCTCCATGTGCGTGATCACCACCTCGTCGCCGGGGCCCAGGTTGGCGCCGCCCCAGGCCAGCGCCACCAGGTTGATCGAGTCGGTGGTGCCGCTGGTGAAGATGATTTCTTCAGGCTCGGCGGTGCCGAGGAATGCCTGCGCCTGCTCGCGGACGTGCTCGTAGGCGAGGGTGGCCTGCTCGCTCAGGTAGTGGACACCGCGGTGGATGTTGGCGGTCTCGGCCGCGTAGTGCCGGTACAGGCGGTCGATCACCGCCCGCGGCTTGAGCGTGGTGGCGGCGTTGTCCAGATACACCAGCGGCCGGCCGTGCACCTCCCGCTCCAGCACGGGGAACTGGGCGCGGATGGCGGCCACGTCCAACGCGGCGGCCGGCGCCGTGGGGGTCGTGGTCGCGGCGGTCGTGGTCGTGGAGACGGTACTCATGCCGGTGCGCTCCATGCGAGGCGGTCCAGGCGCCGGTGCAGCAGCTCCAGCAGGCGCGGGCGCAGCCCTGCTGCCGGCAAATCGCCCACCACCTCGTCCAGGAAACCGCGCGCCAGCATCTGCCCGGCCGCGGGCCGCGGGATGCCGCGGGTCTGCAGGTAGAACATCTGATCCTCGTTGAGGCGGCCGGTGGTGGCGCCGTGGGTGCAGCGCACGTCGTCGGCGCCGATCTCGAGCTGCGGCTTGGCGTAGACCACCGCGTCGTCCAGCAGCAGGTTCCGGTTGAGCTGGAAGGCGTCGGTCTGCTGCGCCGCCGGGCGCACCAGGATGCGCCCGGCGAACACGCCGTGGCCGCCGGCGCCCAGCACCATCTTGTACAACTGGCGGCTGGCGCAACTCGGGGCGGCGTGCTCCAGGTAGGTGTGGTTGTCGATCACCTGCGGCGTTGGCGCGGGTGCGCTGCCGGCAGCCGGGCCACCGGCGGGCGCGCCGCCGAGGACCGTGCCGCCGGCCACCGCCGCCCCGCCCAGACGGCTGGCGGTGCCCGGACCCGCCGCCAGCAGGTTGAGGGTGTGCCGCGCCAGCCGGGCGCCGGCCGCCACGCTCAGCGCGTGCAGCTCGCTGTCCCGCTCCTGCACCACCGTGGTGCTGCCCAGGTCGAAGGCGCCTTCCGCCGCGGCCTGCACCCGGACGTAGGTCAGCGCCGAGCCGGCGCCGAGCCGGATCTCGGTGTCGCCGCAGGTCAGGGCGGGCGCGCCGCCCCCCGCGTGGCCGGCCGTGCCGCCGGCAGCCGGGGCAAAGGTCTCCACCAGCGTGACCCGCGCGCCGGCGGCGATCCGGATCCGCACCCGCGGCGCGCTCAGCACCCCGGCCTCGGTCAGATGCACCAGGTGCACCGGCGCCGCGCCGGCCGCGGCGTCCAGCCGCAGCTCGACGGCGCCCCCGAACACGCGCGCCAACCGGGTGAAGGCATTGCCCGTGGGCCGGGTGAAGGTGCTGCCCGCCGCCGGCGCCGAACCGTCCGCAGGCGCGGTGCCGGCGGCAGGGCAGGTGCCGTCCCCCGTGCCGATGGGGACGACGACCTGCACGCCCGGAACCACCGTCGCCGGTGCGGCACCACCATCGTGCCAGCCGTCGCGCGGCGCGCCGTCACGGTTCCCCGCGGCGCGGCCGGCTGCGGCATCGTCTCCCGCCGTGGCGCCGTTACCGGTATCGGGGTCACTGGCGGCACCTGTACCGGCGCGCGCCGCGCTGCCGCCGCCCGCGGCCGCGCCGTTCACCGTCACCAGGGCGACCGGCTCCCCGGCCACGAGCGCCTTCGCCACCCCGTCGAGCGCGACCGGCCCCGCCACGCCGCGCCCCAGCCGGTAGGTCTGCTCCACCACCGCCCGCACCGGCGTATGCGCCCACTCCTCGTCGTGGCGCAGCGGGAACCCGGCGGCTGCCAGTTCCTCCAGCGCCGCGGCCCGCGCCGCCGCGTCCGCGGCATCCACCGCCAACCCGGCGCCGTGCTCCCGGTACAGCTCCTGGAACTGCGCCACGTACGGCGCCGCCCCGTCGCTGCCCGCCGCCACGCCCGCGCTAGCCGTCACCGCGCCCTGCGCCACCGCCGCGCGCTCGGCCACGGCGCCTGCCTCAGCCATCAGCGCGCCGCCGTCCCGTTGACCAGCCATTCGTAGCCGCGCTCCTCGATCTCCAGGGCCAGCTCGCGGTCGCCGCTGCGGATGATGCGGCCGTCGTACATCACGTGCACGCGGTCCGGGATCACGAAATTGAGCACGCGCTGGTAGTGGGTGATCAGGATGAACGCGTTCTCGGCGTGGCGCAGTTGGTCGATGCCGTGGGCCACCGCCTTCAGCGCGTCGATGTCCAGGCCGGAATCGGTCTCGTCCAGGATCGCCAGCCGCGGCGCCAGCAGCGCAAGCTGCAGAATCTCATTGCGCTTCTTCTCGCCGCCGGAGAAATCGACGTTGACGTCGCGGGCGGCGAACTCCTCCGCCATCCCCAACAGCCGCAGCTTCTCCAGCAGCAACTCCTCGAAGTCGAGCGGATCCAGCTCCGGCAGCCCCTGCGACACCGCGATCTCGTTGTAGGCCGCGCGCAGGAACACCGCGTTGCTTACCCCGGGGATCTCGACCGGATACTGGAAGCTGATGAACACGCCGTTCTTGGCGCGCTCGTCCGGCTCCATCGCCAGCAAGTCGCGCGGGCGCAGGTTGACCTCGTAGCTCACGCCGCCGCCGGTCACCTCGTAGGAGGGATGGCCGCCGATCACCCGCGCCAGGGTGCTCTTGCCGGAGCCGTTGGGGCCCATGATCGCGTGCACCTCGCCCGCCTGCACCTCCAGGTCGATGCCCTGCAGGATCGGAATCACGCTGCCGTTGTCGGCCTTCACGGCCGCGCTCAAGTCGTTGATCCTGACCATCAGCCGACGCTGCCCTCCAGCTTCATCTCCAGCAGCTTGACCGCCTCCACCGAGAACTCCAGCGGCAGTTTCTTGAACACTTCCTTGCAGAAGCCGTTGATCAGCAGCGAGATGGCGGCCTCCATGTCCAGCCCGCGGGTGGCCAGGTAGAAGAGCTGCTCGGCCCCGATCCGCGAGGTGGACGCCTCGTGCTCGACCGTGGCGGTGTCGTTGCGCACTTCAATGGAAGGAAAGGTGTTGGCCTGGCACTCGTTGCCCACCAGCATCGAGTCGCACTGGGTGAAGTTGCGCGCGCCGGCGGCGCCCGGCTGAATCCGCACCTGCCCGCGGTAGGCGTTGCGCGAGCGGTCGGCGGAAATGCCCTTGGAGACGATGGTGCTGGTGGTGTTCTTGCCGATGTGGATCATCTTGGTGCCGGTGTCCGCCTGCATGCGGTTGTTGGTCAGCGCCACCGAGTAGAACTCGCCCACCGAGCCGTCGCCGAGCAGGATCACGCTGGGGTACTTCCAGGTGATCGCCGCGCCCGCCTCCACCTGGGTCCAGGAGATCTTGGAGTTGCGCCCGGCCGCCTTGCCGCGCTTGGTCACGAAGTTGTAGATGCCGCCGTTGCCGTCGGCGTCGCCGCCGTACCAGTTCTGGACCGTGGAGTAGTGCACCACCGCGTCGTCCAGCGCCACGATCTCCACCACCGCGGCGTGGAGCTGGTTCTCGTCGCGCATCGGCGCGGTGCAGCCCTCGACGTAGTTCACCGAGCTGCCGCGGTCGGCCACGATCAGGGTGCGCTCGAACTGCCCGGTCTCGGCCGCGTTGATGCGGAAGTAGGTGGACAGATCGATCGGACACTTGACGCCCGGCGGGATGTAGCAGAAGGAGCCATCGGTAAAGACCGCCGAATTCAGGGCGCTGTAAAAATTGTCCGCGGCCGGGACCACCGAGCCGAGGTAGCGCCGCACCAGCTCGGGGTGCTCCCTGAGCGCCTCGCTGATGGAGCAGAACACGATGCCCAGCTCGCTGAGCTGCTCCTGGTTGGTGGTGCCCACCGAGACCGAGTCGAACACGGCGTCCACCGCCACGCCCATGACCCGCTTCTGCTCGCTCAGCGGCACGCCGAGGCGCTCGAAGGTGCGCAGGATCTCGGGATCCACCTCGTCCAGCGAGGCCGGGCCTTCCTGGTCGCCGGCGGTCTTGGGGGCGGAGTAGTAGCGGATCGCCTGGTAGTCGATGGGCGGATGCTCCACCGGCCGCCACCAGGGGTCCTCCATCTCGCGCCAGCGGCGCAACGCCTTGAGCCGGAAGTCGAGCATGAACGGCGGCTCGTCCTTCTTGCGCGAGATGAAGCGGATGATATCCTCGTTCAGCCCCTTGGGCGCCTGGTCGGCCTCGACGTCGGTATAGAAGCCGTGCTCGTACACGCGGCCGGAAAGCTCGCGCTCGGCCTGCTCCTTGGTGAGCGCCGTGCTCCCGCTGGTCTCGTGGGCCGCTATTTCCATACCAACTCCTCCTCCGGCACTTGGTGGCGTGCCGGCACTCGGTGGCGTACCGGCACTGCGTGGCGGGCGCGGATCGCCGCCTCCTGCGGTTCCTCGGCGTGCAGCAACTCTTCCAGGCTCATGCTGTGGAACAACGCCTCGATACGATTGCTCAGCCGGACGACGGGCGAGATCACGTTGCAACACTCGGCGAGCTGGCAGCGCACCCGGTCGTGATGCAGGCAGTAGGAAAACTGCATCGGCCCCACCACCGCCTCCGACAGCTCCCCGAAGGTGACGTCGGTCAGGCGCCGCGCGAGCTGGTAGCCGCCGTGGGCGCCCTGCGCGGACCGCAGCACCCCCGCCGCGGCGAGGTTCTGCAGCACCTTGGACAGGATCGGAAACGTCACCTGGTAGGTGGCGCACAGGTCCTTGGCCGAAACCACCTGTTCCGGCTGCCGCAGGCGCATATGCTGCAGCGCCATCAACGCGTACTCCACCTTCCGACTGATCTTAACCATCGTCGTCCCCAAATACGACCTTATTGGTCGCATTTGAAGTATATGCCCACCACCACCACGGAGTCAACAGGTTGGTGGCCTAGAGCGGTCGCAGGTTCATAGCTCCAGAATGTCCTTGAGGGTCCGGCTTGGCAACTGGCCCGTGGGAAGCGGGGACTCCGGCGGTTTGAATAGCGGATTGCCGGGCGACCACAGCTCTACGCTTTCGGCGTGCTCCTCGTAGTAGGCGGGATCGGTGGTGACGCGCACCGGTTCGGTCATTCCTGGAGCCCGCAGGCCGTATTCGCGGTGTCTCAGCGGTTGTATCTCGGTGCCCGTGGGCAACAGGTCGGAAGAAGCGATTACCCGATCGAGGTCGTTCATGGTGATCGGCGATGGGGGCCGCTCCGGTATGGTGAGATCGTCGGTCAGTACGGCGTCGATATCGAAGCCGGCGTCGGCTGCGACGCAGGCGTTCTATCTTAGCGACGAGGTCGGCACTACCCTCGCCCTGGCGCGTGGACTCGGGTAGCACGGCTCTGGTGATGGCCTGCGGCAGCTCGGCCAGGATCGGTTGCAGGTGCCCGACCACGGTCTCGAACAAGCCGATGCGGGTTCTGAGAGCACGGTATACGTCGGTCTCGACGGTGCCGTCGTAGTGCAGGTTGACGATGCGTATGGTGGCGTGGGTCTGACCGACACGGTCGATGCGACCGATCCGTTGCTCGACCCGCATCGGGTTCCACGGCATGTCGTAGTTGATCACCGCTCCACAGAACTGGAAGTTCAGTCCCTCGGCGGCGGCGTCGGTGCAGAGCAGGACGTCGGCCTCGGTCGCACGAGTCAATGATGCGCCACGTACCGTCCGCGGACGAAATCTCTCCACCACGGCCCGAGAAACACATCAGGCGCCTGCTGCCACCGGTACCCAGTTGGTCACGCAGGAAGTCCATCGTGTCGGTGTATTGGGTGAACACCATCACCTGCTGGTAACCGTCGCAGTGCAACTCGGCCAGGGTCTCCCGCAGGCGCTCGCACTTGCTGTCCGCCGGCAACATCCGGACGCGGGCGAGTAGATGCTCGATGTCTGCCCGTTCCTCGGCGGCCAAGGCTTGCCGCTCGCGCTCCGCAACCTCATCGGCGTCGACGGCTCATCTGCCGTTTCGTCATCCGGCGCATCTTCGTCGAGACCGGACACGAACGGGTCGGCGCCTCTCCTGATCATCGCAAGATGCCGCTCCAGGGTCGTACGCAGCGCCTGAAAACTGCTGGCAAGCCTGCGCCGATAGATCGTCATCACGAACCCGACCGCCGACCGCTCCGTGGCCGTTGCCTGATTCCAAGTTCCGGCGATATAGGCCTCCACTGCCGCATAGAGTTCCCGCTCGTCCGCGGTCATCTCGATGAAACGATCATCGACCTGTCGTTGCGCGATCGGGGTCGAGAGCATGCCGGCGTCGAAGTAGCGGCGCAGCAACGCGCGCGTATGGCGTGAGATCAGGTGCCGGATCGGCGTATGCGTACGCAGGATTTCCAGGGCAGCACGCCGCTCCGGAGTCGCCAGCCGCCGGCGCGGAATGCCCGCCTCGTCGCGCAGGGCACGCAGCACCTTGCTGGTCTTCAGCCGCGACAGACCGGTGAGACGAGCCGCGTCCTCCGGGTCGGCGGCGCCATATGCCCGTTCGACCGCCTGGAACATCCACGCCATGCGGTCCAGCGCCTCCGGCGGCGGGTTCGGCTGCGCAACATCGTCGAAGAAGCGGAGAAACGCCTCGTCCGTCCATTCCGGCGGCAACCCCAGCAGGCTCAGCAGATCCCATACTTCGACGGGATGCACCTGCATCGGGGTGGCGGTCAGCAATACGAGCCCCTCGGTACGCTCCATGAGTTCCCGCATCAGGCGCAACAAGGCGTTCGCGCCGCCCTCGCGGGCTGAACCTGCCGCGCGCCGGCGGGCATGATGAGCCTCGTCGAGCACGACCAGATCCCACGGCTGAGCGTCCTGCAGGAGTTCGGACGCCCGATCACGGCGCCGCAGCAGGTGGCTGGACGCGATCACCACCGGTTCGCGGTGCCACTCCCGGGGGTCGACCTCGCGCTCGTAAGCCTCGCGCAGAGCGGGCGAGCGATACCACGACAGTTTGCGGCCGTCGTAGATCGGCCAGTTGAGATTGAATTTCTCGCGCAGCTCGATCTGCCACTGCCGCAGCACCGCCTTTGGAGCCAGGATCAGAATTCGCCGCGCCCGCCCGGCAAGCCACGCTTGCCGCAGCAGCATACCCGCCTGGATGGTCTTCCCGAGACCCACCTCGTCGGCGATCAGAAGTTTCGGCGGCCACTGCGCATACAGACGTTCGAATGCCCGCACCTGATGCGGCCAGGGCGTCACGGCGGCCGTTGCTTCCCCGACACGGGACCCGTAGCTCTGTGCAGGCGCCTCGCGGATGAACGTCCAAACCAGACCCCGCCGATCGACCGCCGGCTTCACAGCGGCAGGATCGAGTGCCGGAGTCCTGGGTTGTGCGCCCGGCACATGATCACCGAGGCTCGACTCCTGCGCCTTCAGGCGCGCGGGCAAATCGTACTCAGGCATGAACCGCATCAGATCGCGGCGCACCGCCTCGGGGACGTCGAGCACGATCACCCGTCCGGAGCGACCGGCCCAGAGCCGCGCGAAGTTTCCTTCTTCGTGCGTGACGCGTTCCGGCTCCGTTCCCCAACTGGTATAGACGTTGATGCTCTCCCAGTTGTGGCGCCAGCCGGCCGGGGTTTCGTTCAAGCTCCCATTCCAGGCGATCCGGTGACCGCCATGGTCCTGGATGATGCCCGCTTTCTCATGAAAGATTCCGTCGCTCGGGATCGGCGTGCGGTCGGCGGCGCACGGGACCGCCACCTTCACCGAGAGATGGCCGCCCGCGATCATCCAGGAGAGCAGTTCGAGGGCGCCGGCCGCCACCGCATCAACAGGAGTGAGCGGTGCCGCGCACAGGTGCCGCTCTACCGTATCGCGCAGCCTCTCACCGCGTTCGATGGCCGCGATCTCCGCCTCTTCGAGGGTGCAGCCGACGACCAGCCGCATATGGCCGGCGTTACCCACCAGACCTTCGATGCCGCGCGCCGCCAGGGCCAGCGCACCTGCACTGAAGTAACCGGTAAGCCGGTCGTAGCGTACGGCGTCCTGCAGTGCCGGCTCGTAGAACAGGCGAACCAAGTCACCGTCGTCGGGGGTGTATTTAAGCTTCCACGTGCGATCGGTGAGCATGGTCAGCCACGGTCATCCTGCCACAGCTTGAGCTGCTCCGGCTCGTCGATGCGCTCGCGATACGCGAGGCGGTACAGGTTGTAGAGCGCTTCGAAGTCGTTACCGGCCGCCGCAGCGTCGCCGCTGAGCGCTACACTCGTGAAGTTCTGAGAGAGGGGAAGCACTTCCAGCACCGCCTCGAACGCGGCGAAGAAGCGCGGATCCTGCTCGACCAGGGATTCACCGAGCATCTCGCGAGCGGCGCCCAGCGAGCGCGCCCGGGCCCAGTTGGCGGCATGATGAAGGGAATCGATCATGCCGCGCGAGCCATCCACCGGCCCCAGTGCCCCGGTGGCGGCACGGCGCACGCTGTCCCAGAGCCGGAGGTCGCTGCCCTTCTTTTCACCGAGACGCCCAACGACGTCGCGGTCCGGGTCGACGCCCACCGCGCGAGCCAGCCGCAGCCCTTCGTCATAGGGGAATACGGGCGCCCGGAAGGCGTCCCACGCCAGCACGAAAAACGCGGTGGCGGGATCGAGGTCCGCGTCGGCCTTCAGGTGGGTCAACTGCTCCAATCGCCAGCGCTTCACCTCGCGCCGGGCCACGTCGAGCGCGTCCTCCGGCGTCACCGCGTAGGGATCCCATGCCTCGTCGTAGGCCGCCCGTTGCGCACGGCGGCGCGGCTTGGGCTTCTCGCGCGGGGTACCGCGCTGCAGCGGCCAGGCGCGGGAAAACTCCTCCAGCGCCGGCCCGAAGGACGCGAGGTAGAGATCCACCCCGGTGATGCCGGCGCCCTGGAACTCTGCAACACGCTTGCGCACGGCACCGGCAACGCGCGGCTCGACGTCCTCCCAATACGTCGCGGATGTCTCGCGGATCATCGAGTCGCTTGCGCCCTGCCCGCCTGCCGATCCGCCGTATGAGCCGCGCGGGCGGCACACCAGGAAGATGGTGCTCTTGGCTGCCGCCTTGTCCTTGATGTGCATACTGCCCTCGGCCTCGGTATTGACAGGCCAGGACGCCGTGATGGCGAATCCGGCATCCATCAATCCCTTGGTGAGTGCGTCCCAGGCGCCGGTGGCCTTGTGGGTGAACATCAGCGTCATCAGGCCGTCGGCCTTCAGCGTCCGCCGGCACTCGGCGAAGATGGACGCCATGCGCTCTTGATAGTCGCGTTCCGCGAGCGCCTTGGCTCCTTTCTGGTCGCGGAATCGCGCCGGGTTGGCTACGGCTTCGTTGTCCTTGTCGGTCAGGTGGCTGCGGAATAGCTCGGGGAACACATGACCGGCCGTACGCTTGAGCCACACATAGAAGAAATCGGACAGCTCGGCGTACATCACATTGTCGTAGTAGGGCGGATCCATCACCACCAGGTCGATAGTGCCGTCAGCGATATGGTCCAGGCTGTCGCCCGGCTTGCAAGTAATGGTGAGCGGCGGCCTCGGGCGCGTGTCTGCAGTGGCCTCGGCAAACAGCCCACCGGCATCGTCATTGGCATCGGGGCCGACCAGCGCGACCAGTTCGCCGATGCACTTGGCCGTCTGCTCCAGCGCCCAGTCGTAGCCCAGGCCCACGATGAGGGGCGCCATCTCGGCGTGTGACCAGCAGAACGCAAAATCGTGACGGTTGAAGGTGTTGGCAACGACCTGTCGGGTCGGCATCCACACCGACATACGGGAGTTGTAGTTCAGCAGCTTGTCCAGGGATAGCGCCACGTATCCGTACGCCGCCCGCCGCACATCGGTGAGCTTGCCAGCCGCTCGATCGGCTTCCAACATCTCGCGAAACACCTCGACGCCGGTGCCGTGGCAGAGGAGTTGGCGCGGCGAGAACAGGTCTCGCCACAACGGCATCCCGTATTGAATGGGCCGCTGGTCATTGCTGACTTCGGGGAACTTCTCACTCGGCACGATGTCGAAGGCTTCCCACTCCGGCAGTTTCTCGGCCAGCCGCGCCCGAATCTCGGCGCTGTTGTCGTCCTCGGGCCGCGGCGCCCGATAGCGACGCACCCACTTCTCCCGCGTCTTGCCTGTCTTGGTCGTGGTCAGCACCCGCTCCTTGTAGACCACCGCGAAGAGTTGCTCCCCCATGCGCCCGGCCTGTGCCTGCGCCTTGATCTCGTCGCCGTCGATCACCCGCCCGCAATCCGCATACGGGCATGTCCCGTCTCCGCGCGCCACCGTGCCCGCCGACTGCTCCTGCGCCGAAGTGACTACCTCGAACGAACAGACCCGGCCCTCCGTCCCCGGCCCGGCGGCGAGATGCGGGGTGAGCCGCACCCCGGTCCCATCTGAAGCCAGCCGCCAGTTCGGCGACAGCGGCGCCAGCCCGTCACAATACGGGCAGCTAACCGTCCGCGCCCACAGGTAGGTCATGTCCAGACGACTTGGAAGCTCCCTCTGGGGGTAGAAGGTGCAAAGTCGGTCTTCAATACGCCGACGCAGTTCCAATGCCAAGACCGTGAATTCGTCCTCAAGATTTCGGAAGAAGCTTGATGGCCAATCAATGGTAGCCCTCAGAATGAGAGCGGCCACCGGATTAAGATCGCTCGCCACGCTGTGCAGACCGATGCGCGCCGCTTCGAACGGGATACTTCCCCCACCTGCGGTCGGATCGAGAACCGAGACGTTCTCCAGATTCCGGCCAAGCAAGCTGTTCAACCAATCGGAATCATTGTTCGTAGTGCAATAACCAAAAGCACGGTCGTAGCTGTAAGGATTGTCGATGCGGACTTCGTCTCTTCGCGCTCTATCGATTGCTAAGCGCGCCGCTACCGGATCCCCATGGATGCCGAGCACATGCAGGAACTTCTGTCGGTCAGCGTTTGCGGGCAACAGCGATGCAAGGATCGCCGCCCGTGAGGCCACCAACGGCCGGCGCGCCCACCACACGTGCAGCCGGTTCGGGGCGGGAAACGGAGTCATCGGGGTTCTTTCGCGGGTGCTTTCGATGCCAATCTGCGCAATCGGCAGCCAGCGCTCGATCAGGCGGGTGTCATCCATGAGTTCGTTTTCTCCTTTCGTCATCGCTTCACGTTCACCACGGCCGGCCGCCGCATGAGCCTGCTATGGCGCTGATGGGGCCGCCTGCTCCCGAAGATGGCACGCCGTGCCGAACAGCTCGACCTGCCATTGCGTACGCGAGGCAATCGGGCGTCGCAGTCGAACAACATCCGGCGCTGGCGTCCGTCGTAGTCTGATCCCGGATTCGCGGATCGTGCGCTCCACCGCGCTGTCCCTGCGAGTCGGACGGACCGGATCGTTCTTCGCAGTAATGTAGGCGTTGGGGGTCCTGGCCAGGATTCGCCGCGCGTCGCGGTCGGTCGGCAGTGTACGGTTACCCCTTCGCCACGGCGCGAGAATAGCGAAGGGATCGTCATCCAGCATGCGTTGCCATACCTCCGGCGCGTCGCCGCTCTCCGAGCCGTGGTGGGACACCTTGAACGCGGATGCTGTTCCGGTCGGACGCGCATCGTTCTGAAGTATCTTCACCCAACCACGCCGTTCGAGGTCGGAGCCGAGCAACACTACAGTGTCCCCGACCTCAACCCATAGCACGACGGCGACTTCATTGGGTGAGAGACTGCGAATCCTCGTCTCGGCCTGGCCCGCATTCGGCAACAAGCCCCCTAAGGCTCGCATGAAATGCACGAATGCGTCGTCGGTCGGTGAGAGCGAGTAGATATGGCATGAACCATTGGCGAAGACCCGGCGGTTGGCGATAGCAAATGCTGGCGCTGAATCCTCTAATCGGAGTCTGGAGAACACGTCATAGATCTCCCGGACCCCGGAACCGAATGCGGCAAAGTGGCGGTGTTCCAGGGCATGGACCGCGGCAAGGAACTCCTCGGCACAGAGGACGCTGGCGCAGCAGAAGGTCGCCGTGCTACATGCTCTCGCCATGTGTGCGATACCGCAAATGTGATCATCATGCCAATGCGATGCCACGATAAGTTTCACCGCCTTGGCAGGATCGATACCAAGAGTCTCCAGGTAATCCAAGGCAGCCGGGGCGTCAGCGCGGCCGCATGAGTCGACCAGCACCCAGGCGCCCTCGCCAATGTGCATGACTATGCTCTCGCCGTACCCCGGACCAAGAAGGGTCAGTTCAAATTCGTCGTCCCGTGGGGGGGTGCCCCCGTCCCTCACAGTTTGAATGCCCGTCTGGTCTCGCGTGCCCACTCCCTGCCTTGCTGCAGGTCGCGTTCGGTAATCCGGGGAAGATCGCGAAACACGATCTGGGAAACACGTTTCTTGGTGCCGGAACGAGAGCGCTCGTAGCCGATGACCCAACGGAAGATACCACCTACCCGCAACGCGGCCGCATCGTCATCGGCGATCTCAGTCAAGGGAATAATCGCTTCTTCCCCTTCGTCCGACGAGCCCGCCGTCAGGTCAACCAATGCCGCAACGAATTCGTCTTCATTGATCTCAAGAACATGCCCTTCCCACTCCTGCAGAGCGTGAAATGTGGCCGCACTAACAAGGGGCGAGAGTTTCGGAGGTGCATTCACGACCGGAATCGCACTTACCCCGGATTGCCCGCGATGAGGAGAACCCGCAAGCACTTCCCTTCCTGTTCCCGCGGCGACGACACCACCGCCTTCGTCGGCGCCGTTCGCCGACGCTGGAGTCAATGCCATGCGTACCGCCTCATCCACGCGGATGAACGGCGCTTCAACGGCGTGCGTGCCGGAACTGTCGTCCCTTGCGAAACTATGGAAACCGTACGTCCCCGTAGCCTGGCTGGTTTCTCCTATCAATCCTAACTCTCTTTCGCTAAAGACAATATGTGATGTACTATGCCGTCGCTGCGCCTGATGGAAGCCTCGAAACTGTCCTCCAGGAACCGCATCAATTGCTCGCCGCCGCCGTCTTCGGCATCCCGAACTGCAAACTGATCATTTACCTGGACGTAGACACCGAACCGGCCGCCGCCGATCCGGCTGGACGGCGCGACAGTTATATTGATCTCGCTGCCCGGTGGCCTTCCCTTCGGCTTTAGCTGCGACATCTTGAGCGTCATCATCCCACCAGAGTCACCGTCCAATTCGAGATCCTCAATATAACGCCCCCACGGCCCCACCGGCGCCAACGCTCTGCCGATCCGATCAAACTGAGCGAAGTTGGCCACTGGGACGTGAACGTCGCGATTGATGCCCATCAGCCGGAGCGGCGTGTGGTAGAGATGTTCCTTGAACACGCGCAAGACAAGGTCGCGCACGCGGATGTGCGGCGCCTGAACGGTCTCCGCTACGAATTCATTGGTCGTCGCCCGGAGAGAGAGCCAGTCAAAAGAAAACTGGGTCACCTGCGGATGGGCGACCTGCAAGGTTGCCGTGTCGGCGGCGCTGTTCGGCAGCAGTTCGTGCAGGACGAACCAAGCCGGTGTGAAGATCGCCGGATTAAAGCTGCCGCGGAGCACGACAGACACGCCATCTATCTCTGGCTGAATCCTCACGCTATGCCCCTTTTTTTGTGGGCTCGGCTGCGCTTGCCGCGCGGGGCCGCGCGCGGAGTGACGAACTACTAGCCGCGCCATCGGTCAGCAGGATGCGCAGCGCCATCAGCACGCGACGCGGATGCCTGCGGTGTATTGCCATTCCTGCCCAGTAGGCTGCTTCCTCGTGTCGCATGGTCTCGATGCCCTCGACTACGGCACGCATGTTGGCGCGGTTTCTCATCGGCGCAAGGGCGCGGAACAGGAGGCCCAGGAGCAGCGCGACCTCTTCGGGCAACGGGTATCCGCTGTTGTCGTCGCCGGCATTCGGACCGAGCCTTACCCCTGACTGTGCCAGCAGGCGCAGCACACGGTGCTCGATCAGGTCCAGATTGGGACCGCGTAGCCGCGCGATGCCCCGCGCGACGGTCAGGTGCGGCGTCGCCGACGACGGTATCTGCCAGATCGCGTATTCCGTGTCCACCGGCCCGTAACGACGTACCCGCAGCTCATACTGGGGGGCCGACTCCAGTGCTCTAGCCGATGCGATGGGCACCGCATCCGCCATCACGCGAGTGGCTCCGCGGTGGCCGATACGTACGCTGCCCCGCTCGCGAACCGCGACAGGCGGTCGGTAAGCTTCTCCGCGGCATCACCCGTCATCGGCAGCCCGTGTTCGAACGTTAGCGCGAACCCGACTTCCAGGTCTTGCGTCTGAGCGGCACGAAGTTGCGGTTCCAGAAACTCCTTTACCGGCTGCGCATCCGCTGCTGGTCCGTTGAACTCCAACGAGAACGAACCCCCGTCGCGGGTTTCGTAGCCCCCGGTGAAGCGGACCACCTTGCTCGCCCCGGACACCCCGCCGATCGCGCCGAGCAGCCGGAACGCATCGCCTGCCTCAAACATGCGGATCGACAGCAGCCGTACCTTCTCCATACGCTCGGCGCGCGCCTTCTCCCAGAGTTGCACCAACGCGTCCCGGAGCACCCCCTCGGCAGTAACCGCCGCCGGAACCCGAGGCGGCGATTCTCCTTCCGTAGCCTGGCCAGACGGTCCGGGATCACGCAAGCGCGAATCCTCGCGCCCGCCCTTCTTGGTTTCCCCCCCGTAGTCGTCAGGTCTCGCGTCGGGTTCGGGACGCGGCCAGATGCCCCGATTCCGGGCGTACTCCATGGTCAGCACGACTGCCTGCTCGTCGATCATGATGCTGACCACCGGGTCGCCGGGACCGCACAGCAGCTCACCGCGCCGGTAGATGTAGTCGCCCTGCTCGACGCCGCTCCGGATGCCCCGGATGAAAATGTCGTCGCCGCTCATGATCGGCAGCGCGGGGTCGCGGCGGAACTCCTCGCGTAGCGCCAGGGTTGTCATCTGGCCGCGTCTGAGCGGCGTGCGGTCACGTACGTAGGTCGGCGAATCGGGCTCATCTTCGGCAAGCCTCAGCTTGCGGAGTTCACGCAGTGCCCTTACCACCTGCTGCTGGCCGGCGCCGGGCTGATCGGAGGTGGCGGGCAGATCGATTGCCGAGTGATCCAGGTCCGCGCCGCTTGCGCCGATTCGATTGCGTGAGGGATAGAAGATGTGCCGGTAACACTGCTGTATGGCGATCGCCAGCGTATGCTCGGAGCCAGCCTCCAACTCGCGGATCTTCTCCTGCTGATGCTCGGCCAAGTCCGCCAATCGATCCGCCCGCTTCAACGCCAACAGGGCCAACCGCCGGACCGCGGCGCGCCGCATCTCCTCTTTGCGTACGTCGTCCGCCACCACGAACACCAAGTTGTTGCGCAGCGCCCGGAGCTGTGCACCGTCCGCTCCGCGCCGCGTATGGATGCGCTCGACCAGCTCGGGAAGGCTGTCGACGGATGTCCCGATCGCCACGCCGTCATAGGAAAGCACGATCAGCCGCGGCCGCCCGTCGCCGACCTCGTCGGGCACGTCGAACGGCCCGCCCGGAAACGAAATGGTCTCGAAGGTCTTGCCCGCGAATATCCGCCGGATACGGTTGTTGAGCTCGGCACGCGCGTCGCCGGCGTCGACATGCTGCTCTTCACGGCGAATGATCTGGCGCAGATTTGCCTCGGCCAGGAACCGCATCGGGGCGCGCGGGCGGTCGTCGAGATAGGCGGAATCAGTAACGAACCGCTTGCGCGCCTGGTCGATGAAACTGATGTCGGTTGCCGGCCCGAGCACCGAATAGCGCAGACGTTCGGCTGACACACCCTTCAACGGATCGTTGAAGGCAAGCGTGTGCATGAAGATCGTGCGCGCCACGTAGGCGGCATAAGGCGGCATTCCGCCGTGGTGGGCCGCGTCGATCTCCTGTGCGAGCGCCCTCGCGCCCGACCCGCCGCCGGCCACGTCGTTAGCGATCGCCGGCAGGTACGCCGTCTGGCCCAAGCGTGTAACGATCTCCTGCCTAATCGGTTCATGGCCGGGATTGACGTGGTGGAGATGGATGGCGGTCGCGTCCGCCGGCTGCGCCTGCCATAGGTGGGCGATGGTGCGCGCCAACAGACGCAACATCCCCCGCACACGCTGGAAGTTGCCCAACGTTGCCGTCTTGCCGGTGAGGGTTTCCAGTACCTCGGGATGCAGCGGATAGCTCGCGCGGAAGGTCTCGGCGGTGTGCGGGTGAACGGCGTCGCGAACCAGTGCGTCGCCGTGTGCTGTCCACAGTTCCTGGTAGGCGGCTACCACCGCAGGTACCGCGGTGCTGTCGACCCGCTCGAAGAGGCGGCGGCGCAGAACCTGGATGGTCTCGTCCTCCTCGGTCGGGTTGAGGAGCGTAGCCTTGCGCGCGGACACGCTCTCCGCTTCCGCCATCCGGTCCCCGATGAACTGATTCTCCTCGCTGTACGCATCAGTGGCCCGGCCATCCTTGCCGATCGCCAGCGTGTACACCAGCGCCGCCGTGGGCTCACTCTCCACCGCCTTGAACAGCGAGGTCAGAAACGCCGACAACTGGTCACGGGCGTGGTCAACGCGCTGCACCTTGCGCAGGTAGACCGACAACTCATCGAGCAGAATCAGGGCCGGCCGGCCACCGAAAAGCTCCCGTAGCGTTTCGGCGCCGGGGGCGATACCGTCCTCATCGCTGTTGCGAACCCGTTCGTAGCCGGCCTTGCCGGCAAGTGCATAGGCGATTTCGCCCCAGGGCGTGCGGGCCAGGACGCCGTCGCCCATCGCGCGGCCATTGGCG
The DNA here is from genome assembly GCA_965198005.1 of Spirochaetia bacterium. Lineage (GTDB taxonomy): Bacteria > Spirochaetota > Spirochaetia > SZUA-6 > Bin103 > Bin103. The sequence continues at coordinate 679,326 of CBDAOI010000002.1, forward strand.
GGATCCGCGTTCTCCCCGTCGAACGCGGCCACCCGTACCGAACCCGCCGGCAGCAGACTGGGATCGACGAACTCGCCGATGGAGCCCACGTCCCGAGCACCGCGCACGGTGTGGACCAAGGCGATCAGAGCGTGGGTCTTTCCGCCCCCGTAGGAGGTGTCGAGCCGGAAGATCGCCGCTGCCTCGCCGCCAACGCCGCTCAGCCGCCGGCATACGTTGGCGAGCAGGTTCTTCAGCCCGCGCGTAGGCCATGTCCGGGCGAAGAAGCGGGCTGGTTCGGCGTACTCCTCGCTTGCGTGTCCGCGAATGACCTGCGCCAAGTCCGCCGCGAAGTCCGCGTCCGCGACACTCCCGGAGAGGATGTCGGCCCGAGGGCGGCAGGTTTCGAATATCGTTGGGATTGTCATATATGCCTGTCGTCGGGTACCTGGGAGTGAGGTGGTCCCGGTTGGTTGGACAGCCCGGGGGGTAGGTTAAGGTGTATTCCGTTGGTTTTCAACCCACCCCTCCTTCTCAAGAACAGGTGGCGGTAACAGGGGGTGGGGGTCCGGGGGAGGGGGGGCTTGATCCTGTGGACATTGTGGATAACTCCCCGCACCGGATCGCACACCCGCTCGCCCTCTGACCTCGGAACCCGCAATTGCCACCTGCTCCCCATGTCCGTTACGCCACCTCCCGTCCCGGCGCCGCGACGCCCCGGTAGGCCTCGGACGGCGTCCGGCCACCGAGTGCCGAGTGCGGTCGCACGTCGTTGTAGAACTCGATCCACTCGTCGATCACCCGCTGCGCCACGAAGCCGTCCGCCAACTCGTGCAGGTACACCGCTTCGTACTTCAGGGACCGCCACAGCCGCTCGATGAACACATTGTCCAGGCAACGCCCGCGACCGTCCATCGAACAGCGCACGCCCGCCGCCTCCAGCAGCTCCGTGAACGCGATGCTGGTGAACTGGCTCCCCTGATCGGTGTTGAAGATCTCCGGGTTGCCGTACATCTCCAGCGCTTCCTCCAGTGCTTCGACGCAGAACCGGGTGTCCAACGTGTTGGACAGCCGCCACGCCAGCACCCGCCGGCTGGCCCAGTCCATGATCGCCACCAAGTACAGGAACCCGCCCTGCACCGGGATGTACCTCCCGAATGTGTGGATTCCGGCGCCCGCGGCCAAAGGACCGAGGCGCCGTCAGGGACGGGGGCCGTCGACGGCTCGCAGCAGCTCACCGCCGAACGCGGGGACGGCGAGCCGCACGCCGCGTTCCTGGTACTACTGCCCCGCAAGCTGGGCACAGACCTTATCTATCTCAAGAGCGAGGACCACTACGTCGAAGTCCATACCAGCGTCGGCTCCACCCTCATCAAGATGCGCTTCGCGGACGCGGTCGCGGAGCTCGGCGAATAGAGGTGCCTGACACCACGGTCTGACGAGCGCATTCCGCACCGCGGGGGTGGGTGTCGGCGCAGGCTGTGTAGAGCATGGAGGCCGACACGACGTGCTCATCAGTCGTACACATCGCCACATCGCTACGGTGGCCGACCGTCCACCACGATGATGAGTTCGTAGTCGCGAATCTCGTAGACGATCCGGTAGACGCCCAGCCGCATCCGATAGAGATAGCGGCTGGTCACCTTCGTGCTCCCGGGCGGCCGCGGATTCTCTGCGGCTGGCGATGCTGCCGGGGCTGGCGCTCACCATCGTGGTCTACATCAGGATCTGCTGCCGTGGCTCGGAGCCGGGCTGCATCCGAACACGGGATTCGAGCCGCGCGTCATCAACCGTCCGGACGGCCGCGTCGGGCCTGGGGCAAAGCTGCGTGCGAACTGGCAAAGAAGGACTATCTCTCGTATGCTCGTAGTCAGGAGACGCGTGGTTACGCGCCGAGGCCACCCGTCCAGCCGCCGCCGCAGCCATCAGGGCAAACAACAACTTGGGGTGCACGCGGTCGTTGTACAGGGGCAAGGGTCGAATACGGGTGAATGCAGTCGATGCTACTGCTCTCGGGTGATGGGAGGTGTGAAGTGACTTCAGACGGGACCAAGGACTTGATCTGGCAAGAGCTCTTCAGAGTATCGACCCTGGTTAGATACTACGCACGTGTGGGCTCTTTTCAGTCAAAGTGCCAGACTCTCGCGCAGTTAGTGCTCTTTATTTCGTCCGCGGGAGCATTTGCATCAGTCGTGGAACTGCTCCCCGACATGGTCGGCGTAGTCTGCAGCGTAGCCATCGCTACGGTTGCAGTTGCATCAATTACCTGGAACAATCCTAACAGGGTGGCAACGATATTGTCGGCTAGTAGCGGATGCCGAAAAGCAGAATCAAGGGCGACGTTGCTGTGGCAAGAGGCAGAACGTATTGACGATCCTACAGCTCTCAGGGAATGGCAAAGTTTGGAAGATGAGATAGAGGCCGCTACAGGTCCTGTTGAAAAAGCAGGCATCGGATATAGTAAGCGGCTGAACGAGCGATGTGCCGAAGAAGCGAAGCAAGTAATGGGATGGCAGCCCGCTTCAGGAACTGTCCCTGTTCTACAATAGCCGACGCGACGCGTCGGATTCGCTCCATGGATTCCTTCCAGTGCAGCACGGGCAACATCTCCCAGGCTTCCGCCGAGACTCCTGCTGATCGACTCGATGAGTTCCGCAGCCCGCTCTCCTCGATTCCCACATCTCTGATCGTGCAGTAGTCCGCTTCGGCCTGCTTGCCCGTCGCTTGTCTGCAAATCCTGTTAATGTCAATGTTGATTCGGGCCCCCGGGCAGCAGTAGTCAGGAACGAATGACACCCAAGGCACAGGCTGGAGGCGGCGACGGCAGCGGGTATCGGATGCTCGACGGCATCCCGGTCTGGGGCGAGCCGGACCCGGGAACGGTGGAGCAGATGCGGCGCTGCGCCGAGCCTGCCGAACACGCCGCCCTCATGGCCGACCACCACCTCGGCTACGCCGTGCCGATCGGCGGCGTAGTCGCCTACGCGGACCGGATCAGTCCGTCCGGAGTCGGTTACGACATCTCCTGCGGTTGCAAGGCGGTGCTGCTGGACGCCGACGCCGGGGAGGTCCGCCGCAACATCCGCCCGATCATGGACGACCTGTGGCGCACCCTGTCGTTCGGCATCGGCCGCAAGAACCCGGAGCCGGTGGAACACGAGCTGTTCGACGACGACCCGGCGTGGGACCTCGCCGAGGCTGCCGCGCTGCGTGACTTGGCGCGCACGCAACTCGGCACGATCGGCTCGGGCAACCACTACGTCGACCTGTTCGCCGACCAGCGCAGCCGCGTCTGGGTGGGCGTCCACTTCGGCTCGCGCGGCCTCGGCCACAAGCTCGCGACTTACTTCGTCAAGGCCGGCGGCGGCCGCGACGGCATGCACGTCGATCCGGTGCTGCTGGACGCCGCAAGCGACCTGGGGCGAGAGTACCTCGCCTGCATGCAGCTCGCCGGGCGCTACGCCTACGCGGGCCGCGACTGGGTGTGCGCGCGGGTCGCCCGGCTGCTCGGCGCCCACATCCTCGACGAGGTGCACAACCACCACAACTTCGCCTGGCGCGAGCGCCACTTCGGGCAGGATCTCTGGGTGGTGCGCAAGGGCGCGACTCCCGCCTTCCCCGGCCAGCGCGGCTTCGTCGGCGGCAGCATGGGAGACATCTCGGTGATCATCGAAGGGCTTGGCGGCGCGGAATCGGAGTTGGCGCTGCACTCCACCATCCACGGCGCCGGCCGCGTCCTGTCGCGTCGCCAGGCGGCCGGCAAGGCGCGGTTCCGCGGCGGGCGGCGTGTCCAGCTCAGCGAGGGTCGGATCAGCCGCGCGATGATGCAGGAGTGGCTGGATCGGCGCGGCGTGGAGCTGCGCGGTGCCGGCACCGACGAATCACCGCACTGCTACAAGCGGATCGAGCAGGTGCTGCGCTACCACGACGCCACCATCCGCGTGCTGCACGTGCTTCAGCCGATCGGCGTCGCGATGGCAGCGCCGGCCGAGATCGACCCCTTTCGGGATTGATTCCCGCGGCTGCAACGGTCTAGACTGGCGGGCTATCCTGTGTTACACAGAAGTCGTGGATCTGCCCTATGAAGAACATCACCGTATCGGTTGACGAAGCAACCCACCGGCTTGCTCGTGTCCGGGCGGCCGAGCTGGACACGTCAGTCTCGGCGCTGGTGCGAGACTATCTCAGAGGTCTGGCACGCGGGCGTCACGACGAGCCTGCGGAGAGATCGCGAGCCGCGGAGACGCCGCGCGAGCGCCGCCGCAGGCTCATCAACGAAGTGTTCGAGGACGTCCGCGTCACGCGCAGCGGCTTCAATTCGTCCGAGAACATGCCACGCGACGAGTTGTACGAACGACGTGCGCTTCGTTGATACCAACGTGCTGATCTACGCGGTCAGCCCGTCCCCACAAGAGGCGGACAAGCGCCGTAGAGCCCAAGAGTTGCTGGAACACGGCGATCTCACCCTGTCGGTACAGGTTCTGCAGGAGTTCTATCATCAGGTGACGCGGCCCAACCGAACGGACCCGCTCACCGACGGCCAAGCGTTGGGCTTCATCGACTCCATCGACAGTTTTGCGGTGCAACCGGTGACGCTGGAGCTGTTTCGCGCCGCGGTGGCGATCAGCCGGCGCTTCAAACTGTCGTATTGGGACGGAGCGATTCTCGCCGCGGCGCGTGCCGCGGGATGCGACGCGGTCTATTCGGAAGACCTCAGCTCGGAGCAGGACTACGACGGCCTTCGGGTGATTGATCCGTTCCGGGAAGAACCCGACGCCGAAGGACTTCGGGCGCCTACGAGCACGGACGCGACGCTACCACACTGAGGGAATGCACGCACGACGCCACCATCCGCGTGCTGCATGTGCTTGAGCCGATCGGCGTGGCGATGGCAGCGCCGGACGAGAACTAGCGCCCCGAAACCGTCGCCCGCGGCGTCGCAGTAAGACAAATTCATGCTTGACGGCGGCAGCACTCCGGCTTTAGCTTAATAGTGTACTAAATAAGTAGTACACTATTACAGAGAGCACGGGAGGAGAGTGCTGATGGTTGACCTTCAGGGAATCACGTTCGGGTACGGCAGAGGCGAGCGGCTGTTCGATGGCCTCGGTCTGACGCTCACGCCCGGCAACGTATATGGGCTGCTCGGGCGCAACGGCGCCGGCAAGACGACGCTGCTGCGGCTGATGGCGGGGTTGCTGTTCCCCAAGGCGGGCAGCGCCCGCGTCGCCGGCGAAGAGGCCGGCCGCCGCACCCCGTCGTTTCTGCGCGAGCTGTACTTCGTACCGGAGGAGTTTTTCACGCCGGCGCTGTCGCCGCGCGCGCTGGTCAGGCTGTACGGAGTGTTCTATCCCCGCTTCGATCACGCGGGAATGGAGCGCTACCTGAGCGACCTGGAGGTCGATCCGGAGCGGAGCATGACCGCCATGTCCTATGGCCAGAAGAAGAAGGTACTGCTCGCCTTCGCCGTGGCCAGCCGGTGCCGGCTGCTGATCCTCGACGAGCCGACCAACGGGCTGGACATTCCCGCCAAGAGCCAGTTCCGCCGCCTGCTCGCCGGCGCCGCGGCCGGTGACCGGGTGATCGTCGTCTCCACCCACCAGGTGCGGGACCTGGAGCATCTGATCGACCCGATCGTGATCCTCGAGCAGGGGGCGATCGTGTTTCAGCACTCGGTGGAGGAGATCTCGGCCGCTCTGGCGGTGCACGACGCTGCTGCCGCGGGGGCGCCGAGCGATGGCCTTTTCGCCATCTACGTCGAGCCTGGCACCGGTTTGGGCGGCACGCCGGCCGGTCGTGCTCTGGTGCCGGCCACCGGCAGGTCCCCGCTGTCGGAGGCGGCCGTCGACCTGGAACTGCTGTTCAATTCGGTGGTTGCCGATCACCGGCGCGTGGAGGCGGCGTTCGCCGGGAGGATATGATGCACGTCAACAAGTTGTTTTCGCTGGCGCGGGCGTGGTATGCGTTGCGCGCCGATCTCCAGCAGCAGAGCCGGGCGGTCCTGGTCGGGGCGGGCGCGGCTACGGCCCTGATCCTGGCCGTCAACGTAACCTCGGCAGAAACCGCGTTCGGCTGGGACTTTCACGCGGTGTTCTTTCCGCTGGCGTTGGTCGTCGCTGGTTTCTGTTTTGCCAGTACGCTGTTCGCGGATCTGCACGACAAGCCGCGGGCGCACGCCTACCTGACGCTGCCGATCTCGACGCTGGAGCGCTGGGCGGTACGGTTGCTGGTCTCCACCCTCGGTTACGCCGCCGCGGCTCTGGTCGGCTACTTCCTGGTGACCCTGCTTGGAGCCGGCGTCAGCCAGCTCGTCTGGGGAAGGTCGCATGCCATCTTCGTGCCGGACGCCGACGCCTGGCGCACGATTCTGGCGTACCTGGTGACCAGCTCGCTGTTCCTGTTCGGCGCGGTGTACTTCCGCCGCTGGCACGCGTTCAAGGTGATCCTGGCCATTGCCGGGTTATGGTTTACGCTGGTGCTGCTCGCCGCCGGCCTGGCGTGGCTCCTGTTCCCGGGGCTTCCCGTGTTCTCGGCGTTGTCCGGTCACTTCGACGGGCGCACATTGGGATTGAACATCCCCCCGCGCCTCGAGGGGGCGATCGTCCTGGGCGCGAAGATCTTCTTCTGGGCGGTCATGGGTCCCCTGTTCTGGTTCCTGACCTATCGGCGCCTGAGTGAAGCGGAAGTGTGACCGTGGAGTTCACCCAACCGCAAGCCATCTATCTGCAGATCGGCGACTACATCTGCGAGAACATCCTGCGCCGCCTCTGGCAGGGCGGAGATCGGATTCCGTCGATCCGTGAGCTGGCGATGGACGTGCAGGTGAATCCCAACACCGTCACCCGTACCTACGCCTACCTCCAGGACCAGGGCATCATCTACAACCGGCGCGGCATCGGCTACTTCGTGGCCGATCGCGCGTATCATCAAGCGCGCGAACTCAAACGCCGCAGCTTCGTGGACCGCGACCTGCCGCAACTGTTCAAGACCATGGACCTGCTCGGCCTGGAGCTGGGCGATCTGGAACGCCACGACCTCGACCGGCGCCGCCCAGCGGCGCGAACTGAAGGAGCATTCATTCAATGAACACCAATCGGAACACCAATCGAATACTGGCGACCCTGGGAGTCGTCCTCGTCCTGCTCACCGTAGGAGCCCTGGTGGCGATTCGCGTGTTCGCCGCGCCGGGCCGCGAGCACCGGGAGGGCGGACCTGCCGCCGATGCCGCCGAACGGCAGCTTGCGGTGGAGCGGTTCACCGGCGTAGAGCTCCACGGCGGGTGGAAGCTGCAGTTCACGCGGGCCTCGGAGTACAGCGCGGTGCTGATGGGGGACCGGGAAACCGTCGATGCGGCCGAGGTCTCGACCGCCGGCGACCGGCTCAGCATCCACCTGAACGGGAGAATCAGAGACGATCGGTCCGTGCGGATCATCATCACCGCGCCGACGATCTCGGCGCTGACCTTGGCCGGAGCCGTCGACGGCCGGATCGCCGGGCTCGAAGCAACGCAGCTCACGGTGGTCACCGCAGGAGCGTCCAAGCTGGTCTTCAAGGACAGCACCATTGGTGACTTGATGCTGGAGACCGCGGGCGCCGCCAACATCGACCTGGGCGCGTCTCTGGTAGAAAACGCAGTGCTCGACATGGCGGGAGCCAGCCAGCTCACGATCAATCTGAACGGCGGCTCGCTGACCGGGCGGGTGCGCGGTGTCGGCAACGTCAGCTACACGGGCGATGCGAGCACGGTGGATCTCGACACCGCCGCGCTGGTGAAGGTCGGCCGCAAGTAGCTCGCACGGCGCGCAGGGCGGCGCGTCCGCAAACCGGCTTATCGGCACGCCGTGGATCCTTGGGAACACCACCCGTGGTTCCGGCTGCGGCTGCTGAAGTACAGCATCCGGATCTGGGATTGGCCGGGAGTGCCGCGCTACGCGCACCTGTTGATCGACCAGACGCAGGCGGGCGGCAACGAAGACCTGCGGCGGATCGTGGTGTACATTGCGACCACGACACCGGCACCGCCAACGGGTACTCACCATCCGCGCGCTCCGTCACCTGATTCCACTCCTGGGCCGCTACGCGTTGCCGCTGGCGGCGGGCTTTGCGTTCATGCTGGCCCAGAACTGGGGGTTTGCGCGCATCCCGGTGTGGATCCAGCGCCTGCTGGACGAGATCGTGGGCGCCAACCGGCTGCCGGTGGTGCGCGCCGCCGCGCTGGCCGCGGTCGGGTTCACCGTGCTGGCCGGCGGCTGCATGTTCCTGATGCGCAAGCTGATCATCGGGGTCTCGCGGCGCATCGAGTACGATCTCCGGGATGCGCTGTTCCGGCGCCTGATCAGCCTGCAGTATGACTTCTTCCAGCGCCGCCGCACCGGCGACCTGATCTCGCGCTGCACCAACGACCTGACCGACGTCCGCATGCTGCTCGGCCCGGCAATGATGTACATCCCGGACGCCCTGTCGCGGCTGGCGCTGTTCCTGCCGCTGCTGCTGGAGCTGCACCTGCTGATGACCATGGCGCTGCTGCTGGTGGCGGCCCTGCTGGTGGCGGTCAACCTGGTGGTGGTCCCCCGCTTCCGGCCGCTGTTCCGCACGGTGCAGGAGCAGGTGGCGGCGATCAGCGACCACGCGTGGCAGACCGTCACCGGCATCACCACGGTCAAGCTGTACGCCGCCGAGGCACAACAGACGGCGCAGTTCGCGCGGCTCAACCGCCGCTACGTGCGCGCCAACATGCGGGTGCTGCGAATTCGCGGGCTGCTGTGGCCGCTGATGGGACTGGTGTTCGGGCTGCTGCAACTGGTGACGCTGTGGCTGGGCGGGTCGGCGGTGATCCGCGGCGAGCTGAGCATCGGCGAGCTGCTGCAGTTCTCGACCATGGTGGCGTTGCTCGCGTTCCCGATCATGTCGCTGGGCTGGGTCACCTCGCTGCTGCAGCAGGGGGTGAGCGCGATGGAACGCATCGAGACCATCCTGACCGCCCGTCCGGAGGAACGCACGGGGGCGGCGCTGCCGGCCGGCGGTGTGCGCTTCGCGCTGGAAGGAGTGCGCTACCGCTACCCGGAGGCGGCGCAGGAAGCGCTGCACGGGATCGACCTGCGGCTCGAACCGGGCGAGACGGTGGCGATCACCGGGCCGGTGGGGAGCGGCAAGAGCACGCTGCTGGCGCTGCTGACCGCGATCGTGCAGCCCGGCGCCGGGCGCGTCACGGTGGCGGGGCGGCCACTGGCCGACTTCGATCCGCTGGCGCTGCGCCGGCGGGTGGCGGTGGTGCCGCAGGAGACGTTCCTGTTCTCGATGACCGTGGCCGAGAACATCGCGATGGGAGCGGAGGACGCGGTGTCCCGGGAGCAGATTGCAGCGGCCGCGGACGCCGCCGCCCTGAGCGCGGACCTCGCCACCTTCCCGGACGGCTACGACCAACTCGTCGGCGAGCGCGGCATCACCCTCTCCGGCGGCCAGAAGCAACGCCTGGCCCTGGCCCGCGCGCTGGTCAGGGAGAGCGACCTGCTGATCCTCGACGACGCGCTCTCCAGCGTCGATTCGGCCACCGAAACCGAGATCCTGGCCGCGTTGCGGGGGCAGGCCGGGAGCCCGGCGCGCACCGTGCTGCTGGTGTCGCAGCGCACCTCGGCGCTACGGCTGGCCGACCGCATTCTGGTGCTGGACGGAGGCCGCATCGTGGAGCAGGGCAGCCACGACGAGCTGCTGCGCGCCGGCGGCCGCTACGCGCGGCAGGCGGAGCTGCAGCGGCTGGAGCAGTACCTGGCATGACCGAGGGGCCCCGCGACCTGCGGCTGCTGGCACGGCTGCTGCGCTACGTGCGCGCGCATCCGCTGCCGCTGGCGGCCGCGGCGCTGCTGGTGCTGGTCACCGACTTGCTGCAGGTGCTGGTGCCGTACCTGCTCAAGGTGGGCATCGACCGCGACCTGGCGGCCGGCGACCCGGCCGGCCTGGCGCGCACCTCGCTGCTGCTGGCCGCGACCCTGACCGGACAGCTCGGCGGCCAGGTGGCGTTCGCCTACACCGTGGAGTACCTGGGCCAGCGCCTGCTCTACGACCTGCGCATGCACCTGTTCCGCAAGGTGCTCGGCCTGGGCCACGACTACTTCGACCGCACCGCGGTCGGCGCCACCCTCACCAACGTCACCAGCGACGTCGAGGCGATCCGCCAGTTCATCTCCCAGGGGCTGGTCTCCCTGCTCGGCGACTCGTTCCAGGTGCTGGTGATTCTCGGCGCCATGCTGTTGATCAACTCGCGGCTGGCGCTGGCGGCGTTCCTCACCCTGCCGTTCTTCGGCGTGGTCACCTGGCTGTTCCGCAACGCCATCCGCCACGACTACGGCGCGGTGCGCGAGGCCAACGCCGAAATCAACACCACCCTGGTCGAGGCGATTACCGGCATGCGCGAGGTGACCCTGCTCAACTACCAGCGGCGGATCCTGGCCACCTTCACCGCCCACAACCGCCGCTACCTGGAAGCGTTCCTGCGGGTGGTCAACTCCTACTCCTATTACTTCCCCGCCCTGGAGCTGCTCGCCACGCTCAGCCTGATCATCATCCTCGGCTACGCCCACCGCGCGCTGGGGACCGCGGTGCAGCCGGGCGAGATCTTCGCCTTCTTCGCCTACATCATGATGCTGTACCGGCCGTTGCGGCAGTTGGCCGAACGGTTCAACACGTTTCAGGCCACCCTGGCCGCGGCCAGCCGCATTTTCCGCCTGCTCGACCGCGCCGAGTCGATCACCGAGCCTGAACGTCCGCGGCTGCCGGCGGGGGCCGGGCGCGGCGACGGCCGCGGAACGCCGGCGGCGGCGGTGGCGTTGCATGACGTGCGGTTCGGCTACGACGCGGCCCACCCGGTGCTGGAGGGCCTGTCGTTCGCGGTCGAGCCGGGCGAACGGGTGGCGCTGGTAGGCAGCACCGGAGCCGGCAAGAGCACCGTGATCAACCTCGTCAACCGGCTGTATGACGTGCAGCACGGGCGGGTGCTGGTGGACGGCACCGACGTGCGCCGCCTGCCCCTGGCCTACCTGCGCCGGCGGATCGCCACCGTGCCGCAGGACCTGTTCCTGTTCAGCGGCTCGATCGCCGACAACATCTCGCTGGGCGCGCCCCGCGTGACCCGCGCCCAGGTGGAGGCGGCGGCCGACGCGGTGGGCGCGACCCGGTTCATCCGCGCCCTGCCGCGCGGCTTCGACCACGACGTGCTGGAGGAGGGCAAGTCGCTCTCCTCGGGCCAGAAACAGTTGCTCGCCTTCGCCCGCGCCTTCCTGCTCGACCCCGGCGTGGTGATCATGGACGAAGCCACCGCCAGCGTCGACGCCGAATCGGAACGGGTCATCGAGACCGCGCTCGACACCCTGCTGCACGGCCGCACCGCGATCATCATCGCCCACCGCCTGTCCACGATCCGCTCGGCGCAACGCATCCTGGTGCTCCACCACGGCCGCCTGGTGGAGGCCGGCACCCACGCCCACCTCCTGGCCCACGACGGCGTCTACGCCCGCCTCTACCGCGTGCAGCTCCTGTCCCTGGCGCCGGACGCCACCGCCGCCGGGTAGTCTCCCGGCGGCGTGCGGCGAGCCGCAACGGACGGTGAAGTTACTTATAGGTCGAGCAGGCTGGACACGTGACAGCCTCCCCCGGATTACTTGCCGCGCGATGATAGTCTATGGCATCAAGACAACCGCTATTGATCAAACCACTGACCTGATTCTCGAATGCTGCTCGATCAACAGCGTACATACCACCCCGTGCGCCTTCAAAACTGCAATTCCAGGCCGCAAGTGCTTGTCCATAGAGCAGAGCCGCGTGCACGCCGCGGGCACCGACCCGGCGTAGCCCCCTCTGCCCGCCGACAGACGTCTTAGCAATCAATCCTGCTGTGCACCAGTCGCCCGAGCCACAGGGATCGGCGACCCGTGGCACCCGAAAAGGCTTCTGATGCATCCACTTGGACACCCGGGCTCCCCGCCCCAGCCGATGGCGATACTTCAGACCTCGTTCTCCAAGCGTATGCACCTCAAGCAGTGGCCCAGACGCACTGTCGATCGAGCCCCAGATGTCAACCGGACGTCCGTGCGCATACTTCACGACGTGGGCGAGTGAAATCGCCTCTGCCACTAACCTTCCATCTGCCCGTCCGGATGGTTCAAACACTACCACAGCCCCGTGAGACGACGCCTCGGCAGCCAGAGCAAGGATCGCACGCGACGGCCGATCAAAAAAAAACACTGACGCATCTGAGACTTCCGGCTTGACTCTCTCTGCCGAAGAAACCGTGATAGGCTTAAAACTCGGCAGCCTCTTACCGCACTGCGGGCACGACCAAGAAAAACGATGCCGTGGACGGCTGTCTCCCTCAAGTACTATTTCATGAACTACCATGGGCGTGTCACTGGTCGGAGCGCAGCTAGTCCAATCCAGGTGAACTCCCCAGCGCCCCATATCCCTACGAATCCGCTCCGAACCAGCGTCGCCCCTCATCCGCGCGACCGGGTAAGCATCCCATCCAAGCCACGACAGAATGCACAATACATTCCCACAAGTTCCACCCGTCCAACAGCCAATGGGTACATCCGGCTGCCAACTAATGACCACATCAAGGGCTATTAACCCTGTCCCATAAACTTTCGGGTGAGTAACTGAATTCATATTGTCGGGCGGCCCTCCGGATACACTTCGCCCTCCAACCATAAATGTACGATACTTGGCTGAACAACTGTGTCCAGTACACTTTCCATCATGTCGTAGCCAATTGACTCAAGATAAGCCACGGGCAAGTCGCGCTCCAACGCCGCCAGAAGAGCGCCAAGTGCCATCACTTTGCTGCCATGCGGGGAGAGAACGAGCATCGAACCTCCGGTCTCCGAGAATACCGCGTTCCGAAGGTCATCTAGTCTAAGAAGAGTCCGATAGAGGTCCAACGGATCTCCCTCGTCGGCGTACACGATGTTGCGCGCATCGACCGACCATGTGTTCTCGAAGTCGGCCAGATATTCCTCCGCCAGCCTGTCGCCGAAACGAGGGTCTGTGGCTGGAAACGGAAGTATGGGGCACGTATCGTGAGGGTCAACGAAATCGTAGAGGCGCGTGAGTGCTCCCCGCATCCCAAAAGCCAGCTGTGGGAGCCACAACCGTGCCGCACCGCTGGCTTCAGAGAGAGTCGAGCGCCCCTTGAAACCATGAACGTAGGCCGGTACGTCGCCGGGGACTGGGCGTATCTTGTCATCAAGGAGTGGATCGTGAACAACGACTACATGTAGATTGGTCTGTCGTCCGTGCCGACCGATAAGCTCGACGAAGTAGCGAATTATGGGGAATATGGTGCCTGCGGACAACGCACTAATATCGACTACAATATCAGTTACACCATTCAGACTCTGTTGACGAAGGACGTTTATTATGTTCCGTCCTCCGACCACGGCACCGTCCTGCCCAAAGATGTCGATCGATGCGACTTGGGAGTCGGGGAGCACATTGAGAATGACGCTGGTGTTCTCGTTCGCCCGGTTGGATTGCCCCCGCGGCGGATTGGGGCGGTCCTCTCGGATCAACAGTGCACGTACATTGATCGTCTCATTGGCGAGCCGTTCAGCGACAATACATGATCGAGGATCGAACCCCGCGCCTGCGACAAGAAAGGCTAGGCGGTGGGGCTGGGCAAAGTAACGCGCGAGGAACCGATCGACGTCGTCCCCACTGTGGGCGACACAGGGATCCCAGTGGGATCGGTAGTCCACTTCAGTCCTCGTCCATCAGGTTGATCAGATCATGGCTACGTCGCTCAAGGAAGCCGCCGCGCTTTAGCGTCAGTCCATGGTGAAGACGTAGTACACCGCCCAGCTCGATGAGGCACCATAGCCGTTTTTTTGTGCTGTGATTTGGGACCATCACGAATGCGTTATAGGCGATACCAAACTGAAGCACCTGTGCTAGGTGTGGAAGATCTTGAGGAATGGTGTTGAACTCATCTTGTGGGATACCGAAGGCAGTAGCACCGCCGCGGAGTGACGCATTACCCTCTAGGCTTTTCGCGACGCATTCGGCGGCCATGCCGTCGGCTATCCGGCGGACAAATCGACATTGGGGGAAGCTCCACTCATCCACCATCTGTGTCGCACGTTCCCGGAGTAGCTTGTGTTGTAGACCGCTTGGGAGCGTGGCGTTCTTTCCGCGGATGAGCTGAGTCTCTGCCTGTGAGACGAGACGAGCGCAGAGCTGCAAGAACTGCTCAGCATTCTCCGAACTCGCGTCGCTCAAGGTGTCGATACCGAAAAAATACGGAAGTTCGTACTTATGCAACAAGTGGATGCGTGCTCCGTCGGCGACGCCAGAATCGACCTTCAGAGGTCGACTAAGCTCCAACATCTCTTCGTCGTCCACGAACAGACTAGGTTGCACGCGATTAGCGTGACGCTCAAAAAGCACCGAAAGAATACCTAGCCTGAGGGCTTCGGAGCTCTCCCCGGTATTCGCGAGGTAATCGTCAATCATTTTCTCAAAGCTGACACGACGCTCGTGTGGAACTCGGCGCTGACGCTGCAGGACATCGACTTCTTTTGTTAGTTGCTGGCGCTTACCGGTGGGGAGCTCCGCCGCCATGGTCGGCAGCAGATCACCGAGGCTGTTGAGACGACGGCGGTTGAACACCTCCATCTGACTCAGGTATCGCCCAGCCATATCTTTGGCCATCGTACGAAACGCTCGCCGCTGTTTCGTACGATTTTCACCGCCCTGCATCCAGATGACCGTCATTTCTCGTGAGCGCTTGAGTGCGGACTCCTCGGAATCAGTAGTCTGACCCAGAAGCACGTCCCTTGGCGTAAGCGCATCGAGCCGCGTTAGTACCCATCTTGAGACCTTGAGGTCGCGCTGTGAAAGCCAACGCCAAAGCGCTAAGAGCTGACTGGGATGTAGACTATGTGCGTCGTCAAAGATGATTAGCGGACGGAGGTCCAGGGTATCCTGACGATATTTGATCCGGAATGCCTCAATGACGTCGAACGGTCGGTAAGCGGCGCTTGCCTCACGGTCGATACTCTCAACACCCGGCGGCAGGAGAGCAGCCGATATGCGATAGATTGCGCGCTCGACGATTCGGGCGCGCTCGCGCAAACCCGGTCCCTCTGTGCCCCCAATCTCGGTGAGTGCCGCGTCGGCATCGGAGCGCGGAATAATCTCGACTTGGTCAAGCGGCACTCCCGCCGCTTCGACGTTCCGAAGCCAAGCGAGTACGGAACGCGCCTGGAGAAGTTCGATCATCAGTCCTGTCTTGAGTTCATCAGTGTAATCGAACTCCCAAAAATCCCGGTATTCAGCCTGGAGTGGGAGGCGAGCACCGATAAGAGTTGGCCGCTCCTCCTTAATCGCTCCGCAGTTCGTGAGTGTGTCAATTAACGGCCTATAGTTGGTCATCCCCCGATTACCTAACAATGTGCTCAGCGCTGTAAACTCGAAGAGTCGCGCCAACGTCGTCTTCCCGCTACCCGGGGTGCCGACAATCACTGCTAGTCGATCGTAGAGTCTCTCTTCTTTGGCCGGCTTCTGGAAAAACCTCGCGACTGGTTCTGGAGTGACCAAGGCGAGAAATGCCTCATCGTCCCGGAGGTATTCAGTCGCTCTTTTTTCAAACGGATTTGCCATATAACATGTCCCCTAAAGGTGTCGCTGGCGACGACGAAAGAGCGGGCGCATTCCTGGTGCTTGAATGTTGCCTCGAACCCCACCATCGCTCTCGGCCCAAAGCAGAGCAATCGCGTTGTTAGGCGTGTTGTGTGCGAGCACAAGAGGGAGCGCGCAGCCACCATAGCCAAGGCCTAGATGACTCACGCCGCCGATTTCGGTATGTTTCGTCTGGATTATCGGGTCGTAGTAGATCTGCGTGAGTCTTATGAAGTCGTCATGCACGCCGGAACCAGCTCGAATCGGAAGTTCAGGCGGAAGCACCATGCCGAAGGAAGTCCGGGGAGTCTTCCTCCAGCTATCGGGGAACGCGTCGCTCGCCTCTTTGAGACGCTCGCTGATTGCTCCTGCGGCTTCCGACGATGCTACATAGTGGTGCACGCAAAGCACCCAGTTATCCTCGAATAGCTGATCATCCGGAAGCGTGGCATTGGCGATTTCCACTTCACCTGAGTGACTTGAACGAATTGTTCGTTGGTAAGTAAGCCCGCATTCGCGTGGCGAATCGTGTCTATACGTGCTCCGTCGCTCAATCCCATGAATAGCGTCTGGCGGCGCAATCGCTCGGTGGCCGCGTGGGCGGCCGAGTCGGCGAGCACTCGATAAGGCTGAATGCCGTATTCGGCTGCGACAAGGCGTACTATATGTTCTCGGACAATGCGCGGATAGAACTGCTCCACGAGCCGCTGCATCTCTATCTGGCCGATGTAGACGAGGGAGCGACGCACGAAGGTGTAAGCGGTATCCCGCTCGTGTGCCTCGAACTGCTGGAGCCACGTGACCAAATTCTCAATAAAGCGCATACCAGCCTGGAAGGCTTGGTAGCCATCGTATTTTAGACGCGCCATCAGCTTCAGCCAAGCGAACTCTTGACGGGCTTGATAATCAGTCCAATTCATGATCTGGCCGAGGACTTTCAGACCAAGGTCCTGATTCATTCGAGTGATCCAGCCCCAAACCTCAGCCGGCCGTCTTGTACTTCTAGTGCCGAGAGATACTCGAACGTGACGACCGGACCGCGCTGACCTGGCTGCCCCAGATGCCAACAGGTTGCGGGGTCGGTGCTGATTTCATCAACTCCGAGTGCAAACGGTTCGCTGAGCAACTCATGGTCGTTGCCCGGCCAACGGCCGCGATCGCCGATCACGAGGATAGGCTCGTCGCCAACCGTCTCGCGTAGCCGTCTAACGACGTTCATCTTGGACACGCCGGGCGCAACGATATCCACCGAATGGCTGGAGCGGGTGACGGCGACTCCCTGGATGCCGGTTGTCCGGATCACTTGATGGGCGAGATCCCAAAGTCGACACTCGCGCATGATCCTTGTGGCCTCAAGCGTGATTTGTAAGGGGCGCTCTTCCTGGCAGACGAATTCAGCAAGCTCTGGCTGATGGCGCAATGCGTGTGCAAGTGGCCGAAGGCAATCGTGGGCTCTCTCGGTTCCATCCGGCGAGTCGTTGTTATCGAGCGACGCGACTTCAGCGCCGTTGTAGTATCCAACGAGAATGAGAGGCCAGAGCGGGCGAGCAAGGCGCTCCTGAAGGTCGCGTCGGACCGATGCGCCGCGGCCAGTTGCGATCCCAATATACGCACCGGCGCTGGCTAGGCGAGCGAGTTCGGAGGCCATTTCCGGATCCACGGGTTCGGAGCGACGCCGGGTATCGACCACCGTTCCATCGTAGTCGAGAACGACTCCGGCGAATCGAGCGTCCCGCAAACGGGCAAGGAACGCGGTGAGCGCATCGTGCCAGCGGCCGATCTCCGTTAGCGTGGCTACGTTACTTTGATCGACGTTTGCTTTCCGCGCGATCGCTGCGGACACACGTGGCGTAAGACGCGACGACCCGGTAGCGCACTTGGAGCGTGGGAGACTCAAGTTATAGAGTCTACGTCCGAACTCGGGGACGCCGGGACGTCCGGGGTCGATCCCCCGGATGCATCCAACCCATCCCGTGATCCTCAACGCTGCGAGCAGCGATGCAAGTGCTACTGCACTCGGCCCACCCTGGAAAACGATCCGTGCTTGGGGGACGCCGATGGGAATCAGGTCAAGCGTCCGCTCGGCGAGCACGCGATCCGCACTTGTGACGAAGGCGAGCACAGCGCTCGTGCCGCTGCGCTTGGCGAGCCAATGATGTCGTCCGTGGGCGAAGTTCCGGTAGTCGGCAAGCTGAACGTGGCCCAGCGCGGCCTCCGTAAACTTCGACTCGAGATCGATCGCTCCAATCCGCGTTGCAGGGCCATGAAGGACGAGTGTGGTGGGCCGCGTCCAGAGCGGAGCTGTGGTCGCTTCCCACGCTTCCAGGTCAGCGGTGGCATCCCGAAGCAGCGGCTTCAGTTGGTCCACCGTGTCCCGCCAACCCTTATGTGAACCGAACTCGGCAGCGTAGGCTCGGGTCAGAAGCGAGGTGAAGCCGAATAGCGAATTGGTGGCGAGGAAGCCGTCCTTGCCGGCGGGTGGTGGGTAGAGGAGCAGGTCGACGAATGCGTGCTGTCGGCAGAGGTTGACCAAAGGACTGACCTCACGCCCGCATAGGACGGCGATCTGGCGCGGCTCACGTAGGATCAACGTCTCTGCCGCCGCCATGATGTCGTTGTTGCTCCCTCTAGCGCTTAGCAGCCATGTGGCGATGGTCGCATCGAGTGGCTCGTCAGTTGCGTCGAGCGGCGTGGCCACCGTGGATAGGAGGCCCGTGTAGCGCTGATGCAGACCGGCTAGCGCATGGGCACCGGTGAGTGATCCCCCGGAACCGATTACTCGAAGCGGCGAACGACCGGCGACACGAACGGCTTGTTGCATAGGCCGGAGGTCGGCTTCCTCTGCCCAAGCGAACGTCTCGGCCAGCATCGCCATCTCTCCCGTATATGGCCGTGCCATGGTCGCCTAACTGCCCTCCCAGGCTGTCCTCGTCCAGTGACGCACAAGATGGACACAGGATGGTGGAGTCTCGTCGCTCTTGCAAGGACAGGGAAACCGGACCTGCCTGGAGCAAATCTCGCTGCGCGCGCCGGGCGTGACCCGCGCCCAGGTGGAGGCGGCGGCCGACGCGGTGGGCGCGACCCGGTTCATCCGCGCCCTGCCGCGCGGCTTCGACCACGACGTGCTGGAGGAGGGCAAGTCGCTCTCCTCGGGCCAGAAACAGTTGCTGGCCTTCGCCCGCGCCTTCCTGCTCGACCCCGGCGTGGTGATCATGGACGAGGCCACCGCCAGCGTCGACGCCGAATCGGAGCGGGTCATCGAGACCGCGCTCGACACTCTGCTGCACGGCCGCACCGCGATCATCATCGCCCACCGCCTGTCCACGATCCGCTCGGCGCAACGCGTCCCGGTGCTCCACCACGGCCGCCTGACCCCACGGCCGCTACGGTGCTGGAGGCCGGCACCCACGCCCACCTCCTGGCCCACGACGGCGTCTACGCCCAGATTGATGATCGGCTGCGAAAGAAGGCGGAGAATGGCTGGACGTTGTCTCGATTGTGGGTGATGGGACATCTCGGCGGCGTCCCGGATGTCTGAACCGCTACGTATCGCGGCAGTCACGTTGCGGCCCGAGGGTTCGGCTGCGTTCGGCTCCGCGTCGACAGGTAGGACGGGCGCAGGATGGGGTGGGGTCTATAAACGTTCCACGGCCGCTGGGGCCGGTGTCAGCTCACGTCCGATCGTGGGGTGGTTCTACGCGCACGTCGGGCAGCCATGCCAGCCACGACGGCAGGTACCAGTTCCCGCGGCCCAGGATCTCCATGGTGGCCGGCACCAGGATCGAGCGCACCAGCGTCGCATCGAGCAGCACCGCGACGGCGAGCCCGAATCCCACTTGCTGGTTGATGATGGTCTTCCCTGACGCGAAGGCGCCGAACACTGCGACCATGATCAGAGCAGCCCCCGTGATCAACCCGGCGGTGGAGCGCAGCCCATACGCTACCGCGTCCGCATTGTTCCCGGTCTGATCGTAGCGCTCGCGGATCCGGCTCAGCAGGAAAACATGGTAGTCCATGGAAAGACCGAAGACGATGGCGAACAGGAACAGCGGGATCCACACGTCGATCACTGCGGCGTGTTGAAATCCCAGAAGGTCCGTCGCCATCCCCTTCTGAAATACCAGCACCATCAGGCCGTAGGCGGTCCCAATGGACAGCAGGTTCATGAACACCGCCTTTATCGGGACCACGATTGACCGAAAGACAAGCAGCAATACCGCGAAACCGAGACCGAGCACGAACGCGAATACGATCGGCGTGTACCTTTCCACTACGGCAAAAAGATCCGCGGTAACCGCGGTTTCCCCGCCAACGAATACTTCCGCCGAGACGCCCTCGAATGCCGCCGGAATGTATTGCTCGCGCAGCACTGAAACCGCCTCGACGGTAGTGTGACTTCGCGGCTCTCCGGGAAGCGGGAGGGTCATCAAGGCCAGATCCCCGGAAGGGCCGTGTACGATGACCGGAGGTATGGGAAACCTGGCATCCTCGGTCAACGAGCTCGCCAGGCGTGCGATCGCCGCCTGCACCTGCGGACTGCCGAGGTCTCCCTCGATGACAATCTCGGCAGGATTGACCAGACCGAAAGAGAACTTCTCCTCCAGAACGAAGAAGGCTTCCTTGGTTCGAGCCCCGTCGGGGAACGTGTCCAACCCATTGATCCCCGTCTCTATTTGAAAGTAGAACAGCGTGCAGGCGACCATCGGACCGCCGATCGCGAGGATGCTGACGATCGGGAACTTCGTTACGAGTCGCGTGGTTTTGCCCCAGAAACCGTCGGCCGCACCGTAGCCGCCAGCGTCGCTTCGTCTTCGGACGAAAGGGATCCTCAAGCGATCGATAGCCGGTCCCAGCAAGGCAAGCGCAGCAGGCAGCAGTGTCAGGGTGGCCCCGAGTGCGACCATGACGACCACAATGGCGCCGATGCCAAGCGACCGGAAGAACGTCGCCGGCACGATCAACATCCCGCACAGAGAGACGACCGTGGTGACACCGCTGAACAGCACCGTCCGACCCGCCGTTTCGCCAGCTCGGATCACCGCCTCGAGCTTGCCCAGGCCGCGGCTCAGCTCCTCTCGGAATCGCGATACCATGAGGAGCGAATAGTCGATCCCTACCGCCATACCGATCATGCTCACCATCATCGTCACGAAGAACACCAACTGAAATGCCTGACCGATCAGCGCGACCATTCCCAACGCGACGATGATCGCCACGATTGCAAGCCCGATCGGTAGCAGCGCGGCCACGATACTGCCGAAGAGCACGAGCAGAATGATCAGCGCCACGGGAAGGCCGAACCGCTCGCCCTGCTCCAGGTCATGTCTGCTCAGCTCGTTGGTCTCGAAGGCGATGCTGGCAGCTCCACCCATCAGCACGCGGAAATCATCTTCCTCGTCCGCCTTGGCGACGAGGTCCACGACCCTCGCGACGTTCGCCGTAGCCTCATCGAAGTCGCCGGCCATGACCACCTGCACTATGGTGGTCTTGCGGTCGCGTGACACGAGAGTTTCGTCATTCGTCTGATAGTAATTCCGACCAGCGGCCACAACGCCACTTCCGAGCGAGAGGATCTCGGCGGAGATGGACTCGACCTTCTGTCGAAGCTCCGGGGCATCGACCGTGAGCGTGTCCGACTGTATCACGACCAGTTCGAGCATCGGTTTGCGCCCTCGAAGCTTTTCCTCCAGGAGTCGGGAAGCCACCGCGGACTCGGCATTCCCGGATAGCGTCAATTCCGTGGTGGTGGCGCCTGTAAGCATGGTCCGGATGAGAATCGCCGCAATCGCCACGAGCGCTATCCAAACGCCTATTGTGGCCCACGGCCGGCGCACACTGACTCGAGCCAAGAAAGCGGGCATGGCTAAGCTCCTCCGGTGTGAAGTGTCTGATCGCCTACCACTTGCCGGACTCCTCTGCGTAAGCATGATGCGGCATCGTGTAGTTGATCCCTTCCTGATCGAACGCCGAAACCTGGAGCAGTCCCATGAAGTCGGTCAGGTTGGTGTGTACTGCGAGCTTGGGAAACCACTTGGCCATTACTCGGTGATAGCGAGTCTGCACGCGAAACCAAGGGAGAACTCCGAAGGTGAACGCCGGTGGATACCGAAGCTGGTCGGCAAGCGACTTGCCTATCAGCGAGCGAGAAATGAGGTACACGTACTTCGCCAGCCGTTTGCGGTCCCCCGGCTCCGTGTTGCCTACGAATATGGGGGCGGAGTTGACCAGAGAGTGGGATATGGCAATCGACTCCAGGTCGGCAGGGGGCTCGCACGCGATGCCGACTTCGAACAGCTTCAGGGCATCGGCTTCCCCTCTGAACAGCATGCTCTCGGGAATGCCCATCAGGAAACCGGCGTAACGCCAGACCTGCATGAAGCTGCTGCGTTCGCGGTCATCGAACACGCCGCCGAGCGACTTCAAGTGCTTGAGCAGGCGCGCCGAAAACGCAGTTAATGCGAAGCCCAGGTGCGCCGCGCTGATCGGCACACCCCAGGCTTCGGTATCCCAGTCGACGGCGTCCCGCAGCAGCATCCTGACCTGCGCGTGGATCAGACGAATGCGGACCGACAGCTTCCATCCATCGCCGAACCGTTCAAGTCCACCGGGAAGAAATATCTCCATCATGTGCCGGTTGTTCTGCTGCAGACGGCGGAGACCCTGGCTGCGCAATCGGCCGGTTATGAAGAACGACTTGCTGATGTTCGTGGTGAAGCCTTCGACCAGCGCGCCGCCGACCATTCCGGCCAGCACGAACCTCGAGTTTCGGTGAAACATGCGGATGCCGGGCATGAACTCCGCTTGATCCACCCAAGCAGGAGGAACCTCGACCGCTTTGAAGAAATCTCTGACAATGGACGGAGCACCGCGGAGCGCGGGATCGTCCGGATCGTTCATCGCCGTACGCACGAGCCGTGCCGATTCTTCCGGCTGACGTGAGGCGAGGCTTGCCACCAACTCGTCCGCGGCGGGATCTCCGACGAGCGTGTGCGCGACGTAGTTCGATGCCATCTGAGCATCGATAGCGCATGCGTTCTCGTAACCCGAGATGTAATCAGACGGCATGGCCATCGCTGGTCACCTCCTCGGCGCTAGTTTCGCCTGGACGCAGACAACACGCGTTCCGGCTTCCGGGGCGCCTGCGAATCTTTCGCGTGAGCGATCGGAAGAGCATCCTCAGTGCCGGGTCCGAGCCGGCCAGTGCGCTGCCGGCGATCATGGTCGCGCGCACACTGCGGCGGGTGATCTTTACTTGGCTCGCCTCGGCAAAGTCCGGTTGGGCGTAGATGCGGCGGAGACTGAGCACGGCCATACCCAGCGCCCAGAGGCAGAATCGGCGGATGCCGGTCTCGCGGGCCGGAATGAGAAGGGTGAATCGCAACGCGTCCTCCAGATGCCGGGAGGCGACCGCCACCAGATCGAGCATCCCCGCGGCGAATCTGGGATCCGAGCGTCCGCTGGGCAACGATCGAAGTTCGAACCCGGTCGAGCGAAAGATGTCCTGCGGCAGCCAGCAAGACCCGACAAGACGATCGGTCCACACGTCCTTGAGGATGTTGGTCATCTGCAATCCTTGGCCGAACGCGACCGACAGCCGGAACAGATCGTCTCGACGCTGGTTGATTTCGTCGGAGTAGTCACAGAACAGCTCGGTGAGGGTCTCTCCCACGACCCCGGCGACGTAATAGCAGTAGCGATCGAGGTGCGCCTGGTCGGCCAAGCCGCCGAGTGTCGCCATGTGCTGAAACTCCGCCATGCCGTGCGCCATGATGGACACGCAACGTTCCACGGCGTTGCGCTGAACCGGACGGAGCTGGTGCGTGATGCGGACGATCCGGGGCGTATTGGCAACCAGATCCCGTTCGCTTGGCAGGGTTGCGGACGACAGCAGAGGATGAAGCTCGCGCGCGAACGACTCTGGCTCTTGGTGGCCGGTCACCACGCGGACCAGGCGGGACAGGAACTCCTGCTTCTGCGGCGCGGAAAGCTCCGGCTCGTCTTCGACCGTGTCCGCGATTCGACACAGGAGGTAGGTATTGCAGACGACCTGGCGTAGCTGCTCGGGTAGCTGGGGAATGGTCAGTGCGAAGGTCCGCGAGACACCCGGCAGGATTCCTGTCTGATAGGCGATATCGTCGCTCGCCCGTTCTCGTAACGCTGCCGCTGCCGTTATTGCATTCCGCGTCGGCCGGTGGCAGGCGGGAAACGCCGAGTCGGCGTGCTTGAGTTCCGCCACTTGGTGCCGGAAGGACGCCGATTGGAGCACGGGCGCCTGCCGTAGTGCGGCCAACGAGGTTGCACCGCACAGCGTCATGGCGGTCCTCAGCTCATGCTCGACCCGGTGGATCAGGGCCAGTGCGCCGTCGCTGCCGTCGGCCATGACGGCGCGGATGAAGGGAAGGGCCATGGCGCCGCAGGCCGCGCCCATCGCCACCGCCTTGGCCAGGTGCACCCCGTGACGCAGTCCGCCGGAAGCGATCACGCTGCCGGCCACGTCTCGGAGAAGCGCCAGCAGCACCCCGGTAGGCAGGCCCCACCCCGCAAACGTCTCGGCGCTCGCCTGGCGGCTCTCCGGCAGCCGCCGGCCCTCCACCGTTACCCAATTGGTGCCGTCGGCGCCGGCCAGATCTACGTACTGTACGCCGCAGCCGAGCAGGGATCGCACCAGCCCCGGCCGAATCCCGAATCCGGTCTCCTTGACGATCACCGGCAGCCCGCACTCTCCGGTGACGCGCTCGATGGCGCCCAACAGGCCACAGAAGTCACGGTCGCCGTCTGGCTGGAACAGCTCCTGACCGGCGTTGAGATGCACCACCAACGCCTGCACCTCCAGACGCTGCAGCACCCGGCGCACGGTGTGGACGTGCAGGTCGCGGAGTTGCACCGCCCCGAGGTTGGCCAGCACCGGCACGTCCGGCGCCAGCGGCTTGACGTGGAAGTCCCCGAAGGTGGCCTCGTCCTGCAGCAGTGGGCGGATCGACCCCAGCCCTACGGCAACGCCCGCCCGCTGCGCGGCTGCGGCCAGCGCCCGGTTGGCGGATCGGCCGCGCCCGGACCCGCCGGTCATGCAGGAGATCATCAGCGGCAGGCGCAACGTTGCGTGCAGAAACGGTTGGGTCGTGTCCACCCGGGCGCTGTCCAACTCCGGCAGTGCCTGGTGCAGGAACTGCACCTGATCGAGGCTGGTGCCCATGGGTGCGGGATCGGGGTAGCGTTGATCGTCGAGACAGATGTCGAGATGATGCTCCTTGCGGAGCGCAATCTCGGTGTCTCCGGAGCGTTGCGCAGTCATTCCCTCACCCGCCCCGGAGCCCATACACGCGGTACCCGTCGGCACGAACCTCCTGCAAGTAGAAGCTGCGCGCGGGGATCTCGGTCTCCAGCGGCCCCCCATGACCGGGCGCAGTACTGCGACGGCCGGCGACCCATGCGTCGTAGTCAGCCATCGATGCCTCTTGGCCGTGGTTCAGCAGGTGGTCCAGGGACCAGCCGCGAATAACCGCCGGAGCCTGCCGGCTCACGCGTCCGGAAAACGCCAGCGCCGTGTTGCCGGAACCGTAGGCTGCCATGGTGATCCGCTTGCCCACCACGGCGGATTGCAGTTCCCGGCAGCGTGCCGCCAGCAGCGCCGCCAAGCTCAGGAACATCGCTCCGGTGTACACGTTGCCCACCACCGCCGCCGGTTCGGTTCCGGCCTTGAAGTGACGCCGCGCCAGAAAAGCGCTGGTGGCGGCGGAGTCCGTGCCCAGATAGCGCTGCACCAGATCGGCCATGGTTTCCTCCGGCAGCGAACGAAACGGCACGTGCAACGCGAACAGATCGGTCTCCACCAGCAACTCCGGCATGCTGCGCCCGGTGCGGGCGCACAGATCGAGCAGCGCCTCCTCGACCGTGGTCTGGTAGCACTCGATGGAGAAGCGGCCCTTTACCTGGGCCGTAAGCGATCCGAGGGGGCGAAAGAAGTCGTCTACGTCGTGCGAGGAATAGCCTACCTCTCCCAAGTCAATGGCAAGCAGGCGCGGCGCGGGTTCGGCCAGGATGGCCACCGCCGCCGCACCCTGCGTGATCTCCGCCTTGCTGCCCGGCGCGTAGCGCGCTTCGTCGGTGCAGATGATCAGACCGCGCTCCCCACCGGCACGACTCGCGCCCAGCATGGCGCCCACGCTCAACAAGGCGATCGCACCGCCGGCGCAGGCGTGTTTGACGTCGAAGGTGGAGATCGCTTGGGAAATCGGAAAGCCGGCACGCTGCAGCATTCCGTGGACGTAGGCGGCAATCGGCTTGGCTTGGTCGATGCCGGTCTCGGTGCCCACCACCAAGTAGCGCAACGAGGCGACGGCGGCGGCATCCAGCCGTACCAGGAGTTGAGCCGCCGCCTGCGCGGCCATGGTCGCAGTGTCCTCCCAGCAATGCGGGAAGCGGATCGACACTTGGCCGGTTCGGCCCCGTGCGCGCTCCAGCGCAATCGCCCGCTGCGGGTCCTGCCGCCGGTGACGTGCAATGATCGTATTGAGCGGTATTTTTGGTCGCGGGATGTGAACGCCGATGTCGCCGATCCCGAGTGTCGCCTGCATCAATGAAACCCGCCGCCCGTTAGTCCCATGCCATTCAAATCTCCCTCCAAACAGAGTGAAAAACAAAACACTGTTTGTCAACAAAAATGCGTAGCCTCGGGACACATTTTTGGGTCCATACAGGTCGGGAATTCGGGTGTACGTTTCAGGAAGTTACTCTAGCTCATATTCCCGTTCTTCAGGTTCCTGAATTGATGTTTTGTTCCTGGTATTGTCTGTTAACTTCGGGAAACCGGGACGACCACAAACCGGCGGCGCGAATTCGCTCGACGGATCTGAAAAGCGATTGGAGAACCCGCGAATTACTCTACCGGCGAGCTACTCGAGCGAGCCTCGCCTTTCTGCGCTGCGGAATTCGACGATTTTTCAATGAAGTCACGAACGGCGGGAAGAAATGGGTGGCTTACCGGTATTTCGTAACCGTCGGTAAGGCACAGCAGCATCCGGTGATCGCGTCTCACCAGATGCCGGATGTGCCGAGACGCCACCCAGTAGGATCGATGAATCCGCATCCCGCAATCGCCGAGTGCGGCGACCGCGTCCGCCAGCCGCATCAAGACGACGACCGAACCGGACGTCGTGACCACTTCAAGGTAGTGCCCGGACACGTGTACGTATACGACATCCTGCCCCACCGGTTCCGGCAGGCTCTCCAGGAGCCGCTGCGCTTCAACCGGGCGGATGTGAAGCGCGGCGTGTCGCGGCTGCTTGCCCTCGACTGCGTCGTCGCTGTCGCGATGCGCATCAGCATCCGGTTGCTGCGCGTCCGCTGAACCACTCGAATCGTCAACGGTTGCCCGCTCGCCCTTGTCGGCGAGTCCCTCCGCGGGTCCAGGGAGAGGAATCTCGTCACCGTTGGTGTCCTGACGATCAGCGGAGGAGCCTGCAGATACATCGTCCGGAGCAGGTTGAGCGGGGGTCGTGCTGTCCTTGAGAGCAAGCAGGTCGCGACGGCCGAGACGCAGCAGGAGCACGTAGAATATCAGCGCCGCGGTCCAGAGCAAATTCATGGCGTTTGCGACGTAGAGCTCCAGCATTCCGTCACCGGGCGCGCGGCCCTCGTGCAGCAAAGCATACCCAGCGTACATGATCGCGGTGCAGAGTACAGCCACAATCGGAGCGGCAACTGCAAGTACCGCCATGCTCTGGAACTTTGAGCGGAACCTCGACAGATAGAGCAACAGGGCACCACAAGAGTAGCAAATGAGCAGGTCCGAGCAGCCGACGAAAACCGAGAATCCCAGGCGCTGGAGCGCGCTCATCGTGTGCGTCAGGTCCATAGGGTCCCACAACGTGAACAACGCCGTGAGTACTACGATGATGGAGAGAGCAAGCGGGAGCATGCTCAGTTTCAATAGCTCTTGATACGCGTAGCGCATCTCCACATGGCGGTTCATACATCACTCCCATTCGGGGACTCTACCGAGCAAATCAGGAATACAGGAATAGCGGGCGACATGACTCGACTAATTCGGGAATCCGGGTCCCGAGGAATCGGGAATTGCTTGGATACCACTCATCATTCTCATTATTGACGATGCGACACGGATCGTCAATAGCGCGCACTGCTCTTGCTTCATTGCTTCACCCGAAATCTACACGAACGGAACTTGCGTACCACCTCTGTCTCTGTCGATAACCTGCCGGACCACGATCAATCACCGGCAGGCACGGTAGAATGCAGCATGAGTCGGCACATTCACTCCGTGACACCCAAGACGACGCGATTCGATGCACGGGCATCCTCCAATGCCCGGCACTTTCGGGGCAGTGACCGGTTCGGATTCGACGCGCCCGATTGCCTGGGCCGGCGCAGCGGATCCTGCTAACGGTTGACGCGAGGCCGGTCGATTACCCGCGCAAGCTGCAGCACGGCCGGTTCCATGGCGCCCTCCGGCACGGCGGCGTAGCCCAGGTGCAGCCCCGGCCGCGCCCCCGGTCCCAGCCAGTACGGGGACAGAGGCCGCAGCGCGAGGCCGGCGCGCCGGCCGGCTTCGGCGACGGCGCAGTCGTCCACGCCATCGGCCAGCCACGCCGCCACCTGCATCCCCGAGTCGGTCGGCGCGAGCTCCAGCAGCCCCGCCAGATGCCTGCCCTCTCGGTCAAGTGGTAGGTAGTCATCGATGCTCTGGTCGTCGCTGGCGTTACGCGACTCGCGCCATACTCCGAGTAGCCCAGTCGAGGGAGATGCCGAAGCTACCGTCAGCGCAACCATGGGCTCATCGCCACTTGCGCCGAGAGCAGCGACTTCTGGCGGCACGCTACGGCCCGGCGCGGCGGTCAGGCGACGGCGGCCGCCGTTCACCCAGATGGTGGTCGAGGGCTGCCCGGAGCACGTTTGTGAGTCGGCGCTGGTGCGCATGGACGCCGGCTCCCGACTCCCGACAGCCAGACGCTCAAAGGGCCTGGAGGCGGGGGCGCCGACTACGTGCTAACAGGCCGAGAAATCGGAGCACGCGCGGACCCGCCGTGGGCTTCCTAGATCGCACGTATCGCACGTCATCACACAGGAGGCAGAGCATGTCGTCAGCGGCCGTGCCTGGGAGAGCCGGACAGCCACTGGAGTTGACGAGGGATGCGGTACGTAGTATTGTACGTAGGATACGGCGACTATACGGTTAATACGTATATTGTACAGTGCGTATATCTAGCAGATCAGAGGGCAACGAATGAGCGAACGATTTGAGATGCGTCTCGAAACGGAGATGCTTGAGCTTATCGATGGGTGGCGCGGCAGCCAAGGAGACTTACCGTCACGGGCAGAAGCCGTGCGGCGGCTTGTCAACGCCGGATTGGGTAAGGGTACGGAGTTCACCATCAGTGATGGAGACAGACTCATTATTTCGCTGTTGAGCGACCTTATGAAGCATGCACAAGTCGATACCGACTTGGACATGGAGCTAATCCAGGAGTTGATCAGTAGCGGCCAATTGTGGGCGTTGAACGAAGTATACCCTGGGCTA
Source organism: Spirochaetia bacterium (assembly GCA_965198005.1). Classification (GTDB taxonomy): domain Bacteria; phylum Spirochaetota; class Spirochaetia; order SZUA-6; family Bin103; genus Bin103. The sequence continues at coordinate 708,508 of CBDAOI010000002.1, forward strand.
TTTGCCGCGAACCGGTACACGGATTCGCGTTCGTGCGCATCAGCGCCAGCCCTTCGGTGATTTCGCAGGTCGCGATCTCGACGCGCATGTGCCGATGCTCGACACCTATCGGCGAATGGTCCCGATATTCCGTCCCATGGTAGCGCCGCTGGTGTACCTGACCGCAGACCAGATTATCGAGCTGTTGCGGGCTATGGTACGGTAGCAGCCGGTATCAGGAGAAACACGCATGAGGCGCAGGAAGCCGCCCAGGCGCTCGGATAACTACCGTCACCCGGAGGCGGAAGCGCTGCTGCGGCCGGATATCGGCATACAGCCGCAGTTTCGCAAGAAGAAACCGTCCACCACTTATCGTTACGACTCTTCGCTGTCGCCGTCGCTCGAATGGGATGGGCAGAATCCGGCACGGGAGCCAGGCGAGGCGAAGATTGCTGCACTGGAGGGGCACATCGCGGGCCTGTCAGAGATTCTCGACCCTGCCGGGACCGAGCCGTTGTCGGAGGAGGATCGCAGCTCGGCACGGCGCGAGCTTGCCAACGCACGGCAGCAGCTCGCCGAACTGCGGGCGCTGTGCAAACCGTTCCTCAACTGGGCCGGCAAGGCCGAGCGGCTGTCCTTCGAGGTTCCCACGCTGCCGCTGTTTGTGCACGAGCGGTTGTCCACCGCCGCCATCCTGGAGACGCTGAAGGGGCATCGGCGCGACGACCGGCCGACGCAGTTCGAGTTGTTCGGCGAGAGCGATCTGCCGATTCACGACCGGTTGCTCAAAGCCTACGAGCATCGCAATGGGTGGGTGAATCGGCTGATCCTCGGTGATTCGCTGGTGGTGATGAACTCGTTGCTCGGATTCGAGGGGCTTGGCGGACAGGTGCAGACGATCTACATGGACCCGCCCTACGCGTTCGGTGAAGTTTCCGGCTCCGGCCGATTGGGGCGATGACGAGACTAACCAGGATGCGTCACATGATGACGGCTACGACGATCACGTCGAGCGCATGATCGAAGTGCTGAGACGCTCACCCGTGCTGCGTCTCGGCGCTGGACGCACGGTCACCCTCTCCGGAGTGCGCGGCCCCGCGCGCACTATCAGCCTCTCGGCGGAGGCGAAGATCGAAGGCGACGGCGAACAGATTGCCGCCATCGTCTTCGGTCCCGAGAACGGCGCCGTGTCGCAGAATCTCGTGTTCGAAGCTGCGAAAGAGGCGAACGTCAAGGGATACCGGCCACCTGTATGTGTTCGGCTTTGCCATTCAACCGGATGCAAGGAGCCTCATCGAACTCAGCGATCGTGCGCTCGGTCATTCCAGCCACCTACGTGCAAGCGAGCCCCGATCTCACGATGGGCGACCTGCAAGGAGCCTCATCGAGCTCAGCGATCGCGCGCTCAAGAACATGCGATCTCACGATGGGCGATCGAACATGCGCTCAAGCCAGATCTTCTCGGTCTGCGGACTGCCCGAGGTACGGATCGAGCGAGCCGACGATCATGCGTACCGCGTCCATCTGTCCGGGCTCGACGTATTCGATCCCGCCACCATGGAGACCGATCATCGCGACGGCGCCGACGTGCCGGCCTGGTTCCTGGACACCGATTACAATGGCCTCTGCTTCCACGTGTGTCAGGCGTTTTTCCCGCGAACGTCGGCCTGGGAGGGACTCAGGAATTCGCTCCGGGGCGACTTCAAGCCGAGCGTCTGGCAACATCTCTCCGGGACGATCAGCGAGCCGTTTGCCGCGGGCACGCACGAGCAGGTCGCCGTGAAAGTGGTCGACGACCGGGGCAACGAACTGCTGGTAGTGAAGCACCTTGCGGAAGCCGACATATGATTCGGTCGGTTCGCATTCGCGGCTTCAAGCGATTCCGGGAGGTGGAGTTCCGCCTGCCCGGACACGTCGTGCTCGCTGGCCCCAACAATACCGGCAAGACCACCCTCTTGCAGGCGATCGCGTCGTGGGCACTCGCGCTGCGACGCTGGCGTGAGCTAAACGACTTCAATCGCCGAAACGCATACCGGAAGGTGCCCATCGCCCGGCAGGCGTTTGCAGCGGTGCCGCTGGGCAGCTTCGACCTGTTGTGGACCGACCGTCGTTACCGTGGGCAGATCGAGATCGAGTTGCGCCACGACGCGGGGTGGGCAGTGACGATGGAGTTCATCGCCGACAGCACCGAGCAGATCTACGTACGACCGGCCTGGAATTCCTCGGGCAACCTGCGAGAGATCGACCTGCAAGCGGTATTCGTGCCGCCGATGACCGGGCTTGGTACGGATGAACCGCTGTTGCAGTGGCCCAAGATCGAGCAACTTCTCGGCCTTGGACGTCCGGGGGAGGTGCTGCGCAACCTGCTCGCCGACGCAAACCGCGACCAGATGGCGTGGGAGGCTCTGCAGACAACCATCGGCAAGCTGTTCGGGTATCGGCTGCTGCCTCCCGACACCAGCGCCGCACATATCCGGGCAGAGTACCAGACGACCGAGCAGGAGATGCCGCTCGACGTGGCGAGCGCGGGCAGCGGCTTCCAACAGGTGTTGATGCTGCTGGCGTTTCTCCATACCCGGCAGGGCGCGGTCTTGCTGCTCGACGAACCGGATGCGCACCTGCACATGATCCTGCAAGATGCCATCTACCATGAGCTGAGAAGCACCGCCGCACGTAACCGTTCGCAGCTCATCGTCGCCACTCATTCCGAAGTAGTCATCAACTCGGTCGAGCCGCGTGAGCTTGTCGTCACGTTGAGCCAGCCGCGGTTGGTTGCCGACAACGACGTGCGTAGTCGCCTCATTTCTTCGTTGCGCGTGCTGAGCAACGCAGACGTTACACAGGCTCTGGACGTACGCGGGATCCTGTACGTCGAGGACTACACCGATATCAACATCCTGCGCGCGTGGGCGGAGACGCTGCAACACCGGGCGTTGGGGCTGCTGACGACGGAAGTGATGTGGAAGCCGATCGCGTTTCACACGCAGCAGGGGCGTCCGGGCCGGGGGATCACCGCACGGGAGCACTTCGCCGCGCTGCAACTGGTGCGCGCCGACCTGCCCGGACTGGAGCTGCTCGACGGCGACGCACACCAGGAGATTGAGGCCACTCCCATCACCGGGAGCGGACTACAGCGTCTGCGCTGGCGGCGCTACGAGATCGAGAGCTACTTGCTTCATCCGGAAGCACTTGCGCGATTCGTTGCGGAACAGGTCGGGACGAGCGTCGCACGGCAGCACATCGATGACATGCTCACGTGGTGGCGAAGAGAACTACCGCCCGCGGTGGCGGAGGAACCACTCGCCGACCATCCGTTCCTGAATCGCACCAAGGCGCGCACCGAACTCCTGCCACCGCTGCTGGAAGCCGCCGAGATCTTCGGATTGCCGTACACCCGCTACCATGAAATCGCCGCGCTGATGCTCCCCGAAGAGGTCCACCCCGAAGTGAGCGAGAAGCTCGACGCGATCTGCCGAGCGTTCGGAGTGCAGCCGTGAACGTGCACGAAGTTCCGGAGCCGATCCTCAACTCGCCATTCGTGGAACCGAGGGAGTACTGGCGGATCACGGAGCACGAGCCACCTCAGCGGGTGCCCGGCCGCCGTCCGGCCATGTACTTCTACCGTCCGCCCGGGCACGAGTCGTCCTCTGAGCAGCAGGGAATCGGAACGGCCATCGGACTCAAGCTGGTCAACCGGATCCGTACCCAGCTTGCCGAATGGCGGCCGCTGGCGCTGCGCGGCGAGGGCGGCGTGACCCGTACCACCATGGAGTTGCTGCGCTACTGGCGGCGCGAAGGGCGCAAACACCGCCTGTTCTTCGCCCAGCTTGAAGCCGCCGAAACCGTGATCTTCCTGACCGAGGCACGCCCGGACCTCCTGCAGGGGATCGAGGTCCCGCTCGACGAACCGGGTTCGGAGGCGCAGGCGAAGGGTCTCCGTGCCTTCCGGCGCTACGCCTGCAAGATGGCAACCGGTACCGGCAAGACCACCGTCATGGGCATGCTTGCCGCGTGGAGCATCCTCAACAAGGTCGTTGCCCGTGGGGATCGCCGCTATTCGGATACCGTGTTGGTCGTGTGTCCGAACGTTACGATTCGCAATCGGCTGGAAGAACTCAAGCCGCAGGGCGGCGAGGCCAGCTTGTACCGCACACGCGATCTGGTACCGCCGCATCTCATGTCTTCCCTGGCGCAGGGCAGCGTGCTGGTGATGAACTGGCACGTGTTCGAGCCGAAGAGTGCGCACGCCGACGGCCAGTCCGCCCGGGTGATCCGCGCCGGCCAGGAGATTCGGACGCGCGAGACGATCCGCATTGGCGCAAGATCGGCCACCATGCGCGGGTCGCGCTATCTGACGCTGGATGATCTGAAACGGCAGGTGGAACTTGGAATGATTACGGTCCTTGGCGAACAACACGAGCGGCAAGGGGCCCTCAAGTCGGTCACCGTAGAGTCGGTTCGATACGTGGAGAGCGATAGCAAACTGGTTGAACGTGTGCTCGCACGCGAAGTGGGAGGCAAGGGGAACATCCTCCTGATGAATGACGAAGCGCATCACGCCTACCGGATTCGGCACGCGGAGCCGGACGAGGGCGAGGAGGATCTGTTCGGTGATTCCGAACAGAGCGAGGAGTTCTTTCGCGAATCGACGGTCTGGGTCGACGGTCTGGATCGCATCCACAAACTGCGCGGCATCAACCTTTGCATCGACCTGTCCGCGACCCCCTACTACCTTGGGCGGGTTGGACAGGATGCGAACCGGCCGTTCCCCTGGGTGGTGAGTGATTTCGGACTGGTGGACGCTATCGAGTCAGGGCTGGTGAAGATACCGCAGCTCGCGGTGCGTGACACCAGCGGCGCCGCAATCCCCGGCTACTTCAATATCTGGCGGTGGATTCTGCCCCGGCTCACCCCCGCCGAACGCGGCGGCCGTCGGGGCAGCGCGAAGCCGGAAGCGATCCTCAAGCATGCGCACGTTCCGATCGCGATGCTCGGCGGGCTGTGGGAGCTGCTTCGCCGCGAGTGGGGACGTCGCCACGAGTCGGACCGACCGCCGGTGTTCATCATCGTGTGCAAGAACACCGCGCTCGCCAAGGTCATCCATCGCTGGCTGGGCCATGACGAGGCGCCGGTCGGGATTCCGCCGGCACGTCTTGATGGACTGCGCAACACCGATGGAGACAACTATACGATTCGCGTGGACTCCAAGGTCGTGCAGGAGTCGGACGGCGGCGAGGCCCGGTCCGACGCGGACCGTTGGATGCGCTTGACGCTCGATACCATCGGCAAGACGGCATGGCCACAAGACGCTCAGGCGCGCCCCCTCTATCCCGAGGGCTTCGAGGCCCTTGCCGACAAGCTTGGCAAGCCCCTGCATCCACCGGGCCGCGACGTGCGTTGCATCGTCAGCGTCGGCATGCTCACCGAAGGGTGGGACTGCAACACGGTCACCCATATCATCGGTCTGCGGCCGTTCATGTCGCAATTGCTGTGCGAGCAGGTGGTGGGCAGGGGGTTGCGCCGGTTGAGCTATGCAGTCGAGCAAGACGGCAGACTCGGCGAGGAGGTGGCCAAGATCTTCGGCGTGCCGTTCGAGGTCATCCCACTGAAGACCAACCCTCCCGGCGTGCCGAAGCCACCGCCGCAGACATGGCGCATCCGCGCCCTGCCGGAGCGCGCCGATCTCGAGATCCGGTTCCCTCGGGTCGAGGGCTACACGGCTCGAATCCGCAATCGAATCCGCGTCGACTGGGACAGCATCGCGCCGCTGACACTCGATCCTCTCCACATTCCGCCCGAGGTCGAGATGAAGGCAGGCCTGCCGAGCAACACGGGGCGACCGTCCTTGATCGGCCCTGGGCGGCTCGAGCAGGTCGATCTCAACCCGTACCGTAGAGGTCGGCGCCGGCAGCGGCTGGTCTTCGAAATGGCACGCGATCTCACCCGCAGCTATCGTGAGTCGCCCGACTGTGCAGCCCCGGCCCACGTGCTGTTCCCTCAACTGGTGACCGCGGTGCAGCGCTACCTCGACCAGAAAGTGCGTCCTATCGCACCGGCGAAAGAGGTCGATGCGTTCCTCTCACCCTGGTATGGGTGGCTCCTGGAACGGCTCCTGGAGGCGATCCATCCGGAGGCAGACGGCAACGACAAGTCCGAGTCACCGCGCTACGAAACCAACCGCGGACCTGGATCCACGGAAGAGGTGGACTTCGAGACCCGACGCGAGCCCTACCCGGTGACCAAGAGTCACGTCAACGCCGTGGTGCCCGACACCGCCAAGTGGGAGCAATCGGCGGCCTACCAGATAGATCGCAACAACCATGTGAGGTCATTCGTCAAGAATGCGGGCCTCGGGTTTGCCATCCCCTATCTGCACAACGGCGAACATCACGAATATATTCCCGACTTCATTATCCAACTGAACGGCACCGACCCGCGCTACCTTATCCTGGAGACGAAAGGATACGATCCCTTGCGCGACGTGAAGGAACAAGCGGCCCAGCGCTGGATTCGAGCAGTGAATGACACAGGCAGCTTCGGCCACTGGGCATACACGATGGTCACCGATGTATACAGGGTTAGCGAAACGGTGTCACGAGCGGCCGCAATGGGAGCCACATAGTGAAGATCACCATCGTCGCCCCACGGCGCCAGTGATTGGTGCAAGTCCCAGGGTAAGAATGTATCCGGATCACTTGCCGTAATCTATAGCAAGGATTCCGCTGGTCACGGACAACCGTGCTGTATTAAACTGTCCAACGAGGATCCCCTACATATCTTCGATAGCAGCAATCTGGAGATCATTCAGATGTTTCCCGACGACGAGACCGCTGAGCGCTGGTTCGTCGAAGGCCGCTGGCCCGCCGGCGTCCGCTGCGCTCACTGCAAGCGGGACAACGTGGCTCGGAACGGCAACCAACCTCAAGGGCACGTCCAGCATGCACCTCCACCGAGACCTTGGGGTGACTCAGAAATCAGCCTGGCACCTGGCCCACCGTATCCGCACCACCTGGGCGCGCGGCTCCGGGTTGTTCGACGGCCCGGTCGAGCTGGACGAGGCTTATGTCGGGGGCAAGGAAAAGAACAAGCACGCCGATAAGAAGTTCCGGGCTGGGCGCGGCACTGTCGCATGCCTAACCGCACGATGGTGCGACACTCGGTCGGAGAGTACGTCAACGAGCCCAGACCCACGGAATGCTGCGCGTCGAATATAACACGGCGCGACCACGGCCGATAACCTGTATGTGCGGCATGGCGGCGCGGCGGCTAATGCGTTACTCTTGGACCAATTAGGGGTGCGCGGGCGCGCGCCCCAAAAGCGGTTGACAATCATGCGCGGCGCCGCGCATGATTGTGCCAGCGGGGCGGATTCCCCGGTAGGAGGGGGCTATGATTGACTCTGAACGGGACAAGCTGCTACAGCGGCTGGACGAGCGGACCGAGCGGCTGGACAAGCGGCTGGGCAACGTCGAAGCGGGGCAAGCGGAGCTGCTGCGCGACCTTAAGTACCTTAAGGGGGCGGTCGATCAGATCGACAACAACCTGCTCCACTTGCGGCGCAGGCTGGGGGACGATGGCTTACTGTCACCCGAGCGAGCCGACGACGACACCGAGCCGATGGCGGCGGCGGCCCGATGAGCGACGTCGACGGCGATGTCCAGTAGTGGCGGCAGCCATCTTCGCGGTTTTCCGGGCACTACCTCGGCGCCGGTGGCGCGCATCGTTTGCCGCAATGCCGACGTTCCGGCACTGCGCGTGAAGTGACCGATTCCATGCCCCACAACGGGCACCAACGCGCGTGCGGCGCGGAGTCCGATACGTCGACCGAGCCGTTACTATTGAAACTGTTAGGGCGGGCTAACGCTCGTCACTTGGCTCGTAGATCTTGAGCTTGAACTGCCAGCCTTCGAGGCTGGTGAGCAGGCGACCGAACTCTTCCCAGGTCACGGCCTTGCCGTCTATCGCGAGCAGCGGCACTTCACCGTCCATGTTCTCGTCCCACTCGATCCTGCCGTGCACCATCAGTTCGTCGCAGATGTGACGCCAACCCTGCTTGTCGACGACGATATGCTCTCGGGCGAGCGCTCGCCTGATCTTCCCTCCTCGCTTCGATACTTGCAGTTGCGGGGTCAGGGCAGGAGGGTCGAGCCCATCAGGTAGCGGTCGCATTCGCGGGCGGCGCCGCGGCCTTCCATGATGGCCCAGACCACCAGGCTGGCGCCGCGGCGGACGTCGCCGGCGGCGAACACGCCCTCGAGGTTGGTGGTGAACTTGCCGTAGGCGGCGGCGGCGTTGCTGCGGCCGTCGCGCTCCAGGCGGAGTTGGTCGAGCACCTGGTCCTCGGGGCCGAGGAAGCCCATCGACAGCAGCACCAGCCCGGCCGGCAGGGCGCGCTCGCTGCCGGCCACCGGTTTGGGCGCGCCGCTGCTCCACTCCACGTCCACCAGGTGCGCCTCGCTCACCCGGCCGCCGGCGTCGCCGGTGAAGTGCTGGGCGGTGACGCTGTACACGCGCGGGTCGCGTCCGAAGGCGGCGGCGACCTCCTCCTGGCCGTAGTCGGGCAGCGAGGTGCGGCCGAACTGCGGCCACGGCAGCGCCGCCGGAAACTTGGGCACGATCTCGATCTGGGTGAGCGAGCGGCACCCCTGGCGCATGGCGGTGCCGACGCAGTCGGTGCCGGTGTCGCCGCCGCCGATCACCAGCACGTGCTTGCCGGCGGCGTCGATCGCCGGGCGCCCGCCGCCGCCGTCCAGCAGCCAGCGGGTATTGACGGTGAGGTACTCCATCGCCTGGTGGATGCCGTCCAGCTCGCGCCCCGGAGTCGGCAGGTCGCGCGGCTTGGTGGCGCCGCAGCACAGCACCACCGCGTCGAACCGCGCGCGCAGCTCCGGGCCTGAAATGTCGCGCCCTACCTCGACCCCGGCGCGGAACTCCACCCCCTCGTCGCGCAGCAACTGCACGCGGCGGTCGACGAGCTGCTTCTCCAGCTTCATGTTGGGGATGCCGTACATCAGCAGGCCGCCGATGCGGTCGGCGCGCTCGTAGACCGTCACCAGGTGCCCGGCCTGGTTGAGCTGGTCGGCGCACGCCAGCCCGGCCGGCCCGGAGCCGACCACCGCCACCCGCTTGCCGGTGCGCACCGCCGGCGGCGCGGCCCGCACCCACCCCTCGTCGAAGCCGCGCTCGATGATCGCCCACTCGGTGTTCTTGATCGTGACCGCCGGCTCGATGATCGCCAGCACGCAGGCCGACTCGCACGGCGCCGGACACACCTTGCCGGTGAACTCCGGGAAGTTGTTGGTCTTGTGCAGCCGGTCCAGGGCGTCCTGCCACAGGCCGCGGTAGACCAGGTCGTTCCACTCCGGGATCAGGTTGTTGAGCGGGCAGCCCACGGTCTGGCGGGTGTCGGTGCGGCCGTCGCCGGTATGGCAGAACGGGGTGCCGCAGTCCATGCAGCGCGCCGCCTGCCCGCGGAGCTGCTCCTCCGGGGCGTGGCCGTGGAAGTCCCGCCAGTCGCCGATCCGCTTCGCGGGCGCGCGGTCGGGCGGCAGATTGCGTTCTATCTCCTTGAAACCGGTCGGTTTGCCCATGTTCGCTCGCGGCGCGGTCAGTTGCCGGAGACCCGGGCCAGGTCGTGCGCGTTCTCCTCGAAGGCCGCCATCACCGCCTCGTCGCCGGTGAGCCCCTCGGCGCGCACCCGCTCCATCGCCTCCAGCATGCGCCGGTAGTCGCGCGGATACACCTTCACCAACCGCGGCGCCAGCTCGGCCCAGTTGCCGAGCACGTAGTGGGCGCGCGCACTGCCGGTGTACACCAGGTGGCGCTCGATCATCTGCCGCACCTCGGCGATCTCGGCTACGTCGTCGAGCGGCAGCGCGTCCGCCATCTCGGTGTTGCAGTGGTCGCGGAAGTCCCCGTCCTGATCGAGCACGTAGGCCAGGCCGCCGCTCATGCCGGCCGCGAAGTTGCGCCCGGTGCGGCCCAGCACCACCACGCAGCCGCCGGTCATGTACTCGCAGCCGTGGTCGCCGACCCCCTCCACCACCGCGCGCACGCCGCTGTTGCGCACGCAGAACCGCTCGCCGGCCACCCCGTTGACGTAGGCGGCGCCGCTGGTGGCGCCGTAGAAGGCGACGTTGCCGATGATGACGTTCTCTTCCGGGGCGAAGCCGCTGCCCGCCGGCGGCTTGACGATGATCTTGCCGCCCGACAGCCCCTTGCCGATGTAGTCGTTGGCGTCGCCCACCAGCACCAGCGTCATGCCCGCCGGCACGAACGCGCCGAAGCTCTGCCCGGCCGAACCGTTGAAGGTGAGCTGCACCCGGTCCTCCGACAGTCCGCCGGGGCCGTAGCGGCGGGTGATCTCGCTGCCGAGGATGGTGCCCACCACGCGGTTGGGGTTGCCGATCGGCAGGGTCTCCCGCACCGCCCGGCCGCGCTCCAGTTGCGGCAGCACCAAGTCGAGCAGCGTGGTGTTGTCCAGCGCCCGGTCCAGCCCGTGGTCCTGCGCGATCCGGCAGTAGGTGCCGACCTCCGCGGCCACCTGCGGCCGGTGCAGCAGCGGGGTCAGGTCGATGCCGCGCGCCTTCCAGTGGGCGATCGCCCGCCGCGGCTCCAGCCGGTCCACCCGGCCGATCATCTCGTTGAAGCTGCGGAAGCCGAGCGCGGCCATCAACTCGCGCACCTCCTCGGCCACGAACAGCATGAAGTTCACCACGTGCGCCGGATCGCCGGTGAACTTCTCGCGCAGCGCGGGGTCCTGGGTGGCCACCCCCACCGGACAGGTGTTGAGGTGGCACACGCGCATCATGATGCAGCCCATGACGATGATCGGGGCGGTGGCGAAGCCGAACTCCTCGGCCCCCAGCAGGGCCGCGATCACCACGTCGCGGCCGGTCTTCAACTGGCCGTCCGCCTCCACCACGATGCGGCTGCGCAGGTCGTTCAGGAGCAGGGTCTGGTGGGTCTCCGCGATCCCCAGCTCCCACGGCATGCCGGCGTGCTTGATGCTCGACACCGGCGACGCCCCCGTGCCCCCTTCGCTGCCGCTGATCAGCACCACGTCGGCGTGCGCCTTGGCCACCCCCGCGGCCACCGTTCCCACGCCCACCTCCGACACCAGCTTGACGTTGATGCGGGCCTCGCGGTTGGCGTTCTTGAGGTCGTGGATCAGCTCGGCGAGGTCCTCGATCGAGTAGATGTCATGGTGCGGCGGCGGCGAGATCAGCCCCACGCCCGGGGTGGAATGACGCACTTCGGCGATCCACGGGTACACCTTGGACCCGGGAAGCTGGCCCCCCTCGCCGGGCTTGGCCCCCTGCGCCATCTTGATCTGCAGCTCCTGCGCGTTGACCAGGTACTCGCTGGTGACCCCGAACCGGCCCGAGGCGACCTGCTTGATCGCGCTGTTGCGCGAGTCGCCGTTCGGGTCCGGGGTGTAGCGGGCCGGGTCCTCGCCCCCTTCGCCGGTGTTGCTCTTGCCGCCGATGCGGTTCATGGCGATCGCCAGGGTCTCGTGCGCCTCCTTGCTGATCGAGCCGTAGGACATGGCCCCGGTCTTGAACCGCTTGACGATGGCGGCCGCCGGTTCCACCTCCTCCAGCGGAACGGCCTCTTTCTCGGTCTTCAGCTCCAGCAGGCCGCGCAGGGTGGCCAGCTTGTCCTGCTGTGAGTCGACCAGCGCGCTGTACTGCTTGAAGGTCGCGTAGTCGCCGCTCCGGCACGCCTGCTGCAGCTTGTGGATAGTCTGTGGATTGTTGAGGTGGTGCTCACCGCCGTCGCGCCACTGGTACTCGCCGCCCACGTCGAGCGCGCCGTTGACCCCGGCCCGCTCGGCGTAACCGCGCAGGTGGCGGGCCGCCACCTCGGCCGCGATCTCCTCCAGCCCGACCCCGGACAGGCGCGCGGCGGTGCCGGTAAAGTAGCGCTCCACCACGGCGCGCGCGACCCCCACCGATTCGAAGATCTGCGCCCCGCGATAGGCCTGGATCGTGGAGATCCCCATCTTGGAGAGGACCTTGACGATGCCCTTGAGCAGCGCCTTGCGGTAGTTGTACCTGGCCGTGCGGTGGCGCTCGGCGGCGGCGCCGTTGCCACCGCGACCGCCACGACCGCCGTTGCCGTGGTTGCCGGTGCCGCCGTGACCGTTGCCGCCCGCCGGCGGCGGCCCGTCGAACAGCCCCTCGTCCAGCGCCGCGTCGATGCTCTCGTACGCCAGGTACGGGCAGATCGCGCCGGCGCCGTAGCCGATCAGCGTCGCCAGGTGATGCACCTCGCGCGGCTCGCCCGATTCGACCACGAGGCCGACCCGGATGCGGGTGCCGGCGCGGATCAGATGGTGGTGCACTGCGGCCGTGGCCAGCAGCGCCGGAATCGGGGCGCGTTCGGCGTCGACCCCGCGGTCGGAGAGGATGAGGATGGTGGCCCCGGCCGCGAGCGCCGCGTCGGCCTGGGCGAACAGCTCCTCCAGCGCCGCCCGCAGCGCGCCGCCGCCGCCCGCGGGCGGGTAGAGCGCCTGCAGCGTCGCCGCGCGGTGGGTGCCGGCATAGCCGTCGAGCGCGCGCAGCCGTTCCAGTTCCTCCGGCGACAGCACCGGGCTCTGCAGCCGGATCTGGCGGCAGCTCTCCGGCCGCGCCTCCAGCAGGTTGCCCTCCGCGCCCAGCGTGACGATGGTGGAGGTGACCAGCTCCTCGCGAATGGCGTCGATCGGCGGGTTGGTGACCTGCGCGAACAGTTGCTTGAAGTAGTTGTACAACAGCTTCGGGGCGTCCGAGAGCGCCGCCGGCGGCGCGTCGTTGCCCATCGACCCGAGCGGCTCGATCGCGTTGCGCGTCATCGGCTCCAGGATCAGGCGCAGGTCCTCGAACGTGTAGCCGAAGGCGCGCTGCTGCCGCAGCCGGCTGCCGTCATCCAGCCGCGGCGGCTCCGCCCCGGCGGGCAGATCCTGCAGGTCCACCAGGTTGTCGCGCAGCCACAGGGCGTAGTCGCGCTCGCCCGCGATCGTGCTCTTGAGCTCGGCGTCGTCGATGATGCGGCCCTGCGCGGTGTCCACCAGCAGCATCCGTCCCGGGCGCAGGCGGTCCTTTCGGACGATTGCCTCCGGCGGCAGGTCGAGCACGCCCACCTCGGAAGCCAGCACCACCAGTCCGCTCCTGGTCACGCAGTAGCGTGACGGCCGCAGGCCGTTGCGATCGAGCACCGCACCGACCTGAATGCCGTCGGTGAACGCCACCGAGGCAGGCCCGTCCCAGGTCTCCATCAGCGACGCGTGGTACTCGTAGAACGCCTTCTTCTCGGCGCTCATGCTCTCGTGGTTGGCCCACGGCTCGGGGATCAGCATCATGAACGCGTGCGCCAGCGAGCGGCCGCCGAGCACCATCAGCTCGAACGTGTTGTCGAGCTTGGCGGAGTCGCTCCCGGTGGGCTCGATCACCGGCAGCGCGGCGGCCAGATCGTCGCCGAACAGCTCGGAACGCATCAGCGACTGGCGCGCGCGCATCCAGTTCTCGTTGCCCTGCACCGTGTTGATCTCGCCGTTGTGCATCAGGTAGCGGTAGGGATGGGCCCGATCCCAGCTCGGGAACGTATTGGTCGAGAAGCGCGAATGGACCAGGACGATGGCCGCCTCCATGGCCGGATGATCCAGTTCGGGGTAGAACGCGCGGAGCTGGTGGGTGGTGAGCATCCCCTTGTAGACCACGGTACGGTGCGACATGCTGGCGACGTAGAACTGGTCGCGGGCGCGCGGCAGGCGCTCGCCGACACGGTTCTCGAGCACCTTGCGAATCACGTACAGGCGCCGCTCGAAGGTTTGGTCGTCGTCCATGCCGCGGCCGCGGCCGACGTAGAGCTGGCTGACGTGGGGTTGCACCGAGCGCGCGGTGCGGCCCAGGAGAGCGGGGTCGGTGGGCACGTCGCGCCAGCCGAGCAACGCCTGGCCGTACTCGGTGACCACCTCGTTGGCCAGTGCCACCACCTGCCGCCGCAGGCCCGGGTCCGCCGGCAGGAAGCACATTCCCACCCCGTAGGCGCCGGCCTCCGGCAGCTCGGTGCCGGCCGCGCGCGCCAGGGTCTGCAACGCGGCGTGCGGGACCTGCAACAGAATGCCGGCGCCGTCTCCGGTATTGGGCTCGCAGCCGCGCGCACCGCGATGGTTGAGGTGAGCGAGCACCTCCAGCGCGTTGTCGATCAGCGTGCGCGACTTGCGGCCGTACATGTCGACTACGAAGCCGATGCCGCACGACTCGTGCTCGTAGGCCGGATGGTAGAGCCCCTGGGGCGGGGGAACGGTCGAAAACTTCATGTAATACTCGGCGCCTACTCGGCGCTGCCCACCTCGCCCGGCACCGCGGCGAGCATGGCCAGCTACGTTGCCGGATCGTGGTTCAGGTCATGGACGATACAGATCCTGGAAGATACATATCGCAGATCGCCTACGATAAGCGAAACCGGGGGCGTGCGTCAATCCTCATTCGTAGCGAATCCGCGGGTCCAGCGACGCGTACAGCAGATCGGTCAGCAGGTTGACGAACACCACCACCGTGGCGAAGAACAGGTTCACCGCCGACACCACCGGGTAGTCGCGGTCGTTGAGCGCATCCAGCATCAGCCGCCCCAGCCCCGGCAGGTTGAAGATGTTCTCGATGATCACCGCGCCGCCCACCAGGATCGGGAGCTGCATGCCCACCAGCGTCACCACCGGGATGATGGCGTTCTTGACCGCGTGGCGCAGGATCACCGACCGCTCCAGCAGCCCCTTGGCCCAGGCGGTCCTGATGTAGTCCTGGCGCAGCACCTCCAGCATCATGGTGCGCGTCATGCGCATGGTGCTGGCCGCCAGGTAGGTGCCGAGGATCATCACCATCGTTCCCAGCCAGAAGTTGGGCGTCGCCAGCCCCATGATGGCCACCGACCGTCCCACGTAGTCGGCGGCGGTGTACTGGCGCACCGCCGAGTAGATGCCCACCGGCAGCGCGATGACCAGGCCGATGAGGATGGCCAGCAGCCCGAGCTCGGCGGTGACCGGCAGTCGTCCCAGCATGCGCTGCTTGATCCGCCAACCGCCCAGCAGCGACTCGCCCAGGGTGCCGCGCAGGAGGATGCCGCCGATCCACCGGCCGTACTGCACGTGGACGGGCACGTCCAAGCCCAGCATATGCTCCAGCGCCTCACGGTCCATCTTGCCGGCCATCCCGTCAACCCTCAGCGCCATAACGCCTATTACATCGCCGGGGAGGAAGCGGACGGAGAGAAAGACTATGATCGACTCTCGCACGTCGGCTCGCGCGGTGTAGGGAGCTGGGAGGAGCGCTTGCGGGCGACAGCCTCCCAGCTCCCTTTTCCCTGAGCTAAGCCACAAGGGTTGAAACCCTAATAACCCATTGCTTCCTTCAGCCCTTGGTCAATCCAGAGGCGGGCGAGGACGTCACGCTCGCCAAATTCGTGCAGCCTCATTTCACCGCTAAAACCTTTGACCCACGGCTGGTTCGGCATAAAGAGTGGAGACATAGGACCCCATATCTGATTGTGCTGCCTTATAATGAGCAGATCCCACTCTTTGAATGCCCTCAGCTGCTCCTCATGGGTGGTAGCGGCGTAAAAGGCATCGTAGGCGGCGGTCAGCTCGGGGGTCTCGACTCCGCCCACGTTGTCGCGCCATAACTGCAGCGTCTGGCGATAATTGGCTACCCAAACGTCAGGGTCATTATACATGCCCCCGTCGCCATCGCTCATGTCCCAACGAAGTAGGTCTTCTTGGGGGACATCCTCGGTACGCTCGCCCACACCCCTGCGCTCGAACGCCCAACCTTGCGTGTCATATATCTCAATCTTTACCTCAACGCCAAGCGCCTCCCAGTAGCCGACTGCTATTTCTCGATAGCCCAAATCATAGACGTCGCGGTGGTCGAGCTCGACCTTGAATCGAACGCCGTCCGCGCCGCGCTGATATCCAGCCTCATCGAGCAGCTTCTCGGCACCTTCCGGGTCATAAGTAAAGTATTGCTTGAGATCTTCGGGATAGTCTTCAAACGTGGTGCCATACGGCTTGCTGGCAATCCCCCCCATAGGTTCCCACCTTGCAAGCCCGCCATAGTAGGTATCGTTAATCGTCTCGAGGTCCAGTGCCATCTGCATGGCGTGGCGCACCCTGATGTCGTCAAAGGGTGGCTTGCGAATGTTCACACTAAAGGTGGCGTCGGACCGCAGGAAATTGCTGCTCACCTGGATATCGGGGTTGGTACGCTGGAGGCTCCTTACCACGTCGAGGTTCCTTATGTGAGTGCCCTGGCTATTGATTATGTCAACCTTGCCCGTGCGTAGTGCCGAGATACGTGTTGCTTCTTCTTCTATATGCAGGGCCCTCATCTCGTCAATATAGGGGAGGCGGTTCTCCGGGTATTTTTCGTCGTAGCGCCAGTAGTCAGGATTCTTTTCCCAGCTGATAGAGACGCCCTCAACATAGTCAGTCAGTATAAGGGGCCCGGTGCCGACCACGTTCTTCCAATCCTCATAGTTGCCGTATTTCTCGATTACCTCGGGGGGTAATATCCACTGCATAGCGTCGATGAGGATAGTCCTTAGCGCAATGAGGGATGGCTCCGTCATCTTCATGACAACCGTATATTTGTCGGTGGCCTCGATCGATTCCCACGGCAGGTCGAACGCCTTGGAAGCGATCTGGGGACGTTCGGTAAAGTCGCCCTGAGCGTTATTGCGTTGCCAGTTATATGCGACATCATCGGCTGTGAGTTCCCGCCCGTTTACTAAGCGACTGGCCTCGCTGTCCGGATCAAGGGCGTAGTGTACTCCCGAGCGGATGTGGAAGATGTACGTCAGTGGGTCAGGCGTTTCCCAGCTTTCCGCCAGGCTCCCAGTTATGGCAAAATCAGGGGCGTAAGAGTCTCTAAAGTCATATACCTCCCTATCTGTTCCCCAGTCCCCCCAGGCGAGACGCTCATTAACCGAGGCGATGTGGTAGCCCGCATTGACCCAGCTTTTCAGCGGGTCAGTAGTCTCCGCATCAAATACATAGGGATAGGTTATTGTGCCGCCATACACTGGCGCGGTTACCGCCTTTCCGGTGGTGGGGTCCATCACCATTTCCTTCTCCATCGCCGCGGCCGGCTCCTCTTCCCCGGCCGGGCTCGCCCAGAGGCCGGTTGCGGTCAGGACGAGACCGAACAGTACCGCCAGGCACGTTCGAAACATTACGTAATGCATTCGATAACTCCTATCGTTTGAGAGTACGAAGTTCACTGCCGGTCCCTCGCCTACTCTCGACGTATGCCTGCAATCGCAGGCGGTCAGAAAGCGAGGGCGACACCCTGGCGCGTCCCGGCGCGGCGGCTCGCCGCTTGGGCTCGATGCGCCATACCTGGCTGTCGTAGTCGTGTCTTGGTCGTGTCTTAGTCGTATCCGGTCTTGGGCTGCATCCCTTCCTCCTTTTTGTCGATTTGGACGCACCGACCGCGCGACCGCGCGGCGGGCGCCGCGACCTGGGTCATTTGGCGCCACGTGCAGCGCCGCTACCCGGGTACCCGGGTGGGCGGCGCAGCGGTGCCGAAGGCGCAGGTAGGGCCCAGTGAATGCCGCTGCGGGATCAGTCCGAGCGGTTAGTGATTCTTGATCGTCAGGTGTATGACAGAGTCCCGCGCCCGCCCGTGGGGGGGGGGACCATAAGCGCTAACTTGTTGTGGGCGCTACAGGGACCGTCCATGGCTCTACGGTGCGACTGGCAGTAGCACGGACTGTAGCCGGACCCGTGACTCGGGTCAACCAGCCAGATCGAAGTAAGCTGACAACTGAGACAGCCGGCGCCGTGGCGGCTCCCCGCATCAGGTGATTGACGGCACGTGGCAACGAGCGTTATATTAGCATGCAATAAGCATCGAAAACCAATCCTGAGAGGCGTGCAGTGGACATCACAAAGGATATTCGACCGCTCACCGAGTTCAAGCGGGATACGGCGCGCTTCGACGGACGCGGTGTTCCTGCGTCGGCCTTTTTCGAGGAGTTTGCCACCCACACCGCCGAGTAGTGGTGAAGCGCTTCAGCGTCATCATCACCCCGTTCGCTGCCGCCAACATTCGTGAGGCGCACGAGTGGTTGTCGGCGAGGAACCCTGCCTACGCGAAGCGGTGGCTCACGGCGATTCGAGACCGGATCCAGGGCCTCGACACGCTGCCGGAAGCCCACCCCGTGGCTCCGGAAAGCGCTGCCTTCGACGATGAGATTCGCCAAGTGCTGGTAGGGCGGGGTACGCCCTGGAAGGTGTTCTTCACGGTCCGGGGACTAACGGTCCACGTGCTTCACGTCCGGCACGGTGCTCGCGACGCTTGGCGTCCCTGAGAGTCGGTCTCCGTGCGGTGGGTGCGGTGCTGTCGTCAGGCACGTCATGCATCGAGACCCGCCGAGACGACGGTCCAGTTGGGACTGGTTGCCATGTCCCATGGCTGCTATCATGATAATCGCCATGACGGAAGGCAACTTTCGCAGCCGCGACAACTGGGTCAGGCGCCGGCTCGACGTGGAGGGGCTGCTCGCGCGCCGGTCGGTGTTCCTGTTCGGACCGCGGCAGACCGGCAAGACGACCTACGTCCGCCGGCAACTCGGGGACGCGGTAGCGCTGACGTTCACTTTGCTCGACCGCGGGCTGCTCACCGCGGTGCTGGCCGATCCGACGCGCGTCAGACGCGAGGTGGAGGCGCGCGGCCTGCGCGACACCGTGGTCTGCATCGACGAAATCCAGAAGTGCCCGGCGCTGATCGACGAGGTGCAACTGATGATCGAGACGCGCGGCATACGGTTCCTGCTTACCGGATCGAGCGCGCGCGCCCTGCGGCGCAAGGGGGTCAATCTGCTCGGCGGACGTGGCAGCGACCGGGTGATACACCCATTCTCGTGGTGCGAGCTGCGGGCGGGAGGACGATTCTCGCTGGACCGCGCCATCAATCACGGTCTGCTGCCGCCGCACTACCTGTCCGACGACCCGGACGAGGAGTTGGCCTCCTACGTGGACCGCTACCTGACGGAGGAGGTCGCCGCCGAGGGGCTGACGCGCAACCTGCCCGGCTTCGCCCGCTTTCTGCAGACCGCAGCCGCCACCAATGCCCAGCTTCTCAACTACTCCAACATTGCCCGCGACGCGCAACTCCCGCGCCAGACCGTGGTCCAGTGGTACAAGGTTCTGGCCGACACGCTGATCGCGGTCGAGCTCCTGCCATTCACGCGCACCGTCAAGCGCAAGGCAATCGAGACCGCGAAACTCTACTTCTTCGACACCGGCGTCGTGCGCGCGTTGCGGCGGCTGCCGCCGGTCCACGAGGCGTCAGCAGACTTCGGCGAGTTCTTCGAGCACTACGTGCTGCACGAGCTGCGCACCTGGATCGACTACCGCCGCCCCCGCACGCCGCTCGCCTTCTGGCGTTCCCGCTCCGGTTACGAAGTCGACTTCATCCTGGACGGGCGGGTGGCAATCGAGGCCAAGGCTGCCCGCAGGATCCACGCCAAGCACCTGCGCGGGCTGCACGCACTGGCGGAGGAGGGGCTGATCGAGCGCTGCATCGTGGTCTGCCGCGAGGAGCGGCCGCGCATCGAGCCCGGTCCCGCGCGCCAAGTCGAGATCTGGCCGCTGGAGTTCTTTCTGGCCATGCTCTGGCAGGATGAGCTGGCAAGTGTGTAGGCTTGCGCCACGGCTTGCGCCAATCTTGCGCCACGGCTTGCTGTGGTGCCCTGGGGACCGCGCTCTGTGGATGCGCGCGGAGGTGATTCGCCCGATCGAGCGGGAATTCGCCATGGTCGACGATCTCGAGGCCGCTCTGCGTGCGGTGCCCGCCCGATCAGATTTCACGGTCGCAGTCGTTGAGCACCTGCATCGCCTCGTCTCCCATCGCCAGGGCGTAGATCCCGCGCCGGCTGCGGCATCCGGCCCCGCGGCGGCTGCTTGACTGCGCGGATATTGTGCGCCACGCTGCTCCTGCACGAAGGACTGGCGCTACCTGGAGGAAGGTGGAACGATGAATGCGACGCGGATCGCAGGGCTGGCCGCCACGCTGATCTGTCTGGTTGTCGTCGCGGCGAATGCTCAAGGAGGAGGCGCGCCGCGTTGGGTGCACGACTGGGGCACCATCGCGGCCGTAGTTGCTGCCGGGGTTGCGGTCTTTGGATTGCAACTGAGTGCACGCAAGGAAGCGCGGGAGGCGCGTAGGGAGGACCGCGAGGAAGCGCGGGAGGCGCGTAGGGAGGACCGCGAGGAAGCGCGACGAGCGCATGACCGGATCGGCAGCAACCTCAATAGGCTGGACGCCAAGATCGAAAAGCAGGACGCCAAGATCGAAAAGCTGGACACCAAGGTTGACGACCTGCGCACCGACGTGACCGCCAGGATTGACGACCTGCGCACCGACGTGACCGCCAGGATTGATGGCTTGCGCACGGACATGACCGCCAAGGTTGATGGCTTGACCCGACAAGTGGCTGGCGTCGACAAGCGCTTGGCTGTCGTAGAGATCAGGTTGGAGCACGTAGAAGATACGTTGGGGAAGATGGACGGACAGACTGAACGGCAGGAAGACCCGGCAGTTGCAGGATGAAGCGCCACGACGACAGTCAGCGCAGTGGCCGGTTGGCGGTGACGCAGCGCGATGAGCGCGTTGGGTCGCGCTTGACACGGATTTGGGCGGCCGCGTACACTCGTCCGCGAATGGGCACTGACAGCATCCAGCCCGACTACCGACTACCGACTACCGCTAGCCGCGCAGCAGCCGACCTCGCGGCGCCGGTGCTGACCGCGGCACCATTGATGCGTGTGGCGCACAGCCGCCACGCATCTGTGCGTCCAACGGCTGACCGCGTCGGCCGCAAACTTCACCGGTCCACACCAGCCGGCGTTGCCGGCTCCTCTATACAGACAACCGACGCATCTGTGCCCGACCAGAGTTGTCGACGACAGATGCGCGCTAGCCGCGGCACCGGCTGGTCCGATGGCCGAGCCACCGTCCTGTCAAGGCACCCAATAGCTCAAGAAAGGGGGTGCAAAATGACACTCAAAGAGCCGTAGGCGCGCGCGGGGTGAGCCCGGGTGAACCCGGTGAGTCACACGCCGCGCGCTTTCCGTGTATTTGACTCAAACTGGCCGTCCGCGTTGCGGGCCCGAGAGTAGCCAGGGAGCGGCAAGTCGCTCCGCAATACTCTCAAAAAGACAAATCTATGGAGAATACCATGAACTATATGGCAAGCATTACGAGGATCTTCGCGGTTGCGTTGGTCCTCGTCCTGACCGCAACCGGCGTCTGGGCCGCCGGCGCAGAAGAGGCACCGGCAGCCGCTGCCGACAAGAAGTATGTGACCGACCCCTCCACCGGCAAGGTGGTGAGCGCGCCGGAGTATGGCGGGACATTCGCCCATGCCGTAAGGAACGAGCCTTCGAGTATTGCCGACACCTGGTTCCAGCCCGCGGCGGCGGTTGTCGTCGCTGCTGTTGCAGAGAGGCTGGGCGTTCCGGACTGGGCAGTAGACAGGGACGAATATGCCCACACATCAGAGATCACGCTGGCAACTCCCCTAAGAGGGGAGCTGGCTGAAA
The DNA here is from genome assembly GCA_965198005.1 of Spirochaetia bacterium. Classification (GTDB taxonomy): domain Bacteria; phylum Spirochaetota; class Spirochaetia; order SZUA-6; family Bin103; genus Bin103. The sequence goes on from CBDAOI010000002.1 coordinate 730,070, forward strand.
GCTGGGAGATTTCCCCGGACGGCCTCACCTACACCTTCCATATCCGCAAGGGGGTTCGCTGGCATAACAAGCCACCGATGAACGGTCGGGAGCTGACTGCCGATGATATCGTGTATAACTTTCATCGGGTGATGGGTATGGGCAGCGGCTTCACCGAACCTTCCCCCACTGGCTTTACCAGGAATCTGCCATTCGAATCGATAGCGGCCACCGACAACTCGACGGTTGTTATGAAGCTCGAGGAGCCAAGCCTCGACGCGCTGAACTTTATCACCACCGATTTTACCGGCAGCATATTACCCCCCGAGGTAATCGAGCAATTCGGCGACGTCAAGGATTGGAGGAACCTGGTCGGCACTGGACCCTATATGCTGACTGACTGGGTCGAGGGCAGCTCGATAACCTATGAAAAGAATCCTGACTACTGGGGCTTCGACGAAAAATACCCGGAAAACCGATTGCCCTATACTGACATGATAAGGACCCTGGTCATGCCTGAAGAGTCGACATTTGTGGCGGCGTTACGCACGCGTCGGCTTGATTTCACGGGTGTCCTCAGCGGATCTTCAATAACGTCACTCGACAAGGCAGAGAGCCTCCGGCGCACCAACCCTGAAATCGTGCAGTGGCCCCATCTCAATCGGTCGGACAATTCTCATGTGTTTGATGTGGCCCAGCCGCCTTTTGACGACCTGAGGGTGCGCACGGCGATGCAGATGGCACTGGACCTGGATACAATCAACAATACGTACTTCAAGGGTTTAGCAGTCTCGACACCTTACGGATTGTTAAGGGTCCCTGGGTATCACATCCCATTTGCAGAGTGGCCCGAAGAGGTCAAGAAGGGCTACATGTATGACCCGGAAGGTGCCGAGAAGCTCCTTGATGAGGCTGGATACCCGCGCGGTTCGGACGGAATCAGGTTTAAAACGACCGTCAATCACTACGTATCGTTCGACCTCAACTATCAACAAATAACCGCTGAGTACTGGCGTGAAATCGGCGTTGATGTAGAGTTTGACGTAGCGGACGGTCCTACGCTTGCCGCTCGTAGAAAGGACCATACTTTTGAAGGTATGATCACTTTGATTGCGGCTCTCACCTGGTCGCCGACCGCAGCGCTACGCTTCTGGTACTCGGAAGGAGGATGGACCGAAGACAACATCAATGACCCGGATTATGACGCCATGTACGACGCCGCCGCAGCCGCTGCCACCCCCGAGGAGCTGCAGAAGCTGGCTATAGAGCTGGATATGTACGAGATCGAGAGGCACTGGCATTTATGGGGTCCTATGGTCCCTCAGTTTATCGCGCACCAGCCGTGGGTCATGGGTTATAACGGTGAAGTCGATCTGGGGAGGATCAGTCAGCGCGTGATCTACGCCCGCCTCTGGATTGATAGTGAGCTGAAGGAAGAGATGGGTCATTAGTAGCTGAGCCGGGAGGCTCAAGCCTCCCGGCTCCCATCACCAAAACGAGGGATTTCCTGAGAGCCTATATCATCAGGCGAATATTGCTGATGATCCCCACCCTGTTCCTATTGACCATCGTGGTCTTTCTCTCGGTGCGCTTCATCCCCGGCGATGTCATCGACGTCATGGTGGGCCGCATGGACCAGTCCGCTACAAATATAGACCGGGAAGCGCTCGAGCATCTGCTCGGATTGGACGTGCCGGTCTGGGTGCAATATGGAAGGTGGTTGGGAGGTGTTTTCCTGCACGGCAGCCTTGGTGAATCACTGATGGGCCGTGGGGCGGTAGAGGAGCGGATAGTCGCAAGGCTGCCGGTCACCCTCGAGCTGGGTGTCCTCGCAATCCTCATCGGCCTGGTGATCGCGATGCCCGTTGGCATTTACTCCGCCGTTCGCCAGGATACCGCCGCCGACTTCCTGGGGCGGTCGGTCGCCATCATCGGCCTGGCCACGCCGAACTTCTGGCTGGCACTTATGGTCATCATCTACCCGGCCATCTGGTTCGGCTGGGCGCCACCGACGGAGCTGGTTTCCTTCACCGAAGACCCGCTGGGGAATCTGGCGGTGTTCATTATTCCCAGCCTGATTCTGGGGACCGCCTCGGCGGCCGCCACCATGCGGATGACGCGCACCATGATGCTCGAGGTGCTGAGGCAGGACTATATCCGCACCGCCTGGTCCAAGGGGCTCAAGGAACGGGCCGTGGTGATCCGACACGCCGTCAAGAATGCCCTCATCCCGGTGGTGTCCCTGATCGGCCTGCAGTTGCCGATCCTGGTGGGTGGCGCCGTGATCATGGAGAACATCTTCAACCTGCCGGGGCTCGGGCGTCTCATGCTGATCGCCCTCAACGAGAGAGACTACCCGATGGTCTCCGGAATAAACCTGTTTTTCGCCACGGCGGTTGCGGTATTCAATCTCATTACTGACCTGATCTATGCTTTCTTGGACCCCAGGGTCCGGTATGAATAAAGGAAAATAACGAGTATGAGTGACGCCGTAGGGATACCGTCAGCAGTAAGTGAGCCAAAAAGACGTAGCGGGCTGGCTGACTTCTTCACCAGGATGGTCAAGGAGAAGCCAACGGGTACTGTCGGCGGGATTATCATATTGCTCTTGTTTTTTGTCGGGATCTTTGCCGATGTTCTGGCCCCTTATCCATTTTCTGAAATACACCTGGCGGACAGGCTGCAGGGCTCATCAGCCCGGTATCTGCTCGGTACCGACCAGCTAGGGCGAGACCTCTTGACCCGCCTTATCTTCGGGGCTCGTATTTCGTTAACAGTGGGTCTGGCAGCGACCACTGTCAATGTCCTGGTGGCTGTCCTGATAGGTGGCATTTCGGGATTCTTTGGCGGAAAATTGGACCTAGCTGTGCAGAGATTTGTAGACGCCTGGATGTCTTTCCCGGGATTGCTCCTGTTGTTAACCATAATGTCCCTGGTGGGGCAGGGTCTGCCGCAGATAATAGTGGTACTGGGGATAACCGGAGGAATCGGCGGCTCAAGAGTAGTCCGAGGCGCTGTTATTGGTGTAAAAGAGAATGTGTATTTTCAGACGGCGGAGGTGATTGGCTGTACAAAACGGAGAACACTTATCAGACATGTCCTGCCCAATATCATGCCTGTCGTAATCATCCTATTCAGCATCAACATCGGGGGGGTGATTATCAGTGAGGCGTCCTTAAGCTTCCTCGGATTCGGACTACCAGCGGACGTTCCTAGCTGGGGAGGCATGCTTAGCCGGGAAGGGCGCGAGTTCATGGAGATGGCGCCACGGTTGGCTCTCTGGCCTGGCCTGGCCCTGACTATTACCGTTTACAGTCTGAACATGTTCGGTGACGCTATGAGGGACCTGCTGGATCCGAGGTTGCGTGGCGCAAGCGGAGTCAGGGGTGGTGTGGGTCGGCTCGGTGCTGATCCGTCAAAGAGAGCCATCAAGAAACAAGTAGCCGACGCACGCTAGGGCAGGAGACCACGCGCTGGCAATCTTCAGCTTCGCCACCGCCCCGCCGACCCGTGGGTGCGCGCAAACGAGGTTCGCGCGGCGGACCGGGAGCCCGCTAGCTCCTAAGAAACAACAGTTTCTTACATGACCACGCCGGGCCCCGCCCGGTGGGAAGCTCCTAAGAAACAACAGTCAGGCACGACAGTCAGGCAGCCTCCGGGACAAGCACATAACCGAGGGCCCGAGCTTGGTTGCGGACGCGGCGTTCGAGGCGTCGCAGGTCTTGGCGTTCCTGGGCGGCGAGGATGCTGTCGTCGTACGCAACGCGATGGGTAACGAGATGGTAGATGATGCGCGCCAGTTTGTGGGCAGTCGCCGTGATCGCCTCGGGAGTACCCAGGCGCGCGCGCATCCGGCGGAAGTACTGGCCGAGGGACGAGGGGCTGCGGTACAAGTGGGAAAACGCGGCACCGTGGTAATTCCTGCGAAGCTGCGCCGCGAATACGGGATCGAGGAAGGGGCGTTCGTGATCACCGAGCCGCGCGAAGGTGGCGTGCTGATCCGTCCCGCGGTAGCCCTGCCGGTCGAGAACTACTCCGACGAGCGCAAGGCGGAGTTCCTGCTGACGAACGCCGTGGACGAGCAGGACTACGCCTGGGCGCGGGAGCAGGTGCGCAAGCTCGGTCTCGATCCGGACCACGTGGAAACCGGCAGTGATAGTGACCCCCCCTCGGCGTTTTTAGGGACCCCGGGGTCGGCATTCAAAGGGACCCCAGGTCGGCACTGAAAGGACCCCCCTCCTCGGCATCGAAAAGGACCCCCCTCATGATGCACGGTTGGTGCGTGCACACAACGAACTACGTGAGGAGGGTCAGAATGGCCAGGAGGACATCGACGATGGAACTACAGGATATCGTCCGACGACTGAGAATGGGGCAGTCGATCAAGGCGATCAAGCGTGAGACCGGCAAGCACCGGCGCGTGATCCGCAGGCTGCTGCTGCTCGCCGAGCAGGAGGGGTGGCTGGATGAGCAGCATGAGGTGCCGTCCGAGCAGCAACTGCAGGAGGTGTACCACGAACAGCGGAGCGGCGAGGAAGGCCGCCGGCATCCGCTCGACTCGCACCGTGAGCAGATCGAGGGGTGGCGCGAGGAAGGCTACAGCTTCCTGGTGATCCACAAGTTGCTCGAAAAGCGGGGGGTGGAATACTCGGAGACCACGGTGCGCCGCTACATCCATCGCCACTTTCCGAAGGCGGTGCGACCGGTGATGCGGCGCGAGACGACCGCTGGCGAGGTGATGGAGGTGGACTTCGGATACCTGGGGCTCACCTGGCACACGACCACGCGCTCGCGGCGGCGCACCTGGGTGTTCTCGGGCCGGCTACGGCACTCCCGCCGCGCCTACCGTGAAGTGGTCTTCGATCAGAAGCAGCAGACCTTCTTCGCTTGCCACATCCACGCCTTCGAGTGGTTCGGCGGCGTGTCCGAGAAGGCGACCCCGGACAATCTGAAGGCGGCCATCATCGTCGCTTCCTTCGAGGACCCGGTGGTGAACCGCGCCTATCGCGAGTTGGCGCTGCACTACGGGTTCCTGATTTCGCCCTGTCTGCCTTACCTCATGAGCCAGCCCAGCGGGCCAGCAATTCTCGGTGAACAAAAATTGAGAGGGTCGGCGTAGGGGGCAATGGCGGGCGGGACGGCACGGGACGGCACGTAAGTGGTCGTATAGGTCATGAGTATGTAATAACTCGATCCCAGGGTGGTCATGCTGTCTCCTATGGCAAGAGGTCGCCGCAGAGGTCCATTATTACTTCGTTTTCGTGCGCTCCTGGTCTCCTTGAACCTGCACGCCGCCAAGGTCGTCGATACCCGCCAAGCCAGCAAGGTCCGGTACTCCCTACAGGATTGCTACGTGTGTGGTTTCGCCTTGTTCTACCTCCAAGACCCTTCCGTGCTGGAGTTCCAACGCCGCTTCCAGGACGAACTGCGCACCAACAACCTCAACTCTACGTTTGGCGTCGCTCAGATCCCTGCCGACTCCCAGTTCCGCGATCTGCTCGACAGCCATGACTATGAACCGCTGCTCGACTGCTTCGGCGACTGGATAGGGCGCATGCAGGACGCCAAATGGCTGCAGCACTACCAGTTCCTCGACGGTCGCTATCTCATCACCATGGACGGCTCCCAGTACTTCAGCTCGTACCAGGTGAACTGTGAGTGCTGTCTGACCGCCACCAACAACGGCACCGTACGCTACCACCACGACATCCTGCAGACCGCCATCGTCCACCCCGACAAGCGGCAGGTGCTGCCGTTGGCTCCCGGGTTCATTCACAACGCCGATGACTCTGGCGCCAAGAATGCCAAACGCCGCAAGCAGGACTGTGAAATAAAAGCCGGCTACCGTGCCTTGCAGCGCATCCGTAACGACCATCCCCGGCTGGCTGCGGTGATCGTCGCCGATAGTCTGTACTCCAAGCAACCGTTCATCGAACAGGTGCGCGCCGCCCGCTTCTCGTTTCTGCTGGTGGCCAAACCGGAGGATCACACCAGCCTGTACCAGGATATCGACGGGCTGCGCCGCGGTCGGCTGCTGGACCACCACTGCACGATCGACGCGACCGGGGACCGGCATGAATACGAGTGGGTTACCGGGGTGCCGCTGAACGGCAACCCCCGCAGTCCCAAGATCAACTTCGTGTACTACCGCATCGTACGTGCCGGCACGACCACCTATCAAAACGCCTGGGTGACCGACTTGGTGCCCAGCGCTGGCAGCGTAGCGCGGATCGTGCGTGCGGGACGAGCACGCTGGAAGATCGAGAACGAGGGGTTCAATACGCTGAAGAACCAGGGCTACCACCTGGAGCACAACTTCGGCCACGGTGACAAGTACTTGTCGGAGGCGTTCTTCGTGCTCAATCTGCTGGCCTATTTCATGCACCAGATATTCGAGCTGGTGGACGGTCTGTATCAGCAGGTGCGGGCTGGGTTCGGGTCGCGCCGGGAGTTCTGGGGCGCGGTCCGCGCCACGTTTCGGCTATTCCTGTTCCCGTCGTGGGACCAGGTGCTGGTGCGGATGAACTCGCCGCCGCAGCCGCTGCCCGTGTAGCGCTGAACGTTATCATCCCTGATTAGTGCCTGCGTCGGACCGGGTACCGCGCATACCGCGTCCGGGTAACCGCGCCGGGAGACTTGGCCGGGGGGCTGGTGTGCTCCCTGCGCCGCCAGCAGGCGCTTGGTGCACGGCTCCACCCTGGGCTCCGGTGTGGGTCAGCCGGCGCGCCCTGCCAGCTGAGCACACGACGCTGCCTGTGCCGGGTCGCCCACCGCCACCTCCGACCCCTCGCAGGGCAATCGACTGAACTATTCTTGGGGATGAAGGGACGCGGGCAGTGTTCGGTATTTTATGACAGAGTAAGCAGATAGCTCTACGGAAGGGGGCGCGAGGGAAGCAGATGCCGAACGGGTCCCATCCACGTCACCGAATTTAGGTTTGACAACCGCCGGAATAAGCCTTCCAATACTCATTGTGCTGTTAGTCTCGGTGAGTGGCTGGCCGCGGAGCGGAGCGAGGCATGAGGCGATCGTGTGGGAGAGTTCCCACCGGCTGGCGGGGGCACCTGAATGCCCGCTTGACTGTTTGCCGCGCGTGCGGCAGACTGCGTTCTCATGGGCACCGTGATGCGTGACGACACGTCCCAGCGCTCCCACCGGTTAGCGGTAACGCAGCCGGTGCATCCTGCCACCACCACTACCCGTTCACCGAGAACTGCTGCCCAGCGGGCGGTCGCGGTTGACGGAGCTGGCCCGGCGGTGGGCTCACCGCTCACCGACCCGCGCGACAGCCGTTCGCTCGGTGCCGGTGCTGAGCGCGGCACCACCGATCCGCGTGGCACACACTCGCCACGCGTCCGCGCATCGAACGGGCGACCCGTTCGCCCGCAAACTCATACCAGTCCACACGTGCATGCGCAGCGACGTTGCCGGAGCGAGAAGGGGCACGCGTGTGCGCGACCAAACTCGTAGGCCACAGATGCGCGCTAACCCGTGGCAGCGGCTCGGCGATCGCCGGGCCACCATTCTGTCAGAGGAACCTGTAGCTCAAGAGAGGAGGTGGAAAATGATACTCAAAGAACCGCACGCGCGCGCGGTGTGAGCCCGGCCGAACCCGGTGAGTCACACGCCGCGCGCTTTCAGTGTAATTGACTCAGGCTGGCTGTCCGCGTTGCGGGCGTCAGAGTAGCCGGGGAGCGACAACTCGCTCCGCAATACTCTGGAGATAACATTTTAAGGAAGACACGATGAAAAACTTTTTGACAATGACCTTCGCGGTTGTGTTGGTCCTGGTGGTGACCGCAACCGGCCTCTGGGCCGCTGGCGCGGAAGAGGAGCCGGCAGCGGCGATGGAGACGGAAATGGTGGAGGAAGCTGGACCGCAATACGGTGGGACGATTACCATGATGGACGCATATCTCGGGCGCTTCCCGCCTACAGAGTGGGACCCAGCTAAGTTTGTCTGGCCGTTAATGGTCTATGTTGAACATTTCGAGCAGCTTCTTGGTGGAGACTGGCAGAATAGGGGGCCACGTGGCACCAATGAGTGGCCGTTCAATATACGTTCAGGTCCTCCTAATGATTTTCTATCACCTGTTTTAGCTGAAAGCTGGACTACGCCCGATGACACAACCGTTATTTTCAAAATACGTCGGGGAGTCATGTGGCATGAAGCGCCGGGAGTAATGGCATCAAGGGAGCTGACAGCGGAGGATGTAGCTTATCACTGGACTCGTACTCTAGCGTCAGACAAGGCCTGGAGCATATATGGTGCAGTTGAGTCGGTAACCGCCACGGATGAGTACACGGTTGAATTCAAGTTGGCCTCTTACACGCCTGATTGGATGCTTCTTATAGGAAGGGGCCATTTACCGACGTGGATCGCGAGTCCTCCAGAGCTGGTGGAGGCGGGACCAAGTGACTGGAGGAACCATCGTGGGGTAGGGACAGGCCCGTTTTTGCTCGATGACTTCGTGGAAGGCACCTCGGTAAGTTACGTAAGGAACGACAATTACTGGCAAACTGAAACCATCGATGGCAAGGAATACGAGATTCCGTTCATCGACCGCCTGGTTAAAATTCTAAATCCGGATAGAGCTGCCCAGATCGCTGCGTTACGAACAGGGAGGCTGGACCAACTTAATGCAGTTGGCGCGCAGTACGTCCAGTCGCTACAAGATACAAATCCCGAAATAAAGTTTATTGGGAGACCAGCAGGCGGGTCCTACTTAGTAGGCATGAGGCTAGATACGGCGCCCTTTGACGATCCGAAGGTGCGGAAAGCAATGAGCATGGCTATAGATCGACAAGGCTTTATTGCCAATATATGGGGTGGTGCGGGAGAGATTTTAAACTTTCCGGCACCTGCGAACCTGCCAGAGACTGTCTATACTCCTCTGGAGAAGCTACCGGAATCAATTAGGGGGCAGCTTGAATATAACCCCGAGCGTGCGAGGCAACTATTAGCCGAGGCGGGACTCGCGGACGGTTTCGAGGCGACTCTGCAAGGATATGCAATAGAGCCTTGGGAAGATATAGCTTCGTTACTGGTAGCTTTCTGGGCTGATATCGGAGTCGACGTTTCAATCGATTTGATTGAGAAGACTACTATGGATGCCATGTTTACAGCCAAGGAGCATGGGCCGCTTTCAATGTTTACCGTTGGAGGAGGTGTTGATGCGCTTGGTGTAATACAGGGACGATACATCGAGCCCCTGATATATAATACACCAATGTTTGAGCATCACCCTGAATACGCTGAATTTAGAGAGCGATGGCAGCAGGCATACGATAAAAGGGACCTGGTTGAAAAGTACAAGCTAACCAAGCAGTTGAACCAGGAGGCCTTATCGACTGTCGCTTTCGCCCTTTTGCCAACTCCATATGTATACCTAGGTATCTGGCCATGGGTGGAGAACCACCACGGCGAACTCGCTCCAGCGGCGGGGACGGGTGGTGTAGGCCCGGTTATGGCTCGTGTCTGGATCAACAGCGCCTTGAAGCAACAATTGGTGGGAGGTCAATAGGCAATAGGGAAATAGAGAAATAGTGTGAGTTAATTCTTCTCTGACAGACGGGGGTGAGGGTAGCTTCTCTCTCCCCCGTATTTTTGGTAGAGAGGGATGCAAGCCTACATAATCAGAAGATTACTCCTGATTATACCCACTATACTCGTAGCGAGTCTAATAGTGTTCTTCCTTCTTCGCTTTATTCCCGGCGATGTAGTGACCAAGATGGTGGCTTCGCATCCGGTGGTTGGGGAAGCATTGGACGAGGCGGCTTTACGACAAAGCCTGGGACTGGATGTGCCAATCCCAGTCCAATACGGACGCTGGATAGGAGTTATTCGGGACCGTCAAGGCTCATTTTCTGGACTTTTACAAGGCAGCCTTGGATCATCCCTATGGCGCCAGCAACCTGTGATTGAGATAATACTCAATAGATGGCCAGTAACCTTTGAGCTTTCTATCTTAGGTATGACAATAGCCCTACTAGTAGCCCTACCTATAGGTATCTACTCAGCGATGCGGCCGGACACCATTGGCGACTACATCGCGCGCAGCTTTGCTATTCTCGCTATCGCTGTACCCGTCTTCTGGCTAGGGACGCTGGTAGTAGTCGTCCCCTCGATTTGGTGGGGTTGGTCTCCGCCGCTAGAGTTTATCAAGTTCACTGATGACCCGCTGGGAAACCTGGGGCAGTTCATCATTCCGGCTAGTGTCTTGGGCCTGAATATGGCGGGGGCGGTCATGAGGATGACGCGAACCATGACGCTGGAGGTGCTAAGGCAAGATTACGTAAGGACAGCCTGGGCAAAGGGACTCAAGGAGAGGATGGTAATCCTCCGGCATACTCTCAAAAACGCCCTAATTCCGGTGGTCACCGTAACGGGAGTTGTGTTTCCTACGGTGGTTGGGGGTTCAGTTGTCACAGAGACGATATTCGGCATGCCCGGCATAGGTACTTTACTGCTACTGGCCATCAACGATAGAGACTATCCCATAATCTCCGGAGTAATGTTGTTAGTGGCTGGCATTATGGTGCTGACCAATCTAGTTATTGACCTGTCCTACGGCTTTCTTGACCCCAGGGTTCGGGGTTCGTATGAGTGAGTTAAATAGGCACTCCCCGTTTCTTATCAGGCTGGCCAAGCAGAAACCACTGGGTCTTATCAGTGGGATCATAGTGCTTCTCTTTCTTTTTACTGGGATTTTTGCCGATTGGCTGGCTCCTTACGGAATGAACGAAATTCACCTTAGTGATGGCCTGCATCCACCATCAACCGAGTATTTCCTCGGTACGGATAACCTGGGGCGGGACATGTTAAGTCGTGTTATCTTTGGGGCTCGTATCTCGATGATTGTAGGTTTAGCTGCTGGCGCTATAGCTGTACTTATAGCCTTATTGATAGGTGTTCCTTCCGGGTTTATCGGCGGTAAGTTTGATATTGCGGTGCAGCGGTTCGTTGATGGCTGGATTTCCTTTCCCTCGTTAGTCATTTTCTTAGCCGTTGTCTCTATCGTGGGGGCAGGTATGTTGCAGCTGATTATCGCTATAGGGGTGGGACTAGGTATCCTTACTTCAAGGATAATGAGAAGCGCCGTTATCGGCGTTAAGGAGAATATTTATTTTTCGGCGGCGAAGGCGATTGGCAGTCCACGTAGAAGAATACTCTGGCGGAATGTTCTGCCCAATATTATGGCTCCCGCACTCATCGTATTTTCGACACAGGTGCCCTCTGCAATATTAACTGAAGCCGGCCTCAGCTTCCTTGGTTTTGGCATCCCCCCACCGCAGCCTAGCTGGGGAGGTATGCTCAGTGGCTCTGGACGCTCTTATATGTTCCTAGCTCCTTGGATGGCCATATGGCCTGGTCTTGCTATCACTATTGTAGTCTACGGCATCAATATGTTTGGCGATGCGGTCAGAGACCTCTTGGACCCGAAGCTGAGGGGTGGTCTCGGGGGATATTCCGGAACAACGAGAAAAGCATCCAAGCGTTTGAAAAAGGCCGTACAAACAGGGAAACCGTCCGCGAATCTACGTGGGATACAACAACGGTGACACTGATCGATCGGTGCGCAAGTGAGGAGTGCGATGGGAAGGCTTCAGGACCAGGTAGCAATAGTGACGGGCGGCGGCAGAGGCATTGGTCGTGAGATCTGCGGAGCGTTTGCAGCCGAGGGTGCTCTGGTCGCCGTAGTCGCGCGAACCGAGGATCAGGTCTCGGAGACCGTCCGCAGAGTCGTTGATGACGGTGGCTGGGCAATCGGCGTCGGGGCCGATGTCACTGACCTTGCGGCGGTAGAGGCCATGGTCGAGCGCGTCGAGTCAGAGCTCGGGCCGGTGGCACTCCTCGTGAACAACGCCGGGAGCAACAGTGTTCCTGGCCCCCTGGCCGAGGCCGATCCAATCGCATGGTGGCGCGATGTATCGATCAACCTCCTGGGTCCCTTTCACACTTGCCGTACGGTGCTGCCGAGAATGCTGGAGAGAGGCGAGGGTCGGATCATCAACATGACCGGGGCCGGTAGAGATACGCCGAGGGCATACCTTTCGGCCTACGGAAGCTCCAAGGCAGCTGTGGTGCGCCTTACCGAGACCTTGGACCGTGAACTTGGAGAATCGGGCGTGAGAGCCTTTTCCATGAGCCCAGGGCTCGTTCGAACCGCGATGAACGAAGCGCTCATCACAGGCGGAGCCATGAAGCGATGGTTCCCGGATATGCTCGACAGTTTCGATCATGGACGGGACGTGTCGCCGACGATGGCTGGCGCTCTCGCCATGGAGATCGCCTCGGGGAGGCTGGACGAGCTCCGCGGCAGGTTGTTCGACGTCACCGACAATCTGGAGGAGGTGCTTGCTCAAAAGGACCGTATCCTCGCCGAAGACTTGAAGACGCTGAGGATCAGGAACCTTACGTAGACCCAGTCGTCCGCCAGCGGCATCGCCAAGGTTCCTGGTCGCGCCGCTTCGCCGACGGTCTGCAACCGAGCAGCGTGGCGCAGGGACTGTCCGGCTGGGGTAGCCGCCGGACAAATCAGCTTGGTCAGCTGCAGTCCTAGCGACGTCCGAGTCGTTGACAGGATGGCCGCGTCCATAGTAAGCTTGCGTCGCGTGGAACAGCGCTCTCGAAAATGCTCACCAAGGAGCTCTATGAGATTACTCAAGACGGGCCTCGCAGTACTCTGTGGACTCGCCCTCACGGCAACCGGCCTCTGGGCCGGCGGAGCCGAGGAGGAGGAGCCAGCCGCCGCTGAGGAGGAAGTGGCGTCGGTCATGGAAGAGCTGACGCTTACCAAACTTGACGGCACCACGGTGACAGTGGAGGTGAAACCGGCGCAATATGGCGGCTCGCTTGCCGTGCGACAAGGCTGGGATAAGAACCCGGACCACATTGACCCGTCCCGCACGCGTGACAGTGATAGGGCAGCATGAAGTGCAATCTTCATGCTGCCTATGATATTATAGTGGAGGATACGACCTGTGGTTTATGACGTAAGGACGTACGATTTGAAATTTGGGCTGGCCGAGGAATATGGCGAACGTATCAAGGCTAACCTGCCCGGGAGGGAAAAGTTATCCCCGCTGGGCGGGTACTGGTACACCGAGATAGGGCCTCTGAACCAGGTTATAAACATCTGGCCGTACAAAGACGTGGACTCCTATGTAGACTTCCGTACCCGGTTCGATCCCGTTAAGGCGTGGGGGCCAATGCACGAATATGGCGTGAATATCGCCATCGTCGGTGGCCATAACGAAGTCATGTTTCCAGCTCCATTCATGAAGCCTCTGGGAGAGCGCCGCATCGGTCCCATATACGATATGAGAATCGACACACACGCGCCGGGAGATATACCGAAAACCCTGGAGGCGTGGGGCAAAGTTATCGACGAGAGAGAAAAACTCTCCCCGCTTGCCGGCTTCTGGCACTCAGATATAAATGGCCTCAATGTACACCGTAGCGGCAGAATTATCCACCTCTGGGCGTACAAGACCTTCGAAGACAGGGCGAGAGTACTGGCAGAAAGCCACAAGAGCGGCTACTGGTTGCCCCCGGGCGCTGCGTTGCCGACCAAGTCGGAGAACCAAATCATGCTGCCTTATGACTTCTCTCCAATGCAGTAATCTGAGGCTTCATTAGAGCATAACGAAGTCACGATACGGCTCGATTCGCGGCGTCGAGACCGTTCCCGTCCGTCGTCGAACTGGGTCAGCGCGATGGCACCGATCTGGAGTTGCTCCAGCGCATCGACATGAGGCGCGCTTGGCTTGATATGGAAAATCTCAGTCATGGAGGTAACAGATGTCAGGAGCACTCGAACAACGCCCCTTCGGCAACACCGGTGAGAAGGTCACCGTTATCGGTTTGGGAGGCGCTTTTCTCTACAAACACTCCTTTGAGCAAGGGGTAGAAACGGTCAAACATGCGTTGGAGCTAGGTGTCAACTATTTCGATACCTCTCCAGCGTACGGAAGACGGAGGGATGGCAAGTGGATCAGCAGGGGTGAATCGCAGTTAATCATGGGTGAGGGTCTTGACGGGAGTACGAAACCGCATCTACTTGCGACCAAGCTACATAAGTGCCGCTCAGTAGAAGATTTCCGCGCCCAAATACAAGAGAACCTACATGCCCTGCGTCGTGATAGGGTCGATATACTCCAGGCGCACGACATCGAGCGGGCATACTTATGGAAGCCCGACCGCCAGAGTACTGACATGCTGAACCTTGATGAGGAGCTAGACTTCGAGAACGCCCCGGTGATACAGGCGATGCGTGAAGCAAAGAAGCAAGGGCTCTGCAGTTTCATTGGTATCAGCTCACAGTGGTCCGAAATGATAGTCCACGTCCTAAAGCATGTAAGGCTAGACATGTGTCTCTCTGCCATGGAGTATTCGCTGTATAACCGACGTTCCCCGCATGTGGTGTTGCCGTTCATTCGTGAGCAGGGGGTTGCTTATGTCGTAGGAGGGATATTCGCCATACATCGTAGACATTTGCAGCCTTCCGCAGAAGATATTTGTGGATCGGCATTCTCCGATGAGCGCCTGCTCAAGTTGGCGGAGACGACGGGCATGTCGATCGCGACGTTGACGGTTCGTTTCTTGATAGCGAATCAGGAGGTTTCGACCATTCTGGTGGGTGCGTCCACACCCGAGGAGATCGAGGAAAGCGTCGTGGCCGCGCAGGCAGGTCCGCTACCGCCCGACCTTCATCAGACCCTTGAGGAAGTGGGATCGAATACCGGCTACTATGATAGTCTCGTAGGATAATAACAAGTGTAACGAGATGGCCATAGACAACCAAATATCCATTGATGTATGTTAGTGACAAAATAATGAAGGGCAGCAGGAGAATAACATAATGAAAGATTTTAGTGGAAAAGTGGCAGTGATAACGGGTGCTGGGCGCGGCATCGGGAGGGGTATTGCCTTGCGCTGCGCCAGCGAGGAGATGAGAGTCGTGCTGGTGGGCATCGGACTGGAGTCGCTGACCAGGACGAATGCCGACCTGCGAGACATGGGCGTGGAGACGCTGGTCGTGCAGGCGGATGTTTCCAAGCTGGAGGATGTGGAGAGACTGGCACAGAAGACGGTTGAGGCGTTTGGTGAAGTCCACATGCTTGTCAACAACGCTGGGGTTGCTTCCAGGCCGGACACCTGGGATAGGAGCCTGGCTGATTGGGAATGGATAATGGGCGTGAATTTCTGGGGTGTGCTCTACGGGGTACGCACATTCATCCCCATCATGATGAAACAGGAGACCGACTGTCACATCATTAATGTCTCGTCAGGTGCTGGACTTGCACCGGGAGGACGGAATACGCTCTATGCTGTTTCAAAGCACGGTGTAGTCGTCCTTTCGGAAGCGCTCTACTTTCAACTTGCCAAGCAAGCTCCTCATATCAAAGTGTCGGTCTATTGTCCTATGTGGGTCAGTAGCGAGCTAGATGATACTGTTGAGCGTAACCGCCCTAGTGACCAGCCGCCCCCTCCACTAACTCCAGAAGCGAAAGCAGAGTGGCGGACGTCACTCGCCACGGGTATATCTATCGAGGAATCGGCAGATATTCTCTTTAAGGGTATTGTGGAAGACAAGTTGTACATCGGGCCAAAAGGATTCCCCGCCAGTGCCGACCCGGAATCTTTGATATCGGCGATACGAACAAGGGCGGAGAACATTATCAACGAGCGCAACCCGGAACTGCCGTCCTGATGCGTAAGGACAATATTCAGGGGCGTATGACCATGCTGGTCACCGAACACCCCAAAAACACAGCCAAACGTGGAGGTAACACTATGGCAAAAACACTATCGACGCTTTCCGACGACCTCGCGTCGGCGATCGAGTCGGCAGGACCCGCGGTCGTGCGTGTGGAGGCGACACGTCGCCTGGGGGCATGCGGCCTGGCAACTGGCTTCGTCTGGTCGCCTGATGGGGTCATCGTCACTGCTCACCACGTCGTTGAACGAGACGACAACATTAAGGTTGGCCTTGCCGACGACCCCGCCAGTTCGGTGCCCGCAACCCTTGTGGGGCGCGACCCGACTAGCGATATCGCGGTCCTGCGCACCGACGCCAGGGACCTCACGCCACTATCATGGGCCGATCAGAGAGTCCCTGCCAACGATATTTCTATCGCCGGTTACACCGAATTCGCGGACAACATACGAGTCGGGCACATGGTGTTCGCTCTGGGAAGACCCAGCAAGACCGTCCAGGCAAACCTGGGAATCGTCGGCGCGTTCGGGTTTGCGGGTCGCTACTTGGTGACCGATGTCGCGATGGACCCCGGGTTCCCCGGCGGGCCTCTGGTCGATGCCAGCGGAAAGTTGTTGGGACTGAACACCACGGCTCGTCAGCGGTACGGATTCAACGTCGCACTGGGGAAGCCTACGTTGATCCCTGTCGTCGATGCGCTGCTATCCGAGGGGCGCATCCGCAGGGGCCAGATCGGAGTTGGGACTCAGCCAGCCCGGTTGCCCGACGGGCTCGCAAAGGAGCTGGGTCAGGAGAGCGGACTGCTACTGGTCTCGGTGGAGCCGGGCAGTCCTGCCGATAAGGGCGGCCTGCTCGTGGGCGACATCATCGTCGGCCTGCACGGGGTTCCTGTGGGGAGCCATTATGACACTGGTCACAAGCTGGACGACCTCCTCAGTCACCAGGGTGCCCCAACCGCTCGTTGGTTATGGGCGATGACTTACTTGATCCATTCACAGTTGCTGAGCGACGCGACGAGTGGGAAAGCACTGTCAGTAGAGATAGTGCGTGGAGGCACAGTCCGGGCGCTTCGGGTGGTAATCGACGAGCAGAGCTAGGTGGGTCGACAGGCAAGCAATAACAGCTCCCCACAGAAATCGATTAAGACGACCGCGGTGTCCACCGAACCTGCCGCCACCGCATCCAACAGGGCCGAGAGCGGAGTTGGCTCGCCAACTCTTGAGGTGCCCGCAACGGAAAACCGACGCTCCAGACGCGGATGTCGCGCTGCGCACCGCCCTGGATGGAGATACGTTTGTTGCGGCACCTACGTCGCAAGCACGATCACGTGAGCACCGAACGCGTCTGTCCCGGCATGGGCATACCGAATTTGTATCGGTTGATGCGCAGGCAGCCGTTGGCTGAGGAGTTCTACGCCGCCTTTACCAGCAAGGGGCGAATGGCCGAGGTGCTCGCCGACATCCCGGCACAGGTGATACTGAACCCCAAGGTCGCGCTGTTGGGCGCGGCGAGAATCGGTATGGAGCGGCTCTCCGGTAGCGCGCCGGAGCAGTGGCAAACGCGGCAGCGTGACCTCGTCCGTGGCGGAAGGGGTGGCTACGTGGAACGACTAACGCATCTCCGCTTCCGACATCCGCAACTGCGCAGCTAGCTCGCGGAGGCCAATTGCCTCGACGTCAGGAGTCAAGGCATACCGCTCAGTGCCCGAGTACACTACGAACGTACGCGTGGGCCGCAGGTCGGCGCACGCATTTCTGAGTCCTTTGGACGCCCCGGGATCGAGCCCACGTTTGATCTCGACAGCCCAGCTACCCCGCGAGCCGCCGAGCTCCAGAACGAGGTCCACTTCGGCGCCAGCTGCCGTTCGGTAGAAGCTGACATCGGCCCCAGGGGCAGCGGCAAGCAGCGACTCGATCGCATAGCCCTCCCAACTCGAGCCGACGACTGGGTGTCCGAGTAGATCGTCGAGTGTCTGGAGACGCAGCAGAGCATGGACGAGTCCCGAGTCTCGCACATAGATCTTGGGCGACCTGACCAGCCGCTTGCCGACGTTGGCATGCAGCGGTTCCAGACGCCGCAGCAGCAACAGGTCGACCAGAAGATCTAGGTAGCGGGCGACGGTTGTCGAGGACGCGCCGAAGCTCGCCGCGAGCCGCGACGCGTTGAGCAGCTGGCCCTGATTGTGCGCCAGCATCGTCCATAACCGGCGAAGCGTCTCGGCCGGAACCCGTGGCCCTAGCTGCGGGACGTCGCGCTCGAGGTAGGTCCGGATCAGGTCCTGCCTCAATAGAAAGCTGTCGGCATCCGTGGCGGCCAATAGACTGTCGGGGAACCCACCGCGCAGCCATAACTGATCCTGCTCGTTGCGATCGGGCGGAATTTCGGGTGCGGTCACGGGGCCCAACTGGACATACGCGATGCGGCCAGCAAGGCTCTCTCCTGACTGACGCAGTAGGGCGACCGAAGCGGATCCGAGGATAAGGAACAGGCCTGTGCGTCGCCCGCTTCGGCGTGCTCGGTCGATGACTCCCCGCAGCACCTGAAACAGATCCGGCGTGCGGTGGATCTCGTCGAGGACGATGAGCTTGTCGGTGTGCCGCTCCAGAAACAGCTCCGGAGCCTGCAGCTTGGCAACGTCCTGCGGCGCTTCCAGATCGAGATAGACGGATGGCCGAGATCGCGCGATCTTGAGTGCGAGGGTGGTCTTGCCGACCTGGCGCGGACCGACGATCGCCACGGCTGCTTGCCGTTCGAGGGCAGCCACCACCTGACCTTCGACCGCGCGTTCTATCATCCTTGCATTTTCTGCGCGATTCTTGAAATTTGCAAGGATGGGGGATGGGGTTGTTTGATCTCCTCGAGATTTGCCCCAATCTCCCTCGAGATCTGCCCCAGCCCACCTGGACAGCCGGCGCGCGGCGATCTAACCTCCATAGCCCCCCAGAGCCCGCAACGATGTCCCACGCCGATTCCCGACTCACCGATTCGCAACGGGCCCATCCGCGTCGCCCCGACGCTCTGCCGCCCCTCGCCGGGGTGCGGGTGATCGATTTCAGCCACTACCTGCCCGGCCCTCTGGCAGGCATGCTACTGGCCGATCAGGGAGCCCAGGTAATCCGGATCCGGCGTCCGCGAGCGGCCGCTGACGTGCAGCCGGCCGCTGGGGCGCAGCCGGGCGCTGACGTGCAGCTGGGCGCTGGCGTGCAGCCGGCCGCTGGCGTGCAGCCGGCCGCTGACGTGCAGCCAGCCGCTGGCGCTCAGCCGGGCGGCGACGTAGCCGCGGAGGCGGTGTTCGATCGCGGCAAACAGGTGCTGACCCTCGACCTGAAGAGCGAGGCCGGCCTAAACGCGGCGTGGCAATTGGTGAGCTCCGCCGATGTGTTGATCGAGAACTATCGGCCTGGAGTAATGCAGCGTCTTGGTCTGGGCGTGGACGAGGCAACGCGGCGCAACCCACGGCTGATCTACCTGTCCCTGCCTGGTTTCTCATCCATCGACGGCGATCACGCATCGCTGCGCGCCTTCGACGGCATCATCAGCGCCGCCACCGGCATGTTCACCGATCTCAACCGCCGCCGCCGCGAGCTGGAGGCACCGCCGGTGTTTACACCGCTGCCGGTGGCCTCCGCCTACGCAGCGGTCCACGGTGCGCTGGCGGTGACGCTGGCCCTGTACGCGCGCGAACAGACCGGCCGTGGCGAGGCGTTGGGCACCCACGACCAGCTGCTGGCCGCTGGCATGATCGACCACCCGTGGTTAGATTAGAGGACGCCAGCACCACCAACAACCTGCGGCATCCGGGCAACCTCTCCGCGGAGTGGCGATCCACCATCAGCGAAAAGATGGCCGCCGCCTTCGTGCGACAACCCGCCGAATTCTGGGTGGCGAAGATGCGCCAGGCCGGTGTGCCGTTCAGTCTCTGCCGGACCAGCCAGGAGCGGCTGCACGCAGCCGAAGTCGAGGAGTCAGCGCTGAGCGTGGTGGTAGAGGACCCGGTACACGGCCCGGTACGGCAGTTCGGGCTGCAGACCACGCTGGGGCGGACGCCAGACGAGTGCCTAGTGCTCAGGTCGTCCAGGCCCTCGGCATGGCGGGCTGCGGCCGCGGTGAGCGCATCGCGCGCGGCATCCACCCACTCGGGGGTCGCGAAGGTGAGGTCGCCGATGCCGTCGGCCATGGCGGCCAAGAGGACCGACGCGGTGGCTGGGGCGGCTGCGGTGGCTGGGGCATCAGGCTGGTGGTGTTGATCTGGCATGGTGGGCGGAGTGTGGCGTGGATTCGTCCCGCCGGTCGATAGCAGCGATGAGCATGATGAGGATGGCGACGCCGACAATCGGCTGGTGCATGATTGGAGTGTGAAAAAGCGCCTCCGAAAGAAGCTGCGCCGGTTTGAGTTCCGCGAGCTCGGATTCGAAGTCCGGTTCTTGGTTGCCGAGACGGTGATCGACGATGCGCTGGACCGGTTCTGGGATGAGCTCATCGGCGAGGGAATCGAGGGAGCAGGCTTGATGTGTGGAGGTGGCGGTGACCACGCGTGGGAGCTCGTTGTCTTTCGCGCGCGTGGATGCGCGACGGACGCGGATCGGGTGACGCTCGCAGAATGGTTGCAGCGGCATCCGGCCGTGAGCGATGTAGAGGTCGGCCCGCTATTCGACCTCTGGCATGGTCCGGATGCGCCTTAAGCGCTTGCTGGGCGTGCGATTACGGTGTCCCGGTCCGCCAACAGGCTCCGCTGGGCCTCTGGGAGCGGGATCTCACGGCGGGTTCGCTCGAGAAAGAAGCTGAGGTGGGTGTAGCCACAGCTCTCGAGCAGCGCCAGCGCCGAATCGAACCCGTCGGCGACGCGGTCGGGGTCGTGGGCATCCGCGCCAACTACCACCGGGATGCCGCGCTGCCGCATCTCGACCAGCATGGCGGGAAACGGGTTCATCTCGGCGATGCTCTTGTTGACCCCCGAGGTATTGAGCTCCATGGCGATGCCGGTGGCCGCGATGCGGTCGAGCGAGCGGCAAATGTCGTCCATGATCGTCGCGGGCTGCCAGACCTCCACGGTTTCGTTCTTGACCAGGTCCGGGTGGGCGAGGCAGTCGAACAGCCCGGTCTCGGCCGCCGCAGCCAGCTGTTCGAAGTAAGTGCGCTGGTAGGAGCGCGCATCCCCGTCGAAGTAGCGCTGGCGGAATTCAGCAACCTGGGGATGCACGGAGCCGAGCACGTAGTGAAGATCCGCGCTGGCTAGCTGGCGTTCCACCCAGGGCTCGGTGCCGGCAAAGAAGTCGCACTCCAGGCCGAGGCGCACGTCGATCCGACCCTCCCACTGTTGCCGCGCCCGCTGCACGAGCTCCACGTAGTCGGCCAGCTGATCGGCGCGCATGCGCGAACTGGCCGAGTACCCGTCCGGCATGGGGTTGTGGCACGTCACCGTCAGGCCGCGCAGCCCGCGCTGCCAGGCAACTGCCGCATACTCCCCGGGCTCACCGCGGGCATGGTTACACAGCGGCGTATGCGAGTGGGTTTCGTATACCAGTCGTTGGTGTGGTGTCGGGGCGGAGGCTATGGGGAGACCTGCTTGGGGCGCGCGGGGACTTTCAAGCCGGCGCATCCTGGCACGGCGCATCCTCGCACAGGGTGATGGGATGGGTCCATAAGGCTTCCTCATCCTCCGCCACCGCCTGTTCCTCGGTTTGGGATTCATAGTGCTCTATCAGTCGTTGCACGCGCGCCTCATCCCTCGGACGTAGCGTCCTTCATCGGTTTGTCCGATAGCGATACGCGAGCCCTCCCGTCCGGGCCGATCCTCGCCGGGAGACGCCAGTCGCTCAAGCCACCGCGTGTCGGCCTTCCCTGAGTTATCAGATAATGATAACTTACATTGATGACGGCGCCGAACCGCGATCCCGGGCTCGACACGCTGCTCGACCTTCACGGTGTGACGCTATTCGTAGACGAAGCAGGTCACTGGGTGAAGTTCATGGCGGTGCGAACCGACGTAACTGCGGAACGTCCGCACGGGCTCAGCTATTCGCTGACGCTGCACGCCCCGGACGGCACCAGGCTGGTCGGGTTCGACAATGCGCACCCGGTGAGGGAACGGCGCGACCCGGAACGCGACGACGCTGGCAGCATGACCACCGGCACCGGCTGCGAACAATCCGGGCCTACGAGTACAGGGACGCGGCAACGCTTCTGGAGGACTTCTGGACGGAAGTGGACGGCGTTCTGAAGGAGAGGGGATCGATCCCATGAAGACGCTGAAGATCGGTATCGCCGGCTATGACCGGATGAAAGCGCGCACGATGGCGATCGCCCGGGGCGAGTACAAGCCCGCCAGGGGCGAGCCGACGGTCTGGTTCACCTCCATCGAGAGCTTCGCGAAGGTGCTCTCGCAACGCAATCGCGAGCTTCTGGCCATGATTGCCCAGGAGAAGCCGGACTCGCTCACCGAGTTGGCGGAGTTCGCCGGACGGAGCACGTCGAACCTGTCGCGGACGCTGAAGACGATGGCGCGCTACGGGCTGGTGGAGTTGAAGGCGGGGCGTCGCGGCACGTTGATCCCGCGTGTCCCGTACGATCGGGTGACGCTCGACGTTTCGTTGACGCCGCCGCCGCGGAGGGTTGCGTGAAGTGCGCACGGACGTCCATCAGGCGTGTACCCGCTCCAGTTCCGCCCTTGCCGCCGCCAGCCGCGAGCGCCAGTCGGGCGGCAGCTCCACCCGGCCGGTGAGGCGAAAGCCGGCGGTCAGGGCCCGCAGCCAATGATAGGAAGAGTAATCGAGAGCCGAACGAGCCTAAGAGGGTGTTGACATAATCAAGCGGCGGCGGCGAGTCTGCGGGCGAGCATGCGTGCGCCAGTAAGCCACACCCAGGCTTCTGATACCGAGAGCAGGCGATCATGGTGCATAATCAGGCGGCGGCACCGTTCGTGCGATACACATTCTCCCAGGGCGGAAACTCACGCGCCTCGCTCCTGCTTCACCCCTGCCTGCCGTAGTGCTTTGCGCACCGTAGCCGCATTAACCGTCAGTTCAGTCCGCCGCATGAACTCGGCGGTCACTTCGTCAAGCGTCGCGTGGGGTTGGGCGGTGACGATCTCGCGCAGGATTTCGCGCCCGGATTCGTCGATCTTGGGCGGGCGTCCCTTTCTCTTCGCCAATGATCCTCCCCTGATTACCGTTTGCTCCGGTAATCGACAGCATCATTGCCCATTCAGTTTATTATGTCAACACCCTCTAAGGGCCGGCGCAAGAATAAGTACCTAGTTTTGCCTGTTGTTTCAGGACCGGGGACGGATGGTGTAGTTGCGCAGTGGTTGGACTTGGTGAGGTTCGAGGGCGATGGAGGCGAATTCAGTATTGGATACCTGGAGGCCCCTCGGGTACTGCTGATCAACCAAGTGGGCGGCCACGCGGAGTCCGGTCTGTGTGGTGGAGGTGCGGATGTGGTTGAGGACGGTGTCGTAGTCGCGCAGCGGGACGCCGGCCCAGTTTTTGCTGCACCGTGCCGTGAAGATCGTCATCGAGGGCAAAAGCTATCGCATGGACGCCTTTGTGCGCCGTTCACGGGAACTGCCGCAGTCCTCGGCGGAGCCACGATGAGGGTGATGCGGGCCGTGGCAGGGGGGGTGTCCGGATACCACCTCGCCGGTGGACGGCGGCCGCACCGCCCGGACCCGTTACGTAACGGAGTGCCGTGACCATGGCTTTGACCAACGCCCAGCGACAACGGCGCTATCGAGAGCGCCGCAAGGCACAGCAGCCGCGCCTGCATTACCGCACGCCGCAGGACCGCAGGTCGCGACCGCAGCGCTGGCAGGAGGCGGTGCGCACCCTGCTCGACCTCCAGGGTGAGTACCAAGCGTGGCTCGACAACCTGCCCGACAATCTCGGGGAGTCCGCGCTCGCTCACCAGCTGCAGGCGATTTGCGCCCTTGAGCTTGCCGAACTGGAGAGCGTCGAGCCGCCGCGCGGGTTCGGGCGTGACTGAGGGAAACCCGCAGCACGCCCGCTTTAGTTCCTTGGCGGCCCCCGGCGGCCCCTGGGGCCGCTACGGTGCCGCCAGGGACTCCTCACGGTCGCTACGTGCAGATTCTCCCGTGCAAAAAGCCACTGATTCCGATTTGAGAGAGCCAGCCGTCCAGAAATGAAAGCCACCCGTCTGGCGCGAACAAACCACTTGGAGGCTGATTTCCGGACGGGGTCAGGTCCGACCCTCCGCTACGCTCCTCCCAAATCCGTACAGGAGGGACGCCGCGCGCGGGGCGATGGGCCGTTCTGGGGCGCGGCGCGGCGCTCCGGAGGTCCAACCGCGAGCCGCTCGCCGGTCGAGTTCGAGGCTGCTCGGACAGGACAGGCAGCACGCGCGCCGCTACGCTGACGATCTCGGCCTCGGACCCGACCCCCCTTGCACAACCCAACCGACCTACGCCACCCGGTGTCTCGTTGCGACATTGATTCTCATCGTGATTGTCGCCCGATTCTCATCCTGATTGTCGCGCCACGCAGAATCGCCCAAAACCGTGGGTTTCACCCTCGATCCCGCAGGCGTCTCCCACCGGTCCGGGTATCTTCTGCCCGGTCGCGACTCCAACCTTGCCGCGCTCGCTCCGATGCGCGCACCTCCACTGCCGTGCGCTACTCTCTCCGCCGCCACGCAGGGGCTCGTCCCGCGCGGATTCCCCGGCGTGTGCTGCACTGCTTGGATTCGATCTACACACGCACGCTACCAGACGACAATCGCCGATCGCTGTTTATCTCCCAATGACGACAGACCGCAGTCCCCGAACGAGAGGTCAGGGTTGACTCAATACTCGCCCGGTAGTACAACCTAAACGACCAGCCGGGAAGGGGGGTCCCTTTGGATGCCGACCTGGGGTCACTTTGCCTGCCGATTCACACCACGTGCCCCACGACCGACCCAACGCCTGACGGCGCCTCGAGACCGTCGCCCCCGCCTCCTGAATGGCAGACAGACTGTTTCTCGATGCGAACGTGTTGTTCTCGGCTGCCTGCGCCAGCACCACAACAAGAGCTTGCCGCACGGTAAGCGCCCTGGTGGGCTCTTGCCGCCTCACATGACAATCGAGGTGGCGATGTTGGGACTGGCCGGGTTGACGATGAGCTTGTGCGTGGCCGGGCATACCAGCACGTCCATGTCCTCCATCGGCACGGCGCCGAGCAGTACGCGGTCGCCGAGCACCAGCGCTCCGGTGAAACAACCCCGGTTCTCGAACTTCACCGCCACCGGCCCCACGTACGGTACGAGGTGCTTGGCGCCGTCGGCAGTCGTTACTTCGCGCTGGTAGAGTTCTTCCAGACCAAGCTGCAGGGCGACATGCTCCGGAACACAGAGATGCAGGGCGCCGGTATCCACCAGGCTGTTCACGCGCATCGGACGGATGGAGGAGTCGCGCGGATTGGAGAGCTCGATATCGGCGTTCACCAGCCCCATGTAGTGTGGGAGAGTAGCACACCATCCGGTCGCGGTGCAGCACGGCCGGCGCGTCACGTGCGCGTCAGTGGGCGCCTGGCGCCTTCGCCCTGAATCTACACCGACCGGGCGGCTTGGGCGCCGAGACGGCCCGCTCCACCGATCAGGCGCGGGTCCAGCAGGTCGCGCACCGCGTCGCCGAGCATGTTCAGGCTGTACACGGTAACCGTCAACGCCAGGCCGGGCCAGAAGGCGAGGTGCGGCGCCGCCTCCATGTACTGGCGGCCCTCCCGGCTCAGCATTCCACCCCAGCTCGGAATCTCGATCGGCAGGCCGAAGCCAAGAAAGCTCAAGGCAGCTTCCGAGATGGCGCCGTGGATGATACGGCTCAGGAGGTCCCGCCCCAGGTGGTCGGTACCGAGCGGATACTGGGCCGATGAGCCCCGCAACCGGTCGGGCAGGTGCCTCTCACCATAGGGGTAGGGAGCGATCACGTCAGCGAAGACGGCCACCAGAATCAGGATCACTACGGCAATGCCGCTGGCCGTTCCCAGCGGTTTCTCCTTGACCAGCCGGGTCAAGAACCGCGTGCGCCCGCTGCTTTGACTGCTTTGACCCACCACTGTTTGACCGCCTACTGGTAGCGGACCCGGGGATCCAGGACCGCATAGACCAGGTCGATCATCAGGTTGATCCCCATCACCGCGCTGCCGAACACCAGGTTGATGCCGGCGACCACCGGGAAGTCTCGGTCGTTGAGAGCCACCAGCATCAGACGACCCAACCCGGGCAGGTTGAAGATGTTCTCGATGATGACGGCACCACCCACCAGGATGGGCAACTGCAGGCCGATCATCGTAACCACCGGAATGAGGACATTCTTGACCGCATGCCGCACCACCACCACCCGCTCCTTCAGGCCCTTGGACCACGCCGTCCTGATGTAGTCCTGCCGCAGCACCTCCAGCATCATCGTGCGCGTCATCCGCATGGTAGCCGCAGCCAGGTAGGTCCCCAGAATCAGACTCGGAATCAGGAACATGCCGAGATTCCCCAGCGGGTCTTCGCTGAACGTGATCAGCCGCATCGGCGGCGACCAGCCCCACCAGATGGCCGGGTAGATCATCACCATCAGGGCCAGCCAGAAGTTGGGCGTTGCCAGGCCCAGGATGGCGATGGAGCGGCCGGCGTAGTCGACCGCCGTATCCTGGCGAATTGCCGAGTAGATGCCGACCGGCAGGGCTATCGACAGCCCGATGACGATTGACAGCACACCCAGCTCGATGGTTACCGGCAATCTACCGAGAATCTTCTCCTCTACCGACCAATCGCCCATCAGTGAGCGGCCAAGGCTGCCGTGCAGCAGGATATCTCCCAACCAGCGGCCGTACTGCACGTAGACTGGCTGGTCCAGTCCCAGCATGCGCTCGAGCGCTACACGGTCCACCCGCCCCAGGCCTGCCAACCGACTTTGCATGACGTCGATGACATCGCCCGGAATGAAGCGGACCGAGAGAAAGACCAGGACGCTCAGGATGAACAGGGTGGGGATGACCAGCAACAACCGCCTGATGACGTGGGCTCTCATGTGCTACGCCTCATCGCGATCTTCGCGTCATTTTGCACCCTCGGAGGGGGACAATCCCTCGTCCCCTCCGCAAGGCTAATAGCCCATTTCTGCCTTCAGCGCACTATCAATCCAGAGGCGGGCGAGGATGGGGAAGTAGTCCATGAATCCAAGGTGGGTTTCACCGTTGGATCCGACCACCCACGGCTGGTGTGCCATGTACTTTCCAGCTTTAGGACCCCATATCCACCAGTGGTTCTCCATGGTGTACATATCCACCTCTTTGACCAGCCTTTGCCGTTCCTCTTCGGACGTAGTGGCTTGGGCGGCGTCGAGAAGGGCGTCCAACTCAGGGTACCTGATTCCGTGTAAGTCCTCGTGGCTAGTCGAGTGTACCATCTGGCGTACAAAACCCAACGGCTCAGTATTGTTGCCCATGGTGTGATATATCAGACCTTCCCACGTGCGGTCACCTCGAACAGCAGTAGAGGCAGCTCCATCCAATACGTTGATCTGCACATCAACGCCAATCTCGGCCCAGTAGGTGGCAGCCAGTTCACTGAAACCCAAAGGAAACCGATAGAGATGGTTCAACACGGTCTTGAATCGCGTGCCGTCCGCGCCGCGCGGATATCCGGCCTCATCCAGCAACGCTTCCGCCGCCGCCGGATCGTACCGATAGCCGTCCTTGACCTCGTCGGGCCACTCGTCGAAGGGAGTGAAATACCCGCTGACGCCCTCCCCTATTATGCCCTGAGGCTGCCAGGCTGAAGTGCCCTTGTAGACGCTGCGGTCGATGCCCTCGAGGTCTATCGCCATCTGCATGGCTCGGCGCACCCTGACGTCGTCAAAGGGCGGCTTGCTCGCGTCCATAACATAAGAGGTTTCCGAACGGAGCCACCACGGCAGCAGCATGATCTCGGGGTTGCTCTTCCGGAGGCTCTCGAGCACCTCGACCGATACGATATCAGAGCCACCGGCAGGCAAACCTAGGAAATCAATCTTGCCGGTGCGCAGTCCCGCTAGACGGGTCTCTTCCTCTGTGATGATAAGGCCCTGAATCTCGTCAATATAGGGCAGACGATTCCCCGGGTACTTCTCGTCGTCTTTCCAGTAGTCAGGATTCTTCTGGAAGGTAAAAGAGCTGCCCTCGGTCCAGTCAGTAAGGAAATAGGGCCCGGTACCGACCAGGTTCCTCCAGTCCTTCACGTCACCGTACTGCTGGATGACCTCGGGCGCGTTCATATAGGTGAGGCCCAGGCCAAGATACTGTCCAAGAGCTGCGCTACTGGGCTCCGCCAGCTTGATAACAACCGTGTATCTGTCGGTGGCCGTTACCGACTCGCCAGGTGGCCGCTGATACGTAAAGGGGCTCGGTCCGGCTTCGGCAAAGTCGCCCAGGCCCAGCAGGCGATGAAAGTTGAATACGACATCATCAGCAGTAAACTCTCTCCCGTTCATCGGTGGCTTGTCGTGCCAGTTCACACCCTTGCGGATGTTGAAGATGATCGTGAGGGGGTCGGGGGTGTCCCAGCTCTCAGCCAGATGCGGTTTATAGACGGATAGATCCGGAGGTATGTACGTGTTTCTGAACGAAAACACGTCCCTATCTATTCCCCAGTCCATGAGTCCCAGCTTCTCTGTAGTGCCGCCGGTGACCCTTGCTTGGGAATGAAGGAAATGGGTGTCAGCATTCGCTGGCTCGCCCGCGGTGGCAAAGGTCAATGTCCCGCCATACTCCGGCGCCACCACTACCTTGCCGGTGGTGGGGTCGGTCACGTACCTCTTCTCCGCGGCGGCGGCCGGCTCCTCCTCTGCACCACCCGCCCACAGGCAGGTCGCGGTAAGGGCGAGTCCAACCAGGACCGCCAGGCAACTTCGAAACGTTACGCGTTACGTAAAGCATTCGATAACTCCTATAAACTCCTATCACTCGAGAGTACGAAGTTTACTGCCGGCCCCTCGCCTACTCTCGCGGTATGCCTGCAATCGCAGGTAACCGAAAAAACGAGGGCGACACCCTGGCGCGTCCCGGCGCGACGGCTCGCCGCCCGGGCTCGATCAGCCATACCTGGCTGTCTTGGTCGTGTCTTAGTCGTATCCGGTCTTGGGTTGCATCCCTTCCTCCTTTGGTCGATTTGAACTCGAATCCCGTACCGGCGCAAGCATGGCACCGGCGCGGCTACGTGTCAACCACGATTCGACAATCGACAATCGACAATCGACAATCGGACCCGCTCCGAACCCATCAATGCACGTGCGGCGCCACCCTCGGCGGCGCTCTCACCCTCGCTCCGGGTCGATGCCCGACCGGCGCAGGAGCGCCGCCAGCCGTTCGGCGCGTCGGCGTTCCTCACTCAGCAGATGTTCCGCGTGCTCGGCGCGGTGGCGTTCCTGATCCGCGCGGTAGCGTTGTTCCCTGCCCGTCGGAATCAACCCGTCGTGCTCGTCCGTCCAGCGCAGCCACCTGCTCTGGACGCCCTCGAACGCCCCCTCCCACAGCCTCAGTCCCAACCTCAACTCCGCGAACCGGGGCGACTCTTGGCGTTCGTAGCCCCCGTCCCTCAACCGATAGATGCGCAAATCCTCCCGCATCACCTGATGCAACGGATCGTAGATCACATAGTAGCCGACACCCATGCGCGCGTACGCGAGCCTCTTGCTCCCGACCTCGTTGCCTTCCCGGTTGGAGACGATCTCCACCACCAGGTCCGGCGGCTTGCCGAATTCCCACACGAAATAGGAGCGGTGCCTCTTGTCCCACCAGTTGTCGGCCACCTGCACGTCCAGGCTCAGGAACACGTCCGGCACGATCGCCGGGTTGCGCGCCTCCGCGAACACGCCGACGTTGGCAGCCGCCAGAAACGTGCGCCCGGCGCCCGGACCGCCCCACGAGCTGTACAGCGGCTCGGTGAGCAGGCGTTGCTGCTTCTCAGAGGGCATGTTGTCCACCGGCGTATCATCCTCGGTCACCAGAGATTCGATGTCGGCGCTCACCTGCGGCGCCGACAGCGCCGCGGCAACCCCTGCTGCCTGGACCGAAGCGGCACGCGGCACGCTCGAGGCCGGTCTCGTCAGCACCCTGCCCGGCTGGGCAGGCTCCGCTCCGGGAGCGCTGGATTGCGGGTCAAGCGCGGAATGCCTGCGGTCGGGGGTGGTCGGCTCCATGCGCTCACCAGTATACACCTTTCCGACACTCCCTCCAGCTCGGCCAACCGGACCGCCAGGGAAGGCGACCGCCGATGGCCGATGGTTGCCTACGGCCTCGACTGGTCGGAAGCGAAACGAGGCGTGTTCTACCCGCATAGACACTCGGAGGGGGACAATTCCGTTGCCCCCCTCCGGCAGGCTAATGAAAGGCTAATGCCCCATTTCTGCCTTCAGCTCACTGTCAATCCAGACCCGCGCGATGACGGTGAGGAAGTCCATACGTCCAAGCCAGATTTCACCGTTAAAACCGGCGAGCCACGGCTGGTGCGCCATGTAGCTTCCGGTTTTGGGACCCCATATCCACCAGTGGTTCTCCATGGTGTACATATCCACCTCTTTAGCCAGTTTCTGCCGCTCCTCTTCAGAAGCAGTGGCTTCGGCGGCTTCAATAAGCGAGTCCAACTCAGGGTACCTGATTCCGTGAAAGTCATTCATACCGCTCGAGTGTACGGAGCCGCGTATATAAGACATAGGATTACCATTAGTGCCCAGAGGTTCCCACATCAGACCTTCCCAAGTACGGTCCCTTCGAGCAGCCTCAAAGGGGCCGGTATCCCATGGGTTGATCTCCACGTCGACGCCAATCTCAGCCCAGTAGGTCGCCGCTAGTTCACTGTAGCCTATACCCAGTGTAGCACTAATGTTCAGTGTGGTATCGAATCTGGCACCGTCCGCGCCGCGCGGATATCCGGCCTCATCCAGCATAGCTTCCGCCCCTGCCAGATCGTACCGATAGCCCTTCTTGACCTCTTCCGGCCACTCTTCAAAGGGGGTGAAGTACTCGGTGATGCCTTCCCCCACTATCCCCTGAGGCTGCCACATCGACGTGCCCCTGTAGAAGTCGCGGTCAATGCCCTCGAGGTCGATTGCCATCTGCATCGCCTTGCGCACCCTGATGTCGTCAAAGGGCGGCTTGGACGCGTCCAGTGCAAAAGAGTTTGTCGAACGGCTCCACCACGGCTGCAGCACGATTTCGGGGTTGCTCTTCCGGATGCTGTCGAGTACTTCGACCGATGTGATGTTGGGCGGACCGGTAGTGCTACCCATGAAGTCAATCTTGGCCGTGCGCAGTCCCGCCAGAATTGTTGCTTCCTCTTTGATGATAAGGCCCTGAATCTCGTCAATATAGGGCAGACGATTCCCCGGATACTTTTCATCGTCTTTCCAGTAATCAGGATTCCTCTGCAAGGTCATGGAGGTGCCCTCGGTCCAGTCGGTCAGCAGATAGGGACCGGTACCGACCAGGTTCCTCCAGTCCTTCATGTCACCGTGCTCCTTGATGACGTCGGGGGGGTTTATGTAGGTGAGACCAATGCCGAGATACTGTCCAAGAGCTCCGCTGCTCGGCTCGGCCAGCTTGATAACGACCGTGTATCGGTCGCTGGCCGTTACCGACCCGCCCAGTGGTGGCCGCTCATACGTAAAGGGGCTCGGTCCGGCTTCGGCAAAGTCGCCCAAGCCTAGCTGGCGATGAAAGTTGAATACGACATCATCCGCGGTTAGCTCTCTCCCATTCATCGGTGCCTTGTCTTGCCAGTGCACGCCCTGGCGGATGTTGAAGATGATCGTGAGTGGGTCGGGGGTGTCCCAGCTCTCAGCCAGGTGCGGTACAAAGAGGGATGGAGGCATGTACCAGTGTCTGAACGCAAACACGTCCCTGTCTATTGCCCAGTCCATGATTCCGAGCTTCTCCGTGACACCGCTGGTGACCAGCCCTGGGAGATGACTGACATGGGTGTCGGCATGCGGCGCCTCCAGCGACGTGGCATAGGTAAATGTCCCGCCATACTCCGGCGCGCTGACCATCTTGCCGGTGGACGGGTCGAGCACCATTTCCTTCTCCATCGCCGCGGCCGGCTCCTCTTCTGCGGCGGCAGCCCCGAGGCCGGTTGCGGTCAGAACGAGACCGCACAGTACCGCGAGGCAGGTTCGAAACGTTACGTAATGCATCGATAACTCCTATCACTCGAGAGTACGAAGTTCACTGCCGGGCCCTCGCTTACTCTCGAGGTATGCCTGCAATCGCAGGCGGTCAGAAAGCGAGGGCGACACCCTGGGTCGTCCGGACGCGGCGGCTCGCCGCCCGGGCTCGATCGGCTTGGCTACGGCTTAGTCGTATCCGGTCTTGGGTTGCATCCCTGCCTCCTTTGGTCGACTTGGACACACCGACCGACACACCGACGGCGCGGCGGGCGTCGCGAGGTGGGTCACAACGCCACGTGACGTGGTGTCGAGGTATGGCGGTGGTGGGCTCGGCGAAGCCGCGGTTAGTGGTTCTTGATCGTCAGGTGTATCACAGAGTCCCTCCCGGGGGGGGGGGGGGGGGGGGCAGAAACGTACCACCGGCCGCTTCGAGGCTAACCAGTGGCTGTGCGGGTATGTGTCTTCATGCTGCATCATGCGCATCGGTCACGATCCCCAGGCAGTCACCATAGCCCACGCCGCAACAGCCGTCAAGCGGGTGTCGTCAGGCACGTCAGGCACGTCAGGCATCAGCCGCATTGGTGAGGCTCGCACGGTGGTCACCCTAGCCGACGCTGCAACAGCGGTCAAGCGCGGCCAATGGCCTCCGCCGAGCGGCCGATGGCCAATGGTCGACGACAGCTCTGGAGTACACCTCGCTGGGCCAGGAAGAGGAATCACGCCCAATCCAGAGGCCGGGTCAACGTGAGAACATTCCGCCTCCGGCTGACGAACAGGTCGAACCGGTCAAGTAGGTCCCGACCGAGCAACGACGGCACCCATCCGTCCGGATTCTTCTCCGCAACCGACAGCGCAACGCCGAAGGTATGCTCGCCGTCATCAACGGAACGCAGGACCAACCAGGATCATAATTCGAGGATTCTTCTCCAGGAGTGCGATGGCCGTCTGGGCCTCCGGAAACTGATGATTCTTCAGCTCCTGATAGATACCCTGGTAGGTGTCGCTGTGCAGCACCCCAAGGCTATGATGGAGCCCGACCCACTTGTCCGGGTACTGCTGGACGAGCTCGTCACGCCGGTCGCACATCATCTGGTTGGACTTCCGGAAGGCGGCGTCGTCCCGCCGGAATCGTTCGGCCTCCTCCGGAGTCATTCGTCTGGACGTTATCTCCATGGGATCAGCTCCAACGGGCGGCTGTGTGGTGATGCCGCGACCGTGCACGGGGGTCGCCGGGTCGCGGCGACCCTCACGTTCAGTCTTGAAACATTACACTTGTCGCGCGACACGTCAATATCGTCAAAGATCGTCAACGGTTTTCGCCCGCAGCGGACGCCCGCCGCCAGCCGTTACGTAAACTTCCGAAGCACTACACGGACCGGGCCTCTTGCGCGCCCAGACGGCCCGCTCCACCGATCAGCCGCGGGTCGAGCAGGTCGCGCACCGCGTCGCCGAGCATGTTCAGGCTGTACACGGTAACCGTCAACGCCAGGCCGGGCCAGAAGGCGAGGTGCGGCGCCGCCTCCATGTACTGGCGGCCCTCCCGGCTCAGCATTCCACCCCAGCTCGGAATCTCGATCGGCAGGCCGAAGCCAAGAAAGCTCAAGGCAGCTTCCGAGATGATCACGCCCCCGACGTTGATGCTGAATACCACGATTATCGGAGCCGCGATGTTGGGCAGCACGTGGCGGACAATTATCTTCCACTGCGAGGCGCCAATCGCCCGCGCGGACTGAAAATAGTCGTTCTCCTTGACATTGATGACAGCGCTCCTGAGCACGCGCGAGCCGACGATGCCGCCCGAGATGCCCAGGACCGCGATCAACTGCACCAACCCCTGGCCCACGATCGCTATGATGGTCAACAACAGCAGCAGCCCCGGGAACGACATCCACGCATCCACGAACCGCTGCACTACCAGGTCCAGCCTGCCACCGAGGAATCCCGAGGTGCCGCCGATCAGCACGGCGACCAGAACGTTGAGCGTGGTGGCTGCCAGACCCACCGTCAGGGAAACCCGGGCGCCGTGGATGATGCGGCTCAGGAGGTCCCGCCCCAGGTGGTCGGTACCGAGCGGATACTGGGCCGATGAGCCCCGCAACCGGTCGGGCAGGTGCCTCTCACCATAGGGGTAGGGAGCGATCACGTCAGCGAAGACGGCCACCAGAATCAGGATCACTACGGCAATGCCGCTGGCCGTTCCCAGCGGCTTCTCCTTGACCAGCCGGGTCAAGAACCGCGTGCGCCCGCTGCTTTGACTGCTTTGACCCACCACTGTTTGACCGCCTACTGGTAGCGGACCCGGGGATCCAGGACCGCATAGACCAGGTCGATCATCAGGTTGATCCCCATCACCGCGCTGCCGAACACCAGGTTGATGCCGGCGACCACCGGGAAGTCTCGGTCGTTGAGAGCCACCAGCATCAGACGACCCAACCCGGGCAGGTTGAAGATGTTCTCGATGATGACCGCGCCACCCACCAGGATGGGCAACTGCAGGCCGATCATCGTAACCACCGGAATGAGGACGTTCTTGACCGCGTGCCGCACCACCACCACCCGTTCCTTCAGGCCCTTGGACCACGCCGTCCGGATGTAGTCCTGCCTCAGCACCTCCAGCATCATCGTGCGCGTCATCCGCATGGTAGCCGCAGCCAGGTAGGTCCCCAGAATCAGGCTGGGGATCAGGAACATGCCGAGATTCCCCAGCGGGTCTTCGCTGAACGTGATCAGCCGCATCGGCGGCGACCAGCCCCACCAGATGGCCGGGTAGATCATCACCATCAGGGCCAGCCAGAAGTTGGGCGTTGCCAAGCCCAGGATGGCGATGGAGCGGCCGGCGTAGTCGACCGCCGTATCCTGGCGAATCGCCGAGTAGATGCCGACCGGCAGGGCGATCGACAGCCCGATTACGATGGACAGCACACCCAGCTCGATGGTGACCGGCAATCTACCGACAATCTTCTCCTCTACCAGCCAATCGCCCATCAGTGAGCGGCCAAGGCTGCCGTGCAGCAGGATATCTCCCAACCAGCGGCCGTACTGCACGTAGACCGGCTGGTCCAGTCCCAGCATCCGCTCGAGCGCTGCACGGTCCACCTGCCCCAGGCCTCCCAGCCTGCCTTGCATGACGTCGATCACATCGCCCGGGATGAAGCGGACCGAGAGAAAGACCAGGATGCTGAGGATGAACAGGGTGGGGATGACCAGCAACAACCGCCTGATGATGTGGGCTCTCATGGTCCTCGCACCCTCGGAGGGGGACAACCCCTTGTCCCCCTCCGGAGGGAGAGCTAATTACCCATTTCCGCCTTCAGCTCACTGTCGATCCAGAGCCGCGCGAGGAGGGTGAGGCGGTCCATGAATCCAAGCCAGGTTTCACCGTTGAATCCGACGACCCAGGGCTGGTGCGACATGTACTTTCCAGCTTTGGGACCCCATATCCACCAGTGGTTCTCCATGGTGTACATATCCACCTCTTTGACCAGCCTTTGCCGTTCCTCTTCGGACGTAGTGGCTTGGGCGGCGTCGAGAAGGGCGTCCAACTCAGGGTACCTGATTCCGTGTAAGTCCTCGTGGCTAGTCGAGTGTACCATCTGGCGTACAAAACCCAACGGCTCAGTATTGTTGCCCATCGTGTGGAATATCAGACCTTCCCAAGTACGGTTGCTTCGAACAGCAGTAGCGGCAGCTCCATCCAATACGTTGATCTGCACATCAACGCCAATCTCGGCCCAGTAGGTGGCAGCCAGTTCACTGAAACCCAAAGGAAACCGATACAGATGGTTCAACACGGTCTTGAATCGCGTGCCGTCCGCGCCGCGCGGATATCCGGCCTCATCCAGCAACGCTTCCGCCGCCGCCGGATCGTACCGATAGCCGTCCTTGACCTCGTCGGGCCACTCGTCGAAGGGAGTGAAATACCCGCTGACGCCCTCCCCTATTATGCCCTGAGGCTGCCAGGCTGAAGTGCCCTTGTAGACGCTGCGGTCGATGCCCTCGAGGTCTATCGCCATCTGCATGGCCCGGCGCACCCGGACGTCGTCAAACGGAGGCTTGCTCGCGTCAATCGCATACGAGTTTTCCGAACGGTCCCACCACGCCTGCAGCACGATTTCGGGGTTGCTCTTCTGCAGGCTCTCAAGCACCTCGACCGACGTGATGTCAGAGACACCAACGGGAAAGCCCAGGAAATCAATCTTGCCGGTGCGCAGTCCCGCCAGATAGGTGGCTTCTTCCAGGATGATAAGGCCCTGTATCTCGTCGATATAAGGCAGACGATTCCCCGGATACTTCTCGTCATCTTTCCAGTAGTCAGGATTCTTCCGGAAGGTAAAAGAGCTGCCGTCGGTCCAGTCAGTCAGCAGATAGGGACCGGTGCCGACCAGGTTCCTCCAGTCCTTCACGTCACCGTGCTCCCGGATGACCTCGGGGGCGTTCATATAGGTGAGGCCGATGCCGAGATACTGTCCGAGCGCTGCGCTACTGGGCTCCGGCAGCTTGATAACGACCGTGTATCGGTCGGTGGCCGTTACCGACTCGCCAGCGGGCCGCTGATACGTAAAGGGACTCGGTCCGGCTTCGGCGAACTCGCCCAGGCCCAGCAGGCGATGGAAGTTGAAGACGACGTCATCAGCAGTAAACTCTCTCCCGTTCATCGGTGCCTTGTCTTGCCAGTTCACCCCTTTGCGGATGTTGAAGATGATCGTGAGCGGGTCGGGGGTGTCCCAGCTCTCAGCCAGATGCGGTCGGTAGACGGATAACGGTATGTACGTGTTTCGGAACGAAAACTCGTCCCTGTCCATTGCCCAGTCCATGATTCCCAGCTTCTCCGTGGTGGCGCCGGTGACCATTGCCTGGACATGGAGGAAATGGGTGTCAGCATTCACTGGAGCGACCCCGCCAGTGGCGTAGGTCAAGGTCCCGCCATACTCCGGAGCGCTGACCATCTCGCCGGTGGCCGGGTCGCGCACCATTTCCTTCTCCATCGCCGCGGCCGGCTCCTCTTCTGCGGCGGCAGCCCAGAGGCCGGTTGTGGTCAACACGAGACCGCACAGCACCGCGAGGCACGTTCGAAACGTTACGTAATGCATTCGATAACTCCTCTCACCCGAGAGTACGAAGTTCACTGCCGGCCCCTCGCCTACTCTCGAGGCATGCCTGCAATCGCAGGCGGTCAGAAAGCGAGGGCGACACCCTGGGTCGTCCCGACGCGGCGGCTCGCCGCCCGGGCTCGATCGGCCTGGCTACGGCTTAGTCGTATCCGGTCTTGGGTTGCATCCCTTCCTCCTCTTGCTTCTGTCTCGCTTTTGTCGATTCGGACGCATGGGCCGCACGGCGGGCGCCGCGACCTGGGTCACAGCGCCACGTGGAGCGGTGTCGAGATGTGACGGGGGGGGGGTACAGGAAGTCCAGCTGCGTCACCGCGATCCGGTGCCAGCGCTGGGAAGTATCATCACGTATCATCGTCCGCATGTTTCCAAGAACCCTGAGCATCGCACTGTGCCATGGCGCGACAAGCACGTCAAGTCACCGATTCGGTGGCCAGCAATTCTCGGTGAACGGCTGGTAGAGGGGCAGAGTGTCATAAGCTCAAGCCCTCCGTATGTGAAATGCGACCATGCCCCACCTGTTGGCCCACCGCGTGAATGCGCGACCCAATAATACCCATTCCTCCCGTGAAAGGCATGCACCGGACGGCCCGACCCGGCCCGACCCGGCCCGACCCGGCCGAACTTCTATAACTGATTGCAGGTGAAGTAGTTAGCCACCGTCATGCAGCCCCGTGCGATGACCTGACCACCGTCAGCCACCGCCGCTCGGCCGATGCCGCGGGCTGGCGCGGTGCCGCGATCGGCCCTTCGGGGCCGGTTGCCCGCGCGCCGCCGGCACACCTGCGCCGCAGCCCCAGTCAGGGATCGTTCAGGGAGCAGGTTCAGTTCCCCAGGGAGCGGCTACCCGGACAGCGGCTGCGGCGGCGAGTTCATCCGCACCAGCACCTGGTCCCACGACGGGATCAGGAATAGCCGGAACGTGGCACGCACCGCGCCCCAGAACTCCCGGCGCGACCCGAACCCAGCCCGCACCTGCTGATACAGACCGTCCACCAGCTCGAATATCTGGTGCATGAAATAGGCCAGCAGGTTGAGTAGGAAGAACGCCTCCGACAGGTACTTGTCACCGTGGCCGAAGTTGTGCTCCAGGTGATAGCCCTGGTTCTTCAGCGTATTGAACCCCTCGTTCTCGATCTTCCAGCGTGCCCGTCCCGCACGCACGATCCGCGCTACGCTGTCCGCGGTGGGCACCAAGTCGGTCACCCAGGCGTTTTGATAGGTGGTCGTGCCGGCCCGTACGATGCGGTAGTGCACGAAGTTGATCTGGGGACTGCGGGGGTTGCCGTTCAGCGGCACCCCGGTAACCCACTCGTATTCATGCCGGTCCCCGGTCGCGTCGATCGTGCAGTGGTGGTCCAGCAGCCGACCGCGGCGCAGCCCTTCGATATCCTGGTACAGGCTGGTGTGACCCTCCGGCTTGGCCACCAGCAGAAACGAGAAGCGGGCGGCGCGCACCTGTTCGATGAACGGTTGCTTGGAGTACAGACTCAGACTTCCTGACATGGTGCGCTGACCGGCTCCCGCGTTAGTCGCTGGAACGCTCCAATAACCCGGTTTTCGGGCATTTCTGCTCTCCGATACAGTCTTTTCGCTTGACATACCATGGTTCAATAGGGCCATATATGATGATACATGTTTGGAGCACTCCCATGATCCTCTCCCTCCCGTTCTCCCTTCCCGACGCCACCCCGATCGGCGACCAGCACGCCATGCAGACCCGTGCCGGCATCACCTACTACTTCTACAACCTCGAACCCTACGACTGCCACCCGGCCGGCGACCGCCGCGCCATGCTGCTGCGCGCCGCCAAGCTGCAGGTCGTCTCCGGGGTCCGCCAACGCGACCTCATGCGTGCCTTCCAGGTCTCGCGACCGACCGTGGCGCGAGCAGTCAGACGCTATCGGGAGCACGGCGAAGACGCGTTTTACGGGCCGCTACGGAGGCGCGGGCGCACCGTCGTCGACGCCCAGATGGCCGACCAGGCCGCCAAACTGCTCGCCTCCGGGATGAGCGGCAACGCGTGTGCACGGCACCTCGGCATCGCGGCGACCACTTTCAAAGCGAACCGCCGCGCCGGCGTCATCGTCGAGCCCGCGCGGACGCACACCGGGAGCGTGGACGCTCCGCAAACGCACCAAGCTCCGGTCGCCGATCACGCCCCCAGCGTGGACGCTCCGCAGACACATCAAGCTCCGGTCGCCGATCACGCCCCCAGCGTGGACGCTCCGCAGACACATCAAGCTCCGTCCGCCGATCACGCCCCCAGCGTGGACGCTCCGCAGACACATCAAGCTCCGTCCGCCGATCACGCCCCCAGCGTGGACGTTCCGCAGTTCCGCAGACACATCAGGCTCCGTCCGCCGATCACGCCCCCAGCGTGGACGTTCCGCAGACACATCAAGCTCCGTCCGCCGATCACGCCTCCAGCGTGGACGCTCCGCAGACACACCAAGCTCCGCCCACCGATCGCGCCACCCGCGACGCCCGCGACAAGCACGCGCCCATGGGCCGCGCGGCGCGCGACGTCGAGGGCCGCACGCTCGCCAGCGCCGGCTTGCTGACCGAGGCCACGCCGGTGTTCGCCGAGCCAGCCAACGCCGTCGCCTACGGCGGCGTCCTCGCGGCACTGCCGATGCTGCTCCGCGAGGGCCTGCTCGGCGCCGCCAACCGCCTGTTCCGCCTGCCCGCCGGATTCTATGGCCTGACCACCATCCTGCTGTTCGTCGCCTGCATGACCCTGGCCCGAGTACGCAACCCCGAGAGCCTGCGCTACCAGGCGCCTGGCGAGTGGGGCGCGATCCTCGGCCTCGACCGCGGCCCCGAGACCAAGACCCTCCGCCGCAAGCTCAGGCTGCTCACCAGCGCCGAGCACACCGTGCGCGATTGGCAATCGGCACTGGCTCGTACCTGGGCCACCGAGCACCAGGACGACTGGGCGACGCTGGCCGTCGACGGCCACGTGAAGGTATACACCGGGCGCAACGGTCGGCTGCCGAAACACTTCGTCGCGCGCCAGAAGCTGTGTTTGCCGGCGTCCGTGAGCTACTGGATCAACGCCCTGGGTGGCACGCCCCTGCTGTGCCTGCACAAGGCGCTCGACCCGAAGTTGGTCAAGGCGCTCGAACAGGACGTGGTGCCGCACCTGCTGCAACTGGGGGTGGTGCCGGAAGTGGCCCCCGACCTGACCCAGCCGGAGGCCGGCGCGCCGGCGCTCACCCTGGTGTTCGACCGCGAGGGCTGGAGCCCAGACCTGTTCAAGCGGCTGGCCCGGCGCGGCATCGCCTGCATCACCTGGCACAAGAACTTCACGGGCGAGGACTGGCCGGAGGAGGACTTCCACCCGCTCGAGGTACCGATCCACGCGCCCGCTGGAACCAGTGCCACCACCGTTGACCTCGCCGAGAAACCGATAGTACTGCGCAACGGGCTCACGGTCCGCCAGATCCGGCGCCGGCTCGCCACCGGTCGCCAAGTGCCAGTGATCACCACCCACCCGCAGATGCCCTTGGAGCAGGTCGCCGGCGCCATGTTCTCGCGCTGGTCGCAGGAGAACTTCTTCAAGTACCTGCGCGAGCAGTTCAACCTCGACTCCCTGCCCACCCATGACCTTGATCCGATTGACCCCGACGCACAGGTCGTGAACCCCGTGCGCCGCGCCCTCGAAAAGACCATCAGGCAGGTACGCAGCCGCTTGTCAGCGGCCCGCAATCGCCTCGCCGTGGCACTGAAGGAACCCAACCGGGACACCGCCACCCGCCTTGAAGCTGACGCCCAGGCGCTGGACGAACGACTCGATGCACTCAGGCAGGAGCGGGCCGACACCCCGACCCATGTCCGCGCCGGCGACCTCTCGGAGCAGGACCGGCTGGACGCCCTGCCGGTTGGCGGGCGCCTGTTCATGGACGTGGTGCGGATGATCGCCTATCGCGCGGAGACCCGCATGATGGCGCCCGTGATCAGCGCCCAGGGCAAGAAACCGAATGCCCGCAGGCTGCTGCGCGCGTTGCTGACCTCCGACGCCAACATCATCCCGGAGCCTGCCAAGGGGATTCTGCGGATCCAGCTTCTCGGCCTCGGCAGCGACGCTTGCGACCGCATGCTCGCTCCCCTGGTCGAGGAACTCAACGGAACCAACACGATCTATCCCGGCACCGAACTCAGGCTCGTCTACCAGTTGGCCGGTAATCCGCCGCCAGAAGTGTCACCTGATTCCGCCTGAGGTCAGGAAGTCTGAGACTATCGGCGACGATCACCGCAGCCAGCCGGGGATGGTCGTTACGGATGCGCTGCACGGCACGGTAGCCGGCTTTTATTTCACAGTCCTGCTTGCGGCGTTTGGCGCTCTTGGCGCCAGAGTCATCGGCGTTGTGAATGAACCCGGGAGCCAACGGCAGCACCTGCCGCTTGTCGGGGTGGACGATGGCGGTCTGCAGGATGTCGTGGTGGTAGCGTACGGTGCCGTTCTTGGTGGCGGTCAGACAGCACTCACAGTTCACCTTGTACGAGCTGAAGTACTGGGAGCCGTCCATGGTGATGAGGTAGCGACCGTCGAGGAACTGATAGTGCTGCAGCCATTTGGCGTCCTGCATGCGCCCTATCCAGTCGCCGAAGCAGCCGAGCAGCGGTTCATAGTCATGGCTGTCGAGCAGATCGCGGAACTGGGAGTCGGCAGGGATCCGAGCGACGCCAAACGTAGAGTTGAGGTTGTTGGTGCGCAGTTCGTCCTGGAAGCGGCGTTGGAACTCCAGCACGGAAGGGTCTTGAAGGTAGAACAAGGCGAAACCACACACGTAGCAATCCTGTAGGGAGTACCGGACCTTGCTGGCTTGGCGGGTATCGACGACCTTGGCGGCGTGCAGGTTCAAGGAGACCAGGAGCGCACGAAAACGAAGTAATAATGGACCTCTGCGGCGACCTCGTGCCATAGGAGACAGCATGACCACCCTGGGATCGAGTGTCCAGACGCTAGGAGTCTGTCGGAGTCATGATCGCGGGGTTATGAAGTGAGCGAGCCCAAGGGAACGCCGTAGGCGGCCGCCTGGCTCGCCAGCGCTTGGTTGCGCTCAGTCGAGTGGTCAAGACAGGCCCTCCGGGAGGGATTGAGGCCCTTCGGGAGGGATCGTGACGCCAGCAACACCCTCCAAGGTGGCTCCGGCGCCCGTTCCGGCGCCACAGCTCGACCATCGGGACCCACTGACCCCACTTATCCTCCTGCCAGAGCATACATCCGCTTCAGATTCCACGCCGTGCACACCAGACTCCATTCTCCCTCGGCGCCGCGTAACCCGCGCAGATGAAAGCGGCGGAATCCCAGCACCTCCTTGATCACCCCGAACACCGTCTCCACCGTGGACTTCCGCTTGCTATAGATCGCCTTCCCCTCAGCCGTCTGCAAACGATGCAGCATCGCCGTCACCGCATCCGCATCGGCAGGACACTCCGGGGGTGCTTTCAGACGGTCTTCCAGCCGCCGGTTGTGGCGTTCCCGGCTCCCCGCGATATACGGCTCGATGTCCTGTTCCACGCACCGCTCCACGTTCTCTTTGCTGTGGTACCCGGCATCCGCCACCAGCGCCTCCGGCTTGCCCAGCTCGTCTGCCACCTTTCCCAACTCGTTCAGCGCCGGCGCCACTTCCTGCTTGTCGTTGGCCGCTTGGCTGACGTGGTTGCCCACCACCATGTGACTGTCCTGCTCCACCACCGCTTGCGCGTTGTAGCCCTGTATGAACGCCCCGTTCGCGCCCGGCATGATCCGTGATTCTTCATCCGTGAAGTTCACTTGGTCTTTGTCTTTCGGTCCTGCTTCAGGCTCCTTCGGCGGTCTCCCTCCCAGCTTCTTGCCGGTCTCCGCTTCCCGTTCCTGCCGTCGCTTCAGCTTCGCTTCGTACTCCGCTTGCTCCGCCGCATGCCGCTCCTGCGCCCGCTCCTTGATCTTCTCCTGCGCTTCCCGAATCGCTGCCAGCCGC
This sequence comes from Spirochaetia bacterium, assembly GCA_965198005.1. Lineage (GTDB taxonomy): Bacteria > Spirochaetota > Spirochaetia > SZUA-6 > Bin103 > Bin103. The sequence goes on from CBDAOI010000002.1 coordinate 772,971, forward strand.
TCCTCCCGACGCTGTAATTCTTCCGGAATGTCCAGCTCCTGCTGTTCCTGCTCCCCCTCCGCGTCCGCTCGCTCCGCCAGCTCCAGCAGCTTCTCTACCTCCCCCTCCAACTGCCGCTCCAGCTTCGTAGCATGCCCCCAGCTCATCGCTTTGTGCTTGCTCGCGTTCCCCTGCACCTTCGTCCCATCCAGGCTCACCCGCCCCATCCGCAGCGTCCCCAGCGTCTTCGCCAGCACCAGAATCTGCTTGAACAGCCCTTGTAACTCCGCCAGAAATCGCTTGCGAAAATTCGCTATCGTATCATGGTCCGGATGCTCACTTCCGGTGATGTAGCGAAACGCCACCGAATCGTACGTCGCCTGCTCCAGCTTGCGACTGGAAAACACCCCGGTAGCGTAGCCATAAAACAACAGCGCCACCAGCATGGCCGGATGATACGCCTGCTTGCCGCCGCTACCTCCATACTGGCTCGTTATTTCACCGAGCTCCAGTTGCTCCACTATTTCCACTACAAAGCGCGCCATGTGCTGCTCCGGTAGCCACTCTTGAATGGACGCCGGCAGCAGCATCGGCGTGTCTCGATCAAGCGCACGAAAATCCTCGGCCATGAACACCTCGTGTGCAGAGTATGTGCCTGTAACACTAACCGAAATCAAAAACCATGTCCAGCCATCACCACAACAGTGCCAGCAGGCCACTCCGGGTCCGCGATGGGCACTCTCGACTGATCCCTGTGGCTATTCCTTCTGATCAAGGGACGGCACAACCCAACGATCCGTGACAGCATGAAATTCACACAGCCGCTACTCGCTCTGGAGACCGCTGCCGTTCTCCTCCGCCTGCCCCGTACGGTCAATCCGACAGACTCCTAGGCAACTTATTACATACTCATGACCTATACGACCACTTACGTGCCGTCCCGCCCGCCATTGCCCCCTGCGCCGACCCTCTCAATTTTTGTTCACCGAGAATTGCCGTTCGGTGGCATTCGGCGGCTTCGGCAGCGCGGCGCCGGGACCGGTCGTCACGGATCACCGTGCCCATGAGAACGCTGTCTGCCACGCGCGCGGCACGCGGTCAAGCGCCGCCCCCGTGTCGGTCAGCTGCGCGACGAGCGCGCCCGCACCGCTCGCCTGAGCGCCTTGCCGCCCTGGGCACCCATGCGTCCCACCCCGCCGCGCAGGCGGGGGTCCAGCAGGTCGCGGACCGCGTCGCCGAACATGTTGAAGCTGTACACCACGATGGTCAGGAAGATGCCGGGCCACATGGCCAGCCACGGCGCCTGCTGCATGTAATTGCGGCCCTCGCGGCTCAGGAGGCCGCCCCAGCTGGGAACGCTCAGCGGCAACCCGAAGCCCAGAAAGCTCAGCGAGGCCTCGGTGATGATGACCGCGCCGATGGTGATGCTGTAGATGACGATGATGGGCGCCAGCACGTTCGGCAGCACGTGGCGCAGCACCGTGCGCCAGGGCGGGCTGCCTACCGCCTGCGCCGCCTGGAAGTAGGCGTTCTCCTTCACCCCGATCACCGCCCCCCGGATCACGCGCGAGCTGCCGATGCCGTAGGCCAGGCCCAGCACGCGCCCCGTATGATCGGTTCCCAGCAGATGCTCGGCCGAGGAGCCCTGCAGCCTTCGGGTAACGTCCTGCCGCTGCTCGGGGTCCGGTGCCAGCACGTCGGCGAAGACGCTCACCAGCACGAACAGCACGATGATGACGGCGCCACCCACCAGGATGGGCAACTGCAGACCGATCAGCGTAACCACCGGAATCAGGACGTTCTTGACCGCGTGCCGCACCACCACCACCCGCTCCTTCAGACCCTTGGACCACGCCGTCCGGATGTAGTCCTGCCGCAGCACCTCCAGCATCATCGTGCGCGTCATCCGCATGGTAGCCGCCGCCAGGTAGGTCCCCAGAATCAGACTCGGAATCAGGAACATGCCGAGATTCCCCAGCGGGTCTTCGCTGAACGTGATCAGCCGCATCGGCGGCGACCAGCCCCACCAGATGGCCGGGTAGATCATCACCATCAGGGCCAGCCAGAAGTTGGGCGTTGCCAGGCCCAGGATGGCGATGGAGCGGCCGGCGTAGTCGACCGCCGTATCCTGGCGAATCGCCGAGTAGATGCCGACCGGCAGGGCGATCGACAGCTCGGCCAGCTTGATAACAACCGTGTATCGGTCGGTGGCCGTTACCGACTCGCCAGGTGGCCGCGCATACGTAAAGGGTCACCGTGCATCCGGCGTGATACTGGGTGCGGAACGCACGCGCACTCTCTCAAACCGACGTGGCGCCGCTGCCAGCGAGAACCCCACCACCACCCCGCAACCTTGGATCGAGCAGGTCCCTCACCGCGTCACCGAACATGTTCAGACTGTAGACTGTAATCGTCAGGCAAAGACCAGGCCACAGAGCCAGCCATGGCGCCGCCTCCATATACTTACGCCCTTCTCGGCTGAGCATACCTCCCCAGCTAGGAAAGTCGACTGGCAAACCGAATCCGAGGAAGCTTAGGGAAGCCTCAGAAATAATCACCCCCCCGATGTTGATGCTAAATATGATAATTACGGGAGCCGCAACATTGGGCAGGACATGTCGGATAAAAGTTCTCCATTTTGAGCTGCCAATCGCCGCCGCTGCCTGAAAATAGACTTTCTCTTTGACGCCAATAACGGCGCCTCTGACTACTCTTGAGCTGCCGATGCCTCCTGATATCCCCAGGACCAGTATTATCTGTGGCAGACCTCGCCCCGCTATGGACATTATCGTTAACAACAGGAGCAGGGCGGGGAAAGCCATCCAGGCATCGACGAATCTCTGCACAGTCAGGTCCAATTTACCGCCAAAGAATCCTGAAATACCGCCTATCAGGACAGCGATGACAACATTGAGAGCGGTCGCCGCCAAACCGACAGCCAACGAAAGACGAGCCCCGTGGATAAGGCGGCTCAACAAGTCTCGCCCCACGTAGTCGGTCCCCAGGAGATACCGGGCTGATGAGCCCTGCATCCTGTCTGCCAGGTGTATTTCCATGTAACGATAAGGAGCCAGAGCATCGGCGAAGATAACCACAAGAATCAATATCAATATCATAATCCCGCTGATTATACCTAGTGGTTTCTCCCTCCACAGCCTGATAAAGAAATCAGCCAGCTTGGTACGTCTCTTTGGCTCACCTGCTTGTGACGGTATCCCTGTGACATTACCCATACTCGTGGTTTTTCCCCTTTATCTGTAACGGATCGTGGGGTCCAAAAAAGGATAAATCAGGTCGATCATTAGATTGATCCCCATAACCGTGGCGCCGAAGAACAGGTTTATTCCGGAGACCACCGGGTAGTCTCTGTTTTCGAGTGCAGTCAGCAGGAGACGACCTATCCCCGGCAGGTTAAATATGTTCTCCATGATCACTGAGCCACCCACCAGAATCGGCAGCTGCAGGCCGATCAGGGTCACCACCGGGATGAGCGCATTTTTGACGGCGTGTCTCACAATAACTACCCTCTCCTTGAGACCCTTGGACCAGGCCGTCCTGATGTAGTCCTGCCGGAGCACCTCCAGCATCATGGTGCGCGTCAACCGCATTGCGCCTGCAGCCGAGGCCGTCCCCAAAATCAGGCTGGGAACGAGGAACATGCCGAGATTGCTCAGCGGGTCTTCCTGAAAAGGAACCAGCTCCATCGCTGGCGACCAGCCCCACCAGATGGCGGGGTAGATCATGACCATAATGCCCAGCCAGAAGTTGGGTGTGGCCAGGCCGATGATGGCAATAGAGCGCCCCGCGTAGTCAGCGGCAGTATCCTGGCGAATCGCCGAGTAGATGCCGACGGGCAGGGCTATTACCAGGCCGAGAACGATTGCCATGACACCAAGCTCAACGGTTACTGGCAATCTTTCTAGTATCCTCTCCTCTATCGTATAACCGCCAACCAGTGATTCGCCAAGGGTGCCGCGCAGGAAAATATCTCCTAACCAGCGTCCATACTGTACGTAAACAGGCAGGTCTAATCCCAGCCTACGCTCAACAGCTTCACGGTCAATCCGGCCGGTCGAAGTATCCATCCTCAGCACCATTGCGTCTATTACATCGCCGGGGATGAAGCGGACCCCGAGAAAGACGAGGATGGTCAAGATAAACAGGGTGGGGATTATCAGCAACAATCGCCTGATGAGATAGACTCTCACGGGGACACCTTATTCATTGAGTGAGGGCTCGGAAGCGCGATCAGAAGTGGCGCTCCGAACGCGCTACCGAGCGTGCTTCCAGCCCCATTCTCACGTAGTCAGGAGGGGCGAAGCGCCCCAAAACCGTCGCCCGGGTCGACGCTTTTGGCCCATCCCGTCCGATCACTAGGAGTCTGTCGCAATCCGACAGACTCCTAGTGTCCCATTGCTTCCTTCAGCTTCTGGTCAATCCAAAGGTGTATGAGGACGTCACGTACGCCCGATTCTTCGAGCATCCATTCACCGTTAAAACCTTGGACCCACGGCTGGGTCACCTGATAAACTGGAGCCATAGGACCCCATATCTGATTGTGCTGCTTTAACAGGAACAAATCATACTCTCTGAATGCCGTCAGCTGCTCCTCTTTGGTGTTAGCGGCGATAAAGGCATCATACGCGGCGGTCAACTCAGGGGTCTTCTTACCGCCCGTGTTGTTTCCGCCCTGGTATTCGCGCAGGGATGTTAAGGCCGTGGTATAAAAGCCCATCCACACGGTTGGGGCACTATAAAAGCCACTGTCGCCAGTGCTCATCTCATAAGTAATGTCTCCCTCATCTCCATCAGACCCTCCTCTGTTACCCCACCACGTCAAACCTGGTACTACATTAATCTCTACATCAATGCCAATATCAGCCCAGTATCCGGCAGCTATTTCTACATAGCCTAAATCCATGATGTCGCGGTGGTCAAAGGTGAGCTTGAATCGAACGCCGCCCGCGCCTCGCAGATATCCAGCCTCGTCAAGCAGCTTCTCAGCACCTTCCGGGTCATACCTGTAGTATTGCTTGAGATCTTCGGGCCACTCTTCAAATGGGAAGAGATACGGCTTGACGGCAAGTCCCCCCATAGGTTCCCACATCGAATAGCCGCCATAGTAGGTATCGTTAATCGTCTCGAGGTCCAGTGCCATCTGCAGTGCGTGGCGCACCCTGATGTCGTCCAAGGCCGACTTACGAGTGTTCAGAGTAACGGTTGTAAACGACCGCTGGTAATAACTGCTCACCTGGATTTCGGGGTTGATCTTCTGGAGGCTCCTTAGCACGTCGAGGGATTTTATATCAGCGCCACCGCCGGCTTGATGTATTACGTCCACCACACCCGTGCGTAGTGCCGATATACGTGTTGCTTCTTCTGTCATCCAAAGAGCCCTTATCCGATCAACGTAGGGCAAGCGGTTCTCCGGGTATTTTGGGTCGTAGCCCCAATAGTCAGGATTCTTGTCCCAAGTGAGAGAGACGCCTTCGACGTGGTCTTTCAGGACAAGGGGCCCCGTGCCGACCACGTTCCTCCAATCCTCATAGTTGCCGTATTTCTCGACTACCTCGGGGGGTAATATAAACTGCATTCCTTCGATGAGGATAAGCCTTAGCGCTATGAGGGATGGCTGCGTCAGCTTCATAACAACCGTATATTTGTCGGCGGCCTCTATCGATTCCCACGGCAGCTGGATCACCCCGTAAGAGGCGCCGGGTTGTTCGGTGAAGTCGCCCAGAACGTTATTACGCTGATAGGTATATACGACATCATCGGCTGTGAGTTCCCGCCCATTTACCAAGCGGCTGGCCTCACTGTCTTGATCAAGGGCGTAGTTAACGCCCTGACGGATGTGGAAGATGTAAGTCAGTGGGTCGGGAGTTTCCCAGCTTTCAGCCAGAGCCCCTGTTATGACAAAATCAGGAGGGTAAGAGTCTCTAAAGTCATATACCTCCCTATCTATTCCCCAGTCCCCCCAGCCGAGATGCTCATTAACACTGCCGATTTGGTGTGCAGCCTCACCGCCCCTTGCGAACGGGTCCGTATTTTCCCCTATTATTGTGTGAGGATAGGTTATTGTCCCGCCGTACTCCGGTGCGGTCACCACCTTGCCGGTGGTGGGGTCGGTCACATACTTCTTGTCGGCGGCGGCTGTCGGCTCGGTGTCTGTGCCACCGCCGGCCCAGAGGCCGGTTGCGGTCAGAGCCAGGACCAACGCAACCGCGCAGGTCATTCTCAATATGATTTTCATCATCGTTAGTATCCTTGCTTGGATTTTGAGAGTATTGCGGAGCGACTTGCCGCTCCCTGGTTACTCTCGCGCCCGCAACGCGGACGGCCAGTCTGAGTCGAATTCACTAAGAGCGCGCGGCGTGTGACTCGGCGGGTTCACCCCGGCTCACGCCGCGCGCGCGTGCGGTTCTTTGAGTGTCATTCGAACCTCCTTCTTCTCTAGATCTACGTCGGGATCTGCGTTACGACGGCCAGCAATTCTCGGCGAGCGGCTGTCAGGGGAACAGAGTGTCATAAGCGTTGACGTGTTATAGGTCACTCAAGCCCTCCGCAGGTGAGGCACAGCTATACCCAGACCCAGATGTAGTCGCGATGTCGCGATTGACTGCATCCACCCTATAATAACCTCCGCGCCCATGGATGCCAACCACGAATCGCCCCAGCAATTCTCGGTGAACGGCAGTCGATGGCCTGAAGAGACAGTCTGGAGGGGGCCCCACCATTTGTCAACCCCCGCCGCGAAAGGATTCCGGGAGGGGGGGGGGTACAGGGGGGGGCCGGCTGTGTTGCCGCCAACCGGTAGCAACTGGACCGTGTCGTTAAGCATCATGCGCATCCGTTCGAGTCCCGTACCGGCGCAAGCATGGCACCGGCGCGGCCACGTGTCAACCACGTTTCAACATTCGACGACAATCGACAATCGGACCCGCTCCGAACCCATCAATGCACGTGCGGCGCCACCCTCGGCGGCCCTCTCACCCTCGCGCCGGGTCGATGCCCGACCGGCGCAGGAGCGCCGCCAGCCGTTCGGCGCGTCGGCGTTCCTCACTCAGCAGATGTTCCGCGTGGTCGGCGCGGTGGCGTTCCTGATCCGCGCGGTAGCGTTGTTCCCTGCCCGTCGGAATCAACGGCCACCAGAATCAGGATCACTACGGCAATGCCGCTGGCCGTGCCGAGCGGCTTCTCCCTGACCAGCCGGGTCAAGAACCGCGTGCGCCCGCTGCGTTGACTGCTTTGACCCACCACTGTTTGACCCTCTACTGGTAGCGGATCCGGGGATCCAGGACCGCATAGACCAAGTCTATCATCAGGTTGATCCCCATCACCGCGCTGCCGAACACCAGGTTGATGCCGGCGACCACCGGGAAGTCTCGGTCGTTGAGAGCCACCAGCATCAGACGACCCAACCCGGGCAGGTTGAAGATGTTCTCGATGATGACGGCGCCACCCACCAGGATGGGCAACTGCAGCCCGATCGTGAAGCTGTGCAAGTAGCGCGTGCGAATCGCTGATCACTCCGACCCCCTCGGGCTCGTACGCGGGCGTCGCGGGCGTACCCGGCGATTCCACTCCCCCGGCAGGACATGGTACAGTTGCCGCCATGCGGATTACCGCCATCACCTGCACGCCGCTCACCATCGGCAAGAGCCTGCTGCGGGTGGCGACCGTGCCAGCGTCATGAGCGGCAAGGACTTCGAGATCAGGGAGTACCCCCTGGAGCGAGTCGCGAAGGGGTTCGACGCCCTGGACAGCGGCTATCGACTGGACGGGAGAGACGCGATCAAGATCGCGATCCAGCCGAACGGCGGCTGATCCCGACGCCAACCAGCGAACAGCCAGGCATGGCGCCGCTCGCGGCAGTCTATCGCCCCGCCGGACTGGGGCTGTCATTCGAGTTGTTCCCGCCCAAGACCGCGGACGGCGAGGCGGCCCTGTACCGTCACGTCGCCAAGTTGATGCAACTCGCGCCCGACTTCATCACCTGCACCTACGGCGCCGGCGGTTCGACGCGGGACAAGACGCTGGACGTGGTAGCGCAGGTCAAACAGCGGTTCGCCATCCCGGTCGCCTCACACCTCACCTGCGTCGGCGCCACCGTCGAGCAGCTCTGCGCCTATCTGACCGAGGCCGACCGGCACGGCACCGACTACATCGTCGCCCTGCGCGGCGATCCGCCGCGCGGCCAGAGCGAGGTCACACCCACCGCCGGCGGCCTGGCCTACGGCAACGAGCTGGTGGCGCTGATCCACCAGCGGTTTCCCCGCTTCGGGATCGCGGTCGCCGGCTATCCCGAAACCCACCAGGAGGCGACCAGCCCCGCGGCCGACCTGGCCTACCTCAAGCAGAAGGTCGAGGCGGGGGCGGACGTGGTAATCACCCAGCTGTTCTACGACAACGACGATTTCTTCGCCTTCCGCGACCGCTACCAGCGGAGTGGGATCGAGGTACCCCTGGTGCCCGGCATCATGCCGATCACCAATCTGAAACAGGTCGAGCGGATCGCCTCACTGTGCGGGGCGCGGCTGCCGGATCCCCTCACCACCAGGCTCGCCGAGCGCGACGATCCCGAGTGGTACTTCCAGGTGGGGGTGGAGTTTGCCACCCGCCAGGTGCAAGAGCTGATCGCCGGCGGCGTGCCCGGCCTGCACTTCTACGTGCTCAACCAGTCACGCGCCACCAGCGCGATTCTGCACGACGTCACGCGCTAGCAGGTAGGTTGTATATTGAGCCACATGTACCATCGGGGCGGCGGCGGCTTCGGCTTCATGCTCCACCACGGCGACGAGAACGCCCGGCCGCAGGTCAGCCGCGCGCTGCTGCTGCGGGTGTTGGGATACGCCCGGCCGCACGTTGGCGGGCTCCTGCTGCTGTTGAGTGCCATCCTCGCCACCATCGGCCTCGGCCTGCTCACCCCACTGATCTTCCGCGACCTGATCGACCATACCTTGCCGGCCGGCGACGTGGTACGGCTCAACCTGCTGGCGGTGGCACTGGTCGCGATTCCGGTGGTGAGCGCGGTGCTGCGCATCTGGCAGCGCAAGCTGGACGCCACCATCGGCACCGGGATCATTCTCGACCTGCGCACCGGGCTCTACGCGCACCTGCAGCGCCTGTCGTTGCGGTTCTACACCGACAACAAGGCGGGCGAGCTGATGAGCCGGCTCAACACCGACGTGATCGGCGCCCAGAACGCGGTGACCAACACCATGGTGGACGTCACCACCAACCTGATCTCGGTGTCGGCGACGCTGGCGGTGATGCTGGCGCTGGAGTGGCGGCTCACGGTGTTGGGGTTGCTCGTGCTGCCCCTGTTCATCCTGCTCGGGCGGCGCTATGGGAACACCCTGCGGACGGTCTCGCGCGAGCTGATGGAGCGCAACGCACGGCTGCATGCGATCATGAACGAGACCCTGAACATCAGCGGTCTGCTGCTGGTCAAGCTGTTCGGGCGGCGCCCGGAGGAGCAACGGCGATTCCGGGAGCAGGCGGAGGCGATGCGCGAGAGCGCCGTGCGCCAGTCGGTGGTGGGCAGCCGTTTCTTCATTCTGATGGGCGTGGGCACGGCGGTCGGGACGGCCGCGATCTACCTGCTGGGCGGCCATCTGGTGATCCGCGGTGGCCTGACGATCGGGACGGTGGTCGCCTTTGCCAGTTACCTCACGCAGCTCTACGGACCGCTGCGCTCGCTCACCAACGTGCCGGTGATCGTGGCCCAGTCGCTGGTCAGTTTCGAGCGGGTGTTCGAGGTGCTCGATCTGCCGGTCGACATCGAGCAGGCGCCGGACGCCATCCGCCTCGGGCGGGCCGCGGGACGGCTCGAGCTGCGCGACGTCAGCTTCCGCTACGAACGCAACGAGCGGCTGTTGTTGAGTGAATCCAAGCGCGCGACGCGCCGCGAGGACGTTTCGTTTATCTCGGGGCAACGCACCAACGGGGCCGCGCCGCACCGGCGCAATGGCGGGACGGCGACCGATCCGGCATCGCACGCGCCGGCGGCCCACCAAGCGCGCGAGTGGGCGTTGGATCGGGTCAGCTTCACCGTCGAGCCGGGGCAGACCGTGGCCGTGGTCGGTCCGAGCGGCGCCGGCAAGACCACCCTCGCCTATCTCTTGCCGCGCCTGTACGACCCCACCCGCGGCCAGATTCTGCTCGACGGCCACGACACGCGGTCGCTCACCCTGGAGTCGCTGACCGCCCAGCTCGGGATGGTGACCCAGGAGCCCTACCTGTTCCACGATTCGATACGGGCCAACCTGGTGTACGCGGACCCCGGCGCCGACGACGCGCGCATCACCGCCGCCTGCCGTGCCGCCAACATCCACGACTTCATCGCCGCGCTGCCCGCCGGCTACGACACGGTGGTGGGCGAACGCGGCTACCGGCTGAGCGGCGGTGAGAAGCAGCGCATCGCGATCGCCCGCGTCATCCTCAAGGACCCGCGTCTCCTGATCCTGGACGAGGCGACCAGCCACCTCGACACCCACTCGGAGGCGTTGATTCAGGAGGCGCTGACCCGAGTCATCGCCAACCGCACGGCGATCGTGATCGCCCATCGTCTGAGCACCATTCTCGCCGCCGATCAGATTCTGGTGTTCGACTGCGGCCGCATCGTGGAACAAGGCACCCACGCCCACCTGATCGCCGCCGACGGCCTCTACCATCGCCTGTATCAGCTGCGCGACCGGGAACGCGATGCCGTGCGGCAGTGACCGCAGCGGATCGCTGTTTTCAAGAACGGCGAATCTACGCTAGCGCCCGGCCGCCCCCCGCAGCCGCGGGTCGAGCAGGTCGCGCACCGCGTCGCCGAACATGTTCAGACTGTAGACGACGATCGTCAGGCAGAGGCCGGGCCACAGAGCCAGCCGCGGCGCCATCTCCATGTACTGGCGCGAGCCGCACCGAGCCGCGCCCAGCCGTGCCCAGCACATGGTGTCCATCCCGAAGTGGCACCGCAGGTACAGACGCGAACGGAGTCACGGTCCTGCGTGCGGTGCGTGTCCATCGGTCCGAGCCGACAACGTGTTTGGAACCCGTCGGGCGACAGGGTAAGATGAAGCGTGGCGCATCCGCCTGCAGCGGTTGCTTGCGGCCCACGATTGCGCGGGCCTGAAGGAGTTCCGGCCTATCTGCACCAACGAGTGGGACATGGAAGTACGCGAAGCGTTCGGCTACCTGATCAGGTCGCTCCGGTGCCGAGTACGACAAGCGAACAACGACATCGCGCGGTACGATCAAGGCGCGCGACGCGCACGTGGGCTTCTACCGAAGCGTGTTCCTGGACGCCTCGGGGATCTTCGACCGGCACGGTGTTTGCGCCGGAGCTTGCAGGGCTAGGTGCGCGAGTGGTACAACTACCGTGGCGCGGCGCGGAGCAGGTGTACAACCCGTACACGGTGCTGCTGCTGGACAGCTCGCGGCGCACTGGTTCGAGACCGGGACGCCGGCGTTTCTGGTGGACACGCTGTTCGAGCGCCGGGTGGCGTCGGTGGCGCTGGACCGGATGGTGGGCACGGCGGAGTTGCTGCGGCGCCTGGGCAAGATCGGGAGGCGCTGCTGTTCCAGACCGGCTTCTGAACGATCACGGCATTCCGTACGAGTGGTACACGAACAACGACATCGCGCGGTACGAGGGCTTCTACGCGAGCGTGTTCTACTCCTACTTTGCGGCGCTGGGGTACGAACTCACGGTGGAGGAGTCGAGCAGCCACGGGCGGCTGGTGGCGGTGCGGGCCGGCGGGCACGTGTACCTGTTCGAGTTCAAGGTGGTGGAGATGGCGCCGCCGGGGTCGGCGCTGGCGCAGTTGCGGGAGCGGGACTACGCGGCGAAGTACCGGGGGCGGGGGGAGCCGATCCCGATGGGAGGCAACCGACCCCGCTCGGAGGCAGCCGGTCTCGGCGAGGGGCAACCGATCCACCTGGTCGGGGTGGAGTTCAGCCGCGAGACGCGCAACCTGACGGCGTTCGAGGTGGCGGACGGCTGAGGGCGGGCTCGCCGTCCTCGTCCCAGCGTGCCCTATCGGTCGTCGCGGTGGCCGGTCTCAGATGCCGAGATCGTCCAGCTCGTAGTCGCTCAGGACCGTGGCGCGGGCGGCTTCGTTCCAGCGGTATGCCTGGTTGTCCGCGGCGAGCGGCTGGTAGCGGTACGGGGTCTCGTGCGGGAACCGTTGCCGGCGGGCGTCGATGGCGAGGGCGATGATCCGGGCGCGCCGCCGAATGCGGTCGTCGTCGTACGGTTCCGGCGCCTCACCCAGTACTCCCGCAACGCTGCGGCGGCGGTGAAAGCCGAAGGTCAGCGATACCCGCCGGTTGGGAGACTGATTGGCATACGCACCGTGCAGAATCTGGCGGTTGACGATGGCCACGTCACCCGGATTGCACACCATCGGCACGGCGTCGGGGAGACGGTCCGAACCGCCGTTGGCGGCGACGCGCGCCTTGATGTCGATCTTGCCCAGGCAGTGCGAGCCGGACACCAGCCACAGCGCATTGGCGGGCGTGGTCGGGAAGAGCTGCGCCATGAAGTTGAACCCGTGGGTGCCGGCGTCCAGCTCCGGGTTGTTCCAATGGGTCGTGCCGTCCTGATGCCAGGCGGTCGACGGTCCCAGCCCCGGCTCCTTGATCCAGAGCGCCTCCCGGAACGGCACGAAGTCGCGGCCGTTGATCTGCTCGGCCACGGCCAGCAGTTGCGCGTGGCCGTACAGGCGCAGAAAGCTGTCCATCAACTGCAGCGGTCCGCCGACGTTCACCAGCACCTCCGCCGGGGCGTCGTCCGGCGCCGCGTACTCGGCCATCTTCGCCTCGTAGCGGCCGCGCGCCGCCGCGGTGCCGCCGAACGGATCGCTCAGCGGCTTGGCGAACGTAAAGCGCGAGCTCGGGGCCGGCCCCGAGCCGAGTGCCGGCCGTCCCGCGGCGGCGTCGGTCACGGCCGCGCTGGAGGCCGGCGCCCGTTCCAGCATCCGCTCGAAGTCCGCCACCAGATCCGCCACCTCGGCCGGCGAGAGCATCCCTTCGAAGATGTAGAACCCGGTACGCCAATAGGCGTCCGTGATCTCGGTCCGCACCGCGCCGTCCGCCGTGAACGCGAGCGGCCCGCGGTTGCCCAACGCCGCCGCGCGCCGGGTCCCGTCCGTCAGGTACGTATCAGCCATGGTCCAAGGATACCAGGTCTGGGCCGGCCGGACTACCGACGGCAGGTTGCCTGCCTGCCTCGGTTGCCTCGGGTGGCCTGGGTGGTGCGCGGCGTCGTGGACGCGCACAATGAAGCGTGGCCGACATCCCGCCGTTGGTATAGGTTGTCACCCGCAGTGGAGACCGCGACCACATAATGCCAGGAGCAGCAGCCCCGCAGCCGGCCACGGGCAGCCGCGCACCCAGCCGAGTGAACAACGTGCGCCCGCACGATCGACCCGTTCATGAGTGGTATCGGTTTGTGCTGTCGTTTCCGCCGCACCTGGTTCAGGATTATCTCGACCGGTTTGGCGTGCGTCCTGGGGATACGGTGCTCGATCCGTTCGCCGGCACAGGCACTACCTTGGTAGAGTGCAAGAAGCGCGGCATCGCAAGCGTCGGCATCGAGTCCAACCCGATGGCTCAGTTCGCCAGTTCCGTAAAGCTGGACTGGTCCGCCGATCCCCACGCGTTGTCGGACTACGCTACGGCAGTGGCCGAACGAGCGCGAGTCGCGATTGGTCGCGATGGCTACGCCGACTGGACCGACTTGCCCCTGTTTGCTCGCAGAGATCAGTCCCGCGCTCCGCTGCAGACTCTCACGCCCGAGCAATGCAAACTGTTGTTGAAGGACTCGATCAGTCCCCTGCCCCTGCACAAGACACTGGTACTGCTCGCCGCTATCGACACCTGCGGCGATTCCGCGTTCCACCGCTACGGACGGCTCGCGCTCGCGCATGCATTGGTGCGCGATGTTGGCAACCTGAAATTCGGTCCGGAAATCGGGGTCGGCAAGCTCAAGGATGACGCGCCGGTCGTAGATTCCTGGCTCGGCCACATGCGGACAATCGTCGACGACCTCCTGCACACACGCGATCGTGCGGAAGTCCCGGGATGCGTTCACCGGGGAGACGCCCGACAAGTCGATCAGATTCTGAGTCCGCGCTCGGTGGACGCGGTGATCACCTCCCCACCCTATCCGAACGAAAAGGACTATACGAGAACGACGCGTCTGGAATCGGTGATCCTCGGTCTGATCGGCGACGTGAGCGGTCTGCGGGAGCTCAAGCAGGACCTCATCCGCTCCAACACGCGCGGTGTTTACAAGGATGACGCGGACGATCTGGAGGTAGCCGGGCACGATGCCATTCAGAAAATCGCGAACAAGATCGAACAACGGCGATTGGAATTGGGGAAGACCTCCGGTTTCGAGCGGATGTACTCGAGAGTCACCAAGCTGTACTTCGGCGGAATGGCGAAGCACTTTGCGGCGTTGCGTACCGTCCTCAATCCCGGTGCGAAACTCGCCTACGTCGTCGGAGATCAGGCATCCTATCTCCGGGTGATGATCCGTACCGGTTATCTGCTCGCCGACCTCGCGCAGTCGCTCGGTTACCGCGTGGAAGGCATCGATCTCTTCCGCACCCGCTTGTCCACCGCCACCGGCGAACAGCTCAGGGAAGAAGTGGTAGTAATTCAGTGGCCAGAGTGAGCAGCTTGCTGGTATGGCTGCGGTTAGCCGCGGCAGCTTTGCTTGATCATCCTATCCGCGCCGGCTCCGCCCGACGAGCGGGCGTGTGCGGTGAATACGCGCGCCAATCGCCGCGTGGGCTGCGGTGATTGGCTTGTCTCAATCGCTGGACCGCGGTACCATTCGCCGCACTGGTTGCGGTGATTGTGGAGTGGATCCATGACAGGCCGGAATGGCCGCAGTTCACCTGGGACGACGCGGCCCTGACGAGCGCGCTCGCGGACGTGCGCCATCGGCAGGGCCGGCACCTCGGCAGGATGGAGGCGCTCGGATTCGACGTCCGGGCCGAAACGAGCGTTTCCGCGCTCACCGACGAGGTGGTGCGCTCCTCGGCCATTGAGGGCGAGCACCTCGACCCCGGCGAGGTGCGCTCGTCGATCGTCCGCCGGCTTGGCCTCGACGCCCCCGGCCTGCCCTCCCCGGGGGGCGGAGTCGAGGGGGCGGTTGCGATGACGCTCGACGCGACGCGCAACTTCGAGTCGCCACTCACGGCAGAGCGCCTGCATGGCTGGCACGCGGCGCTGTTTCCGACCGGACGCAGCGGCATGATTCGCATTACCGTGGGAGCTTGGCGCACCGACCAGGCCGGTCCGATGCAGGTGGTCTCGGGTCCTGTCGGCACAGAGCGGGTGCACTATCAGGCGCCTGCCGCCACGCGGCTCGAATGCGAGATGCAGCGCTTCCTCGAGTGGTTTGCAACCACTCCGATCGACCCCGTGCTCAAGGCCGGCGTCGCCCACTTCCGGTTCGTGACGATTCATCCGTTCGACGACGGCAACGGTCGTATCGGCCGCGCCATCGCCGACCTCGCGCTGGCACAGGCGGATGGCACGAAGGAACGCTTCTACAGCATGTCGAAAGGCATCGCGGCGCGGCGCGCGGCGTATTACCGCCAGCTTGAAGCGGCCCAGCGAGGCGACCTCGACATCACCGCGTGGCTGCTGTGGTTCCTGGGTTGCCTCGACCAGACCATCCGGGACGCCGGCACTCAGCTCGCTGCGGCGCTCGACAAGGCGAAGTTGCGGCAGCGGATCATCCGGCACCCATTGAACGAACGGCAACGCACGATCATCGACCGGCTGCTCGACAACTTCCAGGGCCATCTCACCACGTCGAAGTACGCCAAGCTCGCCAAGTGCTCGAACGACACCGCACTGCGCGACCTCCGTGACCTGCTCGCGCGCGCAATCATCGCCCGCAACCCCGGCGGCGGACGCAGCACCAGCTACCGGCTTGAAACACGACTCTCGCAGTAGCAGCAAAATGAATCCCTGCTCTCGCATCAGGAATTCGTGAATCACTGTCTTGAGCTCCGAACTCACCCGGTTCCACGTTGGTCGATGGGCCATCCTGTCGACTGATTTCCAAGGATGCGCCCCGACGTCTGACCGAACGACTGGGCAGGTCGGTTGGCACTGACGCCCGATCCGCTGGTCGGCGGTGGTGGTGACCCCGGTGGCGCCGCGCCGGTATCCGATCTCCCGGTGCACCCAACTGACGACCTGGTTGACCGCTGCCAGCAGGGAGTCGGCGGCGTCGGGGTGTTCCGCGACCTGCAGCGCATCGGCTACGCGATCCAGTTCACGGTGCCGGCGGCAAAATCCATTCGGGAGGCCGACAAGATCTGGGCCGCGATCCTCGCCAGTGTACGGCGCGTCGAGTCTGATGAATAGCGCGCGCGATGGTCATGTATAATTGTGAAGCTGCAGAATCCGTAGCCCGGGCTCGGCCGGCAGATCGCGATCGTTGGTCAACCCGCAGGCACAATCGCGGTACCGCACCACCAACAAACCCAGCAGGGTAAGACTCGAGGTGACCACTCGGCGCCGACCGGCAGCAGAGAGGCTCCGCACACCCAGGGTCGAGTTTGACCAGCCCTTGCCAAGATCGACACGTTCGTACGTCGGCTAGCCCTTGAAAAGGTCGGCGTTCTTCGGGCTCCCGAGGAACCCGGTCAACGAGGTATACTCGATGCCGCGAGCCGCGAATGGCTGGTCAATCGGGGCCACCACCCACCGCCGCTCGATCTGCAGATCCTCGACAGAGATCCAGAAACCGCGGTCGACCTTTGGCGCGGTCGATGCCTTGAATTCGACCGCTACTCTACTGGATCCCGTCTCCAGCAGCAGATCGATCTCCGCGCCGTGGGAGGTTCGGTAGAAACTGTAGCGAACCTCCGGCCGCAGCGCCGCGACGATATTCTCGATGCACAGAGACTCCCACGCATACCCGAAAACCTGGTGGCCGGCGGCCGCGTTCCAGTCGGGAAGTCTCAGCAGCACCAGCAGCAAGCCCGTGTCGCGCAAGTAGAGCTTTGGCGAACGGATCAGCCGTTTGCGAAGATTGGCGTGGAACGGCTGTAATCGTCTGACCACGAACGCGCCCTCGAGGGCGTCCAGGTAGAGACGCACCGACTTGGCATCCAGCGCGAGCGAGTTGGCGATGCCGTTCATGTTGAGCAGCTGCCCGTGGGAGTGGGCCGCCATCTGCAGTAGCCGGTCGGCCGTCGGCGGCGAGAGGCGGGGGTTCAGCGCCAGCAGGTCGCGCTCCAGGAACGTCCGTACGAAGTCAAGACGCCACTGGAAGCTCTGCGCATCGTCGAGCGCCAGCAGACTGCGGGGATAACCGCCGCGGTTCAGATAGGCGTTGAGGTCTGTCAGCCCGGGCCGGTCTGCCACCTCGCCCCATAGAAACGGCGTAAGCTCCAGGTAGCTGATGCGGCCGGCCAAAGACTCGGAGCTCTGGCGAATGAGGTCCCTCGCAGCCGAGCCGAGGATGAGGAACTGGCCCGGGCGGCCATCGCGGTCGACCCAGTACCTGATAACCGGAAACAGCTCCGGCCGCCTCTGTATCTCGTCGATGCAGACCAGCCGCTCCGAGTTGGCTGCGAAGAAGGCCTCCGGGTCATCGAGTCGGAGAAGGTCGCCTGGGCGCTCCAGATCCAGCCGCAACAGCCGCGGGTCCTCTGCTGCGTGCATCCGTGCCAAGGTCGATTTTCCAGCCTGTCTGGGGCCGAGGATCGCGACCACTGGTGAGACCGCTAACATGGCTCGGAGGGAGGTGTGGAGATTCCGATCCACATGACCGTGCATTTAGGGATTCATAGACCATAATTACACGCTTGTCCATGTTCTTGGGGCCCCAACCGTTGTGCGCCCCGGCACAGCATGGGCCCGAGCGCCGGTTGGGCGGGACCAGACGGCGTGCTCTCGCCAGGATTGGCCAAATCAACGATCCAATCGTATATTTGCACACAACATGCTGCTGGCAGAATCTCCTCTTGATGCCGTCACCCAGACCCTGGCGGGGCGCACCGGCGTCCTGCGCTACCACTCTCTCCCGGCACAGCATGGGCACCGATCGCGCCGGTGCACACTGGGCGGGACCAGATCTGGCGCCGACTACGTGCAGACCAAATATCTGCGATCTCGACTGGTACGTGCTAACCGACGGCGCGTACAACCTCCGGCGCCGGACGCCGCCGGGATTCTCCACAGCCGCACGTTCCCTGGTCTGCGCAACGATCCAATCGTATATTTGCACACAACACTGCCGGCTCCCGGTAAGCGGCGGCGCACGCGCCCCAGGACGATTCCCGCTACTTCACGGACTCGATCGTTACCCGAACCTCGTCCAGCAGCACGCCCCAGGTCTTGCCGGGATGGTCGCGCAGGTCGTGCACCACCAGATCGAAGGTCAACCGGGTTGCCTGCCCGGCGCGCACCTCCACGGCGACCCGCGCCGGGGAGAGCTCCAGCGGCACCTCGACCGCGTCTCCGCTCAGCACCACGCCGCGCGCGCCCGCCACCAGCAGATCGGCCGCGTCGTAGCGCGCCGCGGCCACCGCTGCCCGGACCAGCTCGTAGGTGGCGCCGTCCCGGTAGCGGGTCAGGTCCACTTCGTGCCCGGGCGCCTGCAGCACCACCCAGCCCTGCTCCGGCACCCGGCCGCGCTGGTGCAGCCGGGCGCCGTCGACCGCCACCACCAGGGAAGAGAAGTCGTCGATCGCCTCGCGGTGGTCGGTGATCAGCACCACCACCTCGCCGGTCTCGGTCGCCGCCTCCGCGCCGCCGCCGGCGGCAACGCTCAGCGCGCCCGCCAGGAACAGCACCGCGGCAACCACCGGGAGCGCCAGACGGACGAACCTCAGCCGGTCCTCGTACACCTGTTTCCTCTCCTCTCCTGCGGATGACGTGTCTGCGGATGACGTGGATCGAACAGAATGATGCCGTGGTCGCAGATGTCCAGCAGAAGCCAGGGCGTATCCGCCAGCTCGGTCTCGGAACGGAACACCGGGAACGGCTCGGTCGGGATCTGGTGCGCGTGCAGCTCCCGTACCAGCGGATGGTCCCGCAACTGCAGCGCCGCTTCCAGGAATGCCGCGAACACGGCGGCACGTTCGCCGCGATGGACCACGAACAGATCGACGTCGCTCGCTGCGTGCGCCTGCCCGCGGGCAACCGAGCCGTACACGGCCACCGCCGACACGCGCTCCCCGAGCCGGACGCGCACCGGCCAGGTACAGGTCGAGCAGTGGCTTCAGGTCGGAGTACCCATGACCCCCTTGCTGCCGGCCGGCAGACGACATCACAGCACCAGAGTATCACGAACCCGCCGCGGATGGGGGTGACGGGTCCCGCCGTGGCTGGCGGTGCCGGGCCGGCTGCGGCCGATCGCAGCAAGGCCGGAGTGGCCCGGGGCAGGCCGCCCGGCCCGATGCCGTGCCCGAACCGGCGTCTTCCTGTCTGCGACATGGCGGCATTTTTTGACTCGGCCTAGTGAACGCGATAAGTTGGACCCGATGGATGCACCATGCCAGCGCCACACGTTTCTGCTCGCTGTACGCTTCATGATCATATGTCGAAGTCTGTCCTCACAGACCGCCTTCACTGACGAGTGACCGCGAGTACGGCGAAGCATCCGGCGTTAAGGAAATCGACGATGGCAGAGCTACGAACATAAAAACCCCAGTCAGGCACAAGACCGCATTTACTCGTGCAAAGAATCGTACACTTGAAATCAAGCACATGATCTTTCACGAAGAAGGGGGACGGGGGCTTCATTTAGTACCCAACCAACAAACAAGAGACTTGGAAAGGATTCTCGCAACATTCCTTCCAGAAATGAAAGATCAATGGAGTAACCCTCCCGACGGATTTCGATTGGCAGTTGCCAGGAACCGATGCTTCCTGCTCATTGAGGAATCGGTCTCCAGCAGTCTCGGCTTTGGTATATTCCCCAGGTCAGTATTTCCTTCCAGGGAACTACGTCGAATGATTCACGTGCCCGGATTTCGTGGCAACCCCGAACGCGTCTATGCCAGGACGGCGTCGGGACCTCCTTTCCCCGGGACATTTGAGAAGTACGTGGCCACCACCATTGTGGATTGGCAGACGAATGAAGATACTCGTGTGAGACATCTCGAGGCCATGCTTGAAGACCTTGGCTTGACGCGTAGAGTGTCTGCTAAACAGGTAAACGACATGCAACTCGACTTGCAGGTCGGACGGCTAATTGCCACAGTATCGTCTGGCGCGAATCATGGGAGATGCGGCCCAGCGCGGCGTCAAGTTGGTCGTGGAGACCCATAGCGCGTTGTTGTTGCTGCACGTGCGAACGTTGGTAGCGCAGGGTAATCTCGATCCGGGTTTGGTGAAGCTACACTGGTTCTCGCGATGCCCAGAAGATGGAGCGACCTCAATCCACAGTGTCGATCTGGATCGCGAAGGCGCCTTTGGAGATTGGCCGGAAGACTTTGGTGCGGTCGAGTTGATGGCTGAGGGTGCCTATCTCGACACGGTGGAAGCGCATCGTCAGTTGAGCGCATGATGAAGGCCCCCGCGTCGGTGGCGATCGCGTTGGGGCGCCGGCGATGCGCTCTGCCTTGATTCCGCCGGCCGAGTGCGTACCGGGTGCGTGACCCGGCTCTACCCGGCTCCCGGCGCCAACCGCATTCGGGTATGCTCCAGTACCATGTCCAACATCACCCGCCGCCTGGCCGAATTCGCGGCCGGGCTTGGCTTCGACGACATCCCGGGCGCGGTGGTCGAGCGCGCCAAGGCCCTGGTGCTCGACCAGTTCGGGATCGCGCTGCGCGCCCGCCGCGAAGCCGCGATCGCGCCCAGCCTGGAGCGTGCGCTGGCGCGGCTCGGCCTGACCGGCGGGACCGCCACGGTGATCGGCGACGCCGTCTCCTACCCGCCGCCGGCCGCGGCGTTGTTCAACGGCACCCTCGGCCACTGCCTGGACTTCGACGACACCCACGCGCGCGGCTCGATCCATTCCAGCGCGCCCATCGTGCCGGCGGCGCTGGCGGCTGCCGAGATGAGCGGCGCGGACGGGCGCAGCGTCGCCGCCGGGATCATCGCCGGCTACGAGATCCAGATCCGCCTCAGCCTGGCCCTGGGTCCCAGCGCGCACTACGCACGGGGCTTTCACCCCACCGCGACCTGCGGGGTGTTCGGGGCCGCGGCCGCGGCCGGCGGTGTGCTCGGGCTGTCCGTGGAGCAGATGGCGCGCGCGTTCGGCCTGTGCGGCTCGCAGGCGGCCGGATCGATGCAGTTCCTCCATGACGGCGCCTGGAACAAGGCGTACCACACCGGCTACGCCGCGCTGGGCGGCCTGATCGCCGCGACCATGGCGGCGGAGGACGTGCGCGGCGCGGCCGCCGCGATTGAAGGCAGGGCGGGATTCCTGCGCGGCTACTCCCCGGACCCGCAGCCGGCACTCGCGGTCGAGGGGCTGGGGTCGGTGTGGGAAACCCTGCAAATAGCGGTCAAGCCGTATCCTTCCTGCCGCTACGGGCACGCGGCGATGGACGCGCTCATCGCACTGCGCGCCGAGCACGCGCTGGACGCGGCTGCGATCGAGACGATCGAGGCGGTGGAGATTGGGCTGCCGCGCACCGGCTGGAACATCATCGGCGACCCGGAGAGCGCCAAGCAGAACCCGCGGAACTACGTGGACGGGCAGTTCTCGATGCCGTTCGTCGCCGCGGTGGCGCTCCGCACCGGCGGTTTGGGCTGGGATGACTACGCGCGCCATCTCGTTGACCCGGTGACCATGGCGCTGTGCCGGCGCGTCCGGACCGTCGTGGATCCCGCGGTCGAGGCCGCCTACCCGGCGCACATGGGCGGCTCCGCGCGGGTGGCGGTTAGCGGGCGGAAGCTGGACCAGGTCGTGATCGTAGCCCGCGGCGAACCGGAGAACTTTCTCAGCCGGGCCGAGCTGCGGCAGAAGTTCGACGCGCTGGTCGAGCCGTACCTGGAGCCGGACCGGCGTACGCGTCTGGCCGCCGCCGCGCTCACGCTGGAGCAGTGCTCCGCACTCTCCGCGCTCCTGGCGCTGACCCGGCCGGCCGGCCCGTGAGCCTGCGACCGCGCTTAGTCAGGACAATCCCTTGTGCCGCAGCACGTTGAGCGCCTTCCATTCGAGCAGCGGCTGGGCTTGGATGCGTTTCTGAAGCGAGCGATCGGAGGTCAGAATCGTCGCGTCGATTTCTCCTGTCTCCAGCAGCAGATCGAGGAACGCGCGCTCAGCGTCCTTGAAGGGCAACACCGCTGACAACCCTCGCCGGCATTCTTCGACCAGGGTCTTTCCATAGGTCGCCGCCTCCTCACGCCCTCCGATCACACCGATATGGAGCGACGGCACCTGATCGGCGGGGTGGCGCGGGTGGGAGGTCTGTTGTCGGGCGTGATCGGAACCCGTAGACTGCCTCTCATGGCAGGCGACAGCAACAGCGAGTTGCGCGGGTTTGTCGAACGGTGGCGGATAGCCGGTGCCCGGCTGGCGGCGTTGCGCCGCGCGCAACTCCGTCACGTCGAGGTGGCCGACCACATCGAGTTTCTTGACGGTGCGTTCGAAGCGTCGCTCGCCGGTCCGGTGCGAACCACGTCCGGGCTGGTGCAGCAGCAGGCGATGTTTGCCGGAATGCGGGATGCGCGACGTCTTTCACCTGGCGAATGAGATCCAGTCGTTCTGCCGCACCGAACACACTCGATCTTCAGGCGGTCGACGACCTGCTGACCACCACCCGCGCCGTGCGCCGCCGCCTCGATTATGACCGGCCGGTCGAGCGCAGCGTGATTCTGGACTGCATTCGCCAGGCGCAGCAGGCGCCGACCGGCGGCAACGCCCAGGGCTGGCGCTGGATCGTGGTGGAGGACGCTACGACCCGCGCGGCGCTCGCGGACATCTACCGGCGCGGCGGCGAGCCGGCACTGCGCCAGGGGTTGGCGGGCGCGCGCACCGGGCAGACGCGCCGCGTGTACGCCGCGGCCCTGTTCCTGATGGAGCGGCTCGCCCGCGTGCCGGTCCACGTCATCCCCTGCATCACGGGGCGCTGGCCCGAGCACCCGACCAACGCCGCCCTCGCGCCGCGCTACGGCTCGATCTTCCCGGCGGTGTGGTCGTTTCAGCTCGCGCTGCGGGCGCGCGGTCTCGGCACCGTGCTGACCACCGTGCATCTCAACGCCGAGCGCGCGGCCGCCGAGCTGCTCGGCCTGCCCGACGACGTGCTGCAGATCGGGCTGCTTCCCGTCGCCTACACCACCGGCGGCGAGTGGCGCCCGGCCGCCCGCCCCCCGGCGGCGGCGATCGTCCACTTCGACCGCTGGCAGGACCCGCCCGGCGTCAAGCGCGCCGGCTGCGGCGGTTTGGATCCGCGCCCGCGTAGAGCTGCCGGCGCCTGACCGCGGAGTCGCGCCGGCAGCGCTCGAAGTCCGCCTCGTGCAACCGGCCGCGCGGCGGATCGGCCAGCTCGAAGTGCCCGTAGCGATCCTCGCCGCGCACCAGGCGGACCATCCAGCGCTCGCCCGTGCGCTGGCGCATCGAAGGCCTGATATAGCGAATTGCCGCGCCGATGCGGCGATCGTCGGTGGTGTTGGGTCCGGAGGCGTGAAACAGATGGCCGTGGTGCAGCGAGGCCTGACCGGTCTGCAGCTCGGCGGCCACGCCATCCTCCTCGTCGACCTCGACGGCAATCTCCTGGCCGCGGGTAAGCAGGTTGTCGGCGGCGAAGGTATCGACGTGCGGCACCAGTCGGCGCCGGTGGCTGCCCGGCACGAACCGCATGCAGCCGCTGTGGACCGTGGCCGGTGACAGCGCCACCCAGCCAGTGGTCTCGTCGACGTCGTCCAGCCCCCAGTAGGTCAGGTCCTGGTGCCAGGACACGATCTTGGGCGAGTGCGCTTCCTTGATGAACAGGTTCACGCTCCAGACGATGAGATCCGGGCCGAGCACCTCGGACGCCGCCGCCAGCAGCGTCTGGTTGCGGACCAGCGCGTCGAACGATGGAAGGAGATGGTTCGTGGAGGAGCGCAGGAGCCCCAACCGCTCCGGATCGTTGGCCAACTCCGCCTCCGCTGCCTCCAGATCGGCGCGGATCGCCTGAGCCTCGGCCACGCTGAGCACGTCGATCGGAAACACGAACCCGTCCCGCCGGTACGTCTCGGCCACGTCGATTGCTTCGGAACCCATGCGTGCCGCCTTGAAACTGACGTCCATTGCCGCGCCTTGCGCCGATCCCGAACTGTAGCACCGAATCGACGCGCCGGTCGACGGCACGATACGCCCGACAACAAGACCTGCTCGCACTCCGAGGCATATGGCAGAGTCCCGGCAACGTGTGCGCGCCAGGTGACGCCGTCAGCGCGACCTGCAGCCGCCGGCCGCCACGGGTTGAAGCGCCGGCGAGCGCGGTCCGTTGTACGATGACATGAGCTTATGAGCGACGTGACGGACGTGACGAATGGTGGTGTACAGATCGCCGCCGAGGCGGTAAGATGGCGGTTGTGGCGGTAGCCTTCGACACCCTCAAGGCGGCGACCCGGCTGCAGAAAGAAGCTGGTTTCGACGAAACCAAGGCACGGGTGCTGGTTTCGACCTTCGCCGAGGGCATGGTCGAGAACCTCGCCACCAAGGACGATATTGCAGGCCTGCGCCGCGAGATCGCAACTCTTGCCACCAGGGAAGAGCTGGCAGCCCTGCATGGCGAGACTAAGCAGACCGCGGCCAGCCTGCGTGCCGACATCGCAACTCTTGCCACCAGAGAAGATCTGGCAGCCCTGCATGGCGAGACGAACCAGATGGCGGCCAGCCTGCGCGCCGAGATCGCAACTCTTGCCACCAGAGAAGATCTGGCAGCCCTGCATGGCGAGACGAACCAGATGGCGGCCAGCCTGCGCGCCGAGATCGCAACTCTTGCCACCAGGGAAGAGCTGGCAGCCCTGCATGGCGAGACTAAGCAGACCGCGGCCAGCCTGTGCGCCGAGATCGCAACTCTTGCCACCAGGGAAGATCTGGCAGCCCTGCATGGCGAGACTAAGCAGACCGCGGCCAGCCTGTGCGCCGAGATCGCAACTCTTGCCACCAGGGAAGATCTGGCAGCCCTGCATGGCGAGACTAAGCAGACCGCGGCCAGCCTGTGCGCTGAGATCGCAACTCTTGCCACCAGGGAAGAGCTGGCAGCCCTGCATGGCGAGACTAAGCAGACCGCGGCCAGCCTGCGTGCCGAGATCAGCAAGGTTCAGGAGCGGCTGACGGTACGCCTGGGAGGCGCTATCGCTGCCGCTGTGGCGATACTGGTTGCCGTAGACAAGCTGCTGTAAGCCAGCACACACGCCGTCAACACGGTGACGTCAAGCGGCCGAAGGATGGGGGGGATGGCGTGCTGCGGAGGCGGGGCGCTTGACCGGGAAGCCGTTGAGCGCCGGCTGGGATTGGACGTGCCTGTCTACGTGCAGTACGGACGCTGGATGGGAGACATTTTCCTGCGCGGCAGCCTTGGTGAATCGCTGATGGGCCGCAGGGCGGTGGAGGAGAAGATAATAGAGGCAATCTTGCGCGCCGTCCGTGCCGCGGCCGGGACTCGCGGGCACGCTGGCAATGAGGATTGACCCAAATTGTGCCACCTTACTATATTGCCCTCTTCCCCGGGGTCGCGGGCTCTCGTAGCGCGACGTTCGCGACGTTCTCCTGCGACTCTCGCGTCCTGTACGCCCCGCTGCGCCACGACCGTTGCGGGCACCAGTGCGGAGACCGGGCGCACGGCAGCATCATCCAACGTCGAAACCAATTACGAGATTGAACGGCGGCCGCTGATTGAGCACAGGCTGGTAAGGAGCAATGATCAAAGGTCCCATGCGCAGACTGAGACGACGGCTGTGGCGGCGCTTCCGGAGCGGGTTCTCCGGACACAAGACCCACGTCGACGATCGGCTCCGCCGCGAGATGGGGGGCCGTGCCGTCGCCAGATACGTGGTGAGCGAGAAGCAGCTGCCGGCCTACCGCTTCGTCGACCTGTACCGCGCCATAGACGGGAGCCTGACCGACGTCGACAACGTGCGGCGCATCGAGTCCAACAACGAAGAGGACCTGAACAGCCTGTTACACGGCGAGCGCAATCGCTGGGATTCCCGCCGAATCACCAAGTCCCCGCGCATCGCGTGGACAGTGGGCCCCGATGAGGAAGTCTTTCTCCCCGTCGATCAGCACTGGGTGTTCCCGGATTTCGAGACCGCTGCCCCGGCCATCGTCCGCCTGCGCTACCGAAGCGAGAAGGATACTGCAACGCTGGCAGTTGCCGGGGTAGCTTCCGGCCATGTCGACGCCCGCATCCGCCGGCTGATTGCCGACAGCGTTGCCACGTCGATCTACCGTGAACGGCTGATCACGCTGGCGTATGAGGCGGGCACCAGAGACGAGTCGGGAGATATTGAGAAGATGGAGCAGCTGCGGGTCAGCTTTGCCGTCGCCGCGCCGGTCTCGCGGCGGGAGTTCGTGGTCGACGAGGGGATCTACAAACTGCTGTGGCGGAACGTCATCGACCTTTACGAACGACGCCACGTTCTCAAGGCGCACGGCGTCCCGCTGCGCCGCGGGTTGTTGCTGCACGGGCCGCCCGGTACCGGCAAGACATTCGCCTGCCGCTACCTGTGCGGACGACTGGTCAACACGACGCGCATCGTGGTTGCCGGAAATGCGCTGAACCGAGTCGCCCAGTTGTTCGCGTTCGCGCGCGCCTATCAGCCGTCGATCATCATCCTGGAAGATGTAGACTTGGTCTTTGCGGCTCGCGACATCAACCTCTACAGCTCGGCGTTGGGCGAGCTGCTGGACCAGATGGACGGGTTGCGGCCCTCCGACGAGGTCGGCGTCATCCTGACCACCAACTCCATCGAACGACTGGAAGCGGCGATCAAGGACCGTCCGGGACGCATCAGCCAGTGCGTATATTTTGGGCCGCCCGGGCGCACCCTGCGGCGACGCTACATTGCGCAGTATGCCAAGGCGTACGACTATGCGGCGACCGACGTCGAACGGTTGGTCGACCTGAGCCATGGGACGACGCCGGCATTCATCAAGGAATGGGTCCACCGAACGGTGCAGATCGCCACGCAGGGACTCGGCAGTGACGCCAAACTGTCCCTGTCGAACGCCAACTTCCAGGAAGCCTTCGATGAGATGAAGCAGGCGTCGAACGGATCGTCGGGGCGCATCCTCGGGTTCCTGGAGGGGCAAGGAGTACCGGCATGAAGCCCAACATTCTGTTGGTGATCACCGACCAGCAGCGCGCCGATGCTCCGCACTTCAACCACCTGGCCGAGAGCTGATCGCGTGCTCGATCAGGCGCTTGCGGTCAGGGCTTGCCGGAGAGCGCCGATCTCGGCGTTGGCCAGGCCGATCCGGGCCAGGTAGCTGGTCACGTCTCGGTACTGGGAGCGCAGCCAGAACAGGAAGATCGGCATCAGCTCGCCGGGACAGAAGCGTGCCGCGTAGTCCGCCTCGTCGGCCACCGGGAGTGGTTGGTCGCGGTACGCGCGCTGCCTCAGCATACGCCGGAACTGGTTGCGCGCGGTGTGGGTGTAATCGGCCGCGATCGCCAGGTCGGGCACCCCGGCGAGGAGCAGCAGCAGGGCGCTGATCACGCCGGTACGGTCCTTGCCCGCCTCGCAGTGGTACACCGCCGGCGTCGCCTGCGGCCGTGCCAGCAGGCGCAGGATCGCCCGGAGCTGGGATTGGCGCCGCTCCAGCCAGCGGCAATAGATGCGCAGATGGGAGAACAGGGGGAGCGCGGCGTAGCGGGAGTCCTCGTCCGCGTCGCGCCAGCTCACGTCGAGCACGTCACCCGCCACGGAGTACTGATCGCCGCTCATGTCCAGGTGGTGGTAGGCCACCGCCCGGTGCCTGCGCAGCGGGTTGGGCGGCGTGTGCACCCACTCCGCCTGGCGCAGATCGATCACCGTCCGCACCCCGAGCCGCAGCAGCGCGTCGACCCCGTCGGCGGAGAGGTTGGCGAGATTATCGGCGCGGTAGAACCGCCCGCGGGCAACGGTGCCGCCGTCGTGACGCGGCAGGCCGCCGAGATCGCGCATGTTGCAGATCCCGTCGGCCGTGACCATCCGCGGCGCGGTCAACTCCTCGTAGCTGGGCAGCACGCGCTTATTCTGGGTGTACTAGCGCCAAGCCCGTGACGCATGCGAAGTGGGCGTCGTTGGTGAGCAGCCGCGCGCCGGTCTGTAACGCGTGGGCGGCGACCCAGACATCGTTCACCGGGATCGGTGTTCCAGCCTTGCGCAGCCCGGCGGCAACCCATCCAAACCGATTGCAGGTCTCCATGGTAAAAAACGACGTGTCACGTCGCTCTGCCACCTCGCGAAGCCGGCGTTCAAGCTCTTGATCGAGATTCCAGATTGTCAGTTGCTCCACGTGAGCGGAACCTACATCAAATGTCGACTCTTAGCAAGTCATCCTTGACTGGACGCTTTGACGGCGTTGGAGGCATGTTTTCATCACCGGTCTTTCACCGCAGGACAGCCCAGAGCTTTGGCGGCGGCAGGCCAGCGCGTCAGCGCGCTCACTACGCCATGCTCAGGTCGGCATGCTGGCGGCCGGGGGGAGCCGCCGTCCGTGCCACGCCCGGCTGCTCAACGCGGCTCACCGCTGGCCGTGGAGGAGCCGAGCCGTACCTGGCGCAGCGCGGGTCCCGCTGCCGGTTATGAACCGCACAATGTAGTCTCAGATTGGCGAGGTCGTCACTCCCGCCCAGGGCCCTGGGGACGATGTGATCGATCTGCAGCAGGTGGGTGGAGCCGCAGATCATGCCGGTATGCGGATCCCGGTAGCAGCAAGCGGCCCCGTACCTCCGCCACACCGCGCGCCGCACGGCGGCCGGAATGTGCCCCCGCTTGCGGCGCTCGCCGCCGGACTGCCGCGCCTCCGCTGCCAAGTCTGGCTGATCGGGCTGCGTCCCGGTGCGGACAAGCTTGCTCGGCGGCCACGGCACGCTCCGGTTCTGCGGCGAACCAAGCGTTCGGTGCTGGGACTGGCTGCCGGCGCGGTCGTGGTCTGCTGCCGGCGCTCCCCGGTTCTGCGCCGAACCAGGCGTCTCGCGTCGAGCTTGGCCACTGCCGCGGTCTGCCGGCGACGCTCCATGCTTAGGCGGTAAACCGAGCGTCTCGCGCCGGACGTGGCCGCCGTCGCGGTCTGCCGCCGCCGTTGCCGTAAATGGCTCCGATGATCGTCATTTTCAGCATCTCCATCGGCGACATCATCCTGTCGGAGGCATCTCTCAGCTTCCTCGGATTCGGCCTGCCTCCTGATGTTGCCAGCTGGGGCGGTATGCTGAGCCGAGACGGGCGCAAATACATGGAGGCGAAACCTGTGCTGGCGTTGTTGCCGGGGCTTGCCCTTGCGACGGTGATCTACGGTGTCAACATGTTCGGCGATGCGGTACGGGACCTGCTTGATCCGCGACTCACGGGCGGCCGCGGGAGTGCAGTGGGCCGCTACGGACGGGCAACAGCGAAGAGGGCCACAAACTCGTGACACTCATCGCGTTCCCGCGAATCACGGGGGATCGGATAGGATGGGGGGCATGGCGGTAGCGGCGGGGCAGGCGGGGATCGACCGCATTCTGGAGCGGGTGCCGTTGCCGGCGGTGGTGCCGGTGCGGCAGGAGTTGGCGTCTTCCCCGATTCGGGACCTGACGGCAAGCATGCACGCGGCGCTGGCGCGCGGGGGGCTGGCGGACATGGTGCGGCCGGGGCAGCGGGTCGCGGTGGCGGTGGGCAGCCGCGGCATTGCCAATCTGGCGAGGCTGGTACGGCTGCTGGTGGCCGAGCTGCGGCGGCTGGGGACGCAGCCGTTCGTGATTCCGGCGATGGGCAGCCATGGCGGCGCCACCGCGGACGGCCAGCGGCAGGTGCTGGCGCACCTGGGGGTCACCGAGGACGGGGTCGGGGCCCCGGTCCGGGCCACCATGGACGTAGTCGGCCTGGGCGAGGCGGCGCCGGGCCTCGCCGCCTGGTGCGACAAGTTCGCGCTCGAGGCCGACGCCACCCTGATCCTGAACCGGGTCAAACCGCACAGTTCGTTCCGCGGGCGCTACGAGAGCGGGCTGCTCAAGCTGGCCGCGATCGGGCTCGGCAAGCAGCAGGGCGCCGAGACCTGCCATACGCTCGGCTTCGGGCGGCTGGCCGAGCGCGTGGCCGCGGTCGGGCAGGCGGTGCTGGCGCGCGCCAACGTGGCCGGCGGCCTGGCGGTGGTCGAGAACGCGCTCCATCAGACCCACCACCTGGAGCTGGTCCCGGCCGCCGCGATTCCGGAGCGCGAGCCGCAGTTGCTGGCCCTGGCCTGGGAGCTCTACCCGGAGCTGCCGTTCGACGAGCTGGACGTGCTG
This sequence comes from Spirochaetia bacterium, assembly GCA_965198005.1. Classification (GTDB taxonomy): domain Bacteria; phylum Spirochaetota; class Spirochaetia; order SZUA-6; family Bin103; genus Bin103. The sequence goes on from CBDAOI010000002.1 coordinate 803,345, forward strand.
GTGATCGGCCGGATCGGCAAGGACATCAGCGGCACCGGGTTCGACCCCAACGTGGTCGGGCGCTACAGCACCGAGTACGCCAGCGGCGGACCGGCCATCGGCCGCATCGCCGTGCTCGACGCCACGCCCCGCACCGGCGGCAACGTCAACGGCATCGGAATCGTGGACGTCACCACCCGCCGCCTGTTCGACAAGCTCAGCTTCGCCGAGACCTATCCGAACGCGCTCACCTCGACCGCCACCCAGACGGTGAAGATCCCGATGGTGATGGCCAACGACCGGCAGGCGATCCGGGCGGCGATCCGCACCAGCACGCTGCCCGACCCCGCCGCGGTCCGGCTGGCGTGGGTCCGCGACACCCTGTCGCTGGACCGGCTCCTGGTGTCGGCCAACCTCGCCGCCACGGTGGACGCCCGCCCCGGCGTGACGGTTACCGGTGCGCCGCGCCCGCTGCGGTTCGATGCCGCCGGCGCGCTACTCGAAGACGATGGTGTAGTCGAGCGGCTGGTCGAGCACTAAGATCCGCAGCAGCGGGATGGTGATCACGATCGAACCGTCCGACTGCAACTCGCCGCCCTGCTGATCGATCACCCGCCCCTCGACCTTGACCGTCACGGTCACCGCCGACTCGTTTACCGCGTCCGGTCCCCCCTCGCCGAGCACGAAGGCGATCATCTCCAGGTACTCCGGATCGGTCACCTCCAGGTCGGGCTGCGGGCCGAGACCGACCAGCAGCGGGTTATCCAGCGCCGGAAACAAGGTGGTGAGCTGGTGATAGTTGTCCCCGGACAAGTGGACCCGCAACGTGCGCCGCGGGTCGCCGGTCAGCGAGATCACGGGCATCACGCCGGCCTCGGCCGCGGCCTCGGTCGAGTACTCCAGCACCGACGCCAGATCGTCGAACGCCAACCGCACCTCCAGCCGCTCGGGCGTGGGGCTGGCGACCCATTCCAGGTGCACGCCGGGCCGTTCGTTGACCGCCTCGGTCAGCTCCTCCAGGTCGAACACGGTGCCGGACTCCTGCTCGGCGTCGCCCGACACCTCGGCCAGGGTCAGCAGATACTCGACGAACAGCCGCTGCAGCACCACCCGGATCTCGGCCGCGCCCGATCCGCTCAGGCGCACCTCCACCTGCTGCTCGACGTTGCAGCCGGTGGCGGCGATGGCGGCCAGGCACGCGAGCCCGGCAACCACGCGCCGGACGGTCCGGCCGGTACGACTGCGAACTACCCGCGCGCCACTCATGCCGCGGCCGCCAATTCGTGCAGAATCATGCAATACGCCTCCTGGGCGCGGCGAAAACTGGCCAACCGGAAGAACTCGTCCGGCCCGTGGGCGCCCTCATCGTCGAGTGCGAAGGAAAAACCGATGGTGTGGACCCCGAGCTGCTCCAGCAGCAGGCCGCAGATCGGGATGCTGCCGCCGGAGCCGGTGTGCAGCGGCGGCGTCCCGTAGAGACGCTCCAGCACCGCCGCCGCGGCCCGGTTGCCGGGGTGGTCGGGGGACACCGCGTAGGGGGCGCCGTGCACGGCGCTGGGCTGGCAGCGCACCTGCACGCCGGCCGGCGCCCGGCGCTGCAGATGGTCCACCACCAACTCCAGGATCCGCCGCGGCTCCTGGTCGGCCACCAGCCGGCAGGTAAGCTTGGCGTGCGCGGCGGCGGGCAGCACCGTCTTGGCGCCGGCGCCCTGGAATCCTCCCCACATGCCGTTCACCTCCAGGGTGGGCCGCACCCATGCCCGTTCGTAGGTCGACCAGCCGGCCTCGCCGTACAGCGCGGGCGCGCCGGTGGCGCGCAGATGGGCCGCCGCGTCGAACGGCACCAGCGCGTAGCGCCGGCGCTGCTCCGGGGACGGTTCCACCACGTCGTCGTAGAAGCCGGGCACGGTGACCCGGCCGGCGCCGTCGTGCAGGCCGGCGATCAGCTCGGCCAGCGCGTGCAGCGGGTTGCGCACGGTGCCGCCGTAGATGCCGGAGTGCAGGTCGGCGGCGGGGCCGCTGACGTCCACCTGCAGCGCACAGATGCCGCGCAACGAGAGCAGCAGGGTGGGCTCCCGCTCGCTCCACTGCGCGCCGTCCGCCGACAGCACCAGGTCGCACGCCAGCAGCTCGCCGTGGCCGGCGATGAACGGCGCCAACTCGGGGCTGCCGATCTCCTCCTGCCCCTCGAACAGGAACTTGACGTTGACCGGCAGCGTCCCGGCGCTGCGCAGCAGCGCCTCCACGGCCGCGATCGGGGCGAACATGTTGCCCTTGTCGTCAGACGCCCCGCGCGCGTAGACGCGGTCGGCGGTCAGCCGCGGCTCGAACGGCGGCGTGGACCAGCCATCCTCCTCGGCGGCCGGTTGCACGTCGAAGTGGCCGTAGATCAGCAGCGTCGGTGCGCCCGCGGCGGCGTGCAGCCAGTCGCCGTACACCACGGGGTGGCCGCCGGTGGACAACGTCCGCACGTGCTCCAGGCCGGCCGCCGTCAGGCGTTGATGCACCCAGGCCGCGGCCGCGACGACATCGCCGGCATGCTCGGGCTGGGCGCTGACGCTGGGAATCCGAATGAAGGCGAGCAACTCGTGAAGCAGGCGATCCTGCTGCTCGCGCAGATAGTCGTTCCAAGTCATGGTGCGGCGGCGCCGTTCGGCGCGGTCGCGCTTAGGATACACTGTCGGGGTGAACAGGCTCAACACGCTCAATCAACCGGATCAACCGGATCAACCGTCCCGACCGGCGCCACCGGCACAACCGGCCCAGCCGGCTACCCCGGACCGGCTGCCCGAGACCTGGGACCTGGAGCAGATTTTCCCCGGCGGATCGGCCTCGCCCCGGTTCGCCGAGTTCCTGCTGCAGCTCGAACGCGAGATCGCCGCCCTGGGGCCGGCGGCGGCGGAGCTGGCCGCGGCGCCGGCGGACGCGCTGCCGCAGGCCTGGGCGGCGGTGGTCGAGGCGTGGCAGCGGCGCGCCGCGGAGCTGACCCAGGCCTACGGCTTCGTGGAATGTCTGGCCGCGGCGGATACGGCCGACGCGCGCGCCACCCAGCTCGGCGGGCGGCTGGACGCGCTGGATGCGGCGCTCAAGAACGTCGAGGCCGCCATCGACCAGCGGCTGCTGGCCCTGGCCGACGGCGCATGGCCGCGGCTCATCGGTGCGGCGGAGCTGGCGCCGGTGGCCTATTTCCTGCGCCGCCAGCGCGCCCTGGCGCGGCGCAAGATGGACCACGCGCGCGAGACGCTGGCGGAGACCCTGGCCACCAACGGCTACCATGCCTGGAGCCGGTTGTACGACAAGCTGGCCGGCTCGCTGCGCGCCGACCTCACCGAGCGCAACCAGACCCGCAGCCTCTCGATCGGCCAGCTCGTGCACCGTCTGGAGGATCCCGACGGCGGGGTGCGCGCCGCCGCGTTCCGGAGCCTGGAGAGCGCTTGGCGTTCGGTGCAGGACCTGGCGGCCATGGCGCTCAACAGCCAGGCGGGGTTCCGGCTCAGCCTCTACGCAGGCCGCGGCTGGGACTCGGTCCTGTGGGAGCCGCTGCAGGTCAACCACCTGCGGCGCGAGACGCTGGACGCCATGTGGTCGGCGGTGGCGCGCACGAGCGGCGCGCTGGTGCCCTACCTGCAGGCCAAGGCGGACCTGCTGGGCGTCGACCGCATGCGCTGGGCGGATCTGGTGGCGCCGGTCGGGCGCGCCCCCGCCGCGGCCGCCCGCGCCGGCGGTCCCGCGGGCGACGGCGCCGCCGCCGGCGACCGTCCTGACCGGCGGTTCACCTACGCCGCCGCCGCCGACTACGTCATCCGGCAGTTCGGCGCCTTCAGCGGCGACCTGGAGCAGTTCGCGCGGCGCGCCTTCGCCGGCCGCTGGATCGAGGCGGAGGACCGCGCCGGCAAGGCCGCGGGCGGCTTCTGCACCGACCTGCCACTGAGCCGGCAGACCCGCATCTTCACGACCTTCGGCGGCACCTTCGGCGGCGTCACCACGCTGGCGCACGAGCTGGGACACGCCTACCACGCCTGGCTGCTGCGCGCGCGGCCCTACTTCGCCACCCTGTATCCCATGGCGCTGGCCGAGACCGCCAGCACTTTCTGCGAGACGCTGGTGATGGACGCGGCGCTGGACGCGGCCGACCCGGCCGAGGAGCTGACCCTGCTCGGCAACATCGGCGACGAAGCGGTGATGATGCTGATGAACCTGCGCGCCCGGTACCTGTTCGAGTGCGCCTTCTTCGCCCGCCGCGCGGACGGTCCGCTGACCGCGGACGAGCTGAGCGAGCTGATGGTGGAGGCGCAACGCGAGGCGTACTGCGACGGACTGGCCGCGGACGGCTACCATCCGCTGTTCTGGGCATCGAAGCTGCACTTCTACATCACCAGCACGCCGTTCTACAACTTTCCCTACGTGTTCGGCTATCTGTTCAGCAACGGGCTGTCGGCGCGCGCCCGCGCCGAGGGAGCCGGCTTCGCCCGCGCCTACGCCCGGCTGCTGGAGGACACCGGCAGCATGACCTGCGAGCACCTGGCGCACCGCCACCTGGGCGTGGACCTGAGCGCACCGCAGTTCTGGGAGGAGGCGGTCGAGCGGGTGCTGGAGGTGGTGCCGCGCTTCGTGCGCGCGGCCGCCGGCCGGCGGTGAGCGGCCGGCGCGGCTTCATCCTCAACGCCACCTACGCCGCGGCCGGTGCCGGTGAAGGCGGCGACGCCGGCGATCCGGGCCGCGCGGTGGTGCAACTCTACGGCAAACTCGACGACGGCCGGCCGTTCCTGATCCGCGACCGGCGCCACGGGGCCTACTTCTACCTCGAGAGCGACGCGGTCGAGCGCGCCCGCGCCGCCGGCCGCGGCGCTACCCTTGGCGCAACGCTCACCGCGACCGGGCGGGTCACGTTCGACGGCCGGCCGGTCCACCGGGTGGGACTGGCCCGGCCGCAGGACGCGGCGCCGCTACGCACCCGCCTGCATCGCGCCGGAATCGCTACCTACGAGGCGGACGTGCGCTTCGCCTACCGCTACCTGATCGACCGCGGCATCCGCGGCGCGCTGCGCATCCACGGCGACCCGCGTCCGCCGGAGGACCGCGAACGGACGGCCGGCGGCGGCGCGGCGGCGGTCGAGCCGGTCGTGTTCGACGAGCCGGAGCTGGAACCGGCGGAGTGGACGCCGCGGCTCACCATCCTCTCGTTCGATCTCGAGACCGACCCGGAGCCGGAGCGGCTGCTGTCGATCGGCCTGTGGGGATGCGGCGCGCGCGAGGTGCTGCTGTGGTGCCCCGATGCCGCGGCGCGCGCCGCCTGCCCCCCGCACGCCGTGCCCTGCGCCGACGAAGCGGAGCTGCTCACCACCTTCGCCGCCCGCGTCCGGGCGCTCGATCCCGATGTCCTGACCGGCTGGAGCATCATCGACTACGACGTGCCGGTGCTGCTGCGCCGGGCAGCCGCGGCCGGCGTGAGGCTCGAGCTGGGGCGGTTCGCCGGCGCGCTGCGGCAGCGCTCCGGCGGCAGTGCGCGGGAGGGGGGCCGCCGATTCAGCGACTCGGTGTTCATTCCGGGACGGGTGGTGCTGGACGGGATCCGGCTGCTGCGCGCGGTCGCCTACCGCCTGCCGAGCTACGGCCTGGACAGTGCCGCGCGCGCGATTCTGGGCGAGGGCAAGCGGTCGCTGCCGGCGGCAACCGGCGCCGGCGGCGATGGCGAAGACGACCGAGCCGACGACCCCGTGACCCGGATCCGGCGCGCCTTCCGCCGGCAGCCGGCCCGGTTCGTGGACTACAACCTCACCGACGCGCGCTTGGCGTTCGACATCCTGGAGAAGCTGCAACTGGTGCCGTTCACGGTCGAACGCAGCAAGCTCACCGGCATGCCGCCCGACCGCGTCGGCGCCTCGATCGCGGCGTTCGACTACCTGTACCTCTCCTGCCTGCACGCGCGCGGCGTGGTCGCACCGACCGTGGGCGCGCCGGCGGCCCCTGCTGCCGCCGCGGCCGGGTCGCACAACCAGGGCGGCCACGTCCTGGAACCGTGCCCGGGCCTGCACGACCAGGTGCTGGTATTCGACTTCAAGAGCCTGTACCCCAGCATCATGCGCACCTTCCGGATCGATCCGCTCGGCCTGGTCCGGGACTCCGCGCCCGCCGCGGCTGCCATCGAGGCGCCCAACGGCGCCCGCTTCCGGCGCGGCTCCGCCATCCTGAGCGAGCTGCTGGACGATCTGTTCGCCAGCCGCGAGCGGGCCAAGCGCGCCGGCAACCGCGTGGCCAGCAACGCGATCAAGATCCTCATGAACTCGTTCTACGGGGTCCTCGGCACGCCGTCGTGCCGGTTTGCCGATCCCCGCCTGGCGAACGCCATCACCGGCTTCGGCAAGCACTTCCTGCTGTGGGCCAAGGCGTGGATGGAGGCGCGCGGCCGGCGCGTGCTGTACGGCGACACCGACAGCCTGTTCGTGGCCGCCCGCGACCGCGCGCGCACGGGTTCCGCCGAGCGTCTGGCGGAGGCCTTGAACCGCGACCTGGCCGCCTACGTCCGCGCCACCTGGGACCTGCCCAGCCACCTGGAGATGGAGTTCGAACGCCGCTTCGAGCGCCTGTTCCTGCCGCTGGTGCGCGGCGGCGGCCGCGGCGCCACCAAACGCTACGTCGGGCTGGCGCAGGGCGGGCTGCACTTCACCGGCATGGAGGTGGTGCGGCGCGACTGGACGGCGCTCGCCCGCGAGGTGCAGCGCGAGCTGTACCGGCGGTGGTTCGCCGGCGAGCCGGTCGAGGAGTACCTGCGGCAGGTGATCGGCGAGGTGACGGCCGGCCGGCGCGACGCCCAGTTGGTGTACCACAAGGCGCTGCGCAAGGAGGTGGGCGACTATCAGGCGGCTGCCCCGCACGTGGTGGCGGCACGCAAGCGCACCGGGCCGGCGCCGCCCGGGGCGCCGCGCGAGGTGATCGACTACGTGATTACGGTGACCGGTCCCGAACCGGCGGAGCGCACCGGGCGGCCCCCCCGGCTGGACTACGAGCACTACGTCGAACGCCAGATTCGCCCCGTGGCGGAACCGGTGCTGGCCACGCTGGGCCGCGACTTCGGCGAGGTGCGCCGCAACGAACGCCAACTCGAGCTGTTCTGATCGTGATCCCGCAAGGTGACTTGAAGTGCGTGACGTGCTTGTCTAGAAGACGAGAGGAACAGATACTCGAAAGATTGCCGGTGACCATTGAGACAATGATTATTTTCTAGCAGCCAGGGCGGTTGGCACCCCACGACCCAAATCCTGTTACGCCATGTTCGGTGATGCGGTGAGAGACCTGCTCGACCCGCGGCTGCGGGGTGGCGGGGGACGTCTCGAGGCCGATGCCGCCGGGTCGCTGCGGAGGCGGGCCATCTGATCGTGTTCGACCGCGCGCCGGACCGACCCGATTCGGTGTTGCAGTAGGGCGACGGTCTCAAGCACTACGTAGTTGGTAGTAACCAGAGTAGCCCGCTGTTCGGTGATCTGCTTCCACAGTGCCTTCGCCTCTTTGTGGACTGCGTCGTCTTTGTCCATCACGGCGAGAAGCGCCGACGTATCGACAAAGCAGGTCATGCTTCCGATGCTTCAGCGAAGTAGCGATCGTGGCAGCGCGAAAGGTCCGAGCGCCCGGAGCTGAACGCTCCTGCCGCAGCAGCAGCCCGCTCGTAGCGTGCTTTACGGTCGACCTGGGGAGATGTCTCGAAGAAGAAAGAGACGGCGCGTCTGATTACCTCCGCCATGGATGTATGCTGGTGGTCGGCCACCTCGCGGATTCTTCGAATCAATTCTTCAGGCAACTGTATCTGGGTCCGTACCATCACTGTACCTCGCCTTCTTGTGTTTCGGTGTGCTACACCATGATAACACAGCGTGCCGCTTATGACAGCGGAAGCCGATGTCGATCCCGAACAGGCAGCCGCGCCACCCCGTCGTTACCCACGATGCCGATCGGCGGCGTGTAGAGCGCCTGCAGCGCCTCGCGGACGCCGCTCTCCTCCAACCATGAAAAGTAATGCTCAGGCATCAAGGCTGCGCAAGGTCATGAACGGCGCGGGCGCACGCCACGGCGCCGCGGCGTGCGGCGTGGGCGGCGCCCGCCCCCGTAGCGGCCGGCGGCGCCGCGCAGCCGCGGGTCCAGCAGGTCGCGCACCGCGTCGCCGAACAGGTTGAGGGCGTAGACCGTCACCGTCAGGCCGAAGCCGAGGAAGCTCAGCGACGCCTCGGCGATGATCACGCCGCCGACGTTGATGCTGAACACGACGATCAGCGGCGCCGCGATGTTGGGCAGCACGTGACGGACGAGCGTGCGCAGCGTGCGGGCGCCGGTCGCCTGCGCGGCCTGGAAGTAGGCGTTCTCCTTGACCCCGATCACCGCGCCGCGCACCACCCGTGACGCGGGAATGCCACCGGCCACCCCGAGCACCAGGATGATCTGCACCACGCCGCGGCCGGCGATCGACATGATGGTGAGCAGCAACAGCAGCCCCGGAAACGACATCCACGCGTCCACGAACCGCTGCGCGTAGATGTCGACCCGGCCGCCGACGAAGCCGGTGGTGCCGCCGATCAGCAGCGCGACCATCACGTTCAGCGCCGTTGCCGCCAGCCCGACCGTAATCGACAGGCGCCCGCCGACGATGAGGCGGCTCAGAAAGTCGCGGCCGACGTGGTCGGTGCCGAGCAGGTGCGCGGCCGACGGACCCTGCATCCGGTCCTGCACCCGGCCGCGGTCGAATTCGTAGGGCGCGAGCTGCGCGGCGAAGATGGTGATGAACACCAGCGCCAGGACGATGAGGGCGCCAACGGCTCCCAGCGGTTGCTCCCTCAGCAGCCGCGAGAAGAAGCTGGCAACTGGTCGGCGGCGCGCAACCCTTCATCGTGCCGGCCATGGGCAGCCATGGCGGCGCCACCGGCATCGGACAGGGTGGCGGCCGATCTGCGGCGTGTCGGACACGGCTGCGCATCGGTCACCCGACTTACCGCGCGCCGCTAGTCGCTCAGCCTGCCGCGCGACAGCCAGCCGCGCGGCAGGCGACCGCTCGGCGCCGGTGCTGAGCGCGGCACCATCGATCCGCGTGGCACACACCCGCCACGCCTCCGTGCCTCGAACGGCCGACCATGTCGGCCGACTCCACCAGTCTGATTACCTGGGCTCCCTGATCGGCCAGTAGCATGCCTGCCAGAGGGCCGGGCAGGTAGTGCCCGAAATCGATCACCCGCACCCCGGCGAGGGGCGGCAGAGCGTCACGGCGACGCGAATCGGACTGCTCAGAATCGGCGCGGGGCATCGTTGCGGGCCAGAAGGTTAGATCGCGGCGCGCAGGCTGTCCAGGTAGGCTGGGGGTGGGGGAGATCTCGGGGGAGATCAAACAACCCAATCCTCCCATCCTTGCAAATTTCAAGAATCGCGCAGAAAATGCAAGGATGATAAAACGCGCGGTCGAGGGGCAGGTGGTGGCTGCCCTCGAACGGCAAGCAGCCGTGGCGATCGTCGGTCCGCGCCAGGTCGGCAAGACCACCCTCGCGCTCAAGATCGCGCGATCTCGGCCATCCGTCTATCTCGATCTGGAAGCGCCGCAGGACGTTGCCAAGCTGCAGGCTCCGGAGCTGTTTCTGGAGCGGCACACCGACAAGCTCATCGTCCTCGACGAGATCCACCGCACGCCGGATCTGTTTCAGGTGCTGCGGGGAGTCATCGACCGAGCACGCCGAAGCGGGCGACGCGCTGGCCTTTTCCTGATACTCGGATCCGCTTCGGTCGCCCTTCTGCGTCAGTCAGGAGAGACCCTTGCTGGCCGCATCGCGTATGTCCAGTTGGGCCCCGTGACCGCACCCGAAGTTCCGCCCGATCGCAACGAGCAGGACCGGCTATGGCTGCGCGGTGGGTTCCCCGACAGTTTCTTGGCTGCCACGGATGCCGACAGCTTTCTATTAAGGCAGGACCTGATCCGAACCTACCTCGAGCGCGACGTCCCGCAGCTAGGGCCACGGGTTCCGGCCGAGACGCTCCGCCGGTTATGGACGATGCTGGCGCACAATCAGGGCCAGCTGCTCAACGCGTCGCGGCTCGCGGCGAGTTTCGGCGCGTCCTCGACAACCGTCGCCCGCTACCTAGATCTACTGGTCGACCTGTTGCTGCTGCGGCGTCTGGAACCGCTGCATGCCAACGTCGGCAAGCGCCTGGTCAGGTCGCCCAAGATCTATGTGCGAGACTCGGGGCTCGTCCACGCTCTGCTGCGTCTCGAGACACTCGACGATCTACTCGGACACCCAGTCGTCGGCTCGAGTTGGGAGGGCTATGCGATCGAGTCGCTGCTTGCCGCTGCCCCTGGGGCCGATGTCAGCTTCTACCGAACGGCAGCTGGCGCCGAAGTGGACCTCGTTCTGGAGCTCGGCGGCTCGCGGGGTAGCTGGGCTGTCGAGATCAAACGTGGGCTCGATCCCGGGGCGTCCAAAGGACTCAGAAATGCGTGCGCCGACCTGCGGCCCACGCGTACGTTCGTAGTGTACTCGGGCACGGAGCGGTATGCCTTGACTCCTGACGTCGAGGCAATTGGCCTCCGCGAGCTAGCTGCGCAGCTGCGGATGTCGGAATAGGAGATGCGTTAGTCGTTCCACGTATCCACCCCTTCCACCACGGACGACGTCACGCTGCCGCGTTTGCCACTACTCCGTCGCGCTACCGGCGAGGACCTCGGCCATTCGCCCCTTGCTGGTAAAGGCGGCGTAGAACTCCTCAGCCAACGGCTGCCTGCGCATCAGCGGCGCAAGCCGGCGGGCGATGCCGCCACCCAGATACACGCCGCCCGTGGCCATTAAGTTGAGAGCCGCGTCACCAGCGGTGGCGGCACAGAGATTGGCCTCCGCGTTCGCGCCGACGGCGAGTGCTTCCTCCAGGATGACTCGGGTCGGATCGCCGCTGGCAATTCTGGCGGCGATCGAACTCTCATCAATCCCCTGGTCATCCCGCAGGAACCGATACAGATTCGGTATCCCCATGCCGGAACAGACGCGTTCGGTGCTCACGTGATCGTGCTCGCGGCGTAGGTGCCGCAACAAGCGTATCTGCAGCTCTCCGTGGGGCGCGAAACTGGCGTGGCCGCCCTCCGACGGTAGACGGACGTAGCCTCCCCCGGTCTGAGGCGCCAGGAACGCCTCGCCGAGTCCCGTGCCAGGCGCAACGACCGCGATGGCTCCCGCTGGGTCGGCAGTGCCCGGCTTCACCGTGGCCACGTCCTCGGTGCCAAGGTGGGGGGCTGCAGCCGCGATGGCTTCCAGGTCCTTGACGAGGAAGACGTCCGGCACGCCAACGCAGTCCGCCAACGTATCGGTCGGCGCCGATATCAAACAGGGCGATGTCGGTCTTCGTGCCACCGATATCTCCAACCAGCATCTGCCCTCGTGCTCCTGCGTCTGGCATGGCTCCGAGCACCTGCGCCTCCTGGACGACGCCAAACGAGATCGACGATTCAGACTTGCCCACCTCGTCCGGGATTCCCAGAGCATCCACCAGCTCCAGTTTGAGCCCCAGTAGTTGGGAGCCTTCTCCCACGTCACGGAACTGCCTTCGACCCAATCGGTAAGCTCGTACGGTCCCGTGCCAACGAGGTTGCGCCAGTCGGTGATCTCACCGTGCTCTCGAATCACCTCCGGTGGGTAGATGAACACGACGTTCACAATGAGGAGGGTCTTGAGTGCGTCCGCACCTCCTGGTTGGTGCGCCAGGTACCATCCGCCCGGTGCAGGGAGGTCGGCGCAACGGTAGTGCCGCCGGCGGTGCGCGCGGCGTGGTCAATCAAGGGGAGCGGTTAGTGCTTCTCGTGCAAGTACTTGGGGGTACAGGGGGGTATAGAGGTAGGACACACCGATCCGGTCAAACCGGTAGCGTCCTCAAGTGCCTATGGTCCTGCATCATCCACATGAGCCCGATTCCCAACAGAGGGCCACTATACTCCATGCGCAACAGACCGTCGAGCAGACGAGCAGACAAGAACAGAGCGAACAGAGCGGCCTGGGCAGCGACCGCATCTTATCGAAGCGGACCAAACGGCCGTGGAACTCCGCCTCCGGCGCCGACACCGTAGATGAACCTGCCGTTCGACAGCCGGTCGAGCTCTCCTCATCCGAGCCGAGCGAGCTGGATCTCATCCTCGTGGATCACGTAGCCGTAGTCGTCGACCAACCACGACCGCCAGCCGTCCTGCTCCTTTTCAACATGGGCCAACCGCAGCCGTGTCCATGGGTCGGCCCAGCCGGGTGCACTCCCAACCACGACCTCAAGTGGTACGCCGCGCTGGTAGGCCTGATCCATGAGATTGTAGAGCGTTACCTCATCCCGGTGCACCCAGGGGGCGGGGAAGCGTTCGTCCACAAAACCCCAACGTAGCCGCACGCTGCCATGCAGACGCCCATATTGATAGATGGCGTAGAGCGACTTGGCGTCGGCTTCCAGCCGGCGCCGCAGCTTCGTCAACTGGCCGCCGGCGAGGTACTCTCGCATCTTCTTCGCGTCGCCGAACGGGCGACTGATGCCGCACGAGCCCTGTACCAACAGACTCGTCGTGATCGTGAGCGTCCGTCCGCGCTTATTGATCGTCTTCGTCTTCTGCGGCGGTCCCAACTCACCGAGGCGACGGTCTCCGGGCTCGAAGCGCAACGTCCGCAGCAACGTGCGCACGTCGATGGCTGCAATGCTGTCATACGCAGCGAGCTTCTCCACCGCGCTTGCGATCTCGTCCCCCATGAAGGTGTCGAGCTCCCGCTCGGCGACATCGACCAGCACCAGCGCCTCAGGTTTCTTGGCGGGAAGCGCGTGGACCAACACCCGCCGCATGCGGCCGAGTTCCTTGGCGCGGGCCTCGCGCTCGCGTTCGAACTGTCTTCGAGTGGCGGCAACCACGGCCGGATCGGGTTGCGCGTATGCCCAACGCCTGCGGGTCTCGATCCTGTCGATTACAGCCTGCCGTGCCGCGCGAAGCGCATCGTGGTCGGGGTCGAGTTCCCAACGACCGTCCTCTCGTGCTCGAATCGCAGATGCACGCCGCCAGTAGTTGGCCGACTTGGCCGAGACAGGATACCGCTGGCTGCGAGCCGACACGAACGAAATCACGTCCTCCGGATCCAGGGCCCTGCCGTGCGCATCCAGGACGCAGAGAACCACACGCTGTGCCGACCAGCTACTTGGGACGCCGTCTCGCCATGCCTCGTCGAGATACGCCACCGTCAGCGGAGCATGAACGGTGGGAAGTGGTGCTGGCGCGGGGCGATCCACGGGTAGCGACGCTGCCTTCACCGGTCGCAAGCCAAAGCGAAAGGCCCACAGATCGGCGTCGGCGTCGTGGGGATCGAGCGCGTAGCGATCGCCATCGCGGTAGATCGGAGATCGCCCCGGCTTGCACCGCTTCAGCGAAGTCAGAGCATTCGCGGCAGGCGCCACCCCAGCCGCCTCGAGGCGCTCCGCGGCTTCCTGCAGGGTGACGGGTTCGCCTCGCTCCAGGAGGACCACGATCAGGAGGCTGTAGTAGTTGGCGTCCCGGTGGTCCTTGGCCACCTCAAGCTTCGGAATCCTGATCCCGAGCGCGTCGCAGTATGGATTTGAGCTGGACCTCATCGTAGCATCTCACCGTCGTCCCAACGTGGCCATCCAGGCGTGAACCGGCAACAGTGCCCCGGCTCGGCACTCGAAACGATCCCGATCCCGCAGGTCGTGCTGGTCGTTTACGTTGTACCACTTGGCGGGTGTTGATCAACCCGATCTTCTTGCAGGTGCGGTGGCGCCCGTCTGCAGCGATCGTCCGATTGCTTGCCCTATCACTGGCGCCGTGGTATGGGTGACGGCAGGCATGGCATTCGTGGAGACACCACACGCTTCCGGGGCGGGCTTGTCCGAATCCTTGCTCGATAACTCCGCAGTGCCGCCGCTCCCGACGTCGATCGAACCCGGCGCGCCCGAGTTCATCGCCAACCGTGACCGGATGCAGGCGCTGGTCGAAGAGTTGCGCGAACGCCAGGCGCAGGTGCGGGAGGGTGGAGGAGCAGCGTCCGTCGAGCGGCACCGCGCGCGCGGGAAGCTGCTGGCGCGTGAGCGAGTCGAGCACCTGCTCGACCCGGGTGCGCCATTCCTGGAGCTGAGCGCGCTGGCTGGCGGCGAGATGTACGAGGGCGATGCGCCCGGCGCCGGCATCGTGACCGGGATCGGCCGCGTCTGCGGGCGCGAAGTGGTGATCGTGGCCAACGACGCGACCGTCAAGGGCGGGACGTACTACCCGGCCACGGTGAAGAAGCACCTGCGAGCGCAGGAGATCGCCGGGCAGAACCGCTTGGCGTGCATCTACCTGGTGGACTCCGGCGGCGCGTTTCTGCCGCTGCAGGACGAGGTCTTCCCGGACCGCGACCACTTCGGGCGGATCTTCTTCAACCAGGCGCGCCTGTCGGCTGCCGGCATCCCGCAGATCGCGGTGGTGATGGGCTCATGCACCGCCGGCGGCGCCTACGTGCCGGCGATGAGCGACGAGACGATCATCGTGGAGGGGACGGGCACCATCTTCCTGGGCGGTCCGCCACTGGTGAAGGCCGCCACCGGCGAGGAGATTTCGGCCGAGGAGCTGGGCGGCGCGCGGGTGCACACGCAGATCTCCGGCGTCGCCGACCATGCCGCCGCGAGCGACGAGGACGCGCTGGCGTTGACGCGCAGCATCGTGGCGAACCTCGGCCGGCGCGAGAAAGAGCTGCCCTGGCCCCTGACACCGCCTGAGCCGCCGATTCATGACCCGGCGGAGCTGTACGGGATCGTGCCGGCCTCGACGCGCAAGTCGTTCGACGTACGCGAGATCATCGCCCGCGTGGTCGATGGCAGCCGCTTCCACGAGTTCAAGCCCGCATACGGCGCGACGCTGGTGTGCGGATGCGCGCGCATCCTCGGCTACCCGGTCGGCATCGTGGGCAACAACGGCATCCTGTTCTCGGAGAGCGCCCTGAAGGGCGCGCATTTCATCGAGCTGTGCGCGCAACGGAAGATTCCGCTGGTGTTCCTGCAGAACATCACCGGATTCATGGTCGGCAAGCGGTACGAGCACGAGGGCATCGCCAAGCACGGCGCCAAGATGGTGACGGCGGTGGCGACTGCCGGGGTGCCGAAATTCAGCGTCATCATCGGTGGCTCGTTCGGCGCCGGCAACTACGCGATGTGCGGGCGGGCGTACGAGCCGCGGCTGCTGTGGATGTGGCCGAACGCCCGCATCTCGGTGATGGGCGGCGATCAAGCGGCGCACGTGCTGCTGACGCTGCGGCTGGACAATCTGCGCGCGCAGGGGAAGGAGATGACGCTCGAGGAGCAGCAGGCGTTCATGGCGCCGACGCTCGCAAAGTACGAGCGCGAGGGCAGTGTCTACTACAGCACGGCACGACTCTGGGATGACGGTGTGATCGATCCGGCGGATACCCGCACGCTGCTGGGGCTGGGGCTGAGCGCCGCCCTCAACGCTCCGATCCCGGAGACCTCGTTCGGCGTCTTCCGGATGTAGCGGGAGCCCTCGGCGCCGATGTTCGAGAAGCTCCTGGTCGCCAACCGCGGCGCGATCGCGCTGCGCATCTTCCGCACCTGCCGGCGGCTGGACGTGCGCACGGTGGCGGTCTATTCGGACGCCGACGCCGCGGCGCTGCACACCCGCTCGGCCGACGAGCGGGTGCGGATCGGGCCGCCGCGTGCGCGCGCGAGCTACCTGTCGATCGGGGCGATGATCGCGGCCGCGCGGGCAACCGGAGCGGACGCGATTCACCCGGGGTACGGCTTCCTGTCCGAGAATGCCGACTTCGCCGAGGCGTGCGCCGCGGCCGGCATCGTGTTCATCGGTCCGCCGCCGGCGGCGATGCGGGCGCTGGGCGACAAGGCCGCGGCGCGCCGGCTGGCGGTGGCGAGTGGTGTGCCGGTGCTGCCGGGCAGCGAGTCCGGGGAGCACGACGCCCAAGCGCTGCTGGCCGGCGCCGAAGCGATTGGGTTTCCGGTGATGGTCAAGGCCGCCGCCGGCGGCGGCGGGCGCGGTATGCGGCTGGTGCGCGAACGAGGCGAGCTGGAGGGCGCGCTCGAGGCCGCCGGTCGCGAGGCCGCCGCCGCGTTCGGCGACCCCCGCTTGCTGCTGGAGCGGGCAGTCGTCGGCGGCCGGCACATCGAGGTGCAGGTGCTGGCCGACGCCCACGACGGCGCGGTCCACCTCGGCGAGCGCGATTGCTCGATCCAGCGGCGCTACCAGAAGGTGATCGAAGAGAGCCCCTCTCCCGCGGTCGACCAGGCGTTACGAGCCCAGCTCGGTGAGGCAGCGCTGCGCATCACGCGCGCGGCCGGCTACCGGAACGCCGGCACGGTCGAGTTCCTGCTGGACCGCGGCGGCGAGTTCTCCTTCCTGGAGATGAACACGCGCCTGCAGGTCGAGCATGGGGTCACCGAGCTGATCAGCGGTCACGACCTGGTTGCGCTGCAGTTGCGTATTGCCGCGGGGGAGCCGATCGGCTTCGTGCAGGACCAGGTCACGCTGTCGGGCCACGCCATCGAGTGCCGGATCTACGCCGAACAGCCTGCGCGGGACTACTTGCCGTCATCCGGGCGGCTCGAGTATTTCGCCCCGCCGGCCGGCGCGGGTGTCCGCAACGACGTCGGCGTCGAAACCGGCTCTGTGGTGTCCACGGCGTACGACCCGTTGATCGCCAAGCTGATGGTTCACGGCGCCTCGCGCGCAACGGCGATCGAGCGCTGCCGGCGCGCCCTCGCGGCCTACGCGGTCGACGGGGTGCAGACCAACCTCGGCCTGCTCTCCGCCGTGCTGCGGCATCCGGCCTTCGTCTGCGGCGCCGCGGACCTGGCGACGCTGGGCGCCCTGCCCGCGGAGGAGCTGGCCCCCCGCCTAGCGGACGAGGTGCTCGAAGCGGCGGCCCTCGCCAGCCTCCTGCCGCGCCGCAGCACGACGCCGATCGACGCGTGGGACGCCGTCGGCGCTTGGCGCGGGGACGGTACGGTGGCGCTGTCGTATGGCTATCAGGGCCGCTCGTTCGCGGTCGCCGGCAGACGCCTGCCCGGTCGCCAGCACCGCTGGCGGCTGTCGTTCGGCGCATTCGGCGCAAACGAGCACGAGGTGCACGCCGCAAGCGGGCTCGATGCAGCGGGCACGGTGGCGGTCAGCTCGGGTGGCCGGCGCCGGCGCTGGTCGGTGAGCCGCCACGGGCGCCGGCTGGCCCTCGAGTCGGAAGAGGGCAGCCGCTACACCTTGCTTGAGGGTGCTCGAGCGGCCAGCGGGCGCGCGGCGGTCGCGGCCGCCGCCGCCTCGAGCCTGGTCACCGCGCCGACGCCGGGCACCATCGTGCGGGTGCTGGTCGAGGAGGGGCAGCGGGTGCACGCGCGGCAGCCGCTGGTGATTCTGGAAGCGATGAAGATGGAGCACGTGCTGGAGGCGCCGGCCGATGGCGCCGTCAGCCGCGTCGGGCGGCGCGCGGGCGTCACGGTCGCGGAAGGTGAGTTGCTCGTCGAGCTGACAATCGGTGATCCGGTCGACGGATGACGTGGGTGGTTGTGATCCACAGCACCGGTCTGCCTGTGTCGTGATCTCGTGAGACCAACACTTCCGCTTCGATACATGAACGTCGTCGACCTCGCCTATGGTGCGGCGGCGTCCATCGGCCGAGACCTCGCGTCACTGGGTGCGCAGGTGGTGCGCATTGAACCACGTGGCGGCCACCATGACCGGTTGGCTGCGCCGGTTGTTGATGGACTGAGCGTAGACTTCGCGATCCGCAACCTGGGCAAGACCAACGTCGAGCTTGATCTTGGTGATCCGGCGGATCGGGCAGCATTCCGGGCGTTGCTGGCCGATGCCGACGTTGTCATCGAATCCACGCGCCCCGGATCTGCCGAGGCCGTTCAATTGGACGCTTCCGACATCGCCGCGCAGCACCCGACGCTCGTCATCCTATCGATAAGCGACTTCGGGCAGGCCGGCGCGTACGCCCGGTGGCAGGCGACGTCGCCGGTCCTCGACGCCCTGAGCGGCGGGCTGGCACGCTCGGGAATTCCCGGGCGCCCACCGCTCCTGCCACCCGGCAACCTTGCGATTGAATGCGCACTGGTTCAGGCGGCCTACGTCGCTCTGCTGGGCTACGTCAACCGTCTGAAGACCGGCCACGGTGACCACGTTGATTTCTCGCTGATGAAGGGGGCGAGCCAGACGCTCGATCCGGCATTCGGCATATACGGCAGCGCGACCGCCGGAATTCCGCTGAGCGAAACGCCACGCGGGCGTCCGGAGGTCTGGTTCATGTATCCCATCGTGCCGTGCGCGGATGGTGCCGTGCGCATCTGCGTACTCGCGCCGCGCCAGTGGCAGGGCATGTTCGACTGGATGGGGAGCCCTCCCGAGTTTGCCGACCCCTCTTTCAATGATCTGGTTACGCGGTTCAACAGTCCGGATCTGATCCCGGCCATCGGACGGTTCTTTGCCGACCGGACGCGCGCCGACCTCGAGCGGGAGGGCCAACGCGCCGGTGTGCCGATTGCTGCCGTGCTCGATGTCGACGAGGTGTTGCGCAGCGACCAGATGATCGCACGCCGAGCCTTCGTGCCAGTCGAACTGGCCTCCGGACACTCTGTGCCGGTGCCGAATGGCAGCATTGAGATTGACGGTGTCCGGGCCGGACACCGTCCCGCAGATTCGGCTCCTCCGCCTGCTCCGCCTGCAACGCCTGTTGCGGGCAAACCGGAAATGCCGAGCTGGCCGTTTGCGGGCGCGCGGCCGCTCTCGGGGCTCCGTGTGCTCGATCTCGGCGTGATCGTGGTCGGCGCCGAACAGTCGCGCCTGCTTGCCGATCAAGGGGCCGAGGTCATCAAGATCGAGAACAGTGCCTTCCTGGACGGCACCAGACGGAGCCGTGACGGCAGTCCCGTGTCGCTGCCGTTCGCCGCCGGCCACCGCAACAAACGCAGTCTGGGCCTCAATTTGCGTGACGAGAGAGGCAAGCGGCTGTTCTTGAAGCTGGTCGCGCAGAGCGACGTGGTCATGACCAATTTCAAGCCCGGCACGATGGACTCGCTCGGGCTCGGCTACGAGGTACTGAAAGCGGCCAATCCCGGCATTATCGTTACCGACAGCTCAGCCTTCGGACCGGGCGGGCCGTGGTCGAAGCGTCTTGGCTATGGGCCGCTGGTGCGGGCATCCGCAGGCCTGACCGAGCAGTGGCGGTATCCGGGTGAAGCGGACGGATTCGGCGATGCGTCGACCATCTACCCTGATCATGTTGCCGGTCGGGTGGCCGCCATCGGGGTACTCGCCCTGTTGATCCGCAGGCTGCGCACGGGTCGCGGCGGCACAGTCAGCGTCTCGCAGGCCGAGATCATCCTCAGCCACCAGGCCACCGAGATCGCGGCTCGTGCGCTGGCTGAACACGTCGCCCACGACGCGCCGTGGGGGGTGTTCCCGGCAATGGGCGATGATGAATGGTGTGTGGTGACGGTGCGTTCCGACGAGGAGTGGCGCGCACTCTGCTCGACCATGGGGCGGCCCGAGCGCGCTGCCGAGACCGAGCTTGCCACCCGTGCCGGGAGAGACCAGGCGCGGGCGCGCATCGACGCCCGGTTGATCGATTGGCTGGCCACCCGCACCCCGCATGAGGCGATGGAGACGTTGCAGGCGGCCGGCGTCCCCGCGGCCGCCATGCTCCGCGTGCAGGACCTCCCCGATTTCCCCCTGTTCCAGGAGCAGGGATTCCATGCCGCCGCCCGCCACCCGCGGTACCGCGAGCCGCTGTTGATGGAAACCGGGCCTGCCCGCTTTTCCCACGTCGCCGAGCCGGCGCTGGAACCGGCTCCGTCGCTGGGTGAGCACACGCGGGATATCGCGCGCACGTTGCTGGATCTGTCGGAGACAGAGATCGAAAAGCTGATAGAATCGGGGGTGCTTGAAGAGGGAGGCAGACGATGACAACCGCGACCTGGCCGATCACGACCCTGGACGAGTTCGAGCAGGAGTTCCGCAAAGGTGTGGGCGAGTGGCTTTCCCCCAACCCGCCGCGAGAGGCCAGTCTCGACAACCTCCGCCGCTTCGGTGACGGCGTGGGCGACTACAACCCGCTGTGGCGCGACCAGGACCACGCCGCGGCAAGTCGCTTCGGGGCGATCACCGCGCCGCCGATCTTCATCTACGGCGTGGCGCTGGGTATCCGTGCGTCGATCTACGGCGCCATCGATCCTGCCCGGCTCAGCTCCAAGCACTTCCCGATGAACTACGCCGGCGGCACCATCGACTTCGTTCGGCCGATCTGGCGCGGCGACACCATCACCGCACGGGAGCAGGTGCTCGACGTGGTGCGCAAGACCAGCGCGCGCATCGGCCCGTTCTGCATCTGCTCGCAATTCTCGACCTACACCAACCAGCGCCAGGAGCTGGTGGCCACCAAGACCACGTTGATGGCCCGCTATCACAACCTCGGTGATGGCCGGACCATGGAGTACGACCGGGAGGCGCGGGAGCAGGCCCGCCAAGTCCCGCCCGACCCACTGGTGTGGGAGCGCGCGCGCCGCGGTGCCGCGACCCGCTACTGGGAAGACGTGGTCGAGGGCGAATCGATACCCGACTTGCACAAGGGGACCTACACGGTCACCGAGCTGTTCCTGTTCACCCACTGCGTATACGGCACCACGCGTGCCTCACGCTCGGCGCTCGAGGGGGAGGAGTCGACCGACCTCGGTGGCGGCGGCCGCTACGACGAGGAGCACGCCAGGAAGCGGCGCAACATGCCGGGCCAGTTCGATTGGGGCCCGCAGCGGGTGTGCTGGATGAGCCAGATCGCCACCGATTGGATGAGCGACGACGGCACCCTCAGGAGGATGGACAGCAGGGTGCGCCACCCCAACGTCGTGGGCGACACCAACACGGTGCGCGGCGAGGTCGCGCGGAAGTACCAGCAGGACGGCGAGCACCTGGTCGACCTCGACGTTCGGGTCGAGAACCAGACCGGTCTGGCGACCGCGTTCAGCCGCGTCACCGTGGCCCTGCCCACGCGCGCGCCTGCCTGACCAAGCTCGGATGCGCGCCTTTGGGGATGAGGCACAGGTGGTGGTCCAAGGGCCGTTGCGCCGCGGGTGTACACGCCATGCTCAGGCCCCCTGGCGTGGCAGGGCGTCACACAGGATGGCGTTCAGTTCGTCTTGTGAAGTGGACGGAGACGGGGCTGGATCAGCCATTGCCGACCATGGTTCCACGTCGCCGGCAATTGGTCAAGGTTCCGGTTGCGGTGCTGCGCCTCACGCCAAGCCGTAGACCGGGATGCCGGCGCCGTGGATCGCGGCGGCGGCGTCGGAGGCGAGGAACACGATGACGTTGGCCAGGTCTGCCGGAGCCACCCACCTGGCGGGATCCGACTTCGGCATCGCGGCGCGGTTCGCGGGTGTGTCGATGATGCTCGGCAGCACGGCGTTCACGTTTACCCCGGCGTCCTTCAACTCCGCCGACAGCGACTGGGTGAGCGCCAGGACCGCCGCCTTGGTCGCCCCGTAGACGCCGTTGCCGGCCTCGCCACGCAGCGCCGCACGCGCCGACACGTTGACGATGGCGCCTCCGCCGGCGGCGGCCAGCGCCGGCGCGGCCGCGCGGCACACGGCAAAGGTGGTGCGCAGATTCAGGTCCAGCAGGTGCTCCAGGGCGGCGTCATCCGCGTCCGCCACCAGCGTCCAGGTGTAGCCGCCGGCCAGATTGACCACCGCGCGCAGGGAGCCGGGCGCAACCCGCTCGAACAGCGCGGCCACCTCGGCGGCGCGGCGCAGGTCGCAGCGCCGCAGCTCCACCCGCGCGCCGTGCTCGCCGAACCGCTCCCGGAACGGCGTCACCTCGGCCTCGACCACGTAGGTCGCGAGCACCCGCGCTCCCGCATCCAGGAAGCCCTGCACCACCACACTGCCGAGCGCGCCGGTCGCGCCGCTGACGATGACCGTTCCGCCGCCGAAGTCGACGTGCATGATCCTCATCGTAGGCCGCGCACGCCGGGTGTCAAGGACCAATCCCGAGCTGGTAGTACACACCTGTTCTTTCAGCGTTCGACCTAAAGACGCCTGCGCGCACCATCCTCGTTTCGGTGCTGGGGCTCGTCACCGCAACGTGAGCGATGCTATAGTTGCCCGTGGGGAGGAGGCCCATGAGCAACTCAAGACTGAGGTTCCATCACATCCACCTGATCAGCGAACATCCGCAGGCCGCGGCCCGCTGGTACGAGAACATCCTCGGCGGCGAGATCGTCGGGGAGTCGGACGTGCGCGGCGCGCCGCAGATCATCGTCCGGCTGGGCGGCATGCGGCTGCTGATCCGCGGCCGGCGGCCCGGCGAGGAGCCGACCGCCACCAACGGCATGCGCGCGTACGACGGCTTTTCGAGTCACAACGAGTGGGGCACCGACCACTTCGGCTACGACTACCACGGCGATCTGCAGGCGTTCTGCGACGAGCTCCGCGCCAAGGGCGCCGCCTTCGCGGCCGAGCCGTGGGAGTTCGCCCCGGGGCACCTGATCTGCTTCGTGCAGGCGCCGGATCGGGTCACCATCGAGCTGATGGCCGCGGGCGACTGAACGCCGCTTCTCAGGCGCAGCCGGCGGCGTCGGAGTCCCGGCGCCTTCCGGTGCCGTGGCCGGTAGTTCCCCGCTATACTCGCGGCATGCGTCAATCCCGCGCCCCCGCTACCGGGTTGCTCACCGTCGGGCAGGCGCTCGTCAAGTTCCTGAGCCGGCAGTACAGCGAGCGGGACGGGCATCGCCGCCGGCTGATCCCGGCGATCTTCGGCATCTTCGGCCACGGCAACGTCAGCGGCCTGGGGCAGGCGCTGGAGTCGGCGGGGGCCGACCTTCCCCACTACCAGAGCCGCAACGAGCAGTCGATGGTGCATACCGCCTCGGGCTATGCCAAGGCCGCGTTGCGCACCGCGACCCTGGCCTGCACCAGCTCGATCGGGCCGGGCGCGACCAACATGGTGACCGGCGCCGCCACCGCCACCATCAACCGCCTGCCGGTGCTGCTGCTGCCGTCCGACTACTACGCCACCCGCCACCAGGGCAACGTGCTGCAGCAGATCGAGCACCCGCTGTCGGCCGACGTCAGCGTCAACGACTGCTTCCGGCCGGTGAGCCGCTTCTTCGACCGCATCTCGCGCCCCGAACAGCTCCTCACCGCGCTGCCGGAGGCGATGCGCGTGCTCACCGACCCGGCCGAGACCGGCGCCGTCACCATCTCGCTCCCGCAGGACGTGCAGGCGCACGCCTACCGCTACCCCGCGCACTTCTTCGCCGAGCGCACCTGGCGGATCGAGCGCCGGCCGCCGGCGGCGGCGCGCGTCGCCGAGGCGCTGGCCCTGCTGGAGCGGTCCCTGCAGCCGCTGATCGTGGCCGGCGGCGGCGTACACTACTCGGCGGCCTGGGATGCCCTGGCCGAGCTGGCCGCGTTCGGCATCCCGGTGGCGGAGACCTACGGCGGCAAGGGGGCGTTGCGCTCCGCCCGCGAGTGGTCGCTCGGCGGTCACGGCGTGGATGGCACCACCGCGGCCGCCCACTACGCCGGACAGGCGGACCTGGTGATCGCCGTCGGCACCCGGCTCGGCGACTTCGCCACCGGCTCCAACAGCCTGTTCCGCCACCCCGACGTGCGGTTCGTCAGCATCAACGTCAGCGCGCACGACGCCCACAAGAACGGTTCGCTGCCGGTCGTGGCCGACGCGCGCGCGGCGTTGCGCGCGCTGGCCGAGGGATGCCGGGCGCGCGCCATCGACTTCACCGCCCGCCGCAGCCGGATCGCGGAGCTGATGGCGGAGTGGCAGGAGGTCAAGACCAGGGACGCGTACGCGCCCCGCGCCGGCGAGGCGATGGGCGAGGGCGAGGTGATCCGGGTGCTCAACCAGGAGGCGCGGCCCGGCGATTCGGTGGTGGCCGCGGCCGGCGCGCCGGTGGGCAACCTGCTCAAGCTGTGGGACCTGGAGTGCGGCGCCGGCTGCTACCTGGAGTTCGGGTTCTCGTGCATGGGCTGGGAGCTGCCGGCGGCGCTCGGGGTGCGCATGCAGCAGCCGGAGGGCGAGGTATACGTCTACCTCGGCGACGGCGGCTACCTGCTCAACCCGATGGAGTTGATGACCGCGCAGCAGGAGGGGCTCAAGATCACGGTGGTGGTGGTGGACAACCACGGCTTCCAGGTGATCCGCCGGCTGCAGATGGCGCGCGCCGGCCACTCTTTCGGCACCGAGTTCCGCAGCCGCGCGGACACCGGCGACGGCCGCCGTCCGGACGGCGAGTACGTGGCGGTGGACATGCCCGCGATCGCGGCGGCGATGGGCGCGCGCGGCTTTCACGCCAGCACGCCCGACGAGGTGCGCGCGGCATTACGCGCGGCGCGCGCCGAGCCCCGGAGCTGCGTGATCGTGGCCGAGATCGAGAAGCACCGCTACGTGCCGGGCGCCGACGTCTGGTGGGACATCGCCCCCGCCGAGGTCAGCCGCAGCGAGGTGACCCAGACCCTGCGCGCCGAGTACGAGCGCGACCGCGCCGCCCGCCAGCGGTTCCACTACTGAAGCACCCGCAAGGCGGCCGTGGCAACCTTGTCAGCAAGCGCGCAAGAAACTACCGTGAGGACCGTGAGGCACATCGCATATTCGAGGACCTGTACGCCCGTGCTATCGACGACCCCACGAGCACGCATATCTGGTTTCGGGAACGATACGATGAATGGCACGGCAGGCTCGGGAAAATGAAGAGGCGGGTCAGCCCTTGATCGCGCCCATGGTCATGCCCTTGATGAAGAAGCGCTGGAACAACAGGAACACCAGCAGGGTCGGCAGGCTGGCGAGCAGCGACAGGGCGCCCTGCACGCCCCAGGCCACGGTGTACTGGCCGCGCAGCGAGACGATGCCCAGCATGATGGTGCGCTTGTCGTCGCTCTGGGTGAAGATCAGCGGCCACAGGAAGTCGTTCCAGATCCAGGTGAACTGCAGGGTCGCCAGCACCGCCAGCGCCGGCAGGCTGATCGGCAGCGCTACCCGGGTCAGCACCTGCCACTCGCTGGCGCCTTCGACGATGGCGGCTTCGCGCAGCGCGTTGGGGACGGTGGCGAAGAAGTTGCGCATCAGCAGGGTGCAGATCGGGATGCCCATGGCGACGTGCACGATGATCATCGGCCACAGGGTGTCGAGCAGGCCGAGCCGGTTGAACAGCCGGAACAGCGGAATGAGCACGATCTGCGGCGGAAAGAACATCCCCGACACGATTACCAGAAACAGCAGCTCGCTGGCCCGGAACGGCAGCTTGGAGAACACGTAGCCGGCCAGAATGCCGAGCGCGATCGACCCCACGGTGGCCGGCGCGGTGACCAGCCAGGTGTTGATGAAGTAGCTCGCGACCGAGGGATGGCCGAGCGCGACCGCGAAGTTGCTCAGATCGAGGGTCCGCGGAATCGCCCACAGCGTGCCGAAGGCGATGTCGCGGGTGCTCTTGAGCGCGCTCAGGATCACGCCCACGGTCGGCGCGAGGAACAGCAGGGCGAGCACCACGAGACCGGCGAACAGCACCCCGATCCACGGCAGCCGGCGCGGGCCGGCGCCGGCGGGCGCGTCAGTCATACAGCTCGTCCAGCTTCTTGAGCTGGCGGAAGTAGACCGTGATCACGCTCAACGTCATCAGGAACAGGATCACCGAGATCGAGCTGCCGTACCCCATCCGGTACTTCTTGAACGACTCGCTGTACATGTACATCGCCAGCGTGTCGGAGGAGTGGAACGGGCCGCCGCCGGTCATGATGAACAGGATGTCGAACGCCTTCAGCGAGTTGATCACGCTCAGCGCCACCGCCACCACCGTGGCCGGACGCAGCAGCGCCAGCACCACGTACCGGATGCGCTGGCCGCGGCTGGCGCCTTCGATCTCGGCCGCCTCGAGCAGGTCGGCCGGAATCGAGGTCAGGCCGGCGAGAAAGATCACCATCGCCAGCCCCATCTGCTGCCACGACCAGGCGACGATCACCGAGTAGAGCGCGGACTGCGGCTCGGCCAGCCAGGCGTAGTTGGGAACCGTGCCGGTGACGGCGCCGATGGCGGTGTTGAGCAGGCCCCAGTCGGGCCGGTAGATCCAGATCCAGATCTGCCCCACCACCACCGACGCCAGACAGGTCGGCAGGTAGAAGATCGACTTGAACGCGTTCGTGCCGCGCACCCGGGTGTCGAGCATCAGCGCCAGCGTCAGCCCGCCGGCGGTCGGCAGGACGAGCGCCAGCGCGGTCCAGATCAGGGTGTTCAGGGTGGCGTTGGTGAACAGCCGGTCGGAAACCACCCCGGCGAAGTTGTCGAGCCCCACGAACTGGAAGTCGCGGCTGAAGCCGCTCCAGTCCGTGAAGCTATAGTAGAAGGAATTGAGCAGCGGCCAGACGACGAAGACGCCGAATACCGACAACGGCAGGAACAGCAGCGCGATCCGCCAGAAGGTCTCCTGTCGCTTCATCGTCCGGCCGGCCGCGGGGGGCGTGGCTCTAGCTGTCGAACACGCCCCTGACACCCTCTTCGGTGTCGGCGAGGTGCTGCATGTACGCGGCGGGGTCGTCCATGAACCGCGCGAACAGGTCGAGGCCGTACTCGGCCGCCGGCGGCGTGGTCGCCAGGTCGTAGTTGAACGCGAAGGTGTCGGCGTTGCCCACCACCTCCAGCGCCCGCATCATCACCGAGGTGTAGATGCTGTCATCCACGTTGACGTTGGGGGACAGCGCGCCCTGGATCTGCGCCCACTTGGCCTGCGAGGCCGGGTCGCTGGCCAGGAACGCGACCAGCGCTTCGGCGTTGGCGCGGTTCTCGGTGTTGGCCGAGATCAGCCACCCGTCGACCGGCCCGACCGCGGCGTTCGGCACGCCGGCGTCGATCGTCGGGAACTCGAAGAAGTCGTAGTCGTCGCCCGCCATCAGGCCGTTGCCATTCCAGTAGCCGGTGATCCAGGTGCCCATCAGCGTCATCGCCGCATCGCCGCGCGCCACCTTGTCGGAGGCGTCGGTCCAGTCGTCGGCGTTGGCGTTGGGCGCGAAGTAGCCGGCGTCGACCAGGCCCTTCCACAGCTCCATCGCGCGCTGCACCTCGGCGTCGGTGTAGGAGGCGTCGCCCGCCATCAGGCTGGCGCGGTACTCAGGGCCGGCGGTGCGCAGCAGCAGGTAGTCGAACCAGAACTGCGCGGGCCAGCGGTTCATCGAGCCCAGTGCGATCGGGGTGATGCCCTGCGCCTTGAGGTGCTCGCACAGCGCCAGGAACCCGTCCCAGTCGGTCGGGAACTCGGTGACGCCGGCGTCCGCCATCACCTTGGCGTTGTAGAACATGCCGGCGTAGTGGTAGCCGAACGGCACCAGGTAGCGGCTGCCGTCGTACATGGTGGCGCCGTCCGCCACCGACTTGGCCACCACCGCGTCCAGGCCGTGCTCGGCCCACATGCCGTCGATGGCGCCGAGGTTGCCGGCGTCGACCACGAACTGAGTGCGGGCTCCGGCCCAGTAGCTGAACACGTCGGGCATGTTGCCGCCGGCGGCGCGCACCAGGATGCCGGTCTTGAAGTCCTCGTGGCCGATCGGGCTGTCGACCACCGTGATCCCGGTCTGCTCGTTGAAGCTGCCGAAGATCTCCTCCAGGCCGGCGCGACCGAGGTCACCGCCGAAGTAGTGGGTGATGGTGACTTCCTGGGTCTCCGGGTCGCCCTCGGTCCAGCCGACGGTCGCCACCAGCACCAGCGCGCAGGCCAGTGCTGCGCCACACAGAAGTTTGGTTGTCCGCATTGTGCGTCCTCCTTGCTCTTTGTCATCGTCGCCTGCGTTACACTACAGGCGGATGCTCTGTCTACAATATGTTAGCGCAGTTTGCCAAGTGCCGGTCGGACGACCTGGACGGCGCCGGGGACGACCCGCACGAGGCGGGCGCGCGGAGCCGGAGTAGCGCCGGTGTCGAGACGCACCCTGGACCGGATCCGCGTGGGCTTCATCGGCACCGGCCGCATCTCCGACCTGCATGCCATCGAGTACCGCGCCAACCCGCATGCCGAGATCGTCGCGCTGTGCGACCGTGACCCTGCCCTGGCCGCGGCGCGCGCCCGCGCCTGGGGGCTCGACCGGCCGGCGATCTGCACCGACTACCGCGAGTTGCTGGCGCTGGAAGCGGTCGACCTGGTCGAAATCCTGCTGCCCCACCACCTGCACCTGGAGGTGGGCCTGGCCGCGGTCGCGGCCGGCAAGGCGGTCTCGCTGCAGAAGCCGCTGGCCCTGAACCTGGCCGACGCCGACCGGCTGATCGCCGCCGCCGACCGGGCCGGGGTGCCGTTCCGGGTGTTCGAGAACTTCATCTTCTACCCGCCCGTGGTCAAGGCCAAGGAGCTGGTGGACGCCGGCGCCATCGGCGAGCCGCTGACCATCCGCATCAAGAGCAACCCCGGCAGCCGCAGGTTCGCCTGGGAGGTGCCGGCCGCGGCGCAGGCGTGGCGCCAGGACCGCGCCCAGGCGGGCGGCGGCCCGCTGGCGTTCGACGACGGCCACCACAAGTTCGCCCTGGCCTGGCACTTCATGGGACCGGCCGAGGAGGTGCACGCCTGGATCGGCCGCACCGTGGCCGAGGACGGCTTCGTGTTCGATGCCCCGGCGCTGATCTCGTTCCGCTTTCCGCGCCAGCGCTGCGGCAACCTGGAGATCGTCTACTCCCCCGACCTTGAGGTCCTCACCGAGCACTACGCGCAGGACGACCGGGTGGAGATCACCGGCACCGAGGGGGTGCTCCTGATCAACCGGGGGCACGGCCAGTTGGGGCGTGGGGTGGTGCCGCTGCAGCTCTACCGCGCCGGCGCCTGGACCGACTACCGCGACCTGGAGACCGGCTGGGAGCGCAGCTTCGTGCACGCCACCCGGCACGGGATCGAGGCCCTGCGCCGCGGCGCGCAGGCCCGGCTGGCGGGGCGCGAGGCGCGCGAGATTCTGCGCTTCGCGCTGGCGGCGCAGCAGGCCGCGGCCACCGGCGCCGCGGTCCGGGTGTAGCGCCGGCCAGGGCGGCGCTACATCACGGAACGCGGTATGGAGGAACAGAGATCAGCACGAGGTTGTCGCGCGCCGCCTGAGCTTGACGAATGGGAGCGGTGTCGCCGGTGTCGTGGAAGTGATACACGCGGCGCCAACTCGCAACCCCCGAGCAGACGTAGGACCAGGACGCGTCCCGCCCCAGATCCGCACCCGGCAGACGAGCTCCTCTTTCGTAGGAACCCTTGGATTCGGACTCGACACGCCCTTCGATCCGCCCATCGTGGCTAGACACAGACGGGTAGAGCCCCGAACCCAAACGTTGCCCTCGTGCGCCCTCCGGGAATCTCGCTTCCTCTCCAGCTACCGCCAGCGTACCTGAGGCCGGCGCGAGCGCGACGCGATAGTATACCTCCTTG
Organism: Spirochaetia bacterium; assembly: GCA_965198005.1. GTDB lineage: Bacteria > Spirochaetota > Spirochaetia > SZUA-6 > Bin103 > Bin103. The sequence goes on from CBDAOI010000002.1 coordinate 832,762, forward strand.
AATATCAGCTCCGTCTCGATCGTCTGCGTTCGCTTACGACCGCCGAATAGCAAAGCGTCCGGCCCATCCTCGCTCGTGACGAATTGTTGGAGTCGCTTGTCGAAGAGCGACCCAAGCATACGGAACAGACTGATAAAGTTGCTCTTACCTACTCCGTTGGGACCGATAAGGACGTTCAGTCCGCGCAACTCGAACTCTTCCAACTCTCTTATGGATTTGTAGTTGCGAACGGTCAATCGATCCAACATCGGCTTATGGTCAACATGGTTGTCGACCGCCGACGGCCACGGCCTCTCCTGCCTGTGTCTGCGCATCGCCGGCGTGGTGCACGACGATGCGCCGCAGAACTCCGCGGCCGGGGCGCCATGGTGCAGCCAGCGCGACGTCGCCACGGTTACCGAACTGGCGGTAAACGCCCCGCCGGAACTGCGGTTCGACATCTTCTATGCCGTGTCGGCCAACCGCTACCGCTGGCTGGACAGCGAGCACACCCGGGCCGTGCTCGGCTTCAGCCCCGCCGACCGGGCCGAGGACCGGTTGTAAGCAGACAGCCCGGTGCCGCGTGCGGTACCATACTAGAACACTGCCTTCACAGGAGGTCCCCAAATGAAGAGAGTCCTCGCCATCCTGATCGCCGGCGCCGCCGCCATGGCCGCGTGGGCGGGTCCCGAGGTGGAGATCGAACCCGAAGCGGCCGAGCCGTCCAGCCCCATCGACCTGCTGCAGCCGGTCGATCACTCCGCGTGGGAGCGCGGCCGCCACAGCGGCCGGTTCGTCGTGACCAGCACCTCCGATCCCAAGAGCTTCAACCCGGTGGTGGCCAAGGAAACCTCGACCACGAACGTCACCGACCGCATGTTCCTCAGCGCAGTGCGGCGCAACCAGCTCACCCTGGAGTGGGAGCCGGACCTGGCCGAGAGCTGGGAGATCTCGGAAGACCAGAAGACGATCACGCTCACCCTGCGCAGCGGCCTGACCTGGTCCGACGGCGACCCGATCACCGCGGACGAGGTCGTGTGGAGCGTCAACGAGATCTATAAGAACGAAGCGGTGGAGACCAGCATCCGCGACGCCCTGTTGATCGGCGGCGAGTACGCCGAGTTCGAGCTGATCGACGAGCTGACCTACCGCATCGTGCTGCCGTCGGTGTACGCCGGCATCTTCGAGGTCGCCTCGATCGGCCCGATGCCGCGCCACGTCTTCGAGCCGCTGGTCGAGGCGGAGGGCGCCGCCGCGGTCAACTCGTTCTGGGGGGTCGACGCCGACGTGACCACCATCGTCGGCAACGGTCCGTTCCTGATTGCCGAGTACCTGCCCAGCCAGCGGGTGGTGATGACCCCCAACCCCCGCTACTACGAGCAGGACGAGTGGGGCCAGCAGCTCCCCTACCTGGACGAGTTCGTGATCGAGTTCGTCGAGGATCTCGACACCGGCCTGGCCCGCTTCGTCGCCGGCGAGACCGATGCCTGGCCACTGCGCGGCGAGGACTACGGCGTGCTGGTCGACAAGCAGGAAGCGGACGACTTCCTGATCTACAACGTCGGCCCCGCCTCCAGCACCCAGTTCATCACCTTCAACCAGAACCCGATTGAGGGCGAGGAAGACGGCGGCATCGAGCCGCCGGCGCTCACCTGGCTGTCCAACAAGACCTTCCGCCAAGCGATGGCGCACCTGGTCGACCGCCAGACCATCATCAACAACATCGCCTTCGGCTTCGGCTACCCGCAGTACTCGTTCGTGTGGACCGTCTCTCCCTATTACTGGGAGGGCGCCGCCGACGCCGCCTTCAAGTATGACCCGGAGCGCGCCAAGGAGTTGCTCGACTCGATCGGCTACACCGACCGCGACGGCGACGGCGTACGCGAGGATCCGGACGGCAACAAGATCGAGCTGACCCTCAACACCAACTCCGGCAACACGGTCCGCGAGCAGATCGGCGAGCTGTTCAGCCAGGAGGCGAAGGCGGTCGGCGTCGACGTCACCTTCAAACCCGAGGCGTTCAACGAGCTGGTCACCCGGCTGGTCTCCTCGTTCGACTGGCAGATGATCCTGATCGGCCTGACCGGCTCGGTCGACCCGGTGGGGGGCGCCAACGTCTACCCGTCGCACGGCGGCCTGCACATGATCGAGCCGAGCCAGGAATCGCCGCGGCGCGACTGGGAGGCGGCGGTCGACGCGGCCTGGGACGAGGCCAACCTCACCGCCGACGAGGAGCAGCGCATCCGCGGCTATCGCAAGCTGCAGGAGCTCTGGATCGAGGAGGTGCCCTGGGCCTACACCTTCGCCCCGGCGGTGATGCACGCCTATCGCAACACCTTCGGCAACATCAAGCCGCACCCGCTCAACGCCTACGGCATGCTCGGCTTCGTCGACCGGCTGTACGTGAAGTAGGCGCCCCAAGGCAGGAGAGTCCGGGATCGCGTTCCCGGGCTCTCCGCGTATGGCATGAGCCTGTCGCTGCTGCGACTCGTCGTCCGCCGGCTGCTGAACGCCGTGCCGATCCTGGTCGTGACCCTGGCCATCGCCTTCTGGCTGATCCAGCTCGCGCCCGGCGACGTCTACACCGCGTACGCGCTCAATCCGGACATCCGCCCCGAGGACCTGGAGCGGTTCCGCGCCAGCTTCGGCCTCGACCAGCCCTGGCACGTGCAGTTCGGGCGCTACCTGTGGAACGCCGCGCACGGCGACTTCGGCTACTCGCAGACCTTCAAGGCGCCGGTGTTCGTGCTGGTCTCGCAGCGCGCGGCCAACACGCTGCTGCTGGCGGTGGTGTCGCTGCTGCTGGCGTGGGGGTTCTCGGTGCCGGCCGGGATCATCGCCGCCGCCCGCCAGTACCGCTGGCAGGACCAGTCGATCGCCGTGCTGGCGTTCTTCGGACTGTCGATTCCCAACTTCTTCCTGGCGTCGCTGCTGCTGTTCCTGATCTCATCCACCGGAAGCTGGCTGCCGATCGGCGGCATGACCTCGATCGACCACGCCGACCTGAGCGCCCTGGGCAAGACCTGGGATCTGGCCAGGCACCTGGTGGTGCCGGCGCTGGTGATCTCCACCGCCATCACCGCCGGGCTGACACGCATCATGCGCGCCAACATGCTGGAGGTGCTCGGCCAGCAGTACACCACCACCGCCCGCGCCAAGGGGCTGGCCGAGCGCGTGGTGCTGCTCAAGCACGGGCTGCGCAACGCGGTCAACCCGATGATCACCATCCTGGGCTTCAACATCGGCGAGATCCTCAGCGGCGCGGCCCTGGTGGAGATCGTCACCGGCTGGCCGGGCCTGGGCAAGCTGATCCTGTCGGCGCTGCTCAACCAGGACCCCTACCTGGTGTCCGGCAGCCTGATCTACGGCGTGGTGCTGCTGATGATCGGCAACCTGCTGGCCGACATCCTGCTGGCGATCACCGATCCCAGGATCCGGGTGACATGAGCTCTGCGCCGGCGGTGGGCGTGGCGGACGCGGCGCAGGAGCGCACCGAGTCGCTGCCGGAGGTGTACTGGCGGCGGTTCAAGAAGCATCGGCTGGGCCGGATCGGCGGCAGCGTGCTGATCGCGCTCTACGCGCTGGCCCTGTTCGCCGACCCGCTGGCACCGGCCACCATGCTGTGGACCGACAAGACCAAGTCGTACCAGCCGCCGACGCGTCTCCGCTTCAGCTACCTCGACGGCGGCCGCCTGGTGGTGCGTCCGTTCGTGTACGAGATGCGAATCGTCAATCAGGCGCTGCGCACGTACGGGCGGGTACCGCGCCGCACCCTGCGGGTGGTGTCGCAGGAGCGGGTGGCCGGCCGCGCCGAGCTGCGCGCGGTGGCGCTGCAGGAGGATCCGGCGGCGCGGCGGGCGGCAGCGCTGGCCGCGGTGCGGCGCCACTACGGGCTGACGGATAGCGACCCGCGGCTCGGCGAGCTGGCGGCGCTGCTGGAGGAAATCGAGCGCGACCCGCGGCGCGACCTGCACCGGCGCCTGCGGCTGCGCCACCCCGGCGCACGACCCGAGACCCTGGAGCTGATCGTCGCCAAGGGCAACAAGAACTTCCCCGGGCTGTTCGTGCGCGGCGTCCCGTACCGGTTTCTGGGCCTGTTCACGGCGCGCGTCCACCTGCTGGCCGCGACCACCGGCGGCTTCTTTCCGCTCGGCACCGACCACGCGGGGCGCGACCTGGCCTCGCGCCTGCTGCACGGAGCGCGCGTGTCGCTGACCGTGGGTCTGGTCGGGGCCGCGATCACCCTGGTGATGGGGCTGCTGATCGGCGGCGCCGCCGGCTACTTCGGCGGCGCGGTCGACAATCTGCTGATGCGTTTCACCGAGGTGCTGCTGTCGTTCCCGGCGTTCTACCTGCTGCTGGCGCTGCGCGGCACCTTTCCGCCCACCCTCAACAGCGTCCAGGTGTACTTCCTGATCATCCTGATCGTCTCGTTCGTGATCTGGGGCAGCTTGGCCCGCATCGTGCGCGGCATGGTGCTCTCCCTGCGCACCGAGGAATACGTCCTGGCCGCGCGCGCGCTCGGCCTCGGTCCGTTCAAGATCATCCGCCGCCACGTGCTGCCCAACACGCTGTCGTACGTGATCGTGCACATCACCCTGACCATCCCCGGCTTCATCCTCGGCGAATCGGCCCTGAGCTTCCTCGGGCTGGGCATCACCGAGCCGCAGTCGAGCTGGGGGCTGATGCTGTCGGCGTCGCGCAGCTATCGGGTGTTCCAGGACTTCCCCTGGATCCTGGTGCCCGGCGTCTGCATCTTCCTCGCGATCATGGCGTGGAACTTCGTCGGCGACGGCATCCGCGACGCGGTCGACCCCCGGAGCCGGCATTGAGCGCGCCCGCGGTACCCGAGCTGCGCCGGCAGGCGGACGAGCGGCCGCCGGTGGCCGACGCCCTGCTGCAGATCGAGGATCTGCGGGTGCGGTTTCACCTGCACGATCACGTGGTGCGGGCGGTGGACGGGGTGGATATCGCCGTGGCGCGCGGCGAGACGCTGGGCATCGTGGGCGAGTCGGGCTGCGGCAAGTCGGTCACCTCGCTGGCGGTGATGCGGCTGGTGCCGAACCCGCCGGGAGCGATCGCCAGCGGCCGCATCCGGTTGGAGGGGCGTGACCTGTTGGACCTGCACGAGCGCGCCATGCGCCGGATCCGCGGCAACCGCATCTCGATGATCTTCCAGGAGCCGATGACCTCGCTCAACCCGGTGTTCACCGTCGGCCACCAGATCGGCGAGGTGCTGACCCTGCACCGCGGGCTGGGCCGGGCCGCGGCGTCCGCGGAGGCGGTGCGCCTGCTGGAGTCCGTGGGCATGCCCGACCCTGGGCAGCGCGTGCGCGAGTATCCGTTCCAGCTCAGCGGTGGCCTGCGGCAGCGGGTGATGATCGCCATGGCGCTGGCCTGCCGGCCGGCGGTGCTGATCGCCGACGAGCCCACCACCGCCCTGGACGTGACCATCCAGGCGCAGATCCTGCAGCTCATGGGCGCGCTCAAGCAGCAGGTCAGCTCGTCCATCATCTTCATCACCCACGACCTGGCGGTGGTCGCCGGGTTCGCCGATCGGGTGGTGGTGATGTACGCCGGCGTGGTGGTGGAGACGGCGTCCGTGCGGGACCTGTTTCGGGCGCCCGCCCATCCCTATACGCACGGGCTGCTGGCGTCGGTGCCCACGCTGACGCGGCCCAAGCACGCGCCGGACGGGCGGCGCATCCTGTTGCAGGCGATTCCCGGCACCCTGCCCGATCCGCGGCGGCGGGTTTCCGGCTGCCGCTTCGCCGACCGCTGTCCGCGGGCGATGGCCCACTGCCGCGCCGCGGAGCCGGCTCTGACCAGGGTGGCGGACGGCCACTACGCGCGCTGCTTCCTGTACGGTGAGGCGGCGCGGGCCGCGAGTGTGTACGACGATGAGTGAACCGGACCGGGCGACGTTGCCGCAGGCCGAGCCAACGGCCGCGCCGCTGCTCGACGTGCGCGGGCTGCACACCCGGTTCCCGGTGCGCGCAGGCACGTTCAGCACCCGCAAGGTGATGCTGCGCGCGGTCGACGGCGTCTCGTTCCGGCTCTACCGCGGCGAAACCCTGGGGCTGGTGGGAGAGTCGGGCTGCGGCAAGACCACGGTGGGGCGTTCCATCCTGCGCCTCTATCAGCCGCAGGCCGGGCGCGTCTACCTCGACCCCGACCCCGCGCTGGTAACCGAGGTGACGGCGCTGGACGCGGAGGCGGACGCGGCGCGCGCGCGCGCGATGGAGTTGCGCGCCGCCGGCGCCAACGGCACCGACCGTGCCGACCGTGCCGACCGTGCCGACCGTGCCCGGCGGCGGCGACTCGGGCGGCATCCGCGAGTTGCGGCGCACCGAACGCCGCCTGCGGGCCGCGGCCGACCGGCGCGCCGCCGCCTGCGACGTCCTGACCATGCCGCGCGCGCGGCTCCGGCAGGCGCGCCGCCGGCTGCAGATCGTGTTCCAGGATCCGTGGGCGTCACTCAACCCGCGCCTGCTGGTGCACGATCTGATCGCCGAGGGGCCGCGCGAGTACGCCACCCACACCGGGGCGGAGCTGGCCGGCCACGTGCGTGGCCTGCTGGACCGGGTCGGCCTGCCGCGGTCCGCCGCGCAGCGCTACCCGCACGAGTTCTCCGGCGGCCAGCGGCAGCGCATCGGCATCGCCCGCGCACTCGCCCTGACCCCGTCGATCGTGATCGCCGACGAACCGGTTTCGGCGCTCGACGTGTCGGTGCAGGCGCAGATCCTCAATCTGCTGATCGAGCTGCAGGAGGAACTCGGCCTGACCTACCTGTTCATCGCCCACGACCTGGCGGTGGTGCGCTACATCGCCCACCGGGTGGCGGTGATGTACCTCGGCAAGCTGGTGGAGCTGGGCAGTGCCGAAGAGATCACCGAACGGCCGCGCCACCCCTACACCATCTCGCTGATGCAGTCGGTGCCGGTGGCCGATCCCGCGGTGCGGCTGGCCGGCCCCGGCGCCCGGCCCGCGATCCAGGGCGACGTCCCGTCCCCGGTCAACCCGCCGGCCGGCTGCCCGTTTCACCCGCGCTGCGCCTACGCCATCGACCTCTGCCGCCGGCGCATGCCGGAGCTGGAGACGGACGCCGCCGGCCGCGCGCTGGCCTGCCACAATCCGCCGCCGCCCGGTGCGGCGTAGCCGGGCGGGAACGACTTGCCACGAGTCGTGATCGGCGCTTAAGGTCCGTTCTCGATCGGGAGCTTGAACGACGGCTGCGTGAGGTGGCAAAACGACGTGACACGTCGTTGAACAAGGCGGCCGTGTTCCTCATGCGCAGGGGGGCCGGGCTCAGGGCACCCGACGATCAGCCGCCGGCCATCGGCAACGCCCTGAGCGAGTTTCGCGGCACGTGGTCCGAGACGGACGAGCGCCGTGTGCTCGAGGCCGTGGCCGATCTCGACCGGATTAGTCGCGGGGTTCCGGCGCGGCGGCCGGCGCGGCGCGGGCCGCGTGCAGCAGCTCGATCAGTGCCGGGCGCGCTTGGTCGGCGCCGGTGAGCGGCGCGGGGAACGCGAGCCGGGCCAGGCGCGGGCCGGAGGGGGTGTCCACGCGCAGGGTGAAGCCGTAGCGGTCGACGCCGACCATGCGGGCGGCGGTGGCGTCATCGAGGTGGGCCAACCCCTGGGCGTAGCTCAGGTTGGCATCGGCGTGGTCGTCGTTCACGTGGGCGACGATGGCGCCGGCCGCGGCGGCCAGCGGGTCGGCGCCGGCGGCGCGGTAGTCGGCGCCGGTCACCCAGCTCATGTGGCCGAAGCCGCCCACGAACCGGCACTGCTCCACCTCCAGCCGCCAGAACCCGAAGTCGGTGAAGTCCGCATAGTACGCCGCGTACGGGTGGCGTTCCACGTAGGCGGTGCGGTGCGCCGCGCGCGCCGCCGGGTCCGTTATCGGGCGCAGGCGGCCGACCAGGGTCGCGCGCGCGGTGCTGAGCGGGTCGGTGCCGGGCGCGGTGGCCGCGGTAACCAGGAGACTGGCGCGGGCGTCGGCGCGGGCATTGACGGTGTGCTCGGCCAGCTCCGAGATCAGCAGCACCGGCGCCCCGTCGGCGGCCGCGGCGTGCGACACCACGCTGCCGTAGGGGTAGCCCTGTGCGGTCAGGGTGCTGAGCGCCGCGCGGCCCTCGGTGGCCACCAGCGTGCGCGCCAACTCGGCGTCGGGCGGAAACGACCCGGGGTCGCCCGCGATCGGCGGCGGCGGCCGCCCGCCGCCATGTTCCTTGGGTCGCGTCATCGGTGCCTCCGGCAGTGTACCATACCAGGGCCGCCACAACGACCTCTTGGCTGGGGATTCGACCGCGGGGTCGAGATGATCACTCCCTCCCGAACGGTTGATCTATGCGCCTACTCACCAGGGTGATCGTCAGCGACGCTATCGTTCTCGCTGGCGGAGAGCCGGGGAAACCGGCGTGGCCGCCGGGGGACGGCTCACAGTGACGCCAGCCGGTATTCGCCGGTCTGCTCCGCGTGCCGGTGCGCACCGTCGACCTTTGAGGACCTCCGCAGCGATATTGCGTTCAGCCATGCTTGATCTCCTCTACGACCTTGCGCCACACGGCCCGTTCGGGGTTTGACTCGACCTGATTCGCCCAGCCATCTGCGATCCGACGGATGGCTGACCACTCCCTTGCGACTCAGATCGGCAACCGGGTGACCCTGACCGGGCACTTCGACGTGCCGGTGGTCCTGGAGGATGTACGGCCCCTGGGCGCGAACGGGTCGGCCGGATACGAGTGCCGCGTCCGCTTGCCGGACGGCGCGCTTGAAGAGGCGGTCATCTCTCCCGACGAAGCTCTGGCGATTCTCGGCACGGAAGAGAAGGCCGCGGCGAGACCCGCAGACGCGGAGCGCGTGCGTCTGCTGATAGAGTCCGCCCGTATCCGTCTGGCCTACGCCTACGACCGCCAGTTCGCGGTCAGCCTTTCCGGAATCCGCACGCTGCCGCACCAGATCGAAGCGGTCTTTCTGCGCGTCGATTACGGAGACGCCATGCTGGTCGAGGTCGTAGTCCATGGCATGCGCCACCGCATACACGATCAGGTAATCGGCTTGCCCTTCGACAATCAGCCAGCGCTCCGCGAAAAAGAACAACGGTAACCCGGCTACCTTCGCAGCATTGGCGCGGGCGCTGGACATTCCCTGGCTGGCAGTGTTCGATGGCGACACCGTGGGGCAAGGATTCGTTCAAGCCATCGAAAACCGAGGATTCGATGCAGCCGAATCAATGGAACGCTGTCGCACCCATCCGGACGGCGATCTGGAGACGCAGCTCGTCGCCGACGGACTTGGAGCGGAGTTGCGTGAGACTTTGGCGGCGGTCGGTATTCAGCATGCGCGTTTGCGGGACAATAAGACTACCTATGCAGCGGCGTTCGCGGCACGGATTCGTGGCGACACCGAATTGGCGCAACGCACGCCGGAGGCGTTCCGAGCTGCCGTCAAACAACTGCGGGGATTGGTGTGATGGCGAGCCATCTCGAGACCACCTTGCAAGAACTATCGGACATTCAGCGGAAGGCCGTGGAGTGGGACAACGGCCCTCTACTCGTGCTGGCCGGTCCCGGTTCCGGCAAGACCCGCGTGCTCACTTGTCGGGTCGCCCGCCTGCTGCATCGATCGCCAGACGAGCGCTTCCGCGTTCTGGCGCTGACGTTCGCCACCAAGGCCGCCCACGAGATGGCGAGCCGCGTGACCACCCTTGCGCCCGGGCTCGAAGAACGCGCAGACATCCACACCTTCCACAGCTTCTGCGCACAGGTCCTGCGCCAGCATGGCGTGCATCTCGGCATCAAGCCCGACTTCGCGATCTACTCCCGGACATCCGACCGACAAGCCGTGTTGGACGATGCCCTCGGGCGCGACTCCCACCATGTCGAGCGCGCGGACCGCCGGCTGTTGCCGCTGATCGACACCCTGAAGGCCCGGCTGGTCGGCCCGGAACAAGCTGAAAAGAGGGTTACCGAAAGGAACAACGCGTCGCCCGATGCAGCCTGCCGCGTGGCCCACGCTTACCGCCTGTACGAGGACGAACTTCGCCGCGCCAACGCATTGGACTTCAACTCGCTCATATTCAAGGCGTACGAACTCTTCGCGTATCCGGCGATGGCCCGCCATTATCAGACAGTGTACCGGTACTGGATCATTGACGAATTCCAGGACACGAACGGCGCCCAATACGAGATTCTGCGGCGCATGGCAGGCGCGAACTTTCGCCAGATCTTCGCCGTGGCCGACGACGACCAGACCATCTACGAGTGGAATGGCGCCAACGTCCGGCGGATCAGTACCCTGGTGGACAACTTCGCCTGTGAAGTCGTGCAACTGCCAACCAACTACCGCTGCCCGCCGCGCATCGTGGAGGCGGCCAATCGTCTCGTCGTGTACAATGCCCGGCGCGCCGAGTCGAAACGCCCGGCACAAGCGGCGCAGCGGAGTCGTTCTCTCGACAACCAGCAGATTCGGTGCCGCGTGTTCGAGACATGTGCGGACGAAGTACAGGGCATTGCCGGCGAGATTGCCTGTGTCGATGTCGCCGCACGCGGCCAGACGCTGGTGCTGTGCAGGACCCGGGCACTACTGGAGTTGATGGGGCAAGCCCTGCAAGCTAAGCGTGTCCCGGCGACGATTCTGGTGCGCCGCGACGACTTTACGTCGCCCAAGATGAGGTGGCTGGTCGCCTGCCTCAAGCAGATCAACCGGCCGCTCGACCGGCGCAACATGGCCACGGTGGCCGAGACGTTTGGCAGCTTCGCGCCTGTCCCCCTGGACTTCGACGAGCTGTTGTCCCGGTCGGCGGTGGAGGATATGACGTACCTGTCGGTATGGACGAATGCAGCACGCCAAGCCGGGTTGCCGTCGCCCGCCGCGGAGATCGTCGACCTGGTTGCGGGTCTCGCCAGCGGAGACCTGAACCTCGCATCGGCAGCCGAGAATATCCTCAGTCACTTCGAAAGCGATGAGTCCGACGAAGACCTCAAGGACGACCTCAGCGCGTGGCGCAGGTTGTGGGGTGAAATCATATCTGCTGTTGGGCCAACGTCGCTCGACCGATTTCTTCAGGAGCTGGAGCTACGCTCCAAGGAACCCGTTTCGACACCGGGAGCGGTCTCCCTCGCAACCATTCACGGCGCCAAGGGCCTGGAGTTTGACACCGTCTACTTGATCGGCATGGCGGAGGAGGTTCTGCCGTCCTGGCACAGTGTCATGCAGAGTAACGGCAGCGCCGCGCTGGAAGAGGAACGCCGCAACTGCTTCGTTGCCATCACCCGAACGAAGAAGCGCCTGATCCTGTCGCGGGCGCGGCAGTACAAGGGATGGCTGAAACGGCCGTCGCGCTTTCTCGCGGAAATGGGCTTGCTAAACGACCACCACCATGCGCAGTGAGGGGAAGAGGTCCGTTGTGACGACCGATGACTGCCGACTGATTGAGGACTACCTGCCGCTGAACGTGCTCAACGCTATTGCGGGGAGGGAGAAGAAGCATCCGAAACGGTACGTGGAGTTGGTTCACTACTGGCCGGCGCGCCGCCCGATTACTGCCTGCCGGGCCGCCATCTATGCCGCGCTGTCGGCGGCGCCTCGCACGGAGTGCGATCAACTATGTCGAACTATCCGACCTTCCGGACGCGCGTCTACGTTCGGTACGTTCGGCAACCCGGCACGGGCCGCGCGGCGCGCGGGACAGACTGCGCCATGGGGTGTAGAATCAGGCCAACCACGGCCAGCGGGCTTCAGCAAGCTGGAGAAACCAGCCCGTTTGGCGCATTAGGACAATACAGCATGCCCAGACTGACCGGCGGACAGGCGCTCGCGCGACAGTTGCGCGAGGAAGGCGTGCGGGTGATCTTCGGACTGCCCGGCGTGCAGCTCTACCACCTGCTGGACGGCCTCTACGACCAGTCCGGCATCCGTTTCATCACCACCCGCCACGAGCAGGCAACCACCTACATGGCGGACGGCTACGCGCGCACCGGCGCCGGCATCGGCACCGCACTGGTGGTTCCCGGCCCCGGCCTGCAGAACGCCTCCGCCGGCATCGGCACCGCGTATTCCGCGTCCTCGCCGATCCTGGTGATTTCCGGGCAGGTGGAGCGCCGCCTGGTCGGGGGCGATCACGGCGCGTTGCACGAGATCAACGATCAACTCGATACGATCCGGCCGGTGATCAAGTGGGGCCGGCGGATTCTGCACGCGCGGGAGGTGCCGGAGGTGGTGCACGAAGCGTTCGTGCAACTCAAGTCGGGCCGCCCGCGCCCGGTGGAAATCGAGATCTCGCCCGAAACGCTGGCGGAGGAGGCGGAGGTCGAGCTGCTGGCGCCGGCCGCGGTAAACCGGCCCGCCGCCCCGACGGAGCAGATCGCGCGCGCCGTCGAGCTGCTGCGGAACGCGGCCAACCCGATGATCTGGGCCGGCGGCGGCGTGCACGCGGCGGACGCGCACGCGGCGCTGCTGCGGGTCGCGGAACACCTGCAGATTCCGGTGTACACCACCGCCGCCGGCAAGGGCGCCATCTCCGCCCGGCACCATCTGTCGATGGGGCCGACCAGCTTCCGCCGGGACCCGCACAAGGATCGTCTCGCCGAGCATGACCTGGTGTTCGCGGTGGGCAGCCGCCTGTTCCAACCCGGCGTGCCCGCCGGGCCGCAGGTGCTGCAGCTCGACGTCGACCCGGCCGAGATCGGGCGCAACTACGCGAACACGGTGGGCATGGCGGGCGACGCGCGCGCCACGCTGGAGCAGCTCTACCACCGGCTGGTCCAGGCGACGCCCGCGCGGCCCAGCCGCACGGCGGAGTTGCAGGCGCGCCGGGCCGAACGGTTCCACCCCGACACCAAGCCGGAGCCGTTGCAGTCGTTCATGGACGCGATCCGTTCCGGCATCCCCGACGACGCCATCATCGTGCAGGGGTTCACCCAGCTCGGCTACTACAGCCGCGCCTATTGCCCGATCTACGAGCCGCGGTCGTACATCACCCCCGGCTACTTCGGGACGCTGGGCTACGCCTATCCCACTGCCCTGGGGGCCAAGGTCGCGCGGCCGGACAAGGTGGTGGTCGCCATCTCGGGCGACGGCGGCTTCATGTACAACGTGCAGGAGCTGGCCACGGCCGCCCGCTACGGGATCAACGCGGTGGTGATCGTGTTCAACGACAACGCGTTCGGCAACGTGCTGCGCGATCAGCGCACCCGCTTCAACGGCCGCGCCTACGGCTCGGAGCTGTCCAACCCCGACTTCATGAAGCTCGCCGACGCGTTCGGCGTGCGCGGCGTGCGGGTGGCCGAGGCCGACGCCCTGCAAGCGGCCCTGCAGGAGGCCTCGGCAACCGCGGCGCCGACCCTGATCGAGGTGCCGGTCGGCCCCCTGCCCTTCCCGTACTAGCTGGCCTGCGGGGGCTGTGGGGGCAGTTCGACGAGTGGGTGCGTGCGCTGGCGGACACCGGCGACCTGTATCGCCCGCTGGCTTGGCCGCCCGCGCATGCTTATCGGTTCCTGCAGAGCGTGCCGGAGCTGGAGCAAAGCGGGCTGTCGGTACGGGTGCCCAACTGGTGGCGCAAGCGGTCGCGGCCACAGGTGTCGGTCACGATCGGCACGCAGATGCCGGCGTGGGTGGGTGCCGATGCTGGAAGCGCTGCGCAGCGCCCCTACCACCGTGAAGGAACCGGGCAAGACCGGAGCGCTGTGGCGTATCCACTGGAGCGTATGCCTGCCGTCGCTGGCGTGCGACTTCTTCAGGCTCACGCCAACCGAGGGGCCGGGCACCGGCGAATCGTTGGTTCAGTTCCCGATCCGCGCCGGCGATCATGTAGTGGCCGATCGCGGTTACTCGACGTCAGGGTGCGAGCTGCAATGCAGATCGCCATGGACCTTGAAGAGATTAACGAGGAGTTCTTGAATGGCACAGGCGATTGGAAACCTCGAGGGATGATCGGCCCTTGGTGGGACGGGTACTTTGTCCCATTTGAAATTTCGTGGACGGTCCTACATTCGTAGCTCACGTCAGAAATAAGGGTTACGGCGGGATGACTCGTGGTCTTGCGGGTGCCGCGAATTACCCGACTCACCAACTCTCCTGGCAATCGTAATTGGGCTGGTGATAGCCCTGCCGGTCGGCATCTACTCGGCGATCCGCCAGGATACGCTCACTGACTACGTAGGGCGCACCATCGCCATCATCGGCCTGGCAACCCCTAACTTCTGGCTGGGAACCATGGTCATGGTCTACCCAGCAATCTGGTGGAACTGGTCGCCACCGATGAGGCTGATCGCTTTCTCCGAAGACCCGCTGGGGAATCATGAGACACGCCGTCAAGAATGGCTGCGCCATGGCTCGCCCTCTGGCCTGGATTTTGCCTGACCATTGTAGTTTATAGCCTGAACATGTTCGGCGACGCGGTGAGGGACCTGCTTGATCCCAGGCTGAGCGGTGGTGTTGGTGGTCTGGGAGCTCGCGGCATGAAGTTGGCCAAGCGAGCCATCAGGACAAGAGCAGAAAAAGGCCGATAATCAGAAGTAGATTCTCTATCATCAGGAGGTGAGCGATGTTCAAGTTCAAACGGTTGGATCACATAGGATTGGCAACGGCCGATGCCGAAAGATTCATCGATTTCTACTGCGGAATCCTCGGCTTTGAAGTCCGGGAGCGGTGGACGGTGAAAGGCCTTGAGCGGTTGAAAGAGGTGGCCAACCTTTCGCTCAACGCCCCGAAGGCCGGGGAAGATGGCCCGATCCTCGAACTGTTTTCGATCGACCCGGAGGCGCCGGCCGATCCCGATTACAAGGAACCTGCGCTGGAGCAGACCGGCTTTCGGCTCCTCGCGCTCGAAGTTGACGACGATGACATGGACGAAGCGATTGCCTATCTCGAGAGTAAGGGCATCGAAGTCCATTCGGCGCACCCGACCAATCCGGCTCGCTGGTTCAGGGACCCGGACGGGAACCAGATCGTCGTCTTCCCCTCCAGCGTCTATCAGATGTACCAGCGACTGGACGAAACGCATTAGAATTAGATTAGTGCGCTTCTTGATGGCGGAAGCGCTCACCTCGCCGGCTGCGCACGGTCTACTCGTAGGCGTAGCTGCTGCCGCCGATGAACTCGCGCAGCAGCGAGTCGGACGGGACGATGCTCTCGTCGCGCCATTCGGGGAGCTGGTCGAACACGGCGGCGACGCGCCGGAGGCGGCTGCGGGCGTCGTCGTAGTCGCTGTCGCCGGAGGCGGCGAGGTGCGCGGCGAGCGCCTCCAGGTCGCCGGCCAGACGCGCCTTGAGGATCGGCAGCTCGTAGGCCAGGAAGCTGTTGACGATGGCGTCGGCGGTGTGCAGCCGGGCGATGATGTGGCGCACTTCGGCGCGCCGCACGTACTGCCAGTGGAGCACGGTCTGGCGCGCGTCGTAGTTGCGGAACTGGCGGTCGCGCACGATCCGGCGCAGCAGGCGCAGGTCCGGCCAGCGCACGAACGCGCCGCCCTCATCCTTGAGCTGGGACAGGGTCTCGACGTAGACGCCGACCTTGAGCTCATCCGGGATGCCGCGCGTCAGCTCCGGATACAGGCCGTGCAGCGAATCGATCAGCACCGCCGCGTCCGGGTCCACCTGCACCGGCTGCGCCGCCGGGTACTGCCGGCCGCGCTTGAAGTCGTAGTGCGGGATGCGCACCGTCTCACCGGCCAGGATGCGCGTCAGGTCGTGGTTGAACTGCTCCAGGTCGAGCGCCTGCGGGGTCTCGAAGTCGTAGTCGCCGCGCGGGTCGCGCGGATGCTGCTCGAGATCGTAGAAGTAGTTGTCCGCCGCAATCGCGTGCAGCCGCCAGCCGAGGTGCTCCAGACGTTGCCGCAGCTTCAGCGTGGTGGTGGTCTTGCCCGAGGCCGACGGGCCGGCCACGATCACCACCCGCGGCCGCGGGTCGCGCGCGGTGACCGCCGCCACCGCGCCGTCGATCTGGTGGCGGTAGAACTCCTCGGAGGCCTCGACCAGCGCGCGGTAGCCGCCGCCGTCGACCGCCGCGGCGAGGTCGGCCAGCCGGGTGCAGGCGTGGTCCACCGTCCACGACAGCGTCTCCCACAGCACCTTGTAGGGGATGTTGCCGAACGAGTAGGTCAGCGAGGGGCGGCCCCGGCGCTTCAAGGCGTGCTCGTAGCGGTAGATGATGTAGGCCTTGGCGGTGCGCGCGTGACCGCGTTCGATCAGCACCTTCTCCACCAGGTCCTGCACTTCCTCCACGGTGGGCACGACGCCGGTGGCGCCCGCCGCACCGGCGGCAGCACCGCCGGCAGCACCGCCCGCCGCCGCCGCGCGCCGTTCCAGCAGCGCGGCCACCTCGCCGGCGACCAGCTCCGCCGGCGCCCGATCGCGGCCGCCGACCGCCACCGCGGCGCGGTACACCGCGAACGCGATCTTGTCGCGGTTGAACGGCACCAGCCGCCCGTCCCGCTTGACTATCGAAGGAAGCGAAGGAAGCAACCGAACAGAATCAGCGGCGTTCGGCCACCCGTTGCCGGAACAGGTCCACGCACGCCTCGAACTCCAGCCCGCCGGTCTGCTCGCCCGACCGGTCACGCAGCGAGACCGTGCCGGCCGCCTGCTCCTGCGCGCCCACGATCACCATGTACGGCACCTTCTGCCCCTGGGCGGTACGGATCTTGGCGCCCATGCGGTTGTCGCTGAGGTCCGCCTCCACCCGGAAGCCGGCGCCGCCCAGGCGCGCGGCAACCGCGCCGGCATACTCGCCCGCCTTGGGGTTGACCGGGATCACCACCGCCTGCACCGGCGCCAGCCACAGCGGAAACGCGCCGCCGTAGTGCTCGATCAGCACGCCCAGGAACCGCTCCAGCGCGCCGTGCAGGGCGCGGTGCACCATGAACGGGCGCCGCCGGGAGCCGTCGCGGTCGACGAACGACATGTCGAACCGTTCCGGCAGGTTGAAGTCGAACTGGATGGTGGTCATCTGCCACAGCCGTCCCAGCGGGTCGCGCACGTGCAGGTCGATCTTGGGTCCGTAGAACGCGCCGCCGCCCTCGTCCACCTGGTACTCCAGCTCCTGCAGCTCGATCGCCTGACGCAGCGACGCGGTGGCCCGGTCCCAACTGGCGTCGTCGCCCACCGCCTTGTCCGGCCGCGTGGACAGATGCGCGACCAGGTCGTGGAACCCGTACGCCTGCCACATGCGTATCGAGAACCGCAGCACCTCCCGGATCTCATCCTCGATCTGCTCCGGCGCACAGAAGATGTGGGCGTCGTCCTGGGTCAGGCCGCGCACCCGCAACGTGCCGTGCAGCGTGCCCGAACGCTCGTAGCGGTACACCGTGCCCAGCTCCGCCCAGCGCACCGGCAGGTCGCGGTAGGAGCGGAGGTCGCTCTTGTAGATCATGATGTGGAACGGACAGTTCATCGGCTTGAGGTAGTAGCTGTTGTTGTCCAGCTCCATCTTCGGGAACATGTTGGCGGCGTAGAAGTCGAGGTGGCCCGAGGTGCGCCACAGCCACTCGCGGCCGACGTGCGGGGTGTTGACCAGCTCGTAGCCGCCGGCGTAGTGCTGCTGCTTCCAGAAGTCCTCAATGATCGAACGCAGCCGGGCGCCCTTGGGATGCCAGAAGATCAGTCCCGGGCCCACCTGCTCCTGCACCGAGAACAGGCCCAGCTCCCGCCCCAGCCGGCGGTGGTCGCGCTGCTCGATCTGCACCAGCCGCTCCAGGTAGGCGGCCAGTTCCTGCTCGGTCTCCCAGGCGGTACCGTAGATGCGCTGCAGCATCGGCCGCCGCTCGTCGCCGCGCCAGTACGCTCCGGCGCTGCCGGTGAGCTTGAACGCGCGCGCGTTGAGCTCGCGCGTGCTGGCGACGTGCGGGCCGCGGCACAGATCGGTGAAGCTGTCCTGCGTGAACTGCGAGATCTCCTCCCCCTCCGGGATATCGCCGATCAGCTCCAGCTTGTACGGCTGCCCGGCATACCGCTCCAACGCCTCGGCGCGGCTGATCACGCTGCGCTCGAAGCGGTGATCGCCGCCCAGGATGCGCCGCATGCGCGTCCCGGTCTGCTCCAGATCCTCCGGGGTGAGCGGGCGCGGCAGATCGAAGTCGTAGTAGAAGCCGTCCGCGATCGGGGGGCCGATCGCCAGCTTGGCGTCGGGAAACAGCTCCAGCACCGCCTCCGCCATCACGTGGGCAAACGAGTGGCGGATGCGGTACAGACGGTCGGCGCCGGCGGCGGCGACCGCCACGTCGCCGGCTACGCCGCCGGGCGGATGAGCGGCCACGGGGCTAGCCGCGGCGCCGCTTGCGGCTGATGCGGCGCGGCTGGATTCGGGTCACGGCCAAATCCTGGTTCGGGGTGCTGCCCGCGGGCCCGCCGGTGCTGCCGCCCGCGTCCGCCGGCGCCGGGCTGTCCGTGACCGCGTCGCGCTGCGTTCTGCCGCCGGGACCGGGCGCCGCGGGTTGCGGCTGCGCTCCCTCGGCCGCCGCCCGCGCACTGCGGCGCTGGTGCACGCGGCGCCAGGCCAGCACGGTCGGCGCAGCCACGAACATGGAGGAGTAGGTTCCCACCACCACCCCGATGATCAGGGCGAGCGCGAAGGTCCGGATCGACGAGGTGCCGAAGATGTAGATCGCGCTCACCGCCAGCAGGGTGGTCACCGACGTGATGATGGTGCGGGCGAGCGACTGCGTGATGCTGGTGTTGATCACCACCTCGAAGTCCGCGTCCCGCATCAGCGTTTCGTTCTCGCGTACGCGGTCGAAGATCACGATGGTGTCGTTGAGCGAGTAGCCGACGATGGTCAGGACCGCGGCGATGGTGGCGGTGCTGATCTCGAACTGCAGCGTGCCGAGCACCCCCAGCATAATCGCGATGTCGTGCACCAGCGCCAGGATCGCGCCTACCGCGAACGCGATCCGGAACCGGAACAGGATATAGATGAAGATCAGGGTGAACGCGACCACGACCAGCCACACCGCCTGCTCTCCCAGCACCCGGGACAGACTGGGCCCGACGAAATCGGTCTGCTGCACGGTAATCCGTTCCGCGCCGAACGCGTCCGCCAGCAGGGAGAAGACGCGGCCGGTGGTCGCCGCTTCGGACGGCGCCTCGCCCGCCGCCGCGGGCAGCAGCTCGGCGCGCACGATGTAACGCTGCTCACCCGGGTTGCCGATCGCCTGCAGCGCGAAGGTCTCCAGCGGCGCCAGCGCCGTGCGCACCGCCTCGATCGGGGCGTCGGGTGGCGCCGACACGTCCCGGAAGCCGAGCACCAAGCGCCGCCCCGCCTCGCGGAATCCCGGCGGCTGGAGCTGGGTGGCCGGGATGTCCGCCGGCGCCGCCAACTCCACCTCCACGCCGGGTATGGTGGCCAGCTCGCCGGCAATCGCGCCGATGGTCGGGAACGCCGCGAAGTCGAGCACGCGCCGCCGCACGGTGCCCTCCTGCAGCCACTCGACGGTCAGGAACCCGGGGCGCCCGAGCAGCGGGTCGGGCGGCGTAAGCTCCGGCTCGAGGGCGACGCCGGCGTCAGCGATCGCCAGCGCCACCGGTGCGATCTGAATCTGCTGCGCCACGCCGCCGCTCAGATCGACGCTCAGGTTCACGCCGCCGCGCGCCACCGTACCCAGCACCCCGGCGGCGATCAGCACCAGGGACAGCGCCGCCATCGGGTAGCGGATGCGGGTGAAGGGTATCACCTGTCTCATCGCGTGGTAACCGCCTCGCCGGCTGCGAACCCCGGCCGGCCGCGCCAGCTTATGCTGAGCCGCTGCACCCGCAGGGTCTCGGTCAGGAAGTCGAAGATGAGCCGCGACACCACCAGCGCGCTGAACATCGACGAGACGATGCCCACCGACAGGGTCACGGCGAATCCCTGGATCGGGCCACTGCCGAGCTGCGACAGCGCGATGGCGGCGATGAAGGTGGTGATGTTGGCGTCCATCACGGTCCAGAACGCCTTGCCGAAGCCCGCCTTGACCGCCGCGCCGGCGGACTTGCCGAGCCGGTACTCCTCCTTGATCCGCTCGAAGATGATGACGTTGGCGTCTACCGCCATGCCCACCGTGAGGATCACGCCGGCGATGCTCGGCAGGGTCAGCGTGAAGTTGAACACCGACAACACCGACACCAGGAAGAACAGGTTGAGCAACAGCACGAAGTTGGCGATCAGCCCCGCGAGCTGATAGTAGGCGACCATGAACACCAGCACGGCCAGCATGCCGAGCGCGATCGCGTTGAGGCCGGTACGGATGGCGTCTTCGCCCAGGGAGGCGCCCACCGCCTGCTGACTGAGGATCTCCAGCGGCACCGGCAGCGCCCCGGTCTCCAGCACCAGGGCCAAGTCGCGCGCCTCGCTCTCGGTGAAGCCGGTCACCACCACCGCGTTGCGAATCGCCTCCGAGATGGTCGCCGCCGCCTTGACCTTGTCGTCCAGCACCACCGCCAGCACGTTGCCCACGTTCTCGCTGGTCAGCTTGAAGAAGATCTCGCCGCCCTCGCCGGTGAGGTTGAACACCACCGTGGGTTGTTGGGTGATCGGATGGCGGCTGACCTGCGCCTGCTGGATGTAGGTGCCCTCGAGGCCCATCTGTTCGAAGATCACGGTGTAGCCGCGGAGCTGGTCCACGCCGTAGGCGTCCTTCTCGTAGCGCCCGCGCAGCACGGTCCCGGCCGCGAGCAACTCGGGATCACGCGGCTGGCCGTCCGCCCCCAGAAAGGTGCCCGGATTGGCCGCCTGGTACTCCCGGAACCGCGCCAGGCCGTCGGTGTCCACGATGTGAAAGTTGAGCCGGCCCTTGCCGAGAATGAAGCTGCGCATGCGCTCGGGGTCCGGCGCGCCGGGCATCTCCACCACAATCTGGTCGTTGCCGCGGCGCCGGATCTGCGGCTCGGTCACGCCGAACTGATCGATCCGGTTGTTCAACACTTCGAGTGCGCGGCGAATCGCCAGTTCCTCCTCCTGCGCGTTGAGCGGTATCCCGCTCTGTTCCTGCAAGGTCTCCAGGTCCGGCTCGATCACCACGTACATGCCACCGCGCAGATCGAGCCCGAGCTGGATGCTGCGCGACCGCAGATCCTTGAGCTCCAGCAACTCGGCGCGGTGGTGGTCCTCCATCGCCACGAACGTGTCGCCCTCGGTGGGAAACACCTTGGCAACCTGTTCCACGCTCCAGGCGCCCGGCACCGTGCGCCGCTCCACCCGCAGCCGCTCGCGCGCCCGGACGTTCAGGTAGGCCAGCCGCTCCGGCACCGGGGCGGCGGCGGCGGTCCGCACCTGCCGCACCAGATACTCCAGGTCGACGGCGGCGCGCTGCCGGGCCAACACCCGAATCTGGTCGCGCGACGCGTTCGCCTCATGCCGCTGATCCTCCGACAGGACGAAGTACCAGCGCACCGTGGGGTAGAGGAACCACACGGACACGCCGACGAAGGCGAGAATGATCAACAGGCGTAAGCGTTTGGTCATGAGTGTGGCGCGGGCTTGGACTCGCCCGGACGCGGCCCCAGCATGCCGGTGATCGAAGCCTTGGCGAATTCGATCTTGGTGGTATCGTCCACCTTGACCGTGATCGCGTCCTCCTTGACCGCCGTCACCACCCCCCGGATGCCGCCCGAGGTCTGCACCTTGTCTCCCTTCTTGAGACGGGAGAGCATCTCGCGCGTGTCCTTCTGGCGGCGGTTCTGGGGCCGGATCACCAGGAAGTAGAAGATCAGGATGATCAGGCCGAAGGTGACCATCATGGTCACGAGTTGGCCACCGCCATTCGCGCCGCCGCCGAGACCTCCGAAAGCGCCCTGCAGAAGAGAGAACGTATCCATCAGCGTGTGTCTACCACGGAGCGGCGGCACGGTCAAACGGATTGCTCACGGTTTTCGCACCTCCGCTCCCTAGGTCGCGATTACGCGCTTGATTTCGGCCGGCACCCCGAACACCCCAAACAGCTTGCTGACGTCGTTCAGCGAACAGGGGCGCCGGGTGACGCGTTCGATCTCAGCACGTACCAACTCCATCTCGGTGGCCGATTCGGCATGCGCGGCGGAGCAGAACGCGGCCTTGTACAGCCCCCGGTCGAGGAGCTGCTGCGTGGTCAGCTTGCCGTAGCGCCGGCGCTGCTGACCGTGTACCAGTGCCGTGTCGCCATCGTAGCCGATTACGAACAGAAAGTCCGCGCGCCTCATCGCCGCCAAAAAAGAGGGCGCGCCCGCGCGCGCCCCGCAAGGTTACGCCATTCCCTCTAATAGGGAGGCATCCCTCCCATTTCCCCACCGCCACCGGGCGCCGGTGGCTCGTTCTTCTCCGGCAGGTCGGTAACGGTCACTTCCGTAGTCAGCAACAGCCCGGCGATCGAGCTCGCGTTCTGGAGGGCCGAACGGGTCACCTTGGCCGGGTCGATGATCCCGGCGGCCATCAGATCGGTCCATTCCATCCGGGCGGCGTCGAAGCCGGTGCCCTTGGTCTCGTGCTTGGCGCGCTCGACCACGATCGACCCGTCGAGTCCGGCATTGGCCGCGATCTGGCGGATCGGCTCCTCCAGCGCGCGCTTGACGATCTTGTAGCCCACGTGCTCCGCCTCGGTCAGGGCGTCGGCACCGTCGTTGTCGAGCGCCTTGACCGCCTGCACCAGGGTCACGCCGCCGCCAGGAATGATACCTTCCTCAATGGCGGCGCGGGTCGCCGACAGCGCGTCCTCCACGCGGTGCTTCTTCTCCTTGAGCTCCACCTCGGTGGCGGCGCCGACGTTGATCACCGCCACGCCGCCGGCCAGCTTGGCCAGCCGCTCCTGCAGCTTCTCGCGATCGTAGTCGGAGGTGGTCTCCTCGATCTGGACCTTGATCTGGGCGATGCGGTCCTTGATCTCCTTCGCCTTGCCGGAGCCCTCGATGATGGTGGTGTTCTCCTTGTCGACGTGGACCCGCTTGGCCGAACCGAGCTGCGAGAGGTCGGTGTTCTCGAGCTTGAGGCCCAACTCCTCGGAGATCACCTGGCCGCCGGTGAGGATCGAGATATCCTCCAGCATCGCCTTGCGGCGGTCGCCGAACCCGGGCGCCTTGACGGCGCACACGTTGAGGGTGCCGCGCAGATTGTTGACCACCAGGGTGGCCAGCGCCTCGCCCTCGACGTCTTCCGCGATCAGCACCAGCGGCTTGCCGGCCTGGGCGATCTTCTCCAGCACCGGCAGCAGGTCCTTCATGTTGGACACCTTCTTGTCGTGGATCAGCACGTACGGGTTCTCGAACGCGGCCACCTGGGTATCGCGGTTGGTCACGAAGTAGGGCGACAGGAAGCCACGGTCGAACTGCATGCCCTCGACCACTTCCAGGTTGGTGTCCATCGACTTGGACTCCTCGACGGTGATGACGCCGTCCTTGCCCACCTTCTCCATGGCGTCGGCGATCAACTCGCCGATATCGCCGTCGTTGTTGGCGGAGATGGCCGCGACCTGCGCGATCTCGCCCTTCTCCTTGATATCCTTCGAGGTGGACTGGATGTCGGCAACCGCGATCTCGACCGCCTTGGCCATGCCCCGCTTGATCTCCATCGGGTTGATGCCGGCGGCGACCGAGCGCAACCCCTCGCGGATCATCGAGTAGGCCAGCACCGTAGCGGTAGTGGTGCCGTCGCCGGCGACGTCGTTGGTCTTGGTGGCAACTTCCTTGAGGAGTTGCGCACCCATGTTCTCGAACGGCTCCTCCAGCTCGATCTCTTTCGCGATGGTGACGCCGTCGTTGGTAACGGTGGGGGCGCCAAACTTCTTATCGAGCACGACGTTCCGGCCCTTGGGGCCCAGCGTGACCTTGACCGTGGCCGAGAGCTTCTCGACCCCCTTCAGCAGCGCTTTGCGGGCGGACTCGTCGAACTGCAATTGCTTTGCCACTACAGCCTCCTGACGATGGATTGATTATGTAAAGATCGCCGGTAACATACCGCCGAGCGCGCCGCGAATCAAATATTTTCGCTCTCGATCCGCCCCGATACGCAGGTGTGGAGCGCGCCGGCGGCGTCGCGCACCAGCAGGCCTCCATCGGCCGCGACGCGTTCGATCCGCACCGGCGCGGGCAGGCCGCGGCCGGCATCGATGATCCGCACCCAGCAGCCGCGCGCGTACAGACGCCGGTCCACCGCGGCCGCCCAGTGCGGGTCGCGCAGCAACCGGTCCAGCTCGGCCAGAATCCGCTCCAGCACCTGCACGCGCGGCACCCGGCGGCCGCACTGCAGCCGCACCGACGACGCCGGCAGCGCGCCGCCGGGCAGTCCCCGCAGCTGATTGCAGGTCACGCCCACCCCGACGCTGCACCAGCCGGCCAGCGCCTCGCACAGGCAGCCGGCCACCTTGCTGCCGCGCACGATCACGTCGTTGGGCCACTTCACCCGGCACGCCACGCCGCTCACCGCCTCCACGGCACGCGCCACCGCCAGCCCGCACAGCAGCGGCAGCCGGGCCGGCGTGCCCGCGCCGCCGCCGGCGTCCGGACCGCTCACCGGCGCGCTCACCGCCGACCGTGCGAGCAGCAGATTGAACAGCAGGTTGCGGCCCGGCGCGCTCACCCAGTGCCGGCGCGGGGTGCGGCCGCGGCCGCGGGTCTGGTAGTTGGTCACGATCAAGGCGCCGTGCACCGGGGCCTGACGGATCAGCGCGCGCGCATCCTCCATGGTCGACCCGGTGCGCGGCAGGTAGTACTGCGGCGCCGCCGGCCAGGGCGAAGCCACCGCCGGCTGCAACCGCCGCCACCGCATGGCCGGCGCCCGCTACATCGAGACGAACAGCTCCTGCGGCATGCGCAGCAGCTCCAGGAAGTAGGACGCGAACTCCGCCGCCGGCACCCCGTCCACCACCCGGTGATCGAACGCGAGCGACACCGGCAGCACCCAGGCCGGCCGCACCGAGCCGTTCACCACCATCGGCGCCTGATGAATCCGGCCCGCGCCGATGATCGCCACCTGCGGCGGCTGGATCATCGGCGACGCGTACAGGCCGCCGAACGGCCCGAAGTTGGTCAGGCTGAAGGTGCCGCCGCGCAGGTCCTCGATCCGGATCGCACGGCTCTTGGCGCGGTCCACCATCGTCTTCATCGCCTGGTCGATCTGGCGGATGGTCTGGTTCTCGACGTTGTGGATGACCGGGACCATCAACCCCGCCTCGGTGTTCACCGCGACGCCGATGTTGATGTCCTTGAACACGGTCAGCTCCTCCGAGACCGGGTTGAAGTGGGCATTGAGCACCGGATACCCGCGCAGCGCGGTCGCCAGCGCCTTCATGAAGAACGGCTGAAAGCTCACGCGCACCTCCCGCCGGGCGTTCACCTTGTTCCGCACCTCGACCAGATCGTCGACGATGCCGAGGTCGAAGATGGTGGCGGTCGGGATCTTGTGGCTGGTCTCCATCGTGTGGGCGATGGTCTTGCGCAGGATGGTCAGCTCGACCGTCTGCCCGAGCGGCAGATGGGCGGGGGTGACCAGCGGATCGTCGATCAGCGGAAAGGCGAAGTCGGAGCCGCCGACGACCGGGACCAGCGGCGCCGCGGCGGGCCGCGGTCCGGCGGGGGCGGCGTCCGTCTCGGGGAGGCCGGCCGCCGCCTGCTCGATGTCCTTGCGCACGATGCGGCCGCCGGCGCCGCTGGGGCGCACGCGCGCGAGATCCACGTTCAGCTCGCGCGCCAGACGACGGGCGGCGGGCGTGACCAGCGGCGCGGCGGCCTGCCCGGTGCCGGCCGCGGCGCTCTCCTCGCCCGCGCCGGCGGCGCCGGTCTCGGCGCTCGGCGGCAGCGTGCTCGCGGCGGCGTCCAGCGTGCCCACCAGCGCCTGGTGCTGCCGCTTGCCGTTCGGAGGCGCACCGTCACCGCCGGCCAGACTGGCGCCGCCGGCGGCGCCAGTGCCGTCACCGTCGCCCAGGTCGATGTAGGCCAGGGTCTCACCGACGCGGATGCGGGTGCCGGCGGCGGCGCCGAACCTCAACAGCACGCCGCTCTTGGGCGATTGGATCTCGGCCACCACCTTGTCGGTCTCCACGATGGCGAGGATGTCTCCGGCCACCACCGGATCGCCGGGATCGACCCTGAACTCCAGGATCTTGCCTTCGGTCAGCCCCTCGCCGATGTCCGGGAACTTGAACTCGTAACTCATGATCTCTCGGCTCGCTTAACGGCCCTCGCTAAAAGGACACAGTCTCCAGCACCGCGTCCACGATGTGCTCGGCCGGAATGAAATAGTAGTGTTCCGCGGCCGGCATCGGAATCACCGCGTCGGTCCCGGTGACGCGGCGCGGCGGGGCGTCCAGGTGCATGAACAGCTCCTCGGTGACCAGCGCGATCAGCTCGGCGGCCACCCCGAACGACCGCGGCCCCTCGTGCACCACCACCAGCCGCCCGGTCTTGCGCACCGAGTCCAGTACCGCGGTGGCGTCGTACGGGTAGATGGTGCGCAGGTCGAGCAGCTCCGCCGCGATTCCCTCGGCGCGCAGGTGGGCGGTGGCGGCGCGCGCCTCGCGCATCATCGCGCCGTAGGCTACCAGGGTAACCGCGTCGCCGGTCTGTTCCACGCGCGCCTTGCCCAGCGGCAGCTCGTAGGGTTCGGCCGGCACCTCCTGCTGCGGCGAGTGGTAGGAGCGCTTGGGCTCCATGAAGATGACCGGATCGGGGTCCCGGATGGCGGCCAGCAGCAGCCCCTTGGCGTCGTGCGGAGTGGACGGAATCACCACCTTGAGGCCGGGTACGTGGCCGAAGGTCGCCTCCATGCTCTCCACGTGATGCTCGAGCGCCTTGAGCACGCCGCCGTACGGCATCCGGATCACCAGCGGCAGGGTCAGCATGCCGCGGGTGCGGTTGCGCATGCGCGCGACGTGGCACACGATCTGGTTGAACGCCGGCCAGACGAAGCCGCTGAACTGGATCTCGACCACGGGCCGCAACCCGGCCATCGCCATCCCGATCGCGGCGCCGACGATGCCGCTCTCCGCCAGCGGCGTATCGAAGCAGCGCCGCTGGCCGAACCGTTGCTGCAGCCCCGCGGTGACCTGGAACACGCCGCCGTTCACCCCCACGTCCTCGCCGTAGACGAGCACGCGGTCGTCCTCCTCGAGCGCTTGCGCGAGCGCGGCATTGATGGCACTGATGGAATTGATGGAAGAAAGCAGCGATACCGCGCTCATTTTCCGGTCCGCTCCAGCACCCGGCGGCGCGCGGCGAGCTGCCGCTGAAACGGCTCCGGCAGGTGTGCGTAGACGTGGCGGAAGGTGTCTTCGAGGGTCGGCCGGGCGAGCCGTTCCACCGCGTCGAATTCGCTACGGGCCGCGCTGCGCGCGGCGGCGATGATCTCGGCGAAGGCGGCCTCGTCCATCAGCCCCCGCTCGAGCAGCAGCTTCTGCAGGCGGATGATCGGGTCCCGGCGCTGCCACTCCTCCACCTCGCCCGGCGGGCGGTAGCGCTTCGGATCGTCGGAGGTGGTGTGCGGACCGATGCGGTAGGTGACCCCCTCGATCAGGGTGGGGCCGCCGCCGGCGCGCGCGCGGGCGGCGGCGGCGGCGGTGGCGGCGAACACCGCGGTCACGTCGTTGCCGTCCACCCGGACCCCCTCGAAGCCGTAGGCGGCCGCCTTCTCCGCGAACGTGGGCGTGGCGGTCTGGTCGTTGCTGGGGACGGACAACGCGTACTGGTTGTTCTGCACGAAGAAGATGGTGCCGGTGTTCCACACCGCGGCCAGGTTCAACGACTCGTGGAAGTCTCCCTCGGAGGTGCCGCCGTCGCCGACGAACACGATGGCGATCCGGTCGCGGCCCTGGTAGCGCTCGGCGAACGCCAGCCCGACCGCGTGCGGCAGGTGCGAGCCGATGGGGAGGGAAATCGGCGTCACGTGATACTGCTCCGGGTCGAGCGCGCACCCCTGCTCGTTGCCCAGCCAGTAGAGGTAGAACTGCTGCAGCGGCACGCCGCGCACCAGCAGCCCGCCCAGCTCGCGGTAGGTCTGCAGCATCCAGTCGTCGGCACGCAACGCCATCATCGCGCCCACGCTGTTCGCCTCCTGGCCGGTGGCGGGCGGGTAGGTTCCCAGCCGTCCCTGGCGGTTGAGGCTGAACGCCCACTCGTCGGCGGCGCGCGCCTGCACCATGTAGCGGTACGCGGCGGTAAGCTGCTGGTCACTCATCGGGAATGCCGCCGCGGCCGCCGGTCCCCGGTGGGCGGCTGCCGGTCCCGGCGCCGCGGACGTGGTCGGCCCGCTCACCGGCGCTCCTTCCGGAGCTGCGGCCCGTGCTCCTCCGGAGCGGAAGCCGCGGCCGGTGCGACCGCCGCTGCGGGAGAGGGCGCCACGCGCGAGCCGACCAGACGCCGGCTGAGCACGAATCCGTTCTGCACGATGCGGATCAACTCCACCGCCGCCTCCACCACGCGCTTGAGACTGGCGTTGATCCGCTGCTCTTCGCGCGCGTCGATGGTGTCGTTGTCATCCAGCGCCTCGGTGATGGCCAGGTTGAGATGCGCCACCGCCCCGATCAGCAGCGACATCTGGCGTGACAGGTGCTTGTAGGAGAACACCGCCTTGGTCTCCGCCACGCGCGCGATCGATTCCATGTGACCGAGAATGTTGCGCAGCACGTGCACCTGGCGCGGGTTCGGATTCATCTCCAGTTCCAGCCGCCAGTTCTCGAGGCGGATCATCGCTTTCTCCAGCAGCTCCTGCAGATCGGCGTTGGAGGGAAGCCGCGCCTCCTGCGGATACGGGCGGGCCGCGACAGTGCCGGTGTCGGACACGGGCACGGCGGCTGAGGCGGCTGGTTTCGGGCCGGCAGTGTGGCGGCGGGTGGACATGCTGATTCGGCGGCGTCCGCTAACGGTTGGGCGGACGCTTTACAAAGCCTATGTGATTTGCTAGCGTCGCTGCAACCGTGGCGCCGTACCCAAGTGGTAAGGGAGAGGTCTGCAAAACCTTTATACACCGGTTCGATTCCGGTCGGCGCCTGACCGCCGGCGGCGGAGCCCTTCGCGGTCACGCGCCGAGCGCAAAGTAGGCACCGAGGAAGCGGCTCACCCCCTCCTCGTCGTTGCTGAACAGGGTCACCGCCCGCGCGCAGGCGCTTACTGCCGGCGGGGCGTGGCGCATCGCCACCGGGAAGCCCACCGCCCGCAGCAGCGGGATGTCGTTCATCCAGTCGCCGATGAACATCGTCTCGCTGAGCGACGACCGCAGCCCTGCCAGCAACACCCGCATGCCGCTGAGCTTGGTGCAGGCGGCACTGCGCACGAACAGGCTGTAGCTGCCGTGGAACAGCTCGTCGGTAACGTAGAGGCTGAGCGTGCGGTCGCCAATGCGCGCGGCCAGCCGTTTGAGCGCACCGCGGTCGCGGCAGGGGAACACCACGTGTGTCACCCGGGTCAGCCGCGTCTGCGCGGCGAGGGGCAACACCCGGTCCGACCAGTCCCGGAACTGCGGCTCGCCCATGGCGCCGCGCCGGAAGATGACGCCGCCGGCGATCACGTAGCAGGGCAGGCTGCTGGCGGCGATGATCGCCGACGCCAGCCGGTCGTCGATCACCCCGCCGGGCACCCACTGTTCGGCCCCACGCGTCTGCGTCAGCACGGCGCCGTCGAGGCAGACCATCGGCAGCTCGAGCGGCTCCAGGCAACGCGTGGTGAGGCCGGGTGCCTTGCCGGTCACGGCAACGACGTGCAGGTCCAGCGCCAGCAAGGCGCGCAGCGCGGCCAGCGTCGGTGCGCTCACCCGCTTGGCGCTGGTCAACAGGGTGCCGTCCATATCCAGCGCCACCGTGGAGATTCCGCGCCGTGCCATAGGCGCCGGATCGTGCCACGGCGGCGCCGCCACTGTCGAGCGCGCCGCGGCAGCCGCCGCCGCCGGCGCGCGTCAGACGTTGCAGACGCCTCGGACGCCTCAGTAGACGCCGAGAATCGTCAGCCCACCCCAGCGCACGCGGTAGGAGCTCAGACCGCCCGCCGCCTCTTCATGCAGCAGTTGCAGCGTCCCCAGCTCCGGCCGGCGCAGGGTGCGGGCCGCCGGGTCGATCTGGTCGGTGGCGGTGAGCCCCTTCGACAGGACCAGGTGGCGATTGCCCAGGTTGCCGAAGTAGTAGTCTTCCGGTTCGACCTTGGCCTCCGGAGTCACCAGCGCCGCACCGGCGCCCAGGGCAGGGTCGACCGGCACCCATCCGAACTGGTGCAGGTAGAACTCGGTCCAGAAATGGGGGTGAGGCTGGTGCGGCGACTGAATCAGGTAGCCGGCCACGGGGCGCGCCGGAACCCCGGCGGCGCGCAGCAGGGCCGTGTACAGGATGGCGAAGTCGTAGGCATCGCCGCCGCCGGACCGCAGCACCTCGAGCGGATCGGCGGCGCGGGTGGGGCGGTAGGCGACGTGGGTGCGCAGGTAGTCGTACAGCATCCGGGCGCGGTTCCACGGGTTGTCGTCGCCGCCCGCCACCCGCGCCGCCACGGCCGTGACGTCGGCATCGTCCGCCGGTACCAGGGGGTCGGGGGCGGAGAACGTCAGGTAGCTCCGGGCGTGCGCGTCGTACGGCACGACGCGCCGCGGCGACACCACGGTCTCGACCGCGTAGCGCTCGAAGATGAAGTGTTGCGTAACGTCGTACACGCCGCCGGTCACCAGGTCGCGCAGGTGGAACACGGTGACCCCGGATACGTCGTCGTACAGCGGCTCCGGTTCCCGCACCACCACCTGTACGTCACGCTGCGCCGGCGCCGGCCAGATGCGCGGGACCCAGAGGTACAGCTCATTGGGGCGGGTGGCACTGACGTCCGATACCGACAGGTCGACCGCCACCGAATAGGTGCGTCTGCTGTGAAACCGCTTGGTGCCGACCGCGCCGCTCACCTCGAAGAACACCTCGTTGCTGCGGCCCTTGTCGGTCTCCACCAGCAGGTTGCCGGTGGCGGCGCCGTCGGGTACGCGCACGTGCACCTCGGTGTCGGACCAGGCTTCGTAGTCCAGGTCGTGCTCGCTGGCGGCGATGAAACGGCCGCCGGCCGCCTCCGCCTCGGAGGCCCCGCCGGTGCGCCAGGTAAACAGCACCTGGGAGTCACCGCGTTGCAGACCGAAATTGGTGCCGGTCAGCACCACCAGTTCGCCAACCGCGGCGCGCGGCCGATCCAGCGCCGCGACGTACGGCTGGCCGGGGCTGGCGGGACCGGAAATAACCACCGGCAGGAAGTCGCGGTTGGCGAACAGCAAGCCGTTGCTGCGGGCGCCGCCGGCGACCACGTACACGTAGCCGGAGCGCACCTCCTCGGGCACACGCACGCTGATGCGGTGGTCCAGCCACTCGAGATAGGCGCCGCTGGTCGGAGACACCCCCGCGATACGCACCTCGCCGCCGGCGCGGCCCCCACCGAAGTTGCTGCCGGTAATGGTGAGCACCTCTCCCGAGCTCGCTATCCTGGGCGTAATCTGTTCAATTTCGGGCGGCCGACTACGCGACTCCAGCACCAGCACCGCGAGCAGCACGATCAGACTGGCGATGGGCACCAGGGCCCGTGCGTGTGGCGACAGCGTAACGATGCGCATGCGCCGCGCGCTCTGTTAGTGCCGCAGGCTCATCGCGCGCGGTGGGGGCATCAGCCGGGAGGAGCGTCGTCCGACGCGTCGTCCGACGCGTCGGACGACGAAGGACGGGTGGCGACGTACCGGGAAACCTCGATTTCCAGCTTGAGGGTGACCTCGTCGGCCACGTCGTCGTGGATTCCGAGGGGAAAAAACAGGAGTTTCTGGCCGAGCGACAACGGTACGCTACGGTAGGTGGTTACGTAGCGCGCCGGCGCCTCGGGCGCCTCCGCCCACCAGACCTGACCCTGCGCCACCAGCGTCAAGTCGCCGCTCTCGCTCATGTAGGGGGTGAACACGGCCCGCACGTGGAGGTTGGTGCCGGTCACCTCCACGTCCACCGCGCGCCCCGGAATGGTGAGATCGGTCTGCTCGCTGTTCCAATCGGTATACGGCTCCGGCTGGTTCAATGAGAGGCCGACCTTGATCTCGAGCGCGTTGTCCAGCAGGTAGCTGATCGCATCCTCCAGCGGCGGCGGCTGGGAATACGCGGCCTGCGTGCCGATGCCGGCTCCGATCAGTGCGGTGGCCAGCATCCGGCGGAACCGCAACGCGGTGGCGGGTGTCGTCATCGTCACCGGTCCGAACCCTGCAGCTCCTCTTCGAGGAGGATGGCGGGACTCCCGAACGGCAGAAGCTGCGACTCCGCGGGCAATTCGAATGCAATCGTCCGTTCATTCCGGACCGCGAGCGGTCCCAGGCCGGCGAACGTGGGCTCCAACTGCACGACGCTGTAGTTGGAGGTCAAGGTGCCCAGCTCGCTGCGCCCGTCGCCGAGGCGGGCCCACAACGCGGCGCTGGTGGCGAGCAGCGCGATCGCCGCCACCGCCGCCGCCGCCAGCGGCGCCGGAACCCGCACCACACCACTCCAGAATGAAGCCTGACGCACGACCGCCGCACGCACCAGCTCCAACCGCCGCCAGATCAGTCCGTGCGCGGCATTGACGTCGGGCTCCCGGCTCTCCAGCAGGGTACGGCTCACCACCTGGTAGGCGCGCACGTCGGCCAGACAGCCGGGACAATCCCGTACGTGGGACTCGATCTGCTGCGCGTGGCGCGGCGCCAACTCGTTGTCGAGGAAGGCCGAGAGGTGCTGCTGCTCAGTACACACGGTTGCCCCCCGCGACGAGCAGTCGGGCGAGCCGCTGGCGGGCGCGATGGACCCGCACCTTCACGTTGCCCTCGCTGATGCCGAGGATCGAGCCGATCTGCCGATAGGTCAGGCCGGCATACTCTCGCAGAATGATAACCGTGCGCATGTTGTACGGCAGTATGCTCAATGCCTCCTGAACCGCGTCCCGGGTCGCCGCCGCAAGCACCTCGGTGTCGGCCGGCAACGCATAGGTCTCCATCTCCCATTGGAAACGCCCGACGGCACGGCGTTCCCGTTCGCGCCGCTTCTCATGATTCAGCGACAGGTTGCGGATGACACGCAGCAGCCAGTACTTGGTATCGGCCAAGCTCGGCAACGGTGCGCTCCGCCGCAACAGTTGAACGAACGCTTCCTGTGTAAGATCTTCGGCTATTCCGCGCTCCCCCACGATCCTGTATGCGACGCGGAATACCAGAGGGAATAACTCGCTATAGACGTGATCGAAATCAGGTGCTGAACCGTGGTGGTGATCCGTGTCCCGGAGCCGTTTGTTGTCCCGTCGCATCTAAAAAACAACGCCGTCCGCAGTCAGGTTACAGCGCCCTCCTCCATCCGGGTTGACCCGGCGCCACTCGGTGCCGGCCGCGGTATCGCGCACCTCGATGCCGCGCGCGGCCAGCGCGGCGCGGAGTTCGTCGGCGCGCTGGTAGTCGCGCCGCGCCCGTGCCTCCGACCGCTCCTGCACCAGGGCGTGAACGTCGGGATCGGCGCGGCCGCCGGCAGCGGTGACCGCCAGTGCCGCGCCGATCAGGTCCAACCCGAGAATAGTGTCGATCATGGCGATCGCCTGCAAGACCTGCAACGGATCGCCATCGGGGTCCTTCGCCAGCCGCCACACGATGGCCAGCAAACGCGGCATCGCCAGATCGTCGGCGGCGTGCGCGAGCGCCGCCGCGGCAAGCTGATGGTCCGCCGTGGGCCCGGCGAGCGCGGAAGCATCCTCCACCTCGGCCCGGCGGAGCAGCTCGGCCACCCGCTCGATCAGTCCCAGGCGGCTGGAACGGGCGCCGTCGAGGGCCTGCAGGGTGAAGTTCTGGTGCGCGCGGTAGTGCGCGCCCAGCACGAAGTAGCGAAAGTCCAGCGCGTCGTAGCCACGCTCGATGAGCCGTCCGATGGTGAACCAGTTCCCTCGCGACTTGGACATCTTGGTCCCGTTCACCATCAGGAACTCGCCGTGACACCAGTAGTTGACCCAGCGCTCCGGTGATTCGGGCCGGATCCCGAGGGCCGCCTCCGCCTGGGCGATCTCGTTGGTGTGATGCACCGGGATCAGGTCGATTCCGCCGCAGTGGATGTCGAACCGCTCGTCAAGGTAGCGCATCGCCATGGCACTGCACTCGATGTGCCATCCCGGGTAGCCGCGCCCCCAGGGCGAATCCCACAGCATCGCCTGTTGCTCGAACTTGGAGCGCGTGAACCAGAGGCCGAAGTCCTCCGGGTTGCGCTTGGACTGATCCACGCGGATGCGCGCGCCGGCCTGAAGCTGCTGGCGGCCGAGCAGTGCCAGATCCCCGTAGCGCGCAAACCGGGCCACGTCGAAGAACACGTTGCCGTTGGCGACGTAGGTGTAGCCGCGTTGCTCCAGACGCCGGATCAGGTCGATCATGCCGTCGACGTGGTCGGTGGCGTGGGCGACGACGTGCGGGTGCAGAAGATTCAGAGCACGGGCGTCGGCGAAGAACCGCTCGGTGTAGAACTCGGCGAGCTCCCACACGGTCTTGCCTTCCCGGCGCGCCCCCAGCAGCATCTTGTCGTCGCCCAGATCGGCGTCGCTGGCCAGATGCCCGACGTCGGTCACGTTCATCACGTGCCGCACGCGGTAACCCAGGGCCTCGAGCGTGCGCCGCAGGACATCGACGAAGACGTAGGTGCGGAAGTTGCCGACGGTCGCGTACTCGTACACCGTCGGGCCGCAGGCGTAGAGCCCGACCGCACCCGGCACGCGCGGGACGAACTCCTGGACGCTGCGCCCGAGCGTGTTGTAGAGCCGCATGCCCGCCACCCTACACCGTGACCCGGCGGCGATTCAACGAATCCGGAGTCGGGGAGTCGGGCGGGGAGTCGGGCGAGTCGGGCGGCAGTCGGGCAGTCGTGCGCGGGAGACCTGCTGACTGGCGGCCGAACTATCGCTTGGGCGAACGTTTAGCGCGTTGAGCGAGGCCCGTCACAGCTCGACCGTGACGGTGACGGTCGCCTGCGGCGGCGGCGCAGGGCGGGAGTCCGCGGTGGACAGCGCGAGTTCCGCCAGGCGCAGGCGAAACCGGAAGCCGGGGCGGCGCGCAGCGGCCTCCAGCGCCGCGGTGATGTGCGCGCCGGCCGTGGTCACCGTGGCCTTCAGCGCCAGCGACGCCACCTTGACCTGCCCCACGAACTGCAGTTCGCCGCGGCCGGTGACGTCGCGCCAGGTTGCGCCCAGGCCCAGGTGCGGCCCGTCCAGCTCGGCACGCAGGGTCAGCTCCGGTTGCGCCGGTTGCGCGCCGTCCAGCTCCAGCCGGGTGGCGGCGCGCAGCGACCACGGCCCCCACGGAACCTCCTGGGCGAGGCTGAGCACCGCGCTCCGCCGCGGCTCGGGGACGGGGGGCAACGGCGCCGCGGCCAACTCCTCTCCCCGTACCGACACCCCGTAGGTGGCGCGCCCCCAGGACGGTGCCGCCGTGCCGCGCAGGCGGGCGCCCCACACCAGCGGCGCGCTCGGCGATGTTCCCGCCAGGCCGAAAAAGCCGCGATGCGCCGCCGCCACCATCGCCGCCAGCTCGGCCGGCCCCAGTTCGGCGCGCGCGGCGACCCGGACGTGGGCGCCGTGCAGGTAGGCGCGGGCCGGGGAGGCGCCCCGCGGGGCGCCGGCGGAGAGGTTGCCGCTCACCCGCAACGACACCGGGCCGGCGGCGCCGAGCGCCACCCGGGCGCCCGCCAGGTAGAGCGGGCCGCCGGGGAAGGGAACGGCCGCCAGCCGCCACGACTGCGCCACCGCGGGCGGCGCCGGCGACCGCAGCGCGGCGTACACCTCGCCGTCGGCCAGCGCCGGCGCGCTCCAGGCCGCAACCAATCCCGCCACCAGCGGAGACTGCGCGCGGCCGGGACCGCCGAGCTCATCGGCGAAAGCGGCCACGGCAACACCGGCAATCGGGGTGAGCTGCAGCCCCCGGCGCCGGCCGGGATCGAGCCCGGCATCGAGCCGCAGGCCGGTCGGTTCCGCAAACACGGCGCTGCCCGCGCTGAACCCGAGCGGGTCGCTCAGCTCACGCCAGGCACCCGCGACGGTAACCGGACCGATGACGCCCCGTGGCGTGGTCAGCCCGACGGTTACCTCCGGCGGCTCGGGGGCGCCGTGGTCGCGGGTCCAGGCCGCGCGTGCCACCGCCCGGCCCCAGTCGCCGGCGACCAGCCAGCGTTTGGTGAGCGCCAAGCCCTGTCCATCGGCTTCGGCGCGGGTGGTCAGCTCCAGCTTGCCGTGCGGCGCTGCCTCGGCGTCGCCGGACGGCGGTGCCAGAGCCGTCATGATCAACAGTCCCACCACCGTCCAGCGCGCTCGCGATCGTTCCTGCATACCGCCCGTATTGCAAGATCGGTGCCAGGTGGTGCCGGCAATGCGCGCCCGCGCGCCGGTCTCCGGCCCCGGGCTTTACGTTGATTTACGATTTACGTTCCGATTCAGCCGACGAGGCCGGCGAGCCGGCGAGGTCGCCGGCAGCCGCCGGGCGCCGGTTCGTGGCACAATAGGCGGCATGCACACCTTTCTCGACGGCCGCCTGGCGGTACGCCGCGGCGACCTCACCGACTTCGGCGGCGAGACGCCGAGCGCGATCGTGAATGCCGCGAACCGCTCGCTGCTGGGCGGGGGCGGGGTCGACGGCGCCATCCATCGGCGCGGCGGCCCGGCCATCCTGGAACAGTGCCGGGAGCTGCGCCGCACCCGCTTCCCCGACGGACTGCCTACCGGAGAGGCGGTGCTGACCACCGCCGGGCGGCTGCCCGTCGACCACGTGATCCACACGGTCGGACCGGTGTGGCAGGGCGGCGCGGCGGGCGAGCCGGAGTTGCTGCGCGCCGCGTACCGCAACAGCCTGCTGCTGGCCGCCGAGCACGGGCTGGCGGAGATCGCGTTTCCGGCAATCTCCACCGGGGTGTTCGGCTACCCGGCGGCTCCGGCGGCGCGCGCGGCGTACCAGGTGATCGAACGGTTCTGCACCGAGCACGCCACGCCGCGCCGCGTACACCTGATCTTCTTCAGCGACGGGGACGTGCGCACCTTCCTGGAGGCCACCGCTCCGGACGCATGAGTGCCGGCCTCACCTGGCGCGAGATCGACGCGGTATTGGAGGAGCTGGAACTCGGCGGCTGCTTCATCCGCGACCTCCGCCAACCGGTGCCCGAGCAGCTGGTGTTCGAGCTGTACGCGCCGCGCCGCGACCGGTTCTGGCTGCTCGTTTCATTCGCCGCGCGCCACACGCGCCTGCACCGTCTGGCGCACCGCCCCCGAGCACTGGGCGACAACCAGCGGTTCGTGGCGTTCATGCGCGCGCACGTGCGCGGCCGGCGGATCGGCGCCGCCGCCCAGGTGGGTGAGGAGCGCATCGTCAAGCTGGCGCTGGCCGGCGGGACCGCCGGAACCGGCGCTGCCGGCGCGGCGGGCGGCGGGCCGCCGGGCGCCACCGGGGCGCCGGTGATCTGGCTGCGGCTGTGGGGGAACGCCGCCAACTGCATCGTCACGCGGCCGGACGGCCGGATTCTCGACGCCCTGTACCGCCGGCCGCGCCGGGGCGAGATCAGCGGCGGCGACTATCACCCGGCGCGCGACCTGGAGCGGCTGCGGGCGAACCGGCTGGACCGTGCGGGCGGCCCCGCGAACGACGCGGAACTGCGGCCGTTCGGCGATCCCGCCACGCCGTACAACCTGCGGGTGGAACACCACTACGCAGAGCGAGAAGCGGCGGAGCGCGCGGCCGCGGCGGCCCGTACGGCGGCTCGGCAGCGGGCCGCCGCGGAGCAGCGATTGCGGCGCCTGACGCACCGCCTGGAGCGCGAGCTGGCGGCCACTACCGACCACGAACGGCTGCGGCAGTTGGGCAATCTGCTGCTGGCCAACCTGACGCTGGTCGAGCCCGGGGCGCGCCGGGTGCGGGTCGACGACTACTATACCGGCGGCACGACCGACCTGGAGCTGACCCCCACCCTGACCCCGGCCGCCAACGCCGAGGCGTACTTCGCCCGCGCCCGCCGGGCCGAGCGCCGGCATGCGGCCGCGGCCGAACGGCTGGGCCGGGCGCGCGCGGAGCTGGCCCAGGTCGAAGCCGGCGACTCCACCGCGCCGGCGCCGGTGGCGCCACCCCGGCCCGTGACCGGCGGCGGAGCGCTGGCCGTGACCAGCGCCGCCTGCACCCTGGTGGTGGGCCGAAGCGCGCGCGAGAACGACGATCTGCTGCGCCGGGCGCGCGGCAACGACTGGTGGCTGCATTGCCGCGACTATCCGGGGGCGCACGTGTTCGTGCGCGCTCCGGCCACCAAGTCGGTGCCACTGGAGACCCTGCTCGACGCCGGCAACCTCGCCGTGTTCTACAGCAAGGCGCGCACGGCCGGGCGCGCCGACGTGTACTACACCCAGGTGAAGCACCTGCGGCGGCCGCGCACCCGCGGCCGGGGCACCGCCGCCGCCGGCCGCGGGCGGGTCATACCCACGCACGCGCGCAATCTGTTCATCACGCTTGACCAGACGCGGATCGATCGCCTGCTGCGCGCGCGCGGCGCGCCCGGATCGACCGCCGCGTCCGGAACACGGTAGGGTGCACGCGGATGGAGACTCCCCCGGTCAGCCTGCCGACCCCGGTGCCGATCACGGTGGGTGCGCAGCGGCTGCTGGCGTTTCCTGTCTCCGAC
The DNA here is from genome assembly GCA_965198005.1 of Spirochaetia bacterium. Lineage (GTDB taxonomy): Bacteria > Spirochaetota > Spirochaetia > SZUA-6 > Bin103 > Bin103. The sequence goes on from CBDAOI010000002.1 coordinate 871,303, forward strand.
CGGTTCAGCTCGCTGGCCAGGCACGGGGCGCTGCAGGCGGCCCCCGGCTGGATCGTGCGCGGCGCGCAGGTCCACCCGTGGCGGTTCAGCGGCTACCGCCGGCACGCCGGGCAGCTCATGCTGGTGGGACCGCACCACGCGGGCGAGTCGCTGGCGGACGTGCTGCAGCGGAGCCCGGCGGAAGCGGTGAGCGCCCTGGCGCGGGTCGCGGCCGCCCTGACGCGGCTGACGGACGAGGCCGGGTGCGACCAGCCGCTGCACCTCAACGGCGTGTACCTGCTGGACGACGGCGGCCTGCTGCTGGTCCCGCCGCGGGTGGTCAAACAGTTGACCGAGGTGCTGGCGCCGGATGCGGTACTGGAGGCGGCCGGACGCATCAACCACCCCGATCTGGCCGGAGAAGAACGTCTGACGGTGGCCCTGGCGATCCTCGGCTATCGCGCCGCAACCGGGCGCGCCCCCTACCCGGGCGCCTCGGAGGAGCAGCTCCACTACCAGATGCGCCGGCTCGAGGTGGTGCCGGCGGCGGTGCGCGCTCCCGGTCTCGATGCGTATCTGGACCGGCTGATCAGGCGCAGCCTGGGACCGGAAGGGCAGCAGCCGCGACCGCGGCTGGGGGAATGGGCCGCGGTGCTGGAGCGCGTGCGCCGGGACGGCCTGTGGCAGCCGGTCGCCGCGGCCGAGCGGGCGGCGCGGCAGGCCGAGGCGCGCGCCCTCGAAACCAGGTTCGACCGCACCTTCCGCCGGCGTTTGTTCTTGCAGCGCAACTGGCGCACGATCGTCATCATGGCGGTGGCGGTCGCGGCCGGGGGCGGCGTGCTCGGCTCGGTAATCGCCAGGCAGCTCGAACCGCGCTCCACCCGCGGCTATACCCCGCGCCAGGTGGTGGAGACATTCTACGCCAGCCTCGGCCGGCTGGATCATGCGACGACGGACGACACGGTGATCGACGGTGCGGGCGAGGGGCTGGTCCGGGAGGTGATCGGGCTGTTCGTGATCGGCCGCGTGCAGGAGGGCTACGAGGGCCGGGCCGGCGTGGCCAGCGCGGCGGCGTGGGTGGCGGCCGGCCAGCCGGAATTGCCGGCGGGGGTGATGGTATACGGCCCGTCGGACCTGGAGATTGTCGCCGAGCAGGGACCGCCGCAACCGGTGTTCCGCGCCTCCTATCTGATGTGGCGCCCGGACCCTGAACCGGGCGACCGGGGGGAAGACCGGGAGGAAGGAGCGGCGCAGCGCGGGACCCCGATGAGCGAGCGCGTGTTCCTGCGGCAGGACCGGGGCGATTGGGTGATCTTCCGGTTCGAGGACTCTTGAGCGCAGCCGACTCGATCGCCACCCGCGCCGACCTGCGCGGTCTGCGGGCCACGGTCATGGGACTCGGGGTGCATGGGGGCGGCCTGGCCACGGCGCAGTTCCTGGCGCGGCACGGTGCGCGCGTAACGGTGACCGACCTGCGGGCGGCGGCGGCGCTCGGTGCCTCGCCGGCGCAACTCGATCGCGCGGTCCGGCTGGTGCTGGGCCGGCACGAAACCGCGGACTTCACCGGCGCCGACTGCGTGGTGAAGAACCCGGGGGTGCCGGCCGACTCGCCGTTCCTGGCGGCGGCGCGCGGCGCCGGCGTCGCGCTCGAGACCGACGTCTCGCTGTTTCGCCGGCTGCATCCGCAGGTGCCGCTGCTGGTGGTGACCGGCAGCAAGGGCAAGTCCACCGCCGCCGCGGCGCTGCACCACGGGCTGCTGCACTGGCATCCGCAGGCGCGGCTGGGCGGCAACATCACCGTCTCGCCCCTGGCGTTCGCGGACGAGCTGGCGCCGCGCGCCCCGGTGGTGCTGGAGCTGTCCTCCTGGCAGCTCGGTGACCTGCCGGATCCGGCGGCGCTGCGGCCGCGGGTGGCGGTGCTGACCAACGTTCTTCCCGACCACCAGGACCGCTACCCGTCGTTGCGGGCCTACGCGCGCGACAAGCTGCACGTGTTTGCCGGCCAGAGCGCGGCCGACCGCGCCATCGTCGGACCCGGTGCCGCGCGCTGGCTCGAACGGCTGCCGGCCGCCCCAATGTGGCACGTCGCGTCCGGCGAGCTGCCGCCGGGCCGGGCCGGAGCGGTGGTGGACGGTGGCGGGCGGGTGTGGCTGCGGCCAACGTCCGCGGGCGGCGCCGGCCGCCTGCTGGTGGACGGCTGCCGGCTGCCGGGTCGGCACAACCTGCTCAACCTGGCGGCCGCGGCCCTGGGCGTGGTGGCGCTGGTGGCGCCGGCGGAGGCGGACCCGATCGCCCCCACCTTCGCGGACTTCACCGGCCTGGAGCACCGCCTGGAGCCGGTGGCCGAGTGGCGCGGCATCCGCTTCGTCAACGACTCCGCCGCCACCATGCCGCACGCCACCGCCGCGGCGCTGGCCGCGCTGCCGCCGCCCGTCACCCTGATCGCCGGCGGCAACGACAAGCGGCTCGACTTCGCCGTGCTCAGCGCAAGCCGCGCGCCGGCGGCGGCGGTGCTGCTGGCCGGCACCGCCACCGGCAAGCTGCAGGCGGCGCTGGCCGCGGCCGGCGTGCGCGCGCACGGCCCGTTCGGCGAGCTCGAGGCGGCGGTGCGGGCCGCGGTGGCGCAGACCCCGCCCGGCGGCACCGTGCTGTTCTCCCCGGGGGCCACCTCGTTCGGCATGTTCGCCCACGAGTTCGACCGCGGACGCGCCTTCAAGCGGGTCGTGGCCGACCTCACGCAGGGCGCGCCGGCCGGTCGCGCGCCGTGAACGGGTGCCCGCCTGGAGCTACGACGGGCCGGCGTCGAGCCCGATGGCGGCGAACTGAGCGCGGGCGCCGAAGCTCATGTGCCCGGAATCGGAGCCGCAGTTGTTGAACTGGAACCCCTGGGCGATGCGGCGCGCCACCTCCTCGCCGGTGTTGCACCAGATCCCGCACGGCATACCCGCGCCGCGACAGGTTTCGAGCACCTGCAGCACGACGTTCTCGTGCTCGGTATCAGGCCCCATCTCCGTGAGGCCCAGGGAGAGCATGAGGTCCAGCGGTCCGATGTAACACGCGTCGAGACCCGGAACGGTCACGATCTCGGCCAGGTTCTCCACCGCCTCGGCGGTCTCGATCTGCACCATCACGGCGAGATTGTCCTCCACCCACCGGGAGTAGTCGCGGCCGGTGTACGCGCTCAGGCGGCTGCCGCCATTGCTGCGGATGCCCGCCGGGGCGTAGCGGGTGTTGCTGACCGCGAATTCGGCGTCCCCTCTGGTTCCGACCATGGGCACCAGCACCCCCATCGCACCCGCGTCGAGGGCGCGCTGAATCCAGATCGTTTCGTTCCAGGGTACGCGGACGAACGGGGCGCAGCCGCCGAGCTGGGCGGCGCGAAAACAGTTGACCATGCCGTCGTAGCCGACGGTGCTGTGCTCCACGTCCACCAGCAGCCAGTCCCAGCCCACCTGCGCCTGAATCTCCGCCGACTCCGGAGACGCCAAGCTGATCCAGGTGCCTACGCTGGGCTCTCCCCGGCGCAGCTTGTCGAGCACGACGTTGCTCTCGATGATCGTCTTTCCAATGCCTTGCATGGTGCGCACTAAACCAGAACGGCGCGCAATCGGCAAGCCGGGGCGGGCAGATTCTACAGATTTCTACTCGTCTACTCGCTCTCTACTCGCTCGCTTGCGCGCGGCATGCGCCGGAGTCGCGGCGTTCATCGCCGGCCGCGGGCTCTCGTTCGGTCTCTTGCGGGCTGCACCGAGCGCCCGCGCGGCGCGGTCGAGTTCCACCAGAATGTCGAACCGTCGCGAGATGGCTTCGGGGGACATGTCGCGCGACACTCCGCGGCTGCTGGCTTTCGCCTCCTCGACCTGGTTCACGATCCACCCTCAAGGTGCTCGACGTCGCTGAGGTCCTGGTATCGTCCGGCTACCTTCTTCATTGCAATCAGTCCCTTCACCGAAACGACCGTTATCGGCAGGTCGTCCAACTCGTAGACCTCGCGATCCTCCCACACGTCCACGAGAAAATCCGGCAACAGCAGCAGATCCACGGTCAGAAGATCATCGCCGATCCTTGGACGTCACCGAATCGCCGGCGACGCGGGCCGGCCGCGCAACAGAGGGCGAAGCTGGGCGTAGTACCGCCGGCGCAGCGACTCCGCGCCGCGCAGCAACGGGTACGTCAACGGGTTCATCGGAACATCCCAGCAGCCCCACCGGTGCACGACCGCGCCCCCGAACCCGGTCTTGAACCGATACAGCCCCGCCCACGGGTGGCGCGGGTCGGGAGTCGGCGGAATGCCGTACAGGTCGTAGGTGCGGCAGCGGCGCTCACGCGCCAGGCGCATGGCCGCCCACTGCAGGGCGTAGTTGGCCATCAGCTCCCGGCGGCGCGGCGCCGAGGCGCCGTACAGGTAGCGCGCCATGCGGCCGCAGACGCTGACGATGATGCCGCCGAGCAGCTCTTCGCCGTAGCAGGCGGAGAGCAGGAACACCTCCGGTGCGGCCACCGCCGCCGCCACCTCGAACAGCGTGGCGAAGTAGCGCTCGCTGTGGGCGGTGATGCGGTGCCGCTCGGCGGTAGCGCGGTAGAGACGGTACCAGGCGGCCAGCGCCGGGCCGCGCGCGGCGGCCGCCGGGGCGACGGTCACGACCACCCCGCGGCGGTGCGCCAGGCGGATGTTGTAGCGCGTCTTGGACTTCATCCGCGCCAACAGCCGTGCCTCGTCGCCGAGCAGCGGGACCAGCACGGTGCTCGTGGGTTGCACGTCGACCGGCGCCCGCCGCAGGTCGGCGGCAGCAGCGGGCGCCGGCAGCTCGCCCGGGGTCGCCGGCCACGGCAGGTCGTAACGCACGACCGTGGGACGCGGCGGAGCGGGGCCGTCGAAGAAGGTCCAATTCTGCAGCGTGATGCGGGGAGCCAGATCGGCCAGCATCTGCGCGGCGTCGCCGGTGGCCGGCGGCGCGGAGGGGGCGCCGGGAACGTACACCAGGGGTCCGAACGGCGTCGGCCGCATCAGGCTCAGGAGCGTGCCGCCGCTGCCGCGGGCCACCCAGTACACCGGCTCCGGGCGCCAGCCGAAGCGCTGCTTGAAGCGCGCCCAGAGCGCGCTCTGCAGCAACTCGTCGCCCGGCTTCAGGTCGTCGAGAGCGATCGGGCCCGCCTCCATGCGACCCATCGTACCGCGGCCAGATGCCGGCTGCTACGGCCTGACCGGATGGCGGGCACGGAGGCGCCGTTTGGCGAGTGTGAATGCCCCCCGTCCGACGCCGCCCACGGCGGCGTGGATGAGCGCCCGCTGGCCCGCGCGTAGGCGCGCCAGATGCACGAGCGAGTAGTAGGCGGTCACGTCCACCGACCGCACCGAGCCGGCACCTCGTATGACAGGAGGGGGGGATCAACGTGCGTCGGATAGGAAGGCTACGGAGAACGTCATGGACCTCAGTGGATATCGACAGGGAGTAATCCATCTAGCGTGGTTCCGCGACGACCGAGCTCGGTTCTTGCTCTTTGGCATGGTCCAGTTGCTACCGACGGAGTTTCCTGGTGGCGGACGCATCAGCGCAATGCTGAATCAATTCGAGCAGTGGCAATCGATTGAGAGAGAGGCGCGCAAGAGCAGGCATATCTCGAAAGCTCTGTCTGAAATGCGAGCGGAGATAGACAAACTGAGATGATTCAACAGACTATCTTCGCGGCCCTATTCGAATCGCGGTGGTGACTGCACCAACTGTCGCCTCGGCGCCGTTGGGGAAGTGGTCGGCAGGATGTCATACTCGCGTCCCGAGCTCGCGGTATGGACTCCGCCACAGAGGTGGCCGCACACTACGGCATCCTCTGCGTCACCGGGTACATCGTCGACGACGAGATCAAGCATGCCCCCGGCTTCTTCACGAAGCTGGAGCGGCTCGAGACGGCCATGTCGGTGCGTCACCCCTATCGACTCATGGCAAAGTTCTGCCACGTGATCGCTGCACGCATGGATGGAAGGCGCTAGGGGGGCACCTGCCGGGCGGCGGCAGCCTCACGCGAGCCCCAACTCCTGCAAGGCCGCGCGCCAGTGCAGGCACAGCACACCGTCGATCTGCATCCGCGCCGGATCCCTGCTGATGCACAGGGCCAGCGGCCGGGCGAAGTCACCCGTGAACCCCGCCAGTCCGCGCGCGTCGCGCTCGTCGATGCGGTCGGATGACTTGATCTCGACCAGCACCACCGGCATGCCGGGCCGGTCGATCACCAGATCGATCTCGACCCCGCCTCCGGTCCGCAGATAGAACAGCCGCCAGTCCGGGTATCGGTACCTCGAAAGGTGCAGAATCTGGGTGATGACGAAGTGTTCGAACGCCTTGCCGAACTCGTAGGTCCCGGAGCGCAGCGGCACCTCGAGCGTCCGTTCCAGGGACCGTTTGACGCCGACGTCGAAGTAGTAGAACTTCGGATTGGCACGTTGCTGCTTCCGGATCGAGCGGTGATAGGCGGGCAGGTGAAAGCCCACCAGCGTGTCTTCCAGGATGCCGAAATAGGAAACGATGGTCTTGGGATCCGCTCCCACGTCGCGGGCGATGTTAGCGTAGTTGATGATGGTGCCGCTCGACTGCGCCGCTACCTCGAGGAACTCCCGGAACGGATCGAGCCGTCTGATGATCTGTTCGGCGACAATCTCCTCCTTCAGATAGGTGAGCGCATACGCGCGAAGGTACGCGTGTTTCTCCTCTCTGCCTGCCAGCGAGTAGAGCTTCGGCAACGTTCCCCAGTGCAGCGCGTCCTCGAGCACGAATGCGTTCTGCAGCTCCGGCACGGTCAGCGGGTAGAGGTTGTACACGAACGCCCGGCCCGCCAGCAGATTGGACGCCCCGCGCCTGAGCTTCCTGCCGCTCGATCCGGTAAGCACGAACCGCTTGCCGGTGCTTTCGATCAGCCGATGGACCACGTCCAGGAGCCGAGGCGCGCGCTGCACCTCGTCGATCAGAATCCACTCCACCGATCCGGGCAGCGCTCTGACCTCACTCTCCAGCCGGCCCGGGCGCCTCCGATAGCGATCCTCCACCTCCGGGTCCAGCAGGTCCACGCACAACGACGCGTCCGGATCGAACGCTTCCCCGATGTAGGTGGTCTTGCCGGTGCCGCGCGCGCCGAACAGAAAGAACGAGTTGCTGCGGCTGACCTGCAGCAGCCGGCGGAACATGGCGCAATACTATCAGAAAAAAGGATCGTAGTCCATATTTCTATTCTGAAAAGGGATTATGTTCCGCAAACCGCTCCCCGATAGATTCTCAGCGGCGCAGCGCCGCGATCAGCCGTTCCGCCTCCTCGACCGAGAGCTTGCCCTCCTGCAGCAGGTTGAGCACCGTCTTGACCTCGGCGCTGGTGTCGGCCTGCTGCCGCTCGCCGTCACCCGCTTCCGCGGCGCGCGCTTTTTCGGCGCCCGCCTCGTGCCAGCGCTCGCCACCATGGCGGTGGTGCTCGTGCCGGCCGGGGCCGCCGAACCGGAAGGCGCGCCGCATTTCCCGCGACACCTCCTCGCCCAGCCGGCCGAACTTCATCCCGAACTGCTTCATGTCGCGCATGAAGCGGGGAAACTCCTCGCTGAAGTCGATGTCGAACCAGACCCCGTGCTGGCGCGGATCGTGCCGGAAGAACTCGTCCTCGTCGTCGCGCCGCCGGGTATCGAACTCGGTGTATGGCATCACCTGCACTCCTCCTTTCAGGTTGTTGATCAGAATCAGCAGCTCGGGCGGCTGGCCGCCGAACCGCAGCGTGCTTACGCCGCCTTCGCTGCGGCTGCGGGCGCCGGCGATCGTGCTGCGCATCGACCCCATGGTGCGCACCTTGACGGTGGCGTTGATCTGCTCGGGCAGCGCCAGCGTGACCCCGCCGTTGGCTGAGTAGACTGCCAGCCGGCCCGGTCCGTCGGCCGCCGCATCGGCAGCCGCCGCCGTAGTCGAGGCAGCCTCCTCCCCGTCCGGATCGGCGTCCTCCGCGGCGCCCCCGGCCGGCGCGCCCAGCGGGCTGAGCTGGAGCGCGATGCGCCCGTTGGCGCTGCGTATCGACCCGCCGCCGACCCGGCTGGCCGCCAGCCGGATACGGCCGTTCGAGGTGGCCGCCTCCAGGTGCGCGGCCTCGACCTCCTCCAACTCCAGGGAACCGTTGGCGGCGGCGGCCTGCACGCGGCCCCGGTACCGGCGCACGTGCACCGCACCGTTGCGGGTGCGCACCTTGAGCCGGCCCTGCAGCTCGCCCACCGTGACCGATCCGTTGCGGCTGCGGATCCGGAGCTGCGTGCCCTGCGGCGCGCGCACCTCCAGCACGCCCGGCTCGGGAGTTTCGGTGCGCTGCTCCTCCAGCCGGACCGCCCGCGGGCCGTCGTTCTCGGCTGCGGCCTCGCGCACCGTGAACCGGCCGTCCGGCGGGTCGGACGATTGCCCCGCTGCGGCAACGAAGCGGGCGTGCCCTTTGCCGTCGGCGCTCGGGGCGACGGTGAGCGCCGTGTTCAGCAGCATAATCTCAAGCTGCGGTTGTGCCCCCTCCAGGGGTAACTCGATCGTCATACAAGGCCTCCTCGACTCGCCGAACCCGGCGTCTCTGGCGGGATCATGCCCTCGCCCTCCTCACGCGGCCGCTCGAACAGCTTGCGCAGCGCGTCGTCCACGGCGATGCGGCCGGCGCTCACGTCCTTCAACAATTCCATACGCGCCGCGCGGCTCTGCTCCACACGCGCCCGGGCGCCCGGTTCCGGCCGGGCCGCGGCCGCATCCCGCTCCGCCCCCGGGCCGGCCGCGTCCGCGTCGCCGCCGGCTGCGGCGTCGGCGCGCAGGCGTGCTTCCGCCAGCCGCGCGTTGACGCTCGCCAGCCGCGCCTTGACGGTGGGGTAGGAGATGCCGACGCGCCGCTCGACGTTGCGGAAACTGCCCTCCGCCTCCAGGAACACGTTGACGAAGTGCACCAGCTCCTGCGGCAGCGCGCACACCTCGCAACGCCGAAACGCTCCGCGCAACGCGACGCCGCAGCCGCGGCAGCGGTATTCCCGCACCAGCATCTCGTCGCCGCACACCGGGCACGCCCCGAGCGGCGCGTGCGCTGCGCCTACGCCCAATTCCGCCATCGCCGTCAAATATGCAGCGTATCCTTGAAAAAATCAAGGGTCAAATAAACTTTTTGCAGGGATTAAGCAGTGGGCCCCTCGACGACCGACGGCGGCCCAGCCGTCCTCGCAGGGTAATTCTTGACTCCGGGCGGGTTGCACGCTACGTTCTGTTGCACGATCAGGCGGCGCAATCAGGCACCTCGCCGCAGGGGGATTCATGGCAGAAAGTGACGTTACGCAGGCACGCCCGGCGGGCAACTTCAGTCCGCGCGCCGTCGGGGTCGTTGTCGCCGTCGTCGTCTTGTTCGCGATCATCGTGTCCAGCGTGTTCGTGGTGGACCAGCGGGAGACCGCCGTGGTGCTCCGATTCGGCCGCTTTCAGCGCCTCTCCAATGAGGGCCTGCACTTCAAGCTGCCGTTCGGCATCGATCGCAACATCAACGTCGAAACCCAACAGGTGAAAAAGCTGGAATTCGGCTACCGGACCGAGCGCGCCGGCGTCCAGACGGTATTCTCGGCCCAGGACTTTTCCGAAGAATCGATCATGCTGACCGGCGATCTCAACATCGTCGACGTCGAGTGGTCGATCCAGTATCGGATCGTCGACCCACGACAGTTCCTGTTCAACGTGCTGGACCAGGAAAAGACGTTGCGCGACATCTCGCAGTCGGTGATCAACCAGTTGGTGGGCGACCGCGCGATACTGGACGTGATCAGCAGCGAGCGTGAGAACATCGAGTTCATCGGTCAGCAACGGATGAACGAGATCTACGACTCGTACGAGCTTGGCGTCACGGTCACCGCCCTCAAGCTGCAGAACATCGTGCCGCCCAAGGGCGCGGTGCAGAACGCCTTCGAGGATGTCAACAAGGCGATCCAGGACCGCAGCCGCTTCATCGAGGAGGGCAAGGAAGCGTACAATCAGGCGATTCCCCGGGCTCGCGGTCAAGCGTTGCAGATCATCCAGGAGGCCGAGGGCTACCGGGAAGAGCGCATCAACCGCGCCCACGGTGACACCGCCCGCTTCCGCGCCGTGTACGCTGAGTACCGGCGGAACCCCGAGGTGACTCGCTCGCGCCTCTACTTCGAGATGTTCGAGGACGTGTTCATGAACGCGGACGGCACCGACCTGATCGACCGCAACCTGGACAATTTCATTCCATTGAAGAACCTGGTGCCCACCTTCCAAGGAGCTACGCAGTGAAGAAAGGGGTAACGATAGGCGTCGTCGTCATATTTCTGGTCATCGTGTTCCTGATGCTCGGGCCCCTGTGGGTGATGCAGGAGGGCGAGCAGGCGGTGCTGCTGCAGTTCGGGCGCATCGTGGCCTCGCATCGGGACGCCGGCTTGAAATTGAAGACCCCGGTGATCGACCGCGTGGTCAAGTTTCCCAAGAAGATCCTGTCGTGGGACGGCGCCGCGCAGCGCATCCCCACCGAGGAGAACCAGTTCATCTGGGTGGACACCACCGCCCGCTGGCGCATTGCCGACCCGCAGCTTTTCTACGAGTCGGTGACCTCCACCGATCAGGCGGCGTCGCGCCTCGACGACATCATCGACTCCGAGGTGCGCAAGACCATCTCTCGCAACCCGCTCACGGAGGCGGTGCGCAACTCCGACGTGATCAACCAGATCGAGCGGCGCAACGTATTCGCCACCGCGGGCCCCGAGAGCGAGATCGACGACAGCGTGATCGTCGACACCTTCACCCAGGTTACCTACCCGTCGATCAACAAGGGGCGCACCGAGCTGTCGGACGAGGTGCTCACCGAGGCGAGCCGGCTGTTGATCCAGCAGTTCGGCATCGAGCTGATCGACGTGGTGATCCGCCAGATCAAGTACTCGGACGACCTCACCGAAAGCGTCTACAACCGCATGATCGCCGACCGCCAGCAGATCGCCCAGGCGTTCCGCTCCGACGGCGAGGGACGGAAGGCGGACTGGCTCGGACAACGCTCGCGCGAGCTCAACGTGGTCCTGTCGGCGGCGCGCCGGCAGGCGGAGGAGATCAAGGGCGACGCCGACGCGCAGGCGGCCAACATCTACGCCGACGCATACAACCAGGATCCGGAGTTCTACGAGTTCTGGAAGGCGGTCGAAGCGTATCGCATGCTGATGCCGAAGTTCCGCAAGACGCTGACCACCGACGCCGAGTTCTTCAAGTACCTGTACAACCAGGAGGGCCAGCTCTCCGGACCGTGAACCGGGCGGCGGCGGCGGATGAGATCCATCCTCCTGTCGCGGCTCGCGGTCGAGCTTCGCCCTGACGCGGTGCGCGGCGGGCTGGACCGCACCGTTACCCGGATCTGCTACGACAGCCGCACGGTGCAGCCCGGCGCCATGTTCGTGGCGCAACCCGGCGCCCAGGTCGACGGCCACCGGTTCATCCCCGAGGCGCTGGCCGCCGGGGCGACCGCCGTGGTCCACAGCCGGGAGCTGGCGCACTACGCCGGCGGCGCAACCTACCTGCGCGTGACCGACCCGGCGGCGGCCCTGTCGCGCGCCGCCGCCGGCTTCCACGGCCACCCGTCGCGCGCGCTGACCGTGGTCGGGGTCACCGGCACCAACGGCAAGAGCACCACGGCAACCTGGATCTACCATCTGCTGCGCGCCCTCGGCACGCCGGCCGGCCTGATCTCGACCGTCGGCGCCGACTACGGATCAGGCTACGGCCCCAATCCCGAGCACGTCACCACCCCGCTGGCGGTGGAGACCCACGCCGCGCTGCGCGCCATGGTCGATGCCGGCCTGGAGGTGGCGGTGGTCGAAGCATCCTCGTGGGGGCTCGATCCGGGCAGCATGCGGCTGGCGGACGTGGCGTTCGACAGCGGCGCGATCACCAACTTCAGCCACGACCACCTGGAGCTGCACGGCACCCGTGCCGCCTACCTGGAAGCCAAGTTGAACCTGTTTCGCGCGCTGCAGGGAAGCGCGGCGTTCGGAGTGGCGCCGGCGGCGCTGGTCGCGCGGGCGCGGGCGGCTGCCGCGGTGCCGGTGTATGGGTTCGGGCGCACCCCGGCGGCCGGCCCGGGCGCCGGCGCGGGGCCGTGGGCGTGCACCGCGGCGGCGGTCGCGGCCGTGCCGCGCACGGGCCCGCCGCGTACGGCCATGCCCCGGGAACAGCGGTTCAGCCTGTGCCTCGCCGGCGCCGCGGCGCCGGCCGTCCTGGCCGTTCCGGGCGGCTACAACCTGGACAACTGCCTGGCCGCGGCGTCGGTGGCGGCACGGCTGACCGGCGCTTCCGCCGCGGACCTGGCGGCGCCGATCGCGCACCTGCGCCTGCCGCCGGGGCACCTGGAAGAGGTCGACTGCGGCCAGCCGTTTCAGGTGATCGTCGACTACGCCCACACCCCGGCGGCGATGCGCGCCGCGCTCGCCTTCGCCGCCGGCGCCCTGCGCGGCGCCGCCGGCAACCGGCAGCACGGCCAGCGGCGCGGCCGGATGATCGTGGTGTTCGGATCGGCGGGCGAGCGCGATACCGCCAAGCGGCCGCTGCAGGGGCGCATCGCCGGCGAGTACGCGGACCTGGTGGTGCTCACCGACGAGGACTGCCGGGGCGAGGACCCGCTGGCGATTCTGCAGGCGATCGCGGCCGGGTGCCCGGGGCGCACGGTCGGCGACGACCTGGTGCTGGAGCCGGACCGGGCCGCGGCGATTGCCTGCGCGGTGAGCGCGGCGCGTGCGGGAGACCTGGTACTGCTGCTCGGCAAGGGGCACGAGGCGAGCATCATCGGACCCGGCGGCGCCCGGCCATGGGACGAGCGGGCCGCCGCCGCCGCCGCCCTGCGCGCCGCCGGCTACGGCTGAGGTCCTCGTGGGTCAAGGAGGCCCAGTGATGGCTCGGTGCCCAGCAGTCGGTGTCGCACACACGATCGTCAAATCGACTGCGCGCGCTGGCGCGCTGTGTTCACGCTGTCACGCTGTCACATTTGTGTTGACAGTCGCGCGGAATTGAGTATCGTATTGATCACGATGGTTGCGCTGCTGATCGGTCTCGGGCTCGTTCTGTTCGCCATCTACGCCGTGTTGCCGGTGGCATGGTCTCCCGGTTGGTGGAGTGACGCGATTCAGTTCCTGAAGGGCGGCATTCCGATTCTGGCCGTGTTCGTGGGCCTGATCTCCTTCTTCGTCGGGATCGCGGACATCAAGGACAAGATCGAGGCCAAGCGGGAGGAAGAGGAGGAACGGCGCGAGGCGGCCGCGTCCGGTGGTTCCGGCTCATCCGGCTCGTCCGAAGGTTCCGATCCCGGTTGACACCGGGTGCCGGTACCCCTACCTTAGGCGCTCAGGCACATCGCAGTTCGCACATGGGAAATCAGTTCGACACGTTGTTCGTGAACCCGCGCGACATTACGCGCACGTGGTACCTGATCGACGCCCGCGACCGTCCCCTGGGACGGGTGGCGGCGCGCGTTGCCACGCTGCTGCGCGGCAAGCACCGTCCTTGGTTCACGCCGCACCAGGAAGTGGGCGACTACGTGGTGGTGATCAACGCGCGGCATGCCCGCCTTACCGGCCGCAAGCGGGAGCAGAAGACCTACTACCGTCATTCCGGCTACCCGGGCGGGCTGAAGTCGGCAACCTACGACAAGGTGGTGGCACGCAAACCGGTGTTTCCGATGGAGCAGGCGGTGCGCGGCATGCTGCCCAAGGGGCCGCTGGGACGCAAGCTGTTCGGCAACGTCAAGATCTACGCGGACGCCGAGCACCCGCACGCCGCGCAGCAGCCGGAAGAGCTGCCGGTGTGACGGCCAACAGGAGGGCGAGTCGATGGCAACCAACTTGGCGCTAGGCACCGGGCGGCGCAAGACCGCGGTGGCGCGGGTGTTTCTGCGGGCCGGCAGCGGCAAGGTCGAGGTAAACGGGCGCTCCCCGCGCGACTACTTCGGAGCCGACGATCTGGAGCGGGAGGCGCTCGCCCCGCTCGACGTTACCGACAACCTGAACAAATACGACGTGCTGATCCGGGTGCGGGGCGGCGGCCCGCACGGTCAGGCCGGCGCCTGCCGCCACGGGTTGGCGCGGGCGCTGCTGCAGCACGACGAGACCAACCGCCGCACCCTGCGGGCCAACGAAATGCTGACGCGCGACCGGCGCATGGTCGAGCGCAAGAAGTACGGCCAGCCCAAGGCGCGCCGGCGATTCCAGTTTTCGAAGCGGTAATCGACAGCATCCGGCCGGCACCGCCGCGGCGTGGCGCCGTCCACCCCACCTGGGCGCGGGCGCGGGACACTTTGGTGGTCCGCATCAGCGATCGCACTTCCTATCTGGTCGCCGCCGACCTGTGCGCCGGCGCGGGCCTGCGGGAAGGAGACCGGGCGGACCCGGCGGCGCTGGCCGCCCTCGAGCGCCGCTCCGAGGTCCTGCTGGCCGAGCGCCGCGGCCTCGCGCTGCTGGCCCGGTCCGCTCACAGCCGGCGCGCGCTGGAGCGCAAGCTGCTGCAGGCGGGCTTCGGTGCGCAGGCGGTCGAGCAGGCGCTGGCGCGGCTGCGGGAGCTCGGCTATCTCGATGACGCCGGCTACGCGCGGCTGTGGGTACGGGGGCGCGCGGAGCGCGGCAGCGACGGCCGCGCCATGGTGCTGGCCGGCCTGCTCAAGCTCGGTATCGCGCAGGCGGAGGCGCTGGCGGCGCTGGACGCCGAGTATCCGGTCGAACTCGAGCAACAGAACTGTGTTCAACTCGCGCACCGTCTGCACGCCCGCAGCACGGCCGATGCCGGGGCCGGGCCGCGAGTCGCGCGGCAACTGGCGCAGCGCGGATTTCCGGACGGCCAGATCGTGCGCGCCCTGCAGGACCTGCCGGCCGGGCGCCGCTACGAGGCGGCGATCGGGGAGATCGAGGCGATCGAGTAGAACGCGGCGCGGCCGGCGAAGCTGGCCGCCTCCTCCAGCAGGTCCTCGATCCGCATGAGCTGGTTGTACTTGGCCAGCCGATCCGAGCGTGACAGCGACCCGGTCTTGATCTGGCCGGTCTCCAGCGCTACCGCCAAGTCGGCGATGAACGGATCCTCGGTCTCGCCGCTGCGATGGGACACCACCGCGGTGTAGCCGGCGCGCTTGGCCATCTCCACCGCTTCGTGGGTTTCGGTCAAGGTCCCGATCTGGTTCACCTTGATCAGGATCGAGTTGGCCACGCGCCGGTCGATGCCGCGCCGCAGGCGCCCGGTGTTGGTCACGAACAGATCGTCGCCGACGAGCTGCACGCGCGCGCCGAGCGCGCCGGTGAGTTCCTGCCAGCCCGCCCAGTCATCCTCCGCCATCCCATCCTCGATCGAGATGATCGGGTAGCGCTCGACCCAGTCGCGCCAGAACGCCACCATCTGCGCAGCCGTGAGCTCGCGGCCGTCCGACTTCCTGAACACGTAGCGCGCCGCGGCCGCATCGTAGAACTCCGAGCTGGCAGGATCGAGGGCGATCATGAAGTCGCGGCGCGGCGCGTAGCCCGCTTGCTCGATGCTTTGCAGGATCACCTCGATCGCCTCTTCGTTGGAGCCCAGGTTGGGAGCGAAGCCGCCTTCGTCACCCACGCCGGTGGAGTGGCCCTGCGTCCCCAGCACCCGCTTCAGGGTGTGAAACACCTCGGCGGTCATGCGCACCGCCTCGCGGATCGATGCGGCGCCCACCGGCACCACCATGAACTCCTGGAAGTCCACCGAGTTGTCGGCGTGCGCGCCGCCGTTGATGATGTTCGCCATCGGCACCGGCAGCAGCGACGCGTGATAGCTGCCGAGGTACTTGAACAGCGGAATCCCCAGCGCTGCCGCGGCCGCCCGCGCCGTGGCCAGGGAGACTCCGAGGATCGCGTTGGCGCCGAGCTCCGCCTTGTTGGCGGTCCCGTCGAGCGCGATCATTGCGCGGTCCACCTCGACCTGCCCCAGCGCGTCGAGCCCCACAACCTCGGCCGCGATCCGCTCGTTGACGTTGGCGACCGCCTTCAGCACCCCCTTGCCGAGAAACCGGCCGGCGTCCCCGTCGCGCAGCTCGACCGCCTCATGCTCGCCGGTGGATGCGCCCGACGGCACCGCGGCGCGGCCCACCGACCCATCCTCCAACACCACGTCCACTTCCACCGTCGGGTTGCCACGCGAATCCATGATCTCGCGGGCCTCTACGTGCTCGATAACGCTCATGCCGTTCGCTCCCAGGCCGACCCTAAGTTCGCCCCCGAGCCGCTGTCAACCGGAGCGGGCACCATGTCCGACCGTTGCGTCGGTCCGTCGATCGTCGAGTTGTTGACCGGCCATGGGCGTGGGCGTATCATCTCGGCGATGAGCGGCAGGAGCTGGATGTCGAGCTCAACCTTCGCTGGAACCGGATAAGCGACGTCTCGGCCCTGGTGGAGAACACCGGACTTTCCGAGGGTGACACCATAAATCTGGCGCAGAATCAGCTCAGCGAGGAGTCGATGGCCCTCTTCTGCTCCGCTCGGGAGCGCCGCCTCTGGCTGTGGACGCTGGCCGTCGTGATGGCGATCTACTCCACCCTCGGCCTCGCGCGCACGCTGGCCGGGGCACTGCGCGAGCACGGCCTGCTGGGCGCCTCCTTCCCCCTCGTCTCCTTTCTCCTCGCCATATTCCTGGTGGGGGCGACCATCGTCACGCACGGCCTGAACGCCCGGCCGGGCGGAGTGGAGGTCGCCGTCGCCCTGGGTGTCACGGCCGCCTACCTGCTGGTGTTCCTCCGGATGGCGAGTCCGGAGGAGCGCTCGCACCTCATCGAGTACGGCGTGGTGGGCGTCTTCATCTACGAAGCGCTCGCCGAGCGCGCCAGCCAGGGTCGCCGCGTCCCGGCGCTGCCCCTGCTCGCCGTCCTGGCCACGGCGGCGCTGGGCCTACTCGACGAGTGCATCCAGGCGTTTCTGCCCAGCCGCGTCTTCGACCCGATAGACATCCTGTTCAACCTGCTCGCGAGCGCGATGGCGGTGGGTGCGAGCGTCGCGCTGGCGTGGGCGCGGCGGTGGACGAGGTCCCGCCGGGCGCGCCGTCACGTCGGCCCATCTCGATAGCCGGCTGGGTCCTAACCCCCTGTACCCCCCCAGTTTTTTCGAACCGAGAAACCGAGAAACAATAATCGATGAATCGAGGAAATCCAGGCAATCCGGGGAAGGCGGCTCTGAGATGTCCGCCGAGAAGCAGTCATCATCTCTGATCCATATGCCTTCCGCGTGTATCAACTTGATCTTGTTGTTGATGCGCTCGACCAGCCTCTGTATAGAGACGCCAGCGACACTCAGCGACATGACAACCTAGCCCGCGTGACGGGCGGTCACGTCGTTTGCAGTCGTGCCACGGAAAGCGCAGAACGCTGGCGGTAGCCACAGTCGAGTTCGACGATCCGGCATCCCACCTGCCCGCCATCGACCGCCTGAGGGGTTCTGGCCAACCACGCTCGCCGCCTGGGGTCTTGCATAGATGGCTTTGGTCTTTCACGGATGGAGGCAGTAGAATATGGCTTCTGACGAATCCTGAGTCGGTATGGCAGGATGTAGCTACCCACCTGCAGGTGTCGAAGAAACGGTCTACCGATGGGTCGATGCGAGGGGCCTACCGGCGCATCGGAGCTGTTGCGATTCAGGCTCTCACAGGTGGACGAATGGGTCCAAGACAGCCGCGCCAGCCGGACGATCGGCCATCGGGCGAGGCGGAAAAACAACGGAGACGATCGAGAGAATGGCTGAGCATCCCCTTTCAACGAAGATCGGCAACCGGGTGTCCCTGACGGGCCACTTTGACGTGCCGGTCATCTTGGAGGATGCACGACCCTTGGGGACGAATGGGTCGGCGGGTTACGAGTGCCGCGTTCGCCTGCCCGACGGGGCGCTCGAGGAGGCGGTCATCTCGCCCGACGAGGCCGCCGCGATTCTTGGCGCACAAGAAAAATGCGCGGCCCGGCCCGCGGACGCGGAACGATTGCGACTCCTGATCGAATCCGCCCGCATTCGCCTCGCCTACGCCTACGACCGGCAGTTTGCGGTCAGCCTGTCCGGTATCCGCACGCTGCCACACCAGATCGAGGCAGTCTACCTGAAGATGCTGCCCCAGCCGCGTCTGCGATTCCTGCTCGCCGACGACCCCGGCGCCGGCAAGACGATCATGGCCGGCCTCCTGATCAAGGAACTCAAGCTGCGGGAGGCAATCGACCGCTGTCTGATCCTCGTCCCGGCGCCCTTGACGATTCAGTGGCAGGACGAGCTGCTTCGCTTCTTCAACGAGCCGTTTCAGATCATCCACTCCGCCAATGACCAGCAGCAGCTTCTGAATCTCTGGGAACGGGAATCCCAAGTCGTCTCATCTTTGGACTATGCCAAGCAGGACGAGGTCCGCGAGCGCGTGTGGCAGCAGCGATGGGACCTCATCATCATCGACGAAGCCCACAAGTGCAGCGCCTATACGAAGCGCTCAGCGGGGCGCGACGACGAAGTCGAGCGCACGAAGCGCTATCAACTCGCCGAGCGTCTCTCCGAGCAGTGCGACAACCTGCTCCTTCTGACCGCGACCCCCCATCACGGCGACGACGACCGGTTCGCCCACTTCATACGACTGCTCGACCGCGATCTGTTCCCCGAGCCGCACCGCTTCAGCGAGGCAGCCGGTCGCCTGCGGCGGGATATTCTGAAGCTCGGAGAGGATTGCCCCTGGTCGCTCCGGCGCCTGAAGGAAGACATGAAGGACATGCGCGGCCGCCGGCTGTTTCCAGACCGCCACGTGCAGACCGTCAGCTTCAACCTCGGGCCGGAGGAGTACACCATCTACAAGGCCGTCACGGCGTACATCAACGAGTACTTGCCGCAGTCGACGGGGCGCCGGAAGAACAGCGTGGCGCTTGCGCGCACCGTCTTCCAGCGACGTCTGGCAAGTTCGACGCACGCGATTCACGAATCCCTGCGTCGCCGGCGGAAGAAGCTGGACGATCTCCTCCGCGAGCTTGAAGAGCTTTCTCCGTTCCAGCGGTCGAGGCGGCTTGCACAAATGCAAGGTCGATTGTCGGACACCGAGCAGGACGAAGACGACCTCGACGAGGCGGCCCGGGACGAGCTGATCGACGAAGCGACGACTACGGCAGAACTGGACCAGATCCGCGCCGAACTGGCGGAGTTGGCCGATCTGGTGGCCCGCGTCGGCCGGGTCCGGGAGAGCGGCCGCGACTCGAAGCTGGTCGCCCTGCGCGAGTGCGTACGGCGGTCGGAGTTCGAGGAACTGAAGGACGGACGGGGCAAGCTCCTCATCTTCACCGAGCATCGAGACACGCTCAACCACCTTCGCGAGCATCTGGAGGCGTGGGGTTACTCGACCTGCCAGATCCACGGCGGGATGAATCCGCGCGAACGCAAGCAGGCGCAGGAGGAGTTTCGGACCAGCCGCCAGATTTGCGTGGCGACCGAGGCGGCCGGCGAAGGCATCAATCTCCAGTTCTGCCACCTGATGATCAATTACGACCTGCCCTGGAATCCGACCCGCCTCGAACAGCGCCTGGGCCGCATCCACCGCATCGGTCAGTCACGCGACGTGTATGCGTTCAACTTCGTGGCGACTTCGTCGGAGGATGGCCAGCCGGTCATCGAAGGGCGCATCCTCGAACGACTCCTGAGCAAGCTGGATCGTATGCGGGAAGCGCTTGGAGACCGGGTGTTCGACGTGGTCGGCGAAGTGCTTTCCCTAAACAAGGTCAATCTGCCGGACATGCTCCGAGAGGTCGCCTACGAACCGAGGCGGCTGGACGAGTACCTCGACGTGATCGAACAGATCGACCCCGATCTGCTCGGCCGCTACGAAGCGGCGACCGGCATCGCCCTGGCGCGAGGGCACGTGGATTTCAGCGCGTTCGCCCAGGCCAATCTGGCGGCCGAGGAGCGGCGGCTCATGCCGCGCTACGTCCAGTCCCACTTCCTGAGCGCCGCCAAGGCGGTGGGCCTGCGTACGGAAGCGCGCGCCGACGGGCTGTGGCGCATCGAGCACGTGCGCGCCGATTTGCGCTCCGAGCGTCTCGACGCCGTGCGACGCATCGGCAAGCCCGACGCGAGCTACCGCAAGCTCACGTTTTACAAGGAGCACCTAGAGCAGGATCAACACCTGGATGCCGTGCTCCTGGGTCCCGGCCATCCGCTCTACGCCGCCGCCGATGAGAAGCTGAGGGAACTCCTGCACGACATTGTGGGGCAGACCGCCGTCTACGTGGATCCGATGACCGAGGTCCCCTACCGGCTCCACTTCTTCGAAATCTCGGTGCGCGGCCAGACCGCCAAGGGCGAAGCGGCCACCATTCATGCCGAGCTCGTGGCCGTCCGCGAGGAAGTCGGCGATGGCGTGGCGATCGCCAGTCGTTTCGCCATAGTTCCGGCCGACGTGTTGATCGACCTGCCGGCGCACCCGCACCCGCCGGAGACGCTTCCCGAGATCGAATACGGTCCAGTCCGCGACTACGTCAAGACGACCCTGCAGATGGACCGCCGGCACAATGCGCAGCGCGAGCGCGGCCGGTACGCCGACGTGGCGCGCGACTACCTCGAGCAGTCCTTCGAGGCACGAGTTCGGGCTGCGCGGGATCGGGTGATGGCGCTGCGCGCCCGCGAGCCGAGGGAACCGGAGGTGGCCCTGGCGCGGCAGCGGGCGGAGAACGACCTGGCCGATCTCGACCGCACCCGACAGGAACGCATCGCCGGTGTCGACCGGCTACGCGTGGCCCGCCACGGCCCGCTACGCCACGTGGCGAGTTGCGTGGTGTTGCCGCCGGACACGGCGGTGGACAGCTTCCCGGAGCTGGCGGAAGAGTTGGATGCCGCGCTCAAGCGGCGCATCGAGCTCGCCGCCGAGGACATCGCGGTGGCCTACGAAGAGGCCCGGGGCCGCGAGTGCGAACGGGTCGGCCACCTCAAGATCGGCTTCGACATCCGCAGCCTCGCGCCGGCCGACCCGCAGACCGGATACTTCGATCCGGTAGCCGGCGTGCGCCGCATCGAGGTCAAGGGCCGGCGGCGCGGCCGGCCGGTCAGGCTGACCACCAACGAGTGGTATAAGGCGCAGCAGCTCGGCGACTCCTATTGGCTCTACGTGGTCTGGGACCCGCTCGACCACCCGGATGCGGTTCCGCTCATGATCCGCAACCCCGCCAAGCACCTGGACTACGCCAAGAAGGAGGTGGTGGCCGCCCGCTACTACGACGTACCGGCCCGCGCCGTCGAACGGGCGGCACGCGAGCAGCGGGGGCAGCCTCGGTGATTTGCGCACAAAGACAAAGATTCAGCTCCAATACCATGCGCTCTGTCACAGCCGCTCGCACGACACTGATCAAGGGAGAAGGAGAACACTGATGCCCGCAAATGTGGAATCCATGGCTTACCATGGTGGTAAACCTTGGCACGGCTTGGGAACGCAGGTACCCCACAGAGTCACCGCCAAGGAGATGATCAAGGCCGCCGGGCTCGACTGGCAGGTGCAGTTGCGTCCGGCGAGAGGCTCGCGGAAGATCAACAAGAAGGGAGACGTATCTCGCTATGAAATCGTGCGTCTTCCACGTCCGAACAGTCAAGAGGAGGAAGCCCTGTTTGGTGTGGTGAGCCGGCGCTATCAGCCCCTGCAGAACAGCGAAGCTTTTGCTTTCTTCGATCCCGTAATCGATAGTAAGAGAGCGCACTTCGAGACGGCGGGCGCACTCGGTGAGGGTGAAAGGATATGGGTCTTGGCCAAGATTCCCGGCACCATGGAAATCGTCCCGGGCGACGAGTGTCACAAGTACCTGCTACTGTCGAATACTCACACTGGCGAAGGTTCGGTAGTCGTGAAGTTCACGTCGATCCGCGTAGTCTGTGAGAACACGCTGATGTTGTCGATGGAGGATGGACAACACGCATATCGGGTACGACACTCCAAGATGATGCAATTCAGGTTGGATGAGTTGTCGAATTTCCTCGCAGTAGTTACACAGGTATACGAACGCGCCGAAGCGGAGTTGCGCAGATTGGCGGAAGTTCAAGTCACGGATGCCCGACTCAGGGAATATTTCGACGCGGTGTTCCCCAGGACTCGCAAGCAGAAGGCCGACAATAAGGATCCCGTGCGCTGGGGGCATGTTCGGGAGCTCTTCGATAGCAGCACCGATCTGCAATTGAACGGTGTCAAGGGAACGCTTTGGGCAGCGTACAACGCGATCACGAGATTCGAAGACTACAAGCGTCCGATGGAGGACGAGATTCAAGACCGAAGGCTGGGGCGGATCTGGTTCGGTTCCGGTGCCGATGTCAAGTTGCGAGCGCTGCAAAAGGCATCCACGTTCGCGGAAAGCTGGCGCAATTGATCCGGACGACGGCGGATAGTAGCAGGAGCGCCGAGGATCGTCGCCAATGCGCATAACCCGGATCGAGATTCAGAACTTCCGATCGATCCGCCACTTGGTGGTCGATCTCGGGAAGACGACGGTGTTCGTCGGCCCCAACAACGCCGGCAAGACGGCGATTCTCGACGCGCTGCGGATCGCCCTGACCCGCCGCTGGGGACAGCGCGGGACGGGATTCAGCGAGTACGACGTCCACCTTGCGGATGACGCGGCCGATCCGAAGGCCTCCGGCGGCGTGAGCATCGAGCTGCGCTCCGAGGAGTCCGCTCCACAAGAGTGGTCGGACGCCATCACCGAGGATCTCGGGGACATCGTACAACTGGACCTGAATACCGGTCGCCGGTCCATCACCCTGAGAACCCGGTGCGCGTGGAGCGAGGAGAGCGGCGCCTTCGAGCCAAGCTGGGAATTCCTCGACGCCAGGCGCGAACCACTCGTCGGGAGCAGCGCCCGGCGCATCAACCTCGAACGCTTCTGGCGCTATCTACCGGCGTTCTATCTCGGCGCGCTGCGGAACGCGGGCGACGAGTTTTCGCCGCGGTCTTCGCAGTTCTGGACAGGGCTGCTCAAGGCGTTGGAAATCCCCGCCGGCCTCGAATCCCGGGCGTTGCGGGTGCTCGACCTGCTCAACCGCCGTCTGCTGAAAGCCGACCCGCGCCTAGGAGACATTGCCGCGACAATCTCGGGCGCTACGAGAATCGCGGCGCGGGATAGGGACGGCAGCCTGGACCTGCGGATGGTGCCGCTCAAGATGTGGGATCTGCTGTCCAAGGCCGAGATCATCCTGCGCAACGAGCCGGATTCCCCTTGGTTGCCGCTCCTGCGCCAGGGGCAGGGCATTCAGAGCCTGTCCGTCATTTTCCTGTTCCAGGCGTTCGTCGATCATCTGTTGGGGGAGTTGTACGAGCCCGGTAGCGAGCCGGTGCTCGCCCTGGAGGAACCGGAGACGCACCTCCATCCCCAGGCGGTACGCACGCTGTGGCGGCATATCAGCGCGTTGCCCGGTCAGAAGATCGTCACCACCCACTCGCCGTACTTCGTCCAGCACGTGCCGTTCCGGGACTTGCGGCTGGTACGGCTTACGGCGAACGGGACCGAAGTTCGCTCGCTTCCGGCCAGTTTTTCGACCACAATTCCGGCGCTCGATGGACTGGAAGCGGTGGTGGTGAAATCGGAGGCGCGACTGAGCTACGAACGCGTACCCGAGACCCTCACCGTTCACGGCGCGCTCGACGAGACGACCTACCGCGCCCTACTCGCCGGCTGCGGCGGACACGAGAACCGCGCCGATCTCGAACAGAAGTTGCGGGACTTGCGGAACCGCTCGTCCCATTACATCGACGACGACGAGCTACGGTCTCTCGAAACCTACGCCCGGCGAATGCGCGGAGAGATTTTCTTCGCCGAGCGCTGGCTCATCGTCGAAGGCCAGGCCGACTACTTGATCGTGCACGCAGTGGCGAACGCGCTGGGTTACGACCTGGACGAACACGGTGTGTCCGTCATCGACGCCCAAAACAACGGCAACCCGACAACCTTCGCGGTGCTTGCCCGCGCGCTCGACATTCCCTGGCTGGCGGTGTTCGATGGTGATGAAGCCGGGCAGCGCTACGTTGAGGCCATCCGCAAGCGGGGATTCGCCATCGGCGAGATTGACCGCCGGTGTCGAACCCATCCCGCCGGCGACCTGGAGGCGCAGCTCTTGAACGACGGCCTCGGCCCGGAGTTGAGGGATACGCTGGCGGCGTTGGGCATCCACGATGCGGCCAAGCTGGATGACCAAGCCCTTTTGAGTCGATTGCGGGACAACAAGACCGCCTACGCCGCGGCTCTCGCGGCCCACCTCCGCGATGACCCCGGTCTGGCGCAACGGGCGCCCGAAGCGTTCCGGGCCGCCATCGAGCAACTGCGGGGGTTGACGTGATCGACACTCCACTCGAAACGAGCTTGCACGAATTGACCGACATCCAGCGGCGCGCCGTGGAGTGGGACGATGGCCCCCTGCTCGTATTGGCCGGCCCCGGCTCGGGCAAGACCCGCGTGCTTACCTGCCGGGTCGCACGCCTGCTGGAAGCCTCGCGCGAGCAGCGCTTTCGCATTCTGGCTCTGACGTTTACGACCAAGGCGGCGCATGAAATGGCGAATCGGGTGACCGCCTTGGCGCCCGGCCTCGAAGGACGGGCGAACATCGTCACCTTCCACGGATTCTGCGCCCAAGTCTTGCGGCAGCACGGCGTGCATCTCGGAATCAAGCCGAACTTTGCCATCTACTCGCGGACCTCGGATCGACAGGCCGTGTTGGAAGATGCCATCGGGCGCGACTCACAAGTATTCGGCGCCGACAACCGGCGGCTCTTGCCCCTGATCGACGACTTGAAGGCTCGCATGGTCACTCCGGAGCAAGCCGAACAGTGTGATGCCGCGTGGAATGGCACGCCCCCAACAGACGCCGACCGCGTTGCCCGCGCCTACCGCCTCTACGAGGACGAGCTTCGCCGCGCCAATGCGGTGGACTTCAATTCGCTCATCCGCGAGGCGTACCGGCTCTTCGACCATCCGGCCATGGCCCGACACTACCAGACCGTCTACCGGTATTGGCTCATCGACGAGTTCCAGGACACCAACGGCGCTCAGTACGACTTGCTTCGGCGCATGGCAGGCGAGCACTTCCGCGAGATCTTCGCCGTCGCCGACGATGATCAGACCATCTACGAGTGGAACGGCGCCAACGTTCGTCGAATCGGCAGCCTGGTCGAGGACTTTGGCTGCGACGTGGTGCAACTGCCGACCAACTTCCGCTGCCCGCCGCGTATCGTCGAGGCCGCGAACCGCCTGGTCGTGTACAACGCCAGCCGCGTCGAGTCCAGGCAGCCGACCCAATCGGCGCAGGGGAAATCTACCAACGCAGATCAGGTTCAGTGTCGCGTGTTCGAGACGGACCAGGCCGAAATGGCGGGCATTGCCACCGAAATCGCCGATCTCGATGCCACTGCCCGCGGCCGGACGGCGGTGCTGGCCCGCAACCGGGCGCTGCTGGAGTCCATGCACAAGGCATTGGAAAGAAAGGGTGTGTCCGCAACGATCATGACCCGCCGCGACGACTTCGTATCGCCCGAGATGCGTTGGCTGGTGGCCTGCCTGAAGCAGATCGACCGACCACTCGACCGCCGCAACATGGTCACCCTGGTCGAGTCATTCGGGAGCTTCGCGCCCTCATCTGTGGATTTCGACGAACTGGTGTCGCGGTCCGCTGCCGACGAAGTCACGTACCTGTCGGTATGGATCGATGTGATGCGGGACGCTGAACTGCCACCCTCCCTTGCTGCGGTTGTCGACGCGGTCGCGGGACTCGCTGCCGGAAGGGAAAAGCTCGCATTCGCGATTCAACAGGTCCTCGGTCACTTCGATGGCGACGATGCCGGCGACGACCTGAAGGAGGACTTGAGCGCTTGGCGCAGGTTGTCGAAAGAGATCAGGGCGGCGCAGGGATTCACGTCGCTCGATCGGTTTCTTCAGGAGATGGAGCTTCGGTCCAAGGAACCGGTTCTCGCGCCGGGCACGGCGTCTTTGGCGACCATCCATGGGGCCAAAGGCCTGGAGTTCGATACGGTCTACCTGATCGGTCTGGCGGAGGAGATCCTGCCCTCCTGGCACAGCGTCAAGGAAGGAAACGGCAGCGCCGCGCTCGAGGAAGAACGACGCGGCTGCTTCGTCGCCATCACGCGCGCGAAGCGACGCCTGATTCTGTCGCGAGCAGGCCAGTACCGGGGGTGGCCGAAACAACCGTCCCGCTTCCTCCAGGAAATGGACTTGCTGGACGGTGGCTCAATGAGTGGCTTGTACTCGCGGACCACATGATGGAGAGCAACGATCGCCGCCTGATCGAGGACTACCTGCCGCTGGACGTGCTCAACGCCATCGCGTCGAAGGAGAAGCTCCACCCGCGGCGCTACGTAGAGCTGGTCCACTACTGGCCGGCCCGCCGGCCGATCTCCGCCTGCCGCGCGGCAATCTACGCGGCGCTGACGCCCGCGCCGCGCACCGAAGCTGAACGGGATGAAGCCGCATCATTCGTTGCCGGGCTCTCCGCATACCAACCCGATACGAGGACGGTTTCCGAGGCACGCGAACGGATCAAGGAGCTGCACGGCGGGCAGGCACCCAAGGTGCTCGACCTGTTCGCCGGCGGCGGCGCCATTCCGCTCGAAGCCGCCCGGCTCGGTTGCGAGAGTCACGCGATCGACTACAACCCGGTCGCGCACCTGATCGAGCTGTGCACTCTGGTCTATCCGCAGACCTTCGGCCCGAGTCTGGCGGACGACTTCGAGCGGTGGAGTGACGTGCTCCTGAAGCGGATGCGGCATGAGTTAGGCGGGCTCTATCCGCCGATCGACCTGCCCCATACTGCGGACGTGTCTCGCCAACGGCTGCTGTTCGGCAAAGCGGAGCAGAACTCCGCCCGCCGGGCCGACCCTGTTGCGTACATCTGGGCGCGCACCGTCCCCTGCCGCCGACCCGGTTGCGCAGCACCGGTCCCCCTGGTCCGGCAAGCGTGGCTGCGCAAGAAGGGCGGCGCCATCGCCGCCGTGCCGAGGATCGAGGACGGCAACCGCCTGTGTTGGGACATCGTCTCCGGCACCCAGGCGCGCGCCGTGGCGGGGCAGACCGAGCAGACCGGTTCCGGGCAGGCGGTGTGCGTGGCGTGCAATTCCCCCGTCCCGTCCGATCACGTCAAGGAGATGGCCGTGGCCGGGAGGATGGGGGAGTCGCTCGCCGCCGTCGTGGCTGCGCTGCCGCCGAAGAAGCCCCGCGCCAAGAAGCGGCAGAAGGTCTATCTGCCTGCCGGCGCGGTTGCGATGCCATCGGAAGGTGAGATTGGCCAACGCCTCGCCGCGCTCGAGGCAGAGCTCGGCTGCTTCCGCCCCGATGAGGCGTTGCAAGGCAAGCTCCGCGACCAGTTGCCGGCCTACGGCATTGAACGCTACCGGGATCTGTTCACGCCCCGGCAACTGCTCGTCCTCTTCACCCTCGTCAAGCACATTCGCCGGGCCCACGCCGAGTTGCTCCAGAACGGCATGGAAGAGGATCGCGCCAAGGCGCTGGCCACTTTCTTCGCAATGGCGTTCGGGCGCTTCGTGATCTTGTACAACAAGTTCTCGCGGTGGGAACCGCAAGATCAGATCACCCGAGGCGCAATTGGAGACCGTCAAGCTCTGAAGATGATCTACGATTTCTCCGACATCAATCCCTTTGCCGTTACCACGGGAAGCCTTCCGTTCGCGTTGGACCGCGAGGTGTTTTGCATACGAGAGCTTGCCAAGGTCAAACAGCCTTGCGTCGTCTCCCGTGGCAACGCCGAGAAGCTGTTCTACGACAACGAGACCTTCGACGCGGTCGTCACCGATCCGCCCTACTACAGCAGCATCTACTACGCCGACTTATCGGCGTTCTTCTACGTCTGGCTGAAGCGGATCGTCGGCGACCTCTACCCGGAGCACTTCGCACTCGCCGCCCCGCCCAAAAGGCGGGAAGCTGTGGCACAACCGAGCGAGCATGGCGACGACGCGGACAAGGCGAAGGAGCACTACGAACGCCTGATGCGCAACTCGCTGGCCGAGGCGCGGCGGGTGCTGAAGCCGGGTGCGCCGCTGGTGTGCGTCTACGCCCACCGCACCACTGAGGGGTGGGCGACTCTGATCCGGGCGCTTGTCGGCGCCGGAATGACCGTCACCGAGGCGTGGCCAGTGCAGACGGAGTCCCGGGGCCGCGTGAACGCGCTCGGCGCTGCCGCGCTCTCCGACAGCATCTTCTTCGTGGCGCGCCGGCGCCAGCATGCGAACACCGGCCAGTACGAGTCGGAGGTTGAGCCGGAGCTTCATCGAATTGCTCGCGAGCGCGTGAAGACCCTCTGGAACGGAGGCAAGGGAATCGGCGGCGCCGACCTGTTGATGGCGGCGGTCGGCGCGGGTCTGCGCGCGTACACCCGCTTCGGGCGGGTCGATTACGCCAACGGCGACCCGGTGTCGGCGGAGTCGTACCTGCGCGAGGTCGAAGGCGTGGTCCTCGACGTGATGCTCGATGAGATCTTCGGCCTGCGCGGAGCGGCGGTGGCCGCCGTGGACTCGATCACCCGCTTCTACATCCTGTGGCGTTTCACCTATCGCGAGGCGAGCATCGAGGCGGGCGACGCCTACGTGTTCTGCTATCCCCAGGGAATCGAAATCGACGGGCCGGTCGGACTGGCGGGCAAGGCCCCGAAGCTGGTCGAGAAGTCCGGCAGCAAGTTCCGGGTGCGCACCTACGCGGAGCGCGGCGCCGACGAGCGTCTCGGGATCGCGCAGGACGGCAGGGCGGTGCCGCTGGTCGACGTGCTCCACCGCTTGCTGTACCTGCTCGATGAGCGGCCGGCCGCCGTTCAGGAGTATGTTGAAGCTGCACGGCCCAATCAGGAACAGCTTCGGTTGGTGACGCAGGCGCTGTCGGCGCCGGTTCCCGGACGAGCGGAACCGTTGCTGCAAGCATCGCCCACCGCCGAGCTCGGCGCGCTGGCGCGCTTGAACGCCAACTGGCGCGGCATCATTGAAGGGGCGGCGTATGCGCGGGAGGTTGCGGACATGGTAAGCGGCCAGATGCCGATGGATTACGACCAAGAGACGACCGGGGAATGAGCAGCACCTTCCGCCCCTGGCTCGAACGCGTCGATCTGCATCCCGACGTGCTCTCCGACCACTTGTCCGAAGACGTCTTCGCCCTCGACCTCGGCGCCCTGTCCGATTACCTGCTCGGCAAGGACTTCGGGCAGCCGGAGGCCGCATTGCCGCGCGTTCCGGCGGTGTACCGCGACGCCGCGAGCTTCTTCACCGCCTCCTA
The DNA here is from genome assembly GCA_965198005.1 of Spirochaetia bacterium. Taxonomy (GTDB): domain Bacteria; phylum Spirochaetota; class Spirochaetia; order SZUA-6; family Bin103; genus Bin103. The sequence continues at coordinate 900,556 of CBDAOI010000002.1, forward strand.
CGTCACCAGCGGCCTCAAGTCCCTGCTTGAAGACGTGCTCGGGCGGCTCGCCGGCGCCGAGGGCAACCGCGTGCTCAAGCTGCTGACCCCGTTCGGCGGCGGCAAGTCGCATACCCTGGCCGCGTTGCTACACGCCGCCCGCTCGCGCGCGGCGCTCGACGCGCTGCCGGAAGCGGCTGGACTGCCCCGCCCCGAGGGCGTGCGCGTCGCGGTGGTCGACGGCCAGTTCTTCGACGCGACCAGCGGCAAGCGCCCGCCGGGCGAAGACATCACCGCCAGGACCCTGTGGGGCTGGATCGCGTGGGCGCTCGGCGGGCGGGAAGGTTACGAGCTGGTGCGGGCGCAGGACGAGGCGCGGGTGGCGCCGGGCGGCGATGCGCTGGTCGAGCTGCTCAGGGGCGGGCCGAGCCTGATCCTGCTCGACGAACTGCTGGAATACCTCATCAGCGGCGGCGGCATTCGCGTCGAGCAGACCACCTTGCGCGACGAGACCCTGTCGTTCCTCAAGCGGCTGACGGTGGCGGTCGGCAACGTGGACAACGCGGTGCTGGTGTACTCCCTGCAGTCGAGCAAGCGCGAGTCCCTCGAGTACACCAGCCTGCTCCACACCGTGGAGCACCTGGCCGCCCGCAAGGACCAGCGCCGGGAGCCGGTGGAGGGCAACGAGATCCTCCACGTCATCCAGCGCCGACTGCTCGCCAAGACCCCCGATCCGGCGGCGGCCGCGGCGACGGCGGACTCCTGCGCCCAGGTGTTCGCGCAGATGCGGCGCGCCCATGCGCAGGGCGAGCCGGAGCGCCAACAAGCCGAGGAAGAGGGCGTGGCGCTGCGCGACCGGATCAAGGCGTCCTACCCCTTCCATCCCGCGCTGATCGACCTGATGCGCGAGCGCTGGGCCGCCATTCCCGACTTCCAGCGTACGCGCGGCGCCCTGCGCTTTCTCGCCTCCTGCCTGCGCGCCGCCCACCGCTCCGGCGGCTCGCGCCTGCTCCTCGGTCCTGGCGATGTGCCCATCCACGATGCCGAGGTCTACCTGGCCTTTTTCAAGGAAGTCGGCCAGCGGGAGGACTTTAAGGCCTGCCTGGAGCACGACTTCGTCGGCGCCAACGCGCGCTCGCGCCAGATCGACGAGCGGCGCGCGCGGGAAGTGACCGCCGAAGCCGGCAAGCAGCCCGCGACCCGGCTGGCGACCGCCATGCTGCTTTACTCCTTCGGCGGCCTGCGGCGCGGCGAGAGCGACACGAGCGACCTGCTGCCGCCGGGCATCGGCGAGCCCGATCTGCTCGGCGCGAGCATAGGACCGGACCTCGACAGCACCACCATCCAGGCCTGCCTGAAGGAGCTCAAGGAGCGTTGTCTCTATCTGCACTTCGACGGCGTGCGCTACTGCTTCAAGAAGGACCCCAACGTCACGCTGCTGGTCGAACAGGAGGCCGAGGCCGTGTCCCGCGACGAGGCCCGTGTTGAGGCCCGCATCCGGCAGATGATCGAAGAGCGTCTCGCCGGCCAGCGGTCGGCCATCGTGTGGCCCGCGAAGCCGGCCGACGTACCGGATCGGGAGGCGCAGTTCCTCATCGCCTACCTGCCGCTTGAATTCGCCGCGCAAACTGCCGACGAGCAAAGGCGTATCGCGCTCGACCTCTGCGAAAACTTCGGCAGCCGCCAGCGGGAGTACCGGAACGGAATCGGGCTCGCCGTTCCCTCACCGGATCAGGTCGAAGTCCTGCGCCGCGCCGTGCGCTACCTGCTGGCGGTCGAGCGCGTGCAAGGGAAGTCGCGCGACCACAATCTCACCAATGCGCAGAAGGGCCAGCTCAAGGAGCGCAACGCGACGGAAAAGGCGGCGACCGAGTCTGCCTTGCTCAAGCTCTACGGCGAAGTGTGGCTGCCACTGTCCGGCAGCGATGGACTCTGGCTCGATACCGTCAGCATAGGCGGGCGTCCGCTCCAGACAACGCTAGACGAAAAGAAGCGCGCCCTGATTCACCAGCGGTTGATGGAGCTGCTGACGACCGTGCAGCGCCGCGTGTTCGGCACAGTTGCACCGGGGAAGCTCGTCGAACTGTACAAGCTCGGCGAGGAAGGCACCGGCCAATCCGGCATCCCCACCGACAAGGTCGTCGCCGGGTTCTACGAGTTTCTCGGGTTCCCTCGCCTTCTGTCATCGAACGCCGTACGCAAAGCCATCGCCCGCGGCGTGGAAACGGGCCTTTTCGGATTCGTCACGGGACGGCCGCCGCTCGGCGAGGACGGCCGATACCAGATCGACCGGAGCCGCGTCGCCTTCGAGCGCAGCGTCGCCGACGACGAGATCGACCTGGACTCGGGGTTTCTCATTGTGCCGGGCGCACTGCCTGAGAAGCCGTCTCTGCCCGGTGATTCGACCGCTGGCAACGGGACGGGTGTGGACACCTCAGGGCCAACGGGTGGCGGAGACGAACACGGTGACGGCGACGGCCGGGGGCATGATCCAGCGCCGCCCGACGCGAACAGCGGCCGCAAGATCGCCGTCTCATTTACCGCCGACGCAAGCAGGCTGTACGCGGCCTGGAACGCCCTCGCCAACCTCGCGGACGTGGCCGGAGAAGTATCGATCAGCGCCAGCGCGACAGCCAAGAGCGGCTACGACAAAACCAAGCTCGAGAACGGCGTCCTGGAGCCGCTCCGGGAACTCGGGCTGATAAAGGACGAGGAAGCCTGAGGCAACTCACCGCCGAGAGGATGTTACTGGGGAATCGGAGTAGATGAGACTCACCAAAGTAAGAATCAGGGACTTTCAGAGTATACGGGACTCGAGGGAAGTCGAGATTGGCGATGTCACTTGCCTGGTTGGAAAGAACGAATCAGGAAAGACTGCCGTTCTCCAGGCTCTATACCGCTTGAATCCCATCAACGAGGCGGGCGGCTCTTTTGACGTCACCGACGACTACCCACGTAGATCGGTGGTTAACTACAAGAGCGATGTGGCGTCTGGACGCCGAGAGCCAGCAGAGGTAATTCAAGCCACCTATGCACTCGAATCTGACGACACCAAGGCCGTCGAGGAGCTCTTCGGGTCTGCATGTCTCAAAGACAAGAACCCTGCCGTTTCACTCCACAAGGGATACTCAAATGAAGTCGAGGTCAGCGATCTGAATGTCGACGACAACGCAGCACTAATGCATTTGGTCGAGACCGGTGATCTTTCTCAACAGCTCACGGCACAGCTACTCCAGCAGAAGACTACCCAAGCAATGACAGAGGCGCTTGCTAACGCCGAGCAGACGGAAGCTGTGCAGAAGCTCGTGCCGACACTTCAGGAGATTCCGGAGGGAGATGTTTCTGCATTCATCTACGACCGTATTCTCCATGATCGCATTCCGAGATTCCTTTACTTCGACGAATATTACCAGATGAAGGGGCAGGATAACCTCGACGCGCTTCGCCAACGGGTGGAAAGAAGAGCGCTAGAGAACCCAGACTACCCACTCCTGGGATTGATTGACCTAGCTGGATTGGACCTCAACCAGATTGTTGATCCGGAGCGGACAGAGGCGTTACTGGCTAATCTCGAAGCTGCCGAAAACCAACTCACACAGACAGTACTTGCCTATTGGTCTCAGAACCTGCACCTGCGGATGAGATTCGACATTCGTGCAGCGCGACCCGGAGATCCACCCGGGATGACCGCAGGCATGAACATCTGGGGACGAATACACGATACCAAGCACATGGTAAGCACGGCACTTGGTACCCGCTCCCGTGGATTCGTCTGGTTCTTCTCCTTCCTCGCCTGGTATTCACAGCTTCGCAAGGAGGGCAAGAAGCTGATCCTACTCTTGGACGAACCGGGCCTCTCTCTCCATGGAAAGGCACAGGGCGATCTACTTCGCTATTTCGAGGAGCAACTAAGGCCAACTCATCAACTTATCTACACGACCCATTCATCGTCCATGGTTGACCCCCAGCATTTCGAACGAGTCCGCATTGTCCAAGACCTGAGCGTCGAACCAGACTCTGAAAAGCTGTCTGAGGAGCAACAGGGGACGCAGGTTATCACCGAGGTTCTCGATGCCACACCCGATAGTCTGTTTCCGCTCCAAGGTGCTCTCGGCCACGAGATTTATCAAACGCTCTTCATCGGTCCGAATAGCTTGGTCGTGGAAGGGGCGTCGGACCTACTGTACATCCAAACCATCTCCGCCCTCCTTGAGAAGAAGGGCATGGTCGGCCTGAGTACTGATTGGACTATTACCCCGGTTGGTGGCTCTGAGAAAGTCCCAACCTTCGTTGCTCTGATTGGCGCGCAGAAGCACATGAACGTCGCAGTGCTCATTGATTTTAAAAAGAAGGATCGGCAGAATATTGAGAACCTCTACAAGCGGAAGCTCCTCAAGAAGCGCAAAGTTCTTGCCTATGTGGACTACGTCGGCAGCAGCGAAGCCGATATCGAGGATATGTTTAGCCCCGACTTCTATCTGAAGTTGGTGAACGGTGCGTTCGAGTCCTCTGTTTCGTTCACCGATTTGTCCGGAGGGCATCCGCGGATTCTTCGCCGACTCGGGGAATATCTGGACCAGAATCCACTCCCGAATCGTGCGATCTTTAATCACTATCGACCGGCCCGGTACTTCAGCGACAACATAGCTGCACTATCTGATGGTTTGCCAGACCAGGTTCTGGACCGTTTCGAACGGGCCTTCAAGGCACTCAATGAGCTGTTGTAGATAGGTGCGCACGTTTGAAATTCCGAACGGGGTAAGACTCCCGATGAAACTCAGCTATGACGCTTGAACAGATCGCGGCCTTGCGGCCAAGACTGGCGAATCCGAGACGCAGGAATTCAAGCGTACGACGGAACCCCTCGGCAAGGCGGCCAGTACCGTGTGCGACATACTCAACTCAACCATCGCGGTGGACACGCGCTGTTCTGTGTAGTATTCGGGCATTTCCTTTCGTCTCGTCTCGGCCGTAACGCACCATCAATACATCAGTGAATACGACGTACGTATTAGGTAACTACTTAGGAGGACCTCTGACAGGAGTTTCAGGATGAACGGGATTGGTGCGCAGGCGGTTCGGTATTCTACCTGTCTGCCCGCGCTCACAATTGTGCATCCAGGCGAACTGGTCTGACTGGGTACTGTCAGGGGAGTGGTCGGTTCAGGAAGTGTCGATGGTGGGTACGAACGGCGTATCGGTGGAAGGCGCGGGCCAAGGCGTCGATGGCGCCGACCGCGTTCTTGCGGGCGGTCGAGATGTAGGAGCGGATCCGGCAGAAGGCGTTGGCGCCTTCGTCGGTGCGGAACGTGCCGGAAATTTTCTGCTGCACCTTCATCATGCGAATGTCGCCTTCAGCCAGATTATTAGTGAATGGGACGGCGCAGTCGTACATGAAAGCCAGGGCTTCCTGGCGGTGCTGGTCGAGCCGTTCGAGCAGGTTTCTGGGCTTGGTCTTTTTTCTTCTCCCGCGCTTCTTGGTTGCGCCTGCAGGTAGCGGTGGCAATGGGTTCTGAGCATACCCTTGATCGAGTATCTGTTGATAACGGGCTTCAAATGCCTCGATTTGCGCAGCAGAGAGACAGTCGGTGGTTGGTGCGGTCCGCTCGATCGTGTCCTTGATATCCAGCAGGCAGTCGATCATGTCAGCGGCCCACGGCTGGTCGTATTGCTCGTGCACAAAGGTCAACTCGCGCAGATGGTGAGCGTTGATATGTTCACTGCAACATATCAACGCGTACGAGCGGCGGCAGCGGCGGCGGCGCGGCGGCCATCATCGCCACGGGTGGTTCACCACTCGACATCGGCAGCGATACCGGCGGTAGCATCCGGGTGCCCGCGCACTGCTGCGGGATCACCGGGCTGCGACCGACCTCCGGCCGCGTTCCCCGTACCGGCCACATCGTGCCCTACGGGCTCGGCTCGTTGGATTCGCTCACCACGCTGGGACCGATGGCGCGCCGGGTAGAGGACCTGGCGCTTACGCTACCGGTCATCAGCGGCGTGGACTGGCGCGATCCAACCGTGGTCCCGTTGCCGCTGGGGGACCCCAAGGGGGTCGACTCTGCAGGATTGCGCGTTGCGTTCTTCATCGATTATCCCGAAAAAAATGAAATGCCGAAGTTTGATGGTAACTTGTTTCCACACAAACAGATAGCGTTGCAAACTTCGGCATAATATTGGCCGATGGGCAAGGCCCCTTCTATGATGAGAGCGCCAGACATCCATCTGGACATCATCAGGGAGGTGCACAATGCACGACAACCTATTGTTGGACGATCTTGTCGAGAGCGTTCTTCAGGAGATCGGAAAGTTCGGCCTTGACCCGATAACGATCAACCACTATCGACAAACATATAGGCGGCTCAAGCAGTACGCAGCCGCGCGCAACGTCGAACGTTTCTGCGACAGTCTGATCCAAAGTTTCCTGCATGACCTAGAGGAACAGCACAAGGCGGGCGCAATCGGACGTGGCAGACGAAACCATCTCAGACGAGCATCGTTGATACTGCAAGAATACGTCGCCAACGGAGCAATCAGGTGGACCACGTACACATTCGACTGCCAGCCGATGCCCAAGTCGAGAGAATTGCTGCTCCTGCATGAGAGGTTCATGGACGAGCTTGCAGCCACAAACAAAAGCGCGAATACGATACAATCATGTGCCAGCGCAGTCCGCCAATTCCTGTTGTTCCTGGAGGACCACGACTGCACTTCGCTGGCGCTCGCCAGCGCCGCTATGGTACCGGCTTTCTTCCAGCATCTGCTCGCCACATACCGGCCCACCAGTATTCGTACCGTTGCCTCGAACATCCGCTCGTTTCTCAGATTCGCAGAAACCGAAGAACGGCTGCTATTGGCAGTCCCTTCACGCTGTGTCAGAAACAGGCCAATCATACCGATCCTTTTGGACCACGAAAACGATGCACTGGAAAAGGTGCTGCAGAACGGCCAACTCCGGCTTCGGGATAAGGCCATCATCCTGTTGGCCTTGCGAACCGGATTGCGTTCCGTAGACATCCTGAGGATCAAACTCACAGATATCGACTGGATCAATGACACCATCGCAATCGCCCAGTCAAAGACCGGAATCGCCTTCAAGATCCCGCTGATCGCGGATGTTGGCAATGCGCTCTCCGCTTACCTGCTCAATGAGCGTCCAACAACGGCTACTTCATATGTATTCCTTCGTTGTCTAGCCCCATTCACCGTTCTGTCAGGCCATGCGGCCTGTTATGCAGTGCTTCGGCGAGCCTTCCTCCAAGCCGGGATAAGGGTTGGTAGCGAACGCAAAGGGCTCCATGTGCTGCGTCACTCTGCGGCCTCCAGGATGCTCTCCAAGGGGGTCCCGGTCACTACCATTTCGACCATGCTTGGACACGCCCACAAAGAGTCGACCGACGTCTACTTGGCGACCGACCAACAGCGCATGAGGGAGTGTGCGTTGGACCTCGCCAAGATTCCCGTGAACTGCGCAGGCCTGTCATGAATACTGCATACTCAAGCCTGTTTGCACCCTTTATCTCGGGACTGGTCGCGACCAAGCGCGCCGTTGGCTACTCCTATGAGAGCGCTGAGTTCTATCTCCATGATTTCGACAGATACGCAGCCCGGCATCCCGCATTCCAATCCCTCGGCAGAGAGTTGGTCCACGGTTGGGCGAAAGCCAAGGACGGAGAAAATCTGGCAGGGCATCGTATCCGGATATCGCCGATCCGTGAACTTGGCAAGTATATGCAGTCGATCGGCGTTGCAGATGCCTTCGTGCTTCCCTCAGCCGGCATCCGTGCCGCCGCTAGGTACGTGCCTCATTTCTTTACTCACCAGGAGATTACGGCATTCTTCGGCGCCTGCGACAAGCTCCAGTCCCATGGGACGGCGCAGGCGCGACATCTGGTCCTCCCGGTATTCTTCCGCCTCCTGTATTGCTGTGGTCTGAGGACCGGTGAGGCAAGAACGCTGCGCGTTGAGCAGGTTGATCTGGAAGCCAGCCACATCGACATCATGCGTTCGAAGGGTTGCAGAAGTCGCAGACTTCCGGTGCCGGCCGACGTTCTGGGTCTGCTCCGTCGATATGCCGCACGAGTGTCCGTGATATATCCCGGGAGAATCTACTTTTTCCCGACAACGAGATCGGATTGCTACAGCGGCGGCAGCGTAGCAGCAGTATTCAACCGCATCTGGAAGGCGGCGGGCCTGGGAGCGGGATGCGGCAACCGACCGCTTGCGTATGACTTCAGGCACCACTTTGCGCTCAGCAATCTGAACCGGTGGATCGCGACCGGTGTTGAGGTCAACGCCATGCTCCCCTATCTCAGCAGGTACATGGGACACGCCAGCCTGGCAAGTACCGATTACTACCTTCACCTGGTTCCCGAGTTCTTCCCTACATTCGCGGCCAAGGTGCGCGCCACTGAGGCCATTCTTCCGGAGGTGGACCATGACCAGGGATAGCACATCGGGACAACAATTCTGGAAGTGTGTACGTGAGTACCTCACGGTGCACCTGCCGAAAATACGCTGTTTCAGTGCGCACACCGTTGACTCCTACAGACGATCGATAGGCATGTACTGCGACTTCCTCGAAGCACAACATCGGATCAAGTTCGCGAATGTATCATGGGATCACTTCACGCGAGACTCGGTGATCAAGTACATTCAGTGGCTGCGCCAGAGGCCGTGCGGAGTCGCAACCTGCAATCTCAGACTATCCGCTCTCAAGGCATTCCTCAGATACTGTGCGGATGAAGACGTCAGCCTCTATAGTGTGTTCCAGGAGGTGAAAAAGATTCCATTACTGAAGATGGCCAGGACGCCGGTCGGTTACCTGTCGCAGACGGCCCTGAGGACGGTGCTCGCTCAACCTGATAAGACAACCGTAAAGGGGAGACGGAACAGGATGATCATGATTCTGCTATACGACACAGGAGCCAGGGTTCAAGAGCTGGTCGACTTGCGCGTCACCGACTTCCATCTGGAGGCAAGAACTCCATTCGTACTGGTGACCGGCAAAGGCAACAAAACCAGAAGTGTTCCTCTCATGGACAAGACCGTTGCCCATCTGAAGGAATATCTACGGCAATTCCATGCTGGCCCCGCCGACCGTCACGAAGTGCCGCTGTTCTATTCCCTGCACGCGGGTAGGCCGCACATGCTATCCACCGATGCGATCAGCGTATTGGTCAAGAACTACGGCGAAGGTGCGCGCACGACATGTGCTGAGGTGCCGCCGAGAGTGCACCCTCATCTGTTTCGACATAGCCGTGCGATGCATCTCTATCAGTCCGGGATGCCGCTTCCTTATATTGCGGAATTCCTGGGACATGCAAGCGTGACTACCACTGAAATCTATGCTTCCGCGGATACCGAGATGCTGCGCAAAGCCATCGAGCGAGCAGATCCCGGGCTGGCGGACGAAACGCCCGCCTGGAAGGATGAGGAGAGTCTGAGGCGGCTGTGCGGCCTCTAAGAGCCCCAATGTTATGCCGAAGTTTGCAACGCTATCTGTTTGTGTGGAAACAAGTTACCGACAAACTTCGGCATTTGTTTTTTTTCGGGATAATCAAGGATCTGGGGTATCCATTTAACCGGACTAATGCTGTAGACTGTCGCCATGGAATACCCGCGCGGCGGCGCGCACTACCCGAGGTCGGTCGGAGAGTTCCAGGCTTGGTTCCAGAACGATGAGGACTGCTTGGACTACTTGGAGTGGCTGCGATGGCCGGCCGGCTTCGTGTGCTCGGCTTGTGGTCATCATGGGGAGTGGCGGCTGGGGGACGGTAGGCTCAGGTGCTCCGGGTGCGGCGGCCGCACTTCGGCGACCGCCGGCACGATTTTCGACCGGACACGAACGCCGCTGACGGTGTGGTTCACTGCCTGCTGGCTGTTCGCCACCGGTAAAGATGGGATTTCGGCGCTGAGCCTGAAGCGGACGCTGGAGATCGGCTCCTACCAGACGGCATGGACTATGCTGCATCGTCTGCGCGCGGTACTGGTACGTCCGGGGCGGGATCGGCTGCGCGGGCTGGTGGAGGTAGATGAGACTTACATCGGCGGTGAGGAGCCGGGGCTGCGCGGCGGCCGGGCCGCGGGCAAGAAGGTACTGACCGGCGTAGCGGTCGAAGTCCGGGAGCCGAAAGGGATGGGGCGGTGTCGGATCGCACCGGTCCCGGATGCATCGGGGGCCTCGTTGCACCGGTTCGTGACGGATCACGTCGAACCGGGTGCGACGGTCATCACCGACGGCTGGCAGGGCTATAGCGGACTGGAGCAGCTCGGCTATGCCCACGACCGGCGCAGCCAGCGGGCGGCTCGATTACGCGGAGAGGAGCCCGGCAAGCTGCTTCCCGCCGTGCACCAAGTTGCCTCGCTGGCCAAGCGGTGGCTGCTCGGCACCCATCAAGGCTCGGCGGAACACACGCACTTGGCCAGCTACCTCAATGAATTCGTGTTCCGCTTCAACCGTCGCCGTTCCCGGAGTCGCGGGATGGTATTCTTTCGGGTGCTAGAGCTCGCCGTCACGCACGCCCCAGTGCGCTACCAGGATCTCATCGCCAGCCATCGACCTCGGAAAGTTCCGCCAACACCGCCGCGGGGGCGCGGGCATCCGCCGAGCTTAGCGCGGCCTCCAGCGAACCGCCCGTGGAGAACAGCGAATCCAGCTAAGTCCGGTTAAATGGATACCCCAGAATCAAGGAAATGCCGAATTCGGCATTTCCTTGATAACGGCATCGTCACTCCGACCGCGGAGACGGCGGCTGCGTAGCGTGCGCTGGAGCGGCCGCCAACCCCAATCTGGCCCCGGAAAACTCCAAAATCGCCGAACCAAGCCCGCCTCAGCCGCGCCACGATGATTGATGGGATAAACGCGATTCTGGGTCGAGCTGATTGAGGGAAGGGAAAAGAACCCCCTCACGGAGCTTGACCAACAAGCCCGTGAGGGGGTGGTCTCCTTGTAATCCAACAGCAAGGAGACCACCAGTGTTACAGAAACTGCTGGGAGATACCAGCTTCCATCATCTACTTCTGAAAATCGACGAGGACGTGGCGAAAGGGGTGCGGAGCAAGGGCTGTCCGCACTGCGCGGGCGTACTGCACTCGGCGCGCTATGAGCGCAAGCCGCGCGGCGGGCCGAGCGAACTACCGCCGAACTATGAGCGGCGGGCGAGTTTCTGTTGCGCGGCGGCGGGGTGCCGCAAGCGGGTGACGCCGCCGGCGCTGCGGTTCTGGGGCCGGCGGGTGTATCTGGGGCCGGTGTTTGTGCTGGTGTTCAGCATGCAGAGCGGGATCACGCACAAGCGAACAGAAGAGTTGCGCAAGCAGTTGCGAGCGCCGACGTTGAGCCGGCGTACGCTCAGGCGCTGGCGCCAGTGGTGGCTGGAGGTGTTCCCGAGGAGTTCGTTCTGGAGCACCGGGCGGGGGCGGTTTATGCCGCCGGTAGATGAGAAGTCGCTGCCTGGGTCGCTGCTGGCGCGGTTTGGTCAGACCGACGCCGCCGAGCGGGTGGTGGCAGCGTTGCGCTATCTGGCGCCGGCGACCGCCGGAGCGAGCTCGGTGATGGCCCCCTGACCACCCGCAGAAGCTGCAAGGTCCCCTGAGGTTCCCGCACGAGTTGGGGTCTATCCCCGGGGCGTAGCGCTCGCCAAATTTGGGGTGAGCAGAGGAACGGGGGTCATGGAAGGACCAGACAGACAACGAGAGGTCTCAGACCGCGATCAGTGGGCACGATTCCGGTTTTCGGTGATCGGCCCGCTGTTGGCCGCGCCACCGGCGTGCGGCGAACTGCAGCACGCGCTGCAGCAGCTGGCCGCGCGGGAGTACCAACACCCGCTGAGCAAGCAACCGATCACGCTGGGAGTGTCGACAATCGAACGCTGGTACTACCGCGCTCGGCTGGAGTGGGATCCGGTGGGGGCGTTGCGCAATCAAGTGCGCAGCGATGCGGGCGGGCATCCGAGCGTGGCGGCGGCACAGCGCGTGGCGCTCCGCCAGCAGCACCGGGAGCACCCTGGCTGGAGCTACCAGTTGCACTACGACAACCTGAAGGAGCTGGCCAAGCAGCAGGCGGAGTTGGGGCGGGTGCCATCCTACGCGGTGGTGCGGCGGTGGATGAAGACGCAAGGGTTGTACCGTCGCAAGCGCACTCGGGTACGGCACACCGCCGGCGCCCGCAGAGCCGCCTATCGCCTGGAGCAGCGCGAGGTGCGCAGCTACGAAGCCGAGTACGTCGGCGGCTTGTTCCATGCCGACTTTCATCATGCGTCGCGGGAGGTGCTGACCCGCCAGGGACAGTGGGTCAGGCCGCAGTTGTTCGCGGTCCTGGACGACAAGTCGCGGCTGTGCTGCCACGCGCAGTGGTACCTGCAGGAGGCTGCGGAAACCTTCGCCCACGGGCTGCTGCAGGCGTTCCTCAAGCGCGGCCTGGCACGCGCCCTGATGACCGACCACGGGGGGGCCGAGACGGCTGCCGAGATCGAAGAAGGGTTGGCTGAGTTGGGCGTGCTGCACGAGTTGACGCTGCCCTATTCGCCTTATCAGAACGCCAAGCAGGAAGTGTTCTGGGTGCCGATCGAGACCCGTCTGTTGGCGATGCTGGAAGGCGTGCCGGATCTCACCTTGGAGCAACTCAACGAAGCCACCCAGGCCTGGATCGAGTTGGAGTACCACCGGCGCGTGCACTCCGAGACCGGGCAGACGCCGCTGGAAGCCTTCCTGGCGGCCCCCAACGTGCTGCGCGACTGCCCGGCGCCGCAGCAGTTGCGGCACGCCTTTCGGGTCAAGGTGGTGCGCACGCAGCGCCGCAGTGATGGCACCCTGACCCTCGACGGCGTGCGCTTCGAGCTGCCGGGCCGGCTACGTCACTTGGCGCGGGTAGCGGTGCGCTATGCCCGCTGGGATCTCAGTCAGGCCGCAGTGGTCGATGAACGCACCGGCGCCGAGGTGGCGACCATCTACCCGCAGAACAAGACCGCCAACGCCAGCGGCCAGCGGCGGCGTTTGGAGTCCGCCGGTGCCGACTCGCCGGCGGCGCCGTCTGGAGTAGCGCCACTGTTGAAGAAGATGCTTGCCGACTACGCCGCCACCGGCCTGCCGCCGGCCTACATCCCCAAACCAGAGAACCCCAAGGAGGATCTCCGATGAACCGCAAATTGCTGGCTCTCTACGGGCTGAAGTTCAACCCGTTCGCACCCGAGTTACCGACCGAGGCGCTGTGGATCGCGCCCGAGGTCGATCCTGGCCCGCAGTGCTGCGATCACGTCGTCGGTGTTCGCTGACCCGGCCGCGGAGGGGTCGGGGCGGCCGGGGCGGGCGGTAGCAGCCGGCTGAGCGGGACCGGCGAGCTCAGCGGGACGGGCGGGCTCAGCGGGCTGATCAGCCATCGGGTGCAGCCTGAACCGGGGCGGTCCGCACCGCCGCCGGCGCCAGAAACTCGTAGGGCTGGTTGTCCTCAATGGTCGCCGGTGCCAGGGCCGGACCCTGGATCGCGCACCGCACCACGGCGCGGTTGAATTCGGCGACGTAGGTGGAGGAAAAATACTCGTCGAGCGGCATCCAGCGGCAGTCCTCGATCTCTGCCGGGTCGTGGCGAATCTCCTCGATCAATGGCCGCAGGCGGCATACGATGTACAAATCGGAGCGCCCGAACCGGAACTGATGACGATGACGGATACAGACGACGCCCTGAGACTCCGCCTGGATGCCGGTTTCCTCGGCCACCTCGCGCACCACCGCGGCCGCCAGATCCTCCTCGGGGTCGAGCGAGCCGCCGGGCAGCTTGTAGTAGGGGCGGCTGAGGTCGTGGCGAAACCGCTCGTTTACTACGAGCAACCGGTCGTGGGCGTCGATCACCACGCCGCCGGCACCGACGTTGTGGGTGGCGTAGTGGGGGATGTGCGCGTCGGTGTTCAGCGGCAGGGTCATCATCAGGGTGCCGTGGCCGGTATGATGAAATGCGAACCCGGCGGCCACCGGCACCAGCGCCGCCAACCGATGCGGAATCTCCAGCCAGATCAGCCGGTAGCCGGCGCGGCGCCAGGCCGCCGGCGGAAGCCGCCCGCGGTGAGCCGCCGTCGCTGGACCTCGGCCCGCTGCGCGCCGACCGCTATTAGCATGATGTACCACTGCCGGTACGCAGCGAGCCATGCCCCTTACTGCGCAACCTATCGAGCTCTTCCTTGAAACGTCCCTCATCCGGTAACAGGTTGATGGCTCTCAGATACGCCTGTTCGACTTCGCGAAGCGGTGCCCGAAGCCGCTTCAGCGTGCGGCCGAGGTCACGCCACGCCCAGCCATGCCGGGTTGCCGGGGCTTCAAGTTGGATTACGCGTTCGAGCAATGCACGGGCCTCGCCCAGAAGTCTCCGGTGTGCGTCGTGCCCGCCGCGACGCCGTCTTCGGCTGGCTTGCCGAGCTAGCCAGATTTTCGTCTGCGCGTACTCGTGAAGTGCTCGCGGATGCGTATTGATCAGCTCGCCAGCCTGTCCAAAGTAGCGATGCGCGGCCGACTCTTCGTTAAAGCGCCGTGCCAGGATGGCAGCTTCAATGGCATTCTCACCGGACATTGAGGGCGGTAGTCGCTGGAGTAGCTCCCGAGCCTCGCTCTCCCGGTTTCCCTCGAACAGCCCCTCGATCAGCGCACCGGTTACGCGTGGAATGGCGGCGGCCGGCCCACCGTGACGGAAGTCCTCGAATACCGACTTGGCTGCGTCCAACTCGTCGCCCATCGCGTATAGTCGGATCATCTCGGTCGCCACCGCGGCCGATGCTCGGTTGGCACGCCACGCGGATTCCAGCCGCCGGAATGCTCCTTCATGGTCGCCGACGGCACGCAGGTAGGCTACGTCACGCAGTGCTGAGATTGCAGCGTACTCAGGATGAGCCGGC
>CBDAOI010000003.1:0-1220108 GCA_965198005.1 Spirochaetia bacterium
TCCCGACCAAATCACGTTACGCACCTGTTCATGGCGCAGTCAACCACTAGCTCGAACCTCAGTCGCTCGCGGCCGACGGCGCGGCATCGAACGTCTCGAAGAGGTTGTCGATGATTGTCTGCGGCACCTTGCGGGACTCCATCGCCTTCCTCAACGGGTCGAGAAACCCGTTCCGATCCCGCACCGACTCCGGCGATATCTTTGTATATCGCGCTGACTGTCGGCGGCTCCACGGTGACTCCTTCGGCGATCGCATGTCTCAGGACCACCCCCGTCGCCGGTGGACGGGCGCCGGATGTGGCCGGGAGACGGCCACCCTCACGCAGCCTTCGACCATGACCGGCGTATACGTGCTCAAGGAGCGCAAGGCGGCCGATACCGGCTTCCGGCATACTGCCAGCCACGGGATCAAGGCCAGCGCAGGGGGGGGGCACCATCATGCGTGCTCAGGGCGACCACCGCCATCGCGTCGCGCGGGTATTGCGGCGGATCGTAGACTTGCAGCGACATGCCAATGCCCCGTGATAGAACGGCAGGGGCGGTCGCCACGGACGCGCAGGTCGGCGCGCAGTACTACGTAGGCGTCACGCACCTCTACGCGGCTTGACCGCGGTGGGGGCGCCGGCCAAAGAAAGCGTCGTCTCGGCTTTCAGGTCGAGCACCTGCCGCACTAAGAGGGTGTTGACATAATCAAGCGGCGGCGGCGAGTCTGCGGGCGAGCATGCGTGCGCCAGTAAGCCACACCCAGGCTTCTGATACCGAGAGCAGACGATCATGATGCATAATCAAGCGGCGGCACCGTTCGTACCATGCGTGGGTGCGCTCCACTACCCACCGTTTCGGCAGCACCACGAAGCCCGTGCTGTCCGCCAGCACTGGAAACAACTCGCCTTGGTCGGGGTGTATCCAGCGTCCCACGTTGCGATTGGCCGGATGTCGCACCACCTCCACGTCAATCTGGTGCTCCTGCTCAAGGTGGACGGCGCAGGTGCCGGAGTACCCACCATCGACATACAGTTTCTCCAGGCTCGGATACTTGTCGGTCGCTGCGCTGACCACTTGGTCCGCGCCATCGCGGTCCTGCACGTTGGCCGGCACCACGCTCACCATCAGGAGTAGCCCCAGGGTGTCGACCACCAAGTTGCGCTTGCGGCCCTTGACCTTCTTTCCGGCATCATAGCCGCTCGGACCGCCCTGCGGAGAACTGCGGGTCGATTGCGCATCCAGCACCGCCGCAGTCGGCTCCGGCGCACGTTCCTCGCGGCCCCGCCACAGTTGCCGTACCCGATCATGCATCTGCTCGAACTTGCCTCCCGCAGCCCAGCGCCGGAAAGTGCGATACACATTCTCCCAGGGCGGAAACTCGCGCGGCAACATCCGCCATGAACAGCCGTTGCGTACCACGTAGCAACACGCATTCAGCATTTCCCAGCGGCTGTACTGGGGAGGTCGCCCGCGTTGTCCCGATTGCTCGAACAGGTCGGCCACCAACTCCCATTCGGTCTGTGTCAGGCAACTCGGATAGAGCTGATCCGGCTCCTGACGGCGATGCTCATCCGTATAGCCATACCGCTGCCGGGCCTCTTCCTGTGCCCGCCGCTTGACCACCACCGCGCCTCGCTCCTGCTTCACCCCTGCCTGCCGTAGTGCTTCGCGCACCGTAGCCGCATTAACCGTCAGTTCAGTCCGTCGCACGAACTCGGCGGTCACTTCATCAAGCGTCGCGTGGGGTTGGGCGGTGACGATCTCGCGCAGGATTTCGCGCCCGGATTCGTCGATCTTGGGCGGGCGTCCTTTTCTTCTCTTCGCCAATGATTCCTCCCTGATTACCGTTTGCTCTGGTAATCGACAGAATCATCGCCCATTCAGTTTATTATGTCAACACCCTCTAAGGCCGTCCACGGAGATGATCTCAGAAGATGTCCTGAGCAAGCAAGAAGCGGAGGTCCGTCCGTTTCTCTTCCGTCGCAAGCCAGTTTGCGCCGTCGGCCGTGACGAGAAGCGGCGAGATCACAGACAGGAGACTGTCTCGCGCGAGCAATCGACGGACCCGCTCGGGTGGCATGCTCCCAAGTGTGGCGAGTATCCAGTCGTTGGGCAAAGCGCGTGCGACAGACGCCAGTGCCGTAATCGCTGTATCGGAACCGATGGCAGCAAGAGCAGCTGATGCGGCGGCACATCGACGCTCTCCGCTAGAAGCAAGGTCGGACACCAGGCTGTTGATAATGTTCAGAGGGGTGTTATGGTCAAACCCGGCTATGGCATGCAACGCGACGTCATCGTCGTTGTCGTCAATGAAGCCAAGGAGGTCCTCATACCGCCGGAGCCCGTTTTTCCCGAGCCCCCATACCGCAGCCTGTCGCAACTCATGATCTCGAAAGCGTTTGGTATTAGCAATCCACATCAACTGTTCACGCGCGAACTGCGTGTCACCCAGTTCAGTAAAGATGAACACAGTCTCCATTCTGAGATCATCTCGATCGTGGTCACCCCAGATGAACGACGACAACAGATCTTCACCATGGCTGGAGCCCATCAACGCTGCGACGCCAGCGGCTTCCAGCAGTACTCGATCGTCGGACTCGTCGTTCAATACGTCCTCAAGAACCGAGATTCGCTTTGCTCCCAATTCCTCACGACGAGTGAGCGCCCTTACCGCCGCGTAGCGATCCACGGCACTGCCGGATTCAAGCGCCGCAATCGGGTCATAGTCGCAGTTCAAGGAAACGGACACATCGGCCAAAGACCGGGGAGCGCCGCAGATTATTTGACTATGGGCCTTGAATGTCTCGCCTGGAGCGACGTACGCGGTCTTTCCTTTAAGCAGGTAGGTCTGACGGCGCGCCGGACGCGTTCGGTCTGCGTGCATCTGGACGATGATCCTATCAGAGCTGACTTCGAGAACCGTCCCATCGCGAGAGGGGACGGTAGCTGGCCACGTACGATCTCGTTCCGCACCCTCAGATGCGGACTTCGGAGCACCAACTGTGGAGAAGCCAGTAGAGCTGCGAAGTGCACCGACGCTCACGAATACGGGCTCGTCCGCTGCAACGGGACGACGGTTATGAAACGAGCAAGTGATGAACGCAACGAGGTCGTCGTCACGCAACCCCGCATCCCACGCCCGATCTCGGTTAGATGGGGTATCGCTCATCCGGATTCTGAGCTCAGTCTTTGCACGCACTTCCACACGCAGTCCGGTTCTGATGCAAAGAAGATCGGGAAGCCGCAGCCGCTTAACTTTGGTCGACCAGATCTTGTTGGAACCGCAATATCGCTCCAGCTCGATTGGTTCGAAACCGCCTCGCCGCAGAGTCTCCATGGTGCGGTGCACACCTGCGGCTCCCATGCTAAGGAAACGAAGAAAGCTCGTGTCCGCTTTGAACGCCATCAGCGCTCGCCCTCTCGGTGGACTCGTAGTAGGTCCGGTGGCTCGACACCTAAAGCCTCTGCCAGCAAGAAAATGTTCTCAAGTGAGACGTTGCGCTGACCACGCTCTACCGAACTGACGTACGTCCTATGGAGATTCGAACGTGAGGCGAGCTCCTCCTGGGAAAGCCCCGCCGAGGTCCGGAAACGTCGGAGATTAGCTGCAAGTATGTGTTTTGGGTCGAGAATCGTTCAACCTCCGGCACCTGATGCGCTTGCATCCAGCGTACGAAGGTTGTAAACTATGGGTCTACAGACTATCCGTCACCATTCTGTAACCGGAGGTGCTATGTCGGAGGCATCGCTACGAGGCGTCGGTAAGCTCTCAGGCACCATGGTCGCGCCGCGAACCGACCCGATCTATAACTGCCATCAGTACTTAACCAAGGTTCCGATCGGGGCAATCCAACCGTTCATCGAAGCTTTCACCCACCCAGGCGAGGTTGTCGCCGACTTCTTCGCGGGTTCCGGGATGACCGGTCTTGCCGCCCTAACCCTCAATCGTCGAGCTCGGCTTAGCGATATCTCGGTCCTGGGACAGCACATCGCACGTGGGTACCTCACAGATCTCGCTGAAGAGATCCTGCGGGAAGCCAGCATCGAAGTGCTTGGGCAGGCACATACCGCAATGAGCGCGCTCTACACGACAATGCGGAGCACCGATGGACACCCGATCCAGCTCATTCGCACTGTTTGGTCATTTTGCTACCGATGCCCGCAGTGTGACGTCGAGATAGTGTACTATGCGCAACTGGACGAACGAGGGAAGGCACCACGGACCTGTGCCCGGTGCGGAACCAACTTCGAACGTCGGTTGTGGCCGCGTAGTCACGACGTACCGGTTCGTGTTGTCGTGCAGGGAGCCGATGGGCGTCAGATTGAGCAAAACGTATCGTCCCTTGACTGGCAAAATATCATGGACGCGCAGAGCGATCCGCGTCTAAGGGACATCCCGTCGCTTCAGATAGAGCCACACAGAGAGATGTACGGCCGATCCGGCCTCGCGAAATCAGGTATGACGGAGACCGCGAAGTTCTTTTCGGCCCGCAACGCTATTGCTCTGCTTGAGCTCTGGAGAGCAATTCAGAGAATAGCGGATCGTGAAATTCGTCAGAAACTGAGCTTTGCATTTACCGCTATCCTTCCTCGATCATCAAAGCGATATCAGTGGGGGCCGAAGCGCCCCCTGAATGCGCAAAACCAGACCTACTACATTGCTCCGGTATACTATGAATGGAACGTGTTCGACCTGTTCAAGAGAAAACTGAGTGCGGTGATCCGTGCGAATGATGTCCTATTCGGACGGCAACCCATGCTCAACGGTCTTTCATTGAACGATGTCACCTATGACATCACATCGGCAGAACGGCTTCGCCACATCACAACAGAGTCGATCGACTATGTGTTTACCGATCCTCCGTTTGGAAGCAATATTTTCTACAGCGATATGAACCTGTTTCAAGAAGCTTGGCTTGGGAGTGTTACGGACTATACCTCAGAAGCCGTAGTGCATACGACAGGTAAGAAAAGAAACGGCGCAATGGAACGCTACGCGCGCCTTCTTCGTTGTTCGTTTACGGAAGCTTTCAGAGTCTTGAGACCAGGGCGTTATATGTCTGTAGTATTCGGGAACAGCAGTGGACGTATTTGGGGGCTCGTTCAGAGGGCGCTACGGGATGCTGGTTTCAAGCCAATCCCTATTCATGTAGCGATCCTTGACAAGGGCCAGCGATCCATCAAAGGACTCAATTCAGGATCAGAAGGTGTCGTAACTCTTGACTTGGTAATGACCGTCCAGAAGCCCAATATTGGCGAGCAATCGGCCACGGACGTCTTGAGCAGCGGCGAAACCAGTGTGTTGGTACGTAATGCCATTCAGGATCTTTCCGGGCTGCAGGACCAGAGCCCGAGTCAAATCTATGCGGAGATTGTGCGCACAGCTATAAAGAGAGGTTTGGTATTGGATAACTTGCATTTGGGCGACGTTTTGGTCGCTCTACGTAACGCAGGTTTCGCCGTCAACCAGAATACAGGCCTCATCGGCGACACGCAGATCAACGTCTAGTCTAGTCTAGTCTAAACTGGCCGCACGGGCGGGCAACCGTTTGTGCGTTCAACGTAGGCTCGCCGATACCGAGAGAGAAAGAACACATCTGGCGGCCTATAGTGGGCATCGTGCACGAAGGCATTGCCGTAGTCGGCGTGCGTTGTATACATTGGTCCTGGCCGCGACCTGTGCGGTGCGCGGAAATGTCGTGGTTGTCTAACCTTGCGCATGCTGCCATGATTATCCCAACCGGGCAGAACGGCAAACGACAGATTCCACGAAGAATCGATGAAAATGTGAAACGACGAGAGGAGGTCGAATTGCCTTGAGAGTAGCGATGACAGAATCCGGGTTTCGTCTCTTGTACGATATGATTCACGACTTCAAGACAACCGCTATACATGTCGAATCCGCAATAACAGCAAATGGCGTGCGACACGATACCATGGCCCCTGTACCGTCCATGAAAAACCGCATGCACGTGAACACTTGGTTATCAATGAAGGCTGTATCTCACTTCAACCTCGGTACGGCTTTGGAGTTGATGCTCAAGTTGATCATGTTCATCAGCGACATCAGAGCACCCCATGAGCATACGCTGCTGGACTTGTTCGATTCTATCCCAACAGAGTGGCAGAATCGCCTTGATTCCAGGTACAAGGTAATAGAACAAGAATGCCCTGATTACGAACTAGTGGCTTTTGTCTGCAAGGATTCCCCGACCGTGGCGCCGTCTGGACCGTCGAACCGAGATCTCGATGGTCTAAGGGGGATGTTGGGGTATTTCGATACGGACGTCATGATGTCGAAGAAGCGCTACTCATGGGAACTCTTCAATAGCGGCGTTTGGTGTCATAGTATGAGTGACATAACGGTGTTCACAGAACTGATTGATCGGACGATGTTGGATATCGGGCGGGAATTCGCCCGTAAGCAGGCGCGGGGATGAGGGGTTCCGGATGCTACGCTCCTATGTCATACTACAATGGTTCCTACGTCCCACGTCAAGCAATACGAGAAGGGGAATCTGCGGGGAATCTGCTGCTGCGTACCGAGACCTGCCTGAACGATGAGTTGCGCCCCGGGCGCCCGCGCACCTACGAAGACGAGAAGGTGGCCGCAGTCATTAACCGGGCACTGCAAGAGAGGCCGGCTGAGGCCACGCATTGGAGCGTGCGCCTGATGGCGGAAGCGGAGGGGGTGTCGAAGAGCACCGTGCAGCGCTGGTTTTCGCTGTTCGGGGTCAAGCCGCACCTGCGAGCGACCTTCAAGCTGTCCACGGATCCGTTCTTCATCGAGAAGGTGCGCGATATCGTGGGGCTGTACCTGGACCCACCTGAGCATGCGTTAGTGCTGTGCGTTGACGAGAAGTCGCAGATCCAAGCACTGGAGCGCAGCCAACCGATCCTGCCGCTCGGTCTTGGCTACGTTGAGGGGTATACCCACGATTACGTCAGACACGGCACGACGACGCTGTTCCCGGCCCTGGATGTGGCTACCGGCGATGTGCTGACGAGCTGCAAGAGTCGGCATCGTCATCAGGAGTTCCTCAGCTTCCTGCGGGAGATCGACCGGAAGGTGCCGGCGCAGATCCACGTGCATTTGGTGCTGGACAACTATGCGACGCAAGCATGCGAAAGTGAAGGCATGGTTAGCGCAGCGACCGCGGTACCAGGTGCACTACACGCCGACGTACGCATCGTGGCCAAATCAGGTGGAGATCTGGTTCGGAATCATCAGCCGGCGGGCGATCAAGCGGGGCTCGTTTCGGAACGTGAAGGAGTTGGTGCAACGGATCAAGGAGTTTACCGAACGGTACAACCAGGGAGCACGACCGTTCGTGTGGACCGTCACGGCGCAGTCGATCATCGACAAGGTGGCCCGACTATATACTCTTATTTGCGGGACGGCACACCAGTCGCAGAGCGATCATTTAACGCGTGCCGGTTGTGAGGTGACGAATTGTATTCTCAAGAAGCTATAGTGTTTGCACAGAAACACGTAGGAGAAAGTCTGGTAGGCGTTCCAAGGAGGTTGGTTGACGAAATATCTGCGGTCATACAAGATGCCATTCAGAATCAAGTCGGGACACGTGAATTGGCTTCCGACTTATATCACACGTTCAAGGAAATAGTGAATTATGATTGGGACATGATAGCAACAACGGAAATTGGCAATATTGTAGGGAATGGGTATCTCATAGCCGAACTAAACCGAGGGACACGTTACTTACGAGGCACTTCCGGTAGTAACGCTTGTGTTTTTTGTAGAGAGAATGTTGACCGAAAGGTCGTAGTAATCGGCCACCGTCCAAACGAGTCCGGCTTCATATACGATGAACAACTCAAAAGGAGCCTGCCATATATTTGGCCCTCAAAGAACAACTTTAGTCGGAAACTTTGGTGGGTTGCGTCTGGCGTTCAACATCGGTGGTGCCGTTGTTCATGGAGCGAGTACATTCCTGGATTTGACAAGTGGGACCAGAAACTAGACGATGCTATTGACCGTCTGATTGAACAATAGAATATGGAGATATATGTTGTTGTTGCAGGCCATTGCCCACGTCTCCTACCTGCTCAGTCTGCTCCCCACACTGCCGACGGCGGCGTTTCTGATCCGTGTATTAATCATCTTCCACGAGGCTGGACACGGGTCAACTGTTAATTCCGTACCTTTGAATTATACGTATCGCATCCCACGCTGGCGGCGCTAACCGGGTCACCGATGCTGGCATCCGTACGGCGCTGTGCTACCAGCGCGCCTATGCGCGCGTGCTGCGCCCTACCCTGTCGGCCGTGTTCAATGCCGATCCACCCCGCGGCAGCCGCCTCAAGCGTACCGTCGAGGCGTTCGATCGTGAGTTTGATCGCCTCTGGGAGGGACGTGAACTGGGCGCATAACTTGACTCATCGGGCGGCTTCGGCTACACCTACCGGCTATCCATGCCGTGCTCCAGGCCATCGAATCCTGAGCAACGAATGGGTCGCGCCGGTCCGGACGTACACCGCCGAACGACTTACGTTGACGGATCATGGCGACGCCAGGCGTTCCTCAATCGC
The DNA here is from genome assembly GCA_965198005.1 of Spirochaetia bacterium. Classification (GTDB taxonomy): domain Bacteria; phylum Spirochaetota; class Spirochaetia; order SZUA-6; family Bin103; genus Bin103. The sequence continues at coordinate 8,536 of CBDAOI010000003.1, forward strand.
CTTGATTGCCGCTATCGCGGCCTTGCCGAGGACAGCATCGTTGGCATACCGTCTGAGGTCGCGCAGGTCCGTACTGTTTCCGTGTCGCTCGAGAATTCCAATGGCGAACTGTTTATCCTCCGTCTTACCGTGTTCAGAATAGTGCTGAAAGTATCCGACCTGGTTGGTCGGATCGGAAAGGAAACGGCGGCATATGTCCGCAACCGCATCGGGAAACCTGCTCACGATAGATCGTGTGACCGGCGGCCCTCCTGGCATCCGCTCCATGTAGTATGATAGAGCCCACTCCCCGCGCCGAATCACATCAAGCGCAGCATCCGTTACGTCTTCGACCAACTCACGCACACGCGGATCGTAACCGCGGCGCTTGAGGTCTTCGCCGAGATCATGACGGTTGCACCAATAAAGGATCTCGCCGCATGCGACCAACGCCTTCGCCGCCTGACCATCCGCTACACGCCCGGCAGGCAGAGGACAACCGAGTCGCGCAAGGGCGATGTGCGCGATCACGAAGACGGCGACGCTTTCCTGAGGTGAGAAACTGTCGGTCGGCGGAAGCGCCGTCCAGCGAGAGATGCTTCGACCAGCCTCCGCATCGCCGAGCGAGGCCAAGTCGATGAGCAGTATATCTACACAGAACGCCGTATCTTCAGCTCCCCTCGATGCCATCATCAGCAGGGTCTTACGCTCGTCCTCCCGAAGCTCGGCGATCGCCTCGGAGTACGCACGCCAGCAGGGATGATCGATCCGCGCTGCGTATAGTCGGTAGGCTGAGGTGCATTGTTCGTGGTCGGTGCAGTCGGCAAGACATTCTCTGATTTCCTTGCGGACCACCGCGATGTGCTCGCGTTCGGAGTGTTCGAAAGCACCGAGGCTTCCGAGCGCCTCCACGATCGCTGTCGAGAGGAAGAGGTTTTGGGTGTGCGGAAGCGCTTCGATAGTCTCAATGAGGGCCTCCCGATCCTGGTCTTCAGACTGACTGCCCGTCCGAGCGGCGTCCATCAGGTTGAGCCGTAGATGATAGGGAGCGTGCTCCCAGTGAGACTTGATCGCACGCGCGATGGCTGGCGGCGGGATGTCGCTTCCCCGAGTCAAGCTCAGGAGTAGGTGCACTTGCCCAGCGGTCAGGCGGTTTCCAGCCAACCCAAGTTTGAGCGCTCGCTTAGTCGCTTCGCACGGAGTACGATAGATTTTCCCGTGCAGTCCCATGCAAACATGTCCAATTCCCGGTCTCACAGTACTTGGAAAGACGTACGCACTTGCAAACAGAGCGCTGCGGATAGCAACCTTGCGGTTTCCGGATTCTTGGCGTAGACGAGACTCTTCTTGGGCGATCCTCCGGTCCAGCATGCCAATAGTATCGAGCACCTCGTCCAGGTAGTTCCCCCCTTCGACTAGCTGAGGCATCGCATTGAGGAACGCCCATTCCAGTGCCGTCCACGGTATCAACGTGGTCTCATCAAAGACGACACTGCTTCGATCCTGATTGGAAATAAGAAAGATAGCGGCACGTGCCTCCGACCGAAGACGCTCCCATAACTCCGCGGCCCGGGCTTCTGCCCATTCCTGCGCCTTGCGGCCGCACGCACCGGAGAGACAAACCGCCACGGATACGGGATCTTCCAACCGTTCCAGAACCTTATCCAGTAGCAGATCGTCGTCAATCGCACCAAGGATGAACGCCTTTCGGGCGGCATGCTGCGGGTGCGCGAGTGCCTTTATCACCGGCGCAGGCTCGCCAGAGGCACCTCGGATGATTTCCTCCGCCGCGAAAGCATCGAAGAACAGCTCGTGCATGAAATGGACCCGGTCTGCGCGTTGAATGAGCAAACCCGCCTGACGTACCCGCTTAGCGACCGCCTCGGGGACGGCGAACTCATCGGTAGTTCGATCGAGATCGCGCCGTGACATGCTGAATGCGACGCGATGGCAGAGTCTCCCTGCAATCAGAGAAAGCAGGCGGATGCCTTCTCTCTCGTCGTCGCCCAATCGTTTGCGCGCGAACGCGTCGAACAAGGCATGTCTGCTACTGCCGGGATTGAGCTCCCGTCCTACTTCGCCGATCAGCTTGGCCTCCAGGCCAGTCGTAACGGCTTCGAGCAGGTGTTCCAATGTACTTGGCAGGGCGCCCCTGCCCAAAACCCTGCCCGCAATCGCGGCCTTTATCTCCCCATCAGCCGGCGGGACGTCGATCTCGCGGAGCTCCAACAGATCGGAGCCCACCAGGAGAATTTGCGAAGTCACAAGGACACTGCCCTCGTAGTCTCGGGCCAGCGCTGCGAGTCCACGCGTAAGAGACGCCCTTTCTGAGCCCCGGCACTCGTTGTAACCGTCTACGACAAACAACAGCGGTCGGTTCAACGCTCTGGCCGCGCTGAGCACGTTCGTTGCCTTCGAACGAACCAACAGGCCTACCTCGCGGTCCACCACGGCCTTGACGCTGCCCGAATAGTCCCTGGCAGGAATTGTAATGACGACCGCACCAGACTGGGCGAACGCGAGCCCGGCCTGCGCGGCCAACAGTGTTTTCCCACATCCGGACGGTCCTCGAATCAAAATACCGGCTCTTTGTTCGGCAACCATACGAGTCACTTCCTCGGACGCCATTGTCTGGCCGTTATATCGACATGTGAACGGGACCAACGACTCCGAGCAGGTATTGGCACGGCAAAATGCTGTCTGGTACTGCCGAAGAAGGCCCTCGGCGGCAGACAGGGCCGGATCGCAAGCCGCGCTAACTGTGGCGACTGGGGTTAGCCCGAGGTATTCAGCAAACGCCTTCCAACGGTTGAGCGGCCAAGCATCCTTCTGCCGCTTCCGAAGTATTGCGTCCAATCCTTCAAGGCCGAGCACCGACACCTTGAAGTCGCCCGGGTGGGCCTTCGAGCCATGCGGAATAGCGGGAACGAATACAACCACTGCTGTCGGGTACGCGATTTCCCTGCGTTCAAACGAGCGTACTGCATCTCTGACCTTGAAGGCCGCATCGCGAGCCTGAAGATACGGACTCCGAAAATCCTTCCATTCGCCAGAGGCTACTTGGACTTGCCAAGGCCCGTTCTCGCTTCCTCGGATCGGTCGTGTGAAGCCCTTCGCTTCGATGACGAGAACCATGTCACTCAGCGCGACGACTACATCAATCTGGCAATCCCCGAGATTCGCATTGGCCAGGATCACAGCAGGTCGCCGATCACGTGCGAGCAGCTCGACAATCCGTTGGAGCACAGCCCGCTCCGACTCATGCTCAATCCGCGACCCAATGTACAACTCTGCCATGTGCTGCACTACTCGGATTGGTGGACCTCGGATATGAACGTGGCGCGACCGGTTACATACCGTCTCGTGTCCAAGTTGCGTTGTGAATCACGTACCGTCGTCAGCACCCGCAACTTCCTCACTGGCCGGAGTCATCGAACGCGTCGTGATGACACCGATACGCCTAGGGAGATCAAATGCCCTTACATTGGTTACCTCCTTCGAAACGGGGAGCTTGAAGCATGAACTTGCAATCCAGGTTGTGAATTTCTCAATATCATGGTCTGGATTAAGACTCCGACTCCACTGCTCAAGCTCCGCGCACTCTTCTGGGCTAAGCTGACCCTCGGGGCCCCCGGATTGCATACGAGCAAGCGCGGACTCATATCCCTTAAGCGACAGACCGGTTGCTCTTGCCGACGCAACGGCGGTCACTCTTACGAACTCAATGCGTTTGGACAACCCGGCGTGACGCAGGTCCTCAAGAAGTGTCCCACGCTTCCGTCCACCGAGAATAGCGACTGACATCAGTAGCGGTCCGGCGATCGCCGGCGAAGCTTCGCAAGCAATCCGCATAGCCTCGGCGCTGAACTCGACGGGCTTCGCCTCAGCAATCCGATCGAAGACGGCCCATGCCGCTGCCTGGGCGCGAGGGCGATACCGTGGTGCTCTCTCCAATCCTCGACTCTCAAGGGCAGCGACCACCAACTTCGAAACGCGATTGTCGTCTCTGCACGCAAGAGCGGATATTGCGGAACAAGCAACGAAAGGATCGGGCGAGCCCTCTTCCGCCACCCGAAGCAGATTCTCGACGGCACTTGGTGGAAGCGTGTCGTAAGCTCCCAAGGCTTGAGCAGCCCTACGGGCGACGCTGAATCTCGACCAAAATGGACCGGCTGTCATCCCATAGTCACTACTGAAGTTACGTCTGTCTCCCAGCAGTCTCACTAGTTGATCAATAGCCTCAGCCCATTTGTGTTCTTGCATTAGCCGGGCAAAGGCAAGACGCACGTCCGCACTCGGGTCGGTCGCAGCCACGACCAATCGGCTTCTCCCTTTCGAATCTCCGTTTCTGACGAGTATTTCAAGCGCATCGCGACGTACTCGGTACCGCTTATGCTTCAGCGCCTCGTACAGAATCACAGTAGCTCGCGGGCTGCCATCAATTCGCAGCGCCTGGACGACGTTGACTCCGAGATCGGCTTCACCCGTCGATAGCAACCTCCGTGCTGCCGAATTGATGTTGAGGCCGATTGCGGCGGCAGCACATAGCAATGGTGCCGCCACGTCCGCGGAAACGCTGTTCAGGAGGGCAGACAAATGGGTTCGTGCCGGATCAGAAAGCGCTTCTGCCGATGTTCTAATCTCTTTCCTGGACATTAACGCCACGAGCAAGCGCGCTAACTCAGAAGCGCTGTCGGGAAGTCCATCGATTAGATGCTCGGCGAGGGCGGCCCTCTTTTGATCAAGACCGAGTTCGTTGTCATCATCAAATGATGCGTGCATCAGATCGTGGACGAGCTCAAGCTGCCGCTCGGGCGAGACATGTTTCGCAGCTTCGCGTAACAGGGACACCGGATCTCTGGCATCATGACCGGCTAATGCGGCGATCTCGATGAGAGTCCGACGTAGTTCTCGGTTGAGATCGGATTGTTCCAACTCGGCCAACAAGAGATCAGCAAGTTCAACGTGCCAGTGCTGCTTGATTACCCGCCACACCTCGATCCGCACGCATCCTTCAGCCTCATTCAGGAGAAGCCGCAGTTTGTTTGGGTTTGGCGAACTGCAGCTCCTCTTCTCGAAGAGCTGAACCACCGCTGAGATCAGAGACTGCCGGTGCGGATGATTGGAGATCCACGCCAGCCCCTCACGTGCAAGTCGAAGCGACGCGACGGCCTGCATCCCAGTTTGCGAGTTATAGTAGCGCTCCCCAGGCTCCTCCAAGATACGATCGGCAATCATCGCATCAACCTCGTGTTCTTCCGCCTGTCGTGCTTGTTCGGCGTACTCACTCTCCATCCAGGCTGCTGCGTCCTCTTCGGACTTCACGAAACGCGCAATTGCCCGATCAAAGTCGGGCGATTCCCCACCACAAGCACCGGCCACAATTGCCTCGATATTCTCGCATGGACCCCCGGGATCTGCAACCGTATCCAACCCGTCCCAAAACGCGGCTTCGATATCGGGCACAAGCTCCATAAGAAACGATGAAATAGACAGGCCATAGTTCGTTCCGGTAAATGGGAGGGATTCGCGAGCGAACCGCTCAATCAGCGTCGATGTCCATGGGCTATTCCTTAGTTCGTCAATCTCGTCATCACTGAGCTGTGGAGCACGCCACTTGCTCAGAGGAAAAGATGGTTCCGACTCCGGTTCTACGTCAACGAGAACCTGAGCCAATCGACTAGGCAGATGTGTCGGCGCTCCGAAGCGAGCAAGATCGCCGAGCGCTCGCTCGAAATTCCAGTAACTAGTTTCGGTTGCGTTCGCTACAAGATGGGCATCAAGGAGTTCCTGCGTGATAGACGCCAGTTTCAGCTCAAGTTCTTCAATCCCGGTGGTCGCTCTCAGGAGTGCAAGTGACGTCTCGATGCCCCAGTCCTCGGCCTCCGAGTCCAGAGAGGCAAGCGCATCCACAACCAGTGACAGAACGTGCTCCGCCTCCCCACGATTCGTCATGAGCGCCATGCGCAAGCCGTCCTCGACCCTCGGGTGATGGAACGAGAGTGCCGCGCCGTCTTGGCGTAGGTTGCGCCCCGCCACGAGGAAGTCGATCAGCCCGTCGACATTCGGACGCACGGACGAGTCCGCTGACCGTATCTTCCGAAGCACCTTTGGAAACACATCGCTGCCGACCGACCCTCGCGCGACGAGTAGTCCCCAGATGATCGCGGCGCCTGCAACTCTATCATCACCCCATTGCGTGATCTGACTCGCAATGACATCAGAGATTGCGCTAATCTGCGAGCTGGTGACAATGTCACGGGCACCGCGCGGCTTGTTTCCGTCCTCCTGGCTAAGCATCACAAGAAAGCGATCTATTTCGTACGGTCTATCGAGCGAGCTCAAGGCCGTGTCCCGGTATGCTCGTGCCAGTGATCGGGCATGGCCGGTGAGCTCACTGGCGATCCCGTCATAGATTGATCCCAGTCGCTCCGGCCCGTAATCCTCGACCTCAATCGAGACCGTATAGTGTTCGAGTTGCTTCACAAGGTTAACGCCAGCGCTCTTGAGGACATCAGATCTGGACGTGATGACGAACTTTTTCTCTGGACCGGCGCTGTTCAGGAGCTTCGGAAGCTCGCCGCCCCAGCGATCCGCGTCCGGCGTCAATCGATTGCCTCCCCAAGGATCTCGAAGATGAAAGAGAATCGGGCCCGTTTGCAGGAGATGTTTGCGAACGTGGGCCGGCCCGTTCTCTTCGCCAACTACACGGTAGGGTGGGTCAGAACGGCGTAACTCCACCTCGAGGATGTCTGCAGTTAACGTCTTGCCCGTCCCGGAAGGACCGCTGATCAAGACCGCGTGTACTGTATCCAACCTCTCCTTTATCCGTTCAAAGCAGTGCGGACGCACATAGTGGTCCATCGTCCTGGTCGGTGCCACCGAACCGCCATGACGAGCAACTAGGTCGACTATTTCAGCCCGTGTCCAGCGACCACCGGCGTGACCGCGAATGCGCTTACGAACCTCATCGCGCATATCCGCCATGCACTCCCCATGTTTGACGCTCGGAACGTGGCCGTGTCTGGACAGCATTCGACCGATCCGCGCCTCAAGGACTTCCTCAGTGACACCACTATACAACAGGATTCGCCGCGCCAATGACGCCTGCTCGCAAGCATCGAAATATCGGCCCAAGTTGGATGGAAGGTGGGTCGCTTCCGGGACTTCGAGGATGTCCCCCACCTCATGCGCGCGAAGTGAGGCCGCCATAGCTTCGTTCGTGATGAACACATACCGACGACGCTGATCAGCTCGAAGCGAATCTAACGGTCTGGTTCGCCCGCGCGGGTTATTAGCGCTCTGAGCGGTCGTGCCCGCGAGAACTGTCGCCAAGTCGGCCAGACCCCAAGGAGCGCCGGACCGAGTCTTGACTTGAACCATGAGATCAAACCGACCGCTATCAGCGGTCAGATCGAGCACTGATTCGTCGGAGTCGTGAATAACCGCCTCCAAGTCCTCATGAGACCGCGGTTCGATGGTCAACTCGTTCGTTATTGCCTTCGCGAAGATCAGATCGAACGCGACCCATATCGTCACCTCAATCTGGTATTCATATCCCGCATAGCCCGCGTTACCGGTTCCCCCTTGGGTTCCCCGGGCCCTTTTTCTATCGTTATCCGCCAGGACGCGTCACCTTGAGGATAAGATGGATGAACGCAAACAGGCGACCAAAGACATTAGTCGACTTGTCGTCGAGGAGCTGCGGGAGCTTCCGGATCTCGTCGATGACGACCGCCAGCGGGGTGGCCGAAGCATGCAGTGGCCCTCTGCCAGCATCTCGCGCAATCGGTGACCGGTTTCCCAGCAAGCGGCAGCTCACACGCTGCTGCACAGGAGATTGACGATCGCACGTCGGTCGAATTGCGCGCGTAGCAGTGTGGTCTTGCCGGTACTCCTCGGACCAAACGGAGACAGCGACTTCCGTTTGGCGAGCTCCCTGATGTCCCACGCGTACATACGACCGAGCGTATCGACATAAGAGCTAGAAATCAACGGCCTTTACCCTGATTCCTCTCCGAATCCCCTAAGTCAGTGGTCCGGTCGCCGGTTCCGGCCGCTTGGAATTCGGATCCCCTCGACGTTGCGGGTGCGGCTGCCCGGCGCACGGGGGGTGGGCGGGCTGCTGCTGGAGCCCCCCGGCGGCGCCTACGTGAGCGGCTTCGGCGGATTCTCGGAATACCTGCTGGCTGGCGAATCTGACTCCGACAAGACCCTTTCGTGCAACCGCACGTATACTCGACTCAAGGAACGGCAACGAGAGCCGGGTGGGGCAATCGGCTTCCCGTCAGCGCAGTGATGAGGCCGGAGTGCAGCAAGGTGCGGGACCGCCGGAGCGTTCCGCAACCGCGCGGCCGGGGTCGGGGTCGAAGCCACCGGTTGGAACTGGTCGGCTCGGCGATCTGGATTACGACGGCGGCCTCGATCTGAACACGATCAACGGCATGGTCGGCGAGGCGTTCGGCCACCTACCCGGCGGGGAGCTGCCGTCGACAGACTGGACAATGCCAGGCGGACAGGTGACGTCGCCCGACTTTCCCAGAGATGCACGACCTTCGGAGCGGGTCGAGCCGCACAGATTCTTCAGCAGCAGCGCCGCGATCTCTGCCAGCGACTGGCCGCCGGGAATCGGCGTCAGGTGCTGCAGGCGTACGTTCTTGCCGCGCGCCTCCACGCCGCCCTTGTCGTGCCCCTCGCCCGGACGCGCGAAGCACGGCTCGAACAGATAATGCGAGCACAACGCCAGAAACCGCGCGCTGAGTTCTCGCTCGATCCCCAGCCTCCGTTTCACCGCCGCCTTCAGGTTGTCGTAGATGCAACGCTGCGCAACCCCGCCGAGATGCTCGAAGGCGCGCACGTGGCCGTCCGGAAAGGCAACTTGGTTGCAGCGTTCGTACAGCCACGCAAAGTCCCGCCCCGAGTACATCAGGCGCAGCACGAACAGCCACGCCTTCTGCCGCTCGCCAGCGACCTCCACGGTCACCTTGAAGAAGTCCACCTGTGCGGCGTCCCCGGCGCGCCACACCAGCGGTAGGTACACCTCCTGGCGCGCGCGCCGCTTCTCGGCCAGATAGGCGCGCACCGTCGTGCTGCCTACCAGGTGGCCTTCCCCCACCAACTGCTTGTGCACCAGCGTCCCGGTGATGCGCTGCTTCGGCGTCGTCCGGCGCCCCCACTCCTGCAGTATCTCGTCCATCCGCTCGCGTACCTCGTCCAGCACCGGCTGCGTGCGCTTGCCTGCCTCCCGCCGCCGTGGCTCGCCGTCGGCGTCCACGTACTTGCGCACCGTGTTCCGGCTCACCCCCAGATCACGGGCGATCTGTCGGATCGACAGTCCCTCATGGTGCCACTTGTGTTTGATAACGTATGCAAGATCCATCCCCAGCATCCTTCCCTCCGGTCAGCTTGATGTTTGAGCAACACCAAACTACCAGCCGGAGGCTGACTGCCGGGGGTGGGTCAATTTCTAACCGGCAAATGGCTCACTTTCCGAGCGGCGCGTGCAACCCTCGATCCCGCAGGCGTCTCCCACCGGTCCGGGTATCTTCTGCCCGGTCGCAACTCCAACCTTCCCGCGCTCGCTCCGATGCGCGCACCTCCACTGCCGTGCGCTACCCTCCCGACGGCGTGGGTGTCTCCGTCCTGCGCGTGGGTTCTCGGGCGCGTGCACGGTGTGCCACGGCCGTCCGCCGGGTCACGGGCCGATCCGGAGGACGCCGATCAAGTCGCGATGAGGGTGATGCGGGCCGTGGCAGGGGGGTGTCCGGATACCACCTCGCCGGTGGACGGCGCTCTCAGGCCGCCTCTCGTGCGAGTTTTCTCCGGGTGCCGGCCCGCTGGGCTGCCCGGCACCCGCAGAATCGCCAAAACCGTGGATTTCACCCTCGATCCCGCAGGCGTCTCCCACCGGTCCGGGTATCTTCTGCACGGTCGCAGCTCCAACCTTGCCGCGCTCGCTCCGATGCGCGCACCTCCACTGCCGTGCGCTACCCTCTCCGCCGCCACGCAGCGGCTCGTCCCGCGCGGATTCTCCCCGGCGTGTGCTGCACTGCTTGGATTCGATCTACACACGCACGCTACCAGACGACAATCGCCGATCGCTGTTTATCTCCCAATGACGACAGACCGCAGTCCCCGAACGAGAGGTCAGGGTTGACTCAATACTCGCCCGGTAGTACAACCTGAACGACCAGCCGGGAAGGGGGGTCCCTTTGGATGCCGACCTGGGGTCACTTTGCCTGCCGATTCACAAGCAGCTCCAGGGCGCGGATTGCCGGGAATCTCATGGAAGGCCGACAAGTCTCCGCATCGTCACGCCTCTCCGAGCACCGAGGCAACGATGCCAGAATATCACCTCAAGACCACAGGTCGTGGACAAGGTGCGACACCCCTTGCGGTTTCGACCGCAGGGCGCGGGGCCTCTTCGGGGGCCCTTGCTTTTTCCGGCCGGCAGCGATGCGCCCTTCGTCCATGTGGACGGGTTCAATCTCTACTACGGTGCCCTCAAGGGCACCCCCTGGAAATGGCTCGACCTGCATGCCCTGTTCGCGAAGGTCCTCCAGCCCCATCACGATACAGATCGTGCGGGCCGAGGAGAAGCGCTCGGACGTCAATCTCGCGGTGCATCTGCTCAATGACGGCTGCGAAGGCGCAGGTGAAACAGTAGAAGCCGGACGGGTCTTGGATTGCAGTACCGCGACCGGGCGATCCTTGAAGGGAAGCGGCGGACGGGAACGTTGCGGGACTGCAGGGGAGCAAAATGACGACGACACAATGGGATGATGGAGATTGGGCCGGCTGTCTCGTGCGTGTGCTTGGCCGGGTGGACGAAGTTGAAGGCGGGTACCGGGATGAGTTCGCGGAACTGCGTAGGCGGCAAGAACAGGCGGACAGGGAAAACCCGTACCGATTCGAAGGGTCGGATCCGGCCGGTTACCTTCGTTCGTTTTTACGACGAAGTCTGTTACGGCAGACGATACGTCGATAGGCGATATGAGCCGCTACGTGCCGCGTTGCGCGATGCGGAGCGTTTCCTGGGGCGGCATCCGGCGCTGGCGCCGGTGCTGAAGGTGGATGAACGCTGGAAAGAATTCGTGGTCCGAGCCTTTGACCGGGACTATGGGACCTCACGCCTGGCCGTGGTCGCAGGACTCCTGTGCCGGGCGAGACAGGTTGGCGAGAACGGTTTGGAGACCGCCTGCCGCGAGCTGCAGTCCCTGCTCGATCGGAGCCTGGAGGAGGAGTGCGGTTCAGCTTCCGATCTCCTGACCACGGGATACCATGTCCTTGCTCTTCTACGGCCTGCGTCTCAGCGGAGAGGTCGAAATCGCGGACAGTCTCAAGGCGGTTCCGCTGGAGAAGGCGGAAGGCGTTTCTGGACATGGAAGTCGTGCGGAATGTCGCGCCGCCGAGGGACGATGGAAACGGGTGGGAAGGCGTCAGCGCAATTGTAGAAGCCGTTCCGTGGAGGCCGGTACTGCTCTCTCCGGGGGACCGGACGGAGCGGGCTTATGATGTGGGTTCCTTCTACATCGACGCACAGGACTTCGTGACACTCCTCTCGGTGTTTCAGGGTGCCCCGATAGTATCCTTGGCGGTCTTTCCGAATCGCACGCATCGAACGGTACCTCTTCTTCTCGGTGAGCCGCGTCTAGACGGCGACATGGGCGTGAACCCCTGGGCGCGGGCTTATGCCACTCTGCGGAATCCGCGGGAGCTCGACCGTGTTGCGCTCGAACAGGCGGGACGGCTGCATTCTGAGCTGGAGCGCGGTCGATATCGGGAGTATGAGCCGGTGATCTCTCGCCTTTCCGAGGCGCTCGCGCGAACCGGCGATTATGAAGCGGATGACAAGATCCTGGACGTCGCCATCGCGCTGGAACAGATGTACGAGCTGGATCAGGGCGAGATCGGTTTCAAGCTGAAAATCCGGGCGGCATGTTTCTTGGAGTCCGAAACGCAGGCCCGCCTGTGCGTGTTCAGGAAGGTGGGGCAGCTCTACGACGCGCGGTCGGGGATCGTTCACAGACGCAGGAAGGAGTCCTCTCGTGCATCGAAGGGGGACGCGTTCGAAGCGGGATTCGACGTGGCGCGCGCTTCGGTCATCAAGTTGCTCCGGGAGGGGCCGCCGCGCGATTGGAACGAGTTGGTGATGGCGGGCATGGGGAACGGGAACCCGCAGAGCCTCGACAACACGGGTCGCGCGGCGGGGCCGCAGTGAGTTGCGATCTGAGAGGTCCGCCAGCGCGCGGTCGTTGGCGGTGGCGGTGGAGGCCAGCACGCGGAGGTCGGCAGGGAAGTTCGCGGCGATGCGCTCGATGAGGCGGTAGTGGCGGCGGAAGTCGTGGCCTCAGTCCCAGATGCAGGCGCCTCGTCGACGACCCAGCAGTGAGATGCGAGCTGCGGCGGCCATCACCTCGGTGCGGAAGCGCTCGTTGGCGAAGCGCTCTGGGGAGATGAGCAGGAGGTCGACCTGGTCGTCGCGGACTGACTCTTCGACCTCGCGCCAGCGCTCCTCGTTGTCGGAGTTGATGGTGTGGCGCCGAGGCCCATGCGCTCGGCGGCGGCGATCTGGTTGCGCATAAGCGCCAGCAGCGGGCTGACCAGGAGGGCGGGTCCCAGGCCGGCCTCGCGCAGTAGCTGGGCGGCGATGAACTAGACGAAGCTCTTGCCCCAGCCGGTCTTCTGCACTAGCTAGCTAGCACGTATGGCTAAGCGAAGGCGGACGATACGTGTACCGGAGAATGATTATCAGCCGGCAAAGCCGAGCTTGACGAGCCGATCCGCGTCAGCCGGTGAGGTGTGCCGCTCGGACAAGGCCGTCAAGCTCCTATTGCGGCCCGTGGACGTACAGGAGCTCCGCTCGGATGAATACCGTAAGCACTACCGTGAAGGAGTTGACAAATGAATGTTCCAGTTTAGTCTCGACCCAGAGATCATTCATTCATGTCAACCGAATATCCTGCCCAATCGACGCTTTCCCAATATGCCGAGTGATACTCATCCTCCGTATACGTTATGGTATCCGTGAATGTGTCCCCTAATCCGCAGGCAGAAAGTCGGGATAGCCCGGAGATTCGCAGTCCGCATGCAGTGCAAACAAACGAGGAGGGAGCCATACCTTGTTTTTCGATGACTTCGCCGTCCATAATTCTAGTTTCTACGCGGCCTAATGGATCACCCTTAACAAGAGCCTGAGACTTACATGCTGGACACTCTACTCGATGTCCCTTATCCGAAGTGGCCCCCGCTTCCGCATCCAATGACGCCCCCTGGCGTTCCTTATCTGTTTTCTCTTCCCATAATTTCTTGTGCGAACAAATATCTCGATACACAGATCTTGCTGCAGTATCTTTTAGCGAGCTGATCATCTTCTTGACTATCTTCAGATCCGTAAACAAGTCATTCGGCTGTCGGCCCATCGACTCGACAAGTACTTTACACGCTTGGTAGAATCTTGGCCTCCAATCGGACGACTTCTCGAATGCCAAGTCCCCCGTATGTAGCTCGATATTTCGCCTCTCGGCTTGTTGCAAGCAAAAACTAAGGTCCTCATCCGTAAATCCCGCTACTAGTTCGTGAATTCGTTCATACAGTTCCTTGGAAGAGATAGAACTCGGCCTAAAGCGCTTCCGCGTCGACTGGCTGCCGAGCGCGTATGTCAGATTGCGCCAATTCCTATCTCCTGCAAGCAAGACGGGGGAGATGTGGGAGAGCGCCGCGCGAGCGAGGATCTCCAAGCTCAGAGCAGCCAACAGCCCAGCGCGGCCTACTTCTGATTGGGATTCCATTTGTTCAACATAGAGTTTGGCCTTGTCGAACAGTGATTGTTCGGACCAGGGGTGATCCGACAGTAGCCCATTCATCCTGTGACCTCCGAAAGATAGATTCGCTCGATCTCGCGACCGATGTCGTCCGTCGGCACGCTACTCCGAGAATGGAGGAACTGCCAATTATCCAAAACTAGAGTATCTCCCGGGTTAACGAAGGCTACAGATACGACTTCCGCCGTGTCCCAAGTGTGAGTTCTCATGGTGCTCGCAAATCGACAACGACGGCCGCTTCGAGCCGCTCGCGGCGGACATGAAGCCGTACGGTTCGGGAGCCGACATCGACGCGGCCTGCGCACCGGTGCTGCCGCCGGACGCCTACTACACGGGACGGCCCGGACATACGCCAATGCCCTCCAGGTGCGGGACGCGGCCGGCGCGTTCCGCAACCGCGTGGCCGGCGTCCGGGGTCGACGCCACCGGGTGGAACTGGTCGGCTCGGTTCGGCGGTCTGGGCTACGACGGCGACCTCGACCTGTACACGGTCAACGGCATGGTCGGCGTGGCGTTCGGGTACCTACCCGGCGCGGAGTTGCTGTTGACAGGCTGACCAATACCAAGGCGGGCAAGCCCGCTCCCAATGCTGTCGCGGAGCGGGTCGAGGTCCTGGAAGCCTCTTCGTCGGCGTTCGCCCGGAGCGGCCGCCCGCCCGCGCAATGTCAGGCTCCAAGCCGCGCAGGCCGAGAGGTCCCCGCCACACGCTCTGATTCGAGCGTGATAATCGCGACGGCAGAGGCCCCCAGAGCGTATCCGGTGAATCTGATCGATGAATACGACGGCACCGTACTGGTGGCGTCGCCGGCCTTCCCCGAGCTGACGACGTTCGGAGCGGTTCGGGCCGAAGCGTCGGCGCATGCCGTAGGAGCATTCGCGGAGGCGAATCGCATGGGCATTCACGTCCGGATGGGCGTTCCGGCGCCGACGCCGACGGAGGGTGATTGTGCGTACGTCGCAACGCTGACGATCGCGAAGGTGTTGCTCTACCGGGGATCCGCGACGCGCGTGTCACGTTGTCAGCAGGTCGGAGCTGGCGCGCCGCCTCAACTGGCACTTTCCGCGGTCGATCGCGTGTTCGACCTGAACCACGGCTGGCGGCTGGACCAGATCGACGCAGCGCTCGCGGCCGACGGCCTGCGGTTGGATGTAGGCGTCGTCGCCATAGATTCGGGGTCACCTGCGGCTGCGACGAACGACGGCACCTGACTGTCACGGTGGCGACGGCCGCTGAGGTGGATGGGGCACGCGAGATACCTGAACGTGCGCTGCCACCACGTCACCGTATTCCCAGCCTACCGGCGGCAACTCACCGAGTATTCAAGGATCCCTTCGTCCGGTGTCAGGATCGTGGGCGTGGCGCCGAGGGCGGCTGCTACCAGAAGGCGGTCGAACGGGTCGTGATGCATCGGCAATTCGGATGGGCGATACCACCTATCATGCGATGGCGTTCGCCGAAGGCGACATCGACAACGACGGCCGCTTCGAGCCGCTCGCGGCCGACATGAAGCCGTACGGTTCGGGAGCCGACATCGACGCGGCCTGGGGACCGGTGCTGCCGCCGGACGCCGGACGCCTACTACACGGGACGGCCCGGACATACGCCAATGCCCTCCAGGTGCGGGACGCGGCAGGCGCGTTCCGCAACCGCGTGGCCGGCGTCCGGCGTCGACGCCACCGGCTGGAACTGGTCGGCTCAGTTCGGCGGTCTGGGCTACGACGGCGACCTCGACCTGTACACGGTCAACGGCATGTCGGCGAGGCGTTCGGGTACCTACCCGGCGCGGAGCTGCTGTTGACAGGCTGGCCAGTACCAAGGCGGGCAAGCCCGCTCCCAATGCTGTCGCGGAGCGGGTCGAGGTCCTGGAAGCCTCTTCGTCGGCGTTCGCCCGGAGCGGCCGCCCGCCCGCAATGTCAGGCTCCAAGCCGCGCGGGCCGAGAGGTCCCGACCACACGCTCTGATTCGAGCGTGATAATCGCGATGGCAGAGGCCCCCAGAGCGTATCCGGTGAATCTGATCGATGAATACGACGGCACCGTACTGGTGACGTCGCCGGACCTTCCCCGAGCTGACGACGTTCGGAGCGGTTCGGGCCGAGGCGTTGGCGCATGCCGTAGGAGCATTCGCGGAGGCGAATCGCGTGGGCATTCACGCCCCGATGGACGTTCCGCCGCCGACGCCCACGGAGGGTGACAGTGCGCACGTCGCAGCGCTGACGATCGCGAAGGTGTTGCTCTACCGGGGATGCGCGACGCGCGTGTCACGTGTCAGCAGGTCGGAGCTGGCGCGCCGCCTCAACTGGCACCTGCCGCGGTCGATCGCGTGCTCGACCTGAACCACGGCTCGCGGCTGGACCAGATCGACCCAGCGCTCGCGGCCGTCGGCCTGCGGTTGGATGTAGGCGTCGTCGTCGCCATACATTCGGGTTCGCCTGCGGCTGCGACGAACGACGGCACCTGACTGTCACGGTGGCGGCGGCCGCGGATGTGGATGGGGCACGCGAGATACCAGAACGTGCGCTGCCACCACGTCACCGTATCCCAGCCTACCGGCGGCAACTCACGAGTATTCAAGGATCGCTTCGTCCGGTGTCAGGATCGTGGGCGTGGCGCCGAGGGCGGCTGCTACCAGAAGGCGGTCGAACGGGTCGTGATGCATCGGCAATTCGGATGGGCGATACCACCTACCATGCGATGGCGTTCGCCGAAGGCGACATCGACAACGACGGGCGCTTCGAGCCGCTCGCGGCCGACATGATGCCGTACGGTTCGGGAGCCGACGTCGACGCGGCCTGGGGACCGGTGCTGCCGCCGGACGCCGGACGCCTACTACACGGGACGGCCCGGACATACGCCAATGCCCTCCAGGTGCGGGACGCGGCAGGCGCGTTCCGCAACCGCGTGGCCGGCGTCCGGGGTCGACGCCACCGGCTGGAACTGGTCGGCTCAGTTCGGCGGTCTGGGCTACGACGGCGACCTCGACCTGTACACGGTCAACGGCATGGTCGGCGAGGCGTTCGGGTACCTACCCGGCGCGGAGTTGCTGTTGACAGGCTGGCCAGTGCCAAGGCGGGCAAGCCCGCTCCCAATGGTGTCGCGGAGCGGGTCGAGGTCCTGGAAGTCTCTTCGTAGACGTTCGCCCGGAGCGGCCGCCCGCCCGCGAATGTCAGGCTCCAAGCCGCGCGGGCCGAGAGGTCCCCGCCACACGCTCTGATTCGAGCGTGATAATCGCGACGGCAGAGGCCACCAGAGCGTATCCGGTGAATCTGATCGATGAATGCGACGGCACCGTACCGGTGACGTGGCCGGACTTCCGCGAGCTGACGACGTTCGGAGCGGTTCGGGCCGAGGCGTTGGCGCATGCCGTAGGAGCATTCGCGGAGGCGAATCGCAGGGGCATTCACGCTCCGATGGACGTGCCGGCGCCGACGCCCACGGAGGGTGATTGTGCGCACGTCGCAACGCTGACGATCGCGAAGGTGTTGCTCTACCGGGGATGCGCGACGCGCGTGTCACGTGTCAGCAGGTCGGAGCTGGCGCGCCGTCTCAACTGGCACCTACCGCGGTCGATCGCGGGCTCAACCTGAACCACGGCTCGCGGCTGGACCAGATCGACGTAGCGGTCGCGGCCGACGGCCGGCGGTTGGATGTAGGCGTCGTCGCCATACGTTCGGGTTCGCCTGCGGCTGCGACGAACGACGACACCTGACTGTCACGGTGGCGGCGGCCGCGGAACGTGGATGGGACACGCGAGATACCTGAACGTGCGCTGCCACCACGTCACCGTATCCCCAGCCTACCGGCGGCAACTCACCGAGTATTCAAGGATCCCTTCGTCCCGTGTCAGGATCGTGGGCGTGGCGCCGAGGGCGGCTGCTACCAGAAGGCGGTCGAACGGGTCGTGATGCATCGGCAATTCGGATGGGCGATACCACCTACCATGCGATGGCGTTCGCCGAAGGCGACATCGACAACCACGGCCGCTTCGAGCCGCTCCCGGCCGACATGAAGCTGTACCGTTCGGGGCCCGACGTCGACGCGCCCTGGGGACCGGTGCTGCCGGCGGACGCCCATGACACCGGACGCGCCCCAGATATACCCCAACACCCTGCAGCTGCGGGACGCGGCCGGCGCGTTCCGAAACCGGGTGGCCGGCGTCCGGGGTCGACGCAACCGGCTAGAACCGGTCGGCTCAGTTCGGCGATCCGGAGAAGGACGGCGACCTCGACCTGTACACGGTCAACGGCATGGTCGGCGAGGCGTTCGGCCACCTCCCCGGCGCGGAGCTGCAGTCGACAGGCTGACCAATACCAAGGCGGACAAGCCCGCTCTGGATGCTGTTGCAGAGAGAGTCGAGGTCCTGGAAGTCTCTTCGTAGGCGTTCGCCCGCGTCGGCCGCCCGCCCGCAAATGTCAGGCTCCAAGCCGCGCGGCCCGAGGGGTTCCGGCCACACCCTCTGATTCGAGCGTGATCATCCCGACGGCAGGGGCCACCGCAAATGTTGGCGTATCCGTATCCGGTGAATCTGATCGATGAATACGACGGCACCGTACTGGTGACGTCGCCGGACTTCCCCGAGCTGACGACCTTCGGAGCGGTTCGGGCCGCACCGTTGGCGCATGCCGTGGGGACATCCGAGGAGGCGATCGCGTCTCGCATTCACGGTCGGATGGACGTTCCGGCACCGACGGCCCCTCGGAGGGTGATTGTACCTCGCAACGCTGACGGTCGCGAGAGTGATGCTCTACCGGGGATGCGGGACGCGCACGTCAGCAAGTCCGAGCTGGCGCGCCGTCTCAACTGGCACTTTCGGCCGTCGATCGCGTGCTTTGATCTGAACCACCGCTCGCGGCTGGACCCGATCGACGCGGCGCTCGCGGCCGTCGGGCTGCGGTCGGATGTAGGCGTCGTCGCCATACGTTCGGTCACCGGTCCAGATTCCCGGAGCGGACGTCCCCTCACTGATCGAGTCGATCAAAGAGTACCAGATCCGGCACTACTACATGCTCGGCGAACTGATCTGCGTAAGCCCTCAGCTCCTTGGCTTGTATCTCCACAAGTGAAGTGTTTAGCTGCTGCGTGGTCTCATGAAGCTCAAACATCGCTTGCAGGTTCTTCAATTGGCTACAATAGAACTCGTACAGACGTGCCCACGGACCAGTCATTCCCGACAAAATGTCTGCAGCACGATCCCTCACGCAAACGCTAACGCCACTGACTCTGCCGCTGACTCAAGAATTCGCTCGACGAGCGCTCAGCGTTGGCAATACCTTCGGGGGTCAGTCTGAACGAAGCAGCCCTGAGGGCGTTCGCCGCGTTCATGTACCCAGAATGAAGCGCCACGTCGAACCACTTGTACGCTTCCTCGTAGTCTCTCTGTACTCCATCGCCCCAAAAATATCGGACACCGAGGTTGTATCGCGCCTTACCGACGCCTCCTTCAGATTGGTTATGGATGACCATCACTATGCTATAGAGTTCCGGCTTGGTCGTTGGGCGGGCTCACGGACGAGCCGCTAACTGTTAAACTTGAGACGTACGCGCTATCGATAGTACTCGGTAACGGCAGCCGCGGAGGTGTCGAGCCCCGGAAAGAGGGTTTCCCGTGTAACATTGAGGAGTCGCAAGTCGCTCATGATTCCAATCTTTTTCTTCCCCGGTATCGTAAGTTCATAGTGTGCGTACACCGGGACGCTCACATTCCTTTTAAGGATCTCACGCCTCTCGAATCTCTCGTGCAGTGCGGACACCAAGAAAGCTCCCGATTGAGCCCTAATACGCTCCGACGCCTGCTGCGGCTCCACTATGAGAACACGGAACAGAACCCTAGGATCAATCCGGTCTTCAAATCGAGGTATTTCCAACTGTACTTCTTGGGATAGCCTGTTAGCGTAGCTCTTTCTACTCACATACTTTCTCAATATAGACCATCTGCGTTTTGGTGGCCACGCTGATTGATGAAGGGAAGGGTCGTCCGTACGGATGATTGAATCCTGCTCCTTGCGCGACAGCTTACCAAAGTTGGCGACAATACTGGCAGCTTCGCTGTTGAACGGGTTAACCAGGGACTGAGGTACTGCGAAAACATGCAGTCGACCGTCAACCTGATGATCTTGTTCGCAGACATGGAAAATGGCAACCAACGGATTCCTCGTGATGTCAAGAAAGCGAGTCTGAAGTCCATGATGCTGAGCTAATACCCATTGACCGAGGGCTGAGTTGACGTTGCTGAATTCTCCGGGACGTCGAGTCATCAGCTCGACCAACATCCTACCCTCGGCTTCAACGAGTTCCCGTTGCCTTATCACTGACGGTCGCAGTTCCCAACCACACTGAGATTCACCTCGAAAGTAGAGCGAGATACTATCTTCGTGACCAACGCGAATCTTGCTAATCTCTTCGAGGAGACGATTAACGGATTCAACCGGAGACGGGTTATGTGAGATCTGACTAACGGAGTTAGAGGCGGGGAAGAGCCTTGCTTTCAAGAACGAGGCCGGTAGATGCGTGACTTGGCTTAAGTCAGCATCAATGAGAACGGATTCCGAGAGATTTGTATGCGTAAGGTCGGCATAGGTAAATCGAGCGAAGCGAAGGTTCGCTTTAGCGAGGCTTGCGCCAAGTAGCGTCGCATCAGAAAGGTCAGCCGCCTCGAGGTTTGTGCCGTCCAGCTTCGCATAGGAAAGGTCTGCTCGTCTCAGGTCGGCTGCCTGGAGGTTGGCGCCGGACAGATCGGAGAGTTCGAAATTTACACCGGAATAGTTTCGTAGCGGTGCGAGCTTGGCGAGCCTGCCGTGCGATTGTCCAACAAGATCTTCTCCCGCGAGGTTTGGCATAAACGGATTCGCTTGCCGACGCCGGTTCCATACCTGGACGCCCTCGCGCAACCACGCTACATGTTGAGGGTTGGCCATCATTCCATACCGTATCTCCCACGGCGATCACAAATGGATCCGCGTCGCGCTAGGGACGCCGGTTGCCCGGCGCCCCCCGCACAGATCCGTACGTGCGCGTTAACGCATACGGCTCCTACCTCCGGGAGTGACCGCAGCCCACTGGACCGCCGTATTCGCTCGACCGCCTGGTACACCGTTCCCCGGCACTGTGTCCGGTCCGTGCTTTGGTCTCGCAAATTCCCGTTGGTCATGGGCCTTGGCTCCACCAACTCCGCAACGGCTCGCACCGCCTTGTTCGCCAGCTTCTCAGCTACTATGCCCATGTCAGACTCCATTCGGGCCGTGCATCATCGGCTTACGGCCTCGCGCCTTCCCGATGCGGTCCCAGCCGTAACCGGGACAACCCGAAGACCTCCCAGGTCCCGGCATATGACGTACGTACGTGCATGAGTTCTCGGACGACGTGGAGCCCGGTCAGGTCTCACCATAGCGACCCGACCGGTGTTGCCTTCGGTATGCAGCAAAGCCTCGGCGCTCCAAACCATGTCATTTTCGACGCTCAATAGTCCGCCCGCACGCACCGCTACCGACGCTTCGCCTACCCCTCGCGGGTGCCAGACGCACGGCTCGCGGAGAAACGTGGATCGGTTATTCCTTCGTTTCAAGGGACTCCCACCCTCTGTCATATGCCAGTTAGCCTGGCGCACCACTGCCGGACCGCCCCGCGGTGAGCACCGTCTTCCTGTTAGGTCTAACTGCTCCAGATGACCGCCAGCCCGCAGGTACCGTTGAAATCGCCATTCCACTTCTA
This sequence comes from Spirochaetia bacterium, assembly GCA_965198005.1. Lineage (GTDB taxonomy): Bacteria > Spirochaetota > Spirochaetia > SZUA-6 > Bin103 > Bin103. The sequence goes on from CBDAOI010000003.1 coordinate 30,045, forward strand.
CTGACCATCGTGCTCAACCATTGCGGTGTCTTGGCGGCGTTCGAACATAATGAGACACACCTCACTTCATCGACAGGTTTATGGCAAATGTAATCAGCCCATCCGTCCGCAGCAAGAGTGCGCACCACACAACGCAAGCGCCGGCGGAAGAACAGCAGATCACGTGGTGAGGTGGTCCCGGTTGGTTGGACAGCCCGGGGGGTAAGTTAAGGTGTATTCCGTTGTCTGTCAACCCACCCCTCCCTGTCAAAAACAGGTGGCGGTAACAGGTGGCGGTAACAGGTGGTGGGGGTCTGGGGGAGGGGGGGCTTGATCCTGTGGACATTGTGGATAACTCCCCGCACCGGATCGCACACCCGCTCGCCCTCTGACCTCGGAACCCGCAATTGCCACCTGCTCCCCATGTCCGTTACGCCACCTCCCGTCCCGGCGCCGCGACGCCGCGGTAGGCCTCGGACGGCGTCCGGCCACCGAGTGCCGAGTGCGGTCGTACGTCGTTGTAGAACTCGATCCACTCGTCGATCACCCGCTGCGCCACGAAGCCGTCCGCCAACTCGTGCAGGTAGACCGCTTCGTACTTCAGGGACCGCCACAGCCGCTCGATGAACACATTGTCCAGGCAACGACCGCGACCGTCCATCGAACAGCGTATCCCCGCCGCCACCAGCAGCTCCGTGAACGCGATGCTGGTGAACTGGCTCCCCTGATCGGTGTTGAAGATCTCCGGGTTGCCGTACATCTCCAGCGCTTCCTCCAGTGCCTCGACGCAGAACCGGGTGTCCAACGTGTTGGACAGCCGCCACGCCAGCACCCGCCGGCTGGCCCAGTCCATGATCGCGACCAAGTACAGGAACCCGCCCTGCACCGGGATGTAGGTGATATCCGCGCACCACACCTGATTCGCGCGGTCGATCGTCAGCCCCCGCAGCAGATAGGGATACACCCGATGCTCCGGGTTCGCGACGCTGGTGCGCGGCTTGCGGTAGATCGCCTCCAAGCCCAGCAGCCGCATCAGCCGCCGCACCCGGTGCCGACCGACGGTCACCCCCGCACGCGCCAGATGGCGTACCATCTGCCGAGCGCCGTAGAACGGGTACTGCAGGTACAACTCATCGATGCGCCGCATCAGCGCCAAGTTCGCCGCGCTCTCGCCGACCGGCGTGTAGTACAACGCCGAGCGGCTCAGTCCAAGCAGGGTGCACTGCCGGCTCAAGCTCAAGTTCTCGTAGTCACGTTCAATCATCTTCCGTCGTTCGTCCCGTCTCAGAGCTTGAGCCCGCGTGCTAAAAAATCCCGCTCCACCGTCAACTCGCCGATGTTCGCGTGCAACTCGTGGATGGTCGCCTCGTGATCCGCCTGCCGGCGGCTGACGCCGTCCGCGAACAGTTCCCGCGGACCATCCTGTGCTTGCCGTTTCCAGCCGCTCACCTGGTTCGGATGGACGTGGTGCTTGGCCCCGATCTCCTGGATCGTGCGGTCACCGCGCAACGCTTCCACCACTACCCGTGCCTTGAACTCCGCTGTGAATCGACGTCGTGTCGTCGCCATCTCCTTGGCCCTCCTCATGGCCTCGAATACACCTTAACCTCCTGTCCAATTTTCCAGGACCACCTCACTGCAGTCGACAGGCTGACGCTGACGGTCGCGAAGGTGATGCTCTACCGGGGGATGCGCGACGCGCAGGTCAGCAAGTCCGAGTTGGCGCGTCGTCTCAACTGGCACTTTCCGCAGGTTGAACGCGTGCTTGATCTGAACCACCGCTCGCGGCTGGAGCAGATCGACGCAGCGCTCGCGGCCGTAGGGCTGCGTCTGGATGTCGTGGGGGTCGCCGAGACAGTTTCACCGGCAGCCGTCGCGACCGGTGGGGCTGAAACTCCCTACGTATAGCTGCTGCACCTCCCGTGTCCGGCACCGCGATGGCGCTGGCGGTCGCCCTGCCCGACGTCGACCGCGACGGGCGCCGCGACATCGTGATCGGCAACGACTACGAGGGGTGCCCGACTCTCGTCTACCTCAACCGGCCGAGGCACTGGAAACTGCATGCAAGAAAGTCGTCGCTGCACGGATGAAACAAAGCGGTATGATGTGGACGCTGGACGGAGCCAAGGGCATGCTGCAACTCCGCGCCTCCTTGAAGAGCCGCCGCTTCTGGGACGACTTCAAGGGCGAGCTCCCCGCTTCGCCCCCTGAGCAAATCGACCAAATCCACTTGGAGGCAGCCTGAAGGCTACGACACTCTGGGAATGCGCGCCCCAGCGAGTCCCTGCTGTGTACGATGGCGCCGTGAAACCCCACGGCGACGAAGCGGCGCACCGTGGTCTCCGAGTATTCCACCCCCCGCTTTTCGAGCAACTGTGGATCACCAGGAAGCTGTAGCCTTCCTCGCGCCACCCTCGATCTGCTCACGGTGCGAGTCGAGCGGATGCCGGCGGCCTTCCTCGCCGCTCCGCTGTTCGTGGTACACCTCCTGCAGTTGCTGCTCGGACGGCACCTCATGCTGCTCATCCAGCCACCCCTCCTGCTCGGCGAGCAGCAGCAGCCTGCGGATCACGCGCCGGTGCTTGCCGGTCTCACGCTTGATCGCCTTGATCGACTGCCCCATTCTCAGTCGTCGGACGATATCATGTCCTCCTGGCCATTCTGACCCTCCTCACGTAGTTCGTTGTGTGCACGCACCAACCGTGCATCATGAGGGGGGTCCTTTTCGATGCCGAGGAGGGGGGTCCTTTTCAGTGCCGACCTGGGGTCCCTTTGAATGCCGACCCGGGGTCCCTAAAACGCCGAGGGGGGGGGGTCACTATCACTGCCGGTTTCCAACACCGTCATCCAGGTATTGAGCGCTTGGCGCCGAGCGTTGTGGGCCGCCCCTCGAAGAATGTCGAGCACCCACTTCTTGCTGAAGTCCAGTCGCCCGCAGGGCTCGGGGGTCAACAAAACGAGACTAATCAATATAAAGCAATGAGGGGTCCGACCGAATCCTTCTAACTCACCACCGGCCCGTGTGTTATGGATCTCCGTTTACGGTCGTGAGACCAGTTCTGTAGCTATAGCTAGGCATTACCCACACCGACCTCTGCCTGCGTCACGGCGTTGCCGTTCTCAAGAAAGTAGAACAATTGGTGAATGATGAGAATACTGATCACCGCAGATTTTCGATCAAACTCCGAAGCGCTTGCAACACCATGCGCAACGCTGTGGCGGGAAATATCAATGTTCGTATCCCGCGGACTGAATCCCGCGAAGTAGACATCACGAAGATACGCTTCGAATCTATGCGGCAAGAATAACGAGTGCTCATTGTTGCGTTTCGCTGCAACGGCTGAGGCAGTCAAATTCACCGGCGAAGCTCGCCCCTTGGTTACCTGACTGGCATAGTAAGTACGCATTATTCCTTCTATTCGTGGGAATAGCAATCCTGTGCAGCTGATATAATCGCCTTTAAGAAACCGTTCTACGCCACGGTCAATGATACAAATGTGTGGCAAGAACGATAAGTGCTCTCTCCAGCTCTCTATCATCCCAGGAACTCGTTCCTTAACTTCCTTAACAATTTCTTCGAGCTTCTCATCGGGTTCCCAATCGTGTCTTACCTGTTGTATCAATTCGTTGATTAATCGATCTGAAAGGCCGATGAAAGGAAACCACTTTGAGCCGATAATTGCGTCCCATTCTTTCTCCGATATGCTGAACCTATTCTGAAACAGCACATGACAATAGGCTCGTCCTATCGCGACACCAATATCATATCCTCGTGGCTGTTTGTACTTACCTATAACGGGACCGTAGTCATAGAATAGTCCCTTTCTCCAACCGATCGAGAACAGGAACAGAAAGCCACTATTGTCCTGTATTGTTACACCAAGTTCAAGACGTTCTATGTCGGCAATATCATCCTTCATTACTGGCATGCCTGCCTGAACTGGTCGAGCGGCACGCACAAGTAGAGACTGCTTTAGTTCATTCATATACACTGTGGCCTTTCCGTCCGATCGTATAATTGCAAGCATGTTGTCTACTTGTGATGGAATGACACGGTTCGGAAGCTTCGCAAGGATATCGCTCGGCACGGCTTCCAGGCGCTGGACGAATAACTGACCGTCCTCGGTTGACGTGAATTCACGGAATGCAACCTTAGCCATCTCTCCCTTCTTGGCGGCTTCGATAACGTGACCTGCAGGTGGGTGTGCTAGATCGACTTCAACTGGCATTTTGATATCCCCCCAATAGGCGACCCGAGCCCGGCGCATCGAAAAGATCCTCCTAAGTGCTTAATCGGAAACAACTAACAACCCGGTCAAGCACCAAAGAGGGATTGACGCGGTTACCAGACTACATTACTGATGATGTTTGTCAACCCCCAATTGTCGAAGCCGCGAATCGAGGTAGATGAGCAACGCGGCGCATCGCTGTTGAGTTGGCGCGCGCCATCCCTGGTACCCATCCCGGCTACATCTCCTGGGGCCAGTTCGAGTCCAACCAGGCCAAGCTGCGAGCTAACGCGGCCGGCTACGGCTGGGACCGGCGCAGAGGTCCTGCGCGTGAAGGGGTTGCGCTGCTGCAAGGGTTGGCTCTGTGCGGTCGCTGCGGCCGGCGCATTGGAGTTCAGTATCGGTTGCGCAAAGGGCATCTGGTGCCAAGGTACGTGTGCCATGACGCCCTGAAATCTTGTTATTTTAGCAAGATTTTCAGGCAGTCGCCCTCTGTAGTTGGTCCATCGTGACGGTGCGATACTGGAGGATCGCCGTGACCACCGCTCGGCCGTTCTCGGTGAGCAGATAACCGTGCGATGATTCTACTTTGCGGATTATCCCATGGGCTCGGAGCAAGCGCAGCTTGCGGGTGACCCGGGAGGCGGCGCGCGCTCGGTCCCGGGGTGACCCGAGCGCTTCAGGAAACAGCGCTGCGACCAGATCACGATTCCGCACGCCGTCAAGCGTGAACTCGCCTCCGCTGATCGTTTGCAGCAGCCGGAGATCGTCCGGTGACCAGGGCCGTAGCGCGCGCGCTCGTACAGGAAGTTCATCATGCCCGCGGTATAGGAGAGCGTCCGCAACGTGCGCCTCTCAGCACCAGCTGATCAAAGCCGCTCAGCACCCCCGTGACACAAGGCGTTGTAGCTCCACGTATTGTCGTACGCATAGTCCGTCCCTTCCTTCTTCTTCCCATACACCTCATGGATCGATGAGTCCATATCGATGGTCGCCATCGCGCGCCGCTCCCGTGGTAGCAGCGCGAACTCATCCTGCTGCAAGGCCTCACCCACCTCGCGTAACTCACTGAGCGCTACCTTATTCCGTTCCTCTCCGAAGCGCGCCAGGAAGTCGCCTACTGTGGTCGCATGCGGAATCCGCTCCGTGCCCAACACTCGCTGTACTCCCGGGTCCTCCCGGAGCCGGTTGATGTCGCTCAGCCGGCTCCCTCCCGTAAGCATGTTGTAGATCACGGTAAGAATGTGATCCGACTCCGTGTACCACTTGCAACGGCGCAACACCCGGACCCCAGCATCGAGCGCACGTGCGACCCCAAGGCGTTCCATGAGCTGCTGTATGATGGCGATCCCTGACCAGCTCAGCAGCGGAGCGCCGCGGTGCTCGGTCACTTCTATTCGTGGATTCGTGAATTGGGGTTGACCAGCATCGTCATCGGTGTGGTAGTCTGGTGACTGCATCTATTTGGATCCTCCTCGGTGCTCGACCGGATCGGTTTAGATACTTCCCATTAGAGCACTTAGGAGGATCTTTTTCAACCCATTCAGAGCGAATCGCTTATTTTGGGGCCTATAGTTAGCTGTTAGTTATTCGCAGGAGGCGTAGCGGGTTCGGTCGCGGCGCCGTACCGGATCGAGTTCTAGCCGTTCCCATATACGATATCTAGCAACGACCGGCTTGGGATCACCGGTGCGCGCTGGCGGGTGCCGGAGCGGAGGCGGGAATTGCCATCCCCACCGTAACACGTTAGCTTGATCCGAGTAGCGGTTGGGCTGAGTTACTGACCCATCGGCCCATAGCACAAACTAAAGGAGCACTCTATGCAGCCTCAGCGTGCAGGCAACTGTCGGCTGCTCGCCACATGGTAGAATCGCGGTTCTGGAAAGAAGAGCTTACTCGCATCGCAATCACGCTCAAGCCTGTTCGACGACCGGCTCGATGGACAGAGCGTGCTCATTGCATGGTCGAGAGGGACCTCTGCATCGGATTCTTCATTATTCGAAGGATGCTCGAGCTTAACAGGGTGTCGTCTCGCACTCGCAACTTTGAGCTGCGCGCCTACTGCTTCCAGGCACTGAAAGACATTATTCGACCTTACTGCCACCCCTTCAGCGAAGGAGTCTATGACCTGGACAGTGAGGAGTTGAAGATACTGGAGCCGCGGTACGTCTCTAATCAGTTCATTCACTCCTGCATGAGCATCGTAGTACGAGACGAAACGCGAAACTGGTCCGATGTTTACACCGTCTCGGACTATGATCGCACAAAGCACATCTGGCGCATTCCCATAACTGACATCCGTAAACTGTTCCTTCTAGCGGCTAACGACTACCCGTCGGTGGTCGCCTTCCACCTAAGTCCTGACAATAATGACTACACCGTCGAAACAGACTAGCGCTCTCTCAACGAATCATGTTCGTATGCTACTCTTGCCAAGACACAATCACACTGCTGGGAGGGGTGCTCGTAAAGAAACGGCTGATGATTCCGAACCAGATATCCACCTGATTCAGCCACGATGCGTACGTCGGCGTGTAGTGCACGTGGTACCGCGGTGGCTGCGCTAACCATGCCTTCACTTTCGCATGCTTGTGCGTCGCATAGTTGTCCAGGTTATGCTCTACTGGGAGATGCGCGACCTGCAGGTCAGCAAGACCGACTTGGCGCGCCGTCTCAAGTGGTACTTTCCACAGGTTGATCGCGTGGTCGATCTGAACCAGCGATCGTGGCCGACCCAGATCGACGCAGCGGTCGGCCGCGACTGGACGTAGTTGGCGTCGCCGAAACAAGTCCACACACGGCCGTCGCGAGCGCTCAGGGCTGAGACGCACAACGTAGATCGGCTGCACCTCCGGCTGTCAGGCGCCGCGTGCGCTGGCCGTCACCCTACCCGATATCGACCGCGACGCCCGCCGCGACATCGTGCTCTGCAACCACTACGAGGTGCTGGACTCCCGTCTACCTCAACCGGTCGCGGCACTGAGTGAAGGCGGCGCCGTTCGCGCAGGCCACATAGAACACCGAAGAACAACGACCGCCGCTTCGAACTGCTCGCGACCAGAAGTCCTGCGTGGCAGACCGGATCTGATCGTGGTCGAAGCTGGTCACCTTCGCGCTGCCCCTGCTCGGCGTGCCGCGCGACGACGTGCGCAGGCCGTAGTTGGCCGATGGAGCTGCGCAGCGAGAAGAAGTAGCAGATGACCGGAACGCCCATAACGGCATGTCGGGGGCCGCCACGGTTGTAGTATACTCTATGGATCTTGGACACCGATCTTTTGCAGTACGCTGAGCGTTGCGGCTGGAAGATTGCCGCGAACGACCAGCTCATTTTCCACGATCACTGGGATGTTTCCACCGCCAGCACGGTAATCTGCGATGGCCGGATCGGCTGGATGATCGGGCGTTAGCGGTCCTGAGAGCGAGATAATGTACTTCCCTCCTGCGCTGGTTCTGACCAAAATAGGTGCCACAATGGTGCCGGTCGTGTTTGTGCTCGCTGAGACGCCAAGCTCAAACTTGGGTTCCTGAGCGGTCTGCCGCTGGAGATCGTGAAACAACAGTTCTGTGGATGTTCGTAGACGCTCAGGCGCAAAACGTGGCGGTTCTCCCTCGAGTAGATACTCCAGTAATTCTACCCCGACGTGGCGGTCCAGCAGGCTGTGTTCGAATTTGTTCTTGAAACTACGCAGGCACCGGTAGCATGATGTGTCGCACTTCTCCCTACATCCATTCATAAGCGTGAGCGCGCGCTGAAACAGCTCTACACCATAATCGGCGAGTTCGCTGGAAAACCCGGCTCCTCCCGGCAAAGTGTCATAGAGAAAGATTTCCGCCTCAAGACCGCTCTTTCCAGCCGGTGTTAGCGCGGGCCGATATTCCGCCATCATCTCACCCGGCTCGATCTCAAGCAAGTCACATGCGGCCTTGGCCAGCGCCTCGCTCACGGTTCTCAAAGCAACGGAAGTTGAAGTGTGTCCGGGCTTCAAAGTAAGTGGTGGAGCAACACACATCGAAAACAGGGCAATGTCCGTGATGAAATCAGCGCCGAGAACGAGGTGCCTAGTGGTGCCATCTCCGTCGCAGATCAGTTTGTCGTCATCGTCCGGGTAGGGTTTGCGGTGTGCGCCGATGAGTTTCGAATCGTGAGATGTACTGGATTCTATGCGCCCGCATTTCACACAGTAGTTATAACCAGCTCTGTTTGGTCCGGTATTCGATACGAGCAGATGCTGCCGCGCCCTCAAAACTCGGATGCGGTCGTTGATCGTCGTCCAGCCCGCCTCGTCATCGGGAGTACCCATGGTAAGCTTAGCGCGAGTAGCGTAACTCGTTTCCGGCATGTCCTCCGGTGATGTAACTTCTTCCATATCGATGGGATGGGCGAAGCCCGGGGGACGCAGCCAGTAGCGTCCTGGACCAAAAGCCTCCTCTCCCCCGCAGGCTTCGCAGTCACGCGTTTCCTTACGATTCGCTTCGCTGATCGAAAACGTTCGCGCAAAACCGCAGTTGCTGCACTCCATGTAGATGCGCCTTGAGTCCCAGGCAGCGAATCGATCGTCGGACATAACGGAGTAAATTGCCCCCGACGTGTAACACTTTCCCGAGATCCAGACCTGTTTACCGGGTGCGTACTGTGTCAGGGCGATCGGGAGTCCCTGGGAGGGTGCGAAGCGCATAATCGGCCGAAAACGAGACGACCGATCCCGGTCGAAAACGTGAAACGTGGCGACATCTGTTGGAAAAGCATAACGAGGTAATATGCCGCAATAGAGAAGACGGTCGAGAAGCTTGCCGGGGTCTGAAGCCTGTTGCGGGCGCTCCTCGTCCTGTTCGGACGGAACCTCTGTCCCAGTACCGTCTCCGGTCTCCTCCTTCAACCAGACCCCTTCCGAATCGGATTGGATGGCATCGTCAATCGCCTTCAGGCATTCGTCTTTCATATTCTCAAGCAGATGCTCGCGGTCATCCTTTGAAAGCTCCTCGGGTATCCATGAGAGGACGCGCTCCTGCAAGTGCCCTTCATGCTCGGTAAGCCAAACCCCAAAGTCATCTCGATTCAGTATCGACGTGCCGTTACGGAATTCAGAGACCGTACCGAGGACGGAGAATAGATCGTGTCGTTGGTCCGGGTCGATCTCTGGGAGCCGATGCTGATGGTAATTCTGCAACAAAAAGGCCCGGATGTGACGGCGCACGATCTCGCAGTTGTCGAGTGTAAGTTTCGGATCGACGACGTCACCACGGATCATGCCTTCGGGCTCCGAGAAGTAGTGCTCATCATGGCTGTCAGCGCTGCCGAATGCAACGACTGTGGCGACAGCGTTGCCACGGCGTCCTGCCCGTCCGGAGCGCTGCTGATAATTGGCTCGGCTTGGGGGCATGTTGCGCAAAGCTACTCCCGACAACGTGCCGATGTCGATACCGACTTCCATGGTAGTCGTGCTCGAGAGTACATCGATGGCGTTCGATTTGCTTCCCTCTCGGTCAAGCGCTATATCCTGAAAAAGCAGTTCATTTTCCTCCGCTTTGGAGAAAACATCTTCATTCTGAGGGGCATTCAATTGCGCTGTATGTTCGGCAGCGATGAGTGCCATGGGCTGCCGCGGTGGGTTGTCGAGTGCCTCCATGACCGGTCTGCGGTAGAACCCTTTCCGAGCGAGGAAGACGGCATCCAAATCCGGATCAATAGATGTGACCTTCTGGCTGCCGCAGTCGAGGCAGTACCACAGTCCTGGTACCGGCCGATGAACGGACGTGCAGCTTGCACAATGAACCCACGTGCCATCAAACAGGAGAGTAAGCTCACTGCCCTTGAGGCGCTTGAAGCCGCCATCGGAATCCTGCGTAAACAGCGATAGCAATGCTGGGGACCATCGACTCCAGAACATCCCATGGGCCGCCTTGTCCGCAAGGACGATGCCCATGGCCTTGAACTTCCCCTTCTGACCGCGGATGCTGGTACCCTCCGACCGTGGGCGTCTCCACCAGACAGGAGGCATTGCGCTCAGCCAGAAGCCGTGACTCTGCCAGCAGCGCAGCCAAGCCCGTGCAAGTGCAACCTTGGCTTCGACACTCTCAACAACCCCCGGAATCGTCGGAAGTCGCTCGAGCTGGGCAGTATGCTTGGATCGCTCCGCAATTGAAGCCAACGCCAGCGCCTCAAATCCGAGGAACCGATCCTGAACCGTCGTGACAATGTTATCGAGCAAAGCCTCCGGAGGACGCTCGTTGCGAAGCTCCAAGCACAGGCTCAGCAAGCCCATATCGCTCTCGGGCACACCGTCGCGAATTGCCTTTTCGACAATGGACTCCGCGCCAAAGCTCTCGCCAGATTTCATTTCCGGCCGGAGGCGTACCAGTAGTTGCTTCGACGCCAACAAGACGGCAAGATACAGGTCCTCAAGATTCAGATGCTCTGCGAGCTCCGGTACGCGCTGAAGCCGACGATAGCCCCACGCAATAAGCGGACGAAGGGAATCGCGAACAGAATACAATTGCAAGTTCGGCGCGAGCCGCGCAGCGACCTGACGCGAATCGGAGAAGGTCAGGACCTTGCGCCCCTGTAACGGAGCGAAGCTGCTCGCCTCCACCGGAGCCGGCGGTTGAATCTGAATCTGACGAGCGACGAGCGCCTGGAATGGTTGATCGCCCCTCGTCTGATGATCCTGAACATAAGAACGGCCGAATCGGGCTGTCTTTCCGCAGACCGCACAGGGCGCGAACTGCCCACGTGTCGCGATTCCTGCGGGTGTTTGGTCGTCTTCGTCTACAGCGTCGGACACTCGGTCACTGCGAACATAGACCGTTCGTGTACGCGGACCCAGTGTCTCAGGGTTGAGGCGACCCGTCTCGAGGTCGTAGTCGGCAGGTTCAGCGACATCGTCGAGAACCGGCGGTTCGAGAAGCAAGTCGAGGGGTAAGAGCGGACTCGTCTCCCCACCGGTTGAGCGAAGGCGCTGTCCCGCTTCGGACCATAAGGCTGCCGGAACATCGACGTCGTCTGTATACGCCCTGGCATAGGCTGTGCCGCAATTACGGCACGTGTACAGTTCCAGCACCCGGGCGCCACACCCGCACAGCTCACGCGGCTGGCTATACATCGTCCCGCATATATCATTCTTCTCACCGTCGTCGATCTCACGGCAATCGCGATCCATGCAGACCCACAGGCCCGGAAGCCCGCGGAAAAAATTATGGATCCTGCACGGCAGAAGGCCAGGGGTGTTGGGCTCAAGGCGCGCCGAGCTTCCGAGGGCCATTAGAGCGGTCACCGCAGCACTAGCCCTCTCAGGAGTTGCGCTCGGGAAAATGATGGGGCCGACCTCCGCAACTTGCAGAGCTTGCTCCATGGTTAGATTCACGAGCATACCCAGCGGATCGAAATCTGCCAACGCATAATAGAGTGCCGCCTCCGATGTGAAGTTGCCCCTCACACCACGGTAATCGAGAAGCGGTTGTAGTGCCGAAATGCGTTCCGAATCGGTGCTGGCCCCATAGTATTTCTGGATATCGACAGAAGCGAGGACGTCGGCGGCATGATCCGATCCCGGAGCGGAGTGAGGATTCTTATCGAGAGAGCTGGTAATGGAAACAAAACTCTCGGCTGGTAAACCCGAGAGCTGAGCGCCGAACTGCGGGGCATAGTTGGCATCCTTGAAACTCGCTGTGGCGCATATAACCTGGAACCGCTCTGCCGCGATTCCCAACCGGTCCCGCAGTCGCCGCAGAAGAAGCCCGACCTCGGCACCGGCGGCACCCCTGTAAAGGTGGGCCTCATCCAAAACGACGAGGAACTTCTCCCCCTTGTTGCTCTCAAGCCACTTGCGCGTCTTGTCGAAGATGGGACGTTCGATCGGGCGCATTAGCATGTATTCAAGCATCGAGTAGTTTGTCAATAGGAGATCCGGCGGGGAGACCTGGACCTCCTGGCGCGTTAGTAGCTCAGAGTCGTCCGGAAGTGTAACAGCTCTGAGGAAGTCGCCGGACTTCGAGTCTTGCCACCTGCTGCCCTTTACACCGAGCCAAGCCGCGAGATCGGGCTTGGCAGGCCACTTTCCCCGCTCCTTTAGAGCCTTCAGTAGCTCCTGCGCTTCTTCCTTGTCGTCGGGATCGCCCGTCCGGGCGCGACGCTGGAGGTCCGCATAGAAGTCGCCGAACGCTTTGAGCTTTACCGAATCCTTTTTCGTAGTGCGGACACCTGCGTATGGTGTCCTGCTTGTGTAGCGGGCAAAACGCGGAGGGCGCCCGCCCCATCCCTTGAACAGCTCCACGATCCGCGGATCACCGAACATGGCCCTCAACCTCCCAAGCTGGTCGTTCACGAGCGCATTCATGGGATACAGAATGAGCGCACGCATGGCCGGTTGTTGGCGAAACGTGTCGGATCTGGTATTGGCTTCCATACTCAGTTTTCCGAGGATCGTCAGTAGGAAGCATTCGGTTTTTCCGGAGCCAGTTCCCGTCATGATGACGAGATTCTTGCCATTGATGAGGCTGCCATGGATGGCATCCCACTGATGTTGGTAGGGAGGATCGTAGACAAGGCGCGGCAGGTCCCCGACGGGTTCTGAAATCGCCAAGTATGTCTCACGAGCTGCCGGAGGCAGTCCTATCATGGCGGCGAATCCAGCACTCGTCTGATACCGCGGAGTCGATTCCAAGTAGGGCACTTGGTAGACAACGCCCGGACGATTAAGCAGTTCCTTTCGTTGCGCTATAAGTGTCGCATCGCTGATATGATAGGTGGCCTCAATATAGTCACAGAGTGCGCGATGAAGCTGCTCGATCGACTCCTGTATTGTCTGCATTATTGCTCCTAATCCTAATCCGCCAAACGCGAGAGCCAAACCCTCTCCTGAAGAAACCGCTCCTCCGTTTCGGACTCCATCACAGGTAGGCAGTACGACAGGAGGCTGTTCTCCCGCGGTACGACACGTCCGAAGACCATGAGACGCCGCTGCGACCACTTCGGTAGAGGAGAAAAGAAATCCAAGTGTATGCCGTCTGCGGCATCCCGCCGACGATAGAGCTGTGGCTTATTGAGGCAACAGTCTATCGCCATTTGCAGATGCCAAGCCACATCGCAACCCCGCCATCGCGTCGTCTCGAAAGGCAAATCCAGCAGCCGGACAACTGATCCCTCCTCAATAGCGGCGAAACACCAAATGGGCGGGCCGAATTCCTGTGGCCGTCTTGCGACGAAGACACCAGTCTGCCGTTTGAGTGTCGTCCATCGTCCAGGGTAGTACGTGACAGGCTGCATCGGATCGAGAATTCGAAGCTCGCTTACAGCACCGCTTCGCGGCTGGGCTGCGAGCTGCGCTCTAACGCGTTCAAGCATGTTCTCGGCCGATTCGGATTTCGGACTTCTCATCCAGGCCCTGTCGGACATCTGCTGCAAGCCATGCTCGCGCAGTTCGGTGGGCAGCTCTTCATCCTGCGACGATGCGATGACGCGTGTGCAACCTTCGTAAGTGATGCGCGATGCCACGGAATGCGGCAGAAAGGAGTCCTGATCGGGAACGATTCCAAGAAGGAAAATGCTGCCGCTCGGGCGGACAACGAAGCTCGGAGGGGCCGCGAAGATCCAGGTTCCCTTGACCGACGGATCGTCCGTAGCGACATCGTTTAGTTCGAGGAGATCTCCGCCCACAATAAGGCCCTCGATAACCTCGTCCACGCGCTCAGGCAGTAGCGTCTCGTCGTTCGACAAGTATTGGAGGGACTCGAGTAGCGAGACGCGCAGCGTAGTGCGAGAACACGGGCAGTAGATGCCTGCACTCCGTCGAAGCATACCCGCTAGAAACACATCGTCGACAGGATCATGAGAATTCCCCGACAGACCAATCGTCTGCCTACTTTCCGAAAGCACATCATGCGGATCTATCTTGGTGATCACCACTTCCACCTCGGCAGTATACTGAATGATCCATTGGGCACGTTGTTGGCGCTCAAGAGCGCCAGCAGCCGGGCACCCCGCAGAATGGCCGGGGTCTCTCCGACCTTACGGAGAAGGGCGTCCAGCCTCGATCCGTACACACTCGACACGCGATGTGGCTGACTGGCCAGCCGGAGGGAAAAGTCGCACAGCTCCCTGTTCGTGCAGATACGGTACTGGCTCGCCAAGTCTGCATACCACTGCGAAGCCCGGGTCATGTCGCCATCCATCTTCACGTGATCGCGGCGCAACGCAGCAGCATAGTTTGGTCTTATTGCGACGGCTCGCTCCACAGATTGCTGCAGCTCTTCAACAGCCTTTCGCGAGACTCGGTTACTTCTGAAAGCATCCTCCACTCTTGCCCAGCGTTCGCCACATAACCTCAGATAGACTGCACGAACGTAGCCGTTCATCAACTGCTCATGCCTGGCGTTGGCTACGAACCCGAACCGACGAGCGTCCTGCCACAGCGCAAGTAGATGCAACGCATCTGCCACCGTGACGGAACCATCCTGAAGCTCAGAGAAGGTAGGTCGGATACCTAGGCCTTCTAGTCCCCGCGTGCTCACATTGCTGACCATCAACGTGTCGGAATGATGTTTGATCAGTATCGCACTATCGTGTCCGGAACGCCCTCGGTCCGGACCATGGATTCCCGGATCACCCATCCGTACAGTGTGCTTAGCAATAAAGAGTCCCCCAGGAGGTTCGTCAACCGACATTCCTGTTAGCGCTTCTTGGACGGTCAGTCGCTTGCCGCGAAGAGGCCGATCCATGCTAAAGAACCGAACGTTCGGCTCAGACTCTTCGTGTCCCGTGTCGTCGATCAGCCGGACGACGATCCTATCACGATCGCCGTGCACTACCCAGCGTACGGGAGGAGACCGACGTTCAAATCGAAAGAGACATTCCCCGAGTTCCTCTCCTGCGATCAGCAGCTGCCCACTAGTTGCCTCGAGATATGCAGCGGTACACTTCTCGTCATTCAAGAATCGATTGAACCTCGAACGCCAAGCATCGGGCTTGATCGGTAGTCTCATGCGTCCGCCGATCTGCTCTGAGAAAAGCTCTTGACGGTCGTTCCCTTGGAGTGAGACGGAAAGAGATACGGAGTGACTCTCTGGACCGAATACTGATAAGGTTACTTCGTTCCTCCAAAAAGTATCGAGATCAGCGTGTTCCGGGTCGAGACTCACAATCAAGGCTCGATGAGAGACGAATCCGGGGGTCCAAGCCTCGGGCTCTCGCACGTTAACCTCAATGAACCCTTCTGCCGCAGGCGTTTGTACGATCGAATCCAAAGAAGCACTTCTGCGAGCCTTTATCGTAAGCAGGTGCTTCCCTACGGTGAGTGGCAAAATACGTACAAAAACCGGCTGGCCTACCTCTCCTGCTGCAATAACTGTCTCTACGCCGTCATCTATTCTGAGTGCATACGTGTCTACGGGGTGATCGTGCACTATTCCGAAGCAGGGTGCCTCTGTGGTCAGCCACTCACTGTTACCTTCCCCATCCCAGTTGCGGGCGGGAAGTCCTGCCGCCCAGACCCGAATCGTACGCGCCACTTGCAAGCCAAGTTGGTTCAGCCACCGAGTATCATCTACGGATACCTCCGAAGGTATCAGAAGACGAAAGGACCTTATCCCGGCACAATCGATCCTGCATGTGCTGATGCCGACGTGAGGTTCTGGAGACTCTCCTGTTGTGAGAACGATGTAGCTAAAGCCAGGGCGAACGACACGACCAATGATCTCACGGGCGGTGCCGTCTCCCGCGACCCGGAACAACCAGATCGGACCAGGACTGAGACGGCATTCGGTCTCCAGAAGATTATCGATTACACCTTGGGACCGATCAAACTGTATAAGCGGCTTTGTCAAATCAGGCCAGGATCTCAGAATGCCCTTTCTATTGCCCGAGAGAATCCACCCCGCCGGCTTAATGTCATCGGCACCGTTGAGACAGCATCGAGTGGACTTCAGGAAGGTATGAATATCAGGGCTCAATGTCGCGACGTCTCTAAATGACGGAATCTCCATGCGGACAGACCAAGTACCAGCGCCCCTATGGCCCAACACGACACTCGGTCGAATACGAAACGGCGCCGCTTCCAGCGCCTCCTGGAGCGCTCGCTGAGGAAACCACAGTCTTCCGCGTGGCCCGGCACCACGACCAATTCCGACAAAGCGATCAGTGACAACTTGTCGCGTCTCTTTCAGCCACGTGCGTGCACTTCTAACCTCCTCCATATTATGGACAATACGCTTAAGCGTGGGCTGATAAATTCCTGATGGTGCGTCCGTTTCAGCCGGTGTCGAATCGAGGAGCGATAGTACAATTCGCCCTATTAGATCCTCTTGCTGAAGAAACTCCTGGAAGCGTAACGACGTGTGGCGCTCGTTACTGGCTAGTAATCGCCCAATCGCTGTTGGAGCTCGCGTCTCTAAACCCGCAAGACGAAATCGTAGATGGTAGAGGGCTCGGGCAAGCTGCTCCTGGAGATAACGAGGCACAATCGCATGCGTAATTGGCCACGCAATTATTCTGAAATGATCGGCCCACGGACCGGACGGTACTACTGCTTCATAGGCCTTCTGAAACTTTCTGAACCACGGCACGAGTCGGTAGCGGTCCCTATACTCCCACTCCGGCGTCTGCTTCTCAAACGACGCCCAGTACTCGTCTCCACTATAGGAGTATCCGCGCTCTGTCGCATAGATCACCCAGAGAAGCCAGTGCCGTGAAGATACCTCGAATCTAAGCTCTGACCGAATCAGCGACGAGAGTTCATTCAATTCTACGCTATTCAGACCATGCTCTAAGGCAAATATAGGCTGCCCGATTCCTGCACGAATACGTGCAAGCGACTCAAAGTGCCGCTCAAGCCGTTCCTGCCATGCGTCAGGAGTCCTCGCCGTCGCTAACATGCTCCAGTCTCGTATCCTCCTGCTTCGCTCGCGTTCATCGCATCAGTTTGTATGGTCCGACCATGCTTCTCAATAACGTCCATTAGGTCATCACGCGTCCATTGCTGATATTCAAGTCTCCGTCGAGAACGTGGAAGTATCCAACGCTCAAGCGCCAGATCAGCGACCTCACTGACATCCAGAAGTGATGAAAGATCCGGACTGCCTGTGCCCGTAAGAAGCATCTTCGTCGCGTTGGATGCAAGCAAGGAGATAAAGACTTCTCTTTGAATACCGTGACGAAGCAAGTCGTCATTGAAGCCCAGCTCCTCCAAAGCCGCACGGGTTGTGCGGAGCCGCCAGTTCGGCCCTTGTCCAAATTGGTGGAGATCTGCGTACGGATGTCCAATTCGACGAAGGTAGTCACGCAGCTCTGCAAACAGCTCGTCAGGGATGTGAAAGTGTCCCCATCCGTTTGTGTAACCGATAGAACGAAAGTAATAGGCGCCGTCCAATCTTAGTCGGTTGTAAACCGAAGATCGGCCCAGTGCAGATGTCGTAGTCACAGCAAGAAGCCGTGCATTCTTCTGTTTCCGGGAAATAATACCCGTCGTCTTGCCGTATGTATGCTCAAAGTCTTCATATACGTTACGAGTGCGGATAAGGCACGCCACCATTTTCCCGCCAAGCAAAAAGCTATATGGTGGTAGAGATCCTAAGACATAGGCGTCCATAATGTTAACAAGACGCGCTCGTCTACCGTGCACGTCCCAACCGATCATGCTATCGCGCACCGAGAGATTGAAGACCGGATCCCCGATCGCAATTAGTCCGATTATTTTGCCATTATTCTTGTCCCATACAAGATATCGCAGGCGTCTACCAAATCCGCTTGATACTGGAACTGACCAGGTGAGGGACGCCATTCTAAAGAGATCTGACTGCCATGTCCCTGCGAGAATCCTCTCAAGGACAGGCGATATTTTGGTCGGCTCGACCTCGCTCCCTGTTGCAAAATACTTGATTAGTCTTGGGACACGGTGTGATAGAAAATCACAGTTTCTGTTCTGACGGTCAAGCCGTTGTGAGCTATGAAGCGCGCGAATATTGTCTTTCGTACAACTATTGACTCTAAGGGAACCATCTGCTGATCTCTCAAATCCAAGCGTATGGAGATGACCACGTATCTTTCTCTTAAGGGTGGCCTCGCGGAACGTGACGTGAATCACTGGGTGACTGATCTGCGTCATACTATGGCTCTCAGTCACCCGACAACCCCAGTTGTCTCTCGCCCCGTCGGCAAGCCTTGAGCAACTCCAGATCGGGGCGCGTTGTCTCGCCCTCCGTGGTCAGCATCGTCTTCAAGAGCCCTTCTTGTCCTATAGGAAGCGGCACGGGCTGGCGTAGTCAAGTGTTCCTCCCTTTCCTCCCTTACAAATCGTGGCCTAGCACCCCTAGCACCATATTACAGATCCCCTCCCGGTAGCCGGGCGACTCTCTTGGCGGGGCGGCTCGCCGCCCGCATTAGGCACGCTTTTGCGCGGGGGGTGGCGCCGTCCTTCTTCGGCGCTATGATTTCGTCCACGGATTCCGCCATCGTCGTCGCGTCAGCCAGGTCTGAACGGCCGCACCGCGGTGCGCGGTGCAAGGGGGCTGCTTCGCTGAGTTTGCGAGTGAACAAGGTCTCGCCGTCCAGAATTCCAAGTATACCATATCAGCGTGCTGACGCGGCAGTCACCGGTCAGTCGCCCTCGGTTGCCAGGTGCGGGACGCGGCAGGCGCGTTCCGTAACTGCGTGGCCGGCGTCCGGGGTCGACGCCACCGGCTGGAACTGGTCGGCTCAGTTCGGCGGTCTGGGCTACGACGGCGACCTCGACCTGTACGCGGTCAACGGCATGGTCGGCGAGGCGTTCGCGTACCTACCCGGCGCGGAGCTGCTGTTGACAGGCTGGCCAATGCCAAGGCGGACAAGCCCGCTCCCAATGCTGTCGCGGAGCGGGTCGAGGTCCTGGAAGCCTCTTCGTCGGCGTTCGCCCGGAGCGGCCGCCCGCCGGCAATGTCAGGCTCCAAGCCGCGCGGGCCGAGAGGTCCCCGCCACACGCTCTGATTCGAGCGTGATAATCGCGATGGCAGAGGCCCCCATAGCGTATCCGGTGAATCTGATCGATCAATACGACGGCACCGTACTGGTGACGTCGCCGGACTTCCCCGAGCTGACGACGTTCGGAGCGGTTCGGGCCGAGGCGTTGGCGCATGCCGTAGGAGCATTCGCGGAGGCGAATCGCAGGGGCATTCACGCCCGGATGGATGTTCCGGCGCCGACGCCCACGGAGGGTGATTGTGCACACGTCGCAACGCTGACGATCGTGAAGGTGTTGCTCTACCGGGGCTCCGCGACGCGCGTGTCACGTGTCAGCAGGTCGGAGCTGGCGCGCCGCCTCAACTGGCACCTGCCGCGGTCGATCGCGGGCTCGACCTGAACCATGGCTCGCGGCTGGACCAGATCGACGTAGCGCTCGCGGCCGACGGCCTGCGGTTGGATGTAGGCGTCGTCGCCATACGTTCGGGTTCACCTGCGGCTGCGACGAGCGATGGCACCTGACTGTCACGGTGGCGGCGGCCGCGGATGTGGATGGGGCACGCGAGATACCTGAACGTGCGCTGCCACCACGTCACCGTATCCAGCCTACCGGCGGCAACTCACCGGATATTCAAGGATCCCTTCGTCCGGTGTCAGGATCGTGGCCGTGGCGCCGAGGGCGGCTGCTACCAGAAGGCGGTCGAACGGGTCGTGATGCATCGGCAATTCGGATGGGCGATACCACCTGCCATGCGATGGCGTTCGCCGAAGGCGACATCGACAACGACGGGCGCTTCGAGCCGCTCCCGGCGGACGTGAAGCCGTACGGTTCGGGAGCCGACGTCGACGCGGCCTGGGGACCGGTGCTGCCGCCGGACGCCGGACGCCTACTACACGGGACGGCCCGGACATACGCCAATGCCCTCCAGGTGCGGGACGCGGGCCGGCGCGTTCCGCAACCGCGTGGCCGGCGTCCGGCGGCGACGCCACCGGCTGGAACTGGTCGGCTCAGTTCGGCGGTCTGGGCTACGATGGCGACCTCGACCCGTACACGGTCAACGGCATGGTCGGCGAGGCGTTCGGGTACCTACCCGGCGCGGAGCTGCTGTTGACAGGCTGGCCAGTGCCAAGGCGGGCAAGCCCGCTCCCGATGCTGTCGCGGAGCGGGTCGAGATCCTGGAAGCCTCTTCGTCGGCGTTCCCCCGGAGCGGCCGCACGCCCGCAATGTCAGGCTCCAAGCCGCGCGGGCCGAGAGGTCCCCGCCACACGCTCTGATTCGAGCGTGATAATCGCGATGGCAGAGGCCCCCAGAGCGTATCCGGTGAATCTGATCGATGAATACGACGGCACCGTACTGGTGGCGTGGCCGGACTTCCCGGAGCAGACGACGTTCGGAGCGCAGCGGGCCGAGGCGCTGGCGCATGCCGTAGGAGCATTGGCGGAGGCGAATCGCGTGGGTATTCACGCTCCGATGGACGTGCCGGCGCCGACGCCCATGGACGGTGATTGCGCGGACGTTGCAACGCTGACGATCGCGAAGGTGTTGCTCTACCGGGGAGGCGCGACGCGCGTGTCACGTGTTAGCAGGTCGGAGCTGGCGCGCCGTCTCAACTGGCACTTTCCGCGGTCGATCGCGGGCTCGACCTGAACCACGGCTCGCGGCTGGACCAGATCGACGCAGCGCTCGCGGCCGACGGCCTGCGGTTGGATGTAGGCGTCGTCGCCATCCGTTCGGGTTCACCTGCGACTGCGACGAGCGATGGTGCCTGACTGTCACGGTGGCGGCGGCCGCGGATGTGGATGGGGCACGCGAGATACCTGAACGTGCGCTGCCACCACGTCACCGTATCCCAGCCTACCGGCGGCAACTCACCGAGTATTCAAGGATCCCTTCGTCCGGTGTCAGGATCGTGGGCGTGGCGCCGAGGGCGGCTGCTACCAGAAGGCGGTCGAACGGGTCGTGATGCATCGGCAATTCGGATGGGCGATACCACCTATCATGCGATGGCGTTCGCCGAAGGCGACATCGACAACGACGGCCGCTTCGAGCCGCTCGCGGCGGACATGAAGCCGTACGGTTCGGGAGCCGACATCGACGCGGCCTGCGCACCGGTGCTGCCGCCGGACGCCTACTACACGGGACGGCCCGGACATACGCCAATGCCCTCCAGGTGCGGGACGCGGCCGGCGCGTTCCGCAACCGCGTGGCCGGCGTCCGGCGTCGACGCCACCGGCTGGAACTGGTCGGCTCAGTTCGGCGGTCTGGGCTACGACGGCGACCTCGACCTGTACGCGGTCAACGGCATGGTCGGCGAGGCGTTCGGGTACCTACCCGGCGCGGAGCTGCTGTCGACAGGCTGGCCAGTGCCAAGGCGGGCAAGCCCGCTCCCAATGCTGTCGCGGAGCCGGTCGAGGTCCTGGAAGCCTGTTCGTCGGCGTTCGCCCGGAGCGGCCGCCCGTCAGGCTCCAAGCCGCGCGGGCCGAGAGGTCCCCGCCACACGCTCTGATTCGAGCGTGATAATCCCGATGGCAGAGGCCCCCAGAGCGTATCCGGTGAATCTGATCGATGAATACGACGGCACAGTACTGGTGGCGTGGCCGGACTTCCCCGAGCTGACGACGTTCGGAGCGGATCGGGCCGAGGCGTTGGCGCATGTCGTAGGAGCATTCGCGGAGGCGAATCGCATGGGCATTCACGCTCCGATGGACGTGGCGGCGCCGACGCCCACGGTGATTGTGCGCACGTCGCAACGCTGACGGTCACGAAGGTGTTGCTCTACCGGGGCTCCGCGACGCGCGTGTCACGTGTCAGCAGGTCGGAGCTGGCGCGCCGCCTCAACTGGCAGTTTCGGCCGTCGATCGCGTGCTTGACCTGAACCGCGGCTCGCGCCTGGACCAGATCGACGCAGCGCTCGTGGCCGACGGCCTGCGGTTGGATGTAGGCGTCGCCGCCATACATTCGGGTTCACCTGCGGCTGCGACGAACGACGGCACCTGACTGTCACGGTGGCGGCGGCCGCTGATGTGGATGGGGCACGCGAGATACCTGAACGTGCGCTGCCACCACGTCACCGTATCCAGCCTACCGGCGGCAACTCACCGAGTATTCAAGGATCCCTTCGTCCGGTGTCAGGATCGTGGGCGTGGCGCCGAGGGCGGCTGCTACCAGAAGGCGGTCGAACGGGTCGTGATGCATCGGCAATTCGGATGGGCGATACCACCTACCATGCGATGGCGTTCGCCGAAGGCGACATCGACAACCACGGCCGCTTCGAGCCGCTCCCCGGCGGACATGAAGCCGTACGGTTCGGGAGCCGACGTCGACGCGCCCTCGGGACCGGTGCTGCCGCCGGACGCCTACTACACGGGACGGCCCGGAGATACGCCAATGCCCTCCAGGTGCGGGACGCGGCCGGCGCGTTCCGCAACCGCGTGGCCGGCGTCCGGCGTCGACGCCACCGGCTGAAACTGGTCGGTTCAGTTCGGCGGTCTGGGCTACGACGGCGACCTCGACCTGTACACGGTCAACGGCATGGTCGGCGAGGCGTTGGGTACCTACCCGGCGCGGAGCTGCTGTTGACAGGCTGGCCAGTGCCAAGGCGGGCAAGCCCGCTCCCATAGCTCAAGCGGCTCAACACGGCGATCAGGCGCTGCTGGAGTAACACAGCGCGGGCCCCTTTCGGCGGCTGCCTACTCACGGCGCGAGCTGTTCGGGCAGATCGAGCAGCAGCTCCCGGCGCCGTTGCCGGCGCACCAGTTCCTGCTGCACCGGATCCGCGAAGTGACTAAGCGGGCCCCGCCTAACGACGGCTCCGTACGCATGAGTTGCCGCGCCGGTACTCGGCACGGCGGTTGTCATGGTGGGGGGACGAACCCCAGGGGCTCCGGCTGGTGAGGGGGGCCGGCTTCCATCAATCCGGCGGCTTCCTGCGCAGCCTGTAAGCTGTCATGGTCGTCGTATTTCGCCTTCAGTACGGTCCGGCCACCCTCATCGACGTCATACAATCGGAGCGGATAGAGCGCTTTCGTGCCGTCGTGGTACTCCTTCGCGATACGCCACCGGAAGCGCGGAGCACCATTCCGTGCTTCGCGTCGGTCCCGTTCCCAATCCTCGGACGCTTGGCCCGGTAGCGGCGCCCGCTCGATTGTCGCGCTCCGGTGCGTCCATCCGCACCCGTCGACGCCCATTTGCGTATCCACGTCAGGCAATGGTAGCGATTGTCTATTGCTCATCCACGTCTCCGCGCGTCTCCGACCTCTCCGGGTGCGACTCCAGATTGCGGATAGATTGTGCTGCCACCCATTCGATGGAGCACTGAGGCGGTGGCGGCAGGGTCCGCACGAAGTCGGATTCGAAACGCCCGTTCATGATGCGTGCGGGCGACTGCAGCCATGTGCCGTGCCCCGGCCGGTGTCCAGGTCATGCAGGTCTGCTTCATGCGCGCTGCCACTACGTGTTTGCGACCGCTCTCCACCGTGCCCGGCCGAGGGCTCCAGCGCCGCCTACACGGTGCACCTGCCCAGCGACCCCACGGCTCCAGCGACGGTTACGCTGACGCAGCCGACGAACACCGACGTAACCGTGGACACGGACCAAGCACCGGAAGCACCGGCGGGAACACGTTGACCTTCACCCCTCGAATTCGAGCACGCTGTAGCGGGTGGCGCTTTCGGTGGCTGGAGACGACGACGCGGTCAACGAGAAAGCCACGGTTGTAGGCCAACACGCTGCAGCTGCGGGACCGGCCGGGGCGTTCCGCAAACGCGCGGCCGGCGCCGGGGTCGACGCCAGCGGCTGGAACTGGTTGGCCCTGTTGGGCGACCTCGACAACAACGGCGACCTCGACGTCGTGATCAACACCTTCCGCATCCCGGCGGCGCCAGCCTCCAGGAGCGCTGACCGTCGCGAAGGTGATGCTACCCGGGGATTCGCGGCGCGCGCGTCAGCCGAGTTGCTGACGTTGGACCCCGACGACACCGGCCGCGCCCGGTCTACGCCAACAGCCTGCCTATCGCGACATGGAGTGGGCCGACGACATGGTCAGCCGGACCGGCAACCTGCCCGCCGACACGGTGACCCCACGACGGCTAACGCCCCATGACGTTGCGCCGCCGACGCTCGTAGCGGCGCGAAGCTGTTATCTGGACAGGCAACCTGATGGCGATGGCTTCGACGGTCAAAGGGGGCGGGCCGCCACCCGAGGCGGCCCGCTTCTCGGACGATACCAGCTACTATGAAGTCGTGTACGGCTTCACTTTGAAGTGAATGATCTCCGTTACGTCGTCGGCCGTGCCGGTCTTATGTTCCGCTGTGAGCTCAAGCACCACGGTGACGCTTGCCGGAGTCGGGATACGGCTAGCCGCAGCCGCGGGTAGAGTGATCACAATGCAGTCGTTGTCATTGCTATCGTTGTTATCTCCGTCGTAGTCCTCGGTATCATCGCAGTCTCCCAGACGTGGTACGGTCCCGTCAAGGTAGTGTTCACCCCCAAGGAGAACTGGCGCGGTGAAATTGGGGGGGTTCGCCGAGTCGTACTCCCTGTACGTCGAGAACTTGGGGTGGTCGGACAACTTGAACAAGATTGGGTCGATGGCCTCGGTACTCGCCCTGCTGGGAAGCACGTGGGGCTTATGGTAGCTTCCTAATGTACACGCGATCGGTACAATCGCAGTACCACCCGGTATCATTATCATACAATCGAGAAGCGGCGCCGTGACGGTTACCTTGACCGACACGGTGATCGTTTCGGTTCCATCGGACACCTGGAACGAGACCGTTGCCCTCTGCTGTCGGGTGGCCGGCGGGGCCGGAACGAGCGTCCCCGCGGTGATTATGATTTCCGTCGGGTTGGAGGCTTTATCGACGCCGATCGTCGCTACCGCGGCGTCGGTCGACGAGAAGTTGGAGAGCGTGAGCGAGTCGCTGTCCTTGTCCTTGATTACGGTCGTGATCTTGCCCTTCCATTCATCGCCCGAGTCAAGCGACACCGTTTTCGGCAGGTCCGCCATGGGCTTGGTGTTCTGGCCGCAGCTCACCAGCGCGAACACCAGAGCCCCGACCACAAGGCCCGCTTTCAAAATCTTGGGAGTCATGTTCCCCTCCTAAAGGTAGATTCAAGGTGATACTACCCACTATCGCCGGCTTGGGCAAGTGCCTGCGGGGAAAAATCCGGGGCACCCCGCGGGGAGCGGCTACAGACGGACCAGCCAGCCGATCACGGTCGCGGCGTCGCGCTTGGTGAGCTCGTGCATCGGCACCGCGCGACCGAGCGCTGCCTTGGTGGCGATGGTGAGGTTAATTCTATTGCTGGCAAGCAATACCGTGATGTAGGACCGCTGCCAGTCGCTGACGTGCCGGCGGCGCCTGCGCCACCATCCGGCCGGCGTGTGTTGCATCTCTACTATATATAAGGTATCGGCCGGTGGGCGGGAATATTTCAGGCTTGTCTCTGTCCGGAACGGGCCGCGGCGCGCCCGGGGGCGCGTCCGGGGCATGGGGGCGCGCGCTCATGGTGCCACGGCGCCGGTTCCGGCAGCATCGCCAGCGGCGGCGACAGCTCCCGGTAGCGCCCCTCGCGGCTGAGCACGGTGCCTTTGGAGTGTTCGGGAGGGTCTGGGAGATGAGCGGGAGGGAGCCGGCGCGGCAGGACGTGCCGGCCGCGGTAGGGGCTGCGGGAGCAGTCGCGCCGCGAGGGGGCGCGGCTACGCCGGGACGTGGGCAGGCTGCAGCGGGAGCTGGAGACGCCACCTCGCCACGTTGGCCGGAGCGGATGATCTGATAGTCGAGCTCGCCGCCGGCGGCGGGCCCGCGATTCCGGGGCGGCTGGAACGCTCGCGCCGCCTATACGGGGAGGCTGCCGGCGTCGGCCCGGCGCGCGTGACCCCGGCCGCGGCGTCGATCCGCAGCCGCCGCGCTCAACAACTGCGGCAGGCCGGCATCTCGGTGTGTTCTGAATGCGCCTGCCGGCAGCCCTGCTCCATTTACCAGGTTCGGTTCGGCGGCGGTATGCCAAGCGAACCGCACGGCCGCGTGGCAAGGTAGAGCTTTCGTAGGGTAGGAGGGGGCAAATCGGAAATTACTTCCTTGGAGTTACGGCCCCACCGTCGTATCGATCCCCCTACGGCACGACGCCGACCAGGGGGACCGCGCGGCCCATTTTACTCTCGCGCAATAAGGTTGCTCTTTGTCAGTGGCACGCCGCACTGCAACCACCGGGAGCCCTTGCGAGTAATCCTGTATATCCCTCTCGAAGGGCGCTCCACCAAATCAGCGCCCCGTAGATCCTGCAGGATATAACCGTGTCTCGCTAGTGTGTCGTATGGCACCCCTGCAGATTTCGCCACTTGTTCGTAGATCGCCTTTCTCCTGCATGACTTGCCCTCTTTGAGCGCTTCTAGAGCGAACCGGCGCTTGTCCGTGCCGCTAAGGGTGGTCGTCACGGTGCCCCGTCACCACCACGGCCATCAAACACGGACATTCCACCGTTGCTGCTACCCCCAGCCAGCCAACACCGCTCTCCATCGGAGCCCTCCGGGCCGTCGGCTGTTTCGGTGTGCGCCGATACGGTAATTGTCAACATAGGTCGGTTTTCGAGCCGCCACGGTCTCCAGGTTGGCGGCGCGGTAGCTGGTACCGGCGAAGCGGCCGGACTGCACGAAGGTCTCCAGCGGCACCGGCCGGTAGCCGTAGCGGGCCTGCCAGTCGTCGGGCAGCCGCGGCCTGATGCGCGTCAGCATCGTGGAAGCGAGATTGCGCACCTGCACGCAGGGCAGGATCAGAAGCGGGCGTTGGTCACCACCAGGTGCAGGCGCGCTTGGCGTTGGGTCGCGCGCGTCATCGAGCCGTCCGCATGGTCGAACCTGAGCACGACCGCACCGTCCCGCTTTGCCATCGACCGATATGAGGGGCCGGAGTACACCAGGTCCGGTTGGCCATACGCCTTGGCCAGTGCCCACAGCGACAGTCTCCGGCCGACCTCCTGCTTGTTCGTCGGGTGGACGTCGCCGACGTTGCCGACGTCGCGGTCACGGTGCCGGTATTCCGGATCAGGGCTGCCGTTTGGGCTTCCCGGATCTCGAGCGGATGGATCATCCCGTTGTACCGGGCGGTCGGCTGTGTCTCCTGCGCCGGCGGATGGGCGCTCGCCGGAATCGGCATGATGGGTCCGCCGCTCTCCAGCCGCCGCGCGCGTGCTGGCCACTCAGGCTGCTACCGACGCCAGCGTCGCGGGCGGCTGCCAAACAGAGCATGCGGCCTGGCCTGGACGCGGCAGAGCGACCGCGTCAGGGTGGGTCGGACCAACCTGGAGGAGACCCTTCGATGACTCGTGCGGTTGCTGGTGGCGTACGGCACCGGCGAGCTGGTCGACCCGACCACCACCCTGGAGCTGGTCAAGGAGTACTGGGAGGCGATCGGCCTCAAGGTGCGCTCAAGCCGCTGGAGCGCACCCTGATGATTCAGCGCCAGCCGTCGGCGGAGCACGGCATCATCGTCAGCCCGCTGTCCGACACCTCCGAGATCGCCGGCATGATGCAGCGGGCCGTGCACTTCCCGCCGCCCGGCAACACCGCGAGCGGGCCTACGACTGGGGCACCTGGCTGCGCGCCGACCGCGAGATCCGCCTCGGCAGCAACACGCCACCGCGTCGATCCACAGCCGCCGCGCCCAAGATGACCCGTGGCCCGTGGTGGTTCACCTGCCACCCGGCGTGATACCCCCGCCCTGAGTGTCGGTCAGGAACGGGTTGCGGTAGATAGCCTGGGGACAATCGAAGTCCTTACTACTTCCATCAAAGTCAGCTCTTGTCCATGTATTGCTAACATGAGGCGCCAGGCTCCGTGGCACGACCGAACCGCAGGGACCTCCCCATGAGGGAAGCGGATTACATGTGCTGCACGTCCACTACAACGACCGAGATCTTGCGCCGTTCGTCTTCCGAGAGGGTCGCCTCGAGGCGCATCTGCAATTCCTCCGATCCAGAGGGAGGCGCACCGGTTGGCGGCGGCGGCATGTGGTCTTTCCCGAACCAGAACACCAAGTAGATGCCGTAGCCGCCCGTGGCCGGGGCACTTGCGTACTTTGCGACCAGCTGATTCCTTGCAGCGCTCCATAGATAACGGTGCCGGTTTTTCTTGATCTCCACCGGAACTTCGAAATCCTGGAATGCAACACGAATGTCGGCCCGCTTGTCATTGGCGTACTGTCCTTCCGGCTGTGCATCAACGCCTGCGGGAAGACGTTGACGCAGATCGGACAACAAAGCGTCACGACAGTGGTCCTCGTGCTTGGGAGTGGGGTCCCGTTCTGGTGGTTCGCTCCAGAACTGGCGCCAGTCATCCGTATTGCCGGTGCGGATCCGTCTCGCCAGCTCGACAAGCCGGTCGGTAAGCAGCGCTGCCAAGTCGCCGGCATTGGCAGGAGTTCCTGCCTTCAGCGTGCGGCACACCTGCTCGACTGAGGGATGCTGGTAGGTGGCGTCGCGGTGGATCACCCGCTGACGGTCCACGGCGTCTTGCAGCGAACGGCGCCATTCGTCCAACGCCGGCTCCGCAGCGAGCCGTCCGAGAGCGTCGCTGGTGTCTTGATCGGGGCGGTCGGCAAGCGTACGTATCATCCGACGAACGCAGTCGGCAGCACCCTCGCGTGCAGACTCATTTTGATTGGCGACAAACCCCTCGGTCTCCAACGCGTTCCACGGCGCGACCCGGCGTGCGAGCAAGTCGACAAACGTCTCCAGCGTCGCCGTGGGCAGGTCGTCGAGTTGGGGGCCGGTCCGCAACAGAAATGCCGCAAGTTGCGAAACACGCAGTTCCTGCTCTGCAACGAACTCGCGCAAGCGGTTGAGGCAGGTATTCGGAGCCGCGACAACCTCGGCGGCCAGCCAGCGTACACGCTGTGCCGCACTCATGCTCACGCGTGACAGCTTGCCAGCTATCAATGCCAGGAGCGCTGTGCGGTCCGCACGGAGCAGTGC
This sequence comes from Spirochaetia bacterium, assembly GCA_965198005.1. Classification (GTDB taxonomy): domain Bacteria; phylum Spirochaetota; class Spirochaetia; order SZUA-6; family Bin103; genus Bin103. The sequence goes on from CBDAOI010000003.1 coordinate 59,150, forward strand.
CGCAATGAGAAGTTCGTCGAGCATTGCGATTGCCTGCCGCTGGGCGGTGCGCAACGGAAAAGCACTCAGAAGAGGAAGTACGGCCTGACCGGCTATAGGGGTATAGTCCCCGACGCCGAGTTCGTAGGCAATCGTGGAGTCGTATGTGCCGTTGCGCATCTTGGCGGAGACGCACTGCACGAGGATCTCGCCCGCGACTGTGGCGTTTGCGTCGAGTAGCCGTCGCGCGCGAATCCGGGCATTCTCCTCGAACGTACAGAAATGGAACGCGAATGCCTTACGCAACTGCTCGTCGCTCAGTTTCCGCAGATCGTCCAGTTCATCGATACCTACGAGGACAGGCAGGGCGATGAGATAGTCTTCATTTGACCCTAATAGGCCGATGATCTCTTCGACTTCGGGGACATCTTCCCGGAACGGCGCACCACGCATGCCGGCGAGAGCAGCGTCGACCAGAGGTGTTTCGTCGTCGAAGAGCTCCTTCATGCGCTTCTCGGCATCGGCTCCGTTTACGTCGGAAAAGAGTCCCAAGTATGCCTTGCTGAGCTCATGGAGCAACCTGGGATGACACCGATCGTCATGCAATGCGTTCGCCTCAGATCGAACGAGAGCAACGAAACTCCGCCGCCTGCTTTCACGCTCCTGCGTATAGCTTTGCCGGCGGCCGTAACTACTCCAGTGATCCTCTGACAAGCGATGGACGCGCCACTTTTCCCAAATACCTCGCAACAACTCACTGGTCCGGGCACCCATCACCAGATCTTCAATGGACACACCTTGATCGCCATCCTGCATCGCCGCCGAGTGGCACGACTGCGTGAAGTAGAAATCGGCTGTCCTGAAGTCCGTCGCGTCTGCGGCCTGTTTGAGACACCAGTGTCCGAAGTCAGCCGGGGGACTGGAGTGATACAACAACTCACGGATGTTCAATTCCATCGGCATCTCTGGAGACCCGTTGACGTACTCCGTGACGATCTCCTTCTGGATCTCGGGGCGCTGTTCAAGCCAAATGCGAATGCGTCGATACGCTTCTCCGGAAGGGTGCATACTTCGAAACGGATCTACGTGCAGCCAATCGAAGAGCCGCCTCGTCGTGAGTGAGTCACCCCACACTTCGATGCCGCGTGCCAGGAGAGCCACCGGTACATCCTTCAGGTGACGGTTTTCCAGGACGGATTTCAGACTCTCACTTCTGGTCACCAACTCGTCAAGAAGTTGCGCGACGTGCGCGTCCGAGGAGTTCGCGGCCAGATCGGATCTCCAGAAGTGACGATACTCGGCCGCATATTGATTCGCCGACTCCGTCAGATGGTCCCAGATCTTCGACGGCGGGATCTGGTGAGGGTACAGATGGCTCAATGCCACGGCGGTGAGCTGATCCTGCCAGTCCGTAACGTTGTCCGCGGCGATATCTACGAGAAGTTGCTCCAGCTTCCGTTGTGCAACGTCGCGATCTCGGCAGTTGTGGATGTACGCCTTCAAGGCCATCTTCGGGTATTGTGCCCAGCGATTTTCCCCATATACGATGCAAATCAGACTATCGGCGAGACTTGGGAGCGGCTCACCGTGCGCAAGGGCGACCAAGACCAACGCGACAAGCGTCGGTGGCTGCTCGTTGCGAGAATCCAGGATCGCCTGGAGTTGGCGCTCCATGCCGGGAGTAGCGACGGCCCCGAGAGTCGAGGCCGTCCAACTTACCGAGTTGAGCCGGGATGCCTCCCGTCCAAGTGCCTCAAGCAGGTTCTGCTTTTCCCCCGGCGAGAATCCCTGCACATCACCGTAGGATACGACGCCGATCGGATCCCGCCTAATAAGCTCGAGTCGAGCGTCTTCACATAACGCCGCCAGCCAAGCGGACAAGCCGCGCAGCGTGGTAACCACGACGCCATCTTCGCCGGTCAGCAAAGAGATGACACGCCTTGCCGGAAGACCATCGCCGATGACGCGGGCGAGATGCTTCGCGCCGATGAACTCGGCGATATGGCGATGAACAGGGACAAACCGGGAGGGAGGCTCGGCCGTAAACAGCCCCGTCGCGAGCGCCGGACGCAGGAGGTGAGGGTCGTACTGACAATCGCCCAGTTCAACGTAGTCGCCATTTGCGCGAGCCTGGCTCAATGCGAAGCCCGCCGCCCCGGACGTGAGAGAAATCGCGCACAAGCGCCCGGCGGCATCCACAAGATCGGATGGGTGCGGCTGAGGTTCAGCTAGGTTCCGATCTTCGTTGTGCTCCGTGGCCAGAAGCAAGCCGGCCCGTTCAAATAGCTCACGGCGGCTCGCCGGCCAATTCTCCTCCTGCCCCTCCTCGCCGATGCCAACTACGTCCGCAAGCAGGAGCAGGCTCTGAGGGTTTTCAAGCAACCCTTCGACTCCGCGTTCCCCCGCTTGGCCGATGAATGCGCGAGCTCCCTCGGCATCCGTCCGGTGATCCAGGATTCGTTCAACGTCGGCGGGCGTCAGAGGATCAAGACGGAGCATCGCCACCTGAGTGTTCTGAGGCGCCACCGATGCCAGATTCTTGCGATCGTTCTCACCGAGCCAGTCCGCTGCCCGGCACGATAAGCGGAAGCGTGGCTTGCCCAGCTTGTCGAGGCGGCGGCGGATCTCATCGAACGGGGTCCTTGCGTCGGACGACCCGGCTCGCACCTCATCGAGCCCATCGATGAAGAGGGTCTTGTCGCGCCATTCGGGATGGTCGTCCGGGTCAAACGTTGTGAAGTCGCGGGCGGTAATACGCAGCACTTGATCGCCGTGCGCCTTGCATTCGGTAGCGAACGCGGTAGTCTTGCCGGCGCCGGGGTCTCCAAGGAGCACGTACGCCGCACCGTCCCGATACTCCTTCAACGGCCGCGAATCCGGCGGGCGCCGCCGATCGTCAGCGGCAGGACGAATCTCGGTGCACGTGCGATCGACCAGACTCATGCTTCCTCGAACCACGTGGCCGCCGGCGCCGTGAGGAACTCGTTGAGCGGGACACCACCAGCCCCCACGAGCAACGAACGCAGGCCTGCAGACCCGCCGAACCGTTTCGCAAACGCATCCAGCCCCCGCGTATCGGAGCGGCGCGCGGGCCCGCTCTTGACTTCGATGGCGACCAGCTGGTGACCGCGTTGCAGGACGAAATCGACCTCAGTTTGACTGTCCCGCCAGTAGCGCACGCGAATGTTGCGAGCCGCGGTGTTGTGGAGGTGGGCGCCCACGGCGCTTTCCACGATGCGCCCCCAGAACGTACGGTCCGCCTGTGCGGCCGCGAAGGAATAGCCCGAGTCGGCGGTCATCAGCGCCGTGTTGAGGACGTTTAGCTTCGGGCTCGATGCCCGAAGTCTGACGGCGCTGCCCGCGTAGTTCTGCAGCCCGGCGATCAGACCGGCGCTCCCCAGGAGCTCGAGGTAGCGTGCCAACGTAGTCGTGTTGCCGGCGTCCCAGAGCTGGCCGAGCATCTTGGTGTAGGAGAGCACCTGTCCCGAGTGGGCCGCGGCCAATTCAACCAGCCGTTTCAGAAGTACCGGCTTGTCGACCCGGGTCAGCGCGAGAAGGTCGCGCTCGACGGTCGGCTCGACGATCCCGCCAAGCACGTAGTTGCGCCACCGCTCCTCGTTCCGTACGAGGCTCGCGGCGCCCGGATAGCCGCCGAAGTAGAGATAGGTCGGTAGGTCGAAGCCGAATGCCGCGGCCATTTCGGCGAACGACCAATGTGCCACGCGGATCGGCTCGAACCGCCCGGTCAGGCTCTCACTCAGCCCCTGCTGCATCAACAAAGGCGCAGAACCAAGGATCACCACGCGCAACGGGCAGCCCCTGGCGCGGTCGGCATCCCACAAGCCCTTGACCGTTTCGGACCATCCCGGAATCTTCTGCACTTCGTCGATCACCAGGATACCGCCATCGGGCGCCCGCTCCGCGGCAAGTCGTGCCGATTCCCAGTTCCGCACCAACCATCGGGGGTCGCGGCGGTCGGGCGGCACTTGCGGCCCTACCGAAATGTCGCCGGCCGCCAGGTCCTCATCTCCGAGTCCGCCGGGATCGGGTTTATCGACTGCCAAATAACGGCTTGCTGCCTCGGTGCGGCGTAGCGCCTCACGCGCGATGGTCGACTTCCCCGTCTGGCGCGGCCCGAACAGTGCGATGATCCTCTCCGGCGTCTCGCGCAGGCGGGCGCTCAGCGTGTCCAGTTGAGCGCGATGGTAAGCCACAATCGTCAATGTCTGATATTGAGTAAACACAGTCAAGGTAGGCACATTGGCAGCAATGCTCAATATGGAGCGCCACGGCGCCGGTCCCGGCAGCATCGCCAGCGGCGGCGACAGCTCCCGGTAGCGCCCCGCGCGGCTGAGCACGGAGTGGCGCCGCGAGGGGGCGCGGCTGCGCCGGGACGTGGGCAGGCTGCAGCGGGAGCCGGAGACGCCACCTCGCCACGTTGGCCGGAGCGGATGATCTGATGGTCGATCCCGCCGGCGTCGGGCCTGCCATTCCGGGGCGGCTGGAACGTCGCGCCGCCTGTACGAGGAGGCTGCCGGCGTCGTCCCGGCGGGCGTGACCCCGGCCGCCGCGTCGATCCGCAGCCGCCGCGCTCAACAACTGCGGCAGGCCGGCATCTGGGTGTGTTCTGAATGCGCCTGCCGGCAGCCCGGCTCCATTTACCAGGTTCGGTTCGGCGGCCGTATGCCAGGCGAACCGCACGGCCGCGTGGCAAGGTAGAGCTTTCGTAGCGTATACGAGGGCGAATGGGAAATACTTCCTTGGAGTTACGGCCCCCCCGTCGTATCGATCCCCCTACGGCACGACGCCGACCAGGGGGACCGCGTGGCCCATTTTACTCTCGCCCAATCGCCCAATAAGGTTGCTCTTTGTCAGTGGCACGCCGGATTGCAGCCACCCGGAGCCCTCGGGAGTAATCCTGTATATCCCTCTCGAAGGGCGCTCCACCAAACCAGCGCCCCGTAGATCCTGCAGGATATAACCGTGACCCGCTAGTGTCCTGTGTCGAAAGTGCTTGAGCAGTAGATTCGGGTTGTGATACGGTCTGCCGTAGACAGGAGGCGGGCTATGGCAAACCACTATACGAGAGAGCTTCCCGAATTGTCGCAGGAGCAGGAGCAGGAGTTGCAACGCTGGCTGCGTCGCAAGAAGACAGCGCAGGCGCTGGCCCTGCGGGCGCGGATCGTGCTGGAGAGTGCCAGCGGCAAGAGCGACCAAGCGGTGGCGAGCGAGCTGGGCACGACGCGCGCCACGGTCGGCAAGTGGAGGAAGCGGTTCCTGTCCGACGGCTGCGATGGGTTACTGGACGAACCGCGTCCGGGAGCGCCGCGCACGGTCTCGGACGAGGACGTGGAGCGGGTCGTGACGCGCACACTGGAGACGCTGCCACGGGGGGCGACGCAGTGGAGCACGCGGTCGATGGCCAAGGGGTGCGGGCTGAGCTTCGCGACGGTGGGGCGCATTTGGCGTGCGTTCGGCTTGAAGCCGCACCGCAGCGAGACGTTCAAGCTGTCGACAGACCCCTTGTTCATCGAGAAAGTACGCGACATCGTGGGGCTGTACCTGCATCCGCCGAAACGAGCGGTGGTGCTGTGCGTGGACGAGAAGTCGCAGATCCAGGCGCTGGAGCGCACCCAGCCGGTGCTGCCGCTACGACCGGGGTGCCGTGGCGGCAGACGCACGACTACCATCGGAACGGAACGACCTCTCTGTTCGCGGCCTTGAACGCCGCGACCGGGAAGGTGATCGGCAAGTGCTACCGGCGGCATCGCTCGGTGGAGTTCAAGAAGTTCCTGCGGATCATCGACCAGGCGGTGCCGGCGGAACTGGATGTACACTTGGTGCTGGACAATTACGGAACGCACAAGACAGCGATGATCCATAACTGGCTGGCACGCCGGCCGCGGTATCACTTGCACTTCACGCCCACGAGTTCCTCGTGGATCAACCAGGTGGAGCGCTGGTTCGCGGAGATCACGCAGAAGAGGATTCGGCGCGGCTCGTTTCCCAGCACGCAGGCACTTGAGCAGGCGATCAGGGAGTACTTGGCGGTGTACGATGAGGATCCGAAGCCGTTCGTTTGGACGAAACGTGCTGACCAGATACTCAAGTCACTGAAAATCTACTGTCAAGACATTTCTGACACGGGACACTAGTGTGTCGTATGGCACCCCTGCAGAGTTCGCCACTTGCCACTTGTTCGTAGATCGCCGTTCTCCTGCACGGCTTGCCGTCTGCCAGCGCTTCTAGCTAGAGCGAACCGGCACTTTTCCGTGGCGCTAAGGCCCGGCGCAAGTATAAATCCCCGTAGATAGACGCAATCAAGCCGTTACGCATAGGCTGGGTGGTTAAGATGGTCTGTGGAGGACGGCTTTTCGGGGCGTTTCTGTTGGCTGTCGCCGACCTTTGTGGCACTATTGCGATCATGTTATTCGTAATGGTGTCACAATGAGACCTCCCCAGTACTCCACCACGGCGCTCATCGACCTGTTTCATCAGCAGACCGTCGCCGCGCTGCCCGAAGTGATGGCGGCACTCGGCACACCCGCCCGCCGCACCGCGTTCCGCAAGCTCAAGGAACTTCCCTACCGCACCAGCTACTCCCATCGTGGCCGCTACTACACCCTTGATGAGCTCATCGACTTCGACCAACACGGGCTGTGGTCGTTCCACGACGTGCGCTTCTCGGCCGCCGGCACCCTGCTGGCCACCGCCGCGGCGCTGGTCGACGACGCTGCCGCTGGACAGTTCAGCGAGGAGTTGGACCACCTGCTGCACGTCGGCACCCAGGATGCCCTGCGCAAGCTGGTCCAGGAACGCAAGCTGACCCGCCACAAGGTTGCCGGTCAGTTCCTGTATTGCGCCGCCGATGGCACGCGCAAGGCGCAGCAACTGAGTGCTCGGCGCGCCCTGCTGGCCGCCCCCGGGCTGGTCGGACCGATACCGGATGCCGACCTCGTGCCCGCAGAACTGCGCGCCGCTATCGTGCTGTTCGCCAGCTTGCTTGACGAACGCCAGCGCCGCCTGTATGCCGGTCTGGAATCGCTGAAGTGCGGTTGGGGCGGCGACACCCGCATCGCCGGGTTACTCGGTATCGACGCGGGTACCGTGGCCCGAGGACGCCAGCAACTGCTCGCCCAGGAGGTCGAGCGCGAACGCGTGCGCCGCCCCGGTGGCGGGCGGCCTGCCCTGGAAAAAAAACGCCCAAGGTGATCGCCGCCATCGAAGCGCAGCTCAAGTACGATGTCGCCGGCGATCCCATCACCGGTATCCGCTGGACCCACCGCACCACCGAGAAGATCGCCGCAGAACTCGCCACTGTCGATATCCAGGTCTGTCCCAGGACCGTGGCACGCATCCTCAAGGACCTCGACTATCGGCTGCGCGTCAACCACAAGCGCGTCTCGGCCGGCTCCGGCCCAGACCGCGACCCGCAGTTCACCTACATCGCCTCACAGCGCGTGAAATTCGCCGGGCGCGGCCTGCCGATCATCAGCATCGATACCAAAAAGCGCGAGCTCGTCGGTAATTTCAAGAATCAAGGCCGCGCCTGGGGACAGTCTCCCCAAGCCGTCAACGACCACGACTTCCGCTCCCAGGCTGACGGCATCGCCATCCCCTACGGCATCTACGACGTCACCGCCAACTACGGCTTCGTCGTCGTCGGCACCTCCCACGACACCCCCGACTTCGCTGCTGACAACCTGCTCAGATGGTGGCAGCGCGAAGGCCGCCAGCGCTACCCCGGCGCCTCCGAACTGTTGGTCCTCGCCGACTCCGGCGGCAGCAACGCTCCCCGCGTACGCTGCTTCAAGTATGCCCTCCAGACCCGCCTCGTTGACCCGTACCACCTCAAGGTCACCGTCTGCCACTACCCCGGCGGCGCCTCCAAGTGGAACCCGATCGACCATCGCCTGTTCAGCGAGATCAGCAAGAACTGGGCCGGCCACCCGCTGCGTAGCTACCAGACCATCCTCAACCACATCCGTACCACCACCACGGTCACCGGGCTGCGCGTGCACGTCGAGTTGGTCGACCACGAGTATCACCGGGGCGTCAAGATATCCGATGCCGAGTTCGATTCCATCGCCCTCAAACCCCACGATACCCAACCGCTCCGCAATTATTCGATCTGTCCCCGGTCTTGAAGAGCACAACAGCACCCCAAAATCGGCACTTATTCTTGCGCCGGCCCTAAGGCGCGACCAACCATCGGATGTTCTCCCAGGACCGCTACCGCTTCTTCCAAGACCGCCAAGGCTCCGTCCCTATCACACTGATATTCATCTAGTAACACCGCGTGGGCCACCAAACATTGAAGAGTGAGGGCACGAATGCCCCAGGGCAGCGTCTTCTCCACAATCCGCCGGTAGCGGGCCGAAGCATCGACCGGGTCGAAATCCTCACGACGCTGCTGTGCGGCCCAAGGGCCCATGATGAACCCGGAATAATCAGAGAATTCAATGTTACTCGGTTTCAGCCACGTCGCTCGTTCGCCCGCGTCAAGTTCATCGAGTTCGTTGATGACGCGCTCAAGTCGCGCTACGGACGCGAGCCCCGTGCTTCCGACGTCAAAAAGCATACCGAACAGGCCGCCAGCGTCGACGGATCGTTCGAAATTGGCCACACGCTCCAGCAAAATGTCGTTGCTTTCGACCATGGTCTTCAAGCGGATCAAGCGAGCAAACCAGTTTTCAAGATAGTTCGCAACACCCACAGTGCCGAGCACGGTAAGCAACGCTATCTCTTCAAGGGCACACCTCTGCTTGCCTCCTGGCATGACGCTGATCTCCTTGAATAGTGCCACTGCAACATCGGAAGCCACGTCTTCGTCGCCGGCGCCGGCCGCCAGTTTGAATTGGGCGATCCGTACGATTGCTGAAGTCGAAGGATCCGCGCCGTAAATCGGTACGTCGGTTCGTAAGAAGCGAAAGAGCCATAGGTGTTCTGCCAGCGCCTCGAGTGCGCGGGAGTCCTGGGACATCACAATCCGCGCAAGTACGACCATGCTTTGCGGAGACTTGCCTGCAATCGCATGCGTCATTATTTCCATAAACTCGTTCGCATCTATCGTACGCTTTCTGAGCGTCTCGACTGCAATGGTCTCATGGATGCGCTCTTGCTCGTCGAGAGCCAGTGTCTTACGCCCTGAGCTGCTCACAAGTGGTGACACTCGAAACAGATCGTTGCCGACGGCTTCGATCCACGGCCCGACTAGCTGGTCCATACTTTCACCGGGTAGGGCCACCGCCGGAAAAACGTCGCCAATCATCAACGCTAGTGTCCGGTTGAAGCTCCCGACCGTAAGACTTAGACGATAGAGCAGCCTTCGCGTTCCTTCTGGAAGCGCAGACACCAGGCTTCGCCGTGCTGCGTCGCGCGTGGCGTCAATGCCTTCGGACGACAAGACAAGCCTAATGATGTCCTCAACCTCTTCATCTGGCCATTCGCGAGTCGCCATCCCCGCTACGAAAGCGTGCGTAAGTTGGGGATGACCGCTAGCTCCTGCAATGTAGGCGACGCGACTCCATCTGTCGGGATCGCCTCCGTTGGCACGCACGACCACGCGGACTTCGTCCTCAGAGAAGTATGGGCAATCGACGACGCAACATTCCCTCATACCCAATTGAACCAGCGCGTTCAAGGAGGGCCTCCGGTAGCACGTGATGAGCACCTCGCTGAAATTGCGACATGAGGCCTCAATGACACGAGCAAGCGAAATCACCACCCGTGCGTCGTCAATATAATTCAGGTCTTCCAGAATTAGCGTTGACGCTTTCAGGCCTCCTATGCGGGCAAACACCATATCAAGCAAACGACATATTTCTTCAGCTCTACTGTTCATAAAATGCACGATGCAAAAGCCCCCGCCCGGCGCGCCAGCGACCGTTCGCGACACGATGGACTTGCCAACACCGCTGCCACCGACGAGAATACCAACGTGAAAGTTTCTGAGAACGTCCGCCAGTGAGGACTCCACATCGGCCCGTGTGATCATCCCCCGTAAGACAGGGAGCGTGGTCCCCTCAATCACCCATCCGTTTTCCGTAGTAGAAGGAGGATTGTCGGGTTCCCCGTCACCGATAAGCGATGGCGTCAAACTCGAGGCAAGTCTAGCAAGAACGTCAACCCTGGCTTGCGGTACGGAAGTTCTGCTCGCCGCATCAATCGTGGAGTAAAGGTCGGCCCTCGTAAGAACGCGATCCTCGAGCTTCTCGATGATAATTGTTTTCAGCACTCGATAGACGAGGTGGTCGACTACCCGCCGGGCCTCTGAAGCGGGAAGTCGAAAACGTTCGCGTCCCAAAACGACCATACGCTTTTCGAGTTCTTGGCGAAGCGTCGCAAAATCAGGTTGACCGCAGTCCCAGTGTATCCTCCTGATGAGATCCCGGCGGAGTTCCGCATCATCGCGCACGCTGGAGAACTCCCTTACAGTTTCCGGGAATCTGTCGCTTTCCAGTATCTCGCGGAGTGGCGAAATGTCCAACCTCTCCGCCCGGCCAGCGGCGTTTCTCCAATACTCCAGTCCGGGGTCCCCATCGGGACGGTCAGCAACAGCGTGCTCGGTCCCTATCTCCGACGTCGTAAAGAAACGGAGGTCGACCTCAAAATTGGGATTTCGCTCGACAAGATCGACAAACGCAGCGACCGCTGCCTGGATGCTTGGGCTATTCAACGTAACCGTTCCGGATCTTTCCGTGTCTTTAACCTGAACGGCGCGGAGTGCCCGATCCGCTACGGTAGCATAGTCTTCCGCTACTTCAAGAAAAATGCGACCGTGCTCGTTGATATCGACCCAGGCAAGCGCCGTCGCCAGTATCTGATACGCATAACCGCGGAGCGAGTCGACTGCTTGGCGTGCGGTGTCACCCTTAGGGACAGCGTCGGTGGTGGCGCCCGCATTGAAAAGGTCGTCAGTTTCCATCATCGTAGATTCCTGAACCTCCATAGTACCACGCCATGATGCGCTGTTGTCGATGGGCAAGGGGGCGCTGCTCACGCAGTCGTAGACTTCCATATTCTCGACTGTGGACCGCGTATTCTCCATCGTCCTACGGAGTCGAGCCGGCATCAGCGGGAGCCACACTATCCTGACTAATAATCCGCCAGCGCCACGCGCCCGGGGTCGTCCTCCGCGCCAGACGCTTCCTGCGCGGTGAGTTCTTGCACACCGGCGCGAATGGTAGTGCGCGACATCCCGGTGGCGGCCGCCTCACGCGCAACCCCGCCGCGCCCTATCCAGCGTGCTTCGACGGCCGCCCAGCGGCGGCGTAAGCGTTCGTCGAACAACGGATCAAGGGCAACGATGTCACCGACGATTGTGGTGCGGCCACGGATGCAGCCCGACCACCCGTCGTCTCGCGTAGCGGGCGGCGGCGGGACCATCTGCGCGGCCGGCTTACCGAATGGCGTGACCAGCACCTTGCGCCCCTTGCGGGTCGGCATGGTATCTTTGGAGCGTTCGGGAGGTCTGGGAGATGAGCCGGCGGGAGCCGACGCTGCAGGACGTGCTGGGCGCTGTAGAAGGGCTGCGGAGGGAATTCCGCGGCGAGATAGCGGGGTTGCGGTACGAGTCGGGGATAGGCATAGACCTCAATCGCAGTTTCTGTGAATTACGCCGCTAACTCGCTACTAGGAGATATACCGTGCACTTGAGTCATCAACTCGTACGTTGGTCTGTCGAGAGTCTTCGAGAGAACTGTCATCCATTTGTCGGAATTACATTCTTGGCGAGTAAGCGGGCGAGTATTCCTATAGGGTCCACGAGAGAGTTAAGGCTCGACTCGGTAACGAGGCATCATTTGGAAGAGCATCATCGGTTGGACCCAAGTAGCGAGTTGTTTTTCCAGCCGTTCAAGAGCAATAGGGATTCCTTTTGGGTGGCGTCCAACTACCCGTCGTCGGGTTTGCACGCGATCAACAGGCAGACGTTTTCCCAGGCCTTCTTGCCTCGACTTCGGCGTAGTCGTAGTTGGGGATTCGCTTTGAACTACGTCGAGGCGATTGGAGAGCGTATTGCCGGATTGGGGGGATACAGGCCCGCGTCAATGGTTGCCTTGGCGGTGTGGCTTGGAAAGGAAGTGGAGTGGCCGGACGACGCGGATATTGATTCTGTCGTTGGTTGGTTTCGAAGGGAGTATCGCTTATCGGCGGAAGAGGTCGACGGCCTGTTCGACTCGTCTATCGCTCCGCCTACCGCCCGCATTGTGGAGGATATTGTCGATCTTAGGGCAGTCGCGTATGAGTTTGGTCTGCCTGCGGATGCGCCCGGTCTGATCGAGGGCACAATTCGGTCTATTCGCCTTAGTGATGTGGGACCCGCTAGGGAGCTACGTCTCGACTTCGGACAGAGACTTACAATGATCGCCGGCGACAATGGTTTAGGGAAATCGTTCCTTCTCGATGCTGTTTGGTGGGCTCTTACCGGTACCTGGGCGGGACATCCGGCTTACCCCTTCGCCAAGGCGGGATCGGCCGCACCTGCAATTGAATACACAATGCGAAGTGTTGCGGGTCGCGACATCGTCATAGAGAGTCTTTTTCAGCGGAATACGTATTCCTGGATCTGCTCGCATGACCGCCCGTCAGTCGCTGCTCTGAGTATCTACGCCCGTGTGGACGGCTCCCTCGCGGTCTCTGACGAGACGCGGGGGAAATTACAAGTCGGCACCGCGACACACTTGAGTTCGTTTACGGCCCGGGAGCTCTGGGACGGCAAACCTGGCGAGATAGAGGGTCTCGTTCGAGACTGGGTGACATGGCAGCTTTCGACCGACCGTAGCGCTTTCGATATGCTCTCTCGTCTGCTGCAACATCTATCACCCGAAGATCTTGGTTCGCTCGTCCCGCGTGACCCGGTCCGCATTCCTGGTGATCCTAGGCTCATTCCCACTCTTGGGCACGCTTACGGTGACGTTCCGGTTGTTTTCGCCTCCGCCAGCGTACAACGCATACTTCTTCTTGCATATTTGATCATATGGTCATGGCGTGAACACGCTCTTGCATCGGAACAAGCTGGTGTGAGTCCTCGGCGCAAAATGGTCATAGTCGTGGATGAACTTGAGGCACATCTTCATCCAAAATGGCAACGCCTCGTACTACCCGCGCTCATGTCGATCGGCAAGGTGCTAAGCAAAGAAGTCGAGATACAAATAATTGCCGCCACACATTCCCCGATGATTCTCGCTTCGGTCGAGCATGAATTCTCTGATGACTCAGATTTGCTCGGGCATCTGTCCTTGAAAGACGGAGTAGTTATTCTCGAACGGCTCGATTACTACAAATATGGTGACGTGTCAGCGTGGCTGACATCTCCCGTATTCGGGTTGTCACATGCTCGCTCACGGACTGCTGAAATCGCAATCGAGAAGGCCAAATCTCTGCAGCTCGCGGAGGCTCCCCCATTGGAGGAAGTTCGCAAAGTGACGTTGCATCTGAAGAAGCTATTGTCGCCGGACGACGCCTTTTGGTCGCGTTGGATCTATTTCGCACGACAGCTTGGAGACCCAATTTGATCCATGTACAAGAAATGCCAGAATATGCGGAGTTCGATGCTCAAGTAAGGCAACCGGGATTGCAGTTCTTGAAGACATGTCCCAGTCCTACGTCATCAGAATTTAAGAAAAATAGTTACTGGAGAAGGGCGAGTAAAGAGTTGCATGCGGCATATCGGAATCTGTGTGCATATACTACACGGGAATTGGTAATGACCGGAACGATAGATCATTTTAGGCCGAAATCGAAGTACCCGAGGTTGGCCTTTGACTGGAGCAACTACAGGCTAGCTCGCCAGGCTATCAACATGAGGAAGGGAGATTCCGAAGATGTAGTTGATCCGTTCATGGTGTGCGATGGTTGGTTCACCCTCGATATGCCTAGTTGTCTCATCAAACCGGGGCGATGTATCTCACGAGAAATACGGAAGACAATTAACGTCACAATCAATACGCTAAGGCTGAATGGCGATGAGCATTTGGTTCAAGAGCGTCATGGCCTGCTCGTGAGTCTAGCGGATGGACACATAACCTTGGAATACCTAGACGGTCACTACCCATTTCTTTCTTCGGAGGTGAGGAGACAACAGGTGTATGATTCGTTGAAGCTGATATTCTCACGAGAATGAGGGATGACGACGATACGAGCGCACGATAGAGCGGCTGTCTGCCGACTTGGCCACATCCCGTGTATCAATTGGGTGCGGCTCTTTCAAGACGACCTACGAAGGTCGGAAGTTGCATGCCGAGGAGCTTGCCTTCGCGGCGGGATCGATCGCCCGGTAGCGCCTGCCGGCAGCCCGGCTCCATTTACCAGGTTCGGTTCGGCGGCCGTATGCCAAGCGGCACCGCTTCGCTCGACACCACCACCGTCTCACCGTCGATTACGGCCGACGCCTCGACATACTGCCGGTCGTCGCCGGCGACCTCGAACCAGTCGGGCGGCTCCCCGTCGCGCGTCATCAAGCCGTCCGCATGGTCGAACCTGAGCACGACCGCAGCGTCCCGCTTTGCCATCGACCGATATGAGGGGCCGCAGCGCACCCTGATGATTCAGCGCCAGCAGTCGGCGGAGCACGGCATCATCGTCAGCCCGCTGCCCGACAGCTCCGAGATCGCCGGCATGATTGCAGCGGGCCGTGCACTTCCCGCCGCCCGGCAACACCGCGAGCTGGGCCTACAACTGGGGCACCTGGCTGCGCGCCGACCGCGAGATCCGCCTCGGCAGCAACACGCCACCGCGTCGCGGTAGATAGCTTGGCGCTCCGCGATGCCCGAACGCTCTGGCCGTGATAACCCGGTGCCTCGGGCCGTGCCATAGGAGCCGATCGCGCCGGCCGGTTGCCGTGTCGGGGCCGCGGCACGGTCACTCCGTGACGCCAGAGACCATGAAACCCGCTACGCACGGCTTGACCATGCAGACATGTGTCTGGCAGTGTGCGTGTATGTCCACCCACCCCACGGTCGAAGCCGGTAGTGACCAACTGCACCCGGAGCGGCTTATCATTCCGGGAGCGGCGTGGTGGCCATGGTGGCGTCGCCCACCAAGGCCTCGAAGTTCGACCTGTCGGGGCCGCCGTCGTCATGGGCACGGTCAAGGTCGGGCGCCGAGAGCGTTTCCCGAGGAACGTATCCAGCGTGTGTACGCTCCCGATACCGAAAAAGCTGACGATATTCTTGAGATAGTGGAGGAATTGAGAGGATGAATGCTATGGAAATCGCGGTCAACTTGATCGCGCTTCACGGTGGCGAGCTGGTTGGCCGGACGCGTTTTCAGAAACGAGCCTATCTTCTTCACCGTTGCGGCGCGAGTTTCACGTCGAAGTTCGTCTACCATCACTACGGGCCCTACTCATTCGATCTCGCCGATGGTTTGACCGATGCACGTGCGGAGGGACGGATCGAGATCGAGGAGCAGCCGGGACGTTACGGCATCCGGTATGCAATCTTCAGACTCAAGGGGGATCTCCCTCAGCCGCAACAGCTCGGCGAACTGCCGGTCAGCGCTGCCCACAGGTTTCTGAAGATCATGAAAGAGGAGGCCTCGGACATCGTCCTGGAGATCGCGGCTACCATCGTTTTCTTACGTGATGAGGGAGGCTACGGGAGTCAAGCCGTGGAGGAGACAAGGGTCCGCAAACCTCTCAAGGCAACGGCGCAACGCATCGACAAAGCATGCTCCCTGCTTCGCCGGCTTGGCTTGGATACGATCGCCTGATGACGGTTGTTCGTTCGACGGCAAGGCGGGTGACTCCTGTTGTCCGGTCGCAACGCTCGTTCCATGGGCATTTGGAGCAGGATGACCCGTCTAGGAGTTGGCACTTGGACAGTCTTGTTGGCTGCTCATCCTCGGACTCATCAGCGGGGGTTTTCGCCTGTCCGAGGCCGCGGGCCGCCTGTATCTCTGTCGGTCGGCGCGCATCTTGTTGAGCCCACGCCGTATGAGGGCAACGGCTTGGCGAATATGCGGTGTTCTGGCCAGCGTGCAGTTCTCGTCGTAGCTTAGCCCCAGCGCGACCCCACCGGTCGATCCACACCAGTCGGGCGGCTCCCCGTCGCGCGTCCTCAAGCCGTCCGCATGGTCGAACCTCAGCACGACCGCACCGTCGCGCTTTGCCATCGACCGATATGATGGGCCGGAGTACACCAAGCCCGGTTGGCCATGCGTCTTGGCCAGTGCCCACAGCGACAACCTCCGGCCGACCTCCTGCTTGTTCGTCGGGTGGATGTCGCCGACGTTGCCGATGTCGTTGGTCACGGCCATGCCGGTATTCCGGATCGATAGGGCTGCCGTTTGGGCCTCCCAGATCTCGGGCAGCTTGTACGGTCTCACGTCCAGGCCGAACCTGCTCGCAAGCGCGCGCCAGTAGTCCGGACTCACGTCCAGGCCAAGCCTGCTCACCAGTCCACTACGCCAGGTGTAATCGAACGGGGCGAGCTGGACGTAGTAGAACGGAAAGTCGCCCTGGTCCCAGACCTCGCGCCAACCGCCAATGAGCGCGTGCATCTTGTCCTTCGCCCTGATACCAGAGCGCCCCACGGATCGCGAACGGCACGAGCGGATGGATCATCCCGTTGTACAGGGCGGTCGGCTGTGTCTCCTGCGCCAGCGGATGGGCGCTCGCCGGAATCGGCATGATGGGTCCGCCGCTCTCCAGCGCCGCGCGCGTGCTCGCCACCCAGGCTTC
The DNA here is from genome assembly GCA_965198005.1 of Spirochaetia bacterium. GTDB lineage: Bacteria > Spirochaetota > Spirochaetia > SZUA-6 > Bin103 > Bin103. The sequence goes on from CBDAOI010000003.1 coordinate 75,813, forward strand.
TACCGACTCCAGCGTCGGCGGGCAGCTGCTCCCGGTAGCTCGCGTCGGTAGCGAGCGCGTAGTCGGCCATCGGACCAAGCCCGTCGACCGAACGGAAGCCGGCAGGCGGCGTCCACGGCTCGATCTTGGTGCCGCCCCAGGCGGACGCGATCAATCCGACCGGCACGTTCAAGGCGGAGTGGAGCTCGCGTCCGAAGTAGTAGCAGACCGCCGAGAACGTCGCGATGGTTTCGGGAGAAGTGGGCTGCCAGTGAGCCGCCGCCGCCATCACCGGCCACTCCATGTTGGACTGACCGGAGCACAGCCACACCTCCCCGTAGAGCACGTCCGTCAGTTCGCGCATGCAGCCCAACCACCCGTCGTCTCGCGCTGCGGGCGGCGGCGGGACGACCTGCGCGCCGGGCTTACCGAGTCGCGTCACCAGCACCGGTGGCCGGGGCCGGGGACTTGGCCGAGGAGGCCGACGTGGGGGCGCTGCATTGCCCGAGCTGCGGCGGCCGCTGAAGGGCGCGGTTCCATCTGGCCGGCATCCTGGACGACTGCCTGCTAGCCGACCTCACCCCCGAGTCGCGCTGGGCACGGTGTTCGCGCCAAGGCGCGCGGCGCCCTCAACCTGCGCCAACGCGACCCCCAGGGCTGCGACCTGGACCACTTCGTGCTGTTCCCCGTCGATCGCCTCGACGCTCGGGAAACCCGGCCAGATCAACTACAGCGCCGCGTCGACTACGCCATGCGTGCCATGGCCGGCCGCGACTACCTGATCACCGCCCTGTTCCAACGCCCGCCGTGGACGGTCGACTCACCCGACTACCGGCGCACCGGCCGGATGCACCCCGCTGACTCCACTGGCCGACCGTTCGCGCGCCGCCGAAGTCGTGATAGGATATACACCCTACAGGGGCCTCAAACGAGATCAAGGACGTGGCGGACCTGCACTATAGGACTTCCTGACTTTGTCAACTACCGCGGTGGTGACCCATCCAAGGTCGTCCCCAAGGCGGGACGGCGTCGTAAGGGGAATTGACTTTGGGAATACAAGTCCCGCCCATCAAGTGTCAGGGCACAAAAACCAAGCGGGTACCGACTATTCTACGTGAGATCAAGCGTGATCCGGATACGCTCTGGATAGAGCCGTTCCTTGGTTCCGGAGTGGTGGCCCTGAACGTCGCGCCAAAGCACGCATTGCTTGCTGACAACGACGGTGAGATCGGAAGAGCAACTAATGCTCTTCGAACGGGCCGAGCGGTATCCTGGATATACCGAGCAGCGTGTTTCTTGAATATGACGGACGAACGAATCCAGTGTAGTCATTGCGGACGACGGGAAGGGACGTTGCAATGAAGACAGACGCGACCGAGGCCGTTACGACCCAATACGAGCTCGCTGGCTCGTTCATCGACCACGACTATAGCGCCAAGCTCACCATGCTCCTTCCAGCCAGCCTCCCGAGAACAGGTCGGAAAGGGGATGGTTCTTCGGGACGTCCGCGAAGTGCGGGACGTCGGCCAGCGGGCTGATCGCCTGTACCATGAGGCTGGCGCTGTCGGTGATCACCGTGCTGGCGGCTGATCCTGATGTTCTCGCTGCTGCGGTTTGGGAGACACATAATTCGTTACCTTAAAACAAGTTAAATGCTTTACGGAACATGCTCCGGTCGGGGCTATGGCGGCGTGTCAATAGCCGCGGTATACTATGTCCCATAGAGGGCCCCAGGTTACGTGGATGCAACGTTACCTTATAGTAGTAACAAAAGGCCAGTTACCTGCGATCCCGGAGCGGTTTGAGCGCAGACACGTCAAGCTCAGCGGCGGAAATGCCTGTGTCGTTGCCGACGACTCCGCTACCACGGAGGAACTGTCAAGACTTTTCGGCTTTACCGCCGAAGAACAGAACGCACTGTTGGGTGTCGTTGTGAAGCTGGAGTACTTCAGCGGCACAGATGTTGGGGAAGTCGTGGACAAATTACGATCTCTGAGCGACTTATGATCGATAAGGCAGGGTTCACCACGGACGTTACGCCGTTCTCAGGGGGGCCAGAGGAAGGACGCGTGCCAGAACTGGTTCACCGCTGTTCTGGAGAATATTGAGGCATGGCGATTAGGGCCGGTGGTTCGCGAAGTATGGCACGAGTGCAAAGAATTCGGCGCCGCGGATCTGCCGGGGGAAGAGGAGGAATAATAGCACTTCCTAGCATGGCGAGATACTTCTACAAAGTAAACTCATGAGTGACAAGAGCGCTGGCGAGGAACAGGAGAGCGGTCCGCCGTCGCAACGAAGAGCTTGGCATGACCGCCGAGCTATCTTCGAAGAGCGTCGCTTGCTCTGATGAACAACGGCAATATTCGTGCCGTCTGGAAGGCGGAAGATTCGAGCCACCTCGGCATCCACTTCCTCGGTGACGGAGAAGTTCAGTATGTGATTTTCAAACTTCGTACGTACGCCAGAAGGGTTTCGCGGGTAGCGGGTATCGACACTCTTGAGGACGGCACACCAGATCGCATCCTTAGATTCTCGAATAAAACGCTTCTGGCGAGTTACCACGAACGATGGACGCTTCGAGCGCCGCAGCCGTGACATCGCTGTGGCACTAGCGGTATATCGACCGCTTGAAACGACGTTACGGAAAGACTTCGACGGTCTGTCAGACGAATTGATTGCCCACTTGACCGGTTTCTCGCATCGCAACGAAGGAGTTGGCGCCGCTCCGGCAATATCGCCGGGTGTTGTTTCAGACGGTGAGTCTCTACTCCGCGAGATGTTCAACCCGGAGCACGTCAGGGATGGAATAGTGATCGAACGGGCGGTTTCGGTGGACGATCTCCGCTCTCAGCGTAGCGGACGGATCGCGCGCTCTCTCTCCGGGAACCGATCCACCTGATCGGGGTGGAGTTCAGCCGCGAGACGCGCAACGTGACGGCGTTCGAGGTGGCCGCCGGCTGAACCGGGATCGGCGGGCGCGGCACCGTCGGCCCCCGGCGCCACGACCCGCGCGCGCAGCTTGCAGGGAGCGGCGGTTGCGGAGTTGGGGGAATCTTCCACCATGGGTGCATGCGAATGCTGATCGTGGCCGGCGGGGGCCATGGCTGAATCGCGGGCGGCCGGCGCCGGCCTGCCCGACCCGCTGCCGGAGGGGAAGGTCGATCCGCGGGTGCTGGCGCCGCTGCTGCCCTCCGGCGACGGCGTCACACCCGGCGGGGTGCTGATCGGCGCCGCGGTGGGCGAGGACGCGGCGGTGGTTACCGGCGCGGAACGGCTGGTGCTTACCAGTGACCCGATTACGTTCGCCGGCAGCACCATAGGTCCGACTGGACGCGACGCGACTGTGGGGCTACCTTGGTGGCCGGGGGTTGGGGAGCTTATCCATGCGGGCAAGCCGGGAAACGGTACCATCACTTGGTGACGATGATCTGGTCGATCTGCTCGGCAGGCGCCTGCCCGCCCTGCTCGAACGTCGCCCGGATCTTGAGCCGACGCTGTTCCGAGCGTTTCTGAAGACCTTCGCACGCCGCGAAGAGGTGGCCCTGGTGCTGGCCGAGTTGCGGGCGTTGCGTGCCGAGATGGACCGGCGCTTCGAGCAAGTGGACCGGCGCTTCGAGCAAGTGGACGAACGCTTTGACCAAGTGGACCGGCGCTTCGAGCAGATGGACCGGCGCTTCGAGCAGATGGACCAAGGCTTCGTCGAGGTTAAGCGCTCGATCGACCGGCTGGGGTCGCGTTGGGGCATCCGCAACGAAAGCCTGTTTCGACAGACCATCGCCTCTATCCTGGAGCAGTCGTTCGGCGTCAGCGTCGAGCAGCGCGCCATCGGCGGCGAACAGTTCGATGTCCTGATCCATGATCATCAACACATTCTCGTCGAGATCGCCGCCAGCGTCGGGCCCACGATTCTGGCCCGGCTGGAACGCAAGCGCCGCCTGTACGAGGAGGCTGCCGGCGTGGTCCCGGCGCGCGTCATCCTGGCCACCGCGTCGATCCACAGCCGCCGCGCTCAGCAACTGCGGCAGGCCGGCATCGAGGTCATCGAACCGGAAGAAACCGATCCCACCGCGGAGTCAGCGTAGCGGACAGATCGCGCGCGCTTTCTCCGGGTGCAGGATCGAACAAGCGCTAAAGCCCTACACGCGTAAGCCGGCCCTTGGGAATTCTAGGGCTTGTAGACCCAACCCCTTGAGAGCGCCAGATCTCTCAGGAACAATCCGATTTTCTTGTTTCCAGTGATACTTCTACTATAATCGTCTGACCATTCGCTGACCACTCCATCTCAATAGTCCCTCGTGGTGTTGGAAAAACAGACGGCGCCGGTGTTTCTGCAGAGTAGCATTCGAGGAAACTGTTTGACAGCCAAATGAGACCACTCTCCGAAGGGGGCACACTATCCGCGAAGGACGCAATCCTGGCAGCTGCTTTTTTCGCGCTTCCTACCGGCGCGAAATAGTAGTCATCCCTCTGAATACCGTCAGTCTGTAACGGTTCTTTACTTGTCCATTGGATTTTCGAAACGCCCGAACGAGTCGACGTTGCGATAGATAGGTTGCAACACGTGACCATTGGCTCTTCAATTGGAGCAATCAGATAATTGGGCAACCTACCATTCCGAGCGATCTCTGTCGCGTTCATTCTGGGCTGCTCAGTCATGTGCCGTTCTCCTGGCGCGCCTCGGCTTTCTCCACAAGAGAAATGTGTTGCTGTAACCAGTGCACGAGGTTACGGGCCATGGGCACGTCAAGTAGTAGCTCAACCTGCTGGCGTCGGGAGCCCTGCTGTTTACCGCTCCGCCGGAGGTGGCGCGCGCCGCGGTTGCGGCGCTGCAGGCGGCCGGTACTGCAGCCACCAGGATCGGCACGGTGCGGACTGGAGGCGGCGTCACGGTGCGCGCCGGCTCGCGCCGCACGCCCCTGCGGAGCTTCCCCCAGGACGAGATCTCGCGTCTCCCTCGCAGGTCACGCGGCGCGGCGCCGGACGGGTTGAGGCAGTAGACCGGGATGGTCGGCGCCTCAGCGCCAGCCGACTGGACGCGACGCGACTGTGGGGCTACCTTGTTGGCCGGGGGTCGGGGGAGCTTATCCATGCGGGCAAGCCGGGAAACGGTACCATCACTTGGTGACGATGATCTGGTCGATCTGCTCGGCAGGCGCCTGCCCGCCCTGCTCGAACGTCGCCCGGATCTTGAGCCGACGCTGTTCCGAGCGTTTCTGAAGACCTTCGCACGCCGCGAAGAGGTGGCCCTGGTGCTGGCCGAGTTGCGGGCGTTGCGTGCCGAGATGGACCGGCGCTTCGAGCAAGTGGACCGGCGCTTCGAGCAAATGGACCAGCGCTTCGAGCAGATGGACCAAGGCTTCGTCGAGGTTAAGCGCTCGATCGACCGGCTGGGGTCGCGTTGGGGCATCCGCAACGAAAGCCTGTTTCGACAGACCATCGCCTCTATCCTGGAGCAGTCGTTCGGCGTCAGCGTCGAGCAGCGCGCCATCGGCGGCGAACAGTTCGATGTCCTGATCCATGATCATCAACACATTCTCGTCGAGATCGCCGCCAGCGTCGGGCCCACGATTCTGGCCCGGCTGGAACGCAAGCGCCGCCTGTACGAGGAGGCTGCCGGCGTGGTCCCGGCGCGCGTCATCCTGGCCACCGCGTCGATCCACAGCCGCCGCGCTCAGCAACTGCGGCAGGCCGGCATCGAGGTCATCGAACCGGAAGAAACCGATCCCACCGCGGAGTCAGCGTAGCGGACAGTTCGCGCGCGCTTTCTCCGGGTGCAGAATCGAACAAGCGCTAAAGCTCTACACGCGTAAGCCGGCCCTTGGGAATTCCAGGGCTTGTAGACCCAAGAATAGCTGCCGGGGCCCGCTGGGGCCGGGCTCAGGCATGAGCGTCCCAGGCCGTAACCAAGGCGGCAAACGCTGCGCGTCGCGTCCAAGACGGTCCCAATATGGGGAACCTAGTAGTACAGGCGCTTGCAACCCAGCACGACGTGCTGGTTAAGATCGCGTCCGACGTGGGGACTCCCAAGACCGACGCAGGGAAGCTGATAGACCACTTTGGATTGGTGAGCGGAGAGACGCCATGAGTGACCTTACTGCTTCTCTGGATGGTCGTCTGTAGTCGAAGTCGTAGGGTAAGTCTCCAATACACTCTCAACTAGCGCAGCAGCCACTTCAAACTGTCGTTCCGCTTCGTTCGGCATCCCTTCCAATGGCACGCCGTCCTCTAGTCTAGAACCACCTACGTATGTGAGGACGTGATGAGCTGCTTCGAGGCAATCCATTCGCAATCTTCTGATGCTTGGACCGTTGGACCAGGGCACGGGGTCTCCTTGGTAGCGGCATGATTGACTCCTCCCCACGCGCTATAGCGCGCACGACACAATATACTGGCCGGGTATAGCCGTCAAACAGATTCGACAGATTCAACAGATTCGTTACCGGGCCATCTATTTCTATAGCATATAGCAACTTGCATAAACATGTCAAGGGTCGGGGCGGCCCGCCGGTCAGGCCGAATGGCGAAATTCGGCAAGTCGCGCCATCAGCGTTGCGCCAAAGCACGCATTGCTTGCTGACAGCAATCCGCACCTGATCCGGTTCTATCGGGCCATCAAGGACGGTGAGGTGGATGGTCCTAGGACAAGGAGATTCCTTGAGCGCGAAGGACGGCACTTGGCGATTCGGGGACAGGATCACTACTACGATGTGCGAGATCGCTTCAACTCCGCTGGAGATCCGTTGGACTTCTTGTTCCTGAATCGCTCCTGCTTCAATGGACTTGTCCGATTCAATAAGCGAGGGGAATTCAATGTGCCATTCGGGCACAAGCCGAACAGGTTTGCACGAGCATACATTACAAAGATCGTCAATCAGATCGAGGCTTTCCGGATGGCGACCATCTTGTTCGATTGGCGTTTCGCATGCCAGGACTACCGTATCACGATCCAGGAAGCTGCCGAGAGCGATTTCGTGTACTGTGATCCTCCCTATATCGGGCGGCACGTAGACTACTATGACAGTTGGGATGAAGCATCGGAGAAGTCACTGCATAGCGAATTGCAGAGTACCGGATCGCGCTTCATGCTATCTACGTGGCACAGCAACGAGCATCGAGAGAATGGGTACTTACAGACCCTCTGGAAGGGACTTGAGATTGTCACTCAGGAACACTTCTACCATGTCGGCGCTCAGGAAACGAACCGAAAGCCGATGATCGAGGCGCTGGTGACAAACTACGTTGCCGTAGGTAGACGGGAGGAGTACCATAGATCGGAAGAGCAACTAATGCTCTTCGAACGGGCCGAGCGGTATCTGGCTCGTGAAACCGGATCGGTACCGGATCGAGCACCGCTGCCGCAGTGGTTCCGGCTAGGTGCCGGGGAGAAGGAGGTTCTTGTACTGGGATTGGAAATCCGCGATGCGCGGCTGCTCCGGATGACCGGGACGCGCGGCGGTGTGCCACAGCGACCTCGCGGCGGTTGGTCGTCGGGCGAGGGTCGTTACGGTCCGTGTAATCAACGCCGTGGCCTTCCGAGGGATCCCAGTTCCCCGGCTCGCGCTCTCGCGGAGAGCCGGTCCGGCCCGACGACGATCAGTAGTCGGGGCGCGACATTCAAGGGATACGTCATCAGGAGGCTGGCGCTGTCGGTGATCACCGTGGTGGCGGCTGATCCTGGTGTTCTCGCTGCTGCGGTTCACGCCCGGCACCATCGTCGACGAATGAAGGTGCTGCGCCAAGTCTATATCAGGACGGGATCATCTTCATCCGCCACGCGCTGAAGAGCGCGCTGACCCCGGTGGTGACGGCGATCGGCCGCCAGTTCCTGCTGATGGTCGGCGGCTCAATGATCGTGGAGCGGATCTTCAGCCTGCCGGGAATGAGACGGCTCACGCTGCAGGCGATCCGGACCCGCGACCACACGGTGGTGAGCGACACATAATTCGTTACCTTAAAACAAGTTAGATGCTTTACGGAACATGCTCCGGTCGGGGCTATGGCGGCGTGTCAATAGCCGCGGTATACTATGTCCCATAGAGGGCCCCAGGTTACGTGGATGCAACGTTACCTTATAGTAGTAACAAAAGGCCAGTTACCTGCGATCCCGGAGCGGTTTGAGCGCAGACACGTCAAGCTCAGCGGCGGGAATGCCTGTGTCGTTGCCGACGACTCCGCTACCACGGAGGAACTGTCAAGGCTTTTCGGCATTACCGCCGAAGAACAGAACGCACTGTTGGGTGTCGTTGTGAAGCTGGAGTACTTCAGCGGCTCAGATGTCGGGGAAGTCGTGGACAAATTACGATATCTGAGCGACTTATGATCGATAAGGCAGGGTTCACCACGGACGTTACCCCGTTCTCAGGGGGGCCAGAGGAAGGCCGCGTGCCAGAACTGGTTCACCGCTGTTCCTGGAGAATATTGAGGCATGGCGATTAGGGCCGGTGGTTCGCGAAGTATGGCACGAGTGCAAAGAATTCGGCGCCGCGGATCTGCCGGGGGGAAGAGGAGGAATAATAGCACTTCCTAGCGTGGCGAGATACTTCTACCAAGTAAACTCATGAGTGACAAGAGCGCTGGCGAGGAACAGGAGAGCGGTCCGTCGTCGCAACGAAGAGCTTGGCATGACCGCCGAGCTATCTTCGAAGAGCGTCGCTTGCTCTGATGAACAACGGCAATATTCGTGCCGTCTGGAAGGCGGAAGATTCGAGCCACCTCGGCATCCACTTCCTCGGTGACGGAGAAGTTCAGTATGTGATTTTCAAACTTCGTACGTACGCCAGAAGGGTTTCGCGGGTAGCGGGTATCGACACTCTCTCAGGGATCAAGAATCAGATCGCGGCGTTTGATCTCGTTTCTTTAATGTACCGATGATTGGCCAAGCTCTTCCCGATACTGATGACGTTCTACGATACGCAAAGTTCCGCGACATTCTTGAGGACGGCACACTGAATTGTTCTGCCTTCCAACGACGGCCACAAGGCTCCGGGCTGTACGCTAGGGAGATTGCGGTCAACTTGATCGCGCTTCACGACGGCGAGCTGGTTGGCCGGACGCGTCTACAGAAGCGAGCCTATCTACTGCACCGATGCGGCGCGGAGTTCACATTGAACTTCGTCTATCCTTTTCTTACGTGATGAGGGAGGCTACGGGAGTCAAGCCGTGGAGGAGAGACTGGTCAAGCAGCGCTATCTCTACGATCTCTACGTGACGGTCCGATTCCAATTCGCTGCGACAGCATTTTTCGTGCAACGCGCGCGCCGAGCAGAACCCGGAGGAAGAATTCGGTCTGTGATGCGTCGGGTCGCTATTCACGCCAAGCGAACAAGACCTGCGCCGACTCCGATCGAGCAGCCGGGTGCTGCGCAACCGCTCGGCGGCCGGCTGCGGCACGGTCCGCCCCAGGATGGAGAGGCCGGGTCGCGAGAGAGAGAAAGCTGGCCGCTGGTCTCGGAGCGCACCAGCCAGTCACCGACCTCCGCCAGCGGTGCGGGGTCGGCAGTCGGTTCCAGCACGCCGGCCAGACGAGCGGCGGTATCCGCTTCCTGCGCGGCTTCTATGGAGTGACATCACGCTGGATCCGGTGTATTCGTCGATCTGCGGGTACACGGAGAGGGATCTGGATGAGGTGGTCTTCCGGGAGCTGGCCGGTCTGGACCGGGAACAGGTGCCGGACCGGTACAACGGCTACTGCTGGCGGGGCGAGGAGAAGGTCTACAACCGTCGGCCGCCCGGCGCCACGACCCGCTCGCGCAGCTCGCTCAACGTCACCTGCCACGGCTGCCCGTCGCCGAACCGGAATCGGCAAGCACGTCGATGTCCGGGGAATCGCACAGAGCCCCGTCAGCCGTGACCAGCGTCTGACCGAGTGCCGGCCTGCTGACGACTCTCTCCAGCCTGGGACGCGGGGTCCCCAAATCCGGCAGCGCGGCGCAATGGCGGCCGTCCGCGGCGCACAAGCTTCCGTCCCACGTCTGGTTGTGGTATACTCTATGCGGGACGTGGGAACGTCGCGGACGAAGGAATGGGCAAGTACGTGCCACACACGGAGACACACTCGATCCAGGAAGCGACAATCGCGGTTCACTTTCAGGGAGAGCTTGAGCCGGGACAAATAGAGCTGACGAGGGGCCGAGTGCAAGCACACCTGGACGACCACTTCGGCCGATCACAACAGATTCGCGGTGGCAATATCGATATCGACATGACCAATCCCGAACGCCCGAAACCTGCATCCGGGGTGGTTAATGTCGTGGGTTTCGAGTTCTCACGACCAGATGCAAGCGGCACACCAGATCGCATCCTTAGATTCTCGAATAAGACGCTTCTGGCGAGTTTCAAGAACTACACAGGCTGGGACTCAGTCTTAGAAGATAGCTTGACATATATCAAGGCGGTACTATCGTCCATGCCGCTCATGGACTGCCCGGTTGGTGCATTCGGCCTGAGATATGTTGACCGGTACTCATACGAAGGACCAGCTAGCGATGCTCACGCCGCTCTGTTGTTTGAGAAAGACGGGCCTTACATCACCGCGCAGTGCTTCAATGCAGGTCCCTTGTGGCACTGCCATTCTGGTTGGTTTGAGGACTTGACCGCTGAAGAACGCATCCTTAATCAGCTTAACGTCGGAAGCAACGTGATTGACGGCATTTCCACCGTCACCATTGATCACAATGCCGTATGGATGTTGAAATCCATCCGTCATTCTATCGAAACACTCCTGTCATCGGCGAATGGGAGCACTGGATTGCAAGATGCGCTGATCCGGCTCCACGCCAACAACAAAGAGATCCTCAAAGCGATGCTTCGCCGTGGAATGCTCGATACAATAGGAATGGCACAATGAACCAGCTCGCTACTACCACGAACGATGGACGCTTCGAGCGCCGCAGTCGTGACATCGCTGTGGCACTAGCGGTATATCGACTGCTTGAAACGACGTTATGGAAAGACTTCGACGGTCTTTCAGATGCTCAGACCGCACGTATCGAATCGCAGTTGTCCGACATCCCCTGGTTTCCGTCTTCAACGGAACAAATGCTTGAGCGGTTGGATTCGCTTCGTCAGACGCCGTTCGATGAACGCTGGCCAAATACGGTGTGGCCGAGTGACGAGACTTTCGATGCAGCCCAGACTTTCATTGAGGGCTTGCCGTCGCGGATGTCGTGCATACCAGACATTGGCTTGGCTGACGACGGCGAGGTCAATTTCTTGTGGAAGAGTGACACTCTACATGTTGACCTTGGGTTCCACGAAGCGGGATCGTACTCGTTCTTTGCCCGCGACCGGGGCGGAAACGAGTTTCTGAAAGATGACTTGCCCTCTGAGCGAGGACTTCCACCCGAAATCACCGAGTTGCTTACGACTTGATTGCACCCTTGACCGGTTTCTCGCATCGCAACGAAGGAGTTAGCGCCGCTCCGGGAATATCGCCGGGTGTTGTTTCAGACGGTGAGTCTCTACTCCGCGAGATGTTCAACCCGGAGCACGTCAGGAATGGAATAGTCATCGAACGGGCGGTTTCGGTGGACGATCTCCGCTCTCGCGGATTCTCAGTTCACCGCATGAAGTATGTCGAGCCGGCATTCATCAAGGCATCAATCGCAGAGCGCCTCGCCAGGCCCCGCCAAGGGAGCACGTGGCGCGATGAGGGCTTGGCTAAGCTGGCAGCTCGAATCGTTCGTGCGCGTCGCGTGGAGGGCCGACAGGCGCTGGTCGTCATCGATACCGCCTCGAAAGACAACCGCGGACACGCGAGCATATTCGCGGCCGACCCTCGCGCCGGGCGCGCCCATGCACGCAGACTCCGGACGCTTCTGTTGCCGTTGTTGCAAGAGCGCATGTCGGTAGATGAGGCGTTTGCGGACATGACTAATGAGGATCGAGGGCACGATCCACGATCCTGAGCGAGTTGGAGAAGGCACGACCGCTGGGCATACCGTGTATCCGGGACCGGGTAGCGCAGACGGTCCCCGAGGCGGGGCGGCGGCGTAGGGGGAATTGAATTTGCGAATACAAGTCCCGCCCATCAAGTGTCAGGGCATAAAAACCAAGCTGGTACCGATTATTCTACGTGAGATCAAGCGTGATCCGGATGGGCTCTGGATAGAGCCGTTCCTTGGTTCCGGAGTGGTGGCCCTGAACGTCGCGCCAAAGCACGCATTGCTTGCTGACAGCAATCCGCACCTGATCCGGTTCTATCGGGCAATCAAGGACGGTGAGGTGGATGGTCCTAGGACAAGGAGATTCCTTGAGTGCGAAGGACGGCACTTGGCGATTCGGGGACAGGATCACTACTACGATGTGCGAGATCGCTTCAACTCCGCTGGAGATCCGCTGGACTTCTTGTTCCTGAATCGCTCCTGCTTCAATGGACTTGTCCGATTCAATAAGCGAGGGGAATTCAATGTGCCATTCGGGCACAAGCCGAACAGGTTTGCACGAGCATACATTACAAAGATCGTCAATCAGATCGAGGCTTTCCGGATGGCGACCATCTTGTTCGATTGGCGTTTCGCATGCCAGGACTACCGTATCACGATCCAGGAAGCTGCCGAGAGCGATTTCGTGTACTGTGATCCTCCCTATATCGGGCGGCACGTAGACTACTATGACAGTTGGGATGAAGCATCGGAGAAGTCACTGCATAGCGAATTGCAGAGTACCGGATCGCGCTTCATGCTATCTACGTGGCACAGCAACGAGCATCGAGAGAATGGGTACTTACAGACCCTCTGGAAGGGACTTGAGATTGTCACTCAGGAACACTTCTACCATGTCGGCGCTCAGGAAACGAACCGAAAGCCGATGATCGAGGCGCTGGTGACAAACTACGTTGCCGTAGGTAGACGGGAGGAGTACCATAGATCGGAAGAGCAACTAATGCTCTTCGAACGGGCCGAGCGGTATCTGGCTCGTGAAACCGGATCGGGCCCACAATTGCAAAGTGCCCAGGATCCGCAGGATCAGGGCGGCATTCGGCCTCAAGCCTGATTGTAGTATACTTACGCAGATGAGGATCGAAGGCTGGGAACGGCGCGGTGGAGCGGCAATTCGGCACCAGCACATTCAAGGGATACGTCGTCAGAAGGCTGGCGCTGTCGGTGATCACCGTGGTGGTGTCCTGTTTCCTGCAACAGCCGGTTCACCGTCCGCTCGCTCACCGCATGACCTTGCGCCTGCAGTTCCGTCGCCAACCGCGCCTCGCTGCTGCAGGTCCCCGCAACGGTCCCATCGGATCCCCGCGGGTCACCGGATCCACCAACCGCTCCAAGGCCTGCTCCAAACTCGGGTCGTGCGCCGTCAACCGCTTGCGGCCCGCGCCAAGCCGCCGCACGCGCCCGGGGTCGTCCTCCGCGCCTGACGCTTCCTGCGCGGTGAGTTCTTGCACACCGGCGCGAATGGTAGTGCGCGACATCCCGGTGGCGGCCGCGAAGCACGCGCGACCCCGCCGCGCCCTATCCGCGTGCTTCGACGGCCGCCCAGCGGCGGCGTAAGCGTTCGTCGAACAACGGATCAAGGGCAACGATGTCACCGACGATTGTCGTGCGGCCACGGATGCAGCCCAACCACCCGTCGTCTCGCGTAGCGGGCGGCGGCGGGACCATCTGCGCGGCGGGCTTACCGAATGGCGTGACCAGCACCTTGCGCCCCTTGCGGGTCGGCATGGTATCTTTGGAGCGTTCGGGAGGTCTGGGAGATGAGCCGGCGGGAGCCGACGCTGCAGGACGTGCTGGGCGCTGTAGAAGGGCTGCGGAGGGAATTCCGCGGCGAGATAGCGGGGTTGCGGTACGAGTCGGGGATAGGCATAGACCTCAATCGCAGTTTCTGTGAATTACGCCGCTAACTCGCTACTAGGAGATATACCGTGCACTTGAGTCATCAACTCGTACGTTGGTCTGTCGAGAGTCTTCGAGAGAACTGTCATCCATTTGTCGGAATTACATTCTTGGCGAGTAAGCGGGCGAGTATTCCTATAGGGTCCACGAGAGAGTTAAGGCTCGACTCGGTAACGAGGCATCATTTGGAAGAGCATCATCGGTTGGACCCAAGTAGCGAGTTGTTTTTCCAGCCGTTCAAGAGCAATAGGGATTCCTTTTGGGTGGCGTCCAACTACCCGTCGTCGGGTTTGCACGCGATCAACAGGCAGACGTTTTCCCAGGCCTTCTTGCCTCGACTTCGGCGTAGTCGTAGTTGGGGATTCGCTTTGAACTACGTCGAGGCGATTGGAGAGCGTATTGCCGGATTGGGGGGATACAGGCCCGCGTCAATGGTTGCCTTGGCGGTGTGGCTGGGAAAGGAAGTGGAGTGGCCGGACGACGCGGATATTGATTCTGTCGTTGGTTGGTTTCGAAGGGAGTATCGCTTATCGGCGGAAGAGGTCGACGGCCTGTTCGACTCGTCTATCGCTCCGCCTACCGCCCGCATTGTGGAGGATATCGTCGATCTTAGGGCAGTCGCGTATGAGTTTGGTCTGCCTGCGGATGCGCCCGGTCTGATCGAGGGCACAATTCGGTCTATTCGCCTTAGTGATGTGGGACCCGCTAGGGAGCTACGTCTCGACTTCGGACAGAGACTTACAATGATCGCCGGCGACAATGGTTTAGGGAAATCGTTCAGTCGCTGCTCTGAGTATCTACGCCCGTGTGGACGGCTCCCTCGCGGTCTCTGACGAGACGCGGGGGAAATTACAAGTCGGCACCGCGACACACTTGAGTTCGTTTACGGCCCGGGAGCTCTGGGACGGCAAACCTGGCGAGATAGAGGGTCTCGTTCGAGACTGGGTGACATGGCAGCTTTCGACCGACCGTAGCGCTTTCGATATGCTCTCTCGTCTGCTGCAACATCTATCACCCGAAGATCTTGGTTCGCTCGTCCCGCGTGACCCGGTCCGCATTCCTGGTGATCCTAGGCTCATTCCCACTCTTGGGCACGCTTACGGTGACGTTCCGGTTGTTTTCGCCTCCGCCAGCGTACAACGCATACTTCTTCTTGCATATTTGATCATATGGTCATGGCGTGAACACGCTCTTGCATCGGAACAAGCTGGTGTGAGT
This sequence comes from Spirochaetia bacterium, assembly GCA_965198005.1. Classification (GTDB taxonomy): domain Bacteria; phylum Spirochaetota; class Spirochaetia; order SZUA-6; family Bin103; genus Bin103. The sequence continues at coordinate 90,848 of CBDAOI010000003.1, forward strand.
CCTCGGCGCAAAATGGTCATAGTCGTGGATGAACTTGAGGCACATCTTCATCCAAAATGGCAACGCCTCGTACTACCCGCGCTCATGTCGATCGGCAAGGTGCTAAGCAAAGAAATCGAGATACAAATAATTGCCGCCACACATTCCCCGATGATTCTCGCTTCGGTCGAGCATGAATTCTCTGATGACTCAGATTTGCTCGGGCATCTGTCCTTGAAAGACGGAGTAGTTATTCTCGAACGGCTCGATTACTACAAATATGGCGACGTGTCAGCGTGGCTGACATCTCCCGTATTCGGGTTGTCACATGCTCGCTCACGGACTGCTGAAATCGCAATCGAGAAGGCCAAATCTCTGCAGCTCGCGGAGGCTCCCCCATCGGAGGAAGTTCGCAAAGTGACGTTGCATCTGAAGAAGCTATTGTCGCCGGACGACGCCTTTTGGTCGCGTTGGATCTATTTCGCACGACAGCTTGGAGACCCAATTTGATCCATGTACAAGAAATGCCAGAATATGCGGAGTTTGATGCTCAAGTAGACGGTCACTACCCATTTCTTTCTTCGGAGGTGAGGAGACAACAAGTGTATGATTCGTTGAAGCTGATATTCTCACGAGAATGAGGGATGACGACGATACGAGCGCACGATAGAGCGGCTGTCTGCCGACTTGGCCACATCCGCCGCGCCCAAGATGACCCGTGGCCCGTGGTGATTCACCTTCCACCCGGCGACGGCATCGGCCCGGCCATCGACTTCGAGCGCTTGCGGTACTGCCGACGCTGCAGGACGTGCTGGACGCGGTACAGAAGGGCTTACGGGAGGGCTGGGAGACGCGCCGGCTTGTTTGCCTGTCGAGAAGAACAGGTTGACCCGTGTGTCGACCGGTACCATCTATTTGCCTGACCAGAGATGGAGCGACTCTGACGATCGGATGAGGATGGCCGAGGTCCCTTCTCACAGTCCACGCGCGATCGAGGCACCTCTGCTATCGGCAGCCGAGGCTGATCTACGGCAGGTCCAACAAGAGGCCCGCGAGGAAGGTTATCCGGTTCCGTCAGAGGAAGCCGTAGAGGAAGTGCATGGTTTGCTCGACAGGATGTACAAACTTAGTCCGCGTCGGTTTGAAGTATATCCAACACCGGATGGAGAAATCGCCCTCGACGCCTCGGGCGATGGAACCTCGGTCATCATTCTGCGCGAAGCTGTCGGCACTGCCTTGTGTTTGTTGAACCTCAGAGGCGAGCAACGCATGGATCGGGTCGAATCTGTCAATAATCTGCCCAACGGATTTGTCCGTACCGCACTGGACGAACTCGAGTAACTCAAAGTGATCCGCGATGAAGAGCATCTTGGACGTGAGGTATTCTCGAGTAAACAATCCGAACGTGCGGCTCGGGGTAGGACGCCGATGCATGTTTTCCTTTGAGAGGGAAAGAGAACCGAGGGTATCGGTTGACCGTATCGACGACGCTCCTCACGACAAGCTGGTGGCAATCGCTGATCGAATTGCAAGAAACCGACAGCGAACTTTCTACGGTTGGGCGGTCGTCGAGGTCAGAATGATCCATTAGCTTGCGCCCCGCTCCCGGACGCGTACAACGCAGGTGATCCTCGGTGTCACCGAGACCATGTCCGTCCGGAACGGGCCGTGGCGCGCTGGTCCATGATCGCCGCCGGCGTCGGGCCTGCCATTCCGGCCCGGCTGGAACGCAAGCGCCGCCTGTCGCCACCCGTACGAGGGGGCTGCCGGCGGGGTCCCGGCGCGCGTCAAGCGCGGTAGGCCGGATGGCCAGCGTCGGCCAGCGTCGGCCGGCCCCGACTGGACGCGACGCGACTGTGGGGCTACCTTGTTGGCCGGGGGTTGGGGGAGCTTATCCATGCGGGCAAGCCGGGAAACGGTACCATCACTTGGTGACGATGATCTGGTCGATCTGCTCGGCAGGCGCCTGCCCGCCCTGCTCGAACGTCGCCCGGATCTTGAGCCGACGCTGTTCCGAGCGTTTCTGAAGACCTTCGCACGCCGCGAAGAGGTGGCCCTGGTGCTGGCCGAGTTGCGGGCGTTGCGTGCCGAGATGGACCGGCGCTTTGACCAAGTGGACCGGCGCTTCGAGCAAATGGACGAACGCTTTGACCAAGTGGACCGGCGCTTCGAGCAGATGGACCAAGGCTTCGTCGAGGTTAAGCGCTCGATCGACCGGCTGGGGTCGCGTTGGGGCATCCGCAACGAAAGCCTGTTTCGACAGACCATCGCCTCTATCCTGGAGCAGTCGTTCGGCGTCAGCGTCGAGCAGCGCGCCATCGGCGGCGAACAGTTCGATGTCCTGATCCATGATCATCAACACATTCTCGTCGAGATCGCCGCCAGCGTCGGGCCCACGATTCTGGCCCGGCTGGAACGCAAGCGCCGCCTGTACGAGGAGGCTGCCGGCGTGGTCCCGGCGCGCGTCATCCTGGCCACCGCGTCGATCCACAGCCGCCGCGCTCAGCAACTGCGGCAGGCCGGCATCGAGGTCATCGAACCGGAAGAAACCGATCCCACCGCGGAGCCAGCGTAGCGGACAGGGCGTTACGTAGGCATGGTGCACTCATTCCCCCGTCTTTCTGGAAGCAGCCATCGAATAACCAGTCCGCCGGATGGGGCGTATAACTGCATAGCGTGGGCCGCAGCGGAACAGCATCGTTGGTGGGCTCCTCAAGGCACTCCTGACGACAATAACCGTTATTGGCCATCAGGAGTATCTCGTGGCTTGCAACCGCGTTGCCTCGTAGAAGCATATCAGACCATTGGTTACAGAACCTGCGTCGCCGACTCACTAGAGCCTGGGTTCGAAAAAATAGCTTTGTACTCTCTCCGGGGCAACTGGACTCACGCAACTCGACAATTACCGAGCGGTCTGTGGACCAGTAAGCTCGGAAGACATGTGGACATAGAGCACGAACACCCCGACGATCTTGCCGGCATTATCTATGGTTCCGTATTCTGCTATATGAAGCGGTCTATGGGACGCGACAATTACAGATAACCGTTACGCTCACCCCAGCGCACCCATGCGGTGCTCAGCTTGCGAACTTGACCAGCTTCCTCTGGAGATACGGCTGGATTCTCTCCAGTTATTTCGCTAAGTGCAACGCACCAACCATAATCCGGACGTTGCTGCAAGATTTCAAGAATGAAGGTGACAACCGACTCGCCCATATCTACAATTTCGGAATAGACCGGACGTCCGAAGATTTGCCAGTCCGCAGAATACAAGCGCGTTTCTTCTTCCCATTGCCGGGCAAGTTCAAGAAACTGCTCTCTACGAGACGGAAAAACGATAAGAAACTGGCTCGGCGTAGCATCCGACCAGAAACACGTCCCGACCGTCGACCTCCACGCAAGATCGAGCTCCTGGTCTGGATCTCTCCAGAATCGGTGTGGTAGAGAAGTTACATCAGGGAGCACCGAAAGGGATTGTCGTGCGAGGGTATCTTGCTGCACCGAGCCCGACCATGAATTTACCCTCATATCATGTTACTCCTCTCGCAAAGGAATCCGATTCACCTTTTCTTGCTCCCTCTTAACGAGTCTTCCAGAGATATGAACTTCGTCTCGTACTTCCGCACTATCTGTTTCGATGGATAATTATGCAGTACGATGAACAACGCATATATCAGATGATACAACTCCGCACGTCCGAAGAGCATCGGACGATAGGCCTGTCTGTCCGATCTCCAAAAGTAACGAGCATCAGTAATCGGCCGCTTTCCGAGGTGTCTGAGAAACGACTCCACCGACTGCTTGTAGTCCCACGTCTCTTTCACGTGGCCGTGAAGAAGTTCTTCGTACTTGGTCTCTACCCGTTGTCGATCCTGCTCGGGAAGTCTCAAGAACAGGTCCAAAAGATTGGGACTACTCTCACAATACTGGATTCTGCGCTTATCCAACGCATATTGAAGGAGTACTTCAACAGCATGTAGACCTATGATCTGGCAACCGATATAGAACCCAACTCTCCTTGGGTCGTCCTCTGGATAGGGAAACTTGGCATTATAGTAATCAACCAAGCCCTCTACCCAAGTCCTTATGTCGGGTTTCTTGTCCAGCATGTCTTCCTGCTGCTCGTGGCGAGCGGCGCCATGATAGCCTGGAGCTAAGGAAGATACCACTGTGTCGGAAACGTTACAAGGTCAATCGAGTCAAGCGAGAGCGTTCGATGGAAGACCGAGCCGTACTACTCTCGACGACGAGAATCCGCCCACGCAGGGTATAGTCCTGGTGCGCGATGGCGTTGTGCAAGGCCTCGCGGATGACCCATGGGTCGTCCGTCACGTGCGCTCGACCGGCGCGCTACGCGGCTTACCTCCTGGGGAGGGGGCGGAGCCACCGTGCTGGAGGGTGCCGCGGTCCGGGCGCCGGAGTGGTCTGGGGTGGCGAGCTGTACGGCTGGGGGAGCTGCGGCAGCAGGCGCGGGTGGCGGTCCGCGGATGACCCTCTGCTGCGCTTGGCACGGTCGCGGCGATTGCGCCATGGCGGTCTGGCTGCCGTGGCTGTCCGTGGCTGCCGCTGGTGGCTTAGCCCATGCGGGTGGTGTCTGGTATACTCGGGCGGCCCGCCTCCCATGAAACAAGATCTGTCGACCGCCGAGATCCTGGAGCTGCTGCACCACTGGCGCAGCGAACGTTACGTGGTCAACACCGCCAACACGGTGGAGGTGATCCTGTTCGGCAACTGCTTCACCGGGGTGGATATCGAGGGGCTGGACGCGGTCGACGAGCTGTCGCGCAGCGGCCGCAAGCTGGTGTTCATCCCCAATCACCAGAGCGAGTACGACTGGATGCTGCTGCAGACCTATCTCGCGCAGCGCTACATCCGCACCGCCATCCAGGCCGGCGAGAACCTCTACGTCGGCCCGGTCGACACCTTCCTGCGCAAGTGCGGGGCGTTCATGATGATTCGCGACCGGCACGCGTTCTACGGCCGGCGCTGGGTGCGTGACGGGGTGCTGAAGCTGCTCGGCACCCGGCCGTTCGTGATCACCAAGGAACAGTACAACAAGCTGTACCCGGATCAGATCAAGCGGGTGCTGGGCGAGGGGCTGCACCTGATGATCTTTCCCGGCTACGAGACCGACCGCGCCACCGGCGAGATCAAGTACGGCCGTTCCTACTCGGGCGAGTTCGCGGAGCTGTCCGCGTACGTGTTCCTGGTGGTGCGCGCCGCCATCCGCCAGATGCAGGTGGAGAACGCCCTGTACGTCCCGGTCAACATCTCCTACGAGCGGATCCCCGAGGACATCGTGTTCCGCCAGTATCAGGCGCGCTCGCGCAAGAGCAAATTCGCCAAGTACGTCTACGACCACTACTACGCGTTCGTGAAGATGCCGTTCGCGCGCCGCATTCGCGACCAGCGGTCGCGCGTGCTGATCCGGTTCGGCGCGGGGATCCCGGTCGATCGGCCGCTGCGGGCGCGCGGCATGGCGGCGCTGGTGCGGGAAGAGATGGGCAAGCTGATGCGGGTCTACGAGAGCACGCTGGTGTTCGCCTCGCTGAGCGATCGGTATAAGATGGGCCGTGCCGAGCTGGAGGAGCGGGTGGCGGCCAACCTGGAGCGGATCGAGGCCTACGGGCTGGACACGTCGCCCCTGTACACTGCCGACCGCCAGCGCCTGTCACTGGAGCAGATGCTCGAGCGCACGGCCGCGATCTACAACTTTCCCGACGTTCCGATCATCCCCTCCAAGTCGTACATGACCCTGGAGTACGACGACCGGGAGATCTTCGTGCACCATCCCCACCTCGCCTCCTACTACGGCAACAAGCTCAAGCACATCCTGCAGGACGGCGCCGCGTGACCTCCGACCGGCGCGCGATCGCCGACACGCTCCAGGGGCTCAGCACGCGCTCCGACCCGGGCGAGGAGTATTCGCCGCTGCCCGACGGGTACGCACCCGGCCGCACCCGCTTCATCATCGTCACCGGCAGCGTGATCAGCGGTCTGGGCAAGGGGGTGTTCTCGGCCGGTCTGGCGTCGCTGCTGGAGGGCCGCGGGTATCGCACCAACCTGATCAAGATGGACGGCTACTTCAATGAAGATGCCGGTACTCTGAACCCGTACCGTCACGGGGAGGTATTCGTGCTCGCCGACGGCACCGAGTGCGACATGGACATCGGCACCTACGAACGGTTCGTGGACAAGGATTTCTCCCAGCACAACATCTTCACCAACGGCCGGCTGGCGCGCCGCATCAGCGAGCTAGAGCGCGGCGGCCGCTTCTCCGGCTCGGACGTGCAGTTCTATCCGCACGTGACCGGCGAGGTGATCCGCTTCGTGCGCGAGTCGGCGCTGGCGTACCGGGCCGACATCACGCTGGTGGAGATCGGCGGCACGGTGGGTGACGACGAGGTGCGGCCCTACGTCTCGGCGGTGAGCGACCTCGCCTACCAGGAGGGCGAGGGCAACGTGTTCTTCGTCAATCTGGCGTGGATCATCGAGGCCTCCCATCTCAACGAGCAGAAGAGCAAGGCGGCGCAGCACGGCACCCAGTTGCTGATGCAGATGGGGATCAAGCCGCAGATGCTGGTGTGCCGTTGCGAGAATCCGCTGGAGGGCGCCGTGCGGCGCAAGCTCGCGCAGCGCCTGCGGCTGCCGCAGCGCAACGTGATCGACCTGCACAATCACGACTCGATCTACGCGGTGCCGGGGCATCTGGCGGCGCAGCAGGTGGACGGCATCGTGCTGGACTACTTCCGCCTGCCGGCGCGGCCGCACCGTCCCGAGTTCCGGTTCGACGGCTACCTGGGCCGGCTGGCGCGGGCGCGCGCGCCGGTGGTGGTGGGGCTCGCCGGCAAGTACATGGGGCCGCGCGACACCTATGCCAGCATCCACGCGGCGCTGGAGCACGCGGGTTGCGCGTGCGGGGCGAAGGTGGAGGTGGTGGACGTGCCCACCGACGCCATCGAGCAGGCCGGCGGCCGCGACCGGCGGGTGGCGAGTGCCGCGGACTGCCTGGCCGAGCTGGACGGCATCATCGTGCCGGGCGGCTTCGGGCGGCGCGGCTGGGAGGGCAAGATCGCCTGCATCACGCACGCCCGCACCACCGGGCTGCCGCTGCTCGGCATCTGCTACGGGTTCCAGGCGGCGATGGTGGAGTACGCGCGCGAGTGCTGCGACCTCGGCGGCGCCAACACCACCGAGAACGAGGCGGGCGCCGCGGCGCCGGTGGTGTGCCTGCTGCCCGAGCAGTACGAGATCGAGGGAGTCGGGGGGTCGATGCGCCTCGGCCAACAGACCGTCACGCTGCTGGCGGGATCGCGGGTGGCCGCCCTCTACGGGGCTACCCGGGCGGGTGAGCGGTTCCGCCATCGGTACGAGTTCAATCCGCTGTACCGCAGTATCTTCGAGGACGGCGGCGTGGTGTTCTCGGGCTGGGCGGCCGGGCAGCCGATCATGCAGGTGGCCGAGCTGCCGGAGCATCCGTTCTTCATCGGCGTGCAGTTCCATCCGGAGTTCACCAGCCGGCCGGCGCGGCCGAGTCCACTGTTCCACGGCTTCGTGGCCGCCTGCCTGGAGCACCGGCGCGCGGGTGCGGGCGGCGCGGGTACGGGCCGTGCGGGCGCGCGCGGCGCGGCGGCGGTACGGACAGCGGGCGGTGCGGACGGCGGCGACGGTGCGGGCGCGGCTGCGGCACGGACGGCGGCCGGCGCAAGCGCGCGGGCGGGTGCCGGTGCCGGCCGTGCGGGTACGGACGGTGCAGGCGGCGGCGGTGCCGGCGCGGGCGCGGCGAGCGGCCGGCACCCGCCGGGTCGGGGGCGGGCGAGCGCCCACCAGGGAAGCGCCGAAGGAAGCGCCGGCGGGGGAAGCGCCCACCGGGGAAGTGACGGCGCCGGCGCGCTCGGGACGGTGAGCGCCGGCGACGGTGGCGGGGACGGCGGCGGCGCCACGCCGGGGAGCGCGGTGGCCACGGCCGCGGGGGAGCCGTAGTGCCGGCAACCGCGGTGGTGGGCGCCAACTGGGGCGACGAGGGCAAGGGCAAGCTGTGCGACTACCTGGCGGAGTCCTCCGATATCGTGGTCCGCTTTCAGGGCGGCAGCAACGCCGGTCATACGGTCATCAACCAGTACGGCAAGTTCGCCCTGCACCTGGTGCCGTGCGGGGTGTTTCACACCCATACCACCAATCTGCTCGGCGCGGGCGTGGGCGTGAATCCGGCCCTGCTGCTGGCGGAGCTGGCCGAGCTGCAGGCGCGCGGCGTACCCAACGCGCGGGTGCTGATCTCCGACCGGGCGCAGGTGGTGCTGCCGTTTCACGTCGAGCTGGACCGCCTGGAGGAGGAACGCCGCGGTGCCGCCAGGTTCGGCTCGACCCAGTCGGGCATGGCGCCGTTCTACTCCGACAAGTACCTGAAGGTGGGCATTCAGGTGTGCGAGCTGTTCGACGGCGCGCGCCTGCGCGTGCGGCTGGAGCCGTCGCTGGAGCGCACCAACGTGCTGCGCGAGCACTTCTACGGGGCGGCGCCGTTGCCGCTGGAGCCTCTGGTCGAGGAGCTGGCGGGACTCGGCGCCCGGATCCGCCCGCTGGTGGTGGACGCCGGCGCCCTGCTGCGCGACGCGCTCGACGCCGGCAAGCACGTTCTGCTGGAAGGGCAGCTCGGCGCGTTGCGCGACCCCGACCACGGCATCTACCCCTTCACCACCTCCTCCTCGCCGCTGGCGGGGTTCGCCACGGTCGGCGCCGGCGTCCCCGCGCATGCCATCGACCGGGTGGTGGCCACGGTCAAGGCCTACTCCTCCTGCGTCGGCGCCGGCCCCTTCACCACCGAGCTGACCGGCGCCTGCGGCGACGAGTTGCGCGCGCGCGGCGGCGATGCCGGCGAGTATGGCGCCACCACCGGCCGCCCGCGCCGGGTCGGCTGGTTCGACACCGTGGCCACCCGCTACGGCTGCGCCGTCCAGGGCGCCACCGAGCTGGCGGTGACCCTGCTGGACGTGCTCGGCTACCTGGACGCCATTCCGGTCTGCACCGCCTACGAGGTCGACGGCCGCCAGCTACGGGAGTTCCCGACCACGGCGGCGCTGGAGCGGGCGCGCCCGGTATACGAGACCCTGCCCGGCTGGAACTGCGACCTCAGCCACGCCCGCCGGTTCGCCGAGCTGCCGTCCCAGGCCCGCGCCTACGTGCGCACCATCGAAGCCGCCGCCGCCGTCCCCGTACGCTGGATCTCGGTCGGCCCCCGCCGCGAGCAGTTGATCAGGGTCGAGTGAGGGAGGGGTTTCGTACCGAACTTCCGAGCGAGCGCACTACCTATGAGACGTGAAGCGGGAAACGAACCCGGTCACGTCCTGTCTCAGCCAGCTCAAACGGCATGCGTAGTTTCGCCCCTTCCGGCGGTTGCAGATAGTCATACATCGTCGAAAGACCGAGCACGGATTCCCCGTCCTTGTTCGCACGCCAAGTTCCTGCCAGCGGGTAGCATCGAAAACACGGCACCATGGATTCTCGGTACCGCATCGTGGTCTCCTTTGCAATCAATATGTCAGCGGGCTCCTGTAACTGAAGGAGATATGGGGAATGAGTGGCCAGAATGAGCTGACGCATCACGTTTCCATTTCCAATTTGGCTCCCGGTGTCCACGGCCAAGTCCCTCAGAAGCCCCTCCATGGCCGGCAACCGCTCAGGATGGATGCCGTTCTCCGGTTCTTCGATACAGAGTACCCCCCCGGATTCGGGGTCTTCCGCCAGAATGGCTAGGGCAAGAAAGCGCAGTGTGCCGTCCGATACAGCACTCGCGGAAAAGTGCTGACCGCCCGTCTCCTCAATCGACAGGGTGAGCAGTTCACGAACGTCATCACGGACCACGTCGACACAGGTTACGGGAACGAGTTCAGCCAGCCTTGCCGATATGCGCGCGGCGACATCACCATTTTCCCCATCGAACCGCTTCAATCGATTGAGCGCTCCGGCAAGGTGGGCACCGTTGTCGGACACGAAAGCGGGGTCTCGTGCGACACGATCCGGACGCCGCAGGGCGCTCGGCTCCAGGGCGAGTAGTCTCCATTTCTGCATTTCGCGGCGTGCAGCCAGGATCGTTGGTGTCGCTATCGTGCTTGTGGTGCTGACAATCGTTCTGGGCGCCGTGCGGGCTGGGGCTCTCTGCCCTGGTCCCCTCGACCCGCCGTCTTGATGAACGATAATCTCGGGCGTGTCGTCTTCAGTGATCTCGGTGGAAATATAGCCGGTCTTGGCGAACCGCCGGTTCTTCACGGCAGAGTCTCGGAATCTCGACTTGGAATGAGGAAAGCGCAGCTTCTTGACGGCATCTCCCTGTCGAATCAACTGAAGCGATTCCGAGTGCAGTTCCAGATCGGAGCCTAGGCCGTCCGCCCTGGAGTCTCCACCCCTGAGACCGAGTTCTATTTCGTAGCGTAAGAAAGTTGATGTAGCCTGACCCGGGCGTCCGAAGTCATCATTCACTCGCTGGTCCACCAACATTTCGGCTGCAAGCCGGAACGAATCCTTGTGCAGGTTGTTGCCGCGAAAGAACAGGTCGTCCGGGCGAGCCGTGTTGCCCGTTCTAGAGCGTACCTGCAGCGCAGCTTCGAGGATGGAGTGATCCGCCAGCAGGGAAAGAAAGTGAATTGCATCGAAAATGTTCGACTTGCCGATTCCGTTCGGGCCCGCGATACACGTGTACGGACCGAAATCGACCGTAAAGTCGATGAGGTTCTTGAATCCGTCCGCTTCCAGGCGAGTCAGCATGTAGGTGCGGTAGCCTCCGTAGTCGTTAGTGTAGCAGCAATACTATGCACTATCAGGAAACTTGTCTCAAAGCGGTGCGCGGGTGGCCCAGGCCCGCGCCTACGTGCCCATCGAAACCGCCGCCGGCGTCCCGGTACGGTGGAGCTCGGTCGGCCCCCGCCGCGAGCAGTTGATCCGCATCGACTGACGTGCGGCGCTACCGGACGCGCGCGATGCCATGGTTCCTGATCTGGTGCTCAATCACCAGGGACGAGACGCCGAACTCGGTTCCCAACTCGTCAATATCATCCCCATCCACCACCCGTCTGCTTACTCGGCTCCGCAACCCCGAGGAAGGTGCGAGGAACTCGGCGGCAAAGGCACGATTGCGCTGTTGTCGTTCGGAATGAGCTCTGGTGAGCAACGTATCAGTGTCCGGTGACAACAGCACTTCAGACAGCGCCCGACAGAAGTGAAAGCGGCGGCGCTCGTCGCTGAGTTGGCGAAATGCAAATGCTGGAGTCCCGTGATCGTCGCGAGTAATGATCCCGTCCACCATGGCGGGCATACGGTCCGAGTCCAGCCGAGAGGTAGTCACTCTCTCAATCGACTCGGCATCCTCGCCAAGGGCCTCCGCTATCTCTGGCGTAGTCGGCAATGCAGCTCCGTCCAATCCCAAAAGCTCTCGCAGTTTCCGTGCACAATCGCACCCAAGCTCCCAGGGATGTGTCTCTGTGCCGATGTAAGGACGAACAGCATCGCCAAGAGACCGGAGCCGGTCCAGCGCAAGGCTATTGTCTCGCTTGGCGTTCGCGATGGTATGCACGACGGAGAACCAATCCTCGTAGGGACCGTCCGCTACGATCGCCGGCACTGCCTCGTCGAGCAAAGAACCCAGCTTCTCCGCGAGTTCAAGGATCCGACAGCGCATGTCTTGGTTCAGGGCATACGGATCCCACCCCAGGCCGGCCGCGGTTCTGCAGAACTGTAAATCTTCTTCATCGGCGCTCATAATGGCTTCCCACTCGCTTTGAAGATACGTGTCGCGGACCTCCAGCGCTGTCAGTCGGCGCATCACCTGATCGACGAGGCCGGCGCACGTCTCGCGGAACGCGTCGCTGTCTACCCAGGCTATTCCCTGGTCGAGGAATTCGACGTTGCTCCACTTGAGAAGTCACGAACTGTCTTCGCGCGCCCGTCCAACACGCGGGTAATGATGGAGTCTCCGGCCCGGATGCACAAAGAGGCCCAGGTGGCGGAGAATTCCGGACCGCTGATCCCTTCCGCATCAACCCAGTCGATCTCGAAACTGAACTCAGGCATAGAACTCCTCGATGCCGGCCGGCCACTCGTCTTCGTAGGCAATGACACGTCGGCGGGGCCGCTTGCGTCTGCTGGCACGCATACTCGTCTATGGGACCATACCATGCGACCGGTTGCAACGGGTAGAACGGGCAGAGTTGCTTATCGTCAGCACGGTGCGCGGGTGGCCCAGGCCTTGATCAGGTGGTGGGCGATGGCGATGGGGCCGGGGAGGGTGAGGCGCGGATTGTTGCCGTCGAGCGCCAGCAGCACCTCGCGGCGGTCGAACCAGCGGACGTCGGCCATCTCCTCGTGGTCCATGCGGATGGTGGTGGTGGCCGCGTCGGCCAGGCAGCCGATCATGAGCGAGGATGGGAACGGCCACGGCTGGGAGGAGTGGTAGCGCACGTTGCGCACGCGCACGCCGGCCTCTTCCATCACCTCGCGCGCGACCGCTTCCTCGATTGCCTCGCCCTGGTCCACGAAGCCGGCCAGGGCGGAGTAGATCTTGAGCCGCGACAGCCGGCCGCGGGTCTGCCCGAGCAGGCAGCGGTCGCGCGCGACGTCGGCCACCACCGTGATCACGACCGGATCGGTGCGCGGGAAGTGCTGCATGCCGCAGGCCGGGCAACGGCGCACCTGACCGCCGCGCTGCTTGACCGTGGGCTGCCCGCAGCCCGAGCAGAAACCGTACCGGTTGTGCCAGTCGAGGTGCGCTCGCGCCTGGGCCAGGATGCCGGTTTCGGGGAGCGCCAGCAGGCTTCCGGCGGTGCGGCAGTCCGTAAACTGCCAGCCGCGCTCGTCGCGGATCCGGTCGAGCGCCGCCTGACAACCGGACAGATCGACCGCGAAGTGGGCCCGCCCGTCCATTACCCCCAGCAACAGCGGTTCCGCCGCCGGCGCCAGCGGCCGCACCCAGGCGGCGGCGAGCCAGCCGAGCGCCGCCTGCGCGCCGTCGGTCAGCAGCACCTCCAGGTCGCGGAACGGCAGCCACCGGCTGTCGGGCGCGCGGGCCGCGGCCTCCAGCCAGGCTTCGTCACGCCGCGCGCGGTCGCCGCGGTCGAGGGGATTGGCAGCAAAGGTGTGTGTAGGGCTCACCCGTCTCCCACCCAAGTGACGCACAAGCTTGAGTAGTGTAGCTTGCGCCCCGGTGCGCCCGTATCAACAAGGCATGAAGTAATCTGCGGCGATCTCCATCCCTTTCCGCCGTCTCCGGAAACGCTTCGGGGCCGAGTATTACAAGGGCAAGCAGGGTTGTACATACTACGATCTGAAAACGGCTCTCTTAGTCCTTCGGCTTAATGGCTAAGGCATGACGGCGGCCCTGTCGACGGAGTCGCCCTCATTTGTTGGGGAGTCAACTGGAACACAAGCATCACCACGGATTGCGGCGGACCGTATTCGATATCCGACGGTCGCTTCTACGAGCCGAGCCTTCAGGTCTCTCGATGACGCTTCTTTCGGCACCGGTATGTCGATCACCCTTGCGAAACGGGTAAGGTCCGTCTTTGATTGCAGCATACCGTCGATCAATTCTACAGCGCGTTCTCTCGTATTAGCCTTTCCCAATGCGTAATTAAGTTGGCTCATTTCTTCATTAGAACAACGATTTGGTTTTTCGCGTCTCTTTGTCTGTTTATCGGCAGGACGAATCTCTATCTTCAAATCCCCATCCAAGATGCGCTCAACGTCGTCGTCGTTCATCGCTTGAATCTGCTTTGCGAAATGATGCAACAGCGCTACAACTTGTTGCTTTACAGATGTCCGTTTGGTCGTCATGCGAGCCTCCGCTCAAACTCGTCTGCGAGTATCTCAATTTCCTGCACCACGATGTTGTGTGTGAAGTTCGCCACCTGTCGTACGGGGACGCAGCAGCTTTGCAACGGACTGTGGTTGGAATGCCAGGGATACCGCTACTACAGGCATGTGGCCCCTCGTACTGATCTCGTAGGCAAGAGCGTATACTTGACCTCGGGGTACGGTCAAACGGGCTCACGGCTGGTTGTGGCCACCTGTCGATGTCGGAAGGGTCTTGCCCCTCCTGTCCCCGTCGGCCGCACTTCGTTCTGTCCCGCGAGGCGCAGATGGGAGATTCATTCGGCGATCCCCTGTGCGCGAAGGAAGGTGAGCACCGCCGGCCACGGGCGCGGGCAGTCGTTGTGGCCGCACGGCAGGCGCACGGGGGCCGTGCCGGCGGCGCGCGCCAGTTTCTCGGCATGCGCAAACGGAATCACGCGGTCGCGCGCGCCGTGCAGCACCAGCGTGGGGGCGGCGCCGGAGGCCACGGCCGGGAGATTGTCGAACGGATCGAGCACCCAGGCGCGCGGCAGGAACCAGGGCATGAGGTCGGCGACGCTGGTGAACGTCGACTCCAGCACCAGCGCCGCCAGCGGCCGCTGCACGGCGAGCGCGCACGCGGCGCCGCCCCCGAGCGACCGGCCGTAGGCGACGATGCGCGCCGGATCGACGTCCGGGTGGCGGCGGGCGATGTCGTAGGCGGCGATCACGGTGGCGGTGATCGACTGCCGGCTGGGTCTGCCGCTGGAGCGGCCGTAGCCGGGGTATTCGACCAGCAGCACGCCGAATCCGGCCGCGGTCATGGGCGCGAACGGCGCCACCCAGTGGTCGATCAGCTCGCCGTTGCCGTGCAGGTAGATGATGAGCGGAAAGGGAGTGGCCGCCGGCGTGCCGGCGGCGGCGGCCGTCGTGGGCTGCGCGGGCGCCGCCGGCCGCAGCAGCCACGCCTCGACCGCGTCCTTGGGGCCGAGCCGGAGCCGCTCGCTGCCAGCGGGCAGGTGCGGCGGGCTCGCCGGCAGTGGCGGGCGCGGGTACATGAACCGCCGCTGCAGCCCGATCGCCGCGCCGACCACGAGCACGACCGCGAGCAGGGCGGCGAGCGGAATGGTGAGGCCGGGGGTCAGGCGCACTCAGCGACCGGCGATCGCGTCGATCTCGATGCGGTAGTCCTGGGCCAGTCCGGCCTGCACCGTGGTGCGCGCCGGCCGCGGCTCGGGGAAGTACTCCTGGTAGACGGCGTTCATCTGCGCCGGAGATGAACAGCAACTCGCCGTGGCGGATGGCCGGGGTGTACGGCCCTGCCGGGGCCGGGCCGCGGTCCGAGGTCACCGGTGTCTTGTACATATCGCGCTCCTGTTGCACCGTACTGGTGGACAGGTTCCAGCATGCCAAACGCCTCCGATCAAGGCCAGCGCGCCATCGCCATCCGGCCGGTCAGCGGTCCGCTCGACAGTACCGTGCAGGTGCCCGGCTCGAAGAGCCTCACCGCCCGCGGGCTGTGTCTCGCCGCCCTGGCCGCCGGCACCTCCACGCTGCGCAACCCGCTGTTCAGCGACGACATCCACTACTTCGCGGGCGCGTTGCAGGCGCTCGGCATCGAGGTGCAGGGCGACCCCGCCGGCGGCACGCTGCGCGTGCACGGCGCCGGCGGCCGGATTCCCGCCGCCCAGGCCGAACTGTACGTGGGGCTGGCCGGGACCGCGGCGCGCTTCCTGACCGCGGCGCTGGCGCTCGGCGGCGGCTGCTACACGGTGGACGGGGTGCCGCGCATGCGCGAGCGGCCGATGAACGAGCTGCTGTCGGCCCTGGCGGACCAGGGCGCGCGCATCACGTTCGCGTACGAGCGGGGCAGGATACCGTTCACGCTGTGCGGGTCCGGTCTGGCGGGCGGCGTGCTGCGGGTGTCCGGCATCCGCAGCAGTCAGCCGCTCTCGGCGCTGTTGATGGTGGCGCCGTTCGCGCGTGCGGCGACCACGCTGCAGGTGGTGGACGGCCTGGTGCATGCGCCGTTCGTGGCGATGACGGTGGAGCTGATGCGGCGCTTCGGGGTCGAGGTGGCCGCCACGGCCGGGGACACCTTTCACGTGCGGGCGGGCCAGCGGTACGCGGCCCGCGAGATCGTCATCGAGCCGGACGCCAGCAGCGCCTCCTATTTCTTTGCCGCCGCCGCGGTGACCGGCGGGCGGGTGACGGTGCCGGGGCTGCGCGCCGACTCGCTGCAGGGGGACATGCGCTTTCTGGAGGTGCTCAAACGGATGGGCTGTAGCGTGGACCGGGGTCCGGAGGGGGTGACGGTCCAGGGGCCGGGCGCGCTGGCGGGGGTGGACGTCGATCTGACCACCATGAGCGACGTCGCGCCGACGCTGGCCGCAATCGCGCCGTTCGCCGCCGGGCCGGTGACGCTGCGCGGCATCGCTCACACCCGCCTGCAGGAGACCGACCGCGTGCACGCGATGGCCACCGAGCTGCGCCGCATGGGGGTGCCGGTCGACGAGGGCACGGGCAGCCTGCGGATCGCGCCGGCCACGCCGCGCGGGGTCGCGGTGGAGACCTACGGCGACCATCGCATCGCCATGGCGTTCGCCGTTACCGGGCTGCGCACTCCCGGAATCACCATCCGCAACCCCGGCTGCACGAGCAAGACGTTCCCTGATTTCTTTGCCCGCTTCGCCGGGCTGCGGCGCTGACCCGGCCGCGCGGGTCGTCCGGTGGTGCGGTGGTGCGGTGGCGGGTGGCGCGGGTGGCGGGTGGCGCGGGTGCGCGGGCGCGTCCGGTCAGCCGTGGCGACGCTGGAACTCCGCCATGAAGTCGGCCAGGTGGCGGCAGCTCTCGACGGTGACCGCGTTGTACAGCGAGGCGCGCAGGCCGCCGACCGCGCGATGACCGCGCAACCCCACGCAACCGGCCGCGGCCGCCTGTTCCAGAAAGCGCCCCTCCAGCGCCGCGTGCGCCAGGCCAAAGGTGACGTTCATCCGGGACCGGCTCGCGGGCAGGGCGTGACCGCGGTAGAACCCGCCCGAGCCGTCGACCGCGCCGTATACGGTCTCGGCCTTGCGCGCGTTGCGCCGCGCCATCGCCTCCAGTCCGCCGACCGCGGCGCGCAGCCAGCGCGTGACCAGCATCAGGGCGTAGATGGCGAGCACCGGCGGCGTGTTCAGCGTCGAGCCGGCGGCCGCCAGGGCGCGGTAGTCGAACATCGGATGCAGCGCCGGCGGGCCGCCGGCCAGCAGGGCTCGGTCGACGATCACCAGCGTCACTCCGGCGGGCCCCAGGTTCTTCTGCGCACTGGCGTAGACCATGCCGTGGCGGTCGACCTCGAGCGGCCGCGACAGGAGGTCCGACGAGGCGTCGCAGATCAGCGGCACCGGACCGCAGTCGGGCACGCGGTGTTGCTGAATTCCGTGGATGGTCTCGTTCGAGGTGTAGTGGACATAGGCGGCGCGTGCCGCGCGGCCGTCGTCCAGCACCAGCTCGGCCGCGGTGGGCATGCGCCGGTAGCCGACCGCGGCGCCGTCCCAGAGCACCCGGCCGCGGCCGGTCAGCGCGGCGTCGTCCAACGCCTTGCGGCCCCAATAGCCGCTGACCACGTACTCCCCGGTGCCGGCGGCGGCGGGCAGTCCCGGCCGCGCGGGGAAGTTCATGGGGATCAGCGCGAACTGCTGGCGCGCGCCACCCTGCAGGAACAGCACGTGGTAGCGGTCGTCGATCAGCAGCAGCGCGCGCAGATTGGCCTCCGCCTCGGCGAGGATCGCCGCGAACCGGTCCGAGCGGTGACTGATCTCCAGAATCGAGGCGCCGGCGCCGGGCAACTCCCGCACCGCGGCGCCGACCTCCTCCAGCACCGGCACCGGCAGCGCGCCGGGGCCGCCGGAGAAGTTATGCAACCGGCTCATGGTGGCGTATAGTACACGCTGGGGGGGCGGACGAGTTGACACGTGACGCGGACAACGCGAGCCGCCGCCGGGTGCGCCGCCGGGTGCGCCTTCGGTTTCCGGAGGTAGTCCTGCTGGCGCTGGCGGTGCCGCTGTTCACGGCCGGCTGCAGCATGCAGCAGCTTGCCACGCGGGCGACCGCCGACCTGCTGTTCGACGGCATGGCGGCGCTGAACGCCGAGACCGACCTGGAGCTGGCCGAGGCCAGCGCCGCCGCCAGCCTCACCCTGGTCGAGGGGGTGCTGCGGCGCAGCCCGGACCGGATCGAGCTGCGGCTGCTGGCCGCGGAGGCTTACGTCGGCTACGCCCTGGCGTTCGTGGAGCAGACCGCACCCCAACGCGCGGCGGACCTCTACCGGCGCGGGCGCGACCACGCCCGGCACGCGTGGCGGGTGCAGGCGCGCGGCGACCGCCTGCCGGAACCGGAGGATACGCTGTGGTTCGACCTCGACGCGCTGGAGGGGCACCTCGCGCAGCTCGACGCCCGCTACGTGCCGGTGGTGTTCCGGACCGCCCAGGGGTGGGGCGGCATGGTCAACAATCGGCGGTCCGATCCGGAGTTGCTGGCCGACCTGCCGGCGATCGCGGCGCTGGCCGAGTTCGTGGTGCGGCACGATCCGGGCTACGGGTTCGCGGGCGCCCACGCGCTGCTGGGCGCCCTCGAGGCGTCCACCCCGGCCGCGCTGGGCGGTACGCCGGACGCCGGGCGGGCGCACTTCGAACGGGCCTTGGAGCTGACCGGGGAACGGTTTCTGATGCACCACGTCCTGTACGCGGCCACCTACGCCGTGGCGGTCCAGGAGCGCGCATTGTTCGACGCGCTGCTGACGACCGTGCGCGCCGCCGATCCGGATCTGCTGCCGGAGCAGCGGCTGCCGAACGCGGTCGCCCGCCGGCGCGCGCAAGCGCTGGCCGCAGCGGCCGGGGACCTGTTCGAATGAACGCCGTGCCGGGCGCACGCGCCCTGCGCACGCGCGGCCGCGGCGGTACGCCGGCCTGGCCGCCGGTCGCGCCGGCCACACGGGCCGTGCTGGTCGTGCTGGGCGCGCTGGTCGTGCTGGCCGGCGGCGCGCTGCCGGCGGCCGCGCAGGGCCCGGAGCTGATCAAGGTGGCCACGGTGGCGCCGGAGGGGAGCACCTGGATGCAGGTGCTGCGGGCGTACGAGGCGGCGGTGGTGGCCGAGAGCGACGGCCGCCTGCAGGTGCGGATCTTTCCCGGCGGGGTCGCGGGCTCCGAGGCGGACATGCTGCGCAAGATGCAGTTCGGGCAGCTCGACGCGCTAGCGCTGAGTGGGGCGGGGCTCGGATTGTTGGTGCCGCAGGAACGGATTTTCGACAGCGCGCTGTTGTTCGAGAACTACGCGGAGCTGGACGCGATCTACGAGGCGTTCGCGCCCGAGTTGGAGCAGCAGTTCCGGGAGCGCGGCTATCAGGTTCTGGGCTGGACCGAGCTGGGCCCGATCTATCTGTTCAGCACCAGGCCGGTAGCCACGCTGGAGGAGCTGCGGCAGCTCCGGTGGTGGGTCTGGGAGGGAGATCCGCTGGCGCGAGCGATCTTCGATGCGTTCGGCGTGGCGCCGGTACCGCTGCACGTGGCGGACGTGCTGGTCGGGTTGCAGACCGGCGTGATCGACGGCGTGTACGGCCCGCCGCTGGGGCTCATCGCACTGCAGTGGTTCAGCCGGGTGGACTACCGGCTGGATCTGGCGCTGGGCCACGCCTCGGGGGCGCTGATCATGGGCAGCCGCTGGGAGAAGCTCGACCCGGAACTGCAGGGAATCCTGCTGCGCAATGGCCGCCGCTTCATGGTCGAGCTCCGGGACCTCAGCCGCGCCGACAACGCCGCCGCCCTGGCCACGCTGGAGCGGCGCGGCGTCGGCACGGTGAAACCGGCGCCGGAGGCGGCCGCGCGCCTGCGCGAGCGCGGCGCCGTCGCCCGCCGCAGCCTGGCGCCCGAGCTGTACCCGGTGGAGCTGCTGGAGCGGGTGGAGAGCGCGGTCGCGGCGGTGCGCGCCGCGGAGCGGTGAACCGGGCGCTGGCGCTCCTCCGGCGGTGGGACGGTGCGCTGGCGCGGATCGAGACCGGCCTGCTGGCGCTCCTCCTGTTCGGGTCGCTGGCGGGCGCGCTGCTGCAGATCGTGCTGCGCAACGCCGCCGGCGTCGCTCTGCCGGAAATCGACGGCCTGGTCCGGCGCGCGGTGCTGTGGATCGCGTTGCTGGGCGCATCGCTGGCGACCCACCGCCGGGCACACTTGGCGGTCGACCTGGTGGACCAGCTCCCGGCCGGCGGCCGGTGCCGGCGTCTGACGCGTGCCGTTACCAATGCCGCGGCGGCACTGGTAACGGCCGTGCTGGTGGTGGCGGCGGTGCGCTTCGTCCGCCTGGAGTCGGGGTTCGCGGGGCCGGCCGCGGCCGCCGCGGCGGCGGTGCTGCCCGCCGGGTTCGCGCTGATGGCGGCGCGCTTCGCGCTGGCGGCCTGGGCCGGTCTGGTGGGAGCGCCCGCGGGTGCGCGCGGTGATTCGCCGCTTGGCGACGCGGGGGGCGACCGATCGACGCCATAGTCGCCATCGGCGCCGGGGTTGCCGTGCTCGCCGCGGTGCTGGGCGGTGTGCCGCTGTTCGCGGTGATCGCCGGCGTCGCCCTGGCCGGTCTGGCCGCGGCCGGCATCGATCCGGGCGTGGCGGCGGTCGCGTTCAACCGCCTGGGATCGATACCGGCCCTGACCTCCCTGCCGCTGTTCACGTTCGCGGGCATGCTGCTGGCCGCGAGCCGGGCGCCGCGCCGCTTTCTGCTGCTGGCGCGCGCCCTCCTGGGCCACGTTCGCGGCGGCATGGCGGTGATCGTGGTGACGGTGCTGGCGGGGTTCACCGCCTTCACCGGCGTCTCGGGGGTTACGATCATCGCGCTCGGGGGGCTGCTGTTGCCCGCGGTGGCGGCTGCCGGACGCGCCCGCGACCGGGGCGCCGCGGACCGGCACGGGATCGGGCTGCTCACCGCCGGCGGCGGTCCGGGGCTGCTGCTGCCGCCGAGCCTGGTGGTGATCGTGTACGCGGTCACCGCGGGGGTGGACGTCGACCGGCTGTTTCAGGCCACGGCGGTCCCGGCGCTGCTCCTGGTCGCGGCGCTTGCGGCGTACGCAATGGCCGGGTTCGGGCGCGGCCGCCCGGAGGCCGCGCCGGCGGTGCGCCGCCGCTTCCGTTGGCGCCGGCTGGCGCGGGCCGTGCGGCT
Source organism: Spirochaetia bacterium (assembly GCA_965198005.1). Taxonomy (GTDB): domain Bacteria; phylum Spirochaetota; class Spirochaetia; order SZUA-6; family Bin103; genus Bin103. The sequence goes on from CBDAOI010000003.1 coordinate 111,821, forward strand.
GGCGGGATGGGAGCTGCCGCTGCCGGTGGCGGTGGTGGGCGGCATCTACCTCGGCCTGATTACGGTCAGCGAAGCGGCCACCCTGACCGCCGCCTACGTGTTCGTGGTGGTGGTGCTGATCCGCCGCGAGATCCGGCTGCCGCACGGCATGGCGGCGGTCGTGCGCGACACGGGGGCGCTGGTGGGCGCGCTGCTGGTGGTGGTCGGCGCGGCGCTCGCCCTGACCAACGTGCTGGTCGACGCGCTCGTGCCGCAGCGGCTGCTGGCGGCCGTGTCCGCCAGCATCGACCACCCGCTGCTGTTCCTGCTGGCGCTCAACGGCGTGCTGCTGGTCGCGGGCATGGTGGTGGATGCGTTTTCCGCCATCGTCGTCCTGGTCCCCCTGATCGTGCCGCTGGCGGCCGCGCTGCAGGTGGACCCGCTGCATCTCGGCGTGGTGTTCCTGGTCAATCTCGAGGTGGGCTACGTCACCCCGCCGGTGGGCATCAACCTGTTCGTGGCGCGGTTTCGGTTCGGGCGGCCGTTGACCGCGATCTATCGAGCCGCGCTGCCGTTCGCACTGGTGATGATCGGCGCGCTGCTGGTGATCACCTACGTCCCCGCGCTGTCGCTGGCGCTGCCGCGCTGGTTGGCGGGCGCTTGAGCGGCGCCGGCATCGCGGCGACATTGTAAAGGTGACTGACGCCACCTCCGTCGCCGCCACCCGCGACGTCCTGAGCTATCTGAGCCACTATCGCGGCAGCCTGTTCGTGCTGCGCCTCGAGGACGATCTGCTCGGCGCGCCGCTGTTCCCGATGCTGGTCAAGGACATCGTGCTGCTGCAGCACGTGGGCATCCAGGTCGTGCTGGTGCCCGGTGCCCGGCATGCCATCGACGCCGCCCTGGCCGAGCCGGGCGGCTGGGCCGGCGCCGACGCGGAGGCTCCGCTGCCGGCGTCACCGGCCGACGTCGGCGCGCGCCGGATCACGGCGGAGGGCGATCTGAAGGCGGTGCAGGCCGGCGCCGCCACGGTCGCCAACGAGCTGCTGTCCCTGCTGACCGAGAGCGGCGCCCGCGGCGCGGTGGGCAACTGGGTGCGGGCGCGCACCGTGGGCGTGGTCGGCGGCGTGGACTACCACCGCACCGGACGGGTGGAGCGCGTGGACCGCGAGCTGCTGCGCGCGTTGCTCGCCACCGGGGTGATCCCGATCGTCTCCAACATCGGCTGGAACGCGGTGGGCAAGGCCTACAACATCTCCAGCCTGGAACTGGTGGTGGCGGTGGCGCGGGCGCTGCAGGCGGCCAAGGTGTTCCTGGTCGGCACCGCGCCCGGGATCGCGGCGGTCGCGTGCCCGGGCGTCGAGCTGGCGGCCCGGCCGGACGGCATCTACTCCAGCGTCGACTACCGGGATGCGGAACGGCTGCTGAACCAATGCGGCGCGCAGCTCACGCCCGACGACCGCGCGCTGCTCGGGGCCGCAGTGAGCGCCTGTTCCGGCGGCGTCGACCGGGTGCACGTGGTGGACGGGCGGCGCGACGGCATCCTGATCGACGAGATCTTCTCGGCCGACGGCGTCGGCACCATGTTCTTCGGCGACCAGTACATCGACATCGTCCCGGCGCGCGCGGCGCACGTGCCCGAGATCATGCGCCTGCTGCAGCCCCAGATCGACGCCGGGCTGCTGGTGCCCAGAACCGCGCGCGCGGTGGCCGACGGACTGGACGACTACTCGGTGTACCGCGTGGACGACACGATCCAGGGGTGCGCGGCGCTGCGCATGATCGACGCCGCCACCGCCGAGATCGAGAGCCTGGTGGTCAACGAAAGCCATCGCGGCAGCGGCAACGGCGCGCGCCTGGTGACCTACCTGCTGCAACAGGCGCGCGCGCGCGGCGCGCGCCAAGTGCTGGTGCTGACCACCCAGTCCGCCGACTTCTTCATGGCGTTGGGATTCGCCGAAGTCGCCCCGGACACCCTTCCCGGCGCGCGCCCACGCAACTACAACCGCCGCCGCAACTCCCGCGTCCTGCGCGCCACGCTTTAGCGTAGGAGACCTCCACGCCGCAAGCACAACGTAGCAGTGACCGGCCTTTGTGCCGGTATGTTACAATTCGCCACGTGACCACAAGCTGGGAGCATACCTGCATAGACCCGCGAGCTGGGCGCCCCGAGGCGCCGGCGTGACACCTGATCCCGTCGCCTTGAATCTCGAGGACCTCGCGAGAGGCATGCTTGGGCTCTCCGTCCGTGTGGGCGGCGCAATGGTTGAGGCGGCTGCCGTCTGTCTCGATGACTGCGGGCATGGGACGCCGGCGCGACTTACAGTTGACGGCACCGAGCATCGAGTCTATGATTTGATATGGCCGTTGGCCAATGATCAGAGCCGGCGTACGTGGGCGGACGAGCAGGAAGCCACTGAGCAAGGTGCGTGTGGGATCGCGATTCTTGTCGTGAGAAGTATTCGGAGTTATGAAGTCCTGGAACGATCGAGGAAGGGAACGGGCTTCGACTATTGGATAGGCAAGCCGAACGACATGCCGTTCACGGTAAAATCCAGGCTCGAAGTTTCGGGAATTCGCCGGGGAGACACCCGCCGTGTCGCAGCTCGCGTCCAGCAGAAGATCCGTCAGATTTCGGTATCCTCCGGACGCCTTCCCGGTATCGTCGTAGTGGTCGAATTCAGCACGCCGTTGGCGAGGATGGCAGACCAATGAGCAGCGTACTCGAACTTCATCACAAGGGAATGGAGTGGGCCGAGGAAGGTCAGTTTCAGCTCGACCGCGGGGACCAGTCGGGCGCGCGGGCATCGTTCCGTAAGGCGATGGAACTTGAACGGGAGGCGGCCTATGCTACCAAAGAAAACGCGGAGCCGGACCGATCGGTGCTCTTCCGTAGCGCCGGTTCCCTTGCATTGGATTGCGACGAACTGCGGGTTGCCGAGCAACTCCTCGCGATGGGGCTCACCGGGCACCCTCCGGAAGAGATCGCAGAGGAAATCCGCGATCTCCTGGAGCAGGTTCATTTTCAGAGGCACCTTGAAGTTCGCGGCCTCACGCTGGATGCTACCGAGATGCAGATGTCGATCGCAGGCGATGCGGTCGGTCACGGTGTAGCAAGCAGCGATGAGTTCGTGACCCGTGTGCGGGCCACCGAGACCCTTGTTCTCCGTACTGTAGAGCGAAGACTTCAGTATCCTTATCGGGAACGCGGAAGTCCCAAGAACAGGCTGAGAGACAGATTCGGGGTGTTCTTGTCCGTGCCACGAGCCGCGAGTTTCGCCTTCACGCTCAAGCTCGGCCGGCCGACGGAGCAGACGGATCTTTTTTCCGACGATGAAGCGTCGGCAGTGATCGATGAGGTTCTCGATCTCCTAGAGGTTGTTCAAGAGCGAGACCGAGATGAATTGGCTCGTCGAATTCCGGAGCAGCCGTACCTGGTGAACTTCAATGCGTTGGCCAAGAAGATCGCTCCCGACGGCGAAAGGGTATGCATGGTTGGATTGACCGCACATCGTCCTGGTCAAACTCGAAGAGTTGCCTTCACAAGACGCCGGAAGGAGCTTGCAAACTTCGTTCCACTCGCTGGTCCACAACCGAGTTCCGTTGACGCGTCAGACCGTCGCGTCACGGTACGGGGCGTTCTTCACTACGCCAACGTGATCGGTCGTGAAGATACTATCAAACTTGAGGACCAGAACCGAACCGTCTATGAGATTCTCGTCCCGGAAGGAATGATGACCGACATAGTGCGTCCACTGTGGGATGACGAAGTGCTCGTGACGGGGCTTCGTCACCGTAACCGAATCGAACTCGAGGATATTGTCCGCGTGGACGACGCCGGGAGCGAGGCTGGCAGGAATCGCTAACGATCCCGCTGCCGCGCTTAGTTGGGAATGGTTTGTTTAGGCAGTGGCCGGCGCGCTCCGTCGGCTACTCTCGCGACGTGTGCCCCCAACCGCGGAAAGTCGCTGCTCCTGAACAGGCAGGTTACCGGGACCTTGTATTCGGTCCGCAGCGCGTCAATGGCGCCCTGTTCGCGATCGATGAGCCCCACGATTCCCACGATCATGTTCTTTGCCTCGAGCAATCTTTCGCAAGCAAGTCCCGTCGATCTTCCCGTCGTCATTACATCCTCCACGACCATGATCCTGGTGCCGGCGGGTTGTTCATTCTCGATGAAATTGCGGGTGCCATGTTGCTTGCGCTCTGGGCGAACGACACAGCCGTTGACCATCGGATGGCCGCGTTGCGCAGCGAGCTGGATCGTGGCAGCGACCAGGAAGTCGGCGCCGATCGAGAGCCCGCCGATTGCCGTCGGCGTGTCCTCCAGGCGACTTGCCGCGCTCAGGAACTCCTCGGCGATCAGATTGAGCACCTCGCCTTTCAGGACCGCACGTTTGCAGTCGAAGTAGAAATCGGACTGCTGTCCGGTGCTCAAGGTGAACGGGCCGCCGGTCTGAAGCAGGCACAGCTCGTCAATCCTGGTGCAGAGCCACTTCCTTGCCGGCGTCATCCCCCGGTCGCTGTCCTTGCTCATCCGGCCCCCCTGCTCCCGCCGGTGGTAAACCGTCACGGCGGCCTTGTCAACCCCGAGCCGGCCGACCGGCCGACCGACCGGCTTGCCTTTGGGTGCGCGCGCTTGTTAAGGTCGGTGGACCGTGGGAAGCATCGGTTTCATTGGCGGCGGCAACATGGGGTTGGCGCTGGCCGGGAGTCTGCAGCGCGCCGGGTTGGCGCCGCGGATCGTGGTGTTCGACCGGCTGGCGGTGCGGTGCGCACTGTTTGCGCGCGAGTTCAGCGGCGTAACCGTGGCCGCCGACGCGGGCGCGGTGTGCGCAGCCGCCGACCCGGTGTTCCTGGCGGTCAAGCCGCAGGACGTGGCGCCCGCGACCGCCGGGCTCGAAGCCGCCGAGGGGTTGATCATCTCGATCGTGGCCGGGGTGTCGCTGGAGGCGCTCGCGCAGCGCCTGCCGCGCGCCCGCCTGGTGCGGGTGATGCCCAATACGCCGTGCCTGGTGGGCGCCATGGCCGCCGGGTTCGCGGTCGGGCCGGGTGTCACGGGCGCCGACCGCGCGCTGGTCGCGGGTCTGCTGGCCGCGGCCGGGCAGGCGCATGAGGTGCCGGAAGAACAGTTGGACGCGGTTACCGGGCTGAGCGGGTCCGGGCCGGCGTTCTTTGCCCGCCTGATCGAGTGGTTCAGCGCGGCCGGCGTGCGCCAGGGCCTGGACCCGGCGGTGGCGGGCGCGCTCACCATGCAGACCGCGCTCGGCACGGCGTTGCTGATGCGCGAGCGCGGCATCGCACCGGGCGACCTGGTGGAAATGGTCAGCTCACCCGGCGGCACCACCGTGGCCGGACGCCGCGAGCTGGAGGCGGGCGCCGTACAGGCCGCGCTCGAGCGCACCGTGCAGGCCGCCACCGAACGCAGCCGGGAGTTGGGAAGGGGATGATGCAGGACACCGATTCGGCGGCCGTGCGGGAGATGGCACTCGCCGCCCGCGCCGCCAGCTACCGCACGGCCGCCGCCACCGAGGCGGCCAAGAACGCCGCCCTGGAACGGATCGCCGCCGGTCTGGAAGCGCAGCGTGAACCGATCCTGGCCGCCAACCGGGAGGATCTGGAGCAGGCCGCGGCCGCCGGCGTGGCGGCGCCGCTGGTGCAGCGGCTGGCGCTGGAAAAGAAGTTCGCCGGCACGGTCGCCGGCGTGCGCGACCTGATCCGCCTGTCCGATCCCGTGGGCGCCGTGCAGTGGCGGCGGCAGTTGGACGAGGGCATGGTGCTGGAGCGGGTAAGCGTCCCGATCGGCGTGCTGGGCATCGTGTTCGAGTCGCGCCCCGACGCGCTGGTGCAGATCGCCACGCTGTGTCTCAAGTCGGGCAACGCGGTCATCCTCAAGGGCGGATCGGAAGCCCAGCGCACCAACGCCGCCCTGTACGCGGTGATCCGCGACGCCTTGGCGGAGGACCCGGCGCTGGCCGGCGCGGTCCACCTGGCGGCCACGCGCGGCGAGATTCAGGCGCTGCTGGCGCTCGACGAGCTGGTGGATCTGCTCATCCCGCGCGGCAGCAACGAGCTGGTGCGCTCGATCCGCAACGCCACCCGCATCCCGGTGCTGGGCCACGCCGACGGGGTCTGCCACGTGTACGTCGACGCGGCCGCCGATCCGGCGATGGCGACGCGCATCGTGCGCGATGCCAAGGCGCAGTACCCGGCGGTGTGCAACGCGGCCGAGACCCTGCTCGTGCACCGGGCCGTCGCGGCGCGCTTCTTGCCGCCGGCGGCGGCCGAGCTGCGCGGCGCGGGCGTGGAGCTGCGCGGCGACCCGGCGGCCTGCGCCCTGATCGACGCCCGGCCCTGCACCGCGGCCGACTGGGACGCCGAATATCTGGACCTGGTGCTCGCGATCAAAGTGGTGGAGGACCTGGACGAGGCGATCCGGTTCATCAACCGGCACGGCAGCCATCACACCGACACCATCGTGACCGCCGACCCGGCCGCCGCGCACGCCTTTCTGGCGCGCGTGGACTCCGCCACCGTGCTGTGGAACGCCTCGACCCGGTTCGCGGACGGGTTCCGGTTCGGCATGGGCGCGGAGGTGGGAATCTCGACCAACCGCATCCATGCGCGCGGGCCGGTGGGGCTGGACGGGCTGGTGACCTACAAGTACCGGGTGCTGGGCAGCGGGCAGATCGTGGCAGACTACGTCAACGGCACGCGCGCGTTCCACTTCGCGGAGCTGGCGGACGGCGTTGCGGTACCGGGCGCGGCGCCGGTGGCGGCGTCATGACCCGCCTGATCAAGATCGGCAGCGGGCTGATCGGGCCGGAGGGACGGGTCGATCACGCGTTTCTCGAGGCGAAGTGCGCCGAAATCGCGGAACTGATGGATGCCGGCGACCGCATCGTGGTGGTGAGCTCGGGCGCGGTGGCGGCCGGCATGGAGGTGGCGCAGCGCACCCACCGGCCGATGGAGACGCTGGAGCTGCAGTTTCTGGCCGGGATCGGCCAGACCCGGCTGATGAAGTACTACCGCGACTACTTTCACCGGTTCGATCGCCAGACCGCCCAACTCCTGCTCACCCACTACAATTTTGCCACCCCGCGCGAAGAGCGCACCATCACCCATCTGTTGTTGACCTATCTGGAACGGGGGGTGGTGCCGATCGTGAACGAGAACGATCTGGTCAACAAGGAAGAGCTGGAGCACCGCGGCCACTTTACCGACAACGACATTCTGGCGGCGCTGGTGGCCGAGCGGGTGCACGTGGATCAGGCGTTGCTGCTGACCGACGTGGCCGGGCTGATGCGCCGCAAACCTGGCTCGGATACGGTGGAGCCGGACGGCCTGATTCGGACTGTAGAAGCGGTTGACGGCGGCGTGAAGGCGATGGCGCGCGGCGCGCGCTCGCGCGAGGGGCTCGGCGGCATGTACTCCAAGGTGATCGCCGCCGAGCGCATGACGGCGCGGGGCATCGAGGTGATCGTCGGGAACGGACGGCTGCCGCTGGCCACGCTGATCGGAGACCCGGCACAGCGCACGTTGTTCCGCGCCGCCGGGCACACCGCGCAGGCGGCGGCCGTGGAGTGGCCGTTGGAGGAAGCCGGGACTCCGGTGGCGGCGCCGGCGGCGCCGTGAGCGCGCTGGAGCAGTACCCCGGAGCGGTCGCGGCGGGAACCACGCTCGCGGCCGACGAGGCGCAAGCGTGCGCGGACGCGGTGTTCGCGGCCGGGGCGGCGGAGGTCGAGCAGGTCGCCGCGCTGCTGCAGGCGCTCGCCACGCCCGCCAGATCGCGCTCTACCGCGCGCACACCCCGCCGCCACCGCCTGATCCGCCCGGCGTCCCAAGCCCGCACCAGTCGTTATCCGGCTATCTGTCGGCTATCCGACAAAACTCCTGGTTCTTCACCGCCGATATCTGCTATACTTTGAAGAACGTGGTAGACAACACATCGGATCAGGGCCGGAGTACGCAGGCCACGCGCGAGTCGCGTGCCCTGCAGGCGGGGCTGCGGCGGTTTCGGCGGCCGTCATTGGCGAGAAGCGTCGGTCAGATCGTTACGTCATTCGTCCCCTACGTGGTGGGGCTCGTCGCCATGGGAGCCATTGCTCAGGTCTCCTACCTGCTCTGCCTGCTTCTCGCCTTACCGACGGCAGGGTTTCTGATCCGCGTCTTCATCATCTTCCATGATGCCGGACATGGGGCTTTTTTCCGCCGCAGCCGCTGGAATCGCGTGATCGGGTATCTCGCGGGCATCCTCACCATCACCCCGTTCCGGAACTGGACATACGAGCATGCGAGGCACCATGCGACCGCCAGCGATCTGGATCGGCGTGATCTCGGTGCCATCTGGACCATGACCGTGAACGAGTTCGTGGCCGCCCCGCGGCGCCGGCGGCTGGCGTACCGGGTATTCCGCAATCCGTTCGTGCTGTTCTTCCTGCTGGCACCGGTCGCGTTCCTGTTCACTCACCGCATTCCGCGGAGGGGAATGAGCAACCGTGCCAAGTGGGCGCTCATCTGGAGCAACGTCGGCATGGCGTTGTTCGTGGTGGCAATGTCGTGGCCGTTCGGCTTCACCAGCTTCGTGCTCGTATTCACGCCGGTGGCCACGCTGGCATCGACTTTCGGAACCTGGCTGTTCTACGTGCAGCATCAGTTCGAGGGGGCCTACTGGAGCCGCCACGAGAGCTGGGACTTCGCCAGAGCAGCACTCGCCGGCTCGTCCTATCTGGCGTTGCCGCGGGTGCTGCAATGGTTCACCGGCAACATCGGGTTCCACCACGTCCACCACCTGGACCCGCGCATTCCCAATTACCACCTCGAGCGCGCTCACCGTGCGCACCCGCTGCTGCGCGAGGTGCCGGCACTGCGGCTACGCGACACCCTGCACTGTCTATCGGTGCGCCTGTACGACGAGGCGACCCGCCAGATGGTCAGCTTCCGCGAGGGGCTGCGGCGCGCTCGTCTGGCCCCGACCGCGGGTTAGCTGGCTTGGCTAGTGTTACTGGCTGACCATCGCAGCCCAGCAGCGGCGCAACGTATCGGTCCACCGCTACGGCATGCCCTGCTTCTTCACGTGTTTTAACGTGTTTTCTCAAAGTGTGCTCCGTAATCTCTGCCGTCCGTTCGATCAGCTCTGGTACATCTTCAGCGCTCTGAGACTTCAGCAGAGCTGGCAAATACGCCCTCTTCACCTCCAGCATTGACCGAAAGCGCCCATCAGTCGTCGCCTTCTCGTTTGCCATTTCGCACCTCCCGAAAATAATTTACGAAGAAGCTCTGGTTGACTTCATGTCAGGTTGACCAGGGATTCGCCCATCGCTGCAAGATCATTCAGGTTCCGGGAAATATCTGCGTCGGGAAGTAGGTTCTCAAAGACCGTCTTCTTGATGCGATCGCGATCGTGGGCGCGTATTGTTTTCGAATCTCCGCGTATGTCGCGCATATCCGCGGGTCAGGCGCCGGCGGTGGTGAGGGCGGCGGCGAGGGCGGTGCAGTCGGCGGGGGTGTGGGCGGTGGAGAGGAACGCCACCTCGTAGCCGGAGGGCGGCAGGTAGAGGCCGCGCTGCAGGAAGCCGGCGTAGGCGCGGTTGAAGCGGTCGATGGCGGTTGCCTCGATCTGGTGCGGGGCGCGCGGCGGCGCGGAGTCCGCGTAATAGGGCCAGAGGATCGAGCCGCAGGTGACGAGTTGCAGCCGCGACGGGGCGGCGGCGCGCACCGCCGTGGCCGCGGCCGCGGCCAGCTCGGCCAGGGAGGTGTACACGGCGGGCGTCTGCAGCTCCTGCAGCGTGGCGATGCCGGCCGCCACCGACAGCGGGTTGCCGCTGAGCGTGCCGGCCTGGTAGACCGGGCCGAGCGGGGCCAGCTGTTCCAGCAGGCGCGCGCCGCCGGCGACGGCGCCGATCGGCATGCCGCCGCCGATGATCTTGCCCAGGGTGACCAGATCCGGCTGCAGCCGCTCGGCGGCGACCGAGGCGCCGTAGCGCTGGCGGAACCCGCTGATCACCTCGTCGGCGACCACCAACGCGCCGGCGCGGCGCGCCTCGGCGGCGACGTGATCGAGGAACTCGGGCCGCTGCAACAGCAGCCCGTTGTTGGCCGGAATCGGCTCCAGGATGACCGCCGCCAGCTCGCGGCCGTGGGCGGCGAAGGCGGCGGACACCGAGTCCTCGTCGTCCAGGCGCGCGACCACGGTGGCCGCGGCGACGGCGGGCGGCACCCCGGCGGAGCTGGCGAGGCCGGTGGTCGCCAGCCCGGACCCGGCCTTGACCAGCAGGCTGTCGTGATGGCCGTGGTAGCCGCCCTCGAACTTGAGGATGCGCGGCCGGCCGGTCGCCGCGCGCGCGATGCGCAACGCGGTCATCACCGCTTCCGTCCCGGAGCTCAGCAGCCGCACCCGCTCTGCCGCCGGGTAGCCGTCGAGAATCAGCCGGGCCAGCTCCGCCTCGCCGGCGTGGCAGGCGCCGAACGAGAGGCCGCGCGCGGCCGCGGCCTGCACCGCCTCCACCACGCGCGGATGGGCGTGGCCGAGAATCAGCGGCCCCCAGGACTGACAGAAGTCGACGTATTCAATGCCGTCGGCGTCCCGGATGCGGCTCCCGTCGCCGGCGGCGAAGAATACCGGAGCGCCGCCCACCGCACCGAACGCGCGCACCGGGCTGTTCACGCCGCCCACCAGCAGCGACCGGGCGCGCTCGAACAGGCGCCGGGACTGCGCGCGCCTCGAGTCGTCGTTCATCATGCTTCCTCGTTGGTCCAGTGCTCCACCGCCGCCGGCGCTGCCGGCACCCCCGGGACACGGCCCCCGGCGGCCCAGGCGGCGAGCGCACGGTGACAGCCGGCGGCCGAGTCCTCGAGGGTGTAGGCTCGCCACCCGGCGGCATCCGTGCTGCCTGCGCCATCGGCCTCACCGGAAAAGCCGAAGTATAGCCGCCAACCGGAGTCGCGGCCGGCCGCCGCGGCCGACTCGGCCGACACGGCGCGGGCGTAAGCGCCGAACCCGGCGCCGCAGCCGCCGCCGTGCGCCTGCAGCGCGACGCGCTCCAGCGTCACCGCGGTCCGGGTCGGCGCGTGGTCGATGGCGGCCAACAGCGCGGCCAGGAGCGCGGCCGCGGGCCCGTGCGCGCGGGTCTGGACCGCGATCGCCCCCTGCCCCGGCGCCGGCGGCCACTGCTCCGGCGGCAGCACCACCCGGCGCAGCCCGTGGGCCGGGTCGTCGCCGGCCGCCGCCAGCCGCTCGAGACCGGCGCGGGCCAGCACTACCGCGGCCACCGACCCGGCGCGGCAGCGGCGGACGCGGGTAGGGACGTTGCCGCGTAGCGCGGCCACCTCGACGCCGGGCGCGTAGTGGCGGAGCAGCGCGGCGCGCCGCGGCGAGCCGGTGCCGACCGCGGCTCCCGGCGGCAGGCCGAGCGGCGCGGCGGCGGCGAAGCGGCGCGGATCGATCAGCAGCAGGTCGGCGGCGGGCGCGCGCGGCAGCACCGCGGCGACGACCAGCCCGTCCGGATCGTGCACCGGCAGGTCTTTCAGCGAATGGACCGCCGCGTCGGCCCTGCCGTCACGCACCGCCGCGCTCAACGCGCTGGTGAACACGCCCGGCTCGGCGCGCGCCAAGTCAGCCAGCGGCGCCGCCCCGCCGGCACCCTCGTCGCCGCGGCTCGAGACCGGCACGATCCGGCAAACGCCGGCGCCGTGCTCCGCCAGCGCGCGCTGCACCAGGCGGGCCTGGGCCAGGGCCAGCGCGCTGCCGCGGGTGGCCAGCACCAGTTCCCGCGCCGCCACGTTACGCTAGCCCCTCGGCGCCCGGACGCACCCGGCGCACCGCACGCACAGCACCCATTCACTCACCGGGCGCCGCGCCGCACGCACAGCACCCACCTCACGCGCCTTACCCGCCTGATGCACCTTACCCGCCTGACCCGCCGGGCGCCCCGGCAGGTCCCGCCGCGGGCAACCCCAGCACCGCGCGGTACAGGGCCTCGAACTGCGGCACCACCAGCGCGCTGCTGAAGCGGCGCGCGTGGTCGCGCCCCGCGGCGCTGCAGCGCCGATGCAGCGCCGCGTCGGTCAGCAGCTCGGTGGCGCGCGCGGCCATGCCGTCGACGTCCCCGGGGCGCAGCAGATACCCTGCCCCACCATCGGGCACCACTTCCGGAATCCCGCCGGTACGGGAGGCCACCACCGGCACACCGCTCGCCATCGCCTCCAGCGCCACCAGGCCGAAGCTCTCGGATGCGCTCGGCAGCAACAGCAGGTCGGTCTGCCGCAGGAACGGCGCGACGTCGTCCACCACGCCGACGGTGGAGACCTGCCCGGCCACGCCCCGCGTGCGCGCCAGCGCCAGCGCCCGGCTCAGGTCCGGGCCGTCGCCCACCAAGGTCAGGTGCGCGTCCACCCGCGCCCGCACGCGCGCGAAGATCTCGATCACGTCGGCCGCCCGCTTCACCGGGCGGAAGTTGGAGATGTGCAGGATGCGCCGCGGCGCGGATCCCCCGGATTCGCCTACCCCCGGCCCCGGCTCCGGATCGTGGGCCCTGCGGTAGTGCTCGAGATCGACGCAGTTGGGGATGACCACGATCGCGCGCCGTACCTGAAACGTCTCGATCGTTTCCTCGCGCAGGTACTGCGATACCGTGGTCACCGCGTCGGACTGCTCGATCGAGAACCGCGTGACCGGATGGAAATACGGCGCCGCCCCGACCAGCGTCGTGTCGGTGCCGTGCAGGGTGGTCACCACCTTGAGGTTGAGCTCCGGCGCCATCTGGCGGGCCAGAATCGCCGCCGGGGAGAACGGAATCGCGTAGTGCACGTGCAGCAACTCGAGCCGGTTGGCGGTGGCCACCTCCACCATCTTGGCCGCCAGCGCCAGGGTGTACGGATACTGCTTGAGCAGCGGGTACTCCTCGGCCTGCACCTCGTGGAAGGTGACGCGCGGCGGCAGCTCGACCAGGCGCAGCGGCACCGAGTAGCTGATGAAGGAGACCGTGTGGCCGCGCAGGGCGAGCTGCTTGCCCAGCTCGGTGGCGAACACGCCGCTGCCGCCGTGCGTCGGGTAGCAGGTGATACCTAGGCGCACGCTGCCGCCGCCCGCGGGGACACCGCATACAGCAGCATCTCGTGCTCTCCCAGCTCGGGGTCGCACGCGGCCAGCAGCGCCGGCACCAGATCGGGCCCGTACTGCGCCAGGAAGTGCGCCAGCGGCAGGATCCGCTCCTGCGGCCGGCCGCGCGGCCAGACCAGGTCGCGCAGCCGCTGCAGCTCGCGCCGGCCGGCGCCGCGCCGGCTCATCAGGGCGCGCGCGGTGCGTTCCTCCAGGCGCTCCACCGCCCGCTCGGCGTGGCCCAGGCTGCGGCGCCAGGTGTGGACCAGACTGGGGTCCGCGGCCGTGACCGGTTCCTCCAGCGGCGCCCACAGCGCCTGCAGACTGCCGCGCAGATGGCCGAACGGAGCACGCGCGCCGGCCGGAATCGCGGCGTCGAACGCCGCGCGCACGGAAAACCCGGGCCCCACGAGCTGGCCGGGGGCCAGACCGTAGGTCGCCAGGGTCGCGCCGGCGGTGGCCGGCAGCAGCGTATAGCTGCGCCGCGGCACCACCAGCGGCTGCGGGACGCCGAACAGCTCGTAGACGCCCTTGAGCGCGGCGTGGTAGGCCACCTCGCCGGGGCCGAGGACGGTGGCCACCGACGGCAACGCCTGGTCGGCCAGCACCGGGCGCAGCGTCGCGTCGGTGGACAGCTTCGTGCCCGGGGGCGGCTGCTCGCCGGCCGCGAGCCGCACGCGCCGGCCGGCCGCGTACCGGAACAGGGTTCCGGCCCGTTCCGGATCGACCGGCATCGGGTACCCGCCGGCGCCGAGCGCCGCCCCGGCGCGCTGCAGGACGGCGCGCACCTGGGGACCGGCCGCCAGCGCGCGCCGGAAGAAGTCGGGGTACAGCGGCCGCAGCACGTGCGGCTCCACCAGCACCAGTCCGCGCTCTCCGAACAGCCGCGCCAGCGTCGCCGCAAGCGCGTGCGCAAAGCCGGTCCCGCCCAGGGCGAACGCCGCGCGCGCGTAGGCGGTAAAGGCACTGGCGGGCTGGCGCTGGAAGAACTCCTCGGCCGCGCCGGTGACGGCCGTCACCGGCAGGTCGCTGATCGAGCGTCCCTCCTCCTCCCAGGTGAAGCGCACGCGGCGCACGCTGCCGTCACCGGCCAGGTAGTGGGCGTGGTTGATCTCGCCCAGGTCGTGGTCCTCGGAGGCCAGCCAGAACACCGGCACGCAACGCCGCCCGAGCTGCTCCTGATAGCGCTCGGCCAGCCGGATCGCGCTGATAATCTTGTACAGGGTGTAGCCGGGACCACCCATGAAGCCGGCCTGCTGGCCGGTGTGGACGCAACAGCAGTCGGGCTCGGCCAGCGCCCCCGCCCCCTCCACCGCGGCCGGCGGCGCCCCCAGGGAACGGTTGTAGGCGGTCAGGGCGGCGGCCAGCGCGCGCCGCGCGTCGCCGGCCGCACCGCGCACGCCGCCGGCAGCCCACCGTACGCGCGCGGCCGCCGCCACGCTGCCCGCCGGATGGGTGAAGTAGCGATCGGCCCGCCCCGCCAGATAGTCGAGGTAGAAGCGGCTCTCCCCGTATACCCGGCTCAACGGGACGCGGTGGGATTCGGTCAAGCGCACGGGTTCAACCTGCGCCCGCACACCGAGCGCCCGGATCGACCCCGATCAACCGGGCAGGCGCGAATGGGTGCCGTCGCAGAACGGTTGGTTGTCAGTCCGCTTGCACTGACACAGCGCGTAGTTGCGTTGCTCCTCCACGGTGAACCGGAGCGGCTCGAACGGCGTATCCCGGTGCGATCCGTCGCAATACGGTTGGTTCGCGGAGTGGCCGCAGCGGCACCACCAGTAGCTGCCCGGCTCCAGCTCGAGCACGGCCGGCATGCGTGCGGCGATCTGCGCCTGCTCCCGACTCGCATCATTCATCGTCGTGTGGTTACTCCCGCGCAGACTGTACCGAACAAGGCCGTCGGACTGCAAACGAGGTGCAAACGCGGGGAGCGCGGTTGACTTTTGGCGCCCGAAATCTACATTTAAGGAGTCGGGTAAGGAGTCGGGTTCGCGCTGAGGAGCGGCCCCTCACATCTCCGCATGTCATCGCCCGCCGCGCCCACCGGATGGCCGCGACGCGGCTGGTGGGGCGGGTATGCTCGGAACAGTCATGCTCATATTTGCACCGAAGGAAACCGAGGCACAGGAACCGCGCGCAGCGGTCACTCCGGAGACCGCGGCCAAGCTCGCCAAGCTGGGAGCCACGGTCGCGGTGGAGCCGGGGGTCGGCGCCGGCGCCAACTTCATCGACGCCGCCTACGAAAGCGCGGGCGCCGCCTTGCGCGCCGACCGGGCCGCGGCGCTGGGCGAGGCCGACCTCGTGCTGCGCGTGCGCAAGCCGCCGGCCTCCGAGGTAGGCCTGCTCAAGCAGGGCGCCATCCACGTCAGCTTCCTCGACCCGTTCAATGAGCCGGCGCTGGTGCAGCAGTTGGCCGCGCAGGGGGTGAGCGCGATCAGCATGGAGCTGGTGCCGCGCTCCACGCGCGCGCAGAAGCTGGACGCGTTGAGCTCGCAGCACAGCATCGCCGGCTACTCCATGGTGCTGATGGCCGCCGATCATCTGAAGACGATTCTGCCGATGATGGTCACGCCGTCGGGCACGCTGCAGCCGGCGCGCGTGTTCGTGATCGGCGCCGGGGTGGCGGGCCTGCAGGCGATCGCCACCGCCAAGCGGCTCGGCGCCCGGGTCGAGGCGTTCGACACCCGGCCGGAGGTGTCCGAGCAGGTGGAGTCGCTCGGCGCCCGGTTCGTCAAGGTGGACCTCGGCGAGACCGGCCAGACCGAGCGAGGGTACGCCAAGGCCCTCACCCCCGAGCAGCTCGACAAGCAGCGCGCGGCGATGGCCGCTCGCTGCGCCCAGTCCGACATCGTCATCACCACCGCGCAGCTGTTCGGGCGCAAGGCGCCGGTGGTGGTCACCGGCGACATGGTGCGGCGCATGCAGCCGGGCAGCATCATCGTCGACTACGCGGTCGAGTCCGGAGGCAACGTCGAGGGCTCGGTCGCCGGCGAGAACGTCGACCTGGGCGGAGTGCTGATCATCGGCTACCGCAACATTCCGGGGCGGCTGGCCACCTCCGCCAGCCAGATGTACGCCAACAACCTGTACAATTTCGTCGACGAATTCTGGGATGCGGACCGCAGTTCGTTGACCCTGAACCGCGACGACGAGATCATCTCCGACAGCCTGCTGACCCACGGCGGCGAGCTGGTCAACGAGATGGTCAAGAGCATAACCAGCGGCTGAACGTGCCGTAGCCGTAAGCAGCCAAGATCCGAGGAATCCGATGGAAGCGCTACAACAGTTCGAGTTCCTGTTCTTCATCTTCATCCTGGCCATGTTTCTCGGCCTGGAGCTGATCCCCAAGGTGCCGTCGCAGTTGCACACGCCGCTGATGTCCGGCTCCAACGCCATCTCCGGCATCTCGCTGGTGGGCGCGCTGATCACGCTGGACATCAACAACGCGGGCAGCACCCTCACCACCATTCTGGGGGCGTGCGCCGTGGGATTCGCCACCATCAACGTGGTGGGCGGCTACCTGGTGACCGACCGCATGCTGGAGATGTTCAAGACCCGGCCGGCGCCTGACAAGAAGGAGAGCGGCGCGTGAGCTTCATCACCCCGGTCCTCTACATCGTCTCCGCGATCCTGTTCGTGTTCGGCATCAAGCAGCTCTCCAAGGCGACCACCGCGCGCCGCGGCAACGCCACCAGCGCGCTCGGCATGCTGATTGCCGTGATCGCCACCCTGGTGGGGCGGGGCTTCCAGTTCCAGTGGATCATCCTCGGCGCCCTGGCGGGAGCGATCGTTGGCGTGCTGGCCTCGCGGCTGGTCAAGATGACGGCCATGCCGGAGATGGTGGCGCTGTTCAACGGCTTCGGCGGTCTGGCCAGTCTGCTGGTCGGCTGGGGCACCTATCAGGTGGTGGCCGACGCGCTGGGCGTGGGCTGGGGGGCTCCGGCGCTGGATGCCGCCAAATCCGCCGAGTTCATGCTGCGAATCGGCGGCAGCTTTTCCTCCGCCACCATCTACCTGGCGATCCTGATCGGCGGCGTGACCTTCACCGGCAGCGTGATCGCGTGGGGCAAGCTCAGCGGCGCGGTCACCCAGAAGCCGTTGCTGTTCCCCGGCCAGAACGTGGTCAACTCCCTGATCCTGCTGGCGATCCTGGTGGGCGCGGTGTGGTTCACCGTCAACCCCGACCAGTACTGGATCGCGGTGGTGGCCACCGCGGTGGCGCTGGTGCTCGGCATCATGTTGGTGATCCCCATCGGCGGCGCCGACATGCCGGTGGTGATCTCGCTGCTCAACAGCTACTCGGGATTGGCCGCGTGCGCCGCCGGCTTCGTGATCCGCAACAACCTGCTGATCATCACCGGCGCGCTGGTGGGGGCGAGCGGCATCATCCTCACCAGCATCATGTGCAAGGCGATGAACCGGTCGCTGGGCAACGTCCTGTTCAGCGGCTTCGGGGCGGCCGGCGGGTCGACCAGCGGCAGCGCGGTCCAGGGCGAGGCCAAGCCGATGCAGGCCAGCGACGCCTACTACATCCTGGAGGCCGCCAGCTCGGTGGTGGTGATTCCCGGCTACGGCATGGCGGTGGCGCAGGCCCAGCACGCGGTGCGCGAGCTGGCCGAGATCCTGGAGCACAACGGCACCGAGGTGAGGTACGCTATCCACCCGGTGGCCGGGCGCATGCCGGGGCACATGAACGTGCTGCTGGCCGAGGCCAACGTCAGCTACGACCAATTGGTGGAGATGGACTCGATCAACCCGACCATGGACAAGGTGGACGTGGCGATCGTGATCGGCGCCAACGACGTGGTGAACCCGGCCGCGCGCGAGGACCAGGGCAGCCCGATCTACGGCATGCCGATCATCGACGCCGACAAGGCGCGCACCTGCTTCATCCTCAAGCGCTCGATGGCCAGCGGCTTCGCCGGCATCGACAACCCGCTGTTCTTCCGCGCCAACTCCTACATGATCTTCGGCGACGCCAAGTCCACCGTCGAAGGCCTGGTCACCGAGTTCAAGGACGCCGTGGCGTAGCGCTCAGCGCTCCCAACCGGGGCTCCGACCGCCCTCGATGGCATAGACGCCAAGTCCACCGGGGTTTGACGGTCACAACGCGTGCGCTACAATGGCTATGCCATTGCGTTCAAGGCGGACAAGTTTCCACCATCAAGGAGCATTTTCAAACTACAACGGATATCGAGCGCCAGTTGCGTGGTGCCAAGTGTCTGGTAGCCTATTGCCGCGCGATCGGGAGCCACGCAGACCCGTCCACGATAATCCGGCGAACATGCTGAAACTATCTGCGCCCAACGGGATACTCCAATTCGGAAAGCTGCTGTGACGATTGAACTGCATCGAGCGGAGCCGTATAACGGCTGGTCGCAGGAGTGCGCCGCGCCCTCGAAAAAACCATCAGGCAGGTACGCAGCCGCTTGGCAGCGGCTCACAATCGCCTCGCCGTGGCACTGAAGGAACACAACCGGGACACCGCCACTGAAGCTGAACTACCGAGGGCGTCATCTTGAGGAGAGACTGACTCGACTGCGGGGACCGGTGCCGGTGATCCTCGTGACCGGGGCCAGGCAGGCCGGCAAGAGCACGCTGCTGACTCATTTGGGTGTAGGTCTCGTATTGAGATTGCAGCGCAGGGGTGACAAAGTGTCACGCAGGGCGGTGCGAGCGCGTGCGACCGCTGACCTCCTCGGGCGCGTCCGAGCGGGCGCGGGGCGCTCTCCAAAAAAAATCGAAAAATCGCTGTTGAGCGGCGTTTGGAGCTTGACACGGTTTTCACAGCCCGCCTCGGCCCCGCGCCAACCCACGCCACCATCTCCCGCACAAGCGGCGTAGCCTGCGCTGGAGCGGCCGCCAACGCCAATCCGGCCACGAAACTCCAAAATCGCCGAACCAAGCCCGCCACCGCCGCCTACGGCCCCGTCCAAAACCGGGTGTACCATACAGCCATGGAAACCGCCATGGAACAATCAGCATCCCGCACGGCGCCGCCACCGGCCCCCTCGACCTGGATCAGCTCGGCGACCGCCGCGCGCGAGAAGCTGCGCGTCGCCGCCGCCCTGGCCGACCTCAACCACGTGAGCGCCGCCATGGCCGGCGGCGTGCTGTCCTATTCGAAGGTACGGGCGCTTTCTCGGGTGGCGACCCCGCGCACCGAGGCGCGGCTGCTGGCGGTGGCGTGCGGCGCGACCGCCGAGCAGGTGGAGCGGCTGGTGCGCGGCTGGCGGCGGGTGGACCGGGAGCAAGCGGCGGCCGGCGACGATGGCGCGCAGGTGCGCTTGGCGCGGCGCGGGTTGAGCCTGCGGGTGGACGAAGACGGGACGGTGGTGCTGCGCGGGCGGTTGCTGCCGGAGGTGGGGGCGGTGGTGCTGCGGGCGCTGGAGGCGGCGCTGGAGCAGGTGCCGGCGGCGGCGGCGGACGGCACGGAGCGCACTGCCTCGCAACGGCGCGCGGATGCGCTGGGGGTGGTGGCGGAGAGCGCGCTGGCGGGCAAGCTGGACCCGGGCGCGGCCGGTGACCGCTACCAGGTGACGGTGCACGTGGACGCGGCGGCGTTGGCCGCCCCCGAGACTGCCCGTGAGACTGCCCCCGAGACTGCTCGCGACATTGCCTCCGACGCGCCGGAGATTTCCGCGGAAACGTGCGCCGGTGCTCCGGCCGCGGCAGCGAGCGCCCCAGGCGGCCGAACCCGCGGGCCAGCCGGCCGACCATCCCGCGCCAATGCCACTGCGGCGGCAGCCGGCTGCGCGGCCGCTGACGCCGGCGCAGTTTCAGCGGAAACGCGGGGCACCGGCCGGACTGCGCCACCGGCGATGCCGGCAGCACCGTGCGCCGCCGGTGAGACTGCCGCCCAGCCGGTCGCACCGCCGGTCACCGCTCCCGTCGCGGACGCCCCTGAGCACCCCGACGCTCGTCACCCCGCCGCCGACGCGCAGGTCCCCGCACCGGTGGCACCGGCGCCGGCGGCCGACTCCACCCGCGCCGCCGACGCGGCGGTCATCGAACAGGCGAATGGCATTCACCTCGCTGCGACCGCAGCCCGCCGCATCGCCTGCGACGCCGGCCGCGTGCTGGTGACACACGCTCCCGACGGCGCAGTCCTGGAGGTCGGGCGCAGAACGCGCACGGTGCCGACCCCGTTGCGCCGCGCGCTGGAGGTCAGAGACCACCATCAGTGTCAGTTCCCCGGCTGTCAGCTCCGCCACTGCGACGCGCATCACGTCGTGCACTGGGCAGACGGCGGGGCGACGCGACTTTCTAACTTCAGACTTCCTGACCTCAGCCGGAATCAGGTGACACTTTCTGGCGGCGGATCACCGGCCACCTCGTAGACGAGCCTGAGTTCGGTGCCGGGATAGATCGTGCGGGTGGCGTTGAGTTCCTTGATCAGAGGAGCGAGCATTCGGTCACAGGCGTCGCTGCCGAGGCCCAGAAGCTGGATCCGCAGAATTCCCTTGGCCGGCTCGGGAATGATGTTGGCGGCGGAGGTCAGCAACGCGCGCAGCAGCCTGCGGGCATTCGGTTTCTTGCCCTGGGCGCTGATCACGGGCGCCATCATCCGGGTCTCCGCGCGATAAGCGATCATCCGCACCACGTCCATGAACAGCCGCCCGCCAACGGGAAGGGCGTCCAGCCGGTCCTGCTCCGACAGGTCGCCGGCGCGGACATGGGTAGGGGTGTCGGCCCGCTCCTGCCTGAGTGCCTCGAGTCGTTCGTCCAGCGCCTGGGCGTCAGCCTCAAGGCGAGTGGTGGTGTCCCGGTTGGGTTCCTTCAGTGCCACGGCGAGGCGATTGCGGGCCGCTGACAAGCGGCTGCGTACCCGCCTGATGGTCTTTTCGAGGGCGCGGCGCACGGGGTTCACGACCTGTGCGTCGGGGTCAATCGGATCAAGGTCATGGGTGGGCAGGGAGTCGAGGTTGAACTGCTCGCGCAGGTACTTGAAGAAGTTCTCCTGCGACCAGCGCGAGAACATGGAGCCGGCGACCTGCTCCAAGGGCATCTTGTTGCCCGCCAGGTGAGATTTCCGGGATGTGGACAAATCCGCCAGTGGGGGTAGGATAGGTTCGTCCGGGAAGCGTTCCGGAGATCACGAAAAAAGATAGGGGCCACCGCCAGTACTTACTCCGGGTACAACGGTGACCCCCACCTAAAAGCTGGATCATCCTGAACTAGACGGCTTCGACTTTCAAGCCTACCGCCAATCCCTGATCAGAGAAGGCGGCAAGCGTCCCTGCGTGCTGTGCGGGGAGAGCCATGCGGTGGTGATTCATTGCTACTGCAAACGCCTGGTGCGGTGCACCGACGGCAGTAATCACCAACACCTGATCGTGGTGATCATCTGTGAGCGGGCGCGGGAAGCGGGCGCCCAGTACACCAAACGCATGCTGCCGTGGTTTGTGATTCCCGAGTGCAACATCAGGCTCGACCTGGTGCTCGAGCTGCGGAAGAAGCACCCCACGGCCGGCAGCGCGCGTGACCACGGCTACGCGGTGATCGGCAGTCCCTGTGAGCGCACCATCGCTCGTCATCTGCTGTGGGTGGACGACAACATCGCAGCGATGCTGCTGGAGGTGAACGAGTGGGTGGCCGAGCTGGCGCCGTTCACCGCCTTGCCACCGGTGCGCGTGGGCGAAGGTGCGCTGGCGCAGTTGCGGCGCTCAGTGGCCGCGCTGGAGGATGCCAGACAGGCCGCGCTCGGTATCACCGTAGCGTTCACCGTTATCGGCTGCGTTCACCTCGCCTACGTCGCGGAGCGCGCCCGGAGCCCCCCGCCGATTCCATTGAGTCTAGTATTTCGAGGCGGCTGTTGGTTCGATACCACTTAAGCATCCACCCTCAGGAGGCATCAAAGTGGATCAACTACTGGTTTCCCCCGACCGTTTGGCGCAGCTGGAAGAGCTGCTGCTGCTCTTTCATCGGATCTTGACCGAACCGACGCCACCGCCACGCCGCCGCGACTGGTTGCTGGAGCATTGCCGGCGCAGGAGCGCCGATGAGCGCGATCTGTGGCGTGCCCTGGCTGGCTACCGCAGCAGCGATGCGACGGCGTTGCTGCACGCCGACCACACTCGGGGGTCGATCTTCAGCCGCCAGGCGGCGCTGGTGCGGGAGAACATTCTGAGCCAGCTCATCGATGCTCCCCAGTGCGTGCTGGGCGGGTTCGATGAACTCTCCCAGCTGCTGCAGCTGATCGGCGACCGGTTGCAGTTTCTCTGTGACTGGGTGCTGGAGTTGTTCCTCACTCCCGAGCCGTGGCAGCCGATCGATTCACACCACCTGGAGGTAGCCGGCGAGGTGCTGCTGCAGAAGCTCGCCGAGGAGGTCGAGCGCCTGCGTGAGCTGTACGCTGAGCAGCCCCGCCTGTCCCTCGACGAGCTCACCAGCGAGTACCGCGATTGGCTGTGCCGGCGGGCCGTCGTCGGCGAGCGCGAGGACCTCGAATGAGCGGCCCCGACTTCCCTTGGGAGCAGATCCCGGACGCGGCCATGGAGGCGTTTGACGAACGCCTGCGCTTGGTCGAGATGCTGCTCGACCCGCACATCGGGAACGCCGACAAACGCGCGGAACGCCGGCGCTACTGCGAGCAGCATCGGGTTGGGGAGCGCACCATCAGAGGCTACCTCCACCGCTATCGCAAGAAGGGCCCCCGGGGGCTGCTGTTCTACCGGCCGCGGCCCACCTCGCCTCGCGTCCACGATCCTGGGCTGCGCGCCAAGCTCCTCGATCTGGTCAACGAGCTGCCCACCAGGAGCGTCCCCCAACTGCGCAAGCTGCTCGCCACCGACGATCAGTTGGGCAGCAAGATCAAACGCATCTCAGATCGCACCATCTACCGCTTCCTGGCCGAGCAGGGTCTCACCCAACAGGTCCGCTACCGCATGCTCGCTGAAGACTCGCGCAGCTCCTACCGCTCGTTCGAGGCACCGCACTCCCTGGCCCTCCTGCAGGCCGACGCCCGCGACGGCATCTGGCTCGACACCCCCCAAGGCCGCAAGAAAACCTACCTGTTCCTCTGGATCGACGACTTCTCCCGCAAAATCCTGTTCGGCAAGTACTATTTCGACGAGAAGCTGCCCGCCCTGATGGACAGCTTCCGCTATTGCGTCCTGCGTTACGGCGTGCCGGTTCGGTGCTACGTCGACAACGGAAAAGTTTACATCTCGCGCCACATGCTGGCCATCCTGGTCGAGTTACAGGTCAAACGAGTGCGCCACCCGCCCTATCAAAGCTATTGCAAGGGGAAAGTCGAGGCGCTCAACAAGATCATCAAGAACCAGTTCCAACGTGAGGCCCAAGTCGCCGGGATGCGTACTCTCGATGAACTGAACTCCGCCTTCTGGGCCTGGATGGATCTGGAATACAACGTCCGCGTCCACTCAGCCACCGGCCAGAGTCCCGATGCACGTTTCCGCGACGGGCTGCCCGCCGACCACCGCCGGATCACCGATCTGGAGACCTTCAACGCCCTGTTCCTGTGGCGCGAACGGCGCACCGTCACCAAGTACGGCAGGATCAAGCTGCACGGCAACCAATACCCTGTCACCAGCGTCCCCCATGGCAGCGTCGTCGAGGTCCGCTTCGATCCCTACGACCTCGCCCAGCTTGCCATCTACGACCCCGGCGGCGGCCTGCTGGAGACCACCAGCACTTCCAAACAGGTCACCACACAGGTGCCGGCGGTCCCCGAGGAGTCCCGCGCCAAGCCGCCTGAGGTGTCGGCCGCCGCCCGGGACTACTTCACCCGCCTGCGCGAGCAGCACCACGCCCGGCTTCGCGACCGTAACCAGACTTCGTTCAGCCAGTTCCGCACTACCCCCAAGGAGCACCACGATGCAGATGCATGATCACGTTCGGCAAGCACCTCCAGCCCGCCGACACGTTCCTCTCCGCCGCCCATCAGGAGGCGCTCTCCCGCCTCTCCTTCGGCGTCGCCGACGAGGATCTCCTGCTCCTCACCGGCCCCATCGGTTGCGGCAAGTCGGTCGCCCTCGCCGCCTTCGTCAGCGAACTCGACGGCAACCGCTACCGCCCCCTCTACGTCCGCGGCGCCGGCCTCTCGGAAGCCCAGCTCTACAAGGCGATCCTCGATGAGTTGAAGATCGATCCGCCGTTCTTCGCCGGCCAGGCCAAGCAGCTGTTCTTCAAGACCATCCCCGAGCTGACCAAGAAACCACTAGTCATCCTCGACGATGCTCAGGACCTTGCGGCCACCGCCCTGACGGCCATCAAGAACATGGTCAACTTCGCCTTCGACACCAAAAACTCCATCACCTTCGTCCTCGCCGGCCAACCCGAGCTGCGCGAGTTGCTCAGATATGCTTCCTTCGCTTCCTTGCGCCAGCGCATCCGTATCTCCTATCACATGCCGGCCATGGCTCTGGAGGAGACCTGTCGCTACATCGACCACCACACCGTCCGCTGTGGCCGCCCTGCCTCGATCTTCGCCGATGATGCCAAAGCTGACATTCACCGCCACGCCGGTGGTGTGCCGCGCTTGGTCAACGCCGTCTGCTATCGCTCCATCCTGCACGCCGTCGCCAACGACATCAGCATCATCGACTCCACCAACATCGTTGCCGATGAACTCCACGACTAACCGCGACAGCCGGCACCGCTGGCGTTCGCCGCTGGCGGATACCAGCATCACAGGCTGGCACGCGCTGGCAACCCTGCTTGGCACGGTTTGGAAACGGCGGCTGGCTGGAAACACTTTGCGGTCGAGGAGCGAATCCTGG
Organism: Spirochaetia bacterium; assembly: GCA_965198005.1. Classification (GTDB taxonomy): domain Bacteria; phylum Spirochaetota; class Spirochaetia; order SZUA-6; family Bin103; genus Bin103. The sequence goes on from CBDAOI010000003.1 coordinate 136,646, forward strand.
GCAGCCTGCCGGTGACCCTTCAGCTCGGCATGATCTCACTGGTGATCGCGCAGGTAATCGCGCTGCCGGTCGGCATCTACTCAGCGGTGCGCCAGGACACGGCCGCCGACTACGCGGGCCGCACCATCGCCGTTATCGGCCTGGCCACGCCCAACTTCTGGCTGGGCATCATGGTCATGATCTTCCCCGCTATCTGGTGGGGCTGGTCGCCGCCGATGGAGTGGGTGCCCTCGCCAAGGACCCGGCGGAGAACATCGCCATGTTCATTCATTCCCGAGACGCGCCACGGCGACGCAACCTGTTCGCCGACTTCTTCGTCAGACTGTGGAAGGAAAAGCCGCTCGGCGCCGCCAGCGGCGTCGTGGTTCTGCTGCTGATCCTGGTGGCGATCTTCGCCGACGCGCTGGCGCCCTATCCGTCCTTCGAGGTGCACCCCGTCGACCGGCTGAGCGGCGCGACGCTGCGCTACCTCCTGGGCACCGACCAGTTGGGGCGCGACCTGTTGAGCCGCCTCATCTTCGGGGCGCGGCTGTCGTTGTTCGTCGGGCTGACGGCAACCGCGCTGAACGTCGTGGTCGCGGTCCTGATCGGCGGCACCTCCGGATTCTTCGGCGGCAAGCTGGACCTGCTGGTGCAGCGCTTCGTCGACGCCTGGATGGCGTTTCCCGGGCTGCTGATATTGCTGACCGTCATGTCCATCGCCGGCAAGGGACTGCCGCAGATCATTCTCGTGTTGGGCATATCGGGCGGTATCAGCGGCTCGCGCATAACCCGAAGCGCCGTGATCGCGGTCAAAGAGAGCGCCTACTTTCAGGCGGCAGATGCGATCGGCTGCTCAAAGTTGACCGTGCTCGTGCGCCACGTGCTGCCCAACATCGCGGCGCCCGTCATCGTCATCTTCAGCATCAACATCGGCGGCGTGATCATCTCCGAGGCCTCCCTGAGCTTCCTGGGATTCGGCCTGCCGGTCCACATCCCGAGCTGGGGCGGCATGCTCAGCCGCGAGGGGCGGGTGTACATGGAGATGGCCCCCTAGGCTGGCTCACGTGGCCAGGTGCGCAGCCATGCGCTCGACGTGATGGAGAAACAGGTCCGCCGTCCACGAATCGAGGCCTCGCTGCTCACTCAGCGGAAGAAACCGTCGAACATCGTCCCTCGCCAGCTTCCAATCAACACTCTCGATCTTCGTTCGCAAGGCCTGGAGCAACCACTCGACCGAGACCGCAAGGCGTTTGCCTTGCCACGGGCCCTGTTGAAACAGTGCGTTACTGAGCAACGCCAAGTCGGGAACCGTCCGGCGTGCCACATACCAGAGGAAGTCGTACCAGTCACGCCCCTTGATGTAGCGGCGGCACAGCAGGGCGTGCGTCTTGGTTGCAAACCCGGAGGATAGCGTTTGCGTCGTGATCGGCGCCGTCGTCGGGAACGAGAGATACGAGGTCTCGAAAGACGAACCTTGCGGTGGGTTGACGTCGATCTCCAGCTTGATGCTGGATCTTCTTCGAGCTGACGCGTTCGAACGGGAGGTCCAGCGTCACGATGCTGCCGATGGAATCCGTTTTGACGAACGCCTTGCGCACGGCGTCCACGGCCTGGTTCTTGTCCTGAATTTCGAACCGCAGCCCTTCCGCTTCGCAATCCGCAGCGATGCGCTTCAGGTGGGGCTCCCCAGTACGTAGTGCTGCATCAGCTCCGCAAGCATGTCTGTCGCTGAGCTCGGGCAGCGCCGCAATTGACACGCCGCTCAGATCGTCCAACTCGATCCGTAGCGACTCAAGAACGTACCCAAGACCATCGTGCGGCCACGAAACCGACTTGTTGAGGTAGAGCATGTCAGCCAAGGCGCGCAACGGCGTGGCCACGAACGCCCACGAGTTGGACCCAAGCTTGACCGCCTCGACGCCGGCCCGCGGTTGTCGTGCAGGAACGCGCTGAAATGAGAACACTCCCAGGTCCGTCGTGAATGATCGACTCCTCCGCGCGGTGACGCTGCTGACCTGCTGATGGCAAGCGCGGACTCCAGACTGACATGTGACGGCGAATGCAGAAATGCGGCGACGACAAACGGGTGAAGCTCCGTCCTGCGGTACTCCGGACGCAACGCGTACTGCCCGGGTCTGAGGCGACTGATCTCGCCGTTCGCCACGGCCCGATGCACCAACAGCTTGCGAGCGCCGTCGGACCCGTGGGGAAAGAGGTTGCCCACCACCGTCTCGTTGAACAGCCCGCCCGGCGGCGCAAGCTTTATTACGGCTTCCGTCAGCGACTGCATCGTGCAGACAGGTTACGAAAAACGTAACCTGTCTGCAAGGCAGTCCTTTGGATCAAGCCCATCCCTCGACCAGGATCGCCCGATCGAGCTGACCAAGAGCGTGCTTGGCCGCGTCGACCGGCTCGATAGCCGGTTGCGCAGCTACGCGACGGTAATGGAGGAGCAGGCGCTGGCGGCCGCGGAACGCGCCGCGGCGAAGATCGCCTCCGGCAGCTATCGCGGACCACTGCACGGGATCCCGGTGGCGGTAAAGGACCTGTGCTGGCCGATCACGTACCGGAGTTCGATGCCACCGCGGTCACGCGGCTGACAGCGGCCGGTGCGGTGCTGCTGGGCAAGCTCAACCTCACCGAAGGCGCCATGGGCGGTTACCACCCGGAGTTCCCGATCCCCCGGAACCCCTGGGATTCCGGGCGGTGGGCGGGGGCATCCTCCAGCGGCTCCGGCGTGGCGACCGCGGCCGGGCCCTGCTTCGGCTCCCTCGGCACCGATACGGGCGGCTCGATTCGCTTCCCGGCCGCGTGCAACGGGACGGTGGTCTCAAGCCCACCTGGGGCCGAGTCAGCCGCTTGGCGCCGCCTACGAAGCGGCCACCGAGTGGGACAACATGCATCCGGACATCTGAGCGCCGTCGCCGACGCCTCGGTCGTCGCCGGGGTCCTGGTGGCGATCTTCGCCGACGTGCTGGCTCCCCTATCCGTGCCGCGTGGCGCCAGCAGTCGCGTGTAGGCGGGTCAGGGCCGTGACGAGGTGTTGGTTGAGGCTCACACCCTCGTCTTCGGCCGCCCCTTCGTGACCGGGAATGAAGGGCATCGGCCACCCGGCATGACCTCGAATAACGTGCCAATCGCTGGCGCAGACGCCGCTTTGGTGTGACGCCGTCACGCTGGCCGGCGCCCGCCGATCAGCGCGACGTCACCTCAGGCCAAGCAGCAATCGCAGACCTTCATCGATCGCCATCAGCTCATCGGCGCTCACCCGACCGAAGACCCTCGTAATGCGCCGCTTGTCGACGGCACGAACCTGGTCCACCAGTGCGGACGAGGAGGCTCGCAGCCCGCTGTCTCCCGGCGTCAGCGTCGGATAGAGGGCGCCCTCGCCACGGGTCTTGGTGATCGGAATTACACACACCATCGGGAAACGCTGGTCCTCTGTGACCTCTGGATCGGTTACCTCCACGCATGGCCGCACGCCTTGCTGCTCATGGCCAAGGGTCGGATCGAGCCGCACACGCTACCTCGAAACACCGCGCCGGGCGCCGGCCCTGGTCGCACACACTAGCCTTCGACCCAGCCCTCTCCGGGTATCCAGCGAACGGCCTGGCCGTTCTCCGGGTCAACGAGGTCTTCGTCGCCATCAGGCAGGCCCGCCATCCACTCGCGCTCACCCGCCTCGGCGAGCGCCTGGCTTTCCGGATGGGGGCTTCGCAGCGAGCGGCGCAGCTCGTCCCGTCGTCGCCTGTCTAGCTCGCGTTGGACGGAGTGCAAAACGAACTTGCTTCGATTGCGCTCGTGACGGTCGATTTCTCGAACGAGCTCCTCGGGCAGTGTGACGGTGACCCGCTCATTCATGAAGCATATCCTCAGTAAGATCGGCCGTTACAACATAACCGTCAACGCGATCTGTCCTGGCTTTGGGACGACCCTAATCAACAGTTCATGGGGTACCTCGGGTGCGCCGCGCGTCACAGATCCGATAGTCGGGAACTCGGTGTCGCCACTAATCGGCGAACACCGCAAGAATCTGCTCATCCACCCGCTGGAGCGCTTCAACATCGCCGGTCGGAATCGCGCCGAACATGATCTCTTCTACGCCGGCGTCTGCGAATCGGCCAATCAGATCGATCACCTGGCTCACTGGCCCCGCCGCCGCCTCGATCTGCGTCGCTTCCATCAACCGCCCACCGTAGTTGCCGTGGTCGCGACTGCTCGCCCGCCGCCCGAGGAACTGCTTGGCGCGCTCGATCTCGGTGGGGTCCTCACTGATGAACAAGGGCATCAGCAGCGTGCGTTTGATCTCCGCCGGGTCGCGGCCGACCTTCTCGCAGTGGCGTTCGAGCACACCCACCTTGTGGTGGAACACCTCGAGCGACATGCCGCGACCGGCCCAGCCATCATAGTTGAGCAGGTCGCCATACATCGCCAGCGTACGCAGCGTGCGTTGCTCTCCAGTGCCACCGACGAGGATTGGGACGTGCGGCTGCTGGTAGCACGCCGGTGCCAACGGAGCCTGCTCCAGGTGATAGTACTGGCCGTTGTAGGTCACCGGCCCATCGGCAGTGAACAACTTGCGAATCAACGCACAAGCCTCCTCCAGCCGGTCGGATCGCTCCCGCATCGAGGGAAACTTCCCCCAACCGTAGGCCACGTGCTCGCGGTCGAACCAGCCGGCACCGAGCGCTAATGTGAAGCGGCCTTGAGAAGCCTGATCGAGGGTGGCGGCCATCTTCGCCAGCAGGCCCGGATTGCGGTAGGGGTTCCCGAGCACCAAGTGCCCCAGCCGCAAGCGCTGCGTCATACCCGCCGCCACCGCAACGAGGGTGTAACCCTCGAACGCCGTGCCGCGTTCTCGTTCGATATTCGGGTCCACCGGATCATCCGACGTCGGCGGCAGGAAGTGGTCGGCGAACCAGAGGCTGTTCCAGCGGCCGGCCTCCATTGTTTCGATCGACGTGCGGATCTTGGCCCACGTCACCCCGTAGCAGTTGACCTGAACTCCAAACTTCACGGCGCGAATTGTACCGCCACTGCTCGCGGTCGTCAAACTTGACGGGCGGTCGGGCGCGCTGCGCGGCTGCGCGGCTGCCCCCAGGACTCGCGCATCTCGATCTGTGGATTCGACCTACGTCTGCGGCGCGTCAGCCGCATCCGCTCGATACGCTCAGCGAGGAACAAGTCGCCACGCTGCTCGACGGCAAACCGGTGATCGGACCGTTGCGCGAGATCCAGGAGGCGCGCAACGCGATCAACGCGTACGACCGCTACGAATCGTGGGCACCGGGAAGCGCGGGAGACCTGTTGTGCGCGCACGGTGTGCTGATGGACAGACCGCTGGACCACCCCGGCCGCTATCGGCACGGCGGCATCGCGGTCGGCGGGGCGGGGGTCGTCCGCCACGTCGCGCCGCCGGCCGGACGCGTGCCCGCGTTGATGGCGGCGCTGCTGCACTGGGTGCGGAGCACCGGTGACCATCGGCTGATCGTGAAAACCGGTCGACCGGCTGGCCGTCTTCGATCTCACCTCCGAGCGTGTGCTGCAGTTCCTCGCACATCTTGAAGATGCGCGGGGCTGCTCCCCGCAGACCCGCAATCAGCGGCTCACGGCCATCTGTTCGTTTGCCCGCTTCGTCGGCAGCCGCAGTCCCGAGCACGTCGAATGGTGCACGCAGATCCGTGCTCTGCCCCGCAAGAAGGCGGCCCCCAAGCCGATCTCCTATCTGGAGAAGTCCGAGATCGACCGCTGCCGACGCTTCGCCTGCACCCTCGCAGGTGCCAACGCACGGCTCGCGGAGAAACGTGGATTGGCTGCTCCTTCGTTCCAAGGGACTTTCACCCTCTGTCATATGCCAGTTAGCCTGGCGCTCGTACCCCAGGCTACCCCCGAGGGGCTGGAAGGCCCTCAGCGGGCCGCTGTGAGGCCGACGTGGACGGTGAACGGCCTGCTGCGGACGGCCACATCGCCGGCGAATGACGGCTCCGGAGGGGCGATGCGCCCGAGTCGGCGCCGCGAGGGGCTTTCGGCTGCCGCGGCTGCCCGAACGAAATCTCAAGAAACCTTCAATTCGCCAGTTTTTCTTTTTGATTTGTTGCCGTAGGGGTGGTATACTAAAAGCCTCAGGTTTGAACGGATGCAAAAGATGGCTGGAAACACTACTCAGCGCTGCCACCGGTTAGGGGCAACGCAACCGGCGTGTCCTACCCTTGCCCATCCCCCCCTCCTCGGAAATCCTTTCGCGGCGGGGGTTGACAAATGGTGGGCCCCCCAGACTGTCTCTTCAGGCCATTGACTGCCGTTCACCGAGGATTGCTGGGCCGATTCGTGGTTGACGTCCACGGGAGCGGAGGTTATGATAGGGTGGGATGCAGTCAATCGCGACATCGCGACTACATCTGGGTATGGCTGTGCCTCACCTGCGGAGGGCTTGAGTGACCTATAACACGTCAACGCTTATGACACTCTGTTCCCCTGACAGCCGCTCGCCGAGATTTGCTGAAAATCAGCTCGCGGCGCGCTTGCTTAATGGTGAGGAGTCCCCCCCCCCCCCCCCAGCAAGTATTTGCACGAGAAGCATTAACACTAGCCATAGCCAGAGCTGGGGGCGCAGCGCGCCGCGCGCCACTTCGCCTGCACCACCGCTCCCTCGACCGCCTGCAAACCACACCACCGGCGTTGCCGGCCATTCACCTTCGCTGCGTCGCCGACCCAACGGTCGCGGACCGCGCCCCCCGCGGAGCTTCCGGATCAGGCGCGCGAACGCGTTCTGAGGAGGTGGCCGATGCAGAACTGATGCACTGATCCCGGACTCCGGGCTGGCGTCCCTCGCTTTTGGGTACCTGCCATTGCAGTGCTTCGAGAGTGGGCGAGGGATCGGCAGTGGCATCAGCACTCTCAATCCTCTCAAGCATTGAGATCGAGGAGTCAAAGATGCAACACGCAATTGTTCGTACGTTCCTCGCGCTACTGTGCGGGCTCGTCCTGACTGCCACCGGCCTCTGGGCCAGCGGCGCGGAAGAGGAGCCGGCAGCCGCGATGGAGAAGGAGATGGTGACCGACCCCACTACCGGAAAACAGGTGGTGGCGCCGAGCTATGGCGGAACACTGACCCTGCCCTACAGGCTTCCAGACATTGCTCCCACTGACCCCTTTTATGACGGTGGACGCCCGACATGGTGGATCAGTGGCGTTAATGAGAAACTCGCCTACGCGAACTGGGCAATAGATAGGGACGAATTTGATTTCAGTTCTTATTACTACCCTTTTAACGTCATGACAGGGAACCTGGTGGAAAGCTGGGAAACACCCGACCCACTAACTATCGTCTTCCACATCCGCAAGGGCGTTTACTGGCACAATAAGGCACCGATGAACGGTCGGGAGCTGACTGCCGACGATGTCGAGTTTAACTTTCGGCGCATTAAGGGTTGGGGCAAGGAGGGAGTTCCTTTACAGCAGTTCGACATATTCCGCATGCCAGTCGAATCGATAACGGCCACCGACAAATGGACGGTCGTCGTCAAGATGGAGCAGCCATCCCTCGATGCAGTGCCCTCTTTTACAACCGGAACCATGGCTTTTATATTACCCCCCGAGGTAATCGAACAACACGGCGACTACAAGGATTGGCGGAACATGGTCGGCACCGGGCCCTTTATGCTGACTGACTTAGTCGAAGGCGTCTCTAGGACCTATATCAAGAATCCTGACTACTGGGGCCACGACCCAAAGTACCCGGAGAACCGCTTGCCCTATGTTGACGAAGTAAGGCATCTGTATATGGGAGACGAAGCAACACTGCTCGCCGCCCTACGCTCGGCCAGGATTGACATGGTACATACTTCCGGGGGCATGTCCGTAGGATCCATTGATACGGTACGGAGCCTCCAGCGGACCAATCCAGAACTCCAGGCGGGCCCTTTTTGGGTTTACAATAATAGCTCTGCTTCTATGAACACGCGCAACCCGCCCTTTGACGACATCAGGGTACGCCAGGCCATGCAGATGGCACTGGACCGGGAGACGATCAACGAGACTTACTATAGCGGTCTTGCGAAGCCAACACCAACGGGAGTCATCGGAGATAACCTTAAGGGATTTTACGTCCCGTTTGAAGAGTGGCCCGAAGAGGTCAAGAAAACCTATAGGTATGACCCGGAAGGGGCGGAAGCATTGCTTGATGCGGCTGGATATCCGCGCGGTGCGGACGGCGTTCGATTTAAGACCACCTATGTTTTGCGTGGCATTTTTGATATAGGCATTATAGAAGTACTTGCCGGCTACTGGGATGAAATTGGCGTTAATGTAGCGATTACTCCATATGACAGTCCGACTTGGCAAGCCCTTGTAACAGACCACTCGTATGAGATGGCCACCGGGGCCGTGAACGCGAGTCTTACCCCTGCCGCAGTCATGGGCTGGTATAGCTGGGCTGCGAAGGGTTTAACGCTGGAAACGGCCGGCGGAGGTGCGCCGGAGTTGGACGCTGCCCATGATGGCTTTTTCGCCGCTACCACCGTTGAGGAGCAGCAGAAGTTCGCCAAAGACTACGACATGTTTATAATACGGAATCAGTTTAATGTAATGGGTCCTAAAGCTCCAAGTTTTCAGTTCGCGCATCCGTGGGTGAAAGGTTGGAACGGTGAAGCCAACATGGCCAACTGGAACGATTATATGATCTTCGCCCGCTTTTGGATCGACCAGGATCTGAAGAAAGAAATGGGGTTTTAGTAATCGCATCGTAGTACAACTGATTTGCGGTCCCGCAGCCCGCCCGTGGCGAGCCCATACTGCGTAGGCGGTGAGCGGGGCGAAACTGATGCAGCCAGGCGGGTAGCAACTGGTAAACGGTGGGATGGCGGCACAAGTCTGCCATCCCACTTTCAATATAAGAAACCGCCGATACATACAGGGAGGATAGAGATTCACTTTTAAACCAATGCTGAGGTGTATGACATGAGAGCCTATATCATCAGGAGGGTATTGCTGATCATCCCCACCCTGTTCATTTTGACCGTCCTGGTCTTTCTCTCGGTCCGCTTCATCCCGGGTGATGTAATAGACGTAATGGCCAGCAGGTTGGACCATGCGATGGCCGCGTTTGACCGTGAAGCTGTTGAGCGTGCGCTGGGATTAGACCAGCCTGTGTACGTGCAGTATGGACGCTGGATAGGAGTTTTGCCGACCCCTGACTGGGTTACCGGTGAGTCCCACTTCAAAGGTCTCCTCCAGGGCAACCTTGGCCACTCACTGGTTGGCGGCGGTTACGCGATAGGGGAGAGGATAGTAGATAGATTGCCGGTTACCTTCGAGCTCGGGGTGCTGGCTATCCTCATCGGCCTGGTCATCGCGCTGCCGGTGGGCATCTACTCGGCGGTGCGGCAGTACACCGCCGCCGACTACGTGGGACGGTCGGTCGCCATCATGGGGCTGGCGACGCCCAACTTCTGGCTGGGAACGATGGTGATGATCTACCCGGCCATCTGGTGGGCGTGGGCGCCCCCGATGGAGTGGGTCCCGTTCGCCGAGGACCCGCTGGGCAACCTCGGCATGTTTATCATCCCCAGCCTGATCCTCGGGACCTATCTGTCGGCCAGCACCATGCGCATGACGCGCACCATGATGCTGGAGGTGCTGCGCCAGGACTATATTCGCACGGCCTGGGCCAAGGGCCTGCTGGAGCGGTCGGTGATCCTCCGACACGCCGTCAAGAACGCCATCATCCCGGTGGTGACGCTGGTAGGTATGCAGCTGCCGATCCTGGTGGGCGGTTCGGTCATCATCGAGAACATCTTCAACCTGCCGGGGCTGGGACGGCTGATGCTGGATACGCTCACAGACAGGGACTACCCGGTCGTCTCGGGGCTGAACCTGTTCTTCGCCACGGTCGTGGTCTTCGTCAATCTGCTGACCGATCTGCTGTACGCGGCGCTGGACCCGCGGATTCGCTACGAATGAGCCGGGCCGATGGATGACGGTGGGTGACGATGGGTGACGTATCCCGGCTGACGCCGGCCGGCGCCGAGCCGGTCGCGGGGGCGGCTGCGACTGGGCAGACGGGGCTGAGGAAGTTCTTCGGGCGGCTGGTGCGCGAGCAGCCGCTGGGCACCGCCGGCGGCATCGTCATCCTGCTCCTGGTGCTGGTCAGCATCTTCGCCGATTCGCTGGCGCCCTATCGCTATCAGGAGATCCACCTGCGCGACCGCCTGCAGGGCTCTTCGGCGCAGTACCTGCTGGGCACCGACCACGCGGGGCGGGACTTCCTGAGCCGCCTCATCCACGGGGCGCGGATGTCGTTGACGGTGGGACTGGCCGCCACTGCCCTCACCGTCGTGGTGGCGGTGCTGATCGGCGGCACCACCGGCTTCATCGGCGGTCGGCTGGACCTGATGACGCAGCGCTTCGTCGATGCCTGGATGGCGTTCCCGGGGCTGCTGTTGCTGCTCACCATCATGTCGATTGCCGGCCGCGGCATGCTGCAGATCATCATCGTGCTGGGCGTGTCGGGCGGCATCCCGGCCTCGCGGGTGGTGCGAGGCGCCGTGCTGGGGGTGAAGGAGAACGTCTACTTCCAGGCGGCGCAGGCGATCGGCAGCTCGCGCCGGGGCTCGCTGCGGCGCCACGTGCTGCCCAACATCGCCGCGCCCATCATCATCATCTTCAGCATCAACGTCGGCGGGGTGATCATGTCGGAGGCGGCGCTGAGCTTTCTCGGCTTCGGCCTGCCAGCGGACGTGCCGAGCTGGGGCGGGATGCTCAGCCGCGAGGGGCGGCGGTACATGGAGGTCGCGCCTCATCTGGCGTTGTGGCCGGGGCTGTTCCTGACCGTGGTCGTCTACAGCCTCAACATGTTCGGCGACGCGGTGCGCGACCTGCTGGACCCCCGCCTGCGCGGCCGCCTCGGCCGCTACGGCGCCGGCCGGCACACCACCTGACAGCGACTGCAGAATGGCGGCCGAACGGGTCCGCTTGACGTTGCCGGGGGGTGGCTGCATCATTTCGGCGTGCGTCCGGGCGAGGATGGACAGTTCAACGGCAACGGAGATGGCAACTACGGCGGCCAGGTGAACTACGACGTATTGATCGTCGGCGCCGGCGTGTCCGGGTTGTACATGCTGTACCGGACGCGGGAGCTGGGGTTGTCGACGCGGGTAATCGAGGCGGCCGCGGGGGTGGGCGGCACCTGGTACTGGAACCGCTATCCGGGCGCCCGCTGCGACACCGACACGATGGAATACTCCTACAGCTTCTGCGAGGAGCTGCAGCAGGAGTGGGAGTGGCCGGAGCGCTATCCGACCCAGCCGGAGATCCTGCGCTATCTCGAGCACGTGGCCGACCGGTTCGAGCTGCGCACCGACATCTCGTTCAATACGAGGGTGGAGGCGGCGACCTTCGAGGCGGCGGCCGGTCGCTGGCGGGTACGCACCGATGCCGGGGCGGAGCTGTCGGCGCAGTTCCTGATCATGGCGACCGGCTGCATCTCGGTGCCGGTTACCCCCGCGATCGACGGCATGGACAGCTTTGGCGGTGCCAGCTACCACACCGGGCGCTGGCCGCACGAAGGGGTGGACTTCAGCGGCCAGCGGGTCGGGATCATCGGCACCGGCTCGTCGGCGGTGCAGTCGATTCCCGTGATCGCCGAGCAGGCGCGGCAACTGGTGGTGTTCCAACGCTCCGCCCAGTGGTCGATCCCGGCGCACAATCGGCCGGTCGATCCAGAGGCGGTGGCCAGGATCAAGGCCGACTACGCCGGGTTCCGCGCCCGCAACCGGCTGGAGGTCAGCGGTCAGATGGCGGACATACCGCGCAACGACTTCTCGGCGCTGGCCGTGGATGCGGCCGAACGGAATCGGATCTACGAGGAACCTCCAACGTGTTGCTGGTCGACCTCAACGCGGCACCGATTCGCCGGATCACCCGCACCGGCCTGCGCACAGCGAGCGCTCACTACGATCTGGACAGCCTGATCTTCGCCACCGGCTTCGATGCCATGACCGGCGCCCTGCTCCGGATCGACATCCGCGGCCGCAACGGCTTGCCTTACGTCGCCGGAGCGACGGTCCTGCATCGCTTCCCTGACACGCCGCGATTCTCGGAGGATGTCGATCTGTTTCACGACCTGGAAGACAGCGTCGCGCAGAGCGCGGAGATCGATGCCGCCACTCTGCGCGCGGCCGGACATGCGGTTTCGTGGTTGTTAATGGGCTTCTGAGCAAGGATCACCAGTCTCCGAGCAGCCAACTGGCCGCGGATGCCCAATTGACGCGAGCGGGCAGCCGCCGCGGCGGGGAAGGGTCGAGCGTGACCAGCCAGCGGGTCGCATCCGGGTACGCCTGACCGCCCGCCTGCAGGGCGCGCAGTTCGCGTTCCCAGGTCGCGTCCTCGGCGGTTTCGAGACATACCTGGACCAACAGCGGAGGGTTCCCGGCGCGGTGAGCGAAGAAGTCGACCTCCCAGCCTTCGGTGGTGCGCACGTAGGAGACTTCCCAGCCGCGTCGTTCCAACTCCAGCAGGACGGCGGTTTCCAGGGCACGGCCGCGGTGGCTGCGACCGCTGCGCGCAAACAGGGAGATCAGCCCGGGGTCCACCGGATACGCCTTACGGGGATTGACCATGCGCCGCCGCTCGGAGGCGGCATGCAGGGAGACCGTCCGCACCAGGAAGGCATCCTCCAAGTGGCCAAGGTACTGGTGCAGGGTGTCCTTGCCGACTCGCACGCCCTGCGAGCGCAGGGTGTCGTACTGCTTGTTCACCGAGAACGCTCCTCCGGGGTTGGCCAGCAACTGTCGCTGCAACCAACGCAATGCGAGCGGATTGGTCACCTCGTACCGCTCAATCACGTCGCGCAGCACGGCCACGTCGACATAGCCGGCCAGCAACGCCGCGCGGTCTCTCGGCTCCGCGCCCTGCGCCTCGGGAAAGCCCCCTTCGACCAGGTAGCGCTGCAGCCGCTGATGCAGCACTGCTGCCGCCGGCCCCGTCTCCGGCAGCGGATGCGGCGGCTCGTCGCCGGCGTGGCGAAGCGTTTCCCGGAAACTGAAGGGATGGATCAGCACCTCCATCGCCCGGCCGCGCAAGCTGGTCGCGACCTCCCGGCTCAGCAGACGGGCAGAGGAGCCGGTGACGAACACCTGGATGCCGCCGGTATCGATGAGCCGACGCACCAGCCCCTCCCACCCCGGAACGTATTGCACCTCATCGAGATACAGGGTGGCGCCGTGGTCCCTGCCGGACCACTGCGGAAAGCGGCGGGCGTGTTCTTCGAGCAGCCAGCCGAGGTCGGCGACGGTGATGCCGGTAAGGCGCTCGTCCTCGAGCAAGAGCAGCAATTGCGATTCGCCGGGCGCGCCGGAGTGCAACCGCCTGGCGCGATGCTCAGCGAGAAACGAGGTCTTGCCGCTACGACGCATACCGATAACGGCAAACGCCTTGCCGGAAATGGCGGGAAGCCGCACGTCGCGTCGCGTAAGGTGCGGCGGTGGGACGGTCAGGGACTCGTCAAGCTTGGCCCGGAGGAGGTTACGGGAGGTTGTCACTTTGCCAGTGACAATATCTATTAGATTTGTCCCCTTGTAAAGGTAAATTACTCCGTCACCCCCAATGCCCGGCGCCGCTCTTCGTCCCGTGCATCGAAGACCGGCTCGGCATCGACCTCGTACGCGCACAGGGTGAGCGGCTGCATCGGCCGGCCAAACGGCTGCGCTTCGCGGATGGCGACGAGCGGGGCGAGCGAGGTGTAGAGCGCCGGCACGCCGCGGCGGTTGGATCACTCGGCGTCAGCTCCGGCAGCGCACCGAAGCGCACCGATCATCTGCTTGCCGGAACGCGCGGCGGTCGCTACCATCGGATGAGCGAGCGTACCCATGGCCGAAGGCAACGAACACCGCGACCCCGCAGGAGATCTGGGAGATTCTCCGCGAGGTCTCCGCAGTGCAGCAGGAGACCGCGCGCCGCATGAAGGAGACCGATCAACTGCTCAAGCAGCAGGCACGGGCCGCCAAGCAGCGCATGGACAAGCTGGAGGAGATGTTCAACGGGCAGTGGGGCAAGCTGATGGAGTCCCTGGTGGAAGGCGACCTCGTAGGGCTGCTCCAGCAACGGGGCATCGTGGTGCAGCACACGGTAACCAACCCGCGGCAGAACTACGGTGAGCGGCGCTGGGAGTTCGACATCGTGGCTGTCAACGGCGAAGAGGTCGTGGTGGTGGAAGTCAAGACCACTCTCAGGGTGCCCGACATCGATCGGTTCATCGCGCGGTTGAACGAGTTTCCGGACCTGATGCCGGAGTACGCTTCGCGCCGGATCTACGGGGCGGTTGCTTATCTGAAGGCGTACCAGGAGTCGGAGGTGCGAGCCGAGCGGCTGGGTCTGTTCGTGATTCGCGCGACCGGCAGCAGCGCCAGCATTACCAACCGGGAGGGGTTCACGCCGCGCACGTTCGGCCACCGGAACCCGGCACCCAGCCGCCAAGCGGAGCGCTCCGGCTGACGTCAGCCCCGGCGGGTCGGCCGTGGAGTGCGGAGGAAAAGTGCGCCTGCCGCGGCTGCCCCGAAAAAATCTCAAAAAAATCCAATTTGCCGGTTGACTTGTTGGCGTAGGTGTGTTAGGGTAGTGTCTCGGGGTTGAACGGATGAAACAGATGGCTGATAACATCACTCAGCACTGCCACCGGTCAGCGCCCCCAAACCGACGCCCGAGGCGTCGGCCCGAAGGGCCGCGAAGCGGGGGGCCCATCCCACCGATACGCTCGGACCTCGTCGGCAATGCCGACAAGCTCCTAGCGCCACCGCTGCGTCCCCCTGTACCCTTTATAGAGATTAGATAGTTCGCCAGGGACTGCTAGAATCCCAGGCGGGCAAGGCAGCCTACCGGGAGCAACCTTGAGCCCCCCGCGCCGTAGAGCGCCCGGGGGGGACATGTGCCCCGGTAGGAGTGCCGCGATGGATACCCAGTGAGGAGCTTCCCACCGGGCGGGGCCCGGCGTGGTCATGTAAGAAACTGTTGTTTCTTAGGAGTAGTGCCAGGTGGGAAGGTGCCAGGAGCACCGGAGCACCAGAGCACCAGTACAGGGGTGGAACGACATCGTGGCAGCCGAGCTCCACAATCTCGGGAGGTGACAGGATGTCAACCGAACAGACCGAACAGTGGTTCGTGGGTATCGATTGGGCGACCCAGCAACATCAGATTTGTGTGCTTGAGGATGACGGCGCGGTGGTCGCGGAACGGCAGGTGGCCCATAGCGGCGCCGGCATCGCCGACTTGTGCGCATGGTTGCACGAGCTATCCGGCGGGCACCCGGAGCGCGTGCACGCGGGGATCGAGGTGCCGCATGGCGCGGTGGTCGAGATGCTGCTGGAGCGGGAGGTGCAGGTGTACGCGATCAATCCGAAGCAGATGGATCGATTTCGTGACCGGTTTACGGTGGCCGGCGCCAAGGATGACCGGCGCGACGCGCGGGTGTTGGCAGACTCGCTGCGCACCGACCGACGCAGCTTTCGTCAGTTGCAGGTGCAGGCACCGCCGGTGATCGAGTTGCGGGAATGGTCGCGCCTGACTGCCGAGTTGCAGGAGGAACGCAACGGGCTGATCAATCGCATGCGCGAGCAACTGCGCCGCTACTACCCGCAGCTGATCGAGCTGGGCGGTGACCTCGGCGCGGGCTGGGTTCCGGAGTTGTGGGAGAAGGCTTCGACGCCGGCGGAGGCAGCGCGGGTCCGGAAGGCGTCGGTCGCGGCCATCCTGAAGCGCAACCGCATCCGGCGCCACGCTGCTGCCGGTGTGCTGCGCATCCTGCGGCAGCAGCCTCGACGAACTGCTGGCCGAGATTGTGGCCGACGACGACTCGGGTGAACCAGAAGAGCAGCGTGACGCCGTCATCCTGCGTTCGATGCCCGGTGTTGGTCGGATCGTGCTCGCCACGCTGTTCGCGGAGGCCTCACAGCCTGTGGCTGAGCGAGACTACCGCCGGTTGCGGATTCTGACCGGGGTGGCGCCGGTGACCAAGCGGTCGGGGAAGAGTTGCCAGGTGAGCATGCGCCGGGCCTGCAACCAGCGGCTGAGCAACGCGATGTATCACTGGGCGCGGGTGGCGATCCAGCACGATCCGGTGAGTCGGGAGCGGTATGCGGCGCTGCGCGCGCGCGGGCAGCGCCATGGCCGGGCGCTGCGTACGGTCGCGGACCGGTTGCTCGCGGTGGCGTGCGCGATGCTGCGTGACCGCACGGAACGACAACGGCGCTATCGAGAGCGCCGCAAGGCAGCGCAGCCCCGGGTGCAGTACCGCAGGCCGCAAGACCGCAAGTCCCGACCGCAGCGCTGGCAGGATGCGGTAGGCACCCTGCTTGACCTCCAGGGTGAGTATCAAGCGTGGCTCGACCACTTGCCCGACAGTCTCCAGGAGTCCGCGCTCGCACAGCGGCTGGAGGCGATGTGCGGGCTTGATCTTGCCGAACTGGAGAGCGTCGAGCCGCCGCGCGGGTATGGGCGCGACTGAGGGGGGCTCTGCAGCCCGCACCTCACGTCGTTCCTGACCTGCAAGCGCTGATCAGTGCCGGTCTCGGATTGATGTTCGAGGTGGCACACGGGAGCCGGGGTGGCGGACCGCGCGGTGTCAGCGGTGGTAGGAAACGGCTTTGACGGGCATTTTGCGGGATTCCGGGGGGTGCCCTGGGGTATGAGCGCCAGGCTAACTGGCATATGACAGAGGGTGAAAGTCCCTCGGAACGAAGGAGCAGCCAATCCACGTTTCTCCGCGAGCCGTGCGTTGGCACCTGCGAGGGTGCAGGCGAAGCGTCGGCAGCGGTGCGTGCGGGCAGAGTTATGGAGCGCCGCAAAATACGACATCCGGAGTGCCGAGATTCTGTACTCGGTCGAAGGCAACACCGGTCGAGCCAGTATGGTGAGGACCGACCGGGCTCCACGGCGTCGAAGAACTCAGGCACGTACGTACGTCATATACCGGGACCTGGGAGGTCTTCGGGTCGTCCCGGCGGGTCGTCGCCGGGACCGCGGAGGGAAGGCGTGAGGCTGGACCGAAGATGAACGACCCGAAGAAGTCGGACATGGGCATAGTAGCGGCGAAGCCGGCGAACAAGGGAGCGCAAGCGACTGCGGAGACGGTGGAGCGAAGGCCCATGACCAACGGGAATTCGCAAGGTCAAAGCACGGGCCGGACGCAGAGTCGGGCAACCGTGACACAGGCGGCCGAGCGGATACGGCAATTCGTAAAGAGAGAACCGCAGGAGAAACTCACTGCGCTGCTGCACCACGTGACGCCGGAAGCGCTGCAGGTGGCCTATTTACGCGCTGAAGCGCGAAGTGGCCCCGGGGGTGGACGGGATGACGTGGCGGGAGTACGAGACGGGGTTGGAAGTGCGCTTGCACGACCTGCACCGGAGAGTACACACAGGAGCGTACCGAGCGACCCCGGTACGGCGGGTCAACATCGACAAGCCGGACGGAGGCACACGACCGCTGGGGGTGGCCGCGCTGGAGGACAAGATCGTCCGGAAGGCCGTGGTGGATGTGATCCTGACACCGATCTATGAGGAGGAATTTCTCGGGATCAGCTATGGGTTTCGACCGGGGCGAGGGGCACACGATGCGTTGGACGCACTGGCCTACGCCATCGAACGGCGCAAAGTGAACTGGATATTGGACGCGGACATTCGCGGCTACTTCGATTCGATCTCGCGGGACTGGTTGATCAGATTCCTGGAGCATCGGATTGGAGATCGGCGGGTGCTGCGGCTGATAAAGAAGTGGCTGCGCGCTGGGGTACTGGAAGAAGGCCGACAGATCGACGCGGGGCGGGGTACAGCGCAAGGGTCGGTGATTTCACCGATGCTCGCGAATATATACTTGCACTACGTGTTGGACCTGTGGGTCACCAAGAAGTGGCGGCCGCAGGAGGCGCGCGGAGACATGATCATAGTGCGCTACGCAGATGACTATGTCGCCGGGTTCGAGCATCGTGACGATGCGGAACGCTTCCTGCGGGAACTGAAGGAGCGATTCAGAGGCTTCGAGCTGGAACTGAACGCCGACAAGACCCGACTCCTCGAGTTTGGACGGTATGCCGAAAGGAACCGCCGAGCACGTGGGGAAGGGCGACCGGAGACGTTCGACTTTCTGGGTTTCACGCATTATTGCAGGAAGGACAGGAAAGGACGCTTCGGGCTGGGGCGGAAGCCAATTCGGAAGCGGATGAATCGTACGCTGAAGAGGATCAAGATCGAGCTCCGCAGACGCATGCATGATGACGTGATGGAAACCGGGCGCTGGCTGGGACGGGTACTGCGCGGATGGCTCAACTACTACGCGGTACCCACCAGCTACCGCTACCTGCATCGATTCGTGTGGCGTCTGCGAGGAATCTGGACAAAGATTCTACGCCGGAGGTCCCAGAAGGACCGATTCTCCTGGGCTTGGATGCTGGCAATCAGCATCGAGCTGTGGCCCCAACCCCGAATCGTACACCCATGGCCGGACCGGCGATTTGCCGTCAACCACCGAAGGTAGGAGCCGGATGGTTTAACGACCACGTCCGGATCTGTGCGGGGGGCGTCGGGTAACCGGCGTTCCTACCGCGACCGCTGAACGGCAACCCCCCGCAGTCCCCAGATCAACTTCGTGCACTACCGCATCGTACGGGCCGGCACGACCACCTATCAAAACGCCTGGGTGACCGACTTGGTGCCCACCGCGGACAGCGTAGCGCGGATCGTGCGTGCGGGACGGGCACGCTGGAAGATCGAGAACGAGGGGTTCAATACGCTGAAGCGCTGAAGCGCTGAAGAACCAGGGCTATCACCTGGAGCACAACTTCGGCCACGGTGACAAGTACCTGTCGGAGGCGTTCTTCGTGCTCAACCTGCTGGCCTATTTCATGCACCAGATATTCGAGCTGGTGGACGGTCTGAATCAGCAGGTGCGGGCTGGGTTCGGGTCGCGCCGGGAGTTCTGGGGCGCGGTGCGTGCCACGTTCCGGCTATTCCTGATCCGGTCGTGGGACCAGGTGCTGGTGCGGATGAACTCGCCGCCGCAGCCGCTGTCCGGGTAGCCGCTCCCTGGGGAACTGAACCTGCTCCCTGAACGATCCCTGACTGGGGCTGCGGCGCAGGTGTGCCGGCGGCGCGCGGGCAACCGGCCCCGAAGGGCCGATCGCCGCACCGCGCCAGCCCGCGGCATCGGCCGAGCGGCGGTGGCTGACGGTGGTCAGGTCATCGCACGGGGCTGCATGACGGTGGCTAAATACGTCACCTGCAATCAGTTACAGAAGTTCTGCCGGGTCGGACCGTGCGTGCATTCACTCGGTGGGCCAACAGGTGGGCATGGTCGCGTTTCACACACTCGGAGGGCTTGAGCTTATGACAGGGCTTGCGATCTCGCCCTCAAGACTTTTCTGTAACCTTTCGGCCCCCAATGTTGCTATACTGTTTATGGTGCTTTGCCGTTTACCGAGACGTGAGCGGGGGCTCTGCCGGTTTGCCGGCGCACAGGAGGTGAAGATGATACTGAAAGAACCGTAGGCGCGCGCGGCGTGAGCGGGGGTGAACCCGCCGAGTCACACGCCGCGCGCTTCACCAATCGGCTCGGACTGGCCGTCCGCGTTGCGGGCGTCGGAGTAGCCAGGGAGCGGCACGTCGCTCCGCAATACTCTCAAAATCCAAAATCCAAGCAAGGATAAGGATACTGACGATGATCAAAACCATTTTTGGAATGACCTTCGCGATTGCGTTGGTCCTGGTGCTGACCGCAACCGGCCTCTGGGCCGCTGGCGCAGAAGAGGAGCCGGCAGCCGCGGCTGACAAGACGTATGTCACCGACCCCACCACCGGGAACGTGGTGGTGGCGCCGGAGTATGGCGGGACCCTGACCTTCACCAAGCGTGGCTGGCCAGCGAATACGGACACCTTGGCCGGTGGGAGGTGGGCGTCCCAGTTGGTCTTTGCCGT
The DNA here is from genome assembly GCA_965198005.1 of Spirochaetia bacterium. GTDB lineage: Bacteria > Spirochaetota > Spirochaetia > SZUA-6 > Bin103 > Bin103. The sequence goes on from CBDAOI010000003.1 coordinate 156,586, forward strand.
GCTGGATAAGCCGGCTATCGCGGACTGGGCAATCGACAGGGACACATATGCGTTGCATATGCCCTGGCCACCTATAGAGTTCCTGAGGGGCTCACTGGTGGAGCGTTGGGAGCAGACCGACGACCTCACCATTATCTTCCACATCCGCGAGGGCGTGCACTGGCATGACAAGGCGCCGATGAACGGTCGAGAATTAACTGCGGATGATATCGTATTCAACTATCACCGTATGCTGGGTCTGGGCAGCGGCTTCACCGAACCAAGCCCCCAGCTGACGGCTCAACTTGCTCCGATCAAAGTCGAATCGGTAGCAGCTACAGACAGATACACGGTTGTCTTCAAGCTAAGCGAGCCAAACATTGGGGCTCTGCTGGGCCTCGTCGACGACGAAACCGCCTATATGTATCCCCCCGAGGTAATCAAGGAACACGGCAACGCTAATGATTGGCAGGTCTTGGTCGGAACCGGGCCCTATGAGCTGGTTGACGTGGTCGAAGAAAGCTCGGCGACATGGACCAAGAATCCCGACTACTGGGGATACGACGAAAAGTACCCGGAGAACCGCTTACCCTATGTTGACGAATTACGGGCCCTGATGATGCCGGAAGTGGCGACGATGATCTCGGCAATACGCACACGCAAGGTTGATATTTCAGCGCGGATGAGTGGAATTGTCAACCAGACACATAGCCTCCAGCAGACCAACCCCGAGATTCAGGCGTTCACGGTCTACTTCAGGTCGCAGGAGTCGTTTGGTGTGAACGTTCAAAAGAAACCTTTTGACGATATCAGGGTGCGCAAGGCATTGCAGATGGCACTGGACCTCGAAACAGCCAACTCCGCTTACTTCAAGGGTCTGGCAGAAATGACACCTGTTGGGAGAAGCCGGTTCCCGGGGCAATTCGTTCCGTTCGAAGAGTGGCCCGAAGAGGTCAAGAACGTCTTTACCTATGATCCGGAAGGGGCAGAGGCGCTGCTGGATGAAGCCGGATATCCTCGTGGCTCGGATGGCATTCGATTCAAGACCACGTTGAAATGGATAGAATCGTTTGATGTGGGCTATGCGGAATTGGCCATTGGATTCTGGCGCGAAATTGGTGTTGACGTAGAGCTTGAGCTCATTCCCGGTGTCGAATTCACTCCTGTCACGGGTGATAGGGATTACGAAATGGTCACCAGCATAACGGCAAACCTCAGCCCGGGATACATCCACTATTCCGACCGGTTCAATTGGAACACAGCCAACCCACAAGACCCGTGGTATGAAGCGAAGGTCGAAGCCGCCGACGCGGCTAGCTCGCGCGAGGAGCTGCACGCACTGGCTCGCGAGATGGACCTGTATGCGAATTCAAGGTTCTGGACCATATGGGGGGGTATGGCCCCGCAGCTTGTCCTGGCGCAGCCGTGGGTGACCGGATATAACAGTGAACTGAACCTGGGAAGCGGTCAGTATTGGCTGCAGTACGCCCGCATGTGGATTGACTCAGCGCTGAAGAAAGAAATGGGTTACTAGGCGATAGTTCAATACTGGCAGCCCGTTCCCGGCTGCTCCAAGGACGTCCTTGGGCGGTTGGGACGGGCTGTCTTGTTGGACGAAGTGGCTAAAGAAGAGAGGCGTGTGACATGAGAGCCTACATCATCAGGCGGTTATTGCTGATGATCCTCTCACTGTTTCTCTTGACCATCCTGGTATTTCTCTCGGTGCGCTTGCTCCCCGGAGATGTCATAGACGCAATACTGAGTCGGATGATGGAAATATCAACGGTGGGGACGATTGACCGGGAAGGACTCGAGCGTCAGCTGGGATTGGACGTGCCTGGCTACGTACAGTATGCGCGCTGGTTGGGCGGGATTCTCCTACGCGGCAGCCTTGGCGAATCACTGATGGGTCGAGGGGCGGTGGAAGAGCAGATAATCAGTAGACTACCGGTCACCCTTGAGCTTGGCCTCCTGGCAATCGTGATCGGGCTGGTGATTGCCCTGCCGGTAGGCATCTATTCGGCCATTCGCCAGGACACCGCCGCCGACTACGCGGGGCGCTCCATCGCCATCATCGGCCTGGCAACGCCTAACTTCTGGCTGGGCATTATGGTCATGGTCTACCCGGCAATCTGGTGGGGCTGGTCGCCATCGATGGAGCTGATTCCTTTCTCTGAAGACCCGGTGGGGAATCTGGGTATGTTCCTCATTCCTAGCCTGATTCTGGGGACAGCCTCGGCAGCCGCCATCATGCGGCTTACCCGCACCATGATGCTGGAGGTGCTGCGGCAGGACTACATTCGCACCGCTTGGTCCAAGGGGCTCCGGGAGCGGGTCGTGATTATCCGGCATACCATCAAGAATGCTCTGATCCCAGTGGTTACTCTGATTGGCCTGCAGGTGCCGATCCTGGTTGGCGGCTCCGTCATCATGGAAAACATCTTCAACCTGCCGGGAGTAGGTCGTCTCGCCCTGATCGCCCTCAATGACAGAGACTTCACGATGGTCGCCGGAGTAAACTTGTTCTTCGCAGCCTCGGTTATGGGGGCCAATCTTATCACCGACCTGTTCTATGCCTTCCTGGATCCCAGAGTTCGTTACAAATAGGGGAGAATCATCAAGTATGAGTGAGCACAGGAGACGTGCCGGGCTCGCTGATTTCCTTCTCAGGCTGGTCAAGGAGAAGCCACTGGGCACTATCGGCGGGATTATCGTATTGGTATTGATTCTCGTGGCTATCTTCGCGGATGCTCTGGCTCCCTATGAACATTATCAAATGCACCTGATAGACCGGATGCAGGGCTCATCAGCCCGGTATCTGCTCGGTACCGATCACCTGGGGCGAGACTTCCTGAGCCGAATCATCTATGGGGCCCGTATTTCACTGACGGTCGGTCTGGCCGCGACCGCTCTCAATGTCGTAGTCGCTGTACTGATAGGCGGCGTTTCAGGATTCTTTGGTGGTAAAGTAGACCTCGTGGTGCAGAGGTTTGTCGATACCTGGATGTCGTTCCCCAGTCTGCTCCTGTTGTTGACCGTAATGTCCGTATTGGGGAAGGGTTTAGTCCAGATAATAGTCGTACTTGGGGTATCAGGAGGCATCGGCAGCTCGAGAATAGTCAGAGGCGCCGTTATCGCAGTAAAAGAGAATACCTATTTTCAGGCGGCGGAGTCGATTGGCTCTTCCAAGTGGCGAGCCTATATCCGACACGTGCTGCCCAATATCGTGGCTCCCGTAATCATCATATTCAGCATCAACATAGGGGGCGTGATCATGTCTGAGGCTGCTCTGAGTTTTCTTGGATTTGGATTGCCACCGGGTATACCGAGCTGGGGAGGCATGCTCAGCCGGGAAGGGCGTCAATACATGGAGGAAGGGCCATGGCTGGCTCTCTGGCCAGGGCTCTGCCTGACGATTCTCGTCTACAGTCTGAACATGTTCGGCGATGCGGTGAGGGACCTGCTCGACCCGCGGCTGCGGGGTGGTGGGGGGCGCTACGAAGCGGTCACACGGAAAGAAGCCAAAAACGACTCACAAAAAACAAGGACGGAACACTCATGATTGATTTTAAAGCAATCGCGTCCTCGCTCGATGAACGGGGCTTCTGCGTAGTCCCGGAATTTCTGAGCCGGGAAGAGATCGACTTCCTCGTGGAAGAATTCGATGCCAGCCCAGACTATACCGCCCCACCGAAAACCAAGCATGCGGCGCGGCACCTTGGTCACAAGCCGGTTGCCGGTCAAACGGGAGCCCTGCGTGCTAACGCAATGGGACGACGAGAGACCTTCCAAAGAATAGGTCCGCGGATGGAAGAATTTTCCCAGGGAGTCACCGGAGCCAAGGCCGCGCTCTATCAGATTCTCTATCTCCAGACGCCGGTAGCCAATAATCCCTGGCATCAAGATCACGATCACTTCTTCCTGACCGAGTACAATCGGACTCATCTCAAATCGAGGATGTCAAGGAGACTCCGGAGGTGGGGGTCGGCGACCTGCTGCTGCTGAGCCTCAACACCATACACGCGACGCAGACGACCGATGATCGGCGCCTTGCGGTTTCGCTGCGCACGTGCGATCCGGCGACGCCAATCGACTGGCATCGGGTGGCCGGCAGTCCCACGCCTCGAATGATGAGACAGCTCGCAAAACAGACCAAGTTGAATTCCCGGTTTTTCAACACGTCCAGGAACACGACTTCGGTATCACTCTTGCGGACGTCCTGCCGACCCTCACTGGCGAGCGCGAGTAGCTCGCCTAGCAGAGATATGGCGGACACCATGGCGGCGGCCTCGTCCCCAAACAGAGGGTGGAGCCTGCTTATGGTAAGTACGTCAACCGCAAACTGCGCCCGTACATGAACTTAACCACCGCAACTCCACATAACACGGTACTCACCATTACGGGTGGAGGTCACCGTGAATCCCGCGTGACATCGGGTGTGGAGCCAAGGTAGCGCAGGCCACTCTCAGCGGAAGAGATCAGCCGCCTACGCACGTTCTCGACAGCAGTCGGTCGGGTCGCGTCGTGGCACCGATGAAGCAGGTTGAAGCGGCTACCGCGGACGCCGCGACGGCGCCAACCGAAAGAGAAAACCTTCGTTGACGCAAGACGCTACCAGCCCCGTCAGCTGCGATTATTCGGCAGCATTCGCCGGAGGTCGCTCTACGCCGCGTGAACTGAGACACGGAGCTTCAGTCCTGCCTCACGCACTTGATCTTGGAGAGCCAGGCGTACGAACTGGGCTTGGTTGTGACCTAGAGCAGCTGCGAGTTGCGCGGCGCGCTCCAGACTCAGTGAGCGCCTTCCATGCTCGATATCGGAGAGGTGGGTACGGGAAACACCCAGACGCTGCGCGAACTGGGCGAGGCTTTCGCCTTCACTTTCGCGGATTGCCCCCAAGGCGCCCCCGAGGCTCAAGGGGCCTCCAATCAAGTTCTCGATGTATGCGGTGTCCGATTCGGAGCGGCCGCGTTTAGTAGTCATGCTTGTTTACCTCTTCGACGTGGACGGTCTCGACAGCCCCTTCGCGGTGCACGATATAGATGGCTCGGTAAGCGTCGCTGAGCCGGACGGCCCTGTACCCCCGCCAGTCAGCCTGGAGGGGGTGATCCCTGAAGCCTGGGATTGCCCGAGCTGCGGCGAGCCCTTCAAAACGGAGGACGATATGTTGCGGAACCTTGGCAAGTTGCTTCCTCGCAGCCTTGGACAGTTGGACTTCCACTGACACAGTGTACCCAGGTTAAGGGTACAGTCAAGGTGGCGGGCAGGGCGTGAGCTTCTTACACCTTGACCGTGTAGGCCCCGGTTAGCTAGCTAGGTAGCTGGCTAGCTAGCTAGGCGCTTGCGCAGCCGCCGCCGGCCGTGCCGCCCGCGCCGCGCGCGGCGAGAATCTCCAGCACCCGGTCCAGCGGCACCTCCTCCGCGACCAGCAGCACCAGCAGGTGGTACAGGAGATCGGCCGCCTCGGCCGCCACCTCGGCCGCGGTGCGGGCGGTGATCACCTCGATCGCCTCCTCGCCCAGCTTCTTGCGGATCTTGTCGATCCCCGCCTGGAACAGATACGCCGTGTAGGAGCCCTCCGGCAGGGTGCGCCGGCGTGCGCGTAGGAGCCGTTCCAGGTGGGCCAGCTCCCCCGGCGCGACCACCCGCCGCGCCGCCGCCGGTTCGGACCGCCCGCCCGGCAGGCGCGCCTCGTACCAGCCGCCGGCGTCACGCACCGGCACGGCCTGGCCGCCGGTCGCCGCCAGTGGCAGCACGCGGCCGGTGGCGGTACGTTCCCACAGTTCGCCGCTCTCCACGCTCTTGCCGAACGCCTTGGCGTCCATCCGCGCGAGCGCGCGCACGGTGCCGGCGGCATCGACCACCACCAGCGGCCTGGTGTCCGGTTCGGCGCGGCTGACCCGAAGAGGCGGCCCGCCGGGCATGGCATCCTGCGACATTTTCATCGTCTCGTGCGGTCACGGAGTGACAGTGGCTGGCTCACCATTGCTGCGCCGCCTGCTCCTGCGGGTGGCGGCGCAGCAACGCGGCCAGATCCACCAGCCCCTCGTACCACGCCTTGCCGACGATCACCCCAGCCACGCCCGCCGCTTGGTGCCCGGCCACGGCCGCCACGTGCTGCTCCGAGCCGATACCGCCGGAGAGAATCACCGGCAGCCGCGCCGCCTGCGCCACCTGCAGCGTGCGATCGATGTCGGGACCGGCCAGGGTCCCGTCGCGCGCGATGCTGGTGTACACGATGCCGCGCACCGGCTGGCCCGCGATCCGCGCCGCCAGCTCGGTGTCGGCGGTGGCGGCCCCCCGCTGCCAGCCGTCGGTCTTGACCACGCCGGCGTCGGCGTCGATGCCCGCGATCAGCCGGTCGCCCACGGCTGCCGCCCAGCGTCCCGGCAGCTCCGGATCGCGGGCGAGGGCCGACCCCACCACCACGCGGTCCACGCCGACCGCCAGCAGTTGCTCGGCGTCCGCCAGGCGGCGGACCCCGCCGCCGACCTGGAGCCGGAGGCCGACCGCCGCACGGATCGCCCGAATCACCGCGCGGTTGTCGCCGCTGCCGCGGGCGGCGTCGAGATCCACGACGTGCAGCCAGCCCGCGCCCAGTTGCTCGAGCTCGACCGCGGTGCGCACCGCGTCCCGCGCGTAATCGGTAACGCGCGTGAAATCGCCCCGCGTCAGGCGCACGGGGCGCCCGTCGAGCAGGTCGATCGCGGGGAAGATCAGCACCGGCATGGCGCCAGCGTAGCACGCCGGCGCCGACCGCGGACGTCGAGCAGGTCGATGGCGAGGAACATCAGCACCGGGTATCCGGGTGGCGCTCCTCCCCGGCGCGCGCGATCTCGGCGTTGAAGGCGTGGCAGATCTGCTGTTGCAGCTCTTGCTCGGTCATGTTGTGGGACAGCAGGTCCTCGAAAAAATCACGCTTGCTGAGGCGGCAGATGCCGGACAAGGCGGTCAGATAGTCACGGTACTTGTTGGGCGGAGTCGCCAATACGAACAACAACTTGACCGGCTGTCCGTCGAGCGCCTCATAGTCGATTCCGACGCGTGAAATGCCGAGCGCAATCTTGACGTCACGCACGCCCGAAGTCTGGCCGTGGGCGGCGGCCACGCCGTGACCGATACCGGTGCTCTGGATCCGTTCGCGGCGGAGCACGGCGCGTTCGACTGCCGCACGCTGCTGGGCGTCGGAGAACACGGCCGCCCGCTGCACGACCTCATGTATCGCCTGAAACTTGTCGGTGTTTGTCAGGTTGTCGACCACCGTCCCCGACTGAAAGCAGCTCAACATCAGCGACAAATCGAAGCTATCAATCAGATTATCGGCGGTCAAGCTACGCCCCATGACCGCCGCCGGGTGACCGCGCCGGTGACCGCGCCGGCCGCTTCTGCTACGCTGCAGGCCGGACTCGATGCGGATAGAGGTATGGTATCGCGACGAGATCGGTGACGGGCGCGCCGCGCGCCTGCTGGATTCGTTGCGGGCCGCCTCCGGGAACGGCATCGAGAGCGTGGCGGTGCGCGACGTGTATATCGTTGCCGGGGTGCCCGGACTGCAGCCGGCGCGGCTGGTGGAGCTGGTGCGCGACCGGGTGGCGCAGGCGGCGGCGGTGGTGCCTGCGGCGGGCGGTGGCGCCGCGGGCGGTGGCGCGGCGGGCGGCGGGCCGGCCTGGGACCTGCTGCTCGAGGTCGCCGCCAGGCCGGGAGTCACCGACCCGGTGGCCACCACGTTGCGCGCCGCCTTGGTCAGCGTGGCCGGTCTGGACGTGCCGGCCGCGGCCGTGGTGCAGACCGCCCGCCAGTACCGGTTGCGCTACGGGTCCGCCGGGCCGTGCCACCCCGCCCTGCTGGAGACGCTGTTCAATCCCCTGATCCACGTCGGCGTGACCATCACCGCGCAGGAATGGGCGGCGGGAAAACGGCCGGCACAGGAGTACCCCACGGTGTCCGGTTGCAGCGCCGCCGGACACGCCGGGCACGTCGAGCGGTTTGCGGTCGCCACGCTGGCGGACGACGAGCTGGCCAAGCTGTCGGCCGAGCGCCTGCTGGCCCTGACCCTGCCGGAGATGCGCGCGGTGCGCGCCCACTATCAGTCGCCGGCGGTACGCGCGCGCCGGCGCGCAGCCGGGCTCGGTGAGGCGGCGACCGACCTCGAGCTCGAAATGATCGCGCAGACCTGGTCCGAGCACTGCAAGCACAAGATCTTCAACGCCACCATCGAGTACCGGGAGCAGGATCGGACCGAAACCATTCACTCTCTGTTCGACACCTGCATCCGTGCGACCACCCGCGCCGTGGATCCCCGCGACGGCTTCCTGCGGTCGGTGTTCCACGACAACTCGGGCGTGATCGAGTTCGACGACACGACCCTGCTGTGCTTCAAGGCGGAGACCCACAACTCGCCATCCGCGCTCGACCCTTATGGCGGCGCGATTACCGGAATCGTCGGCGTGAACCGCGACATCATCGGCACCGGCCGCGGCGCCCGGCCGCTGTTCAACACCAACGTCCTGTGCTTCGCGCCACCCGGCATGGCCGGCGTGCCGCGCGGTCTGCTGCCGCCGCGCCGCGTGCTGGAGGGGGTGCACCGCGGCATCGTCGACGGCGGGAACCAGTCCGGCATCCCGACCGTGGCCGGCGCCTTCCTGTTCGATCCCAGCTTCGTCGGCAAGCCGCTGGTGTTCTGCGGCACCGGCGGCATCATGCCGGCCGAGGTGGGCGGAGCGCCGGCGTGGGAGGGGCAGCCGCAGGCGGGGGATCTGGCGGTGATGGTGGGCGGCCGCATCGGGCGCGACGGCATTCATGGAGCCACCTTCTCGTCGCTGGCGCTGGACCAGTCCTCACCCCGGTCCGCGGTGCAGATCGGCGACCCGATCACCCAGAAGAAGATGTCCGATTTCCTGCTGGAGGCGCGTGACCAGGGGCTGTTCCGAGCGATCACCGACAACGGGGCGGGGGGGCTGTCGTCGTCGTTCGGGGAGATGGCGCGCGCCTGCGGGGGGGTGCGGCTGGAGCTGGAGCGGGCGCCGCTCAAGTATCTCGGGCTGGCGCCGTGGGAGATCCTGTTGTCCGAGTCGCAGGAGCGCATGAGCCTGGCGGTGGCGCCCGCCCGTTACCCCGCCCTGGAGGCGCTGGCGCGCCGGCGTGATGTGGAGGTGGCGGCGCTGGGGGAGTTCACCGCCGACGGGATGGTCGAGGTGCGCTACGCCGGGGGGCTGGTCGGGTTGCTCGACCTGAGGTTCCTGCACCAGGGGCTGCCGGAGATGGTGCTGCGCGCGCGCTGGGAGCCGCCCGCCGCCCCGGCCGCGCAGCCGGGGGCCGCGCCCGGCCGGCCGGACCCACCTCACCCACGCGACCCACCCGCCCCGCGCGCCATGCTGCTGCGCCTGCTGGCGGACCCCAACGTCGCCTCCAAGGAGCCGCTCGTGCGCCAGTACGACCATGAGGTGCAGGCGCTCACGGTCGGCAAGCCGTTCGTGGGCGTGCGGATGGATGGGCCCAGCGACGGCGCCGTGCTGCAGCCGCGGCCCGGCTCGACCCGCGGCATTACCGTGACCCATGGCATCTGCCCCTGGTATTCGACCGTGGATCCCTACCACATGGCCCAGTGCGCGGTCGACGAGGCGGTGCGCGCGCACGTCGCCTGCGGCGGCGACCCCGACCGCATGGCGGCGCTGGACAACTTCTGCTGGCCGGACCCGGTGGCGGCGCCGGACAACCCCGACGGGGAGTACAAGCTGGGCCAGCTCGTGCGCGCCGCCCGCGGCCTGCACGACGCGTGCGTCGCGTATCGGCTGCCGCTGATCTCCGGCAAGGACTCGATGAAGAACGACGCCTTCGCCGGCGGCCGCCGCATCTCGGTGCTGCCCACCCTGCTGGTGTCGGTGCTGGGCATCGTGCGCGACCTGCGGCGTTCCCTCAGCTCGGACTTCAAGCGCGCCGGCGACCGAATCTTCGTGGTCGGCGAGGATCGCGGCGAGTTGCGCGCGTCCGCGTACGCACGGGCACTGCAGGCGGCGGGGCCGGCCGCGGGCGGACCGGCCGTGCCGCCGGGCGCTGCGCCGAGCGTCGACCCGGCGGCCGCGCTGCGCCGCTACCGGCTACTGCACCGGGCGGTCCGGGAGGAGCTGCCGGCGTCGGCCCACGACGTCGCGGACGGCGGCCTCGCCGTGGCGGCCGCCGAAAGCGCGATCGGCGGCCGCCTCGGCGCGCGGCTGGAGCTGGCGCGGGTGCCGGCGCGTGCGGTGGGGCCAGCAGCAGCCGCCGCGGCGGCGGGGGCGGCAGCACCACCAGCAGCCGCGGCGGGAGCAGCTCCGGCGGCACCGGCAGCGGTGGCGGCGGGGACGCCAACAGCGGTAACGGCGGCGGCAGCAGCGGGGGCAGCAGCGCAACCAGCAGCGGCAGCAGCAGCGGGGGCGCCAACGGCGGTAACGACGGCAGCAGCGGTAGCGGCGGCAACGGCAGCAATGGAAGCAACAGCGGCAGCGGCGGCAGCAGCGGGGGCACCAACAACGGCGGCGGCAGCGGCAGCAGCGCCACCAGCGGCAGCAGCGGGGGCAGTGGAGGCGGCAGCGGCTGCTCCACCACCAGCGGCGCCACCACCAGCGGCAGCAGCAGCGCCAGCGGCAGCGCCAGCGGCAGCGCAGCACCAGCGGCAGCGCCACCAGCGGCAGCGGCGGCAGCGGCGGCAGCACTGCAAGCAACAGTGGTAGCGGCGGCAAACACCGGCGGAGCCGCCGGGCATCCCGGCACGGCGGCGGCCACCGACACCGCCGCGGCCGGGTCCACCGCCGATGCGCTTGGCCCGGCCGCCGCCTGGCGCTGGACCACGGCGCTGTTCAGCGAAACCGGCGGCCGCCTGCTGGTGACGGTGCCGGCGGACCGGGCCGACCGCTTCGCGGCGCTGTTCGCCGGGCAGGCGTGTGCGGAAGTCGGCGAGGTCACCGCCGATGGCGCGCTGAACGTGACCGCCGGCGGCGCACGCGTGGCGAGCTGGTCCGTGGGGGAGCTGGTGCGGGCGTGGCAGACCCCGATTTGACGGTACCGGTCTGCATCGTCACCGGGTTCGGGATCAACACCGACCGCGAGATGGCGCACGCGTTCGCGCTCGCCGGCGGCCACCCGGTGCGGCTGCACGTGAACGATCTGATCGCCGACCCGGCGCGGCTGGCCGGGTTCCGGATCTTCGTGCTCCCGGGCGGGTTCTCGTTCGGCGACCACGTCGGGTCGGGCGCGATGCTGGCCGCGCTGATGGCGCGCACGCTACGCGCGTCGCTGGCCGCGTTCGTCGCGCGCGGCGGCCTGGTGCTGGGCGTCTGCAACGGGTTTCAGGTGCTGGCGCGGATGGGGCTGGTGCCCGCCGCCGCCGGCTGGTCGCAGTCGGTCGCCCTGGTCCACAACGCCTCCGGCCGATTCGAGGACCGCTGGGTGCGGGTCGCGTTCGACCCCGCGGCCCCCTGCGTGTGGACCCGCGGCATCGCGGCGCTGCCGCTGCCGGTGCGCCACGGCGAGGGCCGGCTGGTCGCCCCCGGCTGCGTGCTCCAAACCATCGAGACCCGCCACCTCGGCGTCGCCCGCTACGTAGCCCCCGACGGACGCGCCGGCCGCGCCCGCGGCGCCGGTGCCCTACCCGGCCAACCCCAATGGCTCGCTGCGCAATCTCGCCGGCCTGTGCGACCCCAGCGGCCGCGTCCTGGGCCTGATGCCGCACCCCGAGGCGTTCCTGCACCGGTACCACCACCCCTGCTGGCGCAACGCCCCGGTCACCCCCGCCGACGGCGCGCTGCAACTGTTCCGCAACGCCGTACACCACGCACACCGTGCGTAGCCGCACACCGCGATTGGTGCTGACACCGGGCTTCCGATGATGTATCATATGGGGTACGAGACACTTGGGGGGCGTAGCTCAGTTGGCTAGAGCGCGTGAATGGCATTCACGAGGTCGTGGGTTCGATTCCCTTCGCCTCCATCAAGTACGTGCAACGGCTCGTCGAGCCTGACGTTCCAGCGCGGTCACCGAGCGAGAGGTGAACACCTTGGTGACCAGCTTCCGGATGCGGGTATGCGAAAGGTCGGCGTCGCCTCCCGCACCCGCCCCAGCGCCGGGTACGGATCGTCCAGGAACCCGGGATCGTAGAAGTCCAGCCGCCAGGCCGCTTCGCGAAGATCGGGGTGGCGCGTGTCTCTTATCGCCATCTACCGACTCGTGGACGGACGAGGGACCGAGCGACGTGGAGATCGTGGACTACCACTGAGGGGGCAACGAGCATAGGCATGAGAAACGGAATGAGGCTGGTACATCCGGGCGAGATACTGCGCGGGGAACTTGATGAGATCGGACTGTCGGCGAACGCGCTGTCGAAGGCGCTGGCGGTCCCGGTGAACCGGATCACGATGATCCTGAATGGCCAGCGCGGCGTGAGCGCGGACACGGCGCTACGCTTGGCGAGGTACTTCGGGACGACGCCGCAGTTGTGGCTGAACCTGCAGAAGGCGTGGGAGTTGCGCCGGGCGGAGATCGCGGCGGGCGGTGAGATCATCGCCCGAGTGACGCCCCGCCAGTCGGTCGCGTAGCGCGCTGGCTGGCACCGCTGCGAGTCAATCTCTCATGGCGGAGGCGGCGGCGCCGATAAAGGAGGCGAGGGCCGTCGCGGGCAGCCCAGCAGGGTCACCCGTTATCGTCAATCTCGGTCGCCCCCGGGCGGCAAGCCGCTACTCCTGCTCGAACCCGTGATCGGTGAACTTGAGCGTTCGGCTGTTCTCGGTAACCGTACGCACGATGTGCTCGGGGGCGCCATCCGGGATTTCTGCTTCGATCTCCAGCGTCACGGTCAGGTTTGCACGCACCAGCCCGGCGAGATGCGCGATCACCTCATCGGCGATCTGGCTGGCATCGCGGCCGACGCGGGCAGCGTCGAGGGTAACGGCGCCGTGAAAACGCTTCAGTAGCCGCGGGGGAGGAGGCGGGGGCGGTGGGGGGTCTGGCCCGTTGCCTCCGTTGCCATTGCCACCACCGTTCGGAGGCGCGGGAACTGGCGCATCGAGTTGCTTCCGGGCCACCGCGGGCTTGACGAGCAGACCCGGAGCATCTGCGTCGGGCAAGTTGATCCGATCTTGGACGCGTAGACCGCTATAACGTCCGGAACCCTCGTCGAAACTTTCGGCGAAAGCGAATGATTCCTGCTCCCAGGTCATCAACGACGTACCATCGCCGATGCTGCGCAACAGGACCTCCGGGCCCTTGAGCCGGGGCAGGTAGAGGTAGAGGTAGCGCGCGAAATCCTCGGCGAGTTGGGCAACGGACACGTGGTCGCCACGCCAGAGCGGGACACGGTCCAGCTCCATCCGCAAGAGCGTAGCGCCGTACGCGGTCATGAGCCCGTCCTGCGCCCGCAGCCGGCGGGACGCGCGAACCGCTGCCCAGCCGGTGCTTGCCCACTATGGAGCCCCTCCCGTCGCTGTCCAGCTCGCCGCGGCGCTTCTACTTCGACGGCAGCATCTACGACGGCTGGTCCAACGTGCCCAAGCGGTTCAGGGACCCGTTCTCCGACGTATCCGAGCCGAGTCGAATCACGGCCCCAACAATCTTCAGCTTCAAGTGGGAGTTGTGACCTGAGCCACAGCCAGTTGTGCCAGAACGCCTGCCAGAAGGAGCGGTCCTCGAACAGCAGCCGGCGGAAGTTCTCCAGGCCGATGAACTCCGCCGGCCCGATGCCCGACCACTCGGTCATCGAGTAGTACACGGCGCTCACCGACGGGCTGATCTTGACGACGAAGTGCAGCAGCAGAATCGGGACGATGAACGCCCAGGCGATCAGGCGCGCCCTGCTTGTTGCCCGCCAGGTGAGATTTCCGGGATGTGGACAAATCCGCCAGTGGGGGTAGGATAGGTTCGCCCGGGAAGCGTTCCGGAGATCACGAAAAAAGATAGGGGCCACCGCCAGTACTTACTCCGGGTACAACGGTGACCCCCACCTAAAAGCTGGATCATCCTAAACTAGACGGCTTCGACTTTCAAGCCTACCGCCAATCCCTGATCAGAGAAGGCGGCAAGCGTCCCTGCGTGCTGTGCGGGGAGAGCCATGCGGTGGTGATTCATTGCTACTGCAAACGCCTGGTGCGGTGCACCGACGGCAGTAATCACCAACACCTGATCGTGGTGATCATCTGTGAGCGGGCGCGGGAAGCGGGCACCCAGTACACCAAACGCATGCTGCCGTGGTTTGTGATTCCCGAGTGCAACATCAGGCTCGACCTGGTGCTCGAGCTGCGGAAGAAGCACCCCACGGCCGGCAGCGCGCGTGCCCACGCCTACGCGGTGATCGGCAGCGCCTGTGAGCGCACCATAGCGCGTCATCTGCTGTGGGTGGACGACACCATCGCAGCGATGCTGCTGGAGGTGAACGAGTGGGTGGCCGAGCTGGCGCCGTTCACCGCCTTGCCACCGGTGCGCGTGGGCGAAGGTGCGCTGGCGCAGTTGCGGCGCTCAGTGGCCGCGCTGGAGAAGGCCAGACAGGCCGCGCTCGGTATCACCGTAGCGTTCACCGTTGTCGGCTGCGTTCACCTCGCCTACGTCGCGGAGCGCGCCCGGAGCCCCCCGCCGCTTCCATTGAGTCTAGTATTTCGAGGCGGCTGTTGGTTCGATACCACTTAAGCATCCACCCTCAGGAGGCATCAAAGTGGATCAACTACTGGTTTCCCCCGACCGTTTGGCGCAGCTGGAAGAGCTGCTGCTGCTCTTTCATCGGATCTTGACCGAACCGACGCCACCGCCACGCCGCCGCGACTGGTTGCTGGAGCATTGCCGGCGCAGGAGCGCCGATGAGCGCGATCTGTGGCGTGCCCTGGCTGGCTACCGCAGCAGCGATGCGACGGCGTTGCTGCACGCCGACCACACCCGGGGGTCGATCTTCAGCCGCCAGGCGGCGCTGGTGCGGGAGAACATTCTGAGCCAGCTCATCGATGCTCCCCAGTGCGTGCTGGGCGGGTTCGATGAACTCTCCCAGCTGCTGCAGCTGATCGGCGACCGGTTGCAGTTTCTCTGTGACTGGGTGCTGGAGTTGTTCCTCACTCCCGAGCCGTGGCAGCAGATCGATTCACACCACCTGGAGGTAGCCGGCGAGGTGCTGCTGCAGAAGCTCGCCGAGGAGGTCGAGCGCCTGCGTGAGCTGTACGCTGAGCAGCCGCGCCTGTCCCTCGACGAGCTCACCAGCGAGTACCGCGATTGGCTGTGCCGGCGGGCCGTCGTCGGCGAGCGCGAGGACCTCGAATGAGCGGCCCCGACTTCCCTTGGGAGCAGATCCCGGACGCGGCCATGGAGGCGTTTGACGAACGCCTGCGCTTGGTCGAGATGCTGCTCGACCCGCACATCGGGAACGCCGACAAACGCGCTGAACGCCGCCGCTACTGTGAGCAGCATCGGGTTGGCGGGCGCACCATCCGAGGCTATCTCCACCGCTACCGCAAGAAGGGCCCCCGGGGGCTGCTGTTCTACCGGCCGCGGCCCACCTCGCCTCGCGTCCACGATCCTGGGCTGCGCGCCAAGCTCCTCGCGCTGGTCAACGAGCTGCCCACCAGGAGCATCCCTCAACTGCGCAAGCTGCTCGCCACCGACGATCAGTTGGGCAGCAAGATCAACCGGAATTGCCATCTACCGCTTCCATGGCCGAGCAGCCGGTCACCTCATCTCAGATCGCACCATCTACCGTGGCCGAGCAGGGCCTCACCCAGGCGGTCCGCTACCGCATGCTCGCTGAAGACTCGCGCAGCTCCTACCGCTCGTTCGAGGCACCGCACTCCCTGGCCCTCCTGCAGGCCGACGCCCGCGACGGCATCTGGCTCAACACCCCCCAAGGCCGCAAGAAAACCTACCTGTTCCTCTGGATCGACGACTTCTCCCGCAAAATCCTGTTCGGCAAGTACTATTTCGACGAGAAGCTGCCCGCCCTGATGGACAGCTTCCGCTATTGCGTCCTGCGTTACGGCGTGCCGGTTCGGTGCTACGTCGACAACGGAAAAGTTTACATCTCGCGCCACATGATGGCCATCCTGGTCGAGTTACAGGTCAAACGAGTGCGCCACCCGCCCTATCAAAGCTATTGCAAGGGGAAAGTCGAGGCGCTCAACAAGATCATCAAGAACCAGTTCCAACGTGAGGCCCAAGTCGCCGGGATGCGTACTGAACGATTCCGCCTTCTGGGCCTGGATGGATCTGGAATACAACGTCCGCGTCCACTCAGCCACCGGCCAGAGTCCAGATGCACGTTTCCGCGACGGGCTGCCCGCCGACCACCGCCGGATCACCGATCTGGAGACCTTCAACGCCCTGTTCCTGTGGCGCGAACGGCGCACCGTCACCAAGTACGGCAGGATCAAGCTGCACGGCAACCAATACCCCGATCACCAGCGTGGCGCGAACGGCGCACCCCCAGTGGCAGCGTCGTCGAGCGTCGTCGAGGTCCGCTTCGACCCCTACGACCTCGCCCAGCTGGCCATCTACGACCCCGGCGGCGGCCTGCTGGAGACCACCAGCGCCTCCAAACAGGTCACCACACAGGTGCCGGCGGTCCCCGAGGAGTCCCGCGCCAAGCCGCCCGAGGTGTCGGCCGCCGCCCGGGACTACTTCACCCGCCTGCGCGAGCAGCACCACGCCCAGCTCCGCGACCGCAACCAGACTTCGTTCAGCCAGTTCCGCACTACCCCCAAGGAGCACCACGATGCAGATGCATGATCACGTCCTCTCCTTCTTCGGCTTCTCCCGCCTGCCGTTCGGCAAGCACCTCCAGCCCGCCGACACGTTCCCCTCCACCGCCCATCAGGAGGCGCTCTCCCGCCTCTCCTTCGGCGTCGCCGACGAGGATATCCTGCTCCTCACCGGCCCTATCGGTTGCGGCAAGTCGGTCGCCCTCGCCGCCTTCGTCAGCGAACTCGACGGCAACCGCTACCGCCCCCTCTACGTCCGCGCTGCCGGCCTCTCGGAAGCCCAGCTCTACAAGGCGATCCTCGATGAGTTGAAGATCGATCCGCCGTTCTTCGCCGGCCAGGCCAAGCAGCTGTTCTTCAAGACCATCCCCGAGCTGACCAAGAAACCACTAGTCATCCTCGACGATGCTCAGGACCTTGCGGCCACCGCCCTGACGGCCATCAAGAACATGGTCAACTTCGCCTTCGACACCAAAAACTCCATCACCTTCGTCCTCGCCGGCCAACCCGAGCTGCGCGAGTTGCTCAGATATGCTTCCTTCGCTTCCTTGCGCCAGCGCATCCGTATCTCCTATCACATGCCGGCCATGGCTCTGGAGGAGACCTGTCGCTACATCGACCACCACACCGTCCGCTGTGGCCGCCCTGCCTCGATCTTCGCCGATGATGCCAAAGCTGACATTCACCGCCACGCCGGCGGCGTTCCGCGCCTGGTCAACGCCGTCTGCTATCGCTCCATCCTGCACGCCGTCGTCAACGACATCAGCATCATCGACTCCACCAACATCGTTACCGATGAACTCGACAGCTAACCTCCACCAGCCGTCGGCGGCACTCCCCGCTGGCGGCCGCCCGGCATCAGTGCCAGGCGCGCTGCGGCAATCCTGCTTGGCACGGTTTGGAAACGGCGGCTGGCCGGCAACACCCTGCTCACGGTCTTTCCATTGGGTGTAGGCCTGATAGAGGTGAGCCTCCACGACCGAGAGCCGGTAGGGAATGGTGTGGGCGACGCGTTCGGGAAACAGCGGGGTACTCTCGAACGTGAGCAGGCGCTCCTTCACCATCCGCCGCATCAGGTCGGAGACGTCCGCCGCGTGCACGCCGTCCCGGAACCGGCCCTCGAAGCGGTCGCCGTCGAGCAACGCCATGAAGAGTTGAAAGTCCTCTTCCTTGCCGTTGTGCGGGGTGGCGGTCAGCAGCAGGAGGTGGCGCGTCAGACCGCCGAGCAACTGTCCCAGCCGGTAGCGCTTGGTGTACCGGATCTCGCCGCCCGTGAAGGTCGCCGACATCTTGTGCGCTTCGTCGCACACGATCAGGTCCCAGCGGCAGTCGGGCGTGCGCAGCTTCTCCTGCAGCTCTTCGTCACGCGCCAGCTTGTCGAGCCGCGCGATGACCAGGTCGGTCTCCAGGAACCAGTTGCCGGTGCGCGCCGCGGCCGCCTTGTCGTTGGTGAAGATCTCGAAGTTCAGGTGGAAACGCTGGTACAGCTCATCCTGCCACTGCTCGGCCAAGCTACCGGGACACACCACCAGACAGCGCTGCAGGTCGCCGCGGGCGATCAGCTCCTTCATCAGCAGTCCGGTCATGATCGTCTTGCCGGCGCCGGGATCGTCGGCCAGCAGGAAGCGCAGCGGCTGCCGCGGCAGCATCGCCTCGTACACCGCAGTGATCTGATGCGGCAGCGGCTCTACCAGCGAGGTGTGCACCGCCAGCGTGGGGTCGAACAGGTGCGCAAGGTGGATGCGCAGCGCCTCGGACACCAGCCGAAACAGTTCCCCGTCGCCGTCGAAGCTCCACGGGCGCCCCTGCTCGACAATCTCCAGGCGCGCTTCCTCGTCGCGGTAGAGGATCTCGCTGCCCAGCTCGCCGCCGCCCCCGCGGTAGGTGAGCTCCGGCGCATCGGACCCGAACCAGCGCACGCTCACCACCGTGACCAGAGCATCCGCCAGGATCCCGCGCACGGTGGCGGTGGCCTGCAGGTCATCCAGCTTCACGCCGGCGATGATACCAGACGGACTTGATTCGACGGCTGGGGAGGACTCTCTGGTGTAGCCAGCTCAGGAGGCAAGTCTTGCCAGTTCCAGAGTCTCCGGTGATCACCACTGCTCTTGCGCCACGCCCGGCGGCGGATGGCTCGAACGGGTTGAATTCAAGCTTGAGCTTCTGAAGCATGCTGGACATCGGCAGATACTCTCCGAGGTATCGAGTTCACATCTTTGTGGACGCGAATATGAGACATGTAGGGACCGTTTGCATGTCGATAGTAGCGTCGCAGTACATGATCCTCGTCCTTCACAGAAGTCGTGTCGAGGGTCGCCAAGCCGGGCGAGGTTGGGACCAACATGGCAAGGGAACGGGACATGGTGGAGCGCTGAACTACGGCGACTGCTTTTCCTACGCCCTGGCCAAGCACTTGGCGGCACCACTCTTGTTCAAGGGCGACGACTTCTCACGGACGGACATCCAGGCTGCGGCGAACGTGCGGACTGGAGAGCCTCGACCTTCGGACTCCGGCCATCGTGCGGCGGAGTGCTGAAGTCGTTGCCGGCCCGTCACTCCTCGACGTGCCGCAGCGCTACGGCTCCTCGCTCGGGGTGGGGGCGGCGGCGGGGAGGAGCCCCTCGCGTTTGAACTCGGACCACAGGGCTGCGGGAATCGGGGTGGCCAGGTAGGCCGCGTTCTGGGTGGCTTCCGCGGCCGAGCGGGCGCCGGGAATCACCGCGGCTACCAGCGGGTGCGCGAGCGGGAACTGGATGGCGGCGGCGGCCAGCGGCACGCCGTGGGCGCGGCAGATCGCCTGCATCCGGCGCGACTTGTCGACGATTGCGCGCGGCGGCGGGGCGTACATGTAGGTTCCGGCTTCGCCGGGCGCCACCAGCCAGCCGCTGGCGTACGGCGTGGCGCCGATCACTCCCACGCCGCGCTCGGCGCACAGCGGCATGATCCGGTCCAGGGCGCGCGTCTCGAGCAGCGTGTAGGCCCCGGCGATGGCCAGGAAATCGAGATCGACCGTGTCGAGGATGCGTTCGATCAGGGCTTCGTGCGCGCCGCCGGGCCAGCTCGCCCGGTTGCGCGCCTCGAGGTTGCAGCCGCACCCGATCGCCTTGATCCGGCCGGCCGCGCGCAGCTCCTCCAGAGCCGCGGCCCCGCCCCCGCCGTCACGCGCGAGCTCGCGCAGGTGCCCGGCGATCTGCTCCGGCGTGTGGTAGCCGTAGTCGACGTCGTGAATCGTGAGACTGTCGACCGACGAGTGTCCGAGCCGCTGCAGCGAGTCGCGGTGCTGCGCGCACAGCGCGTCGTGGGTGTAGTTGAACGCGATCCGAAACCCGGTGACGGGGTCGCGCGGCGTGCGCATGCTGCCGTCGATACAATGGGTGTCGTTGGCGGCGTTCGGCACCGGCTCCGGCACCAGCGACTTGCCCACCTTGGTGTTGATCCGATAGGCCGCCCGGTCGCCGCGGCCCGACAGGGCCAGCCCCAGGCGCCGTTCCGAACGGCCCATGCCGTACAAGGGCGCGGTGTCGTAGAACCGCACCCCGCTCGCCCACGCCGCCGCCACCGTCGCCAAGCTCGCCTCGTTGGTCACATCAGGCGTGCCGATCGGGCCGGCACCGAACCCCAGCGGGGTCACGTACAGATCGCTCTTGCCAACCTTGCGCACGGAGGTGGGGCGCATGCGGCTACCCGCGCCGCCGCCGAAAGATCGGGTGCAGGTACTGCTCCAGATTCCAGCGCTTCCGGATCCAGCGCATGACGACGCCGTAGATCAGGAAGGCGGCCACGATCGGCACGCCGACCACGACGAAGGCCAGCAGCCCGGTGAGCGGCCCGGAGAGGTCCGAGAACAGCCCCGCGACCACCAGGAACGTGACCACCACCAGCGTGCCCATCAGCACCAGGTTGAACAGTGAGGCGAGCACGATGAACAGGGCGGTGTTGGCCTTCTTGTTCATCACCTTCATCACCGCTGGCTCCGCCGGCTGCCGATCTCGTCGCGCAGGAACGTCAGCAGCAGCAGGATCCCCGCGACCACGACCGACGAGTCCGCCAGGTTGAAGGTCGGGAACCGGGCCAAGCCGAACAGGCCGTAGAACTTCACGTCGATGAAGTCTACCACCCCGGCCGGCCGGAACAAGCGGTCGCCGTAGTTGGCGAGGCCGCCGCCGATCAGGCTGGCCACCAGCCAGCGCTGCACCGGCGACAGCTCGGAGGTGCGCAGGTAGTAGATGAAGATCGCCGTCACCACCACCAGCGGCACGATCAGGAACACGATGCGGCGCACCTCGGGCGGCAGCCCGTGGCCGATCGAAAACGCGATGGCGGGATTCTGGATCAGGGTGAAGCGCAGCACGTCGCCCACCACCTCGAGCGGACGCCCGTACGACAGGGCGGCAAGGACGATCGCCTTCACCACCTGGTCGGCGAGCAGGATCGCCGGCACCATCAGCAGGGGCGGCCAGCGCCGGCCGCGGGCCGCGCCGGGCGGGTCGGCGGGCGGTGAGCTCACAGTCCCGTGGCCACGTCGATCAGGGTGGTGGTGAGGCCGGCGGCACGCGCCAAGTGCTCGGCCACGGCGCGCACGCCGTACACCTCGGACAGATAATGGCCGCCGCTGACCACGTTCACGCCCGCTTCCAGCGCCGCGTGGTAGTTCTGGTGCGCGGCGTCGCCGGTGATGAACAGGTCCACGCCGGCGTCGATGGCGGCGTCGAGATCGCGCGTGCCGCCGCCCGAGACCAGGGCCACGGTCTCCACCCGCTCCGGCCCGAACGGCAGCACCGCGAGGCAGTGCCGGTCACCGCCGAACAGCCGCTCGGTAACGTCAGCCAGCCGCGCCGGCGCCGGCAGCCGCCCCTGCAGCCCGATCGCCACCCCGCGGTACTCCCCGAACGGCGCCCGCTCGCCGAGATCGAGGGCGTCGGCCATGCCGGCGTTGTTGCCCAGTCCGGCGTGGCAGTCCAGCGGCAGGTGCATGGCGTACAGCGCCAGATCGTGCTCCAGCAGCAGCCGGACGCGTGCCAGGTGGGTGCCGGTGAGGGCCAGCGGCCGGCCCCAGAACAGGCCGTGGTGGACGAACAGCAGGTCGGCCTGCCAGGCGACGGCGCGCTCGAACGTCTCCAGGCACGCATCGACCGCGCAGGCCACGCGCGTCACCTCGGTCGACAGCCGTCCGACCTGCAGCCCGTTGAGCGCCGGGTCGACGCGCATGGCCTGCGCCCCGGCGGCGTTGTCCGGTCCCGCGAGCAGGAGCCGGCGCATGGTGGCGTCGAATTGTTCCAGTTGCACGACTGGCTCAGGAGTA
The DNA here is from genome assembly GCA_965198005.1 of Spirochaetia bacterium. Classification (GTDB taxonomy): domain Bacteria; phylum Spirochaetota; class Spirochaetia; order SZUA-6; family Bin103; genus Bin103. Next base: position 178,565 of record CBDAOI010000003.1, read on the forward strand.
TAGCCGAACCGCGCCGTCCGCGTGGCGGCCGTGCACGCATTGCCGCAGGTGCCGCGCGTGCCTTGCGTTGCCGCGCGGCGCCACACGTGCGAAAGCGGCGCCCCCGGCGGCGCAAAGCGCGACCGAATCGCAAGCCGTTGTAAAGGGACATGACACAGTTGAACGCGACGGAGCGGCCGCAGTCGGGCGACCCGCCGGCCACGGAGCTGGCGGCGAAGGTACGGGCGGTGCGTCCCCGCCTGGTCGATCAGCGGCTCCGGGTCGAGGCGCTGGTGCACGACGCGAAGGGCCATGAATGGTCGGCGCTGGTGCCGGACCGGGAGCTGGCGGCGATGCTGCCGCGCTCGATTCTGGCGGCCGACGGCACCGCTCCGGCCGCCTTGCTGGAAACCATCGCCGGCATCCTCAAACGGGTGGTGGTGGGACGCCACGTACGCCTCTGGCGCTACCGCCGGCAGTTCTACCTGAAGTTCCTGTCCTGGCGTTCGGTGCGGTTCGGCCCGTAGCGCAGCCGCACCAGGAGTCTGTCGGATTACGACAGACTCCTGGCGGACGGACGGGATGGGCCAAGAGCGACGCCCCGGGCGGCGGTTTTGGGGATGGTGTGTCTCACTTCTCGGGGCTGCAGAGAACGTCCGCTGCCCACTCGTTGGCCTCCGCCTCCAGGTCGGCCGCCTCGCCATCCGGACCGTCTACGAATACTGCTTTCTTGCTGTGGAGTACGATGTGTGCCGCCTCGTGGAACAGGCTGAACCAGAGGTGATCGTCGCTCTTGTGACGCGCGCTCAACTCGATAATCGCGGCGCTTGGCGAAAGCCACCACGCGGCACCGCTCAATGCGGTCTTCCGGAATGGTTCGACCAGAGCCAAAGCTACGCCCGCGCGATTGCAGAGCTCGGCCGCTTGCTTTAGCCCCTCTCCGATCGGCGACGCCGTTAGCCCCCGATCGGAAAGCCCTGCGCCCACGAAATCACCTTTGCAGTGCTGTTGGTTCTGAGCTCTGCTTCCCGTGCCTGATGGAGGCGGTATGCGCCTTCGGTGCCAAGCCAGATGTTCGCGTGGACGCCGAGCACTTTCTCGAACTGCAGTGCCGTAGCCGGCTCCAGGGGAGCTTTTCCGGCGATGATCTCACTGATCAGCTTCGGTGATCGCGCACACCGGCGTGCGAACTCGGCTTGGGAAATCCCGTGCGCGTCAAGGCGTTCCTTCAACAGCCACCCCGGAGGGACGGCGTAGTCCGGCTCATATCGGTTCGTCGTCACCTGTCATTCTCTTCCATTCAATGGTAGTCGACTACCTCGACGCGCACCCAGTCGGCCTCCCGCAGCGCCCCGTTCGAGCGCAGCGACGATCGCTTGTGGTGTCCGCTCGGCCGGCGCGCACTATCGTCCCGCCCCCTGGAACAGGTCCTCACCGTGCACGGGGTTACGGTGGCGGTGGTCGTTGGCGATCCCCGGGAGCGGGTGGCCGGCTAAACCGCAGGCGCAGCCGCACCCTGCTGGCGCAGGACGACGGCCCTGTCTAAATGCCGAACGACTCCATGATGCGGTCGGCGAGACGGTCGACCAGAGCGGCATTGATATAGGACGGGTCGTTCAGGTTGCGGCTCACCTCGGCGATCCGGTCGGCGCGCACGTCGGGGCTCGCGTTGACCAGCTCCTGCGCCTGGTGCACGGCGGCCGCGGACTTCGCCTCCGGCGAGATCTCGATGGAGTCGCTCCGCTCCGTCCTGGCAGCCTGGGCTACCCGGTCGAGGTTGTCGAAACTGGAGACCGGATCGACCGGTCCGATACCTTCAACGGCCATGGCCCTGCCATCCTACACTAGTTTCACAAGCGTGCCTACTACCCCGGATCCGGCATGATCCGGCGGGCAGCAGCTTGCCAGTCACTCAGTCAGCCATTCGACGGCCGGCACGGCGGAGAACTCGGAAGCATGGCGCCGCATGCGGCTTCAGAGTAGACTTCCGAGTAATGAAGCTGGTCGAGATTCTCCGCCAGACCGAGGGGAAGAAGCTGGAATTCAAGCGCGACCTCTCCTCGCCCGCCCGCTTTCTGCGTACGATCGTCGCGTTCGCCAATACTGCCGGCGGCATCATCCTGATCGGCGTGGAGGATCGCACCAGGCACATCCGCGGGGTCGTCGACCCCCTCGACCTGGAGGAGCGGGTGGTGAACTTGATCAGCGATTCGATCAAGCCGCGCCTGCTGCCGGACGTCCAGGTGCTGAGCTACCGGAACTCACAGGTAGTGGCGGTGGAGGTCTTCCCGAGCCCCGCGCGCCCGCACTATCTGGCGCGAGACGGGCTGCAACGCGGCGCCTACGTGCGGGTCGGCTCGTCCAACCGTCTGGCCGACGCCGCGTTGGTTGCCGAGATGCGCCGTTTTTCCACTGGCGAGTCGTACGATGAAGGACCGCTGCCGGCGCTCGACTCGGAAGCCGTCGACTTCCGAGCTGCTTCCGAGTCGTTTGCCCCGGTGCGCAAACTGACGCGCCGAGATCTCGAAACGCTTCGGCTTCTCACTTCTCACCAGGGACGGTTGGTGCCAACCGTCGGCGGCGTATTGGATCGAGGTGGAGAATCCCGGCCTGCTGCCGTTCGGAATGACGCTTGATGACCTGCCGCGCGGCATCTCCAGGATCCGCAACCGCACCATCGGCCGCCGTCGGACTCTCCGCGCGCGCGACCCGGACCCGCCTGGTCAAGCTGGTGTCGCGGGGACTGGTTCACGAAGTGGGAACCGGGCCGCACGACCCCCAGCGACGGTATGTCGCGAGCCGCGCGTTGGGCGGCGCCGTTGAGGGTTAGCCAGGTAATCCGGCAGCTTCGGTGGCCGTGACCAGCAGCACGAACTCGCCGGCGATCCGGTCGCGCGCTTCGAGGCAGGCGCTCAGTGCGGCCGGGGTGCCGTCCAGCAGCTCCTCGTGCAGCTTGGTCAGCTCGCGGCCCAGCAGCACGCGCCGGTGCGCAGCCAGAACCTGCAGGTCGGCCAGGGTCTTGAGCACGCGCTGGGGCGCCTCGAACAGGATGAACGGGCCGCCGCTGTGCACCAGCCGGGCGAGCTGGGAACGGCGCCGGCCCGGTTTGGGAGAGAGGAACCCGTAGAAGGTCACCCCCTGAGCGCCGGTGCCCGCCACGCTCAGCAACGCGGTGACCGCGGACGCGCCGGGAATCGGCACCACCGCGAACCCGTGCTCGCGCGCGCGGCGCACCGTGGCGCTGCCCGGGTCGGAGATGCCCGGCGTGCCGGCGTCGGTTACCAGCGCCACGTCGTGGCCGGCGCGCAGCAGGCCGAGCACCCGGCCCGAACGCGCTTCGCCGTACGCGTAGGCGACGGTCCGGGCATGGATGCCGTAGTGGCTGAGGAGCTTCCGCGTCCGCGCCGTGTTCTCGCAGGCGATCACGTCCACCGCGCGCAACGTCTCCAGCGCACGCACGGTGATATCACCGAGATTCCCGATCGGCGTAGCGACCACGTACAGGCTCGCCATCGCAATCACTGTACGGCCCGACGCGCAGCCGGCCAAGTCGACGCCAAGGCCCCCGCGTTCGCGGGTAGATAGACCACAGGCGGGTGGACCATAGGCGCCAGGGTGCTCGCGCCGGCTCAGGCGTGCCAGCCGCCGCTTACCTTGAGGTTGGCGCCGGTAACGTAGGAGGCGGCGTCGCTCACCAGGAAGCACACGGCGCCGGCCACGTCGGCGATGGTGGCGTAGCGGCCGGCGGGGATGGCGGCCTCTCCGGCGGGCGGCTTGGTCACCGAGTTGTCGACGATCCCGGGCGAGACCGCATTCACCGTCACGCCGCGGCCGGCGTAGTGCGCGGCCAAGCTCTTGGTCAGGATCAGCACTCCGGTCTTGGCCGCCAGGTAGGGGGTGAGGTTGGGCGCCGCCCGCAGGTGGTCGGCGCCGGCGTCCGCGAAGTTGACGATGCGGCCGTAGCCGCGCGCCGCCATTGCCGGCAGCACCGCGCGACAGGTCAGGAACGTGGTGGTGAGATTGCCGGTCACGGCACGCTCCCACTCCGCAGGCGTGACCTCGGCGACGTTCTTCACCAGAAACGTGCCGGCGCAGTTGACCAGGATCTCGACCGGGCCGAAGCGCTCGGTCACCTGCGCCACCATCGCCGCCACCGCGGCCGGGTCGGTCAGCTCCGCCTGCACCGCCAACGCCGGTCCGTGCAGCCGCTCGATCTCCCCGACCACCGCGTGCGCCTCGTGCGGGCGCGAGCGGTAGTGGACGGCGACGCGCGCCCCGCGGGCGGCCAGCGCCAGCGCCACCCCGCGCCCGGTGCGGCGCCCGGCCCCGGTGACCAGCGCCACCCGGCCCTGCAGCGCGCCGGGGCCGACTGCGCCTGCATCGGCGGCGCCGAGGGCGGTTCCGGTACGTGCACCGGCGGCTCCCGCGGGGGCTCCGGCGGCGGCTCCGAGGTCGGCGCCGGCAGTCATGGGCCCGCCACCCGGCGAATGATCTGGCGGTACCGCACCCCAGGCAGCGCCGCGGCCAGCGCGCTGCCGTCGCGCGGGTCGCGCGCCCGCGGCGCCAGGTCCAGCAGCGGCACCAGCATGAAGTCGCGCTCGCGCAGGCCGGGGTGCGGCACCGTCAGGTGGCTGCGGTCCAGCACGCAGTCGCCGAACAGCAGCAGGTCCAGGTCCAGCGTGCGCGGGCCGTTGGGCAGCAGCCGCCGGCGCCCGGCCAGCGCCTCCAGCCGCTGCGTGAAGGCGAGCACCTCGTCCGCCGAGGCGGCGGTGGTGATCTCCACGGCGCCGTTCAGGAAGCAGGGCTGCGGCCGGCACCCCCACGGGATGGTCAGAAACCAGCCGGAGGTCCGCAGCAGCGGGAAGCGGGCGCGCAGCAACGCCAGGGCGCGCGCCAGATGCCGCCGCGGCGCGAGGTTGGAGCCGAGCGCCAGGTATACGTGACGCGCCCGATGGCGCACCCCGTTGCGCACTACACCCACTGCGGCACGCACTCCGTCACCGACGCCCCGCCACCGTCCCGCTGGACGCACGCCCACGTGTGCCAGGCCCGCACCGCAATCTCCGGCTCGTGCGCGCGCACGAAGTCCACGCCGGTAGCGGCCAGCTGCGCGGCGACGAGCTGCCGGCTCGAGAGCGCGGCCTTGCGCGCCAGGTAGGCCAGCGTCGCCGCGCCCAGCCGCGCGACCGCCGGCAGCGCCCGCAGCGCCTGCATCTGGTAGGCGATCTTGACCGTGTCGTCGTAGCTGGGATGGAAGATGCCGAGGTTGGGATCGAGCACCAGGTCGCGCAACCCCGCCTGCCGCGCCCGCGTCTGCATCCGCCGGAAATAGTCCAGCATCCGGCCGACACCGTACGGCACCGGCGACGCGGCGCGCATCGCGTACGGATCGGCGTAGGGCAGATACAGCACGCTCAGGGTCGCATTGCGGCGGGCCGCGGCCGCAAACAGCGTGCCCGGCGGCTCGGCACCGGTGAAGTTGATGAACCGGGCCCCGGCCGCGAGCGACCGCTGCGCGCAGTCCGCGCTCCAGGTGTCGACCGCGACCCGGCAGCCGTCCGCCACCAGGGTGGTGAGCGCCGGCACCAGCCGTTCCCACTCCACGGCCTCGGTCACCGGAGCCCGGTCGGGGCTGATGGAGCGTGCCCCGAGTTCCACCAGCGCAGCCCCCCGGGCGCGCAGGCGGGCGGCGCGGCGCCGTACCGCGGCCACGCCCGCGGCATGAGACCCCGGCACGTTCGACTCGGGCGACAGATTGAGCACGCCCAGAATGGTCGGCAGGCCCTCGCGGTCAGTGCGCACGGAAGATCTCCACCCCCACGTCCCGCGCCTCGGGCACCGCCGCCGGCTTGCGCACGGTCACGCGCACCGCACGCGCGCGCGGCTGGCGCAGCACGTGGCGCGCCACCTCCTCGGCCATCGTCTCCAGCAGCCGGAACCGTCCGGCCACCACCAGCTCCCGCGTCTGCCGCGCCAGCTCCGCGTAGTCCAGAGTATGCTCGAGGCTGCCCGAACGTGCCGCCGGCGCCAGGTCGGCCCCCACCTCCAGACTCACCAGCAGGTCCTGCGGCGTGGTGCGTTCCCGCGGCAGCACGCCCACGACGCAGCGGATCCTCAGGTCGCGAATGACGATGCGGTCCACGGCGACAACCGGGCGGGCGGCGCGGGCGGTCAGGAGCCGAGCAGCCGCAGAAACTCGGCGCGGGTGGAGGGCGAGCTGCGAAAGCTCCCCAGCATGCACGATGTCTTCATCTGCGAGTGCTGCTTCTCGACGCCGCGCATCATCACGCACAGGTGGCTGGCTTCCACCACCACTCCCACGCCCTGCGCGTCCACCGCCGCGCGCACCGCGTTGGCGACCTGGGTGGTCAGGCGCTCCTGCAACTGCAGCCGCCGGGCGAAGTGATTGACGATGCGCGGGATCTTGGACAGCCCGATGATCCTGCCGGCGGGAATGTAGGCGACGTGGCACTGGCCGATGAACGGCAAGAGGTGGTGCTCGCACAGCGAATAGGTCTCGATGTTGCACACCATGATCATCTCGTCCGACTCCGATTCGTAGATGGCGCCGTTGATGATGGTGTGCAGATCCTCGCGGTAGCCGGCAGTGAGGTCGAGCAGCGCCCGCGCCGCGCGCCCCGGCGTGCGCACCAGACCCTCGCGGTCGCTATCCTCCCCCAGTTCCCGTATAATCCGGCGGTAGCACGCTTCGAGATCTGCGAGATCTGCCGGTTCGCCAGCGGCATTCGACGCCACGCGCGCTGCTGTGGGTGGTGATACGGTGCTCAAGGTGACCGGAATATAGAGGCAGCGTGCGCGCCCGACAACCGTGCGCCAAGCGGACGACAGGCGGCCGCCGGACGACAGGCGGCCGCCGGACCCAGGAGGCCCTGTACAGATGGTTGGAAAAGCCAGGATCGCGGTGATCGGCGCCGGCAACGTCGGCGCCTCGTGCGCGCTCTGGATCGTATCGCAGCAGCTCGGTGACGTGGTGCTGCTGGACATCCCGCAGATGGAGAACCCGACCCGGGGCAAGGCGCTGGACCTGTACGAGTGCGCGCCGATCCGCCGGTTCGACTGCACGGTGACCGGCACCGCCGACTACGCGGCGATCGCGGGCGCCGACGTGGTGGTGCTCACCGCCGGCCTGCCGCGCAAGCCGGGCATGAGCCGCGACGACCTGATCAAGACCAACGTCGCGATCGTGCGCAGCGTGAGCGAGCAGATCGCCGCCCATGCCCCCGACAGCGTCGTGATCGTGGTGAGCAACCCGCTCGACGCCATGGTCTACACCGCCTGGAAGACGACCGGCTTTCCCACCAACCGCATCGTCGGCCAGGCCGGCTGCCTGGACACCGGCCGGTTCAAGACCTTCATCGCCGAGGAGACCGGCTTTTCGGTGGAGGACATCAACACCCTGCTGCTCGGCGGCCACGGCGACGACATGGTGCCGTTGCCGCGCTTCACCAACATCGCCGGCATCCCGGTGACCGAATTCATCAGCGAGCAGCGGCTGGCCGAGCTGGTGGACCGCGCCAAGCAGGGCGGCGGTGAGATCGTGGGGCTGCTGGGCACCAGCGCCTACTACGCGCCCGGCGCCGCGGTGACGCAGATGGTGGAGGCGATCGTGCGCGACAAGAAGCGGATCCTGCCGTGCGCGGGTTACTGCGCCGGTCACTACGGGATCGACGGCCTGTTCGTGGGCGTCCCGTGCGTGCTCGGCGCCGGCGGCATGGAGCGCGTGCTGGAGGTGAGCCTCGAGGCGGACGAGCGGCGCCTGCTGGCGGAGTCGGCGGCGCACGTGGGCGAGCTGGTGGACGTCGTGCGGCGCCTGTACCCGGAGCTGGCCTGACCGTGGGGACGCGCGCGCCGGCGCCCGCTCCGGCCGTGGGCGGCGGCTCGAGTGCCGGCCCGGGGGCGGAAGTGCGGCGCGAGACCGATTCGCTGGGGGCGGTCGAGGTAGCGGCCGACCGCCTGTGGGGCGCCCAGACCCAGCGCTCGCTGGAGAACTTCCGCATCGGCGGCGAACGGATGCCGCTGGAGGTGATCCGCGCCTTCGGCATCCTCAAGAAGGCGGCGGCACAGGTCAACCGGGAGCTGGGCCTGCTGGATGAGCGCCTTTGCGAGTTGATCGTGCGCGCCGCCGACGAGGTGATCGCCGGCGCCTGGGACGACCACTTCCCGCTGGTGGTGTGGCAGACCGGCAGCGGCACCCAGTCCAACATGAACCTGAACGAGGTGATCTCCAACCGCGCCATCCAGCTCTGCGGCGGCGAGCCGGGCAGCAAGGACCCGGTGCACCCCAACGATCACGTCAACCTGTCGCAGTCCTCCAACGACACTTTTCCCACGGCGATGCACGTCGCTGCGGTCACGGCCCTGCACCAGCGGCTGCTGCCGGCGCTGGCCGATCTGGAGCAGGCGCTGGCCGCCAAGAGCCGGGAATTCGACGGCATCGTCAAGATCGGCCGCACCCACCTGATGGACGCGGTGCCGCTGACCCTGGGCCAGGAGTTCTCCGGTTACGCGGTGCAGGTCGCGCGCGGAGCGGAGCGGATTCGCGCCACCCTGCCGAGGCTGCTGGAGCTGGCGCTGGGCGGCACCGCGGTCGGCACCGGGCTCAACAGCCACCCCCGGTTTGCGCAGCGCGTGGCCGCCGTGATCGCCCAGCTTACCGGCTACCCGTTCGAGACCGCGCCCAACAAGTTCGAGGCGCTGGCGGCGCACGACGCCGTGGTCCAGTGCAGCGGCGCCCTCAAGACCACGGCCGCGGCGCTGATGAAGGTGGCCAACGACGTGCGCTGGCTGGCGTCCGGCCCGCGCAGCGGTATCGGCGAGTTGACCATCCCGCCCAACGAGCCGGGCAGCTCGATCATGCCGGGCAAGGTCAACCCCACCCAGGCCGAGGCGCTGACCATGGTGGCGGTGCAGGTGCTGGGCAATGACGCCGCCATCGGCTTCGCCGGCGCCTCCGGCAACTTCGAGCTGAACGTGTACAAGCCGGTGCTGATCTACAACCTGCTGCAGTCGATCGGCCTGCTGGCCGACGCCGCCGACAGCTTCCGCCGTCACTGCGTGATCGGCATCGGCGCCGACCGGCGCCGGATCGAGCAACTGGTGGGCAACTCGCTGATGCTGGTGACCGCGCTGACCCCGCACGTCGGCTACGACAAGGCGGCCGAGGTCGCCAAGCGCGCCCATGCCGCGGGTGGCACGCTGCGGCAGGCGGCGCTGGAGCTGGGCTACGTCACCGGCGAGCAGTTCGACGCCTGGGTGCAGCCGCGGCGGATGACGCGCCCGGGAGACTGAAGGGTGGCACGGGCATGACGGCAGTACACCGGTTGCGCGAAGACGTGGCGGCTCTGGCCACCGCCGAGGGCCGCAAGCCGGGCACCCTCGGCCACCGCCGTGCCGAAGACTACCTGGTGGAGCGGCTGCACGCGATCGGCCTGCGGCCGTACCGGGGCGACTCCTACCGCCTGCCGTTCAGCGCGCCCAGCGTGCCCAGCGGGCCCAGCGGGCCCGGCGTGCCCGACGCGGCGGCCGGCGGCACGCCCGGCGCGGCCGCCACCGAAGGCATGAACCTGATCGCGGTGGCGGCCGGGACCCGGCGCGAGGCGCCGCCGCTGCTGCTGGGCGCCCACTACGACAGCGCGCTGGAAGCTCCCTGCGCCGACGACAACGCGGCGGCGGTGGCCATCGTCCTGGAAGTGGCGCGGGAACTGGTGGACCGCCCGTTGACGCGCGACGTGGTGGTGGCGCTGTTCGACAACGAGGAGCAGCCCTACGCGGGCTCACCGGCCATGGGCAGCATCAACTTCCACACGCGGCAGATGGACCAGCGCGGGATCGCCTGCGCGCTGATCCAGGACCTCACCGGCCACGAGGTGCGGCTCCCGGTCGGTGGCCGGCAGCGCCGGCTGCCGCGCGTCCGCAACCTGCTGTTCATGACCGGCGCGGAGTCGCACGCGGAGCTGGCCCCGGCCGTGGCGGGCTGCCGGCGGCCGTGGCGGCTGCCGCTGATCGCCACCCTCAATAGCTACGTCGGCGACGTCAGCGATCACCTGCCGTTTCGCCGCGCCGGACAGCCCTACCTGTTCTTCTCCTGCGGCCGCTGGGAACACTACCACCGGCAGAGCGACACCCCGGAGCACCTCAACTACGGCAAGATGCGGCGCATCGCCCACTTCCTCACCGCCCTGCTCGGCGCCCTGGATCGCCTGCCGTTCGCCGCCGCCGCCGCTCCCCCCGACACCACCACCTTCGAGCTGCAATCCCTGCGCACCGCGCTCGGCCCCTGGCTGTTCGTCGTGCGCCGCCTCCTGCGGCTCGGCAAGATCGAGACCCGCGCCGACCTCGACCGCCTCGCCCAGGCCCTCCTGGCCACCGGCCTCTGACACGCGCACGCGCGCTCCCCGAAGTCGAACCAGGCATCTCCTACTGAGTCTGCCGACGCCGCCGCGCGCCGCTCGAGGCGATGCAGGCCATGGCGAAGACGAGGCATGACTTGTCTAGTCGTAACTTGTCGAAACACGACTTGACGATTCTGGGAACAGCTCTCATCCTACGATTACGGTGAGGTTTATCGGTCGCGACGCGGAATTGAACGTCTTGCAGCGTGCCTTCCATTCGCCCAGATCGGAGCTCATTCCGATCTACGGCCGGCGCCGGGTGGGCAAGAGCGAGCTGATCCTGAAGTTCATGGCGCACAAGCCCGGTGTCTACTACCTGGGCCAGCAGTCTTCGACGGCGCTGCAGGTGCGGGAGTTCCTGGCCGAGGCCGCCCGCGCGCTCGACCTGCCGCTGCTGGCCGAGTTGCGCGCCGCCGGATGGCAACAGGCGCTACGCACGGTAACGGAGCAATGGGCCGCCACCAACCCGGCAACGAAGCTCGTGCTGGCGCTCGACGAGTTTCAGTGGATCGCCGCCTCCAGCCCCAGCCTGCTGTCGGAGCTGCAGCACTGCTGGGACCGGTGGTGGCGGGATGCCGGCAACGTCGTGCTCCTGCTGTGCGGTTCGTATCTCGGTTTCATGGAGCGGGACGTGCTGGGCAGCAAGAGCCCGCTGTTCGGCCGGCGCACCGCCCAGATCCACCTGCAACCGTTCGGCTATCGGGATGCCGCCCGGTTCCATCCGCGATGGTCGCCCGAGGACCAGGCACGGGCCTACTTCCTGGTCGGCGGGCTGCCTCAGTACCTGCTCTGCCTGGACGACCGCCGCTCCATCGACGCCAACATCCGGGAGCATCTGCTTGCCGAGTTCGCCCCGCTGTTTCACGAACCCGTCTTTCTGCTGCGTGAGGAACTGCGCGAGATCGCCCCGTACCAGGCAGTTCTTCATTCCGTCGCGTCCGGCCATGGCACCGCGCCCGCGATTGCCACCGCCACCGGGTTGCCGGAGCGCAGCCTGCACTACTATCTGCAGCAGCTCACGGGCCTCGGCTACCTGCGCCGCCGCTATCCGCTGGAACGCCGGCGTCCCAATCCGCGTCAGGTACGCTTCGAAATCGAAGACCCGTTGCTGCGGTTCTGGTTCCGCTTCGTGTTCCCCAACGTGAGCGTGATCCGCGCCAGCGGCCCGGCGCGCGCCTTTACGGAGCGCATCGCGCCGTCACTCGACGCCTGGTTCGGCGGCTGCTTCGAACGGCTCTGTCGCGAGGCGCTGCCGCTGATCTACGCCCAAGAGGGGGTCGCCGCCGGCTTCGAGGTCGGCGAGTACTGGAGCCCGGCGACTCAGATCGACGTCGTCGGCATGCGCGACGACAACTGGACCGACCTCGGGGAGTGCAAATGGGGTTCGGTGCGGTCGCCCCGTGCCCTGGAAACCGAGCTGGAACGCAAGCTGCAGCAGTATCCCAACAGCCGCGGCGCAACGCTCGGACGACGCTACTTCACCCGCCGCAAGCCGGCCGCAAGACGCGGAGCCGACCGCTGGTACTCCCTCAAGGACCTCTATACCCCGCATGCCACCTGATCCGCGCCCCGCTTCGTCCCGCTTTGCGTTTCCGGTGGTGGTAGCAAATCCTCGGCGGATCGGTCACGGTGGAGTCGTCATGGCGGAACGCAAGGCTGAGGCGTGGTCGGGCTGGCGGTTCTTCGTCGTCGGGCTCCTGTGGCTGCCGGTGGGGGTCGCCCTCTCGGCGCTGGTGCGCGGCCTCGGGTTCACGGCCGCGCCAGGACCGTGGCCGACGATGGCGCTGATGCTGGCCTCGTCACTGGTCGTGGTCGCGCCGGCGGGGCTGCCGCTGGCGCTGGCGTGCCGGCAACTCCGGCGGCTGGGGTACGTGCGGGTGACCTGGGCCGCCATTGCGGTGCTGGCGCCCGCCACCGTAGCCGCGTCCCTGCTCGCGGGGCTGCTCGGGCCGCTGGCGATCGCCGTCTACGCGGCGCTCCTGAGCCTGCCGGTGTGGATTGCGGTGGGGGTGCTGCGCCGCCGGCGTCGACCCGGACCGGCAGATTGACGGACTCGGGAATCTGAGCAGGAGACACACGGTTGGAACACGTGGGCGAGATCGAGAAACGACTCTGGTCCAGCGCGGACAACCTGCGGGCCAACTCCAACTTCGCCAGCAACGAGTACTTCCTGCCCGTCATGGGGCTGATCTTCCTGCGCCACGCCTGCAGCCGCTTCCTCAAGGTCAAGGCCGAGATCGAGCCCTCGCTGCCGAGGCGCGGCGGCAGGCCACGCGCACTCACCAAGGAGGACTTCTCCCGGAAAGGCGCGATCTTCCTGCATTCGGAGGCGCAGTTCGACCATCTCGTCTCCCGGCCTGACAGCGCTGATCGCGCGCAGGTGATCATCGATGCGATGGAGAAGATCGAGCAGGACTACGAGACCCTGCGCGGCGCCCTGCCCAAGGCCGAGTACCAGGAACTCGACAACGACGTGCTCGGCCAGCTTCTGCGCACTTTCGACGACCCGGCCCTGAGGCGCGCGGACGGCGACGTGTTCGGGCGCATCTACGAGTACTTCCTCACCCAGTTCGCCGACCAGAAGGCGCATGACGGCGGCGAGTTCTTCACGCCGGTCGCGCTGGTCCAGACCATCGTCAAGGTCATCGAGCCGGACCACGGCCGCGTGCTCGACCCGGCCTGCGGCTCGGGCGGGATGTTCGTGCAGAGCGCGCACTTCATCGAACGCATGCACCTCGACCCGACCGAACGGGCGACGTTCTTCGGCATGGAGAAGAACCCGACGACGATCCGCCTCGCCAACATGAACCTCGCCGTGCACGGCCTCGAGGGCAACATCCACAAGGCCATCACCTACTACGAGGACCCGCACGAGTTGTTCGGCACGTGCGACTTCGTCATGGCCAATCCGCCGTTCAACGTCGACGAAGTGGACGCGGAGAAGGTGAAGAACGACCCGCGCCTGCCCTATGCCCTACCTGGCGTGAACAAGAAGGGCAAGGTCTCCAACGGCAACTACCTCTGGATCTCCTACTTCGACAGCTACCTGAACGACACCGGCCGGGCCGGGTTCGTGATGTCCTCGCAGGCGTCGTCGGCGGGCGGCGAGGAAGCGAAGGTGCGCCGCAAGCTGATCGAGGCGGGCCACCTGGACGTGATGGTGGCGATCCGCTCCGGTTTCTTCTACACGCGCACGGTGCCGTGCGAGCTGTGGTTCCTCGACAAGGCCAAGCCCGCCGAGCTGCGGGAGAAGGTGTTGATGATCGACGCGCGCAACGTCCACCGGAAGGTGACGCGCAAGATCTACGACTTCACGCCAGAGCAGCAGAAGAACCTCGCGGCCATTGTCTGGCTCTATCGGGGCCAGAACGAACGCTTCCTCGCCCTCGTGGCCGAGCACCTCGAACGCATGGTCGAAGCAGCCAGCGAAGCCGCGACGCCCGTCCGGCGCCTTGCCGCCGCGCTTGCCGCGGCAGCCACGACGTGTGCCGATGGCGAACTCTCCGACGACCTCGCACAGAGCCACACGGAGTTCGAGAGACGCGCGGGAGGCGTTCGCGCACGACCTGGACGCCTTCGAGTCGGAGGCGGGCGATACCCGCGATGCATGGGACTCGTCCGGCCCCGACAACGCCGGGCTCACGGCGTTCGCCGCACGCGCCCAGCCCTTGGCGGAAGCAGGGCGCGACTTGATCCGCCAGGCCGATCATCTCCACAGGCTGCTGTCGCGCGTGGCCGAGGGTCGAAGGAACGGCCGCGGCAGCCCGCTCAAGGCAGTCGGCGAAGCGCGCAGCGACGCGGTGGAGCATCTCACAGCGCCGCACTACTTCTGGCGGCAGGCGCACTGGCTTCAGGAGCGGTTCCCGGACGCGGCCCTGCGAGACGTCGAAGGGCTGGTGAAGCTGGTCGGCCACGACGAGTTGGCCGCCAACGATTGGAGCCTGACGCCGGGACGCTACGTCGGGGTCGCACCGGAGGAGGAAGACGAGGATTTCGACTTCGAGCAGACGATGCGGGATATCCACTCGGAGCTCGATGAGCTCAACGCAGAGTCGGTCCGGCTCGCGGCAAGCATCAAGCGCAACTTCGAGGCACTGCGGCTGTGACGGAACGGAAATCCATGGGGCGCCGGCGCGCGGACGCTTCGATCCCAGCGCCTCCGGGCAGGGGAGAGTTGCCCGCTGACTACGCCGCCCTGCTCGTTGAGATCAAGGAACGCATCCGCACGGAACGCGTGCGCGTCGTGCTGGCCGCCAACCAGGCGATGGTGCTGCTCTACTGGGACATCGGCAAGGCGGTTCTCGCCCGCCAGGAGCGGGAAGGCTCGACCTCCGGGAGGCGTTCCCGGACATGCAGGATTCTCGCCCCGCAACCTCAAGTACATGCGCGCCTGGGGCGCCTGGCCCGACGCGAAATCGTGCAACGCGCCTTCCCTGGCGCAGTAATCTGGCGCTGCTGCACACGACTCCCGGAGACTCCTGGTACGCCCGCAAGGAGGAACTACAGTTCCTGTACGAGCGTCAGGGACATCACCAACTTCCCGCGGACGCTGCCGCCGTCCGACTCCGATCTGGCCACGCTGGTTCAAGGACCCGTACCTGTACGACTTCCTCGGCACCGCCGGCCGCGCACGGAACGGGAGCTCGAGCAGGGGCTCGCTGACCACATCCAGCGCTTCCTGCTGGAGATGGGGGCCGGCTTCGCCTTCGTCGGCCGGCAGGTGCTCCTCGAGGTCGGCGACAGCGACTTTCGCGTGGACCTGCTGTTCTACCACCTCCAACTCCGCCGCTTCGTCGTAGTCGAGCTCAAGGCGGTCCCGTTCAGCCCCGCCTTCGTCGGCCAGATGAACCTCTACCTCTCCGCCGTGGACGACCTGATGCGCCACCCCGACGACACCCCCACCATCGGCCTGCTGCTCTGCAAGGGCAAGGACCGAATGGTCGTCGAGTACGCCCTGCGCGACCTCGCCAAGCCCCTGGACGTCGCGGACTGGGAGACCCGCTTGGTCGATATCCTGCCGGACGATCTCAAGGGCAGCCTGCCGACCATCGACGAGATCGAGGCGGAGCTCCACGGAGCCGACGGGGACGAAGGATGAGGTCGGCACGATTGAAGTCCGCGCCCCACGACCGATATTCAAATCGATCCAGGTTTCCTTGTGCCGTATGGGTCGTGAAGAGACTTGATGAGCTTGGAACGGTGGTAACTGGCAAGACTCCGGCGACCGCCAATCCTGAATTCTATGGAGGAGACTTCCTATTCGTAACGCCCAGCGACATGCAATGGAACTCATACTACGTGACCGAAACTCGCTCGACTGTGACAGAAAGAGCTCGTGGATCTCATCGGAATCAGTTCATCCCTAGAGATTCCATAGTGTTTACATGCATCGGTAACACGATTGGGAAATGTGGAATTGCGTCGGCGGATTGTCTGACAAATCAACAAGTCAACTCAATCATCGTTAACGGGGCTAACAGCCCGCAGTTTGTGTATTACGCGTTGATGCAGAACCGCCCCATGATTCGCGCTATTGGTCTGAGTGGAGGTGCTCCACAGCCAATAATCAACAAGAGTACGTTTTCTTCCGTCCAAATTGATGTCCCGGACAGGGCAACGCAAGATAAAATTGCCGACATTCTCTCCGCCTACGACGAGCTGATCGAGAATAACCGGCGGCGGATTGCACTGCTGGAACAGGCTGCGCGGGAGCTCTACCGGGAGTGGTTCGTCCGGCTCCGCTTTCCCGGCCATGAGAGCACCGGAGTGGTCGATGGCCTGCCGAAGGGGTGGGAAACAAAGACGCTAGGTGAGGTGGCCGACATTCGTGGCGGAAAGCAATTCTGGGGCGAGGAGCTGGATGACTCGCACCAGTATCCTGTATTTGGAGGAAACGGTATTCAAGGATACTCGAGTAAGTCGACGCATACCGGTTTCGTGATTGTGTTTGGTCGTGTCGGCGTGAATTGTGGAAGTATCCACTGGTCCTACGACGGGGGATGGGTGAACAACAACGCCTCATCCATTGTTCCGCGTTACTTCAATGAGCTTGTTCTGCAACATCTGTTACATTATGATTTCTCACATTTGCGTAAAGGAGCCGCGCAGCCCTTCATTCCAAATGGACTTCTCTCAACTGTTAGACTTGTCATACCGAGAAAAGAACTATCAGTGCAGTATTGCAATCTTGTGCTGGGCATTGGTATACAACAAACAAATCTGCACCAACAGACAAGGGATCTTGCGCGCGCCCGCGACCTCCTCCTCCCCCGCCTGATGTCTGGGGAGGTACCGGGTTGAACCGTGCCGCTCTCACCGACGGGATACGGCGGTCGATGATCGCTTGGTCTCGTCAAGCGTCCCGCACGAAAGGGAGATCGTGGTTCTCGCGCGTGAGAAGTACCGGAAGACGTTGCGGATTCACTACCCACCGACCGGCAAGGGCCGGAAGATCCCGGTACGGATGACGGAGACTCGATGAGCCTGGCACTGTTATTCGGCCGGTTCCCTGCGGCCGCGCGGCCGCAGAACGTCGGGCTCCTGTGGCTGCCGGTGGGGATCGCCCTCTCGGCGCCGGTGCGCGGCCTCGGGTTCACTGCCGCGCCAGGACCGTAGCCGACGATGGCGCTGATGGTGGCCTCGTCGCTGGTGGTGGTCGCGCCGGCGGGGCTGCCGCTGGCGCTGGCGTGCCGGCAACTCCGGCGGCTGGGGTACGTGCGGGTGACTTGGGCCGCCATTGCGGTGCTGGCGCCCGCCACCGTGGCCGCGTCCCTGCTCGCGGCGCTGCTCGGGCCGCTGGCGATCGCCGTCTACGCGGCGCTCTTGAGCCTGCCGGTCTGGATTGCGGTGGTGGTGCTGCGCCGCCGGCGCTGACCTGCGGCCCCGCGCAGCACCCCAAGCCGCCGCCTGTCGGCGCCGCTATTGGCCCGTCCCGTGCGTCTTCACGTCGAGGCGCGTGCCGCAGTGGCGGCAGAAGGCGGCGTCCCGCTCGTGGCTCGCCTTGGAGCACGCCTGACAGCGGCGCTGGTCGCGTGCCTGCAGGGCGTGCGACACCTCCACCGTGACCAGCCCGGTGGGAACGGCGATCATCCCGTAGCCCATGATCATGATCAGCATCGCCAGCGCCTGACCGGGACCGGTCTGGGGCGAGATGTCGCCGTAGCCCACGGTGGTGAGGGTCACGACCGCCCAGTACAGGCTGCGCGGGATGCTGGTGAACCCGTTCGCTTCGCCCTCGATGACGTAGATCAGCGACCCCAGCGTGAGGGCGATCAGCAGCACGGCGAACAGGAACACGGTGATCTTGCGCCGGCTCGCCCGCAGCGCATCCACGATCAGCGTGGCCTCCGCGATGTACGGCACCAGCTTCAGCACCCGGAACACGCGCAGCACGCGCAGCACGCGCAACACCCCCAGGTAGTGGCTGCCCGGGAGCAGCAGCCCCAGGAACGCCGGCAACACCGTAAACAGGTCGACCAGCCCGAAGAAGCTGAGCGCGTAACGGTGCGGCCGGTACGCGCACAGGAGGCGCAGCACGTACTCGACCAGAAACAATCCGGTGAAGATCCACTCGGCGACGGTCAGAAACGGGCCGAGCACGGCCCGCACCGGGGCCGAACTTTCGAGCACCACGACGGTGACGCTGGCCACGATGGCCGCGATCAGAACCACGTCGAACCGCCGGCCGGCTGGGGTATCTGAGAGAAAGATGACCCGGAACAGGCGGTCGCGCCACGCCCCGGGCAGGCGCCTTACCACGGTTCAGGTCCGTGCCGGGTTTTGGCCGACGCCGCCCCGGGCCGGCGTCAGGCGGTGGCGCGTTGCGCGACCGCCGCCGGTTCCGGACATCGCTCCTCGATCCGGCCGCCCAGGCCGAGGAGCTTGTCGAGCACCGCCTCGTAGCCGCGCTCGATGTTGCCCACCTGGGTAAGGGTGCTCTCACCGTCCGCCACCAGCGCCGCCAACAGGTAGGCGAACCCGGCGCGCAGGTCGGGCACCACCAGGTCGCACGGGAGCAGCGGCGTCGGCCCCCGGATGAGGGCGCTGTGATGGCAGCCGCGGCCGTGAAACCGGCAGTGCCGGGCGCCGAGACAGTTCGTGCTCAGCTCGATCCCGGCCCCCATCTCCCCGAGCGCGGCCACGTACCCGAGGCGGCGCTCGTAGACCGTCTCATGCACCAGCGACACCCCGGCGGCCTGGGTCAGCAGCACCACCAGCGGCGGCTGCCAGTCGGTCATGAATCCGGGATGCGGGCTGGTCGCCACCTGCAGCGGACGGGGAATGCGCGGGCCGCGAAACAGAATCCCCGCCGGATCGATCCGGAACTCCCCACCGGCGCGGCCGAGCGCGTGCAGGAACGTCAGCATGTGTTCGGCCACCGCTCCGCGCACGAATACGTCGCCCCCGGTGGCCACCGCCGCGGTAGCGTACGAGGCCGCCTCCAGGCGGTCGCCGATCACCGGATAGCGCGCCCCGTGCAACCGTTCGACCCCGTCCACCACCCAGGTGCGCTCGCCCTGGCGGTGGATGAGGGCGCCCATCGCCTGCAGGAACCCGACCAGATTCTGGATTTCCGGCTCGATCGCGGCGTTCCGGATGACCGTACGCCCGTCGGCGCCGGCCGCGGCCAGCAGCAACTGTTCGGTCGCCCCGACACTGGGGTAGCGCAGCCGTACGGTGGCGCCGGTCAGCCGGTCGCACCGGAACCGGGTAACGTCGTTGTCGCGTTCGATCGTGGCGCCCAGCCGGCGCAACCCCGCGACGTGGAAGTCGATCGGCCGCGCGCCGATCGCGTCGCCGCCGATGGTGGCAATCCGGGCCCGGCCCAGGCGCTGCAGCAGCACCGCGATGAAGATCACGCAGCAGCGGTTCTCGGGGCTGACGTCGGTCGGGATCCGCCAATCGGCGAGGGACGCGGGCTGTATCTCGAGGGTGGTGGCGTCGAGCCAGCGCCACCCCACGCCCAGGGCAGTGCAGATGCGGAGGGTCAAGTCCACCTCGCCGATGCGCGGCACGTTCTCGATGACGCTCGGCTCCGTGCTGAGCAGCGAGGCGATGATCAGTTTCGGCGCGGCGTTCTTGGCGCCGGCGATGGTTATCTCTCCGCTGAGGGGCAACCCCCCGCGGACCACGTAGACGCGCTCGTCCGACGCCGACGCCGCCGGCGGTGCGCCGAGCTCGGTGACCGAATCCAAATAACCGTGTACGCGCAATTAACCCCCCCTCCCAGTAGCTTTTGCCCGGTAGTATCAATGTTCGGCCGGTCGGCGGCGCTGGCTAATGCATAATTGACGCCCGCTCCGGCTAGTTGTCGGTGGACGGCAGACCGTAGCGCCGGCGGAACTTCTCGATCCGGCCGGCGCTGTCCACCAGCGTCTGCTTGCCCGTATAGAACGGGTGTGACGCACTCGAAATCTCGATGTTGATCAACGGGTACTCGTTGCCGTCCTCCCACTGGATCTTCTCCTTCGAGCCGTGCGTTGAGCGGCTCAGAAAGGCGAAGTCCGAGGAGGTGTCCTTGAACACCACGAAACCGTACTTGGGATGAATGGCATCCTGCATGCTAGTATGACCCTGGATGGAACTTAGCGACTTGCCCGGGTTCTGTCAACGCCTACTGCCGCGTCGCCTGCGTCGCTACACCGCGCGCCGCGCACGTCACGGACTGTCGGGCTGGCGCATGGTATACCATACGCCGCGGCCCAGCGATAGTTTCTTTTGATAGGAAATCTCCGGCGTGGTGCCCTTCTTGTAGCCCCAGAACCGCTCGATCACCTCTTCGGAGAAGTCGAGCTGGCTCATCTGCTCACGCTTCTCGATCTGTTCCCACGACGCCTTCCGCTCCTTCTGCTGCGCCGGGGTCATCTCCCGGATCTCCTCCTCGTACTGCTCGATCAGGGAATCGATCGTCTCGACCAACTCATCCTTCCCGACGCGCGGCACCTCCGGCACGACCTCCGCGGTAGCGCCGACGGTTTGCGGTTGGCCCTCCCCGGCGGGCGCCGGCTGCGGTGCGGCCGCGCTCGGCTTGGGATCGGGCTTCGGCTTGGGGCGGAAGGTGCGGTACAACACGTACACCGCGATTACCACTCCGGCCAGGAGCGCCCAAGTCATCGGGAACCACCGTTGGGGTGGTGGGGTAACAACAACATTTCGCCGCGCAGCATAACACGTCGGCACGCGCGTTGCAGGCCGGCCCGCGCACGTCGTCGAACCTCGAGCGGGCGTGGACGGCGCGCCCGATGCGCGCTATCGTGGACGCTTATGGCTGGGTCGCGGCCGCTGCACGGCATCACGGTAGTCGACATGACACGGGTCCTCGCCGGCCCTTTCTGCACGATGGTGTTGCGTGATCTGGGCGCCCGGATCATCAAGGTGGAGCAGCCGGAGGGTGACGAAGCGCGTGGCTTCGGCCCCTTTCTGCCGGCGGAGGGTGCCGCCGGACACGGCCCCTCCGCGTACTTCACCAGCCTCAACTGCGGCAAGCGCTCGCTGGTGCTGGACCTCAAGAGCGTCGCCGGGCGGGAGGCGTTCGCCCGGTTGGTGCGGCGGGCGGATGCGCTGGTCGAAAACTACCGCCCCGGCACGCTGGCCAAGCTGGGGTTCCCGGCCGCGCGTCTGCAGCAACTCAACCCGCGCCTGGTGTACGCCGCGATCAGCGGCTTCGGCGCGACCGGCCCCGCGGCCCAACGCCCCGCCTACGACCTGGTCATCCAGGCGCTGTCGGGACTGATGTCGATCACCGGCACCGAGACCGAGCCCGGGCAGCCCGGCCGGCGCGTGCGGGTCGGAACGTCGATCGCGGACATCGTCAGTGGTCTGTACGCGGCCGTCGGCGTCGCCGCGGCTCTGGTGCGACGCGCCCGAACCGGCGCCGGGGCCGTGCTGGACCTGGCCATGCTCGATGCCACCGTGTCGGTGCTGGAAAACGCCGTCGCCCGCTATCAGGTCGAGGGCACGGTGCCGGCGCCGCTCGGCTCGCGTCATCCGTCGATCTCCCCGTTCGAGACGTTCGCCACCGCCGACCGCGAGCTCGTGGTGGCGGCCGGCAACGACCGGCTGTTCGCGGCGCTGTGCACGGCGGTCGGCCGCCCCGAGCTGGCGCAGGACCCCCGCTTCCTCGACAACGCCGCGCGCAACCGCAATACCGTACAGCTCAAGCGCGAGCTCGAAGCCGCCCTGCGGCGCGCGCCGGCCGCCGCCTGGCTGCAGCGGCTGGCCGACGCGGGGGTGCCGGTGGCGCCGGTGAACACGGTCGCCGACCTGTTCGACGATCCCCAGCTCGCGGCGCGCGCCATGCTGCCGCCGCTGGCCGGCGGCGCGGGGTTCCGGGTTACCGGCAGTCCGCTCAAGTTCGCGGGGGTGCCGCCGGAACGGCTGCGGCCGCCGGCCCCCGCCCTGGGCGAGCACACCGCCGACATCCTGCGCGAGCTGTCCGAGGGGTAGCTCCCGGCCTTGAAGCGCTACTCCGACAGGTGGAACACCGCCATCTTGGTTTCGGTCATCTCCTGCACCGCGTACTTCGGCCCCTCCTTGCCCATGCCGCTGTCCTTGACGCCGCCGTAGGGCATCAGGTCGGCGCGCCACTGCGTGCCCCAGTTGACGTGCAGGTTGCCGGAGTCGCACTCGCGCACGAACTTCATCGCCCAGTCCAGGTTCTGGGTGAAGATGGCGGCGCTGAGGCCGTAGTTGGTGGCGTTGGCCAGCGCGATGGCGCTGTCGAGGTCGGGGGACTCGGTGACCCCCACCACCGGACCGAAGATCTCATCGCAGGAGATGCGCATCTCGGGGCTGACGTCGGCCACCAGGGTGGGCTGGAACAACTGGCCGTTGCGCTCGCCGCCGGTGAGCACGCGCGCGCCCGAGCCGGCTGCCTCACTGACCCAGTCGGCGACCCGCGCCGAGTCCGTTTCGCGGATCATCGGCCCCATGCCGGTGGCCGCGTCCAACGGGTCGCCGGTGGAGATCGACTCGACGGCCGCGGTCATCGCCTCCAGCAGGTCGCCGTAGATGTCGCGGTGGGCGATGACCCGCTGGGTGGAGATGCAGACCTGGCCGGCGTTGGCGTAGCCGCTGGCCGCGGCGGCCTTGGCCACCCGCTCCGGGTCGGCGTCGGACATGACGATCAGCGGCGAGTTGGAGCCCAGCTCCATGGTCACCCGCTTGAGCCCTGCGACCTTGCAGATCTGCTCGCCGATGTCGCGGCTCCCGGTAAAGGTGATCTTGCGCACGCGCGGATCCGCGCACAACGCGTTGCCGATGGCGCTGCCGGGACCGGTCAGACATTGCACCGCCTCGGGCGGGGTGCCCGCTTCCAGGAACAGCTCGATCAGCTTGAGCGCCGACAGCGGGGTGTCGGTGGCCGGCTTGATGATGCAGGCGTTGCCCGAGGCGATCGCCGGGCCGATCTTGTGGCATACCAGGTGCAGCGGGAAATTGAACGGACTGATGCCCACGACGACCCCGCACGGGACCCGCACCGTGAACCCGAACTTGCCGCTGACGCCGGGCGCGCCGTCGAGCGGGATCACTTCCCCGCCGAGCCGCTTCGCCTCTTCCGCCGAGAGCGAGATGATCTCCGCCGCCCGGGTCGCCTCAATCGTCGCCTCGGCCAGGATCTTGCCCTCTTCCAGGGTAATGGTACGCGCCAGTTCGTCCGTCCGTTCGCGCATCAGGTTGGCGACCCGGTGCAGGATTTCGTAGCGCTGATAGCCGGTCAGGCTGCGCATCACGCGCGCGCCGCGCTCGGCCGTGGCCAGCGCCTGCTCCACGTCGTTCAGGTCGGAGCGCGGCACCGTGTCCACCACCGAGCCGTCGAAAGGGTTGAGCACCTCGATCTTTTGGAGCTTGTCCACCCAGGTGCCGCCAAGAAGCATTTTCATGATAAGGATCCTCCTGTGTCCGGTTCCATTATTCGCATCGCGCGCCGGTCTGCCAAATGGTTCGGGCGGACGCGGCCGACCGCGGGCGACAGCGCACGCCAGCGGCAGTTCAGCCGGCGGCGTCGAGGGCCGCGACCAGCGCCGGCAGCAGCACGGTGACGTCCCCCTCCAGGCGGAGGTCCGCCAGCCGGTCATGCCCGGTCGGGCCGCGGTTGACGATCGCGTAGCGGGCGCCGCGCTCACAGGCAACCAGCGGCACGTCGGCCGCGGGGCGCACCTCCAGGGTGGAGCCGATCGCCAGCACCAGGTCGGCGCGGCGCGCGGCCGCGAACGCCCGGCGCAGCGCGGCCTCCGGCATGGGCTGGCCGAACGACACGGTGGCGGTCTTGAGCACGCCGCCGCAGTCACGGCACCGGGGACAGGCGCCGGTGGCCCGGAACTGCGCCAGCGCCGGCTCCGGTGAGCTGCGCGCGCCGCAGCCCAGACACTCCACCGCCCGGTTGGTGCCGTGCAGCTCGATCACCCGTTCCGGATCGTGGCCGGCGGCCTGATGCAGGCCGTCGACATTCTGGGTGACCAGCGTATCGAGCTGGCCGCGCCGCTCCAGCTCCACCAGCGCCCGGTGGGCGGCGTTGGGCCGGGCGGCCGCGAACTCCTGATGCCCCTCCTCCTTGTAGCGCCAATGCGCGATCCGGGCTTCCTCGGAGGCCACGAAGTCCTGGAACATGATCGGGCGGCGGCGGTTCCAGATTCCCTGCGGCCCGCGGAAGTCGGGTATGCCGGACCCGGTCGAGATGCCGGCGCCGGTGAACACCAGCACGCGCCGGGCGGCGCGCACGGCCGCGGCCAGTTCCTCCACCTCAGCCATCAACCGGCGATCGTACCGCGGTCGCGCCCGTCCGGTAAGTGGTCAGGCGGGCGGCTGATCCCGCCGCCGCCCGAGCGCCACCAGGGCGTCGGACGTGCTTACCGGGTAGCCGCCGCGACTCTGCAGTTCCCGGGCCGCGGCGGGCAGGCCGGCCAGCTCCGCCGCCGCCTGCGTCCGGATGGCGGCCAGCGGTGCGCGCGGCCCGGCGCGGACGCCGCCGCGCATCTGCTC
This sequence comes from Spirochaetia bacterium, assembly GCA_965198005.1. Taxonomy (GTDB): domain Bacteria; phylum Spirochaetota; class Spirochaetia; order SZUA-6; family Bin103; genus Bin103. The sequence continues at coordinate 202,936 of CBDAOI010000003.1, forward strand.
CACCAGCAGCACGGTGCGCCGCTCGCGGGCGCCGGCGGCACCGATGATTCGCGCCGCCTCCTCGTCCAGGCAGAGAATGTCGCCGGTCGCCTGCTGCGCGCGGTGGCAGCGCACCACCTGCTTGATCCCCGGCAGCGTTGCCTTTGCCGGCTCCTCGGAGTGCTTGGCACTTGCCCGCCACGCCCCGGCGCGCATCACTGCCACCAGCTTGTACACCCCGCCGAGCGCGGGATCGTCGTACGCGGTGATCAGGCGGGTGCCCACGCCCCATACGTCGATCGGGGCGCCGGCGGCGCGCAGTGCGGTGATCCGCTTCTCATCCAGGTCGCCCGAGGCTACGATCCGCGCCCGGTGCAGCCCGGCCGCGTCGAGCTGCGTGCGCACGGCCCGGCTGAGACGCTCCAGATCGCCGCTGTCCAGACGCACCCCGAAGCCGTCGCGGCCGCCGGCCTGGAGGGTGCGCAGCACCGGGATGGCGTGCGGGACCCCGCTGCCCAGCGTATCGTAGGTGTCCGCCAGCAGGATCGCGTGGTCGGGGAAGATCTCGGCGAAGCGCGCGAACGCCTCCTTCTCACCGGCAAACGCCTGCACCCAGGAGTGGGCCATGGTGCCGCTCACGGGAATGCCGTAGCGGCAGCCCGCGGCCACGTTGGAGGTGGCGTGCACGCCGCCGACGTAGGCCGCGCGCGCGGCCGACAGGGCGCCGTCGAGGCCCTGCGCCCGGCGCAGACCGAACTCCAGCACCTGGCCGCCGGCCGCCGCCCGCACCACGCGTGCCGCCTTGGTCGCAATCAGGGTCTGGAAATTGAGGATGTTGAGCACCAGGCTCTCCAGGAGTTGCGCCTCGACCAGATGCCCGGTGACCCGCAGCAGCGGCTCGCGGGGAAACACCACGGTGCCCTCCGGCGGCGCCCACAGCGAGCCGCGGAAGCGCCAGCCGGCCAGGAACTCAAGGAACTCAGGGCGAAACAGCTCGAGCGAGGCGAGATACTCCAGCTCTTCGGCGCTGAAGCGCAGCGCCGCCACCGCGTCCACCGCATCCTCCAGACCCGCGGCCAGCGCGTACGCGCCCCCGAACGGCGCGCGGCGGAAGAACAGCTCGAACGTGACCTGCGGGTTGTAGCGATGCAGGAAGTATCCCTGCATCATCGTGAGCTGATACAGATCGGTGACCAGCGCGGACGCCACAACCGACTCCCCGGGGCCGACTCCCCGGTCAGGAGAGGCGGACTCCGACCGCTCCCATCCGGGCGAGCGCGCTCTCCACGCTGCCCGGCGGCAGGTCCACGCCGCGGCACGCGGCCGCCACCACCTCGACCTGGAAGCCCAACTCGACCGCGTCGAGCGCCGAGTAGTAGACGCAGTAGTCGGTGGCCAGTCCGCACAGCGCCACCCGTTGCACGCCGAGCCCGGTGAGGTAGCCGGCCAAGCCGGTGGAAGTATGCCGGTCGTTCTCGAAGAACGCCGAGTAGGAGTCCAGTCCGCAACGCATGCCCTTGTGCAGGATCAGATTGAGCCGCTCGACCTCGAGCCGCGGATGAAACGCGGCGCCGGCGGTCCCCCGCACGCAGTGGTCGGGCCACAGCGTCTGCTGGATGCCGTCGATCTCGACCGTGGCGTACAGCTCCGCGTCCGGGTGCTGGGAGGCGAACGAGCAGTGATCCGGCGGATGCCAGTCCCGAGTCGCCACCACCACGTCGTGGTCCGCCATCAGTCGGTTGGCCTCCGGCACCACCGCGTCGCCGTCCGCCACCGGCAGCGCGCCGCCGGGGCAGAAGTCATTCTGTACGTCGATTACCAGCAGTGCCGATTTCATCTGTTCGCCTCCGTTCGCCTCCGTTACCCCGACCATGCGCGTGCCTCCATCGTGCAGACTACCGCGGCGGGGAGCTTTCGTGAATGCGCCGGCCAGCGGCCGCGGCGGCCAGGGCCACCGTCAGGCCGAGCGCGGCGATCCCGGCCCCCGCCAGCCCCGCCGCCACCACCGCCGTCAGCTCGTTCGCCGGGACCCGCGCCAACTCCGCCACCGGCACCTTGGGGATGGCGTGCAGCGGCACCGGCGCGGCGCTGCCGGCGACCGCCGCCGGATCCAGAAACGGCCACAGCCGTCTGAGCGACCCCAGCATCAACCCGCTCAGGGCCGCCAGCGTGACCCCGTGGGCATGCGCCAGCAGCCAGGTCAGGGTGCGGCTGACGGCCGCCAGCCCGAGCAGCGCGCCGACCACGAACACCACCAGCGGCAGCGGTTGCGGGTCCGGCCCGGTGAGGCCGCGCACCAAGTCGATCACGTACGGGTAGGGGCCGAGCACCAGCAGCACGAACGCACCGCTGACCCCGGGGAGCACCATGACCGCCGCGGCCACCGTCCCGCTCAATGCCAGGAACCAGAGTGCCGGCGCACCGGTCGCGCGTACCGGCAACCCCAACAGGATCACCGCCGCCGCGCCTGCCACCGCGAACGCCGCGACCTGTGGCGCCCGCCAGCGTCCCACCGCCCGCAACGGCAGCACCACCGCCACCGGCACCACGCCGCAGAAGAAGGCCAGGGCCGGCCCCGGGGCGGCTTCCAGCACCGCGCCCACCGCGTGGCTGAACAGCAGCGGCGCCCCCACCATGCCGCCCCCCAGCACGATCAGAAACCGCCACGGCACCGCGCGCCAAGCGGCTGCCACCGCCTGCCCCGGCGGCCCGCCGCGGCGCGGGCGCGGCACCAGCGCGCGCATCGCGTCCACCAGCGCCGCCAGCGCCGCCACCAGCCGCTCGTAGATCCCGAGGATCAGGGCCAGGGTCCCGGCGCTGACCCCCGGCACCAGCTCGACCACTCCCATCCCCATGCCGCGCAGCAGGGTGGCCAAGTCGGTGCGCCAGCCGCCGCCACCAGCCACGGAACGCCCGGCGCAGTTGTGCTTGCCGCTCACGCCGGCCAGTGTGCCCGATCCCGGCCATCGGCGCAGCCCGGTCGATTCCGCCTGCCACGCCCTGCCACGCCCGCCACGCCCGCCACGCCCAGGGTGACACGCGAAGGGCGATCTTCGATAGAATAACCGGAGAACAACCTGCGATGCCCGCGCGGACACGACAGATTGCGACCGACTGCCGATACTCGTTTACGATCGGAACTCACTCATCACACAATCGGAGGCTGATTTGCTCAAGCACTTTCAGGTGCCCAAGGACATCGAAGTACGGGTCGCGCAGGAGGACATGCGCTGGACCACCGAGGCGCTGCTCACGTCGGCGGGCATGCCCGAGGCGGACGCGCGCCAGACGGCGGACGTGTTGCTGTACGCCGATCTGCGCGGCATCGACACCCACGGCGTCAGCAACATGCTGCGCACCTACCTCAAGTGGTTCAAGGAAGGGGCCATCAACCCGACGCCGAGCTGGACCGTGACGCGCGACAACAAGGCGACCTGCGTGATCGACGGCGACCGCGGACATGGCATGGTGATCGCCCCGGTCGGCATGCGCGAGGCGATCAAGCGCGCCGCGCAGTACGGCATCGGCACCGCCTCGGTGATGAACTGCCGCCACCTCGGCCCCTGCTCCTACTACGCCCACATGGCGCTGGAGCACCACATGCTCGGGCAGGCGACCACCACCGGCGGCATGGCGATGGTCCCCACCTACGGCACCCGGCCGCTGCTCGGGCTCAACGCCCTGGCGTTCGCGGCGCCGTCCGCCAGCCATCCCCCCTTCATCTACGACGCGTCGCCGAGCGTGGTGGCCGGCAACAAGATCGGCCTGGCCCGGAGACTGGGACGCAAGGTGCTGCCGGGGTGGATCACCGACCAGCACGGCAACCCGATCATGGAAGAGGCGGAGATCCCGGAGAAGTACATGCTGCTGCCGCTCGGCTCGACCCGCGAAGGGGGGTCGCAGAAGGGGTATTCGTACTCGGTGATCTCCGAGATTCTCACCACCGTGCTGTGCGCCTCCGGCGCCGGTCCGCGCCGGCGCGGCGGCGACGTGCACAACTTCCTGGCCTATGACATCTCCTGCTTCTGCGACCCGCAGGAGTTCATCGCCGATCTGGACCAGTACCTGACCGACCTGCTCGATTGCCCGACGGTGTCCGGCGAAGGCCGGGTGCTCTATTCCGGCTACCCGGAAGCCGAGACCGAGCAGGACCGGCGCCGCAACGGCATCCCCTATCACCCGGAGGTGCTCGAGTGGTTCAGGTCGGCCACCGCCGAGCAGGGAGTGGCGTGGCGGCTGACGGGGGAATAGTAACCGCTGGACGGACCCTGGCCGTTTGGTGGAGTCGCGGGGGTTGGTATTCCGCCGCCGCCGGGACTATACTATCGGCGCTATGAGTGCACGTTACGTGAGCCCGCTGACGGTAAGCGAGGCCATCGAAGTCCTGAGCCGGAACCCGGACACTGCCCGGGTGCTGGCCGGCGGTACCGATCTGATCGTGTTGATGCGACTGTCCCGCCAGATCCCCGAGTTGATCGTCGACATCAAGAACATCCCGCAGACCCGCGAGATCACCCTCACCGGCGGCGGGCTGGTGCTCGGGGCCGCGGTTCCCAGTGTGGACCTGACCGAGCACCCGGAAGTTCCCGGCGTATATCCCGGTCTGGTGGAGGCGGCGGAGCTGATCGGTTCCACCCAGATTCAGAGCCGCGCCAGTCTGGGCGGCAATCTCTGTCACTCGTCGCCGGCAGCCGACACGGTGCCGGCGTTGGCCGCGGTGCGGGCGCAATGCCGGATCGCGGGTCCGGCCGGCGAGCGCCGGGTGGCGGTGGAGGATTTCTGTACCGGTCCGGGGGCCAATGTCCTGGGCGCCGGTGAGTTCCTGGTTGCGTTCGAGATTCCCCATCCGGGAGCCGGCTCGGCGGATGCCTACCTGCGGTTCATACCGCGCAACGAGATGGACATCGCGGTGGTGGGCTCCGGGGTGAGCGTCACGCTGGACGGCGGCGGCACCTGCACCGCGGCGCGGGTCGCGCTGGGCGCGGTGGCTCCGACGATGATCCTGGTGCCGGAATCGGCCGCCGCTCTGGTCGGGTCGCGGATCGAGGACGCGGACCTGGAACGGGCGGCCGCGGCCGCCTCCGCGGCTGCCCGGCCGATCAACGACCGGCGCGGGACCGTCGAGTTCCGCCGCCACGTCGTCGGCGTGCTGACCCGGCGCGCCGCCGCCATAGCGCGCGACCGGGCGCGGGCAGCCGCCTAGCCCGCCCGCGCGACCGTATTCGATAACCGAGGATTGAACGAGGATTGGAGACCATGAATCAAACTCACGTACAGACCACCATCAACGGCGAGCCCACCGAATTCCTGTGCGAGGCGCACCAGAGCCTGCTCGAGGTGCTGCGCGACAACATCGGCCTGATCGGCACCAAGGAAGGGTGCTCCACCGGCGACTGCGGCGCGTGCACGGTAGTGCTGGACGGGAACATCGTGTGTTCCTGCCTGGTGTTCGCGGTGGAGACCGCGGGGCGCGAAGTCGAGACCGTGGAGGGCGTTGCCCACGATCAGACGCTGCATCCGGTGCAGCAGAAGCTGCTGGAGCACGCGGGCCTGCAGTGCGGGATCTGCACGCCCGGCGTGGTGGTCGCCGCCAAGGCGCTGCTGGAGCACAACCCGAACCCGACCGAGCACGAAATCCGCTACTGGATGTCGGGCAATCTGTGCCGCTGCACCGGCTACGACAAGATCGTGCGCGCCATTCAGGACGCCGCCACGGTCCTTGCCAAGGCCTCCTGAGCCGACGCCGTTGCCGGTGCGCCGATGGCGCAGGTAGAGATTCCTACGCGGCTGCTGGAGCTCACCGGCGGCCAGACCCGGCTGCAGGTGGAGGCCCACACCGTGCGCGCGTTGCTGCGCGCGCTGGACCAGCGGTTTCCGGGGCTCGGCGACCAGTTGAAGGCCACCACCGCGGTCGCGATCGATGGCGAGATCATCGGGCAGCGGCTGTCGGACGCCTTGCTGGAACGGGTCGAGCCGGACAGCGAGGTCTACTTCGTGCCGGCGATCGCCGGTGGATGAGCTGCATGACATAGTCGGCCGGCTGTCGGGGCTGGAACCGGGGCAGGGGTATGCGCTGGCCACCCTGGTGCGGGTCGACGGCTCCAGCTATCGCAGCGTGGGCGCGCGCGCGCTGGCCCTCCCGGACGGCGCCACGGTCGGGATGATCAGCGGCGGCTGCCTGGAAGGGGATCTGCTGGAGCGGGCCGGCGAGGTGCTGGCGGACGGCCGCCCGCGCACGGTGCGCTACGACTCGACCGCACCGGAGGACGCGTTGCTGGGCCTGGGGCTCGGCTGCAACGGCATCGTCGACGTGCTGCTGGAGCGGGTGCAGGCGGCCGACGCAGCCATCGCCGGCCGTTACCTGCCGCTGCTCGAGCAGGCCCGGGCGGACGGGCGCCGCAGTGCGCTGGCGACCGTCTACGGCTCCGGCGAAGCGCACGAGGTGGGCGCCCGTCTGGCGCTGGTCGAGCAGCCGGCGGGTGCCGGCGGCCGCCGGCCGGCCGCGCCGGTGCGCACCTTCGGCCAGTTGCGCCCGGAGCTGCGGGCAGCGGTGGCCGCGGACCTGAGCGGCCTGCTCCGGGCCGGCCGCTCCCGCTCGGCGGTGTACGAGGTCGCCGGCCACCCGGTGCGGGTGCTGCTGGAGCTGGTCGAGCCGCCGCTCGCCCTGACGGTGTGCGGCGCGGGGCCCGATGCGGAGCCGCTGGTGGCGCTGGCCGCGACCCTGGGGTGGGCGCCGGTGGTGTTCGACCACCGCGCCGGCTTCGCCCGCGCCGAGCGGTTTCCCGGCGCCGTCCGGGTGGTCACGGCCGCGCGCGAGGAGCTTGCCGCGGCGGTGCCGCCGCGCGCCGGCGAAGCGGTGGTGCTGATGACGCACAGCTACCCCACCGACCTGACCTGCCTGGAGCAGCTCGCCACGCGCAAGGTGCGCTACGTCGGCGTGCTGGGGCCGCGCCGCCGCCTGCAACGGCTGCTGGAGGAGCTGGGCCCACGCGCCCCGGCCGGGGACGTGATCTACGGCCCCGCCGGGCTCGACATCGGCGCCGATACTCCGCCGGAAATCGCACTCTCGATCGTGGCCGAGATTCGCGCGGTGCTGGCAAAGCGCGCGGGCGGCTCGCTACGGCGGCGGCCGACCCCGATCCACACCGGCGCCGGCGGCGACCGCGGCGGCGGCGAGCCGGACCCGTGACCCCACCGGCGCGGTCCGCGCGGCCCGGCGCCGGCCCCAGCTCCAGTCGCGGCCCTGGTTCGGGCTCCAGCCCGGGCGGCAGCCCCAGCCACGGCTCTGCTCCCGGCTGCAGTCACGGCCCCAGCCATGGCCGGGTGGCGGGCGTGATCCTCGCCGCGGGCGCTTCCGTCCGGCTCGGACAGCCCAAGCAACTGCTGCGGTACCGGGGCGAGACCCTGATCGGGCGCACCGCGCGGCTGGCCCGCACGGCCGGCCTGGCTCCGATCCACGTGGTAGTGGGCTATCGCGGCGGTGAAGTGGCGGCCGCCCTCGGCGAGCCGGGCGACTCTGCCGCCGCCGCCGTGACCGTGGTGGCCAACCCCGACTGGCGGCGGGGCATGGGCAGCTCGCTGGCGCGCGGAATCGCCAGCCTGCCGGCCACGGCCGAGGCGGCGCTGGTGCTGGTGACCGACCAGCCGCACCTGTCGGCGGCGCTCCTGGGCGCCATCCTGACGACCTACCGCGCCGGGGAGGCCTCGCTGGTCGCCTGCCGCTACGCCGGCGGCACCGTCGGCGTGCCGGCCCTGTTCGCGCGCCGCCACTTCCGCGAGTTGACCGGACTCTCCGGCGACCGCGGCGCCCGCGCCCTGTTCGCCCGCCACGCGGACACCCTGGCCACGGTCAGCTTCCCGGCCGGCGACACCGACGTCGACACCCCCGCCGCTGCCGCCACCCTCGACCCGAAGCAGGGACCACGGCTGCGTGGCTCGCCGCACGTCTGACCTTCCGACCGCGCGTGCCTAGCCCTCAGGCCTCACGGGTCCTCTCGGCGTGCCGAAGATCGTGCAACTCCACGCTGCGTCCTGCATTCTTCGCCGCGTGCCAGCGCTTGAACGAACTCTCGCCTTCTCCCGACGGACGCCCTGCAAGCAGGCCCTCGACACTCAAGTCCTCGTCCAGGTCGGGCCAGTGGATGTGCTGATCGTCCGCGTGCAGTTCCCAGTGGTTCCGCTCTTCGGGCGTAGCATGGACAAGCCTGGGATACCAGGCGAGCGGGACGGAGATGGTGCGTCCGTCGGTGAGTTCCACCACGAGCGCGTCTTCGGTGACCGTGACACTCGTCGCTCCTGTTAATCGCATCTTAACGGTCGAAGGACCTTCGCGCAACAAAGCCGGCATCTGTCGCCACCTGCCCGTCAGGCACAGCGGCTTACGGCCACCCGTCGTCCTCGTCGGTGCGGCCCAGCCGGCGCTGATACTCGTCGACGATGCTCTTCAGCGGGGCGGCGGCGGCCAGATGCTCCTTCAGATCGCTGCGTGTCAGGAACCCGAACGGCTCTGCCAGGAACGCTTCCTTATCTTCGCTAGCCGTGTAGTCGGCGTAGCTCTGCACGACTGCAAGGGCCTGTCGCAGTAGCCGGCGCACGCGCCGGCATTCACGTTGGTGCGCGGACAGGTAGTAGAGGAGGTCGGCGCGGTCCACGGCCAGGAGGTTGCGCTCGGCCGTCGGCCTCGGCCACGTCGCCGACGCGGAAGGTATCGAGGGTGTTGCCCAGAGTTTTCGTCTGCGTGGATTGGATCGCGGTCCCGCACTGCGCGCAGGCGATCGCCTCCGGCAGGACCAGCGTATCGAACAGGCCCATTCGGCCATCTTGCCGCCTCCCGGCTCACGTGGCAAGGGCTGACCAGGCGCACTACCAAACTGTGGCAGGCGACGTCAACCGGAGCGTTCGGCCTTCTGCAGGGCGCGGCGGGCGCCTTCGATGGCGCGGGCGCTCATGCCGCCGCTGCCGAGGCTCGCCCCGCCGCCGCCACCCCGCAGCCCGGATCGAGCAGGCCGCACCGCGTCACCAACCCGCGGTACGCCGCCGCCGAACTTAAATCGACCTGGCGCGGTGCGCGTCGAGACGCCCCACGGCACCTCTGAGCCGCGCGAGCAGGTCTCTCCGGCGTCACCGAACATGTTGAGGGAGTAGACGACCATCGTCAGGCAGAGCCCTGGCCAGAGCGCCAGCCAGGGTGCTTGCTCCATGTAGTGACGCCCTTCCCGGCTCAGCATCCCCCCCCAGCTCGGAATCTGGGGAGGCAGACCGAATCCGAGAAAGCTCAAGCTGGCTTCACTGATAATCACTCCCCCAACGTTGATGCTGAAGATGATGATCAGGGGCGCCCGTAGATCAGGCGGCTCAAGAAGTGGTCTCGCCCGATGTAGTCGGTGCCCAGGAGATACCGGGCAGATGAGCCCTGCAGCCGGTCTGCCGGGTGTACCTCGGCATAGGGATAAGGAGAGAGAACGTCGGCAAAGATCGCCACCACAATCAAGATCAAGATGACGATCCCGCTGATCGTCCCGAGTGGCTTCTCCCGCCACAGCCTGAAGAAGAAATCTGCAAACCGCCCCCGTCGCTTGGGCTCACGGATGGGGGAGGGCCTTTCATTCATACCGCACCCTGGGATCCAAGAACGCATAAGTCAGGTCGATCAAGAGATTGATTCCCAAGACCACGGTGCCGAAAAACAGGTTCGTTCCTTGTACTACCGGGTAGTCTCGATCCTGGAGGGCATCCAGCATGAGACGACCGAGCCCCGGCAGGTTGAAGAGGGTCTCCATGATCACGGCGCCGCCCACCAGGATCGGCAACTGCAGGCCGATCAGGGTCACCACCGGGATGAGGGCATTCTTGATAGCAACACGGCGATGTCAATGATTGGCGGAACGTGGTCGGTACCGGGCCCTATGAGCTGACTGACTTGGTCGAGGGCAGTTCCTTCACCCATACGAAGAATCCCGACTATCGAAGGGCCGGCCCGCTGGCCTTGCAGGCCCGCGCGAGACGGCCTACGCTGCCGCCATGGCCAGCACCAAGGCACCGCCAACCAAGCGCTACGAAGTATACGAAGTAGGGCAACCCCGGCACGCCCAGCCGCCGGCATTCCCGGGCTGCAAGCCCGTCCGCCTGCCGCGCACCGAGATCGACCGCTTCGAGGGGCGCCTCGAGTATTGGGATTCGGCTACCGAGACCGCCTGGATCTGCGAGCCCACCACTCCCTATCACGAGCGCCCGTCGCGGCTGTTCACGAGATTGGCGGAGTTGATCGCCAGGGTGCGCGGTTCACCGATCGAATGCTACGGCTCGATGGACCTGCTGCTGCGCGACGCCGGCGGCGAGCCGCGGCGCATCATGCAGGCGGACGAGTCGGTGTACCTGCATCCGGCGCGGGCCAAGCCGGGGCCGGCGGCCATGGTGGTGGGCGAGGATGACTTTCCCGACGTGGTGCTGGAGGTGGATCACACTACGGACGCGCGGCGGGGCAAGCTGGCGCTGTACGAGGACTGGGGCTTTCCGGAAGTGTGGGTGGACGTGCCGGACACGCTGTCGCCGAGGCGGGCACGCGGGCGCCGCCCGGGACTGACGATTCATCTGCTGGAGCATGGTCGGTTTCGGGTGGCGGCCGAGAGCCGGGCGTTTCCCGGCTGGCGGGCGGACGAGATTCACCTGGCGCTGAACGAGCCGGCGCCGTCCGCGCGCACCAGCGCGGTGGTGGAGCGGGTCGGGGCGGCGCTGGGCGCGCGCGCAGGCACCGGCCCGGACGACGACCCGCTGTTGCGCTCGCAACGGCGCCAGGGGTTCGAGCGGGGCCGTGCTGAAGGTCGCGCGGAAGGTCGCGCGGCAGGCCACGCGGAAGCCCGTGCACAGATGGTCCGTCAGATCCTGCGGTCACGGGGCATTGAAGTGTCGGCAAGGTTCTCCACCGATACGGAAGCGGTCGCCGCGGCGTCCGAGGAGGCGCTGCTGGCGGCGGCGCTTGGCTGCGCGGATGAGGCGGAGTTCCTTGCCGCGCTCCGGCGATTGCGCGCCCCGGGCGGCTGAGCCGCTCGTCTGGTACACCGTCCCAGGCGCGCTCTCTCAAATCGCCCTGGCGGCATCGGCACCGAGACGTCCGCCACCACCCCGTAGCCTCGGGTCGAGCAGGTCCCGCACCGCGTCGCCGAACATGTTTAGAACGTAAACGGTAATCGTCAGAGCAAGACCCGGCCAGAGTGCCAGCCATGGCGCCATCTCCATGTATTGACGCCCTTCCCGGCTGAGCATCCCTCCCCAGCTGGGAATCTGGGCAGGCAGACCGAATCCGAGAAAGCTCAGCGACGCCTCACTGATAATCACCCCCCCGACGTTGATGCTGAAGATGATGATGAGGGGCGCCATAATATTGGGCAGGACATGGCGCATCACGATTTGGCTGGTCGGGGTACCCACGGCCCGGGCTGCCAGAAAATAGTCATTCTCTTTAATGCCGATCACGGCGCCTCGGGCTACTCTTGAGCTGCCGATGCCCCCTGCTATCCCCAGGACCAGTATTATCTGTAACAGACCTTGCCCCGCTATGGACATAATCGTTAACAAGACCAGCAGTCCTGGAAAAGCCATCCAGGCATCGACAAATCGCTGCACGACCAGGTCTGATTTACCACCAAGGAATCCCGAAACCCCGCCTATCAGCACAGCGACCACAACATTCAGCGTGGTCGCGGCAAGACCAACAAGCAACGAAATACGAGCCCCGTAGAGAATGCGGCTCAAGAAGTCTTGCCCCAGCTGGTCGGTACCCAGCAGATATTGGCCTGATGAGCCCTGCAGCCTGTCTACCATGTGTATCTCATCATGTGGATACGGGGCCAAAACATCAGCGAAGATGGCCACCAGAATCAATATGAATACAATAATCCCGGAGGCAGTACCCAGTGGCTTCTCCTTGACCAGCCTGATGAAGAAATCAGCCAGCCGGGAACTTCTCTTCCGCACAATTTCTGCTGACGGTATCCCTATGGCGTCGCTCATATCCCCGATTTCTCCCCTTTAGCTATAGCGGAGCCTGGGGTCTAAATAAGTATAGATCACGTCTATCATTAGATTGGCCCCCAGAACCATGGTGGCGAAAACCAGGTTTACTCCGGAGACCACCGGGTAGTCTCTGTCTTCGAGGGCAACCAGCAAGAGACGACCGATCCCTGGCAGGTTGAAGATGTTCTCCATGATCACGGCGCCCCCGACCAGGATCGGCAACTGCAGGCCGATCAGGGTCACCACCGGGATGAGGGCATTTTTGATGGTGTGTCGGATAATCACGACCCGCTCCTTGAGACCCTTGGACCAGGCCGTCCGGATATAGTCTTGCCTGAGCACCTCCAGCATCATGGTGCGCGTCATCCGCATGGTGGCGGCAGCCGAGGCCGTTCCCAGAATCAGGCTGGGGATGATGAGTATCCCAAGATTCCCCAGCGGGTCTTCGGTGAAAGGAATCAGCTCCATCGGGGGCGACCAGCCCCACCAGAGTGCCGGGTAGAGCATAACCATGGTTCCCAGCCAGAAGTTAGGCGTGGCCAGGCCGACGACGGCGACCGAGCGCCCCGCGTAGTCGGCGGCCGTGTCCTGGCGAATCGCCGAGTAGATGCCGACCGGCAAGGCTATGACCAGCCCGACGACGATTGCCATGAGACCGAGCTCAATGGTTACTGGCAATCTAGATACTATCTTCTCCTCTACCGACCAATCGCCCGACAGTGATTCGCCAAGGGTGCCGTGCCGGAGAATAGCCCCTATCCAGCGTCCATACTGCACGTAGACAGGCACGTCCAATCCAAGCATGCGCTCCATAGCTTCACGGTCAATCGTCCCGTGGCTGTAGTAGGCCATCCGACCCACCATCACGTCTATTACATCGCCGGGGATGAAGCGTACTGAGAGAAAGACCAGGATGCTCAATATGAACAGGGTGGGGATCATCAGCAATAACCGCCTGATGATATAGGCTCTCACGTGACACACCTCATTGCGATTTCCCCTCTCATTGTGAGCCGCGACTTACTAGGGCGTGCTCAATGAAAACAAAGGAGCTGGGAAACTCGAACCTCCCAGCCCCCTACCACCCTATCTATAGCTATAGCTATTGCTAGGGTCTGTCGAAAGTGGCAAAAAAACCCCTAGTAGCCCATCTCTTGCTTCAGATCCTGGTCAATCCAGAGGCGGGCCGCGACTGCTTTGTGGTCCATGTTTCCCAGTTCGGTTTCACCGTTGAAACCTACGACCCACGGCTGGAGCACGTTCATAAGTGGAACTCTAGAACCCCATATATACCAGTGCTTTTCTATAATGTACATGTCTACAAGTTTAGTCAGCCTCTGCCGCTCCTCAGTGGTGGTAGCGGCTTGGACATCTGCAACCATGGCGTCATAAACCGGGTCCCGGACGTGGGGGGGGTTGAAAGTAGCGTCCGACGTCATTTGCAGTATCTGCCCTATAGGGTTCCACTCGTACCCCGAAATAAAAGCGAACATATCATAATCACCTTCGTTCATCTTTGGTATAAAACCAGCCCACTCAGACCCCCTAACCTCTACATCGACGCCAACCTCAGCCCAGTAGGAGGCAGCTAAGTCGTTATAGGCCACATCCCAATGTGGTAAACCCACGTTCAGGACAATCTTTAATCTAATGCCGTCCGCGCCGCGCGGATATCCAGCCTCATCAAGCAACGCTTCTGCCCCTTCCGGGTCATAGGTATAGTATCCCTTGACCTCTTCAGGCCAGTCTGCAAATGGAGTGACATACCCTTGCATACCGACCCCTAAATACCCCTGAGGTGTCGTATCTGCATAACCCCTCCAGTAGGCAGCGTTAATTGAGTCAAGGTCCAGTGCCATCTGCATTGCGTGCGCTACCCGGGGGTCGTCAAAGGGCGGCCTTGATGAGTTAACAGGCCAAGACGTCAAAGATCGAAATGAAAACGGCTCCATCAGGATTTCGGGGTTGGTCTTCCTAAGGCTGTCTACCTGGTCCATGGACGAGAGATAAACGCCGCCAAAATAGGCCAGTAAATCAATCTTAGCCGAGCGTAGTGCCGCCAGACGTGTTGCTGCATCTGGTATAATCAGCGCCTTTAACGTGTCAACATAGGGCAGGCGATTCTCCGGGTACTTTGCGTCGAAGCCCCAGTAGTTAGGATTCTTGGTCCAGGTTACGGAGGTGCCCTCGGTCCAGTCAGTCAGCTCAAAGGGTCCAGTGCCGACCAGGTTCCTCCAATCCTTAACGTCGCCGTGTTCCTCGATTACCTCGGGGGGGTATGTAAAAGTCATAATGGTCGTCAAAATATTCCTTAGCCCGTCAGGATCTGCCTTCGTCAGCTTAAAGACGAGCGTCCATTCGTCGGTGGCCGTTATCGATTCCCATGGCAGCTTAACCATCGGATTCGTAGCGTAATAGGCAGCAGGTTCGGTGTAGCCACTGCCCAGACCCAAATAACGGTGCAAGTTATATTCGATGTCCTTGGCAGTTAGCTCCCGACCGTTCATCGGCGCCTTATCATGCCAGTGTACGCCCTTGCGGATCTGGAAGACGATCGTGGTAGCGTCGGGCGTTTCCCAGCTTTCAGCCAGGTGCCCTCTAAAGACAGAGTCAGGAAAGTACGTTGTTCTATAGCTAAATACGTCCCTCTCGAATGCCCAGTCCGCGATGGTTAGCCTCTCTACGACGCCACTGATGAGTGATCCTGCGGTGTGATTGTAATAGACGTCAGCATTCTGCCAGTTTTCGCTCCCACTGGCATAGGTAAGTGTTCCGCCATACTGCGGCGCCACCACCACCTTGCCGGTGGAGGGGTCGGTCACATATTTCTTGTCGGCAGCGGCTGCCGTCGAGCCCTCGTCTGCGCCAGCGGCCCACAGGCCGGTTGCGGTCAGAATCAGGACCAACGCAAACGCGAAGGTCATTCTAATAATTGCTATATTCATACGTTTCTCCGTATGTAGATTTTTCGAGAGTATTGCGTAGCGGTTGCCGCTCCCTGGCTACTCTGACGCCCGCAACGCGGGCGCGCCCGCCAACGCGGACGGCCAGTCAGAGTCAAATACACTACAAGCGCGCGGCGTGTGACTCAGCGGGTTCACCCCGACTCACGCCGCGCGCGCGTGCGGTTCTTTGAGTATCATTCGAACCTCCTTCTTCTCTAGATCTACGTCGCGATCTGCGTTACAACGCCACGCGTGGCGGTGGTCTGAGCAGCAGTGAGTCTGAATAACCGCCAACGCAGGCGGTGGGTTTTGCGCGCAGTTGGTCGCAGGCGGGGATCCGGCACCGTTGCGGTCGACGGGAAGGGTGCGGGCGGTCTTGATGCCGGTTCGACGATGGACCGAGCCGGCGCCACGGATAGCTACGGCGGTCGTGAAGGCGCCCGCGTGCGCGGGGTCGCGTACGCGGCGATCAGCCCGAGCGGTTAGTTGTTTCTCGGTTTGAAAAGTGAGGCTGGCGAACAACGCGGGGGGGGGGGGGGGGGGGGGGGTAGATGAACGGAATGGGCCGATGCGGCACCCCGGGCGGCGGTGCTCGGGCGCCAGCAGCGGGGGCCGGTGGCAGGGCTGCATTGCGTAGTCAGGCATCATCATCCGTATCCGTTCGAGTCCCCAACCCCGACATCATCGCACACCCGCGCCAAAGCGATCAAGCGCTCAATTGCACTTTTTTGCACTTTCTTCACTTTTTGTCCAGCGGCCCTGTCGCCGCTGGCGGCTGCACCACCAAGCCCGCCCGGTCACGCCAGAGTCCGCCACGGCACTGCCGGCAACTGCCTCGGTCTCGATCGCGTCGCTTTCGAAGGGCCGGCCCGCCGGCCTTGCAGACCCGCGCGAGACGGCCTACGCTGCCGCCATGGCCAGCACCAAGGCACCGCCAACCAGGCGCTACGAAGTATACGAAGTAGGGCAACCCCGGCGCGCCCAGCCGCCGGCATTCCCGGGCTGCAAGCCCGTCCGCCTGCCGCGCACCGAGATCGACCGCTTCGAGGGGCGTCTCGAGTATTGGGATGCGGCCACCGAGACCGCCTGGATCTGCGAGCCCACCACTCCCTATCACGAGCGCCCGTCGCGGCTGTTCACGAGATTGGCTGAGCTGATCGCCAGGGTGCGCGGTTCGCCGATCGAATGCTACGGCTCGATGGACCTGCTGCTGCGCGACGCCGGCGGCGAGCCGCGGCGCATCATGCAGGCGGACGAGTCGGTGTACCTGCATCCGGCGCGGGCCAAGCCGGGGCCGACGGCCATGGTGGTGGGCGAGGATGACTTTCCCGATGTGGTGCTGGAGGTGGATCACACCACCGACGCGCGGCGGAGCAAGCTGGCGCTGTACGAGGACTGGGGCTTTCCGGAAGTGTGGGTGGAGGTGCCGGACACGCTGTCGCCGAGGCGGGCACGCGGGCGGCGCCCGGGACTGACGATTCATCTGCTGGAGCATGGTCGGTTCCGGGTGGCGGCCGAAAGCCGGGCGTTTCCCGGCTGGCTGGCGGACGAGATTCATGAGGCGCTGAACGAGCCGGCGCCATCCGCGCGCACCAGCGCGGTGGTGGAGCGGGTCGGGGCGGCGCTGGGCGCGCGCGCAGGCACCGGCCCGGACGACGACCCGCTGCTCCGTTCGCAACGGCGCCAGGGATTCGAGCAGGGTCGTGCGGCAGGTCGGGCGCAGATGGTCCGCCAGATCCTGCGGTCACGCGGCATTGAAGTGTCGGCGAGGTTCTCCACCGCCACGGAGGCGTTCGCCGCGGCGTCCGAGGAGGCGCTGCTGGCGGCGGCGCTTGGCTGCGCGGATGAGGCGGGTTTCCTTGCCGCACTCCGGCGATTCCGCGACCCGGGCGGCTGACCTCGCCCGCGCAGCCGGCGTGCCCGACGAGGCGGCATGCAGGTGGCGGACAGGCATGGCCGCCGGCCGTATCAGGCTGACCGGGCGGCCTTTTGCAGGGCGCGGCGGGCGCCTTCGATGGCGCGGGCGCTCATGCCGCCGCTGCCGAGGCCGGCGCCACCGCCGCCGCCCCGCAGCCGGGGATCGAGCAGGTCGCGCACCGCGTCGCCGAACATGTTGAGGCAGTACACCACCACCGTGAGCGCCACCCCCGGCCACATCGCCAGACGCGGCGCCATCTCCATGAACTGGCGCCCCTCGCGGCTCAGCATGCCGCCCCAGCTCGGCACCGTGGTCGGCAGCCCGAACCCCAGGAAGCTCAAGGACGCTTCGGCGATGATGATGCCGCCGATCGTGATCGAAAACACGACGATCACCGGCGCGGTGATGTTCGGCCACACGTGGCGCTTGAGGATGTGCCAGGGAGCGCTGCCGATGGCACGCGCGGCCTCGAAGTAGGGGTTCTCCTTGATGCCGATCACGGCGCTGCGGATCACCCGCGAGTTGCCGATGCCGGAAGTGACGCCGAGCACGACGATGATCTGCAGGATGCCCTGGCCGACGATGGTGATGATCGTCAGCAGCAGCAACAGGCCGGGGAAGGACATCCAGGCGTCGACGAAGCGCTGCACCAGAATGTCCAGCTTGCCGCCCGCGAAGCCGGCCACGCCGCCGACCAGCAGCGCCACCACGGTGCTCAGCAGGGTGGCGGCAAAGCCCACCCCGAGCGAGGTGCGGGCGCCGTACACCAGCCGGCTCAACACGTCGCGGCCGAGCTGGTCGGTGCCCAGCAGGTAGGTGGCCGACGGGTCGCCCAACCGGTCGACCAGGTGCATCTCGGCAAAGGGAAAGGGCGCCAGGACGTCGGCCAGGATGGCGATCACCGCCAGCACCAGGACTACCACCGCGCTCGCCGCCCCCAGCGGCCGCTCCCCCACCAGCCGCCGCAGCAGGTCGAGCAGAAACGGCCGCGGTTTCGGCTGAGTCGGTCGCATGCGCCAGACTCTACCGGTACTGCACCCGCGGGTCCAGGTAGCCGTAGAGGATGTCGATCATCAGGTTGATCGTCATCACCGCGGTCGCGAAGAACAGGTTGATGCCCGACACCACCGGGTAGTCGCGCACGTTGAGCGCTTCCAGCATCAGTCGGCCCAGACCCGGCAGCGCGAACATGTTCTCCATGATCACCGAGCCGCCGATCAGGATCGGCAGCTGCAGGCCGACCAGCGTCACCACCGGGATCAGTGCGTTCTTGATCACGTGGCGGAGGATGATCACCCGCTCCCTGAGTCCCTTCGCCCAGGCGGTGCGGATGAAGTCCTGGCGGAGCACCTCCAGCATCATCGTCCGCGTCATGCGCATGACGGTTGCCGACAGGTAGGTGCCCAGAATGAGGCTGGGAATAAGCATGAAGCCGAGGTTGCGCAGCGGGTCGTCGGCGAACGCCACCATGCGCAGCGGCGGCGCCCACGCCCACCAGATGGCGGGAAAGGTCAGCACCAGGGTGGCGAGCCAGAAGTTGGGCGTGGCCAGGCCGATGATGGCGATGGAGCGCCCCGCGTAGTCGCCGGCCGTGTCCTGCCGCACCGCCGAGTAGATGCCC
Organism: Spirochaetia bacterium; assembly: GCA_965198005.1. Lineage (GTDB taxonomy): Bacteria > Spirochaetota > Spirochaetia > SZUA-6 > Bin103 > Bin103. The sequence continues at coordinate 221,411 of CBDAOI010000003.1, forward strand.
ACCGGCACGGCGATGACCAGCCCGATGAGTATGGCGAGGACGCCCAGCTCGATGGTGATCGCCAGCCGGCCGATGATCTTCTCCTCGACGGTGGCGCCGCCGAACAGCGAGTCGCCCAGGGTGCCGCGCAGGACGATGCCGCCGAGCCAACGCACGTACTGCACCGGCGCCGGCACGTCGAGCCCGAGCATGCGCTCGACTCGCTCGCGGTCGAAGTACGCCGCCCCCCCTTGGTCCTCCGCCACCCGGGCCATCATGGAGTCGACGACGTCGCCGGGCAGGAAGCGCACCGAGAGAAACACCAGGAGCGTCAGCAGCAGGAACGTCGGGATCAGCAGCAGGACGCGGCGGATGATGTAGGTTCGCATGGTAGGGCGTCTCGAAAGTGGGACGGCGGCCTGTGCCGCCATCCCACTTCGTCATCTGCCAACAGTGAAGCTGCTACGTCAGAATCCCATCTCCCGCTTCAGATCCTGGTCGAGCCAGAGACGGGTCAGGATCGTCGTATGTTGGATCGGGCCGATCCCCATCTCCCCGTCGTAGCCCTTGAGCCACGGCTGGGCGACTTGGAACTGTGGGGTGGGACCGGGACCGTCGATATGCCAGTGCTGGCCCAGCGCGTACAGGTTTACCTCCCTGGTGATCCGATTCCGCTCCTCCAACGTGGTAGCTGCCAGGGCGGCGTCGATCAGCGCGTCGATATGCGGGTCGTTGACGCCCAATCCATCGTTGTTCGCACCGGAGGGGCCGCCGGAGCGGTACCAATGATTGAACAGTCCGATGTCATAAATGAACGCAGCGTTTTCGCCGTGTGCGATTCCGTCCGAAGTATGCTCGCGCGCGATGGCCAGTGCCTCCGCGGCGCCATGAATGCTCATTTCGACGTCGACGCCAATCTCAGCCCAGTAGCCGATGACCAGCTCTGCGTAGTTGGCGTCGTAGCGTTCGAAGTACTTCAATTCGGTCTTGAAGCCATCGGGATAGCCCGCCTCGGCCAGTAGCTGCCTCGCCCGTTCCGGATCGTAGCGGTAGTACTGCTTGATCTCTTCCGGCCATTCTTCGAACGGCGTCCCCAGGTGGAAATCGTTGTGCATCATTCCTTGCGGCGTCGGGTCCGCATACCCCTTGAAGTAGGTGCTGGCAATCGTCTCCCGATCCAGCGCCATCTGCATGGCCTGGCGTACCCGGATGTCGTTGAATGGCGGCCGGCCCACGGTGATGAACCTGAATGCATTGTCGGAACGGAGGGCGAACTCCCACATCTTGATGTGGGGATCGGTCTTCCGCAGGCTCTCGACCTGGTCGATCGACCTCAATTGGGCGTCACCGGAAGTCCCCAACATGTCGATTTGACCCGAGCGCAGGGCGGCGATCCGTGCCGCCGGATCCGGCATGATCAGGGTGACGATCTCGTCGACGTAGGGCAGGCGGTTGTCCGGGAACTTTTCGTCGAACCCCCAGTAGTTGGGGTTCTTGGTCCACGTGATGGAGCTGCCTTCGACCAGGTCCGTCAGCTCCATCGGCCCGGTGCCCACCAGATTCATGCAATCCTGGACGTCGCCGTGCTGCTGGATCACCTCTGGAGGGTAGATCCAGACAATCCACCGGTTCATTATCTTGCCCACCATAAACAGGTCCGGCGCCGCCAGCTTGAAGACTACGGTCGATGGGTCGGTGGCCGTCACCGATTCGATTTTGGGGAGTTGACCAACGTGCGGCGAGGGTTCGCTGAAGCCGCTGCCGATCCCCAGCAGGCGATGATAGTTGAACTCGACGTCGCTGGCGGTCAGCTCGCGGCCGTTCATCGGCGCCTTGTCGTGCCAGCGCACGCCCGCGCGGACCTTGACGATGAGCGTGGTGTCGTCGGGCACTTCCCAGCTCTCCGCCAACTGTCCTCGCAGGATATCGCTGGGGACCAGGTACGCGGTGACAAGGGGGTTTTGCTCTCTCCGGTCTACCGCCCAGTCCGCGACGCCGAGCATCTCGCTGACCACGCCGTTGAAGTGATGCGACCAGCCGCTGTTGGCCCAGGCATCGCAGTGCTCGCCGGTGCCGGTCCGCCCGTAGGTGATGGTCCCGCCATACTCGGGCGCGGTGATCATCTCGCCGGTGGAGGGGTCGAGCACCATCTCCTTCTCGGCCGCGGCGGCCTCCTCGCGCTCGGCGGCGCCGAACGTAACGGTAGCCACCAGCGCGAACGCCAGTGTCAACAAACCGATTCTTGAAACGTAGATCATGATGAGAATTACCTCCAAAATTTCGTTCCGAGAGCATGTGCCGATCTCACTTGTCGACCCCTCGCCTGCTCTCGTTGCCTGTCTGCCGCTCGGTGTTGTCTGCGGCGCAGGCGGTTCCGACGAGGGCGACAACCTGGAACTGACTCCGGGGGCGATCAGGCGCAACCGCCGTCGATCGCGTCCCGCGGTGGATTACAGCTTCACGGGTACCTCCTGTCTGCGAACCGGTCAGACGCAGGTCTCGCCGGTGGATTGTTCTGCGGTCCGGCAACGCCGGGGGTAATTCGTGACTGCGGACCAAGGAGGACGGTGGCCGACGCGCGCGGCCGTCGGTTCACGGCGCCGGGCGCTCGGTGTGTGACGTGAGAGTTAGAGTTAGAGCTTACTGCCCCGTGTGTGTGTGGGGGGGGGGTAGATGAACGGAATGGGCCGATGCGGCACCCCGGGCGGCGGTGCTCGGGCGCCAGTAGCGGGGGCCGGTGGCAGGGCTGCATTGCGTAGTCAGGCATCATCCGTATCCGTTCGAGTCCCCAACCCCGACATCATCGCACACCCGCGCCAAAGCGATCAAGCGCTCAATTGCACTTTTTTGCACTTTCTTCACTTTTTGTCCAGCGGCCCTGGCGCCGCTGGCGGCTGCACCACCAAGCCCGCCCGGTCACGCCAGAGTCCGCCCACGGCACTGCCGGCAACTGCCTCGGTCTCGATCGCTTCGCTTTCGAAGGGCCGGCCCGCCGGCCTTGCGGGCCCGCGCGAGACGGCCTACGCTGCCGCCATGGCCAGCACCAAGGCACCGCCCACCAAGCGCTACGAAGTATACGAAGTAACGCAACCCCGGCGCGCCCAGCCGCCGGCATTCCCGGGCTGCAAGCCCGTCCGCCTGCCGCGCACCGAGATCGACCGCTTCGAGGGGCGCCTTGAGTATTGGGATGCGGCTACCGAGACCGCCTGGATCTGCGAGCCGACCACTCCCTATCACGAGCGCCCGTCGCGGCTGTTCACGAGATTGGCTGAGCTGATCGCCAGGGTGCGCGGTTCGCCGATCGAATGCTACGGCTCGATGGACCTGCTGCTGCGCGACGCCGGCGGCGAGCCGCGGCGCATCATGCAGGCGGACGAGTCGGTGTACCTGCATCCGGCGCGGGCCAAGCCGGGACCTGCGGCCATGGTGGTGGGCGAGGATGACTTTCCCGACGTGGTGCTGGAAGTGGATCACACTACGGACGCGCGGCGGAGCAAGCTCGCGCTGTACGAGGACTGGGGCTTTCCGGAAGTGTGGGTAGACGTGCCGGACACGCTGTCGCCGAGGCGGGCACGCGGGCGCCGCCCGGGACTGACGATTCATCTGCTGGAGCATGGTCGGTTCCGGGTTGCGGCCGAGAGCCGGGCGTTTCCCGGCTGGCGGGCGGACGAGATTCACCTGGCGCTGAACGAGCCGGCGCCATCCGCGCGCACCAGCGCGGTGGTGGAGCGGGTCGGGGCGGCGCTGGGTGCGCGCGCAGGCACCGGCCCGGACGACGACCCGCTGCTCCGTTCGCAGCGGCGCCAGGGGTTCGAGCAGGGCCGCGCGGCAGGTCGGGCGGAAGGCCGTGCGCAGATGGTTCGTCAGATATTGCTGTCACGCGGCATTGAAGTGTCGGCGCGGTTGTCCACCGCTACGGAGGCGGTCGCCGCGGCGGCCGAGGAGGCGCTGCTGGCGGCGGCGCTTGGCTGCGCGGATGAGGCGGAGTTCCTTGCCGCGCTCCGGCGATTGCGCGACCCGGGCGGCTGACCTCGCCCGCACAGCCGGACGAGCCCGAAGAGACGGCGCACATGGTTGCGGCTGCCGGCGGGCAGGCCATGGCACTGCACACCGACGTCGCCGACCCGGCCGCGGTCGAGGCGATGGCGCAGGCAGTGGTCGACCGCTACGGCCGCCTCGATTGTGCCTTTAACGCCGCCGGTGTGGGTGGCGGCCCGTGCCGACGACTTTTTTTCGGCGGCCCTGGCGCCTCTGGCGGCTGCAGTAGCGGGCTCGCCGGTCACACCAAGGTCCACGGCACTGCCGGCAACTGCCTCGGTCTCGATCTCTTCGCTTTCGAAGGGCCGGCCCGCCGGCCTTGCGGGCCCGCGCGAGACGGCCTACGCTGCCGCCATGGCCAGCACCAAGGCACCGCCAACCAGGCGCTACGAAGTATACGAAGTAGGGCAACCCCGGCACGCCCAGCCGCCGGCATTCCCGGGCTGCAAGCCCGTCCGCCTGCCGCGCACCGAGATCGACCGCTTCGAGGGGCGCCTCGAGTATTGGGATGCGGCCACCGAGACCGCCTGGATCTGCGAGCCCACCACTCCCTATCACGAGCGCCCGTCGCGGCTGTTCACGAGATTGGCTGAGCTGATCGCCAGGGTGCGCGGTTCGCCGATCGAATGCTACGGCTCGATGGACCTGCTGCTGCGCGACGCCGGCGGCGAGCCGCGGCGCATCATGCAGGCGGACGAGTCGGTGTACCTGCATCCGGCGCGGGCCAAGCCGGGACCGGCGGCCATGGTGGTGGGCGAGGACGACTTTCCCGACGTGGTGCTGGAGGTGGATCACACCACCGACGCGCGGCGGAGCAAGCTGGCGCTGTACGAGGACTGGGGCTTTCCGGAAGTGTGGGTGGAGGTGCCGGACACGCTGTCGCCGAGGCGGGCACGCGGGCGCCGCCCGGGACTGACGATTCATCTGCTGGAGCATGGTCGGTTTCGGGTGGCGGCCGAGAGCCGGGCGTTTCTCGGCTGGCGGGCGGACGAGATTCACGTGGCGCTGAACGAGCCGGCGCCGTCCGCGCGCACCAGCGCGGTGGTGGAGCGGGTCGGGGCGGCGCTGGGCGCGCGCGAAGGCACCGGCCCGGACGACGACCCGCTGCTCCGTTCGCAACGGCGCCAGGGATTCGAGCAGGGTCGTGCGGCAGGTCGGGCGCAGATGGTCCGCCAGATCCTGCGGTCACGCGGCATTGAAGTGTCGGCGAGGTTCTCCACCGCCACGGAGGCGTTCGCCGCGGCGTCCGAGGAGGCGCTGCTGGCGGCGGCGCTTGGCTGCGCGGATGAGGCGGGTTTCCTTGCCGCACTCCGGCGATTCCGCGACCCGGGCGGCTGACCTCGCCCGCGCAGCCGGCGTGCCCGACGAGGCGGCATGCAGGTGGCGGACAGGCATGGCCGCCGGCCGTATCAGGCTGACCGGGCGGCCTCTTGCAGGGCGCGGCGGGCGCCTTCGATGGCGCGGGCGCTCATGCCGCCGCTGCCGAGGCCGGCGCCGCCGCCGCCGCCCCGCAGCCGGGGGTCGAGCAGGTCGCGCACCGCGTCACCGAACATGTTCAGGCAGTACACCACCACCGTGAGCGCCACCCCCGGCCACATCGCCAGGCGCGGCGCCATCTCCATGAACTGGCGCCCCTCGCGGCTCAGCATGCCGCCCCAGCTCGGCACCGTGGTCGGCAGGCCGAACCCCAGGAAGCTCAAGGACGCTTCGGCGATGATGATGCCGCCGATCGTGATCGAGAACACGACGATCACCGGCGCGGTGATGTTCGGCCACACGTGGCTCTTCAGGATGTGCCAGGGAGCGCTGCCGATGGCGCGCGCGGCCTCGAAGTAGGGATTCTCCTTGATGCCGATCACGGCGCTGCGGATCACGCGCGAGTTGCCGATGCCGGAAGTGACGCCGAGCACGACGATGATCTGCAGGATGCCCTGGCCGACGATGGTGATGATCGTCAGCAGCAGCAACAGGCCGGGGAAGGACATCCAGGCGTCGACGAAGCGCTGCACCAGAATGTCCAGCTTGCCGCCGACGAAGCCGGCCACGCCGCCGACCAGCAGCGCCACCACGGTGCTCAGCAGGGTGGCGGCAAAGCCCACCCCGAGCGAGGTGCGGGCGCCGTACACCAGCCGGCTCAACACGTCGCGGCCGAGCTGGTCGGTGCCCAGCAGGTAGGTGGCCGACGGGTCGCCCAACCGGTCGACCAGGTGCATCTCGGCGAAGGGGAAGGGTGCCAGGACGTCGGCCAGGATGGCGATCAGCGCCAGCACCAGGACCACCACCGCGCTCGCCGCCCCGAGCGGGCGCTCCTTGAACAGTCGCCGCAGCAGGTCGAGCAGGAACGGCTGCGGTTTGGGATTATCGTTCATCGACACCTCACCGGTACTGCACCCGCGGGTCGAGGTAGCCGTAGAGAATGTCGATCATCAGGTTGATCGTCATAACCGCGGTCGCGAAGAACAGGTTGATGCCCGACACCACCGGGTAGTCGCGCACCTTGAGCGCCTCGAGCATCAGTCGCCCCAGCCCCGGCAGCGCGAACATGTTCTCCATGATCACCGAGCCGCCGACCAGGATCGGGAGTTGCAGGCCGATCAGGGTCACCACCGGGATCAGCGCGTTCTTGATCACGTGCCGGAGGATGATCACCCGTTCCTTCAGTCCCTTCGCCCAGGCGGTGCGGATGAAGTCCTGGCGCAGCACCTCCAGCATCATGGTGCGCGTCATGCGCATCACGGTGGCCGACAGGTAGGTGCCCAGAATGAGGCTGGGAATGAACAGGTGGCCGAGGTTGCGCAGCGGGTCATCGGCGAACGCCACCATGCGCAGCGGCGGCGCCCATGCCCACCAGATGGCGGGGAAGGTCAGCACCAGGGTGGCGAGCCAGAAGTTGGGCGTCGCCAGGCCGATGATGGCGATGGAGCGGCCGGCGTAGTCGCCCGCCGTGTCTTGCCGCACCGCCGAGTAGATGCCCACCGGCACGGCGATGACCAACCCGATGAGGATGGACAGGACGCCCAGCTCGATTGTGATCGGCAGCCGGCCGATGATCTTTTCCTCGACGGTATATCCGCCGAACAGCGACTCGCCCAGGGTGCCGCGCAGGAAGATGCCGCCCAGCCAGCGCACGTACTGCACGTGCGCCGGCACATCCAGCCCGAGCATGCGCTCGACCTTCTCGCGGTCCACGTGCACCATCCCGCCCACTTCCTCCGCCAGCCGGGCCATCATGCTGTCGACGACGTCGCCGGGAAGAAAGCGCACCGACAGGAACACCAGAACCGTCAACAGGAGGAACGTCGGGATCAGCAGCAGGACGCGGCGGATGATGTAGGTTCGCATTGCAGGGCGCCTGGGAAGTGGGACGGCAGCACACGCCACCGGCCCACTCCGTCATGTGGCAGCGGAGCCCGCCGTTAGGCGGGCCCCTTTCAATCGCCCGTAGGGCGAGTTGATTCGTGCAGGCGCGCTGAGCGCGCCTGCAATGGAAACCGCCCCTGGCGGTTTCCTCAGAATCCGAGCTCCCGCTTCAGATCCTGGTCGATCCAGAGGCGCGTCAGGAGCGTTGTGAAACCCGGCACGCCGATCGACAGCTCCCCGTTGTAGCCCTTGACCCACGGCTGGGCGACGTTGAACTGGGGGACGGGACCGGGACCGTCGATATGCCAGTGCTGGCTTACCGCGTACAGATTCGCCTCCTTGGTGAGCCGAATAATATCCTCCAGGGTGGTAGCTGCCGTGGCGGCGTCGATCATCGCGTCCATTTGCGGGTCGTTGACGCCCAATCCGTCGTTGTTCAGGCCGTAGGGGGAATTTGAGCGGTAAAAGGACTCAAGAATTTTGATATCCGCGGTCGGGTTAGCGTTTTCGCCGTGTGCAATTCCGTCTGAGGTATGCTCGCGCGTGATGGCCAGGAGCTCCGCGGCGCCATGAATGCTCATCTCGACGTCGACGCCAATCTCAGCCCAGTATCCAATGACGAGCTCCGCGTAGTTCGCATCGTAGCGTTCGAAGTATTTCAATTCGGTCTTGAAGCCATCAGGATAGCCCGCCTCGGCCAGCAGCTGCTTGGCCCGCTCCGGATCGTAGCGGTAGTACTGCTTGACCTCCTCCGGCCATTGGTCGAAGGGCGTCCCAAAGAGGCCGTCGTTGTGCACCAGTCCGTGCGGCGTCGCGTCCGCATACCCCTTGAAGTAGGTGTTGGCGATCGTCTCCCGATCAATCGCCATCTGCAGGGCCTGCCGTACCCGGAGATCGTTGAACGGCGGCCGGCTCACGGTGATGAACCGAAATGCCTGGTCGGATCGAGAGGGGCGGTCCCAGATGTTGATGTGGGGATCGGTCCTTCGCAGGCTCTCGACCTGGTCGATCTGCCTCAGCTGAGCGTCGCCGCTATTCGTCAACATATCGATTTGACCCGAGCGCAGGGCCGCGAGCCGCGCCGCCGGATCCGGTAGGATCAGGCCGACGATCTCGTCGACGTAGGGCAAGCGGTTCTCCGGGTATTTTTCGTCGAAGCCCCAATAGTTGGGATACTTAGTGTAGGTTAAACTGCTGCCATCGACGAAGTCCGTCAGCTCCATGGGCCCGGTGCCAACCAGATTCCTCCAATCCTGCATGTCGCCGTGCTGCTGGATCACCTCCGGAGGGTAGATCCAGGTGATCCACATATTGAGTAGCGCGGATCCAAAGCCGTAGGCAGGATGTGGCTTTAGAGGCCAAACGAGGTCTGGCTCTGCCAGCTTGAAGACCACCGTCGATGCGTCGGTGGCCGTAACCGATTCGATCTTGGGAAGCTGATTTGCAGCGTGCCGCGAGGCTTCGCTGAAGCCGCTACCGATCCCGTAGAGGCGATGATAGTTGAATTCGACATCGCTGGCGGTGAGCTCGCGACCGTTCATCGGTGCTTTGTCGTGCCAACGAACGCCCGGGCGGATGTGGACGATCAGCGTGGCGGCATCCGACCATTCCCAGCTCTCCGCCAACTGTCCTCGCATGATAGACGTAGGAAAGGAAAAGAGGCGAAGGTCGTTCTCACTCCTGTCGACCGCCCAGTCCACGATGGCGAGCTGCTCGGTGACCATGCCGACGAACATTCTTGACCAGCCGCTGTTCGCCCAGGCATCAGGGTGCTCGCCCATGGCGACCACGCCGAAGGTGAGGGTCCCGCCATACTCGGGCGCGGTGACCATCTCGCCGGTGGATGGGTCGAGCACCATCTCCTTCTCGGCAGCGGCGGCCGGCTGGTCGCTCTCGCCGCTGGCAAACGTAACGGTAGCCACCAGCGCGAGCGCCAGTGTCAACAAACCGATTCTGAAAACGTAGTTCATGAGAAGAACCTCCGATTCTCGATTCTTGTTCGAGAGCATGTGCTGATCCTGGTGCCGGCCCCTCGTCTGCTCTCGTTGCCTGTCTGCCGCTCTGTGTTGTGTGCGGCGCAGGCGGTTCCGACGAGGGCGACAACCTCGAACTGACCCCGGGAGCGATCAGGCACAAGTGCCGTTGGATCGCGTCCCGCGGTGGATTACAGCTTCACGGGCACCTCCCGTATGCGTACCGGTCAGACGCAGGTCGACGCCGGTCGGAGGCGTGAACGGGTCTCGCCGGTGGTTTGTTCTGCTGTCCGGCAACGCCGGGGGTGATTGCTGACAGAGGACCAAGCAGGGCGGTGGCCGACGCGCGCGGTCGTCGGTTTACGGCGCCGGGCGCTCGGTGTGTGACGTGAGAGTTAGAGCTTACTGCCCCTTGTGTGTGTGTTGGGGGGGGGGGTGCAGCATAAGCGCTAACTTGTTGTGGGGGCCTACAGGGGCCATGCATGACTTTACTGTGCGACCGTACCACGGACGTGCGACTCGGATCAACCAGCCGCGTCGAAAAAATCGAAGAAATCTGGCAGCTCATGGCCCTACGGTGCGACCGTATCACGGACCCGCGACTCGCGTCAACCAGCCAGATCGAAGTAAGCTGACAACTGAGACAGCCGGCGCCGTGGCGGCTCAGCCAGCGCCCGCGAGATAGCGCCCCAAAACCGCCGCCGGGGCGCCGCTTTTGGCCCATCCCGTCCGACCGCTAGGAGTCTGTCGCAATCCGACAGACTCCTAGCGTGCCACTGGTGAACCATGCGCGCCAGTGGCAGAGCCGGTTCGATGGTGCGGGTGACCTGGCCCAGCACGAACCTGAAGTCACGCCACGCACTGGGTGGCCGCTGACGGCGCCAAGTCGTATCCCCAGGGGGAAATAGCGCTGGCATGGCGGATCAGCTTCTCGACCAGGAGCGCAACCAGCAGCTTGCCGTACAGCCACGCTTTGGCGCTGTCGTCGTCGTATTTCGGCAGGTGGCCCAACTGCGCCAACGATTTGAACCGTTTGAACACCAACTCCACCTGCCAGGGAGGTACAGGGGGTAGACGAACGGGAGAGGCCAAAGCGGTACGCCAGGCGGCGGTGCTCGGGCGCCAGTAGGGTGGGCCGGTGGCAGGGCTGCTTTGCGTAGTCAGGCATTATCCGTATCCGTTCGAGTCCCAACCCCGATAGCATCGCACATCCCCGCCAAAGCGGTCAAGCGCTCAATTGCACTTTTTTTCCGGCGGCCCTGACGCCTCCGGCAGGCAGCACAAAGCTCGCCGGTCACGCCATTCCGTGCGGAAATCCTCGTCCACGTCCCGCATGGAGAGAGTGTAGTTCCAGAAGTCGACGAATACCCAAGGATGAGCGGCCCATATGGCAAGCCCGCCTACCCCGCCGCCTTGTGCAGGGCGCGGCGGGCGCCTTCGATGGCGCGGGCGCTCATGCCGCCGCTGCCGAGGCCGGCGCCGCCGCCCCCCCAGGCGGGGATCGAGCAGGTCGCGAGTGTGATAGACTTCCGGTGTGCCGTCATTCGCGCGCGATACACGCCCCGCAGCCGAGCGGTTTCAGACTGATGTGTATCGCAGGATGGAACCGGCGCAGAGATACTCCGTTGGCACGGAGCTCAGCGACAGCGTCAGAGACATAGCTCTGGCGGGCCTCCGCGAGCGCTTGCGCGGCTGTACGGAGCGCGCACTGCTACGGCGCTACGTGCTTGAGCACTGGGGCGTGAGCGTCGAGGAATGAAGAGCCAGGGCGAGTTGCTCGGCGAAATCGCATCGCTCCTGGACGCAGCCCAGGTCCGATACATGGTTACCGGGTCGATCGCCAGCACGTACCACGGCAGACCGCGCGCTACGCAGGATGTCGACGTGGTCGTGGAGACCAACCGTGATCACCTCCTGGCTTTCGTGCGGGCTTGTGTTGCGCGTGGATTCTACGTGGACGCTGACGACGCCAAGGACGCCCTGGAGCACCGCTCGATCTTCAACGTAATCGACGTTTCCAGCGGCTACAAGGTCGACATCATTGTCCGCAAGGATCGGCCGTTCAGCGTCGAGGAGTTCTCGCGGCGGCGCCGGGTGGAGCTGCCAACGTTTGTCGTCTCCATGGTCACCGCGGAAGACGCCATCCTCAGCAAGCTTGAATGGAACCAGGCCGGCGGCTCGGATCGCCAGTACCAAGATGCGGTGGGGATCGCCTTATCCCAAGGCGATCTGCTCGACCTCGCCTATCTCCGGCGGTGGGCGGTCGAGCTCGGAGTGGAGAACGAACTCCGGCGGCTCCTCTCCGAACGAGAACGGGACCGGTAGCGGTATCGATCGGAGCGGAAACGGGCTGAGCCAGGTCACGGATATGTGCCGTGCGGCATACCCGTCGGGTGGGCAGGCGAGTCCGCCTCGGATCTCCCCAGCCCGGATGGGTCTCGTTCGGGTAGCGGTCCTCGTCACCGGCTTCGCTTTCGAAGGGCCGGCCCGCCGGCCTTGCAGGCCCGCGCGGGACGGCCTACGCTGCCGCCATGGCCAGCACCAAGGCACCGCCCACCAGGCGGCACGAAGTATACGAAGTAGGGCAACCCCGGCACGCCCAATCGCCGGCGTTCCCGGGCTGCAAGCCCGTCCGCCTGCCGCGCACCGAGATCGACCGCTTCGAGGGGCGCCTCGAGTATTGGGATGCGGCCACCGAGACCGCCTGGATCTGCGAGCCGACCACTCCCTATCACGAGCGGCCCTCGCGGCTCCTGACGCGCCTGGCCGAGCGGATTGCCGGCGTGCGCGGTTCGCCGATCGAATGCTACGGCTCGATGGACCTGCTGCTGCGCGACGCCGGCGGCGAGCCGCGGCGCATCATGCAGGCGGACGAGTCGGTGTACCTGCATCCGGCGCAGGCCAAGCCGGGACCGGCGGCCATGGTGGTGGGCGAGGATGACTTTCCCGACGTGGTGCTGGAGGTGGATCACACCACCGACGCGCGGCGGAGCAAGCTGGCGCTGTACGAGGACTGGGGCTTTCCGGAAGTGTGGGTGGAGGTGCCGGACACGCTGTCGCCGAGGCGGGCACGCGGGCGCCGCCCGGGACTGACGATTCATCTGCTGGAGCATGGTCGGTTCCGGGTGGCGGCCGAGAGCCGGGCGTTTCCCGGCTGGCGGGCGGACGAGATTCACCTGGCGCTGAACGAGCCGGCGCCGTCCGCGCGCACCAGCGCGGTGGTGGAGCGGGTCGGGGCGGCGCTGGGCGCGCGCGCAGGCACCGGCCCGGACGACGACCCGCTGCTCCGTTCGCAGCGGCGCCAGGGATTCGAGCAGGGTCGTGCGGAAGGCATAGCGGAAGGTCGGACGGAAGGCCGCGCGCAGATGGTCCGTCAGATATTGCTGTCACGCGGCATTGAAGTGTCGGCGCGGTTGTCCACCGCTACGGAAGCGTTCGCCGCGGCGTCCGAGGAGGCACTGCTGGCGGCGGCGCTTGGCTGCGCGGATGAGGCGGAGTTCCTTGCCGCGCTCCGGCGATTGCGCGACCAGGGCGGCTGACCTCGGCCGCGCCGGCGGCTTGAGCTGCCTGCTTGCGCTGCGCGGCGCCCGAGACGCACTATGGGGGCCACGCCACACACCCGGAGGCAGCGACAGATGGCAGACACCTACGCGCCGGGCGCCACGGCCTATCCGATCGCGCGCGCCCACGTCAACAGTCTCGATCAGTACCGGGAGCGGTACGCACGCTCCGTGCGCGACCCCGACGGCTTCTGGTCCGAGGTCGCCGAGCGCCTCACCTGGTTCAGCCGCTGGCGGCAAGTGTGCAGCTCCGACTTCGTCAAGGCGGAGATCGCCTGGTTCGAAGGCGCCACGCTCAACGCCTGCTACAACTGCGTCGATCGCCACGTCGAGGCCGGCCACGGCGGCGATACCGCCATCATCTGGGAGGGCAACGACCCGGCCGAGGATTCCTCGCTGACCTTCGCCGAATTGCTGGAGCAGGTGCAGAAGTTCGGCAACGTGCTCAAGGGGCTGGGCGTGGGCAAGGGCGACCGCGTCTGCATCTACCTGCAGATGGTGCCGGAGTTGGCGATCGCGATGCTGGCCTGCGCCCGCATCGGCGCGGTGCACTCGATCGTGTTCGGCGCCTTCTCGGCCGAGTCGCTGCGCGATCGCATCAACGACTCCACCTGCAAGCTGCTGATCACCCAGGACACCGCCTTCCGCGGCCCCAAGGGCGGCATCCCGATGAAGGCCAACGCCGACCAGGCGGCCGCCGAGTGCCCGAGCATCGAGCACCTCGTGGTCGTGCGCCGCACCGGCGACCAGGTGGCGTTCCAGGCCGGGCGCGACCGGTGGTGGCACGAGGCGATGGCCGGCGCCGCCGGCGACTGCCCGCCGGAGCCGATGGGCGCCGAGGATCCGCTGTTCATCCTCTACACGTCGGGCTCAACGGGCAAACCCAAAGGAGTGCTGCACACCACCGGCGGCTACCTGCTGTATGCCTCCTACACCCACGAGACTGGTGTTCGACTACCACCCCGGCGACGTGTACTGGTGCACCGCCGACATCGGCTGGATCACCGGCCACTCCTACATCATCTACGGGCCGCTCTCCAACCGCGCCATCACCATCATGTTCGAGGGGGTGCCCAACCACCCCGACCCGGGCCGCTTCTGGCAGGTGGTGGCCAAGCACCGGGTCAACGTCTTCTACACCGCGCCGACCGCCCTGCGCGCCCTGATGCGCGAGGGCAACCGGTGGGTGACCCCGCACGACCGCTCCTCGCTGCGCCTGCTCGGCACCGTGGGCGAGCCGATCAAGGAGCCGGAGTGGAAGTGGTACTTCGACAGCGTCGGCGAGGGGCGCTGCCCGATCGTCGACACCTGGTGGCAGACCGAGACCGGCGGCATCCTGATCACGCCGCTGCCGGCGGTGACCCCGCTCAAGCCCGGCTCGGCCACGCTGCCGTTCTTCGGCGTGGAGCCGGTGCTGCTCGACCAGGACGGCACCGAGCTGAGCGGCAACCCGGCCACCGGCTACCTGTGCATCAGGCGCGCGTGGCCCGGCATCATGCGCACCGTGTTCGGCGACCACGAGCGGTTCCGGCAGACCTACTTCGACCTGTTCCCCGGCTACTACCTGACCGGCGACGGCTGCACCCGCGACGCCGACGGCTACTACTGGATCACCGGCCGCATCGACGACGTGCTCAACGTCTCCGGCCACCGCATCGGCACCGCCGAGGTGGAAGGCGCCATCGGCCAGCACCCGCAGGTGGCGGAGGCGGCGGTGGTCGGCTATCCGCACGACCTCAAGGGGCAGGGCATCTACGCCTACGTCACCCTGATGGCCGGCGAGGAGCCGACCGGCAGCACCGAGGGCGAGATCCGGCAGGAGGTGCGCCGCCACATCGGCCCGCACGCCGCCCCCGACCTGATCCAGTTCACCCCGGCGCTGCCCAAGACCCGCTCGGGCAAGATCATGCGCCGCATCCTGCGCAAGATCGCCGAGGGCGAGACCTCGCCGGCGGCGCTCGGCGACACCTCCACCCTGGCCGAGCCGGGCGTGGTCGACGACCTGGTAGCCGGCGCCGCTGACCGCCGCTGACCGCCGCTGCCCATGCCGGTCGTCGCGCTGTTCCACGGCATCCGCATTCTCGTGTACTGGAACGACCACGACCCGCCGCACTTTCACGCCCAGTACGCGGAGCACGAGGCCAAGGTGGACACGCGCCGCGGCATCGTGACCGCCGGCTACCTGCCGCGGCGGCAGCTCCGGCTGGTGCTCGCCTGGGCCGAGCTGCACGGCGACGAGCTGATGCAGAACTGGGAGCTGGCGCGCGCCGGGCAGCCGTTGCGCTCGATTCAGGGGCTGGCGTGATCGACCACCCCAACTACATGCCTGAGGTGCTGCAGGTGATCGCGGCGCCCGGCGAAGGCTATCTCATCCTGCTCTACTTCGACGACGGCTCCATTCACCGGTTCGACGTGGCGCCGCTGCTCGACCAGCCGGTGTTTCGTCCGCTGCGCGACCGCGCCCGGTTCCGGCGTGCGCTCACCGTAATGAACGGCACCGCCGCCTGGGACCTCGCCGGCACCCGCGACGAGACCCGCTGCATCGACCTCGACCCCCTGGTCCTCTACCGCACCACCCCCGAGATCGACGAACCCGCCTGGGTAGTACGCGGCACCGGCGGCGGGTAGGAAACCATGATCGCCGCCCGTGGCGCCGTGGCGAGAACGACACCGACCTTGGTCCAGCTCTCGACCGCCCGCCGCGCCCGCGGGAGTCCGTAGATCACTTGCCGCCAGATGCGGCAAGCAGACCCAGCCGGTAGTAGGAATCGACCGTGGCACGGATGGTGGCGTCGACGTCGTAGGGCGCCAGGCCGAGCTCCTGCATCGCCAGCAGGCAGTAGGAGCGCGGCTTGTCGTAGGTCGCCTGTGCCGGCCGATCGCCCTGCATCTCCTCGCCGCCTACCTCCTCCACTCCGGGATAGAGCTCCCGCAGGCGCCGCTGCAACTGCCAGGTGAACAGCTCGCCGGTGCGGTCGCGTGCCGAGAGGATGTAGCGCGAGCCGTTCGCGGCCGTGCCGCGCTCGGCCGCGAGGCGGTGGGCTGTCCCCACGTCGCGCACATCGACGATGTTCCACAACATGCGGCCCCCCGCGCTCTTCTGGTACTGCTTCCCCGCCAGCATGAAACCGATCCACTGCTGCCAGCTATTCGGTTGGTCGTGGTTGGGACACATCAGTGGGCCGATGACGTGCACCGGCAGGATCGCCATCGCCTCGAAGCTGCCCTCCTCGGCGGCGGCCTGGTAAATCATGCGCTCGGTGTTGGCCTTCGCCATGGCGTAGGCCAGATCGCGGTTCTCGGGAATGCGATCCTCGGTCCATCTGCCCTCATATGCCTCGAGGTTGTCGCCACACCAGTCCTTCTCGGTGAAGACGTAGCCTTCCGGTCGCGGATGGCTGACCGCGGCAAACGAGCTGGTGAACACGAAGCGCTTCAGGTTGCCCGACTTCCGCGCCGAGGCCAGGACGTGGTCGTTCTCGGTAAAGCAGCCGTCGTACACCTGTTGCGGTTGCTCGCGGTTGTAGCCGACGGTGGCGCCGACGTGCAGCACCGCGCTGCAGCCGGCAAACGCCGCGTCGTAGCTGCCGCGGTCGAACAGGTCGCCGCGAAACAGCTCGACCCGACCGCGCAGGTCGGGGTCATCGTTGAGGGTGGTCAGGTGGTCGACCTTCGCCGGGTTGGCCAGATCGCGCACGCAGGCATGGACGAGATAGCCCTGCCGCATCAAGTCGTAGACGGTCCAGGATCCGATGTAGCCGCTGGCGCCGGTAACGGCCACCGGGCCGTCGGCAGGTGAGATGGCACTCATGCTCGTGGCGTGTCCTTCATTCGTTCAGTTGTACCACGGTGGGCGTGGGTCGGTCGAGTGGAACTTCCCCACATGGTCCTGCATGAAAGCGTCGGCGGGACACGATGCGGCTCTCAGGTTCATCATCAAGCCGGCCCGTCGATCGCTTCGAGGTACAGGTCCACTGCCTTGGCGGGAACGGGCGCTACGAGATCGCGGTGGAGGATTCGACCAGCCACGGGCGGCTGGACATGGCGGTGCGGACGGGCGGGCACGTGTACCTGTTCGAGTTCAAGGTGGTGGAGATGGCGCCGCCGGGATCGGCGCTGGCGCAGCTGCGAGAGCGCGACTACGCGGCCAAGTACCGGGATCGGAGCGAACCGATCCATCTGATAGGCGTGGAGTTCAGCCGCGAGACGCGCAACCTGACGACGTTCAAGGTGGCGGACGGCTGACGTCGGGATCGGTCACTCGGGCGGCCCTTTCGGGACTCGCCAAAGCCTCTATCAAGCCGTAGGAATTTTCCGCGTCGGCGCGTAGCCGGCGTACGTCTATGAACGTGTAATCGAACCTGTTCCACCCCTTGGTAGCCGAGCGCGGCACCCAGGTGGGGAGACCGTTGTACAGCAACATCGGCATGATGAACGGAGGCGTCTCCTCCACGCTTCGACCGCGACACAGGCTTTCGGACAGCATGGATGCGTAACGGCGAAGTCGTTGCGCCACTCTCGGGTACGGATGCGACAGCATCTCGATCATCAGCACCGGCGTCCCCGAGCGTCGCCGCCTACCCGGCAGGTAGTCCACGCTCCACACCGAATCGCACAGTATGCGTAGCTGACTGCCGTCTTCTGAGGCGGCCACGTCTCGGCCGCCTCAGGTTCGATTCCAATCGAGTCAGCGGCACGGCAGTCGCCACAGATTCCCTGACGCAAGTCATCGCCGCGATCCCAGCAGTAGTAACAGATTCCCAGGCGCTGCCCGACGCCCGCGAGTGCCTCCCCGGGATTGCCGTCGTGGTGCCGCGACAGCGCCAGGGCCGACTGAACGAAGCTCAGCGTTCGTTCCTCGCCGATATGCGTGAAGAACGATTGCGCCTCGAGCCGGCTCAGGACGTCGTTCATCAAGAAGCTGTTGAAGTGGTCGGACATCACCGAGCGTCCTCATCGCCCGGGAGATGATTGCCGCCGTACCCTTCCCATGTCAACGACGAGATCGAGGCGGGCCGTCGTTCGATTACGAAGCTGGGGACGTGCCGCCTCGACGAAGACCGACATACCGGGATCGCCAGTACCGGCGGATCATGGAGTGGGGATCGGCCGCGGGCCGGCAGGCGATGTTCGGCGGCGTGCTTGGGTTTGAGCCGCGGGCGGCTGCGGATGACCGAAGACGCAACCGCCGCGACCGGCTCCATTCACCGGTTCGACGTGGCGCCGCTGCTCGACCAGCCGGTGTTTCGTCCGCTGCGCGACCGCGCCCGGTTCCGGCGTGCGCTCACCGTAATGAACGGCACCGCCGCCTGGGACCTCGCCGGCACCCGCGACGAGACCCGCTGCATCGGCCTCGACCCCCTGGTCCTCTACCGCACCACCCCCGAAATCGGCGAACCCGCCTGGGTAGCCCGCGGCGCCGGCGGCGGGTGAGCTACCAGCGTCGCGCAGGGCAAGATCAGCCGGTGGACACCAGTTCAGCAGTTCTGCCGGGGGTCTGCCCGCCTCCTGTTTGATCTCCACGGAGGCGCGGTCGTTGACCGCCACCTCGCAGGGGGCCGGAGCCATCAAGCTGACCGGTCGATCGCTTCGAGGTACAGGTCCACTGCCTTGGCGGGGAAAGGCGCCGTCTCGGAGCGCACGATGCGGCCCTCCTCGATGATCAGCAGCCGGTCCGCCATGCCGTCGAACACCTCGGCCAAGTGACTACTTACGAATACCGTCTTGCCGCGGTCGCGCAGCTCCAGCAGCAGGCGGCGCAGCACGATGTTGGCCATCACGTCGAGACCATTGAACGGCTCGTCCAGCACCAGCACCGCCGGATCGCCGATCAGCGCGCCCAGGAGCTGCACCTTCTTGCGCATGCCGGTGGAGTAGTCGGCGAACGGCCGCTCCAGCGGCTCCTCCATGTCCAGCCGCCGGGCGATGTCGTCCAGGGCGCGCCAAGCGCCGCGGTCGCCGATCTTGAGCAGGCTCAGGTATTCGAGATTCTCGCGCCCGGTGAGCTTGGCGAAAAAGTAGTGCTCGTTCGGCAGAAACCCCAGGCGGCGCTTCAACTCCAGCACGTGCGGGTACTGCCACAGGTCCTTGCCGTCGATCAGCACGCGACCGCGGTCGGGCATCAGCAGGCCGACCAGCAGCCGCATGGTGGTGGTCTTGCCGGAGCCGTTGCGGCCCAGGAAGCCGGTCAGCCCGGCGCCGAGCCCGAAGTCGAGATCGGTCACGCCGCGGTCGCTGCCGGCGTAGATCTTGGTGACCTGGTCAAACCGGATCATCGCGCTCCGACCACTCGTCCGCCGCGGTCGAAAGATAGCGCGCGGATGCCAGGCGGTACAGGAACCACAGCACCGCCGCGCACAGGCCCACGAACAGCAGCGGCTCGACCACCGCGGCACCCAGGCCGCCCACCGCCAGCAACGCATAGAACAGCGTGGGCAGCAGGATGCGATGCAGGTGGCGTACCGCCACGAGCCAGGCCAGCAGCGGCAGCACGATCATCTGCAGCAGCAGCAGGCCGAGCGTCGCGAGCGCGCCGCCGGCCGCCAGCTCCAGAGCCAGCGCCACCAGCGTGATGGGGGCCAGCACCGCCAAGTGCGGCGTCACCAGGTACCGCGTCAGGCGCGCGAAGGAGACCGGCGTGAGCTTGTAAAAGGTGATGGGGAGGGCGCGCAGGCCGGTCAGATACACCCCGGAGGCGGCGGCGGTCGCCAGGTACGCGAGCATGAGCGTCGCGGGCACTCCGGAAGCCGGCATGCCGTATGCCGAGAGATCGGCCGCGGCCGCGAACGCGAACCCGTACGCCGCCGCGCAGCTGATCAGCCCGCCGGGGGTGAGCAGGAACTCGCGGGCATAGACCGCGACTGCGATCGGCAGGCGGCGGGTGACCAGGGCCGCCAGCGCCTTGCGCTGCGAGCGGGCCAAGCGCTGCACCACCGCGTGATACAGGGTCACCGGATTCCAGCCGCGCGCGCCGATGCTCCAGAACGCCGCCAGCGCCGCCAGGTTCACCGGCAGGACCACCAGATTGGCCGAGTCCCACCGCAGGCAGACCGCCACCTGCGCGCCCAGGAAGGCCAGCACCGCGCCCGCCCAGGCCAGCCGCGCGCGCGGCCGGAGGCCCGACAGAACCGGCGAGACGGACAGGTGCGAGACGACCACCGCGAGCATCGAGGCGTCGGCGCCGAGGTAGCGTACGGCCTCCAGCGGCACGGGGAACGCGTGCAGCACCGCCGGCACGGCAGCCGCCAGGAACAGCACGGCGTAACCCACCGGCACGCCGCTGTTCGCCAGCCCCTGCAGCCGCAGGCTGGTGGCAAGATCCGCCGGCATGGTGGCGTGAAACATGACCGCCGACCGGGGGCACCGCGTGCGCAGCACGAACCCCACCGCAAACCAGCCCAGCATGCTCCAGCGCAGTTCCGGCAGCGGCAGTGCGACCTGTCCGCCGTACACCGCCAGGAAGTACGCCGCGTAGGCCAGCCACAGCAGCAACGCGAGCGGCACCAGCGTCACCAGCATGCGCGGCCTGATGGAGCGCCGCAGATCGCGCAGCTCCGGGCGCAGATGGTAGCGCCAGAACAGCGGCAGGCAGGGCAGCCGCACAGTCGTCATCCGCTTCACCGGCCTCGGTGCGGCGGCCGCAGCAAGCCGCTCGGGCTCGTCACTGAACCGTTCAGATGGTCGCCACCAGTGCGGCCTTCCTGATCCGTCCGTCGTCCGTCAGCAGGGCGCCCGTGCACCTGAGTGCTGGCGACGATGACCCGATCCGCAGGATCGCCGCCACCGCATGGCGTTGGGCCAGCGCACGAGAATGTGGGTATCGAGCAGGACCTTCAAGGCCGGTCCGACTCCGCTTCCCACGTAGCAGCGGGCAGCACGGGTGAGACGATGTCGCCGAGCACCTCGACGCTGCACCGCAACTCGTCCTGCGGGTACCCTGCTCCGGCAATAGGGGTGGAGTGAACTGAGCCACCGGCCGGCCACGCTTCAGGATCGTGATCGATTCGCGGGTAGCGTGCACCTGGTCGAGCAGCCAGACACTTGGCTTTGAACTCCGAAGCGTTGATGCTCTCCATGTGACCAGAATACATGACCGGTCATATGAGCGTGAAGTACCCCGTCGCCGCTCGGCGAGATTGACGATCTCCCCGGGGGCGCATAACGTCGGAACAAGCTGCCGGCGAGCGGCGACGTGATCCTGCGCCGGGTATTCATCGACGCCGAACGTTCCGCTTCGGGGAGGTCTGGGCGGCGGCGGGGAGTCCGTTCAACGTGTTCGCGATCGCGCCGGCCCGCCTGCGCGATGTCAGCGGAGCCAGGGTGAGGAATCTCAAAGCCGAATCGGCCGAATCGGGCGCCTCTTGACCGCCTTGACGGCTTGACCGCCAACGTCGATTGACCACCGGCCTACTCCAATGCAAGAGTTCAACGAATGGACCTGACGCGCCTTGCACGCTTGCCACCCTGGCAGTGGCCCCCGGACACCGGGAACACGCTGCTGGCGGTTCTCCGCGACCAACAGGCGGATGAATCGGAACACCTCCTGGCCGCCGAAATGGCCGGCGAGATCGTGGCCATCAACGACGACCTCGCCGGCGCCCTGCTGTCCATCGTCGGCGACGCCACCGCATCCGAGGAGCTGCGCAGCCGGGCGGCGCTGTCTCTCGGTCCGGTCCTGGAGCAGATGGACATGGACAGCGTTGACGACTTACCGGGCCTCGACGACGAGCTGTTGGATGCCCAGCCGATCTCCGAGCACACGTTCCACCGGATCCAGGAGACGTTGCGCGTCCGGTACCTGGAGGACGACGTCCCGAAGGAAGTGCGGCGCCGTATCCTGGAAGCCTCGGTACGCGCTCCGGCCGACTGGCATCGGGACGCGATCCGAGCGGCGTACACCCGTGAGGACCGGGATTGGCGGCTGACCGCCGTGTTCGCGATGCAGTTCGTGCGTGGATT
The DNA here is from genome assembly GCA_965198005.1 of Spirochaetia bacterium. Lineage (GTDB taxonomy): Bacteria > Spirochaetota > Spirochaetia > SZUA-6 > Bin103 > Bin103. Next base: position 243,279 of record CBDAOI010000003.1, read on the forward strand.
CACTGACGAGATTGTCGCCGCGCTCGACGATCCCGACGAAGAGATCCGCTATGAAGCGGTGACTGCCGCCGGCAATTGGGAAGTCGATGCTGCCTGGCCGTACGTATCCGCCCTGCTCGCCGCGCCCGACACCGATAAAGAGCTCCTGCTCGCCGCCATCGAAGCAGGAGCCGCCATTCGTCCGCAGGAGGCGGAGCCGCTACTCGCCGAATTGAGCGACTCCCGCGACGCCGAGATTGCCGAGGCGGCCGGCGGCGCCATGATGATGGTGGCGTCTCCGTTCGACGACGAGTTCGAGGACGAATCGGAACTGTGACATGAACCCGTGACCAGGAACAGAAAGCCGGGCCCGAAACTGCAGCCGTGGATCGACGCGCGCAAGCGGCACCACCTGTCGCACGCCCAGGTGCAGATGGCGCGCGAGCTGGGAATGAATCCCCGCAAGCTGGGCCGATTGGACAACCACGATCAGGAGCCGTGGAAGCTGCCGCTACGCCAATACCTTGAGCACCTGTACCGCAAGCGGTTCGGCAGAGGCGCTCCCGAGGTCGTTCGTTCGATCGAGGAGATCGCACGCCGTGATGCCGAGAGCAAGGCGCGCAAACGGGAAGCAAAGCAGCGGCGGCGAATCGCCCAGACCGGCGACGTACCCCCGAGCGCGGACAGCGACGACGCCAGTCTGTTTGAGGCCGGCACCGGCGTGGCACCATAAGACTCGCGGCCTCTCAGACGGCCCGCGGTCGCTCCCCGCCGGGAGCCGCTCCGCCGTCCAGGCTTGGCAGGATTAGGCTAAGTCATTCCAGCTATTGAACATACGCATCGTCCTAAAAGAGCCGCACCCGAATCGGTTGATGGCGATGAGCCCCCGCCTCTGGCCGATCCGTATCCACCGCTGCGGCGGGTGCGGGGGGCGACTCATGCTGCCGCTCCTGCCTCGAACTCGACCGGCGACCCTGAGGCAGGCAGAGGTTGTCGGCTCGGAACAGCACCACGACGATCGAGCGCGGTCGGTCTGCTTGAGAAACTGGTCAGATGACTAGCTATAGCTATCGCCTCGGCATGCTCCCAGGGCAATCCGCGTTGCGGCCGTCGCTCAACCGCCGCCTAACGGCTAAGATAGCGGTGCAGTGGATGCAAGTGGCCGTGGTCGCCGCCGGTCGGCATTGGTCCGCACCTGGACGTGAGGGCGCCAGTCCATTTGCGTCGTGAGCAGACCACGACCAGATGGGGGATAATGCATGGTAGCCGCTCGACGCAAGGAGACGATGGATGTTGCAGAAGTTGAACGTCACCAACTTCAAGGCGTGGCGAAAACTGAACATGGCGCTCGGCAGGGTCACCGGGCTCTTCGGCACGAACAGCTCCGGCAAGAGCAGCGTGCTTCAGTTCCTGCTCCTGCTCAAGCAGACGAAGAATGCGACCGACCGCGGTCTGGTACTCGATTTCGGTGGCCCCGGAGAGCTGGTGAACCTGGGGAGATATCAGGACTTGGTTCACAAGGGAAAAGACGAGTCAGACATCGACTGGACACTGCGGTGGCAACTGCCTGATCCCCTCAAGATCAGCGACCCCGAGGGTCTCCTTGCCACCGTGCTCATGCGCGGCAACCATCTGGAGGTGAGTACAGCAGCCGGGTTGAGGGGATCGCGTCTGACTGCACGACACCTGAAGTACAAATTCGCTAGTTCGAACTTCTTCATCAAGCCAAAGACTGAGGATTCCAGCGACTTTTTTCTTGATTCCGACGGGGCCAACCGGGTGCGATTCATTCGAACTCCGGGACGCAAGTGGGCCCTGCCCGGTCCCGTGAAGACACACCTGTTTCCCGACCGCGCCCATACGTTATTCCAGAACACAAGCTTTCTTAGCGACTTCGAGACCGAGTACGAGGCGCTGATGGACCGAATATTCTATCTTGGCCCGCTCCGTGTGCATCCGCAGCGCGAGTATCGCTGGTCGGGCGCCGGTCCGGTGGACGTGGGGCCGGCCGGCGAGCGGACCATCGACGCCATTCTGGCCGCTACGGCGAACAACGAGACAAGGAACCTCGCCAAACACAAGGCGCTCATGTCTTTCCAGGAAATGATCGCGCATTGGCTGCAACAGCTTGGTCTGATTGAGGCGTTCGAGATCAGAGAGATCGCGCGGGGATCGAATCTCTACCAAGCCCGTGTCCGGGCGAACGCATCCGCTCCCGAGACGATGTTGACCGACGTCGGCTTTGGCGTCTCTCAGGTTCTGCCGGTGCTGGTGCTGTTGTACTACGTGCCGGAGCGCTCGATCGTACTGCTGGAACAACCGGAGATCCACCTGCATCCGTCCGTGCAGAGCGGACTGGCGGACGTGATGCTGGCAGTAGCCAAGCGGCGCCGCATACAGATCATCGTGGAGAGCCACAGTGAGCACCTGCTGCGGCGCTTGCAGCGGCGCGCAGCCGAGGGCGACTTCGCATCGTCCGATCTGAAACTCTATTTTGTCAGCAGCGACCGCGGCGCGGCGAAGCTGAATGACCTTGCTCTGAACGAGTTTGGGGAGATAGAGAACTGGCCTGATCATTTCTTCGGAGATGAAATCGGCGAAATCGCGGCAATCAGCAAAGCATCGCTCAAGAAACGGATTGAAGCCTCTCAATGAGCGACTATGTGGTAGACACCAACGTCGCTATCGTTGCCAATCAGCCGAATGGTCATGCCGATTTAGTTTGCCAATTGACGTGCGTGGAAAAGGTACGTTCACATGTACGGCGGGATCCGGGTGCGCAGAGTTCCCATTACCCCTTGCGATGACCAATGTCGCGGCTTCGAGGAGCTTCCAGAGAACAAGCTTGACCCGTCTGACCGCAAGTTCCTCGCCGTCGCCACCGTTGCGAAAGCCGAGATTCTCAACGCCACGGACAGTGACTGGAGCGAGCAGGAAGCGCTCACAGACAAACTGGGAGTGACGGTTCGCCAGCTTTGCCCGCAGCATGCCAGCAAACCCTAGTAGAACCGGCGATGAGCACAGCTCTCGGGTCGACCACTCGGATATGGAAATATCCGCGCACTCCCTACTGGCCGTACTCGCCGGCTGGTCCGCGGGATGACGATGAACTGGCCGACGCGGCTCGGTTCGCGGGGCGGCCGATTGTCATAACGGAGAAGCTGGACGGCAGCAATACGCTCCTGCACCAGGGCGAAGTCTATGCGCGCAGCGTGTCCGCGCCCGCGACGGGGAAGTGGCTGGCGATGGTGAGGAAGCACCATGCGTGGAAGGTGACGGAGCCGGACGTGTTCCTCTATGGCGAAGACATCTACGGGGTGCACAGTATCGCGTACGACCCGGTCCCGGAACAGGAGACGTTCCATGCATTCGCGCTGCGCTTCGCCGACGGTTCCTTCGGTTCGTTCCAAACCATCGCGGACTACGCTCGGGAGCGCTCCATCCCGGTAGTGCCGATATTGTTCCGCGGGACGCTCCGGTCGGTTCGCGAGGTGCGCGACTTCGTGAGCAAGGCGCACGCGGAGCCGTCGGCCCTGGGCGGAGCACGGGAGGGCGTCGTGATCCGCCATGCGGATGGGTTTCCGGCTGTGGAATTCAAGCGCAGCGTCTGCAAGAGCGTTCGAGTGGGGCACGTACAATCCGACGAGCATTGGTCGAAGCGCTGGCGGGCATGCCCCATCGTGCGACGGTGAGCGAGGCTGTGACCCTCGCCCGCAGTATCGAGTGGTCGCTTCCCTCGCGGATGAAGCGGTCGAGAGGCAGCCATCATCCGCCGACTGACTTGAGCCAACCCCGGTCGCCTAGTGTGTCGCGTGCCAGTTCGATCTTGCGTTCCGAGAATTGCCGCTTGCGGCTGTTCCACCCATACGTGGCACGAACGACATCCGGTGTCGCGTCGGTGCCGATCTCGTTGATCACCCAGTGAACCGTGGCCAACAGCTCGAGGCCGAACGGCGACTCGAAACCGGCCACCAGCTCGACGACTCGATCAAAGCGACCACGCGTCTCGGGATGCCGGCCGAGGAACGCTTCAGCCTCGCGGATCGCCCCGGGGATCAGGTTCAGCGGCTCGTCCGTCCGGTCCCCGCCTGAGCCGCCTCCCTGCAGGTAGTGGCCGTCGAGAGCTCGCAGAACGTGACGCAGGTTCTCCGCGTAGGGTCCGTGCGGCGCCTTCACGTACTGCAATCGGAGCGGCTCGCCGGCCTCCTGCATGAAGTAGAGCAGCTTGTGTACCTCAAGCAGGGTCACGAAGGGTTCGGCGAGACCTATCAGGTAGCGATGCATCAGACCAAGCAGTGCCGCCCGTCCCGGCGTCATGGCCGCCCGCTTCGGCGCCGGGAGCGGGACCTCCCCCGAGTCGGTTGCGTACGGCTCGAAGACCAGCGTATCCAAGTCCGGCAGGCCGGCGAGCGCCCGGTGGATGCGAGGCTTTACCGCCGTCCACTCGAGACCGCCGAGTCCGCACCCGAGCGGCGGCAGGGAGATCGAATGAATCCGGCGCCGCTCGATCTCGGCTACCAGCGCCGACAGGCCACTGTCGATATCCGCCAGGCGGCTCCGGCCACGCCAGTGCTGCTTCGTCGGAAAGTTGACGATGAAGCGCGGCACGAACTCGCGGGTCTCGAACACGAACATCCGGCCCGGCTGCAGCTCGCCCCAGTCGCAAGCAGCCTTGTACGCCTTGAAGTTGTCGGGGAACCTGCGCTTGAACGCGAGCGCGACGCCGCGCCCCATGACCCCGACGCAGTTGACACTGTTGACCAAGGCCTCGCTGTCCGCTGCCAACAGATCGCCCGTCACGTATTTGATCATCGCTCGGGCTCCATACCTAATAGTACCACTCGCGGCGTACTTCTACACGGAGGCTGGCTGAGCCACCGACGATCTCGGATACCCGTCCCGCCACGCTTTCGCTCATCACGCCGAGCCTCTCGACCAGCGACCAAGGGAGGTATCGATGCAGCAGAAACTCCGCCTGCTTCGGGCGCTTCAGGTCGCCGCTCCACTGATCTGCCGCCACAGGTGTTCGGATGGCACGGGACCGGCAGGTGCTTGCGACGGGCCACCACCTCGGACATGCCGATTCTCGTCGGGGCTCTGCCCTCAGCGGCCTCGCTGTCGGCGAGCAAGCCGCCAGTCTCGACAATCGCGCTGAGATTGGCGCCGTGGGTGATGTGATAGAGCCTGGGGCGCTCGGGCACACGCACAGTGAAGTAATCTATCCCGATAGCCGGTAGTTGAACAGAATCGGGGACTGATGCGCCGCGCCGAAGCCTGCCGCCGCGCCACCACGAGCGGGATTGACCTATGTCGCGCAGCAGATAGCCGCTCTCCATGCGATTGGCGAAGATATACAAGTCATCGTAGAGAGCCACAGCGAACACCTGCTGCGACGCCTGCAGCGGCGTGCCGCGGACCGTCGATGAGTGCGACTCTCGGGTCCGCCACTCGGATATGGAAGTATCCGCGCACTCCCGCTGGACGGCAGCAATACGCTCCTGCACCAGGGCGAAGTCTATGCGCGCAGCGTGTCCGCGCCCGCGACGGGGAAGTGGCTGGCGATGGTGAGGAAGCACCATGCGTGGAAGGTGACGGAGCCGGACGTGTTCCTCTATGGCGAAGACATCATGGCGGACTACGCTCGGGAGCGCTCCATCCCGGTAGTGCCGATATTGTTCCGCGGGACGCTCCGGTCGGTTCGCGAGGTGCGCGACTTCGTGAGCAAGGCGCACGCGGAGCCGTCGGCCCTGGGCGGAGCACGCGAGGGCGTGGTGATCCGCCATGCGGATGGGTTCCCGGCTGTGGATTTCAAGCGCAGCGTCTGCAAGAGCGTTCGCGTGGGGCACGTACAATCGGACGAGCATTGGTCGAAGCGCTGGCGCGCATGCCGCATCGCACGACGGTGAGCGAGGGATGAACGGGGAGCGGGGCTCGGCGTGGGGGCTGGACTTCTACGACCCCGAGTTTCTGGCCGATCCGGCGCCGATCGTTCGCAACGAGCAGACCGGACAGTGGATGCTGACGCGGTTCGCCGACGTGTACGAGACGCTGCGCGACCGGCGGCTGGGCCGCGTCTACCACCACCGGTACAGCCACGCCGAGCTGGGACAGCCGGCGCCCGACCCGCGCTGGGCCGCGTTCCACCGGCACGAGCGCTGGTCGATCGACCGCTGCCGGGAGCTGGGGGCGTTCGACCTGCTGGCCGACTACGCCCAGCGCTACTCGGTGGCCGTGGTCGCCGAGGTGCTGGGCGTGCCGCGCGCCGACACGCAGCGGCTGCTGGACTGGTCGCACGCCATCGTCAAGATGTACGAGCTGTCGGCGCCCGAGGAGCTGAAGGCGCGGGCCGACGCGGCGGCGGGCGAGTTCATCGCCTGGAGGCGGGCCTCGGCGGGCCCGGCTTCTGACGGGGCGCGGCGGGTCCCACTCGGCGTCGATGCCGAAGGCTCACAGCCGCCACGTCGCCGGCCAGCTGACAGTCATCTTGCGCCGGCCGGAGCGGCGCGCGCCGCCGCGGCATCGTGCCGCCGCCCGTGTCAGGGTCGCGCCATGGAGTCAGGTCAGTCGTGGTCGAGGGCGCGCTCGCCGTGGAAGGTGAGGTCGAGGCCGGCCTCCAGCTCGTCGGTTTCGGGCTTGAGGCGCTTGACGGCGCCCAGCACCTTGAGGATGAGCCAGGTCATCCCGAACGCGTACACCACGCTGATCACGGTGGCGGCCAGGTTGGCCAGGAACAGTGATACCCCGCCATAGATCAGCCCCGGCGGCGCCCCGGTCTCGGGAGTCGCGAACACGCCGGTGAGGATCGAGCCCAGGATGCCGCCCACGCCGTGCACGGCCCATACGTCGAGCGCGTCGTCCCAGCCCATGCGCTCCTTGAACAGCACCGCGCCGTAGCAGGCGGCCCCCGAGAGCACGCCGATCAGCGCCGCCCAGCCGGGGGTCACGAAGCCGGCCGCCGGAGTGATGGCGATCAGGCCCGCGATCGCGCCGGTGAGCGCGCCGATGATGCTCGGCTTGCCCTTGTGCCGCCACGACAGCAGCATCCAGGTGACCATCGCGGTGGAGGCGGAGATGTCGGTGTTGATGAAGGCGACCGACGCGATCTCGTTGGGCGACAGCGCGCTGCCGCCGTTGAAGCCGAACCAGCCGAACCACAGCAGCGCGGCGCCCAGCGCCACGAAGCGGAGGTCGTGCGGGGCCGTGTGCGTGCGGCGCGCCCCCAGCACGGTGACGGTGGCCAGCGCGGCCATGCCGGCCGAGATGTGCACCACGGTGCCGCCGGCGAAGTCGATCGCTCCGAGCTGGGCCAGCAGCCCGCCGCCCCACACCCAGTGCGCCAGCACCGAGTAGACCAGAATGCTCCAGAGGCAGATGAAGATCAGGTAGCTGCTGAAGCGGAAGCGGTCGACGAACGCGCCGGTGATCAGCGCCGGGGTGATCACCGCGAACATCATCTGGAACAGGAAGAAGGTCCAGGTGGGGATCGTGGTCCCGCCGAACACCTCGTCGATCGGGATCCGGAACAGCCAGTACTTGAGGTCGCCGATGATGCCGCCGACGGTATCGCCGAACGCGAGCGAGAAGCCGACCGCGATCCACACCGTGCTCACCAGCCCCAGCGAGATCAGGTTCTGGGCGATGATGGTCAGCGTGTTGTGGCGGCCGACCAGCCCGCCGTAGAAGAAGGCCAGTCCCGGCGTCATGAGAAACACGAGAGTCGAGCAGAGAAGGACGAATCCGGTATCGACGAGGTTCATTGGTTGCTCCTATCGTTGCATGTGGTCTAGAGCCGCCCCAGCAGGTCGGCCGCGGTGTGGGCGGCGCCGCTGCGCGCGCTCAGGCCCAGCCGGTCGCGCGCTGCGCCCAGGGGCGCCACGGTGTAGCTGCCGGCGCCCCACAGGCGGTCGAGCAGCGGCTCCAGCTCCGCGCGCAGGCGGGCGGCGGTGGCGGCGTCGTTGGGCGCCAGGGCGCGGTCGTTGACCACCACCTCGCAGGCGCCGCCGTCGAAGCTCAGCGCGCCGCCGAACTCCGGCTCCTGCTCCAGCTTGCGGCACGCCTCGAGGGCCGCCTGGAACGCCTGCGGCAGCGCCGCCGTCGGCGCCGCGTCCAGCCGGGTGCGGCGGTTGTACAGCAGCCCCAGCCGGCCGCCGCCCAGGTCCAGGCCGTAGATCGCCTCGTGCGCCACCAGCACCACGCCCGGCCCCTCCGGTACGTGGCGGTAGTCGGCGACGTCGATCAGCAGCCCGGGCAGCGCCTGCTGCTGGATCCAGCGGTGGAACACCGGGATCGCCTGCGCCAGATCCACCGCGCCGGCACTTGCCGCCGCGGCCGGAAACTTGACGTTGACGTGCTGCAGCCAACGGTCGCCCATGCGCTCGGCCTCCCGTTCCGCCCGCGCCTGCCTAGGCCGTCGCCGCCGCCTGCTCGGCCAGACGCGCGTAGCAGGCGTGGGCGGCTTCGATGAACAGGTAGGACTCTTCAATGAGTTGGTGCGCGGTCTCGGCGGTGTAGTGGTCCGCGGCACGTCCCCGCGCCTTGAACAGGTAAGCGCCGAACTTGCCGCGCGCGAACGGGTCGAAGAACAGCTCGGTGTCGTAGAGCTCGCGCCGGAACGCCTCCACCACCTGGTCGCCGCCGGCGCTGCCGTTGCCCTCCGGCCCGGTGCCGTGGTAGCGTAGCAACGCGTGCGCGGCGTGGATCATGGACCCGTACGCGGTGCTCGCCGCCTTGCCCGTGCGCCCGCTCTCCAGGTGGAGTTGCGCCTCGAACGCCTCCCGCTCCGCCGCCGTGAGCTGGAAGTCGATCGGCGCCACCACCTCGCCGGCGCACTCGCCCACGCCCATGTCGCCGATGGTGAACACGCGCGGGTCGCCCCAGTCGCTGTAGAAGGTGCTGTCGTCCTCGTAGGTGGGCACCACGGTGAGGTCCTCCAGCAGCTTCTTGCACTCCGCCTTGCCGATGCGGCGGATGTAATCCTGAAAGCTCTCTTCGCCCGCGCGGTCGTGCAGGTAGCTGCCGGTGATGCGCTCCACCACCTCCGGGATCTGGCGCGAGGGCACCGCGCCCATCGCCAAGCCGTAGGAGCCGGCGTTCTCCTGCCACTGGCCGCCGAGCACCACCTGGAAGTGGGGAACGGTGATCTTGTTGCGCTTGCGGCTCACGCCGTAGAAGCCGAGGTCGGCCACGTGGTGCTGGCCGCAGGAGTTGAAGCAGCCGCTGACCTTGATGCGCAGCCCGCGGATCACCTGGTCCAGCTCGTAGCTCTTGGCCAAGAGGCGCTCCCGCAGCTCGCCGGCGAGACCGCGCGAGGAGGCGATGCCCAGCTTGCAGGTGTCGGTGCCGGGGCAGGCGGTGATGTCGACGATGGTGCCGGCGCCCGGCGCCGCCAGTTGCGCCGCCGTGAGGTCGGCGTAGAGCGCCGCCAGGTCGGCGGTGCTCACCCAGCGCAGCACCAGGTTCTGCTCCACCGTGGTGCGCACCGTCTCCTTGATGTACTTGCGCGCGAGGTCGGCCACCGCCCGCATCTGCGGCGAGGTGATGTCGCCGAGCGGCAGCGCGATGGTGACCGTGGCGTAGCCGGGCTGGCGCTGCGCGTAGACGTTGGTGCGCAGCCACTCGGCGTAGTCGTCGCTGCCGGCCGCGGCGGCCGCCAGGTCGACGTCGCCGGGCTCCCGCAACGGCAGTTCCGCGAACGCCTCCGCCTCTTCGAGGTAGGCGGTCCAGCGCGGGTCGTGGTCGAGCTTGGCGCGCTCCTCCCACACCAGCCGCTGGAACTCCTCGAGGCCGAGCTTGGCCACCAGGAACTTGATGCGCGCCGCGGCCCGGTTGCGCTTCTCGCCCAGGCGCGCGTACACGCGCGAGATCGCCTGCGCGATCGGCAGCAGGTCCTCGGGAGCCAGGAAGTCGGCGAACAGCTTGGCCTGGTGAGGGACCGACCCGAGGCCGCCGCCGACGTACAGCTCGAAGCCGCGCATCGTCTCGCCGTCCACCTGCCGGGTCACCGCCACCGCACCCAGGTCGTGCAGGCGCACCAGCCCGCACGCCTCGTGGCGGCAGCCGGAGAACGCCACCTTGAACTTGCGCCCGAAGTTCTGCACGTCGGGATGGCCGAGCAGGAACCAGGCCAGCGCCCGCGCGTAGGGGGTGACGTCGAACGCCTGGGTATGGCACACCCCGGCCACCGGGCAGGTGGTGACGTTGCGCACCGAGTTGCCGCACGCCTCGCGGGTGGTGATGCCGACCGCCGCCAGCCGCCGCATCAGGTCGGGCGTGTCCACCACGTGCACGAAGTGGAGCTGCACGTCCTGACGCGTGGTGATGTGGCTGATGCCGTCGGAGTATTCTTCGGCAAGATCGGCCAGGACCTCGATCTGTTCCGCGTTCAACCCGCCCCAGGGGATCTTGATGCGCTGCATGCCGGGCGCGTCCCAGGCCGTGTCCGGCCCCTTGGTCAGCTCCCCGGCCGGATACGCCAGATCCTGGGCCTTCAGCCCGTCGTGGCGATGGCCGTTGTCGTACCGCTGGCCGTAGACACCGCGCCGCAGGCGGGTCTCGGCGAACACGCGATCCTCGATCCGGCCCTGCCGCTTGAGCGTGATCTCGTTCTCGAACACGTCGATCTCGGCGCTGAGCTCGCCGGGGATGCGGCCGCCGAGGCGTTCCTTCCACAGCCCATTGCTAGCTTTCATAAGACGGTAATCAGTAACAAAAAAAGTGCCCGCCGTCAACGGCGGGTCACCTACTAGTCCAAAGGGTGCTCTCACGCTGGCCGGTGCAAAGCCGCGATGCGCCAAGCAGGCGTCGGAAAGGTTGCGCCGGCGAGGCCCAAGGCCTGCTCGGCTGCTCGACGGAGTTGGCGTTGGCGACGCCCTGCTCGGCGCCTTGGCGAGCAGGCCGCACCTGCCCGCGCGGCTCCTCCAGCGGCTCCAGGGCGGCAGGCTCCATCTCGTCCGGACGAGCACGGCGCGTGATCAGGTGTTGTTCGGCACGCAAGGGTAGCTGCATTATTAGTGACTGAACGAGCACCAGTCCGGCCGCAATCCCATCAGGAGGAGTCCGTATGAGTACCCGATTTCGCGTTCCGCCGCGGTTGCGGCGGCTCGATCAGCGCTTGACGGCCTGGATGGACCGGCATGGCGTCCTGCTGCTGCGGGTGGCGGTCGGGGTGGTGTTCATCTGGTTTGGCGCGCTCAAGCTCTTGCCCGGAGCGAGTCCAGCGACCGGCCTGATCGTCTCGACCTATCCCTTCCTGCCGGAGCGGCTGTTCGTTTCGTTCGTGGGCTGTTGGGAGGTAGTGATCGCACTCGGCTTTCTCACCGGTCGATTCCTCCGGGTGACGGTGGCGCTGATGTATCTGCAGATGCTCGGGGCGATGTCGCCAATCGCGCTGAATCCCGCTGTCGTCTTCGCGCAACCGCCATTCGTACTCACTCTCGAAGGGCAGTATATCTTCAAGAATCTGGTCCTGCTTGCCGCGGCGATCGTGGTCGGCGCACGGGTGCGTTGACAGGGTACCGTTCGCCGGGGCGGCGCGCTAGAGGTGATCCACTACCGAAGGATGGCACCCTTCAGGAGCCAGATAATAACGCCCGCGAGCAGAAGAAGGACTGGCGACCATATCGCAGCGATCAATCGCCACGCTTCGGGCCGGGGCCATTTCACAGCGCCAGTGTAGCGCGAGCGCGCCGTACGCGTCACGGCCGACGGGCAGCCGCCGTGCGCAGCCTCGGCATGTAGCTTGAAGAAAGAGATCCAGTGTTCCGCTGGTATACCGCCGACGTGGTAGCCTCTCATGGCGGCCGTGTAATCGTCCATGAGACCGGTCAACCGGGCTATGCGACCGAAGTTGTGGCCGCCGTCCTTTACCGGACGGTCAGCGATCCTGGTCTTGGGCCTCGGGTACGGGCTCACGTCGGTGCCCGGAGGATGTACCGTCCGCTGGTCCGGAGTGTCACTTGTCTCCCTGACGGTGGTCCACCACCAATTTCGATACTCGGCCGCATAACGGGCCTGCTCAATATACGGCTCGTAAACGACGGGTTCCCCCGACAGAACATTGCGAAGATGCCACGGAACCACGACCAGAAGGTCTTGTGGGGCGCAGGCTTTTGGGGTGACAGTGTACCGAAAGCTGGGCTCGCGCTCTTTCGAGAGTAGATACCATCCCTTGAGTTCTATGCCCAACGCGATATCTTCACTTCCATCCATTGCTGCCCAGCACCGCATTCAGACTGAACAGGTCAGCCGCTTCGAGACCCTCGATGTGAGTTGTAGTGTGGAAGTATACAGGGAGAGCCCTGGTGGCATCCCTGACGCGCCGTACCAGACTCGCATGCTCGCTCGTCGGGGGAAACACGTGCCGTTGCGGTTGAGACATGAGGCGCTCGTTCACTCCCTCTCAAGCGGTAACGATAATTGTATGCTTGCCGCCTGTTCGTGAAGTCGGCTCTGCGCCAGCGCCGCAAAACCGCGGTCTACTTCGGCGGCAAGAGCGTGCCGCCCCAGCGCGATCGCGGCGACCGACGCCGAGCACAGCCCGCCGAACGGCTCCCACACCGTGTCTCCTGCGTTCGAGGCGATACCAATGATCCGACGCATGAATGACAGAGGCTTCTGGTTCAGGTGAGCCGTAGCATTGCGACCGGGATTGTGCATCCGAGGCGCGACCCGCCGGCCGTTGCCCCGATAGCGCTCAACACCGTTGAGGGGCGGATGCGACCAGACGTTGGTTAAGCCGTGCTCGTGATTCCATGGGTGTCGCAACTTGGCCCATTCCTCCGGGCACAGCGGCCGCCTTCCGTCGAGAGAGAAGTATGGGCGTCCGGCGGGATCACCATGTCGGTTGGCGTACGCGACCATTCGAGCCATCATTTCCGGGGGCGGCAAGTACCACAGCCAATCCTGTGTGAGGTACTTGCGCGTGGCCGCGTTCTTGACTCCACACGCCTCGTTTGCCTGGTGTAGCGGCATTCCGGTGCGCCGCCACTCCGAGCGTAGCCATTGACTACCCGACATGGTCCCCTGGACTGACGAGAAATCCAGCCGCCGCCGGTAGAACACGCACACCTCGGTAACCGTAGGAAGTCGGCGGATCGTAGCCCCGTTCACGTTTCCTGCGATGTGCCTGATACCCTTGTCCCAGACTATGGTCTGGACATACTCCCAACCGTGGGACACGAGCAGCGAGTGTACCGTCGCCCATCCGATCTCAGTATTCCAGAACCACAGTGTTGTCGCCGGGTGAGCACGTTCCGACCAGGTCGCGACGTGTTGCGCGTACCACTCGTCAAGCCGAGAAGGTGTGCGCGGGTCGCCCGGAAAGCCTCCGACGCCATATGCGCCGTCGGAGATGATGAGATCAGGGGCTTCCCACCTGGAGTACGCTTCCTCGGCCCTTCCCACGTGCAACTTGCAAGATCCTGCCGCTGGCTTCGTCACAGTGGATGACCCCCAAGGAATCTTACCGCAGACCATACTACAGTGAACGCGCGCATGTGGCCCCGTGCTTCAACCGTGCTCGACGACGGGACTAACTGCCCCCGGGGAGAGCCGCGCCGTCGAACTCGCCGCGTTCGTGGCGACGGGCGAGCGCGGTGTAGTAGCCGACGATGCGGGTGACGTAGGCGCGGTCGGCCGCGGTCACCATGCGGACCGCCTTGGCCGGCACCCCGGCCAGCAGGGTGCCCGGTTCCGCGCGCGTGCCCGGCCGCACTACCGCGCCGGCCGCCACCAGACAGCCGGCGCCGAGCACGGTGCCGTCGAGCACCGTGGCCCCGATCCCGATCAGGCAGCTCTCGCCGACTTCCCGGCAATGGACGCAGGCCTGATGTCCGATCACCACCTCGTCACCGATCTCCAGCGATTCGCCGCTGCGCGTATGCAGCATCGCCTGGTCCTGGATCGAGCAGCGCGCGCCAACCCGGATCGGCGCGACGTCGCCGCGGATGCAGGTGAACGGCCACACGTTGGTGTCGACCCCCAGCACGACGTCGCCCACCACGATCGCGCTGCGCGCGATGAACACGTCGCCCACCCGGCGCATGGCCACCGTGCCGCCGGGGAAATTGAGTGCTTCAGTCGTCGCCATGCGCTTCATCGTGGCGGCGCCGGGCGCGCTGTCAAGCGCCAAGGCGGATCAGGCAGCGCGCGTGGCGGCCTGCGGTGGCCGGGCGGCGGTGGTGGCGCGCGGCACCTTCGCCAACTCGTCGGTTCCCGGGGAGACGCCGGTATGGTCCCAACCCAGCGCCGCGTCATAACTGCCGCGCGAAGTGATGCGCCTCGGGCGCCCGTCGTCGCCGCCGTCCGCCCGGGCTCAGATGCGCGCCTGGTACTCGTACAGGTTCTGGTAGCGACCGCCGGCGGAGATCAGCTCCCGGTGGCGGCCGCGTTCGACGATGCGGCCCCCCTCGACCACCAGGATCTGGTCGGCGCGGCGGATGGTGCTCAGCCGGTGCGCGATCACCAGGGTGGTGCGGCCCGGCAGCAGCTTCGCCAGACTGCGCTGGATGAACGCCTCGCTCTCGGTATCCAGGCTGGAGGTCGCTTCGTCCAGCACCAGCACGCGCGGATCGGCCAGGATCGCGCGCGCGAGCGCGACCCGCTGGCGCTGGCCGCCCGAGAGCTTGACGCCGCGTTCGCCGATCACGGTCTCCAGCCCGTCGGCGAGGCGGTCGGTGAATTCGTCGACGTAGGCCGCCCGCACCGCGTGCTCCAGCGCCGCGCTCTGCGCTTCCGGTCGGGCGAACAGAATATTTTCGCGAATGGTACCCTCGAACAGGAACTCGTCCTGGAGCACCACGCCGAGTTGCGCGCGATAGCTGGGCAGGGTGACCGTACGCAGATCGTGACCGTCGATGCTGACCACGCCGGCCGCGGGCACCAGAAACGAGGCCGCCAGTCCGGCGATGGTGGTCTTGCCCGAGCCCGAGCTGCCCACCAGCGCGGTCATGGTTCCGGCCGGCACTTCGAGACTGACCTCGTGCAGCACCGCCTGGTCCTCCCGGTAGCCGAACGAGACCCGATCGAACCGGACGTCGCCCCGCACCCGGCCGAGCGTGACCGTGCGCGCCGGCTCGCCGCCTTCCGGCTCGAGCGACAGCACCTCCTGCATCCGGTCGAGGCCGGCGAACGCCTCGGTGACCTCGGAACCGTGCCGGCCCATCTGCACGATCGGGGCCACCATGAAGCCGAGCAGCAGACTGAACGAGACGAAGTCGCCGACCGTCATCGCCGCGCGCAGAATGAGAGAGGCTCCCAACCCCATGATCAGCACGGCGCTCAGGCCCATGATCAGCACGCCGCCGCTGGTCACCAGGCTGGTGGCGGTCAGCGACGCCCGCACGTTGTCGAAGATCCGCCGCACGCCGGCCGCGAACACCCGGTCCTCGTGCGCCTCCGCGTGATAGCCCTTGACCACGCGGATGCCGCTGAACGACTCGGTGAGGCGCCCGGTAACGGCGGCGGTGAGCGCGCCGCGCTGGCGAAAGATCGGCCGGATGGCGCGGAACGCGCGCGCGGACAGCACCGCGAAGATGATCAGCGGCACCAGCGTGTAGAGGGTCATCGGCACGCTGATCTGCAGCATCAGCACCAGCGCGGCGGCGGCGGTCAGCGCGCCGCCGATCAGATGCACCAGGCCGGTGCCGACCAGGTTGCGCACCCCCTCCACGTCGGTCATGACGCGCGATACCAGCGCGCCGGTCTGGTGGTCGTTGAAGAACGCCACCGGCAGGCGCAGCAGGTGGCGCTGCACGCGCGCGCGCAGTTCCGAGATCAGGTGCTGGGCCTGCACGCTGAGCAGGCGGGTGAGCAGAAACGAGCTCACCGCCTGCACCACGACCGCGCCGCCCACGGCCAGCAGGAGGACTCCGAGCAGGGACGTGTCCTGAGCGCCGATCACGTCGTCGACCAGATACTTCGAGGAGCGCGGCAGCACCAGGCCGGCCAGGCGATTGACGCCGATCAGCAGCAGCCCCACCAGCAGCAGCCAGCGGCGGGGCCATACCACGGTCCTGAACGCCGAACCAAAGCTGGTCAGAGAGACCGGTCGGGGGGTCCCGGCGCGACCGGGCGCGGTCCGGTCACTCATCCGCCGCTCCGTGTGCCCTGGCCGGCCCAACCGATCCAAGGTTTCTTGTCAATGCACAACATTCCTTATGTACCGCCGGGCCGGCGCGGCTCGCGGAGCGGCCGTCAGTGCTGGCACCGGGCACAGTAGTATGTGCTGCGTTGGCCACTGCGCACCAGCCGGATCGGCGCGCCGCATTCGGCACAGGGCTGCCCACTGCGCCCATATACGGCAAGGTGACCCGTGAAGTAGCCGAGGCGCCCGTCCGCGCCGCGAAAGTCGCGCAGGGTGGTGCCGCCGGCCGCGATCGCGTCTTCCAGCACCGACCGCACCGCGGCCACGAGCGCCTCGTAGCGCGCCAGCGAGATGCGTCCGGCGGCGCGCAGCGGGTGGATGGCGGCCCGGTACAGCGCCTCGCTGGCGTAGATGTTGCCGACCCCGCAGACCACGCGGCTGTCCATCAGCACCGCCTTGACCGCCGCCGTGCGCCGCCGCGTGCGGCGGTGGAGGTACGCGCCGGTAAGCTCCGGTCCCAGCGGCTCGGGGCCCAGTCCGCGCAGGCGCGGGTGCGGCCGGTCGGCGCCGGGACTCCACAGGCAGGCGCCGAACCGGCGCGGATCGCGGAGCCGCAGTGCCTGGCCGTCGTCGAGCACCAGGTCGAGGTGGTCGTGCCGAGCCGGCGGCGTGCCCGCCGGCACCATCCGCAGACGGCCGGACATGCCCAGGTGGAGCAGCACCGTACCGGCCGGCGCCGTCTCGAGCAGCAAGTACTTGGCCCGCCGCCCGACGGCGCAGATCGTACGGCCCGGCAGCGCGCGCTCGAGTTCCGGCGGGACCGGCCAGCGGAGCTGGCGCTGCCGCACCACGACCGCGCGCACGCGGCGGCCGACCAGCAGCGGGGCGAGGCCGCGGCGGGTGGTCTCCACCTCCGGCAATTCAGGCATCGGCCCTGGTCCGGGGAGCCCACGGCGGCACCGTCGAGCGCAGCCGCGTCAGCCTACCGACAGCGGCCAGGAGGGCATCGCCAGCAGCATCAGCGTGCTCCCCGCCAGGGCGATGTTCTTCATGAAGTTGGCCATCTCCTGCTGCCGCGTCTGATCATCGGCGCCGGCCTGCGGCCGGTGCACCATCAACGCAGCCAGCGCCAGGAACGAGGCGACCACGATCACGCCCACCCGCGGGAAGTAGCCGAGCCCGATCGACAGCGCGCCGGCAATCAGCGCCAGACCGGTCAGCGGCACCGACACTTCCGGCAGCAGCACGCGCCGGGAGCGCGCGTAGTCGATCATCGCGGGCATACGAATGAAGTGATTGAGCCCGAAGAAGAGGTACATCAACCCGGCCAGAACCCGACCGACCAGAAAGATCACTTCCACCTCCACCGGTTACCTCCTACGCGCGCCTACGACGGCGCACCCGGCTGCCGCCCACGGTCACGGCCGGAGGTCGTGCGCTTGCCGGCGGCCGCGATCGGGCAACGGGCAACCGGCGGCGGCACCGAGCCGATGCCGCTGGCCGGCGACCAGCCGGTACAGCGCGTCGCGTACCGGACGCGGCACCAGCCGCAGGACGCCGGCCAGCGTCGCGTACCATCCGCCGATGGCGACGGCAACCGCGACCACTGCCTCCGACCGTACCGCGAGCCTGCCGTCCGCGCCGCGCCACACGAGCGACCCCGGCGCCTCGGCACGGCCGGCGCCGCCGCGCAACTCCGGCGGCAACAGGCGCTGCGCGATCTCGCCCTGGAGCGCGGCCAGCGCCACCCGGCCGTACCGGTCATGGTCCACCACCCATTGCGCGGCGCGCTGGCAGAGCAGACAATGACCGTCCACGAACAGGATCGGCTTGGCCGGGACGATCCGCGGCCCGCGTTTGCGCTCACCGTCATCCCAAGCGTAGACTGAAGCTGTGACGTCTCCTGATCCGTGCGCCATCGGCCCATTATTACCTACACCGGGCGTCGCCACAACGCCGGCATGAAACCGGTCCGGCTGGCCTACGGCCGCACCGGGCTCACGCTCGCCGTGCCGGACGCGGCGCAGGTGGTGGAACCGCGCGCGGCACCCGCGGTGGCGGACGAGACGCGCGCCCTGGAGGCGGCGCTGGCGGCGCCGGTCGACGCCCGGCCGTTGATGGAGCTGGCCGCCGGCAAGCGGCGCGTGGTCGTGACCCACACCGACGTCACCCGTGCCACCCCCAACGACCGCATCCTGCCGGTCGTGTTGCGCACCCTGGAACGGGCCGGGGTGGAGCGCCGATCGATCACCCTGCTCAACTCCCTGGGAACGCATCGACCCCAGACCGCGGCCGAGCTGCGGCGGATGCTCGGCCCGGAGCTGGTCGCCTACTACCGCTGCGCGCAGCACGACGCCTGGGACGACGCGGGTCTGGTGGTAGCGGGCACCACCCGGCGCGGCAACGTCGTGCGCCTCAACCGCAGCGTGATGCAGGCGGACCTGGTAATCTTCACCGGGTTCATCGAACCGCACTTCTTCGCCGGCTTCAGCGGCGGCCCCAAGGGGGCGCTGCCCGCCCTGGCCGGCCACGAAAGCGTGCTCACCAACCACGGCTACGCGATGATCGGCGACCCGCGGGCGACCTGGGGGATTACCGCCGGCAACCCGATCTGGGAGGAAATGGCGGAAGTCGCCCGGTTCATCGAGCCGCTGTTCCTGGTCAACGTCGCGCTCAACACCGCCGGCGCGATAACCGGCGTGTTCGCCGGTGACGTGCTGACCGCCCACCGGCGCGGCTGCGAGTTCGTACGGGACAGCGCCATGGTCGGCGTGGAGGAGCCGTTCGACGCGGTGGTGACCACCAACAGCGGGTACCCCCTGGACCAGAATCTGTACCAGACGGTTAAGGGCATGCAGGCCGCCCGCGGCGTGGTGCGCACCGGCGGCGCCATTCTGATGGCCGCGGCGTGCGAGGACGGCTTGCCGAGTCACGGCCGCTACGCCGAGCTGCTGGCGCAGGCGGGGTCGCCGGAGGCGGTGCTGGCCATGGTCGGCGCTCCGGGGTTCGCGGCACAGGATCAATGGCAGGTGCAGATTCAAGCCCGGATTCAACGCCACGCCGACGTCTACGTGTACAGCGACGGTCTCTCCGAGGCTGAAATCCGAAGCGCCTTGCTGACGCCTTGCGGCGACCTCGAGGCGCTGCTGGCCGAGCTGCAGCCACGGCGGCTGTGCGTGCTGCCGCAGGGACCGCTGACCATCGCCTACCTGAACTGAACGCCGCCGCCCGCCCGGCTAGCCGGACTAGCCGGCTAGCCGTCCCAGGGCGGGGCCAGTCCGAGCCGTTGCAGCGTGAGTTCCGCCTCGGCCCGCTCCCGGTTGCGCCGGAGCTGTCCGTCGCGGCGGCGCAACCAGCCGGCGCGCTCGGCCACCGCCAGCGCCTCCCGCGTGCGTCCCCGGTTGAGGCAGGCGACCAGTTCCAGCTCGAGGCGCGTGAGCTGCAGCGCCTGCACGCGGTAGTCGTGGAATGCCTCCCACGTGACCGGCACCCAGCGGCGCACGATCTCCTCTCCGATCAGTGCCGCGTAGGCACGGATCTCGGCCTGGGCGTGGAGGTCGGCGCGCAGGCTCAGGAAGTGCAGCAGGTTGTGCAGGTCGATCTTCCAGTACGCCTCGGTGTAGGTCGACAGCGGCAGATCCTTGCGCGCCTGCTCGCGCGCCACTCCCGCCTCGAGCCGCTCCTGATAAACCGCCCGCGCCTGCTGCTGGAGCTCTTGCTCGCGGCGCGAGAGGCGGGCGCCGGTGGCGGGGTCCAAGGTCCCAGCCGACCCTTGCCGGTTGGCGGTGGCCTGGCGGCGCCACTGGTGTTCCCCGGTCCGGCTGGCGGCGTCGATCGCCACCGAATAGCGGGTGGAGTACTCGTTCACGTTGGCGGTACGATGGCGGATCCACTGGCGCCAACAGTCCATCGGCACCCGCACGTGGAGCTTGATCTCGCACATCTCGAACGGGGTGGTGTGCCGGTGCCGCATCAGGTAGCGGATCAGCGCGCGGTCTTCGCTCACCCGTTTGGTGCCGGCACCGTAGGACACGCGCGCCGCCTGGACGATGGCGGCGTCGCCGCCCAGGTAATCCACCACCCGCACGTAACCGTCGTCGAGCACCGGCAACCGCCGGCCGATGAGCGCGTCCAGCTCCGGCACCGCCGGCCGCCCGCTCCCCGCGTCACCGTTCACGCGAACAGTTTCCTCTCACACGAACAGTTCCTCGCCGCGCTGCAACCGGCGTGCGATTACCGCGGTCTGGTAGCCCGCACGCCGGGTCGGACAATGGGCGGCGAGGTTGCGCGCCACGCCCACCATGATCTGTTCCGCGCCGGCGTCGTTGCCGCGCGCGGCGAGCTGGGTGGTCGCCGCCTCCAGCACCTGCAGGGTGTGGAAGTCCAGGTCTTCGCGCAGCGTGGCGAAGGCCAGCGTGTCGACCAGCCGCGCGAAGTGCGCCGGCCAATCGGCGGCCGGTGACCGCAGGTAGCCGCTGACCAGCTCGGCGGCGCGCTCGACCCCGGCCCGGTGGTCGAGCACGTGCAGCAGTTCCTTGAGCAGAGCGCCGCCGCGCGGCTCCCCGGCTGCCGCAGCGCGCCCGGCGGGGTCGCGTTCCGCAGCGTCGGGTTCGGCGGCGTCGCGTTCGGCGGGGAGCCGGGCCGGGGGCACGTTGAGGTAGCGGTCCACGTAGACCGCGACCGCGGCCTGGAACAGCGCCCGCACCACG
Organism: Spirochaetia bacterium; assembly: GCA_965198005.1. GTDB lineage: Bacteria > Spirochaetota > Spirochaetia > SZUA-6 > Bin103 > Bin103. Next base: position 264,048 of record CBDAOI010000003.1, read on the forward strand.
TCCGGCCCGGTGGTTCGTTGCAGCGCCTGCTGCACGGCGTTGCAGAAGATGAAGGTGTGCTGCGGATTGAACCAGTCGCCGACCTCGTTGGAAGTGGCGAACCGCGCCAGCCGCAGGCCGGCGGCGCGGGTGATGGCGGTGCCGACCGCCGCGGGCTCCGTCCCCGCGCCGAGCGCCGCCTCCACCGCCGCGATCACCTGCAGCGGATCGCCGCCGAGCACCTCGCGCACGAGCTGCTCCTCGTCCGCCGCGACCGGGGCGGTGCCGCTGCCGGTGCTGCCGGTGCTCCCGCTGCCCGTGCCGGTGCCGGTGCCGCTACCGGTGCCGCTGCCGCTACCGGTGCCGCTACCGGTGGCGCCGGCCAGCGCGGCCGGCAGCCGCTCCTCGGCGGCGCGCACCGCGGCGGCAATCTCCACCGGGTGGTGCCACGGCGTTCCTTCCTCCTCGCCGCGCGCCGCGGCCAGGGTCGGCGCCAGCAGCGCCAGCAGGTCGGACCGGCTGCCGGCGGTGGCGCCGTTGCCGTTGCCGCCGCCGGCGCGCAGCAGGTCGGACAGTTCCAGTGCCTTGTTGCAGGCGTCGAACAGGTGGCCGGTGTTGGCGTACAGGCGGTCGGCGGCGGCGCCGTACACCAGGTCGGCCAGAGCGGCGGGCGGCAACCGCTCGGCCGCGGTGAGCAGGGTGCGCTCCACGGCATCGCGGTGGCGGGTGCGCACCCACTGCCGCAGCCAGCGCCCCAGGGCGGCGGCCGACGCCGGGGCCGCCAGCGGATCGCGCGGGCGCCGCGGCGGGCCGGCGTTGGCCTCGGCCGCGAGCTGGCGGACCGCATAGCTCATGCCCAGGTAGAGCGTATCGCGGCTCAGCCGGGGCGCCAGGCGGGCGACGCAGGTCAGACGCACCAGCCCCTCGCCGAAGCTGGTGACGTTGGCCGTGGCATACGCGGCCACGTCCGCCAGGATCGGCGCCAGCCCGGCCCCGGCGCCGAGCAGGCTGATCAGGCTCTTGGCCTGCACCAGCCCCACGCCCAGCTCCAGGCCGCGCCGCAGGCGCCGCCGGTGGTAGGCGGCGTCACGCGGGTGGCGCGGCCGGGTGGCCACCCACACGTCGTCGCCACGCAGCTCGGTGGCGTAGGCAACGGCGTCGTCGGCCCACAGGTCGAAGGTGCAGCCGCTGGCCAGTTCGAACCGCGCCTCGTGCCAGTGGCAGGTCAGGATGCCGTCCTTCACCGAGCCGCGGTCGAGCGGGAACCCCAGGTGCGGGCAGCGGTTGTCCACCGCGTGGAGCTCCCCGTCGGCGGCGAACACCGCCACCGCGCGCTGCCCGGCCCGGGTCACCACCACGCCGCGCTGGCGCACCTCGGCCAGCGAGGCCACCCGCACCATGCCGTCGCCGCTTGCCAACTCCCGCATCCTGACCTCCCGCTCCCAGTCTCCCGCGGTCAATGGTGAAACAGCCGCAGCCCGGTCATCACCATTACCATTCCCTGCTCGTCGCAGGCGCGCACCACGTCATCGTCGCGCAGCGAGCCGCCGGGCTGGACCACGTAGCGCACCCCGATGCGGCGCGCCACGTCGATGCTGTCACGATGGGGGAAGAACCCGTCCGACGCCAGCACCACGTCCTTGAGCCCCGCCAGCCACGCGCGCCGCGCCGCCGCTGACAACGGCGCCGGCATCTGCTCCACCTGCGCCCGCAACCAGGAGTCGTCGGTAGCTTCGACGCCGCCCACGAACTGCATGTTCCAGGTATCGCGGTCGTGGCGCCGCACGCCGGGGCGGAACCGGACCGCGCGCAGCGCCGGGTGGAAACGCAGGGACCAGGCCGCCGCCTTCTGCACCGCGAGCTGGGTGCAGTGAATGCGCGACTGCTGGCCGGCGCCGATCCCGATGGTCTGGCCGCGGTACACGGCGCACACCGAGTTGGACTGCGTGTACTTGAGCGTAATCAGGGCGAGCAGAATGTCCCGTGCCGCCGCCGCCGGCAGGGCGCGCGCCGCGGTGGGCACCGTGCCCAGCAGCTCCGGCCCGATCGTGGCGCGGTTGCGGGGCTGCTCCAGCGTCAGGCCGAACACCTCGCGCCGCTCCCGCTCCGGGGGCTCGAACGCCGGGTCGATCGCCACCACCCGATAGGCGCCGCCCTGCTTGGCCCGCAGCAGCTCCAGCGCGGCGGCCGCATAGCCGGGCGCGATGATGCCGTCGGAGGTCTCGCGGCGCAGCAGCCGCGCCGTGGGCAGGTCCACCTCGTCGCTCACCGCCACCCAATCGCCGTACGAACTCATCCGGTCGGCCCCGCGCGCCCGCGCGTAGGCCGCGGCGAGGGGGGACAGGTCCCCGGCGCCGGCGGCGAACACCGTCCGTTCGGTGGTGCTGAGCGGCAGCCCCAGGGCGGCGCCGGCCGGGCTGACGTGCTTGAACGAGGTGGCGGCGGGCAGCCCGGTGGCGGCCCGCGCCTCGCGCACGAGCTGCCACGCGTTGAGCGCGTCGAGCAGGTTGACGTAGCCGGGGGCGCCGTTGAGCACCGTGATCGGCAGCGCACCGGACGCGGTCAGCCGGGCCCCCTGCTGGTGCGGATTGGCGCCGTATCGGAGCGCTAGCTCGCCCACGCCGCGCCTCCGTCACGGCCACCGTCCGGGCCGGCCCACAAGCCGGCGCCCCCGCCGGCCTCCGCCTCGACGCGCTGCAGTTCCGCCACTTGGTGGCGAAACGCCGCCGACTGCATCAGCGGCACGGCGCGCAGCTCGCGCAGCGAACGGGCGCCGCACAGGGTCATGGCCGCCCGCAACTCATGCTCGACCCGGCCGATCAGGGCCAGGGCGCCGTCGGTGCCGCCGGCCATGGCCGCGCGAATGAACGGCAGCGCCATCCCGCCAAGCGCGGCCCCCAGCGCCACCGCCTTGGCCAGGTGGACGCCGTGGCGCAGGCCGCCCGAGGCGATCAGGTTGGCGGACAGGTCGCCGAGCAGGGCCAGCAGCACGCCGGTCGGCAGACCCCAACCGGAGAACGCCCCGGCGCTCGCCGCCTCGCGCTCAGGGAGCCGCTGCCCCTCCACCATCACCCAGTTGGTGCCGCCGGCACCGGCCAGGTCCACGTACCGGACGCCGCAGCCCAGCAGCCGCCGCACCAGCCGCGGCCGGATACCGAACCCCGTCTCCTTGACGATCACCGGCAGCCCGCACTCCGCCACCGCGCGCTCGATGGCGCTCAGCAGTCCGCGGAAATCGCGGTCGCCGGCGGGCTGAAACAGCTCCTGGCCGGCATTCAGATGGACCACCAGAGCCTGCGCTTCCAGCCGTTCCAGCAAGCGCCGCAGTCGGCCCGAGTCGAGGTCGCGGAGCTGCACGGCACCGAGATTGGCCAGCACCGGCACGTCCGGCGCCAGCGGCTTCACGTGGAAGTCGGGGAAGGTCGCGTCGTCCTCCAGCAACGGCCGGATCGACCCCACCCCGAGCGCGATCCCGGCCCGCTGCGCCGCCGCCGCCAGCGCGTGGTTGGCGTTGCGGCCGCGTCCCGAGCCGCCGGTCATGCAGGAGATCAGCAGCGGCAGGCGCAGGGTTGCACGCAGAAACGGCTGGCTGGTATCGACGCCGCGGCTGTCCAGCTCCGGCAGGGCCTGATGCACCAACTGCACCTGGTCCAGGCTGGTCCCCGCACCGGCCGGATCGGCGTAGCGCTGCTCGTCGAGCACGATCTCGAGATGGTGCTCCTTGCGTTGGACGATCGCGGCTTGGGCGGCGCTGGGGCTCGGCGGGGCGATTGGAGAGTCAGGGTCCGACGGGCTCATCGGGCGCGTACCGCTACCGTACCGCCAGCGTGTCCGCTCTGTCCAGAAGCCGCACCGGCGGCACCGGCGGCCCGTACCAGCGGCCCGGAAGCAGGGGTGGGATGGCGCGTTCCGCTCACTGCGGCTGACCTGCGCTCGGTCTATCCGGTTTGTCCCGCGCGCTCGTGCACGGCTGCAAGCCACCGCCAGACCGGCTGGAGCCGGATCCGGCCCCGTTTGCCGTACCACTCGACGGTCTCCTCGGTGTCCGTGTCGGCGGTCAGGACCAGCAACCGGTCGCACGCCAGCTCGCTACCGGCCTGGAGCAGGGCGCGCAACTCGCGCTGTCTCGTGCGCACGGCGGTCATGTCCCAGCAAACCTGGATGAGCTGGGTCACGCGACGATCTTCCTGCACGACAAAGTCCACTTCCCGTTGCTGGACGTCCCTCCAGAAGAACAGGTTGCACTCGCCGTCCAGCGCGCGTTTGTGGAGCGCGACTGCGACCAGATTCTCCACCAGTCTGCCCGTGTCGCGGCTGAACTGCACGGCGCGGGCGGTGATCAGCCCATTGTCGATGCAGTAGATCTTGCGGTTGGCCACGACCTGCTCGCGCACCTTGAATGAGAAACGTGGGACCGAGAAGAACAGGAATGCCTCCTCCAGGTACCCGATGTACTTGGCCACGGTATGCACGCTCTTGCTGCCGGTCACCGTGGCAAGCCGGTTCAGCGAGTACTCGCGGGCGACGTTGGCCAGCAGGTACCGCGCCAGATCGTCGATCCCCGCCGCCGACCGGACGCGACGGCGACGCACGATGTCCTTGTAGAGGATCGAGTCCCACAGCGTGCGGAGATAGAAGCCGCGATCCAGGTCGCGCAGCAACGGCTCCGGGTAACCGCCATCGCTGACGTACCGGCGGAACAACTCGGCCAGCTCCGGATCGGTGTGCCGCCCGGAGACCGCTTGCAGCGATTCCGCGAACGAAAACGGGAACAGGACGATGGGAAGGTGGCGTCCCGTGAGATGCGTGGCCAGCTCCCCGCTCAACAAGTGCGCGTTGCTGCCGGTCAAGATCAGGCGCAATCCCTGACGCTGGAGCCGATTCACGAACAGCTCCCACCTCGGCAGATTCTGAATCTCGTCGAGCAGCAGATGGCGCGGGCTACCGTACACGGCGTTCACGGCGGCGATCAGCCGGTCGTAGTCGGCCACGTCCACCAGCCGTTCATCATCGAAGTTGAGGTACCCGTGGGCGGTCCCCTGCGCCAGCAGGTGCATCGCCAGAAACGACTTGCCGCACCGGCGGGGGCCGATTACGACCTTGATCAGACCGTCGTCACGCACCGGCACCGAGACTTGTCGCCGCACATACCGCTCAGCCAATCGCGACTCCAACTCCCGTCGCTGCAGCTCGACTACATCGTGGAGCATGGCCCAGTCCGGGACGATCTATGCTCTAGTGCCATCCTGTTACACAAAACTTGGAACTATTGTGTAACAGAAGTCAAATACAACGCAACACCGAAGCCGCGCCGGCGATCCCCACGCCAACTCAGGCGGCGACGCCGTAACTGCCGGTGCCGCCCTTGAGGCGGGGGTCGAGCAGGTCGCGGACCGCGTCGCCGGGAAAACATGTTGAGGCTGTAGACCACGATGGTCAGGCACACGCCGGGCCAGATCGCCAAGATCGCCAGCCGCGTGGCGCCATCTCCATGTACACGCGGCCTTCGCGGCTGAGCATGCCGCCCCAGCTCGGGATGTGGACCGGCAGGCCGAATCCCAGGCAGCACCGGCAGTGGCTGCGGCTCCTACTGGTGGGCGGCTTTGTTCGCGGACGATAGGATCGTCCCGTGCGTGTGCTAAGATCGCGCTCGTGGACACCCTGCGCACGACCAACGTCTGCCTGCTGACGATTGCCCTGCTGGCGCTCGGTGCGATTCTCAAGGTCGCCCAGCCGGTATTCATTCCGCTGCTGCTCGCCTTTCTGCTGACCTACGTCATGGACCCGCTCATGCTCCTGCTGCGGCGCGCACTGCCGGTGTGGCTGGCCACCCTGATCACCGCGCTCGTGTTTCTCGGCGTGCTGACCGGGTTCGGCATACTGGCCTGGGTCAACCTCGCGGCCCTCGGGCGTGGTCTGCCCGCCTATCAGGATGCTCTGATGGAGATGGTGCGTGCCGTCAACGACTGGCTGCAGGCGCTGGCCGGGATGCAGTTGTTCGAGATCGACGTCGATCTGTTCGAGGAGCTGCGCACGGTCTCCATTCCCAGCGTGGTGTTCAGCACCGCCCGCTCGACCGTGTCGGTAGTCCTGCTGTTCCTGCTGATCTACCTGTTCGCGGTGCTGTTTCTCGCCGGGAAGCACTACTTTCCGCGCAAGCTGCTGCGCGCGTTTCCCCGCACCCAGGACGGGAATCCGAACAAGGTGCCGGTTATTCTGCGCCACATCGACACCAGTCTGCGCCGCTTCATCGCCGTGAAGACGCTGATCAGTCTGGTCATCGGCACCGCCACCGGGATCGTGGCGGCGCTGTTCGGGGTGGCGTTCCCCGTGGTGTGGGGTCTGCTGACGTTCGTGCTCAACTTCATTCCCACGGTCGGCTCCACGGTCGCGGTGGTCGCCATCTTCCTGTTCGCGCTGGCGCAGTTCGGCAGTCTGGGGCCGGCGGCCGCGGTGCTGGCGTGCACCGCCGCGCTGCAGGCGTTCAGCGGCACCTACGTCGAGCCGAAGCTGATCGGCGACGCGCTCAACCTGTCGCTGCTGGTGGTGTTCATCTCCCTGCTGTTCTGGGGCTGGCTGTGGGGACCCGCCGGGGTTCTGCTCGCCGTGCCGATGACCTCCGCGGTGAAGGTCATTCTCGAGAACATCCCGCTCACGGCGCACCTGGTCACCCTCCTCGAGCACCCGCGCAGCCGCTACTAGCGCCCGGGCGGCGGTCTTGGGGACGTGCCGGCAGGCGGCCGGCGCGCAGCCGATGCGCCTGCCGCCAGTCGGTTCCGGCTACTCGGCGTCGCCGGCGCCGGCGCCGGCGTCTTCGGCCGCCTCGGGCAGCAGCACCACGCGCACGTAGCGGTCACGGTTGAGGTAGCGGCGCGCCGCGTCGACCACCTGCTCCAGGGTCAGCGCCTCGAGCCGCTGGTCGAAGGCGGGAATCACGCCGAACTCCTCGGCGCGTTCGACCACCGCCTCGATCTGGCCCAGCCAGAAGCCGTTCTCGCGTTGCTGCTCCTCGCGCGCCGCGCTCAGCAACTCCTTGGCGGTGTCCAGATAGCTCTGCTCGCCGCCGCCGAGCAGCCAGTCCACGGCCCCGAACACCTCCTCCAGCAGTTCGTCGGCGCGGGCCGGGTCGCTGCCGAAGTCGACGAACACCCGATACTCCGGGTCGGGCAGCAGCGACGCCGAGGCGCCGACGTAGATCGAGTAGGTGCTGCCCAACTCCTGCTCGACGCGCTCCCGCACCTTGGCTTGCAGCATCTCCTTGAGCGCCGCCAGCGCCATCGCCTCCGGCCGGCTCCACTGCATCTCGCCGGCGAACACCAGCCGCGAGCGGCTACGCGGTTCTATCCCCTTGTACACGGTGAGGTCCACCACGCCCGGCGGCGGGTCGATCTCCAGATCCTGCCACTGCTCGCTGCGGCCGGCCGCCGGCAGCGAGGCGAGGTAGGTGCCGGCCAGGGTGCGGAGCTGGTCCCAGTCGAATGCGCCGACGATGACGAAGGTGAAGTCGCCGAGGTCGGCGAACCGATCGGCGTAGACCGCGGTCGAGCGCTCCAGGCTCATCTCGTCCAGCACTTCCACCGTGAATGGCCGCGAGCGGAAGTGGTCCTGGCTCAGCGCGCTGCGGATCGTGTCCGCGAACACCGCGTCGGGCTGGGCGCGCCGGTTCTCGATATTGCTGCGCAGGCGCGAGGAGTAGGAGGCGTAGAAGGTCGGATCCAGCCGCGGCTCGGTGGCGTACAGGGTGATGAGCTGGAACATGGTCTCCAGATCCTCCGGCGAGGCGCTACCGGAGAATCCCTCGAACAGAGAGCCGACGTAGGGCTCGGCGGTGGCGGTATTCCCGGCCAGCAGCTTCTCCAGCGCGACCCGGTCGTGCACCCCGGCGCCGCTGCCCTCGACGATGTTGTCGGCGGTGATGGCGGCGATGTAGTCGCTGTCCGCCACCAGCGACGTGCCGCCGGGGCTGGTCGCGGTCAGCAGCACCTCGTCGTTGCGGAAGTCGGTCTGCTTGGCGATCACCGTCACGCCGTTGGACAGCCTCCAGCGTACCGCGTCGACCGCCGCGATCGGCTCCTCCGCGGTGATGCTGCCCGGCTCCGGCAGCTCCGCCATCAGCGGCACGTCGCTGGCCACGTCCTCGTACGGGGCGACCTCCAGGCCGGCGGCCCCGTGCAGCGTGGCCAGCAGCGCCTGCTCCACCTCCGGGCCGGAGGCGACCGCGTCCGATCCGCTGACCATGGCCACCGTGCTCTCCAGCGTGACCCACGGCTCCGCCAGCCGGTTGACGTCCTCCAGCGTGATCTCCGGCAGGAGCTCCTGGTGCAGCCGGTACTCCGCCTCGATCCCGGGCACCGGCTCATTCTCCACGAAGTGGCGGACGTACTCCTGGGCGAAGATCACCGACGGCCGTTGATCGCGCTCCAGGTACGCGCTTTCCATGCCGCGCAGCAGGTTGGCCTTCTCGCGCTCCAGCTCGGTCGCCGTGAACCCGTAGCGCAGGATGCGCTGCATCTCCTCCAGCATCGTGGCCAGCCCGCGCTCGACGCCGTCCTCGTCCACCTGCGCGATGGCGTACAGGACCGCGGTGTTCGCCAGCAGCAGCCCCTGCCCGAACCACGCCCCGACGAACGGCGGGTCGGCCACCTGGGTGCGTTCGAACAGCCGCGCGTTGGCCATCATCGAGAACAGCGACTTGGTCAGCAGCAGCCGGTACGCGGCCAGGTTCTGGCCCGTCTGCGGCGGCAGCTTGGCGTAGATCCGCACGGTGGTGGAGCTCATCTCCGGATCGGTATTCACCGTCACGCGCGGCGCGGCATGCGGCGGCAGCGGGTAGTCGGGGCGCACGGTGGGCGTCTGCGGCCGCGCCGCGCGCTCCTGGTAGGCCTCACCCTCCGGCGGCGGCGCGAAGTGGCGGCGGATGTCGGCCACGATCTGCTCCGCGTCGAAGTCGCCCACGGCGATCACCGCCATCAGCTCGGGCCGGTACCAACGCTCGTAGAAGGTGCGCAGGTCGTCCGCGGTAGCCGCCTCGATCACCTCGGGCAGGCCGATCGGCAGCCGCTCCGAGTAGCGCGACTCCCCGAACAGCACCGGGTACTCCAGATCCCGGATCCGCGCCCCCGCGCCGCGGCGCGTGCGCCACTCCTCCAGCACCACGCCGCGTTCCCGCTCCACCTCATCCGGATCGAAGGCGATCGCGTAGGCCCAGTCGCTGAGAATCTCGAACGCGGTCTCGGTGATCTCCGGGTCGTCGGTGGGAATCTCGATCTTGTAGACGGTCTCGTCGAACGAGGTGTAGGCGTTGAGGTCGGGGCCGAACTTGGAGCCGATCGACTCCAGGTAGTCGATGATCTCCTGACCCGAGAAGCGCTCGGTGCCGTCGAACGCCATATGCTCGGCGTAGTGCGCCAGCCCGCGCTCGCGCTCCTCCTCGAGCACCGAGCCGGCGCGCACCGCCAGCCGGAGCTGGGCGCGGTTGCGCGGCTCGGCGTTGTGCTTGACGTAGTAGGTCAGACCGTTGCTGAGCGTGCCGCGCAGCACCTCGGGATCGAACGGCAGGTCGCTTTCGGGAGCCTGGCTCCAGGCGAACGGGACGATGACGACCAGCGCCGCGAGGACCGCGGCGAACCGGGTGACGAACCGAAAAATGTTGGACTGCATGATGAACAAGATACCGGCCCGTTCATGGTAAGGTCAGCGGGGTGGCCGATTTCGTTGAGAAAATCGGCGGCGGCGGCGAGTTGCCGGTGGTCGCGATCACGATGGGCGATCCGGCCGGGGTGGGGCCGGAAGTCGCGGTCAAGGCGCTGCAGCACGCCGCGGTGCGGCGCGTCTGCCGGCCGGTGGTGGTGGGCGATCCGGCCGTGCTGGCGGCGGCGGCCCGGATCTGCGGCAGCCGCGCGGCAGTGGTGCCGGTGGCGGCGCCGCCGGCCGCGGCCGCGGCCGGCGCGTGGGTGGGCGGGCGCATCAACGTGGTGGCGAGCGGCGGCCTGGAGCCGGCGGAGCTGCGCCGCGGCGTGGTGTCGGCGGCCGCGGGGGACGCCGGCTATCGGGCGATCGCGCGCGCCGTCGAGCTGGCGCAGGCGGGCGCCGCGGCGGCCACGGTGACGGCGCCGATCCACAAGGAGGCGCTCAACCGCGCCGGTCACCGGTTCGCCGGCCAGACCGAGATCTATGCCCAGCTCACCGGCACCCGCGACTACGCGATGCTGCTGATGGCCGGGGCGCTGCGCGTGGTGCACGTCTCCACCCACGTGTCGCTGCGCGAGGCGTGCGCGCGCGTCACCCGGCGACGGGTGGAGACCGTGATCCGGCTGGCGCACGCCGCCGGCCGCATGCTCGGCATCGCGCGGCCGCGCATCGGGGTGGCGGGGCTCAATCCCCACGCCGGCGACGGTGGTCTGTTCGGCAACGAGGAGGCGGCCGAGATCGTGCCGGCGATCCGCGCGGCGCGGGCGGACGGCGTCAACGTCACGCTCGGCATTCCGGTGATCCGGGTGTCGGTGGACCACGGCACGGCGTTCGACGTGGCCGGCACCGGCCGCGCCTCGGAGGCGAGCATGGTGCAGGCGATCCTGTGCGCGGCGCAGATGGCCTGCGCGGCGCAGATGGCCGCGCACCGCGCGCGATGATCATCGCCACCGCGGCCACCATCGCCGGCCACCGCATCGTCCGTACCATCGGCCTGGTGCGCGGCACCACGGTCCGCAGCCGCCACGTCGGCCGCGACCTCATGGCCGGCCTCAAGACGATCGTCGGCGGCGAGATCGCCTCCTACACGACAATGATGGAAGAGGCGCGCGCGGAAGCGCTGCAGCGCCTGGTCGCGGACGCCGAGGCGCGCGGCGCCAACGCCATCACCGACCTGCGCTTCAGCACCGCCGCCGTCATGAGCGGCGCCGCCGAGGTCCTGGCCTACGGCACCGCCGTGACCGTTGCGCCGGAGTAGCGCCGCCGGCCGGTACGGGTAGGGTCAGGAAGGGGTCCCCGCATCAGGTTCGAGACGGTTGGCGCGTGACTCGATTTCCGCGCACCGCAGCATAATCACCTCGGACGACGCTGCGCGCCCCACAATATCGACAACACGGGCCGTCAGCTCGTGACCGTTTGCGTCGGTGAGACGCAGAGGCTCGCCGAGCATGAAGTGCAACGGTTGCGGCTGTCCCTGGTTGACGGCGATGTTGGAGGTGTAGAGGAAGGTGCGGTCGATGGTGTTGCTCGTGGCAGGGCGCACGGATCGAAGCTTGGTGACCAAGCACCGGCGCCTGAGGGAATTCACGACTGAGGACTACGATCGCCTGGTCGACCTGATCATCCGGTTCGGCACGGTATTCGTCACGCCGAACACACTGACGGAAGCCTCCAATCTACTGGCTCAGCATGGAGATCCTGAGCGGACACTCTGTTTCGGTACGCTGAAGCTACTTATCGAGGAAAGCGAAGAGATCGTCATCGCCAGTGTCGACGCATCGCGCAACAGTGCGTTCGAGCGGCTCGGACTCACGGATGCCGTATTACTGGAGGCCGTCTCCGCTACGAGACCGCTGGTCACCGTGGATCTCGATCTCTGGTTGGCAGCTTCCCGGAAGCTCCCGAACGCGGCTCTCAACTTCAGGCATCTGACGCCGCGGTGATCGGTTGCCAATCGAGGAGTTGTGCCCCGGAGCCCTCAGGTGAGCGCGCGCAGGCCGGTCACGAAGCGGTCGAGGCCGGTGCCGGCGGCGCGCGGGGTGAGGGCGCCGTAGCCGAGGCGCAGGGCACAGCCGGCCACGCCGAAGGCGCTGCCCGGCAGCACCGCGACCCGGTGCTCGGCGATCAGCCGGCGGGTCAGGTCCATCGGGTCCAGCTCGCGCCGCACGCGCAGCAGCACGTAGAACGCCCCCTCCGCGCGCACCGGCGCGCAGCGGTCGGCCAGCGCCGCCAGCGCCGCCAGCACGGTCGCCCGGACCTGCTCGATCCGCGCCCGCTGCTGCAGGCACCAGGCGCGTCCCGCCTGCAGCGCGCCCACCGCGGCCGCCTGACTGGCCAGCGGCGGGCAGATCACCACGGTGTCCTGGATCTTGGCCACCGCGTCGTACAACCCGGCGGGAATGGTCATGTAGCCGATGCGCCAGCCGGCGAAGCCGTAGCTCTTGGACAGCGAGAACAGCGAGATCGTGTGCCCGCGCGCGTCGCTCAGCGAGCCGGGCGAGAAGTGCGGCCGGTCGCCGTAGGTGAAGTACTCGTAGGCCTCGTCGTGGACGTGATAGATGCCGCGCTCGGCGCACAGCCGGTTCAGCGCCTTCAGGGCGGCGGCCGAATACACGGCGCCGGTGGGGTTGTTGGGCGAGATCGACACCACGGCGCGGGTGCGCGGACCGACCGCGCGCGCGATGGCAGCGACGTCCAGGTGCCAGGCAGCGTCGGCGGGCACGATCACCGGCCGGCAGTTGGCGATCGCCACCGCCATCTCGTGGTTGAAGTAATAGGGACTGATCAGAATGATCTCGTCGCCGGGGTCGGCGATCGCCAACAGGGCGTTGACGAACGCCATGTTGCCGCCGGCGGTCACCACCAGCTCCCGTTCGTCGCGGAGCTCGATGCCGTTCTCGGCGGCGAGCTTGGCCCGTAGCGCCGCGCGCAGCGGCGGGATGCCCCACACCGCGCCGTAGCGGTGGTCCGCCGCATCCGTGCCGAATCGGCGCAGCGCCTCGTGCGCCTGCGGCGGCGGTCCGTACCAGACCACGCCCTGGCCCAGCGAGATGGTGTCGGGGTAGTCGCGGATCAGTCCGTGGATGATCGGGATCACCGGCGGCTGCACCGCCTCCAGCCGGAGCGACTGGCCGGGGCGGGCGTGGCTCGGGTGCCCGCCGCTGCCTCCCCCGGACATCAGGGCACCAGCACCGCCGAGCCGCTCAGCCGGCCGCGGCGTACGGCATCCAGCGCGGCGTTGGCGGCGCCCAGGGCGAAGGTCTCGTAGTCGGCGCGCAGCCCGCAGGCGGCCGCGCGCGCCAGGAACTCGGCGCCGTCGCGGCGCGTCAGATTGGCCACCGAGCACAGCTCGCGCTCGTGCCACAGGGCGGCGTAGGGAAAGCCGGGAAGGTCGCTCATGTGGATGCCGGCGCATACTACCACGCCGCCGCGCTCGACCGCCGCCAGGGCCGCCGGCACCAGCCCGCCGACCGGGGCGAAGATGATGGCCGCGGCGGGCGGCTCGGGGGGCGCCGCGGCGGAGCCGCCCGCCCAGGCCGCGCCGGCCGCGCGCGCCTGCCGCTGCTTGCGCACGTCGCCCGGGCGGGTGTGGACGAACACGGTGCGGCCGTCGGCGCGCGCCACCGCCAGCAGCAGTCGCGCCGCGGAGCCGAAGCCGTACAGCGCCAGCGCGCCGGCGGCGTCGTCGAGGGCCGGCCGGGCGCGGCGGTAGGCGCGGTAGCCGATCATGCCGGCGCACATCAGGGGGGCCACGGCGGCTGCCGCGGCGGGGTCGCTGCCGCCGGCCGCGTCCAGTGGAAACACGTAGTCGGCGCGCGCGGTCAGCAGTTCGGCGTAGCCGTAGCTAAGCTAAGCTAACATATCCAGGAGGCGGATGGTTGTCGGTCTGGTCATCTTCCTGCACCTCCTGCAACGCCACCAACGCGGCGGCTAAGACGTCACGGGCATATCGTCCGGCTACCGCCAACGTCTCGAGGGCTCTCCGAGCCCTGGACAGGCGGATCACCTCATCCCGATAAAAGTCAACCACAACCCGTGGCGAGGTCGTAAACGGCAGCCCCATGATACGACACGTGCGGATGGCGCGACCGTCATCGGACAACAAGAGGTCGGCGTCAGCGTCGAACCAAAGTTGGATAGCCGCCGCTTCGCCGCGACCAAGTGCAAGCGGCAGGCTCCGGCCCGAGACCACCCTGACCACCCGCACCGTGCCCTCCTTGACAACTTCCGCAACGATGGCCGCATCAGTGTGCCGGCGGGTGCGTGGCGGGCCCCGTATCAGCCGTCCCAGCGCTACTACCTGCGCTGCCGCCGGTGCGGACGCTGGAGGAGGTCAGGATGACGTTCGTGGAACGGGTAGCCGAGTATCGGCACCCAGACGACCCACACCGCCCTTCAGCCGGGGATCGAGCAGGTCTCTGAGCGCATCACCGAGCATATTCAGACTGTACACCACCACCGTCAGGCAGAGGCCCGGCCAGATGGCCAGCCAGGGCGCCAACTCCATGAACCGGCGCCCGTCGTTGCTGAGCATCCCTCCCCAGGTGGCGACATTCGGGGGGAGACCGAAACCGAGGAAGCTCAGCGAAGCCTCGGCCATGATGACGCCGCCAATGGTCACGGTGAAGGTGATGATCATGGGCGCCATGATGTTGGGCAGCACGTGACGGAAGATGGTCCTGGTCGCGCTCGCGCCAAACGCCTCGGCCGCCTGCAGATACATGTTCTCCCTGATGCCGATGACGGCGCTGCGCGCGATGCGCGAGCCGCCAATGCCGCCGCTAATGCCCAGCACCAGTACGGTCTGCAGCAGACCCTGGCCGACCAGCGACATCACCGTGATCAAGATGAGCAGCCCCGGGAACGCCATCCAGGCGTCGACGAACCGCTGCACCACCATATCGAGCTTGCCGCCGAAGAACCCGGTCGTGGTGCCGATCAGCATCGCTACCACCATGTTGATACTGGTTGCTGCCAGGCCGACGACGAGCGACACGCGCGCCCCGTAGATGATTCGGCTGAGCACGTCTCGCCCCAGCTGGTCGGTACCCAGCAGGTATTTCCCTGACGGGCCGGTTAGCCGGTCTAACATGTGGGGCTCACTCATCGGGAAGGGCGCCAGTACGTCGGCGAAGATACCGGTGAACAGCAGCAGCAGCACGATGATGCCGCCGAACGTGCCCAGCGGCTTCTCCCGGACCAGCCTCGAGAGGAAGTCACTCATAGCGCACCCTGGGATCCAGGTAGGCGTAGGTGAGGTCGATGCCGAGATTGATCACCATCACGGCAGTTGCCAGCATCAGGTTGATGGCAGAGACCAGGTGATACTCCCGCAGGCTGAGGGCCTTCAGCAGCAGACGGCCTATGCCGGGGAGGACAAAGATCTGCTCGATGATGACCGACCCCCCGATGAGGATGGGCAGCTGAAAGCCGACGAGGGTGACCACCGGGATGAGGGCATTCTTCAAGGCATGCCGCATAACGACTACCCTCTCCCTCAGCCCCTTCGACCAGGCGGTTCTGATGTAGTCTTGGCGCAGGACCTCCAACGCCATGGTGCGCGTCATGCGCATGGTGGTTCCCGAAAGGGCCATCCCCAGGACCGCGGCCGGGAGGAGAAACATCCGCAGATTGCCCAGCGGGTCGTCCGCGAAGGTGATCAGTTCCAACGGCGGTGACCATCCCCACCAGATCGCGGGGTAGACCATGATGATAGTCGCCGTCCAGAAGCTGGGGACTGAAATGAAGATGATGGCGAGGCTGCGCCCGCCGTAGTCGCCGGCGCTATCCTGCCGAATCGCCGAGTAGATGCCTATCGGCAACGATATCAGCAGTCCGATGAGAACGGCAAACACCCCAAGCTCGAAGGTCACCGGAAGCCTGGGAAGTATCTCCTCGACAACAGGCTGGTCTCCCCTGAGCATCGTGCCCAAGTTCCCCTGAAGTATTTGGCCAATCCAGCGACCATACTGTACGTGTATTGGCACATCCAGACCGAGGCGGCGCTCAATGGCCTCACGGTCCAGGGAACCGCCAGAATAGCCTGACTCAGGCCCCATTTCAATGGCCATCACGTCGATGATGTCACCGGGGATCAGGCGAATGAACAGAAAGACCAGGCTGGACACAATGAAGAGGGTCGGGATCAGCAGCAGCAGCCTTCTGATTATGTAGGTGCGCACGGCTCCTCAGTGGTTGGCGGAATCCTGGTCATAGACTCGAGGCAAGCGGCGGGGGGTCCAAGCCCCCACCACCTGCCCCTCATGAGCAATGGTTGTCCCCAGCTCCCTTTTCCCTAAGGTCAGCCACTAATGACCCATCGCTTCCTTGAGGTCTGAGTCGAGCCAGACTCGGGAGAGGTAGAGCCAGTGGCTTCCGCCTCCCATGGTCCTTTCCCCGTTGTAACCCGCCATCCACGGCTGCCAGAAGATGAAATTTGGCCGCATTGGGCCCCATGTCGTCCACTGCTGCTCGGTGAAGTACGTATCCGCCTCCTTCACCAGCTCCATCATCTCCTCGGTGCTGCCGGCGTTTTCGGCAGCTTCAACCATGGCATCATAGACCGGGTCCTGGACTCCGGGTGTATTCGTCCACACATCGACCGAAGAATGAGCTACGGTCCTGATGGCCCCAAGTGGCCACCAGGGGACGCCTCTTATCCCAATGGTCATACCTCCTTCGTAAGTATGGGTGCTCAAGCGTGGCGCCAGGACGGCCCACTCCATGATGTCAATCTCGACATCAACGCCAATCTGGGCCCAGTAGTCCACGGACAATTGTGTATAGTCTAGGTTATTGTAAAACGTGAGGGTGGGGGCGAGCCCGATTTTGGTCTTGAAGCCATTGGGATAGCCGGCTTCCGCCAGAAGCTGCTTCGCCCTTTCCGGGTCGTAGGCGTGGTTGTCTTTGATCTGCTGCGGCCACTCCTCAAATGGGGTGTAGAACCCGGGGTGAGCCGGGTTAACAATCCCGTAAGGTGTCGTGTCGCCATGCCCCTCAAACAAGGTGTCGTTGATTGTCTCGAGGTCCAGCGCCAGCTGCATCGCCGTGCGCACCCGGATGTCATCGAAGGGCGGCTTGCGCACATCCATGGCGAATGTCCACGGCGTGTTCAGCGTGGTTGTCCATAAGAGTTCGGGGTTGGTCATCTGGAGGGCCTTCGCCTGATCCACAGTAACCGACCACATCCGAGCGATCTTGCCCGTGCGCAGCGCCGCCAACAGTGTGGATGAGTCCGGTATTATGAGCGACTTGACCTCGTCGAGGTAGGGCAGGCGGTTCTCCGGGAACTTCTCGTCGTAGCCCCAGTAGTTGGGGTTCTTGGTGTAGGTTACGGAGCTGTCCTTCACCCAGTCCGTCAGCATGTACGGCCCGGTACCGACCAGGTTCCTCCAGTCCTGAGCGTCTCCGTGTTCCTCGATTACCTCTGGCGGATATATAAAGGCGCCATCGTGGCTATTGATGATTGCCATAAAAGCACTGAAGTCCCGCTTGGTCAGCTTGAAGACAACCGTGTACTTGTCGGTCGCGTCTATCGATTCAATTGGCGCGCCGGTGAGAACGTGGGCGTACGGGCTCTTCTCGGTGAAGCCGCTGCCCAGACCAAACATGCGGTGGAAGTGGAACACGATGTCCTCGGCAACCAGCTCACGCCCGTTCAGCGGGGGCTTGTCCTGCCAGTGAACGCCCTTGCGAATGTGGAAGATATAGGTTGTATCGTCGGGCGTTTCCCAGCTTTCAGCAAGCAGTCCTCTGTGGACAGATAGAGGAGGGTCCAAACTTTTAAAATCCCATTTGTCTCTGGGCGTTGCCCAGTCTGCTATGCCCAGCTTCTCCAGGACTAGGGTAACGAGCTCTCTCGCCCCGGCACCCCACCAGAGGTCTGCGTGCGGACCGAGCGGAGAATTCCAGCCTTGAGCGATCCTACCACCGTACTGTGGCGCCACCACCACCTTACCGGTGGTGGGGTCGGTCACATACTTCTTGTCGGCGGCGGCTGCCGGCTCCTCTTCTGAGCCAGCGGCCCACAGGCCGGTAGCGGTCAGAATCAGGACCAACGCAATCGCGAAGGTCCTTGCAAAAAATATCTTCATCGTTTCTTCCTTGAATGTTATTTCGAGAGTATTGCGAAGCGGATTGCCGCTCCCTGGCTACTCTCGCGCCCGACAACGCGGACGGCCAGTCTGAGTCAGATTGGTGACGCGCGCGGCGTGTGACTCACCGGGTTCGCCCGGGCTCACGCCGCGCGCGCGTGCGGTTCTTTCAGTATCATCTTCACCTCCTTCTTGGGGCACAGGGTGCCCTGCCAGATGGCTGACGTAAGATGGGATCCGCGTGCGCGCCCCATCATGCAAACGCCCACCGCTCGGCGGACGTCGGGACCTGCGTCACGACGCCACGCGGGGCGGTGGTCGGCCGAGCAACGAATGTGGTTGACCGGCGACGTCGGTCGGTTCTGTGACGGTGAGTTGGGGGGCGGCGATCCAGGACCGGTGCGGTCGTAGCCGGCCGCTACCCCGGTGCTGAAGGCGACGGCGTGCGCGGGGTCGCGTACGGGGCGATCAGCCGGAGCGGTTAGTTGTTTCTCGGTTTGAAAAAGTGGGGGGGGGGGGGGGGGGGGCACCGGCTGCGTCACTGCCAACCGGTCACTGCGCTGACTGTCGTCGCGGCGCTTCATCATCGATCCGTCGGACCCCAAGCGAGGGAAGCTTGCTATGGACGCGAGCACCCTGTCAACGACTCGGACGTCACCGAACGTCACCGGCCACTGCGCTGGCTGTCGTCATGGCGCGTCATCATCGATCCGTCGAACCCCAAGCGAGGCAAGCTTGCTATGGGCGCGGCCACCCTGTCAACGACTCGGAGGTGACCGACCCTGACCGCCAACCGGTCACTGCGCTGACTGTCGTCATGGTGCGTCATCATCGATCCGTCGAACCCCAAGCGAGGCATGCTAGCGTGGGCGCGCCCACCCTGTCAACAGCGCCGCCCCGTGCGCCCCCTGCGTGCGCGGCCGACCGGCAGCCGGGGCGGTGTCACGCCCGATGGCCCGTGACCTCCACCCGTGGCGCCCTCCCTGGCGCCCCAGGTGGCATGTAGCTCCCGGCCCGCGACAGGGACGTCGTGGGCTGGGAGCCCGGTGGCAACTCCGGAGGCGCGCCCGCAACGCGCTCGACCAGATCAACCAGCGCCGGGCTGGGGATGGGCGTGACCTGGCCGGTCAGCTCGAAGCGGCGCCTGGCATCGTAGTGTCTGCGCATCATAGGGCACCGCAGACCCAGTCGGCGAAGTGCACGGGTAACTCATCACACGACTGACGCGTCGTCCGTTCGTCGGCCCCGTCCATGGGGCCCAGCATAGGCGTTCCCGCGCCATGGAGGGCGCGGGCGATTGCGCGCGTCTGGAGTCAACACCCATCACGCTCACCAGCGACGGGTCATGGAACCCGCTGACCGACCCGGTCAGTCTGAAAGCAGCGACTGGCATCGCAGGGTCTGTGCATCATCGTAGCGAAGGTCGGAGGCCACCACCCGGCAGTAGCCGGCGGTTGGGAGGCCACGCCACACGAGCCGTGAACCCGCTCCCCACCGACCGTCGGCAGGCCGCTCGGGGAACAACACCACCGACCTCGGGGTGAGTCCGGCGGGGAAGCCGGGCACCGGTAAACTCTTCACACGGCTGACGCGTCGTCCGTTCGTGGGCAGACACGGTCACTCGCAACAAAGGGGCCTTCGGACACGTTCTGAATCGGCCAATGGGCCCTTTTGCCGGATCACAGGTATCGCCATTGTGCTGATGCCGCGGGCGCACCGCTAGTGACGGTTGGCCGGTGGTGCCCGCGCGGATCGTGGCGGCGTGAGAGGTAGCGCTGCCACGTCATGCCGCCGCCTCATCGGCCGCGGCAGAGCTCGTAATCGGTGACCTGCACCCGTGGCGCCCTCCCTGGCGCCACGGGTGGCATACGGCCCACAGACCACGACACGAGGTCGGGGGCTGTGGGCTGCTTCGCTGGTCCGGAGGGGGGGGCCGGAAGGCGACCGAGCAGGTCGGCGAGCGCCGGGCTGTGCATGGGCGTTGCCTTGCCGGTCAGCGGGAAGCCGATGCTCCGATCTCGACCCTCAGTACTCGTCGTCACAGAGGCCGTCGCGGAAGGTGTGCGGCACCACCCAGTAGCCGTCGACCGTGGCGAACAGGTCGGAGGCCACCACCTGACAGAACGCCGGAGCGACAGGCGACCGTGAGGCCACCACGAAAGTCGGCTTGAGGTGGTAGAGCGCCGAGCGATAGGCAAGCCGCGAGCCCGACCCCCACTGGCGGTCGGCGGGCCGCTCGGGGAACAGCACCACCAGCGAGCTGCGCTTGACCAGCCACAGGGTGCGCCGCGCCAGCGCCGCCCGGGGCGGGATGCCCTCGGGCACCACCGCCGAGGCGAACAGTCCCTCGGCCCGGCAGCGCCGTGCGCGCTGGCCGAACGCGTAGCCGACGAACACCTCGTCGGGGCCGCACGCTGAGTGGGCCAGCGCCGCCCGGAACGCCGCATCGACGCGTCGCGCAACCCACGAAGAACCCGAACCCGTGCCGGCGGAACCGGTCGATCAGCGCGCGGCAGACCAGCTGCTCCACCTGCCCGCGGCGGCTGCCGGCAAACAGCACCGAGCGCGCCGCCACCTTGAACCGCAGCGCCGGCTGATGGGGTAATCACGATGACCTCTGATCGCCTGAGGTACTGCTGGCGCGAACCCGACCGCGCTACGCGGCCGGAGCAGAGCGGTAGCTGGCACAGCGCGGGTCGCGCCGTCGGTTATGGACGGTGCAGCGCAAACGCAAATTGACCATGTCGTTACTGCCGCCCTGCGCCACCGGCACGATGTGGTCGATCTGCACCAGGTGGGTCGACCCGCAGGTCACGCCGGTGAGCGGGTCCTGGTAGCAGCAAGCCCCACCGTCCCTCCGCCACACCGCACGTCGCACCGCCGCCGGAATGTGCCGCCTCCCCCGGCGCGCGCGGGCGGATTCGGGTGCTGGCGGCTGCGACGCCGTGCGATCTCCGGACAGCCGCGCTCGCACCCCGCAGTGCAACTCGGCGTCCGTCCGGGAAGGCCCCTTCCCTGCCCGCGGCGCCTGCTGGTTCTGCGCCGAACTCGGAGTGCCGCGGCGAACCTGCTCGCTTCCCGGGGTCGCTACTGTCTGCGCTTGCCGGTTCGGCGCCGAACCGCGGGCAGGTGCGACGCTGGAGTCGGCCGCAGCAGGACCGGGCGCAGGAGAGCTGGCAGCGACCGAGCCGGCGTAGCGCGGAGTCCGAGCACCACTCCGATCCGCTGCCCGCGGCGCTTGTTGGTTCTGCGCAGAACTGCCACCGCGTGCGCCCGCGGTGCCGGCGGCGACCGGACCGCGGAAAGCCGCCATCAACCGAGCCGGCGTGGCGGAAAGCCGCCATCAACCGAGCCGGCGTGGCGCGAACTGTCCGATCGCCACGTCCGAGTCCGATCGCCACTCCGATCCGCTGCCCGCGGCGCCTGTTGGTTCTGCGCCGAACCGCCGGCAAGTGCGACGCCGAGGCCGGCGGCCGCCGGAGCGGCAGTGAAACAGCTCGCATCGACCGAGCCGGCGGCGACCGGAGCGGGTGCGGGGCTGCCAGCAACCGGACCCGCGGCAACCGAACTGCGGGCAGCCGCGGTCGCGGGCACCCCCTCGTCAGGCGCTCCGGCGGCGCAAGTCGACGAGCCGGCCTTGGATGCAACCGCGGCCACCACATCACCGGTAGCCCGGTGTTCGTCGGTGACGGCGAGATGCTGCTCGCACGTCTCGGCGGGCCGCGCCGGCACCGCCGCCCCCCGCTTGGCGCGACTCCGCTCCCGCATCGGGTCGTACTTCCGCTCCGCCTGCTGCAGCAGGTAGGCGAGCAGTTGCCCGGTGGTGAAGCCCGGGTTCACGTGCGACAGCCAGCCCTTCAGCTTGGCGATGGTCCCTATACTGCTCTGGTCCAGGATCACCCGCACCGCGTAGCGGCCGCCGCCGAGGGCGCGCTGCTGCTCTCGCGGCAGGTCCAGCTCGGGCTCCAGTTCCGCCAGCAGCTTCTCGGTCTCACGGGCCGACTTGTTGGCGACCAGATCGACCAGTTCGACCTTCTGGTCCCGGGTCCATGCCGGTGGTGGTTCCGTCGCGGGCGGCGACGGCGCAGACTCGCGGGCCGCACCCGGGGGCGGCGACGCAGCGGCTGACGCCAACGCCGCCGGGGATGCGGCCGCGGCCTTCCCGGCTGCGGCGGCGGTTTCCGCAGCCGGCGACGTCGCCGGCCCTGGCGCCAGCGTTGCGGCAGGCGCGGCTTCCTGGGTTCCCGCGACTTTCGTCTGCGCCGGGTGCACCCCACCAGCCGACGACTCCTCGGCGCCCACCCTTACAGCGCCCGCCGCCGACACGCTCGCCGACACGCTCGCCCGCTCACGGACGGCTTTACGGGAAGCCTTACGAGCCGCTTTCCGCGCACGCTTTTCAATCGCGTTCTGCAACTGACTCGCGGTCGTGAGATTCAACTCGCCGCTGCGCAGCTTGTCTGCTATCCCTGGCATTTCACGACACAACTTCATCACCATGATTCTCCGCCAAGCGCATCCATTACTGTAGTTCAGCTCCCGTACCGCGTACGCGAACAGACTCGGATAGCCACGTTCTTCGTACAGCTCACGGCGCTCTATTTCGTCCAAGTGCTGGATCGTAACGATGGTGAGTTCAGTCTCGTGGCGCGCCAGTTCTCTGGTCCTGAACAGTAGATCAGCGTCGCTTACCAAGTGGAAAGTGTTGGGTACATCGAGAGACTGGCAAGAGGCATCAGATACGACATTATTCATGTCGATAGTATACCACGAAGCGAAAGAATATGCAACCTTACAGCGGCGCAATTCTAGAATGATCCATGATTCGATGTAACCATTTAGCCGGGGGTGGCTGACGTGAGGCAGGGAGGGGTTGTCGGGTGGCCGGCAAAGACGCTCCGCAGGGCTTCAATTACGTTGCCGCCGTTCTTCCGGACATGAACGCCAGCACCCCGCGCCAGCGGCTGGCCAGCCGTAGCACCAGGTTACGTGGTTTGCTCTGCTTCTTGCGTCCACGCTTCTTGCGGCTGCCGGGTGGCTCTGGCGGCGGCGGATTGGCGCGCAGCCCGGCGTTCATGATCCTGCGGTACTCGGCGGCAAACCGTTTGCGCAGTGGCCCGTACAGCCGCGTACGCCCCTCCTCGACCGCGCTTGCTACCGCTCCCTTGATCTCCAGCAGCAACTCGATCAGCTCTTGGGTCCACTCCTGCCCGTACTGCTCGTGTATGAAGATCAAATCGCGCAGATGATGCGCGTTGCACAGCCCATGGCGGCAGTCGTAGCGGAAGTAGCTTTGCCAGTGATCGTGCACCGCAGTCCCTGCAAACTCCGGCAAGATGCCGATCTCGGCAAATGCTTGCTGACCCCGCTTCGCGTGCGCCGCGTAGTAGGTCAGCAATTCCGTGCTCGCCACGTGTAGCCACTGCAGCTTGCCGTTGATACTCATCCCGGTCTCATCGAAGCCGACCACCGGCTGACCACTGATAGCAGCACGGATGGTTTCGTTGATCCCCGCCACGCGCTGCCCGCAGAGGTCGTTGATGTTCACCAACGTCCCCACACTAATCGGAATCGAGAACAGATCCTCGAACAGCTCCGCCGTTCTCTGATACGGCAGCGGGCCGTAATTCTTCAGATACGTCGCTATCGCTTGCAGCCGGCAGCCGTACTGCACCGGCTGCTCCCAGTCCACTACCGGCTCGTCGGCCAGCGCTGCGCCACACCGACAGCGCTCCACACGGCGCACCGTGACCGCGTCCGCTTGCTCCACTTGACGTAGCGTCGCCCCAGGATGCTCGGGCTGCCCTCCCGGACGCCTGTCCGTGCGCTCCCGGCGCTTCGATTTGCGCTTTTGCTGCTTACGTTCGAAGGTGTCCCGCGACGGTGGCTTGCCGCTGTCGTGACTGTCCTTCTTCAGCTCTTGGAGCTCCTGCTCCAGTGCCGCGATCCGTTGCGCCTGCCGCTCACCGGTTACCGTGAATTCTTGGATGATCTTCCCGATCAACTCGACCACCGCTTCCCGGCCTCGAGCGTAGACCTCAAGTATCTGCTCACGCGTGAGCTTGAAGCCCGCGTCCATTCCCCCCCAGCCCTGCCGCCAATCTAGCATCCTGTTCCAAGCAAGTCTATCCTATTCCTCAAATTCCTTTCAGCGGGCTGAATAGTTAAGTAGTTTTTCTGATGACGGTGCCTATTGTGCTTTACAAATTCGGAGTGACCGGGTTCGCCGGGGTACCAAACGAGGAGGTTCATTCGACGCGGTGCGGGACCTGCTCGACCCGCGGCTGCGGGGTGGCAGCGGCCGCCTCGGTGCCGATGCCGCCAGGTCGGTTTGAAAGAGCGGCTCAAGGAACAAACAACAAGCCAGCCGGACATGCCTCATCCGGCTCCCAACCGTGATGCCGCGCAGGTGGACACGCCCCTGCGCAGGGCCGCCGCGCACCCCTCCCACCAAGTCAACGAGTCTGCGGTGCCCGATGATGCGCAGACACTACGGGCTGGGTATGGGCGTGAGCTCACCGGTCAGCTCGAAGCGGCGCCTGGCATTAGATCCGAGTCGCAATCTCGACGACGAGGTGAAGACCAGGTTGCGCGTGCGGGCGGCGAACAACGGCCGTTCCATGGAAGAGGAAGTGCGGTTGATTCTGCGCGAGGCCTCGGACAGGAAGCCTTCCCCGCAAAGGGCTTGGGCACGGCCATCCACGAACTGTTCAAGCCCTTCGGTGGGGTTGAGTTGGAGTTGCCGCACCGCGAGGCGATGCGCGAGCTGCCCCGCTTCGATTGAGATGGCTCGTGATGGTGGTACTCGATACGAATGTGGTGTCCGAAATGATGCTCGATTCCCCACATCCGGAACAGGGATAGAAGTAATCGACCCGTGGGCGGAAGCATGAGGATCAGATGCTGGGATTGGACGTTCCCGTCTACGTGCAGTATGGACGCTGGATGGGAGATATTCTCCTGCGCGGCAGCTTTGGTGAATCACTGTTCGGTGGTTGGTCGATAGGGGAGAGGATAGCGGGGAGATTGCCCGTATCCATTCAGCTTGGCTGGGAATGATGGTCATGCTGTTCCCGGCAATCTGGTGGGGCTGGTCGCCGCCGGTGGAGCTGATCACGTTCAAGCAAGACCCGTTGGGGAATCTCGGGATGTTCTTCATCCCGGCGTTGATTCTGGGCACGGCCATGTCTGCCGCCACCATGCGGATGACGCGCACCAGACACGCCACCAAGAACGCGTTCATCCCGGTGCTTACCCTGATCGGTATGCCGCTCCCGCTCCTGATCGGTGGCTCGGTCATCCTGGAGGAAATATTCGTGCTGCCGGGGATAGGCCGTCTGTTTCTCGAGGCCCTCGATTTCAGAGACTACCCGGTAGTCTCTGCCATA
Organism: Spirochaetia bacterium; assembly: GCA_965198005.1. Lineage (GTDB taxonomy): Bacteria > Spirochaetota > Spirochaetia > SZUA-6 > Bin103 > Bin103. The sequence goes on from CBDAOI010000003.1 coordinate 289,198, forward strand.
AACCTGATTCTCGCTACCGCGGCAGTCAATATCCTGGTAGCGGGGGCAGCATTCGGCTTAAGCAGGTTTTCGCCCCTGCAACATCAGGACCTGCAGCATCAGGATAACGGGCGAAGCAACAGGGGCCCCGATAGTCGAGACCCGGACCGACAACGGTATCCCGCATATGTTTATCACGTCATCTTGGTCGTGTACGGGTTGTCGGGATTCTGTGCGCTGGCTTACGAAGTGCTGTGGACGAGGGTGCTGGTGTTCTACGTGCACTCCACAACCTACGCCTTCACGATAATGTTATCCAGCTTCTTGTTGGGGATAGCTCTCGGCAGCCTTGTTTTCGGCAGACTTATAGACAAAGCGAAACAGCATCTGAGCTTCCTCGCGGTTATCGAAGTGCTGATCGGGGTGTTTGCCATCTTGTCGATTGGGAGTTCAGCAAGTTGAACGACCTGATGGTGAATTTCACCGACCGGCTACCGAGCTGGCAGATGTTCGTGCTGGCGAGGTATGTCGGTGCCTTTCTCATAATGTTCATCCCGACCTTGCTCATGGGCATTGCATTTCCCTTGGCCAGCAAGATATATAGCCAAAATCAAGAGAGCTTGGGCAGATACGTAGGGAACATCTACTCGGTAAACACCGTGGGCAGTGTCCTGGGGTCGAATCACCAATGGCATCATCCTCGTCGCGTCGCTCAACCTGATGCTGGGCATCGTGATACTGCTTTCCAACCCGTTCATGAGACGCACGGGAAAATTTGCCGCGCTCGCGAGTATCGCGGTCATTATCCCGGTTGCCGGCGTAGGGATTCCCGCAGATAGACCTTTGGGCCTTTACAGTCGTCCATTTCCGGATCTCCAAGAGGGTGGCAAGGTTCTTTTCTATGACGAAGGCATTGGAGCCACGGTCACGGTACATCAACTGCCGCCCGACCCGGTTGACAAGCAGGTCTACAAGCTGTTGGAGGTGGATGGAGTGAATGTGGCGGGCACGCTGCCGATGCTCCGTCTTACCCAGAAGCTCCAGGGACACTTGCCCGTGCTTCTGTACAAGGCCTCCACCGGGAAGGATCCCAGCAACGTTTTCCTGCTGGGGATGGGCACCGGAGCATCATCCTGCGCGGCCACGCGCCACAGAATCGACCGGCTGGATATCCTGGAGATCGTCTCTGCCGAAGTTGATGCACTCCCCTATTTCCGGGAGATAAATGGAGATCTGCTCAACGAGCCAAAGGTTCGCGTAAGAATAGATGATGCCAGGAATTATCTGCTGGCTACGCGGGCGGAATATGACGTCATCGAGAGCGATACTATCCATCCGGAGCAAAACGCCAATCTGTTCTCCCGAGAATACTTCGAGCTCGCGAGAGATCGGCTGTCCGTGGATGGTGTGTTTTCCGTTTGGCTTCCCATGTATGGAATGTCGGAGGAAACCTTCAAGATTCTGATCAAGACGTTCTACTCGGCCTTCCCGCACGTGACAGTGTGGTACGCGAGTAGCCAGCCGACTCGACATGCCCTGCTGGTAGGCTCAAAAAAGAAACTGAAGATCGATTTTGCGCTGCTACAGGAGGAGCTGGCTTACCCGCCAGTGAGGGAAAGCCTGGCAGAAGTGGGTCTGGATGGGGTATTCGCGGTTCTGGGCAGCTTCATCACCGATGAGAGTGGAATAGGCGGATACGTTGCCGATTCCCTGGTGAGTACGGACAACCGCCCCTACCTGGCTTACTACAACCCGATCCAGAAGGGGCGATCTCCCCTGGCGGTCCCCCGAGTCTTGGAAATCTTCGCTGAGTTGAGCGTGCCTGTCTTGTCTTACGTGGTGAATATGGGAGAGGCGGAGACCGAGATCAGGACGACCCTGGAGAATCGTTCACGGGCGCGCGCGCACGTCATTCGGGCAATTGCCTATGATTACCAGCGTGACTTCACCAACTCGATCTCCGAGCTGGAGCAGGCCTGGGCGATAACCCCCGAAGACAACAATATCAAGAACTCACTCGAGCTTGCGCAAGCAAAGCAGCTTGCCGACGCTGAGAAACTTGCCCAGCCGTACGTGACTGACGGGGCAAGACTGCTCAAGGCCCGCAGGTTGGAAGAAGCCGGGGCTGTGTTCAGGTTCGTGCTGGAGTTCCACCCCGCGTCTGCGGTAGCACGCTATAGCCTGGCGACTATCCATTACGCCAGAGGGGAGCATGTTCAAGCAACCGAGCAGTTGCTGAAGGTGCTTGAGCTGGACCCCGGCAATGCGGATGCACGCTATTCTCTGGCCCTGGTCCATGTCAAGCTGGGAGACTGTGCCACGTCGTGCTCATCGTGCTCGTCGCCAGCCGGTTCCGGTTGGGCGGCGGCCGGGTTCGGCTGCGCGGCCGGCACTGGGCGCCGCTAGCTCTTGCCCTGTCTCTGGGTCGACGTCAGGCACGGTGCGACGACCCCGCCGGTGCTCGGCGATTCGTTGCGCACCAACCCGCGGCACACCGGGCTGCCGCAAGCTCGAAACCCAGCCGTTTTGGCGCATTCGGGTTCAGGACTAGCGGACCTGACAGGTCCGTTCAACCGCGAAGCGATACCATGGACGCCATGAGCACCATTCTCCCGATCAACCTCGCCCACCTGCTCCAGGGCCGCGGCATCTACGGAAGCACTGCCTCCATCACGCGCTGGATGACGGGAATGAGCACGGCGGCCGCTACGAGCACGGCCAGAATCCACCGAGTTTGGACCGTGATCTCCTTGCCGAGCTCAGCGCAGACATCGCCGATCTGCTTCTGCAGATCCATGAACCCCACGTGCATTTTCTCGCGCAGCTCGTTGCGCAGCCGGTTCTCCGACTCGACCACGCGACGGATAAACCGCTCCTCAACCATCTCGATGAGATGGTCCTTCTGCTCCGCCTCGAACTGCAGCAGCAGATCGACGAGGGAGTCGCTGGCGTCATCGCCCAACTTCTCCCGGAGCGCCCGTGGTACGGATACCACTGCCATCGTGTGCTGACCCTAATTCGCGCGGGAGGTGTGCGTCAAGGCGCCGACGGTGCAGACGGTGCAGAAGTTCTGCCCCTCGTGTATCACATGTATAACCATTGTTTCCCGCAAGTATCAAACGGCGTACTGGGTTCTCCTTGGCGGCGATCACCGCGCCCCTGACCCGACCCCTTGACCGCGCTCCCCGGCGGCGGAATACTCGCGGCAACGATTTCGTGCGCGCCTGCACCGGCACCCCCGGACGGGCGCCACTCCACGGTCGGGGGGAAGTACGGCATGGCGGATCGCAGGATCGGATGGGTCGGAACCGGAGTGATGGGGCGTTCGATGTGCATGCACGTCCTGCGGGCCGGCTACGAGGTGGCCGTCTACACCCGCTCGCGTGACAAGGCGGCCGACCTGCTCGCGGCCGGCGCCACCTGGTGCGACGACGCCGGTGCGGTCGCCGCACGCTCCGACGTGGTGTTCGCGATCGTGGGCTACCCGAACGACGTGCAGCAGGTGTTCCTGGCGCCCGACGGCATCGTGGCGCGGGCGGCGCCCGGCACGCTGCTGGTCGATATGACCACGTCCGAGCCGTCGCTGGCGCAGCGGATCGCGGCGGCCGCGGCCGCGCGCGACTGCGCGGCGCTGGACGCACCGGTCTCGGGCGGCGACGTGGGCGCCCGCGAGGGTACGCTCGCGGTCATGGTGGGCGGCGCGGAGCAGGCGTTCGCGCGCGCCAAACCGCTGTTCGACCTCATGGGGGGCAACATCGCCCACATGGGGCCGGCGGGGGCGGGCCAGCACACCAAGATGAGCAACCAGATCCTGATCGCCTCGACCATGATCGGGGTGGTCGAATCGCTGCTCTACGGCCAGCGCGCGGGGTTGGACCAGGACGCGATCATCGACGTGATCGGCCAGGGCGCGGCGGCCTCCTGGTCGATCAACAACCTCGGGCGGCGCATCGTCAAGGGCAACTTCGACCCCGGATTCTTCATCAAGCACTTCATCAAGGACATGGGGATTGCGCTGGCCGAGGCGCGCGCGATGAACCTCGCCCTGCCCGGGCTCGCGCTCGCCAATCAGTTCTACATCGCGGCCGCCGCCGAGGGGCTGGAAAACCTGGGCACGCACGGGTTGTACAAGGTGTGCGCGCGCATGAACGGCCTCACCGTCTGAGCCGAGGTCCGGCGGCCCGTGGGCGACCCTGTGCGCGACGCTGAAGCTGACGGGCGGGTCGCCGAGAACGTATCGCTGGCCGCGCGCAACACGTTGCGGGTGGCGGCGACGGCGCGCTACCTGGTCGGTCTGGCCGGGGCCGAACCGGCCGCGGCCGCCGCACGACTGGCCGGGTTGCTGGAGCAGCCGCGCTTCCGCGATCTGCCGCGGGTGGTGCTGGGAGGCGGCAGCAACGTGCTGTTCGCCGGCAACTACCCGGGCCTGGTGATCGTGCCGGCGGCCACCGGGATCGAGGTGGAGGAGGAGAGCCGGGACCACGTCACCCTGGCGGTGGCGGCCGGGCACGACTGGCACGCGCTGGTGCGGTTCGCCGTGCAGCGCGGCTGGGGCGGCATCGAAAACCTCAGCCTGATTCCCGGCTCGGTGGGCGCCGCGCCGATTCAGAACATCGGCGCCTACGGCGCGCAGCTCTCGGACGTGTTCGTGTCCCTGGACGCGGTTGCGCTGCCCCCCGGCGCGAGCCTCGGCGCGGGTCGCGGGTGGAGCACGCTGGATGCCGCCGCGTGCGAGTTCGGCTACCGGGACAGCGTGTTCAAACGCCGCCTGCGGGACCGCGCGCTGATCACGCGGGTGCGGCTGCGGTTGGACAAACGGCCGCGGCTGCGGCTCGAGTATCCCGGCGTGACCGACGAGCTGGCGGCGGCCGGCGCCGGCGACCGGCCGTCCGTGGCCGCGGTGAGCGCGGCGGTGATCCGCCTGCGGCGGCGCAAGCTGCCGGACCCGGAGCGGCTGCCGAACGCCGGTTCGTTCTTCAAGAACCCGGTGCTCTCGGCCGCGCAGCTCGCCGCCGTGCGGAGGCGGTGTCCGGAGGTGCGGGGGCGGCCGGCCGGCGGCGGCTACAAGGTGGCGGCCGCCCAGTTGATCGAGCGCTGCGGGCTGCGCGGGCGGCGCTTCGGCCGGGCCGGGGTGGCGGACCGGCACGCGCTGGTGCTGGTCAACCACGGCGGCGCCACCGGCGCCGAGCTGCTCGCCGCCGCACGGGCGGTGGCGGACGCCGTGGCCGACCGCTTCGGCGTACGGCTGGAACCGGAGGTGCGCGTGATCGACGGCGAGGCCTGATGGAGTTGCCGCCACTGGCGCGGTTTGGCCGCCACTTGCCGGCGGGCGCGGCGGTCGGCGACGTACCGGCCGCGGTCGAGCAGGCACTGCGCGCAACCTTCACGGACGCCGACAGAACCTCGACGCCGTTGAACCAAGTCGTCATAGCCATAGCCGATCGTGAGCGAGTCGGTCGGATCCTCGGTGTCCTGGAGGTGCCCCACCGTCACGGGGCCGGACCAGACCCGCGTCCGGCCGAAGGGAACCTCGAACGCGGGGCAGGTCGCGGGCAGGTTCATCGCGCGCACAAAAACGACTGGGAGGGCACCGTCTCGGGGTAGCCGTCATCGTCGATGAAGCTCACCTCCACCTTGACCCGCTTGCCCAGATCGGCCGCCGTCAGCCTGTAGGCGGGCAAGGTCGCGCGCGGGATGTCCGTCTCCGGTTCTGCGGGATCTGCCGTGCCGGCGGTTCCAGGTCGACGAGCTCAGGTCATTCGTCTACGCGAAGGACTTACGAAGGCAAGAGCGCGCCCATCACCCGCTGAAGCACCGGAATCAGCACCGCCGCGCCGACCAGCACCGTCAGTAGCCAACGAGTCTGGACGGCGATCTGCTGGTGAACGTCACTGATCCGCTTGTGAACGTCCCGAAGCTCCTTGCCGAACTCGGTGCTCATCACGCCGATCTGCGCGCTGAACTCCGTTCGCACCTTTTCGATTTCCTTGCCGAGATCGGCGATCTGCTCCTGCTGCCGGGAAAGCTGCTCCTGTTGCCGGGCAAACCCGGCGTTCATCTCCGTGCGCAGTCGGCCCTCGGAATCGCCTATCTCCTTGCGCAGTCGGCCCTCGGAATCGCCTATCTCCTTGCGCAGCAGGCTCTCGGACTGGCCTATCTCCTTGCGCAGCAGGCTCTCGGACTCGGCCACGTGACGCAGGAATCGTTCCTCCAGGACGACGAAGAGATGCTCCTGTTGATCCTTTCGCTGTTGCTCCTGATCGTGTGTCTGATTCGCCTCGGCCTCCCGGAACATCTCTATCAGGGAATCGGTCGCGGCATCGCCCAGCCGCTCTTGCAGCGGACGCGGCACCAACAGCACTGCCATGCCGGCAACCTTCAGGCGATCACCCCCAGGTGTCAAGCTACTCCCACCGGGCGGTAGTGTCTCAGTTTGAAGTGCGCCGTGACGCCTGGGGCGATTCAGCGAGCACGCAGGCCGCAACGCGAGTGAACAATCGCTGTCTGCACACACGAGCTCCGGATTGCTTCGGCGTCCCGTGTCTTCATACGAGACTCACGATTATCCTGTACGTAGCGTCGCAGTCATCTCACGTCACGCGGCGTGAGCGCACGGCTACTCGACAGCCGCCCGGAAGGTGACGTAACGTGCTATCTGACCAGACCAACGGCATGACCTCCTCCGTCGAACAGCTCCACCCGCTTGAAGTGCGCGTGCTGCGCGCCGCCGCTTCCGATGCGGCCTTTACCGCCGCCGATCTGATGGCCGCCGCCGAACTGAACCTGGGGCAGTGCAACCAGGCGTTCAGTTGGCTGCGGGCCAAGGGGCTGATCGCGGAGCGGGAGCGGGTGCAGGCGCTGCGCTACGAGTTGACCGCCCTGGGCGAGCAGTACCGGCGCGACGGACTGCCGGAGGAGCGGCTGGTCGCCCTGGTGCGGGCCGAGGGAGCGCTGCCGATGCCGGAGATCGCCGCCCGGCTGGGGCTGGAGCAGCGCGACGTGGGCTCCGCGTTCGGCGCCCTGGCGCGCGAGGGAGTGCTGGCGATGGACGGTGCCAAGCAGGTGCGCGCGGCCGGCGCCGAGAGCGCGCGCGTGGCGACGGTGCGCGGGCTGCTGGAGCGGCTGGCCGGCGGCGCGGCCGTGGCGGAGGCGTTGAGCGAAGCGGAGCGCGCGCAGGCGGCGGCGCTCAGCCGCAAACGCGGTGTGTCTCGGGGCGTGTTTCGCGCCACCGAGTTGCAGACGGTCAGCTACGTGCTGACGGCGGCAGGGCGGAAAATGCGGCAGGCGGCGGCACGGCGGGCCATTCCCGGCACCAGGAAGGGCAGTGGCACGCCCGTATCCCTCGGAGTGGCGCTTGGCGAAGCGACCGGCCGGGCGGCGGAGGTGGGCGCCCTGACCCCGGCGATGCTGGCCGACGGGTCCTGGCGGCAGGTGAGCTTCCGCCGCTACAACCTCAACTCGCCGCCGGGGCGGGTGCTGGTGGGGCGCCGCAACCCCTACACCGCCTACCTGGACCGGGTGCGCGACCAGCTCACCGGCCTCGGCTTCGAGGAGTTCGACGGGCCGCTGGTGGAGACCAACTTCTGGTGCTGCGACGCGCTGTTCATGCCGCAGTTCCACGCCGCCCGCGACGAGCACGACGTCTACTTCATCAAGGAACCGCAGTACGCCAGCCACCTGCCGGAGCCCTACTTCGAACGGGTCGCGGCCACCCACACCGACGGCTGGCGCACCGGCAGCCGCGGCTGGGGCTACCGGTTCGACCGCGACTTCGCCCGCCGCACCATCCTGCGCAGCCAGGGCACCGTGGTCTCCGCCAAGACCCTGACCCGCGCCCGGGTGCCGGGAAAATACTTCGGCATCATGCGTTGCTTCCGGCCGGACGAGGTGGACGCGTCGCACTTGGCCGACTTCTACCAGACCGAGGGCATCGTGCTCGGCGAGCAGGTCAACCTCAAGACCCTGCTGGGGCTGCTGAAGCTGTTCGCCGAGGAGGTGGCGGGCGTGGCCAGCGCCGACGTGCGCTACGAGCCGGCCTACTTTCCGTTCACCGAGCCGTCAGTGGAGGTGTTCGTGCGCCATCCCACGGTGGGCTGGACCGAGCTGGGCGGCTCCGGCATCTTCCGTCCCGAGGTGACCCGGCCGCTGGGGATCGAGGTGCCGGTGCTGGCCTGGGGACTGGGAATCGACCGGATGGCGATGATGTCGCTGGGGATCGACGACATTCGCGACCTGTTCTCGCCCGACCTGGACCAGATCCGGCGCCGGGTGGCGCACTGAGCGGAGCCCGAGCGAACCAATGCCTACGATTGACGTACACGATGAGTTGCTGGCCGGCCTGCTGGGCGAAATCCCCCCGGCCGCCGAGCTGGAGCGGCTGCTCTCCACCGCCAAGGCGGAGGTGGAGGGCTACGACCCCGCCACCGGTGTGCGCCGGGTGGAGTTGAAGGACACCAGCCGGCCCGACCTGTGGTCCACGCCCGGCCTGGCCCGCCACCTGCGCTGCTACCGCGGCGCCCCGCTGCCGTTCTACCCGTTCATGGCGCGCGCCGAGGCGCCGCCCGCGACCGGCGAGCGCGCGGTACACGTGGATCCGGGCCTGGAGAATATCCGGCCCTGCATCGCCGCGTTTGCCGCCGCCGGTCCACCGTTGAGCGAGCCGTTGCTGCTGGAGCTGATTCAGTCCCAGGAAAAGCTGTGCGACAGCTACGGCCAGCGCCGCCGCGCCATCGCCATGGGCATCTACCGCGGCGCCGACATCGTCTGGCCGGTGCGCTACCGCGCCGCGCCGCCGGACACCCGCTTCGTGCCGCTCGGCTTCGAGCACGAGCTGTCGCTGACCGAGATCCTCGACCAGCATCCCAAGGGCCGGGACTACGGCCACATCGTGCGCGGCCTGCCGGCGTTCCCGTACCTGGAGGACGCCACCGGCCGCACGCTGTCGTTCCCGCCCATCATCAACAGCGCCGACCTCGGCAACGTGGGGGTGGGCGACAGCCGCTTCCTGGTCGAGCTCACCGGCCCCCACCTGGAGACCCTGCTGCTGGTGTGCGCCATCGCCGCCTGCGACCTGGCCGACGCCGGCTACGAGATCTTTCCCGTCACGGTCCGCTACCCCTACGCCACCAGTCACGGCCGCGACCTGGTGACGCCGCTCTACTTCCAGCGCGAGACGACCCTGGAGCTGGCCACCGCCGAGCGCCTGCTGGGCGAGACCATCACTCCCGCCGAGGGGCGGCGCCTGGTAGAGCGAATGGGCAGCCGCGCACGCGTCGAGGGCGCCTCCCTGGTGGTGACCCCGCCCCCCTACCGCAACGACTTCCTGCACGCGGTGGACGTGGTCGAGGAGATCGCCATCGGCCGCGGTCTCGACACCTTCGAGCCGGAGTTGCCGGAGGAGTTCACCGCCGGCCATCTGACGCCGGAGACGCAGTTCGCCCGCGCGGTGCGCGAGCTGCTGGTGGGGCTCGGGTACCAGGAGATGATCTTCAATTACCTGGGCGCGCGGCGCGACTACACCGAGCGCATGAACGCGCCGGAGCGGCTGCTGGTGGAGGTGGCCAATCCGATGACCGAGAGTTATGCGGTGGTGCGCGACTCGATCATCCCCAACCTGCTGGCCGCCGAAACGAGCTCCCAGAACGCAGCCTATCCGCACCACATGTTCGAGGTGGGCAAGGTGGCGTTGCGCGACGCCGCCGATCCGTCCGGCTCGCGCACGGTCGATGTCTGCACGCTGCTGGTGGCGGACGGCACGGCCGGCTTCAACGACGCCGGCGCCCACCTCGCGGCGCTGCTGTTCTACCTTGGCGTCGAGCACCGGCTGGCGGAGTTGGACGACCCGCGCTTCATCCCCGGCCGCGCCGCGCAGGTCGAGGCGGCGCCGCCGGCCGCGGCCGGCGAACCGCGCGCCTGGTCGAGCATCGGCGTGCTCGGCGAGCTGCACCCTGCCGTCCTGGAGCAGTGGTCGATCGGCATGCCGTGCGCGGCGGTGGAGTTGCACCTGGACGCGGTGCGCGCCGCGTTGCCGAGCGCCGGGTGAGGCGCGGACGGGGCGCCGGTTATCGCTGCCGCGGGAGGGCGTCATGCTGACCCGTATCGAACTGGACGGCTTCAAGAATCTGGTCGAGTTCGCGCTGGATCTCGGGCCCTATACCTGTATTGCCGGCGTCAATGGCGCCGGCAAGTCCAACCTGTTCGACGCCATCCGGTTTCTCTCGCTGCTCACCGACCACACGATCAATCAGGCGGCGCGGCAGATTCGCAGTGCCGATCCGGACGCCGGGGAGATCGGCGACCTGTTGTTTACGGCAGGCGGCGAGATCCGGGGCGGCATGACGCTGGCGGCGGAGATGATCGTGGACCGGCAGGTGGTGGATGACTTCGGCCGGCCGGGGGCTGCCTCGTCCACCTTCCTGCGGTATGAGCTTGCCTTCCGCCACCAACCGCCATCCGGGCCGGCCGGGCCATTCGAGCCGGCCGGCGGCCTGGTTCTGGAGCGCGAGGTGCTGCGCCACGTCCCGTCGCATCAGGCCGCCAGGAAGCTGCGGTTCTCGCACTCCAGACCCGACTTTCGGCGCAGCGTGATCTACAACAAGCGACGGGGTCCGGGTTACGTCTCCACCGCCGGGGACGGGGCGTCGGAGCCGGCTCAGATCGTCATCCACCGGGACGGCGGCGCCGGACACGCCCGCCCGCCGGCGCCGGCGGCTCGCGCGCCACGCACCGCGGTCGGCACCGAGCATACCGCCGCCACCCCCACCATGCTGGCGGCGCGGCGCGAGATGCAGGCTTGGCGCGTGCTGGCGCTGGACCCCGCGGCCATGCGCCGGCCCGACACGTTCACCGACGAACCGGGCATCGCGGCCGACGGCCGGCACCTCCCGGTCACCCTGCACCATCTGGCCCGGCAGGCCGCCACCACCGGGAGCGGGGAAGCCGTGCCCGGCGAGCCCGGCGGCGACGTCCTGCACCGGATTGCCCGCCGCTTGTCCGGCCTGATGCCGGTCGAAGCCGTGCGCGCGGTGAGCGACGACCTGCGCCGGCTCCATACCCTGGAGCTAAGACAGCGCTCCGGCGTACGCCTGCGAGCCGGTTCCATTGCCGACGGCACGCTGCGATTCCTGGCCCTGGCCACCATCGCCGAAACCACCGGCGGGGGCGTGTATTGCGTTGAGGAGCCGGAGAACGGCATCCACCCGGCCAAGCTGCCGGCCTTGAATCGGCTGCTGCACGACATCGCGGTCGACCTCGACCGGCCGGTCGGCGCAGCCAATCCGCTACGCCAGGTGCTGGTCGCCACCCACTCCCCCTACTTCGTGCAACTCCAGCGCGACGATGAATTGCTGCTGGCCGCCAACCCGGCCGCCGCGCCGCTGCAACTGCTTCCCGTCCAAGGCTCGTGGCGCGCGCGCCCCGGCCGGTCGGCAGGCGTTGCCCGCACCCGTCCCCGTACCGCCACCCGGCACGACCTGGAGCCCTATCTGATGCCGCCGGTCGACATCCAGCTCCGGTTCCCGGCCGAGTTCTGGCCCGAAACCCCGTAGCGGCAGCACCCCTACCTACGCGACCGGCTGGCGCAGGATAGTCTTGAGCTTCTCGGGCGCGGTGCGATTCGGGTCGTTCAGATAGGTGTCGTGGTGACGACCGGCCGGCGTCAGTCCCTCGGCGGCGATGAACTGGTGCAGGCGGCGGATGGCGGCTCTCAGATCGGTATAGGGGCCGACGTATAGGAGTTGCGCCGCGCGGCCGCCGGCGATGGCGGCCCGGCGCAGCCGCGGCAGCATCGGGTTGGCGGGAGATTCCTTCCTGGCCAGCGCGGTTGCCGCCGCGACGCCGGCCGCCACGTCGGCGGCGGTCACGAAGTCGGGCAGCATGATCATCGCTCGCCAGCGCGTCGTGTCCGGGCGCGCCAGCGGATCGCACGAGGCGCCCGCCTCGTCCCACCACTCGGTCTCCAGCGGCGCCACGACGAAGTCGGGCGCAAGCGCCTGCTTCCTGCGCGCGAACTTGATCTTGTAGGCGACCGCGTAGAGCGCCCCAACCGCGTCCTGGAAATGCTCGTCCGCCGGCGCCCCCGTGCCCTCCACCGCCAGGCAGGTACGCTCCGGCAGCGCGATCAGCGCGGGCGATGCCTTCGCCGTGAACAACTCGCGGTGCTGCTTCTTCAGGTCAATCTTGTCGGGCAAACCTTCGTCTCCGTCACACCATGCCTGCCCGGACGATCGCTCAGACGGCACGTCAAGACAGGCTGCGGCACGCAATATAGCGTCAATCCCGCGCCCCCGCCTACCGGACGCCGCCACCACGCTCCGGCGGAGTGGACGGAGCGGACGGGCCGGCTTCGCCGAGAGAAGCGGCGACTGGCTCAACGCCAATGCGGCTCTTGAGTAAAATAACTCAAGAGCGTACATTGTCCGGGTAGTGGTCTACCATCGTGCACAGCTCTCGACCCTGAAAGCCCGCCTCCGCGAGCCTCCCGACCGGATCATTGCTCTGTTCGGGCCGCGGCAGACCGGCAAGAGCACCATCGCGCGTGCGGTGCTGCGTCCGACCGACCACTACCTTCCGGTAGATAAACCCGACCCGACGGGAGTCGGCTTCACGGACGCGGACGCGGACAACGTCACGGTCGCCGATCAGCAAAAGCGAGACACCCGCTGGCTGGTGCGCAATTGGGAGAGGGCGCGGCTCGATGCGGAACGGCTACCGCAGGGCTGCATTCTGGTGGTCGACGAGATTCACAAGATTCCGGAGTGGTCGGAGACCGTCAAGGGACTGTGGGATGCCGACCGCGCCAGGGGGTGCCCGCTGCAGGTGGTGATCCTCGGTTCCGCGCCGCTGCTGATCCAGTCGGGGTTGAGTGAGAGCCTCACCGGGCGGTTCGAGCCGATCCACGTTCCCCATTGGTCGTTCGGGGAGATGGCGGCGGCCTTCGGCTTCGACCTGCCGGCCTATCTCTACTTCGGCGGCTATCCGGGCGCCGCGAGCCTGGCGCGCGACGAGGAGCGGTGGCGCAACTACGTGCTCGGCGGAATCGTCGAGCCGACTGTCGAGCGCGACCTCCTGGCGCTCACCCGGGTCGACAAGCCGGCGCTGCTGAAACGGCTGGTTGAATTGGCCGCCGCCCATTCGGGGCAGGTACTCTCCTATACCAAGATGCTGGGCCAGCTTTGGGACGCCGGCAATACGACCACCCTAGCGCGCTACCTCGACCTGTTGGGGAGCGCCGGTCTGATCGCCGGACTGCAGAAGTACGCGGGGAGCGCCGTGAGACGCCGCGGATCGAGCCCGAAACTCAACGTCCTCAACAACGCCCTGATGACCGCCGCCTCCGGCTACTCCTTCGCCGAGGCGCAGGCCGACCGCACGTTCTGGGGCCGCATCGTGGAGAGTGCCGTTGGCGCCCACCTGTACAACACCGCGACGCTCGACATTCGAGTGCTGTACTGGAGAGACGGCCTGCGCGAGGTCGATTTCGTCCTGCAACGCGGCCCCAAGCTGGTCGCCATCGAAGTAAAGAGCGGGCCACCGCGACGAACGGATTCGCGGGCGCTGGATGCCTTTGCCACGCGTTTTCGAGGGTCAACGACCCTGCGCTGTTTGCTGGTGGGACCTGGTGGTATCCCCCTCAACGAGTTCCTGACGGCGCCCGCCGCTGCGTGGTTCGAGAAAGCATGATTCCCGTACATCGTACCTGCACCGAAGTCCTCGCTGCCGGCAGCGATCGACGGCGCTCGCCGGAGTCGCATCCGCTGAAGGACTATCGAGACGTTCCCGCGTACGTGCTGCTTGGCGACCCTGGAGCCGGCAAGACCACCGCGTTCAAGATGGAGTACGAGGCGCTCGCCGACAGCGCGTGCCTCATTGATGCGCGCGACTTCGTAACATTCGATCCGGAGGCGCACCACGAGTGGCGTGGCAAGACGCTCTTCATAGACGCGTTGGATGAGGTGCGCGCCGGTTCGCACGACGCAAGGACACCGTTCGACGCAATCCGCAGTCGCCTCGACAAGCTGGGCAGGCCGCGTTTCCGCCTCTCGTGCCGGGAAGCTGACTGGCTCCGTGAGAACGACCGCAAGCGTCTGGCCTCCGTGGCGCCGCACGACTCCCGCGTCACGGTCCTCCGTCTTGATCCGCTGCAACGCGCGGATGTTAAGAGCATCCTTGACGCCCGCACGGAGATCACGGACGCCCGTGGGTTCATCGACCAAGCCTCGGCGCGAGGGGTGGATGCTCTGCTGGGGAATCCGCTGACCCTGCGCCTTCTGGCGGATGTCGTGAGCCGCGAGCGACGTTGGCCGCGAAGTCGCCTAGAGCTGTTTGAGCTGGCCGGCATGCTCCTGACCACGGAGCGCGACAAAGAGCACATTACGGCAGATCCTCAACCGCCGTCTTCCGAGCTTCTGGACGCCGCCGGGCGTCTGTGCGCTGTCCTTCTGATCTCCGGTGCGACGGGTTACGCCCTGGGCTACGGTCAGGCAAACGCGGAATTCCTCGACATCAGTCAGTGCGAGTACGAAGCACGCCAACTCCTGCGCTCAGCCCTGGCCACGAGGTTGTTCACGGCCAGGGCCGAAGGCTGCTTCGCACCTGTTCACCGTCACATCGCCGAGTTTGTCGGCGCCAAGCATCTCGCCCGGGTGATCCGTGAAGGTCTGCCGGCTTCCCGTATCATAGCCCTACTGACGGGGTACGACGGCGGCGTGCTTAGCAACCTGCGCGCCGTTGCCGCGTGGCTCGCGGCCTTGAGTGAAGACGCGCAGGCGGAGGCAACGACGGATCGCCGCACGGCTCGAGACTATCTCAGACACGCTCGAGATCATGGCGTACCGCTTGACATTCTGCTGGACCGTACGAGACACAGCGAGATACTTCGCGAAGAGATGAGCGAGTTGCTCGTCTGTCACTTACGGCCTGGAGACTTCGATGCCTCTCAAGTAGGGCACAGTTTTCTGAATGAGAGTGAAAAACAGTGTCGAGAGTTCATTGAGCTGGTTCGTTCGAACGTCGATGCTCTGCACGAGAATCGGTGCCCAGTGGGACTACTCCACGAGCTTGCGGTTGCATACTTTGGACTCTCGTCGGATGTCGAGGGCCCTGATCCAAGAGCGCGGATCAGCGATCTGTGTGACAGTGATGAGCTCTTGATCGACGCTACACTTGCCGGCCTCCGCGGCGCCCCGTTCCGAAAAGACACTCCCGATACTCGCAAGATCATCGGCCTGTTGAAATTCGAAAAGGAGTATCTTGTTGCGCTTCCTTGGCTTGCGGGTATAGATGAGCTCGACGATCTGCGCGTGCTGAGCGAGCGGCAGTTGCGCCAGGGTCTTGCATTCCACTTTTGCTCGTCGGTTGAGGACAGGCTGAACCGACAGCGGCGCCTGCTGGAGCTGGACCACGAAGCCGGTGCCGAGATGCTTGTGAGGTGCACTAGCGCCAAGATGCGCAGCGGTGTGTACGACGCTGAGGTTGCTCGCCACCTTGCCACAGATGAACACGCATCGGTGGCAAGGCGTGCCGTGTTGCCCCTCCTGCGTGCGTTCCCGGTGCGCTGCTCGCAGCCAGTGCCCTTGATCATGCTCGATGATCTACTCGTTGCTGCTCTCTGGAGAGTGGATAGAACAGCGTTGGTGGAGTTGATCACCAAGAAACGGTCACGGACCAGCATGAGCGTTTCCCAGCGGGTGCACTGGTTGGCGGCCGAAGTCGTTGCGACGGGCGACATTAGCACCGACCGGTTGCGAGAATTCGTTCAGCGTCGGGAACGGCGTATTGCTCAGTTGGCGGAATTCCTGTTCGCGGCGGATTCTCTGCTCGCCGACTTGCCTGCACCGGCCCTGGCATGCTTCATCCGGCTGCTCGCGCCATCGACTCGGCCGCTCGGAGGAACGGCGTCGCACCTGATTGGCGCGGAATACAAGGCATACCGGTCCGTTGAGCGCATGATCAAGGCGCTTGCCGTCCACGACGGCACCGACGGACAGACGGTGGAGAATCTGGAACTACTCGCCGCAGACCCGACCCAAGGCGAATGGCGATATTCGCTGGCCGCAGCACGGGACCGCCAGCGCGTGATCCGCCGCGACGCTGCCTACCGTCATCCTACGGTTGTGGACGTGTGCCAGACGCTGAGCGGTGGAGCACCTGCCAGCGCCTGTGACTTGGCAGCGCTGTTGGTAGACCGTTTTGCCAGCCTGGGTCAACGGATCCGCAGTGGCGATACGGATGACTGGCGCCAGTACTGGAACGTCGACGAGTATGGGCGACCGCTCGAACCAAGACCTGAGAACGTGGGACGTGACGCGCTGTTGTCCGACCTAGAGCCGCACCTTCCCCCGGGCGTTAGAGCGCGCCGCGAAGGATCATATTCTCACGACAAGCGAGCGGATATTTTCGTCACTTGTCGACACTTCGAAGTGCCGGTGGAGATCAAGAGGAGTAGGCACAAGGATCTTTGGAGTGCCATGCGCAATCAACTGATCGCCCAATACACGAATCACCCTGCCACGGACGGATACGGGATATTCTTAGCGTTCTGGTTCGGGAGAGACTACATACAGCCGCCGCCCGAGGGCTCCAAACCTGCAGACCCAGACGAGTTGCGGGCGCGCCTTGGGGGTACCCTCACGGAGGCCGAGCGGCGCAAGATTTCGGTGGTGGTAATCGACGTTAGCCGAGAGTAGCAACTCGACCGGCCTTGTGTGCCGGGCAATCGGTCTCGTCAGTCCGCGGCAGGCCGCGGCTCGTGATGGCCAGTGCGGGTTGCGACGAGGCTGGCGAGAATGATGACTGCGGTTCCGGCAACCATGAACCAGTCGATGCGTTCGTCCCATAGAATCCAAGCGATCCCGGCGGCGAAGAAGACGGACGTATAGTTGAGGGTGCTGACGCGGTCTGCCGGGGCGATGAGGCACCCGCGTGCGAAGAGCACATGCGCGGCTGTGGAGAAGACGCCAAGCATGACGAGCGCGGGCCACGTCTCGACCGGCGGCAAGCGAGGGGTGAGGAAGAGTGCCGGGCCAGCGGTAATGAGGATGCCGATCAGCGCGAAGTAGACGGCGATACGGGTGGCGTCCTCATGTCTCGGCATGCGCCATAACGCCACGATCGCGAGTCCGCCGAGCACACCTGCGGCGAGCCCGATCAAGGCGGCGGGTTGGAAGAAGGCCGTGCCAGGCTTGAGGATGAGAGCTGCTCCTGCGAAGCCGGAAGCGGAACAGCAGCAATCCGAGAATCGGCACGAAGATCGGCGCGCTGAAGTTGAGAAGGACGGCTTCGGCCAAGGGAATCAGGGTGACCGCATAGTAATAGAACAACAGCGACACCACGACAGTCACGCCGCGCATCACGATGAGGCCCGCATGCGCCGGGCGCGAAGACTCCGGCCAGCGCATCACAACCCACGGAGTCAGAATGACCAAGCTGAGAGTATTGCGCCAGAAGAGAACCTCGACGCTCGAGAGGGTCGTTGCGGCCATCCCAATCGCCATGCCCGCCAGGGCGAACATGAGCCCCGCTGCAGCCACCAAGCAGGCACCTGCAAGCAGCTGCCTGCGATCCGGGCCGGTCTCTGGAACAGCTGCCTGATTATCCATCTGCCTTGCTTCGCACGGTACACGAACGCTCCCGCAACGGCAGCAGCTCCTCCGAGACACCCGCGTGGTGGCACACACAGTGCTTGTTGGCGATGCTTCTGGTGGTTCGTCTCCAGGCCCGTCGAAGCGATGCGGCAGGTGTCCGGTGAGCAGGCTGTAGCGCGACGGCACGCACACCGGGTTGGCCGCGTAGGTCAGATCGAAGCAGGTGCCCTCGCGCGCCAGCCGGTGCAGCGCCGGCGTGCGCACGTACCGGTCTCCGGCATATCCCGCCAGCCGTGGTACTGCTCATCGGTGGTGATCAGCAGAATGTTGGGCTGCCTCACACGGGTGCGCGCAACATCCGCGTCATCAATCATGCGGCCTCAGGTGCGGGCGAACAGGTAGGCGCGACTGCGCCGCCCCACCAGCTCAATGGCTGTCGACGACGCTGATGCCGCGCCGCCGCCAACTGCCGTGGCCGGCGGCGCAGCGCAGTTCCTCTACCTCGACCAGCAGCACCTCAAAGCTGAAGTTGGGGTTGCCGATCAGGTGCAGGATCCGCACCAGCTCCGCGAACAGGTCGCGGTAGGCACCCCGTTTCGGCGAAGCCCGCCGGCGCAGCACACGGCCGTCCGGGCCGATGGTCACGATCCACTTGCGCCGCGCGACGGGATGCACCAGCCGTACGCGGTGGCCGCGCACCAGCCGGGTCAACTTGCGCGCCAGCTTCCCGAAGCTGGCGGTCTGAATCTCGATCAGGGTGTCGCTCCGCACCAGGTCGATGACGTAGCCCTCCACCGGCACCTCGGTGCGGTCGCCCGGTAGCCTGTACCAGCGCTTCAGAGCCGCGTGCAGCGACCGCTCCGGCAACTCGCCTATGGCGTTTGCGCCGGCGGCCGCGGCGACCACATCAGACATGGTTCCTCCCGTTTACCAGTATCCGCTGCGAGACCGTGCCGGCCCCGAGACCTCGTCCCGGTATTGTTGAGATGAATGACTGGTGTGTGTTGAGGTTGCCGTTTCTGTTACCATGATCGTATCGGCCATGATCGAGTATCTGCGCCTGCGCAACGTCGGTCCGGCACCGGACCTGGAGATGGAGCTCGCCCCGAGGCTCAACCTCATTACCGGCGACAACGGACTGGGCAAGAGCTTTCTGCTGGATGTGATCTGGTGGGCGCTGACGCGCAAATGGCCGCAGGAAGTGAACCCGCACATGAATGCCGGGTATGCGGCTCGACCCGGGACGGCCGGCGAGAATGCGACTATCGGGTTTCGCGCACGGGGAAGGAGCAACAGCGCCGAGTACGAGGCTCGGTACGTACCGAGGGATCAAGCATGGGTGGGGCGTGCCGGAAGACCGTTGCTGCCCGGCTTGGTGATCTACGCTCACACGGACGGGTCGTTCTCGTACTGGGACCCGGCTCGGAACTACTGGCGGCGGCGCGGCGACGCCGACGTCTCCGAGCGCCGGCCGGCGCAGGTGTTTACTCAGGACGAGGTGTGGAACGGAGCGTACGTGCAGGAGAACGGCCGGCGCGTGCCGATCTGCAACGGGCTGATCATCGACTGGGCGACCTGGATCAGTGCGCAGAATGACAGCCATACGACGATGAAGGCTGTGATCGAGACGCTCGCGTCGGATGGGACCGATGTCCGTGTGGAGCCGGGGACTCTGTCGCGCATCTCCATCGATGACCCCAGGGACATCCCGACCATCCGCACCGGCTACGCCGAAGCGATTCCCATCCTCCACGCATCTGCCGGGGTCCGCCGCGTTGTCGCGCTGGCCTACATGCTCACGTTGGCTTGGCGCGAACATCGACTGGCCGCCCAACAACTCGGCGAAGAACCGTGCGACAGCATCGTGTTGCTGATAGATGAGGTAGAGAGCCACCTGCATCCCCGGTGGCAACGGTCCATCCTGAGTTCCCTGAGAGGTGCTGTACGAGAACTGGGCACGCCAACAGCCGTGCAAATGATCGTCACCACACACTCTCCGTTGGTGCTGGCCTCCGCCGAAGCCTGGTTCGACGACGCACGAGACGCTTGGTTAGACCTTGATCTGGAGAACGAGTCGGGGGTCGTGCTCCGGCGCGGGATATATGAACGGCGGGGAGCGGTCGGCCACTGGCTCACGAGCGAGGCGTTCGACCTGCTCACCGACCGTGGAAGCGTTGAGGCGGAGCAGGTTGTCTTGCGAGCTCGGGAGTTGCTCAGTGCCGAGGGGCCTTCGCTCGAAGAGGTGGAAGAGGTAAGCCGTGAGCTTGGTCAAGTCCTAGCCGAGTGTGACCCCTTCCTCGCTGGGTGGGGTCACTTTCGGGAGCTGCTGAGGGAAAAACGCGCCCCCGGGCCGTCGTGATACGAGTCGCGCCACAGCCAGAACCGGGCCACTTCCACCGGGAGGTTCGGGAGCCGGGATCGTGGGCCATCGCGGAGCTGGTTGGCGAACAATCGTCACGCTCGCAAGGCCGCCGGCTCCATCAGGTCGCGTCGTCGCGGGAAGACATACCTGGCGACGCGTTCCCACGCTACTGGAGGAATGTTCGCGGCGATCTGCGAGAGAAGTACAACTGCGTCTGCGCGTTCTCGGGGATGCGTATCGAGCCTACCGCCGATTTCACGGTGGATCACATGGTACCCAAGTCGAGGAGTTGGCGGCTGGTGTACGAGTGGTGCAACTACCGCCTCTCCTGCTTGCGGATGAACCGGAAGAAGAGGGAATACACAGACGTGCTCGATCCGTTCTGCATCGACGACGCGTGGTTCGTGATGGATATCGTGGAGTTCCGCGTACACCCGGCCGCCGCCCTCGACGAACACCGGAAGCAGAGCGTGGCGGCTTCCATCAACCGCTTGGGCCTGAATGACCTCGACTGGTGTGAAACACGCCGCCAGCATGTTGAGCAGTACCGCGAACACCGGCGGTTGCGCATCGTGGAGCACCTATTCCCGTTCGTGGCCAAGGAGATCCGCCGCCTCGGTCTATAGTTCGAGCCCGAGAGCGGACAGCCGTTCGACGAGTCGTTTCGACACGTCCGGACGATTCCCCATCTTCATGACTGGCACGGCGCGGCCGAAATGAACCTGCTGTTCGCTACCGGTGTAATCGGATGAGCGGTTACGGGGTTCCTCAGGTGCGGGCGAACAGGTAGGCGCGGTTGCGGCGGCCCACCAACTCGAGGGCGCCCATGCGGCGCAGCGCGTAGGTCATCATGCCGGCCAGCGACGCGGGCATGGCGCCGGCCGCGGCCAGGGAGCGGTTGGTGAACGGCTCCTCCAGGTGCGGCGGCAGCAGGCGAGCGAAGTCGGCCGGGGTGTGGAAGCGGCGCCGCTCGCACACCGCCAGCAGCCGGGTGTCGACCACGCTGATGCCGCGCCGCCGCCAACTGCCGTGGCCGTCGGCGCAGCGCAGTTCCTCTACCTCGACCAGCAGCACCTCCAGGCTGAAGTTGGGGTTGCCGATCAGGTGGGGGATCCGCACCAGCTCGACGAACAGGTCGCGGTAGGCACCGCGCTTCGGCGACGCCCGCCGGCGCAGCACGCGGCCGTCCGGGCCGGTGGTCACGACCCACTTGCGCTGCGCGACGGGATGCACCAGCCGTACGCGGTGGCCGCTGACCAGCCGCGTCAACTTGCGCGCCAGCTTTCCGAAGCTGCCGGTCTGAATCTCGATCAGGGTGCCGCACCGCACCAGGTCGATGACGCAGCCCTCCAGCGGCACCTCGGCGCGGTCGCCGGGCAGCGCGTACCAGCGTTTGAGCGCCGCGTGCAGCGACCGCTCCCGCAGCTCACCGATGGCATTTACAACGGGAGTCGCGGCGACCACGTCCGACATGGTTCCTCCCGCTTACCATTATCGGCTGCGCGTTGGGCCGGCTGCCGCGAGCCCCGCACCCTCTGATAATCCTCTGATATAGTAGATTGAGGACAGCTCTGGTCTCTCGGATTGCTATCTGCTCCGTGGCCATTGCAAGAGTTGCGGAGTTGCGAACAATCTTGAGCAAAGGGGCCGAGAAGTGAGTGATTTGCCGACCTATGTCCTGGAGCGGGCATTCGATGCGCCGCGCGACCTGGTATGGAGGGCCTGGACCGAGCCGGATCTGCTGGCGCGCTGGTACGGGCCGAACGTGGAGACGATCAACCACCGCCATGAGCTGAAGCCGGGCGGGTGGTGGCTGTGCGAGATGCGGTGGGGCGGCAACTCGCACCATCAGAAGGCCGAGTTCACCGAGGTGGCCGCGCCGGAGCGGCTGGTGTGGCTGCACTCGAATACGGACGCGGACTGGAACGTCGCGCCCTCTCCCATGATGCCCAACTGGCCGCTGGTCCTGCTGACCACGGTCACGTTCGCCGAGGATGGCGGCCGGACCCGCGTGCGCCTGACCTGGGTGCCGCACGAGGCGAGCGACGCCGAGACCGCGCGTTCGGCGCCGCCCTGGGCGGCCTCGACCAGGGCTGGGGCGCCGGCATGGAACTCCTCAAGGAGCTGCTGGCCGAACTGCAAGCGACGCCCGGATAAGGGCTCGCCGCACGGATCACGCGCGCCGGATGCGGACACCCGGCGAGCCGCCGCAGGTCGAACTGGGTCCATCAGCCATCGCACTGGAAGCGCGTGCGCGTACAAGCTCCAGCATGGGGTCAAGGCCGAGGGCGTCGGCCCACGCGCGTACGAATTCCAGTGTCGGGTTGCTGTCGAATCGTTCGGCCCTTGCGACAGCCTGCTGCGAGCAACCGAGTCGAGTCGCGAGGCTCTGTTGTGTAAACCCTGCGGTTTCCCGCGCCTCGCGCAGCAGGAATCCGGGAGGATCAACCTCCCATGACGGAATCATCTCCCATTGGCGAAGTACTCTCCATTCCCCGTAGTGTCGAGGCTTTCGCCTACGCAGACGTGTCGGTGGGAGCGTAGCTCGCTGGGAACATCGAGCCTCGTAGGTTCTCATGGTGGATTCAAAGCGTTGTAACCGTCGATCTCGGATCGCCAGTATTGCCATGCAGCAAGACTCGTGGCATGGAGCCCGCCCTTCGCAAGAGCTCCGTCTCACGTACAGTCATAGTCAGTGCTGTCATTCTTGCGACAGGCACCGGGCCAGCTTTCTTCGCCCATTATCCTTGCAAGTGCGAACGTATGAAATCGCTCACGGCATCTTTGACATGTTCCTCTACGGACTTTAGAATCGACTCTCGATTATCCAATCCAAATGAAGCATAATCCTGTGCAAGCCCCCAAATGACGTCTCTGTCTATCGTCATGAAACTAACGTCAATTGAGTACAGGTGCGAGTTGCCGACACTCGGCTCTTGTTTTCCACAAGTTACACTAATCTGAAGCCAAAGGTAGTTTTCTTCTGAGGCTATAGCCTTTCGCTCAGCTATGATACGGCTGAGTGTGATTGTGTCGGTGCTTTTCTCGAATGGACAATCGCGGCCAACACCTACGTTGTATTCTAACGTATCAGGCGCTCCAGGTGGGCAGCGGCAGCAGGCGAGCGAAGTCGGCCGGGGTGTGGAAGCGTCGCCGCTCGCACACCGCCAGCAGCCGGGTGTCGACCACGCTGATGCCGCACCGCCGCCAACTGCCGCGGCCGTCGGCGCAGCGCAGTCCTCCGCCTCGACCAGCAGCACCTCCAGGCTGACGTTGGGGTTGCCGATCAGGTGCGGCAGACGGCCCTGGTGGTCGGGTGGCGGTTTACGCCATGGCCTGTTGGAAGGGTCGCGAACACGTTGAACAAAGGGGCCGAGAAGTGAGTGATTTGCCGACCCATGTCCTGGAGCGGGCATTCGATGCGCCGCGCGACCTGGTATCGAGGGCCTGGACCGAGCCGGATCTGCTGGCACGCCGGTACGGGCCGAACGTAGAGACGATCAACGACCGCCATGAACTGAAGCCGGGCGGGCGGTGGCTGTGCGAGATGCGGTGGGCCGGCAACTCGCACCATCGGAAGGCCGAGTTCACCGAGCTGCCGCGCCGGAGCGACTGGTGTGGCTGCACTCAAGTACGGATGCGGACTGGAACGTCGCGCCCTCTCCCCTGATGCCCAACTGGCCGCTGGTCCTGCTGACCACGGTCACGTTCGCCGAGGATGGCGGCCGGACCCGCGTGCGCCTGACCTGGGTGCCGCACGAGGCGAGCGACGCCGAGATCACCGCGTTCGGCGCCGTCCTGGGCGGCCTTGACCAGGGCTGCGGCCCCGGCATGAAGTTCACGTCGCATGACGCATCATGAGACCCCGGTTGGGGGGCCAAGCGTGACCGCGACGGCGACGAGAACCTCTGAGTCCTTGCGCGCTCGATTCATCAGTCAGATCATGAGTCCACTCGCACGAGCACGTTGCTACGCGTAGAATGGTGCTCCCAGGAGGATCGAGTCAGTAACCATCTTGTCACGATAAGCAATCAGATTTTCGCCGAGTTTCTTCGCTTCTATGCCGGCCCACGGCGTTTCGTCCTCTTGCAGCAAGGCATAATCGATCTTGTTACCAGCAACGTCATACTCTAACCTCACCCGCCGCGGATCCTCCGGATTCCATCCAAGAATGCGTAGCAACGGGTCGACTAATGACACCCTGGTGCTGGTTTCATTCGTGAAGCTCGTCCCATCATCGCTGATTGAACTGCGGAGTCGCTCTATTTCCTCGATCAGTTCTTGCAACATATGGTTCAATTCTCCTTGTCCGTAAGCTGCATCCACAATACCGACGATGGTACTGTCCGGTGCAGGTGGACACATTGGGTTAATTGATACGGATCAATACGTAGATCACTCACCTCGCGCAGCAGGTATCCGGGAGGATTCACCTCCCACGTCCGAATGATCTCCCATTGTATTGCTCCTTCCCACGGAATCAAGTGTCCTTCGTCGGTGCGTTGGTCGGCCCCGGAGATAGAGATGGACCACGCTCCGCGGCTCATCCTCTACTAATAGCGGCGAGCGGCGCTCGCAGGCGGGTCTCGTCCCAGGCTTGGCGGGTGAAGGTGCGGTAGGTCACGGGGGTGCGGCAGGTGCGGCAGACGGCGCGGCGGCGGCGGGTGTTGGCGCGCTCGGTCCACCCGCACCGGCGGCATGAGACGAGGTAGCGGGACGGGGCGAAGTCGAGGGAGTGGCAGCGGTTGCCGGTGCAGCCGATGGCACGCGCCGCCGCCTTCCAGAGGCGGTCGTGGCCGTGCTCCGGGCCGACCATGGCGTGTGCGATCTCGTGCAGGACGGTCTCCCGGATCTCCTCGGCGGTTGCGCGCAGGCAATAGAGGCGCGACAGGCCGATCAACCTGAGCGCCGCGTTGCAGCTTCCGGCGCGGCAGGAGGCATCGTCGAGCTGCAGGCTCCAGCCGGCGAGTCCGTGGGCGGCGATCAACTGCTCGGCGCGCCGGGCGACGGCGGCCAGGCGCCGCTCATCGTCCCGTTCGGCGGCGCCCGGCGCTTTCCGCAGCTTTCCGTACGGCACCTGAAACTCCAGGCCGTCGGCGCACACGACGTGCGCCCGGCTGGGCCCGAGCCGGGCGATCACGCCCGCCCGTACCGCCGACCCGTGTTCGAACCGGATCTCGTCCTCCACCCGGAAGCGGGCCTTGAGCCGGTCGTTGCGGGTGGCGACCCGGCGCCGGCCGCCGGCCGGCCACGGCGCCAGCAGGGCCCACGGGACGCGGTATTCGCCGCCCTCCGGGGTCACCACGACGGCAACCCGGCGCTGTTTCCTGGCCACGTGTCCGGTTATCGGCGCGCCGCCCGCACCGGCGGCGCCGGCGCGCGCAAACTGCACCGGATCGAACACTGCAAACGTGACGGACGTGGCGCCGGTCACGAGACCTCGTGGATCTCGCGCGCGATGGGGAAGCGGCGGCCGGTACCGAAGGCGCGCGCGGAGACCTTGAGGATGACGGGCGCTTGGCGGCGCTTGTACTCCGCGCGGCCCACGCGGCGCAGGACGTCGACCACGGTGGCGTCGTCGAAGCCGCGGGCGACGATCTCGCCGCGGGTGAGGTTGTCGATCACGTAGAGCTGCAGGATGCGGTCGAGCAGCTCGTAGTCGGGCAGGGAGTCCTGGTCGGTCTGGCCCGGGCGCAGCTCGGCCGAGGGCGGTTTGCTCAGCGTGGCCGCGGGGATGATCTCGCAGTCCCGGTTGATGGCGCGGGCGAGCGCGTACACCTCGGTCTTGAGCAGGTCGCCGATCGGCGCCAGCCCGCCGCACAGATCGCCGTACAGGGTGGAGTAGCCGGTGGCCAGTTCCGACTTGTTGCCGGTGGCGAGCAGGATGGAGCCGGTCTTGTTGGAGAACGCCATCATCAGCATGCCGCGGATGCGCGCCTGCAGGTTTTCTTCGGTAACGTCCGGCGCGGCGCCGGCGAACACCGGGGCCAGGGCGCGTTCGTAGCCGGCGTAGAGCTCCTCGATGGAGATGGTATGCAGCGGCACACCGAGCCGTTCGCACAGCCGCGCCGCGTCGGTCGTGCTCCCGGTCGACGAGTACATCGAGGGCAGCGAGAACGCGGTTACCCGGTCGGGGCCGAGGGCGCGCGCCGCCAGCGCGGCGACCAGCGCCGAATCGATGCCGCCGGAGACCGCCAGGTGCACGCGTTCGTGGCGGGTCTTGCGCAGGTAGTCGGCGATCCCCATCCCCAGGGCGCGCTCCAGCTCGGCCCAGCCGTCCGCGTTGGCCGCCACCGCCGCACCCGGCGCGGCGCTGTCCCACACCGTCAGCTCCTCCCGGTAGCCGGCGCACTGCAGCACCAGCTCGCCGCCGGCACCGGTGACGAACGACTGGCCGTCGAACAGCAGGCCGTCGTTGCCGCCCACCATGTTGACGTAGACCACCGGCACGCCGGCGGTGGCGCCGACGTGCTCCAGCAGCCGGCGCCGCACCCGCGGCTTGCCGCGGTGGTAGGGGGAGGCGGACGGCGCCAGCAGCAGCGTGGCGCCGGCGTCCAGGCAGTCGCGCACCGGGTCGACCGCGTAGCGCCCGCCGGGGTCGGGATCGGTTTCCCACCAGAGGTCCTCGCAGATGGTCAGTCCGATGCGTTCGCCCCCGAATTCTACCGTGCGCCGCTCCGCCGCGGGCTGGAAGTAACGCGCCTCGTCGAACACGTCGTAGGTGGGCAGCAGGGTCTTGGCCTGGGTATGCAGCAGGCGCCCCTCGGCGAGCAGGCTGGCGGCGTTGACCAGGCGCTTGCCGGTGCCGCTGCGGTTGCGGTCGACGTAGCCGATCACCGCCCCCAGGCCGGCCGGCATGGCGCGCTGGATGCGGCGCAGCGCCTTGAGGTTCTCCTCCACGAAGGAGGCGTGGTCGAGCAGGTCCATGGGCGGGTAGCCGCACAGGCACAGCTCCGGGAACACCACCAGCTCGGCGCCCAGCGCGCGCGCCTCCGCCAGCCGCGCGAGGATCAGCGCGCTGTTGCCGGCAAAGTCGCCGACGGTAGGGTTGATCTGGGCTAACGCGATTCGCATCGCCGGCGCCGCTGCCGCGCGATTACCCCAGAGACGACTCGAACGTCCGACCTACGGTTTAGGAAACCGTTGCTCTATCCCACTGAGCTACTGGGGCGTGGTGCGTGCAGACCCTATACCCATAGCAGGAGTTGCGGGGGTGGCTCAAGCGCCCCGCGTGCGCCGGGGCACCGGCGTGCCGGGGCGCCCACTGGCCGCGCGGCTCTACCGCTCGACCTGGCGCTGGCCCGCCGGCAACCCCAACTGCCTCAGCCGTTGCTGGGTCGCCGCCACGCTGCGTTCGTCCAGGCCGGGAATGACCACCCGCGTCACCGTCCCCGCCTGCTCCTCGACCACCGTGAACCCGGCGCCGCGCAGGCGTCCGGCCAGCCGCCGCGCGTTGTCGGCGTGCGCGAACGCGCCCACCTGGATCCGGTAGGTCGCGGGCGGATCGCCGCCGCGCACCACCTCCAGCCGCACCGGCGCGGTGCCGGTGCGCACCAGGTCCAGGTCGCGCGCCGCCCCCATCGACAAGTCGATGATGCGGTCCTTCACGAACGGGCCGCGGTCGTTGATCCGCACTACCGTCGAGGCGCCGGTGCGGAGGTGGATCACGCGCACCACGGTGTTGAACGGCAACGTCCGATGCGCCGCGGTGTGGCCGTGCATGTCGTAGGTCTCGCCGTTGGCGGTGGCGCGACCGTGAAACTCCGCCCCGTACCAGGAGGCGACCCCCTCGGCGCGGCCGGCACCCGCACCGGCACCGGGCGCGTTCCCGGCCTGCCCCGACGCACCGCTCCCGTCCCAGGTCGCGCAGCTCACCGCGCCGCACAGCAGGTAGACCGCCAGCCCCAGCCCCGACAGGACGCACTTCATCCTTTAGAGTATCGGAAGAGTATCGGAACCAGCGGAACCACCGGCCGGCACATTGGCGTATACTGAGCGCAACCCGACCGGAGGGCCTGATGCTGCAACATCTCATTTTCGCCTACCGTTTCAATCTCGACCGTGCGCGCGTGCTGGTCAGTGACCTGTCGGACGAGCAGATGGTCCTGCAGCCGCACGGCGTCATCAACCATCCCGCCTGGACGCTGGGCCACTTGGCGGCGACGTCGAACAGCCTGGCGGGGCTGCTCGGGCTGGAATCCACGTTCCCTGACGCGTGGCGGGACGCGTGCCGGACCGGCGGCACACCCGACGGCGACGCCGCCGCGTTCCCGTCGAAAGGGCAGCTCCTGGAACAGCTCGCGCACCAGCACGAACGGGTCGGCGGCGCGATCGAGACCGCCGATCCCGCGCTGTTCGCCCGCGAACACCCGCATCCCGGCGCGCGTGCCCGGTTTCCCACGATCGGCGACACCGCCGCGTTCCTGATGTCGGTGCACGAGGCCAACCACCTCGGGCAGATCACCGCTTGGCGGCGCGCCGTGGGCCTGGGACCGGCGACCGGTCATTAGGAGGCGGTCGGAATGCGACAGATGGGCCGACGGATAGGCCGACGGCAACGCCGCGCGACGGCCGGTTCGAGGCGCTAGTGCATGGCTGCGCTGCACTGGGCGGACGCGGCCGCGGAACGCATCATCCGCCAACGCGGCGACCGCGCGCACTACGTGGTGGCCTCGGGCGTGTCGCCGTCGGGCTCGGTGCACTTCGGCCATCTGCGCGAGGTGATGTCCACCGAGTTGGTGGCGCGCGCGCTGCGCGACCGCGGCAAGCAGGTCCGCTTCATCTACTCCTGGGACGACTACGACGCATTCCGGCAGGTGCCCGCCAACCTGCCGCGCCGGGAGGAGCTTGCCCGCCACCTGCGCAAACCGGTGGTGGACGTGCCGGACCCGTTCGGTGCGGCACCCAACTATGCGGCGGGCTTCGAGCGGGGGCTGGAACGGGTGCTGCCGCGGCTGGGGATCCAGCCCGATTACCGGTACCAGGCGGCCCGCTACCGCGCCGGCACCTACGCCGCCGCCATCCGCACCGCACTCGGGGCGCGGGCCGCCATCCGCGCCATCCTCGACCAGCACCGCACCACGCCGTTGCCGGACTCCTACTGGCCGATCACGGTCTACTCGGAGTTGGACGGCACCGACAACACCACCGTGCTCGACTGGGACGGGGCCGATACCGTGACCTACCGCGACGTGGACGGCGCCGAGCGCCAACTCGACCTGAGCCGCGCGGGCGCCGCCGCCAAGCTGCTCTGGCGGGTCGACTGGCCGATGCGCTGGGCGCACGAAGGGGTGGACTTCGAGCCCGCCGGCAAGGATCACCTGGTCGCCGGCGGCTCGTTCGACACCGCCACCGAAATCGTGCGCGAGGTGTTCGGCGGGGAACCGCCTGCCACCTTCCTGTATGGCGACGTGGGGGTCAAGGGCGGCGCCGGCCGCATCTCGTCCTCCGCCGGCAACGCGGTCACCATCGAGCAGGTGCTCGCCGTCTACCAGCCGGAGGTGGTGCGGTTTCACTATGCCGGCACCCGCCCCAACGCCGAGTTCGTGGTGTCGTTCGACCTTGACGTGCTCAAGATCTACGAGGACTACGACCGCACCGAGCGGGTCTACTTCGGGGTCGAGGAGGCGAGCGCCAAGCGCCGCGACCGCGACCGGCGGGTGTACGAACTGTCGCAGCTCGCGGCGGTGCCGGAGCGCATGCCTCCGCAGGTAACCTTGCGTCACCTGTGCAACCTGCTCCAGATCCGCGACGGCGACGTGGCGGCGACGGTGGCGGCGCTGGTGCCGGAGCAGGGGCTGACGGCGCCGGAGCAGGAGGATGCGCGCCGTCGCCTGGAAGCGCGCGCCCGCTGCGCCGCCGCCTGGCTGGAGAGCTACGCGCCCGCCGCCATGCGCTTCCGGCTGCGCCGGCCGCACCAGCCGGCGCAGCCCATGCCGGCTCGGGAGGCGGCTGCGCTCGGCGCGCTGTACCGCGAGCTGGACTGCCTGGACCGGCATGACGGCGCCTCCCTTTCCAACCGCCTCTATGTCATCGCCGCGGAGCACGACCTGAAGCCGGTGGCACTGTTCCAGGCCGCGTACCGGGCCCTGCTCGGCGCCGAGCGGGGGCCGCGGCTGGCGGACTTCATCCTGCTGAGCGGCCGGGAACGGATCGCGCCGCTGCTGGCGGCCTACGGCGCGTGAGCGGCACCCCGGCAGGCACGGCGGGCGCGGCGGGCATGGCAGACCCGGCAGGCACCGAAAACCCGGAGCGCACGGCGCCCGCGGACGCCGTCAAGGCCGCCGTGGGTGAAGCCGCCGCGGCGCTGGTGGAGTCCGGCATGCGGGTGGGCCTCGGCACCGGCTCCACTGCCGTGCACGCGGTGGGCGTCATCGCCGCGCGGGTGCGCCGGGGAACGCTGCGCGAGCTGGCGCTGGTGCCGACCAGCTCGCAGGTCCGGGCCGTGTGCTGGGTGCTGGGTCTGAACCTGCTGTCTCTGAACGATCCCGCCGTGGCGGGGGCGCTCGACCTCACCATCGACGGCGCCGACGAGGTGGATGCGCAGTGGCGCCTGATCAAGGGCGGCGGCGGCGCCCTGCTCAGTGAGAAGATTGCGGCCCATGCCAGTGCCCGCTACGCGATCGTGGTGGACGAGTCGAAGCTGGTGGACGTGCTCGGGGCGCGGTTCCCGGTGCCGATCGAGGTGGTCCCGGAAGCGCTGGCGCCGGTGCGTGCCGGGCTCGAGCGGCGCGGTTACCAGCCGGCGCTGCGCCTGGCGGTGCGCAAGCAGGGGCCGGTGGTGACCGACAACGGCAACTTCATTCTGGACGCGCGGCCGCCGGTGGAATTCGACCCCGTGGCCGCCGAGCGCGAGCTGGCGGCAATTCCCGGCATCGTCGAGAACGGCATCTTCACCTGCCACGTGACCGACCTGTTCGTGGGCGGCGCGAGCGGCGTCCGCCACCGGCAGCGCGGCACCGGCGCGCCGTAGGGCCGCCGCCGTGCAGCAACCGCCCCGCGACCTGTCCCGCCAACCGGCCGCCGACGCCCCCCGCCACCCGCACCGCGTCGAGGCGTGGCTTGCGGCCGCGGAAGCGGCGGCCGCGGCCGCCGCCGGCCGCGCGATCGTCCCCGGTACCGAGAAGCTCGTGGCGTGGAACGGCGGCGCGCCGCGGCGAACCGAACTCGCGCTGGTGTTCATCCACGGCTACACCGGCAGCCGGCAATCACTGGCACCGGTGCTGGAACAGGTGGCGGGACGGCTGGGCGCCAACCTGTTCTGCACGCGGCTGGCCGGCGGCGGCCTGGACGCGGACGCCATCGGCCGCGTGACCCTGGCCGACTGGCAGCGTGACGTCGTAGAAGCGGGACTGATCGGCGCCGCCATCGGCCGGCGGGTGGTGATGGTCGGCATGTCGACCGGCTGCCCGCTGGCCGCCTGGTGGGTGGCCGCGCATCCGGCGGCCGCCGCCCTGGTGTTCGTGTCGCCCAACTTCGGGCCGTGCCGGCGCGGCGCCGGCATCCTGCTCACTCCGGTCGGCCCGCTGGCGGCGTGGCTGGCCTTCGGCCGCTACCGCGACCTGTCGGGCGAGGGTGAGCTGCAGGATCGCTACTGGACCACCCGGCACCGGTCCCGCTCGCTGGTGCCGATGATGCAGTCGGTGCGGCTCGGACACCGGACCGCCCTGGAACGGATCGCCTGCCCGAGCCTGGTGGTCTACACCGAACGCGACCGGCTGGTGTCGGTGCTCGAAATGAAACGGGCCTACGCGCGCCTCGGCAGCGCCCGCAAGCGGCTGGTGAACCTGCCCGGGGCGGGCGGGCACGAGCTGGCCGGCACCATCCACGCGCCCGCGCAGGTCCCGGTCCTGAGCGCCGTGATCACGCGGTTCCTGCGCCGGGAAATCCGGATAACGCGACAATTTCCCTGACAAAAGGGTACGATTGACCGGTGTCGGGGAGAGTGACTGCCCGAGCGATGGACGACGCGTACATAGAACTCGTGAGGTCAAAACGGGGTTGGCGAAATCGGGTGGCATCACAGCGTCTGGACCCGGCGCGAGATCGTTCACTGCTCTGATGAAAAGATCCACGTGGACACGCAGTTCACCAGGTATCGGGAAGATGGATCGGTCATTGCGGCCCACGATTCCCTCTACGTCCTCACCTGCGAAAACAACAAATGGGGCGTCAAGATGCGGTCCAGCTATGCAAGATAGAGACAATCGGGAATGTTGGGTGGCAGACCGTATCCGAGCGACGACCCGGGAGGTCGTCGAGCAGGCCCACGGCGGCGCGCTACCCCTCAGGGTTCGGGCAGGGTGGGGCCGCCCACCAGCAGCGCTTCGATTTCGGCCTCGGCCCGGCTCGGCCGCGCGTGCGCCACCAGGCGCAGCAGGCGCTGCAGCTCGGTGCGGTCCTCCAGCCGCGCCAGCGCGGGCACGGTCTGCTTCAGGTTTTGGAACCCGCGCTTGGCGTTGAGCCGCAGGCTGGGCGTGCGGCTGCTGCCGCGGATGCCGCTCTCCAGGCGCCGCAGATGGTGATAGCTGGCGTCCAGCGTGGCTGAGATCCCCTTGCCGGCCGCGCGGCGCGTGATTTCGTCCCGGATCAGGTCCTGCATCCGGTCGAGGTTGGTGCCGCCGCGATAGGTCACCCGCAACGGCACCGAGATCAGCGCTTCGCCCTCCACCGTGAAGCCGCTCAGCCACTCGGTGTAGAACCCGCTTTCCAGCACGATCGGGGTGGACCGCGGGATGAAGCGCAGGCGCTGCAGCTCGCTTAGGTGGGCGCGCTGGCGCGCGATCTCGCGCTGAAGCTGCAGGTCGCCGGGCGCCGCCGCCAACTGCTCCTCGAGCGGGGCCAGAAGCTCCTGTTCGATATAGCGGATCGCCTGTGACAGCGGCAGCTTGATCCGCTCGGCCACGATCAGTTCCTGCTCGGCATCGTGCTCCACGCCGTAGGGCGGGTCGGCCTGTCCCTCCCAGGCCGCGGTCGGCAGCAGGATGTTCACCAGCCGCCGCAGCGGGCGCGGCAGCCGCTCCGTATGGAACAGCGGCGCGTAGGTGTCGTCCCGCGCCGCGTACTTGCGCAGCGTCCGGGTGACGATCCGCGCCAGGGTACGGGTGGCGGTGGCCGGAATCGCCTCCGGCTCGAACAGCGCCCCACCGCCGCCCAGCACCAGTTGCTGGAACAACTCGCGCGCGCGCCGGTAGGCCGGGTCCTCCGCGATCAGCGCTCTCTGATCCTCCGAGACGCCGGCGGCCACCAGCTCGTCGAGCAGCGCCAGACCGGTGGTAGCCGCGTCCCGCGCCCGCTGATGCAGACGCGGCGCCGGTTCCCCGCTCGCGCGCAGCCCGGCCAGAATGGCCAGCGCCAACTCGAACCGGGTGCAGACCAGTCCCAGCAGGTCGTCGAGCTGCTTCAACCCGGCGTAGCGGCGGTCGTCGTGCGCCACGCGCACGGCCAGACGCGCCTCCTCCCCTTCGAGGCGCCGCACCGCCGCGCTCCACGAGCCTTCCGGCGGCAGGGGGACTGACCGTGACAGCCGCACCGGGGCAGCATGCCGCCGCCAATCGAAGGCGGTCAACCGGCCCCGGTTGGCGTATCTTGAAGCCACTATGGCGGTTCGGATCTACTCCACTCCCACCTGCACCTTCTGTCACCAGCTCAAGGACTACCTGCGTGACCGGCAGGTGAAGTTCGTGGACTACGACGTATCGCGCGACCAGCGCAAGGCGGGCGAGATGCTGCACAAGTCGCGCCAGACCGGGGTGCCGGTGCTCGATTTCCACGGCACCATCGTGGTCGGCTTCGACAAACCCAAGGTCGACCGGCTCATCGCCAAACACCGCTGAGGCGCCGCTGGCTAGGGGTGGCGATGATCCGGCAATGTCCGCGAGGTTGTTGTCGTGGTCTCATTCGTGCAGACGCTGTCCAACAGCGCTGGGTCGTAGCGCAACGGTCACAGCGGCAAGGTGCTGGACGCATTCGAGCTTTTGACGGCGACGTTCGCAGCATCTAGCACGGTTGACCTGCGCACGGACTGGTACGGGGAGAAGGGCGGATTTGGACGTGAGAAACGGCTCCATGAGGGCCGTCAGCAGGGGCATCGAAGGGGAGTAGGTCGATGATGTCGCCCGCCGGAGAAGCTCGATGCCCTGATCAATGCCCTGCTCGATACCCTGCCCGATGCCTTCCTTGAGGCCCTGCTCGCGATCCGTCTCCTGCGCTAATCAATTGAGAACTCTTGAGACTAGGTCGCGCCGCGCATCAGGAGGCCCGCCATAATTGGAAGGCTTACACCGGAATCGCTGGTAACTTTGCCCGGAATGCCTGGTAGGGTTCGGCCGGAATGCCCAAGCCAGGGATCGAGGACGCCAGAACAGAGTTGGAGAACATTTCGACCAGGGCACGGCTGATGATCTTGAGGAGAAGGTAGCCCAAACGCTGAGCCCAACGGATCGACGCCGATTTCGATGCCTCGACGTACCTTTGCCATCATCGGCGGGATCGGCGAAGTAGGTGGTGCCGGCCGCGCCCTCCCAGTCCGGCGATCGGCTTGGTGTTGGAGTACATGCGAAACAGCGCGTCGGACCTTGAAGACAACCTGCAAACCGGACACGGTCCAGGTGACACTGGTCTGTCTCGTCCGGAGAGACTGCGACACGCGAACAAGGGGCCTTCGCACACAGTTCAGCGCCCGCTAGCTCCTCTACGTCGCCGGCAACGCCGCCGGCGCCTCAGCCACCTGGTAGCTGTAGCGGTACGTTCGAAACCTGTCCAGGAGGGGGAGCTTCTTCCTTCTTTTTTGGGGCCCAAACCGCCACGCGCCCAGCCGCTGGGCTTGCGTAGCGACGGGTGGCGCGGTAGGGTAGCCGAATCCCGGAGTGGTGAATCGAGAGGTGACGCGATGAGGTTAGAGGGCAAGGTGGCGCTGGTGAGCGCGGCCGGGCGAGGTATCGGTCGGGGCATCGTCCTGGCATTGGCACGCGAGGGGGCCGACATCGCGCTCAACTCGTTTAGCGAGGAGTCGACCGCGGCGGTGGCGGCGGAGGTCGAGGCCCTCGGCCGGCGGGTATTGGCAGTGTCTGGCGACATCACCGCCCCGCAGCAGGTGACGGCGCTCGTCGACCGCGCGATCGAGACGCTGGGCGGCATCGACATCCTGGTGAACAACGTCGGCGGCGGCGCCCAGGACGCCGTGGACCCAGCGCACGGCCGGCTGGCCGAGGTGGCTGCGGCCTGGGACGGGACCTACCTGCTCACCCTACGTGCACCGGTGCTCATGTCCGAGGCGCTGGCCCCGCACTTCCAGGAGCGCAAGGCGGGTCGGATCGTCAACATCGGCTCCAACGCCGGCCGCTACACCGGCTCGCAGCGGTCGCTCGCCTACGTCTCCTCTCCACAGTACGCGGCCATGAAGACGGCAATCACCAGCTACTCCCAGACCTTGGCGCGGCGGCTCGGCCCACACGGGGTAACGGTCAACTGTGTGTGCCCGGGCATCGTACTGACGGACGCCTGGCGCGGGACCTCACGCCGGGTCGTGAAGCAGCTCGAGGAGTATCGGCACCTGACGCCGGAGGAATGGTTCGCGGGCATCGCCGAGAGCAAGTACCCCGATTTTCTGGCGCCGGTTCCCCTCGGCGAGCTGCCAACCATCGAAGACGTGGCCCAAATGGTGCTGTTCTTCACCGTGCCGGAGTCGAGGCATCTGACCGCGCAGGTGGTCGCGGTTGACAGTGGTCAGGTGATGACCCGCTGACGGGAGAGGTGGCGAAACTGATTGATGTCACTTCGACGGCTGAGCGCCAGCTGGTCGCAGACGACGCGGTCGTTGGCGGGATCGAAGCTGCTGCCGTGTGTGTGTCCGGCGCTCGTCCTCCCCTAGCTTCAGCTCAGTTTTCCCGCGGCTGGTTACTCAGAGTATCGTTACGCGTGCGATGCAGCTTCGACTCTGCCTGCCAGGGATTGGAAGAAGGCGCTGTCCCACAGCTCCAGATCGGCTTCGTCGCGGATGAACGGGCGTACGTCACTTCTTGCCTGATCGAAATCCACCTGTTGGAATCGGCGCCGCAGAAGCTGGCAGAGTTGAGCGGCGTCGAGTTCGCGGGCATGCTTCCAGTGGCCCGTCTGCGTCATGCGGGCCTGCAGATGGCGGACGTTGCAGGGGATCTGTCGTCCCAGATACCAGAGGAAGTCGTAGAAATCGCGGCCTTTCACGCGGCCCTTCCAGTCGCGGCAGAGAATGGCGTGCAGCTTGCCGGCAAACAGACACGGCAGATCGAACAAGCGCACGTGGAACGGAATCGGCGTAAGCAGCGGGAGCACTTCGTACTCGGCCAGGGGCGGCGGATCGGTGTCGAGCTCGATTCTGATCCGCACCTGCTGTAAGTCCGGAAGGCGGGCGCGCAAATAGTCGGGCGTACCGATGTGGGTGAGGTTGATGCGCGTCCCCCCCTTGAACGGGATTGGTGCGAAGGCGGTTCGGTATTCTATCTGTCTGCGCGCGCTCACAATTGTGCATCCAGGCGAACTGGTCTGACTGGGTACTGTGAGGGGAGTGGTCGGTTCAGGAAGTGTCGATGGTGGGTACGAACGGCGTATCGGTGGAAGACGCGGGCCAAGGCGTCGATGGCGCCGACCGCATTCTTGCGGGCGGTCGAGATGTAGGAGCGGATCCGGCAGAAGGCGTTGGCGCCTTCGTCGGTGCGGAACGTGCCGGAGATTTTCTGCTGCACCTTCATCATGCGAATGTCGCCTTCAGCCAGATTGTTGGTGAATGGGACATTGAGGTCGTACATGAAAGCCAGGACTTCCTGGCGGTGCTGGTCGAGCCGTTCGAGCAGGTTTCTGGGCTTGGTCTTTTTTCTTCTCCCGCGCTTCTTGGTTGCGCCTGCAGGTCGAATGACCAGTATGCTCAGCCGCAGGATGGTCAGATTCTGCTGATACTGAAGGCCCCGATCCATTGTCACCAGGACATCGAAGCGTTCATGGGCACGTTGCAGGAGATCGGCTTGAACCGTGGTGACTTGGTGCCCCACCAGTGCAGCGACGAGATCGCGCGGCAGGTTTTCGTCAAGCAGAACGCGCACTGGCCAGGACGGAGCTTCGGGCAAGTTCCAGCGTGGCAAGTGCCTGGGTACGCGAAACCGACGGAAACTGGTCCAGGAACCGGTCGAGTGTTTCTCCGCCCTCCAGGTAATCGAACAACGCTTTCACCGGCACGCGTGTTCCGCGAAACACAGGTGTACCACCGGAGATTTCGGGATCACTGACGACGTCCAACGATCGATCAGCCTGCATGGGCACTATTGTAGCAGACGCCTCCGCGTCCCATGCAACCGGCATATTGCTTTGCTTTCAATTGCGCTGACGGCGTACTGCTCGGAGGGGAGACCTACTTGGTCACAAACGCCGCTGCCCGACACAAAGGTAAATGGCGCCAGCGTAGAACTCCTGGTACAGGACCTCGTCCAGGTGCCGCCTGACTGACTTCCAGGGCGTTCGCTCGGCGTAGCCAGGGCCCACTCCAAAGGGCCGGAGGAGCCAGGCTCCGAAACGAACCATCCACTCCGGCAAACCTTCCGGTCGCTTCATCTCCAAGATGGCCAGGCGTCCTCCGGGACGCAGAGCCTCCGCCGCCCGCCGGATCACACCGTCGTAATCATCGACCATCGTCATCGCGAAGGTGGACAGCACGCCTCCGACGTTGCCCGGAAACTCGTAGTCGGCCACGTCGCACTGCACCAAATCGACGTTCGCCCATCCCGCGCTCTCCGCACGATGCCGGGCTTCGCGCAGCATGGCATCGGTAAGGTCGACGCCGACGATGCGCCCTGAGGCGGTGACACCGCGTTCCAACCACGGAAAGTTTCTTCCCGTGCCAGATCCCGCAGCGCCAGCAGCGCCGAGGTCTTGCCGGTCTGCCGCGGCGCGTGCAGCACGAAGTACTTCTTGTCCCGGATCAAGCCGAGCACCGCGTCGAGATCGATCCGTTCCAGGGGCGGGATGTGGTAGTGGTCCGCGGCCACAACGGGCCCTCCGTGTTGAACTTGCGCACGGTCACCTTCGTCGCAGAGTACGGCTCGGCTGTCATCCTCGAGCTGCATCTCGTCCTCGTGGGTCACGCGGCCGTTGTCGTCGACCAACCGCGACCGCCAGCCGTCGTGAGTTGGGGTGATGTTAGCGACTACACTCGCTGTCACAGCGCCGCGGAAGGTTCCCGTACGTCGACCTCGGTGCGGCCGCGAAAGTGGCGGGCATTCCAGGTTACGAACGTCGTATCTTCCGCCTTTTGGGCTGGCCCAGCGCCTCCTCCACCGTTGCAAAGGCGGGTTCGCTGTCGAGGAGGACCGACTCGATCTCCTCCCACGCTTCAGCGAACGGCCTGGCCGGCTGGCGCGGCTCATCGCGCGGCGCGAACGGAGCAAGGACCGCCACCGGCTTACCGCGCCTGGTAATGACGAACCGCTCCCCCGTACCGATCTCGGCAAGCAGCCGGGGCGTGTCCTGCCGCAACTCCTTGACCGTGGCAAATCTTACCATAGGCACCTTTAGAATACCTAAAGGGGG
Organism: Spirochaetia bacterium; assembly: GCA_965198005.1. Classification (GTDB taxonomy): domain Bacteria; phylum Spirochaetota; class Spirochaetia; order SZUA-6; family Bin103; genus Bin103. The sequence goes on from CBDAOI010000003.1 coordinate 327,676, forward strand.
TCTTTTTATCCACCTGCGGTGTGCAGTAGTGGAGCAGGGCCGTCCTGGCCGCGAAGGGCGCCTGCGAACACGTCAACACGTGTACTCAGGGCTGACCAACTCCGCGGCGGCGGGACTTGGCGCCCCCGTAGCGGCCGGCGGTGCCGCGCAAGCGCGGGTCGAGCAGGTCGCGGACCGCGTCGCCGAACATGTTGAGACAGTACACCGTCACCGTCAGGAACAGTCCGGGCCACAGTGCCAGCCGCGGCGCCAGCTCCATGTACCTCCGCCCCTCGCGGCTGAGCATGCCACCCCAGCTCGGCACGTTCACCGGCAGCCCGAAACCGAGAAAGCTCAAGCTGGCCTCGGCGATGATCACGCCGCCGACGTTGATGGTGAAGATCACGATCAGCGGCGCGGTGATGTTGGGCAGCACGTGGCGCACCAGGGTCCAGCGCCGGCGCGCGCCAACCGCCTCCGCCGCCTGGAAGTACATGTTCTCCTTGACGCCGAACACCGCGCCGCGCACCACCCGCGACGCCGGGATGCCGCCGGTGACGCCGAGCACCACGATCACCGTGACGATGCTGCGATCGACGAACGACATGATGGTGAGCAGCAGCAGCAATCCCGGGAACGACATCCAGGCATCGACGAAGCGCTGGGTGTAGACGTCGACCCTGCCGCCGATTAAGCCGGTGGTGCCGCCAACCAGCAGCGCCACGATGGTTGTTCAGCACGGTCGCCGTCAGCCCCACCAGCAGCGACACCTGGGCGCCCTTGAGGATCCGCGCCAGCACGTCGCGGCCGGCGTGATCGGTGCCGAGCGGGTGCTCGGCCGAGGGCGCCTGCAAGCGGTCCTGCACGCGGCCGATGTCGTACACGTGCGGTGTCAGCCGCTCGGCAAAGATGGCGACGAAGATCAGCCCCAACAGGACGACGCCGGCCGCGGCTCCCAGCGGCTGCTGCCGCAGCAGTCGACGGAAGAAGTCGGCCACCGGTCGGCGCCGGCCGTTGCGCCGGCCGCCGCCCGCGTCACGCGCCGCCTCACCCACCGGAGCGCCGCCCGCGTCGACGGCGAGCGGCGCATTCGGTGCATTCCGCGCATTCGGCTCACTCATAGCGGATCCTCGGATCCAGGTAGGCGTACGCCACGTCGGTCGCGAGGTTGATCAGCACCACCACCGAGGCGAAGAACAGATTCACGCCGGACACCACCGGATAGTCGCGAAGGTTGAGCGCGCTCAGCATCAGGCGACCGAGCCCGGGCAGATTGAAGATGGTCTCGATGATGACCGAGCCACCGGCAATGATGGGCAGCTGCAGCCCGATCAGCGTGACGACCGGGATGAGGGCGTTCTTGACGGCGTGGCGCAGCACCACCTTCCGCTCCTCCAGGCCCTTGGCCCAGGCGGTCCTCACGTAGTCCTGGCGCAGGACCTCCGGCATCATGGTGCGGGTCATGCGCATGGTGCTGGCCGCCAGGTAGGTCCCCAGGATCAGGGCCGGAAAGACGAACATGGTGAGGTTGGCCAGCGGGTCGACGTCGAAGCGGACGTGTACTATCGGAGGCGTCCAACCCCACCAGATAGCCGGGTAGATGATAACCAGCAGCGCGAGCCAGAAGTTCGGGGTCGCCAGGCCGATGATCGCCGCCGAGCGGCCGGCGTAGTCGGCCACCGTGTACTGCCGAATCGCCGAATAGATGCCTATCGGTACCGCGATGATCAGGCCGGTCAGGATTGCCAGCAGCCCCAGCTCGAGGGTCACGCCTATCCTGGTGGCCATCATCGCCTCCACCGTGTCGCCGCTCGAGCCGGCATACAGCGATCTGCCGAGGGTGCCACGCACGACGATGTCCCCGATCCACCGCGAGTACTGCACGTAAACGGGGACGTCGAGCCCGAGCCGCTTCTTCGCGGCAGCGATGTCGATCGCGCCGCCGCCTTCGTAGCCCATCCGGGCGACCATCACCTCGATGATGTTGCCGGGAATGAAGCGCACCGAGAGAAACACGAGGATGGTGACGACGAACAGGGTCGGGATGACCAGCAGCATGGCGGCGATGGCGGTTCGTGCTCCCGGCAAATATCGGTCGAGCTGACATCGTCGGGAACGCACAGCACCACCGGTCCGGGTTTGCCGGTGGTGGCCACGCGCAGCGCCTGGCCGAAAATGGCGTCCAGTGACCTCGGATCGGTGACGCGCACCTGCCACTTGCTGACCGGCTTGAACATGTCCATTTGATCCAGCGCCGTCACACACGCCCACGCGACCGGTAATGCGCGCGTAGGCATCGGCCGCGTAGCCGCCGCTGCGCCCATCGCGCATCAGCACGTGCGAAATGCGACCGGGCAACCGGCGGATGCCCTCGTAGAGAGGCAGCGTCTGACCGCCTGGGACACCGAACACCCTGTCTATGCCGCTTGCCACGAGCAAGCGGGCCAATCTTTCGCCACCCCGCAGACTGGGGTCCAGCAGGTCTCTCAGCGCGTCGCCGAACATGTTGGTGCCCCAGACAACGGTGAACAGGGACAGCCCGGGCCACAGCGCCAGCGCCGGGACCCGCTCCATGTAGCGGCGTCCTTCTCAACTCAGCATCCCGCCCCAGCTCGCGACATCGGGGGGCAGCCCAAGACCGAGGAAGGTCAGCGACGCCTCCGCAATGATCACGTCGCCTATGGTCACGGTAAAGATGACGATCATCGGCGCCATGATGTTGGGCAGCACATGGCGCAGGATGGTCCTGCCGCCGCCTGCACGTACACGTTCTCCTTGATGCGGATCACCGCACTGCGCGCGATTCTCGAACCGCTGATGCCGCCGGCAATGCCCAGCACCAGGATGATCTGCAGCCGGCCCTGGCCGACCAGCGACATCACCGTAATCAGAATGAGCAGCCCCGGGAAGGCCATCCAGGCATCGACAAACCGTTGCACGACCATGTCGAGCTTGCCGCCGAAGAACCCGGGCGTCGCGCCGATCAGCAGCGCCACCACCAGGTTGATGCTGGTTGCAGCTCGCCCAGTGTCGGGGTCGGGATACCGAGGCAGCCAATGTGGATGAACGGCAGGATGCGCACTGCCGCCCCGTCGATGGCGGTGCGGCGGAACTCGGCGAAGTTGACGCAGCCGCAGGTGCCCGCGTCGACCGCGGTGGTGACCCCGCCGCGCAGCGCGGCGCGAGGATCGACGCCGTACAGGCTGCCGTCGATGTTTGCCGCCGGATTGATGACGTGACCTCCCCGCAGCAGCAGGGTCGGCTCGCGCAGCGTTTTCATGTCCGGCGAGCGTGCCAGAGAAGGCGTCGCCCCGTCGCCCCGCAAGGCACGGGATACGCAGCCGGGGGGGTGCTTACGGGCCGCCCGGATTCCGGTTGTAGATGGCCACGCGGCGAGCTAACTTTAGCACCGACGTGAGCAGCGCCGTTTCCCCCTCCGACTTCATTCGCAAGGCGATTCGCCGGGACTTGGCCGCCGGCCGCTTCGACCGGGTCCAGACGCGCTGGCCGCCGGAGCCGAACGGCTACATCGGCCTCGGCCACGCCAAGGCGATCACCCTCAACTTCGACGTCGCCCGCGAGTTCGGCGGGTTCTGCAGCCTGCGCTTCGACGACACCAACCCGGAGCGCGAGAAGCTGGAGTACGTGCAGTCGATCAAGGAGGACATCCGCTGGCTCGGCTTCGACTGGGGCGAGCACGAGTACTACGCCTCCGACTACTACGAGCGGCTGTACGAGCTGGCCGAGCAACTGGTGGAACAGGGGGACGCCTACGTCGACAGCCTGTCGGCGGAACAGATCAGCGAGTACCGCGGGGTACCCACCCGTCCCGGCCGCGAGAGCCCGGACCGCAACCGGCCGCCGGCGGAGAGCCTGGACCTGCTGCGCCGCATGCGCGCGGGCGAGTTCGCCGACGGCGCCTACGTGCTGCGCGCCCGGATCGACATGGCCTCACCCAACCTGAACCTGCGCGATCCGGTGATGTACCGCATCCGCCGCGCCCGCCACTACCGCACCGGCGACGCCTGGTGCATCTATCCGATGTACGACTGGGCGCACGGCCAGAGCGACTCGATCGAAGGGGTCACCCACTCGCTGTGCTCACTGGAGTTCGAGAACAACCGCCCGCTGTACGACTGGTACCTGGACAAGCTGGGGATCTTCCGCTCGCGGCAGATCGAGTTCAACCACCTCAACGTGGCCTACGCCGTGCTGCACAAGCGCATCCTGCGCCGGCTGGTGGCCGACGGCACGGTGCGCGGCTGGGACGACCCGCGCCTGCTGACGCTGCGCGGCCTGCGCCGGCGCGGCTTTACTCCAAGCGCCATCCGCGCGTTCGTGCGCAGCGTCGGCCTCACCAAGACCACGGTGCTGATCAGCTACGCGCAACTGGAGTACTACCTGCGCCAGGAGCTGAACCGGACCGTCACCCGGGTGATGGCGGTGCTGGACCCGTTGCGGGTGGTGGTCACCAACTACCCGGAGGGGCGGAGCGAGCAGGTGGAGGTCGAGAACAACCCCGAGGACGCGGGCGCCGGCACCCGGCTGCTGCCCTTCTCGCGCGAGCTGTTCATCGAACGCAACGACTTCATGGAGCAGGCGCCGCGCAAGTTCTTCCGCCTGTCACCGGGGCGCGAGGTGCGGCTCAAGGGCGCCTACTACATTACCTGCGACCAGGTGGTGAAGGATGACGCCGGACAGGTGACCGAGCTGCGCTGCAGCTACGATCCGGGTTCGCGCGGCGGCGGCACCGCGGACGGCCGGGTGGTGCGCGGCACCCTGCACTGGGTCTCGGCCGAGCACGCCGTGAACGTGGAGGTGCGGCTGTACGATCACCTGTTCACCACCGAGCACATGAACGAGGTGGAGCACGAGCACCCGGACCGCCACCTCAACCCCGACTCGGAGGTGATCCTGCGCGGCTGTCAGGTGGAACCGGGGCTGGCACAGGCCCGCCCGGAGCAGCTCTTCCAGTTTCTGCGCCACGGCTACTTCGTGGTCGACAACCGCGATTCCCGCCCCGGCGCGCCGGTGTTCAACCGCGCGGTCGGCCTGCGCGACACCTGGGCCAAGCTGCAACGCGCCGCCCGGCGCTGATTTTTCGGGCGTGTCCCAATGGATCGTCGAGATCGACGGCGACCGCGGCATCACCGGGGTCGGCGAGGCGTGCACCGACATCGGCCAGTAGCAGCGCCAGCGACACTCTGGTGAGGATCTATTCGTTCTCTCGGCGGGCGATCGGGTCGAGGCAACTGGACTTCCGTTCCACGCTCGAGTACTCCTACTACTCCTACTGTCAAAAACGGTTCGCGGATGACGCGCGAGACACTGCAACAGAGACTGGATGAACTCAACGTCTGGAAGCGGGGTGATGAGCGCGCTCCCCACAAGCCCCTGCTGCTGCTGCTTGCCATGGGACGGGCGGTACGCGGAGAGGAGCGCCTCGTGTCCTTCCGCGAGATCGAAGCGCCGCTGACCGGTCTGCTGCGACACTTCGGCCCGCCGCGCCGTGCGTATCATCCGGAATTCCCGTTCCGGTATCTGGCCACCGACGGGCTCTGGGAAGTGCCCGGAGTCGCGTCCTGGAGCAAGAAGCACTTGCGCGATCGCGGCATCGAGGGCGGTCTCCCGGAGCCGCTGTATCGGTTGCTGGCAACGGACCCGGCCAGTGCCCGGCTCGCGGCCCGCAGGCTCCTGGATGCACATTTCCCCGTTTCCATGCACCAGCACATCTTGGAGGCCGTAGGGTTGTTGGGCACCGCCGAGCAGGAGGGGAGGGCGTCCCGGCGTCTCCGCGACCCGCGCTTCCGCGAGGCGGTTCTGACCGCTTACGAGCGCCGTTGTGCGGTCTGCGACTTCGATCTGCGCCTGAAGGATGACTTGCTGGGACTGGAAGCCGCGCACATCCAATGGCACTCCCACGGCGGCCCCGATCGCGTTACCAACGGGCTGGCGCTGTGTACCTTTCATCATGGCGCTTTCGATCGCGGAGCAATCGGATTGGAGAGGGCCACGGAGGGGGCAGGCTACCGGCTCGTAGTGTCGCGAGAGGTTCACGGAACGAGCCCGGCGGTACGCTGGCTCCTGGACTATCACGACTGCCCGATACGTCTTCCTCAGGAGGGCCTCGGGGAACCCGCAGCTCAGTACGTTGCATGGCATACCAGGCAGGTATTCCGCGCCCCGCCTCGTGGCCGGGTTCACCCGCCCGCATGCTGACTCGTCATCGTGTGCAACCGCACGGTGACACGCGAGGATACCGAACACGGGAGGCGACGCACGCGGGGACAGGAACATACCAAGTTCTTGGCCCTGGAACTGCGGTTTGGTTCAGCCTGCCGGGGGCAGCGCCGCGCACCAGTCGGTAAGGGCGGCCGCGGTGCTGGGGAACGCCAACTCCGACCACGGAATGTCCGGGGCGGCAACCCAGCGCACCTCCTCGGCCTCGGGTCCCGGCCGCGCTTCGCCGGCCGCCAGCCGCGCGCGATAGACGATCAGCACCACGGGATTGCCGCGCGCGGAATAGACCCCCAGCAGCTCGCCCAGCGTGATCCGAACCCCGGCTTCCTCGAATGCCTCCCGCACCGCCGCCGCCGGCACCGGCTCGCCGCGGTCGACGTAGCCGCCGGGAAAGGTCCAGCGCCCGCGCGCCGGCTCGATGGCGCGGCGCAGCAGCAACACCCGCCGGTCACGCTCGACCACGGCGCCGGCGGCCACCTTGGGATCGGCATAGACCACGAACCCGCACCGCGGGCACACCGGCAGGGTCTTCCCCTCCACCGCCCGGCGTACCAGCGGTGCCGCGCAGCGGCTGCAGAACGTGGCTGCGACCGCGTGGTGATGATCCTCGGGATGATGGTGCGGCTGGTGCGGGTTGCGCGGCGCGTGGTGCCGTGCCACGAGTTCCGATTCTACCGGCTTGCTTCCCCACTGTCGCCCGGTGGGGTGGGGTTCCCCACGCGGGCGACAGTGAGATGGGCTACGACGCCCGCTTGGCGGCTGCGGGATCCTTGTCGGCGGCCGCGGCGTCTTCGCCGCTGCCGTTGGCGTCGGCCCGGCGCTGCGGCTGGAACTCCACGTGCTCGGCGACGATCATCACCTTCGAGCGGGCGTTGCCGTCGCCGTCCTGCCAGCGGTCCTGCTTCAGGCGGCCCACCACGCGCACGCCCCGCCCCTTCTTGAGGTAGTCGCTGCACACGGTCGCCAGCTTGCCCCAGGCCGTGGTTTCGATGAAGGAGACCTCCTCCTGGCGCTCCTCCTCCACCTTGTAGGAACGGTTCGACGCCACCACCAGGGTGCACACCGGCGTCCCCTTGGGGGTGAAGCGCAGGTCGGGGTCACGACACAAGTTGCCTTCCAGCAACACGGAATTGAGATTGTTCACAATGCCCTCCAGACAGTGTTCTTGCGGCAGCCGCGCCGCGGGCGCTGCTCCGCTCTACCCCTACTCAACCGCGGCCGTTCGCTGCCGCTTCAAAGCAGACGCCGGGCTGGCCGGCGCTGCCGCGCACACCGCCGAGCTATGCCGCTGACCCGCATGCACGCCGAGCTGCTCAGCCCGATCGCCGCGAACCGCAGCCCGGAGAAGCACGTCGCGGGGGCGACCGTTCTGCACTGCGCCGATGATACGCACCGCGATCAAGCGCCGCTGGCGTGGGGGCGTGGGCGGGTAATCTTGTCCTGTCCGCTGGGCTATATTGGGTCGATGGATCATTCTGGCCCATTGCTGGGGCAGCGGGGCACGCCGTGCCAGGCCCACGCCGGAACTGATCCGGAGTCTATATTTGCCGGTACATAAAGGAATTGATACGGGTCGGCGGTGGCCGCCGTGCGGCTTGGCACGGTTCCTGCTTTGAGGTTGGCAGAAACTATTTCCTATTCAGGAGGACTGACATGAGAAGCCTTGTTACCTATCAACCGTCGGCCGCGAGCATCGATCGCTGGTTCGATTCGCTGTTCGGCGAGTGGGCGCGGCCCAGCGTCGCGGTGTGCGCCCCCACGGTGGACATCCGCGAGGAGCAGGATGCCTATCGCCTGGAGGCGGAGTTGCCCGGACTGACCGAGAAGGACTTCGCGGTCGACGTCGAGCAGAACCTGCTCACCATCGCGTCTCGCAAGGAGACGGCCACCGAGGATGAGCGCGACGGGTACGTCATCCGCGAGCGCCGGCGCGGCGCGTTCAAGCGCTCGTTCGTGCTGCCCCGGCACGTCGACACCGACAACATCGGCGCGCAGTTCAAGCACGGCGTGCTGACCCTGGTCGTGCCCAAGGCCGCGCAGGCGCAACGCAAGGAGATCCCGGTCAAGGCGTAACCGCCGCCACCAGACCGACTCGAACCCCCAACCGGCCCCGCCAGCGCGCGGGGCCTTTTTTGCGGCAGTCCAGGCGCTTCCCACGTGGCGTGGCGGATCGCGTTTCTACTCCACGTCACAGTCAAATAGACTCATGCTTTGGTCAAACGAGCCTCTGGCCAAGTGCTCACGAACCAGTTCTACCGACCACGGATCCTTGAGCGTCTTTCTTCTTACGTCCTCTGCGAGCTTCTCTACGGTCGCGAACTTTCCGCTGAGCGACGTGCCCTTCCTCTCGAAAAACTCGGATCTGCTGAGAACGACCGACACGTCGTTGGTGGGAGCCCGCCATTCGTAGACGATTGCAACATGCTTCGACGTGCTTCTTCCGTTGTCAAAATAGACCGCCCCGATAGGAACGAGGTCAGAGCCCCTGATCTGTAATCGAAGTTCCTCTTCGAGCTCCCGTATGGCGCAACGAATAATAGGGTCACCGTTTGCCGCATCTTCGCGTCGAACATGTCCGCCAGCCCAAAGGACGACCTTATTGTGCAGGGGATTATCACTCGTTCTTTCGCGACGACGAAGACGAAGCACCTCACCGCTGGCATTCCGCACGACCACTATCGGAATCGGTTGGATCCTCGAGGTGTCGGCCTCCACTTGATCTCGCGGCATGAAATCGGAGTCGCCATGGCGAAGCAACTGGCCAGCGCGATCACTGGAGATGAAGTTCCTATCCGCGAATGTACGAGTCACGAGACTCCTTGGATATGACAGTATTTCTTCATCGATGTGTTCCTCGATCAATCCAATAACGAGTTCCGCAACTACTTCTGCTGTCCTCTTGGGATCGTCCTTTGTTTCTCCCTCGGAGGTATTGATTTCATATATCCGGAAGTCCTTGCTTAGCTGGGCGGCGCGTTGCCGGTTGATGTTCTGTATCTGCTGCAGGATATCGACGTTCATGATCGAGCCGCCCTTGCCAACCACAGGAAGCACACCCTGTTCACGCTTCATGGCATCGGATGGCGAGGCAATCATCACAAAAACAGCGGATATTCGTTTCCTCCAGTCATCAATCGAAAGAAATCTCTGAATGACCTCTCGGTCCTCTGTGCGGATTCGAGATATCCGTTCCATCATGGTCAACCAGCAAATGGAGTCGAATAACCCGCGGTCCAAGAACAGTATCTGGGGATCGTCCGATCGTGGCGGGTTTTGCGTCTTCTCCAAGATCTGGGCAAGAGTCGTGCACAACGTCCAGATGTTGAAATTGGAATGCTTCTTGTCGCGAATAGGACAGACGGACGCTCGTTCGACCATGACGTCAGTTCGAAACCCGCATCGCTTCAGAAACGCCTGTACCTGCGTGAGTGTGCTTGTCTTGCCCGCCTTGGGTACTCCCGCGAATTCGATCACCAAGGGTTTTCGCGCCTTCTCGGGGAATTGCAGAGCCGCTCGTTCGGCGCGTTCCTGGAGATTGGACATCAGGCGGTGAGGTGCTTGCCCGGAATGCGGGTGCCCTCGTACTCGGCGTCGGGGTCGCGTTCGGCGATGGCGGGCGGGGCGTCGCCCTCCCGGTAGTCGGGCACCGGGTCGGGGCGGCCGCGCCGCAGCACTGGCGGGTCGCGCGGCGTCCGCGCAGTTTCCAGAGTCATGCGCCGAGGATAGCACGAGTTCCGCCGCCGTCGACCATCCCCCCTTCCAGGCGCTTCCCACGTGGCGGCTGCCCGGTGCATGGTCAGTACGTCATGCGGCGGGAAACGATACTCAACATGGAGGGGGCGCGCATCAAGTTCGGGTCGGGCGCGACCCGCGAGCTGGGGTTCGAGCTGCGGGCGCTCGGGGTGCGGCGCGCGCTGCTGGTAACCGATCCGGTGATGGCCGGGCTCGAGCCCGTGGCGGTGGCGCGGGAGTCGCTGCGCGCCGCCGGCATCGACGCGGTGGTGTACGACCGGACCAGAGTGGAGCCGAGCGACGCCTCGTTCCAGGACGCGATTGCGACCGCGGTGGCGGGCCGGTTCGACGGCTTCGTCGCGGTCGGCGGCGGCTCCAGCATCGACACGGCCAAGGCGGCCAACCTGTACAGCACGCATCCGGCCGATTTCCTGGCGTACGTCAACCCGCCCATCGGCCGGGGCGAGCCGGTGCCCGGTGCGCTCAGGCCGCTGGTGGCCGTGCCCACCACCGCCGGCACCGGCAGCGAGACCACCGGGGTGGCGATTTTCGACTACCTCGAGCTGGGCGCCAAGACCGGCATCGCACACCGCGCCCTGCGGCCCGACCTGGGGATCGTCGATCCCGACAACACCCGCACCCTGCCGCCGGTGGCGATTGCCAGCACCGGTCTGGACGTGCTGTGTCATGCCATCGAGTCGTACACCGCGCTGCCCTTCACGGCGCGCGCGGCGCCGGGCGATCCCGCCCTGCGGCCCGCGTACCAGGGCGCCAACCCGATCAGCGATCTCTGGGCGCGGCGGGCGATCGAGCTGGTGGCGCGCTTCCTGCAGCGCGCGCTGCGCGACCCGGACGACGCCGAGGCGCGCAGCGCGATGCTGCTGGCCGCCACCTGTGCCGGGTACGGCTTCGGCAACGCCGGCGTGCACCTGCCGCACGGCATGTCCTATCCCGTCTCCAGCATGGTCGCCGGCGGCGCCGGCGGCGGGGACGCGCACCCCGGCGGCTACTTCCCGGCGGGCTATCCGAACGACCACCCGATGGTCCCGCACGGCATGTCGGTGATCCTCAACGCCCCCGCGGTGTTCCGCTTTACCGGCTGCGCCGACCCGCGGCGGCACCTGGAAGCCGCCCGGCTGTTGGGCGCCGAGGTGAGCGCCGTGCCGGAGGTGGACGCCGGCGCCGCGCTGGCCGACGCCATCATCGCGCTGATGCGCGCGGTGGGCATGCCGTCCGGACTGGAGGCGGTGGGCCTGGCGCGCACCCACGTCCCGGCGCTGGTCGCCGGCACCCTGCCGCAGCACCGCGTCACCAAGCTGGCGCCGCGGCCGGCCACGGAGGCGGACCTGGAGGCGCTGTTCGCTGACGCGCTCCGCTACTGGTAACCACCATAGCCACCACCTCCAGCTTGTCCCGCCGCCGCGCTCGGTGATCCGTTACCGTTACCGGGTTTCCGCCCGCGCCACCTCCGCCAGCAGCGCGTCGTAGTCTGCGCTCACGCTACGCCACGAGAACCGCTCCATCGCCGCCGCCAGGCCGGCCGGGGCCACGACCGGGGGCGCGGCCAGCAACGCGCGCAGTCGGGCGGCCAGCTCGCTCTCGTCCCGGTACAGGCAGGCGGCGTGATGGCGCGCCGGAATCACCTCCGGGTACGCCAAGCGGTGCGGCAGCAGCGGGAAGTTGCCGGCCGCTACCGCCTCCACCACGGCGATGCCGAAGTTCTCCTGGAGCGCGGTCGAGACCACCACTGCCCCCCGGCGCAGCCAATCCCAGTACGCGGCCCGATCCGGCTCGTAGCCGTACCGAACCAGGCGCGAGCCGAGCCACTCCCGCGCCTCGATGAACTCCCGCGGCACCGCCTGGAAGTTCTCGCCCAGCAGCGCCACCCGAAACGGCACGCCCGCCGCAGCCACCCGCCGCAGCGCCGCGAACAACAGCTCCGGCTGCTTGTCGAACTCCCAGCGGTGGTTCCAGATCACCAGGGGCGGGTCGGCCGGCGCCCCGGGTCGGGCGCCACCGGCCGGCGCCGGCGGCGGCAGCCGGCACCCCGGGTGGAGCACGCGCGCCTTGGCCGCCAGCGCAGCCGGCACCCAGCGCGGCACGTAGTCGGGCATCTGCCGCAGAAACCGGGGCAGCGCCGCGAAGAAGGAGGCGCGGTGGAACTCCGAGTTGAACACGATCACGGTAGCGGCCAGCGCCGAGCTGACGTCGGTGAACCCGAACTGCAGGTCGACCTGCCCGCCCGGCGGCACCGGGTAGCTGAGCTGGTTCTCGTGCAGGTAGAGCACGATCGGCGGGCAGCGCACCCCCCACAGCGCCTTGAGGTCGGCGGCACTCATCAGGTCGGAGAGCAGCAGGATGTCATACCGCTCGGGGCGCGTGACGGTGTGCGCGAAGTGGAGGGCGGCGCCGCGCATGCGCCACTTCCAGAACCGCGCCGGCAGCGTGCGCAGCTCGAGCCGGTGGCGCGAGTGCGCCACCAGGCCGTCGGCGAACGCACGGTGCGAGCCGCCGTAGAACGGCTCCAGAAACAGCACCCGCAGTTGGTCGTCGTCCCGGCGGCCCGACCCGCAGCCCGAGCTGCGCGCGCGTTGCCCCACCGGCAAGAGCGCCGCCGAGCGCCCGACCGGCGGCAGTTGTGCGGCAGTCTCGCGGGGGAGGCTGCTCCCGGCCGGGAACGGCAGCCGAAGTGCCGGTCGTGCGGCGCTACGGGCGCACGCGCTTGCGGTCGCGCGGGAACAGGGCCGCCTGCTTGACGCTGGCCAGGCCGAGGATGGTCTGCGTGAGCCGTTCCAGGCCGATCGCGAAGCCGCCGTGGGGAGGACAGCCGTAGCGGAACACCGACAGGTAGTCGGTCATCGACGCCGGGTCCAGGCCGAACCGCCGGATGCTCTCCACCAGCGCGACGTAGTCGTTGATCCGGCGGCTGCCGGAGGTAAGTTCCTGGCCGCGATACAGCAGGTCGAACGACATCGTCCGGTTGTCGTCCGCCGGATAGGTATAGAAAGGGCGCTTGCGCCGCGGATAAGCGTACACGAACACCGCGCCGATGCCGTGTTCGGCGGCCGCCCAGTCGCACAACAGGCGCTCCGCTTCCGGATTGATCTCGTACACCCGCGCGCGGCCGCTCCCGGCGGCGGCCACCGCCCGCGCCTCGTCGTAGCTCAGGCGCGGAATTGCCGCCACCTGCGCCGCGCTCGGCACCTGCGCGTCCCACTGCGCCAGGATGGCGGCCGCGTCCCGTTCCAGCCCGGTGAAGATGGTGGTCAGCAACCGCTGCTCCAGGTCGATCAGATCATGCTCGCTGTCGATGTACGCCAGTTCCACGTCCAGCGACACGTACTCGTTGATGTGGCGCGGCGTGTCGTGCTTCTCGGCCCGATAGGCCATGCCGATCTCGAACACCCGCTCCAGGCCCGCCGCCACCAGCGCCTGCTTGTAGAGCTGCGGCGACTGCGCCAGGTACACGGTGCGGTCGAAGTACTCCACGGCGAACAGCCCGGTACCCCCTTCGGTGCCGCTGCCGATCAGCTTCGACGACTTGATCTCCGTGAACCCTTCCGCCCGCAGGTGCTCGGCGAACAGCCGCACGATCTCCGCCTGCAGGCGGAAGATGGCGAGCGTCTTGGGGTTGCGCAGGCTCACCATGCGGTGCTCCAGCAGGGCCTCGAGGCTGAGCTGCGCCGGGTCCTGGTTCACTGCCAGCGGCAGGTCGGGCGCCGCCGCCGAGATTACCCGGCACGCCTCTGCCTGGACCTCGAAGCCGCCCGGGGCCTTGCGGTTGGCCGCCACTCGGCCGCTGATTTCCACCACCGACTCCAGCGCGACCGGCCGCCCGGCGGCGTCCGCCGGCGCCGCGCCGAACACCGTCTGGCACAACCCGGAGCGGTCGCGCAGGATCAGAAAGCAGACCCGCCCCAGGTCGCGCAGCCGGTGCACCCAGCCGCGCAGCCGCACCGTGTCGCCGACGTGCGCCGCGAGGCCGGCGGCCAGCACGCGGCCGGCGCCGGGTGCGCGTGCGTCCGGCTGGGGTCCGGGTGCTGCCGGTGCGTTACCGTCGGCCGTGCGCCGTGTCCCGGACTGCCCGCGCCGGCTCATCCGTCATCCCGCCGGGCCGCTGCCGGGTCATCGGCGCCCGCGGGCGCGGCGGCGTACAGCGCCTCGATCAGCGCGTGCACCTGGTCCGGCCGGGCGCGGCCGCCGGTGCGCCGCATCATCTGCCCGACCAGGAACCCCACCGGCTTGCGGTCACGCGCCGCGATCTGCTGCTGCACCCGCGGGTTGTCCGCCAGCACCTGCTGCAGGATCGGCTGCAGCTCGGCGCCGGCGGTGATCTGGCTCAGGCCGTCCTCGGCCACCACCGCGCGCGGGTCGCGGCCGTCGCCGATCACCACCGCCAGCACCTGCTTGGCCAGCTTGCCGCTGACCGTGCCCTCGGCCAGCAGGCGCAGCAGCTCCACCAGCCGCCGCGGGGTGAGGTGGCTGGCCTCCAGCGTCTCCCGGCGCCGGTTGAGGTGCTTGCGCACGTCCGCGGCCAGCCAGCGCGCGGCCAGCGACGGGTCGGCCCCGGCGGCCACCGTCTGCTCGAAGAACGCGGCGGTGGCGGGCTCGTCGGTGAGGAAGGCCGCCTGCTCCAGGCTCAGGCCGTGCGCCTGCCGCAGCCGGTCGCGCCGGGCCAGCGGCAGCTCCACCAGCCGCTCCTCGACCGCCGCGAAGAAAGCGCGGTCGGGCCGGAACGGCGGCAGATCCGGTTCCGGAAAGTAGCGGTAGTCGTCCTCGCTCTCCTTGACCCGCATCGGCTCGGTGCAGTCGCGGTTCTCGTTCCACAGCCGGGTCTCCACAATCACCTCGCCGCCACGGGCGAGCAGCGCGGTCTGCCGTTCGATCTCGAAGTCGAGGGCGTTGCGGACGAACTTGAACGAGTTGAGATTCTTGATCTCCACCTTGCTGCCGAGGCCGAGGCCGCTGCGGTTCACCGACACGTTGGCGTCGCAGCGCAACGACCCCTGCTCCATGTTGCCGTCGCACACCCCCAGGAACCGCACCATCCGGCGGAACTGCTCCAGGAACTGCTCGGCCGCCCGGCCGCCGGTCAGGTCCGGCTGGGTGACCACCTCGACCAGCGGGGTGCCGGTGCGGTTGTAGTCGAGCAGCGAGACGTCGCCCGCGTGGATCATCTTGCCGGCGTCCTCTTCGAGGTGGACCTCGCGGATGCTCACGGTGTCGGCGACGCCGTCGATCTCCGCCCGGAAGCGGCCGGCGCTCCCGATCGGGGCCCCGTACTGCGAGATCTGATAGTTCTTGGGCAGATCCGGGTAGAAATAATTCTTGCGTTCGAACACCGTGCGGTCGCTCAGGGTGCACTCCAGCGCGCGCGCCAGCACGTACGCCTTGAGCACCGCCTCCTCGTTCAGCGCGGGCAAGATCCCGGGATACCCCAGGCACACCGGGCAGACATTCTCGTTGGGCCGGTCGCCGAACGCGTTGCGGCAGTCGCAGAACACCTTGGACGCGGTGATGAGCTGGACGTGAATCTCCAATCCGACGAACCCCCGGTATCCGTTTTCGTTCGTCTCTCGGCTCACGCGCACGCCTCATCCAGCAGAGCGCTCGGGTCGAGGAAATCCGGCGGGCGGGGCGGCGCGTAGCGGGCGGCCAGCGGCGCGGCGGCCTGGAACAGCAGGTCCTCGCGAAAGTGCGGAGCCATGAACTGCACGCCGATCGGCAGTCCGTCGTGCAGCGTGGCGGGCACCGCCAGGGCGGGCACGCCGGTCAGGTTGGCGGCGCAGGTAAACAGGTCGCCCTGCTTCTGATGGAACGGATCGAGACCGGCGTTGCCGCGCGCGAACGGCGGCACCGGGAAGGTGGGCAGCAGCAGCAGGTCCACCTGCCGGAAGGCGGCGTCGAACGCGCGCCGAATGACCGTGCGCACCCGTTGCGCGCGCTGGTAGTACTGCTCCTGGAACCCGGAGCGCAGCACGTAGGTGCCGACCAGGATGCGCAGCTTGACCTCGGCGCCGAAGCCGGCGCTGCGCGTTGCCACGGTGAGCTGCTCGGCGTCGGTGGCGTCCGCGGCGTCCACAGCATCCGCCCCGGCGCGCACGCCGTAGCGTACGCCGTCGTAGCGCGCCAGGTTGGCGCTGGCCTCGGCGGTGGCGATGACGTAGTAGGCCGGCACCACGTAGCGCAGCACGTCGTCGGACCGCTCTCCGAGCGTTACCGCGCGGCACCGTACGCCGGCGTGCTCCAGCCGGTCGCGGGTGGCGGCGATGGCGGCGCTCACCGCCGGGTGCACCCGTTCCAGCGCGGCGCCGGGGATGCCGACCGTGAGCTGCCCGGCGGCCGGCGCGGCCGGCCCTGCCGGATAGTCCACCGACGACTGGTCCAGCTCGTCCATGCCGCGGATAGTCTCGAACACCGCCTGCACGGTGGCCGGGTCGGCGGCCGTCACCCCGATCACGTCCAGCGAGGAGGCGTACGCCACCAACCCGAAGCGGGACACGGCGCCGTAGGTGGGCTTGAGGCCGTACACGCCGCAGAACGACGCGGGCTGCCGCACCGAGCCGCCGGTGTCGGAGCCCAGCGCGAACGGCACCAGCCCGGCGGCCACCGCCGCGGCCGAGCCGCCGCTGGAGCCGCCGGCCACCACGCCCGCGTCCCACGGGTTGCCGACCGGCCCGAAGCAGGAGTTCTCGCTCGCCGACCCCATGCCGAACTCGTCCAGATTGGTCTTGCCCACCACGCGCGCGCCCGCCGCCTGCAGCCGCGCGACGGCGGTGGCGCTGTAGGGCGCCGTCAGTCCGCGCAGCAGCGCCGACCCGCAGGACAGCGAGAACCCGCGCACGGCGATATTGTCCTTGACCGCGAACGGCAGGCCCGCCAGCCGCCCGCCGGCAGCGGCGGTCGCTGCTTCGGGCCGGGCCGGGTCACGCGTTGCGGCCAACTCCGTGAACGCACTCAAGCGGGCGTTGGCCGCCTGTGCGGCTCGCTGCCAGCGCTCGGCGCCCGCGGTGGAGGCCATCACGGCCCGCCAGACCTCGGGCGTGGCCCGCGTGACCGGAGTACCGGTGCTCACGAACTGCTCCTCGGCCGGGCGCGCCGCCGCAAGCGCGCAGGCACGACGGTGCGCGGCGCATTGGCAGCGCACCCGGGCAGCAGGTGGCGCGCGTCCGGCATGGACTGCCGCACGGACAGTGCCCGGCGGGCGACATTGTCGGGTTTGGTGTACACTAGAGAACGTTGGGGACGCTGAAGTGGTAGTCTTCGCGCTCGGGAGCGGCTGCCAGCAGCCGCGCGGAGTCGGCGCCGGACCAGCGCTCGGCCGCGGGCGTGACCCGGTCCGGCCGGAGCCGGTTGCGCGCCTGCAGGGCATGGGTCGTCGGCTCCACGCCGCCGACGTCCAGGGTCGCCATCACGTCGAAGTACCGGAGGATCTGCTGCACCCCGGCGCGCAGGCGCTCGCGTTCGGCGCCGGTCAGGCGCAACCGCGCCATCTCGGCGGTGGTCGCCAACTCCGCGTCGCTCAGGGCGATGCCCGCGGAATCTCCGCCGCCTCCGCTGCTCCCGCCGCCGGCCACAGTGTCCTGCTCCATGGGAATCCCGGTAAGCATGGGTGCTTGTGCGGGGACGTGTCAAGCAATTATCGGGCCAAACGGGCCAGATTTGACCCTGCAGGGCGGTAGCCGTATAGTTTAAGTGAGTTGCGCCCGCAACATGAGTGATGTACTAGTCCAGCCGCAGGCGGTCACGCAGGATTTCCCGCGGGTCAGTTTCTACGATGTGGATCTGGTCCATCTGTACGAACGATCCTGGAATTGGATCGCCGAGCAATGGCGGAGCGGAACCGATGTCAATGGGTTCGTCCCGCGCTACTTCTGCCATCCCGGCGCCGACCGGATCAACCAGTTCGAGACCTGTTTTGCCACCTTCTTTCTGGTATACGGAAACGGCACCTATCCGGTCGCGGCACAGTTGGACAACTTCTACGAGAGGCAGGAGGAAGACGGCGCCATCCGTGGCGAGTACCGGGTGGACGACGGCAGCCCGGTACGGTCCCGGGCCAACCCGACCGGAGTGGCGCCGCCGCTGTTCGCGTGGGCGGAATACAACCTGTACCACAAGCTGGGCGACAAGAAGCGGCTGCGGGACAAGCTCGACGTGCTTGAGCGCTACTTTCAGTGGCTGGAGACCACGCACCGCAGGGAGAACGGTCTCTACGCCGTACCCCTGGCAGCCACCGTGATGGGCAACAGTCCGCGCGACGGTTGCTGCTACCCGGTGGACTTCAATGCGCAACAGACGATCAACGCGTGGTACATGTCCGCCATCGGCGACGTCCTGAACGACAAGGACATCGGCTTCAAGTACAAGCGTGCCTACTTCTCGCTCAAGACCCGCATCAGTCAGCTCATGTGGGATGAACGGACCGGCTTCTACTACGACCTCGACCGTCGGGGGCGGCGCCTCGACGTGCGGACGATCGCGGCGTTCTGGACCCTGCTGGCGCGGATCCCGAACGAAGAGAAGAGTGAACGCCTCATCGCCTGCCTCAGCGACCCGGGCGACTTCGGCGTGGAGCATCCATTCCCGACCCTCTCCGCCGGCCACGCCGGCTTCTCGACCGACGGCTCCGGCTACAAGGGATCGGTGGTCCCGCCGTTCAACTACATGGTGATCAAGGGGCTGGAACGGTACCGGAAGTTCGAGTTGGCGCGCGAGTTCGCGCTCCGCCACCTGTACTACGTGCTTGACGGATTGCACCCCGAGGAGAACGCGTCCGGCTCCCTGTTCGAAGCCTACTCGCCCCAGCATGAGGGGCCCGCGCGCTGGTCGGGCAAACGCGGCTACCCGCGCCAGCTCCTGATGGCCTACAACGCCCTGAGCACGGTGGCGTTGATGATCGAGAACGTGGTGGGGCTCTACATCTCGCTGCCGCGCAAGACGGTCGACTGGCGCATCCCCAAGATGGAGATCATGGGGGTCGAGAACCTGCAGCTCAAGCGCAACCTGATTTCGATCCTCAGCGCCAAGAGCGGGCGCGGGTGGGAGATCCGGCTGGAGTCGGAGAAGCTGTATTACCTCACCATCAACGTCCTGCCCGAACGGCGGCGCAAGACGCTGCCGATCCCGTCCGGCAAGTGCTCGATCCTCGTCGACAAGATCTGATCGACACGATCTGATTACTCGATCCGCACGCGGCCGCGCAGAGCCCGACTGACGGTGAGGCGGTCGGAGTACTCGAGATCG
Organism: Spirochaetia bacterium; assembly: GCA_965198005.1. Lineage (GTDB taxonomy): Bacteria > Spirochaetota > Spirochaetia > SZUA-6 > Bin103 > Bin103. Next base: position 346,873 of record CBDAOI010000003.1, read on the forward strand.
CTGCCCACCGGCAGGCCGTGCGCGAGCTGGAACGCCGCCACCCCGAGCCCGCGCAGTTGCTTGGCCACCAACAGCGCCGTGGCCTCGCCCTCCACGGTGGGATTGGTAGCCACGATCACTTCGCGGATCCCCTCCTCCCGCACGCGACCGAGCAGCGAGTCGATCTGCAGGTCGTCGGGACCGACCCCGTCGAGCGGCGAGAGCGCACCCATCAGCACGTGGTAGCGACCGTTGAACTCGCCGGTCGCTTCGATCGTCTCCACGTCCTGCGGCTGCTCCACCACGCACACCCTGGTGTGGTCGCGCGCCGGGTCGCTGCAGATCGCGCACCGCTCGGCCTCGGTATAGGCGCCGCAGGTCCGGCACGGTCGAATCCGTTCCCGTAGCGCCACCAGGTCCGCGGCCAGGGCGCGCACGTAGGCAGGGTCGGTGCGCAGCAGATGGTAGGCCAGCCGCGCCGCGCTCTTGCGGCCGAGGCCCGGCAGCTTGGCCAGCGCAACGATGAGCCGCTCCAGGCTGTTCATGGGCGCGGGTCGGCGTCAGGCGCCGAACATGCCGGGGGGAAGAGGCAACCCGCCGGTGGCCGCGTTGAATTCACTGCGCAACCGCTCCTTGACCCTGGTGGTGGCGTCGGTGAACGCGGCGCGGATCAGATCCTCCAGCATCTCCCGCTCGTTCGGATCGACGGCGTCCGGGGCGACTCTCACCTCCAACACCTCGAGGTGGCCGTTGAGCACCACCTCCACCATGTCGCCGCCGGCACTGCCGGTGACCCGGACGGTGTGCAGCTTTTCCTGCATCTCGCCCATGTTGCGTTGCAGGCCCTGGATCACCTTGAGGAACTCGATCGGGTTATTCGCCATGTGCGATCTCCTTGACCACTTCGCCCCGGAATACTTTGCGAACTCGTTCGACGTCGGAATCGGTATCGGTGCTCGTCGGCGACCGCCCTCGATAGGCCACCTTGATCGACACCGGGCGGCCGAGCTCGGTGGCGGCCGCCTCCGCCACCACGCGCTGTTCGCTGGTCACGTGTCCGCCGGAATAGCCGTCGCGCGGCCCGAAGGCAATGGTGACGCGGTCGCCGGCCAGCTCGGCACCCAGCGCCCGCTCCAGCGCCGCGGCCAGGGAGAGCAGGTTGCGGCTGCGCACCTGAGCGACCAGCGCCCGCAACAGCGGATCCTCGGCGGCGTCCCGCGCATCCGCAACCGGCGCCGGCGGGTGCTGCCGCGGACTGGCGTCGGCCGGCGGTGCCTCGGGTGGCGGCGCGGCGGCCGCATCCCCTGCCGCGCGCTCCGAGGTGGCGGCGGGCCGGCTGACGCCGGCGTCCGCGCTGGCCCCGGATGGCCGGTGCGCGCCGGCCGGTTCCGGCGCCGGTTCCGGCGCCGGCGCCGCGCCCCGGTCCGATGCCACCCCGGGCGCACCCTGAAACTGCGCCTTGATGGCGGCCACTTCGGCCAGGATCTCGTCGGCGGTAACCATGCCGCCCAGGCGCGCCAGCCGGCTGAGCAGCAACTCGAGCTCGAAGCGCGGACTGACCGACGCCTTCAGATTGCGGTGCAGCTCCAGCAGCATCTCACCCGCCAGCTCTAGCTGGCTCACGCTCAGGCGCTCGCGCACGGCCGGGCTGAAGCTCGCCGGCGGGTAGCCGAGAATCCCCGCCCGATCCACGCCGTGCCGGAGCAGCAGCAGCGACCGCAGGTAGTCGGCCAGCGCTACCACGAACCGCTCGACCGACACGCCGCGTTCGATGATTCCGTCCGCGAGCGCGAGCATCCGGTCCGCGCGGTCCGTGCCGATCAACTCGCCCACGCGGTTGAGCTCGTCCAGACTGAGCGCACCGATCGTATCACGAATCGCATCCACGCTGATCCTGCCGTCGGTAAACGAGACGAGCTGGTCGAAGGTGGTGTAGGCGTCGCGCAGCGAACCTCCCGCTTCCTTGGCAATCCAGATCAGCGCCTCCTCCTCGGTCTCGACCGCGAGTTCCGCGGCCACGGCGGCGAGCCGGGCGTGGATCTCGTCGACCGAGAACAGGCGGAAGGTGAACTGCTGGCAGCGGGAGCGGATGGTCGCCGGCACCTTGTGGATCTCGGTGGTGGCGAAGATGAACACCACGTACGGCGGGGGTTCCTCGATCGTCTTCAGCAACGCGTTGAACGCGCTGTTGGAGAGCATGTGGACCTCGTCGATGATGTAGATCTTGTAGCGCGCCGCCGCGGGGGGAAACAGCACTTCATCCCGGATGGCGCGCACGTCGTCGACGCCGGTATGGGAAGCCCCGTCGATCTCGATCACGTCGAGCGCGGCCCCCGCAAGTATTTCCTTGCAAGGATTGCAATCGCCGCATGGGTTGCGGGTCGGGCCGGCGGCGCACTGGAGGGCGCGCGCAAGCACCCGGGCGGCCGAGGTCTTGCCGACCCCGCGCGGCCCGGAGAACAGAAAGGCGTGTGCGATCCGGTCGCGTTCGATGGCTCCGCTCAGGGTCGCCACCACGAACTCCTGGCCGACCATCTCGTCGAACGAGCGCGGTCGCTTGCGGGTTGCGGTCACTTCGTAGGCCATAAGCTAAAAAGCCCCCCCCTGGCCGCCCCCGATTGGCTACGGCTCCTGCGCGCACCGCTTACCGCTGCTACCTCCCGGTCCTGACGGAGTTGGGCGGGCGAGCATAGCGTAGATCAGAGACAGACCAGCGGGGGGTTGCGGAGAGAGTGGGATTCGAACCCACGGTACCCGGTAAGAGCACACACGCTTTCCAAGCGTGCACCTTCGGCCGCTCGGTCATCTCTCCCTGCCCACGCCGGGCTCTGGGCTGCGGAGAGAGTGGGATTCGAACCCACGGAGCCAGCTTGCGCGGCTCAACGGATTTCGAGTCCGCCCGATTCGACCGCTCTCGCATCTCTCCGTACCCCGGCGGCTCGCGTCCATCCGCGTCCGCCGGTGGCTTGCGTGCCCAAGAGGACTCGAACCTCCGACCTCTAGATCCGCAATCTAACGCTCTATCCAGACTGAGCTATGGGCACAGGTGAACTGGTTCGGAGAGGGTGGGATTCGAACCCACGGTACCCTTGCGAATACAACTCCTTAGCAGGGAGCCCGATTCGACCACTCTCGCACCTCTCCCGGCTGCACGGCGGCCGGCGCCCGCGTCGCGGAGAGGGTGGGATTCGAACCCACGGAGCCAACGACTCAGCGGTTTTCAAGACCGCCTCCTTCGACCACTCGGACACCTCTCCAAGCTGTTGGCGCAACCGTGCCCAACGCCAGACAACAGAGAATAGTCAATCCCGCCGCGGGTTGTCAAATGAACGCACGGCGACACGGCGAATCATGCAGCGCATCACGTGTAGTTCATAGTGCCCGCCGCGCTGCCGTCGAGCCTCGGGGCGTGCGGCTTGCCCATTCGCGCGCAGGGGGGAGGGGCGTCCCCGGGGCACAAACAAACTTGTGATGCGCGCTACGTTTGTTGCGGCAACAGCAGCCGCTGCTCGATCCGTTCCAGGTCCTCGGCGCTGAAGAAGGCGATTTCTATCTTGCCCCGCTCCAGCCGGCCGCTCACCGTTACCTTGGTGCCGAAGGCATCTATCAGCCGTTGCTGCAAGTCACGCAGATGCGGCTCGGGGCCGGCCGCCGGTGGCGTGCCCCGGTCGGCGGCACCGGACCGGTCCCCGTTGTCGCGCAGCCGGGCGGCGTAGGCCTCGGCCTGGCGCACGGTGAGGTGTTGCAGCCGCGGGAAGAATTGTGCGCGCTGCTGCGGGTCGCGGATCGTCAGGAGCGCCCGCGCGTGGCCGGCGGTGATCGTGCCCTCGGTCAATGCGTTCCGGACCTCCAGCGGCAGCCCCAGGAGCCGCAGGCTGTTGGTCACCGTCGACCGGTGCTTCCCCACCCGCTGCGCCAACTCGTCCTGACTGATGCCGCTGATCTGCAGCAGCCGCCGATAGGCGTTCGCCTCCTCGATCGGCGTCAGGTCCTCGCGCTGGACGTTCTCTATCAGCGCCAGGGCCAGCCGCTCGTCATCGCTGGCGACGCGCACGATCACGGGGATTCGCCGGAGGCCGGCGCGCTGGGCCGCGCGGTAACGCCGTTCGCCGGCGATTATCCGGTAGCGGCCGCCGGCCGGCTCCACCAGGATCGGTTGCAGCACGCCATGCGAGGCGATCGACGTGGCCAGTTCTTCCAGCGCCTGGTCGCCGAACCGTACCCGCGGCTGGTCATTGCCGGGGTCGATCTGATCGAGCGGAAGCTCCGTGGTGCCGCCTTCCGGATCCTGGTCGGGCCCGGATCCCATAAGAGCTGCCAATCCTCGACCGAGGCCGCGTCTCGCTTCAGACATGCAGAGTCACCTCCCGGGCCAGCTCGTTGTAGCTGCGCGCCCCGATGCACTTGGGATCGTAGAGCTGGATCGGTTGCGAATAGGACGGCGCCTCCCCGAGGCGCACGTTGCGCGGAATGATCGTTCGAAACACCTTGTGGCGAAAGAATCCGGTCACCTCACGCACCACTTCCTGCGACAGCCGGGTGCGGGCATCGAACATCGTGAACAGGATGCCTCCCACCGTGAGCCGCGGATTGAGCGTCGTCCGGACCCGTCCAATGGTCTTCAACAATTCACTCAGCCCTTCGAGCGCGAAGTACTCGCACTGCAGCGGGATGATCACGTGCGAAGCCGCCGCGAGCCCGTTCACCGTGAGGATGCCGAGCGACGGGGGGCAGTCGATGAACACGAAATCGTACGCCGAGTCCAGTCTGTCCAGGGCGGCGCTGAGATAGAACTCTCTGCGCTCCTGGGTGACCAGCTCGACGGCGGCGCCGGCAAGGTCGATGCTCGACGGAATGATCCGCAGCCCGGCCACGGCGGTGTCCTGCACCACGTCGGCGGGCTCGGCGTCGGAGACGATCAGTTCATAGATTCCGGGCCGATCGCCAGCGGCACCGAGACTGGTTGACGAGTTGGCCTGCGGGTCGAAATCCACCAGCAACACGCGCGAACCGATGGCGGCGAGTGCCGCGCCGAGATTCACCGCGGTGGTGGTCTTTCCCACCCCGCCCTTCTGATTGGCGAAGACGATCCGCCGAACTGTCCCCATCCCTGCGTCTACCGTATCAGGAGAGGGGCGGCCGTGGCAAATCCAGGGTCCGGACGAGGGCCGCCCGGGCCGCCCGGGGCACCCATCGGCTGGCGCCGAGCCGTTGCGCCTTGCTGCGGGTGATAAGAGGGTAGCTCCAGATGAAACAGACAGCGAAGCAGGTGCGCGTGCGGCGCAACCCGTGCGGGATGCCCGTGGACGAGGACTTCGAGCTGGTCGAGGTGCCGCTGCCGGAGCCGGCAGCAGGCGAGCTGCTGGTTCGCACCATCTACGTCTCGCTGGACCCCTACATGCGCGGCGGCATGGGGCGGCCCGAGGCTATTGGCGCCACGCCAACTGGCGGCATGGTGAGCCAGGTGCTGGCCTCGCGCTCCCCCCTATTCGAAGAGGGGCAGTACGTCAGTCAGTACGTCGGCGGGTCGATCGGAGGGTATCTCCCCCGTAGCGGTGGCCGGTCTCGTGGTCGATGGCATCCGCGAGGAACGGTTCTACCTGCTCACCCATCCTGAGATCATACTGAGCCGCGTCCGCTTGCGGATGGAGGCGATCCTGGCAGGCGCCAACCCCCCGGTGATGGTCTGATGACGCCGTCGGGATCGCCACCTTCCCGGAACGCAGCGATCCGCGATAAGGTGGCGCTATGAGAACTGAAGGACACCCGACCAGCGGGACTGCGATCTCACCCGCCGACGGTCCTGTCGCCGTCACCGGCGCGAGCGGGTATATCGGCTCCTGGATCGTCTACGATCTGATGGCGCAAGGCTACCGCGTCCACGCCTGCGTGCGGGACTTGAACAATCCTGCGAAGGTCGACCATCTGACCGCGCTCAACAACGATCGCGACCTGCGTGGCGAGGTCGAGCTGTTTCGCGGCGAGCTGTTCGAGCGCGGCAGCTACGACGCCGCGTTCGCAGGCTGCAGCGCGGTGCTCCACGCCGGCGCGACAGTCGGATACAACCGTGAAACGCCGCAGGAGGTGTACGACGGGTGCTTCACCGAGAACGACCACGTGCTCGCCGCGGCGCGAAAGTCCGACAGTCTCAAGCGCTTCGTCTTCACCAGCTCGTTCGCCGCAGTCAGCCATCCGCGACCAGCCGGGTACGTCTTCACCGAGAAGGACTGGTGTGGCGACAACCTCGAGGCCTACCGCGGGAGCTGGACCGAGGATCGCATTCCGGAAAACCGCGATCTCGCCTACGCCATGGCCAAGGCCAACACCGAGCGCATGATCTACCAGGCGGCCGAACAGGACGGCAGCTTCGACGCGATGGCCATCCTGCCGGTGCACGTGATCGGCCCGCTGATGAGCGCCAACCATGACCAGGGCTGGAGCTGGCAGAACTGCATGAAGTTCATGATGGCGGGGCAGCCCTATAAGAAGACGTCCGGCGGCCGCATGCTGTGGAACATCGTCGACGTGCGCGACGCGGGCAAGGCCCACCGCCTCGCGGCCGAGAGCACCACCGCAACGAATGGCTCGCGCTACATCCTGTCGGCCAGGGACCGCTCCGGGGAAGTCTTCACCTGGCAGCTGCAGCAGCGCCTCCACGAGCTCTTTCCCGGGGTGCAGGAGATCGGCGGCGAGGAGATGGAAGGCGATCGGCCCGCCAAGGACACCCACGATGCGCCGCGCTCGTATTGCCTGCTGGCGATGCAGGAGTTCGGCCTCGTGCCCCACGCCGCCGACGACACCATCCGCGCGACCATCGATTCATACTACGCGACCATCGCTCGGGCTGATTCCCTCCTAGCGTGAGTTTCCTAGTTATCCCACGCGTGTGATGGCATGGGCCAGATAACTTGTTATGGTATAGTAAGTTACAGACCTACCAGTCGGACGGAACCCGGTATACACTGAGAGGGGTGCTGTCAGGGATGGGCGTGTTGGTATACGTCAAGTAGTCGGCACAGTTTGTCTTGCAGGGAGGAGCGTTCAGAGAGCACGTATTGGGCTCGGTAGCGTCCTCTGGTAGCCTTCTGTGGCGCGGCGTAGAGGTTGACCACTTCGGTCACGCCGCTGAGTTCCGCCAGTAGTTGCTCAATGGTAAGTGGATGCCCGCCGTGGGCCGCCTTGCGTTGCAGCAGCGAACTCAGCAGCAGTGCCAGCACACAATAGAACACGTGTACGCGCAGCTTCTGATCGGTCCAGTGAAAGGCCGGCGAGAAGCTCACCCAGTGGGGATTCTTCATCTGCTTGAACGCCCGCTCCACATGATGTTGTGCGCGGCTGGCTAAGATGATGTCTTGGTCGCTCCACGAGTCGTTGTCGGTGCACAGGATGCGCTTGCCCAAGCGCCTGCGTTGCAAGCGCTGGTACGCTGCCCAATCGGTGCGAAATCGGAAACTGAGGGTTCCGTCGGATTCGCTGATCTGAATCTTGAGAATTTGCGCTACGTACTGACCCGAGGTGATCGTGTCGAAATGCTTCTGCAAGGATGCTCTGCTGTAGCCTTTGCCGTTTGCCCCCGGTTGCTGGCTGCGCGCCAGCTTCCTCCGCAACGCGCGCAGTGCAGCGCGCTTCTTGCGCAACGCTCGGCCGCATGCGTCGTCGTCTTGACACTACGACCCCACTCTCATTCACCGAGAATCGCTGTCCGGACGACCACCGCCGACCGGTGTTTCACCGTCATGTTTCCCGTGAAACATTATCGGCGGCCGGCGTCACGCGCTTGGCGACCGCAATCATACCGCAGAGACGGAGCGCAGTAGTCGGCATACTCGCCGTTGAGGCGGCACACCCCGGGGGGGGGGGGGGGGGCACTTGTTGATTGCACGCGCATCCGCTTATATTCTTTCGGGGTGAGGAGACGACAAACCATGGCTCTGCCAAACAGGCCGCGCGATCCGCGTAGCGGCGGTTCGGCTACCGTATTACTTGCTGAGCTACGCACTGGTCGTGGGCACGGTTACGGTGGCCGCCTCCATTGGCACAGTAACCGGGGGGTTTTGGGCTGCCGCAGTGGCTATTGCCGAACTGCTGGCCAAGGTAGCAACCGGAACCATTGGGGCTTTGATAGTAGTGGAGGGAGCGATAATGGGCTTGACCAAGGTATTGTTCGAGAAGGCACGACAACAAGCACGGGATGAAGGCCTTCGGCAGGGCGTCCGGCAGGGCATCCGGCAGGGCATCCGGCAGGGCGTCCAGCAGGGCGTCCAGCAGGAGCGGGACCGGCTGCGTAAAGCCGGAGTAGAGATACCGCCCGACAAAGACAACCGAGAAAAGCCAGCCCAATAACCACCGCCCATCAGGTTTCACGTGAAACTAGCGGCGGCCGGCGTCACGCTTCCTTGGCGGCGCGTGCGATGCCGGCGACGCTGTCGTTCTCGGCCAACTTGACGATCCGCACGCCGAGGCCGATGCGGCTGCGCACCCGCACCTCTTCGAGGTGCAGCTTCACCACCTGGCCGAGCGTGGTCACGCATACCAGATCGTCGTCCGGGTAGGTCGCGATCATGCTCACCACGGGGCCGGTCTTGGGCGTGTCGCGATAGCAGATCTGGCCGCCGGTGCCGCGGCGGTAGCGCCGCAACGCGTCGAACTCCATCCGCTTGCCGATGCCGCGCTCGCTCACGATCAGCAACTGGCGCTGCTGATCCGCGGTCGCCGCGCCCACCACGCGGTCCGAAGCTTGCAGCCGTATCCCCCTCACCCCGCGCGTGGCGCGCCCCATGGCCCGCACCTCGGTCTCGGCAAAGCGCAGCGCCCGCCCGGAGCGCGCGATCACCACCACGTCGCGCCGGCCGTCGGTCAGCATCGCCGATACCAGATGATCGCCCGCGTCGAGGTTGATCGCCGCCACCCCGCGCCGCCGCGCATTGGAGAACTCCTTGGTGCGCACCTTCTTGGCCACGCCGGCGGCGGTGACCATGAGCAGGTGATCCTCGGTAGTGAACTTCTTGAGCGACACGATCGCGGTGACCTCTTCGTCGTCCGCCATCGCCAGCATCGAGCGGATATCCTGCCCCACGGACTGGCGCGTCCGCTCCGGCAGCTCGTACACCTTCAACCAGTACGCCTTGCCGGCACTGGTGATGAACAGCACGTAGTCGTGGGTCGATCCGATGAAGATCTGGGTGATGAAGTCGGCGCCGCGCAGCCGCGTGCCCGCGCCTTTGCCGCCGCGCAGCTGCCGCCGATAGCTGTTGGCGGGAATGCGCTTGATGATGCCGCGGTTCGAGATCACCACGACCACGTCCTGCTGCTCGATCAGGTCCTCTTCATCGAAATCCTCGATCTCGGTGTCCACCACCTCGCTGCGCCGCTCGTCGCCGAAACGGCGCGCCACCTCCTGGGTCTCCTTCTTGACGACGTCGAGGATCTTCTGGTCGCTGGCCAGCAGCGCGCCCAGCTCCGCGATCTGGCGGCGCACCTGCTCCAGCTCCTCCATTACCCGCCGCGACTCGAGACTGGTGAGCCGCTGCAGGCGCATGTCCAGAATCGCCTGCGCCTGCTTCTGCGACAGCTCGAACCGCGCGCGCAGGCTGCTGCGGGCGAGCTCCACCGTGCGGCTGCCGCGGATGATGCGGACCACCTCGTCGATGTTGTCCAGCGCGATCTTGAGCCCTTCGAGGATGTGCTCCCGCGCCTCCGCCTGCTTGAGGTCGTAGCGCGCGCGCCGGGTCACCACCCGTTTTCGATGCTGAACGAAGTGCCAGATCAGGTCGCGCAGGTTGAGCACCCGCGGCTGTCCGTCGACCAGCGCCAGGCTGTTGATGCTGAACGAGTCCTGCAGGGCGGTAAGCTGGAACAGCTTGTTCAGGACCACCCGCGGCTCGACCCCCCGGCGCAGCTCGATCACCACCCGCATACCCTTGCGATCCGACTCGTCGCGCAGATCGGCGATCCCCTCCAGCCGGCGCTCCCGGTACAGCTCGCCGATGCGGACGATCAGGTTCTTCTTGTTCACCTGATAGGGCAACTCCGTGACCACGATCGCCTCGCGCCCGCTGGGCAGCGTTTCCGCCGCGGTGCGCGCGCGCACCACCACCCGGCCCTTGCCGGTGGTGTACGCATCCTCCATGCCCTTGCGCCCGAAGATGATGCCGCCGGTGGGGAAATCGGGGCCGGAGACGTGGCGCATCAGGTCGCGCGCGGTCAGCCGCGGATTGGCGATCAGCGCCAGAATCCCGCGCGTGACCTCACACAGGTTGTGCGGCGCGATGTTGGTGGCCATCCCCACCGCGATGCCGGTGGACCCGTTGACAAGCAGGAACGGCAACGCCGCCGGCAGCACCGTCGGCTCGGTCATGGAATCGTCGTAGTTGGGTCCGAAGTCGACCGTATCCTTGCCGATGTCGCGCAGCATCGGCTCCGACACCGGGGCCAGGCGCGCTTCGGTGTACCGCATCGCGGCCGGCGGGTCGCCGTCGACCGAGCCGAAGTTGCCCTGTCCGTCCACGATCGGATACCGCAGGGAGAACGGCTGCGCCATCCGCACCAGCGCCTCGTACAACGCCTGGTCGCCGTGCGGGTGGTACTTCCCGAGCACGTCGCCCACCAGCCGCGCCGTCTTCTTGTAGGGACGATCGGGCCGCAGCCCCATGTCGTCCATCGCGTACAGCAGCCGCCGGTGGACCGGCTTGAGTCCGTCGCGTACGTCGGGCAGCGCGCGGCTGACGATCACCGACATCGCGTAGGTGAGATAGGAGTCGCGAACCTCGTCCTCGATCGCTACCGGGATGACCTCTCCGGTGAGCTGTGCCAATCAGGGGCCTCCTGCTTCCGCTTCCTGCGTCCCGCGTCCGCCGTCAGACGTCGAGCTTGGCCGACAGCGCGTTCTGTTCGATGAACCTGCGGCGCGGCTCCACCGCCTCCCCCATCAGCATGGTGAACATGTCGTCGGCCCTGATGCCGTCGTCCATCGATACGCGCATGATGTTGCGGGTAGATGGATCCATGGTCGTCTCCCAGAGTTGCTCGGGATTCATCTCGCCCAGCCCCTTGTAGCGCTGTACCGTCGCACCGATGCTGCGGCCGTTCTTCATCCGTTCCAGCACCTGCTCCATCTCGTCCTCGCTGTAGGCGTACTCCACCCGCTTGGCCGCCATCAGCTTGAACAGCGGCGGCATGGCGATGTACACGTGGCGGCGCTCGAGCAGGTTCCGCATGAAGCGGAAGAAGAAACTGAGCAGCAGGGTCCGGATGTGGGAGCCGTCGACGTCGGCGTCGGCCATGATGATCACCTTGTGGTAGCGCAGATTGTCCGTGTCGAACTCGTCGCCGACACCGGCACCGAGGGCGGTAATGATCGGTATCAGCTTCTCGTTCGCCAGGACCCGGTCGGCGCGCGCCTTGTACACGTTGAGCATCTTGCCCCACAACGGCAGGATCGCCTGGAACTGGCGGTCGCGGCCCTGCTTGGCACTGCCGCCGGCCGAGTCGCCCTCGACGATGTACAGCTCGCACGCCGCCGGGTTCTTCTCCGAGCAGTCCGCCAGCTTTCCCGGCAGCCCGCTGCTCTCCAGGAAGCCCTTGCGCCGGGTCAGCTCGCGCGCCTTGCGCGCCGCCAGTCGCGCCTTGGCCGCCATGATCGACTTCTCCAGGATCGGCTTGATGACACCGGGGTTTTCCTCGAAGTGATACGCAAGCCCCTCGCTGGTGATGGTCTCGACGATGCCGCGCACCTCGGTGTTGCCGAGCTTGGCCTTGGTCTGCCCCTCGAACTGTGGTTCCGGGACCTTGACCGAGACCACCGCGGTCAGTCCTTCGCGCACGTCGTCGCCGCTGAGCCCCTCGTTGAGCTTGCGATCCAGCTTCTGCCGCTTCACGAAGTCGTTCAGGGTGCGCGTCAAGGCGCCGCGGAAGCCGGTCATATGCGTCCCGCCGTCGCGGTTGTTGACGTTGTTGGCGTAGCAGAACACCTGCTCGCTGTAGCCGGCGTTGTACTGCAGCGCCACCTCGACCGAGACGTTGTCCCGGTTGCCCTCGAGGTACACCGGCGCGGGATGCACCGGCTGCTTGTTGGCACTGAGGTACTTGATGAACTCGGTGATGCCGCCCGCGAATTCGTACTCGTGCTCCTGGTGCTGCGCGGGGTCGGCAGCGCGCGTATCGCGCAGGCTGATGTGAATGCCCTTGTTGAGAAAGGCGAGCTCGCGCAGCCGATGCGCGAGCACCTCCAACGAAAAGGCCGTGGTCTCGAAGATCTCGCCGTCGGGCTGAAACGAGGTGACCGTCCCGGTGCCGTCGGTGGCGCCGGTCACCGCCACGGCCGCGTCCGCGACGCCGCGCCTATAGCTCTGGTGGTAGATGCTGCCGTCGCGGTGCACGTCGACCGTGCACCAGGCCGACAGCGCGTTGACCACCGAGATGCCGACGCCGTGCAGTCCGGCGGAGGCCGCGTAGTTGCGGCTGGAGAACTTGCCGCCGGCGTGCAGGGTGGTCATCACCACCTGCAGCGCGCTCACCTTCTCGGTCGGGTGCTCGTCGACCGGGATGCCGCGCCCGTCATCGCGCACCGTGACCACGTTGTCCGGCCCGATGGAGACCTCAATGCGGTGCGCGAACCCTGCCGCCGCCTCGTCGATGCTGTTGTCCACCACCTCGTACACCAGTTGATGGAGGCCGTCGGGGCCGGTCGTCCCGACGTACATGCCCGGCCGTTTACGGACCGGGTCCAGTCCCTCCAATACCTGTATGTCCTGAGCCGAATAGCGCTCCTGCATGCTTGCTTCCCCTCCCCCGGGCGCGGTCTGCCCTGCCATTAATAAACTGATGCTCTATCGAGAATTACCTGCTCTCGCCACGCGCCTCGATGATAGCGCGAACCGAGCCCGACGTAAACCGGCCGACCGGGTGGCGTCAGGAACGGTCTCCCACGTAGATCACGCGGATCTGCTTGTACGGACCATCCCCCTCGCTCTCGGTGTTCACCTCGGCCATTTCTCCGAGGGCCGCGTGCACCAGCCGGCGCTCGAACGGGTTGAGCGGCGCCAACAGCCGCGATCGGCCGGTGCGGCGCACCTCCCGCGCCGCGCGCGTCGCCATCCGCAGCAGGCTCTGTTCCCGCCGGTAGCGATAGTCCTCCGTGTCGAGCACCACCCGCACCGGCGCGCTCTCCGGGTTGATGCGGCCGGCGTAGATGTTGGCCACCAGTTGCAGCGACTCCAGCGTGGCGCCGTGCTTGCCGATCACGATCGCCGGATCGTCGGCGATGATCTCCACGACCAGTTGCCCGTGCTCGCGCTGGTCGATCCGGACCTCCGCCGCCAGGCTCGCGCGCTCCAGCATGGAGGACACGAACTCGAGCACGCGTTCCTCGAATTCGTTCTCGGGCTCGAGCGTGTCGACCTCGCCCTCGTCTTCGGCGAGATGGACCCGGATGCGTACCTTTCCGCCCTTGAGAAAACCCGGGCGTTGTTCCTCCACCACCTCGACGTCGATTTCGTCCTGTTCGAGCCCGAGGGCGGCGATCGCCTTGGCGATCGCCTCCTGCTCGGTGCGCCCCTCGTATTCCCGTTCCGCCATACGGTTCATCTCCTGGGTCTGCCACCCGGGTTGCGCCCGGACGCCGGTGCCGCGCCCCCACCTGGACCGGCCCGTCGTCGTTTGTCGTTGATATAGAGTTGCTGCACGATCTGCAGCACGTTCTGCATCGTCCAGTAAATCACCAGTCCCGACGGCATGCTGTACAGGATGAAGAAGAAGAAAATCGGCATGGCGTACATCATCATCTTCATGTGTCCCTGGACGGCGCTCGGATTCTGCGTGATCCGCGACTGGAGCAGCGTCGTGCCGAGCATCACGAACGGAAGAATCCTCAGCTCGTCCCAGCCCAGCATCGGCACCGTGAACCCGAGCGGGAGAAAGCTCTCCGGCGCCGACAGGTCGCCGATCCAGGGGGCGATGAACGGCGCCCCGCGCAGGTCAAACGCATTGTTCAGTAAATCAAACAGGGCAAAGAAAATAGGCATCTGCAACAGAAGCGGCAGGCAGCCTCCGATCGGGTTCACGCCCTCCTTCCGGTAGAGCGCCATCATCTCCTGGTTCAGCTTTTCCGGCTTGCCCTGGTAGCGTTTCTTGAGTTCCTCGATCTTGGGGCCCAGCAGCGACATCTTGCTGGTCGACTCCAGGCTCTTCTGGGTGAGGGGGAAGAACAGGATCTTGATCACCACGGTGAGCAGAATGATCGCCACCCCGTAGTTGGGCACCAGCCGGTAGAACAGATCGAGCATGAAGCGCAGGATGTTCGCCAGCCAGCCGATGATCGGATTGGAGCGGGCGGCTTCCTCGAACCGGTAGTTGCCGATCCCGAACGGGTCGCGGCTGGCGTCGTTGTAGCGATTGAGGATCTCTCGCTTCAACGGACCGGCGTAGAAGCGGAAGGTGTCGACGCTGGTGGAACCGGTGAGCAGCGGCCGGCTGAAGTAGAGCGCCGAGCGGCGGATCAGCTCGGGATCCCCGCGATTGTCGTAGGTGATCGTGTACAGGGTGGCGTCAGGCACGGCGATCACCGCGAAGTACTTGCCCGCGATCGCGGTCCAGGTGACGCGCTTGGCCTCCGCCAGGACCTGCTCGCGCCGCATGCGCTGGTTCGAGGCCTTGTTGTCCACGAAGTTGCGAAAGTTGCGAAACTCGTTGCGGCCGTCGAGCGATTCGTAGGCCGGTCCGATCTGGGGACCGATTCCCAGGGTGTAGGCGTAGCCGCCGAAGTCCAGCATGGGCACGCGGTTGCGGCTGTTCTCGATCTCGATCTTGAGCTCGAACAGATAGGAGTTGGGCGGAAACGTGTAGGTCTTGGCGAGCGTGAACGGCACGCCGTCCGGACCGATCAGCTCGCGCGAGAAGCGCCAACTGTAGCGGTCCACCTCCTGCAAGGTGAAGCTGTCGTCCACCGGGGCCGTCCGGAAATCGCCGAACGCCACGGTGAAGAAGTGGTCGCGCTCCGGGTGCAGCACGAGTTGCACCCGCTCGCCGCCCACGTCGCGATGCTGCTTCAGGCTCATCGAAGTGAGGTCGCCGCCGGCGGTGGAGAAAATCAGGCTGTACAGCTCGGTTTCCTTGGTGATCAGCCGGGCGCCCACCGCGCTGTCGGTGTCGGCCGCCGTTACCGTGCTCCGGGCCAGGGCGGACCCGCTTGGCGCCCCGCCCTGCTGCTGGATCTCGGCCGGCCCCGGTTCGCCCGCCACCGCCCCCCCAACCGGCCCCCCGGAGGCGCGGCCGTCCGACGCGTCGTCGGGGAACATGACGTTCTGCACCACGAGGCTGGCGACGATGATCACGACCGACAGGCCGACCGCGAGCATGGTTTTGCGATCCATATGGAGGCTAAGCGATCATCAGGGGACCGGGTCGTAGCCGCCGCGCTGGAACGGGTGGCAGCGAAGCACGCGCCGCAGGCCCAGCGCCGCGCCCTTCAACGCCCCGTGCCGGCGCACGGCCTCGGCGGCGTACTGGGAGCAGGTCGGATAGTACCGGCAGCTTGGCGGAAACAGTGGCGACAGCAGGAGCTGGTACCCGCGCACCACGACGATCACCACGCGCGCGGGCAGGCTCACCCCGCCCTCCGCGCCGGCATGGCGGCCTTCAGCCACGGCGCAGCAACCCCGCGTCATGCAGCAGCCTGCCCAGCGCCGCGCCCGCGCCGACGACCCCAAGCTCGCGGCGCCGCACACCGACCTGGAGCAGCAGGTCGTAACCGGGCGCCACCCGTGGCTTGAGCAGGCGATACGCTTCGCGCACCAGCCGCCGCTGCCGGTTGCGCGCCACCGCGGACCGATAGCCGCGGCCTGGACACACCACTACCCGGCTGAGGGCCGCCCCATTCGGGGCAAAGCACACCCGCAGACCGGCGCAACGCGGCGTACCGAAGGCGCGGTACAGGGCCCGTACCCGGCGCGGATCGGTAACGCGCTCCGCTCTCGGGAGCCGGAATGCCTGGCGCGCGACGCACGCGGGGCCGGGCCACGGTACGCTAGTACGGCTTCTTTTCATCCGAAACGGTGAGCTTGCTACGGCCCTTGCGCCGCCGCCGCTTGAGAATGTTGCGGCCGGCACGGGTACGCATTCGTTCACGGAATCCGAATCTGCGCCGCCGTCGGGTGCGGCTTGGTTGAAAAGTACGTTTCATGTGGATCTCGGGACTTGAACGGCGTCAGGATGCTTCAGCGGTTGAATATACGGATTGGGACGCCGCAGCGTCAACGCCGTAGGCGAATCAGCCGGCCGTAAAGGCGGGTCAATACGTCCGCCAGGGCTGCATCGCCGCGCAGGTTGTCGGGCAAGGCCGGGGCCGGCGGCGGCCGCTCGGCGTGCGCGTCGACCGCCGCCGCGCGTTCCTCCGCCGGCTCGTCCCGCACCGCGCCCACCCCCGCGCCGACCACCACCTGCAGCCGCCGCACCCCAAGCACCGGGAAGCGCCGTTGTATGCGCCGCAGGATGGTGCGCTGGCGCATCCGTATGAGTTGCAGACTGGCCGGGTGGTCGACCTCCACCAACAGCCGGCCGTGGTCGATGTCGCGCAGCCGTGCGCGGCCGGCAAGGTCGGCACCGAGGAGCTCGTCCCAGGTCCGGTAGATGAGCGTCTGCGGAGCGCGCGGATCGACGCCCGCGCGCGTCAGCACCTCCTTCAGGAGGTCGCCGGCACGGTACATTCCGCGAACCTTCCCGCCGTCACGTCCAGCACCAGGGTCCTGTTCTTTCGGTACCGATCGTGCGGCTCGTCCGGTAGAAAGGTAAAGAACGCCTGTTCGTACGGCGGCAGGTGCTGCAGGAACCGCTCGCGCTTGCCCGCGTCCAGCTCCAGCAGCACGTCGTCGAGCAGCAACAGCGGCAGCCGACCGGTCATGCGGTGAAAGAACTCCGCCTGCGCGACGCGCAGCACCAGCGCAGCCAGCCGCTTCTGGCCGGTGGATCCGTGCGTCGTGAACCGTACCCCGTCGAGCTGGAGCATGAACTCGTCACGGTGCGGCCCGCTGGTGGTCGTACGCAACTGCACGTCGCGTTGGCGTCGCCGCCCGAGCAGTGCCTGCGCCTCCGCCACGGTCGTCGGGCACGGCCACGACGGCCGGTAGCTGATGGTGGCCGCGTCGATGCCGCCGATACGGGCGCACAGATCCGTAAACACCGGTGCGAACTGCGCGCAGCATGCCGCCCGCCGTTCGGTCAGTTCCAGCCCGATCGCGGCCAACTGCGGTTCGTACACCTCCACGTGACCGGTGTCGCCCGCGCGCAACAGCGCATTGCGGGCGCGCAGCGTCCGGCGATACCGGCGCAGCGGGTCGAGGTACCGGGTATCGAACAGCGACAGGGTCTGATCGAAGAACGTCCGGCGCCGCTCGGGATCCCCGTCGATGATGCGCAAGTCCTCGTGGGTAAAGGCTATGGCCGGTGCGAACGAGATCAGGCTCGCGCGATCGCGCAACGGCTTCCCGTCCACCACGATCCGCTTGCCGACGCCCGGCTGCAGACTTACTCCGACCGCGCGCAGATCGCCGCCGGCTGCCATTCGGCCCCATACCGTCGCGCCGGCCGCGTTGCGCCGAATCAGGTCGCGGTCGTTGCGGGTGCGGAAGGACGCGCCGAAACACAAGACGTAGACCGCCTCCAGGAAGTTGGTCTTGCCCTGACCGTTGTTTCCGACCAGAAACACGTCCCGACCGTCGACCTCCACGCGCGCGTCGGCGACGTTCCGGAACTCCGCCAGCCGCAGGGATAGCAGGCCCAACCGCGGTCAGCCCGCCTGCATCGGCATTACCACGTGGTGGTAGTCGCTCTCCGGGATCGGCTTGAGCGACAACGCCTTGCCCGGATCCGTGAACTCCAGCGTCACCTTGTCCGTGGCCATCTCGCGCAACGGATCGAGCAGATAGACGTAGTTGAACGCGAGCACCACCTCCGGCCCGCGGAACTCGCACGGGACATCCTCACGCGCCGCTCCGATATCCCCTTCACTCGAGCGAATGGTCAGGTTGTCGGCGGTCGTTTCCAGATGGATCCGCCGCGACTTCTGTTCCACCAATAGCGCCACCCGGCGCAACGCCTCCTCCAGGGCAGCCCGGTCAATTACGATCTGATGCTCCTGGTGATCGGGTATGACACGCTGATAATTGGGAAACTGGGCGTCGATGAGATTCGACGTCAAGTGCTGAGAATCGTACTCTACGTGAAAGTTCTTGTCCGTGACTCCAAGCTTCAATTCACCCTCCCGGCTCACTAGACGGCGCACGACGCTCAATACCTTGGGTGGAACAATTACACCCTTGAAGTCGTCGACCTCCGGATCTATGATCTTTCCCGAGTAAGCGAGACGACGACCATCCGTGGCCACCATGATAAGTCGATCACCGTTTTTCTCGACGAACACCCCATTCATGAAGTACCTGGTCTCGTCATCCGACACGGCAAACAGCGTGTGCGAAATCATATCGATAAAACCTTGGCACGCAAATGAGAACATGGTGCTCGTCGGCGCATCTTGAAACTGGGGATACTTGTCCGAAGCAATACCTTTGAGTTGAAAGTTGATGCTCTTGAACACGGGATTGATGCGCAACACGATGTCATCAGTCTTTTGAAACTCGATCTCGCCTTCCGGTAGTGAACGTAGAATGCCGTGAAACTTGTCACAGAACACCGTAATGCTGCCGGGTTCCTGCAGGTCCACGGGTATCGACGATTCATAGCTCACTTTCAAGTCTGTAGCGCGTATCGTCAATGCTCCATTGTTCGCTTCCAGCAGAACGTTGGACAACACGGATAAAGAGTTGCGAGCGGATATGATTTCGGATGCATTCGCGATCTCCCTGAGGATGGGCTCGCGCTCACAGGTGAACTTCATCTCAAGACCTCATAATTCCATAAATCGGTAGTAATGGTACTAGGTTCTGTGGATTTGTGCAAAAGGTTCGTAAGTATCGTGGTCTCAATTAATTATCAAGCGGTACAAGAGGCGGTGTTCATACCCGGATTGTCCACAGCGCGAACGCGGTGCCGGGAATCGCGGGATCGTCCACCGTCTACCAACATGGAGTGCACAGCGAGAGTGCCAGTGGCTGCGGCTCACGAGGTGCCGTTGTTGCGCAGCGAATTCATGATCTGCTGGAGCGCCGGCTCCAGGGTTGCGTCGGTTTTCATGCGTTCGCTTACGCGCTGTACCGCGTGCATTACGGTGCTGTGGTCGCGGCCACCGAACTCAAGTCCTACTTCTGTCGTAGAATGCTCGGTCATCGTGCGTGTTACGAACATGGCGACTTGTCTTGGAAAGGCGATTGCCTTGGTCCTCTTCTTGCCTTTGAGTTCTGCGACGCTGAGCGAAAAATAGTCTGCGACACGCCGTTGTACTGCGTCGATACTGATGCTCAGATGCTCCGGTTTCGAAAAGAACTCCCTGAGTTGACGCTGGGCGACGTCGGGCGTAATCGACCGGTTCACCAATTTGGAGTATGCAAGCAGCTTGGTGAGTGCCTTTTCGAGATCACGGACGTTGGTTCTGATGTTGCGACAAATCAGGGCTATAATGTCGTCGTCAATATTGATCTCGGACTCTTCGATCTTCTGTTTCATGATTGCGATGCGGGTTTCGTAAGTAGGCGGTTGCAGGTCTACGTTGAGGCCTCGTTCAAAACGATTGATCAAACGGTCGGGCAGCGATTTGAGATTGGAAACCTGGCGGTCGCTGGAAAACACCATCTGTTTGTTGGAGTCGTAGAGCGCATTGAAGGTGTGGAAGAGTTCTTGCTGAGTCTCGACTTTCCCCTCCAGGAATTGGATGTCATCGATCAGGAGGACATCGGCGGAACGATAACGGTTCTTGAATCGGTGGCCGGTCTTCTCCTTGATCGACTGAATGAACTCATTGGTGAAGGTCTCGACCGTGACGTATACGACCTTCTGGTCGGGCATGTCGTAGTGGACGGTGTTGCCGACCGCCTGGAGCAGATGGGTCTTGCCGAGGCCGACGCCGCCGTAGACCAGGCAGGGGTTGTAGGTGCGGCCGGGATTCTTGGCGATCGCGAGAGCGGCGTTGAGGGCGAAGGTGTTGCCTTCCCCCTCGACCATGCGCCGGAAGTTGTACTCGGGGTTGAGTTGCGCATGGCGGCGGCGCGGGCGGGTGGCGGCGGCTGCGGAAACCGGGCTCGCGGGCGGGGTGGCGGGCCGCCGTTGCGCCGCACCGCGCCGGCGGCCGGTCCGGGGCGGAAGCTCGACCGGCCCGGCGTGGGTGGGCACGTCGGGAACGGCGAAGGAGAGCTTCAGGTCTTGTCCGGAGAGTTCGAGCAGCACACGCTCGAGGGCGGGCTGGAACCGCTGTGCCACCTGGTCCCGATAGAAGGATGAGGGAACCTGTAGTTGAATCGTGCTCTCGGCGGAGCCGCGGTACACCATGTTCTTGAACCAGGTCTCGTACTCCTGATCACTGATGGTCGACCGCACCTGGTCGTGGGCCGCGGTCCAGAACACTTCATAGTCCCAGCTTCCGGTCATGCGTTCTCCTCGTAGAATCCGGAAACCCCCTGCGAACCGTGCGTACGGGCCGCAGCCATGCAAATACTCAACAGGTTGTCCACAACCAACGTTGCGAGCCACACGCAGAAAAGCTGCGAACGACGATCACGTGGATGTCGTCGGCCAGATCCTGTGAGAAGCCCTGTCCAGGGACCGTAATACATTATCATGCAACAACTTACATATGAGTGACCGGGATCCGGGAACAGCCTGAGCTGACGCCAAAAAGCGGTTTCTTGCACGTATAACGGCTCTACCCGCACGCCCGCGCAAAATTATCAACAACTTATCAACAAGCCCCGTGGCAACCCGCTATCGTACCATTGGCGGACGCCGCACGCAAGGATGGTTCGGCAAAAAAATCGGCAAAAAACGAGGGGCGGGATTGCGGTAGGATGGGAGCGGCTTATGGATACGAGCGTACGGTTGGGTGAGCGCAGGGTGGTATTGGTGGGGACTGCCCACGTGTCGGAAGAGAGCGTCAGGGAGGTTCGCGCCACGATCGCGAGCCATGAACCGGACTGTGTGTGCGTGGAGCTGGACGCCAGCCGGTACGCCACCATCACTCAGGAACGACGCTGGATGGAGCTGGACATCCGCCGGGTGCTCAGGGAGCGCAAGGGGTTCCTGCTGTTGACCAACATTGTCCTGCATTCGTTTCAACGGCGGCTCGGGCTCGATCTCGGGGTCCAGCCGGGGGCGGAGATGGTCGCGGCCATCGACGCGGCGCGGGCCGCGGACGTCCGGTTCGTGCTCTGCGACCGGGACATCCAGGTCACGATGCGCCGGGCGTGGCGGCGATCGGGTCTGTGGGGCCGGTTCAAGCTGCTCGGGGCATTGCTGGCGGGTGCCTTCGTCAATGAGGAGCTGGAAGCGGGCCAGATAGAGGCGCTCAAGGAGCGGGGCATGCTGCAGAGCATGCTGGACGAGCTCGCCGACTATCTGCCGCGCGTCAAGGAAGTGTTGATCGACGAACGCGACACCTACCTCGCGGCGCGGATCTACGGTGCCGGCGGCTCCCGCACGGTGGCCGTGGTCGGCGCCGGCCACGTGCCGGGGATCGAACGGGCGCTCGCCGCGTACCGGGAGCGGCCGCCGGACGAGGACGAGCTGCGCGCACTGGATCACGTCCCGCCGCGCGGCTGGGTGAGCCGCGTGCTGCCCTGGAGCCTGCCGGCGCTGTTCGTCGGTCTGGTGGGCTACGGATTCCTGCGCGCCGGGGCCGAGCTGACGATTCAGAAGCTCACGCAATGGATCCTGGTGAACGGCTCCTTTGCCGCGCTCGGCTGTCTGGCCGCGTTGGCCCACCCGGTGACCATCCTGTCGGCGTTCGTGGCCGCACCGATCACCTCGATCAACCCCACCATCGGCGTGGGGTTGGTGGCCGGCCTGGTGCAGGCGTTCATGCGCAAGCCGCGGGTGGTGGACTTCGAGCACCTGGCGGAGGACATCACCCGCCTGCGCGGCATTCTGCGCAACCGGGTGACGCACGTGCTGGTGGTGTTCTTCCTGTCCAGCGTCGGCAGCGCGATCGGCACCTTTGTCGGGCTATCGTTCCTCACCAGTCTGCTGCGCGGCGGCGTCTGATTCGAGCAGCGCGCGGCAACGGCGCAACGCCCGCCCGCGATGAGAGAGCGCGTCCTTCTCGGCGGGGCTCAGCTCGGCCATGGTGCGTCCCTGCGCCGGGAGCAGGAACACGGGGTCGTACCCGAAGCCATTGGCGCCGCGCGGATGATCGCTGATTGCCCCGGCCACCGTCTCCTGGACCAGCAGCAGCCGCCGGTCGTCCAACACCAGCGCCACGCAGCACACGAAAGCGGCGGCGCGGTGTTCCTCGCCGGCAAGCAGCTCCAGCAGGTGCCGGGTGCGGCCGGCATCGTCCAGCCTGACGCCGGGAGGCCCGAAGCGCGCCGACCGGACCCCCGGCGCGCCGCCGAGAGCGTCTACCGCGAGCCCCGAGTCGTCGGCCAGCACCGGCCGGCCGAGCATCCGGTAGAGGTGCCGGGCTTTCCCCAGGGCGTTCTCGTGGAACGTGGGGCCGTTCTCCTCGAACGCAAACGTCAGCCCCAGGTCGGCGGGGGTGCGTACGGTGATGCCGTGCAGGATGCGCCGTACCTCGCCGGCCTTATGCGGATTGTTGCTGGCGAACACCAGTTCCATGGAGTGGAGCGTACCGGGAGGAGATTTCCCGTTTCAACCAGAACAGCCCGGTATCCACGGTGCCCTTGGGTACGCCCAGTGCCGCACCGATCTCGCGGTTGCTCGGACCGAGGTGCACGCGCGCCAACTCCCGTCGGGCTGCGGAGACGGTCCGCCGCAGGCGGTCGGCCCGCGCCGTGGCCCGGGCGCGGCGTTCCGGATCCGATTCCGCGACGGCGTCGGCCTGCCAGAGCTGAAGCTGGGCGAAGGCGCTGTTGCGGCGCTCGCGCAGCACCGTGAAGCGACGCTGGACTGCGCTCCGGCCGCGGTGCAGCCGCGCCACCTGGGCGCGCAGCCATTGCTCGTCGCAGTCGGCGAGCTGGGCCGCGGCCGTCAACATGGCGTCGTCCATTTCATGCCCGGCCTTCAAGGCCGCGTACAGGACGCGGCGGTGGAGCGGCGCCGCCGGCAACCCCGGCCGGGGCCGGCGGCACGTCGCCGGTACGGCGTCCGCCGCCGCGGACGGTGGCTGGGGCAGCGCCGGCGCCGACTGCGCCCCCGGGTCCGTGTCGGTGGCCGGCTGTTGCGTGTGGGTTGCGGCCGGGTCCGTGTGGGCGGCCGCCAGGTCTGCCTGTGGATCCCAGACCTGGCTGCGCAGCCCGGTTTCCCAGGCCTGCTCGCGCTGGCGCCGGCGCGCCAGAAAGGTCCGCAACTGCCAGCTCAGCACCGAGTTGAGGTACCGTTCGAACGGCTTGCCCTGGTCGCGAAACCGCGCCAGCATCCGCTCCAGCTTGGCATGGCAGAACAAGTAGAACTCGCCTGCCGTATCCTCCTCCAGATACGGGTACTTGCGACGCGGGTAGGCGTACACGTACTTACCCAGATCCTCCAACAAATCGCGCTTGCCCGCGCCCGAGTCCTGATAGGCTCGCACCCGGGCGGTCCAGCCGGCCAGTTGCTCCTGCATCGACGACCACCTCCTGGTCCGCCTTTCTGCAAGAGCCGTGCCAGGCGCCCAGCCGCGGGGGCCGCCGCGGGCAGGCGCATGCCCCGCGGCTTTACGTTGGTTTACACTTTGCGGGGTGGGCTATCCGAGGCGCCGCAGGATCTCGGCGCGAAGCTCGTCGATGCTGCCCGGCCAGGTGAATCCCGCCGCCTGCCGGTGACCGCCGCCACCGAGCGCGTGGGCCACGCTCCCGACATCCGCGGCGGCGCTGGAGCGCATGCTCACCGAACAGCCGCCGGCGGGCTCCTCACGCGCGAACACCAGCACCTCGCAGCCGGCCACGGTCAGCAGCAGATCGTAGAGTTCGTCGTAACCCGCCCGCTCCCGTTCGCTGCGCCACTGGCAGGTGAACAGCAGCCGTCCGCCGCGGTGCTGCTCGGTCCGGGCCAGCAGCGTGCCGAGCAGGCGCCGGTGGAGGAAGGTGCGCCCACCGCCTATGCGCTGGTAGACCGTCTGCGGGTCTGCGCCGGCGGCCACCAGCCGGCCGGCCGCGGCAAATACCGGTTGGCTGTGCGTATTGAGGTGGCGGAAGAACCCGGTGTCGGTGCACAGCCCGAACAGCAGCAGCTCGGCCAGCGCGGGGGTCAGTTCCGTCCCCGAGGCCTCGATGATGAGTTGCACCAGGTACACCGTGGCGGGCGCCGAGGGATCCACCAGCCGGAGGTCGCCGAAGGCGACTCCAGCGGAGTGGTGGTCGATGACCAGCGTGCGCAGGCCGTCGATCTCCGGTTCGAGGGTGCCGGTGCGGTCCGGCGTCGAGCAGTCAACCACCACCACGAGCGGCTGGCGCGCGCGCATCTCCGGTTCGATGGTGGAGCGGAAGCGGGCGGCAAAGGCGCGGACCTCGGCGCGGTCGAAGGGGCCGGCCGAGTAGACGCCGACCCGCTTGCCGCAGCCGGCCAGAAACTCGGCCAGGGCAAGCTGGGCGGCGACGCAGTCGCCGTCCGGCCGTTCGTGCCCGACCACCGCCACGGAGTCCGCCGCCTGGAGAGTGGCAAGGATGGCGCCGAGAGCGGCCGGCGTGACGGCGTTCATGCTTCCGGCGCAACGGCGAGGATCGCGGTCTGCGGCGCGCCGCCGGAAATCACCAGCTCGGTTCCGGCCACCAGAGCGTTGATCTCGCTGCGCATGCCATAGTCCGCGTGATAGACCCCCGGCTCGATCGAGAAGCAGGAGCCGTCCAGCAGCGGGCGCGTGTCCGGGAACTCCACCATATCGAGATTCACGCCGATGCCGTGCAGTTGCGTGTCGATGGCGTGACCGGTGCGATGGCGCACGGCGGACAACAGCCCGTGGCGCTGCAGAATGGCGCGCGCTCGTTGATCGACCTCCGCGCCGGTCACCGGCTCCCGCGCGTGCAGCCGCGAGCGGATAAGCGCCACCGCGCCGTCGCGCGCCGCGCACACGGCGGCGAAGGTCGCCTGCAGGGCCGCCGGCACCTCGGTGCCGGTGAACGCCACCCATGAGATGTCGGCGTACACACCGTGCGCGCCCGGCTCCTTCGCCCACAGATCGAACTGCAGGACCTGATCCGGCGTTATCGGAGCGCCGGCGCCCTCCGGCTGATAGTGCGGGTCGCCGCTGTTGCGCGCCACGGCGACCAGCGGCGGCTCGTCGCTCACCAAGCCGCGCGCCTGCAGCCCGGCGGCCAGCCAGTCCCGCACCGCCCCCTCGGTGACGGAGCTGCCGGCGCGCACGCCCGCGGCCAGCCGCCGCCACGCCTCGTCCAGGGTTGCCCGGACCGCGGCCGCGGCGCGCAGGTGCGCGGCGCGGCGCGCGCCGTCGAGCACGCCCAGCACCCGCTGGATCAAGTCCGCGGCCGACGTGGTGGGCACCGCAAGCTGCTGCACCATCTCCACCGCCCCGTGATCCACCAGCGACAGCGCCGGAATGGTGGCGCTGTAATTGACCGCTACCGTCGTCAACCCGTGGCAGGCCGCCCGTACGCAGCTCAGCAGTTCGCTACGTGACCCGTAGGTGGCGCGGGCGCCGGGCACCTGGTCGAGGATGTTCGGCTCGATGGCGTGCACGATGCGCTGGACGCCGCCGTCGGCACGCACCAGGCACAGCCAGGGACGGGTATTCAGCGCATCCGCGGCGACGCCCAGGATCGCGTCGGCGACGTGATCGCGGTGATACACGTTGTAGAGCAGCCAGGCGGGCACCTGCTCGGCGCGCAGCGCCTGCCGGGCGCGGTCCAGGCGGCCCGCCGTGGCGGGCGCGGTGGGGGCGCTCATGCGCGCACCGGCAGCGTCGCCAGCAGCACCGCCCGGGCGGTATGCTTGCGGTTCTCGGCCTGCTCCCACACCAGCGAGGCGTCACCCTCGAACACCTCGCCGGTCACCTCCTGCCCCCTCACCGCCGGAAGGTCGTGCATGAACACGCAGGCGGCGTTGCCGGTGCGGTCCAGCAGCGCGCGGTCGACCCGGTAGGGGGCAAGCAGCCGCAACCGTTCCTCGGCCTGCGCCTCTTCGCCCATGGAAACCCAGACGTCGGTGTACAGCGCGTCGGCCCCGGCTACCAGGTCCAGCTCGGTGCCGGCGTCGACGCTGCCGCCGGCGGCCTCGGCCAGCTTCTCACACCGTCCCAGAAGCGCCTCCTCCGGCATTAGTTCACGCGGTCCCACGGCGCGAAAGTTCATGCCCATCAGCGCGCAGCCGATCATCAGCGAGCTCGCGATGTTGTTGCGCGCGTCGCCGACGTACGCCAGGGTCAGCCCCGCCAGACGCCCGCAGTGCTCCTCGAGGGTCATCAGATCGGCCAGCACCTGCGTCGGGTGCCGGGTATCGGTAAGGCCGTTGTGCACCGGCACGCCGGCGTAGCGCGCCAGCGTGGCCACGGTCTCCTGCCGGTAGCCGCGGAACTGAATCGCGTGGAACATCCGCCCGAGCACGCGGGCGGTATCTTCCAGCGACTCCTTCCTGCCCAGATGGATCTCCTGCGCACCCAGGAACACCGGATGGCCCCCCTCTTCGCCGAACGCGGTCTCGAACGCGCATCGGGTGCGGGTCGAAGGTTTCTCGTAGAGCAGGGCCATGGACAGTCCGAGGAAGCGCTGGTGGACGCGGCCGGCGCGGTGCTCGCGCTTGGCTGCGTGTGCGAGGTCCAGCAGCAACCGGACGTCGGCCGCCGCAAAGTCGCTCAGCGTAAGCAGCGACCGGCCCAGCAGGTGGCTGTTGACTTTCATTCCGACAATCCCGCCTCTCGCGTCTCGTGGAAAGAGAGGAACGTACCGGATGCGCCGGGAAGCTGCAAGCGAGTCGTTCCTTATTTCCTTATTGCACGTGCGACGGCTTCGTGCGTTTGCTCCGGTGGGGAAGGTTGACAGGAGCGCGACGATGCGGCATGTTTCAGCGTCGCGCTGCGGTGGTGGAATTGGTAGACACGCTAGCTTGAGGGGCTAGTGGGCGTTCAGCCCGTGAAGGTTCAAGTCCTTTTCGCAGCAGCCAGTCGCGTGTTCATTGCGCGCTACGGCAGCAGCAGCAGCTTGCCGACGGTGGCGCGGCCGGCAAGGTCGCGGTGGGCGTCGGCCGCGGCCGCCAACGGGTATTCGCGGTGGATCAGGACGTCCAACGCGCCGGCGGCGATCCACCCGAACAGCTCGGTGCTGCGGGACACCAGCTCGGCGCGGTCGGAGATATGGTCCAGCAGGCCGGGACGGGTCAGATACAGCGAGCCGTGCCGCGCCAGCAGCCCCGGGCTGAAGTCGGTAATCGGCCCGCTGGACTGGCCGTAGCTCACCAGAAAGCCGCGCCGGCGCAGGGAGGCCAGCGAGCCCTGGAGGGTGGCCTGCCCTACCGCGTCGTACACCACGTGAACCCCCACGCCGCCGGTGCGGCGCCTCGTTTCTCCGGCGAAGTCGTCGTAGCCCAGCACGTGGTCGGCGCCCAGGGCGCGCACCAGATCCGCCTTGGCGGCGGAAGAGACGGTCGCGAACACCGTGGCGCCGCGCCGCTTCGCCATCTGTACCAGCAGCCGTCCCACGCCGCCGGCAGCAGCGTGGACCAGCACCGCGTGGTCCGCCCCCAGCGGCACGGTGCTGGTGGTCAGATAGTGGGCCGTGAGTCCCTGCAGGGTAGCCGCGGCCGCCACCCTGCCGGAGATCGCGTCCGGCAGCCCGACCGCGGCCGCGGCCGGCACGATCGCGTACTCGGCGTACGAGCCGCGGATCATCGCGTAGGCGACGCGCGTCCCCGGTGCGACGCCGGTCACCCCGTCACCGACGGCGTCCACCACCCCGGCCCCCTCCATGCCGGGGGTGAACGGCGGGTCGATGCGCATCGCGCCGGAGCGCTGGTGGAGGTCGATGAAATTGACGCCTGCCGCCTCCAGCTTGATGCGAATTTCTCCCGAGCCAGGCTCGGGAACGGGTAGATCGGTCGGTACCAGTGCCTCGGGTGGGCCGGGGTGCGAAACCTGAATGGCACGCATGGTCTCCCCTTAATCCCAGTCCAGCGCACCCGCGGTCTGGTATTCGGTAACGCGGGTCTCGAAGAAGTTCTTTTCCTTGTTGAGGTCCATGGTCTGCCCCATCCACGGGAACGGGTTGGGGGTCTGGTACTGGCGCGGCAGCCCGATCCGCTCCAGGCGGCGGTCGGCGACGTACTCCACGTAGTTGGCGAACTGCCCGGCATTGATGCCCAGCAGCCCGTCGGGGCAGGCATCGCAGGCGTACGCCTGCTCGAATTCGACTCCGCGCCGCACCAGACGCACGGTCTCCGCCTGCAGCTCCGCGGTCCAGGCCGCCGGATACTCCTGCTTGATGGTGTTGATCAGGTCGCACCCGAACGCCAGGTGCAAGCTCTCGTCGCGCATGATGAACTCGAACTGCTCGCCGATGCCGATCATCTTGCCCTGCCGTTTGAGGGCCAGCATCATCGCGAACCCGGCGTAGAAGAAGATGCCCTCCATGATCACGTAGTAGCCGATCAGGTCGCGCAGGAAGCGCTGCACGTTGCCGGTGCCGGCGGTGGTGAAGCCGGGATCGAAGATCGAGCGGGTGAGGTCGATCACGAATCCGTCCTTGTCGCGGATGCTGGGGATGGTGTGATACATCGTGTAGATCTCGTCCGGATCGAGACCGAGGGAGTCGCAGCAGTAGATGAAGGTGTCGGTGTGGATCGCTTCCTCGAACGCTTGGCGCAGCAGATACTGACGGCACTCCGGGTTGGTCACGTGGCGGTAGACCGACAGCACGATGTTGTTCGCGGTCAGCGACTCGGCGGTGGAGAAGAACCCCAGGTTCCACAGAATCAGCCGGCGCTCGGTCGCGCTGAGCACGTCGGGCGACTTCCACTGCTCGACGTCCTTCTGCATCGAGACCTCTTCCGGCACCCAGTTGTTGGCGACGCCGTTCTTGTAGTACTCGCGCGCCCACCGATAGGTGAGCGGCAGGATCTTGTTGGGGTCGGTGGTGGGGGCGCTGATGATGGCCATCGGTTACTGGCAGACCTCGCAGGACTCGTCGTCGGCGCAGCCGGGCCGGGCCGCGACCGGGGCCGCGACCGGGGCCGGCGCCGCGGTCGGGGACGGCGGATCGTGGGCGGCCGCGGTGCCGTTGCCGGCCACGGCTGCCGGCACGCCGGTGCCCGCGATCGCAGCGCCGGAGCCGGCAGCACCGGCGCCCGCCGGCCGGGCTGTGGCGGCGGCGGCGCGGCGCTGGGTAAAGCCGTAGGCCGCCCCCAGGGTGGCCTTCTCCACTTGCGACGCCGCCATGGTGCGCAGGTAGTAGGTGGTCTTCAGCCCGAGCTTCCACGCGAACTGGTAGATGTCGCTCAGCAGGCGGCCCGAAGTGCCCTGCATGAACACGTTGAGCGACTGGCTCTGGTCGATCCACTTGCCGCGCGCGGCCGCCAGCCGGAGGTACCAGCGCGGGTCGATCTCGAACGCCACCTTGTACTTGTTGCGCAGGTGCTCGGGGAGCCGGCGCATCGGTTGCAGGCTGCCGTCGTGATACTTCAGCTCGTCGGCGAGCTCCCGGCTCCAGAGGCCGGCGGCCCGCAGGTCCGCCACCAGGTAGGGGTTGATGACGGTGAACTCGCCGCTGATGTTGCTCTTCACGTAGATGTTCTTGTAGGGCGGCTCGAAGCTCGGGAAGCAGCCGGCGATGTTGGAGATGGTCGCCGTGGGCGCGATCGCCATGGTGTTGGAGTTGCGCATGCCGTGGCGGGCGACGTGGGCGCGCACCGGCTCCCAGTCCAGCGCGCCGCCCTGCTCCACCTCCAGCGCCAGGCCGCGCTCCTGCTCCAGGAGCTGCAGCGTGTCGTGGGGGAGCAGGCCGCGCTCCCACTTGGAGCCGGCGTAGCTGCCGTAGGGGCCGCGCTCGGCCGCGAGCCCGGACGAGGCCAGAATCGCGTGGTAGGAGATCAGCTCCATGATGCGGTCGACCGTGGTGAGGGTGGCCGGATCCTCGAACGGCAGGTCGAGCTTGAACAGGGCGTCCTGCAGTCCCATGATCCCCAGCCCCACCGGGCGGTGCCGCAGGTTCGAGGCTCTCGCTTCCTCCGTGGGATAGAAGTTGATGTCGATCACGTTGTCGAGCATGCGCATCGCCACGCTGACGGTGTCGGCCAGCAGCTCGCGATCGATCCCGTCCGCGCTGACGTGCTTCTCCAGGTTGACCGAGCCCAGATTGCACACCGCGGTCTCGTCGGCCGAGGTGTTGAGGGTGATCTCGGTGCACAGGTTGGAGCTGTGCACCACGCCGGCGTGATCCTGCGGACTGCGGACGTTGCACGGGTCCTTGAAGGTGATCCACGGGTGCCCGGTCTCGAACAGCATGCCGAGCATCTTGCGCCACAGCTTGACCGCCGGCAGGGTGCGGTGGCGCTTGAGCCTGCCGGCCCGGGCCAGCTCCTCGTAGTGGCAGTAGCGCTGCTCGAAGCGGCGCCCGTACAGCTCGTGCAGATCGGGCGTCTCGTCGGGCGAGAACAGCGTCCAGTCCTCGTTGGCCAGCACCCGCTTCATGAACAGGTCCGGGATCCAGTTGGCGGTGTTCATGTCGTGGGTGCGGCGCCGCTCGTCGCCGGTGTTGCGGCGCAGGTCGAGGAAGTCCTCGAGGTCCAGGTGCCACGACTCGAGGTACGCGCAGGTGGCGCCGCGCCGCTTGCCGCTGCGGTTGATCGCCAGGGTGACGTCGCTGGCGATCTTGAGAAACGGCACCACGCCCTGGCTCTCCACCCCGGTGCTGTGGATGGTGGCTCCGGTGGCGCGGATGTTGCTCCAGTCGTTGCCCAGGCCGCCGGACCACTTGGAGAGCTGGGCGTTGTCGCTGAACGCCTTGAAGATGCTGGTGAGGTCGTCGCCGATGGTGGTCAGGTAGCAGGAGCTGAGCTGCGGGCGGCTGGTGCCGGCGTGGAACAGGGTCGGCGTGGAGGGCACGAAGCGCAGGCTGGAGATCAGCTCGTAGAAGCGGATCGCCTGCTCGTCGCGCCGCTCCTCGGCCAGCGCCACGCCCATCGCCACCCGCATCCAGAACGCCTGCGGCGTCTCCACCACCGCTCCCGCGACGCGGGTGAAGTAGCGCTCGTGCAGCGTCTGGATGCCCATGTAGAGCAGCAGGTCGTCGCGTTCCGGGCGCAGCGCCGCGGCCAGCCGCTCCAGGTCGAAGGTCAGCAGCCGGCGATCGAAGGCGCCGGCGCCGACCCCGTGCTCCAGGCCGTCGCGGAACGCCAGCCGGTAGTCGGCGGCCAGCCGCTCCCGGTGCAGCGGGGCGCCGATCACCTCCTTGTAGATGCGTTGCAGGAACAGGCGGGCGGCGAGCTGGCTGTACGCCGGGTCGCGCTCGATGAACGAGGCACAGGCCAGCAGCAGCGCCTTCTCGATCTCGGTGGTGGAGATGCCGTCGTAGATGTTGCGGATCGTCTCGCGCGCCACCTCGTCCACGGCCACCGCCGCGGCCAGGCTGGGCCCGCCGGCGCCGCTGTCTCCCGCCGCGGCGCGGCGAATGCTGCGGGTGAGCTTGGCGATGTCGAACAGCACCTTGCGGCCGGCGCGCGTCTGCACGGTGAGCCGGCCGAGCAGAGACTCGCGCGCCACCCGCTCCTTGCGCTGCTCGCGCGCCATCTGGCGCTCCGCCCGATACAGGATGTACGCCTTGGCGATCTCGTACAGGCCGTTCTTGACCAGATGCTTCTCTACGATGTCCTGGATGTTCTCGACGTTGGGGTAGAGCTCGGTGAAGCGGGTATCGAGCTCGCCGATCACGTCCGTCACCACCGCGCCCAGGGTGCCGTTCTCCAGAGTGTCCCATTGGTCGCGCGGGGCGGCGGCGCGGATCGCCTTCGAGATCGCTACGCGAATGCGTTCGCGGTCGAAGTCGACCACCTCGCCGGTCCGCTTGATAACCATCAGGCTCATGTATGTCCCCTCCCGGTTGCGGTCATTCCTGCCGCGTGGCCTCGGGCCAGAGCTCGCGCTGGCCGGACGCCGGCACTTCTTTTTCCAATCGGGCGATCACCGCCAGGTACTCGCCGTCGTCGTGCGCGCGCCGCACGTCCTGTTCAATCAGCTCGATCACGCGCCGGGTCATGGCGGTTCCCCGCAGGGCGCACAGCGCCCGGAACTGCTCACGCAGTCCCAACGGCACCTGTCTGACGTTGATAGCGCCGAACGAGCGACTGCCCGCCATGGTCAACTCCCTGCGAATCTCTGCCGTCGCGGCGGCGGTCGGGCGGAAGCCGAACGACCGTCACGGACCCGAACTTACCAGAGTATCACTAGTATCATGGGCAAGCAAGCGGGTCAAGCGGTCATAGCGGTCATGGTTGCGGCGGCGCCGGGGAGGCGGGGTCGATCGCGCGCATGGTCCGTCGTACAGGCCTCGACCCCGGCGCAGGAGGCGGCGGCAAACAGCGCGCCGGCCGCTCCCAGCGTCCAGCGCGCGGCCGCGGGCCGGGCCGGCCACCGCGCCCTGACCCACGCCGCGCCGCGCACCGCAAGGTCCGACCCGATCAGCAGCCACCGCGGAATCACGACGAAAATGAAGCGATATTCCTTGTGCGCCGGCACGGAATGGGTCAACAGCACCAGGGCAATCAGTCCGAGGAGCAATGCGTAACGCCGCGGTGACCCCTGCGCCCCCGCCAGGCACACTACGCTCAACCCGCCGCCGGCGAGCATCAGCCACCAGGGGAGCTGCCATGCCGGCCCCGCGTCGAGGTGCGCCGCTCATCGTCCGCCGCCCCCGGTGGCGCCGTCAGCCGCGGCGGCCGTCCGTTGCGCGGCGATAGACGTAGCGGTTGGCGACCACGAAATTGACCAGGCCGCCGAGCACGACGCCGAGCACGAGCGCCAGCAGGCGGTGGCGGGCGAACAGTGCGACGAAACTGGTCAACAGCGTGTAGGTCCCGACGTTGACTCCCAGCCCGAGCACGCTGCTGACGACGAACCTGGTCCATTGCCGCGCGCGCTGGTGTCGCGGTCGCTCGTCGAAGGTCAGGGCGCGATTGATCAGCCAGTTCCAGGTCACGGACGGCCAGAACGAGGTGAACCGGGCCAGCCGGTGCTCGAGGCCGAGGCCCTGCAGCCCGAGGTAGCACGCCAGGTCGATCACGAAGCCGCTTACTCCAACGAGGCCGAAGCTGATGAAGCGCGCGGCATCGCCGTACCGGTAGCGGTACAGGCGGTGGAGATGGTGCAGGTAGTTGAGCTGCTGGCGCAGGTTCATCTTGCTCTCGCCCCGGTCGCGGTCGGCAAAGCCGATCGGCACCTCCGTGACCCGCATCCGGCCGCGCACCATCAACTCCAGCCCGATCTTGTAGCCGATGGGGCGCAGTTGCTCCAGGTCGGGCAGCCCCCGGCGGTCGGTTGCGAAGAACCCCGACATCGGATCGGAGCAGCGCACCAGCGGCAGCGCCAGCAGGGTTGCCACGCGGGAGTTCAGCCGGCGCCGGAGGCCCCAGCCGGCATCGACTTCACCGCCCGGCGCATATCTGCTGCCGACGGCGAAGTCGCACTCGCCGTCCAGGGCCGCGAGCAGGGCGCCGATCCGTTCGGGGGGATGTGAAAGGTCCGCGTCCATCACCACCAGCCGGTCGAACCGCGCGCGGCGGATGCCGTGCAGCACGGACAGCGACAGGTCGCGCGGCGGGTCGCGGCGCACCTCCACGTGCACCGGGGCCTGGCGCGCCAGCTCCGCGACCACCGTCTCGCTGCCGTCCTGCGAGTCGTCGTCGACGAAGATCAGCTCCCACTCGATTCCCGCGTTCGCCAGCGCCGCCTGCACGCGCCGCACGAGCGTGGGAATGTTCGCCGCCTCCCGAAACGTCGGCACCACGATCGACACACCCTGCCCCATGCCGCGACCACTATACTACGCCGCTATACTACGCCGCCGGCTCCGGCGATCCGCAGCACCCCGGCGTACTCTTCGACGAGGCCGTCCGCGGTCAGCGCCTGCAGCACCGCGTGCAGCCGGTCGGCCGGGAACGGGCATTGCCGGCGCAGCGCGGCCGCGGGCACCGGCGGCTGCGCTGCCAGCGTCCGGATCACCCAGCCGCGCACCTGCCGGGCGGACCCGGCGAAGGGCGACTGGCGCGCATAGTGCGCGCTGCGCCGGTTGGGATTGGCGCCGCGGCCGAGGGCGGCGCCGTAGTCCATCAGGGCGTAGTACCACTGCCGCGGCCGCCGGCGGTCCAGGGTGCGGGAGATCAACGGCAGCAGCAGGCCATCCGGCACCGCCTCCGCGGCCGGGAAGAAGTGGTGCAGGTAGACCCGCCGGATGTTGGTTTCGATGAACACCACGGGACGCTCGAAGGCGAACGCCAGCAGGGCCCCGGCGGTAGCTTGTCCCACCCCCGGGAGCTGCAGCAGCAGGTCGCGGTCGGCCGGGAGCGCGCCGGCGTGGCGGGCGCACACGAGCTGCGCCGCGCGCTGCAGCGCCAGCGCGCGGCGGTTGTATCCCAGGCCGCTCCAAACCTGCAGCACGCCGTGCAGCGGGGCCCGGGCCAGCGCCGCCGAATCGGGAAACCGCGTGAGGAAGCGGGGGTAATGGCGGGCCACCCGCTCCACCTGGGTTTGTTGCAGCATCACCTCGGACACCAGGATGGCGTACGGGTCCCGCGTCAGGCGCCACGCGAGCGCCCGGTAGTGCTGCCGGAAGCGGTCGTACACGCGGCGCCGAAACCGGGCGACCGCGGCCGCGGTCAGGGCCGGCGGCAGCGGCCGTGCGGGTGCGGAGCGCTGAGCGCCGGGGCCGCCGCCGGCCTCGTGTTGGTATGCCGCGCCAGCCGCCGCTCGCACCTCAGCTACCATGGAATCTCGCCACTTCGATCATCGCCGGCGCCGGTCCCGCGGGACCAGCCTGCTCCATCGCCGCCACGAGTATACCGGTATACCGAGCGTTGGCCGGTCCACTCCCGCCGGATATTCAGCAAACTCTGGAGGAGCTCGCCTCGTAACGGCCCCGACTTGACCGCGAGGACGCTCTGAGTAATGCGTGCGCAGCGCCCCGAGATCACCGCCCGCACGATCGAATCGTACCTCCACAACCTCTATCGTGCGCAGCCTGACTTCGTCTACAGCGTGTCCCGCGACTTCGCGCGATCGTGCCCCACGCCGATCCTGGTCATGCCCGATGACGCACCATCGCACCCCTACCAGACATCCATGGACGTTGTCGCGCTGGCGCCACACGCCGAAGTTACTCCCTTCCCCTGGGCAGACCAACCCGAAACGCTAGCCCAGACCATCCAACAGGTGCGCGATTTCCTGCACGCCCACGAACCCACGTGAGAGATTTGGGCATGTTCTTGGAGTCCCTGGGGGCCGTAACCGAGGTGCGCCCGCTCTACAATGGGCAAGGGCGCTCGCCCGCTGGACCAGACGAGCCCGGCTAGCCCCGCTCCCCCGACCGCGCCCGGCGGCCGGGCGCGAGGTGCTAAGCTGCGGTGGCGCTGCCGATAGGTGCGCCAGCGGCTAGCCGCGAGCATGCAGGTCCAACGCGCGGCGCGCACGTCAGTTAGGGCCCCAAGACAAAGAGATGAAGGCTACGCGCGGGCCGGCTTCGCCATGGCGTTTCATGGCTCGCCTGTGGCATCGTGGCGCAACGAGGATCCACACGCACCCATATGAGCAAGCACATGATAACCGTCGCGGTGACCGGCTCGGTGCCGACGCGCGACCAACATCCCGGCCTCCCCCACACCCCCGCGGAGATCGCCGACGCCACCTACGACTGCTACCGAGCAGGCGCCGCCATCGTCCATATCCATGTGCGCGATCCCGAGACGGGGGTCGCCACTTACCGACTCGAGCTGTTTCGGGAGTGCGTCGAGCGCATCCGCGAGAAATGCGACATCCTCATCAACCTGACGACCAGCGGCAACAACATCCCCCGTAAGAACGTGATCGAGGAACGGCTGGAGCCGGTCGAGCTCGGCACCGAGCTGTGCTCCCTCGACATCGGGTCGCTCAACCTGGGGTACCGCCCGGCGGTCTTTCAGAACCCATCCGACTGGAGTCTGACCGCGGCGCAACGAATGCGGGAGCGAGGCGTAAAGCCGGAGATCGAGGTGTTCGACATGGGCCACGCCTGGCAGGCGCGTGCCATGATCGAGCAGGGGCTGTTCGACGATCCGCCCTATGTGCAGATCTGCATGGGAGTGAGGTGGGGCATCGAGGGGACGCCGGAGAACCTGCTGCTAATGCGCAAGCAGCTGCCCGCCGACATCCCCTGGTCGGTGCTGGGTGTGGGGCGCGCGCAGCTGCCGCTCATCACCATGGCGGTGATCCTCGGCGGACACGTGCGCGTGGGTTTCGAAGACAACCTCTACCTGCGCAAGGGGGTGCTGCTCGAGAGCAACGCGCAGATGGTGGAGGCTGCCGCCAACATCATTCAGCAGCAGCAGGGTGAGGTGGCCACCACCACCGACGCTCGCCAGATCCTTGGCATCAACTGAGCGGGCGCCATCGAGGTTCAGACTAGGCTCCTCTACACCACCTCTATCCCTGGTCCGGCCATCCAGGCGCGGTGGCTGCGCCGCCTCCGCCCCCTCCCGGCCCGCCGGTAGCCCGTCGTAGCGCGCCATCATCTCCGCCGCCGTCGACAACGCCTGCGGCACCCTGCTGGTAAACAGCACCTCGTCCGGCAGCAGCGGCGGCGGCTGCTGCGGATAGCGCACATCGGGGGTGAACAGCCCGGCGCCGATGTCGGTCTGATTGACCAACGCCCCGGCGACCATGCCCAGCTCGACCTCGTTATCCCACGAATCGCGTCCGATCGCGCCCCACAGCGGCGTGCGCAGCAGCTCCAGGGCCGACCCGCCGGCCTGCTCCACCAGCTCCGGCTGCGGAAACACCTGATCGAGATCGATCTTGAAGGTGGCGCGAAGCTGGGGATCGACCACCACCTGCCAGATCGCGGCGATCGCCTTCAGGAAGTTGTAGTGGCGTGCGTAACGGCCATCGACGCCGAAGATCTGCAGCAGGGCGGCGGCATCCGGATTCTCGGCCACGGCCGTCGGCAGCAGGAGCTGCTCGATGAGCTGCGACGTGTCCGACTCGGTAAAGACGTACACCTCCAGGTTGCGCATGCCACCGGCGGCACGCAACAGGTCGCTCACGTACCCACCTGCCAGCGGCTGCAGCCCGGCGTGGGTGGTGGAGACCGACAGCACGCAGGTGGCTCGCTGCCGCGCGGGCAGATTGCCGCGCGCACGCTCCTGTTCGAGCGCGTCGTCGAGGGCGCGCAGCCCATAGAGGATCTCGTTGCTACTCGGCGGGGTGCCGATGGGGATGGGGTGGTCGTACCAGAACAGCTGAGGCTCGCTCGCCACCTTCGCTACGCGCGCATGCAGGTCTTCAGACAGCTCGCTGGCGCCCGCGGCTGGCAAGCCGAGCAGCACGTTGGCGGTGAACAGAATCTGCCGTGCCGGATGCTGCAACGGCGACGGATTGAGGGCCGTGATCCGCACGGTCCGCCGATCGCGAAGCTGTCGCACCTGCGCATCGTGGTCCTCCTGGATGCCAACGCCCTCGGGCATGAACACCTGCCACACACGCTCGGCCGCTGCCCGCTGGTCGTCGCCGCGTGGGTCGCCGCCCCGCTGGTGCCGCCGCAGCCAGTGTGCCAGCTCGCGCAGCTCCCGATGAGGCGCCGCGGCGCTGGCGATCTCGGTGGCGATTCGGTCGAGGGACTCCAGGTAGAAGGTCGCCACCGCCGCCTCCGTCGCCACCGAGGAGGACGCGGCGCTGCCCCTGGCAACCCGCTGCAGCAGCTTACGGGCCTCGGTCCGCAACGGCGATGGGTCGCCGAGACCCAGCAGGAACGCGGCGTTCAGCGCGCGGAGCTGCGCGTCCGAATCGGTCGCGTCGGGCAAGAACTGATCGGAGGCATCCACGCCGCTGAGCGGCGGGCCGCCGTCCGTGGGCAGCACCAGCGCCGTGGCGATCGACTCGAAGTGGCCGAGGGCCTCAGCATTTTCCACGTTGCCAGCTTAGCGCCCGCGATGCGCGCTCGCCACCGACGGCGCCCACGGCGGGAGCGCCGCGAAACTGTGGTAGCGTGTTCATTCAGACCGTGGGCAGGCGGAGCAGCGAGGCGAAGTCCCGCATGGATCCCACTGGTGATGTATTGCCATCACGGCCTAAGGGCGGCTTCGCCGCCCGTGCGCCTACTAAGCGCGGCGGAGCCGTGCGTGCACGCTATCCGTATAGCATACGGCTAACGAATGTCACCCCCGCTTCCCGCGCAGGAGCGCAGCGCAGCTATGGCATCTACGGGCATTGACTGGGAGGTCTGTTCTCATCCCTACCCACAGATTCAATGCGCTCGCCACCGACAGCAGCCGGGGCAGCCGGGGCGGCCGGGGCGTAACCGCTTGACGCCTGCCCACATAGTCCCCGCAGTGCCAGATGCTTACCCCGTAGGTATACTGAAACCGGTGGTGATGCCGGAAGACATTCGCGCGCGCTTTCGCGCCTACGGTCGCGCCGGTGGCGGCGCGAGGGCGAGGAAACTCACTGCCACGGAACGAACCTCGATTGCGCGGCGCGCAGCTGTGGCTCGGTGGACACGCGAGCGCTTTGGGGCCTCCCGCTTCGCCGACCTGGCACTACCCGGCGGCGAGCTCGTCGATGAGGGTCTGCGCGACCTGGCAAACGATCGTACGAGCATCGCCAGCCTGCTGGTGTCGCTGGCGGCGCCGCGGCTGCGGCGTGAGGGGGTCCCGGTGACCTACACACTCGCCGATCCCGAAGTGCGCCTCTATCGGCTACTGGAAGGCACGGAGGGCGAGATGGCGCACGCGCGTTACACCGCACATCTGCGTCAGGTTGCTTCTTTCGCCGACTCCTGTCGCATGATTCGGCTGTCGCGTGCTGCGGCGGTCGCGTGAGCAGGGATGCGCACCAGCGTCACCCGCAGGAGGCTGTTCGATTTTATGCGCCACCTGGCCGAGTCGTCACCTCGGGGCGAGAGTCCACGATCGACGTCGACCTGCACAGCGACGACGAGGCTGTCTTCCGCGACATCCAGCGCATCAAGGAGCGAGACCACGTGAATGTCGAGCTCGCTCGACCCGAGCACTTCGTCCCGCCGCTGGCCGGCGCGGCCGATCGCCACGTCTTCATCGCCACCTTCGGCGCCGTGAGCTTCTTTCACTACGATCCCTACTCCCAGCTCCTCTCGAAGGTGGTGCGCGGCTTCCGGCGAGATATCGAGGATGCGCAGCGGTTCGTGGCCAGCGGGATGGTAGAGGTAGCGGCGTGACCTGAGTGTCGATGTCCATTTCTGGGGGCCCCAACTGAAGTGCCCCCTAGCAACGAAAGGGCGACAGGGACGAGTTCGAAAGACGCAATAGAGTAAGATGAGGCGCATGGCCCGACGCCGACTGCCCATCGGCATCCAGACCTTCCGCAACCTGCGCGAGCGGGACTGCTACTACGTAGACAAGACCGCCTACGTCGAACGGCTCCTCGACGAAGGCACGACTGGTCGCAGCGCCATCCGGTGGTGCGGCTGAGCTTCGGCGGCAGCAATTTCACTGAGCCCGCGCATCTGCACGCCAACGTCATGGCGCAACTGGAGGCGGTAGCGGAACAGCAGGGCGTGAGCGTGCGCTACGCCACCGCGCCGGAGCGGCTAGCCTTTCTACTCAGGACGTTGCACACCCATACCGGGCAGCGGGTGGCGGTGCTGGTGGACGAGTACGACAAGCCGATCCTCGATGCGCTGGAGAGGGCAGAGGTGGCGCGCGCCAACCGCGACTTTCTGCGCGGGCTGTACGGGGTCATCAAGGACAGCGACGCGCACGTGCGGTTCACGTTTCTGACGGGCATCAGCAAGTTCTCCAAGGTGAACCTGTTCTCGCAGTTGAACAACCTCACCGACCTCACGCTGGATCCGGTCTACTCGTCGATCTGCGGGTACACCGAGGGTGACCTCGACACCGTATTCGCACCGGAGCTGGCCGGCTTGGACCGCGAGCGGGTGCGTGAGTGGTATAACGGCTATAGCTGGCTGGGCACGGAGAAGGTGTACAACCCGTACGACGTGCTGCTGCTGTTTCGCCGCCGTGAATTCGCCGCCCACTGGTTCGAGACCGGCACGCCGGCGTTCCTGGTGGACACGCTCATCGAGCGGCGGGTCGCGACGGTTACGCTCGACCGCACGGTGAGCACGGCGGAGCTGCTGTCGACGTTCGACGTGGGCAACATCGCCACCGAGGCGCTGCTTTTTCAGACCGGCTACCTGACCATCACCGGCAAAGAGGAGCTGGGGGGCATGGCGCTCTACCGGCTGGGCTATCCCAACCGGGAGGTGCGGCAGAGCCTGAACGGGGTCCTGCTACGGCAACTGGTGCAGGACGCGAAGCAGCAGACCACCAACAGCATCCGCCTGGCGCGGATGCTAGAGGCACACGACTGTGCGGGACTCAAGGACCTGTTCGAGGCGTTCTTCGCCAGCATTCCGTATCAGTGGTACACCAATAACGACATCGCTCGGTACGAGGGATTCTACGCGAGCGTGGTGTACTCCTATTTCGCGGCGCTAGGGTACGAGATCGCGGTCGAAGACTCGAGCAGCCACAGCCGGCTCGACATGGCGGTGAGGACCGGCGGGCATGTGTATCTGTTCGAGTTCAAGGTGGTCGAGATGGCCTCGCCTGGGTCCGCCCTGGCGCAGTTGCGGGAGCGCGACTACGCGGCCAAGTACCGGGGGCGCGGCGAGCCCATCCACCTGATCGGGGTGGAGTTCAGCCGCGAGCGGCGCAACGTGACGGCGTTCGAGGTGGCCGACGGCTGACGCTCGGCAAGGTAACGCTCTCGCTCGAGCGGCAGGTTCCACACGCGGCCCCCCCCCCGACAGCGCCACGAGGCAACGACTCTTTTCTACTTTTGGGCCCAAACTAAAGTGCGCCTGTAGAACAATGGGCGCCGGCGTGCGTGTGCGGGACCAGACGAGTCGTGCTCGCCTCGCTCACCGAGAAGTGCTTGCCCTCGCGTGGCCGGCCGGCCATACTCCTCGTTCGCCTATGGGGACCGACGCCATCCACTCCAGCCGCCGGCTAGCGCTGACGCGGCGCCACGAGCGCGGTGGGTCGCGCTTGACACGGATTGGGGACGGCCTCTACACTCGTCCGCGAATGGGCACCGACACCATCCAGCCCAGCCGCTGCCTAGCGCTGACGCGGCGCCACGAGCGCGGTGCAGCAATTCTCGGTGAACAAAAATTGAGAGGGTCGGCGTAGGGGGCAATGGCGGGCGGGACGGCACGTAAGTGGTCGTATAGGTCATGAGTATGTAATAAGTTGCCTAGCGTCTGGACACTCGATCCCAGGGTGGTCATGCTGTCTCCTGGGGAGTGAAACGCCAAAGGAGGATGGATGGAAAAACCTCCATTTTCTTAAGCTATGCTACAATGGGCCGGGGCTATGTCCGAATTTGTCATTGACAAGGACCCAAATCAAGTATCTAGTTCGCTGACTACTTTGACACCCAAATATTCGAATGGAGGAATTGACGTGAACTCATTTAATGAACAAGTTATTTTTGAAGACCGCTTCGATGGGGCGCTAGACGAAGGCTGGTCATGGCTGAGGGAGAACCCGGACCGTTGGCGTATTCGAGACAGCGGGCTGGAGATTTGCGTCGAGCCCGGTGACGCGGCTACGGTCAGGAACGCGTTGCTAAGGCCCGCGCCAGACCGCGGCGCTGGCACATTTGCCATCGAAGTGACCGTTACCAACCACACCTATCCAACCCAGCCGTATGAGCAAGCGGGGATCACCTGGTACAATGACGGCAAGCCGGTATTCAAGGAGGTGAAGGAGCTCCTTGACGGCGAGCTTTACATCATCCCCGGGCGGCAGCCGATGCCGGCGAAGAGCGTCCGACTGCGCTTGCTGGTTACCGCGGATTCTTGGGAAGCACAATATCGCCCCGAAGATGCGACAGAATTCCAAACGGCGGCAACAGGCGACCTTCCCCCGCCGGGCGACGACCAGGTGAGTATCCAGTGCTATAACGGCCCGGCAGATGCGGCGCATTGGATTCGGTTCGAGAACTTCAGCATTAAGTCATTAACCTAGGTACATACCAACTCATGTGCCAGACAAGTACCGCAGGATTGCAGGTGCGGTAACTGTTTGGTCTCCATTCGCTGAACAGGTGTTGGAGGGGGACATTCCGGCTTGCGGCACCATGGCGACTACTGACAGGAGCTCATAGATGACACAGACACTTCCGACGGCGGTTCTGGGTCGTACTGGGCTCGAGGTCACCAGACTGGGATATGGCACCGCGCTTCGTAACCAGCCCGACCACGGGCAGTGGGGAAGGCTTCTCAACGCCGTCCTGGACTCGGGAATCAACTTCATCGACACGGCCAACGACTACGGCGTTCGATCGGCGAGCGGCCCCGCGGAGGAGCAGATAGGTCGGCACATCAGTGCCCGGCGCTCGGATTATCGCCTGGCGACGAAGTGTGGATGCGCACCCGACGGCCACATCTGGACCAGGGAAAACGCGTTCCGTGGCCTGCATGAGAGCCTGGAGCGCTTGAAGACCGACTACGTCGACATAATGCAGTACCATAACCCCACGGTCGAGGAGTGCGAGGCCGGGGACCTGGTGGCCGTCCTTCAGGACATGAAGGCGCAGGGTAAGGTGCGCTGGCTGGGCATCTCGACCACCCTGCCTCACCTGCCTACCTATCTTGACTGGGGCGTGTTCGATACTTTCCAGATTCCCTACTCGGCCCTGGAACGGGACCACGAAGACTGGATCGCGAAGTCGGCGGAGGCCGGCACCGGCATCATCATCCGGGGTGGCGTGGCCCAGGGAGAGCCTGAAGTCGGCTCAGGCCGAGCCGACCGGTGGCAGAAGTTTGAGGAGGCAGGCCTGGACGAGCTAATGGAGGAAGGCGAAACCCGGACCACCTTCGTCCTACGCTACACGCTGACCCACCCGTACTCGCACACCAACATCGTGGGCACGTCGAATCTCGACCACCTGCAAGAGAACATCCGGGGCATTCTGAGAGGCCCGCTGTCGGAAGACGTCTACGTTGAGAGCAAGCGGCGCCTGGCCGCCGCCGGCGGGAGCTGCTGGAGATCGATGAGCCGCTCGACTACGAGAATGCGCCGGTGATGCAAGCCCTTCGTGAAGCAAAGGCGCAGGGGCTGTGCCGTTACATTGGCCTCAGTTCGTTGGCCCGGGCGACCGGTATTTCGATCGCAGCATTGACGGTTCGCTTTTTGATCGCCAATAAAGAACTGTCGACCATCCTTGTGGGTGCGTCCACACCCGAGGAACTCGAGGAGAGCGTCGTGGCCGCGCAGGCAGGTCCGCTACCGCCTGATATTCAGCAAACCCTGGAGGAACCTGAAAGACTATAGAGACAAAGTCGCGGTGATCACCGGCGCAGGGCGCGGCATCGGCCGAGGGATTGCCCTCCACTGTGCCAAGGAAGGGATGAAGGTCGTCTTGGCCGGATTCGGGATGGAATCCCTCACCAAGACCGCCGCCGACCTG
Source organism: Spirochaetia bacterium (assembly GCA_965198005.1). Taxonomy (GTDB): domain Bacteria; phylum Spirochaetota; class Spirochaetia; order SZUA-6; family Bin103; genus Bin103. The sequence goes on from CBDAOI010000003.1 coordinate 390,521, forward strand.
AAGGCGCTCGGGGCCGAGACGCTGATCGTCCAGACCGATGTATCCCAGGTAGAACAGGTGGAAAACCTGGCAGCAGCCACGGTCGAAGCATTTGGGCAGGTCGGGGCCGGGCAAGACACTGGAGCTCACGCTGGACGATTGGAACTGGATCATGGGGGTCAATTTCTACGGGGTGCTCTATGGCCTGCGCGCATTCGTCCCCCGCATGAATCAAACGGGAGCAGCCAAGCCATGTGGTCAACGTCTCATCCCTTTCCGGCGTGGTCCCGGGGCGCGGGTCGTATGGGGTCTCGAAACATGCCGTGGTGGCCCTGACCGAGTCGCTCTATTACGATTTGGCCGAGTTGGCGCCCCACGTCAAGGTTTCGGTACTCTGCCCGGGTTGGGTGGCGACCGAGTTTTACCGCGTGGATCAATCTCGTCCGGCGCGCGCAGTACCGAAAGAAGGCGGCGCCACACCTCGCCTTTTGGCCCGGCCTGGCTTTGACGATTACCGTGTACAGCCTGAACATGCTTGGTGACGCGGTGCGCGACCTGCTCGACCCGCGGCTCATCGGTGGTGCGGCGCGGCTGGGTGCGCAAGGCGCCAGGTCGGTTTAGGGGGGGTGCGGCACGGCTGGTTCCCGCGTGCATGCGTCGCAAGGCGACGTCATCTCAGCCGTTCGGAGACTTCATTCGACGAGTAAGGAGTGAGACATGAAGACGATCCAAGTGAGGTTCCCCGACCGCATCCATGGGCGACTCAAAGCGCTCGCCAAGGAAGAAGGTGTTTCGCCGGTCGTCATCATCGTCTTCAGCATCAACGTCGGTGGGGTGATCAGCCTGCCATGGGCCGGGCGGCACTGGCGATCAGCTCGCCGAGCCGGCGCCGCGCGGCGGGCGGCAGCGGCAGCACGCCGCCGGCTGCCGCGTGGCTGATCTGCTGCGGGCTGCGCGCGCCGACGATCACGGCGCTCACCGCCGGGTGGGACGCCGCCCACGCCAGGGCGTACTGCTCGGCGCGGCCGCCGCGCGCGGCGGCGAACTCGCGCAGCGCGGCCGCCACCCGCAGGTGAGGCGCGAGCCGCGGTTCATTGAACGCGGGGTCGCGGGTGCGCCAGTCGTCGCCCGGCATGCGCCGCCGGCGCCGGTGGTCGAACCCGTGGGCCAGGATGCCGGAAGCGAGCGGGCTGTAGGCGAGCACCGCGATCCCGCGCCGGGCGCACCAGGGCAGCAGCCGGGGTTCGGGGGCGCGCTGCAGCAGGTGGTAGCACAGTTGCACCGAGCCGATCGCACGCGCGTGGTGCAGGTGCGCCAGCTCCGGGCCGGCCAGGTTGCACACGCCGCCGGCCCGCACCGTGCCCTGCTCGATGAGCCGTCCGATCGACTCCCACGCGGCATCCAGGTCGCAGTCCGGCCCCGGCCAGTGGATCTGATAGAGGTCGAGGTGGTCGGTGCGCAGCCGCTTGAGGCTGGCGGTCGCCTCGGCGAACACGCTCTGTCGGGTCAGGCGCGGATAGGGGCGGCGGCTGCCGGGCTGCCAGAGGAATCCGCACTTGGTCGCCAGCAGCACGCGGCTGCGCAGCCCGTGCTCGGCAAGGGTGCGGCCGACCAGCTCCTCCGCGTGCCCGACGCCGTACACGGGGGCAGTGTCGATCCAGTTGATGCCGAGGTCGACGGCGCGCAGGATCGTGGCGCGCGAGACCGCGTCGTCCTGGCGGCCCCACGCGTACCGCCAGCCGGCTCCGCCGAGCGCCCAGGTCCCCAGGCCGATGCGGCTCAGCCCCGGCAGCAGCCCCGGCCCCGGCCCGCCGCCGGCCGGGCCCATCAGCGCGGCGTCGCGGTGCCGCCGAGCGCGCCCCACTCCGCCGCCACCCGTTCGGGCAGGGCGGAGTACCGCTCCCGTTCGGCGCCACGCCGTACGGCCAGCGCAATGGCGCGCACGCTGCCGACCAGCACCACCAGCCGCCGGCCGCGGGTCACCGCCGTGTACAGCAGATTGCGGCGCAACATCACGTAGTGCTGGGTGTGCACGGGCACCACCACCGCGGGAAACTCGCTGCCCTGCGAACGGTGGATGGAAATGGCGTACGCCAGCATCAGATCGTCGGCGTCGGCGCCGCGGTAGAGCACCGGCCGCGGGCCGAAGTTCACGCGCACGGTCCCCGCCCCCGGGTCCACCTCCGCCACTTGGCCGATGTCGCCGTTGTAGACCTCCAACTGATAGTTGTTGCGGGTCTGCAGCACGCGGTCGCCGGGGCGCAGGCCCGGCGTCTCGGCGGCGTCGGGCGGGTCGCCGTGCGTGCCGGCGGCGCCGGCGGCGCCGGCGTGCGGCGGCACGGTTTGCGGCCGGCCCAGCCGGGCGCGCAGCAGGGCGTTGAGCCGGGTGGTGCCGAGCGGCCCGCGATTCATCGGCGACAGCACCTGGATCTCGGTGTGCGGATCGAGACCGAACCGCCGGGGGATGCGGGAGGTCACCAGTGTCTCCACGGTGTGCGCCACCTGCTCCGGGTCGGAGCGCAGGATCAGGTAGAAGTCGGACGCGCCGGTTGCGCCCGCGGCCGCGCGCGCGTCGAACTCGCCGCGGTTGATGGCGTGCGCCGCCTGGACGATGCGGCTGGCGGCCGACTGGCGGAACACCTCGGTCAAGCGCACGGTGGGAATCACGGCGATCGCCGCGAGGTCGGCCAGCACCGCGCCCGGCCCCACCGACGGGAGCTGATCGGCGTCGCCCACGAACAAAACCCGGCAGCCGTCGGGGGTGGCGTCGAGCAACGCCGCCAGCAGCTCCAGCTCCAGCATCGACGCTTCGTCCACCACCAGCACGTCCGCCGCCAGCGGGAAGTCCCGGGTACGGCCGAAGGCGCCGTCGCGGGGGCTGAACTCGAGCAGCCGATGGATGGTGGCGGCGCGCAGTCCGGTGGCTTCCTCGAGGCGCTTGGCGGCGCGTCCGGTCGGCGCCGCCAGCACCACCTGTGCGCGCGCCCGCGTGAAGCTGTGCGCGATCCAGCGCACCAGGGTGGTCTTGCCGGTGCCGGGACCGCCGGTGAGGACCGCCACCTTGTGGCGCAGCAGGGCGCCGGTGGCGGTGCGCTGCGCCGGCGACAGCTCGACGCCCGTCGCGGGGTCGGCGGTGCCGGCGGACGGGCCGGGCCCGCTGGCGCGGGCGCGCACCAGCGCCGCCAGCCGCCGGGACGCGCGCTGCTCGGCCGCGTGCAGGTGGGGGAGGTACACCGCGTCCGGCGCGCTGCCGTCCGGCGCCCGGTTCGCCGCAGCCGGCGCGCTGCGCCCAACGGCCAGCCGCCCGTCAGCCAGCAGCGCGGCGATTGCCGCCTCCACCCGCGGCCGGTCGTCCAGCTCCAGCAGCGCGGCGGTGCGCTGCCGCAGTTCTCCGGCCGGCAGGTACACGTCGCCGGCGGTGGCGGCCTCGGCCAGCGCGTGCCGCACGCCGGCCTCCACGCGTCGCGGCGAGTCGGCCGCGATGCCCAGCTTGGCGGCAATCTGGTCGGCGGTCTTGAAGCCCATGCCGGCCACCTGCTCGGCCACCCGATACGGGTCTTCCTCCAGCACGGCGCGCGCGCGGTCGCCGAACCGGCGGTAGATGCGCATGGCGCGGGCGGCGGAGATGCCGTGCGACTGCAGGAACAACAGGGTGCCGTGGCGAGCGCGCTGCGCCCGCCAAGCCGCCGCCGCGCGCTCGGCGCGCACCGCGCCGATGCCAGGCACCTCGCGCAGCCGCCGGCTGGCACGGTCGAGCACGTCGAGCGTCTCCAGACCGAAGTGGGCGACCAGCCGCCGGGCGAACACCGGCCCGATGCCGGGCACCAGGCCCGATCCGAGATAGTGTTCCAGCCCGGTGACGGTGCGCGGCGTGATGGCCGCGAACGATTCCACCTCGAGGCGCCGGCCGTACTTCGGGTGATTGGTCCAGGCACCGGTGACGCGCAGGGTCTCGCCCGGACGCGTGCCGAGCAGATTGCCGACCGCGATTACCTCGCTGCCGGCGCCGTCGCGCAGCGCCACCACCGCGTAGCCGCTCTCCTCGTGCTGGTACACGACGCGCGCCACCGCCCCTTCGACCACGGTCTGCGGCGCTGGCGGCGCCTCCGGACGTGGGTTCGCGTCCCGCGCGGGAGGCTGGCGCAAAACCGCCGGACTCCTAGCTCGCGCCGCGGCGCGCGGTGACGCCGAGCAACTCGATCATGAAGGCGCTCAGGTCGTGATCGCCGGTGTGGCGGTAGGCGTGATTGAGGTTCTGGAGCACGCGCTGCACCGTGTGCAGGGCGCTGGCGCCGGCGCGCAGGGTCTGGAACTGGCGCCGATAGGCGCTCGAGTTCAGCAGACGCTCGGCCTCCACCAGCCGCCCACCGTCGAAGCAGTCCACCAGCACCAGGCGGCCGTTGTGGATGGCGCGCGCCAGGAAGTGGCGCGGCACGTTGCAGCCCTCGATGTCGAAGCCGAGGCGGTGGCCCAGCAGCACGTAGATCAGCGCCAAGCTGATCGGTATCCCCTTGCGGGAGAGAATCACCGAGATCAGATTGCTGTTCATGGGGTTGAGGTAATCTTCGCGGTTGCCGCGCAGCCCCTGCTCCTGGAACAGGAACCGGGCGAGGCTCAGCGGGTCGCGCCGGCGGTGCGCGTCGCGGTATTCGGTGGCGAGGCCGTCGAGGAGATCGCCCAGCGCAAGCGGGAAATCGGCACCGAGCTGGAAGCGGGCGATCAGGCCGAGGGCGGTCTCGATCTGGGGCGAACGTCCCTCGGCGGCGGACCAGCTCGGCCAGTGGCGGCGCAGCCAGCTCTTGCGCTGGAGGGTCAGAACCCGGCGCAACGCGGCGTGCTGATCGTCGGTGAGCTGCGCCAGATAGGGCTCCACCAGCCGTTCCAAGTGTGGCCCGAGGCCCTCCAGCGCGCGCCGGACGCGGCGCCGCACGCTCGCGACCTCGTCGTCGAGAAGTTGCAGGAGAAATGGTAGCTGCTCTCGGGTATCCGTCACGGACGTCAACCTGCTCCGGCCAGCCTACCCCCAGTCGCGCCGCGAATCAAGCGCCGGATCGGTGCGTCGGAGCTGATTGCACAGTCCGCCTCGGGATGGCCGAAACGGCCGTTACCGTAGCCGAAACATTGGGTGGTGAGGGTCGGGCTCGGAGCGTCCCACGTCATTCTCCCATAGACCGACGGGTAGGTCGCTCCGCTCGCCCTCGTGTGACACCTCGCGCGCAGTCGCTCAGGCCAGTCACGCCACGTCCCCCCCCGGATTGGATGCCCTGATCCGTTCGACGTTCAGCGGGCTGAGCCGGCTGGCCGCATGCAGCGCGTCGCCCGGATCGACGACGCCGGCCTCAAGTGACGGCAGCCCCCCGATTGTCGCCCGGACCGTATTGGGGATGCCGTGGGGAGCGGGCAGCGTGATCGGCCCGAGCGTCGAACCGACCAGTACCAACCTCTTGCGCGTCTGCGGCAACCCGACCATCCGTCCATCGACGATGTCGTAGTCGACGTGATATCCCCCGAGGCCGTCGACGAACTCACGAAACACCTGTTGATCACGCAGCGGAGGAACGTTCTCCATCGTGACGAGATCCGGCTTGAGATCGCTGATCAGTTCGCCGAACCTGCGCAGCAATACCTAATCATGCGAGCCATGACGCCGCAGGCCTCCGCGTCGCCCCCGCTTGGCACTGCGGGAATAGGTCGAAAACGGCTGACATGGCGCGCAACCTGCGAGAAGCGAAACGCCCTTGGCCGCGAACGCCGGTGCGAGATCCTCCGCTCGAAGCCGCATCACGTCGGCGTTGACGAATGTGGCCGCGTTGTTGGCCTCGAACGCGTACTGACATGCTGGATCGAGATCGACCCCCATGGCCACGTCTATACCAGCCCGCCCGAGGCCCTGTGTGAGGCCTCCGACCCCGCAGAACAGATCGATCGCCGTGATCCGTCTTGGCGATCGCTTGCCCATCAAGCCGCATTCTCCTGGAGAAACGCGGCATCGGAGGTGGTCACCTTCAGGAACTCGTGATCGCCTGCCCAATCGACCGTCCGGATGGGCTCATTCAACAGGTCGGAACGCTGCCTGAGCGCAAGGCCGGAGCCGACGGCGATCGCTTCATAGCGAGCGCGCGGGACCTGTCTTGCAGTGACGGTCTTTCGAAAACCGTGTGGAAACGCCATGCCGACGAACTCCACCATACGGCCGAACTCGTCCCTGAGTCTTTCGATGATCTCTAGCGTTGATCAGCCTCTGGGAGATCGGAGTGAGTTTGACGAATGCGTCGTATCGCGCGCACTCGATCACGAGGTCGGTGAAGTCTCCGGGCAGCGATCCCCTGCGAACTTCCGCATCGTTCGCCGATCGCCCCCCGGTGTTGATACGAGCGAACATCTCGGTACGAGTGGCGGTGGTGGTCGCGTTCTCCAATACGATCCCGCGCAAGGTCCGTGCATTGAATTTCCGCTGTCGGGCTTCGGACAAGTCTCGATAGTGGAAGTCGTTCGTCTCCGGGAGCAGTTCGAGCTTCGTCAACTTCAGGTCATTGTCCATGAACCGGCGCAGCGTCCGCATCCGCTGGGATCCATCGACGATCTCCAGACGAAGGGAATCGGAAGCCCGATCAGGACCGACTCTATAAAGCGTGATTGCACCGCATCGTCCCAGATCATCTCACGCTGGTATTCGGGTACGTAGTATTCCTTTGAACGGACCTTTTCCGCGACGAACTCGACGGTGTAGTCGGTAACGATGAAACGAACGCTGAGCTCGAGGTTTCGAATCGCCTCTTCCGCGGCATGCTTCATTTGTGCCGAAAGCTGTTGTCGAATGCGCGCGGCCATCGATCTCACCTCGCCCTTGGTGGTTGAGCACTATACACCATGGTCCGGTGAAGCTGTAAAGGGGGGCGGCGGCCCTGAGACCGGCCCTGGGCATGGAAGCCGACGACGAGCCGCCGGCGGGCATGCTGACCCGGTGGGGCGGCGGCGCTCACCGTGGGCGGGTGAGCCTCGTCGAGTACGGCGGCTCCGAGATCGAGGTTGCCGAGGTCGCAAACATCACCGCTCGGACGCTTGACCACTGGCTCCGTGGGCGAGAGCGCGAATTCGAGACCGGCCTCGACCTGTCGTCACAGAATCGAGCGGCCGGCTGAGCGCCGCTACGGCAGAGGCAGTTCGCCGCCGCACCGGCATCGGGTCTCTACTTCTTCCCGGTGGACCTGGACCGGGCGCGCCCCGCATCGGTGACGCGTCTGGAGGTGGGGCTCCGCCATGACGGCGGCGACGCCGAGACCGGGTTCGGGCTCGACCTCGGCGGCGGGCTCGCGGCCGAGTTGCGCGCGCGCGGGCTCCTGACCCCGGAGGCCGGCGGCTTCCGCGACCGCGGCATCGCGGGCTCGCTGATCTGGGACCCACCCCCGCGGAGCGACCGGGGGGTGAAGCTCACGCTCCGGCAGACCTTCGGAGCCTCGGCGACGGGCGGCGTGGACGCGCTACTGTCGCTCGGACACGGAGCGCCGCTACAGCCTCGGCTGGCGGCTTGCCCTGGCGCAGCGCGGCCCGGCGACGCTGGCGCTCAACCTCAAGAACCGCTATTGCCCGAAGTGCAAAAACCCAGTACACTTCACACGTCCCACCCGTTGTGCCCGCCGGTATCGCTGGCGGCTAATCGCAATGTCGCAAGATACGTTGTGCGGATTGGAAACATGGCTGGATTCTGGGATCAACCAGGGAGCCGGGCCATGCTGTGAACCGCTACGGCAAGAGCTTTGCTCCCCTGCACAGTGAAGGGGAGACGAATGAGACGAATCTATCCAGCAGCGTTGTTCGGGTTGGCACTGCTTGCCAGCGGTTGCGCGGGGGCCAAAGTGATTCCGGAGACGGTGCTCAGCGCTATCTCCGCGATAAGTGACCCCACAGTGATCGGGGATCGCATCGACATACAAGAAGTGAGCGACCGGGGAGACTACGTCTACATCATGATCTTCATCGGTTCACCTCTGGGCGAATTCACGACCTTGGATGACGGGCTCACCCGAGCGCAAACGGCGACCCTTGCGCTCGCCCATGCGTCAGTCGAGATGATCAACCAGCACGATATCAACAAGGACGTCCGCGTCTGGGCTCAGCTGCCCCTCCGCGACGGCGGCGTTACGGTTCTGGGTCATGCCGCATACGAGGCCCGGAGCAAGTCATTTCAGGAGTTCGAGCGATTTACGTCGTCCGCCGGTTCATAGCATAGGGCCCAAACCGCCATGCGCGCGATCCACAATGGGCACCCGACTTTGCGCCGCCGACGAACACCATCTTCTTAGGATCTGCCTACGCCGAGCGGTACGCCGGTGAGGTCATGCCGTGCCGCCGGCACCGGAGCCGAATTCCGCTCCGGCTGGCGGCGTCCGCGGTGTTGGAGAACACTCGGTGGAAGCACCTGTCGCGCGGTCGGCCGCAAACGTGCGCCGGCGTGGCGCGCGGGGTTGCGTCACGGCGATGCCGGTTCTATCCTGCGGCGAGAAACGAATGTCCAATCACAGCGGTAGTCACATGTTGAACAGCTTGCTCGTCATGCTCGAGCGGGAGTCGTACTTCTCCGAGATTGGGCCGGACAAGACCACCGATTTCGTCGATCACGTCATCCGTCTTGCCAGAGAACACGACGGCAACCCCGGCGAGGTCCTTGACGGTATCGGTCAACGGCTCGGTATCTGTTACCGATGCTTCCGGCGCAGCGATGATCTCGACGCCGGACTGTGTGTCTCATGCCGACACCGGTGACCGGCGGGTCAAGGACGATTTCGGAGCATGTCCGATCATTTCAACAGCTTCTTGATGAACGACGTTCTGATCCGACGTCGCGGTGAGATCCACGTCGATGCGGCATGGAGCGTGGACTACCTGCCGGGCAGAGTCGGCGGAGCCGTGTATCTCCATCGCGATGCGCTTGAGAGGCATGACGCCGATCTCCTCGGCACCGTCTGTTCGTTCGGTTCGGCGGCAGGCGCCCGGTTCAGGTGGAACGTCTGCAAGCTGTCGCCGCACCGGCATCGGGTCTCTCTTCTTCACTACCCGAGGTTCCGAGACGACGCGCATCCGGTGCTCGCTGCAGCCGCAAGCTTCGACCTCAACGACGGCACCGCCCGTGATAACGCTGTTCGTACTGCTCGGCTGCCTCTGCCCCCGCGCCTTTATAAGTGAGCAGCGGCATTCGGAGATCTCGTAGCGGTCGATCCGTACTGTTACCGTGCTCATCCGACGAAATCCTCGAGGTCTTTTTCGATTTCCGCTTCGGTGAAGCCGAGCTTGCGGTCGAGGCGGATGGTCTTGGCGACCGCGCGGTCGCGCGCCGGGGAGCGTTGGTACTCGGGGGGCAGGAGGCCCTTGGCCAGGGCTTTCTCGACCAGCGCCGCGGCCTTGGCGTCGGTCATCAGGTAGCGATCGGCGTAGCGCCGCCACGCGCCGGCACACCAGCGCAGCGCCACGAAGGTGAAGGCGCTCGCCACCACCGCGATCACGACGTCGCGTACCCGTTCGAACGGGCTGTTGGCGTTCCAGCCGACGCCGACGCTGATGCCGAGCGAGGCCAGCACCGCGGCCGCCAGCGTCCAGGTGGCGATCCGCCAGCGCCGCCGGTAGCGCCGCAGGGACGGGCTCTCCATCAGAACCGAATGACCGACAGCAGGCCGGTGGTAAGGAACGGCACGTAGGTGATCACCAGGACCACCACCAGCAACAGCAGCAGGAACGGCACGACCGTGCGGTAGATCTGGAACAGGTCGCGGTCGAACCGGTACGACGCCAGAAACAGGTTGATCCCCACCGGCGGCGTGAGATAGCCCAGCTCCAGGTTGGCGAGAAACACGATGCCGAGGTGGACCGGATGGACGCCGTACGACAACCCCAAGGGGATCAGCAGCGGCCCGAGCACCACGATGGCGGAGAAGATGTCCATCAGCGCGCCGGCCGCCAGCAGGGTGAGGTTGAGCAGGATCAGGAACAGCAGGCGCGAGCTGATGGTGCCGCCCACCCACTCGACCAGCCGTGTCGGGATCTCGGCGTCCACCATGAAGTAGGAGAGTCCCTTGGCGGATGCCAGGATCACCAGCACGCCGCCGATGATTGGCGTGCACCTGGCCAGCACCTGCGGCAGGCGGCGCAGCGAGATCTCGCGGTGCACGACCATCTCCACCAGCAGTACGTACAGCGTGGCCACCGCCGCGGTCTCCACCAGCGTGGTGACGCCGCCGAAGTACAGCAGGATGACCAGCACCGGCAGCGCCAACTCCCACCCGGCGGCGCGCGCCGCCCGCAGCGCCTGGCGCAGGTTGAACGGCTCCGGCGGCGGGCGGGCGGAGGCCGGGGTGTCGCCCGCATCGGCGGCGGCGTGCGCGCGCCGCCCCTGCACCGCCTGATAGATGCCGAACCCCGCCAGCGCGAGCACCATCACCACGCCGGGGACGAACCCGCCGACGAACAGTTGGCGGATGTCGATCTGGGCGATGACGCCGTACATGATGATCGGCAGCGCGGGCGGAAACAGCAGCCCGATACTGCCGGAAGCGGTGATCAGCCCGATGCTGAACCGTTCGCGGTAGCCGTTGCGCGTGAGCATGAACAGCAGCAGTCCGCCGAGCGCGAGGATGGTGACGCCGGAGGCCCCGGTGAAGGTGGTGAAGAAGGCGCAGGTGAGCACCGCCATCACCGCCAGCCCGCCCCGAAACCAGCCGAACCAGGCGCGGAACACGCGCACCAGCCGCTCGCCCGCCTTGCTCTCCGACAGCAGGAAGCCGGCACAGGTAAACAGCGGCAGCGCCGGGACCAGGGGCTGGGACAGCATGGTGTAGGCTTCGTTGGGCACCACCTCCAGGGCGCCGCCGCTGCCCAGGAACTGCAGCAGGGTAAACCCGCTCAGGATCACGAAGATGGGGGTGCCGATGAAGGCGGACGCCACCAGCAGCAGGACCAGCGGCAGGCGCGCCGCGGCGGCCACCGCGGCCACCGCCTCGGCCAGGCGGTAGCTGGGGTCGTAGGAAGGGAACAGCATGCCGAGCACCGACACCACCGGGGCGATGGCGAGCAGCAGGCCGGCCGCCGCGGCGCCGGCCAGGGCGAAGCGCGCGCCCAGCCCGCGCGGGCCGTTGGCCGCGAAGCGGACGGTGATCCAGGCGAACCCGACCGGCAGAATCGCCACCGCCGCCTGAATCGGGATGCCGCCCACCCGGTGGTGCGGATCGAACGCCAGCACCAGCAGCGACAGCGAGCTGGCCGCCAGGGCGCTGGTGACCAGCACCGAGACGGCGCCGGTGGCGACGCGCAAGGGTTCGCCCCAGGCCGCGAGCGCGGTATGCAGGCCGCGGCTCAGTGCCAGGTGGGTTCCGTTGCGGGTGGCGATGATGCCGCCGAGCAGGGCCACCCACAGCGTCAGGTGGCGCAGATACTCGGCGTTGGCGGCGATCCCGGCGTTGCGCAGCGCGCGCAGCACCACGTCCGCCGCCGGCAGCACCGCGAGCAGACCCAGGGCCAGGATGACGGCGCCATCCTCGATCCGGGCCAGCGGTGACGCGGGACCGGGGGAAGAGTCGGGTGGCGGCGGCGTGCTCAACCCGGGCCTCCGCGGAGCCGCGCTCAGCGGGCGCGGTAGGAGCTCACCTTCTCCTGCACCAGCGCATACGCCCGCGGATCGATCAGCTCGTCGCGGACGTCACTCCAATGGCGGTCGATGATCCGCTGCCAGTCGCGCTCGAAGGCGCCGGTGGCCTGGTGCACCTTCAGGCCGAACACGGTCATGATTTCCACCGCCTGCTGGTTGAGCGCCTGCATTTCGGTCCGCAGGTCGCGCGCCGCGGCCCGCGCCACCTCCAGCAGCCGGGGGCGGACATCCGCCGGAATCCGCTCCCAGGTGCGCTTGCTGACCACCAGGGCCCCGACCAGGGGCGCGAGCCGCAGGTCATTCATATGGGGCGTGACGCCGAACCATTGTGCATACGCCGCGTGGACAGGCGGGGCCACGTAGGCGTCGATCATGCCGCTCTGCAGGGCGGTCGCAACCTCGGTCTCCGGCAGGGTAACCACGTCGAAGCCGGCCTGCTGCCACGCCCGTACCATGGCCGGGCTGGCGTTCCCGATCCACAGCTTCTGGCGGCGCAGGTCGGCGTTGCTGCGCACCGGCTCGCGCGAGAAGAAGTTCACCCAGCCGATCGGCGCCCACATCACCGCCACGAACCCGCGCTGCTCCAACTCCTGCGCGAAGAACGGCATGGTGGCGTCCAGGATCGCGATCATCTCGTCGTCGGTGCGAATCAGCATCGGCTGCACCAGCGCGAGCATTCCCGGGTAGATCCGGTCGAATGCAGTGATCTCCATCGCCGCCGCGTCGAGCTGTCCGATACGCATCTTGCGTATGACATCCTCCCCGTCGCCGGCGATGCCCCCCGGAAAGATCTTGAGCTCTACCGCGCCGTTCGAGACGCGCGCCCACTCCGCGGCCACGTGCTGAAGGACGTCGTCCAAGGGGTTGTCGGCGCCCACCTGACTGGCCAGCTTGATGGTCAGTCCGGCGGCCATGCCGGCGTTCAGCACCAGGAGGATGGCCCCGGCCAGCGCGGTGCGGGTCAGGAACCGGCGCCTGATCCGCCGGCCGTGCGATGGAACGCGTGTACTAGTATTCAAGGAAATGGTCCCCTATGTGATCCAGATACCATCTGGCCAGTCGTTGCATGATGACATTCTCCAGCCGCCACTGCGGCATGTCCAACTCTACCGCCAGGGCGGCCTCGAGCAGCGAGCGATATTCAGCCGGGTCCTGGTTGCGTACGGCAATCGTACCAGCCAGATTAACATAGGGAGTCACCCGGGCGCCACCGGCGAGCGCCACCGCCCGTTCGAAGTGGGCGCGCGCGCGGGCCTCGCTGCCGCCCATGTTCTCCGGCAGGCCTGCATGGTAGGCGAGCAGCAGCTCGTGGATCGCGCCGGAGCCGTAGGTCTCGTCCCAGCCGAGCAGCAGCTCCAGGATCGCCTGGACGAGGTGCCGCGTGACTACCAGTTCCAGGTCCGCGGGATCGGTCGCGAGCGCCCCCAGCCAGGCCGCCGACAACCAGTACAGGTAATCGATGCTCGAGGGGTCGACCAGCTCCAACGCGCCGGTCAGGTCGCCGCCGGCGAACCGTTCGCGGAACCCGGGATGGCGCAGCTCGAGTCCGCCCAACGCGTGCTCGCGCCCGCGCAGGTAGTGCAGCTTGGCACGCGCCATTTCGGCGGCGCGCCGCGCCACCTCGGGGTTGGGTATCTGCGTCGCCGGGACGTGAATGAAGCCGCGGGCGTAGGAAGCGTAGGCGCGCGCGGTGGCGAGCTGCAGCGGCGCGTCCTCGGGCTCGGCGGCCACCAGCATCTCGTGCAGCTTGATGGTGAAGGGCAGCGCCGCGGCCGCGAACTCGGGGTCTTCTTCGCCCGCGAAGACCGCCTGTCCGAGCTCGCCGGAGACCATGTCGGCCACGGTCCGGGTCGCCAGGCGGTCGAGGGAACAGCCGGTCAGAATGGCGGCGGCGATGCCCAGCACGCCCACGGCGCCGCTCCAGCTAGCCCGCATGCCGACACCAGAATACACCTTTGGACGCGGCCTCGTCAAATCACGCACCGGGCGCAGCGGGGAAACAGGCGCAGGGCGTTACGAGTCGTCTGCAGCTCGATCTGCTCCAGGCCGGTGCCGCGCACCGCCGCCAGCCGCGCCGCCACGTGGCGCACGAACGCCGGTTCATTGCGCCGGCCGCGCAGCGGTTCCGGGGCGAGATAGGGCGCGTCGGTCTCGAGCACGAGCCGTTCCGCGGGGGCCGCCGCGGCCACCGCGCGCAGTTCGTCGGAGCGCCGGAACGTCAGCATGCCGCCGATGCCGAGGTAGAAGCCGGCCGCCAGCGCCCAGTCGGCCGCGGCCCGGCCGGCGCTGAACGCGTGCAGCACCCCGGGCGGCGACGGCACGGTGGCGCGCTCGGCCCAGGCGCGCAGCCGCGCCAGCAGGTCGGAGGTGGCCGCGCGGTTGTGCAGGATCACCGGCAGCCCGGCGGCGGCGGCCAGATCGAGCTGTGCGTCGAGCCACCGGAGTTGCAGCGCGCGCGCCGGACCGCGGTAGTAGTCGAGGCCGATCTCGCCGATGGCGACCGTCTCCGGGGCGTGCACCAGCTCTCGCAGGCGCGCCAGCACCTCCGGCATCGGACCCGCCTGCGCGCACCACAGCGGATGCACCCCCACCGCCACCCGCAGCCCGGGCAACGGCAGCGCCGTCTCGCGGGCGGCCAGCTCCAGCGCGCCGCGCGCGCTGTCGGCGGTGGTGGCGGGGATGATCGTCCCGGTGACACCGGCCGCCGCGGCGCGCGCGATCACGGCCGCCCGATCGTCGGCGAAACGTCCGTCGTCAAGGTGACAGTGGGTGTCGATCAGCGGCATGGAGGCGGTGACGGCGGTGGCGACGTGGTCAGCGAAACACGCGTCGTCAGGGTGACGGCGCCTGCCGGCCGGCGCCATCGGGCGGGTCGTCCGCGGGCAACTCCAGCGCGGCCCGGCGCCGGCGCCGCCAGGCCGCCACGGCTTCCGGCGCGATCTCCGGCGCGCGCCACAGCGCCCAGTTGAGACAGGCGATCAGGTCGCGCGGCTCCTCGACTCCCACCCCCAGCCGGATCACCCGGCCGACGCCGATCCGGCGCAGCTCGGCGGCGGCGGTGAAGTACTCGGAGACCGAGGGATGATGGTTGACCTTGGTCGCCAGCCCGTCGAAGCTCAGCGCGTAGCGGGGCACCTCGGTCATCGCCAGTACGTCACAGAAGTGGCGGGCCGCGGCTTCGCCGTGATCCGCGGTCGCGGCAGTCGCTGCGGCCGCCGCATCCGGCGCGCCCAGACGCAGGCTGACCATCGACCCCGGCAGCCGGTAATGGGCGGCGATGGTGGCCGCATCGGGGTGGTCCGGCAGCGACGGGTGGAACACCTGCTGCACGCGCTCGTGGCCGGCCAGAAACCGGGCGATCGCGGTGGCGGTGGCGCAACGCCGCTCGAAGCGCGCTCGTGCCGCCCCCCAGCCGTCGAGAATGGCGCGCGCCCGGCGCCAGTCGAGGATGCCGCCGCGCATCGCCTGCAGGTCCATCGCCTCGTTCAGGAGGTCGACGTGGTTGCTGGCGACGTAGCCCCACAGGTCGCGGTCCTGCCCCGCCAGCGCCTTGGTGCCGCTGGCCACCACCAGGTCGATGCCGGGCACCTTCAGCAGCGGCCGGCGCAGCCCCCAGGGCGTGGCGATCGTGTTGTCCACGACCACCCGGAGCTGCGCCGCGCCGGCCGCGCGGGCGCGGGCCGCGACCGCCGCCAGGGCCGGCGGATCGAGGGCGCGCACCAGCGGATTGGTGTAAGTCTCGGTGAACAGCAGCGTGGTCTGCGGCCGCAACGCCGCGGCCAGCGCCGGCAGGTCGCCGTCGTCCACCAGCGTGACTTCGCCGCCCTGGCGTGCCGCCAGCCGCTGCAGGTAGGACTTGCTCTTGTTGTACACGCTGCGCGTCACCACCGCGTGACTGCCCGGCTGGAACAGGACGTCGAACGCCAGGGCGCACGCCTGCATGCCGCCGTCGGTGACCAGTGCGCCGGCCGCGTGCTCCAGACGGCACACCTCGGCAATCAGGCGGCGGCCGGTCTCGGTGCCGTAGCGCGCGTAGGTCTGCGGCAGTTCCGACCATGCTTCGGACGAGAGCAGGACGGCGGCCGCCTTGCGCTCCTGCCAGCGGACCAGCGGTTCGCTGCCGAACAGGTCGAGTTGCAGCGTCTCCCCGTCCGGATGCAGGTAGGGCTGCCGATGGCGGCGCACGTTGGCGTCGATCGCCTCGTGCAGCGCGCGGGTGGCGTCCGCCATCCGGTCGCGCGGCGGCGGCGCGGCCGGCGGCGCCGTGGCGGGATCGAGGTACGCGTCGAGGGTGATCCCCATCAGGCGCAGTTCATGCTCCAGCACCGGGGTCAGCACGCCCGTGCCGGCGGCGGCGCGCAGCTCGGCGGGCGACCAGAACCGCGCCGCCTGGAGCTCGTCGGGATGCGGGGAGAACGGGCCGTTGTGGTCGATGCGAAACGTACGGACGTGTTCGGTCTCGAGCGCGGACCGCCACACGTAGTCGTGCTGCGGAAGCAGGTCGGAACGGGCGAGGGCGAGCCCCAGTTCCTCCTGTGCCTCCCGCACCGCCGCCGCGGCGTAGCTCTCGCCCACCTCCAGGTGGCCGCCGACCGAGCAGTCCCACTTGCCGGGCTCGAGGTCCTTGGTGCGCGACCGCTTCTGCAGCAGCAGCCGGCCCTGCTTGTCCCACACCAGGACGTGCACGGCGCGGTGCTCCAGGCCGGGGTCGCCGTGCACCTGGGCCCGCCACACGGTGCCGATCACCCGATTCGCGGCATCGACCCGGTCCAGCAGCTCGGGCGCCGCCCCGGCCACGGCCCGACCCGGCCGGCTCAGACCAGATCGCACGCCTCCGGGGGCATCCAGTGATGGTCCCGATTCTTCCATTTCACATTGCATCCGATCGGGTTGGTCAGGGGCACCGGCACCTCGGCCCCCGCCAGCAGCGCCTCGATCGCATCGCGCAACTCGTGCGAGGTCGCCCGCTCGGCGGCGAGCGTGTTGTCGTCCAGGCGGCCGGTGTAGCGCAGCCTGCGCGCGCGGTCGAACAGGTAGAAGTGCGGCGTGCGCAGTGCCCCGTAGGCGAGTGCGGCGCTCTGGTCCTCATCCCGTACGTAGGGGAACCGGAAGCCGCGCTCGGCCGCCCGTTCCCGCATGTGCTCGAACGAGTCGGTGGGGTGGCCGTCGGTCTCGTTGCTGTTGATCGATACCAGCGCCATGCCGCGCGGCTGATAGTCGGCGTACAGTTGGTTGATGCGCTGTTCGGTCCCGATGACGTGCGGGCAGTGGTTGCAGGCGAATACTACCGTAAGCAACTCCGCGCCGGCGAAGCTGCCGAGCGAACAGCGCGCGCCGTCCACACCGGGCAGGTCGAAGTCGGGCGCCGCCGCGCCTAGCTCAAGCGTGAATGCCATGCAGGGTCTCCTTGCTGATAATGGGTAGTGGTGGGTGTGGTATACCGCGAATCGGCCCGGACGTACAATGCGGGCCCATGGGGCTCGTGGAGGCACGAGGACACCCCGCGCCGGCGGGCGGCGCGCTGCTGGCCCCCCGGCCGCCCGATTCTTGCCGTCCGTGCCCGCCTATGCTATGTTCCTGGCGCACTCTGGCTGGAACGCTCGCCATCATTTCATGGTTCACCCTGGACACGAATACAATCTTCCACACCGGACGTGGCCCGGCCCGCGGGCGCGGGCGCGACGGATTCTGACCCCGGTCGCGTGAGTGGGTATCGAGTGAACGAGTCAGCACGGTCATTCCGTCACACGGAAGACCACGAAAACGGCGCATGCGGCAGTGCACGGTGGCCGCCATCTTCGGACCGGAGCAGCGCAACCCTGTCCGGCGCCGACGCGATTGTGGTCGGTTCCGGCGCCGCCGGCGGGTGGGCGGCCAAGGTGTTGACCGAGGCGGGACTGAAGGTCCTCATGCTCGAGGCGCGCGAACCGTCGGCCAAGCGCAGCGACTGGAAGGCGGTTTGGTGGCCCAAACGTCTGTTTCGGCACGCGGCCGGCAGCCAGTCGATCCAGCAGTGGCATCCTACCTACTGGGCAAAGGACCCCGATCTGTTCATCAACGATCGCAAGTTTCCGTATGCCGCGCCGCCGGACATGCCGTTCGTGTGGATTCGCGGCGGCCGTCCGGGTGGCCGCAGTCTGCTGTGGGGCGGGGTTACGGTGCGACTGTCGGATTACGAATTCGCCGCGGCTGAGCGCGACGGTTGCGGGATCCCGTGGCCGATTCGCCATCGTGACCTGGCACCCTTCTACGACCGGGTAGAACGGTTCTGCCGCGTCCGGGGAACCCGTGAGGAGTTGCCGCAGGTGCCCGACGGCAGCTACGACGAAGCCAGCCGCGGCCTCACGGCGGCCGAGCAGCTCCTGGGAGAACGGATCGCGCACACCTGGGAAGACCG
Source organism: Spirochaetia bacterium (assembly GCA_965198005.1). Taxonomy (GTDB): domain Bacteria; phylum Spirochaetota; class Spirochaetia; order SZUA-6; family Bin103; genus Bin103. Next base: position 408,532 of record CBDAOI010000003.1, read on the forward strand.
GCGGCTGATCCCCTCGCGCGGCATCGCCGGCAACGCGTCGAGCATCGCCACCACCATCCCGGCGGCCCTGGCCACCGGACGCCTGACGATTCGCACCGGCGCGGCAGTGAGCCACCTGGTTCCCGGCCGCCGTTCCGGCCGGGTCGGCGGGGTAGCGTTCGTGGACGCCGCCACCGGGCAGGCGCGGGAAGCGCATGCGCGCCTGGTGTTCCTGTGCGCGTCCACCATCGAATCGGTACGCATCCTGCTGCAGACCGCCGACGAGCATCCCGAACTGCCGATCACGGAGTCGGACTGTCTCGGACGCTACCTGATGGACCACGTAACGCTCGGCACGGCGCTGGAGATGGACGGCCTGCCCTTCGAACAGCCCGCGCCGCTGTCCGGGGCGGACTCGTTCCTCATCCCCCGGTATCAGAATCTCCGGACCAGCGAGCGCTACCTGCGCGGCTACGGCATGTGGGGCGCCATCCAGCGGGACAGGATCTACGGCCGGCGCGGCCGGCCGGCACGCGGCCAACTCCTGATTCAGGGCGAGATGCTCCCGGATTTCGAGAACCGGGTAACCCTGAACGGCGTCACCGACCGCAATGGGCTGCGCGGAGTCAGCATCAGATGCACCTGGGGCGAGAACGAACGCGCGATGCACGCGGCCATGACCGAATCGGCCAACGAAATACTGGCGGCCGCCGGCGGCCGCACCCACCAGTTGTTCAACGGCACGCTCCCCGGCCCCTGGCGCCTGGCCAGCCGCGTCGAACGGCTCTGGCGCGCAGCCCCACCCGGACTCAACGTGCACGAGGTCGGCGGCGCCCGCATGGGGGCGGACCGGTCGACCTCGGTGGTGGACTCCCGCAACCGCTGCTGGCTGCAACCCAACGTGCTGGTGACGGACGGGGCGTGCTGGCCCAGTTCCGGCTGGCAGAGTCCAACCCTCACCATGATGGCGCTGACCGCCCGCGCCTGCGCGCTGGCGGCAGCCGACCTTCGCCGCGGCAACTTGAACTGAGCGGGTCAGCCGGGTCGGCCCGCCAGATACGCGAGCTGATCCGCGTCGAGCGCGAGCGCGGCCGCCCGCTGCAGTTCGGCCAGCCGCTCCGGCCGCCGGGTGCCGATGATCGCGTATACCCGCGGCCCGTGCGCCAGCACGTAGGCCAGCGCCACCTGTGCCGGGGTGCAGCCGATCCGCTCCGCCAGCATGCCGACTCTGCGCAGGCGCTCGTCGTTCGCCCGGCCGCGGTAGGCGCGGCTCCCGGCGGGCGTGCCCGCGGCGCGCACCCAGCCGCTGCCGAGCGGTGACCAGGCGAGCACCGCGGTATTGCTCTCCCGGTACTGGCGCAGCGCCTGCGCCCCGGCCCGGCCGCCCACCGATACGCATCCGGGATACGGTGGCTTGACCCAGACCGGCAGGCTCAGTTGCGGGCTGCTGGCGGCCGGGAGCGGCATCCCCTGCCGCGCCGCCAACGCGTGCAGCTCCGCAAACCGTTCGTGGGTCCAGTTGGAAACACCGTACGCGCGGATGCGCCCGTCGGCGACGAACGACCAGAGGGTTTCGGCGATCGGCTCGATCGGCGCCGGGGCCGCGTCCCGATGCAGGAGATACAGGTCGACGTAGTCGGTGCGCAGGCGGCGCAGCGACCCGGCGAGGTCGCCCTCCAGGTCGCGGCGGCCGAGGCGCGGGCGTCCGAGCAGTGACGGGTGGCCGCCCTTGCTGATCAGATAGACGCGGTCGCGGACGTTGCGTGCGCGCATCCAGCGGCCGATCACCCGTTCGCTGCCGCCGAGCTGGTAGAGCGCGGCGGTATCCACCGCACGGATGCCGAGCTCCAGCGCCCGATCCAGGAGCGCGCACGCCGCCGCCCCGCGTACCGAGCCGGGCAGCGACGGGGCCCCGGCGGCAAGCTGCGCGCCGCCCAGGATGAGTCGCGCCGACGGTAGCGGCCGGTCCCGCAGCCGCGTCGGTGTCATGCGCCACCGTGTACGATGATCGGCGAACTATTGCAAGGCGGCGGTGGGTCCGGTCGGTGATGGCATTGCCGCCGACTGCAGATGCAGCCGTTCCTGAGCACGGAACTGGAGCAGCGCGGGTTCGTCCCCATCATGTGGGCGCACATCGGCTGGACCCACTTCTTTACCAGCCGGCCGAGTACGCCGCTCACCGCCGCCGCGTTTCACATCGCCCCGGCCGCCTTCGAGCGCGTGGTGGCGGCAACCGGACGGTAGCCGACGGACTCCAGGTCACTTGAACGCCAGCTCGCCGGCCAGCGCCAGGCCGAACCCCAGCACCGCTCCGAGCGGCGGCGTCCAGTGGCGCGCCATCCGGGCCTGGGGCGCGATGTCCTGGAAGGTGAGATAGAGGATGCCGCCGGCGGCGAACAGCATGATGCCGCCCAGCACGGCCGCCTGATCGGCCAGCCACAGCCAGCCGATCGTGCCGCACACCGGGCCGAGCAGCGCGAGCAGCAGCATCCGGCGCAGCGCGCCGCCGCGGCGGCCGTGCCCGGCCAGCTCGCGCCAGGCGTTGAAGCCCTCGGGCAGGTTCTGCAGTCCGATCAGCAGCGCCAGCAGCACCGCCCCGCCGGCGCCGGCGGCGAGCATCCCGCCCAGGGCCAGCGATTCCGGCAGGAAGTCCGCCGCCATGGCGATGAACTGGGGCGCCGCGCGGCGCCGCTTCGCCAGGCCGCGGTCGAGCAGCATGAAGGCCGTGCCGCCGGCCAGCACCAGCGCGGTGGCCACCAGCGGCTGCGGCAGGCGCGCGGCCCCTTCCGGGATCAGCACCAGGGCCACGGCGCCGACCAGCACGCCGCCGCCGAAGGCGATCACGGCGTGGCGAAACTCCGCCTCCAGCCAGCGCGGAACCAGGTGCTTGATCCGGGCGATGCCCGCCCCGAGCGGGATGGCGCCGCCGGCCAGCGCCGTCCACAGCAACAGCTCTGCGAATCCTGCGAATCGATCCATGTTGGGCCACCTCACGGCACCGCCCGGCGGCCGGCGAAGCGCGACCGCACATCGGGCCGTAGTACAGGGCATTATGTCCTATACCACGGCCGGTACGACCACCATTCGCGAACTGCCCAGCGGCGAGCGTCCGCGCGAGCGGCTGCTGGCGCTGGGGGCGGGCGCGCTCGCCAATTCCGAGCTGATCGCCATTCTGCTGCGCACCGGGGTGCGCGGCGAGAACGTGCTGAGTCTCGCTACCCGGCTGCTGGCCGAGAACTCGGGTCTGCACGGTCTGCTGCAGGCGTCGGCGTCGGAGCTCGCCGCCCTGCGCGGGGTCAGCGCAGCGAAGGCGGCCCAGGTAATGGCCGCGCTGGAGCTGGGGCGGCGCGCGGCCACGCTCGCGCCCGCGGACCGGACCATGGTCCGCTCGCCGGAAGACATTCACCGCTTGCTCGGCGCGGAGCTGGCGCACGCGACGCAGGAGCGGCTGTGCGTGGTCCTGCTCAGCACCAAGCAGGAAGTGCTGCGCGTGTGCGAGGTGTACCGGGGAACGGTCGACTCCGCCTCGGTGCGCGTCGCCGAGGTGTTGCGCCCGGCGATCAAGGAGAACTGCCCCAACCTGATCGTGGTGCACAACCACCCGTCGGGCGACCCCACCCCGAGCCCGGACGACGTCCGTGTCACCCGCCGTCTGGTGGCGAGCGCCGAAGCGATGGACATCGACCTCCAGGATCACCTGGTGATCGGCAGCCGCGGGTTCGTCAGCATGAAGCAGCGCAGCCTGGGCTTCGATTGATTGGTGTATACTTGCCCTCGACATGTTGACCGCAGGCGATCCCGCCCCCGACTTCTCCCTCAGTGACCAGGATGGCGCGACCCATGCGCTGGCCGACTATCGCGGCCGCAAGCTGCTGATCTACTTCTATCCGCGGGCCGACACCCCCGGCTGCACGCGCCAGTCGTGCGCGGTGCGCGATGCGCGCGGCGATCTGTCCGGCCGCAACGTCGCCGTGGTGGGAATCAGTCCCGATACGCCGGAGGACCAGAAGAAGTTCGACGACAAGTTCGAGCTGGGATTCCCCCTGCTCGCCGACGTCGGCCACCGGGTGGCCGAGGCGTACGGGGTGTGGGGGGAGCGCAAGATGTACGGCCGCACCACCATGGGGATCATCCGTTCCTCCTTTCTGGTGGACGCGGCGGGCACCCTCGAGGCGGTGTGGCACGGAGTGAAGCCGGAGGCCACCGTGCCCAACGTGCTGGAGCAGACCGGCGGTTGACGCCGTCGGTAGTGCGCTGGCCGCTGGTGCGTACGCGACTGCCACCGTCAGGTCCATGACCGGCCGTCGCGAGCGGGTGGCGGTGCTGCTCTCCGGCGGCGTCGACAGCGCGGTGGCGCTCGCTCTGCTGTGCGAGGCAGGCCACCGGCCCACCGCCTATTACCTCAAGATCTGGCTCGAGGAGGAGTTGGCGTTCCTGGGGAACTGTCCCTGGGAAGAGGATCTGGCGTACGCCCGGGCAGTCTGCCGCGACCTGCAGGTTCCGCTCGAGATCATCCCGTTTCAGACCGAGTACCAGCAGGCGGTCGTGGGGTACGTGCTCGGTGCCCTGCGCGCCGGCCATACCCCGAGCCCGGACGTGCTGTGCAACCGCGCGGTCAAGTTCGGGGCGTTTGCGGACCGCGTCGCCGGCACCGCCGACGCCGTGGCCAGCGGGCACTACGCCCGCTTGGCACCGGCCGCGGCCGGCCGCCCGCGGCTGCTGCGCGGGGTCGATCCGGTCAAGGACCAGAGCTACTTCCTCGCCTATCTGCGCCCGGAGCGGCTGGCGCGGCTGCGGTTCCCGCTGGGGGGGCTGCACAAGCGTCAGGTGCGGGCCCTGGCGGAGGCGCGTGGCCTGGCTCCGAGCCGGCGGCCCGACAGTCAGGGCATCTGCTTCCTCGGCAAGCTCAGCTACCGGTCGTTCGTGCGCGCCCACCTCGGCGAGTGGCCGGGCGAGATCCGCGACCTGACCGGCGGCGCGGGTCTCGGCCGCCATCGCGGCCACTGGTTCCATACGATCGGTCAGCGCCAGGGGCTGGGACTCGGCAACGGGCCCTGGTACGTGGTGGCCAAGGATCCCGCCGCCAACGTGGTGTACGTGGCCCATGACCCGGCCGCCGCGGCGCCGCGCGCGGTGCTGCTCACCGGCTGCAACTGGATCGAACCGGTCGCGCCGGCCGACCTGGAGGCCGGGCCGCTGCTGGTGCGGATCCGGCACGGCGATACGCCGCGCCCGTGCCGCGTCACGCCGGTGGCGGCCGGCCGGCGCCGGTCGACCGCGTACGGCTGACCTTCGACCGACCGGTGGCGGGCCTCGCCAGCGGTCAGTTCGCGGTGTTGTACGGCGGCGAGGAAGGCGCGGTGTGCCTCGGCGCCGGCGTCATGGAGCTATGCCGTAGCGCTGGATCCAGTTGGTGAAGGTCTGGTAGCTCGGCAGGCCCACCAGCGCGGCGGCGCGCGTCTTGTTGCCCTGCACCTGGTCGAGCGCCCGCTGCAGGTAGTGCCGGGCGACCGTGGCCAGCAGCTCCGGCAGGTCGAGCCCCGGCCCCAGCGGCCGCCCCAGCACCGGATCGTCGCCCGGGTCCGCGGTCACCGGCAGCAGCGCGTCGCGGACGTCGTCGGCGGAGAGCACGGCATCGGGGGTCCACAGCGCCGCCCGGTTCAGCGTGCTCTGCAGCTCGCGCACGTTGCCCGGCCAGGAGTGCTCCATGAGAAGGTTCATTGCGCCTTCAGAAAGTGACTTCTCCCGATAGCCGGGTTGCTCGCGGCCGGCCCGGTTCACCACCGCCAGGCAGTGATCGATCAGGTCGCGCAGGTCTTCCGGCCGCTCGCGCAACGGCGGCAGCCGCAGCACCGCGACCGCGAGGTGATGGAACAGCTCCGGGCGAAACGCGCCCGCCGCCACCCGCGCGGCCAGCGGGCGGTTGGTCGCCGCGAACACGCGCACGTCCGCCGGCACGCTGCGCGCGCCGCCCACCGGCAGTACCGCCCGCGCGCGCAGTGCCGCCAGCAGCGTTACCTGCGCCGGCCGCGGCAGCGCGTCCACCTCGTCGAGCAGCAGGGCCCCACCGGCCGCCTCGAGGAAGGCGCCTGTGCGGCGCGCCCCGGCGCCCAAAACCGCCCCCTTGGCGTTCCCATACAGCGCGCCCTCCACCATCTCGGGCGGGATGGCGCCACAGTGCACCGTGACGAAGGGGCAGCCGCGTCGCGGGCCGGCGTTGTGGATCGCACGCGCGAGCAGTTCCTTGCCGGTGCCGAATTCGCCCTCGATCAGCACCGGCACCGAACGCGGGGCCACCCGCCGCGCGCGCAGCACGACCCGCTGCATCGCCCCGCTGCGCTGCACGATCCCCGCGAACTCCGCCGCCGCGGGCGCCACCCCGGCGCTGAGCCGTACCAGCGCCTGGTCGGGACGGCGCAGGATCTCGGGCAGCAGCTCCGCCTCGAGATCGGCGGGGACCGACACCGTACGTACCCCGTGCTCCGGCGACCACTCGATCAACTCCGCCGGAAACCGGGTCTTCGCGAGGATGATCCAGACCGCAGCCATGGCCGGCGTGCCCGCGTCGAGGTGAAACGTCAGCGCCGCCGCGCCGCTGCCGTTGGCCGCCGCGGTCTCACACGCGCGCACCGCGGCCCCGTAGACCTCGCCGAACGCCGCCGGCGCGCCGAGCGGTTCGTACAGCACCTGCAGGTCGACCGCGGCGAACCGCTTCTCGAGCCAGCGCCGGTAGCGCCGCACCCCCTTGCCCGCGCGCTCGGTGAGCAGCACCGCCGCCGCGAACTCACTCGCGCCCAGGGACTGCGCTACGGGACCGACTGCCTCCGCATCCTCATCCTGAGCCGCCCGCAGATCCCCCCGCCCGATCCACGACACCAGCACCCGCCGCATAACGAGAACGATACTATCACAAAGTTGCTTGTGGCCCGTCGCGTCCAAGCCTTGGCAAGCCTTGCCAAGCCTTGCCAACGGCCTCCTGTCACCGTATCGGCCTCACCCCGCCTCTGCGACCAAGGCCATACCCGACCCTGAAGACGTCCGGGATGTTCACTCGATCGTCGCTCAGCCGCAGGAAGACCCTGAGCGACTCGAGGTCCAACCGCACGCCGTCAGGACCTCGATCGACGTGTCTCGGGGGCAACTTCACCTCATTCTGCTCCGCCTCTTCGGTCAGACGTTCAAGTACTCCCTCGTCGCGCCAGCGTTCCGCGATCTCATCGAACTCGCACGGAACCACCTTCCCGGCGAGCGGGCTCAGCCTGATTTGGATGCTCAATGCTCTGAGCACCGGCCGGCCGATATATCAACTTGACTAAACGGATCAGGATAGGTAAGATTGCGCCTGGACATGTTGTCGCTGTCGGCCAAGGCACGCTACGGGTTGCAGGCGGCCTACGATCTGGCGCAGCACGCCGGTACCGGACCGCGCCAGATCCGGGAGGTGGCCGCGGATCAGGGAATTCCGCAGCACTTTCTGGAGCAGGTGCTGGTCCAGCTCAAGCGCGCGCGCGTGGTGCGCAGCTTCCGCGGCAGCCAAGGGGGCTACGCCCTGGCGCGGGACGCGTCCCGGATTACGGTGCTGGAGATCCTGACCAGCCTGGACGGCCCGCTGGAGTTGGGCAGCGGGCCCTGGAACGACCCGGTGCTGGCGGCGCCGCTGCGCCGCGCCGAGGCGGATCTCAGCCGCTGCCTGCAGGTGACCCTGGCCGACCTGATCTGGAACAAGCAGCGCTCCCAGCCGAGCCTGACCTATCAGATCTGAGGAAAGACTGAGGAAGACTGAGGAGGGACTCGATGAAGGACCGGATGGAACAGACAGCCGTCACCGTCGACGACGCGCAGGCGCAGTTCACCGCCGCCGCCGCGGATGGGCCCGAGGCGCTGCTGCGCGCACTGGTGGCGCGCTACGGCCGCGCGCTGAAGCTGGCCTCGTCGCTCGGGGCCGAGGATCAGGTGTTGACCCACATGGTGCTCGGCATCGACCCGGGCGCGACCATCTTCGTGCTCGATACCGGGCGCCTCCACCAGGAGACCTACGACCTGATGGCGCGCACCATGAGCCGCTACCGGATGCACTACGAGGTGCTGTTTCCGGATGCCGCCGCGGTCCAGGAGATGGTCGGCGGCGGCGGCCCCAACCTGTTCTACGCCAGCGTCGCCGGCCGCCAGCGCTGCTGCGCGGTGCGCAAGGTGGAGCCGCTGGGCCGGGCCCTGGCCGGGGCCGCGGCGTGGATTACCGGCCTGCGCCGCGCCCAGAGCCCGGAGCGCGCGCATACGCCGTTCGTGGAGTGGGACGCGGCGCACGGCGCGCTCAAGGCCAATCCGCTGGCGGACTGGAGCGAGGCCCGGGTGTGGGACTACCTGCGCGCCCACGACGTGCCCTACAACATGCTGCACGACCGCGGCTTCGCCAGCATCGGCTGCGCCCCGTGCACGCGCGCCATCGAGCCGGGCGAGGATCCGCGCGCCGGGCGCTGGTGGTGGGAGCAGGGCACGGCCAAGGAGTGCGGGCTGCACCCGCCGGGGGGCGCCGCGTGACCGGCCTCGAGCGCCTGGAGGCGCAGAGCGTCTACATCCTGCGCGAGGCGTACCGGGAGTTCCCGCGCCTGTGCATGCTGTGGTCGATCGGCAAGGACAGCACCGTCATGTTGTGGCTGACGCGCAAGGCGTTCTTCGGCGAGGTGCCGTTCCCGCTGGTGCACGTCGACACCTCGTTCAAGATCCCGGAGATGATCGCCTACCGCGACCGCCTGGTGCGCACCTGGCGGCTCAACCTCATCTACGGCGAGAACCGGGCCGCGCTCGACGCGCGCCAGACCTTCCCGGCCGGCGCGCTGTCGCGCATCGCCTGCTGCAAGGCGCTCAAGACCGACGCGCTGGTGAACACCCTGTCCGGCGCCTGGCCGCGCTACCGGTTCGATCACGAGCAGGACCAGTACGTGGTCGACCCGAACCCCGAGCCCTACACCGGGGTGATCGTGGGCGCGCGCGCGGACGAAGAGGGCAGCCGGTCCAAGGAGCGCTACTTCTCGCCGCGCGACCATCACAGCGACTGGGACATCGGCGATCAGCCGCCCGAGCTGTGGAACCAGTTCAAGACCGACTTCGCGCCCGGCACCCACGTGCGCGTGCATCCGCTGCTGGACTGGACCGAGCTCAACATCTGGGAGTACATCGCGGCCGAGAACATCCCCGTGGTCCCGCTCTACTTCGACCAGGGCGACGGCACCCGCTTCCGGTCGCTCGGCTGCTACCCGTGCACCAAGCCGGTCGCCTCCACCGCCTCCACGGTCGCCGAGATCGTCGAAGAGCTGCGCACCGGGAGGTTCTCGCACGTGGCCGAGCGTTCCGGGCGCGAGCAGGACAAGGAGGGCGACGGCACCCTCGAAGTGCTGCGCCGCGAGGGCTACATGTAGTGGGCGCCCCTGCGACTGCGCGCATCGGCGGCCCCGGCGGCCGCGCCCACCGCTACGCCCGCCGCCGCGCCCCCGTCCGCGGAAGTGGCGGCGATGAACATCGTCATCATCGGCCACGTCGACCACGGCAAGAGCACCGTGGTCGGGCGGTTGCTGCACGACACCGGGGTGTTGCCGCACGGCCGGATCGAGCAGGTGCGGCGCAACTGCGAACGCTCCGGCAAGCCGTTCGAGTACGCGTTCCTGATCGACGCGTTGCGCGACGAGCAGGCGCAGGGCATCACCATCGACGCGGCGCGCGTGTTCTTCCGCTCCGCCAAACGGCGCTACATCATCATCGACGCCCCCGGCCACATCGAATTCCTCAAGAACATGATCACCGGCGCGGCCCGCGCCGAAGCGGCGATACTGGTGATCGACGCCCGCGAAGGCGTACGCGAGAACTCGCGCCGGCACGGGTTCATGGCCGCCATGCTCGGCATCCGGCAGCTCCTGGTGCTGGTGAACAAGATGGACCTGGTCGACTACGACGCGGCGGTCTATACCGCCATCCACCGGGAATACGCGGCGTTTCTCGAACAGATCCAGGTGGCGCCGGTGGGCTTCATTCCGGTGAGCGGGCGCCACGGCGACAACCTGGTGGCGCTTTCGCCGCGCACGCCGTGGTACGCCGGAGAGCCGCTTTTGGCGCAGATCGACGCCCTGGACAGCGCCGGTCCGGCCGCGGCGCAGGCGTTGCGGCTGCCGGTGCAGGACGTGTACAAGTTTCCGGTGCGCGGCGACGACGCGCGCATCATCGCCGGCACCATCGCCACCGGCCAGGTGGCGGTCGGCGATACGGTGGAGTTCCTGCCGTCGCGCAAGCGGGCGCGGGTGCACGGCATCGAGGGCTTCAACGTCCCGGCGGCGCGGGCGGCCGCGGCCGGCGCCGCCACCGGCATCACCCTCACCGAAGAGCTGTACGTGCGCCCCGGCGAGGTGATGTACCGGGTGGGCGAGGCGCCGCCCAAGGTGGGCACCACGTTTCGCGCCAACCTGTTCTGGCTGGGCCGCAACCCGCTGGTGCGCGGCAAGCGCTACCGGCTCAAGCTGGCCACCGCGCGGGTGCCGGTGCACCTGAAGGAGATCGTGCAGGTGCTGGATGCCGCCACCCTGGAGCGGACCAAGGCGAAGCAGCACGTCGGGCGGCACGACGTGGCCGAGTGCGTGCTGGAAACCCACAAGCCGATCGCGTTCGATCTCGGGGTGGACGCCGAGTTCGCGGCCACGGGACGGTTCGTGCTGGTCGATCAATACGAGATCGCCGGCGGCGGCATCATCACCGAGTACCGGTCCAGCCTGAAGAACGCGCTGCGCGAGCACGTCCGGCAGCGCGACTACGCCTGGGTGCACGGTACAATCACCAGCGAGCAGCGGGTCGAGCGCTACGGCCAGCGGCCGCGGCTGGTGGTGCTCACCGGACCGGAGCGCCGGCCGCTGGTGGAGATCGCGCGTCAAGTGGAGGGTGAGCTGTTTCGCGGCGGCCGCAGCGTGTACTACTTCGGCCTCTCCAATCTGGCGCGCGGCCTGGATGCCGACCTGTCCGGCGCGGAGCTGCCCGGCAGCGAGACCCGCGACGAGCAGATCCGCCATCTGGGCGAGGTGGCCCACATCCTGACCGACACCGGCCAGATCGTGATTACCACGGTGACCGACCTCGACGTGCATGAAGCGGAGACCCTGCGCATCCTCAATCAGCCCAACGACGTGCTGGTGATCCGCATCGGCCCCGACCGCTACGGCGTGAACGCCGATCTGGTGCTGCCGCAGCAGCAGGTGGCGCGGGCGGCGGTGGCGGCCGTGTGCCGCATGCTGCGCGAGCGCGAGGTGGTGCTCGAATATTACCTGTGATCGGGTGGCTGTGATCGGGTGGTTGTGACGTGGTGCCCGTGACCGGGTTCGTGAGCCTGATCGGCGCCGGGCCGGGAGATCCGGAGTTGATCACCGTGCGCGGGCAGCGCGCCCTGGCCGCGGCCGACGTGATCGTCCACGACGAGCTGGTGGACCGGCGCATCCTGGCGCCGTACGCCGGCCGCGTCCTGCACGGCCTGGGAGACCGGCGGGCGCCCGCCGCGCACCGGCAGCAGCGCCTGCACGCGCTGTTGGCCGCCGAGGCGGGGGCCGGCCGGCGCGTCGCGCACCTCAAGGGCGGCGATCCGTTGCTGTTCGCGCGCGGCACGGAGGAGATCGAGTTTCTGCGCGCGCGCGCCATTCCGTACGAAGTGATACCGGGCATCACGGCGGCGGTAGCGGCCGCGGCGTACGCCGAGCTGCCCCTGACGCGGCGCCGGCTCGCCTCGTCGGTGGCGTTCTGCACCGGGCATGCGGCCGCGATTACGGTGCCGCAGGCCGACACGCTGGTGTACTACATGGCGGCCGCCCGCCTGGCGGAGGTGGCGCAGCGGGTGCTGGCGGAAGGCTGGCCCGCGACCACCCCGCTGACCCTGGTGCGCCAGGCGACGCGCCCCGAACAGACGGTCTTGACCACCACCCTCGGCCGGGCCGCGGCCGGGTCGGTGCCGATGGCGCCGCCGCTGGTGGCGTTGATCGGGCCGGGCGGGAAGCCGCTCGCCGGCCGGGTCGACCGCTCCTGGTTCACGCGTGCGCGCAAGGTACTGGTGACCGGCACCAGCCTCGAGCCGTACCGCGGCCTGGGTGAGCTGGTGCACACGCCGCTGATCCGGATCGCCGAACCCGACGACGGCGCCCCGTTCGACGCCGCGCTGCGGCGCCTCGGCGGCTTCGACCTGATCGGCTTCACCAGCCGCTACGCGGTAGCGGCGCTGTTCGCCCGCCTGCTGCGCCTGGGCGCGGACAGCCGGCGGCTGGCGCACGCCACCATTGCGGCGGTGGGCAGGAGCACGGCCGCGGCCCTGCGCGCGCGCGCGGTGCTGGCCGACGTCACCGCCGCGCCGGAGAGCACGGCCGGGCTACTGGCCGCGCTACGCGCCGGACCGGCGCTGGCCGGCCGGCGGGTCCTGCTGCCGCGCTCGGAGATCGCCGATCCGGAGCTGCCGGCGGCGCTGCGCCGGGAGGGCGCCGCGGTCACCGCGGTCACCGCCTACCGCACCTTGCCGGTCGCCGACCCGCCGCGGGTCGACCTGAGCGCGTTCGGTGCGGTCCTGTTCACCTCGCCCTCCGCCGTGGACGCGTTCCGCCGGCTGTACGGCTCCGCCCCGCCGGCCGCGGTCGCGCTCTGGTGCCGCGGCCCCCTGACCCGGGCCGCGGCCCGCGCCGCCTTCGGCCGCGGCGAGCCACTGCCCGCCGTCCCAGCCCCGGACCCGCCGCCCGCCGGCAACGCTTAGCTCCTGCACGAGCTCGTTCATCTGCTGCTGGGCATGACCGGTATCAGCGGCGACGCTCCTGGGAGCAAGGTAGAGGGGTTCTGCAGTTCTGCAATAACGTCGCGGCCAAGTGGATGCTGCCCGCACAGACGCTGAACCAGATCGAGCTCGATGACGACCTTGCCGAGCAGCAACGGCACATCAGCAGGTTTGCTCAGCCACGGAACCTGAGCCACACGTTGGTTGCCTACCGGCTATTTCGCGCCGAACGCATCGATCAGCGAACCTATGCCCGTCTCAGTGCCGTTTTCAGAGAACGGTGGCGGACGGAGCGCACGCTGCGCCGTGAGGAAGCGCGGGAAGCGGAAGGTGGTATCGACTACTACGTTGTACGCCGTCACCGGGTCGGCCAAGCATTGCTACAGTTCGCCGGTCGCATGGTGAAGTCCGACGCGCTGTCCATTACCAAGGCGGCTAGAATCCTGGACGTCAAGCCCGGACAGGTAAGCAAGATGCTGCCTTCTCATGCGCGGGCGCGGGCGCATCCCGCCGGCAGGTGGGGCGGCCGTCATCAACCGTCGGCCGGCGGCGGTTCCCACAACACGTCGAGCGCCGCCGCCAGGTCGAGCGACTCCCCGTACCACTCCGGCGTCGCCGTGTGCGGGCCGATCGTGATCCCCGCCTGCCGCAGCCGCGCCTCGGTCGGCTCCAGCGGCGCTCCCTCCCAACGCGGCGCCACCGGCACCGCCGGCAGCGGCGTACCATCCGGCCGCCGGAACACAAACTGCCCATCCGCGTCAGAGACCACCTGAAACCCCTCCTCGTGCACCGCCCGGTGGTGGTAGCGACAGCACAAAACGAGATTCTCGAGCCGCGTCGCCCCGCCGTCCGCCCAGTGAATGACGTGATGCGCGTCGCAGTGGCGGAGCTGACAGCCGGGGAACTGACACTGATGGTGGTCTCTGACCTCCAGCGCGCGGCGCAACGGAGTCGGCACCGTGCGCGTTCTGCGCCCGACCTCCAGGACTGCGCCGTCGGGAGCGTGGGTCACCAGCACGCGGCCGGCGTCGCAGGCGATGCGGCGGGCTGCGGTCGCAGCGAGGTGAATGCCATTCGCCTGTTCGATGACCGCCGCGCCGGCGGCGCGGGTGGAGTCGGCCGCCGGCGCCGGCGCCACCGGTGCGGGGACCTGCGCGGCGGCGGCGGGCTGACGAGCGTCGGGGTGCTCAGGGGCGTCCGCGACGGGAGCGGTGACCGGCGGTGCGACCGGCTGGGCGGCAGTCTCACCGGCGGCGCACGGTGCTGCCGGCATCGCCGGTGGCGCAGTCCGGCCGGTGCCCCGCGTTTCCGCTGAAACTGCACCGGCGTCAGCGGCCGCGCAGCCGGCTGCCGACGCGGCCGGGGCGCTCGCTGCCGCGGCCGGAGCACCGGCGCACGTTTCCGCGGAAATCTCCGGCGCGTCGGAGGCAGTGTCGCGAGCAGTCTCGGGGGCAGTCTCACCGGCGGCCAACGCCGCCGCGTCCACGTGCACCGTCACCTGGTAGCGGTCACCGGCCGCGCCCGGGTCCAGCTTGCCCGCCAGCGCGCTCTCCGCCACCACCCCCAGCGCATCCGCGCGCCGTTGCGAGGCAGTGCACTCCGTGCCGTCCGCCGCCGCCGCCGGCACCTGCTCCAGCGCCGCCTCCAGCGCCCGCAGCACCACCGCCCCCACCTCCGGCAGCAACCGCCCGCGCACCACCACCATCCCGTCTTCGTCCACCCGCAGGCTCAACCCGCGCCGCGCCAGGCGCACCTGCGCGCCATCGTCGCCGGCCGCCGCCTGCTCCCGGTCCACCCGCCGCCAGCCGCGCACCAGCCGCTCCACCTGCTCGGCGGTCGCGCCGCACGCCACCGCCAGCAGCCGCGCCTCGGTGCGCGGGGTCGCCACCCGAGAAAGCGCCCGTACCTTCGAATAGGACAGCACGCCGCAGGCCATGGCGGCGCTCACGTGGTTGAGGTCGGCCAGGGCGGCGGCCACGCGCAGCTTCTCGCGCGCGGCGCCGAGGTCGAGGCCGGTGCGCCAGTTGAGCCAGTGGGCGCAGGAGCGGAAGCCTTCCCAGCCGTGGCGGCGGTCGAACTCGAGCAGTTCACAGAGCAGGTCATAGGTGGCGGCCTGGATGCGGGCGGAGAGTTCGGCGATGCGGTCGCCGAGCTGATCCAGGTCGAGCGGGGCGGCCGGCGCCGGGGGCGGGGCCGGTGGCGTGCGGGATGCTGATTGTTCCATGGCGGTTTCCATGGCTGTATGGTACACCCGGTTTTGGACGGGGCCGTACGCGGCCGTGGCGGGCTTGGTTCGGCGATTTTGGAGTTTCGTGGCCAGATTGGGGTTGGCGGCCGCTCCAGCGCAGGCTACGGCCCGGGTGCGGGAGATTGTGGCGTGGGTTGGCGCGGGGCCGAGGCGGGCAGTGAAAACCGTGTCAAGCTCCAAACGCCGCTCAACAGCGATTTTTTCGATTTTTTTGGGCGCTCGCACCGCCCTGCGTGACAGTTTGTCACGCCTGCGCTTCAATCTGTCCGCCAAACGCGATCCCGCCCCTCTGATTCACTCTCAATACGAGACCCACACCCTCAGGACGCCACCGGACAGCCATTCAGTTCCTCGAACGCTCATCCTGACTGTATGTTTCTTAAAAGGCCGCAGTTTCCCGGTTACATCGGTTACATCGCAGATGCCGTCAGCAGCAGTGAGCGGCCGAACGTGAGTGTGGGCGACGACGTTCGTCGACGTGCCGTTCGGATGTTAAGCTACAGGCGGAACGATGCCAGCAGTGAATCCCGAGATCCTCGTCTGGGCGCGTGAGACTGCGGGCCTGACACGTCAGGGCGCCGTCACGAAGATCGGCATCAGAGACGCGTATGGTGTAGCTGCCGTCGACCGCCTTGCAGCGCTGGAGCGCAGTGAGGAAGAGCCAACGCGCCCTGTCCTGGTCAGGATGGCGCAGCACTATCGCCGGCCACTGCTCGCCCTCTACTTGGCCGCGCCACCACCACGGGGTGAGCGCGGCGCTGACTTCCGCAGATTGGTTCGAGCCATGCTGGACCAAGCGACGCCGCTCCCGTTCGTGCGTAGCCTAAGCCGCAAAGGCGAGGGGTGTGGCGGGACTGGCCGACCGTTATTCCGGCGCCGGCGTGCCCTGGAACCGGATTCCCGACACGGTCGTCATTGCGTCGTCGACCCGCCGCATGAGGTGTGAACGGGAGCGTCATGACCGTTGACTCCAAGGGCCGCGAACTCTTCATCGTCGACAACAGTGTCTCCGGCTGGACCGGGCTCCGGTACTTGGAGGAGTGGTCCAGCATCGCGAACGCGTTCGACATCGCGACCGGATACTTCGAGATCGGCGCCCTGCTCACCCTCGACGGCAGATGGCAGGGGCTCGACAAGATCCGGATCCTGATGGGGGCGGACACCACCCATCGGACTCGCAAGGCCATTCTCGAGGCGGTGCGGGCGCAAGCGCTCGACAGGCTCGATGAGAGCATCGAGGAGGACAAGGAGCCGAACCCCTTCCTGCACGGGGTCCCGGCGATCCTCGACGCGCTCCGCTCCGGGCAGATCGAGTGCCGTGTCTACGACAAGGACAAATTCCACGCCAAGGCCTACATCACCCACGCAAAGCTTGAGGTCGTGGGCGCCCAAGCTCTCGTGGGCTCCAGCAACTTCACGCGGCCGGGTCTCACGAAGAACATCGAACTGAACGTCCAGGTCCAGAGCGCGCGCGAGGTCGCGCAACTCCAGGAGTGGTTCGAGACGCACTGGAACGAAGCGAACAAGGTCACCGAGGCCGTGTTCGATACGATCTCGCGCCATACGCACCGGTATTCGCCATTCGACGTCTACACGAAGGCCCTGCAGCAGTTCTTCCGGGGGCACGAGCTGACCGCGACCGAGTGGGACGAGACACGCTCGCGCATGTTCTCGCACCTCGATCGCTATCAGAAGGAGGCGTACTGGGCGCTCATGAAGATCGCCCGGCAGCACGGCGGTGCGTTCCTCTGTGATGGCGTGGGTCTTGGCAAGACCTTCGTCGGTCTGATGCTGATCGAGCGGCTCATCCTTCACGAGGGCAAGCGTGTCGCACTGTTCGCACCGAAGGCGACCAAGGAGGGGGTATGGGAGCCCCACCTGCGTCGGTGGCTTCCGCACATCGGCGGCGTCGGCGGTGGCGCGGACTTCAGCAACCTGGCCGTCTTCAGCCACACCGACCTCGGACGCAAGGGGACTTCCCGGATGCGTTTCCGGCGCATTGCGGAACTCGCCGACGTCGTCGTCATCGACGAGGCGCACCACTTCCGCAATCCGGGCCGCCGGGGTGACCCCGACAGGGGAATCGAACCCTCGCGCTACTACCGTCTGTTCGAGCTGCTCGACAACGCGGAACGCCCCAAGACCGTGTTCATGCTGACGGCCACCCCCATCAACAACCGCCTGAGTGACTTCCGCCACATGACCGAGCTCTTCACGCGTCGCGACGAGGCCTACTTCGCGCGCACGATCGGCGTGAACAACCTGCGGGCGCACTTCAACCAGATGGAAAAGATGCTTCGCAGCCGTGTGGGGCACGACGAGGCGGATGCCGCGGAGCACATGACCGAAGCCCAGGAGATCCTCTTCACCGACGCTTTCTTCCGCCAGCTCGTCGTCCAGCGGAGCCGCGATTACGCCCGCGAGAGCCAGATTCGGGAGTACGGCAAAGCAGCCGCCTTTCCCGAGCGGAGGGACCCTCAGGTAGCGGCGTACTCGATCCGCAAGACCTACGGGGGGATGCTCAAGCTGTTCGAGAAGGCCTTCGCGAAGCAGAGCCCGCTCTTCACGCTCCCGATGTACTACCCCCTGCATTGGTACAGCGGGCCGGACAAGGACATCGACCCGTTCGAGGAGAACCGCCAGAGACAGGTGGTCGGCCTCATCCGGACCAACTTCCTCAAGCGCTTCGAGAGCTCCGTCGCCGCCTTCGAGATCTCCTGCGACCGCCTCCTCCAAAAACTGCTCGCCTTCCTTGAGGTTCACAGCGAGAGCGACGCCCAGAGGAAGCGCCTCGATCGCTGGAAGGCGCAGAACGCCGACGTGCTAGGCTACGCCGTCGAGCGCCAGCTCGAACTCTGGGGCGAAGAAGGCAAGGAGGCGGACGACGAAGATGTCGTTCCCCAGGAAATGCTCGACGCGGTCGAGCGCCTCGACCGGGCCGAGTACGACGTAGAGGAGATGATGGCCGAGACCTTCCTCGACCTCGACCAGATCGTGCAGTTCCTGGACGAGGCCCGGAAGTTCGAGCCGAAGCACGACGACAAGCTCCGGAAGCTCATCCGCCTGGTCACGTCCAAGGCGCTGGCCGACCAGAAGCTCCTGATTTTCACCGAGTTCGCCGATACGGCCCGCTACCTCAAGCGTCACCTGGACGAGACCGGTGTCGAGGGCGTCGAGCAGGTGGACAGTGCCACGAAGAAGAACCGTTCAGACGTCATCCAGGGCTTCGCGCCCTACTACAATGGCCTCTCGTCCCCGGAGCTCGCCGAGCAGGGCCGCGAGCAGATCCGCGTCCTGATCTCCACCGATGTCCTTTCCGAGGGTCTCAACCTCCAGGACGCCTCGCGGATGATCAACTACGACATCCACTGGAACCCGGTCCGGCTCATGCAGCGCATCGGCCGGGTGGACCGGCGCATGAGTCCCGCGATCGAGCAGCGGCTTGTCGCCGACCATCCCGAGGCGACGACCGCGCGCGGCAAGGTCTGGTTCTGGAACTTTCTCCCGCCCGACGAGCTGAACGAGGTCCTTTCGCTATACACCAAGGTCACGCAGAAGACGCTCCTGATCTCCAAGACCCTCGGCATTGAGGGCCGGAAGCTTCTCACCCCGGAGGACGACTACGATGCGCTGAAGGAGTTCCACCACGCCTACGAGGGCACACGCACGGCCGTGGAGGACATGCACCTCGAGTACCAGGCGCTGCTCCAGGTCGACCCGGAGCTGGAGGCGCGCCTCGCTCGCTTCCCCGGCGCGATCTTCAGCGGCCGCAAGCGCCCGGCCAGGGGGGTACGCGGTGTCTTTTTCTGCTACGCACTCCCCGCCCTCGACAAGGAGAAGAACGAGTTCACCGAGGAGGCCGGGACCACGCGCTGGTACCTCTACGACCTCGACCGCGAAACCACCGTCGAGGAGCCGGGCGAGATCGTCGCGAGCATCCGCGCGAAGCCCGAGACGCCCCGGCGGTGCACGACGGAGGAGAAGACGCTCCTCGACATCCGCAAGCGGATCGAGAAGCACATCAGGAACACCTACCTGAAGCGCGTGGACGCCCCCGTCGGCGTCAAGCCGCGGCTGCGCTGCTGGATGGAGCTGAACGAGGGCTGACCGATGCCGACCGACCACCGCGAGCGCCTCGCCGGCATCCGCCGCTTCGACCAGTTGGTCGCGTACCTGCGCGACGAGCTCGGCTGGCCGATCGACTCGGACGACTTCGAGGAGCTGACCTTCGAGTACACCCCGGCGGAGCTCGGGATCGACGCGAAGAACGCAGCCAAGATCCAGGAAATCAAGCGCCTGCGCCCGCTCGTGCCGAGCCAGCCCTGGGGCATCTTCTTCGTCAAGTTCGAGCCGAAACGTCTGCCCGTGGTGGCGCTGCGCCGCATCCTCGGCCAAGTGGCGCTCAAGAAGCGCGCCTCGGCGAACGATTCCGAGCGCCAAGCCTGGGCCGCCGATGACCTGCTCTTCGTGTCCAACTACGGTGAGGGGGAGGAGCGCCGCATTGCCTTCGCGCACTTCTCGAAGCCCCAGGACGGCCACGACCTGCCCACGCTCAAGGTGCTCGGCTGGGACAACCTCGACACGCCGCTCCACCTTGATGCCGTGGCCAGCGAGCTGGCCGACTACCTCACCTGGCCCGACGACGAGGACGATCCCGACGCTTGGCGCGAGCGCTGGCGCGGCGCGTTCAAGCTGCGTCACCGTGAGGTCATCACCACCTCGAAGCAGCTCTCCGAGCGCCTCGCCGAGCTGGCCCGCGCGATCCGCGACCGCACCCGAACGGCGCTGGCCATCGAGACCGAGAAGGGCCCGCTCACCAGGCTGATGAAGGCGTTCCAGACCGCGCTCGTCCACGACCTGGAAGAGGCCGGCTTCGCCGACATGTACGCCCAGACCATCACCTACGGCCTGCTCTCGGCCCGCATCACCGACCCCGCGCGGCGCACTGCCGACGACTTCGCCGCCCACGTGCGGACCAACCCGTTCCTGAAGGAGCTGATGCAGACCTTCCTGCGCGTGGGCGGACGCCGCGGCAAGGCCGGTGGCCCGGGCATCGACTTCGACGAGCTGGGCGCCTCCGAGGTGGTGGAGCTGCTCGACCAGGCCAACATGGAGGCAGTGGTCCGCGACTTCGGCGACAGCAACCCCCAGGAAGATCCGGTCATTCACTTCTACGAGCACTTCCTTGCCGCCTACGACAAGAACCAGAAGGTGAAGCGGGGCGTCTTCTACACCCCGCGCCCCGTGGTCTCCTACATCGTGCGCTCGGTGGACGAGCTACTGCGCACGGAGTTTGGCCTCACCGAGGGGCTCGCCGACACCACCACCTGGGGCGAGATGGTGAAGCGCCACAAGGAACTGAAGATTCCGGAGGGCACTCCGCCCGGGCAGGCCTTCGTCCAGATCCTCGACCCGGCCACCGGCACCGGCACCTTCCTCGTCGAAGTGATCGATCTCATCCACAAGACGATGGCTGCGAAGTGGAAATGGCAGGGCCACACCGGCGACAAGATTCAGACACTCTGGAACGAGTACGTTCCGAAGCACCTCCTGCCACGCCTGTACGGCTACGAGCTCTTGATGGCGCCCTATGCCATCGCGCATCTCAAGATCGGCCTCAAGCTCTATGAGACCGGCTACCGCTTCGAAAGCGACGAGCGGGCACAGGTGTACCTCACGAATGCGCTGGAGCCAGCGGGAGGCGAGCAGCTCATGCTCGACCTACTGCCTGCGCTGGCGCACGAGGCCAAGGCGGTCAACGAGATTAAGCGGAAGCAACAGTTCACGGTGGTGATCGGAAATCCACCATATTCGCTGATGTCGGCGAATCTAGAGCCACAGCACCGAAGCCTCGTTGATCCATACCGCTTCGTGGACGGCGCAAAGGTCAAAGAGCGCGGCGCGCTTCAACTCGAAAAGAACCTTCAGGAGGACTACGTCAAGTTCATTCGGCTTGCTGAACTAGTAATTCGAGCAGCGGGTGAAGGCATTGTCGGGCTGATAACCAATCACGCCTATCTCGATAATCCGACTTTGCGCGGCCTTCGTCGATCGCTAACAAACACATTGCCCAACCTGTGGCTTCTCGATCTTCACGGAAACACGAGACGGAAGGAAAGGTGCCCACTCCCCGAACCGGATAGAAACGTCTTTGACATTCAGCAAGGAGTCGCGATCCTTATCGGCGAGAGGCGTTCCAGCGCGTCTCAGATAGGTATCAATTGGGGCGAACTGTGGGGCTCGCGCGAAGCGAAGTACGACGCCTTGCTTTCGAGCCTCTACTCAAAGCTATCAGCTCCCATGGAGGACCCCGTCCCCCCAATCTTCATGTGGATCCCGCAAGACGGTAATGTCCGCGATGAGCTGCTAGCGATTGGCGTGTCCCTCGACGAGTTGTTCGAACTGTATTCGACCGGTGTGGCGACCGCGCGCGATCGGTTCATCGTTCACTTCTCGTGTGCGGAGCTTCATGAAGCTGTGACGGAGTTTGTTA
Organism: Spirochaetia bacterium; assembly: GCA_965198005.1. Taxonomy (GTDB): domain Bacteria; phylum Spirochaetota; class Spirochaetia; order SZUA-6; family Bin103; genus Bin103. The sequence goes on from CBDAOI010000003.1 coordinate 430,030, forward strand.
GTTTGCCCATCGAAGATGCGCGGCAGCGCTTCGTGCTTGGGAAGGACACGAACGATTGGAAGGTCGCGCTGGCGCAAAAGGACCTTCGCCGAGTCTCTTCAGATACCTCGTGCGAGAAAGAGTACGCCTACCGCCCCTTTGATCTCCGTTGGACCTTCTACACCGGACAGCCAAGAGGCGTCCTTTGCAACCCTAGATGGCCGGTGATGAGCCAACTTCTTGCCGGACGTAACCTCGCCCTCTGTACCGTCAAGTCGGTGGAAACAGGGCATGACTATGCCCATGTATTCGTGACCAATCGTGTGACGGACCATCACTGCGTTTCGATGAAGGAAGTGAACTACATGTTTCCTGCGTTCCGTTTTTCAGGAGCCGATGCAGCAATCGGCATCCAACGCAGTATGTTCAGCGGCTGTCAGGAAAATGTGGAAGGCAACATCAGCGCTCGTTTTTGGTCAGTTCTTGAAGAAAAGCTCGGCGGCGAGTTCACGGCCGAGTTACAGAAATCTGGGATCGGTGGGACCGAGGTTGTATTCGGCTACGTCTACGCAGTGCTGCACTCCCCTAGTTACCGGGCGCGATACGGCGATCTGTTGAGGAGAGAGTTCGCTCGGATACCAGTTCCTACTAGTGATTCCGCGCTCTTCTACCAACTCGCGGCGTTCGGCAAAGAACTGGTCTCAATCCACCTTCCCAGGCTACCCGACGCAGATGGCGTCATCAGCACCTATGCCGGTCCGAAGAACCCCAAAGTCGACCGCGTCGGCTGGTCGGACGGCACCGTGTGGCTCGACGCGGGCAAAACCAACGCCCGCGAGCGCCACCGCGCGACGAAGCCCGGCACGATAGGTATAAAGGGCGTGCCCGAGCAGGTCTGGGACTTCCACATCGGCGGCTATCAGGTATGCCACAAGTGGCTCAAGGACCGGAAGGACCGCACACTCTCGGATGAGGACATCGCCCACTACCAGAAGATCGTCGTCGCCCTGAACGAAACCATCCGCATCATGGCCGAGATCGACGAGGTCATTGAAGCCCACGGCGGCTGGCCCGACGCATTCCAGACCGGCTCGGAGGCGGATGCGGCATCGGAGGGGACGGTGAATGTGGTCCCGTTCAGGCCGCCCACGGTCGAGCCCGCGCCCGAGGACCGCTACGTAACGTGCGTGCCGCTCGTCCCGCTTAGGGCGGCCGCCGGCGCCTTTAGCGATTCCCAGTACATCGAAGACGACGATTGCGAGTGGGTCGAAGTCGCCTCGCGCCATCGTCTGCGCAAGGGCATGTTCGTCGCCCAGGTCGTTGGCAAGTCCATGGAGCCCGCGATTCGCGACGGCTCCTGGTGCCTCTTCCGAGCTCCTGTCGAGGGCACGCGCCGGGGCAGAATCGTCCTCGTCCAGCTTCGCGACGCCACCGATCCCGAGACCGGTCAGCGCTACACGGTCAAGCGCTACAAGAGCGACAAGGCGGAGGATGGCGACTCATGGCGCCACGTGAAGATCGCCCTTGAGCCGATCAACCCGGACTTCGAGCCGATCGTGCTCACCGGCGCGGACGAAGGCGAGCTCCAAGTAGTCGCAGAGCTGGTCGAGGTTCTGGAACGCAGGGCTTTTTCGGCGGAGACTAACTCCCGATGAAGCTACTCGCTCTCTCGATACGCGGCTTCCGCGGCGTACAGGAGGCCGACTTGCATTTCGGCCAGCACGATGTGCTGGTGGGTCCCAACGGCGCGGGCAAGAGCACGATCATCGACGCCCTGTCGCTCGTCTTCGGCCGCACCCGCCTTGTGTTACGCCATGTCCTGCCCAATATTGTGGCGACTGTCATCATCATCTTCAGCATCAACATCGGGGGGGTGATTATTTCCGAGGCCTCCCTGAGCTTCCTCGGATTCGGTCTGCCGGCCCAGATTCCCAGCTGGGGAGGGATGCTCAGCCGGGGAGGACGTGAGTACATGGAGATGGCGCCCTGGCTGGCGCTCTTTCCCGGTCTTGCCCTGACGATTACCGTCTACTCCTTCAAGATGTTTGGCAACGCCCTCAGGGACCTGCTCGACCCACGGCTGCGGGGTGGCGGTGGTGGTCTCGGTGCCGGAGCCGCCAGGTCGGCTTGAGAGAGCCCGCCTGGGGGCCACGCGCCTGCGTGCGGGGCTGTGCACCCCACCCAGCAAGGCAAGGTGCGACGGGTCGGCCCCAGATGTCTTCCCGCTCGATCACCCCGGCGCCGGCCTCCTTCGGCTTCGCCACCGCTACGCCACCCGCTGCGTGCGCGGCCGACCGGCAACCCGCGGTCACACCGGATGAACGGTGACCTCCACCCGATGGCGCCCTTCCTGCCGCCACGGGTGGCATGTAGCTCCCGGCCCGCGACAGGGACGTCGTGGGCCCGGGAGCGGTTGTTGCTGTTTTCCAGAGGCGCGCCCGGGAACGCGGCCGACCAGCTCGACGAGCGCCGGGCTGGGTATGGGCGTGACCTGGCCGGTCAGCCCGAAGCAGTGCACGTGGCGTTCGAGTTGGAGCCGAGTCGCCGCTGTGGACCGAGGGCTGGGTAACCACGACTGCACGCGAAGGGTGGGACAGGAAACTTTGATGTCGGCGGCCGCCGGCTGCATCCGCATCAACGATCAGTGGCGGATCTGCTTCCGGTGGAACCGGGGCGACGCGTTCGATGTGGAGATCACGGACTATCATTAAGGAGCGAGACATGGCAAGGAAGGCCCACCCCCCGATTCACCCTGGCGAGATCCTGCTACAGGAGTTTCTGGAGCCGATGGAACTCAGCCAGTATCGGCTTGCGAAGGACATCAGCGTTCCCCCTCGGCGGATCAACGAGATCGTGCATGGCAAACGGGCGATCTCGGCTGATACAGCGCTCCGGCTTGCGCGCTATTTTGGCACGACCGAGCGCTTCTGGCTTAACCTGCAAACGCGCTACGTGCTCGAGGTGGAGAAAGGACGACTGAAGGGACGTCTCAGTAAGGAAGTGATGGTACTGCGAGAGGCGCCACCGACAGCACAGGCGCATTCCGGAAGCGGAACTTCCTGAACACCTGACGTGCAAGACGGACTACGCGCGACGGCCCACGTCACGACAAGGGGCCTTCGCGCTCGCAGTTTCCTTGAAACTGTCTCGATAGCCAAAAGAAGAGGTTCATTTACAGGGAGCGAAGGCGACCCCCTTAATAGGCACCCATACGCCCGACGCCGCCCTTCAGCCTCGGATCAAGCAGGTCTCTCACGGCGTCGCCGAACATGTTTAGACTGAAGACTGTAATAGTCAGCGCAAGGCCGGGCCAGAGAGCCAGCCACGGGGCCATCTCCATATACTGACGTCCTTCCCGGCTGAGCAAGCCTCCCCAGCTAGGAACCTCCACTGGCAATCCAAATCCCAGGAAGCTCAGAGAAGCCTCACTGATAATCACCCCCCCGATGTTGATGCTGAATATGATGATTACGATGGGCATAATATTGGGCAGGACATGTCGGATAAGTACTCTCCATTTTGAGTTGCCAATAGCATATGCCGCTGAAAAATATATATTCTCTTTAACGCCAATAACGGCGCTTCTGGTTATTCTTGAGCCGCCGATGCCTCCTGATATCCCCAGGACCACTATTATCTGTGGCACTCCCCGCCCCACTATAGACATTATGGTCAACAAAAGGAGCAGCCCCGGGAAAGCCATCCAGGCATCGACAAATCTCTGCATAGTCAGGTCCAATTTACCACCAAGGAATCCGGAAGTGCCGCCTATCAGGAGAGCGACGACAACATTGAGAGCGGTCGCGGACAGACCGACAAATATCGAAAGACGAGCACCGTAGATAATGCGGCTCAAGAAGTCTCGCCCCAACTGGTCGGTACCCACCAGATACCGGACCGATGAGCCCTTCAGCCTGTCTACCGGGTGTATTTCCCAATATGGATAAGGAGCCAGAACATCGGCAAAGATAGCCACAAGAATCATTAGCAATACGATAATCCCGCAGGCAGTACCCAGTGGCTTCTCCCTCCACAACCTGATGAAGAAATCAGCAAGCGCGTTACGTCTCTTTGGCTCACTTACTGGTGATGGTATCTCTGTGGCGTTACTCATACTCGTTGTTTCCCCTTATAACGTACCCTGGGGTCTAAATAAGGATAAATCAGGTCGATAAATAGATTGGCCCCCACAACCACGGTGGCGAAAAACAGGTTTACTCCGGAGACCACTGGGTAGTCTCTCTCATTGAGTGCATTCACCATGAGACGACCTAGCCCCGGCAGGGCAAATAAGTTCTCCATGATAACGGAGCCACCTACCAGGATAGGCAACTGCATGCCTATAAGGGTAACTATCGGGATGAAGGCATTTTTGAGGGCGTGTCTCATAATAACTACCCTCTCCTTGAGACCCTTGGACCAGGCCGTCCTGATATAGTCCTGCCTGAGCACGTCCAGCATCGCGGTACGCGTCAGCCGCATCGTGCCTGCAGACATGGCCGTCCCCAGAATCACGCTGGGAATGATGAACATCCCGAGATTCCCCAGCGGATCTTCCGTGAAAGGAACCCACTCCATCGGTGGCGCCCAGCCCCACCAGATTGACGGGAAGAGCAGGACCATAATTCCCAGCCAGAAGTTAGGCGTTGCCATGCCGATGATGGCTATGGAGCGCCCCACGTAGTCGGCGACCGTATCCTGACGAATCGCCGAGTAGATGCCGACTGGCAACGCTATCAACTGCCCGAGTACGAGTGCCATGAGGCCAAGCTCAATGGTTATCGGCAGGCTAGCTATTATTCTCTCCTCTACCGCAACACCCCAAAACAGTGAGTCGCCAAGGGTGCCCTGGAGGATACCTCTAAAGTGGGACTCACCGGTAATCCAGTCAGGGGTCGGCAACACTCCTATCCAGCGTCCATACTGCACGTAGGCAGGCACGTCCAATCCCAGCATACGCTCAAAAACTTCACGGTCTATCTCTTGACCTACATCTTGTAACCTTCCTTCTATTATGTCTATTACATCGCCCGGGATGAAGCGGACCAGGAGAAAGACGAGGATGGTCAGTATGAACAGAGTCGGGATTATCAGAAATAAGCGCCTGATGATATAGGCTCTCATGTTACACACCTCATTGCGATTTCACCCGTTATTGCGCTTTCCGCCGTCATTCCCGCGAAAGCGGGAATCCACCTTCCACGTCTTTCCGGCCCCTTCCACTGAAGGGCTTGTCCTGAACGAAGTTGAATGGAGCGGCACTCTATAGGGTGCGAATGACCCCTGCCAAAAAACTCGCCTCTCACCGTTTTGGGAAGTCCAGGGTTCAAGGATCGCTCGAAAGAACACCTGTAGCCCATCGGAATGACAGCAAGAAAGCACGCCTCGCAATGACATGGTGTATGGGAGCCGGAAAGCCTCAGCCCCCCAGCTCCCTTTTTCCCTGAGCTCAGCTACAAGGGGTGCAACCCCTAATAACCCATTGCTGCCTTCATCTCATTATCAAACCAGAGGCGGCTGAAGACATCCTGAATTTTCCCTGCTCCAAAGCCGCCTTCGCCGTTATAACCCATCAGCCAAGGCCAATGCACGTTAAAGGCTGGGCCCAAAGGCCCCCATATAATCCAGTGCTGCTCTATACTGCGCATGTCCATCTCTTTAATCAGCCTCACCTGCTCCTCGGCGGTCTCAGCGGTCAAGGCAGCTTCATACAGGGCATCATATTCAGCGTCGCTGACTCCTCCGCTGTTCCAAGGATGGCCCGAGTAAAACCTAGGGAATTGAGTGAATGGATCAGCCTTGACGCCCGAAACTGTTATTATCAAATCAAACTCTCCAGCTCTCACTTTGGCGTTATGTTCTGCAAGGTTAGGTGTCAGAATTTCCACACGAACGCCAATCTCACGCCAATATGCAGCCTGCATTTCTGTCCAGCTCAAATCAAACCGCTCGAAGTGCAAGAACGTGGACTTGAATCTAAAGCCGTCGGCGCCACGAGGATATCCAGCCTCATCAAGCAGTTTCTCGGCACCTTCCGGATCATACGTGTAGTATCCCTTGAGCTCATCGGACCACTCTTCAAATAGGGTTGTATAAGCCGTAAATTCCCTGCCTACGAACCCCCTAGGGGTCGTATCTGCCCTACCCTTAAAGTAGGTAGCGTTCATGGTCTCGAGGTCCAGTCCCATCTGCATTGCGTGGCGCACCCTGATGTCGTCCCAGGGCGGCGCGCGGAAATTAGGCCAAGCAGAAGCATTCGACCGTTCTGACCACGGGATCACCACGAGTTCGGGGTTGGTCCGCATGAGGCTCTCTGCCTGGTCTACAGAGTTTATTTGAGAGGCGCCCTGATAACCTACGTAATCGACCTTACCCGCTCGCAGTGCCGCCAGAATTGTTGACACGTCCGGGGTAACAAGCAGCTTGTACTCGTCAAAATAGGGCAGGCGGTTCTCTGGGTATTTTTCGTCGTAGCCCCAGTAGTTGGGATTCTTGGTGTAGGTGACAGAGCTGCCCAGGATCCAGTCAGTTATCATAAAGGGACCGGTGCCCACCAGGTTCCTCCAATCGGAAATGTCGCCGTATTGCTCGATTACCTCGGGGGGCTGTATAAACATACTGTTGCCGTCCAAGATAAGGTTCAGATACCCCAGAACACGTAATCGACCTTACCCGCTCGCAGTGCCGCCAGAATTGTTGACACGTCCGGGGTAACAAGCAGCTTGTACTCGTCAAAATAGGGCAGGCGGTTCTCTGGGTATTTTTCGTCAGCTTCATGACAACCGTATATTTGTCGGTGGCCTCTATCGATTCCCAAGGCAGTTTTCCGAGCTCACTTGCAAGTGGGGAGGGTTCGGTGAAACCGCTGCCCAGACCCAAGAAACGGTGAAAGGAATGTTCTACATCCTTGGCAGTTAGCTCCCGACCGTTCATCGGCGCCTTATCCTGCCAGTGAACGCCTTTACGGATATTGAACACATAAGTTGTGCCGTCGGTTTGTTCCCAACTTTCCGCCAGCGCCCCCTTCAGGGCGAATAGAGGCGCCATGTAGCCGCCAACAAAAGGATATATGTCCCTATCTATGGCCCAGTCTATCGTGCCAAGTTTCTCTACAACGGGACTGGTCATCATTGCAGCTCTACCGTGTATATAGTTGTCAGAATAGCCATAATCGGCCTTCCTGGCATAGTGCATTGTCCCACCATATTCTGGCGCAGTGTACACCTTGCCGGTGACGGGGTCGGTTACATACTTCTTGTCAGCGGCGGTCGCGTCTTCCTCTGCGCCAGCGGCCCAGAGGCCGGTCGCGGTCACAACCAGGACCAACGCTACTGCGAAGGTCATTCTAATTCTTACAATATTCATACGTTTCTCCGTATGTAGATTTTTCGAGAGTATTGCGTAGCGGAGTGCCGCTCCCTGGCTACTCTCATGCCCGCAACCGCGGGCGCGCCCGCCAACGCGGACGGCCAGTCTGAGTCAATTTGTGAAGCGCGCGGCGTGTGACTCATCCGGGTTCACCCCGGCTCACGCCGCGCGCCTACGGCTCTTTGAGTATCATTTTGCACCCCCTTTTTTGAGCTATTGGGTGCTCTGACAGGACCGTGGCTCGGCGATCGGGCGAGCCGCTGCCGCGGCTAGCGCGCATCTGTCGTCGACAACTCTGGTCGGGCACAGATGTGTCGGTTGTCTGTATAGAGGTGCCGGCAACGCCGGCTGGTGTGGACCGGTGGAGTTTGCGGCCGACCGGGTCGGCCGTTGGACGCACAGATGCGTGGCGGCTGTGCGCCACACGCATCAATGGTGCAGCGCTCAGCACCGGCGCCGCGCGAACGGCTGTCGCGCGGTTAGGTGAGCGGTGAGCGGTGAGCGGTGAGCCCACCGGCTGCGTCACCGACCCGCGACTGCGCTGGCTGTCATCATGGCGCTTCATCGGCATCCGTCGAAACCCCAAGCGAGGCACGCTAGCATAGGCGCGGCGCGCCTGTCAACGACTCGGAGGTGACCGAACGTCACCGCCGACCGGCGACTGCGCTGACTGTCATCATGGCGCTTCATCGGCATCCGTCGAACCCCAGGCGAGGCACGCTAGCATAGGGGCCGCGCGCCTGTCAACGACTCGGACGTCACCGAACATCACCGGCCACCGGTCACTGCGCTGACTGTCATCATGGCGCTTGCTCGACGACCCGGGGTACAGAGCCCGATGGGAGAGGAAGCGTGCCGAGTACCTGGAGTGCGGAATCGGACGGCGTCCGCAACCAGGGTGTAGGTGAGGACCGCGCATCCTCCTGACGTCCCTATCCCTGGGCGCGCAGGCCGGCCAGCACGGCGTCGTCGTGCCGCCAGTTGGGGCGCACCTTGACGCGCAGGTCGAGCGTGACGCGGCGCCCGAAGATCTCGGTCAGCTCTGCCGCGGCGCCGACGCGGATGCGTGCAATGCCGCGGCCCCGGTGACCGACCACGATCCCGACCTGGCTTGGCCGTTCCACCCAGATCGTGGCGCGCGCCCACAGCTCGCCGCCGTGCGGCTCCAGGTCCAGCACCTGGACGTACACGGCGTGCGGAACCTCGGCGCGGGTGCCGGTTATGGTCTGCTCGCGCACGATCTCGGCCACCCGGAACTCGGGACTCTGGTCGGTGTACATGTCGGCGGGGTAGAGCAGTTCGCCACGCGGACTCAGTTCCAGCAGCCGTTTGACGAGCTGCGCCACCCCCTGGCCGACGGCGGCGGAGATGCTCAGCGCCCGGCCCATGCCGGCGGCAAGCAGCGCGCTCTGCAACCCGGCGTCGGCCGCCGGCAGATCCGCCTTGTTGCGCAGCGCTACCAGCGGGCCCTGGAATCCGCCGCCGGCGTCGATTACCGCCTGATCTTCGGGCCCGAAGCGGCGCCCGGCGTCGAACACCAGCAGCAGCACGTCCACTTCCGGGACCACCCGCAGCGCGGCGTCCCGCAGCACGCGATTCAGCTTGCGCGTGCTGTCATGCAGGCCGGGCGTATCGAGAAAGATGAGCTGGTCGTCGCCGCGCGTGAGAATGCCGCGCACCCGCGTGCGGGTCGTCTGCGGCACCGGCGATACGATCGAGACCTTGTGTCCGCAGATCCGGTTGACCAGGGTGGACTTGCCGGTAGACGGGCGGCCGATCACCCCGACCGTGCCGACCCGACCGGGACCGGTCACGGAGAACCGGAGCGGCGTTCGGTCCCGCCCCGCGCCCGGCGCCGATCGAGGCGCCGCTCCAGACGTTCGGCACGGTTGCGCAGCGTCAGGCGGCGGCGCAATCCGTGCTCCACCAGAGTCAGGACGTCCTCGATCAGATCGTCGTTCCCCTCCGTCCCGAAGTTCACGAGCAACGCCGTGTACAGCGCCACCAGCATGCGCCGCACGTTGCGATAGCGGCCGATGCGGAACGTGCGCCGCCGATTGCCGGACTGGAGGATGTCGTCGATCAGGCCGCCGATCCGGTCCAGCACCCACTCCGCCCGCTGGCGCGGCACCACGCCTGGACAAGAGAAGCGGCGATCCCCCATCAGCATGCCACGCAGGATGGGACTGCGGCGCAGCCCCAGGGTGATGAACCGGTAGAGCGCCTTGAGTTGATTCATGGGTGACTCGAAGCGCGCAATCACGCGCCGCGCCTCGCCGATCGCGCGCCGTTCGATCAGGTCGAGGATGCGCGCGTAGAATTCTTCTTTGCTGCGGAAGTAGTTGTAGAAGCTGCCCGTGGCCAGGCCGGCATTGCCGGTGATCTGAGCGATGCTGACCGCCCGGTAGCCGTGCTCGGCGAACAGCCGTTCGCCGACCTCCAGCAACGCCGCCCGCCGCCGCCGACCCGGTTCGCCGACCGTCCCGGCGGTACCGTCCGGTATCAGTAGTTGCTCTGCCATACCCGCTCCCGACCGCCGCGAACCGAAGAAACGAATATTCGGTTCAGATATTCACCTTGCCTCGAAGCCCCTCAGCGCCTAACGGAACGGCTGTAGCAGGCTCTTTATGGGACACGCTAGCATTTTTCGCCGTCCGGAACAACCCGAGCCTGCCCGGTGCGTGTCGCAGCAAGTACACTACTGGCGATCGCTAGGTCACCGTTCAGGATAGCGGGCGGACCTGACCCGGAGCCGCTCTCGGGAGGGAAATTGAGTACCGAGCACTACCAACTGCGGTGCATGGCCTGCGGCACGCTCCACGCCGACAGCGACCACGGGTTCCTGCTGGGCTGCCCGTGCAGCCGGCCGGCCGCGGGGCTGCTGCGCACCGAATATGCCGGCACCCGGTTCGCGCCCGGCGCGGCCGGCGGCCTGTTCCGCTACGCGCAGTGGCTGCCGGTACGCGCCCACCACCCGCTGGACCTCCTGCGGGGCGGCCGTCCCCCCGCCGGCGCGGTGGCCTATCGCAGCGGCCGTCTGGCGCGTCGGCTCGGGCTGAACGACCTGGTCGTGCTGTTCAGCGGCTACTGGCCGGAGCGCGGCGCCCATCTGGAGACCTGCGTGTTCAAGGAGCTGGAGGCGCTGGCGGTGACCGCCCGCCTGCCGGCGGCGGAACGGCGGCCGCTGGTGGTGGCGTCGGCGGGCAACACCGGGCGCGCCTTCCACGCAGTGTGCTCGCGCTACGACATCCCGGCGGTGGTCGTGGTGCCGGAAGCGGCGCTGCCGGCCCTGTGGACCACCGGCGCGGTGTCGCCCGAGGTCGCCCTGGTCGCGGTCGGCGGCAACGCCGACTACGCCGATGCGATTCGCGTCGCCGGCATGCTCGCCGAATCGCCCGCCTATCTGGCCGAGGGCGGCGCCCTCAACGTCGCGCGCCGCGACGGCATGGGTTCGGTGCTGCTGGCCGGGGTCGAGTGTGCGGGCCGGCTGCCGCGCCATTATTTCCAGGCGGTCGGCAGCGGAACCGGCGCGATCGCGGCCTGGGAGATGGCGCAACGGCTGGTGCGCGACGGCCGCTTCGGGGCGCGCGTGCCGCGCCTGCAGCTCGCCCAGAACGCGCCGTTCACGATCATGGCCGACGCCTGGGAGGCAGGCAGCCGCTCCCTGCTGCCGCTCGCGCCGGCCACCGCCAAGCGGCGGATCGCGGCGATGAGCGCCGGCGTGCTGAGCAACCGGACGCCGCCCTACGCCCTGGCCGGCGGTCTGTTCGACGCCCTCACCGCCAGCGCCGGCGCCATGTACCGGGTCAGCAACCGGGAGGCCGCCGGCGCCGCGGCGCTGTTCGCCGCCAGCGAGGGCTGCGAGCTCGATCCGGCCGCGGCGGTGGCGGTCGCCGCGTTGCGGCAGGCGGTGGCTGGCGGCCGGGTGGCGCCGGACGACCCGGTGTTCCTCAACGTGACCGGCGGCGGCCTGCAGCGGCTGCGCGCGGCCGGGCGGGTGCGCGCGCTGCCGCCCGACCTCGTGGTCGACCACCGGGACGCGACCCCGGCGGCCCTGGAGGCGGCGCTGGTACGGGCGCCGGCGCAGCGCGAGCGGGCAATCGCATGAGCCGGCACGGTCACTCCGTGACACGGAAGACGATGAACACCGATACCCAGGCATCGCCTGCTGGCCGACACGTGCGCACCGGCGACCTGTTCGAGAAGTGCTCCGGCGACGGCGGCTACTTCGGCCGGTACCGCGCCGCCGGCGACAAGTTCGTGGTGCAGCCGATCCTGGATACCCTGCCGGGACCGCACATGGAGTCGAACGGCCGTCCGGTGATCATGTGGGGCATCAACAGCTATCTCGGGCTCACCGGCAATCCCCGGATCAAGGCCGCGGCGCTGGCGTCGCTGGAGCAGTACTCCACCTCGGCGCCGATGGGCTCCCGGCTGCTGACCGGCAACACCTCCAGGCACGAGGCGCTGGAGGCGCGGCTGGCGGAGTACTGCGAAAAGCCGGCGGCGGTGCTGTTCAACTACGGCTACCTCGGCGTCATGGGCACCATCTCGGCCCTGATCGGCCCCAGCGACGAGGTGATCATCGACAAGCTGTCGCACGCGTCGATGATCGACGGCACCATTCTGGCGATGGCGGGGCGCCGGTTCCGGCCCTTCCGCCACAACAGCATGGAGAGCCTGGAGCAGCAGTTGCAGGCGGCCCGGCGCAAGCGCGGCGGCGGCATTCTGATCGTGGTCGAGGGGGTCTACGGCATGCGCGGCGACCTGGCCAACCTGCCGGAAATCGCGGCCCTGGCGCGCCGCTACGAGGCCCGCATCTTCGTCGACGATGCCCACGGCTTCGCCGTGATGGGGCCGAGCGGGCGCGGCACCGCGGAGCACTTCGGCGTGCAGGATGAGATCGACCTCTACTTCGGCACCTTCGCCAAGGCGTTCGCGGCGATCGGCGGCGTGACCGCGGGCGAACGCGACGTGATCGAGTACATCCGCTTCAACGCGCGTACCAACGTGTTCGCCAAGGCGCTGCCGATGGTCTACGTCGACGCGCTGAACGCCACGCTGGATGAGATCCTGGCCCATCCCGAATATCGCGCACGGATGTGGCGCAACGCCCACAAGCTGCAACGCGGCCTGGTGGAGCTCGGATACAGCATCGGCGATACCGAATCACCGATCACGCCGGTGTACGTGCCGTCGGGCGAAGAAACCGGCCGAGCGATCATGGTGATGCTGCGCGAGGAGTATGGGGTGTTTCTCTCGGGCGTCACCTATCCGGTGGTGCCGCGCGGCATCAACCTGTTTCGCATGATCCCGACCGCGTTGCACACCGACCAGGACATCGAGGTCACGCTGCGCGCGTTTGCCGAGATCCGTGACCGCCTGCACCTCGAGCTCGACCGCGTCCCCCAGCTCGCCACCGCCTGACGTTCGGGGCTGGCGCCGCTTCCTGCGCCGGCGCGCGGCGTCCCGCCGGCGGGGTCCGGGCCGGTGCGGGCCGGCGCTCGCCGCGGCGCTCGCCGTGGCCGGGGTGCTGCCGGGCTTGACCGGGTGCGGCGTGCGCGCCCACCAGCACCAGTTCACCGCGATGTCCACCGTCGTCCGCGTCACCGTCTACCACCGGCGCGCTCCCGACTGGGCGGCGCTGGAGCAGACGGTCCACGACTGGGCCGCGCGCTACGACCACCGCCTGGCCGCGAGTCCGGTGGCGCAGCTCAACCGCACCGGCCAGGCGCAGCTCGACCCCGCGCTGGCGGCGACCCTGGCCGCGGCCGTGCGGCTGGCGCAGCTCAGCGGCGGCGCGTTCGATCCCACCGTCCTGCCGCTCACCCGGCTGTGGGACTTCGATCACGGCGGCACGCTGCCGCCGGCGGAGGCGCGGGCGCGGGCGCGGGCGCGGGTCGACTACCGCCGGCTGCGGGTCGTGGCCGACCGGGCAACGGTGGACGACGCGGAGCTCGATCTGGGCGCGATCGCCAAGGGGGCGGTGCTGGATCACCTGGGCGACTGGCTGGAGGCGGGCGGCCACGACCGGTTCCTGCTGGAGGCGGGCGGCGACGTGCTGGTGGCGGGGCTCAAGCCCGACGCCGTGCCCTGGCGGATCTGGATCCGCCATCCCCGGCAGACCGATCTGCCGCTGGCCATCGCCACCATCGGCGTGGCGGACGGCCGGGTGGCGCTGGCAACCTCCGGCGACTACGAGCGGTTCTTTGAGCAGGACGGCGTGCGCTACCATCACATCCTCAACCCGGCCACGGGACTGCCCGACAGCGACGCGGTGGCGGTGACGGTGATCGCCGGCAGCGCACTTGAAGCAGACGCGCTCGCGACCGCGTTGTTCGTATTGGGCAGCGCGGGCGCGGAGCTGTTCACGACCGTGCCGGGGCTGGAGGGCGTGATCGTGTACCGGTCCGGCGCCGGCCTGGCGGCGGCGGTGAGCGACGGCTTTCCGGCGCTGCACGGCCAGCTCAACGTCGAATGAATCGGCCGCCGGCGGCCGCGATCGGCTGTCGTCGGCTGCCCCGCGCAATTGGCGGAGCGGTACGCGGTGAGTATATTCCGGCCCGAAGGCGCGCGGTGCCCACCGGCGCGGCGCAGCCGCACAATCTGGAGGCAAGGTGCGACCACACTGGGACGCGGACGAGCAAGAGGAAGCTGAGGAGGAACAGGAGGAACAGGAGGAACGGGAGGAGCAGGAGGAGCCGGCGGGCGATCCGGCCATGCTGCGCCAGTTCCTCAAGACCCGCACGGTGCTCCTGACCGGCGAGATCAACAAGACTCTGGCGGAGCGCGTGGTGCGCCAGGTGTTGCTGCTGGAGCAGGGTGGCGACGAGCCGATCAAGGTGTTCATCGACAGCCCCGGCGGCGACGCCGACGCCGGGTTCGCGATTCTCGACATGATGCGGTTCGTGCGCCCGCAGATAAAGATGATCGGGATGGGGCTGGTGGCGAGCGCGGGGGCGATCGTGCTGCTGGCGGCGCCCCGCGAGCAGCGCTTTGCGTTGCCCAACTCCCGCTACCTGATCCACCAGCCGATGGCCGGCTTTCGCGGGGTCGGCACCGAAATCGAGATCCACGCCAAGGAGATCGACCTCATGCGGCGCAAGATGAACGAGCTGATCTCCCAGGAGACCGACAAGCCGGTATCCGAGGTGGAGCAGGACACCGACCGCGACTACTGGATGGGAGCCGAGGAAGCCCTGACCTACGGTCTGGTGGGCAAGATCATCCGCACCCAGGACGAACTCTGACCAGTGGCACGGGCACTCCGTGACCCGCAAGACAATGAAATCCGATGCACGGGCATCGCCGAAGCACCATGCCACGGCGCGGCGGACGCCCGCCCCCGCGGTGTTCGAACGCCTCGACCGGGAACATCTGCGGCGGCTCGCCGGCACCCGGCCGCGGGTCCACTCCGGCAAGGTGCGCGACCGCATCGACCTCGGCGACCGCATCCTGATCGTAACCACCGATCGGGTGTCCGCCTTCGACCGCGTCCTGACCACGATTCCGTACAAGGGCCAGGTGCTGAACCAGCTCTCGGTGTTCTGGTTCAAGCTGACCTGCGACCTGATCTCCAACCACCTGATCCGGGAGGTGACGCCGCGCAGCGCCCTGGTTCGGCGCTGTACGGTGGTCCCGGTCGAGGTGGTGGTGCGCGGCTACCTGACCGGCTCCGCCTGGCGCGCCTACGAGCGTGACGGCGCCCTGGCCGGCATCCCGCTGGCGCTCGGCCTGCGGCGCGATCAGCAGTTCGAGCGGCCCCTGCTCACGCCCACCACCAAGGCGGCGCCGGGCGAGCACGACCGGCCGCTGTCCCGCGCCGAGGTGCTGGCGTCCGGCGCCGTGCCGCCGGCGCTGTGGGAGCGGATCGAGCGCGTGGCGTTGCGGCTCTACCGGCGCGGGGTCGAGCACGCCGCCCGCCGCGGGCTGATCCTGGTGGACACCAAGTACGAGTTCGGCACCATCGACGGCGAGCTGGTGCTGGCGGACGAGGTGCACACGCCCGACAGCAGCCGCTACTGGTACCGCGACACCTATGCCGAGCGGTTCGCGCGCGGGCTGGAGCAGCGCCTGCTCGACAAGGAGTTCCTGCGCGGCTGGCTGCTGGAGCGCGGCTTCCAGGGCGACGGCGCGCCCCCGCCGATCCCGGAGACGGTGCGCGCCGAGCTGGCGCAGCGCTACCGGGAGGTGTATCGGATCCTGACCGGCGCCGAGCTGGCCGGCGCGCCGCTCAGCGTCGAGGAGGAGCTCGCGCGGTACGCGGAGGTGGTGCGCGGATGAGCGGCGGCCGGCGGCGCGGCGGGTGGCTGGCCGCCCTGGCGCTGGGCGCGCTCCTGCCACTGCTGGCCTCCTGCGGGCCGGGGCAGGCCGGCACCATCACCGTGGTCAGCTACAACGTCCAGAACCTGTTCGACGCCACCGAAGACGGCGGCGAGTACCGCGATTACACCGCCGGCGGCGGCTGGACGCCGGGCCTGTACACCGCCAAGCTGCGGGCAATCGCCACCGCGCTACGGGCCGCGGCGCCGCGCGGGGCCGACCTGGTGGCGCTGCAGGAGGTGGAGCACGCCGGCCCCGCGCGCCGGCTGGTGGAGCTGGAGCTGGCGCGCGCGGGGTACCGCCACGTGGTGTGGCTGCCCGACCCGCTCAACGCCACCGGACCGGTGGTGCTGTCCAAGCTGCCGGTGCGCCGGGTCGGCGCGCTGTGGGTGGACCACCCGCACGAGCAGCCGCTACGCCCGATTCTCGAGGTGGAGGTGGCCCTGGGCACCACCCCGGACGCGCCCTCGCTGTTCCTGTTCAACAACCATTGGAAGTCGAAACGGGGCGGTGCGGCCGAGACCGAGCAGCACCGGCGCCGCGCCGCCGCCGTGCTGGCCGCCCGCCTGCGCCAGATCCACGCCGCCGACCCCGCCGCCGACGTGATCGTGGTGGGCGACCTGAACGAATCGATCGACGAGTATGAGCGCCAGGACCGGCGCTATCCCACCGCGCTGATGCCCGCGGCAGCCGCGCCGCCGGGTGGCGGTGGCGCACCCGCCGCCCCGGCCCCGCTGTACGTCACCGCAGCGGCCGCGTCCGCCGCCCGGCCCGCGGCCGGCGCCCCAGTGGTGCTGTTCAGCCCCTGGCTGGCCGCCCCCGACGCCGTCGCGCCGCCCGGCAGCTACCACTACCAGGAGCAGTGGGAAACCATCGACCACGTCCTGCTCGGCCCCGGCCTGTTCGACACGGCCGGCGTCAGCTACCCGGACGCGGACGGCTTCGCGGTCATCAGCGACGGCCTGCTGGACGGTAGCGGCGCCCCGTTCCGGTTCCTGCGCGGCCCCCCGCCGGCCGGCTACTCCGACCACCTCCCCCTGCGCCTGACCCTGATCCTGCACCACGCCCCCCGCTGACGGGCCAACTCATCCGTCAGGGCAGTCATGAAGTCGGGGATCGTCCTATTCTCCGATTTCCGGAACCGTGCGCCCTATGTCGTCGGCAAATGCTCCCACGGCGGCCTTCGCTCGATCGCGTTGCTGGTTAGGGAATGAAGCGTATCGCGGTGGCTTGGAGTGGCGGCTGTACTCGACATCCCGTTTCTTGGGGGCCTCTGACGGTGCAATTCAGAGCGTCATTCCGGGCGGTGTGCCTGAAGATGGAACGAAGATCGGCGTTGAGATACTCTCCGATTCGCTGGCGGACCACTGGAGGTCGATGGGCCAGCGCCGCTCACCGTAGTTCTGCCGCGGGTTGGTCTCCTGCATGCGGCGGTCGGCGGCCCGCGCCTGCCGCTCGAGCAGTTGATCGGTCTCCTGCTGCGCTGCGGAGACCTTGCGGAGAATCTCCCAGATCTCCTGCGGGGTCGCGGGTTCGTGCTGTCCGTTGACTTCGGCCATGGGTACGCTCGCTGATCCGATGGTAGCGAACTTCGCGCGTTCCGGCAAAGCACATGATCTCGTATCGCGTAACAAGAATCGCCACGACGAGGACGAACTGGAAGGGACAAGAGTACGCCATCGTGAATCGGTGTGGTGATGCAATTTGCAGCAGGGTGGACGTTGGCGGATACTTTCGGGACCCGGACCACGACCGACTGACGTATGCGGCGGTATCCAGCCGCACGGATACCGTGGTGGCGAGCGCGACGGGCAGCACGGTGAGCCTGACGCCGGTGTCGGCTGGGACTGCGACGGTCACCGTCAGCGCCAGCGACGGCAGCCTGACCGCCACACAGACCATCGCCGTAACGGTGCGAGAGCCCGATCTGCCGCTGACAGGCGTGAGTGTCGAGTTGTATGGCTCGCTGGCTCGGAAGACGAGCGTACTCATTTCACCGGTACCGGCGGGCGCCCAGTTCCAGCAAGTAGGGATCAGCCACGTCCCGATGGATGCGGGAAGAGCGTGCTGCGGTTTTCTCGGGGCGTCGGCCCACTTCGAGTTCGTGTGCGCCGAAAGCTACGTCGGCGACGTCACGCTCACGGCCATTGTCGACGGGAGCAATCGCACCTTCGAAGCGTCTGTAATCTCCACGTGTCAGTGACCCCGGCCGTGCTGCGCTCGAAGCGCAACTCCAACGCTTCCCGGATACTGTCCAGGAGCCCGCGCTGCCTTCCTGACCGTGCCGACTCGTCGCGTAGAGGTTAAGATACGCCATGGTCAGGGGCCGGCTGCCGATCGGGATACAGACCTTCCGCAAGCTCCGGGAGCGGAACTGCTACTACGTCGACAAGACGGCTTACATAGACCGGCTGCTCCACGAGGGCACGCACTACTTTCTGTCGCGGCCGCGGCGGTTCGGCAAGAGCCTGTTCCTGGACACGCTGAAGGAGCTGTTCGAGGGCAACGAGGAACTGTTCGCGGGGCTCTACATCCACCAGCGCCACAACTGGACGGAGCGCCATCCGGTGGTGCGGCTGAGCTTCGGCGGCGGCAACTTCAAGGAGCCGGGGGAACTGCACGAGGACGTGATGCTCCAACTGGAGGATCTGGAGGAAGAGGCTGAGATCGCGGTCCGCCGAGTGAGCGCCCCGGCGCGCCTGCGCCGCTTGCTGCAGGCGCTGCATCGCAAGACCCGGCGGCGGGTGGCGGTGCTGGTGGACGAGTACGACAAGCCGATCCTGGACGCGCTGGTGGAGAAGCCGGAGGTGGCGCGCGCCAACCGCGACTACCTGCGCGGATTGTACGGGGTGATCAAGGACAGCGACGCGCACGTGGAGTTCACGTTCGTGACCGGCATCAGCAAGTTCTCGAAGGTGAACCTGTTCTCGCAATTGAACAACCTCACCGACCTGACGCTGGATCCGGTCTATTCGGCGATCTGCGGATACACGGAGCGGGATCTGGACACGGTGTTCGCGCCGGAGCTGGGCGGGCTGGACCGGGAGCAGGTGCGGGAGTGGTACAACGGCTACCTGCTGCTAGCTGGCGCGAGGGACTGGTTCGGAGAAGGTGTACAACCCGTACGACCTGCTGCTGCGGAGGCGCTGCTGTTCCAGACCGGCTACCTGACCATCACGGGGGAAGAGGAGCTGGGCGGCATGGCGCTGTACCGGCTGGGCTATCCGAACCGGGAAGTGCGGCAGAGCCTGAACCGGGTCCTGCTGAGCCATCTGGTGCAGGACACGGCGCGGCAGACGGTGAACAGCATGCGCCTGGCGCGGCTGCTGGACGCGGTCGATTGCGAAGGCCTGCGAGGTCTGTTCCATGCCTTCTTCGCGAGCATCCCGTACGAATGGCACACCAACAACGACATCGCCGACTACGAAGGCTTTTGCGCGAGCGTGTTCTACTCGTACTTCGCGGCGCTGGGGTACGAGATCGTGGTGGAGGAGTCGAGCAGCCACGGGCGGCTCGACATGGCGGTGCGCGCCGGCGGGCAGGTGTACCTGTTCGAGTTCAAGGTGGCGGAGCTGGCGCCGCCGGGGTCTGCGCTGGCGCAGTTGCGGGAGCGGGACTACGCGGCCAAGTACCGGGGCGGAGGCGAGCCGATCCACCTCATCGGCGTGGAGTTCAGCCGCGACACGCGCAACGTGACCGCGTTCGAGGTGGCTGCCGGCTGACGATCTGTCGGCATGACGCGTCATTGTACCAATCCTGCTCACATTTGTCGTTTTGACGAACACAGCCCAGGCGCGCCTGCCGGTCTTCGAAGCGGCGCGTCGCGTCCTCCAGGAAACGATCGATCGTCCGCTCCACCTGTCCGGCGCCCCGAGACATAATATAATTATGTAATAGGAATAATTGTATTATGTCAAAGGACTTGCTGGCTCATCCTCTTGACATGACTGCGCAATGTCCAGTTCCATTTCGCCCAAGACGGCCGTAGCGCAACCGTGTGTGGACAGGCCATCGGAAGCGGGCAAACCCGCTCGCGGCCCGGAGCCTGGCAAGCGGGAGTGCGTCGTCGGACCGCGGGGGAGATTGCACGATGGGCTCTACTGGTGACTGTAGTTCGTTCGAGGCCATGACTGCGCTCCGGGCGCGGGAGCAACGCCGCGTAAGCACCGGCCTTATACATATGCCGCATCCGCCGCTGACCGGGCGGCGGGCCCCGCGCGGCGGGCGGCCCGGCCTCCGCCGCTTCGCCCGGGCGTTCGCCGCCGCGGCATTGCTCGCGCTCTTCGGCGCCCTCGCTCCGCCGGCGCAGGCCCAGACCTGCACCGACAACGACATCGACCTCGTGCGGGGAAAGAACGAGTCGGAAGGCAGCGTCCAGATCTGCCACGACAACTAGTGGCGCTCGGTCTGCGACGACGAACTAAAGGTTGCTTCCGAGCTTCCGACAACATTACTGCCAACGGCTGGGCGTTCGCCGGGGTCGTGTGCCGCCAGCTCGGCCATGCCACCGGGACCCCGACAACCTCGTCGCAGTTCGGCGCGATCTTTCCCGTGAGTTTCTGGCTTGACGACGTGGTGTGCGACGGCACGGAGGCCAATCTCGGCGCCTGCGCGCACGCCGGCTGGGGAACGAACAACTGTTCCTTCAGCGAGCGGGCGGGCGTGCAGTGCACGGTGGCCGCGTCGGGGCTGACGGCGACGGGCGGAGACAACGCCTCGAGCTACACCGCGACCAAGCATGTCAACCTGATCGATTACGTGTTCCAGGTGCGCGCGGTGAATGCCGGGGGCGGGAGCGGGCCGTCGAACGAGGCGGCGGCGACGCCGCTGCACCCGGACGCGCCGCCGGCGCCGACGGTGAGCGCGCCCGCGGGCACGGCGGGGCTGCTGGAGGTGAGCTGGACGGAGCCGACCGCTGGAGCTTACGTGGTGCGGTACTGGCCGGCCGATGAAGACGGCAGCACGCGGCGGACCAGGTCGGCGTCGGACCAGAACGCGCTGGTGGCTCTGGTCGCCGGCGTCAGTGACTGCGCCGATGTCACCACCGCCCATCTCGCCGCCATCACCGGCGAGTTGGACCTGGGAAATCAGGACCCCAAGATCACCGCCCTCGCGGCCGGGGATTTCGACGGGCTGAACTCGCTGACGACACTGGGTCTGTCGGGAAACGCTTTAACCACGCTGCCCGCCGGGGTGTTCGACGACCTGACCGCACTGAACAGGCTGGATCCTAGCCACAACACTCTGACCGAGCTTCCCGCCGGGGTGTTCAAGAAACTGACCGCGCTGAGGTTTCTACTGTTGCGGTACAACGATCTGACCGAGCTTCCCGACGGGGTGTTCGACGGGCTGACCGCGCTGAGCCAGCTCTGGCTGGACCGGACCGCGCTGACCGAGCTTCCCGAAGGGATGTTCGTCGAGCTGACCTCGCTGAACTTGGGTGATCGGTCGGCAAACGGTCATCAGGATCGAAGCGGACTCCCGCTCGGTGGTGGACGAAGGCGCACCGTTGCGCTTCACGCTGTCGCGCGACCAACCCCACGGCAGCCTCCGATCGCGAAACCGGCGGAACACGAAGTCGCCGCAAGCGCCGCGGTGAACGTGACGGCGGTGAACGACCCGGCCACGGGCGCGCCGATGGCCGGCCGTGTGCGGCACCTCCTCCCCCTGTGGGCAGTACGAGTTGACGACAAGTGGTCTTGCTATTGGTCTCGGGATGACTACTAGAGAGCCGAGTGTCGGGATGTGCAGTGGCCGTCGAGGACGCGGCGCGGGTCTTCCCATGACCTCCGCCGTCGACCCCGGTCCGGTGCGTGCCCGCGCAGGTCGGGCCTGGCCCGCAGTGGCTGGACTGCTGCTGCTCGCGACGCTGGCCCCGGAGCCGGCCCATGCGCAGACCGGCATCTGCGGGCGGACAGAGGTGGTGCGCGACGCGCTGGTGGCTCTGGTCGCCGGCGTCAGTGACTGCGCCCTTGTCACCGACACCCATCTTGCCGCCATCACCGGCGAGCTGGACCTGGAAGGCGAGCTGGATCCGGAAACGGGAAATTATGTCCCCAAGATCACCGCCCTCGCGGCCGGAGATTTCGACGGGCTGACCTCGCTGACCACGCTGGATCTCTCCTTCAACGATCTGACCACGCTGCCCGACGGGGTGTTCGACGAGCTGACCTCGCTGACCACGCTGGAACTGCTCCACAACAACGATCTGACGCTGACCGACGGGGTGTTCGACGAACTGACCTCGCTAACGGGTCTGTATCTCTTCAACAACGGGCTGACCACGCTTCCCGACGGGGTGTTCGACGAGCTGACCTCGCTGACCCATCTGCAACTGCACCACAACAACGATCTGACGCTGCCCGACGGGGTGTTCGACGGGCTGACCTCGCTGACCGTTCTGCAACTGCATGTCAACGGGCTGACCTCGCTGCCCGACGGGGTGTTCGACGAGCTGACCTCGCTACTGAGTCTATTTCTGAACCATAACGAGCTGACCTCGCTGCCCGACGGGGTGTTCGACGAGCTGACCTCGCTAACGGGTCTATTTCTGAACGATAACAAGTTGACCACGCTGCCCGACGGGGTGTTCAACGAGCTGACCTCGTTGACCACGCTGAACCTGCAGGAGAATCCCGGGGCGCCCTTTGCGCCCACCGCCGTGGCCCTGCCCGATGACGGAACGATTCCCCTCGCCGGAGGCACGGTGACGCTCGACGGCAGCGCTAGCGGCGGGGCGTGGGGCACGAATGTCACCTATTCCTGGGCGCTGACCAATCCGGCGAACGGGGTGACGGTGACGTTTGACGATAACGCGAGCGCCAAGCCGGTGGTGACGATCCCGGCGCTGGCGGAGAACACCGAGCTTACCTTCACCCTCACCGTGACCGGTCAAGGCGGCACACACGGCATTTCCCCCGCCACCGCCACCGCCACCGTGACGGCGAGGGCAAACACCGCCCCGGACGCGACGGACGCGACGGTCAGCACCGACGAGGACACGGCCTACGACTTCGATGCCAGCGACTTTAACTTCACCGACGACGACTCCGGCGACACGCTGGCGAGCGTGAAGATTACGTCCCTGCTTGGGTCCGGCAAAGGCAGCCTGACGCTTGACGGGTCGGCTGTGACGGCAGACCAGGTGGTTTCCGGGGCCGACATCGATGCGGACAAGCTCGTCTACAACCCGCCGGCGAACGCCAACGGCGATGACTACGCCAGCTTCGGCTTCAAGGTGAGCGACGGCACGGATGAGAGCGTCTCGGCCTACACCATGACGATCGACGTCACGGCGGTGAACGACGCCGCGACGGGTGAGCCGGCGATATCGGGCACGGCCCGGGTGGGGAGTGAGTTGACCGCGGCCAAGGGCACCATTGCCGACGTCGAGGGGTTGACGAGCGTCAGCTACAGCTACCAGTGGATACGTGTCGACGGCACGGAAGAGACGGACATCACCGGGGCGACGTCAAGCACCTACACCCTGGTGGCCGCCGACCAGGGCAAGAAGGTCAAGGTGAGGCTCGGCTTCACCGATGACGGCGGCACCGGCGAGGCGCGGACCAGCGCGGCCTATCCGGACGGTGCGACGGTGCTTCCGCCCCCGGCGGTGCTCATCAGCGGCGCCGACGACCTCAAGACCGGTGAAGATGGCACGACCGCCACTTTCCAGGTGCGGCTCGCCGCCGCGCCGGTGAACGAAGTCACCGTGACGCCTTCGAGCAGCGACACGGGCGAGGGCACGGTGTCCGGGGCGCTGACCTTCACCACGACCAACTGGAACACCGCCAGGACGGTGACCGTGACCGGCGTGGACGATGCGGACGTGGACGGTGAGCAGTCTTTCAGTATCACTTTCAGGGTTGAAAGCACGGACCCGGGTTACGCCGGCATCAGCGTCCCCGCGGTGTCCGTGACCAACGCCGATGACGAACCGCTGGCGCTGATCCTCGACGCGATCGCCACCGACAACACGGTGAACATCGCCGAGAAGGCGGCGGGGTTTGCGATCTCGGGCGCCACCGGCTCGCAGGGGGGTGTGAGTGTCACCGTGACGGTGGGCACGACGGAGCTGACGGCGACCTCCGTCGCCGCCGACCCGGCGACCTGGTCGGTGGCCGTGCCGGCGAACGCGGCCTACCTCACCGGCACGAGCGTGGCGGTGGCGGTGAGCGCGAGCAAGACCGGGTACACGGCGCCGGGCGACGTGACGCGCACTCTCGCGGTGGACCTGGCGGCGCCTTCGGCGACCTACACGGCGCCCTCTTCGCTGCAGGTGGGGGTGGCCATCGGCGCCATGACGCCGAGCACCACGGACCCCGACATCGCCTCCTACGGCGCCACGGGTCTGCCGTCGGGGCTGGGCATCGACACCGGCACCGGGGTCATCGACGGCACGCCGGCCACGGCCGACGCCAACACCGCCGACGCCACGGTGACGGTGACCGACACCGCCGGCAACACCGCCACGGTCGACATCACCTTCCCGGCGGTGGCCAAGGGGGACCAGACGCTGACGGGGTTCGCCTACAGCCCCGCCACGGTGACCTATGGCGACACCGCCCCGACGGTGACGGCGCCGGGCGGGGTGCAGACCACCCTGTTGTACTCGGCCACGCCGGCCACGGTGTGCACGGTGGACGCGTCCACCGGCGCCCTGATCCTGGCGGGGGTGGGCGACTGCGTGATTACCGCCACCGCGGCAGGCGCCGCCGACTACAACGAGGCCACCGCGGCGTTCACCGTCACGGTGGCGGCGGCCGGCGCGCTGGCGCTGACCCTCGACGCCATCGCCACCGACAACACGGTGAACATCGCCGAGAAGGCGGCCGGGTTTGCGATCTCGGGCGCCACCGGCTCGGAGGGGGGTGTGAGTGTCACCGTGACGGTGGGCACGACGGAGCTGACGGCGACCTCCGCCGCCGCCGACCCGGCGACCTGGTCGGTGGCCGTGCCGGCGAACGCGGCGTACCTCACCGGCACCAGCGTCACGGTGACGGTGAGCGCGAGCAAGACCGGGTACACGGCGCCGGGCGACGTGACGCGCACCGTCGCGGTGGACCTGGCGGCGCCTTCGGCGACCTACACGGCGCCCTCGTCGCTGCAGGTGGGGGTGGCCGTCGGCGCCATGACGCCGAGCACCACGGACCCCGACATCGCCTCCTACGGCGCCACGGGTCTGCCGTCGGGGCTCGGCATCGACACCGGCACCGGGGTCATCGACGGCACGCCGGACACGGCCGACGCCAACGCCGCCGAGGCCACGGTGACGGTGACCGACACCGCCGGCAACACCGTGGACGTCCCGATCACTTTCCCGGCGGTGGCCAAGGGGGACCAGACGCTGACGGGGTTCGCCTACAGCCCCGCCACGGCATGGCGACACCGCTCCGGCGGTGACGGCGCCGGGCGGGGTGCAGACGACCCTGTCGTACTCGGCCACGCCGGCCACGGTGTGCACGGTGGACGCGTCCAGCGGCGCCCTGACCCTGGCGGGGGTGGGCGAGTGCGTGATCACCGCCACCGCGGCGCCGAGCGACGACTACAACCAGGGGACGGCCACCTACACGGTCACGGTGGCGGCGGCGGGCACGCTGGCGCTGACCCTCGACGCCATCGCCACCGACAACACGGTGAACATCGCCGAGAAGGCGGCCGGGTTTGCGATCTCGGGCGCCACCGGCTCGCAGGGGGGTGTGAGTGTCACCGTGACGGTGGGCACGACGGAGCTGACGGCGACCTCCGCCGCCGCCGACCCGGCGACCTGGTCGGTGGCCGTGCCGGCGAACGCGGCGTACCTCACCGGCACCAGCGTCACGGTGACGGTGAGCGCGAGCAAGACCGGGTACACGGCGCCGGGCGACGTGACGCGCACCGTCGCGGTGGACCTGACGGCGCCTTCGGCGACCTACACGGCGCCCTCGTCGCTGCAGGTGGGGGCGGCCATCGGCGCCATGACGCCGAGCACCACGGACCCCGACATCGCCTCCTACGGCGCCACGGGCCTGCCGTCGGGGCTCGGCATCGACACCGGCACCGGGGTCATCGACGGCACGCCGGCCACGGCCGACGCCAACACCGCCGAGGCCACGGTGACGGTGACCGACACCGCCGGCAACACCGCCACGGTCGACATCACTTTCCCGGCGGTGGCCAAGGGGGACCAGACGCTGACGGGGTTCGCCTACAGCCCCGCCTCGGTGACCTATGGCGACACCGCTCCGGCGGTGACGGCGCCGGGCGGGGTGCAGACGACCCTGTCGTACTCGGCCACGCCGGCCACGGTGTGCACGGTGGACGCGTCCAGCGGCGCCCTGACCCTGGCGGGGGTGGGCGAGTGCGTGATCACCGCCACCGCGGCGCCGAGCGACGACTACAACCAGGGGACGGCCACCTACACGGTCACGGTGGCGGCGGCGGGCACGCTGGCGCTGACCCTCGACGCCATCGCCACCGACAACACGGTGAACATCGCCGAGAAGGCGGCCGGGTTTGCGATCTCGGGCGCCACCGGCTCGCAGGGGGGTGTGAGTGTCACCGTGACGGTGGGCACGACGGAGCTGACGGCGACGTCCGTCGCCGCCGACCCGGCGACCTGGTCGGTGGCCGTGCCGGCGAACGCGGCGTACCTCACCGGCACCAGCGTCACGGTGACGGTGAGCGCGAGCAAGACCGGGTACACGGCGCCGGGCGACGTGACGCGCGCCCTCGCGGTGGACCTGGCGGCGCCTTCGGCGACCTACACGGCGCCCTCGTCGCTGCAGGTGGGGGCGGCCATCGGCGCCATGACGCCGAGCACCACGGACCCCGACATCGCCTCCTACGGCGCCACGGGTCTGCCGCCGGGGCTCGGCATCGACACCGGCACCGGGGTCATCGACGGCACGCCGGACACGGCCGACGCCAACGCCGCCGACGCCACGGTGACGGTGACCGACACCGCCGGCAACACCGTGGACGTCCCGATCACTTTCCCGGCGGTGGCCAAGGGGGACCAGACCCTGACGGGGTTCGCCTACAGCCCCGCCACGGTGACCTATGGCGACACCGCTCCGACCGTCACCCCCCCTACCGGGGCTCAGACCACCCTGTCGTACTCGGCCACGCCGGCCACGGTGTGCACGGTGGACGCGTCCAGCGGCGCCCTGACCCTGGCGGGGGTGGGCGAGTGCGTGATCACCGCCACCGCCGCGCCGAGCGACGACTACAACCAGGGGACGGCCACCTACACGGTCACGGTGGCGGCGGCGGGCACGCTGGCGCTGACCCTCGACGCCATCGCCACCGACAACACGGTGAACATCGCCGAGAAGGCGGCCGGGTTTGCGATCTCGGGCGCCACCGGCTCGCAGGGGGGTGTGAGTGTCACCGTGACGGTGGGCACGACGGAGCTGACGGCGACCTCCGTCGCCGCCGACCCGGCGACCTGGTCGGTGGCCGTGCCGGCGAACGCGGCCTACCTCACCGGCACGAGCGTGGCGGTGGCGGTGAGCGCGAGCAAGACCGGGTACACGGCGCCGGGCGACGTGACGCGCACCGTCGCGGTGGACCTGGCGGCGCCTTCGGCGACCTACACGGCGCCCTCGTCGCTGCAGGTGGGGGCGGCCGTCGGCGCCATGACGCCGAGCACCACGGACCCCGACATCGCCTCCTACGGCGCCACGGGTCTGCCGCCGGGGCTGGGCATCGACACCGGCACCGGGGTCATCGACGGCACGCCGGCCACGGCCGACGCCAACACCGCCGCCGCCACGGTGACGGTGACCGACACCGCCGGCAACACCGCCACGGTCGACATCACCTTCCCGGCGGTGGCCAAGGGGGACCAGACGCTGACGGGGTTCGCCTACAGCCCCGCCTCGGTGACCTATGGCGACACCGCTCCGGCGGTGACGGCGCCGGGCGGGGTGCAGACGACCCTGTCGTACTCGGCCACGCCGGCCACGGTGTGCACGGTGGACGCGTCCAGCGGCGCCCTGACCCTGGCGGGGGTGGGCGAGTGCGTGATTACCGCCACGGCCGCAGGCGCCGCCAACTACAACGAGGCCACCGCGGCGTTCACCGTCACGGTGGCGGCGGCGGGCACGCTGGCGCTGACCCTCGACGCCATCGCCACCGACAACACGGTGAACATCGCCGAGAAGGCGGCCGGGTTTGCGATCTCGGGCGCCACCGGCTCGCAGGGGGGTGTGAGTGTCACCGTGACGGTGGGCACGACGGAGCTGACGGCGACGTCCGTCGCCGCCGACCCGGCGACCTGGTCGGTGGCCGTGCCGGCGAACGCGGCGTACCTCACCGGCACCAGCGTGGCGGTGACGGTGAGCGCGAGCAAGACCGGGTACACGGCGCCGGGCGACGTGACGCGCACCGTCGCGGTGGACCTGACGGCGCCTTCGGCGACCTACACGGCGCCCTCGTCGCTGCAGGTGGGGGTGGCCGTCGGCGCCATGACGCCGAGCACCACGGACCCCGACATCGCCTCCTACGGCGCCACGGGTCTGCCGCCGGGGCTCGGCATCGACACCGGCACCGGGGTCATCGACGGCACGCCGGCCACGGCCGACGCCAACACCGCCGAGGCCACGGTGACGGTGACCGACACCGCCGGCAACACCGCCACGGTCGACATCACCTTCCCGGCGGTGGCCAAGGGGGACCAGACGCTGACGGGGTTCGCCTACAGCCCCGCCACGGTGACCTATGGCGACACCGCTCCGGCGGTGACGGCGCCGGGCGGGGTGCAGACGACCCTGTCGTACTCGGCCACGCCGGCCACGGTGTGCACGGTGGACGCGTCCAGCGGCGCCCTGACCCTGGCGGGGGTGGGCGAGTGCGTGATCACCGCCACCGCGGCAGGCGCCGCCGACTACAACGAGGCCACCGCGGCGTTCACCGTCACGGTGGCGGCGGCCGGCGCGCTGGCGCTGACCCTCGACGCCATCGCCACCGACAACACGGTGAACATCGCCGAGAAGGCGGCCGGGTTTGCGATCTCGGGCGCCACCGGCTCGGAGGGGGGTGTGAGCGTCACCGTGACGGTGGGCACGACGGAGCTGACGGCGACGTCCGTCGCCGCCGACCCGGCGACCTGGTCGGTGGCCGTGCCGGCGAACGCGGCGTACCTCACCGGCACCAGCGTGGCGGTGACGGTGAGCGCGAGCAAGACCGGGTACACGGCGCCGAGCGACGTGACGCGCACCGTCGCGGTGGACCTGGCGGCGCCTTCGGCGACCTACACGGCGCCCTCGTCGCTGCAGGTGGGGGTGGCCGTCGGCGCCATGACGCCGAGCACCACGGACCCCGACATCGCCTCCTACGGCGCCACGGGTCTGCCGTCGGGGCTCGGCATCGACACCGGCACCGGGGTCATCGACGGCACGCCGGACACGGCCGACGCCAACACCGCCGACGCCACGGTGACGGTGACCGACACCGCCGGCAACACCGTGGACGTCCCGATCACCTTCCCGGCGGTGGCCAAGGGGGACCAGACGCTGACGGGGTTCGCCTACAGCCCCGCCACGGTGACCTATGGCGACACCGCTCCGGCGGTGACGGCGCCGGGCGGGGTGCAGACGACCCTGTCGTACTCGGCCACGCCGGCCACGGTGTGCACGGTGGACGCGTCCAGCGGCGCCCTGACCCTGGCGGGGGTGGGCGAGTGCGTGATCACCGCCACCGCGGCGCCGAGCGACGACTACAACCAGGGGACGGCCACCTACACGGTCACGGTGGCGGCGGCGGGCACGCTGGCGCTGACCCTCGACGCCATCGCCACCGACAACACGGTGAACATCGCCGAGAAGGCGGCCGGGTTTGCGATCTCGGGCGCCACCGGCTCGCAGGGGGGTGTGAGTGTCACCGTGACGGTGGGCGGGACGGACCTGACGGCGACCTCCGCCGCCGCCGACCCGGCGACCTGGTCGGTGGCCGTGCCGGCGAACGCGGCGTACCTCACCGGCACCAGCGTCACGGTGACGGTGAGCGCGAGCAAGACCGGGTACACGGCGCCGGGCGACGTGACGCGCACCGTCGCGGTGGACCTGGCGGCGCCTTCGGCGACCTACACGGCGCCCTCGTCGCTGCAGGTGGGGGCGGCCGTCGGCGCCATGACGCCGAGCACCACGGACCCCGACATCGCCTCCTACGGCGCCACGGGTCTGCCGTCGGGGCTCGGCATCGACACCGGCACCGGGGTCATCGACGGCACGCCGGACACGGCCGACGCCAACGCCGCCGAGGCCACGGTGACGGTGACCGACACCGCCGGCAACACCGTGGACGTCCCGATCACTTTCCCGGCGGTGGCCAAGGGGGACCAGACGCTGACGGGGTTCGCCTACAGCCCCGCCACGGTGACCTATGGCGACACCGCTCCGGCGGTGACGGCGCCGGGCGGGGTGCAGACGACCCTGTCGTACTCGGCCACGCCGGCCACGGTGTGCACGGTGGACGCGTCCAGCGGCGCCCTGACCCTGGCGGGGGTGGGCGAGTGCGTGATCACCGCCACCGCCGCACCGAGCGACGACTACAACCAGGGGACGGCCACCTACACGGTCACGGTGGCGGCGGCGGGCACGCTGGCGCTGACCCTCGACGCCATCGCCACCGACAACACGGTGAACATCGCCGAGAAGGCGGCCGGGTTTGCGATCTCGGGCGCCACCGGCTCGCAGGGGGGTGTGAGCGTCACCGTGACGGTGGGCACGACGGAGCTGACGGCGACCTCCGCCGCCGCCGACCCGGCGACCTGGTCGGTGGCCGTGCCGGCGAACGCGGCGTACCTCACCGGCACCAGCGTCACGGTGACGGTGAGCGCGAGCAAGACCGGGTACACGGCGCCGAGCGACGTGACGCGCACACTCGCGGTGGACCTGGCGGCGCCTTCGGCGACCTACACGGCGCCCTCGTCGCTGCAGGTGGGGGTGGCCGTCGGCGCCATGACGCCGAGCACCACGGACGCCGACATCGCCTCCTACGGCGCCACGGGCCTGCCGCCGGGGCTCGGCATCGACACCGGCACCGGGGTCATCGACGGCACGCCGGACACGGCCGATGCGAACACCGCCGAGGCCACGGTGACGGTGACCGACACCGCCGGCAACACCGACACCGTGTCGATCACTTTCCCGGCGGTGGCCAAGGGGGACCAGACCCTGACGGGGTTCGCCTACAGCCCCGCCACGGTGACCTATGGCGACACCGCTCCGACCGTCACCCCCCCTACCGGGGTACAGACAACCTTGAGCTACTCGGCGGCGCCCGAGGGTGTGTGCACGGTTGACCCGTCCACGGGTGCCCTGACGCTCGCGGGAGTGGGCGAGTGCGTGATTACCGCCACCGCGGCGTCGAGCGCCGACTACAACCAGGGGACGGCCATCTACACGGTCACGGTGCCGGAGCTGACTTTGGTGAGCGTGTGGGACGCGCAGGCCGGGGAGGGCGAGGACATGACCTTCACGGTGTGGCTCTCGAAGACGACCGGGACGGACGTGACGGCGGACTGGACGGCCTCGATCGAGCGCGGCGACACGGCGGCGGCGGCGGATCTCGGGTCGACCACGAGAGGGACGGTGACGGTCGCGGCGGGGTCGAGGACAGGGACGTTCAGCGTCGCGACGGCCGACGATGCCACCGACGAGGAGAACGAGACCTTCACGGTGCGGCTGTCGAACCTGTCGTCGAACTCGCAGATTGGAGACCCGGGGGCGACGGGCACGATCATCGACGACGACGTCTCGCCGTTCGAGCCGGCAACCATCCGCAGCGTGACGGTGGTGAGCGGCCCGGGCGCGGAAGGGGTATGGAGCACCGGGGAGCGTGTCGAGGTCGAGGTGCGCTACGACAAGCCGGTGGTGGTGGAGCGGCCGGATTGCTGGACCTACAACGCCGACGGAAGCTGCCGGCCGCCGGGTCCGTACGTGCTGGTGGCATTCCGCTCCGACGCGCGCCCGGGGTACGGCGAAGTGCTGTCGGACCCGCCGGCGCCGTACGAGAGCGGCTCGGGGACGGACCGGCTGAGGTTCGCCTACACGGTGGGCGCGGACGAGGACGGCGCGCGGGGCGTGTGGCCCTTTAGCGACGGCATGTTGCTGCGGGGCGCGACGATCCGCACGCTGGAGGGCGGGGAGGGCGCCTCGAGGTACACGCGCACGGGGGTGTTGCAGGTCACGGTGGAGCCGCGGTCCGGCGCGTGGACGGCGGGCGACCGGGTGCGGGTGAAGGTCAGGTTCGCGGGTTCGGTGCAGTATACGCCGCCCGCGGAGCCGCAGAACCTGGACCGGGTGGAGGTGACCGGGGGCACGCCGACGATCGGTCTGCTGGTGGGGGACCCGGAGCAGCGCAGGCTGGCGCGCACGGCGTCGTACGAGAGGGGTTCGGGGACGGACACGCTCACGCTCACGTTCGAGTACGCGGTGACGGGCGGCGACGGGCGGGTGAGCGCGGTGGAGGTGGTGGCCGACAGCCTGGCGCGCAACGGGGCGACGATCCGCAACGAGCATGGCTACGACGCGGAGCTGGATCACCTGGGTACGCTGTGGCACTCGTCGCTGGCGGATCGGCCGGGTTCGACGACGGAGCCGGTGACTATGTCGGTGGCGGACGCGCGGGTGCGCGAGGCGCCGGGTGCGACGCTGGACTTCGCGGTGACGCTGAGCCGTGCGGCAGCGGGTGCGGTGACGGTGGCCTATCGCACGGTGGACGGCAGCGCGCGGGCGGGGTCGGACTACACGGCGCGGCAGGGCACGCTGAGCTTCGCTGCGGGCGAGACGGCGAAGACGGTGCGGGTAGCGGTGCTGGACGACGCCCATGACGAGGGCGAGGAGAAGATGGGGCTGGTGCTGTACCGGGCGTCGGGGGCGATCCGGGATGACTACGTGGCCGTGGGGACGATCGAGAACGCGGACCCGCTGCCGGCGGCGTGGCTGGCGCGGTTCGGGCGCACGGCGGCCGGGCAGGTGCTGGCGGCGGTGGGCGAGCGGCTGCGCGGCGGCGGGCAGACGCAGGCGACGGTGGCCGGCCAGCGGCTGCAGGCGGCGGACGCTGAGGCGGTGGCCGCGGCGCAGGCCGCCTACGAGCGGGCGTGGGCACAGCGGCTGCAGGAGGGCCGCCTGCAGGAGCGGCCGCGGGCGCCGGCGCTGCGCGACCTGGTGGCGGGCAGCTCGTTCAGCGTGACCGCTACGGCGGACGCCGGCGCGGAGCAGGCGCCGTCCGCGGAGCCGGGCGGGCGCTGGACGGTGTGGGGGCGCGGGGCGTGGTCGCACTTCGCCGGCAGCGCCGACGGCGGCGAGCTGCAGGTGGACGGCGACGTGATCGGCGCCACCGCCGGCGCCGACTACGAGCGGGGGGCGCTGCTGGCCGGTCTGGCGCTGGCCTACAGCACCGGCAGCGGCACCTACGACCATGACTCGGAGCGCTCCGGAACCGTGGCGAGCACCCTGCTGAGCGTGCACCCGTACGCGCGGCTGGCGCTGCACGAGCGGCTGGCGGTGTGGGGGCTGTTCGGCTACGGGCTGGTCGGGCACCTGGAGCTGGACGATGCGGCGGCGGACGCGGTGGAGACCGGCACCGGGCTGCTGCTGGGAGCGTTCGGCGTGGACGGGCTGCTGCTGGCGGCGGCGCACAGCGGCGGGCTGGAGCTGGCGGCGCGGGCGGACGGACTGCTGCTGCGCATGAGCTCGGCGGCGGCCACGGGGCTGGCGGCGAGCGCGGCGGACCTGAGCCGCTGGCGGCTGCTGCTGGAGGCCAGCTACGCCGGGCTGCCGCTGCTCGGCGGCGAGCTGAGGCCGGCGGTCGCGGTGGGCGGCCGCTACGACGCCGGCGCGGCGGAGACCGGCGCGGGCCTGGTGCTGAGCGGGCGGCTGAGCTACGCGCTGCCGGCGTTGGGGCTGACGCTGAGCGCCGGCGGCGAAGGGCTGCTGGTGCACGAGGAGGAAGGCTTCCGCGAGTGGGGAGCCGGCGGCTCGCTGCACTTCGATCCTGGAGCGCCGGGCCGCGGGCTGGCGCTGAAGGTGGAGCCCTCCTGGGGCGTGGCCGGCAGCGGCGCCGGCCGCCTGTGGGCGCTGCCGGACGCCGCCACCCTGGCGCCGGCGGCGGCGCAGCCGTCCCCCGGCGCGCGCCTGGCCGCCGAGCTGAGCTACGGCCTGGACGCGCCCGGCGCGGCCGGTGCGCTCACCCCCTACGCCGGCGTGGCGCTGGCCGCCGACGGCGCGCGCACCTGGCGCCTGGGCACCCGCCTGCGCCTCGCCTCCGGCCTCGCCGTCAGCCTGGAGGGCACCCGCGCCGAGCTCGTCTCCGCCGCCGAGCACACCCTCGCCCTCATCGCATCGCTGCGCTGGTAGTTCTCATGCTTCGTGGCGTGGGATCACGGAGTGACGTGCGGACCCGTCGGGTTTAAGCAGGTGCGGGAGTGGTACAACGGCTATAGCTGGATGGGCGACGAGAAGGTGTACAACCCGTACGACGTGCTGCTGCTGCTGCGCCGCCGAAAGTTCGCCGCGCACTGGTTCGAGACGGGGACGCCGGCGTTCCTGGTGGACACGCTGTTCGAGCGGCGGGTGTCGTCGGTGGCGTTGGACGAGATGGTGAGCACCGCGGAGCTGCTGTCGACCTTCGACGTGGAGGCGATCGGCACGGAGGCGCTGCTGTTCCAGACCGGCTACCTGACCATCACGGGGGAAGAGGAGCTGGGCGGCATGGCGCTGTACCGGCTGGGCTATCCGAACCGTGAGGTACGGCAGAGCTGAACGAATACTTGCTGAGCCATCTGGTGCAGGACCCGGCGCGGCAGACGGCGAACAGCATGCGCCTGGCGCGGCTGCTGGAGGCGGTCGATTGCGAAGGCCTGAGAGGTCTGTTCCACGCCTTTTTCGCGAGCATCCCGTACCAGTGGTACACCAACAACGACATCGCGAACTACGAAGGGTACTACGCGAGCGTGTTCTACTCGTACTTCGCGGCGCTGGGGTACGAGATCGTGGTGGAGGAGTCGAGCAGCCACGGGCGGCTGGACCTGGCGGTGCGTGCCGGCGGGCAGGTGTACCTGTTCGAGTTCAAGGTGGTGGAGCTGGCGCCTGCCGGGTCTGCCCTCAAGCAGTTGCAGGAGCGGGACTACGCGGCAAAGTACCGGGGCGAGGGTCAACCGATCCACCTCGTCGGGGTGGAGTTCAGCCGCGACACCCGCAACGTGACCGCGTTCGAGGTGGCCGCCGGCTGACGATCCCCCGACCGGCGGCGTGGGCGACGGCGAAGGTCCGCGCTAGCGACGGCTCGGTGCCGTGCTTCGGGGACCGAACGTGCGCGGCGCGAACTCTTCCGTGATCTCGAATCGCGTAAATCGCGTAACAAGAATCCACGGCTTGTCATACCGTGTAAAGGTAAATTACACTTTGCGCATGATCGGGCGCCTCTGCGGATAATGGGTGCCCCCGGAGGATGATGATGCCCCTACCCAAGCGACCGAGAGACGGCAGCGAGCTGGCCAAGCTGGTGGTGGACATGGCGACGGGGAGCGTTCCCAACGACAAGGAACAGGTACTCGCCGAGCTTGAGCGCCAGGCCGCACCGCCCACCGGGCGCGCCAAGAGCGCCAAAGCCCGCGCCGCCAGTCAGACGCCGGAGCGCCGCCGCACGGTGGCCGAGAAGGCCGCCGCCGCACGCTGGGGGGCACCGGCATGACCGAGCAAGAACGAGACCAGCTTCTAAAGCGGCTGGAAGCGAGTGCGCAGCGCATCGAGCGCGACCACGGCGAGCGGCTGGAGCGCATCGAGTGCATCCAGCGCGACCACGGCGAGCGGCTGGAGCGCATCGAGCGCGACCACGGCGAGAAGCTGAAGCAGTTGAAAGAGAGCGTTGACGGCATCGAGAACCGGCTCGATGAATGGCTGGTGGAGCTTCAAGACAAGCAGTTGCTGGACCCGGCAACCCGCTGACCCCTGGGGACACCTGCGGCCGCACGGTCGGAAGGGGCCGACAAAGTGGGTGGGGTGTTGCGTGACGGGGGCTTCCAGGGCAGCGTCTGCAACGGAATGAGCGCGCTCCATCGATACCGCCGTCCCCTTTATGCGCGACCTGGCCGGCCGGCTGCGGAACCGCGTGCAGTTGACCACGGACGGCCACCGCGCCTACCTCTCGGCTGTGCGTGGCGCTGCTGAACAGCCCCGGCCAGTACAACGGCTCCGAGCGGACGGTAGTCAGCGCGCTCAGGCAGCGTACCCGCCTGCGCGCTCTGCTCCACTTGCCCGAGGCGCCGGCGCAACTCGTCGGTGATCTCTTCGGTGGGGCTTTCGCGCAGGGTGGCGAAGTCGAGCGTTGCGGCCCACCCGGCGGGGCGTCGCGGGGCGAGGAAGCCGCAGCGCACGTGAGCGACAATCGCATCTCTTTCCGTGCGCGTCGGCGAACAGGTGACTTCGGAGTGAACTTAGAAATAAAAACAGTATTCAAAAGCCACAACAAAACGCTCATGTCAAGAATCCGGCCCCGGCGGCCCCGGCCCGGCCGGCCTGATCCGCCCCACGCGGCGTGAACCTCCGTGCGGGCGCGGTGACGCCATGGGCCGAGATTCCCACCGCAGGCGCCGCACCGGCCGTGCCGCCGTGGCGGGCGCGCTGCTGGCGTTGATCGCTCTGACAGTTCCGGACGGGGCGCAGGCTCAGACCGAGCAGACGCTGGTCAGCAATCTCGACACATCCACTACCTCCGGCCTGACAATCGAGAACAGGGAGCTGGCTCAACAGTTCGGCATCGGCAGCGAAGCAGCCCAGTTGACGAAAGTCGAATTGTATACGCGATTCTCAAACGAATAAGACGGGGACGGTGACGTTCGCGCCCGGGGACACGGAGCAGGACTTCCGGATCCGGGTGATCAACGACGACCGGGTGGAAGACACCGAGAAGTTCCTGGTCACCCTGCGCCCGGCGGACCCCACGCTGGTGACGGTCGCCATGTCCGAGCGCGAGTACACGATCGTCGACCTCGACGGTCTGAAGCTGTCGCTCGACGTGGAGACGGTCGTGGACGAGGACGCGGGGGCGGCCACGATCACGGTCTACGCCGACGCGGCGCCCGTGGACTTCGAGTTCCGGTTCGACTACGAGACCCAGCCCGGCATCGTGGTCCCGGAGGCGCTGCAGGGTGACGCGGATTACACGGCCTACGTGGCGGAGGCGGCGGCGCTGACGTACGCGGCGGCGACCGAGGGTGCGGACTACCGGCGCACCACGGGGACGCTGACGTTCAGGCCGGGGGCGCAGCAGCGCACGATCACGGTGCCGCTCGTCGACGACGGCGCGGAAGAGGAGCGCGAGCTCTTCCAGGTCTGGCTGGTGCGGCGGAAGGAGACGGACAGGCGGATCCAGGATCCGGGGCGCCCGGGCCGGGTCGTGATCGAGGCCAGCGACCTGCCGGTGGTGAGCGTCGGGCACGCGCAGGCCACCGAGGGCGATCCGGTGGAGTTCACGGTGCGGCTCGATCCCGCGAGCGGCAAGCAGGTGACGGTGGACTGGGCGGCGTCGGCGGAGCCCGGCGACAGCGCCGGCGCGGGCGACTTCACGGCGGCGAACGGCGCGCTGACCTTCACCGCCGGCCAGAGGTCGAAGACGGTCACGGTGGCGACGACCGGGGACAGCGCCGCCGAGGACGACGAGACCTTCACGCTGCGGCTGTCGAACGCGACCAACGCGACGCTGGCGAACCCGACCGCGACCGGCACGATCAGGGACGACGACGCGCCGCCGCCGGTGGCGCCGCAGGCGGAGGCGGTGGCGGGCTCGTACACCAGCCTGGAGGTGCGCTGGGGGGCGCCGCCGCCGGCCGGCGGCCTGGTGCTCACCGGCTACGAGCTGCGCTACCGCGAGCATCCGGGCGGCGCCTGGACCGACTGGGCGCACGCCGGCCTCGCGACCGCGGCGACCATCACCGGGCTGCAGGTCGACACCGCCTACGACATCGAGGTGCGGGCGGTGTACGGCGAGCTGCGCAGCGTGTGGGTGCGGGTGCCGGGGAGCGTGCGCACCGCTGCGCCGGAGCCGGCGGTGATCCGCAGCGTGACGGTGGTCAACGGTCCGGGCTCCGACGGGGTGTGGAGCGCCGGCGAGCGGGTCGAGGTCGAGGTGCGCTATGACAAGCCGGTGGTGGTGGAGCGGTCGGAGTGCTGGACATACAACGCCGACGGAAGCTGCCGGCCGCCGGGTCCGTACGTGCTGGTGGCGCGCGGGGCGTGTGGGCCTTTAGCGACGGCATGTTGCTGCGGGGCGCGACGATCCGCACGCTGGAGGGCGGGGAGGGCGCCTCGAGGTACACGCGTACGGGGGTGTTGCAGGTCACGGTGGAGCCGCGGTCTGGCGCGTGGACGGCGGGCGACCGGGTGCGGGTGAAGGTCAGGTTCGCGGGTTCGGTGCAGTATACGCCCCCCGACAAGCCGCAGAACCTGGACCAGGTGGAGGTGACCGGGGGCACGCCGTCGATCGGTCTGCTGCTGGGGGACCCGGAGCACCGCGGGCTGGCGCGCACGGCGTCGTACGAGAGGGGTTCGGGGACGGACACGCTCACGTTCGAGTACCAGGTGACGGGCGGCGACGGGCGGGTGAGCGCGGTGGAGGTGGTGGCCGACAGCCTGGCGCGCAACGGGGCGACGATCCGCAACGAGCGGGGCTACGACGCGGAGCTGGATCACCTGGGTACGCTGTGGTACTCGTCGCTGGCGGATCGGCCGGGTTCGACGACGGAGCCGGTGACGGTGTCGGTGGCGGACGCGCGGGTGCGCGAGGCGCCGGGGGCGACGCTGGACTTCGCGGTGACGCTGAGCCGTGCGGCAGCGGGTGCGGTGACGGTGGCCTATCGCACGGTGGACGGCAGCGCGCGTGCGGGGTCGGACTACACGGCGCGGCAGGGCACGCTGAGCTTCGCTGCGGGCGAGACGGAGCAGACGGTGCGGGTAGCGGTGCTGGACGACGCCCATGACGAGGGTGACGAGAAGATGGGGCTGGTGCTGTACCGGGCGTCGGGGGCGATCCGGGATGACTACGTGGCCGTGGGGACGATCGAGAACGCGGACCCGCTGCCGGCGGCGTGGCTGGCGCGGTTCGGGCGCACGGCGGCCGGGCAGGTGCTGGCGGCGGTGGGCGAGCGGCTGCGCGGCGGCGGGCAGACGCAGGCGACGGCGGCCGGCCAGCGGCTGCAGGGCGCGGACGCGGCGGCGGTGGCCGCGGCGCAGGCCGCCTACGAGCGGGCGTGGGCAGAGCGGCTGCAGGAGGGCCGCCTGCAGGAGCGGCCGCGGGCGCTGGCGCTGCGCGACTTGGTGGCGGGCAGCTCGTTCAGCGTGGCGGCGGACGCCGGCGCGGCACAGGCGCCGTCCGCGGAGCCGGACGGGCGCTGGACGGTGTGGGGCCGCGGGGCGTGGTCGCACTTCGCCGGCAGCGCCGACGGCGGCGAACTGCAGGTGGACGGCGACGTGGTCACCGCCACCGCCGGCGCCGACTACGAGCAGGGGGCGCTGCTGGCCGGACTGGCGCTGGCGTACAGCACCGGCAGCGGCGCCTACGACCATGACTCGGAGCGCTCCGGAACCGTGGCGAGCACCCTGCTCAGCGTGCACCCGTACGCGCGGCTGGCGCTGCACGAGCGGCTGTCTGTGTGGGGGCTGTTCGGCTACGGGCTGGTCGGGCACCTGGAGCTGGACGATGCGGCGGCGGACGCGATCGAGACCGGCACCGGGCTGCTGCTCGGAGCGTTCGGGGTGGACGGGCTGCTGCTGGCGGCGGCGCAGAGCGGCGGGCTGGAGCTGGCGGCGCGGGCGGACGGACTGCTGCTGCGCATGAGCTCGGCGGCGACCACCGGGCTGGCGGCGAGCGCGGCGGACCTGAGCCGCTGGCGGCTGCTGCTGGAAGCCAGCTACGCCGGGCTGCCGCTGCTCGGGGGCGCGCTGAGGCCGGCGCTGGCGGTGGGCGGCCGCTACGACGCCGGCGCGGCGGAGACCGGCGCCGGGCTGGTGCTGAGCGGGCGGCTGAGCTACGCGCTGCCGGCGTGGGGGCTGACGCTGAGCGCCGGCGGCGAAGGGCTGCTGGTGCACCAGGAGGAAGGCTTCCGCGAATGGGGCGCCGGCGGCTCGCTGCGCTTCGATCCTGGCGCGCCGGGCCGCGGGCTGGCGCTGAGCGTGGCGCCCACCTGGGGCGTCGCCGGCAGTGGCGCGGGCCGCCTGTGGGCGCTGCCGGACGCCGCCACCCTGGCGCCGGCGGCGGCGCAGCCTTCCCCCGGCGCGCGCCTGGCCGCCGAGCTCAGCTACGGCCTGGACGCGCCCGGCGCAGCCGGCGCGCTCACCCCCTACGCCGGCCTGGGGCTGGCCGCCGACGGCGCGCGCACCTGGCGCCTGGGCACCCGCCTGCGCCTGGAGTCCTCCCTCGACCTGAGCCTTGAAGCCACCCGCGCCGAGCCCGTTTCGGCCGCCGCCCGGCACACGCTCACCCTCGCCGCCACCCTGCGCTGGTGACCGTGCGGAGCCGTCGGGTTTAAGATACGCCATGATCAGGCGCCGGCTGCCGATCGGGATGCAGACCTTTCGCGAGCTGCGCGAGCTGGATTGCTACTACGTGGACAAGACCGCCTACGTGAAGCGGCTGCGCGACGAGGGCAAGCACTACTTCCTGTCGCGGCCGCGGCGGTTCGGCAAGAGCCTGTTCCTGGACACGCTGAAGGAGTTCTTCGAAGGCAACGAGGCACTGTTTGAGGGGCTCTACATCCACCACCGCCACGACTGGACGGAGCGCCATCCGGTGGTGCGGCTGAGCTTCGGCGGCGGCAACTTCAAGGAGCCGGGATACCTGGATACCAACGTGATGGCGCAGTTGGACGGCATCGAAGTCGCGGCCGGCGTGAGTCCCCGGTACGCGACCGCGCCGGAGCGGTTCGGGTATCTGATCAGGTCGCTGCACGAGCAGACCGGGCAGCGGGTGGTGGTGCTGGTGGACGAGTACGACAAGCCGATCCTGGACGCGCTGGTGGAGAAGCCGGAGGTGGCGCGCGCCAACCGCGACTACCTGCGCGGGCTGTACGGGGTGATCAAGGACTCGGACGCGCACGTGCGGTTCACGTTCCTGACCGGCATCAGCAAGTTCTCGAAGGTGAACCTCTTTTCGCAATTGAACAACCTCACCGACCTGACCCTGGATCGGCGCTACTCGGCGATCTGCGGGTACACGGAGGGCGACCTGGAGACGGTGTTCGCGCCGGAGCTGGACGGGCTGGACCGGGAGCAGGTGCGGGAGTGGTACAACGGCTATAGCTGGCGCGGGACGGAGAAGGTGTACAACCCGTACGACCTGCTGCTGCTGTTCGACAGCGGCGAGTTCGCGGCGCACTGGTTCGAGACGGGGACGCCGGCGTTCCTGGTGGACACGCTGTTCGAGCGGCGGGTGTCCTCGGTGGCGTTGGACGAGATGGTGAGCACGGCGAAGCTGCTGTCGGCGTTCGACGTGGGGGCGATCGGCACGGAGGCGCTGCTGTTCCAGACCGGCTACCTGACGATCACCGGAGAGGAGACGCTGGGCGGCATGGCGCTGTATCGGCTGGGCTATCCCAACCGGGAGGTGCGGCAGAGCCTGAACGAATACTTGCTGAGCCACCTGGTGCAGGACCCGGCGCGGCAGACGGCGAACAGCATGCGCCTGGCGCGGCTGCTGGCGGCGGTCGATTGCGCAGGCCTGCGGGAGCTGTTCCATGCCTTCTTCGCGAGCATCCCGTACCAATGGTACACCAACAATGACATCGCGAACTACGAGGGCTTCTACGCGAGCGTGTTCTACTCGTACTTCGCGGCGCTGGGATACGAGATGGTGGTGGAAGAGTCGAGCAGCCACGGGCGGCTGGACTTGGCGGTGCGTGCCGGCGGGCAGGTATACCTGTTCGAGTTCAAGGTGGTGGAGCTGGCGCCGCCGGGCTCTGCGCTGGCGCAGCTGCAGGAGCGGGACTACGCGGCCAAGTACCGGGGCGGGGGCGAGCCGATCCACTTGGTCGGGGTGGAGTTCAGCCGCGACACCCGCAACCTGACCGCGTTCGAGGTGGCGCCCGGCTGACGGCACCCGTACCGAGCCCGTCTCGGCCGCCCCCGACCACCCTCGCCTTCGCCGGCACAACGTGCACGCGGCGGCATTGGCCGCCCCGTGAGACAGCCTCCGAGACTGCCCCCGCCGCGCCGGAGCTTGCCGCGGGAATTCAGGTTACTCGGTCGTCCGATCCGACTCTTCGAGCCGTCGGCGGAGTGCCTGGAAGGCTTCCTGGTCGATACCGGTAGCCTCCTTGATGACCGACCACTCGATTCCAGCCCGCAAGAAGCTCTCGATCGTGCCAAGTTGGCCTTCCTGGCGGCCTTCCTGGCGGCCTTCCTGGCGTGGCGGCCCTCGTGGCGGCCCTCGTGGCGGCCCTCGTGGCGTCCCTTCCGGAGCCCCTCCTGGAGCCCCTCCTGGAGCAACTCCTCTGCGTAGGTCTTCATGTCTCCTCCCGGTCCTGGTACGTGCCGCCCCAACGCCTCGCCGAACTCCCTCACGTTCTGCTTGTCCTGCGTCGTAATGACATACCTCACGATGGCTCTGAACAGTTCGATCCGACCGCTCCTGGCCAACTCGCCCATGTACTGCGCCGCCATCAGCAGCGCCGCGCGCACCTGACTCACCCGCCGCCGCGCCGCCGCCATCAGCGCAAGCTGCGCCACCCGCCCCAGCGCTTCCCCGCGCACCTCGCCCACCGCCGCCTGCGACTGGTCCACCAGCAGGTGCTCGAAGCGTGGCGTCCACGGCCACTCCCGTACCGCCTCCGCAAACAACTCCCCGAACTCCCGCGCGTGCCGCCAGCGCCGCTTACCCTGGTAGAACACGACCGGCACGATCGGCGGCAACTCCCGCCGCTTCTTGTCGGCCCGCAGGGCATCCGCCCAGACACGGCAACAGTACTCCAACAACCGGAAGCTCATCCAGCGGTTCGGCGTCGATTGATGCTCGAACAGCACGTACAGCAACAGCCGCTGCGGCTCGCTCCCCGCCTCGCCGGCCCCCGCCTCGCCGGCCCCCGCTTGCCCAGCGCCCGCTTGGCCGTCACCCGCTTGCCACTGCACCTCGAACAGCAGGTCGGACTGGCTGGC
The DNA here is from genome assembly GCA_965198005.1 of Spirochaetia bacterium. Lineage (GTDB taxonomy): Bacteria > Spirochaetota > Spirochaetia > SZUA-6 > Bin103 > Bin103. The sequence continues at coordinate 472,830 of CBDAOI010000003.1, forward strand.
CTCCAGCTCTTCGTCCACGTAACTGCGATCCTGCAGGGTCAACGTCGACCAGTCCAGCCTGGTGCTCAGCCACGCCGGCAGATTCGGGCGCAGCAAGCCGGCCGCCTCGGGCGCATTGGAGAACACTTTGCGGAACAGGTTGTCGTGCGGCTGATACAACTCGCGCGCCATGCCGTGCGCCCGCCACCGTATTGGCGCCACGAATCGCTGTCAAACGCAATCGATGCTGCGATGCTGCGGGGTGCGAGTCGTTGTCGGTGCCGCGCTCTGCAAGCCACGTCAGCCCCTTCAGAATCGCTCAATATGAGACCTACACCCAACGGATAAAGGATAGGACTGTCCTGGTTGCTCCCGTGTCAACCATGAATGTGATCGGGCCGTATTTGCGGAGCCGCGGGAGCCTGACTCCAACGGTTAGATTCCCTCTCTCGGTGGTGGATTCAAAGGTAGGTCCGGCGCCTGCTGCGCCAGTCAGGACAGAGCGAATATCCACGGGAAAAGCATCATCGGTAGGCACACCGTGCAACATCGGCGGAATCGGCGCAACTGGGTCTGGAAGCAAGCAAGACGGCATCGTCGAATCGGCGCGCGGCGCTGGACGAGGCGGACGAGACCTTCACGGTGACGCTGTCGGGCGTGTCGTCGAACGCGGAGCTGGGGAGCGGCGCGACGGCGAAGGGCACCATCCGCGACGACGACGACCCGCCGGCGGTGTCGTTCGGGGCGGCGTCGTATGCGGTGGACGAGGGCGGCTCGGTGGAGCGGCCGGAGTGCTGGACATACCACGCCGACGGAAGCTGCCGGCCGCCGGGTCCGTACGTGCTGGTGGCATTCCGCTCCGACGCGCGCCCGGGGTACGGCGAAGTGCTGTCGGACCCGCCGGCGCCGTACGTGGGCGGCTCGGGGACGGACCGGCTGAGGTTCGCCTACCCGGTAGGCGCCGCCGAGGACGGCGCGCGGGGCGTGTGGGCCTTTAGCGACGGCATGCTGCTGCGGGGCGCAACGATCCGCACGCTGGAGGGCGGTGAGGGCGCCTCGAGGTACACGCGCACGGGGGTGTTGCAGGTCACGGTGGAGCCGCGGTCCGGCGCGTGGACGGCGGGCGACAGGGTGCGGGTGAAGGTCAGGTTCGCGGGTTCGGTGCAGTATACGCCGCCCGCGGAGCCGCAGAACCTGGACCAGGTGGAGGTGACCGGGGGCACGCCGACGATCGGTCTGCTGCTGGGGGACCCAGCGCGGGCTGGCGCGCACGGCGTCGTACGAGAGGGGTTCGGGGACGGACACGCTCACGTTCGAGTACGCGGTGACGGGCGGCGACGGGCGGGTGAGCGCGGTGGAGGTGGTGGCCGACAGCTGGCGCGCAACGGGGCGACGATCCGCAACGAGCGGGGCTACGACGCGGAGCTGGGTCACCTGGGTACGCTGTGGTACTCGTCGCTGGCGGATCGGCCGGGTTCGACGACGGAGCCGGTGACTATGTCGGTGGCGGACGCGCGGGTGCGCGAGGCGCCGGGTGCGACGCCGGACTTCGCGGTGACGCTGAGCCGTGCGGCAGCGGGTGCGGTGACGGTGGCCTATCGCACGGTGGACGGCAGCGCGCGTGCGGGGTCGGACTACACGGCGCGGCAGGGCACGCTGAGCTTCGCTGCGGGCGAGACGGAGCAGACGGTGCGGGTAGCGGTGCTGGACGACGCCCATGACGAGGGCGAGGAGAAGATGGGGCTGGTGCTGTACCGGGCGTCGGGCGCGATCTATCTGGGACGAAGAGAGCAAGGTCTTCATATCCCAAAGCAACATCTTGGGTTTGCACTTGGAAGCTGAAACCCTGGAAGAGTTTCAAGCCGCTGTGTTGGAACTAGCTCCACCAGTATTTCACTTTCTCGCCCTCCTATCTATAGCCGGGTGTCATCGGTGGCGTTGGAGTCGGACGTGCGTGCCGAGCGGCTGGGCCTGTTCCGTAGTTCTGCCGCGGGTTGGTTACCGTGTGTTGCACCGCGATGCCGCGCTGCTGGAGGATCTCCTGCGGGGTCGCGGGTTCGTGCTGCCCGTTGACTTCGGCCATGGGTACGCTCGCTGATCCGATGGTAGCGAACTTCGCGCGTTCCGGCAAAGCACATGATCTCGTATCGCGTAACAAGAATCGCCACGACGAGGACGAACTGGAGTACGCCATCGTGAATCGGTGTAGTGATGCAATTTGCAGCACCCTCCGCGCGCTTCAGTGCCGAAAGTGTATCGAGAAAACCGAACGATAGACTTGCAAAATGAACTGATTGTCTGCGAAACTATGTTGCTCGGAACTCGGAATAAGGATCAGGCATGAGAAGAAGAACTGTTGTCAGGTGGTCAGGTGAAGACGTGACCGCCGAGAGCCCACGCGTACGCGTGTCAGGGTGTTGCTTGATAGTGGCGGCCGTGGCCGGGCTGTTGACGGTATCGTCTTGCCGCGGCTCCTCTTTCCTGGGAAACGGTGCGTCCGCGACCGTACAGGCGTCCGCGGACCTGACCGCCACACAGACCATCGCCGTGACGGTGCAAGAGCCGGAGGTGGAGAACCGAGCGCCGCAGGCGGTAGGAAGCATTGCGGCGCAGACGCTGACGGTGGGCGCGGACACGACAAGGGTGGACGTTGGCGGATACTTTCGGGACCCGGACCACGACCGACTGACGTATGCGGCGGTATCCAGCCGCACGGATACCGTGGTGGCGAGCGCGACGGGCAGCACGGTGAGCCTGACGCCGGTGTCGGCTGGGACTGCGACGGTCACCGTCAGCGCCAGCGACGGCAGCCTGACCGCCACACAGACCATCGCCGTAACGGTGCGAGAGCCCGATCTGCCGCTGACAGGCGTGAGTGTCGAGTTGTATGGCTCGCTGGCTCGGAAGACGAGCGTACTCATTTCACCGGTACCGGCGGGCGCCCAGTTCCAGCAAGTAGGGATCAGCCACGTCCCGATGGATGCGGGAAGAGCGTGCTGCGGTTTTCTCGGGGCGTCGGCCCACTTCGAGTTCGTGTGCGCCGAAAGCTACGTCGGCGACGTCACGCTCACGGCCATTGTCGACGGGAGCAATCGCACCTTCGAAGCGTCTGTAATCTCCACGTGTCAGTGACCCCGGCCGTGCTGCGCTCGAAGCGCAACTCCAACGCTTCCCGGATACTGTCCAGGAGCCCGCGCTGCCTTCCTGACCGTGCCGACTCGTCGCGTAGAGGTTAAGATACGCCATGGTCAGGGGCCGGCTGCCGATCGGGATACAGACCTTCCGCAAGCTCCGGGAGCGGAACTGCTACTACGTCGACAAGACGGCTTACATAGACCGGCTGCTCCACGAGGGCACGCACTACTTTCTGTCGCGGCCGCGGCGGTTCGGCAAGAGCCTGTTCCTGGACACGCTGAAGGAGCTGTTCGAGGGCAACGAGGATACTGTTCGCGGGGCTCTACATCCACCAGCGCCACAACTGGACGGAGCGCCATCCGGTGGTGCGGCTGAGCTTCGGCGGTGGCAACTTCAAGGAGCCGGGGGAACTGCACGAGGACGTGATGCTCCAACTGGAGGATCTGGAGGAAGAGGCTGAGATCGCGGTCCGCCGAGTGAGCGCCCCGGCGCGCCTGCGCCGCTTGCTGCAGGCGCTGCATCGCAAGACCCGGCGGCGGGTGGCGGTGCTGGTGGACGAGTACGACAAGCCGATCCTGGACGCGCTGGTGGAGAAGCCGGAGGTGGCGCGCGCCAACCGCGACTACCTGCTCGGATTGTACGGGGTGATCAAGGACTCAGACGCGCACGTGGAGTTCACGTTCCTGACCGGCATCACCAAGTTCTCGAAGGTGAACCTGTTCTCGCAATTGAACAACCTCACCGACCTGACGCTGGATCCGGTCTATTCGGCGATCTGCGGCTACACGGAGCGGGATCTGGACACGGTGTTCGCGCCGGAGTTGGGCGGCCTGGACCGGGAGCAGGTGCGGGAGTGGTACAACGGCTACCGCTGGCGCGGGGAGGAGAAGGTGTACAACCCGTACGACGTGCTGCTGCTGTTCGACAGCCGCGAGTTCGCGGCGCACTGGTTCGAGACCGGGACGCCGGCGTTCCTGGTGGAGACGCTGTTCGAGCGGCGGGTGTCCACGGTTTCGCTGGACGAGATGGTGAGCACCGCGGAGCTGCTGTCGACCTTCGACGTGGAGGCGATCGGCACGGAGGCGCTGCTGTTCCAGACCGGCTACCTGACCATCACGGGGGAAGAGGAGCTGGGCGGCATGGCGCTGTACCGGCTGGGCTATCCGAACCGGGAGGTGCGGCAGAGCCTGAACCGGGTGCTGTTGCGCCGGCTGGTGCAGGACCCGGCGCGGCAGACGGCGAACAGCATCCGCCTGGCGCGTCTGCTGGACGCGGTCGATTGCGAAGGCCTGCGAGGTCTGTTCCATGCCTTCTTCGCGAGCATCCCGTACGAATGGCACACGAACAACGACATCGCCGACTACGAAGGCTTTTGCGCGAGCGTGTTCTACTCGTACTTCGCGGCGCTGGGGTACGAGATCGTGGTGGAGGAGTCGAGCAGCCACGGGCGGCTGGACCTGGCGGTGCGTGCCGGCGGGCAGGTATACCTGTTCGAGTTCAAGGTGGTGGAGCTGGCGCCGCCGGGGTCTGCGCTGGCGCAGTTGCAGGAGCGGGACTACGCGGCCAAGTACCGGGGCGGGGGCGAGCCGGTCCGGATGGGAGGCAACCGCCCCCGCTCGGAGCCAGCCGGTCTCGGCGAGGGGCAACCGATCCACCTGATCGGGGTGGAGTTCAGCCGCGACACCCGCAACGTGACCGCGTTCGAGGTGACCGCCGGCTGACGGCACCCGCGCGCCGCCGCGCTACCGCACCTTCGCCGTCAGATGACCCACGTGCTCAAGGTATGGCATGTCGACCCCCTTCCTGGAGACCTTCATCAACCAAGAAACGCGAAGGCGTCGCGCTCGCAAGGCGTCCTTGGCGATCCGGCGGCGCTGCTCCGGCGTGAGTGCCGCAGCGCGGGCGGCGCCTCCCGCCTTGCCGCCGGCCTGCTTGGCCGTGTCGACGTACTTGCCCGAGCACGACTTCCGGCTGACCGGCACCGTGCGCTGGTAGCGCCGTCCTGGGGCCGCGCCCCCGACCGGTGAACCGGGAACGCGGCCGGGAGCGGACTTGGCGCCGCGCCGATCAATCGCTCCCATCGTTTATGGTGACCGTTCTCGTAACGCTGGATACCGCGTAGGAATCATCGAAAGCGTATAGCGAGATCGTGAGGGACCTCGACGGCACGTCGACGCCGTCCGCCTGCACAGTGAAGAACGCTTGATCGGTCGTTTCCCCGCTGGCGAACGAGAAGGCGTACCTATCAGAGCCAGCGGCATACGAGTCGGCGAAGATCACGCTCCCTTCGATCTTCTCGGTCGGCGCCGGGCTGGCGCTCAACGTGACAAAAATGGTATCACCTTCCGGTACCGCGCTTGCCGAAACGTTTGTGATGCTCACGGTCGGCCTGCCGCCCGGCGGAGGATCGTCCGGATCATCGTCCGGCGGTGTCACAGTCTCGTCGTTGTCGGTAACGGTTACCCTGGCCGGGTTGGGGCGGGCGACCGTGTAGCCGATGCCGCGGTTCACCGTTGCGGTCACCGTGCTGTCGCGCTCGTCCGTAGTGTCGTCGACGGTGTCCACCGTCCACGTCTGCGAGGTCTCCCCGGGTCCGATGATCCAGAACATGGGCAGCTCCGCGGAGGACGACAGCGTGTCGCCGGTTTCCGTGACCGTCACGCTCACCTCCAGATTCTCCGCCGGCGCCGGATTGGCTGTGATGGTGAACGACACCGCGTCGCCCTCGGTCACGCGACCATCGACGGCCGCGATCGTCACGTGCGGCAACTCCGGCGTCGCCGGCGGCAGCGTCGGCCTCGGCGTCGGCCTCGGCCCCGGCGTCGGCGTGGACGTCCCGTCATTGTCTGCCACCGTCACCTCGGCCGAGTTGGAGGAGCCGATCCTGTAGCCGGTGCCGGGGTTCACCGTTGCGGTCACCCTGACGTTGGACTCGTCCGCTTCATCGTTGTCGGTGTCGAGCCGCAGCGTCGCGGTGGTCTGCCCGGCGGCGATCGTGACGTTCTGCGGCAGCTCGGCCGCGGCCAGCGCGGCTCCGATCTCCGTGACCGTCACCCTCACCACCAGGTCGGTAATCGGCGCCGGCCTGGCGGTAACCGTGAACGATACGCTCTCGCCCTCGATCACCCGAGGCTGGTCGGCCGTGATCGTCACCTGAGGACGAGTCTGGTCCGAAACCGAGCATGCGGCCACCATCAGCATGGTGAGCAGCAGCGCTGTGCCGTATGCCCGCGAGCGGAACGCGCGGGGCTTCCTGCCGACGTACTGAAGCGTCATGGTTCTTGCTCCTTCCCTATTTATTTACCGGAGGATTTACTGGAACAAAACCGTGAACGAAGTTCAGAGAAAAGCAGACACACCGGTGCTGCAAAATGCAGCACCGGTGATGCAAAATGCAGCAGCCAAGTGCTGCAAATTGCATCACCTGATTCACGGGAATGTCGTTGTGAAGAACTGGCGTTCGTTCGATTGCAATAGACCATGTTCTTCCCCCCCAATGAGAATCGGTATCCGATCGTTTGTACCTTAGTAACATGCTGCTTTTCCACGCGGTATCAGGAGCTACAGGAGCTGTTCCCGGAGATCATCCTGAAGCCAATTGTGTCCAATTGACTGTTGTGATTTCCTCCCATGATGGCCTGTGAGGCGGCGGCGCAATCTCGTGGCCGATTGGATTCCCCGCTTGGTTGAGCGACAGATCGAGGCGGCCCTGCAGCGGGCGCCGGCGGTGCTGCTGGCTGGTCCTCGAAAGGTGGGGAAGTCGGCCCTGGCACGGCGCCTGGTGGCGCAGCGTGGCGCCGGTGGCGATCGCTGCCCGCACTATCTGTTGCTCGGATCGGCGGCCGGCGAGCTGTTGCCGCGGCGGGAGGCTCTCGGCGGCCGGGGCACGCAGGTGGAGATGACGCCGCTGCTGCAGGAAGAGGCCGCCCGCGCGCAGGTGCCGCTCGGTGAGCTGTGGCTGCGCGGAGGGTTTCCCGGCAGCGTTACCGCGCCCGCGGCCGGCGCCAGCCTGCGCCGGCGGCAGGAACTGATCCGTTCGTACCTCGACGGGGAAGTGCGGCTGTTCGCGCCACGGCTGCCGGCAGAGACCGTCGGTCGGTTGTGGACCATGCTGGCCCATCTTCAGGGCGCGCCACTGAACAAGCACCTGCTGGCGATCAGTCTGGAAGTGTCGCCCGCCGCGGTGCAGCGCTACCTGGAGTTGCTGGTCGGGCTGCTGCTGGTGCGGCTGCTGCGAGCGCCGAGGACGTACGTGCGCGACAGCGGGCTGCTGCACGCGTTGCTGGACCTGGGCGACCATGAGCGGCTGCGCGGGCATCCGGTGGCGGGGCCGAGGTGGACTTGGTGTTCGAGCGCACGGGAATGGTGGAGCTGGCGATTGCGATCCGGCGCTCGGCGACGGCGCCGCTGGCGCGCGGTTTCCACGCCGGCTGCGCGGTACTGCGCCCGCGCGAGAAGTACTTGGTGCACGGGGGCGAGGAACGCGGGCAGGCGGCCGCCGGGGTATCCGTAATCGGCGTGCCGGCGCTGTGCGAACGGCTCGCGCGGCTGGGCGCGGTTACCGGCCTGCGCGGACTTGCCGAGCGGCTCGCCCGCGGCTGACAGTCACATCCTGTCGGCGTCCCCAACGAGTCGTAGAACGAAGGGGATATTTCGCAACGACACTCGCTTGGAGGATCCATGAAACGACCCATCGCCCTCGGCCTGTGCGCGCTCGTTCCGATGCTGCTCCTGGCGGAAGGTCAGCCGGAGGAGATGCACGCGGGGATGTACCCGAAAGCAGCGACCAGGCAGGACGGAGAGGTCTACTTCGTCGACGGCCAGCGGGAACTGCAGCGGCTGCTCGGCATGAAGCTCAACACCAACCGCGCCAGCAACGTGATCCTGTTCGTCGCGGACGGCAACGGCGTGGCCACGGTCACCGCGACCCGCATCCTCGACGGCCAGCTCCGCGGGGAGTCGGGTGAGGAGAACTCGCTGGTCTACGAGCGGTTTCCGTTCATGGGCTTGGTGAAGACCTACACCATCGACATGCAGGTCCCCGATTCAGCCGGGACCTCGACCGCCATGCACACCGGCATCAAGACCGACTCCGGCGTGATCGGCGTCGGCCCCGGCGTCGAGCGCGGCGACCACGCCACCGTGGCCGGCAACGAGCTGACCTTGATCCTGGGGCTGGCCGAGATGGCCGGCATGTCCACCGGCGTCATCTCGACGGCGCGCATCACGCACGCGACCCCCGCGGCCGCCTACGCCGTCTCCGCCGAGCGCGGCTGGGAGGCCGACAAGGACATCCCCGAGGAGCAGCTCGCTCTCGGTGCCGTGGACATCGCCCGCCAGCTCATCGAGTACCCGTACGGCGACGGGCTGGAAGTCGCCCTCGGCGGCGGCCGCCGCAGCTTCCTGCCCGGCTCCATGGGCGATCCGGAGGACGAGGGCCGCACCGGCGAGCGCCTGGACGAACGCAACCTGACGCGGGAGTGGGTGGATCGGTATCCCAACGCCGCCTTCGTCTGGAATGCCGAGCAGTTCGCGGCCATCGATCCGGCCCGCACCGACCACCTGCTCGGACTGTTCGAGCGCTCGCACATGGAGTACGAGCACGACCGCCCGACGGACGCCGGCGGGGAGCCCTCGCTGGCCGAGATGACCGGGAAGGCGATCCGCATCCTTTCCAGGAACCCCAACGGCTTCTACCTGCTGGTGGAGGCGGGGCGCGTCGACCACGCCCACCACGACGTCAACGCCTACCGAACCCTGACCGACGGGCTGGCGTTCGCCGACGCCGTCGCCACCGCGGCCAGCATGACCAGCGAGCAGGACACCCTGCTCGTGGTCACCGCCGACCACGGCAACGTGCTGACCATCGCCGGCTACCCCGCGCGCGGCAACCCGATCCTGGGGCTGTCGCGCAACGCCGCCGGCGAGCTGAACCTGGCCCTGGATGGCAAGCCGTACACGACGCTGGGGTATGCCAGCGGCGCCACCGGTCTCATCGACGCGCCGCGCGCAGACCTGACCGAGGTCGACACCACCGATCCGGACTTCGTGCAGCAGGCGCTGGTGCCGCTGTCCAGCGAGACCCACTCCGGCGAGGACGTCGCGGTCTACGCCCGCGGCCCGTGGGCGCACCTGTTCCGGAACACCATCGAGCAGAGCTTCATCTTCCAAGTGATGGACTACGCGGCCGACATCCGCGGTCGCGCCGCGGCGGCGACGGCAGATGAGCTTTAGGCAACGACATCGCGAACTACGAGGGGTACTACGCGAGCGTGTTCTACTCGTACTTCGCGGCGCTGGGGTACGAGATCGTGGTGGAGGAGTCGAGCAGCCACGGGCGGTTGGACCTGGCGGTGCGCGCCGGCGGGCAGGTGTATCTGTTCGAGTTCAAGGTGGCGGAGCTGGCGCCGCCGGGGTCTGCGCTGGCGCAGTTGCAGGAGCGTGACTACGCGGCGAAGTACCGGGGCGGGGGCGAGCCGATCCCGATGGGAGGCAACCGACCCCGCGCGGAGGGAGCCGGTCTCGGCGAGGGGCAACCGATCCACCTGGTCGGAGTGGAGTTCAGCCGCGACACCCGCAACCTGACCGCGTTCGAGGTGGCGCCCGGCTGACGGCACCCGCGCGCCCCTTCCGGCTCGGGCTCCAAAGGCGTTAGGGGCCGGTGGTGGCGGGGATCGTCGAGTCGAAGTCGTCGTATCCGGCCGCCAGCTCTTGCGCCCTGTTGATGGCGTTCTCCGGATCGAGCAGGCCGTATCCATAGACCGCGTCGACGCCGGGCGCGCCAAGGTCACGAGCCGACTTCAGCAGAATGTACGCCAGTTGCTCCGGGGACAGCGTAGGGCACTTCTGACCGAGAATCGCAAGCGCTCCCGTCACGCGCGGCGCCGCAAACGAAGTGCCGGCGAAGCCGCGTCCTCTATTGTCATCCGGAGCCACGATGAAGGCGTTGCGAGCGGCCCCCGCCCGGGCTGAGTGAGCAACTTCACCGTGCGAGAGCACCCACGTGTCTCCCGTCGGGGCGTAGTCGACGGCGCCTACCACCAGCACGGCGCTCTTGGCATGCAAGTACCCGCGGTCGCCGACCGGCAAGCCGCTGGCCAAGGACTCGACGAATCCGTTGGCGCGGATCGTGGGCTCGGCGCGGGCGGGATCGCCGCCCGGCAACGCGGTCGGGAAGTTTCCGGCTCCGTACACGTCCAGGCCCGCATACCTGCCGAACGTTGAGTCGTCTCTGAGGGCCCGCGATTGCGCGACCGGAAGCTCATCCTCGGCGTCCGGACTCAGCACCCCAAAGGACTTGTTGACGAGGTGGAGCCTGGTGTGATCCACGCCGGCCGGCAGGCTGTCGGACTGCCCGATTAAAAAGAACGTCGCGTTGGGCGCGTACCGGCGCGCGATGCTGGCAACTCCCGTACCGTGGCTGGCGCTGCCGTCGGGGTAGAAGACGTCCGCTATGACGACCTTGACACCGTGGCCGTTCCAACCCCGGGCATGCAGCCGTCGCAGTGCACGGCGTTCATGGTCGGTGAAGTCCAGCGCTTCATCGCCTCCCGAGTCGATGTCGTAGTTCCAGTCGCGCGTCGTCGGAGCCGGTTGACCGGCACAGACCTCCGGAGCCGCGGGCGCCGCGGGCGCCGGCGCCGACCCCGACGCCGACATGTCACCCATTTCACAACCGGCGATCGTCAGGATCGCACTGAGAGCCAACGCCACGCTGCCACACCGTGAACACCTGGTCGAACACATAGTCGACGGCAACGTACACAAACCGGATCCCGCATGCAAGGACAATACCCCACGAGCGATGATTGCCAACGAAGACCAAGCGGGCCGGACAAGGACGGAGATCTCGACCGCGAGGTCTGCGCTGGTAGTTCGCATGCTCCGTGGCAGCACGACCAAAGTCCTGAACCCATGGACCTTAGGGGCCAGCACGTCGGCGAAGATGCGAAGATCGCCACCAGAATCAGTGCCGGCACGACCACGCCGCCGACGGTGCCGAGCGGCTTCTCGCGCCACAGCCGGACCAGGAAACCGACGCCGACCGCTTTAGCCAACGGTCAACCCAGTCCGTCGAGCAAGTCGTGCAACCGGCAAGACCGGCAAGCAAGGTTGATGCACTGACGCCCTGCTGCCATGATGCTCTCATGCGAACCACCGTCACGATCGATGATGGCTCGGAAGACGAGCGTGCTCATTTCACCGGTACCGGCGGGCGCTCAGTTCCAGCAAGTAGGGATCAGCCACGTCCCGATGGATGCGGGAAGAGCGTGCTGCGGTTTTCTCGGGGCGTCGGCCCACTTCGAGTTCGTGTGCGCCGAAGCTACGTCGGCGACGTCACGCTCACGGCCATTGTCGACGGGAGCAATCGCACCTTCGAAGCGTCTGTAATCTCCACGTGTCAGTGACCCCGGCCGTGCTGCCGCGCTGCGCTCGAAGCGCTACCCCCGACCGGCGGATCGGGCTGGAGTTCAGCCGCGACACCCGACGTGACCGCGTTCGAGGTGGCGCCCGGCTGACGATCGCGGCCGGGAGCGGACTTGGCGACAACCGGCGCTCGCACCGCCGGAATCCACGCGCGCCCTGGCCGGCGTTCCGCTGCCGCCGGCGCCGTGGAAGCGGATTGAGGTATGGAGACCACCCGACACCAAATCCAGTTCGCCGACGCGCGCCGTATGGCCGCCGTCCCTGACACCACGATCGCGCTGGTGGTGACCTCGCCTCCCTACCCGATGATCGAGCTGTGGGACGAGCAGTTCGCCGCGGCGGACCCGCAGATCGCGCAGGCGCTGGCGGACGCGCACGGGAATCGGGCGTTCGAGCTCATGCACGGGCGCCTCGACGCGGTCTGGCGCGAGTGCCATCGCGTACTCCGGCCCGGCGGGCTGGCGTGCATCAACGTCGGCGACGCCACCCGCAAGATCGGCGGCGAGTTCCGGCTGTTCTCCAACCACAGCCGCATCCTGCAGGCGCTGACGGAGCTGCGCTTCTCGGTGCTGCCCGACATCCTGTGGCGCAAGCCGACCAACGCCCCCAACAAGTTCCTCGGCTCCGGCATGCTGCCGGCCGGCGCCTACGTGACCTACGAGCACGAGTACGTCCTGATCGCCCGCAAGGGCGCCCCGCGGACGTTCGCACCGGCCGACAAGGCCCGGCGCCGGCGCAGCGCCTTCTTCTGGGAGGAACGCAACGAGTGGTTCTCCGACCTGTGGCTCGGTCTGGTCGGAACCCGGCAGCTCCTCGGCGACGCGGGGTCCGACGATCCCGACGCCCGCGCGCGCAGCGCCGCGTACCCGTTCGAGCTGGCCTACCGCCTGATCCAGATGCACTCGCTGATCGGCGACACCGTGCTCGACCCGTTCCTCGGCACCGGCACCACCACCGCCGCCGCCATCGCAAGCGGCCGCTCCAGCATCGGATTCGAGATCGAGCACAGCTTCGAGCAACCGATCCGCACCACCATCGAGACCGCCGTCCCGCTCGGCCGCGCCTACGCCCAGCGCCGGCTGGAAGCACATCTGGACTTCGTACGCTCCCGCGAGGAGGCGGGACGCCCCTGTCGCCACGTCAACCGCCACTACGGGTTCCCGGTAGTGACCGGCCAGGAAGCCGACCTGCAACTCGTCGCCCCCGGCGTGATCGAAGCCGAGTCGGCAGCAACATTCACCGCCCGACATGAACCCGCACCGCTACCTGTCCACTCGTCTCAGATCGAGCTACCCTTCGCGAACGGCCATGCAGCGCGATGAATTGGCGGGTCTGATTGGCTCAGGCGAGAACTCCGGTATCGAGTTCAAGCGGGATGACCTTCGCCCCGAGCGGGTCGCAAGAGAGATCGCTGCCCTGCTCAACCTGGAAGGCGGCCACCTTCTCATCGGGGTAGAGGACAATGGTGTGGTTTCGGGACTCTCCCGTGATCGCCGGCAGGCCGAGGAGTGGGTGATGGAGGTCGCCCGCACCCACGTACGCCCGGCTACGATTCCCTACTGGGAAACGGTTGAATGGCGCGAGGGGGTGATTGTCGGCGTCGTGTCGTTGCCGGCGGACGCCCCGGACAAGCCCTACAAGGCGAAGCGTGGGTCGGCCTGGGTCACTCAGGTGCGTGTCGGAACTATCACCCGCGACGCCACCGATGAGGATGAGATGCGCCTCTATCAGCAGTCGGGGCGGCTGCAGTACGACCGAAAGCCGGTGCCGGGCACGTCGTTCGCCGATCTTGATCGGCGCCGTCTGATCAACTACTTCCGCGACCTGCGACAGCAGGACTTTCCCGATCCGGCGGACGAGCACGCTTGGGCCCGGCTGTTGGTCAACACCGAGATAATGGTAGAGAGCCGCGGCCGGCCGATTACGAGTGCGGCGGGACTGCTCCTGTTCGGGAAGAACCCTAATCGCTATCTGCCGCAGGCGGGGGTCAGTGCAGCGGCCTATTGCGGAGTAGAGAAGGACTACGACGCAAAGGAGCGGGCCACGGTGCGGGGACCGGCGGTGTCGCTCGCGTTCCAACGGACCGACGCCGACGGATCACGCTACCCCAAGCAGCCGCGCACGTTCTCCGAGAACCTCGAGTGGGTCGAAAGCGGCGTGGTCGAACGCACGCTCGAGTTCGTGCGCCGGAACATCGGCCTGGAGGCATGGATCGATGCCGGCGGTCGCCGGCAGGAGCGCTGGGAGTACCCGCTCGAAGCGGTGCGGGAGGCGGTCGTGAACGCCATAGCTCACCGGGACTACACGATTACGGTGAGCGACATCGAGCTTTCGATGTACCCCGACCGCATGGAGATCATCTCCCCCGGCCGGCTCCCCAACACGGTCACGGTGGCCAAAATGCGCGCCGGCTACCGCGCCACGCGCAACGAGCTGGTGAAAGAGGTGCTGCGCGACTACCTCTACGTCGAGGCTACGGGCCTGGGTGTGCCGCGCAAGATCGTCCGCGGCATGCGCGAGCACAACGGCACCGAACCCGATCTGATCGAGGAGGACGACCGCTTCACCGTCCGGTTGTGGAAGCGCGGTCCATCGGTGGGCCGATAGATAGGGTGGGACTGCGTCGGGCATACCGTGCACGATGGCGGAGTCTCTCTGATGGATTGAAGGAGTGCTTCTTGGCTACAGCGACCAATCTCGGGTTCCCTCGCATCGGTCCGCGCCGTGAACTGAAGTGGGCGGTGGAAGCCTACTGGCGCGGGAAAATCGATCAGGACGAGCTGCGGGCGCGGGCGGCGGAGATCCGGCGCGCGAGCTGGCTGCTGCAGCAGCGGGCCGGCATCGCCCACGTCCCGTCGAACGACTTCTCGTTCTACGACCAGGTGCTGGACACGACCGCAATGGTCGGGGCGGTACCGGAACGCTACGCCGCGTCCGCCGCCGGCGGCGTGGACCTGGACACCTACTTCGCCATGGCGCGCGGGCGGCCCGCGTCCGCCGCGGTGCCCGGGGTCTCCGCCATGGAGATGACCAAGTGGTTCGATACCAATTACCACTACATCGTCCCCGAGATCGACGCGGGCCAGCGGTTCGCCCTGCGCTCACGCAAGCCGGTCGAGGAGTTCACCGAGGCGCTGCGGCTGGGCGTCCGGACGCGGCCGGTGCTGCTCGGGCCGGTTACCTACCTGCTGCTCTCCAAGTCGTCCGATCCCGACTTCGATCCGCTCTCGCTGCTCGGCGAGCTGGCGGAGGTGTACGCGCAGGTGCTGGCCGAGCTGGCGGTCGCGGGCGCCGACTGGGTGCAACTGGACGAGCCGGCGCTCGGCCTCACCCTCGACGACCCGCAGCGCGCGGCCTTCGGACGCGCCTATGCCCGGCTGGCCGCCGCGGCCCCCGGGCTCAACCTGCTGGTCGCGGTCTACTTCAGCGACCTGCGCGACAACTTGGCGACGGCGCTGGCCCTGCCGGTGCAGGCGCTGCACCTGGACCTGGTGCGCGGGCCGGCCGACCTGGACCGGGCGCTGGCCGGGCTGCCGGCCGGGGTTGCGCTCTCGCTCGGCTTGGTGGACGGCCGCAACATCTGGATCACCGACCTGGCGGCCGCCATCGCCACCGCCCGCACCGCCACCGCGGCGCTCGGCAGCGACCGCGTGTTGATCGGCCCCTCCTGCTCCCTGCTGCACGCGCCGGTCGATCTTGACGGCGAGACCGAGCTGGACCACGTGATCCGCTCCTGGATGGCCTTCGCGAAGCAGAAGGTCGAGGAGATCGCCGCCATCACCCGGGCGGTCAACGGCGCCGAGGCGCAGGTGCGCGCCCTGCTCGACCGCAACGCCGCGGCCGTGGCGCGCCGGGCCACGTCGGTGCGCATCCACAACCCGGCGGTGCAGGAGCGCAGCCAGGCCGTGACCCCGGCCATGACCGAGCGCGCCCGCCCGTTCCCGCAGCGGCGTCAGGCGCAGCAGCAGGCGCTGCGGCTGCCGCCGTACCCCACCACCACCATCGGGTCGTTCCCGCAGACCGCGGAGATCCGCAAGGCCCGCACCGGCCGCAACCGGGGCGTGCTCAGCCAGCAGCAGTACGAGCGGTTCCTGGAGCAGGAGATCGCCCGCACCATCCGCTTCCAGGAGCAGACCGGGCTCGACGTCCTGGTGCACGGCGAGCCGGAGCGCAACGACATGGTGGAGTACTTCGGCGAGCAGCTCGACGGCTACGTCTCGACCGCCAACGGTTGGGTGCAGAGCTACGGCTCGCGCGCGGTCAAGCCGCCGGTGATCTTCGGCGACGTGCGCCGCCGCGGGCCGATGACGGTGCGCTGGATCACCTACGCCCAGTCGCTGACCAGCCGGCCGGTCAAGGGCATGCTCACGGGACCGGTCACCATGCTGCAGTGGTCGTTCGTGCGTGACGACCAGCCGCGTAGCGAGACCTGCCGCCAGCTCGCGCTGGCGATCCGGGACGAGGTGCGCGACCTGGAGCAGGCGGACATCCGCACCATTCAGGTGGACGAGCCCGCGCTGCGCGAGGGACTGCCCCTGCGCCGCGAAGACTGGGGCGCGTACCTCGACTGGGCGGTGGAATGCTTCCGCCTGGCCACCACCGGGGTCAGCGACCGCACGCAGATCCACACCCACATGTGCTACGCCGCGTTCGACGACATCATCGACTCGGTGGCGGACATGGACGCGGACGTGATCTCCATGGAGAACGCGCGCAGCGACGGTGCGCTGCTGGAGACGTTCCGGCAGCACCCCTACCCGAACGAGATCGGGCTGGGCGTGTATGACATTCACTCCCCGCGCGTGGCGGAGACGGAGGAGATGCGCGCGCTGCTGGTGCGCGCGAGCGCGGTGCTGGCGCCGGAGCAACTCTGGGTGAACCCCGACTGCGGACTCAAGACTCGGCGCTGGGAAGAGGTCGCGCCATCGCTGCGCCACATGATCGAGGCCGCCCGCGCCCTGCGCGCCGCCGCCGCCGGCTGAGGTCCGGCCAACGGCTTCCGACGGTTGACCGCCTACTGAGATCTGATACGACGACTAACGACGACTATCGAATATCCGCGATGCATCGAGTTCTTTGACGGCCGCTGTTGCCAGCCCCACGGAAACGTGCGGTTTCAACTTGTTTATGCGTTTCGCACGAACGTCTACGGATTCATCACCATGTGCGACAGTGACATAGAGGGCTGTAGACATCCTCTCCAGGTTCGCCACGCCGCGCGTACCCACAAACCCAACGGTGCGAGCGACGTCATCCAAGTGACGGTGAATCGCTTCGCTGTAGCGGGTGATGTGATTCTCCATGATCGTGGTAGCACGCAGTCGAGGACCGTACGGCGGAGGGGAAGGCTCCTGCTTCAACATTCGGCGGCCCAATAGTCTCGAAATATCCAAACCTAGGTCAAAAGAATACGGACCATGTTTGTACAGCACAAATGAATATCCCATCCCTATCCGACAGGCTGTCTGCAGAATGTAGATCGCCTTCTGCACGTGCGTCTCACCGCACCAGTTTTCTGCGTTTCGCAACTGCAAAACCAATTGACCCAAGAGTGCAACCCTGCTTGATTCTATCACACTATTCCTCCATAGGACGATGACTCTTCAAGTATCCTTTCGGTGTGTGTTCTTATATACTCAAGCACATGAGAAGCCATCTCAGGCGCCACATATACGGAATCGAAACTGAGAGGCATATGCTGTTGCAACACATCGGACACGGATAAGGCAGACGTTATGGAGCCGTCCTCCAAGAGCACCGGGAAGTCATGCACTCCACCGCTGTCGTAATTGACATCATGCTTGACGTTCGCCGGAAGAGCTTGGAAGACGCTTCTCCCGGGTAAGATCGAATCGACCGTACGCAACGCCGGTATGGTGGGAGTCGCGGAGCAGGTAGTCCATTCGGTCAGCGCCAAACACCGGTCCCGAAACAATCTCGGTACTATTGCTTCCCATTCGGCAGTGTACTCTGGATTCCTGATTCACGTCGAGACGGTCCCTCACGTCTGAGGTTGTCCTCGCGTAACGGCATTGAATATCCTGTCGCTACGTCAGCAACCCCCAAAGAATTCTCGAAACGGGAGTCGCACCCGGGTAGACCATGAACGTAGTTGCAAGCTGATGGATATGGCGGAGTCGCTGGATTACGGGTGAGTCGATGAGGCCCCGTTCCCGAGTAGTCAATCGCACGAATCCGTGAATGGCATCGCGTATCTCATGGTCTGAAAAGTCCTGGGCCTACACTACCCACGTTGCTGATGATACATATGATACGAGGATCGTCAAGTAGCGAAAGCAGGGAAAGCGGTTCTACCGGTCGGGGGAGGCGCTGCGGTCGGCCGTGCCGCTGAGCCGGGTCAGGGCGCTGTCCAGGCTGCGCACCTGCGCGCGGGTCTCGTCGTGGCTGCGGCCGAGTTGCAGGAGTTGGCTTGCCATGCGCTCGCCGGTGGCGGCCAGGTCGGTCACCTCGTCGCGCGCCCGCTGCAGGGTGTCGGCCAGTTCCAGACCGGCCGCGGCCAGCCGCAGGCCGCGCACGGCGTGGCCCACGGTGTGCAGGTAGAGGTAGAGGGCGGAGGGGCCGACCGGCACCACGCGCCGGCGCAGCGCAGCGCTCAACAGCGCCCCCTGGGCGTCGGCGAAGCAGCGCAGGTAGAGGGCGTCGCTGGGCACGTAGAGCAGCGCGAAGTTGTAGGTGCCCGCGTCCGGCAGCACGTACTTGTCCGCCACCGCCGCCACGTGCCGGCCGACGGCGCGCGCTGCGGCCTTGGACAGCGGCGCGTGCACCGCCCCCTCCTCCACCGCCTCGAACGGGAACTTGGCGTCGATCGGCACGCCGCGCGCGCCCAGCCGGACCACCGCGTCCACCCGCGCGCCTCCCGGCAGCGTCACCTGGGTGGCGTAGCCGGAGCGCGGCAGCCAGGTAGCGAGCAGGTCCTCCAGCAGCCGCTCCCCCAGCGCGCCGCGCTGGCGCGGCACGGTGAGCGCCTCCTCGAACCGCAGCAGCCGGCGCGCCAGCTCCTCCAACCGTTGCACGGGCTGCCGCAGCGGTCCGGCGCGGCGCGCGTACAGCAACACCACGATCACGATCAGCACCTCGCACACCAGCAGCACCGCGCCCCCGGCCAGCAGCAGCACTGCCGCGCCCGGCGAGAACGCGCCGCCCACCAACGCCTGCATCGCTTCCATCACTTGCTTCCAGTATCGGAATGCCGGCGGAATGCCGGCGGACGCCGGCGGCTGGCGGAAGGCGGGAGCACCGGGTGGCCGATTGCACGCCGCGTGACGAGTACCCGCGGCACCCACTGGGCACCCTGCGCGAACCGGGGGAGCTACGGTACTATGGAAACCAGCAAGCAGCACGCAAGGGGCACGCAAGCAGCACGATGGAAGACACCGGCGAGACCTACACCACGCGGGCGGCCTATGAAGCGGCCCTGGCGGCGCGCGCGCTGGTGCCGCGCGGATTCCGGTTTGCCGCCGCCACCGCCAGCTTCACCCCCGGCGAGCTCGGCGCCGACGCCGCGCCGCGGCCGATCAACCTGGCCGCGATTCTGGCGCCGGCCGCCACCCGCGCCTGGAGCGCGGTCCTGACCAGCAACCGGGTTACCGGCGCCCCGGTGGAGCTGGTGCGCAGCCGCCGCGACCGCGGCCTGCCGGTGCGCGGCATCGTGGTCAACAACCGGGTGGCCAACGTGTGCGCGCCCGACGGCGCCGCGGCCGCCCGGGCCGTGCTGGACGCGGTCGGCCGGAGCTGCGACCTGCCGGCGGCGGAGCTGCTGCCCGCCTCCACCGGCGTGATCGGCTGGCAGCTTCCGGTGCCCGCGCTGGCCGCCGCCGCGCCCGCGCTGGCCGCCGGCTTGGCCCACGGCACGCCGCTGGACGTGGCGCGGGCGATGATGACCACCGACGCCTATCCCAAGCTGCGCAGCGCGCACCTGCCCGGCGGCTGCCGGCTGCTGGGCGTCGCCAAGGGCGCCGGCATGATCGAACCCAACCTCGCCACCATGCTGGCATTCCTGGTCACCGACGCCCCGGCCACCGCCGCCGAGCTGCAGGACGCACTGCGGCGGGCGGTGGAGACGACCTTCAACCGGGTCACGGTCGACGGCGACCAGAGCACCAGCGACCTGGTGCTGCTGCTCAGCGCGCGCGAACGGGCGCCGGGCGCGCCGCCGGCGACCGGACTCGCGCCCGCGCTGGAGCAGGTCTGCGGCGCCCTGGCCGCCGACGTCGTGCGCAACGGCGAGGGCACGCGCCACGTGATCGAGATCACCGTGCATTCGTCGCTGCCGGCGGCGGCGGCGGCCGCGCTCGGCAAGGCGGTGGCCAACGCGCCGCTGGTGAAGACCGCGGTGTACGGCAACGACCCGAACGTGGGCCGGATCGCCGGCGCCGTCGGGGACTTCCTCGGCAACCGGCCCGCGCTCGACCACGTCCGCCCGGCGGACCTGACGCTGACCATCGGCGACCGCGAGGTGTTTGCCGGCGGCACCTTCGCCATCGGTCCGGCCACCGAACGCGAGCTGAGCGACTACCTGCGCGCCTGCCGGAGCGACACCGGCGGCGGCTTCCCGCCGCACGACCGGCGGGTGCGGATCGGGATCCACCTCGCTCCCCGCGCCCGAGTTCCCGGCACCCGCATTCCCGCCACCGCCCCGGTGTCCGCGGTGCGCGTGCTGGGGTCGGATCTCGGCTACGAGTACGTGCGCGAGAACGCCGACTACCGCACATGAGCGCCACTGACCGGGCCCGGCTCGACGATCAGGTCGCCGAGCAGCACCAGCTCCTGGCGGCCTGCGTCGAGGAGGTGGGCAAGCGGATCATCGGCCAGCGCGCGATGGTGCGCGGGATGCTGACGGGACTGCTGGCGCGCGGCCACGTCCTGCTCGAGGGGATGCCGGGGCTGGCCAAGACGCGCGCGGTGAAGACCGTGTCGGAGGTCACCGACGTCAGCTTCCGCCGGCTGCAGTTCACCCCCGACCTGTTGCCCGCCGATCTGACCGGAACCATGGTGTTCCGCCAGCAGACCGGAGAGTTCACCGCCCGCAAGGGGCCGATCTTCGCCAACGTGGTGCTCGCCGACGAGATCAACCGGGCGCCGGCCAAGGTCCAGTCCGCCCTGCTGGAGGCGATGGAGGAACGCCAGGTGACGCTCGGCAACACGACCTTTCCGCTGGAGGAACCGTTCTTCGTGCTCGCCACGCAGAACCCGATCGAGCAGGAGGGCACCTACCCGCTGCCGGAAGCGCAGCTCGACCGGTTCCTGTTGAAGCTCAAGGTGCCGTACCCGTCCTACGAGGAGGAGCTGGGGGTGCTGCGCCTGATGGGAGAGGAGCGCGCCATTGCCGTACGCCCGCTGCTGAACCGGCCGGCGATCGCGGCCCTGCAGCACACCGCGGCGGCGATCCGCTTCGACCCGCGGCTGGAGCAGTACTGCGTCACCCTGGTGCATGCCACCCGCGCCAATGGCGTCGGCGCCCCCGAATACCTGCGCGGCATCGCCTACGGCGCCTCGCCGCGCGCCTCGATCTATCTGTACCGCTGCGCCAAGATCCACGCCCTGTTCGCGGGCCGCTCGTTCACCATTCCCGAGGACGTCAAGGCCGTGGCGCCGGACCTGCTGCGCCACCGGCTGGTGGTCACCTACGAAGCCGAGGCGGAAAACCTCACCTCCGAGGACGTAATCGGCGAGCTGCTGGACCACGTGGAGGTGCCCTGACGGTCAAGCGACCACCCCGGCGCGCCCGCCGCGAGCGCCGCCCCGAGCCGCACCCTCGCGGCCGCGGCGAGGCGCTGCCGCCGCCGCACCGGCCGCCGCTGGAACTCGAGGTGCGCCGCCTCGAGGTGTTCGCGCGCGAGTTGGTGGCCAGCCTGATGGCCGGCCGCCACCGGAGCGTGTTCCGCGGCCAAGGCATGGAATTCGACGAGGTGCGCGAGTACGTCGCCGGCGACGACGTGCGCCTGATCGACTGGAACGTGACTTCGCGCATGGGCACCGCGTTCACCAAGCTGTTCCGCGAGCAACGCGAGCTCAACCTGGCATTGCTGGTCGACGTGTCCGCCTCGATGCTGCACGCCAGTGCCGGGAAGCGCGAGCTGGCGGCGCGGGTGGTGGCGATACTCGCCCTGGCGGTCGAGCGTACCGGCGACCTGGTGAGCGCCTACCTGTTTTCGGACCGCCTGGAGCGGTGGCTGCCGGCACGGCGCGGCCGCGGCCACGTGCTGCGCCTGATCGAACAGGTGGTCGCCGTCCAGCCACGCGGGCAGGGCTCGGATCTGGCACTCGCGCTGCGCACCGCGGCCGCCACCCTGCACCGGCGCCGGACCTGCGTGCTGATTTCGGATTTCAAGACCGACGGCTTCTGGCCGCAGTTGGGGGTGCTGGCGCGCCACCACGAGGTGCTGGCGTTGCGGATCGCGGACGAGTACGACACCAGCTTTCCGCCCGCCGGATGCATGGAGCTGCGAGATCCGGAGACCGGCCGGGTAATCTACGCCGACGCCGCCTCGCACCGGTTTCGCGCCGCCTACCGGGAGCACGCCGAACAGCACCTCGCAACCCTGCGTTCCCGCTGCCGGCAGCATAACGTCGACCTGGTGGAGATCGCCGTGGGCGACGACCCGGCGGCGGTGCTGGCCCGTTTCTTTCGCCGCAAAGGGCGGCTTCGGCGCGCGTGAACGCCCGTCTCACCGTCGGCCGCACCGCGACCACGCTGCTCGGCCTTGTCCTGCTGCTGATTGCCGCCGCCGCGGCCGGGCAGCAGCCGCAGCGGGTAACCGGCCTGACCCTCACGCCGGAGCTGTTCCACGTCGGTGACCGGGTGGTGGCGAGCATCGTGGTCGACGCCGGCTCCGCGCGCGTTCCGGCGCCGCCGGCCGTGCTCCCCGAGGACGACTGGGTGGTGGTCCACGCCGTCGAGGTGCTGCCGCACGGCGACGGGCGCTGGGAGGTACGCGTCGCCTTCAGCAGCTTTCAGCCCGGCGCGCTTACCCTGCCGGCGATCGACGTCGGTGCGTTCGAGCTGCGCGGTATCCGGGTCCAGGCGACCTCCCTGCTGCCGCAGGAGGGCGCCGCGCCGCTCGTGCTGCGCCCGTTGCGCGGCCCGCTGCCGCTGCCCGGCACCGCCGCCCGGCTGCTGGCCGCGGCAGTTGCCCTGCTGGCCGTACCCCATCTCCTGGTCAGCGCCGTGCTGGCGCTGTGGCGCCGGGTCCGCCGCTGGCAGGTGGAGCACGCCCGCAACCTGCCGCGGCAGCGGCTGCGGCAGGCGGTGCAGCGGCTGCACGGCGGCGCCACGCCGCCGGGGGCGCGCTCGTTTCACGTCCAGCTCGCACGGATCGTGCGCACCTACCTCTCGCAGCGCCTGCAGATCCGCGCGTACGCCGCGACCACCCGCGAGCTGCGCGCGGCACTGCCGTCGCTGGGGCTGCCGCCCGGCCTGGGGTCGGAGCTGACGGCGATCCTCGAAACCGCCGATCGCGTGAAGTTCGCGGGGCAGCGCGCCGAACCCGCCGAGATGCGGACCTTGTCCGAACGGCTGGTTGCCCTGGTGGACGCCATCGACACCGACCTGCAACGGCGCGAGCGCGGCGCCGGCCGGGCGCCCGGCGCACCCCAAGGAGCGGCCCGTGTGGAGCTTTGATCGGCCGCTGGTCCTGGCCGCGCTGCTGCTGCTGCCGCTCGGCATCTACTTTCTGCACTACCACCCGCGGCGTGGCGCCATCCCCCAACTCACCTTCGATATCTGGGGCGGCGCGGGCCTCAGGGTACGGCTGAGCCCGGCCCGGCTGGCCGCGGTGGCGGCGCGTTGGCTGTTCTGGCTGGCCGTGGCGGCGCTCATCGTCGCCGGCAGCGGGCCGGTGCGCCTGCAGCGGGAACGGGTGTTCCTGACCCCCGGTCTCGACCTGATGATCGTGCTCGACGAGTCGCCGAGCATGTCCGCGCGCGACTACGGCGATACCACCCGGTTCGCGGCCGCGCGCGCGGTCATCCACGACTTCGTGCGCGGGCGCGAGAACGACGCGGTGGGAGTCGTCAGTTTCAGCGAGCAGGCGGTGCTGCGGGTACCCAAGACGCTGGACCGGGCCGCGGTGGTCGACGCCCTGGAGGAGTTGCGCGTGATGACGCTGGGAGATGCGACCGCGATCGGGATGGGGATCGCGGTGGCGCTGCTGCACCTGCCGGACCGCGGCGCCGCCGGCCGGGTGATCGTGCTGCTCACGGATGGCGAGAACAACGCCGGGGAGATTCCGCCCGAGACCGCCGCCGAAATGGCTGCCGACCGCGCGGTGCGGATCTACACCATCGGTATCGGCAGCGAGGGCGACGCCGTGCTCGAGTTCACTGATGCCGCCACCGGGCGCACCCACCGCGGCATCTACCACGGCCGGTTCGATCAGGCCCTGTTGCGGCGGATCGCCGAGCTCACGGGCGGACGCTACTTCTCCGCCGCGGAGCCAGGAGCGCTGAGCGCGGTGTTCCGGGAGATCGACGCGCTGGAGCGGATCGAGCAGCGCACCCGCATCGACGTGGTGCGCGAGCCCCGGCACGGTGCGCTCCTGCTGGCGGCCCTGGTGCTGCTGGTGATCGAGCTGCTGGTGCGGCGCGCCGTGCTGGGCGAGCTGTTCTGATGCTGGTCGACGCCCCGGCCAACCTGGTGCTGCTGGTGCTGCTGCCGCCGGTGATCCTGTTGTTGATACTGTCCTATCGCCGCGCGCGGCGGGATCTGGCCGCCCTGCAGGGCATGGCCCGGTTCACGGCCGGCAGCCCCCGCCGCGCGCGTACCGTGTTTCGCGCCAAGCGCATGGCGGACGCGGCGTTGGTGACGGTCGCTCTGACCTGCGTGATTCTGGCAGCCGCGGGACCGCGCTGGGGGGAACGGCTGCGCGAGGACACCCGCACCGGCACCGAGCTGGTTGCGCTGATCGACCTGTCGCGCAGCATGGCGGCGCGCGATACCGGGATCAGCCGCCTGGAGCAGGGCCTGACGGCGCTGCGCGGCGCGCTGGAACGGCTGCCCGAAACCCGGGTCGCGCTGGTCGGATTCAGCGACGCGCCGCATCTGTTGCTGCCGTTCACCGACGACCGTGAGGCCGTGCTCCGGCAGCTCGAAGCGGTCGGCGCGACCGCGATCACCCTGGGAGGTTCGGACCTCGAGGCGGCGCTCCGGTTCGCTGCGGCGGACCTCTCCGGCCGGCCGGGCGCCGCGCGTGTGATCCTGCTGGCATCCGATGGCGAGGCCAGCCGCGGCTTTCCGCTGGCCGCGGCGCGCATGGCCGGCCTGCGCGGCGTACCGATCGCCGTGCTGCCCGTGGGCAGCGCCGCCGGCGCCCCGGTCCCGGACGCCCCCGGCACCCGGTCGGATGCGTCCGACGGCGCGATCGCGGTGTCGCGGCGGGACGATCGCGTGCTGCGTGCGATCGCGCGCATGAGCGGCGGCACGGTGGTGGATCCGCGACGGCCGGAGACCGGTGATGAGTTGGCAACCTACCGCAGACCGCCCGCCGCCGGCGCCCCGGCCGCCGCCCGCGCGGTGCGGGTCGAGTTGCGCGCGCGCTACCCGCTGCTGGTGCTGGGCGCCCTGCTGGCCCTGGGCGGCGTGGCCCTGAACCGGGCGTTGCGATGGCGCGATACCTTCTGACCACGGCCGCCGTGCTGGCGCTGGCGCTGGCTGCCGCGCTGTGGTTGGGGCTGGGCCGGGAGCCGCCGATCGCCACCGTGGCGGGCAACTACGCGTTCGTCCGCGGCGACTACGTTGCCGCCACCATCCACTACCTGGCCGCCGCCGCGGGCGGCGCGGCCGGGGCGGAACCATCCCGGCAGCCGTACCTCGACTACAACCTGGGCAGCACCTACCTGGCGCTGGGGGAGGCGGCGGCCGGCATGGAGCTGCTGCGCGGCGCGCGCGCGACCGACCACCGCCTGCGCGGGCGGGCGGCGTTCAACCTGGGCAACGCCCACTACGAGTCCGGAAATTACCGCGCGGCGGCGCTCAGCTACCGCGACGCCCTGCTGCTGGCGCCCGACTCGGTCGACGCCAAGATCAACCTGGAGCTGGCCCTGCGCCGGCTGCAGACCAGCTCGCCGGCCGCCGCCACGCACCGGCGGCCCGCGGCTGCCGCGGGCGCCGCCCAGACCGCCCGCATCCTCGAATTCATTCGCCGCCGTGAACCGCCGCCGCCCGTGCGCCTCCCCCGGGATGCCGATGCCGCCGGCTACTGAGCGGCCGTGTCCGCGAGCGTGCCGGCGGGCGGGGCGCTTGGGCACGGCGCTGCTGAGCGCGGCGGTGCTCGCCGTCGCCGCGGCCGCGGTCCAGGGGCAGGCCGGCCCCCGCGCCTGGACCGAGCTGTCGCCGCCGCAGCCGATGGCCGGGGAACCGTTCCGGGTCCTGCTCCACGTGCGCGGCATCGGATTGGATGCCATCCGCGTGCTGGAGCCGAGACTGCCGGCCGGAGTCGAGTGGGCCGGTGGTCCCGAGTTGCTGCCGCCCGCGGACGGTGCCGCGCATCCGCCCGCACGGGTGATTGCCTATACGCTGCGCGCACGCCGCACCGGACGCTACCTGCTGGACGGATTTCTCGTCCGGCTGACGGCACGGTCGCTGTACACCCGCGCCACCGAGCTCGAGGTGGTCGAGGCGGCGGCGGCCCCGCCTGCCAGACCGGCGGTGGCCTGGATTCCCGGCCGGCGCCGCGCCGTGGCCGGGGAAACGGTGAGCGTCCAGCTCGTCCTGCTGCAGGCGCCCGCGCTGCAGCTCCCGGATCGGATCGAGGTCCGCCCGCCGCGTGACAGCCGGTTCGAGCGGTACCGGGGCGAGGTCGCAATCAGCGAGCAGATGAGTGGCGGCCGCCGCGTCTACCGGGTGCCGCTCGCCGCCTATCTGCTCACGCCGACCGCCGCCGGAACCGTTACCCTGCCCGCGGCCCGGGTGACGCTGCCGGCGGCGGAAGGCCCGCTCGTGCTGCAGTCCGAGGCAATGACCCTGGAAGTAACGGCCGCGCCGCCGGACATTGCGGCGACCGGCGCCGTGGGGACGCTCCGGGTCCGCTCCTGGATCGATGAACGGCGGCTGCCGGAGGGGCTCGAGGTCACGGCCAACGTAACGGTCACCGGAACCGGCAACCATCGATTCATCGAGCCGCCGGAACCACGCGCCGCGGGAATGACCCTGGTGGACCGCACCGTGCATCAGGACCTGACGCTGCACGACGCCGGGTACCGCGGCCGGATCCACGGCGTCTATCGCTACCACGTCACCCGACCCGGCACCTACTCCATCCAGGTGCCCGAATTCGCCTACTACGACACCGGCCGCGCAACCGTGGTGCGCGTTCCCGGCCGCGCCCACGTGGTCCGGTTCAGGGGCGCCCAGGCCGCCGCCGCGGCCGGCGCCGGTGGCGGCCCGGGGCGCGCGCTGGCGCCGCCGCCGCCGGGGTGGATCATGCGGCGTGGCTGCGTACCGCCGTGGCGGTTCTGGCCCCACTATCTGCTGCTGCTGCCGGGCGGGCTGCTGGCGGCCGCGGCCCTGCGGACTGGCCCCCGCGGCGCCGGCGGCGAACGCGGACCCGGGCGCG
Source organism: Spirochaetia bacterium (assembly GCA_965198005.1). Lineage (GTDB taxonomy): Bacteria > Spirochaetota > Spirochaetia > SZUA-6 > Bin103 > Bin103. The sequence goes on from CBDAOI010000003.1 coordinate 499,943, forward strand.
CACTGCCGCTGGCGGGCGCGCTGGCGGTGGCCGCCGCCGGCAGCGGCGTGACGGCCGCGCTGCCCGCCGTCACGCTCGAGCCGCGGGAGCAAGCGCAGGCCGCGCTGGCGCACGCCGCACAGGCATACCAACGCGAGGACTATGCCGCCGCCGGCGCCGCCTTCGCCGCGGTGCAGCGGCGGTTCGACTGTTTCGCCGGGGTCAGCTACAACCGCGCGCTGGCCGAACGGGCGCTCGGCGACGACGCCGCGGCGATCGCGGCCGTGCGCGCGGCGGTCCGAGCCGCGCCGCTTACCGGCGCCTACCGCAACCTGCTCGGCGAGCTGGAGAGCGCCGCCGGGCTCGACACGCAGCACCGGCCGCCGCCGTTCCTGCCCCCCGCGCTGCCGTTCTACGGGCTCCTGGCGGTCGCCAACGGCGCCGGCCTGGCGGCCTGGATCGCCGCCCGCAACCCCGCCGGCCGAGCGCGCGTCAAAGGCACCCTCTGGCTGGGAGCGGCCGGCGGCGCCTGCATGGCGCTGCTGCTGGCCGGGGCAACCCTCGACCGGTCGCGCGAGCTGGTGGTGGCGCGCGCGACGGAGCTACGCCGCATCCCGGTGGCGGCGGCGCTGCCGTGGGTGCCGCTTACGCCCGGCTCCACGCTGGAGGTGCGCGGCGCGCACCGGGATCATCTCCTGGTGCGTACGGCCTACGGACTCGACGCCTGGGTCGACCGCGCTGCGGTCGTGGAAATCAACGCTCGCGATAGATGATGCGCCCGCGATTCAGGTCGTACGGGGACAGGGCAACGCGGACCCGGTCGCCCGGCACGATCCTGATGTAATGCCGGCGCATCTTCCCCGACAGATGGGCGAGCACCAGATGGCCGTTCTGGAGCTCGACCCGAAACATGGTATTGGGCAACGATTCCCGTACCGTCCCTTCTATCTCAATGGCCTCTTCTTTCGCCAAAACAATCCTGGTGCGCCAGTACACGCGGCCGGGACGGTTTTGTCAACCGAACGCCACCCCGAGCGCCCTCCCCCAACACTCTGAACACCACCTAACGCCCCGAGACCGCGGCGCGGGCGGCCACGCTGTTGGCCCAAGCCGTCGATTCGCCGCTAACCGCTCAGGCCGGCCAGTGCCCACAGCGCCGGCGCTGACGCCCGGGTTACCAGCAGACATCCACCCCCAGCGCACGACGCTGCTCGCGGGTGGGACCGGTAGCCCGCCCGTGCCCCTGCGCAGCGCTCCAGCACCGCGGCCTGCTCTGCGCCGTCCGCGTCGAGCGCCGGGGTCGCAGGGCCGGCGCGCGGCTGTCGATGGTCGTCGGTCTGGCCGCGACCGCGCTCAATGTCGTGGTTGCTCTCCTGATCGGCGGCACGTCGGGATTCTTTGGCGGCAAGTTGGACCTGGTGGTGCAGAGATTCGTCGATGCCTGGATGGTTATTCCGGGGCGCCATGCTCAGCCGGGAAGGGCGTGAGTACATGCAGCAGGCGCCGTGGCTGGCGCTCTGGCCGGGCCTGTGCCTGACGATCGTGGTCTACAGTCTGAACATGTTCGGCGATGCGGTGCGCGACCTGCTCGACCCGCGGTGCGGGGTGGCGGCGGTCGTCTCGATGCCGCCGCCGCCGCCTGAGGACTACCACCGGCGGGCGTGGCGCCGCCCCTACGGAGAAGAGAAGCGCTCGCTCTGCAACGGGATGGTGCTGCAGCAGGTCGGTCACGGACTGGGCCTCGTCGAGTGATGCCCATAATCGTCTCGGCGCATTCATGCGAAACTTCGAGAGATTGACCAACACGCCGGCTACTTGTACGGTTTTGCTGTACTGGAAGAACTTCCGATGATCTACGAAACCACCTACAGCAACGCGCGTGCCCACTTGGCGTCGCTCATGGACCAAGTGACGGATACCCGCGAACCGATCCTGATTCGTCGGCGCGGGGCGGAATCCGTCGCGCTGGTCGCAGCCGATGAGCTCGCCGGCTGGATGGAGACCGCCTATCTGCTCCGTTCGCCCAAGAATGCGCAGCGCCTGTTGGACGGCAGCCGCCGTGCCGCCGCCGGGGAAGGCATTCCGTTGAGCGTCGAACAACTCCGCGTGCGCTGCGCGGACAGCTTGCCGGCGCCTGGTCCCGGCGTATCGACCAGGAGCACCGTCTGGTCTATCGAGTCGAACCAGCCTGCGTACGATTCATCGCAGCCCGGTACCACTACTGAGCAGCGCCCTGAACCGGCTCTGCCACTGGCGCGCATGGTTCACCAGTGGCACGCTAGCTCGCGGGCGCTGGCTGAGCCGCCACGGCGCCGGCTGTCTCAGTTGTCAGATTTCTTCGACGCAGGTGGTTGCCCCGAGTCCGGGTCCGTGCTACGGTCGCACGGTAGAGCCATGGACGGTCCCTGTAGCGCCCACAACAAGTTAGCGGTCTACCGTAGAGCCATGGACGGTCCCCCCCCCCCCACAACTTTCATACATCCTGTAGATCACTAGCCGCTCGGGCTCGCCGCGCCGCGGGCGCCTTCGCCTTCAACACCGGGGTCAGGGCCGGCTACACGTGGCGCGTGCTCGGACTCTCAAACCAAACATACGGTCCACGTCCCGACCACCGGCGTTGCCGGTCAATTACATCCACTACAACCCTGCCGGTATCCCGGCGCACAGGAGGTGCAAGTGATACTCAAAGAACCGCACGCGCGCGGGGCGTGAGCCCCGATTGCCGTCTCTGTCTGGCCGCCTGCGTTGCGGGCGCGAGAGTAGGCAGGGCCCGGCAATTCGTTACTCGATACTCTCAAACCAAACATACGGAGTTACGTTACTCGATACTCTCAAACCAAACATACGGAGTTACGTATGAACATTATGAACATCGTAAGAATCAGAATGACCTTCGCGGTTGCGCTGGTCCTGGTTCTGACCGCCACCGGCCTGTGGGCCGCTGGCGCAGAAGAGGAGCCGGCAGCCGCCGCCGAGAAGGAAATGGTGCTCGACCCCACCACCGGTGAGATGGTGACCGCGCCGGAGTACGGCGGGACAATTACTACCAAATGGTGGGCGACCTCCGACCCTGCGCATGGTGACACCTGGTATGGGGCACTCTATTATCATATCGGTAACCTCGTGTTAGAGACCCTGGGTATCGGGGACTGGGGACTAGACAGGGATGTATTTGACTTTAAATCGACCTATGTTACTCTGGCTGTCACTAAACCCCACCTAGCTGAAGGCTACGAAACGCCCGACCCGTTCACCACTATCTTCCACATCCGCAAGGGCGTTCGCTGGCATGATAAGGCACCGATGAACGGACGGGAGCTGACTGCTTATGACGTTGAACATTCCTTTCACCGATTTCTGGGTTTCGGCGATTTCGCTGAAGCCGGGCCAAGTCCTTTTGTACCCAGCCTTACCGGTCTGCCAATAGAATCGGTGACGGCGACTGACAAATGGACGGTTGTCTTCAAGATGTCGAGTTTCAGCTTTAATACGCTGGATACGATTTACTTCTCAAGTGCGGATGGTAGCTGGATACAGCCCCCCGAGGTGATTCAGCAGCATGGAGACCTTCAGGATTGGAGGAACTTGGTCGGCACCGGCCCGTATGAGCTGACTGACTGGATCAAGGGGAGCTCTATCACTTACACCAAGAATCCTGACTACTGGGGCTATGATGAAAAATACCCAAAGAACCGCCTGCCCTATGCTGACAAGATTAAGTTTCTGGTAATATCGGATGAAGCGACACAACTGGCGGCACTGCGCTCGGGCAAGATTGCTACGATGCTGGCTTCTGAGGGCGCGCTTGACCTTGACCAGGCAGAGAGCATGCGGCGTGCGTACCCAGAAATCGTGCTAGACGCCGCGTATCTCAAGATGAACGATTTTGGAATGGACGTGCGCAAGCCGCCCTTTGACGACATCCGGGTGCGTCAGGCAATGCAGTTGGCATTAGACAACGAGACAATCGCCAGAACCCTATATAGGGGCCATGCAGACCCGACACCTTATGGGATTATGGGGCCGGCGGCCGTCGGGTACTACGTCCCGTATGAGGAGTGGCCGGAAGAGGTCAAGGAAGGCTATCGCTATGACCCGGCAGGGGCAGAAGCGTTGCTTGAGGCGGCCGGGTATAAACGCGGCGCCGACGGCATTAGATTCAAGACTACCTTAGACTTCAGCGACGGCGCGCCGTATATGGATGTAGACTATGTACAAGTAAGCAAAGCCTATTGGGCTGAGATTGGCGTTGATGTCGAGCTTAATGTGATAGATACTGCTACTTTTAACGCCCGTATAAATGACCATACTTATGAAGGTATTACCACCGGGTTGAGAGGCGGGGATTGGGCGTTCACTTTCTTAAGAATCCTGGGTCATTCGACCTCAGTGTGGAACATGCACGGAGGGCAGGACCCCGAGTACGACGCCATGGTTGAAGCTGCCGAAGCCGCTACCACCCTTGAGGAGCTGATGAGGCTGAGCAGAGAGGCAGATATGTATTTCATAAAGAAGCAATGGCAGACATGGGGTGTTCGACCTGCTCAGTTTAGCGCTTATTGGCCATGGCTCGGTGGTTTCAATGGAGAAACCGGTCTGGGAGGCGGTATGCGTCAGACCGTTCTCTCCCGGGTCTGGGTTGACTCAGACCTCAAGTACGAGCTGACGGGACAGAGGTAGGGTTTAGTAGGGATAATTGTTACTCGTGAGGGGAAAGAAGGGGCTGGGGGCTTAGGCGCTCAGCCCCTTTACTGAGCGACCTCGCAATGACGAGAGAGGGTGACATGCGAACCTACGTAATTAGAAGAATATTGCTAATAATTCCCACCGTGTTGATAGTGTCTATGATAGTCTTCCTCTCGGTACGTCTCATCCCTGGCGACGTAATAGACATGATGATGGCTTTGATGGGGCCTGAGGCTACCTCGGGGCTTGGCCTTGACCGTGAAGCGATTGAGCATATGCTGGGATTGGACGTGTCCATCCCGATCCAGTATGGACGCTGGATGGGAGACATTATTCTGCGCGGCAACCTCGGGGAATCGCTGCGTGGCGGTCCGAACGTGACTGACCAGCTGTTCAGTAGATTGCCAGTGACCATTGAGCTCGGCGTCTTGGCGGTGATTGTAGGACTACTAATAGCTTTGCCTATCGGTATCTATTCGGCGATACGGCAGGATACACTTGGTGATTATGGAGGGCGTACTGTCGGCATTCTCTTTCTCTGCATTCCCAACTTCTGGTTGGGCACTATCGTAATGATTTACCCCTCAATCTGGTGGGGTTGGACGCCACCAATGGAGCTTGTCAAATTTGCCGACGATCCACTGGGTAACCTCGGAATGTTCACAATTCCAGCGGTCATTCTGGGCGCATCCATGGCGGGAGTGACCATGAGAATGACACGCACCACGATGCTTGAGGTGTTGAGGCAGGACTATGTCAGAACTGCCTGGTCAAAGGGACTCAAGGAGAGGGTGGTCATCATGAGGCACACCCTGAAGAATGCGTTCATCCCAGTAATTACCATAGTCGGCATGCAGTTGCCTCTTCTAGTTGCCGGTGCGGTTATTATGGAGCAGATATTCGGCCTGCCCGGGGTAGGCCGTCTGTTTATAGGCGCTCTCATTGAGAGAGACTATACGATGGTCTCCGGGATAAACTTGTTTATCGCCACCGTGGTAATAGGCATCAATCTGCTGGTTGACCTCACCTATGGTTATTTGGACCCCAGGGTTCAAAACAGATAGGAGGAAGGAGCCGGGTGAGTGACGTTACAGATACATCTAGGAATTGAGGCGCACAAGAGACGTGGCCTGCTGGGCGATTTCTTTATCAGGCTGGTAAGAGAGAAGCCGCTCGGTACCGCCGGTGGGCTTGTCGTGCTGGTGCTGCTTTGCGCCGGCATCTTTGCCGATGTCCTGGCTCCTTATCCATATGCCGAGATCCACCTTGAGAGTATTCTGGAGGGCCCATCAGGCCAGTATCTTCTGGGTACCGACCAGTTAGGGCGGGATGTCCTCAGCCGCATTATCTATGGGGCTCGTGTTTCCGTGATTGTCGGTCTCGCGGCGACCACTATTAGTGTATTGGGAGCTACAGCATTAGGTGGTCTTTGCGGATTCTTAGGCGGCAAACTTGACCTGATAGTCCAGAGGTTGGTCGATGCCTGGATGGCTTTCCCGGGATTGCTCGTATTGTTGACGATAATGTCCGTAGTGGGGCGGGGTGTGCCACAGCTGATAGTGGTCCTGGGGATAATAGGCTGGTTCGGTGGTTCAAGGGTATCCAGAAGCGCCGTTATTGGTATCAAGGAGAACATGTATATGATGGCGGCGAAGTCAATTGGCAGCCCAGCCTGGAGAACCCTTATACGGCATGTCCTGCCCAATATGTTGGCTCCCGTAATCATCATGTTTACCACCGGGATAGGTGGTGTAATCCTGGCTGAGGCCTCTCTGAGCTTCCTCGGATATGGTCTGCCCCCCGATGTTCCCAGCTGGGGAGGTATGCTGAGCGGCGAAGGGCGTCGATTCATGGAGATGGCGCCACGGCTGGCTCTCTGGCCCGGTTTTTGCCTGAGTATTGTCGTCTACGGGACAAACATGTTTGGTGATGCACTGAGGGACCTGCTTGACCCGAGGCTCAGGGGCGGCGTCGGGCGTATGGGTGCCTATGGCGCGAAGTCGGTTAAGAACGCCATCAGGGGAACAAGACAGCACCAACCAAAAAATAACGACCAACTCAATCAAGTGGACCCTGCCACGCAACGGCTCATGGCGCCCAGGTTCCCATATTAGCGGGGGGCCCATAATGGCTGAAAGCGGGGGTGCTCGAAGAAAGCACGTTGAAACGAGCCGATACCGGAGCTCCTCAAGGCGGAGTGCTCAGCCCCATGCTCTCCAATATATTCCTGCACCATGTGCTGGATGAGTGGTTTGAGCGTGTGGCGAAGCCGCGGCTGAGCGGTTCGTGCCGATTGGTGCGATTCGCTGACGATTTTGTGATGACCTTCGAAGACGACCACAGCGGCAAGCGCATGCTGGCCGTCCTGGGAAAACGGCTTGGCCGTTACGGGCTGGTCCTGCATGCGACCAAGACCCGGTATGTGGGTGCTGCGGCAGGACTACATCCGCACGGCCTGGTCAAAGGGGCTGAGGGAGAGAGCGGTCGTTGTCAGACACGCCATCAAGAACGCCCTCATCCCGATCGTCACTCTGGTTGGACTGCAGTTGCCCATCCTGGTGGGCGGCTCCGTTATCATGGAGAACATATTCAACCTGCCGGGGTTGGGTCGTCTCATGCTGGCCGCGCTCACCGACAGGGATTACCCGATGGTCTCCGGAGTGAACCTGGTGTTCGGCACGGCGGTGGTCGGGGTGAATCTCATGGTCGACCTGCTCTATGGCTACCTGGATCCGAGGGCCCGTTATCAATGAGCGACCCCACCGCGGCACCGGGAGCCGCTTCTTTCTTCGTCAGGCTGTGGCGGGAGAAGTCACTCGGCACGATCAGCGGGATCATCATCCTGGTCGTGATCCCGGTGGCTATCCTGGCCGATGTCCTGGCCCCGTATGGACCTGTTGAGCCGCGTCATCTACGGCGCGCGGCTGTCGATGGTCGTCGGTCTGGCCGCGACCGCGCTCAATGTCGTGGTTGCCCTCCTGATCGGCGGCACGTCGGGATTCTTTGGCGGCAAGTTGGACCTGGTGGTGCAGAGATTCGTCGATGCCTGGATGGCTATCCCGGGACTGCTCCTGCTGTTGACGATCATGTCCATCGTGGTGGGGTGATCATCAGTGAGGCTTCGCTGAGCTTTCTCGGCTTCGGTCTGCCGGTCGGCGTTCCGAGCTGGGGTGCCATGCTCAGCCGGGAAGGGCGTGAGTACATGCAGCAGGCGCCATGGCTGGCGCTCTGGCCGGGCCTGTGCCTGACGATCGTGGTCTACAGCCTGAACATGTTCGGCGATGCGGTGCGCGACCTGCTCGACCCGCGCCTCGGCGGTGGCGGCGGTCGTCTCGGTGCCGCCGCCGCCTGAGGACTACCACCGGCGGGCGCGACCTGCTGCTGGGCCGGGCTGCGCCGAGGTTGACAAGGCCAGACAATTGCCCCATATATGCGCAGCCCCGGTCACCGGCCGGGACCAAACGGACTGGGAGTCGAGGTACGTGGATAGGCGTCTCACCGAGGACATGAAACAACGGCTGTTGGTGCTCAAGGAGGAAATCCTGGGTCACCTGGCCCAGGAGAACGCTGAGTTCCGGGAATTCTGGGAAAACATGGATCCCAAGGATCTGGTGGATGTCGCCGCGGAGGGCATCGACCGCAAGACCCTGGAAGCACTCGGCGCTCAGGAGACCCGGCGCCTCAACTTGGTGGAGTCTGCGCTCGCCCGCATTTCGAGCGGACACTACGGAGTATGCATGAAGTGCGGGTCGCGCATTCCAGTGGCGCGCCTGGAGGCGATACCCTACGCGCTGCTCTGCATCGGTTGTCAGTCCTCCGAGGAGCGGCGCGAGCGGCGCAACCGGTAGGGAGGGCCGGCCGCGGCGCCGGTGCGGCGGCTACCGCCCCAAGACCGCCGCCCGGGATGGGCCAACAGCGGCACCCGGGGCGCTAGCGGGCCGCTTGCCGGATCGCGGTGGCGTGCAGGATCTCCTTGCCCAACGCCGCCAGGCGCGGGCCGTACCGGGACAGGCCGGTGTCCGCCTGCACCAGCGGCGGTGCCTGCACCGGATTCCGACTCAGCGTCAGATCGGGGTGCAGGAGAAACAGAACCACCGCCTGCAGGTAGTAGTCGAAGAAGTCGGTCACGAGATGGATGGCGCCGCCCGGCCGCAGCCGGCAGGCCAGATCGGCCACCACGTCGCGGCGCAGCAGACGCCGGCGCCGGTGACGGCGTTTCGGCCACGGGTCGGGAAAGTAGACGTGCACGGCATCCAGCGCCGCCGGCGGGAGTTGCGCAAGCACCTCCTCGGCCCGGCCGCGGATGACCAGCCCATTCCGCGCGCCGGCCGCCGTCAGTTTGCGCGCGGCCTTGCGGCAGCGCTCGAGCTTGATCTCGGTGCCGATCGTCAGGGTCGTGGGATGCGCGCTGCAGTGGGCGGCCAGGAACTGTCCGCCGCCGCTGCCCACCTCCAACTCCACGCGCGCAGCACGTTCCAGCGCGGGCTGCAGGCGCGGAAGCTCGGACGGCGACCAGACGGTGCCTGCCTCGGCGGGGTCCAGCAGCGGTTGGAGCGTCGCGACTAACCTTGGTTGCGGGCGAAGTCGACCGTTATGCGGCGGCCCTTGAAGTTGGTTCCCGAGAGTAACGCGATGGCGTTCTGGGCCATCTGATCCGGCACCTCGATGAACGAGTAACTGTCCAGAATCCTGATCGCCCCGAAGTCGGACGGCTGCACCGCTATCTTGGAGCTGAACAGTTCGGTCAACTCCTCGGGCTGGAGCTTGCGGTTGCGGCCCACGCTTACGAACAGGCGGCGCATGCCCTCCGGCGGCGCCGAGGTGTCGCGCGGCCGCGGCCGCCGCTCGGCGCGCGCCTCCCGTTCCGGGCGGCTGCTCCGGTAGGCGCGCGCGGACCGCTCGGGCCGCTCGGTGCGCGTGGCCGGGCGTGCGGCCACGGTACGCCGCGCGGCCGGCGCGGCATCGGTCAGCAGAGCCTTGATCATGTGTGCCGTCACGTAACCACGGAGATTGAACGGCACGTGCTTCCTGAACAGCTTGCGGTACTCTTTCAGTTCCTCAGGGTCATCCTGCTCGCGCACGGTCCGCACCATGCGCTCCACTGCGGCCGTGACTTCTTCGGGCGATAATGGGGTGGCTTTCAACGTGACAGGTCTCCGGTACGAGTCTTCAGTATATAAAAGCATAGCACGGGTCGCGGGTTACTGCTATGCTCTCGGGGCATGAAGGTTCACTACGAGGACGACATCGAACGGGAGTGGATCGCGGACCGGAAAGTCGCGGTCATCGGCTATGGCAGCCAGGGGTTCGCGCACGCCAACAACTTGCGTGACTCGGGCGTGGAGGTGGCCGTGGGACTGCGCCCGGACAGCCTCAGCGCCGCCAAGGTGCGGGAGACCGGCATTCCCGTGCTCGAAACCGCCGAGGCCGCCGCCTGGGCCGACGCGGTCATGGTGCTGGTGCCCGATCACCTCCAGGCCGAGATCTACGAGCGTGACCTCAAGCCGGGCCTGACGGCCGGCAACAACCTGATGTTCGCGCACGGCTTCAACATCCACTTCGGTCTGATCGAGCCGGATGCCGACGTCGACGTCACGATGGTCGCCCCCAAGGGGCCGGGACACACCGTGCGCCGCCAGTTCGAGCTGGGCTATGGCGTGCCGTGTCTGGTGGCGGTCGCCAACGACGCCAGCGGCCACGGCAAGAATCTGGCGCTGGCCTACGCCGCCGCCATCGGCGGGGCCCGCGCCGGCGTGATCGAGACCAACTTCCGGGAGGAGACCGAGACCGATCTGTTCGGCGAGCAGTCGGTGCTGTGCGGCGGCCTCACCCACCTGATGCAGGCCGGTTACGACACGCTGGTGGAGGCCGGCTACGCGCCGGAGATGGCCTACTTCGAGACCATCCACGAGGTCAAGCTGATCGTCGACCTGATCTACGAGGGCGGTATGTCGCTGATGCGCTACTCGGTGTCGGATACCGCCGAATACGGCGACTACGTGTCGGGCGCGCGCCTCATCGATGACCGCATCCGGGGCGAGATGAAGCGCATCCTGAGCGAGATCCAGGATGGCTCGTTCGCGCGCCGGTGGATGGAGGAGAACCGCTCCGGGCGCGGGCGCTTCCTGCAGATGCGGTCGGAGCACGCCGGACACCAGCTCGAGCAGGTCGGCGCCCAGCTCCGTGCCATGATGCCGTGGATCGCCAAGGACCGGCTGGTCGACAAGTCCCGGAACTGAAGTGCCGCCGAGTGCCGCCTACGGGAGGTAGACGCGCGGCACCCGCGCGGCCACTGCGCAGGTGATCTCGTACGGGACGCTGCCAACCAGGCGGGCCAGGTCGGCCGCGCTGGGACCTGCCGGGTCCGGCCCGAACAGCACCGCCCGGTCATAGCGGGCTACCTCGGGATCGGGGCCGAGATCCACCATGCACTGGTCCATGCACACGCTGCCGACTACCGGATAACGGCGGCCGCGGATCAGCACCTCGGCGCGGTTCGACAGGGCGCGCGCGTAGCCGTCGCCGTAGCCCACCGGCAGGGTGGCGATGACGGTCGCCGTGCGCGGCCGGTAGGTCAGGCCGTAGGAGATGCCGGTGCCGGCCGCCACCCGCTTCAGGAACACCACCCGGGTCGCCAGTTCCATGACCGGCGTGACCGCGACCGTGCGCGGCTGGCAGTCGCCGGGGTAGTAGCCATAGGCGAGGATTCCCGGCCGTACCAGATCGAGATGGGCCGCCGGCAGGCCGGCGATGGCGGCCGAGTTGGCCGCGTGCCGCACCAGCCGCCGGTGGCCGGGGATCGCCTCGACCGCGGCCGTGAACGTGGCGAGCTGGGCCCGGGATGCGTTCTGATCCCGATCGGTCACGGCGAAGTGGGTGCAGACGCCGGTCAGCCGCAGGCCGCTCTGGTCGCGCAGCGCCTGCGCCACGGCCGGCGCGGCGCGCGGCGCACAGCCGATCCGGCCCATCCCGGTGTCGATCTTGAGGTGTACCTCCAGCGTGCGGTTGCGCCGGGCAGCGGCGCGCGCCAGATCGCGCCCCAGGGCGGCATCGGCGCACAAGCAGGTGAGGCGGGCGTCCACGATCGCGTCCGCCTCCTCCGGCAGCGGCAGGCTGAACAGCAGGATCGGTACGCTGATCCCCGCGTCGCGCAGCTCCACCCCCTCGGCCACGGTGGCCACGCCCAGGCAGGTCACGCCCGCCCGCAGCGCCGCGCGCGCCACCGGCACCGCCCCGTGTCCATAGGCGGCGGCTTTGACCGCGAGGCAGGTGCCGACCCGCGGCGGCAGCAGGCGGCGCAGGCGGTCGAGGTTGCGGCGGAGCTGCTCCAGGTTGATGGTCGCGCGCGTCGCCCGCATGGCGCCTGGTCAGCCCGGGCTCAGGCCGAGTGCCGCGGCCAACTGCGCGAAGTCGGTGAGCAGCAGATCCGGCGGCCGGCCGGGGGCGGGATCGTCGTCCCGGAGCAGCAGCGAGGACGCGTCGCCGGCGAACAGGGCCGCGTGCAGCCCCGCCTGCTGCGCCGCCCACACGTCGTTGCGCAGGTCGTTGCCGACCATCAACAGTTGCTGCGGTTGCAGCCGGTGGTGCCGCGCCATGCGCGCCGCGGCGGTGTGGTACAGCCGCGGTGACGGCTTGGCCTCGCCCTCGGCGAACGACCACACCGCCAGACGCGGGTCGAGCGCTACCTGCGGCAGCAGCGCCTGCAGCACCAGCGGCGTGATGAACTGGGCGTTGGAGACGATGCCCACCGCCAGCCGCCGCCGCTTGAGCGCCGCGATCGCGGCCGCGGCGCCGGGCATCGGCCATACCGGGTTGACGCGGCATTCGTAGCCCACCGCAACCCGCTCCACCTGTGCCACCTGTGCCACCTGTACGCCGGAGAGCGCTGCGCTCCACCGGCGGCGCACGTCCACCTCGGGCCACGTGAGGCCGCGTGCGCGGGCGGCGGCGTGCTGCGCCCGAACTCCCGCCTCGAAGCGGCCTACCAGCTCGGCCGCGGCGCCGGGCGCGGCCACGCCGGCGTCGGCCAGCGCCTGCTCCAGCGCCGCCGCCTTGGCGCCGTCGTCCGGCACAATCCTGCCGCTGGTGGCGGCGGACAGCAGCAGCGTGCCGTAGACGTCGAACAGCACCCCGCGGATGCCGCGCAACGGCCCGAGCCGCGGCACAATCGGCCCGCTACCGTCCCGCTCCGGCGTCACCGGCCGCGGGCAAAGCGGCCGTGACAAGCGCCGGATGTCGGCGCGCAGCGTACCCCACCGGTCGCCGGCCGGACCGGCTGCCGCAACCGCGCACCGCCCGGCGCCGGCAGTGGAGTCGCTCATGGTCGCCATCGCGCGCCTGCATCGTAGCACATCGTCCGCGCCGGTTGCGCCGCGCTGCGCCGCGCTGCCGGCGCACCGTATAATCGGCGTGCGGTGACAGTGACCCTGCACCAGGGGTTGATCGTGCACGCCGACGGGCGCTTCGTGGCCGATCTCGAACTGGCCGACGGCGTGGTGCGCGCGTTGCGGCTGCCGGCGGTCACGCCCGCGGCCGACCCGGCGCTCGAGCTCACCGGCCGCATCGTGTTTCCGGGGCCGATCGTAGTACACCGGCCGGCCGGCGCCGGGTCGGTCACGGGCACGGCGGCCGGTGTGCAGGAGCCCGGCGCCACCGGTGGCGGCGTGGTGCTGCCGCAGCTCGCGCCCGCCGCCCGGCCGGCCCGGCCGCCGGCCGGCGCCGTGGACGCGGTGGCGGTGCCGGTGCTGCACCGCCCGATGCGCCAGCTCGAGGCACTGCCGGAGGCGGTATTCGGCAGCGGGCGGGCGGCGTTCGCGGTGGACGATGCGGGCGTGGCGGCCTGCGGCCGGCGCTCCGGCGGCCTGGACCTGCTGTGCCGCCTGCTGGCCGAATGCGGCGCCACCCTGCTGGTCCTGAGCGACCGGCAGGCAACCATGACCAGGGTCGCGGCGGCCGGCGCCGCGGCGCCTGCCTGCCGGGTCCTGCTCGCGCCCGCACGCGGGCCGGGCGTCGAGAGCGCGGTCGCCGTGACCGCCAGAGCCACCGGCGCCGGGACCAGCCGCGCGACCGGTGCCGCGGCCGGCGCCGCGGCCGGCCGCGGCCCGGCGGTGGCGGCGCCGTGGGAAGTGCTCGGCCGCTGGTGGCACGCGGTGCGGAGCGGCTCGATACAGGCGGTGAGCATCGCGGGCGCGGCCGCGCCGCCGTCGCTCCTGGCGGAGCTGTGGTGGCAGGGGGTGGCCAGCGGCTGCATCACCCTCGAACAGCTTGCCGCTCTGCTCGGCTGGCACCCGGCACGCCTGCTCGGCCTTGCCGGCAAGGGCCGGCTCTACCCCGGCTACGACGCCGATCTGGCGGTGCTGGACCCCGAAGCGCGGGTCGGCGAGCGGCGCGGCCTGGTCACGCGGCTGCTGCGCCGCGGCGCCGACGCCCACCGGCAAGCCGGCCGCTGGATCGACGCCGTCGCCGTTCCCGAGCCGCGGCCAGCGGCCGCCGTCAGTCCCGCAGCCGGCGCTTGAGCGCCTCCAACTCGGCCGCGGCGCGCTGCTCGCTGTCGGCCCGCTCCAGTTCCTCGGCCAGCTCGTCGCGTTCGCCGGCCAGGGCCTGCAGCTCGGCCAGGAGCTGGTCCAGGTCTGCCGTCCGCGGCGCCTGCGCGCGCAACGACCGGAGCTGACTGCCGAGCACCTCGACCTGGGCCGCCAACTCCTGCTCCTCGGCCAGCAGCGTCCCGAGCTGCTCCTGCACCCGCGCCAGTTCCGCGCGGGCGGCGTCCCGCAACTGCGGCCGGCCGGCCGCCACGGCCCGCCGGATCCGCTCCTCCCAGGTGCGCCGGACGTTCTCCAACTCGCGCTGCCGCTTGCGGGTCAGGCGCAGCGTGGTGAGGAACCCCAGCACGTAGCTGCGCGCCGCGGCCGGATCCATCCCGCTGAGGTCGGTCGCTTCCATATCCGCGCTATCCTACACCATCAGCCCTCACCGCCGACAGGTGTTGACTCGAGGCAACGTCTCTAGTAGCATTTGGAGATCCAGCATATGTCGGTTTATCAGTTTACGTTGATACTGGAAGGGCCGGACCTGCAGGGCGACGCGGCCATTGACGCTCTGTTTGAAGCCGGTTGTGATGATGCTCTGGTCGGCCGCACCGACGGAGTACAGTACGTTGACTTCGACCGCGAGGCGCCGGGTCCGGAAAGTGCTTTTCTGTCGGCGATCTCCGATGTGGAACGAGTCAAGGGAGTCGAAGTGATCCGGCTTGCCAATGAAGGACTCGTCTCCATGGCGGAAATTGCAGCCCACGTGGGACGGACCCGCGAAAGTGTTCGGCTACTGGTCAGGGGTGAGCGGGGACCGGGAGGATTCCCGGCCCCGGTGACCGACCCTCGTACGCGCTACCGGCTTTGGCGCTGGTCGGAGGTCAGCCGCTGGTTCGAGACCAACTACGACGAACAGCCCATGCGTCGAGATGCGCATATTGCCGCTGCCGTTAACGCAGGTCTGGAGTTGCGTCGCTACGGCCGCTTGGCAAGGGCGGAGCAGCGCGCAGAACTGAGTCAGCTTATCGGCTTCTGACGCGCTGATTCACCAGGGGTCTGTCACAAGCGGTCCGCGAGGAGGGGGTGGAAATTGACCGTACGCGGCGGGGGCCGACGACAGCAGCAACGGAGCGCAGCACCGGCTGCCGTAACCGCCGAAGAGCTCCTGGACGACGGCCTGCGGCGGTTGCGGCTGGCAGGGGAGCCGCCGCTCGCGCGGCCGCTGTTGCGGTTCATCGATCTGATCGAGGGCGCCAACCCGGTGTACCGGCTGGTCGATGCCGATCGGACCCGCCTGGTGACCCATCACGTACTCGACAGCCTGGCTGCCGTCCCCGTGCTGCGCACCTTCGAGCCGCGCGCCACGCTGCTGGACGTCGGCAGCGGCGCCGGGTTGCCCGGCGTCCCGCTGGCGCTGGCGCTGCCCGAAGTACGGGTGACGCTGCTTGAGCGCAGCACGCGGCGGGCGGAGTTTCTCCGGCACGTACGCCGCGAGTTGCCGCTGCCGGGTGTCCGCATCGTCGACCGGCCGCTGGCCGCGGCCGGAGCCGAGACCTACGACCTGATCGTCTGCCGCGCGGTGGCGCCGCTGGCCCGCCTGCTGCCCGACCTGGCGCGGCTGGCGCGCCGCGGGCACGCGCTGCACGCGCGCACGACCGTGGTCGTCTATCAGGGGACCGCCGCCACCGTGCGCGCCGAGTTGGCCCGCCCCGAGCTCCAGGCTCGAAGGTCGCTGCGCGTCCGCGTGGTCGCGCTGCAGGTTCCCCAGCTCGCCGCGGAGCGCCACCTGATCATGCTCACCGGGTTCGCCCCGGGCCGGTCGTGACGCTTACCTGGTGGCAGTCGCTGGCGCTGGGCGCACTCCAGGGCGCGACCGAATTCCTGCCGGTCTCCAGTTCCGGCCACCTGATCCTGCTGCGCGCGGTGCTCGGCATGGGCGAGGTGCCGTTGCTGTTCGACGTGTTGCTGCACGTCGCGACGCTGGCGGCGGTCGGCGTGGTGTTTCGCCGGCGGCTGGGGGAGCTGGCCTGTGCCGCGCTCGATCTCGCCCGCCCGGAGCCGCTCCGCCGCGGCCGCGCCGCCGACCGCCGGCTGCTGTTGTTGCTGCTGGTGGCCACGGTGGTCACCGCCGGCATCGGCCTGCTGCTGGGCCGGCTGGGCCTGCCGCGCGAACCGCGCCTGGCGGCGGCGATGCTGCTGGTCACCGCCGCTCTGCTGGTGGGCGCGCGGGTGCTGCGCGGTCAGGCGCTGCCGCGCCGCGGCTGGCAGCCGGGCTGGCGCTGGGCGCTGGTCGTGGGAATCGCCCAGGGACTGGCCGTGCTGCCCGGCCTATCACGCTCGGGCGTGACCATGGCCACCGCGATTCTTGCGGGAGCCGACCGGGAAGCCGCGGCCGAGTTCTCGTTCCTGGCCGCGATCCCGGCAATCGCCGGCGCATTGCTGGTTACGCTGCCCGATCTGCCGGCGCTGGCGGCGGGCGGCGGCGGTGTCGGGCCCCTGGTGGCGGGCATGGCCGCGGCGTTCGCGGTGGGGTGGGGCGCCCTGGCCCTCCTGCTGCGGATCGTGCGCCGTGGCCGGCTGCACCTGTTTGCCCTCTACCTGGTACCGGCCGGCGTGCTCGCCCTGGCATTGATCGGCCCCGGCTGACGGCTGCTTCGACCGCGCACTGCAGGGGGCGGTGGCCGCCCTTAGGCCCTTCAGGCCACTCCGCCCGCGCGCCTCGCCTGCCGATACTGAGGGTATGGCAGACGAGCCGCTTGCCGACGGCGCCCCGCCGGCGGGGACAGATGCGCCCTGGTACGCTTGGCTCCCGGGCAACGGCCTGCAGCGCTGGCTGGCGGTGGGGCTGGCGGCCGTGGCTACCCTGCTGCTCGCCTCGCTCGTTCCGTTCCTGGCCGCAGGGCGGCCGCAGGCGGCTCGGTTTCCGCTGACGGTAGTCTACGCTCCGGCGTGGTTCCTGTTCGACGCGTTCTTCTGGCTGGCACTGCTGATCCCCGCACTGTGCTATGCCTACGTGTACGTGCTGCTCAGCCGCCAGGTGCGGCGGGAAGTGATGACCGTGCTGATCCCCGCCGGGTTGATCATCCTCACCGTAAGCACGCTGTTCCACGTTGTGGCCGCCGGCAGCCAGACCCGGGCCGCGCCGGTCGCGAGCGCGCTGGTGCTGTTCTTCGGCCGCGTGCCGGCCGCGGTCCTGGTGGCGCTCGCCGCCCTGCTCGAGGCGCTCGCGATTGTCGCCCTGTGCGTGCGCTTGGCGCGTGCTCCGGCTCCGGCGCCGCTCCCCTTCACCCGACCGCAGGCGGGCGCGGCCGAGTCCGGCGTGGCCGATCAATCGGCCGCCGTGCAGAACGGAACCCACGCGCCTGATCCGGAGCCGAGCGAACCCTGCCCGGACGACCTGAGCGCCATGGCAGCATCGGAGGTCGGTCGGCCGGACCCGGAACCCGCCGCACCCGACGCTGCCGCAGCCGACGCTGCCGCACCCGACGCTGCCGCACCCGACGCTGCCACACCCGACGCTGCCGCACCCGACGCTGCCGCACCCGACGACGCCGCGCCCGCCGCACCCGACGCTGCCGCACCCGACGCGACGCCGCCGCCGCCCCCCCCGACGACGACGCCACCGCCGCACCCGCGCCCGTCGCGCGTTCGGCCGCCTCCCGCACCGCCCGCAGTCGGCGCCGCGGCTACCACGTCCCGCTGGAGGTTCTCGACGAGTACCGGACGGAAGAGCCGGCGCGGGTTGAGCAGGACACCAGCGCCGCCGCCGACACCCTCATGGCGACCCTGGCGGAGTTCAAGATCGACGCCGAGGTCACCGGCATCCGGCGCGGTCCGGTCATCACCATGTTCGAGATCCTGCCGGCGCCGGGAGTCAAGATCTCCCGCATCGTCAACCTGGCGGACAACATCGCGCTCCGGCTGGCGGCATCGCGGGTGCGCATCGTGGCGCCGATCCCGGGCAAGCACGCGGTCGGGATCGAGGTGCCCAACCGGCACCGGGCCATCGTCTCGTTCCGCGAGATCGTCAGCCTGCCGCAGTTCAAGCCGGCTCCGAGGAAGCCCTCCGCGGGCATCCCCATAGTCCTCGGCAAGGACATCACCGGCGAGGCGCAGATCGTGGACCTCGCCGCCACTCCGCATCTCCTGATCGCCGGCGCGACCGGGTCCGGCAAGTCGGTGCTGGTCAACTCGCTGATCTGCTCGATTCTGTATGCCCGTACCCAGGAACAGGTGCGCCTGCTGCTGATCGATCCCAAGATCGTCGAGCTCAAGCTCTACAACGACGTGCCGCATCTGCTCACGCCGGTGATCACCGATCCCAAGCGCGCGTTCCAGGCGCTGCAGTACTGCCTGTACGAGATGGAGCGCCGTTACGCCTTGCTCGACGGGCTCGGCGTGCGCGACATCACCTCCTTCAACCGCAAGGTTACGGGCGGGGACGTGCAGCTCACCACCGGCCCCCTGCCCTACCTGGTGATCGTGATCGACGAGTTCGCGGACCTGATGGCCACCACCGGCAAGGAGCTGGAGTCGACCCTGGCGCGGCTGGCGGCGATGGCACGGGCGGTGGGAATCCACATCGTGCTCGCCACCCAGCGCCCCTCGATCGACGTGATCACCGGTCTGATCAAGGCCAACATCCCCTCCCGCATCGCCTTCATGGTGGCCGGCAAGTTCGACTCGCGCATCATCATCGACGCCGTGGGCGCAGAAAAGCTGCTCGGCCGCGGCGACATGCTGTTCGCGCCCGCCTGGGACGCCAACCCGGTGCGCATCCAGGGGGCGTTCCTGTCCGAGGATGAGGTCGAGCGGATCGCGGCGTGCGTGCGCGAGCTGGGCGAGCCGGACTACATCGACGAAGACCTGCTGTTCGACGAGGAAGCCAGTCCGAACCTGGAGCCGGGCGGCAACGATCCGTTGATGGAGGAAGCGCTGGAGGTGGTGATAGCCGCCGGCAAGGCCTCGGCCTCCTATCTCCAGCGCAAGCTCAAGATCGGCTACAACCGGGCCGCCCGGATGGTGGAGGAGATGGAGCAGCGCGGCATCGTCGGTCCCGCCTACGGCAGCAAGCCGCGCGAACTCCTGCACGTACCGAGCCGCGGCGAATGATCGATCATTCCTGGGCTTCCATGGCGCGCACCGCGGCCGCGATCGTCGCGGCCGCCATCGCCAGGGGCATCACCTCCGAATTGATCACCAGATGGTAGAGGGCGTTGCTGTTCCAGTCGACGTGATAGTTGCGATGAATGAACGCCGCCCGCCGCCGGTCACTCAGCCGCACCTGCTGCAGGGCATCGCGAAACGACAGGTTCTCCTCGGCCGCGTGGCGCTCGGCCCGCGCCTCCTCCGCGGCGACGATCCGGACCCGGATGGTGTGCGGATCGTCGCGCAGCAGCATCATGCCGCCGCGGCCGACGATGATCACCCGCCCGCGCTCGGCCAAGCGACGGATCGTCTGCTGAATCACCCGATGGTAGCCCTGGCGGTCGAGGAAGTGCATCTCCTCGCTTACGTCGGCGTCGGCCGGCGGCACGAAGATCCCACCGGGGCCGTGATAGGAGAGATCGACCAGCGATGAGGAGGGCATGCTGACGAGGTTCTCCATGCTGAACCAGCGGCCCAGGAAGCCGCGGATGCCGGGCTCCTCCACCTCGTCGATCTCGGCCACCTCTTCCTCGGCTACGCGGGCACTCCTGGCCACCTCGGTGATCAGCCCCTTGTCGACGACTTCGTAGTTCAACAACTCCGCCGCCCGTACGCCGATGGCGCGCGCTCCGCTCCCGAGCTGACGGGATATGGTCACTACTGCCACGGTCAACCTCCCGCTCTGGGCCCACAAGGACTTGAACCTTGGACACGCGGATTATGAGTCCGCTGCTCTAACCAACTGAGCTATGGGCCCCCGTTCCAATGAGCAGCATCACCGGCCGGCTGTCAATGCCCCCCTGCTCCCCCTGCCTCGGCCGTCCCGGCCCCGAGCGTCGCCGCGTGCCGGCGAATCGCGCGTACCCGCTCCACCAGCGTGGGATGCGAGTAGTGATAGCCGCTGTACCACGGGTGGGGGTGCAGATTGCTCAGGTTGTCGGTGCCGAGCTTGACCAGCGCCCCTTCCATCCCGTGCGCGCCGCCGGTGGCGGTCACCGCGTAGCGGTCGGCCTCATATTCGTGGCGGCGCGACCAGCCCGTGAGCACCGGACTGAGCAGGAACAGCGCCGGCCCCGAGACCAGGGAGAGGATGATCAGCGCAGCGTGCGAGCTGGGTGCGCCGGCGCCCGCGGCGTCGACGAATCCGAACGCCGCGAACCACGCCGGTTGCTGCAGCAACACGCTCATCAGCCAGAGGCCGGCCAGCGTCAGCGTCAGGCTCAGCGCGAGGTGCTTGCCTACGTGGCGCCGTTTCTCGTGGCCGATCTCGTGCGCCAGCACCGCCTCCACCTGCGGCTCGTCCAGCGCGCTGAGCAGGGTGTCGAACAGCACGATCCGCTTGGCGCGGCCGAACCCGGTGAAGTAGGCGTTGCTGTGGCGCGAGCGGCGGCTGCCGTCCATCACGAGGATGGCGCGCACCTTGAACTGCAGGCGGAAGGCCAGCCCCACCAGCCGCTCGCGCAGGGAGCCCGCCTCCAGCGGCTGGAAGCGGTTGAACAGCGGCGCGATCAGCGGCTGGTAGAGGTAGGTCATCACGAGCTGGAAGGCGGCGATGAAGGCGAACGCGTAGATCCACCACAGCGCCCCGGTCGTGGCCATGAACCAGAACAGCCCCAACAGCAGCGGCACGCCGAGAACCAGGGACAGCAGCGTGCTCTTGACCAGGTCGAGCACGAAGGTGCGTCCGTTCATGCGGTTGAACCCGAACCGCTGCTCGATCACGAACTGGCCGTAGACGCGGCCGGGCAGCGCCAGCACGATGCCGGCGGCTCCCAGCAGAAACAGCAGCACGACTCCGGCCAACGCCGGTGACGCGATCCCCCATCCCTGCAGCGTGCCGGTGACCCACCGGTCGAGGATGCCGAGGACACCGCTGGCGATCACGGCCAGGGTAACCGCCACCTTCACCGCGCGCGTGACCAGAGCCAGCCCGCTGCGGGCGCGCAGGTAGTTGCCCATGCGCGCGGCGGTGGGGGCATCCACCACCCCGGTCAGCTCCGGCGGCGGTTCGGCGTGGCGGGCGGCGTGGCGCAGGTTGAGCAAAGTCAGGAACGCCTCCCACGCCTGCTGCACGGCGTACAGGACGATCCACGCGGTCAATACAGTAGCGGCCGACATCACGCCCAGAGTGTACGCCGCGACCTGCCGCCACGGCTACGCACCTCTGAATCTGAAGCAGCAGCGAAACGCCACCGTCGTAACCAGTACGGTCCCCCCGGACGACCCCAGGGCGATGGCGGCGCGGCACGGGCGACACCCCAGCCCGCTCCGTGGTAGGCTCGCAACGGGGAAAGGGGCACCGCAGAGGTGTACATGAGCGTAGAGTTGATCGGCATCATTGCGGCAGCGGTAGGTCTCGGCACCGTCATGCTCACGTCGATGCGCGGCGTTCGCCGAGAGGTGCACGACCTGCGCGGCGAGGTGCAGGCGGTTGAGCGCGGACTCCGCGGCGAGATGAAGGCACAGTTCCAGGAACTGCGAGACGAAACCAAGGCGGTCGGCGCCGGGCTCTGGAAGGACATCAAGGCGGTCGATGGCCGGCTCAGTGACCAAATCAAGGCGGTGGATACCGGCGTCAGGAATGAGTTCAAGGCGCTCGATAGCCGGCTCAGTGACCAAATCAAGGCGGTGGATACCGGCCTCAGGAATGAGTTCAAGGCGCTCGATGGCCGGCTCAGTGACCAAGTCAAGGCGGTGGATACCGGCCTCAGGAATGAGTTCAAGGCGCTCGATGGCCGGCTCAGTGACCAAATCAAGGCGGTGGATACCGGCGTCAGAGATCAGGGCGCCGAGTTGCGGGACGAAATCAGGGCGGTCGATACCGGGCTTCGGGGCGAAGTCGGAGGATTGCGCGCCGAAATGCGGGCCGGCTTCAAGGAACTTGCGGCGCGGCTCGTCAACGTCGGAGACCGGCTATCGAAGGTCGAGGGGATCATCGAAGGAATGTTCTGGGGCGTGCGCAACGGGCCACCGGAAAAGCCGCGGCAGGGTGTCGCGTAGCTGGTCACGCGGCGTGGCGAACATCATCAATCTGACTTCCACCGAGCTGGCCGACGACTGTTACGTCTACAAGCACTCCACCCAGTGCTCGCTGTGCGCGATGACGGCCGAGGTGGTCCGTGCGCATCCCTTCGACCGGCCGGTGTACTGGGTCAACGTGATCGAGCAGCGGCCGCTGTCGAACTGGATCGCGGACACCTGCGGCGTGCGCCATCAGTCGCCGCAACTGATCAAGATCAGCGGCGGACAGGTGGAGCGGCACTGGAGCCACTTGGACATTGATCCGCGCAACCTGAGCTGACGGCGAGTCGGAGCGGCCGCTGGGCACGGCCCTGGCCGGGCGGCGCCGCCGTGATAGGAGAGATCGACCAGCGATGAGGAAGGCATGCTGACGAGGTTCTCCATGCTGAACCAGCGGCTGAGGAAGCCGCGGATGCCGGGCTCCTCCACCTCGTCGATCTCGGCCACCTCTTCCTCGGCTACGCGGGCGCTCCTGGCCACCTCGGTGATCAGCGCCTTGTCGACGACGTCGTAGTTCAACAACTCCGCCGCCCGTACGCCGATGGTATCCACGAGTCCAACGCGACCGGAAAGACCGGCTCAGAAGGCCGTCGATGGAGGATGAAGAGATGTCACTACCAACCTCGGAGCAGGCGAATGCCCTGCTCGCAGCTCGGTGGACGCCGGAGCAATTGTGCGAGAGCAAGAAGGCCGGCCTTGCAGTCAGCCTGTATCGGGACGGACCGGCGTCGCTCGACGACGCCGCCGAGTTTGCCGCCGTGCCGAAGGCGCGGTTATTGGAGATGATGACGGGCGACGAGCCCACACCGCTACCGTCCAAGGTAGAGCTGGGAAGAGATGCGGAGCGCTACGTTACGATAGACCCTCGCATCCTCTCGGGGACTCCTTGTCTGAAGGGGACCCGAGTGCCTGCCCACTACATCGCTGACATGGTAGAAAACGGTGACGCCGTACACCAGATCCTAGCCGCGTATCCTTCCCTTACCGAAGGACGGATCAGTGCCGCGGTCGCGTACACGCAGGCCTTTCCACGGCGTGCAAGACCGGAGAGGGAACCAGCCTGGCGAGAGCAACAGCCCATTGTCTCACGTGAGATTGCGTTCGATGACCTGCCTCCGCCGTCGTGAAGCTTTTGATCGACGAGTGCCTGAGTCCCGACCTGTCACCGATCGCATGGAAGCGTGGACTGCTTTGCACGCACGTCACACGACTTGGGCTGAAGTCGGCGCACGACTGGGTTGGCGAGAGCATTCGGAACGCCCGATATCACGGGCGGACCTGAAGGCGATCGGGCGTGACGCAGTCGACATTACGTTTCGTGTGATTAACGCGGTAACGTCGAACAGGATTCAGTTTCCGGGCTCCGAGAGCCCCGGCGAGTAGTCTTGTCGACGTGACTATATCGGTGAGACCGGGATGCCAAACACCATGACCCTCGTCTACTACGTCGGCGGGGGAGCGAGCGCAAAGTCGTTGCCGATCGTAAGCAATACTCCCGAGCGTATGAGTGCGCTCGCTGACCAACTCGGGAACGGTGAGTGCAGTATGCGTCCTTCCGAAGAAGATACTCTCAAACAGCTCATTGAGGAAATGCAACCTTTTGGCCAAACGGGCGGACTCCAGCCCATCGATTGATGTGCGGCTGTCCCGCTCGAGCCGAGCTGAACAGGGCGGCAACGCTCGGTGATCGGTCGCGGAGCTGCCGCTGGCCAGCCACGTGCCCTCCGCCTTCCGCAGCGCCGCTTCGGACGACTTCCCCAACGGCGCGGCGGCAGTCTGATGGAGCCGGAGCCGGAGCCCCGCACTTCCGCGGCTCTGGATTTATCCGACACGGGGGCGTACCTTCTTACCGCGGGAGAGGTGCCGTGGCGAACATCATCAACCTGACTTCCACCGAGCTGGCGGACGAGTGCTACGTCTACAAGCACTCCACCCAGTGCTCGCTGTGCGCGATGGCGGCCGAGGTGATCCGCACCTACAGGTTCGACCGGCCGGTGTACTGGGTCAACGTGATCGAGCAGCGGCCGCTGTCGAACTGGATCGCGGACACCTGCGGCGTGCGCCATCAGTCGCCGCAGCTCATCAAGATCAGCGGCGGCCGCGTGGAGCAGCACTGGAGCCACTTGGACATCAGCCCCCGTAACCTGAACTGACCGGCAGCCATGGAGTATCGACGCATGGGGCGTACCGGGCTGAAGGTGTCCGAGCTGTGCCTCGGCACCATGACCTTCGGGGTCAGCGCCGACGAGGCGGCGGCGGCGCGGATGGTGGACGCCGCCATTGACGCCGGGGTGAACTTCTTCGACACCGCCAACTCCTACGCCGGCGGCGAGTCGGAGCGGCTGCTGGGCACGGCCCTGGCCGGGCGGCGCCAGGAAGTGGTGGTGGCCACCAAGTTCTTCAATCCCATGGGCGGCGGCGTCAACGACTCGGGCATGTCGCGGGTGCACGTCATGCGCGCCATCGACGCCAGCTTGCGGCGCCTGGGCACCGACTGGGTGGACCTCTACTACGTCCATCACGTGGACGTGGAGACCGAGCTGGAGGAAATGCTGCACGCGGTCGACACCCTGGTGCGGCAGGGCAAGGTGCGCTACGCCGCGTGCAGCAACTACGAGGCGTGGCGGCTGAGCGAAGCGCTGTGGCTCAGCGACCACGCCGGCCTGGCCCGGTTCGAGTGCTACCAGCCGCAGTACAGCCTGGTGGTGCGCGACGTCGAGTTGGAGTTGCTGCCGCTGTGCGCCTACAAGCGGCTCGGGGTGGCGGTATGGGCGCCGCTGGCCGGCGGCTTTCTGGGCGGCAGGTACCGGCCGGGCGTGCCGGTGCAGGAGGGCACCCGTTCGGCCGAGGGCTGGGCCTTTCCGCGTCCCTTCTTCGCGCCGTCTGCCGACGCCACCCTGAAGCTGCTGCTGGAGCGCGCGCCCGACACCGGCCGGACGCCGGCGCAGGTGGCGCTGCGCTGGGTCCTGGAGCGGCCCGGCATCACCTCGGCCATAGTGGGCGCGCGCGATGTCGAGCAGTTGAGGGAGAACCTTGGCAGCGTCGGCTGGCGGCTCGACCCCGAGCTGGCGCAGGCCCTTACTGCGGTGAGCGAACCGCCGCCCCGCTACCCGCAATCGATGGAACAGAGCATGGCGCAACGGCGGGCCGCGGCGGTCACCGCGCCGCAACCGTACGGGGCGCCGGGCCCGGCTGAGGAGCCGAGGCGCAAGCCCGCCGGAAGCCCGTAGCGCCGTCGGCCACGCCACGGGCGGCACCCGGGTGCCGCCGCCGAACTGGTAAACCGCGTTGCGCGTTTAGGGTTTAGGATGTCGTGATCGACCTTACCGCACACGGCGGCGGCACGGGCTTGGCTGCCGACCACGCCGGAGGCAGCCCGGTCAGGTACGGTGGTCTTCCGCGGCGCCGGTGGGCACGAAGCCGAGCACGGAGCGGCCGTGCTCCAGGTCGCGGTAGCCCCAGCGGTTGTTCGACGTCACGTAGAACACGTCGTACTTGAGGTCCGCCGGGGCGTCGAGGCAACGCTCCACCATCTGCGCGATGTCCGCTTGGCTGCAGTAGACCGAGAACTGGCGCGGCAGCGTGGGCTTGTCCTCTGCCACCACGTTGCCGATGCGCAGGCAGAGAATCGACAGCTCGGTGGTATCGGTGAAGTGCCGGGCCAGCGCCTCGCCGAACACCTTGCTGCAGCCGTACAGGCCGCGCGGCCACACCGCCGACTCGTGCGTGAGCCGGTCCCAGGTGGCGGGCGCCGCCTGGTAGCGGCCTTCGACGAGCGCCCGGTAGGGCATCACGTTCTCCCACCCGGCGGTCGCCATCCCGCTGCTGGCGTACACGATGCGCCGTACCCCGGCCCGGCGCGCCGCCTCGAACACGTTGTAGGTGCCGACGATGTTGTCGTTGAGGATCGTCTCCCAGCTTTCTGACGGGCGGGCGAACGCAGCCAGGTGCACGACCGCGTCGATCCCGTCAAACGCGGGCCGAATCGCCTCCAGGTCGCCGACGTCGGCCGTAACGCACGGCACGCCCGGCAACGCGCGCCGGTTCAGCGCGCGCAACGCGAACCGCCCCTGCAGGTGATCCCGCAGCACGCCGCCGATCAGGCCGCTCATGCCGGTAATCAGAACGTTCTTCATGTGTGTCGGAGCCGCGCGGCGCCGCACACAACGGCACCGCGCATCTCGGCACCAAGCCTCAGAACGCCACGTCGATGCCCAGGTTGACCCGGTGGGTGAGCATCAGCCCCGGGGATACGGTTACGTATTCGTCGCCGACAATTTCCTTGGTCGACTTCAACTGCGGGTTGACGATCCCGAACAGCCGGTAGCCGAGGTCGAGCCCGATGGCGTCGGTAAGCTGGTAGACCACGCCGGCGCCGCCCTGGAAGGCGAACACCCATCCGGAGAAGACCTTCTCGCTAAGGGACAATCAAATCGGAAGGTGTCCGCCCTTAGGTGCCGTCGCGCTGATGAGCCGCCGCCGCCGCCGACCCCGATGTAGGGAACGAACGCGGTGCCGGTGTCGACGTCCAGCCAGACGTTGGCGGTGCCGCCGAACAGCGTGAAGCCCCCCTTCGGAGTCCTTGTCCCCGGCGTCGTCACCGGCCTCAGTGACGGCAAACCCCGCGTTCAGGTAGGAGACCTCGGCGTCGACGCGGAAGTCGCCGAAGTCGTAGCCCACGCCGCCGGCGAAGCCGAAGCCGAACGAGAACGACCAGTCGGTGTCCTCCTTCCGCCGAGCCCATGCTTCGCCTTGACCTTGCTCGCGTCGCCGACCAGATTGGCGCCGACGTCGAGCGAACCATAGAGGCCGGTGCCGCCCATTCCCAGCTGCGCGAAGGTGGCCACCGATTGCGCGGCCAGCAAAACCACAGTGCAGAGCACCGCATAGATACGCATGTGTCAGATCCCTCCCAGATGGATCGAATAGTATTCTCTACCTTACTACACAAGAAAAAGTTGTGCAACTGCTTATCCGGTAACATCCCGGTAACATTTCGCCAGCAGCAGTATATTGTATCCGCGCATGTCTGTCCGCGGCGATTTGCCCCGACTGATTCCCGTCGCCGCGGCGGTGGCGGTGATCGCCGCGGGGCTGGCCGCCTTCCTCGCCGTGCGTGGTCCCGCGCCGGAACGGGTGGCGGCGGACTTCCTGCGCGCCCGCTACGTCAACGACGCGCGTGCGGTGTACGCGGTGGCCTCGGCCGCCGACCGCCGCTACCGCTCGCTCGAAGAACACCTGCAGAGCCATCCCCCGTTTCCGGCCGACTACCAGGAACTGATCGACGAGCTGGCGCGATTCATCGAGATCCGCGCCACCGACGTGGCGCTGCAACCGGACCGCGGCCTGGTGACCGTGCGCGGCTCGGTCCCGAACGCCAACCACCCGGAGTTGGCGGGCCTGCTGCACGGCACGGGCGCGGAGGCGGCGCCCGCCTCCCTGCCTGAGCGCCGGTCCGCGCTCCGCGCGCGGGGCCGGGACGGCGCGCTGCCCGTGATCGAGTTCACCGAGCAGGTGGAGCTGGTGCGCGAGCCGGACGGCTGGCGGGTGTTCCTCGACTGGGCGGTGGGCCACACCATCACCTTCGCCGCCGAGGTGCGCGAGCAGCTCCCGTTCGAGTTCAGCGTGCAGCCGGCCAGCGTCACGCTCAAGCCGGGCGAGGTCGCAGCGGCGCTGTTCCGCGCCCGCAACACGTCAGACCGCACCGTCAAGGCCAAGGCCGGGCACCTGTTCGACCCGCCCGTGGCGTTCCTGCACACCGAGCTGGTGCAGTGCTTCTGCTTCTTCGAAGACACGTTCGCCGCGGGCGAGGAAAAGGAACTGCCGGTGGCGGTCCGGCTCGGCTGGGACATTCCACCCGACCTCACCGAGATCACCATGACCTACGAGTACTACCCGCTGGAGCGGTTCCAGGACCGCCGGCCCGCCGTGACCGGTGCCCCGGCCGACCAGGCTGGCCGCGGCGCCGCCGACTGAAAGCCGGTCAGCGGCTGCCGGCAAGTGTCTTGAGTCGGCAAGGACACTCCGTGGAAGACCATGAAAATCGATGTTCAGGCATCGCCGGTTGGCCAGCATTTTCGGGTTAGTGATCGGGGCCTGGACGACCCGTGGGTCAGGCGATGTCGTACGGAACGGCGATGATGATGGCGATCAGCATGCCATCCCGCTCGAGCACCAGATCGACCTCCGTGCCGGAGTGCACGCGCCAGTGATGGGCGCGCGGCGGATGCCGCATCGTCTGAGCCTGCTTGAGCAGATCGAGGACGACGTGAGTTTCGAACAGAGCGCCCTGAATCGGATTCGACAGCAGGGCCGTGGGGCTGGAGATTCGCTGGGTCCACGCCGCCAGGCCGGTGTCGGCGCACAGGCCGACGAGACGCGCAAACAGATCCGCGTCTTCGACCGCGGCAACCCGGCGCACGTCGCGTTCGACGTAGGTCCGCAGGTAAGAGAAGAACAGATCGGGGAGAATCTCGTCGTCGTGGTCCAGGTGACCGGGGAACCCGCCCCGCCAGAGGCGGCTTGCCAAGGTGGGCTCGATAGCGCGTTGCGGCAGCCGGTCGCACCCGCGCAACTTGGCGAGCGGGTTGGCGGCGAACAAGTCTTCAACCCACGTCCCCTGTGTCGTCCCCCGGTGGCAGCGCTCGGCCAACGCGAGAAACGGAAGATCGAGCACAGCCACTCGTCCGGCCATGGGCGTAGGTCTCAAATTGACCGGTCGAGGCAGCACGGCCGTGTGCCAGCTCGACCATGCGCGGGCGCGGGCGCATCCCGCCGGCAGGTGGCGCGGCCGTCATGAACCGCCGGCCGGCGGCGGTTCCCAAAGCACGTCGAGCGCCGCCGCCAGGTCGAGCGACTCCCCGTACCACTCCGGCGTCGCCGTATGCGGGCCGATCGTGATCCCCGCCTGCCGCAGCCGCGCCTCGGTCGGCTCCAGCGGCGCCCCCTCCCAGCGAGGCGCCACCGGCACCGCCGGCAGCGGCGCACCATCCGGCCGCCGGAACACAAGCTGCCCATCCGCGCCAGAGACCACCTGCAACCCCTCCTCGTGCACCGCCCGGTGGTGGTAGCGACACACGAGAACTAATGCGGTGCCCGGGGTAATGCGGAGTCACATGACCTAATTCCTTTAGGAATGGCTCTTGAGGCCCAGATCGCTGTGCATTATCCCGGGGCCAGAAGCGAGGCGATCAGCGCGTCGGGCGCCTTGAATCGCCCGCGCCGCAGTTCCGGCGGCAGTACAGCTTCGACGGCCTCCAGCTTTTCGGTGGGGTCCACGCGCAGATAGACTTCGGTGGTGCGCACATCGGCGTGTCCCAGCCATAGGGCGACCTTGCGGATATCGCCGGTAGCCTGAAGCATGGTGAGAGCGCAGCTATGGCGTAACTGGTGGGGCGAGATCGGGCGTCCCGCCAGCGAGGGACATGCCGTCGCGGCTGCCCGCACGTGCTTGTCCAGGACGTACTCGAATCCGGCGCGGCTCATGGGCCTGTCGGTGGCGTTCAGGAACAGCTCCGGCACTGGATTCTCGCCGCGGACGGCGAGCCAGGCACGGAGGTCGGCGGCGGTTTGTTTCCACAGCGGGAGACAGCGCTCACGGCGGCCCTTGCCAAGCACTCGGAGACTCGCAGTTCCGCGCAGCGACAGATCTGCCACCTGCGCCGTCACCAGTTCGGACACGCGCAGAGCAGCAGCGAAGCAGAGATGGAGCATGGCGCGGTCGCGGATGCCGAACCGGGTGGTGGTATCGGGAGCGTCCAGGAGCGCGCTGATCTCGTCCATGGTCAGGTGGCGGACGAGCGGCTGATCATGGCGTTTGGTCGGGATGGCAAGGATCTGTCTGGCTTGGTCGAGCGCAGCCGGGTGGCGGAACTCGACATAGCGCATGAAGGCTTTCACTGCTGCCAGTCGGATGTTGCGGCTGGCCGGGCTGCCACCACGATCCACCTCGAAGTGGGTGAGGAAAGCCAGGATGAGCGGGGCGTCGAGGTGTTTGAGGTACAGCTGCGATGGTCTGATGCCGAGGCGATCGGCAGCGAAGATGAACAACAGCCGGAAGGCATAGGCGTAGCTCTCACAGGTATGGGGGCTATAGCCGCGCTGCACGGGGAGGTAGTCGCGCAGGAAGTCGGTGATCAGGGGAGCGATAGGAGTCATGCCAACCTCCCGGCAACCAGGTTCTCGCCGGCCGTGGCGATGTCGGCCATCAATTCCGGCGTCGCCTCCAGGTACCAGTAGGTGTAGGCGGGGTTGGCGTGGCCGAGGTAGGTGGAGAGCGCGACCAGGTGGCGCGCCACTGATTCACGTCGGACCGCACAGCGTTGCAGGGATCTGGTGGCAAAGGTGTGGCGCAGATCCGCCAGGCGCGGGCGGCGCTGGCGGCCAGGAGCGATGCCTGTGAGCCGGATCACTTTTTGGAAGGTGGTACTGGCCATCGGGGTGGGGATGCGCCGGTGGTTCGCCGACACGAACAGATGGTCGTCGGCGATGGCGACCCGCTGGCGCTCCTGCAAGTACGCAGTCAGAGCGTCGACCGAAGTCGCATGCAGCGGCACCAGGCGGCTCTTGGCGAACTTGGTTTGGCGGATGCGCAGGACAGCGTTGGGGAGCAGGTCGTCGAAGCGCAGGTCGAGTGCCTCCGAGACCCGCAGTCCGGTGGCCGCGATGAGCCCGATCAGGGTCGCATAGACGGGCCGGCGCAGCGCGTAGGAGCATGGCAGACGGTGCGCCGCCGCCAGCAGTTGGCCGATCTCAGCAGGCGTGTAGATGTAGGGTGGCTGGCGCACCACACGGACATGGAAGTAGCGAGCTGGGGGTATCTCGTGGGTGGTGTCCTCGGCGTACAAGAAGCGGGCCAACAGGACAACGTCATGCAGTCGAACATGGCGCATGTGCGGCGAGGACGCCTGCGCTGCCCACGCCACGGCGGTAGTGGCGCGGACATGGGTGTCGCCCCTGTCGATGGCGAAACGTGCGTACGCCTGGAGATTGCGGGCTGTGTCCCGTAGCTTGTAGCCGAGGGTTCGCCGCAGTGCGAGATAGCGCTCTACGTGGTCGTTCAGCATGATGGTGCCTCCGGCCACGGCTGGGCGACCTCGCCCAGCAGGTCGAAGTCGATCTTGGCGTAGTGCGCGGTCGTGTTCGGGGAGCGGTGCCTCAGAACACTGCCGATACCGGCCAGGGACACCCCGCTGCGCAGCATGGCGGTGGCAGCTGAGTGGCGCAGCAGATGTGCGCCGTGGTGGGGCGCGTTGAACCTGCGCGACGTAGAGCTTTGCACACGACACCGGACACGGCTTGTCGAGTCATCGGGCGGCGCGGTGCCACAGCCGAGATGAACACCCGTGCCACCGGCAACGGCGGTCGTCCGCGGCGCAGGTAGATCACGATGGCGTCGCCGACCTGCTGGGGAAGCGGCAGCCAGTATTGGCGCCGACCCTTGCCGCAGACGGCGATGCGCCCGTTCTGCCAGTCGATGGCATCGAACGTCAGCTCGGCGACCTCGCTGGCGCGCAGACCCAGCCGAGCGAGCAGGAGTACTACCGCCCGATCTCTGGCCCCAACTGCATCCTCATCGCTGCAGGCGTCGATCAGCTTCTCCAGATCCTCAGGCTCAAGGAACCGAGGCGTGGCGGCGAGTTGGTAGCACGCGAAGCGTGGCACCGCGTGCCGCAGGCCGTCGGAGCACTGCCCGGTGGCAGCGAGGAACCGCAAGAAGGCGCGCACTGCCGTAGCGATCAACTGAGCCGTTGCGACCTTATGACCGTCACACCGCGTTATCACGAAGCCGCGAACAGCCGCGGCGCTGTAGTTCGCCGGAACAACTCCCAGAGCCTCGACGAAATCGGCTACGTAGCATTCGTAGCGGTCCATGGTGCTGTGTGTCACGCCCTGGTGTTGCAGCGTCCACTTCCGAAACTGCTTCAGCAACGGCCAGCGTTCGCTCGGCGGCAGTGGCTGCTGGGCAACCGCCAGGACGCCTCGCTCCCGCAGGAACCGGATGAACACCGCAGCGGCCGCCAGTGAGTTTCGGTTGGGACCCCGCTGATAGCGCACACGACCGTGCTCGGATAGCGAGGTCCGGCACGCCTCGTATCCCGCCACGAACTCCTTATCAGTGAACGACTCCTCGGTGAGCCAGTCCGTCCATGCGGCCAAACAGCGCAAGATGAAACTGCGCGAGTTAGCCGGATAGCCGCGTTCCTGCAGCCAGTCTGCAAAGTCGTCGATGTAGGCGATCGCGGGTCCGGAACGGAGTCGCCGGCAAGTGATCGCCAACTTGAGGTGGTCTTCAAGCATGGATGCCTCCTTGCTTGAAGGAGCGCGATAATGCGGAGTCTTGGCTACTGCAACTACCGGCTAGAACCGCCTGAACCCCATCAGATCAGCCATGCCCGCCATCTACTCCGCATTATCCCCGGCTCCGCATAGAGAACTAATGCGGTGCACCGCATTACTCAGTCTTTGTCGCTACCACCACCGGGCGGTGCACGAGGAGGGGTTTCAGGTGGTCTCTGGCGCGGATGGGCAGCTTGTGTTCCGGCGGCCGGATGGTACGCCGCTGCCGGCGGTGCCGGTGGCGCCTCGCTGGGAGGGGGCGCCGCTGGCGCCGACCGAGGCGCGGCTGCGGCAGGCGGGGATCACGATCGGCCCGCATACGGCGACGCCGGAGTGGTACGGGGAGTCGCTCGACCTGGCGGCGGCGCTCGACGTGCTTTGGGAACCGCCGCCGGCCGGCGGTTCATGACGGCCGCGCCACCTGCCGGCGGGACGCGCCCGCGCCCGCGCATGGTCGAGCTGGCACACGGCCGTGCTGCCTCGACCGGTCAATTTGAGACCTACGCCCAAGCGAAGCTGAAGCGACGGCAGGAGGGAAGCCGCCGCAGGAGCCGGAAGCAGGACCGAAAGACAAGGACCAAGTGAACTTCACGGATGAAGAATCACGGATCATGCCGGGCGCGAACGGGGAGTTCATACAGGATTTCAACGCGCAAGCGGTGGTGGAGCAGGACAGTCACATGGTGGTGGGCAACCACGTCAGCCAAGCGGCCAACGACAAGCAGGAAGTGGCGCCGGCGCTGAACGAGTTGGGAAAGGTGGCAGACGAGCTGGGCAAGCCGGAGGCGCTGGTGGCGGATGCCGGGTACCACAGCAAAGAGAACGTGGAGCGGTGCGTGGAACAGGACATCGAGCCGTATATCGCGGGGAGCCGGGAACGCCACAACCGGCCGCTGGAAGATCGTCTCAAGGCACCCCCGGAGTGTCCTGCTGATGCGGATGCGGTGACGGCAATGCAGCATCGTTTGCAGACGGCTGAGGGGAAGGCGATCTATAGCAAGCGGAAGTCCACGGTGGAGACGGTGTTCGGGGTGATCAAGGAGGTGCTGGGATTCCGCCGCTTTCATCTGCGCGGGTTACGCGGCGCCGAGGGAGAATGGAGTCTGGTGTGCACGGCGTGGAATCTGAAGCGGATGTATGCTCTGGCAGGAGGATAAGTGGGATCAGTGGGTCCCGATGGTCGAGTTGTGGCGCCGGAACGGGCGCCGGAGCCACCTTGGAGGGTGTTGCTGGCATCACGACCTCCCGCAGGGCCTGCTTTGGGCACTCGACTGAGCGCAACCAAGCGCTGGCGAGCTAGGCGGCCGCCTACGGCGTTCCACTGGGCTCGCTCACTTCGTAACCCCGCGACCATGACTCCGACAGGCTCCTAGCGCCCCAAGACCGCCGCCGGTCGGCGCCGCGCTTGGCACATCCGGTCGGTTCGCCTACGAGTCTGTCGCACTCCGACACACTCCGAGGCGGGCGCGGATCTCCGCGGTCACCTGCTGCGGGGTGCGGCCGTCGGTGGCGATGGCGGTCCCCACCTGCGCGTACCAGCGGCGCCGTGCCGCCAGCAGTTCCTCCACTCCCGCCGCGCTGCCGGCCAGCAGCGGCCGCTCGCTGCTCCCGCCGATCCGCCGCACCACTTCCGCCGCGCTGGTCTCCAGATAGAACGTGCGGCACTGATGCCGCAGGAAGCTGCGGTTGGCGGCGCGGGTCGGGGCGCCGCCGCCGGTGGCGATAACCAGCCGCCGGCTGCCGGCCAACCCCAGTAGCAGGCGCGATTCCAGGCGCCGGAACGCCGCTTCGCCGTCACGGAGAAAGATGTCCGCGATCGGGAGGCCGGCCTGCTCGACGGTCAGCTCATCGACGTCCACGAACCGGTAGCCGAGCGCGGCGCCCAGCAGCATCCCCACGGTGCTCTTGCCCGACCCCATGAACCCCACCAGCGCGACTCGATCCGGCAGCTCCATCTGCTCGTGCGGAGCCTGCCGCATTCGACGCGGCTGGACAAGACCGCACCCGCTGCACCTGCACCTGCACCTGCGCGCGCTGTACCGCAGCCCCTGCCGGGTGCGGCGCTACCGGGTCCGGCGCGCGGTAGCTGCGCGGGCGCCCGCGGGGTAGCATGGCCGGGTGTCGCACGCGCCGCTGGTATCGGTGGTGATCCCGACCTACAACCGCGCGCACTTGGTGCGCGCGGCGGTGGAGTCGGTGCTGGCCCAGACCTACCGGCCGCTCGAGCTGATCGTGGTCGACGACGGCTCGACCGACGCGACCGGCCGCGTGCTGGCCGCCTGCGGCAGCGTCCGGGTGGTGCGCCAGACCCATACCGGGATGCCCGGGCAGGCGCGCAACGCGGGCGCCCGGCTGGCGCGCGGCGAGTACCTCGCCTTTCTCGATTCCGACGATCTATGGCTGCCGCAGAAGCTGGAGCTGCAGGTGGCGGCTGCCACGGCCGGGGGCGAGGTGCTGCACCACACCCGCGAGCGGTGGGAACGGTCGGGGCGGGTCGTGTCGCAGCGCGCGCAGCGCCACCGGCGGTGCGGCGACCTGTTTCTCGACTCGCTGCGCAAGTGCGTGATCGGCCCGTCGACCGTGCTGCTGCGGCGCGCGGTGTTCGCGGCGGCCGGCGGGTTTCGCGAACACCTGCAGATCGCCGAGGACTATGAGCTGTGGCTGTGGCTGACGGCGCGCTACCCGGTCGGGTACCTGGAGCGCGCGCTGGTGATCAAACGGGCCGGGCACGGCGACCAGCTCTCGGAGCGGTACGGGCAGATCGAGATCTTCCGGCTGCAGGCGTTGCGCGCGCTGCTGGAGGGCGGCCGGCTGCCCGCGCACCGGCAAGCGGCCGCGGGCGCGGAGCTGGCGCGCAAGGCGCTGATCTACGCCGCCGGCTGCCGCAAGCGCGGTCGTCCGCAGGAGGCGCGCCGCTACGAGGAGCTGGCGGCGCGCTGGTCGCACCACTCCCGGAGCGTGCCGCTCAGCTCCGGCAGCGCGGCCGCGAACGCCGGCGCCGCCTGCAGGTAGCCGTCCGGGGCGCCGGTGTCGGAGCAGCCTGTGCGGCCAGCGCCCTCCCGTTGACCGCATCGCCCCGGCAGGCGACCCTGAGCCCAATGAAGATCTGGCTCAAGACCCTGCTGGCCGCCGGCGCCGGTATCGGGCTCGGAATCGTCCTCGGTCAGCGCGACACCATCATCACCGGACTGCTCCCGACCGCGGCGGAACTCGCGCTCCGGATCGGCCGGTACGCGGTGTTCCCCAGCGTCTTCTTCGGTCTGGTGATCGGCACGCACGAGTTGCGCGCGGGCGGCACCGGACTGCGGGTCTACGGCCGCCTGCTGCTCTATCTGGTCTGCAGCAGCGCGCTGCTCACCGTGCTCGGCCTGGTGTCGGTGCTGGCCCTGGGCCCGAGCCGCATCCCCATCGGCATCGTCGAGCAGCCGTCGATGGACGTTCCGGGCGTGCTCGACGCAGTTGCCGCCACCATCCCGACCAACCTGTTCCAGGCGCTGGTGGCTGACGGCTCACTGCTGCTGCCGCTGGTGGTGCTGGCCGTCATCCTGGGTCTGCACCTCGACCTCGACGGCGAAGTCACCCGGCCGGTGAGTGACCTTGCCGACGCGCTGTCGCGCATCTTCTTCAATCTCAATGCATTCCTGGTCGAAGTGTTCTGGATCGCGGCCGTGGTGATCGCCGCCGCCACCGTAGCCGGGCTCGGGGCGGTGGAGCTGGCGCTCTACCGGGAGCTGATCATCATCCTCGTGATCGACGTGATCGTGCTGTACATGGGCGTGTTCCCGGGGCTGCTGTACCTGCTCGGGGAACGCACCAACCCGTTCCGCTGGATCTACGCCGCGCTCGGGCCGGCGCTCACCGGCGCCGTCACCGGCGATCAATACGTGGGGCTCGGCTCGCTGGTGGTGCATGGGCACGGCACCTTCGGGCTGCCGCGCAAGCTTTCGTCCGCGGTGTACCCCTGGTGCGCGCTATTCGGCCGCAGCGGTACCGCCCTGGTGACCGCGGTGAGCTACATCATGATTCTTCGTTCCTACTCCAGCCTGGAGGTAAGCGCGGCTCAGGTGCTGTGGGTGGCGCTGTTCACCTTCCTGACCTCGTTCGCGCTGGCCGGCGTGCCGGGACTGGGGGTCACCGTCAGCCTGTCGATGCTGTGGGCGTTCGCCGGTCAGGGCGTACAGGAGGGATATCTGATCCTGCTGCCGATCGCGCCGCTGCTGATCAGCATCGGCGCCCTGCTCGACATTACGACCGCGGCGCTGATCGGACACGTGGTGGCCCGCGGCGAGCGCGGCGTGCGCCCGATTTCCGTGCGCGACTGGGTGTAGCGGGTTACAGGTAGGGGTGGTCGATCGCGGTCACTTCGCGCAGTCGGGGCGGCGCGGCGACCGGCGCGCGGCCGAAGCACACGCCCAGCGCCTCGTAGAACGACACCGTGTCCAGTGACACCTGGCGCTGGGCGATGGCCGCGGCGGTGGGCAGGTAGCGGACCTCGCCCGCGTCGCCGCCGGCCACGGTTACGCCGGAGATGCCGGCTGCCAGCAGGCGCACGGCGCCGGCGCCGATCTGGAGGCCGAAGTTGACGTCGAACGCGGTGGTCGCGCCGGAGCGCACCAGGTGGCTGGGAGCGAGGTCGCGCACCTCGGGGGTCTCGTAGATGCCGTCGACGTACTGGCCGGTGGCGCGCATGAAGGCGGCGGCCGCCGGATCGTCCCGCAGGCGCTGCTCCAGGGCGCGGCGCACGTACCTCCCGGCGCCGGCCAGCTTGCCGTGGCCGAACGCGTCCGTTCCGGCGCCGGCGTCGGTGATCAAGCCGCCCCCGGCGTCGCGCAGCCCTTCGGCCACCACGATGGTGCAGGTGCCGGCGCGCACGTCGCTCGTCCGCACCCGTTCGAACAGCCGCCCGGTGGCGTGCCGGTAGACGACGTCCAGGTCGGCCGCCACTTCCGGAATCAGGATGCAGTCGGCGTCCGCCGCGAGACCGCCGCGCAACGCGGTATGGCCGGCGTAGCGGCCGAACACCTCGGTAATCATGATCCGGTTGTGGGTCGCCCCGGTGGTCTTGGCGTCATTCACCAGGGCCGCGATCCGGTTGACCGCGGAGTCCCCGCCCACCGAGTAGGTCTGCAGATCGAGATCCATGGTCTTGGGCGCATGCACGCAACGGATGCCGTGCGCGACCAGATCCACCACCACGTTGCCGGTGTCGTCGCCGCCGGAGATCACCAGCCCATCGAGGTCGTGGCGGGCGAGGCCGCGCGCGATGCGCGCATACTTGTCGGCATCCTCGATCCGGGAGATCTTCACCCGCGAGTGACCCGCCTCGGACCCGGCGCGCGCCGACTCGATCCGGTCGACCCGCGGCCGGTCGAGGCGCACCAGACGGGCGAACTGCTCCAGGTTGTAGAGACCGGCGTACCCGTTGGGAATGACGTACGCCCCGATGCCGAGGTGCCGGCACGTCAGGGCAGCCCCGCGGATCACGCCGTTGAGCCCGCCGGCGTCGCCGCCGCTGGTAATGATGCCGACGTTGCGGAACTCCCGCATGCGATGACCTTGCCGGCGCTCCCGCCGGCTGTCAACCGTGCGCCTGCGGCGTGCGTGACCTCGGTCCGGTGGCGCGCCGACTTCCACACCTACCGCGTCGACCGGCGGCGCCGGTTTCGGATCGTGCCCGACCGCTGGTAGATCGGTGGGCACAAGAAACTTTATGCAGGACGGCCGCCGCTCTCCTGGAAGCGACCCCCGTGCGCGACGGCGACAACCTGATCCTGCCGCTGGGCGTCGGCCTGGTCGCCTCGCTGCTGCTGTAGGTGCCCGGCGCCGCGCTGCCGGCGCTCGCGCGCTGCCCTGTGCGGTCGTTGATCGCCTGTCGCCTGCCGGGCGCCCCGGGCGCCATTGACAGGGCCCGCGGATCCGGTTAGCGTGGACGGTGCCGCGCGGCTGGCCACGGCGGGCGATTAACTCAGCGGTAGAGTGCTACCTTCACACGGTAGAAGTCACTGGTTCGATCCCAGTATCGCCCATTCACCGCAGCTTCTTGCGCATCCGCCGCAGCATCTCCCGCCGCGCGTCGTTGTCGTTCGCCTTCGGTCCGGTCCGGCCGCGCTCCACCGCGGCTGGACCGGCGCCGAGGATGAGCAGCAGCGCCAGCCCCGCGATCACCATCACCGCACTGAGAATCTGGCCGGTGGTGAAATTCCAGAGGCTGAACTGCGCGGGAGTTCCCATCTGTACCAGCGCAATCGGGTACCCGAGGCCGACGTCGGGCTCCCGCAGGTACTCCACCGCGAACCGCGCCACGCCGTACCCGATCATGTACGTCACCAGCAGGAACCCGGGGAAGGGACGGTGCCGGCGCAGCACGAACCAGAGCAGCAGCCAGAGCACCACCCCCTCGAACAGCGCCTCGAACAGTTGCGACGGAAAGCGCGGCAGGTTGACCATCGACGTGTCCGCGTCGAGCGGCAGGCCGGCCGCGGTCGCCACCTCCCGCACCCACGGCTCGTCCACCGGATAGGAGGGAGCCTGGGGGAACACCACCCCGATCGGGGAGCTGGTGATGCGGCCGTACAGCTCACCGTTGATGAAGTTGCCCAGTCGCCCGAAGGTGTAGCCGAGCGGTGCGCTCGCCGCCAGCAGGTCTGCCACCTGCAGCACTTCCAACCGTTGCACGCGGCAGTAGATCAGCACCGCCGCCAGCGCTCCCACCAGGCCGCCGTGATAGGACATGCCCTGCAACCCGGTGAAACGCAACGCGCCGTCGACCCGCTCGAACGGGAACACGATCTGCAGCGGGTTGCGCGCGTAGTATCCGGTCGGATCATAGATCAACACCGAAAACAGGCGCCCGCCGAGCAGCACGCCGATGATGCCCCAGAAGAACAGGTTGAGCACCGTGTCCTTGTTCATCTGAAGGTCACCGCGATCGGCCGCCGTGAGATGGCGGAACAGACCGTAGGTGAGCGCGAACGCCACTAGGTACATCACCCCGTACCAGCGAATCGGCAGCCCCGGGATCACCTCCGGCCGCAACCAGGCGGGAAAGTTCACATAACTAAGCACTTGTTCTCTCATTGTATCCCGATGCGGGCTATACTTCCTATACCACGCGTGCACCGGCCGGTGCGGCGGCCGCCGCCGCGAGGTGCAGGAGTTACCGATGCCACAGCCACGCCCTCAGCCGACCGTCCGGTTGACCCGCCATTTGGTGACCGTTGCCGTGGCCGGCGGACTGCTGCTGCTGCTGACCCTGTCGCCGGGGGCGCAGGCGACCAACGAGCAGGCCGACGCGGAACAGTTCGTCGACCTGTTCACCGAAGTGTTCGACTTCGTCCGCAACCACTACGTCGACGAGAGCCGGGTCGACCCCGAGACCCTGATCCAGGGTGCGCTGGACGGCATGTTCGCGACCCTGGACGACCCGCACTCTTCCTACGTCCCGCCGGAAGAGATCGGCGACCTGCTGGACATGACGCGCGGTGAATTCGGCGGCGTGGGCCTGCAGATATCCGTGGACCCCGGGGTGGGGGTCGAGGTGATTTCCCCGCTGGAGGGCCAGCCGGCGTACCGCGCGGGCGTCCGCCCCGGGGACGTGATCGTCGCCGTCGACGGTGAATCGGCGCTCGAGTTCGACGCCAACGACGTGGTTACGCGCTTGCGCGGCGAGCCCGGCACCTCGGTTTCGATCCGGTTTCGCCGCGGCAGCGGCATCAACTTCGAGGTGGTGATCGAACGCACCCTGATCGAGGTGCCGACGGTGCGCTACGATACCATCGGCGACGACCTGGGCTACCTGCGCGTCAGGCAGTTCACCATGCTCACGCCCGGCCGGGTGGGAGAGGCGCTCGACGAACTGCAGCGGCATGACCTGGCGGGGCTGATTGTGGATCTGCGCAGCAACCCGGGTGGAGTGCTCGGGGCCGCGGTCGAGGTGGCCGACTACTTCCTCTCTTCCGGCGTGATCGTGTCGACCCGTTCGCGCCACGACACCGACGGGCACGCATACCACGCGTCGCAGCGCACGCGCGTCGACCCGCAGCTCCCGATCGTGGTGCTGATCGACCGCGGCTCGGCCTCCGCCTCCGAAATCCTGGCCGCCGTGCTCCAGGACAGCGCGCGCGGCTACCTGCTGGGCGAGCAGAGCTACGGCAAGGGTTCGGTGCAGCAGGTGCGTCACTTCGGCGAGGGGGCGGTGAAGCTCACCACGGCCCGCTACTTCACCCGCCGCAACGTCAACCTGGACGACGGCGGCGTGCTGCCCGACTGGGACCTGCGCGAGCCGGACCTGAGCGAGGAGGCGGAGGAGGAGTTGTCCGAACTGCTCGACGCGGGACGTGTCCGGGCCTTCGCGCGCGCCACTCCCAACGCCGGCGACGCCCAGATCGAGGAGTTCGTCACCGAGCTGCAGCGCTCCGTGGTCGCGCTCGATCGCCACTATCTGCTGGAGCTGGTACACGAGGTAGTGGCGCGGCGCCAGCCGTCGCCGCCGGCGTATGACCTGCGCTTCGACGACGTGCTGGTGGAGGCGGTGGGGCTGCTCGACCGCGGCGAGGTGCCGGCACCGGACACCGGCCCGCTGCGCGAACCAGCCGCCGTGTCGGTGTCGTAGGGCCGTGCGCCAGTTTCTGCTGGCGGATGCCGCGCCCGGCATGACCCGCGACCTGGCCGGCGCCGACTACCACTATCTGGCGCGCGTCCGGCGATTGCGCCCCGGCGCGCGGCTCACGGTGGTGGACAGCGCGGGCATTCGCTACGCGGCGCAGGTGACCGAGGTCGGCGGCGACCGCTTGCGGCTGGTGGTGGGCGCGCGCGCGGCGGACGGCGCGGACGGCGCGGCGGGCGGCGTGGCGCGCACCCTGACTCTGATTCAGGCTTTGCCCAGGGCTGCCCTGATGGATCGGATCGTGCGCCAGGCCACCGAGCTGGGGGTGCGCACCATCGTGCCGGTGGTCGCGGAGCGCTGCCAGGGCCGGCACCCCGGCGGGGAGCGTGAGGCGGAACAACGCAGATGGTCGCGCTGGCAGCGCATCGCCCGCCAGGCCGCGCAGCAGAGCGGGGCCGCGCCGCCGCAGGTCGAGCGACCGCTGCCGCTGGCGGCGTTTCT
Organism: Spirochaetia bacterium; assembly: GCA_965198005.1. Classification (GTDB taxonomy): domain Bacteria; phylum Spirochaetota; class Spirochaetia; order SZUA-6; family Bin103; genus Bin103. Next base: position 541,751 of record CBDAOI010000003.1, read on the forward strand.
GGCCCGACCCGCGTGCGCCCACCTGCAACTGGTATTCGAGCCGGGCACGGAACCGCTGCACCGGTTGCTGCAACGGGATGCGGCCGCGGCCACGGCCGAGAGCGTGCACTGTGCGATCGGCCCGGAGGGGGCGTATTCGCCGGCGGAGCTGGAGCTGTTCGCCGCGCATGGGTTTCACCTGGTCGGCCTGGACGCACCGGTGCTGCGCGTCGACACCGCCGCCGCGGCGGCACTGGCGGCCACCCGGCAACTGCTGGCGGAAGCCGCCGCGCGCAGCGCCCGCGGGAGCTGATCGCGTGATCCGCCTGCTGTTCATCGACGACGATCGGCGCGCCCACGACACGCTGGAACTGGTGCTGCCGCCCGAGTTCGAGCTGATTTCGGCTACCACGCTGGCGCACGGCGCGCGCCTCGCCGCCGCCGGCGAGGTCGACCTGGTGCTGCTCGACGTCAACTTTCCGGAGGGCAGCGGCCTGGATCTGCTGCCCCGGATCACCGCGCAGCCGGCGCCCCCGCCGGTGGTCATGCTGACCGCCGTCGACGACGTGCGTCAGGTGGTGGCGGCGGTGCAGGCCGGGGCCAGCGACTATCTGGTCAAGCCGTACGAATTGCCGACCCTGCTGGCGACGCTGCACGCGGCGCTTGCCAACGGCGCCGCCCGCCGCGCCGCGGGCGCCCAGCCCCGCTCCGACGACGGCCTGGTGGGGGAGAGCCCGGGGCTGCGGCAGGTGCGTGAGCTGATCCGGCTCTACGCCGACTCGGATGCGCCGGTCATGGTGACCGGCGAGAGCGGTACCGGCAAGGAGCTGGTGGCACACGCCGTGCACCGGCTCTCGCACCGCACCGCGGCACCGTTCGTCGCCATCAATTGCGGCGCCATTCCGGACACGCTGGTCGAGAGCGAGCTGTTCGGGGCGGAGGCGGGCGCCTTCACCGGCGCCGTGGCGCGCGCCGGGTGCTTCGAGCGGGCCGAGGGCGGAACCCTGCTGCTCGACGAGGTGGCCGAGATGCCGCTGCCCGCGCAGGTCACGCTGCTGCGCGTCCTGGAGACCCGCGAGGTAACCCGGGTCGGCGGCCGCCAGCCGATCCCGCTCAACGTGCGCGTGGTCAGCGCCACCAATCGCGATCCGGAAGGCCAAGTGGCGGCCGGCACTCTGCGTCTGGACCTCTGGTACCGGCTGGCCGTGCTGGCGATTCAAGTGCCGCCGCTACGCGATCGCAGCCCGGACATTCCGTTGTTGGCGGACGCCCTGTTGCGCGAGCGCGCGCCGGGCAGCGCCGGCGCCGCCGCCGGAGTCCGGCTCAGCGGCGCGGCGGCCGAACGGCTGCGTGCCCATCCGTGGCCGGGCAACGTGCGTGAGCTGCGCAACGTGCTGGAGCGGGCACGCCTGCTGGCGCGGCGGCGCGCGGCCGGCGGCGGGGCGGTGGTGATCGAACCGTCCGACATCGCCCTGGGCCCGCCCAAACCGGCGTCCGCGCACGGCGCCGGCCCCGCCGGCGCCGCCGGTTTCTGAGCGCTGGGCGCGGGCGTGCGTTTGGCGTTATATTGCAGCAGGATTGAAGTATGGCAGACCCAGCGAGAATCGAAGGCCTTCTGCTCTCCCTGTCGCTCACCTACGAGGATGTCGGTGATCAGACCTGGGTGATCAACGATAGCGAAAACGGCCTTGAGAACGTCGTCGTGATCCTTGCCGACCCGGTGGTGATCGTGCGCGTCAAGGTAATGAAAGCTCCGGCGGCCGGCCGCGAGGAGTTCTTCGAGCAGCTCCTGCGGCTCAACCAGTCGGACATGATCCACGGCGCGTACGCGCTGGACGGGAATGACGTCATCCTGCTCAACACCTTGGTGGGCGACACGCTCGACCTGGAGGAGCTCCAGGCGACCCTTGACGCTATCGGCTTGGCCCTTGCACAGCACTATGAAACGCTCTCCAAGTACCGTTAGAACAAGGTTTTATGTAACGGAGGTCAGCTAATGGGGTTGTTTGACCGCTTTCGGCGCGTGGTGCGCTCCAACATCAACGAAATGATCAGCAAGGCGGAGAATCCCGAGAAGATGCTGAACCAGCTGATCGTGGACATGAACGAGCAGTTGATCGAATCCAAACGCAGCGTCGCGGCCTCGATCGCGGACGAGAAGCAGCTCGAACGCCAGCTCATCGAGCAGCGCCGCAACGCCGAGAAGTGGGAACAGAACGCCATGGCCGCGGTCCGCGCCGGCAAGGACGAGCTGGCCAAGAAGGCGCTGATGCGCAAGCAGGAGCACGACGAGTACGTCACGAGCTATCAGGAACAGTACGACGCCCAGCACGCCTCCGTGGCACAGCTCAAGGACTCCCTGCGCCATCTGCAGCAGAAGATCGAAGAGGCCAGCCGCAAGAAGAACCTGTTGATCGCCCGCGCCAAGCGGGCGGAAGCGCAGCAGCGGATTCAGTCCACCATCGGCGCGGCGCGTGACACCTCGGCGTTCGAGGCGTTCGACCGGATGGCCGCCAAGGTGGAGCAGGTGGAGGCAACGGCGGAGGCCACCGAAGACCTGGCCAAGCTGGAGGGGGGCGATGCCGACCTTGACAAGCAATTCAAGGAGCTCGAATCGGGCGGCTCCGATCAACGGCTCGAGGACTTGAAGGCCAAGATGCGGCAGATCGAGGACCAGCGCCCCGAGGAAGGTTCCCGCTCGTAGCCGCTCGTAGCCCGGACGCACCCGAAGCACCCCACGCACCGATTCCCGTGGCCGCGCCACCCGCCCCTGCCGCCGTCCAGTTCGTGGTCGGCGACGACCCGGTGGTGGAGGCGCGCGTCCGGCAGGCGGCCCGGCCGGCGGGGCGGGCGCGGCGCGGCAGCAGCGCCTTCAGCCTGAGGCTCAGCGACCGTCTCGACCCGACCGGCAGCGCCGTGCTGTTCATCGTGCCGGCGGCGCTGGTGAACACCATCCTCGCCCCGGACGGCAGGCTGGCCCTGCCGGTGATCGCCTACGGCGCCGAATCCGCCTTGCCGGCCGCGTTTCTGCGCGGCTGCGTCGACTATCTGCGCAACCCGTGGACGCTGACCGAGCTTGAGCTGCGGGTCAGCCGCTGGCTGGAGCAGCACCTGCCGGCGCGCCGCTCCGGCGGCGGGCTGTGGCTGGAGGGGACCACCCTGCACGGCCCGACGGCCGCGGTGGCGCTGTCGGTGGCCGAGGCGCGCCTGCTGGGGATGCTGCTGCAGAACGCCGGCCGGGTGACCAGCCGCGATGCCCTGTTCTACCGGCTGTGGGGCCGGCTGCCGGCGACACCCAGCCGCGTCGTGGACGTGCACGTGGCCGCCCTGCGCCGCAAGTGCCGCCGCGCCGCCGCCACCGCCGGCCTGACCATCACCGCCGTGCGCGGCGAAGGCTACCTGCTGGCGACTGAACGTGAACGTGACTGAACGGCGACTGAACTAAACGAATACCGAGACCAGCAGGTTGTTGAGCGCCAGGAAGCTGGTCACGAACACGATGGAGACCATCGACATCAGCTTGAGCAGGATGTTGATCGACGGGCCGGAGGTGTCCTTGTAGGGATCGCCGACGGTATCGCCGATCACTCCCGCCTTGTGCGCTTCCGAGCCCTTGCCGCCGTAGTTGCCCGCCTCGACGTACTTCTTGGCGTTGTCCCAAGCGCCGCCGGCGTTGGCCATCATGATCGCCAGCACGAAGCCGGTGGCCAGCGCCCCGGCCAGCAACGCGATCACCGTGAACGGTCCGAACACGATCCCCACCACGATCGGGGCCGCTACCGCCAGCAGCGACGGCACCACCATCTCCCGTTGCGCGCCCTTGGTGGAGATCGCCACGCAGGAGGCGTAGTCGGGCCGCACCTCGCCTTTGAGGATGCCGGGGTCGGCCTGGAACTGGCGCCGCACCTCCTTGACCATGTCGCCGGCGGCGCGGCCCACCGCCTTCATCGACAGCGAGGCGAACACGAACGGCAGCACGGCGCCGATGAACAGCCCCATCAGGATCTTGGGATCCATCAGGTCGATGCTCATCTCCGCGTGCACCGCGCCGGCCGCGTCGCGCGTGATGGTGATGATGTCGGCGTAGAACCGCTCGAACGCCTGCGACACCGCCACGGTGTCCAGCGCCTCGACGATCTTGTTGCGGTACTCGGCCAGCAACGCCAGGGCGGTGAGCGCCGCGGAGCCGATGGCGAACCCCTTGCCGGTGGCGGCGGTGGTGTTGCCGAGCGAGTCGAGGGCGTCGGTGCGCTCGCGCACCTGCGGGTCCAGCTTCGCCATCTCGGCAATGCCGCCGGCGTTGTCGGCCACCGGTCCGTAGGCGTCGGTGGCGAGCGTGATGCCGAGCGTGCTGAGCATCCCCACCGCCGCCAGCCCGATGCCGTACAGGCCGATGCCCGGGAACTGGGCGCCGCCGGAGAGGAAGAACGCCAGCAGCGTGGCCGCCACCACCGTGAGCACCGGGATCAGGGTGGACAGCATCCCCAGGGCGTGGCCCTGGATGATCAGGGTGGCGGGTCCGGTCTGCGCCTCGGCCGCCAGCGCCTTGGTCGGCGCGTAGTTGTCGGAGGTGTAGTACTCGGTGAAAAAGCCGATCACGTTGCCGGCCACCAGGCCGACGATCATCGCCCCCCACAGGCCGACGAAGCTCGGGCCGGCGGTGAGCAGCACCAGCACCAGCGACAGCACCGCGATCAGCCCGGTGGAAAGCAGCGTGCCGTTGCGCAGCGCGCGCAGCAGCACCTGCTGCGACGGATCCCCCTTGGTGCGCACCACCGCGGTGCCGAGGATCGAGCACAGCACGCCGATGGTGGCCACCGACACCGGCACCTGGATCATCTGCAGCGCGGACACCTCCGGCAGGTTGAGCGAGGCGATGGCGCCGAGCGCCATGGTGGCGATGATCGAGCCGACGAAGGACTCGTACAGGTCGGCGCCCATGCCGGCCACGTCGCCCACGTTGTCGCCCACGTTGTCGGCGATGGTGGCCGGGTTGCGGGCGTCATCCTCCGGGATGTTGGCCTCCACCTTGCCCACCAGGTCGGCGCCCACGTCCGCCGCCTTGGTGAAGATGCCGCCGCCGAGGCGCGCGAACAGCGCCTGCAGCGACGCCCCCATGCCGAAGGTGATCATGATCGGCGGAATCTCCACCACCGGGACGTCGAACGCGAAGCGCAGCAGGAACCACCAGATCGAGATGTCCAGCAGGCCGAGTCCGACCACGGTCATCCCCATCACCGTGCCCGACGAAAACGCTACCCGCAGCCCGGCGTTGAGCGACTCGCTGGCGCCCTGGGCGGTGCGGGAGTTGGCCCGCGTCGCAATCGACATACCGATGTATCCGGCGAGCGCAGAGAAAAACCCGCCGGTGATGAAGGCGAAAGGCACGAACGGCGACAGCAGCTTCAGGCCGTAGGAGATGATCGCCAGCACCACGAACAGCAGCGCGAAGAACAGGCCCACGACCTTGTACTGCTGCTTCAGGTAAGCGGTCGCCCCCTCCAGCACCGCGCGGCTGAGCTCCTGCATGGTGGCATTGCCCGGGTTCTTGCGCAGCACCGACAGCGCCAGGATCAGCGCGAACAGCAACGCCGCCACGGAGCCGATCCAGGTCACCCACATCAGATCGCGGCCGCCGGGTGCGGCTTCTGCCTGGGCCAGGGCCGGGAACGCCGGTAGCAGGAGCAGGCCCACCGCTCCCGCGAGCGTGCACACTCGCTTCATTCGTGCCTCGCAGTGATTCGTCATCCCCCGGCTCCGGCACGCGCAACGAGAGCGCTGTAGCGGGGAGCCTGGCAGCGGGGGCTGGGATTGGGCCTTAAGGTATTGCCGCCACGCAGTTAACGTCAAACCAATGAACGTGTAGGCTATAGGTCCGATGGCGGGATTGGCGACCAGCAGACCCCGGCGGCCGGTCACCGAGCAGTCCCTGCTCGACCGTGAGTTGAGCTGGGTGGAATTCAACCGCCGCGTGATCGACCAGGCGCGCGCCGCCGCCGAACCGCTGCTCGGGCGGCTCAGGTTCCTCACCATCGTCAGCTCCAACTTCGACGAGTTCTTCATGATCCGGGTGGCGGCGCTCAGACGCGAGCTGGTGCCGGGGTCGCAGCGGCATCGGCGGTTCACCCGGCTGGCGGCGGAGATCCACGATGCCGTAGGGCAGCAGTACCGGATCCTGCATGCCGATCTGCTGCCGGAGCTGGCGGCCGCCGGGGTGCGCATCCTGACCGCGGCCGAGCTGACCCCCGCGCAGCGGCGCGCCGCGGCCGACGATTTCCAGTACCAGATCTTTCCGGCGCTCGCCGCGGTGCGCCTGGCCGCGGGCGCGCCCGACAGCATCGCCACGGCGGTGGCCAACCTGCGCCTCCATCTCGCCTTTCGGCTACAACCGGAGGCGCCGGACACGCTCGCGGCGGACGGCCTGCACGGCGCGCCTGGGCCGGATGAACCGCTGGTGGCGCTGGTAACGGTGCCGCTGGGCCTCGACCGGTTGCGGCCGCTGCCCGGCGCGGGGACGCCGGCGGGATTCCTGCTGCTGGAAGACACGATCGTGCTGCACGCCGCGCACCTGTTTCCCGGCTATCGGGTGGTGGAGCACGCCCTGTTCCGGGTCACGCGCGCCGCCGACCTGGAGGTGGACGAGGCGACCGACGAGGACTTCATCGAGGCGATGGCCGACATCCTGGTGGAACGCCGCTCCAGCCGGGTGGTGCGCCTGGAGATCGACGACGCCGAGGGGCGCCTCGGACGGTTGCTCACGGGCGCGCTGGGGCTTACCGGGCACGACGTCTACTCCGGCGTGCCGGTCGACCTCACCGGCCTGCGCGGACTGCTCGACGCCGGGCCGCAGGAGCTGGACTACCCGCGCTGGGTGCCGGTGCCGGTGCCGGAGCTGGCCGACGGCACGCCTCCCTGGGAGGTGCTGCACCGGCGCGACGTGCTGTTGCACCATCCGTACGAGTCGTTCGACCATGTCGTCGGTCTGCTGCAGGCGGCGGCCGGTGACCCGGCGGTCCTGGCGATCAAGATGACGCTGTACCGGACTTCGGGCGACTCGCCGTTGGTGCAGGCCCTGGAGCGTGCGGCCGGAAACGGCAAGCAGGTCACGGTGCTGGTCGAGTTGAAGGCGCGGTTCGACGAGCAGCAGAACATCGACTGGGCCACGCGGCTGGAGCGTGCCGGCGCGATCGTGGTGTACGGCATCGCCCGGCTCAAGGTGCACGCCAAGGCACTCCTGATCGTGCGGCGTGAGGCCGCCGGGGTGCGCACCTACACCCACCTCGGCACCGGCAACTACAACGACACGACGGCCCGCCTCTACGGCGACGTCGGGCTGCTGACCGGACGCGAGGAGATCGGCCACGAGGCGACCCTGTTCTTCAACGCGATCACCGGGTACTCCTCCACCTCCCGGCTCGAGCGTCTGGTGATGGCGCCGAATCTGCTCAAGCGGCGCCTCCTGTCCCTGATCGAGCGCGAGGCGGGACACGCCCACGGCACCGCGGACCGCGCCGGCGGCCGCGCCCGCGGATTGATCATGGCGAAGGTGAATTCGCTCACCGATCCCGAGCTGATCGCGGCGCTCTACGCCGCCGCCCAGGCCGGCGTGCGCATCCGGCTGAACGTGCGCGGCGTGTGCATGCTGCGCCCCGGCGTCCCCGGACTGAGCGAGGGCATCGAGGTGGTGAGCATCCTCGACCGCTTCCTGGAGCACAGCCGCATCACCTACTTCCACAACCGCGGGGCGTACGAGGTGTACCTGTCGAGCGCCGACTGGATGCCGCGCAACCTGCAGCGCCGGGTGGAGCTGATGTTTCCGGTGGAGCACCCGGACCTGCGCGAGCGCTTGGTGGAGGTCATGGAGCTGTATCTCAGTGACAACTGCCAGGCCTACGAGCTGTTGCCGGACGGCCGCTACCGGCGGCGCGCGCCGCTCCCCGGGCAGGCCGCAGTGCGGGCGCAGCAGGTGCTCCAGCAGGCGGCGCTGGCCGCGGAACAGGCGCGCACCGGCGCGGAAGCGCGGGAGTTCACCGTCCGCCGGCGCCCGCCGGGGGTTCGGACTCCGGCCGGCCGGCGGGCGCGGCAATGACCGGCCGGCGCGACCCCCGGACCCCCCACCCGCTGGTCAACCTGATCACGTGGGTGTGCGCGCTCGGGATTCTGGTGGCGGTGGCGGTCGCCGGCGGGGGCAGGCTGTGGCGCCTGGTCGGCACGCTGCTGACCGCGCCCACGCCGCTGGCTGGACGGGTCGCCGTCGCAGTTGGGCTCGGCGTGGTGGCCCTGGTGCTGGCGCTGTTCTTCGGCTGGCTGCTGGTGGTGCTGGTGCAGGCCGTGGTCGCTGCGCCTGACCGGCGCAAGAAACCGTAACCGTAACGGCGCGCTCAGCTCCCGAATCCGATACCGCGCTGGCGCGCCATGATGCGCTCCTCGCGCTCGGGCCACAGCGGTGCGTGGCTTTCGACGCAGTGGGCGACGTCGGTCAGCCGCAACCGGACCGCGGCCCACGCCAACCGGGGATGCAGCGCGCCCGGCTGCTGCAACGGCGCGGGATCCTCGAGGGACATGATCTGCTCCCGCAGCCCATCCAATTCCTCGTCGGACAGGCCGCGAAAGTCCCAGATCCGCACCACCGCGGCCCCGGACCGCGCGTCGTGGGCGGTTATCGAGTGCAGCGAATAGCGGCTGCCGTCGGTGAGCACGATTTCCACACAGAACGGCGGCACCACGTCGTCGATGCCCACCACCCAGTTGATCAGCGGGTCTTCGTCGAAGGCCGAGAGCGTTTCCACTGGGGGCCATCATAGCGTGTAGGGGCGCACTGGCCCAATGCGGCCACCTCGGCGCCGGCATACGCGGCCACGACCCGGATCGGGACGCCCGGCGTCAGCTCACCGCCGCGCAGCACGCGGCAGGTCACGCCGCCGCGCCACCCGCCGGCCAGCGCCGCACGCAGCCCCGGGCACGCCTCCTCCATCCGCTCGCAGGGTGCGGTCTCGCCGGTCACCTCCAGCTCCACCTCCCCGATGCGCAGGATGCTGCCGCTGCTCGCGAACAGCGCGACCCCGGTTACCAGCAGGTTGGCGCGGCGCGTCGACCACGGCAGATCCGGCCGGCCGGCCATGGCTGCCGCGGCCTGCCAGTCCTCCAGACCGAGGACCGTGACCTGGCGCCTTCCGGGCCGCCCGCGAAAGTCGCCGGCGATCCCGGCCGCGGTCGAAACCGCGGCCCGCGCCAACTCCAGCAGCGCGCCGCGCGACCGGCGGCGAATCGCAATGGCCAGCAGCCGTGCCTGATTTTCACGCATGCGCGCAGCATAGCACGGCGGGTGCGGGGCAGGGGGCAGGATGGACCGGACCTCCCCTCTGTGAGTAAGGTGAACCCGAGGAAGCCACCGAGTGCTGGTGCGGCAACTACCGTTAGGTGGGCGGGTGATCGGGGCCGCGGGGCTGGCCGGAGCGGGCGCGGCCACCGCCGGCGCCCAGACCACCGCCGATCCCGGTTCGGATCTGCTCGGCGAGACCTTGATTCCGGTCGCGTCGCAGTTGGCGCTGGGGGCGATCATCGGGTTCTGCGTCGGGTTCCTGGTCAAGAAGGTGGGCAAGGTGTTGGCGATCGTCGTCGGGCTGGCCTTCATTCTCCTGCAGGTGCTGGCCTACTTCGACGTGATCACCATCAACTGGCGCCCGATCGCCGCCTGGTGGCAGTACGCGCGCCAGCCGGGGGAGCTGCAGCGCCATTGGAGCACCGTGACCGGCATCCTGTTCGCCAACGTTCCGGCGCTGGTGGGCGCGGTTCCCGGCCTCGTGCTGGGGTTGAAGAAAGGATGAGAGATGACACCGACAAACGAACCGAGAAGGAGCGAGCGCTGACATGCCACTAATACCAATGCGGGTCCTGCTCGACCACGCCGCGGAAAACGATTACGGCTTGGCGGCATTCAACGTGAACAACATGGAGCAGATCCAGGCGATCATGACGGCTGCCGAACGCACCGAGTCGCCGGTGATCATCCAGGCCTCGCGCGGGGCGCGCAGCTACGCCCAGGACGCCTATCTGCGCCATCTGATGCTGGCCGCGGCGGAGCTCTATCCCCACCTCCCGATCGCGATTCATCAGGACCACGGCAACAGCCCGGACACCTGCCGCAGCGCCATCGGGCAGGGATTCACCTCCGTGATGATGGACGGCTCGCTGGCCGCGGACGCCAAGTCGCCCACCGACTACGCCTACAACGTGCGCGTGACCCGCGCCGTGGTGGAGCTGGCGCATCCGCGCGGGGTCACCGTGGAGGGCGAGCTCGGCTGCCTCGGGTCACTGGAGACCGGGACCGGCGACCAGGAGGATGGACACGGCGCCGACGGCTCGCTGTCTCGGGAGCAGTTGCTGACCGATCCGGACGAGGCGGAGCAGTTCGTGGCGGACACCGGAGTGGACGCGCTGGCGGTGGCGATCGGTACCAGCCACGGCGCCTACAAGTTCTCGCGCCAGCCGGACGGCGAGGTGCTGGCCATGACCCGCATCGAGGAGATCCACCGGCGGCTGCCCAACACCCATCTGGTGATGCACGGCTCGTCGTCGGTGCCGCAGGAACTGCAGGATCTGGTCAACGCCCACGGCGGCGCGATCCGTCAGACCTGGGGGGTGCCGGTCGCGGAGATCCAGCGCGGCGTCCGCCACGGGGTGCGCAAGATCAACGTCGATACCGACAACCGCTTGGCGATGACCGGGGCGGTGCGCCAGGTGCTGCAGGAGGATCCGGCCGGGTTCGATCCGCGCGCCTACCTGAAGGCCGCGCGCGCGGCGATGCAGGAGGTGTGCGAGGCGCGCATGACCGCCTTCGGCCAGGCCGGCCAGGCCGCGCGCGTGCCGCCGGTCACCCTGGAGGCGATGGCGCAGCGCTACCGGTAGCCCCCCGGTCGGCGTAGCGGCGGAGCTGGCCGCAGGCGGCGGCCACCTCCTGCCCCTTCTCCTTGCGCACCGTCACCGGCACGCCGCGCCGGCGCAGGGTCTGCACGAAGGCGCGCACGCGTGCCGCGGTGGGGCGGCGCAGGGTGTCCAGCTCGGGCACCGGGTTGTAGGGGATGAGGTTGACCTTGGCGCGCATGCTGGCTCCGGTGCCGCCGGCGAGCAGCGCCGCCAGCCGCTCGGCGTGGTCGGCGGCGTCGTTGATCCCGGCCAGCAGGACGTACTCGAAGGTGACGGTGCGGCCGGTGGCCTGCGCGTAGGCGTGGGCCGCGGCCACGATCGCCGCTACCGGCCAGCGGCCGGCGGTCGGGACCAGCCGCTTCCGGAGTGCGTCGTCCGGGGCGTGCAGACTCACCGCCAGCCCTACCGGCAGCCCGGCGGCGGCCAGCCGCTCGATGCCGCTCACCAGCCCGACGGTGCTGACCGTCACCCGCCGCGGACTGAAACCGAACCCGCCGGCGGAGCAGAGCGACTCCAGCGCGCGGCTCAGGGCCGCGAAGTTGGCCAGCGGCTCGCCCATGCCCATGAACACCAGGTTCGACAGCGGACCGAAGGCGCGCTGCACCAGCGCCACCTGGTCCAGAATCTCGCCGCGGCCGAGGTTGCGCGCCAGCCCCTGCAGACCGGAGGCGCAGAAGATGCACCCCATGGCGCAGCCGACCTGGCTGCTCACGCACACCGTGTGGCGCGCCCGCCGCACTCGCCGCGCGCCGGCCGGCACCGGCTCCCGGATCGAGACGGTCTCCACCAGTTGGCCGTCGGCCGCCTCCAGCAGCAGCTTGGTGGTCAACCCGTCGGCCGAAGTGGTGCGGCTGCGCTCGCTGAGGCCGTAGGGCGCCAGGTCCCGTGCCAGCCGGGCGCGCAGCTCCGCCGGCAGGTCGCTCATGTGGGCGAACGCGGGCGTGTGGGTGCGGAACAGGTGGCGCCGGATCTGCCGCAGGCGGTAGGCGGGCGCGCCGGCCGCCTCCAGGTAGGCGGCCCAGTCGGCGCCGTCCAGGTCGCTGGCGGCGCGCGCGGGCGGCGGCACGGCCACTGTGGTCCCCCGCACCCGGCGCCTCAGCGGCCGGTCTTGGGGCGGTAGAGGTGGGTGCTCTGGCCGAAGAACAGGTCGGCGGCTTCCATGACCGTTTCGCTCAGGGTGGGATGGGGATGAATCGAGAGCCGCAGGTCGGTGGCCAGCGCCCCCATCTCCACCGCCAGCACCCCCTCCGCGATCAGCTCGCCGGCGCCGGCGCCGACCACGCCCATGCCCAGGATCCGCTCAGTGCCGGGTTCGACCAGCAGCTTGGTCATGCCGTCGGGGCGGGCCATGGTGGCGGCGCGGCCGGAGGCGGCCCAGGGGAAGCGCTGCACGCTCACCTCCAGTCCCTGGTCCCGGGCCGCCCCTTCCGTGAGCCCGCACCAGGCCACCTCAGGGTCGGTGAACACTACCGCCGGCAGCGCCTGGGGCTCGAACGCCACCCGCTCGCCCGCGGCCGCCTCCGCCGCGGTGCGTCCCTCGTGCGCGGCCTTGTGGGCGAGGCCCGGTTCGCCGGCTACGTCACCGATCGCGTACACTCCCGGCTGGCTGGTCTCACGCTGTTCGTTGACCGGAATGAAGCCGCGCCCGTCCGGGGTGACGCCGATCCGCTCCAGCCCGAGGTCGCCGCTGTTGGGGGTGCGCCCGACGCTCATCAGCACCTTGTCGAAGGTCTCGGTAACCTCCCCCTCCGGGGTGTTCAGGATCGCCTCGAGGCCGGCGCCGGTGTCCTCCAGCGCCGCCACCCGGGTGTCGACGTGCACCTTGGCGAAGCGCCGGGAGAGCTGCCGCGCCAGCAGGTTGGCGAGGTCGCGATCGGCGCCGGGGAGCAAGCCCGCCAGCATTTCGACCACGGTCACGCGCGTACCCAGAGCCGCGTACACCGAGCCCAGCTCGAGGCCGATGTAGCCGCCGCCGATCACCAGCAGCGAACCGGGGACGTCGGGCAGCTCGAGCGCGGTCGTGGAATCGAGCATGCGGTCGCTGTCGATCCACAGTGACCCGATGCGGGCCGGCCGCGATCCGGTGGCGACGATCGCCTGGTCGAACTCGAGGCTGCGGGAGGAGGCGGCGGCGCCGTCGACCTGCAACGTGCGCGCGGAGGTGAAGCGGGCGCGCCCCTGGACGTACTTGACCTTGCGCTGCGTGGTCAGGGTGCCGAGACCGGCGGTCAGCTTGGCGACCACGCCCTGCTTCCACGCCCGCAACCGGTCCAGGTCGACCTCGGGCGGCGCGAACCGCACCCCCCACTCCGCCGCCGCCGCCGCCTCGTGCACCAGCTTGGCGACGTGCAGCAGCGCCTTGGACGGGATGCAGCCGCGGTACAGGCACACGCCGCCGGGGTTGGGGGCGTCGTCGATCATCGTTACCTGCAGACCCAGGTCGGCCGCCAGGAACGCCGCGGCGTAGCCGCCGGGACCGGCGCCCACCACTACCAGGTGCTTGGAATCTGCCACGCGGTCAACCCTCCAATGCCAGCAGCAACGGCTGCTCCAACGCCTCGATTACCCAGCGCAGGAAGCGAATGCCGTCGACGCCGTCGATCAGTCTGTGGTCATAGGTCAGGGACAGCGGCAGCCGCAGCCGCGGCACGAACCGGTCGTCCTGCCACACCGGCTCCAGCGCGGCCCGCGACACGCCGAGAATGGCCACCTCGGGCACGTTCACGATCGGCGTGAAGTGGGAGCCGCCGACGCCGCCCAGATTGGAGATGGTGAAGCTCCCGCCCTGCATCTCCGGAGCGGTGAGCGTGCGCCCGCGCGCCCGCGCCGACAGCTCACTCAAGTCGGCGGCGATCCGCACGATGTTCTTGCGATCCACGTCGCGGATCACCGGCACCAGCAGCCCGCGCTCCGTATCGACCGCCACGCCGACGTGGCGGTAGCCCTTGTACACCACCTCGTTGCGCTCGAGGTCGACGCTCGCATTGAACTGCGGGAACACCTTGAGGGCGCTGGCCACGACCCTGACCAGGATGGCGGTGATGGTCAGCTTGGCGCCGGCCGCCTCGGCGCGCGCGGCGTAGGACGTGCGCAGCCGCTCCAGCTCCGTGATGTCCGCCTTGTCCTGCTGGGTCACGGCCGGCACTGCGTCCCAGGCCGCGCCCAGATGGGCGGCGGTAGCCCGCCGCACGGCGTTCATCGGCAGCCGCTCGATCGGTCCCCAGCGGGCGAAGTCGGGCAGCGGCAGGCGCGCGCCGCCACCGGCCGCGGTGCCGCCTGCGCCCCGGTCGCGCGCCTGCAGCAGGCGCTTGGCGGTGGCCTTGACGTCGTCCGCCAGGATGCGGCCGCCCGGGCCGCTGCCCTGCACGGTGGCCAGGTCGACGCCGATCTCGCGCGCCAGTCGCCGCACCGCCGGGGTCGCCGGGGTCGGCGGCAGGTCAGCGTATCGGGCAGCCGCGGCGGCCGGCGCGGCGTGCGCCGGTGGAGGACCAGCGGCAGCCGCCGGGGCCGCTGCCTCCCGGGCCGGCCCCGGCGTAGCGGCCGGAGCCTCGTCCGCGGCCCCCGCCGGCGCGGGCTCCAGGCTGACAATCGGGTCGCCCACACTGATGCTGGTACCCGCCGTGACGTGAATGGCAGTCACCACGCCGGCGGCGGGGGCGGGCACCTCGACCACCGCCTTGTCGGTCTCCAGCTCCAGCAGCGGGGCGTCCTGCTCGACATGCTCGCCCGGACGCACCAGAATCGCCGTGACGTCGCCGGTCGCGACATTCTCACCCAGTTCCGGCAGCTTGACTTCGATCGCCATCGCTCTTGCCCCCAAGGGTAGCACCGAAGCACCGCCGCCGGCCAATGGCTGCGGGTTGACGGTCCGCGATGAGTGGGTTATCAACGAACTACGTGAACGATTCATTGTCGCCATCGCGCACGGGTGACGTGGCTCGAGTTGCGGTGCGGATGCACCATGCGTACCGTGAGATGCTCAGCTTGGGCATGTTCTGGATCACGCTCGCCACGGTGGGGGTTATCGTCGTGATATTCGTCGTCATCGGCCCGATAGGCTCGTACGACTCCCTCACTCCGCTGCAGCGCTTGACAAATTGCCTGCTGTGCGCCTGCTTCAGTTGGTCCACCTGCTACTCGATGCACGTGGTGACGCTCTATCTCACGCGCTTCCGGTCGTCACTCGAGGCCACGGCGGCTGTGGCCGTCGCGATGCTGGTTGCGGCCGTGCCCTGCACCGCAGTCGCGTACACGGTGCAGGCCATGTTCTATCCGGACTACGCCGCCACGGTGACCTGGGGGACGTTGTACTCGATGGTGGCACCGGTGGCGCTGGCGTGCAGCGGTCTATTCCAATTCGCAGTCTGCCAACGCCTCAGACTGGTCACCGCGGACCACGAGCCGGAGCACGAGCCGGACCAACCTCCGGGTCAATCCGCCGCCACACCGGCCGTTGCCGCCGCGGAGACAGACCTGCCACCTCTTCCGGAGACGCCGCCCACCGAGGCGGCAGCGCCGGCCAGTCACGGTGCACCCGCGACGGAGAGCGCCGACGAGCCGCGGTCCACGATCTTCGACCGGCCGCCTCTTGGTCCGGGCAGTGATGTCATTTACCTCAAGTCGGAGGGACGCCACGTACACGTGCACACCACTTCCGGTTCCAGCCGCGTACTCGTGCGATTCACCGACGCCATTGCTACGCTCGGCGCCCGCGGCATGCAGGTGCACCGCTCGTACTGGGTCGCTCATCGCCAGGTAGCGGAACTGGTGCGACGCGACAACCACACCCTGCTGCGCCTCAAGGGCGACCACGAGGTGCCGGTAAGCCGAACCTACCTCCAGGCCGTGCGCGCCGCGGTGGCCAACCGCTAGTAGCGCCACGCCGAGGCGGGGCTAAGCGCGATCCTCCGAGCGCTGCCGCAGGTTGTCTCCGGCAGCGGCAACGGCGTCGGCGCCGGAGGCAAGTGAGCGCCCGATACGCCGGCGCAGCACGTAGTTCCAGAGCATGAACACACCTATCAACTGGACTGCGCATGCCCGGTAGATTCCCACCAATTCCTCCTGGGGAGGGTAGGCGCTATGGAACAGCCGGTACGTGACGAACGTGATGGAAGCGCAGGGCACGGCCAGGAACAGCGCCGTTGCCGCCAGTGCCAGGGTGGTTTCGGATGGCGATCGATGGCGCGCAAGATAAAGCGTTACGATTCCCTGGGAGTAGCAGACGAAGGTGCACAGAACTCCACACAGCGCCCAGTAGGCAACGCGCCGGAAAAGGCCCAGCGTGGCGTTGGTCCCGAGCGGACCGACGATCGTGTGCATCGCTACGATGCCGCACAACACCGCGCCGGTAAGGAGCAGCGTTGCTGGAGTGAGCGACTCGCGATATGCCAAGGGCATGTGACCGCGATCGAGATCTGCGCCTCCACCATTCATGTCAACTATCACTCATGCCATCGTTCGTCATTTTGGCATATCCGCGGGGCCGATTCGAAGATCATTCGTGTCGACTGTAGTCCAGTGGGGATGCCGGTGCAAGCTCTGCGATCCCTGAGTGCCACAGGTGCGCACGGGAACGTTCGAGCTTGCGCTCGAGTTCGGCGGTGACGAGACAATTCGAGAGATAAAGAAAATATCGTTGTGACAAATTAGAGCCTCGAAACGAGGCTCCTATTCAGCAGTTTCGTTAGGTTTTGTTCTCTGATTATCAGCACAAGATAAAATAAATATGGCTGTGACTAAGTTATAGTATCCAGCCGACCGCACGGCCCGATCTAATTGGCGGCAGCCGCGCTTGCGACGGCGTCCAGCCAGGCCTGCTTGGCGCTGTCGAGCGCCATCGGATTGGCCGGGAAGTAGCCGACGTCGACCACCTCTTCATTGACGTAGGTCAGGTAGAAGGCGATGAAGGCGGCGACCTGCGGCTTCTCCAGCATGATGTCGGCCGTAGTGTAGATGGACAGCGGCCGCGCCAGCGGATAGGACGCGTCGTCGACGCTCTCTTCACTCGCCTCGACCCCGTCGACGTGGAGCACCCGCAGCTTGTCGGCGTTCTCGGAGTAGTACGCGTAGCCGAAGAATCCGACCGAGTAGGGTCCGCCGAGCACGCCCCGCACCAGGATGTTGTCATCCTCGCTCATCTGCAGGTTGTCGGCGCTCAGAATCGGCTCCTCGTCCTCGTCGAACACCTGTTCCACGAAGTAGTCGAAGGTGCCGCTGTCGGTGCCGGGAATGAAGCGCTGAATCGGCTCGGCCGGCCAGGCCGGATTGACGTCGCTCCAGTTGGTCGCGGTGCTGAACAGCGCCGAGAGCTGCTCCATGGAGACGTTGTCGGCGAACGTGTTGTCCTTGCTGACCACCACCGCCAGCGCGTCGGTGCCGACGCGAATCTCGATCGGGTCGCGGCCGATGGCATTGCAGGAGTCCACTTCCTTCGACTTGATCGCACGGCTGGCGGTGGAGACGTCGGTCTCGCCGGCGGTGCAGAACCGCTCGAAGCCGGCGCCGCTGCCGATGCTGTCCACGGTGATGTTGCCCGGGAATCCCTCATCCTTGAACCGCTCGACCATGCGCTCGGAGAGCGGGAACACGGTGGAGCTGCCGGCCGCGACGATGTTGCCGGGGACCTCCAGCGGGTTGATGCCCGGCAGCATGGGGTCGTCCGACTCGTCGGTGATGAACGCCCAGCCGCCGCCATCCTCTCCGGCCGAACCGGCGGCGGCGAGAGTGCCCGCGAACAGAAGCGCCAGCACCGGCAGACCGGTGGTCCGGCGCAAGAAGATACGTGAGTGAGACAAGGTTCTTGTCCCTCCTTGATCGATAGGATTTTCGGGGTATTCGGGGTAAAGGTGGGCTGCGGCGTTTAGTGGTCTGCTAGGGAACCGTTAGACTTGTGTGAGTGCCCGGGTCAGGCCGGCTGCGGGCCGGGCGCGTCGGGGTCGATCCTCAAGTCGGCAAGCGCCTGCCCGATCAGCGCCGGGGGCACTTCGCCCGCTTCCGCCAGGGCGCTCAGGGCCGCCACCGTGATGTGGCCGGCGTCCACCCCGAAGAAGTCGCGCAACGCGGCGCGGGTCTCGCTGCGCCCGAAGCCGTCGGTGCCCAGGGCCACTACCGGCCCCGGCAGATGGGACGCCACGGCGCGCGGCAGCACTCTCAGGTAGTCGGAGGCCGCCACGCACACGCCGCGCTCGCCGGCGAACACCTGCTGCAGGTAGCTCCGCCGGTGCTCCTTTGGATGCAGTGCGTTCCAGCGCTCGACCGCATTGACGTCGTCGTACAGCTCCTTGTAGCTGGTCACGCTCCACACGTCGGCGGCCACCCCGTAGCGGCGCAGCAGACCCTGGGCGGCGCGCGCCTCATTGAGAATGGTGCCGCTGCCGAGCAGATGGGCGCGCGGCTTGCCCGGGCCGCCGCGGGCGCGCACCAGGCGGTAGATGCCGCGCAGGATCCCCTCGCGGGCGCCGCGCGGCATGGCCGGCATCGGGTAGTTCTCGTTCATCACCGTGAGGTAGTAGAAGACATCCTCCTGCCGCGTGTACATGCGCTCGATGCCGTCGCGGATGATCACCGCCAGCTCGTAGGCATATGCGGGGTCGTACGCCTTGAGGTTGGGGATGCTCAGGGCGGCCACGTGGCTGTGCCCGTCCTGATGCTGCAGCCCCTCACCGTTGAGGGTAGTGCGTCCGGAAGTCCCACCCAGAAAAAAACCCTTGGCGCGCATGTCGCCGGCCGCCCAGATCAGGTCGCCCACGCGCTGGAATCCGAACATCGAATAGAAGATGTAGAACGGGATCGTATTGATGCCGTGGGTGGCGTAGGCGGTGCCGGCGGCGATGAAGCTGGAGCAGGAGCCGGCCTCGGTTATGCCCTCCTCCAGCACTTGGCCGTCGGTAGCCTCCCGGTAGTAGAGCAGGTTCGCCCGGTCCACCGGCTCGTACAACTGGCCGAGGCTGCTGTAGATGCCCACCTGGCGGAACAGCGCCTCCATGCCGAAGGTACGCGCCTCGTCCGGCACGATCGGCACCAGCAGCCTGCCCAGCTCCTGGTCGCGCAGCAACTTGGACAGGATGCGCACGAACACCATGGTGGTGGACACGGCGCGGTCGTCGGTGCCGGCGTGGAACTCGCGGAACACCTCCTCGGAGGGGGGCGGCAATGGGGGCGCCTTGGCGGTGCGGCTCGGCAGGTAGCCGCCCAACGCCTGCCGGCGCTGGTGCAGGTAGCGCAGCTCCTCGCTGCGCTCCGGCGGGCGGTAGAACGGCGCCTTGGCCACCTGATCGTCGGAAATCGGAATCCCGAAGCGGGTGCGGAAGTTGGCCAGCTCGTCCTCGTTGAGCTTCTTCTGCTGGTGGGTGATGTTCTTCCCCTCGCCGCTCTCGCCCAGCCCGTACCCCTTGATGGTCTGGGCCAGCACCACGCTGGGCGCCCCGCGATGATTGACCGCCGCGTGGTAGGCCGCGTACACCTTCTCCGGGTCGTGCCCGCCGCGCCGCAGCTTCTGGAGCTGCTCGTCGGAGTAGGTCCGGACCATCTCCAGCAGGCGCGGATCGGTGCCGAAGAAGTCGTTGCGGATGTAGTCGCCGCTGGCCACGGTGTACTTCTGGAACTGGCCGTCGACCGTCTCGTTCATGCGCCGCACCAGCACGCCGTCGGTGTCCTTCTCCAGCAGCGGATCCCAATCGGCGCCCCAGATCACCTTGATCACGTTCCAGCCGGCGCCGCGGAACGCCGCCTCCAGCTCCTGGATGATCTTGCCGTTGCCGCGCACCGGCCCGTCCAGACGCTGCAGGTTGCAGTTGACTACCCAGATCAGGTTGTCCAGGCGCTCGCGTGCGGCCAGCGTGATCGAGCCGAGCGACTCCGGCTCGTCCATCTCGCCATCGCCCAGGAACGCCCACACCTTCTGCGCCGAGGTGTCGTGGATCCCGCGGTCGCGCAGGTAGCGGTTGAAGCGCGCCTGATAGATCGAAATGATCGGGGTCAGCCCCATCGACACCGACGGCGAGAACCAGAAGTCGGGCATCAGCCACGGGTGCGGATAGGAGGAGAGGCCGCCGCCCGGCTGCAACTCGCGACGGAAGTTGCCGAGCTGCTGCTCGATAAGCCGCCCTTCCAGGTAGGCGCGGGCGTACATGCCGGGCGCGGAGTGTCCCTGAAAGTAGACCACGTCCCCGCCGCCGGGCGCGTCCGGGCCGCGCAGGAAGTGGTTCTGGGCCACCTCGACCAAAGTGGCGCCGGATGCGAACGAGGAGATGTGGCCGCCGATGTTGTCCGAGTTCTGGTTGGCGCGCACCACCATCGCCATCGCGTTCCAGCGGATGATCGACTTGATGCGGCGCTCGAGCTCGCGCCGGCCGGGAAACGTCGGCTGCTGCGCGCGCGGAATGGTGTTCACGTAGGCGGTGTTGGCGGAGAACGGCAGCCCGGCGCCGCGCTGGCGGGCGTGGCGCTGCAACTCGGTCAGCAGAAAGCGGGCGCGCTCGGGACCGCCGCTGCGGATCACGTACTCGAGCGATTCGATCCACTCGGCCAGCTCCTGGCGGTCCATCGCTGGCGGAGGAACCGGGGGCGCCGCGGGACCGGCGGCCCCGTTGTGGCCGCCGGCCGCCGGCTGGAGATCGACCGCCTCCGCCTGACCGTTGCCGGTCGCTGCATGGACGTGCAGGTCACTCATCGTCTCGGACCACTGCTTACCATTGAGTCGCGTACCATACAGTATAACGCAACAGTATAACGCAGCTTGGCGCGTGACCGAACCGGGCGCAACGTGGAAAAACGTGGAATCCGCGTCAGCGTCGCGTCAGCGCGTGCGCGGGTCGGTATACTCTCGGCAACGACAGATGTACAGCTTCGCTCTCGTGGTCCACTCCTACCTGCGCTATCCGGTGCTGCTGCTGCTGGCGGTCGTGTTGCTGCGCGCGCTCGCCGCGCTGGTGCGCGGCAGCGATTGGCTACCCGCCGATACGAGCCTGGGGCGCTGGATGATCCGCGCCTGGGACGTGCAGCTCCTGCTTGGGCTGGTGCTCTACTACCTCAGTCCCATTACCCAGTTCGGTCTGGCCAACTTCGCTCAGGCAATGGCTGACGGGCAACTCCGGATGTTCACGGTCGAGCATCCGGTGCTGCTGCTGCTGGCCACCGCGGTGCTGCACGTCGGCTGGGTGCGCCTGCGCCGGGTGCCGAGCGCGCGCGGCCAGCACTGGCGCTGGCTGATCTTCAGCGCGGTGGCGGCGGCGCTGGCGGTGGCCGCGATACCGTGGCAGGGCCGGCCCCTGCTGCGCACGATCGTGGAGGCACCTGCAATCCTGTGACCGGAAGCCGGGCGCGCCGGCGTCACGTGCCGGAGCCGGCCAGCGACGGCACCGCCACCTCGGAATCGACGTCGGCGGCGTAGTCCACCCCCGGCTGACCGAAGCCGAACATGCCGAGGAAAGCGCTGCGATACCCGTCGAGGTCGGCCAGCTCACGCAGCGTCTCCTCGGTGGCGGCTGCGCCGCGGTCGGCAAGCAGCCTGAACCGCCGCTCCACTTCGCGCTGCACCGCGGCCTCCATCTCCCAGTCGTCCATCCGCACCCGCCGCTCCGCATCGGTAGGGATCGTCGGCCCGCGGTACAGGCGATCCGCGAACAGCCGGCGCATCTGCGCGACCGCGTCTTCATGGGTGCCGCGCTCCGCCATCACCCGGAACAGCACCATCAGATAGAGCGGCACCACCGGAAGGGCGGCGCTGGACTGGGTGACCAGCGCCTTGTTGACCGAGATCAAGGTGCGCGCCGGCAGCTCGCGGTCGAGCGCGTGTGCCGTCCGCTCCAGATGCTCCTTGGCGCGGCCGATGGTGCCGCCGCGGTAGATCGCGTGCGTCAGCGTCGGCCCGACGTAGGTATAGGCGACGTTGAGGCACCCCGGCGCCAGCAGGCCGGCGGCCTGCAACGCGGTCAGCCAGCGCCGCCAGTCGTCGCCGCCCATCACCGCCACCGTGGCCCGGACCTCGTCGTCGGCGGCGGGTTCGACGCTGACCGACCGCACCGCGCCGCTGGCCGGGTCGATGGTGGCGCCCGTGTAGGCGGCGCCGATCGGTTTGAGCACGCTGTCGTAGGTCTCCCCGGAATCGGGGTCGATCCGGCGCGGAGCCGCCAGACTGTAGACCACCAGGTCGACCCGGCCCAGACGCTCCGCCACCACCTGCAGAGTCTGCGCGCGCACCTCGTTGGAGAAGGCGTCGCCGTTGATGCTCCAGGCGCCGCGTCCGGCCGCCGCGGCCTGACGCTCGAACGCGGCGGTGTTGTACCAGCCGGCGGATGCGGTGCGGCGCCCGCTGGCCGGGCGTTCCAGAAACACGCCGACAGTATCGGCGCCGCAGCCGAAGGCCGCCACGATGCGCGAAGCCAGCCCGTAGCCGGTGGAGGCGCCGATCACCAGCACCCGTCCGGGCCCCCCGTCAATGGCGGGCCGCGCACGGACGTAGTCGATCTGGCGCGCCACCTCCGCCGCGCAGCCGGCCGGGTGGGCGGTCAGGCAGATGAAGCCCCGAACCCTGGGTTCGATGATCATGACACGTGCCGCGACTGTACTACCCGGAATGGGCCTGCCGCAACAACGCCGCGGCGTGGGGCTGAGAGCGCACGTAGTAGTCGGCGGTCAGCAGGCGGCGCTCGGCCGCGGTGAGCTGCCAGCCGGCCATTTCGGCCGGCAGCCGGGCGCGCACGTGCGCCAGCACCAGGGCCGCCGCCACGCTGACGTTGAAGCTGCGGGTAAAGCCGCACATGGGTATGGCAATCAACTGGTCGGCCGCGGCCGCGAGGGCGGGGCTGACGCCGCGGTGTTCGTTGCCGAACGCGATGGCCACGGGCGTGCTCAGATCGAGCTCCGCCAGCGGCACGCTGCCGGCACTGAGGGAGGTGGCCACCACCCTCAGGCCGGCGGCCCGCAGGTGCGCCACGCACGCGGCGCTGTCCGGCCAGGGTCTGATGAACAGCCACTTGTCGGCGCCCTGGGTGACGCGGGTGGGCGTGAGGCGGTTGGCCGCGGCCGCCCGCGCCGCCGACCCGGGCGGCTCGACGACGTGCGCCGCACCGTACCCCAGCCCTTCCGCGCTGCGCAGCACCGCGGCCACGTTGCCGGCGTCGGTCAGGTGCTCCAGGACAGGCACCACCGCGAACGTGCGCGCGGTGACCACCTGCGCGATCGCCGCACGCCGGGCCGGGGTCAGGTACGATCCGAGCACGGCCATGATACGGTCCGCCGCGACCCGCTCGGTTTCGACCTGCAGCGGTTCGCGCAACGGCAGCAGAGAGTCACGCACCGAAGCGCACCGGGGCGGAGTGAAGCGCAGCGGGGGCGGAACGCGCGCCCCGCTGCAGGCCGGCCTTGCCTGGGCCTTGCCTCAGCCCTTTCCGTTCGACCCGTTCTGCTCCAGGATCGCCTCCAGCACCCGCGGCGGCGACATCGGCGCCTCCCGCAGACGCACTCCGGTGGCGTCGTGGATGGCGTTGGCGACGGTGGCGATCGGGGCCACGATCGCGTTCTCGCCCACCCCGCGCACGCCGTAGGGGTGCTTGGGATTGGGCACTTCGACGATCACCGGGTCGATCATCGGCAGGTCGAGCGCGACCGGCATGCGGTAGTCCAGAAAGCCGGCGTTCTCCATCACGCCCTGCTCGTTGTAGACGTAGCCTTCGTTCAGCGCCCAGCCGATGCCCTGCGCGGCACCGCCCTGATACTGCCCCTCCACGTAGTCCTTGTGCAGCGCGCAACCGGCGTCCTGGCACACGGTGTAGCGCACCACGTCCACCTTGCCGGTGTCGGGGTCCACTTCCACGTCGCAGATATGGGTCCCGAACGACGGCGCCGCGAAGCGGGCGTTGATCGCCGCCTCGGCGCCGAGCGGTCCGCCGGTCTGGGACGCGGACCGGGCCAGCTCCTTGAGCGACAGCGGCGCGTGCGAGCCATTGCCGTCCGGGTCGAGATGCGCGGCGCCGTCCTTCCAGGTGACCTTCTCCTGGTCCACCTCCCACACCCGAGCCGCGCGCTCGCGCAGCAGGTCGACCAGCTTCACGGCAGCCTCGTGGATCGCCATGCTGCTGGCGTAGGCGGTGCTGCTCCCCTCGGAGATGCCGTTCATGCCGACGGTATCGGTGTCGCCGATCGAAGGATTCACCTGGTCCACGTCGATCCCCAGCTCTTCGGCCAGCACCATCGCCTGCGCGGCGCGCGCGCCGCCGACGTCGGGGCGGCCGGTGACCAGCGACGCCCGGCCGTCCGGCAGGATGGTGATGTTGGCGGTGGCGTCGCCGCCGATGTTGATCCAGAAGCCGGAGGCCACGCCGCGTCCCTGATTGGGTCCGAGCGGCGCGGTGTAGTGCGGATGGTCGCGCGCCGCTTCCAGCGTTGCCACCATGCCGATCTCGGGAAAGATGGGACCGTAGGCGGCCTTGGTGCCCTTCCTGGCGGCATTCTTGAGGCGGAACTCGATCGGGTCCATCCCGATCTCCTCGCACACCTCGTCGATGACGGTCTCGATCGCGTGCGCCGCGTTGGGTGCCAGCGGTGCTCGGTAGGGGCGCATGTACGGCTTGTTGACCAGCACGTTGTAGCCCTCGATGTGATAGTTCTCCAGGTCGTACGGGGAGGTCAGGCTGAACATCCCGCAGGCCATCAGGCCACCCGGAAAACTGCCCGACTCGTAGTACAGATCGGCGTCGACCGCGGTAATGCGGCCGTCGCGGGTGGCGCCCAGCTTGAGGCGGATGTGGCTGCCCGGCGCCGGCCCGGTGGAGGTGAACACTTCGGAGCGGTTCATCACCATCTTGACCGGCCGGCCCGACTGCTTGGACAGCAGAATCGAAACCGGCTCCAGGAACACGCCGGTCTTGCCGCCGAAGCCGCCGCCGATCTCGGCCGGAATCGACTTGATCTGCGACGGCCTGATCCCCAGCACCGCCGCGCTCTGGTCACGCATGGCGAAGTGGCCCTGGCTGGACACCCAGAGCATCGCCTGCCCGTCCTCGGAATGGCGCGCGACGCACGCGTGCGGCTCGATGTAGCCCTGATGAATGGTGGCGCAGTCGAACTCGTGCTCGATTACGACGTCGGCGGCCGCAAAGCCCGCCTCCAGGTCGCCGGCCTCGAATACGTCCGTGGTGCAGATGTTCGACGGCGGCGCCGACGCATCGCCGTTGGTGCGCAGGTCGGGATCGATGATCACCGTGCCCTTGGCCGCCTCCACGACGTCGGTGACGTGGGGCAGCACCTCGTAGTCGACCTTGATCAGGTCCAGGGCCTGGTCCGCGATCGTGGGGGTCGCCGCCGCCACCGCCGCCACCGCATGGCCGGCGTAGCGCACGTGGCCGCGGCACATCACGACCTGCGCCTGATGATTGCCGTTGTCCACCGGCGCGCGCGGAAAGTCGTCACCGGTGACCACCGCGAACACCCCGTCCAGGGCCTCCGCGGCGCTGGTGTCGATCGATCTGATGCGCGCGTGGGCGTGGGGGCTGCGCAGCACCTTGCCGTGCAGCATGCCCGGAAGATGAAGGTCGGCGCCGTACGCGGCGCGTCCCGTTACTTTGTCGACCCCGTCGTGCCGCACGGGGCGGGTGCCTACCACCCGATATTTGGTTGCTGTGTCACTCATGTAGCCTGCCTCCGGCATGATTGGTCGGGGTCAAGGTAGCGGGCCGGTGCCACTCTGTCAACGGCAACGTACGGCAACGACGCCGGCTGCCCCGGCTGCCTCGGCTTGCCCGGTCCCGTCGGCCCACGGTAGACTTTGGAACGAGCGGTCAAATACCCAGGGGGTCCGAGCTCTCGGGCCAAGCCCGCGAACGGACCATTCAACAGGCAATTCAACAGGAAGGTCAGTGGGTCAGTGGGAAGGAAAAAACAGTTCAAGGTCGAGGACACCCTGGCGAAGGCGATGGAAGTATTCTCGGCGCGCGGCTATCACGCGACGTCGATACTGGACCTCGCGGCGGGCACCGGCATGAGCCGCAGCAACGTGTACGCTTCCCTCGGCGACAAGCACACCGTGTTTCTCCGGGTGCTGCGCCACTACGCCGCACGGTGGCAGGCCCACGTCCGGACGGCGCTGGCCGAACCCCTCTCGCCGCGTCAGGCGATCTCGAGTCTGTTGGCGTCCGCAATCGCGGAGACCGACGGCGATGACTCCTGGAGCGGTTGCGGCATGCTGATGAACACCGCGCTGGAGTTGACGCCGTACGACGCGGAGGTCAAGGCGATTGTGGAGCGCGCGTTCGCAGACCTCGAGCAGTGCTTCCGCGCCGCGATCGTTGCCGGCCAGACGCTGGCCGAGATTCCGCGGCGGGTGGCTCCCGACCTGACCGCGCGTTCCCTGCTGACGCTGCTGATCGGGTGGTGGGTGCTGGTACGGAGCCGCGGTCCGGGGCCGCTCCGGCGCTCCATCGTCCAGCAGGTGGACGACCTGCTGGGTTAGCGCGCTGGCGTTGGCTGTTGGCGCAGGTAGCGCGTGACCGAGCGCGGGTGGGTGATCAGTTCCGCGGCGCCCGCGGCGAGCAGCTCGCGCGGTGGCCGATAGCCCCAGGTGGCACCGACCGGATAGGCGCCGCAGCGCCGGCCGGCCAGCATGTCGGCGTCGCCGTCCCCGATCAGGAGCAATTGGCGAGGATGCAGCCGCAACGTGCGTGCCAGAGCGAGCAGGCCGGCCGGGTCCGGTTTCGGTGCGGAGTGCGGTCCGAGGCCCCGCACCGCCCGAAACGGCACACCGGGAAACAGGCCGCGTACTACCTGCACCGTCTCCTGATGCAGTTTGTTGGAGAGCACCGCCATCGGTACGCGGCGGCGGTTCAGTTCAGCCAGCAGCCAGCGCACGCCCGGGTAGGGCCGGGTGGTGCGCAGCGCGTGCCGGCGGTAGTGAACGCGCATCAGGGCGCGGGCCGCTTCGGCGTGCGCCGGCCGGCGGTGCGCGGGCGGCAGGGCCCGGGCCACCAGCGCGTTGGCGCCGGCGCCGATGAGTTGCCGGTAGCAGGCGGTGGGATGGGGTGGATGGCCCAGCTCCCGCAGCGTGGCGTTCATCGCGGCTGCAAGGTCCTGGACCGAATCGACGAGGGTGCCGTCCAGATCGAACACCACCGCTCTGGGCGCCGGCCGGATCACGTCTCAATCGTACTCCGCCCCGTGCGCGGGCGCCACCGGGGCGCCCGCAGACCCGCCAGACCGTCACGCTCGGGCTGGACGCGGCCGTCAGTTGGACGGCGCGGGTGACACCACCACGCCGCCGGTGGCATCCACCTGCAGCGCCCGGCCGGTGCCGTCGCCGGCGAGCAACAGGTGGTAGCCGGTGCGGGCCGACACCGTCAGCGGGGTGGTGCCGTCACTCTCGAGCGGCGGCGCGAACGGGTCCCACCACACCCAGCGGCCGGCCGGGAGCCGCAGCGTGACTTCGTGCGCCGGCCGCGGCCGGATCAGCGTCACGCGCATGGCGTTGGTCTGCAGGGCGGCGAGAATGGCAGTGCGGTCCAGTGACCAGGGATCGCGCGGCACGCGCGCGCCAATCTCCCGGTCCAGCCGCGCGAGGTTGAGGAACCGCGGATTGGTGCCGCCGCGCCACAGGTTCAGCACCAGGTCGGCCAGGAAGCCCCGTTCCCACGACGCGTTCAGCACGCCCTGCGCCGGGCCTGGGGCTGTCACCACCGCCCCCGCCGGGCGCAGTGGCACGGTGCCGCCGACCAGCGGCTGGACGTGGACCACGGTTCCGGCCTGCCGCCCGACCGGCAGCGCCAGCCGGCTGCCGGGACGTGCGTCCGGCAGCCGGTGCTCGCTGCCGTCGCCGCCGTCGACCGCGGTAACGCGCAAGGTAACGTCCAGGTGCCGCCACGCCGCCGGCAGCGCCGGAAGCTGCACCGCCCACCGCTCCGCCGACAGGTCGCACCCGGCCAGCGCCGCCGGCCCGATCCCCAGCGCCCCGATCCCCAGCACACCCAGTGCCGCTCTCCGTATCGTCCCGTTCATACCAGGGGCAACGGGCGGGATTCGGTGGCGCTTCAATCGGGGCAGCCGGGGGACTCAGCCGGCGGACTCAGCGGACCGCGGCAACCCCGGAGCGGTACATGCCCAGCAGGCGATAGCTGGCGGCCGCCGCCCGCACCTGCTCCATCGCCTGCTCGAACGACGCGCGCGCGGCCGGCACGTCGAGGTCGACGTAGAACATGTACTCCCACGGCCGGCCGGGAATCGGTCGCGATTCCAGCTTCTTCATGTTGAGCCGGCTGTCGGCCAGCACCTGCAGCACCCGAAACAGGCTGCCCGGCTCGTCGCGCGCCGAGAACACGATCGAGGCGCGGGTCGGATCGGTCACCGCGGCGTGCTCGTCGCGCGCCAGCAGCACGAAGCGGGTGTAGTTGCGGACGTTGGTCTCGATCCCCTCCGCCAGCACCGTCATCTTGTGCTCGCGCGCCGCCGCGGCCCCGGCCAGCGCCGCCTGGGTCGGGTCCCCCGCCTGCGCCACGTGCGCCACCGCCCCGGCGGTGTCGTAGAACGGCACCTCCTCCCACTCGGGAAAGCCGGCCAGGAACTGCGCGCACTGGGCCAGTCCCTGCGGATGGGAGAGCACGCGCCGGATGCCGCCGGTGGCCGCCCCCGGCACCCCGATCAGGCACCAGACGATGCGGGTGGTGATCTCGCCCACGATCTTGATGTCCGGGAACTGCAGCAGCAGGTCGTAGTTCTGGTGAATCGACCCGGTCAGGGAGTTCTCGATCGGCAGCAGTCCGTAGCCCACCGATCCGTCCAGCACCTGGCGAAACACGTCGGCGAACTCACGGGCGGGCACCGGCCGCGGGTGCGGGAAGTAGCGGAAGATGGCGTTCTCGCTGTGGGCGCCGCGTTCACCCTGAAACGCGACCGTCACCGGCGCGGGCGCCGCGGATGAGGCGCCGGCCGGCGGCGGTGGCCGGCGGGCGGGACGCGGCAGGCGCGCCACTTCCTTGCCGAGCACCGGGGCCAGCCGCTCGACGTCGCGCATCAGCTTCTCGAACTGAGCGGGAAACAGCGACTGCGGCCCGTCCGACAGCGCTGCCTCGGGGTCGGGATGCACCTCGACCAGGATGCCGTCGGCGCCCGCCGCCACCGCGGCCAGCGCCATCGGCGCCACCTTGTCGCGCATGCCGGTGCCGTGGCTGGGATCGACGAAGATCGGCAGGTGGCTGAGCTCCTTGACCACCGGAATGGCCGACAGATCGAGCGTGTTGCGGGTGTAGGTCTCGAAGGTGCGGATGCCGCGTTCGCACAGGATCACCGCGTCGGTGCCGTGGGCCAGCAGGTATTCGGCGGACAGCAGCAGATCCTCGATGGTGGCGGCCAGCCCGCGCTTGAGCAGCACCGGCTTGCCCATCTCGCCCACCCGCTTGAGCAGCTCGTAGTTCTGCATGTTGCGCGCCCCGATCTGCAGCACGTCCACGTGGTCGGCCAGCAGCGGCAGGTATTCGGCCGCCACGACCTCGGAGACCACCGGCAGCCCGTAGCGCTCGCCGGCCTCCTTCAACAGCTCGACGCCCGGCTGCCCGAGCCCCTGAAACGAGTAGGGCGAGGTGCGCGGCTTGAACGCCCCGCCGCGCAGACCGACCGCGCCCGACTCCTTGAGCAGCGCCGCCACCTCGAAGATCTGGGCGCGCGACTCCACCGCGCAC
This sequence comes from Spirochaetia bacterium, assembly GCA_965198005.1. GTDB lineage: Bacteria > Spirochaetota > Spirochaetia > SZUA-6 > Bin103 > Bin103. Next base: position 571,315 of record CBDAOI010000003.1, read on the forward strand.
GGTCCGGCGAACACCGCCAGGCGGCCGCCCCCCACCTTGAGCGGGCCGAGGCCGATGACCGTTTCGTCGCGCTTGAACTCGCGCGAGGCGAGCTTGTAGGGCTGGTTGAGCGGGATCACCTGGGCGACGCCCGGCAGGAGCTCGATCTGGCGTTGATCGAGCGGGTCGCCGCCGACCGCACCGAGCACGGTCTCGCCGTCCTGCTCCAGCTCGCGGATCCGGTAGCGGTGCTCCTGGAGATGCGCCCGCACCGCGCTCTTCTGCCCCTGGGTGATGCCACGATCGAGAACGACGACCATGGGAGACCCTACGGAGGTCGGTTTTTGCGTGTCAAGATGCCGTTCGGCTGCTACACTGGGCGCGGTGCGAATGATGCGCAAACTGATCGTCCAGTACGTCAAGGATCTGACCGCCGGCCGACTGGCCTCCGGGTTCGAACACTCCTACCGCGTGTACCACTTGGCGCGCGAGATCGGCGAGGGCGAGCGGTACGACGATGACGTTCTGCACGCCGCCTGCTTTCTGCACAACGTCGAAATCCCGGCGCGCCGGCTGAACGAGGCGGTGGAGAAGGCGGAGCTGATTCTAGCCGAGACCGGCTTCCCGCCGGACCGGTCCCAACGGGTGACCCAGGCGATCCGCGAGCACCGTCCCGGCAGCCGTCCGTCGACGATAGAGGGACAGCTCCTCCACGACGCCAATCTGCTCGACACGATCGGGGCGATCGGGTTTGCGCGGCTGGCCATCGGCGCCTTTTTCTGGCACCACTACAAGACCATGCAGGAGGTGCTGGAGATGATCCGCGAGCGGCTGAGCTACGCCGACACGTTCCACTTCGAGCGCGCCCGGGCCATGGCGCAACCCAAGGTGGCCTTCATGCGCGCCGCGGTCGAGCAACTGGCGGCGGAGCTGGAGCAGTAGCCTTATGCATGCGATCGTGGTAGGTGACGGGCCGGAGGCGCCGCTGGAGTGGCGCGAGGTGCCCGACCCGCGGCCGCTGCCGCACGAGGTGCTGGTGCGGATTCACGCCACCGCGGTCAATCGCGCCGACCTGTACCAGCGCCGCGGCGGCTACGATCCTCCGCCCGGCGCGCCGCCCTACCTGGGGCTGGAGATGGCGGGCGTGGTCGAAGCGTGCGGGGCAGAGACCTCGGGGGTCGCGGTGGGCGATCGCGTGTGCTCGATTCTGGGCGGCGGCGGCTACGCCGAGGCGGTGGCGGTGGACGCGCGCCATCTGCTGCCGGTGCCGGAGGCGCTGAGCCTGGTGGAAGGCGGCGGGCTGCCGGAGGTGTTCCTCACCGCGTACGTGAACCTGTTCCTCGAGGCGGGCCTGAGCGCGGGTGAGACGGTGTTGATTCACGGCGGCGCCAGCGGCGTCGGCACCGCGGCGATTCAGCTCGCGCGGCACGCCGGGGCGACGGTATGCGTCACCGCCCGCTCCGAGGAGAAGCTGGCGGCCTGCCGCACGCTGGGGGCGCAGGTGGCGGTCAACCACGTGACCGAGGACTGGGCCGCCGCCATTGGCGCCGCCGCTGGCGGGGTGGACGTGATTCTCGACTGTGTCGGCGGCGCCTACCTGGAACGCCACCTCAAGCTGCTGCGGGTGCGCGGGCGGCTGGTGTTCATCGCCACCCTGGGCGGCGCCACGGCCGAGTTCCCCATCGGCCAGCTCATGGGCAAGCGGCTGCGGCTCATCGGCTCGGTGCTGCGGCCGCGCACCGCCGACGAAAAGGCCGCCATCAGCGCCGGCTTCCAGCGCGACTTCGGCGCCGCGGTGGCCGCCCGCGAGCTCCTGCCGATCATCCACACCGCCATGCCGATCCAACAGGCCGCCGCCGCGCACGCCCTGCTGGAACGCTACGACAACATCGGCAAGGTAGTCCTCACCGTCCGCTGACCTGGTGTGAGACGGCCCTGGTACGTGGTGTCGGCAACATCTGCAGCAGAACGACGAACAGCCCGCGGGCCTCGTCCTTGTCGGCTGTCCCAGTACCTCGGCGCTCGGCGGTGTAGTCGTAGCCGTGGCCGTGCACCGGTGCGTTCCCCCGCGCTGAAGCCGGCGGTTGACGGCCGGCGCCGCCATCGGCACTGGCGGTGACGCCGGTCTGGGTCACCTTCGTGGTGGATGCCGCCGGCCCGGGGGTGCTGCCGCTCGCCTCCCTGACCTCCACTTCGGTGATGGCGGCACCGGCCCAGCAGGCAGCACCGGGGCTGCGGGCGCTGGCCTCCAGCCTGCCGCTGGGGCTGAGTTGGGGCTTGGCCAGCCTGACCCTGCCACTGCTCGGCTGGATCGGCGACCAGGTCGGGGGCACCGCCATGCTGCCCGGCCTGGCCTGGTTGCCGCTGGTCGCTGCGGCGATCATGGTTCTGCTGATGCCTACGCGCCGGCCGGCGCCGCTGGTCGAACCAGCCCCTGCTGCAGCAAGCGGGTAATGGCGCCGGTGAGCGCCGGCACTGTGTCCGGCGCCTGAATCGCCGCGGCCAGCTCGTGCTGCTCCGCTTGCGGGTACTGCACGTCGACGACCTGATGCGCAAGCGCCAGCGCCCCCATCCACTCCGTCCTGCCGATACCGCATTGAGCCTGAAACCCCGGGGGCACTTACCAATACATATTTTGCCAAAATATATTTTGCCAAAAATCCATTGCCCGATGATCTTGTCTCGTACGTCCTTGCGGGGAGTAGTCGTATATGCGGAATATCATCGGCCAAGCGGTAGTAGGCGACGATCTCTACGGACGAGATTACGAACTGGCCCGTCTGTGGGAGTATCAACACGTCTTGGAAGCAGCATATGCAAGCGTTGAAGGAGCTGGGCGAAGAAGAAGACGTGGACTTCTTCAAGAACTGGCTCCGAGCTCGTCACGCCGAGACGATCCGTCCAGGGCTGAAGGGCGCTGAGAACAAGGACTTTGAGCGCATCGGAACGGAATTCCATCGGTGGGTGAGGGATCAGAAGGAGCATCTTGGGCTCGTAGACTCCGATTCCTTCGTGCGCTTCGTCTCACGCGATTTGGACTTCTACGCGTGCAGGGCTCTGGAAATCGGGAGGGCGGCGCGAACGCTCATCAAGGGTTGGGAGTCAGTCCGCTATAACGAAGACCGCGGCTTCACCTTGCAGACGCAGGCGCTCTTCGCGACGCCCCGCAGCTTCCCGCACGTGCTGATCGTGATGCTCGACCAGCTGCGGGCGGACTCGGTCGGCTGCGCCGGCCAGCCTCGCAGCGCCCATGTTGTGGGGTTACGAAATCACCAGCGGATTGCGCCGGGCGCAGTGGCACAAGCTCACCCCTGCTCCGGGTCGATGCCCGATCGGCGCAGCAAGGCCGCCAAGCGTTCGGCGCGCTGCCGTTCCTGCTCGGCGCGCTGGCGTTCCTGCTCGGCGCGCTGCCGTTCCCGCTCGGCACGCTGCCGTTCCTGCTCGGCACGCTGCCGTTCCTCCACCATCAGGTGCTCCGCGCGCTCGGCACGCTCCTTGCCCATCGGTATCAACACGTCATGCTCGTCCATCCAGCGCAACCACCCGCTCCACCACACGCCCTCGAACTCCCCCTCCCACAGCCTCAGTCCCAGCCGTAGCTCCGGGAACCGCGGCGACTCCTGCCTTGCGTAGCCCCGGTCGCTCAGCCGATACACGCGCAGATCCTCCCGCATCACCCGATGAAACGGATCGTAGATCACGTAGTAGCCAACACCCATGCGCGCGTACCTGAGCCGCTTGCGCCCCAGCTCCTCGCCTTCCCGGTTCGACACGATCTCCACCACCAGGTCCGGCGGCTTGCCGAACTCCCACACGAAATAGGAGCGGTGCCGCTTGTCCCACCAGTCGGCGGCCACCTGCACGTCCAGGCTCAGAAACACGTCCGGCACGATCGCCGGGTTGCGCGCCTCCGCGAACACGCCGACGTTGGCAGCCGCCAGAAACCTGCGCCCGGCGCCCGGTCCGGCCCACGAGCTGTACAGCGGTTCGGTGAGCAGGCGTTGCTGCTTCTCGGAAGGCATGTTGTCCACCGGCGTATCATCCTCGGTCACCAGAGCTTCGACGTCGACGCTCAGCTGCGGCGCCGCCGGCGCCGCAGCAACCCCTGCTGCCTGGACCGCGGCGGCACGCGGCACGCTCGAGGCCGGCCTCGTGAGCACTCTGCCCGGCGGGGCAGGCTCCGCTCCGGGGGCGCTGGATTGCGGATCAAGCGCGGAATGCCCGCGGTCGGGGGTGGTCGGCTCCATGCGTTCGCCAGTATACGCCGAGCAAGCAGGACCTGCCACTTCGCAGCACGTGGCTGGCGCTGCTGCCGGTGGCCCGGATCACGAACACCCCTGTCGTTCCGCGTACGCGTCGGCCGCTTCGTCCGCCTTCAGGTAGGCGACCGCACCGTATGCGGCGTGGGCCGCATACTCCGGCAGCAGCACGGCGACGTTGCGCAGGGTCTCCAGGAAGTGTTCGACGTCACGCACCTTCACCCGCGGGTTGTTGCTCAGGTCGAATTGCCACGGTCGCTGCTCTCCGCTCCGGGTCAACGGGCGGAGAGTCGGCGCTGCTTCAAGGACGGCTGCCGGCCCAGCAGCTCGTCGACGGCCGGCTGGCCGGTGGGGTACAGCCCCTCGGGTACGGTGGCTCCCGCCGGCAGCAACCGGCGCACCACCGCGGCGTAGTCGCCGCCGGGGTTCCACTGCCGGCGCACCGCGGTCTCGAGCGGAGTCCCCAACATCGGCGGCACGTCGAGATCCAGGCGCGCGTCGTGGTCCAGCAGCACCGCCGCCATGGCGGGATTGCCGCGGCATGCCGCCCAGTGCAACGGCGTGGCCCCCATCCAGCCGGCGGCGTTGACGTCGAAGCCCGCTCGGCCATGACGCGCACGCCGTCAGCGTTGTTCATCTGCGCCACGGGGCTCATCAGCGCGCGGTCGAGGCGATGCAGCCGCGCCACCGCGGGTGGCCGCTGCGCCAGCATGGCGCCCGCGCGCTCCCCGTCGCCGCGCGCGCAGGCCACGACCAGTTCGTCAGCCACGCGCCGCGCCGAGGGGCGGGCTCCGCGCCGTTCCAGCAGCTCCGCCACCGCGCTCTGCCCGAGCCGCACGGCGAGGTCGTGCGCGGTGCGGGCGCGCATCTCGTTGGTCGTTGGTCTGGCGGCGACCACGCTGAACGTGCTGGTCGCTACCCTGATCGGCGGCACGTCCGGATTCCTCGGGGGTAAGCTGGACCTGGCGGTGCAGCGCTTCGTCGATGCCCGGATGGCGTTCCCGGGACTGCTCCTGTTGCTCACGATCATGTCGGTCGCGGGGCAGGGTCTGCCACAGATCATCGTGGTCCTGGGGGTCGCCGACGGTGTGGGCGGCTCTACGCCGAGGCGGACGAAATCCTCAGAGAGGCGAGCGAGATCGATCAAGACTGGCTGGAGGCTCTGGACCGACTCGAACAAGCTCTTCGGTCAGATAACGGAAAGCCGAAAGAAAGAGCCGGGAAGGAAGTTGTGGACTCGTTGATCGGAGCGGCCGCGGCGGGTCATGGCGCCCGAGTCAAGCGGATTATGCGGGAGGCAGGATTGGTTGAATCGATGGAACCTCTCTGGCATGCCGTTCGGGCAGAGTTGGGTGAAGACCTCGAAGCGCTGCCCGCGGAGGTGATGGATGCCGTCCTGCTCCTGCGCCGGAGAATCGCCCATGACTCGACGGCGGCCGGCTCTTCCCAGGGATAACCAACGTGGATGGCATGCTCATCGGTCTGAGGCGGGCCCTCAATCGACCTCAGTCTCAATCAGCCGGAAGCGCACGTGGTAGGATCGCAGGCCAGGAGACGCGACGACAGCAATGACCAGTAGCAACTCACTGAGGTCGAGTTCGGGCGGTGCGACGGACGGCAGCGCACCTGCGCTGGACGTCTTTGCGCTCCGCGACAGCGTCGTCGACGAGTACAAGCGCTTCGCAACATCGTTCACGACGATCCACGCTCCGGACATCCGCGAGCAGGTTGCGGCCATCTACGCCGAGGATCGCTACTGGCCCGAGCCGCTCATCCAAGTCAACCCGAGCTACAAACGTTCGACGGACGTCGGCACCTTGGTTGCGAACGGCGTCGTACACCCTGGCTGCGCCGACATCTTCCGTGCGAACGGTCAGCCGCTGTCCCTCTACAAGCACCAGGAGCAGGCCATCGCGCTCGCCGCAGAGGGAGAGAGCTTCGTGGTGACGACCGGCACGGGGTCTGGGAAGTCGCTCTGCTTCTTCATCCCCATCGTCAGCCATGTGCTGGCGGCACGGCGGACGACCGCGCAGCGGCGCACGCAGGCGATTGTCGTCTACCCGATGAACGCGCTCGCGAACTCCCAGATGGAGGAGCTGAGCAAGTTCATCGATCAGGTGCCTGGAGACCGGCCGGTCACGTTCGCCCGCTACACGGGGCAGGAGGACATGGACGAGCGGAGGCGCGTTGCAGACCAGCCCCCGGATATCCTTCTCACCAACTTCATGATGCTCGAGCTCCTCATGACGCGGCAGGAGGAACTCGACCGGCGGGTCATCGGCAACTGCGCGGGCCTTCGCTTCCTGGTCCTGGACGAGCTCCACACGTACCGCGGCCGCCAGGGTGCAGACGTGGCGCTGCTGGTGCGCCGTGTCCGTGAGCGCCTGCAGCCTGACAAGCTCTTGTGCATCGGCACCTCGGCCACCATGGCGAGCGAAGGATCGCTGGAGGACAGGAGCCGGGTGGTCGCAGGTGTGGCCTCGAAGCTGTTCGGGGTCCCCATCGCCGACAGCAACATCATCTCCGAGACGCTTGAGCGCGTCACCGATTCGTCTGCCACCGCCGATTCGGTAAGGCCCGACCTTGGCATGGCCATCGATGCCGGCATACCGCCGGACATCTCCGACGCGGCACTTCGGGAGCACCCGCTCGCGGTTTGGGTGGAGACGCGGCTTGGTATCTCGTTCTCCGAGGTCGATCAGCGCTGGGTCCGGGCAAAACCCATGACGGTGACCGACGCGGTGGACAGGCTGTCGGCGGAAGCCGGTCGACCTGAGGCTGCCTGCGCCAAGGCGCTGCGAGAGCTTCTTCTCGTGTCGAGCGTCCCCGAGCGGCTACGGACCTCGAACCCTGGGGCAAGCGAGAGCAACTTCTACTCGTTCAAGCTCCACCAGTTCATCTCGGGTGCCGGCCACGCCTACATGACGATCGAGCCGCCCGGCACACGCGAGGTGACGGTGGAGGGTCAGCAGTTTCTCCCCGGCCACGCCGACAAGCGCCTTTACGCCGTACACTTCTGCCGCGAATGTGGGCACGAATATCACCCGGTACGGCTCGTGCATCAGGAGGGGGAGGCGTTCTGCCTCGCGCGTGATATCGACGACGCGCCACTGACCAAGCAGGACAAGCCCGACGCAGAGCCGCAAGAGGCGCAGCCCGAGGGCGAGATCTTCGGTTTCCTGACGCCGCATCCGCCCAACGATCCCGACTTCAGATTCCAAGACTGCGACGAGGACTACCCGGAGACTTGGCTCGAGTTCGACGCCAGCGGCCGCCCGCGGCTCAAGAAGTACTACCGCGAAGCACGAGCGCGGCGCTTTCTGGTCGCGCCCGACGGTCAGGTCGGTTCGGGAACGACGGTATGGTTCTTGCCCGGCAAGTTCCGAGTCTGTCTCCGTTGCGGGCACACCCAGGGCGGGGCGGCGCGCGATCGCACACGTCTCGCCTCGCTGTCAGCGGAGGGCCGAAGCTCGGCAACCACCGTACTCGTGGCCAGCGCGCTGCGGTGGATGCACGGCGGCGAGTCGGGGCTGGACCTCTACACGCGCAAGCTGCTCGGCTTCACCGACAACCGTCAGGACGCCGCGCTGCAGGCCGGCCACTTCAACGATTTTCTCTTCGTGAGCCTCGTCCGCGCCGGTTTTCTCGGGGCGCTGCACGAAGCCGGCTCGAAAGGGCTCCGGAGCGACGAGTTGGGCGTCGCCGTGCAGCGCACGCTTGGCTTCGACCGATCGGCGGCGCAGATCCGCGCCGAGTGGTTACTGGAGCCCTCGCTGCGCGGCTTCAACTTGCAGGAGGCCGAGCGCACGCTCCGGCAGGTGCTCGCCTACCGCGTGTGGTTCGATCAACGACGCGGCTGGCGCTACACGAACCCCAACCTCGAGCAGCTCGAGATGGTCCAGGTGGAGTACCTCGGCCTCGACGAGCTCGCCGCGGACGACGAGCTGTTTGCCGACTCGCACCCCTTGCTGCAGCAGGCCGGCCGCGCTGTCCGGAAAGAGGTCTATCGTAAGCTGCTCCACCACCTGCGGCAGTGGATGGCGATCCGCAGCCAAGTGCTCGACGTGGCGGTCTTGGAGCAGTTGGTGGCGAAGTCGCACAGCCGCATCCGGGCGCCCTGGGGACTCGGCAATGACGAGCAGCCGAGAGGTGCGCGCTGGCTGATGATCGTCGCGCCCACGCGCCGGGCAAGCACCCTCCGCGACATGGATCTGATCGTGCGCGGCGGCTCACGAAGTGGTCTTGGGCGCACGCTGCGCTCGACGAGGCTCTGGGGCGGCGACCCGTCCATCCGCGATCTGAAGTCGAAGGAGCTCGACCAACTCATCGAGGACCTCCTCCGTGCGGGTGTGACGCACGGTCTGGTGTCGGAGGAGAGCACCCCATTCGACCAGCCCGGGTGGCGCCTCAACGACGCGTGCGTCGTGTTCCAATTGGGCGACGCGCCGGCGGCCGGCAGCGACTCCAAGCAGAACGCGTTCTTCCGCGACCTCTACGGGAACCTCGCGACGATGCTCCGCGCGCCGATGCATCCGCTGTTCGGGTTCGAGGCGCGCGAGCACACCGCCCAGGTCGATCCCGACAACCGGGAGCTCCGGGAGAAGCGCTTCCGCTTCGGTGAACGAGAGCGCGAGGAGCTGGGGACGAACGAGCAGCTACTCCGCGAGGTCGGCGAAACCAATCGGTTCCTGCCGGTCCTCTTCTGTTCCCCTACGATGGAGCTCGGCGTCGACATCGCGGCGCTCAACGCCGTCCACATGCGCAACGTGCCGCCGACGCCGGCGAACTACGCCCAACGCGGCGGCCGCGCGGGCCGCAATGGACAGGCTGCCCTGGTTATCACGTACGCGTCTTCGCAGAGCCCGCACGACCAGCACTTCTTCCACGATCCCAAGGAGATGGTGCACGGCGAGGTACGTGCACCGGTGCTCGAACTCGCGAACCGGGACCTGATCGACAGCCATCTGCAGGCGCTCTGGCTCTCGTGCGTCGACCAATCGCTCGACCCCTGCATCGCGGAACTGCTCGACCTCAATGACCGCAACCGTCCCCTCAAACCGGACATCAAGGCCGCGCTGGCGGAGAGGCGCGTCGCTGATAACGCTGGCAAACGAATTCGGCGCGTTCTGGACCTGGTCGCAGACGATCTCACGCCCGCGATCGCACCCTGGTACACCGGCCGGGACGCTTATTCGGACGCCATCGTGGCGTCGGCCGCGCAGCGCTTCGACGAGGCGTTTCATCGCTGGCGCCACCTCTTTGCCGCCGCCGAGGAGCAGCGCGATGCTGCGCGCAGGACCATGGACGACTACTCGTCCCCCTACCAGGAGAAGCGGGCGGCGCAGAGCCGGCACGCGCAGGCGGTGGACCAGCTCAACCTGCTGCAGCGTGGGACGAGCGCGCTGTCGAGCGACTTCTACACCTACCGGTACCTCGCCACCGAGGGCTTCCTGCCTGGGTACAACTTCCCCCGGCTGCCTCTGCTGGCTTACATCCCGGCGAGTCGAGATGGTCGTGGACGGCAGACCTACCTGCAGCGTCCGCGCTTTCTCGCGCTGGCCGAGTTCGGCCCTCGCAGCCTCGTGTACCACGAGGGGCGCGCCCACCGGGTCGTGCGAGCGCTCTTGTCGCTCGGTCATCGGGATGCCGCGACGCCTGACGCGCAACTGACCACGAAGGCCGTGCGCATCTGCGCGGACTGCGGGGCAGGGCACTTCGGCGATGATCTGTCGATGTGCCACTCCTGCGGAACGTCGCTCGGCAACGCCGAGGTCGTAGGAAATACCTATAGGATCGAAAACGTTGCCACGCAGCCGGCCGAGCAGATCACCGCGAACGACGAAGAGCGCCAGCGCCAGGGGTTCGACCTGCAGACGACGTTCGAGTGGGCGATCCGCGACCAGGAGATCGACGTGCAGCGCGCGTTGGCCCGCGACGAGGAGGGCGTGATCGTGAGCATGGCGTACGGCGCCGGGGCGACCATCACGCGCCTCAACAAGGGTCTGCGCCGGAGAGCCAACAAGAAGGTCCTCGGCTTCCGTATCGATCCGGTGTCCGGGTACTGGGCCAAGAACGAGGACGACGCGGACGAGAGCGCACTCGATCCCACCGCCTCGCCTCGGCAGTGGATCGTCCCCAGCGTTCAGGACCGCAGAAACGCGCTCCTCTTTCAGCCCGCCGGCGACACTCTTTCGGAAATCACCATGGCCACCGTGCAGCATGCGATCCTGCGCGGCATCGAGGCGGTGTTCCAACTCGAGGAAGGCGAGATGCTCGCCGAACCGATGCCGACGCGTGACGTGCGCAACGGCTTCCTGCTCTACGAGGCCACCGAAGGCGGAGCCGGCGTGCTCACGCGGCTCGTGAGCCAGGAGAACAGCCTATCCACCGTCGCACGAACGGCGCTGCAGATCATGCACCTCGCTGTCGGCGAGGATCCTTTGCCAGAGTCCACGGCAGGCCTTGCAGACCAGGGGACGGCCTGCGTGGCGGCCTGCTATCGGTGCCTGATGTCGTACTACAACCAGCCCGATCACGAGAATCTCGACCGCCGCGACGAGGACGCTCGGGAGATACTGCTGCGCTTGGCGCGCGCCGACACGGTAGTAGGCACGGTCAAGGGGATACGGATACAGGCATTCCAATCTTCCAACGGCGAAGACTCACGCGACGGTCGGTGGCTCGCCGAAGCGGCGCGGCGTGGGATTCCGGCGCCGGATCCGAAGCCGCTCGTGGCAGGCGACCGGTCCGTGCGCTGCGTGTGGCGCCGGCACTACGTTGCTGCTGTCATCGACAAGACCGACCGTCCAGCCCTGCAGGCGATGGAGGACCTCGGCTTCGAGGTGATTCAGTTCGACGATCCTGCCGGCTGGAACGCTACCTTCGCGCGGCTGGCTGCCGCCCTCGGGCAAGCGCCGTGAGCGACCTCGTCTACACGCCCGGCAGCCTTGTCAGCGCGCGCGGGCGGGAGTGGGTGGTCCTCACCGGAAGCTCGGCGGAGACGTTGCGGGTCCGTCCGGTCACGGGGACGGATGCGGATCGGACGCTGATCCACCTGCCGCTGGAGGTGGACCCGGTTCGCGAGGCCCGGTTCCCCTTGCCGAGCACGCAGCAGCTCGGCGGGCACGACTCGGCCCTGCTGCTTCGCGACGCGTTGCTGTTATCGCTGCGACGGGGTGCCGGCCCGTTTCGGAGCTTCGGACAGATCTCGGTTGAGCCGCGCGCCTACCAGCTTGTGCCGCTGCTCATGGCGCTCAAGCTCGATCCGGTACGCCTGCTCATCGCGGACGACGTCGGGGTCGGCAAGACGATCGAGGCTCTGCTCATCGCCCGCGAGCTGCTCGACCGCGGCGACATCGACCGTACCGTCGTGCTCTGTCCGCCGCACCTCGTGGACCAGTGGGTCACCGAGCTGGAGGTTCGCTTCCATATCCGCGCCGCGGCCGTCACCGCCCGGAGCACGCGCCGCTTGGAGCGGGGCATACCGCCGGGCGTGAGCATCTTCTCGCAGTACCGGCACACGGTCGTCAGTCTCGACTACGTGAAGACCCGCGAGAGGCGAGACCACTTCCTCCAGGCGTGTCCCGACTTCGTGATCGTTGACGAGGCCCACACCTGCGCCTCGGCCGGGCGGGGCCGGCATCAGCGGTACGAACTGCTCCAGGGTCTGGCCGGCACCGCACCGCGGCACCTCGTCCTGCTCACGGCGACTCCGCACAGCGGCGATGACGCCGCCTTCTACCGGCTGCTCGGCCTGCTCTCCCCGGACTTCGAGCGGCTGGTGGAGGTCACCGGCACGGCGCGCGAACGTCTTCGCGACCGACTTGCGAGGCACTTCGTCCAGAGACGGCGCCCCGACATCGCCGAGTGGCACGAGGGCGACATCTTCCCACGCCGCGAAACCAGGGAACTCACCTACCAGCTCACCGGAGCCTGGGAAGCCTTCTTCAACACCGTCCTCGATTACTGCGCCGAGGTCGTGGCGACAGGCGCCGGGGACGAGATGCGGCAGCGCCTCAACTTCTGGGGAACGCTGGCGCTCCTGCGCTGCACCGGGTCGAGCCCCGTTGCGGCCGTGCTGGCCCTGCGCACCCGTGCCGGCGAGGATCTCGGCGACGAGACCCGCGAGGATCTTCTCGATCGCATCTTCGACGGTGACGTCGACGCACTCGTCGCGGACGACGTCGAGCCCCCGGTCGGTGGCGACAGCCCCGCGCTGGCACGGCTGATAAGGCGGGCGGAGAGTCTCGCGGGCCAGAGCGGCGATCCCAAGCTCAGGACCGCCTCGGAACACGTCGCGGAGCTGGTCGAGGCGGGGTTCAACGTGGTGGTGTTCTGTCGTTTCATCGCGACCGCTCACTACGTGGCGCGTCACTTCCGCGAGAACCTGAAGGGAAGTGCCGTCGGCGTCGTGACCGGCGAGATGCCCCCGGAAGAGCGCCAGGCGCTAGTAGCGCGGATCGGCGCGACCGAAGGCGCCAGGGTCCTGGTCACCACCGACTGCCTGTCGGAGGGCGTCAACCTGCAGGATTGCTTCGACGCCGTCGTTCACTACGACCTATCGTGGAACCCCACGCGGCATGAGCAGCGCGAGGGCCGCGTGGATCGCTTCGGCCAGCCGAGCAAGACAGTACGCGCCACGCTCCTGTACGGCGACAACAACCCGGTTGATGGCGAGGTGCTCCGGGTCATCCTGCGCAAGGCCGCTCGTATCCGCGAGGAACTCGGCGTCCCCGTACCCGTGCCGGACGAGGGCCACTCGCTCACCCAGGCGCTGCTCAAGGCCGTGCTCCTGCGGCGGCGCGGCCGCTCGGCCGGCGCCGAGGGGCGGCAGCTCGAACTGTTCGACAACCAATGGGAGGACACGAGGGCGAAGGCAAGAAGGAATCGGACCGTGTTCGCCCAGCGGCGCATCAAGCCCGAAGAGGTGCTGCCCGAATGGCACAAGAGTCTTTCCGCAATCGGCGGCCGTGACGACGTGCAGCGCTTTGCCAGTCGCGCGCTCGCCCGGCTCGGTTCCGGGCTCGAACCGCTCGGGCGCGGATTCAAGGTTGCAACGGCACCACTGCCGGAGGAGGTTCGCGAGCGTCTGGAGACGGAAGACATCGCGGGTACGGTCGCCATCGACTTCGCCTATCCCTCGGCGCCGGGATGCCGCCCGGTGCAGCGCAGCCATCCTCTCATCGCCGTGCTCGCCGAGACGCTGCTCGGGCGTACCCTCTCGGTCGACAACAACGGCGCCATGGCGAGCGACGCCTCGGTCCTCGGACGGGTCGGTTGCTGGATCTCGGAGGGAGTGCGCGCTCGCTCGACGGTCGTGCTCCTCCGGCTGCGCCACCAGCTCTTGTCGCGCACGCGGCGCCAGGAGACGACACTGATGGTTGAAGAGGCGACCGCGTTGGCCTGGGTCGCCGCCGGAACCGCAGGGCCGATCACCGGTCCCGAAGCCCTGTCACTGCTCGCGTACGCTCCGGCTGATGATCCACCGCGGCATGTTCGAGAACGCGAGGCCGCACGAGCTCTTGCCCTGCTCCAGGAGCGTGCGGCAGATATCGAGGCGTTCGCGGATGTGCGCGCGTGCGCCTTGCTCGACGACCATCTGCGCGTGCGCGAAGCCAGCAGTGCGACTGGGCGCACTTCCGTGCAGGCGCTCCCGCGTCCCGACGTGATCGGCGCGTACGTGCTCCTGCCGCGGGTGGACTGACCTTGGCGCCTCGTCGACGCAGCCTGGGCGAGGCTCGTCTCGCCTTCGACGCCCTCTCGATCGAGGGCGGTCTTCTTGGCGCCGAGTGGTTTGGAAGGGTGGCTCAGCTTCAGGCTGCGGCCCAGGAGCCAGCCGATTACCGTATTCCGAAGGGCCTCGAAATCCGCGACGAGATTGCCCGCGGCTGGCGCATTGCCCAGGCGTGCTTTCAGGAAATGGAAGCCGGTCGGGCCTCGGGAGGCAACGCGCGCGCGCTTGCAGAGCGATTCATCGAGGAACTTCTCCGCGACGCGTTTGGTTTTGCGTCCGTCGCGCGCACCGGGCCAAGGACAATCGGTGAGCGGGTATATCCGGTTCGGTTCTTCGCCCTCGGCGACCGGGTTCCTATCGTGGTGGCCCCGGCGGGAGCGGGCCTGGACGCCCCTCTGCCCGAGCTGGGAGACGAACGCCGGCGCCGGACCGCATTCGGGCTCCTGCAGGAGACGCTGAATGCCTCCGACGCGGCGCTCTGGGGTCTGGCGTCGGACGGGCTCTCGCTGCGGATCGCGCGCGACAACGCGAGTCTCACGCGGCCGGCGTGGATCGAAGCCGACCTCAACAGAATCTTTACCGAGGACCTGTACCCCGACTTCGCCGCGCTCTGGCTCATCGCGCAGGAGTCGCGCTTCGGCCGCGCGGAGGCCCCGGCCGCGACCTGCCCGCTGGAGGTGTGGCGGGAGGAGGCTCGGCAGGACGGGACTCGGGCACGGGACAAGCTGAGCGCCGGCTTTCAGCAGGCGCTCAGGATTCTGGGGCAGGGGTTCCTTTCTCATGCCGCGAACTCGAAGCTTCGTTCTGCGCTGCACGCCGGCGATCTCACGACCGATCGCTACTTCGGGCAACTCCTGCGACTTGTCTATCGGCTCATCTTTCTGCTCACGGTCGAGGAACGGAACCTGCTGCACCCGAATGACGCATCCGACTCGGCCCGCCAGCTCTATGCCGATGGATACGCCCTCCGCCGCCTTCGCGATCGGGCGGTTCGCCGGAGCGCCCACGATCGCCATGGGGATCTCTGGGAGGTGGTCAAGATCGTATGCCGGGGTCTTGCAGGTGGCGAATCGCGGCTCGGGCTGCCCGCCCTCGCCGGACTGTTTGCGCCGGAGGAGTGCCCGGAGCTTGACGCGGCGAAGATCGAGAACCGTGCGTTCCTCGGCGCTCTGTTCCATCTGGCATGGCTTCGCGAGCCTTCGGGACTGGTTCGTGTGAACTGGCGCGACATGGGCGCGGATGAGCTCGGTTACATCTACGAGGGCCTTCTCGAACTGGTCCCACAGATTACCGAGGACGGCCGTTCCTTCTCGTTTGCGAGCGCCGACGAGAGCCGAGGCCATGCACGCAAGACGACCGGTAGCTACTACACGCCGGACGAGCTGGTGCAGCTTCTCCTCGCAAGCGCCCTCGATCCAGTGGTCAAGCATACGGTGAATGCTCATTCCGATCGTGCCGCCGATGCTCTCCTTGAGTTGACGATCGTCGATCCTGCTTGCGGCTCGGGGCACTTTCTGCTCGCCGCAGCGCGTCGGCTGGCCGATCACGTCGCGCGCATCCGGTCGGCAGGTACGCCCACGCCGGATGACTACCAGCACGCGCTCCGCGACGTCGTTCGGCGCTGCATCTACGGCGTCGACGTGAACCCGCTGGCCGTCGAGCTGTGCAAGGTGAGCCTCTGGATGGAATCGATCGATCCGGGCCTGCCGCTCACCTTCCTGGAGAGCCATGTCCGTTGCGGCAACTCCCTGATCGGCACGACCCGTGCGCTGATGGGCGAACAGGTGCCGGCTGCCGCGTGGGTGGCTCTCGAGGGAGACGACAAGAAGGTCACCAGATCGCTCAAGCGGCGCAACCAGGAGGAGATCGCAGGTCAGCGCGGCCTACTGTTTGAACCTCGAAACGAGACGGACACGTTACGCGATGCGATACGCGCGGTGGAGCAGGCCCCGGACGCGGACGCGACCACCTTGGAGGAGAAGCATCGAAAGTGGGAGGCACTCCTGGCCTCGCAGGCCTACGAGCACGAGAAGCTCGTGGCCGACGCGTGGTGCGCCGCCTTCCTCTGGCCCAAGGACGCCCCCGGCCCCGTCGTCGAAGCCGCACCCACGACGGCGGCGTGGCTCGCGCTCCGCGAGCAGGAGGCGCCGCCGTCCCCGGTGCTGGTCGAGACCACGCGGCGCATCGCCGAGGACTACGGCCTCTTTCACTGGGAGCTGGCGTTTCCGCACGTCTTTGCCCTAGGCGGTTTCGACGTCGTACTTGGCAATCCACCATGGGAGCGAATCAAGCTTCAGGAGCAGGAGTTCTTCGCCAGGCGCGAACCCTTAATCGCGCAGGCCCGGAACGCCGCCGAGCGAAAGAAGCTCATCGCTGCACTGCCAACGACGGACCCGGTTCTCTGGAACGAGTGGACCGGTGCTACGCGTGTCGCACAGGGGCAGAGCCACTTCGTTCGACGATCCGGCCGTTACCCGCTGTGTGGAAAGGGCGACGTGAACACGTACGCGTTGTTCGCCGAGC
The DNA here is from genome assembly GCA_965198005.1 of Spirochaetia bacterium. GTDB lineage: Bacteria > Spirochaetota > Spirochaetia > SZUA-6 > Bin103 > Bin103. The sequence goes on from CBDAOI010000003.1 coordinate 587,809, forward strand.
ACAACCTCCAGATGCTGGGTCTGCGCAGCCGCGCAGGATTCATCGTCCCGAGTGGCATCGCGACGGATGACCCGACCAAGGACTACTTCCAAGCGATCTTGAAGTCACGCGCTCTTCGATCGATGTGGGAGTTTGAGAACGAGGGGTTCTTTACGGCTGGCAAGGGGCACATGCTCCGGTTCGTGTTGACAACTCTCTCCGGTCGGAACGATCCGTCGCCGTCGGCCGACTTCCTGTTTCAGGGGCAGGCGATCACGGAAATCGACGACCCTGAACGCCACTTCACCCTGAGTGCCGCCGACATAGAGACTATCAATCCGAACACGGGAACATGTCCAATCTTTCGCACGAAGCGTGATGCCACCATCGCGCTCGCGATCTATCGGCGCGCCGGAGTGCTCTGGAGAGAGGGTGACGCGGACGGCAACCCGTGGGGCCTGAGGTTCTTGCCCATGTTTCACATGACGAATGACTCCGGCCTGTTTCGCACGCGGGCCGAGCTGGCGTCGGCCGGGTGGAGGCCGGAAACCGACCGGTTCGAGAAGGATGGAAATGTTATGTTGCCTTTGTACGAAGCGAAGATGACCTACCAGTACAACCACAGAAGTGGCACCTTCGAGGCAGCGCAGGTCGGCAAAAGACCGCATCGGTTGCCATCCCCATCTGCCCAACAGCTCTCAGATCCGGCGTATGCGCCGCAGCCGTTCTACTGGGTCGCAGAGAAGGAGATCGATGCCCGGCTCGATGGCGTCTGGGACCGCGGGTGGCTGCTCGGCTGGCGCGACGTGACGGATGCGCGAGCGAGCGTGCGTACTGTCGTCGCGTGCATCATCCCGAGGACTGCGGTGAACAACAAGCTTCTACTGATGATGCCGTCTCATGATCCACAACTCGTGGCTGATCTCTACGCGAACCTACTGAGCATACCGTTCGACTATTGCGCAAGGCAGAAGGTCGGCGGGCTTAGCTTGAACTACTTCACTATGCGGCAGCTTCCTGGGCTCCAACCAATGACGTACGCGACATCCACGCCCTGGGCGCCATCGATACGAATTCGCGACTGGCTCCTCCCGCGTGTCCTGGAGCTCACCTATACCGCCTGGGATCTTAAGGTATTCGCCGAGGATTGCGGTGACGACGGCCCACCCTTCATCTGGGATCCGAGCGCCGCTTCCAGCTCCGGTGCGAGATCGACGCGGCCTTTTTCCATTTGTACGGCATCTCTCGGGATGACACCGCCTACATCCTCGACACGTTTCCGGTCCTCAAGCGGTCGGAGAAACGCGAGCACGGCGAGTACCGGACGAAGCGCGCGGTGCTGGAGACTTACGATGCGCTGGCGGCGGCCTGTGCGAAGGGCATGCCCTACAACTCGCCGCTCGGACCGCCGAGGAGGGCGACATGAGCCGATTCCGGTTTCGCGAGATCCGCGTCGACAGCTACCGTTGTTTCGAAGAGCTGAAGCTCTCACTCGAAGAAGACACCACCGTCCTGTTCGCCGAGAACGGCGGTGGAAAGACCGCGCTGCTCACGGCCCTCGCGATGGGCCTCGCCGTGTTCCAGAGGGGGGCGCCGAGAACCCTGAAGCTCGACCAGCGGCGCGATCCCAGGATGCGCACTCACGACGACAAGGGGCGACGCGAGCCGGTCGGTCCGTCCAAAGTCGCGTGGACTGCCACCGTGGGCGAATCGGAATCCGTTACGTGGTCCACGGCAGCCCATCCCGCGTCCGGACGCACTACCAATCAGCGCAAACCGATTCTCGAGGCCCTGGAGCGACTTCGAGTGCCCGGAGATCGGTGGCCGTTGTTCGCGTGGTACGGCGTCGATCGCTTGGCGTGGACCCGCGGACGGCGTCGCAAGGTCGAGCGGATCGGGGACCGCTGGGAAGCCTACGCCTCCGCGCTCGACCCGAACCTCGACGAGGCCCCGCTGCTTCAGTGGCTCCAGGACGAGATGCTCGGGGATGTGGTCCGGAGGCAGCAGGAAGCACCGGAACGCTTTTTCGATAAAGCCGTGATGGATGCAACGGTCCGTGCCACGCCGCGCGTCACCAACGCCTGGTACGACCCGGTGGAGCAAAGCCCAAAGGTGGGCTTCGACGACGGGCATGTGGCTACGTGGTCCGAGCTGTCCGACGGCTACCACGTATTCATCGCTCTGGTCGCCGACATCGCCCGCCGCGCCGTCATGCTCAACGAGTTCGATGGCGCCGACGCGCCCGCGCGAGTAGAGGGGGTGGTGCTCATTGACGAGCTGGATCTTCACCTCCACCCGCGGTGGCAGCGCGTGGCGCTTCCGCGCCTTCGCAACGTATTCCCAAGACTGCAACTGGTCGTCACCACGCACTCACCGCAGATACTGAGCAGCGTCCACAACCGCCAGGTGCGCCGACTCTTCGACGGGAAGCTCCAGGAATACCCCGTGTTGGTCGAGGGCAGAGACACGAACGCGATCCTCCGCGAGTACATGCGCACCGAGGACCGCAGCGCGGAGGGTACCGGCGCGTTGCGGGCGCTCCACGATTACATCGATCAGGGTCGCCGCGAGGAAGCCGAGGAGCTGTACAAGAAGCTGCTTGCTCGTTGGGGCGATCTGGACCCCGACCTGATTGAAGCCAAGGTACTCCTGGACCTGGAGGAGTAAGGTGCGGGGTATCTCGAAGCCCTGGCCTCCGAGAGATGTTTATCCGGACGGCCAAGCGCAGATGAGCCTTCGCGATGCCGAGAAGGCCTACCTGGCAGCGCTTCCGGGGGTTTCCAACCAGCGGACCTTTGCGCGTTCGAAGTACGAAGATCTCGATAATCGGAAGCTCCGGCGGGAGATGTACCGGGAACAGCGCTCTCTCTGCATCTACTGCGAACGACAGGTTACCGAGGACTACCCAACGCCTCGGATTGACCACTGGTACCCGCTCAGCCGTGATCCCGGGCTCGCCCTCCACTGGAGGAATCTCTATCTGTCCTGCCACAAGCTCGAGACCTGCGACTCGGCCAAGGGCGACCACCCCTTTCGGTGGCACGATGCCGGCTCCCACATGCCCTGGCCCGTGGACCTTCGGTACGAGGACGTCGTTGGCTTCACCAGCCGCGGCGAGATCTACGTCCGCTCGGATGTGACGTTGCCGGATGCCATTCGCCGGGCGCTCGAGCGTGCCATTGCGGACCGCACCGATGGCGCTCGAGTGCGGCGCAGCATCGTCAACCTGAACGATCCGGCGCTCGTCAAGGCGCGGTCGGCCGCGGTCCGCGGCGAGCGCAAACGCTTGGCGAAGGACTTCGAGAACAGGACCGCGACCAGGGACGAGCGCGAGGAGCGGGCCTCTCAGCTCCTTGGTAGGCGTCAGCTTCCCGAGTTCGTGAGCATCCGCGTCGCATCGCTGCGGAAGACGCTGGGCCGAGGCCGGTGATGCTGGCGCCCGTCACGATCACCCGTCTCGAAAAAGCCGCGACCGACAACGGCTTCGACCTCGAGTTGGAGCGCACGGCCCACTGGCTCTCCTTCGGCAGCAGCCAGACGTCGATGCGCGTTTGGCTCACGGCCGTCGGAGAATCCCAATTCCTCGCTGCCACGTCACGCGCCGACGTCCTCGACGGGCTGGCGGGCCTCGGCACCGTGTTCACCAACCTGCTCCCGAGCGGCGCCGCCGGCGCGCTGAGCGTCAGCGACGTTGCCGCACTCCATCGCCTCTTGCGCCGCGCGTTCCAGCTCTCGCGCACGCTGCCGGACGCGCTGCTCCGTGTGTTCCAGGACCAAACCGCGAACCTGCCCCGCGCGACGGAAGCCGAACGCTTGGTAGTCCAGCGCGTCGGTCAGGACATCTTCCGCCGCGGTCTGTTGGAATACTGGGACGGCCGTTGCGCGATCACTGGCCTCGCGGTGCCCGAGCTCCTACGCGCGAGCCACATCAAGCCCTGGGCCGCCTGCGACACCGACGCAGAGCGACTCGACGTCTTCAACGGCTTTCTTCTGGCGCCTCATCTCGATGCGGCTTTCGACGCCGGTTTCATCACGATCGCTGAGGACGGAGCGGTCCTCGTCTCGAACCTCCTTCCTCTCGACCCGCAGCCGGTTCTTGGTCTTGATAAGCCGCTGAACGTCCGCGGACTGCACCGTTCTCACGAGCGCTACCTGCCATCGCACCGCGCCAACATCTTCCGCCAGTACCGTGGGTAGCGACCTAAGCCCTCCGCGAACTGGCTCTGTACGCTGCTGACGATTATACGATTGTGGATTAGGCCGCATAGCTCACCCAGGGATATACACGGAGTGGAATGGTGGGCTTCGTGGCTATCTGGAGATGGTAGCCAAAAAAATACGAAGCCACAAGGAACCGCCCCGTACTACAGAACAACTCCCCCTAATCCGAAGTTCCACTTGTGGAGCCATCAGAGACTATACACGCCGCTCAGAAAGTAGGGTACGCTCATTTTGTCTCATCCACAACTTCTGATTGTATCCCAGCACGACCTTGTCAGGTGCCCGCCCACCCTAAATCCCCTATGTCATTCGACAACCACTCGTGCGCAAGTTCCGTGGCAGGTCGTGCCGCGCCACCATCGATCATCCTACTCATCCTAAACAGAGCCACACTTCTGACATCCCCTTTCCGAACCTGAGCGAATGCTTCTCGCTGCACTTGAAAGCACGTCTCAAGTTCTAGTGGAGAGTCCTCGAAACCGCCGAGCTCAAACACCACCGTCGACTCTTCTCCTCCCGGAAGGACGATCGGATACCACGAAAGAACCGCATGAAATCTCCGCCCACGCTCGGACGCCACGGACAACTTTCCCTCAAGCCTCACCGGCAAAAGACGATAAAGCTGAATCCTATCGGCGAATGGCAAGAACCAACGCTCGACGATGGCCCGATAGATATCCAGCGCAGCTTCGTAGATTCTCACGGTCCGCTCTAGAAGCTCCCTGTCTTCGTTAGAGGATGACGATTTCCAAGGATCGAATAGTAACCGCTCTCCCTGTCGTATCGAATCACTCAGTTGTTTATGCACGATGCGGATTTCGCGGCGAGAGAAACTCTGGCCGCCCGTACGCCACACCGAGACACTTCTGGATAGTCGTTCCTCGATTCGGTCCAGCACGGTGCGTATGGCGATCGAGCCTCCCCAATATGTGCCTCGGCCAGTGACAGCCTTCGCGAACGCCCAAGCGAGTTCACGTACCGCAATTTCCGACTGATAAGCAAGTTGATAATCGTTCAGTACCTTCCTCATATTACGCGCGAGATGCTTCTTGGTGATCACCCAACTCCACAGTTCCGTCGGTGGGATCGATCTCATCTCCCATGACGGCCAATCCGACGCGGACTTCCCGTGTCCCTTCCACATTGGCACATCTTCTTTCGAGAACACGACTACAGGTGCCAGCTGATCGGAACCTTGGTACCACGCAGTTGTCACCGTGTTGTTATCTAGCTTGATACCGAGAGTCGTTAGTTCACCCTTTTTGTTAACGGGCCCTATGACGCGAAAAAGACGGCCCATTGCTTGCTGCCACAGCCGCATCGCCCGATGAATCTGTTCCCCGATGTCCAGCTCCTCGTAGCGATCCGACGAACTTCCGGAATCAAAATACGACGTCGATTCATAGTCCTTCAACACAGCGGCAGCGACATTCACATTCTTTGACACGACTTGTTCCATAATGCTGCGCGCTGTCGTCGTGTTCTGAGAATGCACGACGATCTCAATCGGTATGGTCCAACGATCAGACGTGAGGTCAATGTCTTCAATCGCTACCGTACCCTCCGCTATTGCCATAGCGGCGTACCATTCCCGGAATATCGGCAACGAAAAGTCGATCTGGCCTCTTGATTGAAACACAAGGCGAGAGTCAGCTAGTTTCGGAAGGTCGGCCAATGAGGCGACGACATCATGAAGATATACCGGAGCACCACAAGTAGTCGTTCTTGCCGCTAAGCGCTTCAAAAGCTCGTCGGTAGCCGCGGTGTTGTGGCCGGTTTCTTGTAAAGCGTATTGAGCCATATTGTGTACGAGACTATGAACAGAAAGGTTGCTTACCTTGGGATTAGTGCGCAACCAGATGCCGATCATGATTGCAAACAAGGGTAACCGTACGGATTCCTTAATGGAATCCGGCCAAGAGCGCGGATCATGTGGATCTAACGGTGTTCCGGAGATTCGCTCGATCAAGCGTCGCTGTTGTTCAACGTTAAGCGGAGGTATTTTGATCGCGGTCGGATCGATCGGAATCCCCGGAAGGGGCCTTACGGCGGCAACCGCCAGGGAATTCTGGTTCGCTCCTGCATAGGTCTCCAAATCCCTTAGAATCATCGTTGCCGCGCGGCTCCCTTGCTCATCGATCCCATCGACTATGACCATCAACTCCTGAACATGAGCGTTTACGTATCCTTGGCACCGCTGTTCGATAATCTGCCGAAGAGACCGTACAATCTCGTCGGCTCTGATGAATATTGGGTACGGCTGTGTGGGATCGTTAAGAGCGCTGTCGACAGCGATTTGGAATAGGCGGTGGCATGCTAGCGACTTCCCGCTGCCCTGTGGGCCGACGACAACGTGCAATCCGGGACCTTCAATCTTGAGAACTTTACCTACGCCTTGGTCGTTGGCAAATTCCGCCGCGAGGCCATCTTCAATACCCAATGCTCGTAACATGACTCTACAACGGGAATATGACTCTGCCCTATTGCGCATCAACTCCTGAGTCCGACTTGGGTCTACAGGAGTGCGCAGAGCTCTGATGAATTCATCTGACAGTGCCGCTTTGATGTGGTATCCCAATTGACATGATGACTGTACGTCTTGCCACTTTGCAAAAGCGCTAACAGTCTGGAGCAAGGCCATGGTTCGTGAATCTCTCTTCTCCGCGGCCAATTTGAATACCAACAGTCGCCGACCAGCCGCCATGCAGCGCTGGATTTCTTCAGCGACGGGTTGTGTTGTTTCGCGCGCCACTAGCCAGACAACGAAATCGGCTTCGGAAACTTTACGCAAATAGGCACTCGTTGGCGGCTCGGAGCTTGCCGGTGTGTATTCGAATGCCCACGGACGCCCGAAATCAATACCCCTGATAGTCTGTTCGGCAACGCTTCGCGCATGCTGGAGTTCATCATTCATTACGCTGCTGATGAAGACCAACAGATCCGCTTCGCTCCTCTGGAGTTGAGGAGTAGTGTTAACCATCACAGGACGATCTTCGAAACTCTGAGGTGAGTGGCCAAGTGTGCATTAGCGTGCCACTGGGTCTCGCCCACGAACATCGACCGTCGTTGTGAGCCGTTTGCGTGGAAGCTTCGATGTAGCGGCACTTCGGTACGTTCGTCATACCGGTACCGGCGAAACGATCTTGAGAGGTATGCAGTGTTCATTTGGACATCATGTCGCGACGATTCGCTCTGCGATGGTAAGGAGGGAGGCTTCGCCTGTCAAGGAGCACCTGGTCTCTCAGGGTTGGAAATTGGCTCATTTGGACGTTACAGGTTCTGAAGGCTAACATTTGTGTAGCAGAGGCACGGCCTTCACCCATCTGTATCATGCTGATGGGAGGCGGCGAGACCGGCCATCGGTTGGTGCGCCATGGATCGACACAACCATCGGAGCAGACCGCCTTGCCCGGAAGGACGATCTTGCATCACTGGAGCGTCGGTACTATGGATCGGAAGGGGCGGCCTCACGGGCGGGTGAGGCGTCCGCCCGGAGCCCCCAGGAAGCTTTGCAGTGGCGAGTAATCGGGTGATCGATATCGCAATTGGACTGGGGTGGTTACATTGTTGCACAGTCCGACCGCTGAGCGCGCGGCTGATGGGCTGCACGGATTTGTCCGCCAAGAACAATGGTGGCTGAAACCTAGAGCGCTATTCTATACTTGCTCGGGACAAGATAACATGTGACACCTTCGAGCATATCAATCTGGTGTCTCAACATCAGTATCTGGGGACTTCAAGTATGGTACGTTAATACCGCCATCTCCGGAACCATCGCAGGCGACGAAATCCGCATCGTGGTCGGCGATTCCCTGCCACTGCGCGACAAGTTAGCCACAACCTCCTGGCTTCATGGAGTGTCGATTGATTCTGGTCTTCTAATTCGGCAAGCCACGGCTTAGGGAACTGGTCGTAGCTATAGCCAGATTTGTTGGAGTCTCATCGTCTAGTGGGTAGTCACGTAGTCCTATTGCAGTCTCCGGTTTGCCGAATATTGCGTGCAATACACCGCCGGAATCATGGTCGTCGTCGCAAGTGCGATTGCGGTAGGTGCCGGCGGTCGCGACGAAGTCTAACACGGGCGGCCAGGACGGATCGCCCAAAGCGTCACGTCAGAGCGGTAGTCGTGCGTGCCAACTTCCGGACGGCGTCAATGGTTCACCCGCACCCGCTCGTCGACCGGAGGCAGTCGGTACGCGGCGACGCGCGCCGGCGGCAGGGCGCCAGAGTCAACGTCGCGCGCCGTGGGACGCCACGGGCTGACCGGGCGCTGGAAGCGATGGTAGAACGGAGAGTGAGGAGGAACTGCAATGAGCAGCCGCCGTAACCATCATTGTACTGAAGCACTCCGATGAAGAAGGATCGCCTGAGGGCGATTCAGCGAGCACGCAGGCCGCAACGTGAGTGAACGCTGAGCAGGCCTCGAAATGGGTAATGCCGAAGCCGACCCGCCCTTAGTACGGGAAGGCTGACAGCGGTGGGGAAGCGAGCGACGCGGGCACCGACCGGTTCCGCCGGGGTACTGGCGGCGGCATGAGTGAAGAGGGAGACAGCAGCAACACGGGAAGCCCCGTCGGTGGCGTGCACGCGCCAACCGGGAATCCGCGAGGACCAGTTTGGGCCGGCGGGGTGACGGAGAGGCTCGGAGTACCGGAGAAGCCGGGTAACGCCGGCGGAGGGAAGGGGCCTCAATTCGAGAGCACACGGCGCATCGGCTTATTGACGGTCCCGCCCGGAGTCAGTATTGTCTCGCCAGCCTTGCCGGCCGGTGGAGTCCCTCCGGGCTGGCGGATGCCTTCGGAGGCGGTCCGAGATCGCAGCCACCCCCCGCGAAGATCGACCGCGCAGCGGTTCAACACGAAGGGGGTGAGAAGCGATTGAGTGATATGCTACCGGAACTCGGTGCCGGAGTGCTTGAGATCGGCGAGACCGTCGAAATCTGGTGCGCTCTCCTGGCCCATTGCCAGGCCAAAAAGCAAATCGAGTGGTGGCGCCGGCGTCGGCGTCGCCGCCAGCAGGCTAGGTGAGGCGAGGGCGCCGCGCGGCCGCCCGTACCTCTGGAATTCTGCCGTTGCCCGTCCGTAGCATGAAACGGCTACTTGGCGGGGGCCGTTTCAATTTCACCGCTTGGCCCTCGCGGAGAAACGAAGCCAGAGAGAGAGGAGATATGAGCAAGAAACCAGATTTCGACCTGGATGAACTCAGGTCATGGTCGAAAGACGAGATAGTCGAATGGGTCGCCGACGGGCAATACGCAGAGTTCATCTACGACCCGCCCGCCGGTCAGCCCGACCCGGAGGGGCGCCGCCTGTGCGTCTTCATTCGCCCGAAGAACCGGGCGCAGCGTAAGAGAGAACGAAGCCGGCTGGTGCCAGCCCTGGAGTTCCACGCGGGCTGGGAGGTAGAGGGCGCTTATCGACGGCTGGTGAGCCTTGGCGTCAAGAAGCCGAGCCGCGACGCTCTTATAGCCGAAGTGATGCTAAGCGCCGACGCCCTGAACCGGCCCCTGATCGAAGCTCTCTACAAGGCGGTCAACGACTGGTTCGACCGCCATCCGGAAACGGGCACTTAGGTATATTATTCCCCAATAGAACGCCAATCCGCTCCGCATCCACCTCCTCTACGGTACCCACAACGCGTCCGCCAAGCACTTGGATCAGCGACAGTCACCTAGCGGGATTCACGCGCATCGACGAGCCGCTTATGGCGCGCTTCGCGGGCTTGCTCGAGGAGTTGCGGGGTCCAAGGCGAGATCCGGCGCGAACGTGGACCTCGACACGGCCACGACGCGGCCCTACGGGCGGCATGAGCCGTTCTTATTCGTTCCCGGTCTTCCGTTCGGCCAACCCACTTTCTGAGTCAGTCGCATGAAAGAAGGCGACCGAATCTGGCTCAAATACGAGGACCAAGGTCTTCTCGACCGCCTCGATTCACTCAACGACGTCAACCGGCTCGCGCTGACCTTTTGCGAGGATGTAGCCCGCACCTATCGTTTGGTCACATTGCGGCACAATCCGCATCGAGGCTCCTCCGGATACGTCCTTGCCGACGCACCATCGTCGGGCTTCTGACACGCGTGGCGAAGCTGCTCCGACTAGTATGCAAATTCTACGAGCTGGGCAATGCCGACCACCTCGTGGTGTTCTCGCGCCCGCTGATCGAGTCGGCGATCGTCGCCACCTATCTCCTGCAGGAAGGAGACGAGGCCGTCGAAGACTTCCGACGGTGTTCGTACAAGGACACGCTCCGGATTCTTCGCGACCACGAGAGCGGGTCCGTGTTCTTTCGTACGCCACCGGGTCAGCGCGTTCTACAGTCCGCGCTCCAGGACCTGGCTCTCGAGGGGCTATCCAAGCAGAGCTTCGCGGTGCAGAAGCGCAATCGTTGGCGCATCCAGGGAAAGTCGCTGTACGACATTTTCGGCGAAGTGACCGACCCAGCCCAGTATCCATTCATCTACGGCATCATGTCGGAGTCCATTCAGGGTTCGTGGAACGAATCCATGGACTGGTGCCTGTCCAGGAACGACGACGGCACCTTCTCCGCGCTCGCTCTGTATCACGGTGTGGATGCTCGGGCGATTCTGCCTTTGGTGCGATACGCGACGCCCCCGTACGTTCTTTGGAGCGACAGAATCCAGATACAGGACGACTCAATACGCCAGATGCTCGATCGTATCCACGACTACTCCCGCTCGATCTATCATAGGTTCGATGAACTCTACGACGGCCCGACCGCTGATGGTTTCACGGCCCCCGATCCGAAGTAAGCGACGCCGATCTCGATAGAGGCACGATTACCCACGACCCATGGACGAGATCCAGGACATCCTCGCCAAATACGACCGCGCCTACTTGGCGTGCCTCTTTGCGTCAACGCCGAAGACAGACCGGCTGGCGTTGGCCTTCTACGAGGATGTCGTGGAGATTCTCGACATCCTCTCTCGCTTGAGGAACAGCGAAAGAAACCCAACGGGCTTCTCAATTGACGATGCATCGATACTCGGTCTGCTCGTCCGCACATGGAAACTACTCAAGCTGATTGTCTGGATCTACAAGGAAGACAGCGCAGAGTACGCGGCCATCGCCCAACGATCGCTCATCGAAGTGGCCGTCACAGCGACCTACCTGCTTCGCTCGGACAAATCGACGTTGGAAGACTATAGGCGCTGTTCCTACAAGAACAGGTTCATGATGCTCAAACAAGCGGCTTCCGGTTCTGAGTACCATCGCAGTAAGGCCGGACACCGCGTCTTGCACTCGATCAATAAAAAGCTCTCCCTAGAGGGGTTGGACGAGCATAGCTTCGAAGACCAGATCCGCAACCGTTGGCGCGTTCAGGGTAAGACCTTTCACGCGATCTTCAAGGAGGTCGTAGGCGAGGACCTGTATACTGTGGCGTACGGTACCTTCTCGGAGTCCGTCCACGGTTCCTGGCACGAGGTCCGCGGCTTCTCCCTGCGCGGGAGCGTCGCCCGAGGTTTCTCGCCGCTGTACGAGCCGCTTCGCGCGAGCGTCGGCCACGTTTCTCTGATCGTCCCGTTTGCCACACTGCCCTTTCGGGGATGGGCAGCAAGGGTCCAATTGGACGACCCCTACATTGAGAAAGTGTTGGACTTTGTCGACAGGCTCAACGGAAGATTATTCGAGAAGTACGGAAGTCTTTTCTACGACGTGTGACTGGGGGAGGGGTGGAAAGTGCTGTTGTAAGTGGATAAAGGTGAGTTCAGTTGCATGGATATACAGAACACGGGGTATCGGAACACTATCTTGACGCGTGGAGGGGCCTTGGCGGGCCGCTGAGAGCGATTTCGTTCGTCCGCGACCGCCGATATGCCGATATGCAGTGCCCGGTGACAAGACCGCCCTCAGGGATCAGTTGCGGGGTGGCGTTCAACATGGGCACCAACCGGCGCTAGGAAGCGCCGTACGACACCATAAAGGAGCTGATCCACGGCGGCCGCCACGGCAGGTTGCTGTCGATGACCATCCTCCAGTGTTCGGCCTGTTCAACATGGGCAGCCACGCCTTCGATCTGTTCCTGTGGCTGAACGACGAGCCGGTGGAGTGGGTGCAGTTCCACCTGCGCGGGCACCCGAACGATGATCGAGCCCGTGCGCGGAGCCGTGGTCCCCGCCGGCCCGCACCAGGCGGGGAGTGTCGGGTATACGGCCACGCCGCGAAGGCGACCGTCGTGATGGCGTTGGTCCATGCGGGTGTCCTGGGTGCCGAGGAGGGCGTTGTCGATCAGGTTCAGAAGCGGCCGATCTGGTCGGGGCCGGGGTCGCAGGCGGCGACCGAGGCGTCGAAGCTCTTTTGAGTGCGTTCGGCGCACAGCGGGGCCACGGCCGGCTCTTCCAACAGGTTGTTCAGCTCCAGTGGATCGGATTCGAGGTCGTACAGCTCGCCGTGGTCCAGACTGTGGTAGTTCACCAGCTTTGTGGCGCTCGTCGCGGTACATGGTGGCCCAGCACGGCGTGCGCCGGCCCGGCTCCTGCGGCAGGTACATGTTCAGGGCGTCGTAGTACTCGCATCTCACGTGGTCGCGGTGGCGCGCCGGGTCCGCCCCCCCGGTGAGGATCGGCAGCAGCGAGCGGCCGTTGGTCCACGCCAGCGGCTAGCCGGTCAGCTCGGCCAGTGTCGGCGCCACGTCGGTCAGCTCCACCAGCCCGTCGGCCACCAGCCCCTGCCGGAAGCGCCCGGCCAGGACACGATCAGCGGCACCCGCACCGCCCCCTCGTAGAAGCGGCAGCCCTTGGCGGTCAGGCCGTGGTCGCCGAGCATCTCGCCGTGCTCGGACATGAAGATCACCACGGTGTTGTCGCGCTGGCCGGTTCAATGAACGTAGTATCCAAATGCGGCTCGGGACTGGCCGGGGCGTTTGGATTCTTCCTGAGAGGCGACGATTCGAAGCGCAAACACACTTCGAAACCAGCCTACTAAATCCGTGGGTATCATCATCAAGATGACTACAACAATTCGTAAATCGACAGAGTTGGCGACGCAGGAGGCGAATCGCCGACCCAGAGCATCGCTCCCGGTACTCGGCGCCTACCCAGGAGGGCCCGAACACCCGCGCGCTCGTGGTAGTGTCGTGAGATTAACATAGGAACTGCCACCGGCGATGTTAGCCATGGATCACACAAGAACAGGTCAACTTGCTTCTGGAGTTGGGAGGAGTTGGGGGAAGCTGGGTGCGAACGCCTGGCGGGAATCCGGGTTATGGCGCGGTCTGACCCAGTAACCGGCACCCTCCGAAGCTATCTGGCCCGCCTATAGGACTTCCCCAGGTGGCCAGTGCTCGGGAGCTGTCACCCAAGCCTCCGCGTACCCCTGGTCGCCCCAACCTCGCACGCGACGGCACGCACATTTATCGCTTGTTTCGTCCTCCCAAGCAATGACCTCAAACTCGCGAGCCACGAGATTCATTTGGAGTCGTTCGAATGGTGGCTCGAATCGTCCGGTGATCCATCCGACGGCGTAGCCCGCCGCCAGCGCGCCTGCCGTCGTCGTAAGGTAGCCGACGGTGTTGAGTTGAGGGATCTCCTCCCAGTATGCACTATCCGGTTCGCCGCCCGGGTTGGCTGCCTGGGCCGCCGCACGCCGAGACTCTCGTTCCTGCTCGGACATGAGTTCCTGAGAGACTCGACGTGGGTCAATGAGCCCTCGGCATAGCGCGCACGGGTCCGCTGGCAGCCAGCGCAGTAGCTGTATAATCTGGCCGCGAACGGCCCCCTCCCTTCCTTCCAATGAGACAGCGCAGTCGATTGCCGGTACGAGGTAGCGTACCACGAGGTCGCTTAGGGCAAGGCGACTGTGTTGTTGATCCGTGCACCCAAGGATCACGTCTGCCTCGACGAGCTTATCCACCGCGAGTCCTTGAGGCAGCGCTCCCTTCACGGGAACGACCTCACACCGCTTGTTGATCGCGCCGACATGACGGCGCGCAATCTCTGACTTACTCACACGCGCCTCTCCATCACGCGGCCAGCTACCGTGGACGCGCTCAAGATTGGAGGGCTCCAAATCGTCGGGATCTACGATGATCAGCCGCCCCACACCAGCGCGGACCAAGACCTCGATGGCCGCGGAGCCCGTGCCACCCGCACCCACGACGCCGACCGTGGCTCCCTGCAGTCTGCGTGCTGCCTCGTCGCCAAACGCGGCAGCGAGTCGACCTACAGTCTCAAGGTCCGGTGTGTCGAACCTGTCCTCACGATCGACATGAACCGGCTCGCGGTCTGATGGAAACCGCGAGATTGAGTGCCACTGGCCACCATAGAACACGCGGCCTCCCAAGACTACTTGGCCACCGACCTTGGAGACGATCAGGCTGACGTACGGTCGCCCGGGGGCGAACCCAGCAAAGTAGTCGGCGTAGTAGGCGTCCATGTCGTCGTCGATCAGGCTCGGTACAGGAGGGGAACCCTCCGGATGGCTGTGAATAACACCAACGGCCAGCGGGTGCGCCTCCGCATGGAGTGCCGTACGGAGAGTGTACGGCTCCAGAATTGCCACATGGTCCACTCCGTCATCGAGGTCCCCAGGCCTGGGCGCTTCGATACTCGCCAGTGTAAGGACCAGGGTGTCGCCTGTGTCTCGCCACCCGAATCTGGCGAACGTCGCCCATTCGTCCTTGGGGTATCGAGAAAACACCAAACGGAGCAGTTCCTGCCGTTCCGGGTTGCTCATCCGGACGACGACGACGCCGACCCGCGTCGCGATCAGTTCAGATGGGCAAGCCATGCGATCAAATGATCCAGATAGGTGTGGAACCCGTGGCGATTCGGATCCCATGGCGGACCTCCGCCCCCACCATGCGGATGATAGCTGGCGAGCTGCCACTTGCGATCGCCGACACTGATAAGGCCCTGGCTGTTCCGCCCACCCTTGACGAGATCAAGGAACGGGGAGTCCACGGGCAGGCCCGCCAGGTCGATGATGCCCCCAGGGTAACCGCTGGGTACAGGTACCACGACATCTGATGCGGCCGGCAGCCCCCTCTCTTTACCAGCGGTAGGGACATCGAAATAGATGACAACGGGTCTCGAATCGACCACCAGTCCTGCGGCCTGCCCGCCGTCCGCCAACACGCGTAGCTCGCGGGCTATACGATCTTGGTTCATCAACCCCCCTCGACGACTCTCCGTGTCACGAGAAAATGATCGTCGTGCTTGATTTCGACCTCCTCCTTCTCCCCGATCTCTCGCTTCTCGCCGTCCCTCTCGAGTCGAACCACGGCGTTGCCGGGCGGCACGTCCACGAGGAGCGCTACGTCCCCCCCGGTCATCCGTGGTTTGACCCCGTCACCTTCATCGAACTTGCGACGGTTGACGTAGATGATCAGATCGTTTCCCAACTTCGACATCGTTTCCTCCTTGCCCGGAGCCTAGCTCCTGAGCTATACTAAGTCGCAGCGAACGCTACGACACCGTATTGATAAGATATACGTATCGTAGATTCCCGTCAAGGGGGGGTCGGACAACGATGGATGGGCTTCCCGAGCGCCTACGAGCAAACCGTAAGATGCGTGGCCTGACCCAAGCTGAGCTGGGAGCTAGGGCTGGGATTGCCGCGGCATCCGTTTCTCACTTCGAAACGGGGCAACGTGAGCCGTCGCTTGAGTCTCTCGTTCGTCTCGCAGACGCCCTTGAGTTGAGCACGGACGCGCTTCTTGGTCGTGGATTCCAAAATCCTGCCATACGGGTCGACCCCGTTTTCCTCCGAGCGTCTCGGTCGGATTCGAAGACCCTCGACCTGGTCAAGAAGGTGACCCGGGCTTTGATCGAAGATGCCCAAGAGGACTGACGCCCCCTAGGCAGGTCGGTTCGGGTCAGGCGGTGCTGCGAACGCCTCACGGGGATCCGGTAGCCGTTACGGGCCGCGGGGGTGCCAGGCTACTTGCGGCAATGGTGCCTCGTGGCCTATCCTGGCGCCAGTCGGTCCCGCTTCGCCTTCTGCGGAACCCGATCGTCGTGGACAAGCCCCGTTGGTTGGGCTTGGTGAGTAATCCGATGTGACGGCTCTTGCGCTGTCGATTCCATATACGGAGATCAATTGGACTTGGAAAGGACACATGACCGGACTCGGAAAGAACGCATGACTCCTCTTGAGGATGAAAAGACGACGTTGCCCGAGCAGGATAGGGATCGCGCACCGATCGGTGAGGACGACGTGGAGCAGATGAAGCAGATCTTCGAGGAAGCCAAACGCGTGGTCAAGCCAATCGTCAAACGTGAGTCGGGCGCGGAAGTTGTCAGCGTCGAACTCTTTAACATACGGCTCAAGGATGCTTATCGAGCCTGACGGTCATCGTTACCCAGTCCAGCGGATACGAGTTCACCCGTTCAATCCACAGTTTGACAGGCTGTTTACAGTACCACCTGGGCAGATTGGTATCGATTGGCCTCCTCCTCAAATGACGTATATGGGAATCTACCTGGGTTCTCTCGATTGTCGGACGATCGTTCATGAACGCCACTATATTGATCGTCACTATATTGACGACTTTTCTCTCTTCTACTCACGCAGCCTTCGGAATTACCCCAACAGCTGTCAACGACTTCACTTTTTTTCTTCAGAATTCGATGAACATCAGTGGTCTGGTTTGATTCAGAGGGCCAATGGCGGGGGGCGCGAAGAGGTTGAACGAGAGTTGGCGAGGCATTATCTGGGATTTATGGTGATCAAACCCCTTCCCGGCTGCCCCATTGGCAGAACCGTCGTTAGGACGTATGACCGTACTACTCCGAGCGGACGACGACGTGAGTTTAGTGCGATCCGTCGCTATGAGGTAAGCCTTGCCGGCTTGTCTTTGTCGGTCGAAGGGCTAGCCTTCCAACAACAAGACCAAGGTGTGAGTGCGTGTGCCACGACCGCCCTCTGGTCGGCTCTTCAGCGTACGGCACCCCGGGAGCACTTATCTTCGCCTACGCCGGCGCAGATCACGGAAGCTGCGTCACGTTACATGCTCCCGGAGGGGAGAGCTTTACCGTCTGAAGGTCTCCGCTTCGATCAACTGTGTGAAGCGGTTCGGGCGACTGGTCTCGCACCCGTCTTACTCACGTCGATATCGCCTCCCGAAGACCGAGCCCACATGGCGACGTACCTACGATCAGGCTTCCCTGTGCTGCTCGGAATCCTACCAATGGGGGGCGGCGAAGCTCACGCCGTGTGTTTGGTCGGACTTCGTTGGGGAGCGGTCCAGCCTCCAACGGATCCCAGCATCAGCTACCGGGACGGCTCGACGGCGATCGAGGGCGTATATGTGCATGATGACCGGCTGGGTCCATACGCGTCAGCGCCCTTGAAGCCTACAACCATTAATGGCGACGTGGTAACGACTCTCGAATTGTCGTGGCCCGATGAACAGCCCGTCGAAGAGTTTCGACTCGTTGGAATGCTGATACCGGTCCCGGTGAACTCCGCCTATCGGCTGTTAGGTTGCGAGCGCTCGCACATGCGTTGGCCCAAACAGTTGCCGTCGGTATACCGGCTCTTGCTGGGCTCGAAGTGCACACATCGTTTTGCAAAGGTGCCTCCTATCGTACGAAGGCATACGATTTCAACCTCTCTTTGGAAGGACTCCGAGAGTTCACACACGAGACGCTCTTGTCGCGGTATGTCGGGGTAATCGAATTGGTTACGGACAACGGCCCGGTGGCGGACGTGATCCTTGATGCGACGGAGACGAGTCCAAATCCAGGTGTCTTGGCGGTCGTGCGCCGGGAAGCGGCCCCCCATGCCTACGGAAGGCAAATTCGCGTAATCGCCGAAGTGCTCGGGGCCAGAGGCATCACTTGACGTGAGCCGATACCATCGCGGCTGGAGTGTCAAACACGACGGTCGCCCACCTTCGCACTCGTGTGCGAGAGAGTATCGCAGTCCACCTACGCGGCGTCGCCGGGACGCCAGACCAGCGGCACAAACATGCTGACAGACGATCACGCGCTCCACGTGTGCGTCGAGCGCTTCCTTGCCGCGGCGGAAGATCACGTTATCTGCGGTCTGCCGCCTCCCCGCGGTGGTCAGTCGGTAGCGCATGCGTATGTCATTGCGGTCGAAGCCGTACGTCTCGATGAGCTGTCGGAGCACCTTCTGAACGAGCCGCGTCTTGGAGGTCGCCCGCACCGTTTGACCGGTGAGGATGTTACTGCGGACTCTCGGTCGTTTCGCCGATAGCAGCGGTCATCTCCAGCAACGCTTCGCGCAGGAGGCGACTGAGATCCCGCTCGAAGCTCCGCGTTCGCCCGGCATATCCGGCAGCCGTCTGCAAGTCCTTGCTCGTAGCCTCTACGTCAACACAAGCTCGCAGCATGGCGACCTCTCTATCGCTCAATCCGGCTTGCACCCCAGCTTGCACCCCAGCTTTCACCCCGGTGCGTGGTTGCCCACCGGACACCGCCCGCGCGCCGCCGTGAGACGTCACTGGCGCTCGCCAAACCGTCGTCACGAATCCATCCGGCCGCTGCGGGTGACCGGCGGTGGTGGCCGAACCTGCGCGGCCGGAAGCCCTCCCGGTTGGTGATGCTGGCGCTGCTGCCGGTGGCCCGGATCACGAACAGCCCCCGTCGTTCCGCGTACGCGTCGGCCGCTTCGTCCGCCTTCAGGTAGGCGACCGCACCGTACGCGGCGTGGGCCGCATACTCCGGCAGCAGCACGGCGACGTTGCGCAGGGTCTCCAGGAAGTGTTCGACGTCGCGCACCTTCAGGGTGGTCTTGACTTCCACCGCCACCACCTCGGTGCTGTTGACCGCGAGGATGTCGATCTCCCAGCGCCTCCCGCCATGGTTGCGCTCCAGGTTGGTGGCGACGTGGTGCACGTCGATGCCGCGGCGGTTCAGGAGCGGAATCAGATCGCCCTTGACCAGCGCCTCCATCAGCTTCCCCCACTGACCGTTGAACAGTTTGTCGAGTTCGCGGAGGCGGCGGTCGGTCTCCTGCGAGCGGCGCTCGGCTGCAATCGCCTGTCGCGTGAGCAGCCGGTCGGTCTCCTGCATGCGTCGATCGGTCTCCTGCATCTGCCGGTCGGTGTTCCGCTGGCTTGCGGAAAGCTCGCGGAGGACCGCCCAGATCTCCTGCGGGGTGGCGTCTTTGCGGTGCCCGTCGTCAGCCATGCCGTGCCTGCCACCTCTGATTGTAGTCGTGCCGGCAGGCGCCGGTACACCGCGGCCGCCCCCGTCACCCCCGCCAGCGCAGCGGATGTTCGCCGACACGGCGGAACGAACCCGCGGGTTGTTGCTCAGGTCGAATTGCCATGGTCGCTGCCCTCCGCTCCGGGTCAACGGGCGGAGAGTCGGCGCTGCTTCAAGGACGACTGCCCCAATACAGGCGCCTCACAGCCGCTGGCGGCGCGGGGCTCAAAGGGGAGCGAACGGCTGCCGGCCGAGCAGCTCGTCGATGGCCGGCTGGCCGGTGGGGTACAGCCCCTCGGGCACGGTGGCTCCGGCCTGCAGCAACCGGCGCACCACCGCGGGGTAGTCGCCGCCGGGGTTCCACTGCCGGCGCACGGCGGTCTCGAGCGGAGTCCCAAACATCAGCGGCACGTCCAGTTCCGGGCGCGCGCCGTGTTCCAGCAGCACCGCCGCCATGGCGGGATTGCCCCGGCACGCCGTCCAGTGCAGGGGGGGTGGCTCCCATCCAGCGTGCCCACTTGGTGATCGACGCCGGTGCCGGGCTGCCCTTGCACGACCTGATCACAGACCATATGCTGGGTGCGGGCGGTTGCACGGTGACGATACCCCCGTGCCCGGTGCTGACCAAAGGCGAGACTGACATCGCGCGAGCCTGGGTCTATGTGCGCGACGACAGGCCGTTCGGCGGTCCGGATCCGTCGGCCTAGTTCCGCTGTTCTTGGAAACGCTCGGGCGAACACCCGGTCGAGCATCTGCGCGGCTTCGCCGGCATCCTGCAGGCTGACGCCTACGCTGGATACAAGCGGCTCTATGTACCGAGTTGGTCTCCGGCGCCGGTCACCGTAGGGCTGCTTGCCCAAGGACGGCTTGGACGGTGGATTGCATATGAGGCAATCGGCTGGTGTAACTGCCGTCGTGGAAAAGGACACCAGATGACCAACAGCGACATCCCGGTAAAGACCATCGACGGTCGTGCCCGCACTGTCCGCGAGTTGCTAGACAAAGCGAAGTACGCAATTGACTTCTATCAGCGCGAGTACGCTTGGCACGAGCGACAAGTCCGCGAACTAATCGACGATCTGACGGGAAAGTTTCTTGATTCCTACCAGCCGGGACATTCCCGGCACGAGGTGGAAGGCTACGGCCACTACTTTCTCGGCTCAATCGTAATCAGTCACAAGCGCGGCCAGCGCTTCATCGTAGATGGGCAGCAGCGGCTCACGACCTTGACGCTGCTCTTGGTACACCTTCACCAGCTGCAAGAAGATCGGGACGAGAGAGTCGAGGTTCAGAGCCTAATCTACTCCGAGAAGTTTGGACGCAAGAGCTTCAACCTCGACGTTATAGATCGCGCTGAGATTATGCAAAAGTTGATGGATGGCAAGGCGGTGAACCCTAACGGCAAGAGTGAGTCAGTCCAGAACATCAGCGCACGATACGCGAACATTGCAGACCATCTGCCCGAGGAGGTTACCGGTCGAGCGCTCCCCTTTTTCGTGGACTGGCTGCTTGAGAATGTTCATCTGGTCGAGATAAAAGCCTATTCCGACGAAGACGCTTACACGATCTTCGAGACCATGAATGACCGAGGACTAACTCTCAGCCTACCGGAGATGCTAAAGGGCTACGTCCTGGCCAACGTGCGCCACGAGGACGATCAGCGGACAATCAACACGTCTTGGAAGCGGCATATGCAAGCGTTGAAGGAGCTTGGCGAAGAAGAAGACGTGGACTTCTTCAAGAACTGGCTCCGAGCTCGTCACGCCGAGACGATCCGTCCAGGGCTGAAGGGCGCCGAGAACAAGGACTTTGAGCGCATCGGAACGGAATTCCATCGGTGGGTGAGGGATCAGAAGGAGCATCTTGGGCTCGTAGACTCCGATTCCTTCGTGCGCTTCGTCTCACGCGATTTGGACTTCTACGCGTGCTGGGCTCGGGAAATCGGGAGGGCGGCGCGAACGCTCATCAAGGGTTGGGAGTCAGTTCGCTATAACGAAGACCGCGGCTTCACCTTGCAGACGCAGGCGCTCTTCGCGTCTCTCCGGCCTGATGACAGTTCGGAGGATATTAAAAGGAAGGTTGCACTTGTAGCTGATTTCCTGGATATCTGGCTCGCTCGTCGGGTTTGGAACTTTCGGACGATCAGTTATTCTTCGGTCAAGTACACACTATTTATCCTGAGTAAAGAATTGCGAGCCCGGAGCGTAGCAAGTCTCGCTGAGTATCTGTTATCGCAACTGGACGAGCAACCGGAACGGTTCGCACGGGAGCCGCGGTTCAGGCTCCATAACCAGAACTACCGGCAGGTTCGTCACATTCTGGCCCGTCTTACTCACTGGCTCGACACGGAGTGCGGACTCTCATCCGACTTCGAAGACCTCGTTTCTCAGGGCCGCGCGCGACCTTTCGAAGTTGAACACATTTGGGCTGACCACTACGACCGCTTCAAGGAGTGGTATGCCCATCCCAGCGACTTTGAAACGGAGCGCAGTCGTTTGGGTGGCTTGGTCTTGCTCCAGCGCGGCGTGAACCAGAGCCTGGGAGACGCAACGTATGAGAAGAAACGAGACGCGTACGTGTCGAACAGTGAGAACTTACTTGCTCGAAGCCTCCATCCTCTCGCATACCAAAACAACCCGAGTTTTAGGGCACTAGTGGAGCGGACAGGTTTGCCCTTCAGGCACTACGACGAGTTCGGGCCGGAAGCGCAGTCTGAGAGACAGGAGTTGTACATAAGGCTTGCGGAATGGGTGTGGAACCCGACCCGCCTTGAGCTTGATGGCGAGAAACCTCCGATCCCCGAGCCCATTGCCGACCCGGAAGAAGAGGCTGACGGGATCGTAGATCGACCGGACCGATACGAAGCGAGGATAGCCTTTTGGAGACGGCTGCTGGCCTACGCTAATGAGCAGTCCGACCTTCATTCGCGGATTTCCGCTAGCCGGTATCATTGGCTTGGGACACGTCGACACGGTCAATGGTGGAACTACGTCGTCCTCCAAGATGAAACTCGGGTTGAGCTGTATATCGACGCTCCCGTCGCAGCAGACAACAAGGCGCTGTACGACAAGCTCCACAAGCAACGTGCTTCGGTCGAGAAAGACTTTGGCGGGTCTCTATCCTGGCAGCGTCTTGACGACAAACGTGCAAGCCGCATTAGTTTCACAACATCTGGCGGATGGGTGGATGACCGCACGTGGTCCTCCGCCGTAGAACACAGCGTCAAGGCGATGCAGAGGCTCTATGGCGCGCTCTCTCAACAGGTAGTCGCTGAGACAGAACTGCGCCAGTAACGGTAGCGCGCCGAGGTGTCCTGGGATCGGAAGCCGAGATCTGGAAGCTGTACGTACTTCTGGCGCGCATCGAACGGTCGTTTCGCCGCACCACGTCGGGGCCGGCGCGGGGGCGACGCCCCGCAGCTTCCCGCACGTGCTGATCGTGATGCTCGACCAGCTGCGGGCGGACTCGCTCGGCTGCGCCGGCCAGCCTCGCAACGCCCGTGTTGTGGGGTTACGAAATCACCAGCGGATTGCGCCGGGCGCAGTGGCACAAGCTCATCACCCACTCTCAGCCGCTCACCCCTGCTCCGGGTCGATGCCCGATCGGCGCAGCAAGGCCGCCAAGCGTTCGGCACGCTGCCGTTCCTCCACCATCAGGTGCTCCGCGCGCTCGGCACGCTCCTTGCCCATCGGTATCAACACGTCATGCTCGTCCATCCAGCGCAACCACCCGCTCCACCACACGCCCTCGAACTCCCCCTCCCACAGCCTCAGTCCCAGCCGTAGCTCCGGGAACCGCGGCGACTCCTGCCTTGCGTAGCCCCGGTCGCTCAGCCGATACACGCGCAGATCCTCCCGCATCACCCGATGAAACGGATCGTAGATCACGTAGTAGCCAACACCCATGCGCGCGTACCTGAGCCGCTTGCGCCCCAGCTCCTCGCCTTCCCGGTTCGACACGATCTCCACCACCAGGTCCGGCGGCTTGCCGAACTCCCACACGAAATAGGAGCGGTGCCGCTTGTCCCACCAGTCGGCGGCCACCTGCACGTCCAGGCTCAGAAACACGTCCGGCACGATCGCCGGGTTGCGCGCCTCCGCGAACACGCCGACGTTGGCAGCCGCCAGAAACCTGCGCCCGGCGCCCGGTCCGGCCCACGAGCTGTACAGCGGTTCGGTGAGCAGGCGTTGCTGCTTCTCGGAAGGCATGTTGTCCACCGGCGTATCATCCTCGGTCACCAGAGCTTCGACGTCGACGCTCAGCTGCGGCGCCGCCGGCGCCGCAGCAACCCCTGTTGCCTGGACCGCGGCGGCACGCGGCACGCTCGAGGCCGGCCTCGTGAGCACTCTGCCCGGCGGGGCAGGCTCCGCTCCGGGGGCACTGGATTGCGGGTCAAGCGCGGAATGCCCGCGGTCGGGGGTGGTCGGCTCCATGCGCTCGCCAGTATACGCCGAGCAAGCAGGACCTGCCACTGCGCGACTGCCTGTTCGTCAACTTGCTCAGTCCGCACGACCCCTGGGACGCGCCCGGCCGCTACGCAACCATCTACGCCCCGGCGACTTCGTCGTCGCCGATCCCGTTTCCGCAGCGGCCTCGAACGCGCCATCACGATCACCCGTCTCGGACAAGCCGCGACCGACAACGGCTTCGCCCTTGATCTGGAGCGTACGGCCGATTGGCTCTCCTTCGGCAGCCGGTCGCCCTGACTATTGGCGTTTGTTTGGGGGGCGATGGTCTCGGTGCCGGCGCCGGCACCGGCGGGGCGGCTCAATTGAGCCCCCGTTGGTGCGCTTGATAGGGGCGCCGGGGGCGGCGTATCGTGGACCCATGAGCAAGCTGTTCGATCTGGCCGGTAAGGTGGCGATCGTCACCGGCGGCAATGGCGGCATCGGGCGCGCGATTGCGGTCGGTCTGGCGCAGCATGGCGCGGACCTCGTGGTGGCGGCGCGCAACGAGCGGAAGACGGCCGCCGTAGTGGATGAAATCCGGGAGCTGGGGCGGCGCGCCGTCGGCGTGCGCTGCGACGTGCTGGAGCGCGCCGACATCGACCGCACCGTGGACACCGCGGTGCGCGAACTGGGCGGGGTCAACATCCTGGTCAACAACTCGGGGGTCGGTCACGGCGGTCAGCCGACCCAGGCCGTGGCGCTGGAGACCTGGGACCGGGTGGTCGCCACCAACCTGACCTCGGTGTTCCAGTTCTGTCAGGCCGTCCACCCGGCGCTGGTGCAGGCCGGCGGCGGCAAGATCATCAACGTCGGGTCCGGCTACTCGCTGGTGAGCGCCGCCGGCAACGCGCCCTACGCCGCCAGCAAGGCGGGCGTGTGGAACCTGACGCGGACGATGGCGCTGGACTGGGCCGGCGACAACATCCAGGTGAACCTGATTGCACCCGGCTGGATCCGCACCGAGATGACCGACCCGGTCTGGGAGGACCGGGAGCGGACGGCGTACATCATCGACGAGACTCCGGCCGGCCGGCTCGGCGAACCGGAGGACATGGCCGGCGCCGCCATATTTCTGGCCTCCCCGGCGTCCGACTTCGTCACCGGCACCTTCATCAACGCCGACGGCGGCATGAAGGCCGGCGACAAGGCCTGGCCGCGCCCGCAGCCCGGCGGCTGACGGTGAACGGTCCGCGCCGCAGCGTGGACCGGGGCGCAACGGGCCAGCCTCGCAACGCCCGTGTTGTGGGGTTACGAAATCACCAGCGGATTGCGCCGGGCGCAGTCGCTCACCCCTGCTCCGGGTCGATGCCCGATCGGCGCAGCAAGGCCGCCAAGCGTTCGGCACGCTGCCGTTCCTGCTCGGCGCGCCGGCGTTCCTCCACCATCAGGTGCTCCGCGCGCTCGGCACGCTCCTTGCCCATCGGTATCAACACGTCATGCTCGTCCATCCAGCGCAACCACCCGCTCCACCACACGCCCTCGAACTCCCCCTCCCACAGCCTCAGTCCCAGCCGTAGCTCCGGGAACCGCGGCGACTCCTGCCTTGCGTAGGCCCGGTCGCTCAGCCGATACACGCGCAGATCCTCCCGCATCACCCGATGAAACGGATCGTAGATCACGTAGTAGCCAACACCCATGCGCGCGTACCTGAGCCGCTTGCTCCCCACCTCGTTGCCTTCCCGGTTCGACACGATCTCCACCACCAGGTCCGGCGGCTTGCCGAACTCCCACACGAAGTAGGAGCGGTGCCGCTTGTCCCACCAGTCGGCGGCCACCTGCACGTCCAGGCTCAGAAACACGTCCGGCACGATCGCCGGGTTGCGCGCCTCCGCGAACACGCCGACGTTGGCAGCCGCCAGAAACCTGCGCCCGGCACCCGGTCCGGCCCACGAGCTGTACAGCGGCTCGGTGAGCAGGCGTTGCTGCTTCTCGGAAGGCATGTTGTCCACCGGCGTATCATCCTCGGTCACCAGAGCTTCGACGTCGACGCTCACCTGCGGCGCCGCCGGCGCCGCAGCAACCCCTGCTGCCTGGACCGCGGCGGCACGCGGCACGCTCGAGGCCGGCCTCGTGAGCACCCTGCCCGGCAGGGCAGGCTCCGCTCCGGGGGCGCTGGATTGCGGGTCAAGCGCGGAATGCCCGCGGTCGGGGGTGGTCGGCTCCATGCGCTCGCCAGTATACGCCGAGCAAGCAGGACCTGCCACTTCGCAGCACGTGGCCGAAGTGGGCCGCATGTTTGTGCAGCATGTGCAGCGGTGCGTTGCACGATTTCGCGCTCGGGCCAGGCCGCGGCGAAGGCGCGCATGTACTTGAGGTTGCGGGAGCGAGAATCCCCGCATGTCCGGGAATGCCTCCCGGAGGTCGTGCGAAATGCGGTCGAATGGTCCCGGCGCGCCCCAGCCCTCCCGCTGCTAGCGCTGCTTCAAGGACGACTACCCAATACAGGCGGCTCACAGCCGCTGGCGGCGCTGGGCTCAGGGGGGAGCGAACGGCTGCCGGCCCAGCAGCTCGTCGACGGCCGGCTGGCCGGTGGGGTACAGCCGCTCGGGTACGGTGGCTCCCGCCTGCAGCAACCGGCGCACCACTGCGGCGTAGTCGCCGCCGGGGTTCCACTGCCGGCGCACCGCGGTCTCGAGCGGAGTCCCCAACATCGGCGGCACGTCAAGCTCCAGGCGCGCGCCGTGGTCCAGCAGCGCCGCCGCCATGGCGGGATTGCCGCGGCATGCCGCCCAGTGCAACGGCGTGGCCCCCATCCAGCCGGCGGCGTTGACGTCGAAGCCCGCCTCGGCCATGACGCGCACGCCGTCAGCGTTGTTCATCTGCGCCACGGGGCTCATCAGCGCGCGGTCGAGGCGATGCAGCCGCGCCACGGCGCGCGGCCGCTGCGCCAGCATGGCGCCCGCGCGCTCCCCGTCGCCGCGCGCGCAGGCCACGACCAGTTCGTCAGCCACGCGCCGCGCCGAGGGGCGGGCTCCGCGCCGCTCCAGCAGCTCCGCCACCTCGCTCTGCCCGAGCCGCACGGCGAGGTCGTGCGCGGTGCGGGCGCGCACTGCCGGATAGGCGGTCGTCCCCCGCCGCGTGCAGGCGTGTACGTCGGCGCCGTGATCCAGCAGCAGTTCGATCACCTCGGGACCGAAGCCGCGCTTGACCGCCCAGTGCAGGGCCGTCTCTCCCGATGCGGGGTGGCGATGGTCGGGGTCGGCGCCGCGCGCCAGGAACCAGCGCACGCTGTCGTCGTAGCGGTAGTCGATCACGTGCTTGAGGTTGTAGGAGAGGTCGTCCCGCTTGAGCCCGCGGGCGTGCAGCAGCTCCAGGCAGGCGGTATCGAAGTGCTCGCAGGCATGGTACAGCGATTCGCCGTCGTCCGGATCGGCGCCGGCGTCCAGCAGCAGCTCCGTCAGGGCCGCGTGGTTGGCCACGCCGCAGGCGCCGTACAGCGCGCTCTCGTTCACCTCGTCCTCGGGATTGCGCCAGCAGCAGTTGGGGTCGGCGCCGTGGTCCAGCAGCAGCCGGGCGGTGCGCAGCAGCCCGTCCGCACGGCCCGGGTCCCGCGCCAGAAACGCCGACCAGCAGACGTACAGCAGCGGCGACCACTGCCGCGCCCCGCCGCGGGTACGCGCCAGCTCCGGCCGCCGCGCGAGCCGGGCCGCTACCTCGTCCGCCGCGCCCAGCACGCAGGCCGCGTACAGGTCGGCCCGTGCCAGGTCGGGCTGGAGCGCCAGCAGGGCCTGCGCGCGCTGCCAGTCGCCCCACGCCCAACTGCACTCCAGAAAGGCGTCCACCCGCCGTTCCGGAGGCACGGCCGCCGCCTCCACCGCCACCCGCAACCGCGGCCAGTTGTCGAACCCGTGCTCGCGCGCGACCACGAACCGGGCATCTCCCAGCGTGGCGCCCGCGCCCGACCCGTCGAACCGGTCGAACCGGGGATGCCGCCGGGCGAAGCGCCGGCGCGCTGCCTCGGCGCCGCTCCGGTACCCCGCCAGCAACTCCTGCGCCAGACGGTCCGCGTGCTCCGCCGACGGTAGGGACGGCAGGGACGGCAGGGCGTCGACGGAAGAGTTCATCGCTACATTCCTTGGTGGGATAGAAACTCCTCGAGCGCTTCCACCCCGCTTGGCGGGCTATGCCCCAAGCCGCTTGCGGATCTCGGCGAGGGAGATCGTCTTCTGGTTGCGCCGCTGGGCGATCTCCTTCCAGAAGGACCGGCTGGTCTCGACCGCAACTGTCTCCCAGTCCGCTCCTTCCACGCCGACCACTACAGCGATGGGGTGCCCGTTTCGCGTAATCACAACTTGGTCGTTCTGAGCCGTCTCCATTACGGACCGAATCCGCTTCTGCAGGTCGCGCACACTGATCGTCTTCATAGAATCTCCTCCGTCCGCTTGTCGGGCGGCTTCTCACGTACGGCGCGCACGTAGACTTCTTTCCGGTCTTCGTCGACGTCGTACAACACTCGATAGGCTCCAACGCGTAGTTCCCAGATGGGTGGATTCGCCTCCCATGCGGGCGTCAAGTCGACGAGGATCTTGCGGTTCTGCGTCGACACGGTCGGCTGGTGCGACAACTGGATTTCGATCGAGTCCAGGATCCGCCTCCGGTCGTGGACGCGGACTCTCTTCAGGTCGTCCCCCACGTCCGTGGCGAATCGGAGCTCAGACACGCATATATCATTGCATATGCAAGCATGCGCAGTCAACGCGTCGTGGAGCCAACGGGGCTAAGGAGGCCGCGGATCAGCCGGCCGACAGCGTGGCGAGGCCCCCTCGGGCCACGCGGTCCCTGGACACGACCACCACTGCCGCTCCGGCCGCCCCGCGTGATAGGATGACCATACGAGTCATCGACCGGATTTGCGCCAACCGCGGAGGGAAGGGTGGAGATAGCGGCACGTTGCTTCGTAGTAGATGAGAATGGGAAAACGACGGCTGTAATGCTACCGATCGAGGAATACGAGCGGCTATTGGCAGACTTGGAGGACTTGGCGGTTATCGCTCAGCGACGAAACGAACCAACGGAGTCGCTCGCTACGGTGATGGAGCGACTGGAAAGGAAGTGGCAGGGAGAACAGTCGAGGTAACCCGATTCGGCCAACAAAGACCTCGAGTCGTACGCGCACTCGGAGCACTCGCATCCGATCCCAAACGATGACTGACCACGACCGCACCCCCGAGCAGCAGGCGCGCGCCGCCATCGACACCAAGCTGGATCAGGCGGGATGGCGCGTGCAGTCGATGCGGCAGATCGACTTCGGCGCCGGCACGGGCGTCGCGGTCCGCGAGTATCCGACGCTTGGCGTCGGCGTGCTTGAGGAGGCGTAGACCGCGGTGATGGCGGTGAAGGTCTTGCCGGAGCCGGTGGCCATCTGGATGAGGGCGCGCGGGCGGTCAGCCTTGAACGACGCCTCCAGATCTTCGATGGCCCCGATCTGGCATTGGCGCAGTCCCGTCGGGTCCGGAGGTGGAATCCGGTGCAGCCGTTTGCGGAGCGGATCGGGCTGGGCGCCCCACTCCTGCATGGTCTGCGGCCGCGGGAAGCTGAACACCTCCCGCGAGCGCGGCACCGGATCGTGGCGGTCCGTAAAGCGCGTCACCACGCCGGTGCTCTCGTATACGAGGGGCAGCGGCTCGCGATTGTTCACCCACTTGAGTGTCGCCGTGGCGTAGGCAACTGATTGTTCCTCTACCGCCGTGATCTTGTGCCCCCAGTTTCTTCGTGACGTGGGTAGCGACCTCGCGTTGGAAACAGGGCTTTCGACGGAGACCCTGGGCCGGCGCATGAATATCGTCGGTGGGCCGTCGGAGGCGTGCTTTCCGAAGAACGTCGGGTTGTTGTTCTTCAACGAAGCGCCGCACCGCTTCTTTCCTGCAACCCAGATCGATGTGGTGTGGTTCCCCCTCGCGGCTATCGAGGAAGCCTTGGTGAACGCGATCTACCACCGCTCATACGAGGAGCGGGAGCCGGTGGAGGTACGCATCACGCCGCAGGAACTGACGATCTTGAGCTTTCCCGGCGCCGACCGGTCTATCCGCATGGAAGATCTGCAAACCGGGCGGGCGATCAGCCGCCGTTACCGGAACCGTCGCGTCGGCGAGTTTCTGAAGGAGCTCGACTTGGCCGAGGGACGGTCTACGGGCATTCCGAAGATCCGCCTCGACCGCCTGTACGGCATCAACATGGAGGCGGGAATGGGAGACTACGAGTTGCACGGCGGCAACGCGCCCTATTCTCCGGCCGAGTACTACCAAGTGCGCAACGGCAGGATTCACAACGCGTTCACCGTGGACTACGACTATCGCACCAACATCCACCACACGCTCAAGAAGAAGCCTTGGTCTCAGGTCCGATGATCCTCGTCACGACCGGCTTGAGCCAGTCTCACACGATCCCGGCCGGCTCGACGATGCGCCGGGCACCCGCGGCTGGCCGACGAAGTCAGCAAGGCCGGTCGCCGGCCAGGGTGACGCGGTGCATCACCGGCCGGAAGCCATCGTAGTCGTTGATCGGCAGGTGCTGGGTGCAGCGGTTGTCCCAGACCGCGAGGGAGCCTGGCTGCCAGCGGTAGCGGCAGGTGAACTCCGCCCGCACCTGGTGCTGGAACAGGTAGTCCAGCAGCGGCTGGCTTTCCCCTTCGCTCCAGCCCTTGAAGTGCGAGGTGTGCCCGCAGTTGACGTACGGCGCCTTGTAGGCCAGGACCGACTTGATCTCGTCGTTCTTGACCTCTTCATAGGTGCCGTCTTGTCGCAGCAAGCTTTCGTGTGTCGATCCCAGGTGCGGGTTCTTGTCAGGCATGTCGCTGGTACTCCTTCATCCGACGCTCGCCGAGTTTCAATTCCTTCAGTGGTGTCGCCTGGCTCTTCTTTATGAAGCCGTGCAACAGTTCTGGTCCGAGACGATGAAGGACACTCGGGAGCTTCGCCGGCTCTCAAGACGGCTGCGCACTTCGTAGAGACCGGGATAAGCGGACAGCGAGCGGCACAACGGAGCACCGCACGGCCAACCGAACTCGACTTTCATCAGATCCCCGCCTATACGCCTTTTGTCCTTCAAGGACTGGTCCATGAGCCACTCGCGAACGGGCTCTCGACCACCGGGTGACCGATAGAACCGAGAACCGAGCCACAATAGCCTTGCCGTGTGGCTTCATTCCGGGAATGTACCATACTTGGTACTGCGCTTCCACTCCGCGAACCGTCACCGAGCGTCAGTGTCCGGCTGGGTTCCTACACCTGCCCCGGCGTCGCCATACGGTAGCCAAGGCGGCATCATCCAGACCAACGTGGGCCTGGACGGCACCCTGGGCGGCGCGGTGGGCCGCGACGCTCAACGCGCTGCTCGGCCGTGCGCCCGCCAACCTCCATGTCGGCATGGCGTTCCGGGAGCCGCCGCCCGGGCTGGAGATGGCGATGTTCGCGCTCGAAGGGCGCGGGGTGACGGTGTGGATGGCGCTGGGTATGCTGAGAGAGATCAGCGACGACGTGTGCTCAGTCCCGACACGCTGCACGAGTTTCGGCCGGACAACCAGAACCTGAGACGGGCCATCGACGTGTTGCCAAGGGCCGGATTCACCATCAGCGCTCGTGGGCGGCTGTCGATCTCAATACGCGGCAAGGATTGTCCGGGCTTGCTTCCCCGCCCGCCGTCCACGCGTGTATTATATACGGGTATAATGTTGGAGGAGCGAATGCACACCACCAATCTTCGCAAGGTCGGCGGCTCCGTCATGCTCGCGGTACCCCCGGCGCTGCTTGATGTCCTGGAACTTCGGGCCGGCGCCAAGGTGGACATCGGGATCGAGAAGGGCCGCCTGATCATCGCGCCGAGAACGCGGCCTAACTACACCCTCGACGAACTCCTCGCGCAGTGCGACGAGACCGCACCCGCCGACCACGGCGATCGGGCCTGGCTTGAGGCCAAGCCGGTCGGCAACGAGCTGCTGTAGTGCAGCGGGGCGAGATCTGGCTGGTCAGCCTCGACCCCACCGCCGGCCATGAGCAACAAGGGATCCGGCCGGTCGTGATCGTCTCCCCCGCTTCCTTCAATGAACTCACCGGGACCCCCGTCGTCCTGCCCATCACCACCGGCGGGCGCTTCGCGCACCGTCGCGGGTTCGCGGTATCGCTTGATGATGCAGGGACCCGAACCGTCGGCGTGATCCGCTGTGACCAGCCTCGCGCCCTCGATCTCGCTGCCCGGAACGGGCGGCGTCTCGAAACGGTCCCGGAGGCGATCATGCACGAGGTGCACGCCCGCCTCGCTGCTATCCTGGCGTAATCGAAGATACGCGCTTTGATCGTAGTATTGTGGACGTTCGGCTTCGGGAAGGCCATGTCAAGACCCGCCTACAGAGGCCAGCCTGATGCCGAATGGAAGTTGCTTTCAGGGGCTGTCAACCGCCTGCAGTGGGCATATGGCGATTCTGTCCTGCACGACGATAACCGTCTAAGGAAGTTGGTTTCGGAGTACCACAGTGACCTGATCAGTTCCATGGAAGTTCTCGACGGGGAGCGCAACCTACGGCGAGATGATCTACGGCGCGGCCCAGCGAAAATCCACCACCCTTGCGGACCGTATTCGCGCCATGCTCCTCCATGCGGTCACGATCGTGCCGTTCGACGACGCTGCAGCCGA
Source organism: Spirochaetia bacterium (assembly GCA_965198005.1). GTDB lineage: Bacteria > Spirochaetota > Spirochaetia > SZUA-6 > Bin103 > Bin103. Next base: position 620,218 of record CBDAOI010000003.1, read on the forward strand.
AGGGTGAGGAGCACGAACTGAGCATTGCGCACCGCGAAGTCGGTTATTGCCCGGAACGTCGACTGTTCGTAACTGGCCGTAGCGCCATGCACTGTTATTTCGAAGTCGCTGAACTCCAACGTGAACACCGCGTGCACGACCTTGCGAGCATCACTCATTTCGAACGAGTAGCTCACCCGGCATCCCTCAGGTGATCACGCAGCGGTTGGAGTGCCTCGAAGCTCCGAAAGTCCCCTGCGTCGATGTCGGCGATGCCGGCGGCAGCGGCCTCGCGCAGCGCGCGAAGACGCGCCTCGTGCTCGGCTTCCTGCCACTCGACAAGCCGGATACCCTCACGCAAGACCTCGCTGGCGTTCTGGTACCGGCCGGACACAACCAGTCGCTCGACGAGCCGAGCTTGATGATCGGTCAGGACAACGTTGCGCGCAGGCATGATTTCCCGTGCTCCTTATGGCATAGTATGCCAAGGATACCCCGGTACGCAAGGACTGCCGGGAGCAGCGGCGATCAGTAGTTGGCGGTCTCGGGCGGGCCGAGGTCGGTTGCAACGCCGACCAGCTCCACCAGGGCGTCGCACGCCAGCCCGCGGGCCGTTGCTGCTGAAGGCGCTGCGTCGTTGATGGCCACCGTTACCGCCGGGGCGATCGCGAAGATGGGCAGCGCCACCGCCTCCGCCGTCCAGCTCGCCTCCCTGCTCGCCTGACGTGGGGATCAGCCGTCCCCATCTGCGGGACTGCGGGAGGGGCCGCAGGTGTACGGCGGCGGGCGGCGATGCTATCCTCCAGGCGACGGGTGTATGCACGGTATGAAGGACAACGACGGACCTGACACGCTTCGCCGCATAGTCATTTTCCTGGACATCGATGGCGTTCTGCAGCGCCCTTCGAAACAAACGCGGTTCAAGCATGATCTGGAGGAGCTGCGCCGCTCTCTGGCTGACAGGTTTGACGATGCGACCTATCTGAGCATGGACAAGTACGATCTTGGGGCGGTCTACTACGACTGGGACAGCGAAGCGGTCGAACGGCTGCGCGGGCTGTGCGCAGACTTCGGCGCCGGTATCGTGATCAGCTCGGATTGGCGCAGAAGCAACTCCACGCGTTGGCTCCGGGCGTTGTTTCGCCTACACGATCTGCATCACTACGTGACCGATGCGACGCACGAGACCGGCGGGCCGCCGCACTACCGGGCGGGAGAGGTGAAGGAGTACGTGCAGTCGCATCCGGAGATCGAGCGGTTCGTGATCATCGACGATGGCTTCAGGGAAGAGTTCGATGAGCTGTTTCCCGAGCAATTCGTGCACACCGACTACCGCCTGGAGGCCGACCACGAGCAGCGCGCGCGGCAGATTCTGTCGGGTCTGCCGGCGCAGCCGAACCGGGCGTTGCCGAAGTATGGGCCTGTGCCGTCAGGGTTGTTCTGAGGGCGAGGACGTGGCACGTCCGGTGGTCGCTCACGGCGCCAAGGCGGCCAGGATCAGGGCCAGCTCGGCCATGCGGTGGCTGAAGCCCATCTCGTTGTCGTAGAAGCTGGTGAGCTTGACCAGGGAGCTGGAGTCATCCACCGGCACCACCAGCGGACTGTCCGACACCATCGACGAGAACGGCTCGCCGACGCAGTCGCGGGAGCATTCGTAGTAGTCGTTGACCGTGATCACCTGGCCGAGCGGGGTGGAGGCGTTGATCCGCTCGGCGTTGGCGACCAGGGCGGCCACCAGTTGCTCGCGCGAGGGGGTGCCCTCGATCTGGTAGACCGCTTCCACCACGCTGCCGGTGTCGGTGGGGACGCGCAACGCGGTGCCGTTGAGCTTGCCGTTGAGGTGGGGCAGCACCTTGCCCACCGCGACCGCGGCGCCGGTGCTGGCCGGGATCACGTTGTTGAGGGTGGCGCGGTTCTTGCCGCCGCCGAAGGTGTCGGCCACCTTCTGGGTAGCGGTGGCGGCGTGGGTGGTGCTCATCAGCCCGGCCTTGACCGGGAAGCTCAGGTCCACCGCCCTGGTCATCGGCGCCAGGCAGTTGGTGGTGCAGCTCGCGTTGGACACGATCCGGGTGTCGGGGTGGATGGTGTCGTGGTTCACCCCCACCACCACCGTGGCGGTGGCGTCCGTGCACGGCGCCGAGACGATCACCCGACCGGCGCCGCCCGCGAGGTGGGCGCCGGCCCGCTCGGTGCTCAGGTAGAAGCCGGTGCACTCGAACACCACGTCCACGTCGTGGTCGCCCCAGGGGACGTTGGCGGCGTCCTGCTCGGCGTAGATCGTCAGCTCGTGGTCGCCGACGCGGAGCCGGTCGCCGGCGGTCTGCGCCACGGGCGCGGGAAAACGGCCGTAGACCGAGTCCTTGGGCAGGCTGGCGGCGATGTCGGCGGCGGGGACCAGATCGTTGCCGGCGACGATCGCGAAGCGGTCGTTCAGTTTCTCGACGATGACCCGCATCACGTTCTTGCCGATGCGGCCCATGCCGTTGAACCCAACGCGGACAGTACTCATGACCTGCAATATAATCTGGCACGGTTGGCGCTGTCAGGCGGTGAGAACGACACTATGCTGACGGTCAGGTCGGGCATACTGTGAGCGCGTTCGTGTTGGCCCTCGATCAGGGCACCACCAGCTCCCGGGCGCTGCTGTTCGATGCGGACGGCGGCGTCGTGTCCCAGGCGCAACGGGAGTTCACCCAGCATTTCCCGCGGCCCGGATGGGTCGAGCACGACCCCGCCGAGATTCTGAGCAGCCAGGTCGCCGTGGCCCGCGAGGCGGTGGCGGCCGCCGGTGTGGCCGCCGCCGACGTGGCCGCGGTCGGGATCGCCAACCAGCGCGAAACCACCATCGTCTGGGACCGCGGCCGCGGCGAGCCGGTGTACAACGCCATCGTCTGGCAGGATCGCCGGACCAGTCCGCTGGTGGACCGGCTGGTGGCGGCCGGCTACGCCGACCTGTTCCGCAGCCGCGCCGGACTGGAGCTGGACGCCTACTTTTCCGGCACCAAGCTGGCGTGGATTCTGGACCGCGTCCCCGACGGCCGGGCGCGCGCGGCGGCCGGCGAGCTGGCGTTCGGGACGGTGGATAGCTGGCTGGTCTACCGGCTCAGCGGCGGCGCGCTGCACGTTACCGACGCCACCAACGCCAGCCGCACCCTGCTGTACGACATCCATCGCGGCGTGTGGGACGAGGAGCTGCTGGCCGCCCTGGAGGTGCCGGCGGCGGTGCTGCCCGAGGTGCGCGACTCGGCCGCGGTCTACGGCGAGGCGGTCGGCCTGCTGGACCGGCCGGTGCCGCTGGCCGGCATCGCGGGCGACCAGCAGGCCGCCGCGGTGGGGCAGGCGCTGTTCGCGCCCGGATTGGCCAAGAACACGTACGGCACCGGCTGCTTCCTGCTGGTCCACACCGGCGAGGCGGCGCCCCGCTCGCGCCACCGGCTGCTGACCACGGTCGCGTCGCAGCTCGCCGGCCGGCGGGAATACGCGCTCGAAGGCAGCGTGTTCATCGGCGGCGCCGTGGTGCAGTGGCTGCGGGACGGGCTCGGCCTGATCGCGGGCGCCGGCGAGGTGGAAGCGCTGGCCGCCTCGGTGCCGGATACCGGCGGCGTGTACCTGGTGCCGGCGTTTGCCGGCCTGGGGGCGCCCTACTGGGACCAGAACGCGCGCGGCACGATCAGCGGCCTGACGCGCGGCACCACCGGCGCACATCTGGCGCGGGCGGCGCTGGAGGCGATCGCGCTGCAGGTGGCGGACGTGACGCGCGCCATGGAGCAGGACCTGGGCGCCCCGCTGCGCGAGCTGCGGGTCGACGGCGGAGCGGCGGGCAACGACCTGCTGCTGCAGCTCCAGGCCGACCTGCTGGACCTCCCGGTGGTGCGGCCGCGCAACCTGGAGACCACCGCCTGGGGTGCGGCGCTGCTGGCCGGACTGGCGGTCGGAGTGTGGCCGGACCGCTCCGCCGCGGCCCAGCTCTGGCAGGCTGAGCGCCGCTTCGAACCGCGCATGGGCGCGCGCGAGCGCGAGCGCACGTTGTCCGGCTGGGCGGAGGCGGTGGCCCGCAGTCGCAGCCGTACCGAAGCCCCGGCCCCGCCCCCGGCCCCGGCCCCGTGAACCGTTCCGAACAGCTCCGACGGCTGGCTGAAGAATACTTCGATCTGCTGGTGATCGGCGGCGGGGCCACCGGTTGCGGCTGTGCCCTGGACGCCGCCACGCGCGGCCTGCGGGTGGCGCTGGTCGAGCGCGGCGACTTTGCCGGCGGCACCAGCAGCCGCAGCACCAAGCTGGTGCACGGCGGCGTGCGCTACCTGGAGCAGGCGATCAAGCGCGTCGATCGCACCCAGTTTCGGCTGGTGCGCGAGGCGCTGCGCGAGCGGGCGGCGTTGCTGGAGCTGGCTCCCCACTTGGTGCGCCAGCTCGCCATCTTCGTCCCGCTGTATCAGCTCAGTGAACTGCCCTATTACCGGATCGGCCTGAACATCTACGACCGGCTGGCGGGCAAGTACGCGATGCGCCGCTCCGAGTTCGTCCCGCGGGCGGAGGCGGCTACCCGGTTTCCGCACCTGCGCGAACGGATTGTCGGTGAGGAATCGGCGCGCCAGTTGCACGGCGGCGTGATCTATTACGACGGCCAGTTCGATGACGCGCGCATGAATCTGGCGCTGGCGCTGACCGCGGTCGAACAGGGGGCGGCGGCGGCCAACTACGTCGAGGTGGTGCGGTTGCGCAAGAGTCGCGCCGGCAGCATAACCGGCGCCGACGTCCGCGACTGTCTGTCGGGTGCCGCCTGGGGCATCCGGGCGCGCATGGTGATCAACGCGGCCGGCCCGTTCGTCGACGCCGTGCGCCGGCTGGACGAGGCGGGCGGGGAGCCGCTGCTGCAGGTGAGCGCCGGCAGTCACGTGGTGCTGGGGCCGCGCTTCCCCGCCCCCGAGACCGGGTTTCTCATTCCCCGTACCGAGGACGGCCGGGTGATCTTCGTGCTGCCGTGGCACCGCCACCTCCTGGCCGGCACCACGGAGGTTGCCGCGAGCGTGAGCGCGGACCCCCTCCCGGCGCCGCAGGAGGTCGCGTATCTGGTGAACCACCTGCGCAGCTACCTCAACATGCAGGTCGAGCCGGCGGACGTGGCCGCAGCCTGGTCGGGGCTGCGCCCGCTGATCGCCCGGCCGCCGCAGCGGGTGGCCGGCGGCCGGCGGCGCACGCGGGGAACCGCCTCGCTGACGCGCGACCATCTGCTGACGATCAGCGACTCCGGGTTGCTGACCGTGGCCGGCGGCAAGTGGACGACCTACCGGGTGATGGCCGTGCACGCCATAAACCGGGCAGTGGAGGCGGCCGGGCTCACTCCGCGCAGCGCGTCCCGGACGCGCCAGACGCCGCTGGTGGGAGGCGCCGGGTTCCGGCCCGACGGCGCGCTGCTGCAGGGCACCTACGGGTTGGCCGCTGACGTAGCCGCGCACCTGGAGCGGGCGTACGGGGACCGTGCGGCCGAGGTCGCGACGCTGGCCGGCGCCGGCTACGGCGCCCGCTTGGCCGCGCGCCATCCCTACGTGGAGGCGGAGGTGGTGTTCGGCGCCCGCCGGGAGGCGGCGTGCACGGTCGAGGACGTGGTTGCGCGGCGGACGCGCCTGGCGTTCGTGGATACGCGGGCGGCGCTGGCCAGCGTGCCGCGCGTAGCCGCGCTGCTGGCGCAGCAACTCGGTTGGAGTGAAGCGCGCCGGCAGGAGCAGGAACGCACGGCGGCTGCCAAGTTGAAGATTGCGGTCGCGGTCGCGGCCGGTCAGACCGCGAAAGGCAACGGCGAACCGTAACCGCTGACGTTTGACGAGAAAGCAACAGGAGAAACAAGAAAGGCCCACAAAAAAGGCCCCTGGGTAAAGGAGGTGAAACCCCAGGGGCCGGTGGATGGCACTTATATACACCTGGGGCAGGTCGACACCAGCGTGTCGAATATTCCCCCCCAGCCTGTATTAAGTATAACAACTCTTTCGTGTCCCTGGTTACATTCCCGCGGATGATTGAACATGAGGTCCTGTTTTGAACGGCGTAGCGGCCACCGCGTGCAGGGCCACCCCGTTGAGCGGGAGTCGCGCGCCCGATAGGGTGGGCACGTATGCAGCGTAAGCGAGTGTATCTGGCCAGTCCGTACGGCTTCTCGGCGCAACAGCGGGCACTGCTGCTGCCGCAGTTCGTGGCCACCCTCGAGCAGTTGGGGGCGGAGGTGTGGGAGCCGTTCGCACGCAACAATCAGACCGACCGCGCCACGCCGGGGTGGGCGTACGAAATCGCCCAGCGCGATCTGGCGGACGTACGCGCCTGCGACGGCATGTTCGCCATTGTCAACGGCACGCCTCCGGACGAGGGGGTGATGGTGGAACTGGGAGTCGCGATCGAGCGGCGCATCCCGACGTTTCTGTTTCGCGACGACTTCCGGCGCTGCACCGACAGTGAGCGCTACCCGCTCAACCTGATGCTGTTTGCCGGGCTGCCGGAGGACGGGTGGGAAGCGTACTACTACGAGTCGCTGGAAGATCTGCCCCGCCGGGACAAGGCGCTGGCCCGCTGGCTGCGGTGATCTGCAGCCGGGCCGCACGACCGGCAACGGGGCGCGCGGCCGTACGCGCGTGCGCGCGCGCCTGCCCGGGCGGGTAAGCGCATGGTGGCGGACCTCGCGTGGGGGGCTGGGGCCGGGCTGGGGCTCGGTCTCGGGCTGGCTGCGCTGGGGGTGGCGCAACTCGTGCCGCCGCTGGTGAACTGGTGGCGTGCCGCCCGCTACCGCCAACCGCCGCCGGCGGCGTGGCCGGCAGTCCACCTGGTCGTCCCGTGCAAGGGCGGCGGCGCTCTGATGCGGCGCCAGCTCGCGGCCCTGGCCGCGCAGAGCTACCGGCCGCTGGTGCTGTCGTTCGTCACCGAAAGCGAGGGGGACGCCGCCGTGCCGCTGATCCGGGCGCTGGCGGCGGCGCACGGGCACGTCCGCCACTTGGTGGCGGGTCTGGCGCACACCGGCTCGCAGAAGATTCACAACCTGCTGGCGGCGGTGGCGGCGGCGCCGCCGGAGACGGAGGTGTTCGCGTTCTGCGACGCGGATATCGAGCCGCGGCCGGAGCTGCTGCACAATCTGGTGGGGGCGCTGGTCGGCCGCGGGGCGACGGTCGCTACCGGCTACCGCTGGCTGGCGCCGCGCCGGGCCGGCCTGGGCGCACGGCTGCACGCGGTGCTCTCCGGCTACCTGGCGACCCTGATCGCATGGCCCGGCTCGCGCGTCGTGTGGGGCGGCACCTGGGCGATCCGCCGCCGGGACTGGGAGCGGCTGGGGGTCGCCGGCTACTGGCGCCGGCGCCTGTCCGACGATCTGTCCCTGCAGACCCTGCTGGAGCGGGACCGGGCGCGGCGCGAGTTCGTGCCGACCTGCGTTTCCCGCACCGGCGAGGCGATTTCCCGCCTGCCCGACCTGATCGACTGGTTCAGCCGCCAGGTGTTCTACACGCGCCTGTACACGCCGCGGTGGTGGGCGGTCTCGGTGGTGGGGCTGATCGTGCTGGGCGCCGCGGTGGTGGCGGCGGTGGTGGCGGTGGGGCTGGCCCTGGCCGGTGGGCCGGGGGGCACGGCCGGGCCGTGGGCGGCGGCCGGCGGAACGGTTCTCCTGCTGGCGGTGCTGATCACACCGGCGCTGGTCGCCGCGCCCCGCCGCCGGCTGCTCACCTTTCCGCTCCTGTGGTGGGTGGGACTGGCGCCGCTGACCGGCGCGGTGGCCTTGATCAGCGCGCTGCGTTCGATTTTCATGCGCCGCGTCACCTGGGCTGACATCACCTATACGTTCAACCGCGACGGCACGGTGCGGGACGTGTTCCACGGCGCCGGCCACGGCCGCAACGCGGACGTTCGCGAGGAGCAGTGACCATGGAACGGACGAGAATCGCCTGCGGTCAGTTCGAGGCCCGGGCGGCCGACAAGCAGTACAACCTGAAGGTCATGCGGCGCCAGATGGGTGAGGCGGCCGCGGCCGGCTGCGCCGTCATCGTGTTCCCGGAGCTGATCGTGAGCGGCTATCTCGCAGCGCCGCGCATTCCGGCGCAGGCGGAGCCGCTGGGCGGAGCGAGTGTCGCCCGCGTCCGCCGGGACGCCGCCGCGGCGGGCATCGCGGTGGCGTTCGGGATGGCCGAGCAGGCGCCGGACGGTGCGCTCTACGACAGCCTGGTGGTGGTCAACGCGCGCGGCGAGCTGGCCGGCTGCTATCGCAAGCTGCATCTGTTCGGGGCGGAGAACGAGTGGGCGGCCGCCGGTGACGAGGTGCCGTCGTTCACGTTCGGCGGAGTGGCGGCCAGCGGCTGGATCTGCTACGACACGCGGTTTCCGGAACTGGCGCGCAACGCGGCGCTGGCCGGCGCGGAGCTGGCGCTGGTGCCGACGGCATGGTTGGGGCCGCCGGAGGAGTGGGAGCTGGCGGTGCGCGCGCGGGCGCTGGACAACAGCATGTTCGTAGCCGGTGCCGACCTCGTCAGCTTTGCTCCGGGTCTGCGCTGCCGCGGCCTGAGCCTGATCGCCGACCCACGCGGCGCGGTGCTGGCGCGTGCGGAATCCGACACCGACTGCGTGATCTGGGCCGACCTGGACCCCGCGGCCCGGGCCGCGCAGCAGCAACGACTGGCATTGCTGCGCAACCGCCGCGCGGACCTGTTCGACCGGCAACCCGCCGCCGATCAGTCCGCCGACAGCTACTCGGCCCGCGGCAGCTCGTAGTTGACCATCCAGTTGATCCCGAACCGGTCGGTCCAACTGGCGAAGTAGGCTCCCCAGAACGTCTCCTGCGGCGCCATCGTCACCGTGCCGCCCGCGGACAGCTTGGCGCACAGCTCGTCACACCGCTCCCGGCTCTCCACGTTGATTGAAATCGAGAAGTTGTTGCCGGTAACCAGCGGCGGGCCGAACGAGCTGTGGTCGCTGCCCATCAGCGCGCTCGCGCCAATCGGCAGCGATACGTGCATCAGCTTGTCCTTCTCCTCCTCCGGCACCGCCATGTCCGGCGGCGCATCGGCGAAGGTCGACAGGAATTGGAACTCACCGCCCAACACCGAGCGATAGAATTCGAATGCTTCACGGCAGGTGCCGTCGAACGTCAGGTACGTATTCAGTGACATGGATCTCCCCCATTGGAATGGTTTGCGTGGAATGGTCTGCGCCGGCTCATTCTCCCTGGTGTGGTCTGCGTGGTCAACGGCTTGACGTCTACCTCGGGGGAAGTGATTATACTCTAGGCAAGGAGTCATACCATGGCGCATGTAGTAGGACACAAGGGCCAAGTTGTGATCGCCAAGGAGATCCGCGACTCATTGGGAATCGCACCGGGGTGGATGTCGCTGCAACGGATCGTCGATGATCACGTGGAGATCCGATTCGTCCCGCCTGAACATCGAGAGTCGTTGAAGGGAAGCCTCGCTCCTTATGTCACACGCCACATCCCTTCCAGTGCTGAATTCGCGGAAGCCAAGGAACGGGCTTGGCATAGTGCCGCTCATGAGCGATCGGGTCGGCAGGCGCGATCGAAGTGAGCGATCTGATCGATACATCGCTTATCGTCCGGTACCTGACCGGCGATCCACCTCACCTGGCGGATCTCAGCGCACAGTTGATCGACGGCGAGGCCAATCTGACTATCACCGACGTCGTGCTCGTGGAGTCGGCCTACGTGCTCCGCTCGGTGTATGGCGTTCCGCGCGAAAGGATTGTCGATCAACTCGTCGCACTGCTGTGCAGGGCGAACATCGGCACCTTCCCGATGCGGAAGGAGCAGATGATCGAGGCGCTCCAGTTGTGCCGTCCGTCGGGACGGGTATCGTTTGGCGACGCCATGATATGGGCCGTGGCCCGGTTCACCGGACAGGCCATATTCACCCTCGACGAACGGTTTCCAGGAGCGGGGATAACCAGACATCGGCTCACGCAGGATACAGGTCGATAGAGATCCCGCCCGTCGGACGCCGTCGGATGGCGGAGCTCGCGTAGGTTCGCGCATCACGGCAGCAGGCCACCTCAGATGCGGGCGCCGATGCGGTTGCCGGACTCGTAGCGGCGCAGGCCCAGGGCGAAGACAACCCAGGCGGCCGCGATCGCGCGCGCACCACCGCCTCAACCGTCCCTGCCGGCCGCTCTCGGGAGCTCTCCGGTCGAGCGCACGAATACGCCTTGGGCCACCAGCTTGCGGCGCACCGCCGCCGGGAGCTCGGAGCGTCCCACCAACTCCACCGCGCTGTCCGACAGCCGGCGCCCGTGCTTGCCGAGCGCCCCCAGGACGCGGAGCGCGGTCTCCGCATCGTGGCAGTCGAGCACCACCGCCGGGCGCATGTCGACCCGGCGCACCCCGGCCGCCCAGTCCTCGATCTGGCGCTGCACATTGGGGGGCAGCGGCTGCTGCGACAGGTCGCCGGCCGTTGCGACTATCTGCTTGGCCGCGTGGCCGGCCAATACCGCGCGGTGCACCGACTCCCTGGTGATGACGAACAGCGTTCCCACCGCGTCCGGTCCTTTGAGCGCCGGCGTCGGCGCGGCAAAGCTGCGCGCCCGAACCTGGTCGATCGGTGACGGCCCCAGAAAGACAATCTCGAAATTGGGCTGCACGATTGCTGCGCCGATTTTGGCGGGCGCGTCGAGTGTGAAGTCGTCCACCTCGCCGAGGAGGTAGCGGCCGATGTCGGTCAGGCGAAAGCCGACCGCACCGCCGGCAAGTGGTCCCAGGGCCGCGCCGCCGAGCGAGATCAGCCGCTCATAAAAGAACGCCGTGAGGATCGCTCCCCAGATCCGTTCCGCGCGGTCGCGTCGGCCGTATCTCAGAGTGCCGGGATCATCCTCGAGCAAAGGGTTGCGTTCTTCGCAATGAAAGCGGATGAAAGCCTCCAGATCGAGGATGGCGTCCCGGCCGACCGTACGAAAGGCATCGGTGACCCCGGCATCGACTCTGCGGTCATACCAGATCTCGTCCAGCTCACGCAGCAGAGGCACGTAACTCAGGTAGACCTCTTCCTCGTCATAGGCGTAGCGCGGCCGCTCCAGCGCGTCCCGGCGCAGGGAGTCCAGGATTCGCTGCAGGCGGTGCTTCGCGTCGAGCAACAGCCAGCGCTGCCCGCGATCGGTCACCATCAGCCGGCGGTTGTTGCCGGGTCCAACGCGCGCTTCTGCCAGCTCGAGCAGTTGCGCGAAGCTGGTCGCCCGCAAGATGCGTGTTTCGTTGCTCAGGCGCGTGCCGGCACGGCCGACCCAGGCCGGCAGCACGGCCAACCTGGCGCCGAGGGCGGTGCGCGCCCGCGCGTACAGCGCGCCGCCGCCGGCTTTGAGGCGGGGCGGTTCGACAATTGCTTCGATCAGGAGGGTGGCCAGGTCCTCCAGCAGGAGCGGGCGGCAGACCACGTCCCCGCCACTGAACCTGGCCGACTCCGGCGCGGCGGTGCGCCCGCGGTGCAGACGTTCGAGGGCGGGCAGCCAGACGCCGATGAAGGGCAGCATGGTCGCGTCGACGGAAGTCAGGAGCAACGCCTCGCCGCAGGCGAACGCGAGGCCGGCCGCCAGCGCTGCGCGGTGCCCGCCGCGGTCAGCCGCCTCGACCAACTCAGTGAGCGCGATCGGAGCGCCCCGCTGCGCCACCGTCTCGATCAGCTTCCTGGCGGTGGCGACGGCGGCCGGCCGCGCCTGCCGCCAGCGGTCGTAGTGGTGGAACACCAGGGGAGGAGGTCCGGAACCGGGCTCTCCCTGCCACTCCAGGAATTGGCGCAGCCAGTCTACCTCGTGCATCTCGACGGCGAGTTGGTCGCGGCGGCTGTCTGCGTCGCGGCGGCTGAGCGCGGCGATCTCCTGCATCGTGTAGTGGTGAAGCAGATAATTTGACAGCACGTCATTGCTGCGCCGGCGATCGTGGATCGCGGTATGACCGGAGTAACGTACGTCGTCGAGTGCGCGCAATGCCCGCAGCAGGAACCGCCGCGGCTGGGGCACGATGAGGCGGGGTTCGTGCGTGGTCAGCGCCGGCTGCAGCCAGCCACGGTCGATCAGATCGGCCATGCCCGCGGTCTGCTTGGTTCGGTATGCGCCGCCACTGCCCCGGCTGATGTCGATCAGCAACTGCCGGCGATTGTCCGACAACGCCTCCCAATCCGGGAGCTGAGCGAACAGCTCCAGCCAGTTCCACTCGAGGATCTTCATGGGCGCGGCCCGCCGAGCATGGCGCCGTTGCCCGCGGCGCACCAGAGATGGAGGTATGTGACCCGGTGTGTGACGCGCGGTGTGACAGCAGCGTTGTCATGGCGCGCATGCGATCGCTGCACCGGCGCCGGTGGTGCGCGGTTGCCCGTTGCGGAGTGCTTGCTCGTCACGTTACGCGCTCAGCGCACGCGCGGCGACAATGCCGGCAGTCGTGGCCAGCAGGCAGCCGCCAACGTTCAAGCCGATGTTGGAGAGCAATGCCAGCCAGCGACCACCCTGCCACAGCAGCGCCGTCTCGTAGCTGAACGCCGAGAACGTGGTGAACGCGCCCAGGAAGCCCACCATCGCCAGTAACCGGAACGAACTGCCGGCGAATACCCGCTCGGCGAGCGCGGTCACCAGGAAGCCGAGCGCCAGCGAACCGATGAGGTTCACGGCCAGGGTGCCGTAGGGGAAGTTCGCGGTGCGGGCCTGGATCCATTCGGTGACGAGGAACCTTCCCACCGCTCCGAAAAATCCGCCGACGCCGACCAGCGCACCGTCACGCAACCAGTCGCTCATTGGGCGAGGATGTGTTCGAGCGACCGCGGGCCTTCGACTTCGAGGTCGCAGTTGATGAACCGTACCGCCATCCCCGAGACGGCCCGCTAGACCAGACCGGTGAGTTCCGAGCTGACGCGCCACAGCTCCGCCGCCAGGCGCCGGTCGCCGGCCGTGGACGAGGCGCGTGCCCGCCGCCGGTTGACGAAGTACGCGCCGCTGACGTCGGCCACCTCCGGGGCGAGTGCGAGGTGCACCGGGGTGCGGGCGCCGGTGGCCACCGGACTGCCGCCGCCGAAGTTCACGTGCAGCAGCTTGGTGTCGATGACGCCCGGATGCAGGAAGTTGACGGTAACTTCGCGGGGATCCAGAAGGCGCGCCAGCTCGCAGGTGAACAGGGCGTTGGCCAGCTTGGAGTTGCAATACGCCTGCCAGCCGTCGAATCTGCGCTCCATCTGCAGGTCATCGAAGTCGATATGCCCGCTGCTGTGCGCGCCCGAGCTGACGTTGACGATGCGTGCGGGGGCGCTCGCCCGCAGCCGGTCGAGCAGCAGGTTGGTGAGCAGGAAGGGCGCGAGGTGGTTGACGGCGAAGGTGCTCTCGTAGCCGTCGGTGGAGGTGTTGCGGCGCCGCACGGCGATGCCGGCGTTGTTGATCAGCACGTCGAGCCGCGGGCAGGTGCGCAGGACCTGCTCCGCCAGCGCCCGCACTTCGGCCAGCACCGCGAAGTCGGCGGCTACGGGAGTCACCTGCCGGTTGCCGGTGGCTGCGGCGATCGCACGCGCCGCGGCGCTGGCGCGCGCTGCGTTGCGCCCGTGCACGATCACGGCGCAACCCTGCCCGGCCAGCGCCAGGGCGGTAGCGCGCCCGATGCCGTCGGTGCTGCCCGTTACCAGAATCGTCTTCACGCGTGCGAGTATGACATGGACGCTACACCCACTGCTGCGTCCGCACCGCAAACGCCTCCGTGGTGTAGGACTGGAACAGGACCCGCCCGTCGAACGCCAGGAGCTGCCGCAGCCGTTGCCGGTAGCCGGGGTGATCGATCATCTCCTCGGCGGCGGCCTTCGGGACCCACGCTGCGGCGATGGTCTCGTCGCCCGCCTGGGCGTCTCCAGACAGCGAGGAGCCGAGAAAGTCGAAATCACTCGGCCGGTTGGACACTGGGGGGCGCTGCCGGTAGCTTGGGGCGGTCTCGTCCATGTCTCTTGCCAATCAGCTTCGCTGTAGCCCGCCGCGGTCATCCGCATGAGCGATGCGCTGGTGCGCGACCTGCACCGGATCGACGGACGGCCCTACGGCTACTATCGCGATCTGCGTGGCCGCCGCTACGCGTTGCCGAGCGGCACGCTCACCTTCGACCACGTGCAGGGCGATCCGTTCGCCGCGCCCAGCCGGCTGCGGGTCGACGTTCCGACCGGCGTGCTGCGATTGCCCGGCTGGGCCCGGGCCGACAGCGACGCACGGCGGGCAACGGCCGACTATCTGCAGCGGGCGCTGTATCCGGCGCTGGCCGGGGCAGCCGGCGGTTCCGGCAGCGGCCGCAGCGGGCTGCTGGAGATTGCCCCTGCCGGGCAGGAGGTGCTGGACCGCACCGGCGTGGCGGTCGACGCCGAGGGTGGCGCCCGCGTGCGGCTGTCTGCCGGACTGCCGGCGGCGGGACGGCGGATCCTGGGCCGGGCCGCGGCCGAGCTGCTGGCCGGCCGGCTCGACGCCGCGGTGCGGGGCGTTGCGGAGCGGCTGGACTTCAGCAGGTTGCGCACCCACGTACGGGTGGTGGAGGACCAGGTTGCCCTGCGCGCCCGGCTCCGCGAGCGCGGGCTGATTGGGTTTCTGGCCGACGGCAGCATCCTGCCGCGTCGCAGCGGCGCCGACCCGCGGCCGCTCGGCGGGGCGTTGCCGCTGGACGCACCGGCGGCGCTGGCGGTGGAACTGCAGGCGCCGCACGCCGGAACGCTGCGCGGTCTGGGGATCCGCGCCGGGGTCACGCTGATCGTGGGCGGCGGCTACCACGGCAAGTCGACCCTGCTGCAGGCGCTCGCCCTCGGGGTCTACGACCACCTGCCGGGCGACGGGCGCGAGCGCTGCGTCTCCGCGGAGGAGCTGGTGAGCGTGCGCGCCGAGGACGGCCGGGCGGTGCGTGGCGTGTGTCTGACGCCGTTCATTGGCGCCCTGCCACTGGGACGCGACACCGGCTTCTTCGACAGCGACGATGCCTCCGGCAGCACCTCCCAGGCCGCGGCCATCGTCGAAGCGCTGGAGGTGGGCGCGACCGGGCTGCTGATCGACGAGGACACGGCGGCCACCAACTTCATGATCCGCGACGCGCGCATGCGCCGCCTGGTGCCGGGGGCGGATGAACCGATCACGCCGTTCATCGACCGCGTGCGCCAGCTCTGGGAGGAGCGCGGCGTATCGTCGGTGCTGGTGGTGGGCGGCGCCGGCGACTACCTGGACGTCGCCGACTGCGTCATCCGGATGGACGCCTACCGGCCGCGCGAGGTGACGGCGCAGGCGCGGGCGGTGGCGGCCGCGCAGCCGTTGGGAGACGCGGCGCCGCGAGCCCCCGGCGCCTGGCCGCCGAGCCCGCCGCGCGTGCCGTTGCCGGAGAGTCTCGATCCGCGCCGCGGCCGGCGCCCGGAACGGGTGCGCGCCGTAAAGACGCGGGCCATCGAATTCGGGCACGAGGAGATCGACGTCAGCCTGCTGTACCAGCTCGTGGACGCGGCGCAGTGCCGCATGATCGGCGACCTGCTGCTGCGCCTCACGCGCGGCCTGTGCGACGGCCGCCGCGACCTGCGCCGCATCCTCGCCGCACTCGAGGCCGACCTGCAGGAGCACGGTCTCGATTCCCTGGCGCAGGAGAGCTTCGGCGACCGGGCGCGGCCGCGACGCTTCGAGGTGGCGGCCGCCATCAACCGCCTGCGCAGCCTGCGCGTGGCCTCGGGTTGAAATTCTCCATCGTAGTAGCCGCGATACGGCAGGTTGAAATAACGTGGCCCACTCAATTCTGATCGGGGCGGATCTTGGTTCCACCGTCCGTCCCACACACGTGCCGCCGCCCGGGACCGCGAACGCCGCGAGCGTGCGGCCGAGAAACCCCACACGTGACGGTTGCCGGTTGCCGAGTGGCTGGCCGGTGGTTAGTGTGGCGCATGGGTGGTGAAATGTGTGCCTACTGCGGTCCGCGTCGTGCAACGAGCTCACTCAGACCGGTTTGGAGATCGCCGGGAAGATCGCGCTGAAGGAGCCTGTCTATGAGTTCCTTACCCTTGTACCAATTCCTGTACTTCTCGCACGTGCCCAAGTAAATCAACAACTCTGCGACGGACTCAGGATAGGCTGTCGGAAGCTCAGACTCATTCAGTGTGAACACCATATTGTGTCCGGCTTCCGGTCTCATGTCTTCCGTCGACACACGAATCGCAACATCAACCGCCTCGGGGAATACACCTTGCAGTAAAGGAAGCCATCGCAACATGTGCCAGGTCTCTCGAGGTTGCAGACTGTCCGGGAGCCCCTTCACACGGTTCTGCCAGTACGACTTTAGCCATCGCTGCCACATATCCGCTTGCTGTGCCTCGTTCATGTTCTCCAGACGCTCATGCACACTCCAAACGAATGTAAGCCGCTCGTCTTCGTCCGCCCATTTTAGCAGCTTCGGAATCCATGTCCCGACAGGATCGCCAGCGAAAAATGAGAGCATGAACGTGTAACACTCGATGAAGCTCTCGCGTCTGGAAGCAGGTTCTTCAGCCATCCGCACGACGGCATCAAGAAACGGAATTTTCATGATCTCGGACACGGTAGCGTTGATGGTTCCACTCAATATGCCATCCCATATCGCTGTATAGTCCGCACGGTTGGCACAGTTCGGGTAATCGTAGAACAATGGCAGGAGGTTATCCTTGGCCCACGCTTCGTCAATAGCCAAGAGCATCGACAAGTGACGTGCGAGGACACAACGCCCAAGTCTACCAACTGCTGTGCCGTCGTGTACGATACGCAAGAACCGTGTCTTGTATGGCTCTACGTCCGCAGCTTGGTGTTCCCTCCGATTGTTCCGGAATGCTAAGCTATCGATCCAGAACTGTACCAGAACGCCAGCCGGATGACCCCACGCCTTGATCAACCAGTCATCGCATTCTTCGGGAATGTCTTGTCCGTCGACGGATCTCCACAAGTCGACGGCTACGGTGTCCGCCGCTTCGATCAAACCGTCTGAGTTGGACAAATCGGCATTGCGTACCAGTGCTTGGAGAGCTTCAGCAATCGGAAGCGCATGGTTCTCGTGCAGATCTTCGCGCCGTAGAATCCGAAGAGTCCGATGGTACTGGCTTCTTTCGAGTTTCGTGGTTGACCAACTGCGCAAGATAACAGACCACAGATCGGCTTCCCATCTTTCTCTCCGGAGCAAGTCCTCGGCGAGATCAAGTGCCCAGTCGATGCACCGAGCTGCTGCCCGGGCAACCGCATCGAGAAGCCGCTGCCGTTTGGGTTTGAGGGGATCGGAAGGCTGGTACGCCAACAGCCTGTCAGTCCAATCACAAGCCGGTTGTGCAACCAGCTCCTCGGGCTCCCAGGGGAAGATGGGGCTGGTATCTCTTAACGAAGTCCTGCGGTCGACGTCAGGAAACTCCCTCTCGTTGAAATCTGGATACTGCTGCCGCAGACTCTGCAGAGCTTCCCTGAGCAAGCAGCACGCCGGGGCGACGTCCAACAGCCACTCCAGCCAGGAAAATCGGTGACTGACCGTCAGAGTATCGCTGTCCTCGTTCTGGGCTCCGGGCCATCGATAGTCGAGAATGTCCTTGATTACTGCCCGACGGCGACTCTCGCCGACGGCAGGATAGGCAATCTTCAATGCACGGATTCGTTCGTGACGCGCCGACCAGTCGTACTGGCTCGAACGTTGCAAAAGCCAATCGATTGTTTCTTCAGGTGCCAGGCCGCGGGCAATCACGCCGTGTATCGCCAACCGGCGAAGAATCGGCGCTTGCGCTTCGGCAAGCCGGTCGCACCATTGAGCTGCTGCGCCCGGATGGTGCGATGCGAGCCATTCCAGACAGTCCCTTGCCGCGTCGATCAGGACGTTACCTACTTCAAGCCTCCGCGAATATGGCGTATTGTTGTCCGACTCAATAGCGAACCTGCTCATGCTCAACGGATCCCGATCGGGGGAGGCGGCGTCCCAAGTGGAGAGAGTGCGGAATTGCGCATCAAGATTCGCCACAACGTACGCGATCAGCCGGCCGGCTATCTGTCCAAGATTCGGCTGCAATCCCTTCTTCCATATATGCTCAGCCGTGTAGCGGTAGTCGTCGCTTGCCGCGTCCAACTCGGCGTGGATTGTAGGAACCGGTTCGCTCTCTGCATCACCAAACAACCCGGTGGAGAATCGACTCAACCGTAGTGTCACCGTCGTCACGTGCTCGAATATGACGATGAGACTGTCGATCGCCTTGCGCTCGACACAGCGATCGGCCAGATACTGGAGGGTATGGTCAGGAGCCGGAGACGGGGCTGTGGCCAGCAACACGGACACCCAGCGCGACAGAGTCTCCTGGTCTGGTATGGTCGAGCCGGGGATTCCCACGGCGTACGCCAACGCTTGCCAGAACTCCGGGTGGACGTGCATGCCGTGACGGCCGATTACGCGCCACACCTCCTCGGGATGGTCGCAAGCGAATTCTTTGGCCAGCCATTTGGCCAGTTCACGCTCCGGCTCTGTAAGCTCGGCCCGCCCCCGAAACAGGTTGAGCAGGTGCTCACCCCTGTCGAGCCAGCCGATCCAAGCAGGATCCTTGGCGCTGGCCGTGAAGAAGCGCGTCAAGACCTGATCCGAAAACGCCTCGGTGAGCACCTCTCCGTCGTAATCGTCAATTGAAGGAGTCCTCTTGGCGATCTCTCTGATCAGATGCTGCCAGTCGAGGACACGACGCGACCTGTATTTGGCCAGCTCCCGAATGCCCACGTACAGGGTACCATAGTCCGACTTGGGAAACGGGATCGGCGCGATTCCGAGACGATTCCATCGCCCGTCCTCAGCTTCGTCCGTGAGCACAAAGCGCTGAGCGTCGCCTGTAGGTAGCGCCCGCGCCAGATAGTTCATCACAAGGTCGCTGTGGCTGTAGCCGACGAACAGTACCGTGAACGATCGGAACAGATCGACCAGAAATAGTCGCGCCCATCCCTCGGTCAGATACGCGCGCCCGAAGTCTGTGTCAGTCAGTACCATGGTGTCAGGTCGATCGAGAGCGCCGTGCACATGGACGATGCCGTTGAACTCCCTTCCCAACGGCAACGCCGGTGCCTTGAACACTTCAGGCTTCGAGTCGGCAGCGCTCTCCTCTGCGGCCTGTTCGAATAAGAGATCGAAATTGGTCGTGACGATGCGCGTGGAAGTTCCGCGCGGAAAGAGCCGCAGCAAATCCCGGTGTAACTCGGTTGGGCGTGGACAACGTTTGTTGAGTTGCTCGGCGGCGCGCTGGTGCACATGTACGCCCTTGTCCGTCTTGAGACGGCCGAGAAAGCGATCTTCCGGCTCGTCGTCCCCGAGAACTTCTCCGGTACCCTGAGAGACTTCCTTGGCCAGCGTCTTGAAACTCGGCAGGCACGCAGGATCTCCCATCGAGACGCCGGCTCCGGCAAATACGGCCAACTCGTCATTGCGGAGTGCCTTCAAGAGTGCGGAGGGGAAGTCGACACCTGCCAGCTTCATTCGGGAATCAGACCGCCCGTAGTTCCGAATACTCGATCGGCGTCATCGGCGCCCTTCGGCAAGGAGCAGCTCTCCGAGCGTCCTCCGCAGCCACTGTCCCGTGTAAGGGAGCCTCAAGGAGTTTCGTGGGCGGTGGCCTGTGTCCGAGAGCAGCCGCTCCAGGGACACGAGCCGCTCCCGAAACCCGAGGCGAATGCCGCAGCGAAGACTCGCTCGATCGGGTCCGCACAATACCCAGGCGTCATTCCGACTCAGGGCGTGAGCCCACAGCGATTCCTCGCCCCTGTCCAGCGCGATCTCCTGCTCGCGCAGAGCCATCTCCGCGCGCTCCAGATCGCTGACGGTGTGAACCCCGCTGAGCGAGCCGCGTAGTGCGGTCTCGTCGATCTGCCGTTCGGGGCGCCGACGCTGGGCGCCGGCCTGACTCTCGGCCACGCACTCCTCCACGGTTTCCACGCGGTAGCCTCCGGTGAGCGCACGCCACGCCGCCACCCGGTGCGACTCTATGATGACGTTGGTGTCGACCAGTACCGGGCCACGGTGGCGCTCCATGGGCCTACAGCTCGACCGCCTGTTCGATCCCATGTGAGGTGAACACGTCCGCGAGATCGTCGACCGCGACGTCCAGCAGGCTGGCCATACGACGAACGGAGACGTGTCCTCCGTCCAGGGCGAGGCCCATCACTTCCATGAATGGTCTGGAAAACCGGGGTGGGGGGACATTTTCCGGCACGGCACGGCCGTTGTTGCGGAGCGCCGCGTCGGGCACGGTACGCGCGACTGCCGGCGACAACTCGTCGAGTGCGACCAGGCGCCACTTCAGCGCCGAAGCGGTCACCTGCAACTCGTCGGCTACCCGGTTCAGCCGCCGGATCAGTTCATCTCCGGACAGACGCGACCAACTCCCGAAGCGGGTCAGCTTGGCCGCGGGCATGAGTGCCGCCGAGGCGAAATTGTTGGCGAGTTGTTCCACCCGGTTGCCACCGGTGTCGTTTGCCTCCTCGTAGTGATCGGGCGGCATCGCATCCCAGGTGAGGATGTGGAACAGCTCGTGAGCGAGATCGAAGTGGCGGCGTCCGGCGACTTCACCCCGCGCGATCAGGACGGCGTCCAGGTCCGGAAGGCGGCAGGCCGCCCCCGAGATGCCGCGCTGCGCATCCACCACGAGGACGAGGACTGCGAATTCGCGTTCCATGACTTCGCGCAGGCGGATTGCGGGCACATCGCCAAGGCCGAATTCGGCGGCGAACCGTTCACCGGCCAGCATCGCAGCCTCGAAACTGGACCGCCGGTCGAGCCCGAGGGTGCGGCGCATGAGTGGTGTGCTGCGTCCGACGGCCGGTGCCAAGGTTCGGAACGCAGCGATCCAGCGTCCGGCGTTGCGTTCGTACGCTACGAGCTGCTCGGCCTCGACTCCGGTGTGCCGCCAGCAGAAGCGACCCTCGCCGACCAGCCGGAAAGGATCCGTGAAGTAGTCCAGGGGAGCCCCCAACACCTCCACCGCGAGCACCAGTTCCTCGGCGGTGACTCTCCGGTTGCCGGTCTCGATGGCCGAGACGGTCTGCCGATCCTTGAAGCCGAGAGAGCGGGCAAGGCGCTCCTGCGAGAGTCTGCGCTCTTGGCGCAACGCCTTGAGGCGCGCGCCAATGGGCGACTTCGACGTACGATCCTGGAATCTTGCACCTTCCATCATGCAACAAATATATGCAAATTGTCGTTCGTGTGTCGAGCCGATACTCCAGCGGCGCTACACCGAAGGCTATAGGTCCCGTGCAGGAAAACACCTCCCAGCCAGCGTCCATACTGCACGTAGACGGGCACGTCCAATCCCAGCATCCGCTCAACAGCCGCGCGGTCAACCTCGAAGGTCAGAAATGCCGTATTGGCTACTATGTGGTCTATGACATCGCCGGGGATGAAGCGGACCGAGAGAAAGACCAGGATGCTCGGTATGAACAGGGTGGGGATTACCAGCAATAACCGCCTGATGATATAGGCTCTCATGTCCCACACCTCAAAGAGAGCTGGAAAGATCACGCCTCCCAGCTCCCTTCTCCCTGAAACCAGCCACGAGGGGCGAGTCCCCTAATGTCCCATTTCTTCCTTCAGTTCATTATCAACCCAGAGGCGCGAGAAGACCGTCAGGTTTTGCATAGATCCCATGCCGCCCTCGCCGCTGTAGCCTATTATCCACGGCTGGTGGACGTTGAACGCCGGAGGCAAAGGCCCCCATACCATCCAGTGCCGCTCGATGCTGAGCATGTCCATGTCCCTTATCGGGCGTTGCTGCTCCTCGACGGTGGTAGCCGCCAACATTTCTTCATACCAGGCTTCGTACTGCGGGTCGTTGATTATCGCCTTTGACTCGGCGGAGCAGCCTTGACGCCCGCTTCCTGGGACGTGGTACCCAGCCATTTCCCTGCCGATCTTTCCCCGAGGTATGATGTCAGCATAGCCCTTGAAGTAGGTGTTGTTCATGCTCTCGAGGTCCAGCGCCATCTGCATGCCATGGCGCACCCTTATGTCGTCATAGGGCGGTTTGGTCACGTTCATGAGCGTAGCGTTGTTCGACCGTTCCGACCACGGGACTAGCACGAGTTCCGGGTTGGTCCGCCGGAGGCTCTCTGCCTGGTCTACCGTGTTCAATTGAGCGGCGCCCTGCCAGCCGATGTAGTCGATCGTACCGGAGCGCAGTCCCGCCAGCATGGTTGGCACTTCCACGATAATGAGACGAACGCATGGTTGCTCACCAGCGAGTGCATCGAGGCTGCCGCCTTCTCCGACAAAGACACGTAGAGATCCTGACCGGCAAAGGACGCGGCGGGCCGCGCCAGCGCCGATTGCAGCATCCCTCGATCCCTCAGGCCGTCGGCTCCGCCGGTGTCGGCGAGCAGCGACCGATGGAGGTCCAGGATCTGCTGGTCACTGAGATACTCGATCATCATCACTGCCGCCGGCGAGGCGTTCGTACAACTCTCGCCGCTCCTCAACGAGACGGTCCACCATTTTCCGGTACCGTGGTGAAACTTTGCCCGCCTCGAATGACCTGACTCCGCTGCGCACGACGAAGCTCCCGTCACGCGCATCAACCGTCGCGTCGACCTCCATGCCGGGCCGCAATGCGAACTCCTTCACCAAGTCGTGTGGTAGGGTGACGGCAAGGCTATTGCCGACGCGTACGAGCTTACGCTTCATACGTACAAAGTACTAACGACAGGAGGCGGATATCAAGCTGGCGGCGTCCGCGCGACGCGGTGCGGGATCGGCTCGACCCAAGGCTAAGGCTAAGCCGCCACCCGGTGCGACTCGATGATGTCGTTGGTGTCGACCAGTACCGGGCCACGGTGGCGCGCCATGGGCCTACAGCTCGACCGCCTGTTCGATCCCATGTGAGGTGAACACCTCTGCGAGATCGTCGACCGCGACGTCCAGCAGGCTGCCCGGCGACTTCACCCCGCGCGATCAGGACGGCGTCCAGTTCCGGACCAAGCCAAACAAACGCCGTAGGTGGCGAAGCCGGCATCGTCCGTAACAAGCCGTGACCCGCCTGATAGGGTAGTCTGTAGCGCATGGAACGCGTATCGACCTCGCCGGACGAGTACCTCGCGGCGCTGCCGGAGGAGATTCGCGGCGACATGATTGCGCTGGATGGACGTATCGCGGCGGCGCTGCCCGGACACCGGCGCAGCCTGTGGGAAGGAGTGTTCTGGGGCGGCAGCGCCCAGTCGATCATCGGCTACGGCGACTACTCCTACGTGCGCTCGGACAAGAAGCCGGTGGAGTGGTTCATCGCCGGCTTGGCGCGGCAGAAGAACTACTACAGCGTCTACGTCAACGCCGCCGACGGCCGCGGTTACCTCACCGAGGCGTACGCCGATCGGCTCGGCAAGGTGAGGGTGGGCAAGAGCAGCATCAGCTTCAGACAGCTCGCCGACGTCGAGATGGAGGTGCTGATGGAGTTGGTGGAGCGGGCCGGCGTGCTGATGACACGAACAGCTTGAAGTGACGACGCGACGATCTTCCTATGCGCGCCACCGTAACGATTGACGATGGTGTTCTCGCCGGTCAGCTCATCGAGCGCGCCACATGCCTTCGACACGCTCAAGGCGGCGACTCGGCTGCAGGAAGAAGCGGGCTTCGACGAGACCAAGGCGCGCGTGCTGGTCTCGACCTTTGCCGAGGGCATGGTCGAGAACCTCGCCACCAAGGACGACATCGCCGGCATCCGCAACCCTTGCGACCAAGGAAGGCGAGCGAGGTGGCAACCCTTGCGACCAAGGAAGAGCTTGCAACCCTGCGCGGCGATATGAATGAGATGGGTGCCAGCCTGCGCGGCGAGATGCATGAGATGGCGGCCAGCCTGCGCGGCGAGATCAGCAAGGTCCAGGAGCGGCTGACCATCCGTCTGGGAGCCGCTATCGCTGCTGCCGTGGCGATCCTGGTTGCCGTAGATAAGCTGTTGTAAGCAAGCACGCACTGCCCACGTGACGATCATTCGTGTCGAAGTTCTACCAGGAGCACCTGTGCGACCAGGGCCTGCCACCGGGTGGGCGACGTGTCCGCGGACTGAAGCCGGATTTGTACGCGTTTAGCCTCGCTGCGATCAGGCGAGGTCGTAGCGGTCGAGGTTCATCACCTTGTTCCAGGCGGCCACGAAGTCGCGCACGAACGCCTCCTGCCCGTCGTCGCACCCGTAGACTTCCGCGATGGCGCGCAGCTCGGAGTTCGAGCCGAGCACCAGGTCCACCTCGGTGGCGGTCCACTTGACGCCACCGCCGGCCACGTCGCGGCCCTCGAACACGCCGTCAGACGAGGGCGCCTGCCACTCGGTGCTCATGTCGAGCAGGTTCACGAAGAAGTCGTTGGTCAGCGCTCCCGGCCGGTCCGTGAACACGCCGTGTGCGGACTGCCCGGTATTCGCGTTCAGGACGCGCATGCCGCCGACCAGCACCGTCATCTCGGGCGCGGTCAGGGTCAGCATGCATGCCCGCTCCACCAGCGCCGCTGCCGCCGACGCTCCGTTGCCGCCCTTGACGTAGTTGCGGAACCCGTCCGCGGTGGGTTCGAGCACGGCAAACGATTCCACGTCCGTCCACTCCTGCGACGCGTCCGTGCGCCCGGGTGCGAAGGGGACCTGCACGTCGTGCCCGGCACTGCTGGCAGCCTGCTCGACGCCCGCGCACCCGGCGAGCACGATCAGGTCGGCCAGGGAGACCCGCTTGCCGCCGCTCTGCGCGTCGTTGAACTCCGCTCGTATCCCCTCCAGCGTCTGCAGCATGTTCGCCAGCTCGGGCGGGTCGTTCACGTCCCAGTCCTTCTGCGGCGCGAGGCGGACGCGTGCTCCGTTCGCACCACCGCGCTTGTCGGTGCCGCGGAACGATGCCGCCGACGCCCAGGCCGTCGAGACCAACTGCGAAACGGACAAGCCGGAGGCCAGGACCTCGGCCTTGAGGTGCGCCAGGTCCTGCTCGCCGATCAACTCATGGTCGACGTCGGGCACCGGGTCCTGCCACCGCTGTGGCTCCGCGGGGACCAGTGGACCGAGGTACCGGCTGCGCGGCCCCAGGTCGCGATGGAGCAGTTTGAACCAGGCCTTGGCGAAGGCGTCTTCGAGGGCCGCCGGATGCTCGAGGAAGCGCTTCGAAATCGGTGCGTAGACCGGGTCCACTCGCAGCGAGAGGTCCGTGGTGAGCATGAAGGGGGCGTGCTTCTTGGCGGGATCGTGAGCATCCGGCACGGTGGCCACCTGGGATGCATTCGCGGGCGCGTACTGCGACTTGCCGGCGGGACTCTTGGTCAGCTCCCACTCGTGATGGTGCAGGTTCTCCATGAAGTTGTTGTCCCACCGTGTGGGGTTGGTGGTCCAGGCGCCTTCCAGGCCGCTGGTGATCGTGTCGCCGGCCTTGCCGCTGCCGTAATCGTTGCGCCAGCCCAAGCCCTGCGCCTCCACGCTGGCGCCCTCCGGATCGGGACCGACGTGGGACTCAGGGACAGCGCCATGCGCCTTGCCGAAGGTGTGGCCGCCGGCAATGAGCGCGACCGTCTCCTCGTCGTTCATCGCCATGCGGGCGAACGTGTTGCGAATGTACTGTGCGGCGGCCGTGGGGTCGGGGTTGCCGCCCGGCCCCTCCGGGTTGACGTAAATCAGCCCCATGTGGTCGGCGCCGAGCGGTCCCTGGAGTTCACCGTCATCGTCGTGGCGTTGGTCCCCGAGCCACTCGGTCTCGGCCCCCCAGTCGGTCTCGTCAGCCTCCCACACGTCAGGGCGGCCGAAGCCGAAGCCGAACGTCTTGAACCCCATCGACTCCAGGGCGCAGTTGCCGGCGAAGATGATGAGGTCGGCCCACGACAGGTTGCGGCCGTACTTCTGCTTGACCGGCCACAGCAGGCGGCGTGCCTTGTCCAGGTTGCCGTTGTCCGGCCAACTGTTCAGGGGCGCAAAGCGCTGGTAGCCCGAGCCGCCGCCGCCGCGGCCGTCGGTGATGCGGTAGGTGCCCGCGGCATGCCACGCCATGCGGATGAACAGCGGCCCATAGTGGCCGTAGTCTGCCGGCCACCAGTCTTGGGAGGTCGTCATCACCTGCTCGACGTCGTTCTTCAGCTCTGCAACGTCGACGTTCTTGAACGCCTCAGCATAGTTGAACTCCCCGCCCATCGGGTCCGATGCGGGAGAGTCTTGACGAAGAGCCTTCAGGCTCAGCTGATTCGGCCACCAGGATTGGTTGGTAGTCATGGCATCTCCATTTGGTATCTCCGGTTTACCCCCCAAACATGCAGCACGATTTTGCATGCGTCAACTGATTCGCCGCCGGGCCGCCGGCTCCGGCGGCATAGACCGCACGACCGCTGTCCGGTAGATTAGGCATCGGCAAGATCATGGCACAGTCATACACGCGACTCACGGAACCGCTGGTGCGCGCCGGCGGCACGCTCCGCCCGGCAACCTGGGATGAGGCGCTGCGGCGCGCGGCGCACGGGCTGCAGGCGGCCATCGGGCGCGGCCCCACCCGGTCGTTCGGGCTGTTCAGCTGCTCGAAGGCGACCAACGAGATGAACTTTCTGGCGCAGAAGTTCGCCCGGGTGGCGGTCGGCAGCAACAACGTCGATAGCTGCAACCGCACCTGACACGCACCGAGCGTCGTCGGTCTGGCGGCGGTATTCGGTGCCGGGGGCGGTACCAGCTCCTATCGGGAAGTGGAGGATACCGACCTCATCATCCTGTGGGGCTCCAATGCGCGCGAGACCCATCCGATTTTTTTCCACCATGTGTTGAAGGGGATCAATCAGGGCGCGCGGATGATGGCCGTGGACCCGCGCCGCACCAGCTCGGCGCAGTGGGCGGATCTGTGGCTGGGCGTCGACGTCGGCTCCGACGTGGCACTGTCCAACGCGGTGGCGCGCGAGATCATCGCCGCCGGCCTGGAGAATCGCGCCTTCATCGAGCACGCCACCTGCGGGTTCGACCAGTATCGCCGCTCGGTCGAGCCGTTTACCCTGGAGCGCGGCGAGGAGCTGACCGGCGTCCCGGCGGCGGCGATCCGCACGCTGGCCCATGCCTACGCCTCCGCCGACCGCGCCCAGTTGTGCTGGACCCTGGGCATCACCGAGCACCACAACGCGGTCGACAACGTGCTGGCGCTGATCAATCTCGGGCTGCTCACCGGCCACGTCGGGCGCTACGGCTCGGGGCTCAACCCGCTGCGCGGCCAGAACAACGTGCAAGGCGGCGGCGACATGGGCGCGTTGCCCAACAAGCTGCCCGGCTTCCAGGACGTGGAGGACGCCGCCTTGCGCGCCAGGTTCGAGGCCGCCTGGGGCGTGCCGGTGCCGGCTGCCAACGGCTGGCACCTGTCGCAGATGTTCGAGGCGATGGAGCACGGCGACCTCACCACGCTGTACGTGATCGGCGAGAATCCGGCGCAGTCGGAGGCGGACGGAGAGCGCGCCCGCAGGCTGCTGGCCGGCCTCGACCACCTGATCGTGCAGGATATCTTCCTCACGCGGACCGCCGCGATGGCGGACGTGGTGCTGCCGGCGGCGGCCTCGTGGGCGGAAGCGGAAGGCACCGTGACCAGCAGCGAGCGGCGCGTGCAGCGGGTGCGCAGGGCGCTGCCGCCGCCCGGTCAGGCGCGCGATGACATGGCGATCCTGTGCGACCTGGCGCGCCTGCTCGGACACGACTGGGGGTCGCCGACCGCCGAGCAGGTGTGGGACGAGTTGCGGTCGCTGTCCCCGATGCACGGCGGCATGAGCTACGCGCGTCTGGACGAGCAGGGCGGCATTCAGTGGCCGTGCCCGCACGAACGGCATCCCGGCACCCCGATCCTGCACGAGCGTCTGTGGCGGGTCCCGCTCGAGGGTCCTCCGGCGCCGTTCCACGCGCTGGAGCATCAGCCGCCGGTGGACGTGCTGGATGACCAGTTCCCGTTGCGCCTGACCACCGGGCGCACGCTCGATTCCTTCAACACCGGCGTGCAGAGCGGCGGCTTCCGGTCGCCGATTCGGCGCGGCGACACGGTCGACCTCTGCCGGGAGGATGGGCGGCGGTTCGGCGTTGCGGACGGCGAGCGGGTGCAGGTGAGCTCGCGCCGGGGCGCGCTCGAGGTCACCGCGCGGTACGCTGACGGGCTGCGTCCCGGGCTGGTGTTCATGACCCTGCACTTTCCCGATCGGGTGGATACCAACCGGCTCACCATCGACGCCTGGGACCCCAAGTCGGGCACCGCCGAGTTCAAGGCGACCGCGGTCCGGATCGACAAGCTGGCCGAGCCGGCAGGCGCCGCCCGCTGATGGATCTGCATCTCGCCGCCACTGCCCCGACCGACGCGGAACGGGCGGCCGTCGATGGCGTAGTGGACGGCGCCGCGCAGGCTGCGGCCGGCGGCACGGTGCAGGAGTCGGCGGCTGGCGGCGCGGTGCTGCGGGCGGCCGGCGGGCGGGTCGGGGTGGGCGGCGTGCGGGTTCGCCGGAGCATTCGGCACCTGCTGCTGCCGGCGCTGCACGGGGTGCAGGACGCGATCGGCTGGATCAGTCCGGCGGCGCTGAACTACGTCAGCGAGCGTCTGGGCGTGCCGCCGGCCGAGGCATACGGCGTGGCCACCTTCTACGCGCTGCTGTCCACTACCGAGCAGCCGCCGCGGGTGGCCCACGTGTGCGACGACATCGTGTGCCGCGGCGCCGGCGCGCTGGACCTCTGCCGCCAGCTCGAGGAGCGGCTCGGACCCGCGCACCATGCCGGCGGCCCGGTCGGGGCGGCAGTGGCCGGCACCGGTCTGGCAGCACCGGGCGGGTCCGCCACGTGCGCTGCTGCACCGCCCGGCGCCGCGGCAGGTGGCGCCGGTGCAGGCGCAGCCGCCTCAGGCGGCCAGGCCGCGTGGGTCACCAGCCCCTGCCTGGGGCTGTGCGAGGCCGCGCCCGCGGTGCTGCTGCAACTGGCCGGGGAAGCCGACGCCACTCTGGCCCCGGCCACGGCCGCTGCGGTCTGCGCTGCGCTCGCTACTGCGCCCGCGACCGCAGGGCCCGCGACTGGCGCGGCGCTGGCCGGCGCCCGCTCCGCGCCGCAGGTGGCCGATCCCGCCGCCGCGGCGCGACTCACCCTGCTGCGCCGCGTCGGCCGGGCCGATCCCGAGAGCATCAGCGACTACCGCCGGCACGGCGGCTGTGCCGCGTTGCGCCGCGCCGTCGAGCTCGGCCCTGACGGCGTGTTGCGCGAGCTGCGCGACTCCGGACTGCAGGGGCGCGGCGGCGCCGCCTTCCCCACCGCCGCCAAGTGGGAGGCGGTGGCCCGCGCCGCGGCGCGGCCCCACTACGTGGTGTGCAACGCCGACGAGTCGGAGCCGGGCACCTTCAAGGACCGGGTGGTGATGGAGCAGGATCCGTTCGCCGTGATCGAGGCGATGGTGATCGCCGGCTTCACCACCGGCGCCACGGTCGGCTACCTGTACGTCCGCGGCGAGTACCCGCTGGCCACCCGCCGCCTGCAGGCCGCCATCGCCCAGGCCTGCGACTGGGGCCTGCTCGGCCGCGACATCATGGGCCTGGGGGTCGACTTCGAGCTCGAGCTGCGGCGCGGCGCCGGCGCCTACGTCTGCGGCGAGGAGACCGCGCTGTTCAACTCGCTGGAGGGCTTCCGCGGCGAGCCGCGCAGCAAGCCGCCCTACCCCACCGAGGCGGGCCTGTTCGGCAAGCCGACCGCGGTCAACAACGTGGAGACGCTGATCAACCTGCCACCGATCCTGCTCGTGGGCGGCCGCGCCTATGCCGCGGTCGGCACCGAGCACTCCACCGGCCCCAAGCTGTTCTGTCTGTCGGGCGCAGTGGCGCAGCCGGGCGTCTACGAGGTGGAGTTCGGGACCACTCTGCGGGAACTGCTGGAGCTGGCCGGCGGCACCATCGGCGGCGAGCCGCGCGCCGTCCTGCTCGGCGGCGCGGCGGGCAGCTTCGTCGGCCCGGAGCAGCTCGACCTGCCGCTCACCTTCGAGGACACCCGCGCCGCCGGCACCGGCCTCGGCTCCGGCGTGGTGATGCCGTTCGCACCCGGCACCGACTTCCTCGACGTCACGCGCCGCATCGCGCAATTCTTCCGCGACGAGTCGTGCGGCCAGTGCGTGCCGTGCCGGGTGGGTACCGTGCGCCAGGAAGAGGCGCTGGCGCGGCTGGGCGCCGGCGGCTGCGCCGAACGGGAGCTGCTGGCCGACTTGGCGCAAGTGATGGGCGACGCGTCGATCTGCGGCCTGGGCCACACCGCGGCGTCCGCGTTGCAGTCGGCGCTGGCCCTCGGACTGCTCGATCCAAACGGAGGCGGACGATGAGCGAAGCGGAGCGCAGCCTGACGCTGACGGTGGATGGCCGCCCGGTACAGGTGGCGGAGGGCGCCACCATTCTCGGTGCCTGCCGCCAGTTGGAGATAGACACCCCGACCCTGTGCTTCGCGGACAACCTGACCCCGGTCAATGCCTGCCGGGTGTGCGTGGTCGAGCTGGAAGGCTCGCGCACCCTGGTGCCGGCCTGCGCTCGCGCCGCCGCGGAGGGCATGCAGGTGCGCACCGACTCCGAGCGCGTGCGCCACAGCCGCCGCCTGGTGCTGGAGCTGCTCGCCTCGTCGGTGGACCTGAGCTGCGCCGGCGGGGCGGTGCGCCGCTGGCAGGCCGCCTACGGCGCCGAGCCGGAGCGCTTCGGACCGCGGGCGCCCGACGCCGCGCCGGGCGAGCGGGAGCGGCAGCACGCCGGCCACCACGCCGCGCCGGACGGGCAGAGCGCGGCCACGGTCGGCCAGCCGGCCAAGGTGCAGGACGACCTCTACGTGCGCGACTACAAACGCTGCATCCTCTGCTACAAGTGCGTGGAGGCGTGCGGCGAGGACGCCCAGAACACCTTCGCCATCGCCGTGGCGGGGCGCGGCTTCGATGCCCGCATCGCCACCGAATACGAGCAGCCGCTGCCCGAGTCGGCGTGCGTCTACTGCGGCAACTGCATCGGCGTGTGCCCCACCGGCGCGCTGATGTTCAAGAGCGAATGGGACCACCGTGCCGCCGGCACCTGGGACGAGTCGCGGCAGAGCGTCACCCGCACCGTCTGCCCCTACTGCGGCGTGGGCTGCAACTTGGAACTGCACGTGCAGGATGAGGAGATCGTCAAGGTCACCTCGCCGACGGACCATTCGGTGACCCACGGCCACCTGTGCATCAAGGGGCGGTTCGGCTTCCAGTTCGTGCAGAATCGGCCGCCGCCGGAGTAGTCGGCGCCACCCCGCGCCCGCGGCTGCCGTTGCCGCCGGCCTGCAGCCCCGCCACCTCCCGAACCCGCCGCGCGCCGCAGTAGATGTTGAAGCGCCGGTCGCGCAGAAAACCGATCAGGGTCAGGCCGAGCCCGTCGGCCAGCTCGCACGCCAGGCTGGAGGGGGCCCCCACCGCGGCCAGAAACCGAATCCCGGCGCGGGCCGCCTTCTGCACCAGCTCGAACCCGGTACGGCCGCTGAACAGCACCACCGCATGGTCCAGGGGAAGCGTCGCCTCCAGCACCGCGCGCCCGATCAGCTTGTCGAGCGCGTTGTGGCGGCCGACGTCCTCGCGCAGTCGCAGCAGGCGGCCGCCGGCATCGAACAGCGCTGCCGCGTGCAAGCCGCCGGTGCGGTCGAAGGTCGCCTGGTGGCGGCGCAACTCGTCCGGCAGCCGGTGCAGCACTGCTGCCGCCACCGCCGGCGTCGCCTCGCTCCCAGCCGGCAAACGCGCCGGGACCGTCGCCATCACCTCCGCAATCGACGCCTTGCCGCACACCCCGCAACTGGCACTGGCCACCAGCTCACGCCCGCGGCCGTCCACCCCGCGCGCGCTCTCCCGCGGCGCTGCCCCGAGCAGCGTGGCGCGCACCACGTTCCGCTCGTGGCCACAGTAACTGACGTCCCGGAGCTGTTCCGGCCGATCGATGAACCCCTCGGTGAGCAGGAATCCGGCGGCCAGCTCGTAGTCGTCGCCCGGCGTGCGCATGGTCACCGCCACGTTGTGCTCCGCCTCCACCACGTGCTCCGCCGCCGCCGTCCCGGACGCGTAGCTGACCCTGATTTCGAGCGGCTCTTCCACAGTCAGCACGTCCCGGTCGGCGCGGCCGGTCTGCCCGTCCACCCGCATCAGCGCGATCGCTTGCGCGCGTCCGTCGCCACCGAGGTCCACCGGCACGGCCTGCATCCGCCGATTGCTCAGCGCGTCGCCCATCACGTGATAGTGGGACTGGCCGCGCGCCCGGTCAACCGGCCGGCCGGCGCCGCGGGCGATCTCGCCGAGGATGGCGTGAGCCTGATCGGCCCGCTACCAGCGGACGAGGTTGCCGCCGTAGGTGAGCCCGGCCCCGAATCCGGCGGTCACGATCAGATCGCCGCGCTGCAGCTGGCCCTGCTCGACCAGATCGTTCAGGGCGATCGGAATGGTGGCGGCGGAGGTGTTGGCGTATTCGGCGATGTTGACGTAGAACTTCTCGCGCGGGATGCCGCTACGTTTGGCCGCCGCCTCGATGATGCGCTCGTTGGCCTGGTGGGGGACGATGAACCTGACGTCGTCGATGCTGACGCGGTTGCGCTCGAGGATGGTGCGTACCGTATCCACGATCACCTGGACCGCGAAGTTGTACACCGCGCGTCCCTCCATCTTCAGCAGCAAGTCGCGCTGATCGGTCTCGCCGGGTTTGAACGGCGTTCGCGTGCCCCCTGCCTCGCGCGCCAGGGTCATGGCCCGCGAGCCGTCGGAGCGCAGAAACGAATCGAGGATCCCGTGGCCGTTGTTCGAATGGGAGATCACCGCCGCACCGGCGCCGTCGCCGAACAGCACGCAGGTGTTGCGGTCGCTCCAGTCCATGATACGGGTGAGCACCTCGCTGCCGACCAGCAGGACGTGCTTGGCGGAACCGGCGGCGATCAACCCTCGGGCGGTCTCGAGCCCGTAGACGAACCCGGTACAGCCCACCACCAAGTCCATGGCGGCGGAATTGGTGGCGCCGAGCTTGTCCTGAATGAGGCACGCGGTGGAGGGAAAGCCGACGTGGTCCGCGGTCGCGGTGGCCACCAGCACCATGCCCAACTGCTCGGCACCGATCCCGGCGCGCTCCAGGGCCTGCAGCGCGGCGCGGTGTCCGAGATCGGAGGCGGCTTCCCCCTCACCCGCAACGTGGCGAAACTTGATTCCGGTGTGCGACTGGATCCATTCGTCCGAGGTGTCGAGAAACGCCTCGAATTCATGGTTTGCCATCCGTCGCTCCGGCACGTAGGCACCGAGCGACCGAATCTCCGCCCCCATCAGCTACCCAAAGCTCCTCCGGCTGGGATTCAAGTGGCCCCCAGTATAGCAGTACCCGCCTGCTCCCGTCAACCGTGCCGTTGCGGCCGGCGGTCAGGAGTCTTCCAGGCGCGCCAACTCGTCGTCGATGATCGCCGCCAGACTCTCGAACGGCACCGCTCCGGACAGAAAGCGCCCGTTCACGAACAGCGCCGGTGTGCCCGATACGCCGACAGCCGTGCCCGCGCGGAGGTCGTTGCGCACCGTTTCATAGTGGCGATCGGAGTCCAGGCAGCGGTCGAACGCGTCCTGATCCAGACCGAGGCGGCCGGCCTTCTCCTGGAGCGCGGGGACCGAGAGCGCGCCCTGCTCCGCGAACATCAGATCATGCATCTCCCAGAACTTGCCCTGGTCTCCGGCGCACAGCGAGGCTTCGGCCGCCTTCTGGGCATGCGGGTGAATGCCGGTCAGCGGATAGTGGCGGTACACCACGCGCAGGCGGCCGGCGTACTCCTCCTGGGCCCGCTTCAGGGTGGGCAGAAAGCGGGCGCAGAAGGGACACTCGAAGTCCGAGAACTCGACCAGCGTCACTGGTGCGTCCGCAGGACCGGTGGCGGCGAACCCGTCGGTGGCTACCGCGAACCGCAGCGGCTGCAGCAGATACTCGACCGCGAACCGATCTTCCAGCAGGGTGAAGAAGTCATTTCGAGCGAGCCGTAGCGCCTGCCGTTCCAGATAAGCGCGGATCTGGCCCCCCACGTTGGCAAACGGATCTCTGATACGCGCCTTGTTCCGTTCATAGAACTGCTCGACGTCCTCGTCGCTGATCGGTTGCGCCGCGTCCTGAATCCGCGCCTGGACCGCGGCGACCGTGGTACCGGTCCGCTCTGCTTCCCGCTCCAGCAATCGCCGGCGCACCAACTCTTGCAGGGATGCTTCGAGCACTTCCTGGCGGCCGCGGTCGGCCTCGGCCTGACACCGCAGGCGCGCCATCTCGTTCTCTTCGAGCGCCTGCGTCGCGGTGGCGAGAAGCTCGGCGCGCATGACCTCCTGCTCGCCAATGGTCGCTATCACGTCGCCCTGGTCCGCGCACAGCAACGGCGCCGCCCCAGCCAGCAATACCACGCCACACCACAGCGCCTTTGCCTTGCCGCCGCAGGTCGACCAGAATCGTTCGAAGACCGTCACTTCACAAGCCAGCGTACGCCGCGAAGCGCTCCGCCGTCAAGGTGGGCGGCGATTCTGCAGCAATTCTCGGTGAACGGCTGGTAGAGGGGCAGAGTGTCATAAGCTCAAGCCCTCCGAGTGTGAAACGCGACCATGCCCACCTGTTGGCCCACCGAGTGAACTCCCGTGAAAGGCAAGCACGCACGGTCCGACCGGCAGAAATTCTGTAACTGATTGCAGGTGATGTATTTAGCCACCGTCAAGCAGCCCCGTGCGATGACCTGACCACCGTCAGCCACCGCCGCTCGGCCGATGCCGCGGGCTGGCGCGGTGCAGCGACACCCAGGCGTTTTGATAGGTGGTCGTGCCGGCACGTACGATGCGGTAGTGCACGAAGTTGATCTTGGGACTGCGGGGGTTGCCGTTCAGCGGCACCCCGGTAACCCACGTCGATGGTGCCGCGGTGGTCCAGCAGCCGACCGCGGCGCAGCCCGTCGATATCCTGGTACAGGCTGGTGTGATCCTCCGGCTTGGCCACCAGCAGAAACGAGCAGCGGGCGGCGCGCACCTGTTCGATGAACGGTTGCTTGGAGTACAGACTATCGGCGACGATCACCGCAGCCAGCCGGGGATGGTCGTTACGGATGCGCTGCAAGGCACGGTAGCCGGCTTTTATTTCACAGTCTTGCTTGCGGCGTTTGGCATTCTTGGCGCCAGAGTCATCGGCGTTGTGAATGAACCCGGGAGCCAACGGCAGCACCTGCCGCTTGTCGGGGTGGACGATGGCGGTCTGCAGGATGTCGTGGTGGTAGCGTACGGTGAGGTGGTCCTGGAAAATTGGACAGGAGGTTAAGGTGTATTCGAGGCCATGAGGAGGGCCAAGGAGATGGCGACGACACGACGTCGATTCACAGCGGAGTTCAAGGCACGGGTAGTGGTGGAAGCGTTGCGCGGTGACCGCACGATCCAGGAGATCGGGGCCAAGCACCGCGTTGATCATCGCGCCGCAAAAGGTCGCCCGACGACTGGTAGGCGATCACCGCTGCGGTTCTCACCTTGTTCCCGGCAGCCTCGTTGTAGAAGCTTTGGATGGTAGGTGAGGTGGACGGTCACCCGCGCGCAGGCGCGTGGCCCCCATGCGGGCTCCTCTTTCAAACCGACCTGGCGGCATCGGCACCCAGGCGGCCCCCACCACCCCTCAGCCGCGGGTCGAGCAGATCCCGCACCGCATCGCCGAACATGTTCAGGCAGTAAACGGTGAGAGTCAGAGCGAGACCAGGCCACAGAGCCAGCCATGGGGCAATTTCCATGAACTGACGCCCTTCCCGGCTGAGCATGCCACCCCAGCTCGGAACACTCGGCGGCAGACCGAATCCGAGAAAGCTCAAGGACGCCTCGCTGATGATCACTCCACCGATGTTGATGGTGAATATGACGATTACGACCGGCATGATATTGGGCAGGACGTGTCGGATGAATGTTCTCCATTTTGAGGAGCCAACCGACTCCGCCGCATCAAAATACGCATTCTCCTTTATGTCGATAACGGCGCCTCTTACGGTTCTCGAGCCGACGATGCCTCCCGTTAATCCCAGCACCGCTATGATCTGTGGCATACCCCGCCCCACTATCGACATTACGGTCAACAACAGGAGCAGTCCCGGAAAAGCCATCCAGGCGTCGACAAATCTCTGCACGGCCAGGTCCAGTTTGCCGCCAAGGAATCCAGAAATGCCGCCTATCAGGACAGCGACGACAGCATTGAGAGCGGTCGCCGCCAGACCGACCGTGAGCGAAAGACGAGCTCCGTGGATAAGGCGGCTCAGGAAGTCTCGCCCCACGTAGTCGGTACCCAGGAGAAATTTGGCTGACGGGCCCTGCAGAATGTCTGACTTGTGTATTTCCATATGACCATAGGGAGACAAAACATCAGCAAGGATACTGACAAGAATCAGCATCAATATGATGATCCCGCAGGCGGTGCCCAGTGGCTTCGTCCGCCACATCCTGGTAAGGAAATCAGCGAGGTTGTTACGTTCTCTATTCATAGCGGACCCGGGGGTCCAAGTAGGGATAAATCAGGTCAATCGCCAGATTGATCCCGATGACCGCGGTGGCGAACAATAGGTTGATTCCGGAAACCACTGGGTAGTCCCTCGCATTGAGGGCAAGCACGAAGACACGACCTATCCCCGGCAGGTTGAAGATGTTCTCCATGATGACGGAGCCGCCTACCAGGATAGGCATCTGCAGGCCTATCAGCGTAACCACCGGGATGAGGGCATTCTTGACGGCGTGCCTGATAACAACTGCCCTCTCCTTGAGTCCTTTTGACCAGGCGGTCCGGATATAGTCTTGCCTGAGCACCTCCAGCATCATGGTGCGCGTCATCCGCATTGTGGCTGCAGCCATGCCCGTCCCCAGAATCAGGCTGGGAATGATGAACACCCCCAGATTCTCCAGCGGCTCTTCCGTGAAACGAATCCACTCCATCGGTGGCGACCAGCCCCACCAGACTACCGGGTAGACCATGACCATGGTTCCGAGCCAGAAGTTAGGCGTTGCCAGGCCGATGATGGCGGCCGAGCGCCCCGCGTAGTCGGCGGCCGTATCCTGGCGAATCGCAGCGTAGATGCCCACCGGCAGGGCGATCACCAGCCCAATCACGATTGCCAGGAGGCCAAGCTCGATGGTTACCGGCAATCTACCGACTATCTTCCTCTCTACCGGCAAACGGCCGCTTACCAGCGAGCGCCCGAGACTGCCCTGAAGGAGACCGGTGAAATGAGACTCACCGGTACGCCAGTCAGGGGTCGGCAACACTCCTATCCAGCGTCCATACTGCACGTGGACGGGCACGTCCAGTCCCAGCATACGCTCGAGAGGTTCACGGTCCCTGCCGCCCGCTCTGTACACCGCCGCTTCAGACTCCATTACGTCGATGACATCGCCGGGGATGAAGCGCACCGAGAGGAAGACCAGGATGCTCAATATAAACAAGGTGGGGATTATCAGCAATAACCGCCTGATGATGTAGGCTCTCATATCCTTCGTGGTAAATGGGCGCCGGGAAGCCCGAGGCTCCCGGCGCCCTTCGATGCAGCCAGAACGAGCGCGAAAACGCTCGTGGACCCCGCCCCTAGGCGCGGTCCCGGCTGCAACGCCGCAGGCGTTGCGTCAGAAACCCATTCCTCTCTTCAGATCCTGGTCGATCCAGAGGCGAGGAACGACGACTCCAGCGTCTATCGTTTCACCGTTAAAGCCGGTGACCCACGGCTGCGTCACAGTAAATACCAGCGCTCTACCAAGCCATAGATGCCAGTGGTTCTCTACGAGGTACATATTTGCCTCTCTGACTAACCTCTGCTGCTCCTCATGGGTAGGGGCGCTTTCTGCGGCTTCAACCATGGCGTCATAGGCCGGTTCCCGCACACCGGCGGGGTTCCATGTCGAGGTCGATACATTCTGTCCGAGCGGGCCGAGTATGCTATGATAAAACCCGATGGCTTCACTCGTCATGCCCTCATAGGTATGTTCTCGTAGACGGCCAGCCCAAGTCGCCGAATCCATTGGTTGGAGCTCGACCTCAACGCCAATCTCACTAAAGTATGCTACGGCCAATTCGTGAAGGCCTAGATCACCTATATCTCTAAAGTCCAGGCCAGTCTTGAATCTAATGCCGTCGGCGCCGCGAGGATATCCGGCCTCATCAAGCAGCGCTTCTGCCCCTTTCGGGTCGTAGGTATAGTACTGCTGGATGTCTTCGGGCCAATCTTCAAACGGCAGCACATACCCGACCACTGCGTCCGACATATACCCTACAGGTACCCCTAATGACCAACCCTTCATGTAGGTATTGCTCACTGTCTCACTGTCCCATGCCATCTGCATTGCGTGGCGTACCCTGATGTCGTTAAAGGGCGGATTTTGCGCGGACAGAGCAATACCCAGCCCCCAAAGGTAATGGGGAACGACTTGGATGTCGGGGTTGATCTGCTGGAGATTCGCTACCGTATTGACGTCCTGTATTTGAGAACCGAAAAGAAAACCTAGGTAGTCGGTCTTACCCGAGCGCAGCGCCGCCAGACGTGTTGCCTCGTCGGGCATAATCATCACCTTCAACTCGTCAACATAGGGCAAGCGGTTCTCCGGGTATTTCTCATCGAATCCCCAGTAGTTGGGATTCTTCTTGAAGGTAATGGAGCTGCCTTCGACCCAATCAGCGAGTTCGAAGGGCCCGGTACCGACCAAGTTCCTCCAGTCCGTAACGTCGCCGTGTTGCTCGATTACTTCGGGGGGCAATATGCACATAGGGTACCCAAAGACGATTTCACGAAAGGCCTGCAGGTTTGGCTTTTCTATGGTAAAGACAACCGTATGTTGGTCGGTTGCCGTTATCGATTCGATTCCCGCTTCGTCGACTCCTCCCCACTGGGCAATGTTGGGGCTGAATTCGGTATAGCCGCTGCCCAGACCCGTATAGCGATGCCAGTTATATTCGACATCCTTGGCAGTGAGCTCCCGACCGTTCATCGGCGCCTTGTCATGCCAGTTAACGCCCTGGCGGATGTGAAAGGTAAAGGTGAGGCCGTCGGCGGAAATGTCCCAGCTTTCCACCAGACGACCTGTTCTGGCAGAGTCAGGTATGTAGGCGCCTGCAAGGTCAAATTCGTCCCTATCTACTGCCCAGTCGAGATTGCCCAGCTGCTCGCACACGAACTCGTTAGCACCTCTTGTAGGATGTCCGAAGAAGGCGTCGGAACCCGCAGGGTCGGACAGCCGGGTCGCGGTGAATGTCCCGCCATACTGTGGCGCGGACACCAGCTTGCCGGTGGTCGGGTCGAGCACGATTTCCCTTTCGGCTGCCGCTGCCGGCTCCGTGTCTGTGGCGCCACCCGCCCAGAGGCCGGTCGCGGTCAGAACGAGGACCAACGCAATCGCGAAGGTCCTTGAAAAAAATATCTTCATCGTTTCTTCCTTGAATGTTATTTCGAGAGTATTGCGGAGCGGATTGCCTCCCTGGCTACTCTCGGGCCCGCAATGCGGACGGCCAGTCTGAGTCAATTTGTGAAGCGCGCGGCGTGTGACTCGGCGGGTTCACCCCAGGGCTCACGCCGCGCGCCTACGGTTCTTTGAGTATCATTCGACCTCCTTCTTCTCTAGATCTACGTCGGGATCTGCGTTATAACGCCACGCGTGGTGGTGGTCTGAGCAGCAGCGAGTCTGAATGGCCGGCAACGCTGGGGGTGTCGCCGGCCGGGATCCGGGACGGTTGCGGTCGCCGGGAAGGGCGCGGGCGGCCCGCATGCCGGTTCGGCGATGGGCGGAGCCGGCGCCACCGATAGCTACGGCGGTGGTGAAGGCGACGGCGTGCGCGGGGGGGGGCGGGGCATAAGCGCTAACTTGTTGTGGGGGCCTACAGGGGCCATGCATGACTTTACTGTGCGACCGTACCACGGACGTGCGACTCGGATCAACCAGCCGCGTCGAAAAAATCGAAGAAATCTGACCGCTCATGGCCCTACGGTGCGACCGTATCACGGCCCCGCGACTCGCGTCAACCACCTGCGTCGAAGAACAGCGATTCTGGGGGAACGGCTGTGTAGAGGAGCAGAGGTGCATCACGAACAGTAGCAACATTGGAAGCGAAAGGTTACAGAAAAGTTTCGAGGGCGAGATCGCAAGCCCGGTCATAAGCTCAAGCCCTCCGAGTGTGAAACGCGACCATGCCCACCTGTTGGCCCACCGAGTGAATGCACGCACGGTCCGACCGGCAGAAATTCTGTAACTGATTGCAGGTGATGTATTTAGCCACCGTCAAGCCAGCCCGGTGCGATGACCTGACCACCGTCAGCCACCGCCGCTCGGCCGATGCCGCTGGCTGGCGCGGTGCAGCGTTCGGCCCTTCGGGGCCGGTTGCCCGCGCGCCGCCGGCACACCTGCGCCGCAGCCCCAGTCAGGGATCGTTCAGGGAGCAGGTTCAGTTCTCCAGGGAGCGGCTACCCGGACAGCGGCTGCGGCGGCGAGTTCATCCGCACCAGCACCTGGTCCCACGTCCGTTCACCGAGAATTGCTGGCGATTCTGCGATTCGAGAGATTCGACGGCCTTCCTGGTTGTCTTACCGCGTTGATCAAGGTCCCGTCGTATGGTCATGATGGTGCGCACCGACCACCACCATGAAGACCTGTTTTCTGTTTCCCGGGCAGGGGGCGCAGTACCCCGGCATGGGCAAGGACCTGTGGGAGGCGAGCGCCGCCGTGAGGGAGCTGTTCCGCCTCGCATCGGACGTGACCGGGATCGATCCGGAGGCCCTCCTGTTCAGCGGCAGTGAGGCCGACCTGCAGGCGACCAACCGCACCCAGATCGCGGTTACGCTGGTGAATCTGGCGGCGGCCCGGGTGCTGGCGGAACGCGGCGCCGTCGCGCACGGCTACGCGGGCTTCAGCGTCGGCGAATACGCGGCGCTGGCGGCCGCCGAGGTGATCTCCACCCGTGACCTGTTCGCGATCGTCCAGGCGCGCGGTGAGCTGATGGAGAGCGCCAGCCGCGACGCCGATACCGCCGGCGGCCGCGCCGGCATGGCGGCGGTGATCGGGCTGGCGCCGGATCGGGTGACCGCCGCGGTGGCCCGCGCCGGGGCCGGCGTGTACGCCGCCAACTACTCCAGTCCCAGGCAGGTGGTGCTGGCGGGCACGGCCGAGGGGCTGGCGCGCGCCGAGGAAGAGTGCACGGCGGCCGGTGCCCGGCGGTTCATCCGGCTGAAGGTCTCGGGGCCGTTTCACTCACCGTTGATCGACTCCGCCCGGCAGCGGTTCGCGCAGGTGGTCGAGGGATTCGAATTCCGCGATCCGGTGACGCCGGTGTACGCCAACGTGACCGGAAAGCGTGTCACGCGCGGCAGCGACGCCAAGCGCCTGTGTGTCGACCAGATCGTCTCGAGCGTGCAGTGGGTGACGGAGATCGACACGTTGCTCGGCGACGGCTACCTCAGGTTCGTCGAGAGCGGCCCCGGCACCGTGTTGACCGGGCTCATGCGGGCGTTCGATACTGATGCGCGATGCGTTCCCGGGGGAACCCTGAAGGATGTGGAAGCGGTGGCAGCCGCGGATTGAGGCGGGTGGTGGAGCTGGAAGGAAAGATCGCACTGGTAACCGGTGGCTCGCGCGGCATCGGCGTCGCGACGGTCACCGCATTGCTGCGCGCGGGGGCCGAGGTGCACTATCTGTCGCGCTCCCGGGCCGCCGCCCACGACCAGTTGGCGCGGCAGGCGGCGGACGCCGGCGGCGCGGTGACCTGGCATCGGACCGACGTAACCGACGAGGCGGCCACCGTGGCCGCGGTCGACGAGGTGGCCGGCATGCACGGCCGCATCGACATCCTGGTGAACAACGCGGGCATCACCCGTGACGGGTTGCTGATGCGCATGGCGCGCGCGGATTGGGACGCGGTGCTGCTGGCCAATCTCACGAGCGTGTTCGTGATCTCGCGCCAAGTGGCGCGCGCCATGATCCGCGCCCGGTCGGGGGTGATCGTCAACGTCTCGTCGATCAGCGGCGTGCGCGGCAACGCGGGACAGACCAACTATGCCGCGTCCAAGGCCGGCATCATCGGATTCTCCAAGAGTCTGGCGCGGGAGGTGGCGGCGCGGGGCGTGCGCGTCAACGTGGTGGCCCCGGGGTTCATCGATACCGACATGACCGGGGCCATTCCGGAGCAGATGCGCCAGGCGATGATCGACATGATCCCGCTCAAACGCACCGGCAGCGCGGCCGAGGTGGCGGAGTTGATCTGCTTTCTGGCCAGCGAGCGGGCGTCGTACGTCACCGGGCAGGTGATTCAGGTCGACGGTGGCCTGGCGATTTAGGAGTCTGTGGAGGAGCGCATGAACAGGCGCGTAGTAGTTACCGGTCTGGGGACGGCGAACCCGCTCGCGAACGACGCCGGCACGTTCTGGCAACGGGTCCGGGCGGGTGCATCGGGGATCGGTCCCGTGACCCGATTCGACGCCGCCGACTTCTCCAGCCGGATTGCGGGCGAAGTCAAGGATCTGGACCTGACCGGCGTGCTGGAGGCGCGGGAGGCGCGGCGGATGGACGCCTTCGCGCGGTTTGCGGTGTTTGCCGGCCTGCAGGCGCTGGCCGACGCCGGGCTGCAGCCGGACAGCCTGGACCCGGAACGGCTCGGGGTTCTGTTGGGGGTCGGGTTCGGCGGGCTGGACACGCTCGAGGCGGAGTTCAGGCATCTGTTCGCGCGCGGCCCCAAGGGGGTGCATCCGCTGCTGGTGCCCAAGATGATCAGCAACATCGCCGCGGGTCACATTGCGATCCGGATCAATGCCCGCGGTCCCTCCTACACCGTGGTCTCCGCCTGCGCATCGGCCAACGACGCGATCGGGGAGTCGTATCGGTGGATCAAGGACGGCGCCTCCGACGTGATCCTGAGCGGCGGCACCGAGGCTCCGGTGTCACCGCTGGCGCTGGCCGGATTCTGCGTGCTGCAGGCGGTCACCAGCACCCACAACGACGATCCGCAACGCGCCAGCCGGCCGTTCGACCGCGGGCGCGACGGCTTCGTGCTCAGCGAGGGGGCCGGGGTCCTGGTGCTGGAGGAGCTGGAGCACGCCCGCAGCCGCGGCGCCACGATCTACGCCGAGGTGGTCGGATACGGCGCCACCTGCGACGCGAATCACCTGACCGCGCCCCATCCCGAAGGCCTGGGCGCGCGCGCGGCGATGCGCATGGCGTTGCAGATGGGCGACCTGCGGCCGGACCAGGTGGACTACGTCAATGCCCACGGCACCTCGACGTCACTCAACGACGCCACCGAGACCACCGCCATCAAGCACGTGTTCGCCGACCACGCGGCCAATCTCAAGGTGTCTTCCACCAAGTCGATGGTCGGGCACCTGCTCGGTGCCGCCGGCGCGGTGGAGGCGATCGTGACCGTCATGGCGC
Organism: Spirochaetia bacterium; assembly: GCA_965198005.1. Lineage (GTDB taxonomy): Bacteria > Spirochaetota > Spirochaetia > SZUA-6 > Bin103 > Bin103. The sequence goes on from CBDAOI010000003.1 coordinate 663,529, forward strand.
TGCACGACCAGTTCTTTCCCCCCACCATCAACTACGAGGAGTCCGATCCGGCCTGTGACCTGGACTACGTCCCGAACGCCGGCTACGCGGGCAGGATCGACGTCGCCATCTCCAACTCGTTCGGTTTCGGGGGGCACAACGCGGTGCTGGCGTTCCGGCGCTATACCGAATAGCGCCCTCCGACCGTGGTCGTTGCCGGCGCTCGGACTCGAACCGAGACGGTGTTGCCACCACCAGATTTTGAGTCTGGCATGTCTACCAATTTCATCACGCCGGCGAACGGAGCGCAGCGAGCCCCACCTTAGGAGGTGGCGCCTGCGCTGTCAACGCGGCCGCTCGGCTGCCCGGTTCACCCGGGGCCGACGATGGTGCCGGTGTACGGGGAATGCTCGACGATGCGGCGCAGGTTGGCCGGATCGCTGCCGGCGACGATCAGGGTCAGCGACCGGTCGGCCGCGCGCCGGGTGGCGACGGGGTCGAACGGTGCGTGGTGGCCGGGGTGCCAGCGATCACCCGTGAGCCGTCGCAACTCACTCCAGGAGAGGCGGTCGAACGGGCGCGCGGCGGGGTCGGTGCGCGGGTCGGCGCTGTAGATCCGGGCGACGTTGGACAGCTTGACGAGGTGCGTGGCGCCCAGGCGCTCGGCCAGGATCACCGCGTCGAAGTCGTGCGAGAAACCGGGTTTCCAGCCGGCGGCGACCAGCACCGGCGCCCGCAGCCCGGTTACCACGGTGGGGTCGGTAACCACCGGGTCCGGCGCCAGCGGTCCGAACAGATGCTTGATCAGCTCGGCGTTGAGCCGGGTGGCGGCGATGCCGACCCAGTCGATCCGGTCGGGCTCGGCATCCCCGGCCAACGCCCGCAGCGCGGCCTGGTACTGGCGGGCGGGCGCGCCGCCGCCGCACACCACCACGAACCGGCGCCCCGCGTCCGCCGCCGCCAGCGCCCGTACTTCGGCGCAGAACTCCGCCACGAACGCGGTGTCCACCTGATCGGGCGCGATCAACGACCCCCCCAGCGAGACTATCCAGATCCCGTTCACGGCGCCACCTTAGCCGCGTGCCCGGCGCGGGACAACCGCTCTCGCACGCTTGAAGCTGTTCGCCGGGTTGGGCTATACCTGCCCGATCATGCGCGGCGGTCCTGACAGCGCCACCTGCCAGCGCATCCTGGTGGCCGACGCCATCGAGGAGGCCGGGATGCGTGCACTGCGGTGCTTTCCCAACCTCGAGGTAGAAGAGCGCACCGCCTTGACCGCGGACCGGTTGGCCGAAGAAATCATCCCGTACGCGGGTTTGCTGGTGCGCTCCCGAACCCGGGTGCCGAGGTCGCTGATCGCCGCCGCTCCGCGCCTGCGGGTGATCGGCCGCGCGGGCACGGGCGTGGACAACATCGACGTGGCCGCGGCCAGCGAGCACGGGGTGCTGGTGCTGAGCGCGGCGGGAGCCAACGCGGAGGCCGCCGCCGAGCTCACCATCGGCCTGATGTTCGCGGTGGCGCGCCGGATTGCGGCGGCGGCCGCCGCGCTCAAGGCGGGGCGCTGGGAGCGCGCCGAATTCCGCGGCACTCAACTCCTCGGCAAGACCCTGGGAATCATCGGCATCGGCCACGTCGGCCGCGCCGTGGCCTGGCGCGCGCGCGGTCTGGGAATGAACACGATCGCCTACGATCCGTACGTTGCCGCCGACGCGCTGCCGGACCGCAGGATCGCTCTGGTGGCGCTCCCCGACCTCCTGGCGCAGGCGGACTACATATCCGTGCACACCCCGCTCACCACGGCCTCGCAGGGGTTGATCGGCGCCGGCGAAATCGCCCGCATGAAGCGCGGCGTCTACCTGATCAACTGCGCCCGCGGGGGCGTGATCGACGAGCAGGCGCTGCTGGCCGGGCTCGACGGCGGCCGGGTGGCGGCGGCCGCGCTGGACGTGTTCTCGCGCGAGCCGCCGGGCGCGCTGGAGATCGTGCACCATCCGCGGGTTGTGGCCACGCCCCACGTCGGCGCGCTCTCCGCCGAGGCGCAGTACGGCGTGGCGATGACCATCGCCCGCCGCATGGGCCGGTATCTGACCGAGGGCGATACCGAGGGGGCGGTCAACCCGGAGGCGATCGAGGCGATCAGGACCTGATCGTTGCCCGCATTGCCTTCCGTGCGGTGCGGCAGCTGCGGCACCGCGGGTCTTGTACCGCGGCAGCATGCTTCCTATATTTGACCGGACTGGGTTCTCCGCGGCAGATGAGCGCTGACATCACCCATATTCTCGATGCATGGGAGTTCGATCCCGACGATCAGTACCGCCTGGTGCAGGCGCGCGACGGGCGTGAGGTGTTGCAGGTGCGCCAGCCGCTCGGGATCGAGCAGTACGAGTTGGACGGACGCCCCGACGGCGGCATGCCGTTCGGCAAGACGAGCGTGCTCGAGGAGATGTACGACCGTCTCTCCGCGCATCGCCGGCGGTACGGGAAGGACACCGGTTTCGAGCTCGACCGGGAGGACTTCGGCCTGCTGCGCAACGAGGGGATTCTGTTCTACTACCGTTACTTCGTGCTGTTCCAGATCGGCGACTACGAGCGCACGTGGGCGGATACCAATCACAACCTCAAGATCTGCGAGCTGGTCGAGCGCTACGGCCGCGGCGATCTCGCGAAGGAAGAGATCCTCCAGTACCGCCCCTACATGTTGCGCATGAATGCCACCGCACGCGCGATGGTGCTCCTGGAGGAGGGGTTGCATGCGCAGGCGTGCGCGATCCTGGAGCGCACCATCAAGGATGTCCAACGCCTGGAGGAAGTGGATACCCCGACCTTCCAGTTCGAGCGGGTGCGTTCGCTGCAGTACCTGCGCGCCGCGTTGCGGGAGATCAAGCTCAACAAGACCCGCGCTCCGGTCGCCCAGTTGCGGCGGGCGCTGCGCGAAGCGGTCAACAACGAAGAGTATGAACGGGCGGCGCAGTTGCGGGATCGGATCCGTGACATGACCCGGGCGGACGACGATTAGCCCGCGCAGGATGGTGCCGGCGGCGCTCCTGGGGCTGGCGGCGCTGGCAGTGGCGCCGGCGCTGTCGGCCCAGGCGGTGGTTACGGCCGAGCGGTTCTTCGATCGCGTGTCCGAGACCTACGGCGGTATCGTCGACTACGAAGCCGACATCCGCATCACCCAGGGCGACACCGTGATGGAGGGCGCACTCTCCTACAAGCGCCCGAATCTGCTCCGCATCGACTTTAGCCGGCCGGCGGGCCAGGTGCTGGTCAGCGACGGCCGGCTGCTCACGATCTACTACCCGGACCTGGAGGTGATTTTCGAGCAGACCCTCCGGCGCCCGGGCGACGACGGGGCGGCCGGGCTGGCGTCCCGGCAGGGCTTGCACTTCCTGAAGAGCAACTATGCCATCGCCTACGTGGTGGGGCCCGATCCGGTGCCGCTGGACGGCCCGGCGGGCGAGCCGGTGGTGAAGCTGATGCTGACCAGCCGTTCCGCCACCGAGGGATTCCGCCAGCTCGAGCTGGCGGTGGCGGCGGGCAACCTGATCCGCCGGATTTCGGGAATCACCGTCGGGTTCGAGGAACATCGGTTCGACTTCTTCAACGTCCGCACCAACCAGAACATCCCCGATACGCGCTTCGCGTACGACTCGCCGCCGTTCGCCAACGTCTACCGGGACTTCCTGTTCGAGTCGGACGAGTAGCGATGCCTCCGGCCAGCGACGCGCCCGCCCGCGGCCCGCGGCCCGGACTGGATCTCAGCGACCTCAACGACCGCCAGCGGCAGGCGGTGCTGCACGCGGGCTCACCGCTGCTGATTCTTGCCGGCGCCGGCTCCGGCAAGACGCGGGTGATCGCCACCAAGGTCGCGCACCTGATCGCGACCGGCGCGGTGGCACCGCACGACGTCCTGGCGGTGACCTTCACCAACAAGGCGGCGGCGGAAATGCGTTCCCGGATCCGCGGCCTGGTGGCGGCGAGCGGCCGCGGCGCCGCCGGGGCGCGCGTGATGGTCCGCACCTTCCATGCCTTCGGCGCCTGGCTGCTGCGCGTGCACGGCGCGCGCCTGGGGTTCGAGCCGCAGCGCCTCTCGATCTACGACGACGGCGACGTGCGCCAGGTGCTGCGCGGACTGCTGGGTCGGGGCTACGCCGCCAGCGACCTGCGGGCGGTGGCGGCCTGGATCTCCACCGCCAAGGATCGCGCAGTGACCGCGGACGGCGACTATTCCCGCCTGCGCCGCGGGCCGTTTCAGATGCAGGACATCTACCCCCGCTACCAGGCCCGCCTGGCGACCATGAACGCGGCGGACTTCGGCGATCTGATTCTGCTCCCGGTCACGCTGCTGCGCGCCGACCGGGCGCTGTGCGAGGAGCTGCGGCAACGGTTCCGGGTGGTGCTGGTGGACGAGTTCCAGGACGCCAACCGGGCGCAGTTCGAGCTGCTGCGCCTGCTGCACGGGCCGCACACCTACCTGTGCGTGGTCGGGGACGACGACCAGTCGATCTACCGGTTTCGCGGCGCCGACCTCGACGGGTTTCTGTCGTTTCCCAAACGGTTCGCCGGCACCGAGGTGATCCGGCTGGAGCAGAACTACCGGTCGACCGGAGCGATCCTGGAACTGGCGTCGGCGGTGGTGCGTCACAACCGAAGACGCATGGGGAAGACCCTGTGGACCGAACAGGAGCAGGGTGCGCTGCCGGTGGTCACGGTGGTGGCGGACCAGGAGCAGGAGGCGCGCTACTGCGCGGATGCGGTGCGCCGGCTGCCCGGCGGCCCGGTCGCGATCCTGTACCGCATGAACTTCCAGTCGCGCACGTTCGAGACCCTGTTCCAGAGCCTGCGCATTCCCTACCGGGTGGTGGGGACCGTGCGGTTCTACGAGCGCGCGGAGGTCAAGGACGCGCTCGCCTACCTGACCCTGTTGCTCAACCCGCGCGACCAGGTGGCGTTCCGGCGGGCCGTCACCCGGCCGCGGCGCGGGGTGGGGGAGAAAACCGTGGAGCGGGTGCTGGACCACGCGGCTGCGGCGGCGGCCGGTCCCGAGGCCGGGCCCGGCGGGGAGCCGGTTGCCGTCGAGGCCGCCGGCGACGGCGTGGGAGCCGGCGGAGGCGGGCGTAATCTGCTGACCGCGGCTGCCCAGGTGGCCGCCGCCGGCGGCAGGCGCCGCGGCGCGGGACTGGCGCGCTTCGTCGAGTTGATGGATGGTCTGGCGCAGGCGCAGGCGGGCAGCACGGTGGCGGAGTTGGTGCGGGCCACGCTCGACCGCTCCGGGCTCTACCAGCAGGTGCTGGCCGAGGACCAGGAGGAGCGCACCGGCCGCGTGTTCAACCTCGAAGAGCTGGTGACCGCCGCCGGTCCCTACGGCGCCGGCAGCGCGGGGCTGGCGTCGCTCCTGGAGGACGCGCGCCTGGCCGGTACCGAGGGCTCCGGCGCGGACACCGGCACCGGCACCGGGCAATCCGCGGCCGCCGGTGCGCCCGTCGCCGAACCGGTGACGCTGATTACCGCGCACAACACCAAGGGCCTGGAGTTCGATCACGTGATCGTCACGGGGCTGGAGGAGGGCATCTTCCCCGCGGCCGAACCGGGCGCGCCGTACGCCGCCCTGCCGCCCGCCGAGGAGGAGGAGGAACGCCGCCTGTTCTACGTGGCGGTGACCCGGGCGCGGTTTACGCTGCAGCTCACCGCCTGTCGCCGGCGCGCGGCGTTCGGTTTTTTCCGGGAACGGGAGCCGAGCCGCTTCCTGGACGAGATTCCGCCGGAGTGTGTCCGGTCCGCTGCCGCCGGCACGCCGCCGGCAGCGCCGGATGAGCCGTGCGCGCTGCCGGTCGGGCAGGCGGTGTCGCATCTCGATTACGGCGTGGGCGTGATCAGCCGCCGCTACCGGCGCGCGGGACAACAGGTGGTGGACGTTCAGTTCCAGTCGGGGCGCGGCGGCACCTTCATCGAGCGCTACGCGGACCTCGACCGGATCAGCAACGATGAGTGAACCAACGCCCGGCGAACCAACGCCCGGCGAACCAGCGCCCGGTGAACCGCCGGCGAGCGGGTTGCCCCTGCCGCGCATCCGCCGCGCGCGCGGCTATCGCCTCTACACCACGGACGGCCGCCGCCTGCTCGACCTGTACCTGGACGGCGGCGGCGCGCTGCTCGGCCACCGTCCCGACCTGCTCGGGCGTCATCTCAAGGCGGTGCTCGGGCGCGGGCTGACCGCGGCGCTGCCGAGCCGGTACGGGGCGCACCTGCTGCGGGCGTTGCGCCAGGCGCTGCCCGGCCAGCGCTGGTTCGGGGTGGCCGTCACGCGCGCGGAGGCACTGCGCCTGCTGTGCGCCCGGCTCGGCCTCGCAACCGTGCCGCGGGTGGCGGACCCGCTGCTCGACCCGGACTGGCGGCGCGCGCCGGTGGCCTGGTGGCGGCCGCTCAGTGCCGAGCAGCCGCCGGCCGCCGCCTGGCCGGAGCCGGGCCCGGCCGCTCTGGTGCACCGGCTGCCGTTCGCGCTCGGCGCCGGGCCGGTAACCGTGAGCACCGGCGCCGGCGGCGATCCGGGTGCGGCCGGCGCCGCACCGCACCTGGCGGGCGCCGATACCGTCTCGCCGCTGCTGCTGGCCGGCGCCGCGGTGGCGCTGCAGCGCCTGCAGCGGTCCCCCGAGGCGCGACCTCCCGGACCCGCGGCCGGCTGGCCGGCGCCCGCCCCCGGTTGGCGGCGCAACGGGGTGTACGTGGTCGCGGAGTTTCCGGAACGGCACTACCCGGCGGTGCATGCCGCTTTTCTGGCCGCCGGCGTCCTGCTCAACCCGCACTATCCGGGACCGAGCATCCTGCCCGGCAGCGCGAGCCCCGGCGAACGGGCGCTGCTGCGCCGCCTGTTCCGTACCCGCCCGGGCGCCTGAGCCAGGGCCGCACCCTACGACCGTCGTGTAGTCGGCCCGTCGCGGCTCGTTGATAATGGATGTACGATGGAAGTTCCGTCTATGACGACCTTGTCCATCCCCAAATGTCGACGGCGAGATCCGCGAGATCCGCCGACCTTGCCTGGATGGCGGCAAAGTTCCAGGGCGCTGAACGGCTCGTGATGTCGAGCGCAAGCCGACTAGGAGACTGCCCGAAAAGGTGCTTTTTCCGTTCGAAAGGAAGCCTTCCCATCTCAGAGTTCCTCTCACGCTTGCGCAAGCAGAGGTTCCCGACCGTATTGATGATCCTTGAGTAATTCTCACTGTCGGCGTCGCCACCCATTTCGGACCTCCAGGCATCGCTGCTTTCGATATTTTGCGGTGCGATGTGTTCTACCGTGTCGAGCGTGGAGTAGTCCGGCAGCTCGCCAACGTGTTCCTGAGCCAGATGACGATCAAGCTCTTCGAGTATAAGCCGTGTGAAACCGAGCTCTCGTGAGCGATAGACAGGCCGGCCCATAAGAGCTTCTTTGAATTCATCGTCACTGACCCACAGTTGTTCTTTTTTGATCGTTTGGTGGAGAACGGCGGTCGAATGGGGGCCACCGGCGTCCCTTAACCTGTCGATGAGTGCGGGAAAGAACGAATCATATCGAGTTACTGACAATTCAGCTACTTTGCGACGTACCAGCAGCACATATACCTCTCGGAGCAGCGATTCTGCTTCTTCCAGCATGAAGCCGTGGTCCCGTTCCTCTCTCAGAACCGCCAGCAAGAAAGGGCGACAGGAGGTCATGTTGGTCTCTCCTATTCTTCTTAGCAGCGTATCGAGGGTGCTCGTGCCATCTTTTGATTCGCCGAGTATTCGTCTATACAGCGGCGCCGACTCCGCGACGTTGTCTAAATGGCGGGTGGCGGAATTCGCATTGAGGTTCTTGTTGTGTTGCTTGAAGAACACGTAAAGCCGACGGCCCTTCCCAATGATCTTGTTCTGTCCGATGGAGAACAGATGGCGCAGATACTCCTCGAAATCGAAGGAATCGACAACCGGTGACGAGCGGTCGATCTGTTGCACGTTGAGCCACTTTGATCGGTGCAAATCCTCATGGTCACCGTTAGCCGCGATAAGTGGTCGGAACAGGTAATTGCATAACAGTTCGTGCGCCGTAAGCTGTATTCCTTCGCATCCGGCCCAAGAAAATGTCCGAGAAACTTCGATTGATTATCTCTCCTCTTTCAGGCATTGGTCTTCTCCTTCATCTACGCGAGGCAATTCAACCACCGCTCGTCTGCCCGAGTGTACCACGTATGAGGTGGCACCGACATGGTGCCGCGGTGAGCACCAGGCCGCCGCTCATCCACAGGTACACGTTGCGCAGGATGCGATTTTCGCGGATGGCCCGCACCGCGCTGAAACTGAGATCTCGTTGTGACATGCCTCTCTCCTTGCCCGACACCGTAAGGTGCCGCGCTCAGGGGGCCGGGTCAACCGAACGCACGGTGGTCACTGTGGACGTCGGTCAGTGTCGCCATCCCGCTGATCATCATCTTCTCGATCAACATTGGCGGGGTCATCATTGCCGAAGCGTCGCTGAGCTTTCTCGGATTTGGACTGCCTCCCGAAGTGCCGAGCTGGGGCGGCATGCTGAGCCGGGAAGGGCGCAAGTACATGGAGCAGGCGCCATGGCTGGCTCTCTGGCCCGGCCTGTGCCTGACCATCGTCGTCTACAGTCTGAACTGGCCCGAATACCCGCTGTTCTGCCGGGCGGTGCGCGACTCTCGGACTATCTGAGCGTCGGCGTCATCGCGCAGGTGTTTCCGTTGCCGGCCGTGCGGGCAGCGCTTGATGAGAGCGGTCGGCGCAGCCAGCGACAGCGGTCACTGCCGGCGGAGGTGATGGTCTACTACGTCATCGCGATGGCGCTGTTTCGGTCGGTATCGGCGCGTGAAGTATTGCGCTGCCTGGTGGACGGGTTGCGCTGGATGGCGACCAGTATGCCGGTCCGGGTATCGGGCAAGTCGTCGATTTCGCGGGCGCGGACGCGGCTGGGCACGGCGCCGTTCGAGGCGCTGTGCCGCGCGCAGGTGGAGGTAGTGGCGGACTCCCAGACGCGCGGGGCATGGTACCGTGGACGGCGGCTGGTGGCGTTCGACGGATCGACGCTGGACGTGCCGGATGAGAGCGAGAATCGGGAGACCTTCGGGTTGCCGGGCAGTGGCCGCGGGCAAGCGGCGTTTCCCCAGGTACGGCTGACCGCGATGGTGGAAGTGGGCACGCGGGCGGCCTTTGCCTGGCACCGGGGGCCGTTGCGGGAATCGGAGGAGGAGCAAGCGGAAGCGTTACTCAGCCATTTGACGGCCGGGATGCTGGTGCTGGCGGATCGGGGCTACTTCGGGTTCCCGCTGTGGCTACGAGCAACGCAGACCGGTGCCGACCTGCTATGGCGGGTGATGGCTCGGAACCACTTGCCGGTCCTGGAACGGCTTGCTGACGGGTCCTTTCGCAGTATCGTCCGTGGCAGCGGCCAGGACCGTAGGCGCAGCCGGGGAGAGTGTCCGATCCGGGTCGTGGAGTATCGGATCGCAGGTGAAAGCGACGAAGTGTTCCGGCTCGCCACCACCCTGCTCGATCCCGAGCAAGCCCCGGCCACCGAATTGGCGGCCCTCTATCACGAACGCTGGGAGAGCGAGAACGCCTATGACGAGGTCAAGACTCACCTGCTCGGACCCGGCGCAGTGCTGCGCAGCAAGACCCCGAACCTCGTGCGCCAGGAGGTGGACGGACTGATGCTGGCGTATTACGCGGTGCGCCGTCTGATCCACGCTGCGGCCCGCCAAGCCGACGAGGACCCGGATCGACTATCGTTCGTGCATGCCGTCCAGGTCGTGCGCCGCCGGGTTCAGAACCCCGGCGCTTTTCCCCCCGGCGGATCAGGGTAAACGGCTTGGTACGATCTGGGTCTAAGATACCGGTACTTCCTTCCCGCCCTATGTCCATCAGCTGTTCGCGATGGTATCGATACGGGGATACGGGAAACTATCCTGTCCGGTCTTGGGGTTGCTTCCAGGCCGGACACCTGGGATAGGAGCCTGGCTGATTGGGAATGGATAATGGGCGTGAATTTCTGGGGTGTGCTCTACGGGGTACGCACATTCATCCCCATCATGATGAAACAGGAGACCGACTGTCACATCATTAATGTCTCGTCAGGTGCTGGACTTGCACCGGGAGGACGGAATACGCTCTATGCTGTTTCAAAGCACGGTGTAGTCGTCCTTTCGGAAGCGCTCTACTTTCAACTTGCCAAGCAAGCTCCTCATATCAAAGTGTCGGTCTATTGTCCTATGTGGGTCAGTAGCGAGCTAGATGATACTGTTGAGCGTAACCGCCCTAGTGACCAGCCGCCCCCTCCACTAACTCCAGAAGCGAAAGCAGAGTGGCGGAAGTCACTCGCCACGGGTATATCTATCGAGGAATCGGCAGATGTTCTCTTTAGGGGTATTGTGGAAGACAAGTTGTACATCGGGCCAAAAGGGTTCCCCGCCAGTGCCGACCCGGAATCGTTGATATCGGCGATACGAACAAGGGCGGAGAACATTATCGACGAGCGCAACCCGGAACTGCCGTCCTGATGCGTAAGGACAATATTCAGGTCAACGCCATTCTGCCCAGTGGCGAACACCCAAAAAAACAGCCAAACATGGAGGTAACACTATGGCAAAGACAGTATCGACGCTTTCCGACGACCTTGCGTCGGCGATCGAATCGGCAGGACCCGGGGTCGTGCGTGTGGAGGCGACACGTCGCCTGGGGGCATGCGGCCTGGCAACTGGCTTCGTCTGGTCGCCTGATGGGGTCATCGTCACTGCTCACCACGTCGTTGAACGAGACGACAACATTAAGGTTGGCCTTGCCGACGACCCCGCCAGTTCGGTGCCCGCAACCCTTGTGGGGCGCGACCCGACTAGCGATATCGCGGTCCTGCGCACCGACGCCAGGGACCTCACGCCGCTATCATGGGCCGATCAGAGAGTCCCTGCCAACGATATTTCTATCGCCGGTTACACCGAATTCGCGGACAACATACGAGTCGGGCACGTGGTGTTTGCTCTGGGAAGACCCAGCAAGACCGTCCAGGCAAACCTGGGAATCGTCGGCGCGTTCGGGTTTGCGGGTCGCTACTTGGTGACCGATGTCGTGATGGACCCCGGGTTCCCCGGCGGGCCTCTGGTCGATGCCAACGGAAAGTTGTTGGGATTGAACACCACCGCTCGTCAGCGGTACGGATTCAACGTCGCACTGGGGAAGCCTATGTTGAGCCCTGTCGTCGATGCGCTGCTATCCGAGGGGCACATCCGCAGGGGCCAGATCGGGGTTGGGACTCAGCCAGCCCGGTTGCCCGACGGGCTCGCAAAGGAGCTGGGTCAGGAGAGCGGACTGCTACTGGTCTCGGTGGAGCCGGGCAGTCCTGCCGATAAGGGCGGCCTGCTCCTGGGCGACATCATCGTCGGCCTGCACGGGGTTCCTGTGGGGAGCCATTATGACACTGGTCACAAGCTGGACGACCTCCTCAGTCACCAGGGTGCCCCAACCGCTCGTTGGTTATGGGCGATGACTTACTTGATCCATTCACAGTTGCTGAGCGACGCGACGACTGGGAAAGAACTGTCAGTAGAGATAGTGCGTGGAGGCACAGTCCGGGCGCTTCGGGTGGTAATCGACGAGCAGAGCTAGGTGGGTCGACAGGCAAGCAATAACGGCCCCGCTCTCCACAGAAATCGCCGAAGTTGTGGAGTAAGTGTGCGGCAGCCTCGTGCAGATATAGTAGCGTAGCCAGGCTCAGGGATAGTGCGTTCTTGAGGCGCGCTTGGCTTGATATGGAAATCTCAGTTATGGAGGTAACAGATGTCAGGAGCACTCGAACAACGCCCCTTCGGAAACACCGGTGAGAAGGTCACCGTTATCGGTTTGGGAGGCGCTTTTCTCTACAAACACTCCTTTGAGCAAGGGGTAGAAACGGTCAAACATGCGTTGGAGCTAGGTGTCAACTATTTCGATACCTCTCCAGCGTACGGAAGACGGAGGGATGGCAAGTGGATCAGCAGGGGTGAATCGCAGTTAATCATGGGTGAGGGTCTTGACGGGAGTACGAAACCGCATCTACTTGCGACCAAGCTACATAAGTGCCGCTCAGTAGAAGATTTCCGCGCCCAAATACAAGAGAACCTACATGCCCTGCGTCGTGATAGGGTCGATATACTCCAGGCGCACGACATCGAGCGGGCATACTTATGGAAGCCCGACCGCCAGAGTACTGACATGCTGAACCTTGATGAGGAGCTAGACTTCGAGAACGCCCCGGTGATACAGGCGATGCGTGAAGCAAAGAAGCAAGGGCTCTGCAGTTTCATTGGTATCAGCTCACAGTGGTCCGAAATGATAGTCCACGTCCTGAAGCATGTAAGGCTAGACATGTGTCTCTCTGCCATGGAGTATTCGCTGTATAACCGACGTTCCCCGCATGTGGTGTTGCCGTTCATTCGTGAGCAGGGGGTTGCTTATGTCGTAGGAGGGATATTCGCCATACATCGTAGACATTTGCAGCCTTCCGCAGAAGATATTTGTGGATCGGCATTCTCCGATGAGCGCCTGCTCAAGTTGGCGGAGACGACGGGCATGTCGATCGCGACGTTGACGGTTCGTTTCTTGATAGCGAATCAGGAGGTTTCGACCATTCTGGTGGGTGCGTCCACACCCGAGGAGATCGAGGAAAGCGTCGTGGCCGCGCAGGCAGGTCCGCTACCGCCCGACCTTCATCAGACCCTTGAGGAAGTGGGATCGAATACCGGCTTCTATGATATAGTCTCGTAGGATAATGATGAGAGATTATGTCAGGAAGAGGGTCGACATGCAAGCAATAACGGCACAGCTCCCCACAGAAATCGATTAAGACGACCGCGGTGTCCACCGAACCGGGGGCGCTACAATTGGAACCGCTCAGCAAGGTATTGAATAGACGATGAAGACCTATATAATAAGAAGATTATTGCTATTCATACCCACCCTTTTAACACCCCGGGCTCACGCCGCGCGTGCGTGCGGTTCTTTCAGTATCATGTTCACCTCCTTCTTGGGGCACAGAGTGCCCTGCCAGCACCTCAGTTGGGGCCCCAAAAAGAGGGAGCAACTTGCGCGTGCTGTGTTGGAGATCCCCGGCACATCAATCACGAAGCGGCGCATCGCTGGTTCCGGGGCTGGCACCGGCGTGTCGCGCTGGGCGACCTGTTCAGTGACGGAGAACGGCTGTGTGCGTATTCTCACCAACCCCGCCTACCCGACGGTCTCTGCCACACCCTCGGAGGTGCTGACGCGTTTGCAGCGGTTTTGCGATTCGGGGGGACATTCTTTCTGGTCGGATGATGTCGCGCTGCGCACCGCCCTGGATGGCGCCGGCAAGGAGCGCCTCCACGGTTATCGACAGGTCACCGACTTTCACCTTGCAGCGCTGTCTGCTGCACGCGGCGGACAGCTGGCCACATTCGACGGCCGGCTGGAACGCTCCCTTGCCGGCACCGGCCTCGCGAACGCGGTGGCGCTGGTCCAGTAGTCATCCGGCCAGCGCGATGTCCCCAGTTTGGGCGGGCGAGATTCTCATTGACACCGCCGCCGGCAAGATCTGGCTGATGTGGCCGAGCCGAGGCTGCATCGAGACAGGGACAATGGCGGACGAGGGGGACTGGAGCCGGGCCACATTCGAGGGGATTCGTAGGCGCCACCGCGCTGTGAATCGGCAGGCAAAGTGACCCCAGGTCGGCATCCAAAGGGACCCCCCTTCCCGGCTGGTCGTTTAGGTTGTACTACCGGGCGAGTATTGAGTCAACCCTGACCTCTCGTTCGGGGACTGCGGTCTGTCGTCATTGGGAGATAAACAGCGATCGGCGATTGTCGTCTGGTAGCGTGCGTGTGTAGATCGAATCCAAGCAGTGCAGCACACGCCGGGGAATCCGCGCGGGACGAGCCCCTGCGTGGCGGCGGAGAGGGTAGCGCACGGCAGTGGAGGTGCGCGCATCGGAGCGAGCGCGGCAAGGTTGGTGTTGCGACCGGGCAGAAGATACCCGGACCGGTGGGAGACGCCTGCGGGATCGAGGGTGAAACCCACGGTTTTGGGCGATTCTGCGTGGCGCGACAATCAGGATGAGAATCGGGCGACAATCACGATGAGAATCAATGTCGCAACGAGACACCGGGTGGCGTAGGTCGGTTGGGTTGTGCAAGGGGGGTCGGGTCCGAGGCCGAGATCGTCGGCGTAGCGGCGCGCGGTGCTGCCTGTCCGAGCAGCCTCGAACTCGACCGGCGAGCGGCTCGCGGTTGGACCTCCGGAGCGCCGCGCCGCGCCCCTCCTGTACGGATTTGGGAGGAGCGTAGCGGAGGGTCGGACCTGACCCCGTCCGGAAATCAGCCTCCAAGTGGCTTGTTCGCGCCAGACGGGTGGCTTTTTTTTCTGGACGGCTGGCTCTCTCAAATCGGAATCAGGGGCTTTGCACGGGAGAATCTGCACGTAGCGACCGTGAGGAGTCCCTGGCGGCACCGTAGCGGCCCCAGGGGCCGCCGGGGGCCGGCCAAGTCAGGACTTGAGGAACTAAAGCGGGCGTGCTGCGGGTTTCCCTCAGTCACGCCCGAACCCGCGCGGCGGTTCGACGCTCTCCAGTTCGGCAAGCTCAAGGGCGCAAATCGCCTGCAGCTGGTGAGCGAGCGCGGACTCCCCGAGATTGTCGGGCAGGTTGTCGAGCCACGCCTGGTACTCACCCTGGAGGTCGAGCAGGGTGCGCACCGCCTCCTGCCAGCGCTGCGGTCGCGACCTGCGGTCCTGCGGCGTGCGGTAATGCAGGCGCGGCTGAGTGGGACGGGACTTCCTCAGCCGCAACATCTACGGTGCGCGCCTGTCGCTGCTGGTCGGCTTCGCGGCCACCGCGGTGGCGGTGCTGGTGGCCACCGCCGTCGGCGGCCTGTCGGGGTTCGTCGGCGGGCGACTCGACCTGCTGACGCAGAGATTCGTCGATGCCTGGATGGCGTTTCCGGGACTTCTCCTGCTCATGACCATCATGTCGATCCTGGGTACCGGTGCGCCGCAAATCATCATCGTGCTGGGCCTGACCTACGGCATCGGCAGCTCGCGCGTCATCCGGGGCGCGGTGATCGCCGTCAAGGAGAACGCCTACTTCCAGGCCGCCAGGGCCGTCGGCAATCCTGGGTGGCGCACGATGCTGCGCCATGTGCTGCCGAACGTGTTCGCCCCCATCATCATCACCGAGGCCAGCTTGAGCTTTCTCGGCTTCGGGCTGCCCTTGAGCGTTCCCAGCTGGGGCGGCCTGCTGAGCCGTGAGGGGCGCCGCTACATGCAGGTGGCGCCGTGGCTGGCCATGTGGCCCGGCATCTTCCTCACCATCGTGGTGTACAGCTTCAACATGTTCGGAGACGCGGTGCGCGACCTGCTCGACCCGAGGCTGCGGGGTGGTGGCGGGCGGCTGGGTGCCGATGCCGCCAGGGCGGTTTGACAGCGCGCGCATGCGCTCCGCACCCGGTGTCACGCCGGATGCACGCTGACCTGGACCCGTGGTTCTATCCGCTGCCCGCGGGTGGCATGGTTGTTGCTGTTCCGGAGGCGTGACCGGAACGCGGCCGACCAGGTCGACGAGCGCCGGGCTGTGCATGGGCGTGACCTGGCCGCTCAGCTCGAAGCAGCGCCTGGCATCGTAGTGTCGGCGCATCATCGGGCACCGTAGACCGAGTCGGCGAAGTAGGTGGTCCCGTAGAGCTGCTCCGACAAGCGCGCCAGGTACTCGCCCGAGCGACCGTTGGATAAGCCGTGTGACCAAGGACTGCGGGCGCTGCTGTCATGACTTCCGTCGATACCCGAAATCCCCAATCCTATGTGTTGTGGACCGAGCGCTGAACGAGATCGTGTTCAGCGAAACAC
Source organism: Spirochaetia bacterium (assembly GCA_965198005.1). Taxonomy (GTDB): domain Bacteria; phylum Spirochaetota; class Spirochaetia; order SZUA-6; family Bin103; genus Bin103. The sequence goes on from CBDAOI010000003.1 coordinate 679,379, forward strand.
AGGGCAGACGGACGTCGTCATGCAGGCCGTTGAGGAGGTTCTTGAGCGAGCGTGAGCGTGCGTGTGGTGCTCGACACTGGGATCCTCATTGCCGCTCTGATCACACGGGACACACCGCCAGACCAAATGTACCAGCTCTGGCGTAAGCGACGGTTTACACTGATCACGTCGGAACCGCAGCTGAGCGAGTTCCGGCGCGTCACCCGCTATCCGAAGTGTATCGTTTCTGAAGCCTCACGAAGCAGGAACGCTGCTAAGGCTAAGGGGGTTGCGCGCCAGAGCCGACATCGTCTCAGAGCTTCCACAGATCGACCTTGTCGATGACGCCGGCGACAATCTCTTGCTCGCCACTGCGGTCGCCGGCGATGCTGATCATCTCGCCAACGGAGATCGGCGTCACCTCTTGCGCCTGAAGAAGGTGCAGCGGGCGAGGATCCTGACGGCACGCGAGTTTGGCAGCGCTGCTCGACTGACCGGTCCCGACGAACGGGCCGGCGCCGCCAGCGGGCCTTTTCCCCAAAGTCGCTGGTCGCGCCGCTTATGCCACAGTTTCGTGCGTGGCGGCCGATGAGAGGGATGGGCACGGTTGCAGGAGCGGTGGCGATTCCCCGAGGTCAGTGGTGTTGTTCCCCGAGCGGCCTGCCGACGGTCGGTGGGGAGCGGGTTCACGGCTCGTGTGTCGTGGCCTCCCAGCCGCCGGCTACTGCCGGGTGGTGGCCTCCGACCTTCGCCACGATGATGCACAGACCCTGCAATGCCAGTCGCCGCTTTCAGACTGACCGGTTCGGTCAGCGGGTTCCATGACCCGTCGCTGGTGAGCGTGATGGGTGGTGACTCCGGACGCGCGCAATCGCCCCGCCCTCCATGGCGCGGGAACGCCTGTGTTGGGCCCCATGGACGGGGCCCACGAAACGGACGACGCCTCAGTCGTGTGATGAGTCACTTCGCCGACTCGGTCTGCGGTGCCTAATGACGCGCCGACACTACGATGCCTGGCGCTGCTTCGAGCTGACCGGCCAGGTCACGCCTATACACAGTGCGGCGCTCCGTCGACCTGGTCGGGCGCGTTCCGGGCGCGCCTCCGGAGTTGCCAACGGGCTCCCAGCCCACGACGTCCCTGTCGCGGTCCGCGAGCTACATGCCACCCGTGGCGGCAGGGAGGGCGCCATCGGGTGGAGGTCACCGTGCATCCGGCGTGACACCGCGGGGCTGCCGGTCGGCCGCGCACGCACAGGTCGGTGCGGCGGCGGTGGCGAAGCCGAAGGATGCCCGCGCCGGGGTGATCGAGCGCGAAGACATCTGGGGCCGATCCGTCGCACCTCGCCTTGCTGACTGGGCTGGACGGGCACCCACGCGCAGGCGCGTGCTCACCTGCGCTGCCGCAGGTGGGCCTTCTTAGACCGACCTGGCGGCAGCGTCACCGACACGGCCCCCACCACCCCGCAGCCGCGGGTCGAGCAGGTCGCGCATGGCATCACCGAACATGTTCAGACTGTACACGACGAGGGTCAGGCAGAGACCTGGCCAGATTGCGAGCCAAGGCGCCTGCTCCATGTACCGCCGGCCCTCCCAGCTGAGCAGAGTACCCCAGCTAGGAACCTCGGGAGGCAGACCGAATCCGAGGAAGCTCAGAGAAGCCTCACTCATAATCGCCCCCCCGATGTTGATGCTGAAGATGATGATCAGCGGCGCCCCGATATTGGGCAGGACGTGGCGGGTAAATGCTCTCCATTTTGCAGAGCCAATCGACGCTGCCGCCTGAAAATAGTCGTTCTCCTTTACGGTGATAACGGCGCCTCTGACTACTCTCGAGCCACCGATGCCTCCTGATATCCCCAGGACCAGGATCATCTGGGGCACACCCTGCCCCAACATGGACATGATGGTCAGCAGCAGGAGCAGTCCCGGAAAAGCCATCCAGGCATCGACAAATCTCTGCACACCCAGGTCCAGCTTACCACCGAGGAATCCGGAAATGCCGCCGATGAGGACGGCGACGACGACATTGAGCGTGGTCGCGGACAGCCCGACAAGCATCGAAAGACGAGCCCCGTAGATGAGGCGGCTCAAGTAGTCTCGCCCCAACTGGTCGGTACCCAGCAGATACCGGGCCGATGCGCCCTGCAGCCTGTCTACCAGGTGCATTTCAGTGTAGCCATAGGGAGCCAGAACATCGGCGAAGACGGCCACCAGAATCAACAGCAATACGATAATCCCGCAGGCAGTACCCAGTGGCTTCTCTCTCCACAGACTGACAAAGAAATCGGCCAGCCCGGTAGCTCTCCTTGGCTCGCTTGCTACTGTGCGTATACCCGAGGCGTTACTCATGATCGCTGCTTTCTCTCATTGATAGCGGACTCTAGGATCCAAGAAAGGGTAGATCAGGTCGATCAGGAGATTGAACAGCACCACCGCGGTGCCGAAAAACAGGTTTACTCCGGAGACCACCGGGTAGTCTCTCTGCTCGAGCGCAAGCACCATGAGACGACCGAGCCCCGGCAGATTGAATATGTTCTCCATGATAACGGCGCCACCCACCAGGATCGGCAACTGCAGACCGATCAGCGTGACAACCGGGATGAGGGCATTCTTGATGGCGTGCCGCATGACGACGACCCGCTCCCTCAGTCCCTTGGACCAGGCGGTCCTGATAAAATCCTGCCGGAGCACCTCCAGCATCATGGTGCGCGTCATCCGCATGGTGGCTGCAGCCGAGGCAGTCCCCAGAATCAGGCTGGGAATGAGGAGCACCCCCAGGTTCCCCAGCGGGTCTTCGGCGAACGGAACCCACAGCACCGGTGGGGACCAGCCCCACCAGAGTGCCGGGAACAGCATGACCATGAGTCCCAGCCAGAAGTTCGGCGTAGCCAGGCCGACGATGGCGATGGAGCGCCCCAGGTAGTCGGCGGCCGTATCCTGTCGAATCGCCGAGTAGATGCCGACGGGGAGGGCGATCAACAGCCCGATTACGATTGCCATGACACCAAGCTGAATGGTCAACGGCAATCTGCCTACTATCCTCTCCTCCACCGTCCAACCGCCAAGCAGTGATTCGCCAAGAGTGCCGTGCAGTAACATATTTCCTATCCAGCGTCCATACTGCACGTAGACAGGCACGTCTAATCCCAGCATACGCTCAAGAGCTTCACGGTCAATCTCCGCGCCCCCGGCACCTAGCAGTATCATCTCAGAAACCATTCTGTCTATTATATCGCCGGGGATGAAGCGGATCGAGAGAAATACGAGGACGGTCAATATGAACAGGGTGGGGATTATCAGCATTAACCGCCTGATGATATAGGCTCTCATGTCACACCCCTCCTTGTCATTGCGAGCCCCGATTTATCGGGGCGCGGCACTCTCTTAAGGTGCGAATGACCCCTGCCAAGAAACTCGCCTCTCACCGTTTTTGGGGAGTCCAGAGGGGTGAAACCCCTTTGAAACGGGGGTTCAAGGGGGTGTCCCCCTTGATTCCGCCGAAAGGCGGAATCAAGAGTAATTTCAAATGGTTGCGTTTTCCGGATTCCAGGTCTCCGCCCGGAATGACAAATTGACCTCTCATTATTCAACGAGTATGGAAAAATTGGGGGGCTTGAGCCCCCCAGTTCCCTTAGACGTTTCAGTTATCCCCGAGAGTAACCAGCAAATACTAATGACCCATTGCCTCCTTCAGCTCACTATCAATCCAGAGGCGGGCGAAAAGTGGAATACTGTCCCCGGTTGGGTCATTTTCACCGTCATAACCTATGATCCACGGCTGGGACACATTAAAACTTGGAACTCTCGGACCCGCGAACCACCAGTGATTCTCTATGAGGTACATATTTGCCTCGTTGACCAGCCTCTTCTGCTCCTCAATGGTGGTAGCGGCTTCGGCGGCTTCATACATGGCGTCATAAACCGTGTCGTTGACGTTGGGGGGGTTCCATCCTGAGGCCGAGTAAGCTCCCGTTAACGGCAGAAGCGCGGGCTGATAGTCGGCGTTTGAAACTTGAGTAACCAGACCTTGCTGCTTATGCTCTCGCACAAGAGCCGTATAAGCAGTTCCGTCAACTACCTGCACCTCTACAGCAATGCCAATGGCACGCAAGTATTCGATGACTATCTGGTAATAGTCTAAATCGAATGGCCCGTAGTGGTCATAGACGGTGCGGAATCTTACGCCGTCCGCGCCGCGAGGTAATCCAGCCTCATCAAGCAACGCTTCTGCCCCTTCCGGGTCATAGGTATAGTATCTCTTGAGCTCTTCGGGCCAGTCTTCAAATGGGGTGAAATACCCGATAAGACCTGTCCCTATCTGCCCTGCAGGCGTCGTATCTGCCCAACCGTGGAAGTAGGTATCGTTAATTGTCTCAAGGTCGACTGCCATCTGTATTGCGCGGCGCACCGTGACGTCGTTCCAGGGTGGCATCTGCACGTTAAAAGTCATAGCCGTATCCGCACGAAATGAAAATGGCCACAGGTTCAGTTCGGGGTTGGTCCGCTGGAGGCTTACCGCCGTATCGATGCTCCTTATTATTGTGCCGCCCGCCCGACCGATGTAATCAGCCTTACCTGTACGCATTAACGCCAGATTTGTCGCTTGTTCCGTCGATATCAGGGACCTTATCTCGTCAACATAGGGCAGGCGGTTCTCGGGGTACTTTTCGTCGTAGCCCCAGTAGTCAGGATTCTTGGTATAGGTGAGGGAACTGCCCTCGACATGGTCAGTCAGCTCAAAGGGCCCGGTGCCGACCACGTTCCTCCAATCCGTAACGTCGCCGTATTGCTCGACTACCTCGCGGGCCATTATCCATCCGAGACTTCCAAGGAGGATTTCCTTCAGCGCTTCGAGGCGTATCGACTTCAGCTTAAAGACAACCGTCCATTTGTCGGTGGCCGTTATCGATTCAACATTCATCTTTTCGAGGGGATGAGCGGCAGCGGCAACATCAAAGCTAGGTTCGGCTTCACTGAAGTCGCCCAGGCCCAATATACGCTGAAAGCTATATTCTATATCCTCGGCAGTTAGCTCCCGACCGTTCACGGGTGGCTTGTTGTGCCAGTGAACGTCCTGGCGGATGTTGAAGGTATAGGTGAGGCCGTCCGGGGAAATATCCCAGCTTTCAGCCAGCCTCCCTGTTACGGCAGACAGAGGGACGAAACCTGTCAAAAAGTCAAATACGTCCCTATCTAATGCCCAGTTCCAGTAGCCTAGCTTCTCATTAACACCCGAGATAGTGTTTGTCGCGGTGTACGAGAAATAGGGGTCAATATTCTTACCGATGTTAGACTGGACTTGGGTGAATGTCCCGCCGTACTCCGGCGCGGTCACCACCTTGCCGTTGGTGGGGTCGGTCACATACTTCTTGTCGGCGGCGGCTGCCGAGCCCTCCTCTGCGCCACCCGCCCAGAGGCCGGTTGCGGTCAACACGAGGACCAACGCAACCGCGAAGGTCATTCTAATTCTTACAATATTCATACGTATCTCCGTATGTAGATGTTTCGAGAGTATTGCGTAGCGGATTGCCGCTCCCTGGCTACTCTAACGCCCGCAACCGCGGGCGCGCCCGCAAACGCGGACGGCCAGTCAGAGTCAAATTCCTGAAAGCGCGCGGCGTGTGACTCAGCGGGTTCACCCCGGGCTCACGCCGCGCGCGCGTGCGGTTCTTTCAGTATCATCTTCACCTCCTTCTCGGGGCACAGGGTGCCGTGCCAGATGGCTGACGTAAGATGGGATCCGCGTGCGCGCCCCATCATGCAAACGCCCACCGCTCGGCGGAGGTCGGGACCTGCGTCACAACGCCACGCGGGGCGGTGGTCGGCCGAGCAACGCATGTGGTTGACCGGCGACGTGGGCGGTCGGTTCTGTGACGGTGAGTTGGGGGGCGGGGATCCAGGACCGCTGCGGTCGCAGCCGGCCGCTACCCCGGTGCTGAAGGCGACGGCGTGCGCGGGGGCACGTACGGGGCGATCAGCCGGAGCGGTTAGTTGTTTCTCGGTTCGAAAAAGTGTGTGTGTGTGTGTGGGGGGGGGGGGGTAGGAAGCATCGGTTGCGTCACCACCAACCGGTCACTGCGCTGACTGTCGTCGTGGCGCATCATCCTCATCCGTTCGATCCCCGAACTCCCTATCGTTTCACGGTCGCCCAATGATATCAAGCGCGGACTCCGGCGCTTCCGGCCGCCCGCCAGCGTCGCCGCCACCGGACACCGCCAACCCGTCACTGCGCTGCCTGTCGTCATGGCGCTTCATCACCGATCCGTCGAACCCCAGGCGAGGCACGTTAGCATAGGGGCCGCGCGCCGTCAACGACTCGTCGGGGTCACCGAAGGTCACCGCCAACCGGTCACCGCGCTGACTGTCATCATGGCGTTTCATCACCGATCCGTTGAATCGTGAGCTCGAAGTATGGGGCCCAGCGCAAGAAACGTCAACAGCGATTCTGGCCTCGTGCACCTTACCTCGCCCGGCTGTGCAAACGGTTGATGTTGCGCGCGTCACCAACCGGTCACTGCGCTCACTGTCGCCATCGCGCCTCATGACCATCCGTTCGATCCCAAAACTCCCTATCGTCACAGGCTCGCCTGACCATGTCAAGCGCGGACTCCGGCCGTTCCGGCCGCCCGTCAGCGTCGCCGCCACCGGAGGTTGTGACGTTGCGGGCACCGCCAACCGTCCACTGCGCTGACTGTCATCATGGCGCTTCATCATCGATCCGTCGAACCGCAGCCGAGGCAAGCTTGCTACTGGGCTGGGTCATGTCGTCACCCATACACATGCGAGCATAGACCAGCGCGAGAGGCGTGGCAAGCGCTTTGGGCAGCGTGGGCAGCGTGCACCGCTTCTCGGTGAACGGCTGGTAGAGGGGCAGAGTGTCATAAGCTCAAGCCCTCCGAATGTGAAATGCGACCATACCCACCTGTTGGCCCACCGAGTGAATGCACGGCCCAATACTATAACTTATTGTAGGTGATGTAGTTAGCACCGTCAAGCAGCCCGGTGCGATGGGGTGCATTCCGTCTGTGTGGTAGCGCACGGGACCGACAAGAGCGGTGTCACCGAGATCGAGCATGGCGGCCAGCGCGGCCAGGGAACCGCCAACTCCGCCGGCGATGGGCGTTGACACCGAAGAAGCCGCGCGGATATGTTCGCCATCGGGTCGTCATGGCTGACGAGCGGGCAGCACAGCAACCGGACGGTGGCGCATCGGAGACGGCGGTCAGCCAGCCGCACGACAAGTACTTCCAGCGCGTGTTCTCGAACGCGAAGGACGCGGCCAGTCTGCTGCGCACCTGTGTGCCGGGCGCGCTCGCCGACACCTTGAAGTGGTCGACGCTGAGCCTGCTGCGGGGTCGCTTCGTGGATGACGACTGGCGGCGCAACGAGACCGATATGCTGTATTCGGTGGAGCGGGAGGGTACGGAGCCGGCGGTGCTGGTGTACGTACTGCTGGAGCATCAGTCGACGCCGGACCCGTGGCTGCGGCTGCGGTTGCTCGGCTACTGCGTACAGGTGTGGCAGGAGTGGCGGCGGAAGCACCGGAACGAGGAACGATTGCCGCTGCTGGTGCCGCTGGTATTCTACCAGGGAGCGCGACGGTGGGAGTATACGCGGGAATTTGCGGACTTGGTAACGGAGGCGGCGCCGGAGTGGCGGTGGGTGCCGAGGTTCGAGCATCTGCTGATCGACCAGACGGAGAAGAGCGCGGAATCGGTGACGGGCGCGGTAGCGGCGCGGCTGTTGCAGATCGCGATGATGGCGGCGTTTCGGGAAGCGCCGGGGAAGTTGCTGGAACGGGCGACGCGGTTGATCGGGGAATTGTACCGCGCAGCGGGGTTTGAGGAAGTGACGCAGCACGTGGAGTACGTGCTGGCGACGCAGCCGGAAGCACAGCGGAAGCTGTTTGCGGAGGCGTTGCAGAGGAACGTGCCGGGCCGCGGAGGAGAGGTGATGAATTACGTGGAAGAAATGATCGAGCGAGGGCGCCGGGAAGGGCGTCAGGAAGGGCGCCGGGAAGGCCGCCAGGAAGGGCGCCGGGAAGGCCGCCGGGAAGGGCAGGTGCGAGCCATCGAGGGGTTCGTGGCACGAGATATATCGTGGTCCACCATCGAAGAGGCCACGGGCATCGACGAGGCCACATACCGGCGCCTCAGGCAGCGAATCGACGCGGAAGACAACGGGGCAGATTCCACCGTCTGAGGCCGCTGCAGCAACCTGCACGGCCGCCTGCGCGCCGCTCGCGGTCCGCAGTAACCGTAAAGCGCACGTCCGCGCCTCGGCTGCTTGAAGCCCGCCGCGGGCACAGCCGCAACGACTATCCGGTGCGCCCGATGTGGAACTCGCTCATCGCCGCCTTCGTCTTCCAGCATCCCAGCGTCGCGGCTCGGTGATCATGGAGAGCATCTTCAGCATACCGGGGCTCGGTCGCCTGATGCTCGACGCCCTCACCGACCGCGACTACCCGGTGGTCTTGGCCGTCTGCTGCGCCGTGTCCTGCACCAGTTGACTCAGCAGAACCCCATTCAGGCTCTGGCGCACCTCCCGGTTCGGATAGCCCAGCCGGTACAGCGCCATGCCCCCCAGCTCCTCCTCCCCCGTAATCGTCAGGTAGCCGGTCTGGAACAGCAGCGCCTCGGTACCGATCTTGCCTACGTCGAACGTCGACAGCAGCTCCGCCGTGCCCACCATCCGGTCCAGCCCCACCGACGCGGCGTGGAGAATGTCCCAGATTATGGTGTCTGAACTGAAATCCTGCTCATGTGGCCACAAGATGGCATGGTGGGCAGGGCGAACCGAACGAGCATAGGACTCATCCTCGAGTTCGTTGACGCGGCAGCGACTAGGACATGGTGAGTGACGTCGCGTTGTTCGAGTGCGGACGCCGGGGATTCGGCCTCCGACCTTCGCTACGATGATGCACAGACCCTGCGATGCCAGACTCGGCCTGCGGTGCCCGTTGATGCGCCGACACCACAATGCCAGGCGCTGCTTCGAGCTGACCGGCCAGGTCACGGCCAGCCAGGTTCGTCTCTTTGGCTCACTTGCTGGTGGTGGTATCCCTGTGGCGTCACTCATACTCGTGATTTTCCCCCTTTATCTATAACGGACCCTGGGGTCCAAATAAGGATAGATCAGGTCGATCATTAGATTGGCCCCCATAACCGCGGCGCCGAAAACCAGGTTTACTCCGGAGACCACCGGGTAGTCTCTGTCATCGAGGGCAGTCACCATGAGACGACGTCATCCGCATTGTGGCTGCGGACATGGCTGTCCCCAGAATCAGGCTGGGAATGATATCAAGAGCCCGATGATGATTGCTATGAAACCAAGCTCGATGGTTACCGGCAATCCATCTATTATCCTCTCCTCTATCGTAAAAGCGCCCATCAGTGATTCGCCGAGGGTGCCCTGGAGGAGACCTCTAAAGTGGGACTCACCGGTAACCCAGTCAGGGGTCGGCAACACTCCTATCCAGCGTCCATACTGCACGTGGACAGGCACGTCCAATCCCAGCATATGCTCAAGAGCTTCACGGTCAACCCCCCCCACGCTTGGGAGTATAGCCGTTGAGGTAGAAATCACCGTTAAACCCTATGACCCACGGCTGGGTTCCGCCAAATTGGGGAACTTTAGGACCCCATATGTACCAATGCTGCTCTATGATGTACATATCTGCCTCTGCAACCAGCATGCCGGCGCTGAATTGCGGGTCGCCGAGCTTGCCCATGAGGTTCCTCTCGAACATCGCACGCGTTACGGGGCTGCCGTCGCGGTCCATGTACTCCCGGAAGGCGGACACGATCCGCCGGGGATCGCACCGCTCATCGGCGATTCCGGTTGCCACGTCGAACAGATCCCGTGCCTTCTTGCGCTGGTACAGTGCTCTGAGCTTCGTCGCCATCAGCTCGTCGAGTTCAAACGTCTTGATATGGGCTACTCCGGAATACCACCGTGATTGCACCGAGAACGACCTCTTGGCAAAGCCGAAAACCGTAAAACGCTCGCGGGTATTGATCTCGATCTTGAGACGCAGACGCATTGGGGCGACGTCCTCCGACATGAAGCGGTACCGGAACGTCACGCGACCTCGCGACTGCTTCCACTGCGCTTCCCCAAGCCAGGGATCGAGGACGCTCCGCATGGCATCCATAACCGGCCCGGCAGCTTCGGGCACGACCTGAATCAGATCGATTTCCTCAGAGTAGCGTGCGGGCGGCGTAAGGTAGAGCTTGTAGAGTGCTGTCCCGCCCCGAAAGGCCAGTGCCTCGGCCAGAACAGAGTTGGAGAACATTTCGACCAGGGCACGGCTGATGATCAGGTCCTGCTCCACCTGGAAATCCTCGATCCACGGTGCCCGCGTCCGCCATTCGGTGATGTAATCTCGAGGGATCACGCGTCTGTCTGGATTTCTGCGTTGACGTACAACCGCCAATCGCTGGATCGCTGCGCACCGATGGCATCTGCGGCTGGCACGAGCTTCGTGTAGTTTCGCACCGTTCTTCGCACGTGCTCCTTGAGGAGCGCGGTCTTGTCTCCCGCTCCGACATGCTCGAGAAGGTAGCCCAAACGCTGAGCCCAACGGATCGACGCCGATTTCGATGCCTCGACGAGGCGGTGCGGGTCCAGAGCCTCACCGAGCTCGGCAAGAAGGCTGGCCACCTGATCCACCCCGCCGGAGCGATGCATGTACCCGACAAGGTCCACCGCTGTCCCTTCGACCGTCGAAACCCGAACGGTTCCCCGCGGATTGTTGAAACCTTGGACCGGCACTGCACGCATGTTCCGGCGCGCAACGAAGGTGACCTTGACGGAACCACACGCGATCGCCGGCCGGTTCCGCTCCAGGACGACCTGGAACTCTTGCGGACGATGATGGTCCGCCGAAAGGTGGCTTGGCATACACCACCCACTCTTTGCTGCGCAGTTGATCAGCTAGCGATCCGAAGCGACCCGGATCGATCCGCAAGGTCAGAGAGGGCGCCGTGGAATTGGAGACGATCGGCAACGAAGCTTTTCGTGAGTGCCGCGAGCAGCCCGGCACGGAACCATTAGCCGTGGCCAGGTTACGGATGACGTCGGCCACCTCGAAGGGCGGCTGGTGCACCGTCGCTCAGCGCAGCGGTGGCAACGACTCTAGTGGGCTCTCCACCCCCGCGATGAGCTTGTGCGTCACGTGGGTGTAGATCACGGTGCTCTTGATTGAGGCGTGTCCGAGCAGCGCCTGGACGGTGCGCAGATCGGTGCCAGCTTCCAGCAGATGGGTAGCGAAACAGTGGCGCATGGTATGCGGGGTCACCCGCTTGCCCACGACGGGGCGCACTGCGGTGATGGCGTGTGCCACCCCCTCCACACTGACGTGTCGGTCGGGGAATTGCGGGCTGGGAAACAGCCAAGAGTGGGGCCGATAACGTCTGAAGTGGTAGCGCAAGTGTTGCAGCAGGACCGGCGACAAGCTGCATGTAGAGACGGTCGCATAGGAGCACAGAAGCTGCGCTGTCGGCTTTCGAATGGCGATCGAAGTGGAGGATATGGATGAGGCTGTGGAATATCTCACCGGCAAGGGAATAGAAGTAAACAGAGCGCACAAGGCTAATCCAGCCAGGTGGATCAAAGACCCGGACGGCAATATGCTCGTCTTGTTTCCCTCGATCGTGTATGAGAATTATAAGAGATTAGACAAATCGAATTAGAGCGCGACCCGGTTTGGGTTACCCGAGCGTCAGAGCAGCTGGAGCCACCCGGCGTCCAGCTCCTCGAAGCGACGGTGGAGCTCATCGACGACCTCGGCCGCGAGGGACAGGCCGTTTTCGACCACCTCGATGTTCGACCGCAGGTGCGACAGGTTGTTGGTGCCGACCAGCGCCGCGTCCACCTCCAGATGGGCGAGGACGAAGCCCAACGACAACGCAATGGGGTCGTCGGGGGCCCCCCCCCGAGACCGGCCCGGCCCGCTCCATCGCCTGCACCCGCTCGACATAGGGGCCCAGGTTGGCGTACACGGCGCGGTCTTTTCCCCACATCCCGTTGGCCAGCGGCCGCTTGATGATAACCCCTATGTTTCTGGCCCTGGCCTCGGCGAACAGGCCGTGACGGGCGCGCTGGTCCACCAGGTTGAAGGTTGTCTGGAGCGTGTCGAAGACGCCGCTTTCGACCGCCCAACGGGCAGCCTCGTTGTCCCCACTGAAGCCCAGGAACCTTCGACCGCGACGAGGTCCAGGCGTTGCTCGAGGCCCCCGCCACCCACACGGTCACCGGCCTGCGGGATCGCGCCATGCTGTGCCTGGCCTACAATGCCGGCCTGCGCGTCTCGGAACTGGTCGGCCTGGCCCTGGACGACCTCCAGGCACCGGGACTCGACCGCATCCGGATCCTGGGCAAGGGCCGCCGCGGGCGCGCCCTGCCGCTGTGGAAGCAAACCCGCGGCGCGCTGCGCACCTGGCTCGGTGTCCGGCCGGACTGCCCCGACCGGCATCTGTTCCTGAACGCCTTCGGAACCGGCCTGACGCGACGCGGCTTCGCCAAGAGACTCGCCTTGCACGCCAAGGCCGCGGCACGCGCAGTACCTTCGATCGCGGGCAAGGCCATCACGCCACACGCCCTGCGCCACGCCTGCGCACTTCATACCCTCGAGGCTACCGGCGACATCCGGCAGGTTGCTCTTTGGCTCGGCCATGCCAGCCTGCGATCGACCGAACTGTACCTGCGGGTCGATCCAGCCAACAAGCTCGACATCCTGGCAGCGCAGCGGCCGCCGAACCTCCGCAAGGGCTCCTTCAAAGGCGCCCATGACGAGTTGCTCGCTCTGCTTGGAGACGTCGCAGTGCCCTAGCGTTATGGGAACCTGCTCAGCCCCTAACCGCTTGCCACGCAACGGCTCATGGCGCCCAGGTTCCCATATTGGCGGGGGGCCCATGATGGCTGAAGGCCGGGGTATCGGAAGACAACCAGTGGTCGAGCACAGTGGTCGGGATACCACAAGGGGCGACGATTTCGCCGCTGCTGGCGAACGTCTACCTGCACTATGTGCTGGATCTATGGGTGGAAGCGTGGCGCAAGCGCCATGCCCGCGGCGAGGTCTATATCGTGCGCTACGCCGACGATTACATAACGGCGTTTCAGTACCGGTTTCACCCACATCTGCGCGCGCCGTCGCACGGACGGGCGCTATACCGTTCTGAGGAAAACCCTCGCCAAGCGGCTCAGGACGAAAGTCCTTGCAGTCACCAGGGAGCTGAAGCGGAGACGACACGCCCCCGTGCCTCAGCAGGGCAGGTGGATCCGAAGTGTCGTGCGTGGGTACTTCAACTACCACGCAGTGCCAGGCAACTTTCGAGCGCTGTACCGGTTTCGTCAGCTGGTAGCGTGCGCATGGCTGCGCGCGCTCCGGCGACGGAGTCAGAAAGGCAGGCGCTTGACCTGGTCTCGGATGCAAAAGCACCTCGACACGTGGCTGCCGCCGGCCCGAATTCTGCACCCCTATCCCAATGAGCGCCTTCGCGTTGACGGCGCGCGCGGTGCTGTTTGCCGGCAGCCGCCGCGGGCAGGTGGAGCCGCCGGTCTGCCGTGCGCTGGTCGAGCGGTTCCGCCGCCACGGGTTCGGGTTCTTCGTGGGCTGCGCGACCGGCGTCGATGCGGCGTTCCGCGCGGCGCTGGCCCACTCAGCGTGCGGCCCCGACGAGGTGTTCGTCGGCTGCGCGTTCGGCAAGCGCGCACGGCGCTGCCGGGCCGAGGGGCGGTTCGCCTCGGCGGTGGTGCCCGAGGGCATCCCGCCCAACGCAGCGCTGGCGCGGCGCACCCGGTGGCTGGTCAAGCGCAGCTCGCTGGTGGTGCTGTTCCCCGAGCGCCCTGCCGACCGGCAGTGGGGGCCGGCTCGCGGCACGTGTTTCGATCGAGTCTCTACCATCTTAAGCCGACCTTCGTGGTGGCCTCACGGCCGCCTGTCGCTCCGGCGTTCTGTCGGGTGGCGGCCGCCGACCTGTTCGCCACGGTCGACGGCTACTGGGTGGTGCCGCACACCTTCCGCGACGGCCTCTGCGACGACGAGTACTGAGGGTCGAGATCGGAGCATCGGCTTCCCGCTGACCGGCAAGGCCACCCTCGTCGGCGAATGGGTACTATCGCGCTCCACCCCAGCACCGGCAGCCGAACGCGCCGAAGCGCTTGCTACATCTCTCGCGCTGGTCTAAGCTGCAGGTGTATGGGTAACGACATGCCCCCCCCCAGCCACCGCGTAGCGCGGAGGCACCCGACTACCGACTACCGCGCGCCGCTAGCCGCTCAGCCAACCACCCAGCGGCCGACCGCTCGGCGCCAGTGCTGAGCGCGGCACCATCGATCCGCGTGGCGCACAGCCGCCACGCATCCGTGCGTCCACCGGCCGACCCCGTCGGCCGCCACTTCCACCAGTCCACACCAACATGCGTAGCGACCCTTGCCGGCCGCCACCACGCGTGGCGTGCGCAGGCTTGCCCTTCGGCGCGGCGCGCGCGCGTCAACAAAAGGAGGCATGGGATGAAACACCCGACCGGGTACGACTAACTCGGACCCCAGGATGTCGCCCTTCGCTCGACTATGAGAGCGCGCTCGCGGGAGCGAGCGTTGCGAGGGGCCGGCAGTGGAATCAGTGCTCTCGAAACTATTGTAAGGAGATCTCAATGAGATTTTTCAAAACAGGCCTCGCGATACTGTGCGGCCTGGTTCTGACCGCGACCGGCCTCTGGGCCGCTGGCGCAGAAGAGGCACCGGCAGCCGCCGCCGACAAGAGGTATGTGACGGACCCCAGCACAGGGGAGCTAGTGGTCGCGCCAGAGTACGGCGGGACATTGACCTTCCCCACTACTAAGGAGTTTGAGATTGCCGACGCCTGGTTCATTAGTGGCAACGCCAGTTCGTTCGTCTCCGGCGTTCTAGAGAAGCTAGTTATAGGAGACTGGGCAGTAGATAGGGACGAATGGGACTGGCAAGGTCCAAACGTACCTCCAGAATACTTGATAGGGCAACTGGCGGAAAGCTGGGAACAGCCCGACGACACAACTTATGTGTTCAATATCCGTAAAGGCGTTCACTGGCATGATAAGGCGCCGATGAACGGGCGGGAGCTAACTGCCAAGGATGTCGAATATAACTATCACCGCATATTGGGTGTGGGCAGCGGCTTCACCGAACCTAGCCCATCATTACATGATATGAGGTCTGTGCAATTCGAATCGATAACGGCCACCGACGACTATACCGTTGTTTTCAAGCTGAAGCGGCCACACATCAATCCGCTCCCGCTTATCACGGACTGGTGGACAAATTACATATACCCCCCCGAGGTAATCGAGCAATACGGCGACGCCAAGGATTGGAGGAACCTGGTCGGCACCGGGCCCTGGATGCTGACTGATTGGGTCGAGGCCAGTTCCTATAACTTCATCAAGAATCCTGACTACTGGGGGTTCGACGAAAAATACCCGGAGAACCGCTTGCCCTATGCTGACGAGTTAAAGGCCCTCGTTATGCCAGACGAGGCAACACGTCTGGCAGCAATCCGCTCGGGTCGGGTTGATCTGGGAAGTTCGGTGGGCACTATCTCCACTGACATCAAGTCTATCGACCAGGTCGAGAGCCTCCAGCGGAGCAATCCCGAAATCGAGCTGCACAAGGTTTCCATCCGCTCGAACCATGCTTTTAGTATGAACCTGAATAACCCGCTTTTTAGCGACATTCGAGTGCGTATTGCATTGCAGAAGGCACTGGACCTCGAGACAATTGCCAATACCTTCTTCAAGGGATATGCAAACTGGGAACCTCGCGGGGTAGTAGGGACTTCTCTCAAGGGCTATTACGAACCATATGAGGAGTGGCCCGAGGAGATCAAGGAACGCTATACCTATGACCCGGCAGCGGCAGAAGCGTTACTCGATGAGGCCGGATTTCCTCGTGGTGCCGACGGCATTAGATTCGAGACTACCAGCCTTGCCTGGGGGCACGCACCCACAGGCTATCAAGAATTGGCCTCTGCATACTGGCGTGAGATTGGCGTTGCTGTAGAGATCGAGGCAATGGAGTCCGCTCAGTTAGCCAAAATAGCGAGCTCCTCAATGCATGAAGATATGCGCAGCGGGGAGATGAGCCATCATTATCTCGCTGAGCACCTTGTGGGTCGCTGGTCCGGCAACGTGTGGAACCCCGCCGGCCAATTTTCGGACCCGACTTTTGACGCCAAGCTTGAGACCATGCGAGCTACTACTGACCTCGAGGAGTACAAGAGGCTGTTTAGAGAGCTGGATATGTACGCGACTGAGAAGCACTGGTATATATGGGGGCCCGAGTCCCCACAGTTTAACTGGAATCAGCCGTGGGTCATAGGTTATAATGGTGAAACCACGCTGGGTTATGGTCAAGCTTATCAGATGTTGGCCCGCCTCTGGATTGATAGTGAGCTGAAGAGCGCAATGGGTCAATAGGGGTTAAAGCCCCTTGCTACTGACCTTAGGGAAAGAGGGAGCCGGGGAGGTGCAAACCTACCGGCTCCCGATACTCCTTGAGAGGGCGACGACATTGCCACGCTTTCAGTAGAAGGGCTCCAGTAACAGGGAGAAGTATCACATGAAGGCCTATATCATCAGGCGTTTATTGTTGATGGTCCCTAGCTTGCTCATATTGACCGTACTGGTCTTTCTCTCGGTCCGCTTCATCCCCGGCGATGCAATAGACCTAATGACTATGGAGTACGGGGCTGGCCAGGTAGACCGTGAAGCCCTGGAGCGTGAGCTGGGATTGGACGTGCCTTTCTACGTGCAGTATGGACGCTGGATGGAAGGCATTGTCCTGCACGGCACCCTTGGCAAATCACTGTTTGGCGGCGCTTTTTCGGTGGAGGAAAAGATTCTGGATAGATTGCCGGTAACCATTGAGCTCGGTGTCCTGGCGATCGCGATTGGGCTGGTGATAGCCCTGCCCGTCGGCATCTACTCCGCGATTCGTCAGGATACGGCCGCCGATTACCTGGGGCGCTCGGTTGCCATCATCGGCCTGGCAACGCCTAACTTCTGGCTGGCCCTGATGGTCATGCTCTACCCGGCAATCTGGTGGGGCTGGTCGCCACCGATGCAGTGGGTTCCTCTCACGGAAGACCCGCTGGGAAGTCTCGGGGTGTTCATCATTCCCAGCTTGATTCTTGGGACCTACCTTTCTGCAGCCACCATGCGGATGATCCGCACCATGATGCTGGAGGTGCTCAGGCAGGACTATATCAGGACGGCCTGGTCCAAGGGGCTGAAGGAGAGGGTCGTTATTATCAGACACGCCGTCAAGAATGCCCTCATCCCGGTAGTTACCCTGATAGGCCTGCAGATGCCTATCCTGGTAGGCGGCTCCGTTATCATGGAGAACATATTTAACCTGCCGGGGCTGGGTCGTCTCATGGTGGCGGCACTCGAAGACAGAGACTACCCGGTGGTCTCCGGAGTAAACCTGTTTTTCGCCACCATGGTTATGGGGATCAATCTATTGATCGACCTGATATATCCTATTTTGGATCCCAGGGTCCGTTATAAATAGAAGAGCGAGTATGAGTAGCGACATAGGGATACCATCAACAGCAAGCGATCCAAAGAGACGTACCGGGCTGGCTGATTTCTTCATCAGGCTGTGGAAGGAGAAGCCGATGGGTACTGCCAGCGGGATTGTCGTATTGTTATTGATTTTTGTGGCTATCTTTGCCGATTTCCTGGCTCCTTATCCATATTGGGAACAACACGTAGTAGACAGGCTTCAGGGCTCATCGGCCCAGTATCTCCTGGGTACCGACCACTTGGGGCGAGATTTTTTGAGCCGCCTTATCTACGGAGCTCGCATTTCGTTACTTGTCGGTCTGGCGGCGACCGCTCTCAATGTTGTGGTCGCTGTCCTGATAGGCGGCATTTCGGGATTCTTTGGTGGTAAATTGGACCTGGTGGTGCAGAGATTTGTCGATGCCTGGATGGCTTTCCCGGGACTGCTCCTGTTGTTGACCGTAATGTCCATAGTGGGGCGGGGTATGCCACAGATGATAGTGGTCCTGGGGATAACAGGAGGCATCGTCAGCTCAAGAACAGTCAGAGGCGCGGTTATTGGTGTCAAAGAGAATGTCTATTTTCAGGCAGCGGCGGCGATTGGCAGCTCGAAAGGGAGGACACTCATCCGACATGTCCTGCCCAATATTATGCCTATCGTAATCATTACATTTAGCATCAGCATCGGGGGCGTAATCCTGAGTGTGGCCGCTCTGAGCTTCCTCGGATTCGGTCTGCCATTGGAGATTCCTGAGTGGGGCGGGCTGCTTAGCAGGGAAGGGCGCAGATACATGGAACAGGGGCCATGGCTGGCTCTTTGGCCTGGTCTTTGCCTGACTATTACCGTTTACAGTCTCAACATGTTCGGCGACGCCCTGCGCGACCTGCTCGACCCGCGGTTGCGCGGCGCGACCTAGCCGGGCAACGAATGGCTAGCGCCGAGATCGGCAGCACCGGATTGTCGGTGACGCGCCTCGGGCTGGGCGGGCAGGTCCACCCGGCGGCAGCTTCCACGGCACCACGGCGGCGGCGGCTCATGCCACGCTGGAGCGAGCCTATGAGCTAGGGGTGCGCTATTTCGACACTGCGCCTACCGACGATCGTGGCAGGAGCGAGATCTGCTCGGCCTCCGCCAACAGACGGTCGAGTGGGGCCGGGGGCCCCGAATCCTCTTCGTCGGCTGCCCGGGCGCCTTCGAGCGCGTGCAGCAGACCGAAGTCTGGCTCCAGCGGTGGCGCCGAGTGATGGGTCCAGGCGCCGCGACCCGCACGGCCAGGGAGCTGGGCGAGGTAGGCGATGGTTGAGAACTCACCCGGCCAGTCTACCCGGCTGTCGATCGCCGTCGAATCACGCGACCACCCAAACGTTGTTTTTGTTGGGGCCCCAACTGAAGTGCACCCGATCCACCATGGGCACGTGCGCGGGCTTGCGGGACCAGACGACCGTGCTGTCGGTGCTTCCAGAGAAGTGTTTGCCATAACCCGGGCGGCCGGCTATAGTAGTCCGCGTATGGGGACCCACGCGCTCCACCCCAGCACCGGCAGCCGAACGCGCCGAAGCGCTTGCTACATCTCTCGCGCTGGTCTAAGCTGCAGGTGTATGGGTAACGACATGACCCAGCCCAGCCGCCGCGTAGCGCGGAGGCACCCGACTACCCGACTACCCGACTACCGCGCACCGCTAGCCGCTCAGCCGACCACACAGCGGCCTACCGCTCGGCGCCGGTGCTGAGCGCAGCATCGATCCATGTGGCGCACAGTCGCCACGCCTCCGTGCGTCCAGCGGCCGACCCCGTCGGCCGCCACTTCCACCAGTCCACACCAACATGCGTAGCGACGCTTGCCGGCCGCCACCACGCGTGGCGTGCGCAGGCATGCCCTTTCGGCGCGGCGCGCGCGCGTCAAAGGAGGCATGGGATGAAACACCCGACCGGGTACGACTAGCTCGGACCCCAGGATGTCGCCCTTCGCTCGACTATGAGAGCGCGCTCGCGGGAGCGAGCGTTGCGAAGGGCCGGCAGTGGAATCAGTGCTCTCGAAACTATTGTAAGGAGATCTCGATGAGATTTTTCAAAACAGGCCTCGCGATACTGTGCGGCCTGGTTCTGACCGCAACCGGCCTGTGGGCCGCCGGCGCAGATGAAGAGGGGTCGGCTGCTGCTGCCGAGAAGGAGTACGTGACCGATCCGTCCACCGGCAAGCAGGTGCTCAAGCCGGCGTACGGCGGGACCATTACCGTTGCGCAGCGACCCCTTGGGTTTGACCACGCCGACACGTGGATCAGTCACGCCGGCGGAGTGTACGCGGGAGCGGCTCTGGACAAGTTGGGCCAAGCCGACTGGGCAGTCGACCGCAGCGTCAACAAAATGGTGACCTACTATCCGGAGAGCGTCGTCACCGACCACCTGGCCGAGAGCTGGGAGAACCCGGATCCGTTGACCTACATCTACAAGATCCGCGACAACGTCTTCTTTCACGACAAGCCGCCGGTGAACGGTCGCCAGTTTACCGCTGACGATATGGCCGCGAACTACGAGCGCCTGTTCGGCATCGGCAGGTTTGCCGGCCAGGAGCCCGCGGTGCATACGTGGGGGACAAAAGCCCTGCCTTTCGAGTCGGTAACGGCCACCGACAAGCTGACATTGGTGATCAAGCTGTCGCGGCCAGCCGCGGACACCCATCGGCAACTGTTCGACGACTGCCACGTCCGGGCATATCCGCCCGAGACCTTCGACATGCTCGGCAACGTCAACAACCTGATCGGCACCGGGCCCTTCATGGTGAACGAGTACGTCAGTGGCACCTCGATCACATGGGACAGGAACCCCAACTACTGGAAGGACGACGAGAAGTACCCGGGGAACCGCCTGCCCTACGCCGACAAGCTCGTGATGCTGTTCATGAGCGACGAGGCGACCATACTTGCGGCACTGCGGTCGGGCCAGATCGATATCGCCGGGGCGACCGGTAACGTGCTGATCAAGTCGATCGCCAACGCGGTGCAGCTGCAGAAAGATGTCCCGGGCACGCAGCTCTTCCCGATCGCGCGCCGATCGGAGACGTCGTTGGGGATGAGAATGGATAAGCCTCCCCTTAACGACATCAGGGTGCGCCACGCGCTGCAGATGGCGCTCGACCTGGAGACCGTCAGGGATAACTATTTCTTGGGCTTCGGCGAGTGGCAGCCGATGGGGTCAATCGGGCCTGCGGTGATCGGTTACAACAACCCCTTCGATACTTGGCCCGAGGAGCTCAAGAAGTTCTGGTCCTACGACCCGGCGGGTGCCGAGCGACTGCTCGATGAGGCCGGATACCCACGCGGCGCGGACGGCGTCCGCTTCCAGACCTCGATCTTGATCAGAGGCGACCGGAGCGACGTGGGCTATATGGAGCTGGTAGCCGGCTACTGGAAGGAGATCGGCGTGGAGGCCGAGATCGAGGCGGTGGACACCGCCACGTACGAGAGACGGCGCCAGGCGTTAGATTTCGACGGATTGAAAGACTTCTGGGCCGTCGGCGCCGACTACGGGGATCTCAACAGTACCCTCGGCCAGTTTCGCGACGACTCAACTTTCAGGGCCGGCACCTTTAGTGACCCGGTGTTCGAGGCCAAATATGACGAGTTACAGGCTGCCGCTGGTGACGCGGAGGAGCACCGACGGCTGGCGAAGGCGCTCGACATGTACGTCATCGAGCAGCACCCCTACATCTATGGTCCGCGGGTTGCAACGTTCAACGTTGCGCAGCCATGGATCGTCGGCTACAACGGCGAGATGGCGATCGGCAACTGCGCCTGGAACGGGCCGTACGCGCGCATGTGGAACGATAGTCAGCTCAAGGCCGAGTTGAACTAAGCTCGTTTTGGCTTTTGGGGTCTGGGGCCCGCATCCGCGGGCCCCAGACCTTTCTTAGACCGTGCGCACCTACCTCATCCGGCGGCTACTGCTGTTCATCCCGACGCTGTTCATCCTGAGCGCGCTGGTGTTCTTCTCGGTGCGCCTGCTCCCCGGCGACTACATCGACGTCCTGCTGAGCGACTACCAGTTCTTCGGGCCCGGGGTCGACCGGGAGCGGCTGAGCGAGATGCTGGGACTGAACGTGCCAACCCACATCGCGTACGTGCGCTGGGTGTCGGGGATCCTATTGCGCGGTACGCTCGGTCAGTCTCTACAACGGGACTTGGCGCCCGTGGAGGCGAAGATCCTCGCCAGAGTGCCCGTCACCCTGGAGTTGGGGGCGGTGGCGCTGCTCATCGGCCTGGTGATCGCGCTGCCGGTGGGCATCTACTCGGCGGTGCGCCAGGACAGCGTAGGCGATTACGCGGGCCGCAGCGTCGCCATCTTCGGGCTGGCCACGCCCAACTTCTGGCTGGCCCTCATGGTCCTCATCTTTCCCGGCATCTGGTGGGGATGGGCGCCACCGCTGCGACTGTATCCCTTCAACGAGGATCCGCTGGCCCATATCGGCGCGTTCCTCATCCCCGGCCTGATCCTGGGCACTGGCCTATCTGCCGCCACCATGCGGATGACGCGCACCATGATGCTGGAGGTGCTGCGGCAGGACTACGTGCGGACGGCGTGGGCCAAGGGCCTGCGCGAGCGGCTGGTGGTCGTCCGTCACGCGATGAAGAACGCGCTCATCCCGGTGGTGACGCTCATCGGGCTGCAGCTGCCGATCCTGGTGGGTGGCTCGGTCATCATCGAGACGCTGTTCAACCTCCCCGGCCTAGGGTCGCTGTTCGTCCAGTCGCTGTCGATCCGTGACTACCCGATGGTATCGGGCATCAACCTGTTCTTTGCGACCTTCATCCTGTTCAACAACCTGCTGATCGACCTGCTGTACGGTTACCTCGACCCGAGGATTCGCTACCAGTGAGCAACATCGCTGATCCCGTCGGCGCCGAGGAGCGACGCCGGCGCGGCCCTCTTGCGGACTTCTTTTACCGCCTGGTCAGGGAGAAGCCGTTGGGCCTGCTCGGCGCGGTGATCATTGTGCTGTTCGTGCTGGTGAGCATCTTCGCCGACGTGGTGGCGCCCGACCCCGACCTGCGCCAGGACGTGACCCGGAGCCTGCAGGGCTCCTCCGCCCAGCATCTGCTGGGAACCGATCATATCGGGCGCGACTTCCTGAGCCGCAACATCTACGGCGGTCGCCTGTCGCTGTTGGTCGGCTTCGCGGCGACCACGGTGGCGGTGGTGGTGGCCACCGCCGTCGGCGGGCTGTCGGGGTTCGTCGGTGGCCGACTGGACATGGTGACGCAGAGATTCGTCGATGCCTGGATGGCCTTTCCGGGACTTCTCCTGCTCATGACCATCATGTCGATCCTGGGTACCGGTGCACCGCAGATCATCATCGTGCTGGGCCTGACCTACGGCGTCGGCAGCTCGCGCGTGGTCCGGGGCGCGGTGATCGGAGTGAAGGAGAACGCCTACTTTCAGGCCGCGCAGGCCGTTGGCAGCCCGCCCTGGCGCACGGTGCTGCGCCACGTGCTGCCGAACGTGCTGGCGCCCATCATCGTCATCTTCAGCATCACCATCGGCGCGGTCATCATCACCGAGGCTTCGCTGAGCTTTCTCGGCTTTGGGTTGCCGCTGAGTGTGCCCAGCTGGGGCGGCCTGCTCAGCCGCGAGGGGCGCAAGTACATGCGGGTGGCGCCGTGGCTGGCCATGTGGCCCGGCATCTTCCTGACCATCGTGGTGTACAGCTTCAACATGTTCGGCGACGCGGTGCGCGACCTGCTCGACCCGCGCCTGCGCGGCGGCGTGGGCCGCATGGGTGCCCACGGCGGCAAGGCGCTGCGGCGTGCGGTGCAGACGCGCTCGTCGCGCAACTGACCGAAGCTGGAACCGAGGCTGCGAAATGCCCTCTCGATCAGTGACAGGCGTTTGTAGGCGCCGACCACCTCGTCACTAGCGAACTGCTCTTCAGAGACGTTGGTACGGATGATGTAGAACCCGTCGAGCGCCGCCTCCTGTGAGAGTTTTTTAACCATATCTGGTCAGAATCGGATTACCCCACGGGCAACCTTGCCGTTGAGCATGTCTTCAAACGCCTCATTCACCGCTTCCAACGGATAGGTCCGGGTGATAAGTTCATCCAGCTTGAGTTTCCCGGCTCGATAGAGCGAGAGGAGGCGAGGTACGTCATAGCGCATCCGCGTCGTGCCGAGGGCGCTGCCCATGATGATCCGTTCACCCCCCATGAGTAGGCGAGGCTCCAGACAAATCGGTTCGGACTGCGGTAAACCAATCAAGATCGCTTTGCCCCGCGGTCGGATGGCCCGTATCGCCTGTTCATACGTCACATTTGTGCCAATCGCTTCAATCGCATAATCGGCGCCAAGACCCTCGGTCAAGTTGTGGATTTCGGGTATCGGGTCACCGTTGGTGGCGTTGATGGTATGGGTGGCCCCAAACTGGCGGGCCAGTTCGAGCTTCGCCTCCACCAAATCAACCGCGATGATCTGGGCCGCCCCGGACAGAGCGGCCCCTTGAATCGCATTCAACCCGATGCCACCGGCCCCAAAAACCACGACGCTGCTCCCTAGCTTCACCTCCGCTGTGTTGGCCACGCTACCCACGCCGGTGATGACGCTACAACCACATAGGGCTGCCTTTTCGAGCGGGAAATCCTGGTCAATTGGGACCGCGGCTTCTTGGGGGACCACCGTATATTCGGCAAAGGAAGCGACGGTGAATTGGTAGATGCCCTTTCCATTTTTGCTATAGCGCGGGGGGCGCTCTTTCATCTGGGCTGCCTTGCGGCAAAGGCTGGCATAGCCACGCACACAGTAGATACAGTGACCACAGGCAGGCGAGATCGAAAGCACCACCGGATCACCTGGTTTGACCAGGCTGACACCCGACCCGACCGCCTCGACAACCCCGGCTCCTTCATCGCCCAACACGACGGGAAGCGGCCACTTCTCCTTACCCGTAATGACGGCATAGCAGCTATGGCAGACACCCGTCGCGGCGATCTTGACCAGGACTTCGCCCGCTTTGGGACCGTCCACATCAACCTCTTCAACCACAATTGGCTGGTTCTCTTCGTACAAGACAGCGGCTTTCACTTTCATAGATAATTCCTTTCTATACTCAGGTTTAAATGAAAACAGAACTTTTTTTTAAAAAAAAACCCCATGTCATGCCCGCAAGTAGTATGGGGTGGCCCCGGTTCGTTGGACAGCCCGGGGGGTAAGTTAAGGTGTATTCCGTTGGTTGTCAACCTACCCCTCCCTCTCAAGAACAGGTGGCGGTAACAGGGGGTGGGGGTCTGGGGGAGTGCAGCGAGGCTAGCTGTTGAACTTGCGGGTGAAGGTCCCGCCGGCGCAAATCCCAGTGTGGCGCCGTAGTTATATCCGGCAGCCGACAGGGGCGACTCTGACGGCTGAAAGCCCGGAAGTAAACGTACTTAGGGAAGGGCGCGAGCCCGACCGACCAACCTAGGAGGCTAACAACCAGAAGGGCCGTAGCGAGAGCGAACGGACGAATCGCCGAAATCCCCCCCAGCGGGAAGTTGGTTGCTGGATATTGGAGTGCCAAGGGTTTCCTCCCCTTACCCGATGGCCAGTGCTGCTGCGGAAGATACTGGGAAGTGCACGCAGCAGGCTCCCGGCGGAAGTTGAAGGCGGCAATTCTGGATAGTTCAACAGTGAAAGCCCGGAAGGTGTGCTGCTCAGGCAGGATGATCCTTGAATGCCAAGGACCGGACCTATAACCGTCGGATGGCGGGAAGTGGAACGGAGAGTAGCAGACTGGCGGATGAGGCCGGCAAGCGAAGATGGCCGCGACAACATAACGCGGCTGGAGCGAGGGCCTCAGGGCTCAGGAGGAGCCGGTGGAAATGCACCGCCCGGACACTGAGCCGGGGAACGGTGGATACAGCCGTTGGCTCGAAGCGATGGTCAAACCGGGGACAGCGCCCACGTAGCAAGGGATCAGGCTGAGCGTGGTTGCTATCGTACCGGGAAGGGCAGTCGTGAGCTTAAGGGCACCTGAGCTTTGAGCCGTACCGTGGGAAAACCCGACGTACGGCATCTCAGGGGGGGCGCTGGAAACGTGACCTATGGTGGAATTGTGAACCCATCTCGCTACCGAAAGGGCGGGACTGGAAACCCTCCACCTACGGGTGCGCGCGCCAGCGCTCTACCCGACGGGGGGCTTGATCCTGTGGACATTGTGGATAACTCCCCGCACCTGGATCGCACACCCGCTCGCCCTCTGACCTCGGAACCCGCAATTGCCACCTGCTCCCCATGTCCGTTACGCCACCTCCCGTCCGGGCGCCGCGACGCCGCGGTAGGCCTCGGACGGCGTCCGGCCACCGAGTGCCGAGTGCGGTCGTACCTCGTTGTAGAACTCGATCCACTCGTCGATCACCCGCTGCGCCACGAAGCCGTCCGCCAACTCGTGCAGGTAGACCGCTTCGTACTTCAGGGACCGCCACAGCCGCTCGATGAACACATTGTCCAGGCAACGACCGCGACCGTCCATCGAACAGCGTATCCCCGCCGCCACCAGCAGCTCCGTGAACGCGATGCTGGTGAACTGGCTCCCCTGATCGGTGTTGAAGATCTCCGGGTTGCCGTACATCTCCAGCGCTTCCTCCAGTGCCTCGACGCAGAACCGGGTGTCCAACGTGTTGGACAGCCGCCACGCCAGCACCCGCCGGCTGGCCCAGTCCATGATCGCCACCAAGTACAGGAACCCGCCCTGCACCGGGATGTAGGTGATATCCGCGCACCACACCTGATTCGCGCGCTCGATCGTCAGCCCCCGCAGCAGATAGGGATACACCCGATGCTCCGGGTTCGCGACGCTGAGCCGCGGCTTGCGGTAGATCGCCTCCAAGCCCAGCAGCCGCATCAGCCGCCGCACCCGGTGCCGACCGACGGTCACCCCCTCACGCGCCAGATGGCGTACCATCTGCCGAGTGCGCATTCCGGTGAACCTTTCCAGTGAATCCGGTGGAACGTTACCACCGCCGACGCGTGAGGCGTCATCTCGATGCTGGTTAGAAGTGGTAAGTTTGGTCCTCCCCCGGAGGGTAGGTCAAGGTGTATTCGGGTGATTGTCAGAGCACTGCTCCCTCTTAAAAACAGGTGGCGGTAAAAGGGGGTGGGGGTCCGGGGGAGTGCAGCGAGGCTAGCTGTTGAACTTGCGGGTGAAGGTCCCGCCGGCGCAAATCCCAGTGTGGCGCCGTAGTTATATCCGGCAGCCGACAGGGGCGACTCTGACGGCTGAAAGCCCGGAAGTAAACGTACTTAGGGAAGGGCGCGAGCCCGACCGACCAACCTAGGAGGCTAACAACCAGAAGGGCCGTAGCGAGAGCGAACGGACGAATCGCCGAAATCCCCCCCAGCGGGAAGTTGGTTGCTGGATATTGGAGTGCCAAGGGTTTCCTCCCCTTACCCGATGGCCAGTGCTGCTGCGGAAGATACTGGGAAGTGCGCGCAGCAGGCTCCCGGCGGAAGTTGAAGGCGGCAATTCTGGATAGTTCAACAGTGAAAGCCCGGAAGGTGTGCTGCTCAGGCAGGATGATCCTTGAATGCCAAGGACCGGACCTATAACCGTCGGATGGCGGGAAGTGGAACGGAGAGCAGCAGACTGGCGGATGAGGCCACCAAGCGACGATGGCCGCGACAACATAACGCGGCTGGAGCGAGGGCCTCAGGGCTCAGGAGGAGCCAGTGGAAATGCACCGCCCGGACACTGAGCCGGGGAACGGTGGATACAGCCGTTGGCTCGAAGCGATGGTCAAACCGGGGACAGCGCCCACGTAGCCAAGGATCAGGCTGAGCGTGGTTGCTATCGTACCGGGAAGGGCCGCCGTGAGCTTGCGGGCACCTGAGCTTCGAGCCGTACTGTGGGAAAACCCGACGTACGGAATCTCAGGGGGGGCGCTGGAAACGTGGCCTACGGGCGCGCGCGCCAGCGCTCTACCCGACGGGGGCGCTTGATCCTGTGGACATTGTGGATAACTTCCCTCACCGGATTGTGCTCCCGCTTGTGCTCTGCCCTCGGAACCCGCAATTGCGACGTGCTCCCCATGCCCGCTACGCCATCTGCGGTCCGGTCGCCGCGACCCCGCCGCAGGCCGGCGCCGGCGTCCGACCATCCAGTGCCGAGTGCGGTCGTACCTCTGGACTGGAAGGAGAAGTCGAACTCCTCGACGGTGTTCAGGAACGGGAAGCGAGCCTGTCTGACCGAGCGCTGGATGCGGGTCTGTTGGCGATGGGAGATCTCCTCGATGATCCGCACGCCGAGGAACGCCCGGCACGACCAGCCATGAATCTCCGCGCGATCGAGCAACTGCCGCCAGCGGCGGCGGGTGTTGGCCACCGGGTTGAGCCGGCGCAGCAACGGATCGAACTCCACGGTGGCCGGATCGTAGGGCAGCGAGTGCGAGGTGGCGGTGCTCATCGCCAAGGCAGCTCCTGAGAAACTACCTGTTTCTGCCATGCCTGCACCGGCCCCGGGCCGGTGGGTAGCTCCTGAGATGGTGCGGATGCGCGCTCGACAGGCCCCGTGAGCGCCCGCTGCACGCGAATCAGGTAGGTCACGGAGAAAAAATCGTCCATAGCGGCCCTGTGCGGCGTTTTCTGAGGGGAGGTGGTGTTGCAACACCCCCTGGAAATGCCGGGACAACCGCCGATTCAGGAGAGGCCAGACTCTCATCGCACCTCCTCGGCAGCCTGCGGCTTGTGCAGCGACTCCCCCTGGAGATCGATCCTGACCGAGTGGTGGATCAGGCGATCGCAGATAGCATCGGCGATGGTAGCATCGCCGATGACCTGGAACCAGCTAGCCACGGGCAGTTGGGAAGCGAAGACGGTGGAATGGCGCCCGACCCGATCTTCCAAGACCTCCAGCAGGGTGAGCCGGGCCGGGCCATCAAGGTGCTGGAGACCAAAATCATCGAGTAATGTGCAGCTGCACATTACTCGATTAATGTTGAGCACCTATTAATGTGGAGTTGAGCCCGTAGGTCCTTGCTAACGCGAGATTTAGTGGGTACCAACTCAACATAAATCGGTCGAGTAAGCTGGCGATCGGCGCCACTGCTGGCGCCTACCAACCAATCCGGAGGTCGCGATGCTTATCGATCTATTTCCGCGGGCACATGCCCGCTTTGCCGCTCTGCCACTACTCGGTCCCCAGCTTGATAGATTTGTCCGCTGGCTTGACGCACTGGGGTTTGCGAGGATTCCGATTCGCCAGCGCATTCGCAAGACGCCCCGTCTCGACAACCTGCTGCACTGCGGTGGCATCCGCGAGTTGAGCAAGCTCTCCAGGGCGAAGCTGCTGACTTTCGCGCCACGCCGTTGCTATGACGACGTCTACCTATCCGCTCTCGTTCGTTCCCTGACGGCCTATCTGGAGGAGCGAGGGACGCTCGCTGCCCCCAGTGCCACGCCCAGCGAACGCTTGGTCGGTGCCTATCGAGACTACCTCGACCATGTGAGGGGACTGACCGCATTGACGGTGCAGCAGCACGCCACCAGTGCGTCGGAATTCCTTGGCTTCTTGCACTTCGACGACGATCCGACGGTGCTGCCGAAGCTCACCGCATCACAGCTTGAGCGATTCGTGAAATCGGTCGCGGCACGGCTGAGTCGAGCCACTCTCCAGCACAAGGCGGCACATCTGAGGTCGTTCTTGCGATTCCTGGC
This sequence comes from Spirochaetia bacterium, assembly GCA_965198005.1. Lineage (GTDB taxonomy): Bacteria > Spirochaetota > Spirochaetia > SZUA-6 > Bin103 > Bin103. Next base: position 708,574 of record CBDAOI010000003.1, read on the forward strand.
GGGCCGAGGCGAGGCCGCTCCCGGTCTGGACGCCGCAATTGAGCAGCCACGGGTGTACCGCGGCGAGCGGTTGCCACGGGCACTGCCTTGGGAAAGCGTGCAGACGTTGCTTGCCTCCGTCGACCGGACAACGGCAATGGGACGCCGCGACTACGCCATACTCCTGCTGATCGCCACCTACGGCCTGCGCGCCAGTGAAGTGGCCGCTCTGCGCCTGGACCACATCGCTTGGCGAGCCGGACGGTTTCAGGTTCCGCGTCCGAAAATCCGGACGCCGATCGCCCTGCCGCTAACGCTGGAGGTTGGCGCGGCCCTGCTGGACTACCTGCGACATGCCCGCCCTGCATCTGCGCATCGTGAAGTGTTCCTGCGCGTCCGCAAGCCTGGAGGGCCGTTGGTAGCCGCCAGCGTCGGTGATGCGTTCCGCGTTTGGGGCAGCCGTAGCGCACTGAACATTCGATCCGGGGGAGCGCACTGTCTGCGCCACTCTCTGGCCCTGCATCTGCTGCGCCAGGGAACCTCTCTCAAGGCCATCGGTGATCTGCTCGGCCATCACAGTATGGAGAGCACCTGCGTATACCTACGGCTGCACGTGGACGATCTTCGAGCCGCCGCGCTCGACCTGCCGGCACAGACGGAGGCCCAACGATGAACGCGTGCTCCACGTTCCACTCAGCTCTCGGCCCGTCTATCGCCGCCTATCTCCAACTCAAACAGGCTCTCGGTCGTGAATACCGGAACGAGACTGTCGTCCTGGCTGACCTCGACCGCTTTCTGGTCGCGCAACGTGCGCCCACGCTGACCGCCCCCAGCTTCGCCGCCTGGACGCTTACCCTGACCCACCTCACGCCGACGGTGCGGCGAGCGCGCATGCGCATCGTGCGCAATCTGTGTCTCTACCTGCAACGGACCGATCGACACTGCTTCGTGCCCGAAGTGAGCGGGTTTCCGGCACCGAGCGCGCCGCGCCGGCCATTCATCTTCTCCAAAGAGCAAATCGCTGCGCTCATGCGTGCGACCGCGAAGCTCCCCACCACCGTTGTTTCCCCGCTCTGCGCCGAGGTCTACCGGGTGGCGATCGTGCTGCTGTATACGGCCGGTCTGCGCCGCGGCGAACTCATCCGGCTGATGATCAGCGACTACAGCCCAACACAGCGGACCCTCCTGGTGCACGCATCGAAGTTCCACAAGTCCCGCGTCGTCGCACTCTCCCAGGATGCCACGCGGGAAGTAGATCTCTATCTTGCCGCACGGCGCCAACTGCCGCTTGCGGTCGACGGACCCCTGCTGGTCAATAGCCTCGGCCAACAGCAGGCCTATACCGGAGCGGGCCTTGCCCAAGGACTCCGTCGTCTGTTTCGTGCCGCCGAGGTCCGCACCGCGGCGGGAGAGCTGCCTCGGGTCCACGATCTGCGCCATACCCATGCCGTCCACGTCCTGCTGCGCTGGTACCACGCCGGGATCGATGTGCAATCCCAACTACCGACGCTGGCAACCGCCATGGGACACGTCTCGGTGGTCTCTACCGCCTACTACCTGAGCTGGCTCGAACCCGTCGCCGAAGCGGCCAACGAACGCTTCTTGCGCCATGTACAGTCCATCTTCGGTCCGGCCGGGGGAGCTGACCATGAGTAATATCCGTCCCAATGCGCTCGGTCGAGCCCTCCGTGGCTTCTTCACTGATGATCTACCCCAGGTCCGTGGCGTCAGCCGCCATACCCTGCTCAGCTACCGCGATGCGATCACGTTGCTGTTGCGATTCCTGGCGGCACGTCATCAGCGGCCGGTGGCGGCACTCGATTTTCCCCACCTCGCGCCCGCGCATCTGCTGCCGTTCCTCGCGCACCTCGAGACCGAGCGGGGCAACAGTATCGCAACCCGCAACGTACGACTGGCGGCGGTGCATGCCTTCGTCCGCTACGCAGCGCAGCACCACCCCGAGCACCTCGAGCTGTGTCAGCAGATCCTTGCGGTACCGTTCAAGCGCGCGCCGCAGAACGTCGTGGAGTATCTCGAAGCGGACGAATTGCAAGCCCTGCTGGAGGCCCCGGACTGCACTACCCGGGACGGCCGGCGAGACCGCACCCTGCTACTTACCATGTTCAACACCGGCGCACGAGTGCAGGAGATCCTCGACCTGCGTCCCTGCGACCTGCAGCTCGAACGGCCTCCCCAAGTCCGCCTCCGCGGGAAGGGGCGCAAGGAGCGTATCTGCCCCTTGTGGCCGCAGACGGTGCAGGCACTGGACGCCCTGCTGCAAGAGCAAGGCGACCAGCCCGCCGCCACGGCACGCATGTTCCGCAACCGTCGTGGGCAACCGTTGACCCGTTTCGGCGTGGGCTACCTGCTGCAAAAACATGCGCGCACGGCATCCGCATCGGCGAAGACCCTCCGCAGCAAACGGGTTCACCCACACCTGCTGCGGCACACCACCGCCACCCACCTGCTCCAAGCTGGCGTCGATCTGGTCACCATCAGCCATTGAGCGCTACCCGGACAGCGGCTGCGGCGGCGAGTTCATCCGCACCAGCACCTGGTCCCACGACGGGAACAGGAATAGCCGGAACGTGGCGCGGACCGCGCCCCAGAACTCCCGGCGCGGGGTTGCCGTTCAGCGGCACCCCGGTAACCCACGTCGATGGTGGAGCGGTGGTCCAGCAGCCGACCGCGGCGCAGCCCGTCGATATCCTGGTACAGGCTTGGTGTGATCCTCCGGCTTGGCCACCAGCAGAAACGAGAAGCGGGCGGCGCGCACCTGTTCGATGAACGGTTGCTTGGAGTACGGACTATCGGCGACGATCACCGCAGCCAGCCGGGGATGGTCGTTACGGATGCGCTGCACGGCACGGTAGCCGGCTTTTGGTTCACAGTCCTGCTTGCGGCGTTTGGCGCTCTTGGCGCCAGAGTCATCGGCGTTGTGAATGAACACGGGAGCCAACGGCAGCACCTGCCGCTTGTCGGGGTGGACGATGGCGGTCTGCAGGATGTCGTGGTGGTAGCGTACGGTGCCGTTGTTGGTGGCGGTCAGACAGCACTCACAGTTCACCTGGTACGAGCTGAAGTACTGGGAGCCGTCCATGGTGATGAGGTAGCGACCGTCGAGGAACTGGTAGTGCTGCAGCCATTTGGTGTACTGCATGCGCCCTATCCAGTCGCCGAAGCAGCCGAGCAGCGGTTCATAGTCATGGCTGTCGAGCAGATCGCGGAACTGGGAGTCGGCAGGGATCCGAGCGACGCCAAACGTAGCGTTGAGGTTGTTGGTGCGGAGTTGGTCCTGGAAGCGGCGTTGGAACTCCAGCACGGAAGGGTCTTGGAGGTAGAACAAGGCGAAACCACACACGTAGCAATCCTGCAGGGAGTACCGGACCTTGCTGGCTTGGCGGGTATCGACGACCTTGGCGGCGTGCAGGTTCAAGGAGACCAGGAGCGCACGAAAACGAAGTAATAATGGACCTCTGCGGCGACCTCTTGCCATAGGAGACAGCATGACAACCCTGGGATCGAGTGTCCAGCCGGTAGGCAACTTATTACATACTCATGACCTATACGACCACTTACGTGCCGTCCCGTGCCGTCCCGCCCGCCATTGCCCCCTACGCCGACCCTCTCAATTTTTGTTCACCGAGAATTGCTGTTCGGTGGCTTCGGTGGTAGCGACGCGGGGACGAGTGGTCACGGATCACCGTGCCCATGAGAACGCAGTCTGCCACCCACGCGGCATGCGCTCAAGCGCTGATCCACTCTCGTCACTCTCGATGAGCGACTGTGCGAAGCGGGCGATCGCCCGGTCGATATCGCCCGGGTCTTCGATCGGCTCCCCGCGGGCGGCTCGGAGGTAGAGATTCAGCGGGTACTCGCAGCAGGAGGCCACGTAATCGATGAATTGCGCCGGGTCTTCGGTCCGGTCGACTCGTTCCAGCTCCTCCAGGTAGCGGTCCCGCGCTTCGCGTTGGACGATGGCCACGGTGTAGCCGTGCCTGAGCAGGATCAGGTTCATCAGCAGTCGGGCCATGCGGCCGTTGCCGTCGTCGAACGGGTGGATGCGGACCAGGCGGTAGTGGAAGATCGCGGCGATGATCACCGGATGCTCGCCGTTCGCTTCCTGCGCGCGGCACCAGTCGATCAGGTCGCCCATCTCCTGCTTCACCTGCTCCGGGGGCGTAAAGTAGTAGGTCTCGCCGGTCGAGGTAACCACGTTGTTCGGAGTGGTCTTGTACTGGCCGATGGTGATGCGGCGGCTCGTGCGCTCACCGTCCGGGGTAGTCGCCGCAATCGACGTGCCCGTGTACGTGCAGTATGCACGCTGGATCGGGACCATCTGCGGGATCTGTATCGTGACCTGAAGTGGAATCCGATTATCTAACGGTTACGGAATCAGCCACAACGGTGGTGGGCTCCGGGATTGGATCCCCGGTTTCACGCATGAACTGCAGGTGTGCCACAATGGCGTCAGTCATGTTGCGCTTGGTTTCCTCAATGGTCATACCCGTGGCGATGCATCCCGGCAAGTCAGGAGCGTATCTCATACCGGTAATATAGTCCAAAGACTACAGCAATCGACGGATTGAGCGCCAACCGCGACGAACTCTCCACCACGCTGGCGATGGGCGTCACCATCGATCACGTCTTCTCAATGACGGTGCCCGTTGCACCACGCACTGAAGGCAAACAGTCTGATCGGCGGCGTGGCCAGCCCGAAGATGGCGACGCTGCGTCCGACATAATCGCCCAGGGTGCCCTGGCGCACCGCCGAGTAGATGCCGACCGGCAGCGCGATTACCAGGCCGATGAGCAGCGCCGCCGCCCCCAGCTCCAGCGTGACCGGCACTCTGGCGAGGATCTCGGTCCTGAAACGGACGCCGTCCGCGCCGCGTGGGTATCCGGCCTCGTCGAGCAGTCGCTCGGCACCTTCAGGGTCGTAGACCCAGTACTGCTTGATCTCCTCAATGTAGTAAGCCACGTGGTTTACTCACGGCTATACGATACCTGACAACAACAGCTCTCGTCGTCCCCGGTTGGAAGAAGCTGACGCACCGCCTTGGCGGGGGTGATCAAGGGGCCGGCATCGCTTATGACACGAGCCACGGAGAGATACCGCCGGTTTCGTTGCTCGTGGTTTGGCGCCCCCGTGTCGGTCAGTTGCGCGACGAGCGCGCCCGCACCGCTCGCCTGAGCGCCTTGCCCCCCTGGGCACCCATGCGTCCCACCCCGCCGCGCAGGCGGGGGTCGAGCAGGTCGCGCACCGCGTCGCCGAACATGTTGTAGCTGTACACCACGATGGTCAGGAAGATGCCGGGCCACATGGCCAGCCACGGCGCCACCAGCATGTACTGGCGCCCCTCGCGGCTCAGCAGCCCTCCCCAGCTCGGAACGCTCACCGGCAGCCCGAAGCCCAGAAAGCTCAAGCTGGCTTCGGTGATGATGACCGTACCGATGGTGATGCTGAAGATGATGATGATGGGCGCCATCACGTTGGGCAGCACGTGGCGCAGCACCGTGTGCCAAAGCGAGCTGCCCACCGCCTGTGCGGCCTGGAAGTAGGCGTTCTCCTTCACCCCGATCACCGCGCCCCGGACCACACGCGAGTTGCCGATCCCGAAGGCCAGACCCAGCACGATGATGACCTGCAGCGCACCGGTACCCAGAATCGACATGACCGTCATGAGTAGAAGCAGTCCCGGAAAGGCCATCCAGGCATCGACGAATCTCTGCGTCACCAGGTCGAGCCGGCCACCGACGAACCCCGACAGCCCGCCGACGACGGTGGCCACCACCACCGCCACCGCGGTTGCCGCGAAGCCGACCAGCAGCGACACTCGCGCGCCGTAGATGTTGCGGCTCAGGAAGTCGCGTCCCACATGATCGGTGCCCAACAAATGCTCGGCCGAGGAGCCCTGCAGTCGCCGGGTCACCTCCTGGCGCTGCTCGGGGTCCGGTGCCAGAAACTCGGCGAAGATGCCCACCAGCACGAACAGCACGATGATGACGGCGCCGAGCAGGCCCAACGGCTTCTCCCGTACCAGGCGGTAAAAGAAGTCCGCAAGAGGGCCGCGCCGGCGTCCCGCTTCTGTGCCGACGGGATCAGCGATTTTGCTCACTGGTAGCGAATCCTCGGGTCCGGATAGGCATACAGCAGGTCGATCAGCAGGTTGTTGAACAGGACGTCCGCACGTAGTCCTGCCGCAGCACCTCCAGCATCATGGTACGCGTCATCCGCATGGTGACGGCGGACAGGTAGGTGCCGAGGATGAGGCCGGGGATGATGAACATGCCGATGTGGGCCAGCGCATCCTCGCTGACGGGAAGCAGTCGGAGCGGTGGCGCCCAGCCCCACCAGGCGCCGGGAAAGATGAGGACCATGAGAGCCAGCCAGAAGTTGGGAGTGGCCAGCCCGAAGATGGCAACGCTGCGCCCGAGATAATCGCCCAGGGTGTCCTGGCGCAACGCCGAGCAGATGCCGACCGGCAGCGCGATCAGCAGGCCGATGCTCAGCGCCGCCGCTCCCAGCTCCAGGGTGACAGGCACTCTGCCAAGGATCTTCTCCTCCACGGGTGTGTGGCCGCGGAGCAGGGACTGACCCAGCGTTCCGCGCAGCAGGATGCCCGACATCCAGCGCACGTACTGGATGTGCGCTGGCACGTCCAGCCCCATGATCTCGCGCAGCCGCTCCATGTCGATCTCGACCGCGGCGAACTCTTGGCGATGCGCCAGGAGGTCGGCGGCGTCGCCGGGCAGCAGGCGCACGGAAAAGAACACCAGCATGCTCAGGATGAACAGCGAGGGGATGAACAGCAGCAGGCGTCGAATGACGTACGTACGCATGGAAACAGAAAGGTCTGGGGCCGCTCAGGCGGCCCCAGACCCAAAGGCAGGGAGCTAGTTGTATTCGGCCTTGGTCTGACTATCGATCCACAGTCGCGACCAGGCCTGGGTCCATCCGCAGTTACCGACACCCTGCTCACCGTTGTAGCCGACGACCCACGGCTGGCTAACGACGAAAGAGGGTACCCGCGGACCCCAGATGTAGGAGTGCTGCTCGATCGCGTACATATCGAGCGCCTTGGCGATGCGTCGCTGCTCGTCACCAGTGGCAGCGTTCAACTCATCGAACATGGCGTGATACTTCGGATCGACGATACCGCCGGGGAAGGCAGAGTTCTGGCGTAGACTCTGGAACACGTCGAAGAGAGACGAGTGATCAGCGCCAGCGGTTTGTGGCCACAATCCTTCGTATCCTTCTGAGATCCGCGCGTTGTAGGCCGCTGCGTCGACCGTTTTGATCTCGGCCTCCACGCCGATCTCCTTCCAGTAGCCGGCGATGAGCTCCCGGTAGCCGACGTCATGCGAGGGTCTGAGCAGGATCTCGGTCCTGAAACGGACTCCGTCCGCGCCGCGAGCGTATCCGGCTTCATCGAGCAACCGCTCGGCACCTTCGCGGTCGTAGGACCAGAGCTTCTGCAGCTCCCGAGGCCAGGTATCGAACGGGTTGGAGACGCCAAAGGGGGCCCACGCCGGCCCTGCCAGCCCCCACGGCTGCCACTCGCCGAAGCCGGAGAAGTAGCTGTCGTTGACCTCCTCCAGGTCGATCGCCATCTGCAGCGCGTGACGCACCCGAACATCGTCCCACGGCGCCAGATCCTGTTTCATCGCAAAAACCTGCGTGGATCGAGCCACGAGCGGCCATAGTGCCAACTCTGGGTTGCGCTCCTTGAGATCCTTCAGGGTGTCGATCCCGTTGATCTGCGCAACACCAATCTGTGTGATATCACCCTGACGCGAGCGCAGCGCCGCGACCCTGGTGGCCTCATCGGCCGTCATCAGCAACACGAGCCGGTCGACGTAGGGTTGGCGGTTCCCCGGGAACTTCTCGTCGTCCTTCCAGTAATCAGGGTTCTTGTCCAACGTCATCGAGACGCCGCTGACGTACTCGTCGATGATGAAGGGCCCGGTGCCGATGACGTTACCGGGGTCGTCGAGCATGTCGAAGGTCTCCGGCGGGTACGCCCGGACCAGGCAGTCCTGAAACATCGTAAAATGGGTGGTCGGAAACGGCTCCGACAGCTTGATCTCCATCGTCAGCTTGTCGGTGGCCGTTACCGACTCGAAAGGAATAGCGCCGGTCGTAAACGTGAGCGCCGAGGGCCCCTTGTCGGCAAACTCACCGAGGCTTTTCAGTCGCCGGTAGTTCGCGGCCATGTCTTCGGCGGTGAACTGGCGACCGTTCACCGGCGGCTTGTCGTGGAAGAACACGTCGTCGCGGAAGTGGTAGATGTAGTACGGTATGCGGATATCGAGAGAGAGCTGCGAGCGTTGGACTCGCATCCGCTGCCACCGGCGAAGCTTTTCTCGACGCTACCAAGCACCCTGCGCAGTGGTCAACGAACTGAACGAACTGAACGAACTGCGCCTTCCGCGCCGGGTCTGTGCTACTATGCTGCGCTGATGCAGATCGCCGTGGCCGCATCACGTCCCTTTCTCGCCAGCGTCGCCGCTAAACGCCGCGTCGTCGGCGTCGTCCTGCTGCTCGTCATCCTCGTGCCATTCGCGGCGCTGAACCGGCTCCCCAAGCTGGATACGGTACGCGAGGACCTCGGCGCCGCGCTCGCCCCCACCGCGCAGTGTTTTCAGGGGTTCTGCATCGAGGACCCCGACAGCGCGAGCGAACGGACCGGTTTCTTCGGCCGTTGGTGGCGATTCTCGGTGACCTACCTGCAGCTGGTTGCCATCGGGATGTTGTTTGCCTTTGCGGCCGCCGCCATTGCCGAGGCGTTCCTGGTCGCCGACGTGTCGGTGGGTGCAGGCCTCGCTACCGCCGACGTTCGCCCCGGGCGCTGGCGGCGCATCCTGAAGGGCATCGGTCTGGGCCCGGTGCTCAACTTGTGTTCGGCATGCATCGCTCCGGTGTCCAGCACGCTCCGGCGCGGCGGAATGGGAGTCGAGGGCGCCCTCGCGCTGGTGCACGGATCGGCCACGCTCAACGTGCCCTCACTGCTGATGATCGCCGTGGTCTTCACCCCCCTCCTCGGTGCGAGCCGGCTCACTCTGGGGCTGTTCGCGGCGCTTTCGCTGGGGCCCCTGGTCGCCTGGGCGACCCGCCGACGAGGCGAGGGTGGCGCGGGTGGCGCGAGTGTCGACGACGGCGCGAGCACCGAGGTCGCGTGCGAGGTACCGGTCGCGGTAACGGTAGCGGCGACTGCGACGTGGTCGGAGGTGCTGCGGACCGGCGGCGCGAAATGGCTGCGCTCGTTCGCGCGCCTGGTGCGGCGCATGTTACCGCTCATGATCGTGGCCGGCTTCGCCAGCGGCGCGGCCATCCAGGCGCTGCAGCCCGAGACCGTTACCGCCTACCTCGGCGACACCGTCCTAGGGGTCGTCATCGCCTCGACGCTCGGCGTTCTGATCAACGTACCGTTGCTGTTCGAGATCCCGCTGGTCGCGCTCCTGTTGCTGCTCGGCGCCGGCACCGCGCCGGCTGCAGCCCTGCTGTTCGCCGCCGCCGCCGGGGGGCCGGTTACCTTCCTCACGCTTGCCAAGGCGCTCGGTCGTCGCGGCGTCGCCGTCTACGCGGGCGGCACCTGGGCTATCGCCGTACTCGGCGGTGGCGCGGTGCTGCTGGTGGGGGCACTGCTTGGGCCCCAGCGGACGGCGCTGCGACTCGACGGTGGTGCAGCTACCGACCGCGCCAGCGTTGGCGCCGTGCCCAACTCCATCGTGCGCCACGTGTGCCAGCGAGCGGCGCTCTGCCCCGACCGGAGCGGCCTTCGTTGGCCGCACACCCCGACCGTCCATGGGCACTCCGTGGTGAGTGCCGGTGGCGCGGTCGGCGACTTCGACCGCGACGGTTGGCAAGACCTGTTCGTGCCGTCGGGCGGCACCACGCCCGACCGGCTGTACATGAACAACGGCGACGGCACCTTCACCGATCGCGCCGCCGAGGCCGGAATTGCGGCCCGACATCACGGCTACGGGGCGGCCGTGGGCGACGTGGACAGCGACGGCTGGCTCGATATCTTCGTCATCAGCTATGGCACCGTAGACCAGCGCTTCACCATGCCCGGCAACCACCGGCTCTACCGCAACAACGGCGACGGCACGTTCACCGACATCGCCGCCCGGGCGGGGGTGGCTACCACCAGCCTCAAGCAGCCGACCGGCACCGGGGCCAGCTTTGGCGACTACGACCTCGACGGCGACCTGGACCTGGCCATTGCCTCGTGGTTCTACGGCGAGGGCGGCAACGCGCTGTTCCGCAACAACGGTGACGGGACGTTCGAGAACGTGACGTCACTGCTGCCATTCCAGGGCAACCGCGCCCCGATGGGGTATACGCCGCTGTTCGCCGACATGGATGGCGACCGCTATCCCGAGCTGCTGTGGGCCGGCGACTACTTCACCAGCCGCTACCTGCGCAACGATGGTGGTCGCGGCTTCACCGACATCACCGCGCAATCCCAGACCGGGCTGGACGCCAACGGCATGGGCGCAACGGCAGCCGATCTCGACAACGACGGCAGGCTCGACTGGTTCGTCACCTCGGTGAGCACGCGGTTTGCGATCGAGAAAGCGCCGGGTACCGGGAACTTCCTGTATCGCAACCAGGGCGACCATCTCTACGAGTCGGTCGGCGCCAGCGCGGGGGTCGAGGAGGGCGGCTGGGGATGGGGTGCCGTGGCGGTGGATCTGGACCACGACGGCTGGCTCGACCTGGTGCAGACCAACGGCTGGGAGGGGCACAACAGCCGGGGCGATGCAGAGTGGCAGTCCGAGACCACCAGGGTGTTCCGCAACCTCACTGCCGCCTCAGCGGCGCTGGCCTTCGCCGACGTCGCCGAACAAGCGGGCCTGGTCCACCGCGAGCAGGGCCGAGGGCTGGTCCATCTCGACTATGACAACGACGGCGACCAGGACCTCGTCATCTTCAACAACGGCGGGCTACCCACGTTGGTGCGCAACGAGCTAAACCCCGGCAGCGACGGCAGCGACGGCAGCGAGCGCTGGCTGCGCGTGTTTCTGGATACGGCAGCGCGTGCGGACTTGGCGCCTGACGGTTTCGGCACATTGGTGGCCGTGCGCACCGGCGATACGCGTCAGGTGCGCTACATCGGCGCAGCGGCCGGCTACCTCGGTCCGTCGGAGCTGTCCGCCCACTTCGGTCTGGGCGCCGCGCCGGTAGTGGACGAGTTGCAGGTGCACTGGGCCGACGGCAGCACCTCCACCTTCCACCAGGTGCCCACCAACCGCACCCTCACGATCACAGCGCGCTAGGCTAGACCCGATCACGCTGCAGAACTTCTCCATCGTCGCAAGCCGGTGCCAGACTTATGAGTTATTGGTAAAATGGCTACATGAAGACCACGCTGGAGCTACCCGACGAGCTGATGCGCGAGCTGAAGGTTCGTGCCGCCATCGAGGGAAAGAAGCTGAGGGAAGTGGTGGCAGAGGCTCTCAGAGTGCGGCTGCTTTCGACGAGCCACGTGCATCCGGAATCGAGACGCGTCAGTGTGAAGACAGATCCCACAACCACACTTCCGGTGGTGGCTGCGGTTACAGATTCGCTAGCTGGGCGAAGCCGAGCTACGCCTGCTTCTTCACCGGCTCGCGGCCGAGGCGCCCCCCGCCACCCCGCAGCCGCGGGTCGAGCAGGTCCCTGATCGCATCGCCGAACATGTTCAGGCTAGTAGACCAGCACGGTAAGGAAGATGCCGGGCCAGAACGCCAGCCACGGCGCCTGCTCCATGTACTCGCGCCCTTCGCGGCTCAGCATCCCACCCCAGCTGGGAACCTCCAGTGGCAGACCGAAGCCGAGAAAGCTCAGCGAGGCCTCACTGATGATTACCGCACCGATGTTGATACTGAAGACGATGATCACCGGCGCGACGATGTTGGGCACGACGTGGCGAATCAACGTCATCCCCCTCGATGACCCAATCGCCTCGGCCGCCTGAAAGTAGACATTCTCCTTGATGGCGATGACGGCGCTGCGGACCACCCTCGAGCCGCCGATGCCGCCGGTTACGCCGAGGACCACGATGGTCTGCACCAGCCCCTGCCCGACGATGGACATGATGGTCAACAGGATCAGCAGTCCGGGTATCGACACCCAGGCATCGACGAATCGTTGGGTCGCCAGGTCGACCTTACCGCCAACGAATCCGGAGGCACCGCCGATCACCAGGGCGACCACGACGTTGAGGGCGGTCGCGGCCAGGCCAACGGTCAGCGAAACACGCGCGCCGTAAATCAGGCGGGTCAGCAGGTCGCGTCCGACATGATCGGTGCCGAGCAGAAAGCGCGCCGAGGGGCCGCTGAGCCGATCGGCCAGGCTCATCTCCAGCATTCCGTAGGGAGCCAGCACGTCGGCGAAGATGGCGGTCAGAACGAACAGCACGATGATGATCCCACTGGCGGTTCCCAGGGGTTTCTCCTTCCACAGCCGAGCGAAGAAGTAGGCGGCGCCGGTGCGGGTCTTCGGCTCGCTCACCGCGGTGGTCTGTCTGTCACTCATAGCGGATTCTCGGATCGAGGAACCCGTACGTCAGGTCGATGAGCACGTTCCCCACCACGACGAAGCTGCCAAACAGCAGGTTGATTCCCGAGACCACTGTGTAGTCTCGGTCTTCGAGAGCATTCAGCATCAGACGACCCAGCCCAGGCAGATTGAAGATGTTCTCCATGATGACCGAGCCGCCCACCAGGATGGGCAGCTGCAAGCCCACCAGCGTAATCACCGGGATGATGGCGTTCTTGACCGCGTGCCGCACGACCACCGCCCGCTCCTTCAGACCCTTGGACCAGGCGGTGCGGACATAGTCCTGCCGCAGCACCTCCAGCATCATGGTGCGTGTCATCCGCATGGTGGCCGCGGCCATCGCCGTTCCCAGGATGGCGCCGGGAATGATGAACATCCCCAGGTTCCCCAGCGGGTCGGCGCTGAACCGGATGAGGCGCATCGGTGGTGACCAGCCCCACCAGATTGCCGGGTAGAGCATGACCATCACCGCCAGCCAGAAGTTGGGCGTTGCCAGGCCGATGACGGCAACCGAGCGTCCCACGTAGTCGGCGGCGGTATCCTGGCGGATCGCCGAGTAGATGCCCACCGGCAGGGCGATCAGCAGCCCGATCACCAGCGCCGTCACGCCGAGCTGAATCGTCACCGGCAACCTACCCGCTATCTTCTCGTTTACGGAGAAGCGGCCGAGCAGGGATTGACCCAGGCTCCCGTGCAGCACGATGTCGCCCAGCCAGCGCGCGTACTGCACGGGAATGGGCTGGTCCAAGCCGAGCTTGCGCTCGAGAGCTTCGCGGTCGATCTCGCCGGCGGTGAAGGCGTACTCTTCCTGCATGGCGTCGATGACATCGCCGGGGATGAACCGGACCAGCAGAAAGACGATCATGCTCAGGATCAGGAGCGTGGGGACGATCAGCAGCACCCTTCTGATGACGTACGCTCTCATGGCAGATACCTGGCTGTTATCACGCGGCGTGCGGAGATGAGAGGGGAGCCGGGATAGCGCCCGACTCCCCTCTAGGAGGTCACGATTGACTAGCGATAGCTGAGCTAGCCGCCCATTTCCCTCTTCAGCGCCTGATCGATCCAGAGACGGGCGTAGACGGCGTTCTTGTTCCAGACCCCCATGTAGAAGTCACCGTCGAAGCCCTGCAGCCACGGCTGGGTGACGTTGAACCATGGATTCAGGCCTCCCCACATGAAGATGTGGTTCTTGACGAGCCAGTAATCGGCCTCTCTCGCGAGCCGCTGATGTTCCTCCGCGGTGGCAGCCACTTTCAGTTGCTCGATCAGTGCGTCGTACTCCGGGTCACTGAGTCCTGGGACGTTGTTCGGGTGGCCCGACGACGTGGCGTTCAGAATTACCAGAGGGCGATACGGAGTGCCCTGACTCCAGTTGCCGATGCCGTCATACTCGCCCTTGCCACCCCCGAAGCTGGCCTGGAACGTAGGCCAATCCTGTTGCCGGATCTCGACCTGGACCCCGATCTCGGCAAGGTAGCCCTGGACGATCTCACGATGCCCGATGCTCTGGGGGTTGGTGATCATGTCGCTGATCGTGAATCGGATGCCGTCGGCGCCGCGCGGATACCCGGCCTCGTCGAGGAGCTTCTCGGCAGCTTCCGGGTCGTACCGGTAGTACTGCCTGACCTCCTCGGGCCACTCAGCAAACGGAATCGCAAATCCGGTGGCGGGATTTATCGTCCCCATGGGTTCGGGCCGCATCCAACCCTTGTAGTAGGTAGTGTTGATGGTTTCGAGGTCGACCGCCATCTGTATTGCGTGGCGCACGCGGATGTCGTCGAAGGGTGGCTTGGTCACGTTGAAGGCAGCGCTCTCCCCCGCCCGAAAATAGTACGGGTTCACCCTCAGCTCGGGGTTGCTCCGCTGCAGGCTGTCGATCGGGTCCACCGTCTGAAAGTGTCCCCGGCCGTTGTGAGCAAGGTAGTCGATCTGGCCGGTACGCATGGCCGAGATGCGTGTCGCTTGGTCTGGCATGATCAGTCTGACCAGCTCGTCGATGTAGGGCAGGCGGTTCTCGGGGTACTTCTCGTCGTGGCCCCAGTAGTCGGGATTCTTGACCCAGGTGATGGCGCTGCCGTCGACCCAGTCCGTCAACATGAAGGGACCGGTACCGACCAAGTTCCTCCAGTCGGCGACGTCGCCGTGCTGCTCGATCACCTCGGGCGCGTTTACGAACCCCATACTGTCCTCGATCAGCACCAACAGCGCATCGAGGGGTGGATCGACCAGCTTGACCTCGACCGTGTATCTGTCGGTGGCGGTGACCGATTCCCATGACATCCCGGGGTATCGGGTGTTCTTGTCGCTGGTGCGCCAGCGCGCGATGTTGTACACCACGTCGTCGGCCGTCAGCTCGCGACCGTTCATCGGTGCCTTGTCGTGCCAGCGAACGCCCTGCCGGATGTGGAAGATATAGGTCGAAGGGTCGGGGATGTCCCAGCTTTCGGCCAGAGCGCCGATAAACTGGTCCTCGAGCAGGTACTCGTTGGCGAGATTGTTCACGCTCCGATCGATGCCCCAGTTGGCGATGCTGAGCTTCTCGACCACGCCGCTGGCGGCAGCTCCTGCCCCGATATCACCGACCATCGCGTCGGAGTTCGGAGGCTCCGACGAGGAGCCGTACGTCAGCGTCCCACCATACTCCGGTGCCGTGTACACCTTGCCGTTGGTGGGGTCGGTGACGTACTTCTTGTCGGCCGCGGCTGCCGCGCCGGCGCTATCGCTTTCGCCGGCGGCGAACGAAACGGTGGCCGCCAGCGCGAACGCCAGTGCCATCGATACGAATCTGGAAAAAACCATACTGGTTCCTCCGCTCGGGTCGCCACGGGGCGACCCACTTGTGCGCTTGTTGCCGGCAACGCCGGCCGGTGTGGCTGGTGGATGGGGGAGATGCGGGGGGCTGGCCGAGGTGCTCGACCGGTGGATGTACGGACGCGTGTCCGCTGCCGTCCCGCGGATCGATGGTGCCGCGGTCAGCATCGCTGCCGAGCTGTCGGAACGGCGGGGCTAGGGGGGCTAGGGTGAGCGGTGAGCGGTGCTGGTCCCGCGACGCATCATGTCATCATACTCTCATACTCGCCACGATTGTGCAAGAGGAGAGGCAGTAATTCTACGACCCGATTACTCCAGGGCGGGTAGCGGTACCGGGGCGCCGGTGTCGAGGCTGCGATAGATCGCCGCCGCCGCTATCGGCCCCCGGCTGTCCGCCGCACCGTCGCACCGCCACCAACCGGCGCAGCATTTGGCGCAAGATTGGCGCAAGCCGTGGCGCAAGATTGGCACAAGCCTACACACCGGCAACGGACGGGCGGTACTCCAAGCGGCTCGTGCGCCCCGAGCGCAAGAGCAGGCCCTTGTCGACCAGGACCTTGAGGTCACGCTGCAGGGTCCTGCGCGGAGTTCCCGCACACAGCCCCTCGAGTTCGACGATGGTGGTCCGGCCGCCGTCAAGCACATGCCCCAGGATAAGTCCCTGGCGAGCCGTCAGGCCGTGCCGGCTGGCGAGCAGGTCGCGCCGGATGGCCAGTTCTCCTCGTCGCTTCACCTCCGTGAGCTGGGTAGCGAGTCCCTCGGTGAAGAATTCGATCCAGCCGGTCATGTCCATGTTCGCTTGACGTACGCCCTGAAGCGCTCCGTAGAAAGCCAACCGGTCGCGGTCGTAGTACTCGCTGATGGTAAAGAGTCGCTTGAAGTCGTAGCCGGCGCGGTAGAGACACAGCGTCGACAGAAGTCGGGAGGTGCGTCCGTTGCCATCGAGGAACGGATGGATGTGCACGAGCTGGAACTGGGCAATGGCACTTACGATGACGGGATGGATATCGCGATGACCGTTCAGCCAGGCCACCAGGGCGCGCATGAGATCCGGCACCTCGCCGGGCGGTGGAGGCGTGTAGATCGTCTCACCGGTGGCCGAATTCACTACGTAGTTCTGCACTCGCCGGTATTCCCCCGGCGCAGCCGCACCGCCTCGAACGCCGTCTACCAGTTGCCGGTGGATCTCGCGGATGAGCCGCTCCCTGATCGGTGTTCCTGCATTGAAATGAGTGCTCACGAACTCGAACGCACGGCGATAGTTCAACAACTCGCGCGCGTCGTCCGGATCGGCACCGGGAACCTCCTCTCCTCCCAGTACCCGCGCAGCTTCGTCGAGCGTGAGTCGAGTGCCCTCGATATGTGTCGTGTGATGCGCTTCGAGCAGGAAGGCTCGCGAGCGCATCGCACCGATCCAGTCCTCCGAAAGCGTGGCCGCCTCCAGGAATCCGCGAGCCCGCTCGATCTGCGTGAGAGCTGAGGCAACGGCGTTCGTGATGGAGAATCGCGGAGTGAATGTCACGTCATCCTACATCGACATCCAAGCTCGGTTCCGAGGGACCTCGGCGGGTTGACGGTTCGACTCCCGGTCCACCGGCGCGCCTCGAATGCAGGCGCAGTTTCGCCACGGGCTGCTATACCAATGTGGATACGCTTGCAGAGGGGCAGTCGACTGTCAACCGCGCCGGCACCGAACCACCCGCCACAACCCGCCACCCGGAGCCTGACCACCAAGCGAGGATCCGCCGGCGGGCCTTGCATGCGGTCCCTTACTCAGGGCTTACCAACTCCGTGGCGGCGGGACCTGAGCCCCCGTAGCGGCCGGAGGTGCCGCGCAGCCGCGGGTCGAGCAGGTCGCGGACCGCGTCGCCCACCATGTTGAGGCAGTACACCGTCACCGTGAGGAACAGACCGGGCCACAGCGCCAGCCGCGGCGCCAGCTCCATGTACCTTCGCCCCTCGCGGCTCAGCATGCCGCCCCAGTTCGGCACGTTCACCGGCAGGCCGAAACCGAGGAAGCTCAAGCTGGCCTCGGCGATGATCACGCTGCCGAGGCGCAACATATACGTTCGTCCCTCGAGGCTGAGCATGCCGCCCCAGCTCGGCGGTGGCGGCGGTATGCCGAAGCCACTTCTCCGGTAAGAGGTTAGCCGATCCCGTCCGTGCTCTCCGGGGCGGCTGGTGATGGGCCGGCCAGCGCGGTGCGGGCCGCCTGCAGCAGTTCGATCAGCACCGGACGCGCCTGGTCGGGGCCGGTGAGCGGCGCGGGAAACGGCAGCCGGGCCAGCCGCGGTCCGGGCGGGGTGTGGATGCGCAAGTCACGCCGTAGCGGTCCTGCGGCCGCTGAGGTCGTCAACTATCGAGCAGCCAAGCCAGCAGCGCTACCGGAATGGCTGCAACCTCGGGATCGTCGAGGTTCAACTCGGAGCGCGTGGCCACAATGCCGCGCCATCCGGTGTCCTGGGCGGGCCGATCGCCATCCATCTCCTCGCCGCACTCCGGTCGCTGATCTATCCGCCCCGCAAATACCATCGCCAACAGGGGAGCAATGGCTGACGCACAAATGGACTACCTCGATGACGAGGAACGAGAGCTCATAGAGAGTATCGAGGGAGCACCCCACTCCGGCGAGCGGCTCGATCCAGAGAACGACAACAGATTCCGGGAGTTGCTGAAGGTCGCCGCGCGCAGGAAGCCGAAGGACACCAAGATCACCCTGCGGATAGCGTCCGCGATCTGGTGGCTATCAAGGCACTGGCGCGTCGGCTCGGCGTCGAATACCAACCGCTCATCGTAGAGGTGATTCACCAATATGCGCGCGGCCAGCTCAAACGCTCCGGCTGACGCCGACGAGTCTTGATGTCAGCGTGGCGTAACGGCGCCCTGCAGCGTTAACCGCACGCGCCCGTTCGCACGCTATCAGTACCAGCTCCCCCGGTTGGACGAGTTCCGAACCTACTGCTACAGCCATCACTTGGCTGAGGTGCCGGCAGCGTCGCGCGCGACGTAGAGCGAGCACGAGCTGAACTGTGCGCCAAGGCCCCTTGAGAGGAAAGGAGGTCGTCGAGGGCGAGGTGGGGAAGGGTATGTCGTAACGACCCGCGAGGGCTATCAAGTCCTTCCGAGAACGCGCACACTGTCCGCAAATCGGTGTCGTCACGTCGAGTTGCTGCAATTGCAGAAGCGGCGCGATAGGTCCAGCGGTGTAATCTGCAGAGAAGATTGTGGTGCTAACGTTCGAGTGGGATGACGGGAAAGCGGACGCCAACGCGCGGAAGCACGGCGTACGCTTCGAGGAGGCGGCGCCGGCTTTGGCGACGCGCTGTCGGTGACGGTTGCTGACCCGGACCAGTCGCTTGATGAGGATCGGTTCATTCTATTGGGTGTCACCGAGCGAGACCGGCTGGTAGTTGTCGCTCACACGTTGCGTGGCGACACTATCCGCATGATCAACGCTCGACTGGCGACAGCCGGAGAACGGCGAGACTATGAAGAAGGAAGCTGACAAAGCCGGTGCCGACGAGCTGCGCGAGGAGTACGACTTCTCGCGTGGAGTCCGTGGCAAATATGCCCTTCCGAGGGCACCAACATCATCATCCTCGATGCGGACGTCGCCAAGGTGTTTCGTGACTCGGAGTCGGTAAACAAAGCACTGCGCGCACTGGTGGAGGTGGCGAACAAGACGGCAGCTGGTAGCTGACTATCGCTGGCCGCCGGCCGTCGGGAAGAAACGGGCCTGCCGCCAGACCGTTACCAACTCCCTGGTCGCGCCGCTCAGCGACGGCAGTCCGGGCTTCGCGGTATCTCTGCCCTCACATCACAAGCGGCTACGGGGCTCCGATACCAAGGCCCACGTGCGCCGCTTTGAGCTGACTGGTGAGCTCGTTGGCTGCCAGCCGGTGCCCTGTCGATAGAACACGTAATCCGGCAGCGCGAAGTCGTTGCCCGACACGATGTCGAGGAGACCGTCGCCGTTCAGGTCGATAATCGTAACCGCCAGTGCTTGCGACGCGCCACTCAGCCGCAGCG
Source organism: Spirochaetia bacterium (assembly GCA_965198005.1). Lineage (GTDB taxonomy): Bacteria > Spirochaetota > Spirochaetia > SZUA-6 > Bin103 > Bin103. The sequence continues at coordinate 727,946 of CBDAOI010000003.1, forward strand.
GCAACAGGGCCGAACCGTTGTTCTCGTAGACGAACAGCCCGCCGTGCGCCGGCAGCTCGCGTTGACCGCCGGTGGCTGTGTACGGCTCGCGGGCGAGCAGCTCGCTGTTGTACGACGCGCCGACCATGTCGAGGTCTTGGTCGCCGTCCAGGTCGGCCCAGGCCATGGCGTAGATGGGAAAGCGCCCCGCGAAGTCCGTCTCGTCGACGCGCGCGAACATCCGCGCGCCACCCCCACCGCGCCACCAGGATGGAGCGGCACTCGCGCGGGTGAACACCAGATCGACGGCGTCGTCGGCGTCGACATCGACCGCAGCGACGGCGCGGGTGGCCGTCTCCTCCAGCACGGCACGCTCGAAGGCGAGCCCACCGCTGCCACCGCGGTTCCACAGCAGCGTCACCGGCGTGCGCAACCCGGCCAGGGCGATGTCGATGCGACCGTCGCCGTCGAGGTCGGCGAGCGCCACCGGCGCCCCGTTGCTGTCGAAGAAACGAGCCGGCTGATCGGTAGCCTGCGTCGTGTGGAGCAAAAGGTGGCGGACGAAGCGCCCGGTGCATTCGCCGGGATCGGCTAGCGGCGAGTGCTCCACCGTAACCTGCCCCCCACCCACCGAGCGGGAGCGCCCAGCCCCCTACCAGCAGGAGAGCGATCAACAGGATACGCCGGCCGGCGCTACCCACCCCTGAGCCGCGGGTCGAGTAGATCGCGCAGCGCATCGCCAAACATGTTGAGGCTGTAGATGACGATGGTGAGGCACAGCCCCGGCCACAGCGCCAGCCAGGGCGCCGACTCCATATACTGCATTCCCTCTCGGCTGAGCATCGTGCCCCAGTCCGGCGTGCTCGGCGGCAGGCCGTAGCCGAGAAAGCCCAGCGATGCAGCCGACAGGATGTTGCCGCCAATGCCCACCGAGAACACGATGAGCATCGGCGCCATGATGTTCGGCAGGACGTGTCGGAACAACGTCACCCTTAGCGGGGTGCCGATGGCGCGCGCCGCCTGGAAGTAGTCGTTCTCTTTGATCGCGACCACGGCTCCCCGCGGCACACGCGAGCCGCTGATGCCACCCGAGACGCCGAGCACGACAATGATCTGCACCAGGCCGGGGCCGGTCAGCGACACGATCGTCAGCAGCAGGAGCAGGCCCGGGAAGGCCATCCACGCGTCGACGAACCGCTGCACCGCCAGGTCAATCCTGCCGCCGACGAAGCCCGACGTGCCGCCAACCAGAATCGCGACGACGATGTTGAGCGTAGTCGCCGCCAGACCGACGAACAGCGAGATGCGACCGCCGTTGATGAGCCGACTCAACAGATCGCGGCCGACCTGGTCAGTGCCGAGCAGGTACTTCGCCGATGGGCCCTGTAGCCTGTCGATCACGTGCAGCTCGTTGTGCGGATACGGCGCGACGGCGTCGGCAAAGATGGCAACGAAGATCAAGATCAGAACGACCACGGCTCCCGCCGTTCCCAGTGGCTTGGTCTTGAGCAGCCGAGTCGAGAAGTCGATCAGACCGGTGCGCCGCCTTGCCCTGCGCGTCGTGACAGAGGTCGTTGTCGAGTCACTCATCGGTCGCCGTCCTCACCGGTACCTGACTCTCGGGTCCAGGAACGCGTAGACCACATCGATGAAGATGTTGTTCAAAACCACGACGGTCCCGAACACCAGATTCACCCCTGATACGACGGTGTAGTCGCGGTCCTGCAACGCGAGCAAGATCAGCCGACCCAGTCCCGGAAGATTGAAGATGTTCTCCATGATCACCGAGCCACCTACCAGGATTGGCAGCTGGAGGCCGATGAGTGTCACGACGGGAATCAGCGCGTTCTTGATGGCGTGTCTCACGACCACCACGCGCTCGCGCGCCCCTTTGGCCCACACGGTGCGAATGTAGTCCTGCCTCAGCACCTCGAGCATCATCGTGCGCGTCATGCGCATGACGGCGGCGGCGCCTGCGGTGCCGAGGATCAGACTGGGAATGAAGAAGCCCGAGAGGTTCCGTAACGGGTTCTCGAAGAACGAGACCAAACGGAGCGGAGGCGACCACCCCCACCAGATCGCCGGGTAGATCATCACCATGACGCCCAGCCAGAAGTTGGGCGTGGCCAGGCCAAGGATCGCCACCGATCGTCCGATGTAGTCGCCCACCTTGTCCTGCCTGATAGCGGAGTAGATGCCGACCGGCAGCGCGATGATCAGACCGATCAAGATCGCCAGGAAACCCAGCTCGAACGTGACCGGCACCCGTCCGAGAATCCGCTCGCCGACCTCCCAGCCGTGCAGTAGGGATTTGCCGAGGCTGCCGCGCAGAATGATGTCGCCAACCCAGCGCCCATACTGGACGTAGATGGGCTGGTCGAGCCCGAACGCCTTCTCGACCGCCGCGCGATCCGCATCGAGAATGCCGCCGGTCCGCATCATCTGCTCCATCATCACATCGACGATGTCGCCGGGGATGAAGCGGACCGACAGGAACACCAGCATCGACAGGATGACCAGGGTCGGAATCGCAAGCAACAGACGGCGGATTAGGTACGCTCTCATCTCACCTGGCAGCCGTAGATGTTGTGTGGCACGCGGATCCCACTGCTATCTCTCACGGCGAGCCCACATGGCTTGCTTCATTAGAACGGATCGCACCGTCTGTGAGAAATCCGCGGAAGCGTGATCTTACCGGAGACCACGCTCCCGCCATACCGGTCCTTGGGAAATTGCAGAGTCCGCCCTGATGCGGGTCCACTGCAGACCGCCAAAGGCGGTTTGCTCAGAATCCCATTTCCCGCTTCAGATCCTGATCGATCCAGAGGCGCGAGTAGATCAGGGAACGGTCCATGTCGCCGGGGTCGGCCTCGCCGTTGTAGCCCTTCACCCATGGCCAGAACACGTTGAACTGCGGCACGCGCGCGCCCCAGATCGCAACGTGCTGACGGTTGAGATAATCTGAGGCCTCCCTCGAGAGCCTCTGGCGCTCCTCCAACGTGGTGGCCGCCTGCACGCGGCTGACCATCTCGTCGTAGACCGGATCGTTGAGGAATGTATGGCTCAATCCCGCGTAGCTGACGTGACTCAGGAGCTGACCCGTGGGATTCCATTCGTATCCAGAAACCAACATGCGGAGGTCGTAGTCCTTCGCGGCGCGCCGAGCGTTCACTACAGCCCCCTCGAGATAGGAGATCGTCACATCAATGCCGATCTCTCGCCAGCCCGCCGCCAGGAGCTCATTCCAGCCTTGGTCGCCCCACGTTGGTGTAGAGATCATCTCCATCTCGAAGCGGGTCCCGTCGGCGCCGCGCGATAAGCCGGCTTCGTCGAGCAGCCTCTCGGCCTCGGCCGGATTGTAGGAATACGCCGCCTTGAGGTCCGCCGGCCAGTCCTCGTAGCGAGTCATGTAGGGATACAGGGCACGCCCCATCCACCCCTGTGGCTGGGTGACTGCATAGCCCTTGAAGTAGGTCTCGCCCCAGCCCTCGATGTCGAGGGCCAACTGCAGGGCGCGGCGCACGCGGACGTCGTCCAAGGGGGGCTTGCTCGTGTTGACTAGGGGGGACGTCTCAGATCGGTACGAGTAGGCCTCCACGACGATGTCGGGGTTGGTGCGCTGCAGGCTCTCCATCTGGTCGATTGACGTGATCTGCGCATTGCCATGGAAGCCGAGGAAATCGACCCTTCCGGAGCGCAAAGCCGCCAGACGCGTCTGCGACTCCGGCATCACCTGCATGTTGATCGTATCGATGTAGGGCAGCCGGTTCTGTGGGAACTTCTCGTCGAAGCCCCAGTAGTCAGGGGCCTTGTCCCAGGTGATGGAGCTGCCTTCCACCCAGTCGGTAAGCTCATAGGGTCCGGTGCCTACCAGGTTTTGCCAATCGCCGATATCGACTCCGGTCCCCGCCTGAATCACCTCTGGCGGATAGATGAACAGCACGTTTTGCGTCAGGAGCGTCTTCAGCGCGTCGAGGTTCTGCTCCGCCAGCTTGAAGACGACGGTGTTGCCCTGGGCCGTTACGGAGGTGATGCCGAGGTCGTCCACGGACGCCACGGCGGCGACGCCTTCCGGTACCTCGGTGAAGCCGCTGCCGAGCCCGAGGTAGCGGTGGAAGTTGAACTCCACATCCTTCGCGGTCAGCGCGCGGCCGTTCATCGGCGCCTTGTCGTGCCAGTTCACGCCCTGACGGATGTGAAAGACGATGGTGGTCGGGTCGGGCTGCTCCCAGCGCTCGGCCAGGCGGCCGACGATGATGTCGTCGGGCGAAGCGGATTGCCGCTCCCTGGCTACTCTCACGCGCGCAACGCTTGCTGCCAGTCTGAGTCAAATTCTCAGCAGCGCGCGGCGTGTGACTCACCGGGTTCACCCGGGCTCACGTCGCGCGCGCGTGCGGTTCTTTCAGTATCATCTTCACCTCCTTCTTGGGGCACAGGGTGCCCTGCCAGATGCCTGACGTAAGATGGGATACGCGTGCGCGGCCCATCATGCAAACGCCCACCGCTCGGCGGGCGTCGGGACCTGCGTCACAACGCCACGCGGGGCGGTGGTCGACGAAGGAGCGAGTCTGAATGGCCGGCAACGCCGGCGGTGGGTTTTGCTGGCAGTCGGTCGCGGGCGGGGATCCGCGACGGTTGCGGTCGCCGGGAAGGGCGCGCGCGGTCTGCATGCCGGTTCGGCGATGGACGGAGCCGGTGCCACCGACAGCTACGGCGGTGGTGAAGGCGACGGCGTGCGCGGGGTCGCGTAGGGGGCGATCAGCCCGAGCGGTTAGTTGTTTCTCGGTTTGAAAAAGTGGGGGGGGGGGGGGGGGGTATGATGCAACTGTCGCGTCACAGCGAACCGATCACTGCGCTGCCTGTCATCGTGACGCTTCATGACCATCCGTCAAACCCCAGGTGAGGCACGCTAGCATAGGCGCGGCGCGCCGTCAACGACTCGTGGGGGTCACCGGGGTGAGCGAAGGTCACCGGCAACCCGTCACTGCGCTGACTGTCATCATGGCGCTTCATCGGCATCCGTCGACCCCAAGCCAAGCATGATAGCGTGGGCGCGGCGCACTGTCAACGACTCGGAGCTCACCAAACGTGACCGCCAACCGGCCACTGCGCTGACTGTCATCATGGCGTTTCATCACCGTTCCATCGGACCCCAAGCGAAGCAAGCTTCGCTCTGGACGCGGCCACCCTGTCAACGACTCGGACGTCACCGACCGTGACCGCCAACCGGTCACTGCGCTGACTGTCGTCATGGCGCGTCATCATCGATCGGTCGAACCCCAAGCGAGGCAAGCATGCTATGGACGCGACCACCCTGTCAACAGCGCCGACCCGTGCAGCCCCGCCGCCTCGAACCGGGCGACCATGGTGTCGGCCTCCGCCAGGCTGGCAGCCATCGGCTTCTCGCACACGACATGCGCGCCATGATCGGCGGCCAACAGCGACAGTGCTGCGTGGCTCGACGCATGCGTCGCGATGGCGACGATGTCGAGATCCTCCGTGCGGAACATCTGCGCCGCGTCGGCGTAGCTCGTGACGCCCGGCCAATCCTGCTCGGCCCGTGCGCGCGCCTCCGCTACCTCATCGGCGACCGCGACCAGGCGGATGCGCTCCAGCCCAGCCATCACCTCCGCGTGGCGGGCCCCGAGGTTGCCGTAGCCGACCCCGGCGCCGCGATACCTGCTTTCCATTCGGCGAGCGGTAGCTGGGCGAAGCCGAGCTACGCCTGCTTCTTCACCGGCTCGCGGCCGAGGCGCCCCCCGCCACCCCGCAGCCGCGGGTCGAGCAGGTCTCTGACCGCGTCGCCGAACATGTTCAGGCAGTACACCAGCACGGTCAGGAAGATGCCGGGCCAGAACGCCAGCCACGGCGCCTGCTCCATGTACTCGCGCCCTTCGCGGCTCAGCATCCCACCCCAGCTGGGAACCTCCAGTGGCAGACCGAAGCCGAGAAAGCTCAGCGAGGCCTCACTGATGATTACCGCACCGATGTTGATACTGAAGACGATGATCACCGGCGCGACGATGTTGGGCACGACGTGGCGAATCAACGTCATTCCCCTCGATGACCCAATCGCCTCGGCCGCCTGAAAGTAGACATTCTCCTTGATGGCGATGACGGCGCTGCGGACCACCCTCGAGCCGCCGATGCCGCCGGTTACGCCGAGGACCACGATGGTCTGCACCAGCCCCTGCCCGACGATGGACATGATGGTCAACAGGATCAGCAGTCCGGGTATCGATACCCAGGCATCGACGAATCGTTGGGTCGCCAGGTCCACCTTACCGCCAACGAAGCCGGAGGCACCGCCGATCACCAGGGCGACCACGACGTTGAGGGCGGTCGCGGCCAGGCCAACGGTCAGCGAAACCCGCGCGCCGTAAATCAGGCGGGTCAGCAGGTCGCGTCCGATATGATCGGTGCCGAGCAGAAAGCGCGCCGAGGGCCCGCTGAGCCGATCGGCCAGGCTCATCTCCAGCATTCCGTAGGGAGCCAGCGCGTCGGCGAAGATGGCGGTCAGCGCGAACAGCACGATGATGATCCCACTGGCGGTTCCCAGGGGTTTCTCCTTCCACAGCCGAGCGAAGAAGTAGGCGGCGCCGGTGCGGGTCTTCGGCTCGCTCACCGCGGTGGTCTGTCTGTCACTCATAGCGGATTCTCGGATCGAGGAACCCGTACGTCAGGTCGATGAGCACGTTCCCCACCACGACGAAGCTGCCAAACAGCAGGTTGATTCCCGAGACCACTGTGTAGTCTCGGTCTTCGAGAGCATTCAGCATCAGACGACCCAGCCCAGGCAGATTGAAGATGTTCTCCATGATGACCGAGCCGCCCACCAGGATGGGCAGCTGCAAGCCCACCAGCGTAATCACCGGGATGATGGCGTTCTTGACCGCGTGCCGCACGACCACCGCCCGCTCCTTCAGACCCTTGGACCAGGCGGTACGGACATAGTCCTGCCGCAGCACCTCCAACATCATGGTGCGTGTCATCCGCATGGTGGCCGCGGCCATCGCCGTTCCCAGGATGGCGCCGGGAATGATGAACATCCCCAGGTTCCCCAGCGGGTCGGCGCTGAACCGGATGAGGCGCATCGGTGGTGACCAGCCCCACCAGATTGCCGGGTAGAGCATGACCATCACCGCCAGCCAGAAGTTGGGCGTTGCCAGGCCGATGACGGCAACCGAGCGTCCCACGTAGTCGGCGGCGGTATCCTGGCGGATCGCCGAGTAGATGCCCACCGGCAGGGCGATCAGCAGCCCGATCACCAGCGCCGTCACGCCGAGCTGAATCGTCACCGGCAACCTACCCGCTATCTTCTCGTTTACGGAGAAGCGGCCGAGCAGGGATTGACCCAGGCTCCCGTGCAGCACGATGTCGCCCAGCCAGCGCGCGTACTGCACGGGAATGGGCTGGTCCAAGCCGAGCTTGCGCTCGAGAGCTTCGCGGTCGATCTCGCCGGCGGTGAAGGCGTACTCTTCCTGCATGGCGTCGATGACATCGCCGGGGATGAACCGGACCAGCAGAAAGACGATCATGCTCAGGATCAGGAGCGTAGGGACGACCAGCAGCACCCTTCTGATGACGTACGCTCTCATGGCAGATACCTGGCTGTTATCACGCGGCGTGCGGAGATGAGAGGGGAGCCGGGAAACGCTCCCGACTCCCCTAGGTCACGATTGACTAGCGATACCTGAGCTAGCCGCCCATTTCCCTCTTCAGCGCCTGATCGATCCAGAGGCGGGCGAAGACGGCGTTCTTGTTCCAGACCCCCATGTAGAAGTCACCGTCGAAGCCCTGCAGCCACGGCTGGGTGACGTTGAACCATGGATTCAGGCCTCCCCACATGACGATGTGGTTCTTGACGAGCCAGAAATCTGCCTCTCTCCCGAGCCGCTGATGTTCCTCCGCGGTGGCAGCCACTTTCAGTCCCTCGATCAGTGCGTCGTACTCCGGGTCACTGAGTCCGGCGATGTTATTGGCGGCGCCGGACGCCGTGTGGTGCAGCATAATGAGAGGGCGATATGGGGTCCCCTGACTCCAGGTGCTGATGCCGTCATAGTCGCCCTTGCCACCCCCGGCGTTGGCCCGGATCGTAGACCAGTCCTGTTGTCTGATCTCAACCTCGACCCCGATCTCGGCAAGGTAGCCTTGGACGATCTCACGATGCCCGACACTGGTGGGGTTGGCGATGATGTCGCTGATCGTGAATCGGATGCCGTCGGCGCCGCGCGGATACCCGGCCTCGTCGAGGAGCTTCTCGGCAGCTTCCGGGTCGTACCGGTAGTACTGCTTGACCTCCTCGGGCCACTCCGCATACGGAATCGCAAATCCGGTGAACGGCTGTAACGAGCCCATGGGTTCGGGCCGCATCCAACCCTTGTAGTAGGTGTTGTTGATCGTTTCGAGGTCGACCGCCATCTGTATGGCGTGGCGCACGCGGATGTCGTCGAAGGGTGGCTTGGTCAGGTTGAAGGCAGCGCCCTCCCCCCCCCGAAAATAGTACGCGTTCACCCTCAGCTCGGGGTTGGTCCGCTGCAGGCTGTCGATCGGGTCCACCGTAGAGAACTGACCGTGGCCGTTGTGCGCAAGGTAGTCGATCTGGCCGGTGCGCATGGCCGATACGCGCGTCGCTTGGTCTGGCATGATCAGTCTGACCAGCTCGTCGATGTAGGGCAAGCGGTTTTCGGGGTACTTCTCGTCGTGGCCCCAGTAGTCGGGATTCTTCACCCAGGTGATGGAGCTGCCGTCGACCCAGTCCGTCAGCATGAAGGGACCGGTACCGACCAGGTTCCTCCAGTCGGCGACGTCGCCGTGCTGCTCGATCGCCTCGGGGGCGTTTATGAACCCGATATTGTCGTCGATCAGCACCAACAGCGCATCGAGGGGTGGATCCTGTAGCTTGACCTCGACCGTGTATCTGTCGGTGGCGGTGACCGATTCCCATGACAGGTCGGGGTATCGGGTGTTCTGGTCGCTGGTGCGCCAGCGTTCGAAGTTGTACACCACGTCCTCGGCGGTCAGCTCGCGACCGTTCATCGGTGCCTTGTCGTGCCAGCGAACGCCCTGCCGGATGTGGAAGATATAGGTCGAAGGGTCGGGGATGTCCCAGCTTTCGGCCAGAGCCGGGGCAAACTGGTCTTCGAGCAGGAACTCGTTGGCGAGATTGTTCACGCTCCGATCGATGCCCCAGTTGGCGATGCCGAGCTTCTCGACCACGCCGCTGGCGGCAGATCCCGCCCCGATCCCACCGATCATCGCGTCGGAGTTCGGAGGCTCGAACGAGGCGCCGTAGGTCAGCGTCCCACCATACTCCGGTGCCGTGTACACCTTGCCGTTGGTGGGGTCGGTGACGTACTTCTTGTCGGCCGCGGCTGCCGCGCCGACGCTATCGCTTTCGCCGGCGGCGAACGAAACGGTGGCCACCAGCGCGAACGCCAGTGCCATCGATACTGCGATTGCTTTTGCTAAGAATCTCATCAAGATTCCTCCATCTAAATATGCAATGTGTCATAGAGCACTGATTCCACTGCCGGCCCCTCGCCTGCTCTACTCGAGCGAGGGCGACACCTTCTAGCGGCCTGCCTCGGCCGCTCGGTCCCTGCGTTAGTCCTGTATCCCGTGCCTCCTTTGACGCGCGTCGCGCCGACGGCATGCAAGCGATGACGTGACTCGCGTCACTCGCAACGTCATCGCTAGCCGGCCAGTGGGACCGATGGCATCAGCTCCCATGCGCGGACGATTGTAAAGGGCGGACGACCACATTCCGGTTAGCGCCGTTAGCGAAGGATAGCACGGCTCGTCTGGTCCCGCACACCCGCGCCCTTGCCCATCAGCAGTTCTCGGTGAACGGGTAGTGGTGGTGGTAGGATGCACCGGCTGCGTTACCGCTAACCGGTGGGACCGCTGGGACGTGTCGTCACGCATCACGGTGCCCATGAGAACGCAGTCTGCCGCACGCGCGGCAAACAGTCAAGCGGGTCGCGGCATCTGCTTCCCTCGCGCCCCCGAGCTACGCCTGCTTCTTCACCGGCTCGCGGCCGAGGCGCCCCCCGCCACCCCGCAGCCGCGGGTCGAGCAGGTCCCTGATCGCATCGCCGAACATGTTCAGGCTGTAGACCAGCACGGTCAGGAAGATACCGGGCCAGAACGCCAGCCACGGCGCCTGCTCCATGTACTCGCGCCCTTCGCGGCTCAGCATCCCACCCCAGCTGGGAACCTCCAGTGGCAGACCGAAGCCGAGAAAGCTCAGCGAGGCCTCACTGATGATTACCGCACCGATGTTGATACTGAAGACGATGATCACCGGCGCGACGATGTTGGGCACGACGTGGCGAATCAACGTCATTCCCCTCGATGACCCAATCGCCTCGGCCGCCTGAAAGTAGACATTCTCCTTGATGGCGATGACGGCGCTGCGGACCACCCTCGAGCCGCCGATGCCGCCGGTTACGCCGAGGACCACGATGGTCTGCACCAGCCCCTGCCCCACGATGGACATGATGGTCAACAGGATCAGCAGTCCGGGTATCGACACCCAGGCATCGACGAATCGTTGGGTCGCCAGGTCGACCTTACCGCCAACGAATCCGGAGGCACCGCCGATCACCAGGGCGACCACGACGTTGAGGGCGGTCGCGGCCAGGCCAACGGTCAGCGAAACACGCGCGCCGTAAATCAGGCGGGTCAGCAGGTCGCGTCCGACATGATCGGTGCCGAGCAGAAAGCGCGCCGAGGGCCCGCTGAGCCGATCGGCCAGGCTCATCTCCAGCATTCCGTAGGGAGCCAGCACGTCGGCGAAGATGGCGGTCAGAACGAACAGCACGATGATGATCCCACTGGCGGTTCCCAGGGGTTTCTCTTTCCACAGCCGAGCGAAGAAGTAGGCGGCGCCGGTGCGGGTCTTCGGCTCGCTCACCGCGGTGGTCTGTCTGTCACTCATAGCGGATTCTCGGATCGAGGAACCCGTACGTCAGGTCGATGAGCACGTTCCCCACCACGACGAAGCTGCCAAACAGCAGGTTGATTCCCGAGACCACTGTGTAGTCTCGGTCTTCGAGAGCATTCAGCATCAGACGACCCAGCCCAGGCAGATTGAAGATGTTCTCCATGATGACCGAGCCGCCCACCAGGATGGGCAGCTGCAAGCCCACCAGCGTAATCACCGGGATGATGGCGTTCTTGACCGCGTGCCGCACGACCACCGCCCGCTCCTTCAGACCCTTGGACCAGGCGGTGCGGACATAGTCCTGCCGCAGCACCTCCAACATCATGGTGCGTGTCATCCGCATGGTGGCCGCGGCCATCGCCGTTCCCAGGATGGCGCCGGGAATGATGAACATCCCCAGGTTCCCCAGCGGGTCGGCGCTGAACCGGATGAGGCGCATCGGTGGTGACCAGCCCCACCAGATTGCCGGGTAGAGCATGACCATCACCGCCAGCCAGAAGTTGGGCGTTGCCAGGCCGATGACGGCAACCGAGCGTCCCACGTAGTCGGCGGCGGTATCCTGGCGGATCGCCGAGTAGATGCCCACCGGCAGGGCGATCAGCAGCCCGATCACCAGCGCCGTCACGCCGAGCTGAATCGTCACCGGCAACCTACCCGCTATCTTCTCGTTTACGGAGAAGCGGCCGAGCAGGGATTGACCCAGGCTCCCGTGCAGCACGATGTCGCCCAGCCAGCGCGCGTACTGCACGGGAATGGGCTGGTCCAAGCCGAGCTTGCGCTCGAGAGCTTCGCGGTCGATCTCGCCGGCGGTGAAGGCGTACTCTTCCTGCATGGCGTCGATGACATCGCCGGGGATGAACCGGACCAGCAGAAAGACGATCATGCTCAGGATCAGGAGCGTAGGGACGACCAGCAGCACCCTTCTGATGACGTACGCTCTCATGGCAGATACCTGGCTGTTATCACGCGGCGTGCGGAGATGAGAGGGGAGCCGGGATAGCGGTCGGCTGCCCGACTCCCCCCTCCCCTAGGTCACGATTGACTAGCGATACCTGAGCTAGCCGCCCATTTCCCTCTTCAGCGCCTGATCGATCCAGAGGCGGGCGAAGACGGCGTTCTTGTTCCAGACCCCCATGTAGAAGTCACCGTCGAAACCCTGCAGCCACGGCTGGGTGACGTTGAACCATGGATTCAGGCCTCCCCACATGAAGATGTGGTTCTCTACGAGCCAGTAATCGGCCTCTCTCGCGAGCCGCTGATGTTCCTCCGCGGTGGCAGCCACTTTCAGTTGCTCGATCAGTGCGTCGTACTCCGGGTCACTGAGTCCTGGGACGTTGTTCGGGTGGCCCGACGACGTGGCGTTCAGAATTACCAGAGGGCGATACGGAGTGCCCTGACCCCAGTTGGTGATGCCGTCATACTCGCCCTTGCCACCCCCGAAGTTGGCCTGCATCGTAGGCCAGTCCTGTTGCCGGATCTCGACCTGGACCCCGATCTCGGCAAGGTAGCCCTGGACGATCTCACGATGCCCGATGCTCTGGGGGTTGTAGATCATGTCGCTGATCGTGAATCGGATGCCGTCGGCGCCGCGCGGATACCCGGCCTCGTCGAGGAGCTTCTCGGCAGCTTCCGGGTCGTACCGGTAGTACTGCCTGACCTCCTCGGGCCACTCAGCAAACGGAATCGCAAATCCGGTGGCGGGCTTTATCGTCCCCATGGGTTCGGGCCGCATCCAACCCTTGTAGTAGGTAGTGTTGATGGTTTCGAGGTCGACCGCCATCTGTATGGCGTGGCGCACGCGGATGTCGTCGAAGGGTGGCTTGGTCACGTTGAAGGCAGCGCTCTCCCCCGCCCGAAAATAGTACGGGTTCACCCTCAGCTCGGGGTTGCTCCGCTGCAGGCTGTCGATCGGGTCCACCGTCTGAAAGTGTCCCCGGCTGTTGTGAGCAAGGTAGTCGATCTGGCCAGTACGCATGGCCGAGATGCGTGTCGCTTGGTCTGGCATGATCAGTCTGACCAGCTCGTCGATGTAGGGCAGGCGGTTCTCGGGGTACTTCTCGTCGTGGCCCCAGTAGTCGGGATTCTTGACCCAGGTGATGGCGCTGCCGTCGACCCAGTCCGTCAACATGAAGGGACCGGTACCGACCAGGTTCCTCCAGTCGGCGACGTCGCCGTGCTGCTCGATCACCTCGGGGCGTTTACGAACCCCATACTGTCCTCGATCAGCACCAACAGCGCATCGAGGGGTGGATCGACCAGCTTGACCTCGACCGTGTATCTGTCGGTGGCGGTGACCGATTCCCATGACATCGCGGGGTATCGGGTGTTCTTGTCGCTGGTGCGCCAGCGCGCGATGTTGTACACCACGTCGTCGGCCGTGAGCTCGCGACCGTTCATCGGTGCCTTGTCGTGCCAGCGAACGCCCTGACGGATGTGGAAGATATAGGTCGAAGGGTTGGGGATGTCCCAGCTTTCGGCCAGAGCCCCGGTAAAGTGGTCTTCGAGCAGGTACTCGTTGGCGAGATTGTTCACGCTCCGATCTATGCCCCAGTTGGCGATGCCGAGCTTCTCGACCACGCCGCTGGCGGCAGCTCCTGCCCCGATATCACCGACCATCGCGTCGGAGTTCGGAGGCTCCGACGAGGAGCCGTAGGTCAGCGTCCCACCATACTCCGGTGCCGTGTACACCTTGCCGTTGGTGGGGTCGGTGACGTACTTCTTGTCGGCGGCGGCTGCGGAGTCGTCGCTGTCGCTTTCGCCGGCCCCACCGGCGAACGAAACGGTGGCCACCAGCGCGAACGCCAGTGCCATCGATACTGCGATTGCTTTTGCTAAGAATCTCATCAAGATTCCTCCATCTAAATATGCAATGTGTCATAGAGCACTGATTCCACTGCCGGCCCCTCGCCTGCTCTACTCGAGCGAGGGCGACACCTTCTAGCGGCCTGCCTCGGCCGCTCGGTCCCTGCGTTAGTCCTGTATCCCGTGCCTCCTTTGACGCGCGTCGCGCCGACGGCATGCAAGCGATGACGTGACTCGCGTCACTCGCAACGTCATCGCTAGCCGGCCAGTGGGACCGATGGCATCAGCTCCCATGCGCGGACGATTGTAAAGGGCGGACGACCACATTCCGGTTAGCGCCGTTAGCGAAGGATAGCACGGCTCGTCTGGTCCCGCACACCCGCGCCCTTGCCCATCAGCAGTTCTCGGTGAACGGGTAGTGGTGGTGGTAGGATGCACCGGCTGCGTTACCGCTAACCGGTGGGAGCGCTGGGACGTGTCGTCACGCATCACGGTGCCCAGAACGCAGTCTGCCGCACGCGCGGCAAACAGTCAAGCGGGCATTCAGGTGCCCCCGCCAGCCGGTGGGAACTCTCCCACACGATCGCCTCATGCCTCGCTCCGCTCCGCGGCCAGCCACTCACCGAGACTAACAGCACAATAAGGATTGTAAGGCTTATTCCGGCGGTTGTCAAACCTGAATTCGGTGACGTGGATGGGACCCGTTCGGCATCTGCTTCCCTCGCGCCCCCTTCCGTAGAGCTATCTGCTTACTCTGTCATAAAATACCGAACACTGCCCGCGTCCCTTCATCCCCAAGAATAGTTCAGTCGATTGCCCTGCGAGGGGTCGGAGGTGGCGGTGGGCGACCCGGCACAGGCAGCGTCGTGTGCTCAGCTGGCAGGGCGCGCCGGCTGACCCACACCGGAGCCCAGGGTGGAGCCGTGCACCAAGCGCCTGCTGGCGGCGCAGGGAGCACACCAGCCCCCCGGCCAAGTCTCCCGGCGCGGTTACCCGGACGCGGTATGCGCGGTACCCGGTCCGACGCAGGCACTAATCAGGGATGATAACGTTCAGCGCTACCCGGACAGCGGCTGCGGCGGCGAGTTCATCCGCACCAGCACCTGGTCCCACGACGGGAACAGGAATAGCCGAAACGTGGCACGCACCGCGCCCCAGAACTCCCGGCGCGCCCCGAACCCAGCCCGCACCTGCTGATACGGACCGTCCACCAGCTCGAATATCTGGTGCATGAAATAGGCATGGAGCAGACGCCCTGGCTGGCGCTGTGGCCCGGTCTTTGCCTGACTATTGCCGTTTACTGTCTAAACATGCTCGGCGACGCCATGCGGGACCTCCTCGACCCCAGGCTCAGGGGCGGCGAGGGGTGAGGGGGGCTAGGGCGGACATCCGCCTGAGGCGGACCCCTGTCCGAATTTGTCATTGACAAGGACCCAAATCAAGTATCTAGTTCGCTGACTACTTTGACACCCAAATATTCGAATGGAGGAATTGACGTGAACTCATCTAATGAACAAGTTATTTTTGAAGACCGCTTCGATGGGGCGCTAGACGAAGGCTGGTCATGGCTGAGGGAGAACCCGGACCGTTGGCGTATTCGAGACAGCGGGCTGGAGATTTGCGTCGAGCCCGGTGACGCTGCTACGGTCAGGAACGCGTTGCTCAGGCCCGCGCCAGACCGCGGCGCTGGCACATTTGCCATCGAAGTGACCGTTACCAACCACACCTATCCAACCCAGCCGTATGAGCAAGCGGGGATCACCTGGTACAATGACGGCAAGCCGGTATTCAAGGAGGTGAAGGAGCTCCTTGACGGCGAGCTTTACATCATCCCCGGGCGGCAGCCGATGCCGGCGAAGAGCGTCCGACTGCGCTTGCTGGTTACCGCGGATTCTTGGGAAGCACAATATCGCCCCGAAGATGCGACAGAATTCCAAACGGCGGCAACAGGCGACCTTCCCCCGCCGGGCGACGACCAGGTGAGTATCCAGTGCTATAACGGCCCGGCAGATGCGGCGCATTGGATTCGGTTCGAGAAATTCAGCATTAAGTCATTAACCTAGCTAGGTACATACCAACTCATGTGCCAGACAAGTACCGCAGGATTGCAGGTGCGGTAACTGTTTGGTCCCGGACATTCCGGCTTGCGGCACCATGGCGACTACTGACAGGAGCTCATAGATGACACAGACACTTCCGACGGCGGTTCTGGGTCGTACTGGGCTCGAGGTCTCCAGACTGGGATATGGCACCGCGCTTCGTAACCAGCCCAACCACGAGCAGTGGGGAAGGCTTCTCAACACCGTCCTGGACTCGGGAATCAACTTCATCGACACGGCGAACGACTATGGCGTTGCGGGCATCACTCGATCGGCGAGCGGCCCCGCGCGGGTGATGCTCCCGGTCATTCGTGAACAGGGAGCTGCCTACGTGATTGGCGGCATCTTTTCCGTGCCTGGCAGAGGTGTCGTCAACGGCGCGCTGTTCAGGGACGAGCGCCTCCTCGAGTTGGCCCGAACGACCGGTATCTCTATTGCGGCGCTGAGTGTGCGCTTCTTGCTGGCGAATCGGGAGATTACGACCATCCTGGTGGGTGCGTCCACACCCGAGGAGCTCGAGGAAAGTGTCGTGGCGGCGCAGGCCGGTCCACTCCCGCCGGATATTCAGCAAACTCTGGAGGAGCTCGCCTCGTAACGGCCCCGACTTGACCGCGAGGACGCTCTGAGTAATGCGTGCGCAGCGCCCCGAGATCACCGCTCGCACGATCGAATCGTACCTCCACAACCTCTATCGTGCGCAGCCTGACTTCGTCTACAGCGTGTCCCGCGACTTCGCGCGATCGTGCCCCACGCCGATCCTGGTCATGCCCGATGACGCACCGTCGCACCCCTACCAGACATCCATGGACATTGTCGAGCTGGCGCCACACGCCGAAGTTACTCCCTTCCCCTGGGCAGACCAACCCGAAATGCTAGCCCAGACCATCCAACAGGTGCGCGATTTCCTGCACGCCCATGAACCCAGGTGAGAAATTTGGGCATGTTCCTGGAGTCCCTGGGGGCCGTAACCGAGCTGCGCCCGCTGAGTTCGGCATTGGCATAGATGGGGCCCCAACTGAAGTAACTGAAGTGCGCACGATTGACAGTGGGCATGGGCGGCGGTGAGCGGGACCAGACGGCGTGCTGTCCTTGGCCGGCTTAGATTAGGTCACGCGCGCCAGCGGTACCCGCGTCGACTTCAGCATCTGCCGGTCTCGAGTCAGCAGGGGGATGTTGTGCACCACGCTGGTCGCCGCGATCAGCTCGTCGGCCGGGTCGCCGCGAAAGTCCAGGTCGATCGAGGCCCGGGCTACGTCGAGGTCGAGCGGCCAAACGTGCAGGCTGGCCAGCACACTCTGGACCTCGGCGTCGCCGAGATCGACGTCGAGCCGGCCAAGCTGCGACAACTTCGCCAGCTCCCAGAAGACGATGGCCGCCACTCCCCAGTCGTGCTCGATCAGCATCGACTCCTCCGTAGGTCTCAGGTCGCCGGTGAGGGCGTGCACGAGAATGTGCGTATCAAGATTCAGCAGCGGCATCCCACGTCACTCCCGTGGTGAGGATGTCACCGCGTACGGCTAGCTTCCCTCGTAACGCGCCGATCAGCTGGCGCGGTTGCACTGGATAGCGCACAACCCGTGCCACCGGCTTGCCGTGTTTGGTAACGATCAGGCCGTCGCGGGGGAGGTCGTCGAGAAGCGCCAGGCACTGCTCCTTGAATTTCGCTGCACCGATCGTCCGCGTGTTCATAAGTGGTCATATAATACGACCAGGCGGAAATTATGACCAGTGCCGACCACCCGCCGCCGGCCTACTCGCGTAGCTGGCGCGGCCAGTTCCGACCACCCCCCGCCGTTGGCCACTGCCGCGGCAGCTAATGGTCTGGCGAGGCGGCGCCGAGGCGCTGTATCACGCCGACGGGTCGATGGACCTCGAGCGCAACGAAGCGCTCCGGCAATTTCTCGGCAAGGCCCCCAGCCCCGTCGACGAGGAGACCCTGCGCCGCGTTCTCCGGGAAGAGTTCCATACAACAGACTGAGGCGAGTCAGCGTAGATGGCGAGCCTAGGAGTCTGTCGGATTGACCGTACGGGGCAGGCGGAGGAGAACGGCAGCGGTCTCCAGAGCGAGTAGCGGCTGTGTGAATTTCATGCTGTCACGGATCGTTGGGTTGTGCCGCCGCTTGATCAGAAGGAATGGCCACAGGGATCAGTCGAGAGTGCCCATCACGGACCCGGAGTGGCCTGCTGGCACTGTTGTGGTGATGGCTGGACATGGTTTTTGATTTCGGTTAGTGTTGCAGGCACATACTCTGCACACGAGGTGTTCATGGCCGAGGATTTTCGTGCGCTTGATCGAGACACGCCGATGCTGCTGCCGGCGTCCATTCAAGAGTGGCTACCGGAGCAGCACATGGCGCGCTTTGTAGTGGAAATAGTGGAGCAACTGGAGCTCGGTGAAATAACGAGCCAGTATGGAGGTAGCGGCGGCAAGCAGGCGTATCATCCGGCCATGCTGGTGGCGCTGTTGTTTTATGGCTACGCTACCGGGGTGTTTTCCAGTCGCAAGCTGGAGCAGGCGACGTACGATTCGGTGGCGTTTCGCTACATCACCGGAGGTGAGCATCCGGACCATGATACGATAGCTAATTTTCGCAAGCGGTTTCTGGCGGAGTTACAAGGGCTGTTCAAGCAGATTCTGGTGCTGGCGAAGACGCTGGGGACGCTGCGGCTGGGACGGGTGAGCCTGGATGGGACGAAGGTGCAGGGGAACGCGAGCAAGCACAAAGCGATGAGCTGGGGGCATGCGACGAAGCTGGAGCGGCAGTTGGAGGGGGAGGTAGAGAAGCTGCTGGAGCTGGCGGAGCGAGCGGACGCGGAGGGGGAGCAGGAACAGCAGGAGCTGGACATTCCGGAAGAATTGCAGCGCCGGGAGGAGCGGCTGGCAGCGATTCGGGAAGCGCAGGAGAAGATCAAGGAGCGGGCGGAGGAGCGGCATGCGGCGGAGCAAGCGGAGTACGAAGCGAAGCTGAAGCGACGGCAGGAACGGGAAGCGGAGACCGGCAAGAAGCTGGGAGGGAGACCGCCGAAGGAGCCTGAAGCAGGACCGAGAGAGAAAGATCAAGTGAACTTCACGGATGAAGAATCACGGATCATGCCGGGGGCGAACGGGGCGTTCATACAGGGCTACAACGCGCAAGCGGTGGTGGAGCAGGACAGTCACATGGTGGTGGGCAACCACGTCAGCCAAGCGGCCAACGACAAGCAGGAAGTGGCGCCGGCGCTGAACGAGTTGGGAAAGGTGGCAGACGAGCTGGGCAAGCCGGAGGCGCTGGTGGCGGATGCCGGGTACCACAGCAAAGAGAACGTGGAGCGGTGCGTGGAACAGGACATCGAGCCGTATATCGCGGGGAGCCGGGAACGCCACAACCGGTCGCTGGAAGACCGTCTGAAAGCACCCCCGGAGTGTCCTGCTGATGCGGATGCGGTGACGGCGATGCAGCATCGTTTGCAGACGGCTGAGGGGAAGGCGATCTATAGCAAGCGGAAGTCCACGGTGGAGACGGTGTTCGGGGTGATCAAGGAGGTGCTGGGATTCCGCCGCTTTCATCTGCGCGGGTTACGCGGCGCCGAGGGGGAATGGAGTCTGGTGTGCACGGCGTGGAATCTGAAGCGGATGTATGCTCTGGCAGGAGGATAAGTGGGGTCAGTGGGTCCCGATGGTCGAGCTGTGGCGCCGGAACGGGCGCCGGAGCCACCTTGGAGGGTGTTGCTGGCGTCACGATCCCTCCCGAAGGGCCTCAATCCCTCCCGGAGGGCCTGTCTTGACCACTCGACCGAGCGCAACCAAGCGCTGGCGAGCCAGGCGGCCGCTACGGCGTTCCCTTGGGCTCGCTCACTTCATAACCCCGCGATCATGACTCCGACAGACTCCTAGCCGCGCGCATCGACGGCAGCGGTGCCTCGCCTCCCGCGTCAGACTGTCACTCGTCGTCGGGTAGCTGGAGCAACCGCTCGCTCCGCCACACACCAGTGGGATCCATGCGGGACTTCGCCTCGCTGCTCCGCCTGCCCACGGTCTGAATGGACACGCTACCACCTAAAGTGCGCCTGTAGAACAATGGGCGCCGGCGTGCGTGTGCGGGACCAGACGAGTCGTGCTCGCCTCGCTCACCGAGAAGTGCTTGCCCTCGCGTGGCCGGCCGGCCATACTCCTCGTTCGCCTATGGGGACCGACGCCATCCACTCCAGCCGCCGGCTAGCGCTGACGCGGCGCCACGACCGCGGTGGGTCGCGCTTGACACCGATTTCGGCCGGCCGTTATACTCGTTCGCCTATGGGGACCGACACCATCCACCGACTACCTAACCGCGCGACAGCCAGCCGCTCGGCGCCGGTGCTGAGCGCGGCACCATTGATGCGTGTGGCACACAGCCGCCACGCATCCGTGCGTCCAGCGGCCGACCCCGTCGGCCGCCACTTCCACCAGTCCGGACCAACATGCGTAGCGACGCTTGCCGGCCGCCACCACGCGTGGCGTGCCCAGGCATGCCCTTTCGGCGCGGCGCGCGGGCGTCAAAGGAGGTACGGCCTAGAGGATTAACGCAGAGACCGGGCGGCCGCGAAAGGGTGTCGCCCTCGCTCGACTAAGGGAGCAGGCGAGGGGCCGGCAGTGGCAACAGCGCTCTCGAAATTTTTTGTGAAGGAGATCTCAATGAGATTTTTCAAAACAGGCGTCGCGATAGTGTGCGGCCTCATGCTGACCGCGACCGGCCTCTGGGCCACCGGCGCGGACGAGGAGCCCGCAGCCGTTGCCGACAGAGAGACGGTGTTCGACCCCGCCAGCGGCATAACCTGGACCGCGCCAGAGTATGGCGGGACACTCACGTGGGGCGCTAACGGTCTGCCCAAGAATACTGATCTGTGGGCGCCTGGTGGCTGGACGCCTCACCTCATCAGTGGCGTTAATGAGAAGCTAGTCCACGGCAACTGGGCAATATCCAGGGAAAAGGTGGCTGAACTAGCTTGGATTTATTCGAGCCCAGAGATGTACAGAGGGGCTCTGGCTGAAAGCTGGGAAATGCCCGACGACACAACGTGGATCTGGAACATCCGCCAGGGCGTTTACTACCATGATAAGGCGCCGATGAACGGTCGGGAGTTCGATGCTTATGACGTCGAATGGAACTATCACCGCTTTTGGGGTCTGGGTGATTTCACCGAAAACGGACCTACCCCCAACCTGGCTGTAAGAGGTTTTGGTCTAGAGCTCGAATCGGCAACGGCCACCGACAAATGGACGGTTGAGCTTAAGCTGACGAAGCCTTACCCCAATACGGTGTACTTGATGTCCCACAACCTGACTTGGATGTTAGCCCGCGAGGTAGTCGAGGAATACGGCGACTATGGGGATTGGAGGAACGTGGTCGGCACGGGGCCCTATCGACTGACTGACCTTGTCGAGGACACCTCGGCAACCTGGGAGAAGAATCCCAACTACTGGGGCTACGACGAGAAATTCCCGGAGAACCGCCTACCCTATATTGACACGTTAAGGAACCTCGTTATACCCGACGAGGTAGCACGCCTGGCGGCAATGCGCACGCGTAAGATTGACATGCTGAGTATGACCGGCGACGCTCGGATATTCAGCGTCGACAATATAGAGAGCCTCCAGAAGACCAACCCTGAAATCGAGGTGTGGCCCGTTTATGCCTTTTCGAGTGGCTCTCATATTTTTAACCAGTCTCTGCCACTCATGCAGCACGTCAATGTGCGCAAGGCACTGCAGATGTCAGTGGACCGCGAGACAATTTCCGCTACCTTCCTTGGGGGTTGGGGAGATCCAGCGCCTAATGGGTTAATAAGTCAAAGGCAGGTAGGGTGGAGCTGGCCATATGAAGAATGGCCCGAAGAGGTCAAGGCAGGCTATAGGTATGACCCGGAAAGGGCAGAAGCGTTGCTTGATGAGGCCGGATATCCACGAGGCGCCGACGGCGTTCGATTCACGCTCAAGATAGGCCATGCCGGTTGGTCCGATCCGG
This sequence comes from Spirochaetia bacterium, assembly GCA_965198005.1. Lineage (GTDB taxonomy): Bacteria > Spirochaetota > Spirochaetia > SZUA-6 > Bin103 > Bin103. The sequence goes on from CBDAOI010000003.1 coordinate 749,755, forward strand.
CCTATCCAGAAGTCGTCATAGCGTACTTCGACGCCATTGGTGTTAAAAGCGAGCTGGTTGTGGTTCCTGGCGCTGAGGTGGGACATTACATGTCTACGGAAGCGCACGAGCTCCACATGGTTAATTGGGTGGCATATCCGTCATTTCCCCCCTCGCCCGATGTATATAGGCTAACAAGTAACCCCTGGAGTCGAACACTCGGTCGTCACTGGAGCAAAGCGAAGGACCCGGAAATGGACGCCCTGATTGCCGAAATGCAAGCTACTACCACCGCGGAGGAGTGGCAGAGCTTACATGTACAGGTCGATGAGAAAACTGTAAGGGAGCACTGGGGCCTAGTTAAACCCATCTCCCCTCAGTTTAGCGTGACGCAGCCGTGGGTCGAGGGCTATTTCGGTGAAGCAGGTCTGGGATACGCTGAACGTAATACCTTCAAGGCCCGCCTCTGGATTGATAGTGCGCTGAAGGCAGAAATGGGCTACTAGGGGCTCCACCCCTTGGAGCTTAGCTCAGGGAAAAAGGGAGCTGGGGGGTTCACGCTTCCCAGCTCCCATACTCCTGGAGAGGGCGACGAGATTGCCACGCCCCGATAAATCGGAGCTCGCAATGACAGGGAGGAGTGTGACATGAGAGCCTATATCATAAGGCGGCTATTGCTCATAATCCCCACCCTGCTTATTCTGAGCATCCTGGTCTTTCTCTTGGTCCGCTTTATCCCAGGTGATATAATAGACGTAATGGCGGGAACTATAGATTCGACGCAAATGGACCTGGACCGTGAAGCTGTTGAGCGTATTCTGGGATTGGACGTGCCTGTCTACGTACAGTACGGACGCTGGATAGGAGTGTTGCCTACCCCTGACTGGATTACCAAGAAGTCTCACTTCAACGGTATCCTCCAGGGCACCCTTGGCAAATCACTGATTGGCGGCCAACGCCCGATAGAGGAGCAGATAATAGCTAAATTGCCAGTTACCATACAGCTTGGCGTCATGGCAATCGTAATCGCGCTGGTGATAGCCCTGCCCGTCGGCGTCTACTCGGCGATTCGCCAGGATACGGCCACCGACTACGTGGGGCGCACCGCGGCCGTCATCGGCCTGGCGACGCCTAACTTCTGGCTGGCAATTATGGTAACGCTCTACCCGGCAATCTGGTGGGGCTGGTCGCCATCGGTAGAGTATATCCCTCTTGTCGAAGACCCGCTGGGGACCCTGGTGATGTTTCTCATTCCCGCCGCAATTCTGGGGACGGCCATGTCGGCAGCCACCATGCGGCTGACACGCACCATGATGCTGGAGGTGCTCAGGCAGGACTATATCAGGACAGCCTGGTCCAAGGGTCTCAAGGAGAGGGTAGTTATTGTGAGACACGCCGTCAAGAATGCCCTTATCCCGGTGGTTACGTTGATAGGCCTGCAGTTGCCTCTGCTGGTAGGTGGCTCCGTTATCATGGAGAACATATTTAACCTGCCGGGGATAGGTCGTATGTTTCTGGATTCACTCGAGGCCAGAGACTACCCGGTGATCCAAGGAGTAAACCTGTTTTTCGCCACCGTAGTTATGCTTATCATTCTAGTTATCGACGTGATTTATCCCTATTTGGACCCCAGGGTCCGCTACAGCTAGAGGGAGCATATGAGCGACGCCACACGGATACCATCAGCAGAAATTGCGCCAAAGAGACGTTCCCGGCCGGCTGCGTTCTTTATCAGGCTGGTCAAGGAGAAGCCGCTGGGTACTGCCAGCGGGATTATCATATTGATATGGATTGTCATCGCAATCTTTGCCGATGCTCTGACCCCTTATCCACCTTTTGAAATGAACCTGCCAGACCGGCTGCAGGGCTCATCCGTCCAGCATCTCCTGGGGACGGACCACATAGGGCGAGACTTCTTGAGCCGCCTGATCCTCGGGGCGCGTATTTCGATACTGATCGGTCTGGCAGCGACCGCTCTGAGTACGGTGATCAGTACTTTGATAGGCGGAACTTCAGGATTCCTTGGTGGTAAGTTTGACATTATGGTGCAGAGGGTTGTCGATGCCTGGATAGTTTTCCCGGGACTGCTCGTGTTGCTAACCATAATGTCTATAGTGGGGCGGGGTATACCACAGATAATACTGGTCCTGGGGATATCAGGAGGCATTGGCGGCAGCAGACTAATCCGAAGCGCCGTTATCGCCATCAAGGGGAGTGACAATTTTCTGGCAGCAGAGGCGGTTGGCAACACAAAATGGCGTTCATTCATCCGACATGTCCTGCCCAATGTTATGCCTGTCGTCATCATCATGTTCTCGATAACCGTAGGAGGCGTAATCCTGAGTATTGCTTCTCTGAGCTTCCTCGGTTACGGTCTGCCCCCCACGAGTCCTGACTGGGGAGGTCTGCTCAGCCGGGAAGGGCGTCAATACATGGAGCAGGCGCCCTGGCTGGCGGTCTGGCCCGGTCTTTGCCTGACTATTGCCGTTTACTGTCTAAACATGCTCGGCGACGCCATGCGGGACCTCCTCGACCCGAGGTTGCGTGGCGCAACCACGCTCAGGGGCGGCGCGGGGTGAGGGGGGCGAGGCACCTGCGATTCATTCGAATGGAGGAATTGACATGAACTCATCTAATGAACAAGTTATTTTTGAAGACCGCTTCGATGGGGCGCTAGACGAAGGCTGGTCATGGCTGAGGGAGAACCCGGACCGTTGGCGTATTCGAGACAGCGGGCTGGAGATTTGCGTCGAGCCCGGTGACGCGGCTACGGTCAGGAACGCGTTGCTCAGGCCCGCGCCAGACCGCGGCGCTGGCACATTTGCCATCGAAGTGACCGTTACCAACCACACCTATCCAACCCAGCCGTACGAGCAAGCGGGCATCACCTGGTACAATGGCGGCAAGCCGGTATTCAAGGAGGTGAAGGAGCTCCTCGACGGCGAGCTTTACATCATCCCCGGGCGGCAGCCGATGGCGGCGAAGAGCGTCCGACTGCGCTTGCTGGTTAGCGCGGATTCTTGGGAAGCACAATATCGCCCCGAAGATGCGACAGAATTCCAAACGGCGGCAACAGGCGACCTTCCCCCGCCGGGCGACGACCAGGTGAGTATCCAGTGCTATAACGGCCCGGCAGATGCGGCGCATTGGATTCGGTTCGAGAACTTCAGCATTACGTCATTAACCTAACTTTTCTATGACAGGGACACTGGAACAACGCCCCTTCGGGCGTACGGGTCAGACGGTCAGCGTCATCGGGCTGGGTGGCGCCGCTCTCCACAAGCACAGCTATCAGCACGGGCTGGCCACCGTCAAACATGCGCTCGAGCTGGGGATCAGCTATTTCGATACCTCTCCTTTATATGGCATAGCAGGCCCTGATGGTAAGTGGATCAGCCAGGGTGAGTCGCAGCGCATTGTCGGCGAGGGGCTCGAGGGGACGAGCAAGCCGCATCTGCTGGCGACCAAGATCGGTGCCTGGCAGAGGCACAATCACACGGTAGAAGATTGTCTGGCGGAGGTGCGCGATAACCTCCGTATCCTGCGTCGTGACCGCGTCGACGTGCTCCTGGGCCACGATATGGAGCAGCGGCGATTCTGGAGGCCGGACGCGAACACGGGGGAGCTGCTGGAGATCGATGAGCCGCTCGACTACGAGAATGCGCCGGTGATGCAAGCCCTTCGTGAAGCAAAGGCGCAGGGGCTGTGCCGATACATTGGCCTCAGTTCAAACAAGTCCGCGCCCTTGGCTCACGTCCTGAACCGGGTAGAGCTGGACATGTGCCTGTCGGCCCACGAGTATTCGCTGCTGGCCCGCCGTTCCCCGCAGGTGATGCTGCCGGTCATTAGTGAGCAGGGGATTGCTTATGTCGTGGGAGGGATTTTCTCCAACGTTGGTCTGGGCGTGTCAAATGAAGCCTCGCCGTTTCAGCTCGCCCCCAAAGGTCCTCTGGCTCGGGTTGGCGGGATATTCTCAGATGAGCGCCTCCTCAAGTTGGCCCGGGCGACCGGTATTTCGATCGCAGCATTGACGGTTCGCTTTTTGATCGCTAATAAAGAACTACCGACCATCCTTGTGGGTGCGTCCACACCCGAGGAACTCGAGGAGAGCGTCGTGGCCGCGCAGGCAGGTCCGCTACCGCCTGATATTCAGCAAACCCTGGAGGAACCTGAAAGACTATAGAGACAAAGTCGCGGTGATCACCGGCGCAGGGCGCGGCATCGGCCGAGGGATTGCCCTCCACTGTGCCAAGGAAGGGATGAAGGTCGTCCTGGCCGGATTCGGGATGGAATCCCTCACCAATACCGCCGCCGACCTGAAGGCGCTCGGGGCCGAGACGCTGATCGTCCAGACGGATGTATCCCAGGTAGAACAGGTGGAAGACCTGGCAGCAGCCACGGTCGAAGCATTTGGGCAGGTCGACCTCCAAGACTTGCGACGCCTTGAACGCAAGATCCGCAGACAAGCCCACTCCCTCGGTTATGACCTTGTCCCGGAGGTCGCCTCACTGGTTGTTTCTAAGAAGCTTCCCACCGGTCGGACTGGTCGGCGGCCGGAGTTGCCATGCAAGAAACAACGCAGCTATACTGTATGCGGGATCGGATGGCGCGCGAGGAGGCCGTCGAGTCACTGGTGTGCCGCCCTACGGGGCGAACCCGTTAAGAAGCTTGGTCCCGGGGCTTGTGAAGTTGACATTGGTGAGATCGCAGACTGGCATTGTCCGGTCGCGATCATCCCGTTCAGAAGAATACCTGTTGTTCACGCCCCGCCGCACCATCCACCCATCACACAGGAGGACGCAGGACGCCACAGACAGCCATTCAGTTCCTTGAACGCTCATCCTGACTTGATTGTTTCTCAGAAGAAGAAGAAGGCGGTTTCGACGAGCAGGGCACCTTCGTCTACATACCTCTTGGCCACCTCGAGACTATGACCGAGCTCCTACGCCGCCGAGTGATCGCGTTGCTGGGCGCTTGCCCGCGCCCGCTGCCCGCCGGCGGCGGCGGCGTCTTCATCGAGCCTCATCCAGCCCGCTTCGGCCTCCCTAGCCGCGGCAATCTTGCCACACCCGCCTGCGACGGCCGTCGCGACCGCGACCACCGCCAACCCCTCGCCCTCGTCCTGATCAGTCACGACCACGACGCGGCTCGCGGTGCTTTACGCTCGTTCGGGTTCTCGATTACTGTTCCTATCACTTCATTATAGCCTGTGAGCCACGGCTGGGTCGCCGCATAGGTCGGGGCGATCGGACCAAATATCGTCCAGTACTGCTCTATCGCATACTGATTCAGCTCTTTAGTAATGTTATTTGCTTCCTCCATAGTGGAAGCGGCCAACTTCTCCGCATGCTTGGCGTTATACCATGGGTCGTCGGTATTGGAGGTGTTCCGCCAATTCCACATAGTCCGTCTCGTAGCGGCCTAGATGCATAAGGTCGGTCTTGAATCGGATGACAGCCTGTGTAATATGCCGACTAAGCTGCCCCTGAGGTATTATATCGGCATAACCCTTATAGAATGCGTTGTTGATCTCTTCGAGGTTAATTGCCATCCGCAGCGCCTTGCGCACCCTGATATCGTCAATCTGCGCCAACTGAACGTTCATGCCAATACTGTTATGCCCCGCATCGGAAGCCGGCCATATCCCGAGCTTGGAGTTGGTATTCAGGAGGCTTTCTACCTCCTCGAGAGTCTGTATCGGGGTCACGCCGAGAGAACCTAGGTAATCAAGCTGACCCGATCGCAGCGCCGCCATAGGTGTCGGCGGTTCCGTCATATTCAGGGTCCTTACCTCGTCAACATAGGGCAGGCGGTTCTCCGGATATTTTCGTCGTGGCCCCAGTAGTCGGGATTCTTCGTATGAGTGAAAGAGCTGCCCTCGACCCAGTCAGTCAGCATCATGGGTCCGGTGCCGACCAGGTTCCTCCAGTCGTTAGCGTGTCCGTCTTCCTCGATGACGTCGGGCGGGTATATCAAGCCGAACTCATCGTCCAAGATAGTTGGTCGGGTCGTCGGGTAGTCGGGTAGTCGGGTAGTGTCACCGTACGCGGGCAAGCGTAAGTACCGCGCGCCTTTGTGCAAGCGGCCACCCCGGGGCCGCGGGTACCGCTACACGGGCAAGATCTCTACACTGCCGAGCAGGCCGCCGAGTTGCTGCGGGTGACCAACAGCACCGTGATCCGCTGGGTGGAAGCCGGTATGCTCCGCGGTACGCAGGTCACGGCGGGGGCACCTTGGAGGATCGTTGTCACCGACGAGGACATCGCCAAGCTCAAGCCTACCGATCACACCGACGGATGGCTCTCGCTGAAGGCGGCAGCGGCGGCGCTGGGCACCAGCCCGAATGCCGTTTTGCAAAGAGTCAGTCGCGGCGAGCTCGAGGGTGGTCGGGTTCGCTCAGGCCGTCGCATCGGTTGGAGAATTCGTTTACCAGAAACGACTTACGCAGATCAACCGGCGCTCTTTTCAAGCTCCGATGACCAACTTACACAGTGCATTCCAGACTACTTATGACGATGATGATCTGCCCGCCCAGGTCCTGATTCTGTACCGGCCCCACCCGCTGGCTGGGCAGCAGGTGAGAGTCATCCAGCGACGACGTCATGGCCACCAGACATTCTGGCGGGTGCTTCTGCCAGACGGCTCGCATGCCGAGCTGCCGGCCGCGTGGACCGATCAACCAACTACCGAGTCCGCGTACTCCGCCGTGGATAATGGCGAACGCCCCGCGACGCCGCAGGCGCTCAGAGAGCTCCTTACCGTGGTGGAGCCGCTTGTTGGCAGCTCTAGCCAGCGACGACTTGTATTGTAGGGCATGCCACGTCCTTCCTTCCCGGTGGGTCTGCGTGAGTTCCAACGCCAGTTTGCGACCGAGGAGGCTTGTTACCTGGGCGGTCGTTGGCCTGACGGGTTCATTTGTCCGCGATGTGATCACCGGCGCGCGTACGTTGGTGAAACTTCGCAGTGCACGGCCTGTCGGTACCAGGTGTCTCTGACATCGGACGATTCTGCACAATACGTGCCCCTGACGGTGTGGTTCTGGGCCGATCATGACCACCATACGCGCGGGATACCAGCGAGTGCGACGATACGAGACCGTGGATGATGCTTCACAAGCCGACGAGGATGGTCAATGATCGCGAACGGTGACATAGAGATCGACGACACGATCGGAGGCACTCAGGCCGGCGCGGGAGCCGCCGCTCAGAGAAGCGTGGCAATAAGACTGGACGGGCTCGTATGACGGTGATCCCCGATTTCAAGGCCATCACGCTCAAGAGTTTCATCACGCAGAACGTGGCGCCAGGATCGAGGATCTACACCGACGCAAGACCTTCACCGGCCTGGAGCAAGCGGGATTCAAGCACATCGCCCGCTCGCAGCCGCTGAGGATCGATCTGCGGAAAGGCGCCCAGTCGGTGGTGCCCCTGGCTGACCGAGCGATCGGCAACCTCCAACAGTGGCTGATCGGCACCTACCACGGTGTCAGTCGCGCTCAGCTGCAGGTGTATCTTGATGAATTCGTCTTTCGATACAATCGCCGCAAGCACCCTATGGCGGCTTTCCAAACGCTGCTCGGCCTTGGCACAGGCCAGACGCCCACGACCTACAATCGCATTCGTGGCGCCCGTGACCAAGAAGCGTCGTCGACTTATCGTCGGCTGAAACAACCGTATAAGCTAGTGGCAGCTACCAGCTGAGAGAGCCTTGCCCCGAGGATTTATCCGGCGGAGGCAGCGATGGGAAAGCAGCTGGAACTGTTCGAACGGGAGGATCGTTGGGTGCTGCGGCTGTGGCAGACGATCCCAGCGGGGACCAAGGAGTGTGTGATGGCCGTGCTGACGCAAATCGGCAAAGCCGCGCTCGCCAGGAAGGGGACCGAGCACAAGAAGGTCGACGATGACGGCTGATGGGATCACCACGGGTCAGCGTAACCGTCTGGCGGTCGTCTACATCCGTCAGTCCTCGCCGCAACAGATAGCGCGCAACCCGGAGAGTCAGAGACGGCAGCGTGGGTTTGTGAACCGGGCGGTGCAGTTGGGCTGGCCGGCAAACCGTATCCGCGTCATCGACGAGGATATGGGGCAGTCGGGGGCGCGATCGGGCAGCCGCCAGGGCTTCCAGCAGATGGTGGCCATGGCGGCGCTGGGCCGTATCGGGATCATTCTCGCTTTGGAAGTCTCGCGGCTGGCCCGCAGCAATGGCGATTGGTACCAGCTGCTGGACGTCTGTGCGGTCGCAGGTATCCTCATTGCCGATGAGGAAGGGCTCTACGATCCGGCGGCCTACAACGATCGGCTCCTGCTGGGGTTGAAGGGTACGATGAGCGAGGCCGAGTTGCACCTGATCAAACAGCGGCTGGTGGAAGGGATGCGGGCGAAGGCCCGGCGAGGCGAACTACGCCGCCGTCTGCCAGCGGGGTTTGTATGGGATCAGGCCGGACGGATTGTCAAAGATCCCAACGAGCAGGTGGTAGCGGCGATTGACGAGGTGTTCCATCGCTTTCGCAGAGTGGGCACGATTGGTCAAACGCAGCTGTCGCTGATCGACCAAGGGGTGGAGATTCCGGCACGGACCGAGCAAGGGACGTTGCGCTGGAGCCGCCCCAGTATTGGAGCGGTGGCACGGATGCTGAAGAATCCCACCTACGCCGGAGCCTACGTCTATGGTCGCCGCCAGGTAGAGGAGCAACTGGACGGGTCTCTGAAGCCGCAGAAGCGAATGCGGGAAGTCGAGCCGCAGCGGTGGCACGCATTGCTGAAGGATCACCACGAGGGCTACCTGAGTTGGGAGCAGTTCGAACACAACCAGAGGCAGATCAGGAGCAACCGGCGGGCGCCCGGCGAGGCTGGCGCACCCCGTGAAGGCGATGGGCTGCTGCAGGGCTTGGTGCTCTGTGGGATCTGCGGCAGGCGACTGCACATCGCCTACGGCAAGGGCTCCAAGCCATCGCGTTATTGGTGTGTCCAAGCTCGCCGCCAGAGTGGTGAGCCGACCTGCCAGAGCTTCGGGGCGCGGCGGCTCGAGCAGGCCGTCGAGCGGTTATTGCTGCAGTGTCTGTCGCCGTTAGGAATGCAGGCGATGTTGGAGGCGGCCCGGCTGCATGCCGAGGATGCTCAGCTGGAGCAGCAACGCCACGAACAGCGACTGGAGCGGGCACGCTACGAGGTGAGCCTGGCCCGCCGCCAATACGATGCGGTGGACCCTGAGAATCGGCTCGTGGCTCGGGAGTTGGAGAGCCGATATGAGAAGGCGCTATGTACCGAGCGCGATGTTCAAGCCGACGTCATGCGCGAGCTCGACAGGCTCCAGGAGCCCCTCAGCGCCGAACAGGAGCAGCTTCTGGAGCGCTACAGCGAGGACCTCCAGCCGTTGTGGAAGGCACCCACCACAGGAGCTGCCGATCGCAAGCGTATCGTGCGCTGCTTGATCGAGGCGGTGGTGGTCAGCGCATCTCGCGACAGCTCGACGCTCACGGCAAAGGTTCACTGGAAGGGCGGGTAGGTCACAGCGATCGAGCTGCCCAAAGGCCGCCCGGGCGTACATCGCTATGTCTCGCCTCCGGAGTTGGTGGAGCTCATTAGGACACTGGCAGCCGAGTTCACTGACGCCCAGATCGCGAGGATCCTAAGGCGCAAGAAACTGCTCACGCCCAAGGGCCACTCCTTCATGGCCTATCACGTGGCCAACGTGCGCCTCAAGCACGGTATTGCACCGGGGCCGCGGGTACCGCTACACGGGCAAGATCTCTACACTGCCGAGCAGGCCGCAGAGTTGCTGGGGGTGACCAACAGCACCGTGATCCGCTGGGTGGAAGCCGGTATGCTCCGCGGTACGCAGGTCACGGCGGGGGCACCGGTATGCTCCGCGGTACGCAGGTCACGGCGGGGGCACCTTGGAGGATCGTTGTCACCGACGAGGACATCGCCAAGCTCAAGCCTACCGATCACACCGACGGATGGCTCTCGCTGAAGGCGGCAGCGGCGGCGCTGGGCACCAGCCCGAATGCCGTTTTGCAAAGAGTCAGTCGCGGCGAGCTCGAGGGTGCTCGGGTTCGCTCAGGCCGTCGCATCGGTTGGAGAATTCGTTTACCAGAAACGACTTACGCAGATCAACCGGCGCTCTTTTCAAGCTCCGATGACCAACTTATGTGAGGTATAGCAGTATGAACCGCATTGTCCGTGCTGCGGCTCAGAGATGAGGGTGATTGCCCTCATTCACGACCCGGTGGAGATCAAGCGCATCGTTGACCATCTAATCAAAAGTGGCAGAGCGCCTCCAGGGCTGAAGGTGTCTTGAGTGAGTTGAGCTTCGACATCCTCGCTGCGCCCCCTCTCTGGCCTTAGCGCCCGCGAAAGCTGCCCTCCGTCTTTCCAGTCAGCTCACCTGCAGCGGTTGCAGAACACACCAGTTGACAGCTTTGGCGCTTTCACCTAAGGTCGGAGCGTTCTGGTGGGGGGCCGAGATGAGGGCAGAGATGGGTATTGACAGATCGACAGCTTGGGCCCATGGTTCACCCATGTTGAGAGTTGATGCGGGGGGAGTGGAATCTGCCAGGGCGCGCTCGTCCGATCCCGCAGGCTCTGTCGGGGCCAACTTGCCAGCCTGCAGCAGCTCCCGTCCTTGTTCGCGGGTTTCCCAGGTACTATGGGCCTGTCCGACTTCCCAGCTCCGTTCATCGTCGGCGTACGTCCTTGGACTTCCCGACACGGCCTGCGACGCCATCCGCCACAGGCGAAGCTGGGATCTCCCGGCTCCCGCGCAAGGTGTTTCCGTACGTGCCCGGGGTCTTGGACCGCGCAGGGTCCCGTGGCGCCTCGCGATATCGGCGCCCCGGGTGTGGCCTTCCGCATCCTCCTACGGCGTCGGCACCCCAAAGTAATTCCTTTCGCGGCTCGATACCCGGCCCGCACGTACCCCTGTCAACGCTTCACCCCCGCCCTCGCGGGCGACGGCGCATGACTCGGGGCCGCCGTGGGTCGCTAACCCTTCGACGTATGACTCTTCCATTCACAACACCCTGCCGGTTTGTGCCGGCGCACAGGAGGTTCGAATGATACTCAAAGAACCGCACGCGCGCGCGGCGTGAGCCGGGGTGAACCCGCTGAGTCACACGCCGCGCGCTTTTAGTGAATTTGACTCTGACTGGCCGTCCGCGTTGCGGGCATGAGAGTAGCCAGGGAGCGGTAATCCGCTACGCAATACTCTCGAAAAATCTACATACGGAGCTACGTATGATTACTGTACAAATTACAATCATAAGGACCTTCGCGTTTGCGTTGGTCCTGGTCATGACCGCAACCGGCCTCTGGGCGGGTGGCGCAGAGGAGGAGCCGACAGCCGCCGCCGACAAGAGGTACGTGACCGACCCCACCACCGGCAAGGCGGTGACCGCACCGGAGTATGGCGGGACATTGACCCAGGTCCTGAAATGGGGCGATGTCGACTTTCGACCGGATGCCTATATTGGCGGTAATTTATCGTTACTCATCATCAGTGGCGTTCTAGAGAAGCTGGCCATGGTGGACTGGGCAATAGATAGGGACATATATCCTTTTTTCGGCGGCTACATGGCGCCTGTATTCGCCCTGACGGGGGCGCTGGCGGAAAGCTGGGAACAGCGTGATGACACAACTTATATCTTACACATCCGCCAGGGCGTTCACTGGCATGATAAGCCGCCGGTGAACGGGCGTGAGCTAACTGCCAAGGATGTAGAACATTCCTTTCACCGCATGTTGGGAAATAAATTGACAGGGACCGAGTTCAGTGAAGCCGAACCTTCCCCAGGGGGAGGTCACCTCGTAGCTTTGCCTTGGGAATCGGTAGAGGCCACCGACAAGTGGACGGTTGTTATGAAGCTGAAGGAGCCAAAAATCCTTGCCCTGGGTTATATCTTGGACTGGTTCAGTATGGTTATACAGCCCCCCGAGCTACTCGAGGAATACGGGGACGATTGGGATTGGCAGAATGTGGTCGGCACCGGGCCCTATATGATAACTGACTTGGTCCCGGTCAGCTCTGTGACCTGGACCAAGAATCCCAACTACTGGGGCTTCGACGAAAAATACCCGGAGAACCGCCTGCCCTATATTGACACGTTAAAGGGACTTGTTATCATGGAAGTGGGCACATTTCTGGCGGGACTGCGCACGGGTAAGATCGATTTCATAGGTTGGCCGGGCTCCTCTCAATTAAACGCTATAGACCAGGCAGAGAGCCTCATGCGGACCAACCCCGAACTCGTACTCCACACGTGGTCAGAACGGTCGAATGCTGTTAGCGCGTTGAACCAGCGCCAGGCGCCCTATGACGACATCCGGGTGCGCCGCGCAATGCAGATGGCACTGGACCTCGAGACAATTAACAATACCTACTTTAAGGGTTATGCAGAAACGTTACCTCGGGGGATGGTAGGCCTGGAATTCAAGGGGTATCACGTCCCATTTGAAGAGTGGCCCGAAGAGATCAAGGGATACTATACCTATGACCCAGCAGGGGCCGAGAAGCTGCTTGATGAGGCTGGGCTTCCGCGTGGCGCCGACGGCATTAGATTCAAGACCACGTACCTGCACCACCCGCGGCGTGATGTGAGCCTCACAGAATTACTGGCAGCACACTGGCGTGACATTGGCGTTGATGTGGTTATTGACACACCTAGCGGTGCAGAATTTAATACTAGAGTGAAAGTTGGAGATTTTGGTTTGTCCACGGATGTTGGGGGCGTCAAGGCTGATCCATTTTGGCAAGTCGGTAAGTTTCTCTCGGGCTCTGGAACGAACAGAGCTGGACTCTCCGACGCGCAATATGACGCCCTGTATGAAGCCGCCCCGGTGGCTACCACCATGGAGGAGCACGTGAGGCTGATTAAAGAGATGGACTGGCGCATCATAGAGCAGCACTGGATGATCTGGGGGCCTTTGGCCCCAGCGTTTACCGTGCACCAGCCGTGGGTGATAGGTTATAACGCCGAAGGCGGCTTTGGAGGAATGCAAAACCATGTTGTCTTCTCCCGCCTCTGGATTGATAGTGAGCTGAAGGAAGCAATGGGTCATTAAGAGGGAGCTGGGGGGCTCAAGCCTCCCAGCTCCCACACAAGATGTCATGGCGAGGCGCGCCTTCTTACTGTCATTGCGAGGAGTCCTTCGCAGAAGGACGACGAAGCAATCTGGTTGAGGCAACGGGATCGTCTAAGTGGATTCCGGCTTTCGCCGGAATGACGGGGAGAATCAAGGGGGACACCCCCTTGAACCCCCGTTTCAAAGGGGTTTCACCCCTCTGGACTCTCCAAAACGGTGAGAGGCGAGTTTCTTCGCAGGGGTCATTCGCACCTTAGAGAGTGCCGCGCCCTTCAGTGGAAGGGGCCGGAATGACGTGGAAGGTGGATTCCGGCCCCGTATCCAGTCCGGGACCGGCTTTTCGCGGGAATGACGTGGAAGGTGGATTCCGGTTTTCACCGGAATGACGAGTGAAGTGGCAATGACGGGGGAAATCGCGATGATGAGTGTGACATGAGAGCCTATATCATCAGGCGGTTATTGCTGATAATCCCCACCTTGTTTATATTGACCATCCTGGTCTTTCTCTCGGTCCGCTTCCTCCCGGGCGATGTAATAGACCGAATAGAAGCTAAAATGGAAGGCTTTGGCTCCACCATCAATATCGAGATAGACCGTGAAGTTCTTGAGCGTATACTGGGATTAGACGTGCCTGTTCACGTGCAGTATGGACGCTGGATAGGAGTGTTGCCCACCCCTGACTGGGTTACCGGTGAGTCCCACTTTAAAGGTCTCCTCCAGGGCACCCTTGGCGACTCACTGTTTGTTGGTTTTGCGGTAGAGGAGAGAATAATAGCTAGCCTGCCGGTAACCATTGAGCTTGGCGTCATGGCACTCGTAATCGGGTTCCTGATAGCCCTGCCAGTCGGCATCTACTCGGCGATTCGCCAGGATACCGCCGGCGACTACCTCGGGCGCACCATCGCCATCATCGGCATGGCAACGCCTAACTTCTGGCTTGGAATTATGGTCATGATCTTCCCGGCAATCTGGTGGGGCTGGTCGCCACCGATGGAGTGGATTCCTTTCACCGAAGACCCGCTGGGGAATCTCGGGGTGTTCATCATTCCCAGCCTGATTCTGGGGACGGCCATGTCGGCCGCCACCATGCGGATGACGCGCACCATGATGCTGGAGGTGCTCAGGCAGGACTATGTCAGGACGGCCTGGTCCAAGGGTCTGAAGGAGAGGGTAGTTGTTATGAGACATGCCATCAAGAATGCCCTCATCCCGGTAGTTACCCTCGTAGGCATGCAGTTGCCTATCCTGGTAGGTGGCTCCGTTATCATGGAGAACATCTTTAACCTGCCGGGGTTGGGTCGTCTCATGGTGAATGCCCTCAATGACAGAGACTACCCGGTGGTCTCCGGAGTCAACCTGGTTTTCGCCAGCGCGGTTATGGGGGCCAATCTAATGATAGACATGATTTATCCTTATTTAGACCCCAGGGTCCGTTATAGATAAAGGAAGGAAATCGGGAATATGAGTGATGCCACAGGGAGACCATCAGCAGTAAGTGAGCCAAAGAGACGTAACGCGCTGGCTGATTTCCTTATCAGGCTGTGGAGGGAGAAGCCGCTGGGTACTGTCAGCGGGATTATCGTATTGCTCTTGATTCTTGTGGCTATCTTTGCCGATGTTCTGGCCCCTTATCCATATGATGAAATACACATGGCAGACAGGCTGACTGGCTCATCAGCAAAGTACCTGCTGGGCGCGGACCAGTTGGGGCGAGACTTCCTGAGCCGCATTATCTACGGGGCTCGTCTTTCCATAGTTGTCGGTCTGGCCGCGACCGCTCTCAATGTTGTGGTGGCTCTCCTGATAGGCGGCATTTCAGGATTCCTTGGCGGTAAATTGGACCTGGCTATGCAGAGATTTGTCGATGCCTGGATGTGTTTCCCGGGCCTGCTCCTGTTGTTAACCATCATGTCCATAGTGGGGAAGGGTATACCACAGATAATAGTGGTCCTGGGGATATCAGGAGGCATCGGTGGCTCAAGAATAGTCAGAGGCGCCGTTATCGGCGTCAAGGAGAATATGTATTTTCAGGCGGCAGAGGCGATTGGCTGCAAAAAATGGAGAACACTTATCAGACATGTCCTGCCCAATATTATGCCTATCGTAATCATCATATTTAGCATCAACATCGGGGGGGTGATTATCAGCGAGGCGTCCTTAAGCTTCCTGGGATTCGGTCTGCCGCCGAGTGTACCCAGCTGGGGAGGTCTGCTCAGCCGGGAGGGGCGTGTGTACATGGAAATGGCGCCACGGCTGGCTCTCTTGCCCGGTCTTTGCCTGACTGTTGTTGTCTACAGTCTGAACATGCTCGGCGACGCGCTTAGGGACCTGCTCGACCCGCGGCTGCGGGGCGGTGGTAGTCTCGGTGCCGGAGCCGCCGGGTCGGTCTAAGGAGAGCGCGCCTGCGGCGGCCTCGGGGCCACGCGCCTGCTGCGGGGCCGTGCACCCCACCGAGCAAGGCAAGGTGCGACGGGTCGGCCCCAGATGTCTTCCCGCTCGATCACCCCGACGCGGGCATCCTTCGGCTTCGCCACCACCGCCGCACCGACCCGTGCGTGCGCGGCCGGCAACCCGCGGGTCACGCCGGATGCACGGTGACCTCCACCCGACGGCGCCATCCCTGCCGCCACGGGTGGCATGTAGCTCCCGGCCCGCGACAGGGACGTCGCGGGCTGGGAGCCCATCGGCCACTCCGGAGGCGCGCCCGGAACGCGCCCGACCACGTCAACGAGCGCCGGGCTGTGGATGGGCGTGACCTGGCCGGTCAGCTCGAAGCGGCGCCAGGCACCGTACTGTCGGCGCATCATCGGGCACCGCAGACCGAGTCGGCGAAGTGCACGGGTAACTCATCACACGACTGACGCGTCGTCCGTGCATCGGAGAGAAGTGGCGGTCGCGGCCGAGCGACGCTGACGAAAAACGTCGGTCGCCGTCGTGCTCTGGCGCGATAGGAGACCAAGGAAGGATGGCGCCTCGCCGCGGAGAGCAGGCCGAGGTTGGTCTGCACTCCGCTTGTCGAAGGGGCCTTCGGACACGTTCTGAATCGGCCAATGGGCCCTTGTGCCGGATCGCAGGTATCGCCATTGTGCTGATGTCGCGGGCGCACCGCTAGTGACGGTTGGCCGGTGGTGCCGGCGTGGATCGTGGCGGCGTGAGAGGTAGCGCTGCCACGTCATGCCGCCGCTTCATCGGCCGCGGCAGAGTTCGTAACCGGTGACCTGCACCCGTGGCGCCCTCCCTGGCGCCACGGCTGGCATACGGCCCACAGACCACGACACGAGGTCGGGGGCTGTGGGCTGCTTCGCTGGTCCGGAGGGGGGGCCGGAAGGCGACCGAGCAGGTCGGCGAGCGCCGGGTTGTGCATGGGCGTGGCCTCGGCGGTCAGCGGGAAGCCGATACTCCGATCTCGACCCTCAGTACTCGTCGTCGCAGAGGCCGTCGCGGAACGTATGGGGCACCACCCAGTAGCCGTCGACCGTGGCGAACAGGTCGGCGGCCGCCACCCGACAGAACGCCGGAGCGACAGGCGGCCGCGAGGCCACCACGAAGGTCGGCTTGAGGTGGTAGAGCGCCGAGCGATAGGCAAGCCGCGAGCCCGGACCCCACTGCCGGTCGGCAGGGCGCTCGGGGAACAGCACCACCAGCGAGCTGCGCTTGACCAGCCACAGGGTACGCCGCGCCAGCGCTGCGTTGGGCGGGATGCCCTCGGGCACCACCGCCGAGGCGAACAGCCCCTCGGCCCGGCAGCGCCGTGCGCGCTGGCCGAACGCGCAGCCGACGAACACCTCGTCGGGGCCGCACGCTGAGTGGGCCAGCGCCGCGCGGAACGCCGCATCGACGCCGGTCGCGCAGCCCACGAAGAACCCGAACCCGTGGCGGCGGAACCGCTCGACCAGCGCGCGGCAGACCGGCTGCTCCACCTGCCCGCGGCGGCTGCCGGCAAACAGCACCGCGCGCGCCGCCACCTTGAACCGCAGCGCCGGCTGACCGGAAACCTGAAAGCTCACCATCGATCGCACCTCCTGGTACTTGGTGCGGCGCCTAATTCGCACTCGGTTCCCAGCCGTCAAGCACTTTCTTCGCGCGATCTGCGCTCTCGGTTCCCTCTCCCTACGGCAGCTCCGGCTCGGCGGCGCTAGCGATCAGGCGCTCCTTCTGGGCCGCGTGCGTCATCACGCTGCGCAGGTACGCCTTGATGATGGTGCGGTACTCGGCCGGCAGCGGCCGTCAGGTGCCTTGTGTGGGGGATGTCCCCTTGCCGTCTCCACGAGAGGTCCGCTCGCGGGGGTGGTAGAGGCTGTGCACGCGCTTCAGATCGCCGATCTCCACCCGCAGGTACTTCTGCGTGGTCTTCAGCGAGGCGTGGCCGAGCAGCTTGGCTATGTGCATCACGTTCGCATCGGCTCGCAGAAGATGGGTCGCCACCGAATGGCGAAACGTCGCCACGTTTCGGCTATTCCTGTTCCCGTCGTGGGACCAGGTGCTGGTGCGGATGAACTCGCCGCCGCAGCCGCTGTCCGGGTAGCCGCTCCCTCGGAAACTGAACCTGCTCCCTGAACGATCCCTGACGGGGGCCGCGGCGCAGGTGTGCCGGCCGCGTCCGGGCAACCGCCCCCGAAGGGCCGATCGCCGCACCGCGCCAGCCCGCGGCATCGGCCGAGCGGCGGTGGCTGACGGTGGTCAGGTCATCGCACGGGGCTGGCTTGACGGTGGCTAAATACTTCACCTGCAATCAGTTACAGAATTTCGGCCGGGTCGGACCGTGCGTGCATTCACTCGGTGGGCCAACAGGTGGGCATGGTCGCGTTTCACACACTCGGAGGGCTTGAGCTTATGACAGGGCTTGCGATCTCGCCCTCAAGACTTTTTCTGTAACCTTTCGCCCGCAATGTTGGTTTACTGTTTGGTTTACTGTTTATGATGCTTTGCCGTTCCCCGAGAATTGCTGCCCGTGGCCGTCCGGTGCTTGTCTTTCACGGGAGGAATGGGTATTATTGGGTCGTGCATTCACGCGGTGGGCCAACAGGTGGGGCATGGTCGCATTTCACATACGGAGGGCTTGAGCTTATGACACTCTGCCCCTCTACCAGCCGTTCACCGAGAATTGCTGAACTTGCCAGATGGGTATTGACAGATCGACAGCTTGGGCCCATGGTTCACCCATGTTGAGAGTTGATGCGGGGGAGTGGAATCTGCCAGGGCGCGCTTGTCCGATCCCGCAGGCTCTGTCGGGGCCAACTTGCCCATCAGCGTCCAGATCGGATATAGTTCTTCCTATCACTTGGGGCGCGCACGCGGATCCCATCTTACGTCAGCCATCTGGCAGGGCACCCTGTGCCCCAAGAAGGAGGTGAAGATGATACTGAAAGAACCGCACGCGCGCGCGGCGTGAGCTGGGGTGAACCCGTTGAGTCACACGCCGCGCGCTTTTAGTGAATTTGACTCAGACTGGCCGTCTGCGTTGGCGGGCGCGCCCGTGTTGCGGGCGTCAGAGTAGCCAGGGAGCGGCAATCCGCTCCGCAATACTCTCGAAAAAATCTACATACGGAGCTACGTATGATTACTGTACAAATTACAATCATAAGGACCTTCGCGATTGCGTTGGTCCTGATTCTGAGCGCAACCGGCCTGTGGGCCGCTGGCGCAGAGGAAGAGGCACCGGCAGCCGCGGCTGACAAGCGGTATGTGACCGACCCCGCCACCGGCATGACGTGGACCGAGCCCCAGTATGGCGGGACACTCACGTGGGCCCATAAGCAGTTTCCTAAGAGTGCTGACCCGTACTCGGCTGGTGGCTGGCCGCCTCACTTCATCAGTGGTGTTAATGAGAAGCTGGTCATCGCCGACTGGGCAATATCCAGGGAAAAGACGGTTGACCTAAACTGGTTCTATACGGGCCCAGAGATGTACAGAGGGAATCTGGCTGAAAGCTGGTCAATGCCCGACGACACAACGTGGATCTGGAACATCCGGCAGGGCGTTTACTACCATGATAAGCCACCGATGAACGGTCGGGAGTTCGATGCTTATGACATCGAATGGAACTATCACCGCTATTTGGGTCTGGGTGATTTCACCGAAGACGGACCTGGGGGCTATGTAGGTGGTCTAGAGTTCGAATCGGTTACCGCCACCGACAAATGGACGGTTGAGCTTAAGCTGAAGAAGCCTAACTTCAATACGGTGCGGGGAATGCTCCACAACTCAGCTTGGATATTACCCCCCGAGGTAATCGAGAAATACGGCGACTATGTGGATTGGCGGAACGTGGTCGGCACCGGGCCCTATCGACTGACTGACCATGTGGAGGACACCTCTGCAACCTGGGAGAAGAATCCTGACTACTGGGGTGTTGACGAAAAATTCGGGAACCGCATACCCTATATTGACGAGTTAAAGTCCCTCCTTATACCAGACATTTCAGCACGTCTGGCGGCAATGCGCACGGGTAAGATTGATATGCTGTCTAACACCGGCGACGCTCATCTAGCCAATATCGACCATGTAGAGAGCCTCCAGAAGACCAACCCTGAAATCGATGTGTGGCCCGCTTATGTCTGGAATGCAGGCACTTTCATGTTTAACCACTCTTTGCCGCTCACGCAGGACGTCAATGTGAAAAAGGCACTGCAGATGTCAGTGGACCGCGAGACACTTGCCGCTACCTTCTTTAAGGGTTGGGCAGATCCAGCACCTTCTGGGTTTATAAATCAAGCGGCTGAAGGGTTTGCCTGGCCATATGAAGACTGGCCCGATGAGGTCAAGGCAGGCTATAGGTATGACCCGGAAGGTGCCGAGAAGCTCCTCGATGAGGCTGGGTACCCGCGCGGCGCCGACGGCTACAGATTAACGCTCAAGATTGGCCATCACGCGAGGAACGAACCGACCTATACAGAAATCCTCATGGGGTACTTCGACGCCATTGGCGTTAAAAGCGAGATGGTTGTGATTACTGACCCTGAGCTGCCACCTCTCGGAACGGCGGACACGCACGAGTTGCACTTACAGGGTTGGGTGGTATATGGGACTAAGCGCCCCATCCACTATATGTATGGTCTAACAGAACTTCGTGGTTGGAAATATAGCAAAACGAAGGACCAGCGAATGCACGACCTGATTGCCGCCATGAAACGTGTTCCCACCTTGGAGGAGTGGCAGAGCTATAGTCGACAGGTCGATGAGATCACTGTAAGGGAGCACTGGGGCCTAGTCAAACCCCTATCCCCTCTGTTTAGCGTGAGCCAGCCGTGGGTCGAGGGTTATGCCGGTGAATTTGGTCTGGGATTCACTGAACGTCATACCCACTTTGCCCGCCTCTGGATTGATAGTGAGCTGAAGGAAGCAATGGGTCGTTAGGGGCTTCACCCCTTGTGGCTGACCTCAGGGCAAGAGGGAGCTGGGAAGCTTACGCTTCCCAGCTCCCGCAGCCGTTGTCATTGCGAGGCGCGCTTTCTTACTGTCATCCCGGACTTGATCCGGGATCCAGGAGTTCTTGGCCTAGATTCCGGATCAAGCCCGGAATGACAAATCAACCTGATCACCACTCTTCGCAAACGTTACCGTCATTCCGGCGAAAAGCCTGCCCCGCATTGGAATCGGGGCCGGAATCCAGTTGTAAGTCACGTGTGAATTGATAGCAGGGCGTAAGACCCCCCTCCTTAATCCTCCCCCAGTGGGGGAGGAGATAATTCCTCTCCCCCTCGCAGGGGGAGATTGAGAGGGGGGAGCAAGGCGCCCGCCCATGCGCTGGGGTTAAGGTTAGCCAGACCCGAAGCAATCGGGAAGGCCGCGAGATTGCCACGCCCCGATAAATCGGGGCTCGCAATGACAAGGAGGTGTGTCACATGAGAGCCTATCTCATCAGGCGGTTATTGCTGGTAATCCCCACCCTGTTCATATTGACCATCATAGTCTTTCTCGCGGTGCGCTTCATCCCCGGCGATTTAATAGACATTATGGTGGCTGAGATGGGAGGATGGTATGCCACGGGTGGCGATATAGACCGCGAAGCTCTTGAGCGTATGCTGGGTTTAGACGTGCCTGTGTACGTACAGTACGGACGCTGGATAGGAGTGTTGCCTACCCCTGACTGGGTTACCAAGGAGTCCCACTTCAACGGTATCCTCCAGGGCACGCTTGGCGAACCACTGATTGGCGTTTTTTCTACGATAGAGGAGCAGATAATAGGTAGATTGCCAGTAACCATTGAGCTTGGCGCCATGGCAATCGTAATCGGGCTAGTGATAGCCCTGCCCGTCGGCATCTACTCGGCGATTCGCCAGGATACCGCCAGACTACGTGGGGCGCTCCATCGCCATCATCGGCCTGGCAACGCCTAACTTCTGGCTGGCAATTATGGTCATGCTCTACCCGGCAATCTGGTGGGGCTGGTCGCCGTCGATGGAGTATATCCCTCTTGTCGAAGACCCGCTGGGGAATCTCGGGATGTTCATCATTCCCAGCGTGATTCTGGGGACGGCCTCGGCTGCAGCCACAATGCGGATGACGCGCACCATGATGCTGGAGGTGCTGAGGCAGGACTACATCAGGACGGCCTGGTCCAAGGGTCTCAAGGAGAGGGTAGTTATTATCAGACACGCCATCAAAAATGCACTCATCCCGGTAGTTACTCTGATAGGCCTGCAGTTGCCCCTCCTGGTAGGCGGCTCCGTTATCATAGAGGAAATATTTAACCTGCCGGGGATAGGTCGTATGTTTCTGGATGCACTCGAAGGGAGAGACTACCCGGTGGTCCAAGGAGTAAACCTGTTTTTCGGCGGCGTAGTTCTGCTTACCATTCTACTTACCGACATGATCTACCCTTACCTGGACCCCAGGGTCCGCTACACGTAGAGGAGGCATATGAGCGACGCTGCAGGGATGCCATCGACAGAAA
Organism: Spirochaetia bacterium; assembly: GCA_965198005.1. GTDB lineage: Bacteria > Spirochaetota > Spirochaetia > SZUA-6 > Bin103 > Bin103. The sequence continues at coordinate 771,709 of CBDAOI010000003.1, forward strand.
TTGCGCCAAGGAGACGTTCCCGGCTGGCTGAATTCTTTATCAGGCTGGTCAAGGAGAAGCCACTGGGTGCTGCCAGCGGGATTATCATATTGATATGGATTCTGATCGCGATCTTTGCCGATGCTCTGACCCCTTATCCACCTTTTGAAATCCACCTGGCAGACCGGCTGCAGGGCTCATCCGCCCAGTATCTCCTGGGGACGGACCAGATAGGGCGAGACTTATTGAGCCGCCTGATCCTGGGGGGTCGTCTTTCCATACTGATCGGTCTGTCCATCACCGCTCTGAGTACTGTGATCAGTACCCTGATAGGCGGCACTTCCGGATTCCTTGGTGGTAAGTTTGACATTATAGTGCAGAGGGTTGTCGATGCCTGGATAGTTTTCCCGGGACTGCTCCTGTTGCTAACCATAATGTCTATAGTGGGGCCGGGTATACCACAGATAATACTGGTCCTGGGGATATCAGGAGGTATTGGCGGCTCAAGAGTACTCAGAGGCACCGTTATCGGCATTAAAGAGAATGATTACTTTCTGGCGGCGCGGGCAATTGGGAGCCCCACCACCGCAACACTGATGCGGCATGTCCTGCCCAATGTTATGCCTGTCGTCATCATCATATTCTCGATAACCGTAGGAGGCGTAATCCTGAGTATTGCTTCTCTGAGCTTCCTCGGATACGGTCTGCCCCCCACGAGTCCTGACTGGGGGTCTCTGCTCAGCCGGGAAGGACGTAAATACATGGAGCAGGCGCCATGGCTAGCTCTCTGGCCTGGTCTTTGCCTGACTATTACCGTTTACTGTCTAAACATGCTCGGCGACGCCCTCAGGGACCTCCTCGACCCCAGGCTCAGGGGCGGCGAGGGGTGAAGGGGGGGGATGCCGTCAGCCGTCAGCCGTCAGCCCCGACGCGTCGGGGCGCCCCTACCGAAGGTGACGTGGGACGACAACGGCCGACCCTCTTTATCTGGCAAGTGCCTTCTGGCGTTCTTCCCACTCGCGCCGCAAAACCCATCCAACCGCACTGTTTCCAGACCAGCGGGCGGTGCCTTCATAACCTAGTATTGATGATTAACTGACGAACAATCTGCCATGCACAACTTCAGCACTTCTTCGATTCTCAAGGAGACACTATGAGTAGCACCCATGTCCTCCCCTTTGCAGTTCAAGACAACGCACTTGCTGCCGATCTGGATACGGTAGGCGGCAAAGGCCAGTCGTTGGCAAGCATGACTGCTGCCGGATTTCCAGTCCCGGCAGGCTTTACGGTGACGACAACCGCCTACCGGCAGTTCGTTTCTGACAACGACCTTCAGCAGGCCATCATCGATGGGGCAAAACCGGAGCTCGTGGGCACAGCGGTGTCTTTCGATTCCGCCTCGCAACAAATCCAGGCGTTGTTTGCCGAAGCTGAGCTAACGGATGAACTGAAGGCGCAGATCGGTTCAGCTTATACCGCCTTCGGCGCAGGCGAGCCACCGGTTGCGGTGCGTTCATCGGCCAACGCGGAAGACCTGCCGGATCTGTCGTTCGCGGGGCAGCAGGACACCTATCTCAACATACGCGGTCGCGATGCAGTGTATGCGTCGGTGCGCGACTGTTGGGCGTCTCTGTGGACCGCACGGGCCATCAGTTATCGGCATGAACATGCCATCGCCCAGGAGGCGGTTGCCATGGCGGTGGTGGTGCAGAAAATGGTGCCGTCAGAAGTCTCGGGCATCCTGTTTACCGCCAACCCGGCGACGGGGGAGCGGTCCGAGATGATCGTCAATGCCAGTTTCGGGTTGGGCGAGGCGATTGTCGGCGGCGAGATCACCCCCGATACCTACATCATCGACCGGGACACGTTGGCGGTCAGGGAGACCATTATCGGCAGCAAGGAGCACATGATGGTGTCCGCTGCAGGCCAGGGCACCGACACCCGGGAGTTGAGCGCGGCGGAACGGGAACAGTCGTCGCTGGCGGAGCCGGTGTTGCGGGAACTGGCCCAACTCGCCATCGCCGTGGAGCGGCACTTCGGCCAGCCCCAGGATATCGAGTGGGCAGTCGTCAACGGGACACTGTCGCTGCTGCAGTCGCGCCCGATTACCAACCTGCCTCCGGCACCGCTGAAGGATATTCGGTGGGAGAAGCCCGACATGCCGGATTGGTTCCCGGGATATCCACGAGGTGGACCTGGTGCACCATTGCTGCGAAAAAACCTGGTGGAGCATATCCCGGGGCCGGTCTCGCCACTGTTCGAAGATCTCTACCTGAAGGATGCGGTGGGCGGTCGAGCGACACATAGTGTTCATTACGCTGTCAATGGCTATGCGTACGTCACGTCGGGTACGCCCCCAGGTGTGGAACCCTATCCAACCACCCGTGTGTTTCCTGGGTCGGCGAACGAACAGACCCCTACTATCGCAAATATGCGGCTGTCCAAGAACCAGTCCACGAATACGGCGAGCCATATCTACGGCACTGGCAAATGGGCCAAGGTCTACGCCGACTGGTTTAATTCGTGGGGCAAGGAAACGTTGCCCGCATACCTGGCGGTGATTGATGAGTGGCGGCAGGTGGACCCGCAGGCGGCGTCGGATGAGGCACTGCTGGATGGTATGTGTGCCCTGGCGAGAGCGGATGGCGAAACCTGGTACTCACCCACCATGAGACAAGACTCGATGATCAGCCATGTCGACACCAGGGCAGTCATGAATATGCTGCGGGGCGCCGAAATCACATTCCAGGATTTTCTGCAGAAAGCGGCCCCGGGGAAGGGGTTTAGCAGCGGCCAGTTCCTCAGCGGCCTGCGCTCGCTCTCCATGGAAGCCCAGGGCGAGATCTCCGATATTGCCGAACTCATCCGTGCCGATGAGGGACTCGTTGAGCTCGTGCTGACCACTCCCGCACAACGGCTGCTAGCCGCGTTGCGTGAGCGCTCAGAGGCAGCGCTGATCGTTCAGGCGATCGATCAGCATCTGCAGCGCTACGGGCACCAGATCAGCACGCTCGACTTCGCCGAACCAACGCTTGCGGAAGACCCCTTGCCGGTGATGTTGAACCTGAAGGCAGTGGCCCGGGACACCAACCACGACCCGGCCGCCACGCAGATCGACCTCGCCAGGCGACGTCAGGCGGCCCTGAGGGAGGCGAAGCAGGCCTTCAGCGATGAAGACTGGCGGGAATTGTGCGAGTTCCTCTGGGTCATGAAGCGCGTTTATCCTGACCGCGACCAGGCGCTGTTTTACCTGGGGGCCGGATGGCCGACGCTGCGGCGGCTCGCACTCGAACTGGGCAGCCGTCTGGTCGAGGCCGGCACCCTAACCCAGGCGGACGACCTCTTCTACCTGTGGAGAGCACAGCTCGAAGAGGCCATGGCGGCGCGCCAGGCGGGCCAGGCGCTGCCGGAACTCAAGGAACGTGTCGCCGAGCAGCGCGAACTTCAGCAGGCGCGCATGCGGCTGGTGCCACCGAACACGGTACCACCGGAAGAAGGTGAGGGGCCTGGCTGGGGCAAGACCGCCAACGACGCGGACAGTGACAGCTTAAACGGCAACGCCTGCAGTCCCGGCCAGATCACCGCCCGCGCCAGCCTCGTCATGTCCCCGGCCGATTTCGCGAAGATGCAACCCGGCACCATCCTCGTGTGCCCGATGACCACTCCCGCCTGGACGCAGCTGTTCTCCCAGGCAAAGGGTCTGGTGACCGATATTGGCGGCATCCTGACGCATGGCTCGATTGTGGCCCGCGAGTACAACATCCCCGCAGTGCTCGGACTCGGGATTGCCACCAAGAGGATCAAGCACGGGCAGATGATCCGTGTGGATGGCGACAACGGGGTGGTCGCTCTCCTCGACGAGTGACGGTGTGCGAATTATGAAGATTCTGGTCACGAACGACGATGGTATTGATTCGCCAGGCATCCGGGCTCTCGCCGACGCGATGAGCCGGGTCGGGGAGGTGCTCATTGTTGCCCCGGACCAAGAGCAGAGTGGCATTGGCACCGCAGTATCCCTTCATAACGGCATTGCTGTTGCGGAACGAGACACTGCCATCGAAGGGGCGCGTGCCTATGCCGTCAGTGGCACACCAAGTGATTGTGTGTTCCTGGGCTTAGGGCCATTGGCTGAAGGCAAGATTGACCTCGTCGTCTCCGGCATCAACACGGGTCCCAACCTCGGTAATGAAGTCCTGCAATCGGGTACCACCATGGCGACCCGGGTGGCTCATACCCGCAGTCCCAGGATCCCGTCAATTGCCGTCTCGCTGAGCCTATATGGGTCGCAAGACCAGCGAGAGCCGCATTTTCCCCTTGCCGCCACGGTTTCCGAATTGTTGGCACGCAAAATAACGGAGGGCGAAATGCCGCCGGGCCTCACACTCAATGTGAACGTCCCCAGTGTCCCCCGCGGAGAAATCCGGGGTATTGCCGTCACAAGACCCTCGCCTGTTGGTTATTGGATGTGGAGAACGGAACAGGACGGCGATGGACTCTACTACAACAAGCTTTCCGCAATCGCAGCGGACCATCCCGACATCGAAGAGGGGACGGATGTCTGGGCTCTCAATCGGGGGCTCATATCCATCACCCCGTTACGCCTCGAGGTCACCGACGATAAACTCATACCAGCGCTGAGTGAGCATACTCGTCGCTTAGAATCCGGTCTCAAGCAGATGATGTAAGCTAACTAGAATTTACCAGGTTTATCTGCCATCCCTTATAGCGCCGAGGATACAGATGACTGCTATACACGTACTGCCTCTTGCCACTGCAGATGCCTGCCTGGAAATGGTTGGGCGTACCGAATCATTATCCCCATGCGGCGTTGGATGCCTTCGTGATCATGCCCAGTCATGTTCATGCGATCATCGTGATCGCGGATATCGTAGGGGCGACCCCGACGCGTCGGGGCGCCCCTACCCAAGGCGCCCCCCGGGTGGACCGCGCGGGCCATCAGTTACCGGCATGAACATGCGATAGCGCAGGAGGCCGCTGCCATGGCGGTGGTAGTGCAGGTCTTGGTAGAGTTGTTCCCACGAGTTGAATCCAAGGAAGGAAGAAAACAGTGACAGAGAAAAAGGGAAGACTTGCAGGCAAAGTGGCGGTTGTCACCGGCGGCAACAGTGGAATGGGGGCTGGAACGGTGGAACTATTCGTGGCCGAAGGGGCCCGGGTGGTGATCGCGGCCCGCGGCGAGGAAGCAGGACAGGCACTGGCCGATCGCTTGGGCGAAAATGCGATTTTCAAACGCACCGATGTCTCCGTGGAAGCCGATGTGCAAGCCCTGGTCGATGCCACAATCGAGAAGTGGGGGCGAGTGGATGTGTTGTTCAACAATGCCGGCATCGGGCAAGGCTTTGTCCCTCCTGAAAGGTTTACTCTGGAGGATTTCAACCGAGTGATGATGACGAATCTCGGCTCCTGTTTCCTTGGTCTCAAATATGTGACCCCGATCATGAAAAAGCAGGGCGGCGGCAGCATCATCAACAACGGCAGCACAGCCGGAGTGACGACCGATGGCGCCGGTCCGCTCTATTCCGCGAGCAAAGCGGGAGTCATCCATATCACCAAGGTCTGGGCTGTCGAGCTTGCCGAGCACGGGATTCGTGTTAACTGCATCTCTCCAGGAGCAATCGTGACCCCCATCTTCTGGGGCGGCTACCATACTCAATCGGCAGAGGAAAACGAACGCCGGACCCAACGGCTGACAGAAACCTTTGCAAAAGAGTTACCGCTCAATCGCGCGGGGACCCCCGAAGACATTGCCTATGCTGCGTTGTATTTGGCGAGTGACGAAAGCCTCCACACTACAGGGCTCAATATGATGGTTGACGCCGGGCTGACCTGTCGTAATCGACCCTGGAAGAAGAGCGAAAGAAGGGCCGAATCAATTGCTGGGGAGTGAAACGCCAGAGGAGGATGGATGGAAAAACCTCCATTTTCTTAAGCGATGCTATAATAGGCCAGGGCTATGTCCGGATTTGTCATTGACGAAACTTAACCGCGAAGAATACGAGTAGAAGGACCCAAATCAAGTACCTAGTTCGCTGACTACTTTGACACCCATATTCGAATGGAGGAATTGACGTGAACTCATCTAGTGAACAAGCTATTTTTGAAGACCGCTTCGATGGGGCGCTAGCCGAAGGCTGGTCATGGCTGAGGGAGAACCCGGACCGTTGGCGTATTCGAGACAGCGGGCTGGAGATTTGCGTCGAGCCCGGTGACGCGGCTACGGTCAGGAACGCGTTGCTCAGGCCCGCGCCAGACCGCAGCGCTGGCACATTTGCCATCGAAGTGACCGTTACCAACCACACCTATCCAACCCAGCCATATGAGCAAGCGGGGATCACCTGGTACAATGACGGCAAGCCGGTATTCAAGGAGGTGAAGGAGCTCCTCGACGGTGAGCTTTACATCATTCCCGGGCGGCAGCCGATGGCGGCGAAGAGCGTCCGACTGCGCTTGCTGGTTACCGCGGATTCTTGGGAAGCACAATATCGCCCCGAAGATGCGACAGAATTCCAAACGGCGGCAACAGGCGACCTTCCCCCGCCGGGCGACGACCAGGTGAGTATCCAGTGCTATAACGGCCCGGCAGATGCGGCGCATTGGATTCGGTTCGAGCACTTCAGCATTACGTCATTAACCTAACTTTTCTATGACAGGGACACATCGTCGGCTCTGCGCGCATGCGCTCTGCACGCCTGGGGACGTCAGCAGGAGGTGAGTAGTGTTTAAGAAGCTTGATCATATCGGCGTTGTAACTACGGATATGAAGAGACTCATCGATTTCTATGAAGGAATCCTGGGTTTCAGAGTTCGAGAGAGATTTGAGGCCGAGGCTGGTAAGGGCTCGGCTCAGCTGAAAGAGGTGGCCAATCTCACCCTTGAAGAGGGTGCAGTGATAGAACTGTTTTCGATCGACGCAGGCGCTCCACCTGATCCTGAATACAACGCACCACCATTCGAAGCGGGCTTTCGATTGATGGCGATCGAAGTGGAGGATATGGATCAGGCTGTGGAATATCTCACCAGCAAGGGAATAGAAGTCCATAGAGCGCACCAGGCTAATCCAGCCAGGTGGATCAAAGACCCGGACGGCAATATGCTCATCTTATTTCCCTCGATCGTGTATGAGAATTACAGGAAACTAGACAAGAAAGCGTGATGGCCGGTTACCCACACGAAACCCTGAAGAGCCTCAAACTCAAATGGTAAGTGGATCAGCCAGGGTGAGTCGCAGCGCATTGTCGGCGAGGGGCTCGAGGGGACGAGCCGTTACGGTAAGATCGTCAACATCGCCTCGGATGCCGGCAGGCAGGGCAGCCCCGGAAACCCACCATACCACGTCTCCAAGGCCGGCGCGACCAGTCTGACACAGGCATCCGCTCGTGGACTCGCCCCGTTCAACATCAATGTGAATGCCATCTGCCCGGGTAATCTGTGGACGCCCATGCAGGAGCGGATACTGGCTCGCCGGACGGTGCTGGAGGGGTCTCTCGGCGGCCTAACACCGCGGCAAGTCTTCGAGGCGTCTTCGCAGCGCATGCCGCTGGGACGCAGGCAGACGCCGGAAGACGTGGCCTATCTTGCAGTGTTCCTGGCTTCCGAATACGCCAAGAACATCACCGGGCAGGCCATAAACGTCAACGGGGGCATGCGCATGGACTAGGCGCACTCTTGTGCGTCCCGTCCGGCCCGGCGAGTATCCTCACGATGTCGTGGTAACGTTCCACCGGAATCACTGGAAAGGTTCACCGGAATACGCAGGACGGGGTTGTCATGTCAACGGCCGGCGCCCCTGAGCCGCGGGTCGAGCAGGTCCCGCACGGCGTCACCGAACATGTTCAGGCTGTAAACAACGATGGTCAGCGCGACGCCTGGCCATAAAGCCAACCATGGCGCGTGCTCCATGTACCTACGCCCTTCCCGGCTGAGCATACCTCCCCAGCTAGGAATGTTCGGTGGCAGACCGAATCCGAGGAAGCTCAGAGAGGCCTCAGATATAATCACCCCCCCGATGTTGATGCTGAAGATGATGATGAGGGGCGCCACAATATTGGGCAGGACATGCCGCAACAGGATTTGGGTCGTGGGGGTGCCCACGGCCTCGGCTGCCAGAAAATAGTCATTCTCCTTAATATCGATAACGGCGCCTCGGAGTACTCTCGAGCCGCCGATGCCCCCTGTTATCCCCAAGACCAAGATGATCTGGGGCAGACCCCGCCCCGCTATGGACATGATGGTCAATAACAGAAGCAGGCCCGGAAAAGCCATCCAAGCATCGACAAATCTTTGTACACCCAGGTCCAGTTTACCACCAAAGAATCCTGAAATGCCGCCTATCAGGACAGCCACCCCAACATTGAGAGTGGTCGCGGCCAGACCGACGGTCAACGAAAGACGAGCCCCGTAGACAAGGCGGCTCAGGAGGTCTCGCCCCAAAATTGTCAGCAACACCCGCCTGATGATATAGGCTCTCATGTCACAGCTTATTGAGCGTCCGCAGCAAAACCCGGTGCAGGGGCATCAAAAAATAACCTCTACTCCTCTTTCTCGGAGCCCAGGGATATAGACTTCCTTCGACGTCTCGCTCAAGGGGTTACCAGACAAACTTACAGTGTCCCCCTCAGAAAGCCCGCCGTTCTCCACCAGTGGTGAGATGTCGCTTATTTGGTTAAACATAAGGTCGAGCTCGGTGAGATTAGTCAGGGAAGCTAGCGGTGCAATGTCGCTTATCTGGTTCAACGCAAGGTCGAGCTCAGTGAGGTTAGTCAGAGAAGCCAGTGGTGAGATGTCGCTTATCCGGTTCTTCCTAAGGGCGAGATTGGTGAGATTAGTCAGGGAAGCTAGCGGCGAGATGTCGCTTATCCGGTTGTCGTAAAGGCTGAGCGAGGTGAAGTTGGCGAGCGAAGCCAGTGGTGAGAGGTCGCTTATCCGTCCATAGTGGAAAACCAGCTCGGTAAGGTTACTCAAATACTCCAATCCGGCGAGGTCGGTGATCTTGACTCTCGCATATCCCCTGCCTGATTCACGAAGCGAGGTGATGGTTTCCAGCTCCGAAACATGGATGGGACCTTGATGCTTCTGGATAGCTGCCCTTATGACTCTCTCAAGAGCTTCGTCGGGGATGGTGACCCCTTCGCCCACTTCTTCTGTAGCACTAACAGGTTCTTCTGCAGTACACTAACAGGTTCTTCTGCAGTACTTGCAGGTTCTTGTTCTTCTGCAGTATTTACAGGTTCTTCCGCAGGGCCACAGCCGGAAAGAGTGAATATCATTACGAAGACAACGAACAAAGGCAAGCATTTCCTATCCATCTGCGTCCACCTCCTGTTGCTTACCGCCCAAATTATACGCTGGCGCTCTATCCCGTTGCCCTGAGCAGAGGAACTGGGAAGCGCGCTTGCATTTCCTATCCATCTGCGTCCACTTCCTGTTGCAAGCGACAGCCTCCCAGCTCCCTTTTTCCCTAACGACCCATGGCGTTCTTCAGCTCACTATCGATCCAGATCCGGGCTTGGACGGTATTACGTTCACCCCATCCCATTCCTGCTTCACCGAAATAACCCTCGACCCACGGCTGGCTCACGGAAAACTGAGGGGACTTGGATTTGACTAGGCCCCAGTGCTCCCTCACAGTGATCTCATCGGCCTGTCTCAAAAGACTCCTATACTCCTCCAAGTCGGTAGTTTCTTGGGAGGCAAGATACAGGGCGTCCATACGCGGGTCCTTCGCTTTGTTGTAGCTCCAGCCAAAGTTTTGGCTAATCCCCTTCATGGGATTCCAAAAGGTGACGCTGCTGCCGCCATTATATCCCCCTTGCACTAGCGCCCACTCGTGCGTGTCCGCGCTATTGTCAGCGTTATGCTCAGCGATAGTCTGCGGGACAAGCTCGCCTTCAACGCCAATGGCGTCGAAGTACCCCATGATGAGTTCTGCATAGTCTGTGGTGTACCTCTCAAAGGCCCTTACCTTGAGCTTGAATCTATAGCCGTCGGCGCCGCGGGGATACCCGGCCTCATCAAGGAGCTCCTCGGCCCTTTCGGGGTTATAGGTATATTCTTGCTTGACCTCCTCGGGCCACTCTTCATATGGCCAGGCCCACCCTTCTTCAAGATCTTGTCTCATTAACCCGGCAGGCGCTGGATCTCCATAACCCTTAAAGAAGCTGGCGGAATTTGCCTCGCGGTCCACTGACATCTGCAGTGCCTTGCGCACAATGGGGTCGGCAGTGGGCGGCAAAGCCCAGTTGAAAACGAAAACGCCGGCCGGTGCCCCAAGAAAGGGCCACACCTCGATTTCAGGGTTGGTCCGCTCGAGGGTCTCCAAATCGTCGACATTGTATATCCAAGAGTCGCCGAAGTTACCCATCACATCAATCTTACCCGTGCGGAATGCTGCCAGACGTGCTGACATCTCTTTCATCATCAGGGACCTTAACTCGTCAATATAGGGTAGGCGGTTCTCCGGGAATTTTTCGTCGTAGCCCCAGTAGTTAGGATTCTTCTCCCAGGTTACAGAGCTGCCGTCCACGTACTCAGTCAGTCTCCAGGGCCCGGTGCCGACCAGGTTCCTCCAGTCCTTAGCGTCTCCGTACTTCTCGATTACCTCGGGAGCGTACGCAACCCAGTAGGGGTTGAGCAGTTTCCCCAGCACATCGAGGGTAGGCTCCGTCAGCTTCATAACTACCGTCCATTTGTCGGTGGCCGTTACCGATTCGAGACCTACACCCCAGGTGGTAGCAAATGTATGGGCGCTAGGTCCGGCCTCGGTGAAATCGCCCAGACCGAAATAGCGGTGATAGTTGTGTTCGACGTCATAGGCATCGAACTCCCGACCGTTCACCGGCTCCTTATCGTCCCAGTAAACGCCCTTGCGGATGTTCCAGATGAACGTTGTGTCGTCGGGCATCGACCAGCTTTCAGCCAGAGCCCCTGTAGTCATCTCTGGGGTCACAATGGCGTAGTCTCTACCGTTCTGAAGCGCGCGGCGTGTGACTCACCGGGTTCACGCCGCGCGTGCGTGCGGTTCTTTGAGTATCACTTTGCACCTCCTTTCTTGAGCTATGCGGTGCCCTGACGGATGCCTGACGGAAGCTGTGTGTCTCGGGCCGGCGCTAGACGTAAGATGGGGTGCGCCGCGCGCAGCGCGTGTGCGCCCCATTAGGCAAACACCGACCGCTCGGCCAACGTCGGCACCTGCGTCGCGCCGCCTCGGGGGGCGGTGGTCGGCGGAGCAACGAATGTGATTGACCGGCAACGCCGGCGGTGGCTTTTGTCGGCAGTAAGTCGCGGGCGGGGATCCGGGACGGTTGCGGTGGTCAGTGAACGAAGGTGGACTCAGCCGGCACCACACGTAGCCGGCCGCTACCCCCTTGCTCACGGCGCAGGCGCCCACCTCGGCGCGTACGGGGCGGTCAGCCGGAGGGGGGGGGGTAGGCGAGGATAGGACGCGCCGGTTGCGTTGCCGCTAGGAGCGTGTCGGCTGCCGCCGACGAGGTCCGAGCGGATCGGCGGAATAGACCGCCCCGACGCCTCGGGCGTCGGTTTATGGGGCGCCAACCGGTGGCTGCGCTGAGTAGTGTCATCAGGCATCGTTCGCATCCGTTCGTTACCCGAGACACTACCCTCGCACACCTGCGGCAACCACGTCAAGCGGCAATTGAAGGTTTTTTTCGATTTTTTGGATTTTTTGGTATCTTATGTGCCAGCCAGGCCAACGACCCACCACAATTGAGTGTCGTCCTAAAGTGTGCAAGCATGGCCCCTATGCCGTTTTTTCAGCGAGGCGACGTCCGCATCCGTTACGAGGAGGCCGGCTCCGGCTTCCCCCTCCTGGTCACCCCCGGCGGTGGCCTAAACTCACGCGTCGACGGTTGGCCGGGAGCCGTTTTCAATGCCATGGATGCGTTTCAAGACGAGTTTCGCTGCATCACCATGGACCAACGCAACGCCATCGGTGGTGAGTCCACCGGGCCAGTCCCGGTCGACGATCCGTGGGGCGCGTTCGCCGGCGACCAACTGGATCTCATGGACCACCTCGGTATCGAGCAGTTTCTCTACATGGGCTACTGCATCGGCGGCCCCTTTGCCTTCAAACTCATGCAGCAGGCACCCGACCGCGTCGTGGCCAGCGTGCTGTGCCAGCCAGTCGGGCACCGGCCGGAGGACCGGGATGTCATGTACAACTCCGGTCGCGATGCCTGGGCCCCCGAGCTGCGTGCGCAGCGCCCCGAGATCACCGCCCGCACGATCGAATCGTACCTCCACAACCTCTATCGTGCGCAGCCTGACTTCGTCTACAGCGTGTCCCGCGACTTCGCGCGATCGTGCCCCACGCCGATCCTGGTCATGCCCGATGACGCACCAGCGCACCCCTACCAGACATCCATGGACGTTGTCGCGCTGGCGCCACACGCCGAAGTTACTCCGTTCCCCTGGGCAGACCAACCCGAAACGCTAGCCCAGACCATCCAACAGGTGCGCGATTTCCTGCACGCCCACGAACCCACGTGAGAGATTTGGGCATGTTCTTGGAGTCTCCGGGGGCGTAACCGAGGTGCGCCAGCGGCTAGCCGAAGGCTACGCGCGGGCCGGCTTCGTCCTGGCGTTTCATGGCTCGCCTGTGGCATCATGGCGCACAGAGGATCCACACGCACACATATGAGCAAGCACATGATAACCGTCGCGGTGACCGGCTCGGTGCCGACGCGCGACCAACATCCCGGCCTCCCCCACACCCCCGCGGAGATCGCCGACGCCACCTACGACTGCTACCGAGCAGGCGCCGCCATCGTCCATATCCATGTGCGCGATCCCGAGACCGGGGTCCCCACCTACCGCCTCAAGCTATTTCGCGAGTGCGTCGAGAGGATCCGCGACAAGTGCGACATCCTCATCAACCTGACGACCAGCGGCAACAACATCCCCCGTAAGAACGTCATTGAGGAACGGCTGGTGTTGCGTTGCGCGCCCCGAGCCGAGGTTAGTTGCATGATAGATGGCGCGGAGTGTGGGCGGTGGTCGTTCCGTTCCGAGTGCGTCCCTGGTGCGGAACAAGGGAACAGCGGAACAGTGGTCGGATGAGAGCGAGCAGGCAGGCGACGGGCGGGGTCAGGCCGGCAGGTGCCAGCCGGCGGGGCTGCGGACGGCGAGGCCGCGCTGTTCAAGGGTTTGGAGGGCGAGACCGAGACGGGCGTTGTTGACGCGCAAGCGTTGGCGGAGGGCGGTCCTGGAGAGCGGCTGGCCGGCGCTGCGGAGAGCGGCGCGCACCGCCTCGGCGAGCGGGGGCGGCGGGGCGGCAGCACTGTCGACGAGCAGGGAGAGGGGCTGGTCAGCGCCGCCTGAGAGGCGCAGCAGGAGGGGATCGGGAGCGGGAGCGGCGCGGTGCTCGACGGTGAGTTGGAGACGGTCGTCGGGGCGCCGCACCAGATAGCAGGCGGAGTCGGTCCAGGCGTGCAGGTCGGAGGAGCCGCGCAGAGACTGGCCGAGATTGCGGCGCGAGCGCTTGGCCATGTGGTGGACGAGGACCAGAGCGAGTTGATAGCGGCGGTTGAGGGCGCGCAGAAAGCCGAGCAGAGAAGAGATGTCTGAGGCGCTGTTCTCGTCGAGACAATGAAGTCGGACCAGAGGGTCCAACAGCAGGAGTATGGGACGGATCTGAGCCACGGTCTGGTCGAGCGCGAGCTGGTCGCGCTCGGTATCGAGGCGCAGCCGGTCGGAGGTGACGACGTGCAGGTCGAGGCGGGTTAGGTCCAGGCCGCGGTGGCGGCACAAGTGGGCGACACGGTCGCGGACGCGGGGCAGAGCATCCTCGGCGAGATAGACCAGGGCGGGACCGGTGGCCTCGACCGGGAACCGCCCGAGGGCTGGGGTGCCGGACGCGACCGAGACCGCGAGATCAAGTCCTAGCCAAGACTTACCAACTTTGGGCTGACCCCCGATTGCCCCCACGGCGGCGGCGGTCCAGAGGTCGTGCACCAACCACTGGGGGGTGTCGGATTGGGGATCGATGGCATGGACGGGAACGGTGGGCAGCGGTTTGGTCATGGCCACAGGTACCTGCGAGCGGCGATCACGTCACCGGCACTGACGGTGGTGGCGGGGGTCTTGGCGGCGTGCTGCAGCGCCGCCAAGGCCAAGCGGTCGATGGCCCGCAGGTTGCCGTGGCTCATTTCGAAGATGGTTTCCTGAGCGTCGCCGTCGAAGGGATTGGTGCGAGCGCCGGCGAGGGTGCAGCGATGTTCGACGTAGGCGCAGGTCTCATCCCGGGAGAGCAGACGCAGTTCGGCGTAATGCGCCAGACGGTGCGCGATGCCGGTTTGTTCGGGGCGTCGGAGGAGCAGTTTCAGGTGTGGCTGGCCGGCGAGCACGAGGGACACGACGAGGCGACTGTCCATTTCGAAGTTCGTGAGGACCCTCAACATGGCCAACGCTTCGGGGCGCAGATCATGGGCCTCGTCGAACAGGATGACCGGGCGCAGACCGTCGCTGGCGGTGTGTTCGAAAGCCTCCTGCAGCTTGCGCACCAGAGCGGGATAAATGCCGGTGGGAGAGAGGCCGCAGGCGACGGCGATTTCCTTGCACAGGTCACGCTTGGAGAGGCCGGTCACCTTGACGTAATGGACCTGGAAGCGCGCCTCCGGCAGAGCGGCGAAGAGCATGCGCAAGGCGACGGTCTTACCGGTGCCGGCGGGAGCGATGAGGGCGGCGCTCATGCGCTCCTGCACCGCCTCGGTGAGTGCGGTGGCGACCTGTGCTTGAGGTTCGAGAGGGAACCGCTCGCGCACGGTCAACTCGCGGGTAAAGGGGGTCTTGCGGAAGCCCAGTGGGCTGAGGTCATGGCTCATGGGTGCTGCTCCTGGTCGTGTTGGTCGTCCTGTGGATCGCTATAGCCGCCCTCGGGGTCGACCAGCGGGCGCAGGTCGTTGGCGTAGGCGATGCCGGCCGCAGTGGCAGGCAGTTCCTCGCCGTCCTCGTCGGCGGTCGGTTGCGGCGCGCGACCGGAGCCGCGCGGCGCGGTCGCGTTGGCGTGGGGGTCCACCTCAGCCAGCTCGATCATGCGCCCCTGGTGCTGAACCCACAGCCGACCGTCGAGCACGTGGCGTGCCACCTCGACCCAACTGGCAGCGCTGCGGCGCGGCGCTTCCCACAACCGACCGTCGGCCTTGATGACGTGATCGTTGGAGACCTTGTGCATGGCGCGCACCACGAAGCGGCGGTACAGATCGGCGTCGTCTGTGGGGAAGCGTAGGGGACGCCCTTGCTCCCAGCGCTGACGCGGGGTGGTATCCTTGCCCAGAGTCTCGTGTGGGGTGTCGTTGTAGCGGTCGAGGAAGTGGCGCAGGCGGAGCGTGAGTGCCTCGCAAGCGGGGTCCACGTCGGCGGCGCCGTCGAGGGACCGCAGCACCTGATCGTACGCGGTGCGGTTGAAGCGCTCGATGGCGCCGTGGCCCTCGGGATACCTGGTGGCGCCGTGGATCAGCAAGGCGCCCAGTCCGCCCTGGATCACGCTCAACGTGTCGAGGGAGATGAATCCCGGGCCTTTATCAAGGAAATGCCGAATTCGGCATTACCTTGATTATCCCGAAAAAAATGAAATGCCGAAGTTTGTCGGTAACTTGTTTCCACACAAACAGATAGCGTTGCAAACTTCGGCATAACATTGGGGCTCTTAGAGGCCGCACAGCCGCCTCAGACTCTCCTCATCCTTCCAGGCGGGCGTTTCGTCCGCCAGCCCGGGATCTGCTCGCTCGATGGCTTTGCGCAGCATCTCGGTATCCGCGGAAGCATAGATCTCAGTGGTAGTCACGCTTGCATGTCCCAGGAATTCCGCAATATAAGGAAGCGGCATCCCGGACTGATAGAGATGCATCGCACGGCTATGTCGAAACAGATGAGGGTGCACTCTCGGCGGCACCTCAGCACATGTCGTGCGCGCACCTTCGCCGTAGTTCTTGACCAATACGCTGATCGCATCGGTGGATAGCATGTGCGGCCTACCCGCGTGCAGGGAATAGAACAGCGGCACTTCGTGACGGTCGGCGGGGCCAGCATGGAATTGCCGTAGATATTCCTTCAGATGGGCAACGGTCTTGTCCATGAGAGGAACACTTCTGGTTTTGTTGCCTTTGCCGGTCACCAGTACGAATGGAGTTCTTGCCTCCAGATGGAAGTCGGTGACGCGCAAGTCGACCAGCTCTTGAACCCTGGCTCCTGTGTCGTATAGCAGAATCATGATCATCCTGTTCCGTCTCCCCTTTACGGTTGTCTTATCAGGTTGAGCGAGCACCGTCCTCAGGGCCGTCTGCGACAGGTAACCGACCGGCGTCCGGGCCATCTTCAGTAATGGAATCTTTTTCACCTCCTGGAACACACTATAGAGGCTGACGTCTTCATCCGCACAGTATCTGAGGAATGCCTTGAGAGCGGATAGTCTGAGATTGCAGGTTGCGACTCCGCACGGCCTCTGGCGCAGCCACTGAATGTACTTGATCACCGAGTCTCGCGTGAAGTGATCCCATGATACATTCGCGAACTTGATCCGATGTTGTGCTTCGAGGAAGTCGCAGTACATGCCTATCGATCGTCTGTAGGAGTCAACGGTGTGCGCACTGCAACAGCGTATTTTCGGCAGGTGCACCGTGAGGTACTCACGTACACACTTCCAGAATTGTTGTCCCGATGTGCTATCCCTGGTCATGGTCCACCTCCGGAAGAATGGCCTCAGTGGCGCGCACCTTGGCCGCGAATGTAGCGAAGAACTCGGGAACCAGGTGAAGGTAGTAATCGGTACTTGCCAGGCTGGCGTGTCCCATGTACCTGCTGAGATAGGGGAGCATGGCGTTGACCTCAACACCGGTCGCGATCCACCGGTTCAGATTGCTGAGCGCAAAGTGGTGCCTGAAGTCATACGCACGCGGTCGGTTGCCGCATCCCGCTCCCAGGCCCGCCGCCTTCCAGATGCGGTTGAATACTGCTGCTACGCTGCCGCCGCTGTAGCAATCCGATCTCGTTGTCGGGAAAAAGTAGATTCTCCCGGGATATATCACGGACACTCGTGCGGCATATCGACGGAGCAGACCCAGAACGTCGGCCGGCACCGGAAGTCTGCGACTTCTGCAACCCTTCGAACGCATGATGTCGATGTGGCTGGCTTCCAGATCAACCTGCTCAACGCGCAGCGTTCTTGCCTCACCGGTCCTCAGACCACAGCAATACAGGAGGCGGAAGAATACCGGCAGGACCAGATGTCGCGCCTGCGCCGTCCCATGGGACTGGAGCTTGTCGCAGGCGCCGAAGAATGCCGTAATCTCCTGGTGAGTAAAGAAATGAGGCACGTACCTAGCGGCGGCACGGATGCCGGCTGAGGGAAGCACGAAGGCATCTGCAACGCCGATCGACTGCATATACTTGCCAAGTTCACGGATCGGCGATATCCGGATACGATGCCCTGCCAGATTTTCTCCGTCCTTGGCTTTCGCCCAACCGTGGACCAACTCTCTGCCGAGGGATTGGAATGCGGGATGCCGGGCTGCGTATCTGTCGAAATCATGGAGATAGAACTCAGCGCTCTCATAGGAGTAGCCAACGGCGCGCTTGGTCGCGACCAGTCCCGAGATAAAGGGTGCAAACAGGCTTGAGTATGCAGTATTCATGACAGGCCTGCGCAGTTCACGGGAATCTTGGCGAGGTCCAACGCACACTCCCTCATGCGCTGTTGGTCGGTCGCCAAGTAGACGTCGGTCGACTCTTTGTGGGCGTGTCCAAGCATGGTCGAAATGGTAGTGACCGGGACCCCCTTGGAGAGCATCCTGGAGGCCGCAGAGTGACGCAGCACATGGAGCCCTTTGCGTTCGCTACCAACCCTTATCCCGGCTTGGAGGAAGGCTCGCCGAAGCACTGCATAACAGGCCGCATGGCCTGACAGAACGGTGAATGGGGCTAGACAACGAAGGAATACATATGAAGTAGCCGTTGTTGGACGCTCATTGAGCAGGTAAGCGGAGAGCGCATTGCCAACATCCGCGATCAGCGGGATCTTGAAGGCGATTCCGGTCTTTGACTGGGCGATTGTGATGGTGTCATTGATCCAGTCGATATCTGTGAGTTTGATCCTCAGGATGTCTACGGAACGCAATCCGGTTCGCAAGGCCAACAGGATGATGGCCTTATCCCGAAGCCGGAGTTGGCCGTTCTGCAGCACCTTTTCCAGTGCATCGTTTTCGTGGTCCAAAAGGATCGGTATGATTGGCCTGTTTCTGACACAGCGTGAAGGGACTGCCAATAGCAGCCGTTCTTCGGTTTCTGCGAATCTGAGAAACGAGCGGATGTTCGAGGCAACGGTACGAATACTGGTGGGCCGGTATGTGGCGAGCAGATGCTGGAAGAAAGCCGGTACCATAGCGGCGCTGGCGAGCGCCAGCGAAGTGCAGTCGTGGTCCTCCAGGAACAACAGGAATTGGCGGACTGCGCTGGCACATGATTGTATCGTATTCGCGCTTTTGTTTGTGGCTGCAAGCTCGTCCATGAACCTCTCATGCAGGAGCAGCAATTCTCTCGACTTGGGCATCGGCTGGCAGTCGAATGTGTACGTGGTCCACCTGATTGCTCCGTTGGCGACGTATTCTTGCAGTATCAACGATGCTCGTCTGAGATGGTTTCGTCTGCCACGTCCGATTGCGCCCGCCTTGTGCTGTTCCTCTAGGTCATGCAGGAAACTTTGGATCAGACTGTCGCAGAAACGTTCGACGTTGCGCGCGGCTGCGTACTGCTTGAGCCGCCTATATGTTTGTCGATAGTGGTTGATCGTTATCGGGTCAAGGCCGAACTTTCCGATCTCCTGAAGAACGCTCTCGACAAGATCGTCCAACAATAGGTTGTCGTGCATTGTGCACCTCCCTGATGATGTCCAGATGGATGTCTGGCGCTCTCATCATAGAAGGGGCCTTGCCCATCGGCCAATATTATGCCGAAGTTTGCAACGCTATCTGTTTGTGTGGAAACAAGTTACCATCAAACTTCGGCATTTCATTTTTTTCGGGATAATCAAGGAAGAACAAATCAGCCAAGCCGTGCCGTATGACCAGCGCCCAGAGAGCGCGCAGGAACAGCTCGCTGGACTCCGCGGTGCCCACCAGCACTCCCAGGCCGTAGCGCGTGGCATCGTCAATCAGGAACAAGGCGACCCGGCGCAGACGTGCGGCGCCGGCGCGGAAATGCTTGCCGTCAGCGAGCACGCACTGCATGCGCTGCGCATAGCGCCAGCGCCGCATGTCCCCCTCACGCTTGTGCGGTCGTTGGCGCGTCGGCAGCCCCATCCGCCGGCAGGCGCGCCACACGGTGGTGCGATCGATCTTGGCGTCGACCGGGATGATGCCGAGCTCCCGCGCGCGGCGCACCAGTTCCGGCACCGAGGCGCGCGCATCACGCTGCTTCTCGGTGCGCAGAAAGGTGACCAGTTTGGGACTCAGCGCCAGTGAGGTCGCGATGCGGGTGCGGCTCTGCGGCGTCAGGGCAGCGAGGCTGCCGGCGGCCCAGGCAGCGCGCCAGCGTTGCAAGCTGCGTACGCTGACCCGCACCGGGCGCCCGTCCAGGTCCACGCGGTCGGTGCCGGCAACGCGGCGTACGGCGGCGCCTGCGGGCCAGCCGCGCACCACCAGGGCCTCGACCTCGGCGACCACCAGGTAGCGCTGCAGCGCGGTGGTCGAGACCGGTAGCGGGGGACGATCTGAATCATTCATGAGCGTACCGTAGCGCCTCCGGGGGCGCCTCGATCAAGCAATTTCGTAGTGGGTGGAGCGCGCTCCCGAGGGCTCCCGGCACCCCCCTGTTCCCGCGCTGCGGAAGCCTCGGTCGGGGCCACGATCCAGCTCTTGCCGGCCTGCTCCCAGCGCGCCACCAGCCGCGGGCGCGGCGGCCCCCACAGGTCGCTCACCGCCCCGGCCGCCGCCATGCGGTCCCCCAGCGTGGCGGCGGCCGTGATCGCCCGCAGCACGGCCACGATCGCTGCGCCGCGGCTCTGCCAACTGCGCCCCCAGCGCGCGGCGCCGTCCCGCACGGTCATGGTCGCTACGCCCAACCGCGTCGCGATCCGTTCGCGGGCGCCCTCGTCCAACCCCGGACTCACCCCGGTCAGGCGTCCGGCCACCTCCAGGCGGCGTCCTTGGGTGCGCCGCCGGCGCCGCTCCGGAGAGCGGTGCCACCAGTGCACCTCGGCTGGCCAGTGCTCCCCCCGCGCCGCATCCTGCGCCGCCGCAAACAGCGTCGCCTGCCACTGCGGTCGTCTGCCGGCTGCGTCCAACAGCAGGTCCCCACTTGCGCTACAGGGTGTCGCCGCAACGCGGCCATACGGGTAGTGTCCGGGCGGATACAGGGTGTAGCGCCGGCCTCCATGGACCCGGCACCCCACCACCGCTACCGCGTGGCAGGGCCCGCTCTTGCGCTTTCGGTAATGATCGACGAAGATGGCACACGTCTGCTCCCCTGTGGCGTAGACGCACCGCGACGGCAGCACGGCGCGCAAGGTCCCGTCCTGATCCGCTTGGTAGTTCGTCGTCGCCAACGGGAGCGCGTGTGCCTCGGTTGCACCCTCGGACACTCGCTGCCTCTCGTGAGCCTTGGCGGGCGGTTGTCTCCCGCCCGCCAAGGCCGCCTGAAAAAGTGAAGCCCGCAGCATTCACCTGCTGCGGGCTCCTCACTTTATACCCCTATCGCTTCTCCGCCTACGCCATCATCACCGCAACCGGTACCCCCTCACCGCGCCCTTGGGCGCGCAACGAAGAACTCAGGCACGTGCGTACGTCATATACCGGGACCTGGGAGGTCTTCGGGTCGTCCCGGCGAGTCGTCGCCGGGACCGCGGAGGGAAGGCGTGAGGCTGGACCAAAGATGAACGACCCGAAGGAGTCGGACATGGGCATAGTAGCGGCGAAGCCGGCGAACAAGGGAGCGCAAGCGACTGCGGAGACGGTGGAGCGAAGGCCCATGACCAACGGGAATTCGCAAGGTCAAAGCACGGGCCGGACGCAGAGTCGGGCAACCGTGACACAGGCGGCCGAGCGGATACGGCAATTCGTAAAGAGAGAACCGCAGGAGAAACTCACTGCGCTGCTGCACCACGTGACGCCGGAAGCGCTGCGGGTGGCCTATTACGCGCTGAAGCGTGAAGCGGCCCCGGGGGTGGACGGGATGACGTGGCGGGAGTACGAGACGGGGTTGGAAGTGCGTTTGCACGACCTGCACCGGCGAGTACACACAGGAGCGTACCGAGCGACCCCGGTACGGCGGGTCAACATCGACAAGCCGGACGGAGGCACACGACCGCTGGGGGTGGCCGCGCTGGAGGACAAGATCGTCCAGAAGGCCGTGGTGGATGTGATCCTGACACCGATCTATGAGGAGGAATTTCTCGGGATCAGCTATGGGTTTCGACCGGGGCGAGGGGCACACGATGCGTTGGACGCACTGGCCTACGCCATCGAACGGCGCGAAGTGAACTGGATATTGGACGCGGACATTCGCGCCTACTTCGACACGATCTCGCGGGACTGGTTGATCAGATTCCTGGAGCATCGGATTGGAGATCGGCGGGTGCTGCGGCTGATAAAGAAGTGGCTGCGCGCTGGGGTACTGGAAGAAGGCCGACAGATCGACGCGGGGCGGGGTACAGCGCAAGGGTCGGTGATTTCACCGATGCTCGCGAATATATACTTGCACTACGTGTTGGACCTGTGGGTCACCAAGAAGTGGCGGCCGCAGGAGGCGCGCGGAGACATGATCATAGTGCGCTACGCAGATGACTATGTCGCCGGGTTCGAGCATCGTGACGATGCGGAACGCTTCCTGCGGGAACTGAAGGAGCGATTCAGAGGCTTCGAGCTGGAACTGAACGCCGACAAGACCCGACTCCTCGAGTTTGGACGGTATGCCGAAAGGAACCGCCGAGCACGTGGGGAAGGGCGACCGGAGACGTTCGACTTTCTGGGTTTCACGCATTATTGCAGGAAGGACAGGAAAGGACGCTTCGGGCTGGGGCGGAAGCCAATTCGGAAGCGGATGAATCGTACGCTGAAGAGGATCAAGATCGAACTCCGCAGACGCATGCATGATGACGTGATGGAAACCGGGCGCTGGCTGGGACGGGTACTGCGCGGATGGCTCAACTACTACGCGGTATGCGCGGATGGCTCAACTACTACGCGGTACCCACCAGCTACCGCTACCTGCACCGATTCGTGTGGCGTCTGCGAGGAATCTGGGTAAAGATTCTACGCCGGAGGTCCCAGAAGGACCGATTCTCCTGGGCTTGGATGCTGGCGATCAGCATCGAGCTGTGGCCCCAACCCCGAATCGTACACCCATGGCCGGACCGGCGATTTGCCGTCAACCACCGAAGGTAGGAGCCGGATGGTTTAACGACCACGTCCGGATCTGTGCGGGGGGCGCCGGGTAACCGGCGTTCCTACCGCGAACCGCTGCCGCCAGGGGGGTTTAGGAGAGCCATCATGCGGCTCCGCACCCGGTGTCACGCCGGAGGCACGGTGACCTCCTCCCGTGGCGCCCTCCCTGCCGCCACGGGTGGCATGTAGCTCCCGGCCCGCGACAGGGACGTCGTGGGCTGGGAGCGGTTGTTGCTATTCCGGAGGCGCGCCCGGAACGCGCCCGACCAGGTCGACCAGCGCCGGGCTGGGGATGAGCGTGACTTGGCCGGTCAGCGCGAAGCGGCGCCTGGCATCATGTTGTTGGCGCATCATCGGGCGCCGCAGACCGAGTCGGCGAACTGCACAAGTAGCCCATCACACGACTGACGCGTCGTCCGTTCGTGGCCCCTTCCGACGCGTCCACCGCGCATCCGGAGGGAGCTGCATTCGGAGAGAAGTGGCGGTCGCGGCCGAGCGACGCTAACTGAGAACGTCAGTCGGCGTCGTGCTCTGGCGCGACTGCGGAGAGCAGGCCGAGGTTGGTCTGCACTCCTCTCAGAAGGGGCCTTGGGACACAGTTCGCGTCGCCCACCGGGCCCAACGGATTGCATGGAGGATCTACGAAACACGCAAATGGCCGGTCACGGTGTGACTGACCGGGAGGAACTATCCACTTCGCCCGTGGGCTCTTCCATGCGCCCACGGCCGAGACCGGCAACCAGCCCGAGACCGGACGTCTCGGGCTGGTTGCCTCTTAGGTCATTTTTCCGGGCGCGCGCCCAGATAGCGACGCAGCGGGTCGACCAGCGCCGGGCTCCGGAAACCGCTTCCCGGGACCAGCGCACCCAGGATGGTCTCCTGGAAGTGCACGGCGAAGATGGATCGCGCTCAGAGGGCTGCGTATGTCTACATCGCGTGTTTTCAAACCCGCTTTGCGATGGTGATGATCTCGGCGCTCGTGTCGGTCAGAGGATCACCGCTCAGGGCTGGTGTTGAGCCCGAGATGTGATAGGGGTGGGGAGCACTGCGAGAAACTGCACGCGAAGCGGCGTTCGCCGCTACTCGAATCGCCAATGGGCGGGTGGTGAGGGGGCCGGGAGCGGGCAATGTGCGGTCCGAGGGCCGTAGAGAGTGCGTCACGGGTTGAAACTGTCGACCCTCTCGTTGTCGGCATCGTGGAGGAAGGCGGAGTCTCCGCCGTTGTTGCAGACGTTCTGTCGAGTTGGGGAGAGGCTGGCCGGTGGATCGTGAATACCGCCGCTGGCGCTGTAGATGGTGACGGTGCCAGTCGGAGGAACGACCACTCCTGATGGGATGCTTATGTGTATACTCGATCAGCTCTGTCAGCGGGAGGTCAATCGTGAACAAATACCGTTGGGAACAGATCGGAGCGGCCGGGGGCATTCTCTACATACTCCTCGGGTACGGCTACCTGTTGCTCGTTCAGCTACCAGGTCCGCAGCCTGCCCTCATCGGCGCCTCTGCAGCGACGATCACGGAGTTTTTCAACACCAGGAATTCTACGCTCTTTCACGTGGGCATCTACTTCTCGGTCCTCTTGATCGTCCCGTTCACCTGGTATCTGGGCAGCCTTTGGGCGGCACTGCGTCGGGAAGAAGAGGAGCCGCGTTTTCTGTCGACAGTGGTCCTATTGGCCGGACTAACGACCACGATCATATACGCGGTGCCCCACTTGGCCCTGGCTGAGCTGAGAGTCGATGACGGCCTCGATCCAAATGTTGCCCAGCTGGTTTATGACTTAGCCAATCAGGGGTTGTTTAATGTCGCGATCCTGTTCGGCGGCTTCCTGTTGGCCGTTGGAGTAGCCGTCATCCGCACCCGCGCGCTGCCTCTGTGGATCGGCTGGGCAGCGGTGGTGATCGCAGCCGGGCTCTTTGGGACGAGAGCGGCACCGATGGAATCGCTCGCGATAGTTGTGCCGTCCCTTCTCTACTATATCTGGCTGATCGTTACGAGCGTAATGTTGATCCGCCGTGCCGGGAAGGCAGCTCAAGCCGCGCAGTGATGGGCCTGTACGGCATCACGATACACCACCTCATCGACGTGCCCGATGTAATGCCAGGTCGAATCGGTCTCGGCGACGGAAGTCGAACGCCAGGTAGATGGGATCGGCGCCGATTCTGCTCTGCAGGTAGCTCAACGCCTCCGTCGACAGAGGCTCACCTCGGCGGAGCTCGGGCGTGTCGACGCCCAGGAGCCGCACTGTCTCGGTCGTCTCAGGTCCCGGTGGCGGCGAGTCGATGTGGACCACGAAGGTGTCGCCGTCGATGTGCCGGGTCACGGTCGCCGGTGTCATTCGAGCGATGTCCGCGTCCTGGAAGCGCCGTACTCCGGTAATCGTCACGTCGTAGACTCAGCAATTCTCGGTGAACAAAAATTGAGAGGGTCGGCGTGGGGGGCAATGGCGGGCGGGACGGCACGTAAGTGGTCGTATAGGTCATGAGTATGTAATAAGTTGCCTACCGGCTGGACACTCGATCCCAGGGTTGTCATGCTCTCTCCTATGGCAAGAGGTCGCCACAGAGGTCCATTTTTACTTCGTTTTCGTGCGCTCCTGATCTCCTTGAACCTGCACGCCGCCAAGGTCGTCGATACCCGCCAAGCCAGCAAGGTCCGGTACTCCCTGCAGGATTGCTACGTGTGTGGTTTCGCCTTGTTTTACCTCCAAGACCCTTCCGTGCTGGAGTTCCAACGCCGCTTCCAGGACCAACTCCGCACCAACAACCTCAACTCTACGTTTGGCGTCGCTCAGATCCCTGCCGACTCCCAGTTCCGCGATCTGCTCGACAGCCATGACTATGAACCGCTGCTCGACTGCTTCGGCGACTGGATAGGGCGCATGCAGTACACCAAATGGCTGCAGCACTACCAGTTCCTCGACGGTCGCTATCTCATCACCATGGACGGCTCCCAGTACTTCAGCTCGTACCAGGTGAACTGTGAGTGCTGTCTGACCGCCACCAACAACGGCACCGTACGCTACCACCACGACATCCTGCAGACCGCCATCGTCCACCCCGACAAGCGGCAGGTGCTGCCGTTGGCTCCCGTGTTCATTCACAACGCCGATGACTCTGGCGCCAAGAGCGCCAAACGCCGCAAGCAGGACTGTGAAATAAAAGCCGGCTACCGTGCCGTGCAGCGCATCCGTAACGACCATCCCCGGCTGGCTGCGGTGATCGTCGCCGATAGTCTGTACTCCAAGCAACCGTTCATCGAACAGGTGCGCGCCGCCCGCTTCTCGTTTCTGCTGGTGGCCAAGCCGGAGGATCACACCAGCCTGTACCAGGATATCGACGGGCTGCGCCGCGGTCGGCTGCTGGCCACCGCTGCACCATCGACGCGACCGGGGACCGGCATGAATACGAGTGGGTTACCGGGGTACCGCTGAACGGCAAGCCCCGCAGTCCCCAGATCAACTTCGTGCACTACCGCATCGTACGTGCCGGCACGCCCACCTATCAAAACGCCTGGGTGACCGACTTGGTGCCGACCGCTGGCAGCGTCGCGCGGATCGTGCGTGCGGGACGGGCACGCTGGAAGATCGAGAACGAGGGGTTCAATACGCTGAAGCGCTGAAGCGCTGAAGAACCAGGGCTATCACCTGGAGCACAACTTCGGCCATGGTGACAAGTACCTGTCGGAGGCGTTCTTCGTGCCGGGCCTGCTGGCCTATTTCATGCACCAGATATTCGAGCTGGTGGACGGTCTGTATCAGCAGGTGCGGGCTGGGTTCGGGTCGCGCCGGGAGTTCTGGGGCGCGATCCGTGCCACGTTTCGGCTATTCCTGTTCCCGTCGTGGGACCAGGTGCTGGTGCGGATGAACTCGCCGCCGCAGCCGCTGTCCGGGTAGCCGCTCCCTGGGGAACTGAACCTGCTCCCTGAACGATCCCTGACTGGGGCTGCGGCGCAGGTGTGCCGGCGGCGCGCGGGCAACCGGCCCCGAAGGGCCGATCGCCGCACCGCGCCAGCCCGCGGCATCGGCCGAGCGGCGGTGGCTGACGGTGGTCAGGTCATCGCACGCGGCTGCATGACGGTGGCTAAATACTTCACCTGCAATCAGTTACAGAATTTCTGCCGGGTCGGACCGTGCGTGCATTCACTCGGTGGGCCAACAGGTGGGCATGGTCGCGTTTCACACACTCGGAGGGCTTGAGCTTATGACAGGGCTTGCGATCTCGCCCTCAAGACTTTTTCTGTAACCTTTCGCCCGCAATGTTGTGTTACTGTTAATGATGTTTTGCCGTTCCCCGAGAATTGCTGAAGGCCGGAGTCCGCGCTTGACATGGTCAGGCGAGCCTGTGACGATAGGGAGTTCGGGGATCGAACGGATGCCGATGACGGGCCATGATGACAGCCAGCGCAGTGGCCGGTTGGCGATGACTTTCGGTGACCTCCGAGTCGTTGACAGGTTTCCGGCCGCGTGCGACGGTTCACCGCTCGGGGTTGGATGGATGAGCATGATGCGCCACGACGACAGTCAGCGCAGTGACCGGCTGGCGGTGACGCAGCTGTCGGCGGGTTCACTCACTCACTCACTCACTCACTCGCTCGCTAGTCGCCCAGCCAACCGCGCGACAGCCGTTCGCTCGGCGCCGGTGCTGAGCGCGGCACCATCGATCGGTGTGGCGCACAGCCGCCACGCGTCCGCGCGTCTAGCGGCCGACCGGGTCGGCCGCAGCCTCCACCAGTCCACTGAGCGAGCGTTGCCGGCAACCCAGCTTCGAGTATCCAGCTCACCTCCCAGCTCCATTCATCATCGGCGAGCGTGCTTTGGCTTGCCGACGACACGGCCTGCAGCGCCATCCGCACGCACCCCGGTCAACGCTTCACCCTCGCTCTTGCGAGCGGCAGCGCATGACTCGGCGCCGCCGCCGTGGGCCGCCAGCCCTTCGACGTATGACTCTTCCATTCACCACACCCTGCCGGTTTTTGCCGGTGCACAGGAGGCCCGAATGATACTCAAAGAGCCGTAGGCGCGCGCGGCGTGAGCCGGGGCGAACCCGGGTGAGTCACACGCCGCGCGCTTTTGGTGAACTTGACTCAGACTGGCCGCCTGCGTTGCGCGTGGCCAGGGAGCGGCAAGTCGCTCCGAAATACTCTCGAGACAACATTCAAGGAGACAAGGATGAAGATACTATTTGCAAGGACCTTCGCGATTGCGTTGGTCCTAGTTCTGACCGCAACCGGCCTCTGGGCCGCCGGCGCAGAAGAGGCACCGGCAGCCGCTGCCGAAAAGAAATATGTGACAGACCCCACCACCGGTAAGGTGGTGGTGGCGCCAGAGTATGGCGGGACATTCACCTTCGCTCACCAAACGCTCTCTGGCATTTTTGACAGCGTGGTCCAAGGTAGGTGGGCGTCCGGCTATCACGGTCTCGTTCTAGATAAGCCGGCTCTCGCGGACTGGGGAAGAGATAGGGATGAATTTGCCTTGAATTTGCCGTGGCCAACTCTACCTTACTTAAGAGGGGCACTGGTGGAAAGCTGGGAGCAAACTGACGACCTAACCATTATCTTCCACATCCGCAAGGGCGTTCACTGGCATGATAAGGAGCCGATGAGCGGTCGGGAGTTTACTGCTGATGACATTGTATTTAACTATCACCGGATACTGGGTCTGGGCAGCGGCTTCACCGAACCTACCCCCCAGAGGACGGCTCAACTCCTTCCTATAAAAGTCGAATCGGTAAGGGCTACCGACAAATACACGGTTGTCTTTAAGCTGAAGGAGCCAAACATCAAGGCGCTGCAGGGTATCGTCGACGACGAAGTAGCTTATATACATCCCCCCGAGGTAATCAAGGAACACGGCGACACCACGGATTGGAGGAACCTGGTCGGCACCGGGCCCTATGAGCTGACTGACTACGTCGAGGGCAGCTCTATAACCTATACCAAGAATCCTGACTACTGGGGCTACGACGAAAAATACCCGGAGAACCGCTTGCCCTATTTCGACCAGATAAAGGGCCTTGCGTTGCCAGAAGTGGCAACAATGCTGTCGGCACTGCGCACCCGTAAGATTGATTTTCTTTCTTATGCCATAAGGAGTATCGACCAGGTAGAGAGTCTCCAGCGGACCAACCCCGAAATCCAGATGTTTACGCATTACACCCGGTCGAATGAAACGTTTGGTATGAACGTTCAAAAGCCGCCCTTTGGCGACATCAGAGTGCGTAAGGCAATGCAGATGGCGCTGGACCTTGAGACAGCCAACACTACCTTCTTTAAGGGTTGGGCAGAAATGACACCTTATGGGCAGAACCGGGGACCGGGTCTTCACGTTCCATTTAAAGAGTGGCCCGAAGAGGTCAAGAAAGTCTTTACCTATGACCCGGAAGGTGCAGAGGCGTTGCTTGATGAAGCCGGATTACCTCGCGGCTCGGATGGCATTAGATTCAAGACCGTGATGACATTCAACCAAAGTTACAATGTGGCTTATGGAGAATTATGCGCTGCATACTGGCGTGACATTGGCGTCGAGGTAGAGCTTGACGTATTACCGGGCGCTGTCCAAAACCAAAGAAGAGGAGATAGGGATTACGAAATGATGACTACGGAAGCGGCCTTCCTCAACCCTCCCTTGTCACAACGCTTTTACTCGGGATTCCACCACAACACCGCCAACCCACAAGACCCGTGGTATGATGCCGCGTATGAAGCCCTCGCAAAGGCTAAATCCTTCGCGGAGTTTGAGGAAATGGAGCGAGAGATGGATATGTATGCGATAGAGAAGTTCTGGCACATATGGGGTGGTATGGCCCCACAGATTCTCACGTCTCAGCCTTGGGTCATAGGTTATAACGGTGAACTGGCCTTGGGTGCCGGTCAATATAGGCTGTCATGGTCCCGCATGTGGTTTGACTCAGCGCTGAAGGAAGCAATGGGTTATTAGGGGTTTTGAGCAGCCGCGGCCACCCATTGTGGCTGAGCTCAGGGAAAAAGGGAACTGGGAGGCTCAAGCCTCCCGTTCCCCCACACGATGTCATTGCGAGGAGCGCTTTCTTACTGTCATTCCGGGCGGAGACCCGGAATCCAGAAAACGCAACCATTTGAAATTACTCTGGATTCCGCCTTTCGGCGGAATGACGGGAAAGGGGGATACAGGCCTGCCCGCTTGCCTTCGCTGAAGCTTTAGCGCAAGCAGGCCGCACAAGGCTTTGGCAGGCGGGGGGATGGGGCCTTCACCAACGATGGGCTACAGGTGTTCTATCGAGTGATCCTTGAACCCTGGACAGGGGAATCAAGGGGGACACCCCCTTGAACCCCCGTTTCAAAGGGGTTTCACCCCTCCGAACTCCCCAAAACGGTGAGAGGCGAGTTTCTTGGCAGGGGTCATTCGCACCTTAGAGAGTGCCGCGCCCTTCAACTTCGTTCAGGACAAGCCCTTCAGTGGACGGGGCCGGAAAGACGTGGCAGGTGGATTGCGGTTTTCACCGCAATGACGGGGGAAATGGGAATGACAAAAGAGGGTGGCAATAACGGGGGAAAGTGAAATGAGGTGTGTTACATGAGAGCCTATATCATCAGGCGGTTATTGCTGATAATCCCCACCTTGTTTATATTGAGCATGCTGGTCTTTCTCTCGGTGCGCTTCATCCCGGGCGATATAATAGACGTTATGTTAGATGACATACAATGGACGGCTGGCGATATTGACCGTGAAGCTCTTGAGCGGATGCTGGGATTAGACGTGCCTGTGCACGTGCAGTATGGACGCTGGATAGGAGTGTTGCCGACCCCTGACTGGTTTACCGGTGAATCCCACTTTAGAGGTCTCCTCCAGGGCACCTTTGGCAATTCGCTGTTTGGTGGCGCTTGGGCGGTAGAGGAGTTGATAATAGGTAGATTGCCGGTAACCATTGAGCTTGGTGTCATGGCAATCGTAATCGGGCTAGCGATAGCCCTGCCGGTCGGCATATACTCGGCGATTCGCCAGGATACGGCCGCCGACTACGCTGGGCGCTCCGCCGCCCTCATCGGCCTAGCAACGCCTAACTTCTGGCTGGGAATTATGGTCATGATATACCCGGCAATCTGGTGGGGCTGGTCGCCACCGATGGAGTGGGTTCCTTTCACCGAAGACCCGCTGGGGAATCTGGGGATTCTCATCATTCCCAGCCTGATTATGGGGACGGCCATGGCTGCAGCCACAATGCGGATGACGCGCACCATGATGCTGGAGGTGCTACGGCAGGACTATGTCAGGACTGCCTGGTCCAAGGGTCTGAAGGAGAGGGTGGTTATTATGAGACACGCCATCAAAAATGCCCTCATCCCGGTAGTGACTATGATAGGCATGCAGTTGCCTATCCTGGTAGGTGGCTCCGTTATCATAGAGAACATATTTGCCCTGCCGGGGCTAGGTCGTCTCTTTGTGGTTGCCCTCAATCGCAGAGACTACCCGGTGGTCTCTGGAGTGAACCTGTTTTTCGCCACCGTAGTTATGTTGAACATTCTACTTACCGACCTGATCTATCCTTATTTAGACCCCAGGGTCCGTTATAAATAAAGGGGGGAAACCGGAAATATGAGTGATTCCATAGGGATACCACCAGCAGTAAGTGAGCCAAAGAGACGAACCGGGCCGACCTATTTCTTTATCAGGCTGTGGAGGGAGAAGCCACTGGGTACTGTCAGCGGGATTATCATATTGATATTGATTCTGGTGGCTATCTTCGCCGATGTTCTGGCTCCTTATGGCTTTCTTGAAATACACCTGGCAGACCGGCTGCAGGGCTCATCAGCCCGGTATCTGCTGGGTACCGACTACTTGGGGCGAGACTTCTTGAGCCGCCTTATCTACGGGGCTCGCATTTCGTTACTGGTCGGTCTGGCAGCGACCGCTCTCAATGTTGTGGTCGCTACCCTGATAGGCGGCACTTCAGGATTCCTTGGTGGTAAACTGGACCTGGCTGTGCAGAGATTTGTCGATGCCTGGATGTGTTTCCCGGGACTGCTCCTGTTGTTAACCATAATGTCCATAGTGGGGCGGGGTGTGCCACAGATAATAGTGGTCCTGGGGATATCAGGAGGCATTGGCGGCTCAAGAGTAATCCGAGGCGCCGTTATCGGCATTAAAGAGAATGTGTATTTTCAGGCGGCGGAGTCGTTTGGCTCTTCAAAATGGAGAACACTTGCCCGACATGTCGTGCCCAATATTATGCCTGTCGTAATCATCATATTCTCGATAAGCATAGGAGGCGTAATCCTGAGTATTGCTTCTCTGAGCTTCCTCGGACACGGTCTGCCTTTCGAGATTCCTGAGTGGGGAGGCCTGCTCAGCAGAGAAGGGCGTCAGTACATGGAGATGGCACCACACCTGGGTCTCTGGCCTGGTCTTTGCCTGACTATTACCGTTTACAGTCTAAACATGTTCGGCGACGCGGTGAGGGACCTGCTCGACCCGCGGCTGCGGGGTGGTGGGGGACGCCTGGGAGCCGATGCCGCCAGGTCGGTCTAATCGGGTCTAATCGCGCCCGAGCGGGATGCGCGGCCGCCGTCGGAGCAGGTCGCCAAACTACAATCGAAGTGTCGAAGTGAATGACCCTAAGGAGACATGGTGACCCATGCCCACGTACTACCCTTCGATGCCCCTGCTGACGCGGCCTCTGCCGACCTCGATTCCGTCGGCGGCAAGGGGCTGTCGTTAGCACGACTGACGGCCGCGGGATTCGCAGTCCCGGCAGGCTTTACAGTCACGACCGCCGCGTACCGGCAGTTCGTTTCTGACGACGACCTTCAGCAGGCCATCATCGATCTGGCAAAACCGGAACTGGTGGGCACAGCGGTGTCTTTCGATTCCGCCTCGCAACGTATCCAGTCGTTGTTTGCCAAAACCGATCTGAGTGATGCGCTGCAGGGGCAGATCGCGGCGGCCTATGCCGCCCTGGGCGACGGCGAACCACCGGTTGCGGTGCGCTCCTCGGCCAACGCGGAAGACCTGCCGGATCTGTCGTTCGCGGGGCAGCAGGACACCTATCTCAACATACGCGGTAGCGATGCGGTGTTCGAGGCGGTACGCGACTGTTGGGCGTCTCTGTGGACCGCACGGGCCATCAGTTACCGGCACGAGCATGCCATCGCCCAGGAGGCAGTTGCCATGGCGGTGGTGGTGCAGATGATGGTGCCCTCGGAAGTCTCCGGCATCCTCTTTACTGCCAACCCCGCCACCGGGGAGCGGTCCGAGATCATCGTCAATGCCAGCTTTGGGCTGGGCGAGGCGATTGTCGGCGGCGAGATTACCCCCGATACCTACATCATCGATCGGGACACGTTGGCAGTCCGGGAGACCATCCTCGGCAGCAAGGAGCACATGCTGGTGTCCGCTGCAGGCCAGGGTACCGACACCCGGGAGTTGAGCGCAGCGGAGCGGGACCAGTCGTCGCTGGCGGAGCCGGTGTTGCGGGAACTGGCCCAACTCGCCATCGCCGTGGAGCGGCACTTCGGCCAGCCCCAGGATATCGAGTGGGCAGTCGTCAACCGGACACTGTCGCTGCTGCAGTCGCGCCCGATTACCAACCTGCCTACGGCACCGCTGAAGGAGGTCCGCTGGGAGAAGCCCGACATGCCGGATTGGGTCCCGGAAAATCCACTGCTGCGAAAAAACCTGGTGGAGCATATCCCGGGTCCGGTCTCGCCGCTGTTCGAAGATCTCTACCTGAAGGATGCGGTGGGCGGTCGAGCGGCCAACGGTAATCATTACGCTGTCAATGGTTATGCGTACTGGACGCTGGGTACGCCCCCAGGTGTGGAACCGATAACTTTCGGCGTGAGCCCCGGGTCTGCGACCGAACTGACCTCTACTATCGCGAATATGAAGCTCTATATCTATAAGACGCCGCCGGTAAACGCAGTAAGGGCTACGCCTCCTGTGGGCAACCATATCTACAGTACTAGCAAATGGGCCAAGGTTTACGCCGAGCGGTATGATTCGTGGCGCAAGGAAACGTTGCCCGCGTACCTGGCCGTGATTGATGAGTGGCAGCAGGTGGACCCGCAGGCAGCATCGGATGTGGCACTGCTGGATGGCATGTGTGCCCTGGCAAGAGCGGATGGTGAGACCTGGTGGTCGCCCTCAATGAGACTGGAATCGATGGTCAGCCGTGTCGGCACGGTGTGGGTCATGAATATGCTGCGGCGTGCCGAAATCATATTCCATGATTTTCTGCAGAAAGCGGCCCCGGGGAAGGGGTTTAGCAGCGGCCAGTTCCTCAGTGGCCTGCGCTCGATCTCCATGGAAGCCCAGGACGAGATCTCCGATATTGCCGAACTCATCCGGGCAGATGAGGGACTCCTTGAGCTCGTGCTGACGACTCCCGCACAACGGCTGCTACCCGCGTTGCGTGAGCGCTCAGAGGCAGAGTTGACCGTTCAGGCGATCGATCAGCATCTGGAGCGCTACGGGCATCAGATCACTACGCTCGACTTCGCCGAACCAACGCTTGCGGAAGACCCCTTGCCGGTGATGTTGAACCTGAAGGCAGTGGTCCAGGACACCGACCACGACCCGGCCGCCACGCAGATCGACCTCGCCAGGCGACGTCAGGCGGCCCTGAGGGAGGCGAAGCAGGCCTTCAGCGACGAAGACTGGCGGGAATTGTGCGAGTTCCTCTGGGTCATGAAGCGCGCCTATCCTGATCGCGAACAGGCGCTGTTTTACCTGGGGGCCGGATGGCCGACGCTGCGGCGGCTCGCACTCGAACTGGGGCGCCGTCTGGTCGAGGCCGGCACCCTCACCCAGCCGGACGATCTCTTCTACCTGTGGAGAGCAGAGCTGGAAGAGGCCATCGCGGCGCGCCAGGCGGGTCAGGCGCTGCCGGAACTCAAGGAACGTGTCGCCGAACAGCGCGAACTGCAGCAGGCGCGCCTGCGGCTGGTGCCACCGAACGCGGTGCCACCGGAAGAAGGTGTCGGGCCTGGCTGGGGCAAGACCGCCAACGACGCGGACAGCGACAGCTTAAACGGCAACGCCTGCAGTCCCGGCCAGATCACCGCACGCGCCAGCCTCGTCATGTCCCCGGCCGATTTTGCGAAGATGCAACCCGGCACCATCCTGGTGTGCCCGATGACCACTCCCGCCTGGACGCAGCTGTTCTCCCAGGCCAGGGGTCTGGTGACCGATATCGGCAGCATCCTCACCCATGGCTCGATCGTGGCCCGTGAGTACAACATCCCCGCCGTGCTCGGACTCGGGATTGCCACCAAGAGGATCAAGCACGGGCAGATGATCCGTGTGGATGGCGACAACGGGGTGGTCGCTCTCCTCGACGAGTGACGGTGGGCCATTAATGAAGATTCTGGTCAAGAACGACGATGGTATTGATTCGCCCGGCATCCGGGCTCTCGCCGAAGCGATGAGCCGGGTCGAGGAGGTGCTCATCGTGGCACCGGACCAGGAGCAGAGTGGCGTTGGCACCGCCATATCCTTTCATAACGGCCTTGCTGCTGCGAAACGAGACACTGCCATCGAGGGGGGGCGCGCATATGCGGTCAGTGGCACACCGAGCGATTGTGTGATCCTTGGCCTCGGGCCACTGGCCGACGGGACTATCGATCTGGTCGTGTCCGGCATCAACGCGGGTTGCAACGTCGGCAACGGTGTCCTGGGATCGGGGACCACCATGGCCACCCGAGTGGCTCACGCCGGCGGTGCCAGGATCCCGTCAATTGCCATCTCGCTGAGCCTACATGGGCCAAAGGATCACCGAGAGCCGCTCTTCCACCTTGCTACCACGGTCTCGGAGTTGCTGGCGCGCAGTATGGCAGAGGGAGAAATACCGGCCGGCACTACGCTCAACGTGAACGTCCCCAGTGTCCCCAGCGGAGAGATCCGCGGCGTCGCCGTCACCAGAGTTACTGGCGATTGAGAACCGAACAGGACGGCGATGGTCTTTACCACAACAAGCTCTCCGCAATCGCAGCGGACCATCCCGACATCGTAGAGGGGACCGATGTCTGGGCTCTGAATAGGGGGCTCATCTGTTTCCAGCCAGTCGCTGTTTCCAAACCGTGCCAAGCAGGATTGCCAGCGCGTGCCAGCGTGTGATGCTGGTGTCCGCCAGCGGCGAACGCCAGCGGTGCCGGCTGTCGCGGTTTAGTTTAGTCGTGGAGTTCATCGGTAACGATGTTGGTGGAGTCGATGATGCTGATGTCGTTGACGACGGCGTGGAGGATGGAACGATAGCAGACGGCGTTGACCAAGCGCGGCACGCCGCCGGCGTGGCGGTGAATGTCAGCTTTGGCATCATCGGCGAAGATCGAGGCAGGGCGGCCACAGCGGACGGTGTGGTGGTCGATGTAGCGACAGGTCTCCTCCAGAGCCATGGCCGGCATGTGATAGGAGATACGGATGCGCTGGCGCAAGGAAGCGAAGGAAACATATCTGAGCAACTCGCGCAGCTCGGGTTGGCCGGCGAGGACGAAGGTGATGGAGTTTTTGGTGTCGAAGGCAAAGTTGACCATGTTCTTGATGGCCGCCAGGGCGGTGGGGGCGAGGTCCTGGGCATCGTCGAGGATAATCAGTGGTTTCTTGGTCTGCTCGGGGATGGTCTTGAAGAACAGCTGCCTGGCCTGGCCGGCGAAGAAGGGCGGGTCGATCTTCATCTCATTGAGGATTGCCTTGTAGAGCTGGGCTTCCGAGAGGCCGGCGCCGCGGACATAGAGGGGGCGGTAGCGGTTGCCGTCGAGTTCGCTAACGAAAGCGGCGAGGGCGACCGACTTGCCGGAGCCGATGGGGCCGGTGAGGAGCAGGAGATCCTCGTCAGCAACCCCGAAGGAAAGGCGGGAGAGCGCCTCCTGATGGGCGGCGGAGGGGAAGGTATCGGCAGGGCCGAGGTGTTTGCCGAACGGCAGCCGAGAAAAGCCGAAGAAGGCGAGGACTTGATCATGCATCTGCATCGTGGTGCTCCTGGTCGTTGGTACGGAACTGAGCGAACGAAGTCTGGTTGCGGTCGCGGAGCTGGGCGTGGTGCTGCTCGCGCAGGCGGGTGAAGTAGTCACGCGCGGCGGCCGACACCTCAGGCGGCTTGGCGGGGGACTCCTCGGGGACCGCCGGCACTTGTGTGGAGACCTGTTTGGAAGCGCTGGTGGTCTCCAGCCGGCCGCCGCCGGGGACGTAGATGGCCAGCTGGGCGAGGTCGTAGGGGTCGAAGCGGACCTCGACGACGCTGCCATGAGGAACGGCGGTGACAGGGTATTGGTTGCCGTGCAGCTTGATCCTGCCGTACTTGCTGACGGTGCGCCGTTCGCGCCACAGGAACAGGGCGTTGAAGGTCTCCAGATCGGTGATGCGGCGGTGGTCGGCGGGCAGCCCGTCGCGGAAACGTGCATCGGGACTCTGGCCGGTGGCTGAGTGGACGCGGACGTTGTATTCGAGATCCATCCAGGCCCAGAAGGCGGAGTTCAGTTCATCGAGAGTACGCATCCCGGCGACTTGAGCCTCGCGTTGGAACTGGTTCTTGATGATCTTGTTGGCGGCCTCGACCTTGCCCTTGCAATAACTTTGATAGGGCGGGTGGCGCACTCGTTTGACCTGTAACTCGACCAGGATGGCGAGCATGTGGCGTGAGATGTAAACTTTTCCGTTGTCGACATAGCACCGAGCCGGCACGCCGTAGCGCAGAACGCAATAGCGGAAGCTGTCCATCAGGGCGGGCAGCTTCTCGTCGAAATAGTACTTGCCGAACAGGATTTTGCGGGAGAAGTCGTTGTCAGCGCCCGCGCTCTGGTAGTGGAAACTGGATAGAATTCTCGCTTTGCTGTAGGTGAGACTGAGCAGAGAGAAGAAGGGAGACCGGGAATCAGTGGTTGGACCCCACCCGGTCTCCCCTCAACCAGTACGATACTCATACTTGATATAGCCCAGGAAAGCTACCACTTCGCTGAGCTCCGAGATAGCTGGCAGCGCGTACTCCAGGGGCTGGGGTGTCCGGCGTGCGGCAGCACCCGATTGGGGCATCACAGCAGCTACGAGAAGTACCTGTACGAGCAGCCGCTAGCGATTCTGCGGCTGCGCTGCTGGGGGTGTGGGCGCACCCATGCCGTGATCCCCTCCTGGTCGCTGCCGGACACCTCGGTGGGTACCGCAGAGGTAGAGCGCTACCTGATAGATCGCGAGCGCGGCGCCAGCCGCCCCCGATGAGGCCGACAGCTTGAGCGGACCAGAGGTCGCGCACCAACCACTGGGGGGCGTCGCGCTGGGGATCGATAGCATGGACGGGAACGGTGGGCAGCGCAGTGGTCATGGCCATAACGACTTGCGGGCCGCGATCACGTCACCGGTACTGACGGTGGTGGCGGAGGTCTTGGCGGCGTACTGCAGCGCCGCCAGGGCCAAGCGGTCGATGGCGCGCAGGTTGCCGCGGCTCATTTCGAAGATGGTTTCCTGTGCATCGCCGTCGAAGGGATTGGTGCGAGCGCCGGCGAGGGTGCAGCGATGCTCGACGTAGGCGCGGGTCTCATCCCGGGAGAGCAGGCGCAACTCGGCGTAATGCGCCAAGCGGTGCGCGATGGCGGCTTGGTCAGGACGCCGCAGGAGCTGTCTGAGGGGTGGCTGACCGGCCAGCACCAGGGACACGACCAGGCGACTGTCCATTTCGAAGTTCGTGAGATATGCCGCTAGCGGCATATTGACCCTATGCCGACCGCCCGATTATGCCGCGTGGTGGAGCACGGGCGGGTATTCCGTGTGTTCCAGCAGGTGCAACGGCGGTGAACGCGCCGTGAGGGTCGGCATAATTACAGGGCTTCCAGGAAGGCGAGGAGCGCGTCGGGGGGACGATAGCGCCCGGGAGTGGTGTGAGCCGGAGCAGTTTTCGCCAGGGCGCGTTCCTTGAGTCCGAGGTGGGCATGGAGATAGACCTGTGTCGTCTGGACGCTCTCGTGGCCGAGCCACAGTGCGATCACGGAAGTGTCAATGCCCGCCTCCAGGAGCCGCATCGCCGCAGTGTGGCGCAGTACATGTGGTGAGACCCTTTTGGCGCCCAGGGACGGGCACGCGAGCGCGGCGACGCGGGTGTGCTTGGCCAGCAGACGCTCGACCGCATCACGGCTGAGTGGTCGACTGAGCTGGCTGGGAAACAGCGCGGCGTGCGGGTCACCAGCGAGTTCGCGGAGCCACACTTGGAGCACTGCTACAGTCTGGACGGTGAGCGGGGTGACGCGATCTTTGCGTCCTTTGCCGTGGCAGCGTACGTGAGCGCCACGGTCCAGACGGACGTCACAGCCGCGCAGGCCGACCAGTTCGGAAACGCGCAGGCCGGTCTGCACAGCCAGGACAAGCAACGCATGGTCGCGCCGACCGATGCGCGTAGTACGATCGGGGGCTGCGAGCAACGCATCGACCTCAGTTGGGGTCAGAAAGCTCACTTCGGTGCGATGCTGTCGCTTCGCCGGGATCGCGAGCACCCGCTGGATCATGTGGGCGTGATCGGGGTGACGCAGCTCGGCGAAGCGAAACAGGGAATGAATCGCGACCAGACGGGCGTTCCTGGTGCGCGCGCTGTTGCCACGGTCATGTTCGAGATGATTGAGGAACGCGTCGATGACGGCCACGTCCAGATCGATGAGAAGCAACTGCGACGGCGGCTTGCCGAGCCGCGCAGTAGTGAACGCGAGCAGCAGCCGAAAGGTGTCACGGTAGGCAGCTACCGTGTGCGGGCTGGCCTGACGTTCGCCGAGCAAGCGCTGGGTGAAGAACGTCTGGAGAGTAGGTGCCAGGGTGCTCATGTCATTTCTCCCCAGGCCTGTTCGACACCGAGTCGCTGGGCGGCCACCGTCAGCAACTCGGGAACGGCCTGCAGATACCAATAGGTGGAAGCCGGATGGCTATGGCCGAGATACGCCGCCAGCGCTGGCAGCTTGGCAGCCACGTCGACGCCATCGCGATACCAGCCGAGCAGCGTGTTGATGGCGAAGCTGTGACGTAACCCATGCAGCCGGGGACGACATGATAGCGAGCGTGGTTGGATGCCGACCTCGTTCGCCAAGTCCACAAACACCTTGCGGACGACGGGATAGAGCAGCGGGGTTCCAGCGGCTGAGACAAAGAAGCTTGCTGCCTTGGGCTTCGGACAGAGCCGATCTCGCTCCTGCGTGTAGGTAGCCAGAGCGTCGCTGGTCGAAGGATGCAACGGCAGGAGACGGGACTTGTTGAACTTGCTCTGACGTACGTTCAGCAGGCGGTGACCGCTCCAGCCTTGCATCGCACCAGGCTTCGGCGCTAACGTACTCCTCGCTGGTGTGCCCCGATTGGTATCGAAGTTGCACCGGCCACGGCCCGGCGGGCCTGAGACCCGCGCGGGCCACTTTTCTCCTCGCTGGTTATGGATTATGCTCCCAAAGAGATAACCCGGTCAGGAGGGGTATCGGGAACCGTCCGCTGAGCCGTGTATTCTGCGGCCCCGGCACCTGTGAGAGTGCCCCTGCGTTTGTCGCTGCTGGTCGGCTGTACGCTGCCCGCGCAGAAGTCGTAGGCCGACAAATGATGGACCATGGTCATAATCCATGGCCGGCATCCGGGTACACCGGGCCACGCACATGAGCCGATCCGCCGCCGCGTTAATCACGATGACCTCTGATCGCCTGAGGAACTGCTGGCGCGAACCCGACCGCGCTACGCGGCCGGAGCAGAGCGGTAGCTGGCACAGCGCGGGTCGCGCCGTCGGTTATGGACGGTGCAGCGCAAACGCAAATTGACCATGTCGTTATTGCCGCCCTGCGCCACCGGCACGATGTGGTCGATCTGCACCAGGTGGGTCGACCCGCAGGTCACGCCGGTGAGCGGGTCCTGGTAGCAGCAAGCCCCACCGTCCCTTCGCCACACCGCACGTCGCACCGCCTCTGGAATGTGCCGCCTCCCCCGGCGCGCGCGGGCGGATTCGGGTGCTGGCGGGCGCGACGCCGTGCGATCTCCGGACAGCCGCGCTCGCACACCGGAGTGCAACTCGGCGGCCGTCCGGGAAGGCCCCTTCCCTGCCCGCGGCGCCTGCTGGTTCTGCGCCGAACTCGGAGTGCCGCGGCGAACCTGCTCGCTTCCCGGGGTCGCTACTGTCTGCGCTTGCCGGTTCGGCGCCGAACCGCGGGCAGGTGCGACGCTGGAGTCGGCCGCAACAGGACCGGGCGCAGGAGAGCTGGCAGCGACCGAGCCGGCGTGGCGCGGAGTCCGAGCACCACTCCGATCCGCTGCCCGCGGCGCTTGTTGGTCCTGCGCCGAACTGCCACCGCGTGCGCCCGCGGTGCCGGCGGCGACCGGACCGCGTGTGGGAAAGCCGCCATCAACCGAGCCGGCGTGGCGCGAAGTCCGATCGCCACTCCGGTCCGGGACCCGCGGCGCCTGTTGGTTCTGCGCCGAACTGCCGGCAAGTGCGACGCCGGGGCCGGCGGCGACCGGAGCGGGTGCGGGGCTGCCAGCAACCGGACCCGCGGCAACCGAACTGCGGGCAGCCGCGGTCGCGGGCACCCCCTCGCCAGGCACACTAGTGGCGCAGGTCGACGAGCCGGCCTCGGGCGTAGCCGCGCCCACCGCACCTCCGGCGACCCGGCGTTTGCCGGTGCCGCCGCGTTCCTGCTCGCACGTTTCGGCGGGCCGCGTCGGCACCGCCGCCCCCCGCTTGGCCCGGCCCCGCTCCCGCATCGGGTCGTACTTCCGCTCCGCCTGCTGCAGCAGGTAGGCGAGCAGTTGCCCGGTGGTGAAGCGCGGGTTCACGTGCGACAGCCAGCCCTTCAGCTTGGCGATGGTGTCTATACTGCTCTGGTCCAGGATCACCCGCACCGCGTAGCGGCCGCCGCCGAGGGCGCGCTGCTGCTCTCGCGGCAGGCCCAGCTCGGGCTCCAGTTCCGCCAGCAGCTTCTCGGTCTCACGGGCCGACTTGTTGGCGACCAGATCGACCAGTTCGACCTTCTGGTCCCGGGTCCATGCCGGTGGTGGTTCCGTCGCGGGCGGCGGCGGCGCAGACTCGCGGGCCGCACCCGGGGGCGGCGACGCAGCGGCCGACGCCAACGCCGCCGGGGATGCGGCCGCGGCCTTCCCGGCTGCGGCCGCGGTTTCCGCCTCCGGCGACGTCGCCGGCCCTGGCGCCAGCGCTGCGGCAGGCGCGACTTCCTGGGTTCCCGCGACTTCCGTCTGCGCCGGGTGCACCCCTCCAGCCGACGACTCCCCGGCGCCCACACTTACAGCGCCCGTCGCCGACACGCTCGCCGACTCACGGACGGCCTTACGGGCCGCTTTCCGCGCACGCTTTTCAATCGCGTTCTGCAACTGACTCGCGGTGACACCGCGTCAGCACCGCTCCTCCCGCTCGCGTCCGGTGAGGGCTGGCGGCGTGGCGCCGTCGTCGGGAGTGAAAGCCGGTGTTACCGGCGCAAGCAAGAAACGGGCCACGGGTCGCAGACCCGAGATCCGATCATTGGCCTGTTGATCGCGCTGGCGGTCGGCATCTACTCGGCGGTGCGCCAGGACACGTTGGGCGATTACGCTGGCCGCAGCGTCGCCATCTTCGGGTTGGCCACGCCCAACTTCTGGCTGGCCCTCATGGTCCTGATCTTTCCCGGCATCTGGTGGGGCTGGGCGCCCCCGCTGCGATTGTTTGACTTCAGCGAGGATCCGCTGGCCCACATCGGCGCGTTCCTCATCCCCGGGCGGATCCTGGGTACGAGCGCCAGGCTAACTGGCATATGACAGAGGGTGAAAGTCCCTCGGAACGAAGGAGCAGCCAATCCACGTTTCTCCGCGAGCCGTGCGTTGGCACCTGCGAGGGTGCAGGCGAAGCGTCGGCAGCGGTGCGTGCGGGCAGAGTTATGGAGCGCCGCAAAATACGACATCTGGAGTGCCGAGACTCTGTACTCGGTCGAAGGCAACACCGGTCGAGCCAGTATGGTGAGGATCGACCGGGCTCCACGGCGTCGAAGAACTCAGGCACGTGCGTACGTCATATACCGGGACCTGGGAGGTCTTCGGGTCGTCCCGGCGAGTCGTCGCCGGGACCGCGGAGGGAAGGCGTGAGGCTGGACCAAAGATGAACGACCCGAAGGAGTCGGACATGGGCATAGTAGCGGCGAAGCCGGCGAACAAGGGAGCGCAAGCGACTGCGGAGACGGTGGAGCGAAGGCCCATGACCAACGGGAATTCGCAAGGTCAAAGCACGGGCCGGACGCAGAGTCGGGCAACCGTGACACAGGCGGCCGAGCGGATACGGCAATTCGTAAAGAGAGAACCGCAGGAGAAACTCACTGCGCTGCTGCACCACGTGACGCCGGAAGCGCTGCGGGTGGCCTATTACGCGCTGAAGCGTGAAGCGGCCCCGGGGGTGGACGGGATGACGTGGCGGGAGTACGAGACGGGGTTGGAAGTGCGCTTGCACGACCTGCACCGGAGAGTACACACAGGAGCGTACCGAGCGACCCCGGTACGGCGGGTCAACATCGACAAGCCGGACGGAGGCACACGACCGCTGGGGGTGGCCGCGCTGGAGGACAAGATCGTCCAGAAGGCCGTGGTGGATGTGATCCTGACACCGATCTATGAGGAGGAATTTCTCGGGATCAGCTATGGGTTTCGACCGGGGCGAGGGGCACACGATGCGTTGGACGCACTGGCCTACGCCATCGAACGGCGCAAAGTGAACTGGATATTGGACGCGGACATTCGCGGCTACTTCGATTCGATCTCGCGGGACTGGTTGATCAGATTCCTGGAGCATCGGATTGGAGATCGGCGGGTGCTGCGGCTGATAAAGAAGTGGCTGCGCGCTGGGGTACTGGAAGAAGGCCGACAGATCGACGCGGGGCGGGGTACAGCGCAAGGGTCGGTGATTTCACCGATGCTCGCGAATATATACTTGCACTACGTGTTGGACCTGTGGGTCACCAAGAAGTGGCGGCCGCAGGAGGCGCGCGGAGACATGATCATAGTGC
This sequence comes from Spirochaetia bacterium, assembly GCA_965198005.1. Lineage (GTDB taxonomy): Bacteria > Spirochaetota > Spirochaetia > SZUA-6 > Bin103 > Bin103. The sequence goes on from CBDAOI010000003.1 coordinate 815,055, forward strand.
GCTACGCAGATGACTATGTCGCCGGGTTCGAGCATCGTGACGATGCGGAACGCTTCCTGCGGGAACTGAAGGAGCGATTCAGAGACTTCGAGCTGGAACTGAACGCCGACAAGACCCGACTCCTCGAGTTTGGACGGTATGCCGAAAGGAACCGCCGAGCACGTGGGGAAGGGCGACCGGAGACGTTCGACTTTCTGGGTTTCACGCATTATTGCAGGAAGGACAGGAAAGGACGCTTCGGGCTGGGGCGGAAGCCAATTCGGAAGCGGATGAATCGTACGCTGAAGAGGATCAAGATCGAGCTCCGCAGACGAATGCATGATGACGTGATGGAAACCGGGCGCTGGCTGGGACGGGTACTGCGCGGATGGCTCAACTACTACGCGGTACCCACCAGCTACCGCTACCTGCATCGATTCGTGTGGCGTCTGCGAGGAATCTGGGTAAAGATTCTACGCCGGAGGTCCCAGAAGGACCGATTCTCCTGGGCTTGGATGCTGGCAATCAGCATCGAGCTGTGGCCCCAACCCCGAATCGTACACCCATGGCCGGACCGGCGATTTGCCGTCAACCACCGAAGGTAGGAGCCGGATGGTTTAACGACCACGTCCGGATCTGTGCGGGGGGCGTCGGGTAACCGGCGTTCCTACCGCGCCCTCCCTGGGTTTGGAAGGCCGTCAGGGGGCCGCTATGAGGCCGACTCGGACGCCGAGCGGCCCGCTGCCGGCCAATCGGCCGTGAATGCCGGCCCTGGAGGGGTCCGAGTGCCGAGATCGTCGCCGCGGCGGCGCTCGTGCTGCCGCTCCTGTCCGAGCAGCCTCGAGCGCCGCGATGGCCGCAGCAACGGCCCATTCCCCCCGCGCGCGGCGACTGACGGAGCGGCGGCTTGACGCCCGAGGAGGTCTGCCGTCGCTAGTAGCTGGTCCTGGAGGTGGCTGCGACCCGACCAGGCTGGGCTGCGGGCGGTGGCGGCGCGGTCAATACGGAGCCAGCGGTTGCCGGGAATCGGCGTTGACGGGTGTTGCAGGGGGTACCCCAGGCTTACCCCCGAGGGGCTGGAAGGCCCTCAGCGGGCCGCTGTGAGGCCGACGTGGACGGTGAACGGCCTGCGGACGGCCACATCGCCGGCGAATGACGGCTCCGGAGGGGCGATGCGCCCGAGTCGGCGCCGCGAGGGGCTCTCGGCTGCCGCGGCTGCCCGAACGAAATCTCAAGAAACCTTCAATTCGCCAGTTTTTTCCTGTTGATTTGTGCCGCAGGGGTGGCATACTGAAAGTCTCAGGTTTGAACGGATGCAAAAGATGGCTGAAAACACTACTCAGAGCTGCCACCGGTTAGGGGCAGCGCAACCGGCGCGTCCTACCCTTGCCCATCCCCCCCTCCCCGGAAATCCTTTCGCGGCGGGGGTTGGCAAATGGTGGGGCCCCCTCCAGACTGTCTCTTCAGGCCATCGACTGCCGTTCACCGAGAATTGCTGGGCCGATTCGTGGTTGGCGTCCACCGGAGCGGAGGTTATGATAGGGTGGGATGCAGTCAATCGCGACATCGCGACTACATCTGGGTCTGGGTATAGCTGTGCCTCACCTGCGGAGGGCTTGAGTGACCTATAACACGTCAACGCTTATGACACTCTGTTCCCCTGACAGCCGCTCGCCGAGATTTGCTGAAAATCAGCTCGCGGCGGGCTTGCTTAATGGTGAGGAGTCCCCCCCCCCCCCCCCCCCGCCAGCTGTTCAGATAGCCGAGAACCGCTGACCGCAGGGGCCGCGCGCCCTCTCCTTCGCCCACGATCGCGACCGTCCCGGACCCCCGTCCGGGGGCAACTCGTTCCGAAACACACCCATCGCCGGCGTCGCCGGCCCAGCACACTCCCTGCGCACCGCCCCGCATCCCATGGTGTCACCCCGGACGGGCGGCGTTCGCAGTCGTACCAGGAGGAGCCCGCACTCGGATGCAGATCCTGACCGTATACGGATAGAGCGGATCCAGCCCGAGCGGCCCCCCGCCGACCTCGGCGCTCCCGCCTGCCGCCCTTCGCTTTCGGGTCGCCTGCAATGCAAGCCAGACCTCGGGAGTAGGCGAAGGACCGGCAGTGGCCCGAGTACTCCCAAACAACAGGAGATCTACACTATGAGTAGCGGAATGACCAAAACGTGCCTCGCGGTGCTGTTTGGGGTCGTCCTGACCGCAACCGGCCTGTGGGCCAGCGCGGCCGCCGAAGAGGAGCCGGCCGCGGCGATGGAGAAGGAGATGGTGATGGACCCGGCCACCGGCAAGCAGGTGACCGCCCCCGAATATGGCGGCACCCTCACCGTCCCCATCCCCGATGACCCGCCGACGGTCGACACCTACTACGGCACGGGGGGCGTTATCGCCGGCCTCGTGGTGGAGAAGCTCGGCATCGGTGACTGGGGCGTCGATCGCGACACGTTCGACTTCCGCACCACCTACCTGCCCGACCACGTCATCGTCGGCCGCCTGGCCGAGCGCTGGGAGCAACCCGACCCGACCACCATCATCTTTCACATCCGTGAGGGCGTGAACTGGCACGACAAGGCGCCGATGAACGGTCGCGCGCTAACCGCCAAGGACGTGGAATTCAACTTCCACCGCTACGTCGGAATCGGTAGCGGCTTCACCGAGGTGCCGGAAGCCGTCGCCCGCTCGTCGACCCTGGACGATCTCGGTATCACTTCGGTAACGGCCCAAGGCAACACCGTCGTCTTCAAGCTGGCCGAGGTGAACCTTGATGCGCTAAAGAACATTCTGACGGTGAACGTCGCGTTCATCTATCCGCCAGAGGTAATTCGGGCCGGGACCGGCATCGACATCGGCGATTGGCAGAACCTGGTAGGCACCGGCCCCTACGAACTTACCGACTGGGTGGAAGGCAGCTCCGTCAACTGGGAGAAGGCTCCTGACTACTGGGGCTTCGACGAGAAGTTCCCGCAGAACCGACTGCCCTACATCGATAGCATCAACATGCTGGTGATGCCGGAGTCGCAAACGCGTCTGGCGGCCTTGCGCTCAGGGAAGCTCGATTTCGTCGGCTTCCAAACCAATGCGCAGGTTACGTCGATCGACCAGCTGGAGAGCCTGCAACGCACCAACCCCGACATCGTGGGGGAGGGCTACAATTACCGATCTGAGACCTCGCCCGTCATTAATATGAGCAGGCCGCCCTTCGACGATGTCCGCGTACGCCACGCCCTGCAGATGGCACTCGACGTGGAGGGCGCCGGGGGTACCTATTTCAAGGGTTACGCAGTCACTCAGCCGCAGGGCTGGCTGGGGCGCAACCTGTACCCCTACATGAATCGCTACGAGGACTGGCCGGCGGACCTGAAGCGGTTTTATTCGTATGACCCGGCCGGCGCGGAAGAGCTCCTCGACGAGGCAGGCTTGCCGCGTGGCGCGGACGGCACCCGTTTCGAGCTCGAGTTGACGGCTCTGCCAACACTTGGGGACGCTGGTTGGAATGAGATCATAGCGGACAGCTGGCGGCAGATCGGCATTGATGTAACGCTCACGGTCCAAGAGGGCCCAGTGTTTACTGCGAAGCGCAACGAGTGTGACTTCGACGTTCAGATGCTGATTGGTGGATACGAATGGAATCCAACCGGCCAGCTCTTGCATCACGTCACCGACGGCGGATTCAACCCGGGCTGCCAGGGATCTGCCGGCAATAGTGACCCGGTCTACGATGCGATGGTCGAACGCGTGCAGGCGGCGACCAGCTTGGAAGAGCGCCAGGCGCTCTCGAGGGACGCCTCGGATTATCTCAACCGTCAGCACTTTGCGCTCTGGGGCGCGCGGGTGCCCTCATTCAACGTGTTCTGGCCGTGGGTGAAGGGCTACAACGGCGAGGCCGACCCCGGCGACGCGGACCGAATCCTGATCTACTCGCGCGTCTGGATCGATCAGGATCTGAAGCGCGAGATGGGATTCTGAGCACGGCGGCAGCGCTCCACGCGGCTGCTGAGTAATGCGAACCGTGGGGTGGCGGGTCGAGTCCGCCATCCCATTTTCAACCGGGTGAGATGAGAGCCTATGTGATCCGGCGTCTGCTGCTGACGATTCCGACCCTCATCATCCTGTCGATGCTGGTCTTCCTGTCGGTCCGCTTTATTCCTGGCGACATCGTCGACGTGATGATGCAGGAGATGATGCTCACAGGCAGCATTCAGGACGTGGATCGCGAAGCGGTCGAGCGCAGGCTGGGGCTGGACCAGCCGATCTACGTGCAGTATGGGCGCTGGGTGGGCGAGATCCTGCTGCGCGGCAGTCTGGGGCGATCCCTGCTGCACAACTGGGAAGTGGGCGAGCGGATTCTCGGACGCATGCCGGTGACCTTCGAGCTGGGGTTTCTCGCCATCGTCATCGGCCTGGTTATCGCCATACCGGTGGGCATCTACTCCGCGATCCGGCAGGACCACGTCGGCGACTACGTGGGCCGTTCTGCCGCCATCATCGGCCTGGCGACGCCCAACTTCTGGCTGGGCGTGATGGTGATGATCTACCCGGCGATCTGGTGGGGCTGGACGCCCCCGCTCAAGCTGGTCCCCTTCTTCGAGGACCCTATCCGGAATCTGGGGGGCTTCCTCGTCCCCGCACTCATTCTGGGCACCGCCGGCGCGGCCGCCGTCATGCGGATGACCCGCACCATGATGCTGGAGGTGCTTCGGCAGGACTACATCCGCACCGCTTGGTCGAAAGGAGTGCGCGAGCGCGTCGTGGTGGTGAGGCACGCCCTCAAGAACGCGCTGATCCCCGTCGTTACGTTGGTTGGTCTGCAGCTGCCGATTCTCGTCGGTGGCGCGGTGATTATGGAGAACATCTTCAACCTGCCCGGGCTCGGCCGGCTGATGCTGCTCGCCCTGAAGGATCGTGATTACACGGTGGTGTCGGGAGTGAATCTGCTGTTCGGCACCGTTGTCCTGTTGAACAACCTGTTCATCGATGTGGTCTACGGCCTATTGGACCCGAGGATCCGGTACCGGTAATGGGCGGACGGCGCACCGGTGTTGCCGATTTCGTACGCAGGCTGGTCAAGACCAAACCGCTGGGAGCCGCGAGTGCCGCCGTCATCGTGATCCTGATCGTGGTGGCCATCTTCTCCGACCTCATCGCCCCCTACCCGCACACCGAGCTCCACATCATCGATAGACTACAGGGCGCTTCGGCCAAGTACCTGCTGGGCACCGACCAGGTGGGGCGGGATCTGTTGAGCCGCCTCATCAACGGCGCTCGCATCTCACTGTTGGTCGGCTTCGCTGCCACCTCGCTCAACATCGTGGTGGCCATGGTCGTGGGGGGCACGTCGGGTTTCCTCGGCGGCAAGTTCGACCTGACAGTACAGCGGTTCGTGGACGCATGGATGGCGTTTCCCTCCCTGCTGTTGCTGCTCACGATCATGTCGCTGCTGGGGCCCGGCGTGCTGCAGATCATCCTGGTGCTCGGCGTGTCGGGCGGCATCGGCGGCTCGCGCGTGCCGCGCGGCGCGGTCGTCGCCATCAAGGAGAACGACTACTTCCAGGCGGCGCAGGCGATTGGCACGCCGGTGTGGAAGACGCTGTTGCGTCATGTCCTGCCCAACGTCACCGCGCCAATGCTCATCGTCTTCTCGGTAAGCATCGGCGGCAACATCCTGGCGGCCGCGTCGTTGGGTTTCCTCGGCTACGGCCTCCCACCCAGCACCCCGGACTGGGGCAGCATGCTCAGCCGGGAGGGGCTGCAGTACATGGAGTCGGCGCCGTGGCTGGCGCTGTGGCCGGGGCTGTGCCTGACGCTCGTCGTCTACTGCCTCAACATGTTCGGCGACGCCCTGCGCGACCTGCTCGACCCTCGGCTCCGCGTCGGCGGCCGCTAGCTCGGATGCTCGGAGCGCGCCGCCGCCGTCGGGCCGGTGCCGGTGCGCTGGTCGCCGCGTGCTGCGCGCTGCTGGTGCCGGTGCCACTGGTCGCCCAGGTCGGCATGTCGGCGACCGCCTTCACCGTTTCTGACACCTGCAGTGGACGCTTCGTCCGCCACCCCCTGCTCCACACGACGGCTGCGGCGGACAGCCCGGCTCGCTTCTTCGACAGCAACGGTGCCGGCGTGGCGCTTGCCGACCTCGACGACGACGGTCGCATCGACATCGCCCTGGCCGGCTTGCGCGCCCCGGCGACGCTGCTCTGGAACCGGGGTGGGCTCGCCTTCAAGCGCACCGTGCTAGTAGAGGAGACGGACACCCGTGCCGTCGCTGTGGTCGATGTCGACGGCGACGATGCCGTTGACCTGGTGTTCACCCGCGCGCGAATGCCGCTCCATCCTGGTGGCGCGGCGCTGGCGCCCGCCGCTTCGCCCGCGACGACGAGCAAGCGTTCGCCGGACCCTTTCCCATCTACGCCATGGACTGGGCCGACCTGGACGGCGACCAAGACAACCTCGCCGCTGCCGCCGTGCTGTTCGAGAATCAGCTGTGCAGCGAGGGCACGGCGGTTGAGATCGACCTGCACTGGTCGGGCTCGGCCAACACCCGTGCGCTCGGGGCGCGCGTCAAACTGGCAACGAGTGCCGGCCGCTACGCGCGGACGGTGCGCGCCAGTAGCGGCTACCTGTCCAGTAACCCAGCCCGCGTGCACGTTGGCTTGCCGCCGGCTGCTGCGGCGCTTGCACTCACGGTCCGCTGGCCGGACGGTGTCACGAGCCACCTCGGGGATGTTGCAGCGGGCCGGCTCATAAAGGTAACCCGACGTTAGTACATGCCGCGACCGGTCGCCTCGGTCACCCGGGGGCAGGCGCAGGTGGTGTCGTAGGGTGGGGGCTGTGCGGGCGAGCGCGCTTTGTCAGCAAGGAGCGAGCTCTTCGGTAGTTCAGCGTTGGTGGTACGACGCTTGCCGACTACGTAGGTCCGTGACGATAACCACGGTCTCCCGCTCATCGATCATATAGAACAACCGGTACCCGCCCAATCGGTATCGATAGAAGTCGCTGAACTCGCCTTTCAGTCGCTTGATATTCGGCCCGAAGTGGGGCTCCCGGCGGAGAAGCGGATACACCACCTCCTCGAGCCGCGGGTGCAGCGCAGCAAGGGCTTTGTTCTTATGCAGTGATTTGCGAAACGACTCGGTTTCCGCGACGACGCAGCTAGTCGACAACCTGGTATTTGTTGCCACTCACTTCGGAGCGCGCACGCTTTAGGGAGGAGACGAGCTCCGCGTCTGAGAGGATCTCCGCCATCTCCTCATCAGAAACAGAAGCCTCTTCTGTGAGATACGAGATGGTGGCGTATTCGATGAAGTTGGCGATGCTGCGCATCTGCCCCTGGGCGGCGTGGCGAATCAATTGATAGGTATCTTCATCGAGACGAATCGTTACGGTTTTTGACATGGACGTCTGCCTTCTAATGTATTCGTTTGCATTCACATCGTCAACACACTCTCTTTCGCGGGCTCCGACTACCTCGTTTACGTCAGTGCGGAAACCGTCGACATCCTCATGCCGAAGCGCTGCTGGCCGTCGCTGCCGCCGCATACCAGGGTGGCATCGCTCGCCGGTATGTCGGCCTGCTTACACTCTACGCTCGAGCGCTTGGCTCATCTGGTCTGGTCGGATCTGGACTCGGCAGCGCAGACATGGTGTGGTACAGTGCCATCCGCCATGGTCGTGAACACCGTTACCGAGGCGAAGGCGCGGCTATCTGAGCTCATCGCGCGCGTACAGGCTGGCGAGGAAGTGGTCATCAACAAGGCGGGCAAGCCCGCTGCAGGCTTGACTGGGGAGCATGAACTGACCCCGAGGCGACGATCGGCAACGCCGGCGCCTTCACCGAAGCGTTCGTCGGGCAAGAGCTGCTGGCGTACGGCCGACCTCGGGCCAGACCCGAGCTGTTCTACTGGCATCGCGAGGCGCGCTCGAGCAACGCCGAGGTGGACTATCTGCTGGCGGGCGACGAGGGGGTGGTGCCTGTGGAAATGAAGAGCGGCACCACCGGACGGTTGCGTTCCCTGCAGCTGTCTGTCGACGCTCTCGCCCACGGCAACGTTCCATTTGACTATACGGGGTCTCTTCGGCGGCAATCAATCGCCAGCCCGCCCAGCCCGCCGGCGTCGGCAACCTCGACGGGCCTCTCAGCCGGCTGGGTAACGGCGCGAGCACGCCGTCTGGTCCAGCCCAGCCAGCGCCCGTGCCCCAGCTAGGTGGGGCGCACGTTGGGCGGGGCCGCCAAAAGAGTTTTGCGGTGAGGGGGTGGCTGTTCTTGGCCGCATACCGTACGCTGCCGTCGAAGAGATGAGTGACAGCAACAGCCAGATTATCCTGCGGCGAACGTCGAGCGGCATGCCGGTCCCGGAGGACTTCGAATTGGTGGAGTCGCCGATTCCGCAACCGGGTGACGGCGAGGTCCTGGTACGCACCATTTACGTCTCCCTGGACCCCTATATGCGGGGCTCCATGAGCAAAACCGAGACCGTCGGCCAGGTGCTGGTTGGCGGCGTGGTCGGCGAAGTGGTCGAGTCGCGCCACCCGGACTTCCACGCCGGCCAATTCGTGTGCCAGTACGTCGGCGGCTACGGCTGGCAGAGCTACGGCGCGGTTCCGGGGGCTGAGCTGCGGGTGCTGGATCCCGGTTTGGTGCCGATATCCACGGCGCTGGGCGTAGTCGGCATGCCGGGGGTAACTGCCTATTTCGGACTGTTGGCAGTGGGGCAGCCGGTCGCCGGCGAGACGGTTGTGGTTTCGGCGGCAGCTGGTGCGGTCGGCGCGGTGGTCGGACAGATCGCCAAGATCAAGAACTGTCGCGCGGTGGGCATCGCCGGCAGCGACGAGAAATGCAACTACGTCGTCGAGGAGCTTGGCTTCGACGCCGCCGTCAACTACCGGGCGGGCGACCTGGACGGGGCGCTGGCCAGCGCCTGCCCCAACGGCGTTGATGTGTATTTCGACAACGTCGGTGGGCCCGTCCTCGACGCGGTGCTGGCGCAGATCAACCGCGGCGCGCGCATTCCGCTGTGCGGTTCTATCGCCGAGTACAACGACCCGCTCGGATCGCTGCAGGGCACCCGCATCAACCGTTACGTGCAGGGGAGCCTGGCCCATATGGTGGGGATGAACCAGGGACAGTACCAGGATCGCCACGAGGAGGCACTGGCCCTGCTGGCTTGGTGGGTGCGTGGCGGCAGAATCGCCTACCGGGAAGACATCGTCGCCGGGCTGGAGAAGGCGCCCGAGGCATTCATCGGCATGATGCAGGGCAAGAACTTCGGCAAGCTGCTGGTGCGAGTCAGCCCCGATCCGACCCGCGACGCCTAGGCGCGCAGGGGCGCGGCGCGCGGCGCCGTCGCGACCAACATCGCCCGGTCGGGGCGCAACCGGCCGGAGGCGCGCAAAGATCAGCAATCGGCCGAGCGCCAGGCGCTGCTGGCCGCGCAGAGCATGTCGTTCTCAGGGGATGTTTCGCTTCTCGAGGATCCGTTCCGCGCGGTCGCTTGATACTTCGAGTAGGTATTCCTACATTGCCGGCGCGCGGCCGTGGCCGGTTGCCAAGAGGGGAGAGCGTAGACACCTACCTGGCGCGCATTCGCGGGTGACCACCGCCGTCGATACGTCGGTCATCTTGATCACCGACGACGTGCTGCATGCCGCCGCTTCCGTCGAGGCACTGCGGCGCGAAGGGCGCATCATCGCCTGCGAGTGCGTCATCGCCGAGGTGAGGCCCGCTCTCGCCACCGATGCCGAGCTTCAGGAGATGCTGCAGGCGCTGGCCATCGAGTTTGTGCCGGGATCCCAGGCATCAGCGGTACTCGCCGGCGGACACTTCGCCCGCTATCTCGAGCGGGGCGGCGCCGCCGGGCGCGTGCTGCCCGACGACCCGTTCCACCGCCACGTGATCATCGCTGGCGCGCCGGGTATACTGTGCGAGCGATACGCAAGACCTGCAACACCGGGAGGATTCCGCATGGCTGACATGAATCGCGCCTGGACCATGGCCGCCTACCCGCACGGCGAGCCCAAGCTGTCCGACTTCGCGCTGACCGAAACCCCGATCCCCACGCCGGGGCCGCGTGAGGTGTTGATCGCCACCCACTACCACTCGCTCGATCCCTACATGCGCGGGCGGATGAACCGGCCCAATCCGGCCGCCTACGCCGCTCCGGTGGGAATCGGCGGCGTGATGGAGGCGGACGCGGTGGGGGAGGTGATCGCCTCCAATTCCGAGGGGTTCGCGGTCGGCGACTTCGCCATGGGCAAGATCGGGTGGCAGGAGTACGGGGTGATGAACGAGCGCGACGTGCGCAAGGTCGACCCCGAGGCGGCGCCGATCTCGACCTCGGTGGGGGTGCTGGGCATGCCGGGATTGACCGCGTACTTCGGGTTCTTCGAGGTCGGCAAGCCGGTGGCCGGCGACACGGTGGTGGTGACCGCGGCCTCGGGGGCGGTCGGCGCCGTGGTGGGCCAGCTCGGCAAGATCAACGGCTGCCGCGTCATCGGCGTGGCGGGAAGCGCGGAGAAAGTGGCGTACGTGGAGCACGAGCTGGGCTTCGACGCCTGCATCAACTACAAGACCGATGACGTGCCGGCGCGGCTGGACGAGCTGTGCCCCAACGGCATCGACGTGTACTGGGACAACGTGGGCGGACCGGTGACGGACGCCGCGATCGATCGGATCGCGCTGTTCGGGCGGGCGGTGATCTGCGGTCAGATCGCGTTCTACAATGCCACCTCACCGCCGCAGGGGCCGCGCAACATCCCGCGCATGCTGCTGACGCGCCGCGCCCGCATGGAAGGGTTTCTCGTGTTCCAGTTCCAGGACCGCTACCAGGAGGGGCTGGCCCGGCTCGCGGCCTGGATCAACGACGGCTCGTTGCAGTACCGGGAGGACGTGGTCGAGGGAATCGAGCATTCCCCCGAGGCGTTCATCGGACTGCTGCGCGGCCGTAACTACGGCAAGCTGGTGGTGCGCGTCCGGTAGCGCGCTAGTCGAAGGTCAGCACGCCCCGTTTGTGGCCGCCGGCGAGCAGGTCGGCGTAGGCCTCGTTGATCCGACTCAGCGGGTAAGTGGCGGAGACCAATTCGTCCAGCAGCAACCGGCCCGACCGGTAGAAGTCCAGCAGGCGCGGGAACTCGACGTGCGGGTTGCAGGTGCCGAAGAACGAACCGAGTATCCGCTTCGCGTTGACGTGCAGGTCCAGGGCGGAATAGCAGGTCGTGGAGCCGCCCGGCGCCACGCCGACCACCACCTCGGTACCGCCGCGGCGGGTGGCCCGGTAGGCAGTCTCCTGCAACGCGGGTATGCCCACCGCCTCGAACGCAAAGTCGGCGCCGCGGCCGCCGGTCAGGTCGCGGACCTGCTCCAGAACGTCCGCTTCCTCGCCGCTGCCCGCGATCCAATGGGTCGCCCCGAACTGGTACGCGATCGGTTCCTTGGCCGGGTCGGTGTCGACCGCGATGATCGGTCCGGCGGCGCTGAGCCGCGCCCCCTGGAGAATGTTCAGTCCCACGCCGCCGCAGCCGAATACGACCACGCTCTCGCCGGGACGGATGTCGACCGTGTTGAGCGCGGCGCCGACGCCGGTGGTTACGGCGCATCCGACCAGCGCCGCCACCGTGAACGGGACGTCGTCGTCAATCGGGACGCAGCTCTCCGCCGGGGCAATCGTCTCCTCGGCGAAGGTCGACAGCACGCTGAACTGGCGCACCACCTCGCCGTTCAGCCGCAGCCGGGTGGAGCCGTCGGGCATGGTGCCGTTGTGCCAGTCCCAGTTGGTCTCGCACAGGCCGGACTGGCCGCGCAGGCAGTAGAAGCAGTTGCCGCAGGACGGCGCCCAGTTGAGGATTACGCGCTGGCCCGGGCGCAGATTGGCAACCGCCGAGCCCACTTCCTCGACCACGCCCGCACCCTCGTGCCCCAGCACCAGCGGCAGCGGGCGGCGCAACTTGCCGGTGACGAAGTGCCAATCGCTGTGGCAGGTGCCGGCGGCGGCCAGCCGCACCCGCACCTCGTGCGGCTCCGGCGGCAGCAACTCCACCTCTTCGACTACGAACGGCCCACCAATCTGGTGCAGCACGGCTGCTTTCATGTACGTCCCTCCCAAGCCGGACAAACCGGCGATTCGGTGAGCGTCACCCTACGACGTTCCGCAACAAGAGTCCAGCCCCCGCGCCGTAGCGCCGTAGCGGTGGCTGCGGGCCGAGCTGCTCGACGATAAGCGGGAGTCTGTCGGACTGCTTGATGAGTGGGTCCGGCGTAACAATGAAGTCAGTCAATTGCCTCTCGCGTGTCGGAAGCGATAGAGTCAGTGCTCAGGCTACGGTAGTGAGCATGCCCCCCGCCTACCCCCGCATTCCCTACGGCGAGGCCGACTTCAGGCGCATCCGCCTGAACCGCTGGCTGTACGTCGACAAGACCCGCTTCCTGCGGCGGCTGGAGGAGGAGCGCTACGCCTTTCTGATCCGTCCGCGCCGCTTCGGCAAGTCGCTGTGGGTCTCCCTGCTGGAGAACTACTACGACCGTTTCTGGGCCGGCGACTTCGACGCCACCTTCGCCGGTACCGACGTCGGGCAGGACCCGACCGGGGAACAGAGCCGCTACGTCACCCTGCGCTTCAACTTCTCGATGGTCAACGACAAGCTCGAAACGCTGGAGCGGGAGTTCGAGACCTACTGCCTGATAGAGCTCCGGGGGACGCTGCGGCGGCATCCCGACCTGTTTCCCGAAGCGGCGGTGCGGGACATCCTGGCGCCGCCCTCCATCGCCACCAAGCTTTCCGAGCTGTTCCGGTACGCGGGTGACCACGACATCCCGCTGTACGTGCTGATCGACGAGTACGACAACTTCGCCAACACCGTGCTGGCATACCACGGCGCGGAGGCGTACCACTCCTTCACCCACGGCGGCGGCTTCTACCGCAACTTCTTCGCCACCCTCAAGGGCGGCGCGGGCCGCAGCGGCGGCGGTCTGGAGCGGCTGTTCATCACCGGCGTGTCGCCGATCACGATGGACGACGTGACCAGCGGCTTCAACATCGGCAAGAACATCAGCCTGCACCCGGACTTCAACGAGATGGTCGGCTTCACCGAGCCGGAGGTGGGGCACCTGGTCGAGACCTACCGGGACTTGGGCGTGTTCAACCAGGAGGTCGGAACCGCCATGGGCATCATGGGCCAGTGGTACAACGGCTACCGGTTCTCCGAGGAAGCTGAAACCGATCTGTACAACACCGACATGGTGCTCTACTACCTGGACAACTCGATTCCCAACCGAGACGTCCCGACGTACCTGATCGACACCAACGTGCGCATCGACTACGGCAAGCTGCGCCACCTGCTGGTGACCGGGCGGCAGCTCAACGGCAACTTCGACCTGCTGCGGGACGTGATCGGCGAGGAGCAGGTGGACACCCGCATCCAGCCCGGCTTTCCGCTGAAGGACCTCACCAAGCCGGAGAACTTCCTGTCGCTGCTGCACTACTTCGGGCTGTTGAGCATCCGCGACGTGGTGGAGCGGGTGCCGCGGCTGGCGATTCCGAACCAGACGGTGAAGCGGTTGATGTACGGCTTCCTGCGCGATGGCTACCGCGACGTGGAGGTGTTTTCAGTAAACCTGTTCCGGTTCGAGCAACTGATGATGCGGATGGCCACCGAGGGCGAGTGGCGGCCGGCGTTCGAGTTCCTGAGCGAGGCGATCGCGCGGCAGACGGGGATCCGTGACTACATCAGCGGGGAGAAAGTGATTCAGGGGTTCCTGGCCGCCTATCTGAGTGTGGCCGATCACTACGTGTTCCGCTCGGAGGCGGAGTTGGGCAAAGGCCACGCGGACATCTGCCTGGAACCGCTGGTGGCGCGCTACCCGAACCTGCAGCGCGGTTATCTGATCGAGCTGAAGTACCTGAAGCGCAGCGAGTCGGTGGACGAGGCCGCCGTGGCGGCGGCGGCCTCCGAGGCAACGGCGCAGCTTGAGCGGTACCTGGCGGAGGAGCGGCTGGCGCGGCAGTTTCCGGGGGTGCGCTTCATCGGCCTGATCGTGGTGTTCCACGGCTGGGAGATGGTGTTCTGCGATGCTGTGCGGCGGTGACCCGGACCCATCGCACGACGCGTATCTCGTTGGTCGTTGGCCTGGCGGCGACGACGCTGAACGTGGCGGTCGCTCAATGCCAGCCGTCGCGTGCGAACCGCTCCAGCGCGTCCTCGTCCAGGACGATGCCGAGCCCCGGCTCCTGCGGCAGCACCAGGCTGCCGTCGCGGGTCTCCAGCCGCGTTCGGAACACCTCCATCAGATTGAGCACCTCGGTGTCGGTGAAGAACTCGACCCAGGTGGCGTTCGGGGTGGCCGCCACCAGGTGGACGTGGAGGTCGGCGAACCAGTGGGGGGCGACCGTGATGCCGTGGGCGGCGGCCAGTGCCGCGATCCGGCGAAATTCGGTCACGCCGCCGCACACCGCAGCGTCGGGCTGCAGAATCGCGGCGGCGCCGTGATTGAGGATCTCCTGGAAGTCCCAGCGGGTCTGATGGATCTCGCCGGTGGCGACCGGCGGCTCCACCGCGGCCGCCACCGCGGCGTGCGCGGCCAGCTCGTCGGGCGGGTTGGGCTCCTCGATCCAGCCGAGGTCGTACTCCTCCCAGCAGCGCACCGCGCGGATTGCGGAGGCGGCGTCGGGCCAGGCATTGTTGGCGTCGGCGAACAGGTCGACGTCGTCGCCGATCGCCCGCCGCACCGCCGCGATGCGCGCGGCATCCTCGCGCGTGCCGACCCGGCCCACCTTGATCTTGACCGCGCGGAAGCCGGCGTCGACGTAGCGCGCGCACTCGGCCGCCAGGTCGTCTGGGGTCTTGCCTGCCAGGTAATAGCCGCCGCTGGCGTACGCGGGCACCAGGTCGCGGTACGCCGCGCCCAGGTAGCGGTACAGCGGCAGCCCGGCGGCCCGCGCGTTGGCGTCCCACAGGGCGACGTCCAGCGCGCTCATGGCGCGCACCACCGCCCCGCGCCGCCCCATCAGCAGCGCGTCCTGGTACGTGGCGGCCCAGATCGCCTCGGTCTCGTGCGCGTCGCGGCCGACCACGTGCGGCGCCAGCAGGTCGCGCACCGCCGCGGTGACGATCCAGCCGGCGGCGTTGCCGCAGTAGCAGTACCCCAGCCCCTCGATCCCGGTCTCGGTCCTGACCCGGACCAGGGTGTAGTGCCGCTCCGCCATGGTCCGCGTGGACAATGCGGTGACCACCCGCAGCGGAATCACCAGGGTGGCCGCGGCGACCTCGGTAACCTTCACTTCTTGACGTACTGGTGGCCGCCCATGATCGCGCGCACCTCTTCCAGCCCCTTGGCCTGCATCAGGTTGCCGACCCGTTCCTCCTCCTCGGCGAGCAGCTTCTTGGCGTTGGTCACCACCTCTTCCAGCCGGTCCCCCGGAAACTTGACCGCGCCGTTCTCGTCCAGGTGCACGATCTCGCCCGGGGCGACGTCCATCCCGCACATGCTCACCGGCACCTGCACCGCCTGCAGCGCCTGATTGCCGTGGCCGGCGCAGATGCCCCGCGTCAGATACTGGAACTTCATCGGACGGATCTCGTGGATGTCGCGCGACGGGCCGTTGGTGATGGCGCCGACGGCGCCGCAGGCGCGCATCGCGGAGGTCATGTTGCCGCCCGACAGTCCTACCTTGTCGGCGATCTCCGGCGGGAAGGCTTGGTTGAGGCAGCAGATCGAGGGCTTGCCGACCCGGTCCACTGCTTCCAGCAGGTCCATCAGGCTCAGCCCCCGGTAGCCGGGGTCGGCGAGGCCGAAACTGCAGGTTACCGCGTACCCCGCCATCGGCCCCAGCTCCGGATACCAGCAGCGCAGGCGGTTGTCGGTGTACCAGTTCGCTTCCCAGGGGTGGTACAGGTCCAGGCTCAACTCGTGGCCCGGGTAGGTGGCGACCACGTTGGTCACCGTGGGCGTGTCGATCTGCTTCAACTCTTCCAGCAGCTCGAGGTCGGTCATGATTGGTGCTCCTTGCGGATGGATTGGGTTGCGGGGATTCTCGGGTTTATCGCCGCGTTAGTCGAGGGGGCGGGGGGATAAGGAATGTGGGGAGGGGGTGCGCGATTCGGGGTAGGATGGCGCCGTGCTCGGCATCCTGAAGATGGACAACCCGATCCAGCGCTACGCCTGGGGGTCGACGGCGACGCTGGCGCGCCTGTGCGGGCGGCCGCCGGCGGCGGAGCCGGAGGCGGAGCTGTGGATGGGGGCGCATCCGCAGGCGCCGTCGGCGGTGACGGTGGCGGGGCGGCGGGTCGGCCTCGACCGGCTGCTGGCCGAGCGCCCGCGCGCGGCGCTGGGGGCGGTGGCGGACCGGTTCGGGGCGCGGCTGCCGTTCCTGCTGAAGGTGCTGGCGGTGGCGCGGCCGCTGTCGATCCAGGCGCACCCCTCGCGGGCGCAGGCGGAGGTCGGCTACGCGCGCGAGGAGGCGGCCGGCATCGCGCGCGCCGCGGCGCACCGCAACTACCGCGACCGCAACCACAAGCCGGAGGTGGTGGTGGCGCTGGAGCCGTACTGGCTGCTGAGCGGGTTCCGTTCGTGCGCGGAAATCGGCGCGCGGCTGCGCGATCTGGGCGGCGCCGCGCTGCAGCCCGCGGTGGGGAGGCTGCTGGCGCAGCCGGGGCCGGCCGCGCTGCGCGCCCTGGTTGCGACCCTGCTGGGCCTGGCCGAGCCGCAGCGGGCGGAGCTGGTGGCGCGCGCCGCGGCGGGGGCGGAGCAGGCGGAGCGGGCGGCGGCGGACGATCCGGCGGCGCGCTGGGTGCGGCGCCTGGCCGCGGAGTACCCGGCCGACGCGGGCGTGCTTGCCCCCTACCTGCTGAACCTGGTGCGGCTGGCGCCGGGCGAGGGGCTCCATACCGCGGCCGGGGTGCTGCACACCTCGCTGCAGGGCAGCGGCGTCGAGCTGCAGGCCAACTCCGACAACGTGCTGCGCTGCGGCCTCACGCCCAAGCACGTCGACGTACCCGAGCTGCTGCGGATCGGCCGCTTCGAGCCGGGCGCCGCGCAGGTCATCCGCGGCTCCGTGCGGCGCGCGCCGGCCACGGCGGCCGCCGCCGAGGAGCGGCACTACGCCACGCCGGCGGCGGAGTTCGCGTTGTCCGAGATCCGCCTGGCCGGCGGCCCGGCGGCGGCCGCCACCGGCGGCCGGCCGGAGGTGCTGCTGGTCCTGGACGGGCCGTGCGCGGTGACCGATGACGCCGGGCGCGGTACGCCGTGCCGGCCGGGCGATGCGCTGTTCGTGCCGGCCTGCGTGGCCGGCTGGAACGCGCGCGGCGCGGGGCGGCTGTTCCGCGCGCGTGTGCCGCACGTGAACAGCACCGCCACCAGCGCGTAGCCGCCCGCGGCGAGCAGATGAACGGGCGAGACCGGCCCGGTGATCATGATCGCCGGCGTGCCGTGTTGCGGTATCAGGCGTCCCCGGCGGCCGGCGCCCGATACGGTGCGAACGCGGCCGCCAGAGCGGCCAGTCCGCTGGCCGCGGCGCCGCCGTCGGAGCCGAGCGCGACGAAGGTGAAACCGCGCTCGACGGTCACGGCCACGTGCTCGGCCCGGTGCAGCAGAATCCCGGTCGCCTTGCCGGCCGCGGCCGCGGCGCTCACCACCTGCTCCAGGGCCGCGACGAACTCGGGGTTCTGGTACTGGCCGCGCATCCCCATGCTGATCGAGAGATCGAACGGCCCCACGAACAGCACGTCGACGCCCTCCACCGCGGCGATGGCGGCGGCATTCCGCACCGCCTCGCGGGTCTCGATCTGGACCACGGTGAGCAGGTTGTCGTTGGCGTCGCGCAGGTAGTTCTCCGCCTCGGCGCCGAAGGCGGTGGCGCGGTTGAGCGTCGCCGCGCCACGCACGCCGGCCGGCGGGTAGCGCATGGACGCGGCCGCCGCGGCGGCTTCCTCCGGGGTGTTGACCCACGGCACCATCACCCCCGCCGCCCCCTGGTCCAGCACCCGTTTGAACCGCCACGGTTCGTTCCAGGCGATGCGGACGATGGCCGGGGTCGCGGCCGCGGCGGCTGCCTGGAGCTGATGCAGCAGCTCGCTCTGGTCGCCGGCCCCGTGCTCCATGTCGAGCACCATCCAGTCGAAGCCCGCCCGGCCCGCCATCTCCACGGTCAGGGGCGAGCCCAGGTTGCAAAAGGTGCCGGTCAGCAACTCGCCGGCCAGCACCCGCTCACGTAGATAATCCATGGTCCGTAGTTTCGCTTCCGGACGGGTTGCCGTTCAAGGCGCTCGAGCGAGCGCCGGGGAGCGCACCTCGTGCCACGCCGTCGCCACCGCCGCTCACTGCGCGGCACGATCCAGCGGCGTGGCTATCCCCAGCCCCACGGCACACGCGGAGAGCTTGCCGTCGTACGTGGCAAGCTGGACCCGGGCGGCGACCGCCGCTGCCAGCAGAGCCGCGTCCACCCAGCCGATCCCCTTACCGGCCAACCCGTGGTGGCGTACGAAATCGAAAATCTCCTCCGGTGCGGCAACCTCGCACCAGACGAGCGACTGCAGGAGCTGTTCGTTGTTCGCCGAGAGACCGCCGAGAAGCAACTCACCGATGACAAACGGATGCACCAGCACCGTGCCCGCGTTTATCCAGGGCCGTGCCACCAACCCCGCCGGTTCCCCGCGCAGGAATCTGAGCCACACGCCCGTGTCCACCAGAACGATCACCCGGGACTCTCCGGCGTGCGCCGGCGGGGAACGGCCGTCAGTTCGGGCTGGGAACCGAACGCCTCGCTCAGGAGCCGGCGCCGATGGGCGTCGATCAGCTCGCGTAGACCCAGTTCCAGGATCGCGGTCTTGGTTCTTCCGGCGTGGATCGCCATGGCCTGCCGGACGAGGTTATCGTCCAGGTTGAGCGTCGTTCGCATATGCATACAGTACTGCGTTATTGCCATATGGACCAGTGGGATCGATCTGCATTCGGTGCCTGCTACGCTGTCAGGAGCGGGAGTGGAGTCCGAATGTGGTATATTGAGCGGCAGAGCGATGACGGCAGCAGAGCACCGGGTAGCCGTGCTGGGGGCGAGTCGCAAGTCCCGGCGGTACTCCAACCGCGCGCTGCGGGCGCTGCGGCGGCACGGCTACGACGTGGTGCCGGTCAATCCCGCGTACGACGCAGTCGAGGGTGTGGCGGCGGTGCGCAACCTGGCGCAGATCGCGGGTCGGGTGGACACCTTGACGGTGTACGTGGGGCCGCGTGACGTGGGGCCGATGATCGACGACATCGTGGCGGCGCGGCCGCGGCGGGTGATCCTGAATCCCGGGACCGAGTCGCCGGCGCTGGAGCAGGCGCTGGAGCGGCACGGCATCCCTTATCTGGAAGCGTGCACGCTGGTGCTGCTCGCCACCGGCCAGTTCGAGAGTGCCCCTGCGCCCGCCCGGTAGCACACGTGCGGGCCGGCGGCCGGGCGCAGGCCGGGCAGCCGCGTGCGGAGCCGGGTGGGGAGCCGGGTGGGGAGCCGCGTTGCAAGCCGGGCGGAGGGCCGGGTGAGCGAGAGCGTATTCTCCTGGAGCAAGAGTGAAGCGCACGGCGAGCGCGCGCTGGCGGCCACCAAGCATCCGCTGGCCACGGCCGCGGCGCTGGAGTTGCTGCGCGGCGGCGGCAACGTGATGGACGCGGCGGTGGCCGCGGCGTTCGCGGTCGGGGTGGTGGAACCGGGCGCCAGCGGCCTGGGCGGCGGCGGCTACCTGGCGTATCAGCTCGGCGAGCGCGGCGGAGTGTTCGGGTTCCCGATGCGCGCGCCGCGCGCCGCCGCGCCGGACATGTTCCGGTTGTCCGGTGCGCACGCGGCCGGCGACTTCGGCTGGCCGGCCGTGGTGGACGACGCCAACCTGGAAGGCGGGCTGGCGGTGGCCGTGCCGGGCGCGGTGGCGGGCCTGGTCGCTGCCCACCGGGAGTTCGGGCGGCTGCCGCTGGACGAGGTGGTGGCGCCTGCGGTCGAGCTGGCGCGCTCCGGCTTCACGCCCGGGTTCCGCGGCCTGATGAGGTTCGCGGCGCAGCTCGGCAAGCTCACCCGCTTCCCGGAGCTGCGGCGGCTGTTCCTGGCCGGCGGCGAGCTGCCCGCCGGGGTGCGGATTCCCGGCGCCGGCTACCGGCGCGGGGAGCCGGTGTGGGCCGAGCCGGCCAAGGTCCGGCAGCCGGAGCTGGCCGATACGTTGCGCGCGATCGGCACCGACGGCGCGGTCGCCTTCTACCGCGGCGAGGTGGCCGGGCGTCTGGTGGACGCGGTGCGCGCGGCCGGCGGCGTGCTGAGCCGCGCCGACCTGGAGAGCTATCGGCCGCAGCACTGGCCGGCCGGCGGCAGGGGCACCGGCGACGGCGCGGCGGGGACGGCCCCGCTGGAGGTGCGCTACCGCAACCTGCGGCTGCGGGTGCCGCCGTTCGCCACCGGCGGCATCACCAGCGCGATGACCCTGCAGTTGCTCGCCGGCACCGACCTGGCAGCCTGCGGCCACAACAGCGCGGAGGCGCTGCACCGCTACGTGTGCGCCGCCCGTCTGGCCTACGCCGATCGTTTCGCCTTTCTGGCCGATCCGGCCACCGCCGACGTGCCGTGGGCGGGCCTCACCTCACCGGCCTACGCGGCGCGCCGCTGGGCGGGGGTGGGGGCCAGGGCGCCGCGCCGCTTCAAGCCGGGCGATCCGTGGCGGGAGGAAGGGCGCCCGGCGCCGCGGCGCCTGCCCGGCAGCGCGCCGGCGTACCACGACGGCACCACCCACCTGTGCGTGATCGACGCCGCCGGCAACGCGGTGTCGCTCACCAACACCCTGATGTCGATCTTCGGTTCCGGCATCGTGGCCGCCGGCACCGGCGTCATCCTCAACAACGGCATGATGTGGTTCGATCCGGTGCCGGGCCACGTCAACTCGGTCGCTCCGGGCAAGCTGCCGCTCAACAACATGGCGCCGCTGCTGGCGCTCGACGAGCATGGCGTGCGGTTCGCGCTGGGGGCATCCGGCGGGCGGCGCATCACCAACTGCGTGACCAGCCTGGTGGTCAACATGGTCGACTTCGGACTCGGCCCGCAGCAGGCGATCGACGCCCCGCGCGTCGACTGCAGCACGCCGCTGACCGCGGTGGACGGTCGCATCGACCCGGCCGTCATCGAGCAACTGCGCGACCGGCGCCATCACGCCGCGGCGATCGACCGCCGCCACGTTACCGACGAGCCGAGCCCGTTCGCCAGTCCGGTGGCGGTGGCGCGCACCCCCGGCGGGTTGCGCGGCGGCGCCGACTCGTTCCACTCCGCGCACGCCGCCGGTCTCTGAGGCGGAGCGCGTCCGGCGGGGCATGGAATTGCTGACCACCGGTCCGCCGGACGCGCGGCACACCGTGGTGCTGGCGCACGGCGCCGGCCAGCCGATGGACGGCCCCGCCATGGCGCTGCTGGCGGCCGCCTTCACCGCCGCCGGGGTGCGGGTGGTGCGCTTCGAGTTCCCGTACATGCGGCGGCGGCGCGCCACCGGCCGCGGCGCCGCGCCCGACCGCCAGCCGGTGCTGGAGCAGTCCTGGCGCGACGCGATCCAGCGGGCAGGGCAGGCCACCGCCGCCGGCCCCGACGCCCTGGCGATCGGCGGCCGCTCCATGGGCGGCCGCATCGCCAGCTTGGTGGCCGACGGCTGCGGGGTGCGCGCGCTGCTCTGTTTCGCCTATCCGTTCCACCCGCCGGGGAGGCCCGACCGGTTGCGCACCGCGCACCTGGCCAGCCTGCGGACCCCGACGCTGATCCTCCAGGGCGAGCGCGACCCGTTCGGCAACCCCGCCGAGGTGGGCAGCTACCGGCTGTCGCCAGCGGTCACCGTGCATTGGATCGCCGACGGCGACCACTCTCTCAAGCCGCGCAAACGCTCCGGCCGCACCCTGGAAGACAACGTGGCCGCCGCGGTCGAGTGCAGCGTGCGCTTCCTGAACCGCGCGGCGCCTCAGTAACCGTGCGCGCTGGCGAGCGCCGCGACCGGAACCTCAGCCGCCCGCATCAGGCTGCGCAGCAGGTCACGGTTGTCTTCGATGAAGCGGCGCTGATCCGGCCACAGCATCGGCGGGAGCGCGTCCAGCGAGCCCCAGATCGCCGGCTGCGGATGCGCCTCGGGGTCCTGCGGCTCGGGAACGCACCAAGTGGTGACGTACGCGAACAGGTGCGTGACCGTCCAGCGCTTGCGGTTGAAGGTAAGCCGCTCCAGTACGCCGATCTTGGCCAGCAGGGCCAGGTCGGTGAACCCGGTCTCCTCGGCGATCTCGCGCCGGGCGGCGGCTTCCAGCGACTCGCCCGGATCCACCCCGCCCTTGGGGATGACCGCCGACGGCCAGAGCCCCTCACGGGCCAGCGCCACCTGCACCTCGCCGTCGTGCACGGCCAGGACCAGGCCGCCTGCCGTGGTCCGCTGCGGCGTACCGGGCGGCCGCCGGTACCAACTGGCGTCGATCATGCGCCTCAACATTCCGTCCCTCCCTCCAGAACGACCGCATGCTACACCGGATGGCGGGCGTAACGCCACCACGGGGTGCGTCAGAGCCTGAACCGTCTTGCCCGTCTGCTGGAGACGAATGACTGCGCGGGGCTCAAGGAGCTGTTCCACGGGCGGCTGGACAGGGCAGGGACGGACGGACCGGCCGACCGGCCGAGAGGAGGAGCTTGACGGTGGTGTTGCACGGCGCTAAGGTTGCGCCAAGGTTGGATTATGAGCGGTGCGGTTCGGCAACAGGCTTGGCTCAGTCTCCTGGATACCGACAGAGACGCCCTGTATCTGTCGGCGATGGCCGATAGAATGCGGCGGTGGCACGTCGCGACCTCGGTAATCGTATCGCTTGGGGCCACAAGCGCTTTTGCCACCATAGTGACCGGACTGCCCATTCTGGTGGGAGGCAGTATCAGTCTGGTGGTGGCGGGAGTCGCAATCTGGTCGATGGTCTGCGACCATTCCCGCAAGTCGGCGGTAGCGGCGTCACGTGCCGAAGAATGCGCCAAGCTGGCCTTGCAGTGGCGTCAGTTGTGGGCTGAGCTGAGCAGCCTGAGTGATGGCGAAGCTCTGCAGCGGGTTCAACGCCTGGAGCGCCGCGAGATAGAGATCACCAGTGCGGTTCCCCACGACCTCGGGATCAAGCCACGGCTCAACCAGAAGTGCGCAGAGCGCGCATACGAAATGATCAAGCACGAATATGGGGCTGTCGCGTGAGCCGGGTAGAGAAGGGTACCGTTCAAGACGGTCCGAAGCCGATACCGAGGCCGGACAAGCCTGAACCGCCCAAGCCGCCTCCACCCGAGTAAACCGGAACGTCACCCGAGCCGCGGCCGAGGCTCCGCACTTCACTTCGGCGGGGGTTTTGGGTAGCTTGGAGAGTGACAGATCGTCGCGCGAGTTCCGACTCTCATGATACAGGTCAACAATCTCACGAAGGACTATGGCGCCACGCGTGCGCTGGGCGGCGTCAGCTTTTCCGTCGACCGAGGCGAGATCCTCGGCTTGCTGGGTCCCAACGGCGCCGGCAAGACGACCACCATGCGGATCGTCACCGGCTATCTGCCGCCGACCTCCGGCTCGGTGCTGGTCAACGAGATGGACGTGGCCGCCAACCCGCTGCAGACCAAGCGGCTGATCGGCTACCTGCCGGAGTTCGCGCCCCTGTACGCGGACATGGTGGTGTTCGACTACCTGCGCTACGTCGCCGCCGTACGCCGCCTCGCGCCGCGGCAGCGAAACGCGCGCGTCGGCGCCGCGCTTGAGCTGTGCGGTCTGCGCGACGTCGTCCATCAGCCGTTTCGGGAACTGTCGCGCGGCTACAAGCAGCGGGTGGGGCTGGCGCACGCGCTGCTCGGCGACCCCGACGTGCTGATTCTCGACGAGCCGACCGCGGGGCTCGATCCCAACCAGATCGTCGAGATCCGCTCCATCATCCGGGAGGCGGGCCGCGCCAAGACCGTGATCTTCTCCACCCACATCCTGAGCGAGGCGGAGAGCACCTGCGACCGCATCGTGATCATCGATCGCGGTCGGGTGGTGGCCGACGGCACCGCCGACGCGCTCAAGGAGCGCACGCTGTCCGGCATGGTCGTGCGCCTGGCGCTGCTGGACGCCGAGCTGGCTGAGGTGCAGCAACACCTCGGGGTGGCGGCGGGCGTGACCCGGGTCGCCCGGGTGGCCGACGCCCGGCCGCCGGTGGCGGGCGCGCTGGTGGTGGAGGTCGCCTGCACTCGGGAGAACCTGCGCGAGATCTACGCGGCGGTGAAACAGCGCGACTGGGTGCTGGTCGAACTCGATTCGGTGGGGCAGTCGCTGGAGGACACCTTCCGCGAGCTCACCCGCGCCGGGGGCGGCGCGGGCGGCCTGGCCGGCGGGAACGCCCCCGCCGCCGGGCGGGAGGCCGCGCAGGCCACCGGGCCGGCCGCCGCGCAGGCCGCCGGGAGCGACGCCACGGCCGGCGCCGTGCAGGCGGAGCAGCCGGAGCCACGGAAGCCACCGGAGCCGGCGGCCGGCCCGGCCGCCGGAGCGCGCCCCGGGGAGACCGCGTCATGAGCCTGGCGTGGTTCCAGGTCGTGCGGCGCGAGCTGCGCGCCACGTTCGGCTCGCCGGTCGCCTACATCGTCATCGTCATCTTCCTGACGGTTACCGGCTGGTTCTTCTTCACCCCGTTCTTCCTGATCGGCAGCGCCGATCTGCGCGGCTTGTTCCAGCTTCTGCCGATGACGCTGGCGCTGGTGGTGCCGGCGATCACCATGCGCGTGTTCGCGGAGGAGTTCAGCACCGGTTCCTACGAGGTGCTCAGCACCCTGCCGCTGACCCCGCTCGACGTGCTGCTGGGCAAGTTCGCCGGCAGCCTGCTGTTCATCGTGGCGATGTTGCTGCCGACCGTGGCGTATCCGCTGATCGTGGCCGCACTCGGCGACCTGGACCCGGGGCCGGTGATCGGCGGCTACGTCGGCGCGGTGCTGCTGGCGGCCCTGTACTGCGCGGTGGGCATGCTGGCCTCGGCCCTCACCAAGAACCAGATCGTGGCGTTCATCGTGGGGCTGGCGCTGTGCGCGTTCCTGGTGCTGATCGACAAGGTCCTGGTGTTCTTTCCCGCCACGCTCACCGGGGTCCTGCAGTATCTCGGCGCGGACTACCACTTCCGCAACATCGCCCGGGGCGTGTTCGATACGCGGGACGTCGTGTACTTCGTCAGCGCCGCGGTGGTGGCGCTGTACCTCACCCGGGTGGTGGTCGGACGGCGCATATGAGGCGCATATGAGTAGTCGAACCGCCCTGCGCGCGCTCGAGATCGCGCTGTTCCTCGGCGCCGTGGTGATGATCAACGTCACCTCCTCCGGCACCTTCGCCCGCCTCGACGTGACCCAGGAGGGGCTCCACTCGCTGTCGCCGGCCAGCATCGACGTGGTGTCGTCGCTGCGCGAGCCGCTCACGATCCGGGCGTTCTTCACCCCCAACCTGCCGGCCCCGTACAACACGGTCGAGCAGACGGTGCGCGACCTGCTGGACGAGTACGCCGTGCACGGCGGCGAGCTGTTCAACTACGAGTTCATCAGCATGGGCGCGGGGGAGACCAGCCAGGAGGTGGCGCTGGCCAACGAGGAGCTGGCGAGCGGCTACCTGATCTACCCGATCCAGATCGAACGGCTCGACCGGGACGAGGTCACGCTGAGCAACGCGTACACCGGCCTGGCGCTGATCCACGGCGACCAGATCGAGACCATCCCCTCGATCACCGGCACGGCGCAGTTGGAGTTCGTCCTGACCGAGGCGATGACCTCGCTCACCGGGCGCGTCAGCCGGCTGCTGGCGCTGGACGAGCAGATCGAGGTGCGGCTGTACTTCTCGTCGCTGCTCGGGTCTCTGTCGCCGGACGTGGAACGGATTCCCGCCCAGATCGCGGAACTGGTCGACGAGCTGAACGCCACCTACTACGACCGCCTGCGCCACTCGCTGGTCGATCCCGACGCGGAGCCGCTGTCGGAGCAAGAGGCCGCGCACCTGCGGCTGGCGCCGCTGAACCTGCAGCGCGCCGACGGCCGCGCGCACCGGGTCTACGCCAGCCTCACGGTCGCGGCCGAGGGCCGCAGCACCACCCTGGACCTGGTGCGCAGCGGCCCGTTCGGCTACCAGTTCCTGGACCCCGAGACCATCCGGGGCTCGCTCGACGCGACTCTCAAGAACCTGCTCGGCACCCAGGAGGAGATCGGCTATCTGACCGACTTCGGCACGCCGCCGTACCAGGGGCGGGGCAACGCCCCTCCGGCCACCCAGGTGATGGAGACCGACCTCGCCAGTCTGTATCAGCTCGTTGCGCCGGAGTACGCCTACCGCGACGTGGCGCTGGGGCAGGGCGCGGTGCCCGAGGGGCTGCGCAGCCTGCTGGTGGTCGCGCCCCAGCAACCGCTCAGCGAGTGGGCCCTGTTCCAAATCGACCAGTTTCTGCTGCGCGGCGGTTCGCTGCTGCTGTTCCTGGACTCGCACGACGTGTTCATCAGCGGCGGCCGGCCACTCTACCTGCCGCGCGAGACCGGCCTGGAAGCGATGCTCGAGCATTACGGCATCAGGCTCCGGCAGTCGTACGTGCTCGACGAGCAGTCGTTCGTGCAGCGCCAAGCCGCACGCGGCGGCGGGATCATCGAAAACCAGCTCTTCTTCGCGCCGTTGCTGAAGGGCGCGCAGATCGACAACGACCTGCCGTTCCTGGCCAACGTGCACCAGTTGATCGTGCTCAACGTGTCGCCGCTGGAGGTGGTGGGCGGACAGGCCGACGTCACCTATTCCGAGGCGCTGCGCACCTCGCCGACGGCGTGGGAGATGGCGGAGAACATCGACCTGATGCGGGCGCTGCCGCCGGGCGACGAGCAGCGGGCCGAGTTTCCGCTGGCGATTCTGGCGCGCGGCAGCTTTACCAGCTACTTCGCCGAGCGTGAGATACCGGAGCCGCCCCGGCCCGAACCGGACGCCGCGCCGGCCGACGCGGGGGCGATGACCTTCTCCGCCGATCGGATGCGCGCCGGGCAGAGCTTCGTCGCGGCGGGGGAGGGTGCGCTGTTCGTGGTCGGCAGCTCCGCCGTGCTCGGCAGCGGGCTGGTCGACGCGCGCAGCCGCAATCCCAATTCGCTGTTCCTGCTCAATCTGATCGACTCGATGAACGGCCGCGACGAGCGCGCGTTGTTGCGCAGCAAGGGGCGCGGGGTGCGCGTGCTGCGCCCGCTCGAGCCGCAGGCGCGGACCGCGATCAAGAGCCTGGCGGTCGCGGGGCTGCCGGCGCTGGTGGTGATCGCCGGACTGGCCGTGTGGCTGCTCGGGAGGGTGCGCCGGAGCCGCATTCGGGTGCGGTACGGCGGCGCGGCCGCGTCCGGCGGCGGCGCCGGGCCCGGCGGCGGCGCGCGGTCCGGTACTGCGGGCAGCGTGACCCGAGGCAGCGGGTCCGGTACCGCCGACGCGGGTGGTCCCCGGGCGGGCACCGCGCCCGGTACGGCCGGCAGCGATGAGGGCGGGTGATGCCGGTCAGACAACTGCTGACCCGCTTCCTGCTGCCGGCGTTGATCATCGTCGGGCTGGTCCTGTTCCAGACGCTGCGCGAGCGCGACCGCGTACTGTACGAACTGCCGCAGATCGAGGCGTTTGCCGCGGCGGACGCGGACCGGGTCGAGCTGTCACGCGGCGGGCGCGGGATCATCGTACACCGCACCGATGCCGGCTGGGTGCTCGAGCCGGGTGACTTTCCCGCCGATGGCGTGCTGATGAACACGCTGCTGGAGACCCTGGCGCAGATCCGGCCCACCGACCTGATCTCGCAATACGGCGCCTACGGCCGGTTCGAGCTGGATCCGGAGTCGGCGCTGCGCGTGTCCGCCTATCAGGGCGAGGAGTTGCTGCGCACGATCGACGTCGGCAAGCAGGCCGGCACCCGCCAGCACACCTACGTGCGGCTGGCCGGCGACCCGCGCGTGTACCAGGCCCGGGGAAACTTGGCGGAGAGCTTCCCGTTCGGGCCGGACGCGTTGCGGGACAAGGTGGTGCTCACCTTCGACCCCGCCACGGTGGTCGGCATCGTGGCCCGCAGCCCGGCCGAGTTGCTGGCGCTGCAGCGGCTGCCGGCGGAGGAGGACGCCGCCCCGCAGTGGGCGACCGCGGCCGGCGCGGCCTGGGATGCGGCCAAGGTCGAGGAGTCGTTGCAGCGGATGGCGCAGCTCACCACCTTCCGTTTTGCGGACGCCGCCCCGGCCGCGGGCAGCGAGGTGCTGGAGTTGACCCTCACCACCGACGCGGGGAGCGTGCACGAGGTGCGCGTGTTCGGGCGCGTGGACAACAGCTACCCGGCCACCTCGTCCGGGTCCGCTTATCCATTCCTGCTGTTCCCGTGGATGGTCAACGGCTTCCTGGACGCGTTCACCACCGCCGGCGCCCCGACCGACGAGTCCGGCACCGGCTGAGCCGCCGCCGCGCGGCGCCCCCCTGCAACCCGGCCACCGGCGTTCCCCGGCGGAACGACGGGCAATCAAGAGGCTCCGGAGGTTGCGGCCGCCCGGTTGGCGTAACGGCGGCCGTCGGATACCGTGCGCCGCATGAGACTGGAGCACGTCGCGTTCAACGTGAAGCACATGCAGGCGGTAGTCGCCTGGTACGTCGAGCATCTCGGGATGCAGGTGGCCCGAGCCGACGCTTCCCCGCCGTACGCCACCTTCGTGACCGATTCGACCGGCCGCAGCATGTTGGAGTTCTACACCCAGACCCGGTTCGCGCCGCCCGACTGGGGCGCGCGCGACCGGATGCAGACCCATCTGGCGTTTCTCACCGGCGACCTGGACGCCGACCGCGACCGGCTGGTCGCCGCCGGCGCCGCGGTGGAAGGCGACCCGGTCACGCACCCGAACGGCGACCGGCTGCTGTTCATGCGCGACCCCTGGGGGCTGGCGTTCCAACTGGTGCGGCGCGCCGCCCCGCTGCTCGACACCTGAGCGGCGCGGGGCGGCGTGCAGGTGGCAGGTGTCGAGGCACACGCCGATCCGGCTGCGGTCGTCGATCCGCTCGATCAACCCGGCGAGCTGGGCGAAGGTGTGCCCCAGGTTGTTGCCCTGGCCGGCGGTGCTACGGGTTCGCCTCGACCCGCGCCAAGCGCTCGCCCAGACCGCGCAGGTCTCTATGTACCTCGACGATGCGGTCAGTCTGCTTTTCAATAGCGGCGGTCAACTCACTTCGCGTCGCCGTCAGGTCGGTCTTGACGGCGCCAATCTGGGCTTCCAGGTCGGTCTTGACGGTGCCAATCTGGGCACTCAAGCGGTCTTCCGTGGCCTTGATGTTGCCCTCGATCCTGGCATGCGCTTGGTTTGCCGCCGATTCCAGGTCAGTCTTGACGGTGCCGATAGCCTCGGTCAGGTCAGTCTTGACGGTGCCGATAGCCTCGGTCAGGTCAGTCTTGACGGTGCCGATAGCCTCGGTCAGATCAGTCCTGACGGCGCCGATCTGCCTTCCCAGGTTTCGCCAGATGAATCCCAGCACCGCCATCAGCAACAGCACGGCCACGCTTACGATGGCGACAATGGCCTCGGCACTCACAGGTTCAGCCTCCTTACCGATTCACACAGATCAGTATACATCCTATCGTGTTTGCGGTGGAGCGTCGCGCGGGATCAGCGATCGTGGCAGGCGGGTGGGGCTTGCGGGCCGGTCCGGCGCGCCGATAGCATGGCTCATCCCATGCAGGGCGCAGCACCGCGGCTCGACGCCGTGATCAACCGGATCGACGCCATCAATCGCGCGGACCCGCAGCGCGAGCAGGCGGGCGGCATCGACTACCCCAAGGAGTTGCTGTACGCGCAGCGGATGAGCGCGTGGCTTGAGCGCCTGCGGCCGGACGCCGGCGACGCGTTGCGCATCGCCGTGCGCGCGCAACACGTCGAGCGCTGGAAGATCCCGCGCGCGCGGTTCCCGGACGGGCGCACCGGCTACCTGCGCTGGCGCACGCGCTTGGCGCGCCATCACGCCGAGGTCACCGGCGGCCTGATGCGCGACGCCGGGTACGATGCGGCGGCCGTGGCCGCCACCGAGGCACTGCTGCGCAAGGAGGGACTGGCCGGGGCCGGCGCCGACAGCGCGGTGCAGGTACTGGAGGACGTCGTCTGCCTGGTGTTCCTCGAGCACTATCTGCCGCGGTTCGCGGAGGGCCATCCGCCAGCCAAGGTGGTCGCGATTCTGGCCAAGACTTGGCGCAAGATGTCGCCGCGCGCGCGCCGAACGGCACTGGACCTGCCGTTCCCGGACGAGACCCGCCGCCTGCTCCACGCCGCGGGCGCCGCGGGTCCGGGCTTGACGGCAGCCAAGCGGACAGCTACGGTAAACGTACGGTGAACGCATGAAGAAACCGAAGTCCGTCGCTCGGCAGCCCACATCCGCGCCCTGTGATAGACGTCGTCATCCACAGTGATAATCCGGAGAACCTGCTCGAAGTAGACGGCCTGTGCCTGAGCTTCGGCGGCCTCACGGTGCTCGACGCGGTGTCGTTGCGCGTGCCCGAGGGCAGCATTACGGCCATCATCGGACCCAACGGCGCCGGCAAGTCGAGCCTGTTCAACTCCATTTCCGGCAGCTACCGCCCGCAGGCGGGCACGCTCCGGTTCGCCGGCCGCGACGTCACGCGCCTGTCGACGGCACGGCGTGCGGCGCTCGGCATGGCGCGCACGTTCCAGAATATCGCGCTGTTCCCGAGCATGACCGTCCTGGACAACATCAAGCTGGGGAGTCACGTGCACCTGCGCACCGGCTTGCTGGCGGCCGGCATCTACCGGGGACGGGCGCGGCGCGAGGAGCAGCAGTTGCAAGCCGCGGTCGAGCGCGAGGTGCTGGAGCCGCTCGGGCTCGGCGACCTGGCCGGGCTCCCGGCGACGACGCTGCCCTACGGCCGGCAGAAACTGGTGGAGCTGGCCCGCGCCCTGGCCATGCGGCCCCGGCTGCTGCTGCTGGACGAGCCGGTGTCCGGCATGAACCGGGCCGAGCGCGCGGAGATGGTGCGTCTTATCCGCGACCTTCAGCGGCAGCGCGGCGCCACGGTGCTGCTGGTCGAACATGACATGAACGTGGTCATGGATATTTCGGATCTGGTGATCGTGCTCGACTTCGGGCGCGTGATCGCGGCCGGCACGCCGGCGGCGGTGCGCGCCGACCCGGCGGTGATCTCCGCCTATCTCGGCACCGCCGCCCAGGAGCAGACCTGATGGACCTGTTTCTCGAAGTGAGCCTGGTCGGGCTGGCGGTGGGCGGCGTGTACGCCCTGATCGCGCTCGGCTACGTGCTCGTCTATCGCGCCACCCGGGTGGTGAACTTCGCGCACGGCAACATCATGATGGTCGGTGCCTATTTGTTCCTCACCTTCGCGGCGCTGCTGGGCCTGCCCTGGGGCATCGCCCTGGCGCTGACGCTGCTCGCCGCCGCACTGCTCGGGGCCGGCCTCGAGCGGCTCCTGCTGCGGCCGCTGCTGCGCCGGCAGCGGAGTGAACCGACCGCGGCGCTGATGGCGACGTTCGGCCTGGCCTTCGCCCTGCACGGCATGGTGCAGATCATCTGGACCTCGACCGACTTCTTCCTGCCGTCCATATTCCCGGACCGACCGATCGTCATCGACGCCGCGCATGGCGCCATGTACATCCCCGCCAACATCGGCTACGGCGCCTTGATCGCGCTGGCGGCGATCGGCGTGTTGCTGGTGCTGCTGCGCTCTACCCGCGCCGGTCTGGCGCTGCGCGCGGTCGCCTCCGACCGGATGGCGGCCAGCGGGGTGGGCATCAACGTGCCGGCAACCGTCAACCTGACGTGGGCGTGCGCCGCGGCCAGCGCCGCCCTCGCCGGGGTCGTGGTGGGCTCGATCACCACCCTCAATCCTACCATGGGCATGCTCGGGCTGGCCGTGCTGGGGGTGGTCATCCTGGGCGGGCTCGACAGCCTCGCGGGCGTCATCGTCGCCGGCCTGATCGTAGGCTGGCTGCAGGCGCTGGCCGGCTTCTACCTGAGCGGCTCGTACCGCGACGTGGTGCCGTACGCCGTGCTGCTGGTCATTCTCCTGATCCGCCCGCACGGCCTGTTCGGCACCCCCCGGGTCGAACGGTTGTGAGCGGCCGGGGCGGCCGGCGTGGTGCCGCCGGCGCCGTGCTGGCCGCGGCTGCGGTCGGGGCGGCCGTGGCGCTGCCGCTGGCCGGCAACAGCTTCCACCTGCACGTGGCGTGCATGATCGGCATCAACCTGATCAGTGCCATGGGGCTCAACCTGCTGACCGGCAGCGCCGGTCTGGTGTCGCTCGGGCACGCCGTGTTCATGGGCGTGGGGGCGTACGGCGTCGCCTGGTTCAGCAACCACCTCGGGCTGCCGTTCTACCTGTGTCTGCCGCTGGCCGGGTTGCTGGCCGCCGGCGTCGGCATGATCGCCGGACTGCCCTCGTTCCGGCTGAAGGGGATGTACCTGGCATTCGCCTCGCTCGCGGCGCAGTTCATCCTCAGCTTCGTATTCAAAGAGTGGGAAGCGGTCACCGGCGGCCGCAGCGGGGTGACGCTGGCTCCGGCGCAGCTTGCGGGGCTGGCGCTCGCCACGGAACGGGAGATGTACTACCTGATCGGGGTTGTCACGGCCGCCGCCCTGCTGTTCGCGCGCAATCTGCTGCGCACCCGCGTGGGACGCGCCTGGGTCGCCATGCGCGACCGCGACCTTGCTGCCGAGGTGCTGGGGGTCGACCTGCGGCGCTACAAGCTGCTGGCGTTCGGCATCAGTTCGTTCTACGCCGGGCTGGCCGGCGGTCTGATGGCCTACTTCTTCAAGGTAGTGGCGCCGGGCCAGTTCGGCTTCCAGCTCTCGCTCTTCTTTCTCGCGGCGATCGTCGTCGGCGGTCTCGGAACTGTACACGGTGTCTTGCTTGGTGCTACCTTCATGACCATCGCTCCGGGTCTGCTCGCATGGGCCGCGGGACCGTTCGGTCCGGTCGCTACGGGTATGTTGGCGCCTTTGCGCGAGGTGCTGTTCGGCCTGCTGATCGTGGTCTTCCTGATCGCCGAGCCGCGCGGCCTGTACGGGATCTGGAGCAGAGTCAGAAACTGGCGCCCAGCGATGACGCGAAGGAGCAACAGATGAGGAAAGGAAAGTCAGGAATGGGCCGAGGCCGGTGGCGGCGCCATGCCGCCGCCATGCTGGCGGTTGCCCTGGGGGTGGCGTGCGCGCCGCCGGCGCTGCTGGCCGATGAGAGCGAGCTGGTAGTGGGCGCGGTCGCGCCGCTCACCGGCATATACGCCCAGGCGGGCGCCCTCGGCCGCATCGGCATGGATGCCTACGTCGGCTACGTGAACGCCACCGGTGGCATCGATGGCCGGCAGTTGCGAGTCGTGCTGCACGACTCGGGCTCCGTGCCGGAGCAGGCCGTGGCCGTGTTCAAGCAGATCATGGCCGAGGAAGAGAACGTGGTGGCGTTCTACGGCGACTCCACCACCTTCATGAAGCTCTCGGCACCGGAGGTCAACGAACGCTACAAGGTGCTGATGGGCGGCTCCTCGCTGGCCACCGAGCTGGCCGATACCGACAGATATCGCTACCATTTCATGACCGGACCGACCTACGCGGACATGGTCGGCATGCTGCTGGAGTACATCGCGGCCGAACGCGAGGCGGGCGCCGCGGCGCCGCGGGTGGTGCTGTTCTACTCCAATATCGACTTCGGTCTTGATCCGATCCCCGCATCCCGGGAGCGCGCGAGGCGCCTGGACATCGACATCGTTGAGGAGATCGAGACCGCGCCGGTGGGGGTCGACGTGGCGCCTGCAGTCCTGAAGCTGCGCCGCGCGAACCCGGATTACGTCATCTTCCACGGCTACGCGACCACGATCTGGCCCGAGGTGATGAAGCAGGCGCTGCAGTCCGGCGTGGACGCGATGTTCATGGGCACGTTCTGGGCGATGGAGCCGTTGATCATCCGGCAGCTCGGGCCGCTCGCCGACCGCTACATGGGCGTTTTCCCCTACCGGTATTATTGGGAGCAGGAGCAGTCGGCGACGCTCCGGCTGATCAAGCAGGTGACGCAGCAGGAGTACGTGCCGACGTTCGCGCTCCAGGCCTGGTTCTCCGGCATGATCATTCATGAGGTGATCAAGCGCACGCTGGACGCCGGCCTGGAGCTCACCGGCGACAACCTCAAGGCGACGCTCGACGGGATCCAGGACTGGGATACCGGCGGTCTGATCGGCGTGCCGGTGAGCTTCAGGAACGGCTCCATTCCGGTCGGCCGGATCTACCGGGGCAACTCCGCCACCGGACTGATGGACCCGATCTCGGACTGGATCGTGATCGACGACTGACGGCCGCGCCGCGATGCGGGTACGGGCCGTGCCGGTAGGGGAAGTGCCGCCGGCGCCGCCCGCCGCTGGCGGGCAGCAACCGGGAGCCGTGGCCGCGGCGCTGGAGGTCGACCGTCTGGAGGCGGCCTACGGCCAGGCGGCGCCGGTGTTGCGCGGCCTGTCGTTGCGCGTGCCGAAGGGGCGCATCGTGGCTCTGCTCGGTGCCAACGGCGCCGGCAAGACCACCGCCATCCGGGCGATCGCCGGGCTGCTGCCGTACGAGAACGGGGCGGTCACGGCCGGCTCGATTCTGCTCGACGGGCGGCGCGTGGACGGGTTGCCGCCGCATCAGCGTGCGCGGCGCCGTCTGGCGGCGGTGCTGGAGGGGCGGCGCCTGTTCGCCGACCTTTCCGTCGACGACAATCTGCGCGCCGCGTCCTGGGCGCTGACCGGACGCCGCACGCGCCCCCGCGGCGGTCTCGACGCGGTGTACCAGTTGTTCCCGCTACTGGCTGCGCGCCGCCGCCAGCGCGCGGGCTACTTGTCCGGTGGAGAACAGCAGATGCTGGCCATCGGCCGGGCGTTGCTGACCGAGCCCACCGTGATGCTGCTGGACGAGCCCTCGCTGGGCTTGGCGCCACGCCTCCGGGAAGAGATCTTCGCCGGCATTGGGCGGATCAACCGCGAACGCCGCGTGTCCATGCTGCTGGTGGAACAGAACACCGTCATGGCGCTGGCGATCGCGCGCTACGGCTACGTCATCGAGCAGGGGCGGGTGGTGCTGGAGGGCCCGGTCGAGGCGCTCAAGGCGAGTCGCGAGGTGCGCGACGCCTACCTGGGCCCCGGCACGCGGGCACCGTGAGTGTCGCCGGTCGCGCATGGTCCGGAGCTGCGCGTAGTCTAGTCTTCGGGGGGGGACTGACCAATGAGATTGCCGGAATTGTGGTTGCGCCGGGACCTGTGGTCAACCCGAACGGACGGTGCCTGGACGGTGCTGCGCCGACTCGCCGGCGGGATGCGCAGGCGGTACATTTGCCTGCGATGGCTATCGTGCAACTCAGCGGCGTGACCAAGGACTACGCCCTCGGCAAGGTTACCGTGCAGGCGGTGCGCGGTGTCTCGCTGTCGATCGAGCGCGGCGAGTTCACCTCCATCGCCGGGCCGTCCGGCGCCGGCAAGACCACGATTCTCAACCTGGTCGGCTGCATCGACACGCCCACCGCCGGCACCGTGACGGTCGACGGCCAGGCCACCGGCGCTCTCAAGGATCGCGACCTGACCAACCTGCGCCATGCCCACTTCGGCTTCATCTTCCAGTCGTTCAACCTGGTGCCGGTCCTCAACGTGTACGAGAACGTCGAGTTCCCGCTGCTGCTGGGCAGGACCAGCCCGGACAAGGCGGACAAGCGGCGCCGGGTGGAGGAACTGGTGGAGCAGGTAGGGCTGTCCGACCACATCGCCCACCGCCCCAACGAGTTGTCCGGCGGGCAGCGCCAGCGGGTGGCGATCGCCCGCGCCCTGGTGACCCGCCCGGCGATCGTGCTGGCCGACGAGCCGACCGCCAACCTCGACTCCAAGACCAGCGTGCAGATCATCGAGCTGATGAAACGGATCAACGCCGAGCGCGGCTCCACCTTCATCTTCTCGACCCACAAGCCCGACATCGTCGCCCTCGCCGACCACGTCATCCACCTGCAGGACGGTCTGGTCGTCTCCGAGCAGCGCCAGTCGCCGGAACCGTCCCCGGATCCGCCACCGCCCGCCCGCGGGTCCGACCCGGCGCACCGGAGGTAATGCCGCGTGCCGGTGATCCTGCGCATCGCGTTGCGCAACCTGCGTGAGCATCGCGCCAAGACCTTGATCGTGGGCATCATCATCGCGGTCGGGATCGCGGTGCTGGTGGCCGGCAACTCGCTGGCCGAGACCGCCACCCGCGGCCTGCGCCGGTCGTTCATCGACAACTACACCGGCCACGTCATGATCCACGGGCGCACCGCCAAGGACCTTTCCCTGTTCGGCTTCGGCGCCGGGACCGGCAATGAGGAGCTCCCCCGCATCGGCAGCTACGCGGAAGTGTTCGCCCACGTGGCGGCGCTGCCCGAGGTCGCGGCGGTGAGCCCGCAGCTCACTTCCTTCGCCGTCGCCCACGCCGACGAGGAGCAGAACGAGGAGTTCTTCGTGATGCTGTTCGGGGTCGACGTCGCCAGCTACGGCGCGATGTTCCCCGACAGTGCCGAGGTCGTCGCCGGGCAGCCGCTGGCGCCGGGCCGGCCCGGCATCATGCTGCCGGCCACCTTGGCCGAGGAGATGGGAGAGCAGCTCGGCGTGGAGCTGCAGCCCGGCCATCCGCTGCTGCTCACCGCCGTCGGCGGCAACGGGCTCCGCATCCGGGAGCTGCCGGTCAGCGGCATCTTCCGCTTCCAGCAGGAGATGCAGGGCCTCAATCGGGTCGCGATCGTGGACGCCCAGTCGCTGCGCGCGCTCGCCGGGCTGGTGGTCAGCACCGGCCAGATCGAGCTGGACGCGCGGGAAACCGAGATGCTCGACGCCGGTGACCCGGACGCGCTGTTCGCCGACGGGGAGGAGATGGTGGAGGCTGACGCCGCCGCGGACAGTGCCCCGGCCGGCGCCGCCGCAGGCGCTGCCGGCGGGGCGGCGCTCAGCGAGCGGCGCGTGCTGGCGATCCTCGGCGACCGGGCACGCGCGCCGCCGGTGATGGACGCCGGCGCCTGGCACTTCCTGCTGCTCAAGCTGGCGCCCGGAGCGGGCTCGGAGCGGGTTCGCGTGCAGCGGCTGATCGACGAGCTGAACGGCTACTTCGAGGCCCGGCAGATCGCCGCCGAGGCGGTCGACTGGCGCGCCGCGGCGGGCGGCTTCAGCCGGCTGGCGGCGGTGATGCAGGCGGTATTCAACGGCACCGTGGTAGTGATCGCCGTGGTCGCCGTGATCATCATCATGAACACGCTGGTGATCTCGGTGATCGAGCGCACCTCCGAGATCGGCACCATGCGCGCCCTCGGCGCCCACAAGCGGTTCGTGCGGCGCATGTTCGTGGTCGAGACGCTCAGCATCTCCTGGCTGTTCGGCGGCGCCGGCATCGTGCTGGGGGCGGCGATCGTGGCGGTGCTGGGGTGGACCGGCATCCGCGCCGGCAACGACTTCCTCAAGATCCTGTTCGGCGGCGAGGTGCTGAACCCGGCGCTGTCGCCGTTCTCGGTGGTGCTCTCGCTGGTGATCATGACGGCGATCGGCCTGCTGGCCAGCATCTACCCGGTGATGGTGGCGTTGCGCGTGCAACCGGTGCGCGCGATGCAGCCGGAGTAGCGGAGGCCCGTCGTGACCGTGTTGCGGATCGCCGCGCGCAACCTGAACCGGCAGAAGAAACGCAGCTTCCTGCTCGGCGGCGCCATCGCCTTCGGGGTGCTGGTGATCACCCTGGTGAACGGCTTCGCGGGCGGCTTCGTGGCCAACATCCGCGCCAACGTCTCGCACCTGTTCGCCGGCCACCTGTTCATCCAGGGCTACGAGAAGACCGCCAGCGGTCGACTGGTGGAGCTGGTGCGCGACGACCGCGCGTTGCAGCGCATCCTGGCCGCGGCGGAGCTGCCGGCGGTGTCGATCACGCGGCGCTCGGAGGTGGACGCGGCGCTGATCTTCGCCGGCGAGAGCGTGCGCCAGCAGGTGGTGGGGGTGGACTGGGAAACGGCCGACTTCCTGCGCGACCGGCTGGTGCTGCGCGCCGGCTCGGTGGAGGAGCTGCTGGCCCGGCGCGACGCGGTGGTGCTGAACGAGAACGTGGCGGCGCAACTGGACGTGGCGGTGGGCGACACCCTGCTGTTGCAGTCGCAGACCGCCACCGGGCAGCAGAACGTGGGCGAGTTCCTGCTGGCGGCGACCACGGTCGACGCCGGCGTGTTCAGCGGCATCACCGCCTACGCCCACCGCTCCTACGTCAACGAGCTGCTCGACGTCGCGCCGGACGCCTACCTTACCCTGGGCATCCTGCTGGACGACCTGGAGGCGATCGACGCCGAGGCCGATCGTCTGTACGCGGCGCTGGCGGCGGAGCTGGAGCTGGTGCCGCGCTTCACCGGCCAGGACGGGTTCCGCGAGGTGCGCCGTGAGCTGCTGCAGGCGGAGTGGCAGGGCACCCGCTACCAGCTCTCTACGATTAACGACTTCCTCGGCGGCATCGACGACGTGGCGCGCACGGTGGTGATCGCCGGCGTGGTGGTGGGGCTGATTCTGTTCCTGATCGTCGCCGTGGGCATCACCAACACCTTCCGCATGGTGGTGTACGAACGCACCCGCGAGATCGGCACCATGCGCGCCCTCGGCCTGCAGCGGCGCCAGACGCGGCGCCTGTTTCTGACCGAGGCGGTGCTGCTGGCGCTGGCGGCTAGCGTGGCGGGGCTGGCGCTGGCGGCCGTTGCCCGCCTGGTCCTGCAGTCGATCGACTGGGGCCGCGACACGCCCTTCTTCATCTTCCTGGACGACGGCCACCTGTCGTTCCCGGTCGACCCGCCGCTGCTGGCCGCCTACCTGGCGGCGGTGGTCGCCGTCTCCCTGATCGCCGCCCTGTTCCCGGCCAACCGCGCCGCCCGCCAGGACCCCGCCACCGCCCTGCGCAGCATCGCGTAGGGTCATTGGCACCACGGCGTAGACCGCGCGCCTCGCGTTGTGTCGATACTCGCCTCAGATCGGGCTGCGGCTGGCCGGTGACACGCGGCCACCGGTACATTTCCGCGGCATGAAGCGACAGTTCATGCTCCCATCGATACGGCTCCTGCGGTCCATCTGCTCGGTGGCCGCGCTGGTGGCCGCGTTGCTGCTGGTGCCGGTGCTGGGGTCGGCGGCGGACGAGACCGACCACCTCGCGGTGCTGCGCGCCATCGATCGCGCGCGCAGCTTCGATACGACCGACTTTTCGGCGGTCTTCACGGTGGTGTCCGAGAAGTCGGATGAGGAGAACAGCGTGTTCAAGGCGCAGATGTTTCGCCGCGACGCCGAGGACAAGTTCGTGATGGTGTTCCTGGAACCGGACGTGCAGCGCGGCCAGGGCTATCTGCAGGTAGACGACAACCTGTGGTTCTACGATCCGGACAGCCGCAAGTTCTCCCACTCGTCCATGCGCGAGAGCCTGCAGGATTCCGAGGTGCGCAACAGCGACCTGAACCGGTCCTCCCTGGCGGACGACTACACCGTGGAAGCGGCGTCCGAGGGGCGTCTCGGGCGCTACGACGTGTACATCCTGGAACTGAGCGCGCGGCACAACGAAGTTGCGTTCCCGTACCTGAAGCTGTGGGTGCGGCGTGACAACGAACTGGTGCTCAAGGCCCAGAACCTCAGCCTGTCGGGGCGCCTCGTGTGCAGCGACTATTTCCCCAGGTACGTGCGCGTGGGGGACCGCTTGCTGCCCGCGCAGATGTTGTTCGTGGATGAGCTGAAGGAGGGCCAGCGCACCCAGGTGACGATGGCCAACACCTCGCTGGCA
This sequence comes from Spirochaetia bacterium, assembly GCA_965198005.1. Taxonomy (GTDB): domain Bacteria; phylum Spirochaetota; class Spirochaetia; order SZUA-6; family Bin103; genus Bin103. The sequence continues at coordinate 854,820 of CBDAOI010000003.1, forward strand.
CGGGTCCCCGACTCGGTGTTCAGCAAGAGCTACCTGGAACGGGTTAACCGTTGACGGGGCTTTGGCTGCTCAATCTGGTGGTGGAGTGTGAGATTTTTGCGCGCTTTATTCTGAGAAAGATGGTGAAACAAAAACGGTCCGGTAACCGTCGTGATCAGGTAGGCTTTGGTCGCTGCGATCATCTGCTGAATGCTGCCGGTACCGAAGCGATCCTTCAACGCCACGACAGCCTGTGCTATTGTCCACCCGGAGGCTCGGCCGCGTACTCTGTATTCGTTGTAGGCTAGCGGTACACATCTCTGCGATGGCCTACCTTGATGACTGCGACGGCTCGTCGTTGGTCGTCGACTTCGTAGACTACCCGGTAGTCTCCTTGTCGCACGCGATACCTGGGCTGCCCTGACAGTTTCTCGCATGCAGTCGGCCGGGGGTCGTTACCGAGCGCGTGTATTCGGCGGGCGATGCGTTGGCGGTCTTTCTTGGATCGGATAGCTTCGAGTTCTCTTACAGCGGCGGGCTTGATTAGCAGCTCATATCTTGCCACTGCGCTTCAGATCCTTCAGAACCTCCTCGTACTTCAGGTTGGGCTCATCCGCTCGGTCATCGAAGGCCGCAAGGTCCTCTGCATCCTCGGCCAGTCGCAAGCGAACGGCCTCATTCACCAGGTCGGACACCGATCGGTCGATCTCTGCCGCCTTCAGTCTCAGTGCACGGTATAGGTGGTGGTCAAAATAGATCGTCGTTCGCTTTGCATCAGGCATCATAGCACTATAACGCTATGCCGTTCCAAAGTCAAAACGTCATGGGTCCGGTGGACGTTCCGTCCTCTTACAACGGTCACCCCGGCGGAGTACATGGCGTGCTTCACGGAGCCAGCTCTACGGGACCACCTACTCGGTACACTTCGCCGACTCGGTCTGCGGTGCCCGATGAGGCGCAGACACTACGATGCCAGGCGCCACTTCGAGCCGACCGGCCAGGTCACGCCCATCCACAGCCCGGCGCTCGTCGACCTAGTCGGCCGCGTTCCGGGCGCGCCTCCGGAAAATCGCTAACAGCTAAGGGACATTTCCGCCGCCCACTTCAACCCCGCCGTGACGATCGGTTTCTGGAGCGTGGGGCGCCTGCCGACCCGGCTTGTGGTGCCCTACCTGATCAGTGAGCTGGTCGGCGCGGTGCTGGCCAGCCTGGCGCTGTGGCTGCTGCTGCCCGACGACCGCGGGCTGATGGGAGCGCACGTGCCGGCGCTGCCCGCGGGCGCCTCGATAGTGATGGAGGTGATCCTCACCTTCTTCCTGATGTTCGTGATTCTCGGCGTCGCGGGATACCTCAACGCCGCCCCGTCGGCCGCCGCGATCAACCGGCAGCCCTCCTCCGGACTGGCGGTGGGCGCGGTCGTGGGACTGGCGATCTGGTTCGCCGGCCCCACCAGCGGCGCCTCGATGAACCCGGCGCGCTCGTTCGCCCCGGCGCTGTTCGCCGGCGAACCGCTCCGTTACCTGTGGATCTACGTCGTCGGCCCGGTCGGCGGCGCCCTGCTCGCCGGCGCGGTCGGCCGCCTGATCCGCCACGCCAGCCGCTCCCAACCCTGATTACCGGGTTGCCTCCACAACGACGTCGCGGAATCGCGTGAAGCTGTTGGATCGGTTGCACCACGGATCGAAGTGACGCGCAACGGCACGCGCGGCCTCAATCTTCCGTAAGCCCGTGGGATAGTATCCCGCACGCTTGAGGATTCGCTCGAACGCTTCCCAGGTTCCACCCGGAACTGCATCGGGATCACGGAAGTTCGCTCGGCGCGGCACCGTCGCGGGCACTCTCGGGTATGCCCGGCGCACCGCGTCCCAGCTTCCGAAATACCACGCTTCCAACTCCTCGATGGCGATTCGGCTCACGACCTGCCAAGTTGCACCACCGGCCCGCGACCGGGGCAGTAGATTCGCGGTGGCTACCAGATCATCGAGTTGCTGCTTCAGTGTGTGACAGTCGTCCTGGTCGCGGTCTATTAGCAGGACGAGCCGCCAATTGGACGGTATCCAGTGTGCGTACGCTCGCAGGCGGTGCAGCAATTTGGTGCCCCTGGTGCCCAAGTGGCGCTTGTATGCAAACGTGTGAAGTGAGAAAGTGCACTCCGTGGGCAATATCCGCGGCAAGATTCCTCCGAGGAATGTCTCCATTGAGGGTTCCTCTACGAAGAACTCCAGATGTTGAGCCTTCATTGACTACCACGGTCCGTCGGAGCCCCCTCGTTTACGAGCGGGTCCCCCACACCGAGGTGTCCCTCCATCCACAGATCTCCAAGTAGTGCCCCTTCATCGGTGAACTCCGGGACACCGCGCTGGTCGACTGCCAATTCGCTGTGCGTGTACCCCTGTTCATCACGCCATAGCACCCGTACCTCGTTTGCCCGTAACGCGTTCAGGAAGAACGGAGAATGTGTCGTGACGAGCAGCTGCGTACGCTCTGCGGCGGCCCGGCACTCCTCGGCTAGCTCCGGTAGTAGTCTCGGGTGCAGAAAGTTTTCCGGTTCCTCGATACCGATGAACGGCGGCGGCTCCGGGTCGTAGAGCAGGACCAGGTACGCGAGCATCTTCAGGGTGCCGTCGGAGGCAAAACGGGCCATCACGGGGTTAATGAACGGAGCATCCTTGATCTGCAGCAACAAGCGCCCATCGGGCATGGTGTCGGCCAGCACTCGCTCGACACGTGGAACTCGCTGGCGCAGGACGCTGAAGATTTTTCTCAGCCGCTCCTGGTGTTGCTCGGCCAGATACTGGATCACGTTAGCGAGGTTGTCGCCCGACCTGCTCAGTCGCTCCTGCGGACCCGCCTCAGGCTGTCCGCGGGCGCTATCGGACGAAAGATACGAGACGTACCAACCAGTGATGAAGTTTCGGAGCGCCGCGACACGCGGATGTTCGGCGAACTGTCCTAGTGCGTTCACCGCCAGCAGATCGGGCGCATTAAGGGGTATCTCAACCCGTTCGGCGTGTTCATCCGGCTCGTCACCCCTTACCGCTCGACCCAGGCCACCGCGATAATCAAGGAACCGAAATGGTTTTCCGTGTCGGCCGCGGCGCCAGCTCAACCACTCCTCCTCCACTCTGGGCTTGCCGTGTGTCTCGTCGACGGCAAGATGGTAGGTGATCAATGGGAGACTCGGGCGCTCGCGATACTTGATTTCAATCGTTACCGGACCGGTCGTCCCGCGTGACTTGAGCTCGCGAGCACGTCCGCGTCGGTCCCACGCACGTCGCAAGCCGGTTTCAAAGCAGTCGGCGAGAAAAGCAAATACGTCGAACACCGTGGACTTGCCGCTGCCGTTGGGGCCGAGCAGTGCGGTGAGAGGCTTCATGCTCTTGAATTCGACATCGCGGAGAGCGCGGAAGTTGCGCACATGCAGCCGCTCGATCCGTGCCGGGCGAGGAAAGGCTATCGAATCCACGTTTCTTGCTCCTGATAAGTTAAGTTAAGTGAAGTTACGCCCTTTCGGGCCACGCACCTGCCGGATGTTAGCACGAATGTCGTCAACGAGTGGCTAAGTGGGCTGTGCCCTTGGATTCAGGCGAGGCCGCGGCGGATTTCGGCGGCGAAGGCTGCGAGCCGGTCGCGCACTCGGCGAGCAGCCGCAGCCACCGCCCGCGACCGATGCAGGTGGCGGCAGGCTTGGCCTGGTAGTGCTACGCCTGGGCCGCATGTGGTTGGAAGCCGCGCAGCTGTTCAATCCGTGCCTGGTAATCTCGGCCGCGGCGTTGCACGAGGTCGCGGTCGAGGAGCCAATTCAGGTCACGGGTCAGGGTCTTGTCGGTCTTGGTGGCATAGCTGCGCGCGAGCGCAGGAGTAAGCTCCGGGATCTTCGGCTTCGGGAGCGGCTGCTGCTCCGTACCGAGGGCCAGCACCAACGCCCGGCGCCGGGAATTGGCCGCCGTGGGCGGCTCGGCGTCGAACGTCCGGTAAACCAGGTGTTCCCAGGCAATCTTCAATTGCAGACCGCTGACGTACGCACATTGCTCACGTAAGCCGTCGGCGAAGCCCTGCAGTGCATAGCACACGAATTCCACGGGGTCGCCGCGGCCGGCGTTCGCGCGACTCGAGCGATCGAGCTGGCGGTAGTACTCGGTGCGCGTCTGGTGGTAGTGATTGCTCAACAGATGGGCAGTGGGCGCCGGAACTCCCGCGCGCGCCAGCAGCATGAATTCCACCAACCGCGCGGTGCGGCCGTTACCGTCGCCGAACGGATGGATCCACGCAATGTATAAGGTGGGCGAGGATGGCCCGCAGCAACGCATCGGCGATGCGGTTGTCCGCAGGATTGCCGAACGTCTTGGCTTCCGGCTCCCGCTCGAGCCACGCGCACATTCGGTCGAGCAGGTAGGCGCAGTCACCACGCGGTGCGCCGCGGTAGCCACCGACCGCCACCCCATGGCGCGGAATCGCTCCCGGCACCACGCCTTCATCGAGGTGCTGTTCCAGCCGGGCGAGGACGCGCCGGTTGTAGTCGGCGATCAGGTGCGGTGAGAGACGCGGCGATTGGCCGTCCTCGATCGCCTGCCGGATTGCTTCGCAGGCTGCCAGGATATTGTCCACCTCGCGGCCCAGGTATTCCTGCGACGGCGGCAACTCGAGCTGCCCCTCCAGCCGCGCCCTCACCTGTGCTTCGCTCAGCGTGTTGCCCTCGATTGCGGTAGTGGCGCGGGCGCCCTTGGAGAGGTACAGCCGGTACATTTCGGCGGCGGCCGCCGGCGGCAGGGCAGCTTCCGCGATCTGCCGGCAGCGCGCCACGGCCTCACCGAGCAGCGACCACACGCGCGTCGCCGCGGGCCGCAGGTCGACCGTGAAGCTGATCCAGGGATGGCTCTGCTGATATGGGCGGCCGGCGCTCACGCGGGTACTCATCACTCAGTCCGATTTTAGCACATGGAATGTCCGCTCTGCTGTCCGCTTGGGTGTCCGGCGCCTGCGCGGTGCGCTCGCAACCTTCCGCTTATTCCACTGGCCGTCGGGTCCGCCGCCCGCTACCTTGTTTGCACGGACGGCGTTGTCGGGACGGCGTCAGCCTGGACGGGGCGCTCGACGCCGTCAGGCGATTCACGGGGAGGGTCATGGTGCAATCGACACGGTCTCTGCGGCGCACGAGGTCGCGGCTGGTGCTGGCCGGGGCGTTGCTGCTGGTGCCGCTACTGGGGTGGGCGGCCGACGAGGTCGACTACGCGGCGCTGCTGCGCGCCATCGATCAGTCGCGCAGCTTCGACACGACCGATTTCTCGGCGGTGTTCACGGTGGTGTCCGAGAAGCCGGACGAGGAGACCAGCGTGTTCAAGGCGCAGATGTTCCGCCGCGACGCCGAGGACAAGTTCGTGATGGTGTTCCTGGAGCCGGACGTGCAGCGCGGCCAGGGCTACCTGCAGGTGGACGAAAACCTGTGGTTCTACGACCCGGACAGCCGCAAGTTCTCCCACTCCTCCGTACGCGAGAGCCTGCAGGACTCGGAGGCGCGCAACAGCGACCTGAACCAGTCCTCGCTGGCGGAAGACTATACGGTGGAGGCCGCGAGCGCCGGACGGCTGGGGCGCTACGACGTGCACGTGCTGGAGCTCAGCGCGCGTCACAACGAGGTTTCCTTCCCCCAGCTCAAGCTGTGGATCCGGCAGGACAACGACCTGGTGCTGAAGGCGCAGAACTTCAGCCTGTCCGGACGGCTGGTGCGCAGCGACTACTTCCCCAAGTACGTGCGCGTGGAAAGCCGCTTCCTGCCCTTGCAGATGTTGTTCGTGGACGAGCTGAAGGAGGGCGAGCGCACCCAGGTGACGATGGCCAACACCTCGCTGGCGCGCGTGCCCGACTCGGTATTCACCAAGAGCTACCTGGAACGGGTCAACCGTTGACGGGGCTGGTCCGCCGGACGGCGGCGAGCGCGCTGGTGCTGCTGGCGGCGGCAGCGTGGGGGCAGAACGGTGGCGGCGACGACGAATTCGATGCCCTGTTCGACGCGGAGATGATCGAGGAGCAGCCGGACGACGGTACCGGTGACGCCGCCACGGCCGACGCCCCCACCGACAACCTCGACGCACTGTTCGACGCGGAGGTGGTGGAGACGGTGGAGACCGGCGACGCCGGCCGTGCGCGTGCGGTCGCAGCGCCCGAGGAAGCGCTGCTGACCCGCGCCGGGGTCGACTGGGGCGGCTCGTTCCGCTATGCGCCGCAGGTGGAGCTCAGCTTCCCGAGCTACGCGGCGCTGTCGGCGGCGCTGCGCGGCGAGCGGTCCGCACGGCGTGCGTTGCGCCACGACTTGGCGGCGGAGCTGTACTTCGACGCCCGCCCGAGCAGCGACTTCCGCGTGTTCGGCAAGGCCAACGTGGACTATGCCCTGCCCGGCAGCGAGGCCGGCGCCACCGCCGGGCCCGGCCAGCCCGCTCCCGCCGACTCCGGTGCCGGCGGCGAGTTCTCCTTTACGCTGTTCGAGCTGTTCGCCGATTTCCACTGGGACGACCGGGTGTTCTTCCGCGCCGGCAAGCAGCGTGCCGACTGGGGCGTGGGCCGGTTCTTCAGCCCCGCCGACCTGATGAGCCTGGTGACCATCGATCCGCTCGACCCCGAGGCGGAGCGCGAGGGGCCGGTGGCGCTCAAGGTGCACGCTCCGCTCGGCGTGCACAACGCCTACCTGTATCTCATTACCGCCGACTTCCGCGACCCGCTGGAGGTGGCCGTGGGCGCCCGCGCGGAGTTGGTGGCGGGCGGCGTGGAGCTGGGCGCGGGCGGCCTGATCCAGGCCGACCTGGTGCCCAAGGCAATCGCCACCGCCACCGGCTCGCTGGGCGACTTCGACCTGTTCGGAGAGCTGGTGATCCAGCGCGGCACCGAGCGCAACCGGATCGAGCTGGACGCCGCCGGCAGACTCCGGGTTACCGCCCGCGAAGCGCGCGACCAGGAGTGGTTTCCGGCCGCCACCGCCGGCGTCGTCTACTTCGATCCCGGACCCGGCATCGTGCTGTCCGCGCAGTACTACTACAATCCCCTCGGCTACCCGGACAGCGCCGCCCTGGCGCCGGCACGCGCTGCCCTGCGCGCGGGCACCGGCGCCGGCCCGCCGCGCACCGGCCCGCAGCCGGAAGCCGTGGACCTGCTGTACTTCGGCCGCCACTACGCCGGCGCCAGCGCCGCCTGGAACGGCATCGCCGACACCGACCTCGGCGCCTCCCTGTTCTGGCTGGCCAATCTGAGCGACGGCTCCGGCCTCGTGCGCCCCTCGCTCACCTACCAGGTGCTGGACTACGCCCGGCTCTCGCTCGGCGCGAGTCTCGGCTACGGCACCGGCGCCACCGAGTACGGCGAGCGCGTCGCGTTCACCCTGGGCGCCGCCCTGGGCATCGGCCGCTTCTGACGCGCGGGCGTACCCGGCGGGACGTGCGATGACCTCCCTGTGGAGGTCTCCCGTATCTTCTGGGAAGACCGCTCATTCCTGTCATCGACGCTGCTCCACGGGACGTTTTCGCTCAGGCTCTGTATCATCAACCACACTACGACTTGGGATGATGTACGCGAGCCCCTGGAGACCGCCGAGCGGTTTGGGCGGGAGACGTCGATCAAGTAGACGCGGGGTACGTGGCTGGCCTCGCTACAGGAGGAGCTTGATGTCGTGGGGAAAGAGCACGGTTACCCTGCTGGCCGCGGTGGCGGCAATGCTGGTGGCGCAGGCGGCGATCGCCGAGGAGAGTGGCACGTATCGGTCGGTGAGAAGCTACCACCACGAGTACGTCACCATTGACCATGGCGCCGAGAGCTTTACCGGGGGCTTCCTGCGGGGAACGGAAACTATCGTCGAGAGCAGCGGAGGCACGTTCGCCATTGGCTCCAACAGGCGCGTCGATTGCCTGGTGTATTCCCGCAGCTCGGACGGCGGTATCGAGTTGGAGGCGCCGTGCACGTCGGCCGACGCGGATGGTGACAGCTTCTTCACGGTGTCCATCCGGCGTCAGGGCGACGTTGCGGTTGGCGGTGGCGGCGCGGGCCAGTGGGAGTTGCTGGGCGGCACCGGGAAGTACGAAGGAATTGCCGGCAGTTGTTCCTACGTCACCGAGTACCTGGAAGGCGCACGCGTGGTGGTGATCGGCGACTGTAGCTGGAGCAGATCCTGAAGCCCGGGGCTGAAGGGGCGATCGGTTAAGAAAATCTAACCGGCCGGTAACCGGCGCACAAAACCGATCGGCGACGCTTGAACTATCACACCTATCTACATGGAGGTTTTCGATGAAGACCATGGTTCGAGCCGTTGTTGCGGCTGTGTTGCTGGCGGTGGGGTTGCCGCTGGCGGCCGATTACCACGAGTCGGCAGGCATCCAGGTGACTGCCGTGGACCCCGACGGGCCGGCCGCCGCGGCGGGCATCGAGCGCGGGGACCTGATCCTGAGCATTGACGGGCAACCGGTGGTGACCGCCAACGACCTGATCGAGGCGCTGGTTGCCGCGGAGGGTTCCGAGGTCATGCTGTCGGTCAAGCACGGCAGCGAGCTGCGCGACCAGGTCGTGCAGATCGAGCACGTCTGGGGACGTCCCCGCATCGGCGTAATGATCGCCGCGGCGCCGCGTCCCGCGGTCGAGCTCGGCATGAGTCGCGACGACGCCGAGGCGAGCGCGGACGGTCCGCAAACCTGGTCGTTCCGGTTCGAGGGAACGGTTGACGAGCCGGGCGTCATCGTGGTGGACGTGGTTCCGGACAGCGCTGCCGCCGGCGCCGGGTTGCAGCCGGGCGACTCGATTACCGCAATCGACGGCGAGCAGGTCGGCCTCGACCGCGGCGACCTCGCGGCGGCCATCGGCGAACGCGCCCCGGGAGACAACATCACGGTCGACTTCGAACGCGCAGGCGAGGCGATGACCGCGACCGCCACCCTCGGCGAGCACCCCGAGAGCGGCGCCGCCATGCTCGGCATACGGTTCCTGCCGCTGCCGTTCATGTCGGATGACCCGCGCGAGTTCGGCTTCGGGTTCGGCCGCGGAGGACACTTTGCCGAGATGCGCGAGCTGGTCGACCGGCTCATGCAGGAGCACTTCGAGCGGATCGGGAGCGACGCCGAGCCGATGCCCGAGGCGATGCCGGAAGCTGACGCGGAGGAGCACGCGGAGGAGATGGAGACCGAGAGCGGCTCATAAGCGTAGGGGGCGCGTCCGGATCAATCCAGCGCGCCGTCGCTCAGGCCCAGCGGCAGTGGCAACGGGCGTTCGCAGGTGGTGGTCAGATCCACCCGGCGCCCGGCCGCTGCCGCGTTGTTTCACGGCGTGCATGTTTCGAGCACGCGGCGCGCCAGTTGTCCGCCGGCGCGGTGCAGCCGGCCACGCGAATCGGAAAGTCGCGGCGGCCCACCTGCATACACCGCGCCGGGGCCAGCGCCGGCCTACGCGGCGGCGGGGCCGTCCGCGGCCGGCCCGACCAGCCGCGGCAGGAAGCCGGCGACCGCAAGCTGCCACAGGTGGTACATGATCAGCGGCAGCAACGCCAGACCGAGCAGGTCCGGGTCGCCCGCGAAGAACGTCGTCAGCAGCGGCGCGCCCAGGGCCAGCGTCTTCTGGGGCGCCACGAACAGCGCGGTGCAGGTGTTGGCGCGGTCCAGGCGCAGGGCGCGCGCGCCGCTCCACGCCAGCCCCAGCAGCAGCAGGTGGGACACCGCCAGGTAGCCCAGCAGCGGCCAGAACCGCAGCAGCGACGGCGCGAAGGTCGGATCGAGGGCCGGCCGCGAGAACGAGAACCAGACGATCACCACGATGGCGCCGTTCATGAATACGCCGAACCGTCTGCGCTGGCGTTCGATCCAGGCGCGCAGGCGCAGCCGCAGCACCTGGCCGATCGCCACCGGCAGCAGCATCTGCAACGACAGCGAGGACAGCATCCGCAGCAACTCCTCGGCCGGCAGCGCGCGGCCGGTCCGCTGCAGCAGCCAGGACAGCAGCAGCGGCGACAGGAACACGCCCAGCACGTTCGCCAGCGAGGCGTTGAAGATGGTTGCCACCACGTTGCCGCGCGCGAGCTGGGTGAACACGATGCAGCTCGACACGGTGGTGGGCAGCACCGCCAGCGCCAGGATGCCGGCGACGATGCGCGGGTCGCCGCCGCGCCACAGCAGGGCGGCGGTGGCGGCGAAGTACAGCGGGCACACCGCGAAGATGAAGAGCTGCAGGAACAGGTGCAGGCGCACGTCGCGCAGGCCGGTGCGGATCGCCTCGGTCGGCAGGCTCATGCCCGAGGTCAGAAACAGCAGCACCACCAGCACGGTGGCGGAGGCGCCGTCCCGGCTGACGGCGACACCGGCCCGCGGCGCGGTCAGCCCGACCGCCACCGCCGCCAGCAGCCCGACCAGGAACCAGTTACGCGCGAGCCAACTCGCGGCGTTCCGGGCGCAAGGTGTGATTCCGCTCAAACCCATTGCCCAGTGTTCCGGCCCAGGAAGGCGGGTCGCGTCCGAACAGCCGCCAGTGCCAGGATGATGCGATAGCCACCACTGAGCTGGTCGAGAGTGAGTTCTTCCGGCGGTCCCGAATCCGATTCCAGGGATACGACAAACCGAAGTGGACCGAGTTCGATACATGGCTCGGATGCGCCAGGGATCATCGACGTGATTGCCGTGCGAACCGCCTCCAGTTGTTTTGATACAAACCGCCGTCGGCGTCTCTGCTGCTCCCTGAGTTCCTCGCTTTCCTTGGCGTAGAACCACTTGAAAAAGTCACGGAAGTTGGGACGAAGCGAAAGCGCCCCCTCCAACGCGGCGTAGCGGGAAAACTCCTTGGGGAACCCGCGCCGTCGTTGAGGAGCATCGAATACGGCGCGATCGGTGTCGTAGAAGGCAACAATCGGCAGGTCGAAGTCACGGCCCGCTTCGTCCGCGTTGATGATGTCGTCGACCGCCTCACGCAGCGACCGACCGCCAACGGACTTCGGTCTCCTCGTCGAACGCTTGTTTACTCGTCCCCTGCGCCGAACCCATACTAGGCCGTCGGTCGTTTCCAGCGTTACGCGTACGTATTTCGCAGACCGCCTCCGATCCGTATCACGAAACGAGATGCCGGAGACCTCCGGCAGCAAAGTCGGAATAGCGCCCAGGCCAACGGCGATCGCGCTCAGTACACTTGTCTTTCCATGTGCGTTGTCGCCGTGAAATACGGTCAGAGATTCGTCCGGAGCGAGCTTGAGATACTTGATCACGCGATAATTCTCGATTTCGACCGAGCGCAGCTTCATCGGCGCAACTCCATGCGTGCCGTCAGGCCGTGCTGCCGTCGTTGATCACCCGTTGCTCGGCGCCGGCGGTCTCGATTACGTCGCCGAACGGGGCGAATGCGCGCTTGGTCAGTGGTTCGGGCAGGAGCCGGTGCGCGGTCGTCATGCAGCGCCCGCGGGGGTGCCGAACAGCCGCAGGCGGCTGAGGCCGCCGTCGGGAATGATGTTGAGGTGCACGTGCGACACCGGTTGGGCGGCGGCCGCGGCGGGAAGTTCGAAGGTGTGCTCGCGATCCGCCTGCAAGGGCTGCTCAGGCAGCAATACGGGCCAGAACATGGACTGGGCGATCACCGATTCCTGCAGCTGTCCGAGGTGGGCCGGCAGCAGCGCCCCCTGCAGCGAGCAGCGATCGGGGTAGTTGCCCTTGAAGTGGCTGGTGTCCACCACCACGCGCTGAATGGTGCCGGGGGTGGCCAGCGCGACGATGCACCAGTCCTGGCCCGGCTCCCGCCGCCGTCGCGTCTCCCAGCCTTCGCCGGCATGCCGCGCACGACCGGGCCGCAACAGGTTGGCCGGATGACCGTAGTGGGAGTTGTTCCACGCCACCGCTATCGCCCCGTTGCGTGCGCAGCCCAGGTCCACGAGACCGCGCGCGGCCAGCTCCTGCCAGTCGGGACGCGGCCGGCCGTACACGCGCAGGCGCGCCACGCCGCCGTCCGGCAACAGATTGAGCCGCACGTGGGTGACTACCTGCCCGGCCGAGACGTCGAACAGATTGTGCGAGTCGGGTCCGATCGTGGCCGGCGGCACCAGGGTGATCCACTCGGCAGCCGCGTCCGGCTCGCCGCTGCAGGAGCAGCCCTCCAGGGAAGCCGCCGGGGGGAAGTTGCCGGTGAAGTGGGTGGTGTCGACGTCGACCGAAGAGACCTCGCCCGGCGCCGCCAGCCGCACGATGCAGTGGTCGTGCCCGCCGCGGCGCCGGCGGCGCGACTCCCAGCCGTCCATCCACTTGCCATGGTCGTCGTACTTGTCGGGGAAGAACACCGGGTCGGTGGGTTCCAGGATGCGGCTCATGGGCCCGAAGAACTCGTCGCTGCAGGCAACGGCCATCGCCCCGAGCCGCGCATCCGCCAAGTTGGTTTCAGGCGGCATGCGGGTGGTGTTGCCGCCAGTGGCGGGCAATGTCGACGCGCCGGCAGCACCACACCGCCTCGTGGGCCAGCACGTAGTCGAGGAAGCGCGCCACCGCGGCGACGCGGCCGGGACGGCCGGCCAGGCGGCAGTGGAGCCCCACCGACATCATGCGCGGGATGTGCGCGCCCTCGGCGTACAGTACGTCGAACGCATCGCGCAGGTAGGCGAAGAACTGTTCGCCGCAGTTGAAGCCCTGAGGCATGGCGAACCGCATGTCGTTGGCGTCGAGCGTGTAAGGCACCACCAAGTGGGGCCGTCCGCCGACCTCGGTCCAGAACGGCAAGTCGTCGTTGTAGTCGTCGGCGTCGTACAGAAAGCCTCCCTCCTCCACCACCAGCCGGCGGGTGTTGGGACCGGTGCGCCCGGTATACCACCCCAGCGGCCGTTCGCCGGTGAGCTGCCGGATGATCTCCACGGCGCGCTGCAGATGTTCGCGCTCCACCGCTTCGGGCACCTCCTGGTAGTCGATCCAGCGGTAGCCGTGGCTGCAGATCTCGAAGCCGTGGGCCAGCGCCGCGTCCGCCACCGCGGGGTTGCGTTCCAGGGCCATCGCTACCGCGAACACGGTGATCGGCACCTGCCGTTCGCGGAACAGGTCGAACAGCCGCCAGACTCCCACCCGGCTGCCGTACTCGTAGATCGACTCCAAGCTCAGGTGCCGCTGCCCGGCGAGCGGACGCGCGCCCACGATCTCCGACAGGAACGACTCCGAGGCCGCGTCCCCGTGCAGGACACAGTTCTCGCCCCCCTCCTCGTAGTTGACCACGAACTGCACCGCCACCCGCGCGCCGTCCGGCCACTGCGCGTGCGGTGGGGTGCGGCCGTAGCCGCGCAGATCCCGTGGGTAGTCGTCAATCACCGCGTGTACGGCGCAATGCTACACTTGCCACGGTTCCCGCGGCAAATCCAAACCGCCAAGCCTCGACGATCAGAAAACGGAGACCCGGGCGATCGCGAAGTTCTCGGCCTGGAGCAGGTTGATCAGACCCGCCACTCCGGGTAGATGCGCAGCACCGACTGCAACGACTATCTCCGAGGCTTGGTGCGCGTGCTCGAGAATTTTCCCCACCCAGGCTCGATTGCGCTTCAGCACAAGGTAGTGATCAAGTTTTTGGTACGCATCGTCCAAAGCCTCCACGTCGTCGACCAGCGCACGGTTTTGGAGGCGCGTGAGTTCCATGACCACTACTGGTTGCTGTTCCAGCCAAGTGACGACCGCGGTTGCAACTAGGTCGTCGTCTGCCGCTACGCCGGCGAGAGACAGGCGCAGCACCTCGAGCTGGGTCTCTTCAGGGGCGTCGATGAAGAACGCCAGGAGCTCCGTCGCGTCGTCCAGCCCCGCGGTCTCGATTGCCAGATCATGCGCGAGCATCTCTATGCGCTCGTCAAGCAATCGGGCCCCCTGGCGCCGGGCGTCCACCTCACACAGCGCGGTCTCCAGCAGCACGGTCACGAACCAGGGGCGCAGGTATTCGGCTATCTCCGGCGGTGTACCGATAGCAGAGAGGTGCCCGCTTAACGTCTCCCACTGCTGTTCCGAAAGCCGGGCCCGCAGACCGGGGCCCGCGAAGTCGAATATCAGCATCGAATCATCAAGAACTTCATGCTGAAACAGCTCCTGTTCGGCCGCCGCCATTTCCACCAACACAAGGTCGGCGTCGCGGATCCGGTCGGCGATCTCGCCGGGGATGACAACGGCAGGATCGCTGACGTGAACCGTCCCGAACAGCGTGATCCTGGTGTCGCCCCGGATTGCCTCGAACGCGAGTCCGTCGTGGAAGGGAATCTGGGCGACGCGGGCGTAGGCTTCCGCCACCATCTCCGGCGGCAGGGTGTCACGCAGGTCCGAACCATTGCAGACCGCGAAGGCCACCACGGGAGTGAGCAGCAGGAGGCCGCGGAGCAGCGGTGCGGACAGGCGCACGCGCGCGGCCGGCAGACGATCGATCATGCGCAGCAGCGTACGGCGCCTCGCCGGCGCTGGACAAGGGGGCGGTCACGCGCAGGATCCAGCATGTGCCGCGCCCCTGCCAGCGTCCAGGTCATGGCGAGCGCGACGCACCGCGCGGGCTCACGCGACGGTGAGGGAATGTGGCTGCTGCGGAACCACGGCACCGCGGCCGCGTGCAGGGCAACCGGGGAGCAGATTCGGAGCCGGTGACCGCTGCGCCGCCCGGTCCAGCCGGCGACGACGCCAGGAACCGATGAACGGGTGCCGGTGCCGGCGTGAAGCAGCGATGGGCGGCGCTCCGGGAGCCTGGGGAGCGGCGCGCCCGCGGGGACGGCGCCTTGTTGCGGAACAGCCGGGACGAGGCGCGCCCGCGTGCCGGGCCGTCAGTCGTGTCGCCGCGCATCCGCAGATTGGGGTCACACCCGTCACGTACGCTGGATGGTGCGGTAGCGGCGCACCGCAAGCGGGGCGAACACGGCGATGATCGCCGCCGCCCACAGCAGCGTGTAGAGCACCGGATGCTGCAGCGGCCAGACCGCGGGATCCGGCGTACCCGGGGGGATGTTGCCGAACAGCTCGCGCGTCGCCTGGGTCACGGCCGACACCGGATTCCACAGGGCGAAGGTCCGCAGCACCGGCGGCAGGCTGTCGGCGGGCACGAAGGTGTTGGCCACGAAGGTCAGCGGCATCGTCACCATGAATGAGGCGTTGTTGATCACCTCGACGCTCGGCACCAGCAGTCCGACGTAGGCCATGATCCACGAGAAGGCGTAGGCGAACGCCAGCAGCAGCGCGAATCCCGCAACCCCCGGCAGCACGCCGGTGTCGATCCGCCACCCCACCACCAGACCGGTCAGCGCCATGATCAGCAGCGACGCCGCGTTGTACACCACGTCGCTGACCGTGCGGCCCACCAGCAGTGCGCTGCGCGACATCGGCAGCGACCGGAAGCGGTTCATGATCCCCTTCTGGAGATCCTCGGCCAGACCCGCGCCGGTGAAGATCGAGCCGAACACCACCGTCTGGGCGAAGATTCCGGCGATCAGGAACTCCCGGTACGAGCCGCCGGGAATGACGATCGAGCCGCCGAACACGTAGGCGAACAGCAGCACGAACATGATCGGCGACAGCAGTACGAACACCAGCACCTCGGGCACGCGCTTGATCTTGATCACGTTGCGCCGGGCGATCACCACGGCGTCGGAGACCGCGTTGGACACCGCGTTGAACCAGCCGCTCATGTCTCCTCCTCCTCCTCATCCTCGTTCTCCTGCGGTGCGGCGCTATGGCCGGTCAGCGTGAGGAACACGTCGTCCAGCGTCGGCCGGCGCAGGCCCACGTCGCGCACCGCCACCCCCGCCTGGTCCAGGGCGCGCAGCGCCTGCGTCAGCACCGGGGAGCCGCCGGCGATGGGCGTCACCACCCGGCGCGCGCGGGCGTCTACCTGCTGTTCCCCCACGGCGAACCGGGCCAGCACCGCGCGCGCCGCCGCCAGCGCCGCCGCCACGGCTGCCGCGGCCGCCGCCGGCAGCGTCACCTCGATCCGCTCGGCCCCGACCAGACCCTTCAACTCGTCGGGCGTGCCTTCGGCGATCGCCCGGCCGTGGTCGATCACCAGCACGCGGTCGGCGAGCTGGTCCGCCTCCTCCATGTACTGGGTGGTGAGCAGCACGGTGGTGCCGCTGCCCACCATCCGGTGGATCACCTCCCAGAGCTGGCGCCGGCTGTGCGGGTCCAGGCCGGTGGTCGGCTCGTCCAGGAACAGCACCGGCGGGTCGGCCACCAGCGCGCCCGCCAAGTCGAGGCGGCGCCGCATCCCCCCGGAGTAGGTCTTGACCGGCCGGTCCCCGGCCGCGACCAGATCGAACTGCTCCAGCAGTTGGCGGGCGCGTGCGCGCGCCGGCCGCCGGCCCAGGTGATACAGGCGCCCGATCATGTCGAGGTTCTCGAACCCGGTGAGGTGCTCGTCCACCGCCGCGAACTGGCCGGACAGTCCGATCCGCCGGCGCACCTCGCGCGGCGCCGCCACCACGTCGGCGCCGGCCACCCGGGCCATGCCGGCGTCGGGTCTGATCAGCGTGGCCAGGATCGACACCGCGGTGGTCTTGCCGGCGCCGTTGGGACCGAGCACACCCAGCACCGCGCCCTCGGCCACGGCGAGGTCGAGCCCGTTCAGGGCGGTTACGTCTCCGTACCGCTTGACCAGTCCGGTGGCTTCGACGAGGTGTGCCATGCGCCGCATGAAGCTATCGACAGCCGTCCCCCGCGGTCAACCTATACCCGCCCGGTACGCCCGGTACGGCGCGAACGAGCACCGACTGATCCCTCCAGCCATTCCATGTCGCGCTGGGTGGCGCTCAAGCGCTGCCGCAGCCGTCCCGGCGACGACGAGTGAGGATGCTTGGACAGGCGTCCGGCGGTCTCAGCGGAACAGGTCTTCGGTGCGTGGGCGGTTGATCATGGCCGCGGTGTGGGTGGCCGCGGCTGCCGTTGCCGGTGCGTGGGCCGGCGGTGGAAAGCCCTGCACCAGGGCGGCCGGGATGCGCTCGGTGGATTCGCCCATTACCAGCATGGCGGCGCTGGCAATGGCGTCCGCCCGGTTGATAAGCGTGGCCTGCAGCTCGCGGCCGTACAGGTCGCGGCGGCCGCGGCGGTCGTCCAGCACCGCCAGGCCGGCGGCGCCGAGCGCGATGCCCACCGTGCCCAGCCGCCAGGGCCGGTTGCTGCTGTCGCTGATCACCACGCCGATCCGCTGGCCGGTGCCGGCGGCGATGGCCCGCTGCAGCCGGGCGGCGGTGGCGTCGGGCGCCGCCGGCAGCAGCAGCGCCGACGCGGACCGCCCGTGGTCGACGTTGGACTGGTCGATGCCGGCGTTGGCGGCTACCAGGCCGAGCCGGTGGCGGGTGATCAGCACGCCCGGGGCCGTGCGCACTACCTCGGTCGACTCGTCGAGGATGAGCTGCACCAGCCGCGCATCCTTGCCGGTCTCGGCGGCGAGGGCCGCGGCGCGGGCCGACGGCCGCACCTGGTCGAGCCGGAGCTGGCGGCCCTCCGCCTTGGAGACGATCTTCTGGGCCACCACCAGCACGTCGCCGTCGGCCAGTTCGACGCCGGCTCCGGCCAGCGCCGCCAGCAGGATCGGCGGCAGGTCGTCGCCGGCCGCCACCAGCGGAATCCCGCGCAGCCCGGTAACGGTGAGCCGGGCGTCAGCCACCTGCCGGGACGCCGCCGGCCCGGTCTCGTCGCGTGTGCCGGGAGCCGCCTGCAACCGACTAGGCCGCTAGCCCTGGCCGACCACGCGGATACCGGCGTGGCTGAGGTCGTGGCGGCGATTGATCTGAATCAGCACGCTGGTCAGCGCCTCGGCGGCGGCGGAGTTCTCGATCGGGCCGGCGTGCCAGCCGGTCATGCCGGCGGCTTGAACCAGCTCGATCACTTTGTCGCGGGCCGCCTTCTTGTTGCCGGCGACCAGCACGTCGCACTCGATCGTGACCTCCTGCTGCAGCAGGTGGGCGGCGACGTTCTGAAACGCCGAGACCACCATCACCTCGTCGCCGAGGAACTCCTGCGCCCGCTGGCCGGCGGAGCCCTGCGCCGGGAGTTGCACCGTGCCGACCCGAGGCGGCACCAGCGGCACCGTGACGTCGATCAGGATCTTGCCCGCGAGGCTCGGCTGCACGCTCGCCAGGGTGGCGATCTGATGCGCGGCCGGCACGGTCAGCACCACGACGTCGGCCGCCTGCGCGGCCGCCTGGTTGGTCAGCGCGCGCGCGGTGGCGGCCGGATCGCGCTGCCGCAGACCGGCGAGCGCGGCCTGCGCCTTGGCCAGCGTGCGCGAGCCGATCAGCACCGTGTAGCCGGCCCGCGACCAGCGCTGCGCCAGCCCGGTTCCCAGGTCGCCGGTGCCGCCGAGAATGGCGATGGTTTCCCTAGTTGACAATGGTCTCTCCCTCCACCAGGTTCTCTCGCTCCACCAGCCGCACCCCGGCGCCGCGCACCGCGCAGTCACACGCCGGACAGTAGTAGCCGACCTGGATCGGCGTCCCGCACGCGCGGTGCACCAGCGCGCCGCGGTCGGACAGGTGCTTGCGGCCCCACACCGCGAGCGCGCCGGCCACCACCCCCAGCTCGTGGCCGCGGCGGGTCAGCGCGTACTCGGCGCGCGGCGGATGCTGGCTGTAGAACCGCCGGTCCACGATGCCGTGCCGTTCCAGCCGCTTGAGCCGGTGCGACAGGATGTTGGGCGCGATTCCGAACACCTGCCGCCGCAGCTCGGCGAAGCGCTGGAAGCCGCGCAGCAACTCCAGCAGGATCAGCACCGTCCAGCGGTCGCCGACGATCTCCAGCGCCCGTGCCACCGGACCGAGGCGGTCGTCCGCGGCGCCGGTGTGGTCGGCGATCGGGTTGGTTGACATTTGCTACCTGGTTGCATCCTAATACGTACGGTCCGCACCGTCCAGGTTGGGTGCCGCTCGTTCCATGCACGCATCGGTCTCGATTGTCAACGTCAGCAAGGTGTTCCCCGTGCCGCCGGGGGCCACGCGCACCGTCACGCCCGCCGCCGCCTCGGCCGCCACAGCCGTAGCGCCGGCTGACGCTCCTCCCGGTAGGCGCCGCCAGCGCCGCCGCCGGCCGCGCGACCTGCTGGCCGCGCCGGCAGCCGGGCTCGAGGCGCTGCGCGGAATCACCGCCGACATCCGTCCCGGCGAGTTTCTCGCGGTCCTTGGCCCCAGCGGCTGCGGCAAGACCACGCTCCTGCGCATCGTCGGCGGCCTTATCGAGCCGACCGCGGGCACGGTCCGCATCGGCGACCGGACGGCCGCCCAGGCGCAACGGCAAAAGTGGGTGGGCTATGTATTCCAGGACCCGTCGCTGCTGCCGTGGCGCACCGTGCTGGACAACGTGCGCCTGCCGCTGCGGGTGAACCGCGCGGTGCAGCGTCCCGGCGCCACTTCGCCCGAGGAGTTGCTCCACTTGGTGCGCTTGGCGGAGTTCGCCGACTATTACCCGAGCCAACTGTCGCGCGGCATGCAGCAGCGGGTCGGCTTGGCGCGGGCGCTGGCGCTGGACCCCGCGTTGCTGCTGATGGATGAGCCGTTCGCCGCGCTCGACGAGATCACGCGCGAACGGATGCGCTTCGAGCTGCTGCGCATCTGGGAGGCGACGCGCAAGACGGTGCTGTTCGTTACCCACAGCATCGTCGACGCGGTGCTGCTGTCCGACCGCGTGGCGGTGCTGTCGGCCCGTCCCGGACGGCTGCGCGCGGTGCTGCCGATCGGCCTGGAACGGCCGCGGGTGGCCGGAGTGGAACGCTCGCCGGAGTTCACGGCCGCCTACCGCCGGGTGCACGACTTGGTGATGGCGGAGGCGGCCTGATGCGCGCCGCCCAGCGCCCCCTGGCCCAGCCCACGGCGGCGCTGCTTCCCACCGTGCTCAGTCTGCTGGTGGTCGGGGTCGTCTGGGAGGCCTGGATCGCAATCGCGGGCACGCCGGTCTACATGCTGCCTGCCCCTTCGGCGGTGGCGGTCCGCGTGAGCGCGGAGCCCGGCTACTTTCTGGGGCAGGGCGCGATCACGCTGGCGGAGGCGCTCGGCGGCTTCCTGCTCGGGACCGGCGTGGCGCTGGCCGCGGCCACGCTGATGGCGCACTCGCGCGCCCTGGAACGCGCTCTGTTGCCGCTGGCCGTGCTGGTCAAGGTGACGCCGATCGTGGCGGTGGCGCCGCTGCTGGTGATCTGGTTCGGGTTCGGTGTCGTGCCCAAGGTGCTGATCGCGTCGTTGATCACCTTCTTTCCCGCGCTGGTGAACGGGGTGACCGGACTGCGCGCGGTCAATCCCGGTGCGCTGGACTTTCTGCGCTCGGTGTCGGCGTCGCGGCGCGAGGTGTTCCTGACCCTGCGCGTGCCGAGCGCCTTGCCCTACCTGTTCGCGGCGTTCCGGGTGTCGATCCCGCTGTCGGTGATCGGCGCGGTGGTGGGCGAGTGGTTCAGCGCCGACCGCGGCCTGGGGGCGGTGATCATCGTCGCCCATGCGAATCTCGACACCCCGACCCTGTTCGGGGCGATCTTTACTCTGGCGGTCATGGGCATCGGCCTGAGCCTGGCCGTCGCGGCATTGGAACGGAGGATACTGTTTTGGCACGAATCGACACTCATCGTGTGACGGCCGGTGCGACACTCGGTGCGCCCCGGTTGCCGTTGCTGCGCGCCCGGCGCGCGTGGCTGGCGCTGGTGCTGGCGGCGGTGGCCGCGAGCCCGGCGCCGGCGACCGGCAAGCTGGAGATCGAGCAGGCGGCGGACCAGCCCGCGGCGGCGCAACCACCGCGCAGCATGATCTTCATGGCGGGCTTCAAGCCGCAGGCGAACCTGCCGTTCGTGGCGGCTTACGTGGCGCGGGAGAAGGGATACTTCGCCGCGCAGGGGCTCGACGTCACCATCCACCACTCCACCGGCCAGCACCTGCAGCTCCTCCTCTCCGGCGAGGTCGACGTCACCACCGCCGCCGCCGGGTCGGTGCTCAAGCGGCGGGCGAATCCCGGCGTCCCGATCCGGGCGATCGCGCTGTTCGGGCAGCGCGGCCAGCAGACCTTCATCGCGCTCGCGGACTCGGGCATCACCAGCCCGCGCGACTGGGAGGGCAGGACCTTCGGCTACCGCATCAGCCTGCCGCCCGAGTACCTGGCGCTGCTGGACGCCGCCGGCGTGGACCGCGCGCAGGTGCGGGAGGCACGGGTGGGCTTCGATCCGCGCCTCCTGGTCGAGGGCCGGGTGGACGTGCTGGCGGTGTTCAAGTCGAACGAGCCCGACACCATCCGCAAGCTCGGCTTCGAGGTGGTGCAGTTCGATCCCGCCGACTTCGGCATCCCGGCGCTGGGACTCACCTACGTCACGCGCGAAGATCTGATCGCGGAGGAGCCGGACCTGATCGCGCGCTTCCTCAAGGCCACGCTCAAGGGGCTGGAGTTCTCGTTCGCGCATCCGGAGGAGACGCTGGACATCGTGCTGCGCTACGCCGAGAACGAGGACCGCGACCACATGCGGTTCATGCTGGAGGCGGAGCAGGCCGACGCCGTCTCTGCGGTCACGCGCGATCACGGGCTGGGCTGGATGACGCGCCGCCAGTGGCAGGAGTTCCACGACCTGCTGCTGCGGTACCAGGCGCTGGACCGGGAGCTGGACGTGGAGCAGGTGTTCACCGCGCGATTCCTGGAGGCGGCGTACCAGGACGGCCGCCTGGTCTGGCCATGACCCAGCCCGCTGTGGACCGGCCGGGCCGTGACCTTCGACGGCAGCTGGCACCGGGTGCCCGACGCCGGCCTCAACCCGCTGCCGGTGCAGCGCCCGATCTCGCTCTGGTTCGGCGGCGGGGAGGAGCGCGTGCTGCGCCGCATCGCGCGCTTGGCCGACGGCTGGATGCCGCAGTTTCAGCCGGACGAGGCCGGCCGCTCGCTCCTGGCCCGCATGCACGGCTACGCCCGCGAGCACGGCCGCGACCCGGCCGCGATCGGCCTCAACGGCCGAATCGTCTCGGCCTGCGCGGCGTCGAACAGCACGTCGCACTGCTGGAACGATTTCATGTCGCAACGAACCGCGCAGCACCGCGCACGGGGTCACCGTAGTCGACACCACGGTTCGCCTGACGGGCCTCGTCCCGCCAACCGATGGCTCGGACATTGCTACCCGACCCCGGCCGTGCCGGTGACGCAGCATGTTCGACCGGCGGCCACGTGGCCATGGCCGGCGCCGGCGTGGTTCGGATCGTGACCGCCACTCACTGGGCCTGCTTCTCCCGTGCCTTGGCCGCTGCCCATATCTGTTTCCAGTCCTCCACGGTCACCTCGGTACCGTGGCCGGCAGCGCCGGCAGGGCGCGCCGCATCCCGGCCCAGGTGGCGGCCTGGCTCTGTGCCAGTTCGGCGGCGAGCGCCTCGTCCACGCCCAGCCGGCTGGCGGCGGCGAGCTGGGCGAACTGCAGCGCCGAGGTGCCCTTGGTGACCGCCGCGTAGCACATCTTGAGCGCCGACGCGCGCCCGATCGCGCCGCCCAGGTCGCGCACCACGAGGCCGCCTCCCTCCAGCGGCGCCAGCAGGTGAGCGTCCGAGCCGGAGGTGTAGAACCGCGGTCCGCTGCCGTTGGCCGGCGGCCCGCCGATGATGCCGGCGTCGACGTAGGCGGCGCGGGTAGCTCCGATCAGCGCCGTGATGCGCTCCGTGGTAGCGGGCGCGATGGCGTTGCAGTCGGCATAGGGCGGGGTGGCGCCGGTCGCCGTCATCGCCTGCGCCACCCCGCTCGCTGCCGCCACCACCGCCGCCGGCGGCATGATCGACAGCACCAGGTCGGCCTGGGCCAGCAGCGCGCCGACGCTGCCCAGGTCGCGGATACCCGCCCCGGCGGCCAGCCCGCCGGTGCGCGGCGACCGGCCGGCGAGCGAGGTAACCACGTCGAAGCCGCGGCTGCCGAGCAGCCGTCCGACCGCGTGCCCCATGTTGCCGGGGCTGATGATCGCGATTGTCTTCAAGACGAGCCTCCTGTGTAATCGACCCGATTCAATGCTCGCCGTTCCCAGATCGTACGCAGCACCGGTGGGTCGCGTCATGCGTCGCGGACGCGACCGGATCCGCCGTCAATCGTCGTCACCCGGCTGGCCGAGTCGGCGCTGTACGACGCCGCGGTGCGCCTTGCCCTGCAGGCGTTGTTTGCGGGAGGCGCGGGATGGGGCGGGTCGCTTGCCGGGGCCGGGGTTCGGCGAGCGCCTGCGCAATGAGCGCCGACAGCCACGCGCGCGCGTCGTGGCGGTTCGCCTCTTGGGCGCGAAACCGGCGCCCGGTGATCACCGGCGTCGCGTGCGTGGTGACACGCGTGTCGGCGATGCGCACCAAGCGCCGCCGCACCTCCGGCGCCAGCGACGGGAAGCGGGCGGCGTCGAAGCGGAGCTGCACTGGGGTGGCCACTTCGTTCACGTTCTGATCGCCCGGGCCGCTGCTCTGCACGAACCGTTCGGCGAGTTCCTCCTCCGGTATGGCAATCCACGCCGCGATCTGCACGACGCACGCTACGACGAAGCACGTCGGTGCGCACCGTAGCCGGTCCACCCACACGAAGCACCGTAGGCCTCATTCTCAATCATGGATAGATGCGCGGTGGGGTTGGTAGGCCAGTCCAAGCTCCCGGTAGAGTTGCTGTCTCAAGCCCGGTTTCACCCGATGCGTATTGAGGTACATCTGTGTCTCGAACGAGACTATCCGCCGGCGGCGCTTCCGCCAATTCTTGGAGCTGACCTCCCGCACCTCAACCGGCGTCCGCACGAAGCGCTGCACCGCCGCCTCGAATGTCAGATCGCCCGTATCAACCTCGACCGGCTTCTCCTTCTCATCGTTCGTCGGCTCATAGTCGTGTGCCGGCACCTCGATCACACGTTTCTTGCGTCGCCTCATGGCTTCGTCCTCCGCGGTGTATGGGTTGACCTCCCACCCCGTGTCCGTACAATGATGCCCAAACGAAATTCGACCATCGCGTCTCGGTTCATGCCGGGTCGCTGGTCGAACACAACAGCCGCGTGAGGGCGGAGGCTAGCTATAGCTACCTCGGCCCGCGGTGAATAGGTCAGACCCAAGATCACCTCTGTGCTGAGCACGCGGTGGTCCAATCTCAACACGGCCCGGCACCTTTGCGTCCGGGCCACGGGAGGAATCGCATGATTCACACTGCGCTTAGGACCATCCTCGGAGGAGCGGTCATCGTTCTGGCAGTCGTTTCTACCCAGCCAGCGTTCTCCCAGGAGGCTGACCGCAATTCGGGAGACGACAGAGCATTCCTGCAATACGAGATGCAGAAAGTAGATCCGTGGGGACCCTTCGCTCTGAATCTGTTGCTGGGTCTCGGTATAGGATCCTTCGTGCAGGGAGACACCACCGGTGGCCTGCTCGTCGCCGGTGGGGAGGTGGTTGGCGCAGGTCTGCTGATCGCCTGGTTGAGCAATCCGGAATCTGGGAACGCTCTGCTAATTGGTGGTGTGGTATTGCTTTCCGCTGCACGTATCGCAGGGCTCGTCATTCCCTTCACCTACGCTAACGGGTTCAACGAGAAACTGCGAAAGGACCTAGGGATTGCGATTTCAGACGTCTCGCTGATCGTGCCAGGAGTCAACGGCGAGGCTGACGACGGGTACGGCGTGAACGTCACCTTTACCAGAGAGTCCTGATTTTGGCCAAGCGGGCGAGAATGTCATAGAATGAAACGGCCCCCTGTGTGGGGTGGGGGCCGAATACATAGCCGCCTTGACGGCGGGGGTCGGAGAACTGACGTCTCCGGGGCTCTTGAGATTGCCAGTCCGAAAGCATCAAGAGCATAGTGCGCCTCCCGTGCGCCGGAGTTGGGAAGTCGGACAGGCCCATAGTACCCGGGAAACCCGCGAACAAGGACGGGAGCCGCCGCAGGCGGCGCGGCTATGGTGAACCCTACACGGGCACGCAGGCGGAAACGCCGGATACAGCCAGGGAGCACCTACGGTCACGCCGGGCGGCAGCAACCGGGCGCGGAGCGGGTGGAGGAAAGGGGCTTGGCCAAAGGGAATCCGCGCCAGCAAAACACGCCCCGGACACCGCGCCGGCAATACGGCGTGCACAGTGCGCTGGAGCGGATACGTCAAGCAGCGCGACGTCGACGACCGCCTGCTGGAGTACCGCTTCGGCAGCATCCAGTTCGACCTCACCATGGAGCAGCTTCGCGAGCGCCGCGACGACCTGCTGGCGTGGCACCCGGATCGCAAGCTGGCGGCCGATGGCGAGACGGTGCGCGAGTTCGCGACACGCGTCATGGCCGTGACCGACGAGATCGTGGAGCGATTCGACATCGCCACCGCGTTGGACGGCACATTCGACTACGTCCAGCTGTTTACCGATTCGCTGGCCGAGTTGGAGTCAGTCCTCGATGGCCAGCGCTACTCTGAGGCTCCGGTTCAGGTCCTCCATCTTCACGCTCGACAGCGTGCCCAAGTAGTCAGTGAGAGCGGCCTTGGGCAGGCTCACCAGCTCGTCGCAGTGCACCGCACTATCGTGTTTCAGCCCCTCGTGTACCCCGACGGGAACCTGGGTCTCTATTCCGGCCCGGGTCGTGAATATCGGAGCGCACACCACGGTCGCGAACCTCGACTCGATCAGGATCTGGCGACTGACTACCACGAACGCCCGCCGTCGCCTGGGGTCGCGGCGCGCTCGGCGCGTCGCGTGCTTGACCAGATAGATTTCTCCACGCTTCATGCGTCGTCCTGATACTCCAGCACCTCACGCGCCTCTCTGTTCAATTCGTCCACGTGGGCGTCGATCGCGGCAAGCTCCTTCCGGTCGCGTTCGGCACGCCGGAGCGCCCGCAGGTAGCTCCACGAAGCCTCCTCGATGAACGCCGATCGATTCCTCAACTCGACCTCCTCGGAGAGAGCCCGCATGAGCTCTTCGGAGAGTGTTACAGATGTCTTGACTTTCATGCCTCCATAGATACCACTTTGGCGTGGATATGTCAGCAGCGTGCCGTGGTCCATCTACGGCGGCGCGTTGGCGGAAAGCTGGGAAACGCCCGACCCCGAGGGGCGCCGCAAGCACGGTCTGAGAAGTTTCTTCCGCGGACTCAGAACATGTGGTTGACACCATATGATTTCTATAGCATGTTGTGTGCGTATGGCGTGGGTCGTTGGGATTGGCGACGAGTTTGAGCCAGAGTTCGACGATCTGCATGAGGACGTTCGTATGGAGATTCTCGCCTTGACGCGCCTTCTGCAGCAGTTCGGGCCACAATTGGGGCGTCCCCGCGTCGATACGCTGAACGGGTCGCGTCACGCGAACATGAAAGAACTACGATTCAGTACGGCAGATGGCGAGTGGCGAGTAGCCTTCGCGTTCGATCCGAAGCGCAAGGCGATCCTACTCGTTGCCGGAGACAAGTCCGGCGGCAGTGAACGACGATTCTATCGCGGACTGATTCGGAAGGCCGATGACAGATTCGACGGGCATCTACGCCGTTTGGAACATGGGAGGGAATCATGGCTGTGAGTGTTGACGACAAGATCGAGAAACTGAGCCATGCTCAGCGTAAGAGAGTCGAGGCACGTGCCGCTGACCTCATTGCCGAAGAGATGACGCTGCGCGAACTAAGGCATGCACGCAAGCTCACGCAGGTAAGCATCGCCAAGAAACTTGGGATTACCCAGGACAGCGTCTCACGGCTTGAGAAGCGTAGCGACCTCTTGCTATCTACCCTCCGCAAGACGGTGGAGGCGATGGGCGGAGACCTGTCCCTGGTTGCCAAATTTCCGGATCGTGCACCCGTGGTGCTCTCGGGCATCGCCGAGGTTGAACCGGAATGATTGCACGTCGAGTTGCTCGACAGCAGCACGGGGTGGTCAGTTCAACAGGCAAGGCGCAGGAGCCCGAAGAGCCCGAAGCTCCGAAGGACCCATCAACGGGTGAGGGGCGGAGCTGCGGTCAGGTGCGCGCTCGGCGGGTCGCGGCCGTGGGCGAGACGGCAGCCACCCCCGCTTGGCTGATCGTCCAGCACTCGCCGGACCTCGATTTCCAGAAGCGATGTCTGACTCTCATGCGCCACGCGGCCACCCAAGGCCAGGCAGCCATGCGAAATGTCGCCTATCTGGAGGACCGGGTACTCGTTCGCGAGGGGAAGCCGCAGACATACGGCACCCAGGTACAACCCGGTCGAGCCGAGCCGTTCCTTATTCGCGACCAGGATCGGGTCGAGCAGGAGGACCGCGACCACATGCGGTTCATGCTGGAGGCGGAGCAGGCCGACGCCGTCTCTGCGGTCACGCGCGATCACGGGCTGGGCTGGATGACGCGCCGCCAGTGGTGGGAGTTGACCTGCTGCCGCGGTACCAGGCGCTGGACCGGGAGCTGGACGTGGAGCAGGTGTTCACCGCGCGATTCCTGGAGGCGGCGTACCAGGACGGCCGGCTGGTCTGGCCATGACCCGGCCCGTAAGGTAGGTTATGAGAATGAAACTGGGCGTGGTTTTCCCGCAGATCGAGATCGGCGCGGACCCGGGGGCGGTGCGCGCGTACGGGCAGGCGGTGGAGCAGCTCGGCTACCACCACATCCTGGCCTACGAGCACGTGGTCGGCGCCAACACCGCCAGCCGGCCCGAGTGGCGCGGGCCGTATGACCTCGACTCGCTGTTCCACGAACCGTTCGTGCTGTTCGGCTACCTGGCGGGGTTGACCGAGCGGATCGAGTTCGCCACCGGCATCGTGATCCTGCCGCAGCGCCAGACCGTGCTGGTGGCGAAGCAGGCCGCCGCGCTCGACGTGCTGAGCGGCGGCCGGCTGCGGCTCGGGATCGGCATCGGCTGGAACCGGGTCGAGTACGAGGCGCTCGGCACCGATTTCCACAACCGCGGCCGCCGCTGCGAGGAACAGGTCGCGCTGCTGCGCGCGCTGTGGACCGACCGGGCGGTGACCTTCGACGGCGCTTGGCACCGGGTGACCGACGCCGGCCTCAACCCGCTGCCGGTGCAGCGCCCGATCCCGCTCTGGTTCGGCGGCGGGGAGGAGCGCGTGCTGCGCCGCATCGCGCGCTTGGCCGACGGCTGGATGCCGCAGTTCCAGCCGGACGAGGCCGGCCGCGCGCTCCTTGCGCGCATGCACGGCTACGCCCGAGAGCACGGCCGCGACCCCGCCGCGATCGGACTCAACGGCCGGATGGTGGCCGACCCCGCCGCGGCCCACACCTGGACCGGCCGCATCCGCGCCTGGCGGGAGATCGGGGCCACCCACCTCAGCATCGACACGATGCGCCTCGGCCTGCGCGGCGTCGAACAGCACGTCGCACTGCTGGAACGATTTCATGTCGCAACGAACCGCGCAGCACCGCGCACGGGGTCACCGTCGTCGACTCCATGACTACGCGGACTACGCCGGGTCGCTCCGATGAACTTCGTGATCTCCGGGACTTCTTCGATGAACGCCACGTCCTGGAATTCGTCGAGCACGATGAGCGAGTCGACTGCCGCGGTGATCCCGGCGATGTGTTCCCAGAGCGTCTGCAGACTGCGGTCAGGTTCCGAATCGTGCGCCTGCAGCGACAGGCTCGGACTCCCGGTCTGCGGGTCGAGCGCGATCGCGGGCCGCAGCGCTCCCAGGAACCGCCCGGCGTTCTCCAGAAGACTCTTCACCGGGACGGACGCGGCGAAGGAACGTTGCAGGCCGGTCGCTATCCGCCGGCTCAGCGATTGCAGGGAACGGACTCCGAGCAGGTCCGCAAACAGCACGAAGTGACGTTTGCGGGTGCGCCGGAACTCCTTGATGGTGATATTCCGCACGACCGAGGTCTTGCCGTAGTTGCGCGGACCGTAGACCACCATGCGGGATCCACGCTGGACCGCGTCCCCCAGCACTCGCTGCTCCCGCTGCAGGTTGCAGAGGTTGTCCGGGTCGACGAGTCGGTCGAACACGAACTGCTTCATGATGCGGATAGTATGATAGCGGTGGTAACATGAACAAGAGCCGTCGGCGCGGCTCCTGTCGACCGAGATCGCGACCCAGATGCGCGGTCGGGCGTTGTCCTGGGAGCTGTTTCCTTTCTCGTTCCGGGAGTTCCTGGATTATCGCGGGATCAGGAGCGAGGGCGTACGGTCGACCAAGGGGTGGCCGCGCGTGCGCCACGCCTTCGACGAGTACTGGGAGACGGGCGGATTCCCCGAAGTAGCCGGGCTCAGCCGCGCCTTGAGATTTGAGACCTCTCAGTCATCGGAGCAATTATACTTCCACGCGATCTACCGCGCCACGTGCTGCCCAACATCGCGGCTGCAACGGTCCGTGCGGCCGGCGCTGGCTCTCCTGCGCATCGTCGTCATCTCGGCCCCGAGTTCCCGCGACGTACTTCGGAAGTCTCGGACAGCCGGCCCTCGTCGTCGATCAGGACTACGCGGGCGGGTCGGTCGGCGCTCCAACTCCACAGCACGAGATTGAGGTCGGCGGCGGAGGCCCCGGCGGCATAGCTTTGGACTCTCATGCCAACATGGCCCGCTGCGATCAGTCGGTCGGCGAGAGCCTGCGATGCAGGGATCGCACCAGCGCGCATTTCCGCTTCCCACGTGGGGCACGCGAGATCGGACTCCGTCACCCCCAACGCCCGGCGCTGCTCTTGGTCCAGTGTATCGAAGACCGGCTCGGCATCGACCTCGTACGCGCACAGGGTGAGCGGCTGCATCGGCCGGCCGAGTGGCTGCGCTTCGCGGATGGCGACGAGCGGGGCGAGGGAGGTGTAGAGCGCCGGCACGCCGCGGCGGTTGACTCGTCCGCCGTGACGGCAAGCACCCTCGCCGGATATTGGCGTCCAGGACCACTGTGGATTGTGAGCCCGGTACACCATCGCCCGGAACCGCACCAGGAGAACGCAGACTCAGGCATAGCCGCCGGCCATGATGCGGTCCAGATAGGCATGCACCTGGTCGGCCCTGCCTTCGCGCACCAGAAGATCGGGGGTAGCGCCGCCGAAGCCCGGCAGCGGCTCGGCGCGGAACCAGGCGTAAGCCGCGAGCGGCGATCCGGTTGCCGTTTCCACGCGATTGAGAATCTCCAACATCTGGCGCAACCGGACCTGGGTCTTGCGCGCCCGGACCCGCGACGCGCGCGTGAACGCATCCTTGCCGAGGCCCAGCGTGCCGGCGATCTCGGACTTGGTGGTACGCAGCCCGTCGGCGATGAGCGACGGAGAGAACACCTGATCCTGGACGAATTCCTGAAACCTCATTTCTGGCACCTCATACTTCTTGACATACCGTGATTCTGGTTGTCGTTCCAGGTGGCTCAACGCCTCCTCGACCAGCCGACAGCCGGTGAAACGATACTCGCGGCCTCGCGGCTATCGGCGGTGCGCCAGTACACGGCCGCCGACTACGTGGCTGAGGCGGCATGCTGAGCCGGGAGGGGCGGCAGTACATGGAGATCGCGCCGCACCTGGCGCTGTGGCCGGGGGTGTGCCTGACCGTGGTGGTCTACATGTTCGGCGACGCGGTGCGAGATCTCTTGGACCCCCGCCTGCGCGGCCGGCTCGGGCGCTACGGCGCCGGCAGTGGCCGGCGGGCCGACGGCCCACAGTCAAGCTCTCCCACCGGGCCGGGCAGCCCGGCGTAGTCACGGAAGCAATAGCGTTCCGGGTAATGCTTGCCGGAACGCGTGGCGTTGGCTACCCTCGGATGAGCGAGCGTACTTATGGCCGAAGGCAACGAACACCGCGAACCCGCAACCCCGCAGGAGATCTGGGAGATTCTCCGCGAGGTCTCCGCAATGCAGCAGGAGACTGCACGCCGTATGCAGGAGACCGACCGGCGGCAGCAGGACACCGATCAACTGCTCACGCGGCAGGCACGGGCCGCCGACCGGCGCATGGACAAGCTGGAGGAGCTGTTCAACGGGCAGTGGGGCAAGCTGATGGAGTCCCTGGTGGAAGGCGACCTCGTAGGGTTGCTCCAGCAGCGAGGCATCGTGGTGCAGCACACGGTAACCAACCCGCGGCAGAACTACGGTGAGCGGCGCTGGGAGTTCGACCTCGTGGCGATCAACGGCGAAGAGGTCGTGGTGGTGGAAGTCAAGACTAGCCTGAGGGTGCCGGACGTCGATCGTTTCATCGGTCGGTTGAACGAGTTTCGGGAACTGATGCCGGAGTACGCCGAGCGGCGGATCTACGGGGCGGTTGCGTATCTGAAGGCCTACCAGGAGTCGGAGGTGCGAGCCGAGCGGCTGGGCCTGTTCGTGATTCGCGCCACCGGCAGCAGCGCCAGCATCACCAACCGGGAGGGGTTCACGCCGCGCGCGTTCGGTCACCGGAGCACGGCACCCAGCCGCCCAGCGGAGCGCTCCGACTGACCCCGGCGCTCGGCGGGTCGGCCGTGGGGGACGGACGAGTGACTACGCAAGCCAGACCTGCCACCGGTTGACGCTCCTGGCGCCTCACAGCCGCCGCGGCTCCGCGCCGGCCCGCGGCCTCGGCCGGGTGGCGGTAGCTGCCGGCGGCCAGCTCAGAGTGCGCACCCGCGCCTGTCGCCGGCTCGGATGATCGGTGCGCGCACGCCATCTGGCGGCCCTGCGCAGTGTCGGCACCGCCCGACCGGGCTGCAGGCGCCTCACTCCCCTGTGTGGTCGTCGCAAAGAGCCGCACCCGACCATTTCTTCAACAATTTCGCCATCCGGGCCTTCTTGGTTATATTGGGGAGGTGCAGTCAATCGGCGCCACACGTATGCATAGCGCGTCTCAACTTCGGAGGGTTCGGGTGACCTACAACAAGTTAACGCTTATGACCCCGCCCCCCCCCCCCCCCCCCCCAAGCGTAAGCGCTCGGGCTGAGCGCGTAGCGCGCCCCGCGCGCCACGTCGCTTCGACCACCGCTACTCCGACCGCCTGCGCGGCGGGCCGCCGGCGTTGCCGGTCACTCACCTTCGCTGCATCGCCGACCACCGCCCCACGCGGCTCTCCCGGATCAGGTCCGCGCACGCGTTCAAGGAGGTGCCGGATGTAGGATGATGTAGGACGTAGGATGCAGAACTGACGTGGGACTCGGGGCTGTCGTCCTCGCTTTCCGGGCACTTGCGCTGCGGGTGTACCTTGAGAGTGGGCGAGGGATGGGCAGTGGCATCAGCACTCTCAAGCACTCAAGTATTTAGGAGTCAAACATGCACTACGCAATCTTTCGCAAGATCCTCGCGGTACTGTTCGGTCTCGTCCTGACCGCAACCGGCCTCTGGGCCAGCGCCGCGGAGGAAGAGGAGCCGGCCGCGGCGATCGAAAAGGAAATGGTGATGGACCCCACTACCGGCAAGATGGTGACCGCGCCGGAGTACGGCGGGACATTAACCTATCCCTATAGCAGAGTAGGCGATATTACAGACCCCTTTTTTAATGGCATCGAAGCGGGCTGGCTCATAGACGGTGTTAATGAGAAACTCGCCTACGGGAACTGGGGACTAGATATAGAAGAATTTGACTTTTCAAACCCTTACGTCCCTTTGTTTGCCTTCACAGGGAATCTGGCGGAAAGCTGGGAAACGCCCGACGACACAACGATAATCTTCCACATCCGTCAGGGCGTTCGCTACGCTCTTGATCCGGACAGTGAGGCTAGCCGCCTATTGAACGGTCGGGAGCTAACTGCCGATGATGTCGTATATAACTATCAGCGAAATAACGCTCTGGGTGACTTCACCGAACGTGTCCATCTTCCTGGCCCGGCTCACAACCTGCCATGGGAATCGATAGAGGCCACCGACAAATATACGGTTGTTATGAGGTTGACGAAGCCTCAGCTCGGTGCGCAAAGGACTATCTTCGCCGAAGCTATAGATTGGATATTACCCCCCGAGGTGATCGAGAAATACGGCGACTATAAGGACTGGAAGAACGTGGTCGGCACCGGGCCCTTCATACTGACCGACTACGTCGAAGGCGTCTCCAAAACCTATACCAAGAATCCTGACTACTGGGGCTTCGACGAAAAATATCCGGAGAACCGCCTGCCCTATATTGACCAGTTAAGGGCTCTTTGGATGGCAGACGAAGCAACACGTATCTCGGCAGTACGCACGGGTCAGGTTGATCGAATACTACACGCCGGCGTCAATGACATAAAAAGCCTAGACGTGGTAAAGAGCCTCCAGGGGACCAACCCCGGAATCCTGGTGCGCGGTTTTAGCCAGGGGTCGTTTGCTTCTTTTGGTCTGAACATTCGCAACGCGCCCTTTGACGACATCAGGGTGCGCCGCGCACTGCAGATGGCACTGGACCTCGAGACGGTTAACGATACCTACTACGCCGGTTATGCAACGGTGGAACCTAGGGGGCTTGTCGGCGTCAAGGGGTTTTACACACCATTTGAAGAGTGGCCCGAAGAGCTCAAGCAATACTACAGGTATGACCCGGAAGGTGCTGAGAAGCTCCTTGATGAGGCTGGGTACATACGCGGCGCGGACGGCGTTCGATTCAAGACCACCTATGACCACCGCGACATCTTAGATTTGGGCTTTGCAGAAATAGCTGCCGGCTACTGGGCTGATATTGGCGTTGATGTCACGATTAATATTGTTGAAACGGCGACTTTGGTCGCTAATAAAACAGAACTAGATTATGAGATGATTTCTGGCAATATGTCCATGATTACGAGCCCTGAGTGGATCATGGGCAATTATCGCTCAGAGACACAATGGATGAACGAATGGACGGGCGGAGCCGAGACCCCTGAGCTGACCGCCGCCCAAGATGCCTTTTTCGCCGCTACCACCCTTGAGGAGCGGATGAAGGCATCTAGAGAGTTTGATATGGCCCTGGTGAACCAGCACAATCAGATATGGGGTCCTATGGTTGCAGTGTATCAGTTGACTCAGCCGTGGGTCGGAGGTTTTAACGGAGAATACGCGATGGGAGACATGAACCATCATACCATCATCGCCCGCCTCTGGATCGACCAGGATCTGAAGCGAGAAATGGGGTTCTGAATCAATCGCCCCTTGGGCGATTGAAATGGGAGTCGCTGCGCGACTCCACGGAAACCGCCAGAGGCGGTTTCCATTGCAGCAGTGCTCCGCGCGGCTGCTCTGAACAAGGGCGCCGGGAGAACGCTTGCGAGCGCGCTTCCCGGCGCCCATTTACCACGAAGATATGAGAGCCTACATCATCCGGCGGCTGCTGCTGGTCATCCCGACCCTGTTCATCTTGAGCGTGTTGGTGTTCCTGTCCGTCCGCTTCATCCCCGGCGACGTCATCGACATCATGGCCAGTCGCACGCTATTCGTGGGCGCCCGGCTCGACCGCGCGGCCATCGAACAGCGGCTCGGTCTGGACCTCCCGATGCACGTGCAGTACGGCCGCTGGATCGGCGGCATCCTCCTGCGCGGCACCCTCGGCGAGTCGCTGCTGGGCGGTTGGCGGATCGAGGAGCGCATGCTGGGACGACTGCCGTCACCGCCGAGCTCGGGCTGCTGGCCATCCTCATCGGCTTGGTCATCGCCCTGCCGGTGGGCATCTACTCGGCCGTGCGCCAGTACACCGCCGCCGACTACGTGGGACGGTCGATGGCCATCATGGGGCTGGCGACGCCCAACTTCTGGCTGGGAACGATGGTGATGATCTACCCGGCCATCTGGTGGACGTGGTCGCCGCGGATGGAGCTGGTCCCCTTCGCCCAGGACCCGCTGGGCAACCTCGGCATGTTCCTCATCCCCAGCCTGATCCTGGGGACCTACCTGTCGGCCAGCACCATGCGCATGACGCGCACCATGATGCTGGAGGTGCTGCGCCAGGACTACGTCGGACCGCCTGGGCCAAGGGTCTGCTGGAGCGGTCGGTGATCCTGCGCCACGCGGTCAAGAACGCGATCATCCCGGTGGTGACGCTGGTGGGCATGCAGCTGCCGATCCTGGTGGGCGGCTCGGTGATCATCGAGAACATCTTCAACCTGCCGGGGCTGGGGCGGCTGATGCTGGACGCCCTCAACGACCGCGACTACCCGGTGGTGTCGGCGGTGAACCTGTTCTTCGCCACGGTGGTGGTGTTCGTCAACCTGGTGACCGATCTGCTGTACGCGTCGCTGGACCCGCGGATTCGCTACGAATGAGGCAAAGGCAATGAGGGAAGCCCGTGGGTGACGTATCACAGCTGACTCCGGCCGTCGCCGAGCCGGCCGCGGGCGCGGCTGCGGCTGGGCACGCCGGAGCGCGGCGGTTCTTCGGACGGCTGGTCCGCGAGCAGCCGCTGGGGACGGCCGGCGGCATCGTTCATCCATGGGGCGCGGCTGTCGCTGACGGTGGGGCTGGCAGCCACGGCTACTTCCAGGCGGCGCAGGCGATCGGCAGCTCGCGCCGGCGCTCGCTGCTGCGCCACGTGCTGCCCAACATCGCGGCGCCGATCATCATCATCTTCAGCATCAACGTCGGCGGGGTGATCATGTCGGAGGCGGCGCTGAGCTTTCTGGGCTTCGGGCTGCCGCCGGACATCCCGAGCTGGGGCGGGATGCTGAGCCGCGAGGGGCGCCAGTACATGGAATGAACGCTCGCGGCCACGGGGCTGACCCGAGAGACCGTGTGGTCTTGGGCCTACGGGGGCCGCGCCGCCGCGGCGTGCGACCGCAGCTTACCGTATCGCTCACAGAAGAAGCGAACACACTCGGGGGCCAGATCAATCGTTTGCTCATCCTGTTCGCCGGTCTCGGGATTGGGCCAGACCAAGGCGTAGTCGGCTCGAACCATACGGAATCGTCTCTTGTCCCTCAGCAATTGAAACACGACGCCGGGATTCTCCTCGATCAGGAGCGGCCGAAAGTCCAACTCGTAGATGGAGACGTCCAGTTCTTCCTCAAACCAGAGTCGCAACATGTAGTCGGTCACGTACTCAACCTTCAGCAAGCCTCGCTCCCATCGGTTCGTCCACTTCCTCGGGTCATCGGCTACGGCTCGCCACTCGCTCCATCGCATGGTCTTCATCCCACTACGGAAACCGGCTGCCCCCGCCGGGATCTATCCCACTGCTCCAGATTCGATCATTCTTCGCAGACGGGGTGGCAATGCCACGCCGGGCCGAAGCCACTCTCTGGTTCTGATGTCGAGCCGATAGCTGCGGACATCGCCTTGATACCTGACGTGTACGTGTGGCGGCGCATGGTCATTGTAGTTCATCAGGACGACCAGAGCACCTTGCTTGAAGGGATGCGACACCGGTGGCATTTGCCATCTCTCAAGTTTGAGTATACGCCCCTCGACCTAGTAGGTACAGTCAACGCCTTGACGGGCGAATGAGTCCGGTCGGTCAGTCTTTTCTCAGCGAACGGCCGGGCTCACTGGTGCAGGGGCGGACATCAGGGTAGGCCAGCGCGGTCGTGCTCGGCGACGCGGAGGCCGCACGAGGTGAGCCATGACGGGTCAGGAGCCGCCACAGCCGCCAAACTCAATAACGTGCTGAATGGCGCTTGACTGCCCTGTCGCGCGTGTGCAAGGGTATCGGAGTTGGGACTCGAACGGATGTCGATGATGAGTGACTACGCGATCCAGCCCTGCCGCGGGTTGACGCCACTGGCGTCCCACAGCCGCCCGCCCGGAGTGGCCGCCCTGGCCCATCCCGTCCGTTCGCCTCTGTACCCCCCCCCCCCCCCCCCACGCTGAAGGGGTTGCGCAAGTACAAATCGGTGGACAACCTGCTGCGCACGCTCTTGATCCATCTGGGCTGCGGGCACTCGTTGCGTGAGACCGTGGTGCGGGCGCGGCAGGCGAATCTCGCCGATCTGTCCGATGTAGCTCTGCTGAAGCGCCTGCGGAAATCAAAGGACTGGTTGTACGCCCTGTGCGTTCAGCTGTTTCAGGAACACGGCATCGCGGTGGCGACCGACGGCGGCTTTCAAATCAGGGCGTTTGACGCCACCACCGTGAAGGAGCCGGGCAAGACCGGAGCGCTGTGGCGCATCCACTGGAGCGTATGCCTGCCGTCGCTGGCGTGCGACTTCTTCAGGCTCACGCCAACCGAGGGGCCGGGCACCGGCGAATCGTTGGTTCAGTTCCCGATTCGCGCCGGCGATCATGTAGTGGCCGATCGCGGTTACTCGACAGCCCGCGGTATCGGTTATGTGGCGGCCGCCGGCGGTCAGCTCATCGTACGCGTCAATACCGGTGCGCTGGGGCTGCGCACAACCCAGGGTGAGCGGTTCGACCTGCTCGCCGCGGTCAGTTCGCTGAAGCGTGCCGGCGCCACCAAGTCGTGGACAACGCAGGTGGTGATCAAGGATGACAGAGCACAACCGGCCAGAACCGTACCCGGTCGAGTGTGCGCGCTGCGCAAGTCGGCAGCAGCGATCAAGCTGGCGCACCGCAAAGTCCGCCAGGAAGCAGCACGCAGGGGTAAGCGGACGCAAGCGGACACGCTGAGGTTTGCCGAATACGTGATCGTGTTCACCACCTTTCCGGCGGCGAGCTTCAGTGCCGCCGAGATTCTGGAGTGGTATCGCATTCGCTGGCAGGTGGAGTTGGTGTTCAAACGGTTCAAATCGTTGGCGCAGTTGGGCCACCTGCCGAAATACGACGACGACAGCGCCAAAGCGTGGCTGTACGGCAAGCTGCTGGTTGCGCTCCTGGTCGAGAAGCTGATCCGCCATGCCAGCGCTAGTTCCCCCTGGGGATACGACTTGGCGCCGTCAGCGGCCACCCAGTGCGTGGCGTGACTTCAGGTTCGTGCTGGGCCAGGTCACCCGCACCATCGAACCGGCTCTGCCACTGGCGCGCTATCTCGCGGGCGCTGGCTGAGCCGCCACGGCGCCGGCTGTCTCAGTTGTCAGCTTACTTCGATCAGCAATTCTCGGTGAACGGAAGTGAGAGGGTCGGCGTGGGGGGCAATGGCGGGCGGGACGGCACGTAAGTGGTCGTATAGGTCATGAGCATGTAATAAGTTGCCTACCGGCTGGACACTCGATCCCAGGGTTGTCATGCTGTCTCCTATGGCAAGAGGTCGCCGCAGAGGTCCATTTTTACTTCGTTTTCGTGCGCTCCTGGTCTCCTTGAACCTGCACGCCGCCAAGGTCGTCGATACGCGCCAAGCCAGCAAGGTCCGGTACTCCCTGCAGGATTGCTACGTGTGTGCTTTCGCCTTGTTTACCTTCAAGACCCTTCCGTGCTGGAGTTCCAACGCCGCTTCCAGGACGAACTCCGCACCAACAACCTCAACTCTACGTTTGGCGTCGCTCGGATCCCTGCCGACTCCCAGTTCCGCGATCTGCTCGACAGCCATGACTATGAACCGCTGCTCGGCTGCTTCGGCGACTGGATAGGGCGCATGCAGGACGCCAAATGGCTGCAGCACTACCAGTTCCTCGACGGTCGCTACCTCATCACCATGGACGGCTCCCAGTACTTCAGCTCGTACAAGGTGAACTGTGAGTGCTGTCTGACCGCCACCAAGAACGGCACCGTACGCTACCACCACGACATCCTGCAGACCGCCATCGTCCACCCCGACAAGCGGCAGGTGCTGCCGTTGGCTCCCGTGTTCATTCACAACGCCGATGACTCTGGCGCCAAGAATGCCAAACGCCGCAAGCAGGACTGTGAAATAAAAGCCGGCTACCGTGCCTTGCAGCGCATCCGTAACGACCATCCCCGGCTGGCTGCGGTGATCGTCGCCGATAGTCTGTACTCCAAGCAACCGTTCATCGAACAGGTGCGCGCCGCCCGCTGCTCGTTTCTGCTGGTGGCCAAGCCGGAGGATCACACCAGCCTGTACCAGGATATCGACGGGCTGCGCCGCGGTCGGCTGCTGGACCACCGCTGCACCATCGACGCGACCGGGGACCGGCATGAATACGAGTGGGTTACCGGGGTGCCGCTGAACGGCAACCCCCGCAGTCCCCAGATCAACTTCGTGCACTACCGCATCGTACGTGCCGGCACGACCACCTATCAAAACGCCTGGGTGACCGACTTGGTGCCGACCGCTGGCAGCGTAGCGCGGATCGTGCGTGCGGGACGAGCACGCTGGAAGATCGAGAACGAGGGGTTCAATACGCTGAAGAACCAGGGCTACCACCTGGAGCACAACTTCGGCCACGGTGACAAGTACCTGTCGGAGGCGTTCTTCCTACTCAACCTGCTGGCCTATTTCATGCACCAGATATTCGAGCTGGTGGACGGTCTGTATCAGCAGGTGCGGGCTGGGTTCGGGTCGCGCCGGGAGTTCTGGGGCGCGGTCCGTGCCACGTTTCGGCTATTCCTGTTCCCGTCGTGGGACCAGGTGCTGGTGCGGATGAACTCGCCGCCGCAGCCGCTGTCCGGGTAGCCGCTCCCTGGAGAACTGAACCTGCTCCCTGAACGATCCCTGACGAGGGCCGCGGCGCAGGTGTGCCGGCCGCGGCTGAGCACCGCCCCCGAAGGCCGATCGCCGCACCGCGCCAGCCCGCGGCATCGGCCGAGCGGCGGTGGCTGACGGTGGTCAGGTCATCGCACGGGGCTGCATGACGGTGGCTAAATACTTCACCTGCAATCAGTTACAGAATTTCTGCCGGGTCGGACCGTGGGTGCATTCACTCGGTGGGCCAACAGGTGGGCATGGTCGCGTTTCACACTCGGAGGGCTTGAGCTTATGACAGGGCTTGCGGTCTCGCCCTCAAAACTTTTCTGTAACCTTTCGGCCCCCAATGTTGCATTACTGTTTATGATGCTCCGCTGCTCCCCGAGAATTGCTGCCGGTGACGTCCGAGTCGTTGACAGGGTGGTCGCGCCCACGCTATCATGCCTGGCTTGGGGCGACGGATGCCGATGAAGCGCTATGAAGACAGTCAGCGCGGTGACCGGTTGCCGGTGACGCCGCGCGATGAGCGCGTTGGGTCGCTGTTGACACGGATTCGGGCGGCGGCGTACAATCTTCGGCGAATGGGCACCGACAGCATCCAGCCCAGTCGCCGGCCAGCGGTGACGAAGCGCGATGAGCGGGTTGGGTCGCGCTTGACACGGATTTGGGCCGGCCTCTACACTCGTCCGCGAATGGGCACTGACGCCATGCAGCCCAGTCGCCGACTACCGACTACCGACTACCGACTACCTAACCGCGCGACAGCCAGCCGCTCGGCGCCGGTGCTGACCGCGGCACCATCAATCCGCGCGGCACACAGCCGTGCGTGTGGCGGCGGACCGCGTCGGCCGCAACCTCCACCAGTCTACATCAACCGGCGTTGCCGGGACTTCAGAAGAGAGGGGCACATCTGCGCCCGACCGAGGGGGTGCAAAATGATACTCAAAGAGCCGCACGCGCGCGCGGCGTGAGCCGGGGTGAACCCGTTGAGTCACACGCCGCGCGCTCTTAGTGAATTTGACTCAGACTGGCCGTCTGCGTTGCGGGCATGAGAGTAGCCAGGGAGCGGCAAGTCGCTCCGCAATACTCTCGAAAATCAAGATCCGGAGTTACGCATGAACTTTGTAAAAATTAGAATGACCTTCGCGTTTGCGTTGGTCCTCGTAATGACCGCAACCGGCCTCTGGGCCGCTGGCGCAGAAGAGGAGCCGGCAGCCGCAGCTGAAAAGAAGTATGTGACCGATCCCACCACCGGCAAGGCGGTAACCGCGCCAGAGTATGGCGGGACAATAACCTATGGCGAGGTCAGTTGGGCTGAGCATAGTGATGCCTGGTACATTACTGGCTGGGCGGCACAATCCATCGCTTTGGTTAATGAGATGCTCGGCATCGGGGACTGGGGAATAGATAGGGACGTATGGGACTGGCGGCTCTTAGCAGACACACCTCTATGGGCCTGGAAAGGGGCACTGGCGGAAAGCTGGGAAACGCCCGACGATACGACCATTATCTTCAACATCCGCACGGGCGTTTACTGGCACGACAAGGCACCGATGAACGGTCGGGAGCTGACTGCCAAAGATGTAGAACATCACTGGCAGCGTATGTTGGGTCTGGGCAAGTTCAGTGAAGCCGGACCTAGCCCAATGGCAACTGCCATGAAGCCAGCGAATTACGAGTCGGTAACGGCCACCGACGATTGGACAGTCGTTTTCAAGCTAAAGGAGCCAAACCTTCGCGCCCTGCCAGAACTTCTCGGCTGGCACATGGCTTTTATATACCCTCCGGAGGTCATCGAGCAACACGGCGACTATAAGGATTGGCGGAACACGGTCGGCACCGGACCCTATGAGCTGACGGAGGTGGTCGAAGGCAGCTCTAGGACCTGGACCAAGAATCCCGACTACTGGGGCTTCGACGAAAAATACCCGGAGAACCGCCTGCCCTATGTTGACAAGATAATAATGTTGTTTATGCCAGAAGGGGCAACTCGTCTGGCGGCTCTGCGCGCGGGTAAGATTGATATGCTGGGGACTGTCGGCAGCTCTCAATTAAGGTCTATCGACGAGGTAGAGAGACTCGAGCGGACCGACCCCGAAATCGAGCTGTATACGTATAAGTTTCGGTCCGACAACGTTTTCTATCTCGTCGGTCTGGACAGACCGCCCTGGAATGACATCCGGGTGCGCCAGGCCATGCAGATGGCACTGGACCTCGAGACCGTTGTCGCTACCTACTATAAGGGTTATGGCGGTGCGACTCCGCAGGGACATATAGGCAATGATGTGCCGGGGATTGGCACGCCATTTGAGGAGTGGCCCGAAGAGGTCAAGAAAACCTATAGGTATGACCCGGCAGGGGCAGAAGCGTTGCTTGATGAGGCTGGGCTTACCCGCGGCGCGGACGGCATTAGATACAAGACCGGCCTGGCCTTCTTTGAACGGTACGATGTGAGCTATGCAGAACTGGCCGCGGGATACTGGCGTGAGATTGGTGTGGAGGTCGAGATAGATGTTTTCGGTACTGAGGGATCCCAGGTGGCCAACCCAGAACAGGATACCTACAGAATTATTTGGGGGGAAGGGGCCTTCAGGTATGCTCTCTACCGTATTCTGAACCAGTTTTATTCGGAATACCAGTGGAGCCGCAGTGGCGTGAAAGACCCCGAATATGACGCTCTGATTGATGCCGCCTCCGCTGCCACCTCCATCGAGGAGAAGGATAGGTTCCTGAAAGAGGCAAATATGTACGTCATAGAAAAACAATTTAGGGTATGGGGTCCTGAAACCCCACAGTTCCAGGCAACGCAGCCGTGGGTCAAAGGTTATAACGGCGAAGTGAGAGTAGGAGATGGTGAAACCCAGTCAGTCTTAGCCCGCGTCTGGATTGATAGTGAGCTGAAGGCAGCAATGGGTTATTAGTGGGTTTCAGCAGCCGACAAGACTGCATTCCAGCCGGGGAAGGACCGGCCGTATCAATTACCCGGTTCGGGTACGTAGCGATGCCACAGTTCGTGTTGGGTAACCGCACGATAGCTGCGTGGTGTATAAGGCCCTGCCGCTTTGTCAGGCACAGGACTGCAAGGTGGGGGCATCCAGAGGGTCGAGCGAGCACAGGAGCCTGAACATAACGGAATGTCTGCAGCCCCGATATTTGACCCCCGGCGAAAGATGCTGTCCGGGACCTTTTGGTGTGCCGAGCACGTAAGCCCTGTTGCGAGGCCGACGCTCTTCGTGAAGAAACGGGTACATGCAGCGAAGAGACACTACGGGGGTAGGGGACCAAGCGACTGTGCAAGGAATGCAGGGACAAAGTCGGGAAGGACCATCTCCCAGCAGGGGTGTACCCGGGTAACGTGATAAGTCGCAGCGGGCATCGAGCCGGGCGTATGCGTGCCGTGCCAGCGCTTGAGCTTCGGCCCCGTCGGGAAGGTCCATCGGGTAAAGTGGGCATGGCCGCCAACCGGACTCGAGAAATTCGACCGTCCGGGATGAGAGGGGGGCTTCGCGGAAACGTGGACTATGGTGGAACTAGGATCCTGCCTCGCAATCGAAAGAGCGAGGTGGTTATGAATCTCTGCCTAAGGCTTGCGCGCGCCGCGATTCTACCCGGCCACCCCTCTGGACTCCCCAAAACGGTGAGAGGCCAGGTTTTTTGGCAAGGGTCATGCGCACCTTAGAGAGTGCCGTGTGAGCCGGGCAAGGGGATCGTCTAAGTGGATTGCGGTTTTCACCGCAATGACGGGGAAAGAGGGCAACGAGATTGCCACGCCCCGATAAATCGGGGCTCGCAATGACGGGGGACATTGTAAGAAATTGCCGGGAAATATGATGGACGCTAGAGATTCAGTTCTAGTCCGACGAATGATGAGGAGTGTGACATGAGAGCCTATATCATCAGGCGGTTATTGCTGATAATCCCCACCCTGTCTATATTGACCATCCTGGTCTTTCTTTCGGTCCGCTTCATCCCGGGCGATATAGTAGACGTAATGGTCAGAAGGATGGAATGGCTGGGTGGCGTAGACCGTGAAGCTCTTGAGCATATGCTGGGCTTAGACGTACCTGTGCACGTACAGTATGGACGCTGGCTAGGAGTGTTGCCGACCCCTGACTGGGTTACCGGTGAGTCCCACTTTAAAGGTCTCCTCCAGGGAACCCTTGGCGAATCACTGATGGGCGGTGGGACGGTGGAGGATAGGATATTAAATGCACTGCCGGTAACCATCGAGCTTGGTTTGTTGTCAATCGTAATCGGGCTAGTAATAGGGCTGCCAGTCGGCATCTACTCGGCGATTCGCCAGGATACGGCCGCCGACTACGTGGGGCGCACCGCGGCCGTCATCGGCATGGCAACTCCCAACTTCTGGCTGGGAACCATGGTCATGATCTTCCCGGTAATCTGGTGGGGCTGGTCGCCACCGATGAGGTGGTTTCCTTTCACCGAAGACCCGCTGGGGAATTTGGCGGTGTTGATCATTCCCAGCCTGATTCTGGGGACGGCCGCTTCTGCAGCCTCAATGCGGATGACGCGCACCATGATGCTGGAGGTGCTCAGGCAGGACTACATTAGGACTGCCTGGGCCAAGGGTCTCAAGGAGAGGGTAGTTGTTATCAGACACGCCATCAAAAATGCCCTCATCCCGGTAGTTACCCTGGTA
Organism: Spirochaetia bacterium; assembly: GCA_965198005.1. Classification (GTDB taxonomy): domain Bacteria; phylum Spirochaetota; class Spirochaetia; order SZUA-6; family Bin103; genus Bin103. Next base: position 898,646 of record CBDAOI010000003.1, read on the forward strand.
GGCCTGCAGTTGCCTCTGCTGGTAGGTGGCTCCGTTATCATGGAGAACATATTTAACCTGCCGGGGATGGGTCGTGTCATGCTGGATTCACTCGCTGAAAGAGACTACCCGGTGGTCTCCGGAATAAACCTGTTTTTGGCCACCGTGGTTATGGCGAACAATCTATTTATCGACCTGATTTATCCTTATTTAGACCCCAGGCTACGATACAGGTAGTGGAGGCGAAAGGATGAGTCAGCTTAGAGATATCCCGCGAGAAGAAGCCGAAACGAAGAGGCGCCACGCCTTAGCCGATTTCTTCGTCAGGCTGGTCAAGGAGAAGCCACTGGGTACTGCCTGCGGGATTATCATATTGATATTGATTCTGGTGGCTATCTTTGCCGATGTTCTGGCTCCTTATCCATATTGGGAACAACACCTGGTAGACAGGCTGCAGGGCTCATCAGCCCAGTATCTGCTGGGTACCGACCAGTTGGGGCGAGACTTCTTGAGCCGCATCATCATAGGGGCTCGTCTTTCCATAGTTGTCGGTCTGGCGGCGACCGCTCTCAATGTTGTCGTCGCTCTCCTGATAGGTGGCACTTCAGGATTCCTGGGTGGTAAACTGGACCTGGCTGTGCAAAGATTTGTCGATGCCTGGATGTCTTTCCCGGGACTGCTCCTGTTGTTAACCATAATGTCCATAGCGGGGCGGGGTATACCACAGATAATAGTGGTCCTGGGGATAACAGGAGGCATCGGCGGCTCAAGAACAGTAAGAGGCGCCGTTATCGCAGTAAAAGAGAACGACTATTTTCAGGCAGCGGAGTCGATTGGCTCTTCAAAATGGAGAACATTTATCCGACATGTGCTTCGCAATATTGCGGCTCCCATAATCATTATATTAAGCATCAATATCGGGGGGGTGATTATGTCTGAGGCTTCTTTAAGTTTCCTCGGCTTTGGTCTGCCCATCGGGGTTCCCAGCTGGGGAGGTCTGCTCAGCCGGGAAGGGCGCCAGTTCATGGAGGATGCTCCCTGGCTGGCGCTCTGGCCGGGATTCTGCCTGACGATTGTCGTCTACAGTTTCAACATGTTCGGCGACGCGGTGAGGGACCTGCTTGATCCCAGGCTCAGGGGTGGCGCGGGGCATCCCGGTGCCTATGGCGCGAAGTCTGCTGAGAAAGCCAGGAAAAGACTGGAGTCCAGGGCAAACAAGTAGCGATGGGACTCGTCGAGAAAGCGGCTATTTCAGCCACACGTGCGATCGAGTACCCGAGCATTTCGTCAACGTCTCCTTTCTAACACACGCTGATCCAAAAGCACGGCAGCTGCAGGGTTTGTAGTACTCCAATGTGGGCTTACAGCAGCAGGTGCCGCTACCGCAACCAACCCCAGAGCCCCACCCAGGCTATCTGCCACGGGCGCAGAACCTCCTGCAGCGCGTTTTCAAGGAGCACTTCTCGGAGTTTGCTGCTTGTTATGATGAGCGGTACGCGGGGCAGTACGGCAGGTTCAGGCTGGAGCGCATCCAGAAAGTGGCCCAGCGGTTCACCGTGTGCGGTGACTACGCTCGCGGTGTTGCCCGCATCCGGTGCACCAACACCGAATGTGGCCACGATCACTTTCGTCCCTTCAGCTGTAAACGTAAGCGAAGCGTCGTCGGATTTTACCTCTGTCCGTCCTGCTCCCAGAAACGCACCCTGCTGCTCTCGGAGTATCTCAGCGAGCGGCTGCTGCTGCGGCTGCCGCATCGTCAGTTCGTCTTCTCCTTCCCCAAGGCGTTGCGGGTGTTCTTCAAGTACAACCGGAGGCTGTTCTGTGCGGTCTCTCGGCTGCTGTTTGCCATCGTCCAAAGCTTCTACAACGAGGCTGCCGGGAACAAGGTGAGAACCGCAGCGGTGATCGCCTACCAGTCGTCGGGCGACCTTTTGCGGTTCAACCCTCACTTCCACGCCCTGATCCTGGAGGGCGCTTCGATGCAGCGGGCCGCTTCATCTTCATCCCCTTGGGCGATCTGGCCCGGATGACTCAATACCTGCGGCGCCGAGTGCTGAAGTTGTTCCTGGACAAGAGGTTGATCAGTCGGAGCTTCGCCGAGAATCTGCTGCGCTGGCGTCATTCCGGATTCAGCATCGACCATTCGGTGCGGCTGCACGCGCACGATCAGCAGGCGCGCTGGGCGCTCTCACAATACATCGCCCGCCCACCACTTTTCGCTGAAGAAGAAGCCATGCCCGAATCGTGTTGAGGTCCACGCCGGCACGCAACAGGTGAGTCGCCGTGGTGTGGCGAATCACGTGCGGGCTGACGCGCTTGCCGACCAGCGACGATACCCGGGCTGAGGCGACGGTCGCGCAGCGACCGACCAAGCGGCCGATGCCGAAGCGGGTGATCGGTTGTCCGTGCCGGTTGAGGAAGACCTGCTCCGCGGCAGGGCGCCCATCGACCAAAGCTGTCAGCAGGCGCGCCGTGCGCGGCCAGAGCGGGCACTGACGGACCTTGCCGCCCTTTCCGCGTACCGTTGCCAGAGAAGGATGCGACCCGGGGACGGTCAGTTGTAGATCGCCGACCGTGAGTTGCGCGGCCTCGGACGCCCGGACGCCGGTGTTGTAGAGGAACAGCAGCAGGGCACGCTCGCGGCGGCCCTGCCGCGTGCCGTGGTTGGGAGCGTCGAGTAAGGCGTCGATCTCGGACTTCTCCAGATAGGAGATCGGCTTGGGGGCCGCCTTCTTGCGGGGCAGAGCACGGATCTGCGTGCACCATTCGACGTGCTCGGGACTGCGGCTGCCGACGAAGCGGGCAAACGAACAGATGGCCGTGAGCCGCTGATTGCGGGTCTGCGGGGAGCAGCCCCGCGCATCTTCAAGATGTGCGAGGAACTGCAGCACACGCTCGGAGGTGAGATCGAAGACGGCCAGCCGGTCGACCGGTTTGCGCCGCGCGCGGCTGACGAAGGGGAGCAGCAAAACCAGCGTGTCACGGTAGCTGCGTTGAGTGTTGCGGGCCAGATTACGCTCACTCACCAGATGCTCCGCGAGGAAGCGTCGCAGCCAAGGGCCCAGAGTACGGGTATCAGTCATCGCGGCCTCCGGTTGCGGTCTCTGCGTAGCGCTCGAAGCGGAGCGAAGCCGCGCGCAGCAACTCAGGGGTCATGCTGAGATAGACAGCGGTTCCTGCGATGTTGACGTGGCCCAGGTAGGTGGAGAGGAATGGCAGCAAGCGTTGCACGTCCTTCCCTTGGCGGTACCAGGAGGTCAGTCGATGGACGGCGAACGAATGTCGCAGGTCGTGCAGGCGCGGCTGACGGCGGGCTCCGACCGGGTTCCGCACTCCAGCCGCTTGGCGCAAAGCGGCGAACGCCGTGTGCACGGTTGTGCGCGCCAGCGGCGTGCCATCGCGATTCGCAAGGAAAGGCAAATCGTGCGCTGCATGGGCGGTGTAGGGCACCCGCCGCGCGACGTATTCCGCGAGCACCTGGGTAAGGTGCGACCCCAGCGGCACGAGCCGGCTCTTGTAGAACTTGGTCTCGCGCACGGTGAGCAGCCCGGCCGGCAGGTCGACGTCGGCCTGCGTGAGCCGCCGCGCTTCGCCGTGCCGCAAGCCGGCTCCGTACAGCAACAGCAGCAGCGCGCGGAACGTGTGCGCCTGCAACTGCACCGCTCGCTTGCGACAGCCATCCACGGCGTCGAACAGGCGGCGCAGTTCGTCACGCGAATAGATGTACGCCGGTGCGGACGGGGGCTCCTTCGGTTCGTCCGCAGGCAACGGCGAATGGGTCGCGTGGCCGCGGCTGATCGCATAGCGGTAGAAACCGACGAGCACCGTACGCTTGTTGGCCCGGTAGCGGGTGAGGAAGCCGTTGCCTGCGAGGAAGGCACGCGCCTGTTCGGTGCCTGCGGCGTCGCAGCCGACCTCGCCGCCGACGCTGCGGCAGTAGAGGTGCAGAATGCTGGCGCCGGACCTGAAGTGCGCACCCCGCGCTTGCCGCCAAGCGATGTATTGATCAACGACCTCAGCGAGCGTCATATCAGCCACTCCAGGTCGATGTCCGCCACTTGGCGCAGTCCGGCGAGATCGACCTTGGCGTATACCGCCGTTGTGGTCGGGCTGCGATGCCCGAGATGGTCTCCGATCTCCTTGAACGACAGCCCTTGGTCCAACAGGCGCTGCGCGCATGCGTGGCGTAGCGCGTGTGGTCCTCGGCGCTGTGAGACGACCCCCAGGCGGCGCAAGCGACGGCTGACCAGAGCCTGCACTCCGGCGGTAGCAAGCGGGCGGAACGGGGCTCTGAGCGTGAGGAACAGGGCACGCTCGCCTCACCGGCGCGCAAGCCGTACACCGCGAACAGCAGCACCACGGCGCGGTCACGCTTGTCCGCAGGGCGCTCACCCTCGGTCGTCCCGAGCAAGCGCTGGACATCCTCCCAGGCCAGCCCCGCGGGGACCGTCTCGCCTTGGTACATGCGCTCCGGCATGATTGCTGCGGCCAAGCCCGGCGCGCACCAGCCCCGCCCTTCGGCGTAGCGGAAGAATATGCGCAGGCGTTTTGCGTAGCTGCAGATCGAAACCCGAGCACATCTGCCGCTGGCGCTCTGCTCGGCCACGAACCGATCCAGGTCCGCGATCGCAAGCGTGTGCAGTGGTCGATCCTGATCGCGGAACCGACTGAGGAACTCGTCCACTATCCAGCAGCGGCTGTGGATCGTGTGCTCGGACAAACCGCATTCCCGCCGCATCCAGTCGGCAAACGCCGCGACCTTCGGCACATGCTGATGGCGCGCAACAACCGGTGGCACCTCCAAGCGGCCCAGGAAGCGCAGCCACCGCGCCGCCCGCGCCACGAACACCGCTACGGCGGCCGGCTTGGCATGCTTGCCCGCCCGCCGCAGGCGTGGCAGCGCCCACTGCACGGCTGCAGCTTCGACCTGCGCAAGCTGGACCTTGCCGTTGCCCTCCCGCAAATCCAGCAAGCGCACGACCTCAACCTGATTGCCGGCAATCTTGCGCAGGGTCGAGCGTTTGGCTCCCAACTTGAGCCAGTGCCTGAGATAGCGCAGGCGGCTATCCGCAAGGGGCGCCGTCCGGTACTGCTCGACCGTGTGCAGATTCCGGTGCAAAAAAGCCACTGATTCCGTTTTGAGAGAGCCAGCCGTCCGGAAATAAAAAGCCACCCGTCCGGCGGAAAAAAGCCACTTGGAGGCTGATTTCCGGACGGGGTCGGCCGATCCTCCGCTACGCTCCCCCCAAAACCTTATAGGAGGGAGTCGCATGGCACGCAGGAGGATTCGCGTGGAGAAGATCAAAGAGGTCATCCGCTACGGGGTGACCACCGAGCTCAGTGAGCGAGCGATTGGACGAGCGCTGAAGGTCTCGCGCACGGTGGTGGCGAAGTACCTGGAGTGGTTCCGCGACAGCGGACTGAGCTGGGAGCAGGCGCAGGAGCTGCCCGACAGCAAGCTGCTGACCGTATTGGAGGGCACGCGCGCCCCGGAGACGAACGCGCGCTATGAGCGACTGGCCGAACGGTTTCCGACGATGGTCAAGGAGCTGCGGCGCAAGGGAGTAACGCTGCAGTTGCTCTGGGAGGAGTACCAGCGCGCGCACCCTGACGGCTACCAGTGTTGCCCGCCAGGTGAGATTTCCGAGATGTGGACAAATCCGCCAGTGGGGGTAGGATAGGTTCGCCCGGGAAGCGTTCCGGAGATCACGAAAAAAGATAGGGGCCACCGCCAGTACTTACTCCGGGTACAACGGTGACCCCCACCTAAAAGCTGGATCATCCTAAACTAGACGGCTTCGACTTTCAAGCCTACCGCCAATCCCTGATCAGAGAAGGCGGCAAGCGTCCCTGCGTGCTGTGCGGGGAGAGCCATGCGGTGGTGATTCATTGCTACTGCAAACGCCTGGTGCGGTGCACCGACGGCAGTAATCACCAACACCTGATCGTGGTGATCATCTGTGAGCGGGCGCGGGAAGCGGGCACCCAGTACACCAAACGCATGCTGCCGTGGTTTGTGATTCCCGAGTGCAACATCAGGCTCGACCTGGTGCTCGAGCTGCGGAAGAAGCACCCCACGGCCGGCAGCGCGCGTGACCACGGCTACGCGGTGATCGGCAGCGCCTGTGAGCGCACCATAGCGCGTCATCTGCTGTGGGTGGACGACAACATCGCAGCGATGCTGCTGGAGGTGAACGAGTGGGTGGCCGAGCTGGCGCCGTTCACCGCCTTGCCACCGGTGCGCGTGGGCGAAGATGCGCTGGCGCAGTTGCGGCGCTCAGTGGCCGCGCTGGAGAAGGCCAGACAGGCCGCGCTCACCGCCATCGGAGTAGCGTTCACCGTTATCGGCTGCGTTCACCTCGCCTACGTCGCGGAGCGCGCCCGGAGCCCCCCGCCGATTTCATTGAGTTTAGTATTTCGAGGCGGCTGTTGGTTTGATACCACTTAAGCATCCACCCACAGGAGGCATCAAAGTGGATCAACTACTGGTTTCCCCCGACCGTTTGGCGCAGCTGGAAGAGCTGCTGCTGCTCTTTCATCGGATCTTGACCGAACCGACGCCACCGCCACGCCGCCGCGACTGGTTGCTGGAGCATTGCCGGCGCAGGAGCGCCGATGAGCGCGATCTGTGGCGTGCCCTGGCTGGCTACCGCAGCAGCGATGCGACGGCGTTGCTGCATGCCGACCACACCCGGGGGTCGATCTTCAGCCGCCAGGCGGCGCTGGTGCGGGAGAACATTCTGAGCCAGCTCATCGATGCTCCCCAGTGCGTGCTGGGCGGGTTCGATGAACTCTCCCAGCTGCTGCAGCTGATCGGCGACCGGTTGCAGTTTCTCTGTGACTGGGTGCTGGAGTTGTTCCTCACTCCCGAGCCGTGGCAGCCGCTCGATTCACACCACCTGGAGGTAGCCGGCGAGGTGCTGCTGCAGAAGCTCGCCGAGGAGGTCGAGCGCCTGCGTGAGCTGTACGCTGAGCAGCCCCGCCTGTCCCTCGACGAGCTCACCAGCGAGTACCGCGATTGGCTGTGCCGGCGGGCCGTCGTCGGCGAGCGCGAGGACCTCGAATGAGCGGCCCCGACTTCCCTTGGGAGCAGATCCCGGACGCGGCCATGGAGGCGTTTGACGAACGCCTGCGCTTGGTCGAGATGCTGCTCGACCCGCACATCGGGAACGCCGACAAACGCGCGGAACGCCGGCGCTACTGCGAGCAGCATCGGGTTGGGGAGCGCACCATCAGAGGCTACCTCCACCGCTATCGCAAGAAGGGCCCCCGGGGGCTGCTGTTCTACCGGCCGCGGCCCACCTCGCCTCGCGTCCACGATCCTGGGCTGCGCGCCAAGCTCCTCGCGCTGGTCAACGAGCTGCCCACCAGGAGCGTCCCCCAACTGCGCAAGCTGCTCGCCACCGACGATCAGTTGGGCAGCAAGATCAAACGCATCTCAGATCGCACCATCTACCGCTTCCTGGCCGAGCAGGGTCTCACCCAACAGGTCCGCTACCGCATGCTCGCTGAAGACTCGCGCAGCTCCTACCGCTCGTTCGAGGCACCGCACTCCCTGGCCCTCCTGCAGGCCGACGCCCGCGACGGCATCTGGCTCGACACCCCCCAAGGCCGCAAGAAAACCTACCTGTTCCTCTGGATCGACGACTTCTCCCGCAAAATCCTGTTCGGCAAGTACTATTTCGACGAGAAGCTGCCCGCCCTGATGGACAGCTTCCGCTATTGCGTCCTGCGTTACGGCGTGCCGGTTCGGTGCTACGTCGATTATCCCGAAAAAAATGAAATGCCGAAGTTTGTCGGTAACTTGTTTCCACACAAACAGATAGCGTTGCAAACTTCGGCATAACATTGGGGCTCTTAGAGGCCGCACAGCCGCCTCAGACTCTCCTCATTCTTCCAGGCGGGTGTTTCGTCCGCCAGCCCGGGATCTGCTTGCTCCATGGCTTTGCGCAGCATCGCGACGTCCGCGGAGGCATAGATCTCAGTGGTAGTCACGCTTGCATGTCCCAGGAATTCCGCAATGTAGGGAAGCGGCATTCCGGACTGATAGAGGTGCATCGCTCGGCTATGTCGAAACAGATGGGGGTGCACTCTCGGCGGCACCTCAGCGCATGCCGTGCGCGCGCTTTCGCCGTATTTTTTGACCAAAACGCTGATCGCATCGGTGGATAGCATGTGCGGCCTTCCTGCGCGAACGGAATAGAACAGCGGCACTTCGTGACGGTCGACGGAACCAGCATGGAATTGCCGTACATACTCCTTCAGATGGGCAACGGTCTTGTCCATGAGCGGAACACTTCTGGTTTTGTTGCCTTTGCCGGTCACCAGTACGAATGGGTTTCCTGCATCCAGATGGAAGTCGGTGACGCGCAAGTCGACCAGCTCTTGAACCCTGGCTCCTGTGTCGTATAGCAGAATCATGATCATCCTGTTCCGTCTCCCCTTTACGGTTGTCTTATCAGGTTGAGCGAGCACCGTCCTCAGGGCCGTCTGCGACAGGTAACCGACCGGCGTCCGGGCCATCTTCAGTAATGGAATCTTTTTCACCTCCTGGAACACACTATAGAGGCTGACGTCTTCATCCGCACAGTATCTGAGGAATGCCTTGAGAGCGGATAGTCTGAGATTGCAGGTTGCGACTCCGCACGGCCTCTGGCGCAGCCACTGAATGTACTTGATCACCGAGTCTCGCGTGAAGTGATCCCATGATACATTCGCGAACTTGATCCGATGTTGTGCTTCGAGGAAGTCGCAGTACATGCCTATCGATCGTCTGTAGGAGTCAACGGTGTGCGCACTGCAACAGCGTATTTTCGGCAACTGGACCGTGAGGTAATCGCGTACACACTTCCAGAATTGTTGTCCCGGTGTGCTATTCCTGATCATGGTCCACCTCCGGAAGAACGGCCTCGGTTGCGCTCACCTTTGTTGCGAATGTAGCGAAGAACTCGGGAACCAGGTGAAGGTAGTAATCGGTACTCGTCAGGCTGGCGTGTCCCATGTACCTGCTGAGATAGGGGAGCATGGCGTTGACCTCAACACCGGTCGCGATCCACCTGTTCAGATTGCTCAGCGCAAAATGATGCCTGAAGTCGTACGCGCGCGGTCGGTTGCCGCATCCGGGTCCCAGGCCCGCCGCCTTCCAGATGCTGTTGAATACCGCTGCTACTCTGCTGCGGCTGTAGCAATCCGATCTCGTTGTCGGGAAAAAGTAGATTCTCCCGGGATATACCTCGGACACCCGTGCGGCATATCTACAGAGCAGACCCAGAACGTCGTCCGGCACCGGAAGTCTGCGACTTCTGCAACCCTTCGACCACATGATGTCGATATATCCGGTTTGCAGATCAACCTGCTCGACGCGCAGCGTTCTTGCCTCACCGGTCCTCAGGCCACAGCAATACAGGAGGCGGAAGAATACTGGGAGGACCAGATGTCGCGCCTGCGCCGCCCCCCGGGGCTGAAGCTTGTCGCAGGCAACGAAAAATGCCGTAATCTCTTGGTGAGTGAAGAAATGAGGCACGTACCTAGCGGCGGCACGGATGCCAGCAGCCGGAAGCACGAAGGCATCTGCAACGCCGATCGACTGCATATACTTGCCAAGTTCGCGGAGCGGCGATAGCCGGGTACGATGCGCTGCCGGATTCTCCCCGTCCTTGGCTTTCGCCCAGCCGCGAACCAACTCTCTGCTGAGGGATTGGTAGGCGGGATGAAGCGCTGCGTATCTGTCGAAGTCGTGGAGTTTGAACTCAGCGCTCTCGTAGGAGTAGCCGACGGCGCGCTTGGTCGCGACCAGTCCCGAGATAAAGGGTGCAAACAGGCTTGAGTATGCGCTACTCATGACAGGCCTGCGCAGTCCACGGGAATCTGGGCGAGGTCCAACACACACTCTCTCATGCGCTCTTGGTCGGTCGCCAAGTAGACGTCGGTCGACTCTTTGTGGGCGTGTCCAAGCATGGTCGAAATGGTAGTAACTGGGACCCCCTTGGAGAGCATCCTGGAGGCCGCAGAGTGACGCAGGACATGGAGTCCCTTGCGTTCGCTACCAACCCTTATCCCGGCTTGGAGGAAGGCGCTCCGAAGCACCGCATAACAGGTCGCATGGCCTGACAGAACGGTGAACGGGGCTAGACAACGAAGGAATACATACGGCGTGTCGGCTGATGGACGCTCATCAAGCAGATAGGCGGACAGTGCATTGCCAACATCCGCGGTCAGCGGGATCTTGAAGGCGATTCCGGTCTTTGACTGGGCGATTGCGATGGTGTCATTGACCCAGTCGATATCTGTGAGTTTGATCCTCAGGATGTCTACGGAGCGCAATCCGGTTCGCAAGGCCAACAGGATGATGGCCTTATCCCGAAGCCGGAGTTGCCCGTTCTGCAGCACCTTTTTCAGTGCATCATTTTCGTGGTCCAAAAGGATCGGTATGATTGGCCTGTTTCTGACACAGCGTGAAGGGACTGCCAATAGCAGCCGTTCTTCGGTTTCTGAGAATCTGAGAAACAAGCGGATGTTCGAGGCAACGGTACGAATACTGGTGGGCCGGTATGTGGCGAGCAGATGCTGGAAGAAAGCAGGTACCATAGCGGCGCTGGCGAGCGTCAGCGAAGTGCAGTCGTGGTCCTCCAGGAACAACAGGAATTGGCGGACTGCGTTGGCGCAAGACTGTATCGTATTCGCGCTCTTGTTCGTGGCTCCAAGCTCGTCCATGAAGCTCTCATGCAGGAGCAGCAATTCTTTCGACTTGGGCATCGGCTGGCGGTCGAATGTGTACGTGGTCCATCTGATTGATCCGTTGGCGACGTATTCTTGCAGTATCAACGATGCTCGTCTGAGATGGTTTCGTCTGCCACGTCCGATTGCGCCCGCCTCGTGCTGTTCCTCTAGGTCATGCAGGAAACCTTGGATCAGACTGTCGCAGAAAAGTTCGACGTTGCGTGCGGCTGCGTACTGCTTGAGCCGCCTATATGTTTGTCGATAGTGGTTGATCGTTGCCGGGTCAAGGCCGAACTTTCCGATCTCCTGAAGAACGCTCTCGACAAGATCGTCCAAGCACAGGTTGGTGTGCATTGAAGCACCTCCTTGAATGATGTCCAGATCAGGGTCTGGCTCTGCTCATCCTGGACCGTGCCCTTGCAAGCGGCAATGTTATGCCGAAGTTTGCAACGCTAACTGTTTGTGTGGAAACAAGTTACCGTCAAACTTCGGCATTTCATTTTCTTCGGGATAATCGACGAAATGCCGAATTCGGCATTTCGTCGACAACGGAAAAGTTTACATCTCGCGCCACATGATGGCCATCCTGGTCGAGTTACAGGTCAAACGAGTGCGCCACCCGCCCTATCAAAGCTATTGCAAGGGGAAAGTCGAGGCCGCCAACAAGATCATCAAGAACCAGTTCCAACGCGAGGCCCAAGTCGCCGGGATGCGTACTCTCGATGAACTGAACTCCGCCTTCTGGGCCTGGATGGATCTGGAATACAACGTCCGCGTCCACTCAGCCACCGGCCAGAGTCCCGATGCACGTTTCCGCGACGGGCTGCCCGCCGACCACCGCCGGATCACCGATCTGGAGACCTTCAACGCCCTGTTCCTGTGGCGCGAACGGCGCACCGTCACCAAGTATGGCAGGATCAAGCTGCACGGCAACCAATACCCCGTCACCAGCGTCCCCCATGGCAGCGTCGTCGAGGTCCGCTTCGACCCCTACGACCTCGCCCAGCTGGCCATCTACGACCCCGGCGGCGGCCTGCTGGAGACCACCAGCGCTTCCAAACAGGTCACCACACAGGTGCCGGCGGTCCCCGAGGAGTCCCGCGCCAAGCCGCCTGAGGTGTCGGCCGCCGCCCGGGACTACTTCACCCGCCTGCGCGAGCAGCACCACGCCCGGCTCCGCGACCGTAACCAGACTTCGTTCAGCCAGTTCCGCACTACCCCCAAGGAGCACCACGATGCAGATGCATGATCACGTCCTCTCCTTCTTCGGCTTCTCCCGCCTGCCGTTCGGCAAGCACCTCCAGCCCGCCGACACGTTCCCCTCTGCCGCCCATCAGGAGGCGCTCTCCCGCCTCTCCTTCGGCGTCGCCGACGAGGATCTCCTGCTCCTCACCGGCCCCATCGGTTGCGGCAAGTCGGTCGCCCTCGCCGCCTTCGTCAGCGAACTCGACGGCAACCGCTACCGCCCCCTCTACGTCCGCGGCGCCGGCCTCTCGGAAGCCCAGCTCTACAAGGCGATCCTCGATGAGTTGAAGATCGATCCGCCGTTCTTCGCCGGCCAGGCCAAGCAGCTGTTCTTCAAGACCATCCCCGAGCTGACCAAGAAACCACTAGTCATCCTCGACGATGCTCAGGACCTTGCGGCCACCGCCCTGACGGCCATCAAGAACATGGTCAACTTCGCCTTCGACACCAAAAACTCCATCACCTTCGTCCTCGCCGGCCAACCCGAGCTGCGCGAGTTGCTCAGATATGTTTCCTTCGCTTCCTTGCGCCAGCGCATCCGTATCTCCTATCACATGCCGGCCATGGCTCTGGAGGAGACCTGTCGCTACATCGACCACCACACCGTCCGCTGTGGCCGCCCTGCCTCGATCTTCGCCGATGATGCCAAAGCTGACATTCACCGCCACGCCGGCGGCGTTCCGCGCCTGGTCAACGCCGTCTGCTATCGCTCCATCCTGCGTGCCGCCGTCAACGATATCCGCATCATCGACTCCACCAACATCGTTGCCGATGAACTCCACGACTAAACCGCGACAGCCGGCACCGCTGGCGTTCGCCGCTGGCGGACACCAGCATCACAGGCTGGCACGCGCTGGCAACCCTGCTTGGCACGGTTTGGAAACGGCGGCTGGCTGGAAACACCCTCGGGGTATCGATCACCGACGGCGCCAAGATGCTCGGTGTAACGCGGAAGGCCCTCTCGGAGCTCGTAAATGGCCGGGCTGGGTTGAGTCCTACGATGGCCCTTCGGATCGCGAAGGCGACCAACACTTCGCCGGAAAGCTGGTTCAGGATGCAGGCGAATCTCGACCTCTGGGAGGCGCGGAAAAAAGAACCACACAACGTAACCAGATTCCCGAAACAGCCAGTAACAGCAGCACACTCGTAGCGACGCCCTCGCCGGCGCGGCGACGCCTCGCGCCGGTCTAGCCCGACCGCTCCATCTTCTGCAGCGCCTTGCGGGCCCTCTCGTCGGCGCGGGCACCCACGCCACCGCCCACCGCCCACCGACCCGCCGCTGCCGCGCAGCGGCGGGTCGCGCAGGTCGCGCAGCGCGTCGCGAACTCGTCAGCCTAGAAGCACGTTACAGCGGCCCTCTTCCTCATCCCGCTGTCTTAAGTCAGTACCGGGAGATTCAGCCCGCTGTGATTGCCTGGGTCAAGCCGACGAACCACGCCGGTGTGAGCTCTTCGTTGACTACGCCATTCGGGATGCCGCCCAGGTGGTCACGCGCCGGAGCACGGGCGGCCGTCCCACCCTCCCACCAACGTGCGACGGATCGGCCCAAGATGTCTTCGCGCTCGATCATCCCGGCGCTTCCACCTTCAGCTTCGCCACCGCCGCACCCACCCGGCACCTCCCGCGGTATCACGCTGGAGGAACGGTGACCTCCACCCGTGGCTCCATCCTTGGCGCCACGGCTGGCTACTCCGGAGGCGCGCCCGGAACGCGCCCGACCAGGTCGACGAGCGCCGGGGTTCGGTATGGGCGTGACCTGGCCGGTCAGCTCGAAGCGGATGGTGCTGGCATCGTATGCACCGAGTAAGTGGCTCGATAGAGCTGGCTCCGAGAAGCGCGCCAGGTGTTGAGCCGGGCGACCGGCGACCGCACCGATCTCGACGCTGGTCTCTCGTACGTCTCTCATCGGCGCACTCTCAATACTCGTCGTCACAGCGAAGGCGGGCACTAGGTACCTCATCACATGACTGACGCGTCGTCCGTTCGTGGGCTCCGTGACCGGACAGTGCGGGCCATCGGAGAGATGTGGCGTTCGCGGCCGAGCGACGCTAACTGAGAACGTCAGTCTGCGACTGGCGCTGGCGCTAAGGCCGTTTCCAATCAACCGAGACACGGTCGGTCGCGAACAAGGGGCCTTGGTTCCTACCACTAAGTCCACGAAACCGACACGAAGAAACACGAAGGAATCCCAGGAGGGAACACCGTAGACGTAGGGTGGGCGTGTCTACCCCTCTTCGTTAGACTGCGAGGCCAACAGAATCCAATGATTGACCGTGCCATTGAAGACCTGATGGCCCTGCTCCCAATCGAAGGCCCGCCGGCAGGTGAAGGTCGCGTTGCCGATCATCTGCGTGGCGCACTCATTGAGATCGGTGTTCCCGAGGCGGACATCCACGTCGACCAGGCGCAGGAGCAGAGCGAGTACGGAGGCGATACGGGCAATCTGATTGTCCGGATGGATGGGAATCGAGGCGGGCAGCGGCTGATGTTCAGCACGCATATGGATACGGTGCCTGATGCGGTTGGCTGCATTCCTCGTCTCGATCGGGAAAATAACCGCATTGTCAATGATGCCGAAGGCAGGGCGCTTGGAGGTGACAATCGGACCTCCTGCGCAGTGCTGCTTCACCTGGCCCGGGCTCTCGTCGAGAAGGGGGGCGACCATCAACCGATCACGCTGGTCTTCTTTATCCAAGAGGAAGTTGGGCTCGTCGGGGCCAGAGGGATGGATCTTTCGATGCTTGGCGATTCCCTGCCCGAGATGTGCTTCAATCTGGACGGCGGTCGGTCGGATGTGGGCGTGACGGCCGTGATCGGCACCGAGCGCTTTACGATCGATGTAACTGGAATCGCGTCACATGCGGGGCGGCCGGGCGGCGGCGTGTCAGCGGCCATCATCGCGGCGCAGGCGCTCGCCGAGATCGAGCAGGGAGGATGGCAGAGCGTGATCGATCAGCCGGATGGGAAAGGGTCGGCGAACGTGGGTATCGTGCGAGGTGGCCAGGGAACGAACGTGGTGATGCCTTCGATGCATATCCTGGCGGAGGCCCGATCACACGATCCAGCGTTTCGGAAGAAGATCATCGATACGTGGAAGGCGGCTTTCGTGAGGTCCGCTGAAAGCTTTCATAACGAACGGGGCGAGAACGGGACAGTCGCGTTCGGACCTGGCCCGACCTACGAGGCGTTCGCTCTCGACGATGATGCCCCCGTGGTTCAACGCTATCTGAGTGGAGTGAAGGCCTGCGGGATGGATCCGAAGACCGTAAGCAACGACGGCGGGATGGATGCGAACTGGATTGTCGCGCACGGGATTCCGACAGTGACATTCGGGGCGGGACAGCGAGATGTACATACGTCGGATGAGTGGATTGCCTTGGAGGACTTTGCGGCGGCATGTCGTCTTGTAACACAGCTGGCGGAGGTTGTGTAAAAACGAAGCCGAGTCGCTGCTTTCCGAACAGATCCCTCAAACGGATTAACTCGGACGTTTTGACGACCTGCTCCGCAAGGTGCGGCGGGATGAAGATGACACCGTCGTCCCGGCCGAGTACGACGTCCCCGGGCATGACCGTGGCCTGGCCGATGCGGACCGGACAGTTCATGCCAGCCGGCATGATCGTGGGCGACGCGAACGTCGGGTGGTAGCCGCGCACGAAGCTGACGAAGCCGGGGAGCTCCTTGATGCCGTCGATGTCGCGAACGGCCGCGTCCCAGAATCAGGCTGGGAATGAGGAACACCGCCAGATTCCCCAGCGGGTCTTCTGTTTATAATACTCTAGCTATGTGTCTGTTAATGCCAGGCTGTAGTACTCAGGTTTCGATCTTACTTCTTTAATGAAATCGGCCACTATCTTTTCGAAGTCCGCATACAATGGCTTCCACCTCCATTCCTCACGAGCCCGGCTGTCATCGAAGTTATTGTGACTGCGGTAATAATCCATGACCCATGGGTCCGGCTTATAGGTAAATTGAGCTTCCGGAATGAACTTCTTTATAGCCAGTTCTACCTCCTTGGCCGATAGTGATGGGAAGACCCCTACAATGTTATAGCAGACGGTCTCTATTTGCTCCTTGGGTGCATCATACAGCATTTGTGTGGCCCGCATAGCATCTTCATAGTACAGGACAGGAAGTTTGGTGTCTTCGCTGACAGGACATTCAGCCGGCCTGCCCAGGGCCGCATTTTGAATCATCCAGGCAATATATTGCAGTTTCTTACTGATCCTAACACTGGGACCAAAGATGTTGGGGTATCGTATGCAGCGAAAGTCAAGATCAAATGTCTTCCGATAGAATCTGCCAATAAGCTCACCATATAGCTTGGTTACACCGTACACGCTAGCAGGCCGTTGTAGTGTCTCATCGGTGATAGTTTCAGTAGGTATTCCCAGACTGTAGCTCATCATACTGCTGGTAAACACCACCCGCTTTACCCCGAAGAGTCGCGCCGCTTCCAGGACATTCATTATTCCGGCGACATTCCCTTCATAAACGGCCCAGGGCTGTAGGCGGGAGCTCGGTGCATTTCCAAGGTGAAATACGCCTTCTACGTTGTTTTCCTTGACAACATTCAACACTTCAGGCCAGACCTTTTGGTCTCCCTGGACAACCTTTACATTATTCTTGATATCCGCCACGCGCTCTATTTGCGGAGCGATGTCAAACAATATGACGTCTTCGCCCCTCTCTACGAGTCTATGTGCCAGGCCAGTACCAACCCAACCTGTTCCGCCGGTAATAAGTATAGACATCCTTCTCTCCTTCCTTTGAGGTTTGGCTTCTTGAGCTTAAAAACAACCGTCCAATCGTCGGTGGCCGTTACTGATTCGAATCTCGTTGCGAGTCTAACTGCTTGGGTAGGTCCGGCTTCACTGAACTTGCCCAGTCCCAATATACGAGTGATAGGAAGAGTAATCGAGGGCCGAACAAGCGTCAAGCACCCGCGAGGTGGAGCGGGGTCGCGACTGATCAGCACGAGGGCGAGCGGTGGCTGTGGCAGCGGTAACGAGGGCTGTCGCAGGCCGGTGCGGCGAGAATGCCGCGGATAAGGGGGCTGACTCGGGTTGGGTGAGACTCGATGAAGACGCCGCCGCGACCGGCGGGCAGCGGGCGCGGGCGTGCGCGATGAAGACTGCGGCGGGCGACCAAGGCTACCGCCAGCGCCTGGAACGGCGCGCAATACGCGAGCGCACAACTGGCGGGTGTCAACGGCAGGGCCGCCGCTGCACAGTGCCGTGGTGCGTGTGAGCGGGTCAGCTCCGTGCATGTCGTCCCCTGCATACAGGATGTGATCGTCCTACACTCCTTCGCCGCCGCCGGGCGGCGGACGTCGGACACCACCGCCAGGAGTGGGATGGATGAGCAGTACGCCTCGGCCAGCGGCGAGAGCAGGTTGGTGGCGCCCGGCCCGACGGTGCCGTCGCACACCCCCACCCGCCCGGTGATGCGGGCGTAGGCGTCGGCCGCGTATCCGCCGCTGCGTTCGTCCCGCATCAACATGTGCGAGATGCGCCCCGGCAGTCTGCGCACTCCCTCGTAGAGCGGCAGGGTTTGCCCACCCGGCAATCCGAATACCTTGTCTATGCCGCTCTCCACGAGCAGTCGGGCCAACCGTTCGCCAACTCGCATCACACCTCCGACTCTGATGCCGGTAGCTTAGCAGCTGCGTCCGCGCTCGCCGAGCCTGCTGAGCTCAGGCGGCGGTCAGTGGCGGCCGCCGCCGATGAGGATGGTCTCGCCGGTGACGTAGTCGCTCAGGTCGGTGGTAAGGAACTCCACCACCTTGGCGCATGTCTTCGATGGTGCCCTCGCGCCGCAGCGGTAGCGAATCGGCCATGGCACTGCGGTCGCCGAGGCGGCCGGTGCGGATGATCGCCGGGGCGATCGCGTTGACGTTGATCTGGTAGGGGCCGAGCTCGGCCGCCAGCGACTGGGTGTAGTGGATGATGCCGGCCTTGGCGACGCCGTACCCACGTCCGAGACCGCGCGCGCCGCCGGTAACCAGAGCGACCTTGCCTGCCAGCTTGCCTCGTTGCCGATCCTCCATAGTCGCAGTCAGCATATCACCGCGGAACCCGTCAGATTGGTGCGCTCGGGAGTATATGCTCAGCCCCATGGCAAGCAACTGGAAGCTTCATCACCTCGGCATCCCGGTCCGCGACCTCGACGCATCTCTGCAGGCGTACGAGGCACTGGGTGTCACTTCGTTTGGGCAGGAGTTCCCCATCGACAGCAGCAAGATCGAGGAGTACCTGGTGTATGGCAAGACGCCAGATCCGGTGGTCAGGACGAGGGGGATCATGGGCAGCGTCGGGCCGGTGGGGGTCGAGCTGCTGCAGCCGGTGGAGGGCACACCGTTCACAGGGAGCTGCTGGAGAGCGTCGGCGAAGGCGTCGGCCATGTCGCCTTTACCGTAGACGACATCGAGGCGGAGACTGCCAAGATGGTGGCGCGCGGCTTCCCGGTAATCCTGAGCATCACGCATGCCGGAAGAGACACCCGCAGCGCCGTGTACCTCGACACGCGCAGCACGTTCAGTAACCTCATCATCGAGCTGATGCAGGCATGAGCGCGTGACGCGCTGAGCACTTGCACACCGCTTGTTTCCATCCCAAGCATGGCGGTGACGCCGGAACAGTCGGCCCGGTTCATCGTGCGCCGGCGTAAGCGCCAGGATGCCCTGCTGGATGTGAGATTCGACGCGATGCGGCACGCCGCCGAGCGAATCGTTGCCGTCATCGCTCAGCGCTACCGTCCAACGCGGGTCTATCAGTGGGGCTCGCTTCTCGACCGCTCCAGGTTTCGCCGCTACTCCGACGTCGACATCGCCGTTTCTGAGAACTTCTACACCGGCGCCGAGACGATCCTCCTCAGAATCAGTCAGTACTTCGAGAACGCCCTCGAGCCCGAACGCTGGCACCGAGAACTGCTGCACAAGATGACGCTGGAGGTCCCCGAAATCCGTCCGCGGTTGGTTTCCGAGGAGACCTTCTCCGATCTGGAGGAGCTCCTGCGGTTCAGGCATTTTCGCCGCTACTACCTTCAGTTCGAGTACAACTGGGACAAGCTGCGTGTCGTGGAGTCGGCGTACGTTCGCGCGCGCGATCGGCTGGACGACGAGCTGCGCGCGTTCGAGTCGTTCCTGGGGGAGATCGCCGAGCGGCTGTAGCCACGACCTCAGGTCGGCTGATTCCCGGCGGTACCTCAGGTTGGGGTCACGCCGCCAAATCCGACCCCGGGGCCGAGAGCGGATGCGCCTGCCAACCGACGGCGTGAGCGATGGTCCCTGAAGCTGCACGTGGTGTAACCTCATCATCGAGCTGATGGAGGCATGAGCGGATGACCATGCAGGCGGTGGTCAAGACCCGCCGGGGGCCAGGCAACACCGAGCTGGTCGAGATTCCGGTTCCGGAGCCGGGGCCTGGCCAGATCAAGGCAGAGATCAAGTTCTGCGGGATCTGCGGGACCGACCGCAAGATCGTCAGCGACGACCACGCCTACTACCGTCCACCGATGGTGCTCGGTCACGAGTTCAGCGCCGTGGTGGTCGAAGTGGGCGAGCGGGTTACGCGGGTGCAGCCGGGCGACCAGATCGTAGTGGCGCCCCTGGACTCTCGGGTCACCCTGCACCAGCGGCACGGCTGGGACTGGCCTACAGGCAGGCGCCGTGGATTCGAGTCGCCCTGGGGCACCGCCAGCTACGGCGGCATGACCCGATTCGGGGTGTGCGAGGAGGACGCGGCGCTGCGGCTGCCGGCCGGCGTCGACCTGGAGTCGGCGGCCATGACCGAGCCGCTGGCGGTGTGCACCAGAGGCATCCTGTCGCACGGCGAGATTCGCGCCACCGACGTGGTGGTGGTGTCCGGTCCTGGCCCCATCGGCCTGCTGGCAGCACAAATCGCCAAGGCCCAGGGCGGCCACGTGGTGGTGTGTGGCGTGGACGGCGACGAGGACAAGCTCGAGGTTGCCCTGCGGCTGGGTGTCGATGCGGTGTACAACGTGGAGCAGGAGGACCCACTCCCGCATCTGCTGGAGCTGACCGCGGGTGGCGGTGCAGACGTGCTGATCGAGTGCTCCGGACATGGGTCATCGGTCAATCGGCTGTTCGACTACGCGCGCCGCGGGGCGCAGCTCATCCAGCTCGGCACCTCCATGCACCCTGCCGAGATCGACTTCATGCAGATCGCGTACAAGGAGCTGAGGGTGGTCGGTAGCTTCGGCTACCTCCATCGCGACTGGGAACGGAGCCTACAGCTGATGAGCACCGGCAAGGTGAATCCGCGGCCGCTGGTATCCCACACCATGCCGATGTCGCAATGGCAGCAGGCGTTCGACACGCTGCGAGACCGGCAGGGGATCAAGATACTGCTCTACCCCGATCGCTGACGCCACTCACCCCGGTCGTGGTCGGCGTCCGTGAGCGCTGCCGGAGCCGCCCCAAGGCCGAGCCGAGATCGCCGACCCCCAGGGCGGCGACGTCGTCGCCGATATCGTAGCGGTTCGCCGGCGTGCCAATGACGAGGTGCGGTCCGGGGCGCCATGGCAGACTGCTGCCTGCGAGCTCGCGCGAGACGGTGCGGATGGTTGCCGCATCCTCGGGTCCGGGATGCTCCTGCCACTTCACCTCGACAAAGGATAGGTGGCCGCCACTGTCGACCACGAAATCGATCTCGCGAGCGCGCTGATCGCGATAGCACCAGAGCGTGGCCGGCTCATCCTGGAGGGACACCAGCTTGCGGAGCTCCGCGAAGACGAAGGTCTCCCAGACCGCCCCGAGCAGGGGGGACGTGGGCAGCGTCGCTGCGGTCAGATTCAGCAGATAGCAGAGCAAACCACTGTCACGAAAGAAGAACTTGGGAGTCGTCGCGGGCCAGATCGCTCTTGTTGAGGACGTTGCCGCTGCGGGTAGCGAGGACTCGGAGGAATCGTTCGAAATCCCGAAGGCTGGCCACGTGCAGAATCTGGCGTACGTCGCGCTCGAGGTAGGTCGCCAGATACGCCGCGTAGAAGTCGCCCGCGGGTAGCTCGGGAACCCGCCACAACTCTGGGAACTGCCCGCGTACCATCAACGCAACGAGGTCGCCCTTGCTGCGGTTCGCGGTTGCAGCCGGGAGCTCCCCCAGGGCAAGCGTCTCCAGGTCGACCAGAGCTAGTCTACCTGCCAGGCTGTCGCTGACCCCTTCCATCAGGGGAAAGTGCTGGCTGCCGGTCAGCAGGAAGCGGCCGCTGACGTGACGCCGTCGGTCGATTGCGACCTTCAGATGGCGAAACAGCCCAGGCGCATACTGCACCTCGTCGACGATGAGTGGATCTGGATGCTCGCGCGGGAAGTCGTCGGGATTTCGCTCCGCCTGTTCCGCCTTGCGCCGAGACGATCTCGCCGACGATGAGGTCCACCGCCCGTCTGGTGAACTCCGGTATCATCGCCTCTGGTTTCCAGCCCGCGATGGCAGGGCCGGGCAAACCCAACAACTCCGGCGGTTTGTCCCGGGTGGGGGTGGCAGTGACGTGATCGTCCTCGATCCATGTGTAGGGCGGAAAGGTTGGCACATCGACTCCAAAGTAGCTGTCGAAACCGCAGTCCACCGGACCACCGCCCAGGCGCCCCGAGAAGTCGATATTCGCTGCGTAGTCGGCCCGAGGCTTGCGGGCCGGTTCGCCGAACGGTAGCGAGTCGTTGGGATGGGCGCCGTCGAGGGTCGGCCAGTCCAGGCCCAGGTGCCACTTGCCGATGCAGGCGGTTCGGTATCCTTCCCTGCGGAACAGATGGGCCAGGGTGTCGCGATCCGGTTCGATGAGGGATCCATCTCACGGGTAGACATCCCACTTTCGAGCCGAGATCGCCACGTGTAGCGACCGGTCAGAAGGAGTATCGGCTTGGCGTGCACACACTCGATGAGGCATGGGCGTCGGTAAAACGCATTCCGTGCTGCGCCAGCCGATCGAGGTTCGGTGTTGGGATCTTGGAGGCCGCATTGTTCGCCTTGAGGTCTCCATACCCCATGTCGTCCGCCAGAATGACGATGATATTCGGTCGTGAATCCATGCTGCTCCGCGGTGACCTGTAGCGCCGCCCTCCCCGCGACCGCCACCGCTCCGCTAAGGGTCAGCTATCGGCGCTCCGCTCCGCAGCACTGGCACCCAATCTGCGGCTGCGGCCGCGGACTAGCGAGCGGTAACTGGGCTGCGCCCAGCTACCGCTCGCCGAATGGAAAGCAGGTATCGCGGCGCCGGGGTCGGCTACGGCAACCTCGGGGCCCGCCACGCGGAGGTGATGTCTGGGCTGGAGCGCATCCGCCTGGTCGCGGTCGCCGATGAGGTAGCGGAGGCGCGCGCACGGGCCGAGCAGGATTGGCCGGGCGTCGCGCGCTACGCCGACGCGGCGGAGATGTTCCGCACGGAGGATCTCGACATCGTCGCCATCGCGACGCATGCGTCGAGCCACGCAGCACTGTCGCTGTTGGCCGCCGATCATGGCGCGCACGTCGTGTGCGAGAAGCCGATGGCGGCCAGCCTGGCGGAGGCCGACACCATGGTCGCCCGGTTCGAGGCGGCGGGGCTGCAACTCGTGATCGACCATCAGTTTCGATTGGGCCCCGGGGCTACCACGACGGCGGCCCTGCTCGAAGAGGGAGCCATCGGTCGACTGCAGACCATAAGGGCGAACTTCACCAAGAGCCGCCCGGCGGGCTGGGAGCTGGGCGTAACCGGAACCCACGTCTTCGATATGGTGTGCAAGGTCGCGGGCAACCCCACCGACTGCATCGCCCACATCCTCGCCGATGGCAACGACGCCAGCCGCGACGATATCACGCGCGGCGGCTACTGGACGCCTTCGGGGATGGTGGATCATGGCGACCCCTCGCATGTCGGCGACCACGGTTGGGTAGTGGGCGACTCGCTAGGCGCCGTTTTTCGTTTCGATTCAGGAGCCGTGGCTCGTGTCATAAGCGATGCCGGCCCCTTGATCACCCCCGCCAAGGCGGTGCGTCAGCTTCTTCCAACCGGGGACGACGAGAGCTGTTGTTGTCAGGTATCGTATAGCCGTGAGTAAACCACGTGGCTTACTACATTGAGGAGATCAAGCAGTACTGGGTCTACGACCCTGAAGGTGCCGAGCGACTGCTCGACGAGGCCGGATACCCACGCGGCGCGGACGGCGTCCGTTTCAGGACCGAGATCCTCGCCAGAGTGCCGGTCACGCTGGAGCTGGGGGCGGCGGCGCTGCTCATCGGCCTGGTAATCGCGCTGCCGGTCGGCATCTACTCGGCGGTGCGCCAGGGCACCCTGGGCGATTATGTCGGACGCAGCGTCGCCATCTTCGGGCTGGCCACCCCCAACTTCTGGCTGGGCCTCATGATCCTCATCTTTCCCGGCAGCTGGTGGGGCTGGGCGCCGCCGATCAGACTGTTTGCCTTCAGTGCGTGGTGCAACGGGCACCGTCATTGAGAAGACGTGATCGATGGTGACGCCCATCGCCAGCGTGGTGGAGAGTTCGTCGCGGTTGGCGCTCAATCCGTCGATTGCTGTAGTCTTTGGACTATATTACCGGTATGAGACAGAAGGTGAGGGACGCACTCAAGCGGGCCAGAGAAGCAGGATGGGTACATGTTCGCACTACCGGTAGCCATCGTCACTTCAAGCATCCGTCCATTCCGGGTACGCTCACCATCGTGGGCAAACCGAGCGATGATCTGCACCCCAAGACCTGGAAATCCATTCTCAATACCATCAACCCCGACGGAGAGGAGTCATGAGTCGCAAATACATCATCATAATCGAAAGCGGAGAACGCAACTGCTCCGCATACGCTCCTGACTTGCCGGGATGCATCGCCACGGGTATGACCATTGAGGAAACCAAGCGCAACATGACTGACGCCATTGTGGCACACCTGCAGTTCATGCGTGAAACCGGGGATCCAATCCCGGAGCCCACCACCGTTGTGGCTGATTCCGTAACCGTTAGATAATCGGATTCCACTTCAGGTCACGATACAGATCCCGCAGATGGTCCCGATCCAGCGTGCATACTGCACGTACACGGGCACGTCGATTGCGGCGACTACCCCGGACGGTGAGCGCACGAGCCGCCGCATCACCATCGGCCAGTACAAGACCACTCCGAACAACGTGGTTACCTCGACCGGCGAGACCTACTACTTTACGCCCCCGGAGCAGGTGAAGCAGGAGATGGGCGACCTGATCGACTGGTGCCGCGCGCAGGAAGCGAACGGCGAGCATCCGGTGATCATCGCCGCGATCTTCCACTACCGCCTGGTCCGCATCCACCCGTTCGACGACGGCAACGGCCGCATGGCCCGACTGCTGATGAACCTGATCCTGCTCAGGCACGGCTACACCGTGGCCATCGTCCAACGCGAAGCGCGGGACCGCTACCTGGAGGAGCTGGAACGAGTCGACCGGACCGAAGACCCGGCGCAATTCATCGATTACGTGGCCTCCTGCTGCGAGTACCCGCTGAATCTCTACCTCCGAGCCGCCCGCGGGGAGCCGATCGAAGACCCGGGCGATATCGACCGGGCGATCGCCCGCTTCGCACAGTCGCTCATCGAGAGTGACGAGAGTGGATCAGCGCTTGAGCGCATGCCGCGTGGGTGGCAGACTGCGTTCTCATGGGCACGGTGATCCGTGACCACTCGTCCCCGCGTCGCTACCACCGAAGCCACCGAACAGCAATTCTCGGTGAACAAAAATTGAGAGGGTCGGCGTGGGGGGCAATGGCGGGCGGGACGGCACGGGACGGCACGTAAGTGGTCGTATAGGTCATGAGTATGTAATAAGTTGCCTAGCGTCTGGACACTCGATCCCAGGGTTGTCATGCTGTCTCCTATGGCAAGAGGTCGCCGCAGAGGTCCATTATTACTTCGTTTTCGTGCGCTCCTGGTCTCCTTGAACCTGCACGCCGCGAAGGTCGTCGATACCCGCCAAGCCAGCAAGGTCCGGTACTCCCTGCAGGATTGCTACGTCTACGTGTGTGGTTTCGCCTTGTTTTACCTCCAAGACCCTTCCGTGCTGGAGTTCCAACGCCGCTTCCAGGACCAACTCCGCACCAACAACCTCAACTCTACGTTTGGCGTCGCTCAGATCCCTGCCGACTCCCAGTTCCGCGATCTGCTCGACAGCCATGACTATGAACCGCTGCTCGGCTGCTTCGGCGACTGGATAGGGCGCATGCAGTACACCAAATGGCTGCAGCACTATCAGTTCCTCGACGGTCGCTATCTCATCACCATGGACGGCTCCCAGTACTTCAGCTCGTACCAGGTGAACTGTGAGTGCTGTCTGACCGCCACCAACAACGGCACCGTACGCTACCACCACGACATCCTGCAGACCGCCATCGTCCACCCCGACAAGCGGCAGGTGCTGCCGTTGGCTGCGGTGATCGTCGCCGATAGTCTGTACTCCAAGCAACCGTTCATCGAACAGGTGCGCGCCGCCCGCTGCTCGTTTCTGCTGGTGGCCAAGCCGGAGGATCACACCAGCCTGTACCAGGATATCGACGGGCTGCGCCGCGGTCGGCTGCTGGACCACCGCTGCACCATCGACGTGGGTTACCGGGGCACCGCTGAACGGCAACCCCCGCAGTCCCAAGATCAACTTCGTGCACTACCGCATCGTACGGGCGGGCACGCCCACCTATCAAAACGCCTGGGTGACCGACTTGGTGCCCAGCGCTGGCAGCGTAGCGCGGATCGTGCGTGCGGGACGGGCACGCTGGAAGATCGAGAACGAGGGGTTCAATACGCTGAAGAACCAGGGCTATCACCTGGAGCACAACTTCGGCCACGGTGACAAGTACCTGTCGGAGGCGTTCTTCGTGCTCAACCTGCTGGCCTGTTTCATGCACCGGATATTCGAGCTGGTGGACGGTCTGTATCAGCAGGTGCGGGCTGGGTTCGGGTCGCGCCGGGAGTTCTGGGGCGCGGTGCGTGCCACGTTCCGGCTATTCCTGTTCCCGTCGTGGGACCAGGTGCTGGTGCGGATGAACTCGCCGCCGCAGCCGCTGTCCGGGTAGCCGCTCCCTGGGGAACTGAACCTGCTCCCTGAACGATCCCTGACTGGGGCTGCGGCGCAGGTGTGCCGGCCGCGCGCGGGCAACCGGCCCCGAAGGGCCGAACGCTGCACCGCGCCAGCCCGCGGCATCGGCCGAGCGGCGGTGGCTGACGGTGGTCAGGTCATCGCACGGGGCTGCATGACGGTGGCTAAATACATCACCTGCAATCAGTTACAGAATTTCTTCCGGGTCGGGCCGTCCGGTGCATGCCTTTCACGGGAGGAATGGGTATTATGGGTCGTGCATTTACGCGGTGGGCCAACAGGTGGGCATGGTCGCATTTCACATACGGAGGGCTTGAGCTTATGACACTCTGCCCCTCTACCAGCCGTTCACCGAGAATTGCTGACGGTGCGGGGGCTTGTTGACATGACCCTCGTTCTGTGCTCTCTTGTCTCCGAGAGTGCCATGTACGTCACGCGCCGCTCGTCCATAGCCCCCCCCCCCCCCGGGGACTTTCGTACATCCTGTAGATCACTAACCGCTCAGACTTATCGCTCCGCGTGCACGCGGCCCGCTGCGCGTATCGCCCTGGTAGCGGGGCGACACGTGTCGTCGCCGGCCCGGTCCATCGCCGAGCCAGCATACCGGTCGCCCGCGCCCTTCCTGGCCGACCGCAACCGCTCTGCCCTGCGGGAATTGGATCGCAACCCAGCGCCGGCGTTGCCGGCTCATCAGACTCGCTGCTTCGCCAATCGGCATCTCGCCGCCCACTCGCGTGGAGTGGCGGGGGTGGCGTCTGCACGTCAAAGGAGGGAAGCGATGAAGCTCTGCTGAATCAGGCGCAACTTTCCATGCCTTTCGGCGCGGCACGCGTCAAAGGAGGCACGGGATAAAGGACTAAAGCAGGGACCGAGCGGCTGCGGCCGCGAAAGGATGTCGCCCTCGCTCGACTGGAGCAGGCGAGGGGCCGGCAGTGGAATCAGCGCTCTCAACAATTTTTTGATGTGAGGTAGAGAACCATGAGTAATATGGTGAAAAAAAGCGTGGCGATCCTGATTGGACTCGCCCTGACCGCAACCGGCCTTTGGGCGGGTGGCACAGAAGAGGAGCCGGCAGCCGCGGCTGACAAGAAGTATGTGACCGACCCCTCCACCGGCAAGGTGGTGACCGCGCCGGAGTATGGCGGGACAGTGACCTTCGCCCAAAAAGAAGAGCCGCCGGGTACTGACTTGGTGGTCTCTGGTTCGGCGGGAGGCGTCGATGGCGTTTTAGAGAAGTTGGCCTGGGGGGACTGGGCAACGCCCAGGGTCAAATGGAACTTCCAGTTTCTCAACGTACCAGCTAACACGAAAGGGCAGTTGGCGGAAAGCTGGTCGCAGCCCGACTCACTGACGTATATCGTCAAAGTCCGCCAGGGCGTTCGCTGGCATGATAAGCCGCCGATGAACGGTCGGGAACTGACTGCCCAAGATATCGAGTACAACTTTCACCGTATCTTGGGACTTGGCAGCGGTTTCACCGAACGTAGCGAATTTGCTACTAGCTGGCGCGATGTGCAAGTGGAATCGGTAACGGCCACCGACAAATGGACGGTTGTTTTCAAGCTGAAGGAGCCACACCTCTTTGCGCTGGTTGCTATGCTCGACGGCAACATGGCTCGGATATACCCCCCCGAGGTAATCAAGGAACATGGGGACGTTACGGATTGGAGGAACCTGGTCGGCACCGGGCCCTATATGCTGACTGACTGGACCGAGGGCAGCTCTATCACCTGGGACAAGAATCCTGACTACTGGGGCGCCGACGAAAAATACCCGGAGAACCGCTTGCCCTATATTGACCGGTTAAGGGCCCTGACTATGCGGGAACCGGCAACACAGCTGGCGGCACTGCGCACGGGTCGGGTTGATTACCTAGGTCGGAACGGCCAAGCCGCAATGAGGAGTCTCGACCAGGTAGAGAGCCTCCAGCGGACCAACCCTGAAATCGTGATATCGTCGTTTTCCGTCGGGAGTGGGGGGACTATGTTTGGCATGAACGTTCAGATAGAGCCCTTCGACGACATCAGGGTGCGCAAGGCAATGCAGATGGCAATAAACCTCGAAGAAATTAGCAATGCATACTATAAGGGTAATGCAGATGCAATACCTCAGGGGCTGCTAAACCGTATGTTTACAGAGGTTGCCACCCAATTTGAAGATTGGCCCGAAGATGTCAAGAAGGTCTTTGACTACGACCCGGAAGGCGCCGAAGCGCTGCTTGATGAGGCCGGGTATCCTCGCGGCGCGGACGGCATTAGATTTAAGACCGAGTTGATGCATTTCGTCCGGTACGATTTGAACTATGATGAATTAGTCGCCTCATACTGGAATAAGATTGGCGTTGATGTAGAGATTGATGTACAGGAAGCAGCTACATATGGCCCTAGAAGAAATGAGAGGGATTTCGAAATGATCAACGCGGAGGGGGCCAGTATTTGGTACCCATTGCCAGTAATGTTTCGCTATGTGCCGGCCGCACCTTGGAATACCTCCAATGTCAACGACCCGGTTTATACAGCCAAGTTTGAAGCCGGCGGAGCCGCTACCACCCTCGAGGAGCAAAACAGGATAGCCGGAGAGTTGAATCAGTATGGGATAGAGAAGTTCTGGACGATTTGGGGTCCTGGGGCCCCACTGTATGTGGCGATCCAGCCGTGGATCCAAGGGTTTAACAATGAAGGGGCGTTGGGAAACGGTCAATATACCGCCATCTTCGCCCGCCTCTGGATTGATAGTGAGCTGAAGGAAGCTATGGGTCACTAGGGAGTGCACCCCTACTGACCTCAGGGAAAAGGGGGCCGGGAGGCGCGCGCTTCCGAGCGCGTTTCGCTTGCGAGCGCGCTTCCCGGCTCCCTTACTCATTGCATGATGGGTGTGACATGAGAGCCTATATCATCAGGCGGTTATTGCTCATCATCCCCACGCTGTTCATTTTGACGATCCTGGTCTTTCTCTCGGTGCGCTTCATCCCCGGCGATATCATAGACGTAATGCAAATTAGGATGGCATCCCAAACAATGGCGGTGCTTGACCGTGCAGCCGTTGAGCGCCGGCTGGGATTAGACGTGCCCGTCCACGTGCAGTATGTACGCTGGATAGGAGGCATTTTTCTGCGCGGTACCCTTGGTGAATCACTGATGGGCCGTGGGGCGGTGGAGGAGAAGATAATAGATAGACTGCCGGTAACCATTGAGCTTGGTTTGATGGCAATCCTCATCGGCCTGGTGATCGCGCTGCCGGTGGGCATCTACTCGGCGATTCGCCAGGATACCGCCGCCGACTTCCTGGGGCGCTCGGTCGCCATCATCGGCCTGGCAACGCCGAACTTCTGGCTGGGAATAATGGTAATGATCTACCCGGCGATCTGGTGGGGCTGGGCGCCGCCGCTGGAGCTGGTTTTCTTCACCGAAGACCCGCTGGGGAATCTCGCGGTGTTCCTCATTCCCAGCCTGATTCTGGGAACGGCCTCGGCGGCCGCGACCATGCGGATGACCCGCACCATGATGTTGGAGGTGCTCCGGCAGGACTATATCCGGACGGCCTGGTCCAAGGGGTTGAAGGAGCGGGCCGTGGTGGTCCGACACGCCGTCAAGAACGCCCTCATCCCGGTGGTGTCCCTGATCGGCCTGCAGTTGCCGATCCTGGTCGGGGGCGCCGTGATCATGGAGAACATCTTCAACCTGCCGGGGCTCGGGCGCCTCCTGCTGAATGCCCTCAACGACAGAGACTACCCGATGGTCTCCGGAATCAACCTGTTCTTCGCCACTGGGGTCGTGGTAATCAATCTGCTCATCGACCTGATCTACGCGGTCCTGGACCCCAGGGTCCGCTATGACTGATTTCTTTCGCAGGCTGATCAAGGAGAAGCCGCTGAGCATCATCGCCGGGGTGGTCATCCTGCTGTTGATGCTCGTGGCGATCTTTGCCGATGTTCTGGCGTCCTTTCCGCATGATGAAGTCAACATCGTAGACCGGATGCAGGCCCCCTCGGGCCGGTATCTGTTGGGGACCGACCAGTTGGGGCGCGACCTGCTGAGCCGCCTTATCTTCGGCGCTCAGATCTCTCTGACCGTCGGTCTGGCGGCGACCGCTGTCAATGTCGTGGTGGCGGTGCTGATCGGCGGACCTTCAGGATTCTTTGGCGGTAGATTGGACCTGGCGGCGCAGAGATTTGTCGACGCCTGGATGGCGTTTCCAGGCCTGCTGCTGTTGCTCACCATCATGTCCCTCTGGGGCGGGGTTTGCCGCAGATCATCGTGGTGTTGGGGGTAACGGGCGGCATCGGCGGCTCGCGCGTAATCCGCGGCGCGGTTATTGGGGTAAAGGAGAACGTCTATTTTCAGGCGGCAGAGGCGATCGGCAGCACCAGGTGGAGAACCCTCATCCGCCACGTCCTGCCCAATATCGGCGCTCCGATCATCATCGTGTTCACCATCAACGTCGGGGCAGTGATCATCAGCGAGGCAGCGTTGAGCTTTTTGGGATTCGGTCTACCGATCTCGGTTCCCAGCTGGGGAGGGATGCTGAGCCGGGAAGGGCGTGAGTTCATGGAGGTGGCGCCACGGCTGGCGCTCTGGCCGGGGCTGTGCCTGACGATCGTTGTTTACTGTCTGAACATGTTCGGCGACGCGGTGCGGGATCTGCTCGACCCGCGGCTGCGTGGTAGCGGCGGGCGCCTGGGTGCCGCTGCCGCGAGGGCCGTCTAAGCGAGGCCACGAGTGCCACCGACCGCGATGAGCAGACGCGCATACTCAGGGAGATGTGGCTCCGCTGGGCGAGACTGTACCCCAGGGTGCCTACCGTTATACCCCCACTCCTTGCCGTCTGGCACCCGTATGTCAAAGGCTTCAGCGGTGAAATGGTCGCGTCAATTCACAATGACGCGCCGATATGGGCCAGGGTCTGGATTGACCAGGACAAGAAGAGAGAAATGGGGTACTAGGCTCATTTCTGTGTGACCCTTCTGAAAAGGGAGTTGGGGTGCCCAGCGTGCCAACTCCCTTTTCTATTCACCGAGCCACCCCACGACGCGATAATGCCAAGAGAAGGCCGCTTCCCCAGATAAAATGCGTGGCTACATAATCAGGCGATTGTTGCTCATCATACCCACGCTGTGGGTATTGGCGAGCATCGTCTTTTTGACGCTACGTTTCATCCCGGGTGATGCAGTAGACGTCATGGCAAGCATGCAAGAACAGCGCGGCTCTCTGGACCGTGAAGCAATTGCGCGCATCATGGGACTGGACGTACCGACGCACGTGCAGTACGTACGCTGGATGGGAGGCCTTGCACGCGGTGATCTCGGTAAGTCATTGTTTGGCTTTACACCGGTGATCGATCTGATGCGCCCCAGACTGGCGGTCACCTTCGAGCTTGGCCTCATGGCTCTCTTGATTTCGCTGGCAGTAGCCCTACCCATTGGGATTTCCTCGGCCGTACGGCAGGATAGCTTGGGCGACTATGCAGAGCGTAGCTTGGCGATCGTCTTCATTTCAGTTCCCACGTTCTGGATGGCAACCGTAGTGTTGCTCTATCCGTCGGTGTGGTGGGGGTGGTCTCCACAGGTAAGACTCATCCGTTTTGCTGAAGACCCGTGGGGAAACGTGGTGCAGTTCCTCATTCCCGCTTCTGTTCTGGGCATGGTTACCAGTGGAACCATCATGCGGATGACGCGCACCATGATGCTGGAGGTACTGCGGCAAGACTACATCAGGACTGCCTGGTCCAAGGGACTGAGGGAGAGGTCCGTGATCATAGGACACGCTCTGAAAAATGCCTTTATCCCGGTAATCACGATGGTAGGCCTGGAGGTGCCCCTTCTGGTGGGCGGCTCGGTGATCATAGAGCGGATATTCAACCTCCCCGGGATGGGGAATTTGCTGCTGCAAGCGCTCAGTACCAGAGACTATCCTGTGGTCTCTGCAGTAAACCTTGTTTTCGCCACCGCAGTCATGGCAATTGCCGTATTCTCCGGGGTGCTGCCGAGACCTGCGGCGTTGGACACGGGCGAGGGGGTGCTGCCTGTATGCGTCAAGGCGGGCACGGCGGTCCTCTTCGACCGCAGGATCTGGCACCGGCGCGGCGTCAACACCTCGGACGTGAGTCGTCGCGCCATCATGTTTGGCTACAGCTATCGCTGGCTGCGCGGGCTCGACTATAACTCGGTGCCTGCGGAGGTGCTCGCCAAGTGTGACCCCATTCGCCGCCAGCTGCTGGGCGATGGCGTCAACTACAAGGGATGGTGGCAGCCGACGGAAGCCGACGTGCCGCTAAAGGGGTGGCTGCGCGATCATCGGGGCGAGGAACACCCAGAGTACAGCCAGCGCGACGACGAGCTCGCCTGACTCCATGCCGCGGAACGGCACTTTATCCATCACTCTTTCAGGCGATCCTGGAGCGGCTCGGGCTCATCGTCGGAGGGCCCCGCATTCTCAGGGACGTCGAGGTCAGCGAGGGGCACGCCCAGGGCGCGAGCTACGGCGAGCATGCGGCCGTCGTAGCTGGCAAGCGACGCCAGATGCAGCGCATCCAGCGTCCTCGCGGACACTGGAAAGGCGTCCAGGGCGCGCGCGAGCACCGTCGGAGACAGCTCCAGCAGCGCGACACGCCCGACGAGTTCGCGAGCCGCCTCTCCGTGCGAGTGGGCGAGGCCGCGCGCGTGCAGCCGGGTCCAGATCTCATACACCAGCAACCGGCTCGCCACCAGGGTCTCACTCCAAAGCGAGGCCGGCGGGCGGCGATCCTCGGCCAACAGATGCGCGAGCGCTACGGACGTATCGAGGTAGATCAACGTGCGCTTCTATCCTCCCCCAGTTCCGCGAGCAGCTCGTGCAACGGTGCGACGGCTGGGGGTGTCGGAGGCGGGGCGGACGAGGTCAGGACTGGTGGTGTGAGCCAGCCATTCCGCACTGCATCGGCCAGCACCGCATCGGCCAGCAACGGACTCCTCGTCGCGTGCGGGGGACCGAGCTCGGCCACTATCCGGTCACGGTCCGTGATCAGAACGGTTTCGCCTGACGCCGCCACCCGCACGTACTCGCTGAGCCTGCTGTTCAGGATCTTTATGCCGACCGATCGCATGGGACGTAGGGTAGCTCCTAGTAGCTACCTCGTCAAGGTGTTTCGGCGTATTCCTGAGTCGCAACATCTACGCCGTGCGCCGGTCGCTGCTGGCGCTGGTCCTGGTCAGCGGTCAGGTGCGCGCTCAGCGGGTCGCGGTGACCAGCAGGCTGGCGGCGGTCCAGGGCAGGGTGGTGCCGAGCCGGCGCTCGAGTTGCCGGCGCAGGACGGCGATGGCGTCCTCGGCCACGCCGGCGGCGCGCAGCAGGTCGGCGTAGGAGGCGCGCTCCCGGTCAGGGCCGGCGCCGGCGGCGTTGGTGGCCGGGGGCGGCGGGAACCAGCGTTCGATCAGGGGGCGCGTGATCGCGAGTTGCCCCGGCTGCTCGGTGACCTCGGTCGCCAGGTCCGTGACGCATGCGGCGAGGGCGGCGCGCGCGGCGTCGCCGGTCAGCGGTTCGCGGCCGCGGTAGTGCTCCTCCTCGGCGGCGGCTACGGCCGCGCGCGTGGCCGCGTCCAGCGGCGCGAGGTCGAGCAGCCGGTGCAGGCGCGGCGTCCGTTCGGGCAGCGCCTCGGCCAGCACCAGGCGGCCGCCGGCCGCCAGCCGCGCGGCGCCCGCCCGCGCCAGGGCCGCTCCCCCGGCGGCGCGCAGCACGTTGCGGCCCACTACCGCGTCGAAGCGCACGGCGGCGTCGACCGCCGCGGGGTCCCGCACCAGGGTCGGCCGTAGCGGCGCGGGTAGGGTCGCCAACTGCGCCTGCATGCCGGCAGCCGCCCCGGCCGCCACTATTGCGAACACCCCGCCCTCCGGGCAGCGGCGCAGCAGCTCGAAGGTCACCAGCCCGCTGCCGAGGGCGAGGTCGAGCACCACGCTGTGGCGCTGCAGCCGGGCCGCGGCCACCACCCGGTCGCGCTCCGCCGCCAGCCGCACGGCCGCGTCCGACAGCGAGCGCTCCAGCCAGTGGTCCAGCTCGCGTTGCAGCCGCGTGCCGGCGCTGGTCAGGATCGGGTCGCCGGCGGCGTCGCCTGCGCGTTCCAGGGCGGCGGCCAGATTGGCCTCGCGCCGCCGCGCCACGTCGGTGCGCAGGGTCGCCTCGTGGCCCGAATCGGTGGGCTCGTAGAAGACGCGGCCCTGCAGCTCGCGCGGCAGGTATTGCTGCGCCACCCAATGGTCGGTGTAGGCGTGCGGGTAGAGGTAGCCGGCGCCGTGTCCGAACCCCTCGGCGTCGCGACTGGCGTCGCGTAGCGGCCCGGGGACATCCCCGTCGCGTTCCTCCGCGACCGCGCGCAGGGCATCGAAGAACCCGAGCGTGCTGTTGCTCTTGGGCGCGGTGGCGAGGTACAACGCGGCCTCGGCCAGATGGAACCGGCCCTCCGGCAGCCCCACGTAGTCGAACGCCGCGGCGCAGGCTGCGGCCACCTGGATCGCCGCGGGGTCGGCCAGCCCCACGTCCTCCGCCGCCAGCACCAGCATGCGCCGGAACAGGTAGCGCGGATCCTCCCCGGCATGGACCATGCGCGCCAGCCAGTAGAGCGCGGCGTCGGGATCGGAGCCGCGCACGCTCTTGATGAACGCGCTGATCGTGTCGTAGTGGGCATCGCCCTCCTTGTCGTACAGCACTGCGCGGCGCTGAATCGACTCCTCCGCCACCGCCCGGTCGACCCGGATCACGCCGTCGGCGCCGGGCGGGGTGGTGGTGACGGCCAGCTCCAGGGCATTCAGCAGGCTGCGGGCGTCGCCGTTGCAGACGTTCAGCAGGTGGTCGAGCGCCGCCGGCGCCAACTCGGTGCGGTAGGCGCCGAGCCCCCGGTCCGGATCGGCGAGCGCCGCCCGCGCCACGCGCGCCAGATCATCCCGGCTCAGGGCCTGGAGCTGGAAAATGCGGCTGCGGCTGACCAGGGGCTTGATCACCTCGAAGTAGGGGTTCTCGGTGGTGGCGCCGATCAGCACGATCGTGCCGTTCTCGACCGACGGCAGCAGCGCGTCCTGCTGCGCCTTGTTCCAGCGGTGCACCTCGTCCACGAACAGCAGCGTGCGCCGGCCATGCAGGTCGCGCGCCTCACGCGCCGCGGTAATTGCCTCGCGTAGCTGCTTGACCCCGGCCAGCACGGCGTTCAAGGCGGTGAACCGGGCGCGGGTGGTGCCGGCGATGACCCGCGCCAGGGTGGTCTTGCCGGTACCGGGCGGTCCGTAGAAGATGATCGAGGAGATCCGGTCAGCCTGGATCGCACGCCGCAACAGGCGTCCGGGGCCGACGATGTGGTCCTGCCCCACGAACTCGTCGAGCGTCCGCGGGCGCATCCTGGCGGCCAGCGGCGCGTGGCGGTCGCGTTCGGCCGTCCCCTGCGCTTCAAACAGGTCGCTCACACCGGCGCTGCCCCCGCTGGCGCGCCTGCAGTCGATAACTCGCCGTCGCCGGACACCGCTTCCCCCCGGATCACCACATGGTCCCGTCGGGGGCGAGGCCGAGCAGGAACCGGCCGGCGGTTTCGTAGTGTTCCATTCTGCAGATCCCGCGCGCGGCCCAGGCGCGGTTGCGCGGCAGCGGGATCGAATCGAATATCATGGCTGGACAGCGTATGCGCACACCGCCGACCCGCACAAGCTGAACCGGCGCGTTGCTTCGACCTTCCCACGACTTACCGCACTCTGCCCTGGTGGGCTATGATCGCAGCAGGATGATTCGTCGTTTCACGATCAGGGGCTTCAAGCGATTCGACCGCGAGACAAAGATCGATTTCGACGCGGTGACCGTACTGGTCGGGGCCAACAACAGCGGCAAGTCGACCATCCTCGAAGCCTTGACGCTGTTTCAGTACTGCATTGAGACGACCCGTCGGGCCAACGGCAAGGACCCCGGCAAGAAGCAACTCGGCCTGTTGCGCCGCTCGGTGGGCCCCGACGAATTCGGCGTCCTTCCCGTAGCGAAGCCGACCGATTTGTGGCCCCATGGACAAACGACAATCGGGAAGAAAATGCAGACTATCGAGCTGCACGGCACGTACGACAATGGCGCCGAGATCGGCTTCACGTTGAGATTGAGCTACAACAGGTTCAGCATTACACCAAAGTCGACGGGAGACGTAACGGCAGCCATCAGCCAGCAGGACATCCGACTCATACCGGTGTTTTCCGGCTTTCTGCCACGCGAGGAGTATCTCACACCACCCGCGCGTCAGGAACGACTGCGGCTGCAACGGCACGGCGAGACCGTGCGCAACCTCCTGTGGGACCTGCGGGAACATCACGAGTCGCGCTGGAACAAGCTCGTGGACGTGCTCCGTGATCTGTTTCCGGAGAGCGTCTTGCGGATCAAGTTCGACGTGGACCTCGACCAGTTCCTCAACGCAACGTATCGGGACCAAGTGCTTACCCGCGAACTGGACGTGATGGTGACCGGTTCGGGATTTCATCAGGCGCTGCAGATTCTGGTATCCGTGCTCACGCCCGGCGCCCGTACTCTGCTCCTCGACGAACCGGATGCTCATCTCCATGCCCGGCTGCAGACGCAGCTCATGGCAGTCCTGGAACGGCTCGCCGAGCAGGAGCATGCGCAATTCATCCTTGCGACTCACTCACCGCAGCTTCTCAGCGTCGCTCCCAGCGGCTCGATCAGAGTCTGTATGGACGGCACGGTCGTACCCTTCGACGTTGGGCCGGCACAGCTCGAGATGCTCGAGGATCTCGGAGCCATGGACCGCATGGAGATCGTCCCGCTCCTCACCAATCGCGCGATCGTATTCGTCGAGAACAGGAGCGATCAGAAGTTGCTCGAACGGTTTGCGCGCAAGCATTGGGGTGAGAAGAGACAGCAGGAAGTGTGGCGCGGGCTGACCTTCATGTATACGTACCAAGGACCGGTGGAAGCTCGGGTGCTCGATCTTGCCCGGCAGGTGAAGGACCTCTTGAACAGTCCCGGTGTTGCGTTGCCCCGACCCGTTCGCATGCTTGCAATCGGCGACCGTGACTACCGTACCGACCAAGTACGCCGCCGTGAGTTGCGCGCCCATACCGCCCGGGCCGGCTCCCCGGCCTACCAGCTCGATCTCACCCTGCGGTTGTGGGAGGCCAACGAGATCGAGAATTATCTCCTCGACTGGGCAGCGTTGCGTGCCGCTCTCGGTCGCCAAGCGGATGCGCTGGGCTGCGCGCAGGACTGGAGCCGGCACGAGGACGCGTTTTTCGAGGGACTGGATTCCCTGTTGGATGGACAGCGGGAAGCGGTGCGGCAGTCCCTGGCGACACGCATTCAGAACGAGGATCGGAGACTTGCGTTGAGTACCGCCCTCGAACGCGCGGACGAGTTCCTGACGCAGGCATGGGAGGATCCCACCCGGTGGTGCGATGCAAAACAGGTGCTCGGCCAGCTTCGGGCCTGGCTTCAAGATCGGGGACTGCCCCTGAGGATCGCCGACGAGGGTATTATCGAGGCCATGGAAACGGTCCCTGCCGACGTGCGGAAGGTCCTGCGAGAATTGCAGCGGATCGCCAGTCCGCGCCCCGCCCGGCGAGCAGCACGTTCCAGGAAGGCGGTATAGAGATGGAAGAGTCCAACCGGCTGGCGTTGCGGACCAAGCTGGGGTACGGCGTCGGCGACCTCGGCGGCAACCTGTTCTTTACGATCATGGGGTTCTGGCTGCTCAACTTCGTGACCGACACGCTGGGGCTGGCGGCCTCGCTGGCCGGGCTGGCGCTGCTGGTCGGCCGGGTGTGGGACGCGGTGACCGATCCGCTGATAGGCTCGCTCTCCGACCGCACCGTGTCGCGCTGGGGGCGCCGCCGCCCCTACCTGCTGTTCGGGGCGGCCGCGGTGGTGGGCGGCATGACCCTGGTGTTCCTGGACGTGGGCGGGCGCGGCTGGAGCGACGCGGCCCTGTTCGCCTGGGTGGTGTTCGCCTTCTGCGTGGTCAACACCGCCTACACCGTGGTGTACGTGCCGTACGGGGCGCTGACGCCGGAGCTGGCGCGCGGGTTTCAGGAGCGCACCAACCTCACCGGCTACCGCATGGCCTGGGCGATCGTCGGCACCCTGCTCGGCGCCGGGGCGTTCACGCTGGTGGCCGATGCGGCCGGGTACGCGGCCGCGGGCGCGGCGTTCGGGCTGCTCACGGCGGCGGTGGTGCTGATCACCTTCGCGTCGGTGCGCGAGCGGCCGGTGGCGCCGCAGCGGGTGCCGGTGGGCAACCTGTTCGCGAGCTACGCGGCGGCGCTGCGGGTGCGGCCGTTCCTGCTGGCGCTGGTGCCGTGGACGCTGTTCATGACCGGCATCGTGATCGCCACCAGCGCGGTGCCGTTCTACTTCGAGCACCTCTACGGGCGTCCGGAGCTGGCCCGGTTCGCGTCGCTGGTGCTGCTGCTGGCCGCGTTTGCCGCGATCCCGGTGTGGGTGCGGCTGTCGCGGCGGCTCGGCAAGCGCACCGCCTACAACGCCGGCATGGTGCTGTTCGGCGGCGCCCTGCTGGCGGCGTACCTGGTCGCCCACCGCGACGTGACCGCGCTGTTCGTGGTGATGGCGGTGGCGGGGGTGGGGCTGGCCACCAACTACGTCATGCCCTGGTCGATCATCCCCGACGTGGTGGACTACGACGAGTTGCACCACGGCCAGCGGCGCGAGGGGGTGTTCTACGGCATGTGGACCTTCCTGCAGAAGCTGGGGCTGGGGCTGGCCGGCGCCGTCAGCGGCGCGGTGCTGCAGTGGACCGGCTACGTGCCCGACGTGGCGCAGACGCCGCTGGCGCTGCACGGTATCCGGCTGTTGATCGGGCCGATCCCCGTCCTGTTCCTGCTGGCCGGGATTCTGGTGCTGCACCGCTACCCGATCGACCGCGCCACCCATCGCGCGATCGCGGCCAAGTTGGAAGCGGCCTCGTAACGTGGTACCCTAACCGCCATGAGTACGAGCTTTGACATCCGCAACTTCGTAAACGGCCAATGGTCGGCCGCGGACGCCGCCGCCGCGTCGCTGGCGGTGCTGAACCCGGCTACCGGAGAGACCCTGGGCGAGACCCCCCAGTCGCCGGGCGCCGAGGTGGACCGCGCCGTGCAGGCCGCGGCCGCCGCCCTGCCGGAGTGGCGGCGCACACCGCCCGGCGAACGGGTGCAGTACCTGTTCAAGCTCAAGGCGCTGATGGAACGCGACGTCACGGAGCTGGCGCGCACCATCACCCTCGAGAACGGCAAGATCCTCAGTGAATCGCTCGGCGAGATGACGCGCGCGATCGAGAACGTCGAGGTGGCGTGCGGGATCCCGATCCTGATGCAGGGCGACGTCCTGGAGGACGTGTCGCGCGGGATCGACGAGTTGATGATCCGCCAGCCGGTCGGGGTGTGTGCGATCATCTGCCCGTTCAACTTCCCGGGCATGATCCCGTTCTGGTTCTTTCCCTACGCCCTGGCGTGCGGCAATACGGTAATCGTCAAGCCGTCGGATCGTACTCCGCTTACGCTGCTGGCGATTGCGCGTCTGATCGAGGAGACCGGGCTGCCGCCGGGGATATTCAACGTGGTCAACGGCGGCGCGGACACGGTCAACGCGCTGCTCGACCATGCCGGCATCTCCGCGGTGAGCTTCGTCGGCTCGACCGCGGTGGCGCGGCACGTCTACGCCCGCGGTTCCGCCGCCGGCAAGCGGGTGCAGGCCCAGGGCGGGGCCAAGAATCCCGTGGTGGTGCTGCCGGACGCCGAGATCGACATGGCGACCCAGATCGTGGTGGACTCCGCCTACGGCAGCGCCGGGCAGCGCTGTCTGGCCGCGTCGCTGGCGATCACGGTGGGCGACGCCACCGCGCCGTTCACCGAGGCGATGGCCGCGGCGGCCTCCAACCGCGTGGTCGGCAACGGCCTGGACGACCAGGTCGAGATGGGGCCGGTGATCAGCCATGCGAGCAAGGAACGGATCGAACGGCTGGTCGGGGTGGGCGCCGGCGAGGGCGCGCGCGTGGTGGTGGATGGCCGCAACGCCTCGATTGCCGGTCTGGAGCGCGGCTCGTTCGTGCGCCCCACGCTGTTGGCCGACGTCTCCGCCGGCAGCACCGTGGCCACCACCGAGATCTTCGGCCCGGTGTTCGGGGTGATGCACGCCGACACCGTGGAAGACGCCATCCGGCTGGTAAACAGCGGCGACTACGGCAACATGGCCTGTCTGTTCACCACCGACGGGCGCGCCGCGCGCCGCTTCCGCTACGAGGCGGACGTGGGCAACATCGGGATCAACATCGGGGTGGCGGCGCCGATGGCCTACTTCCCGTTCTCGGGCTGGCGCCGCAGCTTCTTCGGCGTCCTGCACGCCCAGGGCAAGCACGCGGTCGAGTTCTTCACCCAGACCAAGGTGGTGGTGGAGCGCTGGCCCGAGTACTGGTCGCGCAAGTTCTAACCCGGCCACCGCGCGCGTCCGCGTCCGTGCGTGCGCGGCGCACACTTGACATGGCCGGCCGATCGCACGC
This sequence comes from Spirochaetia bacterium, assembly GCA_965198005.1. Classification (GTDB taxonomy): domain Bacteria; phylum Spirochaetota; class Spirochaetia; order SZUA-6; family Bin103; genus Bin103. The sequence continues at coordinate 939,154 of CBDAOI010000003.1, forward strand.
ATATGTAGCGTATCTGGCCCGGCAGCACCGCGGCCGGTGTGCCGCCCCGCCACCCTTCGGGACGCGCACCGGCGCAGGGCAGGGGAGGGGGCATGACAGCGCTGTTGCTACGCCGGTGGCGGAGCCTCCGGCAGCAGGCCGCGGCCCAATGGGGCCGCTGGACGCTCATTCAGAAACTGGTTCTGGGCGGCGTGTCGGGCGCCACGGCCGCGCTCGTGGCGCTGCTGCTCGCGCTCGGCGCCGCTCCGTCCTCGGTCCCCCTGATCGGCGTGCCGATCCCCGACGAGTACGATCGGCTGCGCATCACCACCCGCCTCGATCAGGAGGGTGAGGACTATCAGGTCCACCCCGACAACCGCATTTTCGTGGGCGATGCGGACACCGCGCGCCGGCTGCGGGCGGTCCTGATCCGCGAGGAGCTGATCCCGTTGCAGACCGATCCGTTCGCGCTGTTCGACGTGGACCGGTTCTCGGTGACCGACTTCGAGCGCAACGTCAACCTGCAGCGTGCGCTGACCCTCAACCTCGAGCAGCACATCGAGGCGCTCGACGGCGTTGCCGCGGCCAACGTCACCCTGGTGGTGCCGAAGCGGGAGCTGTTCGCCGAAGACCAGCACCCGACCACGGCGTCGATCATCATCACCCCGGAAGTTGGCAGCGACATCCTGGAAGACCGGACGAAGGTGGCCGGCGTGCAGCGGCTGGTGCAGTTCGCGGTGGAGGGACTGACGGCCGAGAACATCGTGATTCTCGATCACCGGGGGAATCAGGTAAACGGGTCCGCCGGGTTGCCGCAGCTCGACCGGATCTCCCTGGCACAGCAGCAGATCACCACCAAGTTCGACTTCGAGCAGCGCTACCAGCGCGAGATCATGGCCGCGCTGGAGAAGATCTTCACTGCCGACCGGGTGCAGATCGTGAAGCTGGATCTCGATCTGGACCTGTCCACCGAGACCACCGAGACCGAGGAACACTTTCCGATCACCCTGCGCGCGGATGATCCGCGCACGGCCGAGGACGAGTCGGTCACGCTGCCGTCGCTTACCGTGTCGCGAGAGGAACAGCGGGAGACGTCAGTCGACGGCGGCGAGAGTACCCATCTGATTCAGAACGAGGTGGTGAATCGGCGCAGCACGGTGTCCGAGAAGAGCCCCTGGACCATCGACCGCATCACCGTGAGCGTTGCGCTGGACGGCGTCTGGAACCGGCTGTACGAACCGGGCGGCAAGCTGGCGCTGACCCCGGGCGGGGGGATTCGGCGCGAATACGTGCCGGTGCCGGCGGAGGAGTTGCGCAAGGCGCAGGTGCTGATTGAGAACGCGATCGGCCTGGACCCGGAGCGCGGCGACTCCGTGACCGTGGAGCAGCTGCCGTTCGATCGCACCGCTCAATTTCGCGCGGAGGACGCCCTGGTCAGGGAGGAGGCGCAGCGGCGGCGGCTGCTGCCGGCCGCGGGGGCGGCGGTAGCCGGAGCCGCCCTGACGCTCCTGGTGCTGGTGCGCGGCTGGGCGCGCCGCCGCCGCCGGGCCGAACTCGCCCGCGGCGCGGCGGCGGCCGGCAACGGCGCACCGCACCGGACCGCCGCCCGGCGCAAGGAGGAGCTGCGGGAGAGCGCGATCAGCCTGGCCCGCAAGCACCCCGAAGACGCGGCCCGCGCGCTCCGCACCTGGCTGTCCGACCAGTAACGGACTTGCCGGCGTGGTCAGAAGTGACGCACGTGGGGCAGAAGTTCGCTGCCCGGGCGGCCGGCAACGGTTGCGGCCCAGCCGACCAGATCCGGACGTGAACCGTAAAGGACGAAGACCCTGCCGTCTCGCGCCGGGCCGGGACGGAGGCCACCGTCCACTCGCCAGCCGCTTGCTGCACCCGGCAACAGAGCCGCCGACGGGGCGGTCATGGCGGTAGCTCCCTGCGCTCGCAGACGCCGTGCCTCCGATTGGCAGCTTTCATACGTGCCGGGCGCACCGGTCGAGACTTCCAGCGGCAGTGCGGGCCGCTCCGGCGCAAGGTCGCGGACGCGCTGCGGACCGGGGTCCTCCGGTCGCCAGGTCCCACTCAGGAGTTGGGCAGGAGAGCGGCTGCCGAGCAGCTGGGCGAGCACGTCGCCGCCCAGCACGCGGTTCACGCCGCGCCATTCGGAGGCCGGCGTCGGCGACGCATCGAGCGCTTCGACCAGACGCCGAAACGTGTCCATCAACACGCGCGTCTTCGACCAGCTCGACGAAGAGATGTGGGAGACTCGCCGCGCCACACTGACGGCCCAATCGTGGTGGACGTCGCGGGCATTGGCGAATGCTACGAGGAAGCCGGTATCGGCGATACCCATCACGACGGCGAGAACCCTTTCCTGGTCGAGAGGTCCTGGGCCAGTCGAACCGACCCGGCGAGGCGCATGTAGCGCCGCGTCTGTACGTCTTCACGCCGCGCCCTCTCCAACTGATCGCGGATCAGGCGCCCTTGCGACACGCCCATTGCCTGTGCGGTCCGTTCGACCCATTCCGCGAGATCGTCTTGCAGCCGTATCGTCAACGTGTGACAGGGGTGTATCGGCGTGTCCTGGCCGGTCAGCGACTTGTCCAGATGTACATGCGTAATACTTCGGATCGACGACACCGCTTAACCTTAACCTTAACGAGCGGCGGGACGCTTGCGGCGCGGCTGGCGGCGGGGGCCGGAGAAGCGGCCGGTGCCGCCGCGGAGGCGGGGATCGAGCAGGTCGCGCACCGCGTCGCCGAACATGTTGAAGCTGTGTCAGCGGTCCGCCGGCAACACCGCAACCCTGGACTCGGTCAGCGCGAAGCCGTGCTGGGCGCGATGCGGTGGGCTGTCGAACGCCTGCGTCGATTTGTACGTCTCGAAGCGGCCGTCGGCCGCCACCGGTCGCACCCTGGCCTGCAACGCAGCCTGCTCCTCCCGGCTCATGGGCGCGAAATCGCGCGCCACCGCCGTATTCTGGTCGACCTCGTCCACGGTCGTCATCCCCGATACCAGCACGCTGATGGGCTGCGAGAGCGCGAAGCCAAGGCACTCGGCGAGGGTGAGCCCGGCACCGGTCAGGAACCCCGCGTTGCCGCCCAGGGCTTTCATGCCGATGACGCCGATGCTGCGTCGCTGAGCTTCGGGCAGCACGGTGGCGATGAAGCTCTTGTAGTGCGGGTCTAGCACCGTCACCGGCATTTGCACGGTCGACCACGGGAACTCGTGCTGCAGCATCGCCATCAGGTAGTCCGGCTCCTTATGCCCGGTCGTGCCGACGAAGCGAACCTTGCCCTCCGCCAGCGCCTTGTGGGCAGCTTCGGCAGCGCCGTCGGCGGCAAACACCAGCTCGGCATCGGTGGCGTAGTTGATCTCATGAAACTGCCACAGGTCGATGACGTCGGTGCGCAGCCGTCGCAGGCTGTCCTCGAGATTGGAGAGGGCGCCCGCGCGATCCCGGGCGCAGACTTTGGTCATCATAAAGATCTCGTCACGCCGGCCCTGGGTTGCTTCGCCCATCAGCCGCTCTGAGCGCCCGTCGCTGTACTCCCAGGCGGTGTCCATGAAGGTCACACCCTGTTCGATCGCGCGCTGAATGACGCGCACCACCTCTCGGTCGTCTGGATTGGCGCCCGCAACGTGTCCGCCACCCATGCCCAGGATCGATACGTCCTCGCCGGTTGCGCCCAAGGGCCGTGTGGGCAAGCTACTCATGGCGGTGACCGTACACCGCAACCGGGTCTCTGTTCTATTGTAGGGGGCCCCAACTGTAGGGGGCCCCAACCGAAGTGCGCCCGCCAGAGATTGGGCACGGGCGACGGGTGTAACACCGGCTTTTCGTCACGCATCACCGTGCCCATGAGAACGCAGTCTGCCGCGCGCGGCACACCGTCAAGAACTCACGGTTGCCGTGGTTGCCCTCAGCGCCCCGGTTGGAGCAGGGCGTCGATGCGGCCGCGCATGCGCCGCCAGTGGCTGCCGGGCCAGTAGAGGCGCAGGCAGCGGGGACAGCGGCTGAAGGACTGCTGCTGCACGCGCACCAGAGGGGGCAGGAGGTGCAGAATCGCGGCCTTGGCGACTGGTTCGAGCGGCTCGTTGCAGCGCATGCAGCGGGAGAACGGGCGCAACGTAGCGCCCAGATCGAAGCGACGCAGCACGAACTCCAGTTGCTGATCAGGGTCCTGGGAGCGGACGAAACAGCCGTGGGTCACCTCCCTGCGCTCCAGCAGGCGCCGGTCGCGGGTCAGGATGACGCGCTGCTCGCGCCGCGCCGCCGCCACCAGCCGGGCATCCTCGTCGTCCGCGCCGCCGGGCCGCAGCATGCCGGCGTCGGTGGCGTCCAGGCCGCACATGCGCAGCAGCGTGGCGAGCTTGATCAGGTTGGCGTCCACCAGAAACCGTAGCCTGCGCAACGGTGCGGGGCGCACCCGCGTGACGGCCGAGATGTCGAAGCTCTCGAACACCGGGTAGACACTGGCGCGCTGGCCGTGCTGCAGCCGGTACCCGAAGTCCACCGACTCGCCGTCCACCAGCAGCAGGTCGACTTCGCAGTGCGGAACGCCGCAGTGCTCCACCAGCGCCTTGGTGGTGGTGCCGTCGTGCACCGCCACCTCGAACTCACGCCCGCGCAGGTGAAGCGGCAGAAAGTCCCCCAGCTCCTGATAGAAGCGCACCCGCACGCGGTGCCGGCGGCCCGGTCCGAGGTGCGAGCTCCGGTCGTCCGTGGTCATCGTAAGCTCACGGGGTGCGAACTGCGAGCAACTGCGAGCCACTGCGCGCAACGGCGGTTGCTCTCGATGCCCCATTCCCCCGAGTATGCGGAAGCAGGAGGACGCTGGAGATGGAGCAGGGGGGGGCGACGTTCGCCGGCTATCAGCGAAAGTCCCGCAGTACGTGGAGCCGCGTCGTGGTGGATCACGCCATCCTCTATCCGACCCTGGGGCTCACCAACGAGGCGGGTGAGGTGGCGGGCAAGGTGAAGAAAATCTTTCGCGACAAGGGCGGAGTGATCGGCGAGGAGGATCGCGCCGCGCTCAAGAGCGAGCTCGGAGACGTGCTCTGGTACCTGGCCCAGATCTGCACGGATCTCGATCTGTCGCTGCAGGAGGTGGCCGAGGAGAACCTGCGCAAGCTGGCCCGGCGCCAGCAAGCGGGCACGCTGCAGGGCGAGGGCGACGACCGGTAGCGTGCAACACACCCGATCATCCGTCACTGGAGCGAGAGCATCAGGTTGACCGCGTAGTCGGGCGGTTCGCTGGCCGTGGGGCGGTCGCGGAGGGTGCCGGAAATACCCGTGCGCAGGCCGGAGTCGAAGTCGAGACGGTAGCCGAGACGATACTCCGGCGTGCCTTCCGCCATGGACACTCCCACCCACGGCGTTCCCGTGGTCGAGCCGTCGGGGAACGGGATGCCGTAGCCGAACTCGCCAGCGAGATTCCAGCCGCTGGCGGCACCGTCGCCTGGCGGCAGAGCCACCCTCGTATCGAGTGCCCAAGGCGTCGCCTGACCGTCCCGCCCGGCCGATTCACGGGAAGAGGAGAACGTGAAGTACGGGCCCCTCGCCGAGTTCAACTGCGGATCGTAGCGTAGCGAGCCCGCCACGCTCCATCTCCTGAGACCCTCGGCCGCATGCACCAGCAGCGCGCGCGCGTGGAGCTCGGCCGTCACGTGGTGCACCCGATGCGCGTAGCGCAGCCCGCCGCCGATCTCCGCTCCAAACCCGCTCTCCACGTCGCCGCCGTCATGCCGCATGCCGACGTCGACGAACGGGGCAATCAGCTCTCCTGATTCGGGGGCGTGTTCGTACCCACCTTCCAGCACGACACGCACCCGGGTGGCATCCGCCGACGCGGCCGCGAAGGAGGTTGACGCGTCGGCGTCGATCCGCAGCAGCAGCGCGTCGGCCTTGACCGTCAGGGCAAGACCGTTGCCCTGGTCGGGCGCCAGAATCTCCGCCAGGGCGCCGGCCGCCCCCAGCTTCATCGTGATCCCGGTATCGTTCGGCGCGGCGTCCGGCGCGGCCTCCCGGCTCTTGAGCGCCAGGGTTCCGGAGCCGATGCCGCCCGCGCCCCAGAGCGAGAGGCGGTCGCCCACCCCCACCCGCAGATACGGATAGATGCCGGTCAGAGAGGAGGACGCTTCGAGCTCGGTGCCGTCCGGCGCCACCGTACCGGCCCCTTGACTGTGGGAGACCGCGACCCCGATCAACGCGCGCTGCGCCAGGAAGTCCGCCCCTACGGTCGCGCTCCGGACACTGCCGTCCGGGGCCTGCGCGTCGTCCGCGTCTTCGAACCGCGAGAACGCTCCCCGGCCCCAGAGGCTCATCCTGGAGCCGCGCTCATCCGTCCATTCGAGGTTCGGCAGCTCGTCCAGGCGACGACCGTTGGTTCCGTTGGTTGCGGGCGGCGCCGGTCCCGGGTACTGCGCACACCGCCACCGGGGCGCCGGGTGGTCCGCAGCAGCCTCCCCCGGCCGGCGATCGCGCGCGCATCGCATCCGCTCGTCGAGCGCATCCACTACGTGGGCCGCCGCGGTACCGCCGAACTGCCCGAGCCAGTCCGTCGGTATCGCCCGCGCCGACTGCCGGTCTCGGTACTCGTCGTCGCGGATGGTGGCGGTGCCCTCGCGATCGACCAGCGTCGCGTTGCGTGCGTCGCTCAACCGCACGGTGAACACCTCGTCCCCTTCCGCCTCGTCGTCGTCGAGCACCGGGACCGCCAGCGTCGTGCGCGTGTCACCGGGCTCGAACGTCAGTGTCGCGCTCATGGGCGTATAGTCCGCGCTGGCCGTCGCCGTGCCGTCGAACGTCGCATACTGCACGGTCACCGCTTCGTTGCTGGCGCGGCGCAGGCTCACTCGGAACACGGCTCGTCCCTCGTTCTCGGCCACGCTCACGTCGTCGATGGCCAGCGTCGGCGGGCCGGTCAGCGCCGGCGGATCGGTGGGCGGCGTCTGGGAATTGTCCGGACGCGTCAGGGAGTCCTCGGGCGGCGGGTTGGTCGTTCCGGAGTTGTTCGAGACGCGTGCCGTGACCGGACCCGCGTCGTGTACCGGGCACTCGGCGGTGTGATCCCACACCTCGTGGGTAAAGGTGACCTGCGTATCCAGTTCGGCGTCATCCGCGGCCGTGATGCGGATCTCGCGCCACTGGTCCCAGTTGTCCTGATCGAACTCCCAGCCGACCGACGGCACCCAGCTCAAGCCCTGGTAGTTACCGTCGGCGCGCACCGCGCCGTCGGCGCGCACCCGGACCCACCATCCGTCGGCAGTCGGTTGTTCAGTCAGCCGCAGGCGGTAGCTGACGGAGTGTCCGGCGCGGATGGTCAAGCTGGCCGGCGCGACCTCCACCGTCCCACCCCACGGAGTCGCGCCGTTGTTCTGCGCATCGACCCCGGGCGCTCCGATGCCGTACAGAAGCGCCAGCACCCCTACGGCGAACACGCCGAGAGGCCGGCCGGGGAAGCCGAGGCAGCTACACCGTTTCTGAGCAGACGCCGACGATCTTCTCAACAATCCACCGGTTCATGACTTCCATCATGTGTCGCAGCAGGCGATTGAATGACGCTTGCAACTCCCCTGGATCATCGCCGTTCAACGTGACGAAGAAGTGATCCGGTTTTGATACACCGGCTCCTGCGACTGAGAATTTCCAGGAACACTTTCCTAGATTGACGGTATTCTCGATCTCGATGTTGAATAGCCCCTCGGTATTCTGGAAGTGCGAGAGCCCGAACCGAATTCTGATTGTGATCTCCGACGCGTGCCCCGGCACGGTTCCTGCCGGCAACGTGACCGCCGGGAGTGCTCGGCATGCTCACGCGCTCCGAATCAGCACTACCTCAATGATCGTCAATGATCGTCTCGGTCGTCTCTGACGCGCCCTTACCAAGACGGCGCGGGCGCGGTACATTACCGGTCGCGATGACCTACCGACTGCTGTCGCTGGGCTGCCAGATGAATACTTCGGACGCGGAGCGGATCGCGGCGGTGCTGGAGGGTGCCGGGTTCGCCGAGGCGCAGAGTGAGGCGCAGGCCGACCTGCTCGGGGTGGTGGCGTGCTCGGTGCGCCAGAAGGCGATCGACCGGGTCTACGGCCGCATCCACGAGTGGAACCGCTGGAAGGCGCAGCGGCCGCTGCTCACCTTCGTGTCCGGCTGCATCCTGCCCGAGGACGAGGCGAAGTTCCTGCGCCTGTTCGACCTGGTGTTCCGCATCGACGATCTGCCGCAGCTTCCGGAGATGATCCGCACCTCCGGCGTGGTCACCCCCGCGGCGATCGACGCCGCCCTGCATCCGGGGCGCTCGGTGACGCTCAACCACACCGACCGGTTCTGGGGCATCACGCCGCGCTACGGGTCGGCCCACGCCGCCTACGTCCCGATCCAGAACGGCTGCGACAAGTTCTGCACCTTCTGCGCGGTGCCCTACACCCGCGGGCGCGAGGTGTCGCGGCCGGCGGCCGACGTGCTGCGCGAGGTGGAGGGGTTGCTGGCGCGCGGCTACCGCAGCATCACGCTGCTGGGCCAGAACGTGAACTCCTACGGCCGCGACCGGCCGGGCGCCGAACCCAGCTTCGCCGCATTGCTCGGGGAGGTGGGGGCGCGGTGCGACGCCGCTGCGCAGAAGGTGTGGGTGTACTTCACCTCGCCGCATCCGGCGGACATGTCGCCGGCGGTGCTGGAGCGCATTGCCGAGTACGACTCGCTGGCTACGCAGATCCATCTGCCGATGCAGTCGGCCGACGACAAGGTGCTGATCCGCATGAACCGCAACCACCGCCTGGACCAGTACCGGGCAGTGGTCGACAACATCCGCACGATGCTGCCGGCCGCGACGCTGTTCACCGACATCATCGTGGGCTTCTGCGGCGAGACCGAGGAGCAGTTCGAGCGCACCCGCCGGGCGATGGAGGAGTTCGCGTTCGACATGGCCTACGTCGCCATGTATTCGCCGCGGCCCGGGGCGGCGGCGGCGCGCTGGCCGGACGACGTGCCGCAGGCGGAGAAGAAGCGGCGGTTGCAGGTGCTGTCCGAGGTGCTGCAGGAGACCGCCCTGCGCCACAACCGGCGCTGGGAGGGGCGCACGGTGGAGGTGCTGGTCGAGGCCGAGGACCGCAAGCCGGGGCTGCTGATCGGCCGCACCGAGGGCCGCGTCCCGGTGCGCTTCGCCGGCGGCACCGACCTGATCGGCACCCACGTGGCGGTGGACGTGACCCGCGCGCGGCCGCTGTCGCTGGAAGGCGAGCTGCCGGTGGCCGCGGCGCCGGCCGCGCTGGCCGCCTCCTGAAAGTGCGCCGGCCGATCTGCTCCACGCCGCCTACCGGCGAATCGCGTCCCGCGTAGCCCGCTGAGCCGGTGAACCGGGCCGTGCCGCCGATCGCTCTGCCGCGCGGGTTCCGCCGCCTGCCGCTGGCCGAGCGCCGGGCCGCGCTGGCCGCCGCGTTGGGCTGCCAACTGCCGGCCGCCCTGTGCGGTGACGCGGAAACGGGTGCGGTCGCCGACCTGCTGGTAGAGAATGCGGTCGGTGCGTTCCCGCTACCGGTCGGGCTGGCGACCGGTTTTCGGGTGGACGGCGAGGAGCTGGTGGTGCCGCTCGCCACCGAGGAGGCGTCGGTGGTGGCCGCGGCCAGTTACGGCGCGCGCCTGCTGGCAGAAGGGGAGGGCGGCGCCGGTATCCGCACCGAGGCCGATCCGCCGATCGCAACGGTGCAACTGTTCGTCGAGCAGGCGCGCGACGATGCGGAGCAAGCGGTGCGCGCCGCGCGGGCGGAGATCGCCGTCCTGGTGGACGCGGCCGTGGCGACCCTGGTGGAGCGCGGCGGCGGGTTCCGGGAGGTGACGGCGCAGCGGGTCGGGGACGCGCTGAAGGTGGAGATCGACCTGGACGTGCGCGACGCGATGGGGGCGAACAAGGTCAATACCGCCGGCGAGGCGGCGCGCCCGTTGCTGGAACGGCTCACCGGCGGGCGCCTGCTGATGGCCATCGTCACCAACGCCAGCCGCCGGGCCCGGGTGCGCGCGGCGGGGCAGGTGGCGTGCTCCGGCCTGGCGCGCGGCGCGTACTCCGGCGCCGAAGTGGCGCGGCGCATCGTGCGCGCCGCCGCGATCGCCGCCGCCGACCACGACCGCGCCGTGACCCACAACAAGGGCGTGCTCAACGGCATCGCCGCGCTCACCCAGGCCACCGGCAACGACACGCGCGCGGTCGAGGCGGCTGCCCACGGCTGGGCCGCCGCCGGCACCGCCTACGCACCGCTCACCCGCTACCGCGTCGCCGGCGGCACGCTGCAGTGCCGCCTGGAGTGTCCGCTGCCGCTCGGCACCGTCGGCGGCGCCGTCGGCCTGCACCCGGTCAGCCGCCTGGCGCTCCGCATTCTGGGCAACCCCGACAGCCGCCGGCTGGCCGCCATTGCCGCCGCCGTCGGCCTGGCCCAGAATCTCGCGGCACTGCGGGCGCTGGTATCCGAGGGCATCCAGCACGGCCACATGCGCCTGCACGCGGAGCGGCTGGCGTTCACCGCCGGCGCGCGCGGCGCCGAGGTAACCGCCATCGCCGCCGCGCTGGCCGCAGCCGGACCGATGGACGTCGCCACCGCCCGCCGACTCCTCCGCGCCCAGCGCGCCCAAGCCTCAGTGACGTCGGCGCCGGCCGTCGCCACCGACTGATCCGAGGCACCCTTGAAGACGGGATTCGCACCATTGGTGTTCGCGGTTGGCCTGCTTGTGGCCTCACAGCCGGCTCACACCCAGGAGAAAACCACGGCGCCCGGGGACAGTGAGCTGCTGCGACTGCTTACGCTCGAACAGCTACACAACGGCCTATACCATCTGCCGCTGCTCGGGACGAGGAGACCCCGATTCGATTCCACGAGGGGCAGGGATCGATCAAGTACGGCGCGGGCGCGACGCAGCAGGTGCATGCCGGACTGGTAGGCGACCTGGTCGCTTTTGGCGACCTCGACGGTGACCAGGTTGCCGACGCCGCGGTAGTCGTCTTCATCGACCCAGGCGGCAGCGGCACCTTCATCCACTTGCTGGCGATGCATGACCGCGAAGGCGCGCCGTTTCAGGCGGGACGGGAGTTCTTGGGGGATCGGGTACGCGTGGAAAGCCTCACCATCCGGGGCGGTCGCATGTTCGTGACGATGATAGCACACGGTCCCGACGACCCGATGTGCTGCCCATCGACCCGGTTCCGGCGCGCGTTCACGTTGCACGGACGCCGGCTGGTGCCGACTCAGGTGGCGGAGGTGGCGGAGGTGGCGCAGCGAGTTGCGGGCGGCTGTCGGACGTGCGAGAATGGCGCACGCTCCGCCTATGTGTGTACGGTTGTGTGTATTGATTCCAAGGGAAACCGGAATAAGGTTCATCTACGACGTTCGGACAGGTAACGGTGTGGGGAGCGTGGGGGCCGGGCGTACGGTTGGCTAGCACGCGCGGGGTGCGGGTACGGGCTGCGCCGTCGCTGGCTCTGGTGAAGTACTGGGGCAAGAGCGACGCGCGGCGCAACCTGCCGGCCACCTCCAGCCTCGCGGTTACGGTCACGGGCCTGCACACCGCCGCGCGGCTGTGGGAGGCCGCCGGACCCGACCGCCTGACCGTGGACGGCGCCGAGGTGCCCGCGGCGCGGCACGGCCCCTTCTTCGACGCCGCGCGGACCACCCTGGGGGTAACGACGCGCTACCTGGTGGAGGCGCACAACAACTTCCCCGGCGCGGCCGGGCTGGCCAGTTCCGCGTCGTTGTTCGCGGCGCTGGCGGTGGGCTGCGCGGCGCTGGCGGGCATGGCCCCGGCGCGCGCCGGCCTGTCCGCGCTGGCGCGCATCGGGTCGGCGTCGGCGGCGCGCGCGGTGTGGGGTGGGTTCAGCGCGCTTGAAGCGGGCGCCGAGGCCGCCGTGGGCGCGTTCCCGGCAGACCACTGGCCCGAGTTGCGGCTGCTGGTGGCCGTCACCTCGCGCCGCAGCAAGCCGCTGCCGTCGCGCACCGCCATGATGCACGTGGCCGCGACCTCGCCCTACTACGACCCCTGGGTGGCCACCGCGGAGGCCACCTTCCAGGCAGCATTGGAAGCGGTGCGAGCCCGCGACCTGGAGCGGCTCGGCCCGCTCATGCGCGTCAGCTACCTGCGCATGTTCGGCACGATGTTCGCCGCCGATCCGCCGATCAACTATCTGCGGCCGCAGTCGCTGCGGGTGTTGGAGGTGCTGGCGGACCTGCGCGCGGCAGGCGTCGGCGCATGGGAGACCATGGACGCCGGCCCCCAAGTCAAGGTCGCCTGTCTGGCGGTGGACGTGGACCGGATCCGCGCCGCGCTGCTGACGGACGCGGGGCTGGCCCCCGCCGACCTGATCGAGACGGCTCCCGGCGCCGGCCCCTGCATTGTTGACTGACCGTCTGGGCGTGGCCGCGCCGGGCAGCGTGCTGCTGCTTGGCGAGTACGCCGTTACCGAGCCGGACGCGCCGGGGATCACGCTGGGCGTGCTGCCGGAGGTGCGCGCCACCTGTGAGGTGCGCCGTGCGCCGCGCATCACGGGGCGGATGGGCGCGCGCCGGTTCCTGTGGACGCCGGGAGAGTGCGACTCCCCGCTGTTCGGTGCCCTGGTGGAGGAGTGCGGCGTACCATGCGGCGCGATCGAGGTGGACTCGAGTGCCCTGGTCGGAGGGCGCGGCAAGCTGGGGTTGGGGTCCAGCGCCGCGGTTGCCGTGGCGGTGGCGGCGTTGCTGTTGCAGGGGGCGCGGCCGCGCGCGGCGGCCGCGGTGGACCGGGAGCGGGTGTTCGCCGCCGCCCTTGCCGCCCATCGCCGTGCGCAGGAGGGGCGCGGCAGCGGATACGACGTGGCGGCCTCGGTGTGGGGTGGGGTGGCGCGCTTCAGCGGCGGGCGCGTGCCCCAGGTGGCGCTGCTGCCGCGGGCGCTGCTGCCGGCCTCCCTCTGCCTGGTGATGGGCGGCACCCCGCTGGCGACCACGGCCGCCGTGGCCCGCTACGAGCGGTGGCGCCGGCGTGAGCGGGCCGCGGCGGCCGACTTCCGGCGGCGCTCGCGGGCCGCGGTCGAGCGGTTGCTGGCCGCCGCCGACGCGGCCGACTGCTGTGCCGCCATCGCCGCCGCCGGCGCGCTGACCCGCTGCCTCGGAGATCGCATCGGCGTGGCGGTTGAGCCGCCGGACCTGCGCGCCCGCCTGGACCGGTTGCGTGCCTGCGGTTGGGCCGCCAAGCCGGTGGGAGCGGGCGGCGAGCTGGGCATTGCCGCGGCGCCGGCGGACCGGCAGCTCCCGGCCGTGCCGTACGTGATGCCAATACGGCTGGCGCCGGAGGGATTGCGCTGGCTGACCTGATCGGACGCGCGGCCGGCAAGCTGCTCCTGTTCGGCGAGCACGCCGTGGTCCACCGCCATCCTGCCCTCGGCATCAGTCTGCCGTGGACCGCCGAGCTGCGGATCACCCCGCTGGCTGCCGCAGCCACCGGCCGGTCCACTGGCCGGTCCGCGGCCCAGGACGGGCTGCCCCGCCTGCCGCCGCCGCTCGCCGCGATGCTCGGCCATCCGCCCTTCGCGGCGGTTGTCGAGGTCCGATCGCAGATCCCGGTCGGGCTCGGATTCGGCTCCAGCGCCGCCCTGTGCGTGGCGGCCGAGCGCGCCTTCGGCGGTGCGGCGCCCCGCGACTCCGGAACGCCGGAGTCGGCGAGTCGGCCGCCCGTTCGCTCGGAGCAAGCGGCCGCCGACCAGCAGGTGGTTCCTGCAACCTCGGGCGCGGCGCGGGCGCCAACGGCTGCCGCTGCCGACCTGTGGCGCGGGGCGCACGAGCGCGAACAGGTGTTTCACGGCACGCCGTCGGGTGCGGACACCGGCCTCGCGGCGCGTCCGGGGGTGGGCTTTCTGAGCTGGCCCGCGGCCGCCGGCAGCGGCGGCCTGCCGAGCTACGAGTCGCTCCCCGCGGCCGAACTGCACCTGGTGGCGGCGGCGGTGCCGCGCCGCGGCGATACCAGGGCCCAGGTCGCCGCGGTAGCCGGCCGCCTGGGCGCCGGCGACCCCGGCACCGGCAAAGACCTGCACCTCCTCGGCGGGTTCAGCCGGGAGGCGCGCGGCCTGCTGCTGCGGGGACAGCCAGCGGCGCTGGGGAGCTTGGCCGACGCCGCCCAGCGCGTGCTCGCCCGCCTCGCTCTGGCCGACCCGGCGCAGGATCGCCTGCTGCAGGCCGGCCGCCGCGCCGGCGCGAGCGGCGGCAAGCTGAGCGGCGCCGGCTGCGGCGGCGCCTGTTTCCTGGTCTGCCGCGACGCCGCGACCGCAGGCCGCGTCCTGGAGGCGGTCGCGGCACAGGCGACGGTGGCCGCCCGGGTGGTGGTGCAGGGCGGCGCCCCGCGGCTGGCATCGCCCGCGGAGCCGGCCCCCACGGTCGGCCGCTGGCTGTACCTGCCGCGAGCCGGCAGGCGCTTGCCGGTGGGCGCCGATCGTGCGATGCTTGGGGCCAGTCAGCACGATCCGGCGAGCCGGGTCGGAGGAGGAGAGACGTGGCGCTGAGAATCAACGACGAGGCCCCCAACTTCACGGCGGAGACGACCCAGGGGCCGATCAACTTCCATGAGTGGATCGGGGACGGGTGGGCCATTCTGTTTTCCCACCCCAAGGACTTCACCCCGGTGTGCACCACCGAGCTGGGGACCATGGCGGGCCTGCAACCGGAGTTCGAGCAGCGCAACTGCAAGGTTGTGGGGATCAGCGTAGACGGCGTGAGCGACCATGAAGCGTGGTCGCGTGACATTGAGGCGTCCCAAGGCCACGCGGTTACCTATCCGCTCATCGGCGACCCCGATCTGTCGATCGTGAAGGCCTACGACATGCTGCCGGCGGACACCGGAGACACCTCCCAGGGCCGCACGCCGATGGAAAACGCCACCGCGCGGTCGGTGTTCGTGATCGGGCCGGACAAGAAGATCAAGGCGACCCTGACCTATCCGATGAGCACGGGCCGCAACTTCGCCGAGATCCTGCGGCTGCTCGACTCCTGCCAGCTCACCGCGGCCAAGCAGGTGGCGACCCCGGCCAACTGGAACCAGGGCGACAACGTGATCATCCTGCCGTCGGTCTCCGACGAGGCGGCCAAGGAGATCTACCCCGACGGCTGGGAATCGCCGCTGCCCTACATCCGCGTCGTCCCGCAGCCGTAGCTGCCGCCAAAACCGGCGCCCGCCGGCGGGTCCACCCGCCGCGCGTCAACTGCCGCGGTAGGTGGTGTAGCTCCAGGGCGACACCAGCAGGGGTACGTGGTAGTGGGCGTCGGCGGCGATCCCGAACCGTACGGTGACCTGGTCGAGAAACGGCGGATCGGGCAGGGCCACCCCAGCCTGGGCGAAGTATTCGCCGACGTGGAACACCAGTTCCCAGGTGCCGGTGCGAAACGCCGCGCCGCTCAGCAGCGGCTGGTCGCAGCGACCGTCGTGGTTGGTGCGGACCGACTTGACGAGGCGGCGCTCGGGGCCGGGAGAGTCCGCGCCGGCGCCGCCGGCCGAACCCGCGGCATAGAGATCGATCCGGATGCCGGCCCCCGGGGTGCCGTGCGCGGTGTCGAGCACGTGGGTGGTGAGTGCGCCCATCATTCCCTCCGCAGCGTGGCCGCGATCTGGCCGCTGGGCTCGTCGGTGGGCAGAAACAACCGCCCCTGCGGTTCCAGCTCGAACGGACTCAGGTCGATCGGCAGGTAATGCACGTTGGGCATCGACAGCGTGATTTCCATGATGTCCGGGGCGGCGGCGAGCGCGGCTTCCCCCATGCGGTACAGGCTGTCCTGCACCGAGTGGCTGAAGGTGGTGGCGAACACCCGCAACAGCGCGGCGCGCACGGTGGCGGCGACGCCTGCCCAGTCCGTGGCCCCGGCCGCCGTGGTGGCGTCAAAGCGCCACCTCACGTCCAGGCGGGTCGCGAGGATGCGGTCGGTGGTCGGCGCCAGGGTCGTGTATTCGTCCTGCACGTAGCCGACGAAGCCGGACGCGGTGGTCTTCATGATCGCGCAGTCACGAAAGCCGGCACTGAGCTCGCGGCTCGAACGGGTGGCCGTGACCTCCGCGAACGGCCGGCCGCCTTCCGCCCGCACGAAGCCGTGGGGATGCGGCCGGCCGTCGATCGCCATCCGGCTCCAGGGCGTCTCCTCCAGCTCGACCCGCGCCTCGGACACCTGTGCGTAGCGCTCCAGCAGACGGTGCGCAATGGCCAGCGCGAACGGCTCGTTGGCACTGTCGAGGTACTCCAACCCCAACACCTGCACCAGGTTCTTGATCGTGTCGGTCGGCACCACCCGGCTGTTGTCGGCCGCGGTGTAGGCGCGCTCGAACTCGCCGTCGAGGCTCACGCCGACCCGTACCTCGCGCACCTCGTGCCGATCGGCCAGCCGCTGCACGCGCAGCAGCCGCACGTTCGCCTTCCCGTACCGTTGTTGGACAGATGGCATGCAGTCGAATCCCCCCGTAGCGCCGCTCACTGATGATACGGCTGATACCCATTGCAGGTCATTGCCCACAACGGGCGTTTGCCAGTCAATCTTGCCCCCCGACATATTGTGCGTATATACTGCTCTAGGCAAGACGCTACTCAATGTCGGTAGCAACTCCCGATAGGAGGTTATCGAATGGCCGAGGACATCGCAGTACGAGCCGCCGGCCCTCTGCATACGATGAGCCAGAGGGGAGTCCCACCAGTTTCCTGGGAGCATGACAAGAGCAGATTCTGCATTGTTCTAAAGGGGGTTTCTTTGCAACCAACACAGGAGCCTGACGAAGGTGTAAGGCTGTTCTTTCGACCACCGGTACTATTCGACATGCGCCTCCGCAAAGCAGGCTCCGACAGTTGGGGTCCCGGTTTCATACTTCCCGTAACCAGTGTTGCGCTCTCCAATTTGGAACCGGACACTGAGTATGAATGCAAAGTGTCCGAAGTAGACTTGCAGGGGAATCCCAAACCTGATTCTCCTGTGTATACGAATAGTTTTCGCTCTCCTAGCAAATAGTGACGTCGATACTCATGAGTACAATTTCACAACTCCAATACGTCAGGCCGGAGAGTTCTATCCCCGAAGAGTACTTTGTGCAGACATCGAATCTATCGTCTGCGACGGAGGCAGGGCACGACCCTCTTGCCACTCACGCTCAAGACTTGATTGTTTGGTATCTCTCAGAACGCTTGATTGAGATTCCGATAGGCCATGTAGCAGAGCGGCTGTCAGGTATCCAGGAACAGATTTCTGATCTATCGAAACTTCAAGACGGCTGGCTCGATGGCGATGGTAAGGCTCCTTCAAAGCAAGGACTATCGTGGTTACTGTTCGTGTTCCATGTATCTTTCCCTTACGATGCTCCTTTACCTCGGCTGTATCCCACCGAACAAGGTAACGTTCAAGCTGAGTGGCGAATAAAAACGAGGGATATGAGTCTCGAAGTAGATCTCCAAAAACACTTAGGCGACTGGCACAGTCTCGATTTACAGTCTGGTGATACTGTGACAGGCCTTATCAACTGCGATAATGACTCCGATTGGCAGTGGGTTAGCGATCAGTTGACTTGAGATGTTCGCAGATGCGTCCTCGCTGTTTCGGCAGATTCATCCTAGCTGGGTCCAAGAAGGTGACATTACTTCTCAGGCGTTCACTCCGACCAAGAAGGACAGACGCAGACTGTCGTCGTATGATGGTACGATGATAACTGCCAAGGACTCCTACTATCACTATACCGCAGATCTGGCGCAAGCTTCCGTCGGCGTAATGGCCATAACACCTCAGGAATGCAAGGATCATGGGCTCTTGGTTTCTGCCGATCCTCTGCTAAACTTCGATTCCCATGTTGTGATAGTTTTTCCTGATGAGCTGACGAAATCGGGAACAAAGAACAAGGCAAAGTACTTGAAAGAGATAGCCACACGCCGAGGTTGGCAGTTCAAACCTGATAGCGAAGTATCTGAACGAGACTGATGGGCCGCCCGATGACGACGTCCTGCAAGGCTCCAGTATCCGGAATGGCGGTGCAACGGCCGCAGGCGCGCAGTGTGGCCGGACGGCGGTCGTTGCTCCGCCGGCGGATTCCCTGGGGCCGCCGACCCGCGGGTGGTCACGTTTGCCGGCAACCGCCGCCGCCAGCGGGAGGAATTGACGGGATACGGAAGTGCATGAACACTATGAGGTGGACGGTCGGACCGTCCGGAGGGCAGGATGGCAACGCCTTTTGAACCGCCGCGCGACATTTGGGAAGTCAATCAGAGCTTACAGCTTGATGAGCACCTCGATGGCGCTCAAGATCCCCGATGGGTGGATACCGAAGTTGCACGTGGCGAATACAGTTTCTTGCGCATCTGTGGTCGACGGTACCGATCGTCTGAGCGGCGATGACGCTCGTGCGTTCTTTGAGACGGACGTACATCAGCTACAACAGGTGCGTGGATTATTCGTATATTGCGCGCCAGTTCATCTGGCTTACGAAGGTACCAACGTCAGGCAGAATTTCACTGACATCTTCCAGTTGCCC
The DNA here is from genome assembly GCA_965198005.1 of Spirochaetia bacterium. Taxonomy (GTDB): domain Bacteria; phylum Spirochaetota; class Spirochaetia; order SZUA-6; family Bin103; genus Bin103. The sequence continues at coordinate 957,627 of CBDAOI010000003.1, forward strand.
ATGATCAAGCTTGTGAGCGACGACGACTCGCCTCACGAAGCGGGCCGCGAGGCGATGCGCGAACTGCTGCATCGACGCGCGGCATCCGGATTGTTTGACAGCGGAGTCGCCGATCGCCTTATTGGGCACAGCGGCGGGCACCCGCGCGACCTGCTGCGGCTCGTGCGCTATTTGCTCTACAACCTGGCTCTGCTGGAATACAACGATTTCTACTGGCGCAGTCATCCCGTGATTCGTACGACGCGGGAATACATGATGGCACGCCGATCCCTCACCCAGTCAGATGAGTGAACCCGGTACCGCGTGGCCGCTCTACTCGGAACATTCCGGAACGCTGATAAGGCTTCGCCGACTGGTAGAGCACAGACGGGCGTTTGTCCTCTGCTTTCTAACCTATTCCGATAGCGCCTATCGCGATACAGCCGCCGGCTTTCTGTCGGAACTGTTGGGGGCGCGGCTTCGTGTCGTTATTGATAGGGATGTCCGAATCGGCACCGAGGAGTTTTTCCAGCGACTGTGCGACCGCGCTTACCAAGGTCCGGCACTGCTCAGCGGTCTCGAACTGTGGCCGGATGGACTGGATGACCTGCTGAAGCGGCTGAACTATCGCCGAGAAGCGCTGGCGACGCGTTGCCAGCGTCCGTTGTTGGTGTGGATCCGGACGCGCGATGTGTGTGAAGTGGCAACCGTCGCCGCCGATCTTTGGGCGTGGCGGTCCGGCGTGTTCGATTTCGCTCTGCCGCCGGCCACCGGTCGCGCCGATCTCAAACAGAATCGAACTATCCGGAGCTTGACCTATACGGCCGATCCTCAAGAGCGGTTGGACCAGTTGCAACGGCACCTCCGCACTCGCTCGTCGTTCGATTTGGCGGACGTGGGCTTGCTGATTGAGTTGGGTGACTTGCGGCGGTCACTCGGCCAACCCGCAGATGCGGACAGATCATATTCTCGTGCCTTGACGGCGTTGTCGGGCACTGACGACCGAAGGCGTCTGGCGATCGTACATGGTCGGATTGCCGACACTCTCGAGATGCGGGGAGAACTGGAGGAGGCGCTGCGCATCCGGAAGGAAGAGGAGATTCCTGTCTATGAACGTCTTGGGGACATGCGCTCGCTGGCCATGGCCAAGGGGGCGATCTCCGATATATTGCAGATGCACGGCGAACTGGACGAGGCGTTGCGTATCCGGACGGAAGACGAAATCCCGGTCTATGAGCGCTTGGGAGACGACCGTTCGGTCGCCATTACCAAGGGGCAAATCGCCGATATACTCCAGGCTCGGGGCCAACTCGACGAGGCACTGAGAATTCGTTCCGAAGTGCAATTGCCGGTCTTCCAACGCTTGCGGGACGTGCGTTCGGTTGCCGTTACTCAAGGGAGGATTGCCGATATCTTGCTGGCCCGTGGCGAACTGGACGAGGCGCTGCGTATTCTCACGGAAGAGCAGCTGCCGGCCTTCGAACGCCTAGGGGACATGCGCTCGCTTGCCATAGGGGACGTGCGGTCGCTTGCGATTACGAACGGTCAGATCGCCGATATTCTGGAGGCGCGAGGGAACCTCGACGAGGCATTGCGCATTCGCATGGAAAAGGAGATACCCATCTATGAGCGGCTCGGGGATGGACAGTCGCTTGCCTCTGCACGGCTGAAGATCGAACAGCTTCGCCAGCAACCCCCGGAACTCGGCGCGCGGCCACAACACTCGCGCAGCAGGTCGACGGCTTGGTGCTCAACATCAAGACGATTGCCCCGCGACACGGAGTAGAGCAGGCGCAATTGGCGGCGCCGGCCGCCCCAGCTCGGAACGGTCGCTGGTGGCACCGTCAAGCTCCGGCAGCGTCACCGGGACGGTCGCGTGCAGACAAGAATGCGGAGTTGTCTCGGCGGCTGTCGTGAAGCCCGGACGGTTGCATGCCCTATCTTCGACGTACTGGCAGCCCTCGCGGTTCAGCGTGTCGCCCCAGCGGACCGGCCGGTTGCTCCGTCAGCCTGATTCGGGCATCATGGTGACCAGCCGCTCGGGAATGGCGACAACACCTGCATGAGAACGATGGCAGAAGCACCGGCGAGCACAAAACGACGCCTCGCAACCGAGGTGGCGGAGTTGTATCCGCCCCAAGGTCAATGGAGTGAGTCGGATTACTTCTCCCTGCCTGACACCAACCGCCTGACGGAGCTGTCGCGAGGACGATTCATCATGCCACCCCATCCGACCCGACGGCATCAAGCCGCGCCAAGCGCACCGACCGCACCGACAAGGCCGAAGACTACGCTCGGGCAGGGATTCCGGAGTATTGGCTCGCTGATCCCGATGCCCGTACCGTGGAGGTGTTCGTTCTGAAAGGGCAGAGGTACGAGCTGTTGGGTAGATGGGATGTCGACGGCGTCGCTCGATCGTCTCTGTTGCCCGGGTTCGAAATCGCCGTGGGAAGCCTGTTCCTGTGACCGTGGGCCGTCACCGGGATCATCTGCGATCGTTGCAGGTCGAGCGAGAGCTCTACGCGGGCATTATCGGTGGCTTGCGGCTCGACGGGGTGCTCTGATGCTCCATGTCGACGACGCTCACGACCGTGCAGAGACGATCCTCAAGGACTTCCTGTCAGACAAGCCGCGATCGTGGCGCATCCTGTTGATAAAGGACCTGTTTGCCCGGCTCCGGGTCGTGCTGTGGTGCCCGAAGGCGCATTGGGAGGCGGCATGTGAAGAGCTCGATCAAGGTCTCCGGGGTGAAGCGTCCGCGTATTGGTCTCGTGACGTGCTTCGTGGCTCCCGCAAGAACGAAGCGCCCGACGGCGAATGGCAGGATGAGGCATGGCAACAAGGCATTCCCATCGCCGGCACCGACGGGTTGCGCGTCATGGAACGACAACGCACCAAGGAGGGCTGGTTCGAAGCACCTGCGGTACCCCCCTGGAGCGCGGCAAGGGGCAGGCCAACCATCACTTCCTTCTACTCCTTCAAGGGTGGAGTAGGACGGTCGACGGCGCTGGCTGCCACGGCCCTGCACTTGGCTGCCGCCGGGGAGCGGGTCGTGGTCCTCGATGTCGATCTCGACGCTCCGGGAGTGGGTTTCCTGTTGAGCGCGCACGATGGTGCGACCGCACCTTGGGGGGTCGTCGACTATCTGATCGAGCAGCCTCTCCTGGCCGGAAACGACGTGCTCGACTTGAGCGACTATTTTCATCGTTGTCCGCCCTCGCTGTTCTCCGGAACCGGAGAGATCATGGTGTTCCCGGCAGGGACGACCGATAGCCGGTACGTCGGGAAGCTGGCGCGGCTCGACTATACAACGCTCCACCGCGGCCAGACCCATCCGTTCGTCCTGCTGCTTGAGCAGATTCGCCGAGAGCTTGGACCGGACTGGATCCTCATTGACGCTCGGGCCGGCCTTGCGAACGTATCGGGGTTCGTGATGGGAGGTCTGTGCCACGTGCACGTGGTGGTAGGAACGCTAGCGGAAGCGAGTTGGCGGGGGCTGGCGATGATACTGGAACGACTCGGAGCCGACCGGGTACGCGCACAGAAACCGCAAGCAGAGTGTGTCTTGGTCGCAGCCATGGTGCCACGCTCTCAGGAACGCCAATACCAGGAGTCGGTGACCTGGTTTACCGACCGTGCTCGGGACGTGTTCAGCGCCCGTTATTACGCCGCACCGGAGCAGGGCGACCAATTCTGGACGGTCGACGACGTGGAGAGTAGCGATGCACCGCACGTTCCCGTCCCCCTGTCATACGATGAGCGTCTTGTGTTATTTCGTGATCTGGACGAGGTTGCGAAGGATGTCCTGCTGGAAGGTGAGCCCTACCGCAGGCTCGCCGAGCGCGTGCGGACCAGCCAGGCGCGTGTGCGGTAGGTGACCCAGGTGAGGAAACGGCTCACCAAACAAGATGGCGTAGAGCTGCGTGCTCAGATCAGCAACCTTGGCTACGGCCAGGCGGAGGCTGAGTCCCGGAGTCTGTTCGCACGACGCCTGCACCCGGTCTCGGAACACCTCAGAGCCCTTGATCCCAACGTGGTACTCGTCGTCGGTCCGCGCGGTTCCGGGAAGAGCGAACTGTTCAGTGCATTCTTCTCCGAGCATGACGATCTGGGAGATGCCATAATGCGCTATGCACCGGGATCGGCAGGATTCCAGATAAGGTCGTCCTCCACCAAGTGTGATTCCAGGAGGCGTCTGGCCCCGTTGGTACGTCCGGGGGCCGCCGATCTAGGCGCGGTTCTCAAGGCCGAACGAGAACTCACCATAAATCCCACTGCTGCCCTGGACATACTCGAAAAGCGCCTGGAAGAGGCAGGCAATTGGATCTTCGTCGGCTATGACGAACTCGACATCCTGGGAGGATTCGACTGGCAACTGATGGCCCGTCTGGTGCGTGGCCTGGTTGCTTTCTGGTCGGACTACAGCCGACGATGGCGGCGAATCAGGGCCAAAGTATTTCTGCGGTCCGACCTGTTTCGCCGTCATGCCAATATGGGCACGGCAGACTTCGCAAAGCTGGCTGCCACTCGAGCCGAACTCGCATGGTCTGACACTGCGTTACTCGGTATGCTCGTAAAACGCATCGCCAATACTTCGGAGTCTCTCGCCGGTTACTGTCGCGGCGCACGGCTCTCGTTTGAACGAGATAGCACTCTCGGATTGCTGCCGAAAATCGAACGACCCGAGATTGCGTACGCCTTGCTGGAGCGGTTCTCGGGCGAGTACATGGGGGCGGAAAGAAAAAAGGGATACGTACGCAACTGGGTACTTGATCACCTGCGGGACGGAAACGGACAGGTGTCGCCTCGTACGCTGGTAAGACTGTTCGAGCAGGCAGCTCTGAAAGAAGCTCCGAACCGTACGCTGTCGCCTCCCAGGCTGCTCCATCCGGCTGCGTTGCGACAGGCTCTCGACGATGTGTCTCAGGATCACGTGACGCAAGCGATCAGTAGCGAGTGGCCATGGCTGGAGGGGGTGCGGGAGCGAATCAGCAAGCAGCGCCTGGTTCCCTGGTCGCGTCGCGAAATCATCGCCATGCTTGGCGCGGACTGGGACCGGCCCTGGGCATCGAGTCAAAGCGGGGACATTCGCCCTCCGGAGGAACGCCCGGGGCGGCTCGTGGACTACCTGGTCGAGCTTGGAGTCTTTCGCAACCGACCGGGCGACCGGATTGACGTACCGGACCTGTACCTGCGCGGCCTGGATCTTCGACGTAAAGGTGGTGTATCGCGCCGCGCAGCCGTTTCGTAGCGGTCCCGGAGTCACGGTGTAAGGGGCGTCGGCGTACATCACGTCCATCGTCACCGGCGCCTGCGGCGGTATCGGTGAAGCGATCGCGCGCGCCTTCGCCGGCGCCGGAGCGGCGGTCGCGCTGGCCGACATCCGCGCCGCGGAGCTGGCACACCTGGCCATGGCGAGCGGATGCGGGGCGCACGCTGCGGAACCAGGTGGCGGTCGTCACCAGCGCCGCGGGCGCGATCGGGCGAGCCGTCGCCGGGCTGTTCGTCGCCGCCGGCATCCTGGTGGTTCTGAGCGCCTGGGCAGCGCGGCGCTGCACGCGCTGGCGGCCGAGCTGGCTCACGGCCGATTTCACGCGGGCGTGGGGGACGTCGGGACTGGCAGGATCGACCGTCAGTTGCCGGCGGCCGGGGTTCACCACCAAGTCCATGTCCTCCATGGGAACCGACCCCAGCAACACCTCGTCACCGATCACCAACGCGCCGACGTAACAGAACCGCTTGCCGAAGGCGACTCTCACCGGGCCTACATAGGGCACGGTCGCGGTACGGCCGTCGGCCACCGACACTTCTCGCACCGATTCGGTCTCCAGGTCGAGCTGGCGGGCGACATGCTCCGGGATGCACAGCATCAGCGCCCCGGTGTCGACCAGCGCGTTCACCCGCACCGGCACGAAGTCGGTACGCCGCGGATTGCTCAGCTCCAGTTCAGCAAATATGTGGCCCATGAACGTTCCCGACTCACCACTGTGTCACGTTAGCCCAGTCACATTCGCGCATCGACGGCCGTCCGGTCAACCCGGCATCTCGGGCATCGCTGCCCGCCACCAACGTGCGGCGCGCATGGTGTGCGCGTTGGAACTGATTCGAAGGGGGAATGCAGCACGGTACGGCGAGGCTCCCATCGACATCGGCATCTGGGTCGGCCGCGACAGATGTACTACTATCCGAACCCTGCGCACAAGACGGAAACGACCGAAGCCGGGCCACCAAGATGGCGTCCTGACAAGGAGCCTTGCCCGAGAATGACGCCGCGGGAGCGAACTACGCTGTTGCAGGAGTCGGATGATGTCGAATATCACGGCTATCCCACACGCCAGGTACCCGGAAGCGGATCACCAACGCCGAATATCGCAACCTGCTGAAGCGGCTCGGCTGACGATGTTGATCGGCAACCGCAACGACCTGGCCTTCGAGATTCTTCCGCTCACGCCGACCTGGGAGCGCCGCTATCTCCCCGAGCGGTCGGCGTGGGCGCAACTGGCAATCTGGGTGCGCGGTACGAACCTGTGTGAGAACCTCCTGGACGGGTCGCAGTCCGTTCGAGCGGGCGTCAACGTACCGCTGGCTCCCGTGGTGGATTGGTTGGTGCGGTCCTGGACGTTCATCGAGTTCGAGGAGGGGCCCGGATGCTTTCCGCTTCGCAATTCGTTGCGCGAAACCCGGCGCGACTGGGGCAATACCGCTCCGCGGGTGGAATTCACGGAAGACCAGTGGTTCGATGCCCGCGAGCTGTGGTGGACGCGACACTTCCTGGCCGCCGGAGCGGAGGGCGCCCGGTTGCCGAACGTCTCCCTGATCCGCGCCGGCGATCATCTGGTCATCGAATGGGGGCCGGCCGAGTTCCCCGGCGATCATGCACCCCGATTCATCTCCGAGAACGGCCAGGAAGTGGTCCATTGGCCCACCGGTGAGGAAGTCTTCGCCGAGTTCGCGGCGTTCGTCGCCGAGTCGCTCCGGGAGGAGGGTCTGGGTGCGAGCGCCAGGCTAACTGGCATATGACAGAGGGTGAAAGTCCCTTGGAACGAAGGAGCAGCCAATCCACGTTTCTCCGCGAGCCGTGCGTTGGCACCTGCGAGGGTGCAGGCGAAGCGTCGGCAGCGGTGCGTGCGGGCAGAGTTATGGAGCGCCGCAAAATACGACATCTGGAGTGCCGAGATTCTGTACTCGGTCGAAGGCAACACCGGTCGAGCCAGTATGGTGAGGACCGACCGGGCTCCACGGCGTCGAAGAACTCAGGCACGTGCGTACGTCATATACCGGGACCTGGGAGGTCTTCGGGTCGTCCCGGCGGGTCGTCGCCGGGACCGCGGAGGGAAGGCGTGAGGCTGGACCGAAGATGAACGACCCGAAGAAGTCGGACATGGGCATAGTAGCGGCGAAGCCGGCGAACAAGGGAGCGCAAGCGACTGCGGAGACGGTGGAGCGAAGGCCCATGACCAACGGGAATTCGCAAGGTCAAAGCACGGGCCGGACGCAGAGTCGGGCAACCGTGACACAGGCGGCCGAGCGGATACGGCAATTCGTAAAGAGAGAACCGCAGGAGAAACTCACTGCGCTGCTGCACCACGTGACGCCGGAAGCGCTGCGGGTGGCCTATTACGCGCTGAAGCGTGAAGCGGCCCCGGGGGTGGACGGGATGACGTGGCGGGAGTACGAGACGGGGTTGGAAGTGCGTTTGCACGACCTGCACCGGAGAGTACACACAGGAGCGTACCGAGCGACCCCGGTACGGCGGGTCAACATCGACAAGCCGGACGGAGGCACACGACCGCTGGGGGTGGCCGCGCTGGAGGACAAGATCGTCCAGAAGGCCGTGGTGGATGTGATCCTGACACCGATCTATGAGGAGGAATTTCTCGGGATCAGCTATGGGTTTCGACCGGGGCGCGGGGCACACGATGCGTTGGACGCACTGGCCTACGCCATCGAACGGCGCGAAGTGAACTGGATATTGGACGCGGACATTCGCGCCTACTTCGACACGATCTCGCGGGACTGGTTGATCAGATTCCTGGAGCATCGGATTGGAGATCGGCGGGTGCTGCGGCTGATAAAGAAGTGGCTGCGCGCTGGGGTACTGGAAGAAGGCCGACAGATCGACGCGGGGCGGGGTACAGCGCAAGGGTCGGTGATTTCACCGATGCTCGCGAATATCTATCTGCACTACGTGTTGGACCTGTGGGTCACCAAGAAGTGGCGGCCGCAGGAGGCGCGTGGAGACATGATCATAGTGCGCTACGCAGATGACTATGTCGCCGGGTTCGAGCATCGTGACGATGCGGAACGCTTCCTGCGGGAACTGAAGGAGCGATTCAGAGGCTTCGAGCTGGAACTGAACGCCGACAAGACCCGACTCCTCGAGTTTGGACGGTATGCCGAAAGGAACCGCCGAGCACGTGGGGAAGGGCGACCGGAGACGTTCGACTTTCTGGGTTTCACGCATTATTGCAGGAAGGACAGGAAAGGACGCTTCGGGCTGGGGCGGAAGCCAATTCGGAAGCGGATGAATCGTACGCTGAAGAGGATCAAGATCGAACTCCGCAGACGCATGCATGATGACGTGATGGAAACCGGGCGCTGGCTGGGACGGGTACTGCGCGGATGGCTCAACTACTACGCGGTACCCACCAGCTACCGCTACCTGCACCGATTCGTGTGGCGTCTGCGAGGAATCTGGGTAAAGATTCTACGCCGGAGGTCCCAGAAGGACCGATTCTCCTGGGCTTGGATGCTGGCGATCAGCATCGAGCTGTGGCCCCAACCCCGAATCGTACACCCATGGCCGGACCGGCGATTTGCCGTCAACCACCGAAGGTAGGAGCCGGATGGTTTAACGACCACGTCCGGATCTGTGCGGGGGGCGTCGGGTAACCGGCGTTCCTACCGCGCCCGCCAATTCGTGGGTGAGCCTGCAGGACCCGCTGCACGAACGCGAAGCGCGTTTCGACGAGAAACTGCGTGCCTACACCGGAATCGACCCGCGGATGCTGTACGCGTGGACCGATGCGAGCACGGAGGTCGGCCTGCGTGAGCGGCTCGGGATCCCTCCAGGCTGCGAGGATCCGGGCAGTAGCGTCATCACCCAGGTGCTACGGGATCTGCCACCGGACGCTCCTGAATCGGTGCGTCGTGAGGTCTGGCGACTCGATGGGGCGACCCACAGGGTGACGAATTTCGCCGACGAGTTGCGAAGGATGGCACGTGATGCAGCGGGAAGCGGCGGTCATGCGGAGGCGTCAGGGCAGCAGGCTGCCAGCGCGGTTCGGGATCATCTCGGTCGGGATGGAATCCCGATCGACGACGTAGAAGAACAGCTCAGGGAACTCGGAACGGAAGTGATCTATCCCGGCGCGGAATGCCTCCAGGAGAGGATGCTGGTCGGCTCCCGACAGGGACTCGGCGCGGCCGTCGTCATCAACCGGACGCCGCGCACCGAAACGCCGTGGGGCCGCCGATTCGAGTCGGCCCGCGCCTTGGGCCACCTGCTCATGGATTCCTATCGTGAAGATGCGCTCGGAGCTGCTTCGACCACCTTCGCGCGGCCTTGGCCGAGACGACGTGCCGGGGCCTTCGCGGCCGAGTTGCTGCTGCCGAGGGAGGCGCTGCTCGAAGCTGCCGGGCACCTCGATTCGGCCGCCCACCCGGCGACTTTCGAGCGGATTATGAGCAGGTACCGGGTCGGTGCCAGAACTACCGCCTTTCAGCTCTGGAATCACGGTTTGCTCTCGAGCAGCCAGGTCCGCGACGAGCTGATCGACTGTTTCTCCAGTGTGGAAGGATAGGCGCCTCGGCAGAGTCGTCGCCCCGTGCTTCGCTTACCCGAACCGCCACGACGGCGTCAGCGACAGGACGACTGGCGCGTGCGTTTCGGACGCGGAACACGGCAACCGGCCGGCTTACGCCGATCTCACGCTACGAAATCTCCGGGAGCATCCACCCCCGGTGCTCACGCCACCGCTCACGTCGTGAATTACGTCGAAGACAGGAACGCTCTCGTCGCGTGGTTGCGCCGCCAACTCATGGGGCCGGCCGGCGAGGAGAGCTTGTCAATGTCCCCGCGGGATCGATATCCGACGGGAGTGCTGCATCCCATCGAACATGGTCGTTCCGGCATGGACCCGGCTTTCGCGGGGACCGACGAATCCGAAGAAGCCCTCCTCGACGACCAGGATGACACGGCGCCCTCGGACGGCGAGCCGGACGAGCAACCGGTTGCCCAACCGGCCCGCCGGCGCCGCTACGTCCCGCCGTCCTCGGTAGGCTTCTCGTTCTTCGTTCGGGGCAATGTTTGTCTCTCCATCGTGCCATCCGCCGCCGTCTACCATGATCGCAACCACGAGCGTGACGAGCGGGGCCGATTTCTTCGCCCGCTGTACGAGCGGTCCGAGCTTCCGGAGTGCTCCGTGGCCTGGTCGGCGTCCGCTGCTGCAAGCTACGAGACCAGCGATCGAATCTGGGAAGGGCGCGCCAGCATAGACACTCGCGCCCGGCCACATCAAGGTGGCCTCGTCTTGACGGTCACCCTGTCGAACCGGGGGGAACTCGACGCGAATGCTTCGGGTCGCGACAGAACACGCGACCGGGTGGAGAAGGCACTGTTCGAGGCTCGCCTGGAATGTGTGATCGAGAGCGGCGAGCTTGTCGACTACCCACGAGTCGATCCGAGTCTGCTCACCGAGGAGGAGCAGGAGCTTGAGCTTCAGCACCGGCAACAACGAATCTACGCCATCGGTCACGGCGCTGCGGTAGACTGGGAGCTCAAACGTGGCCAACCAGCGCGGATCTGGTCCGACTTCATGCCCGAGGCTGAAGTGCCGTTGATCACCGTCCAAACGCTCGGAGAAGAGGGTGTCCTCTCCCTCGCCCGGCTCGCCGCGGCGCCGATACCGGATGAGCTCGAGCGCTTTGTCGACCGATACGCCGACTGGGTTGCCGAGCAGATTCGCGTCGCGTCGGCGTTCCCGAACCGGAGGGAACGGGCTGCCGCGAACCGTATCTGCGGCAGGATGGGCATTGCCTTCGAACGGATGCGCGCGTGCATCGAGATGTTGCGCACGGACGCGCTCGCCCAAGAGGCGTTTCGGTTGGCGAACCGCGCCATGCTGGATCAGATGCGCCAGGCAGACCGGGTGGCCGGCCGGGACACCGGCGCCTACCACTGGCGTCCGTTTCAGTTGGCATTCCTGCTGACGACCATGGAGTCCGTGATCCGGGAACAAGACGCGTTTCGCGAGGTGCTGGACCTCATCTGGTTTCCCACTGGTGGCGGCAAGACCGAAGCCTACCTTGGCCTCATCGCGTTTCTCATCGTATGGCGCCGCCTGAGGCATCCCTCTTCGGGAGGAGGGACTTGCGCCTTCATGCGTTACACGTTGCGACTGCTTACCCGCCAGCAGTTCGAACGTGCGGCGCGCATGGTGTGCGCGTTGGAACTGATTCGAAGGGGGAATGCAGCACGGTACGGCGAGGCTCCCATCGACATCGGCATCTGGGTCGGCCGCGAGTTCAGCCCCAACACGTTCGTTCAGGCTCGGGAACTGGTGGACGAGATCAGGGATGGCAGGCCAGAAGCGCGCCACAAGCTTCTCCTGGAACGTTGTCCATGGTGCGGCACCTTGTTCGACGTTGAGCGCGGCTACCATGCGTCGAGAGATGACTTCAGTTTTCAGTGCGTGGACCGGGAGTGCGCATTCGGCATCGATTCCCGCCCGCTGCCCTGCAACGTCGTGGACGAAGCCCTCTATCGACGCCCGCCTTCTCTGCTGGTCGGAACCATCGACAAGTTTGCGCGTCTCGCTTGGGAGGAACGGGCCGGCGCGTTCTTCGGTGTCGGCAACGGCTCGCGTCCGCCCGAGCTGGTGATCCAGGACGAGTTGCATCTGATCACGGGGCCGCTCGGTTCGGTCGCGGGACTGTACGAAGCGGGTCTCGAAACGCTGCTGGTCCAGCGCGGTGTTCGTCCCAAGTACGTCGCCTCCACCGCCACCATCCGGATGGCGGAGCAGCAGGTCCGGCGCCTGTATGCGCGCGAGCTTGCCGTGTTCCCACCGCCGGGACTGTCACACGACGATTCGTACTTCGCCCGCGCGGACCGGGAGCATCCGGGGCGGCTCTATGTCGGCTACCTGTCGCCGATGCTCGATCAACAGCGTTGCCTCGCGCCGCTCGCCGCAGCGTTGCTGGCTGCCCCGCTAACAGTGTTCGACGGGCATCCCGACCGGGACGCGTTGCTCGATGCGTGGTGGACCCAGGTGATCTACCACGGCAGCCTCAAAGGAGTGGGCAACAGCCACAACGCGTTCATGACTGACGTGCGCGATTTCGGGCGGTGGCTCACCGGCGGGGGTGAGGAACAGCGAGACAACGAGCATCAACCGGACGGCACGGCAGGGCGGTTCCAGCACGTACGCATCGCTCAGCTCACGAGTCGGCGGCCTGCCGAGGAGAATGCCGGCCCGGGCTGCGGTAGACCCCGAGCGCGCGCCCGCTGCCGCCCTTGAGGCGCGGGTCGAGCAGGTCGCGGACGGCGTCGCCGAACATGTTCACGCCGTACACCACCACCGCCAGACAGATGCCGGGAAACAGCGCCAGCTCCGGCTTGCGTTCCATGTAGCGGCGGCCGTCGCCGCTGAGCATTCCGCCCCAGCTCGGCACCTGCAGCGGCAGGCCGAAGCCGAGGAAGCTGAGCGCGGCCTCGTCCAGGATGATGTAGCCGATGTTGATCGAGTAGATGATGATCACCGGCGCGACGATGTTGGGCAGCACGTGGCGCAGCACCGTGCGCAGCTTGCGGTTGCCGATCGCCGCGGCCGCGGCGATGTAGTCGTTCTCCTTGATGCCGATCACGGCGCTGCGCAGGATGCGCGAGTTGTGGATGCCGTACAGGAGGCCCAGCACCACGATGATCTGCAGCGTGCCGCGGCCCACGATCGACATCACCGTGAGCAGCACCAGCAGCCCCGGAAACGCCATCCAGCCGTCGACGAAGCGCTGCACCACGATGTCGTAGCGGCCCCCGAGATAGCCGGACGGCACCCCGATCGCCGCCGCCACCACGATGGTGACCGTGGTCGCGGCCAGGCCCACCACCAGCGAGATGCGGGCACCGTGAACCAGGCGGGTCAGAATGTCGCGGCCCGCCCCGTCGGCGCCCAGCAGGTGCTTGGCGGACGGCGGCGCCAGCCGGTCCATCACGATCATCTCGTCCACCTCGTAGCGGGTCAGCACGTCGGCGAAGATCCCGCACACCAGCAGCAGCAGGATGATGATCGCCCCCACCAGGCCGAGCGGCTTCTCGCGCACCAGGCGGACGAAGAAGTCGGCCACGGGGCCGCGCGTGGTGGCGTCCGGTGCGCCGGCGGCAGGGAGGTCGGCCACTACCGGTACCGCACCCGTGGGTCGAGGAAGGCGTAGGAAAGATCCACCAGCAGGTTCGCCAGCACCACCGCGGTGGCGATCACCAGGTTGATGCCGGACACCAGCGTGTAGTCGCGCCTCTGCAGGGCGTCCAGCGCCAGCCGGCCGAGACCGGGCAGCGCGAAGATCTGCTCGATGATCACCGCGCCGCCGACCATCACCGGCAGGCTCGCCCCGACGATGGTCACCACCGGAATCAGCGCGTTCTGCAGCGCGTGTCCGATCACCACCGCGCGTTGCCGCAGCCCCTTGGACCAGGCGGTCCTGATGTAGTCCTGGCGCAGCACCTCCAGCATCATGGCGCGCGTCATGCGCATGGTGGTGCCGGCCATCGCCATCGCCAGGATGAACGCGGGGATAATGAACATGCCGAGGTTGCCGAGCGGATCGTCCCGGAGGTGCACCAACTCCGGGTTGGGCGACCACCCCCACCAGATCGCCGGGTAGAGCACCACCAGCGTCGCCACCCAGAAACTCGGCACGGCGATGAACACGATCGCCACGCTGCGCGCCGCGAAGTCGCCGACCGTGTCCTGACGCACCGCCGAGTAGATGCCGATCGGCAGCGAGATCAACAGCGAGATCACGAACCCCAGGAAGCCCAGCTCGAAGGTCACGCCGATGCGGCTGCCGATCATCTGCGTCACCGGCAGGTGCGAGCGCAGCGAGTCGCCGAGGCTGCCGCGCAGCACGATGCCGGTCAGCCAGCGCACGTACTGCACGTGCATCGGCACGTCCAGCCCCAGTGCCTTCTCCAGCACTGCGCGGTCGAACACTTCAGCACCGGCGGTGCCGCCGCCCACCACCTCGGCCGCCATGGCGTCGATCACGTCGACCGGCAGCAGGCGGACTACCGCGAACACGAGCAGCGACACCATGAACAGCGTGACGATGACCAGCAGCAGTCGGCGGATCAGGTAGGTGCGCATCGGTCAGCCGGCGTCGGGGGCGCGCGCCGGGCGTGCCGGTAGTCAGACGCGATTAGCGCCCCAAAACCGCCGCCTGTCCGGCGCCGCTTTTGGCCCATCCCGTCCGATCACTAGGAGCCTGTCGCAATCCGACAGACTCCTCTAGTGGCCCATCCGGGCGCGGAGGTCCTGATCGATCCACAGATACACCAGCACCTGCACTGTGCGCTCCATGCTGCCTCCCCACTCGCCGCGGTAGCCCTTGATCCACGGCTGGTAGAGCGCGTAGAACGGCCCGCGCGGCAGCACCAGGTTGTACACCTGACCGATGATGTACTGGTCCATCTCCATGAACGTCCGCACCAGCGTCTCCTGGTCCGGCGCCGCCATGGCCGCGTCGATCATGCCGTTGAGCGTGTCGTCGGTGACCTGCGTGTTGACGTTCGGAGATCCATACCAGTGGGCGGTTACCCAGTAGGGGTTGTCCAGGTTCGGCCGTCGCGGCGACCAGACCGAATTGATTTCCTTGGCCCTGCCCTCGCCCTTGGCGCTCCAGGCCAGCCCGCCGTCCTCGTAGGCGTTGAGTTCGACGTCGACCCCGATCTTGTCCCAGTAGCTGGTGATCACCTGGGCCAGGTCCAGATCGTTCGCCGAGCACGCGCACACGTCCCAGCCGACGCTGAATCTGACACCGTCGGCGCCGCGCGGGTACCCCGCCTCGTCGAGCAGCCGTTCGGCGGCGTCCGGGTCGAAGGTGTACAGCTCCTGCACTTCGGCCGACCACTCGTCGAACGGGTTGGACATGCCCAGGGCGAAGCGCGGGATGTGGCCCCACAGCGAGGTGTCCGCCTCGCCGCCGAAGAACGCGGCGTTGAGCTCGTCGAGGTCGATCGGCCGGGCGCGAACGCGCTCCTGCCGGTGCGCAGCGCCGCCACCCGGGCCGCGGCGTCCGGCATGATGAACAGCTTGACGCCGTCGAGATAGGGGAGCTGGTTCGCCAGATCGGGGAAGATCGGGTCGGTCTGCCAGTAGTCGGGGTTGCGCTCGTAGGTCAGGGTGGAGCCCTCGACGTAGTCGCTGATCATGAACGGCCCGGTGCCGACCACGTTGCGCCAGTCCTTCATGTCGCCGTGGGTGTCGATCACCTCGCGCGCCACCATCACCGCGACCCCCTGGGTGGAGGCCGGCCCGCCGAGGATCAGCCGGGTGGTATACGGGTTGTGGGCGGAGGTCTTGAACTCCACGGTGTAGTCGTCCAGGGCGGTCACCGACTCCACCGGCGCCATGGTGCCATGATAGTAGGGGCTGGGGCCGACCTCGGCGAACTCGCCGAGTCCGTGGTTGCGGCTCCAGGTGTAGACCACGTCGTGGGCGGTGAACTCGCGCCCGTTGACCGGCGGCTTGTCGTGCCACTTCACCCCCCGGCGGAGATGGAACACGTAGGTATCGGGGGCGGTCCGCTCCCAGCTCTCGGCCAGCTCGCCGCCGAAGAAGTTGATATCCTCGTAGACCGTGCCCATCGGGAACTGGTCGCGCGGCAGCGCCCAGTTCACCGATGGCTACGTAGAGGAATTGCCCATGCCCACCGTTGCTGGCTGGGCGCGGACTTGGTGGCCGAGGTGATCAGCCCGGACAATCCCTATCGGGACCTGGTGGAGAAGCGCGCGGACTACGCCGAGGCGGGCATCCGGGAGTATTGGGTCGCCGACCTGCGTGACGAGACCATCCGGGTGCTCACGCTGCAGGGTGCCGCGTACGTCGAGCATGGCGTGTACGCGCGCGGCGGCACGGCGACGTCGCCGCGACTGGCAGGCTTCGCTGCGGAGGTGAGCGCGGTGTTCGACGCCCCGGCTGCCCGAGTGTGAGTGGCGGCGCTGGTCGCCTTCTCCGGCGAGCACGAGTCCGGCGGAGCAAAGGTGAGCGAGGCGTCGCTGAACGGCCCGCCCTCGCTGTCCTCGGCCCTCGCGTTGACAGGGCCGGGCCGCCGTTGTCAGGGTTGATGCTGCAGCGCGTCATGGATCTGCCCCAGGACGGCCGGGTCCAGCACCAGGGAAACGTGACTGGCTCCTTCGGCGACGATGACGGTGCTGCCCTTGTCCTTGAGGAACTGCACTTCGGCATCGAGGAGACGCCCGACGACGGTGTCCGCCGTACCGTAGACGTAGATCGCCTGCCGTAGATCGGTGTGGGCGAGACGTTGCGTGTAGCGGTCGAAGAACGTGGCGCCGGCAATGCGCAGTTCGATGAATTCGCGGTCGGTGGCGGGTTGCCGGTCCGACAACTCCGCATCCGTTGCGTTCGGAAAGTCGTAGAACGTTCCCGCCAGGGCGCCGTCGACGAATTCCCGCGGCATGTTCAGGCGCCCGGCAATCATCACGTAGCGGTCAGCGGCCTCCGGTCCCCAACGCGACAGATACCGGGCGACGAGGAACGCTCCGTAGGAGTAGCCGACCACGACGACCCGCTTGCCCTGAGATGCGAAGTGGTCGATCGTGCGCCGCAGGATCTCCACGCTGACGTCGACCTCGGCCTGGAGATCCGTCCGGGACAACATCGCATGTCGAGGGGCCAGATCGCGATTGAGGGTGAGCGTCTGGTGTGCCTGCACGAGCTGGATCTGCTCGTTCCCGGGATAGAGCGCGAAGGGGATGAGCACCTTATCGGTGATCTCGTGCGACGGGCCGCCCTGTTCGAAGATCCACACCGTATCGGCGCCGGGATTTGCGGCGACCTCGAACAGCTCGGTGACGTCAGCCGGCAGCCGCGTTGGCCGGTACTCCGGCGGCGCCCCCAAGTTACCGCAACCGACCGCGAGCACTCCGGCCAGGAGCAGCGCGACCGGGCGCAGGTACCGGATCATCCGAAACGTTTGCATCGCAACCTCCCGCCGCGCGTGTTCCTCTCGCCGGGCTTCCGTCACCCGGCCTCGGGCACCGCTGACTCGGTGCCACGACACACTATCACGAGCAGGCACGGGCGCGAATCGTCACGCATCGTCAATGGAACGATTCAAATGATCATGATATATTAAATCACATGTTCAACAGATCCCTGGTGCTGCCGGCTTCTGGGAATGAGACCTTCTTTCTGTGGGGGCCGCGCCAAGCGGGCAAGAGCACCCTGCTCAGGCACTGCTACCCCAATGCGCTCTGGGTCGATCTACTGAAGAGCGAGGTGTTCCGGCGCTATCTCGATCATCCCGAGTACCTGCGCCAGGAATTGGCATCGGCGGCGACGCTTGCCGGGCGGCAGATCGTCATCGACGAGGTTCAGAAGGTGCCCGCGCTGCTCGACGAGGTGCACTGGTTGATCGAGAATCGCGGGCTCTATTTCGCACTGTGCGGGTCCAGCGCCCGCAAGGTGCGCCGCGGCGCCGCCAACCTGCTCGGGGGGCGGGCCGTGCGCTACGAGCTGCGCGGTCTCACCGCCGGCGAGCTTGGTGATGCCTTCGACCTGGATCGGATGCTGAACCACGGTTACCTGCCGCGCATCTACCAGGCGGCCCGTCCGCGGCGGCGGCTCGACGCCTACGTCGCCGACTACCTGCGCGAAGAGGTCGCCGCCGAAGGTCTGGTCCGCAATCTGCCGGCATTCTCCGGCTTCCTGGACGCCGCCGCGCTCAGCGACGGAGAGATGGTCAACTTCTCCAACGTCGCGCGTGAGTGCGGCGTATCGAGCCCAACGGCCAAGGCCTACTTCGAGATCCTGCACGACACGTTGCTCGGACGCTGGCTGCACGGGTACCGCCGGCGGCGTAAGCGCCGCCTGATCGGTGCTCCGAAGTTCTACTTCGCCGACGTGGGGGTGGTGAACCGCCTGACCCGCCGCGGCGAGCTGTCGCCGGGGTCGCAACTCTACGGTAAGGCGTTCGAGAACTGGGTCTATCATGAGCTGTCCGCCTGCAACGAGTACCGGGAGTGGGACCTCGAGTTGACCTACTGGCGGCTGCCGAGCGGCATCGAAGTGGACTTCGTGCTCGGCGACGTGGAGGTCGCGGTGGAGGCGAAGGCGAGCGCCCGCATCACGCGCGATCATCTGCGCGGTCTGCGCACCCTGGTCGAGGAGCATCCCGACGTTCGCCGGCGCATTGTCGTCTGCCTGGAACCGCGCGCCCGCCGCACCGACGACGGTATCGACATCCTTCCCGCGGCGGAGTTCGTGCGCCGCCTCAGACAGGGTGAGCTGGCTGGTCAGGGCTGGGTTGCTGGCGCGTGAGCGCGCTCGAGTTGGGCTCGCGCCATGATCAGGCGGGGTTGCGGTGGTCGAGAACATCCGCACGATTCTGCCGACCGCGACGCTGTTCGCGGCGAGACCGAGGAGCAGTTCGAGCGCACCCGCCGGGCGATGGAAGAGTTCGCCTTCGACATGGCCTACGTCGTCATGTGCAAGACGAGCTGCCTGGGATATAGTCTCGGTCAGGCACACAGGAGCAAACCATGATCACGATCAAGTGGCTGGCCCATGCGTCGTTTCTCATCCGGGGCGATGGGCTGCGCATCATCACCGATCCCTACAACCCCGACGTACTCGATCTGCCCCCCGTCACCGAGCCGGCCGACGTCGTGATTCGCAGCTCTGACGATGACGACGGTCACTGCTTCGTCGACACCATTCCGCCGGGGTTCGATCTGATTACCGCCACCGAGATCGTGGACACAGGAGCGAGCGTCAGGGGCCTCGCGGTCAGCGCGGTCTGGGCGCAGGAGAGCCTGGTCCACAAGGACGCGCCGAGCGACAACGCAATGTACCGATTCGAGCTGGGCGGAATACAGGTCAGCCACATGGGAGACGTGGGAAACCCCCTGACTGACCGGCAGATGGCCGCGCTCGCCGGCACCGACGTGTTGCTCGCGCTCGCCGGCGGGCCGCCGACGATCGAGCTCGACGATCTGTGCGCCGTCATCGAGTCGGTCAAGCCCCGGGTAGTGATTCCGATGCATTACCGCATCCCCGGCGTGGGCTTCTTCATGCTCCCGGTAACCGAGCTCGCCAGCCGTTTCGCCGCCGGGTCCGTTACTCACGTTGGAAGCGCCGAGATCGAACTCAGCCGCGATTCATTGCCCGACGACACTCGTCTCTACGTGATGCAGCCGTCGCTCGCCGGGGCGCCGGCCTGAGCCAGGTTTCGCAAGCAGGACTGCACGACGGCTATGGCGCACGAGATTCGGCTGCAGGACGGCACCATCGTCAAGTGGCTGAAGAACGAAGGCGATCCCATCCGGGAGGGCGAGGCCCTGCCGGCAGTGCCGTGGCGGACCCTGGCGTGACCGGGCGGGCTTGGGGCCGCCGGAAACAAAGTGAAGAAAGTGCAATCGAGCGCTTGATCGCTTTGGCGGGGATGTGCGAAGGTATCGGGGTTGGGGACTCGAACGGATACGAATGATGCTTGACTACGCAATGCAGCCCTGCCACCGGCCCACGCTACTGGCGCCCGAGCACCGCCGCCCGGGGTGCCGCTTTGGCCCATCCCGTTCGTTTACCCCCTGTACCCCCCCCCCCCCCCCCCACACACACACACACATTACGCACCGAGAAACAACTAACCGCTCGGGCTGATCGCCCCGTACGCGACCCCGCGCACACCGTCGCCTTCACCACCGCCGTAGCTATCGGTGGCGCCCGCTCGGTCCATCGCCGAACCGGCATGCTGGCCGCCCACGTCCTTCCAGGCGACCGCAACCGTCCCGGATCCCCGCCCGCGACTAACTGCCCGCAAAACCCACCGCCTGCGTTGGCGGCGGGAGTTCATGGGCACCCCGTAGTAGCGCAGGTGCCCACCCACAACCGAGCGCAGCCAGCTTCCCACCTCCGGGACCGGATCGTGCAGGCGCCGCCGAAGCTCGGTCTTCACCTGCCCCAGCTTGGCCTGCAACCGCTCCCGCATCGTCTGCCTGAGCACCGTAAACCGTCCGTCACTCCACTTCGTCCCGCAGATGTGCGTGAACCCCAGGAAGTCGAAGGTCTCCGGCTTGCCCTGACCTCGACGCCTGCGGTTCTCAGCCGCGAACGGCCCGAACTCGATCAGGCGCGTCTTGTCAGGGTGCAGCTCCAAGGCGAACTTGCTGAGCCTCTCGGTCAGCTCCGCCCGGAACCGCTCGGCATCCGAGCGGTGTCGGAATCCGACGACGATGTCATCCGCGTAGCGCACGACGATCACATCGCCACGCGCCTGCGTCTGCCGCCAGCGCCGGACCCACAGGTCGAACACGTAGTGCAGGTAGATGTTGGCAAGGAGCGGCGAAGCGCTGCCTCCCTGCGGCGTCCCCTGCTCGCTGCGTGTCCGCGTTCCACCGTGGTCGATGGCATCGAAGAACCCACGGATGTCCATGTCGAGCACCCATTTCACCTTCCGTGTCAGCAGGCCCACCTAGAGCGCGTCCAACGCATTGTGCTGGCTGCGCCCCGGTCGGAACCCGTAACTGAACCCGAGAAAATCGGTCTCGTAGATGGTGTTCAGCACCTCGACTGTCGCACGCTGGACGATCTTGTCTTCCAGCGCCGTCACGCCGAGCGGCCGTTGCCGCCCGTCGGTCTTGGGGACGAACACCCTCCGCACCGGCTTCGCCCGGTACGCTCCTCGCTGCAGCCGTCCACAGAGGTCCAGGAGGTTGCCCTCCAGGTCCCCTCCGTACTGCCGCCACGTCACCCGGTCCACCCCCGGCGCGGCTTCCCGCTTGAGGCTGAAGTACGCCTCCCGGAGGATCGCGGGGTTGTCGACGTGGTGCATGAGCGCGGTGAACCGCAGCGTCCTATCCCGTCGCGCTGCTTGACGTATCCGCTCCAGCGCACTGTGCACGCCATATTGCCGGCGCGGTGTCCGGGGCGCGTTTTGCTGGTGCGGATTCCCTTTGGCCAGGCCCCTTCCCTCCACCCGCTCCGCGGCCCGGTCGCTGCCGGCCGGCGTGGCCGTAGGTGCTCCCTTGGCTGTGTCCGGCGTTTCCGCCTGTGTGCCCGTGTAGGGTTCACCATAGCCGCGCCGCCTGCAGCAGCTCCCGTCCTTGTTCGCGGGTTTCCCAGGTACTATGGGCCTGTCCGACTTCCCAGCTCCGTTCATCGTCGGCGTACGTCCTTGGACTTCCCGACACGGCCTGCGGCGCCATCCGCCGCAGGCGAAGCTGGGATCTCCCGGCTCCCGCGCAAGGTGTTTCCGTACGTGCCCGGGGTCTATGACCGCGCAGGGTCCCGTGGCGCCTCGCGATATCGGCGCCCCGGGTGTGGCCTTCCGCATCCTCCTACGGCGTCGGCACCCCAAAGTAATCCCTTTCGCGGCTCGATACCCGGCCCGCACGTACCCCTGTCAACGCTTCACCCCCGCCCTCGCGGGCGGCGGCGCATGACTCGGGGCCGCCGTGGGTCGCTAGCCCTTCGACGTATGACTCTTCCATTCACAACACCTTGCCGGTTTGTGCCGGCGCACAGGAGGTTCGAATGATACTCAAAGAACCGCACGCGCGCGCGGCGTGAGCCGGGGTGAACCCGTTGAGTCACACGCCGCGCGCGTCAGCCATTTGACTCGGACTGGCCGTCCGCGTTGGCGGGCGCGCCCGCGTTGCGGGCGTCAGAGTAGCCAGGGAGCGGCAATCCGCTACGCAATACTCTCGAAATAACATTCAAGGAAGAAACGATGATGAAAATCTTATTTAGAATGACCTTCGCGATTGCGTTGGTCCTGGTGCTGACCGCCACCGGCCTCTGGGCGGGTGGCGCCACAGACACGGAGTCGGCAACGGCGGCCGATAAGGAAATGGTGCGCGACCCGGCCACCGGCAAGATGGTGACCGCGCCCGAGTACGGCGGGACAATAACCAAGGCCGTACCAAGTCCTCAGGATTTCCCTGCTGACCCCTATGTCGGGTACTCGTCCCTAACCATCTCGGGCGTCGTAGAGAAGCTTGGTATCGGCAACTGGGGAGTAGATAGAGACGTACATGACTTTAAATCGTTCCTCCCTGTGTCTTTCGTGACAGGGAGGCTGGCTGAAAAGTGGGATATTTCCCCGGACGGGCTCACCTATACCTTCCACATCCGCAAGGGCGCTCACTGGCATAATAAGGCGCCCATGCACGGTCGGGAGCTGACCGCCGATGATGTCGAATACAGCTTTCACCGTATGTTGGGTCTGGGCAAGTTCTCCGAAGCTGGACCTAGCGCCTTTGGCCCCGCCGCCGCACTCATCGCCATACCATGGGAATCGGTAACGGCCACCGACAAATCGACGGTTGTTATTAAGCTGACGAAGCTATACCTCCCTGCGCTGGGGCTTATCCTCCTCGACGACTTTGCTTACATAATGCCCCCCGAGGTAATCGAGCAACATGGCGTCGATATGGACTGGAGGAACCTGGTCGGCACCGGGCCCTTTATGCTGACTGAGTGGGTGTTGGGCAGCTCTAGGACCTATACCAAGAATCCTGACTACTGGGGCTTCGACCCAAAATACCCGCAGAACCGCTTGCCATACGTCGACGAGCACAGGGTCCTGATTATTCCAGAGGAAGCAACAACCATGGCAGCACTACGCTCAGGCAAGATTGATCTCAAAGAGTGGGTTACTGATATGAACTCGGTAATGAGCCTGCAGCGGACCAACCCCGAAATCGCGGTGCACACGCTTTGGTCTCGGTCGAGTGATTCTTTTGCTCCTAACCATCGCGTGCCGCCCTTTAACGACATCAACGTGGTCCGCGCAATGCAGATGGCGCTGGACAACGAGACCATTGCGGCCACGCTCTGGAAGGGTCAGGCAGATGCGACACCTATGGGACGGATGGCGAATAAAGGGTATTACATCCCATTTGAAGAGTGGCCCGAAGAGGTGAAGCAATACTACAGGTATGACCCGGAAGCTGCCGAGAAGCTCCTTGATGCGGCTGGATATCCGCGCGGCGCCGACGGCACTAGATTCAAGACCTCATTGACTTACGGGGCTTGGGCAACCTTAGAATATGCAGAAATAGCTGCCTCCTACTGGGCTGAGATTGGCGTCGATGTTGAGATTGATGCAATGGACAACCCCGAATATCACGAGAGGCTATTCTCGCGTAATTATGAAGGCATGATCAGTGCCATTGCGGGCGCCGCTTATGACCCTGCCATGTTTGTAGGCCGGTATCACTCGAACGCACAGTGGAACCGCGGCGGACACCAGTGGCCTGAGTTGGACGCCATCATTGAAGCCGCCCTAGCCGCTCCTACCATTGAGGAGCAGCAGAGGCTGATTGCAGAGGCAGATATGTACGCGATAGAGAACCACTTCCAGATATGGGGTCCAAAGAGTCCAGTGTTTCAGTTGGCCCAGCCCTGGCTCATAGGCTATAACGGAGAAAATCGCTTGGGCGGCTTTGAAGCGCATACCCTCTTTACCTACCTCTGGATTGATAGTGAGCTGAAGGAAGCAATGGGTCATTAGCGGCTGATCTCAGGGGAAAAAGGGAGCTGGGAGGCGCGCCTGCAGGCGACAGCCTCCCGGTTCCGATACTCCTGGAGGGGACACTTGTCATTCCGGGCGAAGACCCGGAATACAGAAAACGCACCATTTGAAATTACTCTGGATTCCCGCCCCGGATCCAGTCCGGGGCAGGCTTTTCGCGGGAATGACGGGAACGGGGGATACAGGGGGATGGGGCCTTCACCAACGATGGGCTACAGGTGTTCTATCGAGTGATCCTTGAACCCTGGACAGGGGGAATCAAGGGGGACACCCCCTTGAACCCCCGTTTCAAAGGGGTTTCACGCCTCTGGACTCCCCAAAACGGTGAGAGGCGAGTTTCTTGGCAGGGGTCATTCGCACCTTGGAGAGTGCCGTGTGAGCCGGGGAAGGGGATCGTCTAAGTGGATTGCGGCCCCGGATCCATTCCGGGGCAGGTTCTTCGCCGCAATGACAAGGAGTAGTGTGACATGAGAGCCTATATTATCAGGCGGTTATTGCTGATAATCCCCACCTTGTTTATATTGAGCACCCTGGTCTTTCTCTCCGTCCGCTTCATCCCCGGCGATACAATAGACGCAATGTTGGGTAAGGATGTCACGGGTCGTGAGGTAGACCGTGAAGCGCTGGAGCATATGCTGGGATTGGACGTGCCTGTGCACGTGCAGTATGGACGCTGGATAGGAGTGTTGCCGACCCCTGACTGGGTTACCGGTGAGTCCCGCTACAACGGTCTCCTCCAGGGCACCCTTGGCCGGTCACTGCATCACCGCCAGGAGGCGGTAGAGGACAGTATATTCGGTAGATTGCCGATCACCATTGAGCTTGGTTTCATGGCAATCGTAATCGGGCTGCTGATAGCCCTGCCAGTCGGCATCTACTCGGCGATTCGCCAGGATACCGCCGCCGACTACCTGGGGCGCTCCATCGCCATCATCGGCATGGCAACTCCCAACTTCTGGCTGGCACTTATGGTCATGCTCTACCCGGCACTCTGGTGGGGCTGGTCGCCAGCGATGGAAGTGATTCCTTTCACGGAAGACCCGCTGGGGAATCTGGGGGTGTTCATCATTCCCAGCGTGATTCTGGGGACGGGCATGGCTGCGATAACAATGCGGCTGACGCGCACCATGATGCTGGAGGTCTTAAGGCAGGACTATATCAGGACCGCCTGGTCTAAGGGCCTCAAGGAGCGGGTAATCATAATCAGACACGCCGTCAAAAATGCCCTCATCCCGATAGTTACCCTGATAGGCCTGCAGTTGCCGATCCTGATAGGTGGCTCGGTCATCATGGAGAACATATTCAACCTTCCGGGGTTGGGTCGTCTCATGGTGGTTGCCCTCGAAGGCAGAGACTACCCGGTGGTCTCCGGGGTAAATCTCTTTTTCGCCGTCGTGGTTATGGGGGCCAATCTAATGATCGACCTGATTTATCCCTATCTAGACCCCAGGGTCCGTTATAGATAAAGGAGGAAAATCGGGATTATGAGTGATATCACAAGGATACCATCAACAGTAAGCGAGCCAAAGAGACGCAACGCGGTGGCTGATTTCTTTACCAGGCTGTGGAAGGAGAAGCCACTGGGTACTGCCTGCGGGATTATTGTATTGATATTGATTTTTGTGGCTATCTTTGCCGATGTTCTGGCTCCTTATCCATATGATGAAATACACCTGTACGACATGCTGCAGGGCTCATCAGCCCAGTATCTGCTGGGTACCGACCAGCTGGGGCGAGACTTCTTGAGCCGCATTATCTACGGTGCTCGTATTTCGTTACTTGTCGGTCTGGCCGCGACCGGTGTTAATGTTGTCGTCGCTACCCTGATAGGTGGCACTTCAGGATTCCTTGGTGGTAAATTGGACCTGGCTGTGCAGAGATTTGTCGATGCCTGGATGTGTTTCCCGGGACTGCTCCTGTTGTTAACCATAATGTCCCTGGTGGGGCGGGGTGTGCCACAGATAATACTGGTCCTGGGGATAGCCGGAGGCATCGGCGGCTCAAGAATAGTCAGAGGCGCCGTTATTGGCATAAAGGAGAACGTGTATGTTCAGGCGGCGGAGGCGATTGGTAGCTCAAGATGGAGAATATTTGTGCGACATGTCGTGCCCAATATTATTCCTGTCGTAATCATCATATTCAGCATCAACATCGGAGGCGTAATCCTGAGTATAGCTTCTCTGAGCTTCCTCGGATTCGGTCTGCCAATCCAGATTGCTGAGTGGGGAGCTCTGCTCAGCCGGGAAGGGCGTAAATACATGGAGCAGGCGCCACACCTGGCTCTCTTGCCGGGTCTTTGCATGACTATTACCGTTTACAGTCTAAATATGTTCGGCGACGCGGTGAGGGACCTGCTCGATCCGAGGCTGAAGGGCGGCGGTGGTGGTCTCGGTGCCGGAGCCGCCGGGTCGGTTTAACAGAGCCAGCCGGGGCGATCTCGTGGGCAGCGTGCTGAGGCCTGCGCTGCGTGAGGGCAAGATCTTTCATGATCAAGAGTGAGCTTCTCAACGACGTTCGTCGATGGCTGCGCTTCGGCCGCGAGGACCTCGAAGTTGCCGAGGCGCTCTTGTCCGTCGGATCACAGAGTCCGCCGGGCAGGGGGAGGACCGGGGTGGGTGACCGCGCGCCCATGAAGCGACGCCTCCTCGGTCGGTAACCAGGGCTGACGAGTCGAAGAACGCCCCGATTCTCCGCTGCAGCGAGTCGAGCACGCTCACTTCGACGGTCCGCGGGCGTTTACACTCGCCATTACTCGCTCAGCAAATCGGTGAAGCGCCGCTGGATGCAGTAGTTTGCGGTCCCGCCGGATGCGCTCCAGGGACCTTAGTTGGCGGCAGACTGGATCTGGCGGTGCAGAGATTTGTCGACGCCTGGATGGCGTTCCCGGGGCTGCCGCTGCGACTCACCATCATGTCGTTGGTGGGGCAGGGTTTGCCGCAGATCATCGTCGTGCTGACGGTTTGGCGACGAACCGAGCTGGCGCCACCGACGCGCATCTGACGCGGCCCTCCGCGCGCCCAGACACAGAGATGGGAGCGCTGCGCCATGACCTGTACCGCAAGACCATCACGCTACCGTTCAGCGCGCCGCGGCTCAGCACGAAGCCAATATCGCGGTTGGCAACGCCCTGGTCGACGATGCTCGCCACGATGGTGGGCTGCATGAGATCGGCAACTGCCACGGTGGAGAGAACAGCACCGCCAGGGCGAACCACCCGGCAAAGCGGCGTAGATAGACCCGCAGGTAGCTCACGGGAGATCCGCTACCGGTATCCACGAACGCTGAGACCCTCCACCCGGCCGAAGTGGTGCTGGTTGGCCGTGATGAGCTCAGCGTCAGCATCGTGACGCGATGGCTGAGCAAGCGTCCGCAGCAGCCATGACCCCGGTGAAAACGCTCGAAGCGGCGGACGCGCTGGCGGGAACCAAGCGGACCCACGCGCATGGTTGGCCGCGGGTCGTAGCGGTGCTCGGCCGACACTCCGATCTGACCGTCGGCCTCTGGGACGCGGTCGCAAGGTCGGCCAGGTCGGCCCAGCCTTGACCTGCGTGCGTACCACGGAGACAATCAGCTCCGGACGAACTTCCGGCGACGTCGACCGCCCCTTGCGGGATTGCCGGCTGGAGGTGCGCGCGAACACGATGTCCAATCACAGTGGCAGTCACATGTTGAACAGCCTGCTCGTCATGCTCGAACGTGAGTCGTACTTCTCCGAGATTGGACCGGACAAGACCACCGAGTTCGTGGTCCACATCGTGGGTCTTGCGCGAGACTACGACGGCAACCCCGGCGAGGTCCTCGACGGTATCGGCGAGCGCCTCGGCATCTGTTATGAATGCTGCGGGCGAAGCGACGATCTGGACGACGGGGCATGTGTCTCATGCCGCGGCGGGTAAACTGGCTACTCCAGGATTGCGCTGCATGTCCCATCATTTCAACAGCTTCTTGCTGAACGACGTTCTGACTAGGCTGGAGGCGGATTCGTTCTTCACTGACGTTGGCGAGGAACGGACACTCAGTTTCGTCCAAAGGGCCCTTGCGCTGTCCCGGCACCACGACGGCAATCCCGGGGAAGTGCTCGCCGGCGTGGGCCAGCGCCTGGGCATCTGCTACTACTGTTGGGATCGCGGCGCGGACTTGAGGCAGGGCATCTGTCAAAACTGCCGGCGCGCGGACTCGATTGGAATCGAACCGGACGAGGCCGCACGATCGTCCTCTCGGAAGGTGACGATCAGTTACGGGTTCATTGAGCAGAGGACGGTCCGGAGCGTGCTGGGGTTCCTGCCGCGGAAGTTCACCAGCGACCTCGACATCTGGAATCTGCGTGAGTTACCGCGCAGGTGCATTGACGAGAACCTGCTCCGTGGAGAGATACACGTCGATTCCGTATGGGGCGTGGACTACCTGCCGGGCAGACGCCGGCCCTGGGGAACGCCGGTACTGATGATCGAGTTGCTGACCCATCCATACGCGAGAGTGGTACAACGCCTGCGCCGTTATGCGGCGTTACTGTCCGAACACCTGAGTCGAACGCGCAGCATCGAGGAAAAACCTCCACTGCTCGTGCCGGTGCTGCTGTACAATGGCCTCCCCTCCTGGACGCCGCGCCAGTCCACCGAGGGATGGAACAGGTTCGAGTACACCTTCATCGACGTGGGCCGGTTGCCCCCGAACCGAGGGCGGCCACACCGGCTCACAACCGCTTTCTCGGGCGTCAGGCAACGGCACACGCTTGTGGACGATGCCTTCGACGCTGCGGAGGATGCTCTGGACACGATTGCCATGCTGACGTGCTGACATGTCGACGCTCACCATTCGCCTGCCCGACGAGACCCACGGGCGACTGAAGGAGATCGCCCGGCAACGGGGTATGAGCCTGAACAAGCTTATGGAAGAACTCTCCACGGTGGCAATTACGCAGTACGATGCCGAGACGCGGTTCCGGGCGCTGGCCGCTCGGGGGTCGGTGGAAGAGGGGCTCCGGATCCTGGACAAGCTCGACGCAGCGTTCGCCGGCACCATGGAAACGAAGGAGAACGTGTCCAGACTCGCCGAGAAGCTCCAGGAACAGACCAGGCATGGCGAAGATCCCGTTCTTCACGGATGAACACGTGGCACGCCGATGGCTCGGTCGAAGTAAAGTAATCAACGCCGAGACCTACACCATGTGCAACGCAGACCTGCTGCTGAAGGGCGAGGGCGACGCCGCCGACAACATCGTGGGCCGCCCAGCGCACTCGACGCCTTCCCGGCACACGAGTTCGCAACGTCGCAGAAATCCCGACAACCGGATAGGATGGTGCTCGATCGAGACTCACGGAGGACAACCGGATGAGACCGGCCGAGATCATCTTCGAGGTAACCGAGGCGCCCGCGGGAGGATACGACGCCAGGGCGCTGGGGTGCAGCATCTTCACACAGGGGGAAGACTGGAGCGACCTGAAGGCCATGGCGAGAGATGCGGTGCTCTGCCACTTCGACGAAGATGACGTGCCACGAGTGATCAGACTGCATCTGGTCAAGGAAGAGGCCATCGCCGTATGAAGTTGAACCGTCCTCGGGATAGCGAGATCACTATCGGCGAGTGGCTCGATCAAATCGGTTTAGATTCAGCAAAGAGGTTTGTCGGACGCGATGGAGAGGGACCTCCGGACTACGAAATCAGGTATAGGGGAAACACGATCGCCGTAGAAGCAACCCTCATGCATGATCCGGGAGGATGGGGAAAGACGAAAGAAATCGCCTTCGGACGTGCGCTCAAGCGTTTGATTCAAGACGTTTCACCCGAAGACGGCGACGCTTGGAGGTGGCACTCGATCTGCGAATACGATCCCAGAGTACCCAAGCCGCCGAACAAGAGCGACGACGCATGGAAGAAACGTGTCCGAGATGCGGTCCGGTCGTCTCCTGCAGGCGGCGAGTTTCAATTGTTGCCTGAGAACGACGTGCCGGGTCGCGGCGTCGTGCTGACACTGATGCCGTCCAGCAATCAGGGAGGTTTCGCCGGAGTGAGCGTCGATGAAGGATGCATCGTCGCCGGAACGTTATCCGAACGACTCGCATCCATCGTAAGGGACAAAGCGGACAAAGTTCGCAAAGGCAAGAGGTCGGGAAAATATGCCCAGTGGTGGTTGGTTGTCGATGACAAAGTCCTTATGGCCCCCTTCGAGACACTGACTCCCCAAGAAAGAACCGAGGTTCGCACGAGGGTACGCACGTGCGATGGAATTACTGCGTGGAGCAAGGTCATTCTCGTGAGTAGATTCCATGCGGGACGAGATCGAGGTCAAGGAAAGTGGTTCTACGCTTCTTGGGAAGATCCGCGATACCCATCGCTTGCTGAGAGTTCGTCGTCACCGGCGGCTTTCTGAGGCTCTTCATGAGCCTCTTTCTCTCTCGGTTACGGGGTAGCACGATGATCGCAAATACTGAGCACACTTCCTCTGCCGGGGCTCCAATACCAACGCTGAGCGATTTCGGCCGATCGCGGAGCGGGCGGCGGATGTTTGGGCCTCGCTCAGGCAGAACAGCAGCATAACGTTCGACCGTCTGAAACTCGAAGGTGCGGCGACCCGACGTGACCTCGTGGTTGACGTCAGCGTCGACGGATCCGACGGCCAAGCGCTCGGCGTGATGAGCCAGGGGGAGATCCACGCGCTCGCACTCAGCTTGTTTCTGCCGCGGGTGCTGCTGCCGGAATCTCCCTTCGGGTTCGTCGTGATCGACGATGCCGTCCAGGCGATGGACCCGGGGAAGGTCGACGGTCTGGCGCGCGTGCTCTCCACGGTGGCCCAAGAGCGGCAGGTCGTCGTCTTTACGCACGACGAGCGTTTGCCGGAATCGGTTCGCCGGCAGCAGATTCGGGCACACGTCGTCGAAGTGGTGCGGCGACTGGGCTCGGAGGTGGCGTGCCGTAGCATTCGCGACCCGGTGACGCAGTACCCGAGCGATGCACGCGCGCTGCTGCGAACTGACGATCTGCCGCCGAGCGCCGCCGCACGAGCGGTGCCGTTGTTCTGCCGCTTGGCCATGGAATCGGCGTGTACGGAGTCGTTCGCCGGCGCCGAATCGGGCGCGGTGAGCCGCACTCCGACACCGACGAGGTACCGAACGCCGCGCGCACCCTGATTCCGAAACTGGCGCTCGCCCTGTCCGATGACGCCGCACGCACAGGAGACGTGCTGGCCCGGATCAACCGCGCCGACCGGGGCTGGGGCGACGCCGTGAGATGGGCGAATCGTGCAACACACGCGATCACGTGGACCTGTTATGGCACGCCGTCGGCCGGCAACCCGCCGGCACGGGAGCGGTTCCAGCAAAACCGTTTCACGGTTGCCCGGCAGCTTCGCTACGCTATAGCCGGGACGAGCCCACCTCGCTGCCAACGCCACCCGCGGCAGTGGCCACTCCGACGTACGTGGTGGCGAAGACCATCTCGGAGAGCCACCGGCGGAACGATTCGTTGTCGCTGAACTGCTTGAACAGCTCGGTGTGGTCTGCCAGGATCTCGGTCATGGCGCGTTCCAAGGCCTTGTCGTGCTCAATCCGCGCGTTTTGCTGGTCGGAGTTGGCCATCGCGTTCTGGTACGCCCTGTCTCCGGCGACCTTTGCGGGCAGCTCTTCGGCAATCACCTTCTCGATCTTGTCCTGGTCCTTCCACTCGACGTTGCCGAACCGGTCGTTGAACTCCCTGATGATGTTGGAGAGCCGCTCCATCTCCGGTTCCGGCTTCTGCCCGCCGCCGCTGGTGGATACCGGCTCGATTTCGGCGTCCTCGTCGGGAAGTTGGATATCTCGCACCGCCTGCTTCTCCACCCGGTAGCTGTCCATGTCGATGGCTTCCAGAATCCCCTTCGACAGGTCGTCCTCAATTGGGGCGGGCAGCTTGGGAACGAGGAAAGTCAGGAAGATGGAGAGCTTCTCCCACTCGGCATAGGGGTAGGGTAGGATGGCTGCCAGGAACCCGTAGGTTCGGAGGAACGCCTTCGCCTTGCCCTTGAAGTTCACCTGGCCGTCCTCGTCCAACTGCTCCCGATAGAGCGAGACGCAGGCGTCCAGGATGGGATCGAGTTGCTCGCGGTCGGCTCCCGAAAGGTACTGCTCCACCAACTCGTCCACCTGCGCCGGACCGTAGACCTGATAGCCGTCAAGCGCTGCCACAAGGTCGTGGAGCCTGTCGGGATCGGTCTCCTCCGCCAGGACCGTGGTCCGGTAGTAGTCGGCAAAGGCGGCCTGGATCGTGTCGGCATCGTTGTTGAAGTCGAGTACGAAGGCGTCGTGCTTCTTGGGGTGCGACCGGTTGAGACGCGACAGCGTCTGCACCGCCTTGACGCCGGACAGAATCTTGTCCACGTACATCGTGTGCAGCAGCGGCTCGTCGTAGCCGGTCTGGAACTTGTCGGCGCACACGAGGAAGCGGTACGGGTCTTCCTGAATCTTGTCGGTAATCAGGTTCGACGAGAAGCCGTTGAGGGACGCTTCGGTAACCTTCGCGCCATCATGCTCGTGCTCCCCCGAGAAGGCGGCGATGGCCCGGTAGGGGCTCTTGCGCTCCGCCAGGTAGTCCCGGATGGCGTAGAAATAGCTGATGGCCCGCTGAATGCTGCTGGTCACCACCATGGCCCGCGCCTGCCCGCCGATCCTCCGAGGCCCGATCACCTGCTCGTGGAAGTTGTCCACCATGATTTCGGCCTTGAGGCGGATGGCGTGGTCGTTGTCCTCCACGTAGCGGCGCAGCTTCTTCCCGGCGCGCTTGGTGTCGAACTCCGGGTCGCCCTCCACCGTTTTCACCAAACGGTAGTAGCTGTCGACCGGCGTGTAGTGCGCCAGCACATCAATGATGAACCCCTCCTGGATGGCCTGCTTCATGGTGTAGGAGTGGAAGGGGACGTGCCTGGTTTTCCCGCCTTCGGGAACGGGTGTGCCGAAGATCTCCAGGGTCTTGTTCTTGGGAGTGGCAGTGAAGGCGAAGTAGCTGGCGTTGGGCAGCAGCTTCTTGCTCTCCATCAGCCGGTTGATCTTGTCCTCGGTGGTCTCTTCTTCACTCTCTGAACCGGCCTCTCCCAGCGCCATGGATACAGATGCCGAAGTCCGTCCGCCCTGGCTCGAATGGGCCTCGTCGATGATGATGGCGAACTTTCGGCCTCGGTGCTCGTTCCCGATGGCGTCGAGGATGAATGGGAACTTCTGCACGGTGGTGATGACGATGCGCTTTCCATCCTGGAGCAGCCGGCGGAGGTGGCCGGAGTCCTCGGCATGGCCCACGACGGAGCCGACCTGGGCGAACTGCTTGATGGTGGCCCGTATCTGCTTGTCCAATATCCTGCGGTCCGTGACGACGATGGCCGAATCGAAGAGTGCTTTGCCGTCCTGCTCCAGCCCGATGAGCTGGTGGGCCAGCCACGCGATGGAATTCGACTTGCCGCTGCCCGCCGAGTGCTGAATCAGATACTTGGGGCCGACTCCCCTGATGGATGCATCAGCCAAGAGCCGGCGCACCACGTCCAACTGGTGGTAGCGGGGCCATATCTGCTCTCGCCTCTTGCGTCCGGTCTTGTCGTCCCTCGCCTCCACGAGCTGAGCGTAGTTCTCGATGATGTCGGTGAGCCCGTCGCGAGTCAGGACCTGCTTCCACAGGTAGTCGGTCTTGAGGCCGTTGGGGTTGGGCGGATTGCCCGCGCCGTCGTTCCACCCCTTGTTGAATGGCAGGAACCACGACGCCTTGCCTTTGAGACGGGTACAGAATTGCACCTCGTGGTCGTCCACGGCGAAGTGGGCCAGGCAGCGGCCCAGCTCGAAGAGCTTCTCACTGGGGTGTCGGTCGCGCTTGTACTGCTCGACCGCATCATCCACCGTCTGCTTCGTCAGGCTGTTCTTCAGTTCGAAGGTGGCGACGGCCAGGCCGTTGATGAACAGGCACAGGTCCAGGGCAAGCTGGGTCTGGTCTCGGCTGTAGCGGAGCTGCCTCGTCACGCTGAAGCGGTTGTGCCCGTACTGGACCTTGGCCTTCTCGTTCCCCGGCGACGGCGTGCCGTAGAGCAGGTCGATCTGGTGCGGTCCGTGCTTGACGCCCTTGCGGAGCACGTCGATGGTCCCTCGCCGGGTGATTTCCCCTTGCAGCCGGGCCAGGAACTTGCGCCGCGTTGGGCTATCCCGGCCCAGGTCCAGCGATTCTGCGGCATTGCGCTGGGTGGCTTGCAGGAAGGCGGAGAGTTGGGCCAGGTCTACGCAGTACTCCCGGTCGTAGTCCTGCGAATCTCCGCATATCCAGCCCGCGCCGTAGCCGGCCGGCCGCTCGCGCACCATGCCCCCCTGCGACGGGTCGCAGGGCGCGCCTGTCAGCGCCGCGCAGATGAGGCGCTCCAACCCCTTCTCGGTGGTGTCGGTGGTCACGCTATACCTCGCCTCTCATCGCGATGTGGACGTCTCTCAACTCTCCGGGCTGTATCCCCTCAAGGGCCTTGCGGATGGCTTCCGTTCGCCGCGATATGCGGGGCCACGCGGTGTTCATCAGGACGACTACGACCACTCGCCTGTTTGACATGTTCTGTTGGTATCCGACCTCGTAGCCGGCTTCTTCAGCCCGATCCAGCAAGACCCCGTTGGCCAAGGTGTCCCAGCCGCGCTCCATGGCCGTTTCGATTTCATGGCCGAAGAGCTGGCGGCGCAACTGCCTGGGCGTCCCGTTATCGAACAGGATGCGCATGGGTGACCTTGGCCCGGAGGTCCTGCGCTACGTGCTCCAGCACCGCCTTCACCTCCGATTCCTCCACGCCCTCGAACCAGTCGATGAAGTCGTATATCGTAGCCCCCTCCGCAAGATTCTCGAAGAGGGCGTACACCGGCAAACGAGTGCCCGTGAACACCCAGTTGCCGCTCACCTTGCCGGGCACGCTCTCGACTGCCGGGCACTTCTCCCAGTCCGTCATACGGTCACCTCACTTTCGATTGCCAACTGTTCTACCGTCTCATCCGGCTCGTAGAGGCCCTCAGCAATGCCGTCTGTCAGCGGGCCGCTCTCGTCTATCTGGTCCTGGTCGTCGGCCTCGTCGGGCAGCTGAGCCGCCGCCTCGCGCACGTCCAGCTTGCCGGTCACCACGTCGGCGATGAGCCGCGTGCGGTACTCCTGCACCAGTTCGATCTGACGGCGGGCGCGTGCGATGGCGGCTTCGATGTCCCAAGTGGCCTTGTCGAGGTATTCCGCGATGGCGGATTGTTCGGCAACGGGCGGCAGCACCAGGCGCATGTATTTGAGTTGAGATCTGTAGATATGCATTATGGTTATCCCACGCCCCATGCACGATTTTTGATACGCGCTCTGGACGCAATCGGTCGCATAGCCCGTGAAGCGTGGGTTCACGTCGATTCCTGGACGGAACAAAATCACGTCACCAGCCACAGTAGGATTCTTCATCGAGAAGGTTGACTGCCGACTTACCAATTTCATCAATGGTCTCACCAGATCCGGCAAAGAGGATGTCACCATACTGCATAGGCGTGTAGTTTGAAGACCGTTCTAGGCTAATGTAGGAACGGCTGCGCTCTATGTGATACTTGTGGTTCATGTAGATGTCCCCATATCGAATGCACGGAAGCCCTACATCCACTTCGTCTTCCTTTGTGCCTCCGCCACCCTTGGAGAACTTTCCTATTCGACCCAGTTGCAACACCTCCCAATGCTCCGGCACGTCGCCGAGCCACTCGACGCCGACGGGCTTGAGGGGGACGTTGGCGTCGAGGCCGCGGGTGACGGCCCGGTTGACGACAGCCTGCTTCTCCTCCTCCAGCAGCGCGATGAGCTTCCGCTTGGCGCTGACGTAGCGGCGGATGCGCCGGTCCACGTAGTCCAGGTAGCGCACGATGGCGGCCTGCTCGGCGAGGGGTGGGACCGGAAGCTGAACGGATTGTATGCCCGTGTGAGTAAGGCCGTACCTCGTCACACCATTCGCCGTCACGTGAAACTGATAGGCAACCCCGTCGGTTTGCAAAGCTCGTGCGAGATAAGCGCCCAGTATCTCTTTGGACGGCCGCAGCAAGGCCAGATGGTAGCCACAGATAAGGTCGTCGGCTGAATCCGTAACCAGGGCCGGAACCCCAATGTCGTCCCAAGCCTCGGAGTCCTTGGTGATGAGAACGTCACCTCGCTGTAGGCGGAACTTTTCGATTTCGTCCATCGACGCCGTAGCGCCCATGAAGGCCATACCCTGCTCGATATGGTCATTTTTATACACATTGACATAGTTGCAGAGACGGACAGCGGATTCATCCTCCTTGAGGTGCTTATCTACGTTGCTGACACGCATATCGGCAACCGTCCGAAGCCGCCGCATCTCCCAATGCGCCGGCATGTCGCCGAGCCACTGTACGCCAGATGCCTTACAGGTGGGGTAGGAGCCCAATCCATTTATCACGAGAACAGATCCCTCTCTAATTCCTGCAAGACCCCAGGCGTTTGTCTAAGTGCAGGAACCAAATGCTGCTGTGCAAACTCGATGCGACTATTGCCGAGATTGGCGATTTTGGTTAACTGCCTTATGGTTGCGAGCAATTTCTGCGAGACCTTCTTCATGTCGGCAGTAGCTACAGGGATTCCCTCAAGGAGCTGCGTTTGTTTGGCCAAGACACTATTGACGGCCGTTACTCTTCCATTATTTGACAGAAAGGTCTTCAAAACATCAGGATCGTAGAGATAATTCTCCAATTCTCTCCTCCGAAGCACTCGTAGCCCGGTTGCAATTTTCTGCTGGCGAGCATTATCTGTCATCTCGTCACGGTCTATGACCCGCGAAATGGTTGCGCCCTTTGATACGGCCTGCAAGACAGCGATCAAGGGTCCGCTTCTTACCACTTCAGCGGTCCCTCCATGCGACACGAAGAGCGTGTCTGGGCGGGCTTCAGCAAACAGGTCGTTGTAACACGCGGCATCAAAGCCTTTGTCAGCCTTGGAGTGGGCGCCCTCACAGACTACGATGTATTCTGGAGTTATCAGGTCAGCCAAGTCGTCCAAGGCAACTTCGTAAGCCCTGTGCCAGAAAGCTCTGCTTGGCACGCTGGGGCGGATTTTCACGTCCTGGTCTAGGTCATGTTCTGAGAAGTCAATGAAAGCCACATCGTCCTGTTGTCGCATCAGTTCATATGCCTTTCGCACGAACCCGATGGAATGAGTGGCGATCCACAATTGCGATTCTGGGGGCGTCATGTCCAGCATGACTTCCAATAGCCTGCCATGAAGGGCTGTGGCGGTGTGGGCCTCTGGTTCATCAATGCAGTAAATGGCATCTCGGTACTCAGAACGTTTGACAAACATATCCAACAACAAGTCGAATGCCGCCTTTTCTCCAGCAGACAAGTTCTTGTAATGAAAGTCGGAGGCCGTTCCTTTGGAGAATCGAAATACGCCCGTCGTCTGTATACCTCCAAAATCCTGTAGGGCGAGAGGTGGATCTGCAAACAGTTTCGCCATGGAGTCTTGAAGCTCTCGTAAACACTCTTTTCGGTATTGTTCAAACGTAGTTGTACCGGGCTCATCTCCATCAAGGTCTGCCATGCGCCTCCAACTCAGACGGCTATAGTTCTCGGAAACTGCTCGATCTGGGTCGATGATGCGCGCGAAACGGGGCTTTTCTACGGAAGGTGCCACGCGCCCCAGCGTCTCCAACTGGAAATCCGCTTCATTCCTATAGGCGGTTCTTATGCAGAATACGCTAGACCACTGATCAGGCGCTGGCTTCTTGCCGTAAAAGGCAATATCGATTTTGCTAGCCACTTCACTAATGGACCTCAGTGCGGCTTCGGAGGATGAATCCTTCTGGTAGTAGTCGGCGAATTGGCCTTCAAGTCGATAGTTGTGCCGTTCCGCCTGCGACTTAGCCAAGAACGCATCGAACACAGATGATTTGCCACAGCCGTTTGGGCCAAGCAAGACCACTAGGCGCGTGGACTCAGGGATGTTTGTCAGGGTCAAGCTGGCAAATCTCTTGTAGTTGTTCAGCCGAACACGGTGGATTCTCATAAAGGTACTCCGCTGCCGGTTAGGCTCACTATCTCCGCCAACAGCCCCTCCGTCTCCCGCTCCAGCGTCAGTATGTCAGCCCGTATATCCTCCAGGGGGCGTAGGGGCTGAGGCTTGTAGAAGTGGCGGGTGAAGCTGATCTCGTAGCCAACCTTCACGCTGTCCGTCACGTGCCAGGCGTCTGGGGCGTAGGGCAGAACCTCGCGGCGCAGGAATGCTTCGATGCCGCCTTCCTCCATCAGAGGCACCTGCTCCGTGTCGCGCAGGTCGGTATCCGGCTCGTACTCGACGACGGCCGGCTTGCCGTCGATGGTGGCGGCGAACAGGCCCTGCAATGGGTTGGGTTCCGTACCGGACTTGTGGGTCTTCTTGATGACGGGTTCGGCTGCCTCGTCCCGCACAGCAAATGACGTCTGAAGGAGCTTGTTTCGCTTGGCTGTCAACTTGACGTGATGCTCGGAAATGTCTGTCTCTACGGCAGCCATGAAGCGATTGAAGTCGAGGTGATTCCCAGCGCCTGATGCGTCTGCCATCCGGTCGACGACGTTTGCAATCGGTTCTTCTTGGACTTCCTGGCATGCGGCCCGGAACCGGGCGCGTTGTTCCGGCGACAGATCGACGGCGAGGCGCAACGGACGCTCCACGGTGACCTTGCAGTAGCCGAAGGCCTCGTTGGGGAATATCTTCGACTGCTCCGTCTCCTCGAAGGCCAGGAAGGCGTCGCAGATGCGACGGATGTCCTCGTCGGACAGTTCGCAGTTCTTGCTGCCCAGGTTCTTGCGCAGCGGCCGGGACCACTGCGTGGCGTCGATGAGCTGAATCCGGCCCCGGCGGTGCGCCGGCTTGCGGTTGCTGAGTACCCAGATGTAGGTGGCGATGCCGGTGTTGTAGAACATGTTGAGCGGCAGCGCGACGATGGCTTCCAGCCAGTCGTTCTCGATGATCCAGCGGCGTATGTTGCTCTCGCCCTGCCCGGCGTCGCCAGTGAAGAGGGAGCTGCCGTTGTGGACCTCGGCGATGCGGCTGCCCATCGGCGTGTCCCGCTTCATCTTGCTCAGCATGTTGGCAAGGAACATCATCTGGCCGTCGCTGGAGCGGGTGATGAGGGAGTAGTCCGAGTTGCCGCCGTGTTCCACGACGAAGCGCGGGTCCGTGATGTCGGACTTGCCGCCCATCCGCTCCAGGTCGGTCTTCCAGCTCTTGCCGTAGGGCGGATTGGAGAGCATGAAGTCGAACTCGCGGGCTGCGAAGGCGTCGGCGGAGAGGGTGGAGCCGAACTGCATGTTGTCGGCCTCGACGCCCTCGCCCTTCAGGATGAGGTCGGCCTTGCTGATGGCGTAGGTCTCGGCGTTGACTTCCTGGCCGTACAGGTGAACAGATACCTCTTTGCCACGCTCGGCGGCCAGCTGCGCCAGCGTCTCTTCCGCGACCGTCAGCATCCCGCCCGTGCCGCAGGCGCCGTCGTAGACCAGGTAGGTGCCGGACCTGACCTCGTTGGCCACGGGCAGGAAGACGAGGCGGGCCATGAGCTGCACCACATCACGCGGGGTGAAGTGCTCCCCGGCCTCCTCGTTGTTCTCCTCGTTGAAGCGGCGTATGAGCTCTTCGAAGACCGTGCCCATGCCGTGGTTGTCCAGGCCGTCGAGACGCACGGAGCCGTCTCCGTTAAGGATGGGCTTGGGGCTGAGGTTGATCGAGCTGTCCAGGAACTTCTCCAGCAGGAAGCCGAGCACGTCCGCATCCACCAGCGTGGGAATCTGGTTGCGGAACTTGAACTTCGCCAGGACCTCTTCGACGTTGGGAGAGAAGCCGTCGAGGTATGCCTCGAAGTCTGCTCGCAACTGCTGTTGCCGCCCGCGGGATGTAAGGTCGCGGAGCCGGAAGGGGGAGGTGTTGTAGAAGGCCTCACCGGAGGCTTGGCGCAGTGCCCGGTCCTGGTTCGTTATGCCGGCGTCGTCCAACTGGACCTTCATGCGGAGAACCGCGTCCTTGGTCGGTTCCAGAACTGCGTCGAGGCGGCGAATGACCGTCATGGGCAGGATGACGTCGCGGTACTTGCCGCGGACGTAGACATCGCGCAGAACGTCGTCCGCGATGCCCCAGATGAAGCTGCTGATGTTCAGAGCGCTCACCGGCTTCTCCCTGCCAATGCCCGTGGCTGGCCAAGCGGAGTCGTAATGCCGGCAGACCTTCTGCGTCGGCGCAGGGTCTCTGCCCCCGTGCTTGAGCCGATGACCTTCGACTCATGTTGTTCCACGATTCGACTATAGCAACGACTATCGACGATTGCAATTGCGGCGTAGGCGCCCAAATCCTCGCATAAGGCCGCCGGGGGCCGCCGCCCGCGCCCGCTGGCCATGGAACAGGCCCGTGGACCGCCTTCGGAGTCGTGCGATGTGGTGCAGAGTCAGATTTCACTGGACGGCCGGCGACAGAAGATGCCCGGAAGCTCACAGCAGGCCATTCAGAGGCAGCTATCCCGGGCGCCGGAAGGCCAGTTCTCGGCGCTTGGTCCGGGTGCCTTCCTGGTAGCGGTAACGGTGGGGCATCTTCGCTACAGCGGGGACGAGGCGCCGCGCCGGCCCGGCGCCCACGTCGGGCGGCGGCCATCGCCCGGAGCCGGGACCTCGGTGATTGTTCAATCCGGCAGACGCCGATCAACGGCCTGCTCCGCCCTTATGCCAACGGCGGTATAATCCGGTCGTGAAGGTCTGGGAGAACGTAGATGGGACAGACTGAGTATCTCGTCATCGTAGAGAAGTACGGCCCCGGCTCGTTTGGAGCGTATGTACCGGAACTCCCGGGCATCGGCGTGGCTGGCGAAACTGAGGATGAGGTACGCGACTTGGTGGCCGCAGCGATCAGGCTGTATCTCGACGAGCTGGAGCGGGACGAGAACGCTGCCGCCGAGTCGGTAGTGGTGAACCACTACACTATTGCGGTATGACAACAGATTCGAGCGTTGTCATCAGTGTCCGGATAGCGGACCCTGGGGTCCAGGACCGCGTAGACCAGGTCGATGAGCAGATTGATCCCCACCACGCCCGTGGCGAAGAACAGGTTGATACCGGAGACCATCGGGTAGTCTCTGTTGTTGAGGGCATTCAGCAGGAGACGCCCGAGCCCCGGCAGGTTGAAGATGTTCTCCATGATGACGGCGCCCCCGACCAGGATCGGCAACTGCAGGCCGATCAGGGACACCACCGGGATGAGGGCATTCTTGACGGCGTGTCGGACTCACCACGGCCCGTCCGTCCCTGAGGCCCGATTTCGACCAGGCGGTCCTCGATATAGTCTCGCTATGCCGGAGCACCTCCAGCATCATGGTGCGGGTCATCCGCATGGTGGCGGCCGCCGCGGCCGTTCCCAGAATCAGGCTGGGGATCAGGAACCCCCAGAGATTCCCGAGCGGATCCTCGGTGAAAGGAACCAATTCCAGCGGGGGCGTCCAGCCCCACCAGATGGCCGGGTAGATCATCACCATGATGCCGAGCCAGAAGTTGGGCGTGGCCAGGCCGATGACGGCGACCGAGCGCCCCAGGTAGTCGGCGGCGCTATCCTGGCGAATCGCCGAGTAGACGCCGACCGGCAGCGCGATCACCAGCCCGATGACGATTGCCATGACGCCGAGCTGGATGGTTACCGGCAGTCCCACCTACCTGAGGGATGGCTTAGGCTGCCTCTCCCTTCCGCGTCCATACGCACCGCCCAGCAGGGAGCCGGCCAAGGCTGCCGTAGCGGCAGGATGCGGCCCAATATCGACATCGCCGGGGATGTGCTGCCTCTCAGCCCTCCTGAGAGAGGAGCTGGGAAACCCGCTCGGAAGCGGCTCCCGGCTCCTGAGCGTTATCAGACCACGCCTCTCAGCCGGGGCGAAAGCCCCTAGAATCCCATCGACTACTTCAGCTCCTGATCAATCCAGAGGCGGGCGAACACCCAATTCTTGAGAGCGAAACCCAACCGGAATTCACCGTTGTAACCTTTGAGCCACGGCTGGGTCGCTTCAAACCTCGGACCTATGGGCCCCCATACGGTCCAGTGCTTCTCTATCGCGTACATATCCATCGCTATAACCAGCCTCTGCTGCTCCTCTGTGGTCGCAGCCGCGGCGTTTCAAACGGCTTCATAATCGGGTCGCACTGCGGCGTTGATCAGTGTGGGACCCGCAACGAGAGCATCACGACCCCCATAGCGTTCGGTCATCGATGCTCGTTTCGAATTCGTAGGAGTGCTTGCCCTCGTCGTTGTCGATATGAGCGTGCCCGAGTTCTGGCCAGCTCACCGGTGCCGGAGTCTGGAACGATCGTCGGAACCGTCAACGCGGCCTCTGCCCCTCTCCATCGAACCGTGAGCTGCTGAAGGACGAACGAGCCCCGTATGCCACCGATCCCCTATCAGCCCGTGGGGTGTTCGTATCTGCATAACCCTTAAAGTACGCTTGGTTAATCTCTTCGAGATTTATGGCCATCTGCATGGCTTGGCGTACCCTGATGTCATCGAAGGGCGGGTTATTCACGTTAAGACCACTAGCGGCGAGGGTCACAGTGTAAACGGGCCGCAACTCGATTTCGGGGTTGGTCCGCTCGAGGCTCTCTGCCTGGTCGATAGACCCTATGTTGCCGAGGCCCAACCCGACGTAATCAAGCTTACCCGAGCGCAGTGCCGCCAGATAGGTTGCCGCTTCATGGCATGAGCAGGCCCCTTATCTCGTCAACATAGGGCAAGCGGTTCTCCGGGTATTTTTCGTCGGTGCCCCAGTAGTCGGGATTCTTGATAAAGGTTTTGGAGCTGCCCTCGACCACGTGCGCGTCAGCATAAAGGGTCCGGTGCCGACCAGGTTCTTCCAATCCGTCGCGTCGCCGTATTGCTTGATGACCTCGGGGGGGTAGATGAAAGCAATCCAGTCGTCGATGATAGCCGCCAGCCCATTGAGGTGTGGCTGCTTCAGTTTGAAAACCACTGTCGATTCGTCGGTGGCCGTTATCGATTCGAATGACAACGATTTGAGAGCTTGGGTAAATTGGGTAGGCTCGGTGAAGCCGCTGCCCAGACCCATCAGGCGGTGATAGTTGTACTCGATATCTTGGGCAGTCAGCTCCCGACCGTTCATCGGCGGCTTATCATGCCAGTGAACGCCCTGGCGGACGTTGACGATAATAGTGAGTGGGTCCGGCTGCGACCAGCTTTCCGCCAGCTGCCCTGTCATGACAAACAAAGGCGCGGAGAGACCTGCGAAGTCATATTCGGCCCTATCTATTCCCCAGTCGACCGTGCCTAGCTTCTCTAAAACACCATTGAAGAATTGATTCCCCCAGACACCAGAGAGCGTGACGTCAGGGGTCATCCGTTAGCGTAACGAACAGGTGCTCGCATTGTCAAAGGTGGCGGAAGCGAAACCAATAATCAACGGCTCTGTCGTGTAATCATCAAGAATATTGGAAGACCGAGACGTCCGAGTCATGCAACGGCCAGAGGAAGCAGGGAGTAGTGCTTTGAAACCGGCGTTATGCCGCGACCTGAACGCCGGAACAGCGCGCGGTAACGCGAACCCAAGATGCCTACACCGTGCAATGTACCGGAAGCCGGAGCGAGAAGTAAATAAGGAACCGGATTTGGACTTAGGCCGGACTTAGGCCGGGACGGCGCAGAAGTGACCTTCGATTCGACGCCCGTGCACACCGCTCGCCCAGGTCCCGGCGAAGGCTCCGGACGGCGTCACGCGCGTCACGTACAGCGCCGTGTAGCCCCCATCGAACGCTCCCTGCCGGTCCCGCTGATTGGCGAGCGACCCCAGACGCAACGTAATCGAGTCCGGCTCCGACTCCCCCTGCTGCTCCAGCACGAGCACGCCGGGCCGTAGCGGATCGCGCGCGCCGACGTCGCCGATCTCCGCGGCGCCGACCGCCGCCAGATCGATCTCCGCCCACCCGTAGAGCGGCACGCGCACGGTGTCGTCGACGGCGCCCCCCGCCCTGGTGAACCGGCGCAGCTCCGCCTCGTTGGGCGCGAGCCGGAGTGCTCCCGACGCCGACGGCGCCGCGCCGTCACTCGTCGCGCCGACCAGCGTGAGCCGGTACTCTCCCGCCGCCTGCTCCAGGGTCGCGCCGGGCTCCAGGGTGCCCGGCTGCAGGTCGCAGGCCGCGGCCACCGGCGGGGTTGCGCGCGCCTCGGCGGTCGCGCATCCGGCTACGGCGACCGCCACCGTGCAGACGACGACTGCTAATAGCTGGGCGCGGTGGCGAAGGGTGTGAGTTGCAGTTCGTGGGTCCAGCATGACCGTTCCTGGGTGTGCAAGTAATAGAATGCATCGGCGATCGCGACCGGATCCATCACCACCTCCGGCCGCTCGCGCGCGATCGGCA
This sequence comes from Spirochaetia bacterium, assembly GCA_965198005.1. Classification (GTDB taxonomy): domain Bacteria; phylum Spirochaetota; class Spirochaetia; order SZUA-6; family Bin103; genus Bin103. Next base: position 1,001,754 of record CBDAOI010000003.1, read on the forward strand.
GCGCCCGCGTGCCGGGTGAGTCGATCAGGCCGTCGATCACCACGTTGGCCACGTGCACGCCGTGCTCGGAGTACTCCTCGGTGAGCACCTGCGCGAGCGTGCGCATCAGCACCCTGGGGTAGTACAGCGACTGCCCGGTCAGACGCTTGCGCCCGCGCAGCGAGGCGGCGTTGTTGGTCAGCAGAAAGGAGCCGCGGCCGCGCTCCCGCATGGCCGGCAGCACCTCCTTGGCGACCAGGAACGGGCCGCGGCTGCACAGGTGCTGGGCGGTCTCGAACATCTCCAGCGGGACGTGCTCCAGCAACTCCTTGCCGGGCGGCAGCTCGCGTCCCTCCAGGTAGCCGGCATTGTAGACCACCACCTCCGGCTCCCCGGCCGCGCGCCGGATGGTCGCGAACGCCTGCGCGATCGACTGCGCTGACACCAGGTCCAGCTCCACGATCATGCATGCGCCGCCCTGCTGGTCGATCGCCTCCTTGAGCGCGGCCGCGTTGGCGGCGATTCGGGTGGTGAGCGCCACGAAGTAGCCCTCGGCGGCGAACTTCTGCGCCACGGCGCCACCCACGCCCCAGCGCATCCCCACCGGCAGCGCGCGGTCGTCAAGCGCCCGGCCGTGCGCCAGCCTGGTGTTGCGGCCGTCCGCCTGCCACTTGGAGGTCGCGCCGATCACGACTGCCGTCGGTCCGGCTGTGGCGGGTCCGGTGGTTGTGTCCATCAGCATCTCAGGGTACGCAGCCGCTTCAGTTGTATTCGGTGCCGCCGCGGCGGGTCAGGTACTTGCCGGACACGCTCTTCAGTATCACCCTGCCGAATTGGGGCGAGACCCGTTCCGTGGCCGGCTTCACCACCGCGCCCTCGCGCACGTGGCTGCCGCCGAGCGCCGTAACCCCATCGGTCAGCTCCTGCAGCTTGGCCAGGCTGAACGGGCCCTCGTACAGCCGGGGAACGATCGGGAACAGATCGCCCAGCGACTCCGTGAGCTCGGCCGGACCCAGGTAGCGCCCGCTTCCCGGATCGCCGACGTAGGCATCGAACACGGCGAACGCCGGATTGGGCTTGCCGTAGTGCAGATCCTGCACCCCGCGCCCGTACACCTCGCCCAGAACGTAGAGCGGCTGATCGCCGGCGGCAAGGCGGGTGCGGGCCGCCCCGAACGCCTCGGCATGGGCGTGCCAGGTACGCACGTACAGGTTGTTGCGGTTCACTTCGTCGTCGAGGATCAGCGCCAACCCTTTGTCCGACATCCCCTTGGAAGTGACGATCGGGCCGTGGTCCGGGTGCCATCCCAGGCAGCACCAGGTGCCGTGCAGCTTCTCCGTGATCGCCACCGGTTCTCCGGGGCGCAACTCGTCCGGGTACTTCTTGAAGTCCTCGATGTCGTAATGCAGGGTGGCGCCGTGCACCGCCCGCACCTCGCCCTGCATCGACACGGGGATCGGCGGCTCGTACTTGACCAGCTCCAGCAGGTCGGTGACGTCGTCGCCCGCGCGCACCTCTTGCCCGCGAATCTTGCCGTCGCGCACGGGGTACACCAACCCCTGCGAGAGGGCGCCGCGGAGCTGTACCGCCTTGACGCGGTTGTGCTTGCTGCCGGCCAGCTTGCCCTCGAGCCCGAGCTCCGCGATCAGCCAGTCGGGACAGATCGCCGCCTCGGGGACGTACGCGGCGAGGTCGCCGTTCACGAAGGAGTCCTTGCCGACGACGCAACGGAAACCGCCGATCGCCGCCAACTCAAGGCGGTCGGCGTTGGGGTGCGGCTCGATGAGCAGCGCATGTACGCGTGATTCAAACGCCATGGTTCCGGAGCAGGGAAGATAGTCACTCGCCCGCTGCGCGGTCAAATCAAATGCCTTGCGGCCCTTGCGGCCTTGCACGTGGCCGCCGCGCGGCCGCCGCGCGCGCCCCGAGCGCGTTGACTGGTTGGCGGAAGTATGAGATAAGGAAGGCCGGCTTCGGGAGCAGATTGAATGGACCTCGACCCACGGTCCGGCACTGTCGGCACAATCAGATTCCGAGAGGAGTCACTCCGCCGCCGCCGCTCTTGCCGTCACTCCGCACACCCTGCAGCGCCTGCACGCCCTTTGCCTGTCCGCCAGCGGCGATGCCGGGCAGTTCAAACGGGTCGACAACGACATCGTTGAGCTGCGGCCCGGACAGGCCCCGGTTGTCCGGTTCCGTTGTGTCAGCGCTGACGAGACAGCGGCGGCGGTCGACGAACTTTGCCAACGCTATCGCTACGCGCTCGACCAGGACCAGATTCCGCCGCTGATCGCCATTGTCGCATTGGTCCTGGACTTCCTCTGCATTCACCCGTTCCGGGACGGCAACGGGCGGGTGTCGCGCCTGCTTACCCTGCTGGGGTTGTACCAGCACGGCTACGAGGTCGGCCGGTATCTCAGCCTCGAACGTCTCATCGAGGAATCCCGGGAGGACTACTACGATTGTCTGCACCGCAGTTCACAGCGCTGGCACGACGGCAAGCACGAGCTGACGCCGTGGTTCAACTTCATGTTGGCGATCATTCGTCGCGGTTACGTCGAACTGGAGAGACGGGTCGGTGAGGTCAAGGCCCCGCGCGGCGCCAAGTCGGCCATGGTGCTGGCCGCGGTTCGCGCGCAGCCGGGCGAATTCCGCTTGAGCGACCTGGAACGCGCTTGTCCCGGCGTCGGCCGCGAGTGGATTCGCGCCCTGCTGGCCGATCTGCGGAGGTCCGGCGATGTTTCCTGCCGGGGCCGCGGCCCCGGCGCTCGCTGGCGGTACCTCGACAATAAGCGTAGCAACCGCTAAGTAAGGGTAGTAAAGAGGGTAAATCGAACAGCGGTGTAGGGAGGACGCTATCGACTACGCCTTTCGCAGCTATGCGCGACCGCGGCGCAAGCACGAGGGCGAGATCAGAGGGCCGGCGGTGGGCGTGACCGATCATATCCGGAATCTGTCCGCGGTCGTACGGCTGATCGACGGCTGAACGCCGAAGCCGGGGCCGCGCGGCCCCTATCGAGTCCCTCGCCGTGAACTGGCCCTGTTCACCCGCCCGTAGCGGCCGACGGCACGCCCACCGCCGCCGGCAAGTCTCGGATCCAGCAAATCTCTGAGCGCGTCGCCGAACATATTCGCACCGTAATCTCTGCACGATGAGATCAAATGTTCCGCCAAGATATCCGGAAGGAACGCCTATTGTTACCGCGACTGCCACTGCGACCGTAGTCGCCGCCAAGCCAACGATGGTCGAGATGCGCGCCCCGTAGATAAGTCGGCTGAGAATATCTCTTCCCAATTGGTCCGCACCAAGCAAGTGATCTGCGGATGGTGGCGCCCTTCCAGCGGTTCCCAGATAACGCCACGGCCGAACAGTGGTTCGTTGAAACCCGCTGGCCGTCTGGTGTTCAGTGCCCCGCCTGCGCCTCGGACAACGTGCAGGCGCGACCGACGCGCAAGCCCCAGCCCTACCGGTGCCGCTCCTGCCGCACCGACTTCTCCGCCAAGACCGGCACCCTGATGCAGGGTTCCAACCTCGGTTTCCAGACCTGGGTAATCGCGCTCTACCTGCTGACCACGGGGTTGAAGGGAACCTCCAGCATGAAGCTCCATCGAGACCTGGGCGTCACGCAGAAAACCGCGTGGCACTTGGCGCATCGCATCCGCGAGACCTGGGCCGCGCACGCTGCCGCGTTCGACGGGCCGGTGGAACTGGACGAGGCCTACCTCGGGGGCAAGGAGGACCACGAAGCGCGAGCGGGGCCGTCCGCGCAAACAGCAATCAGGGGCCAGCGGGTCAAAGCGGGGACCCGGGCGACCGCCCAAGATCATGCCCACACCGATTCCGGCGACGCTGGATGAGTTGGCCCGCGCGATCATGCAGGGGCCACCCAAAAAGGAATGGGACTACCTCAAAGCCAAGAAGTAGCCGCGTGAATCGTCTGAACCTCTGGCGATTGGCGTCAGGTGGGTCGCGTTCGAGGATGCCTGGCAGTGGGCAGTGGTACGAAATGGCGTAATCTGCCCGTTACCCAGCTATGGGTAAGATTATATATAATCCCCCAACACACCGTGTCGGGGGTGGACTGGTGGTACGACGGATGGTAGCGGGTGCCCTTGCCGGCGGCGGTCACGCGGAAGCCGGCGGTGCGCGCCCAGTCCACCTGCTCGCAGATCAGCGCCGGCTGATCGCCGTAAGCCAGGCATGCCCACCCGCACCGGCCGCCCCTCGGCCGCCCGCCGCTCCAGCCCGCGCGCCAGATTCACCGCCGCACCTCCCCGATCATCGGTAGTGGTCAGTATTGTATTGCGCATGCGCCGTGAGCGCCGACGGGATTCACCGTGTGATAAGATGTGATACAGGGGTTCACCGCGTGCCTGCTGAACTGGAGACGATCATCGAAGTGCTGGAGTCGGATTGCGATCGGCTCGGGCACCTGAACCACGTGAAGGCGGTCAGGATGCTGGAGCGTGCGCGCGGCCACTGGTACACCGCCAACGGCCTGCGCGACGCCGGCAGGAACTACGTCCCGGTGGTGGTCAACATCAACTACAACTATCGCCGGGAGTGTTTCCTCGGCGAGCGCCTGCGCGTCATGACGCGGGCGCAGAGGCTCGGGCGCAAGAGCTTTACGCTCGGCCACGAGGTCATCAAGCCGGACGGCGCGATTGCGCTCCAGGGAGAGGCCACGAGCGTGATCATGGACCTGGACTCGCGGGTGATCGTTACCGTACCCGAGTGCGTGGCCAGCCACGTGCCGGCGCGGGAGGCGGCGGAGTGAGTCAGGCGAGTCAGGCGCCAGCCCCGGACGAGCGCGAGTACCTGGCCACGGTAGCCAGGCTGGTCGAGCAAGCCTGGCCCGCCGGTGTGCCACGCGAGGTGCGCTATCCGTTCGGCGAGATCCCGGTGACCGACCATCTGCGGCAGGCGGCGCGCGCGACACCCGACAAGGCCGGCGTCGTCTACTACGGCTATCAGCTCACCTACGCCCAGCTCGACGAGGCCAGCGACCGGTTCGCCGCCTTCCTGGAGGCGCGCGGGCTGGTACGCGGAGACCGCGTGGCGGTGCTGCTCTACAACTGTCCGCAGTACTTCATCGTGTTCTACGGCATCCTCAAGCTCGGCTGCGCGCACGTGCCGGTGAATCCGATGTTCAAGCAACACGAACTGCGCTATCAGCTCGCCGACGCCGACCCGAGAGTCCTGGTCACGATGGATCGGCTCTTTCCGCTGGTCGAGGCCGTGCGGGACGAAACCAGCCTCGAGGCGGTGGTCGTCACCAGCTTCGCCGACTACCTCCCGAGCGAGCCCAGCCTGCCGCTCCCGAAGCTGCTGCAGGAACCGCCGCGCGCCTGTCCCGGCGCCCTCGAGCTGCCGGAGCTGCTGGCCAACCACGGTCCCGACTTTACGCGCCCCGCCCTCAGCCTCGACGACCTGGCCAGCATCAACTATACCGGCGGCACCACCGGGATGCCGAAGGGGTGCATGCACACGCAGCGCAACATGCTGCATGCCTGCACCGCGGGCAGGGTGGTGTATCTGCGCCCCGGCGCCTCGCCCCGCGACGCCCGTACCGTGTCCTACGTGCCGAGCTTCTGGATCTCCGGCCAACTCCGGCTGCTCGACACGGTCCTGACCGGATCGACGCTCATCTACTTCGCCCGCTGGGACGCCGAAGCCGTGCTGCAGGCGATCGAGCGGTACCAGGTCACGCACCTCAGCGGACCGCTCGACACCATCGTGGAGCTGATGGAACGCCCGGACGCCGCGCGGCGCGATCTGAGCTCGCTCGAAGTCACCTCCTGCACGTCGTTCGTCAAGAAGCTCAACCTCGACTATCGGCGCCGCTGGCGCGATCTGACCGGGATTACCTTGCACGAGGCGTCGTTCGGCATGACCGAGACCCATACGTGGGACACGTTCACCATGGGAATGCAGGCCGACGACCTGGACCTCAAGTCCACGCCCATCTTCGTGGGGCTGCCCACAGCCGGCACCCGGTACAAGATCGTCGACCGCGACCGTGGCCGGCTGGCGCCGCTCGGGGAGGAAGGGGAGATCGTGGTGTCCTCGCCATCGCTCATGAAGGGCTACTGGAGGGACCCCGAGAAGAGTGCGGAGCAGATCCGGGACGGGTGGTTTCGCACCGGCGACGTCGGCATGATCGACCGGCGGGGCTACCTCCACTACCTCGGCCGCGACAAGGAGATGCTCAAGGTCAAGGGGATGAACGTCTACCCGTTCGAGGTCGAAAGCCTGCTTGGTCATCACCCGGCGATCGCCGGCAGTGCCGTGGTCGGCCGCGCCGATGACGAGCGCGGCGAGGTGCCGGTGGCGTTCGTGAAGCTCGCGCCCGGCTACGAGGCCACGACGGACGAGGAGATCAGCACCTGGTGCCGCGAGAACATGGCGACCTACAAGCTGCCCGAGATCCGTATAGTGGAAGAGTTTCCGCTCACGGAGGTCGGCAAGGTGAGCAAGGTCCTCCTGCGCCGGCAGTTGCCGGGCGCCGCTGACCTGTCGGGCACGGGCAAGACCGGGCAACACCGCGAATAGAGGAGAGGGCTCTGTAACTGCAAGCAATAGGGAGGCACCAAGTGTCATGTGCCTTGGAGGCAGATGAGGCTGTCATGCGGATTGGATCAGCTTGAGGTTGGAGATATCGGCGAAGTCGCCGTCGTGCGAGGCCAGTGGACACTTCAACAGGATAGCGGTCGCGGCAATCCATGCATCTGCGGCTTTCAGTTCCCGTCCAACGGACCTTCGCTCGGTACGCAGGTGCGCGGAGATGTGGATCAGTTCTTGAGTTACCCACACGACATCATACTGATTGAGATGTGCGGCAAGATCCGTCTTGCGTCTTTGGCCCCAGTTATCCTTGTACGCGCCGAACCATAGCTCCTCCAGCGTTTGAAACGATATGAAACTTCGACGGCCGGCGAGTCGCTTCTCGTAGTACGGTGCCCGGCTATCCTGATTGTGGATGATCGAGACAACGCTGGTGTCCACGACTACGGGCGGTTCAGGAACCATCAAGCGTCGCGGCCTTCCCGGATAGCGCGCATGAACTCATCGACATCGGTTGGCTCGCTCGCCCTGACCACCTTTTCAGGGTCGAAGACCTTCGGGTTGGGGTCATTCAAGAGATTGTTCAGATCAAATGGCTCCACCCACGATCGCGTCGCTCTGAGTTGCTCGACGTGAAAATCGCCCCAGTTGCCATCCGTGACGAAGTGGCCGCGACCTGTGACTTCGACGTACTGCGTCGCGAGACGTTGCATGGCTTCATCCAGTACGGCGTCGAATCGTAACCGAACGTAGTCGTCCCCGTAGTTGTGGAGTTGAGCGGTGCGCCGGTTCCAGTTGACCATCATCAGTCGTCCCTGCAGGGTCGCGTCCACTTCCTCTGACGTAGCCCGTTCACAGACGTGCTTTATTCGAGTCAAGGTTAGGCAACCTTCGGTGTCGGGGCTTCTGAGCCGTATCAGGTCAATTTCCTCCGACAACGCATTCGGCATGGCTGTCAGTTCGTGGACGACCTTTTGAGGCAACGACGGGTCTTGCGTGCCATTCCAGTTCAGAATGTCGTGCACGGCCTGGGCGCCGTAGTGACGCAGCTCGAGTTGGGCACCGTACGGAGGAGAGAGCTCCAGCTCAGCGACAAAGGAGCCTGGGGATGTGCGGACCAACCGCAACGCGCTTTGCTCGCATACCAGCTTTGACGGTCGGCCGCGGCGGGAGGTGCCGGCGCCCATCAGATGGCCTACCATGAGTCGCACGGCCCGCTGCACGTGGGTCAAGGTCTTCCACAGATCCTCCACCGCGAGCCCGTCTTCACCGACATGTGGCCCTTCGAATGTGATATGTAGCTGATTCTTCAGCACGCCCTCCCGGTCACTCGGTGCGACACTCAGATGATGGCCAGTATTGGGGGGATTATACCAGTTCAGGACGGCCATAGCCTATCGCGCACCGTCCGCACCCATCTTCGTGGGGCTCGCAAGGAACTCCCGCGCCGGCAGTGCGCGGCGGCCGCCGCTTACCAGGTGTCAACGTAGGGGCGCTTCTTCCCGGACCGCGGCGGTGGCGGCGGCAGCCGCCGCATGCCGGCGGCGATCCACCAGCGCGTATCCGCGGGGTCGATGACGTCGTCGACGCCGCCGCCGGCCACGGCGTTGACGGCCTTGGCCCGCTGGTAGGCGTCCGCGACCCGGCGCTCGAACTCCACGCGCCGCTGCTCGGGATCCTCGATCGCCGCCAGCTCCCTGCGGTAGCCGAGCTTGACCGCGCCTTCGAGGTTCATGCCCGAGAATTCGGCCGTCGGCCAGGCGACGGTGAAGAAACCGAGCAGCGAGCAGGCGCCGCACATCGCCTGCACGCCCAGCCCGTACGCCTTGCGCACGATCACGCCGAACAGCGGCGTGGTCAGGTTGGCGCCGGTGTTGAACATGCGCGCGCAGTGCCTGACCAGCGCCGTGCGCTCGTGCTCCGGCCCGACCATGATGCCGGGGCAGTCCATCAGACTCAGCACCGGGAGGTCGAAGGCGTCGCAGAGCTGCAGGAAGCGCGCGCCCTTGTCGGCGCCGTCGGAATCGATCGCCCCGGCCAGGTGATGCGGGTTGTTGGCGAGCACCCCCAGGGGGCGGCCCTCGACCCGGATGAAGGCGGTGATGATGCCGACGCCGAACTGCTCGCGCAGCTCCAGGACCGAGCCGCGGTCGGCGATGGTCTCGATCACCTCGCGCATGTCGTACAGGCGCAGCCGGTTCTCGGGCACCACGTGACGCAAGCGGCGCTGGTCGTGGCTCTCCCAGTCATCCAGCGCGCCCTGGAAGTACGAGAGGTAGCGCTTGGCCACGTCGACGGCGCTCGCCTCGTCCTCCACCAGAATGTCGACCACGCCGTTGGGGACCTGGAACGACATGGGCCCCACCTCCTCGGGCGTATAGACCCCCAGGCCGCCGCCCTCGATCATCGCCGGTCCGCCCATCCCGATGGTCGAATTCCGGGTCGCGATGATGACGTCGCAGCAGGCCAGCAGCGCGGTGTTGCCGGCAAAGCAGCGCCCGTTGTTGATACCGACCAGCGGCACCAGCCCGCTGAGTTGCGAGAACTGCATGAAGGTGGGGGTGTCCATGGCCACCCGTGGTCCCACGTAGTCGTCGCCGGGGCGGCCGCCGCCGCCTTCGGTGAAGACCACCACCGGAAGCCGGAAGCGCGTGGCCAGCTCGTACATTCGGTCCTGCTTGTAGTGGTTGCGGCGGCCCTGGGTGCCGGCCAGCACGGTGTAGTCGTAGGCGACGACGAGCGCGCGTGAGTGCTGGTCGGCGAATCGAGCGCCGTTGATCGACGCCGTACCGACGATCAGGCCGTCGCCCGGCGTCTTCTCGCGCAGCGCCTGGTCGTCGTTGCGCTGGTGCTGCAGCGCGACCACCAGCGGCCAGTACTCCTGAAACGAGCCGGGGTCGACGAGCTGGGCGATGTTCTCGCGCGCCATGCGGAAACCGCGCTGCCGCCGTTTGGCAACCGCTTCCGGCCGGTTTTCGTCGAGCGTGTAGGCGTGCCGGTCGATCGTTTCCTGCAGGTCGGGACGGATCCGGTCGAGGTCGACCGATTCCTCGACGGCGCCGCTGCGTTCCCCCACCGCCGCCGGTTCGACGTAGACCAGCGGATCTCCTTCGAGGATGACGTCACCCACGCTCACCGCGATGCGGCGCACGATGCCCGATGCCGCGGCCTGCACGAGGTGCTCCATCTTCATCGCTTCCATCACGACCAGCTCCTGGCCCGCGTGCACGGCATCGCCCTCGGCGGCGAGCACGCTGACGACCGTGCCCTGGATGGGAGCCGGCAGCCCGACCGAGCCGTCCGGGGCGGTCAGGTGGATGGCGGCGTCGGCGGAGCGGGCGGGACCGCGGTCCGGGGCCGCCCCGGCCGCGCGGGCGTGGGCGAACACCGCCAGCGGATCGGTGCTGACGGTCTGCGCGCCGCCGGCGGGCGCCGCCCCGGCGAACGGTCGCCGCCGCCGGTCGGTTCGGGGCGCCACCAGGTCGGACAGGTGGTCGTCGACGAACCGCGTGTAGATGCGACCGGCGCGGAAGTCCGGATGGTTCACGAGGTTCTGCAGGAACGGGATGTTGGTCGCCACTCCCGCCAGACGGAACTCGCCCAGTGCTCGCGAGGTGCGCCGCACCGCGTCCGCGAAGTGGGGCGAGGTCGAGTGACCGACGACCTTGGCCAGCAGCGAGTCGAACGCCGGGTTGGTCGTATAGCCGGCGTAGCCGTAGGTGTCGGTGCGGACCCCGGGCCCGGTCGGCGGCTCGAACGCGGTGATGGTTCCCCCCCCGGGCCGCATCCGGCCGTCGGCGCTCAGGGTCTCCAGGTTCACGCGCGCCTGAATCGCGAAGCCGCGTGGAGCGGGGATCTGCTCCTGCGTGAGCCCGAGCTCCGCCAGCGACCGGCCGCCGGCGATGCCGAGCTGCGCCTGCACCAGGTCGAGGCCGGTGACCGCCTCGGTAACCGTGTGTTCCACCTGCAGCCGGGGGTTGGCCTCAATAAAGTAGAACGCGGCAGCGTCGCCCACGTCGTCCGCGTCCACCAGAAACTCGAACGTCCCGAGGCTGCGGTAGCCGACCGCGGCTGCCACGCGCCGGGCCGCGTCAATGATGCGCGTGCGCAGCGCGCCGGGCAGGCTGGGCGCCGGAGCAATCTCGACCAGCTTCTGGTGGCGCCGCTGCGCGCTGCATTCGCGCTCGCCGACCTGCACCACCTCGGTGCCGTCACCCAGGATCTGCACCTCCACGTGGCGGGCGCGCGCGACCATCTGCTCCACGTACAGGGTCCCGTCGCCGAACGCCCCCTCCGCCTCGGACCGGCACCGTTCGAAGGTGGCTGCGATCTGCTCCGCGCTCGACACCGCGCGGGTGCCGCGGCCGCCGCCTCCGGCCACGGCCTTGATCATCATTGCGCAGCCGGCGGGCAGTCCCGCGAAGAAGGCGGCCGCCTGGTCGACGCTGGTCGGGCCGTCGGTCCCGGCGAGCACCGGAACGTCGTGCGCTACCGCCGCAGCGCGCGCTCGCAGCTTGTCGCCGAACAGTTCCAGCGTCTCGACCGCCGGCCCCACGAAGCGCGGCCCGCCTTCCTCACAGGCGCGCGCGAAGGCGGCGCTCTCGGCCAGGAACCCGTAGCCGGGGTGGACCGAGTCGCAGCCGGCCGCGCGCCCCAGCCGCACGATCCCGGCGCCGTCCAGGTAGGCGGGTACGCCGCGCCCGGACAGCGGCAGCGCCTCGTCGGCCACCTGGACGTGCAGCGACGCCGCGTCGTCTTCCGAGTAGATGGCGACGGTCGCGATCCCCAGGTCGGCGGCGGCCCGCGACACGCGAACCGCGACCTCGCCGCGATTCGCGATCAGGAGTTTTTTCAGGGCCACTACCTTCCCTTCCAGTTGGGCGCCCGTTTCTCGGCGAACGCGCGCGGTCCCTCGATGAAGTCTTCGCTGCCGCGCAACGCCTCGACACAGTCGTACCGGTGGCTCATCGACTCCTCCAGCGAGGGCGTGTCGAGGCTCCGGTACACCACCTCCTTGGAGGCGCGGATCGACAGCGGCGCGCAGGCGCAGATCATCTGCGCCCAGCGGTTCGCCTGGCTCAGGAGCTCGGCGTCGGGCACCACCGCGGTGACGAAGCCGAGCTCGTAGCCCTCCCCGGCGGATACGTGACGGCCGGTGAGAATCATGCCGAGGGCGCGTTTCGCGCCGATCTCGCGCGGCAGACGCTGCAGGCCGCCGGCGAGGGCGGCCATGCCGACCGTCGCCTCCGGCAGCGCGAAGCGCGCGCTGCGCGCGGCGATGATCAGGTCGCAGGCGAGCGCGATCTCGAAACCACCGCCCATGCACACGCCATTGACGGCGGCGATGATCGGCTTGGTCAGGTCGAACCGAGCGGTCAGCCCGCCGAATCCGCGTGGGGTGGGCACGCGCTCGCCGCCTTCAGCCTGATGGCGGAGGTCGTTCCCGGCGCAGAAGCCGCGGCCCTCGCCGGTGATGATCGCGACCCAGGCATCGTCGTTGGCGGCGAAGTCGTCGAATACGCGGCCCAGCTCCGCGTTGCCGGGCGGATGCAGCGCGTTCAGCCGCTCCGGTCGCGTGATCGTCACGGTCATGACGTGCTCGGACAGCTCGACTCGGCAGAATTGTGTCATGGCGCTCCCTCCTGGTGACCCGTGCCCCGGGTCAAGGCATCATATCCGTCTCGGACGCCCTGGGTCACATTCTCGCGCCCAGGCGCGGCCCGGCGGACCTTGACCGCCCGGAGCGGGCCGGCTTACCCTCCGGCCACTCCCGAACGGGAGCGCACAGGAGGCAGCACATGACCACCCGCGCCGCGATCCAGACCGTTCCCAACGGACCGCTCATCATCGACGAACTACCGCTACCCGAACCCGGGCTCGACCAGGTGGCGGTCAAGCTGTTCTCCAGCGGCGTCTGCCACTCGCAGCTCCACGGCATGAAGGACGCCACCGCCCGGCGACCGCTGCTGTTGGGCCACGAGGGCACCGGCGTCGTCATCCAGGCCGGCGCGGAGGTCAGCCACGTCAAGGAAGGGGACCACGTGATCGTCACCTGGGTCACCCGGACCGCGCAGCCGACACCGCCGGCCGACATGGCGCCGCCGGTCGCCGTCGAGTATCAGGGTGAGCCGGCGTTCTACTGGAACGTGCATACGTGGAGCGAGCACGTCGTGGCCGCGGCCGAGCTCGTGGTCGGGATAGCGCAGGATGCGCCGACCGACGTAAGCTGCATCGTCGGCTGCGCGGTGCTCACCGGCGCCGGCGCCGTGATGCGCACCGCCCAGGTGCGGCCGGGCGACTCGGTGGCGGTGTTCGGGGTCGGCGGCGTAGGTCTGTCGGCCCTGCGCATGGCGGCACTCCTGGAAGCATATCCGATCATCGCCGTGGACCTGCGCGACGACAAGCTGGAATTCGCCCGCCGGTTCGGAGCGACCCACGTGGTGAACGCGGCCCAGGGAGATCCGGTCGCGGCGATCAGGGACCTCACCGGCGGGGGCGTCGACTACGCCTTCGACGCGATCGGGGTGCGGGCGACGACCGAACAGATTCTCGATGCGACCCGTCCCGGCTGGTCGGGGGCGGACAGCCACGGCGGCATGGCCGTGCTGATCGGCATTCCACCGGCCGAGATGACCCTCGACCCGCGCAAGATCATGTTTCACCAGCGCCGTTACCGGGGCAGCCACGGCGCGACCATTCCCGAGCGCGACTTCCCGATGTATCTGCGCCTGCACGCCGAGGGCAAGTTTCCGCTGGACAAGCTGGTGACCGACCGCTACCGCCTGGACCAGATCAACGAAGCCTGCGCCGCGCTGCGCGCCGGCGACATCATGGGCCGCGCCATCATCGAGTACGATTAGTCGGACCTGTCTCCATGGGTGCCAAGACTATTCTCTGTACATTCCGTAGAACCACCATCCGAACCTGGACCAATTCATGATAGAAGATACGTCGGACGAGTATATTGAAGATCCACTGAACGGTGATGACGAGATTGCCGGCACGATACGCTACGCTATCTCGAGTTACGGAGCTGATATGCCTGTTGATGGAGTAATCAGCAGGCTTGATCGGAATGACATTTTTATCCCGCAGTTCCAACGAAACTTCGTATGGAATCAAGCTCAGGCATCCCGGTTCATTGAGTCTTTGCTTCTAGGCCTTCCCGTGCCTGGGATATTTCTGTTCAAGGAACCCGAGACGAGGCGTCTGATGGTCATCGATGGACAACAGAGACTGCTGACGTTGAAGTCTTTTCACGACGGAATAATCCGTGATAGAGCATTTGCATTGGTCGGTGTATCGAAGGATTTCGCGGGTAAGACATACAAGACATTGGCTGATGAAGAGCGTCGAGAACTTGATGATTCGATACTGCACGCAACAATCTTCCAGCAAGATCGTCCGAGCGATGATCGTAGTTCGATCTACTCCGTGTTTGAGCGGTTGAATACTGGAGGGACCTCTCTACAGCCTCAAGAGATTCGTTCCTGTGTGTATAGAGGAGCGTTCAACGATCTGCTGTCGGAGCTAGCTAACAATTCTCACTGGAGAAAGCTCTACTTTGGCGGGGCTGTTTGCCGACGCGGGTTACCGGACCGGCTACATCGGCAAGTGGCACTCGGCAGCTCCGGCGTGGGGGCAGTGCCGGAGTCCGAGCGCTACGGTTACCGGGACTGGCTGGCGTCCAACCTGCTGGAGCTCACCTCCGACGCCTACGCCACCACGATGTACGACGAGCGCGGCGCCGCGGCCCGGTTGCCGGGCTACCGGGTCGACGCCGTTGCGGATGCGGCGATCCGTTGCCTCGACCGGCAGGCGCGGCAGCGGCAGCCGTTCTTCCTGTTCACGTCGTTCCTCGAACCGCACATGCAGAACAGCCGGGACGACTACCCGGCGCCCACCGGTTACGAGGAGGCCTGCACCGGCGTCTGGGTACCGCCCGATCTGGCCGCCCTCGGCGGCTCGAGCCACCGGCACCTGGCCGGCTACTACGGCATGGTGAAGCGCCTCGACGAGGCGCTGGGCCGGGTGCTCGACGCGTTGCGCAGCCTCGATCTGCTGCAGTCCACCGTGGTGCTGTTCACCAGCGACCACGGTTGCCATTTCAAGACGCGCAACGACGAATACAAGCGCTCATGCCACGAGAGCTCGATCCGCCTGCCCACCGTCCTGATCGGCCCCGGGCTCGACGGCGGCGGCCGGGTGCGGCAGCTCACCAGCCTGATCGACCTGCCGCGCACGCTGCTGGACGCGGCCGGCCTCACGCCGCCGCCGGCGATGCGCGGTCGGTCGGTCCTGCCGCTGCTTACCGATCCGGCGGCGCGGAAGACCTGGCCCGACGACCTGTTCGTTCAGGTCAGCGAGAGCCAAGTGGGGCGGGCGCTGCGGACCGCTCGCTGGAAGTACGGCGTGTTCGCTCCCGGCGCGGATGGCAACACGCAACCGTCCGCCGCCAGCTACCAGGAGCAGTACCTCTATGACCTGCGCGCCGACCGCTACGAGTTGGTCAACCTCGCCGGCAGCCGCGCGCACGACAGCGTAGCGGCGCGCCTGCGGCGGCGGTTGCTCCGTCACTTGGCCGCGGTGGAGGGCAGTGAGCCGACCATCGTGCCCGCAGCCAGTCGGCACGTCCCCCTCGTCACCATCACCAACGACGAGTTGGCCGGCCTCTAACGCATGCCTATCAGGGTAACTACCGCAGCACGGACGCGTCGGCGCGGCGGTGGCGGAACTGAAGGAGGCGGCGGCGGCGCGGCCAAGCCGACGGCCTCTGGGCTCGACCCGTTCGCACGGTTGGGTGGCGTCTAGTACTGCGAACGGAACCGGAACTTGCGGAACTGTTCCGTCACTACGCCGAGAGCGGCGGCTACCCCGAACCGATGCTCCGGGACATGGACCGCGGCTTCTATCTGCGAACCCTCTGGGATTCGATTCTCTACAAGGACATCGTGCGACGCCGCCGCATCCGCTCGGTGGCGGGCATCGAAGACCTGGCCGGGTACCTCCTGGCCAATGTCGCCCGCGAGTACTCTCTCAATCGGCTGACCACGGTCACTCGCTGCAAGAGTGTGCATACGGTGGCCAAGTACATCGGCTACCTGGAAGAGGCGTTCCTGTTCTTCTCGCTCCCGCGCTTCTCCTTCAAGGCACGGGAGAAGGATCACGATGATCGGCGCCAGTGCGATCCAGCGCACGTTGATCCGTTGATCTACCTTTTCGTCGTGACCCCAGTAGTCGGGATTCTTGACCCAGGTCAGAGAGCTGCCCTCGCCCCAGTCGGTCAACGCCAGGCCAGGTGGCGGCCGCCACGTTGCTTGGCCAGTTCCGTTGCTCGCCGGGTTCCGTTCTACTATGCTGCGGTGATGCAGACCGTGGCGTTGACGTCTCGTCCGTTTCTCGCCAGCGCCGCCGCCAAACGCCGCTTCGTAGGCGTCGCGCTGCTGCTCGTCATCCTCGTGCCGTTCGCGGCGCTGAACCGGCTCCCCAAGCTGGATACGGTCCGCGAGGACCTCCGCGCCGCGCTCGCCCCCACCGCTCAGTGTTTTCAAGGGTTCTGCATCAAGGACCCTGGCCGGGCGAGCGAACGGAGTGGTTTCTTCGACCGTTGGTGGCGATTCTCCGTGACCTACCTGCAGCTGGTTGCCATCGGGATGTTGTTTGCGTTTGCGGCCGCCGCCATTGCCGAGGCGTTCCTCGTCTCCGACGTGTCCGTGCGTGCAGGCCTCGCTACCTCCGCCGCTGGATCCGGGCGTTGGCAGCGCATCCTGAAGGGCATCGGTCTCGGCCCCGTGCTCAACCTCTGTTCGGCATGCATCGCTCCGGTGTCCAGCACGCTTCGGCGCGGCGGCATGGGAGTCGAGGGCGCGCTCGCTCTGGTGCACGGATCGGCCACACTCAATGTGCCGTCACTGCTGATGATCGCCGTAGTCTTCACCCCCCTCCTCGGTGCGAGTCGGCTCACTCTTGGGCTGGTCGCGGCGTTCTCGCTGGGGCCCCTGGTCGCCTGGGCGACGCGCCGGCGTGGCGCGAGCCTCGACGACCGCGCCAGCACCGAGGTCGTGTGCGAGGTACCGGTAGCGGTAGAGGAGCTTGCGACCTGGTCGGAGGTGCTGCGGACCGGCGGCGCGGAATGGCTGCGCTCGTGCGCGCGACTGGTGCGGCGCATGTTACCGCTCATGATCGTGGCCGGCTTCGCCAGCGGCGCGGCCATCCAGGCGTTGCAGCCCGAGACCGTTACCTCCTATCTCGGCGAAAGCCTGCTGGGGGTCGTCATCGCCTCGACGCTCGGCGTTCTGATCAACGTGCCGTTGCTGTTCGAGATCCCGCTGGTCGCGCTGCTGCTGATCCTCGGCGCGGGCACGGCTCCGGCCGCAGCCCTGCTGTTCGCCGCCGCCGCCGGGGGGCCGGTTACCTTCCTCACGCTTTCCAAGGCACTCGGTCGTCGCGGCGTCGCCGTCTACGCGGGCGGCACCTGGGCTATCGCCGTACTCGGCGGTGGCGCGGTGCTGCTGTTGGGGGCGCTGCTTGGGCCCGAGCGGGCGGCGCTGCGACTCGACGGTGGGCGAGCAACGGACGGCGCCAGCCACCTTCGCGTCGTGCCCAACTCCATCGTGCTGGCCACGTGCGCCAGCGAGCCGGCGCTCTGCCCCGACCAGAGCGGACTTCGTTGGCCGCACACGCCTACCATCCATGGGCACTCCGTGACCAGTGCCGGCGGCGCCGTCGGCGACTTCGACCGCGACGGTTGGCAAGACCTGTTCGTGCCGTCGGGCGGCACCACGCCCGACCGGCTGTACATGAACAACGGCGACGGCACGTTCACCGATCGCGCCGCCGAGGCCGGAATTGCGGCCCGACATCACGGCTACGGCGCGGCCGTGGGCGACGTGGACAGCGACGGCTGGCTCGATATCTTCGTCATCAGCTATGGCACCGTGGACCAGCGCTTCACCATGCCCGGCAACCACCGCCTCTACCGCAACAACGGCGACGGGACGTTTACCGACATCGCCGCCCGGGCGGGGGTGGCTACCACCAGCCTTAAGCAGCCGACCGGCACCGGGGCCAGCTTTGGCGACTACGACCTCGACGGCGACCTGGACCTGGCCGTGGCCTCGTGGTTCTACGGCGAGGGGGGCAACGCGCTGTTCCGCAACAACGGCGACGGGACGTTCGAGAACGTGACGTCACTGCTGCCATTCAGCGGGAACAGCGCCCCTCAGGGGTATACGCCGCTGTTCGCCGACATGGATGGCGACCGCTATCCCGAGCTGCTGTGGGCCGCCGACTACTTCACCAGCCGCTACCTCCGCAACGATGGTGGTGGCGGCTTCACCGACATTACCGCGCAATCCCGGACCGGGCTGGACGCCAACGGCATGGGTGCAGCGGCAGCGGATCTCGACAACGACGGCAGGCTCGACTGGTTCGTCACCTCGGTGAGCACGCGGTTTGCGATCGGGAAAGCGCCGGGTACCGGGAACTTCCTGTATCGCAACCAGGGCGACCATCTCTACGAGTCGGTCGGCGACCGCGCGGGGGTCGAGGAGGGCGGCTGGGGATGGGGTGCCGTTGCGGTGGATCTGGACCACGACGGCTGGCTCGACCTCGTGCAGACCAACGGCTGGGAGGGGCACAACGGCCGGGACGATCCCGAGTGGGCGTCCGAGACGACCAGAGTGTTCCTCAACCTCACCGCCGTTGCGTCTGAGCTGACCTTCGCCGACGTCGCCGAACAAGCGGGCCTCGTCCACCGCGGGCAGGGCCGGGGACTTGTCCATCTCGACTATGACAATGACGGCGACCAGGACCTGGTCATCTTCAACAACCGGGAACTACCCACGTTGGTGCGCAACGAGCTCGACCCGGGTACGGACGGCAGCGGCCGCTGGCTGCGCGTGTTTCTGGATACGGCGGCGCGTGCGGATCTGGCGCCCGACGGCTTCGGCAGCCTGGTTGTGGTGCGCGCCGGCGATCTTCGTCAGGTGCGCTACGTCGGCGCAGCGGCCGGCTACCTCGGTCCGTCCGAGCTGTCGGCCCACTTCGGTCTCGGCGCCGCGCCGGTGGTGGACGAGCTGCAGGTGCACTGGGCCGACGGCAGCACCTCCACCTACCACCAGGTGCCCACCAACCGCACCCTCACCATCGCGGCGCGATAGCTAACGCCCGGTCGCACCGTGGTAACGGTGACACCTCGGTCGCTTAGGCGCGTAGCCGCGAGCTTGACCGGTCGCATGCAGATTCTTACAATAGAATACAGTGAAGATCGTCATGGATGCGGACTGCCTCATCAAGCTGACCAAGGCCGACTTGAAAGAACAGGTGTGCGCCGGGTGGAGCATTACGATTCCAGAGTTGGTGAGACGCGAAACGGTCGAGCGGGCGCCCCAGCTTCCCGACGCGGTACGCATCCGCGAGAACGTCGAGAAGAGGCGTATCACGGTACAAGACGTTGCAGGCCCGCAGGCTGACGGAGAAAATGCGGCACTGTTCCTGTTCCGGGAAGGCGGCTTCGACCTGATTGCGAGTGACGATGCGCGGTTCATCCGCCGACTGCGCGGACTTGGTGTGCCGTTCGCGGTCCCGGCGGTAATCGCGGTGTTGCTCTGCCGTGACGGCGCGCTGACGGCAGATCAAGCGCGGGAGGCTCTCGAAGCCTTGCGTCCCCATATCAGCGCCGACCAGTATGCCGCTGCACAGCTCTTGGTTTCGGGAGGCGTGGTGAGGTGATCACGAAATCGTTGCGGTTGTCGGACTCCCTGGTGAGCGCGGTACGGGAAATCGGACGTGCCGAGCAGATCGAGGAATCGGCGGCGATGCGCAAGCTCCTGCGCATGGGCTACGGGCTCTATCTAGCCGAGCAGTACCGGGCGGGACGACGCACGCTGCGTGACGTGGCGGACCGCCTGGACCTGTCGCTGAGCGAGACGCTCGACACGCTGCAGCGTCTCGGCATCACCGGCAACACCGGCGCCGATGATACGCTCGCATCCTTCCGTTCCACGTCGAAGCCAACTGGCCGTCAGTGAGGCACGTAGGCTCAGCGCAATTCGTGGCCGGCTTCGCCAGCGGCGCCGCCATCCAGGCCTTGCAGCCGGAGACCGTTACGGCCTACCTCGGCGAAAGCCTGCTGGGGGTCGTTTCGCCGGCTCGCGGCCGAGGCGGCCCGCACCACCCCGCAGCCGCGGGTCGAGCAGGTCCCGCACCGCGTCGCCGAACATGTTCAGGCTGTAGACCAGCACGGTCAGGAAGATTCCCGGCCAGAACGCCAGCCACGGCGCCTGCTCCATGTACTCACGCCCCTCGCGGCTCAGCAGACCGCCCCAGCTCGGAATGTCCACCGGCAGACCGAAGCCGAGAAAGCTCAGCGACGCCTCGCTGATGATCACCCCACCGATGCTGATACTGAAGACGATGATTACCGGAGCGACGATGTTGGGCACGACGTGCCGAATGAGTGTCTTCCACCTCGATGAGCCAATCGCCTCGGCCGCCTGAAAATAGACATTCTCCTTGATGGCGATGACGGCGCTTCTGACCACCCTGGAGTCGCCGATGCCGCCGCTTACCCCCAAGACCACGATGGTCTGTGCCAGACCTTGCCCCGCGATAGACATGATGGTCAACAGGATCAGCAGTCCCGGTATGGATACCCAGGCATCGACGAATCGCTGCACCGCCAAGTCCAACTTGCCGCCAAGAAATCCGGACGTGCCGCCGACCAGCAGGGCGACCACGACGTTGAGGGCGGTTGCAGCCAGACCAACGGTCAGCGAGACACGAGCGCCGTAGATCAGGCGGGTCAGCAGGTCTCGTCCGACATGATCGGTGCCGAGCAGAAAGCGAGCCGAGGGGCCGGCGAGCCGGTCGGCCAGGCTCATCTCCCGATATCCATAGGGAGCCAGGACATCCGCAAAGATAGCCGCGACAATGAACAGTACGATGATGATTCCACAGGCGGTCCCCAAGGGCTTCTCTTTCCACAGCCTGACGAAGGACAAGGACCAACGCAACCGCGAAGGCCCTTGTAATGCTTACGATATAGGTCATGGTATTCTCCCTTTCTTGAGCTATTTGGGGAGCTTGACAGGACGGTGGCTCGGCCATCGGACCAGCCGGTGCCGCGGCTAGCGCGCATCTGTCGTCGACAACTGTGGTCGGGCACAGATGTGTCGGTTGTCTGTATAGAGGCGCCGGCAACGCCGGCTGGTGTGCACCGGTGGAGTTTGCGGCCGACGCGGTCGGCCGTTGGACGCACAGATGCGTGGCGGCTGTGCGCCACACGCATCAATGGTGCCGCGGTCAGCACCGGCGCCGCGAGGTCGGCTGCTGCGCGGCTAGCGGTAGTCGGTAGTCGGTAGTCGGCGGCTGGGCTGCATGCTGTCAGTGCCCATTCGCGGACGAATGTACGCGGCCGCCCAAATCCGTGTCAAGCGCGACCCAACGCGCTCGTCACGCTACGTCACCGCCAACCGACCACTGCGCTGACTGTCATCATGCCGCTTCATCCTCATCCGTCGAACCTCAGGCAAGGCAAGCCCGCTATAGGCGCGGCCACCCTGTCAACGACTCGGAGGTCAGCGAACGCCAGAGGGCTTACGCACCGCGTAGGGGCGCTGCGCACGCATGCGACGGGTTACCTTCCGTCCGCGGGGCGCTTCTTTGAGCCTACCGGTCTGCTTGAGGTGCCGCAGGATGCGTCCGACGGTGGAGGTCGAGGTGCTGTGCCCCTCCTGGCGCACCAGCCACGCCAGCTTGTCCTTGCCCCAGCGTGGGTACTGCCGGCGCAGCTGCAGGACCGCTTCCACCAGTTGGGCTGACCAAGCGGGCCTGCACACCCGGTTCGGCCGCGAGGAGCGATCCCCCCTTGTCCCGAATTCAAGAGGACCCGAGAATCGATCCGCGCATGAAGCAGGTCTTCGGCGCCTTCCCCGCGCCGGTGAATCCGGGCGATGCAACGAGCCGGGAGCAGCTTGTCGAGGAGGCCAACTCCGAGGAAGCCGCCGCGATGCGTCAACGGTGGGATGCCTTCCTGGAGCGGACAATATCCACAAGCAATCTCACCCCTCCCCCGGACCCCCTCCCCATTTACCGCCGCCTCCGTTACACTCCTTCTGCACTGCTTGGGTGGGTCAAAAACCGACCGGCGTTTTGGCTCACTTTCCGACCGGCGCGCGCAGCCGGGTTTGTTGTGACCACCTCGACCCAACCGATCAGCTTAGCGGAATAGCCGCCGTTCTCGGGGACGAGGCCGCGGTGGCTCAGTTCACGCTGGATCATAGGCTCGATGGTGCCATGCAGGAGTTCGCGGCGATGTTCCAGGGAGAGGATAGCCGGGCCGGGGTGCCGGATCAGCAGCTCGATGCCCAGACGCTCCAGCTTCGGGACACGTCTGCCTTCCGCTGTGACGGCAAGCGACTGCACGAAGGAGCGCTGCTCTCCGTCCTTGCCCTCGGCGCGGATCAGCCACCAGGAGGCGACTGCCGGACCTTCGTCGCCAGCCACCGCGACCCCGAGCATTTCTGCATCAAGGGCCTGCCAGCGCTGCAGCGCTGCGGACATGAGCGGATGGTCGAGTCCCATGAGCTCGATCCCCTCTTGTTCGCGAGAAAGTTCCCGGTCGGTAGTGAAGCGGAGCTCCGAGTTCTCAGCCTCGGGCAGGATGGTGAAGACCCTTTCATCGAGCCGCTTCACCCGGCGGCCCTGTTCCGACAGCGCAGCCCGCAGGAATCGGACGACGCGGTCGAATCCGGCGGCTACGTTGGCGAATGGCTGGTAGTCTTCTAGGGAGAAGCCGTCGAGATCCTGGAACAACTCGAACACCACTTTGCGTGCCTCAGTGGCATTCGCCATCGCCGAATCGAGTTCCTGCTCCGTGCGCCGCAGCTCGGGGTCGGAAAGTGCCTCGCGATAGAGGGTGTCGTAGGTCAGACGCTCCGAGAGTTGTCCGAGTACCTGCGTTCGCAAATCTTCGGCGACATTGCCCTGCTCGTCGACCTTGCCAAGCGTACGCGCAATTTCCTTGAGCTTGTCCATGAGCAGCAGGAAGATTCTGCCCTCGATGGTGTCCGATAGTACAAGGTTGTAGACTTGCGCGGTGTGTTGCTGGCCGTAGCGGTGGATCCGTCCGATGCGCTGCTCCACGTCCATCGGGTTCCAAGGAAGATCGAAGTTGAACAGCACGCGGGCAACTTGAAGGTTGATGCCTTCCCGTCCAGCGGCGGTGCATACGAGCGCTCGCGGTCCGTCGGGGTTCTTGAAGCGGCGTTCGGCTGCAAGCTTTGCACCGTGGTCGCCGCCACGGAGCACGACCACGCCCTGTCCGGGATACGCGCGCTCGATTTCACTCCCGATCAGATCCACCGTGCCGAGATACGTAGCGAAGATGACGACCCTTTCCCTGAGATTCTGCTCCCACAGGGCGCCAAGACCGCGTAGCAGTTTCTCCACCTTCGTCTCTCGGGTTTGGGGAAAGCGTTGCAGCAGTTCGCGAATCCGCTGCCGCTCCTCCGGCAGCGCCAAGCTGACCGCCATGGTAGCTGCGTCTTCACCTGCTGCTGCAGCCTCTCTCCAGAACCGGAATCCGACGCCATTGCAAGCTCGTCTTCGTCCATGCGCTTGAGTAGACGGACCCTTTGCGTGGCCAGGATTGCGTCGACCTGGCCCTGGGAAACCGGATCGTCTCTGGCGATGCCATGCTCGTCGTGAATGAGATCCCGGGCTTGGTCGTGGAGCTGGTTGCGCGCGTCGATGTCGAGTTGCTGGTCCTTGATGATCGCCTCGTGCAGCGTGAGCATCAGCAACCGACGGCGCAGTGTGCGGCGCACTGCGGCGAAACTGGAGGCGGCGATCTTCTGGAAGATGGTCATCACGAAACCGAGGGCTCGCCCCTGATTGCCCTGTCGCTTCGCCAGGGCGAAGCCCTCCTCCAGGTACTCGCGCAGCGCCAGATAGAAGGCGCCCTCCTCCTTCGTCATGGTGAACGACTCGGTGTGCACTCCCCGGCGCGCGAACAGCGGCGACCCATCAGGCTTGCTGGCGTCGGCCTTGGTGCGGCGGAACACGACCGCATTGAGGCGATGTCGTTGGGCGACCATGTCTGCCGCGGTAGCGAAGAGTGTCGGGTTCAACAGCTGCATCAGCATCCAGAACCGAAAGTGATCGCCCTGGTGGGGCCGACCGGAAATCGAACGCCTTCGCCAAGCACGATCGGCTTATCGCCAGCATCGACACCCTGAAGCGCCGCGCCCGCGTACGCCGTCTCCTTGACGCGCCGCGCTGGGACCTCGTCGTCTTCGATGAGGCGCATCACCTCACGGCTCACCGAACGGGGCGCAAGGTGCGCAAGACGGAGAACTACAAGCTGGCCGAGGCACTGAAGGACCACACGCGCGATCTGGTCCTGCTGTCGGCGACGCTCGTGCCCGCTCCTGTCCGAGCGGTGCCGCGCGACCGGCGAGCGGCTCTTGGACCTCCGGAGCGCCGCGACGCGCCCCGGCAACGGCCCATCCCCCCCGCGCACGCGGCGACTGACGGTTGTCCGGCTTTCGTGGCCCCTAGCCCAGCCGCTCGGCTGAGTCACGGTCGGCACGTTGGGCATACAGCTTGCGGACGGATTCTCCTTCGAGGTTGATGCGGTGGGCGCCGTGCACGATGCGATCACAGATCGCGTCGGCGATGGTGGGCTCGCCGATTACCTCATGCCAGGACGACACCGGCAACTGCGACACCATCAGGGTCGAGGCTCGACCGTGGCGATCTTCGAGCATCTCCAGCAGTGCCAGACGCGCCAGTCCGTCCAGCGGCTCCAGCGCGAAGTCATCGATGACCACCAATGCCTGCTTCTTGATCTTCTCCAGCTCCCGGACGTAGCTGCCGTCAGCCTTGGCCAGGCGGAGTTCTCCGAACAGCCGCGCGGCCGCGTAGTAGCCGACCCGGAAGCCGCGCAGACACGCTTGGTGGCCCAGCGCGGAGGCCAGATAGCTCTTCCCGGAACCGCATTTGCCGGTGATGATGAGGTCCTGGTGGTGCTGCACCCAGCGGCAGTCGGCCAGCCGCAGCAGTTGGTTCTTGTCCAGGTTGCGGCTCAGCGCGAAGTCCACCTCCTCGATGGCGGCCAGGTAGCGAAAGTGGGCCGCCTTCAGCAGCCGCTGCAGGCGCCGCGCATGTCGGTCGTCCCACTCGGCATCCACCAGGTGGGCCAGCAGCTCGTCGGCGGTCCACTGGGCTGAGCTCTCCAGGGTGGTGCGCAGCGCTCGTGCCATGCCGTGCAGGCGCATCTGGTCGAGCTTGTGCAGGGTGGCTTGGTTATTGGTCATCGTCGGTACCTCAGTTGTAGTAGTGGCTGCCGCGCACGTTGTCATGGCGGGGGAAGTTCAGCTGCGGTTGGTCGTGCTCCTCCTCCAGGCCCAGCTTCAGCATGTTCTGAATCCGGCGGTAGGAGCACAGCCCGTAGGAGAGCGCCCGCTGGCAGGCCCGATCGAGGCGCGGTGCGCCATAGCTCTTCTCCAGGTTCAGGATGCCCAGGCAGGCACGAACCCCTGGGGCGGGTACTTGGCGTCCTTGAGCACCTTTGCGATCACGGCCTCCACGTTGCGGCCCAGCGCCCGCCCCCAGCGCAGAAATCGTTCCGGGCTCCACTCGGCATACCACCGGTGCTGCGGCGGCATGTGGTCGGGCAGCGTGGTGTAGCCACCCGCACGACGATCGCGCTGGTACTCGACCAAGCGCACGTTGTCGTAGTGGATCGAGACGGTGCGCTCGTCGTAGAGCAGCTTGACCTTGGTGCGCGGATCGCGGGTGCGCAGGTGCCAGGGCACGCTGTAGTAGTGCCGGTCTTCGCGCAGCTCCACGTGATAGTTGAACTGGACCGTCACTTCCCGGATCTGCTGCAGCGGGAAGTGGTGCCGAGGCAACGGCTTCAGGGTGTGCCGCTCGATCTGCTCGAACAGCTCGCGCCGTGAGTAGGGCAGGCGCTGAAAGCGGCGCGCGTTGTGCTGCTCCAGCAGCGGCCTGATCGCCGCGTTGAGTTCATCGAGGGAGTGGAAGGTGCGGTCCCGCAACGGCGCGTAGATGCGCTGATAGATCAGCCGTACGGCGTTCTCGACCAGCGCCTTGTCCCGGGCCCGCCGGACGCGGGCGGGCATGATGACTACCCCGTAGTGCTGGGCGAAGGCGTCGAACTGGGGGTTGATGCCCGGTTCGTAGGGGTCTGAGCGACTGACCGCGCTGCGCAGGTTGTCCGGGATGATCACCTCGGTGCCGCCGCCGTAGTAGTGCAGCGCCCGCTCGTTGGAGCGGGCCCAGTCCTCGCCTTGTTGCGTGGCGCTGGCCTCCACATAGGTCAGTTCGCTGGCCGCGAGGATTGCCACGAACGTTTCCACCGGCTGCCCCGCGCCGCTGTCTGGGTCCACGATGGCCAGCTTGTCGCCGGCGTAGTCGACGAACAGCTTCTCCCCGGCCTTGTGGTCGAT
Source organism: Spirochaetia bacterium (assembly GCA_965198005.1). GTDB lineage: Bacteria > Spirochaetota > Spirochaetia > SZUA-6 > Bin103 > Bin103. Next base: position 1,027,773 of record CBDAOI010000003.1, read on the forward strand.
GTGCATGCCCACCTCGGTGCCCTTGCGCCAGAGGTGGAAATGATGGCAGAACTGGCTGCTCTGGTAGCCGTCAGGGTGCGCGCGCTGGTACTCCTCCCAGAGCAACTGCAGCGTTACTCCCTTGCGCCGCAGCTCCTTGACCATCGTCGGAAACCGTTCGGCCAGTCGCTCATAGCGCGCGTTCGTCTCCGGGGCGCGCGTGCCCTCCAATACGGTCAGCAGCTTGCTGTCGGGCAGCTCCTGCGCCTGCTCCCAGCTCAGTCCGCTGCCGCGGAACCACTCCAGGTACTTCGCCACCACCGTGCGCGAGACCTTCAGCGCTCGTCCAATCGCTCGCTCACTGAGCTCGGTGGTCACCCCGTAGCGGATGACCTCTTTGATCTTCTCCACGCGAATCCTCCTGCGTGCCATGCGACTCCCTCCTATAAGGTTTTGGGGGGAGCGTAGCGGAGGGTCGGCCGACCCCGTCCGGAAATCAGCCTCCAAGTGGCTTTTTTCCGCCGGACGGGTGGCTTTTTATTTCCGGACGGCTGGCTCTCTCAAAACGGAATCAGTGGCTTTTTTGCACCGGAATCTGCACCTTCATCGCGCGCCCCACCGCAGCGGGCGAGGCGGGTGCGGTAGGGGCGGCGGCAGAGGCGGGTGCGGCGGTGGACGGTTTCCAATTGGATAAGGTGTCTTCGTGAGAGCCTATATCATCAGGCGGCTATTGCTGATCCTGCCCACGCTGGAAGCTGCCGCGGCAGTCAGGCCGCCACGTGTTCCCACTGGATAACCTCGACCACGGTGTGCTTCCGGCGGGCCTCGGCGACGATGGTCTCCAGGCGCGCCGCCACGGCATCTTCGATCCAGGCCTCGCCGCACTGCGAGCAGACCCGTGCCGGAACTCCGCGGACGACGACGACTCCGGTCTTCAGATCCACGGCAAAGACCGTCGTGCCCGGTTCCTGCGGCCCCCCGCACAGGGCACATCTGCCCTCGTTCGACTTCATTAAGTCCTCCTTCGCGTCTTGTAGTCCGCCTCGAAATGCTCCAGATCCGGCCGGTAGGCGGTGATCACGTAGCCGATGCCCGCTTCTACACCGACGGCCGCGACAACGTGGAGGGGTTGCTCTCCCATGTGCAACAAGAGGCAGCTTGGAAGCGGCCTGTCCGTAAGGTACGGCTCGATCACCTGTCCCTTCAAGATAGCGCCTACCTACGACCTCTTCGCGGGAAATGCTCCGCTCCAGCATCCGTTCCAGGGCGTGAAGCTGCCATCGGATCCTCCCCAGCGCCACAGCATCGCGCAGAGCCGCGAGGTCGAACTCATGCGCCATCGAGTGCCTCATTCAGACTGCGGCTACCGGTGACGGGGCTCATTCCGTCACCTCCGCCAGCATGGTCGACTCGCCTAATAAGCCGATCTGGCCTCTTGCGCACCCAGACGCCCCGCACCACCCCTCAGCCGCGGGTCGAGCAGGTCGCGCACCGCGTCGCCGAACATGTTCAAACAGTAAACGACAATGGTCAGGCAAACACCAGGCCAGATCGCCAGCCAGGGGGCCACCTCCATGTATTTGCGCCCTTCCCTGCTGAGCATACCTCCCCAGCTGGGAATCTGGACCGGCAGTCCGTATCCGAGGAAGCTAAGGGCGGCCTCGGAAATAATCACCCCCCCGATGTTGATGCTGAAGATGATGATGACACTCGCCATAATATTGGGCAGCACATGGCGCAACAGGATTTGGGTCGTGGGGGTGCCAACCGCCCTGGCTGCCAGGAAATAGTCATTGTCTTTAACACCGATAACGGCGCTTCTGACTATTCTCGAAGCGGCAATGCCTCCGAGGATCCCCAGGACCACGATGATCTGCGGCAAACCCCGCCCCACGATGGACATGACGGTTAACAAGATGAGCAGTCCCGGGAAGGCCATCCAGGCATCGACAAACCGCTGCACCACCAGGTCCAGTTTGCCGCCAATAAACCCTGAAATGCCGCCTATCAGGACAGCAACGACGACAATGAGCATAGTCGCTGACAGACCGACGACCAACGAAAGCCGAGCCCCGACGATAAGGCGGCTCAATAGGTCTCGCCCCAACTGGTCGGTCCCCAGGAGATACCGGGCTGATGGGCCAGTCAGCTTGTCTGCCAAGTGTCGCTCACTATATACGTAGGGTGATAGAACGTCTCCAAAGATAGCGACAATGATCAAGATCAAGATGATCATCCCGCTGATAGCACCTAGTGGCTTCTCCTTGACCATCCTGATAAAGAAATCGGCCACCCTGCTACCTCTCATTGGCTCGATCTCTCATTGGCTCGATTGCTGGTGATGGCATCCCGGTGGCGTCACTCATATCGGACCCTGGGGTCTAGGTACGGATAAATCAGATCGATAAGCAGATTGGCGCCTACAACCATGGTGGCGAAAACCAGATTCACTCCAGAGACCACCGGGTAGTCTCGTTCCTCGAGTGCACTCACCATAAGACGACCTAACCCCGGCAGAACGAAAATTTGCTCCAAGATAACCGAGCCACCTATCAGGAGGGGGAGCTGCAGGCCTACGAGCGTGACTACCGGGATGAGGGCATTCTTGACGGCGTGTCGGATCACCACAGCCCGCTCCCTGAGCCCCTTGGACCAGGCGGTCCTGATATAGTCCTGCCGGAGCACCTCCAGCATCATGGTGCGGGTCATGCGCATTGTGCTTGCAGCCAGGGCCGTCCCCAGAATCAGGCTGGGAATGAGGAACATTCCGAGATTCCCCAGCGGGTCTTCCGTGAAAGGAATCAGCACCATCGACGGCGACCATCCCCACCAGATCGCCGGGAAAATCATGACCATGGTTCCCAGCCAGAAGTTGGGCGTTGCCATGCCGATGATGGCGGCAGAGCGCCCTACGTAGTCGGCGGCTGTATCCTGGCGGATCGCCGAGTAGATGCCCACCGGCAGCGCAATCAGGAGCCCGATCACGATTGCCATGAGGCCAAGCTCGATGGTCACCGGCAATCTTTCAAGTATCTGATCCTCTACCGAAAAGGTGCCAAACAGCGATTCGCCGAGGGTGCCGCGGAAAAAAATGCCACTCATCCAGCGTCCATACTGCACCCACACAGGCACGTCCAATCCAAGTGCACGCATGAGAGCTTCACGGTCTATCTCGAGTGTAGAACCAGGGGCCTGGGCTTCCATCCGAGCTTCTATTATGTCTATTACGTTGCCCGGAAGGAACCGGACCAAGAGAAAAACGAAGATGGTCAGCAAGAACAAGGTGGGGATTATGAGCAATAACCGCCTGACCACATAGGCTCTCATGCGCTACACCTCATTATCGCGATTCCCACGTTATGCTTTCATCATTGCCACCCGTCTTTTGTCATCACGAGCCGCGATTCTGCTCAATAAGTTAGGGAGCTGGGAAGCCTGTGCCTCCGCAGCTCCCTTTTCCATGAGATCAGCTACAAAGGGTCAAACGCCTAATAGCCCATGGCTTTCTTCAGTTCACTATCAATCCAGAGGCGGGAGAAGACCACCATGTTTTGCATTCCTCCAAAGCCGCCTTCGCCGTTATAGCTGATCACCCACGGCCAGTGAACGCTAAAGGCTGGCGCCAAAGGCCCCCAGATCGACCAGAACTGCTCTATTATGCGCCAGTCCATCTGTCTAAACAGCGCCTTCTGTTCCTCGATGGTGGCAGCCACCTGGGCGGCGTCATACAGGGCGTCATATTCCGGGTCCGAGACTCCAGTGTTCCCGGGATTGCCGCTCCAAAAAAGATGCATATTGATGCTTGGATCAGCCTTGATGCCCAGGACCTGAGGCCCAATCTCCCAGTCTCCAGCACGTCTTCTAGCGTTAGATTCTGCCATGCTAGGTGTCTCTATGTCCACGGCAACACCAATGTCACGCCAGTACTCTGCGACTAATTCTGCCCAGCTCACCTCAATCTGCGGGAAGTGCATGTACGTGGTCTTGAATCTCATGCCGTCGGCGCCACGGGGAAGCCCAGCCTCATCAAGCAACCTCTCTGCCCCTGCCGGGTCATACCTGTGGTATCGCTTGATCTCTTCCGGCCACTCTTCAAATGGGACGTGATAGCCCTTGAATTCCAGGGCGACTATGCCCCGAGGAATCGTATCTGCAGCACCCTTGTAGAAGGCATCGTTCATTGTTTCGAGGTCCAGGGCCATCTGCATCGCCTGGCGCACCCTGATGTCGTCCCAGGGCGGCTTGTTGGTGTTCATGGCAAAGCTAGCATTCGACCGTTCTGACCACGTGTGGAATACGAGCTCGGGGTTGGTCCGCTTGAGGCGATCTGCCGTTTCTATTTCGTTCAATTGAGTGGCGCCCGGCCAACCTATGAAATCGATCTTAGCCGTGCGCAGCCCGGCCAGAAATGTGGCCTCTTCAGGGATAACAAGTCCCACTATCTCGTCAATATAGGGCAGGCGGTTCTCCGGGTATTTTTCGTCGTAGCCCCAGTAGTTGGGATTCTTGGTCCAGGTTATAGAGCTGCCCTTGGTGAAGTCAGTTATCGTATAGGGCCCGGTGCCGACAATATTCCTCCAATCCTGCATGTCCCCGTATTGCTCGATTACCTCGGGCGGCTGTATAACAGCATTCCAATCGTCCAAAATAAGATTCAGCGCGCGGAGATTTCGCTCCTTCAGCTTCATCACAACCGTATACTTGTCGGTGGCCTCTACCGATTCGAACGGCAAAGCTATGAGGCGACCTCCCCCTGGGGAAGGGTCGGCTTCACTGAACTGGGTCCCGGTCAATTTATTTCCCAACAGGCGGTGAAAGTTATATTCTACATCGTCGGCCGTCAGCTCGCGCCCGTTCATCGGTGCCTTATCATGCCAGTGAACGCCTTTACGGATGTGGAAGACATAGGTTGTGTCGTCGGGCTGTTCCCAGCTTTCAGCCAGCGCCCCGGTCAGGGCGTATAGAGGCGCTATGTAGCCGGTGAGAAAGGGATATGTGTCCCTATCTATTGCCCAGTCCACCATGGCCAGTTTCTCTACAACGCCACTGGTCATGCCTAACGCTCGGAAGCCAAACCAGACATCACCAGGCTCGAGGTTGAATTTGATGGCCTGGGTCAATGTCCCGCCATACTCTGGCGCGGTCACCACGTTGCCGGTGGTGGGGTCGGTCACATACTTCTTGTCGGCGGCCGCTGCCGCCCCCTCTTCATCTGCGCCACCCGCCCAGAGGCCGGTTGCCGTCAGCACCAGGACCAACGCAATCGCGAAGGTCATTCTAAACAGGATTTTCATCATCGTTTCTTCCTTGAATGTTATTTCGAGAGTATTGCGTAGCGGATTGCCGCTCCCTGGCTACTCATACTTCTTGTCGGCGGCCGCCCGCATCTGCGCCACCCGCCCAGAGGCCGGGCGCGCCCGCGCAACGCGGACGGCCAGTCTTGAATGTTATTTGAGTCGGATTGCCGCTCCCTGGCTATTCGGGCCCGCAACCGCGGGCGCGCCCGCCAACGCGGACGGCCAGTCTGAGTAATGGCTGAAGCGCGCGGCGTGTGACTCAACGGGTTCACCCCGGCCTCACGCCGCGCGCGCGTGCGGCTCTTTGAGTATCATTCTGCACCCCCTTCAATCCCCGAACTCCCTATGGTCACAGGCTCGTCTGACCATGTCAAGCGCAGACTCCGGCCGTCCGGCCCGAGCGCGTCGAAGCCAGCATGCATGGTACCGGCTGGATTGTGTCTCATGTGATTGCCCTGCGTCAAGCCGATGGACCACCGCAGGCCAAGCGCAGGAACTCACGGCATGCCGCGCGCGAGGCGCTCCAGGAGATAGGCGGGCAGATTCACGATCCGCACGCCGTCAGCGCTGGTTTCCGCGTAGGGCGCCAGGCTCGCGATGTATCCGCGGCGCTGGCCGTGGGAGCGCAGATAGGCAACCAGGCCGCGCATGTGGCGAAGGTTCACCGTGAGGCTCGCCTTGCACTCGACCGGGACCGTGGTCGTGCCGGTCTTGACGATGAAGTCGATCTCCGACCCCGCCGGCGAGCGTTTCCAGCCGGCCAGCGGCTGCCCGTCGCGCGCCAGCTCGATCGCGGTCTGGTTTTCGATGATCGCGCCGAGCGGAGTGCGCGCGGCCGGCGCGATCGTGTGAACCGCGCTGATGGCCGGCACGGCCGACTCGCGCAGCTCGCGGAGCACACCGGTGTCGAACAGGTAGCGCTTGGGCAGGTAGGCATGACTGGCGTGGGCACTCGATCCCTTTTGATCGGAGCGCAGGATCAGGTGCCAGCTCTCCAGGCGCGCGAACACCTCGTTGATCTTTGCGTTCACGCGGCTGCCCGGCGCCGGCACCACCGAGGTGTTCTTGGACACGCCGCCCACGAAATTGGCGACGCTGCGCAGGCACGAGGTGGCGATATCGACGCTCTCCTCCCCGAACAGGCGTATGAAGTCCTGCTCGTAGTCGGCGACGATCTGGCGCCGCATGAGGGCGTGATCCTCGCCCGTCGCGTAGGCCAGCACTACGGCCGGCAGCCCGCCGATTGCGAGAAACTCGTCGAACCGGGCGAGCAGATGGTCGTGCCGCTGGTTGCTGATCTGCGTGTTACCACTGAGAACCTCGTCAGCGAGGTGGCCTTGCCCGACCGCCCGCAGGAACTCGGAAAAGGAAAACGGGCCCAGGACCAGGCGGCGAACGCGGCCCACCGGGTAGCGGGTGTGCGGGCGGAACAGGCGCCTGAGCGTCGAGCCGGACAGGATTACCGTGGCGCGCGGCCATTCTTCCTTCATGAAGCGCACGAACCCGCCGAGCTTGCGGCTCTCCTGGGCTTCGTCGATGAACAGGATCCGATCGGCGTGCGGGCGAAACCCGTGGCGGTCGAGCAGCAGGTCCTGGAACGCGCCAAAGTCGCGGCAATCGTCGAATGCCGCACGTTCCAGCGAGTCCCGCTCCAGGTTGATCTCGACGGTTGGCTTGGCCGAGCCGGCCAGTACGTGCTCCACGAGCGTCGTTTTCCCCACTTGGCGGGCGCCTTCCAGGAGGAGGACCGGCTTGTGCGGCAGTGGATCCGCGATGAACCGTTCGAGATCGCGCTCCCTGTGGCGTTCAGTGTACGGGATACCCATATTCATACGCTACTATGGTATAGAATATCGGCGATGGCGCCCCACGGTGCAGCGGCAGTTGATCGCTACGTCAGACCCGGCCGACGCTGCCGCGCAGGCGGGGGTCGAGCAGGTCGCGCAGCGCGTCGCCGAACATGTTTACGCTGTACACGACAATCGTCAGGCAGAGACCGGGCCACAGAGCGAGCCGTGGAGCTATCTCCTGCGGCCTGCTTGTTGAAATGACCATGTGATGTCCATATGATAGTCATATGCATTTCGTCACTATTGCCAAGCTCAAGGCAACACTGAGCGCCGAGTTGCGGCGAGTCCGCGCGGGGGAGCCGGTCACGGTTCTCGATCGTACTACGCCGGTAGCGCTCCTCGCGCCGGTTCCGGAAGCCGTCCGCGTGATTCGGGCAGCGAAAGCGCCCTATGCCTACCGGACACTGACGCCGCTGATGGCGCGCGATCCGTTGCCGTATCTGGACGAGGAACGTAGCGAAGCTTGGTAGCATACCTGGACTCCTCGGTTTTGCTGCGTCATATCCTGCTCGGTGAGGAACCGATCAGGCATGCACTGGCGTTCCCACGGGTGGTGTCGAGCGAGCTGATCGAGATCGAGTGCCGGCGGGTGCTGCATCGCTGCCGCCTCGCCGGCGAACTCGACGACGAGACCCTGGCGGTGGCGCGCGAACGTCTGGATGCCGTCCTGGCCGCGATCGATCTCCTGGAGATGTCGACGCAGATCAAACAGCGGGCGATGGACCCGTTTCCCGTACACGTGCGCACTCTCGATGCGCTGCACATCGCGACAGCGCTCGTGCTGGGCGAGGATGTCGGTGGGATCGCGCTGTTCTCGCACGACATGGGTATGAATCGCTGCGCCAGATGCCTCGGGTTCACGGCAGCCTTGGCGTAATGCCTCGTCTGCATGAGCGCCATGATGTTGGGCAGCACGTGCCGTGTCGCGTCCGCCGGGGCCACCGATGATGGCCACCGACCGGGCCACGGCGACGGCGGCCGAGCCGCGCTATCGACGAAGGTGTCCGCGACGGACAGTCGCGGTCAGAGGCGGCCGACGCTGCCGCGCAGGCGGGGGTCGAGGGAGAGCCCCCCGAAGGTTGACGACTACGGCGTTGGTGACAGAATCACCGACCCGACGCGACCGATGTCGGCAAAGTGGCCGTCGGTGGTGAGAACGGTGGCGCCCTCGCGCGCCGCGAGGGCCGCAATCCAGATATCGTTCGTGGGAATCGGCGTTCCGTGACGGCGCAACTCGACTACGATGTCGGCGTAGTGCGACGCGGCTTCGTCATCCACGTTCAGGATGGCAGCCACCGATTCCTCAAGGAACTGTCGGAGCCGCTCTTCGTTTTCGCCACGGCGTGTGCCGAGGCGGAACCCCACCCTGAGTTCGCCCAGGACGATGGCCGGCACCAACACCGACCGGGCCCGGGTCACGGTTCGCACTGCCTCCGGCATTCCTCGCCTGAAGTGGCTGTACCCGGAGGTGTCCAGACAGATGCGCATCAGCGCCAGAGTTCCTCGTCGACCTGTTGGAACATCCCGGTGTTGGCCTCGAATTCCTGCAGGTCCGCCTCACTCCAGTCGCCTGCATGGCGGCCCAGCCCGTTGTCATACGATGCATCAGGAGTGACTCGGAGCGCGCGGCGCAGCAGATCGATCACGGTCGCGTTCAGGGATCCGCCGCGGCGCGTCTTCTCCGCCATCAGGGCCTCCGAGACTTCGGCCGGAACATTGCGAACGGTGAGGTGTGTCATGCGTGTACCCTTTTCCTGCGTTCACTGACTACATTACTTGAATGCACCGGCATGCGTCAATCAAGGAAATGTAAGTCCCTCTGTCTCTCGGGAGGTGTTCAGCGTCGCGGAGGAGTCCGATAGCCGGATCGTGTGTTGCCTGGGGGGCGGCTGGGAGTCGAGACTCCTTGCAGGCGACGCTGCTGCCGGCCCGTTTCGGTCGTTTCGGCCGGATCCCATCCCTGGCTGGTTCGTGGTATTCTGATGCAACGTGTCGTCTCCCCGCCAGCAGCGTTGGGGTCAGGGGTACCCCGAACTGAAGCCACTTCTGGACCTGTACCTGGCCAGGGTGCGCGACCGACTCGGGGACCGCTTGTCGGCGGTAGCCCTCTATGGCTCCGTTGCCCGCGGACAGGCGCAGGCGGCGAGCGACGTGGATCTGTTCGTGGTCCATCGCGGCCCGCGTGCTGCCGTGTTCGAGGTATTCCTGCACGTCGCGCTGCAGTTGCGGGAACATCCGCTGGTAGGTGAGTTGCAGGCGCGCAAGGTCCCGACCGAGCCGTACGCGGTGTTCCGTACCGAGACGGAGCTGGCCGATACCCCCTGGCTCCTGCTGGACATCTGCGACCACGGCATCATTCTGTTCGATCCGCGCCACGTGTTGGCGCGCAAGCTGGCGAGCCTAAAGCTGCGGCTGCGCGAACTTGGCTCGCGCCGCGTAGAGCTGGCCGACGGTTCGTGGTATTGGGATCTGAAGCCCGATATGCGCCCCGGCGAGGTCATTGCTCTGTAGCGACGCAGCGGTTGCCAATGGACAACGGGGAGCGCGGCCGCAGGCTGATGGCGATGGCCGCCGAGTATCTACAGGATATGGACACAGCCACCGGCCGCAAGTCGTGGAACGCGGTGGTTCGCCGGGCGCAGGAAGTGGTCGAACTGGCATTGAAGGGCGTGCTCAGCTACCTGGGGGTGGACTTTCCGAAAGTGCACGACCCGGCCGCGGTGTTCATCGCTACCTTGTCCGCGCGGGGCATGGCGTTGAGCGCGACGGAGGCGGAGGACGTCACCAACGTCTCGGCTACACTGGCGCGCAAGCGGGCGCCAGCGTTCTATTTCGAGCAGGTCGAAGATGAGTCGACGGCCGAGGAGGAGGCGGCCAATGCGCATCGCATCCACCGGATCTGCATGCGGCTTGTCGCCGCCATCGAGTCGGAACTCCCGGAACCGAATGAGCGCCCCCCCGAGCGAACGGCAGCCGAGGGAGAGCCCCCCGAAGGTTGACAAAGATCAACGAGATCGTGCACGGCCGCCTGCTGCGCAGGTATGCGGGCGGTCGCATGGGCCAACCCGATGAGGTCGCCGCCGCGGCGCTGGGCTGACGGAGCGACCGGCCATGGCCGCCGACAGTGGCGGTCAGAGGCGGCCGACGCTGCCGCGCAGGCGGGGGTCGAGCAGGTCGCGCAGCGCGTCGCCGAACATGTTGATGCTGTAGACCACGATGGTCAGGCACAGGCCCGGCCAGATCGCCAGCCGCGGCGCCATCTCCATGTACTGGCGCCCTTCCCGGCTGCAGCAGCCCCTGCCCAGCTATCGACATGATGGTCAGCAACAGCAGCAGGCCCGGGAACGACATCCAGGCATCGACGAATCTCTGCACCAGCAGATCCAGTTTGCCGCCGATGAACCCCGCGGTGCCGCCGATCAGCACCGCAACCACCACGTGCAGGGTGGTCGCCGCCAGGCCGACGAACAGCGAGATGCGGGCCCCGTAGATGAGGCGGCTCAGGAAGTCGCGTCCGAGCTGGTCGGTGCCCAGGGGATACACACTCGATGGGCCGGTCAGCCGATCTGCCAGCTGCATTTGATTCGGATCATGCCCCGCCAGGGACTCGGCGAAGATGCTGACCAGGACCAACAACAGCAGGACAACGCCTCCGAACGCCCCCAGGGGCTGCTCCTTTATCAGTCTCTTGAGCAGCATTAGGCGTAACGGACCCGGGGATCCAGATAGGCGTAGATGAGGTCGACCATGAGATTGATTCCCATGACCGCGGCCGCGAACGTCAGGTTTATGCCGGAGACCACCGGGTAGTCTCGGTCACGGAGGGCATCGAGCATGAGACGACCCAGCCCCGGCAGGCCGAAGATGTTCTCCATGATCACCGAGCCGCCGATCAGGATCGGCATCTGCAGACCGATCAGGGTGACCACCGGGATCAGGGCGTTCTTGATGGCGTGTCTGACGATGACGACCCGCTCCTGCAGACCCTTGGACCAGGCGGTCCTGATGTAGTCCTGCCTGAGCACCTCCAGCATCATGGTGCGCGTCATCCTCATGGTGGCTGCAGCAAGATAGGTCCCCAGAATCAGACTGGGAATGATGAACACGGCCATGCTGCCCAGCGGGTCTGCGCGGAACGGAACGAGCGTCAACGGTGGCGACCAGGCCCACCAGATGGCAGGAAAAGTCACTATCAAGGTTGCCAGCCAGAAGTTGGGCGTTGCCAGGCCGATGATGGCGACCGACCGCCCGACGTAGTCGGCGGCCGTATTGCGGCGCATCGCCGAGTAGATGCCGACCGGCAGCCCGATCAGCAGACCGATCAGGATCGCCATCACTCCCAGCTGGACGGTTGCCGGCAATCTGCCGAGTATCTTTTCCTCCACGCTCCAGCCTCCCAGCAGGGTTTCGCCCATGGTGCCTTCAAACAACATGCCGCCTACCCAGCGTCCATACTGCACATGAACCGGCTGGTCCAGGCCCAGCATCTTCTCAACGGCTTCCCGGTCAATCTGGACTAAGTTATTCATGCGGCCTTCCATGACATCGATCACATCGCCCGGAATGAAGCGCACCGACAGGAATACCAGTATCGACAGCAGCAAGAAGGTGGGTATCAGGAGCAGAATGCGGCGGATGATATACGCTCTCATGGAGTCGCGCAGCGACTCCCGTTTCAATCGCCCGCAGGGGCGATTGATTCAGAATCCCATCTCCCGCTTCAGATCCTTGCAGGTATGGGGTCCCGAACCCCCACAGTTCAATGCAAACCAGTGCCGAGAGTCCCCAGCATATCGATCTTACCCGAGCGCAGGGCCGCGAGCCGCGCCGCCGGATCTAGCATGACCAGGGAGTTGATCTCATCGACGTAGGGCAAGCGGTTCTGCGGGAACTTCTCGTCGAAGCCCCAGTAGTCGGGATTCTTGGTCCAGGTCAGAGAGCTGCCTTCGACCACGTCCGTCAGCTCCATGGGCCCAGTGCCAACCAGATTCCTCCAATCCTTCATGTCGCCGTGTTGCTTGATGACCTCCGGAGGGTAGATATAAGAAATCCAGCCGTCGATGATTCTAGCCAGGCCAGTAAGGTCTCTCTCCTTCAGCTTGAAAACAACCGTCCCTTGGTCGGTGGCTGTCACGGATTCCGTCTCGGGCAGGGCATAACCGGCGTGCGGCGAGGCTTCGCTGAAGCCGCTGCCGATCCCCAAGAGGCGATGATAGTTGAACTCAATATCCTCGGCAGTTAATTCTCTCCCATTCATTGGTGCCTTGTCGTGCCAGTGAACGCCCTGGCGGATATGGAAGATGATCGTTGTGGGGTCGGGCGTTTCCCAGCTTTCAGCCAGGTGGCCTTTAAAGACAGATAGAGGTTGGGCAGAGGTCCTCCAGTCAAATACGTCCCTATCTACTCCCCAGTCCCCGATGCCTAGCTTCTCATTAACCAAGAAAGTCATGTGAGAGCCCGAAAAGCCTCCATCGTACCAGGCATCAGCACTCTTTGGCTCGAACGTAGTGCCAAAGGTCAAAGTCCCGCCGTACTCCGGCGCGGTTACCATCTTGCCGGTGGCTGGGTCGAGCACCATCTCCTTCTCCACCGCCGCGGCCGGCTCCTCCTCTGCAGCAGCCGCCCAGAGGCCGGTTGCGGCCAAGCTGAGCACGAGCACAAACACCAAGGTGTGTGCACCTCTTGAAAGATTCATATTGATCTCTCCTCTATTGTCCGATTATGAGAGTTCTGCCGTGGCGAGTTGCCGCTCCCTGCCACTCTCGCGCCCGCAACGCGGGCGGCCAGACAGCGACGGCAATCTCCAATCGTCAGGCGCGTCGTTAAGCGCGCGGCGTGCGCCTCATGCACTCAGGGGCTCAGGCCGCGCGCCTGGTGTGGTTCTTGGCGTACCAGCTTGCACCTCCTTCTTGCGCAGATTTTTCGATTTCGATGCGATGCATACGGCCACGCGCCAGGCGCAGGGTGTCGCCTGGACCGCCTGGCCCGGTAGTTGACGGAGTGAGGCCGAAGGCGCGGGCGTGCGCCGGAGCACACGCAGGTGCGGCCTGCGCCGCCCGGTCGGCCGGAGCGGTTAGCTAGCTAGTTCTCGGGTGAGTGAAAGTTGGGGGGGGGGGGGGTAGAACGGTAGACGCACCGGCCGCTTTGCGGCTAACCGGTGGCTGCGCGGAGGTGTGTGGCCATGCAGCATTCGCATCGGTCGCGATTCCAAGGCCCTCATCATAGGCGACGTCGCAACAGCCGTCAAGCGTGCGTGTCGTCTTTTCGTAGCCGTCGGTCACGACGCTGCCAGAACCAATACCCAGTCCTGCAGAATCGGGGTGTCGGGAACGAGCCATTCGCCGTCGGCGGTCGGAGTTACGTCACCGAGCGGGAATTCTCTCCCGGCTATCGGGTCCAGGTAGCAGGCGCGGTACCTGACCTGCGGTTCGAGCCGGCGGACGAGGGGCCCCCTGACGCCTTTCAGCCAGGTTCTCATCACCTTGGTGGAGCGCGGGAAGTAGAACACGCGCAGCTCGCCGGGAATGCCGGCGGCATACGGTCTGAACCACAGTTCGTCGGTCGCCGCCGGGAAGATCCATTCCGGGTGCGGCTCGAACCGCCACCACGGGTAACGCTCCAGTAGCTGCTTGCCGAGCCCCACCTGCTTCGAGCCGGGGAAGCCGGCCGCTTTCTGCCAGGAGGTGTCGCCCCAGGTAGAGCCGGGCGGAGAGGCGCCGAACGGCGCATCTGGGCGGTTGAACTGCCACATGCCGTCGTCTTCCTCATGGTCCTGCTGGATCATGAAGAAGTCGAAGATCGGCTCCAGTTCTCCGGCCACCGGGAAGATCCAGGCGCCGTTGTCGGGGATGGCGCCGGGATGGACCGTCAGCAGCCGCTGATAGGGATCGATCTGCTTGACGTAGCGCGCGGTGTCGTTCAGCGTTGTTTTCTGCTCCTGGCGGGCCTGCTCCTTGTCGTCCGCCAGATACCACGGCATGTTGCCTTCGCCGCAGAGCGTCCAGACGACGGGGTAGCCGCCGTAGCGGGCGATCAGGTAGCGCCAGAACCCGGCGGCGAAGTGGATCACGTTGAACCCCTTGGCCTTGCGGTCCTGCGCCAACCACTTGAACTCGTCCGGCCAGCGCAACCGGCTGCTCATGGCGTGCCACCAATCGTCCGCCAGCCAGAGCAACGGGGTGCCGTCGGCGTGCTGCAGGTAGCGTCCGTTGGGGGCAACCTCAAGCGCGCCGCGGCGGAGCAGCAGGTTGTCACCGTCGTAGGGGACGATTGCCTGGGCGTCGATCATCCCGCCGCCGGCCGCGAGCGCCGCATCGCTCCCCCTGGTCACCTCGAGCCTGAACCGGTGCCGTCCCGGCACCCTCGGCGCAAACCTGAGCTTCCACTGCGTCCCGCCGGCCCAGAAGCAGGGAACCCGGCGGCGGCCGCCACCGGGCTCGTCCACCATGGCGTCCACTTCAAGCTCATTGAAGGGGTCCCGGTGGGCTCCGGTGGCGGCGAACGCAATCTCCGTGACTACGTTGGTTACCGCCTCGTACGTATCAGGGCCGTCAGTAGCCAAGCTTCTGCTTCAGCTCCTGGTCGATCCACAGCCGGGCGATCATGGGCGTGTAGTTGGCGCGCGCGCCATTGATCTCGCCGTAGTAGTTCCGTACCCACGGCCAGTACGCGTTTATGAGATAGGGAATCGGGAAGGGGATGTACGGCAGCGCCTCATGCTTGTAGATGCCCAACTCTTGAATGATCGCGGTGCGCTCGGCCGCGTCCCGCGAGGCCACCGCTTTGTGGTACTGGTCTTCGTACCAACTCCCGTCCACGCTCTCACCGTAGTCCCACTCGGCATAGTTCTTGACCCAGCTGAACTCGATCAGACTCGGGTCGCCGACGCCGCCGCCGCCGCCGTGATAGATGTAGTACAGCGAGTCGTCATACTCGTGTCCGTGCAGCCGGGCCAGCAGGCCGACCAGCTCGACCGGTATGATCTCGACTTCGACGCCGATGTCGGCCCACATCGCCTTCACCATCGCCAGCGTATCCTGATGCTCGACGTTGCCCGCTTCCGAGTAGAGCTTCATCGCAAAGCCGTCGGAGTAGCCGGCCTCGGCCAGCATCTGCTGCGCCTTTTCGGGGTCGTACGTATACAGCTCCTGGATCGTCGGCGAGAGCTGTTCCAGGGGCGTGAACGGGGGTGTGCCGGGCTTGTACGGGTAGGCGAATACCTCGGCCGCGCCGTAGATCGACGAGGCGATCGATTCCAGGTCGAGCCCGATCATCAGCGCGCGCCGTACGTTCAGGTCGCCGAACGGTTCCTGGGTCATCTTCATGCCCAGCGCCCCGCCCAGCGTGGTCAGATACCGCTGCTGGATCAGCTCGGGCGAGGTCTTGGTCAGCGTTGCGGAGTACCTGAGCGGAATGTACTGGTGCCAGTCGAGCTTGCCGGTGCGCAGCAGAGCCAGTTGGGTCGACTCGTCGGGAATGACCGGAAAGATCAGCTCGTCGATGAACGGCATCTGGTACTCCTGGCCGTCGACGGTCGTGGTTCCCCAGTAGTCGGGGTTGCGCGCGTAGGTGGCCTGGGAGCCGGCGGCGTAGTCGGTGAGGATGAACGGCCCGGTGCCGGATTGGTTCTGCCAGATGGTATGATCGGTATCCAGCAGTTCCGGCGCGTACATCTGCGCCAGGAAGCCGTAGCCGAAGTCCTGCGCCCAGCCGGGCGTGAAGGCGTTCATCTCAACCACCAGGGTGTGGGTGTCGGCGGCGACGAAGGCGTCGATGTAGTCGTAGGTGGGGCTGCCCCAGCCGTCCTCGCGGGCGATGCCGACGTTGCGGGTCAGGCTGCGGGCGGCGTCGGCCGCGGTAAACTCGCGCGGCTCGAAGCCGATGTTGGCGTTGCCGGTCCACATCACTCCCCGGCGGATGGCGAAGCTCAGGGTCAGGGGCTCGGCCCAGGTCCAGCTTTCGGCGAGCTGGCCGGTCAGGTACTCCTCGGGCGTGTGCCACATCGAGCCGGTAAATTCGTACTCGCCGGTGCCGCGCGGGCCGTAGGTTTCGATGTCGCCGATGAACAGTCTCTCCATGTAGGGAGCGCCCCACACGCGCGTGACGTAGCCGACACGCATGCCGTCCCAGTTCCCCGGCGGTCCCTCGCCGCCCCAGTCGAACTTCATGGTGAGGGTTCCCCCATACCGGGGTCCGGCCGGTCCCGCCATCTCGTCGGCGGCTGCGGCGCTGCCGCTCTCGTCGCCGCCGGCGGCAAACGCGGGAGTTGCTGCCAACACGCACGCCTGGATCACCATCCGGATCAAAGACCTGGTCTGCATCCAATACGTGGCACCGTGCGGTGCCGGTGTGTTGCTTCAGCCCGTCCGGGCTTCAGTGCGGCAGAAGATGCGGCGTGCGCCGGCGAACTACGCGTTGGCGGACAAAGGGCTGCCCGACGCTGCTGCGGGTGCTGCGGCTCGGTCAGGCGTCGGAGGCGCCGGGATGCGTAGCAGGCGCGGTCGCTGCCGCCGTGCTCTCCTGCGGCCGTTCAAGCACCATATCCGAATACCGGCCGGCGGTCAAGCTGATCAACCGAGCAATCGCTACCGTGGGCAACCCTGGGCGGCTTTCCCTACCGGATGACGTAGTGCGGCGACGGGCCGACTAAACCGAGGGGGCTACCCAGCCATGGCGACGACGTAGTAGGCGTAGCCCCGTTTGGCGCGCCGTGCTCGTAGCGGCAGCAGCGCGGGCTACGGAAGGATGGCCTCCATGACCGGCAGCATGACCGGGATCAGCACCGCCGCCGCTGCCATTACCGCTACAATCCACCGGGTCTGTACCACAATCTCCTTGTGGACGACGGTGATCTCGTTGCGGAGACGCGCTTCTACGCCGGCGATCTCAGTTCGTACGCCGGCGATCTCAGTTCGTACGCCGGCGATCTCGTTGCTGAGTCGCGCCTCTACGCCGACGACCTCCTGACGTACGTCGGCGATCTCCTTGCCCAACCCGCCCCGTACGTCGGCGATCTCCACACGTAATCCGGAGATCTCCTTGCGCGTCCGCTGTTCCGATTCCGCGACGTGACGGAGAAACCGTTCCTCCAGCAGTTGGAACAAATGCTCTTTCTGGACCTCGCGCCGCTCTTCCTGGTCATCTTCGAACTGGCGCAGCATCTCCACCAGGGACGCGGTCGCAACGTCCCCCAGGCGCTCCTGCAGTGGGCGTGGCACCGAAAGCACAGCCATGGCTCGCGTCGATCCTACCCCGAGCGTCGGTCAGCGTCCACTGCGTCCGGCGCCTCCGGTGCGGCTGATGGGAGCATCGAGACGTTCTGGTCTTCCAGGATAGCGCTCCGGATAGTCTCCCGTCGGATCGTACTGCCAGTACTCCCGCTCCGCGCCCTCCGCCATGGTCGTCAGGCGCCCGCCGGGTTGAGGGTGGCGGTGGCGAACACGACGTGGAACGGTTTGCAGTAGATCACCACGCTGGCGTAAGCCGTGAGATCGGTGTCGGCCGGGATCTCGTAGTTCTGGTCGCCGACGTTGCCCTTGAGCGAGCCCAGGTCGAGGTAGTCGCCGAGGTCGTGGCGATTCGTGGGCTGGGGCGCGGCGGCCAGCAGGACGTGCAGGTCGGGGCCGTTGGTGGCATTGAACTCCTCGAAGCGCAGCACGTGGCCGATGCCGGGGATATCGTACAGCTTGGCCGTGCCGCTGCCCTTGTGGAACCGGTCGGCGTCCTGAAACTCGCCGCTGGCCAGCAGTTGCGGCGCGCCGGGCATCGGCTCGACCATCTGCTGGTCGGGCATCGCCGCCGCGAACCGCTCCACGTCCTTGCGGATGCGCTCCCGCACCCGTTCGGGCAACTCTTCCATCGCGTCCGGGGTGGGGAGGGCGTCCATGATATCGCGCTCCATGGCGTCCATCTCCGCCGCCGACATGCGTTTCATCTCCGCCGCTCTCGGCACCTCGACCGGAAACGCCTCGCTCACCGTCCGATTGATGAACAGCGGCGATGCCAGGTACCACCCCACGACCACCACAACCGCGGCCGCAACCGCTCCAACTACCAGTCCACGCCGATTCATGGGTGCAGTGTACTCTACTCGCGGCCAGGGAGTCCGCCGCCGGTGGGCGCCCCGGCCGCCGCCTGCGCCTGCCCGTGCCATGTCACCGGCACGCACCCGAAGGAGGTTGCCGGCTCGGGCAGGTGGGCATCCCGCTCCTGCAGTACAACTGGGTGATCGGGGCGGGCGCCGGGTTCTCCAACTGGCGCACCTCGGAAACCACGCCGGGGCGCGGCGGCGCGCTGCTGTCGAGCTTCGACTACGAGCAGGTCAGGATGCGCCGCTCACCGCGTTCGGGCGGATCGGGGAACGGGAGATGTGGGACAACCTGGCCTATTTCCTGCGGGCGGTGATCCCGGTGGCGGAAGCGGTCGGCGTGCGCATGGTGGTGCATCCGGCGGATCCGCAGGTGCCCAGCCTGGCCGGCATCGCGCGCATCCTGCGCAGCTCGGCCGACTACGACCGGCTGTTCGACCTGGTGCCGAGCGCCCACAACGCGATGGTGTTCTGTCTGGGCTGTTTCGCGCAGATGCTCGACAGCGACGGCGTCTACGACGCGATTCGCCACTTCGGCGGGTGCGGCCGGATCGGCTACGTCCACTTCCGTAACGTGACCGGGACGCTCGAGCGGTTCACCGAGGTGTATCCCGACGAAGGCAAGCTCGACATGGCCGCGGTGATGCGCATCTTCGACCAGCTCGGGTACGACGGCCACGTCATCCCCGACCACACGCCGCACGGGACCGGCGATTCGGCCATGGGCCACCGGGGGTTCGCGTTCGAGATCGGCTACATGAGGGGCCTCATGCAGGCGGTGGCGTCGCATGAACCAGACATGATGGCGACCGAGCAGCGCGCCTATACCGAGATGGACCGCGAGAACATCATGCGGGCGCTGGGCCTCGACCAGCCGCTGCACGTCCAGTACCTGCGCTGGATCGGCGACCTGGTGCTGCGCGGCGATCTGGGCACCTCCCTGTGGTCGAGCGAAAAGTGTCGGCCGAAATCATGCGCCGGATCCCGGTAACCGTGGAGCTGGTGCTGCTCGCGACCATCCTGACCACCCTGGTGGCGATCCCGATCGGGGTGTACTCGGCGATCCGGCAGGATACGCTCGGCGACCATTGCGCGCGGGTCGCCGCCACCCGCCCTGCGCACCGGCAAGGCCGACGCCATGTTCTCGGTGCCGTGGGAATCGCGCGCCAGCCTGGAACGCACCAGTCCCGATCTCAACCAGTGGGAGTTCGACAACTGGGGCAGCTTCATGATCGGGATGCGCAACGATACGGCGCCGTACGACGACCTCCGCGTGCGGCAGGCGCTGGCTGCGGCGATCGACATGCGGACCATCATCGACAACGTGTTCGGCGGCAGCGGCGTCATGCTCAACCAGCCGTTCCCGGCGGTCTGGCCGGAGACCTTCTACACGCCGCTCGACCAGTTGAACGCGGACACCCAGCGGGCCTACTCCTACGACCCGGACTGGGCGCGTGAGCTGCTGGCCGAGGCGGGGTATCCGGACGGCTTCGAGACCGAGATCATCCTCCCGCCCTCGGGCCGCGCGGTGGACCTGTTCTCGCTGATCGCGAGCTACTGGGCGGAAATCGGCGTTACGCTGGAGCTCCAGCCGACCGACGAGGCGACCATCCGCAACCTCGAACGGACGCGGGGGCACACGCACATGATCTCCTACGAGGGCAGCTCGCCCCATCCGGGCGAGGCGATCTGGGCCAGTTGGGGCCGGCGTGATCCGGCTCACCCGGGCCCTGGCCGCGGACAACATCAACGTCAACTGCATCTGCCCCGGGGTGGTGTACGGCGCGACGTGGGAATGGCTGGCGGCAAAGAAGATGCAGTACGATCCCGCGACCGCGGGCATGGACCCGAAGGACTACTTCGACCGCTACGTCGGCTCCGCCGGGCCGCTCCAACGCCCGCAGGACCCCGAGGACGTGGGCAACGCCGTGGTGTTCCTGGCCTCGGAAGCGGCCCGCAACATCACCGGCCAGGCGCTGAACGTCAACGGCGGCCGGCTCATGCTGTAGGCACGCCGGCGAAGTGCGACTGATTGACGACCTTCAGGTGGGGCGATATACTCGATACCGTATCGGTTTCGGACGCGATGATCCTGACGGAGAACCACAATGGCAGACAAATACTTCGACGACTTCGTAAACAAGCAGTTGGAGCTAGCCAACACTAGTCCGTCAATCGACTGGACTGCGATGCGTGATGACTGGCTGAAACATCTGGATGAATTCTATGATTCGGTCAGGCAGTTTCTCGGAGACTACATCGATAAAGACAAAATACGTGTTAAGTGTACCCCAAAGCAGATCAGTGAAGAACACATTGGTAGTTCTGAAGCGCAATCACTTGAGGTGCAGATTGGACCCGCAAGAATCGGCTTCGATCCCGTCGGCACAAATCTGATTGGGGCCAGAGGTCGTGTCGACATGCATGGACCGTATGGTTCGGTTAAATTTGTCTTCGTGCCGAAACAGAACCCCCAGAATCGAATATCCATCCAAGATGCGCCGCTCGAAGAACACAGACGCGTGGATATGTCTGGTGAAGAATGGGCGTGGAAAATCTCGACACCGCCTCCAAGCATACGATACATCGAGCTTGAAGAGGAATCATTCCTTTCGGCGATTATGGAAGTCGCTAGTGCCTCGTAGGTTCACACGGATAGGGTTCTCTGGCAAACATCTCGAACTCGTAGATATCGACCGCTACTATAGAGGGCAGGTGGGCATACATCATCACGTCTCTGAACGGCGTATTGCCCAGGGAGTACTGGGAGGATGATTCGATCAACAAGGAAGACTGGCACAACCACATGGGCTCGGGACCGTTCTGGCCCACGGACGTCGTAGAAGGCAGTCACGTAACCTACGACAAGAACCCGAACTACTGGCAGACCGATCCGTTCCATCCCGAAAACCGCGTATCCCGATGAGGCCGAAAAGCTCCTCGATGAAGCAGGCTACGCGCGCGGCGACGACGGCATTCGGTTCGAGACCAGCATCATTGCGGACCCCCAAGCCTCGGAGCATTACGAAGCATTCCTGGGTTACCTGGAGGATGTCGGCATTCGCGTCAATTCCGACATGATGCCGGATGGCTATACCGGCATCGGCGCACATGATCACGGCGGTACCGGCGTCGGCGTGATGGCGGTCATGGTGTGGAACGCACCGTGGCGTCCGTACTACGCCTACGGCAGGGTCGACGGTACTCCGGAATCCGACCAGCTGAAGGAGATCTGGGAAGCCGTCAACCTGACCATGGATCCTGACGAGCACGCCCGGCTGTGGCAGGATCTTCACCTGTTCTGGATGCGGCAGTTGTGGTTCGGACCGGAAGCGACTTGCGAACGATGTGCTCACGCATCATCATCTCCTCTTTGGACGGGACGGCGAACTGGCCGCCCCGTGAAACAGCGGCGTCCATCGCGGAAAGAGCGCACGCAGTCGAGTATCGTGCTCTTGGCGTCCCCTTCCTACGTCGATGACAGGTGGATCATGGTCAGTATAACTGATGACACACGGGTCGTCTACATGACCTACCATGACGCCATGACATTGATGTCTTCGGATTACACCCATTGCGCACGGGGGGGCGTGTGTGACAGATGATTGGTATTCATCGCGGCGGCACCGGCGCCGACCGCCGGCACCTCCTGCAGCCGGACGCGGAGGTAATTGGCGTTAAGCGACCTGCCCGATCCGCGGCTGAGACGTGGAGGCGGCGGTCTCGGTGCCTGCCGATACCGGCACTCGACCGGCGGGACGAGTCAGGCGCGGCGCGGGTGAACCTTGGCCACGGCGAGCAGCGACTCCACGCAGCCCCGCAGCGACTCGTCGAACGGGCGGAAGCGTACGCCGTCAGCACCGTGGCCAAGCTGGAGGTCACGACCACTCGGCCCACGGTCTCGAACCGGGCGATGCTGGCGATGGTGTGATCGCAGACCATGCGCACGCGTCGCAGCGCGTCAAGGTGTCAGCGCGTCGGGGTAGTACGTCCGGTGCGCGCGGCCTCGACCGCGTCCGTCACCTCGGCGCGCTTGGCGCTGCTCTCGGCTGCGTTGCGACCGCAGATCTGGCCACCGTCGATCACGATGTCCTGGCCGGTCACGAAGCTGGCGTCGTCGCTGGCCAGGTAGAGTGCGCCCTTGGCGATGTCGTCGGGGAAGCCGGAGCGGGTCAGGGCGACCCGGCGCTTCAGGACCTCGGCCAGGGCCGCCAGACTGCGCTCGGTGGCCGCGGCATCGAGGCCGCCGCCCCAGAAGATCGGCGTCGCGATCGCGGCGAGATGCTGTTGACCCGGATGTTGCACGGGCCCAGCTCCACCGCCGCCACGCGCGTGGCCGCCACCACCGCCGCCTTGGCCGCGCTGTAGAGGATGGACCCGTGGCCGACGCGGTGGGCGGCGACGCTGGCGTTGTTGACGATCGAGCCGCCGCCCCCGCGTTTCATGTGCGGGACGGTGTGCTTGATCGCCAGCAGCACGCTGTTGAACAGCAGCTCCGACGTTTCGGCTTCCGCGGCTTCCGCAGCAACCAGGAGGTTGCGGCCAAGTACTTCAGGGATGAAGCCGCCCCGGACTTGAGCACGGCTTGCAACGACCATCCTTCGTTGTTCGAGCGTTGGCGACACCACGGGCGTGTTCCGGACCGAGTGCCGGCCAGACCGATCCGCTGTTATGCCTCCACACGCCTCTCGGGTATCGTGGACGCCGGAAGGGCCTCTGTTTCGTCGAATCGCTTGCGAACGTCAGCAGCAACCTCGAGCATTTCGGCAGGCGCGCGCACCGTCTCGCCGTCACGCTGACGCAGGGCAATGGCTAGCGGTGCTACACTCGCGGTCTTCTGCGGATCGCTCCGTAGGACCTCGACGATCTCGCGCTCCGGAACGCCGGCGCTGACCAGCACGGCCACAGCCTCAATCAGCTCGGGTATCATCGTTTCGTTCTCAGGAGTAAAAGCGGCATACAACGAGCAAAACGCGTCAACGGCTGCCGTGCGCCTCCCTTGTGACAATATCGCACACATCCGGACGTACCGCGCTTTCCAGTCGAAAGATATACGGATGTCCTGGTCGACGGCCTGGCGCCGGCTCTCGAGTTGGTTTGCTGTCAGCAGAGCTTCGGCGGCGCGGTCAATCCTGACCTGCGTCATGCCCTTGTGAAACAGAGCCGTGGCAATTTGCACCCGCAACTCCGGCGTATCGCTTGATCCGAAACGATCGACGATAGCATTACTGGTCTCGATCGACGTACTTGCGTCCCCCATCAATGCGTGAGAGGTACTCTTGTTGTTCATGGCCCGAGCCACCAATACGCGCGGCTCCGGATCGGCGCTGTGCCCGTAGTGCCTCATCACCGCTTCAGCGGCTGCAATCGCCTCAGGATGGCGGCCAAGCTTGCCCAACGAGGCGCTCTTCTGTAGTAGTGCACCTGCGACATGCACTTGAATGGCCGCCTCCTTGCAGGCACCAAAGCGCTCCACCACCTCTTCGGATGTCCTGATTGCAGCTTCGGGATTGCCGAGTCGATCTTGCATCGCGGCCTTATATGCTAACGATTGCGCGGCCCACGCCTGTAGCTCAGCCTCGTCACTCTCCCGGTAGCGCTGTTCGACGTTCTCGAAGGTCGTAATCGCCGCCGCAAACCAGCCAAGCTCCGCTTGCTCGACTCCCTTGTTGATCAATGTCCGAGCAACTCTGCTCTGGAAATCAAGTGCCTCCAGTTCCAGCGTGCCGAATAACTTGAGGATTTCCCTTTCGGTATAGAAGACCGCCATGAAGCGCACCAGATTCTGTACAACGGCCGCTTGGTCACGTTCTCGGCGCAATTGGTAGTAAATGCAGTATAGGGGTTCCGTCACTCTGTACAGCCGCTTCCTGCCACTCCCGTCCCAGATCACCGCGCCACGCTCGACGAGGCGCCCGAGCATGGTCGACACGGTACGTACGTCCATCCGCGCGCGCCCGGCGATCTCCCCCGTGCTCGACGACTGCCAGAGGTCAGCGATGGCCAGAAAAACGCGGCATTCGGTTTTGGGGAGAGCTTCCTGGTAGCCACGGAAGGTATCCGTGAGATCGTCGATCAGTTGCACCAACTCTTCCATCAACTGGCGCAGGGTACGATGGCGCGCGAATCCGGCGACAATGACCACGAAACGGGGCGAGCCTCCGGTCAGAATTTCAAGCGCCCTCTGCTGGCGTTCGCTCGGCGCCTCACCGCTGAAGACCTTCCACAGGAGACCGCACTGCGCGGCATCCAACGGTGCGAGAGAGATGATTCTGAACAGTTCGAAAAACGGTTGCCGGGCGTCGTCCAGCCCCTCGAAGCGGCTGGTCGCGGTGGCGACCAGGATGATCTGCGGCTCCGTCTGCAGCGTCTTGCGCAGCTTCCAACCGAAATCCTCGTCCACGTTCGCGCACATCGCTTGCAGGTTTTCCACCATGAGGACGAGGCGTCTTCCAAGAGTGTCGGCCGCCTCCAGGACTGCGACTCTGGCACGTTCGTCGAGCTCTCGCTCGCGCCAACGGGTAGTGAGGTCGGCCCGCGTCTCCCGCAGGTTACGCGCGAGTTCTGAGTCCTGCTCGTCGACTGCCAGGGCCAGATAAAAAAGAACCTCCAGCCAGAAATCCGCGGCGCTGAACACCTCGTCGCTCTCCTCCATGAAGCGGACCGGCAGCAGGCGCGATGCAAGCTCTGAGTCGGCGCGCAGTTCGGCGGCGACGCGGGCCAGGAGCATGGTCTTCCCCCTGCCCCTGGGGGCGACGATCAGTGTGTGCTGGCAGGAGTCGGCATCGATGTTCTCGCGGAGAATCTCGAGCCCGGTGGCGAGTTCATGCTCTCTAACGACGAACTGCTCCCTTATCTCTTCGTCAGACTGGAGCATTCCGGGATTGCGCTTGCGAATGGTCGGCCCCTGCGATGCGCTCATAGAACCGGCCCCCCCGCGGCACCCCGCGAGCGGTTGGCAATAGGAACGTGGTGATTGCGGAAGCGCGCCGCCCACCAGTCCTTCAGCAGGTGCAACCGGAAGCGATAGGTACCGTCGCGTACTTCGAGATAGCCGTCGTGTTCCAGTACGTCCAGGACCTCGGTAATGCGGCCGTGTGCGTCGGACATCACACGCGAGTAGAGCGCGCCGAGACGGGTGCGGGTGCCAGGCGTGAACGCTCCTTGCGTGGCGGCCTCCGCAAGTATCTCCATGGCGATGGAGCGGCTTCCCTCGTCGAGTCCGTCTCGGAGCCGGGTCTCGTAGTGGGCGAGGTCGTTCTGGCCGGAGGGGCCGAGCAGCCCGGTGCGGTAGACCCTGTCGACGTCGGCCACGGTCACGCGGTCGCGGTTCTCCATCACGGAAGAATCGCGCAACCTTGCGAAGAACGACTGTACGTGATGCGGGATACCGATTCCGAGCGCATCGTATACCGCCGCGGCGACGCCATCCTCTACCGACAGTGAGGCGCTGTTCGCGAGCTGGTCGAAACAAGCCACACTCGCTTCGCGATTCCACGGGCCCAGACGAAAGGGCTCAAGGTAGTTGATACGATCAGGGATTCCGAGCCGCTGCACCAGCGGCATGAGTCCGATGCTGCCGGACACGATGAGGGTCGGGGAGTCACCGCCAAGACGCTGAAACACGCCGCGCAGCCAGCTCAGGAACGCCTCGACCCGGGTAGCGCCATCCTCCGCGCGCAGCATCCGCTTGAGAAAGATCGGGAGTTCGTCGATCACCAGAAGAACCCGCCTGTCGTGTTCCGCGCAGCTTTGGAGCAGCCGCTCGCCGTGGTCTCGCCAGTTTCCGGGGTCCAATCCAGCACGGATCTTCAAGCGAAAGCCGCTCACGCCGATCTCCTCGACGACTCCGAATGCGCGTGCGCTACACTCGCGATACCGCCGAGTCGCGACACGACTGGACGAACCGGGTAGGCAGCCCGCGCGATGTCGGCGATCACGTCCTCAGGGCAGGTCGCGTCCTCGACATCGGTGAAGAGCGTGACCCATCCGCCGGACCGCGTGAGCCGTCGGCCGAGTTCCCGCGTGATGCTGGTCTTGCCCATGCGCCGCTGGCCGGTCAGCAGCACGTGGTTGCCGTCGCGTACCCGTCTTTCCAGAATGCGAAGCTCAGGTGTGCGGTCGAAGAAGTCGTCGCCGCTGACCCAGCCGCCGGTCGCCGATCTCATGTAGAAGCCCCCGTTCGAGTGAGTTGCCGAACAATACACATACAACCCGAATGGTGTCAACGGAAATGTTGACACCATTCTCGTTGACGTGGTCGCGAATGACGCACGGAGCGCGGTACCGGCACGAGACCGCGCATGGCGCGCAGGTATGGCGCCCCCAGTATGGACGCTGGATATCAGGCGTCGTTCAAGGTGACCTCGGGGAGTCCCTGATCACCGGCTTAGCGGTCGCCGACACTCCTCGGCGAGCTCCTCTGGCGGATAGTCGACCGCGGATACACCTGCGTCACCGAGCAGAGCGATGAATTCCTCTGCGTGCATCGCGGCCAGTCTTGCGGCTTGAACCAGGGTCAGGTGGCGCAATCCATTCGCAGCTCCGTGTGTGCCCGCGAAGCACCCACGAGGTGGTCATGGCACGCCGCTATCAGGCGCGGCGCGGGTGAACCTTGGCCACGGCGAGCAGCGACTCCACGCAGTCCCGCAGCGACTCGTCGAACGGGCGGAAGCGTACGCCGGTCACCGCGCGGATGCGGTCGTTGCGCAGGTCGCAGCGGGCCCAGATCGCCCGCAGCTCCGCCTCCCGCGCCTTGATTTCCGCGGGGTGCCGGTCGTCGAGCACCGGTTCGGCGAGCCCGAGTTCGGGCAGCAGGTCGCGTATGCGGCGGCTGATCGCCTCGACGTTGTGGCACTCCGCCGACCACGCGAGGTAGCGTTCGCCGCTGCGTACCTGCAGGCTCTCGAGCAGGCGGACGTGGCACTCGGCGTCGTCGCGCACGTCGACCGGCATCCACGGCCGATAGGATCCGCTCTGCGGATACTTGCCGAGCAGCATCAGCTCGACGTGGTGCTGCCACGGCCCCATGTCCTTCTGGTGCGCGGACTGGATCGGCCCCATGTTGTCGGAGGGCAGGCACGCGATCGCCTCCCAGCGGCCGCTACGCGCCGCGGCCTGCGCGAAGGAGCGCTCGGCGATCAGCTTGCCCATCGCGTAGCCGTGCCGCCCCGGATCATCCCAGTCCGGGTGGGTCTCGTTGGGATAGCGGTCCTCGTAGAGCACCGGCCGGCGCGCCCGCTCCTCGGGAGCCGCCTCGGTCAGCACCGTGGCCAGGCTGGAGGTCACGACCACCCGGCCCACGGTCTCGGATCGGTCGATGCTGGCGATGGTGTGATCGCAGACCATGCGCACGTAGTCCAGGTCGTGGTACCGGCTGACGTGCGACACGTGGCACACGCCGTGGCAGCCGGCGAACGGTTGGTCGAAGCAGCCGGGGCGGTCCAGGTCGGCGCTGTGGATGGTGAGCCTGCCGGAGGCATGGCCCGGCAGCCGGCGCAGGAACGCGGTGCGCTCGTCGTCTTCGGCGTCGCGCACGCAGGCGCGCACGCGGTATCCCTTGTCCAGCAGGCGGCGCACCACCCAGCCGCCGATGAATCCGGCGCTGCCGGTCACGGCAACGGTTCCACCCCTCGGTATCGCACTCATGCGGGTAGTGATAGCACGCGCGGCGGCGGCCGTCCAGCGGTCGCCAGCGCGCCCAGCGCGTCCAGCGCGTCGCAGCGCGTCAAGGTGTCAGGGCGTCGGGGTAGTACGTCCAGTACGCGCGGCCTCGACCGCGTCCGTCACCTCGGCGCGCTTGGCGCTGCTCTCGGCTGCGTTGCGGCCGCAGATCTGGCCGCCGTCGATCACGATGTCCTGACCGGTCACGAAGCCGGCGTCGTCGCTCGCCAGGTAGAGCGCGCCCTTGGCGATGTCGTCGGGGAAGCCCGAGCGGGTCAGGGCGACGCGGCGTTCCAGGACCTCGGCCAGGGCCGCCAGACTGCGCTCGGTGGCCGCGGCATCAAGGCCGCCGCCCCAGAAGATCGGGGTTGCGATCGCGCCCGGCGAGATGCTGTTGACCCGGATGTTGCACGGGCCCAGCTCCACCGCCGCCACCGGGTGGCCGCCACCACCGCCGCCTTGGCCGCGCTGTAGAGGATGGACCCGTGGCCGACGCGGTGGGCGGCGACGCTGGCATTGTTGATGATCGAGCCGCCGCCCCCGCGTTTCATGTGCGGGACGGTGTGCTTGATCGCCAGCAGCACGCTGTTGAACAGCAGCCCCAGCGCCGACCGGATCTGCGCCTCCTCGATTTGGTCGATCGGGGGCACGCGCTCGCCGGCGCCGGCGTTGTTGAACAGGCAGTCGATGCGCCCGAAGCGCGCCACCGCCGCCTGCGCCAGCGCCTGCAGATCGGCCTCGCGCGCCACGTCGGTGCGGACGAAGATGGCGCGCTCGCCGAGCCGCTCGGCCAGCGCCTCCCCCTTGGCGCGCGAGCGGGCGGCCATCACCACCGCCGCCCCCTGTTGGATGAACACTTCGGAGGTGCGCTCGCCGATGCCGCTGGTGGCGCCGGTGATGATCGCGACCTTGCCCTGCAACCTGCCGCCCACGGCGCGATTGTGCTGCGAACCTCGCCACGCGGCAAGCGGGAACGCGGGGGTGGCGGGCGCGGGGATCGGAGCCGCGCGGTATTTGACCGACTTGGCGCCATGCGCATCCGGACGCCCGGCACGATGGGCCAGAAACCTCCGTCGCGGCCGCGGACGCGCGTTGACATGAGCTGACTCGTTAGGCATTCTGTATAACATGAAGTCGTTCAACGTGCGGCACATCCAGCATCGGCTCGCCGACGTGCTTGCCGAAGTCGAGGGCGGCGAGGAGATCGAGATCGTGCGTCGCGGCCGTCCGGTGGCGCGGATCGTTCCGTTGCGGTTGGTCGCGCCGCCGTGCGACTGGAGCCACGCCGCGGGTCGCCTGCGGGAAGCCTACTCCGAGCCTGTCGGCGGCATTGCTGCAGCGGATCTCATTGCCGATGGGCGCGGCGAACGGTGAGCCTCTATTACGATTCCGGCGTACTGACTGGAAAGTCACGCTAGTCCGCGGGCGGGTTCCAGCGCGGCGGCGAGCTGCTGTCGGCGGGGTCGGTTACCACCTCCACCACCGCCGGCCGCCCGGCGGCCGCGGCCTGCTCCAGCGCGCCCCGGATCTCGGCGGGACGTTCCACCCGGACGGCGAACGCGCCCATGGCCGCGGCGACCGCGGCCAGGTCCACGTCGTTGAACTTCCACAGCGGGCTGGAATCGGTGCCGGGCACGCGGGCGAACGCCTTGTCGTCGCCGGCCTTGTCCTGAATCAGGCCGCGGTTGTTGTTGATCACGATGATCACCGGCACGTTCCAGCGCACCGCGGTCTCGATTTCGCCCAGGTGGTACCAGAATCCGCCGTCGCCGGTGAAGCACACCACCTGCCGGTCCGGCAGCGCCAGCTGGGCGCCGACCGCGGCCGGCAGTGCCCAGCCCAGGGACCCGGCACAGCGCAGGTAGGACTGCCGCGGATGGTTCAGGTCCACCATCGAAGCGGTCCAGATGCCGGCATGGCCGGTGTCCGATACCAGCACCGCGTCGCGGGCGAGAAACTCGGTGAGCTCCGTGCACAACCGCTCCGGGATGATCGGAACCGCCTCCGACCGGGCGCGCGGCGCCACCTCCGCGCGCCACTCCCGCACCAGGCCGCGCACCCGTGACAGCCAGTCGGCCCGGCCGCTCCCGCCCTCCACCGCTTCGATCAGGCGCCGGGTGGTGGCCTTCGCGTCGCCGTGCAGCGAGACCTGGATCGAATAGTTGCGGCCCAGCTCCGACGGGTCGAGGTCGATCTGAATCACCGGCGTGTCGACGCTCGGTATCTTCCATTCATTGGTTACCTGGCTGCCGGTGTGGCTGCCGATGAACAGCACCAGGTCCGCCTCGTGCACCACGCGGTTGGCGCACCAGCGCGAGTAGGTGCCGACCACGCCCACCGCCAGCCGGTGCTGGTCCGGAATCGTGCCCTTGGCGTTGAGCGAGGTGGCGACCGGGATGGACAGCTTCTCGGCCAGCTCCAGCACCTCGTGCTGCGCCTGTGACGAGGTGACGCCGCCGCCGGCGACGATGACCGGACGCTCCGCTCCCGCCAGCGCCCGCGCCGCCTGCCGCACCGTGTTCGGATCCGCCTCCGGACGAAACGCGGGCCGCCGGGTGAAGGGCGACTCCACCAGCACCTCGAGGTCCGCTTCACCCTCCATGATTACGTTGCCGGAGATCCCCTGCAGGTCGAGGTGCACCGGTGCGGTGGCTCCGGTGGTGGCTTCGCGGAACGCCAGCCGCAGCAGGTGCGGAAACTGCTCGACCGTCTCGACCAGTCCGCTGAACTTGGTTACCGGCGCGAACAGCCCGGCGTGCTCGATCTCCTGGTACGCGTTCCGGAACTGCTCGGCCGGCGTCTTGCGCCCGGTCAGAGCGATGACCGGGGACAGGGCGAGATAGGCGTCCTGGAGCCCTGCCGCCAGATTGGCGGCACCGACCGATTGGGCCAGACACAGCGCGGGGCGGTTGCACGCCCGCGCGTACCCGTCGGCCATGTAGGCGGCCGCCTTCTCGCCGTGCGTCACGATGCTGGTGACGCCGCGCGCGCTCAGTTCCGCGAGCCCGAGCGACGCGATTGCGGGCGACACGAATACGTGCGCAACCCCGTATGCGTGCAGCGTCTCCGCGAAGAATGCGGCCCCTGTGGTCCGTCCCATGGCACCTCCCGTAGCGGCGCATAATACACCGGTTGACGTTTTCTCATGAGACCGTATTATAGAACACTACGTTGCCCGCCCCACGCGGCGGGGACGGGGTCGCTGTTCGTGGGAGCCGCTTTCCCGCCCTGGAAGTTGGCCGAGGCGAACCGCGAAAACTGGGGGAAATGCGTGGACGTTATCAGTCAACGCCGCACGGCGCCGCCGCGGCGCACCGGCGACGCCGGCATCGGTCAGCCGGCTGTCAGGCCGCTCAGCCTGGGGCGGCCGGAGCACCTGTCGCCCGAACAGATCGCCGGACTGTCGGCGGTGCACGAGGGCTTCGCCCGGCGCGCCGGCGAGGCGCTGTCGGCGTACCTGCGCAGCCCGGTCCGACTCCACCTGAAGACCGTTCAGCAGCTCTCGTACGAGGAGTGCGCCCGGGCCCTGCCGGATCCCGGCGCCCTGGCCGTGGTGGAGTTGGAGCCGTTCGCCGGCACGGCGCTGCTGGCGGTCGATCAACCGTTCGCGTTTGCGGCGATAGACCGGCTGCTTGGCGGCCGGGGCGACTCTGCGGCGCCCGCGCGCGGCCTGAGCGACATCGAGCGCGCGGTAATGGAGAACATCGTGCACCGGCTGATGGCGCCTCTGGCCGCGGCGTGGCAGCCGGTACGGGCGCTCCGGCCGCGGTTGAGCCGCATCGAAACCGCCCCGGAACAGGCCCGGATCGCCGCGCCGCGGGAGGCCGTGGTGCGGCTGACGTTCGACCTCCGCCTGCGCGCGGCCGGGACCATGCATTTCCTGATTCCTCTTTCGGCCCTGGCCCCGGTCAGGAGCAGGCTCGGACCACGGTCGTGCGGGCACGCCGAGCGCCGGGAGGAGCGCGGCGCCGAAGCCGGCGGCCGCGGCGGCGGCCGCGCGCGCTCGCAACGGGCGACGCTCGGTGAGTTGCTGCGGGCGGCGCCGTTGCCGGTGACCGTGGAGCTCGGGGGCGCCTGCGTACCGTTGCGCGCCATCCTCGAGCTGACGGCGGGCGACGTGCTGCCGCTGGACCGGGTGCGGCCGGGCGACGAGCTGGCGGTTAAGGTAGGCGGCAGAACGAAGTTCATGGGGCGGCCGGGCGTGGTAGGCGGCCGGCTCGCCGTCCAGATCCGGGCACCGGCGCGGGTCGGGGGCGGGCCGGAATGAGTGCCGCCGACGTGCAGCCCATGCAGCTTGCCAGCCTGCAGCCGGAGGCCGAAACCGGCCACCACCGGACGCCGGCCGACATCGGGTTCCTGAAGGACGTGGACCTGCGGATCACGGTGGAGCTCGGCGGCACCACGCGGACGATCGGGGAGATTCTGGGCCTCGGCACCGGGTCGGTGATCGAGCTCGACAAGCTGGCGGGCGAGCCGGTCGAGATCCTGGTCAACCGCACGCCGATCGCCCGCGGCGAGGTGGTGGTGATCGACGACGCGTATGGCGTGCGGGTCACGGAGATCATGGCCGGCGTGCGGATGGGCGACGATGGAGCGGGCAACGGCTCCCGCGTCGAGGCGGGCTAGCGGCCTGCGCACCGTGGGTCGCCGCAGGCCGGCACGCGCACCCGCGGCACTGGTACTGCTGCTCATCGGGAGCGCGGTGCTTGGGCTGATCGGTCCGCTCGCCGCCCAGGAGCCGCAGCCGTCCACGCCGGAGCCGGCGGCGGGCGCCGCCGATCCCGCGCGCGACCTGACCCCGCTGCCCGGAACCGGGGAGTCGGCCGCGCTGGCGGTTGCACGCGCTCCCGCCGGCGGCGCGGCCCCGTCCACCTGGGACTTCGTGCGCATGGTGCTGGTGCTGGCCGCGGTGCTGGCCGCCATCTATCTGGTTTTCCTGTTGGTCAAGCGCAGCACGTCGGGACGGGTGCGGGAGAACGACCTGATCACCCTGGTCGGCTCGCGCACGCTCGGCGGCGGGCGCCACCTGCACTTGGTGCGGGTGGGTACGTCCTACTACCTGGTGGGGGCGGCGGACGAGTCGGTCAACCTGATTGCCGAGATTACCGACGGTGAGAGCCTCGACACGCTGAAGCTCGAGCTGTCCACGGCAACGGTCGCGGGGCGGCGCAGTTTTGCGGACGTGCTCGGCGAGGCGTTCGGCGGCATCGGCGCGGGCGGCAGCCGGGGCCACGGTCACGGCGTCCTGCTTTCCGGCGGCGAGGCCGCCGCCGGAAGCGTGCTCGGCCAGCGGCGCCGCGGGGTCCAGAACGTGCACCGTCGACCCGGGCGGGGAGGGGCCGATGCCGGCAGTTGACCGCCGCTGGTGCGCCGGCGGCCTGCTCGCGCTGCTGGTGCTGGGCCAGCTCCTGGCACCGGCCCCGGCGGCCGCCCAGGAGCTGGTGGACGCGCTCGCCGACGGTGTGGGGTTTCCGTTCGTCGATCTGTCGGTGCGCGACGCCCAGTCGAACCGGGAAGTGCTGCTGTCGCTGCAGTTCCTGCTGCTGCTGGCGGTGGTGTCGCTGGCGCCTTCCCTGATCGTCCTGATGACCTCGTTCGTGCGGCTGGCGATCGTATTCGACTTGGTCAAGCGGGCCTTGTCGCTGCAGCACGTGCCGCCGCACCAGGTGCTGATGGGCATCGCCCTGTTTCTCACCCTGTTCATCATGTGGCCCACGCTCGACACGGTGAACCGCACCGCGCTGCAGCCGTTCGCGCGCGGCGAACTGAACACCGAACAGCTCCTGCAGCGGGCCGAGACGCCGGTGCGGGAGTTCATGTTTCGCCAGCTCGGGGACGACGCCGACAACATCCGTCTGTTCATGCGCATGCGCGACCTGCCGAAGCCGGCCACGCGCGCCGACGTGCCCACCTACATCCTGATCCCCGCCTTCATCCTGCACGAGCTGACGGTGGCCTTCAAGATCGGGATTCTGATCTTCGTGCCGTTCGTGATCATCGACCTGGTGGTGGCCACGGCACTGATTTCGATGGGCATCATCGTGCTCCCGCCGATGCTGATCTCGCTGCCGTTCAAGCTGATCCTGTTCGTGCTGGTGGACGGCTGGGACCTGATCACGATGCAGGTGATCGCGAGCTTTCGCTGATGGACGGGGCCATGACAATGGGCGCGGCGGTGACTCTGGCGCGCGACGGCGTGCTGCAGTTGCTGATGATCGCGGGACCGATCCTCGGGGTGAGCGTGATCGTCGGCCTGGTGATCTCGATTCTCCAGGCGACCACCTCGATTCAGGAGCAGACGCTCACCTTCGTCCCCAAGATCCTCGCCCTGCTCGGCGTGGTATTCCTGCTCGCGCCCTGGCTCGGCGGTTCGATGGTGGAGTTTACTCGCCGCCTGTACGCGGCGATTCCGGGGATGGCGCTGTGACCGCGGGCGGACTGCTGGACGGGCTGGTGACGCTCGACGACTGGTACGTGGGCCTGCTGGTATTTGCCCGGGTGCTCGCCATGATCCAGGTGGCGCCGCTGTTCTCGTCGTCCGCCGTCCCCCAGATCGCCAAGTTCGGTCTGGCGCTGTTCCTTACGGTGATTCTGCTGCCGTGGGTGCTGGAGCGCGGCTATCCGGTGCCCGCGTCCGGCGTGCAGTATGCACTGCTGCTGCTCGGTGAGGCGCTGGTGGGCCTGCTGATCGGGTTTCTGATCTACCTGGCGGTCGCGGCGTTTCAGGTGGCGGGGCAGTTCCTTTCGCTGCAGCTCGGGTTCGACTCGGCCGAGGTGTTCGACCCGTTCAGCCGCAGCTCGCTGCCGTCGCTCGGCCAGTTGTTCCACCTGCTCGCGCTGCTGGTGTTCCTGAGCGTCGGCGGGGTGCACCGGTTCATGCTGACCGGCCTGCTCGGTTCGTTCCAGGCGCTGCGTGCCGGCGATCTGGCCGCGCCGGCGCTGCTGGGCACGCTGTCGCGCGGTCTGGGCACCCTGTTCGCGACCGCGTTCGCCATCGCGTTTCCGGTGTTCGGCGCGCTGGCGCTGGTGTCGGTCGCCCTGGCGCTGTTGGCCAAGGCGGCGCCGCAGATGAACCTGCTCATTCTGGGCGTGCCGATCGCGACGGCCGCCGGGCTGGTGATCCTGGTGCTGGCGCTGCCGGTGCTGCTGGAGGCGGTGGCGGCGGTCATCGACGGAGCGTTCGTGGAGTTGCGCCAACTGCTCGCGCGGCTGGCCGCCGAGCCCCGGCCGGCGCTGGATTCGGCCGCGGTCAGGGGAGGAGCGCTGTGAGCGGCTGGTCCGGCGCGGAACACGAGGGGCGTACCGAGGCCCCCAGCGCCGCCCGACTGCGGGCTGCCCGCAGCGCGGGAGTGGTGCCGCGCACCACCGAGCTGCCGGCGGCGATGACGCTGGTGGGCGCGGTCGCGGCCCTGGCGGTGCTGGGACGTTCGGCGGTGGCCACGGTGAGGGAGATGCTGCGCGTGTTCTTGATGCAGGCTGCCACGCCCGAGGTGGCGGCCACGCCGGCGAGCGCCGAGCTGGCATTCTCCTACCTGCTCCGTCTGGTGCTGCCCGTGGCCGGGATCGGCTTGGTGGCCGCGCTGGCCGGGAATCTGGTGCAGGTCCGGCCGCGGCTCGCGGTCAGACCGGTTGCGCCCGATTGGCACCGGATCGTTCCCCGGTTCCTCAGTTACTTCAGGCGTGCGCTGTTTTCCGCCGAGGCGGCCTACCGGCTGGCCGCCACCGCGCTCAAGGTGCTGGTCATCGCGGCGCTCGCGGGCGCGACCATTCACGCCGTGCTCGAGCGGCTGGCCGGTAGCGTGCGGATGCCGCTCGAAGCCGCCGGCGCACTGTTAGCGGCGGCGGCGCTGCGCATGGCCGGCAGCGTGGCGCTGCTGCTGCTGGCCCTGGCGATTGCCGACTATCTGGTGCAGCGCCGGCGCCACCGCCGGGCACTGCGGATGACCCCGCGCGAGGTGCGCGAGGAGCGCCGCCGGCAGGAGCCCGATCCCCAGGTGCGCCGCCGGCTGCGCGCCCGCATGCGCGAGTTGCTGTCGCGCGACCTGGCGCGGCAGGTGGCGGGTGCGGCGGCGGTCATCACCGGCGGCGCGCGCTGGGCGGTGGCGGTGCGCTGGACCGGGCACGCCCTGGCGGCGCCGGTGGTGGTGGCCAAGGGGCTGGACGAGGCCGCCGGCAGGATCCGCGCGGCCGCCGCCGCCCACCCGGTGCCGCTGGTGGAGCGCCCGCAGTTGGCGCGGGTGCTGGCCGAGTACGTCGAGGTCGGCGACCCGGTCCCCGCCGCGTACTTCCGGCCGCTGGCGGAGGCACTGGCGCGGACCGCACCGGGGGAGGTGCCGGATGGCTGACGCAAAGACCGCCGGCCCGTACGCCTTCAGCGGCTGGCAGCGGCGCAGCGACGTGCTGGTGGCCCTGTTCGTGATCGTGTTCATCCTGATGATGTTGATTCCGCTGCCGGCAGTGGTGCTCGACCTGTTCATGGCGCTCAACATCTGTCTCGGCCTGCTGGTCATTCTGATCGTGCTCTACACCCGGAGTCCGTTGGAGTTCACCATCTTTCCGACGCTGCTGCTGCTGGCCACGGTGTTCGGGCTGGCTCTCAACGTCTCGTCGACGCGGCTGATTCTGGCACAGGGCGCGGCCTTCGAGGGTCGCATCGTGCGCGCGTTCGGAAGCTTCGTCGTGGGCGCTCCGGGTACCGCCGGCTACGTCATCGGCGCGATCATCTTCACCATGATCATGGCCGTGCAGTTCGTGGTCATCACCAAGGGCGCCACGCGGGTAGCCGAGGTGGCGGCCCGCTTCACCCTGGACGCCCTTCCCGGCAAGCAGATGGCGATCGACGCGGAGTACAACTCCGGCCTGCTGTCGGAAGCGGAAGCGACGCGGCGCAAGAACGAGCTGCGGCGCGAGACCGACTTCTACGGCGCCATGGACGGCGCCTCGAAGTTCGTGTCCGGGAACGTGCGCGTCGGGGTTCTGATCACGCTGATCAACCTGGTCGGCGGGCTGATCGTGGGCGTCGCGGTGCGCTCCGAGCCCCTGGCCGCGGCGGCGGGAACCTACGTGTCGCTGACCATCGGCGACGGCCTGGTAACGCAGCTCCCGGCGCTGCTGATTTCCACCGCCACCGGGATCATCGTGACGCGCGCCGTCTCCGATGCCTCGTTCGGCCGCGACCTGGCGCGCCAGCTTGCGCTGCACCATCGGCCGTTCTACATCGCCGCGGGTTTCCTCGCGGTGCTTGCCCTGCTGCCCGGCTTTCCCGTGCACGTGTTGCTGCCGCTGGCCGCGGTGCTCGGCTGGTGCGGCCATGCCATCGGCCGCCGGCAGGCGGGCGCCGCCGGCGCCGAACCACCAGCCGCCACCGAGCCGGGCCCTGCCGCGCGGGCGGCGTCGCCGCCAGCCGCCGCCGCGCCGGTGGCCCCCGTGTCACCGGTGGCGCCGCCCGATCCGCTGGCGGTCGAGTTGGGGTATGGACTGGTGCCGCTGGCCGAGGAGGAGGGCGGTACCGACCTGTTGCAGCGGCTGGCCGCCGTGCGCCGCGCCGCGGCGCAGGAACGCGGCCTGGTGGTGCCGCCGGTTCGGATTGCCGACAACCTGAACCTGCGGCCCACCGAGTATGCCGTCAAGATCCGCGGCGTCGAGGTGGAGCGCGACCGCCTGCGCGGCGGCGCGCAGGAGCTGGCTGCCCGCCTGACACGGATCATCGAGCGGCGCGCGGCCGACCTGCTCGGTCGAGAAGACGTGAAGTCGATGCTCGAGGCGCTCCGGGGGGACTATCCGACCGTGGTCGAAGAAGCCACGGCGACGCTGTCGGTCGGCGAGATTCAGCGCGTGCTGCAGGCGCTGTTGGCAGAGGGGGTGTCGATACGCGATCTGGTGGCTATTCTCGAGGCGCTCGGCGACTACGCGCCCGAACGGCGGGACACCGGGTTTCTGGTGGAACGGGTGCGCCGGACACTGGCGCGGCAGATTTCGCAGCAGCACGCGGGCACGGACGGGGTACTGCACGTCCTGACGCTGGCGCCGGACCTGGAACGGCGGGTGATCGAAGCCGCCGCGGAGGGCGCCGACGAAGGTCCGAACGGCGGTGCGGCGGCCGGCGGCCGCTCGGCGGAGTGGCGGCGGCACTGGGTCGGCGCCCTGGCGGAGGCGGTCGCGGAGGCCGAGCGGCGGGGGCACCCGCCGGTGGTGTTGTGCCCCGCGCCGGCACGGGCGTGGGTGCGGGCCGCCACCCGGCGCGAGCTCCCGCACCTGGTGTGCCTGGCGGACACCGAGCTGGCCGAGGTCGCCGTGACAGCGCTGGCGGAAGTGCAGCCGGAGCGGCCGGCGGGAGAGGGCGGGCGGTGACCACCGCGTACTTCAAGGTGCAGGGCACGACCCCGCGTGAGGCGCTCGCCAACATGAAGCGGCTGTATGGACCGGACGCCCGCATACACTCTCACCGCGTGGTCAAGATCGGAGGACTGTTCGGCCTGTTCAAGCGCGACGGAGTAGAGATTACCGGGTTCGTGGATCCGCCGGCGGCGTACGCCGCGGCGACCGCGTCGGAACCGGCCCCGGCCGACGCGGAGCCGGCCGCGGCCCAGCAGCGGTTGGCGTACGAGCAGCGCCGGATCCTGGAGCAGACGCCCTCCGGGGCCGGTCTGCGGCGGCTGGTAGACGAGGTGGCGGCACTGCGCGCCCGGCTCGACCGCTCGTTGCCGGAGACCGCCGAGGTGACCGTACGGCTCGGTGAGCATCCGTGTCTGCTCGCATTGGACGCACTGCTGGTGCGCAACGACTTCGCCCCCGGCTACCGCGCGCGGCTGCTCGATCGGGTACGGTCGGAGTTCACCCTGCAGCAGCTTGAGGACCGGGCCGCCGTGCACCGCTACGTGGCCCTGCAGATCGGCCGTGCGCTGTCGGTGGCGCAACCCTTGACCGGGACCGACGACACCGCCGCCGGCGGGCCGCTGGTGTGCATCGTGGTCGGTCCGACCGGCGTCGGCAAGACCACCACAATCGCCAAGCTGGCGGCGATCCACGGCCTCGGCAACGGCGCCGGCGAACGCCGGAACGTGCACATCGTGACGATCGACAACTATCGCATCGGCGCCCGCCAGCAGATCGAGACCTACGGCGAGATCATGCGCATTCCGGTCACCACGGCCGAAACCGCGGAGGATCTCAAGAAGGCGGTGGCGCTCGGGCGCGACCTGGACCTCATCTTCGTCGACACGGTCGGCCGCAGTCCGGCCGACTACGCCCGCCTAGGCGAAATGCGCGCCGTGCTGGAGGCAGCCGGCCGGCGCAGCACGACCCAGCTTGCCGTGAGCGCCACCACCAAGCATCCGGACCTCGAGCAGATCCTGCGCCAGTTCGAGCCGTTCGGATACGACACCGTGATCGTCACCAAGCTCGACGAGACCGCCGCCATCGGCAACGTGCTGTCCGTGCTGGCGGAGCGCCGCAAGCCGGTCTCCTACCTGTGCGACGGGCAGGTGGTGCCGCAGGACATCGCACGGGCATCGATCGGACGGTTGCTGGTCAGCCTGGAGGGGTTCGAGCTCGAGCGTGCGGCGCTGGAGCGTGAGTTCGGGACCTTCGGGGAGGCGCCGGCGCCGTCCGCCGGGAAAGAGCGGATGCCGATCTTGACCTCGCCGTGATTTATACCTACGCTCTCGGAAATTGGGTTGTGTCCGTGGGGCGATGCTATGGCGCGTGACAGCCGGGAGCTAGGCGTGGCAGATCCGGTCCCGGAGGCCGCTGACGCCGTTCCGGAAGAAGAGCTGTGGAGGCGCTACCGGCAGCGCCGGGATCCCAAGATACGCGACCACTTCATCCGCCAGTACGCGCCGTTGGTCAAGTACGTGGCCGGCAAGATGGCGGTGGGCATGCCCGGCAACGTGGAGTTCGACGACTTGGTGGGCTACGGCGTGTTCGGGCTGTTCGACGCCATCAAGAAGTTCGATCCGACCAAGCACGTCAAGTTCAAGACCTACGCCGTGACGCGGATTCGCGGAGCGATCTTCGACGAGTTGCGCACCATCGACTGGGTGCCGCGCTCGGTGCGCCAGAAGGCGCGCGAGGTCGAGGAAGCCGTGCGCACCCTGGAAGCGAAGCTCGGACGCGCCGCCACCGACGCCGAGATCGCCAAGAAGATGAACATGCCCCCGGACGAGTTCCAGCAGCTCATGCTCAAGATCAGCGGCACCTCGATCCTGTCGCTCAGCGACGTGTGGTACAGCGGTGACGACAATGACCGCATCTCGGTGGCGGAGAGTATCGAGTCTCCGACCAGCCTCAATCCCGATTCGATCGTGGAGAAGGATGAGATCAAGCGGGTGATCGTCGAGGCAATCGGCGAACTGTCGGAGAAGGAGCAGAAGGTGCTGGTGCTCTACTATTACGAGGATCTCACGCTGAAGGAGATCGGTGAAGTGCTGGAAGTCACCGAGTCGAGAGTCTCCCAACTCCACACCAAGGCGATCATCCGACTGCGCGCCAAGCTGACCAATCTGAAACGTGGTGTCGCCTGAGCCCGTCTAGCCGAGGCGGGGCGTGCGGCGGCCGCGCATTCCCCGGCCGGGCGGTAATGCGCAGGGACGGAATGGTCGATATGCAGAGTGATGCATTATTCCCGGTACCGCACCCTGGAACGGCAGCAGGTAGTGCCCCGCAACGGGCACAGCCGATTCGCGCGCGCAGCGCCCCGTGCGCTCCGTAACCAGCAGCCGAGCACGCGCCGCCCGTCCGCCCGCCGGACCCCGACTGCGTCCCGCTCCCCGGTCGCACTGCTCGGCGCGACGGCGCGGTCCATGGCCCGCGGCCGGAGCAGCGTGCGCGAGCTGGTGCGCAAGGTCCACGCCGCCGCGGCCGCACTGTTGTCCCGCATGGTAATCCGGCCGATGCATGCCACCGCCACGGTGCTGCTGGTGGTGGCTGCCCTGACCGCAACCACTCTGGCCCAGATCGCCCCCAGCGAGCCCAGCCCACGGCTGTCGCCGCAGGTGTTGACGGACGGACTGGCGACCCCGGCGACGGTGCACTTGGCCGCGGCAGTCCCGGGCACGGGCGCAGCGCCGGGTTCGGTCGTGGCATCGTCGGCCGGCGCAGCGACCGGAATCGCTACCGTGGCGACCGCCGGCGCCGCGTTGCCTGCCGAGCCGGCGAACGCGGCGAACCCGGCGAACCCGGCGGTGTCGACCGCCGCCCAGGGCCTCCCGCCAATCCAGCGGGTTCACCCGCACCAGGTGGTGAGCGGCGATACGCTGTCGGGGCTGGCGGCGCGGTTCGGGATTACGCTCGATACGATCATCAGTTTCAATGACATCAAGCGTGCCCGCGACCTGCGCGTGGGACGCGAGCTGACCATCCCCGCCGCATCGGGAGTGCGCTACGAGGTGCGCCGGGGTGACAGTCTGAGCGGCATCGCGGTGCGCCACGGCGTGGATCTCAGCACCGTGCTCGCGGCCAATGCGGTGCAGGGCGAGTTGATCACGCCGGGGCAGGTCCTGATGATCCCCGGCGGCCGCCTGGGTGAGAACGAGCTCAACCGCGTGCTCGGACGGCTGTTCGTGTGGCCGGCCCGCGGGCGACTGACCTCCGGCTACGGTTACCGCAACGATCCGTTCACCGGAATCCGCAAGTTTCACAACGGCATCGACATCGCCAACGCCCAGGACACCGCGGTGGTAACGGCGATGGGTGGCAGCGTGGCGATGCTGGGTTACAACGGAAACTACGGGCGCTACCTGATCATCCGCCATCAGGATGGCTTCCAGACTCTGTACGCGCATCTGCACAAGATAGTCGTGGAACGCGGCCAACGGGTGCGTCAGGGACAGCGCGTCGGTTCGATGGGGACCACGGGATACAGCACCGCCAGTCATCTGCATTTTTCCATCTTCCAGCATGGCCGCCACGTCAATCCGGTGAAGCATCTCGACTGAGTAAGCCGCACCCCGCGAACGTATCTTCCCCCATTCTGCACAATTGTGCAGAATGGGTGGCGGATCGGAATGAGGACTGACGCAAGGCAGCGCCGGCGCGGCCGCGGGAGGCGGTGGCTGGCGATTCTGGCCGCCGGTTGCGTGGCCGCACTGGTCGTTCAGGCTACCGTGATCGGGCCCACGCGCACGGCGCCGTACGATGAAGGGGAGTACCTGTTGTTCCCGGGCGATTGGCTGGCCACGACCCGGAACGCCTACCCGCAGGTCGGGGCCGGGGGATTTGCCGCGAGCGCGCACGGGGTCGGCGGCAGCGCCGAGGGAA
Source organism: Spirochaetia bacterium (assembly GCA_965198005.1). Classification (GTDB taxonomy): domain Bacteria; phylum Spirochaetota; class Spirochaetia; order SZUA-6; family Bin103; genus Bin103. The sequence goes on from CBDAOI010000003.1 coordinate 1,069,904, forward strand.
TCGACCCGCCACCGTTGTCGCTCGCCAGCAAGTACTACCGGGTGCGGCGCGGCGACACCTTTACCGGCATCGCTGCCCGGTTCGGGTTGACCCTGGACACGATCGCCTCGTTTAACCGGGACGCCGGGGTCGGGGTGCATCAGCTCGCCATCGGCGAGTTGGTCAAGATTCCGAACCAGGATGGGATCTACCTGCCGGTAGGCGACGATCTGGCGCAACTCAGCCTGGAACAGGGAGTGTTGCCGGAGACGGTGCTGGTAGCCAACGGCGTCGATCTCGACGAGTTGACGCCGGCCACGGAATTGTTCTTTCCCGGCGTCCAGCACTCCGGGCACGAGCTGGCCATGGTGACCGGGGCCGCATTCACGCGTCCGACCGCCGGCTGGGTGAGTTCCCGGTTCGGTCCGCGGATCGACCCGTTCACCGGCACCCGGAGTTTCCACCACGGGGTCGACCTTGCGGCGCCGCATGGGACCGCGGTGCGCGCCACCCAGGATGGCAAGGTAGCCGCCACCGGCCACAGCCGGGTGTTGGGCAAGTACATCATCATCACCCACTACGTGGCCGGGTACTCCTCACTGTACGGCCACCTGCATCGGGTCTACGTGCGCCGCTCCGAACGGGTGCGCGGCGGTGAGCCGATCGGCACCGTCGGCGCTACCGGGCAGGTGACCGGTCCCCACCTGCACTTCGAACTACGGCGCGGCAAGATCCGGCTCGACCCCGCGCAGTTCATCTCCGGTCTCCGCTGAGTCGGTCCGCCGCTAGCGGTCGGACGGGATGGGCCAAAAGCGGCGCCCCGGCGGCGGTTTTGGGGCGTCAGCTTCCGTGGCAGTGCTTGTATTTCTTGCCGCTGCCACACGGGCACGGTTCGTTGCGGCCGACCTTGGGCCCGGCGCGCTGTTCCTGCACCGTGCCGGCAACGTTGCGCACCGCGGCCGCCCGCCGGCCGATGGCGCTGCGGGCGCCGCCGCCGTTGGCCGCATCCGGGGCGCCGGCGCCGGCCGCCGGGGCGAGCGTACCGTTGGTTTCCGGAGCCGCGGTGCGACCGCCGCCGCCGGCGGCAAACTGACCCATCGACAGGTGACGGGCGTGCTGTCCGCGCTGCGGGCCCTGCTGCCGGGAGTGGCGGATGGTGACTTTGAACACCTTTTCCGCAATTGCGCTGCGGATCTCCGCCAACATCCGGTCGAAGATCTGAAACCCCTCCAGCTTGTACTCCAGCAACGGGTTCTTCTGGCTGTAGGCCCGTAGGCGTACCGCCTCCTGCAACGCCCCGAGGTGCTCCAGGTGATCCTGCCAGCGGGCGTCGATGGCCCGCAGATACTCGTAGCGGATGAACAGGTTGAAGCCTGCGCCGCCCACCTCGGCGGCCTTTTCCTCCAGCGTCGCGCGCAACTCCGCCACCACGGTCTGCTCGAACTCGCCGCGCGCAAGACCCGTGTAGTGCTCGGCGGCGTGCCGCGGAGTAAAGAAATAGCGCGACTTGAGGGCTCCGAGCACGTTCGTCCAGTTGGGTCGCGCGCCCTGTTCGCCATCGGCCTGCTCGAGCAGAGCGGCGACGTCGTCGGCCACGGTATCGGTCACGCGCTTGATCAGGTCGGTGTCGGCCATGATCTGGTCGCGCTTGGCGTAGATGAACTTGCGCTGCTCGTTGAGCACGTTGTCGAAGTCGAGCAGGTGCTTGCGGAGTTCGAAGTTCCGCTCCTCGACCCGGCGCTGGGCCCGCTCCAGCGACTTGTTGATCCAGGGATGGGCCAGCGGCTCGCCGTCGGTCATCCCCACGCGGGCGATCATGTTGCGCAGGTTCTCCCCGAACAGCCGCATCAGGTCGTCGTCCAGCGAGATGTAGAAGCGCGAGTGGCCGGGGTCGCCCTGGCGTCCGGAACGGCCGCGTAGCTGGTTGTCGATGCGGCGTGACTCGTGGCGCTCGGTGCCGATCACGTTGAGCCCCCCGGTGTCCCGGACCGCGTCGTAGTTCGCCTGCCACTTGGGCAGCGCCTCCGCCAGCGCGCGCTCGACCGCGGCGTGGTTGTGCCCGCCCTTGCGCCGCGCCTCGAACTCCACGTTGCCGCCCAGCTTGATGTCGGTGCCGCGCCCCGCCATGTTGGTGGCAATGGTGACCGCGCCGGACGCCCCGGCCTGAGCGATGATGGCGGCCTCGCGTGCGTGATTCTTGGCGTTGAGCACCTCGTGGCGAACGCCGCGCCGCGTCAGCGTGGTCGACAACTGCTCCGACTTCTCGATCGAGACGGTGCCCACCAGAACCGGCTGACCCCGTTCGTGGCACTCCGCTATCTCGTCCCCGATCGCCGCCAGCTTGTCCTGCTCGGTGGCGAAGATCACGTCGTCGTCGTCGGCGCGCACTACCGGCCGGTTGGTGGGAATGACCACCACGTCGAGCCCGTAGATGCGGCTGAACTCCGTGGCCTCGGTATCCGCGGTGCCGGTCATGCCCGACAGCTTGTCGTACAGCTTGAAGTAGTTCTGGAACGTGATCGACGCCAAGGTTCGGTTGCGCTGCAGAATCCGGATCCGTTCCTTGGCTTCGATCGCCTGGTGCAGTCCGTCGGAGTACCGCCGGCCGTGCAGGATGCGGCCGGTGAACTCGTCGACGATCTCGACCTTGCCGTCCTGCACCACGTAGTCGACGTCACGGTGAAACAGACGGTGCGCGCGGAGTGCCTGGGTGAAGTAGTGGATCAGCTCGAAGTTGTCGTCGGTGAACAGCGAGTCGGCGATGATCTTGCGCTGCTTGAGGATCTGTTCGACGGCGCCCATGCCCTGATCGGTGAACGAAATGCGCTTGCTCTTCTCGTCCACCTTGTAGTCGCCGTCGAGCACGAACCCCTCCGCCTCATCGGGGTAGTCGCCGGTTTCCGGATCCTTGGCGACCTCCCTGAGCTGCCCGACCAGGGGGTTGACCTGGGCGAAACGGGCGGTATCGTCGTCCGCCGCGCCCGAGATGATCAGCGGAGTGCGCGCTTCGTCGATCAGGATGGAATCGATCTCATCGACGATGCAGAAGTGGTGCCCGCGCTGCGCCTTCTCGCGTTCATCCCACTGCATGTTGTCGCGCAGGTAGTCGAAACCGAACTCGTTGTTGGTGCCGTAGGTGACGTCGCAGCGATAGGCGGCATGCTTCTGCACACCGTCCATGTTGGCGAGGACCACACCCACGGAGATCCCGAGCAGGTCGAACACCCGCCCCATCCAGTCCGCATCGCGCTCGGCCAGATAGTCGTTGACGGTGACGACGTGGACGCCCCGCCCGAGAAGGGCATTGACGTAGGCCGCGGTTACGCTGGCCAGGGTCTTTCCCTCACCGGTCTTCATCTCGACGATCGAGCCGCGGTGCAGAACCGCCCCGCCCATGAGCTGGCAGTCGTAGATGCGTTCGCCCAGGCGCCGGCGCGCGGCTTCGCGCACCAGCGCGAATGCCTCCGGCCGCAGGTCGTCCAGTTCGGCGCCGGCCGCGAGCCGCGCGCGCAACCGGGCGGTGGCGGCGGGGAACGCGGCGGCGTCGAGGGCGAGCATCTCCGCTTCCAGCTCGTTGACCCGCCCCACCAGCGGTGTCAGCGCCTTCAGATCGCGCTCGCCCTTCGACCCGAGCACCTTCTCAAGCACATTGTCCATGCTGTGCAATGTAGCTTGCGGTTCCGGCGCCGGTCTACGTACCATTGCGGAGTGCGCCGTCGCGCCCATCTATACGCCCTGCTCGGTACGCTGATGCTGGCCGCCTGCGCGCGGCAACCGACGCCGGAACTGGCCCGCGACGAGTTGTTCACGCTCAGCATCGGCCCGCTCGACGAGCAGCTCAATCTGTTGCGCATTGCCGGCGCCGCGGCCCGTTCCGCCACCAGCATCTACATGCGCGACGGGCTGTTCTATATCGCCAACGGCAGTGGCGACAAGGTGATGCAGCTCTCCTCCTACGGTGACCTGATTCTGCTCATCTACGATCCCGACTCCAATCCCGAACCGGTCGGGTTCGCCCGCCCCGCCGGCGCCGGCGCGCGCGGCTTCGCTGCTACCCGGAGCGCGGTGCCGCACGCATTCAACCAGCTCAGTCATATCGCGGTGGACCGCGGCGGCCGCATTGCGGTGGTCGACGCAGTTGCCGCGGCCGGCGGCGCGGCCGGCGGGCAGATCGTGCGGCGGTTCTCGCCGCGGGGCGAGCATCTGGACGACCTCGGTCAGCAGGGCGCGGGCGGCGCGCCGTTCCCGCTGGTGCATCGTCTCACGGTCACCGCGGACGACGGTCTGGCGGTTACGGCGCGCAGCCTCCGCCAATGGCTGGTGTTCTGGTACGATGGCGCCGGCACGTTGCTGGAGCGGACGGAGTTGCCGCATGTCCGGCAGGTCGGCGAACAGGAGGCGCTGGTGACTCGGGACGTGTTTCCCCACCTCCGGGAGCGCCGACTTACGCTGGTGGTGGAGGCCTGGCTCCCGTCCGGCGGCCCGCGCGCGGAGGAGGCCGCCGCGACGAGCGGTACTCCCGCCGGCGCCGACCGGCTCGGTGGCCCCGAGATCCGCGTGTACGACGTGGCTTCGCGCAGCGTGGTAGCCGAGTTTCCCGTGCCGGACAGCGCAGCCGAAACGGTAGGCGCGGCATCCTACCATCCGCTCGGAGTGACCAGCGGCGGGCAACTGTTCCTGACCCGGCGGGAGGACGACCGGACCCACTCGCTGCTGATCCTGGGCCGTGGTGGTCGGGTGATCACGCGGCGGTTGCTGAAGCTGGAGGAGGCGGGATTGAGTTACGTCAGTTTGGGCATGACGGCCGGCGGCGTGCTGTTCGGACTGCTGGCCGAAGCCGACACCGCGCGCGTGGTGTGGTGGCGCGGCGATCTGCTGATTTCCGGAGGGAACCTGCATTGACCACGCTTGAGGTCGGCCCGGCTGCCCATCGCCGGCTCCGCCCCCTGCCGGTGGTGACCGGCGCGGAGATGGCGGAGATCGACCGCCGCGCCCAGACCGAGTATGCGCTGCCCGCCGACGTACTGATGGAGAACGCGGGCGCCAACGCCTACGCCGCGGTGCGCGAGCACCTGTGGGGGGGATCGGTGCCGGCCGCGCCGTTGGTGTTCATCGCCGGGCGCGGCAACAACGGCGGTGACGCCCTGGTCATGGCGCGCCACGCCCGCGCCGGCGCCGCGGCCGAGGTGGCGGTGGTGCTCGCCGGCGGCGAACCGCAGGCGGGCGGCCCGGCGGCCCGGAACCTGTCCGCGTGTCGTGCCGCCGGCATCCCCGTCGTGCGCTGGGAGGGGGAACGCGCCGCCGCCGGCCGGACCATTGCCGCCGCGGCCTGGATCTTCGACGGCATTGCCGGCACCGGCCTCGCCGGTGCCTTGCGGCCGCCGGCGGCCGCGGTGGTGGCGCAGATCAACGCCGCTCCCGCGCGCGTGGTGGCGCTCGACGTGCCGAGCGGCCTGTGGGACCGTTACCGTGGCGGTCCCCTGGTGCGCGCGGCCGCCACCGTCACCATGGGGCTGCCGAAGCGCTGTCTCTACCTGCCGGCCGCTCGCACCGCGGCCGGCGAGGTGCTGGTGGTGGCGGTCGGGTTCCCGCGGCCGCTGCTGACCGCGGGGTGCACGCTGCTGACCGCGGATCTGTTGCCCGGCCTGCTCCCGGCCACGCCGCCGGACGCGCACAAGGGCACGCGCGGCCACCTGGCGGTGTTCGCCGCGGCCCCCGGCACCACCGGCGCGGCTCATCTGGCGACGGCCGCGGCCGCCGCCGCCGGTGCGGGCCTGGTCACCCTGTACGTCGACGCCGCGACCTACCGGATCGTGGCCCCGGCGGCGCGTTCCACCATGATTCGTCAGTTCGAGGCCGCCGGCGAGTCGCAGCCGGCGGCGCGGCTCGGGCGGCACCAGGCACTGCTTGCGGGGCCGGGCTGGGGGACGCGCCCGGAGCGGCGCGACCTGCTTGCGAAGGTGCTGGAGGCGCCGCTGCCGGGGGTGCTCGATGCGGACGGGCTGACGCTGCTGGCGCAGCTTGCGGCGGCCGAGGGCGCGCCCCGCACGTTGCACGGCCGCTGGGTGCTGACCCCGCATCCCGGCGAGATGGGCCGCTTGCTCGACCTCCCCACGGCCGAGGTTACCGCCGATCCGATGGCGGCCGCGGCGGCCGCCGCGGACCGCTGGCAGGCGACGGTGATTCTCAAGGGGCACGTGACCTGCATAGCCGACTACGCGGACGTGCCGCCGGCGCTGCTGGACCGCAGCAATCCGGCGCTCGCTACCGGCGGCGCCGGCGACGTGCTGGCGGGGGTGGTGGCCGGCTTGCTGAGCCGCGGTATGGCGCCCGCGGCGGCGGCGCGCGCGGCAGTGCTGATTCACGCCGAGGCGGGGGACCGGGCACGGCGGGAGCGCGGCTGGTTCCGGGCGGAGGATCTGCTCCCGCATATCGGCCGCGCCGCCGGCCCGCGCGAGCCAGCCGAGGGGGATGCCGCGAATGCCGCGAATTCCGTGAACGCGGCTTATTGACCAGTCGGCGCCGGGCCGGTATGGTGAGGCTCTGATCGCCCCTGAACGAGAGAGGAGCACGGAGCGCGATGCAACTCTATTTTCTGTCAGTCACAGCCAACCTGCTTGCGGGTGCCGTCCTGGCCAGCGACTATCTGGTGGGCCGCTATCCCGCCCTGGAGCCGTTGCGCATGCTGTTCGAGCGGCGCGCCACCCGTCTGACCCTGGCCGTCATCACGGCGCTGGTCGGCGTGTTGAAACTGTTCGTGTACACCAACTATGCGGACGCGGGTCAGGTCGCGCTGCTGGCGGACCTGCTGCCGGCGCTGGCCGGGATCGTGGCGGGTGCGACCCTGGCCGGTCAGGCGCTGGAGTTCGGCACCGAGCGCGCCGACGAGGCCGCCCCACCCGAGAGCGAGACGGCGCCCATGGTCGACACCGACGGGACGGTCGAGAAAGCGAGCCGGTTCGCTCAGCGCAACCGGGTGGTGGTCGGCTTCGCCGGAATCGGCGCCGCGGTACTTCACTTCCTGTTCGGCGGCGTCGTGCTGTTTTGATCAGCGGCCGGCTGCCGCCGCGGCAGCCTGGGATCGTTTGATCACGTCATCGGCGAGACGTCCGGTCACCGGCGCGTATTCGGCGAACTCGACCTCGAACGACCCCGTACCCGAGGTCATCGACTTGAGATCGATGGCGTAGCGCAACAGTTCCGCCTGCGGCACCAGCGCCTTGACCTCGAGCATGCCGCCGCCGATCGGTTCCTGGCCCTGAATGCGTCCGCGCCGCCCGCTCAGGTCCGACAGCACGTCGCCCAGATAATGCTCTTCGACCGAGACCGTAAGGTTGGAAATCGGCTCCAGCAGCACCGGCCGGGCCTTGCCCAGCGCGTCGCGCAGCGCCCCGCGCGCCGCCAGCGAGAAGGCCAGCTCGGACGAGTCGACCGAGTGCTCCCTGCCGTCCACCAGCGTCACCTCGATTCCCATCACCGGGTACCCGGCCAGCACGCCGCTGGTCATTCCTTCGCGGAGCCCTTTCTCGACTCCGGGAATGTAGCCGCGTGAGATGGCGCCGCCGAAGATCTGGTTGACGAACTGGAACTCTTCGCCGCCCCGTGGCACCGGCTTGACCTTGATCTCGACCTTGGCGTATTGGCCGTGGCCGCCGGTCTGTTTCTTGTGCTGATACTCGGCCGCCGCCGATCCCGCGATCGTCTCGCGGTAGCCGACCCGCGGGACCTTGGTCTCGACCTCGATCTTGGCGGCGCGCTTGATCTTGTCCAGCACCACGGTGAGCTGGAGTTCGCCCATGCAGGACGCCACGTTCTCGCGCGTCTCTCCGTTGTAGGCGACCTTGAAGGTCGGATCTTCCTCCCCGGCGCGGGCCAGGAACTGGCCGAGCTTGTCGTCGTCCTTCTTGGAAGCCGCCGCCACCGTGACCGCGTGCACCGGCTGCGGCAGATCCAGCGGAGGATAACTGACGTCCGACCCCTGGGCCAGAGTGTCTCCCGTGGCGGCGGTCGACAGCTTGGTGAGGACGCCGACGTCGCCGGTTGCCAGGGCGGGGGTCTCCGTCAGTTTGCCCCCTTGCAGCAGGTACACCTTCGAAATCCGTTCCTTCTTGCGGTCACGCTGGTTGGTCAACTCGGTGTCCGGCTTGAGCGTGCCCTGCATCATCCTGATCCACGACAGCTTGCCCGAGTACTGGTCGAGGCTGGTCTTGAACACGAACGCCTCCGGACCGTCCGCGGCGTCGGCGGCGGACGCGTCCGGGGCCGGCGCCGCGAGCTGTACCAGGTCGAGCACGCTGGTGACGCCGGCGCCGGCGGTCACGGCGCCCGCTACCACCGGCACCACCGCCCCGGACCGCAGGGCAATGGCGAGACCGGTGCGGATCTCTTCGTCGCTCAGGGTTTCCTCATCGAGGTATTTCTCCATCAGCACGTCGTCGCCCTCGGCGGCTCCCTCGATGAGATCCTGGCGGTACTGCTCCACCTCGTCGGCCAGCTCGGACGGCACGTCGGCCGCGGCTTCCCGTCCGTCGTCCTGCACCAGCGCCGTGCCGCGGAGCAGGTCCACCACCCCGGAGAACCCCGCGCCGGCCCCGATCGGAACGGCCACCGGGACGAAGGTGCCGGGCAGTTTCGCGCGCAGATCGGCGAGCGTGTCGGCGAAGCTGGCGTGCTCCTTGTCCATCTGATTGACGAACACGATCCGCGGCTTGGCCGCGGCCTCGAGGCGGCGCCACAGCTTGGCGGTCTCGATCTGGACGCCCACGTCGGCGCCGACCGTCACGATCGCGGTTTCGGCCACGTGCAGCGCCGCCACCGCCTCCCCGATGAAGTCGGCCGAGCCGGGGGTGTCGAGCAGGTTGACCTTGGCGCCATTCCACTCGAGGTGCCCGAGGGCGGTGTGAATCGAGATCCCGCGCGCTATCTCTTCCTCGGTGCGGTCGCTGACCGACTTGCCGGCGTCCACCGGCGCGAACTTGGGCACCTCGCCGCCGCGCACCAGCGCCAGTTCCATGAGCGATGTCTTTCCCGTGCCGCCGTGACCGATGATCGCGACGTTGCGGATGTCGGAAGAAGCGATGCTCATGGCTGTGATCTCCTTGCAGGCACGTTCGGGGTGCGCGGCGCGTCGCTCGGGGCGGGGCGACCGGCGCACCGACTCCACATCGTAGACCGGCGCGAACGGCTTGTCAACCGACCGGATCGAACTGGCCATGCCTGACGAAACCGCACACGACGGGGAGTCGCCTTCGATCATCCAACGGTTACCGAGTCCGCTACACCACGTCGTACATGCGCTGTCCTCCGTGCTGGCCCATCGGTCTGACGGCCGCCTTGCATCCTTCCTGATTTTGCATGACAATGTCATTCATTCAAGACCGACAAGGAGAATCGACCATGGCTGCAAATCAGCTCGTCCAGGCCCGCATCGACGGAGCCGTGAAAGAAGAGGCGGCCGCCGTGCTGGCCGCAATGGGCCTGACCGTGTCCGATGCCGTGCGGCTACTGCTGACCCGGGTTGCGCAGGACAAGACCCTGCCGTTCGCGCCTCTGATTCCAAACGCCGTCACCATCGAGGCGATGAAGGAAGCCCGCAAGGGCGGCCTCCTGCAATTCGACAGCGTGCAAGCTCTCATGGGCGATCTGCATGCGCAAGATTGAGCGCACCGGCCAGTTCAGGCGCGATTACAAGCGCGAGGCCAGGGGCCAGCACCGGACGACACTCGACGCCGACTTGGTGCCCATCCTGGTTGCCCTGGCCGATGACCAGCCGCTGGAGCCTCGGCACTACGACCATGCGCTGAGCGGCGATTGGAAAGATCACCGCGATTGCCACGTGAAGCCTCGTTGAAGTCCGGCTCCCCCGTGAAACGCCAGTGAGGTCATCGCGCCGGCGCGCTGCAGCGCTCCGAGAATGCGCGCCTGCAGGTACTCGCGCGCGACGTTCCGGCCTCCCAGGGCGGCGCCAGGGTATACAGTCCGCGCCGCAGTTGCCGAACCCGCCCGCTGCGCGTCCAGCGCGAGAGCTGGCGCCGCAGATCGGCAGGGTCAACGGCCCCCGCCAGCAGCAACCCGGTCTCGAACAGCGGCTCATCCGCCACGATTTCCGCCAACTCCTGAAATCGCATTGCCACAAGTTACCATTTTGGGCAGACTATTGCCACAGGAACATCGAAGAGCGCGCGGCTGCTACGTGCCCGAACGCGCGCGCGGCCGCTGCATCAACGGCGGTGCAACGGCGGTGCCGCACTCGATTGCCTCCCGCGCCTTGGACACGATAGAGTCAGTGCTCAGGCTACCGTAGTGATCACCTCCCGCGCCCACCCGCGCATTCCCTACGGCGAGCCGCAGGCGCTGCTGTCGCTGCTCGTGGTCGCCCCGGCCGGCCTGCCGCTGGCCCTGGCCTGCCGGCGGCTGCACCGCAAGGGCTATCGCGTCACCGCCTGGGTAGCAATGGCCGTACTGGCGGTCGCCACCGTCGCCGCCACCCTGATCGCCGGCCTGCTCGGCCCCGCCGCCATCATCATCTACGCCCTCGTAATAAGCCTCCCCGTCTGGCTCGCCGGCTCCCTCCTCCGCAAGCATTAGACCGGCTCCATACACCAGCCCCCAACGGCACCAGCCCAAGCCCGCGCTTATTCGGCATTTTCCAATACCGATTTTGGCAGAGAATAGATTGCCAAGAAATCCATGGCCGAATATCTTGTACACTGGAATGTCATCATCGTCGAGGTTGAGGGTGGTGATGGCGCGGCAGACTGCGTAGCGGCGCTGCTGGCCGCGCTCGCGGCCGACCCGCGACATCGACTTTCCGCTCGGCGGCCAGTCAATCGCATGGATCCTGGATCTGCTTGTCGATCCCGTTCCGTACCACGTGCAACTCTTCGTCTCGGCACTTCGCAATGCGTGTAGAGCAGACCCCTCGCGGGTGTCGCCGGAAACGATCGAGCGTTGTTTTGAAGAGCAGCTCGCGGGCGAAAGCGGAACCGCCCATCCGGAAGCTCAGCGACCGGATTTTCGACGTCGTGGTGGCCCCCGGCTTGTTGGGAGAACCTGCCTCCGGAGCGCCTCCGCCACGCTGGATGCGCTGGTTGCCGGTTGCTTGACGCCGCTGCGGTTCGGGAATAGGTTCAGAGAGCCATGCCGGCGTCAGGAAGCCCTGAGCGCAGCGACCGCGCCGTTGCGCTGATCAATGACTTGTTGGCGGCTTCCGCTGAGACCGCCAGCGTCGAGTTCAAGGAGAACAACTCCGCGCCCGTTCTGATCGGGAAATACATCTCGGCGCTCGCCAACGCCGCGGCCCTCGAAGAGGAGCACTTCGGGTACCTGGTGTGGGGGGTGCGTGACTCCGATTACACGGTGATCGGCACCACCTTCGATCCGCACTCGGTCGTACGGAACGGCCAACCGCTGCCGTTTTGGCTGGCGCAGCGAATCGCCCCGGACGTGGCGTTTCGATTTCAGACCGTGGCACACCCCGCCGGACGGGTGGTGCTGCTGACGATTCCGGCTGCCACGGTAAGTCCCGTGGACTTTGACCGCACGGCGTATCTCCGGATCGGATCAGCGACGCCACGCCTGGCCGACTACCCCGACCGGCAAAGGGCACTGTGGAGAAAGCTCCAGCCATTCCTTTGGGAGACCGGCATCGCCGCGAGTTTCCTGACCGAAGATGAGGTGCTTGCCCGCATCGACTATCCCAGCTACTTCGACCTCACCGACCAGCCGCTGCCGAACAGTCGACACGGTATCGTACAACGTCTGAGCCAGGACCGGATCATCATCCACGATGCCGGAGGCCGCTGGAACATCACCCATCTCGGGGCAATACCGGTTCATCGACGCACCGCCGCGGTCACGCAACGAAGCACTCGCCGCGTTCATGCGCCGCATGAAACTCTGCGAAGAACAGGGCACGGGAATCGACAAGGTGGTGGCGGCCGTGGAACGCCGGCAGATGCCGCCACCTGATTTTCAGGTGGGAAACGGCCGGATAGAGGCGACGCGGGCGATTCTCTTCGCGCCGGCCGGGTTCGCGGACACCATGATTCAGGAACGGGTGCGGGCCTGTTACCAACATGCCGCGCTGAAGTTTCTGGAGCGCGGCGTATTGACCAATGCCAGCCTGCGGCAGCGCTTTGGCCTGACTGGACGAGACAGCGCGAAGGTGTCGCAGGTGATCCGCCTCGCCCGCGACCGCGGCCTGATCAAACCTGCCGACCCCACACACCTGCGATCCGGCTACGTGCCTTTCTGGGCGTAAGCCGGCAAGGTCAGCACCGGGAGCACCTTCCTGGAGCATGCTGCCGACTGGGAGCCGGGTGCGGTACGTCGCGCCGGCTCTAAACCGCTCTAAATCGACGTGGCGCCGCCGGCACCGAGTCGAGCCCCACTGCCCGCCGACTACGTAGGGCGCACCGCAGCCGTCATCGATAGACTGTAGATCGTAATAGTGAGGCAGAGCGGCCTCGAGATCGTCGACCATGGCCACGCACGTTGCCCGCAAGGGCGGCCTCCTGCAGTTCGACAGCGTGCAAGCTCTCATGGACGATCTGAATGAGCAAGATTGAGCGCACCGGCCAGTTCAGGCGCGATTACAAGCGCGAGGCCAGGGGCCAGCACCGGGCGTCACTCGACGCCGACTTGGTGCCCATCCTGGTTGCCCTGGCCGATGACCAGCCGCTGGAGGTCGTCGCGCAGTGGGAGCACGAGGCGATCAGCGAACGCACCGCCGCGGCCCTCGCCGCCAAGCGTGCCCGCGGCGAGCGCATCAGCGGCCAGGCCCCTAGCGCCACGAAGGCGGCCGCGTGGTAGTCGAGGCGCCTGCGGGGGTGCGCGGCGCGAAGTGGGTGAAGAACATGGCGAATGCGCCGCGGCCCCGGGTCAGGCTGCGGAGCGTCGTCGAGTACCCGAACATGCGCGCCAGCGGCGCGTGCGCGGTTACCTGCTCGGCCCCGGCGCGCGACTCCACGCCGAGCACGGTCGCGCCGCGAGTGCCGAGGTTGCCGATTACGTCGCCGAGAAACTCCGCGGGCACCGTGACGTCCACTTCCATGACCGGCTCCAGCAGCACCGGCTCCGCTTGCCGGCAGGCGTCGGAGAAGGCCAGTGCTCCCGCCGCCTCGAATGCCACCGCCGACGAGACCGCCTCGTAGGTGGCGGCCTCGACGATGACCGCGATGTCGATGGTCTGGTAACCGTACAGCACACCGGAGCTCATGGCGTTGCGGATTCCCCGTTCCAGTGCTTGCGCCACCGCCGCGGGCAAGGTCCCGCCGGCCAGCTCGCTCGCCACCCGGTTGCCGCCGCCCGGCGCCTGCGGCTCCACCCGCAGGGTGAGCTCGGCCAGGTGCAGGTTCCCGGCGATAGTACGCTGGAAACGTTGGTGGAAGCGGGCGGACCTGCTGATCGACTCGCGGTAGGAGACCTGCGGCTGACCGACCCGCGTTTCGACCCGGAACTCCGCCGACAGCCGCCGGACCACCACGTCGAGGTGCAACTCACCCATCCCCGAGATCACGATCTGGCCGGTCTCCGCACTCTCCTCGACGAAGAAGGTGGGGTCTTCACGTGCGATCAGCTCCAGCGCCCCCCGCAGCCTTCCGGCCTCCGCCAGCGTGCGCGGCTCCACGGCCGCGGCAATGACGGGTTGCGGAAAGCTCATCCGCTCCAGCAGCAGGTCGACGCCGGCGCCCGCCAGGGTGTCGCCGGTGCGGACGTGCTTGAATCCGACCGCCACGGCGATGTCGCCGGCGGCGAGCTCGTCCAACGGCTGCGATCGATTGGCGTGCATCCGCAACAGCCGGCCGATCCGCTCGCGCCCGCCGCGGCCGACGTTGCGCACGGTGGCGCCGGTCTTGAACCGGCCCGCGTACGCCCGCACGTAGGTCAGGAGTCCTGCCTCCCGGTCGGTGCGCAGCTTGAACGCCAGACCCACGGGAGCGCCGGTCCGCGTGCGCGCCAACGCTACCGGATTGCCGGCACGGTCCAGCGCCGTGGCGGGCGCCAGCTCGTCCGGACCCGGCAGGTAGTCGACCACCGCGTCGAGCAGGGGCTGGACACCGACGTCACGCAGTGCCGATCCACAGAACACCGGAAAGAAATCGTTGGCGATGGTGCGCCGGCGAATCTCGCGCCGCAGCAGCCCGGCCGGTATCGGAGCGCCCTCCAGGTAGCGCGCGGTAATCTCGTCCGAGGTGTTGGCCAGCTCGTCGAGCAGGCGTTCGCGCGCCGCCGCCGCCGCGCCGGCCAGCTCCGGGGGGATCGGCCCCCGCTCCACCTGTTCCCCGCGGGGACCCTTGAACCGGAGCGCGACCTGGTCGATCAGGTCGACGATGCCCGTAAACGCGGCCTCGGTCCCGAACGGAAGCTGCAGGGGCACGGGTCGTACGCCGAGCTTGGCCGCCATCTCGCCGACCACCGCCTCGAACCGCGCTCCGACCCGGTCGAGCTTGTTGATGAACGCGATGCGCGGCACGCGGTAGCGGTCGCTCTGCCGCCACACCGCCTCGGACTGCGGTTCGACGCCCTCGACCGCGGAGAAGATCCCGACCGCCCCGTCGAGGACGCGCAGCGCCCGTTCGACCTCGGCCGTGAAATCGACGTGACCGGGGGTGTCGATGAGGTTGATCTGGTGGGCGCGCCAGAAGCAGGTGGTGGCCGCCGCGGTAATCGTGATGCCGCGTTCCTGTTCCTGGCTCATCCAGTCCATGGTGGCCTCGCCGTCGTCGACCTCGCCGATGCGGTGGCTCCGGCCGGTGTAGAACAGGATCCGTTCGGTGGTGGTGGTCTTGCCGGCATCGATATGGGCGATGATGCCGATGTTGCGGACCCGGTCAGCCATGGGACCCGGTCAAGCCGCGCGCCGCGCGCTGGTGCCCGGGAGGAGCAGGGTCGCCATCAGCCGGCACCGCACGCCACCGCCGTCGCGGCGCGAGGAGTGGAGCCGGGGACTGCAACACGTGCACTCGGTGACGACCTCGAGGTCACGTACGCCCAGGCGGCGCAGCAGGACCACGTTGGCCGCGCCCAGGTCGAGGTAACGCAGCCCGGCCGCCGTCCGTACCGCGGCCGGACCGTAGGCGTGCCGAAACCGATCGTACCGGGCCCGGTCGACGTGGTAGCAGCAGGCGCCGATTCCCGGCCCGATGACTGCCCGCAGCCGGTCGGGCGCGACCCGGAACCGGGACTGCAGCGCGCGCACCGCGACCGCCGCGATGCCGGTGCCGCGCCAGCCGGAGTGCAGCAGGGCGTAGCCACCCCCGGGGGCAGCCAACATGATCGGCAGACAATCCGCCATGGAGGCCATCAGCACCACGCCGTGCGCCGCGCAGGCCGGCCCGGCGACGATGCCGTCGGCGCCGTCAGCCGCCCACAGCCCGGGCCCGTCGGCCGCGCCGGCGCCGCTCGGCCACAGCCGGCGGCAGTCGGATGCGGGTACCACCCGGCGCGAATGGACCTGCCGCACGCGCCGCAGCCGTGCAGGCGCGATTCCCAGCCGTGCGAGCAGCGCCCGGAGCGGCTCCGGCCGGCGCACGTCGCCGGCTGAGCGCAACGAAACCACGGCCTGAAATCCCGCCCCGACCGGCAGCTCCAACTCGGTGGCGGTGGGCCGGAGCATCGCCCGCGGCCCACCCCGACCGGGCGTCAGTCGTCGGATACCGGGACCAGCGCCGCGGCCGCGATCAGCTTCACCGCGTCGCCGATCAGGAACGGCGTCAGGCCCAGGGCGAGGGCGGTGACCAAGCCGCCGTCGACGAACCGCGCCAGCCAGGGCACCCCGAACAGATAGATCACCAGGTTGCCGGCGAGCATCATCAGCACCACCTGCCAGCGTTGGCCACCGCTCAGGTAGGAGCGCAGCCAGGCGATGAGCACCGCCGCCGCCAGGAACCCCATCAGGTAGCCGCCCGAGGGACCGGCCAACACGGCTGCCCCGGCCGCGCCGCCGGCAAAGAAGGGCAGCCCCAGCAAGCCTTGCGCCAGATACGCCGCCACCGCCGCCGGCCCGCGCCACCCCGGCAGCAACACCGGCAGCAGCAGCACCCCGAACGTCTGCCCGGTAATCGGAATGGGGGTGAATGGCAGGTTGATGCGGATCTGCGCGCACAGTGCCAGCAGCAGCGATCCGGTGAGCACCGTCACCACGTCGGTCATGATCGGGCCGATACCGGCCGGCGCCAGCGCCCGGTCGGCGGGCCGGTCCGCGTACCTGAAGGAAAAGCCGTTCGCCATGGCCCTGACCCTAACTCCGTGCGCCGCCTCACGCAAGCAGCCACGTTGTGCGCGGTTGTGCGCGTTGTGCGCTGTGCGTACTTGACGTGCCGTCGGTTGCGGGGCTCTAGTCACGCGACATGTCAGTTCGCGTGCGCTACGCTCCTTCTCCGACCGGCCGCCAGCACGTCGGCAACGTCCGCACCGCCCTGTTCGACTACCTGCTGGCGCGTTCCTGCGGCGGCACCTTGGTCCTGCGGATCGAGGATACCGACCGCCGACGGTTCGATCCGGGCGCGCTGCAGGACGTGTACGACACCCTCACCTGGCTCGGCCTGCAGTGGGACGAGGGGCCGGACGTGGGCGGGCCGCATGCGCCGTACGTGCAGTCGGAGCGGCTCGACTTCTACCGCACGGTAGCCGAACGGCTGGTGGAGCGCGGCCATGCCTATCGCTGCTACTGCAGCGCCGAGCGGCTGCAGCGGGTGCGCGCCGCCGCCAACGGCTACGACCGCAAGTGCCGCACCCTGGCGCCCGCCGAGCGGCTGGAGCAGGAGCGCCGCGGCGGCCGCGCCGTGATCCGATTCAAGGTGCCCCTGGAAGGCGCCACCCGTTGCGATGACCTGCTGCTGGGCACCGTCGAACGGCAGAACCGGGACCTCAGCCCGGATCCCGTGCTGCTGAAGTCGGACGGCTTTCCGACCTATCACCTGGCGGCCACGGCCGACGATCACGCGATGCGCATCAGCCACGTGCTGCGCTCCCAGGAGTGGGTGTCGTCGGCGCCGCTGCATCTCCTGATCTTCGAGGCGTGCGGCTGGCAGCCGCCGCGCTACGTTCATCTGCCGCCGGTGAACGGTCCCGACGGCAAGAAGCTGGGCAAGCGCCACGGCGCCACCAGCGTCGGCGAATTCCGCGCGCGCGGGTTCCTGCCGGAGGCGCTGGTCAACTGCCTGGCGCTGCTCGGCTGGTCGCCGGGTGACGACCGCGAGCTGTTTCGCCTCGAGGAGTTGGCGCAGGTGTTCAGCCTCGAGCGGCTCGGCCGCGCCGGGGCGGTGTTCGACCATCGCAAGCTGGAGTGGTTCAACGGCCACTACATTCGTATGTTGTCGCCGGCGCGGCTGGCCGCGGCCATGGCGCCCTACCTGCAGGCGGCCGGTATCCAGGTGGCGGACGCGGCGCAGGGAGCGGCCCTCGCCGAGCTGTTGCGCGAGCGGCTGGCGGTGCTGGACGAGGCGCCGGCACGCGCGGCGTTCCTGGCCGCCGACCGGGAGCTTGCGGCGGCGGAGTTGGTGCCCAAGCGGTTGACCGCCGTCCGGGCGGCGGCGGTGCTGCGCGGCGCGGAGCCGCTGCTGGAGGAGCCGCCCCGGGCGGCGGACGAGCATGCGCTGGAGGAGCGGCTGCGGGAGCTGGCCGCCACGCTCGGGGTGAAGTTTGGAGACCTGATGATGACGATTCGACTGGCGACGACCGGGAGCAAGGTATCGCCGCCGCTGTTTGGTTCGCTACGCCTGCTCGGCGGAGAGCGGGTGCGGCGCCGCCTGGCGCAGGCGCAGGCCACGGTCGAAGCGGCGACCGCCGCGGACCGCACGGCGGCGGGCACTGCCGCCACCACTGAAGCCTCAGCCGAAGCCTCAGCCGAAGCCGGCAACGATGCCACGGCGCCCGCCACAACGCCGGCAACCGCGACCGACGCCCCCGGCGCCGCCGCCGACCAGCGCGCAGGCTGACCGTGGCAGTTTCCATGGACACCCTGGTGGCGCTGTGCAAGCGGCGCGGCTTCATCTTCCCGTCCAGCGACGTGTACGGCGGCCTCGCCTCGGCCTGGGACTACGGCCCCCTCGGCGCGGCCCTCAAGAACCGGCTGCGGGACGTCTGGTGGCGCGAGATGACCCAGCTCCACGACAACATCGTGGGCCTCGACGCGGCCATCCTGATGCACCCGCGGGTGTGGGAAGCGTCCGGTCACGTCGAGAACTTCACCGACCCGCTGGTCGACTGCCGCAACTGCAAGGCGCGCTTCCGCGCCGACCAGATTGCGGACCCGTCCGGCCGCTGCCCGCAGTGCGGGGCGCCGGAGCTGACCGACGCGCGCCAGTTCAATCTGATGTTCCGCACCCACCTCGGGCCGGTGCAGGACGCCGGCAGCGTGGTCTATCTGCGTCCCGAGACCGCCCAGGGCAGCTACGTCAACTTCAAGAACGTGCTGCAGTCGAGCCGGCTCAAGATCCCGTTCGGGATCGCGCAGGTGGGCAAGGCGTTCCGCAACGAGATCACCACCAAGAGCTTCATCTTCCGTACCTGCGAATTCGAGCAGATGGAGATGCAGTACTTCGTCCATCCCAGCGAGGACGTGCGCTGGTTCGAGCACTGGAAGGAGCGCCGCTTCCAGTACTACCTCGACCTCGGCATCGACCCCGACAACCTGCGGTTTCATCAGCACGGCCCGGACGAGCTGGCCCACTACGCGCGCGACGCGTACGACATCCAGTACCGGTTTCCGTTCGGCTGGCAGGAACTGGAGGGGATCCACAACCGCACCGACTACGACCTGAAGCGGCACATGGAATTCGCCGGCAAGGATCTGAGCTATCTGGACGAGAGCAGCCGCCAGCGCTACGTGCCGTTCATCATCGAGACCGCGGTCGGGCTCACCCGGTCGGTGCTGATGGCGCTGGCCGATGCCTACGCCGAGGACGAGGTGGGCGGCGAGCGGCGCGCGCTGCTGCGCTTCCACCCGCAAGTGGCCCCGATCACCGTCGGCGTGTTCCCGCTGGTCAAGAAGGACGGTCTGGCGGAGCGGGCGCGTGCCATCGAGGAGGAGCTGCGCGAGTCGTTCGCCACCTTCTACGACCAGGGCGGGGCGATCGGCCGCCGCTACCGCCGGCAGGACGAGATCGGCACGCCGTTCTGCGTCACCGTGGACTACCAGACGATGGACGACGATACGGTGACGTTGCGCTTCCGCGACTCCACGCGGCAGGAGCGGGTGGCGCGGCGCGAGTTGACGGCACGCCTGCAGGAGGCGACCCGCAGCTACCGGCGGGTGGCGGCGGCGGGGTGAGCGGCGGGGGCCGCCCGCGCATGGCAACCACGGTCGGCGGGAGCGCCGCCGGGGGCGTAGCGCCCGCTAGCGCGGGCGCCGACGCGGGCGCGCTGGCCACCCTCGCGCGGCGCGGGCTGGTCAAGCAGACCACCGGCAACGAGGCGCTGGCGCGGCTGCTGGACGCCGCTCCGGTGACCTTCTACCTGGGCATCGACCCCACCGGCCCGAGCCTGCACGCCGGCCACCTGGTGGGCCTGCTGGCGATGGCGCACCTGCAGCGCGCCGGCCATCAGCCGGTGCTGCTGATCGGCGGCGGCACGGCGCGGGTCGGCGATCCGTCGGACAAGGACGACATGCGGCCGCTGCTGCCGGTGGAGGAGGTGGCGCGCAACGCCGAGCTGATGCAGCGCCAGGTCGGCCGCTTTATCGATCTGGAGCGCACCATCGTGGTCGACAACGCCGCGTGGCTGGCCGATCTGGGCTATCTCGACTTCCTGCGCGAGATCGGGCGCCATTTCTCGGTGAACCGCATGCTCGGCTTCGAGGCCTACCGGCGGCGGCTCAAGACCGGCTTGAGCTTTCTGGAATTCAACTACCTCCTGCTGCAGGCCTACGACTACCTGCTGCTGCACCAGCGCTACGGCTGCCTGCTGCAGATCGGCGGCGACGACCAGTGGGCGAACATTCTGGCGGGGGTCGACCTCATCCGGCGCGTGCAGCAGGCGGAGGCGCACGCGCTGACCTGGCCGCTGGTGACCACCGCCGACGGCAAGAAGATGGGCAAGACCGCGGCCGGGGCGCTGTTCCTCGATCCGGAGCGGGTTACCCCCTACCAGTTCTACCAGTACTGGATCAACGTGCCGGATGCGGATGTCGGCAAGCTGCTGGCGCTGCTTACCCTGCTGCCCGAGGCGGAGGTGGCCGAGCTGAGCCGGCTGCGCGATCAGGCGACGGGTGCGGCCAAGCAGCGGCTGGCGCTGGAGCTGACCGGCATGGTGCACGGCGCGGAGCAGGCGCAGCGGGCGCAGGCGGCCAGCCGCGCGCTGTTTGCCGGCGCCGGCGGCAACCGTGACGCGATGCCGAGCGCGCCGCTGGCCGCCGCCGAACTGGCCGCCGGCGTGCCGCTGGTGGAGTTGCTCGCGCGCAGCTCGCTGTGCGCCTCCAGGAGCGACGCCCGCCGCCTGATCGAGCAGGGCGGCGCGCGGGTGGGGGACACGGTGCGCACCGACGTCCACGCGGTCGTCGGTCCGGCCGACGCGGCCGCGGGCGAGATCGTGCTGCGGGCCGGCAAGAAACGGTTCTTCCGCTACCGGATACGGTAACGCCCCGCCCCGCCGCCCCGCCGCCGGAGCCACCGTGCCACCGCTCCAGCCCGGCTTGACTTCGGCGCCGGCGGGCGGTACCGTAAATGTTCGGATAGTGGCGACTTGGATTCGCCCAGAGGAGGTACGCTGTGCCCGCCAAACGATCGGCTGCCAAGCGCCAACGGCAAAACGCGAAACGCCGGGTCCGCAATCGCGCCGTGTTGAGTCGTGTGCGGACCACCCTGCGCAAAGCGCGCGAGGCGCTGGCGGCGGGGGGAACCGCCACGGACGAACATCTGGTGGCCGCGGTCCGGGAACTGGATCGCGCCGTTTCCAAGGGCACGTTGAAGCGTAACACCGCGGCCCGCCGCAAGCGGCGTCTGCATGCACGGGCGGCGCGCGTGGCGTCGGCCTGACCCCGGAATCATCCGCGCCGGCGAACGGCCGTGGCGAATCCCGGCGGAGAGCGCGTGTGGGCAAGGAGCGGAAGCTGACCAAGGCTCAACTCGTCGACAGCATTTACCTCGACGTAGACGTTGCCAAGAAAGACGTTCACCAGGTTCTTGACCTGTTTTTCGAAGCGGTGAAGGACGGGTTGCTGGAGGATCGCGTGATCGAGTTGCGCGGCTTTGGCACCTTCGAGCTGCGCACCCGCCGCGGCCGTCAGGCGCGCAATCCGAAGACCGGCGAGACGGTACGCGTGGGCGAGCACGGGGTGGCCGTGTTCCGGCCCGGCCGCGAACTGAAGCAGAAGGCGTGGGAGATCCGGGGCTGACTCCGGAGTCTGTCGGCTGACCATGCCCGCGCCGCGGGCGCCTTCCTTGACCGACACGACCGCACCGATTGCCGGCGGCCGGCCCGGCCGCAACCGGGCGGTCGCGCTGCTGTGGAGCGGCAGCGGCGACCTGGGGCTGCTCCTGGTCGCCGCGGTGCTGTTCGCGCTGGCCCACCCCAACCCGCTCATGCAGTGGGGGCTCGGGCCGCTGGCGTTCGTGGCGCTGGCGCCGGTGTTCATGGTGCTGCGGCGCGCCGGCTGGGTGCGCGTGCTGCCGTACGGCGTGGCGTTCGGGTACGTCAGCTACGCCCTCTACAACTACTGGCTGGCCACCTTCCATCCGCTGGCGATCATCATCGTGCCGGTGGTGTACATGGGTTGGTTCCTGCTCCTGTTCCCGCTGCTGAAGCTGGCGGACAGTCTCCTGCCGCGCTACGGCTATCTGCTCCAGGTGCTGCTGTGGGCGGGCTACGAGTACGCCAAGAGCCTCGGCTTTCTGGGATACAGCTACGGCATCCTCGGTTACAGCCAGTACCTGTGGACCGACTTCATCCGGATCGCCGGGGTCACCGGCGTCTGGGGCGTATCGCTGCTCGTGATCGCCGCGTCCGCGCTGCTCGGGCGGCTGCTGACCGCCGCCCTGGAGGCGGGAGCTTGGCCGTGGCGGCGCGCGGTCTGGCGCCCGTACCTCCGGCTCCACCGGATCCCGCTGCTGGCGTACGCGCTGCTGCTGGTCGCCAACGTGGGCTACGGCGCGGCCACCCGGACCGACTACAGCCAGGAGCGGCAGTGGCGCGTGGCCCTGATCCAACAGAACGTCGATCCCTGGCGCGGCGGCTTCTACGCCTACGAGCGGTCGCTGGAGACGCTGCTGCGCCTGAGCGACGCGGCGCTGCGGGAAGACCCGGAGATCGTCATCTGGTCCGAAACCTCGTTCGTGCCGGGCATCGACTGGCACACCCGGCACCGGACCGACCCGCGCCGGTTCGCGCTGGTGCAGCGGCTGCGCGCCTATCTGGATCGCCAGACCGTGCCGTTCGTGGTGGGCAACGACGACGGCCAGTTGGAGCGCACCGACGCGGGCGAAGAGCGCGTCGACTACAACGCGGCGATCGTGTTCGAGGAGGGGGAGATCGTCGAGACCTACCGCAAGGTGCGCCTGGTGCCGTTTACCGAGAGCTTTCCGTTCAAGGAGCAACTGCCCGGCATCTACAACTGGCTGCTCGAGGCCGACACCCACTTCTGGAAGCCGGGCACCGAGTACGTGGTGTTCGACGCCGCCGGCGTGCGCTTCTCCACCCCGATCTGTTTCGAGGACACCTTCGGCTACCTCGGGCGCGAGTTCGTGCGTCATGGAGCGCAGGTACTGGTGAACATGACCAACGACTCCTGGTCGTTCTCGGTGGCGGCGGAGGTCCAGCACATGACGATGGGGGTGTTCCGGGCGGTCGAGAACCGCCGGTCGATGGTGCGCTCCACCAACGGCGGGATGACGGTCACGATCGACCCGGACGGCCGCATACTGGACCTGCTCGAGCCGTTCACCGACGACTACCTGATCGGCACCGTGCCGGTCGTGGAGGGGCCGCCAACGCTGTACACACGCTGGGGAGACTGGCTCGGTGTCCTGGTGCTGGCCGCGGCGCTGCCGTGGCTGGCGGGTGCCGGCCTGCGGCGCGTGGTCGCGGGAGGTGACCGGCCGCGCCCCCGGCCGCGGCGCCGGCGGCACCGTTGACAACGAGGCGGCAGGTGCGCGAGGATCGACTTACGTCCGCTACCCATGCCGGTGCTTGATACTGCGCACGCGAAAATCCTCCTGGTCGACGACGAGCCGATCAATCTCGAATTGTTCGAGGTGATGCTGTCCAAGCTCGGCTTTCAGGTGTCGATGGCGGCCAACGGCGAGCAGGCGCTGGAACTGCTTGCCGAGGTGGAGCCCGATCTGATCATTCTCGACAACCTGATGCCGGGGATCTCCGGCTGGGAGGTGACCAGGAGAATCAAGCACGACGCCGCCTACGCCGCCTTTCGGCACGTCCCGATCATCATGTTCTCGGCGCTGGACGGTATCGAGGATCGGATCGAAGGACTGGAGCTGGGAGTCGACGACTATATCGCCAAGCCGTTCCGGTTCTCAGAGGTGCTGGCGC
This sequence comes from Spirochaetia bacterium, assembly GCA_965198005.1. Taxonomy (GTDB): domain Bacteria; phylum Spirochaetota; class Spirochaetia; order SZUA-6; family Bin103; genus Bin103. The sequence continues at coordinate 1,093,370 of CBDAOI010000003.1, forward strand.
GGATCCGGGCGGTTCTGCACCGGCACGAGCTGACCCGGCAGTTGGCGCGCCGCGAGCACCGGTTGGGAATCATCGAGGCGCTGAACGAGTCGCTGGTGTTCTTTTCCCAGCACGTCAAGCGTCCGTTGCAGGAACAGGTGGAACGCGCCACGCAGCTGCGCCGGCAGGGAGACGTCACCGAGTTGCGGGCGTTCGCGGCGGTCGTGCAACAGCAGGCGCAGAACTTCCTGACCACGCTCACCGAGTTGGAACGCGAGATCACCGACGTGCGGGACCAGGGCCAGCGGCTGAAGGAGGGCGATCTCGGTCTCGAAGAGCTGCAGGCGCTGATTCACGAACGCCTGAGCGGGCGCACGTGATCGGCCGGGATCGAGGAGGGTTCACCGATGAGGGCAACCGTGTTTCACGCGATGTCGCAGCCGCGGTTGACACGCCGTTAGCGGAGGGGTACAGTAAGTGGGTTACCGGGTGTGACGTGCTCGGTTCGGCCCCCCGGACAGCGGACGGCGGGGCCGTTACGCGCGACTCTTCTTCCGAGTCGGCAAGGTCACTCCGTGACACCGAAGACGATGCATCGTCCGCGGGGACCGGTATTTTCGGACCAGAAACCATAGGCCGGCAGGTGCACCCTGACGGTGCAGTTGCCTCGAACGTGTAGTGAATTATTCCTCGTTTACGGAGTCTCATTCCAGGAATCTCATTGCAAGGAGTCTCATCAATGGAAGACGACAGCCAGACTACTCCCGCATTCGACGACCTGACCGAGCCGGCGGCCGCTCCGGTGGAGCAGCCGGCCGCAGCCGCCGACGCCGATCCTGCGCCGCCGCGGCGCAACGACCGCAATGACAACGGGGCGGATGAACGGACGGTGCGCCGCGGCCGCAAGCGCCGGCTGCGGGTCGAGCTGGTCGACGACAGAGATGCCGACCAGTTCCCGGCCGGCCTGATGGAGCGCGAGCGCGACCGGCGGGAACGGCCGGATCGGCAGCGCCCGCGGCGCGACTACGACGGCGGGTCCCACGACGGCATGCTTCCCGGCCGGCGCCGGGGCCGCGGCCGGGTCCGTGGCGGCAGTCCGCCCCCGGGCGGTCTGCCGCCGGCGCATCTCCCGCCCCCGGCGCCGCTGACCGGCAACGAGGAGAAGCTGCATATCAACGAGCTGTCGGTAAAGCCGATCACCGAGCTGCGCGCAATGGCGGTCGCCCTGGGCGGCAATCACGAGTCGCTGGTCTCCATGAAGAAGCAGGAGATCATCTTCACCATCCTCAAGCAGCATACCGAGCGCAACGGCGTGATCTATGCGCACGGCGCGCTCGAGATCCTGCCCGACGGCTACGGCTTCCTGCGCTCGTCGAACTACAGTTATCTGCCGGGCCCCGACGACATCTACATCTCGCCGTCGCAGATTCGCCTGTTCAATCTCAAGACCGGCGACACGGTCTCCGGCCAGATCCGCTCGCCCAAGGAGCAGGAGCGGTTCTTCGCCCTGCTGCGCGTGGAAACGGTGAACTTCGACGAGCCGGCGGTAGCCCAGGGGCGGATCCCGTTCGAGAGTCTTACGCCGCTGTACCCGCACGAGCGGATCAACATGGAAACCGTGAACGGTGAGCCGGCCACGCGCATGATCAACCTGTTCTGTCCGATCGGAAAAGGGCAGCGCGGTCTGATCGTCTCGCCGCCGCGTGCCGGCAAGACGGTGATCATGCAGCGCATCGCCAACGCCATCACCGAGAATGATCCCGACATCTTTCTGATCGTGCTGTTGATCGACGAGCGCCCGGAAGAAGTGACCGACATGCAGCGCAACGTGCAGGGCGAGGTGGTGTCCTCTACCTTCGACGAGCAGGCCACGCGGCACGTGCAGGTGGCCGAGATGGTGATCGAGAAGGCCAAGCGGCTGGTGGAGCACGGCAAGGACGTGGTGATTCTGCTCGATTCGATCACCCGGCTGGCGCGGGCCTACAACCAGACCGTGCCCACCTCGGGCAAGATCCTGTCGGGCGGCGTGGACTCGAATGCGCTGCACAAGCCCAAGCGGTTCTTCGGCGCCGCGCGCAACGTGGAGGGCGGCGGCAGCCTGACCATCGTCGCCACCGCCCTGATCGAGACCGGCAGCCGCATGGACGAGGTGATCTTCGAGGAGTTCAAGGGCACCGGCAACATGGAGATCAAGCTCGACCGCCGCCTGGCCGATCGCCGCCTGTACCCGGCGATCAACATCAACGCCTCCGCCACGCGCAAGGAGGAGCTGCTGCTGACCGAACAGGAACTGGCCAAGATGTGGGTGCTGCGCAAGGTGATCGGGCCGATGGACGAGGTCAGCGTGGTCGAGCTGCTGCTGGCGCGGATGCGCCTGAGCAAGAACAACGAGGCGTTCCTGCGGTCCATGAACACCACCGCCATCTCCGAGTAGTGCCTGACGCCGCGGTCGCCGCGCGGGAGATCAGCCTGCTGATCGACGGCGCGCGCATTCTCGACCGGGTGGAGCTGACCCTGCGCGCCGGCGAGCGCTGGGTGGTGTTGGGCCCGAACGGCAGCGGCAAGACCTCGCTGGTGCGGCTGTTCGCGGGCTACGGCTACCCCTCCACCGGCACGCTGTGGGTACTCGGCGAACGGTTCGGGCGCACCGACCTGCGCCGGCTGCGGATCCGGATCGGCTGGGTGCACGGCGACCTGCACTATCAGATTCCCCCGTTCATGACCGCCGCCGAGGTGGTCCTGGCGCGCGCCCGCGGCGGACTGGTGCTGTACGGCGACGTGCCTGCCGCCGAGGCGGCCCGGGCCTGCGCTCAGCTTGCCCAGCTCGAGGTCGAGATGTTGGCGGCGCGGCGGTTCGCGACCCTGTCGACCGGCGAGCGCCAGCGCGTCCTGATCGCGCGCGCGCTCGTTCCCGAGGTGGAGCTGCTGCTGCTGGACGAGCCCGCGATCGGTCTCGATCCGGCGGCGCGCGAGCGGTTCCTGGACGACTTGGCGGCGCTGTATCGGCGGCGTCCCGAGTTGACCGTGGTGTACGTCACCCACGACGTCGGCGAGCTTACCGCCCACTACGACGGCGTGCTGCTCCTGGACCGGGGACGGGTAGTCGCCTGCGGGCCGCCCGCCGCGGCCCTTACCGGGGCCCATCTGCAGGCGGTATTCGGTCCGCACTGCCGTCTCGACCGCCACGGCGACCGCTACGCGATCCGGTTCGCCGCGCCGCGACCAGTGCGCCGAACAGCGCCAGCAGCCCGGCGGCGATGACCGCCGGCAGGTAATCGCCGAAGCGCGTATACACGGTCGGGTGGGTCGGACGGTATACGGGCACCTGCAGCCGCAGGGCGTACTCGGTGAACAACGGCGCCGGGGAGCCGATCACGCGTCCCCACGGATCGATGGCGGTGGTCACCCCGCCGTTGGTGGCGCGCACCAGGACCCGCCGGTTCTCCACCGCCCGCAGCTTGGCCGCCACCAGGTGCTGGGTCTCGGCAGACACGGTCCGCGACCAGGCGTCGTTGGTCAGGTTGATCAGCAGGTCGGCGCCGGCGCGTACGAAGCGCCGGTTGATGTAGGGAAAGGAATCTTCGAAGCAGATCGGCGCGGCGAAGCGGAGCGTGCCTCCGGCGCGCAGGGGCAGCGCAAACACGGTCCATCTGCTGCCCGCCGCCCAGGTGGCGTGCAGCCCGACGACGTCATTGAAGAAGCGCCGCACCGCCGGCACCTCCCAGAACGGCACGCTCTCCGCGAACGGCACCAGATGGCGCTTGCCGTAGTGGTCCAGCACCCGGCCGCCGGGGCCGACCAGGAGGGCCGCGTTCATCGCCTGCACCGGGTCGTGTTCCAGCAGCCACGGAATGCCGGTCAGCAGCGGCACCGACAGACCGGTAACCGCGGCCGGTACGCGCGGTTGCGTCGTCTCCCCGCCGGGGAGGACCGGGTACGTTACCGCCGTCTCGCTCCATACCACCAGGTCCGGCGGGTGCCGGCGGGCCGCGATCGCGTCGGCGGTGAGGCGTTGCAGCGTCTCCACGGTCTCCTCGGCATCGCCGGTCAACCACGGATTGCTGTTGTGCTGGACCAGGACCAGGTCAGCGGTGCCGGTGGCGGGGATCTCCCTGCCCAGTGCGGCGGTGCCGTAGCCGAGCGCGGCCGCCACCAGGCACGCCACCGCCGCGGTGCCCCTCCACCGGTGCGCCGGGATGGGAGTGCCGCGCGGGTAGAGCGCCGGCTCGAGCCACTCGGCCGCGATCGCGTTGACCAGCGCCATCAGCAGCGACAGCCCCCAGACGCCGGTAATGTCGACCAACTGGATCAGGGGCGTGAGGCCGTGCACGGGATAGGCGATCAGGCCCCACGGGTAGCCGAGAAAGCCGGACGACTTGAGATACTCGTAGAGCGCCCACACCGCGGCGATCGCGAACGGACGGTAGGTCGCGGGTACGCTGGAGGTGAACCGCAGGATCGGGGCCAGCAGCGCATGCCAACCGAGGTAGGCGAGGGTGACGCCCCCCAGAGTCCAGACCGAGAAATCCTGAAAGAAGAGCAGCCAGTAGTTGGTCAGCAGGCTCGAGAGCGTGCCGAACACGGCCCCGATGCCCACCGCCTGACGGTAGCTCGGCGTGTGGTAGAGCGCGACCAGCAACGGCGCCAGGGCGACCGTCCCGAACAGCGGACTGCCGAGGGAAAACAGCTCGTTGGGCAGGGCCAGCGCGAGCAGCACCGCCGAGACGACGGCGAGCAGCAGGCGCAGGTTGCCGGAGACCGGACTCGAACCGGTACGGTCCGTCAGGACCAAGGGATTTTAAGTCCCCAGTGTCTGCCAATTTCACCACTCCGGCACATCCGTCACGTCTCCATGGTACCGGTAAACGGCAGCATCTGCCCACGGGCACCGAATCCCGAAGAACACGGAATCCCCGATATCTCCGATATCCCCGATTGACCGGCTTGACCGGCTTGACCGGCGCGGTGCCGCCGCGGTAGGTTTCCGGGCACGAGACACGTTGTTCTCGCCGAATCATGTATGCATTAGTGGAAATTCAGGGACGGCAGTATCGCGTACGCGAGGGGGCCCGGATCACCGTCGACCGCATGGCGGACGCCGGCGAGACCGTCGAGTTGAGCGGCGTGCTGCTGGTGGCGCACGACGGCGAGGTTCGCATCGGGCGGCCCTACGTGGCCGGGGCGCGGGTGACAGCCACGCTCCAGGGACACACCCGCGGGCGCAAGGTGGTAGTCTACAAGTATCGCCGGCGCAAGCACTATCGCCGCAAGCAGGGGCATCGCCAGGCGCTGACGCGGCTGCGGATCGATTCGATCGAGGTGGCCTGATGGCACACAAGAAGGGTGGCGGAAGCTCGCGCAACGGTCGCGATTCGCGTGGCCAGCGACTCGGAGTAAAGCGGTTCGGCGGTGAGGTGGTGACCGCGGGGACGATCCTGGTGCGGCAACGCGGAACCCGCCTGCACGCCGGCGACAACGTCGGCTGCGGTCGCGACCACACCTTGTACGCACGCGTCACCGGCACCGTGACGTATCTGACGCGGCGCGGGCGCACGCTGGTCGCGATCGATCCGCTCACCTGATACCGGTGGCGTGTCGGGATTCGTCGACCAGGCCACGATTACCGTAAGCTCGGGCGCCGGAGGCAGGGGCGTGGTCTCCTTCCGGCGCGAAAGGTATGTCCCGCGCGGGGGCCCCGACGGCGGCGACGGCGGCCGCGGCGGCGACGTGATCTTCGTCGTACGACGAAACCTGCATACGCTCGCGCACCTGACCGGGCGGCGCGAGTATCGGGCCGAGGACGGCCGTCCCGGCGGCGCGCGCCGGCAGTCCGGGGCTGGCGGCGCCGCGGTGCGGATCCTGGTGCCGCCCGGTACCGCGGTGCATGACGCCGCTTCCGGGGATCTGGTGTGCGATCTGATCGAGCCTGACCGGGAGTGGGTGTGCCTGCAGGGCGGCGGCGGCGGTGCCGGCAACGTCCGGTTCGCGACCGCCGTACGCCGGGCGCCGCGCATCGCGACGCCCGGCCGCCCGCGCCGCGAGTTGCGGCTGCGGCTCGAGCTCCGGATGATCGCCGACATCGGTCTGGTGGGATTGCCCAACGCCGGCAAGTCGACCCTGCTGCGGTCCCTGACCAACGCCAGGCCGCGGGTCGCCGCCTATCCGTTCACCACCACCATCCCCCATCTGGGGGTGCTCCGCGAACGCGATCGGTGGGACCGGTTGCCGGACGTCGTAATCGCCGACATTCCCGGTATTCTGGAGGGAGCGTCGGCCGGCGCCGGCCTCGGGCTGCGGTTTCTCGACCACGTCACGCGCGCGCGCATGCTGGCGTTCGTCATCGATCTTACCGAACTTGCCGATCGTGCAGTGGTCGAACGTGATCCGGTCGGGCTGCTGGAAACCGAGCTGCGCTCCTACCGCCCGGAGTTGGTGGAGCGACCGCGGGTGGTCATCGGCACCAAGCAGGACCTGGACGTCGACGGCTCCCTCGGCGCGGGTCTCCGTGCCCGTTACCCGGAGGAGCGGGTCGTGACCGTCTCCGCCCGATCCGGAATCGGCCTTCCGCAGCTGCGCGGCCTGCTGTGCGAGCTGGCCCACGCCGCGTGAGTCGGCAGCCGGCGCCGATCGGCTCGCGGCGCGTGGCGCTGCTGGGCGGCTCGTTCGACCCGGTCCACGTCGCCCATCTGCACATTGCGGAAGTAGTGCTTGCCACGGGTCGGTACGACCAGGTATTGCTGGTGCCGGCGCACCTCCCGTCGCGCCCGTCAGCCGCGTGCCTGGCCGCCGGGGAACACCGGTTGGCGATGCTGCGCCTGGCGATTGCCGGCAGGCCGGGCTTCGCGGTGTCCGACCTGGAGCTGCGGCGCGGCGGCGTCTCCTACACCGTCGACACGGTGCGCGAGCTGCAGCGCGCGCGCCTGGTGAGCGCGCATCCCGGTTTGGTGGTGGGCGACGATCTCGGCCCGGAACTGAATTCCTGGCGCGAGGCGCCGGCGCTGTTGGCGATGGTCGAGCTTCTCGTAGCGCGGCGCAGCCCACGACCGGCCGCGCTGGCGCTGCCGCACCGTGCGCTCGGCAACCATCTGCTGCCGCTGTCCTCGTCCGCGGTACGCGCCCGCGTGCGTGCCGGCAAGGTGATCCGGTTCCTGGTGCCGGACGCCGTGGCGGCTTACATTACCGAGCACAATCTGTATGGCACGGACTACGGTCACTAACGCCGGTTATCCGTCCACCCGGCGCGGCGGTCGTTCCTCCGGTACCCGACTCGGTCGGCGTGAGGGACGAGACCGTCACTATCTGCTGCTGATCGCCATCATCCTGTTGCTCGGCGGTGCCGTGACCTGGGCCGTAACGGAGCTCCGCAGTGACGAGGTTACCCAATGGCTGCAGGAGGACAAGCAACTGGTCGGGATAATCGTGGTCTCGGATCCCGACCATCGCGTGGCCTTCGAGGTGCTGTTCGCGGATACCGGAACCGGCCAGGCAGCGCTGCTGTTCGTGCCGGGGAACCTGGGAACGTTGATCGAGAGTCGCAATCGCATGGACGCCCTGGAGACCGTCTACCAGCAGCCCGGCGCCGCGGCGCCGCTGATCGCTCAGCTCACCGATCTGCTCGGCGTAGAGCCGCAGTTCGTGCTCGACCTTACCGGTACGCGGATGCGTGATCTGGTGGACCTGGTCGGCGGCGTCCAGGTGTTCATTCCCGATTCCGTAGATACCCGGAGCGCCGGCGGCGAAGTGCTGCTGCCGTCCGGGTCGGTGCTGCTCGACGGCGACAAGGCACTGGCCTATCTCGGCTACACGGTCGACGGCGAGCCGTTGCTTGAGCGCGCCGGACGGATCCACCGGCTGCACCACGGGCTGCTCAAACGGCTGCGCGAGCAGCCCCGGCTCATGCAGGACGAGAGCGTCCGGCGGCTGCTGTATCGCCGACTGGACACCGATCTGACGGCGCGCGGGTTGGCCACGCTCATGTCGGTGCTCTCCGAGCTTCGTCCCGAGCAGATGATATTCCAGTACGCTCTCGGTCAGCCGCAGCTCGTAGATGGTCGCACGCTGCTGTTTCCCTACTACGAAGGCGGACTGGTGCGGGAGGCGACCGCCCAGATCGTCGGGAATCTGGCTACGGACAACTCCGGGTCCGGTGTCGGCGGCGGCAGCGGCCGTTCGGCGACCGTCGAGATCCTGAACGGTACCGATGTTCCGGGCTTGGCGCGCCGTACCGCCAATCTGTTCCAGAGCTTCGGCTACGGCGTTCGCACCATCGCCAACGCCGACCACAACCAGCACGTCGTCACGCGGGTGATCGACCGCCGCGGCCGACCCGAGCTGGCTTCCGAGGTGGTGGAGCTGATGGGCTGCAGTTCGGACCGGATCGCCACCGAGATCGCCACAGATGCGGCGGCGGACATCACAATCGTGCTCGGCGGCGACTTCAACGGTAGACGCTGCGATGGATAGTCCCCTGGGAGAGGGGCAGGCGTGCGCCTTGGGGCGGCTGCTGGACGAGCACCAGTGCACGGGCACGGTGGTCCTTGACATCTCCGCCGTGAGCGACGTAGCGGACTTCTTCATCATCGCCACCGCCCGCAGCTCGACCCACCTGCGCGGCGTCCATGGCTACGTGCTGGACTATCTCAGGGAACAGGGGATCCGGCCCCTGGCCGGGCACAAGCGGGCGCACGACAATCTCTGGCTGCTGGTAGATCTCGGACCCATCGTGGTGCACCTGATGGAGCACGACACGCGTGCGTTCTACGAGCTGGAGAAGCTCTGGTTCACCGGTCGCGTGGTGGACTACTCCTCGAATTCGTCGTAATCGCGGATGTCGTCGTCATCATCCTCGAAGGTATCCCCTTCGACCATGACTCCGTCCGTCTCCTTGTCGAGCTCGCCGTCGTCGCCGTCGTCGTCGTCATCATCATCATCATCATCGTCGTCGTCGTCGTCGGTGAATTTCGCCGCCCCGGCGGGGCTGTCGCCGAGGTCGTCGTCGTCGAGTTCATCCGAGTCCTTGTCGTCCTCCTCTTCCTCATCGTCCTCGTCGTCCTCCTCGTCGTCGTCGTCGTCGTCCTCGCCATCGTCGAACTCGCCGTCGAGGTCGTCCTCGTCGTCCTCCTCTTCCTCATCATCGAGGTTGTCGTCCTCGAACTCCTCGTCGTCGTCCTCGAATCCATCCTCAAAGTCGTCGTCGAAGTCCTCGAAGTCACCGCCGAGGCCGGCTGCCTCCAGGTAGCCTCGAGCCGAATCGCCACCGCCGGAGGGGACGGTACCGGCACCACACCGCATAGGGGTCAATAACGAAGCCAAGGTTCCTCTCTTTACACCATCCAGTAGCAGATCCGCCACCGCGCCGCCCCTTCGGGGGACGGATGACGGGGCCTCACCGTCGTGTGCCAGCATTCTATGAGCCACGTGTCGAGTTGTGTCAACGCATGCGCTGGACAAGTTTGGGATCTTGTTCTATGTTCAGTGCCCGTGCTGGCAGCCGCCGCGCGAGTTCGGAGGTTTTCGTGGAGATCACCGATATCCGTATCAAGCGAACCGCCTCCGAGGGTAAGCTGATGGCGTACGTCACGGTTACGTTCGGCGGCTGCTTCGTGGTACACAACATCAAGGTTATCCAGGGGCTGCAGGGTCCGTTCGTGGCCATGCCCAGCCGCAGGACCAGAACCGGCGAGTACAAGGATATCGCGCACCCGATCAACTCGGAGTTCCGCAATGTGCTCCAGAAGCGTATTCTGGAGGTGTACCAGCGGACTTCAGCCGCTCCGCCCGAAGCCGAAGCGGATTGAAGCGTCTGTGTTCACCATGGGACGTCGGCAAGTGGTAAGCCACCGGTTTTTGGTACCGGCACTCGCAGGTTCGAATCCTGCCGTCCCAGCAACCGGAGCGTTGCGCCGGCCGCGCGCGCACCGGACACCGGCACCGGATCACATGCACCGCAGCCGCCCGGGTGGCTGCCAGGGAGTTCGTTCACATGGCTGACCGCAGTTTGACCGCCGCCCTGCGCGCGGAGACCAAGAAGGGTGCGGCGCGTCGTTTGCGCCGCCAGGGACGGATCCCCGCCGTCATGTACGGGCACCGCGAGCCGGTGCTGCTGAGCATCGACGCCCTGGAGTTCTCGCGCAAGTTTCAACAGATATCGGAAAGCACGATCATCCATCTCACCGCCGGCGGCGAGAGCTACGACGTGCTGGTAAAGGATTATCAGGCCGACCACCTCGCCGACCGGATCAACCACATCGACTTCTTCGAGATCGAGCGGGGCAAGCTGCTGCGGGCCAAAGTGCTGCTGCACTTTGTCGGCAACCCGATCGGGGTGCGTGAGGGGGGGCTGCAGGAGTTGCTCCTGCATGAGGTGGACGTGGAGAGTCTGCCCAAGGATCTGCCGGAGCGGCTCGACGTGGAACTCGAGCCGCTGGCGGTCGGCCAATCGGTGCGCGTCTCGGAGCTGACCCCGCCGGAGGGAGTACGGATACTGAATTCCCCCGATCAGGTAGTCGTGTTGATCGCTCACAAGGTGGAGGAGGTGGCGCCGGACGAAGCCGAGGACTCGGATGAGGAGTTGGATGCCGCCGACGAGGGTGCGGTCGACGAGGACGAGGTCTGACGCGCGAGTCGAGTGCACGGCGCCACGTGCCGGCGCCGGATCCGGGTAGCACGGGCGGGCGATGGGCCTCGTCTTGGTCGGTCTGGGCAACCCGGGGTTGCGCTATGCCCGGACCCGGCATAATGCCGGGTTTCAGGTAGTGGACTGTGTCGCTCGGCGGCTCGGGGTACGGTTGCACCGGCGCCCGCGCCGCAGCTATGCGCTGGCGCGGGTGCGGTTCGAGGGTGCGCCGCTGACACTGGTGCGGCCGCTGACCTACATGAACACCGCGGGCGCGGTGGTGAAGCCGGTGCTCGCCGAAAGCAACGCCGAGGTCGCGGACCTGATGGTGGTGTGCGACACCATGGATCTGGAGCCGGGTGCGAGCCGGTTGCGGCTGAGCGGGTCGTCGGCCGGCAACAAGGGGCTGGACTCGATCCTGCGCGTGCTCGGCACCGAGCAGGTGAAGCGGATCTACCTCGGCGTCGGTCGCCCGCTCCCTGGAGTGCCGGTGATAGAGCACGTGCTCGGGCGGCCGCGGGGAGCCGCGGCGCGCGCGCTCGAGCAGGCGGTGGAGCGGGTCTGCGCGAACCTCGAACTGCTCATGCAGGGCGACTACGGGCGGGCGATGAACCGGATCAACCAGCGGGGGCCGGCGGCGTGAGCGGCCGGCGGGCGTCCGACCCGCTGCACCGGACCCGTCTGGCGGTGGAGCGGGCCGCGTTGCCGCGTCCCGCCACGGTGGTGGTAGCCATGTCGGGCGGCCCCGACTCGGCGGCCTTGGGTCTGACCCTGTGCCGTGTGGCGCCGCAACTCGACCTGCGCGTGGTGGCCGCCCACTACGACCACGGACTGCGCGCGGCCGCCTCCCGCGCCGAGGAACGGACTGTGGTGCGGCGGCAGGCGGCGGTGCTGGGATTGGAGTTGGTGGAGGGCGCGGCACCGCCGGGGCACCTCCAGCGCCGTCGGCAGGTCAGCGGCCGCAGCGTGGAAGAGCTCGCGCGCGAGCAGCGCTACGCCTTTCTGCTCGCCGTGCTGGCCAAGCGCCGCGCCCACTGTCTCGCGGTTGGCCATCACCTGGATGACGATCTGGAGACGATTCTCATGCGCGCGTTGCAGGGCAGCCTGCACGGCGGCGGCATTCCGTTCCGCAGCGGCGTAGTGCTGCGTCCGCTGCTGCACGTGCGCCGGGCCACGCTGCGCGCGTACGTGGCGGCCGCCGGGCTGCCCGTGCTGGAAGACCCGACCAATTGCGATCGGCGCCTGCTGCGGAATCGGATTCGAGGTGTGCTGCCGGCGTTGGAGGCGGCCGTTCCCGGTATGGCCGGCAACCTGCCCGCCCTGGCGCAGGCCGCGGCGGGCGGGTGGCACCGGGTTCTGGAGGAGGCGCAGCGGGAGGTGCCGTGGCGCTACGGGTACGATCGCGCGCGCGGCGTCCACTACACCGTGCGGGCGGTCAGTTTCTGGGGGGCGGCACCGCTGGTGCGGCAGGCGGCCCTGTACCGCGTGTATGACGCCGTGTCCAGCGCCGGCGTCAGCGGGCGCCACGGCCGCCCGCGGCTGCCGCGCCGGTTCCTGCGCACGTTGCTGGGTGCGCCGCCGGCGCACGGGCGGCTGCAGCTCAGCGGCCACGGCGTATCCATTACCTGCGGCCCGGTCCTGGTGTGTGTGGCCCGGCAACCCCGGCAAGCGGTGCGGCCGGCGGGGCCGGCGGCGTCAGGTTGTCTCCGGCCGCCACAATCGCTATCTTAACCCTGTTCGAGCGTACCCCGCGCCGTTGCAGCAGCGTGTGACCGGCGTCATTCTCGGGTCAGCGAAACGTGAGTAGCGGCGACAACAAAAATCCTCAGCGGAAAGGTCCCGACTCGGGGTTCCCGAAGTTCAACTTCAACAATCGCGCCGCGCTTGTCACGCTCGTCATTCTGATCGTCATATTTCTGTTCATCTTCGTGTACAATCAGGGTTCGTACACGCAGGAAGTGGCGTACTCCGTGTTCCTGAACTATCTCAACCAGGACTTGGTGGAGACGGTCGAGATCATCGACGGCTACGAGATTCAGGGGCAGCTCAAGGGGCGTCCCGGCGAGGTATTCAGAACTACCATCCCCTATTCCGATCCCGATCTGATGCGCAAGCTGGAGGAACGGACCGTCCAGGTCACCGGCCGGCCGCGCAACGTGTCGCCGTTGCGGGTGTTCGTCGACTTTCTGCCCTGGGTGTTCGGGTTCTTCTTCATCTGGTTCATGTTCCGCCAAGTGCAGGGCAGCGGGAACCGGGCCTTTTCGTTCGGCAAGAGTCGCGCCAAGCGCTACGACGAGGCCGCCAAGAAGATCAGTTTCACCGACGTCGCGGGTCAGGACGAGGCCAAGTACGAGCTGCAGGAGGTGGTCGAGTTCCTCAAGGACCCGGGCAAGTTCGTCAAGTTGGGAGCACGCATCCCCAAGGGGGTGTTGCTGGTTGGCATGCCGGGGACCGGCAAGACGCTGCTGGCCAAGGCGATCGCCGGGGAGGCCAACGTCCCCTTCTTCCACATGTCCGGCTCCGACTTCGTGGAGATGTTCGTCGGCGTCGGGGCGAGCCGGGTCCGCGACCTGTTCGAGCAAGGGCGCAAGAATGCCCCGTGCATCCTGTTCATCGATGAGCTGGATGCGGTGGGGCGCACCCGCGGCGCCGGTTACGGCGGCGGCCACGACGAACGCGAGCAGACGCTCAACCAGATGCTGGTCGAGATGGACGGGTTCGATACCAAGGAGGGGGTGATCATCATCGCCGCTACCAATCGGCCCGACGTGCTCGACGCCGCGCTGCTGCGGCCCGGCCGGTTCGATCGGCAGGTGGTGGTGGACATGCCCGACGTCCGGGGGCGGGAGGAGATCCTCGGTATCCATATCAGGAAGATCCCGATCGCCGCCGGCGTCGATCTGAACCGGGTCGCCCGGGCCACCCCGGGCACGTCGGGCGCGGATCTGGCCAACATCGTCAACGAAGCTGCGTTGCTGGCCGCGCGCAAGAACAAAGAGCGGGTCGACATGGACGACTTCGAGGAGGCGCGCGACAAGATCATGATGGGGGTCGCGCGCCATTCGATGGTGCTGGAGCCCGAGGAACGCGAGATGACCGCCTGCCACGAGTCGGGCCACGCGTTGCTGCACTACCACCTGGAGCACGCCGACCCGCTGCACAAGGTCACGATCGTCCCGCACGGCAATGCGCTCGGGGTCGCGTTCTCGCTGCCCGAGAAGGACTACTATTCGCGCGGCCGGGGGTGGCTGCTGGACCGCATCACCATCGCCATGGGCGGCTACGCGGCCGAACGGATCACCTACAGCGAAACCTCTACGGGAGCCAGGAACGATATCGAGCAGGCTACCGCTCTGGCGCGCAGGATGGTGTGCGAGTGGGGCATGAGCGACACCCTGGGCCCGATCGCGTACGGCCAGAAGGATGAGCCGATCTTTCTGGGCAAGGAGATCGCGCGCCACAAGGGCTATTCGGAGGAAACCGCGCGCACGATCGACGCGGAGGTCAACGAAATCGTGACCTCCCGCCTCAACCGCGCCACCGAGTTGCTCAAGGAACATCGAGACCAGATGGAGCTGTTGGCCACCACCCTGGTACGGGAGGAGACGCTGGATGATGTCGAGATTCGCAAGCTGCTCGGCCTCGAGCCACGTCAATCCTCGTCCGGAGAGAGCAACCAGCGGGCCAGTTAGGAGTCTGTCGGATTGCGACGGACTCCTGGCGGACGGACGGGATGGGCCAAAAGCGGCGGTTTTGGGGCGTTAGGACGGCCGCCGCCATCCTGCTGGGGGCGTGGCTGGGCTTGGCGGCGCTCGCCGGTTGCGTCACCCGGCCGCATTCCGCCGTTCCCTCACTCGGTGCCGTCTACGTAGAAGAAATCGAGCAGATGGTGGCCGGCGGCGAGGCGCTCGCCGCCATTCCACGAATCGTGGCCCTGCGCAGCCGGGCGGACGCTCCGGTCGCCGCCGCCACGCTCGACGAGCTGCGCCGCACGGCGATCTCTGCGGTGCGCCGCGAGCTGGAACGGGCGCGGAACGAACAGCGCTACCTGGACGCGGCGGCGCTGGTGGCGTCGCTGGCCATTCTGCCGGACGGCGGCGTGGCCGGCGACGGGGCCCGCGGCGGGCAGGCGGCGCCGCTGATAGTCGATCTGTACCGGAGTGAAGTGCGGCGGCTCGCGGCGGACGGTCATGAGGTGAGTGCTCTGGCGATCGGGTTGCCGGAGCTGGAACGGGAGGAGTTGCCGTTCACGGAGGCGGACCTGCAGGAGCTGGCGGGCCTCGCTGCCCGGGTGGGCAACCGCGGCGCGTTGGTGCGGATCGCGCAGGCGGCGTCGGCGCGCGGACTGGCCGTGCGGCTGCCCACGCTGCCCCCGGCGCCGCCGTTTGCCGAGATGCTGGCGGGAACGGTAACCGTGGAGGTGGACCGCGGTCTCGACGTGAGGGGCGGTGTGGGGGTCCCCGATCGGGTGATCGGCAGCGGGTTCTTCGTCGATCGGCACGGTCATCTGCTCACCAACTACCACGTGATCGAGAGCGAGGTCGATCCCGCCTACGAGGGCTACTCGCGGCTGTTCATCCGGCTCTCCGATCAGGATGATCAGAAGGTTTCGGCCAAGGTGGTGGGTTACGACCGGATCTTCGACCTGGCGTTGCTGAAGACCGAGGTCAGGCCGGAGTACGTGTTCGCCTCCGCCGGAGCCGGTGAGCTGGTGAGCGGCGCTCCGGTGGTGGCGATCGGGTCGCCCGGCGGGCTCGCCAAGACGGTCACGTCCGGCATCGTCTCGGCCACCGGGCGTCCGTTTCTTCAGCTCGGCGACGCGTTGCAGGTGGACGCGCCGCTCAATCCGGGCAACAGCGGCGGGCCGCTGCTGAGTCAGGACGGGGAACTGGTCGGCGTCACCTATGCCGGAATCGAGGAATTCGAGGGGATCAACTTCGGGATTCCGTACGTCTGGATACAGTACGTGCTGCCGCGGCTGTACCGGGGCGGCGCGGTTGTCCATCTGTGGCTGGGGGCCAACGTGCATCGGCAGGCGGGCGAGTTGGTGGTGAATTACGTGGTCCCCGGGTCTCCGGCCGCGATCGCGGGACTGGCGGTCGACGACGTGCTGCTCCAGGTGGGGAAGCATCGGGTGGACGGCGTCGCGGAGGTGCAGCGCCGGCTGCTCGGCTATCACGCCCCCACCCTGATCGAGCTGGTCGTGCGGCGCGGCGGGGCGGAACGTCGTCTCCTGGCGAGTCCGGGCGAGCGGCCCCACTTGCCGCTGGAACTGGCCCTCGAACGGGACACGCGCGACCGCGTGCTGGTGCCGCTGTTCGGGTTCGGCGTGGAGCAGGTGGGCGAGAGCCTGTTCGGTACCGACTACCGGGTGACGCGGGTGATTCCGGGGTCGCTCGCCGACGATACCGACATTGCGGTCGACGATCCGGTACGGGTCAGCCGCTTTCGCGTGGACGAGGAGGCGCGGGTCGCCAGTCTGCTGATCACGATCAAGCGGCGGCGCGGAGGCTTTCTGGAGAGCACGCTGCTGCTGGCGGTGAGCCTCGAACAGCGGTACTTTCTGTAGCCTGAAGCACATGACCTCGACCACCCGCAACTTCTGCATCATCGCCCACGTCGACCACGGCAAGTCGACGCTCGCCGATCGGTTCATTCAGCGTGCGCACCTGGTCTCGGAGCGGGAGTTCCACGATCAGATGCTCGATTCGATGCCGATCGAGCGCGAGCGCGGCATCACCATCAAGTCGCAGGCGGTCTCGATCCCGTTTCCGGTAAACGGTACGCCGTACAACCTCAATCTGGTGGATACGCCGGGACACGTCGACTTCACCTACGAGGTGTCGCGGGCGATCTGTTCGTGTGAGGGCGCGCTGCTCCTGATTGACGCCTCCCAGGGGGTCGAGGCGCAAACGCTGTCCAACTTCTATCTGGCGCTGGAGCAGGGTCTGGAGATCATTCCCGTGATCAACAAGACCGACCTGCCGGGAATCGACTACGACTGGCTGGCGGAGCAGATCGACCGCGATCTGGGGATGGATCCGGAGCGTGCCATCCGGGTGTCGGCCAAGCGCGGAACCGGGATGGACGAGTTGCTGGCGGCCATCGTCACGCGGGTGCCGCCGCCGAGCGGGCGGCGCGATGACCCGTTGCGGGCGCTGATCTTCGATTCGGTATACGACCCCTACCGCGGGGTGGTGATCCACCTGCGGGTATTCGACGGTGCCATCGCGCCCGGCATGCCGTTGCGCTTCTGGTCCACCGGCAGCGTGCACACGGTGGAAGAAACCGGCACCTTCGGGGTCGGCACGACCAGCCGGACCGCCGGGCTGGCCGCCGGCGACGTAGGCTACCTGGTGGCCGGGGTGAAGGAGATCGCGGACGCCCGCGTCGGCGACACCGTGACGCGCGACGATCTCCCCTGCAGCGAGCCCCTGGCCGGCTTTCGTGAGGTAAAGCCGGTAGTGTTCGCCTCGATCTACCCGGTCGACTCCAACGACTGCGACGAGCTGTCCGCGGCGCTCGACCGGCTGGCGCTGAACGACGCCTCCCTTACCTACGAGAAGGACAGCTCGGCGGCGCTGGGGTTCGGGTTCCGCTGCGGGTTTCTCGGCATGCTCCACCTGGAGATCATGCAGGAGCGGCTGGAGCGGGAGTTCGACTTGGCGGTGATCGTGACCGTGCCGACCGTGCGCTACCGCGTGCACCGGAGCGACGGCACCGAGCTGGCCGTGGACAACCCGCTGGACTACCCCGACCCCGCCCAGGTCGAGCGCGTCGAGGAACCGTTCATCCGCGCCAGCATCATCACGCCGACCGAGTACGTCGGGGCGGTAATCGGGCTGTGCCTGGCCAAGCGCGGCACCCAGCGGTCGATGAACTACCTCGATCAGCGGCGGGTGGAGCTGGTGTACGACCTGCCGCTGGCGGACGTGATCTACGAATTCTACGACACCTTGAAGTCGGTGAGCCGCGGCTACGCCTCATTCGACTACGAGCTGACCGACTATCGGCCGTCCGACCTGGTGCGGCTGGACATCCTGCTCAACGGCCGTACGGTGGACGCGCTCGCCCAGCTCGTGTTCCGCGCAGGCGCGCGCCAGCGCGCGCACGAGATCTGTCGCCGGCTCAAGGACGAGATTCCGCGCCACCAGTTCAAGGTGCCGATCCAGGGCGCCGTGGGCAGCCAGATCATTGCCCGCGAGACCGTGTCCGCGGTGCGCAAGGACGTCACGGCCAAGTGTTACGGCGGCGACGTTACGCGCAAGCGCAAGCTGCTCGAGCGCCAGAAGGAGGGCAAGAAACGGATGAAGCAGATCGGCGACGTGCAACTGCCCAAGTCCGCCTTTCTGGCAGTGCTGAAACCCCCAGCCGCGTAGGAGTCCGATGGCTAGAATATCGCCTGGGTGGGCGGTCCCTGCACCGGGGTGCTCTGGGCCTGGGTGAAGCGCCCGATCGCTTCCTGGAAGTTGTCGACCAGGAGCTCGGACTCGAACACGTTGCGCTGAAGATCCTGCGGTACGGCGGTGGCCACGAAGTACTCGTGGAACGACTCCAGGTCGCGCTGCGTGGTCTCGTCGATGGTGCGTTCCTCGCGGAGCTGCAGCACCAGGATGCCGGTGTCGAGTGCAATCGGGCCCGAGATCTCGCCCGGCCCGAGGCTGAAGCCGCGCGCAAAGAACTCTTCGTGGTACGGTGCGGTCCGGAGCAGGTCGCTGTCGAGGTCGAGCGCGCGCACCGGCTGCGTGAGCAGCAGATTGCGGAAATTGATCGGGAAGAACTCGCTCTCGACGGTCTCGACTCCCAACGCGGCGGCGGCCGCGGCGAAGCCGTCGGCCAGCGCCTGCTGCCGGAACCGCTCCGCCTCGGCGACGTGGAAGTCCTGGACGAAGCCGCGCTCGTAGCGGCTCAGGTAGTCCTGCACCGCGGCCCATACCTCGGCATCGCCGAAGTCCGGCTCGATCATCTCCGTGTCCGCACGGTAGATCACCTCGCCGAAGCGGCTGGACAACACGTCGGTGGTCTCCCCCGTACTCAGGGCGAACACCGCTTCCGCGAGCGTAGCGTCCTCGAAGTCGCGCTCCAGGTCGTAGTAGTACTTCCAGCCGACGTCGCCACCGGTGGCTACATCGTCCAGAGAGTACAGGCGCGCCAGCTCTTCGAAGCTCGCGGAGCCGTCCCGCAGCCGCTGGAGCACGTCCGCGCTCTCCCCACTGCCCGCGCGCACCCGAATCCGGCTGAGCTTGATCCGGCGGAACAGGTCCGTGCGCTCCTGGCCGAGTTCGATCAGGCGCGCCTCCGGGAGCTGGTCGAAGCTGAATGCAGCGACCATGAAGCTGCGTTCCGTGGTGCCCATCGCCTGAAAGAACGCGCCCGCCTTGGAACTGGTGTTCACCTCGGCCAGGTCGCGGAAGTACTGGCGCTCCACGAGCTGCTCGGCCACCAGCTTCCGGTTGGTCCGCTTCTGCGAGGCCGGCGTGGCGTTGTACCGGTCCTCGCTGAACACCCCGCCGATCACGTACGGACCGGTACGGATCAGCTCGCTGTCGATCAGGTTGTCGGAGACCGTCAGGTCGGAGCCGGCGGCCCGGTCCAGCACCGCGACCCGGAAGGTGGCGCGTTGAAACGCCTGGCGGATGATGGTGTAGAGCTCGGAGCCGTCAGAGTCGGCGCGGTTCAGTCCCCGGCGCTGATCCGAAATCTGCAGGATCTGACTGTGGAAGTAGTTGCCGGGTTTGTGGACGATCTCCACGCCGTCGTAGAACCCGAAGACCGTGGACGAGCCGACGCCGGCGAACCGGCCGATCGCCGGCGCGCCGATGAAGGACACCGTGATCAGCACCAGCACGATCACGCTGCCGATATAGAGCAGCGGGTTGGACTTGCGCTGCGCCGCAATGGCGGCATGCGGGCGCTTCGGGGAAGTGCGTTCGTGTTTCTTTGCCATGGATTCGGGGAGCTTGCCACGAATAGTAGCGCAAGCCGCGGGTTGCGACAACAGGGGGTTTCCGCGCGAACCGGGTGCGCAGCGCTGCGGAGCGCACGCAAGCGTTGACAGCGGCGCCGGTCGGCACCTATATTGAGCGGGCAGTTGAACTGGGGGCGTGGCGAAGGTGGTTATCGCGCCGGCCTGTCAAGCCGGAGGCCGCGGGTTCAAGTCCCGTCGCTCCCGAACCAGCATCACGTTTGCGGGCTGTGGCGCAGTGGCTAGCGCGCTCGGTTCGGGACCGAGAGGTCGGGAGTTCAAGTCTCCCCAGCCCGACATCCCGCCGCACTCCAGATCAGGCGCATCCGAACCGAAACTTAGGCTATGAGGCGCACATCTCTCGGTAGCGTCCCGGTGCCGGTGTCGCTTGGCGGCCGCGGCGGCCGGTACCGGTTGCGGTGGTGGGTGCTCGGACTGGCCCTGCTGGTCGCAGTTGCCGCGCCGGCGCCGGCCGACTCCGGGCGTACGCATCGCGTGGCCGCGGGAGAGACTCTGTATCGGATCGCCAAGAACTACGGGATTACCGTGGACCTGTTGCGTGACGCGAACGCGATTACCGATCCGACCCGGTTGCGCGTCGGCCAGGAGCTGGTCATCCCGCGCGCGCACGTGGTGCGGCCGGGCGATACGGTGTACGCCCTGAGCCGCCGGTTTCAGGTCGAAGTGGCGGAGATTCTGCGCGCCAATGGCATCACCGATCCGACCTCGATGGAGATCGGGGAACTGCTGGTGATACCGGGGGGCAACGGGGAGGCGGCGCGCCGACCCGAGGCCGCGGCCACCGTCGCCCGCGCGGCGCCCGCCGCGTCCACGCGCCCCGTGAGCGACGAGAATCGGTTGTGGCCGCTACACGGCCCGCGCCGCCGGCTCACCGGCAAGCTCACGGGAATCGTAATCGCGGGCCAGGAGGGGGCGGCGGTACGCTCGGTGTCGTCCGGCACCGTGCGCTGGGCCAGCCCCAGCCGCGGGTTTGGACACGTGGTCCTGGTGCAGAATCCGTTGGGGTACATCTTCGGGTACCTCGGCAACAGCGAGACCTTGGTGGACGTGGGCGATCGGGTCGAGATCGGCACCGAGATCGGGCGCCTCGGCATCAACCCGCACGATGACCAGCCCAGCCTGTACTTCGTGGTGTTCAAGGACGGGCGCCCCGCCGACCCGTCACTCGCGCCGCGCGTGTGACCACCTATCGCTTCGCCGCGGCGCCGCCGGTTACGCGGGTACTGTTCAATGACGAGCTGGCCGCCGCGTTGCGCGCCGCGGCCAACCGGGTGGTGGTGTTCGACGGCACCACGGCGCGGCTGTTCGGCGCGGGGGTGCCGGACCCGGTGCTGCTGGAAGACCGGGAGCGCGCCAAGGGCTGGAGCTCCGTGGAGCGGGTGCTGCTGGCCGCGCACGGACGCGGCCTGGACCGGGCCGGTGAGATCGTGGGCGTCGGCGGCGGCGCGGTGTGCGACGTGGCCGCGTTCGCGGCGTCGATCTATCTGCGCGGCGTGCGCCTGATGCTGATCCCGACCACGGTCACCGCGATGGTGGATGCCGCGCTGGGCGGCAAGACCGGCATCAACCTGCGCCAGGGCAAGAACCTGGTCGGCACGTTCTACCCCGCGCACACGCTGGTGATCGTGCCGCGCGTGGTGGGGCACCTGTCCGACGTCGACTACCTGGACGGGCTGGCCGAGGTGATCAAGACCGCCCTGCTGGGGGACGCCGAGCTGCTGGCGCTGCTGGAGCGGCAGCGCGCGGGAGTTCTGGCGCGGGCGCCGGCCCTGGTGGGCGAGTACGTGCGCCGCTGCCTGGCGGTCAAGGCGCGGTTCGTGGCCGGCGACCTGCGCGAGGAACGCGGGACGGCGGTGGGGCCGGACGGCACGTCGCGGGCGTTTCTCAACCTGGGACACACCTTCGCGCATGCGCTGGAGTCGGCGTCCGGGTTTGCCTGGACCCACGGCGCGGCGGTGGCGTGGGGCATCGTGCGCGCCATGCGCCTGGGCCGGGCGCTGGGCGTGACCGACCCCGCGTACGCGGCGCGCGTCGAGCGCTTGGTGCGCGCCTACGGGTACCGGCTGACCGCGGGCGGGATCGATCCGGACCGCCTGCTGGCCGCGATGCGGTCGGACAAGAAGCGGAGCGGCAACGAGCTGCGCTTCGTTCTGCAGCGCGCTCTGGCGCAGACCGTGCTGCAGGCAGTGGACCCTGCGCAGGTGCGCCGGGTCCTGGCGGACGACGACGGCCGCAACGCGGGATAAGCCTGGGTAAGCCTTGGATAAGCCCTACAGCAGTTCGGATACGCGCCGGTAGACTGCGCTGAGGCGGGCCTGCTGCGCGTTGTCCAGCGTGCCGGCGGGCGCGTCGGCCAGTTCCTCCAGCGCCGCCAGGCTATCGGCCACCGCGCTCTGCAGAGTGCGGCGCGCCGCCAGCCGGAAGCGGCCGTGCGAATCGGTGCGCAGCGCCAGGAAGGCGAGCTGGGTGCCGGCGGGGGTGCGCGGGGCGAGCGCCAGCACATGGTCGAGCCGCCGCACCAGGGGAGCGGCGTCGCCGGGAAGCTGCATCGGCTCGCGCGGCCAGGTTGCGTCAACGCGGTGGTCGGGGTCGGCCTTGCGCAGCACCTCGAACAGGACCGGCAGGCGGGCGCCGGTCATCACCTCGGCCCCGTCCAGCATGATCCGGCCGCGCAGCTTGCGGTGGGCGGCCAGCGCCCGCCGGCCGGCGCGCCGCGCCAGCGGCGCCGCCTGCCGCCACGGCAGGGTGACCATCTGCCCCTTGCTGCCGTGCGCGGACAGCGCGAAGGTCTCGCCCAGGATGCGCACCTGGGCCTCGGCGCGCCGCGCCCAGCCGCGGTCGGGCGGTTCGTCCACCGCCGCCGCGGCTCCGCGCCTCCGGCGGCGCCGGCCGCCGTCCCGCGCCGCGGCCGGCGCCGCCGCCACCAGGTCGGCCAGCAGATCGGGCGACAGCGCCTGCACTTCCGCGCGCTGCAGCGGCGACACCGAACGGGCGTAGGTGCGCGACGTGCGCACGACCTCGCCGGCGACGATGAAGCGGGCCTGCTGCCCGTACATGCCGGATCCCGGGTGGATGAAGATGTTGCCGGCGGTGGGGCTGCGGTAGCGTCCGGGCCCCACGGCCACGCACACGAACTGGATCAGCCCGCGCGCCACCGCGCACAAGTAATGGCTCAGCGCGGCGTCAGTCGCGCCGCCGCTCGCGCCGCCGCTTGCGCCCTCGGTGGCACCACCGCCATCTCCACCGGCGGCGCGCGGCGCGAACCGCGCGGCCGGAACCCCGAGGCCGGTGACGATCTCCTCGAGTTGCGTCTTGATGTTGAGAATCTCGTGCATCGTACGCGGCTCAAGGTAGTTGCGCGCGCAGAACTCCTCCCGGTCGCGGCTGTCGCGGAAGTCCCGGAACAGGTGCAGATAAGCCACCAGGTCGCCGAGCGGGTGGCGAAACCGGTGGTGCGCGTGGCGCGCCTCCAGCTCGTGCCCCTCGGGCAGCACCAGCGGGCTCGGCACCGACAGAAACGCGGCGGCGATCAGCGTCTCCTCCAGCACGTCCGGGTAGCGGCGGATCGCTTCCACCAGCATGCGCGCGTGGCGCGGGAGGATCGGAAACTGCACCATCAGCCGGCCGGCCTCGGTCAGCGACCGGTCCGCATCGAGGGCGTCCAGCAGTTCCAGCAGGCGGACGGCGCCGGCGATCCGTTCCGCTCCGGGTGACGACAGAAAGTCGAACTCCTCGTAATCGCTGATCCCGAGATCGGCCATGCGCAGCACCACCTCGGACAGGTCGGTGCGGTGGATCTCCTCCAGTTGGAACAGCGGACGCTGGCGGTAGGACTCCTCGGAGTAGAGGCGGTAGCAGACGCCGGGCCCGGTACGGCCCGCGCGGCCCCGGCGCTGGTTGCAGGAAGCGTGCGCGATCGGTTGTTCGGTAAGGGCCGCGGTGAAGGTGCGCGGGTTGTAGGAGTTGATCTTTCCCAGCCCCGCGTCGATCACGAAGCCGATGCCGGGGATGGTGAGGCTGGTCTCGGCGATGTTGGTGGCCACCACCATTTTGCGCCGGCCCGGAAACGAATCGAACACGCGTCCCTGCTCCGCCTGAGACAGCCGCGCGAACAGCGGCAGCAGTTGCCAGCGGCGGCTCTCGTGGCGGGCGCCGAGCCGGGCGATACAGGCGCGGATGTCGCGCTCGCCGGAGAGGAAAATCAACACGTCGCCGCGCTCGCGCGCGCGGTCGATCTCCAGCACCACCGTTTCGATGCCGTCCAGAAGCTGCTCGGGGTCGCCGGCCGGCTGGAACGGACGGTAGAGGATCCGCACCGGATGCTGCGGCGTGTCGATACGCACGATCGGGCATTGATCGAAGTACTCCGAAAACACCTCGGCGTTGATCGTGGCGGAGGACACGATCACCTTGAACTCGGGACGCTGCGCCAGCACCCCCTTGAGCAGCCCGAGCGCGAAGTCGATGTTGAGCGAGCGTTCATGCGCCTCGTCGATGATCAGCACCGTGTACTCGCGCAGCAGGCGGTCGTGCTTGAGCTCCTGCAGCAGCACGCCGTCGGTCATGAACTTGATCCGGGTGCGGGCGGTGGTAGTGTCCTCGAACCGCATCTTGTAGGCCACCAGATCGGCCGGCACGTCGCCGGTGGCCAGGAGCTGGGCGCGGATGAAGTCGCTCACCGACACCGCGGCGATGCGGCGCGGCTGGGTCACGCCGATGCGGTGCGTGCCGGCGTACCCCGCTTCGTACAGGATGCGGGGAAGCTGGGTGGTCTTGCCGGAACCGGTGGGGCTCTCGACTACGATCACGGGGCTGCGCGCGAGCTGCTCCAGGATTTCCTCCCGGTGGCGGGACACGGGCAGCGCGGCGGCCAGTTCGATGATTGCCGCGGAGTCGGGTTGCATTCTCCAGTGTACCCCAACCATGCTACCCTGGGCGAGCGCGCACGAGGCACACCGGCAGCCATGGCACTTCCGCGACAGATTCGTCCGCCCCGGGGGGCGGAGCGCACCGAGCAGGAGATCGTGCTCTACGTGCGCAGTATCCCGTTTCTGACGCCGCGCGAGATCGCGGCCACGATCCGCGGCCTGGGCTACGTCGGGCAGGACCGCGCGGTCACGGTGGCGGCGCTGATGGCCCATCGCCACGTGTCGCGCCTGCGCAAGATCTACCTCGAGGGGGTGAGCCGCGACCTGCTGCCGGCCAAGACCAACCTGCTGCTGGTCGGCCCGACCGGGTGCGGCAAGACCTACCTGGTGGAGCTGCTGTTCCGGCACGTGCTGCATCTGCCGACGGTGATCGTGGATCTGACCGGCTACTCCGAGACCGGCTACGTGGGCCAGGACGTCACGTCGATCCTCACGCGCCTGCTCTATGCCGCCGACCTCAGCCAGGCGGCGACCTCGGTCGGGGTGGTGTGCCTGGACGAGTTCGACAAGGTGGCGTCGGGCCAGAACAACGCGGTGTTCGCCGGCGCCGGGACCACCAAGGACGTGTCGGGGGTCGGGGTCCAGCGCGAGCTGCTCAAGATGCTCGAGACAGTCGAGGTGGCGGTGCCGAACGAGCTGTCCCACTCCGAGTACGGCGCGCGCACGCTGCTGTCCACCTCCGACATCGCCTTCATAAGCTGCGGCGCGTTCTCGGGATTCAAGGGGGTGACCGACGCCGGACGGGCGGAGGGGATCGGCTTCGGCCGCACCGGCGACGCCCGCGACCTGGAGCGGATCGCGGTGTCCTACAGCGAGGACGAGGTCGGGACCGTGCGCCATTTCCAGAGCTACGGGTTCCTGCCGGAGCTGATCGGCCGCTTCAAGCGCATCGTTCCGTTCCAGGCGCTGTCCGCCGGCCAGCTCATGCAGATCCTCCGGCAGAACATCCTCAAGCAGTACACCAACGAGTTCCTGTTCGACGAGATTCGGCTGGAGGTGGACGACGACGTCCTGGAGCTGATGGTCGAGCGGGCGCTGGGCAAGGAGACCGGCGCGCGCGGGCTGGAGGCGGTGTTCATGCGCTGCCTGGAGGACGCCGCGTTCGAGGCGTACTCCGAGCAGGGCGCGAGCCGTATCCGGCTGCTGCGGCAGGGCGGCGAGGTGACTTTCAAGCTGTCGTGACGACCGGGGGCTGGGGTGGCCGCGCAGCCGGCGCAGGGGGTGGCGCTCAGGCCTCCGCGCCGGCGCTCCGCTCGAGCCAGAGCGCGTCCACCCGGCCGCGGAGTTGTTCCAGCCCGCCGCTGTTGTCGATTACCACGTCGGCGTAGGGGAGCCGTTCCGCGGGCGTGACCTGGGCGTCGATCACCGCCCGAATGGTCGCCTCCGGCATGCGGCCGCGCGCGCGCACGCGCTCGATCACCTGCGCTTCCGGCGCGGTGACCACCCAGACTTCGTCGAACATCCGGGTCCACTCAGCCGAGTTCCGGATCGCCTCGACCAGCAGCGGCACCTCCACCACGATGAGCTGCGCCCCGCGGCCGCGCGCGACGGCGACCTGGTCGCACAGCAGGCGGCGCACCTGGGGATGGACGATGGCGTTCAGCCGGTCGCGGGCCGCGGCGTCGCGGAACACGGTGGCGGCCAGCCGCGTGCGGGAAATGCTCCCGTCGGGCTCGACCATCTCCGCCCCGAAGGCGGCGACGATCGCGCGCCAGCCGGCGGTCTTCGGCAGGTACACTTGGTGCGCGGCCGTGTCGGCGTCGATTACCGCGGCCCCCCGTTCAGCGAGCAGACGCGCCACCGCCGACTTGCCGCTGCCGATCCCGCCGGTCACCCCGATTACCCGGCTCGCCATCGTCCGCGTGTGATCCTCCTCCAAAGCCCGCGGCCGCTCATACTCGGCTTTGGGCAGGATACTGAAAGCGGCCCGCCCTGCACAAACCCCGACATCCGCCTGCCGCGCTCGCCGAGAACTGCCGCTACGGGATCGACTGTCAGGTTTCGGAAGCTACTGCAAGCCGGTGACCGTTCGGCGAGAGAAGATGCCGGTCTACTCGTAGCGCAGGACGTGGGCGACGCTCATGCGGGCGGTGCGCAGTACCGGGACCAGCGTGGCGCCGGCGGTCATCAGCAGCGTGATGGCGGCCGGGACCAGGAAGTAGCGCAGTTCCAGGTCGATGAAGAAGGGCACGGCGAGGTTGCTGCCGATCGGGACGAAGCTGATCTCCAGGGCGTTGATGACGGCGCCGGCAGCGAGCCCGAGGCCCAGCGCCGCCGCGGCGCCGAGCAGGTAGGTGGCCAGCGCCTCCACCAGCAACAGCAGCAGCACCTGCGCGCGGGTGGTGCCGATGGCGCGCAGCGATCCCAGCTCGCGCAGGCGCTCCAGGAAGGCTACCGATACGATGGCGAAGATGGCGACCATGGAGAGCAGGGTGATGACCGCGATCGCGAACGTGAACAGCAGATCGTAGAACGACTTGAGCTGGTCGTAGAAGTCCTGTACCTCCCGCCAGCTCGACACGGCCACCGGCAGCCCGGCCTGCTTGAGCTGCCGGCGGAGGCGCTCCTGCACCGCGTCCAGGTCTCGTTCCCACCGTTCCGGGCGCAGGAACAGCAGCATCCGGTGCGCGCCCGCGGTATCCAGCAGCCGGCGCGCGAACGGCAGCGGCACGTAGATCGCGTACGCGTCGTTGATGCTGCTGCCGGTGCGGACGATTCCCTTCATCTGCAGGTCCGCGGTCCTCTCCGCGCCGGCCACGCTATGCACGAACAGCGTCGCCCGGCGGTCCGGTGTGTCCGGCGTGACGGCCAGTTGCCGGGCCACGCCCTCGCCGAGGATGGCCGCGGCGGCGTCGCCGGAGGTCAGGTCGTGCCCTGCCACCAGCAGCCGCCGGCTCGCGGCGCCGCGGTTCAACCGATCGGTCTGCACGCCTACTGCGGCCACGCCGGTGCTCCGTTCGCCGGCCTGCAGCAATCCCCCGAACAACAGCTCTCTGCTCGTGGTCCGCAGTTCGGGAAGCTCTGCAACCAGGCGCTCGACCCGGGCCAGTACGTCGCCGGACATGAGGGGTTGGGCGCTCGGGCTGGCGTGCTGGTAGTCGGCGTGATGGAGCTGCAGGTCGCCGGCCTGGTTGCGGATTCCGAAGCTGAGGATGGAGTAGAGACCCTGCAGGTAGGCGTGACTCAGGAACAGCAGCCCGGTCCCGAGCGCAATGATCAGCACCGCGGCCACGGTGCGGCGCAGGTTGTGCACCACGTTGAGCAGTGCGGAGATGACCAGCGCCACGCCTACGCGGTCCGTTCCCGCAGCAGGCCGTCGCGCATCTGCAACAGCCGGTCGGTGGGTTCCACCAGCGAGCGGTCGTGGGTGACCATCACGAAGGTGCGTCCCTCGGCGCGCTGCTGTTCGCGCAGCAGGGCGTAGATGCGCCGCGACCAGTGCGCGTCCAGACTGCCGGTTATCTCGTCGCCCAGCACCACCTCCGGCTCCCCGACCAGGGCGCGGGCGATGGCGACCCGCTGCCGCTGCCCCGCGGACACGGCGCTGACCCGGCGCGCAAGCAGATCCCCGATCTCCAGGAGGTCGGCGATCCGCTGTACGCGGCGCCGGCGCTCGCGCCGGGGGATGCGCGCCAGCAGCAGCGGAAACTCGAGGTTGCGATAGCAGCTCATCAGCGGCACCAGTTCGAAGCTCTGCAGCACCACCGCCAGGGCGCGCCGCCGCAACCGGGTGCGCTGAGCGTCCGTGTAGCTGCGCAACTCCCGGCCCCGGTAAAGGATCCGGCCCTCGTCGACGGTTTCGAGGCCGCTCAGCACGTTGAGCAGGGTGCTCTTGCCGCTGCCGGACGGACCGAGCACGACCGCGAAGTCGCCGCGCCGCACGGTGAGGTCCACGCCGCGCAGCGCCGCCACCGCGCCGGTCTTGCTGCGGTAGCTTCTGGTGGCGCGCCGTGCCTCCAGCAGCGGTGGCGGCGCGTGGCTGCTCCCCGTCACTGCAATCGCTCCAGGTACGGCACCGGGTCGTCGCCGGCGGCCAGGGCGCGGGCTGTGGCCACGGCCGGTGGGAAGCCGGGAGCGAATTCCAGCACCTGCCCGATCACCTCCGCTGCCCGCTCCGGTTCGCCGAGCTGGTCGTAGGTCACGCTGAGCCAGACGCCCGCGACCGCCCGCAGCGCCGGTGCGCCGCCGGCGAACGCCGTGCGGAAGTGCTTGACCGCCAGCTTGCGGTCGCCGCCGAAGGCTTCGGGCGCGTTGGCGAAGGTGAAGCCGAGATTGAGGTGCGCCAACTGGTGGTCCGGATCGAGGCGCAGCGCAGTGGTGGTCGCCCGCTTGGCGGCGCGCGCGTGGAGCATGGCGCTGGCCGGGTGGGCGGCGATCTTCTGGCCCAGGATGGCGCCGTGCAGCGCGAAGCCGTCGGCGAACCGGACGTTCCGTTCCACGAACCGCTTGATCTGCTTCAGCGCGCGGTCCAGGTAGCCGGCGCGGGCGTCGCCGTCGGTGCCGGCCAGCCGATGGTAGGCGTCGTACTCGATGCGGGCGCGCATATAATGGTAGGCGGCGGGATCGCCGTGCAGCTCTTCGCTCCGTTCGCGCCAGCGCTGCACGTCATCCGTGACCTGCGCCGGATCGGGGGCGGGAGCGGCCGCCCGAGCGAACCCCTCCGCTTGCGCACGTTCATACTCGGCCAGCATCTGCGCCGCCGGCGGCGAGGGAGCGTACTCGTGCAGCTCCCCGGCGCCGCCCGCGAACCCGGCCGCCGCGCCGGCCAGCAGCAAAACCAGAACGGAGGTGTACATTTTCATCGTTCGTCTCCTCATCTACCGCCCGCGTCCGATCAGGCGGGTCAGATTTTCGACGTGCCGTGCCAGATGCTGCTGGCCGGTGGCGGTCAGTTGATACCAGGTCACCGGGCGCCGGTCGCGGTAGGTCTTGTCGATCGCCAGGTATCCGGCATCCTCCAGCTTGCGCAGGTGGGTGCCCAGACTGCCGTCCTTCTCTTCCAGCACTTGCTTCAGGCGGCTGAACGACATCGCGTCGTACTTGGACAGCAGCACGCAGATCGCCAGCCGGACCCGATGCTGGAGCAGGCCGTTCAGCGCCGCCAGCTCATCCAGGCTGGGAACCTCGGGATCAGTGGGCGGCATCGCGCGCCCGCGCTCCGAGGACCGCCTGCCAGACGAGTGCCACGGCCATGAGGACGCCGGCCAGGGTCCACTGGTACCCCGGTATGAACAAGGTCACCAGGTAGCACGCGCCGAGCACCCCGCCGATCGCCAGCATCCGGCGGTCCACGTACAGCCCCGCGTGAAAGTAGGACAGGGCCAGCAGCAGCACCACGAGCGAGCCGAACCCGGACCACGGCAGATGCCCGGCTGCAACCAGGGCAGCACCGAGCGCGCCGGCCACCATGAACGCCAGCCAGTGCAGGCCCCAGCGCACGCCGATCTGTCGGTTTCCCTGCCCGGCGTGGCGACTGGCGCGATAGCCGAGCCAGCCGGAGACGCAGAACCCGACCGGACCTGCCACCAGCCAGAATCGCCCGATCCACCGGGGATCGGCCACAAAGTCCGCCAGCGCGAAGCCGCACAGCCCGATCACTGCCCACAGCACGTAGATCGACGGGATCGATCCGGCTCCCGCCCGTTCCGCCGCCGCCCGCACGTACGCGATGTCTTCCTTGAGGTTGTCGGTAGTAGTCACTCTGTTCCTCCTGACTCTCGAACCAAGATAGCTCTCCAAACACGTGTACTCTATAAATTAGAGTAAACGCCTTGACCAGTCAATCGGAAAATCAACCGCCGATCACCAGCATCCGGCCCGGTCGGACCAGTCGCGGGCGGTGCCGTCGAAGCAGGCGAGGGCGCGCCGGAACCCGTCCTTGCCGATGCGCGCGCCGATGCGGCGGCCGGGCCGATTCGTCCATGCGCGGATGGCTGCCGCCGTAAAGGCGCGAGATGGTTGCTAACTGATTCACCAGCAATCAGTTACAAGAATTCCTGCTGGTTGGGCCGTGCGGTGCTTGCCCGCCACGGGAGGAGTCGTTACCATTGGGCCCGGCAATCATGGGCCAACATGTGGGCAAGTATGGTGGATGGCTCCGTATGCGTCCGGATGGAGCAATTCCAAGGGGACCCAAGGCGTTGCTGGAGAAGTACGGCTGGAGCGACACGCTCGTCCTGCAAGAAGTGGACGAGGGCGTCGTGCTTCACGGCCGGGCGTCGGACAGGCCATGGCGGCAGAGCGCGAAGTTTGGAACGATCTGGAGGTTACCGTCGCGGATGGTCTGGATTGATGGCGAAGTTCCCACGCCGATACGCCATCTACCTTGCCGACCTCAATCAGCCGCGATGCGATGACGGTAGTCGTGCCACGCGGTGGACGTGATCGCGCAACGTCTGCGCCGGGCGCGCGGGGTGGCGGCCGGGCGCGCTACCACCGCCGAGGTGATGCGGCTCACGCGTGGGGATGACTGAGGTGGTGCTGGTCGATACCAACGTCCTGCTTGACTTGTTTACCAATGATCCGCAGTGGCGCAATTGGTCCGAACGCGCCCTGGCCGGCGCATTCATGACCGATGGCGTGGGCATCAACCAGATCGTGTACGCGGAAGTCTCGTTGGCCTTCGACGACGCGGAGAGTGCGGTAGACATAGTCAGTTAACTGATCTGCTATAAGACTATGAATCAGATCAATATCGCTGAGGCGAAGGCTCGTCTGTCGTATTACCTCGACAGAGTAGGCAAGGGTGAAACGGTGCTCATCTGTCGTCGGAACGTCCCGATAGCCGAGCTGCGGCCGATTCCGGCCCCACTGCGTCAGCCGCGTCCCGTGGGGATCGATCGGGGCATGACGATCCCGGACAGCTTCTTCGACCCGTTGCCTGACGACCTGCTTGACGCCTTCGAGGGAAGGGGTGAATCAGGGTGAGACTCTTGCTCGATACCTGCACGTTTCTCTGGCTGGCGGCTGACGACGCCCGGCTGACGCCGCGTGCCCGGAGCACATGCCGCAGTCCCGACAACGACGTGTTTCTCAGCGCGCTCTGTGCGTGGGAGATCGCGATCAAGCATCGGCTTGGGCGCTTGCCACTGCCCGCGTCGCCCGTGCGTTACGTGGTGAGTCGGCGCGAGGCGCTCCGGATCGAGCCGCTGAGTTTCGACGAATCCAGCGCCGTCCACGAAGGGCTGCTGCCGCCGCATCACCGTGATCCTATGGTAGTGCAACTCGGCGACCTGGAGTTCACAACTACCCCAACCGTGCTACCCTGGGCGAAGGCACGCAGGCACACCGGCAGCCATGGCACTTCCGCGACAGATTCGTCCGCCCCGGGCTGCAGTCGCCACTCGATCCCCCCTCGTTGGCCTCGAACTGGTGCTCGGCGCCCACTTGGCATCATCGATTATAGACCTTCGCCAGTGTAGCACGCGCAACAGGGCTATACTTGTATAGCGAGGAGGCGGACCGATGCTGGCGCTCAGGTTGCCTGAGGATGTGGAATCTCGACTTGAGGAACTGGCCAGGCGCACTGGCCGGACGAAGTCATACTATGCACGGGAAGCGATCGTTGAGCATTTGGCCGACCTGGAAGAGTTATATCTGGCCGAGGCGGAATTGGAAGCGATCAGGAAAGGAGCGAAGACTTACCCGCTAAGCGACGTGGAGCGGGACCTTGGCTGAGGACATGGCGGTGCGGGCCGGCGGGCAGGTGTACCTGTTCGAGTTCAAGGTGGTGGAGATGGAGCCGGAGGGGAGTGCGCTGGCGCAGCTTCAGAGCCGGGACTACGCGGCCAAGTACCGCCACCTGGGCGAGCCCATCCACCTGGTGGGGGTGGAGTTCAGCCGCGCCACGCGCAACGTGACCGCGTTCGCGGTGTTCGCGGTGGCGCCGGGCTGACTAGCAGCCCGTGGCCTTATAGCACATCGTAGAATAGGCCTTGGTACAGGAACGCAGGTCGGATCGCTTCACAGTCGCGCTCGCTCACTCCGGCGCGCCGCATCTCGGAATGCCATCCTGCGCGCATCGGCCCGATTCAGACGATCGGCCGCCTGCCGCTGATCGGTCTCAAGATCTTCACATTCGTGCTTAGGCACAGCCGGCTTCGTTCACGAAGCGCCGCATACCCGTCGGCCCAAATTTTTTTCAGTTCAGGATCGGAGGGTTCGGAGGAAACATCTCGCGTTTGCTCCCAATGGGCCATGTCATCGTACCGCGTCATCAGATAGATGCGTCTTTCAGGCGCGATGATCGATATCCACTCTCCCAGCGGCATCTGCCTTAAGCCCTTTTCAGCCCAGTGCCACCAGCGCTCTTCAGACAGGTACACCAGCCGGTCAACGTCGTTGTCACGGACCTCGAACGTCCTTACCGTGTAGATCCCCGGGTCATCTGACGTATCAGACCTCGTCGGATACCGCCGCGTTAGAAGCCGCAAAGCGATCACGTCCGTATCTTTGACCAGCGCGGCGCGTCCCGAGGAAGCGTCTGAAAGGCTTTCCCAGTTGCGTGTTTCCTGCCACTTGGCGAGGCTGTCGTAGCTGGTCATCGCCAAGATTGTTTCCGGACCGCCCATAACGACCGACCAGAGCCCAAGGGGTCTCCTCGCTAATGTTGACAAACTCGGCGTAATCCTTCCGCTCGACATGAAAGGTTTGCAGGGTAAAGATCATGTTTGCGCTCCTCTTTCTTTTCAATTTCTGTCGCTCCCATTCAAGTGAGCGTGACCGGAAGTCGCGCTTGGCGCTACATCCCCCAGACCGTGACCGGCACGCCAGCTCCCGACGGCTCGCGGCTGATCGGGTAGACTCGGGTTGATCAACACTCGTCCGGTGGTACAACCTAAACGACCAGCGCGACCAGCGGGATCGGGGTCGTCTCGAGAGTTGGGCTGGGGTACTGCCTGCCGATTCACCATGGGTGGCCACGTTGGGACGCTGAGGTGCAACGATGAAGGATAGTAAGAAGGATAGACCAAATCCATACTGCGACGCGCTCGGGGTCGGGATTCCGAAGCTTGAGGTGGCCAAGGACAACCGGGGGACCCATTATTACAGGCTACTGATCGTGGTACTCCTGGAGCGAGGCGAACCCGTCACCCTGCAGGAAGCCGCGCAGCGCTTCGAGGAGGCTGGGGTGGCGCCTGCCGCGCATGCCCTGGCTTCGCTGAAGCGGTGCAAGCCGGGGCGTGCACCGATCTACCGTGATGGCGACCGGTACGCGCTCGATCCCTACGACGCCGAGGCCGATCTGTGGGTCTATCGCCTTGGCTTGCGCCCATGGAAGGCTGCGTCGCCCGTGGATCGCCCCGCGCCGGAACCACTTCCCACCGTTGATGCTCCGTTGACGGCGGCGTATCTCGACGAGGCATGGCGAGACGGCGTCCCAAGCAGTTGGTCGGCTCAGCGCGTGGTTCTCTGCGTCCTGGATGCGCACGGCAGGGCTATGGATCCGGAGGACGTGATCTCGTTCGTGTCGGCGCGCAGCCAGTGGTATCCCGTCCCAGCCAGGTCGGCCAACTATTGGCGGCGTGGATCTGCGATTCGAGCAAGAGAGGACGGCTGCTGGGAACTCGACCCCAACCACGATGCGCTTCGCTCTGCACGGCAAGCTGTCATCGACCGGATCGAGACTCGCAGGCGTTGGGCAAACGAGCCACCTGATCCGGCTGTGGTTGCCGCCAATCGAATACGCTTGGAACACGAGCGCGAGGCCCGCGCCAAGGAACTCGGCCGCATGCGGCGAGTGCTGATCCACCCGTTCCCCGCCAGGAAGCCTGAGGCGCTGGTGCTGGTCGACGTCGCCGAGCGGGATCTCCACACTTTCGTGCGAGACGAGATCGCAAGCGCCGTGGAGAAGCTCGCTGCCTATGACATCATTGCAGCCATCGACGTGCGCACGCTGCTGCGGACGTTAGGCTTCGAGCCCGGGGCCCGTCGCCTTGGTGAGTTGGGACCTCCGCAGAAGACAAGAACGATCAATAGGAGCGGGCGGACCCTCAAGATCACGGTGAGTTTGCTGGTACAGGGCTCGTGCGGCATCAGCCGCCCGTTCGGCGACGCCAAGAAAATGCGTGAGTACCTCGCCGGCGGCGAGCTGACGAAGCTGCGTCGCCGGCTCGAAGCCGACGCCAAGTCGCTCTACGCCATCTATCAATATGGGCGCCTGCACGGCACCGTGCGGCTACGCTGGGGATTTCTGGACGAACTCCTCCCCGCTCCATGGGTGCAGCGCGACGAGGTAAAGCTCTACCACCTCAAGGATCAGTCTTACCAGCGCGGCGTGCCGCTCGAGATCGTGGTTGGCAGTGCACCCGGCTGGGCGGACCCATGGTCACGGCGACAGTTGGCCCACGTCGAAAAGGAGCAGGACGGCTGGCGGTCGTGGCTGGTCGACGACTACGGCCACGTGATCCACGAGCATGAGATCCAGCTCGCTCGGCTGTCGGGCTCCGGGTAGTGCTGTGCTTGAGGATGGCTTCGCGCCATAGGTGCCGGGAATGCCCCGGGACCTGGGTCGGGCGATCAAATGCCGGTCACCGGTCCACCGTAAGCGGCATTCAAGCGGCATGCAGCTACCCGCACAAGATACCTATCAGCCGATCGGGACGAAGGTGATTTCCAGGGCTTCCAGGGCATTGATGATGGCGCTGGCGACCAAGCCGAGCCCCAGCGCCGCCGCGGCGCCGAGCAGGTAGGTGGCCAGCGCCTCCACCAGCAACAGCAGCAGCAACTGCGCGCGGGTCGTGCCGATGGCGCGTAGCGATCCCAGCTCGCGCAGGCGTTCCAGGAAGGAGACCGAGATGATCGCAGGTCAGCAGCCAGATCAGCAGGGGAGTGTTAGGTCTTCATCGTCTTCCTCGTTCGCCTCGTACCTGAATGACTTGAGTTCCACGCCCCATACGAAGCCGGCATCGGCGTGGTTGTAGCCGGCCTCGACCGCCAGCGAGACGCGCAGCCAGTCGATTCCCAGAGCGCCGCCGACGGTGAAGTCGCCCGCCGGGGCGGCTCCCCGCGTCTCGTCCCAGAACAGGCCGCCGTCCGCAAACGTGCCCACGTAGATCCCGTCCAGGATCGGCACGCCGCCGGTTTGCAGAAAGTGGAGCCGGGCCTCCAGGTCGAGCACCAGCGCGGTCGTGCCGCCGGTATCGCTGCGTATCCCTTCCAGCAGCCCCAACAGGCGCCCGACGCTGAAGTCGCCGAACCGGTAACCGATCAGGTCGCGTGCCAGCTCCGGAGTCCGGCGGGTCAGGCCGCCGTGCAGCAGGCGCGGCTCGACGATGAAGGTGCGGTCGAGGAACCGCATCGGAGCGGCCAGTCCGACGCCGTACGCGGCGGCCGCCCGGCGCAGGAGCTGGAGGGTGCTGAGGTCCGCTACCAGCGAGACGCGGCTGCGGTAGTCGGCCAGCAGCAGTAGCCCGCCCCGGTGGTCGCTCGCGTCCAGGTAGGGCAGGCGTCCCGGCGAGTGCTGCCGGTAGAGGCCGACCGCCTGCAGCGCGTCGTTGCCGTAGCCGGCGCCGAGATTGAAGCCGAGCGGGTCGAATCCCAGCACCGATCCGTAGCCCAGCACCCGGTGCGGCCCGAAGCCGACCCCCAGCCCCAGCAGGTATTCGCCACCCCATCGGGAGGCCTCCCCGACCAGCTCGGGCGCCGGGCCGGGCCGGTCGGACTGCGCGAACGCGGCGACCGCCGCCAGCAGGAGCACACAGCAAGGTGTCAACCCCCGGGCGCTGGAAGCGATCAACCAGGAAGGTCAGAATCGCCCGTTCCTACGCTACGGAACGCCTGCCACGAAGATCCTGCTCGAAGTGGATCGCGTCTCGGACCCGTTCGAGGGGCATATCGTAATCTCCAGCGAGCAGAACCATAGCATCCCCCCCCCGGTGGCGTTGATACAACATTTCCGTCGGTATACCCGTCCCGGCGAGACATGGCCTGCCGAACTGAACCGAAGGATTGATCTCGATTGTCCGTGGCTCCGCCGACTCTACTTCGGCTGTGGGGAACGGGAAGAGCTTACAGGCGTCCCCGCCGGGGTGTCTTTCGATTCTTTGCAGGGCAGCCCTGAGCACCTTGTCGAGAAGGATCTGCTTGTCGTGGTCGCTGACGTTGGTCAACAACCCGGACACGTGCGCAAACAGCTCGTACCCATCGGTAAGAATGTCTTGCTCCGCCAAGGGATGCTCTGAGTTCCACACGTCGGACAGGATTGCTATGGCTGTTCTGACGCGGTATAGTGTCACCCGGTGCCGCTTCCGTATCGAATTGAGGACGTGCAACTCAACCAGATTGCGAAACGACAACATCCGGTGCCGGGAGTCGTCCAACTGAAGCACAGGCTGGAACGTTCCCCATCCGGTCTTCGTGCCAACAAACCAAGCTCGAACGGTGGCTACCGGGGCCCTGACGTAGCGTGAGGCATCGGCGAACGTGTATGCGCCGAGCGTCGATACGTCATAGCCCACAGGCGGAGCCCTTGGCCAAGGGGTGGGGGAACGCCGCGCCGCTGGTCGGGCATGGCGATCCTCCCGCTGGCACCTGTTCCGTGGCAGTGATGCTTCCACCCATCTTGCAGAACCGTACTGCTGGCAGCCCGGTGCGTCAATTACGTGGAGCGTCGTGATCGATGTCCGCGTCGACATCCGCGCTGTCCGCGCTGGACCCTGGGCTCGACGTGTGCGAAGGAGTGGCGCGCCCTGGCTCGCCGTGTGGCCGTTGTGGCCGCCCGCCCGCTTGACACCCCGGCTGCACGCCGGTCAGATGGAAAGGCGAGGCTTGGTCATGAGCACCCTGGTCGAACAACGCCGGCTTGTCGTCGATGAGTACCACGCGATGGCCGAGACCGGCATTCTGAGGGCGGACGAGCGCGTCGAACTGCTGGAGGGGGTGATCGTTCCCATGTCCCCGATCGGTGAGCGACACGCGGGGTGCGTCATGGCGCTGGCCCAGTTTCTGTATGAAGGCGCGCGGCGCCGGGCCAACGTCAGTGTGCAGGGGCCGCTCCGCATCGATGAGCGCACCGAGTTGCAGCCCGATCTGATGCTGCTCAGGTGGCGCGACGACTTCTACCGCTCGCGCCACCCTGTTCCCGCAGACGTGCTGCTGCTGATCGAGGTGTCCGACACCACCCTCTCCTTCGACCGTACGGAGAAGTCCCCCCTCTACGCCCGTGCCGGGATCTCCGAGGTATGGCTGGTGAATCTCCCGGAGCAATGCATCGAGGTGCACACCGAGCCACGCGGCTCGCGCTACGGCACGGTACGAGTGGCGCGCAGCGGTATCGACCTCGTGCCGTCCGCGTTGGCAGACATCTCGCTGCCCGTAACTCAGGTGCTGGCCGGCTAGCCCAGTACCCGATAGGCGCGGTCCCGAGAAGCGCGATGACACCTGTCTGGCCGGGCGGCGGTCGTTCGAGGTGGCCGGCGGCGACGACCAACCGCTACTGGGCCTCCGTACCTACGTGTTCTCGCGCACGTAAACATTCGGTTCACTGGTATCCCCGAGGGTAGTGAGCGCGCTGAACGGTAACCACTAACACTCAAGTTTCGAAGTTTCGACTGGACACTCCCGAATTCGGGTGTTAGATTCTTGTAGGCGAGAGCTGGATGAGGGGAACTGCTCGGCACACTGATGGGGAACGGTGAGGTGGTCCCGGTTGGTTGGACAGCCCGGGGGGTAGGTTAAGGTGTATTCCGTTGGTTGTCAACCCACCCCTCCCTGTCAAAAACAGGTGGCGGTAACAGGGGGTGGGGGTCCGGGGGAGGGGGAGCTCGATCCTGTGCATATTGTGGATAACTCCTCGCACCGGATCGCACACCCGCTCGCCTTCTGACCTCGGAACCCGCAATTGCCACCTGCTCCCCATGTCCGTTTACGCCACCTCCCGTCCGGGCGCCGCGACGCCGCGGTAGGCCTCGGACGGCGTCCGGCCACCGAGTGCCGAGTGCGGTCGCACGTCGTTGTAGAACTCGATCCACTCGTCGATCACCCGCTGCGCCACGAAGCCGTCCGCCAACTCGTGCAGGTACACCGCTTCGTACTTCAGGGACCGCCACAGCCGCTCGATGAACACATTGTCCAGGCAACGCCCGCGCCCATCCATCGAGCACCGTATCCCCGCCGCCACCAGCAGCTCCGTGAACGCGATGCTGGTGAACTGGCTCCCCTGATCGGTGTTGAAGATCCGCATCATGGACGATAAGATTGTAGCGCTTAGAGGGATCGATATCGTCGCAGAATTCGA
The DNA here is from genome assembly GCA_965198005.1 of Spirochaetia bacterium. Taxonomy (GTDB): domain Bacteria; phylum Spirochaetota; class Spirochaetia; order SZUA-6; family Bin103; genus Bin103. The sequence goes on from CBDAOI010000003.1 coordinate 1,132,114, forward strand.
TTCGCTTCCTTCGGAGACAGCTAATGCCATCATTGAGTCCCATTGCGAGGCCTACGGAAAGGTCCAAGCTGTATACGAAATGGCTGATACGGCAGAGATTACGATAGAATAATAGCTTCGATGGAGAGCACGATGTCCTCAGCACACGATACGAACGATCTTTATCGGATTCCTCAGTGGAATGATGGAAGAACTTATACCCCATCTCTTGGTTGTCATGGATGCCCAGATCGTGACGTCTGTGGCGGTTTAAGCGGGTTTAAGCGTCCGTCGGTCGTTGTAAACCTCACGCGTCTTGCCGCAGAAGTGCCGCGTCGGTTACATCTCATAACGCGGGCGGCGCCGCGGAGCGTGCTGCGGACCTTCGCCACCGCGTTTGCAGAAGTGACGGCGCTTGATGCAAATGCATTTATGAAGACGATTCTGCGGCAGTGCGCTGTACGAGCATCATGCGGAGAGAAGTGATGGCGAGAGGAGCGGAAGAACGCTGACCCGGCGCCAGCGCGGCTGCAAGGCGGCGTTCGAGGTCGCGCGCAAGATCGCCGCCCGCTGGCAGTGAGGTCAGCGCCCAGGCGAACAAAGTAAGCCCGCAGACCCGTTTGGCTTCACTCGTCGTTACTGGATGCGTTTCGGGCACCTATCCCTGACCTGCGGCGAGCTCCAATACCTCTTCGGCCCACTGATTCAGGCTCTTGCCCGATATTTCTGCCGCCATGGCAGCCTTGCGGTGCGTTTCCGGGCTGACACGGAACATCACCCGGCCGGAGTAGGCCTTCTGGGGCTCCTTGCCGACCTTGGCGCAGGTCTCGAGGTAATCCTCGACTGCCTCGTGGAAGGCGAGTCTCAGGCCGTCCACCGATTCGGCGTGAAAGCCCACGCCATCCCGAATCCCCGCGATCCGTCCCGTGAAGATTCGGTCGTCGTCGTCATATTCGATCCGGGCCGCGTAGCCCTTGTAGATCATGGTGTTTCTCATGGGGTTACTCCGATCCGTTGCAGGAACGCACGGGCCGCGCGGACCTGGTAGCGTTTGGCCTCTTTTGTAGGATGCGGTCGGTGGAACGTCTCGATCTCGCCATCCTTCTCGAACCGCACCCGTGATCCTCGGCCCTCGATCAGCCGCGCACCGGCAGCGACAAGAAGGCTCTCGATCGCCGCCCACTCGATGGTGCCCGACAGCGGGTCCGTGAAGATGGCGGCAAGGGTCTTTCGTTGCTTGCTGTTCAACAGGCATAGGTTACACACAAGCTTGCACAATATGCAAGCTTGTGAATCGTCCGTGACTGCTACGGGACGAGCCGGGCCTGAGCCTCCGTGGCCGCAAGCAGCACCTCCACGGTCACGCGAGCGCCAATTCCGTAAGCGCCTCGCGCCAGTGCACGCACAGGACGCGTCCGATCTGCATGCGCGCCGGGTCGCGACTGATGCACAGGGCCACCGGGGAGGCGTGGAGGTCGGGGACGACGTGGTGCCGGCGCTCTCCCACCACCCGTTCCCCGGCAACGTGCGGGAATTGCGGTCCCTGATCTTCGACGCCGTGTACCGCATGCGGGGCAGCCTGCTCACCGCCGGTGACCTGCAGTCGCTGCCCGGGGCTGCGTGAGGATCCCGCCGCAGGTAGCGGTCGCCGCCCATCGGTGTGAGCACGGGTTCGTCCCGGCGTCGCCGAACATGTTATGTTGAAACTGTAGACGGCTCAGCGTACCGTGACCGAAGCTGACCAAGGGATTTGGAATATGATGGATGAACCGGATGAACCGGTAATTCAGACCGACGGTCTGACCAAGCGTTTCGGAGCGATCACGGCGGTGGATGACCTCTCGATGGAGGTCCGGCGTGGCCATATCTACGGATTGCTGGGACCGAACGGGTCCGGTAAGACTACGACGATGGGGATGCTGCTCGGCGTGCTGAGGCCGACGTCGGGCAGCTTTCGGCTGTTTGGCTCGACCGCGCGACACCGGGAGGCGCTGCGCCGCGTCGGGGCCGTCATCGAGAGCCCGGCCTTCTATCCGAACATGTCGGGGCGGGAGAATCTCGAGTACTTCCGTCTCATCTCGGGACGCGGTTCGTCGGCCGACGTCGACGACGTGCTCCAAAAGGTGGGACTGGCGGGCCGGGGCGACGACCGCTTTCACACCTACTCGCAAGGGATGAAGCAGCGGCTGGGGATAGGCTACGCCCTGCTGGGTGACCCGGAACTGGTGTGCCTGGACGAGCCCACCAACGGCCTGGACCCCGAGGGCATGATCCAGGTGCGCGAGTTGATAAGGAGCCTCGGCGACGGCAGCAGGACGGTGCTGCTGTCGAGCCACCTGCTGCACGAGATCGAACAGGTCTGCGACCGCGTCACCATCATCTCGAAGGGAAAGCTGGTAGTCCAGGGCGAGGTCGCCGAACTGGTCCGTGCGGACAGGGACGAACTGGTCCGCGTGAAGACCACCGACGACGGGAAGGCGCGCGCGATACTGTCGGCGCTGGACTGGGTCGGGGAGGTGGGAACGACGGAGGATGGCGCACTTTCCGTGGCGGCGCCTATCGAGAGGTCGGGCGAGTTGACGGCGGCCATGAGCCGCTCCGAGGTCTACGTCACCGAGATGGCGCCCGTCGGGAGGTCCCTCGAACAGTATTTCCTGGAAGTAACCGGCAGCGACTGATGGAGAGGACACCATGATAACCCACGTTCTGAGACTGACGAGAGGAGAGTGGTACAAGCTGCGCCGACGGCGGATACCCTGGATGCTGCTGGGCATCATCGCCGCCATTACGCAGGGCGTCTTCTGGTTGGGCTATGTCAGCTACCACCTTGGCGCCGATTCCGTAGCGGCAGCGGGGACCGCCGCGGCTCCTGAGAGCGGCGAAGGAGTCTCGGTAAGCGTCGGTCTGGTCGCAGACGGCGCAGGCGCGGACGGGTTCATCCTGCCGTTCAGCATCAATCGCAGGACCGAGCAACTCCCCATGATCTTCGTCATCCCCATCATGATCCTTACGGCTACGGTCATCGGGGTGGAGTACGGTCTGGGCACGCTGAGGGCGACGTTGACCCGAGGGGCCGGACGCTGGCAGCTGCTCAGCGCGAAGTTCGTCATGCTCATGGTTGCGGGTAGCGCCGGGATCATCGTCATAGCCGCGCTCGTCGGCATTGCCAGCATCGTCGCGGCAATCTTACCGCCCTCCGGGGAGGGGCCGCTCGTGGCTGGCAACGCGGCGGCATGGAAGGCCGTGGCAACAGCGCTGGGCAAGGCGGTGTACGCCCTGGCGCCGTACGTCGCGTTGGCCGTGTTCCTGACGGTGGCGACCCGTTCCAACGCACAGGGCTTGGCGCTGTCGATGGGCTACTTCCTCTTCGAGCTGTTGATCGCTCCCGCGCTCGCCGGGATAGCCGTATGGTTGGGGAACGTCCTGGACGTAACTCTCTTGGGCTCCAACGTTTCCGAATGGATGAGCGCGGCGTTCCCAACGGACAGCGCCCGGGCGTTCTTCGTCATACTGGCATACACGGCGGTCTTGCTTGGCGCAGCGCTCTGGATCTTCCAGCGCAGGGACGTGCCCGGCGCAAAGGGGGAGTGAACAGGAAGTGACAGGAACGGTAGTCGTGCGCTGTGCGGCAACCGCGTCGAACCCACCGCGGCCGGCGGCACGCGGCGCGTTCACGGCACCTTGAACACAACCATCGGAGCGCTCTGCTTGCCCGGAAGAATGAAGTCAATCACCGGAGATGGTCCCGAAGGAATGCCCGTGTCTTCACGAAATGGAGTGACATAGTTGTTGCGCGATTCGCCACCGAGGTAGAGCGGTGCACCACCCTGGAGCTGCGCGGCGGATGGGAACTGGACCTCACTCATGCTTCCGAGTACAGTGCGGTGCTGCTCGGTGACCGGGAACTGGTCGATGGCGCCGAGGTGTCGACCGCCGGCGATCGACTCAGCATCCACCTGCAAGGGGACGTCGATGAGGACCGGACCGTGCGGATCCTGATCACTGCGCCGACAATCGAGGCGCTGAATGGGATCGATGGGATCCGAGCGGTTGACGGGTTGCGGGATTGTTGGTTCACGGCCCGCGCGATGATTTTCGGGAGGAACTGTCGATGCAAAGCGTACCCTAGGGACGCAAGCTCCGACTCGCGGCCCCGCTGGCGATCTGGTAGTTGGCGCGGCTGTCCGGTTACCACGGCGTGAAGCGCTTTAGATGGCTTTAGATGTGCATATTCCCGAATGCAAGCAAACCCACAAGGAAGGTATCAGACATCAGATTTACAATCGGATAACGACGTTCGTCCACTTTGGCACAGCGGCGGGCATGGCGCCGCGCGGCCTTGCTTGCTAGTAGCTGCGTCTTCGCGGCACAGCCCGTAGACGTGGCAGTAGAGAGCGTCGAGGCGGGTGCGGAGGTGGCCGCGGCTCGGGGTTCCAGATGAACGGCGGGCCGTCGTAGCTGAAGTCCGCGCGAAGGGCGCCATGTCGCGGGCGGTGTATCGCCCTGACTCTTGGCCAACCGGCCCCAGCGTGGCAGCAACTCCCGGCAGTACGGCAAGCGCACCGACACGTGCCCGGTGAGACGGTGAGACGCCGTGCGCTCCAGCGTGCGCCCCATTGCTGGGTTTATGCGTTTGTGTCGTGGGCGATCAGCGTATCGAGCGTTATCTGTGGATGGGGATGTAGACAGCGATGCCAAGGGACATCTCCATCGGCGACGTGCCGCCCTACCTCGCTTCGCGACGCCTGTCCGCCCACCGGACTCGTTCCGAAAATACGGAGCGGAGTGGACTTCTTCCGCTGCCTAATACGATGCTGAATGGTAACTTATTCAGCCCGTTGAGAGAATCTTGAGGATAAGTTGTTCAAGGGGATAGACTTGCTTACGCAGGATGTTTGCCGGCCGCCCGATCCTTCCCCCTTGTCTCACTCCCCCCACCCCGGCTGAATAGTTACCAGAACGGATGGATATACGTCAAGTATATCCTGCGGTCCTGCTGTTTGTTTTTCTGCTCACGGCCCATCTGAAAGCGGACAACGGCGACTAGTGCCACAACCGTCTCCGTGTCGCCAGCGGCGAGGGCGTTCATGTAGCCGAGGCTGAGGTTGCGTGTGCGGTAGTGGCCGAACTCGGCTTCATCCTGACGGCGGATGATGGGAAGGTGTCTAGAACGTAGGCGGCGTCCTCGCGGGACAGCCCGTAAAGGTGGAAGTAAAGGGCGTCGAGACGGGCGCGGAGGTGGCGGCGCTGCTCGGCGTTCCAGATGAACGGCTGCCCGTCGTATCCGAGATCGCGGGCGAAGGATGCCATGTCGTAGGCGCTGTAGGTGAGGCGCAGGACGTGATCGCGGATCAGATCCCGGGCGTTCCGGTCGCCGAAGCGCCGGTCGTAGTTCCCTGGTGAGATGACGGGAAGCTGCTCGACGATGAAAAGATTGAGGGTCTGGCCGTGAACCTTCTGCCGGGCGATGAAGTCGAAAGCGAAAGTGTTTAGATTGGCGACCAACAGCGGTGCGGAAGTGTTGCCCGCCAGGTGAGATTTCCGGGATGTAGACGAACCCGCCAGGTGCCGTAGGATAGGTTCGCCCGGGCGCCCGGGAAGGGCTCTGGAGATCACGAAAAAGAGATAGGGGCCACCGCCAGTACTTACTCCGGGTACAACGGTGACCCCCACCTAAAAGCTGGATCATCCTAAACTAGACGGCTTCGACTTTCAAGCCTACCGCCAATCCCTGATCAGAGAAGGCGGCAAGCGTCCCTGCGTGCTGTGCGGGGAGAGCCATGCGGTGGTGATTCATTGCTACTGCAAACGCCTGGTGCGGTGCACCGACGGCAGTAATCACCAACACCTGATCGTGGTGCGGCCACCGCCCGTGCTGGTGCGGATGAACTCGCCGCCGAGCCGCGTCCGGGCGTCGTGGCCGAGGGCGCGGGCGAACGGCGCCATATCGTGGGCTGTGTAGGTCAGGCGCAGGACGTGATGGCGGACCATCTCGCGGGCGGTCGTGTCGCCGAAACGCCGATCGTAGTCGTTGGGTGCGATTACGGGCAGTTGCTCGACTATGTACCAGTTCAGATTTGTGCCCTGAACTTTCTGTCTCGCCACGAAGTCTACCGGGATGGCGCTCAGATTCGCCCCGAGACAGGCGGCGGCGAGACCGTCACCTCCCACGAGAAGAGGGACCTTGTTGCCATAACCCGCCCACGGGACGACCGCCGTTACGACCGTTCGTACGTCGGTCGGCCTGGCGATATCGCGGAAGCCCAAGGCCCATCCTCGCGCGCGAGGAATCCTTGACTCCACGTCCTTCGCTGGAACCCAGTACTGCGTCCGCGGAAGGAAGCCGGGATCTGCATGCTGGGCGTCGCTCACGGCTTCACTCACATACGGATTGTGCGTGTTCTGTGGGTTGATACGTACCGAGTTGGCGCGGTGATCGAAATGCGAAATCATCCGACCCTGGTATAGGGGCAGATACCACTCATCCGCTTTCTTATAGCGGTTGCCCTCGACCAGGTAGAAGCCCGCGGTTTCGAGCTCGGCAGCGGTGCGGAACAAGGCGGAGTCGTTGGTCATGTCGAACATTCGGTAGTAGCGCACCGGCCAGACGCGCCGTTCCTCGGAGCCCGAGCGATCGACGAGCACCGGGTGTCGTTCGTAGATGCGACGCGTGATGTCGGCGTCGCGGCGGGTGCGGAACACGGGGGCGGTGCCGGTGTTGGGGTTCACCCGGGCGAAGTCGTCCGGCGTCAGCGGGAAGCAACGCTGCGGGTCGTCGACGGTGCCGGTGTCGTGCAGGAAGAAGGCGCACTTGGTCTGCGCGAAGCGGCGCTCGTCGCCGCCGAAGATGAGCGCGCAGAACTTGAACCGCGAATCGACGTCCGGGAAGAATGGTGGCAGCTCGGTGCCAAGACGGCGGTTCTCGAAGTCGAACAGGCCGCCGATTCTGCCGGTGGTGGAGAGGCTCTTGAAGAAGCGGGCGGCGGTCTTGTCGGCGTAGATGCCGGATGGCGTGAGCAGGCCTACCAGTCCGTCGGGCGTCACCAAGCTCATGGCGCGTTCGACGAACAGCGAGTAGAGGTTGATGTCGCCGCCGCCGAGCAGCGGGTAGCTGCCGGACATGCGCACCATGCGGCCGAGTTGGTCGGCACGCCCCTTGGCGGCGTCGAAGTCCGCCGCCAGCGGCTCACTCCGGTCCCGCAGTCGCCGGATCGCGGCGCGCCGGGCGGCCGCGGTCGGGGCAAGGGCGATCTCCCGAGCACGGGTCGCGAACCACTCCACCTCCTGCAGCTTGATCCGGTCCCAGGGCGGATTGCCGATCACGGCGTCGAAGCCGCCTTCGGGCCGGCGGTTCTGCCAGTGCCGCCATACGCCGGGAAAGGCCGCCTGCCAATGCAGGAATGCCTCCCGCCGCGCAATGGCTCTGGCTTCCTGCCAGCGCTCGCGCAGCGTTGCCCAGTGTTCCTGGTCGACGTCGTCGGCGCCGTCACCCCCGGAATCCGGCCCACGCGCCAGAATCCGGTACGCATCGGTGGGTTTTCGGCTGAGCGTTGCCGCCAGCGGCGTCTCGAATTGGGAGCGCGCCGTGGTTTTCATGCCGGCGCTCATCCACTGCAGTCCGCAGAGAAAATCGAGCAACCCACGCAGGTCGGCCGTGGTCTCCTCTACACCGCGAAACGCCGACGCCGACTCGTGCACCTCCACCACGTCGGCATCCGACATCTCCTCGATCCGCGCCATCCCCTCCGCGGCGACCTCCGCGCCGGCCATCGCCGAACCGGCAAACAACCCGCCGAGCCGATCCAGCTCGCGAATCGCGTCCCGCACCCGGATCCCGATCAGCGAGTCGCCGCACCGCAGGTGATGGTCGAGGAACGACAGCGGCGCACCTGCGGTGAAGCTGTGCAACCACAGCGAGACCTTCGCCAGTTCCACGGTCAGGCGGTTCTTGTCCACCCCGTAGATGCAGCGCTTGAGCACCATGCGCCGGATGATGGCCTGGTCCGTGAGCTGGGCGACGTCGATGATCCAGTTGCCTGCCTGCGCCCGGTGCAGAATCCCCCGCCGAATCTCGGCGATCCGGCCTACCAGGGGCGATTCATAGGCGCCGTCGGACCACTCCGGCACGCCCGGCACGTATTCGATCAACTCGGCGATGTAGTCGGACAGGAAGTCGACAGCGCTTACCAGAAAGTGGCCGCTGCCCATGGCCGGATCGAGCACCTTGAGCCGCAGCACCGCTTCCGCCGGATCCAGCCGTGCCAGCGTCGCCATCCGAACGGCCTTGGGGCGGCGATCGGTCGCAAGCTCGTGCGCCCTGGCCTCGAACGCACGCAACCGCTCCTCCGCCAGCGGTTTGAGTGTCTGGTCCACGATCAGGTCGACCAGTTCCTGCGGCGTGTAGAAACTGCCGCTGTCCTTGCGGGCGTAGGAGTCGAGCCGGATCTCCACGCCGCCGTCTGCCGTGCGCGTGGGTTCGCGTTCGAGGAGGCGTTCGTAGATGGAACCGAGTTGCTGCACCGACATGTCGCGGTAGTTGACGAAACGGCGGGCACCATTGTCCTGCTGGCCCGCCGCCGTGTGGCTGAGGTCGTAAATGACGTCCGCCACCACCGTGTCCGGGACCCGGACTTGCTGCAGGATCGGCGCGGCCTCGGGCGCGAACAGGCCGCCGTTGTAGGGCGGCAGGCCGATCGACTCATCGCCCTGGTCGATCTGTCGGAACAGCTCGGTCAGGCGGTTGTAGTAGTGACCGGCGGTGGAGGAAAAGGTGTCGCCCTCGGCCATGCGGCGCGCAACATCCTCGCGCACGCGCTTCCGCAAGCCGTAGTCATCGTAGCGCGCGTCGTTGACCGGCAGCAGACCTCGGTCCTCGGCGTAGAGCACGAACAGCAGCCGGTAGAGGAAGATCAGCGCCGCTGAGCGGACATCCGACAGGCTGTCGGAACCGGCGGCATCGGCGATCGCCGCTACCAGTCGCGGGAACACGCGTTCGAACACCACGCTGGACAGGTCCTGTGCCACCGATTCCTCGTAGCGGCGTCCTTCCGCGATGGCGGCCTCGAGGAAGGTGGTCGTGGCCGTGCCCTGCAACGTAAAGGAGGCGCGACCGAACAACAGGTGGAAGATCCGCAGGCCATCCTCGTTGCCGAGCTGGAGCACTTCCGCGAGGTCGGTCTCGAAGAAACCGCCCGCGCGCGGCCGGGCGCGCCGGTCATACAGGCGCCACACGCTGCCGTTGGTCAGGATCCCGAACCGGATGCGTCCTTCCGAAGCGACGTCGGCGGTCGTCAGATAGCGCAGCATCTGCCCGTGCGGGGTGCCGCCCCGGGGCCCGTCGGTGCGGTCGCGCTGATCAAGCGCAAGCCCGAAGCGCTTGCTCTCCTGCACGACCAGGGCGTCCTGAAAGCGGTCGTCGGAATTGCCGCGAGCAGTCGCGCGCGCCTTGGCTGCCGCGTCGGCGAACAGTAGATGGTCGGGAACGTCCTCATGGCCGGCTGCTGCCTGCTGCGGCAGGTAGGTCCAGCCCAACAGCTCCAGCACCGGGCGAATGAGGTCCTGCTCGGTCACCGCCTCGTTGGGCTGGTGCAGCGAGCTGAACCGTTCGTACGCCTGCCCGAGGTCGCGGCGGAAGTCGGCAAGCTTCGTTACCGCCGCCTCCCATTCAGGAGTCGTGCGGATGCCGTCGGTAAGAAAGTACTGAGTAAACAACTGGCCCTTCATGATCGGGTGTAAGACCGGAGCCCGGCTCGACTCTGGCCATCATAGCAGACAGATGCAGATGTCGTCGTACTGCATCGTCGAGTGACTCGAACAGGGTGTCACGGTAGGATGCCCCCGGGGTCCGTGGCTACCGAGGGTGTAGACCTCGCGTGTTCCGGATTACGATAGTCCCCACGGCATAGATTGATGTTGGCATTACCCACTACGTGCAGTATGGACGCTGGCTGGGAATGGCATGGTATCGTTCTCATCGATTATACACTCAATGCCTGACACATAGCAGATTAGGGAGCGTTTGGTGCGTTCCTGAATCTGATTGATTAGCGTTTGCCGTTGGTAGCGACTTGCGTGATTTGCCTCGAATAACGGCGTCTTGCTGGCTGGTCGCGAACCATCCTTGGCCGACGAAGGATCGCCGCTACTCTCTTGTGTCGACTCGTCGGTCATGGGGTTACTCCTCGTTCGTACAAATTGCCCATCGGATCCTACCATCGCGGATGGTGAAGTGGCAGCGGCGTTGAGCAGTGATGTCGTCGATGCTAGGACGGATCGACAGCGGTTTTCGAGACTCGATCCTCCAGAATGGGTATCGGGTGATGTCCAGATTCACCATGAGTCGATGCCGCGTTCGGCAGGGGCAGTCGAAAACAGCCCAGGTCGCGCGATCTCGTGTCACGACAAGAACTACGCCTCGGTAGGGTAGGCGCTCAGCTACGTCGTCACCCGCCTCGACGTGTCCGACAACCCGCCAGGAGCGCCAGGGGAGCGGTAGCGATTGCCACCAAGGAAACAACCCTTTCATCCCTGCCATGTCTGCTCCAGGAACGGTTCGGTGACGCCAAGTCCGAGTTTCTGAGCCTGTGGATGGCAATAGTGACGTTCGCGAGGTTCCTGGTCGTTCGTGGACACCTCACGCTCATGCGAGCGGAGCAGTATTTCCGTGGGGGCAGGGTCAGGCCCATAGTGAATGAGTCGCTCGAGCAGTTCGCTTACGGCCGCTGAGGCAACCTGCGTCGTAAACGCCACGACCGCGGGCTCGGGGTCTGCCAGCGCGGGCGCGTAGCCTTCTTCGGCGAGTCGACGGTACTCAGATGGGTTGAGCATTTCAGCGGCTGCACGCTGTAAGTCAACGCGGTTGCGACAGACCAGGCACCCAGCGCCCGGGGCGAGGACTGTCACGCGGCCGTCGATTCCAACAAGTTGCCCTCCGGAGCCACTGCTCAGCAGCACACCGCAATCGATGACGGGAGTCAACAGGTACGACGCGATGCGCGACAGCACGAGCCGACCAGCGTTGTCATCGGTGCAGCCGAACACGACATCAGCGTCAAGCAGCAGTCTGGCCGTGGATTCGATCGTAATCTTGGTCTGTGCGGTCGTCACTTCGGCATCGGGCGCGATTCGGCTCACGTGGGCGGCACTCAGGCTTACTTTCGGCTGGCCGACGCAATGGAGGTAGGATCCGTATACGCGCGTGACGTTCCCGGCAGTCAACGTATCGGGATCAAACAACTGCAGATGACGTACGCCGAGACGGACGAGTTGCTCGATAACTGCCGACCCGGTGCCACCGCAGCCGACGACAGCGATGCGAAGATTGCCGAGAACCTGTTGTATTTTGCCGCCGAAGGCTCTGATGTTCCGGTCGAATTGCTCAGAAGGTGGCGTTGTGCCGTGGAGCCAATTCTGCATGAGCGCGAAACGCCGGCCGGTCACCCACAGGCGATCGATCTCGGTTCGCCGGTTTTCGGATTCGACGTGGCCCGTGAAACACAGTTGGCCCCGGGGCCGCGCCATGACATCGCTCCGTACAGGGGACTCGCTGCGCGGAGTCGGAAGAGGTCAGAAAGCTGTCGGTCGACGAGTTCGTCGTGCTTGCTCGGCTTGGGCGATGAGTCGATGCCGGGATGGGTATGCAACCAGATCGGGACGGACCGGTCGGCCTCCGCAGCAGCGAGGGCGGGGACGTAGCCATTGGAGGCAACGCTGAGCCCGGTTGCATCGCGCCGACGGTAGGCGTCATCCGGCACCCAATGCAACGCACGGGCGAGCAAGCGGACATTGTCGCCGGGAGTGTCCACTTGCCGCGCCAGCAGAACGCAGGCGGACTCCGTTTCAGCCGCTGCCGCGTCAAAGAGCTCGGCTGCGAGTTGGTCCGGCAGTACCAGCGTGACGGCCATCAAGCCACCTTCGGCACGCTGTGTTCCAGGTCCTGCCGGATCAGGGAGAGGAAGCTCGCAAGGCCATCGACTCCGGATTGCCACTGTCCGTTGTTGAAGTGTCTCGACCAGCGTTGCCACTGGCGACCCAGGTACACCTCGACGACGCTGGTGGCAGGCAGAGCCACGCCGTTGGCCAAGTGCACTGCCGGATAGAACCACCACATGTCGGGGGGGACATCGGGATAGCCGGGACTGAGCCGAACCAGGAGATCCGATGCATTGCGATCCAGCCCTTTCGGGAGCGGCCACTGCGGTATCACGACACATATCATGCCGGACTCGGTCGCGACCTCATGAACGACACCTCGTTCGTTCAGGTACGTGATGTCCGCTTGGGGAAGAGTCATGGCGATTGCTACGCCCTCACGCGGAAAGCGTGGTTGGTGCCAGGGTTGATCGTCCACATTCTCCGATAGCACAATGTGCAGCATGAGACCCGTCAAAGCGATGACGATTCGCCTGTCTGCCGACCAGTCAGAGCAGTTGAGCACGATCGCGGCCGTCGACGGTCAGCCAGTATCGCATGTGATCCGCTCGGCAATCGCCGAGCACATCAAGGGGCGCAGACGTGACGCCGAGTTTCAGGACATGCTCCGTCAGCGCATCGAGCGCGAGCAACGGATGCTGCCAAATGACGAATAGCGTGAGCGGGCGGCGCTACGAGCGACGCGCCCGACAACCACGCTACCGCTTCAGGCGAGCCGCGTTCAATCTCCGCTGCAACCTCTCCATGCTCGCGCACCACCACCGGGTGAGCAGCAGTGGGCACGCACTGGGAGCGCCGCGCCGCGTTGGCGTCCTGCTGCACCAGCTCCACGAACTCATGGTCACCGATCATGACGCGCCGGAGGTTACCGATCCATATTCCATATAGCGATAGCGGTTCGTTGCGGCGCTCACCGCGGGCGCCGTTCATCAGACGAGCTTCAGCAGCCCAGAGGCGATCTCTCATCGGACACCTGTCGGCATGCCATTGGCTCGGTGCAGGTCAATGCTTTGCCGTCGCGGTGGCGGTGCACCGGCGCCAGACTCTGTGATCGTTGACTGCCACGCCACGATTCATGCACGCCGCGCTATCCTGCATTTTTCCACGGGTCCCTTCGCACATCGACCTCCTTGGGGCACCCAGTAACTTCCTCGGTGTCGACCAGGCGCTGCGCTCAGATGAACATGGTGTTGGTGTCGTAGTTCTTGAGGACTTGCTCGCGGGTGGCCTCGTTCCAGCGGTGGTCGTCCAGCTCGTTCGCCAGCGGCTGGTAGAGGTAGCTGCGCTCGTGCGGAAACCGCTGCCGGCGCGCATCGATCGCCAGCGCGATGATGCGCGAGCGCTGGTGGATGCGCGCGGCGTCGTAGGTCACGGGAGGGTCTCCGCGCACCACGCCGAGCAGCGAGCAGCGGCGGTGAAAGCCGAACACCAGCGTGACCCGCATGCCCTCGGACTCGTTGGCGAACGCGCCGTGCACGACCTGGCGGTTGTTGATCGCCACGTCGCCGGGATTGCCAAGCATCGGCACCGCGCCGGGCAGGCGGTCCGAGCCGCCGTTGGCAGCCACCTGCGCCGCGATGTCGAACCGGCTGCGGTGGGTGCCGGGCACCACCCAGAGCGCGTTGGCGGGGGTGGTCGCGTAGAGCTGGGTCATCAGGTTGAAGCCGTGGGTGCCGGCGTCCAGCTCGTCGCTGTTCCAGTGCGTGGTGCCGTCCTGATGCCATGCCGTGGACGGCCCCAGTCCCGGTTGCTTGACGAAGATTCCCTCGTTCCACGGCACGAAGTCGGGTCCGTTGATCTGCTCGGCCACCGCCAGCAGCTCCGGATGGCCGTACAGCCGCAGATAGGCGTCCATGAGCTGCAACGCGCCCCCGCCGATGAAATTCACCACCTGCTCCGGCGCGCCGGCCGCCGCCTCGGGTTCGGCCATCTTCACCGGGTGGCGGCCGTCGCTGGCCGCGGTGCCCCCGGACGGGTCGCTCAGCGGCTTGGCGAATTGAAATTGCGGGCGCTCCAGATCCGCGCCGAGCGCCGGCCGGCCCTGGGCATCGGTGGCAGCCCCGCTCGAGTGCGGCGCGCGCTCCAGCACGCGCGCGAAGTCGGTCTTCAGCTCGTTCAGCTCCGCCGCGCCCACCACGCCCTCGAACACGTAGAAGCCGGTGCGCCAGTAGGCATCGACAATCTCCTGCCGCAGATTGCCGTTGCCGTCGAGCCGGAGCGGCCCGCGGTTGCCGAGCTCGTAGGCGCGTCGTTCGCCTTCGATCAGGTACGCGTCAGTCATCCCATCACTCCATCGCCACGCCCCATTATATCCAGTACCCCGCAGCTTGACGCAAACCAGGAGGTAAGATTGGCAACGCCCGGGCAAGCGGTGCTACCATGCCGGTTCTCATGCCGCCTGTAGCACGGGTCAAGGGAACGCAGGACTTCTATCCGGACGCCTGGGCGCAGCAGATCGCCCTGCGCGAAATCATGCTGGCCGCCGGCCGCGGGTACGGATATCGGGAGTATGAGGGCCCCGCCATCGAGTACCTCGATCTCTACCTGGGCAAGAGCAGCGAAGAGATCGTTAGCCAGCAGACGTTCCGCATTCAGGACCGTGACGGCAAGGCGCTGCTGTTGCGGCCCGAGCTGACGCCCACGCTGGCACGGATGATCGCCGCCCGCGAACGCGAGCTCACGATGCCGGCGCGCTGGCAGTCGTTCGGCCAGTTCTTTCGCTACGAACGCCCGCAACGCGGCCGCGGACGCTCCTTTTTTCAGTGGAACGTCGACCTGCTCGGCAGCGAGAGCGCGGTCGCCGACGCCGAGGTGATCCAGGTCGCGTGCGCACTGTTCCATGCCCTCGGGCTCGGGCCCGACGAGGTGCAGATCAGAATCAACGACCGCGCCGCCCTGGAGCACGACCTCACCGGCGCTCTGGGCGTGGCCGACTCTCAGGTGCGCGGTGTCCTGCAGGTGATCGACCGGCTGGACAAGGTGGGTGCGGATCGGGCCCGCGGCCAACTGGTGGAACTTGGGCTGGGCGCGGGTCAGGCCGGCGAGCTGGTGGAGTTGGTCGGCGCTCCCGTTACCGAACCTTCGCCGCGGCTGGCGACCATCGTCGAGCAACTCGGTATCGCCGGCCAGGCGGGATACGTACGCCTCGACCGCGCCATCGTGCGCGGCTTCGACTACTACACCAGCACGGTGTTCGAGGCGTGGGCCGCCGGCGATCTTCGGCGCGCGATCTTCGGCGGCGGACGGTACGACGACCTGACCCGGCAGGTGGGCGGCAAGCAGCGCATCCCCGGCGTCGGCATGGCGGTGGGTGATCTGGCGCTGCTTGAATTGCTGCGGGCGGTGGGGCGCGTTCCGGCGCCGGCGGAATGCGGGCCGGCGGCGGTCGTGACCGTGTTTGACGCCGAGTTGCAGCCGGTCTCGGCGCGCACTGCCGAGGCGCTGCGCCGGCACGGCGTCGCGGTCGAATTGTGCCTCGACGCCGGTCAGCGCCTCGACCGCCAGTTGAAACACGCAGACCGGGTAGGGGCTCGCTACGCGCTGATAATCGGCCCTGACGAGGCGGCCGCCGGTACGGTAATGGTCAAGGACTTGCGGCGCCGAACCCAGGAGCGGTATCCGGCGGCGGCTCCCGATGCGCTCACCCGGGTGGCGGCGCGCCTGCGAGAGGACGCGCCGTAGCGTGACGACCTCGAGCTGTGCGCGCCGTGCGCGCGCCCGGTTGTCAAGGTTCGCGGTCTCGCCTACCATACGCTGAAATACGGTCGGAACACGGCAGATGAACGGCCGGCTGCGATGCTGGCTTTCCCTACGAACCATTGCTCAAGCGCTATCGCAAATCCGAGGGCGGCGTTACCCGCGCCACCGCCCTCGTCTATCTCCCCGCCGAGCACGGCATCCGCAGTGAGGCAATCGACCCTGCGGCGGTCGCGATCTGCCAGCGTCTGGCGCGCGGCGGCCATGAGGCGTACATCGTCGGCGGGGCTCTGCGCGACCTGCTCGCCGGCCGCACCCCCAAGGACTTCGACATTGCCACCAGCGCGCGGCCCCGCCAGGTGGGCACCCTGTTCCGCCGCGCACGCGTGATCGGCCGCCGGTTCAAGCTGGCGCACGTGGCGTCCGGCCCTCGGGTGTACGAGGTGGCGACCTTTCGCTGCGCGGACCGCCTCACCTCCAATCGCTACGGAACGCTGGATCAGGACGCGTTCCGGCGTGACTTCAGCTGCAACGCGCTCTACTACGCGCCGCGCTCGGAACGGCTGATCGACTACGTGGGTGGAGTCGAGGACATCCGCGGTCGCATCCTGCGCACGCTGGGCGCGCCCGAGGGGTCGTTCGTCGAAGATCCGGTGCGGATGATCCGCGCGGTGAAGTACGCGCAGCTCACCGGCTTCGTGCTCGCCGGCGAGTACCGCATGCTGATCGGCCGCCACGGCGACCGCCTGCGCGAATGCTCGGCGGAGCGGTTGACCGAGGAGTTGCTCAAGATCCTGGGGTCCGGCCAGGCGTGCGGGATTCTCGAGCTGGCGCACAAGGTCGGGCTGTTGGCCGCGTTGCTGCCGCAGCTTGCGCGCTCCATCGGGCCGCGCGTGACGGACACCGAGCTTGGCCGGCGCCTGGCGCATCTGGACCAGGAAGTGGGCGATGGCCGGTTGGCCGGCCGCGCGCTGCGCACGCTCATGTTCTGGGGCATACTGGCCGACGCCGCGGCGGCCGACACCCGCTGGCAGCACGCGGAGCAGCCCACGACCGCGCTGGCGCAGCAGCTCCGGCAGGCGCTGGAGCCGCTGGTCCTGCCCCAGCTCGATGCGCTGCGGGTGGCGGAACGGATCGTCCGAGGCGCCGTTTCCGCACCGGCCGCGCGGGATTCCGACTGACGCGCGCCGCGCCGGCCGCCGCCTACCGGTCGTGGTCCCCGGGGGTGCGGCGGCGGCGCCCCGGACGGGCTCGATGCCAAAGCGCGCGCAGCCGGCGCTGGGCAATCTCGGGCGCGGTCGCCGCGGTCGCCGCCGCCGGCTCGGGCCGGTCGGCCCCGGCGGAGTCGGGCGCGCCGGGGCGCGGTCCGACGTCTCCCACCGTGATCGACACCGTGGTGACCATCAGGCCCGAGAACCGTTCGACGCTGGAGATGATGTAGTCGCGCAGTTGGTGCAGGCGCCCTGCCACGGGCGTGTTGAACGGCACCCGCAGCACCACCTCGAGCGCCGGCTGGCGCATGTTGCCCACCACCAGCAGCCGCTCGACGTGCAGCGCCGGATCGAATTCCTCGACGCAGTGGAACACCATCTGCGTCAGCGCCCCCTCGGTCACGGTCACCTGGCCACGCTGCTCGAAGTCGGGACTGACCACGGTCTTTTCGAATACGCGGCCGCGCTGGCGCAGAATGTTGCGCCGCAGGAAGATCTTGATCGAGTCGATCACGATGTTCGGATAGTCCCGCTTCACCTCGATCGGCGGCACCGGAATAATGTGCCGCCCCAGCATCCGGCGCGATTGCAGCGCTGCCTCGATCTCCTCGCGGGTCGCTACCTCCTCGATATTGATCACCCGCCCCGGCGCCGGCAGGATGAGGCGTTCGGCGATCCGCAGCGCCATCCGTTCCGAGGTCGCCAGGATCAGGATGCGCCGCGAGCGGGTGCGGTCGAGCACGCGCCGGACTTCACGCGCATGGGTGGTATCGTGGAACACGGCCTTCTTGACCGCTTCCATTCTCCCGGTTTCGCGTTTGGCGGAGCGTCCGGCCAGGATCTTCTGCCCCTGAATCAACAGGCCGTCGTCGATGATCGCTTCGATCTCGTACTTTTCGGCGATCAGTTGGGCGCGAAAGCTCTTGCCGGTGCCGCTCTTGCCCACCAAGGCCATTACTTGGACTCCGCGCACCATCCACAGCATCGTGTACAGCATGCGGCGCGGTCTGATCACGGCGCGGACCTCCCGGCGGCCGGCGTACGGTCCGGCGTATCCAGCCGGGCGCGGACGGCGGCTTCAGCCCGGCGCGCGCTGCCGGGTCCGAAGCGCGCGTCGATGACGCGCCGCGCCGCGGGCGGCAATGGGGCGACCACCGCCGCCGGTGCCGGCAGCCGGTCGTTGCGGATCGCCGCGGCGTGCAGCAGCGGCAGCGCAGGACCGGCCGGCCCGGTGCGACTGCCGTAGCGCCGGTCGCCGAGCAGCGGGTGGCCGCGCAGGGCGGCCTGCGCGCGAATCTGATGCCGCCGGCCGGTGAACAACTGCACCAGCAGCAGGCTGACCGGGCCGTCGGACGGACCGGCAGCGGGCGCGACCGCCAGGGTCCAGGTGCTGGCGTACGCCGGCTTGGGGCCCGCGCCGGTGGCGCCAGGGCGGCCGGCGGGGGCCCGAATGGCACGCGCACGGCGCCGGTCGTACTCCAGGGTATCGACCCACGGCGCACCGTCCGCTGATCCGCCGGCGTCGCCCTCGACCAGGGCGAGGTACAGTTTCACGACCTGCCCGCCCCGGAGGGCGGCCGACCACCGGCGGGCGCCGTCCAGGGTTTCCGCGATCACCAGCGCGCCGGTGGTAATCCGGTCGAGTTGATGTACCGGACCCGGCGTGAAGCTCAGGGAGCGGCCGGCCGGGGCCCGGGTGGGGAGCAGCCGCGCCAGCACCGAATCCGGGCCGCCATGGACCGGCAACCCGGCCGGCTTGTCGATCACCATCACTCCGTCGCCTCGGAACAGAATCGCGGGGAGGTCCCCGGCCGCAGGGCGGTCGTCCGTTTCCCGTATGGCCCGCGCCAACGCTGCGCAGACCCAGATCAGGTCGGCCTCGCGGGTGCGGGTAGCCGGCGCCACGCGCGCGCCGTTTACCCGGATGTCGCCCGCGCGCAGCGCCCGGTAGAGACGGGCCAGCGGAACCTGGGGCAGCAGCCTCCGCACCACCCGGTCCACCCGTCGATCAATATCGTCGCCGCGTATGCGAAACGACGCGGAGGCGGGATGCGGTAAACCGGGCACGACGCAACGGTAACCCCGTCGGTTTTTCGCTGTCAACGGCGCCGGGGCCGGCCGGCCGGGTGCTGGCCGGCTGCATCGCTTCCCAAACGAGCGCTTATCGTTCACCAATAGTAACTACTCAAGCGCTAGCGGGTTCGGGTATGCGTCCCGGGGAGGTCACATGCGGCACCTGGCCGCGGCAGCGCTCGCCGCGGTAGCGGTTGCGGCCGCCGGCCACTGGCTGGCCGGCCGCGGCGAACTTGCCGCTGCCGTGCAACACTGGCCGGGCTACTACACCGTCATCATCGAGTCCGGCGGTTCGACCGCCGGCGACATTCAGATCCGCGGGAGTCGGACCGCCGGCAGCCGTGACCGTATCCTGGCGGCCAATCTCGGGCCCGTGGTGGCGGCCCATACCAGCCGGGTGCGCGTGACCACGTTCGGCGGCCTCGAATGGGTGGCGGTCCCCGATCTGGCGTCGCGGCTGGACCAGCTCGACCCGCGCTTCGACCCCTACCTGCGGGAGTTGCCGGCGTGGTTCGCCGCGCGTTCGGCCGGCGGGGCTGCGCAGGAACTGGTCTATGTACGCAGCGCGCTGCCCCCGGCGCTGTTCGGCGCGCGGTTGGCCGCGGCGCTGCACCCGGTGCGGTGGCGTCCGCCGTTCGCTACCGCGGGCAATTCCGGCGCGGCGGCGGAACCGGCGGCGGCGGAACCGGCGGCGGCCGAACCGGCGCCGCGCGAGCACGGTGAACGGGTCTATCTGGCGGAGCTGGACGGGGCACGCGTGCTGGCGGCGCTGCTGCTGTTCGGCGTGGGCGCGGTCACGGCTACGCAGCCGCGCCGGTCGCGGCTGCCGCGCTGGTGGCGGCTGCCGCAGGCGGTGCCGTGGGCGTTCCTGATTCTGAATGGCGGCCTGCCGGCGGCGCTGGTCGGACTGCCGGTGTACGCCGGTGGCGTCTGGCTGGCCGAGCGCCACCGCGGCGCCGGCCTGCTGGCGGACCTGACCACCGCGGTCGCGGTACTGGCCGGCGCGGTGCTGACGGTGTTCGTTTCCGGGTATGGCGCGGGCGCGGCGACGGTGACGCGGGTGGGACTCGCTGTGGGATTCGGCGCCGCCGTGCAGGCGCTGGTGGCGGCCATCGCGCTGCTGCTTTCGTGGCCGCCGCGGCGGTGGCAGCGGACGCGGCGGCGCACCGGCGGTGACGGTCGCCGTGCGGCCTCCGCCGGGCTCGCGCTGGTGGCGGCGGGCGGTCTGCTCGGTGCGGCCGTCCTGTTCGTCGACCACCCCGGCCACCGGGTGCCCCGGCCGCGACCCACGGCCGCGACCGCCGCGGCCGCAGGGATCACCTTCGATTCTCTGCGGGCTGTGGGCCTTGCCGCGGCGGGAGAACTGCCGGTGCTGAGCGACTATGTCGCGCACGTGGCGTATCAGGAGACGCTCCAGTTCGGCCGCGGCTACGCGCTGCCGGCGCCGGCTGAGCGGGTGACCGTGACCGTCTACGCGCGCGCGGCCGACGGCAGCGGGCGCGTGCTGCAGCGCGAGGAGGAGGTGCACCGCTTCACGGAGCAGTGGCTGGAGGCCGTGGCGGCGGCGGCGCCCGGCAACAGTGTGCCCGCGCTGCTGCTCGCCTACGGACAGGCCGTAGCGGCGCACGCGGAGGCGCCGCCGGCGCGGCGCCCCGGCGCCGGCTGGGTGCTGTTGGGGACCGTGGCGGTGGGCGGCGCGCTGGTGCTGGCGGTATCCGCCGGCGCGGCGCGCCCGGCGCGCGGGCGGCGGCGGGCGCGGCGCGGCGCTTGAAGCGGGACGCCGGGAACGGCATGCTACGTCCGCATGCTGGAAGAAATCGAGCAACGGATTACCGATCTCAGAGCCGCGGTCGATGAGTCCTGGAGGTACCTTTGAACGGGACCGAGTGGAAGACCGCCTGCGCGAACTGGAACGAGCGACCGAAAACCCCAACCTGTGGCAGGATCGCGAGCGTGCGGAAGACGTCCTGACGCGGCTCAAGGCGCTGAAGCGGCGCTACGAGCCGTGGAGGAAGCTGCGCGCCGAGGTTGCCGATCTGGCGCAGCTCTACGAGCTGGCCGTGGCCGAGGCCGCGGACGACCTGGAATCGGAGTTGCGCTCCGGCGCCGCGCAACTGGCGCGCACGTGCGCCGACCTGCAGATGCTGGAGTGGATGGACGGCCCGCATGACACTGCCGGCTGCTTTCTCACCGTCCACGCCGGGGCCGGCGGCACCGAAGCGTGCGACTGGGTGGCGATGCTGTTGCGCATGTATACGCGCTGGGCCGAGCGCCATCGCTTCACGGTGGAGATCATCGACCTCATGGAAGCAGAGGGCGGGGTCAAGTCGGTCACCGCGGAGGTGTCCGGCGACTACGCGTTCGGCTTTCTGCGGGCCGAGAACGGCATCCACCGCCTGGTACGCATATCGCCGTTCGACGCCGGCAAACGACGGCACACCACGTTCGCGTCAGTCGCGTCCTCGCCGGTCATCGACGACTCGATCGAGGTCGAGATCCGGCCGGAGGATCTGCGGGTCGACACCTATCGCTCCAGCGGAGCCGGCGGACAGCACGTCAACAAGACCGACAGCGCGGTGCGGCTGACCCATCTTCCGACCGGGATCGTGGTGCAGTGCCAGAACGAACGCAGCCAGCACAAGAATCGCGCGACGGCGATCAAGGTGCTGCGCTCGCGCCTGTACGATCACTTCGAGGAGCAGCGGCGCAGGGAGCGCAGGGATCTGGAGGGGGACAAGCGGGACATCTCGTGGGGGAACCAGATTCGTTCGTACGTGTTCCAACCCTATACCATGGTCAAGGACCATCGGACGCGGTTCGAAGTGGGCAACGTGCAGGCGGTGATAGACGGTGATCTCGACGGGTTCATCACTGAATACCTGAAGAGTTCCCGGTGAGGGCCTACCCGGTAAGGGCGTGCCCTCTGGGCGGGGCCGGACGGCGGCGGGCGCGCGGGCGGACGGAGGCGGTGGTGGGAGCCACGCTGGCGGTGCTGCTCGCGGCGGTCTCGGGCGGTGCCCAGCAAGCGGCGTCCGCGGCCGCGGTGCGGGAGCTGCCGGCCGACCCGCGTCCGGCGTGGCGGGTCGCGTTCGCGGAGTGGTACGGCGTGGGGCTGGCGCCGGAGAACACGTACCTCGGCAGCAGCATTCCGCGCCTGCTGATCGAGCGCTTGTCTCCGATCCGCAAGCACACCCTGAGCCGCACCGAGCGCCATGACCACGCCCGGCGGATCGTCAACGACGCGCTGCGAGCCGCGCTCCGGCAGCTCGGTGAGCTGCGGGAACGACGCAGCGAGCTCCTGTTGCAGGGCGCTGACGCGGATGCGCTGAACGCGCGCATTGCGGAGGTGGAGCGCCGGGTCGAGCGGCTGCGCCGCCTGCGGTCGGAGCCGGCCGCCGTAGCCGTGGCACCCGCCAAGCCGTTGCGACTGGTCGGTCCCGAAGCCACCGAGCGCCTGCTGCCGGCGCCCCCGTTTTCCGCGCTCGGCGCGGCGGAGGCAGCCGATCTGGACCTCATCGTCACGGGAGAGCTCGAGGAGTTCGACAGTTTCTTCTACGTCGAGGCGCATGCGCTGGACACCGCCGCCGGTCGCACCGTGCTCACCGTGCGCGACGTATTGCCCCGGGGCGGAGTGATGGAGGCCCTCGGTCCGCTGACCGATGAGCTGGCCCGGCTCCTGATCGGGCAGCCCTGGAGCGTACTCACGATCGACCCGTCGCCCGCAGAAGCCGCCGTGTACGTCGACGGTGCGTACGCGGGCACCGGCTTCACCGAGCTGTCCTACCAGCCGCTGGGACCGCACCGCGTCCGGGCGGCTGCCCCGGGCCACCGTCCCGTGGAACGCACGGTAATGCTGACGGCGTCCGGTCTGCGCTGGGCGCCGCGGCTGGATCCGGCGGAGCTGCGCTCGCTGACGGTCACCACCGACCCTCCCGGCGCCGCCCTGTATCTCGATTCCCGGTACGCCGGCAGCACGCCGCGGACCGTGGACGCGAGCGGTGACCCGGTGTGGGCGCTGGTACGGCTGCCCGACCATCACGCCGCCGGCCGGCTGCTGCCCCCGGCAGCCGGCGACACGGTTCAGTTCACGCTGGCGCCGGCGCAGTATGACCGCGCGCAATGGCAACGCGAGCGGCGCGACCGGTTCTACCGGCGGTTCGGGGCCGCTGCGCTGTCGTTGGCCGGCCCGCTGATTCTGTTCGGTGCGGCCGGCGACGCCGGCGAACGCGCCGCCGCCGCGGCCGCCGACCCGGCCGACCTCGACGGCCTGCTTCAGTCCCGCGACCTGCTGGTCTTCGGCGGGGCCGCCGCGCTGGCCGTGAGCAGTGTGCTGATTGTGCGCATGGCGTTCGCCCTGGGCGACTATCTCGCCGCGACCGACCGGGTGGGACGGTGATGGCACACCAGGGACGCGCCGGCCCCGCGTTCGGGGCGCGCCTGCGCGCCTGGTTCGCGCGCTCGCAGGCGGACTTCGATGCCTTGGAGGACATGCTCCTGGAGAGCGACTTCGGGCCGCGCCTGGCGACCGAGCTGGTGGAGGAGGTGCGGGCGGCGCGGCCGCGCGATTGGCCGGCGCTGCAGCAGGCGCTGCGGCAGGTGTTGGCCCGGCGGATAACCGCCGCCACGCTGGCGCCACGCCGGCGCGAGCTCTCCGTGGTGCTGATGCTGGGCGTGAACGGCGTCGGCAAGACCACGGCCTTGGCCAAGCTCGCCCATCGGTTCCTGCGCTCGCGTTCGGTCATGCTGGCCGCCGCGGACACCTTCCGCGCCGCCGCGATCGAGCAGCTCGTGCGGCACGGAGAACGGCTTGGCGTGCCGGTGGTACGGCAAGCGCGCGGCGCGGACGCCGCCGCGGTGGTGTACGACGCCATCACCAGCGCGCGCGCCCGCAGGGTCGAGCTGTTGCTGGTGGACACCGCCGGGCGCATGCACAACCGCGCCGACCTGGTGGCGGAGTTGAGCAAGCTGGCGCGCGTCACGGAGCAGCGCGCCGGCGGTGCCGTGCACCACCTGCTGGCCGTGGACGCCACCACCGGCCAGAACGCCGCGGAGCAGGCGCGCGTATTCAATACGGCGTTGCGGGTGGACTCCCTGATGTTGACCAAGTTCGACTCCACGGCCCGCGGCGGCACCGCGTTCGCGGTAAGCCGTCAACTGCGGCTGCCGTTTTCGTTCGTCGGCACCGGCGAGGGGCTGGGCGATCTGGAACCGTTCGACGCCGCACGGTTCGCTGCCGCGGTCGTCGGGTCGTGAGGTTGACCGGCGCCCGGCGCGGGACGCGGAGCGGGCGGCGACTGCCGTTCGCAGCCTGCTTGGCGGCGGCGGCGGTGGCGGGCTGGACGGTCGACTACTTCGAGGCGGACCGGCACGGAACGGCGTTGGCGCCGCTGGCAGCGGAGCGGGCGGAACGGCCCGGCTGGGTGCTGGCGGTGGATTCGCGGGCCGAGGCCGCCGCCGCCGGTCGGCTGGCGCGCCGCCGTCTGCTCCACGGAGGGAGCGTGCTGCAGGAGTGGCGCACCGAGACGGTCGCGCAGGGAACCGTCGAACGTGAGTTCCGGCACGGGCGGGTCGTAGCCGAGCGGCTCCAGGGTCCGGACGGATTGCTGCTCGAGGAGCGTCGTTTTACCCCGGCCGGCGAGCTGCAGCAGCGTAACCGGTGGAGCTACTCCGACGGCGGGCTGCGGCACGTGCAAAGTTTCGACGGCGCCGGCGAGATGATTGCCGCGGCCACGTACGCGCTGAGCACCGCCGGGCGCCTGCGCCACTTCACCCACGCCGCCGGCGGCGTGACGCCGCCGCCCACGGCTGCCGGGCCCGGCCGAGACCCGGACGTCTACGAGTTGAGCCTGGTATTCGCCGCCGGCAACCTGATAGAGCAGCGTCTGGCGTACGGCGGCGCGGAACTCGTGAGGCGGTACCCCGCCGCCGGCCGGCCCGAGGGTGGCCCGGCGCCGGCGGAAGCTGCGTCGACTGCGCCCGAAATCGCAACCGGTACCGAGGTCAGCTACGACGCAGCCGGCCGGGTTGCACGCGTACGGGTATACGCTCGCGGCGCCGACTCTGAGCCCGAGCTGCGGGAAGAACGGATCCACCACTACAACTCGGAGGGCATGCTGCGCCTGCTGGAGGTGGTGGACGCGCGCGTCGACGGCGCCGGGCGCGAGACCTGGGAGTACGCCTACGGCGCGTCGGGGCGGCTGCTTCGGGAGGAGTACCGGCGGCGCGGCGCACTGGTGCGCGTGTCCACGTTTCCGACCGAGGAGCAGCGCGTGGACCTGTTCTACCGCCGCGGCCACGCGTTCCTGCGGCAGGTCTGGCGCGGCGGCGTCAAGCTGAGTGAGGAATTGCTCCCGGAGGCAGCCGGGTGAATCGGTGGACCCGGTCCCACCTGCGCCTGATCGTGCAGGTCGGCGCGCGCCATCTCGGGCTGACCCGCGGGGGCCTGCAGGTGGCGCCGCTGCTCGCCGTGGCGGGCGTCGCCATCGGTACGGCGACGCTGCTGGTGGTGCTGGCGGTCATGAACGGCTTTCAGCTTGGCTCCATCGAAGCGATCCTCGAGGTCGGTTCCTACCACGTCCGCGTTACCACGGAGCCCGCAGCCGCCGCCGATCCGGAGCTGCGCGCCCGCTTGGCTGCCGTGGACGGCGTCACGTCGGTGGTGCCGTTCAGCGAGTTCCCGGCCCTGGCGCGCGGCGCCCAACGGATGGCCGGACAACGCCCGGCACGCGGACTTCTGGTGCGGGTGCTGCCGCCGGACGTGCTCGACCTCGATCCCGAGTTCGCACGCCGGGTCGCGCTGGTCGCCGGCACCTTCGAGCTCGATTCCCCCGGGGCGATCGTCATCGGCGCGGAACTGGCGGCCCGCCTCGGCGTGCTGCCCGGAGATCCGGTGGAGGTCGTCACGCTCGGCGACGACGCACTGCGCGTCGGACCGGGCGCCACCCTCCAGCCGCGCCGGGCGGAATGGCGCGTGCGCGGCGTATTCCGCAGCGGTCACTACGATTACGACCTCAGGCGGGCGTTCATCGGTCCGTTCACCGCGCGCACGCTGGTCGACGACCTGCCGGTGACGCTGGGGATCAAGCTGGACAACCGGTTTCACGACCGGACCGCGGCCGCGGCGTTGGCTGCGGCGCTCCGGGGCCGCGCTCCGGGCTCCGAGGTGGAGTCGTGGCGCAGCTTCAACCGCGCGCTGTTCGGGGCGTTGCGCGTAGAGAAGCTGCTGCTGAGCACCATTCTGGGTCTGATTTTCGTGGTGGTGGCCTACAACGTTCTGCAGGGATTGCGCCGGCGGGTGGTGGAACGAAGCGCCGAGATCGGCCTGCTGCGCGCCCTGGGGGCGCCACCCTGGGTGGTGCGCGGCGTATTCCTCTGGGAAGGGACGGTGCTCGGCCTCGGCGGGGCAGTCGTGGGCACCACGCTCGGATTGCTGCTGGCGCAGAATATCGGCGTGTTGTTCACGGTGCTCGAAACGGTGGCCAACGCCGCGTTGGCATTGGCGGCGGCGGTCGGCGGCGCGCCCGGCGGCGCGCGCACGGTCTCGATCTTCTCGCCCGTGACGTTCTACATCACCGACGTGCCGACTCGCCTGATCCTGGTCGAGGTGCTGCTGGTGGCGGCGTTCGCGGTGGCGGCGCCGGCGTTGTCCGGCGCGCTGGCGGCAGTGCGCGCGGCGCGCGTGGCGGCGGTCCAGGTGCTGCGGTCGGGGGCCGAATGATCGGGACTGAAGTGGCGGTGGGGATCGACGTAGCGGCGCTCTGGAAGCGCTACCGCAGCGCTGCCGGCGCACTCACCGTGCTGCGCGGGCTCGATCTCAGCCTTGAGCCCGGACGGACGGTGGCGATCACCGGCGAGAGCGGATCGGGCAAGAGCACGCTGTTGAACATAGTGGCCGGTCTGGATCACTTCGGACCGGGAACGGTACGGGTCGGCGACGATGAGCTGGGAACACTCGACGAACGGGGACTGGCGCGCTATCGCCGTTCCCTCGGGCTGATATTTCAGTTCCACCATCTGCTCCAGGACTTCGACGCCACCGAAAACGTGCTCCTGCCCGGAGTAATGGGCGGCATGGCGCGCGCCGCCGCGCGCCGCCGCGCGCGTGACCTCCTGGATGCGGTCGGGCTGCGCGACCGCGCGCACCACTATCCGGCGGAGCTTTCGGGCGGCGAGCGCCAGCGGGTCGCGGTGGCGCGGGCGGTGGCAGGAGATCCCGCCCTGGTGTTGGCCGATGAACCGACCGGGAACCTGGATGAGCGCAATTCGCGGGTCGTGGCGGACCTCCTGTTCGAGCTGGTCCGGAGTCACGGCACTACGCTGGTGCTGGTGACCCATGACCCGGCGCTGGTGGCGCGGGCCGACCGCGCCTACCGGCTCACCGGCGGCATCCTGGTGCCCGCATGACCCGGCACGCGCTGGCGGCGCGGTGGGGGAGCTGGCGGTTGCTGCCGCGTCTCGCATGGCGCTACCTGGTGCCGAGCCGCACGGCTGGAGGCACCGGTGCCTATCTGGTCGGATCCGTGTTCGGCATCGGCCTCAGTCTGGTGCCGCTGATCATGGTGATGGAAGTGTCCGACGGCCTGATCGAGGGAATTACCCGTCGCTATCTGGAAGTCGGCACCTACCACCTGCAGGTCGGGTTGCCGTTCGGAGCCGGATCGGACCCGGCGGCCCGCGCGCGCGTGCTGGACGACCTCGCGCGGCGGCTGGAGCAGACCCTCGGCCCGGGCACGATCGCGGTGCGGGAGCGGCAGGGGATAGCGCTGGCTGCCGCCGGCCCGAAGCGGGCCGTGGTCACGGTGCGTGCCGTGCCGCCGGACCAGTACCGGCGCGATCCGGGACTGCGCCGTTATCTGGAATTGACCGCCGGTGTGTTCGACGTGGCGGACAGGGGGGTCATCCTCGGCCGGGCGGTAGCGCACGAGCTTGGCGCTGCGGTGGGTGACCGGCTCGTCATCGTGACCGCGCTCGACCGGGGCGGGGCCGCTCTGGTGCCGAAGCCCACCCGGCTGGAGGTGCGGGGAATCGTGGGTTCCGGGTACCAGGAGCTGGACCAGGTGTGGGTCTACGTCGGCCACGAGACCGGTGACGGGATGTTGCCGCCCGGATCCAGCCGCGACTTCATCGGACTCAAGATCGACGATCCGTTTGCGGACCTGACGGAGGTGACGGCCCGGGTGCAGGCCGTCGCCGGCGCCGGATATCCGGTCTACTCCTGGCAGCAACTGGAGCGTGCGACCTATGACTCGTTCGCCACCAGCCGGGCATTGCTAATGCTGATCATGTCGTTGATCGTCGCCGTGGCGGCCATCAACGTCGCTTCCGCCACGGTGACGGTAGCGCTTGCGCGGCGCCGGGAAGTGGCGTTTCTCAAGAGCCAGGGACTGCCCCCCGGCGTAGTGTTCTGGTCGCTGACGCTGACCGGGATGTTGGCGGGGGCGCTGGGGGCCGTGGTGGGCATCGCCGGCGGTCTGGTGGCGGCTCTCAACGTCAACGAGATCGTCACGGGGGCGGAGGCGGTCGCCACGCTGGTGCGCGATTCGCTGGTTCCGGCAGCAGCTTCGTCGGCGGGCGCGGGCGGCCGGGGGGCGGCCGGAAGGGTGGTGCTGATCGACCGCGAGTTCTATCTGGAACACATCCCGATCGACGTCGAGGCGGCCAAACTGTGGCTGGTGGCGGCGGCCACGGTCGCTTTGGCGGGGTTGGCGGCCTCGGTGCCCGCGGCCCGCGCGGCCCGGCGCCGGCCGGTCGAAGTGCTGCGCCGGTCGCTGCTGGCGGGCCTTGAACGCGCCGATGCCTGACCGGCGCCGGCCGGCTGACCGGTTTGCCGGCCACCGGGAATTTGGGGATACTAATGGATGAGCGGTGACACGATCATCCCACCGGTGCCGGCTGCCGATATACGGGAAACAGGAGCGGTGCCGTGGCGCGCAGCAGGCCCGTGTCGGGCGCCGCAGGGGTTTCCTGTCCGCGGCCTCCGCGGATACACTGGGCCGCGGGAGGCGGCTGCTTGACGCGGCTGCCTGCTGTTGATTCTCTGTTCGTGTACGTGAAGGAGCTGTTCAAGGTGGCAACACAAAGTAATCGGTCGGAACAGTGCCCGACTACGGTACGAGCGGTGTCGGACGATGTTTAAGGGTCTGACACAGCGGGCGCAGAAGGTGCTCGGCATTCTCGCTCAGGAAGAGGTCAAGCGGTTCCACTCGGAGCAGCTGCTGCCGGAGCATCTCATTCTGGCGCTGCTCAAGGACGGCGAGGGCGTGGCGGTCAAGGCGCTGCAGCGCGTCAAGATCAACGTGGCCGAGATGCGCAGCGAGATCGAGCGTGTCCTTCCCCGCGGCAAGGGCGGGCTCATTCTCGGCGACGTGCCGCTGTCCAAGCGGGCCAAGCACGTGCTGGATGGCTCCGCCGACGAGGCCCAGAGCATGGGCCACGAGTACGTCGGCACCGAGCACTTCCTGCTCGCCGCGGCGCGTGAAAACAATGCGGTCGTGGTCCGCCACCTGGAGAATTGCAACGTAACGCCCAACATGCTGCGCGAGGCGATTATCCGGATCAACGGAATCGGCGCCGTGCGGCAGTCCGGCGGCAGCGGCAGTGGCCAGCGCCGCCGGCAGTCGTCGACCCGGAAGCCCACGCCCACGCTGGACGAATTCAGTCGTGACCTTACCAGCTTGGCGCGGGAGGGGAAGCTCGATCCGGTCATCGGCCGGGCGCAGGAGATCCAGCGCGTGATCCAGATCCTGGCGCGGCGCACCAAGAACAATCCCGTGCTGATCGGCGAGCCGGGCGTGGGCAAGACCGCGATCGTGGAGGGGCTGGCGCAGAAGGTGGTGAACGGCACCGCCCCCGACGTCCTGCATGCGCGCCGGGTGCTGACCCTGGACCTCGCGTCGCTGGTGGCGGGGACCAAGTATCGCGGCGAGTTCGAGGAACGCCTCAAGCGGGTGATGAGGGAGATCATCGGAGCCGGCAACGTGGTGCTGTTCATCGACGAGTTGCACACCATCATCGGAGCGGGCGGCGCCGAGGGTGCGATAGACGCGTCCAACATGCTCAAGCCGGCCCTCTCGCGCGGTGAGCTGCAGTGCATCGGCGCTACCACCCTCAACGAGTTCCGCAAGTACATCGAGCGGGACGCAGCTCTCGAGCGCCGCTTTCAGGCCGTGTTCGTGGACGAACCCGAGGTGGAGGACACCATCGAAATCCTCAAGGGGATCAAGGACCGCTACGCCGAGCATCATCAGGTGGTGTACACCTACGAGTCGCTGGAATCGGCGGCCCAGCTCTCGCAGCGGTACATCGCCGACCGTCACCTGCCGGACAAGGCTATCGACCTGCTGGATGAGGCAGGCGCCCGCAAGCGAATCGACAACAGCGTGCGCCCCAAGGAGCTGACCGATCTCGACGAGCAGATCGAGCGTCTCACCATCGAAAAGACCAATCTGGTAAACGGCCAGAACTACGAGCGGGCTGCCGCGGTGCGCGACCAGGTGCGTCAGCTCAAGGGCGAGCTGGACAAGCGCAAGAAGGAGTGGGAGAAGACGATGAAGTCCGAGCAGCGTCTGGTGGATGTCGAGGACATCCAGCAGGTGATCTCGGGCATGACGGGGATCCCGCTGGCGCGCATCGTGCAAACCGAGTCCGAACGGCTGCTTAATATCGAGGAGGAGTTGCACAAACGGGTGGTTGCACAGAACGAGGCGATCGCGGTGATCGCGGCGGCGATCCGCCGGTCGCGCACCGGCCTGTCGTCGCCGCGCCGGCCGCTCGGGTCGTTCGTGTTCCTCGGCCCGACCGGGGTGGGGAAGACGCTGGTCGCCAAGACCCTCGCCGAGTTCCTGTTCGGCAACGAGGACGCACTGGTGCGCATCGACATGTCCGACTTCATGGAGAAGCACAACCTGTCGCGGCTGGTCGGAGCGCCGCCGGGGTACGTCGGCTACGAGGAGGGCGGCATGCTCACCGAGCGCATCCGACGCCGGCCGTACAGCGTCATTCTGCTCGACGAGATCGAGAAGGCCCACCCGGACGTGTTCAATCTGCTGCTGCAGGTGCTCGAGGAAGGTCAACTCCAGGACCAGCTCGGTCACACCGTGTCGTTCCGCAACACGGTGCTGATCATGACGTCGAATGCCGGTGCGCGCGAAATCAGTACCGATACCTCGCTCGGCTTCCAGACCGGCTCCGGCGGCAAGGAATTCAAGGAGATTCGCGCCTACGTGCTGGCAGAGATGAAGCGGCTGTTCAGTCCCGAGTTTCTCAATCGCATCGACGAATCGGTCGTCTTCCATTCGTTGAGCAAGCCGGAACTGGAGCGCATCCTCGAACTGGAGTTGAACGACGTGCGCGGGCGCTTGGCGGATCAGGAGATCAGTCTGGAGATGCGCAAGGACGCCTGTGAGTATCTGATGGAGAAGGGCTACGATCCCAAGTACGGCGCGCGGCCGTTGCGTCGGGTGTTGCAGAAGGATATCGAAGATCCGTTGTCGCTGGACATTCTCAAGGGCCGGTTCCTGCCGGGCAGCACCGTGGTCGGCCATATGCGGGACGGCAAGCTCAACTTCCGCCGCAAACGGAGCAGTCCAGGCCGGAACAACAGCAGCGGCTCGGGCGGAGAACGCAGCCGGAGCGGCAAGTCCGCCGAGTTGGTAGCCTCCAGCGCCCGGTCTTAGCGCCCCAAAGCCGCCGCCGGGGGCGACGCTCGTGGCCCATCCCGTCCGCGCGGACAACGGTCGGCCGGTGACGGCGCGCGGGCGGGCGGGCGCGCGCGGATCCGTGAGCCTGATCCTGGCGCTGGCCGGCTCGGTGATGCTCGGCGCTCAGGTGCGGGCGCTGCTGGACGCGGGCACCTCCGCGTTCGAAACCGGGCGGTACGAGGCTGCTGCACGGAGCTTCGCCGAGGTTCCGGCGCGCGCGCCCGATGGGCGCGAAGCGGTGACCGCTTCGTTCCTGGAGGCGCTGAGCCTGTTCTATGCCGGCGATGCCACCGCCGCCCGGCAGCGGCTGGAAGCGCACCGGCGGCGCTTCAGCGATTCCCCCTACGACGATCAGATCTGGTACTGGATCGGTGCCGCGGCGCTGGCGGACGGCGATGCGGCAGCCTCCCTGGCCGCGTTGGAGCGGCACTTGCACCAGCCCGCCGGTTCCGCTCGCGCGACTCCGCCACCGTTCGCGGTGCAGGCGTGGGACACGCGCGCGCGGGCGCTGGAGCGGCTCGGGCGGACACGGGAGGCGCTCGACCTGTACGAGCGACTGCTGGCCGGGGAGGTGGCCGCGGCCGGCGCTACGGCGGTAGACGGCGCTGCCCGCGCGCGCTGGCTCGCGCGGGCAGGAGCGCTGCTGCTCGAAGCCGAGCGTTACACCGCGGCGGCGGAGCGCTACCGCCGCATCGTTACGGAGTTTCCTTCCACGCCGGCGGCGCCGGAGGCGTTGTTTTTCCTGGCCGAGGCCGAGTACTTCGCGGGCGACGCGGCGGCCGCCGCGGTCCGGTACGAGCGCTACCTCGAGTACTATCCAGGCGCCGCGCATCGGGTAGCGGCCGGCTACCGGCTGACCCGAATCGCGCTCGAAACGGGCGATCCGGCCGGCGCGCACGGCGCGTGGCGGCGGCTTGCGGCGGAACCCGCGGCCGCGGCCTACGATCCGGTGGCGCTGGCCGCCCTGGCCGGCGACGTGCACGCCGCCGGCGGCGACTGGACGGGAGCGGCAGCCGCGTATCGCGCAGGGCTGGCCGCCGATCCGACTTCCAGGCAGCAGCAGGTACTGGCGTTGAACCTGGCGGTGGCGCTGGTCGGGAACGGCTCCCCGGCGCAGGCGGCAGCGGTATTCAGGCGGGCCGCCGAAGGACCCGATCCGGCGCTGGCCGAGACCGCGTCGTACCGGCACGCGCTGCTGCTCGTGCGGCAGGGTCGGCTGGAGGAGGGCGCCGCGGTGCTGGCTCGGTTCCTCGACCGCTACCCCGGAAGCGTCCGCGCCGGGGAAGCGGAGGGGCTCCTGATCGAGGTGCGCCAGCGGACAGGCGACCACCAGGCGTTGCTGCAAACGCTGGATCGGCTGGCGCGGCGGCGCCGGCTGACCCCGGCCGAAGAGCAGCGGCGGGGACTCGCACTGCTGCGCGTGGGTGACGCCAGCGCGGCCCTGGCGGCGCTGGCGAGCAGCGCGTCCGCTTTGCCGGCGCCGGCCCAGGCGGAGAGTCGGTACGCGATCGGCGCGGTGTATGGCCGGCGTGGCGAGCACGCGCGCGCGGCGCCCTACTTTGCCGCCGTCCATGCCGACCCCGCGGCCGCGCTCGAACTGCGGCAGCGCGCCGCGTATGCGCTGGCGATCACCCACTTCAACGTAGGAGAATACGACGCCGCCCTGGAGGTACTGGGTGAGCTCACCGGCGATGCCGCGGCTGCGGGAGCCGGAGCGGCCGGCCGATGGCGGGGTGCGGCGGAGTTCGCCACGGCCGCCGCATTCTACCGCCTGGGCCGGGTGGAGGAGGCAGCGCGCCACTTCGACCGCGCCGCGGCGGCCGCCGGCGGTGAGGCTGCCCCCGTAGCCGGGTCCGAGCTGGGGTTGGCCGCTGCCGCCCGGAGTTGGGGAGCGCTGGCCCTGTTGCAGAGCGGTGCC
Organism: Spirochaetia bacterium; assembly: GCA_965198005.1. Classification (GTDB taxonomy): domain Bacteria; phylum Spirochaetota; class Spirochaetia; order SZUA-6; family Bin103; genus Bin103. The sequence goes on from CBDAOI010000003.1 coordinate 1,165,620, forward strand.
CTGGAGCCGGCGCGCGCGTTGCTGCGGGAACTGGCGTCTGCGTCTTCGTCCGCGTTGCACTGGTATCGCGCCGGTCTGGCATCGGGGCTGCTGGAAGACTACGCCGCCGCCGAACGGGAGTTCGCGGCCGCGCTGGCTGCCACCGAGGCCACCGATCCCTTGCGCGCGGAGATTCTCTACGAGGTAGCGCGGCTCCATCTGGCGCGCGGCGACCCGGCTGCTGCGGAAGACGCGCTCGGGCGGCTGGAGCGTGCCGCTTCCGGCCAGCGGCTGGCGGCGGCGGGCCGCCTGCTGCAGGCCGACACCCTGCGCGACCGGGGCCTGCTGCGCGCGGCGGCGGCCGCATATCAGGCCCTGGCGGAACGCATGAGCCGGCCGGATGCGCGCGGCGACCTTGAACTGGCGGAGTTGGCCCGGTTCTTGGCAATCGAGGCGCTGGCGGACGCCGATGGACCGGTCGCGGCACTGGACCACGCCTGGGAATACCTGACGCGTGATCCGGGCGCGGTCCGCACCGCGCGGGTCGCGGCGTTGTTGCGGGCGGGGCTGGTGGCGGCGCCGCCCGCTACCGCCCGCAAGTTCTACAGTCGGGTACGCGCCGCTCGCACCGGAGCGGCGCAGCCGCTGCCGCCCGTCCTGATCGAAACCGTGCACTTGGCCTACGCCGAGGTATGGTTGGCGCAGGAGCCGGCCCGAAGTGAGCGGCTGTTGCGCGCTCTGCTGACGGGACCGCACAGCGCCGGCACCCGGCTGGAGGCGTCCCTTCTGCTTGGGCGCGCCTACGAGGGGATGCGGCGCTGGCAGCAGGCGGCCGATCTGTACGCCGGCCTGGCGTCAAGCGAGGAGACCGCGGTGGCGGCGCGCGGCGCGCTCGGCGTGGCCCGGGTACTGGCGCTGGCCGGGGACCCGGCCGCCGCGGCGCAGGAGTACGAGGCGGTCGCGATTCGGTTCGAGGAGCTGCCCGAGGTGGCCGGGGAAGCGTGGTTTCGCGGCGCGGCCGCGCACCGCGCGGCCGGCAACCTGGAGGCGGCGGCGCGGTTCACCGCACAGTTGCGGGCGCGCCTCCCCGACTCGGGCTGGGCCCGGCGCGCGCGGGGGGAGGTCGAGGTCGGCCCCGACCCGTGAGTGCGGTCAGGCGGCCCCGGTCGGCCGCAGCACCGCCGCCCGCAGCGCCCGCCGCCGCGCTTCCCGTACCAGCGCCAATGGTTTGCAGTGCACCAGAAGCGGCGCGATCAGCGGGGCTGATCCGGCCAGCACGGCCGCGCCCTCCGGATCCAGCAGAGCTGCTGCCGAGGACAGCAGGGTGCGCCGGCTGTGGCCGCCGAGGTCGTCGTCGGGACGCAGCAGCGCGAGCTGGTGGCGGTCGGGCGCGGCTCCGTTGCCCCCCAGACCGACCTGGTGCCGGACGGTGAGCGCGTGCGCGGGAATCCCGACCCGGCGGAGATTGGCCGCGGTGGCGAGCAGTTGCAGGGCGTCGCGCCCCACCAGGGTCAAGCGGGGGCCGGCGCCGGCCGGCGCGCCGGACGTACACGCCAGCCACACCGGCAGGTGGCCCTGGCCCGGATTCCAGACCAGCATCGACCGCACGACGGGGAGCGCGGCGCTGGCGCGCTGGATCACGGCCGCCGTGACCCGCGCCAAGTGGCTGGGGGTATCGAAGTCGCTCAGGCCATATACCGTCACCAGGGGGTACGTCCGGCCGGCCAGCGTGAACTCCCCCTGGTGGCGGCGATAGGCGGCGAGCGGCGCTCGAGGCGTTCCGGCGGGCTGGCCGGTCGCGCGCGGCCGGGCCTGCAGCACCGCGTGGCCGCGGCTCCGGGTTTCATGCGTCAGGTCCGCCACCGCGGCCAGTTGGCGCCGCGTCTGGGCGGCCAGCGGCGAGACCACCACGACCGCGATCCGGCCACCGGCGGCGGTCACCGCCGCAGCCCGCGCCAGGAGGTGCGCCAGCACCGGGGTGCCGGCCTTCGCCGGCAGGTTGGCGACCACCAGATCGTAGCCGCCGGAATCACGCGTGCCGTCGAGATTGGCGACGTCCACCCCCCCGGCGGTGGTGCAGGAGACACCGTTGAGCGTGGCGTTGTGAGCGGTAACGGCCAACGCCAACGCATCCCGGTCACGGGCGGTCAGCGCCGCGCCGTAGCGGCGCGCCAGCGCCACTCCCAGTACGCCCGTCCCGCAGCCCAGATCCAGAATCGAGCGCAGGCGGCGCTGTTCCTCCGGCTGCCCGGCAAGTTGCTGCGCCAAGCTCTTGAGCAGCAGCCGCGAGCCGGTGTCCACCTCGTGGCTGCTGAACAGCGATTGCGACAGCCCGAATTGCAGGGTACGGCCGTCGAACTGAAACGCTACGGTCTTGTGGATGAGGGCAGCGACGTCATGAGGCGCGCTCGACATACTCGCCGGTTTCGGTGTTGACCACGATGCGGTCGCCGTCCTTGATGAACAGCGGCACCTTTACCTTGAGACCGGTCGCCGTGGTGGCGAGCTTGGTGGCGCCGGTTACGGAGTCGCCGCGTTCGGCGTGGGGCGCGTCGGTCAGCTCCAGCACCATCTTGATCGGAAGCCTGATGTCGAGCGGTTTCTCGTCCCACACCATCACCTGGTAGGTCTCGCCGTCCAACAGATAGCACCGCCGTTCGGCCAGCCCGGCCGCCGGCACCGTGAACTGTTCATAGGACTCGGTGTCCATGAATACGAAGTTCTCGCCATCGTCATACAGGTACTGCGCGGCAACGGTGTCGATCTCGACCTCTTCCACCAGTTCCTGGCTCTTGTTCACCTGCCGCACCACGAGGCCGGTCACCACGTGCTTGAGCTTGAGCCGCACGAATGCCGAACCCTTGCCGGGATTCACGAATTCCCGCTCCGTCACCAGATGCGGCGCGCCTTTCACCAGCAGGTGCATCCCCTTGTCCACTGCGCCAGCCTTGATCATCGCCGCGCTTACCATAGCAAAAAGCGAGCAAAAAGCGGAGGTCAGAATAAATCGGCGCAGGCCATCAGCGGCACGATGGACGGCAGCCCCAGCAGCGCCGCGTACAGGCGGTCTACGCCGACTGCCACGCCGGCGCACGCGTTTACCCGACCGAACCGGTCAGCCAGATCCGGGTCGGTGCGGGGCATGACCGCGGCCGCCGCCTGGCGCCGCGCCTCGGCCGCGAACAGCGTCCGCAGCGTCGCCGCGCAGGTCTCCTCCTGGAAACAGTTCGCCACCTCCACTCCGCCGAGATACAGCTCCCAGCGCCGGGCGTGAACTCCGTCCGCGGCGGTGGCGGCCAGGGTCGGGATGCGGGCCGGGTAGTGCAGGATCGCGGTCGGCGAGTCCGCCCCGATGGACGGCTCGACGCGCGCCAGGAAGATGCGATGAAACAGCTCCTCCCAGGTGTCCTCCACCGCGGCGGGGATCTGCAGCCGCCGCGCCACGGTCCGCAGTTGCGCGGCCGAGGCCCCCGCAGGGTCGAGACCGACCGCGTCGCGCCAGAGCGCCCCCATCTCCCGCCGCCGCACCGGCGGACGGGTAGCGGCGGCCGGCGGCCTCCATTGCGCCAGCTCCGTGCGCAGCGCCGCCAGCAGCTCTGCCGTGCGCCCGAGTGCGTCGAGGTAACTCTCGTCCGTGGCGTACCACTCGAGCATGGTGAACTCGTGGCGGTGAAGCGGCCCCACCTCCTCGACGTTGCGAAAGCAGCGTGCGAGCTGGTATACGCGCCCCATCCCCGCCGCCACCAGCCGCTTCATCCACAGTTCGGGCGACGGCGTCAGGTACAGGGGGCGGCAACGGCCGCTTTGCCACCGCTGGTCGGTGGCGAATACCCCGATCGAGGGCTCCGGGATCAGCCACGGGGCCAGCAGCGGCGTTTCCACCTCCACGAACCCGGCGGCGTCGAAGAAGCTGCGCAGGCGCCGGTTGAGCCGCGCGCGCAGGCGCAACAACTCGCCCGCCGCCGCCGGCGTCACGGACCCTGACTCCTAGGCGCCCCTAATGCATGAAAGCGCCGCCGGCCACGGGCACCGCCAGCCCGGTGAGATAGGCGCCTTCGGAGGCGACCAGATGGGCGGTGGTCCGCGCCACGTCTTCCGGCTCGACCACCCGTCCCAGGGGCGTTTGCCGGGCGACCCCCTCCAGCATGCGCGCCAAGTGGTCGTCCACCGACACCTCCGGCGGATGCACGGCGGCGGCGATGTCCCGGACCCGCTCCGTGTTGGTCAATCCCGGGCACACCGCGTTCACGGTGATGCCGTGCTCCCCCAGCTCGTGCGCCAGCGCCTGCGTGAAGCCGATCAGTCCCCACTTGGAGGCGCCGTAGGCGGCGAACCGGGCCGGCGTGCGCAACCCGGCGACCGAGGAGATGTTGACGATGCTGCCACCCGCGCCGCGCTCGATCATCGCCCGCGCCACGGCCCGGCTCACCAGGAAGGTGCCGGTCAGGTTGATCTTGAGAATGTGGTCGAACGCCGCCTGTTCGAGGTCCACTACGGGGGTCCGGTCGTTCCCCGGCAGGGCCGCCGCATTGTTGATCAGGATGTCGATTCCGCCGAACTGCTCGAGGGTGCGGTCGACCATGTCCTGCACCTGGTCCGGGTCCGAGATGTCGGCGACCACCGCCAGCGCTCTGCGGCCCAGCGCCTCGATCTCCCTGACCACCGCGGGCAGGCCGTCGTAGCCCGTCGTTCCCGCGCGCTGCAGGCCGACGTCGTTGACCGCCACGTCGGCGCCGTCCTGTGCCAGCCGCAGCGCGGTCGCGCGCCCGATACCCCGTTCCCCACTTGCGCCCGTAACCAGCGCAACTTTTCCACTGAAGTCGTACATGTGGGCCAACGATAACCCGGATCTGCCGAAACTTGAAAGGGGCGCCGTCTGCGGGGCCTGCGGGCGTTGCGGGGGCGCGCCTGCTATACTCTGCACCGAACGCAATCGGAACGCACAATCGGAACGCAATCGCACCAGGCGGCGCAGGAGGGTAATTCGACATGGGATTCGCACTATCGGACATGCAGCTTACGAGTTCGGCGTTCGCGACCGGGGGCGCCATCCCGGCCCGGCACACCGGTGAGGGCGAGGACGTCTCGCCGGCCCTGGCCTGGAGCGGCGCGCCGGCGGCCGCGCGCTCGTTCGCCGTCATCTGTCACGACCCGGACGCGCCGCTGGTGACGCCGGGCCGGTACGGATTCGTGCATTGGGTGCTGTACGACATTCCCGGCACGGTGCGCGAGCTGGCGGAGGGCACCGGCGAGCACACCGCGGGCACCAACGACTTCGGCGCGGCGGGCTACGGCGGCCCGATGCCGCCGCCCGGACATGGCACCCATCACTATTTCTTCTGGGTGCTGGCGCTCGATCGGGAGTTGGATCCGGCACCGGGTTTCAGTCTGTGGGAGCTGCTGGAGCGGGTGGAGCCGCACGTGATCGCCATGAACCGTCTGGTCGGCCGCTACCGTCGCGCGGCCTGACTGATCCGGGCGCAGAGCCGGCCGTGGGGGGTAGGCACACCGCCGGCGGGTATACTATGATGCGCGGCACATGCTTACACGCAACGGAAAACAGGAGTCCAATACCCTATGCCGACCATGACGGGCGCCCGCATGATGGCGGAACTGGCCCACGGGCACGGGATTACCCACGTGTTCTTCGTTCCCTACTTCGCACCGCGCGGCTTGATGGAGATGGAGTCGCTCGGGATCAAGCGGATTCAGACCCACGGCGAGAAGGCCGCCGCCTACATGGCGGACGGGTATGCACGGGTCGCGCAGCATCCCGGTCTGTGCATGGCCCAGGCGGTGGGTGCGGCGAACCTGGCCGCGGGGCTGCAGGATGCCTACCTGGCCTGCTCGCCGGTGGTGGCGTTGACCGGACGGGAAGCGCAGCGCCACCAGCAACGGCACGCGTATCAGGAAGTGGACCACGTAAAGCCGTTCTCGGCGGTCACCAAGAACACCGCCTACGTCAACACTCCGGAGCTCCTGCCCACCTACCTGCGGCAGGCGTTCCGCATGGCGGTTTCGGGCACGCCGGGCCCCACCCACCTCGAATTCGAAGGTATCGACGGGGGGTCGGTGGCGAACCGGGAAGCCGACGTCGAGTTGGGCATCGAGCCGACCTTCGCGCAGGTGCCGCCGTTCCGGCCCGAGGCGGATGAGGAATCGATCGCGCGCGCGCTCGCGCGTCTCGCCCAGGCCGAACGGCCGGTCATTGTTGCCGGCGGCGGCGTTACCGCCTCCGGGGCGCGCGCCGAGCTGGTGGCGCTGGCGGAGAAACTCTCCATTCCCGTGGCCACGTCGCTCAACGCCAAGGCGATGTTCCCGTCCGACCATCCGCTGGCGGTCGGGGTTCCCGGCGCCTACTCGCGCGCCTGCTCGAGTAGGATCGTGCACGAGGCCGATCTGGTGTTCTTCATCGGCAGCCACGCCGGGGGGCAGGTCACCTTGTACTACAACATCCCCGCGCAGGGCACTCCGGTCATCCAACTGGATATCAATCCGCACGAGGTGGGCCGCAACTACGCGATCGAGGTGGGGCTGCAAGGCGACGTCCGAAGTTCGTTGCGGCGCATGCTGGCCCATCCGGCCGCGGCCGGATGGGCGTCGCGCGCCGGTTGGATCGGCCGCGTGCAGCAGCTCGTCGCCGACTGGAAGGAAAGCGTGCGGCCGGAGGCGGAATCGGACATCGTGCCGATGCGGCCGGAACGTTTGTGTTGGGAGTTGACGAACTGCCTGCCTTCTGATTCGATACTGGTGTCCGACACGGGTCATTCCGGGGTGTGGACCGGGACGATGATCGATCTCAAGCACCCCGACCAGTCGTACGTCCGGTGCGCCGGATCGCTGGGATGGGGCGTGCCGGGTGCCATGGGCGCCAAGTGCGCGGCTCCGGATCGGCCGGTGGTGCTGTTTACCGGCGACGGCGGAATCTGGTATCATTTGGCGGAGTTCGACACGGCGGTGAAGAACGGGATAAATACGGTTACCGTGGTCAACAACAACCATTCGCTGAACCAGGAGAGGGGGGGCGTGGAGAGCATCTACGGCGGTCAGACTCCGGGCTCGGACGAGTTGTGGCTGTTCCCTGACGCGGATTTTGTTAAGATAGCCGAGTCGATGGGTTGTTTCGGGATCACCGTGCACGAGCCGAGTGAGTTTTCCGGCGCCCTCGACCAGGCGCTCACTGCCGGCAGGCCGGCAGTGGTAGACGTAAAGACCCACCTCGACGGCATTGCGCCGCGAGCGTGGACGCCTGCGTGACCCCGCGGCAAGGCGCGCGAGGCAGCACGCGACAGGAGGCCGATAGTGAGTACGAATGAAGGCGAGATCGTCCTTGACGTAAAGGGGCTCAAGACCCACTTCTTCACCGACGAGGGTGTGGTCAAGGCGGTGGACGGACTGTCGTACAACGTCAAGAAGGGCGAGTTCGTCGGATTGGTGGGCGAGAGCGGCTGCGGCAAGAGCGTCAGCGCCATGTCGATCCTGCGGCTCATCCCCTATCCGCCTGGGATCATCGTCGACGGCGAGATCAAATTCAAAGGCGAGGATCTGCTCCAAGCCACGGAAGCGCGGATGCGCGAAATCCGCGGCAACCGGATCGCGATGGTGTTCCAGGAGCCCACTACCTCGCTCAACCCGGTGCTGACCGTGGGCCGGCAGATTTCCGAGTCGCTGGAGTTGCACCGCGAAATGGCCAAGAAGGCGGCGCTGGCGGAAAGCGTCAAGCTGCTGGAGTTGGTCGGCATCCCCGACCCGGACCGGCGGATCAAGGACTACCCGTATCAGTTCAGCGGCGGCATGCAGCAGCGGATCATGATCGCGATCGCGCTGAGCTGCGACCCCGAGGTGCTGATCGCGGACGAGCCGACCACGTCGCTCGACGTAACCGTGCAGGCACAGCTCCTGGAGATCATCGCCAACCTGCAGCAACAGCTCGAAATGGCGGTCGTCATCATCACCCACAACCTGGGTCTGGTGGCGCGCTACGTGGACCGGGTAAACGTGATGTACGCCGGCAAGCTGGTGGAGGCGGGAACCACCGAGATGATCTTCGGCGAGCCGAAACATCCCTACACGATCGGTCTGCTGGCGTCGGTCCCGCGCCTGGACAGCCCGCGCCGGGTGGTGCCGCGGGTCATCGAAGGGCTGCCGCCGAACTTGGCGCATCTGCCCAAGGGATGCTCGTTCGCCCCACGTTGCAACTACGCGATGGATCAGTGCCGGGAAGAGGAACCGCAACTGGAAACCGTGGTGACCGGCCACTACCGTTCCTGTTTCTACGACGCGAACGAGCTCAAACGCCCGCAACTGATAGCGGAGGAGGCGTAAGATGGAAAACGGCCACTTGGTCGATGTTGAAGGACTGGTCAAGTACTACCCGGTAACCGCCGGGGTACTGCGCAAGAAGGTCGGCGACGTCAAGGCCGTCGACGGCGTCAGTTTCCACATCCGGCGCGGCGAGACGCTGGGACTGGTCGGTGAGAGCGGCTGTGGCAAGACCACCACCGGGCGCTGCATCCTGCAGCTCCAGGACGTAACCGCCGGCAAGGTGATGTTCGACGGCAAGGATCTGGTGCAGACCAAGGGCGAAGAGCTGCGCCGCATGCGGCGGCATATGCAGCTCATCTTCCAGGATCCGTTCGCCTCGCTGGACCCGCGCATGACCGCGGGCAACATCGTGGGCGAGCCGCTGCTGGTGCACAAGATCGCCCGCGGCAAGGAATATCGCCGCATGATCAGCGACCTGCTGCGGATGGTGGAACTGGAGCCGACGGTGGGCAATCGCTACCCGCACGAGTTCAGCGGCGGCCAGCGCCAGCGGCTCGGCATCGCGCGCGCACTGGCGGTGCGGCCGGCGTTCATCGTCTGTGACGAGCCGGTGTCCGCCCTCGACGTGTCGATTCAGGCGCAGATCATCACCCTGCTGATGCGGTTGCGCGAGGAGCTGAACCTGACCTACCTGTTCATCGCCCACGATCTCGCGGTGGTGCGGAACATCAGCGACCGGGTGGCGGTGATGTATCTGGGCAAGGTCATGGAGGTGACGACCAGCGATCAGCTCTACGACAACCCGCTGCATCCCTACACGATCTCACTGCTGTCGGCGGTGCCGATTCCGGACCCCGTGATCGACCGCACGCGCGAACGCATCATCCTGAAGGGTGACGTGCCGAGCCCGATGAATCCGCCGAGCGGCTGCCCGTTCCACACCCGTTGCCCACAGGCGGAGGCGATCTGCAAGGTGGAAACGCCGCAGCTCAAGCTGGTCGGCAACAATCACTGGGCGGCATGTCACTTGGTGGAGGCCGCAGAGTCTGCCTAGCAGGTATCGAATCAGCCAGGGACAATAGCGAAAGTACAGTGAGCGACTCGGACAACAAAGGTAAGGCGCCCGCGGCGGGCGCCGGGCAGAAGCCCAGGAAGCAGGGTACGGCGGTGCGCCGGGCGGGAGCCGGCAGCAGCGCGGGGGGCGGCAAGCGGCCCGCCGGCGGCCGGAGACCGGCCGGACGCAAGGGAGCGCGGCAACCGCCCCCATCGACCACCGCCACCGTCGTGCGTGCGCTCAGCGTCGTGCTGACCGTGCTGGTGGTGGTAGGCGGCGTGGCCGGGATCGCGATCTACCAGAACAACGTGGCGCCGTTTCAGACGGCGGTGCTCAAGGTGGACGACGCCGAGCTCAAGATGGGCTATTTCCTCAAGCGGGTGCGGCTGTCGGGGCAGGAGCCGCTGACCGTGCTGCAGGAGCTCACGCGCGAGATGATCATCGACTTGGTAGCGCCCAACCCGCCGTACGACATCGTCCTCACGGACGAGGACGTGGACCAGTTCGCGCGCGAGCTGGCGAGCGCCGGCGGGGCGCCGATCAACGATCTCGAGTTCAGGGAGTGGTACCGCCAGCAGGTCAACGACAGCGGCCTCGACGACGACGAGTTCAGGGACCTGCTGCGGCGCAATCTTCTGAGCTTGCGGATGGGGGAGTACCTGGGCGACCGGATGCCCACGGTGGTCGAGCAGGTCCATCTTCACATGATCGCGTTCGGCTCCTACGAGGACGCCCTCGAGATCAAGGAGCGGCTCGACGCCGGTGAGGACTTCCACGAGCTGGCGCGCGAGCACAACCAAGTCCCGGACCTCAAGCAGTCCGGCGGCGATCTCGGCTGGCTGCCGCGCGCCGCGCTGCTGCCCAACATCGCCGGCGTCGCGTTCGACCAGTTGGCGGTGGGCGAGGCGAGCCAGCCGCTGGCTCTGAGCCAGGCTTCGAGCCAGAATCAGGCGTTCGCGGTGATCCTGGTGTCGGAGCGGGCGGATGCGCGCCAAGTCGAGGGTGACGCGCTGGCGGCGGTACGGGCGAGCGCGCTGCCGCAGTGGTTCAGCCAGGAGTACCAGTACCACACGGTGGAGTTCCACGGCTTCAACAACGGCTACGACTCCGAGACCGACGCATGGGTGCGCTGGCAGCTTGCACGCATGTCCCGCCACGACCAGCCGCGCGAACCCCAGGGCCAAGGCCAAGGCGCTCAGGCCGCCGGTCCGTAGCTCCATAGCCGAGGCGCTATCAGATCTGGCTGCCTTCCTCTTCTTCTTCCTCGAGGCCGTCGTCGAAGGGGATGTTGCAGAAGTCGGCGAGGCGGGTGCCCGAGGCTCTGATTTCCTTGATCGACGACCCCTTGACCATGTCCAGGCCGTGCACGGTGCCGTTGCCGTCGACCACCGACAGGATCGCGGTTCTGCGCGAAATCGCCTTCATCATCTTGGGGCGGTCGCTGTAGCTGAGCCCCGCCTCGCGCAGCAAAACCTTGTCCAGGTTGTCGAGCGGCTGGCGCTTGCGGGTATAGAGCACCAGGATTCCGACGTTCTTTTCGAACACGTTCTTGTTCTTGTCGAACACCCAGCGCTCGAGGAACAGCGCGCCGAACAGGCACGCGCCGATGATGATGATGATGATCACGCTGGGCTGGCGCACCGCCGCCGCCAGAAACACCGCGATCACCGCGAACACGATGCGAAAGCTGACCGAGGTCGAGTAGACCAGACGGTCCGCGCTCACTTCCTTCAGAACCGGATTGAACACGCCGGTTATTCCTCCTTGGTCTCGTCGGGGGGGTAGGGGGGATCCAGCACCAGGCGGGCTATGACCCCGAACCAAGTATAGTCGACCGTGTACACGTCGACCGACTCCAACAGCTTGATATAGTATGCCTGACGGTCCGGCGTGGCGTCGCCGAGGATGATGTTGATCAGCTCGCCGGTGTCGAGCGTCAACTCGATCTCCACCCTGGGATCGGTCAACCCGAAGATCTCGAGCTGCTCGTCGGTGGCGTCCTCGGCGATCAGCCGGTTGGCGCCGGGGCCGCTCAGCAGCAGGGGGATGCCGCCGCCCCACCGTTCCATGTTCACCTTGGGGCCGTCGGGCTGGTCGAAGTACCAGTACCGGTCCTCGTGCTTGACCCAGGCCTCTTCCATCTCGAGCGGCGGCAGCCGGATCTCCATCCGCGCCAGTTCGTCCATCTCCACGTACCACACGAACGGCCGCGGCTCCTCGCGCGGCGGCGGTTCCGGCTTGCTTACCTCGCGGTAGATCGGATACAGCACCGCCACCAGCACGACCAGGATCAGCATGGCGCGGAGTTTGGCGTCGGTCACCAGTTTCAGTGGCAGGGCCAGCAGCTTGCGCAGTTCCATCGTCCCGTCCCTCAGCGCCGCCGCCACCACAGGTACGCCGCGGCTACCACCAACAGCAGCGGCAGCAGTCCAATGCTGGAGACGTGCAGGAACCGCGCCTGCTCGGGCGACATGACCAGCCGGCGGAGGGGCAGCACCTTGCGGTCGACCGAGATGATCTGCTCACCCGCCGCCAGAAAGTTGACGGAGGTCAGCAGCAGATCGCTGTTGTTGCCGTTGCGGAAGTGCTGATTGGTGGCGAAGTCGGAATCGCCGAACACCACCAGTCGGGTGGTGTCCGAGAACTCGGCCGGGTCGGCGCCTTCCGGGAGCTGTTCCGCGATATCCACCCCGAGCGCCAGCGGCCCGCGCTGGTCCACCTCCTGGTCGAACTGAGCGCTGCCGTCGTCGGCAGCCTCGCCGCCGCGTTCGAGCCAGCTCTCGGGGCTGGTGAACACCAGTGGCCGAATCGCGAACTGCTCGAACTCGAACTCCGGAACCGGCAGCAGCGCGGTGGCGCCGGGGAAATAGGTTTCCTGCAGGCCGTACTGGTTGCGGGTGCGCGGTACCAGCGGCACGTCCGGATTGGGCGCGACGTTGGAGGCGGGATCCAGCACCAGGCCGTCGCTGATCTCGATCCCCCACTCGCGCAGCAGCTCGCGCAGCTCGTCACCCGGATTGGGGTCGATCAGAATCAGCAGCCGGCCCGCGTCCTTGAGGTAGGCGCGCAGGATCTCCAGCTCGCTGCCGGCCAGTCGTTGGCGCGGCCCGGCCAGCACCAGCACGGCCGCGTCTTCGGGGATGCTCGGCGTGCGCAGCAGATCGAGCTCGCCCACGTAGAACAGGTTGTCGCGCAGGCCGCTGCGCAGGCTGTCGTATTCGTCGCGGATGCTGTGCTCGCCATGGCCGGTCAGAAAATAGACCTTGCGCTGCTTGATGCCGGTCACCTCGAGGATGGCGCTGGTGAATGCGTGCTCCGCCTCCTGCGCTATCTGGAAGCCGTAGACCGCCCGCTGCCCCTCGTCGCTGCGGAACACCACCATCCCGTACTGGGCGCCGAGCCGGTTGACGCCGTACTGGCGCGCCTCGTCCGGGCGCAGTTCCGGGTCGACCTCGCGCAGCGAGATCTGTTCGGTCAAGGTCCGGTACTCCGTGAGCAGGTTCAGGCCGTAGCTACTCACGGCCGGCGGGACGGTGGGGGTGAAGAAGGTCACGATCTCGACCTCCTTCTCCAGCCCCTCCAGCACGTCCTTGGTCTGGGAGGTGAGCGTGAACTGCGACAGACCGGTGAAGTCGAAGCGGTGCGAGTTGTTCGCGCTGATGCCGTTGGCCAGCAGGATGATGCCCGCGAACAACGACACGCTGACCGAAGCGCCGATGCCGAAGCGGCCGCGCCGGCTGGCGATGGCGCCGCCGACGCTGCGGAAGTCGAGCACCACGGCGACCGCGATCAACGCCGCCCCCAGCGCGAAGATCGCCCACAGGTAGTCGCGGATGCCGGGCGAAATGAACCCGATGACCCATCCGATGAACAGCGATGCGAGTCCGAGGACTGCCAGCAGCTTGGTGTACATGACCCGTTACTTCCACCTCGTGGCTTCGATGGTTCTGGTCGCCATATAGAGAAACAGCGCGGTAACCGAGACGTAGTAGACCAGCGACCTGGTGTCCACGACGCCGCGTGTAAAATCGGGAAAGTAGTGCCCGAGCGAGAGCTGCGCCACCAACTCGCCGGCCGGCCCCGGCAGCAGGCTGGCGCCCGACCCCAGAAACCAGAGGCCGAACAGGATGCCGCCGCTCAGCACCGCCGACACGATCTGGTTGTTGGTCACGGACGACGCGAAGATGCCGGCCCCCAGACAGGCGCTCCCCAGCAGCAGCAGCCCCAGGTAGCTGGTGGCGATCGGCCCCAGGTCGGGATCGCCGAACACCATCAGGAGGCCCGGGTAGTACAGGGTCAGCACCAGCATGCCCGCCACCACCACCAGGCTGCCCAGGAACTTGCCGACGATCAGCTCCCCGTCGCGCAACGGCGCGGTCAGCAGCAGCTCCCAGGTGCCGGTCTTCTTCTCCTCCGCCACCAGGCGCATGGTGAGCAGCGCCGCGAACAGCAGAATCAGGAACTGGGCGGCGTTGAGGAAGCCGCGGATGCTGGTATCGACGTAGCCGACACTCGCCAGGTAAGTGGCGAAGAAGGTGCCGGAGAGGGCCAGGAACACCGCCGTAATCACGTATGCCATCGGCGACGTGAGGTAGGTTGCCAGCTCCTTGCGGGCAATGATCAGGATGTTTCTCAACTCGTGCCGTCCTCCTGCGTTTCTTCTACATGTTCGGCATTTCTTGGTGACTGGCCGGGCGCCGCGCCGTTGGTCGTTCCGAGCCCAAGCCAGCCGTGCACGCCGGGAGCGAGTCGCCGATAGTGGCTGCTGATCCGCTCAGCCTCCGCCACGGTCATCTCCTTGAGCATGCCGTAGGCGTAGGGTAGGGCATGCTCCACGCGGTGAGTCAAGGCCCGGTCCCACATCGTGCTCCAGACGAACGGATTGGTCAGCTCGGTGGGCGGGGCACTGCGGCTGCGTGCCACGAAACCCGGCAGAAACGGCCGTCCACTCTCCTCACCGACCGGAAGATAACGAAAATTCAGCGCCCAGCGAAGGTCGTCGGCGCTGGTATTCCGGGTCGCACCGTGCAGGACCTTGTTGTCCAGGAACAGAACGTCCCCGGGACTCATCGGAATGCGCTGCGCGCGCCCTTGGGTCTGCTCGTCGAACGGTCCCCAGCGTATGCCGTGCCGGTGGCTGCCGGGCACCACCTGCATGCACCCGTTCTCGGGCGTGGCCTCGGTCAGCGGCACCCAGGCATTGGCGATGCGGCTGGCGTGCGAGTTCGGCAGGCCGGAGGTGGCGTCCATGTGCAGGTCGGTCTTGCCGACCTGGAAGTTGTAGAACCCCTCCAATGCCGGATTGTCGCGGCCGGCGACCTTGGCCACCCGCTCCACTTCCGCCAGGTGCCGCTGCGCCAGCTTGAGGTTGACGTGGTAGATCGGCGAGGCGAGGATCTCGGGGCCGATCAGTGACTCGAGCACGTCGAGGATCCGGGAATTGCGGATCGTAGCGAACAGTTCCGGCAACTGGCCGGTCGGCAGGTCACGCCGCCACTGGAAGCTGTCGAGATAGATGTTGAGCAGCGGGTCGAGGTGGTGCAGCAGGCCGCCGCCGCTGGCTCCCACCGCCACGGCGAACCGTTGCGGGAAGGGCAGCGGGTCGTAGCCGGCGAGCGCTTCCGGGCAGTTCTCGCCCAGGTACACGTAGGCCAGCGCGTCGATCAGCCTGGTGTAGGCTTGCCGAACCGGCCCGAGGTCACGGTCCGGGTCGAGCAGACCGCGGACCAGCAGGTACCCGTCCGCTGCATATCTCTTGGCATTCGTATCAGACATTGTTCTCCTGTGGTTCACACCCGAGGCAGACGCTCTCTCGGGCGCGCGCCGGCCGGACCGCCCACGTGGCTCGGGACCTCAGGGCTGGCCGTCCACTTCAGTCTACCGCTCGCACCTCGCTCCGTCTACCCGGACGCTGGACAAACTGGACAAAAACGCGCGGAGGCGGTATATCCGCAGTCCGTGGACAATCTGTTGAAGAAACTGTTCGTCAAGGTGCGGGAGTCGGACGCCGAGTACCTGCAGATGGACGTGCGGCCGGTGCTGCCGGTGCTGGGCGTCGTGGTCGGGATCGTCGTGGGGCTGGTGGTCGCCATCAGCGGTCTGCAACCGTACCTGGGAGTGATGCTGATCGTGGCCGGCCCGCTGGCCGTCAGCTACGCCCCGAAGAAGACGGTGGTGCTGGACCGCAAGGCCGACGGGCTCGCGGTGTACAAGCGCGGCCGGCTCGCCGCCGCCACCGGTCCGGCGGAAGCGAGCTGCAAGCTCAGCGAAGTCACCGCGGTCGAGGTGGTCTCCAGCAAGTCGGACCAGCGCAAGGTGCGTACCGAGCTGGTGCTGGCGGACGACAAGCGGCTGGCGATCGAGCGGCCGTTCTCGGTGTTTGCCGCCAAGCATCAGGTGATCGCCGCCACGCTCCGCAGCTTCCTGTTCGAGACCCCCGCCCCAGCCGAAGGCGCGACCGGCGGCGCGGAGGACACCCCCGACGAGACCACCGACGAGACCATGAGCGAGCCCCCCGCCGGCCAGCCCGAGGAGTGAACGAAGGCCACTTTGCCTAGTGAATTCACTTGGATGGGATATCCTTGAGTGAATGGTGTCCGAACTCATCGTCACGGTCAAGGTGCCGCACCGCTTCTTGCGGTAGCCGCGGTAACGTCTCCAGGCTTCGTTCGCCTCGCCCGCGCTCGTAGATCAGGATCCCCCAGCCGTCGATATGGGTCTTCAGCGGGGCATAGTCGATTCGCTCGTACGCCCGAACACCGCATTCCTGGGGAATCGCCAGTTCGTCGAGGTCGAGGGAAAGGCGGCCGAGCCGGTGTCGATCTACGATCCCGCGCGTAGCCAGGTCGATGTCCGACCGTTCGGTGGCTCGGCCGGTGGCCCGCGAGCCGAACAGAATCACCTGCTCCAGGTCAGGGTATCGTCTGAACACGGTGGCGAGCTTGCGTAGCAATGCGGCGGGAAGATTGACGTCGCTCATGACTCACTCATCTTCTTGTTCGGCCATCTCCCGGCTCAGCCGGAGATGCAACTCATTCAATCGTTCAAGATATTGTTCTTCGATGTCCTTGATTATCGCTTCGAACGTGTCGCTGTCGTACGTGTGAGACATGCGGTTGCGGTCGGTCAGCATATCGATCCACAGCTCGCACTGGGAGATCAGCTTCGCCTGGCAGGCTTTCCGGATGACGGCGCGCGGGGTTACCGAGCTCAGCACGACACCATCGTGTTCCAGGCGGTCCTTGAGCGTATTCCAGGCGAGTTCGAAGGTGTACTCGAAACGCTGAATCATGCCTTCCTGCTCAAGCTCGTTCAGGGACTCAGCTCCCTCTTCCAGCGCGTTTTGCAACCGTCGAAATGCCCGGGAGAAGTTACTGAAGCGGTAGTGCCAGCGAATCTCCTCCTTGGGTATGTCGGGGGGTATGTCGGGTATGTCCGTCATATTCACCTCTCGTCTCCATTCTCGGTTGCCTTTCGAGAATGTGCCGGCGTCAGATCCTGCGCAGGAAGGCGCGCGCGGTGCTGTCCCACTCGTGGCTGACCACGTCGACGTCGCGCCGGTTGCCGTCGGCGGTGACGGTCACGGTGACGTGGCCGCTGGCGCCCTGCAGGGTGATGCCGTCCGCGATCCGCCGCGTGACGGTGAGGCCGGCGCCTTGTGGTCCGAAGTGACGCTCGGCCGCATCCAGCACCGCGGCCGCGGTCTTGCGGCTCTGCTTGCCCAGACGCACCATGGGCTGGCAAGGTACCCCGCAGCCGGCGCCGGCACAAGGGCCGGCGGCTAGCTAGCTAGCTAGGAGGGAGGTAGCCACGCCATGAGTTCCGACCAAGTGACGCCCACGCCTTCGCCGTTGCAGCCGGTCTATTCCCCCTACGGGCTGAATGCGCTCGTTCCGTCTCCGGTCAACCGGATGATGGCCGGCGTCGCCGACGACTTCCGGCCCGGCTTCGACGTCAACCTCGGCGTCGGCTACGTCAACGAGGACACCATCCCGCACGCGGCGATCGCGGCGGCGATGCGGGCCGTGCTGGATGATCCCGAGCACCACCGGCTGGCGCTCAACTACGGCGGCGCGCGCGGCTCGCCCAACCTGGTCGCGGCGTTGCGCCGGTACCTGGCGGAACGCGACGTCGGCTATGACGCGGCCTGCCTGGCGCGGCGCGAGATCATTGTCGGGCCCAACGGCGCCACCAGCCTGCTGGAGGGAATAGCCGCCGTCACCGAGCCGGGGGTGGTGGTGACCAGCGACCCGATGTACTACATCTACACCAACCTGCTGCAGCGCATGGGATTTCGCGTGCTGGCGGTGCCCGAGGGAGCGGACGGCGTGGCGGCGGCGGCGGTGGCGGCCGCGCTGGAGCGGCTGGGGGCGGCGCGGCGGCAGGTGCGGTTTCTGTACTTCGTCACCGTCGGCAATCCCACCTCCACCGTCACCGGCGCGGCGCGCCGCCGCGAGTTGCTGGAGCTGGCGCGGCGCCTGTCGCGCGAGCTGGGCCATGCCGTGCCGTTGATCCTGGACCTGGCGTACGAGGAATTGCTCCACGACCCGGCGGTGGAGCGGGCGCCCTCCCTCGCCGCCGAGGATGAGGAGGGTCTGCTGTACGAGGTCGGCACCCTGTCGAAGATCGTGGCGCCGGGCCTGCGCATCGGTTACCTGGTGGGGCCGCCGGGCGGGCTGATCGACGCCCTGGTGCAACGCACCAGCGACATCGGCTTCTCCGCGCCGCTGATCAACCAGGAGATCGCCGCGCGGCTGCTGGACCGGCTGGTGGTGGAGCAGGTGCAGCGGGTCAACACCGGCTACCGCGCCAAGGCACAGGCCACGGCCGCCGCCATCGACCGGCTGCTGGGGGGCGAGATTGAGCACCGCCGCGGCGGCCGCGGCGGCTTCTACTTCTACCTGACCCTGCGCCGGACCGCCACCGGCGAGGCGTCGCCCTTCTTCCGCTACCTCACCGCCACCACCGGCGACCCGCGGGTGGACGGCCGCCCGGGAGAGCGGCCGCGCGTGCTCTACGTGCCCGGCGAGCACTGCGTCCATCCCGCCGGCGAACTGGTCGCGGCCGGCGCCCGCCAACTGCGCATCTCCTACGGCTTCGAGGAGCTGCCCCAGATCGAACGCGCGCTGGAGTTGATGCGCGCCGCCGTCGCCTACGCCAACTCTTGACGCCAACTCTTGACGCCTGCGCGCGGGCGCCGGGTTGCGGTGGGCGGCCGGGTGGGATATTTATACGGTGACATGGGAACGGAACATACATTGGGGGCGCTGGACGGCGCGGCGATCGAGGCCGCGCTGGGCGAGCTGCCCGGCTGGCGGCGGGACGGCGACAGCCTGGTGCGCGAGTACCGGTTCGGCAGCTTCCGCGAGGCGGTCTCCTTTATCGTGCGCATCGCGTTCGCGGCCGAGGCGGCCAACCATCACCCGGAACTATGGAACGTCTACAGCACGGTGCGGCTCCGGCTCAACACGCATGACGCCGGCAACAAGGTGACGGCGCGCGACCTGAACCTGGCGCGCGAGATCGAGTCGATCGCCTGGGTGCGTTAGAGGAGTGTCGGATTGCGACAGACTTCTGACGGAAGGACGGGATGGGCCAATAGCGGCGCCCCGGGCGGCGGTCTTGGGGCGATGGCAGGCGGCAGCGCGCGGCCGGCCGCCGCGGCGCCATGATCTCGCTGGTCTATCAGGGCCACTACCTGCTGTTCGGGTTGCTGCTGTGCGCGCTGGTCGTGTCGCTCACGGTGCACGAGTTCGGTCACGCGTTCGTGGCCAGGCTGAACGGCGACGACACCGCCGAGCGGGCCGGCCGGCTGACGCTCAATCCGCTGCGGCACATCGCGCCCGCCGGTCTGGTGATGGTGATGCTGGTGGGCTTCGGCTACGCCAAGCCGGTGCCGACCGATCCGCGCAAGTTCCGCTCGCCGCGCGCGGACCTGTGGATTTCCGCCGCCGGGCCGGCGATGAACCTGCTGCTGGCGATCGTGGCCTGGAACCTGTTTCTGCTGATGCGCGCCGCGCAGATCGGGTTCTTCTTCGAGCCGGGACCGGTGACGTTCTTTGCGCTGCTGGTACGGGTCAACCTGCTGCTGATGCTGTTCAACCTGATCCCGCTCGGGCCGCTGGACGGCAACTACATCGTCCCGCACCTGCTGCCGCCGCGCGCCGCCCAGGTCTATCGCTCGCTCAATGCCCGGTACGGCTCCTACGTGCTGTTCGGTCTGATCCTGCTGAGCATCATCGGCGTGCCGGTGTTCCGCTCGTTGATGGCGGTCGGCGACGCGTTGCTGCCGTTGATCAGCTTCGTGTAGGCGGTCATTGAAAATGAGTGAGACCATGCGCGCCGCCTGCGTCGTGGCGCCGGGCCGGGTAGAGGTGGTCGACGCGCCGGTGCCCACCCTCGCCCCCGGTCATGCCCTGGTGCGGCCCGAGCTGGTGGCCATTTGCGGCAGCGATCTGCATGCCGTGTACCGGCATCCCCCGGCGGCATACCCGCAGCCGATCGGTTGGTCCGGACACGAGATCGTGGGCCGGGTCGAAGAGCTGGTCCCGGCGGCGGACGGGCCGCGGCACAGCGGGGTGCGCGTGGCCGACCGCGTGCTCGCCCTCACTTCGGTGCAGTGCGGGATGGCGGAGCGGTTCACGACCCGCATCGAGCAGCTTCTGCCGCTGCCGGCCGAGCGGCCGGCCGAGCAACTCGTGATGGCGCAGCAACTCGGCACCGTGGTGTTGGGATGCGGCCAGGCCGGCAACGTGGTGGGCCGGACGGCGGTGGTAATCGGGCTGGGCAGTGCCGGTCTGATGTTTGTCGCCATGCTGCGGCGGATGGGAGCCGCCCGTATCCTGGGGCTCGATTTCAGCGACGCGCGGGTGGCGGCCGGGCTGGCGCTGGGCGCCTCCGCCGCGCTCAACAACAGTGCCGCGGGCGCGCCGGAGTGGGTTGCCGACCTCACCGGCGGCGGCATGGCGGACCTGGTGGTGGAGGCGGTGGGAAGCGCCGGCGCGATCAACCTCGCGCCGCGGCTGGTGCGGCGCGGAGGGCGGATCCTGTTCTTCGGCCTTCCCCCGCGCGGCGCGCAGCCGATCGACTTCCTCACGCTGTTTCGCGTGCGGTGCGAGTGCCGCAGTAGTTGGGGAGCACACCTGGAGCCCGGCTTGCAGTCGACTCGTAGCGCGCTGGAGCTGATTCTCAGCGGCGCCGTCGACGTGTCCTCGCTGATGACGCACGTCAAGCCGCTGAGCGAGGTGGGGCGCGCGTACGAGCTGGCCCATACCCGCGCGGACGGGGCGCTCAAGGTAGCTGTCCGCCTGTGATCGACGCCGGAAATACCGGCCCGGACCGCGCGCGGGGCCGCCGCCGGCGCTACGCGGTGGCGAACGCGGACGAAATCGCCCCGGGCGAACGCAAGATCGTGACCGTCGCCGGCCGCTCGATCGGCATCTTCAACGTCGGCGGCGAGTTCTTCGCGCTGCGCAATCGCTGTCCCCACCAGGGCGGCGCGCTGTGCACGGGGCAGCTCTGGGGCGTCCTGCGCTCGGACGCGCCAGGTGAATTCCAGTACGACCCGAGCCAGGAGATTCTGGCCTGCCCCTGGCACGGCTGGGAGTTCGACATCCGCACCGGTCAGTCGTGGTGCACGCCGGAACGGCTCAAAGTGCGCAGCTACAAGGTCTCCCGCGTTGGCGCCGAAGAGGCCGCGGCGGCCGCCGCCCCGGCCGCCGCGGCGGCCGACTCTGACGCGCCGGCGCCGGGCATGGTCAAGGGCCCGCACGTGGCCGAGACCTATCCGGTCGAGCGCAGCGGAGCGTACCTGGTAGTCGAGATGCCCTCGGGGTAGGAGTCCGGTTTGCCGGGCAGCCACGGTGCCGGATACTTTCTTTAGCCTGATGCGCGATTCGCGCTCAGCCGCGGCAGCTCCAGCCGGTCGGCGAGCCCGTCCAGCCGGGTCACGGTGCCGGCGTCCAGCGGCAAGCCGGCGCGCCGGCGCGCGGCCGCGGTGCGCTGCTCCGGCTCGCCCGGCAGGAAGACTTCCTCGACCCCCGGTTTGGGGGCGGCGGACTTGAGCTGGGCGAAGTACTCCTGCTGGATCCGCTCCATCTCGGCGCGGCCGCCCAACGCGTCGGGATCGGCCGCCCAGAGCGAGAAGGTGTTGCTGAACCTGGACCCCATGGCGCCGGCGCCGGCGCCGCCGAGCACCGCGCCCAGCAGGTCGACGACCACCGACAGCCCGTAGCCCTTGTGCCCCATGGCGGCCCCTAGCGGGAGCAGCGAGCCGCCCGCGTACAAGTCTTCGGGACGGTTGGACGGGTTGCCGTCCCGGTCCAGAATCTGGTCCGGCGGCAACCGCTTGCCGGCGTTGCGCGCCACCCGCACCTTGCCCTCGGCGGTGACGCTGGTGGTGACGTCGACCAGGATCGGCTCGCCCGCGGTGGGCACCGCGAAGGCAATCGGGTTGGTCGCCAGCCGGCGCTCGGTGCTGCCCCACGGCGCCACCAGCGGCGAGCCGTTGCCGCTGCAGTACACTTGGCCCACCAGGCCGGCATCGGCCATCTGCAGCGCGTACACCCCGGCGCGGCCGATGTGGTTGGCGTTGCGGCCGATCACCACCGCGGTGCCCTGGGCCTTGGCGCGCGTGATTGCCTGGTCGGTCACCAGCGCGCCGGCCACCTGGCCGAGCACGCCGGCAGCCTCGTACACCGCGGTGGTGGCGGTCTCGCGGACCGGCTGCGGCGTGGCCGCCGGGTCGACGCGGCCGTCCTGGATGGCGTTTACGTACTCTTCCAGGCGGTGCACGCCGTGGGAGTCGTGGCCGACCAGGTTGGCGCCGGCCAGATGGTCGGCGACTATGGTCGCGTGCTCCGCCGGCGCGCCAGCGGCCACCATTACCTGATGCGCAAATGCATACAGCGTCTCGAATCTGAAGCGGGTCTCGGTTGCCATTGGCGCCATGATAGCAGACCCGGCGCGCCGTGGCTGCGCGTGTCGGACAGCGGGTGGCGGTGCTGGTGGACGAATACGGGGTGATCAAGGACAGCGACGCGCACGTGCGGTTCGCGTTTCTGACGGGCATCAGCAAGTTCTCGAAGGTGAACCTGGATTAGACGGGGCGCCGATCGCCGACCCGGAACTTGCCTTTCGCCGGTGTCTTGGATATATTTGCGTCAATCCCCGATTACGCATTACCGGAGAAGAAATCCATGCCGACGTACGACTATGAGTGCTTGAACGGCCATGCGTTCGAATACCTGCAGTCGATCACCGCTACGCCGCTGACGGAGTGTCCTACCTGCGGCGCCGACGTCCGCCGTCTGATCGGCGGCGGCACCGGCATCATCTTCAAGGGCTCCGGGTTCTACGTGACCGATTCCAAGAACGGCCGGCGGGGGAGCGGCGCCGCGAACAAGGACGCGGACAAGAGCGCGGCCGGCGACGGCAAGGACTCCTCCGACAAGGCCGCGAAGGCCAAGAACTCCGAGTCGGTGGCGACCACCGGCGGCGAGAAGCAGGCCAAGCCGGCGGCTACCCGCTCCTGAACGCTACCCACCGCCCCCCACGCCGCCGAACACCTGCGTGCGCAGCTCGGCGCCGGCGGTTTCCAGCAGCGGCTCCAGTTCCAGCCGTCCATAGGAGCGCGCCAGCACCTGCAGGTCCGGCTTGATGACCGGATGGGGCGGCGCGAACAGGGTGCAGCAGTCGGGGTAGGGCAAGGTCGATATCCGAAACGTCCCGATGCTGCGGGCGAGCGCGATGATCGCCTCCTTGGACTGACCGATCAGCGGGCGCAACACCGGCAGCGCCGAGTGACTACCCGTAACGTGCAGGCTCTGCACGGTCTGGCTGGCAACCTGGCCGAGACTCTCACCGGTAATCAGACAGGAGTGACCGCGCCGGCCGGCGATCGCGCCGGCGATTTCCATCATGGCGCAGCGCATGAGCAGCGTGACCTCGGCGGCCGGCGCCCGTTGCTTGATCCGCACCTGGAGCGGCGTGAACGGCACCACGTGCAGGGTGAACCGACCGAAGAAGCGGCTCAGCATCCCGGCCAAGCGATGCACCTTGTCCTCCGCTTCGGGAGCGGTGAACGGGTGGGCGTGGAAGTACACCCCCTCCACCGCCAGGCCGCGGCCGCCCATCAGATAGCCGGCCACCGGCGAATCGATGCCGCCCGACAGGAGCAGCAGGCCGCGCCCGGAGGAGCCGACCGGCAGGCCGCCGGGGCCGCGACGTTGATCGCTGTAGGCGTAGAGCCGGTCGCGCACCTCGACCCGCACCGTGACCCGGGGCCGGCGCACGTCCACCGCCAGCCCCGGTACCCGGGCGCGGAGCTGGTCGCCGAGGATGCAGGCGATCTGATAGGAGGTAAGCGGGAACGTCTTGTCCTCGCGGGTGGCTTCCACCTTGAAGCTGGCGGCAGGGTCCAGCTCGGGCGCCAGCAGGTCGGCGGCCTGCGCCAGCGCGTCGGGATGCTTGTCGAGCAGCAGGACCGGTGCGTACGCCACCACCCCGAACGTGGAGCCCAGCGCCTCGGCAGCCGCCGCGGCGTGTGTCTGCGCCACTTCCACGTACAGGCGCCCCCAGGTCCGGCGGATGCGGGCGGCACCGCGCGGCAGGCGGGCCGCGATGTTGCGCACCAGCCGGTATTCGAATTCCGAGCGGTTGGCTCCCTTGAGCGCAATCTCCCCGTACTTGACCAGGAACAGCGTCATGCGTCCGGCGCCTCAGGTGGCAAGCGCGCGCAGTGCCGGCAGCTCCCGCGCCAGCACCTCCAGCAGGCGAGCGACGTCGGCGGCGGTGGTGCTCCAGCCGACCGATACCCGGAACGCGCCGCGTGCCAGGGGCGGCGGCAGGCCCATCGCCAGCAGGACGGGTGAGACCTTGGGACCCCGGGCTCCCGAGGACGAGCACGCCGAGCCGCGCGACACGTATACCCCGTGGTCGTCCAGCACGCGCACCAGCACCTCGGCCGGCACGCCGGGGGCGCTCAGACAGGTGATGTAGGGCGAGTACCGGTGCGGTTGGCGGCCGCGCTGCGCGGGGATCAGCCGCAGTCCCAGCTCCTCGGCGGCGCTCGTCAGTTGCTCGTGCAGCCGGTGCGCGTGCTCCAGGTGCCGGTCCGCGGCGGCCGCGGCGGCGGTTGCTTGGCGGGCGAACGCGATCAGTCCGGCCACGTTCTCGGTGCCCGGGCGGCGGCCGCCCTCCTGGCCGCCACCCCGCGGCAGCGGTTCGAACGGGGTGCCGGCCGCCAGCCGCAACGCGCCGACCCCCACCGGCGCGCCCAGCTTGTGACCGCTGACCGCGGCGCTGTCGGCGACGGTCAGCGGCGCGTCGAGCCCGCGGCAGAACGCCTGCACCGCGTCCGTGTGCAGGTGAATCGGACGGCCGGTACGGCGCGCGTGGTCGCGCACCACAGCCGCGGCCGCCGCCAGCGGCTGAATCGCGCCGGTCTCGTTGTTCACCGCGATCAGCGCCACCAGCCGGGTACGGTCGTCCAGGCACTCCGCCAAGTGGTCCAGGTCGACCATCCCGTCGCTGCCCGCGCGCGCCGTGCGCACGGGAAACCCCATGCCGCGCAGCAGCCGCGCCGGCTCCGCTACCGCCGGATGCTCGACCGCCGAGATGACCAGGCCGCCGGCAAACCCGGCGCGGGTGTCGTGCCGCACGGAGGCCAGCGGCGAGTACAGCACCAGGTGGTCCGCCTCGGTCGCGCCGCCGGTGGCTACGATCTCCTCCGGCGGGCAGCCGAAGCGGGCGGCGAGCCGGGCGCGGGCGTCGGCCAGGGCGCGCCGCTGGCTGCGGCCGTAGCCGTGGGCGGAGGAGGGATTGCCGGGCAGGTAGTCGGCGGCGCACGGCGGCTGCGGCGGCGCCGATGCCGCCCAGTCGAGGTAGGTCGGGGGGGCCGCCGTGCTCATCTCGGCTCCCTCAGATCTTTCGCACGAGGTCGATCACGTTGTTGGTCAGACCGATCAGGGCTACGACGAAGCCGGTGACCACAAGCACGTTGGTCAAGGTCTCGCGGGTGGCGGCCCAGGAGTTCTTGCTCGCGATCACGGTGGCCCCGGCCGGCGGCTTGGTGAGCAGGGTTCCCGCGGTGCGCTGCTGCTCGGGGTCGATCACGGTGAACTGCGGGGCGCCGTCCTCGGTCAAGCCGCCGGCGCCGCGCAGGTAGTCGCCGATGGTCGAGCCCGGCACGTAGGGAACCGAGCCCGGCACGTTCACCTCGCCGCCGACGTAGACGTTGAGGTCCTGGAGCGGCACGTGCAGCCGGTCGCCCGGCTCCAGCGCCAGATCGAGGCTGGGATCGCGCGTCGCCCACAGCCGCGCGGCGTCGAGCGGCACCAGCGCGCCGGTGGCCGCGCGCCGGACCGTGCTCTCTTCGGCCCGCGCCAGCGGCGTCGGACCGCCCATGCCGTCGAGCACGGCCAGCACCGACAGCCCGCTCCGGAAGGGGAGCTGCACCACGATCTGCTGCGTCGGAATCGCCACCGGCTCGTCGCCGGCCACCGGCTGTCCGTACAGCGCGCCCTGCACCGTCACCATCTGCTCCGGGCGCGTCGTCGACGGCACGGTGACGCGGTCGCCGTCGCGGAGCGGGAACGCACGCTGGGCGGTCACCGGCGGTGCCAGCACGTCGACCCGGTCGCCGCGGCTGCGCTTGAGCTCCAGGCGGCCGCGGTCGGCGCCGCGCAGGGTACCGCCGGCGAAACGGATCAGGTCGTCGATCCCTTCGCCCGGGAGCAGATCGAACACGCCGGGGAAGGCGACCTCGCCGCTGATCGCGACCAGGGTGCGGGCGCGCGCTACCCGCACGCGGTCGCCCGGCGTCAGGGTGGGGTTGGCCTCGAGGTCGCCGTGAGAGGAGAACCGGGTGAGGTCGAGCATGCGCGCGGCCCCGTCGCGGACCAGTTCCACCCGGCGCAAGCTGCCCCCGAGTTGCGGCCCGCCCGCCACCGTAATCAGGTCGGACACGCGTGACAGCGGGGTGAACGTGTAGATGCCCGGGCTGGCGACGCCGCCGTACACGAACACGTCGAACAGCGCCGGCGCCTCGAGGGTGAAGCTCACGAACCGTACCGGCACCTGCGCCTTGATCCGGTCCAGCACCCCGCGCCGGACGTCGCTGAACATCCGGCCGGCGACGTCGATGGTGCCGATGAAGGGCACCTCGAGCATGTAGTCGTCGGGCAGGACCAGGGGGAAGCTCGACACCTCGCGGTCGCCGATCTGGAGCCGCAGCAGGTAGGTGTCGCCCGGCGTCAGCCGATAGCTGGTGGCGCTGAGGATGCGCTGCCGCAAGCTGCCCGGGTCACCGGTGACCGCGCCCACCGGCGGCTGCAGCCGGAACACGTCGCCGCTCCGTGCCGCGGCGGTCTGCGCCGGGAGCGCCGGCGCCAGCACCGCGAGCGCGCACGCTAGCGCCACGAACGCCCGCCACTGTCCGGCCGTTCCGCGCCGGGAGAACCCCCACATGACCAGCGGATCGTACCCCCCACGGCCCGCCAAGGCAACGGACTAACCCATTGGACTTCAATTCGACCGGCGTCCAACATCTGCCTTCGATTCGATCATCGAAGGAGGATTCGGCCTGTTTGATAGACGATAGACGATAGGACGATAGCAGAGTTAGTCGATTGTCGGCTCTCGCCCTACTGGAACAGCGATGGGGAGATGACGAACGAAGCGCCGAGTATGACGGAACCACGAGTAGGGTCGGGCAGGGTTGCCCTGTAGCCCACCGACAGCCCGATCCAGGATAGGAGCACGTAGGTAACCCGGGCGTCTATGCTCCACTCGAGGCTATCCTCAAGAACCTTCGTGGTCTGCTGCTCAGGGCATTGGGGCACTGGGTTATTGTTTTCGTCATGGGAGTGCTGGATACAGGTATTTGGCGTATTGAACGAGTCTTCTGTGCCGCTTACGTGCGTCACGCCGACGCCAAGGCTGGGGTACAGGCCCTCGACGGGGGAGTGCAGGTTGATTCCCAGGGAGCCTGACACAAGACGACTGTGCTCGTTGCCGGCCGTCTCGCTGTACGTTCCCACCGTCCCCTCGAAGCCTATGTTGCCCAGCAGGTCGTAGAACGCCAAAGACGCGCCAAGGGGAACCTTGGGAAGGTACACATAGCCAATTGCGGCACTGGCCGGTATATCCGAGAACCCCGCTACCGCCACAACGCTCAATATGGCTACCGTCGCCACCGTCGCCACTACTCTCATGCTTCTTCAAGAAATAGAGTATACTGGAGCGGGCGCTTCTGCAACCCCGCGCTTGCCTGGCCTGGGGCTTGGCGTCGTCCGCCCCGTGCGCTATGCTCAAGGGGTCGTGGTGTTTGGCGTGTTCGGCTTCGGGTTCCTGCTGCCGGTCCTGTTCCTGTTTCTGGTGCTGCAGCTTGGTGCGCTGGTGCGGCGCCACCACCTGCACGCTGCGGATCGGTCCGTAGCGGCCGCGTGGGGTACCAGGGAGCGCGTGCACCCGCAGGGGCGGCGGCTGGAGAACCGGGTATTCCGGCTCGCGTACCGGCTCGGCGGCCGGCTTACGGTGTCCGACCTGGTGGTCGACCTGGACCTGAGCCTCGACGAGGCGCGGCGCTTCCTCGACCAGCTCGTGGACCACACCCACGTGACCATGGAGGTGCGCGACGACGGTCTGGTGTACTACGAGTTCCCGGAAATCATCGCGCGCCGCCGCGGCGCCGAGGGCGACGACGACCTGCCCACGCGCGCCTGACGACGAGCGCCAGCGCCGGCTGTACGTAGGCCTTGAATCGCTGAAGTGCGGTTGGGGCGGCGAGTCAGTCAGCAGACGAGCAACCGGATCGCTCTGGTGTAGAATGACCCAACGTCATGAAACACTCCCTCACCACCTACGGAGAACTGGTCAGGATTGATCCCGAGAACGGCGCCGCAGCAGAGACCCTGCGTCGCGTACCGCTTGGCGCCTCGACCGCTGATGGCGGGCTCGCGGAGTCGGACATTCACGATCTGATGTTCCGGTTTCCCAGCGCACTGCCGATCGCTGCGATCGACGCCTCCTACGCGGATGCCGTTCCGGTCTGCCGCGAGTTGTACACGCGGGCGGGCTACGTCGATGCGCTGTACGTCAACCCGCTCGGGCGACTCACCCTCGCCGAGTTCAAGCTGTGGCGCAACCCACAGGCGCGGCGCGAGGTGATTGGGCAAATCCTCGATTATGCCAAGGAGCTCGCGTCGTGGCGCTACGCGGATCTACAACGCGAAGTATCCAGAACACTCAAGAGAAAGGGCAACGTGCTGTACGAACTGATCCGCGAGCACGAACCCGCGGCCAACGAAGCGGAGTTCGTCGACAACGTGACGCGCCACCTCAAACGCGGCGAGTTCCTGCTGCTGATCGTGGGCGACGGCATCCGGGAGGACGTGGAGGACATCGTCGGCTTCGTACAGCGTCACAGCGGCCTGCATTTCAACTTGGCCCTGGTGGAGGCAGCGCTCTACCGCGACGGCGCGAATCGCATCATCGTGCAGCCCCGGGTCCTGGCGCGCACCGAGATCGTGCGCCGCATCGTCGTCGACGATGGCGGCAGCCGCGATATGGTGGCCGACGACGATAGCGCCGAGGAGACACTCTCCGATCAGGAGAGAGAGAATCTCCGATTCTGGAACGCGGTGCTACAGGATTACTCGTTTAGTGACGTGAACGTTGAGGTTCCGACCTCCAGCAAGGAGCCAATCGTTTGGGTGACGGTGAGAGGCTCCGGGTTTGGCGGTTATGGATTGAGCTTTGCTGCATATATCTTTCGCAGCCGCCCTCACATCGGCTGTTACCTGTCCTGCCGTAAGGGCATAGAGGATGCGATACGCATTTACGCCGAGATCGAAGCGTCGCTGGAAGAACTGCGCGGTGAGTTGAGCGATGACTTGGCAAGCTGGACCAACTCGGCTGGGCGTCCAAGGATTGGATTCTGGCGTGAAATACGGCTCCCACTCCCGGCTGGCGATGACGGCGAGGAGTTTCGCGCGGCGGTTGCATGGATGCGAGATCACCTGGATCGCCTGGTCAGTACGTTGCACCCGCGTCTGCGGCGGATGATCGACGCAGCGAGCTGACGTGGCACAGAGCCGCATCGTTTGGGAGGAGATTCCGGGCCCCGTCATTGCGCTGCGCTGCCTCGGCTTGAAGTACACCGAGCAAAAGCGCTCGACTTCCTCGGCGAGGTACACGCCGGACGCGTCGAGTTCGGCCTTGATTGCGTACATGCGCGACGGATCGACTTCTGCACCCATCTCGGCGCCCTCGTGGTACGTGGCAAACGCTTCGCGAATCTCGTCGCGGTGGTTAACGAAGTCGAGGACGAAGGTGTCTTCCTTGTGTGCATGGGTGCGATTGAGCCGGGATAGGGGCTCCTCGGTGTAGGACACGCCGTACGAAACGGGCAAGCGCCCTGGCTGCGTTCTTCCGCTCCACGTGGGGATCGTCCGCACCGGCGTCGCCGTGAAGGCGACCACTCCAGGCGCAACCCCGCTCGAATGGTGCGTCATGGTGGCGGCCACGCCGCTTCGAACGTATCGCTCACGGAGATCGAGAGGCCGGGAAGGCTCGGCGAATCGGCATGGGGCGCCCGGCAGCGCGCCGCGTACGACCGCCTGCGGCCGAATCGGCGCGCCTGCTCCGGCAGCTCGGGCGGTTACGCCGAGAGCACCCGCCGCACCTCCTCCACGTCGACCGAAAGCGCCGCCGCGATCGCGTCGGCATCCTGGCCGAGGCCATGCAGGCGACGAATGGCTTGCGCGAGCTTCAGTTCCGCCCGATGCCGCTCCTGCTCCGCCCGATGCCGCTCCCGCTCCGCCCGATGCCGCTCCTGCTCCGCCCGTTGCTGACCCTGCTCCGCCCGCTGCTGACCCTGCTCCGCTCGCTGCTGACCCTGCTCCGCCCGCTGCGCGCGCTGCCGCTCGTGCGCGGCCTGCCGCTCCTGATAGTCCACCTGCTGCGCCAACAGAATCGAGTCGCGCAATAGCATGTCCTCGCCCTGCATGCTGCGCCGCACCTCTTCCTCCGCCATCGCCTCATGCAATTGCCGCAGCACGAATCCGCACTCCGCCGGATACTCTTCTTCCGCTATCGACAGCACGTGCGCGTTGCCCTGCCCGTTTTCCTTCACCAGTCCCTGGTCGAAGATCGCCAGCACCCGCTCCAACTCGTCCCGCCGCCGGCTCGCCAAGCGCGGTATCCGGATCACGTGACTGCGGTGATGAATCCCCGCCACCAGCGGATGGCTCGCCTCCAGCTCCTGGCCCGTGCGCCGCTCGGTCACCCGCGGGCACACGTCGATCACCGCTTCGTCCGACAGTCCCAGGTCATACCCCAGCAGGTAGATGGTCACGATCGGCACCGCTTCCGTGCGGCCCGACGCATGCGTGACCAAGTTGTCCGGGCTGCTCAGTTGCTGCCCCAGATAGCGCCGGAAGCGTTCCACCACGGTCGGCGCCTTGGCCTTCTGGATCTCGATCAGCACCTGCTGCTGCACCGGGGACTCTCCCACCCCTGGCGTCACCCGGTCCGTTCTTCCAGCGTCTCCGAGCCCCTCTCCGCCGCCTCGGACGGCGCGCGCCCCGGTCTTCCCTCGGACTTCGTGTCCACCGCGACTACGAGTGGATGCCGCTGTGGCTCGGTCTGTGCAACCACCGCGAGACTGCCCTCCTGCGCGTGTCCTGAAGGCCTACACCGCGCTCTGCAGGCGATGACCGGCTGGACCGGCGGCTCGCCGCCTGTACGCTCCTGCACGAATTCGGGCACCGACGCTATCGCCGTGCTGTTCGACGACACCGGCGACTCCCGCCCAAGCGCCGCGTTGGAGGCCCTGCAGCACCTCGTATGTTCTGAACTCTGGCCGGCCCCACATCAATCGCGCGCGAAGCCCGACGATGGCGAAACTCCCCAATCCCCAAGTCCTCCTTCTATCCGTCGCCGCCCGACCAAATTCCCGGCTACTCGACCAGTCCCTCCTCACCACTTCTGCCACTTCGACTCCAACGGCCCAGCATGTCGTGATTATGCGACAGCCCTACCGAACCCCCGTCAGCGAACCACTATGGCCCTCTTCGCACTGCCGATCTTTGTGCACTCTGCCGTATGTCTAACGTTAAAAAAACCACCCTAACTTCGCCCCACTCTCCCCCGTAGTAAGCAATAAACCCAGGAGGCCTCGAATCTTCGTGAGCGATATCTCTGCGCCTACGATACGCGAACCTATTGGGCGCTTCGTCCCTCGCAATCTCCTCCATTATCTGGAGTATTTGATTCGGTCTGTCAACATAAGAGTACACGACGAGAAAAAACAGGTCGCACGAACAGTAGGCCATCAGTCGAGCAAAATGCCGTTGTATACTTGTACGATCAGCCGCTCCAGAGCGACATATAACGGCCTCCAACACTGTTACTGTTGTCGCACCCAATCTCAGCACGATATCTCGCTCACCAGGATTCCCTCGTTCCGTATAGCCACCCCTCATTTGGTCTCCTACTGACCATCCCAGCAACTCAAGTCGGTGTGTCAAAAGCTCCTTGAGAAACGCATTGAGATCATCTTCACGTGAATCGATTCCTACAGTTCGCATCATCGGAACTAGTTCGGTGATACTCGCGGCTGCCGCCCGTACATGGGAAATCACATGCTCGTCAGCCGAACCAGACGGGTGCAATACCTTGGCTTGTTCAACATTATCCATCTGCTTGAGATCAAGTAATGAGTTTTTGACCCTACTTATTGCATCGTCACTAGGCAAGGCGATCACTACACCGGCGTAGGGCGTAGAGCGTACCAGGTCGCGTGCCGCACGCAACACATCGGTCTCTCCTACCTGTAGTGTTGCTTGTTCGAGAACCGCCTGAGCTTCGGAGGATCGGTTCAACCTAGCAAGCGCTACAGCCGAGTTTGCCGCTGCCACATCGCGGAGGGTTGTCGGGTTTATCGATGCAAGAAAATCAAGGGCCGGTTGCGGTTGACCCACCGAAATTAGCAATTGGGCTTTGTTGCAAGTGTATATTTCCGATTCATCGATGCTGATGGCCCCGTACTGATGCAGCTTGCGCTGTGTATCTGACAGTAGTTGATGGCCGCGGAGTTTCTGGCTACCTTTTAGTCGCTTGAACGGGTCATGCTCTAGAAGAATACTAAGGCGAGTAGCGAACAGATTGACGAAGTAGGCAAACACGTCCGGCCTTTCACGGTGAAGGAGGGAAAATACTCGTTCTGCTGCCGCACGGTCTCCGCTTGGGTCGTTGAGGAGAGCAAGTCCCTTGTAGAAACTTATCGCCTCATCGGCGGACTGTTGTTCGGCTGGAGCAAGATCCTTCGGTATCTCAGTATTCGCGATCTCGTCCCATTCTTCCCGGAGCAAGTGTAATCGTAGTGTTGTCCGGAGCCGTGCCACGACTCGTCCCGGGATGGGACCGATCGTACGAAGCTCTCTTTCGAGTTCGATGAATCGTTCGGCTGCATCCGCAAGACCAGCAGACAGGAGCGTTTCAATGCGTGCCTGAGCATGGGTGAGGGAGAAGACTTCTCCCGCCTCACTTGGCGTTAGCTCCTCAATCCGACGTATAGTCTGATCTCGCGTATTGTGGGGAGCGAACTGTAGGAGCTGCGCAAGCAGCATAGGCTCGTCGGTCTCCAACACCGCGGCCAGGACCCGATCCCTGTCGTTCGCCGAGAGCGCGTCAATCGCCGACCCGATATCGGCAGCGATTGGGCGACCGGAATGGCCGTCGGAACCGTACTCTTCATAATGGGGAGAAAAGGCTGTGATTCTGCCTTTTTCGTGATGCGCAAGCGCCCCGGTCCGTATCGCGGTCACCAGTGCGCTTGTGATCTCCTCGGGCACAGATCCTGAAAAGGCCGAGATCGCCCCACTCAACGTACGAATGTGCGTGCGTATCGACCCCCCGAGGTCGAATACAATCGAATATCGGTCTTCCTCCGAGCATTCCTCCAACGCACTAACTGTATCAATAGGATAAAGGAAACGCGAAAATGACGTGGGCGGTGCACGCGATGCGATTCTCGCGAGCGTCGCTGCTGCAGTAGTGCTCAATCTAACCGACCGGCGCACAGGACTGGTTGATCCAACGAGACTACTGTAGGCATCGACGAATGGCATCGGATCTACTTCATCTGAGAGATCTCCACAGTCGACAATGTCTACAGCAGCGCTAAACTTTGCTGTCTCAAGTTCGGAATAGGAAGAAGCAAACAGCGCGTCAACCATCGCTCGCAGCACCTCTCTTGACTGTTGAGAGAGTTCATTCCGCAGAGTAGTAAGCAGCGATTCACCAGTCTCCATGTGGTCAGGCACGCTGTAGGGGACGTTCTCGTGAAACCACTCCATCAGTGAAGCTGCCTCTTTAGGATTCGTATCACCCCGTGCCAAGAAATGACCCAACACGGATACCGCATCAGCGAATGCCATCGATTTTGTGGTCTTGTTATCACGGTCGATTAGATCACGATCCCACGCTCCGGAATATTGCGTTCGTTTTGCAATAAGCAGGCACGCTACTGCCGTCGTAGCGGGATGGAGCAGCAAGTCCGCCAGAAGTAGCGTCTTGCCGCGAAGCTGAAGTACGAGAATGAAGAAAATATCTGCGCTCTCTATTGCTAACTCGATCAGGCGCTTCGCTACTGGATCCGGAGCAGGACCATCGTTGTCGGTCTCTACAACTGAAAGAATCAGCGATACCAGCCATGCTATATCTCCGTGTTCTCTCATTCTATTGACACCAGTAACGTCAAAGACCCAAGCAACGCGATCCACCAGGCTTTCAGGGACGGTAGGAATCCGTGATGCGATGGTGTCCACAGTCTCGTTGTTTACGAGAGCATACTTCTTGATGAGTTCGTTTCGCGCCTCCTCCCATCCGCAGATTCCCCGGTCTGACTCAAGAACGGTGAAGGCGGCTTCCCGGAACGTTGCCACCGCGTCCTCATCCCACACCACATGAGGCACGAACGAGGGATGCCCCAGTTTTTTCCACCGATCAAACCAGACGCGGAGCGCAGTAGCCTGACTATCGGAGTCTGTCGGTATTCGATCCCACAGCCGGGCAGCAACCCAATCAGGAGACTGGCACCCAACTCGTTCCGGCCTGAGCTCGTTGTTTCTAATCTTCGTAGTGACGTCATCTAGTTCCGGGTGTCTACCTGGTTTGATGGTCACCCGATAGGTCTCTTCGAAGCGGCTTTTCAAGAGGGAGCAGAGCGCACTCATCGCTGGAGTGGCTGCCTCGGCTGCTCGAACGAGATCAAATGATGCGGAGATTCGGCCCCAGACTACGGTCAGCCATCCGGCGTCAATCAACTCCTCTAGACTCGGTTCGTTCGATGTCGCGGAGAGATTCGAGCTATACGTGGCGCGTGCGCTATCGAGATCGCTCGCGAAATCGATGCTGAGGTTGAGCAGAAGCCGGAGCATCAATTCGTCGGATAGAGTGACATCGTGATGAACACGACGACCGGCTTGGGAGCTGCTATCCGACGTAAGGTATCGCGCCAGTCTATCGCGCAGAATGCCGCGAGTCGCGGCAGGAGAGTGCTCTATGCTCGAGAAACGCGCCAGCACCCTACCCCAGAGTGTGGCCGACAGCGTCATGTCGCCAAACAAACGCGGTTACGAGCCACCGCGCCTTTGCTCGTCCTCTGCCTCTTTCGGAACCACTGCGTGAGCCGTCGGCTGCGTAAGGGAGGGGTAGAGGGTTCACACGGCGCAACCCTTCCCCCGCGACCGTCTTCCTCACAACAGGCCTGGAATTCCACACCGACAGTTCACCGTACCACCCGGGGGCGCGTACCGGGGAGTCGCAGCAGTCGCGGATCTGCGCACAACGATCATGGGATCGACTTCGCATGGTTGCGCCAGCTCAGAGTGCGGACGTGTCAAGCAGCACGTCAACCAACTCTGCCACGACGGTCAACTCGCCATCATCCGCGCCGGAGATGACGATGGGATCGAACTCAGGATTGACCGGTTTCAGGGTGATCTTGGCATGGCGCCAGGAGCCTCCGTCCGCGACTCGCTCGCTCTGGTATCGCTTGAGAGTGTATCGCGCACCGGTCTCAGGATCGACCGCGCCGCGAAGCTGCACCAGCACGGTCTTGCCCTGCCTGCTTCCCTCCACCGGCGAGCGGAACAGGGCATACGCACCATCGGGAACGGAGGGCTCCATCGACCGGCCCGTGACTTGGGCGACGAACATACCCGGTCGCAGCCGCCGTGCGGTGTCCACCTCCACCCACTCCCATTCTCCTTCGGCCTCCACGGTCTGGGGATCGCCGAATGCGCTGGCTGCCACCTCCAGCGGAACGAGAGGAACGCAGGTCACGTAGCGTTCATCGGGAAGCCCGGCGACGATGCGCAAGCCGCCGTGCACCGGTTCCGCGGGTACTTCGCCAGTATCCCGGAGCCGCCGGTACGCCTGCGACGACAGCCACTCGCTCACCACGTCCCTGAACTCGTCGTCGTTCATGTAGCGAACGTAGATGTCTTCGTTCTGATCCAACCGCTCCACGAACAGGCGCTCGATCAGGCTGCGGAACACCAGATCGAACTTGCCCTCGGGATTGACCGCGGCGGTCTGGCGCAGCTCGTCGTCGGCGACCGCAGCCTCGACGATCTGGTCGAAGAAGAGCTGGTCGGCCTCGTTGAAGTCGGTGCCGAACCGCTGGTTGACGACGTCGATGAGCTGCGACAGCGGGACCGACTCCTCGTGCGCGGCGCCGCTGCCGACCTCGGTAGGTCCATCGAGAGGGTGCCCGTCACCGGTGCCCAAGACAATCGAGCCTTCGCCGATCTTCTGCAGCCGGTAGTACTCGAGACTCACGTTGTCGTCGAATTGGTACGCCGGCCCCGAGCGGCGGCGCGGGAGCTTGGCGGCGAGGTGGCGCAGGTAGACGTAGAGCCGCTCAAGGTCGGAGTCCTGATAGGGGATCACCTGGCTCAGAAATCGGTAAAGGTTGCGGAACGCGTAGACCTTGCCGCGCCAAAGCTCGGCCTCCGTCTCGTTCTCCTTCAAGAGCGCTGCAAAGCGCGACACCGCCGGATCCAACGCGGCGTTCATCGCCCGGTGATCCGCCGGGCTCTGGCGCTGCCTGGGCTTGAAGTACACCGCACAGAAGCGTTCGACCTCCTCGGCGAGGTACCCGCCGGATGCGTCGAGTTCGGCCTTGATTGCGTACATGCGCGCCGGATCGACTTCCGCACCCATCTCGGCGCCCTCGTAGTAGGTGGCGAACGCTTCCTGAATCTCGTCGCGGTGGTTCACGAAGTCGAGCACGAAGGTGTCTTCCTTGTGCGCGTGGGTGCGATTGAGCCGGGACAGAGTCTGCACCGCCTGGATACCGGCGAGGCGTTTGTCGACGTACATGGTGTGCAGCAGGGGCTGATCGAAGCCCGTCTGGTACTTCTCGGCCACCAGCAGCACCTGATATTCCGGCGTCGCGAAGTGCTCCGGCAACTCCTTCTCGCGGATGCCGGCGTTCATCTGCTCCTCTGTGTAGGACACGCCTGCCACCCGGTCGTCGCGGACCTCACCCGAGAAGGCGACCAGCGACTTGATCGGATAGCCCTTGCTCGTGATGTAGCGGTCGAAGCTCTGCTTGTAACGTACCGCCTCAAGACGCGATCCGGTCACCACCATCGCCTTGGCGCGGCCCCGGATCCGGTGGCGGGTGACCGTGTTGAAGTGCTCGACAATGACCTCGGTCTTCTGCGCGATGTTGTGCGGGTGCAGCCGTACGAATCGGGCAAGTGCCTTGGCTGCGTTCTTCCGCTCCACGTGGGGATCGTCCACACACTCCTTGAGCAGCCGGTAGTAGGTGGCGTAGGTCGTGTAGTGCTTGAGGACGTCCAGGATGAACCCCTCCTCGATCGCCTGCCGCATGGTGTAGCGATGCGCGGGCCTGCCGTCCCATCCGAAGACTTTCAGCGTCTTGTGCTTCGGCGTCGCCGTGAAGGCCAAGAAGCTCAGGTTGGCCTGCCGGCCGCGCTTGGCCATGCTGAGGAACAGTTCCTGCACGTGCTCACCTTCGAGGCCCTCCTCGGCGGCGCGTTGCCGAGCTTGCGCACGTAGCGCTTCGCCTCCCAGGACCTCCTTGAGCGCGGTCGCGGTTTCACCGCCCTGGGAGCTGTGCGCTTCGTCGATGATCACAGCGCAACGGCGGGTCGGCAGCACGCCCGTCGCCTCCGTGCCTCCTTCTTCGGCCATCGCGAGAAGCTGGCGCGAGACGAAGGGGAACTTCTGCAGCGTGGTGATGATGATCGGGACCGCCATCGCCAGCGCTTCGGCGAGCTGTCGCGAGTTCTCGTCGATCTTCTGCACTACGCCGCGCTTGTGGTCGAACTGGTAGATGGTGTCCTGGAGTTGCTGGTCGAGCACGACGCGATCGGTCACCACGATCACGCTGTCGAACACGCGGGCGTTGTGCGTGTCGTGCAGCGAAGCCAGGCGATGAGTGAGCCATGCGATGGTGTTGCTCTTGCCGCTCCCCGCCGAGTGTTCGACCAGGGCGTTGTGTCCGACCCCTTCGCGACGCGCGGAATCCACCAGGAGGCGCACCGCTTCGAGTTGGTGATAGCGGGGAACGACCATCGTCTCGACCTTCGCCCGGCGTCCCCGGTCGTCCCGTTTCTCTTCCACTTGCAGATGTACGAAGCGCGCCAGGAGGTCGAGCAGGCTGTCCCGGTGCAGCACCTCCTCCCACAGATACGAGGTGCGGTAGCTGCGCCCACTCAGATCGGGCGGGTTGCCGGCGCCGCCGTCGCAGCCGCGGTCGAAGGGAAGAAAGTGGGTGGCGTCGCCGGCGAGGCGCGTGGTCATCAGCACCGACTCGGTGTCCACCGCAAAGTGCACGAGGGTGCGCCGCTTGAAGCTGAAGATCGGCACGCGCGGATCACGATCCTCCCGGTACTGCTGGCGTGCGTCCTCGACGCTCTGTCCCGTCAGAGGATTCTTCAACTCCAGGGTGACGACCGGGATCCCGTTGACGCTCAGCGTCACGTCGAGCGACTGCTCCGTACGTGGCGAAAAATGAAGCTGGCGGGTCAGCCCGAGGCGGTTGGCCGCGTAGCGTGCGTCCAGCTCCGGATTCAACTCGTGCGCCGCCTTGAAGAACGCGGCATGCAAGGTCCTGCCGTAGCACTTGAACCCATGCCGGAGCGTCGCCAAGGCGCCGTGGGTATCCATCCAACCGCACAGATCGCGCAAGATCTGCGCACCGGTCTGCTCCCCTAGTAAGGCTTCAAGTCGGGCCCATTCCTTGGACTGTGTTTCGCGGATGAAACCGAGCGTGATCTCGGGGAAGATCGCACGTTCCCGGTCGAAGCCGTCGTTCGGCACCGGCACGTACCCGTGCGCCAGCAGGTGCGCCTCGATCACCGTTTCGAACGCCGCTTCCCCGGTTCGTTCCGTCACCGTCGTCCCCCTGTGGGCCGCGCGAGTTTTCTGTTCAGCCACCAGATGCCCACATGTACGTAGGGATCGAGGCGCCGGGGCGTGTTGCGGCGCGCAATTTCGCGCTCAACGCGCTGCCTCGGTACCGGTCTCCGCTGGCGCCGCCACCAATGGAGGACCGCATCCAGGATCGCCTTGCGATGATTCCTGATCCGCGGCAGGTTCAGGTTGAGCACGCCGTTGAGTTGCTGGTGGAACACCGGATCGTCGGACCGCATCGTACCGTCATTTGCGTAGCTGATTCGATCCTCTATGCGGCGCAGCGGGTCCGCTGGATTCCACCGCAAGTCTCGATCCCCCTTCCGCGTGTCACAATATTGCAAGCGAAAAGGCTGGCCCTCACCGCCGCGACAGGCGGCAAGCAGATTCTGATAGTCGAGTTCCTCGCCCGGATAAGCGACCCTGCTTCGCCAGTGCTCGATCTTCATGGCGTTGGCCTCGCTCGCGATTCGGCACATGCAATAACAACACAGCCCGCGCTGTTCTGCCACCAGTGCCTCCCGCAGAGCGTCTTTGTCCTCATAGTTGTCGTAGGCACCGTGCGGCGTACTGCGATGGGTCGTGAGGCTTGCCGGTTCCGGACCCTTCACGATCGACCTCATTCGCCCTCTTCCAGGAACTCCAGGAGCGTACGAATCCGCGTCACCTCCGGATCATCGCTTCCGACCTTCTCGATCAACTGAGTCAACGACCGCCGGGCGCGCCCAAACGCATCGCGATCGATCTCACCGTTGATACGGGCAAGGAGTTCCAGTACTTCCCTGGTGCGCGGATCGGCCTCCATGATCTCCTCCAGCACGCGGCTGGAGTCGACGCCGAAGGAGTGTGTCGGCGAGAACGCCCCGTCCTCGGTAAGGATCTGGATGCGGTCGTGCTCGACTTCGCCGATCACCTGCGGCGAGTGCGTGGTAGCGATGAACTGACAGCGGGGAAACGTCTCCGTGAGCTTGCGTGCGATCTGGCGCTGCCACTTCGGGTGCAGCAGGAGATCGATCTCGTCCATCAACACCACGGCGCCCGCCTCAGCGGCCGGATCGGTCAGTCCGGGGTTCGCCTCGCCCAGCCGTCGGGTGAGATCCAGCACCACGGCCAGTATGCTCCGCTCGCCGTGCGACAGGTGGAGCACCGGCAGCGACGCCCCGTGGCGGTCGATAAGCAGCGTCCGATCATCGGATCCGCCAAGATGCAGGTGGCCGTAACCAGGAAGGAAGCGTCGTGCCGCACGTTCCACGCCGATCAAGGCCGCGGCGTTGAAGGTCTGCCTCACTCTCATCCAGTTCGCGAAGTAGCCCAACGGAACCTCCCGATCCGAAAGGGCGCCTTCGTATGCCCGCGAGACCCCGCCCATGGGCTTCGGCGGCCACCGTTCTGTCACCGCTAATCGCACTGCCCGAGTCGGCGAGTACATAACCGCCAAGGGCCGCCCTTGTGACTCCACTGCTTCGATTTCGGGGCGAGTGCTTGGGGCGACGGGAGGCTGCGCGCCGATAAACCCTTTCCTCCCCGGTCGCATTTCGCTCTGACTACGAATCTGGTGCACCACAAAGTGGTACGACGATCGTGCGGCATCGAGACTGCACCCGACGTCCAGGGATTCCGCCTCCACGCGAATATCGTCATCGCTGAACGGCTTTGGCGCCCCCACGTTGGACCTGTTATATACCCGTTCGAACTCGAACAGGCAGATCGCCAACGCGTCGATAAGCGTCGTCTTGCCGACGCCGTTCTCGCCCACTACCACGTTGAAACCAGGCTGGAAGCGCAACTCGGCCGTCATGATGGAGCGGACATTCGTCAACTTGATACTGGTGACTTTCATGACACCTGATCCACTTCGATCTGCCCGGTTACCGCACCCGCGATCAGGGCCGATCGGCGCTCCACTATGAGCGCGTGCGCGAGTGTAACAGACTCCTTTAGAGTGTCAATTCCATCTCCCTCTCTCTGCAAATATCTCACGATTTCTTGCTGCTCGCCAACCGGCGGAACCGGAAGGTTCACTGCGAAGAACCCATCGGGATATAGGCGTAAGCGTGAAGACCATACACCCATGGAATAACGCGTAACCTCCTGTGCGAAGACGCGCAAGCGAACCAGCGCATCAATGTACGTCGGATCCAGCTCTTTCGTCGGCGCATATACGTTGTACGCTGGGCTAACGATGCCATCTACAAACGCGACTCCCATTGCGCCCATCCAAGCCCAGAGTGTATTGATCACCAAATCGCCACGGAGACATATCTTGTACCCTTCCGTAGTCTCGGCCTCGAACATGTTGACTTCCTTCTCAGAGCGAGGTGTCACGCCAGTCAGGTGGGATACCGTTAGAAGCTCCTCGCACCCCGTTGCTGATCGTTGATCCCTCTCACGAAACAGCCAACGAGCTCGCTCCGTATCCCAGTGCTCCGGGATCTCGCCCAGCCATCCTATGCCGGAATCGCGGAACGAAGCGTCGGGATTCAGCCCGCGTGTGACAGCACGAGTGATCAGCGCTTGGCGCTTCTCCTTTAGCAGGCTCAGCAACCGTTTCTTCTCCGCTAACAGTGCATCCAGCCGTTCCGTCTCCCGGTCCAGGTAGGTAGCTATGGCGCGTTGCTTGGTCCTATCGGGTAACGGAACGGACACATTGCCGATAGAGTCCCACTCAGCGCGTGGC
This sequence comes from Spirochaetia bacterium, assembly GCA_965198005.1. Classification (GTDB taxonomy): domain Bacteria; phylum Spirochaetota; class Spirochaetia; order SZUA-6; family Bin103; genus Bin103. The sequence continues at coordinate 1,207,049 of CBDAOI010000003.1, forward strand.
ATCTTCGATCCAAAGGTCGAAGCATTTACCGTGTCGACAAACTCACTCCAAAGGCAGATGTACATAAGGAATCGAGGTTCTACCTCCACCGGCCTCATAACCAAGAACTCGGTAGAAGACTGTCCGGAAAAATCAGCGACCCATGCTTTTGCGAGATATGGGCGCAGCTTTCCGAATAGTACATCTCCGGGCTCGAAAACATTACTGAGCGAGGCGGGGTAGACTACAGTGGTCGCGGTGCCATCATCAGCCGCTGTCGCGTTGAGAAGCCTTCCCGTCCGTGACTCAATGTTCTCCAAACCGATATACGGCCTGTCATCGTTACCTCCATCAATGCGTAACTGTCGAAGCGACACGACGTGCTTTAGGCGCTTACCTTCGAATGGTAGTCTCAGCAGTCTCAGCTTGTTATTCTCGTCATGATGGCTCATCTGTCGCCTCAGAGAAAGCCGACCGATTTGCTCTTTTGTTTCCAAGACCCGGCCAGACCGCCTTACACGGAAGCGGAAGATTCAAGCGGTCACCTCCCGCAACAACTGAATGATCCTCTCTTCCGCCTGCTTCAGATCCGCGTCGATTTCTTCCAGCGGGCGCGGGGGCGTGTACTGGTAGAAGTGGCGGTTGAAGTTGATCTCGTACCCGACCTTGTCCCTGGTGCGGTCCATCCAGGCGTCGGGTACGTGCGGGAGCACCTCGCGCTCGAAGTAGGCGTCGATGTCCTCGGCGAGCGGGACGTTCTCAGAATCGCGCAGTGCAGGGTCGGGCTCGAGGCCGTCACCGCGGTCGTTCCTGACCGGCGCGGCCTGCGGAGTCTTCGCGGTGAATGCCTCGCGGAACAGCTTGTACTGGGGCTTCTTCCAACGTGACCGGCGATCGCGCAGGAGGGCGCCGATCCGCTGCGATACGATGTTCCAATCGTCCAGGGGACCCCTGCCCAGCGCCCGGTCGATGGCCTGTACGTCGTCGAGCAACTCGGGGCACGCGTACAAGAACCGCTCCATCGCGTCGAACGTCATCTGATAGCGCAGGCGCAGGGGACGCTCCACGGTGACCCGCGTATACCCGAAGTCGATGTTGAGGAAGCTCTTGCAGCGCTCGTCGTCCTCGAATCGACCGTACAGCCGTACGGTCTCGTCGATTTGATCGTCCGACAGGTGGCGGCGCTTGTCGCCGAGGCTGCGCCGGCTCTCCGCGCTGCCGCCCGGCGTCCACAGATCGCGTGCATCGACGAGTTGAATCCTGGCGTGGCGCCGCTTCTCCTTGCGATTGGTCACGATCCACACGTAAGTGCCGATGCCGGTGTTGTAGAACATCTGTTCGGGTAGCGCGATGATTGCTTCGAGCCAGTCGTTCTCGATGATCCAGCGGCGGATGTTGCTCTCACCCGAGCCGGCGCCGCCCGTGAACAGTGGCGAGCCGCTGAAGACTATGGCGAGCCGCGAGCCGTGGCGATGCTCGGCCGGGCGCACGGGCTCGAACTTGGTCACCATGTGCAGCAGGAACAGGAGCGCGCCGTCGTTGACGCGCGGCAGCCCGGCGCCGAAGCGACCGGCGAAGCCCCGCTTCTCGTGCTCGCGCCTGATCTCGCTCTGCTGCCGTTTCCAGTCGACGCCGAACGGAGGGTTGGTCAGGAAGTAGTCGTAGGTTTCGCTCTCGAAGCGGTCCTCGGTGAGGCTGTCGCCGAAGCGTACGTTGTCGTCGCCGCCGCTACTGTGGCTCACCTCCTTCATCAGCATGTCGGAGGCGGCGGTGGCGTAGGCGCGCTTGTTGTAGTCCTGCCCGTAGACGTAGAGCTTGGCGTCGGGATGATGCTCGCGCAGGTAGCTCTGCGCCTCGGCCAGCATGCCGCCGGTGCCGCAGGCCGGATCGAGCAGCTTGCGCACGGTGCCGCGGGTGGCGAGCAGATCGTCGTCGTTGATGAACAGCACGCTCACCATGAGCCGGATCACGTCGCGCGGCGTGAAGTGGTCGCCGGCAGTCTCGTTGGCCAGTTCATTGAAACGACGGATCAGGTTCTCGAAGATGAGACCCATCTGGTCGTTGGGCACTTGCCTCGGGTGGAGGTCTACCCTGCGGAACTGCGAAACCACCATGTAGAGGATGTTCGCCTCGCGCATCTTCTCGATCTCGGCTTCGAACTCGAAGTATTCGAAGATGCGGCGCACCTCGGAGGAGAACCCCTGGATGTAGCTCACCAGATGCTGCGCGGTGTTGTCGGGATCGCCGAGCAGCCTCTCGAAATCGAGATCAGAGTGGTTGTGGAAGCGCTGGCCCGCAGCCTGATTCAGCATGGCGTCTAGCGCTGCGCCCTGGTATCGGCCCTTGCGCTTCCGATATTCCGCGAGGACTCTGGCCTTGGTGGGCGCCAGCACGCAGTCAAAGCGGCGCAGCACCGTCATCGGGAGCATGACGCGCTCGTACTGTGGCGGCCGGTAGGGGCCGCGCAGCAGATCGGCGATCTGCCAAATCAGGTTGGCAAAATAACTATGGTCGGGCATCGGTACAGCCGCACGGAACCTGGACATGCGAGGAATCGGTCACGGTGACGTCGACGCGAGCGTCTTCGTGAAGCAGGTTATCCATCGAGCGGCGTAGATGGAGCGTCAGTCTCTGGGTTCGCTTGGAAGCGTTCGACGAAGCTTCGGGCGGCGGGAATCCAGGCATCCGGCATCCGGTCGCCGGAATCCGACCATTCGATGTCGTGGAGCACGCCGGACAGATCGCGCATGATCTCCGCGAGTTGGGTGCGTAGCGGGTGCTTCATATGCTCGTCGATCTCGTCTGGTTCGCCATATTGGCACCCGGCTTCCAGATCGTCGGCGACCTGCTCAAGCTTGGCATAGAAGTAGTCCATCGATCCGCCACTCATGACCTGCAATGGTTTGCATGTGGTATGCAGTGTGTCAAGCGTAATGGGAGATTCTGGAGATTCTGCGGGACGTGTCCGAGAGCGAGGGGGAGCGGCGCTTGGAGATCGACATCCTGGCGGTCGACGGGGAACGCGTGAAGCGAGACGGCGTGGCCGGCTATAATGGGGACTCCGACGAATCAATGATACGGGACGAGACGGAGGATTAGGGTGGAGCTCAGTCCCCACCGCGACGTTGCCCGGCGCATGGCCGGCGCCTGCTGCGATCTGCTGGAGAGTCTGGATGCGGCGCAGCGCGGGCGCGCTACGTATCCCTATCTGGATGGGGAGCGGCGGTTCTGGTATTACCCGCCGCTGAACCGCCACGGCTTGCCGCTGGGCGGCATGAGCGCCGAGCAGCAGGCGCTGGCGAAGCGCATCCTGGAGGTTTCGCTGTCGGACAAGGGGTACGAACAGGCGTGCGCGATCATCGAGCACGAGCTGATCCTGGGCGAGCGGGAACGGGCGGAGGGGCACGCGCACTGGGTCCGCGATCCCGGCGGTGACGAGCCGTGGGGCTGGCGTGCGGAAGGACACCATCTGTCGCTGCACTTCAGCGTCTGGGGCCGGCGCGTAGTAACGCCGTTCTTCTTCGGCGCCAATCCGGCGGAGGTTCTGCACGGTCCGCGCCGCGGCTTGCGCATTCTGGCGCGGCGCGAGGATCTGGCGTTGGAGCTGATGGAAAGTCTCAGCGGAGACCTACGTCCACCAGGTGCACGGCGACATTGCGCGTGCCAAGCTGGCGGAGTTGCGCGCGGGCGGCATCGGCCATCTGCACTTCGCCTGGGCCGGGCCGGTGGCGCGCCGCGAGGGCCACTACTACCGCATCCACGGCGGCAATTTCCTGGTCGAGTTCGACAACTGCCAGAACGAGGCCAATCACGTGCACTCGGTCTGGCGCGACCTGGAGAACGACTTCGCCGAGGACGTGCTGCGCCGCCACCTGCTGGCCTACCACGTGCTGTAGTAGGCGGCCTACGCGCGCCGGCGCCGTAACGGATCCTGGCGGTAGAACGCCTTGAGCTGGCCGTAGACGCCGGCGAACTGGGCGTGCAGCGCGTCCGGCTGCTCGAAGAACAGCTCGCTGGTAACGGCGAAGAACTCGGCCGGGCTTTCTGCGGCGTAGGAATCCACCGGCCCACCGCCGTCCTGGTGCAGCCGCTCGTAGGCCGCGCTGAACTCCCGGTGCCAGCCGGCAGGGTCCATGTCGCGGTGCAGCGGGGGCCGCCCGTTCATGCCGCGGTCGATCAGATCGAGCTTGTGCGCCGCTTCGTGAATCACCACGTTGAAGCCGTCGCCCCAGCCCGACGCCTCCACGTCAGCCCACGACAGCACGATCGGCCCCTCCTCCCAGGCTTCGCCGACGACCTCCTCCTCCCACTCGCGTACCACGCCGCCGTCGTCGGTCTCCTCGAAGCTGGACGAGAATTCCTCGGGCAGCAGCACGATGGTGCGCCAGTTGCGGTACCACTCAAGCCCGAGGCCGAGGATCGGCAGGCACGCCTGGGCGGCCACCACCAGCCGATACGGGGTCTCGGCATCGTCCTCGCCGCCGTCAGGCGCGCTCACTCCGCGCAACTCGAACCGTTTGCGGCGCAGAAATCCGCTTACCAGTTCGCGCAGCCGGGTGTCCTCCTGCGCCGTGAGGCCGCGCAGTATTGGGTGGTTGTCCAGGATCCACTGCCACTGCTCGGCAGGCACCGAACTGCCGCTCCGGTTGCGCCGCGCGCGCAGCCAAGCCGTCGCCCGAAGACCGCCGTCCCGGCGTCGCTTTTGTCCCATCCCTTCTATTCGTCAGCAGTCGGTCCGACCGCCCCCTGCCGTCCAACGGGGGTCCATGGATCGTCCCCACGGCCCGCGGCGTGGTTGGCGGGCGCGCGCCAGCACGAACAGCAGATCGGCGGCGCGGTTCAGGTAGGCCGGCACCGGTGCCCGCACGGGCGTAGCACGGGTGCCACCGCATCGGCGATCCGACAGGTTTCTAACGCTGTAGCGCGTACACGCGATAGCCGTCCTCGCGAATCCGCTGCAGGTAGAATGAGTCGCGCGGCACGCCGTACTGCCAGTCGGGCCCGAGTTGGTCATAGCCGTCGCCTGCAACCCAGCGGTCGTAGACGTCCGCCCGCGCCTCGTGGGCGTGATTGAGGGCGGAGTCCATGTCCCAGCGCTCGATCACCTCCGGCGCGCGCTGCGCCACCTGGCCGCTCAGCACCACGGCGGTGTTGCCCGACCCATAGGACAGCAGCAGCAGCCGTTGGCCCACGATACCGTCGCCGTAGCGCCGATACCGCCGGTCGAGCAGCGACGCGAGGGCGAGAAACAGCGAGCCGGAGTAGAGGTTGCCGACGATCGCGGCCGGCTGAATCGAGGCGTCGAAGTCGCGCTGCTCCAGGTAGCGCTCCACTGCCGCCGGCTCCAGGTCGAGATACCTGGTAACCAGTGAGCTCAGCATCTCCAGCGGAAGCTGGCGAAAGGGAGCGTGAAACGCGAACAGCTCGGTCTGTTTCAACACCTCGGCCGGCGTGCAGTCCGTGCGCCGGCAGTGGTCCAGAAACGCTTCCTCGATGGTCTCCTTGTAGCAGTTCACCGAGAACGCCCCGCGCACCCGCGGCGTGGCGGCGCCGACCGGGCGAAAGAAGTCGTCCACGTCGCGCGAGGCGTAGCCGGCGGTGGCGAGGTCGAGCTCGGCCAACCCGCAGCTGCGTTCCGCGATCATCGCCACGGCGCCGGCGCCCTGGGTGATCTCGGCGCTGGTGCCGGCGTCGTAGCGGGCGACGTCGGTGCAGATCACCAGACCGCGTTCCTCGACCCGGGAGCCGAGGGCGAGCAGAGCGTTGACTCCCATCAGCGAGTAGGTGCCGCCGGCGCAGGCGTGCTGCGTCTGGAAGGTGGCGATGGTCCGGGGAATCGGAAACCCGGCGGCGCGCAGCATGCCGGCCACGTGGGCGGCGATCGGCTTGGCCATGTCGGTGGCCGATTCGGTGCCCACCGCGACGTAGCGCAGGCTGGCGATGGCGCTGTCGTTCATCCGCGACAGCAGTTGCATCGCAGATTGCGCGGCCATGGTTACGGCGTCCTCCCAGAGGTTGGGAAACCGTACCGAAATCTGGCCCGTGCGTTCGATGGCGCGGCCCAGGATGCGTTTGATGGTAGGATTGGAGAGGGCGTACCGCTCCAGCAACCGGCTCAGGCGCATCAGAAGCTTCGGGATATACACGGCCATGTCACCGATCCCTGTGGTTATCAACTCTCCGCCTCCTGCTCATAGGGTAGCACTCGACGGCTTCCGGATTCAAGCGAACTTGTTGCCTTGCCTAAACCATTGCCTAAACCTGCCTAAACCTGACCGGTGCGCAGCGCATACCGGCGCTCGGCGTAGGCCGCGTCCTCGACCCACAGGCGCCGGGCCGCGGCCTGCATGCGCCGTCGTATCAGCCCCGCCGCCCGCATGGCCAACCGGAAGCCGAGCCGGTCCGAGGTGGCCAGCGTCGCCTCGACGATCGCGCACTCGCCCGGCCGCACCGGCGTGGCATGGGTCTCCACCACCGACCCGGCACCTTCGCCGTCGATGATGGTCATGACGATGGTACGCGGATCGGGGCAGTGGAACCGGGCATCGACCTCCACTCCCAGGCGGCGCGTGGCCCGGTACGTCACCCGCACCACGATGCTGTCCGGCTTCTGGTCAAGCACCCGCAGGCTGCCGAACGAGTGGGGATGGAAGTGGACGCCGTGCCACGGATCGAGCCGGTTGGCCAGCACGTCCTCGGGCTCGCACCGGGCCTCCATCCGGATGACCGCGTCGACGTAGCTGGCGGGGCGCTCGCACCGGTAGGGTGCGGGGGTGCCGGGCTCGGTACCGCGCTCGGTCCGGTCCAGCCGGACCCAGAGCAACACGCCGTCGTCGTGGCTTGGCAGCGGGCGCCAGCCGCCATGGCCCTCCCGGCCGAGCACCAGTCCGTGCCACGGGCAGACGATGCAGCCGGCGCGCACCTGACCGTCGGCCAGCGGTGCTCCGAGGTGGGGACACGCGTTGGGCGCGACCAGCAGACCGTCCGACCCGCGCCACGCCACCAGCTCGCGATCACGGATCCGATACTGGCGCGGCCGGTCGCCGATGGCCCGGGTCGCGTCGATCACGTGCCAGCCGCCGCCGGGAAGCTGTTGCGCACTCCGCAGCGCCTGCCGGATCCACTCGGGATCCGACTGCTGCCAGTCCGGCGTACCCGCCGCGCGGGCGGCTCCCGGCCGTGGTGCGGGCCGCCGGCCGAAGCGAACACCCTTCATGCGGCCACGCCCGGCAGGATTCCATGCCGGCGCACCGACGCCACCGGCTCGAGCGGCAGTCCCCACGCGCCGAGGATCGCATTGGCGGCGAGCATGCCTGAGGTGGCGGCGCGTTCCATCAGCGCGGTGGGCTGGTCCAGCCGCACGCAGTCCCCGGCCAGGTAGACCCGGGGATGGGGAGCGGCAACGCCGGGCCGCCGGCGGTGGGAACCGGGTGCGAACGCCGGACAGTCGCGGCGCAGCAGAAAGACCTCGTCCAGGACCGTGGCGGTGCGGGTTTCCGGATACAGCCGCCGCAGGCCGTGCAGCATCGCCGCCTTGAGCTGCGGCTCGGTGGCGGCCGGGGGCACCGCGTACGCGTGCAGCTCCACCACCGATCCGCCGTGGGCCGCGGCCCAGGCGCGGCTCTCGTCCTCGAACCGGTGGAACAGCGAGATATTGTCCAGCAGCGGGAAGCCGGCGGTGCCCGCAAACGGCGGCCGGCCGGACGCGGTCGGCCGGTCCAGCCACAGCCGCCACACCGCGAACGGCCGGGTCACGGCCAGACCGCGCAATCGCGCGCCCCAGGCGCCGGGCGCGAACGGGGTGTGCGGCAGCAGCCGCTGCAACCCGGGCACGTCGAGCGCCAGCACCAGGGCAGCGCCGGCGGCGCCCGCGCCCGTGGCCGTCCGTACGGCCCACCGACCCCCGGCCCGCTCGATCCGGCGCGCCTCCGTTCCGGTGCGCACGCGCACGCCGCGCGCTTCCAGGTAGCGGCGCATCGGGTCCCAGATCCCGGTAGAGAACGGGCGCCGGGCCACGTCGAACAGCAACCCTTCGTCGTTGCCCATGAAGTAGAAGTGGAACATCATGAGCAGCTCGCTGGCCGACATCTCGTCCTCCGGGTTGAAGAACGAGTGCGCGAACACGTCGAACAGCATGCGCCGCGCCGCCGGCGGAAAGCGCAGCGAGTCCAGATAGTCGCCGGCGGTGACGGCATCGTGGCGGCGGTAGGTGCGCCGTTGGTCGAAGGCCAGCAGCGACAGCGCGCGGCGCAGATGCACCCGGCCGAGCGCGGCCAGGGTGAGCGCGGGGTTGCGCCGGGTGAGTGCCACCACGTTGGCGGGAGCACGCCGGGGCAGGCGGGCGAACGACTGCCGGGCGCCGTCGGGACCGAGGATCGGGTAGTCGTGGTGCGCACGCCGCGTTCGGCCAGGACTACCGCCGCGGCGACGCCGGCGATACCGCCGCCGACCACCACCGCGCTACGTTGCGCCGCGGCGGAGTCGCGGGCCGCGGGCGGCGGGCGGCGGGCCAGGAACGAATGCACGATGGAGCGCTGCCAGCCGTCCATCGGCAACACGCGCAGAGCCGTGAACCCGGCGTCGCGCAGGCGCTGTTGAAACCGCTCCACGCTGTCGAACGCCAGCACGCTCGCGCGCAGGTAGTCGAACAGTGCGGCGTTCCCGACCAGGATGCGCGCGAGCGGGATCACGACCGTGGTGGTGACCAGCCGCCATACGGCGCGCGTCCAGCGCGAGCCCGCTACCGAGTACTCGTGAAAGCAGATCGGCGCGCCCGGCGCCAGCAATTCTCGCGCGCGTGCCAGACAGGTGTCCGGGTCCGGCATGTTGCGGATCCCGTAGGCCATCAGGATGCCGTCGAAGATCCCGGTAACGCCGGCCGCACGTGGATCCATCGCGTCACCGTGGACCAGCTCGACGCCTTGCAGCTCGGGCCGGGCGCGTGCGACGGCCAGCATCTCGGCGGCCGCGTCCAGCCCGACCAGCGTCGCGCGCGGATAGGCGGCGCGCAGGGCCGCGGTGGAAAGGCCGGTGCCGCAGCACAGATCCAGGATGCGCGCGTCGGGCGCCGGCGCCAGGCGTGCCGCGCTCAGTGCCAGGTGACGCCGGTAGCCGGGATTGAGCGACACCAGCAGGTCGTAGGAGCGCGCGACGCGGTCGAACTCCGCGGGCACGCCGGGTCCGGGGGCGGTCATGGCGGTCATGGCACCGGCAGCGCCAGGTCGGCGAACGCGAGTACCCGGTCGGGGCTGCGGTAGCGCGCGCCCGCGCCGGCAGCTCGGCGGCGGCCGCGGCACCCGCGCGGGCCACGGCCAGCAGCTTGCCGGCCAGGGGCACCACCGCCCGCCCGGCCAGCACGTCGCAGCCGGTCGCCCGGATGCGGTCGCCGATGGCGGCGTAGATGCCGCGCGCAGCGCGAATGGACAACGCGGACCGCCACGGGAGGGCCGGGAAGCCGACTTCGGCCGCGGCATAGAACAGCGCCGCCAGGTCCAGTACCCGCGCCACCACCCGGCGCAGGGGAGCGCGCACTGCGGCCGGCAACGGTCCCCCGAGCAGCGCGGGCAGATGCGCGAGCAGCTCCGGCGCGAGCAGCTCGTCCGGCAGATAGAGCCGTCCCATCCGCCAGTCCTCGACCACGTCCCGGCAGATGTTGGTGAGCTGCATCGCGATTCCCAGGTGGGCCGCCGCGTGCAGGGCGCCCGGCTCGCGCAACCCCATGACGTGCGTCATCATCAGTCCCACGGTTCCGGCGACGCGGTAACAGTAATGCAGGAGCGCGCGCGTGTCGGCGTAGCGACGGCGCTCCAGGTCCATGCGCATTCCGGCCAGCAGCTCGCGCGGGTAGTGGGGGGGCATGGCGGTGGCGCGGGCCACGGTCCCGAACGCGTCGATGGTCGCATCGCCGGTGCCGGCCTGCATGAACAGGGCCTCCAGTTCCGCCTCCAACCCGGCCAGCGCCGCCGCTTGCCGCGCGGCCGGGGCGCGGTCGATCGCGTCGTCGGCGCGCCGGCACCAGGCGTACACCACCAGCGCCCCGCGCCGGCTGGGGCGCGGCAGCAGGCGGCTGGCCAGCGCGAAGCTCTTCGATCCGGCGCCGATCCGCCGCCGGCAATCGGCTTCCACGGCGGCCGGCAGCGCCAGGGACAGGGTGCTGCTCATCGGTCCAGGTCCTCAAGCACGAGATTGGCGGTGGCGCACGCCGAGCCCAGCACGCCGGGGATGCCGGCCCCCGGGTGAGTGCCCGCTCCTACGAGATACAGGCCGGGTATCTTGGGGTCGCGGTTGTGCGCCCGGAACCAGGCGCTCTGCGTGAGCGTGGGGGCAAGCGAGAAGGCGCTGCCGTGGCGGGCGTTGAGCTCGGTGTGAAAGTGGTGCGGCGTCATCCAGCGGCGCAGCACGACGTGGGCGCGCAGGTCGGGGAGCACCCGTTCCAGCGCGCCGAGGATGCGGTCGGCGTAGCGCGGCGCGATCTCGTCCCAGGCCAGGTCGGCATTGCCCAGGTGGGGGACCGGGGCCAGCGCGTAGAAGGCGCCGCAGCCCGGTGGAGCGGCCGACCGATCGGTGACGTGCGGCGCGTGCAGATAGAGGGCGAAGTCGTCCGGCAGGCGTTGCCCGTGAAAGATTTCCGCCAGCAGCTCCCGATAGCGCGCTCCGAACGGCACCGTATGATGCACCACGTATTCCCGGTAGTCGCGGTCGGTGCCGAAGTACAGCAGAAACAGCGACATCGACCAGCGCGCCCGTTCCAGCCGCCGCCGGCGGCGCGCGGCCGGGCGCAACCCCCGATAGAGCGCAGCGTAGGTGTGGTGCACGTCGGCGTTCGATACCACCGCGTCGAACGGCTCGTGACGGATGGCGCCGGCCTGGTGGTAGCTGACCACGTGCAGGCCGCGTTTTGCGGCCGGTCCCGCGTTCGGGCGGCTGCCGTTGCCGGCGGCGGCGCCGGGCGTGAGTTCGACGTGCCGCACCGGGCTGGCCAGCGCCAGGCGGCCGCCCAGCGCGGTGTACAGCGCCGCCAGCGCGTGGACCAGGGCGCCCATGCCGCCGCGCGGAAAGAACACCCCCCAGTGGCGCTCGAGGTGGTGGATAAGGGTGTAGATCGCGCTGGTCTCGAACGGGTTGCCGCCTACCAGCAGGGAATGGAAGCTCAGCGCCTGCCGCAGCCGCTCGTCCTGGACAAAGTGAGCGACCGCTCCGTAGCCGGAGCGGTCGGCCCGCAGGCGCACGAGTTGCGGCGCGACCCGCACCATGTCCCGGAACCGGAGGAAGGGCACCGTCCCCAGCTCGACGTAGCCGGCCTGAAACACCGCCGCGCTGTAGGCCGCGAACCGCCGGTAGCCGGCCGCGTCGCCGGGGCTGCGCCGGCTGATCGCCGCGGTCAGGGCCTCCCCGTCGGCGACGTAGTCGAAGCGGTCGCCGTCCGGCCACAGCAGGCGATACAGCGGGTGTACGGGGAGCAGCTCGACGTGCTCGGCGAGCCGCGTCCCGGCCGCGGCGAACAACTCCTCGAGCGCCGCCGGCGCGGTGATCACGGTCGGGCCCATGTCGAACCGAAACCCGTCCTGCTCGAACACGTACGCCCGGCCGCCGGGCCGCGCGCGCGGGCTTCACGCGGCTCCCCGCCACCGGCGTACCGAGAGCCCGGCCGGCGGATAACCGCGAAACAGCAGCCGGTTGAGGAACAAGCAGATCCGCGCCCGCCGGCAACGCCGGCGGCGGGCGCGGGCCACGGCCGCCGGCAACGCGGCCGGGGAGCTGGTGGCCACCAGCTCCACCAGCTCCGCCAGCTCGGCGGCCAGCGGCAGCGAATAGCCGGTGCCGGGGTGAAACCATCCGCCCCGATAGCCGCCGCGTATGATCCCGTCGTCCGGAGGTGGCGCGGCCGCGTGCAACGGCATCGGCAGCACGCCCTGCTCGCTGCGCTCGAGCGCCTGCGGATGCCAGCCGTGCGACCGCATCCAGGCCACGATCCGGCTGCGCCGGTCGTCGATATCCAGCTCGGCGGAATCGGAAAAGCTGGTGTCTTCGAGCAGGATCCGGCGCGCGCCCAGCGGCAGCACGTACATGAACCGAAAGCCGTCGTCCTGGTCGACGGTGGCGTCCATCACGATCGGGCAGGCGAGCGCATGCGGTGCGCGCAGCGTGATCTCCTCGCCGTAGAACTTCTGGTACCCGCACTCCACCGGCGGCGGCTCGGCCCCGCGCGCGTCAAGCAGCACCGCGGCCGGCAGCACCCGCCCATCGTGCAGCGTGGCACGATGCGGTGTCAGCGCCCGGACCGGCGTCCGTTCGCACACCGTCGCGTCGCCGAGAGCGGCGCACATGTCGAGTACGGCCCGGCGCGGTGCCACGCAGCAAAGCATCGCCGCCGACAGATCGCTCTCGTAGAAGCTCCAGGTGTGGTTGCCGCCGATCCGTCCCGCCTCCAGGACGGCCAGGCGCGGGCTGCCCGGGCCGGCCGCGGGCGCTGCCCGATGCCCGTACAACGCCGCCACGATCAGGCTGCTCTGCAACCCGCCACCGCAGAGGACCAGATCGACCGGGTCCAGCAGCATCAGGGACGGCGCTCCAGAATCACCGCGAGCACCCGCCGCAGCGACTCCCGATGGTCCGCGTCCACGGCCAACGCCGCGACCCGCGCGCGCGTGCGGTGCGCGGTCTGTTCCAGGTGGCGCTGCACCAGGCGGCGGATACCGTACCGGTCGACCGCGGCACGGATCCGGTGCACGTCGTCGGGGTGCGGATTCCCGCCCGTGCCGCCCGTGCCGCTCGCGCCGTCGCGGCGGTGGCCGAACAATTGGCGGAGCCGTTCCCACTCGGCGGCGGGAACGTGCCGCTCCAGCAGCGCGTAGATCAGGGTGTGGCGTCCTTCGCGGATGTCGCCCGCCACGGGTTTGCCGAGTTGCGCGGGGTCTCCGTACAGATCGAGCTCGTCGTCGATGATCTGGAAGATGGTTCCCAGGTCGCGGCCGATCGCGTCCAGCTCCGCCACGGTCTCGGTCGGCACTCCGCCCAGCGCGGCGCCGACGGTAAGCGGGAGCGCACAGGAGTAGCGCGCCGTTGGTCCTGATCCTGACCG
>CBDAOI010000004.1:0-2448548 GCA_965198005.1 Spirochaetia bacterium
CAGGAAGTAGCGACCGAGGGGCGAGATGCCCACAAGGCAATCGGCGACCGGATTGACGGTCTGCGCACCGACCGACGGTGTGCGCAAAGATCTGGGCGACCGGATCGGCGGCCGGATCGACAGTCTGCGCACCGAACTGGGCAACGTGCGTAGCGACTATCCAGCGTCTGCTTCGTCATCGAGGTTCGGGCGTCAACCCCTGCTCCGTGTTCGGGCCTTCGGCCGCGTCGAGCCGGCCTACTATGTGGATGCGGTAGCGTGTCGGCCCGCCGATGGGCCTTGGCGTCATGGTGTAGGTGCCGGACCGTCGGGGAGACAGAAGCGGGCATTATCGGAAGTCAGACAACTCACGATGCGGTCCCTCCTCGGGGCGGCGTGTGTTACACCCACGAGATCGACTAGCCGCGAAACTCGCGATCACGGATTCCGCGAGTTTCGCACGAAGTCCGGCCTCGAGTGCCAACTCTCGCGTGGCAGCCTGGACTACAAGAACGGGAATTCATGCACTGGCTTACCAACTTCCGCACGGATCGGGTGGCCCGGGAAGCGTCACGACTCAAGGCGCCGGTCGCTTGCGGTTCCTTCCGAGGCCACGGAGTTTTCTTTTCATACACTCGGAGACCCCGAGGATGTTGGCGCACTTCCTAACTTGGTGCACCTTGATCTCATTGGGTCCGTGGCCGCCGTTCGGGAGAGTGGCCTCCAGTCCGTTGTAGTAGACCTTGAAGCGATGCGGCGTCTCTCGCAACGTGTATCCGGGAGCGCAGATATCGAGAGCCTTCGTCACGTCCCGAAATTTCACGAGCGCCATCTGGTAAGGCCGCCGGCAAGGTTACGCGGCTAGCTCACCCCGCAGCGGAACGTCATGGACCACTACGGGCACGGATTTCGCCCCGACGTGGTCTGTGGGGACCTCCACGGCAATGACTGACGGCTTCCAACCGTCTGAATCGCGAGACTTGATATCCGGCACGTTCGCAGCGCCAGCGCGAACCTTCTGCACAGCCTTCTTCCATGCCTCCAAAGCGCATTCGTCGCCAGGGTGCGTGGCGAAGAACTGAACCTTCTTCTCGAAGTCTCCGAAGTCCGTCGACTCCGCGGCTATGTCTGCCAGAATGCCGGCCATGAACACCTTGAGATTCTCGTACGCCTTGGAGATGGTATCATCCCCCTCCGAGACCTCATACGGGTACACGCCGTCCAGCCAGCAGTGGCCGTCCGTGATGGTCGCGAGTAGGGCTCCGTCGATGAGCACCATCGCCTTGAAGGCCGCTCCGCGGACGTCGTACGCGTGCTTGAACAGCAGCGGCCACTCCTCGCCAGGAGGGTCCCATCCTTCGATTTCGGCAGCTGTTTTCATCATGGGTTCTCGCATCTCGGCTTCTGTGGAGATGGGGCCTGCCAACTCATCCGCCAGGCTGTCAAGTCATATGCAAGAGGGGGAGAGGTGTTAGCCGTCTGGACGACAATGTATCGGAGGCACTATGCGTGGTCAACCGCAGCGGTTGCGCATCCGGCGGCCACCCTGGGCGGCCCGCAGGACTTTGGCGGCCTGCTGGATTTCAAACTGACCCACTACCGAGTTTCCAAGACTGAGACTCTACCCGGCTGGCGCCCGGGCATCGCGCGCGGTGCGCGTACGGAGCGGCGGCGTCGCCTCGTCAACCCCTGCGAGGTGCTGCAATTTGTATCAGGTGCTGCAATCTGCATCCCGGCCCGCCTCCGGCCTCGGTACTGACAGTAAGTATTCGGTCTAGCGTTGGGGAGGAGGATTGAGAGGCGCGCAGAGTCGGCGGCGGAAGTCGCGCCTGAGCGAGTAGAGCCAGATGTCTTTCCTGGGCAGCGCGTGGGTTCTGTGCACGTCCAGTTTGCCGCGGCCTTGGGTCTGTCCGACATGGGTCCAGTTGGCGGCGCGGTAGCTGGTACCGGCGAAGCGGTCGGACTGCACGAAGGTCTCCAGCAGCAGCGGTCGGTAGCCGTAGCGAGCCTGCCAGTCGTCGGGCAGCCGGCGGCTGCTGCGGGCCAGCACCAGGGAGGCGAGATTGCGCACCTGCACCCAAGGCAGGATCAGGAAGCGGGCGTTGTTCACCACCAGGTGCAGCCGCGCTTCGCGTTGCGCCACGCTCCAGCCGATGAAGCGGTCGCGGGGAGCCGCCTTCCAGGCGCTGGCGCCAAAGCCGACCACCGCCAGCACCTGCCGCTGGCTGGTGACCAGGTAGCGCATCTGTGCTCCCGGCAGCGGCGTATAGCCGAGGTAGTGGTAGCGGTCCACGTACTCGCGCCACAACTGCGCTTCGCGCTGATCGGCGAGCGGTCGTACCTGCAGCGCCGGCAGCGCATCGACGCGGGCGACGATCGGCAACTCCGGTTCCGCCTGCGGGGTACGGCGGCGGTGCAGGGTGCCGTTGGAGTGGCGCCGGCGCGGCGCCGGCAGCCGGATGAGCCGGTCGCGGTGCATGCGCAGCATCGCCACCCGGCAGCTCATGTCCTTCAGTTGTCCGTTGGCGCGCCGCCAGTGGAGCCGTTCGCACACCACCTGCGAGAGGGCGAACCGATGGCGAGTGGGGTCCTCGGCGATGAGCGCGCGGATCAGCTGCATCTCCTGCTCGCTGAACAGCCGTCCGCAGTAGCGCACCGCCTCAGGCGGCACGGCTGTCGACCACCTGGGCGGGCGAGGCGCGCGGCACGCGCGCCTCGCGGCGGTTCCAGGGCAGGAACCGCTCGAAATCCTCAGGCACCCGACCGCCGGCGACCGCACAGGCGTTCAGATACTCGGTCAGCCAGGTGCGCGGGTTGATCTGCCACCGTTCGAGCGTGTGGAACAGGCTGAACAGCGTCGCGCTCAGCTCACCGCTCCACTCCGCCCCGGAGCCGTAGTAGTTCTTGCGCCCCACCACCGGGCCGCGCAGCGCGCGCTCGGCTTGATTGTTGTCCATCGGCAGGTCGGGGTCCTCGACGAACAGCGTCAGGCCGTCCCAGTGGTTGCGCAGGCTGCGCAGCACCTTCGCGCACGCCGCAGGCAGCTTCGGCTGCTGCGCCAGTTCGCGCTCCCGCCGCTCCTGCATCGCCTGCACGCCCGCCCGTAGCGCCGCGTCGGCCGCGGCGTACTGCGTGGGCTCACCACGCACTTGCAGCCGCTCGTCGTTCAGGTGATACAGCGCCGCGATGTCAGCCAGCCACTGCTCGGCCCACTCCTCTTGATCGTCCCGCTCGTTGGCTAGCGTGATGAAGTCGCGCCGCACGTGCGCCCAGCAGAACGACAGCACCAGCTCAGTGTCCTTGGCCAACCGCTTGTACGCAGAATAGCGGTCGACGCTCACCACGCCGCCGGTCACGGTCGCGAAATGCTGCTTCGGCACCCGCGCCGAACGGCTCGGGTCCAGCGTGAATACGACCACCTCGGCACTCCGGAACACCCACAGACACCAGCGCTGGCAGGCGTCCTCGCTGCTCGCCTCGAACACCTGCCAGCGGGTCTCGTCAGCGTGCCAGTGCGCGGCCGTGCGGCTGCGCGCGATCAGCGCCTCCCGCAACGGCGCGAACAACGGCGCCAGACGCCGCAGACCGTCGGTGACGGTGCCTTGGGCAAGATCCAGCCCATGCGCGCGCAGATCCGCCAGCAGCCGGTACGTGGGCCGGTACAGCAGATACTTGTCGATCAGCACCGTCACCCATACCGAGATGCCCAGGATGCCCTTCGGGATCAGCCGTGGCGGCGCCGCCGCCGTCAGCAGCGCCGGCGCCGCCGCGCACTGGCAGCTGCGCCGGTAGCGCCGCCGCTTGATCACCCGCCGGTAGGCGCGCACCTCGATCTCCAACTGCTCGCTGTCCTCACTGCCGTGCGCGCCATACTCGTCGCCGCAGGCCGGGCAGCGGCGCCGCTCCGGCTCAACGTCGTGTGCTTCGACCTGCACCGGCAGGTGTCGGTGCTCGCGCCGGCCATGGCCTGGTGCCCCGGGTTGCTGACCGCGCAGCCGCGGCGCCGCCGCGGCGGCCTCAGTGCCGGCGCTCCTGGTTCGCTTCTCGCTGCCGCGCCGCCGCGCCCACCGTTCCCGCAGCCGCTGGCGCAGTTCCTTGAGCTTCGCTCGCGCCGCCTGCAGTTCGCTTTTCAGCCGCTGCTCTCGCGCTACCGCCTTGCCATGCATTCTGCGGTAATAGCGCGCCTGCCGACGCTCCTCTATTACCTCGCGCCGCAGCTCCGCCAGCTCTCTCCGGCACGCCGCCGTGCAGCCACGCGCATTCCCCCAGAACCCTCCCACACCTCATTTCTTAGCACACCGATCCGGCTGTGTCCAGCCTTCCCACACCGGTTCACCGAATATTTACCTCCACGACGGCCGGGTGGTGTACGCCAAGGGCAACGACCACATCATCGACGCGGTGCGGTGCGCGCTGCTGATGCGGGAGCAGGCCAACCTCGATCAGGTCGGCGAGGAGACGGTGTCGCTGGTGCCGGTGATGACCGACCCGGTGTTTGTCTGACGAGCAGGCCGCCATCTGCTCGGGACGATTCCGCACCCCCCGGCCCGTGCGCCGCTACGCGCCCCACGGGCGCTCTCACTCCGCATCTGGTGTGACCCCCCAGAGACCGGGCCGTCGGCGCGACACGGCGCCACGTCGAGCCGACACCGGGAACGTGGACCAACCAGCAGTCCGGCCCTTGGCCGCAGCCAGATACGCCCAACCGCCCAACCCGGCCTGTCGTCCCGGACCCGTCAGAGCAGTATCCTTTGCAGGCACTGTCTCACCGCAATTCCCTACGGACAGATGGAAAAGAGAGCAGGACGATGGCTAGCGTTTTCGATGTTGCCGCCTACATCCTCCAGAAACAGGGCTTTATGACGACCTGGAAGCTTCAAAAGCTGGTGTATTACGGTCAGGCTTGGTCGCTTGTTTGGGACGACGACGCCCTGTTCCCCGAAGAGATCGAAGCCTGGGCGAACGGGCCGGTGATCCGCGAGCTCTACAATGCCCATCGCGGCAAGTTCCGCGTGTCCCGCTTGGGAGATGGAAACGCGGCCGCGCTGACCGACGAACAACGCGAGACCGTGGACGCCGTGCTTGGCTTCTATGGCGACAAGTCGCCACAGTGGCTCGGCGATCTCACCCACATGGAAGATCCCTGGCAATCGGCTCGCAGGAATGTTCACGACGGTGACCGTGGCAACACCATCATTCCGAAGGAAGATCTGGCCGAATACTACGGCAGCCTGTAGCTGCAATGGCCCAACAGCCCAAAAAGCCTCGTGCGCGCGTACTTCCGACCGGTCGCAAGGAGCCTCGCACAAGCCCAGGGCCGCGACCCCGCATTGCATGATCGCGAAACGATTGTCTGGGGGTTCAGCATTGTAGATCAGGAGGGAGACTGGGGCTGGCGTAGCGTAGCAGCTCAGTTCTGGTGGGACGACATCCTGCCCAAGCTGCGAGCCTCGACTCCGCGTGACGCTCGACCGTGCTGCGCCGGGCACGATGACGGTGGACTACGCCCACCGCGGTGGCGAACGCGGCGCCGGTTCGGAATCGATGTCGGCGCCCGCGAACGTCGAGAGCCGGAGCTTGCCGCCACCGTGATCGGAAAGGAGAAGCCCGAGATGCCGGTGAACGCGGTGAGATCGATGACGTCCTCGCCATCCCTGAAGTCCCAGAGGATGTTCTCGCTGTTGTCGGGTCCGACCACGAACCTATCGGCGCCCTCCCCGCCCCAGTACGAGTCGCCGCCGGAGCCTCCATCCAGGGTGTCGTCACCGGCCCGGCCCAGGAGCCTGTCAGAACCACCACCGCCCGAGATCGAGTCGTCGCCGGCGGCGCCGATGAGCATGTCGTTGCCGCCGCCGAGCGCGGTGAGATCAAGCGTGACGCCCTCGTCGTCAGAGGTGAAGGTCAGATCGGAGAAGCCCGAGATGGTAGAGAAGGCGCTGAGGTCGATGAGATCCTCACCCTGGGTGAAGTCCGTGATCGTGTCATTGCCGGAACCGTCTTCGGGGTCGAAGACGAAGGTGTCGGCGCCGCACCTTCTGCCGGACCGCAACACCTCGCAGCCGGCGCGGAGGGCCGGTCGATGTTCCTGCGCAGCAGGCTGGGCAACCCTTGGGGTACCCGATGCACTTCGTCGATCACCGTCAGCTTGCACGTTGCCGGCCACCGATCGCTCGCGCCGGAGCGCAGCCGGTCGTAATCGGCGGGCCGCCCGGCATCCAGGTAGCGGCCGGAAGCTCCGAGCTCCGCCACCAGGCGCCGCGCGAGCGCCGACTTGCCCACTCGTCGGGGGCTCGAACAGCAGCGTTGCGGGCATGCGGCGTAGCGCATCCCTGATCTGATCGCGGTTGCTCCGCCGTGTCGGTGGTGACCGGCACCGGCGTTGCGCCGGCGGTGGCGGCCGGCGATCTTCCGCTGCAAATTGTTACAGGTGATGCAATTTGCATCCTCGCCCCCACACGGACCGCACGCGGACGATGTAACTATTTTGCCAGGAAGATATTACGGATTTGCCGCGGGGTGCCCCGGCGGACCTATGGGCCGTTGAGCACGGCATTATCGCTGCAATATGACGCACCCACACCAGGGTCGTGAGAAACAGAACAAGTAGTTTACATGTAAATACTTACCGTCGGTTTCACAAGGTTGGCACGGTTTGTGCTTCAAGTAGGGCGGGACATGTCTGCCTCACCAACTCGACAGCCACCGGCCGCCAGGACCGATGGCGCGCACCACGAGCGCCCGCGGCGAGCGCCGCGTCGCGCGCCCGGCCCGCTGGCGGCATTGCTGGCGGCGCTGCTCGCCGTGCTGGCGCCGGCCGGCGCCGGTGCGCAGAATCTGCCGGAGGTCAAGATCCTGCGTGGGTCGAATCCGACCAGCGTGACCGAGGGGCAGGACGTCACGTTCACCCTGACTCGGCCAGCTCCGTCCGATAACGTTCTCGGCGGCGGTTCAGGCGACTCTCTCGATCTGACGGTGCGCGTACAGGTGTCCGACCGCGGCGACTTCATCCGCGGCCAGCCGCCGACGACCGTTACCTTCGAGGGAAACGCGACCAACGCCACCCTGCGCGTGCGGACCGACGACGATGATGTCGACGAAGCCAACGGCTCGGTGACCGCGCGGCTGCTCCACGGCAGTGACGATGAGTACGAGGTCGACTCCGACAACCGGCAACTCACCACCACCGTGAGGGACAACGACGCGCAGCCGGTGGTGTCCATGGCGGCGCAAGACTACGAGATAGACGAGGGCGACTCCGCCGTGTTCGTGCTGACCCGCAGCGGCGACCCGTCGAAGTCGCTGACCATACCCTACGGATTCTTCCATTACTTCCATCGGCCGATCGAAGCAGTCGAGGATTACTATGTGACCCATGCGCTCACGTTCACCGCGGGCAGCGCGACGGCGACGGTGTCGGTGGCGATCGAAGACGACGACCGGTACATCGTGGAGCGCGATGTGGTGGCCTTGCTCTCCACGAACCCGGGGCAGTGGCTCCTCGCACAGCCCGAAACGGAGACCGACCATGTGTACACCGCCACCGGTGCCTTCTACGTCCGAGTGGTCGTCACCGACGACGACGTGGGGAAGGTGTGGGTTTCCGCGTCGGCGGACAGCGTACCGGAGTCGGGGCGCGCCTGCTTCACGCTCCAGACCGATGCGGTCGTGGACGACGTTGCTACCGACGGGGACGCCGTCCTCGACGTCACGGTCGAGGTAACGCAGGAGGGCGACTACCTGGACGGAGCCGCGGGGCAGCGCACCGTGACGCTGGACGAGCAGACCGCCGAGCTGTGCCTGGACCTCGACGACGACGACGTGGACGAGACGGACGGCGCGGTCATCGTCGAGCTGCTGTCCACCTCCGAGGGCGACGGCGTGGTGCCCGACTCGGCGCGCGAGAAGGCGCGGGTCACCGTGCGCGACAACGAGCCGCCGTACGTGACCATGGAGACTACGGCGGACTCGGTCGACGAAGGCGGTTCGGTCACCTTCACGCTCACCCGCGAGGGAGACGTGAGCGAGGCGCTGGCCGTTCCCGGCCCGCTGCTGCGCAGCTACCACACCGATCAGTCGTTCCTGGCGCCCCACCGCGAGCACCCCGTCACCTTCGCGCCGGGAACCGCCACCGCGACCTTCACCGTGACGCCGGACGACGACCAGCTCTTCTCCGTGCTGCGCTACCTGTACGTTCAGCTCGTCACCGAGTTCCAGGGGGTGCGAGGCGGCTTTCGCCTGCGCGTCCCGGTGTCGTCGCCGCTGGTGGTGCAGAGCAGCTCGATCATCACCCGGTACCGCCTGCCCGTGAGCGACAACGACCAGGTGCGGGTCTCGATCACGCCGCGCACCGCCGCCGTGGACGAAGGCGAGCCGGCCTGCGTGACGGTGGCCAGCGACGCCGTGTTCCCCGCCTACTGGCAGAGCGAGATCGCCGTGACGGTGGCCGTCAGCCAGCAGGGCGACTACCTCGCCACGGCGCCGGGCAACCGCACCGTGACCCTGTCGACCAGCGCGCCGTCGCCGGCGCTGTGCCTGGAGCTCGACGACGACGAGGAGGACGAGGAAGCCGGCGCGGTCACCGTCGCGCTGGTGACCGCGGAAGGCTCCCGCGTGGTGGCCGGCGAGTCCGCCTCCGCCACCGTCACCGTGCACGACAACGACCCGCCGTTCGTGACCCTCAAGACCGCCGCGACCCAGGTGGCCGAGGCGGGCTCGGTCACCTTCACCCTCACCCGCGAAGGGTCGCTGACCGCGCCGCTGACCATTCCCGCCACCCTGCTGCAGAGCAACGTCCACCCGGTCACGCCCGGCCACGGCCTGGTCTCCCGCGGCCACGAGGTGACCTTCGGCGCCGGCAGCGCCACCGCCACCGTCACCATCGCTCCCGGCGCCGACGACCTCCACTTCGAGTTCCGGCAACTGAACGTAACCCTCAGGACCAGCAACCTCGGCCTGTTCCGCCTGCGCGTCCCCGACGCGCCGGCGGCGGGCAGCAACAACGACGCCACCCGCACCGCCTACCACCTGCCGGTGGTGGAGGACGACCCGATCCGCATCGCGGTCGAGCCCCGCCACCCGTACGTGTACGAGCAGGAGGATGCCTGCTTCACCTTCGGCAACAACGTGGTCGCGTCCGACCTGCGCCAGGACCTGGAGACCATCGCGTTCACCGTCAGCGTCAGCGCGCAGGGCGACTTCCTCGACTCACCGCCGGCCGACGGCACCGTGACCGTGACCATGGCCGAGGACAAGCCCACCCACACGCTGTGCCTGGACCTCGACGACGACGACGAGGTGGAGGAGGAAGGCTCGGTCACCGTCGCCATCGTCGCCGACGCGGACGCGGACCCCAGCATCGTCGCCGCCGCGGACCGCGCCGCGGCCACCGTGAGGCTGCTCGACAACGAGCTGCCGGAGGTCACGCTGAGCGCGGTGGCCGACACGGTCACCGAGGGCGAGCACGCGCGCTTCAAGCTCGCCTTCGACGCGCCGGTGGCGCTGCCGTTCAGCGCCCTGTACCGGCTCGAGACCGCCGGCGACTACGGCTTCGAGGTGTCGGCGGCCGACGGCGTCTGGCTGCGCATCGTCTCCGCGGGCGTCGAGGACTCCGTGCTGCAGGTGATCACCCGCGACGACGGCGTCGACGAACCCGACGGCTCGGTGACCTTCACCCTGCTGGAGGGCTCCGAGTACACCGGCGAGTACACCATCGCGCCCGACAGCCCCAGGAGCGTGACCGTCACGGTCGCCGACGACGACCTGCCGGTGGTGACGATGGCGGCCAGCGACGACCGCGTCGAGGAGGGCGACGTGCTCACCGTCACGCTGACCCGCGACGGCTACCTCGACGCGCCCCTGACCATCCCCGTCGGCCACCTGCGGAGCCGCTACCGGCCCGACCGGTCGTCGGGCACCACGGCCCACGGCCCGCTGGTGTTCGCCGCCGGCAGCGCCACCACGACCCTCACCATCACCACCGAGGACGACGACTTCTACTACGGCACCCGGGAGCTGAGATTCCAGCTTCGCCCCGACGGCTCCGATCTCTTTCGCCTCCCCGCCGGCGAGGAAACGCGGATGTCAGTGCACGTTGGCGACGATGACCGTCGCCGCGTCACCCTGCGGGTGGAGGCGGTCGAGCCGACCGTGTCGGAAGCGGAGCAGGCATGCTTCCTGATCATCGCGGAGCGGCTCTGGTTCGGACCCTATTGGACGCCCGTCTACGGCTACCGGATGCTCGCCTACTTCGGCAACGTCGGACGGGAAGACTCCTTTGTGCGCGGCGTTCCCGCGGGGAACAACAGGGAACTGCCCGGCACGACGATGCATGAGGCGCGCCAGCGGCACTGCTTCGATCTCGACGACGACGACCGGTACGAGCCCGACGGCGCGGTCGATCTCACGGTGGTCTATTTCCTCGACGGCTTCCCTTCGCGCCAGCCCAGCGCCGCGGTGACGGTGACCGACAACGACTTCGTGCCCACGCCGGTGAGCATCGCCGCCACCCGCGCGGAGCTGCCCGAGGGCGCCAACGCCTACTTCACCGTGACCCGCGTCCCCGGCACCTTCGGCGACGGCCCGCTGCCGGTGACCGCGCGGGTCATCGAGGAGGGCGACTACCTGGACCGCAGCAGCGGCTGGGGAGCCTTCCTCGACGCCGACAACCACCTGCGGTTGCCCTTCCGGGACGGGGCCGCGACCTACACCTTCTGGCTCGACACCGTCAACGACGCCAGCGCCGAGCGGCCCGGCTCCCTGACCGTCGAGCTGGTGGCCCCGGACGCCGACGCCGGCTACGTCCTCGGCGCCGCCGTCAGCGCCACCACCGCGCTGCGCAGCGACGACCCGGGCACGGTGTCGGTCGCACCGGTCTCCACCCCGGTCACCGAGGGCGAGGACGCCGTGTTCCGCTTCACCCGCACCGGCTCCCAGGGCAGCTTGCGGGTGCACGTGGACATGAGCGCCCACGCGAAGGTGATGAGCGAGGCCAGCCGCGCCCTGGCGGCGAACACCGGGCCGGCGCCCGACCTCACCGTCGTGTTCGAGGACGGTGTGACCGAGGTGACGCAGACCCTGACCACCGAGGCCGACCGCTACAACGAGGGCGACGGCGAGATCGTGCTGATCATCGAGCGCCTCCGCCCCGGCCCCGGCGCGCTGCCGTACCGCGTCGCCGGCGCCGCGTCGGCCACGGTGCTGGTGCGGGACGACGACATTCCGGAGGTCGAGCTGAACTGGATCAGCCCGCCGGTGGCGCTGGTGGACAACGTCTGGGTCGGCGAGATCGTCGAGGGTACGGAAATCGAGCTCGAGATCACCTGCGCGGGAGACTCACTCCCTCCGCCCCCCATCCAAGGGTTATCTGAATTCGGAAGCTGGCGCTTCATCCTCGAGCACGAAGAGATAATGAATCACCCGGAAGACGCAGACCGACCTTTGAGCCGTGATACTTCAAGAAGATCCTATCGATACCCGTGCGCAGGTCAAACGCTTGACGATTCTCACGACGGTATTTCCTTTGTCGGACACAATAGATTCACCGGCCCCGACAACGGCACAGTCCGGTTGGATCTGCTCCCTCAGCAGTACGATACCGGGTATTCTGACTTCCACCAGTATTGTTATCAGGACATGGTCGGGCCTGCCTGGAAGAACGGCAACGTCGAGTTCTGCCCCAAGTACACCCTCGGCGCGGTCACCTCGGCGCGCGTCACCGTGCTCAACCGCAACCCCACCATCACCGTGGCGGCGGTCGCCGACGAGGTGACCGAGGGCGAGCCCGCCCGCTTCCGGCTGACGCGCATCTGGAATGAGGACAACCTGAATCCGCAGTACGGGTACCCCACCACGGTGCAGCTCACCGCCGCGGCCAAGGGCGGCTACGTCGCCGGCAAGCTGCCGACCGGCTCGCACACGTTCGACCGCGGCGTCACCGAGATGATCATCGAGGTCCCCACCGTGGCCGACGACCGGAACGCGCCGGACGGCGAGGTCACGCTGGAGCTGCTGCCGCAGGGCACGGAGGAGACGCGGGAGACCATCGGCAGTTCCTACGAGGTCTACGACCAACTTCCGGGGATCACGCCGCCCGGCAAGAGCTCGCTGCGGGCGACGGTGCGCATCCTCAACGACCCCGAGGTGCGCCTCGCCGTCGGCGCCGACCGCGTCTTCGTCGAGGGCGACGGGACCAGCTTCTTCGCGGTGACCCTGACGCAGCCGTCGACGAAGGAGGTGACCGTGAACTGGTTGACCGAAGACGGCAACGCGGTCGCCGGCCAGGACTACGTTGCCGGCAACGGCACGCTGACTTTCGCCGTCGGCGAGGTCGCGAAGACGATCACCGTGGAGCTGATCGACGACGAGGTGGCGGAGCCGATCGAGAACTTCGGCGTGACCCTGAGAGAAGCGCGGAACGCGGAGATTCTCGTGTTCCTCGGCTTCGGCACGATCATCGACGACGACGCGCCGCCGGTGACCATCGCGGCGCGCACCGCCAGCGTGGTCGAGGGCGACGACGCCGTGTTCGTGCTCACCCGCGGCGGCGACGTCGGCGAGGCGCTGGACGCCGGCGTGCGGATCCGCCGCTACGAGCCCGGGGCGCCGGAGCTGCCCGGCACCGCGCGCTTCCCCGCCGGCTCGCGCACCGCCGAGGTGAAGGTGCCGACCACCGACGACGGCGCCCTCGACACGCAGGAACGGGTGGTCCGCGCCACCGTCACCGCGGGCGACGACGACGGCTACGTGGTCGGCGATCCGGGCAGCGCCGCGGTCGCGGTCACCGACAACGACGCGGTGCGCCGGCTGCGCCTGGAGCGGGCGATCGCGCCCACCTTCGTCGCCGCCGGCAACGAGGTGTACTTCGGCTACACGGTGCGCAACCTCGGCAACGTGGCCAGCGGCGCGCCGCTCACCATCGTCGACGACGTGGCCGGCGAGCTCACCTGCGGCACCGAGCCGCTCGCCCCGCGCGCCGGGGACCAGGAGGACCAGGCGCTGTGCGCCACCACCTACGTGGTCACCGCCGCCGACGTCGCCGCCGGGCGCATCGTCAGCAGCGCCTACGCCACCGACGGGGTCACCCGCAGCCCGGAGGCGCGCGTGGTGGTGGTGCGGCAGGACCAGGCGGTGCTGTCGATCTGCAACGGCGACCTGCACGCGGGGGCGTTCTGCGACCCGACCTGGGAGGTGGCCGAGGACGCCGGCTCGGTGACCCTGACGGTGTACCTGTCGCACGAGCTGACCTCGGAGGTGACCGTGCCGTGGGAGACCGCCGCCGCCACCGCCACCGAGGACGCGGACTTCGCCGCCGGTGAGGGCACCCTCACCTTCGCCGCCGGCGACCGCAGCAGGACCGTCGTGGTCACCATCACCGACGACCTGCTCGACGAGAGCCGCGAGACCTTCCACGTCGATCTCGGCACCCCGCACAACGCGGTCCTGGGCGTCGAGCGCGCCACCGTCGCCATCCGCGACGACGACGCGCGCCCCATGCTCAGCCTCGAAGGGCCGTCGCCCGCCCAGGCGAAGGAAGGAAGCGACGCGCACGTGGAATACTTCCTGACGCTGGAGACGGCCAGCGGGCGGCGCGTCGAGGTGAGCTATGCCACCGCCGACGGCGCGGCGCCGGCGGCGGCCGATCCGTGGGCGCCGGCGCTGGCCGGAGAGGACTACGAACGCACCGCCGGGCGGTTGACCTTCGCGCCCGGCGAGTCGCGCAAGACGGTGCGCATTCCGATCCTCGACGACGCCCTCCATGAGAACCGCGAGGAGTTCCGCTTCACGGTGAGCGACCCGCACGCGGCCGACCTGAACCTGGAGCCGGCGTCGCCGCGGGTGGTGATTCGCGACGACGACGCGGCCTCGAACCGCATCATTCTCACCGTGTCGCCGAATCCGCTGCCGGAAGCCGGCGGCGATATCCCCGTCACCGTGACCGGCACCTTCAACAAGGGCGCGCAGCAGGACCCGGTGACCGTCGACCTGGCGATCGCCGGCGGCACCGCCACCGCGGACAGCGACTTCACGGCGCCGGCGCCGTTCCAACTGACCATTGCCGGCGCGGCGACCTTCGGCACGGCCACCGTCACCCTGAGCGTGACCGGCGACGACCTCGACGAGGACGACGAGACCCTGGTCCTGACCGGCACCGCCGACGGGTTCACGATCGGTCCGGCCGGCGGCCGGACGATCACCATCGCCGACGACGACACCCGCGGCCTGGCGCTGTCGGAGACGGCGCTGGCCATCGACGAGGGCGCGAGCGCCGGCTACACCGTGGCGCTCGCCTCGCAGCCGACCGCGGACGTCACGGTGGCGGTGTCCGCCGGCGCGGGCGCCGGGCTCACGGTGGCGCCGGCCTCGCTCACCTTCACCGCCGCCGACTGGTCGGACGCGCAGACCGTGACCGTGACCGCCCCGCAGGACGCCGACGGCGCCGACGAGGCGGCGGTCGTCGCCCACGACGCCACCGGCGGCGACTACGCAGACGAGTCGGCGCAGGTGACGGTGCGGGTCGCCGACGACGAGACGCCCTCCACCGCGGTGGCGCTCACCGCGCGGCCGGCGGCGGTGGCCGAGGACGGCGGCGAGCGCGAGGTCACCGTGACCGCGACCCTGGACGCGGCGCCGCGCAAGAGCGAGACCGCGGTCGCGGTCACCGTGCAGCCGGAGGACGCCGCGCCCGGCGCCGCCGCCGACTGGGCGCCGGTGGACGGCTTCACGATCACCATCGCGGCGGGACAGACCAGCGCCGCCGCCACCTTCACGCTGGCGCCGGTGGACGACGACGTGGACGAAGCCGACGAGCGGGAGCAGGTGGCGCTGCGCGGCGCCACCGGGGTGGCGGCGCTGCCGGTCGCGGACGCCTTCGTCACCGTCACCGACGACGACCAGCGCGGGGTGACGGTGGCGCCGACGGCGCTGGCCATCGACGAGGGCGACACCGCCGACTACGCCGTGGCGCTCACCTCCGCCCCCACCGGTCCGGTGCTGGTGCTGGTGACGGCGCCGGCGGACGCCGACCTGCGCGCCGACCCGCGCCTGCTGGAGTTCACCGCCACCGACTGGAGCACGGCGCAGACGGTCACCGTGCACGCGCTCGCCGACGCCGACGCCGCGGCCGACGCCGCGGCCACCCTCACCCACGCGGTCAGCGGCGGCGACTACGACGGCCAGGACGCCGCCGGCGTCACGGTCACCATCGCCGAGACCGACAGCCTGGCGCTCACGCTCGCCGCCGCGCGCGCCGCCGAGGCGGCCGGCGCGGTGACCTTCACGGTCACGCTGACCGCGGCCGCCACCGCGCCGGTGAGCGTCGCCTACGCCACCGCCGACGACGCCACCGCCGACGGCAGCGCGCGCGCCGGCGCCGACTACACGCAGAGCGACGGCACGCTCACCTTCGCGCCGGGCGACACGTCGCTGCTGATCCGGGTGCCGGTCACCGACGACGCGCTCGACGAGGCGGACGCCGAGACCTTCACCCTGACCCTGAGCGGCGCCGCCGGCGCCCCGCTGGCGGACGGCGCGGCCACGCTGACGGTGACCGGCACCATCGAGGACGACGACGTGCGCG
Organism: Spirochaetia bacterium; assembly: GCA_965198005.1. Classification (GTDB taxonomy): domain Bacteria; phylum Spirochaetota; class Spirochaetia; order SZUA-6; family Bin103; genus Bin103. Next base: position 15,554 of record CBDAOI010000004.1, read on the forward strand.
GCATCACGGTCGCGCCCACCGCGCTGCCGCTGGCCGAGGACGCCGCCGGCAGCTACGCGGTGACGCTGGCCTCGCAGCCGAGCGCGGACGTGACGGTGACGCCGACCGTGACCGGCGACGGCGACGTGACCGTGGCCCCCGCCGCGCTCACCTTCACCGCCGCCGACTGGCGGCAGGCGCAACGGGTCACGGTGACCGCCGCCGACGACAGCGACGCGGTGGACGACGCGGCCACCGTCACGCACGCGGTGGGCGGCGGCGACTACCAGGCGCACGGGGTGGTGGCGGCGCCGGTGACGGTCACCGTGGACGACGACGACAGCGCCTCGACCGCGGTGGCGCTGAGCGTCGCGCCGGCGGCGCTGGCGGAGGCTGCCGCGGCCACCGCGGTGACGGTGACCGCGGCGCTGGACGCCGCCGCGCGCACCGCCGCCACGGCGGTGACCGTGACGGTCGGCTCCGGCACCGCCACCGCGGGGGCGGACTTCGCCGCCGTGGACGCGTTCACCGTGACCATCCCCGCCGGCGCGTACCGCGCCACCGGCAGCTTCCGCCTGGCGCCGGTGGGCGATGCCCTGGACGAGGGCGACGAGACGGTGGCGGTGTCCGGCAGCACGGACGCCGCCGGCCTCGAGGTGACCGGGGCGGTGGTCGCGATCGCCGACGACGACGCGCGCGGGATGACGGTCTCCGCGCACGAGCTGGACCTGGACGAGGGCGACGAGCGCACCTACACGGTGGTGCTGACCTCGCAGCCGAGCGAAGACGTGACGGTGGACCTGACGGTGGCCGACGACCGCGCGCAGGGCGGCGGCGACGCGGACCGCTCCGCGCCGCTGCGGAAGGGCGCGGCGGTGACCGTGCAGCCGGCGGCGCTGAGCTTCACGGCGGCGACCTGGCAGACGCCGCAGACGGTGACCGTGCGCGGCGCGGCCGACGCGGACGCCGCCGACGACCGCGCGCGCATCCTCAACCGCGCGCGCGGCGGCGACTACGACCGGGTGCCGACGGACGTGGTGACGGTCACGGTGCGCGACGACGACACCGCGGCGCTGACCGTGCCGGCGGCGCTGACCGTGGCCGAGGGCCGCAGCGCGAGCTACCGGGTGGCGCTGGCCACGCGGCCCACCGCGCCGGTGACCGTGACCATCGACGGCGCCGCCGGCACCGACCTGACGGTGAGTTCCGCCAAGCTGACCTTCGCCGTCGCCACCTGGGACCGCGCGCAGGAGGTGACGGTGAGCGCCGCCGCCGACGCCGATGCCGCCGACGACACGGCCACCCTCGGCCACGCCGCCGCCGGCGGCGGCTACGACGGCCTCACCGCGCGGGTGGCGGTGACCGTCACCGACACCACCCCGACGCTGCGCATCGCCGGCGCGGCGGCTGCCGAGTCCGCCGGCGCCCTGCGCTTCGAGGCGCTGCTGTCGGCGCCGGCGAGCGGCGCGGTGACCGTCGGCTACGCCACCGCGGACGGCAGCGCGGAGGCCGGCGCCGACTACACCGCCGCGGCCGCGGACGCCACGCTGACCATCGAAGCGGGCGCGCGCAGCGCCGTGATCGCGGTGCCGGTGATCGACGACGCGGTCGACGAGGCGGACGCGGAGACCTTCACCGTGACCCTGCGCGACCCCGTGGGCGCGGCGCTGGCGGACGGCGCGCAGGCGGCCACCGGCACCATCACCGACGACGACGCGCGCGGGGTGACGGTTTCGGAGACGGTGCTGCAGCTCGACGAGGGCTCGAGCGGCAGCTACACGGTGGTGCTGCGCTCGCGGCCGACCGAGGACGTGACGGTGACGGTGGCCGGTGCGGCGGGCGACGTGAGCGTGGCCGCGGCGAGCCGCACGCTGCGCTTCGCCGCCGGCGCCTGGGACACCGCGCAGACGGTGACGGTGCGCGCGGCGGAGGACGACGACGCGCTGGCGGACGCCGCGGTGACCCTGACCCACACGGTAAGCGGCGGCGACTACGGCGGCGTGGCCGCCGCCCCGGTGACGGTGCGGGTCTTCGAGAACGACCTGCCGGTGCTGGCGCTGGCCGGCGTGAGCGCGGCCGAGGACGCCGGCGCGCTGGTGCTCGCGGTGACCCTGAGCACGCCGAGCAGCCGCGAGGTGACCGTCGCCTACCGCACCGCGGACGGCAGCGGCGCCGCCGGCGCGGTGGCCGGGGAGGATTACCAGGAGAGGACGGGAACGCTGGCCTTCCCCGCCGGCAGCAGCGCGGCGCGGGAGATCCGCGTGCCGCTGCTCGACGACGCGCTGGCCGAGGGCGACGAGACCTTCACCGTGACCCTGCACGGCGCCGCCCACGCCACGCTGGACGGCGGCGGCGCCACGCTGGCGGCCACGGCCACCATCGTCGACGACGACGGGCGCGGGGTGACGGTGGCGCCGACCTCGCTGGAGATCCCGGAAGGCGACAGCGCGACCTACACGGTGGCGCTGCGCTCGCAGCCGACCGACGCCGTGACCGTGACGGTGGCGGGCTGGCAGGACGACGTGAACGTGCCGACGGCGAGCCGCACGCTGAACTTCACGACCGGCTCCTGGGACACGGCGCAGACGGTGACGGTGGAAACGAAGGAGGACGAGGACGCGCTGGCGGACGCCCTGGTGACCCTGACGCACACGGCGAGCGGCGGCGACTACGGCGGCGTGGCCGCCGAGCCGGTGACGGTGCGCATCATCGAGGACGACACGCCGGTGCTGGCGATCGCCGGCGCGCGCGCGGCCGAGGACGCCGGCGAGCTGGTGTTCGCGGTGACGCTGAGCCTGGCCGGCAGCGAGCAGGTGACCGTCGACTACGACACCGCCGACGGCAGCGGCGACGCCGGCGCGAAGGCCGGGCACGACTACCGACGCCGTGAGCGGCACGCTGACCTTCGCGGCCGGGACCACCGCGGCGCAGGAGATCCGCGTGCCGATCACCGACGACGCGGTGGACGAGGCGGCCGAGGAGACCTTCACGGTGACGCTGAGCAACGCGCAGGAGGCGGATCTGGCCGGTGGCGGGGGCGATCTGGCGGCCACCGGCACCATCCTCGACGACGACGCGCGCGGGGTGACGGTGTCGCCGACGGCGCTGGCGATCGACGAGGGCGCAAGCGGCTCCTACACGGTGGTGCTGACCTCGCAGCCGACCGGCGCCGTGACCGTGCGGGCCACCATTGCGGGGGACACCGACGGCTCGCTGTCCCCGGCGGCGCTGACCTTCGGGGCCGCCGACTGGAGCACGGCGCAGACGGTCACGGTGCGCGCCGCCGAGGACGACGACGCGCTCGCCGACGAGCTGCGCGTGACGCACGCGGTGACCGGCGCCGACTACGACGGGGTGCCGGCGGCGGCGGTGGCGGTGCGCATCGTCGAGAACGACCGGCCGGAGCTGGCGCTGGCCGCCGCGCGCGCCGCCGAGGACGCCGGCGAGCTGGTGTTCACGGTGACGCCGAGCCTGGCCAGCAGCGAGCGCGTCACCGTCGACTACGCCACCGCCGACGGCAGCGGCGCCGCCGGCGCGCAGGCCGGGCACGACTACCAGGCCGTGAGCGGCACCCTGATCTTCCCCGCCGGCGCGGCGGCGGCGCAGGAGATCCGCGTGCCGGTCACCGACGACGACGCCGACGAGGAAGAGGAAGAGACCTTCACGCTGACGCTGAGCGGCGCGCTGCAGGCCACGCTGGACGGCGGCGGCGCCACCCTGGCGGCCACCGGCACCATCGTCGACGACGATGATCCGGCGGTCACCGTGGCGTTCGCGAGCGAGCGCGTCACCGCCACCGAGGGCGGCGCCGCGGCCATCGTGCGGGTCGCGCTGAGCGCCGATCCGGAGCGCACCGTGGCGGTGCCGCTGACGCGGGCGCCGGGGGACGGCGTGGCGGACGGCGACTACGCCGGGGTGCCGGCGAGCGTCACCTTCGGCGCCGGCGAAACCGCCGCCTCCTTCACCGTGAGCGCCACCGACGACGCCGTCGACGAGGACGACGAGCGCGTCGCGCTCGGCTTCGGGACGCCGCTGCCCGCCGGGGTGACGCCCGGCAGCCCGAGCGGCGTCACCGTGACGCTGGCCGACGACGACGACCGCGGCGTGACGGTGGCGGAGACGGCGCTGGCGATCGACGAGGGCGCCGGCGGCTCGTACACGGTGGCGCTGACGTCGCAGCCGACCGAGGACGTGATCGTGACGGCGGCGCTGTCCTCCGCTGCCGAGGTGTCGCTGGACCGCACCACGCTGACCTTCACCGCCGGCGACTGGCGCACGGCGCAGACGGTCACGGTCACCGCGGCGGCCGACGACGACGCGGTGGTGCCCGCCGCGGTCACCATCACGCACACCGTCGCCGGCGGCGACTACGACGGCGCGGACGCCGCCGCCGTGACGGTGCGCATCACCGAGACCGACACCCCGGCGCTCGGCCTGGTGGCGGACGCGCGCGCCGGCGAGGCCGCCGGCAGCCTGACCTTCACCGTCCGCATGAGCGTGGCCAGCAGCGACACGGTGACGGTGGCGTGGTCGACCGCCGCCGGCACGGCCTGGGCCGGCAGCGACTACACGCAGCGGAGCGGCAGCCTCACCTTCCGGCCCGGCGAGCCGCTCAGCCGGACCGTCAGCGTGCCGATCGCCGACGATCGGGTCGACGAGCAGGACGAGACCTTCACGGTGACGCTGAGCGACCCCGAGCACGCGGAGCTGGCGGACGCCGTTGCGACCGGCACGATCGTCGACGACGACACCCGCGGGGTGGCGCTGTCGACCGCCGCGCTGGCGTTCCTCGAAGGCGGCGACGGCGGCAGCTACACGGTGGCGCTGACCTCGCAGCCGACCGAGGCGGTGACGGTGGCGCCGGCGGCGGCGGCCGGTTCCGACGCCGACGTGACCTTCGCGCCGGCGAGCCTGCGTTTCAGCACCGTCGACTGGGCCACCGCCCAGACCGTGACCGTCGACGCGCGGCAGGACTGGGACGCGGTCAACGACGAGGCCACCATCACGCATGGGCTCACCGGCGGCGACTACGCCGGCCTGGACGTGGCCTCGGTCGCGGTGACCGTGCTCGACGACGAGACCGCCTCCACCGCGGTGGCGCTGGCGGTGGCGCCGGCGAGCGTGGCCGAGGACGTGGGCACGGCGGGACGGGAAGTGACCGTGACCGCCACCCTGAACGCGGCGCCGCGCACGGAGTCGACGGCGGTGACGGTGGCGGTGGCGCCCGGCACCGCGCTGGCCGCGGACTTCGCGGCGGTGCCCGACGTCCCCCTCACCATCGCCGCGGGCGAGCCGGACGCGACGGCCACCTTCACGCTCAAGCCGGTGGACGACGAGGTGGACGAGGACGCCGAAACGGTGACCGTGAGCGGCACGACCACGTCGGGCCTGACGGTGAACCCCGCGGCCGGGCTGACGCTGACCATCACCGACGACGACCAGCGCGGGGTGACGGTGTCGGAGACGGAGCTGGAGATAGACGAGGGCGCCAGCGGCTCCTACACGGTGGTGCTGACCTCGCAGCCGACCGCGGACGTGACGGTCGCGGTGACCGTGCCGCCGTACGCCGGCCTGGCGGCGGCCCCGCTCAGCCTGACCTTCACGGCCGACGACTGGGACACGGCGCAGGCGGTGACGGTGACCGCGGCCGCGGACGACGACGCCATCGCCCCCGCGCCGGCGACGCTGCGCCACGCGGTGAGCGGCGCCGACTACGGCGCGGTGCGGGCGGCGCCCGTGAAGGTGACCATCGTCGAGACCACGGTGCCGGCGCTGGCGATCGCCGGCGGGCGCGCGGCGGAGTCCGCCGGCGAGGTGGTGTTCACCGTGACGCTGAGCACCGCCGACAGCCAGGCGGTGATCGTCGACTACGCCAGCGCCGACGGCACCGCGACCGCCGGGCAGGACTACACGGCGGTGCGCGGCAGCCTCACCTTTCCCGCCACCGACGCGGCGCCGCGCAAGATCGCCGTGCCGCTGCTCGACGACGCCGCCGACGAGGAAGAGGAAGAGACCTTCACGGTGACGCTGAGCGCCCCGGCGGACGCGGACACGCCGCTGCGCGCGGCCCTCACCGACGCCACGGCGACGGCCCGCGGGACCATCGCCGACGACGATGATCCGGCGGTCACGGCGGCGTTCGCGGCGGCCTCCTACGCGGCGGCCGAGGGCGGCGCCGCGGCGGCGGTCACGGTGCGCCTGAGCGCCGATCCCGAGCGCACGCTGGTGCTGCCGCTGACCGTCGCGCACCACGGCGGTGCCAGCGCGGACGACTACGCCGGCCTGCCGCCGGGCCGGACCGTGCGCTTCGCCGCCGGCGTGCAGGAGGCGGCCTTCACCATCACCGCCACCGACGACGCGCTGGACGACGACGGCGAGAGCCTCGTGCTCGGCTTCGGGGAGCTGCCCGACGGGGTCACCGCCGGCGCCGTGCCGGCGGCGACCGTGACCCTGACCGACGACGACGCGACGCCGGCGGTGACCGGCGCGACCGCGTTCGCGGTGGCGGAGGGGGCGACCGCGGTGACCGAGCTGGCCGCCACCGACGCCGACCTCGGCGCCGGCGACGCTGGCCTGGTCGCCGGCGGCCGGCGGCGCGGACAACGCGCACTTCACGCTGGCCGCCGCCGGCGTGCTGGCGTTCACCGGCGCCAAGGACTACGAGAACCCGGACGACGCCGACGGCGACCGCGTGTACGAGCTGACCGTGCAGGTGAGCGACGGCGCCAACGCGGCCACCGCCGACCTGACCGTGACCCTCACCGACGTGGCGCCCGTGGTGAGCATCGCGGCGGCGGCGCCGGCGGTCGTGGAGGGCGCGCCGGCGCAGTTCACGGTGACCCGCGCGGACGACCTGTCCGGGGCGCTGGCGGCGGCGCTGGCGGTGACCGCCGACGGCGCCGTGCTGGCGGCCACCGAGACGGCCGGCGCGCGCACGGTGGCGTTCGGCGACGGCGCGGCGAGCGTGCTGCTCGGCGTGGCCACCGCCGCCGACGACCTGGACGAGGCGGACGGCGCGGTCACCGCGACCCTGCAGGCCGGCGCCGGCTACCGGCTCGGGACGCCGGCCGCGGCCACGGTGACCGTCGGCGACGACGACCCGCTGCCGGCGCTGAGCATCGCCGACGCCGCCGGCGCCGAGGCGGATGCGCCGCTGGCGTTCACGGTCAGCCTCACCAACGCGGCGGCGCCGGCGCTCGGCAGCGGGCGGCCGGTGACCGTGGCCTGGGCCACCACCGACGGCAGCGCCGCGGCCGGCGCCGACTACACCGCGGTGGCCGACGGCACGCTGACCTTCGCCGCCGGGCAGACCGGCGCCACCATCGAGGTGTCGCTGCTGGGCGACGCCCTGGACGAGGGCGAAGAGACCTTCACCGTCACCCTGAGCCCGCCGCGCAGGCCGGCACGCTGCTGCACGCCGCCCTGCAGGACGCCACCGCCACCGGCACCATCACCGACGACGACACCCGCGGCGTGACGGTGTCGGAGGAGGCACTGGACATCGACGAGGGGGCCAGCGCGACCTACACGGTGGTGCTGACCTCACAGCCCACGGACACGGTGACCGTGGGCGTGGGCAAGAGCTCGGACTCGGACCCCGACGTGACGGCCTCGCCGGCGACGCTGACGTTCACGACCGGCACCTGGAACACGCCGCAGACGGTCACCGTGCGCGGCGGCCAGGACGCCGACGCGGAGAACGACGCGGCGACCATCGAGCACACGGTCAGCGGCGGCGACTACCAAGACAACGGCGTGACCGCCGCGGACGTGGCCGTGACGGTGGACGACGACGAGACCGCGGCGCGCGAGCTGACGCTGGTGCTGACCGTCGCGCACCAGGACGAGGACGGCTCCGGCGACGTGACGCTGGGCGACGTGCTGAACTACACGGCCACGGCCACCAACAGCGGCACCCTGACGCTGAGCGCGGTGGCGGTGCGCGACCTGCTGGTGAGCACCGGCGGCAATGGGTGCGCGACGCTGGCGGTGGGCGCGGAGTGCAAGCTGACCGTCAGCTACACGGTGACCCAGGTGAACGTGGACGCGGGCCAGGTGGTGAACACGGCCACCGCGACCGCGACGGACGTGACCGAGGTGACCAGGAGCGTGACCACGGCGGTGGCGCAGCAGCGGGCGCTGACCCTGGCGCTGAGCGCGGACGTGGCGAGCTTCGACAGCGTGGACGACACCATCACCTACGCCTACACGGTGACCAACAGCGGCACCGTGACCCTGAGCGGAACGGTGACGATCACCGACGACACGGTCGCAGCCGCAGCGATCACCTGCGACGCGCTGCCGTCGAGCGGGCTGGCGCCGGCGGCCACGGCGAGCTGCTCGGGCACCTACGCCACGCTGCAGCCCGACGTGGACGCGGGCGGCGTGGCCAGCAGCGCGACGGCCAGCCTGGGCGGGACCACCTCGGCGGCGGCGACGCTGCGGGTGCCCTGGGCGGCCGCGCAGGGCGGCGAGTCGCCGGTGCTGACGATCGCCGGCGTGAACGGCAGAGAGGACGCCGGGCAGTTCGCGTTCGCGGTGAGCCTGAGCCCGGCGAGCCTGCAGACGGTGACGGTGGCCTACGCGACCGCGGACGGCACGGCGACGGAGGGCACGGACTACACCGGGGCGCGCGGCACGCTGACGTTCGCGCCGGGCGCGACCGGCAGCACGATCACGGTGACGGTGCAGGACGACGAGCTGGACGAGGAGGACGAGAGCTTCACCGTGGAGCTGAGCGCGCCGAGCGACGAGGCGACCCGCTGAACGCGACGTTTGCCGGCGGTGGAGAGACGCTGAGCGCCACGGCCACGATCGCGGACGACGACGCCACGCCGGCCATCACCAGCGGGGCGTTCGAGGTGGCCGAGGGGCAGACCGTGGTCGGGCAGTTGGCGGCGACCGACGCCGACCACGCCGCGGCCGACCTGGCGTGGTCGATCCCGGCCGGCAGCGCCGGCGGCGCGGACGCCGCCCACTTCACGCTGAGCGCGGCCGGCGCGCTGGCCTTCGCGGCGGCCAAGGACCACGAGAACCCGGACGACGCGAACACCGACGGCGTGTACGCGCTGACCGTGCAGGTCAGCGACGGCGCCAACCCGGCCACCGCGGACCTGACCGTCACCCTGACCGACGTGGCGCCGGCGGTGAGCATCGCCCCGGTGGCGGCGTCGGTGGTGGAAGGCACGGCGGCCGCGTTCACCCTGACCCGCAGCGGCGACCTGAGCGGCACGCAGGCGGTGGCCGTGGACGTGAGCCAGACCGGCGCCGTGCTGGCCACGGGACAGGCGGGCGCGCGGCAGGTGACCTTCGCGGACGGCGCGACCGCAGCGGCCTTGAGCGCGACCACCGACGACGACACGGTGGCCGAAGCCGCCGGCACGGTCACGGCCACGGTGCAGACCGGCACCGGCTACACCGTCGGCGCCTCCGCCACCGCGCACGTGACCGTCACCGACAACGACGCCGCCGCGCTGACCCTGACCGTGCAGCCGTCCGAGATCGCGGAAAGCGACGCTGCCACCGCGGTCACGGTAACGGCCGCCTGGGACGCCGGCACCCGCGCCGAGGCCACCGCCGTAACGGTAAGCGTCGGCGGCGGCAGCGACACCGCCACCGCGGGCACCGACTACGCAGCGGTGCCAGACCTCTCGCTGCTCATCGCCGCCGGAGCCGCCGAGGCGGCCGCCACCTTCACGCTGACCCCGACCGCCGACGCGGTGGACGAAACCGACGAAGCCCTCACCGTGAGCGCCACCACCTCGGTCACCGGCCTGACCGTCACCGGCGCCACCCTGACCATCACCGACGACGACGAGCGTGGGATGAGCGTGAGCCCGACGGAGCTGACGGTGCGGGAAGGCGGCACCGGGACGTACGAGGTGAAGCTGACTTCACAGCCCACGGACGGCGTGACGGTGACGCTGACGGCCAGCGGCGACGCGACGGTGGACGCGCAGACGCTGAGCTTCACGGCCACGGACTGGAGCACGGCACGGACGGTGACGGTGAGCGGCAGCCAGGACCCGGACGCGGCGGCGGGCTCGGCGTCCATCACGCATACGGCCGACGGCGGCGACTACCAGAACGTGGCCGGACCGACGGTGGCCGTGACGGTGACCGACGACGATACGGCATCGACGGCGGTGACGCTGAGCTTGGACGACACGGAGGTGGCGGAAGACTCCAGCAGCGGGGAACCGATCGAGGTCACCGCGACGCTGGACGGCGCGACGCTCGGCACGGCGACGGCCGTGACGGTATCGGTTGCGGGCGGCACGGCGACGGCCGGCGACGACTTCACGGCGGTGGACGACGTCACGGTGACGATCGCCGCGGGCGAGGCGAGCGGCACGGGCACCTTCACGCTGGCGCCGGTAGACGACGCGGTGGACGAGGCCGACGAGACGGTGACCGTGAGCGCCACGACCACATCGGGCCTGACGGTGAGGCCAACGGCTGGACTGACGGTGACGATCACCGACGACGACACGCGCGGGGTGACGGTCAGCGCGACGGAGCTGACGGTGCGGGAAGGCGGCACCGGAACGTATGAAGTGGAGCTGGACTCACAGCCGACGGACGCGGTGGACGTGACGGTGACGGCCAGCGGTGACGCGACGGTGGACCCGGGGACGCTGAGCTTCACGACCACGGACTGGAGCACGGCACGGACGGTGACGGTGAGCGGCAGCCAGGACCCGGACGCGGCGGCGGGCTCGGCGTCCATCACGCACACGGCCGACGGCGGCGACTACCAGAACGTGGCCGGACCGACGGTGGCCGTGACGGTGACCGACGACGATACGGCATCGACGGCGGTGACGCTGAGCTTGGACGACACGGAGGTAGCGGAAGACTCCAGCAGCGGGGAACCGATCGAGGTCACCGCGACGCTGGACGGAGCGACGCTCGGCACGGCGACGGCCGTGACGGTATCGGTTGCGGGCGGCACGGCGACGGCCGGCGACGACTTCACGGCGGTGGACGACGTCACGGTGACGATCGCCGCGGGCGAGGCGAGCGGCACGGGTACCTTCACGCTGGCGCCGGTGAACGATGACGTGGACGAGGCCGACGAGACGGTGACCGTGAGCGCCACGACCACATCGGGCCTGACGGTGAGGCCAACGGCTGGACTGACGGTGACGATCACCGACGACGACACGCGCGGGGTGAGCGTGAGCCAGACGGCGCTGACGGTGCGGGAAGGCGGCACCGGGACGTATGAAGTGGAGCTGGACTCACAGCCGACGGACGCGGTGACCGTGACGGTGACGGCCAGCGGCGACGCGACGGTCGACGCGCAGACGCTGAGCTTCACGGCGGGGGACTGGAGCGCGGCGCAGACGGTGACCGTGACCGGCAAGGAAGACGCGGACTCGGCGCCCGGAGAGGCAACCATTGCCCACGTGGCCAACGGCGGCGACTACGTGGACGTAGCCGGGGACACCGTGAACGTCACGGTGACCGACGACGACACGGCATCGACGGCCGTGACCCTGAGCGTGAACGACACGGAGGTAGCGGAAGACTCCAGCAGCGGAGAGGAGATCGAGGTCACCGCGACCCTGGACGGCGCGGCGCGCGGCACGGCGACGGACGTGACGGTAACGGTCGCGGGCGGCACGGCGACGGCGGGCGACGACTTCACGGCGGTGGACGACGTCACGGTGACGATCGCCGCGGGCGAGGCGAGCGGCACGGACACCTTCACGCTGACGCCGGTGAACGATGACGTGGACGAGGCCGACGAGACGGTGACCGTGAGCGCCACGACCACATCGGGCCTGACGGTGAGGCCAACGGCTGGACTGACGGTGACGATCACCGACGACGACACGCGCGGGGTGAGCGTGAGCCAGACGGCGCTGACGGTGCGGGAAGGCGGCACCGGGACGTATGAAGTGGAGCTGGACTCACAGCCGACGGACGCGGTGACCGTGACGGTGACGGCCAGCGGCGACGCGACGGTCGACGCGCAGACGCTGAGCTTCACGGCGGGGGACTGGAGCGCGGCGCAGACGGTGACCGTGACCGGCAAGGAAGACGCGGACTCGGCGCCCGGAGAGGCAACCATTGCCCACGTGGCCAACGGCGGCGACTACGTGGACGTAGCCGGGGACACCGTGAACGTCACGGTGACCGACGACGACACGGCATCGACGGCCGTGACCCTGAGCGTGAACGACACGGAGGTAGCGGAAGACTCCAGCAGCGGAGAGGAGATCGAGGTCACCGCGACCCTGGACGGCGCGGCGCTCGGCACGGCGACGGACGTGACGGTATCGGTTACGGGCGGCACGGCGACGGCGGGCGACGACTTCGCGGCAGTGGACGACGTCACGGTGACGATCGCCGCGGGCGAGGCGAGCGGCACGGGCACCTTCACGCTGGCGCCGGTGGACGATGACGTGGACGAGGCCGACGAAACGGTGACCGTGAGCGGCACGACCACGTCGGGCCTGACGGTGACCCCGACGGCTGGCCTGACGGTGACCATCACCGACGACGACGAGCGCGGGGTGACGGCAACCCCACACGAGCTGACGGTGCGGAAGGCGGCACGGCAACGTACGAGGTGAAGCTGACCTCACAGCCGACGGACGACGGTGACGTGACGGTGACGGCCAGCGGCGACGCGACGGTGGACGCGCAGACGCTGAGCTTCACGACGGAGGACTGGAGCACGGCGCAGACGGTGACCGTGACCGGCAAGGAAGACGCGGACTCGGCGGCCGGGGAGGCAAGCATTGCCCACGTGGGCAACGGCGGCGACTACGTGGACGTAGCCGGGGACACCGTGAACGTCACGGTGACCGACGACGACACGGCATCGACGGCCGTGACCCTGAGCGTGAACGACACGGAGGTAGCGGAAGACTCCAGCAGCGGAGAGGAGATCGAGGTCACCGCGACCCTGGACGGCGCGGCGCTCGGCACGGCGACGGACGTGACGGTATCGGTTACGGGCGGCACGGCGACGGCGGGCGACGACTTCGCGGCGGTGGACGACGTCACGGTGACGATCGCCGCGGGCGAGGCGAGCGGCACGGGCACCTTCACGCTGGCGCCGGTGAACGATGACGTGGCCGAGGCCGACGAAACGGTGACCGTGAGCGCCACGACCACATCGGACCTGACGGTGACCCCGACGGCTGGCCTGACGGTGACGATCACCGACGACGACGAGCGCGGGGTGAGGGCAACCCCGCACGAGCTGACGGTGCCGGAAGGCGGCACGGCAACGTACGAGGTGAAGCTGACCTCACAGCCGACGGACGCGGTGGACGTGACGGTGACGGCCAGCGGCGACGCGACGGTCGACGCGCGGACGCTGAGCTTCACGACGGAGAACTGGAGCACGGCGCGGACCGTGACCGTAACCGGCAAGGAAGACGCGGACTCGGCGGCCGGGCAGGCAAGCATTGCCCACGTGGGCAATGGCGGCGACTACGTGGACGTAGCCGGGGACACCGTGGACGTGACGGTGACCGACGACGATCAGCCTGGGACGCAGATCGCGCTGGAGCTCGATCCCGGCACGGTGCCGGAAGGCGCCGGCGCCACCGCGATCACGGTGACGGCCAGGCTGAGCCCGGACGCCCAGGCCGCAGCCACCGAGGTAACGGTGTCGGTCACGGGCGATACGGCGACGGCAGGCACCGACTTCGCGGCGGTGGCGCCGGTCACGCTGACGATCGCCGCGGGGCAGACGACCGGCACGGCGAGCTTCACGGTGACCCCGGTCGACGACGCCGTGGACGAGGCGGACGAGACGCTGGCGGTGAGCGGCGTCACCGCGGCGCCGGAGCTGCCGGTCACGCCGGCCACGCTGACGCTCGGCGACGACGACGAGCGTGGGGTGACGGTGAAGCCGACGCTGTTGCGGCTGCGACCGGGCGAGCACAAGAGCTACACCGTGCGCCTGAGCAGCCAGCCGACCGCGACCGCGAAGGTCCGGGTGATCGTCCCGCCGGCCCGCATCTTCGATCTCACGGTCGAGCCGGCCACGCTGACGTTCACGCCGGCGACGTGGCAGACACCGCAGACCGTCACGGTAACGGCGGGCGCGGACAGCGACGCGGCCGCGAGCGGCACGCGGCTGGAGCTGAGGCACGCGGTGAGCGGCGGGGACTACGACCAATTGCCCGCACAGCCGGTGGCGGTGAGCATCATCGACGACGGGACGGACGGCGACCCGCCGGAAGACGACCCGCCGGACGAAGATCCGCCGGCTGACGGCCCCCCGACGGTGAGCATCGCGGCCGCTGCGCCGGCGGTGGAGGAGGGCGCCCCTGCGCGCTTCACCCTCACCCGCACCGGCGCCGCCACCGACCCGCGGACCGTGGCGATCACCGTCACCGAACGCGGCAGGTTCATCGCCGGCAAGCCGCCGGCGGAAGTGACCTTCGCGGCCAACGCGCGCACCGCGGCCCTGCTGGTGCCGACCGTGGACGACGCCACCGACGAGCCCGACGGCGCGGTGACCGCGACCGTCACCGCCGGCGCCGGCTACCTGACGGCCGAGCCGGTGGCCGCCACCGTCACGGTCACCGACAACGACGCCGCCCCCGAGATCACCATCGCCGACGCGCGCGTGCTGGAGAGCGGGGGCACGATCGAGTTCACGGTGCGGATGGCGGCGGCCAGCGGCCACCGGGTGACCGTGACCTGCGTCTCCGAGGACGGCACGGCGCAGGCGGGCAAGGACTACGTCGCGGAGCTCGGAGTCCTTGCCCTGGAGCCGGGGCAGACCTCCGGGGCGATCCGCATCGCGGTGCTGGACGACACGCTGGAGGAATCGGACGAGACCTTCACCGTGGTGCTGAGCGATCCGGCCCACGCCACGCTGGCGGACGCCACCGCCACCGGCACCATCGAGGACGACGACGGGTCGGTGGCGCAGGCCTGGCTGTCGCGCTTCGGGCGGACGGTGGCGACCCACGTGCTGGACGCCGTCGACGGGCGACTGAGGGAGGACGCCCGGCCCGGCGGGCAGACGACGCTGGCAGGTCGGCGGCTGGAAGCGGCCGCCGACCTGGAGCGGTCCGACAGTATCGAGCAGATCCCGTTCCGGACCATGGAGTTCCGCGAGTTGCTGGCCGGCAGCTCCTTCCAGGTGCCGCTGCTCGCGGCGGCAGCGGAGGTTGATGAGTCGGCCGCAGGCGGCGGAGCGGGGTGGACGGCCTGGGGCCGCGGCGGGACGACGCAACTGGCCGGCGTCGAGGGTGACTTGACGGTCGGCGGCTCGGTTGCGAGCGGCGTGGTGGGCGCCGATTACGACTGGGGGCAACTCCTGACCGGCGTGTCGGTGGCTTACAGTGCCGGCGGCGGCGAGTACACGGTGCGCGGGACCGGGAACCGGAAGGAGCGTACCGGCGACCTGCAAAGCTGGCTGCTGAGCGCGCACCCCTACGCGCGTCTGAAGCTGACCGACCGGCTGGCGGTGTGGGGGCTGGTGGGCTACGGCTTGGGGCAGATGTCACTGGCCGAAGGCGGCGCCAAGGAGACCATCGAGCGCGACGTCGCGCTGCTGATGGGCGCGTTTGGTGGGCGCGGAGTGCTGGTTTCGGGGGCGGAGAGCGGCGGCGTCGGCCTGACGGTGAAGTCGGACGGCTTTCTACTGCAGGTGTCGGCGGCGGCGGCGGACGAACTGCCGGCCGTCACCGCGGACGTGAGCCGGGTACGGCTGGTGCTGGAAGGCTCGGTGGACGTGCTGCGCGGCCCGGCGGGGGTGTTGACCCCGTCACTGCAGGTGGGCGGGCGGTATGACGGCGGCGCCGCGGAGACGGGAGTGGGGCTGGAGGTGGGCGGCGGCCTGCGCTACGCCTACCCGGCGTGGGGACTGACGCTGGCCGCGAACGGGCGACTGCTGCTTGCGCATCAGGACCGCGACTACGAGGAGTGGGGCGCCGGCGGCTCGCTACGGCTGGCTCCGGGAGCCGCGGGCCGCGGGCCGTCGCTGAGCCTGAACACCTCGTGGGGCGACGCGTCGAGCGGCGTGGAGCAACTCTGGTCGCAGGGTGCCGGACGCGCGCCGGGCTTGGCCGTGGAGGCCGCTACCGCACCGGCCGGCCGGCTCGCGGCGGAGCTGAGCTACGGCATCGGCGTCGCGGGCGGTGCCGGCTCAGTCACCCCGTATGCCGGCGTGGCACTCGGCGAGGGCGGCGAGCGTAGCTACCGCCTGGGCGGCCGCTTCACGCTGGGGCAGTCGTTCAGCCTGAGCCTGGAGGGAAATCGCCGCGCGCGCCCCGGTCACGATACGGCTCCCGTGCACGGCCTGACCCTGGGCGGGACCCTGCGCTGGTAGGTCCGGCAGGCGCGGTGCCGGCTCAGGCGGGTTCCGTCTCGAACGCCGCGATGTCGCGAGACTCGGCGCTGATCTCCACGCCGATCAAGTGGAGAGCTCGGCCCGGAGCGCGGTGCTTGTCGGCATAGCGAAGTTCCCTGAGCTGCGCCAGCGCCGCCCCCTTCTGCGACCGTTCCGCCACCTTGAATTCGAACAGGTAGACGTTCGCCCCCAGAAACACCGCCATGTCCAGCCGGCCGCGGCTCGTGGGTTCCTCCACCACCACCCCGTCCATGGAGGCCTGGAACCAGGCATAGAACACGCTCGACCAGTAGCCCTCATAGCGGGCGATGTCGTTGCGCCGGTGCCAGTCGTGGGGGATGCCCGCCAGCAACTTGCGGAACAGCGCCTCCACGCCGGCCCAGTCCTCCGCCGCCAGCAGCCGGCGTAGCGCGCCGCCGCTCCCGGCCAACCGCCAGTTCGGCGCCAGCGCGTCCAGCAGGCTCTCGTTCAAGCCCCGCCGCACCTCACGGTTCGGATACCTCAGCCGGTACTCCGGATAGCCGTCCACGTCGTCTTCCTCGGCGATCGTCAGGTAGCCGGTCTGGAACAGCAGCGCCTCCGGAGCGATGTAGTCCACGTCGAATGACGACAGCAGCGCCTCGCTGGCGCGGGTGCGTTCGAGGTCCGGCGCCGCGAAGCCGCGCCTGACCAGCGTGTCGATCAGGAACCGCGGCGTGGCGGTCTCGAACCAGTGCGCGCGGAACCGGCGGGTGCCGAACAGCTTGAGGATGCCGAAGGGGTTGTAGACCTTTTCCTCGCCCAGCCAGTTGTAGCCGTCGTACCACTCGCCGATCCGCTCTCGGTCCAGGCCCGGCAGCTCGGGCGCGAATACCTCGTCCAGATTCGCGTTCGTGTACCCGCAGATTGCAGAGTACCGCGGGTCGAGGGTGAGGTCGGTGAGGTTGTTGAGGTCGGAAAACAGGCTCACCTTGGAGAACTTGCTCACCCCGGTGATGAAGGTAAGCTCCACGTGGGCGTCGCATTCCTTGATGGTCCCGTACAGCCCGCGCAGGTCGTCGCGGTTGGTGGTCGCGAGCTCCCGGTCCTCCAGGGCGTCCAGGATCGGTTTGTCGTACTCGTCCACCAGCACGACCACGCGCTCGCCCGCCGTGCGGTGCAGCGCCGCCAGCAGCCGCGAGAATCGCCCCGTCGGCGTGGCGCCCTCGGAAGCGGGCACCCCCGCCTCGCTCTCGATGTCCGCCAGTTGCTCCGCCACGCGTGCGAGCAACTGGCCCGGCCTCTTGAAGTTGCCGCCGCCGAAGCTCAACCGCACCACGGGGTGGCGTTTGGACCAGTTCCATCCGTCGTGGACGGCCAAGCCGCGGAACAGTTCTTCGCTGCCTTCGAACAGCTCCTTGAGGGTGTCCACGAACAGGCTCTTGCCGAAGCGGCGCGGGCGGGACAGGAAGTAGTGCTTGCCGGCGTCGTCCACGAGTTGGCGGGCGTAGCCGGTCTTGTCCACGTAGTAGAAGCCCTCCTCGCGGATTTGGCGGAAGGTCTGGATGCCGACGGGGAGCTTGCGTTTGACCATGGCGTCACGGAATTCAAGCATACGCGCCCCCGGCACGCAACCGGGCGATCTTCGCACCACTCTTGTGCCCCGCGACCCGCGGGTTGACCGAAACGTCGATCCGGCGAGCCAGTTCGGCCGCGCTCATGCCAAGTTGCACCGTAAACGGCATTCCGCCGTCCATCGACGCACGGCCGCACGATTGTCGCGGGCTATCGACTGGCTGAAGGCGTGGACGGCGTGAGTGGCGCGGGACGTCGACCAGGTTTCTCATCGCGGCACCGGTCCGTTGACATTCATATGCGGCGCCGCGCATGATTAGGCAGCGGGGCGGATGCCCCAGGAGGGATGAGCGATGACTGACGCTGAACGGGACGAGTTGCTCGACCGAATGGACCGGCGGCTCGTCCGGATCGAGAACAAGGTAGACCGGCTGACGGAGCGGTATGAGACCGATATACCGGCGCTTGAACCTGCCGTATCGACAATCCAGGCAGACGTGTCGAAGCTGAGCGCATCCGTTGACTCTATCGACCGGCGGGTCGCCAGCATCGAGGGCCGGCTAAGCGGTGAACCGATCGGGGTGGCCCGATGAGCGACGAGCGGGACGAGGGCGGCCAAGCAGCGCCGCGCAAGGGGCCGGGGCGGCCACGGAAGCCGATGCCGGAGCGGATACCGGACACCCCGGAGAACATCATGCGGATACTGATGAATACCCCACGGGAACCGCGCGAGCGCTCATAGCAGCGGCGGGGTGCGCGTCACTCCCCAAGAAAAGGTGCTACAAAATGCAGTACCCAAGCTGCGAAAACCACACCAGGTGCTGCAAAATGCAGCACCTGCCGCGCGTATTCAGCGCCGTATCTGCTGTCGTTGCGGTGTCGTTGTCGCCGTTGTAGCCCTGGACCCACGGCGGCGAACACCTGATCGGAACGGAAGTAGAAGGTGTCGTAAGGGGTGATGTAGTCGGCCCGCATGCGTCCGATCAGCTCACGGCCAAGGCAGGCCAAGCACGACGACCAACGCTTGTGCGTCGCCTGTGAATTACCATCGATTCGCACCTCCAGTGATTTGGGAAGTCTCCTCGGCCGTGTCCGGCACGGGTCGCCGGCACAGATCGTTCCTCCGCAGCAGCCGCCTATGACTATCCTGAAGATGTCCTCCGGCTTGCGTAGAGTAGATCTTGCCTCGTGGGTTGTCGATTATTCCCCTGTGTTTGAAGTCCTGATGCAAGGCGAGGTCGTTCGAATACAAGAGGCGTGCCCCGCTCATCTGCGCCAATGCGAGAATGTGAGCGTCTTCGCCCGCCGGAGGACGCGTCAATCCAAATACTTCGTGGGCCACATTCACGTCGAGAATCGCACACATCAGCTACAGCCCCAGGGATCTTCTGGTTGCCTCCATGAAGAACTGGCGATAGCTGTCGGGCGCTCCCAGGATATTGCCTTCGCCATCGATTCGTAGCGAGTGAATGAGCACATCCAGCCTGCTTGCGCAGGATTTCAACTATGACCGGCAACACCTGACTGACGCCGTAGCCGACGTCGATCAAGTTGCGCCGCGGGCCCCTCAGTTTGCCGCTGTACTTCCTGACTTGTACCTGAAACGGCTCGCTCTCCCTTCGTCCGAGCTGCTTGATGCAGACTTCGTCGAACAGCCCTGCCGACTGTCCGAATCTCTCAAGCGCAGGCTTGAGACGTTCCCATTCTCTTCGATTCCGGTAATAGGCATCGGCAAGGGATCCACAGATCGCCGCTCTTGAGAAGCTTGCGTACCGGAACTGGGGTGGTCCCGTGCTTGCTGAACGCAACCTCAAAGTGATAGGCGCCGAGGTCGAACCCAGCTTCGAAAGTGTCCGCGTGGCCACCCCGCCCGCCGCGATTCCATTACTACAAAGGCGGCCAAGCCACCGCCAAGTGTAGCGTAAGCGCCGCCAGCCTTTCAACCAGGGTGCGCAGGACCAGGGTACCCAGCCGCGCCAGCCGGCGGTCGGCCCGGTCAGCCGGTCAGCGGGCGCGATGGTGGCCGCGCCCGGCGCCGTGCTACACTTGCGGCCCGGTGAATCGGCTGGAGGTCAACGCGACCATCAATCTGCTGCGCGAGCGCGGGCTGCTGCCGGCGGACTACCGTGCCGCGCTCGAAGTCGACGATCTGATCGCCCACGTCTACGACGCCTGCGCCCGCAACGGCGTGGGGGCGGCGGCGTTGCGCCGCGAAGTGGCGGCCATTCTGCGCGAGCGGGTGTAGGCGCCCCGGCGGGTGCCGGTGTCCGGCGCGTAGGCGCGCAAAAAAAGGAACTTATATACGATAATGAACGCGCAGGGGGCACAAAGTGAGCAAGCGTAAGCAATTAGCCCGCCTCCGGGCCGGAGCCATCCGGCCCGCGCTATCGCGTTAGCACTGCTTCGGGCCCCCGTCCCGCCGTAATTCCTTACAACTGCGGTGGTTACCTGGTAACCAGTGCCGAGCCGACATGTGTGTTGACGTGGCCGGCTATCTTTCATACTATGAGCGTCATGAAAGTCAAGAGTTGGCGAGGCGGAGAGCATGACTAGTCACGACCTGCAACAGATCGAAGCGCTACTGGACCGGAAGGTGGGCGGGCTCAAGGACGACGTGGGCACGCTCAAGGATGACGTAGGTACGCTCAAGGATGACGTAGGCACGCTCAAGGACGACGTAGGCACGCTCAAGGACGACGTAGGCACGCTCAAGGACGACGTAGGCACGCTCAAGGATGACGTAGGCACGCTCAAGGATGACGTAGGCACGCTCAAGGATGACGTAGGCACGCTTCACGAAAAAGCAGACCACACTCTGGAGCTGCTGCGTGGGATGAGTGGAGGGCGCGTCGAGCGAGACGAGTTCGTGTCCGCCGAGTTGCGAGACCATGACAGACACATTACCGCTTTGGAGAATGGCTGAGGCGGATCATGCACGCGGTAGTACAAAGGACGCTGGTGGAGGCCATCAGGATGGCGGCCGCTCAGGGTTACCGTCTGTCACTACCCCAGCGGTGCCTCCAAGTGGAACCCGATCGACCATCGCCTGTTCAGCGAGGTCCGCAAGAGCTGGGCCGGCCATCCGCTACGCAGCTACTAGTCCTCCGTCAATCTTTGATGACGGGATAACGGGATATAGATAATTCCCCAAAAAAAGTGCTTGCCCCGTGCGGCGGGCACGGCCCATACTGAGTCTTCGAGTGCCGCTCCCGGCCGCTCGGCCGGCCGGCGCGTTCTCAAGCAGTGATCCCGCTACAGACATGACATGATTGGTATCGGACTCGATTTCGGCACCACCAACACCACCGTCGCGGTGGCCGACGGTGACCGGATAACCTATCTGGCCCTCGACCCGCTCACCACGCCGGCCACGGTAATGCCCACCGCGCTCTACATCCGGCGTGCGATGGACCACACCGTGGGGGCGGCCGCCATCGCCAGCTACCTGGGCGACAACGTCGGCCGGGTGGTACGCCTGCGCAAGGTCGACCTCGGCGCCATCGCGATGATGGTGAACACCACCGACACCGTCGGCGCGCCCGGATACGCGGCCGGCGACGCCGTGGAAGTATCGGTCCGGGTGCGCGGCGACGATGACGCCGAGCTGCCCGGCCGTCTGTTCCGCGGCCTCAAGAGCTATCTCGGCATCCGCTCGCACGAGCGGTTCAAGGTGTTCGACCGTCAGTTCCGCACGGTGGCGCTGGTGACCCTGATTCTCGCCGAGCTGCGTGCGACCATCGCCGCACAGGGCCGCGCCGACGTGAGCGACACGCTGCACGTCGGCCGGCCGGTGCGGTTCGTCGGCGACGAGGACGCCAACGAGATCGCCATGGCCCGCCTGGAGGAGGCGTGCCGCAACGCGGGCTTCAACTCGTTCACCTTCTACCCGGAGCCGCTGGCGGCCAGCCTGAACTACCTGCACGCGCACCAGCCGGTGGCGCAGCCGGCCGGGGCCGCGGCCGGCGCGGCAGCCTCCGCCTCGCAGGGAACCGCCACCGCGGCCAACGGCCGGTTCGGTGAATCGGACCTGCTGCTGACCTTCGACTTCGGCGGCGGCACGCTGGACCTGTGCCTGCTGGAGAGTCGCGCCGGGCAGTTTCGCGTGCTCGGCACGGCCGGCCTGCCGCTCGGCGGCAACCGCATCGACCAGTTGATCATCAAGCACCTCGTGTTCCCGGAGCTGGGCGAGGGGAGCCGGGTGAAGAGCGCCCGGCACCTGGCCGAGGCGGATACGGTGTTCCCGTTCTACCGCTACTCGGACTACCTGTTGAACTGGCAGATGGCGTACATGATGAACCAGCCGGACCTGATGGACACGCTGTTTGCCGGCCTGCGTTCCGGCGCCGAGCAGCAGCTCAAGCTGGGCCGGTTGTGGCGGCTGATCCGCGGCAACTACGCTTATGCCCTGCTGAACGCCACCGAGCGCGCCAAGGCGCGCCTGTCGGAGGCGGAGCACGCGGCGATCTATCTGCCGGAGATCGATCTGGACATTCCGCTCGACCGCGGCATGCTGGAGCGCATCCTGGCGCCCGCGGTGGACGAAATCGAGACCGCGGTCACCGCGCTGCTGGAACGGACCGGGGTGCCGGCGGAGCGCATCCACCGGGTAGTGTGCACCGGCGGGTCATCGCAGCTGCTGCCGGTGCAGGCGCTGCTGGAGGAGCTGTTTCCCGGACGGATCGAACGGTTCGACTTCTACCGCAGCATCGCGGGCGGGCTCGCCCTCGCCAATGCGCGCGGCTATCAGTATGCCCTTCCCTGACCGCGGCCGGTGACTGTTACCGCCGTCCGCACCCCGCTGATCGACCCCGGTGCCGACCTGGCTGCCGTGATCCGCGCCAGCCTGACCGGCCCGCTGCCGGACCGCTGCGTGGTGGTGGTGGCGTCGAAGATCGTCAGCATCGCGGAGGGGCGCCTCACCGGCACCGCCGGCGACCGGGAACACCTGCACCGGCTGGTGCGCGCCGAGGCCGAGCACTACCTGGAGCCGCACAGCTCGCGCTACGGCGTGATGCTCACGATCAAGGGCAACTGGATGTTCGTGAACGCCGGCATCGACCAGTCCAACGCCGCCGGCCGGCTGGCGCTCTGGCCGCGCGATCCGCAGCGCAGCGTCAATGAGCTGTGGCGGCAGCTCCGGGAGCACACCGGCGGGCGGCGCCGGCTGGGGCTGGTGATGGCGGACAGCGGCGGCGTGCCGCTCAACTGGGGCGTCATCGGCCGCGGCATCGCCCACTGCGGATTTCAGGCGCTGCGCAGCTACGTCGGCGCGCCCGACCTGTACGGGCGGCCGATGACCATGGAGAAGACCAATCTCGTCCAGTCGATCGCCGCCGCCGCGGTGCTGGAGATGGGCGAGGGCAGCGAGCAGACGCCGGTCGCGGTGGTCGGGGGGATCGGCAACATCCGCTTCCAGCAGCGCGAACCGACCGCGGCGGAGCTGTGCGCGCTGCGGATCGCGCTCGAGGACGACGTCTACGCGCCGCTGCTCACCAGCGTACCGTGGCAGCGCGGCGGCGGCGGCGCCTGACGCTCCCGGAAGACGTCAGCGGTCGTAGTCGGCCTGCTCCGGGAGATAGGCGTGCCGAAGCGCCAACAGTTCCGGGTCCAGGCAGGCGTCAGCGGTCGCTCTCCGCCTGCTCCGGGAGTTCCCGCTCCGGGAGCTGGCCGCGCAGCCGTTCGGCCAGCGACTCGCCCTGTTCCAACGCCAGGTCGTGCGGTGCCACGTGGCGCCGCAGATCGTCGTGCAGCGGCCGATAGTTCTCGAACTCCGGGGAGATGGTCAGCAGCCGGTCGTCGCGTTCGACGTAGGCGTACGCCAGCTCGCGGCCGTCGTGCGTGCGCGCCCGGCCGGCGAAGGTCACCTCCGGCCACGCATAGCTGGTGGTCTCCTCCCCGAATTCACAGACCGTGATCCCGGCCTCGTCGGTGGCCACGTAGCTCGCCAGGTGCTTGCGGGTGATGCGCACGATGCGGAAGCACAGGTAGCCGAGCGGTACCAGCGCCAGCAGCCCCACCACCACCTGCACCAGCGCCGCGACTACCAGCGCCGCGACCACCAGCGCCGCCATCACCGCCACCGGCACCAGCATGCGCGGGTGGGACTTGATCGTTACGCGGGCGGTTACCATGTGCACTCGGACCATAGGCGCCGCCGCCGCCGCCGTCAACGCGGTCAAGCGGCCGGGCCGGCGCTGGCGCCCACGACAACGTCTTGCAGCGGATTCACCCGCTGCTGCATTGTGAGCGCGAGGAGATGGCCATGCAGCTTTACGCCGGGGTGGATCTGGGCGGCACCAAGATCGCGGCCGTCGTGATGACCGGCGACTGGCGCGTTCTCGCCCGCACCAGGGTCGCCGCCGACGCCGGAACCGGGGGCGCGCACGGGGCGGTGGCGGCGGTGCGCGCGATGCCGGGGGCGGCGGACTGATGGCCGCGGCACGTCGCGCCGGCCCGACCGGCCTGCTGGCGGTGCTGGACGTGGGCTCCAGCGCCTTCCGCCTGCAGATCGTGGACCGCCACGCCGACGGGAGCTGGGACGTGGTGGATCGGGCCGAGAAGCCGGTGGCGCTGGGGCGCGACGTATTTTCCTACGGGCGCATCAGCGGCGAGACACTGAGCCGGGGCGTCCAGGTGCTGAGCGGGTTCCGCGAGCTGCTGGCCGGCTGGCGCATCCCGCCGGAGTCCACCTTCGTGATCGGCACCAGCGCGCTGCGCGAGGCGCCCAACGGCGACAGCTTCGTGGATCGGGCGGCGGTGCGAACCGGGCTCAAGATCGAGCTCATTTCGGAGGCGGCCGAGAGCCAGCTCACCTACCTCGCAGTGCGGTTTGCGATCGGCCGGGTGCTGCCGCAGTTGTTGCGCTCGACCGCATTGATCATCGAGGTGGGGGGCGGCCACACCACGCTGGTGCTGGTCAAGCGGGGCCGCATATCGGCCCTGCGCACCCTGAAGGTGGGCACCGTGCGGATGGAACGGCCGTTGCGGGTGGCCACCGGGGTGCACATGCCGCCGCGCCAGGTCGTGCAGGAGGCGATCGGACCGACCCTGGCCACGGTGCGCAAGGATCTCCAGTTGGGCAGCGTCAGCACGGTGATCGCGGTCGGCAGTGACGTACGGTTCGCCGCCGACGCCGTGGGCGAGGACGTCGGCCGGTACGTCTCACGGGTGGGCGGCGCCGCCTTCGATCGGTTCATCGAGCGGATCGTGGCGCTGCCGGTGGCGGAGGCGGTGCGCGAATTCCAGATCTCGTACAGCGACGCCGAGCTGCTCGTGCCGGGACTGCTGATGTACCGGTTGTTCCTGGATCAGACCGCCGCGGACGAAGTGATCGTGGCCCGGGTCAGCATGCGCGAGGGCGTGCTGGTAAGCAACGGCGCCACTGCCGGCGGACCGCCGGGTGAATTGCGCCCCCAGAAGATCGCCAATGCGATCAGTCTCGGCCGGCGCTATCGGTTCGACGAGCGCCACGCCCGGCACGTGGCGCTGCTGGCCTGCCGGCTGTTCGACGAACTGCAGACGGATCACGGGCTGGGCGCACCGCAACGGGTACTGCTGGAGATGAGCGCCATTCTGCACGACATCGGCATGGCGATCCGGGCGAGCGGGCACCACAAGCACGGCCACTACATCGTCAGCAACTCCGAGATCTTCGGTCTCACCGCCCGCGACCAGGCGATCGTGGCCAACGTGGTGCGGTACCATCGCCGGGCACTGCCGTCACCGTCACACCAGAGCTACATGGCGCTGGCGCGCGCCGACCGCCTCGTGGTGACCAAGCTGGCGGCGCTGCTGCGGGTGGCGGATGCGCTGGACCGCAGCCATCAGGCGCGGGTGCGCGACCTCAAGGTCGAGACCGGGCCGGACGAGGCGATCATCTACTGCGACTACGGCGGCAACCTGGCGCTCAAGACGCTGGCGCTGGAACGCAAGGCCGACCTGTTCCAGGAGGCGTTGGGGCGGCGCGTGCGGCTGGAGCGGCTCGGCTGACCGGCGCTCCCGCGCCGCCGCTGCCCGCGCCCGGCCGCGCGGCCTCACATCTTGTTCGCGCAGCCGCCGTCGACGTTGATCACTTCGCCGGTGATGAAGCGCGCTTCGTCGGACACCAGGAACAGCACCAGGTTGGCGACGTCGGCGGGGTAGCCCGGCCCCTGCACGATCTGGGCCAGGTCGAACATCTTCTCGAACACGTGATGGCCGCCGTCGGGATCGTTGATCGTGCCGCGCGTGGCTCCGGGGGTCATGATCTGGCCCGGCCGTACGCCGTTGACGCGGATGGCGTGCTCGCCGCCGATCCCGGCCAGATAGCGGGTGAACGCATCCACCCCCGCCTTGGCCGCCCAGTACGAGGAGCAGGTGGCGCCGAATTCGGCGCGCATGCGCGGACTCATGCCGCGCTGGGCGGCCAGCGACGACATGTTGACCACGGCGCCGCCGCCGGCCGCGATCAGGTGCGGCCACACCGCCTGGCTCATCAGGAACGTCCCCACCAGGTTCAGCTCGACCACCCCTCTGAAGTCCGCCACCGTTTCGTCCGGAAAATTGCCGCGCGCGCCGCCGCCGGCGTTGTTGACCAGGAGGTCGATCCGGTCAAATGCGTCCTTGGCGTCGGCCACCGCGTCGGTCACCGAGTCCTGGTCGGTGACGTTGCAGGGAATGAACATCGCGTCGCCGCCGTTGTAGCGGATCGAGGCCTCCACCGCGCGCCCCAGCGGCTCGCGCCGCGCCATCAGGATGACGCGCGCACCCTCGCGCGCGAACAGATGCGCGATACCCTCGCCGATGCCGCTGTTGCCGCCGGTGACGACCGCTACCTTACCGTCAAGTCTGCCTGTCATGGGCCTACCATACCCCGGTTTACAGGTTCATCTCCACCTGCGCGCCGAAGGTGTGGTTGGTGGCGGTTGCGCCGCTCTCCAGGTTGCGGTTGCGGATATGCTCCAGACCGTAGTTGACGCGCCCGCGCACCGTCGCCGCCGGCAGCACCAGCCGGCCGACGACCGCGAACTCGAACTGGAACACCTCCTCCAGCAGGTCCTGCGTGAGGAAGGTGGCGCGGCGGCCGACGAAGGACGCCCTGCGGTCGACGTAGCCGTCGTCCCAGATCGTGCCGTCGTGGCCCGGGCGGTCCGACGCGTTGCCGTGACGAATGGCGCGGGCGCGCGCTTCCAGGTCCACCTCCGGCAGCGGGGTCACCACCGCCGCCAGCGTCCACTGGTCGGAATTGGGCGGCAGCCGGCTGCCCAGCGGCTGCGAGCGGTGGGTGTAGGTGAGGTAGTTGATCGGCTGGTGCCGGGAGTGGGTGTAGGTGTAGGGGGCCACGAACAGGTAGTCGAGCGTTATCACCCCGGGCAGCGGGTACGGCGCCCAGGCCACTGCCGCCAGTCCGGCGGTCTTGTTGTCCAGCGGGTTGGGGTTGAAGGTGGTGCCTTCGAACAACTGGAAGTCGTCGACGTACAGGGTGGCGGACAGGCTGAGATCGAACGGCAGCCGCAGGCGCGTGCTGATGCCACCGAACACGTTGTCGTAGTTCAGATTGTAGGGTTCGGTGAGCGCTGCGGTCGGCAGCAGCGCGTACAGCGAGATGCGCCCTCCGAACAGCGTGGCGGTGAACAGGTCGAAGCTCAGCCACGGCGACGGGTGCCACTGCACCGCGTGCACCATCAGGTACTTGGAGGGAAAGCGCCCGCCGTCGGTGAGCGAGCCTCGGAGCGAGTACCTCTGCCCCGGCTGTTCGCAGGCCCCGTGCGGTTTATTTTCCCACTGCAGACCGCCTGGTCGGCCAGCAGGTCCAGGAACGCGGCGGAGTAGATGAACGACTCGCTCCGATAGGTCACCGTCAGTTGCGCCGCCGGCGCCGCGCCGGCGCCCAGCACCACGCTGTCGTGCAGCGCCGAGCCGAACGCGCGCTGCACGAAGCCGGCCTGCACGTGCACCGTGGGCGTCCCGAACGCGGCCAGCGCGCGCAGGTCGGCGCGCGCCTCGAACGGCTCGAAGTCGGGGCCGACGTTGTCGAACATGTAGGCGGGCGGCACCTGGTAACTCAGGCGCGGCTGGCGGATGCTCTCCCACCAGTAGCGGATGCCGCCGGCATAGGCGAACAGGCCGGGGCCCAGCGCCGTGGACTCGAGCCCGGCGCCGAACGCCACCCCCGACGCCGGCGTGTCGGTGCCGCCGGCCATCGCGATGCCGCCGAATCCGGTCACCGCGAACGGCGGACCGGCGTCGAGCAGCCGGCCGCGGGCGCGCGGCTCCAGCGCTCTCAGGTAGACCTCGGCCAGCGCCCGCGCCCGGCGGTCTCCGACCCTGGCCACCCGCCGCAGCATCGCCGCCACCGCCTGCGGCGCGTAGGGGCGCAACGCCGGCAACGGCGCCAAGTACCCCTTGAGCTCCCACACCGCCAAGTGGCGGTAGATCGCGTCGTCCGGATCGTACAGCGACTGTGCGCCCAGCGCCGCGGCCAGGCCCAGGAACAGCCCCACGCCGGCCGCGGCCATCATCCAGCGGCGAATCGTCACTCCCCAACTCACTGCCCCGTACCCTACACCGCCACGCCCCCGCCTGCACCCCCCGGCGCGCACGACGCTCGTCGTCCCCGCGCTGCAGCACGCGCTTAGTGGCGTCGCGTTGGGCGGGCCACCGGCGCATTTATCGAGTTTGGGTCATCCGTTCCCGGAGTGCGGCGTTGATCAGCGTCTGGTAGCCCACCTTCTTGATCCCGGCGAGTTTCCGAAAATACAGCACTACGTCATCGTCCAGCCGGATCGTCACCGATTTCTTCTTCCGCGAATAGAAGCGTCCGCGCATCGCCTCCTTGCCGGAAGAGTCATACTCCTCCGGGAGTTCATAGTCATCCCAGTCAGATCGATTCTTCATATTGCCGCTGCTCCCGCGGTGTCGCTCGACGTGCACTGATCAATCGCACGATTCCTTCGCCGCTCAGATGCAGCGGATCGCCGAACACCTCTGACGCCTCCTCCAACGAGACGCCGCGCTTGCGCTGATTTGTGCGATTTTTGCGCTCATCCCATTCGAAGCGCACACTATTCGTTACGGCGCCAGGGTCAGGCCGAGCGCGCGGCGCACGCGCTGCGGCAGGTCGAGGCGCCGGGCGGCGGCGAAGTAGCCGGCCTTGAAGGCGAACCGCTTGAAACGCTTGGTTGACGATCCACCCCATAGCCCGGCCAGAATGGAGCCGGTGGGTAAACAGGGCGCGGCCAGCCAGCAGACGGTAAAGCACGCATGTACTCCCCGGCCGGGGACGTTTGACCCGAGCCGCCGTGACACGGTGCTCGATTTGACGGATCTGGTCGATGGGCGCATCGATCCGGCGGAGTTCTTCGCCGAGAACTACATTACCGAGGGTATGCGCACGCTGCTCACCGAGGGATCCCGACGGCTGGAGGGGAAGTCCACTCAAGGCGTGTTCAAGCTCACGCAGGCGATGGGCGGCGGCAAGACCCACAACCTGCTTGCCTTCGGACTGCTGGCGAAGCACCCGGAGTACCGCCCCGAGGTAATGGGCGGTTTCTACACTCCGGACGCCGACCTGGGGCCGGTGCGCGTCGTCGCCTTCTCCGGGCGTGAGAGCGATGCGCCGTTCGGCATCTGGGGGGCCATCGCCGACCAGCTCGGCCGGAAGGAGCAGTTCAGCGACTACTATGCGCCCCTGTCCGCGCCGGGACAGACCGCGTGGGTGAAGCTGCTCCAGGGTGATCCGCTGGTCATCATGCTGGACGAGCTGCCGCCGTACTTCGTGAACGCGGCGGCGAAGAGCATCGGCAACTCGGACCTGTCGGTGGTCACGACGACGGCCCTGTCCAATCTGCTGGTCGCCGTAGGCCGGGATGAGTTGCGCAACGTCTGCGTGGTGATTTCCGACCTCAAGGCGACCTACGGCGCCGGCGGCGCCCAGATCGTCGCGGCGCTGGGCGATCTGGAAGCGGAAACCGGGCGTAGCGCGATGAACCTGGAGCCGGTGCGGATGAACTCGGACGAGTTCTACCACATCCTGCGTTGCCGCCTGTTCGACCGGCTCCCGGATGAAGCCGGGATCGAGGCCGTGGCGCAAGCCTACCGGAAGGCCGTCCGTGAGGCGAAGCAGATGGACGTCACCAACGCCTCGCCCGAGCAGTTCGCCGTCGACGTCAAGGAATCCTACCCGTTCCACCCGGCGATCCGCGATCTCTACGCCCGTTTCCGGGAAAACCAGGGCTTCCAGCAAACCCGCGGTCTGATCCGCCTGATGCGCATCGTGGTCTCGCGCATCTGGGCGTCGGACCACGATCCCTACCTGATCGCCGCCCACGACATCGACCTGGGGAGTCAGGAGACGCTCACCGAGATCAACCAGATCAACAACACGCTCGGCAACGCCATTGCCCATGACATCGCCTCCGGCGATAGTTCGGTGGCGGAGCGACTGGACGCCAGCCAGAGCGGCGCCAAGGACGCCCAGGACGTAATGCGCCTGCTGCTGATCGCCTCGCTCGCCAACGTGCCGAACGCCCTAAAGGGCCTTACGGTGCCCGAGATCGTGGCCGCCCTGTGCGCGCCGGGCCGCGACGTGTCGCGCATCAAGAACGAAGTGATCGCGCGTCTGGCCACCGCCGCCTGGTATCTGCACAGCACCAACGACGGCCGCCTGCACGTGCGCAACGTGCAGAACCTGGTCGCCCGCGTCACCACCACCGCCGGCGCCTATCTGCGCGACCAGGCCACGCGCGAAGTCACGGAACGGCTGAGGGAGATCTTTCGCCCTGACGAGGGCTCCTGCTATCAGCGGCTGTTACCGCTGCCGGCCGTCGACGAGATCGACGTCGGCGCCGAGCGCGTCACGCTGATCGTGGCGGAGCCGCACCCGGCCGGTCTGCACCCGGACCTGCGCACCCTCTACGATCAGCACACCTACCGGAATCGGCTGTGCTTCCTCACCGGTCAGCGGGCCTTCGACTCGCTGCTCGAAAGCGCGCGCGAACTGAAGGCCGTTAACCAGATCATCAAGGAGATGCACGAGGAAGGCGTGGCCGACGGCGATACGCAGATGCAGCAGGCGCGGGATGATCTCCTGCCCCGGTTCCTGAACCGGTTCCACAGCGCCATCCGGGAGACCTTCACCACGCTGTACTACCCGACGCGTGACCGGCTCGCCACGGTGGACCTGCTGATGGAGTTCCGCGACAATCACTACAACGGCGAGGAACAAGTGCGGGAGGCCCTTGCGGGCAAACAGAAGTACACCACCGACGTCGCCAGCGACACGTTTCGCCGGAAGGTGGAGGCGCGCTTGTTCACGCAGCAATCGATGCCCTGGGCGGAGATCAAGCGGCGCGCCGCGACCTCGCCGGGGTGGCAGTGGCACCGTGCGGACGCCCTCGACCGGCTCAAGGCGGACTGCCTGCACAAGGACCTTTGGCGCGAGGAAGGCAGCTACGTCAACAAGGGTCCCTTCCCCAAACCGGCGTCGACGGTACGGATCCGGGAAGAGGATCGCGATGACGAGACCGGGGAGGCGAAACTGCGTCTGCGCCCGATCAACGGCGATAAGCTGTACGCTGAAGTCGGGGCCACCGCCACGCCGGCTTCCCGCCGGCTCGATCCGACGCAAGCCTTCGACACGGCAGACCTCCGTGTGTCGTTTCTGGCCGTGGACTCGACCGGGCAGCACGAAACCGGCGAACCGGTGGAGTGGACCAACCGCATCACGCTCCGATCCCGGCAATACGCAGACGGCGAGTCGCGCATGGTGGAGATTCGTTCGGCGCCGCCGGGGACGCCGATTCGCTACACTACCGACGGCTCCGATCCGGCGATCGCGGGTGGGGTGTACGACGGTCCGGTCGCCGTGCCGGAAGGCAGCCGTGTGGTGCTCGCTATTGCGGAGAAGGACGGCATCGTCTCCGAGCAGCTACACCGTGAAGTCGCCGACGCTCCGGTCAGCAGACCGATCGACCGGGCCGCGCCAACCACCTGGACGCCGGGGAACCGCCTCGAATTCACCGCTACACGTTCGACCTACGACTTCATCGCTCGCTTGAAGAAGCACGACGCACGGGTCGGTGGGCTGCGGGTCACCATCCAGACCGCTGGCGCACAGACCTGGAGCGAGTTGAGCCTGTCCGACGACATCGAGCTGAACGGCGATGAACTGGAGCGGATCATCGAAGCGCTGCGACCGCTGGTCGACGCTGGTGAAGTGGCCATTGACGCCAAGCGCGTGGGCTTCGAGACCGGCCAACGGTTTCTGGACTACGTCGCCGACGCACGGTTGCAATATGACCGGGACGACGTGACGCCATGAGCGCAGCGTCCCGTGACCGGCCGCAGGGATTCGGGTTCCAACCCGAACAGTCGGAACACCACTTCGTCGTCACGATACCGGGCCGGGGGCGCGAGGAGGTGCTGATCGCCGAGTACCTGACTTTCGCGGCGGGAGGCGGCTACGCTCCACCGTCGCTCGGCATCGGCATCCAGGACGCCAAGCTGCGCGTCGCGCTGGCACGGCTCAAATGGGACGAGATAGCGGACGCGGCGCGGGTCGAGTTCAACCGGCGGCTGAAGAAGCACGGCTTGCCGAGCGGGCGCTGGAAACGGGGCGAGAATCCCGTGGCGCGGCTGCTCGGCAAGGAACTGACATTGCTGGCCTGGGCCGTTGAGGACGCTGATCCGGCACTCACTCCCACCGCCATCCGGAACTGGTTGGGCTTGGCGCCGGAGGAACGGTGGTGGCTGTTCACCATGACCAACGCTGCCACCGGCCATGCCCTGCACGGCAGGAACCGAGGCTGGCGCAAGGCGGTGCGCTTCGCACTCACCGAGAACCCGATCACCGCCGACAGTCGCGAGCGTCAGGCTGACCTGTTCCGACTGGTCGCGGCAGACCACGACGACTGGACCAACGGCCATGGCCGCCGAACGCCGTCCGCCGCGGCGCCTCGGGCACCGACTTGAGGATGGCGGTTGCCCAATCCGAGCTCGGCTTGGGTGAACCGGCGCTCGCCGCCGAGTGGCCCAGTTTCATCGAAACCCAGCTCCCGGTCTCCCTGCTTTCCAAGGAGAGCTACAAGGAGCGCAAGGCAAACTACAGTCAGACGCTGACCGGCTTGGGCAAGTGGTGGGGCCGAAAGCCGTTGATCCTGGTGCGCGCGGTGATCCTGGGGCTGCTCCTGCCCGCATCGGGCGACGCTCAGAAGGATCGAGAGGTCTTTCTTACGCTGCTGACCATGGACGCCGAAGGACTGCGGCGCCGGAAAAACCAAAACATTCCCTTGAAGGACGTGTACCGGCGGCTCGATGAGCACGAACGCGACGCTTGGTTCGCCGCTGATACGGACGCGCGCAGGTTCAGACTAAGGAAAGGTACGACCGCCGAGAAGCGGCAGCGATTGCAGCTACTGGTGTTCGATCGGCTCAGCTACGACGACAAACTCTCCTACTGCCATCGTCCCGAGCACATTGACGGCCTTTCCGCCAGCGCTTGGGAGGAGGTCAATGCCCACCTTGGCACCACCGCCGCGAGCCTTCCCGATCTGGTGCGCGAGCTGGGGATGCGGCGGTTCGGGCGCGTGCCCCGCGTCGGCGACGCCTTCTGCGGCGGCGGCAGCGTGCCGTTCGAGGCGGCGCGCATCGGCTGCGACGCGTATGGCTCCGACCTGAACCCGGTGGCGGCGCTGCTCACCTGGGGCGCGCTCCACCTCGTCGGCGGCGGCGAAGCGGTAGCCGCCGCCGTGCGCCGCGCTCAGGAGCGGGCCTACGGCGCAGTGGATCGACAGATCACCGCGTGGCGCATCGAACACAACGAGGCCGGCTGGCGCGCCGATGCCTTTCTCTACTGTACCGAGACACGGTGCCCGGAGTGCGGCTGGATGGTGCCCCTGGCGCCAACCTGGATGATCGGGGAAAAGACCCGCACCGTGGCCGAGTTGGAGCCGCAGTCCGAGCAGCGGCGATTCGCCATTCACATTCGTTCGAGCGCGACTCCCGCATCGATGGCCGCCGCCCGTCGCAGCGGGACGACGCGGCAGTCGCGCCTCATCTGCCCCAATCCGAACTGTGGCGCTTCGACTCCCATGGCAGCGATCCGCGGCGATCAGCGGGGCGAGGGTGGCCGCGGCTACGGGTTGCGGCCATGGGACAGCGGCGATCTGCATCCGCGCCCCGACGACGTGTTTCAGGAGCGTCTGTACTGCGTGCGCTGGCGGCTGCCGCGCCTGGACGAGTTGCTGTGGGCCGAGCAGAAGAAGGACGCGCAGGACGCACCGCTCCCGGACTGGGTGTCCCTGGAACACGCCATCGGTGAGCTGACCGCCTTCCTCGATCCTGGCGGCCGCAGGGAGCTTGCCCGCCTGCGCAAGCGTGACTGGCTGGCCGAAGACACCGCGCTCGCCGCCGTGCGCCGCGATCTGCAGGACGCGCGGCGGAACTCCGTTACCCGTGATGTCGACCGGCTACGGTGCCGCGTGAAGGACCTCGAATCAGCCCGGAAGCGGCGTACGGCACTGGTGGCCGCACTGACGAAGGCGGTGCCGGGCGCGCTGTACCGGGAGGTTCGATATGACGATCTGGAGCGGGAGGCCGCCGTACTCGCTCTGTTGCGGAAGAATGTTGCCGATTGGCAACGACGGGGCGTTCTGCCGAGCCGCGCGATTGCACCCGGAGACGAGACCACACGTTTGATTCGCGAGCGCGGGTGGACCCACTGGCACCACCTGTTCACACCGCGCCAGTTGCTGACCAACGGGCTACTGCTCAAGCAGCTTGAGATAGCGTCCACGGATCCGGAACGCGTCGCCATGCTCCTCGGGGTGGGCCGCTGTGCCGACTGGAACAGCAAACTGTCCAGGTGGTGGACAGACAGTGGTCATGAGAAGGTCGTTCAGACGTTCAGCAATCAAGCGCTGAACACTCTGATGACCTTCGGTAGTCGTGGCTACGCCGCTCTGTCAGATTCCTGGTTCTTGGAAGGCCGTCCGCTGCATCTTCATGGACAGTCCGCCGTTACGGCAACAGATGTTCGTGCCGTCGATTGTCCTGCCGACATATGGATTACGGACCCACCCTATGCGGATGCGATCAACTATCACGAGCTGTCGGAATTCTTTCTCGCTTGGTACGAGAAAGCGCTACCCGCACGGTTCCCGGATTGGTACGCGGATAGTAAGCGCGCGCTCGCGGTTCAAGGAGCCGGTGGTGCGTTTCGTCGCGCCATGGTGGACAGCTATCGTAATCTAGCGGCACGGATGCCCAAAGGCGGTCTGCAGGTCGTCATGTTCACGCATCAAGATGCCGCCATCTGGGCCGACCTGACGCTGATACTGTGGGCTGCCGGTCTTCGCGTAACTGCTGCCTGGACCATCGGCACCGAGACACCCTTCGGCGCGAAGGAAGGCAACTACGTACAGGGCACGGTGCTCATGGTGCTGCGCAAGCAGACCACGGACGACACCGCCTTCCTGGACGAGGCCGTGCCCGAAGTGGAAGCCGAGGTCGAGCGCCAGCTTGCCTCGATGCGCGATCTGGACGACCGCGACGCGCCCAACTTTTCCGATGCCGACTACCAACTCGCCGCCTACGCCGCAGCGCTGCGCGTGTTGACCGCCTACCGCGCCATCGAAGACCTCGATGTATCCTACGAACTGTCGCGCGAGCGTCGGCGCGGCGAGGCCAACCCACTCGCCCGGATCATCGAAGATGCGGTGCGAACCGCCAGTAATTTCCTCGTTCCCGCCGGCCTGCCGGCGCACGTATGGCGTCGCTTGACGCCGGAGGATAAGCTCTATGTCAAGGGTCTGGAGGTGGAGTCCCACGGTGACTACCGCGCCGGCGTCTACCAGGAGTTCGCCCGCGGCTTCGGCGTCGCCGACTACCGCCGCCTGCTGCACACCGGCAAGGCCAACCAGACCCGGCTCAGGACCGCATCCGAGTTGCAGCGTGCCGACCTGGCCGACGCCGGGCTGCTCCGGCACGCCCTCTACGCCGTTTGGCGGGCCGCCGAAACCGGCGACGTAACGGACAGCCTTACGTGGCTGCACACGGAACTCGCTGACGACTACTGGCCGCAGCGCGAGGCCCTGGGCGATCTCCTGCGCTACCTCGCCACTCGGGACATCGACCACTGGCGCACCGACGCCGACGCCGCCCGCATGGTGGCCGGAGCCGTGGAGAACGATCATGTCTAAACTCGCCGCCCCGTTGCGGGACGTTCTGGAACATACGGGCTACTTGGCCGGCGGCGAGCCGGCAGCGCCCAGTGTTGCGCTCCACGGGTCCGACAATCACGTTCGGCTCCCCTCGTTCCGGCCCGACGCATGGTGGCGGAGCAGCCCGGAGGCGACCGCTTGGCCGGGACGCTCCGACCTCAAGGTGTACTTCAAGTTCGTCGAACAGCCCGATCCCGTTGTCGTCGCGGAGTGGCAGCGGGAGGTTTGGAACCAGGGTTTCTGCCCCCTGCTGTGGCTCGTGTCCCCGGAGCGGATCGAGATCTACAACGGCTTCGGAGTCCCCCGAGAGCGCGAATCGGCCAGGCGACACGTGCTCGACACCTTCCAGTTCGTAGAGGATGAACTGGCGCGGCTCGACCGGTTGGCGGGGCGTCTGGCCATGGAGACGGGCCAATTCTGGCGACAAAGACCGGACGTGAATCGCGCTTCCAGCGTCGACCGCCAGTTGCTGCGCGCTCTGGCCGCACTGAAGGGCGATCTGGAGGCATCCCCAGCCGGGCTCTCCGGTGCTGATGCGCAGGCGCTTATAGGCCGCTGCATCTTCACACAATACCTGATCGATCGGCGGATCGTGGATCAGGATCGGCTGGAGCAGATCTGCGGCCACCGGGAGTTGCCCGGGGTTCTGCTCAGTCCCGATGCCACCGCGCGCTTGTTTGGCTGGCTGAGGGCGAGATTCAACGGCGACATGTTCTCACCGACCGAAGAGTCGGTTCCTGCCGTCCGGCATCTCCGGCGGATGCGCGACTTCCTCACGGCAACCGATCCGGTCAGCGGTCAGCGGTCTCTATTCCCCTACCGCTTCGAGGTCATTCCGGTGGAGCTGATCAGCGCGATTTACGAGCAATTCGTCCACTCGACAGGCACCTCCGAGCAGGCGACCGGGCAGCAGGTTGACGTGTTCTACACACCGCTCACCGCCGTTTCGCTGGTGATGGACGAAGTGTTCGCCGACCTGACCGGCGCCGAGAGCGTACTCGACTTGACCTGCGGGTCGGGAGTCTTTCTGGTGGAGGCGCTGCGCCGGCTGGTCTACCTGAAGGCCGATGGCGGTGTACCGACCCGCGCCGCGATCAGGCAGACGCTGCACGAGCAGGTCTACGGCGTCGACGTAAGCCCGGAAGCGGTGAACATTGCCGCGTTCAGCTTGTACTTGGCGGCGCTGGAGCTCGATCCCGACCCCCGTGACGCCGATGGCGTCAAGTTCCAGCCCCTGGTAGATCGCTCGCTGCGCGTGAGCGACGCATTCCACGTGGACCTGGGACCGCGGAAGTTCGACGTCATCGTTGGCAATCCACCGTGGAGCTTCCAAGGACGAATGGGGACCAGCGTCCGGCGCACACGTAGTCCAGGGGCTGCCCGGTCACCCCGCGGCGAGAGTCTCGACTTCGTTACACATGCCATGCGGTTCGCTCACGGCCGCACCAGGTTCGGCGTCGTTCTGAGCGCGACGCCGTTCTTCACCCGGAGCGCCACCGGTATCGCCGCCGCGCGGAGGCTGGTCGAATCGCTCGGCCCGGTGACGCTGGTCAACCTGTCGGAATTGTCGAAATGGCTGTTTCCGCGGGCCAACATGCCGGCGATGGCGCTGGTCGCGCGGCACACGCGGCAGCGGGCGGACCGTATGACCCTGGTGCAGGCGCGCTGGTCGCCTGCGGGCGAGCTCAGTCACACCATCGAGATTGCGCCGGGAGACGTTACGACGCTGCCCATAGCCAGTTGGCAGCGCAACCCCGGCTTGTTCAAGGCGGCGTTCCTCGGGCGCCGTCACGACCTGCTGTTGCTCGACGACCTGTGGGAAAACCTCGAACCGCTGGACGCCCGGCTTCGCGCGCTCGGTACCGCGTTGAGGTCTGGCTTGATCTTCGGCGACCGCAGCCGCGACTCGGAGTTTCTGAAGGGGCTTCCATTCGTCCAGCGGAGGGACATCGGTCACTTCATGCTGCCGCCAAGCCTGCCAAAGTTCGATCAGGATCGCGCGGAGAGGCCACGAGGAATTGACACGTATCGTGCTCCTCTTCTGCTCATCAAGGAGTTCCTACTCAAAAAACGCCCCCGCCTGTTTGTTGCGGTGGCTGAGCAAGATACAGTGTATTCCGACGCCTGTTTCGGCGTGTCGTTTGGTGCCGCCGGGTCGGATGCAGCCCACCTTGCTGCAGGAATCCTCGGTTCAGCGCTGGCGACATGGTACTTCCTGATGACCGGTTCGGCATTCGGAATATGGATGCGGCGCGTGAAACGCTCGGACATCGGGGCCTTGCCAGCGCCCGACCTCGAGCAGGCGCTGGGGTCCGAAGCTGGGATACGCATCGTACGGCTCGTGCGCGCGTTCCATGACCGTGCGGGCGAGCCTGAATGGAGGTCGCTCGATGACGCGGTTTTCGACCTTTATGGGTTCGACGACGAGGATCGTGTCGTCGTCCGGGACGGGTTATTTCAGGCGAGTTGGCAGTGGCAAAAAGGGAAACTGAACTCCGTCGAACCTGCCGATGAAGCTGACCTGAAGAAATACGCTCGAGCGTTCCTTGCGACGATGGACGCGTGGCTGGGCGTGGCGAATCGCAGACGGATGCGAGCCGAAATATATCGTGTGCCGGATGAGGCGCCGCTCCGCGTCATCCGTTTCGTGCTGGAGGAAGCTCCCGGGCCGTCCCGCGAGGTGAAGGCCATCACGCCGAATGGGCCACTGAGCAGCGTGCTGGCCAGCATCGGCGAGCGAACCAGCGTGCGGATCACGGACGAACTGGTTGGACTGCGCGACCTGCGCGTCCACGCGGAGGACGAAGTCTCGATCATCAAACCGGCCGCGCGCCGCAACTGGTTGCGCGTTCAGGCGCTGGAAGATGCCGATGGCGTAGTGAGCGCCAGCGTGTACACCGGCGGCGCGCCGTGAGCTTTGGTACCTTACATCCGGATGTCGGCCCCCGGTTCGTCGACATCGGGCTGGAGCGTAGCATCACGACGATGTACATCGTTGAGGCCGGCTGGCGCCGGGCGATGGGATCGGAGTCGGTTAGCATGCAGTCCGGCGAAGTAGAAATCACCGAGTGCCTACGCGAAGGAATGAGAGCGGAACTGAACGAACGAACTGGAACTTGGTGCAAAAGGACGACGATTCTTCCCGGAACTGAATCCCGCTCCAGTTCGGCAACCTCGAAGCCGGACGGTCGCACGGACATACCCATCTATTTCCAGGAGGTTCGCGAAACATTCGATGACCACGATCCGCATGCGATCATCGAGTGCAAGCGAGTGGCAGGGCAGGACGCGGCACTCTGCCGGCTCTACGTGGTCGACGGGATAGATCGCTTCGCAAGGGGGAAGTACGCCGAACGACATGCCGTCGCGTTCATGGCCGGGTACGTGCTGTCCGGCACCGTCGGCGCCGTAACCAGTAGGATCAACCGCTACCTGTCCGGCCGCGGGCGTGCCGCCGAGCACCTGAATCCGTGCACCGTTCTGGCCCAAGCATGGGCGCGCAGCAGTCGTCATCCCCGGCACCCACCGGCTGCGCCGATCGAACTGCACCACGCGTTCTTAACGGTTCAGGCGGTTCCCTGACGGCTGCGCCGCATGCTCAATCGCTACTCGTCCCGCCGCGAACCACTTGACGCTGGCTTTCTGAACGCCCGGCTCGCTGGCGCCCGGAGCTACGACCGCATTGCCGGATACTTCTCGTCGTCGATCTTGGAAGTCGCGGGAGAGGCGCTGCAACATGTGACCGGGCAGATTCGCGTGGTCTGCAACTCGGCGCTCACGCGGGAGGACGTGGAGGTCGCGAAGGCCGCGCAGGCGGCCATGCGGCGAGAGTGGTGTGACTCCCGTCCCGAGCAGTTGGGTGATGGGGCCAAGCCGCGCTTCACACGGCTCTACCAGTGGTTGCGGTCCGGCAAGATCGAGATTCGCGTGCTGCCCGATGACGCCTTCGGGCTGATTCATGGCAAAGCCGGCGTGGTAACGCTGGCGGACGGTCGGCGTACGTCATTCCTCGGCAGCGCGAACGAGACCGGGGCGGCGTTCCGCCTCAACTACGAACTGATCTGGGAGGACGATTCGTCGGACGCGGTGGCGTGGGTGCAGGAAGAATTCGACTCGCTGTGGTCGTCGCCCCACGCAGTGCGGCTGACCAATTTCGTGATCCAGGATCTGGAGCGGCTGTCACGTCGCGAGTCGGTAGGCGACGTGAGCCGCTGGCGGGAGGAGCCGGATCCCGCCTCGGTCGTGGTCGAAGCGCCGGTCTACCGGAAAGAAGTCGGGCTCTGGGAACATCAGAAGCACTTCGTAAAGCTTGCCTTCGACGCTCATCGCGGCCCGCACGGCGCCCGCTTCGTGCTGGCCGATCAGGTAGGGCTCGGCAAGACGCTGCAATTGGCGATGGCGGCTCAGCTCATGGCGCTGGCGGGGGACGGGCCGGTGCTGGTGCTCGCTCCGAAGCCGCTGCTGCAGCAATGGCAGGACGAGCTTGATACGCTGCTCGGCCTGCCGTCGGCAGTGTGGGACGGCTCCCAATGGGTAGACGAGCGCGGCGTCGAGCATCCCGGTGCGGGCGACGAGTCCATCCGGCGCTGCCCGCGCCGCGTCGGCATCGTCTCCACGGGGTTGATCACGCGCGGCTCCGAGGTGGTGGAGTGGCTCGCGAACATGCGCTTCGAGTGCGTGATTCTGGACGAAGCACACCGTGCCCGGCGACGCTTCCAGCCGGGGCAGCCCGGCAGGGGCAAGCCAAACAATCTGTTGCGGTTCCTGCGGCGCATCTCGCCGCGCACGAAGAGCCTGCTCCTCGCCACTGCCACGCCCGTGCAGCTTCACCCCATCGAGGCGTTCGATCTGCTGGATGCGCTGGCTCAGAGCTCGGATGCGGTGCTGGGGTCCGCCGGCAGCCGCTGGCGCCAGCCGCAGGCGTCGCTCGACCTGCTGCTGGGAAAAGCGACGCTACCGACGGATTTCCACGAGCGTTGGGACTGGTTTCGCAATCCGTTGCCCCCACGTTCGGAAGGGGCTCAGTTCCAGATCCTCCGCCGTTCGCTGCCGTTGACGGACGAGCACGCCTACGCCCCCGGCGCCGCGGTGGACCGGCTGCGTCCGGCGGACCGGCAGCGCATCGATGACGGATTCGCACGCTTCGTAGAGCGCCACAACCCCTACATTCGGAGCATCATCCGGCGGACGCGCGAGTATCTCGAATCGACGCCAGATCCGCAAACCGGCGAGCCGTACCTCACGCCCGTGCGCGTTCGGCTGCACGGGGAAGCGGCTGCCGATGCGCTCACGCTGCCGCCGTTCCTTGAAGATGCCTACGAACGCGCGGAGGAGTTCTGTCGGCTGATCGGCGCGCGCGCCAACGCCGGCTTGTTCCGCACCATGCTGCTCCGTCGCATGGGCAGCACGATCGAAGCAGGACGTCTCACGGTGGCCCGGATCCTCGGCGGCTGGCAAGGCCGTGACGACGAGGAGGAGGACGAAGACCGGGATAGTCAGCTTCGCGCGTTGACCAACGAGGAACGGCGGGCGCTGCTTCGTCTCATTCAGGCAATGGAGGCGAACCTGGAGCAAGACCCGAAGCTGGCCGCAGTGACACGCTTGCTCGTAGACGACGGGTGGCTGGATCGTGGATGCATCGTCTTCAGCCAGTATTACGACTCGGTTTGGTGGCTTGCCACCCAGCTCACGCATGAGCTGTCGGACATGGAGATCGGCATCTATGCCGGTGCGAACCGCTCCGGCGTAATGCACAACGGCACGTTCGCACGGAAGCGACGGGACGAACTGAGAGACGCGGTGCGCCGGGGCGAAGTCCGGCTTCTCCTCGGCACGGATGCGGCGTCAGAGGGACTGAATCTACAACGCCTCGGCACGCTCATCAACCTGGACCTTCCGTGGAACCCCTCTCGTCTGGAACAGCGCAAAGGGCGCATCCAGCGTATCGGTCAGCTTCGGTCCGAAGTCGATGTCTACAACATGCGTTACGCCGGCTCGGTAGAGGATCGCGTCCACGAGCTTCTCTCTGAGCGCCTGGAGAACATATCCCGCCTGTTCGGCCAGTTGCCCGACACGCTCGAAGACGTCTGGGTGCAGGTCGCGTTGGGACAGGCGGAAGACGCGAAGCAAACTATCGACGCCGTACCGCAGCAGCATCCCTTCGAGCTGCGCTACCGTGAAGTGAGCCACATCGACTGGGAGTCCTGCGCCAGGGTGTTGGACGACGCCGCCAGGAGGCAAAATTTGTCTCGAGGATGGCTTGATCGCAGAGCAGAGTAGTTCCCATCGTAATGACAATGTCCTATAGAAATCACGTCCCCCGAACGAGAAGTCTACTTTCATTGGAAAGGGTGTCGAAAATTGACAGAAACGTGGTCGTCATGCCGTTGGTGGAAGTGCGCGGGTAGAGCTTATCGCCACGAGAGTTTCTGATCCTCCTGCGCGGCCTTGATTGTCTCCTCTCGAATCTGGTCGAGCTCCTTCAACGCCTTGTCGCTGATCGTCAGCGTGACGCCGACTTTGCTGGCGGGGATCGTTGTCCTCTTTGAGTGGTCCGCGCCCTCTCGGGACGGCAGGGCGCTGTCACGGGCTTTTTGCGTTGGCATAGAGTGAACCTCCGGGTTCGCATTTCGGTGACCGAGACGCATGCGCCGCCGGCCCCTCCAAGCGGTTCAGTTTGAATGTTATAGCATGTCGGTCTCTGCGCCAAGCCGGGTTGGCCGGCGGGGGTGCATGTTTTGGTGTGGTTAGCCCAATCAACGGGAGTGGGTGAGTTTGGGGACGGCGGCGTAGAGGCGTTGGGTGTAGTGGTGGCGGGGGTTGGTGGCCAGCTCGCGGGCGGGGGCTTCTTCGACCAGGCGGCCGGCCTGCATCACGCCGACGCGGTCGCAGAAGTAGGTGACCACGGCCAGGTCGTGGGAGATGAACAGCAGGGTCAGGCCCAGCTCGCGGCGCAGGCGTTGCAGCAGGTCGAGGATCTGGCTGCGGATCGACACGTCGAGGGCGGAGACGATCTCGTCGCAGATGATGGTCTCGGGCTGGACGATCAGGGCGCGGGCAATGGCGACGCGCTGGCGCTGGCCGCCGGAGAAGTCGGGTGGGCGGCGGCTCAGGTGGCGGGCGGCGAGCCCCACCGCCTCCAGCGCGGCCAGGGCGCGTTCGCGGCCGTCGTCCAGGCCGCGCCAGCTCGAGGTGTAGCGCAGGCCGGCGAGCAGGATCGACTCGACCCGCATGCGCGGGTTGAGGGAGCGGGCGGGATCCTGGAACACGTAGGCCAGCCGGGTGCGCAACTCGCGCCGCGCGCGGGCGCCCGAGCGGACGACGTCGTGCACCTCACCGGCGCGGTCGCGGTAGGTGATGGCGCCGCGGTCGGGCCGGTACATGCCCACCGCCAGCCGGGCGGTGGTGGTCTTGCCGCTGCCCGATTCGCCCACCAGCCCGTAGGTTTCGCCCGCGCCGATGCGCAGGCTCACCTCGCGCACCGCGTACACGTGGCGCCGGGCGGCGGCGAAGTAGCCCGCCTTGAGGGCGAACCGCTTGCTGACCGCGTCCAGGGTCAGCATCACGCTTCCTCCGGCTGCGCCGCGGCCAGGGCGCCCGGCTTGGCCCCCGGCAGCAGGCAGCGATGGCGGATGCTGCCGGCAGCCCAGGGGGCGGCGACAGGCGCGTCCGCCCTTTCTGCGACCAGCGGCGGTATGCCGCCGGTGCAGCGCTCTTCGGCCAGCGCGCAGCGCGGCGCGAACGGGCAGCCCGGTTCCGGGTGCAGCGGATCGGGCACGTTGCCGGGGATGGCGTACAGCGGCTGCTCGGTGTAGTGCACCCCGAGCGGCAGGTGGGCGTCGAGCAGCGCGCGCGTGTAGGGGTGGCGCGGCGCATGCAGGACGGCGGTCGCGGGACCCTGCTCCATCACCAGCCCGCCGTACATCACCACCAGGCGGTCGGCGATCTGGCCGACCAGGGCCAAGTCGTGGCTGATGAACAGGATCGCCAGCCCGCGCGCGGCGCGCAAGTGCAGCAGCAGCTCCACCACCTGCGCCTGCACCGTGACGTCGAGCGCGGTGGTCGGCTCGTCGGCGATCAGCACCTCCGGGTCCGCGGCCAGGGCGTGGGCGATCATCACCCGCTGCAACATGCCGCCGGAGAACTGGTGCGGGAAGCTGGCCAGGCGGCGCTCCGCCTCGGCGATGCCCACCTCCTCCAGCAGCGCCACCGAGCGGGCGCGCAGCGCTGCCGGCTCCAGCTCCGGGCGGTGCGTGCGCAGGGTCTCGGCCAGGGAGCGCTCGATCGAGTAGATCGGATCGAACGAGCGCGCCGGCTCCTGGAAGATCATGCCGACCCGGCCGCCGCGCAGCCGCTGCAGCTCCGCCGGCGTCATGGTCACGACGTCGGCACCGCGGAAGCGCAGCCGGCGCGCGCTCACCCGGGCGTGCGGCAGCAGCCGCAACAGCGCCTGCGCGGTCACGCTCTTGCCCGACCCGCTTTCGCCCACCACGCCCACCACGGTGCCGGTGTCGAGCTCCAGGTCGACGCCGCGCACCGCGTACAACGGCCCGCGTTCGGTAGTGAACGTCACCGTGAGCCCCGCCACCTCGTACAGCCGTGCAGCGTCCCGTGCAGCGTCCCGTTCAGCCACGCGCCGGCTCCCGGTGATAGGGATCGAACAGGTCGCGCAGGAAGTCGCCGAGGAAGTTGAACCCCAGCGTCACCAGCAGCAGCGCCACGCCGGGGTAGAGGAACCAGGGGAAGCTGCGCAGGTTGCTGAGCGAGGTGACGTTGCGGTTCAGCATCGAGCCCCAGCTCACGGCCGGGTCGGCGATCCCCAGCCCCAGGTAGGAGAGTATCGTC
This sequence comes from Spirochaetia bacterium, assembly GCA_965198005.1. Taxonomy (GTDB): domain Bacteria; phylum Spirochaetota; class Spirochaetia; order SZUA-6; family Bin103; genus Bin103. Next base: position 60,440 of record CBDAOI010000004.1, read on the forward strand.
TCCCCGAGGATGAAGCCGGGGATGCCCAGGGCGACGCTGACGATCAGGATCGAGGCCATCTGCGGAATGATCTGGGTGACGATGATCGCCAGCGGCGGGATGCCCTGGAGCTGCGCCGCGGCGACGAAGTCCTCGGTCTTGATGCTGTGCACCATGCCGCGGATCAGGCGCGCGGTGCCGGGCCAGCCCACCAGCGACAGAATCACGGTCATGATGAAGTACGACTGCCCGGAGTCCAGGTCGTGCGACAGAACGGAGCGCAGGAACAGGATCAGGTAGAGGCCCGGGATCAGGATGAAGAACTCCGCGATGCGCATGATGGCCCAGTCGACCGCCCCGCCGTAGTACCCCGCCAGCCCGCCCAGAATGATCGCTGCGGTCAGCGACAGGGAGACGCCGATGAAGCCGATGGTCAGGGAGATGCGCGAGCCGTACAGGATGCGCGAGAAGAGGTCGCGGCCCAGGTGATCGGACCCCAGCAGGAACACCGGATACGCCTGCCCGCCGCCCTGCCAGCGATCCGCGCCCACCCCGCCCGCTCCGGCCGGCGCGCGCACGGTCGCGCCCTCCGCGTCGACGTAGGGCGCCGTGGTGCCGAACAGGTGCACCCGCAACGGCACCAGCCCCCACAGCCGGTACTCGGGCCCGGGCACCAACAGCCGCACCCGATAGTGCTGGCCGCGGATGCGCGCGTAGCGGCGGCTCACTTCGTCGACCAGGACCCGATGCTGCACCTGCGGCCCGAACCCCAGTTCGCGCGAGTAGAAGCTCAGCGCGGGGGGCTGGTGGGTGTGGAAGCGGAAGGTGGTGGTGGGGTGGTAGGGCGCCAGGAACTCCGCCAGCAGCATCGCGCCGTACAGCAGCGCCAGCACCAGCACCGAAGCCGCCGCTACCGGCCGCGCCCGCAGCCGGCGCCACGCCGCCGCCCCCCGCCTGCGGCGGCCAACCGGCTCAGCCATCGCCGCTGCCGGAAAAGCGGATGCGCGGATCGACCAGCGCCAGCAGCACGTCGGCGGTGATCATGCCGAGCAGAATGAGAAGGCTGATGAACATGATGTTGGCCAGCACCAGGTTGATGTCCTCCTGGCGCACCGCCTCGTACATCAGCCGTCCGATGCCGGGGTAGGAGAAGATGATCTCCATGATCAGCGACCCCGAGAACAGCGTCGCGAACAGATCGGCGCTGCTGGTGACGTAGGGGTTGAGGGTGTTGCGGAAGGCGTGCACCACGTACACCCGCCGCTCGCTGATGCCGCGCGAGCGCAGCGCGATCACCCAGGGCTGGCCGAGCTGGTCGAGCATGGTGGCGCGGATGTAGCGCATGGTGCCGCCCACGCCGCCCAGGAACGCGCCGAGCAGCGGCAGCGCGATGTGGTGCAGGTAGCTGAAGGAGAAGCGTAGCGGCGCCTCCCGGAACGGGAAGTTGGGGTAGGCGGTGATCGGGAACCAGCCGCTGACCGCGGCGAAGAGCTGCAGCAGGATCAGCAGCAGGATGGCGGGAAAGGCGTGCAGCACCAGCGCCGTGAAGGTCGCCGCCAAGTCCACCCGGGTGCCCACCTTGGAGGAGAAGTAGAGGCCGGCGCCGAACGACAGCAGGGTCAGGAACACCAGCGAGATCAGGTTGAGGATGAGCGAGTTGATCATCCGCGACTGGATCAGGAACAGGATCGGGGCGCGCGAGATCAGCGACCGGCCCAGGTCGCGCTCCACCACCACCTGGTAGAGCCAGCGCCCGTACTGGGCGTAGAACGGCAGGTCGAGCCCGAGGCGCGCGCGCGCGGCGGCGATCTGCTCCTCGGTGTAGACGTTGTCCGTCTGCCGGTCGGCGGAGATCAGCATCTGGCTGCGGACGTAGTTCTCCACCATGTCGCTGGGCGCCAGCTTCATCAGCCCGAACACCGCCAGCCCCAGCACCAGCAGCATGGCCACCAGCGACGCCAGCCGGCTGGCCAGAAAGTACAGCAGCGGAAAGCGGCGTCCGCTCGGGTAGCGGCGCCGGGCGGCCGCGGCGTGCGGGCGCGCGCTCCCTACTCGCGGTCGAGCAGATACAGGTAGGTGGCGTCGAGACCGTTCAAGGTGTCGTAGAATACGTTCCCCCACTTGTTGCGCACCGCCACGAACCGGAGCGGGTAGACGATGTACGTCATGGGCGCCTGATCGAGCAGGAGCTGCTGGTACTCGTCGTAGATCGCCTTGGCCTTCTCCTCGTCCAGGGTGAAGCGCCCTTCGTTGTAGAGGTAGTCGACGCGCGTCTCCCACTCGGTGTACGGCTCCTCCTGCAGCGGGTGCCACAGGTGGAAGTTGCCCTTGGACTGCCACACGTTGCTGCCTCCCTCGGGCCAGTAGTTGGAGCCCAGCGAGGCGGTCGCCACGTGCCAGTCGTAGGTGCTGGTCAGCATCTCCACCAGCTTCTGGAAGTCGATCGGCCGCACGTTGCCGGTGATGCCGAACGCCTTGAGCTCGTCGGCGAAGATGTTCATGACGTCGATCCCTACGTTGTTCTCGGCGCCGACGTGGATGTCGAACTCGACGTGGTTGCCGTCGGCGTCCTCCATCAGGCCGTCCGCGTTGGGGCGGATGCCGATCTCCGCCAGCAGCGCGCGCGCCCGATCCGGGTCGTAGCTGAACCGTTGCCGGACCGACTCGTCGAAGTAGGGGTTGGCGCGGGCGAAGAAGTGCAGCGCGGGCTCGGCCAGGCCGCGGTACACCTGGCTGGCGACGCGGTCGCGGTTGAGCACCGCGCTCATCGCCTGGCGGAACCCGGTCTGGCTGAACCAGCTGTACACCAAGGGGTCCATGGTGTCGGGGTTCTGGTTGAAGGAGATGAAGGCGGACCCCAGGGTCGGACCGCCATTGTATACGGTGTAATCCGGATCCTCGGCGTTCAGCAGCTCGTCCAGGTCTTCGGGGCGCAGCGTGAAGGAGTCTTTCTTGCCTTCCTTGAACAGCAGCAGCTCGGTGTTCCGGTCCGGCACGATCTGGTAGATGAGCCGCTCGACGTACGGCAGCGTGACGCCGGCCTCGTCTTTCTTCCAGTAGTTGGGGTTGCGCTCCATCACCACGCGCACGCCGGGCTCGTACTCGGCGACGTAGTACTCGCCGATCGAGGGAATGGTCGTCGGGTCGGTGTCGATGCTGAACAGGTTGAACACGCCTTCCACGCCGCCGTCGCGCTTGGCAGGTTCGTAGAAGTAGCGCGGACCGAAGTCCATGTTGGTGGACAGGATCGGGTTGGCGACGATGCGCGGGTAGTGGAACGCCACCGTGCGCTGGTCGATCTTCTCCACCTCGATGCGCGCCTCGGAGCCGTCCGGCATCTCGATGAACTGGCCGGCGTAGCCGGGCTGCTGCAGCTCCTGGTCGCCCTCGATCTCGTCGTACCAGAACACGACGTCGTCGGCGGTGACCTGCACCCGGGTGTCGGGATCGGCGAGCGTGGTCCAGTAGAGGTCGTCGCGCAGGGTGTAGGTCACCGTGAGCGAGTCGGCCTCCTCGTCCACCTCGACCTCGAAGCTGGCCAGGTTGGGGATGAACTCGCGCGTGTAGGGGTCGTAGTCGGCCAGCGGATCGAACAGCACGCCGACCACGGCGACGGTGTCGCCGTCGCGCGCCAGCAGGGTGTTGAAGCTCTTGGGGTCGTTGTTGATCGAGCCGAGCCAAGTGCCGCCGACGGTGCCCAGCTCCCATTCCTGGCCGCCGGGGCGTTCCACCATCTTGGCGAGGATCCTGCGCGTGAATCTCGAAATGGATGACTGGTGGCCTCGCCGTCAGGCAACTCGACCGCGTTTGATGTTGGACAAGTGCTTGTCGAGCGTTGCTTCGACTTCCGGTTTGCCGCCTATGGTGTCATCGTAGAAGATCACCCGATAGCCGCTGATATCGAATGGCAGATCCCCCCCGCGTCGAGCCAGTAACACCGTTGGCTTGTCGAGGGCATGAGCATACCCAAGCTCATAGAACACGTTGGCATTGGACGGCGATATTTCGGCGATCACGACATCCGAGTCCAGCAAACCGTTAATGATATCTTGCAGAATTATCCCAGGGCGAAACACGTCATCGGCACGCTGCACCTGGAAGCCGCTTTTTTCACAGACAGGCCGAATCACTTCTCTATACAAGTTGTCGTAGGTGTCCTCGAACTTCATCACTATGAATGCTTTCGGACGTGTCCCGTCGACCAGAAAATCGCGAAACTCGACGACTCCATCCCCGAGATTTGACCTTGCGCCCCATTACCAAGTCATCTCCAACCATACACGACAACCCAGGCCGCCGCACGGCGCTGCCGACGGGGCACAGAAGCACGTCCAGACGGGCGCTGGGTTTGTCGGGCGCCAGCAGATCGGGCTCCCGCGAGCCGGGCGCCGGCCCGCGCACGTCCAAGACTCGGTGTACTTGCCCGGAAGAGGACTCGAACCTCCACAGCCGTACGGCCACTAGACCCTGAACCTAGCGTGTCTACCAATTTCACCATCCGGGCGGGATGGGCGGCGCGCCGCCTATCCCGCAACATAGCGCCGGAGGCCGGTTGGTGTCAACTCCTGCGCCGCCGGCGCCGCCGGCGACGGCGGCGCAACGCGCGCGGCATGATATGGTACGGGATAGATGGAAAGAGGGATGGAAACCGGCGTGCGCATTCTGTTCATCGGGGAGATCGTCGGCCGGGCCGGGATCTACTGCGTCAAGGCGCTGTTGCCCGGCCTCAAGCGCGAGTTGGGGATCGACCTCACGATCGCGGCGGCCGAGGGCGCCACGGGGGGCTTCGGGATCGGCAAGGGCCATGCGGTGTACCTGCACAAGCTCGGGGTCGACGTGATCACCACCGGCGACTTCGCCTACTTCAAGCGCGACCTGGTCGGCCACTTGGCGCAGGCGCCCTACATGCTGCGGCCGGCCAATTACCCGTCCAGCAACCCGGGCCGCGGCTGGCTGGTGACCGGCCGACCCGCCGCCCGCACCCGGCAGCCTGACCCGGCACCCGCGCCCGCGCAACCGGCACCGGCAGCCGCCCAGCCGCCACCGGCGCCCGCCCAACCGCCACCGGCGCCCGCCCAGCCGCCACCGGCAGCCGCCCAGCCGCCACCGGCGCCCGCCCAACCGCCACCGGCCGCCCCCCCAACCGGCGCCCGCCGCCAACCGGCACCCGCCGCCACCCAGCCGGCGCCTGCCGCCACCGCGCCTGCTGCCGGGGGCGGAGCGGCGCCCGGTCCCGGCCCCCGCCCGCGCGTGGGAATCATCACGCTGCTCGGACAGGCCGGGTTTCACCGGGTGCACCTGCGCAGCCCGTACGAGTTCGCCCTCCAGCTCGTCGAGCGGGTAAGGCGGGAAACGCCGCTGGTGCTGGTCGACTTTCACGCCACCACCACCTCCGAGAAGACCACCATGTGCGCCCTCCTCGACGGCAAGGTGTCGGCCATCGTCGGCACCCACGTGCGTACCCTGTCGGCCGACGCCCGGCTGCTGCCGCGCGGCACCGCCGCCATCACCCACAGCGGGCGCACCGGCAGTCTGCACTCGGTGGGGGGTCTCGACCCCGTGGTCGAGACCCGCATGCTGATCAACCAGGTGCACGAACAGTCGCGCGACGCCTGGGGGTTGCTGGAGCTGCAGGGGGTGGTGCTGGAGCTGGGCGCCGACGGCGCCGCCCGCAGCATCGCCTCGCTGCGCCGCCAGACCCGCGCTTCGGAGGCGGAGCAGGCGGCCGCCGAAGGTCCGCCGCAGCACCATCCGCGCGCCGGCCGGCGCGGCGACCGGCGCCGTTGAGGAGTCGGCCGGCGTGAGCGCAACCCGCCTGCGCCGCGGTGGGAAGGGGCGCCCGCCGCGCGGCGTTTCGGGGCGCCGCTGCCGGGACCGCGGTCGCGCCGCGGCCCGGGCGCGGCGTACGGCGTTCGCCGCCGCGGCCGCCGCGTTCGCGGTCGCCGCCTGCAGCTTCGACTATCCCACCAAGGGCGCCGACGAGCTGGCCGAGCAGGTGCCGAAGACGGTGCTCACCGGCGTCACCTACCGGATCGTACGGGACGGTCGGGTGCGGGCGGTGATCGGGGCGCGCCAGGTTGAGCACTACCCGAGCACCGGCACCGCGCTGCTGATCGGCGCCCACTACACCGAGTTCGACGATGCGGGAACCGTGGTCGCTACCGGCAGCGCCCAGCGCGCGGTGTACTACACCGAGAGCGAAGACGCGGAACTGGCCGGGGCGATCGACCTGCGGTCCGAGTCGGAGCAGACCGCGGTGCACGCGGGCGTGCTGCGCTGGGCGAGCAAGCCGCGGGAGCTGAGCGCTCCGGCGGGGGAGGTGGTGGAGCTGGCCCGGGACGATGGCTCGCAGGTACGCGGCGCCGGGTTCACGGCCGACCTGCGCCGCAAAGCGGTCCGGTTCGCGGCGCCGGTGACCGGCAGCTTCGTCGTCGACGGCGCCGAACATGAGTGACCCAGGCCGCAGCCGCCGGCCTGCCGGCCCGCGCGCCGGCGGGTGGTGGCGTCCGGCCGCGCTGGCCGTGCGTGCGGCCGGAGCCGCCGCGCTGTTGCTGCTGGCGGCGGCGGCCGCGGGCGCTGACGAGGCCGCCGGCGCTGACGAGGCCGGTGCCGCTGCCGGCAGCGGCGCCGACAACGGCGCCGACCGGTTCTCGTTCGCCGCCGACCTGATGGAGACCGTGCTGGCGGAGGGGCGTGAACATACGCTGCTCAGCGGTCATGCCACGCTGACCTCGCGCGACACGCGGATCACAGCCGATACCATCGAGCTGTTCGGCGAAGAGTTCGGCGCGGTCCGCGCCGCCGGCGAGGTGCGGGTGGTGAACGCGGTACGCGGTATCGAGATCAGGAGTCAGACCCTGATCTACGACCGCGACCAGCAGATCGTGCGCATCCCGGCCGAGGCCCTGCTGGTGGACCGCGAACACGACCTGGTGATCAAGGGTGGCTACCTCGAGCACTGGGAGGAGCGCGACCAGACGGTGATCCAGATTCAGGTGCGGATTCTGGGCGACGACCTGGTGGCGCGCGCCGAGCACGTGCGCTACGACCGCGCCCGCCAGCTCCTGGAGCTGAGCGGGCTGCCGCGGGTGACCTGGAAGGGCGACGAGTTCCGGGCGGCGCACATCGCCATCGACCTGGAGACGGAGCGGATCGAGCTGGAGGGCGCGGTCAGCGGGCTCATTACCCGTGACGAGGATGGCGGCGAGGCCGGCGGTGAGGCCGGCGGTGAGTGACCCGGCGACGCTCGAGGTGGCCGGGCTGCGCCGGCGGTTCGGCCGCAAGGAGGTGGTGCGGGGGGTCTCGTTCGCGATGCAGGCGGGCGAGGTGGTGGGGCTGCTGGGCCCCAACGGCGCCGGCAAGACCACCGTGTTCTACATGGTGGTCGGCTTCATCCGCCCGACTGCCGGGCGCATCTTCCTTGGCGGCACCGACATCTCGCGCCTGCCGATGTTCCGGCGCGCGCGGCTCGGCATCTCCTATCTGCCGCAGGAAGCGTCGGTGTTTCGCAAGTTGACCGTGGAGCAGAACATCCTGGCGGTGCTCGAGCTCCAGCGCGGCATCTCCCGCCGCGCCCGGCGCCGGCGCTGCGATGAGCTGCTCGACCAGCTCGGCATCGGTGACCTGCGCCACCAGCGCGCGCAGACCCTGTCCGGCGGCGAGCGCCGGCGTACCGAAATCGCGCGCGCGCTCGCTACCGGCCCGAAGTTCCTGCTGCTGGACGAGCCGTTCACCGGCGTCGATCCGATCGCGGTGCAGGAGATCAAGCGGATCATCCTCAGCCTGGCCGAGGCCGGCATCGGCGTCCTGATTACCGACCACAACGTGCGCGACACCCTGGAGATCACCAGCCGCAGCTACATTCTGCGGCTGGGCAGGCTCATGGTCAGCGGTACGCCGGCCGAATTGCTCGACAATGCCGAGGCGCGCGCTCTCTACCTGGGGCGCGACTTCAGAATGTAGCACCTGCCGGCGCTCCGCCGCGCGACCGGCGCCTACCGGCGCGACCGGCGCCGGCCGTACCGGCGCGACCGGCGCCTCGTTGACAAACAGGTGGCCCGCACCCCCACCATGCAGGCGAGATGTTGTCGCAACGGCCCGTCCTGCGCCAGGAGCAGCGCCTCAAGATGACGCCGCAGCTCTACCAGGCGATCCGCATCATGGCGCTGCCGGTGCAGGAGCTGAAGGCCACGATCGAGGACGAGTTGGAGCGCAACCCGGCGCTCGAGGTGATTGCCGACAACTCCACCACGTCGCTGGACACCGGTCCCGAGCGGCGGGAGGAGGAGAGCGTGTTCGCCGAGTCCTCCGACCCCGGTTACCTGAACGGGCGCGGCGGCACCGACGACGACGCCAAACGGAGGTTCCTCGAGGGTGCGTTGGCGCGGCCCGATTCGTTACAGGATCACCTGCTGTGGCAGCTCCGCCTGCAGCCGCTGCACCCGCAGGAGTTCGCGCTCGGCGAGCTTCTGGTCCACAATCTCGATCACAACGGGTTCTTCCTGGAGGAGCCTTCGACGCTCGATCCGGCCGCGCCCGCGGCCCGGCTGCAGAAGCTGATCGAGCTGATCCAGGGGTTCGATCCGACCGGGTGCTGCACGCGCGACTACACCGACTCGCTGCTGGCCCAGATCCGGGTCCATCCCCATCCCGAACCCGGCAGCGCCGAGCTGGTGTGCGGCCAGATGGAGCTGGCGGAGCGCGGCAAGATCCCCGAGATCGCGCGCAACCTGAAGCTCCCGGAGGCGCAGGTCCACCGGATTCTCGCCTTCGTGCGCGAGCTCGATCCGATTCCGGGCCGCAATTTCAGCGCGGAGCAGGTCCGGTACGTGACGCCCGACGTCATCGTGAAGGAGACTGGCGGCGAGTTCACGCTGCTGGTCGACGACGAGCAGATCCCGGTGCTGGGCGTGAATCAGTTCTTCGACGAGCTCAGCCGCGCCAGCGACGATCGCGACCTCAAGAAGTTCGTGAACAACGGACTGCGCGACGCGCGCTGGTTCATCCGCAGCATCGACGAACGCCGCCGATCGCTGATCAAGGTCGCGCGCGCGGTGGTCGAGTTTCAGCGCGCGTTCTTCCGCGGCGGCCCCAAGCACCTGGTGCCGCTCACCCTCAAGGACGTGGCCCACGAGGTGGGGGTGCACGAGGCCACCGTATCGCGCCTCGCCAACGGCAGGTACGTGCAGACCGAGTTCGGGACGTTCGAGCTGCGCTATTTCTTCACCAATTCGATTTCCGGCTCGGGATCGAAGGGGTCGCGCTTCTCGAAGCAGGGCGTAAAGGAAATGATCCGTGAGGTGATTCTGGACGCCGACGCTCCCGGCGGCGGCGCACCCGGAGGCGACGGCAAACCGTTATCGGACAGTCGGATCGCGCTGATTCTGGCCGAGAAGGGTGTCCACATCGCGCGGCGCACGGTCACCAAGTATCGCCGCGAGCTGGACATCGACAGCTCGTACCGGCGCACCGGAAGCGCCTGAAGAAGGAGGCAGACGTGCAATTGAACCTGAAGGCGGTCCACTTCGATCTCAATCCCCACCAGCGCGAGCATATCGACAAACGGCTGCAGCGGCTCACCTACGGGCGCGACTATCTGCACGATCTGGCGATTACGCTGACCCGCGAAGGCAGCATGTTTCACGCCGACGCCTCGCTCCATTTCCGGTGGGGCCCTACCACCCACTTGCGGGTCAGCGGCTACGACGTGCTGGAGGCGTTCGACCGGCTGTTCGACAAGACCCAGGCCAAGATCAGCAAGGAAAAGGACAAGATCACGCACGTCGCCCACCGCGACCCCGAACGGGATTCCCGAGCATGATCGCCGCATGACCGTGCTCGACCTGCTGCAGCTCGACCTGAAGGAGCACGAAGCGCTGGAGCTGACCTGCATCGGCGGCCGGCGCGGCCTGACCGCCGAGTTGACCGGTCCCGAGCTGAACCGGCCGGGGCTCGCCCTCGGCGGCTTCTACGACAGCTTCGCCTATCAGCGGATCCAGGTGTTCGGCCGCGGTGAGAGCGCCTATCTGCGCAAGCTGGCGGCCGAGGGCTCCACCTCGTCGCTGGAGCGGTTGGTGCGCTACGACCTGCCGTGCAGTGCGTTCACCCACGGCATTGATCCGACTCCCGACTTCATGCGCCTGTCGGAAGCGGCCGGACGCGCGGTGCTGCAGACCTCCCTCCCGACCGCCGACTTCACCGCGCGCGTGGCGCGCATCCTGTCCTTGATGTTCGCGCCGTCGGTGCGCGTGCACGGCGTGATGCTCGAGGTGTTCGGTCTCGGCGTGCTGATCCAGGGACCGAGCGGAGTCGGCAAGAGCGAGGCGGCGCTGGCGCTGGTCGAGCGCGGCCACCGGCTGGTGGCCGACGACGTGGTGGAGGTGCGTCTGGTCGGCGGCAACGTGCTGCGTGCCAGCGGCACCCGCGTCGCCAGCCACCACATGGAGATTCGCGGACTCGGGATCATCAACATCTCCCACCTGTTCGGCGTCGGCGCGGTGCTCGATTCCCAGAACGTGCAGCTCGTGGTGCGGCTCGAGGAGTGGGACGCCAACGAAGCCTACGACCGGTTGGGGCTGGAAGAACGCACCGTGGGGTTCCTCGGCGTAGGCGTGCGCGAAGTCCTGATTCCGGTGCGCCCGGGACGCCCGATCTGGATTATCATAGAGACCGCGACCATGAATGAACGGTTGAAGCACATGGGGTACTACTCGGCGGCCGAGTTCAACCGCAACGTGACCCGCTGGATCGAAAGCCGTCAGCCGCACGCGGTGTCGATCGAGGAGTGGTAACCTGCAGGAACAGGACGTGCTGATCACCAACCGGGCCGGGATTCATGCCCGTCCGGCGGCCAAGCTGGTACAGACCGCCAGCCGGTTTTCTGCCGATATTTTCTTCGAGAGCAATGGCGAGCGGGTCAACGGCAAGTCGATCATGGGGATCATTACGCTCGGCGCCACCTACCGGACGACGATCCGGATCATCGCCGACGGGGCGGACGAACGCGACGCGGTGGCGGCTCTCGCGGCGCTGTTCGAACACCGCTTCGAGGATGGCTGAGCTACGGTGAGCACGGTGAGCACGGTGAGTAGGGTCAGTTCGGTCAGAGGTGCCCCTTGGCACGAACCGATCCGGGTGCGTAAACTACGCGCGGGAACGCGATGAAGGGCCTGACTTCCCGCCAGCTCGAGTTGATCGCCTGGATCGGGGGATACATTGAGGAACACCGGTATTCGCCGTCGGTTCGCGAGCTGTCCGAGCACTTCCGGATTTCGACTGCGGGCGCGTACGACCACCTCATTGCGCTGCGCAAGAAGGGCGCCATCAGTTTCGGCAACGGCCGCTACCGCGCGCTCGAGGTGCTCGCCGGGGATCCGGCCCAGCGCGCGCAGCAGATGGTGCGCGTGCCGTTGCTCGGGCGCGTCGCCGCCGGCGTGCCGCTGTTCGCGGAGGAGAACTTCGAAGGCACCGTCGGCGTCTCGCGCGAGCTGCTCGGGTCGGGCGACTACTTCGCTCTGCGCGTGCAGGGCGACAGCATGCGCGACGCCGGTATCCTGGAGGGCGATACCGCCGTGGTGCGGCACCAGGAGACCTCCCGCAACGGCGACATAGTGGTGGCGATGATCGAAGAGGCGGTAACCCTGAAGCGGTTCTTTCTCGAAACCAACCGCGTGCGGCTGCAGGCGGAGAATCCCGCCTATCCTCCCATCTTCACCCGCAATCTCAGGATCCTCGGCAAGCTGCGAGCCCTGCTCCGTGCCTACTAAGCCGGCGCGACCCGCGCGGCCGGCCGCCGCCGGACCCGGCGCGCAGCCGGGGGGCGTGCGCCTGCTGCTCGGCCCCGATACCGGCAAGAAAGGGGCGTTCGTCGACCGTGTCGTGGCCGCCGCCGAGGCCCGCTTCGGCGCCACCGAGGTGCTGCGCACCTTCCCGTACGACACCGACCTGGTCGACCTGGTCGCAACCCTGCGCACCCCCGGGCTGTTCACGGCGCACCGGGTGGTGGTGCTGCAGGAGGTCCAGGACCTGCGCGCCGGCGCGCAGCTCGACGCGCTGCTCGCGTACTGCCGGGACCCCGCGCCCGCCAGCACCCTGCTGCTCACCGCGGGCGGCACCGCGCGCGACCTGCTGGTCGCCCTCCCGCGCGCGGTGGGCAGCGCCCGCACCACGATGTTCTGGGAGATGTTCGAGAACCAGCGCCAGGGCTGGCTGGTGAACTACTTCCGCGCGCGCGGCAGCGTGCTCGAGCCCGCCGCGTGCGCGCTGATCCTGGAGATGCTGCCGGCCAACACCGCCGACCTGGAGGCGTTGTGCGGCAACCTGGCCAGTTTCCTGGGGCGCGGCGCGACCATAACCGTGGCGGAGATCGAGCAGTACCTGTTCCACAGCCGCCAAGAGAACGTGTTCACGCTGTTCGACCGGGTGGCGGAGCGCGACCTGCAGGGCGCGCTGGAAACCGTGGCCACCCTGCTGCTGGCACGCAGCGGCGACGCGGTGCAGATCGTCGGCGTCCTGCTCAGCCAGTTTCAACGCCTGACTCAGCTCAAGGAGTTGCTCGCGGAGCGCACGGCGGAGAGCGTCGCGTACCAGAAGCTGCGCATCTCCAGCAAGCGGATGCAGCACACCTACCGCACCGCTCACCGCCAGTACCACGCCGCCGAGATGGCGCCGATCCAGCGGCTGCTGGTGGAGTTCGACACCCGCACGCGGCTGTTCAATCAGGAGCTGACCGAGCCGCTGCTGCAGCTCCTTCTGTATCATCTTGTCGTGCGAGGTGGGCGAGGAGGGTGGCGGCAGTTTCGCGTGTGAGCCCGGTGCGCACCGCCACCGTTTCCGGCGCCGCGGCCCGGATCCGCTCCAGCGACCCGAACTCCTCCAGCAGGCGGCGGCTGCGCACCCGCCCTACGCCGCGCACCGCCTCCAGCAGGGACAGCGCCACCCGCTTGCTGCGCAGGCGCTGGTTGAAGCCGGTGGCGAAGCGGTGCGACTCGTCGCGCGCCCCCTGCAGCACGCGCAGCGCGGCCGAGGCCGGCGGCAGCACGATCGCCGCCGAGCGGCCCGGCACGAACACCTCCTCGTGGCGCTTGGCCAGCCCCGCCACCGGCAGCCGGTCCAGGCCCAGGGCGCGCAGGATCTGCACCGCCGCGCTCACCTGCCCCTTGCCGCCGTCCACCAGCACCAGGTCGGGCAGCGGCCGGTTGTCGTTCAGCAGGCGGGTGTAGCGGCGCGCGATCACCTCGCGCATCGCGGCGAAGTCGTCCACCCGATCGCCCAGGGTGCGCAGCCGGAACCAGCGGTAGGACTGTTTCTCCGGCCGCCCGTCCACGAACACCACCATCGACGCCACCGTGTCGCTGCCCTGCAGATGGGAGATGTCGAACGCCTCGATCCGGCGCGGCGCGGCGTCCAGCCCGAGCGCGTCGCGCAGGGCGTGCAGCGCCGCCACCCGCTGGTCCTGGTCGGCGCGCTGCTTGCGGCCCGTCTCCCAGTCCACGCGTGCGTTCTGGTGGGCCATGCGCAGGAAGCGCGCGTGCTTGCCGCGCTGCGGCACCCGCACCGTGATCTGGCGCCCGCGCCCGCCGCGCGCCGGGCCGAGCGTGCGGTCCAGCGCGCGTTGCAGCAGCTCGACGGCGGCGGCCGGGAGCTGCAGGTACACGCCGCGCGGCCGGGTCTGGATGCCGGCGTAGAACTGCAGCAGAAAGCTGGGCAGCACCTCGTCCGGCGACGCCGGGTCGACCAGGCGGAAGTGCTCCCGGCCCAGGAGCTGCCCGTGCCGGATCTGGAACACGGCGAGCGTGTAGTGGCTGCCGTCGTGGTGGACGCCGACGTAGTCGCGCGCCTCGCGCGAGAAGTCGACCACGTCCTGGTCGCTGCCGCTCACCTCGCTGATCGTCCGGATGCGGTCGCGGTACTCCGCCGCCTGTTCGAACCGGAGCGCGGTCGAGGCCTGCAGCATCCGGGTGCGCAGCTCGCGGATCAGGTCGCTGCTGTTGCCGGTCAGGAGCTGGCGCACCGCGGCCACCCGCTCGGCGTAGGCGGCGGCGTCGATCCGGCCCACGCAGGGGGCGGCGCAGCGGCCGATGTGGAAGTTCAGGCACGGCTGCTCGCGGCGCTTGAACACCTCGCCGCGCTTGCGCAGCGGGAACAGCTTGTCGATCAGGTTGAGGTAGACGTCGATCTGGTTGACCTTGGGGAAGGGGCCGAAGTACTCCGAGCCGTCGAGCACGATGGTGCGGGTGCGGAACACCTTGGGGTATTCCTCGTTGGTCAGGCGGATCACCGGGTAGGACTTGCCGTCCTTGAGGTTGATGTTGTAGCGCGGGCTGTGGTGCTTGATCAGCGAGTTCTCGAGCAGCAGCGCCTCGAACTCGCTGTGGGTGACGATCACCTCGACGTCCGCGGTCTTGCCCACCAGCACCTGGGTCTTGACGTCGCGCACCGCCGCGGGCCCGGCCGGGTTGAAGTAGGTGCCGACGCGGGCGCGCAGGTCCTTCGACTTGCCCACGTAGAGCACGCTTCCGCGGCGGTCCTTGAGCAGGTAGACTCCCGGCTTGCGCGGGAGCTGCCGGGCGAGCCCGGTCAGGTCGGCGGCGGGCTGGGCGCTGGCGGCCATCGGACGGCCAGTATACCAACGGCACGGCTGCGGGGGGGGGGGCCGGGGCCGGGGCGGTGGCGGCGGCCTCGGCGGCCTGCGGGCCTTGCGGGGCTGCGGGGGCTGGTCATTGCACGCGATATCGGGCATGGTATACCGGCAGCGCACCTGCACCGGGGGGATTAGCTCAGGTGGTAGAGCGATTGGTTCGCAATCAATAGGTCAGGGGTTCGAGTCCCCTATCCTCCACTGTAAACATTGGGTGTAGGTCTCGTATTGAGTGAATCAGAGGGGCAAGATCTGGTTTGGAGGACGATTGCAGCGCAGGGGTGATAAAGTGTCACGCAGGGCGGTGCGAGCGCGTGCGACCGCTGACCTCCTCGGGCGCGTCCGAGCGTGCGCGGGGCTCTCTCAAAAAAAATCGAAAAAATCGCTCTTGGGCGGCGTTTGGAGCTTGACACGGTTTTCACAGCCCACCTCGGTCCCGCGCCAACCCACGCCACCATCTCCCGCACCCGGGCCCTAGCCTGCGCTGGAGCGGCCGCCAACCCCAATCCGGCCACGAAACTCCAAAATCGCCGAACCAAGCCCGCCACGGCCGCGTACGGCCCCGTCCAAAACCGGGTGTACCATACAGCCATGGAAACCGCCATGGAACAATCAGCATCCCGCACGGCGCCGCCACCGGCCCCGCCCCCGGCGCCGGCCGCCCCGCTCGACCTGGATCAGCTCGGCGACCGCATCGCCGAACTCTCCGCCCGCATCCAGGCCGCCACCTATGACCTGCTCTGTGACCTACGCGTATTCGACCGCCGCCACGGCTGGGAAGGCTTCCGCTCCTGCGCCCACTGGCTCAACTGGCGCACCGGCCTCGACCTCGGCGCCGCGCGCGAGAAGCTGCGCGTGGCCGCCGCCCTGGCCGACCTCAACCACGTGAGCGCCGCCATGGCCTGCGGCGTGCTGTCCTATTCGAAGGTACGGGCGCTTTCTCGGGTGGCGACCCCGCGCACCGAGGCGCGGCTGCTGGCGGTGGCGTGCGGCGCGACCGCGGAGCAGGTGGAGCGGCTGGTGCGCGGCTGGCGGCGAGTGGACCGGGAGCAAGCGGCGGCCGGCGACGATGGCGCGCAGGTGCGCCTGGCGCGGCGCGGGTTGAGCCTGCGGGTGGACGAAGACGGGACGGTGGTGCTGCGGGGGCGGTTGCTGCCGGAGGTGGGGGCGGTGGTGCTGCGGGCGCTGGAGGCGGCGCTGGAGCAGGTGCCGGCGGCGGCGGCGGACGGCACGGAGTGCACTGCCTCGCAACGGCGCGCGGATGCGCTGGGGGTGGTGGCGGAGAGCGCGCTGGCCGGCAAGCTGGACCCGGGCGCCGCCGGTGACCGCTACCAGGTGACGGTGCACGTGGACGCGGCGGCGTTGGCCGCCGGTGAGACTGCCCGTGAGACTGTCCCCGAGACTGCTCGCGACACTGCCTCCGACGCGCCGGAGATTTCCGCGGAAACGTGCGCCGGTGCTCCGGCCGCGGCAGCGAGCGCCCCGGCTGCGTTGGCAGCCGGCTGCGCTGACGCTGACGCCGGCGCAGTTTCAGCGGAAACGCGGGGCACCGGCCGGACTGCGCCACCGGCGATGCCGGCAGCACCGTGCGCCGCCGGTGAGACTGCCGCCCAGCCGGTCGCGCCGCCGGTCACGGCTCCCGTCGCGGACGCCCCTGAGCACCCCGACGCTCGTCACCCCGCCGCCGGCGCGCAGGTCCCCGCACCGGTGGCACCGGCGCCGACGGCCGACTCCACCCGCGCCGCCGACGCGGCGGTCATCGAACAGGCGAATGGCATTCACCTCGCTGCGACCGCAGCCCGCCGCATCGCCTGCGACGCCGGCCGCGTGCTGGTGGCGCACGCTCCCGACGGCGCAGTCCTGGAGGTCGGGCGCAGAACGCGCACGGTGCCGACCCCGTTGCGCCGCGCGCTGGAGGTCAGAGACCACCATCAGTGTCAGTTCCCCGGCTGTCAGCTCCGCCACTGCGACGCGCATCACGTCGTGCACTGGGCGGACGGCGGGGCGACGCGGCTCGAGAATCTCGTTTTGTGCTGTCGCTACCACCACCGGGCGGTGCACGAGGAGGGGTTTCAGGTGGTCTCTGGCGCGGATGGGCAGTTTCTGTTCCGGCGGCCGGATGGTACGCCGCTGCCGGCGGTGCCGGTGGCGCCTCGCTGGGAGGGGGCGCCGCTGGAGCCGACCGAGGCGCGGCTGCGGCAGGCGGGGATCACGATCGGCCCGCATACGGCGACGCCGGAGTGGTACGGGGAGTCGCTCGACGTGGCGGGGGCGCTCGACCTGTTGTGGGAACCGCCGCCGGCCGGCGGTTGATGACGGCCGCGCCACCTGCCGGCGGGATGCACCCGCGCCCGCGCATGGTCGAGCTGGCACACGGCCGTGCTGCCTTGACCGGTCAATTTGAGACCTACGCCCTAAACATTGATACATGCTCCGCTACTGGGCGCGAATCACGTTGCGGCCCGGGATGCCGACCGCGGGCGCCGCGGTCAGCAGGCGCTGGTCGCGGTATCGAAATAGGTCATCCGCGGTCGCGGTCCTCCGCGACGTAGACGCTGGAGTCCCCGGACACCGGCGGCAGGGCATCGAACTCCGGCAACGTGCGACGCTGCCCGAACGGCGTGCTCAGGTCGCCTGGGCGAACCGGCAGCAGAGAGGCGAGCGGGCGCCCGCGGTCGGTGATGACCACCCCCTCACCAAGTGCAGCGCTGCGCACCCACTCGCCGGTTTTCAGGTGCAATTCCCGGATCCCGATACGCTTCATGTGCACAATGGGTACCATCAATCTGGCCGCAGTCAAGGCGTGTGAGGCGTGTGGCCTTGATACGTGTGAGCCGAGCGTTTACGTTGTTTGTCACTTTAGGTGAACAAGATGAAACGTCAAGGAGCGGTACAATGATCGTCTCGCAGGAAACCCTGCAGCGGCTGCTGCAGGAGGGCAGGATCGTGGTCGAGCCGCTGCAGCCGGAGCAGCTCCAGCCTGCCTCGGTCGACCTCACGCTCGGCGACCAGTTCCTCAAGGTCGACGAGAACGCGGTCGACCGGATCACGCTGGACACCGAGGTCCGCTACCTCAACCTGCACGCCGAGGAGATCGTCATTCCCCCGCTGTCGTTCCTGCTGGCGGTCACGCGCGAGCGGATCAGGCTGCCCAACGACGTCACCGCGTTCGTCGAGGGCCGCAGCTCCATCGGCCGCATGGGGCTGTTCATCCAGAACGCCGGCTGGGTGGATCCGGGCTTCGACGGCACCATCACCCTGGAGCTGTTCAACGCCAACCGCCTGCCGATCCGCCTGCGCGCCGGCCGCCGCATCTGCCAGATCGTGTTCGCCCAGCTCGACCGCGCCACCGGCCACCCCTACCGCGGCAAGTACCAGCACCAGTCCGGCGCGGTCGGCAGCCGCATCCACCTCGACACCCCCGGAGCCAAGTGAGCGAGCGACACTTCTTGAATCTGTAGACACTCCGCGTTTCACCGTGACATATCTCCTACGGCGGTTATGAGGATGACAGAGATTACAAGAGCGGCGTAGAACAAGCCGCTTCATCCACAACTCCGGCGACGGGCATCTTCACGAAGACGGCAGGAGGTGCAGCAGACCCTGCTCGATCAGGGTCTGGAAGTGCAGCACCGTGGTCGCCGCCAGAGTGCGATCTCGCACCAGGAGTCCCAGCTCGATGTTGCGGTCGAATGCGGCTTCGGTCAGGTTCGCGGAAGTGATGAACACCGCTTCGTCGTCTGCCACCACCGCTTTGGCGTGGAGCACCCCGCCGGGCCCGTCATCTGCGACGGAACGCGGGTCGTAGTACACCCTCGGGCGGGTCTTGCCGGGCCACGCCTTTCCCCAGAAGTGATCCGCGAAGCGGCGCACCAGGGTATCCGCCGCGGTAGTGTCGCCGCGCCGGCGTTCGATGTTGAGTAGCAGCGTAACCTTAAGCAACGGGTTCGCATCCAGCCGCCCGGCGAGCGTCGCAAACGCGGTCGGCCCATCGAAGAACGCGTAGCTGCACACCCAGATCGAATGTTGCGCTGAGCCGATCAACTCCTCGTACACCCGGCGCGTGTCGCGCGCGTGCAGCCCGACGACCTCCGGGCCGGTCCAGACGAAGTCGGGCGCCGGCGCTCGGTCCGCCGCGCGCGCCAGACTGTTCAGCCAGATGACTCCCGCCTCCGGCGAGACGCCGATGCGCTGCCACTCCCGGAGCACCTGCAGGATCCCATCCTGATGGTCGCCGCCGACCGTCGAGCGGACGGCAACCTCCGAGTACGGTGGGACGAGTTGGCGGGATTCCAACGCGCTCAACAGCCTACTGCGCACGTACGGCGGTAGCGCAAGAAGTGCGGCGATCACGGAGCGCCGATCATGGCACGCCGAAGAACGCGGCTTCCGGGGCGTACAGCGCCGGCGCCACCAGCGCACGGTCCAGGTACTCGTTGCGCATCTCGCACGAGGTTTCCGCGATCAGCGCGCAGCCATGGCACGCCGCCCCGTGCAGCCAGCGTTCCTCCATGCTCTGCCCCGGTACGTGCTCGGCGCAGACCGGATCGTTGGAACACAGCGCCGCGGAATCAAGCGCGTATCGCAAGTGGTCTTCCACGCGGCGCGCTTCCTGGACCAGCCCACCCAGCGTGCCTTCGGCGTCGGGGCTCGCGGTGTACAGCAACAGGGCGAATCGCTTGCCGTCGTAGTCTGCGTAAATTCGTTCCCGTATCGACGCGGCGGGGTAGCCGCAGCGCATGGACAACGACTGGATCAGAAGGTGGGACAGTGTGTGCAGCAGCACATAGGGTCCGCCGGGAAAGTGCCGCTCGCTGTTCCGCTGACGCGCCCAGGCGACGTGGCCGTCGACAAGCTGGCTCAGCCGCTTCTGCACCGGCTCCCGGCCGAGCCAGTCCATCACGGCGTCCCCGCGGAGCTGCAGAACAATCCCCTCCCCGCGGTTCTCCACTGCCGGGAACCACGTCGGTTCCAGCGCGATGTCCGCCCTCTCCACCTCGGCTTCGTACTCTCCGTCCACGTTGGGCATCACCGGTTCCAGCCGGGTGAACCCGGCCAGCGCCAGCACTTCGCGCAGCCGGTGCACCTGGATGACGGACGCGATGCCGTCGCTACGCGTCGACCGGCGCCACACCGACTCTGGCAGACGCCGAGCATGGAAGTCGGGATCCACGGGCACGTCGTCGCCGAAGCCCTCGGGGACCGCGAGCAGCGCATCGAGCTCTGCGTACTTGATCGGTCGCTCTGCCCCACCGCCGCCCGAACGCCGCGCCGCGATCGCGTTCAACACCTCGTCGTCCGAAAACGCCGCCAAGCGACCCGCCACGCCCGGGTACTGCTTCACGAAGCTGAGCTGTGTCAGATCGTTGACGATCTGCAGTTGTTGCCAAAGCTCTTCGACCGCCTGATCGACCTCTGTGCCGCGGTCCGGCAGAGCGAGGACGCTCAGCACCTGCGGGAACCAGGCATTCGACGCTGTGCGGATCAGCAGCCGGCTGGGCTGATCACAGGGCTCGTTCGCGTGGCGTCCCAGCCACGGTCTGGCGCCGCTGCAGGTGCCGAGGGGGAACTTCGCCAGGTCCGTCGCCTCGTGCATGCGGCGCGACTTGCCACACTCGCAACGCACGATCTGCTCCGCCAGATCGCCGCTGGTGCCGCGCTCGTCCAGCCTGAGTTGGCGGCGGCATTGGTCGCCCGGCCCATGGACGAACCGATGCCAGTCGATGTCGTCCACGTGGCCCCTGGAGCAGGCACGGACGAATCGGGTGGCCACCACGGGCCTCCTGTCGAACTTCCCCCGATCAAGCGCGGTCCGGCGCACGATGCGCCGCGATCGCGAGCCGGTCTGTCCCGTCGAGCCGGGGTTGGATTCCTGCACCACGAACCACTCGGGGAACCGCCACGCGCCGATGCCCCGTTGCCGATCCTGCCAGTGCTCCGGCTCCGGCGGGGGAGCGTACAGCCTCGGACCCTGCACGCCTGTCATGGAGGTCAGCTTGGACGCCAGGCGCGGCTCTTCTATCGATTCCAGGCTGGTCTCGGCACCCCAGGTGTCGAGACCACCCACAATGGCCGATTCGTCGGGCAGATCGATCAGCGCTCCCGGCCCGAACGTGGTGATGACCTGGCTGCGCCGCAACTGGCCGTTGACCTTACCGTTCACTCGCCGCTCCCGCTGAGCCGGCTGCACAGCTGTCGACCGGCGCCCTTACTACCTCTTGAACTATGCATGGTCAACGCCATTGAGGAGCGCCTCCAGAAAGCCTCTGAAGCTCGGACTGCGACGAGCGATGGTCTCCGCATCCAGAGTGCGGGCGATCTCCTCCGAGACGCGAGCGGTATATCCCTGGCTGAGAATGTTCTTCAAGTGAAGCTTGGGGTTCTCTATCTCGTCCGGACGCGAGTCATCGACTCTTCCCAGGTCGCGCTTGAGATAGCCTCGGAGATTCCCACCGTCAGCGAAGTACCATGCTTCGAGATGCCGTTGCGCGTGTGCGTATTGCATCTTCTTCTCGATCTCATCGGGTAACCGACGGGATAGTTCGTCTCTTATCTGACGCACAACCTGATCGGGTGAGTTCCTATCGACATCTACCAGCAGGACGATTTTGTCCAGCTCGGCACCCAGGTTCTCATACCATAGCGACTTGATGATCTTTTCTGCCACGCCGACATCAAGTGCCTTGTTTCGTGGTGGAATACGCACGTCATCCACCGAAGTGCCCTGCTGCTGGAGATGTGACACAAGTTGCGGCAGCGAACGCCGCTCGGTCTCGCCGGAGGCAACGACGACCACGTGACCAGCCACGTCAAGGCGCCCCGAAGCCCTTCGTCTGATGAAATTCGCCCAAGCTGAATCCTGAAGCGTTCAGAGCACGGCGAACTCCGTCGGGATTCGCTTCGCGATTGACGGCTGTCCCCTCCCGGTCACCACGTTGTACGACGCATACGGAAGCCGGATCGTCCAGTAGATCGAGCAGCAGGGGCGAGTGCGTCGTCACCATGAATTGTACACGGTACTGGGAATCGCGCAGATACTCGACGAAGGCAGACAGAGCGCTCGGGTGGATGTAGTTCTCCGGCTCCTCGATTCCCAACAAGTTCGTCTCCGGTTTTCCGAGGAGCGCCGTCATCAGTGCTAGCGTTCGCAGTGTCCCGCTAGACACTCCCATCTGGTGGACAGAGTAATGGAGACCCGGCTCCGACTGCACGAAATAAAACCGATCTTCCGACTCGCGCGTTTCGATGCCCACCGGGAGACCGACGATGTTCTGAGTCGCAGAACGGATACGGTCTACGATCTCGGGAGACGAACTGGCAAGGGCATGAAGCGTCTCACCCAGGTTGCGCCCGTAATGATCGAGTCGGCTCGATTCCAGTCCTGACCAGTCACGGCGGAGCAGAAACGGATTCGGATCGAAGAAGCCCCACCGACGCACGAAATCAGCGATTTCGCGTGCGGGAAAGGACGCGTCCGCTGCGGCGGCCGCGAGCGCACAGACCGTCGCCGGCTGCTCCATCTCGACTCGCTCGCTCGTGGTGTTTGACCACCACCAGCCGGTTCCACCGTCGGCCTCCAGCAACACGACTGGTGGAGACTGGGACGGGAGCCGTGCAACACGCTCCCCGACGCGAAAGTGATGTCCTTGTCTCGTGATCTGAATCGACCATTCGGTAGACTCTTCATCGTCCTGCAGAATCACCGCCAAGTCGATCTGATGCGCTTGCTCACCCTTCCACGCAAGATTGAGGATACCCCCGCGCGTAAACACCGGTGCTTCGAAGTCACGGGCATGCATTCCTTCATGGAGAAAGCGCAGCGCATCGAGGATGGTGCTCTTTCCGGCGGCGTTGGCGCCAATGAACAGGTTGAAGTCCTCCAACTTGATGCTCACGTCGCGCAGACTGCGATAGTTCTTCGCCTTGAGGCTCAACAACTTCATCGATCAGACACTCCTCTCAAACAGACTGGCGTAGTGCCCAGCGCTGATTCGTATCGTCCGCTGTCCGTTCACGCGCCGTTCCTGGCGAGGCGGCTGGAGAGGTCCTGCAGGAACAGGTTCACCTGCGGCTCGACGTCGCGCAGCGACCGGTTGGTGCGGAACTTCTTGTGATGGGCGGACTCGAAGTCGGTGTCCAGCATCTCGCGCAGGAGCGGCCTTCTGGTCCGGACCTCATGCTTCTGATACTGCATCGTCACGCCGTCAGCGCGGTAGTCGTCAAGGATCGCCCGCCACGAGTCGAGCAGGTCACCGATCCGGTTCTGAACGCTGCGCCGCCGCTCTTCGCGTTCGTCGTCGTCCTGCAGAGGCTGTTCGTTGATCCGGGCGCGGAAGACATCGAGCAACAGTCGTTCGAGCTCCACTCGCTCTGCCTCGATCGCCTCCACCCCGGCCGGCGGCGTCATCGCCGGGCGTGAGTGACGGGCAAGCGTCACCACTGCCCCCGCGAAGCCGCGATCCAGGGCGCGGGCCGCGAACGGCGTCACGCTGGCGACCTCGACCGAGCGGTAGAAGGTCTCGTGGTAGTGCCGGAAGCGTTCGTAATGCGACCGGTCACGCGGGCGGTGCACGT
Source organism: Spirochaetia bacterium (assembly GCA_965198005.1). Taxonomy (GTDB): domain Bacteria; phylum Spirochaetota; class Spirochaetia; order SZUA-6; family Bin103; genus Bin103. The sequence continues at coordinate 83,631 of CBDAOI010000004.1, forward strand.
TGTAGAGCGTCACCACCAGTCCGGGGCGGCGATCATCGCGTCCGACCCGGCTGGTGGCCTGGATGTACTCCGCATTGGTCTTCGGCTGGCCGTAGACCAGCATCAGCCCGAGCCGCTGAATGTCCAGGCCCACCGAGATCATGTTGGTGGCGATGGCGCAGTCCACCCGCTGCTTGCGGTCGTGGAAGGTGGTTTGCAGCCGCCGCCGCGCCTCGGCCACGCGGTCGGTGCTCACCCGCGAGGTCAGCTCGACCACGTCGGAGAAGCTGGAGCGGTCGCGAAACAGACCCTGCGCCTCGCCGAGCCGCTTGCGGTCGCCGTAGCGCTTGAGCGTGTTCTGGACCTCTTCTTCCAGGATGCGCCGCGCGCCGCCGAGTTCGCGCAGGCTGTTGAAGTAGCCGAGCACGGTCATGTAGGGATCGGCCGGGTTGTCCGGATTCCGGGGACCGCCGGCGTCGCGCCACGCCCGCTCGGCCGCGCCCATGAGCGTCAGTACTACCCGGCGCATCGCCTCCTTCGGGTTGCGGCCCTGGGAGGCGATCCCTACGTACTCGCGCGCATTGCGCTCCGATGCGGGCATGGTGCGGGCGAAGAACGAATCGCTGCGTGCCGGTCCCGGCGGCGGGAAGACGTGCGTCGCCGGTCGCCCGAACAGCCCCTGAATCTGTTCCCGCGCGCGGCGAACCGTGGCCGTGGAAGCGACGATCTTCGGCTTCACCTGCCGGCCGTCGATCTCCCGCACGCACAGCGCTTCGATCGCCGCCTCGTAGAGGCCGGCCATGGTCCCGAGCGGCCCGGAGATCAGGTGCAACTCGTCCTGGATGACGAGGTCCGGCGGCGGGAGCGGACGGCTCAGACGGTTGCCGCGGCGCGGTTCGGCCGCGCCGTAGAACCCGACGTCGTCATGGCGGTCGGCGCCGCCGAGGAGCGCGCCGGATTCGCCCACCCACGGCAGCGACGCGAACTTGTCCACGGTGGCGACCAGAAAGGCGGGCAGGCGCCGGTACAATGGCTCGTCCACGGCGACGATCGGCAACGGCGTGTCGCCAGAGAAGTCGCACTCCCAGTCGGCGCAGACGATACGCAGCTCGGTGGGATGGTCGGCGTCCGGCAGCAGCGTGAAGGAATTCGGGGTGAAATCCTCGCCACACCAGGGGCAGGCCTCCAGCGGAATGGGCGCCGGCTTGCCCTGCGGATTGTTCTTGTACTGGCTGACCTTGCTGCGCGCCGAGTCCGAACGGTTGTCGCCGCGTTCGCCGAGTCGGTTGGGCGTGCCCGCCTTGCCCACCCACAAGCCGATTTCGAACGGCCACCCGCCGTACCGGCCGGCGTCCTTGCGCCGCTCCAGCTCCAGTGCGCACACCAGGCCGGCGGCGCGTCCAAGCTGGTCCAGGGTCAGCAGCCGCAGGGTGTATCGCATGATGACGCTGACTCCGGCTCCAGCCCGGCCGCCGTCTTCCGGATTGCGCAGCCGCCGCAACACCATGGTAAACGCGGCGAGCCCGAGATACGCCTCGGTCTTGCCGCCGCCGGTCGGAAAGAACAGCAGGTCCACGAACTCACGTTCCGGATTGGCGGGGTCGGCGAGACCGGGGAGGTTCAGCAACAGGAAGGCGAGCTGAAAGGCGCGCCAGCGTGGCGGCTCGGAACCCCTTTCGCGGGCCAGGCGCCGCGCCAGCGCCGCGGCAACGGCGCGGTTCGCGACGCGGAAGGCATCGAGTGCGTCCTGATCCTGAGCCAGCACGCGGATGCCCCGTTCGATGCGGCCGGCGGCGGACCGGGCATGGAACAGAAGCTCCTCGGCGGTGTCACGTGCCTCACCCGCCGGGTCGGTCAGCGCGGCGTGCTGCTGCTTGATCCAGGCCTGGTAACCGGTAGCCAGCGGCGTCAACGCACGTTCCGCGGCGGCGCCGTCGGTCAAGTCGCCGAGCGCCGCCATGCCGAGTTCCACCCGCGGCATCTCGACGGTCTCCGTCTTCTCGACGTGGGCCGACGGAATCCACCTGGTGAGAATGAGGCGGCAGGCTGTGTCGGCCAGCTCCCAGTCCGCCGCAACCCCGTGGCCGGCCGCGTATTCGGGCGTATCGGCGTAGTGCAGATCGGCGACGCGCTCATCGGGATCGTCGCCGGTCCCTCCGCGCGGATCGGGCCGCGGGACGAACGGCGCTGGGCCGGTCACCTCCAACTGGGCCTGAAAGGCGAACGCCTCGTCGCGCACAGCCTCCGCTGACGGGGGCCGTTCGTTCACCAGGAACACCGACACGGAGCGCGTCCCCGGAGCGATCCGGCCCGCAAGGCTCTCAGCGTTCACAGGACGGGCGACCACGTGGAGGAGCAGCCCGCGCGAACCGGGGACGCGGTACTGGCGCGTATCGTTCGCAGCCGGAATCATCACCGGGACGGCCTCCTGATGGGGCACACGTTGCCACCAGGTCGACGCCGTACGGCTGTCCCCCGCGGCAGCCTCGTCGTCCGTGCTCTCCGTCCCGTCGCGCGACTCCCCGGTTTCGGCCGCGCCATCCGAGCCTTCGGCCTCCGAGGCTCCTTCCGTGACGGGGCGGTAGTCGCCCCAGCAGACCGTCAACTCGAGGTCGTCGACTTCCGCCGCAACCAGAAAGCTCAAGCCCATCGAAGACGGAAAGAAGCCCTTCTTGGCCGGTCGGCGGTCTTCCGTGGAATCATCGCCGAGACCGCCTTCACCCGCGACCTCCGGATCGAAGTCATCGTCCGCGTCGGCGTCCGCGCGCTGTTCCGCCGGCGCCCCTCGTGGGACCAGAAACCCCGTAAGGTACCAGTTGGACGGCCGCACCCACCCCGGCAGCCGCTCGTCCGCCAGTGGATGCCAAGCCCCGGGACCAACCAGGTCGAGCTCCAGCGCCTCCCGCAGCCGGAAGCGCACGCCAACCGGTCGGGTCACCTGCCCCATGTCGACTCCTGCACCATCAGCGCGGTCGAAAATCCGCTCGCCTCACCGCCAGGAGCGTGAATCGAGGCCGTGGCCAGAATGATGCGCGCCGGGCGCATCCCGGTGGACTCTTCGTAGAGCCGGCGCTTGCGCTCCGGATGGGTCTGAATCGTACGTCCGACGCTGTCGGCGATCTCGACGAGAACGTGCTGTCGATCATGGATCACGACGTGGAACCGCTCGCCGGCGATGGTGCCCGATGGAGGGTTGAAGCCGGCCGAATGCCGTCGATGAGCTGATGTCTGTCCCTCGCGAGCTTGCGAAAGTCGCATTCCACCTGGAGTCCGTGCCAGAACTGATCCGACTGACGGAAGAAGGCGCCGAAGCGAATAGACATGGCCGGCGTAATCGACCGCCGGCCATGTACGATCTCATTGATTGCACGAGGGGCAACGCCTAGCGCGCGACTCATTGCGTTCTGAGAGATCCCCATCGGCTTGAGGTATTCCTCAAGGAGAATCTCACCGGGTGTAATCGGAATGTTCATCTATTTGACTCTCATACCAATACGCCATGTGACCATTGTCAATGGTAGTCGATCATGACCACTTGGTCGGGTCCGGAATCGGTCCACTTCCAGCTCGGCTTGGAAGGCGAACGCCTCGTCGCGGGCGGCGTCGGCTGCGGGGGTCCGCCCGTTCACCAGGAACAGCGACACGGATCGCGTCCCCGGCGGAATCCGGCCCGCAAACGTCGTAGCGCTCACTGGGCGGGCGACCACATGGAGGATCAGCCCTTGAGAGCCCGGCACCGGCTCCTGGTACGGATCGTCCGCTGGGGCAAGCGTCACCGGGACGCTTTCTTCACAGGCCGCGCGTTGCCACCGCGTCGACGCTTTTTCCTCACTCTTCACAGCCGCCCCGTCGACCGCGCCCTCCGTCCCGCCGGACGACTCCCCGCTATCGGGCGCATCGTCGGTCCTTCCGTCGTCCCGGGATGCGTCCTCGACGTAGCGGTAGTGACCCCACCGGACGGTCACAGCCGGCCTGTCGACGCCCTTTGCGACCAAAAAGCTCAGGCCCATCGACGACGGAAAGAAGCTCTTCTTGGCTGATCGGCGGTCTTCCGTAGAGTCATCGCCGAGACCGCCTTCAACCGCGACCTCCAGATCGAAGTCATCGTCCACGTCGGCATCCGCGCGCTGTTCCGCCGGCGCTCCACGTGGTACAAGCAAACCCGTGAGATACCAGTTGGACGGACGCATCCACCCCGGCATCCGTTCCGCCGCCAGCGGATGCCCGGCCCCGGGACCAATCAGGTCCAACTCAAGCGCCTCCCGCAGCCGGAACCGCACGTCAGCGGGTCGGGTCATCTGCCCCCATGCCGACTCCGGCACTATCAGCGCTGGCGAAAGTCGGCTCGCCTCACCGTGAGAAGCGTGAACAGCGCCTCGCGTGCTGCGTCCGAGGAGTCACGAAGCCGTGTTCGAGCAAGTCGAGCATTCCGACATGCCTCGAGGAGATGCCACTTGACGAACATGACCTCATGATCGTAGTCCGCCAAATGCCGATGTTCCTGCATGTCGTTGAACAATCGAAGGCTCTCAACGAGTGCAACATCTTTGGCGACCACGTCAAGCAAAGGTCCGAGTTTCTCAAGCCGTCCCGGTAGTGGAGCGTCGGGGGCGTGCGTCAGAGTGATGGATCGCTCGACGACGTGCTCCGCAAGCTCCGAGATCTCTCCATGTGACCATGAGCGGCGAATCTCGTTCTGAATATCGCGAGCGCACGAGGCGACCAGATGATCTGCAGCGTGACTGGTAACGTCATGAAAAACGGCATAGTACGCCGTGCTGATGCCGCGCCTGATGGCCGCGTCCGTCAGACGCACCGGACGATTGTCCGCAATCTGCTCCGCATGGTCCATAAGGCCGTCGGGGTCAATCATGCACAGTCACCCTGGGGCGTCCGGCAACCGTGACCACGTAGACACCCCATTCATCGACCTTGGTGCCGACCAAGCGCCGCCGCAGGTCGTCGATCGCGCTTCCGGCTGCTTCATATGGATAGTCACGTGTGTCTGAGTCGTTGTCGAGATCAAGCACTACCGCGAACACGAAGATCAAGCGATCCTTGCTGCCGTACCGGGTGGTCCATTCGGCGTCGTAAGCCGGAGAGTCCGCCGGCAGGTTCTCGACGAACTCCGTCCTGACCCGCTCGGCGTCCTGCTTCGCCGCGTCCAGCGCCGCCTGGAACTCGGCGGCACTGAGCTCATCCTGCCACGGGTACACGCTCGGGTAGCTCATGGTCCTCAGCCTACCGGGCTATTGCCTCCCTCTCAAGCTCGATGCCGACGGCTCCGACGGGTGTGCTGCCTCTCGCCGGTGCCGCTCACCGCTTCGCCCACGCTCGCGGTCGTGCCGAATCCGACCGTTCGTAATCCTGCGGCGAAGCCACCAGATGAAATGATTCGCGGCGTGTCCGGTCAGGTCATGACAGACCGCTCAGTAGGCAGCGCTGCGCGATGCCTGAGAGCCCCGTCCGTCGGACGACCTCCGCCGGCGCCCGCAAGCTACTCCGCGTGCCCGAGGAGTCCGTCGGGGTCAATCATCGGATGACGATCGGGGGCGACCGGTCACGGTGACCACGAAGACGCCCCACTTACCAACCTTGGTGCCGGCAATTCGCCTGCGCAGGTCAGTGGTAGCGTTATCCGCCGCTTCGCCGGGGTAGTCACGTATATCGAAGTCGTCACCGTCGAGATCAAGCACCACCGAGAACACGAAGATCACTCGATCCTTGCTGCCGTACCGGGTGGTCCACTCGGCGTCGTAGGCGGGAGAGCCGGGCGGCAGGCTCTCGACGAACTCCTTCCTGACCCGCTCGGCGTCCTGTTTCGCCGCGTCCAGCGCCGCCTGAAACTCGGCAGCACTGAGCTCATCCTGCCACGCATACACGCTCGGCCAGCCCATGATCCTCAGCCTACCGCGCTATGCCGTCCCTCTCAAGCTCAGATGGGCATGTGCGTTCTTGTTGGCAGCTCGTCCGTTCCTCGTCGTTCGCTCGACGCTCCCCGAGCGTCCGCTCAGGCGAGACACTCAGTGCATCGGATGACTGTCTGGGGCGACCGGTTACGGTGACCACGAAGACACCCCGTTTAGCGACCTTGGTGCCGAGCAGGCGTTTGCGCAGGTCAGTGGTCGCGTTACGTGCCGCTTCGTAGGAATAGTCACGTATATCGAAGTCGTCACCGTCAAGATCGAGCACCACCGAGAACTCGAAGATCAATCGATCCTTGCTGCCGTACCGGGTGGTCCACTCGGCGTCGTAGGCGGGAGAGCCGGGCGGCAGGCTCGCGACGAACTCCTTCCTGACCCGCACGGCATCCTGCTTCGCCGCGTCCAGCGCCGGCTGGAACTCCGTGGCACTGAGTTCATCCTGCCACGCATACACGCTCGGCCAGCCCATGATCCTCAGCCTACGCAGGCCATCTCATCCCTCTCAAGCTCGATACTACGCTGCTCGTTCGCCAGCATATGCCTGGCTCCCGGACCTATCAGCTCGAGCGCACGCGCGTGCCGCAGCCGGTACCGTGTCATCGGGTTGGACCACCTGCTCCATGTCATCTCCAGAAGCCATCCGCTACCGCAGCAGCGCGCTGACCGCACGCCACAGCTTGTCGAAGGAGGCCGAACGCCGGCGCGCCAACGGCATGTCGAATCTGGCGGTAAAGGCAGCCTGATCTGCGGTCGGTCGGTAAGGCGTCTGCATATCATATGCCGGCCGAGCCACTCCTTGGCGCCGCGAATCGACTCCGGGTCGGGCGGTGCAACGAGGTCGCGGGCGAGTGTGCGGCTGCCCGCGATGGATTCAACGGAAGCGAGAAGCCATGCTTCGTACTCGTACTTCGCCAAGACGGCTTCGATACGCCGATCCGGGCGTGCTCTGCGGGCGCGTGCAAGGAGAGCGGGACCGAGACGCGCAGGACACGCTCCGTTGGCGTCGAGCAGGATCAGGATACCGCCGCCGGCGCCAACGCGTTGCGCGGCGAGACCGACGTATCCTCGATCGAGGGACGCGGATGGGCTTCAGGACTGCCGGAGGACTGACCGGGGCGAGTTCCTGCACGATCCGCCGGAGCAGCACCGGTACCGCCTGGACTTCGCCGTTGCCTTCGACGACCGTCATGATGGCCGCCAAGATCAAGCCTTACGGAACAGGTCGACCCGTTGTGATGCCGACACGTCGGAAGCCGGGTGAAGCTGGTCGATGCGAAGCAACTCGCCGGCGGTGAAGGTTCCGTCTTGCAGTACCGAGCTGCCTACATCGTCCAGCGGGCCGATCTTCGATTCCCCGTCGACGTACACGACCGGTAAGATCGACTTTATGGGAACCGAGTCTCGATCCAGGAGATCGGCGCTATGGGTAGTGACGACGACCTGAGTGTATTCGCTCGCCTCCAGCAGCACGTCCATCAGTACGCCGGCGCTTTCGGGATGGAGTGCGACCTCCGGTTCCTCGATACCGACCACGTGAGTGTGGATCCCGGCCCCTGATTTCTGCAGGAGCGCGAGGAGAACGCCCAGAAAATGCAGCGTCCCGTCCGACATGCTGTCGCCAAAATACGTCACAAGGTGTGCCTCACCAGGCACCCGTTGGTGGAACCGTAGCACGTGTCTGTTGCCAACGCCGTGGGCGTCCACTCCTGCGATTTCGGGAACGACCGCTGCGAGATAGTCGGCAAGGCGTTGGACGCTGCCGGGACGCTGGGACTTCATGTTTGCCAGTACGCCGGCGGCGTTACTGCCGTCGGGCGCAAGCGCACAGTCGCCGGCCGGAGTCTGAAATCCTCCGAGGCTGCGCGGATCAATATGGTAAAATGCCATACTCGACAGTGCATCGTATACCGGACGGAACTCCGGTACGCTCGAAGCGCGCACCAGATACAGCGATCCGCGGTCTACCAGCGGTGGATATGCGAGCGAGCTGGCAGTACAGCGACCGTTCTCGATCCGAAAAAACTGCTCCGCGCCGTCGCCGTTGGTCCTCACGTGGCACTCTTCGCGTCGCACGACGTAGCCGCCATCGTCGTGCGCCCCGATGTCGAATGCATACCAGCCGGGCGTGTCCGCCAGCCGAAAGTCAAGACGAATGCCGAAATAGTGTGGCTCCGGCACCCCTCGGTGGCAGACTTCCGCAATGCCGCCCCGCTCCCGCAAGGCGTGTTCCAGCGAGATGCCCAGCGCCTCGACCGTGAATCTCAGCGCGTCCAGAAAATTGCTCTTGCCCGCACCATTGCGGCCCACTACGATGGCCAATGGCCCCAGCGAGACATCGCACGCGGCAATGCTCTTGAAATTTCGCGACGCCACATGCGTGATCAATCGGCGAGCAGCGACTGCGACGAGGGGGCGCTGTTCCACCATCAAGCTGTCTCCAGTGATGCTGTCACAGCGTCCGATCGTTCGTTCAACGCTCGGAACAGTCCACTCTCCGGTGCAACACGTGTATAGAACTGTGGCGGATGAAAGGAACGGGCTACGCGCCTTATGCTTCTTATCGGCATCGGATCATCCAGCCTTCTCACTCCCTCTAGCAACAAGGCAGACACTTGAGGTCGATCGCCGACGTAGTGCTCGAATCCCACCCAGTCGATACACATTTGACTGCGGAAGCGTCTCCATATCGCCACGGGACTATCATGGACTACCGACTTTACTTCTGCCATAGCGACGATTTCGCCTACTGGGCGTGTGACGTAGATCCAGATCGTCGTACCTGGCTCGATCCTGACGATCCTGTTTCGAAGCTCCACCGTCTTGGAACCACACAGCACCAGTTTGCCGTATGCAGGCTTGAGTGATATGATCACCTGCTTCATCACACTACAGCCTCTCCGAATCCTTCCTTAACGATACCCATAAGTGCCTCCGATGAGACGCTCCGAGCAGTCCTGAGATTGGCGCCCCCAACGCAGTCCATTTGCTTGAGCTTCTTGAAGTCGATGCTCACAGGAAACTCCAATACATTATCGAATGTGAATATCGTAATCTCGTTACGATCGTTTGCGCGTTGACCTATTTCGTCCTCCGTCAACACTCCTTGTCTGTTCAGGTTCGTCACTGCCTGAGTTTTCGTAATGGTGTCCGAGAATGTCACCCTGGCTAGTGCAACTGCTTGCCCGCGCTTTCCACTCGCATAGAACACGACTATCGTTCCTCGCGGAAACAGTCTATGCACTCCAGCTCTGAGGTAGTAGACTCTCTCGATCCGCAAGGCGGACTCGCTCTGCCAAAACACTCCTTCGGACCGTGTTTGGGGAAGGAGTTCGTCCGAATACCGTTCCTTGATCGGGACAACCACCGCGGATCGTCCCGGCCCAATCAAGTACCCCGGAGAAATGAACGTCTCAAAATCGAAGAGTGTCATCGTGAAGGATGGCTGACCACTATCGCGCCCGAGGACGACACCGGTGTTGCTCATCTCGACAGGATTTCCGGTACGACCTTGGCGAGTAGAATGCCAAGGTTTTGGTCCCAGAAATGAGTTCCCGCTTGTATGTCAGCGAGAGCGAGGTCCAGAGCTCTGAGGTAACGGTCGACCATGCCGTCAACCGACGCGGTATCCATGCGGGCCACGGACGCGCGATCGAAGAGACATTCGACCGCTTTCGCATCGTTAAGGCGAATCAGCGTCGCCATCGCCCAGTACGGAGAGTGAGGAGCGACGCGAGACAAGGCTCCCGCCGCGGTCCTCGTGGCGATCGTACATCCGGGCATTCGAAAAGGTACGCCGGCTTCCTCACAAAATCGCAAGAATCGGTACGCGGTCAACGTCTCCGTGTCCTCGCGTTGGAAACTGCGACCCTGGGTGACCCTGCCGATGTCGAACGTGAACTTGCGCGTCGTGTTCTGTTTGTGCTCTGGCGGTCGATCTAGAGCGAGTTCAAATACTTCGAACTCCCCCCACGGGTCGCAACCGAATTGCCGAAGCGTATGCCAGCGGTCTGTGAAATCCTTGGCGGACTCCTCATACTTGGAGAGCTCTCCTGCCGGGAAGACCAACGCCAGTTGCACAGAGCGAAGCAGGAGCATGACGATCGACTCCTGCGAAGCAAGAGAATAGTCCGTTGTAACGGGCTTGAGGTTCGACCTGGTACGGATCGCTGCAAGGGAATTCTCAAGAATCCTCGCGGCATCTCGCAGTTGACCGATTTCTGCGAGCAGACCGGCGCGTTTCGCTTCCCAGAACGGTAGCGAGTCGTCTACCGGCCACTCCTCGATCTTCTTCTTGACATCCTGCGGGTCAGGAGCGAACAGCGCGGCGAGCGCTCGTTCGTAGTGGAACCGGGCTCTATAGTCGGGGGACATCGTTGTCACTAGGCCCTCGATCCTTTCGCAAGTGCCGTTCCACTTCTCCTGCAGGCCCTCTTCGCGGAAGTACCGCAACACCGCAAGTAACAGGTGATGACACATGTCGCGAACCCCGCTTTGAGGGAGGCTTCGCCCATTCGTGTCCTTCGAGCTCGACGGCGATGAGTCGGTCGGAGCGTCAGCACCGGTCAGAGGTAAGTACCGATTCAGAGTGAGCTCAAGAAACTCGATCTGATTGTCGAAGATGGGGCACTGGCACTTCTCCATTCGCCAGATCAGCTCGAACGCAAACTCTAGATCGAGACTATCTGAAAAGCTGTCCGGGACTGGCAGTTTTCGAACCCACTCGCGAGTGGACCGCCAGAGAGCGACACGACGGTCGTCGGGAACGATAACCCAACCCGGATACGAGCGCCGCTGGTCTCTCCACGTTGGCACGAGGCTGGAGATCTGGGAAGCTATTGCCTTATCCTTTCCACTGGTGTGAGCGTGATCATCGTGTGGCCATCGAAGCCGACTGTAGTCTCTCTGTCTGGAATCGAAATAATCGGAGAGTCTCCGACTATGGTCTCTCCTTCTGGAGTCGAAAAAATCGAAGAGTCGATGGAGCGCCTTGTTGTGGTCATCGGCGCCAATGTCCGGATACTGGGACAGGTCCACGCATACGATGTTTCGTTCGTCGAGTAGTTTCTTCTGGGAGTCGGACAGCCGGTATACGCCGACGAGATACATCTTGGGAGCGTCTCGGCGGCCGAGGTTGTCTGCGATCCATCCAATCCAATCCAGGAAATTGCGATCGTCGCCGGAGAAACCGATCAAGCATAGCGTGTTTTCCAGAAGTGCCTGACGAATCGTATTAACGAACGGTGCATGATCTTCCCGATAGCGGCGGTAGTCTTCGTCGGTGACGATCAGCCGAGAGGCGGGTGACAAACTGCCATGGAGTTTGACGATTCGTGGCCGGTCCGAGTTGATGAGATCCTGTTGATCGACTACGATGCCGTATTTCTGCGAAGCGACCGATCTGCACGCTCTCTCAAGGAGAGTATCGTAATTGGTTGTGAAGACGTCCGACCACGGAAGACTGAGCAACGCTATGTGTAATTCTGCTGGCTCGTGGTCCTCATCCGGAATGGCAGAGTTCAGGATCCGATCCAGAGCTGGCCGACCGAGGGTGGCTTCAACCTCTTTGGCCAAGGTTGGGACGCTGAGATACTTGGCTCCAGCGTCAGGCTGTTTGTGGTGAAGTTTCTCGTAGAACAGGTCTCCCAGCCCGGACCAGTCCGGAAACTGGGGAGATGAACCACCCCGCGGTTGCGCGTTCCGGCTAAAGCCGGATCCGATCATGACGGCCGCATGACCGGAGAACAGACGCTCGGCAATTTCGTTCAGATACGGATAGAGATCGGAAGGAACTGGAGGGGATTCCGGTTCACTCATGCAGTTTCCATGATAGCATCCAGTCACGACTTCCAGAAGCGTCGCTATTCATTGAAATCGGCGTCAGAGCGCGGTCGAACTGAGTCAGGTGCCGGCGTCACGCAGCGACGTCTGGCCTGCCGCTGGCGTCTCTCCTCGTCTTGGGCGCACGTCAGGCGCGCCGCGGACGACCTCGTCCGCAGCGCGTTCAGCGTTGAGGGCGAGGAGGCGGGCGAGCACCTCGTCGCGGACGGGGTCTGGCCAGCGGTAACGGTATGGCTTCCTTTTTTGGCCCCAGGTTGCCTCGTCGATTTGGTAGTCGAGGAGGAATTCGCAGTCGGTGCGAATGTCGTCCCAGCCGTAGGCATCGAGCAAAGCGCGGTCCATGGCCGTGTGCAACTCGCGGAGCTGGACGATCCGCGGATCGGTCTCATAGATGTCGTGAAAGCGGTTGTACGTACGCGTCATGCCTTCGGTGTTCGCCACCATGATCGCGGCGCGGTACTCGTAGTAGGAACGTCCAGCGGCTTCGAGCGAGCGATCGGCTTCCCAACCTCCCGGGAATGGAAAGGTTTCGAAACAATCGGATGGAGAGTAGTTCATATCGTCTTTCATCGTGGAGCTAAAGAACCTTGCCCAGACTTCGTGCGCGTTCGATTGCAGCGCACAGAAGGCTGAAAGACTCTGAAACGGAAAGACAGCCAGTTTGTGCGAGAATACCACCCTCAGAGGGAGGAACGTAAAGACAACCCTGTTGCTGACGATTGAACACACGATTACCTGATCCAGTCCCTCGATCGTGGAATATAGCGCGGGCTGTCTGTCACCAAACTGCCACCATCGGACTCGCCGGACTTGCCTGTTTACCTTCATTCGCCCGGGCTTCACGCGACGTGCCACAATCGCCATGAGATCGGGCCAGCGTCGCCGGCACTCCTCCTCGCTTCGCCCGCCGAAGTTGATCACGTAGCGGTGGTGGGTATGGGTGGGGCTGGTGTTGACCTCCTCGCCGCCGATGTAGGGGAAGATGACCTCGCAGTTGCGCGGGTCGGATTCGATGAGCCGCTGCATTTCGGCGAGTGAGGACGCAACGCCTTTCCGGTCGGTGTCGTCGAAGGTGAAGCCCATGCCGAGGACGATGCTGCCCTGGAAGCTCTTGCCGGCGTTGGCCGCCAGCCGTACCGGGTCCGCGTGGCCGCCCCGGTGGAACAGGAACGCGGTGATATTGTCGACGCTCGCGCCGTCGAGCGCCTTGTGGCCGCGAAACGGACCCTTGGCGACGTGGAGAACACTTACGATGACGGCCGCTTCGCCGGGCCACTGGACCCGCTTGGTAGCGCGGTAGATCTCGCCACCGTGCTCGCAGATCCAGCGTAAACCGCTGGAGCGGGTATCGCCCTGGGCGATGGTGTTGGTGGCGATCAGGCCGAATGTGCCACCATCGCGAACCAAGTTGAACGCACGCCGGTAGAAGTGCGCCACGAGGTCGGCATTGCCGTGGCTCTCCTCATGCATCTCCTTGAGCCAACTCGGGTAGGCGACAATGTTGCCGGCCGCGACGTTGTTCTTGCCCGCGAACGGCGGGTTGCCGACGAAGCCGTCGAAGCCGGGGTTGTCGCGCTCGAATGCCTCGGGGAACTCGATTTCCCAGTGGAACGGAGCGAACGGCAGCTCCGCGTTGCGGCGCCCGTCCATCTCCACCGCGTGACGCCACGCCTCTCCGGTGAGGATCGCCTCCTGGTAGGCGGAGCGCCGTGACTCCCGCTCCTTTGGCTTGGCGCCCTCGAAGAATGCGGCGAGCACGAGATCGCCGAACAGGCGCACTTCGCCGACTGCGTCCTGAGCTTCGCGCCAGAGGTTCTGCAAGCGGCGTTCATCGACGGTGTCGTCGGCTTCACGGATCTGCCGCCGCAACTCCGATGCCGCTTCCACGGCTTCGCGCACGCCGAAGCCAGTGAGGATCGGCTGCCCAGCCTTCCAGTTCAGCGATTCGATCTGCTGACGGGTCAGCCCGACGAGCGAGTCGCCGTGACGGAACGCATGGTCGACGAAGGTGAGCGGATGGTCGCGCGCGAGCGTGCTGAGCCAGAGCGAGACCTTGGCGAGGTCAACGGCCATGGGGTTGCGGTCGATGCCGTAGAGGCACTTCTGAGCGACGAGCCGACGGGCGAAGATCACCTCGTCTTCATCGGGTGGAATGTCCGGCATGGAGCCGTGAGCGCCCCACGCGTCGATCAGAGCGTCGGCGAGCTGGCGACAGGTCTCGACCAGGAATGCGCCGGAGCCCATTGCCGGATCGCAGATCTTGAGGTCCAGGATTTGCTCCGGGGTCGGCGCCCGGCCGTCCTCGCCTTTCAGCCGATCGAGCAGGGGTGCGAGGGTGTGACGAACAATCGGCTCGGTCAGTTCGCGCGGCGTGTAATGGGAGCCGGAGCGCCGTCGTTCCTCGTTGGGTTGCAGTACCAGAGCGCCAGGCGGGGCGATGTCGGGCGTCGCGTCCTTGTCCAGAACGCGGTCCAGCGCCACGTGCAGATCGACCACCGTCTCCGCTTCCCGGAGCCCCTTCGCAACCCTGTCCGTGATGGTGCGGCCCGCGCGCTCCTGAAACCACCGCCTGCGGCTGGCGCTCGGCTGAGCCAGCAGCGTGTCAAGATCGATTGTGTTCGGTGCTCCGAGCTTCTTTGCCGGCTTGATGGCAACCGAGCGGCCGGTGGCGGTCTCCAGGCGAAAGCCCATGATGGTCTCGTACACGGAGCCGATCTGCTCCACGTCGAGCGTGCGGTACGAGATGCGCTCGCCGTCGAGCACAAGCAGCTTCTCCAGCACCCGGTAGATGACGCCGTCGGAGATGCGCGGCGGCACAACGCGCTCAATCGTCTGCCGGGCACCGCCGCCGCTACGGCCTTCAAGGAATCGGAAGCGATCGGGGTCGAACAGAGCGCCGCGGCGCTCCGGAAGGCTTACGGCGCCGCCGGTGCGATGGGCGCGTGACCCATCGTGGATGAGGCGAAACAGCACGAGAAGCTGCGCCCAGGCACCGAAGCGCTGGTCCATGGTGTCCGGGTTGAGCGCCGCATCCTCGCGCAAGCGCTGGTAGAGGCCGGTGAGCGAGTAGTAGCGCGCGAAGTTCTCATCGTCCGGCAGCATGCCACGTTCCTCGGCGTAGAGCAAAAAGACCAGGCGCAGGATGACGGAGAGCAGGCCGCGGTAGATGTCGTTGCGGTCGCCGTCCTCGGACAGCGGCTCGCCCAGGAGCTCGCCCCCGGAGGAGTCGTGAGCGGTTTGGAAGCCGCGGAGGAGTTCGTACAGGGCATGGAGCACTTGCTCCGAGAGGCGCTCGGAGACCTCGTTCTGGTACTTGCGGCTGCTTTCGAGCAGCGCGGCGAGCCGCTGATCGCGGGGCAGTGCCAGCAGCCGCTGTTCGGATAGCAGCAGGCGCAGCGCCGAGCAGAGCGGGCGCCCGGCGGTGTTGATCAGGTCCGCGAAGCGGAAGTCCATCCAGCCGGAGCTCTCGCCTCGGGGGGCAGAGATCAAGCGTAGCGCGACGCCGTTGAACAGCACACCGGCGGGGACCCCGGTGCCGCGCAGAAGGCGCTCCACTCGGCCCTGGGGAGATGCCTCCAGTCCGCCGGCGCCGGACGTCGCCTTGTCGAAGTCTTGTCCGACGGCGAGCACCTGCACGAGCAGTTGCCACGGCGATGTGCCATTCCGAGGGTCACGTTCACGAATTGCGAAGTCCGGGTGCAGCGTCTCGTCGTAGTCCGGGAGAACGACCGCCAGATCGGCCGGGACGGGAGACTCTGCCGTGCCCGCGTAGCCCCTGGACGAGAAGCCCCAGCCGAGGACCGCGCTCGCGAACTCTTGGAAGTCTCCCACGCACGGCCCGGGATCGCGTCCTGGGAAGACCGTCGGTTGGTGGACGCACCCGGCGAGCAGCGCCTGCCCCTCCGCATCCTGACGGTTCAGGATCGCACCCGCCTTGACCAGCGCCGGAGCCGAGACCACCAATCCGTTCGGTTGGATGAAACCCAGCCACTCGAGGTGGGCGCGTGTGTTCGGGTCTTGCGCGGGCATCGTCAGCCTTGTGGCACCCGACAGAGATCGCGAGCCGCAAGGAGACCCCGATGCGCATCCGTGACGTTGGCGTTCCTGGCCGTCGTGTAGATCTTGCCGCGCGGTCTCGCGACGATCTCCGGATTCCCGAAGTCATCGATCAGTGCCGCGTCGTTGGTGTAGAGCAGACGCGCCCCACTCACCAGCGCGAGCGCAAGCACATGCAGGTCGTCGGACTTGCACACCCCCTTCCCGAGGAGGCCTGCGGCATGATCGTCCACTACTTCGTCAGTCACTGAGCGAGCGCGTCCATTTCTGAGGGCGCTCCTGAGCCACTGGAAGAATCGCCGGTCCCGGGCCAGCTCCTCTCGAAGTTGACCGCCGACCACCAACTGTCCGCGTGGGCTCGACAGCCAATCAAAGAATCGTCTGCCAGCCGGAGGGCGGTCGCTTCCAAATACTTCGTATGCCACGTTGGCATCGACGATGGCGCACATTTACAGTCCGATCGACCGCCTCGTTTCTTCCATGAAGAACTGACCATAGCCGTCCGGTGCATCCCACAGGTTGCCTTGTTCATCGAATCTCAAGGAATGGATATGAACGTCAAGATCGGCCCTTTCGAAGAACAAGATGGAAACATCCTCCGGCTTCAGACCCGTCTCACGGTCGCGGATGTCCATGCGAACACGATCGACGATGTAGTCGCTGTGTGTTTCGACAATAAGCTGGCGACCTGACGCGGCGCTCGTGCAGAACAGGCTTCCAAGAGCCGCCTGGGCGCTGGGATGGAGGTGCACTTCAGGCTGCTGCAGAAGGAATCGCGGGTATCCGTCCTCAATGAGTAGCTCCAGCAACAGGGGCAGCACTTGGCTAACGCCATATCCCACGTCGATCAGGTTGTGCTTTGCACCCTTGCGTTTGCCGTGCTTGCCCCACTTTCGCATCTCCAATTGAAACGGTTCATATTCATGCTTGCCAAGCCGTTTGACAAATATCTCGTTAAACAGACCTGACTTGTGCCCGAATTGTTCGATCCGCTGCTTCAACTCGTGCCACTGCTCCGAGTCTCGAGCGTGAGCATCCGCGAGGAATGCCGGCACCGAGCTTCCCTCCGGATCGCGCACGATCCTCACCGGATCGTACGTGCGGAGCGGGCTGGATCGGGTGGGTCCTCCCGCAAACGCACTTGCACTGAACAAAGCACCCTCTTCATAGAGTTTGGCGAAGTCGTGATAATCGCTCTCGGTGAGGATCGCGTCAGTATCTCCCGTCAGCGGCTGCAGCTCACCCGCCGTGCCGCTCTCCGCAGCGACGCGTAGGAACTGCGCCATCGTAGACGCTCCTCCGCCGTAGATGTAGTTGTCGTTGGGTCCGCGCCCCAAAGCGGGCAGCCGCCAAGAACCGCTCGCGCAACCCAGTTCGGTGCGAGGGTTCGAATCGCGGCGTTGGTCTCTGATCCACACACCTGCGGCGCTCCACACTACGGTGGCAAGGGCGGGGGAAGCGCCCTTGCCGAGGGTAAACGTCGCGTCAAATTCGACGGACTCAACCGAGTTTCCCGAACACTCGAAGCCAATGCTGAACGATTCGGCGCCTGCACGGCGGCTATCTTGTGCGTGATGGGCGATCTCATGGAACGATCCGAGATCGTACGGCGCACTGCGAAAGTCGGGGTCCTTGTGGTAACTTGCGACTTCGAGAATCGCCTTTACCGCGGCGAGAAAAGAGGTCTTACCGGTGCTGTTGTCGCCGAGCAGCAACGTCAGCGGCGCCAAGCGAGCCGCCTGCTGCTCGCGAAAGCAACGAAAGTCACGGAGTCTGAGTTCCTGTAGCGGTTGGTGGTCCATCGGTGCTCCCGTGGTCACCCCGCCCTGGGTCCGATACAGAGGTCCGCGTCAAGCAGCTTCCGGTGTTCAGCCGTGAAGTGGCCATCGGGTCGCGACGTGTAGATCCGGCCCGCTACACCTGGAATGACTGCGGGGTCCGCAAAGTCACGCTGCAAACGGCCGTCATCCGTATAGAGAAGGCGAGCACCGCTCGCCAAGGCAAGCGCTATGATGTGCACATCGTTGGACTGAAGATTGCGGGATTGGCCGAGTTCGTCCTCGTATCGACGGATTCGGGCACCACCAATCTGTCGCACGCGGCCGCTCACACGCCGTGCTTCCAGCAGCCAGCGTCCGAAATTGCGATTGTGTGTGAGTTCCTCCGAGACTCTCCCACCGACAACAAGCTGTCCACGCCCATCATCCAACCAGTTCCGAAAACGAATACCCGCCGCGGTTCGCTTTCGGCCGAATACTTCGAACGCGACGCTCGCATCGACGATGGCGCACATCAGTAATCGATTACTCGCTTCAGTTCGTCCCGGAAGAATCGTCGGTATCCGTCCGGTGCATCGAGCACGTTGCCTTCGTCATCAATGCGAATTGAGTGGATCGTGACGGACAGGTCATCCCGTTCGAAATAGAGGATCGATACGTCGTCCGGCTCCAGATCGGATCGTTTGTCGCGAATGTCGAGCAGGATGCGGTCAAGAATGTAGTCGCTATGCGTTTCGACGATCAGTTGACAGTGGGACCCCGCCGAGGCACAGAACAGGCTGCCGAGTTCGGCCTGCGCGCTTGGATGCAGGTGTACCTCCGGCTGCTGCAGCAGGAACATTGACGCTCGGTCGTGCCGGAATAGCTCCACGAGCAGTGGCAGAATCTGACTGACGCCGTAGCCTACGTCGATCAGATTGCGTCTTGCGCCTTTGCACGTCTTGCCCCGCTTGCGTACTTCCAACTGGAACGGCTCGAACTCGTGCCGGCCAAGTCGCTTCACGAACACATCGTCGAACAGTCCAGACTTGTGGCCAAACTTCTCCAGATCACTCTTCATGTCCTGCCACGCATCGGGATTCCTGGCATGCACGTTCGCCAGGAACGCTGGAGTCGAGACCCCCTGCGGATCTTGCACCAGCCGTACCGGATCGTACGTGCGCAGCGGACTGGACCGAATCGGCGCCCCGGCAAGAGCTCCCGATGCGAACCTGTTGTTCTCAACAAACAGAGCGATCAATTCGACGACGTCACGCTCCGTGGGCACCAAGTCAACATCGCCGTGCAGCGGCTGCAGCTTTCCCGGCATGCCGCTCTCCACCGCAACCCCCAGGAGTAAGTTGACCTTGGCGGTGTCTCCGCCGTAGAGATAGCGACGATCGCGATCCGGGACCGGCGGCAGACGCCATGAGCCGCTGGCGCATCCCAGGTCGGTGTAGGATCCTTCTGTGTCGCGATGCTCTCGCACCCACACGTCTGCGGCGCTCCAGCGTACGGTCGAGAGCTTCGGAGCGGCGCCGTCACCCAGCGTGAAGGTGGCGTCCACGGCGACTGGTTCGCCCTTCTCCCCAGCGTACCTGAAACCTATACCGAACGATTCGGCTCCGCCACGACTGCCGGTTGGATCCTGGCGATATGCAATCTCGTGAAAAGAGCCGAGGTCATAGGGCGGGGCACGGAAGTCGGGGTCTTCGTGGTAGCTACCGACCTCCAGCATCGCCCGTACCGCGGCCAGAAACGACGTCTTTCCGGTGCTGTTTTCGCCGATCAGCAGCGTCAGCGGCGCCAGGCGCGCAGTCTGCTGTTCTCGAAAGCAGCGGAAGTCGCGCAGTCTGAGCTCCTGCAGCGGTGGCTGATTCATCCGATCCTCGTCATCCCGTGTCCGGCCAAAGATACACCAGACCAACCGGCTCCACGCGCCGAGCCCGCACTTCGTAGAACTGGCGAATTCGGGGTGGCTCGGTTTCGAGGTCGCGGTCGAACTGGGTTAGGCGCCGGCGCCACGCGGCGACGTCGGCCTGTCGCTGGCGTTTCTCTTCGTCGTTGAACTCAAGGGAGAGCTGGACTTGGGCAGCCTCGTGCTTGCCGAGCTCCGCTTCGACGCGCTGGCGCTGGCGTTCCAGGGTGACGCGGAGCTGTTGAGCCTCACTCTCGCCTCGATCGCGCAGGGCGTCGGCCGCGCTTCGGGCGACCTGATCGGCTCGCTCTTCGAGCTGCGGCAGCAGGTCGGTGATGTCCTGCGCGCCAGTTTCAAGCAGACGGCGGTGAACGGTCTCACTCGGGGCGTGCGCATCTCGCAGCGCGGACTCCAGGCGTTGGAGGGTCCGCGCTTCGGCCTCCCCGGCGTACGCTTTGAGCGGCCCCACGCGTCGCGACGGCTCGATCCAGCGCGCGGCGACCGGCGTCAGGATCTCGTGCAGGCGTTCGGCACGGCGGCCGTACAGGCACAGCCGGCCCAACAGGATCACCCGCGGGATCGAGTCGGCCGCCTGTACCAGGCAGGCGCGGGACAGGTCGTGGTGGACGAAACCCTGGGCTCGGAAACGGGCCAGCAGGCGCTGCGCCATCCGCTGCTCCAGGTGCAGGTGCACCGTGGCGTCGGTGAGCACGCCGGCGTCCTCGAAGACGACCGGGCGGATGGGCGCTTCGCGCCGCCACTCGGCCAGTTTCTGGTTGCTCCTGCGTGGCACGCGCAGCGTATCCAGGGTACTGGTCCAGCTCGCGTCGGCCAGCGTCTGGCCGGTGAGCGGCGGGAACATCCACACCGGGGAGCCATCGTCGGCACGCTCTCCCTGCAACGGTTCGGCGCCCAGCAGCTCCAGCGAGCAGGACATCGCGTCACGGAACGGTTCCGGCTCGAAGTCCACCCAGCGGCGCGACCGATCCAGCAGCCCCCGGCAGCGCTCGATCTGATCCTTCAGATCCTCCTGCCGTTCGCGTGCCGCTTCGAGCTCCTCGGTGGCAACGCGCTTCTTCTCCTGGTCCAGGTCGGCCGCTTCGATCTCACGTGCAAGCCGTGTCGCCTCCCGGTGACGGATGCCACCGCGCAGTCGGCGCTCGATGTCGTCGTCGATCACCTTGGAGAGGCTGCCGAGCTCGCGCTTGATGGTCTGGGTCTTCCTGACCAGCACTTCCAGCACGCGGTCCTCGGCGCGTTGCGGGAGCGCGAAGTAGTGGCAGCGTACCTCCGGCGCCGGTTGCAGCTTGCGGTCGATGCGCCCGTTGCGCTGCTCGATCCGGCCGGGGTTCCAGGGCAGGTCGAAGTGGAACAGGTCGGTGCAGTGCGCCTGGAAGTTCAGCCCCTCGCGGGCGGCGTCGGTGGCGATCAGGATGCGCAGCGGATCGTCCGCCGGGGCCGCGTTGAAGCGGCGCTGGATCTCCCTGCGGTTGGCGCCCGCGGTCTGGCCGTCGATGGTTTCGATCCGCTCGTCGGCGAGGTCGGTGCCGGCTATGGCCTGCCCCAGCATCTCGCGCAGGTAGCGCTTGGTGCCGATCACGTTCTCGGTGAAGATCAGCACCCGCCCGTCGTTCCAGCGGGGACGGTCGGGACACAGGTGGTCGTCGATCCAGTGGATCAGCTTGCGGGTCTTCGCGTCAGGCCGGCCGCGCGCGGCGGAGGCCACCTCCTCCATCCGGTCGAGCAGGTCCTGTTCGGTGTGCCACAGCGCCTCGGCATCCGGAGTCCGGCCCGATGCGCTCTCGGCTGCGGCGTTGATGGCGGCGATCTGGGTTGCCTCTTCCGCCGCGTTCTCCTCGTCCGTGCGCTCCGCGCGATCGTCGTCGGCGTCGGGGGGCGTGGCGAACCGGGATGCGGCCTTGGACGCGAACGCATCGCTGCCGGCGGCCGGGACCTGGCCCTCACCGGCCGCGAAGCGCTCCCACTGCTCGCGGGCCGTCTTGCGATGCCGCGCCAGAGAAATGGCGAACGCCTCGATCGACGACAGCAGCTTCTGTTGCAGCCCCACCACGAGCAGTCCGGCCGCGGCGCGGGTGCGCGCGGGTACGTCTTGGAACCGGGTCTCCCGCACGTGGCGGTACTCGTCGAGCAGCCGCGACAGCACGAGCTCCGGCGCATCCTCCGGCAACCCGTCGATCACTACCCGGCACACCTCGCGTTTCGGGAAACCGCCCTGTACTTCGCGGATGTCCTCCTTGAGGCGGCGGACCATGACGTCTTCCAGAGCGCTCTTGCCGCGCACCGGCACTCCGCGCGTGAAGCGGTAGGGGTCGAGCAGCTCGAGCAGGGTGGCGAAGCTGTTGGAGTGGCCGTTGTGAGGTGTGGCGGACAGGAACAGGCGGTGCTCGAAGCGGCCGCCGAGCTCGCGGATGGCGCGCGTGAACTTGGTCTCGATGCCGTAGCGTCCGCCGCTGGACGGCGCCGCGTGGTGGGCTTCGTCCAGAATCAGCAGGCTGCCCGGCGCCAGGTCGCCGAGCCACTCCCGCATCGGGTCCGCGTAAGCCGAGTCGATGAGCAGATTGTGCGACACGATGAAGCGGCTGTGGGTGCGCCACGGATTGACGCCGAAGCCCCGGTCGCGGCGCACCTGCGCCAGGTAGGCGCGGTCGAGAATCACGAACAGAAGCCCGAAGCGTTCCTCCATCTCCGCCTTCCATTGCTCCATTACGGAAGCGGGGGCTGCGACCACCACCGTCCGCGCTCGCTTGCGCAGCAGCAACTCGCGGGCGATCAGGCCGGCTTCGATGGTCTTGCCGAGGCCGGTGTCGTCGGCGATGAACAGGTTGACGCGCGGCAGGCGCAGCGCCTTGCGCAACGGCTCCATCTGGTAGGCGTCGAGCTTGATGCCGGCGCGGAAGGGCGATTGGAACAGGTTAGGATCGGTGCCGGTGATGCAGTTCCAGCGCAGCGTGTGCAGGAACGCGCTGAAGTGGCGCGGCGGGTCGAAGCCCTTGGCGCCGAGGTCGGACCACGCTTCCTGCTCCAGGATGGCGCGGTCGATCTCGAAGTCCCAGTACACTTCCAGGGTCTGGCCCTGGGCATCGTCGTCGGCGCAGGCCAGGCTCACGCGCGCGCACTCGCGTGGCGGCGTCTCCACGGCTTCCACCAGCCAGCGCCGCGAACGCACCTCGACCAGCTCGCCGAGGTGCGGAGGCCGGTTGGGGAGCAGTCTCATCGGGCGGGCCACGGGCCGGCGCAGCGGCGGCTCAGCGCTGGTCCATCGGGACGTAGGGGCGTTCGGTGGGGCCGGTGTAGATCTGGCGCGGGCGGGCGATCTTGTATTCGGGGTCGTGAATCATCTCGCCCCACTGCGCGATCCAGCCGGGGAGGCGGCCGATGGTGAACAGGGTGGTGAACATGTTCACCGGGATTCCGATCGCCTGCAGGATGATGCCGGAGTAGAAGTCGACGTTGGGATAGAGCTTGCGCGCCACGAAGTAGTCGTCGCGCAATGCGATCTCCTCGAGCTGGACCGCGATGTCCAGCAGCGGGGTGGAGACGTGCAGCCGCTCCAGCACCTCGAAGCAGGCGCGTTTGAGGATCAGCGCGCGCGGGTCGAAGTTCTTGTAGACGCGGTGGCCGAACCCCATCAGCCGGGTCCTCGCCCGCTTGTTCTTCACCTTCTCCAGGAACTGGCGGCCGTCGTCGCCGCCGGCGTGAATCCGCTCCAGCATCTCGATCACCGCCTGGTTGGCGCCGCCGTGCAGTGGCCCCCAGAGCGCGTGCACCCCGGCCGAGATCGCCGAGAACAGGTTGGCCTGCGAGCTGCCGACGATGCGCACCGTGCTGGCGGAGCAGTTCTGCTCGTGGTCGGCGTGCAGCAGGAAGATCAGGTCCATGGTCCGGGCCACCAGCGGGTCGACCTCGTACTGCTCGGCCGGCGTGGCGAACATCATGTGCAAGAAGTTGGGGGCGTAGCCGAGCCGGTTGAGCGGCGACATGAACGGATGGCCGATCGAATGCTTGTACGAGTAGGCGACGATGGTCGGCACCTTGGCGATCAGCCGGTGGGTGGCGATCTCGATCTCGCGCTCGTCGGAAACATCCATCGAGTCGGGGTAGAAGGTGGACAGCGCGCCCACCACGGCGCCGGTGATCGCCATCGGATGCGCCTGCTTGGGGAACCCGGTGTAGAACCGCTTCACGTCCTCGTGCACCATCGTGTGGTAGGTGATGTGGCCGGTGAACTCCTCGAGCTGCTCCCTGGTCGGCAGCTCGCCGTAGATCAGCAGCCACGCCGCCTCCAGGAACGAGCTGTGCTCGGCAAGCTGCTCGATCGGGATGCCGCGGTAGCGCAGAATGCCGCGCTCGCCGTCGATGAAGGTGATGCCGCTGCGGCAGGAGCCGGTGTTGCCGTAGCCCGGGTCCATGGTGATGACCCCGACCTGCGCGCGCAGCCGCGAGATGTCGATCGCGACCTCGTTCTCGGAGCCCCGCACCACCGGCAACTCGTAGTCTTTCCCGTTCACCTGTAACCGTGCCGGCTCCGCCATCGCCCCGCTGCCCGCTTGCCCGCCGCCGAGTATACGCCCGCGGGCCGAGCCGTGCAACCCGAGCCCGGCCGGCTCGGCCGGCTGCGGCCGGCCGCCGGCGCCGCCGGTGAGTAGGCGGCCGGCGCTGCAGGCCGGGGCTACCAGACCTGCGTCAGGTCGACGGCGACATCCGCCGGGTTGGCCATCGCTACCCGGTGGTGGAACGCGCCGCGCTCCACCAAGTCGCCCCGGTCGCTCGTTCGCCGTCGCCGGCAGACGCCTGCCCGTGCGCGTGTACTCTGAGCTGTGGTATGCTATGGTGGAATGGAGGATAGCCCATGGCCAGCCCGATGCTCGCACCCGCCAAGGTTCACTACCCCTCATCCGACGGCCGGCCGATGGCGGAAAGCGACTTCCAACGCACCCCGCTGACCTACGCCGTCGACCGGCTGCGGTTCCACTTTCGCGACCGCCGGGACGTGTACGTCTCGGGCAACCTGCTGCTCTACTACCAGGAGGGGAATCCGCGGGCGGTGGTGGCGCCCGACGTGTTCGTGGTGCTGGGCGTATCCAACGCCGACCGCTCCAGCTACCGGCTGTGGAAGGAGCGCAAGGTGCCTGACTTCGTGCTGGAGATTACCTCGCGCTCGACGTACCGCGAGGACCAGGGGAGCAAGCGCGAGGTGTACCGTGCGCTGGGGGTGCGGGAGTACTGGCAGTACGACCCGACCGGCGACTATCTGGAGCCGCCGCTGCAGGGCCTGGAGTTGAGCGCGGGGGAGTATCGGCGGCTGCCGGGGCGGGAGTTGGCGGACGGCACGCTGGCGCTGGCGAGCGGCGTGCTGGGGCTGGAGTTGCGGGTGACGGCGCGGGGGCTGCGGTTCCACGATCCGGACACCGGGCAGGACCTGCCGAACCTTGCGGAAACCGACGAGGCGCGGCAAGCGGCGGAGACGCGCCTCGCGCAGGAAGTGGCGGCCCGCCAGCAGGAAGCGGCGGCCCACCAGCAGGAAGCGGCGGCCCACCAGCAGGAAGCGGCGGCCCACGCAGCCGCGCAAGCGCGGGTGGCCGAGCTGGAGGCCTTGTTGCGCCGGGAGCGCGGCCGCGAGTCCGGTCAGGACGGCAATCCACCGGCGCCTCGTCAGGGTCGGTAGGGCACGTCCCCGCAAGTCCAAGAGCGCCATATCTCCTCCCAGCTACCGGTCAGGTCGGGGCGGTCCAGCACATCGACCAGGGTTGGGGTCGGCACCGTGCGGCAATGAGCGGCTACAGGCTCAGGCCGCCGTCGACCATGAACACGCCGCCGGTGCAGTGGGCGGCTTCGTCGCTGCACAGGAACAGCATCATCCGCGCCACCTCTTCCGGTTCGCCGTAGCGCCCGTCCAGGGAGCGCCGTTCCAACTGGTGCTTGATCTCCTCGCCCCGGCCCGGTATCCGCATGTCCTCGATCGAGCGCATCATGCGGGTCTCGGTGGGGCCGGGATTGACCGTGTTCACCCGGATGCCGTGCGGTCCGCCTTCCATGGCCGCGCAGCGCATCAGGCCGATCACCGCGTGCTTGCTGGTGTGGTAGGCGGACATGCGGCCCCGGTGATGAACGCGTGGCGTCCTTCGCCGCGCTCGCGGAGCTGCGCCCGGCTGCCGCGGGCCGCCGTCAGGCCGCCGTCGACCATCAGGTTGACCCCGGTCACGTGCACGCTCTCGTCGCTCGCCAGGTACACCGCAGCGTGGGCGATGTCGTCGGCCGCTCCGGCGCGCCCCTGTGGCATGCTGTCCTCGAACCATCGGGTGAGGCGCGCCGCGCGCGCGGCGTTCTCCTGCGCCGTGTGACCGGTCTGGCCGCCCCAGAAGATCGGGGTGATGATGGCGCCCGGCGAGATGCAGTTCACCCGCACGCGGTGCTCCGCCAGCTCGGTCGCCCATACCTTGGTGACGTGAATCACACCCGCCTTGCACGCCGAGTACTCGGCGCTGGAGCCGTCGGTGGTCACGCCCGCGGTGCTGCCGTTGTTGATGATGCTGCCGCTGCGCTGCCGTTTCATGATCGGCGCCGCGTACTTGACGCCGAGGAAGCAGGAGCCGAGCAGCACCATCACGTCGCGCTGGAACCGTTCGAGGTCGAACTCGTCCACCTCGCAGTAGGAGTGGCCGCTGCCGGCGTTGTTGAACAGCGCGTCCAGCCGCCCCCAGCGTTCGACCGTGGCCGCCACCATCGCCTGCACGTCGGCCTCGACGGTCACGTCGGTGCGGATGAACTGGGCGTTGTCGCCGAGCCGCTCCGCCAGCGCCCGGCCCGCGTCCTCGCCGCGCGCGGCGATGGTCACCCGCGCCCCCTCGGCCACGTACCGTTCGACCGTCGCGGCTCCCATGCCGCTGTTGCCGCCAGTAACGATGGCCACCTTGCCGGCCAGCCGGCCTGTCGTAGTTGCCATTTCGGCCAGTGTAACCCGAGGCGCGCCGCCGCGCCAGACCCGCCGCGCTCGAGCCGGTCCGTCGGGACGCCGCCGCCCTTGCTCCCAATTCGACGTGCTCGAATCGCCGGCCGCGCTACTACGCGGATCAGATTGGCGCGGGCGGCCGGCGGGTCGCCGTGCGCGTGTGCTCTGAGCTGTGGTATGCTATGGTGGAATGGAGGATAGCCCATGGCCAGCCCGATGCTCGCACCCGCCAAGGTTCACTACCCCTCATCCGACGGCCGGCCGATGGCGGAAAGCGACTTCCAACGCACCCCGCTGACCTACGCCGTCGACCGGCTGCGGTTCCACTTTCGCGACCGCCGGGACGTGTACGTCTCGGGCAACCTGCTGCTCTACTACCAGGAGGGGAATCCGCGGGCGGTGGTGGCGCCCGACGTGTTCGTGGTGCTGGGCGTATCCAACGCCGACCGCTCCAGCTACCGGCTGTGGAAGGAGCGCAAGGTGCCTGACTTCGTGCTGGAGATTACCTCGCGCTCGACGTACCGCGAGGACCAGGGGAGCAAGCGCGAGGTGTACCGTGCGCTGGGGGTGCGGGAGTACTGGCAGTACGACCCGACCGGCGACTACCTGGAGCCGCCGCTGCAGGGCCTGGAGTTGAGCGCGGGGGAGTATCGGCGGCTGCCGGGGCGGGAGTTGGCGGACGGAGCGCTGGCGCTGGCAAGCGGCGTGCTGGGGCTGGAGTTGCGGGTGACGGCGCGCGGGCTGCGGTTCCACGATCCGGCGACCGGGCAGGACCTGCCGAACCTTGCGGAAACCGACGAGGCGCGGCAGCGCGAGCGGCAGGCGCGGCAGCGCGAGCAGCAGGCGCGGCAAGCGGCGGAGACGCGCCTCGCGCAGGAAACGGCAGCCCGCCAGCAGGAAACGGCAGCCCGCCAGCAGGAAGTGGCAGCCCGCCAGCAGGAAGTGGCGGCCCGCCAGCAGGAAGCGGCAGCCCGCGCAGCCGCGGAAGCGCGGGTGGCCGAGTTGGAGGCCTTGTTGCGCCGGGAGCGGGGCCGCGAGTCCGGTCAGGACGGCAATCCACCGGCGCCTCGTCAGGGTCGGTAGGGCACGTCCCCGCAAGTCCGCAAGTCCTCGCCTCGTTGACCCTCGTCCCGACGTTCGCTACACTGACGAGCCTGTCGTATGATTCGGCTCACACGAATCACACGAAAAAGGCAGTCGACGTGCTTGCTGCAATGTGCTACGGTCGTGTTGCTCGGTTCGGGAGAGGCGTACATGCGACGGGATGACATCATCAGGCCCCGTATTCGGACGTTAGCGCCAGCGGTGCGTTCTGCCCTCCCCCTGTACCCCCCCAACATTTTCGAACCGAGAAGCGAGAAACAACTAACCGCTCGGGCTGATCGCCCCGGACGCGGCCCCGCGCACGCCGTCGCCTTCACCACCGCCGTAGCTATCCGTGGCGCCGGCTCGGTCCATCGCCGAACCGGCATGCGGACCGCCCGCGCCCTTCCCGTCGACCGCAACCGTCCCGGATCCCCGCCCGCGACTGACTGCCGGCAAAACTCACCCCCGGCGTTGCGGCCCATTCAGACTCGCTGCTTCGCCGACCACCGCCGCGCGTGGCGCACCGCACCCCATCTTACGTCTCGAAGTCTGTCGGATTGCGACAGACTTCGAGGCGAGTGGACGGGATGGGCCAAAAGCGGCGCTGACAGGCGGCGGTTTTGGGGCGCTATTGCCGGCCCGAGACAGGCAGCTTCCGTCTGGCATCTGGCAGGGCACCCTGTGCCCCAAGAGAGGAGGTGCAAAATGATACTCAAAGAACCGCACGCGCGCGCGGCGTGAGCCCGGGTGACCCCGGCTGAGTCACACGCCGCGCGCTCTTGGAATCTGACTCTGACTGGCCGTCCGCGTTGCGGGCCCGAGAGTAGCCAGGGAGCGGCAATCCGCTCCGCAATACTCTCGAAATAACATTCAAGGAAGAAACGATGAAGATATTTTTTGCATGGACCTTCGCGGTTGCGTTGGTCCTCGTCCTGACCGCAACCGGCCTGTGGGCCGCTGGCGCAGAGGAAGAGGCACCGGCAGCCGCTGCCGACAAGCAGTATGTGACCGACCCCACCACCGGCAAGGTGGTGGTGGCGCCACAGTACGGCGGGATATTAACCGCCGGTCATACTCAGGGCGGTAGTACTGGGGCTCCTAATGACCCCTATTTCGGCAATCCGTGGGGCCCAGGGGCGGTCGTCAATGAGAGGCTTGGTATCGGGAACTGGGGAATAGATAGAGACGTATTTGACTTTAGTAGTAGTTATCTACCTGTATCTATCTTAACAGGGCGGCTGGCGGAAAGCTGGGATATTTCCCCGGACGGCCTCACCTATACCTTCAACATCCGCCAGGGCGTTCGGTGGCATAACAAGGCGCCGATGAATGGTCGGGAGCTGACTGCCGATGATGTCGAATGGAACTTTCACCGTTATCTGGGTCTGGGCGACTTCACCGAAGCCGGACCTAGCACCTGGGGTGGCGCTGCCAACTTCATCTCCATACCATTCGAATCGGTAACGGCCACCGACAAATGGACGGTTGTGACGAAGCTGAAGGAGCCACACCTCGCTGCGCTGGAGATTATCCTCAACGACTCTGCTGTTGCCATATTGCCCCCCGAGGTAATCGAGCAACATGGCGAGTATCAGGATTGGAGGATCCTGGTCGGCACCGGACCCTTTATGGTGACTGATGTAGTCGACGAGAGCAGCATCACCTGGACCAAGAATCCTGACTACTGGGGCTATGACGAAAAGTACCCGCAGAACCGCTTGCCCTACGTTGACCAGTTAAGGCGACTGGTTATTCCAGAGGAAGGAACAATGATGGCGGCACTACGCTCAGGCAAGCTTGATTTCAGAATGTATGCCCCTTCAGATATCGACTCGATAGAGAGCCTGCAGCGGACCAACCCCGAAATCGCGGCGCACCCGATCTATTTTCGGTCGAGTGATTCTTTTGCTCCTAACCATCGCGTGCCGCCCTTTGACGACATCAACGTGCGCCGCGCCCTGCAGATGGCGCTGGACAACGAGACCGTTGCGGTTACGTACTGGAAGGGTTGGGCAGATCCGACACCTCACGGGCTGGTAAGGTTGAAAGGGTATTACATCCCCTTCGAGGAATGGGACGAAGAGGTCAAGCAATACTACCGGTATGACCCGGAAGCTGCCGAGAAGCTCCTTGATGAGGCTGGGTATCCGCGCGGCGCGGACGGCATTAGATTCAAGACCGCCCTGAATTACGGGACTTTTGCAAGCTTAGACTTTGCAGAAATAGCTGCCTCCTACTGGGCTGAGATTGGCGTCGATGTTGAGATTGATGTATTTACCAGCGCCGAACATTGGGAGAGGGTACTCTCGCGTACTTATGAAGGCATGCACAGTACCATTGCGGGCGCCGGTTATGCCCCTCTCCTGATGGCAAGCTGGTATCACTCGGATGGGGGGGCTCACAACCGCGGCGGATCCCAGTGGCCTGAGATGGACGCCATGATTGACGCCGTCCGAGCCGCTACTACCAATGAGGAGCTTCAGAGGCTGATGAAAGAGCTGGATATGTACGCAATAGAGAACCACTGGCTGATATGGACTCCTAAAACTCCATTTTTTCATTATGCCCAGCCGTGGGTCATAGGCTATAGCGGTGAATTTCCAAATGCTTTGGGCCAGTCAGAAACCTATACCGTCTTTGCCCGCCTCTGGATTGATAGTGAGCTGAAGGAGGCAATGGGTTATTAGAGAAAGAAAGGGAGCTGGGAGGCTGTCGCCTGCAGGCGCGCTTCCCAGCTCCCAACGAGATTGCCACGCCCCCATGATGTGACATGAGAGCCTATCTCATCAGGAGATTGTTGCTCATAATCCCCACCTTGTTTATCTTGAGCATCCTGGTCTTTCTCTCGGTCCGCTTCATCCCCGGCGATGTAATAGACACAATGGCGGCGAGGATGGCAGAGACGGGGGCGCTGGCATTCAATATTGACCGTGAAGCTCTCGAGCATATGCTGGGATTGGACGTGCCTGTCTACGTGCAGTATGGACGCTGGACAGGGGTGTTGCCAACCCCTGACTTTGTTACCAAGCAGTCTCACTTCAACGGTCTCCTCCAGGGCAGCCTTGGTGAATCACTGATGAGCTCTTTTACGGTAGAGGAGAAGATAAGAGGTAGATTGCCAGTAACCATTCAGCTTGGTGTCATGGCAATCGTGATTGGGCTCCTGATAGCGCTGCCGGTCGGCATCTACTCGGCGATTCGCCAGGATACCGCCGCCGACTACCTGGGGCGCTCGATCGCCATCCTCGGCCTGGCAACTCCCAACTTCTGGCTGGGACTTATGGTCGTGCTCTACCCCGCCATCTGGTGGGGCTGGTCGCCGCCGATGGAGCTGATTCCCTTTGCCGAAGACCCGCTGGGGAATCTCGGGATGTTCCTCATTCCCAGCTTGATTCTGGGGACGGCCTCGGCTGCCGCCGCCATGCGGATGACGCGCACCATGATGCTGGAGGTGCTCAGGCAGGACTATATCAGGACCGCCTGGGCCAAGGGTCTCAGGGAGCGGGTGGTCGTCATGCGGCATGCCATCAAGAATGCACTCATCCCGGTAGTTACCCTGATAGGCCTGCAGTTGCCGATCCTGATAGGTGGCTCGGTCATCATGGAGAACATATTCAACCTGCCGGGGTTGGGTCGTCTCATGGTGGTTGCGCTGAAAGATCGAGACTACCCGGTGGTCTCCGGGGTCAATCTGTTTTTCGCCACCGCGGTGGTGCTGTTCAATCTCCTGATAGACCTGCTCTATTCCTTTCTGGACCCGAGGGTGCGGCATGACTGACGCGCGCGGGCCGTTTGCCGATTTCTTCGGCAGGTTGTGGCGGCAGAAGCCGCTGGGGATCGCCAGCGGGGTCGTCATCCTGATCCTGATTCTGTTGGCGATCTTTGCCGATGCTCTGGCCCCCTATCCTTTCGATAAACTGAACCTGGCAGACCGGCTGCAGGGCCCGTCGGCCCGCCATCTGCTGGGGACTGACCAGTTGGGCCGCGACCTGTTGAGCCGTCTGCTGTTCGGGGCGCGCATCTCGCTGGTCGTCGGTCTGGCGGCGACCACGTTGAACGTGGTGGTCGCCACCCTGATCGGCGGCACGTCCGGATTCATTGGGGGCAAGCTGGACCTGGCGGTGCAGCGCTTTGTCGATGCCTGGATGGCGTTCCCGGGACTGCTGCTGTTGCTCACGATCATGTCGGTCGCGGGGCAGGGTCTGCCACAGATCATCGTGGTGCTGGGGATCGCCGGCGGGGTGGGCGGCTCGCGCGTGGTCAGAGGCGCGGTGGTGGCCACCAAGGGGAACGATTTCTTTCTGGCTGCCCGGGCGGTGGGCGCGCCGACGCGCCAAGTCCTGGTGCGCCATGTCCTGCCCAACATCGTGGCGCCGCTGATCATCGTCTTCAGCATCAACGTCGGCGGTGTCATCCTGGCCGAGGCCAGCTTGAGCTTTCTCGGCTTCGGGTTACCCATCAAGGTCCCCAGTTGGGGCGGCATGCTGAGCCGGGAAGGGCGGCGGTTCATGGAGCAGGCGCCGTGGCTGGCGCTGTGGCCCGGGCTGTGCCTGACGATCGTGGTGTACAGTTTCAACATGTTGGGTGATGCCATGCGGGACTTGCTCGACCCTAGGCTCAGGGGTGGTGGCGGTCGTCTGGCTGCCGGCGGCGCCGCGTCGGTCTAAGTGTGGCGCAGGTTCGGAGCCGCGTCGCCCCGCGGTCCGCCCAGTGCGCGACGTGATGCGCGGCGCAGTGGCGGAGCTGACAGCCGGGGAACTGACACTGATGGTGGTCTCTGACCTCCAGCGCGCGGCGCAACGGGGTCGGCACCGTGCGACAATGAGCGGCTACAGGCTCAGGCCGCCGTCGACCATGAACACGCCGCCGGTGCAGTGGGCGGCTTCGTCGCTGCACAGGAACAGCATCATGCGCGCCACCTCTTCCGGTTCGCCGTAGCGCCCGTCCAGGGAGCGCCGTTCCAACTGGTGCTTGATCTCCTCGCCCCGGCCCGGTATCCGCATGTCCTCGATCGAGCGCATCATGCGGGTCTCGGTGGGGCCGGGATTGACCGTGTTCACGCGGATGCCGTGCGGTCCGCCTTCCATGGCCGCGCAGCGCATCAGGCCGATCACTGCGTGCTTGCTGGTGTGGTAGGCGGACATGCCGGTGGTGCCCATCACCCCGGCGGTCGAGGAGGTGATGACGATGCTGCCGCCGCGTTCGCGCATCGCCCGCATCACGTACTTGAGACCCAGCCACACGCCGCGCACGTTGACCGCCATCACGCGGTCGAAGGTGTCCAGGTCGTACTCGGTGATCGGCGCCACGTCGCCTTCGATGCCGGCGTTGTTGAGAAACAGGTCCACCGTGCCGTAGCGCTCGACTGCGGTGGCCACGTACGCCTCCGTCTGCGCCGGGTCGGTGACGTCGGCCACCGCGTAGCTGGCGGCGGCGCCGATCGAGGAAGCGACCTGCTGCAGGGCGGTCTGGTCCAGATCGACCAGCAGCACGCGCGCGCCTTCCGCCGCGAACAGCGCCCCGGCCGCGCGGCCGATGCCGCCGGTGCCCCCGGTTATGATCGCCACCTTGCCTTCAAGTCGTGCCATTCCGTGTGCCTCCAATGCTCCGAGACTAGTCGGCCCCGGTGATGAACGCGTGGCGTCCTTCGCCGCGCTCGCGGAGCTGCGCCCGGCTACCGCGGGCCGCCGTCAGGCCGCCGTCGACCATCAGGTTGACCCCGGTCACGTGCACGCTCTCGTCGCTGGCCAGGTACACCGCAGCGTGGGCGATGTCGTCGGCCGCTCCGGCGCGCCCCTGTGGCATGCTGTCCTCGAACCATCGGGTGAGGCGCGCCGCGCGCGCGGCGTTCTCCTGCGCCGTGTGACCGGTCTGGCCGCCCCAGAAGATCGGGGTGATGATGGCGCCCGGCGAGATGCAGTTCACCCGCACGCGGTGCTCCGCCAGCTCGGTCGCCCATACCTTGGTGACGTGAATCACACCCGCCTTGCACGCCGAGTACTCGGCGCTGGAGCCGTCGGTGGTCACGCCCGCGGTGCTGCCGTTGTTGATGATGCTGCCGCTGCGCTGCCGTTTCATGATCGGCGCCGCGTACTTGACGCCGAGGAAGCAGGAGCCGAGCAGCACCATCACGTCGCGCTGGAACCGTTCGAGGTCGAACTCGTCCACCTCGCAGTAGGAGTGGCCGCTGCCGGCGTTGTTGAACAGCGCGTCCAGCCGCCCCCAGCGTTCGACCGTGGCCGCCACCATCGCCTGCACGTCGGCCTCGACGGTCACGTCGGTGCGGATGAACTGGGCGTTGTCGCCGAGCCGCTCCGCCAGCGCCCGGCCCGCGTCCTCGCCGCGCGCGGCGATGGTCACCCGCGCCCCCTCGGCCACGTACCGTTCGACCGTCGCGGCTCCCATGCCGCTGTTGCCGCCAGTAACGATGGCCACCTTGCCGGCCAGCCGGCCTGTCGTAGTTGCCATTTCGGCCAGTGTAACCCGAGGCGCGCCGCCGCGCCAGACCCGCCGCGCTCGAGCCGGTCCGTCGGGACGCCGCCGCCCTTGCTCCCAATTCGACGTGCTCGAATCGCCGGCCGCGCTACTACGCGGATCAGATTGGCGCGGGCGGCCGGCGGGTCGCCGTGCGCGTGTGCTCTGAGCTGTGGTATGCTATGGTGGAATGGAGGATAGCCCATGGCCAGCCCGATGCTCGCACCCGCCAAGGTTCACTACCCCTCATCCGACGGCCGGCCGATGGCGGAAAGCGACTTCCAACGCACCCCGCTGACCTACGCCGTCGACCGGCTGCGGTTCCACTTTCGCGACCGCCGGGACGTGTACGTCTCGGGCAACCTGCTGCTCTACTACCAGGAGGGGAATCCGCGGGCGGTGGTGGCGCCCGACGTGTTCGTGGTGCTGGGCGTATCCAACGCCGACCGCTCCAGCTACCGGCTGTGGAAGGAGCGCAAGGTGCCTGACTTCGTGCTGGAGATTACCTCGCGCTCGACGTACCGCGAGGACCAGGGGAGCAAGCGCGAGGTGTACCGTGCGCTGGGGGTGCGGGAGTACTGGCAGTACGACCCGACCGGCGACTACCTGGAGCCGCCGCTGCAGGGCCTGGAGTTGAGCGCGGGGGAGTATCGGCGGCTGCCGGGGCGGGAGTTGGCGGACGGAGCGCTGGCGCTGGCAAGCGGCGTGCTGGGGCTGGAGTTGCGGCTGACGGCGCGCGGGCTGCGGTTCCACGATCCGGCGACCGGGCAGGACCTGCCGAACCTTGCGGAAACCGACGAGGCGCGGCAGCGCGAGCGGCAGGCGCGGCAGCGCGAGCAGCAGGCGCGGCAGCGCGAGCAGCAGGCGCGGCAAGCGGCGGAGACGCGCCTCGCGCAGGAAACGGCAGCCCGCCAGCAGGAAGTGGCAGCCCGCCAGCAGGAAGTGGCGGCCCGCCAGCAGGAAGTGGCGGCCCGCCAGCAGGAAGTGGCAGCCCGCGCAGCCGCGGAAGCGCGGGTGGCCGAGCTGGAGGCCTTGTTGCGCCGGGAGCGGGGCCGCGAGTCCGGTCAGGACGGCAATCCACCGGCGCCTCGTCAGGGTCGGTAGGGCACGTCCCCGCAAGTCCGCAAGTCCGCAAGTCCTCGCCTCG
This sequence comes from Spirochaetia bacterium, assembly GCA_965198005.1. Classification (GTDB taxonomy): domain Bacteria; phylum Spirochaetota; class Spirochaetia; order SZUA-6; family Bin103; genus Bin103. Next base: position 118,780 of record CBDAOI010000004.1, read on the forward strand.
TTGACCCTCGTCCCGACGTTCGCTACACTGACGAGCCTGTCGTATGATTCGGCTCACACGAATCACACGAAAAAGGCAGTCGACGTGCTTGCTGCAATGTGCTACGGTCGTGTTGCTCGGTTCGGGAGAGGCGTACATGCGACGGGATGACATCATCAGGCCCCGTATTCGGACGTTAGCGCCAGCGGTGCGTTCTGCCCCCCCCCCCCCCCCCCAACATTTCGAACCGAGAACCGAGAAACAACTAACCGCTCGGGCTGATCGCCCCGGACGCGACCCCGCGCACGCGAGTGGACGGGATGGGCCAAAAGCGGCGCTGACAGGCGGCGGTTTTGGGGGGCTATTGCCGGCCCGAGACAGGCAGCTTCCGTCTGGCATCTGGCAGGGCACCCTGTGCCCCAAGAGAGGAGGTGCAAAATGATACTCAAAGAACCGCACGCGCGCGCGGCGTGAGCCCGGGGTGGACCCGGATGAGTCACACGCCGCGCGCTCTTGGAATCTGACTCTGACTGGCCGTCCGCGTTGCGGGCGCGAGAGTAGCCAGGGAGCGGCAATCCGCTCCGCAATACTCTCGAAATAACATTCAAGGAAGAAACGATGAAGATATTTTTTGCATGGACCTTCGCGGTTGCGTTGGTCCTCGTCCTGACCGCAACCGGCCTCTGGGCTGCTGGCGCAGAGGAAGAGGCACCGGCAGCCGCTGCCGACAAGCAGTATGTGACCGACCCCACCACCGGCAAGGTGGTGGTGGCGCCCCAGTATGGCGGGATATTAACCGCCGGTCATACTCAGGCCGGTAGTACTGGGGCTCCTAATGACCCCTATTTCGGCAATCCGTGGGGCCCAGGGGCGGCCGTCACTGAGAGGCTTGGTATCGGGAACTGGGGAATAGATAGAGACGTATTTGACTTCAAAGCGGTCTACCTCCCTCTGTCTACCCTAACGGGGAGGCTGGCTGAAAGCTGGGATATTTCCCCGGACGGCCTCACCTATACCTTCCACATCCGCCAGGGCGTTAACTGGCAGAACAAGGCACCGATGAATGGGAGAGAATTCACTGCGGACGATGTCGTATTCAACTTTCACCGTATGTTGGGTTTGGGCGACTTCACCGAAACCGGAGCGCGCAACCCTTCTATTGGCTCTGCGGGCGCCGCGGCACTTATCTCCATACCATTCGAATCGATAACGGCCACCGACAAATGGACGGTTGTGATGAAACTGAAGGAGCCATTCCTCACTGCGCTGGAGGTTATCCTCAACGACCCTTATGTTGCCATATTGCCCCCCGAGGTAATCGAGCAATACGGCGACATGCAGGATTGGAGGAACGTGGTCGGCACGGGACCCTTTACGGTGACTGATGTCGTCGAGGAGAGCAGCATCACCTGGACCAAGAATCCTGACTACTGGGGCTATGACGAAAAGTACCCGCAGAACCGCTTGCCCTACGTTGACCAGTTACGGCGACTGGTTATTCCAGAGGAAGGAACAATGATGGCGGCACTACGCTCAGGCAAGCTTGATTTCAGAATGTTTGCCCCATCAGACATCGACTCGATAGAGAGCCTGCAGCGGACCAACCCCGAAATCGGGGTGCACCCGATCTATTTTCGGTCGAGTGATTCTCTTGCTCCTAACCATCGCGTGCCTCCCTTGACGACATCAACGTGCGCCGCGCCCTGCAGCTGGCGCTGGACAACGAGACCGTTGCGGGTACGTACTGGAAGGGTTGGGCAGATCCGACACCTCACGGGCTGGTAGGGTTGCCAGGGTATTACATCCCCTTCGAGAAATGGGACGAAGAGGTCAAGCAATACTACCGGTATGACCCGGAAGCTGCCGAGAAGCTCCTTGATGAGGCTGGGTATCCGCGCGGCGCCGACGGCACTAGATTCAAGGCCGCCGTGAATGTCGGGGGTTTTGCAAGCTTGGATTATGCAGAAATAGCTGCCGCCTACTGGGCTGAGATTGGCGTTGATGTTGAGGTTGAACAGAGCCCCGAATATCGCGAGAGGGTACTCTCGCGTACCTGGGAAGGCATGCACAGTGCCGTTGCGGGCGCCGCTTATGCCCCTCTCCTGATGGCAAGCTGGTATCACTCGGATGTGGGGTATTCGAACAAGGGCGGATCCCAGTGGCCTGAGATGGACGCCATGATTGACGCCGTCCGAGCCGCTACTACCAACGAGGAGCAGCAGAGGCTGATGAAAGAGCTGGATATGTACGCGATAGAGAACCACTGGCTGATATATGCTCCCAAAACTGCGTTTATTCATCTTGCCCAGCCGTGGGTCATAGGCTATAGCGGTGAATTTCCGAATGCTTTGGGCCAGTCAGAGACTTATACCGTCTTTGCCCGCCTCTGGATTGATAGTGAGCTGAAGGAGGCAATGGGTTATTAGAGAAAGAAAGGGAGCTGGGAGGCTGTCGCCTGCAGGCGCGCTTCCCAGCTCCCAACGAGATTGCCACGCCCCCATGATGTGACATGAGAGCCTATCTCATCAGGCGGTCATTGCTCATAGTCCCCACCTTGTTTTTCTTGAGCATCCTGGTCTTTCTCTCGGTCCGCTTCATCCCCGGCGATGTAATAGACGTAATGGCGGCTAGGATGGAAGAGGAGGGGACGCTGGCATTCGAGATTGACCGTGAAGCTCTCGAGCAAATGCTGGGATTAGACGTGCCTGTCTACGTGCAGTATGGACGCTGGATAGGAGTGTTGCCAACCCCCGACTTTGTTACCAGGGAGTCTCACTTCAACGGTCTCATCCAGGGCAGCCTTGGTGAATCACTGATGAGTACGTTTACGGTAGAGGAGAAGATAAGAGGCAGATTGCCAGTAACCATTCAGCTTGGTGTCATGGCAATCGTAATCGGGCTCGTGATAGCCCTGCCGGTCGGCATCTACTCGGCGATTCGGCAGGATACAGCCGCCGACTACGTGGGGCGCACCATCGCCATCCTCGGCCTGGCAACACCCAACTTCTGGCTGGGACTCATGGTCGTGCTCTACCCCGCCATCTGGTGGGGCTGGTCGCCAGCGATGGAGCTGATTCCTTTTGCCGAAGACCCGCTGGGGAATCTCGGGATGTTCCTCCTTCCCAGCTTGATTGTGGGGACGGCCTCGGCGGCCGCCACTATGCGCATGACCCGCACCATGATGCTGGAGGTGCTCAGGCAAGACTATATCCGGACCGCCTGGTCGAAGGGTCTACGAGAGCGGGTCGTGGTGCTGCGGCACGCCGTCAAGAACGCACTCATCCCGGTAGTTACCCTGATCGGCCTGCAGTTGCCGATCCTGATCGGTGGCTCGGTCATCATGGAGAACATCTTCAACCTGCCGGGGTTGGGTCGTCTCATGGTGGTTGCGCTGGAAGACCGGGACTACCCGGTGGTCTCCGGGGTCAACCTGTTCTTCGCCACCGCGGTGGTGCTGTTCAATCTCCTGATCGACCTGCTCTATTCCTATCTGGACCCGAGGGTGCGGCATGAATGACACGCGGGGGCCGTTCGCCGATTTCTTCGGCAGGTTGTGGCGGCAGAAGCCGCTGGGGATCGCCAGCGGGGTCGTCATCCTGATCCTGATTCTGTTGGCGATCTTTGCCGATGCTCTGGCCCCCTATCCTTTCGATAAACTGAACCTGGCAGACCGGCTGCAGGGCCCGTCGGCCCGCCATCTGCTGGGGACTGACCAGTTGGGCCGCGACCTGTTGAGCCGTCTGCTGTTCGGGGCGCGCATCTCGCTGGTCGTTGGACTGGCGGCGACCACGCTGAACGTGGTGGTCGCCACCCTCATCGGCGGCACCTCCGGATTCCTCGGCGGCAAGCTGGACCTGGCGGTGCAGCGCTTCGTCGATGCCTGGATGGCGTTCCCGGGACTGCTGCTGTTGCTCACGATCATGTCGGTCGCGGGGCAGGGTCTGCCACAGATCATCGTGGTGCTCGGGATCGCCGGCGGTGTGGGCGGCTCGCGCGTGGTCAGAGGCGCGGTGGTGGCCACCAAGGGCAACGATTTTTTTCTGGCCGCCCGGGCGGTGGGCGCGCCGACGCGCCAGGTCCTGGTGCGCCATGTCCTGCCCAACATCGTGGCGCCCCTCATCATCGTTTTCAGCATCAACGTCGGCGGCGTGATCCTGGCCGAGGCGTCGTTGAGCTTCCTGGGCTTCGGGTTACCCATCAAGGTCCCCAGTTGGGGCGGCATGCTGAGCCGGGAAGGGCGGCGGTTCATGGAGCAGGCGCCGTGGCTGGCGCTGTGGCCCGGGCTGTGCCTGACGATCGTGGTGTACAGTTTCAACATGTTGGGCGATGCCATGCGGGACTTGCTCGACCCTAGGCTCAGGGGTGGTGGCGGTCGTCTGGCTGCCGGCGGCGCCACGTCGGTCTAAGAGAGCCATGGGCTACTCTCCAGGCTGGCGCGCGCTCGAACCGTTTGCACGTCAGCTGCCGAGCAAGGCGGTGCCGCCCTTAAGGACCCACTTGCCTCTCAGCGAAGGGTGGGAGTTCAGGACGTTCAGGAGATGCACCAGATGGAGGACCTTCTCGACCGCACCCTCGTCGAATCCGTCGGGTCTGGATAGGGGCAGGATTTCCGCCGTGGAGAATCTCACAGCACCTCCCCCCAGGACCGACTCAGGATTTCGGCCGGGATCATGAGGTTCCAGCCTTTGACCCACTGGCAGCCTTTGCGCCTGCCCCGCGTCAGATAGTGGGGCTGCTGCGGGCGGAGCTCGCGCAGCGCATCGAGATGCGCTTCTTCCACCGTCAACGGCTCCCGGTACTGCTCGAGGAAGAACCCCACCTTTGCGGCGGTGGTCGCATTCTCCAGCAGGCGGGTGTACTCGATGACCTGATCCAGGATGAAGAACTCCACCGACTCCAAAGAGCGCCATATCTCCTCCCAGCTACCGGTCAGGTCGGGGCGGCTTCGTCGCTGCACAGGAACAGCATCATGCGCGCCACCTCTTCCGGTTCGCCGTAGCGCCCGTCCAGGGAGCGCCGTTCCAACTGGTGCTTGATCTCCTCGCCCCGGCCCGGTATCCGCATGTCCTCGATCGAGCGCATCATGCGGGTCTCGGTGGGGCCGGGATTGACCGTGTTCACGCGGATGCCGTGCGGTCCGCCTTCCATGGCCGCGCAGCGCATCAGGCCGATCACCGCGTGCTTGCTGGTGTGGTAGGCGGACATGCCGGTGGTGCCCATCACCCCGGCGGTCGAGGAGGTGATGACGATGCTGCCGCCGCGTTCGCGCATCGCCCGCATCACGTACTTGAGACCCAGCCACGCGCCGCGCACGTTGACCGCCATCACGCGGTCGAAGGTGTCCAGGTCGTACTCGGTGATCGGCGCCACGTCGCCTTCGATGCCGGCGTTGTTGAGAAACAGGTCCACCGTGCCGTAGCGCTCGAGCGCGGTGGCCACGTACGCTTCCGTCTGCGCCGGGTCGGTGACGTCGGCCACCGCGTAGCTGGCGGCGGCGCCGATCGAGGAAGCGACCTGCTGCAGGGCGGTCTGGTCCAGATCGACCAGCAGCACGCGCGCGCCTTCCGCCGCGAACAGCGCCCCGGCCGCGCGGCCGATGCCGCCGGTGCCCCCGGTTATGATCGCCACCTTGCCTTCAAGTCGTGCCATTCCGTATGCCTTCACTATGGTCGTTGGTCATGGTCGTTGGTCTGGTCGGCCCCACTGACTAGTCGGCCCCGGTGATGAACGCGTGGCGTCCTTCGCCGCGCTCGCGGAGCTGCGCCCGGCTGCCGCGGGCCGCCGTCAGGCCGCCGTCGACCATCAGGTTGACCCCGGTCACGTGCACGCTCTCGTCGCTCGCCAGGTACACCGCAGCGTGGGCGATGTCGTCGGCCGCTCCGGCGCGCCCCTGCGGCATGCTGTCCTCGAACCAGCGGGTGAGGCGCGCCGCGCGCGCGGCGTTCTCCTGCGCCGTGTGACCGGTCTGGCCGCCCCAGAAGATCGGGGTGATGATGGCGCCCGGCGAGATGCAGTTCACCCGCACGCGGTGCTCCGCCAGCTCGGTCGCCCATACCTTGGTGACGTGAATCACACCCGCCTTGCACGCCGAGTACTCGGCGCTGGAGCCGTCGGTGGTCACGCCCGCGGTGCTGCCGTTGTTGATGATGCTGCCGCTGCGCTGCCGTTTCATGATCGGCGCCGCGTACTTGACGCCGAGGAAGCAGGAGCCGAGCAGCACCATCACGTCGCGCTGGAACCGTTCGAGGTCGAACTCGTCCACCTCGCAGTAGGAGTGGCCGCTGCCGGCGTTGTTGAACAGCGCGTCCAGCCGCCCCCAGCGTTCGACCGTGGCCGCCACCATCGCCTGCACGTCGGCCTCGACGGTCACGTCGGTGCGGATGAACTGGGCGTTGTCGCCGAGCCGCTCCGCCAGCGCCCGGCCCGCGTCCTCGCCGCGCGCGGCGATGGTCACCCGCGCCCCCTCGGCCACGTACCGTTCGACCGTCGCGGCTCCCATGCCGCTGTTGCCGCCGGTAACGATGGCCACCTTGCCGGCCAGCCGGCCTGTCGTAGTTGCCATATCGGCCAGTGTAACCCGAGGCGCGCCGCCGCGCCAGACCCGCCGCGCTCGAGCCGGTCCGTCGGGACGCCGCCGCCCTTGCTCCCAATTCGACGTGCTCGAATCGCCGGCCGCGCTACTACGCGGATCAGATTGGCGCGGGCGGCCGCCGGGTCGCCGTGCGCGTGTGCTCTGAGCTGTGGTATGCTATGGTGGAATGGAGGATAGCCCATGGCCAGCCCGATGCTCGCACCCGCCAAGGTTCACTACCCCTCATCCGACGGCCGGCCGATGGCGGAAAGCGACTTCCAACGCACCCCGCTGACCTACGCCGTCGACCGGCTGCGGTTCCACTTTCGCAACCGCCGGGACGTGTACGTCTCGGGCAACCTGCTGCTCTACTACCAGGAGGGGAATCCGCGGGCGGTGGTGGCGCCCGACGTGTTCGTGGTGCTGGGCGTATCCAACGCCGACCGCTCCAGCTACCGGCTGTGGAAGGAGCGCAAGGTGCCTGACTTCGTGCTGGAGATTACCTCGCGCTCGACGTACCGCGAGGACCAGGAGAGCAAGCGCGAGGTGTACCGTGCGCTGGGGGTGCGGGAGTACTGGCAGTACGACCCGACCGGCGACTACCTGGAGCCGCCGCTGCAGGGCCTGGAGTTGAGCGCGGGGGAGTATCGGCGGCTGCCGGGGCGGGAGTTGGCGGACGGAGCGCTGGCGCTGGCAAGCGGCGTGCTGGGGCTGGAGTTGCGGGTGACGGCGCGCGGGCTGCGGTTCCACGATCCGGCGACCGGGCAGGACCTGCCGAACCTTGCGGAAACCGACGAGGCGCGGCAGCGCGAGCGGCAGGCGCGGCAGCGCGAGCAGCAGGCGCGGCAAGCGGCGGAGACGCGCCTCGCGCAGGAAACGGCAGCCCGCCAGCAGGAAGTGGCGGCCCGCCAGCAGGAAGCGGCAGCCCGCGCAGCCGCGGAAGCGCGGGTGGCCGAGCTGGAGGCCTTGTTGCGCCGGGAGCGGGGCCGCGAGTCCGGTCAGGACGGCAATCCACCGGCGCCTCGTCAGGGTCGGTAGGGCACGTCCCCGCAAGTCCGCAAGTCCTCGCCTCGTTGACCCTCGTCCCGACGTTCGCTACACTGACGAGCCTGTCGTATGATTCGGCTCACACGAATCACACGAAAAAGGCAGTCGACGTGCTTGCTGCAATGTGCTACGGTCGTGTTGCTCGGTTCGGGAGAGGCGTACATGCGACGGGATGACATCATCAGGCCCCGTATTCGGACGTTAGCGCCAGCGGTGCGTTCTGCCCTCCCCCCCCCCCCCCCAACATTTCGAACCGAGAACCGAGAAACAACTAACCGCTCGGGCTGATCGCCCCGGACGCGACCCCGCGCACGCCGTCGCCTTCACCACCGCCGTAGCTATCCGTGGCGCCGGCTCGGTCCATCGCCGAACCGGCATGCGGACCGCCCGCGCCCTTCCCGTCGACCGCAACCGTCCCGGATCCCCGCCCGCGACTGACTGCCGGCAAAACTCACCCCCGGCGTTGCGGCCCATTCAGACTCGCTGCTTCGCCGACCACCGCCGCGCGTGGCGTTGTGACGCAGGTCCCGACCTGGCGAGCGGTCGGCGTTTGCACGATCGGGCTGCGTGCCGGCCCGAGACAGGCAGCTTCCGTCTGGCATCTGGCAGGGGTGCCCCAAGAGAGGAGGTGTAAAATGATACTCAAAGAACCCTAGGCGCGCGCGGCGTGAGCCCGGGTGACCCCGGCTGAGTCACACGCCGCGCGCTTCAAGAATATGGCTCTGACTGGCCGTCCGCGTTGCGGGCGCGAGAGTAGCCAGGGGGCGGCAATCCGCTCCGCAATACTCTCGAAATAACATTCAAGGAAGAAACGATGAAGATATTTTTTGCATGGACCTTCGCGGTTGCGTTGGTCCTCGTCCTGACCGCAACCGGCCTGTGGGCCGGCGGCGCTGAAGAGGCACCGGCAGCCGCTGCCGACAAGCAGTATGTGACCGACCCCACCACCGGCAAGGTGGTGGTGGCGCCCCAGTATGGCGGGATATTAACCGCCGGTCATACTCAGGGCGGTAGTACTGGGGCTCCTAATGACCCCTATTTCGGCAATCCGTGGGGCCCAGGGGCGGCCGTCAATGAGAGGCTTGGTATCGGGAACTGGGGAATAGATAGAGACGTATTTGACTTTAAAGCGGTCTACCTCCCTCTGTCTACCCTAACGGGGAGGCTGGCTGAAAGCTGGGATATTTCCCCGGACGGCCTCACCTATACCTTCAACATCCGCCAGGGCGTTAACTGGCAGAACAAGGCACCGATGAACGGGAGAGAATTCACTGCGGATGATGTCGTATTCAACTTTCACCGCTATCTGGGTCTGGGCGACTTCACCGAAGCCGGACCTAGCACCTACAGTGGCGCTGGCAACTTCATCTCCATACCATTCGAATCGGTAACGGCCACCGACAAATGGACGGTTGTGATGAAGCTGAAGGAGCCAAATCTCACTGCGCTGGAGCTTATCCTCAACGACCGTGCTGTTGCAATATTGCCCCCCGAGGTAATCGAGCAACATGGCGAGTATCAGGACTGGAGGAACCTGGTCGGCACCGGACCCTTTATGGTGACTGATGTAGTCGAGGAGAGCAGCATCACCTGGACCAAGAATCCTGACTACTGGGGCTATGACGAAAAGTACCCGCAGAACCGCTTGCCCTACGTTGACCAGCTAAGGCGACTGGTTATTCCAGAGGAAGGAACAATGATGGCGGCACTACGCTCAGGCAAGCTTGATTTCAGAATGTTTGCCCCATCAGACATCGACTCGCTGGAGAGCCTGCAGCGGACCAACCCCGAAATCGGGGTGTACACGATCTATTTTCGGTCGAGTGATTCTTTTGCTCCCAACCATCGCGTGCCTCCCTTTGACGACATCAACGTGCGCCGCGCCCTGCAGATGGCGCTGGACAACGAGACCGTTGCGGGTACGTACTGGAAGGGTTGGGCAGATCCGACACCTCACGGGCTGGTAGGGTTGCAAGGGTATTTCATCCCCTTCGAGAAATGGGACGAAGAGGTCAAGCAATACTACCGGTATGACCCGGAAGCTGCCGAGAAGCTCCTTGATGAGGCTGGGTATCCGCGCGGTGCCGACGGCATTAGATTCAAGGCCGCCCTGAATTATACGGAATCGGCAAGCTTAGATTTTGCAGAAATAGCTTCCGCCTACTGGGCTGAGATTGGCGTCGATTTTGAGATTGCGCCGGGTTCCAGCAGCGCCGAATATACCGAGAGGATAGGCTCGGGTACCCATGCACAGTCAAATTGCGGGCGCCGCTTATGCCCCTCTCCTGATGGCAAGCTGGTATCACTCGGACGGGGCATTGAACCGCGGCGGATCCCAGTGGCCTGAGATGGACGCCATGGTTGACGCCGCCCTAGCCGCTACTACCAACGAGGAGCAGAAGAGGCTGATGAAAGAGCTGGATATGTACGCGATAGAGAAGCACTGGCTGATATGGGTTCCTAAAACTCCGTTTATTCATTATGCCCAGCCGTGGGTCATAGGCTATAGCGGTGAATTTCCAAATGCTTTGGGCCAGTCAGAAACCTATACCGTCTTTGCCCGCCTCTGGATTGATAGTGAGCTGAAGGAGGCAATGGGTTATTAGAGAAAAAAGGGGAGCTGGGAGGCTGTCGCCTGCAGGCGCGCTTCCCAGCTCCCAACGAGATTGCCACGCCCCCATAATGTGACATGAGAGCCTATGTCATCAGGAGGTTATTGCTCATAATCCCCACCTTGTTTATCTTGAGCATCCTGGTCTTTCTCTCGGTCCGCTTCATCCCCGGCGATGTAATAGACACAATGGCGGCTAGGATGGCAGAGACGGGGGCGCTGGCATTCAAGATTGACCGTGAAGCTCTTGAGCATATGCTGGGATTAGACGTGCCTGTCTACGTGCAGTATGGACGCTGGACAGGGGTGTTGCCAACCCCTGACTTTGTTACCAAGCAGTCTCACTTCAACGGTCTCCTCCAGGGCAGCCTTGGTGAATCACTGATGAGCCCTTTTACGGTAGAGGAGAAGATAATAGGCAGATTGCCAGTAACCATTCAGCTTGGTGTCATGGCAATCGTAATTGGGCTCTTGATAGCCCTGCCGGTCGGCATCTACTCGGCGATTCGCCAGGATACCGCCGCCGACTACCTGGGCCGCTCGATCGCCGTCCTCGGCCTGGCGACGCCTAACTTCTGGCTGGCACTTATGGTCGTGCTCTACCCCGCCATCTGGTGGGGCTGGTCGCCATCGATGGAACTGATTCCTTTTGCCGAAGACCCGCTGGGGAATCTCGGGATGTTCATCATTCCCAGCTTGGTTCTGGGGACGGCCTCGGCTGCCGCCACCATGCGGATGACGCGCACCATGATGCTGGAGGTGCTCAGGCAAGACTATATCAGGACCGCCTGGGCCAAGGGTCTCAGGGAGCGGGTGGTCGTCATGCGGCACGCCGTCAAGAACGCACTCATCCCGGTAGTTACCCTGATCGGCCTGCAGTTGCCGATCCTGATAGGTGGCTCGGTCATCATGGAGAACATATTCAACCTGCCGGGGTTGGGTCGTCTCATGGTGGTTGCGCTGGTGGATCGAGACTACCCGGTGGTCTCCGGGGTCAACCTGTTCTTCGGCACCGCGGTGGTGTTGTTCAATCTCCTGATCGACCTGCTCTATTCCTTTCTGGACCCGAGGGTGCGCTATGACTGACGCGCGGGGGCCGTTCGCCGATTTCTTCGGCAGGTTGTGGCGGGAGAAGCCCCTGGGGATCGCCAGCGGGATCGTCATCTTGATCCTGATTCTGTTGGCGATCTTTGCCGATGTTCTGGCCCCCTATCCCTTCGATAAGCTGAACCTGGCAGAAAGGCTGCAGGGCTCATCGACTCGCCATCTCCTGGGGACCGACCAGTTGGGCCGCGACCTGTTGAGCCGGCTGCTGTTCGGGGCGCGCATCTCGTTGGTCGTTGGTCTGGCGGCGACCACGCTGAACGTGGTGGTCGATCGTGGTGTACAGTTTCAACATGTTGGGTGATGCCATGCGGGACTTACTCGACCCTAGGCTCGGGGGTGGTGGCGGTCGTCTGGCTGCCGGCGGCGCCACGTTGGTCTAAGAGAGCCATGGTCTCGTCGCGCTCGCTTACCCCGCCGCCGCCATCCTTCAGCTTCGAAACCTATGACGCCGAGCGGGAGCCGGAGCGGACGGACGATTCTGCGCGCCTCTCGATGCGGTTCACACCGTGCGACGCCGTCGGTTGACCGGCAGGCGCCCAGATTCAGGACAGTCCCTTGTGCCGCCGCACGTTGAGCGCCTTCCACTCGAGCAGCGGCTGGGCCTGAATGCGTTCCCGCAGGGTCGTGTCAGACGTCAAGATCGACGCGTCGACTTCCCCTCGGTCCAGCAGCAGGTCCAGGAATGCGCGCTCGGCGTCGGTGAACGGTAGCACGATGGACAGCGCCCTCCTGCACTCTTCAACAAGACGCGCTCCGTACTCCGCCAATGCCTCCGGTTCTCGCGGTTGGCGGGTGCGAAGAGCGGGGCCGAGTTGCCTCGCCAATTCCGCGCTGTCGAAGTCCACATCGTCGACCGAGACGGTCCGCCAATCCTTGCGGTTCATGCCCCCGTAGGCAACGAAGGCGATGCGGAGCCTGGGCCGCCTGCTCGATCTTGGGACGGTCCGCCAGCATGTCCTCGCGCTCCAGCGCGCCGATGTAGTTGAGATCGATGTCTACGGACAGCCTCGGATGGCGGAGGACGAACAGGTTCAAGGCGGTGCCGCCCTTAAGGACCCACTTGCCTCTCAGCGAAGGGTGGGAGTTCAGGACGTTCAGGAGATGCACCAGATGGAGGACCTTCTCGACCGCACCCTCGTCGAATCCGTCGGGTCTGGATAGGGGCAGGATTTCCGCCGTGGAGAATCTCACAGCACCTCCCCCCAGGACCGACTCAGGATTTCGGCCGGGATCATGAGATTCCAGCCTTTGACCCACTGGCAGCCTTTGCGCCTGCCCCGCGTCAGATAGTGGGGCTGCTGCGGGCGGAGCTCGCGCAGCGCATCGAGATGCGCTTCTTCCACCATCAACGGCTCCCGGTGCTGCTCGAGGAAGAACCCCACCTTTGCGGCGGTGGTCGCATTCTCCAACAGGCGGGTATACTCGACGACCTGATCCAGGATGAAGAACTCCACCGACTCCAAAGAGCGCCATATCTCTTCCCAGCTACCGGTCAGGTCGGGGCGGTCCAGCACATCGACCAGGGTTCGTTCGTGGTTGGTCACTCGGAGTTGCACCCCTGAGCGATTGTGGCCGGTGACACCGAACATTTCCTGGCCCCTCGCCAGCAGCGGTGGTGGCATGGGCGCGCCTCGGAACTCATGCAATTGGAAGGTGAGCGGAAGCGACTTGCTCGCCGACACGTAGACAGTCTCCAATGGACCGAGTACGCCCTGCCGTGGAATTCCAGTGCCGTGTGGTAGGCTAACACCGCGTCCTCGGTCATCTTGGCCGCCACCAGATACGGATCGACCGTCATGGAGGCCGGGTCCATGCCCCAGGTCGGACAGAAAGCGGTCCAGCTCGTCCACCGTGAACACGGCGTGCCGCTCCAGAAAGTGGTTGAGCCTCACGGGGCCGTTCGTTTGATGATCAGTCGACATAGTGGCATTTTATTTAGCATTGTCCAGTCGTCAGGTTAGACTGTCCCCCCGAACCGACGGAGACCCATGGACGCCCCTCCTACAAACGCCTGCTCAAGCACAAACGCATCGTCAAGGACCTGCTCAGCGGGTTCATCGCCCCGCACCGCGCCCCGGGGTGGGCCGACGCGCTTAACCTCGCCACCCTCCGCGAAGGCCCCACCGAGGAGATCACCGACGAGCTGCGCCGCCGGCTCGGTGACGTGGTCTGGTCGATCGACCGGCGCGATGGCCACGGCGGCGTGCAGCGCCACCTGAGTGACAACACGCTCATGTTGTATGACCTTACCTCCAGCTATTTCGAGGGACACACCTGTCCGTTGGCGCAGCGCGGTCACAGCCGCGACGGCAAGCGCGGCACCTTGCAGATCGTGTTCGGGCTGCTGTGCACGGCAGCCGGCTGTCCGGTGGCGGTCGAGGTGTTCGAGGGCTCGACCAGCGACCCGAAGACGGTCGCCGCGCAGGTGGACAAGATTCGCAGGCGCTTCGGGTTGCAGCGGGTGGTGCTGGTGGGCGACCGCGGCATGCTCACTGGCGCGCGCATCCGGGAGGATCTGCAGGGAATCGACGGGCTGCGCTGGATCACGACCTTGCGCGCGCCCACCATCCGCAAGCTGATCGCGGCCGGGAGCGTGACGCCGACGTTGTTCGACGAACGTGACTTGGCGGAGATCAGCAGTCCCGACTTTCCCGGCGAACGGCTGGTCGTGTGCCGCAACCCGGTGTTGGCCGAGCAACGGCGGCGCAAGCGGCTGGAGTTGTTGGCCGCCACCGAAGATCACCGAGATCACCGAGACCTCATTCACGTTTGTGCGTGACCAGGAGAAGATCGCGGCCGAAGAAGAACTCGATGGGCGGTACATCGTGCGCTCCAACGTCGAGCCCGAGCTGTTCGACGCCGATCAGACGGTGCGGGCGTACAAGGACCTGTCCAAGGTGGAGCGCGCGTTCCGGAGTATGAAGACGGTGGATCTGAAGGTGCGTCCGATCTACCATCGGCGGGCTGAGCGGGTACGGGCGCACGTGCTGTTGTGTATGCTGGCCTACTACGTGGAGTGGCACATGCGCGGCACCTTGGCGCCGGTGCTGTTCGATGACCACGATCCGGAGGCGGGGGAACGGCAACGGTCGTCGGTGGTGCGCCCGGCGGTGCGGTCGCCGGCGGCACAGGCGAAAGCGTCCAGCAAGCGCACCGCAGATGATCTGCCGGTGCACAGTTTTCGTGGGCTGATCAGCGTGTTAGGCACGCTGACAGCGAACACAATGCAGGTTGCAGAGGGTGGCGGCGCCTTCCAGTTACTGACGCAGCCGACGCCCGTGCAGCAGCGCTGCTTCGAACTACTGGGGATCACGCCTCGGATGTAGCCACGCACGGCACCGGAGAAATTGCACGTAACTATATGTTATCACGCAACTTACCTAACAATCATCCTCTGGAACTTCGGATTGAGTACTGCGAGACGTACGCGTCCAGCAGCGGGCGGGGGTCGGCGGCGTTATAGCCAGTGAACGGCGTCGAGTAGGACCGGCACCTTCTGCACCTCGTCCACCACGATGAGGGGGCTGCCGTGGCGGCGCTGTTCCTCGATTAGGAGCTCCGGATTCTGCAAGTAGCGCCGGTAGACGTCGGGGCGCAGCAGATCCAGGCGCGGCGCAGCCGGAAACTCCTGCGTCAAGAGGTGCTCTTGCCGGCCTGGCGCGGCCCCCAGAGGAAGAATGTCTCGTCGGTCCGCTCGCCGAGACTCAACATTCGCGTGTATTTCTGCACCACTACTTGAATATTACATGCGAAATGGAAAGAGGCAAATTGAAGAGCACGATGTCGCGATCTGTGAGTCCACCACCACGTGCTGGGTCTCGCAGCAGGCTTCGCAACGAGTCCGCCGCCATCCTGCGCGGGATGCTGGATACCTCAGTCGTTGTCTAGCTGCGGCGCTGGCGTTCGGCGCTCAAGGCGTGTGCCGAGCGCATAACCGTGCGTTGCCACGTCCTGAAGATAGATCGGTGTCCCCGGTTAGGAGTGCGCCTGCTTGCGATGTTTCCGGATCACCGGCGCCAAAGCTCGAAGAGCTTCATTCACAGCCGTTCCGTCGGTGAAGACGTCGATCCGACGAACCATTACCAGACCCTTCATTCTTCTTCATATTGCCGCCGCTCCTTACGTGTTGCCCGTCGCGCCGAAATCAACCGTGTCCGTGGTGGTCGCTCCGCGAAAGCTACCACCAAGAGCCGGCGCCGATTCGACATACCGAGGACAATGTACCGTTGCTATGTCTCGGCAATCGGTGGCAGGCGCCGGATCGCACGGACCACCCCGGTGTCAAAGAAATAGAACTTCGCCGTCTCTAGCGCCTTGCGCCTGCTCGTTCGCGCGAACGCCGGCAGCTCGAAGCCGAGCAACGTGTCGTACAGCACCGAATCGAGGAATCCATGGGATTTCGGCAGCAGACATGGCACTTATCATGATAATCGCTATCGGGCCGGCCGCAAGTCGGCCTCACCGCCTGCTCAGAAGAACGCGCCTCGCCACAGCTGCGCCACGAAGGTGGAGTAGTGCAGCAGCTCGATGCCATCCTCGCTGGTGCGGTCGTGGGGGTCCAGCGAGACCAGCAGCCGCCTCTTGGTCTCGGGGTGATCGATCGCGAGCTCACGCAGCCCGTTGGCGTGATCGGCTCGCACCCGGCTGCTGGCCTTGGCCTCGATGGCACAATCGATGTGGTTGACCACGAAGTCGACCTCGATGCCGGAGCTCAATCGCCAATAGAAGAAGTCGGCGTAGCGGGAGCGGTAGGAGTTGTAGCAGCACAGCTCGTGGAACACCCAGTTCTCGAATGCCTTGCCGGCCAGCTCGCTGCCGACCTGGATGCTGCCCCGCTTGGCAAGGAAGTTGACCACCCCGACATCGAGGAAGAAGAATTTCGGCGCCGCCACGGTTCGTCGTTTCGGTCGGCGACGGTAGGCAGGAAGGTAGCGCCCCAGCAGAGTGTCCTCGAGTATCTGGAAGTAGGCCTTGACGGTCTGGCTGCTGACGCCGGTGTCGCGGGCGATGGTGCTGTAGTTGACGACCTCGGCGTCGGCCAGCGCCGCCAGAGTCAGGAACTCGGCGTAGGCCGGCAGTCGCCGCGCCAGTCCCTCGGCGGCGATCTCTTCCTTGAGATACTGCGAGACATAGGCATCCAGCAGGGGGCGGGGGTCGGCGGCGTTATAGATCCGTGGGAGATAGCCGTGGTTCAACAGACGCAGCAAATCCAGATCCGCGCCGATCTCGGCCGCCGCCAGACCGTAGAGCTCGCGTCGGGTGGCGCGGCCGCCCAGCAGGTTGGCGTGCCCGCGCCGCACCTTGCGCGCACTGGATCCGCACAGCGCGAAGTTGACGCCGCGGTTCTCCATGAGCCAGTGAACGGCGTCGAGTAGGACCGGCACCTTCTGCACCTCGTCCACCACGATGAAGGGGCTGCCGTGGCGGCGCTGTTCCTCGATTAGGAGCTCCGGATTCTGCAAGTAGCGCCGGTAGACGTCGGGGCGCAGCAGATCCAGGCGCGGCGCAGCCGGAAACTCCTGCGTCAAGAGGGTGCTCTTGCCGGCCTGGCGCGGCCCCCAGAGGAAGAATGTCTCGTCGGTCCGCTCGCCGAGACTCAACATTCGCGTGTATTTCTGCACCACTACTTGAATATTACATGCGAAACAGAAAGAGGCAAATTGAAGATCACGACATCGGCGTGGTCAGACCGTTTCTTCACGAATCTGGCCGAGCCACCGTTGCAGGATGGTGGCTACGGTGTGCGCAATGCGCCACGTTCGGATGCGAGCGGTAACGCAGAGACAGCTCCGTAACGAGTTCGGCGCCTGTGCACCGTCCCTGCACCGCCGGCGCGTGGTTCTGGACCAGACGAGGCCTGCTGTCCAGCGTGCCCAAGCCGCCAAGTCGTGCTGCGCGTGCCGCCCCGGGGCCTGATTGGGGCCATGCGCCCGGTGTGGGCGCCGCGACGGCGCCCAAGACCGCCGCCCGGGGGTATATCGCAGTGACCCTGTTCGACAGAATGTTGCGCAGGGAGTCAATACGTGGAAACAAGCTTCCGGACACCACCGCCCCGAACCGTGGTGCGCTGTCGTTGACGAAGTCGATTTTGAGCGTCGTTTGCTGTTGCGTGACCAGCACGCCGGCGTACTGATCGTTGCGGAGATCGTCGGAATACCGGAACGCGAAGAAATGCCTATGAAGTGCGGTACCACCGGTCAGATAGAACGGTGCTTCGCAGGCGGCGAGCGTGCTCAGCACTCCATTCTGCAGGGGGTACAGGATCTCCTCGTAATAGGCGTCGGATTCGTGCATAGCGTTCTCGCAAGGACGCGGGCCAAAGTCGCGCGATCGTCTCCGCGGTCAACAACGTCCTGACTTCATCGAATGTCAGCGCTGTTACGATACGCTGCCACGGCAGCGCCTGCAGCATGCGCGCGAACAGAGCCGGTCTGTCGAGGTGGCCGATACTCTCGCGGCGTCCGCGCAGTACGTCCGCCACATCTTCAGGACGGTAGCGGTAGTCCCACACGATTGTTCTTGCGATGCGGCTCAGTTCATGGTCGTCTTCGCCCCCCCGGCGCCTCGCCGCGCACTCAAGTCGCGTGGTGCCGTGGGTGTGCGCACACCTGTACGGCGCGATCAGCCGGAGTTCTTCGCTACCGGGGTGGTGCTGATCAATCTGCTCATCGACCTGATCTACGCTGTCCTGTACCCCAGGGTCCGCTTTGACTGAATTCCTTAGCAGGCTGGTCAAGGAGAAGCCACTCAAGGCACTGAAGGCCGGCGACAAGGCTTGGCCCCGGCCCGCACCCCGGCTGTGCGGCAACGCCCGGCAAAGGCGCGCAACGCGCCGGGCGCCTTGTGGTTCACGCTGGATAGTGCCTATAGTCACTAACCAAACCATGACTGTTTCCGGGATGGACGCGGTGTTCGCGGCGGCGGCACGGCTGCAGGAGTTGGTGCCGGACGCCGTGCTGGTCGGGGGCTCGGCGGCTGCCTACCACGCCGGGCATCGCGTGTCGCTGGATGACGATCACGTCGTTGCCGACCTGCGCGCGCGGTTCAACGACATCCTCGCCGCCCTGGAGGATACCGACGGCTGGGTGACCGCGCGCGTCCAACGGCCGGTGCTCATTCTGGGACGTCTCGACGGGGTCGAAACGGGGATTCGGAATCTGATCCGCCGCGTGCCGCTCGAGGTAGAGCTGGCAGCGGTCGGTGAGCGGGAACTGCGTGTTCCCACGCTGCCGGAGATCGCGCGCATCAAGGCTTGGCTATGCCTGATGCGCAACGCCACGCGCGACTACCTCGACTTCGCCGCGCTCGCCGAGCGGCTCGGTGAGCGGGCGACGGCGGCAGTGGTCGCCGCGCTCGACCGCTACTACGCGGATCAGATTGGCGCGGGGGGACGGCGGGTCGCAACGCAGGTGGCGCGGCAGTTGGCTGAGCCGCTTCCTGACGACCTCTCGGAGGTGGACCTGGTAGCGTACCGCCGGCTGGATTGCCGCTGGCACGACTGGCAGACGGTGGTCGATGCGTGCCGCCGGGTTGCCGTGCGCGTGTTGGACGAACTGGTGGAGGGGCCGCCATGATCCACCGCCACGTTCACGCCTCTCCCGATACGCCGCTGGAAAGCCAACCGCTTGCGGTCGTGGTCGACCTGCTGCAGCGGGGAGACCTGGACGATTGGGGCCCCATCGCACGCGCGATTCTGCGTGATCCCCGGGGTGCATTTGCCGACACCGTGCTGCGGCTGATCGACGCGTACCCGATGTACGGGACCTCTGCGCTGTGGCGCGGGTGGATCGACCGGTGTCGATATAGTCGTTACATGACGCCCACATCCTACCGGCGGCCGGCGCCGAAGTGATTTATGCCTCGGCAACCTACTCGACGGCCATGCTGGAAATGCTCGCGCACTGGAACGGCGCACCGCCGCCGAACCAGGTCTCCGCGCTTCAGCGCTCCCTCGCTGGGTACGCTGCATGACTCGGCGCCGCCGTGGGTCGCTAACCCTGCCGGTCTTTTTCCGGCGCACAGGAGGTGCAAATTGATACTCAAAGAACCGCACGCGCGCGCGGTGTGAGCCCGGGTTAACCCGGTGAGTCGCACGCCGCGCGCGTCACACATTTGACTCTGACTGGCCGCCTGGGTTGCGGGCGCGAGAGTAGCCAGAAAGCGGTCGGCACCGGAGCTTGGGTGCTGACTGACTTGTCGAGGGCAGCTCTCTAACCCTTACCAGGAATCCAAACTACTGGAGCGACGACGAGAAATACCCGGGGAACCGGTTGCCATATGTTGACGAATTGAGGGTCAAGGTCATGCCGGAACCAGCAACACGTATTGCGGCACTGCGCACGGGTAAGATCGATTACGCCGGCGCCCCGCTCTCCTATCCTCCGGCGCTCAACAGTATCGACAAGGTGGAGAGCCTGCAGCGGACCAACCCCGAAGTCGTGATATGGGAACATATGGTACGGACGAACTAAGAGGTCAAGCAATACTACCGATATGACCCGGAAGCTCCCGAGAAGCTCCTTGATGAGGCTGGATACCCTCGAGGCGCCGCCGGCACTAGATTCAAGACCGTCTTGAATATCGGGCCTTTTGCAAGCTTGGACTTTGCCGAAATCGCTGCCGCCTACTGGGCTGAGATTCGTGTCGATGTTAAGATTGATCTACTTGACGCCGCCGAATTCAACACAAGGATGCACTCGCGTGATTTGGAAGGCATGGCCGGTTCCATTGCGGGCAGCCTCGACAACCCTGTCGCGAATTTTGACAATTTTCACTCGGATTCAGAGGAGAACCGCGGCGGAGTCCAGGACCCTGAGTATGACGCCATGGTTGACGCCGCCCTATAATAGGCAGATTGCCAGTAACCATTCAGCTCGGTGTCATGGCAATCGTAATCGGGCTCGTGATAGCGCTGCCCGTCGGCATCTACTCGGCGATTCGGCAGGATACAGCCGCCGACCACGTGGGGCGCACCATCGCCATCATCGGCCTGGCAACGCCTAACTTCTGGCTGGGAACTATGGTCATGCTCTACCCGGCAATCTGGTGGGGCTGGTCGCCACCGATTGAACTGATTCCTTTCACGGAAGACCCGCTGGGCAATATTGGGATGTTCCTCATTCCCAGCCTGATTCTGGGGACGGCCTCGGCTGCAGCCACCATGCGGATGACGCGCACCATGATGCTGGAGGTGCTCAGGCAGGACTATATCAGGACCGCCTGGGCCAAGGGTCTCAGGGAGCGGGTGGCCGTCATGCGGCACGCCATCAAGAACGCACTCATCCCGGTAGTTACCCTGGTAGGCCTGCAGTTGCCGATCCTGATAGGTGGCTCCGTTATCATGGAGAACATCTTCAACCTGCCGGGATTGGGTCGTCTCCTGCTGACTGCACTCGATACCAGAGATTACCCGATGGTCTCCGGAGTAAACCTGGTCTTCGCCACCGCGGTGGTGCTGTTCAATCTCCTGATCGACCTGCTCTATTCCTATCTGGACCCGAGAGTGCGGTATGACTGACGCGCGGGGGCCGTTTGCCGATTTCTTCGGCAGGTTGTGGCGGGAGAAGCCCCTGGGCATCGCCAGCGGGATCGTCATCTTGATCCTGATTCTGTTGGCGGTCTTTGCCGATGTTCTGGCCCCCTATCCCTTCGATCAACTGAACCTGGCAGACAGGCTGCAGGGTCCATCGACCCGCCATCTCCTGGGGACCGACCAGTTGGGCCGCGACCTGTTGAGCCGGCTGCTGTTCGGGGCGCGCATCTCGCTGGTCGTTGGTCTGGCGGCGACCACGCTGAACGTGGTGGTCGCCACCCTCATCGGCGGCACCTCCGGCTTCCTCGGGGGCAAGCTGGACCTGGCGGTGCAGCGCTTCGTCGATGCCTGGATGGCGTTCCCGGGACTACTGCTGTTGCTCACCATCATGTCGGTTGCGGGGCAGGGTCTGCCACAGATCATCGTGGTGCTGGGGATCGCCGGCGGGGTGGGCGGCTCGCGCGTGGTCAGAGGCGCGGTGGTGGCCACCAAGGGCAACGATTTTTTCTGGCCGCCCGGGCGGTGGGCGCGCCGACGCGACAGGTCCTGGTGCGCCATGTCCTGCCCAATATCGTGGCGCCGCTGATCATCGTCTTCAGCATCAACGTCGGCGGTGTCATCCTGGCCAGGATGCCTCGTCAGCAAGCCGCGCCTGGCGCTACATCCCCCAGACCGTGACCGGCACGCCAGCTCCCGCCGGGGTGCGGCGGAAGATCTTTTCCGCCCAGGTTCGGTCCGGCGCGCGGTCGAACACGATCAGGTGGCCCGCCTCCGCCCCGCAACGGTCGACGTAGCCGCGGGTCTGCTCCACCCCCTCGGCGATGGTCCGCTCCAACCCCTTGCGCAGCACCTTGCACTCCACCACGAAACGGCGCTCGCGCCCGCCCTGCGACCACACGATCAGCAGGTCGGTGCGCCCGCGCCCCAGCGCGTACTCCCGCTCGATCCGCCCGCCGCCGTTGACGATGCGCTGCAGGTGCGCCTGCAGCAGCAACTGCGGGCCGGCCTCGTGGTACCGCTCGAAGCGCTGTACCCAGTGCTCGGAGTGCTCGCGGAAGAACTCCTGGAACGCCGCGAGCAGCCCCTCAACGTCCAGCCCGCCGTCCGCACCCACGTACCACGCCATCTGCTGCGGCAGCGTCTCCTGCACCGCGTAGTTCAGATGGCGCGGCACCACCTCGGCGTAGATCGGGTTGGCGATGCGCGGCGGGCCGCCGTCCGCCTGTGCCACCAGCCCCAGGTCGCGGACATAGGACAGGTCCTCGTCCGAGCACGCGGTCTCCGCCGCACCGGTCAGAATCGGCTCCACCACGCGCCGCACGCGCTCCTCCTGCAGCTTGTGCGCCAGATCGTCGATATGCGTGTCGCGGCGCAGGATCAGCCGCTCCTGCGCCGCCAGGATGGCGTCCGCCGTGATCGGGCGCGCGCGCTCACGCCCCGGCTGGTGGCGGAAGCAGGCGTCGTAGCACAGCGCGTTCACCAGCCACGGCTGGCCGGCGGTGCGGGTCAGGATCAACGTCTGCGCCTCCGCCGTGAACGCCTGCCCGGTCGCCGTCGTGTGCTGCCCCAGCAGTGCCCGTATCTCGTCCTCCGAGAAGTCGCCCAGGCGCAGCGAGTCGGCCTTGATGTTGAAGGCGCTGCCGCCGAGCACCAGCCGGTTCTCGGCGGTCGAGTGGATGCGGTAGTCGCGCACGTCACGCACCCCGCACAGGATGATGCTGTGCGGGAACCGTGCCGGGCGGTCGACGTAGCCGGTGCGCAACTGCCGCAGCACGGCCAGCAGGGTGTCGCCCACCAGCGCGTCGATCTCATCGATCAGCAGCACCAACGGCCGCGGATCGGCCATGCTCCAGCGCGCCAGTGCCTGGCGCAATGCCTTGCCGGGCCCCACGCGCTCCAGCACCCCCGGCCAGAGGTCCTCCAGGGTGTCATCGCCCAGCGTCAGGCTCGCCTGGAACGCCAGTTCGGCCAGCACCGTGCGCATGCCCTCGGCCACGTTCTCGCGCATCGCCTGGCCATCCTCGACGTTGGCGTACACGCAACGGAAGTCGCCCTGCGCGCCGCCGTTCAGCAGATCGCGCAGGGCCAGCAGCGCCGAGGTCTTGCCGGTCTGTCGCGGCGCGTGCAGCACGAAGTACTTCTTGTCTCGGATCAAGCCGAGCACCGCGTCGAGATCGACCCGTTCCAGTGGTGGGATGTGGTAGTGGTCCGCGGCCACAACGGGCCCCTCCGTGTTGAACTTGCGCACGATCACCATGGTCGCAGAGTACGGCGCGGTTGTCATCCTCGCGACCGGCGCCGACGGTGAAGCGAATCAGGTCGCAGCGGACTTCATGCCTGGTGGCGGCCGCGCGGTGCGCTTGAGGCGGGAGCACGCAGGTCAGCGAGCGACAACGCCGGCGTCGCCGAACCGAGCACCGGCAGGCCGAGCGGCCGAGCGGCCCGAGCAGTTGACAGGGTTGCCGCGCGCATGCGAGAGTGCAGCGCTCGGGGATTGACCGATGGGGATGAGGCGCCATAATGACAGTCAGCGCAAGTGGCCGGTTGGCGGTGACGCCGCACCCGACCATTCCTTCAACAATTTCGCCCTCCGGGCCCTTTTTGGTTTGATCTCCGCGGGAAACGCGGTTATAGTGGGGAGGTGCAGTCAACCGGCGCCACACATATGCATCGTTGCGTCTCAACTTCGGAGGGTTCGGGTGACCTATAACAAGTTAACGCTTATGGCCTACCCCCCCCCCGGCCTCGCGCGCGACTTTTCGAACCGAGAAAAACAACTAACCGCTCCGGCTGATCGCCCCGTACGCGAAAGCGCGCACGCCGTCGCCTTCACCACCGTCGTCGCTATCCGTGGCGCCGGCTCGGTCCATCGCCGAACCGGCATGCAGACCGCCCGCGCCCTTGCCGCCGACTCAGGCCGTCCCGGATCCCAGGATCCCAGGATCCCCGCCTGCTACTGGCTGCCGGCCAAACCCACCCCCGGCGTTGCCGGTCAATCACATTCGTTGCTCGGCCGACTCCATCAGTCCACACCAACCGGCTTTGCCGGCAGCAAGCAGCAGATGGGTCACGTGCACCACCGCCACCGGGCGTGTCGGCGCGCATGCATGCCTTTCGGTGCGGCGCGCGTCAAAGGAGGCCCGGGATAGAGGACTAACGCAAAGACCGAGCGGCTGCGGCCGCTAAGGGTGTCGCCCTCGCTCGACGAGAGTGCGCTCGCTCGCGAGCGTTGCGAGGGGCCGGCAGTGGAATCAGTGCTCTCAAACGATTATTTTTGGAGGTCTATCTCTATGAGACAGACAATTTTCTTTAAGACGGGGCTCGCAGTACTGTGTGGCCTCATCCTGACCGCAACCGGCCTGTGGGCCGCCGCTGCCAGCGAAGAGGAGCCGGCAGCGGCGATGGAGAAGGAAATGGTGCGCGACCCAGCCACCGGCATGATGGTGACCGCACCGGAGTATGGCGGGACATTGACCATTGCCAAGTGCTGTGTCTTTCCTCCGACTGCTGACCCGTATTTTTCCACGTCGTGGGCCCTCCACAGCCTGCTCCACGGTGTTCTAGAGTCGCTAAGCATTGGCAACTGGGCAATAGATAGGGACGAATTTGACTGGTCAAGTTATGCCGATCCTCTATTTGGCAAAAGAGGGGCGCTGGCGGAAAGCTGGGATATTTCCGAGGACGGCCTCACCTACACCATCCACATCCGCCAGGGCGTTCACTTCCACGATAAGCCACCGGTGAACGGCCGGGAGATGACTGCCAATGATGTAGAATATACCTTTCACCGCAATCTTGCTATGGGCGAATTCTCCGAAGCCGAACCTACCCCCGGCGTCCTCAGTTGGGATGGGTGGGATACGATGCCGATTGAATCGATAACAGCAACCGACAAATGGACGGTTGTTTTTAAGCTGACGCGGCCAGACCCCCGTGCGCTGCGGGGTATCATCTCCCCCGTAGTTCACTATATTATTTCCCCGGAGGTAATCGAGGAATACGGAGACATGAAGGATTGGAGGAACGTGGTCGGCACCGGACCCTGGATGCTGACTGACCTTGTCGAGGGCAGCTCTCTAACCCTTACCAAGAATCCCAACTACTGGGGTTATGACGAAAAATACCCGGGGAACCGCTTGCCCTATGTTGACGAGCTTAGCGTCAAGGTTATGCCAGAACCAGCAACACGAATTGCGGCACTGCGCTCGGGTAAGATCGATTACGTCGGCGCCGTGCTCAACCATCCTCCGACGCTCAACAGTATCGACAAGGTGGAGAGCTTGAAGCGGACCAACCCCGAAATCGTGATATTCGAGCATATTGTACGGACGTCTAGTTTTGGCATGAACACGCAGAGGGCGCCCTTTGATGACATCCGGGTACGCAAGGCCATGCAGATGGCACTGGACCTTGAGACACTTCACTATACCTACTTCAAAGGGTGGGGAACGTGGGGACCTCAGGGACTGATTGCCAACGATGTCCCAGTGGCTGGCACCCCATTTGAAGAGTGGCCCGAAGAGGTCAAGAAAGGCTATATGTATGACCCGGCAGGGGCCGAGAAGCTCCTTGATGAGGCGGGGTATCCGCGCGGGGCCGACGGCATCAGGTTCAAGGCCTCATTGGTCTGGTTTGACCAGCAAGATCTGAGCCATATAGAATTACTAGCCGCTACATACTATCGTGACATTGGCGTTGATATAGAGATTGAGCCAGTGCCAGGTCCGGAGTTGACGCCTAGAAAGAAAGCTAGAGATTGGGACATGATGCATGGCATAATGGCCGACACGGGGACGTGGCCGCCTTGGAACGCCATGGCTCAGTACAAGACTAGTGCTATTGGTAACTGGGCCAACGTGAACGATCCGGCTTATGACGCCATGTTGGCAGCCGCCGAAAAGGTAAGCACGGAAGAAGAGCAACTGCTTTTGGTGAAAGAGCTGAATATGTACGCAACAGAGAGGCACTGGACCGTATTTGCTGGTACTGTAATACCGTGGACGAGCGTGATCCAGCCGTGGGTCAAAGGTTATAACGGAGAATTGAAACTGGCAAGTCGCGAATTTGAATATACCATCGCCGCGCGCCTCTGGATCGACCAGGAGCTGAAGGAGTCGATGGGATTCTGAGGAAACCGCCTCCGGCGGTTTCCATTGCAGCTGGGCTGTGCCCAGCTGCGCCGCAACGCCTGCGGCGTTGTTACGGCAGCAGCGCTACGCGCGGTCTCTGAGCCAGCGGCTTCACCGTTGGCTTCGCGAGTTCGCCGTAGGCGACTTGCAGCCGGGTGCGCGCCTAGCGGCGCGAGCCGCGAGCGTTTTCGCGGTCGTTCTGGCTGCATAGAAGGGCGCCGGGAGAACGGTTCCGGGCCGCTTCCGAGCGCCGCTTCCCGGCGCCCATTTACCACGATATGGTGCGGCCATCGAGATTGACCGTGAAGCTATTGTGCGTTACCTGGGGCTAGACGCGCCTGTGCACGTGCAGTATGGACGCTGGATGGGAGTGTTGCCGACCCCTGACCCGGTTACCGGTGAGTCCCACTTTAGAGGGGTTCTGCAAGGGACGCTTGGCGAATCATGGATGTTTGGCGGTTTCTCGATAGAGGAGAGGATACTCGGTAGATTGCCGCTCACCATCGAGCTCGGTGTCATCGCAATCGTAATCGGGCTGCTGATAGCGCTGCCGGTCGGCATCTACTCGGCGATTCGCCAGGATACGGCTGCCGACTACGCGGGGCGCACCATCGCCATCATTGGCCTGGCCACGCCCAACTTCTGGCTGGCACTTATGGTCATGATCTACCCGGCAATCTGGTGGGGCTGGGCGCCGCCGATGGACTGGGTTCCTTTCACCGAGGATCCGCTGGGGAATCTCGGGGTGCTCATCATTCCCAGCCTGATTCTGGGGACGGCCATGGCTGCCGGCACGATGCGGTTGACGCGCACCATGATGCTGGGGGTGCTCAGGCAAGACTACATCAGGACGGCCTGGTCATAGTGGGGCGGGGTGTGCCACAGATAATACTGGTCCTGGGGATCGCAGGAGGCATCGGCGGCTCGAGAGTGTTGAGAGGCGCCGTGATCGACATCAAGGAGAATGTGTATTTCGAGGCCGCAGACGCGATTGGCAGCTCAAAATGGAGAGCGTTGGGCTTCCTCGGATACGGCCTGCCGTTCACGATTCCTGAGTGGGGAGGTCTGCTCAGCCGGGAAGGGCGTGAGTTCATGGAGATAGCGCCACGGCTGGCTCTCTGGCCCGGTCTTGCCCTGACTATCACCGTTTACTGTCTCAACATGTTCGGCGATGCGCTGCGCGACCTGCTCGACCCGAGGCTGAGGGGCGCTGGTGGTGGTCTCGGCGCCGGAGCCGCCGGGTCGGTTCAATAGAGCCAGTGGTACGATCGCTCTTAGCGACGGCGTAAGTATATTACTACAGATCACGTAGCGCACCTATAACCGGCGGGGCTCTCTGGTCGCAGCGGAAGGAGGTCCACGAGCGGTCGCCCTTGGCCGTCCGGCACGTTAGGACATGATGGTCAACAAGTCGCCACCCTCAGAGGGGCCGAGGTACGGGGAGGCGGTCGCGCCCACCCCTACCGCTGAGAAAGTGATTGATCGTGACAGTCTTACTGAGTACTATTTGTTGCTAGCAAGTTGGAGGTCAGCATGGCGAGAAACACCAGCGTGACACTGGGGGACCACTTCACCAACTTCGTGGACCAGCAGCTCCAGCAAGGCCGGTTCAACAACGTGAGCGAAGTCGTACGTGCGGGTCTGCGCCTGCTGGAGGACGAAGAGACGAAACGGCGTGCGTTGCGGGCGGCACTGCTGGCAGGCGAGGCCAGCGGACCAGCAATTCCGTTCGACTGGGATGAGTTCATCGCACGCAAGCGGGCTGAGCAACACACCAGTTGAGAGTCCTCTACCGACCGGCCGCGCTCGACGACCTGGAACAGATCTCAATTTTCGCAGCACTACGCTCAGGCAAGCTTGATATGCGATGGCGGGCTCTGTCCCTGGACTCGGTAGAGAGCCTGCGGCAGACCAACCCCGAAATCGTGGCGCACCCGATTTGGTTTCGGTCGAGTGATTCTTTTGCTCCTGACGTGCGCGTGCCGCCCTTTAACGACATCAACGTGCGTCGCGCAATGCAGCTGGCACTGGACAACGAGACTGCGGCGGCTTCGTACTGGAAGGGCCAGGCAAATGCGACACCTCAGGGGCTGGTAGGGGTGAAAGGGTATTACATCCCCTTCGAGCAGTGGGACGACGAGGTCAAGCAATACTACCGATATGACCCGGAAGCTGCCGAGAAGCTCCTTGATGAGGCCGGATACCCTCGAGGCGCCGACGGCACTAGATTCCAGACCGTCTTGAATACAGCGGCTTTTGCAAGCTTAGACTTTGCCGAAATCGCTGCCGCCTACTGGGCTGAGATTGGTGTGGATGTTAAGATTGACGTACTTACCGCCCCCGAATTTGTCAGAGGATGCGCCCCCCCAGTGATTTGGAAGGCATGTCCGGTGCCACTGCGGGTAGCACCGACAACCCTGTCACGGTGTTTGACGATTTTCACTCGGATTCAGAGGTAAACCGCGGCGGAGTCCAGGACCCTGAGTACGACGCCATGGTTGACGCCGCCCTAGGCGCTACCAGCATTGAGGAGCAGAAGAGGCTGATTGCAGAAGTAGATATGTACGCGATCGAGAAGCACTGGCATATATTTGGTCCCAAAAGTCCAGTGTACATATTGGCCCAGCCGTGGGTCAAAGGCTATAACGGTGAACTTAGCGTGAACAAATGGGAAGACTGGCTCATTTTTGCCAACCTCTGGATTGATAGTGAGATGAAGGAAGCAATGGGTTATTAGGGGCTGAGCTCAGGGAAAAAGGGAGCTGGGGGGTTCAGGCTTCCCAGCTTCCACACTTACGGCAGCGTTATGTCCGCAAGCGCAATAAGGTGCGCCACATGAGTGCCTATATCATCAGGCGTTTATTGCTGATAATCCCTACCTTGTCCATATTGACGATCATGGTCTTTCTCGCGGTCCGCTTCATCCCCGGCGATGTCATAGACGTAATGGTGGCCAGGATGATAGAACAAGGTGCCGACGGCGGGGAGATTGACCGCGAAGTTCTTGAGCGTAGGCTGGGATTGGATGTGCCTGTGCACGTGCAGTATGGACGCTGGATCGGAGTGTTTCCAACCCGTGACTTTATTACCGGTGAGTCCCGTTTCAAGGGTCTCCTCCAGGGCGCCCTTGGCCAGTCACTGTGGGGCGCCCATTTCTCGGTGGAGGAGAAGATAATAGGCAGATTCCCAGTGACCATTCAGCTCGGTGTCATGGCAATCGTAATCGGGCTCGTGATAGCGCTGCCCGTCGGCATCTACTCGGCGATTCGCCAGGATACCGCCGCCGACTACGCTGGGCGCTCCGTCGCCATCATCGGCCTGGCAACGCCCAACTTCTGGCTGGGAACCATGGTCATGCTCTACCCGGGAATCTGGTGGGGCTGGTCGCCACCGATTGAGATGATTCCTTTCACGGAAGACCCGCTGGGCAATATTGGGATGTTCCTCATTCCCAGCCTGATTCTGGGGACGGCCTCGGCTGCAGCCACCATGCGGATGACCCGCACCATGATGCTGGAGGTGCTCAGGCAAGACTATATCAGGACGGCCTGGGCCAAGGGTCTCAGGGAGCGGGTGGTCGTCATGCGGCACGCCATCAAGAACGCACTCATCCCGGTGGTGACGCTGATCGGCCTGCAGTTGCCGATCCTGATAGGTGGCTCCGTCATCATGGAGAACATCTTCAGCCTGCCGGGATTGGGTCGTCTCCTGCTGACTGCACTCGATACCAGAGATTACCCGATGGTCTCCGGAGCAAACCTGGTCTTCGCCACCGCGGTGGTGCTGTTCAATCTCCTGATCGACCTGCTCTATTCCTATCTGGACCCGAGAGTGCGGTATGAATGACGCGCGGGGGCCATTCGCCGATTTCTTCGGCAGGTTGTGGCGGCAGAAGCCGCTGGGCATCGCCAGCGGGATCGTCATCCTGATCCTGGTTCTGTTGGCGATCTTCGCCGATGCTTTGGCCCCCTATCCCTTCGATCAACTGAACCTGGCAGACCGGCTGCAGGGTCCATCGACCCGCCATCTGCTGGGGACCGACCAGTTGGGCCGCGACCTGTTGAGCCGGCTGCTGTTCGGGGCACGGATCTCGCTGGTCGTTGGTCTGGCGGCGACCACGCTGAACGTGGTGGTCGCCACCCTGATCGGCGGCACGTCCGGTTTCCTCGGGGGTAAGCTGGACCTGGCGGTGCAGCGCTTCGTCGATGCCTGGATGGCGTTCCCGGGACTGCTGCTGTTGCTCACGATCATGTCGGTCGCGGGGCAGGGTCTGCCACAGATCATCGTGGTGCTGGGGATCGCCGGCGGGGTGGGCGGCTCGCGCGTGGTCAGAGGCGCGGTGGTGGCCACCAAGGGCAACGATTTTTTTCTGGCCGCCCGGGCGGTGGGCGCGCCGACGCGACAGGTCCTGGTGCGCCACGTCCTGCCCAATATCGTGGCGCCCCTCATCATCGTCTTCAGCATCAACGTCGGCGGCGTCATCCTGGCCGAGGCCAGCTTGAGCTTTCTCGGCTTCGGGCTGCCGATCAAGGTCCCGAGCTGGGGCGGGATGCTGAGCCGGGAGGGGCGGCGGTTCATGGAGCAGGCGCCGTGGCTGGCGCTGTGGCCCGGGCTGTGCCTGACGATCGTGGTGTACAGTTTCAACATGCTGGGCGATGCCATGCGGGACTTACTCGATCCGCGGCTGCGCGGCGGCGGGGGGCGTCTGGCTGCCGGCGGCGCCACGTCGGTCTGACGCACCCCATGCGGCCAGGGAAGTTTCGGCGCCGCGGGAAAACGCTAACGCTTACCCGTTGAAGGGGAGAGCATCCTGGCCAGGATGCCTCGTCAGCAAGCCGCGCCTGGCGCTTCATCCCCGGCGACGTAATCGACACCATGGCGGCGTCTGACCAAAGCGGCTTGGCTGGCCTCCCTCGGCAATTCACTGCTTGGAGATTGGCCGGTGGAGGAGAAGATCGCGGGAAGACTGCCGGTCACGCTCGAGCTCGGCTTCCTGGCTATCGTCATCGGGCTGGTGATAGGGGTGCCGACCGGCATCTACTCGGCGATTCGCCAGGATACGGCCGTGGACTACGCGGGGCGCACGGTCGCCATCTTCGGCCTGGCTACGCCGAACTTCTGGCTGGGTGTCATGGTCATGACCTACCCGTCGGTCTGGTGGGGCTGGTCGCCGCCGATGCAGCTGATTCCTTTGTCCGACGACCCGTTGGGAAACCTGGGGATGTTCATCATTCCCAGCCTGATCCTGGGGACGGCGCTTTCGGCAGCCACCATGCGGATGACGCGCACGATGATGCTCGAGGTGCTCCGCCAGGACTACGTCCGGACCGCCTGGTCCAAGGGACTGAGGGAGCGGGTCGTCGTCGTACGGCACGCCATCAAGAACGACTACCCGGTCATCTCGGGCATAAACATGTTCTTCGCGACGGCGGTGGTGGCGATCAATCTCGTCATCGACCTGATCTATGGCTACCTGGATCCCAGGGTCCGCTATGAATGACGCCACCGGGCCACGACGTGCCGGGCTGGCTTACTTCCTGGTTAGGCTGTGGCGGGAGAAGCCGCTGGGTACCGCTGGCGGCGTGGTGGTGCTGGGCTTGATTCTCGTGGCGATCTTCGCCGACGTGCTGGCACCCTATCCGTTCGACGAAGTGAACCTGATGGCCCTGCTGCAACCGCCGTCGGCTGAGCATCTGATGGGTACCGACCAGTTGGGGCAGCCGCCAGTCTTGGATCCCCAGCGCCGCCGAGACCTTCCTCGATGGCAGTGGTGACGTTATGCCCGGCCGCCCGCAAGACCTCAGCCGTGGTCTCCGGGAGATTCTCATCGATCTTGATCTTGACAGCCACGTTTGCCGGTATGCGCGCTCATGCGTACAGAGCAATGGTCTGCTCGCGGGCCAACTCCGCCGCGTACGCCAGCACCGCCCTGATCGCGTCTGGCGTGAGCAGTGGATACTCCGCGAGAAGGCGCTCCTCGGGCACCCGAGCAGCCAGATTGTCCAGAACGACCGAGACGGGGACCCGCGTACCTGCGATACACGCAACGCCGTGCATCACATTCGGGTCAACTGAAATGTAGTCGCGCCAGTTCATCGTTCGCCGTTGCGCTTGGGCCTTATGTTTCTTGCGTCGTCCTCTGCCATGTTCTCATGCGCTTCTCCGGCGATCGCAGGGAGGTAGCCCAAGGAGTGGTCAGTGTCCAGTTGGCTCGAGCGCGTTGAGCGCGTTGAAGCCGGCATTCATGGTGCCGGCTGGATTGTGACCACCGCGGAGTGAGCTCGTCGCTGACTACGTCATTCGGGATGCCGCCCAGGTGGTCACGCGCCGGCGCGCGGGCGGCCGATCCGTGGGTGCGCGCGAAAGAAGTTCGCGTGGCCGACCGGCAACCCGTGGCCACTACGGGACCCGCGGTGTTGAACTGGCGCACGGTCGCCATGGTCGCAGAGTACGGCGCGGTTGTCATCCTCTCGACCGGCGCTGCAGCAATTCTCGGTGCGTAGCCGGGGGCTCAGGTTGTTGCCGGCAATCACGTACCGTGAGCTGGTCCCAGCCGCTGCTCGGAGTGTCCGTGCCGACTCACCCGCGGGCTGCCCTTGTCCGCCGCTGCTCGGTGGCCCGATCGTGGTTATGTGCAAGACACAGAAGTCTGAGATTTTCCGCGCTCGCCGAGCCACCCATCGCATACGGCTGCACGTGATCGATCTGTACCAGATGCCGCGATCCGCAGCACCGTCCACTCTCCGGATCGCGATACGTGCACCGTCCCCGGTCCCGCATCCAGATGTGTCGCCGCACAGCCGCCGGAATCGTTCGCGTGATGGTCGCCCGCCCGCGCCGGCGGGTCGTCCTGTGGCTGGCGGCCGGCTGTGGGTCGTCCGACTTGGGCGCCCAAGTGCGACCACGCGATTTTTCCGTGCGAGCCGAACAGAATCACCTTCTCGGG
Source organism: Spirochaetia bacterium (assembly GCA_965198005.1). Taxonomy (GTDB): domain Bacteria; phylum Spirochaetota; class Spirochaetia; order SZUA-6; family Bin103; genus Bin103. The sequence goes on from CBDAOI010000004.1 coordinate 151,702, forward strand.
CCGGAAGTCCGTGCCTATGCGCTCCGCGAGGGCGTGGATTGCTGTGAGAAGCTGGCGGACGGAAGACGCGCGAAGGCGATTGATCCTGCGGGGACAGTGGTCGGTCGGTTACAATCGCACATGACCACTGACCTCATCCAACGGCGCAACCGGGCCCTCGGGGCCGGCGCCCCGCTGTTCTATCGCGAGCCGCTGCACGTCGTGCGCGGGGAGGGCGCCTATCTGTTTGATGCCGCCGGCCGCCGCTACGTCGACATGTACAACAACGTGCCGTGCGTCGGTCATGCCCATCCGCGGATAGTGGAGGCGATGGCGACCCAGCAGGCGACCCTCAACGTGCACAGCCGGTATCTGCACGAAGGCATCCTTGAGCTGGCCGAACGGATCACGGGGCTCCACGGGGAGCGTCTGGAGAGCGTGGTGTTCTCGTGCACCGGGACCGAGGCCAACGAGGTGGCGCTGCGCATGGCGCGGGCGGCGACGGGTCGGCGCGGGATCGTGTGCTCGGACGCTGCCTATCACGGCACCAGCGAGGCGGTCGGGAAGCTCACGCACGTGCACCGGCGCAGTCCCGAGCGGGGCGCCGAGGTGCGCGGCTTTCCGTTCCCGCAGACCTATCGACCGCTCGCCGGCGGACCGATCGACGAGCCGATCGACGAACTCAGGGATCGCTACCTCGATCGTCTGCAGGCGGCCATCGACGACCTCACCAACGACGGCGTCGGGTTTGCCGGACTCCTGGTCTGTCCGATTTTCGCGAACGAGGGGCTGCCCACGGTGCCCGACGGTTTCATGTCGCGGGCGGCGGAGATCGCGCGCGCGGCGGGGGAGTCGTCATCGCCGACGAGGTCCAGGCCGGCTACTGCCGCACCGGTCGTTGGTGGGGCTACGAGGTTGCGGGATTCGAGCCCGACGTCGTGGTGACGGGCAAGCCGATGGGGGCCGGGCTGCCGCTGGCCGCAACGACCGCCAGCCGCGAACTCGTGGAGACGTTCCGCAGGACGGGCTACTTCAACACCTTCGCGTCGAGCCCGCTGCAGGGCGCCGTCGGCAACGCGGTCATCGACATCATCGAAGACGAGGGGCTTCGGCAGAACGTCGAGACCGTCGGCGCGCGCCTGATCGCGGGGCTGAAGCGAATACAGCCCCACTATCCGGTGATGGGTGACGTGCGCGGCCACGGCCTGTTCGTCGGGGTCGACCTGGTCGAGGATCCGGTGACGAAAGCGCCCGCTCGGGAAGGGGCCGCCGACGTCGTCAACGCGCTCAAGGACAGAGGCTTCCTGACCGGGAGCACCGGCGCGCACGACAACGTGCTCAAGCTGCGTCCGCCGCTGGTCCTCGGCGCTGCCGATGCCGATGCGTTCCTGGCAGCCTTCCGAGAGGTGATGGCCGATCTCTCCGGTGGATAGAGCAGCGGTCGAACAGCGCTACGGCGGGGCGGCTCGAGCTCGGCGATGGATGCGTTCGGGCTCGCCGGCGGGGCGCTGTCGCTGGTCGCCGTCTCCGAGAACGTCACGTTCCGGGTGGACGGGGTCGATGGCGACGCCTACGTGCTGCGCCTGCGCAACCTGCTCGACCCCCACCTCCGCGGCGGCACGGATGAACTCTACGGTCCCGCCGGCGCCATCCACGAACCGGCGCGGTAAACTGTGGCAGCGCCTGCTCCATTCCCATTCTCACGCCAAGTGGACTACACTATGCAGAGAAGGCGCGGGTGCACACCACGAATGTCCGGGAGCTGAAGAAAAACCCATCGCTCGCGTTGCGGCGGGCAAGGGAGGGGCCTGTACTGATCCTGAAGGGTAACGAACCGGACGCCCTGCTGATACATCTTGACAAGTCGCTGACCGATACCGAGGCAGGCATGCGCCCGGCCCTGGCGGCAAGTCTCTACAACGGTGGGAGCGTGTCGCTGGGCAAGGCCGCAAAAATCAGCGGGCTTTCCTTGAGCGAGTTTGTCAGGCATCTAGGCAGCCTGGGTATCGAGATCGTCCAGCATGACGAAACCACGAGCAACGAAACCGGCGATATCTCTCCGGCCCATTAACATTGCTCGGCTGGATCGAGCAACGCCCGGAGCATCACCGCCCGGGCGTGGTGGCGGCGCACAAGGACCGCGCGTGTGCTCTGTGCGAGAGCCTCGACACCCACGGGCTCGTCGCTTGAATCTGCCCCGCAGCGGTCCACGTAGCGTCCGTAGCGTCCGTCATGCAGGTTGCCACCAGCCACTATGGCCTACGCTACTATGGACGAATCGCACAACCATGGGAGCGACGTGGCGCACCGGGTTAGGTCGCCGTGCACTAACGTGGGCGGCCGGACGTGACGATCCGCAATCCCGCGGTAAGCTAAGCTAAGCTAAAGGGTGTCGCCCTCGCTCGACGAGAGTGCGCTCGCTCGCGACCGTCGCGAGCGATGCGAGGGCCGGCAGCGGAATCAGCGCTCTCAAACTATTTTTGATGTGAGGTAGACAACGATGACGAATATCGTGAAAAAGTGCGCGGCGATCCTGATTGGGCTCGCCCTGACCGCAACCGGCCTCTGGGCCGGCGGTGGCGCAGATGCGGAGCCGGCAGCCGCTGCCGAGAAGGAAATGGTGATGGACCCGACCACCGGCGAGATGGTGAGCGCACCCGAGTATGGTGGGACTATCACCGGTCTGTTCAATCCGGACCATGAGAGCGAGAATGCCGACATTTGGCATTTCCGCACTGCCATACACCAAACCAAGATCGTCTTGGAGCGGATGGGTGGCGGTAACTGGGGACTGCCCAGAGACGAATTCGCCTTCGCCGGTGCCATCCCGAATGTGCCTCAATACACCGGGCGGCTGGCCGAGAGCTGGGAGCAGCCGGACGCCACGACGATCGTCCTGCACATCCGCAGGGGGGTGAAGTGGCACGACAAGGAACCGATGAACGGCCGAGAGCTCGTCGCCGATGACGTCGTGTTCAACTTCAGCCGCAATCTGGGGCTCGGCGAGTTTGCCGCGGATGGCCCGAGCCCGCAGATCAGCGTTCTGGGTACGCTGCCGATCGAATCGATAACGGCAACGGACAGGTATACGGTCGTCTTCGAGTTGGAGCAACCGAGGCTCTCTGCGCTGTACCACATCATCGGGGATATCTACGGCAATCAGTACCCGCCCGAAGTCATCAGGCAGGACGGCGACGCCAAGGATTGGACCAAGCTGGTAGGCACCGGGCCCTTCATGTGGACCGACTGGGTGCAAGGCACGTCCTTGACCTATACCAAGAACCCCGATTACTGGGGCTTCGACGAGAAGTTTCCGGAGAACCGCCTGCCCTATGTCGACGAGTTCAAGGCCCTGATCATGCCGGAAGAGGCGACGCGCATAGCGGCGCTGCGCTCGGGCCAGCTGGATGTGCTGGGTGGTCCCCTCGGTTTCGACCTTGCGCCCGGCCCTGCGACGGAGGGCCTGGAGCGAACCAATCCCGAGCTCAAGCATTTTCCGTGGGAGTTTCGCGGTTTCAACTCCGCAGGTTTTAACATAACCGAGCCGCCTTTCGACGACGTTCGGGTGCGCAGGGCGATGCAGATGGCACTGGACCTCGAGACGGTGGCCGACACCTACTTCAAGGGCTATGCAGATGCCACTCCTCGGGGCGTCGTCGGCACTGCCCACATCGGGTACGCGTTCCCGATCGCAGAGTGGTCCGGCGAGATCAAGGGATACTACAGCTACGACCCGGAAGGTGCGGAGCGGCTTCTCGATGAAGCTGGATATCCGCGCGGCGCCGATGGCGCCAGGTTCAAGACCGTATTCAACGGCCATCCCAACCCATCCCTAACCAATGTAGGCTATACTGAGATAATCATCCAGTTTTGGGATGCGATTGGCGTCGATGTAGAGCTCACGATCATGGAAAGCGCGGCATGGATCCCGATGATACAGAACGCCGACTACGAAGGGATGGTCTGGATTTTTTCCGCCTGGAACGCGCCGCTTCCCGTTACCACCGTCGGCTGGCAATCCCCCACAGGGTGGATAAACGCCACCGGGCACAACGTGCCGGCCTATGAGGCCATGCTCGCAGCCATCGGCTCGGCGAAGACGGTCGAGGAGGAGAGGCAGCTGATCCAAGAGGCCGATCGGTACCTCATCGAGAATCACCTGTACCTGTGGGGTCCCATCATGCCGCAGGTTGCGGTGACGCAACCGTGGATCGTCGGCTACAACGGTGAAACCAATCTGGGAGACGTGGACGGCTGGGCGATCTTCGCTCGCCTCTGGATCGACCACGCAATGAAGGAGTCGATGGGTAACTAGTAGATAGATCTGTTGGAGCTCATGAATCCCACCTACTCAGCGCCGGCTGGGTGGGTGGGCTCTCATTCGCTCACATGAGAGCGTACATCATCAGGCGGGTGCTGCTCGTCATCCCCACGTTGTTCATCTTGAGCATCCTCGTCTTTCTCTCGGTGCGCTTCCTGCCTGGCGACGCGATAGACGCAATGCTGGTTAGAGCCGGCTATATTGGCGGGGTTGGGGTGGACCGGGCGGCACTCGAGCACATGCTCGGACTGGACCTGCCCATCCACGTGCAGTACGGACGTTGGCTCGGCGATATCGTACTGCGCGGCACGCTGGGCGAGTCACTGTGGGGCGGCGAGGCTATAGAGACCAAGATAATCGCTCGCCTGCCGGTAACGCTCGAGCTCGGTGTCTTGGCCATCGTGATCGGCCTCCTGATAGCCGTTCCCGTCGGCGTCTATTCGGCGATGCGCCAGGATACGGTCGGCGACTACGCCGGGCGGACGATCGCCGTCATCGGCTTGGCGACTCCCAACTTCTGGCTGGGAGTGATGGTCATGCTCTACCCGGTCATCTGGTGGGGCTGGTCGCCACCGGTCGAGCTGATTCGCTTCAGCGAAGACCCGCTGGGAAACCTGGGCATGTTCCTGGTTCCGAGCCTGATTCTCGGCACCGCCCTGGCGGCAAGCACCATGCGCATGACGCGCACCATGATGCTGGAGGTACTGCGTCAGGATTATATCCGCACCGCCTGGGCCAAGGGTCTGAGCGAGCGTCTGGTGGTCGTGCGACATGCCACCAAGAACGCGCTCATTCCGGTGGTGACCCTCATCGGCCTGCAGCTGCCCATCCTGGTAGGCGGATCGGTCATCATGGAGAACATCTTCGTCCTGCCCGGGTTGGGGCAGGTGCTGTTGAAGGCACTTCACGACCGGGACTACCCGATCGTCATGGGCGTGAACCTGTTCTTTGGCGCGGTGGTGATGGGGGTGAATCTGCTGATCGACCTGCTCTATCCCTACTTGGACCCGCGGATCCGCTACCGATAGGAACGAAGGAAGGAACCAGTTGAAGTTGCGGAAGTTGCCGAAAGCCAAGCAAGCGAGACGTCACTGGCTGGTCGATCTTTCGGTCAGACTCATCAAGACCAAGCCGCTCGGAACCGGATGCGGGATCATCGTGCTGGCCCTGATCCTGGTCAGCATTTTCGCGGATGTTCTGGCTCCCTATCCGTACGATGAGATTCGGCTGCAGGAGATACTGCAGCCACCATCCGCACAGCACCTGCTGGGCACCGATCACGTGGGACGCGACTACCTGAGCCGCATCATCCAGGGGGCACGGGTTTCGATGCTGGTCGGCCTGGCCGCCACCACCATCAACGTGGTGGTCGCCATCCTGGTGGGTGGCACCACCGGCTTCCTGGGTGGCAAGTTGGATCTGGTGGTCCAGAGATTCGTAGATGCGTGGATCGCCTTTCCGGGACTGCTCCTGCTGCTCACCCTCATGTCTGTCGCGGGCCGCGGGGTGCTGCAGATGATCCTGATCCTCGGCATCTCCGGAGGCATCGGTGCTGGCTCACGGGTCGTCAGAAGTGCTGTTATCGGTATCAAAGAGAACGTCTATTTCGAGGCTGGAGAGGCGATCGGCGCCTCGAAGTGGCGTGCGCTCACCCGCCACGTGCTACCCAACATCGCGCCGCCTATCATCATCATCTTCAGCATCAGCATCGGCAGCTACATCCTGAGCGCGGCATCACTGAGCTTCCTCGGCTTCGGCCTGCCGCCCGACATCCCCGACTGGGGCGGGATGCTGAGCCGCGAGGGGCGCCAGTACATGGAGGCGGACCCGCGGCTGGCGCTCTGGCCGGGCCTGAGCCTGACGCTGGTCGTATACAGCTTGAACATGTTCGGCGACGCGCTGCGCGACCTGCTCGACCCGAGGTTGCGTGGCGCCGAAGGCGCCCGGTCGGTGTAGGAGTGCGCGGCCGCCGGCGGCGCAGGTCGCCAGATCCTAGTGACGCTGTCGAGAAGCGCGGTCTGCGATTTCTCGTCCACGCACAACTTCAGGGTCGGCAGGACGTCCGCCAGGGTCGGTGTAGCGCGAGACGTCGGCCGGCCGGGTAAGCAGCAAGCCGCGCTTGGCGCTACATCCCCCAGACCGTGACCGGCACGCCAGTTCCCGCCGGGGTGCGGCGGAAGATCTTTTCCGCCCAGGATCGGTCCGGCGCGCGGTCGAACACGATCAGGTGGCCCGCCTCCGCCCCGCAACGGTCCATGTAGCCACGGGTCTGCTCCAACCCCTCGGCGATGGTCCGCTCCAACCCCTTGCGCAGCACCTTGCACTCCACCACGAAGCGCCGCTCGCGCCCGCCCTGCGGCCACACGATCAGCAGGTCGGTGCGCCCGCGCCCCAGCGCGTACTCCCGCTCGAGCCGCCCGCCGCCGTTCACGATGCGCTGCAGGTGCGCCTGCAGCAGCAACTGCGGACCAGCCTCGTGGTACTGCTCGAAGCGCTGTACCCAGTGCTCGGAGTGCTCGCGAAAGAACTCCTGGAACGCCGCGAGCAGCCCCTCAACGTCCAGCCCGCCGTCCGCACCCACGTACCACGCCATCTGCTGCGGCAGCGTCTCCTGCACCGCGTAGTTCAGATGGCGCGGCACCACCTCGGCGTAGATCGGGTTGGCGATGCGCGGCGGGCCGTCGTCCGCCTGCGCCACCAGCCCCAGGTCGCGGACGTAGGCCAGGTCCTCGTTCGAGCACGCGGTCTCCCCCGCGCCGGTCAGAATCGGCTCCACCACGCGCCGCACGCGCTCCTCCTGCAGCTTGTGCGCCAGATCGTCGATGTGCGTGTCGCGGCGCAGGATCAGCCGCTCCTGCGCCTCCAGAATGGCATCCGCCGTGATCGGGCGCGCGCGCTCACGTCCCGGCGGGTGGCGGAAGCAGGCGTCGTAGCACAGCGCGTTCACCAGCCACGGCTGGCCGGCGGTGCGGGTCAGGATCAACGTCTGCGCCTCCGCCGTGAACGCCTGCCCGGTCGCCGTCGTGTGCTGCGCCAGCAGTGCCCGTGTCTCGTCCTCCGAGAAGTCGCCCAGGCGCAGCGAGTCGGACTTGATGTTGAAGGCGCTGCCGCCGAGCACCAGCCGGTTCTCGGCGGTCGAGTGGATGCGGTAGTCGCGCACGTCACGCACCCCGCACAGGATGATGCTGTGCGGGAACCGTGCCGGACGGTCGATGTAGCCGGTGCGCAACTGCCGCAGCACGGCCAGCAAGGTGTCGCCCACCAGCGCGTCGATCTCATCGATCAGCAGCACCAACGGCCGCGGATCGGCCATGCTCCAGCGCGCCAGTGCCTGGCGCAGTGCGTTGCCCGACCCGACGCGCTCCAGCACCCCCGGCCAGAGGTCCTCCAGGGTGTCATCGCCCAGCGTCAGGCTCGCCTGGAACGCCAGTTCGGCAAGCACCGTGCGCATGCCCTCGGCCACGTTCTCGCGCATCGCCTGGCCATCCTCGACGTTGGCGTACACGCAGCGGAAGTCGCCCTGCCCGCCGCCGTTCAGCAGATCGCGCAGCGCCAGCAGCGCCGAGGTCTTGCCGGTCTGTCGCGGCGCGTGCAGCACGAAGTACTTCTTGTCCCGGATCAAGCCGAGCACCGTGTCGAGATCGACCCGTTCCAGGGGCGGGATGTGGTAGTGGTCCGCGGCCACAACGGGCCCCTCCGTGTTGAACTTGCGCACGATCACCATGGTCGCAGAGTACGGCGCGGTTGTCATCCTCGCGACCGGCGCCGACGGTGAAGCGAATCAGGTCGCAGCGGACTTCATGCCTGGTGGCGGCCGTGCGGTGCGCTTGAGCCGGGAGCCGCAGATCAGCGAGCGACAACGCCGGCGTCACTGAACGTGATCTGCGGGCACTCAAGGGCATGACCGACACGGCATCGACCGGCACAAAGCCGAGGAAGTTAGTCTGGCGAGGCGTCTTAGTCCCAGATCGTCGATATGCGTGTCGCGGCGCAGGATCAGCCGCTCCTGCGCCTCCGGAATGGCGTCCGCCGTGATCGGGCGCGCGCGCTCACGCCCCGGCTGGTGGCGGAAGCAGGCGTCGTAGCACAGCGCGTTCACCAGCCACGGCTGGCCGGCGGTGCGGGTCAGGATCAACGTCTGTGCTCATCGGCCACGTTTCTCGCGCATCGCCTGGCCATCCTCGACGTTGGCGTACACGCAGCGGAAGTCGCCCTGCCCGCCGCCGTTCAGCAGATCGCGCAGCGCCAGCAGCGCCGAGGTCTTGCCGGTCTGCCGCGGCGCGTGCAGCACGAAGTACTTCTTGTGGTACGGTCGGTCCGACCGTGCTACAGTGTGTCATGGCCGCGCGCTACCGGGACTGGCTTCGGCAGGCGGACGCTGATCTCCGGCACGCCCGCCAGTCGTGCGACCATGGCGCGCACGAGTGGGCCTGTTTTGCCGCCCAGCAGGCGGCCGAAAAGGCACTCAAGGCGGTCATCCTGAGCCGAGGAGCGGATGCCTGGGGTCATACGGTTACCGCTCTGCTCGGTGTGGTGGCGACCGCGGCGCAGGCCGGGGAGGACCTGATTACGTGCGCCAAGAGCCTCGACAAGCACTACATCCCCACCCGCTACCCGAACGGCTTCGACACCGGCGCGCCGGTCGACTTCTACACGAAGAAGGATTCTGACGATGCCATCCTCTGTGCCGAGCGGCTCATCAGCTTCGCTCGTGGTCAAGTCGAACAACCAGAGGACCGTTGAAGCCGCGCTTCGACGCTGGGCCTGTCACGTCGGCGAGAGCCGACCGGAGGTGCGCAGGATCATCTGGTTCGGCTCACGGGTGAACGGCACTCCTGCGCCAAGCAGCGACGTCGACGTGTGCGTAGTGCTTTCCGGATCGAGCCGGCCCGTTCGGGACCGCGTCGCCGACTACCTTCCGTTCGGATTCCCGGTCGGAATCGACCTGTTTCCCTACACCGAGGCGGAACTGGAGCGGCTCAAGAGCGAGCATCCCCCGTGGTACGGTGCGATCACCGCCGGCATCGATCTCCCGATACGCCCGTAGGGATCTGGGCCTGCGCCACGCGGATTGATGCCGCGTGTGTTACGGAGCGGGCTGCGGGGCCTCCGGCTGCTGCGGTTCGTGCCGTTCGCGCGCCCAAGCGCGGGTGAGCTGCGCCAGCTCGCCGGCGGCGGTCGCGCCAACTTCCACGAATCGAGTAACCCGGCCGAAGCGGAGGTCGAGATACTCGTGCGCCAGCAGGTTGCGCAACGGCGCCAGCGGCTGCAGCCGTCCCGACAGGCTGCTAAAGGCTTCCAGGGCTTCCAGTTCGCCCAGGATTTGGCCGTAGGTATACGGAACCGGTCCCGGCGCGGCGGCCAGCACGATCTTGCCGATGTCGATCGCGGCGTTGATCAGCGTTTCCACCCAGCGGTCCAGGTTGCGGCGGAAGTCGCGATCGGAGCGATAGCGCTCCAGCGTGCCATCTCGAAATCGGGCGCGGTCCTCCAACTCGGATTCGATGAAATCGACGATCCGTAGCAGCCGGCTGCGGTCGACGGCAGACAGCGACCGACCGCGGTCACGGATGGTGCGGTATTCGCGTTCGGTTTGGAGGAAATCGATCGCCACCGTGGTGACGGCCAGGAAGTAGCGGGTATACAGCGCCCGATCGCGCATCAGGACCACGTGTCCGCGACCTAGCGCCTCCGCACACACCGTCGCCGGTGCGCGATTCAGCACGAGGAGTTCGACGTTGCGCCCGGTGGCGCGCTCCAGGGCGATCTGGATCTCGGCCTCACTCTCGATCTCCCGTTCGCGCTCTACTTCGAGTGCTCCGGCCGACGCGCCGTAAACCGCGACGTCGAGGTCTGAGTCGACTCGCAGCCGGCCGGTGGCGGCTGATCCGAACAGGACGGCGAAGACCAGTTGCGGGAAACGTTCCAGCTCCGTGCTGATCGTCGCGACGATCTCATCGGTTGCCTGCGGAGGCCCCATCGTAACGTCCCATCGACCCCAGGTGTCCTGACCGGCTGCCTACCACACCTCGCCGAGCTCGATCACGAGCGCATCGCCGTCGGGTTTGCGGGCGCACGCGACGGCGATGCGCTCGGCGTGTTCGCCGGCACTCCGGAACACGCCGTCGGTGAGCTCCGGACACCTCTGATGCGACACGAACGGTGCTGCACTCGCGTAGTGAGCTCCATCGATGATCTCATGCCTGCGCCCATCCTCGGGGAACTGCAGGTAGTCCTCGTAGGTGAGCCTGGTTTCCGATCGACGACGACTGCCATGGCCGCGCCCAGCATACCATGACTTCTCGACACGCGCGCGCCGGGGGCGGTGACATCATTCGTGCCGATTGATGCCCTTGATCGGGCCGCCGGTGCGGCGTATCGTGGACCCATGAGCAAGCTGTTCGCAAGCGCTACGCTGGCGGATCGTCGGCTCGCCGATGTCACAGATGGACACCACCGACACGCTGGAGCCTCTGGGCGGCTCCGGCTCCCGCCGCGGCTCCCGCCGCTGAAGGGCGTGTCCGTCCACCCCGCGCCGTGAACGTCGTCGTACTGATCTCCGACACCTTCCGGCGCGACTACCTGGGGTTCTCGGGCAACCGGCGCATCTACACGCCGCAACTCGACCGGCTGGCGGCGCGCAGCGTGTTCTTCGAGCAGGCGTACTGCGCCTCGTTCCCGACGGTGCCCGCACGAGCCGTGGGACCCGCCGCGCCGGGAGCGGGCCCTGGTCTCGCTGCCGGACGTGCCGGCCACGATCCTCGACGCGTTGGGGCTGGCGGTGCCGGCCACCATGCAGGGTCGTTCGTTCTGGCCGCTGCTGCACGGCCGGGCAAGCGGCCACCGCGACTTCACCCTCTCAACCATGGAGCTGCGCAACCCCGGCGAGACCTCCCGCATCGTGGACGACGCCGCGCGGCTGGTGACCGAGTACACGCCGGCGACCCTCACCACCGACCAATGGTCGCTGCTGCTGGCCCCGGCGAGCAGCGCGCACGAGCTGTAGCACCGGGCCCGCGACCCGCGCCAGCAGCGCAACGTCGCGGCCGACCACCCCGACGTGATCCGCCGCCTGCACGCGGACTACGTCGCGTTCCTGGAGGCGTTCGGCACCGAGGAACGGCTGCTCGGCCCGCGCCGGGAGTTGCTCCTGCCCGACCGGTAGGCCGCAGGATGCCACGCATGCCACGCACCGCAGCATTGTCCCCACCCCGGCAGCCGCGCGCCGCACCGCGGCCGCCGAACATCCTGTTCATCATGGCCGACCAGCTCGCGGCCTGCCGCCTCGGCTGCTACGGCAGCGGCGTGCCGTCCACCCCGGTGCTGGACGGGCTGGCGCGGGCCGGCGTGCGCTTCGACCGCTGTTACGCCACCCACCCGGTGTGCGCCCCCTTCATCCGCCGGCAGGTGGCGGCGCGACCCGACCAGCCGTTCCTGTGCCACGTCTCCTACGTGGATCCGCACGACCCCTACGACCCGCCGCAGCCCTACGCCGCCCGGTTCGCGGCCGACGACATGCCGCCGGTGCTGCCGGCGGAGTGGCTGGGGCAGGGCTACCGCCTGCTGGAGGAGGCCCAGAGGATCGGTGGATCCCACCGCGTGTGCGACCGGCCGCAGGTGCTGCGGGCGCTGCAGCTCCAGCCGCACCCCGGTGCCCGCCGGTTGGAGGCTGCAGCGCGCCGTCGCCGGCAGGGTGAGCACCAGTTCCAGGCCGGCCGCGCCGTACGCCTCCAGCCCCACCGTCACCGCCCACCCGTTGAAGTTGTGCAGCACCAGGTAGCGGTCGCCGAACGGGTGCGCGCTCACCCGCGTGGGAGCGCGCAACCCGAAGCCGAACGGCGCCAGCAGCGCCGCGCGCAGGTCGGCCAGAGGCAGCAACCCGGGCGGTGGAGCGGGGCCGCCGCCGGCGAACGCGGGGTCCAGGTCGGTGCGGCTCAACTGGATGCCCAGCACGCGGGCGGCCATGCGCACGTCGCCCAGGTACTTCATCGAGAGGTCCCAGCCGGCGTCGTCCGCCAGCGCCTCCCACGCCGCGCGCGCGCCGCGGACCGGGCGCAGCCGATCGTGCGCGTCGTAGGGGTCGCGCACGCCGCCGAAGTCGACCACCGCGGGATAGTCGACGCTGGCTTCGATCACGTACACGTTGGGTCGCTCCAGGAACGCCGGATCCAGCGTGGCGGCGAGCCCGTCGGTCACCAGCACGGGCAGACTCGAGCCCCGCAGGAAGGCGATCTTGGCCGCGAAGTCGGGGAAGGATCGGGTGTGCAGGGAGAGGAAGAACCCCTCGGCGTCGTCCGGGAAGTCGCGCGCGGGCCGCAAGGGGATGCCCAGTTGACCGACGTAGTCGAACACGTTGGCGTCGCCGGCGCGCCCGAAGTCCCACGGCTCCGCTCGATTCGGCCGGGCCGCCACCAGACCGCGCACCGGGTTGGCGCGCACGATGCGGGTGAGCTCCCGGATCGGGCCGGCGTCTCTGAGGATGGCCGGAAACTGGCGGGCGCCGCCGGGGAACGCCCAGTGGTAGTCCGGACCCAGGCCGCCGTAGGGATGCAGCACCAGCTCGCGCGGCCCGCCGAGCAGGGTCTGGTACGCGGTATCCAGGGTGTGGGGCGTGTCCTGCAGCGGCATGATCCACGCTCCGCCGAGCCTGCTCCCCGCCAGCTCGTTGATCCAGCCCATCAGGAAGCAGGCGCGGTAACGTGAGCGAAGTCGTACGTGCGGGTCTGCGCCTGCTGGAGGACGAAGAGACGAAACGGCGTGCGTTGCGGGCGGCATTGCTGGCAGGCGAGGCCAGCGGACCAGCAATTCCGTTCGACTGGGATGAGTTCATCGCACGCAAGCGGGCTGAGCAACACACCAGTTGAGAGTCCTCTACCGACCGGCCGCGCTCGACGACTTGGAACAGATCTACGATTTCACGTTCGAAATGTGGGGGCCGGCACAGGCGGAGAACTACCTGGCGCAGCTGCGGTCGGCTGCGGAACGATTGCTGGTGCATCCGCGCAGTTCGATCGCATGGACATCCGCTCGCGGCTCACCGGCAACGATTGACCGAAGCGACGAGTATCGCTAACTCACGCCGTGGACTCGGAGGGCGGCGCCGTCGATCGGGTCGGCGGCGGCCGAGGCCCGGAGCTGGAGGTCGCGCCCGAGCCGGAGGCTGAGCCGGGGCCGGAGGCGGGGCGCCAAGTGAGGTGAGCCAGCACCGTCGCTCCGTGCCCCGGGATTGGGGTGCCAGCTACCGTTGGCCGTTGGTCAGTGGGGGAGTAAAGCGCGCCCACCGGCTGGGGAACACATCACCGACCGTCGCGACTCACGGGAGCCGGGCACGAGCAGGCTCCAATCGCTCTATCTGATTCCCACCAAACGAAATAAAGTTACCAGCAATACCCGTTCACCGAGAATTGCTGTACTTCGACGCGGCTGGTTGACCCGGGCTGCAGGTCCGTGCTACGGTCGCACGGTAGAGCCATGAGCTGTCAGATTTCTTCGATGTTTTTGCCGCGGCTGGTTGATCCGAGTCGCACGTCCGTGGTACGGTCGCACAGTAAAGTCATGCACGGCCCCTGTAGGCCCCCACAACAAGTTAGCGCTTATGCCCCCTGTACCCTTTATAGAGATTAGATAGTTCGCCAGGGACTGCTAGAATCCCAGGCGGGCAAGGCAGCCTACCGGGAGCAACCTTGAGCCCCCCGCGCCGTAGAGCGCCCGGGGGGGACATGTGCCCCGGTAGGAGTGCCGCGATGGATACCCAGTGAGGAGTAGTGCCAGGTGGGAAGGTGCCAGGAGCACCGGAGCACCGGAGCACCAGTACAGGGGTGGAACGACATCGTGGCAGCCGAGCTCCACAATCTCGGGAGGTGACAGGATGTCAACCGAACAGACCGAACAGTGGTTCGTGGGTATCGATTGGGCGACCAGGCAACATCAGATCTGTGTGCTTGAGGGTGACGGGGAGGTGGTCGCGGAACGGCAGGTGGACCATAGCGGCGCCGGCATCGCCGACTTGTGCGCGTGGTTGCACGAGCTATCGGGCGGGCACCCGGAGCGCGTGCACGCGGCGATCGAGATGCCGCATGGCGCGGTGGTCGAGATGCTGCTGGAGCGGGAGGTGCAGGTGTACGCGATCAATCCCAAGCAGCTGGATCGATTTCGTGACCGGTTTACGGTGGCCGGCGCCAAGGATGACCGGCGCGACGCGCGGGTGTTGGCAGACTCGCTGCGCACCGACCGCCGCAGCTTTCGTCAGTTGCAGGTGCAGGCACCGCCGGTGATCGAGTTGCGGGAATGGTCGCGCCTGACTGCCGAGTTGCAGGAGGAACGCAACGGGCTGATCAATCGCATGCGCGAGCAACTGCGCCGCTACTACCCGCAGCTGATCGAGCTGGGCGGTGACCTCGGCGCGGGCTGGGTTCTGGAGTTGTGGGAGAAGGCGCCGACGCCGGCGGAGGCAGCGCGGGTCCGGAAGGCGTCGGTCGCGGCCATCCTGAAGCGCAACCGCATCCGGCGCCACGCTGCTGCCGGTGTGCTGGGCATCCTGCGGCAGCAGCCGCTTGAGGTGGGCCGCGGGACGATAGCGGCGGCTACGGCGCACATCGCGAGCGTGATCGCCCGGCTGAAGCTGGTCGACCAGCAACTCAAACAGGCGCACAGCCGGCTCGACGAACTGCTGGCCGAGATTGTGGCCGACGACGACTCGGGTGAACCAGAAGAGCGGCGTGACGCCGTCATCCTGCGTTCGATGCCCGGTGTCGGTCGGATCGTGCTCGCCACGCTGCTGGCCGAAGCCTCACAGCCTCTGGCTGAGCGAGACTACCACAGGTTGCGGATTCTGACCGGGGTGGCGCCGGTGACCAAGCGGTCGGGGAAGAGTTGCCAGGTGAGCATGCGCCGGGCCTGCAACCAGCGGCTGAGCAACGCGATGTATCACTGGGCGCGGGTGGCGATCCAGCACGATCCGGTGAGTCGGGAGCGGTATGCGGCGCTGCGCGCGCGCGGGCAGCGCCATGGCCGGGCGCTGCGTACGGTCGCGGACCGGTTGCTCGCGGTGGCGTGCGCGATGCTGCGTGACCGCACGCAGTTTGATCCACAGCACCGGGCTCCGCGACCGCTGACCGCCTGATGGGGGAAGGTGGGCCGGGCGCGGGAAGCGTCGTCCCCGCCGCTCACGGGAGCGACCGGAGACCCGGCAGGAGGCGCGGTGAGACTGCTCGGCGCGAACCGGCACCGGTGCACGGAAATCCGAACTTTTGACCTGTTACGTAACGGAGCGTAACGGGAAGGAGAGCAGTGGCGGTAAGTAACGCGGAACGACAACGGCGCTATCGAGAGCGCCGCAAGGCAGCGCAGCCCCGGGTGCAGTACCGCAGGCCGCAAGACCGCAGGTCCCGACCGCAGCGCTGGCAGGATGCGGTGGGCACCCTGCTCGACCTCCAGGGTGAGTATCAAGCGTGGCTCGACCACTTGCCCGACAGTCTCCAGGAGTCCGCGGTCGCACAGCGGCTGGAGGCGATGTGCGGGCTTGATCTTGCCGAACTGGAGAGCGTCGAGCCGCCGCGCGGGTATGGGCGCGAATGAGGGGGGCTCTGCAGCCCGCACCTCGCGTCGTTCCTGACCTGCAAGCGCTGATCAGTGCCGGTCTCGGATTGATGTTCGAGGTGGCACACGGGAGCCGGGTGGCGGACCGCGCGGCGTCAGCGGTGTCAGCGGTGGTAGGAAACGGCTTTGACGGGCATTTTGCGGGATTCCGGGGGGTACTGGGTTTGGAAGGCCGTCAGGGGGCCGCTATGAGGCCGACGCGGACGCCGCCGAGCGGCGGCTGCCGGCCAATCGGCGGTGAAACGGGATCGTGGCGGCGACTCGACCGGCAGCCGCGCGGCAGGCAGCCGGCTTGGAACAGCAGCCCGACGACCGCACGCGGCGGGGCCTTCGATTGCTGGTCCAGGTGAGAGCCGGGGTGAGCGGTGTCGGCACGGCTTTGACGGGCATTTTGCGGGATTCCGGGGGGTACCCTGGGGTATGAGCGCCAGGCTAACTGGCATATGACAGAGGGTGAAAGTCCCTCGGAACGAAGGAGCAGCCAATCCACGTTTCTCCGCGAGCCGTGCGTTGGCACCTGCGAGGGTGCAGGCGAAGCGTCGGCAGCGGTGCGTGCGGGCAGAGTTATGGAGCGCCGCAAAATACGACATCTGGAGTGCCGAGACTCTGTACTCGGTCGAAGGCAACACCGGTCGAGCCAGTATGGTGAGGATCGACCGGGCTCCACGGCGTCGAAGAACTCAGGCACGTACGTACGTCATATACCGGGACCTGGGAGGTCTTCGGGTCGTCCCGGCGAGTCGTCGCCGGGACCGCGGAGGGAAGGCGTGAGGCTGGACCAAAGATGAACGACCCGAAGGAGTCGGACATGGGCATAGTAGCGGCGAAGCCGGCGAACAAGGGAGCGCAAGCGACTGCGGAGACGGTGGAGCGAAGGCCCATGACCAACGGGAATTCGCAAGGTCAAAGCACGGGCCGGACGCAGAGTCGGGCAACCGTGACACAGGCGGCCGAGCGGATACGGCAATTCGTAAAGAGAGAACCGCAGGAGAAACTCACTGCGCTGCTGCACCACGTGACGCCGGAAGCGCTGCGGGTGGCCTATTACGCGCTGAAGCGTGAAGCGGCCCCGGGGGTGGACGGGATGACGTGGCGGGAGTACGAGACGGGGTTGGAAGTGCGCTTGCACGACCTGCACCGGCGAGTACACACAGGAGCGTACCGAGCGACCCCGGTACGGCGGGTCAACATCGACAAGCCGGACGGAGGCACACGACCGCTGGGGGTGGCCGCGCTGGAGGACAAGATCGTCCAGAAGGCCGTGGTGGATGTGATCCTGACACCGATCTATGAGGAGGAATTTCTCGGGATCAGCTATGGGTTTCGACCGGGGCGCGGGGCACACGATGCGTTGGACGCACTGGCCTACGCCATCGAACGGCGCAAAGTGAACTGGATATTGGACGCGGACATTCGCGGCTACTTCGATTCGATCTCGCGGGACTGGTTGATCAGATTCCTGGAGCATCGGATTGGAGATCGGCGGGTGCTGCGGCTGATAAAGAAGTGGCTGCGCGCTGGGGTACTGGAAGAAGGCCGACAGATCGACGCGGGGCGGGGTACAGCGCAAGGGTCGGTGATTTCACCGATGCTCGCGAATATATACTTGCACTACGTGTTGGACCTGTGGGTCACCAAGAAGTGGCGGCCGCAGGAGGCGCGCGGAGACATGATCATAGTGCGCTACGCAGATGACTATGTCGCCGGGTTCGAGCATCGTGACGATGCGGAACGCTTCCTGCGGGAACTGAAGGAGCGATTCAGAGGCTTCGAGCTGGAACTGAACGCCGACAAGACCCGACTCCTCGAGTTTGGACGGTATGCCGAAAGGAACCGCCGAGCACGTGGGGAAGGGCGACCGGAGACGTTCGACTTTCTGGGTTTCACGCATTATTGCAGGAAGGACAGGAAAGGACGCTTCGGGCTGGGGCGGAAGCCAATTCGGAAGCGGATGAATCGTACGCTGAAGAGGATCAAGATCGAGCTCCGCAGACGAATGCATGATGACGTGATGGAAACCGGGCGCTGGCTGGGACGGGTACTGCGCGGATGGCTCAACTACTACGCGGTACCCACCAGCTACCGCTATCTGCACCGATTCGTGTGGCGTCTGCGAGGAATCTGGGTAAAGATTCTACGCCGGAGGTCCCAGAAGGACCGATTCTCCTGGGCTTGGATGCTGGCGATCAGCATCAAGCTGTGGCCCCAACCCCGAATCGTACACTCATGGCCGGACCGGCGATTTGCCGTCAACCACCGAAGGTAGGAGCCGGATGGTTTAACGACCACGTCCGGATCTGTGCGGGGGGCGCCGGGTAACCGGCGTTCCTACCGCGCCCTCCCTGGGTTTGGAAGGCCGTCAGGGGGCCGCTATGAGGCCGACGCGGACGCCGAGCGGCCCGCTGCCGGCCAATCGGCGGTGAATGCCGGCCCTGAACGGGTCCGAGTGCCGGGATCGTCGGCGTAGCGGCGCGCATGCTGGCGCGCGGGCGGCGAACTCGACCGGCAGCCGCGCGGCAGGCAGCCGGCTTGGAACAGCAACCCGACGACCGCACGCGGCGGGGCCTTCGATTGCTGGTCCAGGTGGGAGCCGGGGTGGCGGACCGCGCGGCGTCAGCGGTGTCAGCGGTGGTGGGAAACGGCTTTGACGGGCACTTTGCGGGATTCCGGGGGGTACCCTGGGGTATGAGCGCCAGGCTAACTGGCATATGACAGAGGGTGAAAGTCCCTCGGAACGAAGGAGCAGCCAATCCACGTTTCTCCGCGAGCCGTGCGTTGGCACCTGCGAGGGTGCAGGCGAAGCGTCGGCAGCGGTGCGTGCGGGCAGAGTTATGGAGCGCCGCAAAATACGACATCTGGAGTGCCGAGACTCTGTACTCGGTCGAAGGCAACACCGGTCGAGCCAGTATGGTGAGGATCGACCGGGCTCCACGGCGTCGAAGAACTCAGGCACGTACGTACGTCATATACCGGGACCTGGGAGGTCTTCGGGTCGTCCCGGCGAGTCGTCGCCGGGACCGCGGAGGGAAGGCGTGAGGCTGGACCAAAGATGAACGACCCGAAGGAGTCGGACATGGGCATAGTAGCGGCGAAGCCGGCGAACAAGGGAGCGCAAGCGACTGCGGAGACGGTGGAGCGAAGGCCCATGACCAACGGGAATTCGCAAGGTCAAAGCACGGGCCGGACGCAGAGTCGGGCAACCGTGACACAGGCGGCCGAGCGGATACGGCAATTCGTAAAGAGAGAACCGCAGGAGAAACTCACTGCGCTGCTGCACCACGTGACGCCGGAAGCGCTGCGGGTGGCCTATTACGCGCTGAAGCGTGAAGCGGCCCCGGGGGTGGACGGGATGACGTGGCGGGAGTACGAGACGGGGTTGGAAGTGCGCTTGCACGACCTGCACCGGCGAGTACACACAGGAGCGTACCGAGCGACCCCGGTACGGCGGGTCAACATCGACAAGCCGGACGGAGGCACACGACCGCTGGGGGTGGCCGCGCTGGAGGACAAGATCGTCCAGAAGGCCGTGGTGGATGTGATCCTGACACCGATCTATGAGGAGGAATTTCTCGGGATCAGCTATGGGTTTCGACCGGGGCGCGGGGCACACGATGCGTTGGACGCACTGGCCTACGCCATCGAACGGCGCAAAGTGAACTGGATATTGGACGCGGACATTCGCGCCTACTTCGATTCGATCTCGCGGGACTGGTTGATCAGATTCCTGGAGCATCGGATTGGAGATCGGCGGGTGCTGCGGCTGATAAAGAAGTGGCTGCGCGCTGGGGTACTGGAAGAAGGCCGACAGATCGACGCGGGGCGGGGTACAGCGCAAGGGTCGGTGATTTCACCGATGCTCGCGAATATATACTTGCACTACGTGTTGGACCTGTGGGTCACCAAGAAGTGGCGGCCGCAGGAGGCGCGCGGAGACATGATCATAGTGCGCTACGCAGATGACTATGTCGCCGGGTTTGAATACCGGGACGATGCGGAACGCTTCCTGCGGGAACTGAAGGAGCGATTCAGAGGCTTCGAGCTGGAACTGAACGCCGACAAGACCCGACTCCTCGAGTTTGGACGGTATGCCGAAAGGAACCGCCGAGCACGTGGGGAAGGGCGACCGGAGACGTTCGACTTTCTGGGTTTCACGCATTATTGCAGGAAGGACAGGAAAGGACGCTTCGGGCTGGGGCGGAAGCCAATTCGGAAGCGGATGAATCGTACGCTGAAGAGGATCAAGATCGAGCTCCGCAGACGCATGCATGATGACGTGATGGAAACCGGGCGCTGGCTGGGACGGGTACTGCGCGGATGGCTCAACTACTACGCGGTACCCACCAGCTACCGCTACCTGCACCGATTCGTGTGGCGTCTGCGAGGAATCTGGGTAAAGATTCTACGCCGGAGGTCCCAGAAGGACCGATTCTCCTGGGCTTGGATGCTGGCGATCAGCATCAAGCTGTGGCCCCAACCCCGAATCGTACACTCATGGCCGGACCGGCGATTTGCCGTCAACCACCGAAGGTAGGAGCCGGATGGTTTAACGACCACGTCCGGATCTGTGCGGGGGGCGCCGGGTAACCGGCGTTCCTACCGCGCCCTCCCTGGGTTTGGAAGGCCGTCAGGGGGCCGCTATGAGGCCGCGAGCGGCCCGCTGCCGGCCAATCGGCCGTGAATGCCGGCCCTGAACGGGTCCGAGTGCCGGGATCGTCGGCGTAGCGGCGCGCATGCTGGCGCGCGGGCGGCGAACTCGACCGGCAGCCGCGCGGCAGGCAGCCGGCTTGGAACAGCAACCCGACGACCGCACGCGGCGGGGCCTTCGATTGCTGGTCCAGGTGGGAGCCGGGGTGGCGGACCGGGCGGCGTCAGCGGTGTCAGCGGTGGTGGGAAACGGCTTTGACGGGCATTTTGCGGGATTCCGGGGGGTGCCCTGGGGTATCTCCCTGGGTTTGGAAGGCCGTCAGGGGGCCGCCATGAGGCCGACTCGGACGCCGAGCGGCCCGCTGCCGGCCAATCGGCCGTGAATGCCGGCCCTGGAGGGGTCCGAGTGCCGAGATCGTCGCCGCGGCGGCGCTCGTGCTGCCGCTCCTGTCCGAGCAGCCTCGAGCGCCGCGATGGCCGCAGCAACGGCCCATTCCCCCCGCGTGCGGCGACTGACGGAGCAGCGGCTCGACGTTCAAGGAGGTCTGCCGTCGTTAGCTGTCCTGGAGGTGGCTGCGACCCGACCAGGCTGGGCTGCGGGCGGTGGCGGCGCGGTCAATACGGAGCCAGCGGTGCCGGGAATCGGCGTTGACGGGTGTTGCCGGGGGTGCCCCAGGCTACCCCCGAGGGGCTGGAAGGCCCTCAGGGGGCCGCTATGAGGCCGCGAGCGGTCCGTTGCCGGCCAATCGGCGGTGAATGCCGGCCCTGAACGGGTCCGAGTGCCGGGATCGTCGGCGTAGCGGCGCGCATGCTGCCGCGCGGTCGGCGAACTCGACCGGCAGCGGTGCGGCAGGCAGAGGCAGCCGGCTTGGAACAGCAACCCGACGACCGCACGCGGCGGGGCCTTCGATTGCTGGTCCAGGTGGGAGTCGGGGTGGCGGACCGCGCGGCGTCAGCGGTGTCAGCGGTGGTGGGAAACGGCTTTGACGGGCACTTTGCGGGATTCCGGGGGGTACCCTGGGGTATGAGCGCCAGGCTAACTGGCATATGACAGAGGGTGAAAGTCCCTCGGAACGAAGGAGCAGCCAATCCACGTTTCTCCGCGAGCCGTGCGTTGGCACCTGCGAGGGTGCAGGCGAAGCGTCGGCAGCGGTGCGTGCGGGCAGAGTTATGGAGCGCCGCAAAATACGACATCTGGAGTGCCGAGATTCTGTACTCGGTCGAAGGCAACACCGGTCGAGCCAGTATGGTGAGGACCGACCGGGCTCCACGGCGTCGAAGAACTCAGGCACGTACGTACGTCATATACCGGGACCTGGGAGGTCTTCGGGTCGTCCCGGCGGGTCGTCGCCGGGACCGCGGAGGGAAGGCGTGAGGCTGGACCGAAGATGAACGACCCGAAGAAGTCGGACATGGGCATAGTAGCGGCGAAGCCGGCGAACAAGGGAGCGCAAGCGACTGCGGAGACGGTGGAGCGAAGGCCCATGACCAACGGGAATTCGCAAGGTCAAAGCACGGGCCGGACGCAGAGTCGGGCAACCGTGACACAGGCGGCCGAGCGGATACGGCAATTCGTAAAGAGAGAACCGCAGGAGAAACTCACTGCGCTGCTGCACCACGTGACGCCGGAAGCGCTGCAGGTGGCCTATTACGCGCTGAAGCGCGAAGCGGCCCCGGGGGTGGACGGGATGACGTGGCGGGAGTACGAGACGGGGTTGGAAGTGCGCTTGCACGACCTGCACCGGCGAGTACACACAGGAGCGTACCGAGCGACCCCGGTACGGCGGGTCAACATCGACAAGCCGGACGGAGGCACACGACCGCTGGGGGTGGCCGCGCTGGAGGACAAGATCGTCCAGAAGGCCGTGGTGGATGTGATCCTGACACCGATCTATGAGGAGGAATTTCTCGGGATCAGCTATGGGTTTCGACCGGGGCGAGGGGCACACGATGCGTTGGACGCACTGGCCTACGCCATCGAACGGCGCAAAGTGAACTGGATATTGGACGCGGACATCCGGGCCTACTTCGATTCGATCTCGCGGGACTGGTTGATCAGATTCCTGGAGCATCGGATTGGAGATCGGCGGGTACTGCGGCTGATAAAGAAGTGGCTGCGCGCTGGGGTACTGGAAGAAGGCCGACAGATCGACGCGGGGCGGGGTACAGCGCAAGGGTCGGTGATTTCACCGATGCTCGCGAATATCTATCTGCACTACGTGTTGGACCTGTGGGTCACCAAGAAGTGGCGGCCGCAGGAGGCGCGCGGAGACATGATCATAGTGCGCTACGCAGATGACTACGTTGCCGGGTTTGAATACCGGGACGATGCGGAACGCTTCCTGCGGGAACTGAAGGAGCGATTCAGAGACTTCGAGCTGGAACTGAACGCCGACAAGACCCGACTCCTCGAGTTTGGACGGTATGCCGAAAGGAACCGCCGAGCACGTGGGGAAGGGCGACCGGAGACGTTCGACTTTCTGGGCTTCACGCATTATTGCAGGAAGGACAGGAAAGGACGCTTCGGGCTGGGGCGGAAGCCAATTCGGAAGCGGATGAATCGTACCCTGAAGAGGATCAAGATCGAGCTCCGCAGACGCATGCATGATGACGTGATGGAAACCGGGCGCTGGCTGGGACGGGTACTGCGCGGATGGCTCAACTACTACGCGGTACCCACCAGCTACCGCTACCTGCACCGATTCGTGTGGCGTCTGCGAGGAATCTGGGTAAAGATTCTACGCCGGAGGTCCCAGAAGGACCGATTCTCCTGGGCTTGGATGCTGGCGATCAGCATCAAGCTGTGGCCCCAACCCCGAATCGTACACTCATGGCCGGACCGGCGATTTGCCGTCAACCACCGAAGGTAGGAGCCGGATGGTTTAACGACCACGTCCGGATCTGTGCGGGGGGCGCCGGGTAACCGGCGTTCCTACCGCGCCCTCCCCGGGTTTGGAAGGCCGTCAGGGGGCCGCTATGAGGCCGACTCGGACGCCGAGCGCCCCGCCGCCGGCCAATCGGCCGTGAATGCCGGCCCTGAACGGGTCCGAGTGCCGAGATCGTCGCCGCGGCGGCGCTCGTGCTGCCGCTTCTGTCCGAGCAGCCTCGAACTCAACCGGCGAGCGGCTCGCGGTTGCACCTCCGGAGCGCCGCGACGGCCAAGCCGGAGGGTCACACCAGCCTGTACCAGGATATCGACGGGCTGCGCCGCGGTCGGCTGCTGGACCACCGCTGCACCATCGACGCGACCGGGGACCGGCATGAATACGAGTGGGTTACCGGGGTGCCGCTGAACGGCAACCCCCGCAGTCCCAAGATCAACTTCGTGCACTACCGCATCGTACGTGCGGGCACGCCCACCTATCAAAACGCCTGGGTGACCGACTTGGTGCCCAGCGCTGGCAGCGTGGCGCGGATCGTGCGTGCGGGACGAGCACGCTGGAAGATCGAGAACGAGGGGTCGATACGCTGAAGCGCTGAAGCGCTGAAGAACCAGGGCTATCACCTGGAGCACAACTTCGGCCACGGTGACAAGTACTTGTCGGAGGCGTTCTTCGTGCCGGGCCTGCTGGCCTGTTTCATGCACCGGATATTCGAGCTGGTGGACGGTCTGTATCAGCAGGTGCGGGCTGGGTTCGGGTCGCGCCGGGAGTTCTGGGGCGCGATTCGCGCCACGTTCCGGCTATTCCTGTTCCGGTCGTGGGACCAGGTGCTGGTGCGGATGAATTCGCCGCCGCAGCCGCTGTCCGGGTAGCCGCTCCCTGGGGAACTGAACCTGCTCCCTGAACGATCCCTGACTGGGGCTGCGGCGCAGGTGTGCCGGCGGCGCGCGGGCAACCGGCCCCGAAGGGCCGATCGCCGCACCGCGCCAGCCCGCGGCATCGGCCGAGCGGCGGTGGCTGACGGTGGTCAGGTCATCGCACGGGGCTGCATGACGGTGGCTAAATACGTCACCTGCAATCAGTTACAGAATTTCTGCCGGGTCGGGCCGTGGGTGCATTCACTCGGTGGGCCAACAGGTGGGCATGGTCGCGTTTCACACTCGGAGGGCTTGAGCTTATGACAGGGCTTGCGATCTCGCCCTCGAAACTTTTCTGTAACCTTTCGGCGCCCAATGTTGCCATATCTGTTTACGATGCACCTCTGCCCCCCGTTCTCCGAGAATCGCTGTCGCGCCGTGCGGGTGCTTGCCTCCCACGGGAAGAATGGGTATATTGAAGTCGTGTATTCACTTGGTGGGCCAACAGGTGGGCATGGTCGCGTTTCACACTCGGAGGGCTTGAGCTTATGACCCTCTGCCCCTCTACCAGCGGTTCCCCGAGAATCGCTGCTGTTTGCCTGTTGACTTGTTTGCCGCAGGCGTGCCATACTAAAAGCCTCGGGTTTGAACGGATGCAAAAGATGGGTGATAACACTACTCAGCACTGCCACCGGTTAGCGGCAACGCAGCCGGCGCGTCCTATCCTCGCCTACCCCCCCCCCCCCCCCCCCCCCCCCCCCGGCGGGAGCTCCAAGAATTCGTTTCGCGGGGGTTGAAAAATGGTGAGGAGTCCCCCGCGTGGCGTTGTGACGCAGGTCCCGACGTCCGCCGAGCGGTGGGCGTTTGCATGATGGGGCGCGCACGCGGGTCCCATCTTACGTCAGCCATCCGGCAGGGCACCCTGTGCCCCAAGAAGGAGGTGAAGATGATACTGAAAGAACCGCACGCGCGCGCGGCGTGAGCCCGGGTGAACCCGGTGAGTCACACGCCGCGCGCTTGAGGAATCTGACTCAGACTGGCCGTCCGCGTTGCGGGCGCGAGAGTAGCCAGGGAGCGGCAGGCCGCTACGCAATACTCTCAAGATCAAAATGATGGACAAAACAATGAAAATCTTATTTAGAATGACCTTCGCGGTCGCGTTGGTCATGGTGCTGACCGCAACCGGCCTCTGGGCCGGCGCTGCCAGCGAAGAGGAGCCGGCGGCCGCCGCCGACAAGAAGTATGTAACCGACCCCACTACCGGCAAGGTGGTGAGCGCGCCAGAGTATGGCGGGACACTCACCTATGCCAAGATCGGCATGCCAACTTCGAGTACTGACGCTTGGACCGATGGTGGCGTTGTGGGATATCTCTTCCTCAGTCACACTCTAGAGAAGCTAGCCATCGGGAACTGGGCGATAGATCGAGAAGAACATGGCTGGAATACAACGGCCGTACCTCTATGGAGCTTAAATGGGGCGCTGGCGGAAAGTTGGGAGATTTCCCCAGATGGACTCACCTATACCTTCAAAATCCGACAGGGCGTCTACTGGCATGATAAGGCACCGATGAACGGTCGGGAGCTAACTGCCGATGATATCGTATATAACTATCACCGTTATTTGGGTCTGGGCAGTGGCTTCACCGAACCTAGCCCCCATTTTGGGGGTCTCGTCGTTCTGCCATTCGAATCGATAACGGCCACCGACAAATATACGGTTGTCATGAAGCTGGAGGAGCCACGCCTCTTTGCGATGGGTGATATCGTCGACTACTATATGGGTTATATGTATCCCCCGGAGGTAATCAAGGAACACGGAGACGCTAAGGACTGGAGGAACTTGGTCGGCACCGGGCCCTATATGATAACTGACTTGGTCAAGGGCAGCTCGGTGACCTATACCAAGAATCCTGACTACTGGGGCTACGACGAAAAATACCCGGAGAACCGCCTGCCCTATATTGACCAGTTAGAGTTCCTGGTTATGCCAGAGGAGGCGACACGCCTGGCGGCACTGCGCGCGGGTACGCTTGATGTCATGGGTCGCAACGGCAACGCTTCAATACAGTCTATCGACGTACTAGAGAGTCTCCAGCGGACCAACCCCGAAATCGTGTTGTGGAAGTTTCCTTGGCGGTCGGATACTTCTTTTCATCTTAACGTGAGTAAGCCGCCCTTTGACGACATCAATGTGCGCAGGGCAATGCAGATGGCACTAGACCTTGGGACAATTAACGCTACCTACTGGAAGGGTTATGGATCTACCAGACCTCAGGGGACAGTTGCCGATGATGCGAAAGGGTGGGTCCTCCCATTTGAAGAGTGGCCGGAAGCGGTCAAGAAAGTCCATACCTATGACCCGACAGGTGCAGAAGCGTTGCTTGATGCGGCTGGATATAGACGTGGCGCCGACGGCACTAGATTCAAGACCCTGGTCAACGTCTATGAGGCGCACGATGCGACCTTTGCAGAACTAGCCGCTGCATACTGGGGTGACATTGGCGTTGATGTCGAGATTCAGATAACTCCAGGAGCTGAGTTTGTCGCCGCGAAAAAGGGCGGACTTTATGAAATGCTCTCTGGGACAACAGCCATCAGGGTGAGTGCTCCGTCACCAAACCAATATTGGTCGGGCAATCCACATAACCCTTCCTATGTCAAGGATCCGAATTATGACGCCATGTACGACGCCTGGCAGGAAGCTGACACTATTGAGGAGGCGCAGAGGTGGATGAAAGAGGCAAATATGTACGTGGAAGAAAGGCACTGGAGCCTATGGGGTGGCGAACTCCCACAGTGGAACGTGAGCCAGCCGTGGGTCATGGGTTATAACGGTGAAGTCTGGTTGGGAATGGGTCAACAAGATAACTTCTTCGCCCGCCTCTGGATTGATAGTGAGCTGAAGGAAGCAATGGGTCATTAGGGGTTTGAGCCCTTGTGGCTGAGCTCAGGGGAAGAGGGAGCTGGGAGCCTGTCGCTTGCAAGCGCGCCTCCCGGCTCCCATACTCATTGGATGATGGGAGGGCAACCAGAAGACGCAACCATTTGAAATTACTCTGGTATGGTTGGCAATGAAGAAAGAAATGACGGGCGAAATTGCAATGAGGTGTGTCACATGCGAGCCTATATCATCAGGCGTTTATTGCTGATAATCCCCACCTTGTTCATATTGACCATCCTGGTCTTTCTCGCGGTCCGCTTCATCCCCGGCGATGTCGTAGACCTAATAATTAGTTTTATGTGGTGGGATGGGCAAGCAGAAATAGACCGTGAAGCTGTTGAGCGGATGCTGGGATTAGACGTGCCTGTCTACGTGCAGTACGTACGCTGGATAGGAGTGTTGCCGACCCCTGACTGGCTTACCGGTGAGTCCCGCTACAATGGTATCCTCCAGGGCACCCTTGGCGAGTCACTGATGGGCGCTGGGGCGGTGGGGGAGAACATATTAGATAGACTGCCGGTAACCATTGAGCTTGGTGTCATGGCAATCGTAATCGGGCTCGTGATAGCCCTGCCAGTCGGCATCTACTCGGCGATACGCCAGGATACGGCTGCCGATTACACGGGGCGCGCCGCGGCCATCATCGGCCTGGCGGCGCCCAACTTCTGGCTGGCCCTCATGGTCATGATCTATCCTTCGATCTGGTGGGGCTGGGCGCCTCCGATGAGGTGGGTTCCCTTTGCCGAAGACCCGCTCGGCAATCTCAGGTTATTCATCATTCCAAGCCTGATTCTGGGGACGGCCGGTGCCGCCGGCACCATGCGGCTGATGCGCACCACGATGCTCGAAGTGCTCAGGCAGGACTATGTCAGAACGGCGTGGGCCAAAGGTCTCAAAGAGCGGGCAGTCATCGTGAGACACGCCCTCAAAAATGCGCTCATACCGGTAATCACCCTGATAGGCTTGCAGCTGCCAATCTTGGTGGGTGGATCGGTCATCATAGAGAACATATTCAACCTCCCCGGGTTGGGTCGTCTCTTTCTCGATGCACTCAATGGCAGAGACTACCTGATGGTCTCAGGAGTAAACCTGGTGTTCGGCGTCGCGGTCTTGGGGAGTAATCTGATGATCGACCTGATTTATCCCTATCTGGACCCCAGAGTCCGGTATCAATAGAGCGAGTAGATCGTGGAAATGAGTAAGGATCGAGGGCCTATTCGGCGGGCTGATTCCTTCGTAAGGCTGGTCAAGGGGAAACCGTTAGGCACCATCAGCGCGTTGATCATATTGATATTGATTCTCGTGGCCATTCTTGCCGATGTCTTGGCACCCTATCCATATGACGAAATACACCTGATCGACAGGCTTCAGGGCCCATCGGCGCAGTATCTCCTGGGCACCGATCAGGCGGGGCGAGACCTCTTGAGCCGCCTCATCTTCGGGGCGCGCGTTTCGCTGCTCGTCGGTTTGGCAGTGACCACTCTCAGCGTTGTCATCAGCACCGTGATAGGCGGCACGGCCGGTTTCCTGGGTGGCAGATTTGATATTGTACTGCAGAGATTTGTCGATGCGTGGATGGCGTTCCCGGGACTGCTCCTGTTGTTGACGATGATGTCCATCGTGGGGCGGGGTGTGCCGCAGATAATAGTGGTCCTGGGGATAGCCGGAGGCATCGGCGGCAGTCGAGTGATCAGAGGCGCCGTAATCGGCATCAAAGAGAATGTGTATTTTCAGGCGGCCGACGCCGTTGGCTCCTCGAGATTGCGCACATTCATGCGACATGTGGTGCCGAATGTCCTGCCTATCGTGATCATAACGTTCAGCGTGAGCATAGGCGGCGTAATCCTGGCTTTGGCTTCTCTGGGCTTCCTCGGATTTGGTCTGCCTCCTGGGATTCCTGATTGGGGAGGTCAGCTCAGCCGGGACGGACGCCAGTATATGGAGATAGCGCCGCGGCTGGCGTTCTGGCCCGGTCTGTGCCTGACTATCACCGTTTTCAGTCTCAACATGTTCGGCGACGCCGTGCGGGACCTGCTCGACCCGCGGCTGAGGGGCGGTGGGGGTCGTCTCGCTGGCAGCGGCGCCACGTCGGTTTGAGAGAGTGCGCGTGCGCTCCGCCCCCGCGGTGTCACGGCGGATGAACGGTGACTTGGCTATTCCGGAGGCGCGCCCGGAACGCGGCCGACCGCGACGTCCTGAGCCGCCTGCTGTACGGGGCGCGGGTGTCGCTCGGCGTGGGTTTATCGCCACCACCTTGAGCATCGTGGTGTCGTCGACGCCTGGATGTCGTTCCCGGGGTTCGTGGGCGGCAAGCTCGACCTGGCGGTGCAGCGCTCGATGATCTGCGGCACGCCCTGGCCGATGATGGTAACTCGCGCGTGGCACGCGGCGCGGTGATCGGCATCAAGGGCAACCCCTACTTCGAGGCGGCGCACGCCATTGGCAGCCCCTCGTGGCGGACGCTGCTGCGCCACGAGGGGCCCAACATCACGGCGCCGATCATCATCATCTACTCGATCACGATCGGTGGGGTGGCTGATCCCGGTGGTGACGCAGCCGGTCGCGTGCCAGACGTGCCCGCGGGCGGGATGGAAACTTTGTTGTCGGACGTGATCGGAATCCGTAGACTGCGTCTGATGGCGAGCGATCTCAACGGCGAGTTGCGCGGGTTCGTCGAACGGTGGCGTATTGCCGGTGCCCCGGTGGCGCCCGGCCCGGTGACCTAGCGGTGACCTCCGCGTCGTCCGCGTCGTTGACAATTTCAGCCCGCGTGCGACGGTGCAGAAGCGCCACGACGACCGCGTTCGTTGACGATGTGGAACAGGACGTTGGCGGGATCCGGTCCGTAGGATAGATAGCCGACTTTGGGTCAGGTACGCAGTGTGCTTGTCATACGTACGTAACAGAGGTACCCTCGTTGCCATGGACTCTATCAGCGCAACCAAACTCCGGCAGAACCTCTACAACATTCTCGACTCGGTGGTAGACACGGGCGTCCCGGTGGAGATCGAACGCAACGGCCGGCTGCTCCGAATCGTCGCCGAGGAGCGGGGAACGAAGTGGGATCGGCTGACCGCGCATCAGGTCGTGGTCGGTGATCCCGACGACCTTGTGCATATCGACTGGTCCAGCGAGTGGCACGGCGACCGCGACAATGTACGTTGATACTCATGTGGTCGTCTGGCTCTACGAGAAAGACGAGGAACGCGTGTCGCCGCTGGCGCGGGAGCTGATCGAGAGCCACGATCTTCTGGTGTCGCCGATGGTGCTGCTGGAATTGGAGTACCTCTTCGAGATCGGCAAGACCACGACCAAGGCGGCCGAGGTCTTTGATTACCTGCGCGAGACGATCCAGATCGAGGTGTGCAGTAAGCCCTTCGCGGCGGTGGTAAAGAAGTCGATCGGCATGAAGTGGACCCGCGACCCATTCGACAGACTCATCACCGCGCATGCGGCTATTGACGAGTCACCACTGCTGACGAAAGACGACACGATCCACACCTACTATCCCGACGCTGTCTGGTAGGTCTGGTAGGCAGCGGCTGCGCGGCGTGGCGGGAACCCACAGCCGATCAACAACCCACGGCGCCGCAAAGCGCCCGACATGCGTCCGCCAAGCGAGGCGCGTCGACCTGCGCGACCCGGCGACGGAGCGCCTCCCGCCGGACCACCTACACCAGTCTGTTGTACGAGTTGTACGAGAAGCTTATCGACGATAGCGTGCTGCGCATGGCAAGCTGCCGCCGCTGCCGATCGTCATCTGCAACGGGGGCAAGCGCTGGACGGCGGCCGAGGACGTGGCGGCGATGATCGCTAGCGGCGGCGAGCGCTGGCGCCGCATCAGCCGTCGCTGCGCTATCCGGCAGCCCCGGCAGCCCCGGGCCGGCAGCCGAGAGCGCTTGCCACATCTCTCGCGCTGGTCTATGCTCGCACGTGTATGGGTGGACCTTATGAGCCAGTCCAGCGGCCGGCTAGCGCTGGCGCGGCGAGTTAGCCGACAGCCGGCCGGAGACGGCCGGAGTCCTCGTATTCAGGGACCGCATTCGGACGTTAGCGCCAGCGGTGCGTCCTACCCCCCCCCTGGCGCGTGACCGAGTATCCAAGCACCCGGTAACACCTGAGCGCTCGTCGAGCCGCATCTATCACCCGTTCGCCATCAGCGCCGCTGACGACTTGGCGGCGCCCTTCGACATCCACACCCATCGCACCACGCTCGCGCAAGGCGGCGTTCGCGTCGCCGTCCGCTCCCAGCCGTCGGCTGCCCATCAGCACTATCTGAAACAGCCGGAATATCCGGCCCAAGAAAAACACGGGTACCGGGACCCAGTCCCGATCCCGAAAACGAGGAGGAGTACGTTATGACTCCACGACTCATGTTGCTGCCGCTGGCGCTCGCGCTGGTGGCTACCGTTACGTTCGCCAGCGGCGAGAGCGACCAGCCGGCTGCCGCGGCCGAGAAGGAAATGGTGCGCGACCCGAGCACCGGCGAGATGGTCACCGTGCCCGAGTATGGCGGCACGATCAGAGCGATCGTGAACTTGAAGCTCGAGGGTCTCGACCCCTACTGGGCATTTAATACGGGATACTTTATCGGGCTGGTCAACGAGAAGCTGGGCATCCCGGACTGGGCGATCGACCGGAGCAAGGTGGGCTATTCCACGATGTACATGCCCGGCGAGGCCCTCACCGGACAACTGGCCGAGAGCTGGGAGAACCCGGATCCGCTCACCTACGTGTTCAAGATCCGCGACGGCGTGGTTTGGCACGACAAGGCGCCGGTGAACGGCCGGCAGCTGACCGCGCACGATGTCGCCTACAGCTTCGACCGGCTCCTTGGTTTGAGCGGCGGCGAGAGGCGCCCCCACGTCAATACCACTGCTATTGGCAGGCTCTCGTGGGAGTCGATTACCGCAACCGACGAATTCACCGTGGAATTCAAGTTGCAGGAGCCCAGTCTCGACGCCCTGGACGCCATCCTCAAGGGACCACACATGATGGTGATCGCCCGCGAGGTGGTCGAGCAATTTGGAGACATTCAAGACTGGCGCAACGTGACCGGAACGGGGCCCTATCAGCTGACCGATGTGGTTCAGGGCAGCTCCTGGACCTACACCAAGAATGGGGATTACTGGGGCACCGACCCGAAATTTCCCGAATACCGCTTGCCTTATGCGGACACGGTGGAGTACGTGATGGTCAACGACCCCGCGGCCACACTGTCCTTGATGCGCTCGGGGCAGGCGGATTTTATGGGCGTCGCTTTGTTTTCACATCTCACCAGTGTCGACCAGGCGGTCAATCTGCAGAAGACCAACCCCGACCTGGAGCTACACCCGTGGTCCTTTCGCGCGGAAACGGCGATCGGTTTCATCCCCAAGGGGCCCTTCAGCGATATCCGCGTGCGCCAGGCCCTGAGCTTGGCCATCGACCAGGAGGCCATCGCGGAGAACTACATGCAGGGTTGGGGCGATGCGAGCCCTTCCGGGCCGATCGGCCCAGCGGTGCTGGGGTACTTCATGCCGTACGAGGAGTGGCCCGATGGGGTCAAGCAGTACTATCGGTATGATCCCGAGGCGGCC
The DNA here is from genome assembly GCA_965198005.1 of Spirochaetia bacterium. Taxonomy (GTDB): domain Bacteria; phylum Spirochaetota; class Spirochaetia; order SZUA-6; family Bin103; genus Bin103. The sequence continues at coordinate 184,504 of CBDAOI010000004.1, forward strand.
GAAAAGCTGCTGGATGAGGCCGGCTACCCGCGGGGCGCGGACGGCGTTCGCTTTAAGACCATCTATGAGCACTACGAGTTCTTCGACCTCGGCTACTACCAGATCGCCATGGATTACCTCAGGCAGATCGGCATCGACGTCGAGACCCAAATCGTTACTCGCGCGGAATATATCGACAAGGCCGTGAATCATACCTCCCTTGGCCTGCGCTCGGATGTATGGGCCATGGAGAACGGTGCCGTGGCGCCGCTTGACACATATTCTTTCAGTATCTCTGGATCGACCAGGATCTGAAGCGGGAGCTTGGCGGCTGAGCCAACGGCGCTTCGCGCGGCTGCTCTGAATCGACGCGGGGCCCGCCTCCGGGCGGGCTCCGTTAGCAACAGCGAAGCTGTCGCGCCTTCGGGCGAGCGAGAGCTGCAGGCGGTTGCCCTCCAGCTCTCTCATTCTGACTTGGAGCAACATCGAGACATGACCTTTCCGCCATTTCCGCCGACATGAGAGCGTACGTCATCCGGCGCGTCCTGCTGCTGATCCCGACCGTCTTCTTGCTGACGATTCTGGTGTTCCTCTCGGTGCGGTTCATACCGGGCGATGCCGTCGACCTCCTCATCTTTAGGATGACGAGAGCATCGGGCGGTATGGGCACCTTCGACCGGGCGGAGCTCGAGCGCCGGCTGGGGCTGGATGTGCCGGTCCACGTGCAGTACGGCCGCTGGATGGGCGGCATCCTGCTGCACGGCAACCTGGGCACGCCGCTGCTGCGGCCCGAGCCGGTCGGCCAGCTGATCGCCGGCAGGCTGCCGACCACCATGGAGCTGGGCCTGGTGGCGCTGTTCGTGGGGGTGCTGATCGGGGTGCCGATCGGCATCTACTCGGCGGTGCGGCAGGACACCCTGGGCGACTACGTGGGTCGTTCCTTCGCCATCCTCGGGCTGGCCACCCCCAACTTCTGGCTCGCCACCATCATCCTGGTCGTTCCGGCGATCTGGTGGGGTTGGTCGCCGCCGCTACGCTTGGTGCGCCTGAGCGACGACCCGGTACGCCACTTCGCCATCTTCATCGTGCCGGGTCTGATCCTCGGCACCTATCTGGCGGCCAGTATCATGCGCATGACCCGCACCATGATGCTGGAGGTGCTCCGGCAGGACTACATTCGCACTGCCTGGGCCAAGGGCCTGCGCGAGCGCGTGGTCATTCTCCGCCACGTCATCCGGACGTGCCGAGCTGGGGCACGATGCTGAGCCGCGAGGGGCGGCAGTACATGGAGATGGCGCCGCGGCTGGCGATGTGTGGCCGGGTGTCGCCCTGACCATCGTCGTCTACTGCCTGAACATGGTGGGCGACGCGCTGCGCGACCTGCTGGACCCGCGGCTGCGCGGCGGCGGCGGGGTGGCCGGCGGGGTAGGCGCCCGCGCCGCCGAGCGCGCCACGAAGGCCCTGCAGAAGCTGGAACGCAAAGAACGGCCGTCCAACTAGGCACGACATTCCGTTCGTGTGGATTTTGCTTGACGCAATGCGAGGTCTGTGGCCAGATTTAGAGCGCGAGCACGAGCCGGAGCCCGGCCTCTACTTCGGCCAGGTTTCGTGGCGCGAGAGTTCCCGCCTGTTCCACCAGTCGTGCGCGATCGATGCAGGTCAATTGGGACACGACGACCACTGAGTCTCTGGGCAACAGCGTCTCGGCCGCGTCCAGGTACGCGTTGCCGGGTGCGTCAGCCAGCCTTGGATTGGTGGTGAACGGCACGCACAGCACGGAACCGATGCGGCTGCGATTGAAACTGTCGGCCTGAACGATCAGGAGCGGACGCCGAAAGCCCGGTTCACTGCCGAAAGGGACGCCGAGCTCCGCCCACCAGATCTCACCACGAGTCATCGCGGGTCAGGTTTCGGAGACTCTCCAGCCCCGCGTCCATGGCGTGCTGCGATTGCCGGGCTGGTAGATCGCCGTACACGGCGTTGAGGCGTTCGGTCACTGCCTGCTGGCGGTGGTTGACGAGGAACTGCTCGAGCGCGATGGCGAACAGCCGACTGCGCGGAATCCCCAATTCACCGGCTACCTCATCTGCCTTTCTGAACAGGTGTTCCGGCAGCGATACGGCCGTCTTCATGGGGGCGAGTATAACCAAGGTATGACTCCTGGTCAACAGGCAGGCAGCGGCCGGGGGAGCGGCGGGGCAGGTGCGCGCAGTCGGGCGGTCCCTACGGAGAGGTGAGCGCGTGGCCACGACAGCCACCCCACGTGCAGCGAAGCGTCAGGTCGTCTGCCGCCACCGGTGCTGATCGTAGCGACGATAGAGCTCCGCCAGGGTCTCCGTCGCCAGGGACACCTACTACCGCCACCCGCCCGCCCGCGTAGCTGGCCTCGTGGTGGAGAAGCTCGGCATCGGTGACTGGGGCGTCGATCGCGACAGATTCGACTTCCGCACCACCTATCTGCCCGACGACATCATCGTCGGCCGCCTGGCCGAGCGCTGGGAGCAACCCGACCCGACCACTATCGTGTTTCACACTGGTCGCCGAGGGCTACAATTACCGGTCCGAGACCTCGCCCGTCATCAACATGAGCAGGCCGCCGTTCGACGACGTCCGTGTACGCCACGCCCTGCAGATGGCAATCGATGTCGAGGGCGCGGGTGGCACCTATTTCAAGGGCTATGCAGTCACTCAGCCGCAGGGCTGGATGGGCCGTGGGTGAAGGGCTACAACGGCGAGGCCGACCCCGGCGACATGGACCGAATGGTGATCTACTCGCGCATCTGGATCGATCAGGATCTGAAGCGCGAGATGGGATACTGAGCAGCGCTTCGCCTTTGGCGTTCCCGTGCAGCAGCGGTCAGGGCGGCTGCCGAGCAATGCTGATGTGGGGTGGCGGGTGATCCCGTCATCCCATTTTTCTTGAGATGAGAGCGTATTTGATTCGGCGTCTGCTGCTGACCATTCCGACGCTCACCATCCTGTCGATGCTGGTCTTCCTGTCGGTCCGTTTCATACCCGGCGACATCGTCGACGTACTGATGCAGGAGATGATGCTCAGCGGTGCCATCCAGGACGTGGATCGCGAGGCGGTCGAGCGCAGGCTGGGGCTCGATCAGCCCATCCACGTCCAGTATGGGCGCTGGGTGGGCGACATCCTGCTGCGCGGCAGTCTGGGGCGATCCCTGCTGCACAACTGGGAAGTGGGCGAGCGGATTCTCGGACGCATGCCGGTGACCTTCGAACTGGGGTTGCTCGCCATCGTCATCGGCCTGGTTATCGCCATGCCGGTGGGCATCTTCTCCGCGATTCGGCAGGACCGCGTCGGCGACTACGTCGGACGTTCGGTCGCTATCATCGGCCTGGCGACGCCCAACTTCTGGCTGGGCGTGATGGTGATGATCTACCCGGCGATCTGGTGGGGCTGGACGCCGCCGCTCAAGCTGGTCCCCTTCTTCGAGGACCCGCTGCGGAATCTGGGGGGCTTCCTCATCCCCGCCCTCATTCTGGGCACGGCCGGCGCCGCGGCCATCATGCGCATGACCCGCACCATGATGCTGGAAGTGCTCAGGCAGGACTCTACATCCGCACCGCGTGGTCGAAGGGAGTACGCGAGCGCGTCGTGGTGGTGAGGCACGCCCTCAAGAACGCACTGATCCCCGTCGTTACGTTGGTTGGTCTGCAGCTGCCGATTCTCGTCGGTGGCGCGGTCATCATGGAGAACATCTTCAACCTGCCCGGGCTCGGCCGGCTGATGCTGCTCGCTCTGCAAGATCGTGATTACACGGTGGTGTCGGGAGTGAATCTGCTGTTCGGGACGGTGGTCCTGTTGAACAACCTGTTCATCGACATGGTCTACGGCTTGCTGGACCCGAGGATACGGTACCGGTAATGGCGGGACGGCGCACCGGCTTGTCGATGTTGACCCGCCGTACCGGGGTCGCTCGGTACGCTCCTGTGTGTACTCGCCGGTGCAGGTCGTGCAAACGCACTTCCAACCCCGTCTCGTACTCCCGCCACGTCATCCCGTCCACCCCCGGGGCCGCTTCACGCTTCAGCGCGTAATAGGCCACCCGCAGCGCTTCCGGCGTCACGTGGTGCAGCAGCGCAGTGAGTTTCTCCTGCGGTTCTCTCTTTACGAATTGCCGTGTCCGCTCGGCCGCCTGTGTCACGGTTGCCCGACTCTGCGTCCGGCCCGTGCTTTGGCCTTGCGAATTCCCGTTGGTCATGGGCCTTCGCTCCACCGTCTCCGCAGTCGCTTGCGCTCCCTTGTTCGCCGGCTTCGCCGCTACTATGCCCATGTCCGACTCCTTCGGGTCGTTCATCTTCGGTCCAGCCTCACGCCTTCCCTCCGCGGTCCCGGCGACGACTCGCCGGGACGACCCGAAGACCTCCCAGGTCCCGGTATATGACGTACGTACGTGCCTGAGTTCTTCGACGCCGTGGAGCCCGGTCGATCCTCACCATACTGGCTCGACCGGTGTTGCCTTCGACCGAGTACAGAATCTCGGCACTCCAGATGTCGTATTTTGCGGCGCTCCATAACTCTGCCCGCACGCACCGCTGCCGACGCTTCGCCTGCACCCTCGCAGGTGCCAACGCACGGCTCGCGGAGAAACGTGGATTGGCTGCTCCTTCGTTCCAAGGGACTTTCACCCTCTGTCATATGCCAGTTAGCCTGGCGCTCGTACCCCAGGGCTACCCCCGAGGGGCTGGAAGGCCCTCAGGGGGCCGCTATGAGGCCGCGAGCGGTCCGTTGCCGGCCAATCGGCGGTGAATGCCGGCCCTGAACGGGTCCGAGTGCCGAGATCGTCGCCGCGGCGGCGCTCGTGCTGCCGCTTCTGTCCGAGCAGCCTCGAACTCAACCGGCGAGCGGCTCGCGGTTGCACCTCCGGAGCGCCGCGACGGCCAAGCCGGAGGGTCACACCAGCCTGTACCAGGATATCGACGGGCTGCGCCGCGGTCGGCTGCTGGACCACCGCTGCACCATCGACGCGACCGGGGACCGGCATGAATACGAGTGGGTTACCGGGGTGCCGCTGAACAGCAAGCCCCGCAGTCCCCAGATCAACTTCGTGCACTACCGCATCGTACGGGCCGGCACGACCACCTATCAAAACGCCTGGGTGACCGACTTGGTGCCCACCGCTGGCAGCGTCGCGCGGATCGTGCGTGCGGGACGAGCACGCTGGAAGATCGAGAACGAGGGGTCGATACGCTGAAGAACCAGGGCTATCACCTGGAGCACAACTTCGGCCACGGTGACAAGTACTTGTCGGAGGCGTTCTTCGTGCCGGGCCTGCTGGCCTGTTTCATGCACCGGATATTCGAGCTGGTGGACGGTCTGTATCAGCAGGTGCGGGCTGGGTTCGGGTCGCGCCGGGAGTTCTGGGGCGCGATTCGCGCCACGTTCCGGCTATTCCTGTTCCGGTCGTGGGACCAGGTGCTGGTGCGGATGAATTCGCCGCCGCAGCCGCTGTCCGGGTAGCCGCTCCCTGGGGAACTGAACCTGCTCCCTGAACGATCCCTGACTGGGGCTGCGGCGCAGGTGTGCCGGCCGCGCGCGGGCAACCGGCCCCGAAGGGCCGATCGCCGCACCGCGCCAGCCCGCGGCATCGGCCGAGCGGCGGTGGCTGACGGTGGTCAGGTCATCGCACGGGGCTGCATGACGGTGGCTAAATACGTCACCTGCAATCAGTTACAGAATTTCTCCCGGGTCGGGCCGTGGGTGCATTCACTCGGTGGGCCAACAGGTGGGCATGGTCGCGTTTCACACTCGGAGGGCTTGAGCTTATGACAGGGCTTGCGATCTCGCCCTCGAAACTTTTCTGTAACCTTTCGGCGCCCAATGTTGCCATATCTGTTTACGATGCACCTCTGCCCCCCGTTCTCCGAGAATCGCTGTCGCGCCGTGCGGGTGCTTGCCTCCCACGGGAAGAATGGGTATATTGAAGTCGTGTATTCACTCGGTGGGCCAACAGGTGGGCATGGTCGCGTTTCACACTCGGAGGGCTTGAGCTTATGACCCTCTGCCCCTCTACCAGCGGTTCCCCGAGAATCGCTGCTGTTTGCCTGTTGACTTGTTTGCCGCAGGGGTGCCATACTAAAAGCCTCGGGTTTGAACGGATGCAGAAGATGGGTGATAACACTACTCAGCACTGCCACCGGTTAGCGGCAACGCAGCCGGCGCGTCCTATCCTCGCCTACCCCCCCCGACGGGAGCTCCAAGAATTCGTTTCGCGGGGGTTGAAAAATGGTGAGGAGTCCCCCCCCCCCCCCCCCCCCGCAGCTTTTTCGGACCGATAAGCAACTAACCGCTCCGGCTGCTCGCCCTTTACGCGACCCCGCGCGCGCCGTCGCCTTCACCACCGCAGTAGCTCGCACTGTCGGTCGCGCCGGCTCGGTCCCGCGCCGAACCGACCTGCGGGCCGCCCGCGCCCTTCCCGGCGACCGCAACCGTCCCGGCTTCCCGCCCGCGACTCCCCCGGTCGGCGTCTGCATGATCGGGCGCCCACGCGCTGCACGCGCTGTGCGCTGCGCACCCCAGCTTACGACTATTTCCGGCCCGAGACAGGCGGCCTGCATCAGGCATCTGACAGGGCCGCCTGTGGCCCAAGATCGCAAGATCAAGCTAACCAGGAGGTGCACATGATACTCAAGGAACCTTAGGCGCGCGCGGCGTGAGCCGGGGCGAACCCGCTGAGTCACACGCCGCGCGCTTTTGGTGAATCCGACTCGAACTGGCAGCCTGTGTTGCGGGCCCGAGAGTAGCCAGGGAGCGGCAATCCGCTGCGCAATACTCTCGAAAAATCTACATACGGAGAAACGTATGAATATTACAAAAACGGGAATGACCTTCGCGATTGCGTTGGTCCTGGTCATGACCACAACCGGCCTGTGGGCCACTGGCGCGGAAGAGACGCCGGCAGCCGCGGCCGACAAGCAGTACGTCACCGACCCCACAACCGGCAAGGTGGTGACTGCGCCGGAGTACGGCGGGACAATAACCTACGTCATGAAAGAAGAGCCTTCGCATGTCGACGCTCCGTTAGATTTGCACGGCCAAGCGATCGCCAAGCTGGTTGTAGAGTGGCTAGCCCTCCCCGACTGGGCAGCGCCCAGGGACGAATTGGACTTCGTGAACTGGGATCCTCCAAACTACACGAGGGGGTCTCTGGCGGAAAGCTGGGAAATGCCCGACGACACAACGATTGTCTTCAACATCCGCAAGGGCGTTTACTGGCATGATAAGGCACCGATGAACGGTCGGGAGCTGACTGCCGATGATGTCGAATATAACTGGCACCGTGTGACGGGTACGGGCAGCGGCTACACCGAAATGAGCGAATTTGCTTGGTCTTTGAGGGCTTTGTCATTCGAATCGATAACGGCCACTGACAAATATACGGTTGTTTTCAAGCTGAAGGAGCCAAATCTCGTGACGCTGGGTGCTATCATGTCCGAGGGCATTACCCTTATATACCCCCCCGAGGTAATCAAGGAACACGGGGGCGTTACGGACTGGAGGAACCTGGTCGGCACCGGACCCATGATGCTGACTGACTGGACCGCGGGCAGCTCTATAACATGGACCAAGAATCCTGACTACCGGGGCTACGACGAAAAATACCCGGAGAACCGCCTGCCCTATATTGACCAGTTAAGAGCCCTGATTATGCCAGAAGTGGCAACACAGCTGGCGGCACTGCGCACGGGTACGGTTGATTACATGGGTCGGTTGGGGGCAGCTCAAATAAGGAATGTCGACCAGGTAGAGAGCCTCGAGCGGACCAACCCCGAACTCGAAATGTGGCCGTCTGGCAACCAGTCGGATAATGGTTTTGCTATGAACATTCAGAAGCCGCCCTTTGACGACATCAGGGTGCGCAAGGCAATGCAGATGGCACTGGACCTCGAGACATTTAGCAATAGCTTCTTTAAGGGTTATGCAGATCCGATACCTCAGGGACGGTTGGGCCGTTTTATGACAGAGGTTGCCACCCAATTTGAAGATTGGCCCGAAGAGGTCAAGAAAGGCTATATGTATGACCCGGAAGGTGCCGAAGCGTTGCTTGATGCGGCTGGGCTTCCGCGCGGCGCCGACGGGATTAGATTCAAGACCGTGTTGACCCACCTCGAGCGGTACGATCCGAGCTTTGCAGAATTAGCCGCTTCATACTGGGCTGCGATTGGCGTTGATGTCGAGGTTCAGGTAACGCCGTTAGCTCCATTTGTCGCTGCAAGAAGAAATCGGACTCATGAAATGATGAGTACCGAACCGGGGAAGAACCGTCCAAATGCTAATGCATTGGCGGAATTGAATTACTTTCATCCGGATACTGCAGGGAACAGCGCCAACGTCAACGACGCGACTTTTGTCGCCATGTTTGAAGCCGCCGCAGCCGCTACCACCTGGGAGGAGAGGAACAGGCTTAGTAAAGAGATGAATATGTACGCGATAGAGCGGTTCTGGGGGATATATGGTCCTATGGCCCTACAGTTTTCGGCGACCCAGCCGTGGCTGATCGGTTATAACGGTGAAACAAGTTGGCCTTCTTTAGGCAACCTGGTCTTCACCCGCCTCTGGATTGACAGTGAGCTGAAGGAAGCCATGGGTCGCTAGAAGGAGCGACTCCCCGCTGGCCACGCAAGAAAGGGGGCTGGGGGTTGCGCTTCCGAGCGCGCTCCCGGCCCTCACTCATTGAATAGGGTGTCCCCGTGAGAGCCTATGTCGTCAGGCGATTATTGCTGATCCTGCCCACGCTGTTCATCTTGAGCATCCTGGTCTTCCTCTCGGTGCGCTTCATCCCCGGCGATGTAATAGACGTAATGCTGGGTAGGATGGAAATGTTCGCAGGCGCTTTTGAGGACATTGACCGTGAAGCTCTTGAGCATCAGCTGGGATTAGACGTGCCTGTCCACGTGCAGTATGGACGCTGGATAGGAAATATTTTGCGGCACGGCAGCCTTGGCGAATCACTCCTTGGCGGTTACGCGATAGAGGAAAGGATATTAGATAGACTGCCGGTAACCATTGAGCTCGGTTTGATGGCAATCCTCATCGGGCTGGTGATTGCGTTGCCCGTGGGCATCTACTCGGCGATTCGCCAGGATACGGCCGCCGACTTCCTGGGGCGCTCGGTCGCCATCATCGGCCTGGCCACGCCTAACTTCTGGCTCGGCATCATGGTCATGATCTACCCAGCCATCTGGTGGGGCTGGGCGCCACCGCTGGAGCTGGTTTCCTTCACCGCAGACCCGCTCGGGAATCTCTGGGGGTTCCTGATCCCGAGCCTGATTCTGGGAACGGCCTCGGCGGCCGCCACCATGCGGATGACGCGCACCATGATGCTGGAGGTGCTCCGGCAGGACTATATCCGGACCGCCTGGTCCAAGGGGCTGAAGGAGCGGGCCGTGGTGATCCGACACGCCGTCAAGAATGCCCTCATCCCGGTGGTGTCCCTGATTGGCCTACAGTTGCCGATTCTGGTGGGGGGCGCCGTGATCATGGAGAACATCTTCAACCTGCCGGGGCTCGGGCGCCTCCTGCTGACTGCCCTCACTGACAGAGACTACCCGATGGTCTCCGGCATCAACCTGTTCTTCGCCACTGGGGTAGTGGTGATCAATCTGCTCATCGACCTGGTCTACGCGGTCCTGGACCCCAGGGTCCGCTATGACTGAGTTCTTGCGCCGGCTGGTCAAGGAGAAGCCGCTGAGCATCATCGCCGGGGTCGTCATCCTGCTGTTGATTCTCGTGGCGATCTTTGCCGATGTTCTGGCGCCTTTTCCGCATGATGAAGTAAACATCGTAGACCGGATGCAGGCGCCCTCGGTCAGTGAGATCTGAGCCCTGGGTGCCGCTGCCGCCAGCTCGGTCTAAGGAAGCCCCGACGTTGATGGTGAACACGATGATGATCGGAGCGCCGATATTGGGCAGGACGTGGCGGATGAGGGTGCGCCACCTGGTGCTGCCGATCGCCTCTGCCGCCTGGAAATAGACGTTCTCCTTTACCCCAATAACCGCGCCGCGGATTACCCTAGAGCCGCCGATGCCACCGGTGACGCCCGCGGTGCGGGATCTGCTCGACCCGCGGTTGCGGGGCGGTGGCGCCATCCCTGGCGCCCAGGTGGCATGTAGCTCCCGGGGTTCGACGGATCGATGACGAAGCCTGTGGCCGGTTGGCGGTGACGCGACCGGTGGATCATCCCCCCCTCCCCCCCCGGGGGGGCGCGTGACCGAGTACCCAAGCAACCGATAACTCCGGACCGCTCGTCGAGCCGCATCTATCACCCGTTCGCCATCAGCGCCGCTGACGACTTGGCGGCTCCGTTCGACCTCCACACCCATCGCACCACGGTGCTGCGCGGCACCGTGCGCGCCGAGCCGTGGCCCGACCATCATCAGCATGCCACACCCGCCGGAGTTTCCGGCCAAAGAAAACACGGGTACCGGGACGCAGTCCCGATCCCGAAAACGAGGAGGAGTACATTATGACTCCAAGACTCATGTTGCTGCCGCTGGCGCTCGCGCTGGTGGCTACCATTACGTTCGCCAGCGGCGAAAGCGACACCGCAGCCGCGGCCGAGAAGGAGATGGTGCTCGACCCGACCACCGGCGAGATGGTCACCGCGCCCGAGTATGGCGGCACGATCAGAGCGGTCGTGAACTTCAAGAACGAGGGAATCGACCCCTACTACCGCTACACCGCGGGGGCCTGGATCGGGCTGGTCAACGAGAAGCTCGGCGTCGCCGACTGGGCGATCGACCGGAGCGTGGTCGGTTATACCACGCTATTCCTGCCCGATGAGGCCATCACCGGACAACTGGCCGAGAGCTGGGAGAACCCGGATCCGCTTACCTACGTGTTCAAGATCCGCGACGGCGTGTTCTGGCACGACAAGGCACCGGTGAACGGCCGGCAGCTCACCGCGCACGACGTCGAGTACAGCTGGCAGCGGCTCGTCTGGGGTGTGGACGGCGGCGAGCCGAGCCCGGATGTCGGGGGGTCTGAAGTCGGCACGATACGACCCGACCGCCATCACCTCACTGATGCGCTCCGGACAGGCGGACTTCATCGGGTTCGGGCTCAACTCCCATCTGACCAGTGTCGACTCGGCGGTCAATCTGCAGAAGACCAATCCCGACCTGGTGCTGCACCCGTATGCCTACCGTTCGGAAACGGCGATCGGTTTCAACGTCCAGAAGGAGCCCTGGAGCGACATCCGCGTGCGCCAAGCCTTGACCCTGGCCATCGACCAAGAGGCCATCGCCGAGAACTACCAGCAGGGTTGGGGCGATGCAAGCCCGGTCGGCCCTGTTGGCAAAGCGGTCCTCGGGTATACGGTTCCGTTCGAGGAATGGCCCGACGAGGTCAAGCAGTACTATCGGTACGACCCCGAGGAGGCGGAGAGGTTGCTCGACGAGGCCGGTTATCCGCGCGGCGACGACGGCGTTCGCTTCAGTTGTCCTCATGTACCTGTGGGTGGACCAGGATATGAAGCGGGAGATGGGCTTCTGAGCACAGCGTAAGCCCGCCGAGGAGCCCGCCTCCGGGCGGGCTCCTCGCTCCAACCGCCGAGACACGACACCGTCAACCAGCCGCCGGCAGTCTCGCCCGCGCTCAGCGCTCGACACTACGCTGTGGTATGCTCTGTGTGGAATGGAGGATAGCCCATGGCCAGCCCGCTACCCGCTCCCGCCAAGGTTCCACTACCCCTCATCCGACGGCCGGCCGATGGCGGAAAGCGACTTCCAGCGCACGCCGCTACGGCAGCCCGCGCAGCCGCGGAAGCACGGGTGGCCGGGTGCTGCATCATGAGTCACGACGCGAGGGCAGCGGGCCGATTCTACGAAAGAGTGGGCATCCGTGATTCCCACCGTGTACATTGAGACGACGGTTGTCAGCTACCTTGCGGCGCGATCTTCGCGCGATCTCGTGATCGCTGCGTATCAAGAAATAACGCGAGAGTGGTGGCGTGATGCCCCATCGCCGTAACGCACGGCATCGACTATCTGGTACCGTGGAATTTCCGGCATCTTGCTAACGCAACCATGCGGTCCCGGATCGAACAGGTTTGTCGAGATGCGGGTTACGAGCCAACAATCATCTGTACACCAAACGAACTCATGGAGGATGATGATGAAGAGTGAGAGTGATCCCATAGTCGCCGAAGTGCGGGCGGCGCGTGCGAAGTATGCTGCCGAGTTCGGCTACGACGTCAAAGCTATTTTCGAGGACATTCGATCCCGGAAACAGGCCACCGGTCGCACCTATGTGCGATATCCGGCTCGTCGTTTGGCAGCAACCACTCGACTAGCGTCAAACGAATAGGGACCGATGGAGCGCGAGTTGATGGTGGTAACCGGCCACGACGGCACGCGCTTCGTCGATCTGCTCAGCGAGTAACGTGGCGCTGACGCTGGTGGTGTACGGCCGGTGGGCGCGGTCAGCGACGTGGTCGTGCTGCTGCTGTTCCTGCTGAGCTGCACACGGTAGACGTCATGCTCACGAGTGCGACGAGCGCGTGGGTCACTGTGGATTGCGGACGTTTCAACACCCACGGCGCTGGGTACGCACGGTTGGTCGCCTTATCGTCGACTCCGATAATCAAGTCGACGTCGCTGCCGACGCCCCAGTCCCCGCGCGCGTACGAGCCGAAGTATCCGACTCTTCGGGGCGGGAAGTGAGGTTACTACATTCCCCGGTCAGGAGTGCACCTGCTTGCGATGTTTCCGAATCACCGGCGCCAAAGCTCGAAGAGCTTCATTTACAGCCGTTCCGTCGGTGAACACGTCGAGGAGATCGGGATCGTGGGCGCGAAAGGCCGACCTGCGCATCGCCGAGGGGATATGGGTGATACGGGGGCCGAGAGCTCCCCTGTTCAATGTCGGCCAGCCATGGCTCAAGGGCTACAACGGGGAAGGTGATCTGGGCGATCTTCAGAGAATGCCGATCTACGCCCGCCTCTGGATCGACCAGGATCTGAAGCGCGAGATGGGATCCTGAGAGCGAAATGCCGTAGCCAGCAAGGGGCCCGCCTTTGGGCCGGCTCACTGAATAAAATTGACCCGTAGACGCGAGCTGGGGGTCGGGCGCCTTCCAGGCGCGCGCCCTCCAGTTCATTTGTGCCAGGGGGAGTAACAGCAAGAAATGACAGTTCTTCCGTCGACATGAGAGCGTACGTCATCCGCCGCGTCCCGCTGCTGATCCCCACCTTCTTCCTGCTGACGATTCTGGTGTTCCTGTCGGTGCGGTTCATACCAGGGGATGCCATAGACACGCTTCTGTACCGGATGGAGGATGGGGCCGGCGGCGGGGACCACATCGACCGGGCGGAGCTCGAGCGGCGGCTGGGGCTCGACGTGCCGGTGCCGGTGCAGTATGGCCGCTGGATGGGCGGCATAATCTTGCGCGGCGATCTGGGCAAGCCTCTGTTGAAGGCGGAGCCGGTCGGTCAACTGATCGCCGGGCGGCTGCCGACCACCATCGAGTTGGGCGTGGTGGTGCTGGTCGTAGGGATGCTGATCGGCGTGCCGATCGGCATCTACTCGGCGGTGCGGCAAGACACGGTGGGCGACTACGTCGGTCGCTCCTTCGCCATCTTCGGCCTGGCGACGCCCAACTTCTGGCTGGCCACCATCATCCTCATCTTCCCGGCGATCTGGTGGGGTTGGTCGCCGCCGCTGCGGCTGGTGCGCCTGAGCGACGACTTCGTCGGCCACTTCGGCATCTTCATCGTGCCGGGTCTGATGCTCGGCACCTACCTGGCGGCCAGTACCATGCGCATGACCCGCACCATGATGCTGGAGGTGCTCCGGCAGGACTACATTCGCACCGCGTGGGCAAAGGGGCTGCGCGAGCGCCTGGTCATCCTCCGCCACGTCATCAAGAACGCGCTGATTCCGGTGGTGACGCTGGTGGGGCTGCAAGTGCCTATCTTGGTCGGGGGCGCGGTCATCATGGAGCAGATGTTCGCCATCCCCGGCCTGGGACGCCTGATGATCGGTGCCCTGATCGACCGCGACTACCCGTTGATCTCGGGGATCAACCTGTTCTTCGCCGGCGCGGTCATGGTCATCAACCTGCTGGTCGACGTGCTGTACGCCTACCTGGACCCGCGCGTCCAGTACGGGTGAGGGGACACGACCGCTGCGTGACATGGAAGACGATGAAATCGAAACACTTGCGTTGCCCGCTGGCCGGCACCTTCGGACCAGGGCACGGTTACTCCGTGACACGGACGACGACGACAACGACGCACGCGGCCGGGCACGGCGGCCTGCACGTTCGGACCGGGAGACCGCTATGGGTGAGGTGACCGTGCGGCAGGCGCTACCGGCGCAGGGGGCGAAGCGGGCGAAGGGGCAGTCGTTCCTGCGCGACCTGCTGCGCCGGCTGATACGGGAGCGGCCGGTGGGCGCGGTCAGCGCCGCGATCGTGCTGCTGCTGTGCTAGCTAGCTAGCTAGCTAGCTAGCTAGCTAGCTAGTCGCCATCTTCGCCGACCTCCTGGCGCCGTTCCACTTCATGGACATGACCATGATCGACAGGCTCAAGGGGCCGTCGAGCACCTACCCGCTGGGCACCGACCACATCGGCCGCGACCTCTTCAGCCGCCTGCTGTACGGCGCGCGGGTGTCGCTCGGGGTGGGGTTCGCCGCCACCACCCTGAGCGTGGTGGTGTCGCTGCTGATCGGCGGGGTGGCGGGGTTCGTGGGCGGCAAGCTCGACCTGGCGGTGCAGCGCTTCGTCGACGCCTGGATGTCGTTCCCGGGCCTGCTGCTGCTGCTGACGGTCATGACCATCATCGGCCAGGGCATCCCGCAGATCATCGGCATGCTGGGGCTGGCCTCCGGGGTGGCCAACTCGCGGGTGGTGCGCGGGGCGGTGATCGGCATCAAGGGCAACCCGTACTTCGAGGCGGCGCATGCGATCGGCAGCCCGTCGTGGCGGACGCTGCTGCGCCACGTGTGGCCGAACATCACGGCGCCGATCATCATCATCTACTCGATCACCATCGGCTGGGCGATCATCGCGGAGGCGTCTTTGAGCTTTCTGGGGTTCGGGCTGCCGCCGGACGTGCCGAGCTGGGGGACGATGCTGAGCCGTGAGGGGCGGCAGTACATGGAGATGGCGCCGCGGCTGGCGATGTGGCCGGGGGTGGCGCTGACGCTGGTGGTGTACAGCCTGAACATGGTGGGCGACGCGCTGCGCGACCTGCTCGACCCGCGGCTGCGCGGCGGCGGCGCGGTGGCCGGCGGCGGCGGGGTAGGCGCCCGCGCCGCCGAGCGCGCAACGAAGGCGCTGCAGAAGCTGATTTAATATAAAGAAATGAGGGGTCCGAGCGAATCCTTCTAACTCACCGCCGGCCCGTGTGTTATGGATCTCGGTTTACGGTCGTGAGACGAGTTCTGTAGCTAGGCCAGAACGCTGTTGCTCGTACCAGCGCACCGCCGCAGCGAACTCTTCGCGAGCAGCCGCGAGGTTCCGAACGCGTCGGCTCACCTGCCAAGGATGCCGCGCTCGATCCTGCGCCTGGTGTCATCCCAAGACTCAAGTTCGGCGGAGCCTGACGAGACCGCACAGTACCGCGAGGCACGTTAGTTCACTGCCGGCCCCTCGCCTACTCTCAAGGTATGCCTGCAATCGCAGGTAACCGCCGATTCTTTGCCGCGAGGACCGTCGCAGCGGCCACCTCCCGGGGCGCACGGGCGGGACTGCTATCTCGCCCGCCGACGGTCCTGTCGTCGTCACCGGCGCGAGCGGGTATATCGGCTCCTGGATCGTCTACGATCTGATGGCGCAAGGCTACCGCGTCCATGCCTGCGTCCGGGATTTGAACAATGCTGCGAAGGTCGACCATCTGACCGCGCTCAACAACGATCGCGACCTTCGTGGCGAGGTCGAGCTGTTTCGTGGCGAGCTGTTCGAGCGCGGCAGCTACGACGACGCGTTCTGGCCGCAGCGCGGCGTGCTTGCGCCATGAACCACTCCGTGGTTATAGTATGAACCATGAAGTCAATCACGATTCATAAGCTCGACGACGACCTCGCCGGCGAGCTGGAACGACATGCTCGGCGTGAAGGAGTGTCGATCAACCGGATGGTAAAGCGACTGCTGCGTGCATCGCTCGGTCTTGAGAAACCCGCCGCGGTCGATCGGCGGGCAGATTTCGAGGACCTGTTTGGCGGCTGGTCCGAGGAAGAAGAGCGACGGTTCAAAGACCGGCTGGCGGATCTGGAACACGTAGCTCCCGACGAATGGTAGTATCCCATGAAATCGATCATGCTTGACACCAACGCCTACAGTGCCTACCGCCGCGGAAACTCGGACGTGCTGGAAGCGCTTGGCAAGGCCGAGAGGGTGTACATGTCGGTGTTCGTTCTGGGCAAGCTTCTGTACGGCTTCCGTGGCGGAAATCGATATGTCCGGAACCGGCGCGAGCTCAGTTCCTTTCTCGACAAGCCGTCGGTGTTCGTGGCCACCGCTACCGAAGAAACGTCCGAGCAGTTCGCGGTAACCAAGGAGGCCCTCCGCCAAGCCGGCACGCCGCTGCCCATGAATGACGTGTGGATCGCAGCTCATTGTCTTCAGTTGGGCGCCACCATCGTCACGCTCGACGGACACTTCAGCACCGTTCCGGGGCTGCGCGTCTGGCCGCCGGCCGCCTCATGAGGGCCGGCAGCCACGCGCTCGCCGCGGCAGAGCGCGCCCGACTGCCCGGTCGTGCTGAATCGCCACCCGCGCCCCGGCGATACCCGGCGCCGATTCTGGCAATTGGCGCCCTCGGCGGGCCGTCATTCGCCGGCGATTGACTGCCTGGGTGTTGGCACACTCGCTGCGCACCGATCGTCGCAGCTTTCGTCATCTGCAGCTCCGGTACTGAAGATCGCCTGCAGGCATGTATCGACGGGGCAGCAAAGATTCGTCAAGAACCGACATTACGCATTCCTGACAATCGTATGTCGCGCTTGTATGGTTGATGGCGTGGAGTGGTGGGGTCCGGTCACCGCAATATCGGGTGCAGCAGTAGCGGTAGTGGCGATTGCGGCCGCAATCACCAGACCATTCAAGAGCATCCGGGATGAAGCTCGGCAGGCCCATGCCCTGATCGGGGAGAACATCAATGCCGTGCGCACCGACTTGGCCGCCAAGATCGACGGCGTGCGCACCGCAGGATGACGAGCCCGGCGATGATGCTCAGTGGCTTCTCCTTGACCAGCCTCGCAAGGAAATCAGTCATAGCGAACCCTGGGGTCCAAGACAGCGTAGATCAGATCGATCATAAGATTGATCCCCACCACCCCAGTGGCGAAGAACAGGTTGATTCCGGAGACCACGGCGCCCCCGACGAGGATCGGCAACTGCAGGCCGATCAGGGACACCACCGGGATCAGGGCATTCTTGACGGCGTGTCGGATCACGACCGGAGCCCAACTCGGCGGGTCGGCGCCAGCACATTCGCAGGCGTCCGCGGTCATGCCACCGGAGCCCGCACCCGCGCCGCCGGCGGGAGCCGGGCCGTTGCTGCCCGAGCCTGCTGCCTCGGCGAGTGTTGCATCGGTGCCCGCCGCGGGACAGGCTGCGGCGTCAGGACCAGTGGGAGCCGGCCGCTTACGGCCCGAGCCGGCAGCTTCGGGGGGTGCCGCCGCGGTGTCGGCCGCGGGCGCGGCTACGCAGTCGGCGGGAGAGCCGCAGTCGCCCGCAGTCGTGGCGCGGGAGCCCGCACCGGCGCCGCCGGCGGTTGCACTCACCCCAGCGTGGACCGCGGAGCAGCAGGCCGAGCTGGTAGAGCTGGTTGCCAACAAGTCGGCGCGCGAGACGGAGAAGCTCCTGGCCGAGTTGGAGCCGGAGTTGAGGCTGCCGCGGGAGCGGGAGCGCGCCCTCGGCGGCGGCCGCTACGAGGTGCGGGTGATCCTGGACCAGACCAGCGTGGAGGCGATCTCAAACTTGAAGAGCTGGCTGTCGCACGTGAACCCGGGCTTTACCACTGGCCAACTGCTGGCCTATCTGCTGCAGCAGGCCCAGCGGACGTACGATCCGGTGCGCGAGCGGGGTCGCGCGGGGAAGCGGACGCCCGCGCCCGGCGGGCAACGCACTGCGCGCGAGCGGGGCACGGCACGTGAGACACGCGAGCACAGTAGCGCGATCAGCGGCGGCGGTGAGTCCGGAGGTGGCGCGATTGCCGCCGGTGCCCCTGATGACCGTGAGCCGGCGCCGGGTGCGGTAGCGCGAAGCTCGGCTCCCGCTGCTGCGGCTGCTGCGGCTGCTGCCGGGTCGCCGGCCGCCGGCCCGGCAGCAGCCCGGTCAGCCTGATACGGCCGGCGGCCATGCCTGTCCGCCACCTGCATGCCGCCTCGTCGGGCACATCGGGCACGATCACTCTGCGGGCGGTGGATGAGATCCTCGCTGCGGTTCCGGAACGAACCGTTCCCGAGTGGGACCGTTTGCCGGACACGCGTTCCTGAGCCGAGCAACGAGGTCGCCACACGCCGGCTGCGCGGGCGAGGTCAGCCGTCCTGGTCGCGGAATCGCCGGAGCGCGGCAAGGAATTCCGCCCCATCCGCGCAGCCAAGCGCCGCCGCCAGCAGCGCCTCCTCGGACGCCGCGGCGAACGCTTCCGTAGCGGTGGAGAACCTCGCCGACACTGCAATGCCGCGTGATTGCAGAATCTGACGGACCATCTGCGCACGACCTTCCGCACGGCCCTGCTCGAATCCCTGGCGCCGCTGCGAACGGAGCAGCGGATCGTCGTCCGGGCCGGTGCCTGCGCGCGCGCGCGGACGGCGCCGGCTCGTTCAGCGCCAGGTGAATCTCGTCCGCCCGCCAGCCGGGAAACGCCCGGCTCTCGGCCGCCACCCGGAACCGACCATGCTCCAGCAGATGAATCGTCAGTCCCGGGCGGCGCCCGCGTGCCCGCCTCGGCGACAGCGTGTCCGGCACCTCCACCCACACTTCCGGAAAGCCCCAGTCCTCGTACAGCGCCAGCTTGCCCCGCCGCGCGTCCGTGGTGTGATCCACCTCCAGCACCACGTCGGGGAAGTCGTCCTCGCCCACCACCATGGCCGCCGGCCCTGGCTTGGCCCGCGCCGGATGCAGGTACACCGACTCGTCCGCCTGCATGATGCGCCGCGGCTCGCCGCCGGCGTCGCGCAGCAGCAGGTCCATCGAGCCGTAGCATTCGGTCGGTGAACCGCGCACCGTGGCGATCAACTCCGCCAATCTCGTGAACAGCCGCGACGGGCGCTCGTGATAGGGAGTGGTGGGCTCGCAGATCCAGGCGGTCTCGGTGGCCGCATCCCAATACTCGAGGCGCCCCTCGAAGCGGTCGATCTCGGTGCGCGGCAGGCGGACGGGCTTGCAGCCCGGGAATGCCGGCGGCTGGGCGTGCCGGGGTTGCGCTACTTCGTACCGCCTGGTTGGCGGTGCTTTGGTGCCGGCCATGGCGGCAGCGTAGGCCAGCTCGCGCGGGCCTGCAGGGCCGGCGGGCCGGACCCGCCGGCCCTTCGAAAGCGAAGCGATCGAGACCGAGGCAGTTGCCGGCAGTGCCGTGGCGGACTCTGGCGTGACCGGGCGGGCTTGGTGGTGCAGCCGCCAGCGGCGCCAGGGCCGCCGGAAAAAAGTGAAGAAAGTGCAATTGAGCGCTTGATCGCTTTGGCGCGGGTGTGCGATGGTGTCGGGGTTGGGGACTCGAACGGATTACGGATGATGCCTGACTACGCAATGCAGCCCTGCCACCGGCCAGACCCGTTCACGCCGCCGACCGGCGTCGACCTGCGTCTGACCGGTACGCATACAGGAGGTGCCCGTGAAGCTGTAATCCACCGCGGGACGCGATCAACGCAGTTGCGCCTGACCGCCCCCCGGGGTCAGTTCGAGGTTGTCGCCCTCGTTGGAACCGCCTGCACCGCACACTACACAGAGCGGCAGACAGGCAACGAGAGCAGGCGAGGGGCCGGCACGAATATCAGCACATGCTCTCGAACGAGAATCGAGAATCGGAGGTTCTTCTCATGAACTACGTTTCCAAAATCGGTTTACTGACACTGGCGCTCGCGCTGGTGGCTACCGTTACGTTTGCCGCCGCCGAGGGCGAGGAGGCTGCCGCGGCCGAGAAGGAGATGGTGCTCGATCCATCCACCGGCGAGATGGTGGAGGCGCCGCGGTATGGCGGGACCCTCAGCTACGCCCGACCCGGAGCCGCTGAGCATTGCGATGTCTGGTCGATCAGTGGCTTTGCAACCTTTTACATCGGCCCGGTAGTCGAGAAACTCGTCATCGGCGACTGGGCGATTGGCAGGAGCGAGCATAACTGGCGCAGCTATAACGTGCCGTTCTCGGTCATGCGAGGACAGTTGGCGGAGAGTTGGGAAACGCCGGACGACACCACGATCATCGTCAAGGTCCGCCCGGGCGTTTACTGGCACGACAAGCCACCGATGAACGGTCGGGAGCTGACCGCCAGCGATATCGAGTTCAACTATCATCGCCTCTTGGGGCTCGGCAGCGGCTTCAGCGAACCCACGCCGTTCAGTTGGACGCTCCCTGCCGTCACATCCGTGACGGCCACCGACAAATCGACGGTAGTCTTCAAGCTGACGAGGCCGGACCTCTTTGGGGTGCGCAAGGCATTCGACACGTGGGATACGTGGATCTACCCTCCGGAGGTCATCCAGCAACACGGCGACATAAAGGATTGCAGGAATCTGGTGGGTACCGGGCCCATGGAGCTGACGGACCTCGTGGAAGGCAGCTCCATGACGTGGACCCGGGTTCCCGACTACTGGGGGTTCGACGAGAAGTTCCCGGACAACCGCCTGCCCTACGTCGACGAGCTGAACGCCCTGATCATGCCGGATGCGGCGGCGCGGATCGCGGCCCTGCGCTCGGGTCAACTCGATATGTTGGCGACTTTCGGCGACTCTCAAATGAGGTCACTCGACCAGGTGGAGAGCCTGCGCCGGACCGATCCCGACATCAGGATGTGGGAGATCGCGTTTCGGTCCGACAACGCATTCTCGTTCGTAAACCAGCAGAATCCACCTTTCGATGACATCCGGGTGCGCCGCGCCATGCAGATGGCTCTGGACCCGGAGACGATTGCGAACACCTACTTCAAGGGTATGGCCGATCCGACGCCGCAGGGAATGATCCACAGCGACAATGTCGGGACTGGCACGCCGTTCGACGAGTGGCCGGAGGAGGTCAAGCAGTACTACCGCTACGATCCGGAACGGGCCAAGCAGCTTCTGGCCGAGGCGGGCTATCCCGATGGCTTCAAGACCCGTCTGGACTATGGGAATCGCTTCGATGCGAACTACGCAGAGCTCGTCATTGGCTACTGGGGTGAGATTGGCGTCGACGTCGAGCTGTCCGTTAAACCCGGGCCGGAGATGGTAGCCATCCAGCGGGGGCATACCACGGACGGAATGATGCACTTTTCCAGCGCTGCCACCTATGCCGATGCCGGCACGCTTAAGGCGGTTTTCACCTCCGGCTCCACCAGCAACTTTGGCAACATCAACGACCCGGATTTCGACGCTCTGATCGAACGCGCGGAGGCAGCCGCGACGCTGGAGGAGCGGAATCGGCTCACCAAAGAGGCGAATCTGTACGCCATAGCCCAGCACTGGGAAGCCGTGGGTCCGACCAGCCCACAGTTCAACGTCGCCCAGCCGTGGGTCAAAGGCTATAACGGGGAGATATCGCTCGGCATGCAGGGCCAGTTCTTGACGCTGACGGCCCGCGTCTGGATCGATCAGGATCTGAAGCGGGATCTCGGATTCTGAGCGAATTGCGACTCCACGAGCCGCGAGCCCGCCTGAGGGCGGGCTCCGCTGCCACATGACAGAGTGGGACGGCGGCGTGTGCTGCCGTCCCACTTTCGAGACCCCCTGCAAAATGCGAACGTACATCATCCGCCGCGTCCTGCTGCTGATCCCGACGTTCCTCCTGTTGACGGTTCTGGTGTTTCTCTCGGTGCGCTTTCTTCCCGGCGACGTCATTGACGCCATGATGGACCGGCTGGCGAGGAGCGAAGGCGGGATGGCGCACTTCGACCGCGAGAGGGTCGAGCGCATTCTCGGGCTGGATGTGCCAGCGCACGTGCAATACGTGCGCTGGCTGGGCGGCATCTTCCTGCACGGCACCCTGGGTGAGTCACTCCTCGGCGGAGTTGCAGTCGAAGAAAAGATCATCGGCCGGCTGCCGATCACCGTCGAGTTGGGTGTGCTGTCCATCCTCATCGGGTTGGTCATCGCCGTGCCGGTGGGCATCTACTCTGCGGTGCGGCAGGACACGGCAGGCGACTACGCCGGCCGCTCCATCGCCATCATCGGCCTGGCGACGCCCAATTTCTGGCTCGCCACCATGGTGCTGACCTTTCCCGCGATCTGGTGGGCGTGGGCGCCGCCGCTGCGTATGGTGGCGTTTGTCGATGATCCGATCCGGAACCTCAGCCACATGCTTATTCCCAGCCTCATTCTGGGCACCTACCTGTCGGCGACCGTGATGCGCATGACGCGCACCATGATGCTGGAGGTGCTGCGCCAGGACTTCATCCGCACCGCCTGGGCGAAGGGACTGAAGGAGCGGGTGATCATCCTCCGGCACGTCATCAAGAATGCGCTGATCCCGGTGGTGACCCTGATCGGCCTGCAGCTCCCGATCCTGGTCGGCGGCTCGGTGATCATGGAGAACATGTTCGCGCTGCCGGGGCTGGGCCGTCTGATGCTCGACGCGCTCTCGGCGCGCGACTACCCGGTGGTGTCGGGCATCAACCTGTTCTTCGCGACCGCGGTGATGACGATCAACCTGATGATCGACATTCTCTACGGCTACTTGGACCCGCGGGTGCAGTACCGGTAGGAGTCGGGCGCGTGCGACAGACTCCTGGCGGAGGGTGGGGATGGGCCGCGAGCGCGGTGGTGGTCCTGCTGCTGGCGGTCGACCGGTTGGGCGACCCGTCGGCTACCTACCTGCTGGGCACCGACCAGCTCGGCCGCGACGTGCTGAGCCGGCTGATACACGGTGCCCGCACCTCGCTCGGCGTGGGCTTTGCCGCCACCCTGTTGAGCACCGTGGTGGCGCTGCTGGTCGGCGGCGTGGCCGGCTTCGTCGGCGGCAAGCTGTATATTCTCTGGTGCAGCGATTCGTCGACGCCTGGATGTCCTTCCCCGGTCTGTTGCTGCTGCTGACGATCATAACCATCGTCGGCCAGGGCATCCCGCAGATCATCGTCGTGCTCGGCGTCACTTCCGGCATCGGCAACTCGCGGGTCATTCGTAGCGCCGTGATCGGCATCAAGGAGCCGAGGCCAGCCTGAGCTTCCTGGGCTTCGGCCTGCACTCCCGCTGCACGCCGTAAATGCACACCGGAAAGGGGTGGCAGGTTCCATGACCCGCCACCCCGTGCGTGCGTTCGTAACGAGTTCCGCCTGCGTCAGAATCCCATTTCCGCCTTCAGGTCCAGGTCGAGCCAGAGCCGGACGAGTAGTGCGCGTCGAACTCGCGCGCGATCCGGATCCGCTCGTCCTCGCTCGTGACGTTGTTGAACTCGTCGTAGAGCCGCGTCATGGTCTCGTCGCCAAGCCCGCCCAGATACTCGACCTCCTGTCTGAGCCCCTGGGCGGTCCTGGGCGGTTCCGGGCGGTGCAACGGCCTCGGTCAGCTTCGCGCCGCGGGCGGCGGGTGCGCGTTCCACGGGGGCAGATGGAGGGAGAAGGTGCTGCCGCGCTTGACGGTGCTGGTGATCTCCACCGTGCCGCCGTGCGCCTGGGCGATGTGCTTGACGATCGCCAGGCCGAGACCGGTGCCGCCGGTCGCATCCGGCGCCGGGTCGTTGCGAGCGCGCTCGACCCGGTAGAAGCGTTCGAAGATGCGCGGCAGGTGCTCCTCCGGAATGCCGATCCCGGCGTCGGCCACCTCCACCACCA
Source organism: Spirochaetia bacterium (assembly GCA_965198005.1). Taxonomy (GTDB): domain Bacteria; phylum Spirochaetota; class Spirochaetia; order SZUA-6; family Bin103; genus Bin103. The sequence goes on from CBDAOI010000004.1 coordinate 208,415, forward strand.
CCTCCCGGCGGTCGCGGCGGGCGCTCACGGTGACGGCCGACTCGCGGTGGCTGTGCTTGATCGCGTTGTCGATCAGGTTGCCGAGCGCCTGCACCAGGAGCTGCTCGTTCGCCCGGCAGGTAAGGGCGGGGTCGCAGGCGGTGCGCAGCCGCACGCGGTGGAGCGCGGCGGCCGGTTGACATGACTGCACGGCCGCGGCGATGACCGGCGCCAGGGCGGCCTCCACGAACGAGATCTCGCGCCGCTCCTCGCCGAGCTCCAGAGCGGACAGACTCAACAGATCCTCGATGATCGCCCCCAGCCGGGTGGCCTCCTGCTGGATGATGCGCAGGAACCGTTCTGCTTCGGGGCCGGCGTACGTCTTCCGGTCGAGCAGGGTCTCCACGAATCCGCTGATCGAGGTGATCGGCGTGCGCAGCTCGTGGGAGACGTTGGCCACGAAGTCGCGCCGCATGTGCTCCAGGCGGCGCAGGCGGGTGACGTCGCGCAGCACCACCAGCACGCCGGTGGCCGCGTCGGGCGCGCTGAACGGCTGGCTCTGCGCCTGCAGCCAGCGCATGCCGCCGGCGGCCACGTGCAGGTCGGCTTCGGCGCCGGCGCCCTCGCGCAGCGCCGCCTGCACCATGGTGTCCAACCCGTACTGCGACAGCGCGGCGAGCACGCGCGGACGGGCGGCGATCCCGGACGCCGAGGCCACCCCCAGCATGGTCGCGCCGGCCAGGTTGATGTCGCGCAGGCGGCCGTTGCGACGGAACACCAGCACGCCCTGGGGCAGATCGCCGATCACCGTGCTCAGCCGGCGGTAGCGGCGCTCCAGCCGCCGGTGGCGCTTGGCGGCGGCCGCGACCACCTGCTCCAGCGCCAGTCCGGCGCCCGGCTCGTGCCCCGCGGCCGGCGCGAGCAACGCCACCCCGCGCGCGGCGGGCGCAACGTACAGCCGGCGCACCAGCAGGTAGACCGCCGCCGCGGCCGCCAGCGGCGGCACCGCCACCAGCGCCGCGAACGCCGGGCCGCCCAACCCTCCGGCGACCGCCAGCGCACCGGCCGCCACCCCCACGGCGGCCAGCGCCGCCAGCGCTCCGGCAACCGCGGCGGCACGCATCGCTAAGTGTCCTGAAACCGGTAGCCCACGCCGCGCACGGTCTCGATCAGCGCCCCGCCGCGGCCGAGCTTCTTGCGCAGCCCGGCGATCACCACGTCGATCGAGCGGTCGGTCACCGGGTAGTCGGGGCCGTGCACCGCCGACACCAGTTGATTGCGGGTGAACACCCAGCCCGGATGCTGGGCGAGAAAGTTGAGCATCGCGAACTCGGTGGCGGTGAGATACAGACTCCGGTCGCCGATACGCACCTCGCGTTTGCCGGGATGAATGCTCAGGTCGCCGATCGCCAGCGGCGCCCGTTCGTCCCGCACCTCGGCCCCGTGGCGGCGCAGCACCGCCTTGACGCGGGCAATCAGCACGCGGATGCTGAACGGCTTGGTGACGTAGTCCTCGGCCCCCCGTTCCAGACCGGTAACGATATCCGCCTCCTCGCCCTTGGCAGTGATCATGATGATCGGGACGCCGCGGGTGAGCACGTTCGACTTGAGGATCCGGCACAGCGCCAGTCCGTCGATCCCGGGCAGCATGAGGTCCAGCAGGATCAGCGACACGGTGGTCCGGTTCACGATGCGCAGCGCTTCCTCGCTGGCCCGCGCGGCCAGCGTCGCGTACCCCTCGCGGCCGAGGTTGAAGCGAATCAGCTCCAGGATGTTGTCGTCATCCTCCACCACCAGAATCCGATTGCCCGGGTCCGCGGCGGCGCGACTACTCATTTGGGGCGGCGCCGGCGATCGGTGCGCGCTTCGCCGCCAGGCGCGCTCCCTTCCACTCCGGCCGGACGCCGATGATCGCGAGCGCGGTGACGTACGCGTAGAACCCCATGAAGAACAGCGTATAGGGGATGACGCGCGCCAGCGCGCGCAGGCGGCGGCGGGAGTGCAGCAGGGCTGCGGTGGCGGCCAGCGAGCCGATGCTGAGCAGCGAGGTGAGCGGCAGCACCGCCAGCCACGGCACCAGCAGCGCCCACGGCGCCGCGGCCACGCTCGTGATCAGGAACAGCGTGATGTAGCGGTAGCTCCACCCCGTGGCCGGGTCGTGGCTGAAGAAGGCGCCGCCGTTCCAGCGCACGTGCTGGTTGACGAAGCGGCCCCAGCTCTCCTGCGGCTCGGTGGTGATGCGGGTCTCGGCGAGCGTGGACCCGACGACCCGCCAGCCGCGCCGGCGCGCGGCTTCGATCAGCGCCGCATCCTCGGTCAGGGTGTAGCCCAGCGCCCGGAATCCCCCGATCTGGTCCAGCACGGTCGCGCGCAGCGCCAGGTTGTTGCCGAAGCAGCCGGTGGCCACGCCGAGGCCGGCGGTGCCGGTGGAGTACTGGTGCACCAGCGGCTGATCGAACGCCTGATAGCGGTCGCGAAACTGCGGCCGGCCCGGCGCCCTGCTGCGCACCGCCAGTTGCCCGAAGAAGACGCCGGTGCGGGCGGAATCGAAGTAGGCGGCGATCCGCTCCACCCAGGTCGGCGGGACGGTGCAGTCCGCATCGGTAAAGATCAGCAGCTCGCCGGAGGCGGCCGCCACGCCGAGGTCCAGCGCCTGCTGCTTGCCGTTGCACCCCTCCGGCGGCTGCCGGTTGCGCACGACCCGTACCCGGTAGGGCGCCTCCGCCCGATGCGCCGCCATGATCGCCGCGGTGGCGTCGGTGGAGCGGTCATCCACCAGCACCAGCTCGAACCCGGTCCAGGTCTGGGCCGCCAGGGAGGCCAGCAGCCGCGGCAGCGCCTGCTCCTCGTTCATTGCCGCCACCACCACCGACACCGCCAGCCCGTACGCGGGGGCGGTCCCGGCGCCGGCAGCGGCCGCGGTGGAGGTGCCGGCGCCAGCGGCCGCGGTGGAACTGCCGTCGGCAATGGCAGTGCCGGCGGCAGCAGCGCGGGTGGTTCCGCGCGCGCGCCCGTGCGCCCGCCCGTGCGCCCGGTCCCGGACGCGGGCGGCCACTACGCCCACGACCAGCGCCCAGTGAATCAGCAGAATGGTGGCGCACACCGTTACCGCGATCCACTGCAGTGCGCTGGCCGGGATCATGGCAGCGCCCGCTCCAGCACGCGGTTGAGGCGCCGCGCGAACGCCACCGGGTCGTCGAGTTGCGCCCCCTCGATCAGCAGCGCCTGCTCCAGCAACAGGCGGCCGGCGTCTTCCAGCAGCCCGTCGTCGGCCTGGTCCGCCGCCAGCGCTTCGAGCCTGGTGACGATGGCGTGGTCGGGATTGATCTCCAGCACCGGCTGAAACCGATCCGCCTCCTGGCCCAGTGCCCGCAACACGTGCTGCATCGACACCGTGGGATCGTTCTCGTCCGCCACGATGCAGCTCGGCGAATCGCTCAGGCGCGCGCTCGCCTTCACGTCTTTCACCCGGTCGCCGAGCACTTGCTTGATCCGCTTGAGCAGCGGTTCGACCTGCTTGGCGCGCTGCTTGGAAAGGTCGGTCTCGAGGTCGTCGGCGGTGTCGCTGCGGTTGACCGACTTCAGCTCATGCTCCTGGTACTTGCCGATGGTGGGGATCACGAACGCGTCGATCTCGTCGTCCATCAGCAGCACTTCGAGGTTCTGCTTGCGGTACACCTCAAGCAGCGGCGACTGGCGCAGGTTGGCGCCGCGCTCGCCGGTGAGGTAGTAGATCGCCTTCTGCTCCGGCTGCATCCGCCCTACGTAGTCCTTGAGGCTGGTGAGGTCGTCGTCGTGGGTCGTGCCGAAGCGCACCAGCTCCAGCAGCGTGTCGCGGTTGGCGAAGTCCTGGTACAGCCCCTCCTTGAGCGGCCGCCCGAACTCGGTCACGAACGTGGTGTAGAGCTCGGGATTGTTGGTCAGGTCCTGGAACTCGCCGAGCAGCTTCTTGACCGAGGCGTTGCGGATGCTGGTCAGCAGCCGGTTCTGCTGCAGCAACTCGCGGCTCACGTTGAGCGGCAGATCCTCGGAGTCGATCACGCCGCGCACGAAGCGCAGCCAGGTGGGCAGCAGCTCCTTGTCGTCGTCGGTGATGAACACCCGCTTCACGTACAGCTTCACGCCGGGCCGGTAGTCGGCGTAGTACAGGTCGGGCGGCGCCTTCTTCGGCACGAAGAACAGTGTGGTGTACTCCTGGGTGCCCTCGGCGTGGGTGTGGACGTAGTGCAGCGGGTCTTCGTCGTCGTGCGTGAGGGCGCGGTAGAACTCGAAGTAGTCGCTGTCGTTCAGTTCCGACTTGGGCCGTTTCCAGAGCGCCGAGGCGGCGTTGATCTGCTCGCTGCGCCGCTCGGTCTGCTGGTCCCTGGTCTCCGTGTAGTGGAGGTGGATCGGGTAGGGGATGTGGTTGGAGTACTTCTTGACCAGGGAGTCGATCCGCCAGCGCGAGGCGAACTCGGCGCCCGCTTCGTTGAGCTGCAGGGTGACGGTGGTGCCGGCGCCGGTGTATTCGGCAGGAGCGATCTCGAAGGAACCGCGGCCGTCGCTCACCCAGCGGTGGGCCTGAGTCTCGCCGGCGCGCAGGCTGAGCACCTCGACCCGGTCGGCCACCATGAAGCTGGAGTAGAACCCCACCCCGAACTGGCCGATCAGGTTGCTGTCGCCAGGGGCGCCGGCCTTGGCTTCCTGCTGCATGGCGTCGAGGAACCGCTGGGTGCCGGAGTGGGCGATGGTGCCGAGGTTGTCGCGCAGCTCGTCGGCGCTCATGCCGATGCCGCTGTCGGCCACCGTCAGCGTGTTCGGCTTGCTCTCGCTGTCGAAGGAGATGTCGACGCGCGGCGTGAACGGCACGCCCTTGAAGTCGGCGTCGGTGAGCGTCAGGTAGCGCAGCTTGTCCAGCGCGTCGGAGGCGTTGGAGACCAGCTCGCGCAGGAAGATCTCCTGGTGCGAGTACAGCGAGTGGATGATGAGGTCCAGCAATTGGCTGACCTCGGTCTTGAAACGGTGCTTTGCCATCGCTTGCTTGCGGTCCGTCCTTTGCTCAGTGTAACGGTCGGCCCGGCCCGGCCGGGCGCGCGGCGGTCAACGCCGCCGGTAGCCGAAGCCCATGGCGTCCCGTACCAGCTCCATGGTGGCGCGCGCCTCGCGCCGCATGCGTTCGTTGCCGGCGTGCAGGATTTCCTCCACGGTCTGCGGCCTGGCTTCCAGGGCGGCGCGCCGCTCCCGGATCGGCTCCAGGAAGCCGTTCAGCGCGCGCGCCAGCTTGCGCTTCACCTCCACGTCGCCCACCGTGCCGGCGCGGTAGCGGCTCTTGAGATCCTCCACCTCGGCGTGGTCGGGGTTGAACGTGTCGTGATAGATGAACACCGGGTTGCCTTCGACCCGGCCGGGGATGTCGGCCCGCACCCGGTTGGGGTCGGTGAACATGCCGCGCACCTTGCGCGCCACGGTGGCGGCGTCGTCGCCCAGGTAGACGGTGTTGTCCAGGCTCTTGCTCATCTTGGCCTGGCCGTCGGTGCCGACCAGGGTGGGCACGTCGCCGATCAGCACTTCCGGTACCGGGAACACCGTCCCGTAGAGGCGGTTGAAGCGGCGCGCCAACTCGCGGCTCACCTCCACCTGCGACTCGTTGTCCTTGCCCACCGGCACCAGGTTGGCGCGCGGCAGCAGGATGTCGGCCGCCTGCAGCACCGGGTAGCCGAGCAGCCCGTACGGCATCGCCTCCAGGTGCGCGGCCTGCGCCATCTCCTTGAGGCTCGGCACCCGCTCCAGCCGCGGCACCGTGGTCAGCATCGCCAGCAGGGTGTGCAGCTCGTAGGTCTCGGGAATGGCGCTCTGCACGAAGATCACCGCGCGCTCGGGGTCGATCCCGGTCGCCAGGTAGTCGACGGCGACCGCGCGGATGTTGTCCCCCAGCTCGCGCACGTGCGCCTTCTCGGGGCGGGTGGTGAGCGTATGCACGTCGGCGATGATGAAGAAGCACTCGTACCGGTCCTGCAGCTCGATCCGGTTCTTGACGCTGCCCACGTAGTGCCCGACGTGCAGCGGCCCGGTGGGCCGGTCGCCGGTGAGAATGCGCGGCCGCGTGCCCACCCGGAGCGGTGCCGGTCGCGCCCCCGGCGCGGGCGCGGCGGCAACGGTAGCGGTGGCGGTAGCCGTAGCGGAACTGCTCATGACGCGCCTTCAGAGTAACGACGCGGCGGCCCGCCGGTCAAACAGTCCGCGCCCGCCGCGCCCGCCGTGTCCGCCAGCCATGCGAGTTCTCAATTGACACGGGGTGCGATCATCGGGGAGCATGGTACTTGCCATAAATGTGGGAACAATGCAGTTTGAGGATCTCACTGCGGGATTGACACCCGACGCCAAACAACTACCGGTGCGTATCAATGGATACCGCACGGTCTACGTGCGGTTCGTGGGGACCCACGCCGAGTATGACTCGGTAAACGTGGAGGAGGTGTGAGATGGCCGAGGTCAAGCCGATCCGAACGGAGTCGGACTACGTAGCCGCGCTGGCCCGAGTCGACGAGCTGATGGATGCCGAGGTGGGAAGCCCGGAAGGGGAAGAGCTGGATGTTCTGGTCGACCTGGTCGAGCTGTATGAGAGCAAGCACGTGCCGATTGACTACCCCAGCCCCATCGCCGCGATCGAGTTCCGCATGGACCAGGCGGGTCTGGCGCCGCGCGATCTGGTCCCGTTCATCGGCAGCCGCGCCAAGGTGTCGGAAGTCCTGTCCGGCAAGCGCGCAATCACCATCCAAATGGCGCGTGCGCTCCATGAGCATCTGGGGATCTCCGCGGAGGTGCTGCTGCAGAGGCCGGGGTCAACTGCCGATCAGCGGCTGGACCAGATCCAGTGGAGCCGGTTCCCCCTCAAGGAGATGGCCAAGCGGAAGTGGATTCCGGACGTCCCTGACTTGGCGCAACGGGCGGAGGATCTGATCCGCGATCTGATCGACCGTGCCGGCGGTTGGCAGGTCGCCCGAGCCGCCTTGTACCGCAAGAACGACCACCTGCGTACGAACGCCAAGACCGACCCTTATGCACTTGACGCTTGGTGCTGGCAGGTGCTGGCGACGGCCAACGGCAACCCGTCCGAGGCCGCGTACGCCCCCGGCACCGTCACGTTGGGGTTTCTCAGGCACGTAGCCCGGTTGAGTTGGCTGGAGGACGGCCCGCTTGTCGCCCAGCAGTTACTAGCGCAGCACGGGATCCCGTTGGTCATTGAGAGCCATCTGCCCCGTACCTGTCTCGACGGAGCCGCGCTCCGCCTCGGCGACGGCCGGCCGGTGGTCGCGCTCACCCTCCGCTACGACCGAATCGACAGTTTCTGGTTCTGCCTGCTCCACGAGCTGGCGCACGTAGGCCGCCACTTGGGCCAAGACACCGGAACCGCGTTCGTAGATGACCTTTCTCTCCGCAGACCGGAACGGGGATTGGAAGACGAGCGCGAAGCAGAAGCCGACGCATGGGCAGCCGAAGCGCTCATCCCCGGCGCGGAGTGGGAAACCAGCCCGGTACGGACGAACCCGACCCCCTTGGGCGTCATGAGTCTCGCCCACCACCTGCAGGTGCACCCCGCCACGGTCGCGGGCCGGATCCGGTTCGAACGCCAGGACTATCGCCTGCTCTCCCAATTCGTCGGCACCGGCAAGGTCCGCCAGCATTTCGGCCGAACCCGATGAACCGCACGCGTGTCCGCTTCGAGCCATGATCCCATCAATCTGAAGGCATGAACCGTATGAAGGACAAACTAATCAAGCTATTCATGTGGGGTTATCAGCCACATTTTCGTCTCCACTATGAAATCTGTATGAACAATTCAAGAGGAGCCGATGGACGTTGGTGAGATTAGGAGAGAATGGAGAGTATTCTCTTCAGATCCCGGCCTCAACGACAGCTACTTTGAGAACGAGGCGACTGGCGATGACATCTCGTAGCATGTGGATGGCATAGCGCGCTCTCTGTCGCGATACGCTCGAAGGAGCCGAGTGCGTAGTCACAGTCAGCCTACTGATTTGCTGCTTGGTCCCGTAAGCTGCTTCATCTGTGCTGACTACTCGCAGATCAGGTTCTGCGTCGCGGCGGTAGCGCGGATGGTGCTATGAGGTGGCTTGGTGTACGGTCAGTGCCGCGCATCATGCTGTCACGACAAGCCCCGACGGCTATACTCCGTGGTCGTGCGCCACTCCTGTCCGCTCGATCCGTTTGTCCCCGAGTCGCTTCGCTGTCTGTCGGATCCGGCACGCGATCTTCCGCGCTTGGCGAAGAGCCGGTCGGCGGTTGCGGCGATCGAGGCTGCCGTGGTCGAGGTTCCCACGCGGCACCGGCTACTGCTCGGCGACGCCCGGCGCGCGTCTCTGCCCGCCGGGTCGGTCCAGCTCGTGGTCACCTCGCCGCCGTACTGGATTCTCAAGGAGTACCGCCAGGCCGACGGCCAGTTGGGGTGGATCGAGGACTATGAGGAGTTTCTCAGTCAGCTCGACCAGGTGTGGCGCATGTGCTACACGGCACTGGTGCCGGGGGGACGGCTCGTATGCGTTGTCGGCGATGTTTGCCTTGCGCGGCGCAAGAACCGCGGCAAGCACACGGTCGTGCCGTTGCACGCTTCGATTCAGGAGCACTGCCGGGAGATTGGCTTCGACAACCTGGCGCCGATCATATGGAGCAAGATCGCCAACGCGGCCTACGAGGTAGAGCGCGGCACCGGTGGGTTCCTGGGCAAGCCCTATGAGCCCAACGCCGTAATCAAGAACGACGTCGAATTCATCCTGATGCAGCGGAAAGGAGGCGGCTACCGAAAGCCCGGCCTTGCTGCAAGGATACTCAGTCTGCTATCGGAGCCCTCCTTCAAGCGGTTCTTTCAACAGATCTGGACCGACATCCCGGGTGAGTCGACCCGCGACCACCCGGCCCCCTATCCGGTTGCCCTGGCGGACCGGCTGATCCGGATGTTCAGTTTCGTCGGGGATACGGTGCTCGATCCGTTCAACGGAACAGCGACCACTCAGGTCGCGGCTGCGGCGTGTGGCAGAAACAGCATCGGCATCGAGGTAGACCCCGTATACTTCGCAGATGGGCTCGACCGTCTACGCCGCGAAAGCGGCGGTCTTCTGAGCACGGCCCAAGTGTCCACCGGCGAGGTGGGCACCCGTAGCGGCCTCCCCGCCACGGCGTAAGCCGGACGCATGATCACTGCCCAGCAAGCAGTCGACCACCTGTACCGCGTCGCCGTCACGGAGAACAAGGCAACCTCGACGGCACGCCTCGACACGCTCGCCGAGTTCTGCGTGCAGGAACTGAGCCGGCGCGGCCTGATCGGAATCGAGCAGGAAGCTTCGATTCCAGAGTCATCCCAGCCGGCGTCGAAGCCGTTCGTAGACATCTCCGCGGCGTGCGGCTCTACCGGAATGCGGAGCGGTGGCGGAGGGTGGGGAGCAGGGCCTGCAGGTAGCAGGCCCACTGCGGGGTGGTCGGCCAGGACTCGCCGTACCGCGGCGTCGATGGCGGCGCGCAGGGGTGGGGGGGCGGTGGCGGGTATCTCGTGGCGGTCGAGCACCTGTGGGGCGGCGTGCGGGGTGATGAGGATGTCCACCCACAGGTCGCGCCAGTCGAAGCGATGGGCGGTGAGCGCCACCCGGTCGCAGACGTTGAAGTAGAGGGCGCGCGGCGCGGCGAGGTCGGGCGCCATCCAGGCGTACAGGTTGTAGGGGCGGTCTTCCCAGAACAGGCCGAAGGTCACCGTGCCGCGCGGCAGGTACAGGCCGCCGACATCGTAGGCGCGGTCGCTGACGAAGTGCAGCACGCCGTGGCGCGGGCGGAGCAGCAGCACGCGGGCGCGGAAGCGGTTGCGGCGCCCGTCGGGGTAGCGCTTCTCCTCGAGGCACAGGCGCGGGTAGCGGCGCACGGCGCGGCGCGGCGCGGCGGCAGCGGCGCGGCCGGCGCCGTACGCTTCCCCGCGTGGGGCGGCGCCGCCGATGCCGGTCACGGGCGCCACCGGTAGGCGGCGAGGTCGACGTGGCCGGCGCCGTCCACGGCCACCCCTTCGGCCCGCAGCAACGCGCGCTGGCGCTCCAGCCCGTTGCCCTGCGGCAGGCGAATGACGCCGCCCGCGCCGAGCACCCGATGCCACGGCAGACCGCGTCCGGCGTAGACCCGCAACGCCCAGGCCACCTGCCGCGCGGCGCGCGCGTTCCCCGCCTGCGCCGCCACCTGGCCGTAGGTCGCAACCCGGCCGTGCGGGATCGCCGCCACCACGCGGGCGATGCGCGGCAGCAGACCTTCGCCGGGTACCGGTGCCGCCGGGTCGGCTCGTGCAGTTGCCAGCGCCTCCAGCGCCTCCAGCGCCGCCGGTGCCGCCGGGGACAAGAGTTGCGCTACTTCGTCCTCCGCCGCAGACCGCCGGACAGCGCCGCGCCGGGAGCGAAGCGTCGGTACGCTCACCAGCGCAGGGCGCCGTGGAACGCCACCGTGCCGGGCCGGCCGCGCTCGGCCGCCACGATCCGGCCCACCGGGTAGCAGGCCACGCCAGCGGCGCCAGCCGCCGACCGCACTGCGTCCTCGGCGCCCGGCGCCACCACCGCCACCATCCCCACGCCGACGTTGAACACGCGCAGCATCTCGGCGTCGGCCACGGCGCCGGCGGCGCGCAACACCGAGAAAATCTCCGGCATCTCGACGCGGGACCGATCGAGCTCCGCGCGCACCCCGGCGGGCAGCACCCGCCGCAGGTTGTCGCCGATGCCGCCGCCGGTGACGTGGGCCAGCCCGTGCAGCTCGGCGCGGCGTAGGCAGGGGCGCAGGGCGGTCAGGTAGCAGCGGTGCGGTTGCAGGAGCTGCTGCAGCACCGTCGTTGCCCCCAACCGGCGCCCGCCCAGGGCGGGGTCGTTCTGCAGCAACTGCCGCACCAGCGAGAACCCGTTGGTGTGGACGCCGTTCGAGGCCAGCGCCAGCACCGTGTCGCCGGCGGCGATCCTGCTGCCGTCGATCACCGCCGCCCGCTCCACCACCCCGACCACGCTCGCCACCAGGACGTAGGTGCCGCGTTCCAGCACGCCCGGCTGCTCGGAGGTTTCGCCGCCGGTGAGGCTGCACCCCTGGGCGCGGCACGCCGCCGCCAGCGCCGCCACCAGCGCGGTCACCACCTCCCGCTCCAGGTGGCCGCAGATCACGGCGTCCTGCACCGCCAGCGGCAGCGCCCCCATCACCACGATGTCGTTGATCAGGTGGTGTACCAGATCGAAGCAGATCGAGCGCACGGCCCCGTGCGCCAGCGCCAGCTTCTGCTTGCTGCCCGGTTCCTCGGTCTTGAACACCAGCACCGGGTGGTCGTAGTCCGGGAAGGCGGCGTCGATCAGGGTGGCGAACGGCCCGACTCCGCTGAGGATGCGGGGGTCGCGCGGCGCCAGCAGGGCCGCCATCTCCCGCTTGGCGGCGTCCGCCGTGTCGATGTCCACCCCGGCGGCGGCATAGGTCGAGCTGCTGCCCGCGCGCACTGGGTTGCGTGCCATCGGCGTCAGCGGTCGGGTTGGTCCTTGATGCGCACCATGATGCGCCGGTGCGTAGTGTCGCGCCGCACGTCGAACGCATCGCCGCGGGCCGCGATCAGCCTGGACAGCTTCGACGCTCCGAAGCTGCGCGGGTCGAAGGCGGGGTCGAGCTTGGTCAAGTTGTTGGCGATCTTGCGCAGGTCGACCCACGCCGACTCCTGGTCCACCATCTCGTGCGCCTCGATGATGGTCGCGATCAGGTCCTGATCGTCCACCGCCGCGGGATCGACGCTTAAGCCGTCACTTGCGGTGCCGGCTCCGGTGCCGGCTCCGGTGCCGGAGCCATCGCCGGCCCCCGCTCCATCGCCGGCTCCCGCTCCATCGCCGGCGGTGCCAGCTCCATCGCCAGTCTCGCCGGGACCCTCGCGCCGCCGCGTGCGCCGCCGGCGGCTGTCCCCCTGGTAGGTCTTCATGATGTTCTCGACGTAGCGAAACTCGTTGCAGGCATTGACGAACGGCTTGGGGGTGTGATTCTTGCCGATGCCGATAACCTCCATCCCCGCCTCGCGCAGGCGGATCGCCAGCTTGGTGTAGTCGCTGTCGCTGGACACGATCACGAATCCTCCGACGTGATCGCTGTAGAGGATGTCCATGGCGTCGATGATCATGGCCGAGTCGGTCGCGTTCTTGCCGACCGTGTTGCGGAATTGCTGGACCGGCTGGATCGCGTGGACCGGCAGTTTCCTTTTCCATGATTCGAGCTGGTTCGTGGTCCAGTCGCCGTAGATCCGGCGGATGGTCACGACGCCGAACTTCACGACTTCCTTCATGACGAATTCGATTTGCGTTGCCTGCGCGTTGTCGCCGTCGATCAGGACGGCAAGGCGGCGCTCGGCGCCGGTACTGGTGTTCATAAGTTGTCCCCTCTCGGTAAGTGTACCCGGCGGCCGGGTGGCCGTGCACCGCGGCCGCTGCCGGGCGGCAGGGTTGTATTCAGCCCTGGTCGGTCGCACCGCCCGGCCCGTCGCCGTGGCGGTTGATGATCTCGATCTGCACGGCTCCCGAAGCGCGTGCAATATACTTCGCGAATGCCGCCACCCGATAGCCGCGGTCGAGCAGCCGCCAGAGCCGGCGCACCGCCGCCGCGGGGGTGTCCGGCAGCGGCAGCAGGAACGGCTCACCGGTGAACGGCGGCAACGGCGTGCCGTCGCCATCATAGGTGGTGATGCAGTGGCCCCACCCCGGCCGCGCTCGGCGGTACGCGTAGTGCTGGAAGCTCACCTGCCGCGGGTCGTTGGCGGCCGTCTTGATGATCGCCAGCTCGTACCCGCCGCCGCCCGGCACCGTCACCATCCCGGCGATGCGCGGCGTATAGTGCGGGGGGTCGGGCTCCACGTCCCGGCGCGCGAAGGCCGCCGTGAACGAAGTGCCGCGCGCCAGCCCGTCGGCGATGGTGGCGGTCTGGTCACCGTTGCCGACCACGTGCGCCGGCCCCACTACTACGGTCGCATCATACAGGATGAGACGGGGGTCGATCTCCCCCGCGGGTGACGAAGGCGCTGCCGGCACCGCCGCCGGGTCCGCGACCACGACCCGGACCGAGCCGTCCTCCCGCAGCGCAAAGCGCCGTTGCTGACTGCCCGCGCTGCGGCCCATGATCCAGTAGAGCTGGACGCTGGATGCACCGTCGGCACTGCAGCCGATTACCAGCCCGCGGCCGGGGTACGCGGTATCCGCCAGCCAGCTCTGATCCTTCACGCCCGCCAGCATAGCACACGGCCCGGCCGCCGGCATCCGGCCGCCCCGCCGCCCCGCCGCCGTGGGCAGCCGTGGGCAGCCGTGGAACCGCCGAGCTTTACAGCGGATTCGCCGCCGGTTTACCGTCGCGCCGTGATCTCGTCCGCCAACCGACCGCGGCACGCGCCGCAGCAGCCGCCAGCGGCAACGCCGGCAGCGCGGCCCGTTCCGGCGTGAGCTCGAACTCGGCCGCACCGGCCTCCGCGCCCGTGCCCGCGCTGCCGCCCGTGCCCGCGCCGCCGACCGCCGACCGTGCGTACGCCGCCGCGGTCCGGCGCCTGCTCGGCCTGACCGACTTCAACGCCGCTGGCAGCGCCGCTCAGGCCGAGCGCCAGCGGTACCGGAAGCAGCGTATGCAGGCACTGCTGGAGCGCCTCGGCAACCCCCATCTTGCGGTCCCTGCGATCCACCTCGCGGGCACCAACGGCAAGGGCTCGACCGCGGCCATGATCGCCTCGATTCTCAGCCATGCCGGACTCCGCGCGGGGTTGTTTACCTCGCCGCACCTGCACTCCTTCGTCGAACGCATCCGCCTCGGGCTGCGACCGATCAGCCGGGGCGACTTCGCCACCCTGTTGGCGCAGGTGTGGCCCCAGGCGCAGGCGCTGGCACGCAGTTCGCACCTGCCGGGGGCGGCCGGCGCGGTCACCACGCTCGAGCTGCTCACCGCGATGGCATTCCAGTACTTCCGCGCGGCGGGCGCCCACTACCAGGTGATCGAGGTGTTCGTCGGCGGGCGCGACGACACCACCAACGTGGTACACCCCGCGCTGGCGGTGATCACCAACATCAGCCGCGACCACCTCCCGGTCCTGGGCAGGACGCTGCTGGACGTGGCGCGGGCCAAGGCCGGAATCATCAAACGCGGCGTGCCGGTGGTAGTCGCCCCGCAACGGCCGCTCGTGCGCAGGTGTCTGGCCGCCACCGCGCGGGAGCAGGCGGCGCCGCTGATCGAGGTGCCGCGCCGTCCGCAGGCGGCGCTCCCGGCGAGCGACCCGATCATGCACCCTTGCCAGGACCTGAGTTGGCACGGCCGCCGCGGCCACTACCGCGTGGCGCTCCCGCTGCGCGGCCGCGTGCAGCGGGAAAACGCCGCGCTGGCGATAACCGCAGCCGAGTGCCTCATGGACCACCCCGGCGGCGGCGGCATTACCCGTGCCGCGGTCCACGCCGGACTGGCAAACGTCTCCTGGCCCGCGAGATTCGAACTGCTGCAGCGCGCGCCGGTCACCGTAATTGCCGACGGCGCGCACTGCCCGCGCGCCATGCGCTGTCTGGTCAGCGACCTCAAGCGGCTGCAACCTGAACGGAGAATCGTCGCCCTGGTCGGCGCGCAACGCGGGCACGACGTAGTGCCCACGCTCCGCCTGCTGCACCCGCTGGTGAGCCGGATGATCGTGACACGGTCGCATCACCCGCGCGCCGTGCCGGCAACCGAGCTGGCTGCGGCGTTGCACACGGGAGGCGTGACGGCTCAGGCCACAACGCTGCCGACGGCCGCCGCCCTGCGCCGGCTGCTTGGGGATATGTCTGCCGGGGACCTGGTGCTGGCCACCGGTTCATTGTCCGTGGCGGCCGAAGCGCGCGAGGCGCTGCAGCCCGAGATCGAAGCCGACTGGCGCTTGCCCGCCGCGGGCGGGCGGAACGCGCCGGTCAGGTGATGTCAGTGTCTCGTACGGTCTTCCGCTTGGCCTCGCGGGCGTTCTCCATCGCCTCGTCACACACCGCGCGTACCTTGTCGGATAGTGCCTCCGCGACCGAGGCAGCAGTATTCATTCCACCCGCAGTCTTGATGTAGTCCTTGACTTTAGATGTAACGATCAGAATGTCTGCCATGCTAGCTCCTTTTGGAAGATTGGCCTTACTGTATCAAGAACCGCCAATCGCGTCAGTCCTCGCGTGCAGACTCAGCAATTCCTGATGGCCGAACCGGAGAGAAACTCCGTAACTTGTTTGATAACATATTGTTATGAAGCTCCTGATTCAAGCGCCGCCCGCCGATTATCCGGTCGCGACCATGGCGGCCGCGCGGCGGAGGCGCTCGCGGGCGCCCTGCGGCAGCAGGGCGAGTTGCGACACCTTGGCGCCGGCGAACAGCATCGCCCGCGGGCCGCGGCGCGGGGTGACCGTAGCGGCCATTGATCAGCAAGCCGCAGCTGCCGCAGATCCGCAGGTCCCTTATGGCAGTCGTGCGCCTGGAGCGCGCCGCAGCTACACGTGATGGGAGCGGCAGGATGGCGGCGCGGAAGGGGCGTGATCGGAATCGGCGGGCGCGAGCGAGCTCCCCGCCGGGTAACTGCCGATGTGGGGGGCAGCACGAAGTAGCCGTCCGCCAGCCCCGACATCAGGGCGCTGGGCCGAGCGGGTTGGCGCCGTGGTCGGAAGAGTTGGCCTCGCCGAGCACCAACAGCCCAGGCACCGACTGTCAGGTGTTTGCGTGAACCACCATAGTCTCATACCGTGTGCCAGCCGATGAGCTACCGCGAGCCCCTACCGGAAGGATGTCCACCCGATGAGGCAGAAGAGATCAACACCCAACGGGACGTGTTCCGCTTGGTGCGGGACAGAACGCCGACGGAGGAGGATTTCAGGTCACAGCGCGCGGAGAGACCGGGCCGTACATTCCGAGGTGTCACCGAATGCCAGGCAAGCGGGTTGTCTGTGCACACCGATCGTCGCGATACCGAACGGCGCTGAAGATTCCCAGCCTGCGCGGGCGCTTTATCTGTCGACTACGATTGGAAGCAGGCGCGGGTAGGATTCAGCAGACGGGAGCGCCCTCCCATCACACTTGGTGGCCGCTGGCGGATTTTGATATTCTGAGTCGTTGTAAAGTGGAAGGACCATGAAGGTAGTCAAGGCAGCGAGCATACTCTACTACTACGACGGCCCTCAGGTGATCGAGGCTCGCGACACCATCGGTGGACACTATATTGCAGTGATGGTAGCCCCCGAGGAGAAACACGATCGCTACCTTGTGACTGGCGTTGCCCCGGAGCGGCTGCGCCAGTTTCGATCCGGCAGGCTCGACTTGCGGGCGCTGCTGGCCGAATCGGACACGGGCGAGTGGTTTATCGGGTCGGCCCCGGCCGGCCCGGACCAGCTCATGGCGCTCGAGGCGCAGCACACATCCCTCGTTCACAGCGGATTGCTGCCCGACGGTGGCTTCATGTTGCATGACCGGCCCTCGGACGATCTCGCACTGAATGAGGCTCGCTTGCGTAACAACTTGGTGATAGAGGTCACTACCGACCCTCCAGAGGCTACACAAGGGCATCGTATCCGAGTAGGTGCGCTCACCGGGCTGCTGAGTCACTTTCAATCCATGGTCACTCATGCTTATCGCGCCGCTTTCCGAGACCTGTCAACTAGTACTCGGCGCAACATCGATTCGGAAGATGCTCATCTGATGGATGTCGTAGTCCCTGCTGCCGCGGGTTCATTTCGTGTTGTGCTGGAGGCATCTCAAGAGCCAGACCTGTTTGGCCTTCGCGACCTGGCGCGTGCTTTACAACGAGTCGATATGCTCTTCGAGCATACGGATGATCCGCAGCAGTCGCTCATTTCCTTGAAGCAACATCGTGGACATCTGGCCGGATCCTATCTGCGACTCGTCGGCTTCCTCCTACAACACAAGATGAGTTTCAGCTATTCGTGGGCACAGCCAACGTCAGTAAAGGCCAGCTTCCGATCTGTATCTGAGTCTCAGGCACAGTCACTCGTGGAAGTTCTTTCGGAAGTATCGAATCTCGGTAGCGAGTCAGTCACGCTTGTCGGAGAATTCGAGAAAGTGAACCGCGGTATAGGGTCCTGGGGATTGCTGACGAAAGATGGAGTGCACTCTGGTAGGGTGAAGGATGGCGGGCCAAGTTTGAATGGTCTGAGAGTTGGACGGAGTTACAGATTTATCTGCGCCGAGGAAATAGAGGAAGTCACAGGTACGGGTCGCGAATCTCGCACGCTATACTTGAATGAATTCGAACCAGCATGACCCTCAATGCTTCCGAATGGCTTAAGCGATTGGTACGCAAAGGATACTCCCAGGAGGCCTCCCGGTGGGAGAACCCTCAGCCTGGCCCGTACCCGATGGGAAACGAAACCAAATGAATGCGATGACGATGCAATAGAGAGAGTAGGCCACTATGCTCCAACGGTGCGTGAAATCCCGAATATAGATCACGAACAGCTTCGAGGGAAGACTGGCGCTCCCATTACCCATTCCATCGCGGTTCCTCCAGAGTAGCGGCGGCGCCGAGTGGCGTCAGCAACCCGGGAGCAGTGGGCGCGGTTTCGTTTGCAGGTCGCAGTCCTTCACCCCGTCGATGTTGACGGTATTCCACCCCAACACCCCGGTCAGGTTGGCGGCATACAGGTTTGCGCCGCTCAGATCCGCATCGGTCAGATTGGCACGGCTCAGGTCGGCAACACCCAACAACGCGAACTCAAGGGACGCGCCGGTCAGATCAGCGTCGGTAAGGTTCACCTCCCACAGACTTGCCCCGCTCAGCACGGCACCGCGCAGGCTCGCTCCGCTCAAATAAGCGCGGGTCAGAACGGCGAAGGTCAGGTTGGCACCAGACAGATCGACACGGAGCAGATTTGCCCCGATCAGGTCTGCGCCGATCAGGTTCGCGTCGCGCAGGATTGCGTCGTCCATAATCGCGCCGTGTAGATCGGCGCCGCTCAGGTCCGTTCCGATCAGGATCGTTTCGCTCAGGTACGCGCGTGTCAACTCTGCATCGCTCAGATCGGCCCGGCTCAGGTCGGCCCGGTCGAAGTCGGCACGGGTCAGGCCTGCACCGCTCCGATCCACACCCGCCAAGTCGCGAATTGAATCGCTCCATCGTAGTCAGCCTTCGAGTAGTTGAAATGGTACTCTTTATCCAACGTACTAGCTAGATCGTGTATCGTATCGGACATGTTTTTTCGATTCTGTAAAGCGAAGTGTGTGAGCTCGAATACAAGATTGTAGCGTGACGTACCGTTGGGATTGAAGTTAGTCACTAGATCGATGAGCTTCTTCTTGCACCGGTCAATCCGATCTCTGTCGCGAATGAACAGTGCCATTCGATATGCAGCTACGATTGCCTGTGTTACCAACAGTCCGAAATCATGATTCGGATAGATGGCGTCCTGGTTCACGTAAGAATCAACACACTGCAAGTAGGAATCGACCGCTCGCCGTGCATGTGCCACCGTCCGCTCTGCTGCCGTCCACAAAACGTGGGCGTATCGCGCAACAAGCGTGGGATTATTAGTCCTGCTAAGTCGATGATTCAAGTACGAACGATGTTGCTTTTGGAACGTCATAGGATCCGGCCATTCAAAGGAATTGCCGTCTTTGTCAGTTCCGGAGAATGGGCCTACCAAGTCGCCATCTTGAAGATCGAAGTGCAGCGCATCGACTTCGATCTGAGCCAGATGCGCTTCATCAGTCTCGCCGGCGGCGTAAAGCCTGTCGCGAGTGTTCTGCGCAATCTCGCCAAGTGACTGGATATGCGGGAACTCGTGGGCGTGAGCGTCCGCGTAAGCTTCGAAATCGCTTAGTCGGTCGAAAGTGGGTAGGTCCGAACTCTTCGTTCGGGTCAGGGGGTGAGCTTGGCGGCGAGGAATTCGCGGTTGAGGCGGGCGATGTTGGCGAAGGAGATCTCCTTGGGGCAGTCGCCCTCGCACTCGCGCTCGTTGGTGCAGGCGCCGAAGCCCTCGGCGTCCATGGCGGCCACCATGGCGGCGGCGCGGCGGCGACGCTCGGGGGCGCCCTGCGGCAGCAGGGCGAGTTGCGCCACCTTGGCACCGGCGAACAGCATGGCCGCGGCGTTCTTGCAGGAGGCGACGCAGGCGCCGCAGCCGATGCAGGCGGCGGCGTCCATCGCCTGGTCGGCGTCCGCGCGCGGCACCGGCAACGAGTTGGCCTCCGGCGCGCTGCCGGTGTTGACCGAGATGAAGCCGCCGGCCTGAATCACGCGGTCGAAGGCGGAGCGGTCCACCACCAGGTCCTTGAGCACCGGAAAGGCGCGCGCCCGCCACGGCTCCAGCACGATCCGTTCGCCGTCGTGGAAGTGGCGCAGGTGGAGTTGGCACACGGTCACCCCGCGCCGCGGCCCGTGGGCGCGGCCGTTGATCAGGAAGCCGCAGCTCCCGCAAATCCCCTCGCGGCAGTCATGCTCGAACGCCACCGGCTCCTCGCCGGCACGCTCCAGCCGCTCGTTGAGGACGTCGAGCAGCTCCAGGAACGACATGTCGGGCACCGCCTCGTCCATCTCGTAGCTCACGAAGCGGCCGGCGTCCCGCGGCCCCGACTGGCGCCAGATCTCCAGGTGCAGTTTCATGCCGCCGCTCCCATCACCCATTCCCTTCACTTGTAGCTGCGCACCGTGGGGTGCGCTTCCTCGAACTCCAGCGGCTCGCGGTGCAGCACCGCCGGCTCGCCCACCCCGCGATGCTCCCAGGCGGCCACGTAGGCGTAGTCGGCGTCGTTGCGCAGCGCCTCGTTGTCCTCGCCCTGGTACTCCTCGCGAAAGTGGGAGCCGCACGACTCGTTGCGCGCCAGCGCGTCCTGGATCACCACCTCGGCGAACTCCAGGAAGTCGGCCACCCGCCCGGCGCGCTCCAGCGGCTGATTGAGGTCGCCGCCGCCGCCCGGCACGTTCACCTCGCGCCAGAACCGCGCGCGCAGCTCCGGAATCTTCGCCGCCGCCGCGCGCAGTGCGTCGGCGTTGCGCGACATCCCGCAGCGGTCCCACATGATGCGGCCCAGCTCGCGATGGAAATGGTCCACCGGCTGGTCGCCCGAAACCGCCAGCAGCTTCTTCGTGCGCTCCTCGGCATCCTGCTCGGCGGCACGGAAGGCGGCGTGGTCGGTACCGGCGGCCGCCGGCGCACTCTCCGCCAGGTAGCTGCCGATGGTGGCCGGCAGCACGAAGTAGCCGTCCGCCAGCCCCTGCATCAGCGCGCTCGCCCCGAGCCGGTTGGCGCCGTGGTCGGAGAAGTTGGCCTCGCCGAGCACGAACAGCCCCGGCACCGTGCTCATCAGGTTGTAGTCCACCCACAGCCCGCCCATGGTGTAGTGCACGGCGGGGTAGATGCGCATCGGCGTCTGGTAGGCGTCCTCGCCGGTGATCTGCTCGTACATCTGGAACAGGTTGCCGTACTTCTGCTCGAGCGCGCTACGCCCCACCCGCTGGAGCGCGTCGCGCAGATCGAGATACACCGCCTGGCTTGTGGCGCCGACGCCGTAGCCGCGGTCGCACACCTCCTTGGCGGCGCGCGAGGCGACGTCGCGCGGCACCAGGTTGCCGAATGCCGGGTAGCGCTCTTCCAGGTAGTAGGTGCGCTCCGTCTCGGGAATGCTCGCCGGCTGGCGCGCGTCGCCCTGCTGTTTCGGCACCC
Source organism: Spirochaetia bacterium (assembly GCA_965198005.1). GTDB lineage: Bacteria > Spirochaetota > Spirochaetia > SZUA-6 > Bin103 > Bin103. Next base: position 229,066 of record CBDAOI010000004.1, read on the forward strand.
ACACACGGCCGTCGTTGCGCAGGCTCTCGCTCATCAGGGTGAGCTTGGACTGGTGGTCCCCCGAGACCGGGATGCAGGTAGGGTGGATCTGCACGAAGCAGGGGTTGGCGAACAGCGCGCCGCGCTTGTGCGCGCGCCAAGTGGCGGTGACGTTGCTCGCCTTGGCGTTGGTCGACAGGTAGTAGAGGTTGCCGTAGCCGCCGGTGGCCAGCACCACCGCGTCGGCGACGTGCGATGCGAGCCGGCCGGTCACCAGGTCGCGGGTCACGATGCCGCGTGCGGCGCCGTCGATCACCACCAGCTCCAGCATCTCGTGGCGCGGGTACATCCGCACGGTGCCGAGGCCGATCTGGCGGCTCAGGGCGCTGTAGGCGCCGAGCAGGAGCTGCTGGCCGGTCTGGCCGCGGGCGTAGAAGGTGCGCGACACTTGCGCGCCGCCGAACGATCGGTTGGCCAGCAGGCCGCCGTACTCGCGCGCGAACGGCACCCCCTGCGCCACGCACTGGTCGATGATGGCGTTGCTCACCTCGGCCAGGCGGTAGACGTTGGCCTCGCGCGAGCGGTAGTCGCCGCCCTTGATGGTGTCGTAGAACAGGCGGTACACGGAGTCGCCGTCGTTGGGATAGTTCTTGGCCGCGTTGATGCCGCCCTGGGCGGCGATGCTGTGGGCGCGGCGCGGGCTGTCCTGGATGCAGAAGCAGCTCACCCCGTAGCCGAGCTCGGCCAGCGAGGCGGCGGCGGAAGCGCCGGCCAGGCCGCTGCCCACCACGATGATCGAGTAGTGGCGCTTGTTGGCCGGGTTGACCAGGGTCAGCTCGAAGCGGTGGCGCGACCATTTCTCAGCGAGCTGACCGGCAGGGACCTTGCTGTTCAGGGTGCGCTCGGCAATCGCCATCAGGCCAGACTCCGGGCGAAGAACACGATCGGCAGCGACGCGAAGGCCGCGGCGAACCCCACCGCCAGCACCAGCCCCACCCCGTGCAGCAGGGGCGTGTAGCGCTGGTGCTCAAGGCCGAGCGTGCGCAGCGCGCTCAGGAAGCCGTGCGCCAGGTGCAGGCCGAGCAGCACCATGGCGATCACGTACAGCGCCGCGTAGCCGGGCAGGGCGAAGGTCTCGGCGACCACCTTGTACAGCGATTCGCCCGCGGCCGCGCGCCCGAAGCGCGCCTCCCAGAAGAAGTTGCGCAGGTGCACGACGATGAAGATGAACACCACGCTGCCGCTGACGATCATGCTGCGCGAGGCCAGGGTGCTGAACCCGGCATGCCGCTTCACGCGGTAGCGCTGCGGGCGGGCGCGCCGGTTGCGGATGGTAAGCTGCACGCCGCTGACGGCGTGTGCCACGATCGCCAGGAACAGCACCACCTCGACGACCCGCACCAGCGCGTTGCCGGAGATCGACGCGGCGTGGTGGTTGAATGCCTCCTCGCCGACGTACAGGTACAGGTTCCCGTACAGGTGAACGGCGAGGAACAGCACCAGGAACAGGCCGGTGACCGCCATCAGCACCTTCTTGCCGATGGACGTGCAAAGCAGATCGAGCAACCAACGCATGGGCGAGTGAGAGACAGTCCTACTCTACCCTAGACCTCGGCGCCGCCGCCAGTGGCTGCTTGAGAGGATTGACAGGATGGATACGCCGTCCAGGCCGGCAGCCCAAACGAGTCCACCAGACTCACGGCGCCCGGAGCTCTACCGCGGTTTCATATAGCCTCGTACGTTGGTGCACGGTACCCACACGTACTGAAGAGTTGACGATACTGTTGCCGGTTCGTTTGCTTCGCACTTCGTGCAGTTCGACAACCTTGAATCCTTCTCTTTCGGCGATTTCCGCGAATAGTCGGTCCGTTTGAAACTCCATGCCTTGGAGGATGTTGTTTCCGATGACGACGACGACGGTACTACCGGGACGCATGCGAGAAAGTGTAAGGGCACAGAAACGCTGACAGTCATTGAAGTAGGCGGCAGCGTAGTTGGCCCACCCTGCGCCACCGTAGGCACCTTTCTCCGGATGTAGCGCCCTCAGTTCCTCCAATTGTTTGGCCAAGTGGTCGAGCGGTGGCTCAAGGGCGATTTCCGGACCGGATCGCACGGTCTGCCAGAATTGACCGAAGTTCTGCTGTTCCATTGTCTTCAGGTTGCTGGCCTCCTTGGTCATTCCCAACCAGAAGAGATGCGGGCGAGTATTCCTGATGTAATGATAGTTGTTCAGATATGGCGGCGAAGTGATAAGCGCATCGATGCTGCGCGCCTCCGTTCTCTGCACATGATCGAAGTATGACAGTGGATGGACTATCGCCCGCGGTACTTGTTCGTGTTGTTTCATCCAACCCTGAAACGTAACGATGTCATCACGCATTCCCAACAGCTTTCGGCGTACTATACCGAACACGTCGGCATGCTGGATAGTGGGTTTTCCGGCGCCGGCTCGCGTGCCGAGACTCGGCTCATAGGAGTAGTTGGAAAAACTCACCATCACCGAACCAAAGGCCACACGAAACAGGTCCATTACCCATGCTTTGGTACGTTGCATAATGAAATCCATGCAGGCCAATACTTGTCGTTCTACGTCGTCGCTGAAGAACGGAACGCGACTCCGAAAGCCGCCGGGGCGTTTGGAAGATGGATTGATTGTCAACCAGGATTCGTCGTCACCATAGTCCTCGAACTGAGTGATTGAAGTCTCGAATTCGGCCACGTCGTATCGATTGGAAGCGGCCTTGACTCGGCAGGCAAGCGCAGCGTACGGGTTGATTTCGTAACCAACGGCGTCGTCGCCTTGTTTGAGCGCTTCGATCAGCGTGGTGCCGACTCCCGCAAACGGATCCAGAACGCGCATCCTGCGGCGGCGGGTCCGTACGCGGTCGAGCACGTCGGCTACGAACGATCCCGAAAATCCAGCGATCCACGGGACCCAGCGATGCAGAGTTCGATCATGGTTCTCGGCAAACGCCGTGTCCCGGAATGTCGCCGCTTCCGGCGCAGCAAGCGTCGGCAGGCGGGTCCGGCTCACCATGCAGAGGGAACTATCTTCGCTCATATTCCCGTAAGCTATCTCAATGGTTACACAGATGAACGTCAAGGCCTCGGCCAGCGCAGGATCTCTGCAGGGGAACTATCTTCGCTCATATTCCCGTAAGCTATCTCATGGTTACACAGAGGTCAAGGCTGAACCAGTCGGGGTGAACCTCGGTGTGCGCCAGCGGGAGCCGGCGGGGCCCGCGGCGGTGACTGGTCGCGGCGCCGGTTTGGGCGTAGATTGAGACTGGATTATGGTTACCAAGGAACAGGCGCTTGCCGCGCTGGCGCAGATTGTCGACCCCGATCTGGGGCGGGACATCGTCGCGCTCGGGTTCATCACCAATCTGGAGATCGACGACGGGCACGTGCTGGTGGAGATTCGCATCACGACTCCCGCGTGTCCGGTGCGCGACCAGTTCAAGTCCGAGGCGGAGCGGCTGGTGGGGGCGCTACCGGGGACCCGCTCGGTCACCGTGACCATCACCAGCGCGCCGCCGCAGTCCGCCGCCCGACGCACCGCCACGCAGCGCCCGCCGGCGGAGCGCGAGAGCGGGCTGGGCCAGGTGGGGGCGCTGATCGCCGTCGCCTCCTGCAAGGGCGGAGTGGGCAAGTCAACCGTGGCGGCGGCGCTGGCGTGCGAGCTGGCGCAGCGCGGCCACCGCGTCGGGCTGCTGGACACCGACATCTTCGGGCCGTCGATTCCGACCCTGTTCGACTGCCGCGGCCTGGAGCTGCAGGCCGGTCCCGGCAACATGCTGCTGCCGGCGCAGGTCGGCGCCCTCAAGCTGATGTCGTTCGGCTTCTGGCTCGGCGACGCCCCGGCGGTGATGCGCGGGCCGATGGTGACCAACTACATCCAGCAGCTCCTGCACGGCGTGCACTGGGGCGAGCTGGACTACCTGTTCCTCGACCTGCCGCCCGGCACCGGCGACATTCAGCTCACCATCACCCAGGCGGTGCAGTTGGGCGGAGCGGTGGTGGTCACCACCCCGCAGCCGCTGGCGCTGGCGGACGTCGGCAAGGGCATCCTGATGTTCGACAAGGTGAGGGTGCCGGTGCTGGGAGTGGTCGAGAACATGGCCTACTTCGAAGCCGGGGGCGAGCGCCACGCGGTGTTCGGCAGCGACGGCGCGCGCCAGCTCCAGGAGCGGTTCGGGGTGGACGTGCTGGGGCAGCTCCCGCTCGACCCACAGCGCTACGGGCGCACCTTCGGCGGGGAGCAGGACCTGCCGGAGGTCGCGCAGGCCGCGGACCGGATGGTGCGCGCGCTGGGCAAGGCGTCGGTGGCGCAGGAGAGCATCAGCGTCGAGCACGACGCCGCGCGGATCACGCTGCGCTGGGCCGACGGCAAGACCGTGTCGGTGGCCAACCGGGAGTTGCGCGCAAGCTGCCGCTGCGCCCACTGCATCAACGAGTTCACCGGCGAGCGCACCGCCGACCCGGCGGCGATTCCGGCCGACATCCAGCCGCAGGAGATCCGCACCGTCGGCAACTACGCCCTGTCGATCACCTGGAGCGACGGCCACAGCACCGGTCTGTTCCCCTATCCGACGATCGAACAGCTTGCGGCCGCGACATGAGTCACAGCCTGCGCATCTGCGTCGGGCCGACCTGCGGCGTCAACTTCTCGAGTGACCTGCTGGTCGAGGCCGAGGACCATCCCCGCGCCGACCTGGAAATGCAGCGTTGCGGGTGCCTCGGCCATTGCGAAGAGGGGCCCAACCTGATGCTCGACGGCACCGTGCACGTCGGCATGACCCCGGAGCGGTTGCGCGTGGCAGTGGCGGTCCTGCCGGCAGCGCCGGGAGCTGGTACGGCAGATCAGCACGGAGCTGCGCGGCCGGCAGCCGCTGCCGCCGCTGTGCCCGGAAGCGCCGTGGAGCTGCGACCTGAGCCGCCGGATCGCCGCGGCCGGCCTGCCGCCGGCGCTGGCGAGCGCCCTGCAGGCGGCAGACTCCTTCTCGCGCGCCACGAGCTTGACGATGGCCGACGAGTCGAGGTAGCTGACCCGTTCAGCGCTCATCGCTGCGCAGGCGCGCGAGCCGGACTGACGGCGGCTCCGTTCCAGGATCGAGATCGACCGGCTCAGGGAGGTCGTTCGCCGAGCCCGTGGCCTCCTCCAGGTCGCCCGCCGCGCGCAGTTGGTCGAGCGGCGAGGAGTTGGGAATCGGGATCAGCAGGGCGATCGGGGTGCTACTTGTAGCACTTTTGGAAGCATCGATCAACGCCCTCAATCTAGAGCGTTTGCGTCGGGTCAGTCGAGGACGGCGAGCATCTCCGTTACCGTGGTGAATTTCTCGCGTGGTTTGCCGTGCGGCTGGCCGCGCGCCACCTCGGCGGCGTCGATCCGCTGCCAGTCGGCGTAGCTGATCACGCGTACGTTGCGCGCTGCCAGCAGCTCCTGCAGCGGCGCCGTGTCCGGGTTCGCGCAACCCGGCAGCGACGGCAGGTCCTGCAGCAGCTTGGCCACCGTTTCCCCGCTGTCGGGCTTGTTGGTGCCGATCACGCCGGAGGGGCCGCGCTTGATCCAGCCGGCGGCGTACAGCCCCGGCACCGGCGCGCCGTCGTCGACGATCCGCCCCGCATCGTTGGGGAACACCCCGCGCCGCGCCTCGAACGGCACGCCCGGCATCTCGATCCCCCGGTAGCCGACGCTGCGGAAGAACAGGCCGCAGTCCATGGCCGTGGTCGCGCCGGTGCCTTCCGCCCACTGATTGCCCGCGTCGCCGGCCAGCCGGTTGCGCTCCAGCACCAGCGACTCCACCCTGCCGTTGCCGGCCAGCTCGCGCGGGCTGCGGAAGAAGTGCACTACGATGCGGCGGCTCTTCCCGGCCGGCTGCAGGACGCGCTGCTCCGCCAGCACCTTCCAGTTGCGGCCGGCGCCGATGTTCGCCGGATCGTCCAGTTCCGCCTGGCTCGCGGGGTTCAGCTCGAAGTCCCCCAGGTCGTTGAACACCAGGTCGCAGTCCGCCAGCTCGCCCAGCTCGCGGATCTCCTTGTTGGTGAACGCCGCCTGCACCGGCCCGCGCCGGCCGACCATGTGCACTTCCTTCACCTTGCTCTCGGCCAGGGCGTCGAGCGCATGGGCCGCGATGTCGGTGTGCTTCAGCTCGTCCACCGTCTTGGCCAGCACGCGGGTCACGTCCACCGCTACGTTGCCCTGGCCGATCACCACGGCCACCTCCTGCGAGAGGTCGAACGAGCGCCCCAGATAGTCGGGATGGCCGTTGTACCAGCCGACGAACTCGGTGGCGGTGTGACTGCCGGGCAGCTCGACGCCGGGAATGCCCAACGTGCGGTCGGTCTCCGCGCCACAGGTAAAGATGACCGCGTCGTAGTGCCCGCGCAGCTCGGCCACGCTCAGGTCGCGCCCCACCTGCACGTTGCCCAGAAAGCTGAAGGCGTGATCCTTGGCGATTCGCTCGTAGACGCGGATCACGTTCTTGATCTTGGGATGGTCGGGAGCGACCCCGCCGCGCACCAGGCCGAACGGGGTCGGCAGGCGATCGTACATGTCGACGGCCACCTCCTGATCCGCCTTGATCAGGGTGTCGGCCGCGTAGAATCCGGAAGGGCCACTGCCCACGATGGCGACCCGCGCGGGGCGCCCTGAGATCGTGCTCATGCTGTCTCCTGGGGAATAACGCGTCTCGGCGATTGCTCCGGCTCTGGCCGCGGGCGCGCTTCGACGCTACTGTTCCATCATATGATGGTCCCTGCGGCTGTCAACCGCCGTCCAGCCCAGGTCGTGCGGGCCGTCCGCGCCGGAGCCCGGCGGCGTTCCGGAGCGCCCCGGTGCTGATCGCCGGGAAAGTGCTGCAGGCGGCGGCGCTGGCCTATCTGGGGGTGAGCTACGCCGTCACGCTGCCGGCCACCCCGCGCGGCCGCGACCTGGCGATCGCCGCCGGCGTGTTTGTGGTGGGCTGGCTGCTGATACGGGGCCGGGCGGGCAGGACGTGACGCACGAGGAACCCGGCAGCGACCAGTCCCGCCGCACGGTTCTCAAGTTCGACAGCGGCCGCCGCGGCTTTATACGGGCCATCGTGACCCTGGCGATCGCCGCCGGCGGCCTGCTGGTATTTGCCGTGTACTTTTTCTGGAACCTGCTGTAGCCGCTCCGTCCCGTGCAGTCTGTGTGGTACCGTAGCGCGGCGCCGGCAGCCGTGCTATTCCGCCGCGGCCGCTTCCGAACCGGATGACGCACCGGGGCCCAGGCTGCGGAGGGTGTCCTTTACCTGCCGGATCCTCTCAAACCCGTCGTGAATCTGATCGAACAGGTCGGCGCGCGCCTTGATGCCTTCCTGCACGAGGAAGGCGATGGCCGCCGCGCGGCTGGTCACGAGCTCCGCCTCGACCAGTTCGTCGATGCGTTTCAGGCTGTCGGCATCGGGGCGCACCGACACCGAGTTGGCACGCGCATCCAGCGCGCCCGTGACGGCACCGGTGACGGCATCGGTCGCACCCGACACGATGTTCTCCACTCTCTTCTTGAGCATTCTCTTACCTCTTGTTCTTGGCTTGGCCGCATTCTGCGCAACGATGATTGTGAGCAGTGAAGTCTACTATAACATGTTCGAGCGCTATCCGGTCACGACGTTGCGCGGTGTCCCCTCCAGAAACGCGATCACGTTCTCGATCGCACCCTGGTTGAGCAGCTCGACGCCCTCGGGGGTCATGTCGGCGGCGTGCGGCGTCAGCACCACGCGCTCGCACCGCACTAGGGGGTCGTCCGGCGCCGGCGGCTCCTGCTCGAAGACGTCGACCGCCGCGCCGCCGAGGGTGCCGCGCTTGAGCGCGGCCGCCAGCGCTGCCCCGTCGACCAGTCCCGCGCGCGCAGTGTTGATCAGCAGCGCGCCGGGCTTCATCATGGCCAGTTGCCGCGCCCCGATGATGCTCCGGGACTGTTCACTCAGGCGGAGGTGCAGGCTGACCACGTCGCTTGCGGCCAGCAGTTCGTCCAGTTCCACGTAGCGCACGCCCAGCCGCGCCGCCCGCTCGGGGTGCGGCGCGAAGGTCCAGGCCATCACCTCCATGCCGACCGCATTGCCCAGGCGCGCCATCTCGGCGCCGGTGTCGCCGGTGCCGACGATGCCCAGCCGCTTGCCTTGCAGATAGACGCCGTCGGTGCGCGGCCAGTCGCCGGCGCGGATCCGGACGGTGTGATAGGCGGCGTGCTTGGCCAGCGCGAACATCAGCCCGAAGGCGTGCTCGGCCACCACCGGCGCGGTGCGCCCCGGCTGATTGCTCACGACCACGCCGCACCGGTGCGCCGCCTGCAGGTCGATCATGTCGGTGCCGATCGAGCAGGTGGCGATGAGGCGCAGCTCAGGCAGGCGCCGCAGCACCTCCGCCGGCCAGCGCACGGCCCCGCGGGAGTTGATCACGATCTGCGCCCCGTCGGCGCGGGCCACCAGCTCGGCGGCGCTCTGCGGCCGGTCGCGGAACACGAGCACCTCGTCGATCTCGGCGCGTGCGCGCAGCTTCTCGAGCTGGGATGACTCCTGGATCTGCGGCGGATCGTCACCGGGAACGACAACGCGCATCACGCGCCAACGCTCGCGCAGCGGCTGGTTTCCGTCAACCGGCTTCGTCCGGCGCGCCCTGCGTGTCCGCGCCACGGCAGGGAGCGGTCATCGCCACCACGACACCGGTGATGTCCCGGAACGCGCCGTGCTCACGCCACAGCACGTAGTGGAAGTGCAGGAAGGCGACCGCCACCAGGGTGCCGTGCAGGAAGCGGGGCACGGCGCGGGCGGCCACGGCGCCGCCGAGCACCGCCTGCACCAGGAACAGCAGGATGTTGAGGTAGATCTGGCCGGACACCGCCCCCCGGATGGCGCGCGCCCGGGCGCTGAGGTCCGGGCCCGGCGGCGGCTCGGGCCGCGCCTCCAGGTATTCGCGGATGTTGGTGGCGGTGCCCACGAAGAAGAAGATGGTGAGGGTCTGGGTGAACAGGTAGATGATCGAGGTCAGAAACGCGAAGGTGGGGTGCGGGGCGCCGAACACGGCAAACCCGAAGATCCCCTGCAGGCCGCTGAGCAGAAACAGCACGTAGGTGAGCGCCCCCATCAGATAGCAGACGTACATGAACAGCCACATTGGAGTTGCTCGGGATGGCGGGCGGCAGCCGGCGGTGCGCCTGACGGCCGGTGCCGCCTCAGGCGTCAGGCGTCGATGCCAATGCCGTACTGGGCTTCGAACTCGGCGGTCGGCAGCATCCGGATCGCGTCCCAGGTGAGCTGCGTGCACACCCGGGCGCAGATCTGGCAGCCGATGCACTCGTTGAAGCGAATCTGCACCGGCGGGATCGGACGATTGTCGTAGACCTCCTGCTCCACCGCCTGGATACAGTCGACCGGGCAGAACGGCACGCACACCTGACAGCCGGTGCAGCTGTCCTCATCCACCACCGCCATCAGCTTGGGCTTGCGCTTCTTGGTCTGCATGGCCTTGGGCAACTCGGGGATCGATTTGTAGAAATTCTGCCGCACTTTGGCCATGTCGTACTAAACCTCGGTCAACGTTCGTCCGCCAGCGCCGCTACTTGAAGTACTCGGCGTTGATCTCAGCGAAGTGAGCCCACTTGTCCGGGAGCTCGCTCTCCTCGAAGATGGCGTCCACCGGACACTCCGGTACGCACGCCGCACAGTCGATGCACTCGTCGGGATCGATGTAGAGCTGTTTGTCCGCCGGCTCATCGTACCCTTCCACCGGGTGGATGCAGTCCACGGGGCAGACCTCCACGCAGGAGGTGTCACAGGTACCGATGCACGGCTCAGCGATGATATATGCCATGGGTGAAAACTAATCTAACGAACGGCGCGGGTTTGTCAAGCGGTACTTGAGCAGTGATCATGGGAACCATGCCGACTCCCCCGCCGGTACGCTTCTACGCCCATCCGCTGTGCGCCGGCCATGAGGCCGGCCCCGGCCACCCGGAGCGGCCGCAGCGCATGGCCGCGGTCGCCGCGGCGCTGGCGCGCGCCGACCTCACGGACCGGCTGCAGGTGTGCCAGCCGGCGCCCGCCCCGCGCGCCGCCCTGGAACGGGTGCACGCCGCCTCCTACGTGGAGCTGATCCTGGGCCTGCGCGGCCACAGCCGCCGTCTGGACGCCGACACCAGCGTCGGGCCCGGCAGCGTGGCGGCCGCGCTGCATGCCGCCGGCGCCGCCCTCGAAGCGACCGCGGCGGTGCTCGGCGGCGCCGCGCGCACCGCGTTCTGCGCCGTACGTCCGCCGGGGCACCACGCCGAGCGCGACCGCGCGATGGGGTTCTGCCTGTTCAACAACGTGGCGGTGGCGGCCGCCGCCGCGCTCGCCGGCACGCTGCCGGCGCCCAATCCCGGTGCCGCGACCCCTCCCGCCGCCACTCCGCCCGGCCGCGCCTCCACGCCGGTGCAACGGGTGCTGATCTTCGATCCCGACGTCCACCACGGCAACGGCACCCAGCACGTCTTCTACGCCTCCGCCGCGGTGCACTACGTCTCCATCCACCAGTACCCGTTCTATCCCGGCACCGGTGCGGCGCGCGAACGCGGCGTCGGTGCGGGGGCCGGCTACACCCTGAACGTGCCGCTGCCCGCCGGATCCGGCGACGACGAGTATCTCGCCGCGACCGAGCGACTGGTCCTGCCGGAGGTGCGGGCGTTCGCCCCGCAACTGGTCATCTTCTCGGCCGGCTTCGACGCCCACCGGCGCGATCCGCTGGCGATGATGCGGGTTACCACCGCCGGCTTCATGAGCATGTACCGGCTGCTGCTGGACGAGCTGGACCGGTCCCGGATCCCGCACCTGTTCGTGCTGGAAGGCGGGTACAGCCTGCCGGCCCTGGAAGAGTGCGCCGCCGCCCTGCTCACCGAGCTGACCGACCGGTACGCGCCGCGGTGACGTCGAGGCGGGACTGCCGCGCGCTCACGGTCACCAGCCGAACTCCGAGTAGGGGCGGCCGGCCAGGGCCAGGATGATGGCCTGACGGACGTAGGGAATGGTGTTGGCCGGCAGCGCGGCGGTGGAAAACCAGCGCAGGTCGTCGCACTTGTGCGGTTCCCGGTTGCGCGGCGCTCCCGACCACCTGCGGCAGCGGAAGAAAAAGCCGACGCTCTCGCGGTCGGAGCGCCGGTGCATGACGTGGCACAGCTCCAGCGCGCCGGGCGAGATCACGATACCCGCCTCTTCGTGCGCCTCCCGGATCAGCGCGCGCGAGGCCGGCTCGTTGCCGTCGACGTGGCCGGCGACGACACTGTAATTGCCGTCCTCGTAGCCGGTTCCGTACCGCCGCAGCATCAGGATGCGGTCCCGGTCCAGCAACAGCAGGTAGACCTCGGGAACGAGTCGAAACCGCAGCATGCGCCATGCTACCCCGCGGCCAGCCGCCGCGGCACCCATCGCGCCGAGCTGGCCGCGGCCGCCGCGGGTTGCGTCCGCGGGGTCCGCGGGTCCGCGGGTGCCCGGTGTTGATGATGGCGCGGCATCTCCGTAGACTGCCGGGGATGGACCCCGCCGACCAGCGGCCCGAGGTATCGGTGCCCGACCACAGTGGCAACGGCACGCCGCCCCCGGACAGCGTCAGGCCCGGCGCCAACGGCGCCCCGCCCGAGGCTGCCTCCGCGCAGCAGCCCGAGCAGCGTTCGTTCATCAGCGTCATCATCCATTCCTTCTTCATCATTCCGTTTCTGATCGCGGTGTTCGCCGGGCTGCTGGTGGTCACCTGGCGCATCCTGACCAATGAGCCGCAGACGGTGTACGACTACATTGCCGACGTGAAGGTGGGCGGCGCCACCAAGCGCTGGCAGGCGGCGTTCGAGCTGTCCAAGCTTCTGGCCGACCCGGAGCGGGTCCCGCAGGAGCGGCGGTTCGTGGCGGAAATGCTGGGAGTGTTCGAGGCGGCCGAGCGCGACGACCCGCGCGTGCGCCAGTACCTGGCGCTGGCCATGGCGCGTGCCGGGCACGAGGCGTTCATCGAGCCGCTCGCGGTCGCGGTCGCGGAGGAGTCGGACGGGACCCGGTTCATGCTGCTGGTGGCGCTCGGGCTGTTCGGCGCCGGCGAGGTGCTGCCGGCGGTGGCGCCGTATCTGAACGACACCTCGGCGCGGGTGCGCTCGGGGGCCGCCACCGCCCTGGGACTGGCCGGGAATCCGGCGGCGGTCGCCCCGCTGCAGCGGGCGTTGCACGATCCCGAGCCCGCGGTGACCTGGGACGCGGCCCTGGCGCTGGCGCGGTTGGGCGATCTGAGCGGCAAGGAGATACTGCTCGAGCTGCTCGAGCGCGACTACCTGCAGACCTTCCCGAACGTGGACGACCGCGACGGCAACCTGCTCATGGCGACGGTGATCGAGGTGACTGCGCCGCTGGGCGATCCCGACCTGGAGGCGCGCATCGCCACCCTGGCGCGGGAGGATGCAAGTTTGAACGTAAGAAGAATTGCACAGCAGGCCGTAAGTGATTATGGTAAGCGCGGAAGGTGACCTACCGGGCGGCCCGGCAACCACCGGGGCCGCGAGTGTCCACGAGCATGAGTAGAGGAAGATGAGCCAGGAAGACGCGAAAGCCGGCGAAGCGCCGCAAGCGGCAGGCCCGGCCGGCGGATCCGAGGAGCAACCGGCCGCGGCCGTGGCCGGAACGCCCGAGGCCGCGGAGCGGGCCCCCCGGTCCTCCCGAGCAGCCGCGGCCGGGGAGGGCGCTGCAGCCCCCGGCGGCGTGGCGGGCGGCGCGGCGGGACGGCCACCGGCTCGTGCGGCCGGCCGTAGTGCGCGCGCGGCCCGCGCCGGTGCCGCCGGCGCCCGCTCCACCGCAGCCGTGAGCGCGCGCCCCGGCGCCGCCGGGGCCGTGGCTGCGGCCGGCACCGGTGACGTGTCGCGGCGCGGCTTCCTGTCCTGGATCACCGCCGGCTGGCTGGCGTTCGGGGCGCTGACCGCCGGCACCCTGATCGGGACGGTGCGTTTCCTGTTTCCCAACGTGCTGTTCGAGCCGCCGCAGACCTTCCGCGCCGGGTTCCCCGAGGAGTACACCGTGGGCGACGTGTCGACCCGGTTCAAGGACCAGTTCGCCGTGTGGATCGTGCGTACGCCGACCGAGATCTACGTCCTGTCGACCGTCTGCACCCACCTCGGCTGCACCCCCAACTGGCTGTCCGGCGAGCAGAAGTTCAAGTGCCCGTGCCACGGCAGCGGGTTCCGCAAGACCGGCATCAACTTCGAGGGCCCGGCGCCGCGGCCGCTGGAGCGCTACCGCGTGACCATGGCCGACGACGGTCAGATCCTGGTCGACAAGACCCGCAAATACCAGTGGGAGAAGGACGAGTGGAGCGACCCCGAGTCGTTCCTGGCCGTGTAGCGAGCGCAGCATGACGAACACGAGGAGCAAGGCGATCGATGGCTGACACCGAGACCCGTTCCCCGCGCGGTGGCGGCGGCCGCGGCGGCGGCAAGGGCTCCAACGGCAGCAAGGGGCCGCTGCAGTGGCTGGCCGAATCCCAGGTCATCAAGTCGATCTTCCGCACCGGCATCCCGCGCACCCGCCGGCAGCGCATGATGGGGGTGCTGAACAACGTCTTCCTGCACCTCCACCCCGTGCGCCTGCCCAAGCACGCGGTCAAGGTCAAGTACACCTGGTGCATGGGCGGGCTGTCCTTCTTCATCTTCCTGGTGCTGACCATCACCGGCATCCTGCTGATGTTCTACTACCGGCCCACCGTCGAAGCCGCCTACGGCGACATCATCGACCTGGGCTCGCAGGTGCCGCTGGGGATCATGCGCGAGATCCATCGCTGGGGCGCCCACCTGATGGTGATCACCGTGTGGCTGCACATGTTCCGGGTGTTCATGACCGGCTCCTACAAGCCGCCGCGCGAGTTCAACTGGATGATCGGGGTGCTGCTGCTCACCCTGACCATGTTCCTGAGCTACACCGGCTACCTGCTGCCGTGGGACCAGCTCGCGATCTGGGCGGTCACCGTGGGTGCCAACATGGCGCGCGCGGCCCCGTTTCTGGGCCACGAGGGACCGGGCGCGTCGCTGCTGTCGATCGGCGACGTCAACTTCGTCCACGCTGGCGCCGACGCCAAGTTCGCGCTGCTCGGCGGGCGGTTCCTGGGAGAGGCCACGCTGCTGCGGTTCTACGTGCTGCACTGCATCGGCGTACCGTTCATCGTCATGATCCTGATGATCGTCCATTTCTGGCGCATCCGGAAAGACGGCGGAATCTCGGGACCCACGTAGAGCGCACCGGGACGCAGGCGTAAGGCGATGCTCAAACAATTCTTCAACTGGGTCTCCAACCCCGCCGTTCTGTTCACGATCTTCATCGTCGGGTTCTTCTTCGTCTTTCCGCCCGGCGGCAAGCTGTACAAGCTCAACCGCCGCCTGAAGCTCGACCTGCTGTGGACGCCGGCGGGCGGCATCGTGTTCTTCGGGCTGCTGGCGATCTTCTTCCTGTGGGGCATCACCGACGCCAACTTCCGCCTCATCGTGTTCAAGCCGGACAACATCCCGATCACGGCGCTGCTGTTTCTGGTGCCGTTCTTCCTCTGGCACTCCATGAAGCAGGCGCGCGAGAACGACCTGCGCGCCGAAAAGGGCGAGCCGCCGCAGGAGGCGCTGGACAACGAGAAGGTGCTGGTGTGGCCCGACTTGGTGTACGTCGAGTTCATCTCGCTGATCCTGTCGATGGCGCTGATGATCGTCTGGTCGCTGTTCCTCAAGGCGCCGCTGGAGGAGCCGGCCAACCCGACCGTGTCGCCCAACCCGTCCAAGGCGCCGTGGTACTTCCTCGGCTTGCAGGAGATGCTGGTCTACTACGACCCGTGGCTGGCGGGGGTGGTGTTGCCGACCCTGATCATCGTCGGGCTGATCGCCATCCCCTACATGGACGTCAACGCCGGCGGCCAGGGGTACTACAGCTACAAGCCGCGCATGAAGTCGATCAGCATCTTTCTGTTCGGCTTCGTGGTGATGTGGATCTTTCTGATCCTGGTGGGCACCTTCCTGCGCGGCCCCAACTGGAATTTCTTTGGACCATTCGAATTCTGGGATCCCAACAAGCGCGAGGTGTTGAACAACGTCAACCTCTCCGAGTACGTCTACATCTTTCTGCTACGCACCGGCTTACCTGAAAATATTCTGGTGCGCGAGCTGTTCGGGATTCTGTTGATCCTGGGGTACTTCGCCATCGTCCCGGGGCTGCTGGCGCAGACCGCCTTCAAGCGGCTGTTCCAGCGTCTGGGGGTGGTACGCTACAGCTTCTTCATCGTGTTGCTGCTGATGGGGCTGGCGCTGCCGATCAAGATGTATACGCGCTGGCTGTTCAACCTGAAGTACATCGTCTCGATCCCGGAATTCTTCTTGAACGTATAAATGGCAGTCCGTCCTCAACCACCGCCGCCGCCGGAAGAGCGGCACTACAAGATCGGGACCCTCAACAAGTGGTTCGCGATCGGCAGCATCGTGCTGCTGATCACCATCATCGCCTCGTTCGCGCAGGATTACGGGCGCGAGTGGAAGCGCTGGCAGCGGCAGTTCCGGCGCATCGACCGCGAGGTCACGCGCGGCGCGTACGACGAGATGGCGGCCGAGATGGCGAACAGCGCGGCCACGGCGCGGGCGCGCGAGCAGGTAGCCGCCGCCGAGGAGGCGCTGCAGGCGCGCCAGGACGACGTGCGCGCCGCCGAACGCGAGGTGGACCGCCTGCAGGCGCGGTTCGACGTGGCCAACTCCCGCTTCCAGAACGTGAAGGCGCAGATGGAGCGCGCCCGTTATCGCGACGAGCAGGCCGCGGCCGGCACCGAGGGGCTGGGCCTGCGGCGCGAACGCACCTCCGGCGAGCTGGAGCGCTGGCAGACCGAGTTCGCCGGCGCTTCGGTGGCGCAGGAGGAGGCGCAGCTCGCCCTGGAGCAGGCGCAGGCGGCGTTGCAGGGTTTCGAGGACGAGGTGCGCGCGGCGCGGCGGGCGCGCGATGAGGAGTCGCGCGAGGCCGACCTGTTGATGCGGCGCCTGGTGCGGATGGACCCGGAGTTCTCGCCCATGGGCGTGAAGATCGCCAACATTATCCGCGACCTGCCGATTCTGGATCTGTCGCAGCCGACGCTGAAGGTGGAGCAGGTGGTCCTGCCCGACGTCAAGGAGAACCTCAACTTCGTCCAGGTGCCGCGCGTGGACCGGTGCGTGACCTGTCACCTGGGGGTGGACCGCGCCGACCTGGCCGGGATCGAGAACCCGCACGGGGCGCACCCGCGGCTGGCGCTGTTCGTGGCCAGCGATTCGCCCCATCCGCTGGAGGAGTTCGGCTGCACGAGCTGCCACGGCGGGCGCGGCCGCGCCACCGACTTCGTGGGCACGGTGCACCGCCCCGACTCCGAGGAGCAGCTCCACGACTGGGAACGCCGCCTCGGCTGGGAGGAGTACCACCTGTGGGAGGAGCCGATGCATCCGCTGCGCTATGCGGAGGCGGGCTGCTTCCAGTGCCACAGCGGCCAGGCGCAGATCCGCGGCGCCGAGAAGCTCAGCTACGGCCTGCACCTGATCGAGCAGGCGGGGTGCTACTCGTGTCACGAGATCGCGAGCTTCGCCGGCCATCCGCAGCGCGGCCCCAGCCTGCGCAGCGTGGCGGACAAGCTCTCCCCCGAATTCGCGTTCCAGTGGATCAAGGACCCCGCCGGGTTCCGCTCCCAGACCTGGATGCCGGCCTACTTCGGCCAGAGCAACAACAGCGACCCCGTGGCCATGGCGCGCGCTGATCAGGAAGTGCATGCCATCGTCGCCTACCTGTTCGCCAACAGCACCGAGTATGCAAGGGAGGAAATTCCGGTGGCCGGAGACCCGGTACGCGGCGAAGAGCTGGTGGCGTCGGTGGGCTGCATGGCGTGTCACGAGACACCGGACGAGACCACCGGCGCCACCGGGCGTACGGTCACCAGCCAGCAGGAGTTGCGCCGCCAGTTCGGTCCCAACTTCCAGGGGCTGGGCAGCAAGACCTCGGCGCAGTGGGTCTACAACTGGCTCAAGGATCCCTCCCGCTACCATCCCGGAACCCGCATGCCCAGCCTGCGGCTGGCCGATCAGGAAGCGGCCGACATCACCGCCTACCTGACGGGCTCCACCGACGCGGCGTTCGCGGGGCGGCCGGTGCCGGCGGTGGACGAGGCGGTGATCGACCGGATCGCGCTCGACTTCCTGTCCAACACGGCGCCGATGATTACCGCTCAGGACCAGCTCGCGGCCATGAACCGCGGAGAGAAGCTGGAGTACGCCGGCGAACGGCTGATCTCCCACTACGGCTGCTTCGCGTGCCACGACATCGCCGGCTTCGAGGACGCGCAGCCGATTGGGACCGCGCTCACCGACATCGGCCGCAAGGCCCTGCATCAGTTCGACTACGGCTTTCTCGGCGACCGGATCGAGCACAGCCGTACCTCGTGGTGGACGGCCAAGTTGACCGACCCGCGGGTGTTCGACCTGCACCGCGACCTGGAGCCGCTGCAGCAGAGCCGGATGCCCGACTTCCGCCTCACCGACCAGCAGGTGGAGGCGATGGTCACGGCGCTGGCCGGCTTCGTGGAGCTCGACCCGAACGTCACCAGGATCGTGCCGCGCACGCCGCGCGACCTGCGCCTAGAGACGGGGCAGCACCTGGTGCGGCAAATGAACTGCCAGGGCTGCCACGTGATCGAGGGCGAGGGCGGCGCGGTGGTGGCGCAGGTGGCCGACTGGCTGGAACGGTTCGGGGGACGCTCCAGCGCCGATGCCGAGACCCTGGCGCCCAGCTTCGCGCCGCCCGACCTGCTGGGCGAGGGGCGCAAGGTGCAGACCGACTGGCTGTTCGCGTTTTTCCACCAGCCGTCGCCGATCCGGCCGTGGCTGCGCATGCGCATGCCCAGCTACGGCATGAGCGCCGAGCGCCGCAACGCGCTGATCGCCTACTTCACGGCGCTGGACGACGCGGCCTATCCGTTCGCCGAGCAGGTGCAGCCGGAGCTGACGCAGGAGGAACTGGACGCGGCCCTGACCATGTTCTCGCCCAACTACTTCAACTGCACCACCTGCCACATCCAGGGCGACCAGGTCCCGCCCGGCACCCCGGACCGCTGGGCGCCCGACTTCGCGCTGGCGTCGCAGCGGCTGCGTCCCGACTGGATCATCGACTGGCTGGCCGACCCGCAGTCGCTGATGCCCGGCACCCGCATGCCCGCGTTCTACCCGCTCGGCGCACCCGGCGTGCTCGACAGCGACACCGCCCACCAGCTCGAAGTCCTGCGCGACTACCTGCTGACCCTGGGGTCACCCTGACATGCCGACCTTCGAACAGGGCTTCGCCGCGGTCGAAGCGGCCGCCGAGGCGGCGGAGGCCGCCGCCAAGAAGTTGGCCGCTACCGCCCGAAGGTTGCGGAGAGCAGCTCAGGAGGGAGCCATTGGCAAGATTCGGCGTGAGGGTGAGCAGTTCGTCGACGCGCTGGCTACGGCCGGCGAGACGGTAACCGGTGCGACGGCGAGCTGGCCATTCGCAGAGCCCGAGGAGACGGCCTATCTGAACGAGCGATACGCAGACGAATTGCGTGGCGCGGCCGCGGCAGTCGGGCTTGATGTCAGCCTCCGTGACGATGCGCTCGTATGTTCGCCGTCCATTATCCGACTGCTTCCTGCAGATCGCGCGCTGAAAGTCGACGGCAAGAAGCGCGCGGCCATTCGCCCATCGAGGCTGGTCGCAGATCTGCGTGCGATTCAGCAACGGATGCGGCCAAAGAGCGACGCCCAACACCAGCGCTTTCTGGAGGCGTTGTACAAGGCGTCAAAGGTAATCCGGGGCAAGTCGACGGATTCCCTGTTCGACGCCACTCGCGTCGTTTCGCTCGCAGACGTGTACGCGGTGTTTACGTCGCTGCCGGGGAGCAGCTTGCAGTACACGAAGACCGATTTTGCGCGCGATATCTACTTGTTGGACAGCTCATCGATCGCAAGGACCAAATCAGGATCACAAGTGAGCTTCACGGGCTCGGTCAGACAGAGTTCCGGGATCTTCTCGTTCGTTGACGCCAACGGCAACGTAATCCGCTATTATGGCGTGCAGTTTACGGAGTAAGGCCCATGCACGTAGCTGAGTGGCTTGGAAGGGTCGAGGTGGACTATCTCGCTACGTTCATCGAGCAAGGCGGGGCAGCGGTCAAGTTCGTCGTGGGTGACGGCCGGCTGCGATCAGAGGTCTGTTCCGGACTCACTACCGTCGCAGAGGAGCGCGGGTACTTGGTGCTGAGCGTGAATGCTGCTGAGCATCGGTTCCACATGCCACAGGACATTTTTTTTGCGCTTGCGGCTCAGGTTGACTGGCGGCTGGCGGCGCGTCGCTTCCTCCTCCAGTTGGCGCAAAGCGAAGGCTACCGAATCGATGGTGTGGAAGCGGCCCAAGAGGACGTGCTGCAGGCCGTTGCCGAGCGCAACGACGTGTCCAAGGCGTACCTCTTCACGAATCTGAATCCGCGGCTGCAGCGCCAAGTCTTCTTTGACGTGAACATGGCCAAGGATTTCCGCGTAGCCATGTCCCACTTGTGCGTGTTTGAACGCGCTCCTGACGTACCGTACCCGGGGCAGCCGATCGTCGACTGGCTTACCGGCGCCAACACGCGCATTTCAAACGTCAAGCCGTTTTCAATCTACAATCCGATAAATCGCACCACGGCACGCCACCTGCTGCGATCCGCCTGCTACTGGTTCCACAAGGCCGGCTATCCGGGGACGGTGCTGGTGCTCGACAACGCCCGAGTTACAGAACGGAAACGGCCGGCTGATGGATCGCGGTACTACACCAGAGCCATGACCATGGACCACTACGAGATACTGCGCGAATTCATCGACGGCGCGGACCGGCTGGTCGCAACCTTGCTCGTATCCTGCTCGGACGGTGCGTTTCTGGATCAGGAAGCCGATCGGCAGTCACGCGGAGTAGGCATTTACCCAGCCTTGCAGACCAGGATCATCGATGATGTGCGCGACAAACGGATGGAGAATCCATCAGCGGCGCTATGCCGGTTGACGATTTAGGAACAGAGCATGGAAGACCTTCCTGAACAGCTTGCATGTCGTCGCGCCATAGAGGCGTTGCGCAACGGCGTTCCCAATCGGGAGGCGGTGCGCATTCTCGGGAGCACGCAGCCGCAGGCGGAGCAGCAGTTCCAGGCACGCTTAAGCCAGGGAGGAGCAGACAATCTGGGCGGCATGCTGATCTCCGGTGACTTCGGCACCGGCAAGTCGCATCTGCTGGAGCATTTTGAGCACCTCGCGCTGGACCGAAACTTCGTCTGCAGTCGGGTTGCCGTAAGCAAAGAGACGCCGTTCTACGACTTGGCAAAGATGTTTCGCGCGGCGGCCGACAACGGTGCTCTCCCCGACGGCAGAGTGGGCGCCATGGTCGACGAGATCGGGACCCGGCTGGCGGGTCCCAAAGACGAACGTTACGCTCGGTTCTTCAGGTGGGCGGATGCTTCCGACAATGGGCTGCACCGCATCTTCCCTGCTACGCTGATGGTGCACGAACGGCTGCCGGACCAGGAGGCACTCAACGCGATCAGGTGGTTCTGGTCCGGTGACAGGGTGGCCGTGGGTGACATAAAGCGAGGCCTCCGTCAGATCGGCCAACAAGGCGCCTACACGTTCCGCGCTCCGAAGCTCCGCGAACTGCCACCGCAACGTCTACGCTTCGTACTGGAGATGATCAAGACGGCCGGCTATCGTGGCTGGGTGGTGCTCATTGACGAGTTGGAGCTGATCGGCAGCTACAGCCTGCTGCAGCGTGCGCGATCGTACGCGGAACTGGCCCGTTGGATGGGCGCGGCGGACGACGACTCGTATCCCGGGCTGGTGGTCGTGGCGGCCATCACGGAGGACTTCGTCGAGGCGATCCTGGAGAAGAAGGGAGACCGCCTCAAGGTACCAGCGCGGCTGCGTGAGCGTGATGAAGCACGCATGGCGCGGCAGGCAGAACTCGGTATGCAATGGCTCACCTCACGTCGCGCAAGGCTGAGCGAGGTGACCGACGACGCGGTGGAAGCCGCGGTCGAGCACATCAGACGCATCTACAGCCGGGCATACGACTGGGCTCCACCAGCCGGTACGGCTGCCATTGGCGGTGCCGGCCACCAGAAGCGGATGCGGTACAAAGTACGCGCTGCTATCACCACGTGGGATCTGCAGCGGTTGCGCCCGGACTCTGACCCCGATGTGGAGACCGAGGAGTACCACCTGACGTACCGCGAGGATCACGACCTTGAAGTCGAGGCCCCGGAAGACTCGACGACCTGATGTGTCGGCGTGCGCCATGATGGGGAAGACAACACGTTAACTGGGCACTCTGAGGCCGTTCAGCGACATCGCAGGGCGCCATGTCTTACGGCTAAACAATACTCCTCAGCAGCGTCAGCAGCTTGCGCAGCGATTGCAGGCCGCTGGTTGTCCGGTGAAACTGGACGGAACTGACTGGCAGACTCAGGGTGACTTTGATGCAGCTCTCAAGTTGGCGCAAGTGTCGCGTGATTCAGCAGTGACAGTCGAAGATCCGCAACTCACTACAGAGGCAAAACACGTACTTAGCGAAGCGGCACTGGATGCTGATCGGATGATACACAAGATCAGGACCCTCGGTGGCATGGAAATCAGGACCCATGGCACGACATTCGGAACAATGGGTGACCCTGAGTCGGAAGCAAACTGGGAAGGAGCTCTTGGTGAGCTGGTGGAGCGGGGACTTGCCAAAGACAAGAATAACAAGGACACAGTTTTCCTGGTGACCCGTGAAGGTTTTCGAGTTGCGCGGCAACTGTCGAATGGTGCGTCACAACGAGCCTACTCAACCCCTTCCGACTATCCGGACATGGAGCGTTTGAGCCACGCAATCGTGCAGTTCCTCGGGCTGCGAAAGACCACGGTCGCCACCGTGTAGGCGGGAGCCGGGTGTGCCATGCGTAAACGCTCGCTGTCTTGATTCTGACCACTGGTGCCGGTGGCTGATTCCACTGTTCATCAGCGGCGGGTGTCGCCCGAGCGGGCGCTCTGCGCGGCCTGAATGTCCGGGGGCCAGTGGCTCTTGATGTATGCAAGCACGGCCCATACGTCGCCGTCGTCCAGTACGTCCTCGTATACCGGCATGGCACTCTTGAAGCCTGGGCCGGCCACGGAGGCAGAGCCGAACTTGGTGATCCGGAACAGGATCTGATCGGAATGGTGCCAAGTGTGGCCGGTTACGTCGTGGGGCGGCGCCGGCAGGGTACCGTCGGGCTTCATCTGCCGCCAGTTCGGCTGCCCTTCGAGACGCAGGCCGTGACAGGATGCGCAGTTCTCCTGGTAGACGATCCGGCCGCGCGCCACCAGCTTCGCGTCGCTGGCGTCGGCTTGGTCGGGTTCGTCGTTCTGGCGTACGACGTAGCCCGCCGCGGCGAGGATCGCGGCCGCCGTCAAAGCGGTAACGGTGATGATGGTGAGGACGCGTCTGCTCATGCGACTCGGCAAGGGGCAATGGACCTCACCCCCCTGGGGTATTATACTGGTTTTGTGCCCTTGCAGGAAATGGCAGGAATGACGGCCGACCGCAGCGATGACACCGCCACCCGCCGCGGCCCCCATCCGGTCGACGAAGCCGCGTTGCGCCGGTTGCGCAGTATCGAGGGGCAAGTCTCCGGGATTCGCCGTATGATCGAGGAAGAGCGCTACTGTACCGACATCCTGACTCAGGTGTCCGCCGTGCGTGCCGCCCTCAACTCCCTCGGGTTGACCGTGCTCAAACGCCATCTCGACCACTGCGTGGCTGACGCCGCCCGCAGCAACGACCGGGAATTGCCGCAGGTGGTAGACGAGCTGATGGCGGTGCTGGCGCGGACCAGCTTCTGACCATGACGCACGTCGACCCGGCAAGTCACTGCACCCAGCACCACGAGCGCTCTCACGGGCACGGGCCTGAGGCCCATCACGATCACCACCCGGAGCACCTGGCCGGGCACCGGACCGACCCTGCTCCCACCGCTGCCGGCGGCGCCGAGCCGACGCGGTATACCTGTCCGATGCACCCGGAAGTGGACGAACCGCGCGCCGGCGCCTGTCCCTCGTGCGGCATGGCGCTGGAGCCGCGCATGGTTTCCACCGGCGCGGACGACGACGGCGAGCTCGGCGCCATGAGCCGCCGTCTGGTGGTCAGCGCGCTGCTCACGGCGCCGCTGATCGTGCTGCCCTTTTTTACCGAGGCCGCTTCCCCCTGGTTGGGGTGGCTGCAACTGGCGCTTGCCAGCCCGGTGGTGCTGTGGGGGGGCGCTCCCTTTTTCCAGCGTGCCTGGGCCTCGGTCGCCGGCCGCAGTCTCAACATGTTCACCCTGGTCGGTCTGGGAATCGCCGTTGCCTACCTCTACAGCGTGGCAGCGACCGTAGCGCCCGGCATTTTCCGCACTGCGTCCACCGGGACGGGGGCCGCGATTGCCCTGTACTACTTCGAGAGCGCGGCCGCGATCACCACGCTGGTGCTGCTCGGCCAGGTGTTGGAGTTGCGCGCCCGGCGGCGTACGGGAGCGGCGCTGCGCTCCCTGCTGGAGCTGGCTCCGCCGACCGCGCACCGCCTCGACGCGGACGGGGCCGAGCACGACGTGCCGCTCGAGGCGGTCGCCGCCGGCGACCGGCTGCGGGTGCGGCCCGGCGAGAAGCTGCCGGTGGACGGCGTGGTCGTATCCGGGAGCAGCGCCGTCGACGAGGCGATGGTCACCGGCGAGGGGATGCCGGTGGCGAAGCACCCCGGCGCGGCAGTGATCGGTGGTACGGTGAACGGCTCGGGCGCGTTGGAGATCCGCGCCGCCAAGGTGGGCGCGGACACGCTGCTGGCACGGATCGTGCAGATGGTGGCGGAGGCGCAACGCAGCCGGGCGCCGATCCAGCGCGTCGCCGACACCGTGTCCGCGGTGTTCGTGCCGGCGGTGATCGCCATTGCCGCCGTCACCTTCGGCGCGTGGCTGGTGTTCGGTCCGGACCCCGGTCTTACCCTGGCGCTGCTCAACGCCGTGGCGGTGCTGATCATCGCCTGTCCGTGCGCCCTCGGCTTGGCTACCCCGATGTCGATCATGGTCGCCACCGGCCGCGGCGCCACGCTCGGCGTGCTGTTCAGGGACGCCGCCGCCTGCGAACTGCTGAGCACCGTGGACACCCTGGTGGTGGACAAGACCGGCACGCTCACCGAGGGGCGTCCGGCGGTGCAGCAGGTGCTCACCGTGCCGCCCATCGGCGAGCGCCGGCTGCTGCTGGCGGCCGCCGCGGCGGCGCTTCCCAGCGAGCACCCGCTGTCCGCGGCCATCGTGGCGGCGGCCCGGCAGCGCGGTGGCGCGGTGGCGGCCGCTACCCCGTTCGCGTCGTTCACGGGGCAGGGGGTCGCGGGCACGGTCGACGGCCGCGAGGTGCTGCTGGGGAGCCCCGCGTTCCTGGCCGCGCGCGGGGTGGGCGCCGAGCGGTCGCTCGACGAGCAGGCTGCCGAGTTGCGTGCCTCGGGCCACACCGTGGTGCAGGTGGCGATCGACGGCCGCATGGCCGGCGCCGTGGCAATTGCCGATGCGGTAAAGCCCACCACGCCGGCGGCGATGGAACAGCTGCGTGCGGCCGGCATCGACCTGGTGATGGCCACCGGCGACAACCGGGCGACCGCGGAGTCGGTGGCCCGCGGTCTGGGCATCCGGTCGGTCGTGGCCGAGGTGCTGCCGGAGCAGAAGGCGGCCGAGATACGGCGGCTGCAGCGAGCGGGCCGCGTGGTGGCGATGGCGGGCGACGGTATCAACGACGCGCCCGCCCTGGCCCAGGCGCAGGTGGGCATCGCCATGGGTACCGGCACCGACGTGGCGATGGAGAGCGCCGACATTACCCTGATCCGCGGTGACCTGCGCGCCATCGTCCGCGCCCGCGCGCTGAGTGCCGCCACGCGGCGCAACATCCGCCAGAACCTGTTTCTGGCCTTCCTCTACAACAGCCTCGCCATCCCGGTGGCCGCCGGCGTGCTGTTTCCGCCGTTCGGCGTGCTGCTGAGCCCCATGCTGGCGGCCGCGGCCATGAGCCTGAGCTCGGTGTCCGTGATCGCCAACGCGCTGCGGCTGCGCCGCGCCCGGATCTGAGGCAGCGGGCAAACAGCATAAGCTCCAGTTGCATCAAGTGGGGCCTCACGTCGGCCAGATCGGGTGTGTACTCGTCCTTCAGGGAGCGCTAGCCCGTGTTGCGCAGGCCGGCGGCGAGGCCGTTGACGGTGAGCAGGATCGCCCGCTCGAGGCGCGGGTCCACCTCGGCGGCGCTGCGGTGGCGCTCGAGCAGGACGATCTGCAGCAGGTGGAGCGGCTCCAGGTAGGCCGAGCGCACGTCCAGGGTGCGCTTGAGCACGGGGTAGTCGGCCAGCAGCGCGGGCTTGCCGGTGGTGGCCAGCACCTGCTCTACCGAGCGCTGGTGCTCGGCGGCGATCAGCTCGAAGATCTGCCGGTGGGCGGCCGGCACCAGGGCGTCCACGTAGCGTTTGGCGGTGACCAGATCGGTCTTGGCCAGGGTCATCTCCACGTTGGAGACGAACATGCGGAAGAACGGCCAGCGCTCGTACATCTCGGTCAGGCAGTCCACCCCCGCCGCGCGCGCCGCCGTCAGGCCGCTGCCCACTCCGTACCAGCCGGGCACCACCTGCCGGGTCTGGGTCCAGCCGAACACCCACGGGATGGCGCGCATGCCGTCGATGCCGGCGCCGGTGCCGGGCCGGCGCGACGGGCGCGAGCCGATCTTGAGCGACGCCAGCTCCTCCACCGGGGTGGCGGTCAGGAAGTAGGGTACCAGGGAGGGATGATCGACCAAGCCCCGATAGGCGGCATAGGCGGCCCGCGAGGCGATCGCCATGGCGGAGTTCCAGCGCTCCAGGTCCGCCGCCGGCCGTTCGGCGCTGCGGTGCAGCACGGTCGCCTCGATCGAGGCCGCCAGGGTCAGCTCCAGGTTGTCGCGCGCCAGCCGCGGCAGGCCGTACTTGTCGGCCACCACCTCGCCCTGCTCGGTGATCTTGATGGTGCCGTCCACGGTGCCCCAGGGCTGAGCCAGAATCGCCTCGGCGGTGGGGCCGCCGCCGCGCCCGACGGTGCCGCCGCGGCCGTGGAAGAAGCGCAACCGCACGCCGCATTCGGCCGCCACCTCGCGCAGGCGGCGTGCGCACCGGTGCAGCCCCCACTGCGCGGTGGTGATGCCGCCCAGCTTGTTGGAGTCGGAGTAGCCGAGCATCACCTCCTGCGGGCCGCCGCGCAGCCGCAGCAGCTCGCGGTAGGCCGGCGTGCGCAGCAGCGTGCCGAGAGTGGCGTCTGCCTGCCGGATCGAATCGGGGGTCTCGAACAGCGGCACGAATCCGATCGCGACCTGTCCCGCCGCCAAGTCCACCAGGCCGGCTTCGCGCGCCAGCACCACCGCGGCGAGCACGTCGTCGGCGCCGAGGGTCTCGGAGATGACGTAGCTCTCGATGGCGCGCGCCCCGAACCGGTCCAACGCGGCGCGGACCACCTGCATCGTGGCCAGCGTCACGCCCGCCTCGTCGGGCAGCCGGGTGGCCGGGGTGCCGATGGGGCGCCGGTGCGCCAGCTCGGTGGCGAGCAGCTCGAACCGCTCCGCGGGGGAGAGCGCCGCGTAGTCGGGCGCGTCGGGCAGGCGGCGGTACAGCGCGGCCAGGGTGGCGTGGTGCTTCTCGGCGTGTTCGCGGACGTCGAGCGTCGCCAGGTGGAAGCCGAAGGCGGCCGCCCGGCGCAGCAGGCGGCGCACCGGCCCGTCCGCGATCACCCCACCGCGGTGGGCGCGTAGCGAGCGCTGCAGCAGTTCCAACTCCGCCACCAGCTCGTCGGCGGTCAGGTAGTCGTGGCGCGGCACGTGGCGCGCGTGCTCGGCGATCCGGCGGCGCGTGTTCTCCAGCCGGCGGCGGATGAAGGCCAGCTTGAGGCGGTAACTCTCGCCGGCGTTGCGGCGCCGCGCCGCCTGATCGGTGGCCGGCAGCGCCGCGGCATCGCGCCGCAGACTGGCCGCCAGCTCCGCCGACACGCCGTGGACGTGCTCGGAGCTGCTGAGCTCGGCGGACAGCGCGTCGACCGCACGCAACAGCTCCTGCAGCGCGCGGTCGTGCTGCAACTCGAGCACGGCCGTGGTCACCTCCGCCGTGACCAGGGGGTTGCCGTCGCGGTCGCCGCCGACCCAGCTCCCGAAGCTCAAGGGGCGGGCGTGGGCCGGCAGCTCGACGCCGACGCGCGCGAGCTGGGCGTCCAGCTCGTCGAACAGGTCGCCGCTCACCCCGCGCAGCAGCTCCTCCAGGTAGTAGATCGCCGCCCGTGCCTCGTCGGTGGGGGTGGGGCGGTGGACGCGCAGTTCGTCGGTCTGCCAGATCAGGTCGATCGCCTCGGCGAGCCGGCGCCGGATGCGGGCTTGGTCGACCGCGGTCTGGCGCGGATCGGCGCGCTCGTACAGCAACTCGCCGACGCGCTGCAGCTTGGTGAGCACGGAGCGACGCGCCGCCTCGGTGGGGTGGGCGGTGAACACCGGCCGCACGTCGAGGCCGGCGGCCACTTCGCGCACGGCCGCGCGCCGTGGCGGGTCGACCTCGACGTGGTCGAACAGGGCGCGCAGCCGGCCGCGGGCGATGCCGCTGCGCGGTCCGTGCTCGTCCACCCGATGGGTCTGCTCGGCGACGTTCGCCAGATGAAAGAAGGTGGAGAAGGCGCGCACCAGATTGGTGGTGTCGGCGATGTCGAGCCCGGCCAGCAGCGCGTCCAGCTCGGCACCGGCGCGGTCATCGGCGCCGGGATCGCGGGCCTGCTTGCTCAGGGTGCGCACCCGCTCGACCAGCTCCAGCACGTCCCGGCCGTGCTGCCGCACCAGGGTCTGCCCGAGCAGCTCGCCGAGCAGCCGGATGTCGGCCCGCATCGCCGCGTCGCGGCCCGCGCCGCGCCGGCCGCCGCCACCGTCAGTCGCCGTCATCTCCCCGGTCGGCGTCGTCACGCTCATCGCCCGGCCACCGAAGGATGCCATTTAGCCAGTCACGTGTGACAGGAACGCGGTCACGTCGCCGGTGGGCACGCGCTGCCCGCCAGTCGGGCGGCTCGAAGTGCTCGGCCAGATCGAAAATGAGCAAGTGAAGATTGGCTCGCTTCAGGTCCACGCGGCCGTTGCAACCGATGATCCACAGCGCCCCGCAGGCGCTCTTCCCAGTCCTCGACGCGTCGCCGGATGTGACCCGCGTCGATTCTTTCGTCGGTAACGTCGTCAAGAACAGTGCTCATGGACCCACCCCGGTCGATCGATCCCAGACTGCATCATCCCTCGACCGAATTCAAGCACTGCTGCTGGGTCTCCTGTTCCGCGCGCTTGCGCCGATGAGAAACCGTGCTAACATGCGTGCCGTAGTCGAGGGCATTGGTTCGTCCTGCACGAACTGCTCCCGAAGAAGGCTTCCGACACGGCAACATTGCAGGTCTGAAAGAACGCCGGCACCGATCGCGACGGCGGCGATCAGGCAGTCGATCAGCCGCCGCACCGTCTCGCCTTCACGGCGGCAGCGGCGGTACAGCCTCGCCGCCTCGTCGTAGTGCGCAGGTTCGGTGGGTAACACGCTCGCCCGCACGAGCAGTCCTCGAAGCGCTTCAAGGTGGCTCTCGTCTCGCGCGCCAGCGAGTACTTCCATACGGATCGCATCGCAGATCGCGATGTCGCCGTCCAGCTCGGCGTCGACCCGCGCACTGATAACCGACCCGGTGTCGCGGAGGAACTCCACCCACGCCGAAGTGTCGATCAGGATCACGTTGTGCTACTGCCGCGCATCTCCTCCAGATCACCTTCCCAGCCCGATCCGCGCAGGCGCCGGGCCGCCGCTAGGCTCAGGGGGCCAGCCGCGAGCGTGCGCAGCGCGAGGTTGACCGCCTCCCGCTTGGAAACCAACCGGTAGCGACACATGATCGCCGCGCAGGCCTCGTCGTCGATATCGATATTGGTGCGTGC
This sequence comes from Spirochaetia bacterium, assembly GCA_965198005.1. Classification (GTDB taxonomy): domain Bacteria; phylum Spirochaetota; class Spirochaetia; order SZUA-6; family Bin103; genus Bin103. Next base: position 258,071 of record CBDAOI010000004.1, read on the forward strand.
CATACACCAACCATACACCTTTGGAGCGAGTCTGGCCCAAGCGGTCGAGAGCGGCGACCTATACCGATCGCGGAAGATCATCGACCGATTCGAGAAGATGGGTGAGAATCTCGGGGAAGCTCTGCGCGACCAGGACTATGAAAGCGCACGTGACTTGATCGACGAGTTGGAGGGCAAAGAGGACGAGTGAATTACCCGTGACAGTGGTAACGTAAATATTCGGTCTACTGGTTGGGGTGAGGATCGAGCGGGGCGCAGAGGCGGCGGCGGAAATCCCGGCGGAGCGGATAGAGCCAGATGTCCTTCTTGGGCAGAGCGTGTTGGTTGTGGACATCGAGTTTGCCGCGGCCTTGGGTTTGCCCGACGTGGATCCAACATCGAGTTTGCCGCGGCCTTGGGTTTGCCCGACGTTGGCGGCACGGTAGCAGGAAGCGGGCGTTGTTGACCACGAGGGGCAAGCGGGCCTCGCGTTGGGCCGCACTCCAGCCGATGAACCGGTCGCGCGGCGCCACCTTCCAGGCGCAGGCGGCAAACCCCAGCACGGCGAGCACCTGCGGCCCGCTGAGCACCAGATAGCGCAGTTGTGCTCCCGCCAGCGGGGTGTAGCCGAGGTCACGGTGCATGCGCAGCAGGGCGACCCGGCAACTCATATCCTTCAGTCCCCCGTTGGGGCGCCGCCAGTCGAGCCGTTCGCAGACCAGCCGCGACAGGGCCAGCCGATGGTGGCCCGGATGCTCGGCCATGAGGCTGCGGATCAACTCCAGCTCCTGCGCGCTGAAGGTGCGCCCGCAGTAGCGCACCAGCGTCAGGCGGCGCGCTGCGGGGCAGCCCCTGGCGGGGCTGGCGAGGCGCGCGGTGCTTGCCCGTCGCGGCGCGGTTCCAGGGCAGGAAGCGCTCAAAGTCCTCCGGCACCCGACTGCCGGCGGCGGCGCATGCATTCAGGTACTCGGTCAGCCAGTCTCTGCGCCAAGTCGGTGGTGCGGGAGTAGAGCACGCGGTAGCCGTTCTCGACCAGGGCCAAGCCGATGGCGGCCGACAGGTGGCTCTTGCCGCCGCCAGGCGGACCGATCAGGATCAGGTTGAGGTGGTCCTGGAAAATTGGACAGGAGGTTAAGGTGTATTCGAGGCCATGAGGAGGGCCAAGGAGATGGCGACGACACGACGTCGATTCACAGCGGAGTTCAAGGCACGGGTAGTGGTGGAAGCGTTGCGCGGTGACCGCACGATCCAGGAGATCGGGGCCAAGCACCACGTCCATCCGAACCAGGTGAGCGGCTGGAAACGGCAAGCACAGGATGGTCTGCGGGAACTGTTCGCGGACGGCGCCAGCCGCCGGCAGGCGGATCACGAGGCGACCATCCACGAGTTGCACGCGAAGATCGGCGAGTTGACGGTGGAGCGGGATTTTTTAGCACGCGGGCTCAAGCTCTGAGACGGGACGAACGACGGAAGATGATTGAACGTGACTACGAGAACTTGAGCTTGAGCCGGCAGTGCACCCTGCTTGGACTGAGCCGCTCGGCGTTGTACTACACGCCGGTCGGCGAGAGCGCGGCGAACTTGGCGCTGATGCGGCGCATCGATGAGTTGTACCTGCAGTACCCGTTCTACGGCGCTCGGCAGATGGTACGCCATCTGGCGCGTGAGGGGGTGACCGTCGGTCGGCACCGGGTGCGGCGGCTGATGCGGCTGCTGGGCTTGGAGGCGATCTACCGCAAGCCGCGGCTCAGCGTCGCGAACCCGGAGCATCGGGTGTATCCCTATCTGCTGGCGGGGGCTGACGATCGACCGCGCGAATCAGGTGTGGTGCGCGGATATCACCTACATCCCGGTGCAGGGCGGGTTCCTGTACTTGGTGGCGATCATGGACTGGGCCAGCCGGCGGGTGCTGGCGTGGCGGCTGTCCAACACGTTGGACACCCGGTTCTGTGTCGAGGCACTGGAGGAAGCGCTGGAGATGTACGGCACCCCGGAGATCTTCAACACCGATCAGGGGAGCCAGTTCACCAGCATCGCGTTCACGGAGCTGCTGGAGGCAGCGGGCGTGCGCTGTTCGATGGACGGTCGCGGTCGTTGCCTGGACAATGTGTTCATCGAGCGGCTGTGGCGGTCCCTGAAGTACGAAGCGGTCTACCTGCACGAGTTGGCGGACGGCTTCGTGGCGCAGCGGGTGATCGACGAGTGGATCGAGTTCTACAACGAGGTGCGACCGCACTCGGCACTCGGTGGCCGGACGCCGTCCGAGGCCTACCGCGGCGTCGCGGCGCCCGGACGGGAGGTGGCGTAGCGGACATGAGGAGCAGGTGGCAATTGCGGGTTCCGAGGTCAGAGGGCGAGCGGGTGTGCGATCCGGTGCGGGGAGTTATCCACAATGTCCACAGGATCAAGCCCCCCCTCCCCCAGACCCCCACCCCCTGTTACCGCCACCTGTTTTTGACAGGGAGGGGTGGGTTGACAGACAACGGAATACACCTTAACTTACCCCCCGGGCTGTCCAACCAACCGGGACCACCTCAGATGAAGCGGCGGCATGACGTGGCAGCGCTACCTATCACGCCACCACGATCCGGTCGGGCACCACCGGCCAACCGTCACTACCGGTTGGCCCGCGACATCAGCACAATGGCGATACCTGCGATCCGGCAAAAGGGGCCATTGGGCGATTCAGAGGGAGCGCGAAGGCCCCTTCGACAAGCGGAGTGCAGACCAACCTCGGCCTGCTCTTCGTAGCGATGCGCCATCCTTCCTTGGTCTCCTGTCGCGCCAGAGCACGACGCCGACTGACGTTTTTGTCAGCGTCGCTCGGCCGCGAGCGCCACTTCTCTGCGATGGCCCGTAGTGTCCGGTCACGGGGCCCACGAACGGACGACGCGTCAGTCGTGTGATGAGTTACCCGTGCACTTCGCCGACTGGGTCTGCGGTGCCCGATGATGCGCAGACACTACGATGCCAGGCGCTGCTTCGAGTTGACCGGCCAGGTCACGCCCATCCACCGCCCGGCGCTCGTGGACCTGGTCGGCCGCGTTCCGGGCGCGCCTCCGGAATAGCCAAGTCGCTCCCAGCCCACGACGTCCTGTCGCGGGGCCAGGAGCTGCATGCCACCCGTGGCGCCAGGGAGGGTGCCACGGGTGGAGGTCACCGTTCCTCCGGCGTGACACCGGGTCCGGAGCCGCATGATCGCTCTCTTAAACCGACCTGGCGGCAACGGCACCCAGACGTCCACCACCGCCCCGCAGCCGCGGGTCGAGCAGGTCCCTTAGTGCATCGCCGAACATGTTAAAAGTGTAAACGACAATCGTCAGGCACAGCCCCGGCCAGAGCGCCAGCCATGGCGCCACCTCCATGTACTGACGCCCTTCCCGGCTGAGCAGCCCTCCCCAGCTGGGGATCTCGGTCGGCAGACCGAAACCGAGGAAGCTCAAGGAAGCCTCAGACATAATCACCGCACCGATGTTGATGCTGAATATGACGATTACGGTAGGCGCAATATTGGGCACGACATGTCGAATAAGTACTCTCAGTTTTGTATTGCCAATCACCTCTGCCATCTGAAAATAGGCATTCTCCTTTACACCAATAACAGCGCTTCTAATTAATCTCGAGCCGCCGATTCCTCCAGATATCCCCAGCACCAGTATTATCTGTAACAGCCCCCGGCCGGCTATGGACATTATGGTCAATAACACCAGAAGTCCTGGGAAGGCCATCCAGGCATCGACGAATCTCTGCACGACCAAGTCGAATTTGCCACCGAGGTACCCCGAAGTGCCGCCTATCATGACAGCCACCACAACATTGAGAGCAGTCGCCGCGAGACCGACAGTCAGCGAAAGACGAGCTCCGTAGATAAGGCGGCTCAACAAATCTCGCCCCAGCTGGTCGGTACCCAGCAGATACTGGGCTGATGGGGCTTTCAGCCTGTCTATCATGTGCACTTCAAGGAATCCGTAAGGAGCCAGAATATCAGCAAAGATAGCAACCAGAATCAATATCAATATGATAATCCCGCTGGCAGTACCTAGCGGCTTCTCCCTCCACAGCCTGACTAAGAAACCGAGCGGCCCCGCATATCTCTCTGATTGGCTTACTGCGGATGGTATCCCTTTGGCGTCACTCATGCTGGTTGTTTCCCCTTTAACTATAGCGGACCCTCGGGTCCAAATAGGGATAAATCAGGTCTATCATGAGATTGATTCCCACAACCGCGGTGGCGAACAACAGGTTTACTCCGGAGACCACCGGGTAGTCTCTTTCACTGAGCGCGATCACCATAAGACGACCCAGACCCGGCAGGTTGAATATGTTCTCCATGATAACCGAGCCACCTACCAGGATAGGCAACTGCATGCCCACCAGGGTAACAATCGGCATGAATGCATTCTTGAGGGCGTGTCTCATGATGACTACCCTCTCCTTCAATCCCTTGGACCAAGCCGTCCTGATATAGTCTTGCCTGAGCACCTCCAGCATCATCGTACGCGTCATCCGCATGGTGGCAGCGGACATGGCCGTCCCCAGAATAAGGCTGGGAATGATGAACACCCGCACATTCCCCAGCGGGTCTTCGGTCAAAGGAATCCACTCCATCGGCGGTGACCAACCCCACCAGATCGCAGGGAAGATCATGACCATAATTCCCAGCCAGAAGTTAGGCGTGGCCAGGCCGATGATGGCGACCGAGCGCCCCAGGTAGTCGGCGGGCGTATCCTGGCGAATCGCCGAGTAAATGCCCACCGGCAGGGCTATCACCAGCCCGATTACGATTGCCATGACGCCAACCTCAATGGTTACCGCCAATCTACCTACTATATGCTCCTCTACCGAAAGAGGGCTGAACAGAGATTGGCCAAGGGTGCCTTGGAGGAGACCTTTAAAGTGCGACTCACCGGTAAACCAGTCAGGGATCGGCAACACTCCCATCCAGCGTCCATACTGCACCCAGACAGGCACGTCTAATCCCATCATACGTAGAAGAGCTTCACGGTCTATCGCCGACTCCGACCACCCGGGGCCACCAGCAATGGAGTCCACCCGAGCTTGAATTACGTCTATTACATCACCGGGAAGGAAGCGGACCAGGAGAAAGACCAGGATGGTCAATATGAAGAGGGTGGGAATTATCAGCAATAACCTCCTGATGATATAGGCTCTCATGTCACACTCCTCGTTGCACTCTCTCCCCCGTCATTGCGGTGAAAACCGCAATCCACTCAGACCATCCCCTTGCCCGGCTGGCGCGGCACTCTCTAAGGTGCGGATCACTCGATAGCACACCGGTAGCCCATCCTTGGTGACGGCCCCATCCCCCCGCCTGCCAAAGCCTTGTGCGGCCTGCCTGCGCTAAAGCTTCAGCGAAGGCAAGCGGGGAGGCTCATCGCTGACGCTCCTCGCAATGACAACGGAAATGGGAGCTGGGAAGCCTGAACCTCCCAGCTCCCTTTTTCCGCTGAGGTCAGCCACAAGGGGTGGCCGGGTAGAAGCGCGGACCAGCTCGCTCTTTCGATTGCGAGGCAGGTCACTACGTACCCAAACTGGCGGTGCGCCGCCTGCGATAATTGATACGGCCGGTCCTTCCCCGGCTGGAATGCAGTCTTGTCGGCTGCTCGAAACCCTAATGACCCATTGCTTCCTTCAGCGCACTATCAATCCAGAGGCGGGCGAAGACAACATGGTTTTGGGCTGTTCCAAAGCCGCCTTCGGCGTTATAACCTTTCACCCACGGCTGGTGTACGCTAAACACTGGGGCCAAAGGTCCCCAGAGGAACCAGTGCTGCTCTACGATGCGCATGTCCATCTCTTTAGTCAGCCTCATCGCCTCCTCTATCGTGGTAGCCTGTAAATTGGCTTCATAAAAGGCGTCATATTGCGCGTCGGAGACTCCAGAAAAACTCCGTGCAGTGGCCGAGTAAAACTGTGACTGTGCCCACAATGGGTAGAACGGATCAGCCTTGATGCCCGCATTCCACCAGGCCATATCATAGTCTGCCGCGCCTATTCGAGCCCCATATTCTGCACCACTTGAAGGTACCTCAATAACCACATCAACGCCAATCTCACGCCAGTATGCTGCCTGTAATTCTGTCCAGCTCAAATCCTCCGCGGGGTGGAGCACAAACGTGGCCTTGAATCTAATGCCGTCAGCGCCACGAGCATATCCAGCCTCATCAAGCAACGCTTCTGCCCTTGCCTGGTCATAGGTATAGTATCCCTTAAGCTCTTGGGGCCACTCTTCAAATGGTACGTGCCACCCCTTGAAGTCCCTGGCGATCAGCCCCCGAGGTATCGTATCCGCCTGACTCTTATAGTAGGTAGCATTCATCGTCTCGAGGTCCAGTGCCATCTGCAGTGCGTGGCGCACCCTGATGTCGTCCCCCCAGAGCGGCCTGCGCTGGTTCAAACTGACAGAAGTATTCGACCGTTCTGACCACGTGTGGAACACGAGTTCGGGGTTGGTCCGCATGATGCTCTCTGCCAGGTCTAGAGCCGTTAATTGAGAGGCGCCCGGCCAACCTATGAAATGGATCCTTCCACTGCGCAGTCCTGCCAGAACTGTTGCGTTTTCCGTGATAGAGAGGCTCTTTAGCTCGTCAATATACGGCAGGAGGTTCTCCGGGAATTTTTCGTCGTAACCCCAGTAGTTGGGATTCTTGGTGAAGGTCATAGAGCTGCCCGGCACCAAGTCAGTTAGCATAAAGGGGCCGGTGCCGACCACGCTCTGCCACTCCCAATCGGCCCCGTATTCCTCGAGTAGCTCGGGGGGCTGCACAACCGCATTGTTCCAGTCCAAGATAAGGCCCAGGCCACGGAGTCTTTGCTCCTTCAGCTTCATAACGACCGTATATTTGTCGGTGGCCACTATCGATTCCCAAGGCAAATCTAGAAGGTTACCTCCTCCTGGGGAAGGTTCGGCTTCACTGAACTCGGTCCCTGTCAATTTATTTCCCAACAAGCGGTGAAAGGAATGTTCTACATCCTCGGCAGTTAGCTCCCGACCGTTCACCGGCGGCTTATCATGCCAGTGAACGCCCTGGCGGATGTGGAAGATATAGGTTGTGTCGTCAGGCTGTTCCCAGCTTTCCGTCAGCGCCCCCCGTAGGGCGTATACAGGTGTAAGGTAGCCGCCGACAAAGGGATATGTGTCCCTATCTATTGCCCAGTTCGTCATGGCCAGTTTCTCTATAACGCCACTGAGAATGTTTAGCGTTCCCCCACCGCCAATATGGGCATCCGGTCGACGGCTGGCGGGATCCAATCTCATGACCTGGGTCATTGTCCCGCCATACTCTGGCGCGGGCACCACCTGACCTGTGCTGGGGTCGGTCACATACTTCTTGTCGGCAGCGGCTGCCGGCTCCTCTTCTGCGCCAGCGGCCCAGAGGCCGGTCGCGGTCATTACGAGGACCAACGCAACCGCGAAGGTCTTCGTCATTCGTACAATATTCATAACGAACTCCATAGAGTAGTTTCTTGAGAGTATTGCGTAGCGGATTACCGCTCCCTGGCTACTCTCGGGCCCGCAACGCGGACGGCCAGTCTGAGTCAGATTCACTAAGCGCGCGGCGTGTGACTCAGCGGGTTCACCCCGGCTCACGCCGCGCGCGCGTGCGGTTCTTTGAGTATCATTCGAACCTCCTTCTTCTCTAGATCTACGTCGGGATCTGCGTTACAATCCCACGCGGGGCGGTGGCCGGCGAAGCAGCGAGTCTGAATGGCCGGCAACGCCGGCGGTGAGTCTTGCCGGCAGTCAGTCGCAGGCGGGGATCCGGGACGGTTGCGATCGCCGGGAAGGGCGTGGCCGGTCCGCATGCCGGTTTTGCGATGGACCGAGCCGGCGCAACCGATAGCTATAGCTACGGCGGTGGTGAAGGCGCCCGCGTGCGCGGGGTCGCGTACGCGGCGATCAGCCGGGGCGGTTAGTTGTTTGTCGGTTCGAAAAAGTGTGTGTGGGGGGGGGGACTCCTCACCATTAAGCAAGCGCGCCGCGAGCTGATTTTCAGCAAATCTCGGCGAGCGGCTGTCAGGGGAACAGAGTGTCATAAGCGTTGACGTGTTATAGGTCACTCAAGCCCTCCGCAGGTGAGGCACAGCCCTACCCAGATGTAGTCGCGATGTCGCGATTGACTGCATCCCACCCTAGAATAACCTCCGCTCCCGTGGACGTCAACCACGAATGATGGCCTGAAGAGACAGTCTGGGGGGCCCACCATTTGTCAACCCCCGCCGCGAAAGGATTTCCGGGGAGGGGGGGATGGGCAAGGGTAGGACACGCCGGCTGCGCTGCCGCTAACCGGTGGCAGCGCTGAGTAGCGTTTTCAGCCATCTTTTGCATCCGTTCAAACCTGAGACTCTTAGTATACCACCTCTGCGGCAACCAATCAACAGAAAAAAACAGGCGAATTGAAGGTTTCTTGAGATTTCTTTCAGGCAGCCGCGGCAGCCGAGAGCCCCTCGCGGCGCCGACTCGGGCGCATCGCCCCTCCGGAGCCGTCATTCGCCGGCGATGTGGCCGTCCCCAGGCCGTTCACCGTCCACGTCGGCCTCACAGCGGCCCGCTGAGGGCCTTCCAGCCCCTCGGGGGTAAGCCTGGGGTACGAGCGCCAGGCTAACTGGCATATGACAGAGGGTGAAAGTCCCTCGGAACGAAGGAGCAGCCAATCCACGTTTCTCCGCGAGCCGTGCGTTGGCACCTGCGAGGGTGCAGGCGAAGCGTCGGCAGCGGTGCGTGCGGGCAGAGTTATGGAGCGCCGCAAAATACGACATCTGGAGTGCCGAGACTCTGTACTCGGTCGAAGGCAACACCGGTCGAGCCAGTATGGTGAGGATCGACCGGGCTCCACGGCGTCGAAGAACTCAGGCACGTACGTACGTCATATACCGGGACCTGGGAGGTCTTCGGGTCGTCCCGGCGAGTCGTCGCCGGGACCGCGGAGGGAAGGCGTGAGGCTGGACCAAAGATGAACGACCCGAAGGAGTCGGACATGGGCATAGTAGCGGCGAAGCCGGCGAACAAGGGAGCGCAAGCGACTGCGGAGACGGTGGAGCGAAGGCCCATGACCAACGGGAATTCGCAAGGCCAAAGCACGGGCCGGACGCAGAGTCGGGCAACCGTGACACAGGCGGCCGAGCGGATACGGCAATTCGTAAAGAGAGAACCGCAGGAGAAACTCACTGCGCTGCTGCACCACGTGACGCCGGAAGCGCTGGGTGGCCTATTACGCGCTGAAGCGCGAAGCGGCCCCGGGGGTGGACGGGATGACGTGGCGGGAGTACGAGACGGGGTTGGAAGTGCCTTGCACGACCTGCACCGGAGAGTACACACAGGAGCGTACCGAGCGACCCCGGTACGGCGGGTCAACATCGACAAGCCGGACGGAGGCACACGACCGCTGGGGGTGGCCGCGCTGGAGGACAAGATCGTCCAGAAGGCCGTGGTGGATGTGATCCTGACACCGATCTATGAGGAGGAATTTCTCGGGATCAGCTATGGGTTTCGACCGGGGCGAGGGGCACACGATGCGTTGGACGCACTGGCCTACGCCATCGAACGGCGCAAAGTGAACTGGATATTGGACGCGGACATTCGCGGCTACTTCGATTCGATCTCGCGGGACTGGTTGATCAGATTCCTGGAGCATCGGATTGGAGATCGGCGGGTACTGCGGCTGATAAAGAAGTGGCTGCGCGCTGGGGTACTGGAAGAAGGCCGACAGATCGACGCGGGGCGGGGTACAGCGCAAGGGTCGGTGATTTCACCGATGCTCGCGAATATATACTTGCACTACGTGTTGGACCTGTGGGTCACCAAGAAGTGGCGGCCGCAGGAGGCGCGCGGAGACATGATCATAGTGCGCTACGCAGATGACTATGTCGCCGGGTTCGAGCATCGTGACGATGCGGAACGCTTCCTGCGGGAACTGAAGGAGCGATTCAGAGGCTTCGAGCTGGAACTGAACGCCGACAAGACCCGACTCCTCGAGTTTGGACGGTATGCCGAAAGGAACCGCCTGGCGCGCGGAGAAGGGCGACCGGAGACGTTCGACTTTCTGGGTTTCACGCATTATTGCAGGAAGGACAGGAAAGGACGCTTCGGGCTGGGGCGGAAGCCAATTCGGAAGCGGATGAATCGTACCTGAAGAGGATCAAGATCGAGCTCCGCAGACGCATGCATGATGACGTGATGGAAACCGGGCGCTGGCTGGGACGGGTACTGCGCGGATGGCTCAACTACTACGCGGTACCCACCAGCTACCGCTACCTGTTCGATTCGTGTGGCGTCTGCGAGGAATCTGGGTAAAGATTCTACGCCGGAGGTCCCAGAAGGACCGATTCTCCTGGGCTTGGATGCTGGCGATCAGCATCAAGCTGTGGCCCCAACCCCGAATCGTACACTCATGGCCGGACCGGCGATTTGCCGTCAACCACCGAAGGTAGGAGCCGGATGGTTTAACGACCACGTCCGGATCTGTGCGGGGGGCGCCGGGTAACCGGCGTTCCTACCGCGCCCCCCTGCAACACCCGTCAACGCCGATTCCCGGCACCGCTGGCTCCGTATTGACCGCGCCGCCACCGCCCGCAGCCCAGCCTGGTCGGGTCGCAGCCACCTCCAGGACCAGCTACAGGAGTCTGTCGGATTGCGACAGACTCATAGCGGTCGGACGGGATGGGCCAAAAGCGGCGCCCCGGCGGTTTTGGGGCGCTAGGCGACGGCAGACCTCCTCGAGCGTCAAGCCGCCGCTCCGTCAGTCGCCGCGCGCGGGGGGAATGGGCCGTTGCTGCGGCCGTCGCGGCGCTCCGGAGGTGCAACCGCGAGCCGCTCGTCGGTTGAGTTCGAGGCTGCTCGGACAGGAGCGGCAGCACGAGCGCCGCCGCGGCGACGATCTCGGCACTCGGACCCGTTCAGGGCCGGCATTCACCGCCGATTGGCCGGCCCCCTGAGGGCCTTCCAAACCCAGGGAGGTGCTCACCGGGGCGCGCATCCGTGAAGACCTGCAGGGCTGCGACGGGCTGCGCTGGATCACGACCTTGCGCGTGCCTACCATCCGCAAGCTGATTGCGAACGGTCAGGTGGCGCAGTCGATGTTCGACCAGCGTGATCTGGCCGAGATCAGCTCACCCGACTTCCCCCGCGAGCGGCTGATCGTGTGCCGCAACCCGGTGTTGGCTGACCAACGCCACCGCAAGCGGCTGGAGTTGCTGGCCGCCACCGAGGACAAGCTGGCCCCCATCGTGAGAGCCACGCAGCGTGCCAAAGATCCGCTGCGCGGCGCCGCTGAGATCGGTATGCGGGTGGGCAAGGTGATCAATCAGCACAAGGTGAGCAAGCATTTCATCACCACGATCACTGAGGACTCATTCACCTATGAACGTGACCTCGAGAAGATCGCTGCCGAAGAAGAACTGGACGGGCTGTACATCGTCCGCTCCAACGTCGAGCCGGAGTTGTTCGACGCCGATCAGACGGTACGCGCGTACAAGGACCTGTCCAAGGTAGAGCGCGCCTTCCGCAGTATGAAGACGGTGGATCTGAAGGTGCGCCCGATCTACCACCGGCGCGCTGACCGGGTACGGGCGCACGTACTGTTGTGCATGCTGGCCTACTACGTGGAGTGGCACATGCGCAGCGAGTTGGCGCCGGTGCTGTTCGATGACCACGATCCGGAGGCGGCACAGCAGCAACGGTCATCGGTGGTGCGACCGGCACAGCGGTCGCCCCGGCGGCACAGAAGAAGGCGGCCAGGAAGCGCACCGCTGACGATCTGCCGGTGCACAGTTTTCGCAGCCTGATGAACGACTTGGGGACTCTGACGGTCAACAAGATGCAACTTGCCAAGGCAGGGAGCACGTTCTTGCTGCCGACGCAGCCGACACCGGTGCAGCAGCGCTGCTTCGAGCTACTGGGGGTATCGCCCCGGATGTAGCCACGCACGGCACATGCCATTTTGAGCGTAACTATATGACCCCTCGTGACTTACCAAGCATTTGGCTCTGGAACTTCGGGCTACGACGGCAGACCTCCTCGAGCGTCGAGCCGCTGCTCCGTCAGTCGCCGCACGCGGGGGGAGGGGCCGTTGCTGCGGCCGTCGCGGCGCTCCGGTGGTGCAACCGCGAGCCGCTCGTCGGTTGAGTTCGAGGCTGCTCGGACAGGAGCGGCAGCACGAGCGCCGCCGCGGCGACGATCTCGGCACTCGGACCCGTTCAGGGCCGGCATTCACCGCCGATTGGCCGGCAGCGGGCCGCTCGGCGTCCGAGTCGGCCTCATAGCGGCCCCCTGACGGCCTTCCAAACCCAGGGAGGGCGCGGTAGGAACGCCGGTTACCCGGCGCCCCCCGCACAGATCCGGACGTGGTCGTTAAACCATCCGGCTCCTACCTTCGGTGGTTGACGGCAAATCGCCGGTCCGGCCATGAGTGTACGATTCGGGGTTGGGGCCACAGCTTGATGCTGATCGCCAGCACACCGACCCTTGCGCTGTACCCCGCCCCGCGTCGATCTGTCGGCCTTCTTCCAGTACCCCAGCGCGCAGCCATTATGGGCCCCCCGCTAATATGGGAACCTGGGCGCCATGAGCCGTTGCGTGGCAAGCGGTTAGGGGCTGAACAGGTTCCCATAACGTGCTGTCATCTCCCGGTGGTTTCTTACCACGAAGGAGATGAATCATGGTCCTACCTTTCCGGCCCCATGCCTCACCCGGGGTCATCCAAGCGCTGGGGGAACGGGTCCTTCCGCCCTACGAAGCGCATTTGAACGATCAGGGCTGTTCACCCGGCCTCTTGCACCGGTCGACAGCCACAGCCCGCCACATGATTGCGTGGCTGACGATCAACGAATCGGAGGTTGCGACACTCGACATCCGCGGCGTGTACCGCTTCCTGCGCCACGACTGCCACTGCCCAGCCGATGTCCGCAACCAGTCGGCCGCGCCGTCACCATGGCACGCGCATCGTTTCCTCGGTTACTTGCTCGAAACCGGGCAGGCCGCGGTTCCCGCCTCGATCGTCACGGGCGGCGGACTGGTGGAAGCGTTTGCGGCCACCCTGGTGGCTCAAGGCTACCGGGAAGGGACCGTTCGCGGGGTGCGCAGCTCCTGTCGCCACCTCGTCGTCTGGCTGTACCGTTCGGAGCTCGCGTTGGGAGAGATCGAGGACCGCGTTCTGCAGCGGTTTCTCGACCATCGCTGCGATTGCGAGCACCCTGGATTCTTCGGCCGGTCCAGTGCATTCGCTGGAAGCCGCCGCACCCAGGCGGAGATCGCCAAGTTTGCCAGCTTCCTGATCGACCGGGATGTGGTTGCCGACTGGCGGGAGCCACTGCCGAAGGCCAGCGGCGGGGCCCATACCGACGCCTTCCTCCGCTGGCTGCGCCAGCACCGTGGTGTCCGCGACACCACCCTGAAGGCATACCGCCAATCCCTGCAAGCCCTGTTGCCGTTGCTGGGCGATGCCCCGGGCGCCTATGACGCCGCGTCGATCCGCGCGGTCATCCTGGGCCGTGCACAGTCCGGCTCCCGCAACACGGCCGAGGGCAGTGCCCTGCGATCGTACCTGCGCTTCTTGGCAGTCCAGGGGCTGTGCCGTCCGGGGCTCGTTGCTGCGGTCCCTACGATCCCGCGTCGGACCGCCTCGCAGTTGCCCCGGTATGTCGAGCAGGAAGACATCGAGGCCCTGATCGCGAGCTGCGACACCGCCACTTCCATCGGATTACGGGATCGGGCCGTCCTGCTGCTGCTGCTGCTGGCACGGCTCGCTCTGCGCCCCGGAGAAGTTGCCGCCTTGAGGCTCGACGACATCGACTGGGAGCAGGCGTTGGTCGCGGTCAGCGGGAAGTCGCGCCGCAGCGCAGCGCTGCCGTTGCCGCAGGAGACCGGGGACACCCTCAAGGACTACATCCTGCGAGCGCGACCGCGCACCGCCTGCCCGACGGTGCTTCCGCGATTCCGTGCTCCGCACGGCTGCCTGTCCGCCTCCGCGGTCAGCGCAATCGTGCGCCGGGCCATGCAGCGGGCCGGGATCGACGGCGAGGGCCTCCCGGCCGCCTACGTGTTCCGTCACTCGAGAGCCACCCATCTGCTGCGCAGCGGAGCTGCGCCGGAGGCCGTCGGCGCCCTCCTGCGCCACCAGTCGGTGAAGACGACCGCACTCTACGCTCGCGTGGATGCTCCGATGCTGCTCGCTGTGGCGCAGCCCTGGCCGGGGGAACCCCGATGACGCTGGCCGACCACGTTCTGACCTATGCCGCGTTCAAGCGCGCCACCGGCCTGGCCTTCCGGGAACAGGAGCGGCTGCTGGCCAGCTTCGCCCGGCACGCCGAAGCGCGGGGCGAGCGAAGCGTGCGCGTCGAGACTTGTCTCGACTGGGCGTCGCAGTCTGCGTCACCGCATAAAAAACAACAGCGGCTGCACCTCGTCTGCGGGCTGGCAGCCTACTTGCATGCCGAGGACGAACGCCACGAGGTGCCCCACCGCGATGCACTCGGTCGCCAGAGGTATCACCGCCCGCCGCCGCGGCTCCTGTCGCTGGAGCAGATCTGCCAAGTCATGGATGCGGCGCTGGAGCTGCCTCCCGCCGGCTCCATCACCCCCGTGACCTTCCATTACCTGATCGGGCTGGTCGCGGCGACCGGCCTGCGCCGCGCGGAAGCCACGGGCCTGCGGCTCGATGACGCCGCTGCGGACGGATTGCAGATCCGCCACGCGAAAGGCGGCAAGCAGCGGCTCGTGCCCCTCCACGGGAGCGTGCGGACCGCACTGAACCGGTATCTGCAGATCCGCGGGCGATGCGGCAGCCCCAGCGACCGTCTCTTCGTGCTCGCCGGCGGCCGGCCCGTCCAACCGGACTACCTGTCCCATACCTTTGTCCGACTCGCGCGCCAGATCGGCCTGCGTGGGGGCCCGGGCGAGCCCGGCCCGCGCCTGCATGACCTTCGTCACAGCTTCGCGACGCGTGCCCTGGAGACCGCTGTGTCCGGCGGTCGGGCAGAGACCAGCCGGCACCTGCTCGCGCTGTCCACCTATCTCGGCCATGCCAACGCCACTGATACCTACTGGTACCTCGAGGCAACCCCGGTCCTGCTGAACCAAGTGTCGGCAGCCACCGAAAGACTGCATGCGGGGAGGGGGGACGATGACTGAGCTCGCAGGGCCGCTGGCGGCCTTCCTCCAGGAGCACCTGCCGCGCGACCGCGGCGCCAGCCCGCATACCGTGGCGGGCTACGCCGCCAGCTTCAAGCTGCTGGCGGTCTTCGCGGCGGAGCGTCACAAGCTCCGGCCGTGCCGGCTGCAGGTCGGACATCTCGACATCCCGACGCTGCTCGCCTTTCTCAACCACCTCGAGACGGACCGCGACAACGGCGTGCGGACCCGCAACGCCCGCTTGTCTGCGATCAAGTCCTTCTTCCGCTACCTGGAGTTCCGCCACCCGGAATGCTTGGATCTGGCGGCACAAGTGCATGCGCTGCCCCAAAAGAAAGCCGATCTGCCCCCGCTCGACTACCTCGACCGCGACGAGGTCCGGGCGCTGCTCGAGGCCCCCGCCACCCACACGGTCACCGGCCTGCGGGATCGCGCCATGCTGTGCCTGGCCTACAATGCCGGCCTGCGCGTCTCGGAACTGGTCGGCCTGGCCCTGGACGACCTCCAGGCACCGGGACTCGACCGCATCCGGATCCTGGGCAAGGGCCGCCGCGGCCGCGTCCTGCCGCTGTGGAAGGAAACCCGCGGCGCGCTGCGCACTTGGCTCGGTGTCCGGCCGGACTGCCCCGACCGGCATCTGTTCCTGAACGCCTTCAAAACCGGCCTGACGCGACGCGGCTTCGCCAAGAGACTCGCCTTGCACGCCAAGGCCGCGGCACGCGCAGTACCTTCGATCGCGGGCAAGGCCATCACGCCACACGCCCTGCGCCACGCCTGCGCACTTCATACGCGTTATGGGAACCTGCTCAGCCCCTAACCGCTTGCCACGCAACGGCTCATGGCGCCCAGGTTCCCATATTAGCGGGGGGCCCATAATGGCTGTTACCGGAACGTTCCGATAACAGCCACTTCTTTATCAGCCGCAGCACCCGCCGATCTCCAATCCGATGCTCCAGGAATCTGATCAACCAGTCCCGCGAGATCGTGTCGAAGTAGGCGCGAATGTCCGCGTCCAATATCCAGTTCACTTTGCGCCGTTCGATGGCGTAGGCCAGTGCGTCCAACGCATCGTGTGCCCCGCGCCCCGGTCGAAACCCATAGCTGATCCCGAGAAATTCCTCCTCATAGATCGGTGTCAGGATCACATCCACCACGGCCTTCTGGACGATCTTGTCCTCCAGCGCGGCCACCCCCAGCGGTCGTGTGCCTCCGTCCGGCTTGTCGATGTTGACCCGCCGTACCGGGGTCGCTCGGTACGCTCCTGTGTGTACTCGCCGGTGCAGGTCGTGCAAGCGCACTTCCAACCCCGTCTCGTACTCCCGCCACGTCATCCCGTCCACCCCCGGGGCCGCTTCACGCTTCAGCGCGTAATAGGCCACCCGCAGCGCTTCCGGCGTCACGTGGTGCAGCAGCGCAGTGAGTTTCTCCTGCGGTTCTCTCTTTACGAATTGCCGTATCCGCTCGGCCGCCTGTGTCACGGTTGCCCGACTCTGCGTCCGGCCCGTGCTTTGACCTTGCGAATTCCCGTTGGTCATGGGCCTTCGCTCCACCGTCTCCGCAGTCGCTTGCGCTCCCTTGTTCGCCGGCTTCGCCGCTACTATGCCCATGTCCGACTCCTTCGGGTCGTTCATCTTTGGTCCAGCCTCACGCCTTCCCTCCGCGGTCCCGGCGACGACTCGCCGGGACGACCCGAAGACCTCCCAGGTCCCGGTATATGACGTACGCACGTGCCTGAGTTCTTCGACGCCGTGGAGCCCGGTCGATCCTCACCATACTGGCTCGACCGGTGTTGCCTTCGACCGAGTACAGAGTCTCGGCACTCCAGATGTCGTATTTTGCGGCGCTCCATAACTCTGCCCGCACGCACCGCTGCCGACGCTTCGCCTGCACC
The DNA here is from genome assembly GCA_965198005.1 of Spirochaetia bacterium. Lineage (GTDB taxonomy): Bacteria > Spirochaetota > Spirochaetia > SZUA-6 > Bin103 > Bin103. The sequence goes on from CBDAOI010000004.1 coordinate 275,089, forward strand.
CTCGCAGGTGCCAACGCACGGCTCGCGGAGAAACGTGGATTGGCTGCTCCTTCGTTCCGAGGGACTTTCACCCTCTGTCATATGCCAGTTAGCCTGGCGCTCATACCCAGGGCACCCCCCGGAATCCCGCAAAATGCCCGTCAAAGCCGTTTCCCACCACCGCCGACACCGCTGACACCGCGCGGTCCGCCACCCGGCTCCCGTGTGCCACCTCGAACATCAATCCGAGACCGGCACTGATCAGCGCTTGCAGGTCAGGAACGACGTGAGGTGCGGGCTGCGGAACCCCCCTCAGTCGCGCCCATACCCGCGCGGCGGCTCGACGCTCTCCAGTTCGGCAAGATCAAGCCCGCACATCGCCTCCAGCCGCTGTGCGACCGCGGACTCCTGGAGACTGTCGGGCAAGTGGTCGAGCCACGCTTGATACTCACCCTGGAGGTCGAGCAGGGTGCCCACCGCATCCTGCCAGCGCTGCGGTCGGGACCTGCGGTCTTGCGGCCTGCGGTACTGCACCCGGGGCTGCGCTGCCTTGCGGCGCTCTCGATAGCGCCGTTCCGCGTTACTTACCGCCACTGCTCTACTTCCCGTTACGCTCCGTTACGTAACAGGTTAAAAGTTCGGATTTCCGTGCACCGGTGCCGGTTCGCGCCGAGCAGTCTCACCGCGCCTCCTGCCGGGTCTCCGGTCGCTCCCGTGAGCGGCGGGGACGACGCTTCCCGCGCCCGGCCCACCTTCCCCCATCAGGCGGTCAGCGGTCGCGGAGCCCGGTGCTGTGGATCAAACTGCGTGCGGTCACGCAGCATCGCGCACGCCACCGCGAGCAACCGGTCCGCGACCGTACGCAGCGCCCGGCCATGGCGCTGCCCGCGCGCGCGCAGCGCCGCATACCGCTCCCGACTCACCGGATCGTGCTGGATCGCCACCCGCGCCCAGTGATACATCGCGTTGCTCAGCCGCTGGTTGCAGGCACGGCGCATGCTCACCTGGCAACTCTTCCCCGACCGCTTGGTCACCGGCGCCACCCCGGTCAGAATCCGCAACCTGTGGTAGTCTCGCTCAGCCAGCAACTGTGAGGCCTCCGCGAACAGCGTGGCGAGCACGATCCGACCGACACCGGGCATCGAACGCAGGATGACGGCGTCACGCTGCTCTTCTGGTTCACCCGAGTCGTCGGCGGCCACAATCTCGGCCAGCAGTTCGTCGAGCCGGCTGTGCGCCTGTTTGAGTTGCTGGTCGACCAGCTTCAGCCGGGCGATGACGCTCGCGATGTGCGCCGTAGCCGCCGCTATCGTCCCGCGGCCCACCTCAAGCGGCTGCTGCCGCAGGATGCGCAGCACACCGGCAGCAGCGTGGCGCCGGATGCGGTTGCGCTTCAGGATGGCCGCGACCGACGCCTTCCGGACCCGCGCTGCCTCCGCCGGCGTCGGCGCCTTCTCCCACAACTCCAGAACCCAGCCCGCGCCGAGGTCACCGCCCAGCTCGATCAGCTGCGGGTAGTAGCGGCGCAGTTGCTCGCGCATGCGATTGATCAGCCCGTTGCGTTCCTCCTGCAACTCGGCAGTCAGGCGCGACCATTCCCGCAACTCGATCACCGGCGGTGCCTGCACCTGCAACTGACGAAAGCTGCGTCGGTCGGTGCGCAGCGAGTCTGCCAACACCCGCGCGTCGCGCCGGTCATCCTTGGCGCCGGCCACCGTAAACCGGTCACGAAATCGATCCAGCTGCTTCGGATTGATCGCGTACACCTGCACCTCCCGCTCCAGCAGCATCTCGACCACCGCGCCATGCGGCACCTCGATCCCCGCGTGCACGCGCTCCGGGTGCCCGCCGGATAGCTCGTGCAACCACGCGCACAAGTCGGCGATGCCGGCGCCGCTATGGGCCACCTGCCGTTCCGCGACCACCTCCCCGTCACCCTCAAGCACACAGATCTGATGTTGCTGGGTCGCCCAATCGATACCCACGAACCACTGTTCGGTCTGTTCGGTCTGTTCGGTTGACATCCTGTCACCTCCCGAGATTGTGGAGCTCGGCTGCCACGATGTCGTTCCACCCCTGTACTGGTGCTCCGGTGCTCCGGTGCTCCTGGCACCTTCCCACCTGGCACTACTCCTCACTGGGTATCCATCGCGGCACTCCTACCGGGGCACATGTCCCCCCCGGGCGCTCTACGGCGCGGGGGGCTCAAGGTTGCTCCCGGTAGGCTGCCTTGCCCGCCTGGGATTCTAGCAGTCCCTGGCGAACTATCTAATCTCTATAAAGGGTACAGGGGGGACTCCTCACCATTTGTCAACCCCCGCGAAACGAATTCTTGGAACTCCCGCCGGGGGGGGCGCAGCGAGGCTAGCTGCTGAACTTGCGGGTGTAAGTCCCGCCGGCGCAAATCCCAGTGTGGCGCCGTAGTTATATCCGGCAGTCGACAGGGGCGACTCTGACGGCTGAAAGCCCGGAAGTAAACGTACTCAGGGGAGGGCGTGAGCCCGACCGACCAACCTAGGAGGCTAACAACCAGAAGGGCCGTAGCGAGAGCGAACGGACTAATCGCCGAAAACCTCCCCAGCGGGAAGTTGGTTGCTGGATCTCGGAGTGCCAAGGGTTTCCCCCTCCTACCCGATGGCCAGTGCTGCTGCGGAAGAAACTGGGAAGTGCACGCGGTAGGCTCCCGGCGGAAGTTGAAGGCGGCAATTCTGGATAGTTCAGCAGTGAAAGCCCGGAAGGTGTGCTGCTCAGGCAGGATGATCCTCGAATGCCAAGGACCGGACCTATAACCGCTGGATGGCGGGAAGTGGAACGGAGAGCAGCAGACTGGCGGATGAGGCCACCAAGCGACGATGGCCGCGACAACATAACGCGGCTGGAGCGAGGGCCTCAGGGTGAGGTGGTCCTGGAAAATTGGACAGGAGGTTAAGGTGTATTCGAGGCCATGAGGAGGGCCAAGGAGATGGCGACGACACGACGTCGATTCACAGCGGAGTTCAAGGCACGGGTAGTGGTGGAAGCGTTGCGCGGTGACCGCACGATCCAGGAGATCGGGGCCAAGCACCACGTCCATCCGAACCAGGTGAGCGGCTGGAAACGGCAAGCACAGGATGGTCTGCGGGAACTGTTCGCGGACGGCGCCAGCCGCCGGCAGGCGGATCACGAGGCGACCATCCACGAGTTGCACGCGAAGATCGGCGAGTTGACGGTGGAGCGGGATTTTTTAGCACGCGGGCTCAAGCTCTGAGACGGGACGAACGACGGAAGATGATTGAACGTGACTACGAGAACTTGAGCTTGAGCCGGCAGTGCACCCTGCTTGGACTGAGCCGCTCGGCGTTGTACTACACGCCGGTCGGCGAGAGCGCGGCGAACTTGGCGCTGATGCGGCGCATCGATGAGTTGTACCTGCAGTACCCGTTCTACGGCGCTCGGCAGATGGTACGCCATCTGGCGCGTGAGGGGGTGACCGTCGGTCGGCACCGGGTGCGGCGGCTGATGCGGCTGCTGGGCTTGGAGGCGATCTACCGCAAGCCGCGGCTCAGCGTCGCGAACCCGGAGCATCGGGTGTATCCCTATCTGCTGCGGGGGCTGACGATCGACCGCGCGAATCAGGTGTGGTGCGCGGATATCACCTACATCCCGGTGCAGGGCGGGTTCCTGTACTTGGTGGCGATCATGGACTGGGCCAGCCGGCGGGTGCTGGCGTGGCGGCTGTCCAACACGTTGGACACCCGGTTCTGTGTCGAGGCACTGGAGGAAGCGCTGGAGATGTACGGCAACCCGGAGATCTTCAACACCGATCAGGGGAGCCAGTTCACCAGCATCGCGTTCACGGAGCTGCTGGTGGCGGCGGGGATACGCTGTTCGATGGACGGTCGCGGTCGTTGCCTGGACAATGTGTTCATCGAGCGGCTGTGGCGGTCCCTGAAGTACGAAGCGGTCTACCTGCACGAGTTGGCGGACGGCTTCGTGGCGCAGCGGGTGATCGACGAGTGGATCGAGTTCTACAACGAGGTACGACCGCACTCGGCACTCGGTGGCCGGACGCCGTCCGAGGCCTACCGCGGCGTCGCGGCGCCCGGACGGGAGGTGGCGTAACGGACATGGGGAGCAGGTGGCAATTGCGGGTTCCGAGGTCAGAGGGCGAGCGGGTGTGCGATCCGGTGCGGGGAGTTATCCACAATGTCCACAGGATCAAGCCCCCCCTCCCCCAGACCCCCACCCCCTGTTACCGCCACCTGTTTTTGACAGGGAGGGGTGGGTTGACAGACAACGGAATACACCTTAACTTACCCCCCGGGCTGTCCAACCAACCGGGACCACCTCAGGTTGGCGCCCTCAGCGAGCCACTGGTCGCCGGCCGTGAGGGCCATCACGTGCGCCTTGGAGACCATGGGAACCACGCTGAAATCGAAATTGGCGAGGGTCTTGCCGGGTGGCAGGCGCGCCTGGTTTGCGCGTATTGTCAAGCCCCGTTACATTGGGGAGCGTAACAACCGTGCCGGGCGACACAGAGACTAGGCACGACGTAAGGACGGTCGAAATGAGCGACATTCTCCAGACCGAGAAGGACTATCTCAAGACCAAGCAAGCAGAGCTGGCCAAGGAGCACCCCGGCAAATACCTGGTGATCCGGAAGGGAGAGGTGATCGGAGCGTACGATTCGTACGACGAAGCTGTCGAGGCGGCCGATTCTCTCGGTATTGGACCGTTCCTCGTCAGGTCGGTCCACCGTCCCGAGGACGATCCAACACTCGTCGTACCAGCCCTGGCGCTTGGCCTCCTGTGATACTCAACAGCCGCTACGAACCGGGCAAAAGCAAGGCCAACGGCGGCGACAAGATGCTCCCGCCCCGAGTGGGGCTGCGAGAATTCGGTCCCCGCGTCAGGGTCAGCGTTTCACCAGTCGGGCGTCCGGGAGCAAACCTAGTACATGGTCACGCGCTGGTGGATACAGGGGCGGCCATCACATGCATCGACCAGAACGCCGCCGAGAGAGCCGGCCTTACTGTCGTCGGGAGCGGACCCCTGTCTTCCGCTACCCACTCTCAAGAGACGGTCCCGATATTCGCCGGGAAACTGGATGTCGTGGGGTTCGGAGCCGTAACGCTCAGGCGTGCCTACGGGGTCAAACTCGCTTCACAGGACATGGCCGCGATCATAGGGCGGGATCTCATGGAAACTGTGCAATTTTGCCGGCATTGGGGTATGCACTTCCGGGCCGGCCATCGTGGCGGCGATTGCGTCCGGCGGATGCACCGGAGCGCCGTCGCAGCGAAGGGCGCTCTCAGGGTAGGTTGAGCGCATGCCGGTCAAGGAAAGTCCCGACTTCGTCTATCCGATCACCGTGCGGCTGCACCACACCGACGCCGCGGGCGTTCTGTTCTGCTCACGGCTGCTGGAGCTGGCGCACGAGGCGTACGAGGCGCTGCTTGAGCGGGCCGGGCTGAGCGTGGCCCGGATCCTGGCGGACGGCGAGGTGCGCCTGCCGGTGGTGGCGGTGGAAGCGGAGTTCGCCCGGCCGATCCGCGTGGGCGACCGGTTGTTGGTGGAGCTCACCGTGACCCGGCACGGCGACCACTCCTACCAGGTGGCGTACCGCTTCCGCGACTCGGCTGGCGAGGAAACGGCTCGGGCGATAACCCGCCACGTAGCGCTGGACGGCACCCACGGAAGGCCGACCGCGTTGCCGGAGGCTCTCTGCCGCGTCGTGGATGGCGCCGCGTCAGGGTAGCTGACACAGCTCAGCTTCGACGTACGATACTTGCGATTGGCGGTCAGTCGTGGGTCTTCCAATCGCAGCGCAGGACGTGCTCGACGGTGGCCTTCACGTCAGGGTGCGGCAGATCGTAGTTGGAGCCGAGATCCACGCAGTGCCCGCTTCTCGTACCTCGCCATCACCTGCTCGAGGTGCTTGTCGTCGGGGTCGCGATGGTGCGCCAGCCACGCCGCCATCTCGTCGTTGATTTCACGCTCGAATTGGCGCCAGGCGGTCTCCCGCACTTCCGACACGATGTCCTGCTCGCGCAGAATGACGTAGTCCTCGTCGTCGTAGTGATCCTCCGCCAGCGGCTCCGTGATGATGATCACCGACTCCGCTCCGGCGCCTTCGTCATCGAGTTGCGCGGCGATTTCCGTGTGCTTGGCGTCCCACTCCGCGTCAGTCCAGGAGTAGCCGCCGAACCGATCCAGGGGGTCTCCGGGAGCGGTCGCCGCGGACCGTTCGATGGGATACTCCTGCTCGACTCCCCGTCCCCAGACCCGGATCGAAATCAGTTCCCCATAGCTCATGGGCGTTCCTCCGGCATCGCGCGATCGGTCAAGCATCGATGCGCCAGATGGTGGTGGCTTGGCGGGCCATCCATGCCTGGCGCGCGCGAATCTTGTCCGGGGTCCAGGTGTCGTAGTCTTCGGCGAGCTTGCGGGTGATGGCGAACTCGCTGTTCCGGTAGATTGGCCGCTTTTCAGGGTAGCCGGCATTGCCGGCGTCGCGATTGCGGCTGGCGGTCAGCAGCGTGAGGTTGCCGAGGCGATAGGTGGCGGCTGCGCGCTGTTGATCGTCGAACTGTTGCCAGTCATCGCCCGGGTGCTCGGGCAGCACGTGCTCCAGGTCGTATCGGGCACTCTCGAAGTCGAAGCTGCGGCCGGAGGCACGCCGCTCGAACTGGAACAACACGAGGCGGGCCACCTTCCTGTTCCGGCTGCTGGTGGTGCGCAGCGTCTTGTCGGTAAACGCCGCCCGGAACTCGGCGTCTTCCGGATAGACCGGGCGCAGTTGCGCGATCGCCGCGCCCGGAGTCGTGACACGCTGCTCTGCTATCGCCACCGCTATCTGGTTGTAGACCGACTCCTGCTCGTTGCTCTGCCGCCCGCAGATCACGTTGTACCGGAGCGAAACCACGGCTACCGCGCGCAGCAGACGCGCGAACCCGGTCCGGTCCGCTTCCGAGAACCGGTCGAACGCCGCCAGCAGCAGCGCCAGCGGCTGGCGCACGTTGAACATCTGCAACTGCGACAGGCCGGCGTGTTCCTCGGCGGTCCACGAGCCGTCGTCCGCATTGCGCAGCGCCGCGTACACCCGCGCCTGCCGGTCGAGGTCGCGAACCAGCGCGAACGCGCCGGAGCGGTCGTCGATGACGCCGCGAATGGTCTTGAACAGATCGGCCTTGCGCACCAGGCGATGGCGGCTGTTCCAGTACACGCGCAGGAACTCGGGCAGGCTCTCGCTGCCGAGCAATCCGACGATTCCTTCCCAGCGGCGTTCCAATGCCTCGATTTCCGACTCGTGAGCACCACCGCGGGCGACCACCGAGAACAGGTAGTTCTTGAGCAGGTCGGTGGCCGAGAGGCGTACGCCGCGGGCGTTCAGCGTTTCGAAGACCTTGAACGCGTTCAGCTCGTCGGTGACCGTGATCACGGTGAAGAACAGCTTGTCGACCGCTCCATCGACGAAGCTGGCGACCGCGGTTCCATCGTCGGCCGCCCGCTCCTTGATGCGCTCCTTGAACCAGGAGAACGCGTGCCGCAGGAGCTGCTCGGAGGCGTTCAGTCCCCGCCGCGGCAGCCGCTCCAGCGGCACCAGGTAGTCCTGGTAGAAGCTGTCGTTGTGGCGATTGAGCGTGAGCTTCGACCGCGGCACCAGGCTGACCGGGTCCAGGTAGCCGACGTAGCTGGCGCGCAACTGCTCCGCGCGCCGCGTCTGCGGGTCGCGCGGATCATCCGGCGCCGCCAGATCCGACAGATGGGACACCGCCGCGAGCATCAGCAGGCTGAGCGTGGTCATGCGCTGCTGGCCGTCGATGATGTCGAATGCCCGGTTGTCGGCGGACTGCAACACCAGGTAGCCCATGTAGTGCGCGGGTTCCGGGTCGGCGTCGAACAGGGCGACGAGGTCCCGCCACAGGTCGTCCCACTCGTCGGGGCCCCAGGAGTAGTCGCGCTGGAACAGCGGCACCCGGTAACTGAGCCCGTTGCCCATCAGTTGGCGGAACGTGTTGTTGGTGGTGTTGAAGTTCATCCCCGGAACACCCGATGCGTCACCCGCCATGGTATCACACAACGGAATCGGGCAGGCGGCGTGGCGTGACTCGAACCGGTGCAAGCGGATGCGGAGATCGTGCGCGCCGCGAGTGCCATCACGCTCATCGGCCCCGCCATTGTGCATTGATTGTGCATTGTTTGGCGCCGTTCGGTACGCTGGCGCCATGCCGGGTCCGGAACCGTGCGGCTGCACCACACCGACGCCGCGGGGGTGCTGTTCTACGCGCGGCTGCTGGCGCGCTTGGCGCGCATGGCCGACGGCGCCGGCTGCGCGTAAGTTGCCATGACGCGAATGAGACGAGACCCAACGTGCTGACCGAGCTGTCCTTGAGCGGCTTTCTGGCGTTCGCCACGGCGTATCCGTTGTGCTTCTGGGCCAACGCCGGGAGCACCATCGAGCGCGGGTTCTACCGCTTCAACCTGGGGGTGAGCTGCTTCATTCTGAGCCTGGGGCTGTTCGCGCTGCTGTTCGCGCCGGCGGTGCCGGCGGGCGGCCGCTGGCACGCCGGCGGCGCCACCGGTGCGGCGGGGCTGCCGGCTGCGGTGCTGCCGGTGCTCGCCGTGGCCTGGCTGCTTGCGCTGCTGGGGGTGACCTGGGCGCAGTGGGAACGGGCGCGGCCGCGGCTGGCGCTGGTGACGCTGCCGTCGCTGGTCGGGGTGGTGGTGACCGCGGCCGTGGCCGTGGCGCGGGCGCCGCCGCCGGCGGCGCCCGTCTGGGCGGCGGCGCTCACCCTGCTCGGCGGCGTGACGCTCGCCCTGGCGCTGTACGCCATGGTGCTGGGGCACTGGTACTTGAACGTCACCAAGCTGCCGATCGCGATTCTGGCGCGCGCGGTCGCGGTGTACGCCGGGTTCCTGGCCGTGCGTCTGGTCTGGGACGGGCTCGCCCTGGCCACGCACAGCGTGCCGTACCAGGGCTTCCCGCTGCCACTGTACGCTTTCGTCGGCACGCTGGACGGCTTCCTGGTAGCGGTGGCGGTGTTCTTCGGCACGCTGTTTCCGCTGGCCGCCACCTGGCTGGTGCAGCGCACCCTGCAGGCCAAGTCCACCCAGGCCGCGACCGGCATCCTCTACGTGGTGGTGATCGCGGCGATCATCGGCGACTTCTCGTACCGGTTCTTCCTGCTGCGCTACGGGGTGGTGCTGTGAAGCCGGCCGCGCCGGCCGGCACCGTGGTCGAGTTGCGCGCGCACTGCGACCGGTGCGAGGCGCCGCTGGTGCGCGCCGGCCGGCCGGATCTCCTCGCGTGCGACTCCTGCGGTCGCCGCTACGCCATCGACGAGGCGGCGCAGCGCCTGGAGCAGTGCCCGATTTGCGACTGCCGCCGCTTCTTCCGCCAGAAGGCGTTTCCGCGCGCGCTCGGCATCGGGCTGGTGGCTGCCGGCGCCGTGCTGGTGCCGTTCACCTACGGCGTCAGCCTGATGGTGCTGGCGCTGGTCGACCTGATCATCTACCGGCGGGTACCGGTGATGGCGGTGTGCTACCTGTGCCGGGCGGAGTTCCGCGGCGTGCCGGTGCCGGCCCGCATCCTGGCGTTCCGCCACCACATGGCCGAGGGCTACGAGAAACGGCGCGAGCGGCGACGGCAGCCGGGCGGATCGGACGGACAGGGCGGATCGGGCGGACAATCGGGTTGACAGTGCCCGCGCCGATGGCTTAGGTTCTTGCACGGTTGCGGGATGCAACGCTGGCGCAGCCCCGGTGCCGATTTCAGACGATTTCAGACGATTTCAGAAATGCTTGATTCAAGCCGTTTCCCCGAGGAGGCCTGCATGCGCACCAGCCATATGCGCTTCGTTCCCATACTCTCGTGGTTCACTCCACGCGTCCGCCTCGCCCTCGCGGGCGCCGGGCTGGCGGTGGCGCTGGCCGCCTGCGGCGGCGACGGTGACGACGGCACGGCGGAGGCGGCCGCCGGCAGCGACCAGGGCGGCGCCCAGGAGCAGGCGGCCGCGGCGGTCGAGGACACCAACGACGCCTCGATCAGCGGCACCGTGACCTTCAGCGGGGACGCGCCGGAGATGACGGTGCTGGACATGGCGGCCGATCCGGTGTGCGACGAGAAGAGCCAGGCAGACCCGAAGCGCCGCCAGGCGTTGGTGCTCGGCGACGATCAGCGGATCGCCAACGTGCTGGTGCAGATCAAGGGCAACGTTCCTGCCATGGAGCACGCGGTGCCCGACGCGGTCGTGGAGTTCGATCAGAACGGCTGCCAGTACAGCCCGCACGTGTTCGCGCTGCAGGTCGGCCAGACCCTCAAGATCCTCAATCCCGACGGCACCCTGCACAACGTGCACGTCTTCGCCAAGGTGAACGCGGAGTTCAACGAGGCGATGCCGCAGTTCCGGACCGAGTTGGAGAAGGTGTTCGACAAGGCGGAGCCGACCCCGTTCGCGTTGAAGTGCGACGTCCATCCGTGGATGAACGCCTGGGCGGCGGTGTTCGATCATCCCTACTTCGCGGTCACCGGGGCCGACGGCAGCTTCACCATCGGCAACCTGCCCGCCGGCACCTACGAGGTGGAGATCTGGCACGAACGCCTGCCGGCGCAGACCCACACGGTTACCGTGGGAGTGGGTGAGAGCGCCACCATCGACGCGGTCATGGAGGTGCCTTCGAGCTGAGCCGCGACCGGACGGACGCGGCCGCGCACGCGGGACGAGCAGCAGGCACAGGCGGAATGAGCACGGCAGACGGCCAGCACCACGGACACGACGGCGGCGCGCACGGCGACGGCGGCCACGGCCATGGAGGCGGCGGCCACGGCGACGGCCACGGGCCGCCGGAAAGCTTCATCCGCAAGTACGTCTTCTCCACCGACCACAAGGTGATCGGGATCCAGTACGGCATCACCGCGCTGGTGTTCCTGCTGCTCGGCTTCACCTTCATCCTGCTGATGCGCTGGCAACTGGCCTACCCCGAGCAGGCGCTGCCGGTGATCGGCCGGTTGTTCGGCGCCACGCGCATGCCCGAAGGGGTGATGCTGCCGGAGTTCTACAACCAGCTCGGCGCCATGCACGGCACCATCATGGTGTTCCTGGGCGTGGTGCCGCTGGCGGTGGGCGCCTTCGGCAACTACCTGGTGCCGCTGCAGGTGGGGGCGCCGGACATGGCGTTCCCGAAGCTCAACGCCGCCAGCTACTGGCTCTTCTTCGCCGGCGGCGTGGTGATGCTGATCAGCTTCTTCGTGCCCGGCGGCGCCGCCAAGTCAGGCTGGACCTCCTACCCGCCGCTGGCGGTCATCGAGACCGCGGGCCAGACCTGGTGGCTGCTGGGGATGGTGTTCCTGATCAACTCCTCGCTGCTCGGCTCGATCAACATCATCACCACCATCGTGCAGCTCCGCGCCCCCGGCCTGCAGCTCATGCGCATGCCGTTCCTGGTGTGGGCCCAGCTCGTCACCAGCTTCCTCCTGGTGCTGGCGTTTCCGCCGCTGGAGGTGGCCGGCTTCATGCAGCTCCTCGACCGCGTCGTCGGCACCAGCTTCTTCATGCCCTCCGGGCTGGTGGTGAGCGGCGTAGCCTATCCCGGCAGCGGCGGCGGCAGCGCCTTGCTGTGGCAGCATCTGTTCTGGTTCCTGGCCCATCCCGAGGTGTACGTGCTGATCCTGCCGGCCATGGGCATCGTCTGCGAGATCCTGGCCAACAACTCGCGCAAGCCGCTGTACGGCTACCGCGCCCTGGTCTATTCGTTGGTGTTCCTGGGCTTCATGTCGTTCATCGTCTGGGCCCATCACATGTTCCTGACCGGCATGGGCACCGCCATCAGCACCTTCTTCCAGCTCACCACGATGATCATCTCGGTGCCGTCGATCGTGATCCTCACCGTCATGATCATCTCGCTCTGGGGCGGGTCGATCCGGTTCACCACGCCGATGCTGTTCGCGCTGGCGTTCATTCCGATGTTCGGGATCGGTGGCCTGACCGGCCTGCCGCTGGGACTGGCGGTGGCCGACATCCATCTGCACGACACCTACTACGTGATCGGCCACTTCCACTTCGTGGTCGCGCCCGGGACGCTGATGGCGCTGTTCGCGGGCATCTACCATTGGTATCCCAAGGTCACCGGGCGGCGCATGAGCGATACCCTGGGCCGCTGGCACTTCTGGCCGACCCTGGTGTTCATGTTCGGAACCTTCATGCCGATGTTCTGGCTCGGCATGGCGGGCGTCTCGCGCCGCCTGTACGACGGCGGCGCCACCTACGCGCACGCGCAGGACGTGCTGTGGATCAACCAGCTCATCACCTTCTCGGCGTGGGGGCTGGCGCTGGCCCAAGTGTTCTTCATCATCAACTTCTTCGTGAGCCTCAAGCGCGGGGAAAAGGTGGACGACAACCCGTGGCAGGGCACCACCCTGGAGTGGGCCACCACCTCGCCGCCGCTCGGGCACGGCAACTTCCCGCAGCCGGTGCAGGTGTTCCGCGGACCGTACGAGTACAGCGTGCCGGATGCCGCGCGCGACTACTCGCCGCAACACCTGGAACGGGTCTGAGCGACGAGCGCGGACTGACGGACATGGTGGAGATTCCCTACGATCAAGAGAACCATCCGGTTACCGGGGTCTACAACGGCAAGCTCGGCATCTGGCTGTTCCTGGCCTCCGAGGTGCTGTTCTTCGGCGCCTTCTTCTCCTCCTACATCCTGCTGCGCATCGGCGCCGGCGGCATCGCGGGGAGCTGGCCGTACGGGGCCGACTTTCTCAACGTCACCCTGGCCACCATCAACACCGCCATCCTGATCGGCTCGTCGCTGACCATGGTGATGGCCTGGGCGTCGCTGAAGCTGGAGCGGTTCGTCGCGTTCCAGGTCTACTTCGGCCTGACCATTCTGCTGGCGCTGGCGTTCCTGGTGATCAAGGGGTTCGAGTACGGCGAAGAGTTCGCCCACGGCCGCTTCCCCGCCACCAGCACGTTCTTCGCCATCTACTTCACGCTGACCGGCGTGCACGGCCTGCACATCCTGTTCGGGGTGGTAGTCAATCTCTACCATTTCTTCTCGGCCCCGGGCCTCTACCGCGAGAACCCGGAGAAGATGGCCAACCGCATCGAGATCGCCGGGCTCTACTGGCACTTCGTGGACCTGGTGTGGATTTTCCTGTTTCCCGTGTTGTATCTCTTGTGATGGATTGTCGGGAGTGAGAGCATGAGCGCCGAACATACCGCCGAACACGTCCAGCAGCAGGTCCGCACCTACTTCATCGTGTTCATTTCCCTGCTGGTGCTGACCGTGGTGACCGTGGCCGTGAGCCGTTTGCATCTGCCGGTGGCGGCCGGCGTGGTCGTGGCCCTGGCCGTGGCCGGCCTCAAGGGGACGCTGGTGGCGGGCATCTTCATGCACCTGTTCTCCGACAAGTTTCCGTTCGTGTTCCAGGTGCTGACCTTCGCCGCGGTGTTCTTTGCGGTGATGATCGCTCTGTTCCTGTTCGGATATTTCGATACGTTCGCCAGTGAGCGGGTGGAAGTAATGCCGCCGGCGCTCGACGACCACCACTGATGTCACTCAAGGTTGCCCACGTCGTGTTCATTGCCTGCGCCTGCGTCGGGCTGGCGGTGCTGTCGGTCTGGTGCTTCGTCTACTACGCCCACCGCAATCCGGTGCTGGCGGTCGGCGGCGGGGTGGCCGCGGCGCTGGGCCTGTTGGGCGTGCTGCTGTGGGAGCGGCGCGTGTTGGCGACGCTGAAGGACGTGCGGTGATGCGCGGCAGGTTGTCCGCGGTCGCGGCATCGCCGGCGTTGTCCGTGGCGCTCGCCCTGGCGTGGCTGACCCTGGCGCCGCACCCGGCGGCCGCCTGCGCGGTGTGTTTCGGCGCCGCGGAAGGAGCGGAGGCGGCCGGGTTGCGCGCCGGAATCCTGCTGCTGCTGGGCATGGTGGCGCTGGTGTTCGCCGGCGTGGGCGGGTTTCTGGTCGCGGCGCGGCGGCGGCTGCAGCGGTTGCAGGCGTCCACGGAGGTCTCCGGATGATCGAGTTCGCGCGCTCCCTCGGGCTGCCGGCGGCGGCTTCCGCGCACGCCGGTCAGGTAGATGGCCTGATCGGGTGGGTGCACCTGCTGATGCTGGTGCTGTTCGTGGGCTGGGGCGCGTTCTTCTTCTACGTGCTGGTGCGGTTCCGGAAACGCCGCCAGCCGCGGGCCAACTATCACGGCACCCACAGCCACCTGTCGCGCTACCTCGAGGGAGTGATCGCCGTGATCGAGATCGCGCTGCTGTTCGGGCTGTCGGTGCCGGTGTGGGCGCGGCAGATAGCCAATCCGGTGGCGGCCGAGGAAGCGCATACGATCCGGGTGGTGGGCCAGCAGTTCGCCTGGAACATCCACTATCCGGGGGCGGACGGCATGTTCGGGGCCACCTCGACCGAGCTGGTCGATGCCGAGGTCAACCCTCTGGGGGTGGACCGCGACGACCTGTTCGCGAAGGACGACATCGTCACGGTGAACCAGCTCCACATCCCGGTGAACACCCCGATCCGGATCGAGCTGAGCAGCTTCGACGTGGTGCACAGCTTCTCTCTCCCGGAGATGCGGGTGAAGCAGGACGCCATCCCCGGCATGGTGATCCCGTTGAGCTTCACCGCCACCGCTACCGGTGAATGGGAGATCGCGTGCGCCCAGCTCTGCGGCCTGGGGCACTACCGCATGCGCGGCTTCTTCACCGTGCACGACCAGAGCAGCTACGACGCCTGGATGGCCGAACGCGTCGCCGCGCTGGAGGCCGCCGCCCAGCCCAAGGGATTCTTCGACTAGCCAAGCGCGGCCCGGAGCGCGGCCGGTCGAAGTCGGCATCGTCAGGCGATCTGAAAGTCTACACCTGCACCAGACTGTGGCAGGGGCGCTCGCCCATACGTTCGCGCCCGTTGAAGTCGGCCAGCTCGATCACGAACAGGGCGGCCGCCACCGTGGCGCCGAGCTGTTCCACCAGCTCGCAGGCGGCGGCCGCGGTCCCGCCACTGGCCAGCAGGTCGTCGACCACCACCACCTGCTCGCCGGCGCGGCAGGCGTCGGCGTGGATCTCCAGGGCGGTGGCGCCGTACTCCAGCTCGTAGTCGAGGTGCAGGGTGGTGTGCGGCAGCTTGCCCGGCTTCCGAATCGGCACCAGCGGCAGCTGCAGCCGGGCGGCCAGTGGCGCACCGAACAGAAACCCGCGGCTCTCGATGCACGCGATTCGGTCTGCCGGCGTAGCGGCGCACCGGTCCGCCAGCCAGCCGACCACCTGCGGGAACACTGTGCTCGCCGCCAGCAGCGGAGTGATGTCGCGGAACAGGATGCCTGGAGTCGGAAAATCCGGCACCGTTCGCAGCACCGCACGAACCTGCGCGCGCAGGGACAGATCATCCACCACCTATCCTCCCCGTGGACCGTCGGGATTTGGCGTACGACCGGTACGACCGGTATGACCCGGGACAGTCGCGCTTGAGAACCGGCGGCTCCTCCGCTATTTTAGACCAAGGCGCGAGTGGCTGCCCGTCAGGGTCTGTTCGGGCCCGTGCAGGCCCATCCGGGGGCAGCAATCCACTTTGCAGGGGGAAACGTGGCTAGACGTTCGAAACACAGTGCGCAGAAGAGACGCCGAGAGCTTGCGAGAGCCGAACGACGGGAGCGGAAACGCGAACGACGGGCCAACCCGGTCGAGCACGACGCAGAGACCCTGATCGCCGAGTACCGCGGGCTCAACCTTCCCGGCGACGTGCCGGACGAGGAAGAGGAGGACGAGGAGGAGCAGGAGGCGCAGTAACGGGCGCCGGTGGCGTGTGCCGTTGGCGCGGATAGGGGCCGGATGCGAGAGAGTTGAAGCGGCAGGCATCCGGCGACCGTTGACGGAGGCGTGGAAGCCGACTACTGCCGAGAGGTAGCGCCCGATCCGCTCAACGCGCTGGCTGCGCGCCACCTGGGCATCTCCTACCTGTTCCCCTACCAGCGGCTGGTGGTGGCCAACCTGCTGGAGGGACGCAACCAGATCGTGGTGCTGCCGACCGGCTCCGGCAAGTCGGTGTGCTTCATGTTTCCGGCGGTGGTGCTGGAGGGAGTCACGCTGGTGGTGCTGCCCCTGCTGGCCCTGCTGGAGGACCTCAACCGGCGGATCACCGCCGCCGGGCTGCCGGTGGTCGTGCTGCGCGGCGGCCAGAGCCGCGAGGAGCGGGCGCAGGCGCTGGCCGCGGTGGGCGACCGCCGCGCGCGGCTGGTGCTGACCACGCCCGAAGCCGCTCTGACCGAGCGGCTGCTCGGCGCCCTCGCCGCGGCCGCCACGATCGAGCACCTGGTGGTGGACGAAGCGCACTGCATCAGCGAGTGGGGGGACACCTTCCGGCCCACCTACCTGCGTCTGAACGAGCTGGTCGTGGCCCTGCAGCCGCGGCTGGTCACCGCCTTCACCGCCACCGCCACGCCGCCGGTGCTGCGCCGCATCCGCGAGGTCCTGTTTCCCGCCGGCGGCGCCCATCTGGTGGCCGGCAATCCGGACCGGCCCAACATCCGCTACGAGGTAGTGCCCACGGCCGCGCCGTTGCGCCGGCTCAGCGAGCTGGTGGCAACCCGCGCGCGGCCGCTGATCGTGTTCGCCCGCAGCCGGCGGGGAACGGAGGCGGTATGCTGGCAGATCCGAAAACACCACCCCGAAATCGACTGCCGCTTCTACCACGCCGGTCTCAACGCCGCCGAGCGCCAGCGGCTGGAGCGCTGGTTCCTGACCAGCACCGGCGGGGCGCTGATCGCCACCTCGGCCTACGGCATGGGGGTCGACAAGCCCGATATCCGGACCGTGGTCCACCTGGAGCCGCCCGAGTCGGTGGAAGCGTACCTGCAGGAAACGGGGCGCGCGGGCCGCGACGGCGCCCCGGCGCAGGCGCTGTTGCTGGCCTATCAGCCGGTCGCGGCGCGTGCCCACCGGGCCGGGGCCCGGTCCACGACCGCGGGGCAGCGGCCGGCGCCGGTGCGTGCGGCCGCGCTGCGGGGCTACCTGGCCGACGCCGCCACCTGCCGCCGCGTGCAGCTCCTGCGTTTCTTTCGGCGGGAACGGGTGGAGTGCACCGGTTGCGACGTCTGCGACCACCGGGTGGCGCTGCTGCCGGCGGTGGAGCGCCGCCTGCTGCAGGTGCTGCGGCGCGGGACGCGCCGGTTTACGGTACGCGAGTGGCGCCACCTCCTGCGCGGCGGGAACTCATACCTGATCGAGCGCCACCGGTTGCGGCGGGCGGCGGGATTCGGGTTGCTGGCGGGCTGGCACCCCGCGGAGGTGCGGGAGGCGTGCCACGCCCTGGTGGCGGCCGGTCTTGCCCGGGTCCCGGCGCGCGGCCCGTGGCGCGGCCGGCTGGTCGTCAGCCGGGCCGCAGTCGCCGCGCTGCCGCGCGGTGGTCCATCGGCGATCAGCTGATCCGTTCTGCGGTGGGGGAGAGGCAGTGGCAGGGCCAAGGCGAGCATCACGTTCGCGTCGACCACGACGGTCATGGCCACGAGCGCTCCGCCTCTCGTTCTTCTCGTGCCTCGCCAACCAGGTCGACCGTGACCGGGCCACTGTTGCTGCGGATACTCGCCCTGAGGGCGCGCAGTTGGACCAGAGCCGGCTCCCGGGCGGCCCAGGCGGCGCTCTGGTGCGCGACCAACAGTGGCATGAGTATGAGTGATTTCCGGTTGACCTGAAAAGAGTCATGAGTATATTCTGGTACACCTGAAAATACTCATGCCATCGCCCACGCTACCAAAGACGCCCAGGTACCTCGCCGAGAGCGTGACCGCGGACCTTGCAGAGCGCATGGTGTTCGTCGGTGGTCCGCGCCAAGTGGGCAAGACGACGTTCGCTCTGTCGCTGTTGGAGGACGGGAGCGACGAGTCGTCGCCGGCCTACCTGAACTGGGACTATCTCGCCGACCGCGAGGCGATCCTCGCCGCGCGATTGCCGCCGCGGCAGCGGCTCCTCATCTTCGACGAGATCCACAAGTACGCGGCGTGGCGCGGCCTGATCAAAGGACTCCATGACAAGCACCGGTCATCGGTCTCGTTTCTGGTTACCGGGTCCGCCCGTCTCGACTACTACCGGAAGGGCGGCGACTCCCTGCAGGGACGGTACCACTACTACCGCCTGCATCCGTTCACCCTGATGGAAAGCGGTCAGCCCCGGGCGGCTGACGCGGTCGCGCATCTCCTCCGGTTCGGCGGCTTCCCGGAGCCGTTTCTGCGCGGCGAGGAGCGGTTCCACCGCCGCTGGTTGCGCGCACACGCGGCGCGGGTGGTGCATGAGGACCTGCGCGATCTGGAGCAGGTGCGCGAGGTGTCACGCTTGGATCTGCTGCTCGCCCACCTGCCCGCCGGCGTGGGATCGCCGCTCTCGGTCAACCGTCTGCGCACCCTTCTCCAGGCGTCGCACGAAAGCGTCGAGCGCTGGATCGCCGCGTTCGAACGGCTGTACCTCTGCTACCGGCTGGCGCCGTTCGGGACACCGCGCATCAGAGCGGTGCGCAAGGAACAGAAGCTCTACTTCTGGGACTGGTCGCGCGTAGCTGACCCCGGGGCTCGCTTCGAGAACCTGGTGGCTGCACATCTGCTGAAGTACTGCCATCTGGTCGAAGACACCGAAGGCTACGCCATGGAACTGCGGTTTCTGCGCGATACCGACGGACGCGAGATCGATTTCGTCGTGCTCCGCGACGGCCGCCCCGAGTTCGCGGTCGAATGCAAGAGCGGCGGGCGCAGGGCCTCACCCGCCTGCCGCTACGTGCGTGCGCGCAGCGCCATTCCCCGCTTCTATCAGGTGCACCTGGGCACGGCCGACTTCGGCGATGAGACTTCCGACACGCGCGTGCTGCCGTTCGCGACCTTCTGCACCGAGTTGGCGCTGCCGTAGCCCCCTATGGGCCGGCCGAGTCGCCGGATGGTTGACCCGTTGCGCGGGTCCGTGGCGTACTACGGTCGAGTGGAGGATGAAGTGAGCGGGCGACTTGAGGGCAAGGTTGCGATCATCACCGGCGGCACGAGCGGGATCGGCCGGCGCACGGTGGAGATCTTCGTGGAGCACGGCGCGCGGGTGCTGATTGCGGCGCGCCGCACGGAGGTGGGGCAGGAGCTGGCCGAGCGGCTCGGCGCGAACGCGTGTTTCGTGCGCACCGACGTCACGCGCGAGCAGGAGGTGCAGGCGATGGTGGCCGCCGCCGTGCAGCGGTGGGGGCGGGTCGACTGTCTGTTCAACAACGCCAGCGCCGGCACCTCGGACGCGCCGGTGGAGGAGTTGTCGTACGCAAACTTCACGGCGGCGCTGGAGTTGCAGATCGGCTCGGTGTTCCTGGGCATCAAGCACGTGGTGCCGGTCATGAAGCGGCAGGGCGGCGGCAACATCATCAACAACGCCTCGATCGCGGGGCTGAGCGTCGGCTACGGTTCGATGACCTACTCCACCGGCAAGGCGGGCGTGATCCACATGACCCGGTGCCTGGCGATCGCCCTGGGCGAGCACCGCATCCGCCTCAACTGCATCTCACCGGGCGGGATCATGACCCCCATCTTCCTCGGCGGCCGGCAGCACGAGATGGCCGAGGCGGAGGTGACGCGCGCGATGGAGCGGTTGACCGCGCTGTATGATGAGCGGATTCCGCTCAAGCGGGCGGGTACGCCCGACGATATCGCGCACGCTGCGGTGTACCTGGCTTCCGACGAGGCCCGCCACGTCACCGGCGAGAATCTGGTGGTGGACGCGGGCACCTGGCTCGGCCGCAACGCCCAGTATCAGGCGCAGTGGGCGGCGTGGCGGCAGGCGGCGCTGTTCGGCGAGTAGCGGCGGGCGGGGCCGGACCGCGGCATCCAGCCGGAGAGCCACCCGCGTAGCCGACGTCGGCCAGCGCGCGCGCCACCGCGCCAAGTCGATGCAGCCATCGCCGGGCACGGTGAACACGCCGGCCAGCACCGCGTCCAGCGCGCGCCGCGACGGTTTGACAGGGGGCGCCGCCGGTACTACAATCCGTACCCGACTTTGTTACCTACTTTGTTACACTACATCCAATTGCGTGACGGGGCGCGGGCCCCGCACGGGGTTGCGTGAAGGACTTGGTGGCCGGTCGCCGCGAGCAGCGGCGGCAGATGCTGGCCGGCGGCGGGCCCGATCGTATCGCGGCCCAGCACGAGAAGGGCAAGCAGACCGCGCGCGAGCGGCTGGACCTGCTGCTCGACGAGCGGTCCTTCATCGAACAGCAGCCCTACGTGACGTTGCGCGCCACCGACTTCGGGCTGGAGCGGCGCCGGAGCCTGGGCGACGGCGTGGTCACCGGCAGCGGACTGATCGCCGGGCGGCAGGTGTTCGTGGCCGCGCAGGACTTCACGGTCAACGGCGGCTCACTCGGCGAAATGCACGCCCGGCGCATCGTCGCCGCGCAGGAGGACGCGCTGATGACGCGCGTGCCGTTCATTCAGATCAACGACTCCGGCGGCGCGCGCATTCAGGAAGGGGTGCTCTCGCTCGACGGCTACGCCCGCATCTTCCGGGCCAACACCGCGGCCTCGGGGGTCATCCCCCAGATTTCCGTGATCCTGGGACCGTGCGCCGGCGGTGCGGTCTACTCGCCGGCGATTACCGACTTCATCTTCATGGTCGACGGCGTGAGCAACATGTTCATCACCGGCCCGCAGGTAATCGCCACCGTGACCGGCGAACAGATCAGCCAGGCGGACCTGGGCGGACCGGCCGCGCACTGCGACCGGAGCGGGGTGGCGCACTTCCGCCACGCGACCGAGCAGGAGTGCCTGCAAGCGGTGCGCGCGCTGCTGGCCTACCTGCCGGCCAACAACGAGGAAGACCCGCCGCGGGTGGCGACCGGCGATGACGTCGACCGCGCCACGCCCGAGCTGCTGGAGGTGATCCCGGAGGACGCGCGGCGCGGCTACGACGTCAAGGGGGTGATCGAGGCGCTGGTCGATCGCGGCAGCTTCATGGAGGTGCACGCCGGCTTCGCGGCCAACGTGGTAGTGGGCTTCGCGCGGCTGGCGGGCCGGACCGTGGGGCTGTTCGCCAATCAGCCGCAGGTGTACGCGGCGTCGCTGGACATCAATTCGTCGGACAAGGCGGCCCGCTTTCTGCGCTTCTGCGATGCGTTCAACGTCCCGATCATCTCGCTGGTGGACGTGCCGGGGTTCCTGCCGGGCGTGGCTCAGGAGCACGGCGGGATCATCCGCCACGGCGCCAAGATCCTGTATGCGATCGCCGAGGCGACGGTGCCCAAGGTGGCGGTGATCCTGCGCAAGGCCTACGGCGGTGCCTTCATCGCCATGGCCTCCAAGTCGCTGGGCTACGATCGGGTGCTCGCCCTTCCGGGCGCCGAGGTGGCGGTGATGGGGGCGGAGGGGGCCGCCAACGTCATCTTTGCGCGCGACATCAAGGGCGCCGACGACCCGGACCAAATGCGTGCGCAGAAGATCGGGGAGTTCCGCGAGACGGTGATGAATCCCTACATCGCCGCCGGTTACGGGTTCGTGGACGACGTGATCGATCCGGCCGCGGCGCGCGCCGAGCTGGTGCGGTCGGTTGAGATGTTCGCGCGCAAGCGCGGGTCGCGGCCGGCGCGCAAGCACGGCAACATTCCGCTGTAGGGCTGGGTACGGCTGCCGTGGCTCAGAGCTCGCTGGCCTACGCCGGCGTGGTGACCATCCTCGGGATGGGCGTGGTGTTCTCGTTTCTCGCCCTGCTGAGCGCCGGGATGATGGGGCTGCGGCGGTTCAGCCGCGCCGCCGGGGCGGTGGATGGCGGCACGGCTGCGCGCCACGACGCACCCTGGGTCGCGGCGGCGGTGGCGGCCTATCTGGCCGGTACCGGCGAGCTGGGCGAAGTGAGCGCGGCGCCGTGGGACCCGGCGCGGAGACACTGGTGACGCAGACGGTTGCGTTTCGGTACGAGGGCCGGTCCTACACCGTGCAGGTGGAGCGCACCGGCAATGAGCTGGTGATCGAGCACGATGGGCAGTGCTACCAGGTGACGCTGACCGCCGCCGGCATGCGGGCGAATGCGCAGGTTGCCGCTTCGGCCGCGGCCCCGGTCACGCTGCCGCCCACGGCATCGGCAGGTGCGGCCGTTGCGCCTGCCCCTGCGCCGGCCGCCGCACCCGCCGCCAGTGCCGCCCTCGCCGCGTCCGCTCCCGCGCCGGGCGCGGTGGTGGCGCCGATGACCGGCACCATGCGCGAGGTGCGCACCGAGGTCGGCGCGCAGGTGACGGAGGGGCAGGTGCTGTTCATCATGGAAGCGATGAAGATGGATATCGAAGTGCCGGTCGCCGGCGCCGGGTCGGTGGCCGCGATCGCCGTGCAGGCCGGCGACAGCATAACCGAGGGCCAGGTGCTGGCGCGCATCGGCGGCTGACCCATGCCGCTGGGCGTTCTGATCCGTGACTTCTTCGCCAGCAGCGGCGTGGCCGGACTGGCCGCGCTGGGACCGGACTGGTGGCGCCCCCTGGTGATGCTGGGCGTGGGCGGCCTGCTGATCTACCTGGCCATCGCCAAGGAGTACGAGCCGCTCCTGCTGATTCCGATCGGGTTCGCGGCGATCCTGGTCAACCTGCCGCTGACCGAGCTGTTCCACGGCACGGTGCCGCTGCTCGACCAACTCCTCGGCGGGGCGGACGCCGGGCTCCTGGACTACGTCTTCTTCGGCCTCTCCACCGGGGTGTTCCCACCGCTGATCTTCCTCGGCCTGGGGGCGATGACCGACTTCAGCCCGCTGCTGGCCAAGCCGCAGACATTCCTGCTGGGCGCGGCCGCCCAGTTCGGGATCTTCGGCACTCTGCTGGCCGCGCAGGGGCTGGGCTTCACCTTCCCCGAGGCCGCCTCCATCGCCATCATCGGCGGCGCCGACGGCCCGACCGCAATCTACCTCACCTCGCGCCTGGCCGATCATCTGCTGGGCGCGGTGGCGGTAGCGGCCTACTCGTACATGGCGCTGGTGCCGATCATTCAGCCGCCGATCATCCGGCTGCTGACCACGAAGCGGGAGCGGGCGGTGGTGATGTCGGAGGTGCCGCCGGTGCCGCGCACCATCCGCATCCTGTTCCCCATCGCCATCACCCTCGCCGCGGCCCTGCTGGTACCCCCTTCGACGCCGCTGATCGGCATGCTGATGTTCGGCAACCTGCTGCGCGAGGCGGGCGTGGTGGAGCGGCTGTCCAAGGCGGCCCAGAACGAGCTGACCAACCTGATCACCATCTTCCTCGGGCTGGCGGTGGGGTCCAAGCTCACCGCGGCCGAGTTTCTCACCACCGACACCTTGCTGATCATCGGCCTCGGGCTGGCCGCGTTCTCCGTCGGCACCGCCTCGGGGGTGCTGCTCGGCAAGCTGCTCTACCTGCTGTCCGGCGGCAAGGTGAACCCGATGATCGGCGCCGCCGGCGTATCGGCCGTGCCGATGGCGGCGCGCGTGGTGCAGCGCATGGGCCAGCGCGAGAACCCGAGCAACTTCCTGTTGATGAACGCCATCGGCCCCAACTACGCCGGCGTGATCGGCTCCGCGGTCGCCGCCGGCGTCCTCATGGCGATGGCCTGAGCGGACCGGCACGGTGCCTCTCGACCCGCGCGCCATCATCACCAACGGCGAGAACGCCAAGACCGAGTTCAAGCGCGACGACCGCAACCTGCGCCCCGAGCATCTGGCCCGCGCGATCGTCGCCTTTGCCAACATGAACGGCGGCATGCTCGTGCTCGGGGTGGACGACGATGGCACGGTTTCGGGGGTATCCCGAACCAACCTCCAGGCTTGGCTGATGGACACCGTGATCGGGCGCTACGTCGATCCGCAGCTCATCCCCGACTACGAGGAGTTCGTGCTGGACGGCAAGCCGATCGCCGTCGTGACTGTATCCGCGGGGGCCGCCAAGCCGTACGGCGTGCGCCAGCAGGACCGGATCGATTACTACCTCCGACTCGGCGACACGGTCCAGCGCGCCGGCCGCGAGCAGATGGCACGCCTGTTTCAGTCCGGCGGCCTGGTGTCGGTGGAAAAGATGCCGGTGCACGGGAGTTCGTTGGCCGATCTCGACATGCGCCGCCTGGAAGACTACTTCCTGAACATCCTGGGCGAGGACGCGGTGGACGATTGGCCGCGGACTCTGCTCAACCGCGACCTGCTGATTGCCGACGAGTGGCGGCCTGAGGTGAGTTGCTGTTCTTTCGCCGCGTGTGTGCTGTTCGGGCGGGAGCCCCGGCGCCGCATGCCGCAGGCCGGAATCCGGCTGCTGGTGTTTCCCGGAACCGACCTGGACTACGACGCCAGCCTGGACGAAGTGCTCGACCTCCCCTTTGTTGGCCTGAAGGAGCGCCGGGAGCGGGAGTTCATCGAGCAGTCGCTGCCCAGCCGCGTGCTCAGCTACCTGCAACCCCACGTCAGCCGCGAGCGCCTGGACGGAATGCAGCGGCGCCGGCATTGGGACTACCCCAAGGAAGTCATTCGCGAACTGCTGGTGAACGCCTTCGCGCACCGCGATTGGACCCGCCCCACCGACGTGCAGCTCACCGTGTTCGCCGACCGCCTCGAAGTGCACAGCCCCGGCGCCCTGCCCAACGGCGTGACGGTGGAGAAGGCCACGGAAGGCCTGCGCGTCCCGCGGAACCCCAACATCGTCAACATCCTGCGCGACTACGAGTTCATGGAGCACCGCGGCATGGGCATCCGCCGCACGGTAATTCCCCTGACCCGCGCCCACAACGGCACCACCCCCGACTTCGAGGCCACCGAAGACTACTTCAAAGTCACCCTCCGCAAGGGCGCGCGCCCCGAGGGTGCCGGTAGCGGCGTACGGGCGGGTTACGGTACCCTTCCGTAACGGGCGAATCCATGAAGTTTCGATTCAAGAACCTCGGCCCAATTCAGGAGGCCGATCTGGAGCTCGGAGACCTTACCATCATCGCCGGCCGCAACAACACCGGCAAGACCTACCTCGCGTACGCTCTGTACGGCTTCCTCAAACGATGGCAATGGCCGTCGGCGAGCGTTTCTGATCTCCTGCGCCAAGAGGGCATGGAGCGCCACTTGGGTTCATCAGCATTCGCAGCCTTCCACAGGGGCTATACGATGAGTGCAGTAGATCGGCGTGAGCTTGACAAGCGGCGATCGGACGTGGCAAGAGCAATGGCTCGTGCATTCTCACAGTCGGAATTAGCCCAAGTATTCAGTTCGGAGCGCGGCAGATTCGAAGGTGCTTCAGTCGAGTTGAGATCTGGCCTTCCTGAAGACGTACTACCAGCACATCTGCGTGATTCGTCCGGCGTCAATTATCGGATTCACTGGGAAGACGACCAGATCACCATATCAGTCGATGCTCCGCAGGGACAGCGGGTCAAGAAGGGACCAGCCATATTCGCCTTGGAGATGCTCTATTACAGATTCCTGTTTCCGGAGCTTGAAATCGAGCCATTCGTACTGTCATCCGAGCGCTTCGGTATCTCCTTGTTTTATCGAGAGCTCGACTTCACCAAGAACAATCTGGTTGATCTGCTGCAAAGGATGCGTGATGAGAGCAACCCGGACCAATCCGATCCATTCCTTCTGATAGACAGGACGACCAGCCGATATGCCTTGCCCGTGAAGGACAACATCGACTACACGCGAAGTATCCCGGACCTCCAAGGCGCAAAGAGTGAACTCTCCGAGCACAAACTGCCGACCGAACTGAGACGGCTGACGAACGCGTCCTACAAGAGCTCTGGCGATAGCATTGCGCTCACGTCGACCGCCCGCGGCCGGCGGCACTTCAGCATACCCCTGCACTTGGCATCCTCGTCAGCCCGTGGGTTGTCCGATCTCTACTTCTTCCTCCAGCACGTCGCTCGCGACAATCACCTGCTGATCATTGATGAGCCAGAAAGTCATCTTGATACGAAAAACCAGATCCTGATGGCCCGTCTGTTGGTCCGTTGTGTGCATGCAGGCCTGAAAGTCCTGATCACTACCCACAGTGACTACCTCGTGAAGGAACTCAACAACCTGATCATGCTCAGCCGCGATTTTGAAGGCAAGGAAGACTTGCTCAAGAAGCTCAAGTACGACCCTGACGATGTTCTGGACCCAAGTCAGATTCGTGCCTATGTTGCTGAAAAAGGTGCCTTGACCGCCTGCAGCGTAGACAAGTTCGGCATGGATATGCCGAACTTCGATAGTACCATAGACGACATCAATCGAGTAACGAATGAGATCTCGTCGCGGATCTTCGACAGCGAGGAATCGTGAGCGTAAGATTGAACGATCAACTGGAGGCGATCCTTCTTGTCGATCGGCTGCGCAGCGTCGCATCGAACCGCGTAACTCTCCGCGAACGTCGTGCGAACATGTCGATCGAGGTAACCGGTGTAGAATGGCGTGCCACGACGATCAACATCCACAGGCTCGGCGGCTTTTCCGGGTTAAGCAAAGGTGATTGGAACCAGAGATGTGACTACCTCATAGTGGTTGACAAGGGAGCCTCATACAGCGCCGCGTTCATCGAGTTGAAGAAGAACCTGGACGAGGCCTGCAAACCACTGGAGCAACTGCGTCGGTCTTTACCGTTCCTGGAGTACCTGCGCTCGCTGTGCTGCATCCATTTCGGAGATGCCGCTCCGTCAGATGTCGAGGTCCGCTACGCGGTGATCGGGGAAAGGGGGCAACTGCGACTGGACAAGCAGGCCGTGAAGGCGAGACCGGGACAGCCCGCTTGGACCAAGCCGCATCGTGGGATTTCGGTGTCAGCCTTCCTCGGGCCGACCGTTCCTCTGGCGGCCCTGGTCGGCGTTCAGGGGTCTGAACGGGCCGGACAATGAGTGAGTCGCCGATAAAGCCGCGGCTTCATCGACGATCCGGAGTTCGTGGCGATTATCCGCCGCGATCTCGAGAAGGGTCAGCACCGGGGCGTCCCCGGAACCACCCAGTACTTCACCACGGCGTTCTTTCACCGCCCGGACGAGCTCGCCGCCGCCTCTCACTTCGCCGCCGTCGCCGCCCGCGTCCGTTGACCAATCGCACATCACGCCTTAGCCTGGAAACGTGGTGGTGGTGGACCGACCGCCTGACGTTCTCCCCACGCGGACGGGTCAGGCGCTGTTTATGCGCCTGCGACCGGCGTCCCGGGTTCGTTCTGCGCCTGGCTGCAATTCGGGAACCCGCGTAGTGGGAACCCGACCGTCCATGATGTCCGAGTGCAACGACTTGCGAGCGTTGCGATAGAAGAGCTGTCCTCAACGAGCGATATGCGGAGTATTCGTCATCCGATCCATCGCCGTTTCGACGCCGAGGACCTCGTGCGACTCCGCCGGTCATCCGAGCGACGGCGGTACGCGGCATCGCAACGGCTGGGGCGCATCGATCCCAACCCACACCAGATCGACGCGGTGATGTTCGCCCTGCGGCGGATACCCGAGGGCGGCTGTATTCTCGCCGACGAGGTGGGGTTGGGCAAGACGATCGAGGCCGGTCTCGTGGTTGCCCAGCTCATGGCCGAGGGCGCCGATCGTATCCTCATCGTCGTTCCCAAGCCGCTCCTGGGCCAGTGGCAGGAGGAGCTCTACACCCTGTTCGGCATCTCCGCCCGCGAGGCTGCCGACACGGTATGCGACGTCACGGCGCCCGGCGTGTTCCTGGTCGGGCGTGAGTACGCGGGCAGCGTCACCGGTTCGGGACGACTGGCGACTGCGCCGCCGTTCGACCTGTGTGTCATCGACGAGGCGCACGAGATGTTCGCCGGCATCTACAAACGCTTCGACCGCTTTGGCGCGTACGACGAGAGCAGCGCCGCGGCGCAGACGGCGCACCGGGTTCGCAAGCTGATCGGTCCGGCGCCGGTCCTGCTGCTGACGGCCACGCCGATTCAGAACTCGCTCGCCGAATTGTGGGGGTTGCTGCACTACGTCGAGCCCACCGGGACGCTGGTGGGCTCGTTGGCGACCTTCAAGGCGCTGTTCTGTGCAGGGCAGGATGGTCGGCGGCTGGTTCCCGAACAGGCACCGGAACTCCGGCGACGGCTTGCCGAAGTGGTGCAGCGGACGCTTCGCCGCCAGGCGCAGGAGTTCCTGGACAAGCCCTTCGTCGGCCGCCGCGCCGAACTCTACGAGTACTCGATGAGTCCCGACGAGAAACAGCTCTATGACGACGTGACGAACTACCTCTTGTCCCCCAGCCTCAACGCGTTCCAGGGTCGTTCGCGGCAACTGTTGCTGATCGGTTTTCATCGGCTCATGGCGTCGTCCACCGCGGCGTTGGCGAACAGTCTGGAACGGGTGGCAGACCGACTGCGGCGGATGCGTCAGGGGTCGCCTGCTGCCGAACCTGCCCGCGTCATCGAACCGCTTACCAGCGATCTCGATGACGATGAACTGTCGGCAATCGAGGATGATCCGGTCGTCGAGAGCGCGACGACGATCGGCCGCGAGCTGACCCTGGTCGAGGACTTCGTTCGCCGCGCCCGCTGTCTCCCACACGACAGCAAGGCGCATAGCCTGGTCAAGGTCGTGCGCTCCATCGGCGACCGGCGCGGCGGGAACGCCAAGCTCGTGGTGTTCACTGAATCGCTGACGACGCAACAGTATCTTCGCGACTTGCTGATCGAACACGCCGCACTCGACGAGAGCGAGATCACCTTGTTCCGCGGCCACAACGACTCGCCGCGCGCGCGGCAGGCGCTGCGTCGCTGGCAGGAAGAGGTCGGCAGGCACCTTCCGGCGCACCGTCTACCGAGTCCGGACATCGCCGTGCGGCTGGCGCTAGTGCACGAGTTCAAGACCCGTTCGCGCGTGCTCATCGCTACCGAAGCGGGTGCCAAGGGCCTCAACCTGCAGTTCTGCGACACCATCGTCAACTACGACCTCCCGTGGAACCCACAGCGCATCGAGCAACGGATCGGCCGCTGCCATCGCTACGGTCAGAAGCGCGACGTGACGGTCGTCAACTTCCTGGCCAAGGACAACGAGACACAGCGGCTGACGCTGGAGATACTGACGCAGAAGCTCGACCTGTTCGGCGACGTGCTGGACATGTCCGATTCGGTGCTGCACGAGGCGCGGTCGAACCGGTCGGAGGAATTGACCACCGCCCTGGGCGCGGACTTCGAGCAGCAGCTCAACCGAATTTGGGAGCGCGCCCGTTCGGTCGACGAAGTCGAGGAGGAACTGCGCCGCCTTCGGGAATGCATGGAGGACCGGCGCCGGGAACTGGACCGGATGCGGGACCATACGACCGGCCTCATCGAGACTCGTTTGGATGACTCCGTGCAGCAGGTGTTCCGGCGCATCGCCGACGAACTGCCCGCCACGCTCGCCGCATTGGATGCCGACCTTGAGCGGATCGTTACCGACTACCTGCGGGCCAACGGAGTCGACCATGCCACCGAAGTTCAGAAACGGAGGCGGCTGATCCGCATCCCCGCTTCCGAGCGGCTTCCCGGTGCGCTGTCGGAAGGACTCTCGGTCGCGGCCGGCCAGGCGGATGCGTTGCAAGAGGTCGATGCCCTGCACGTCGCCCATCCGCTCGTGCAGGCTGCGATTGACGATGCTCGACGGAGAGGAGCCGGAACGTTTTCGGTGCGGTTCCGTCTCACGGCGCAGGCGCCGGAGGTGCTGAAGCAGCGCCGAGGGTCACGGGGACGCTTGGCGTTGAGCCGCATCTCGCATCGGGGTTTCGAGCGCGAGGATCGCTTGGTAGCGACCGCCGTGTTCGAAGATTCGGCAGTCCTGCGGCCGGCCGAAGCAGCGCTGGAGTTGCTCGGTATGCCGTGCGAAGATCTGCCGGCTGCGCTCGGCGACCTGTCCGTGGCCGCCGGCGACCTGGACGAAGTGGTAGACGAAGAACTGTTCTCCGATCAAACACATGCCGCCCACGCGGAAACGAAGGCATTCTCTCGTGCTCTGGACCAGCTCGACCAGTACGTCGAAGATCGACTGCTGGTGCTGCGGCGCGGTCAGCGGGAAATCTCGGATCAGCTCAAGCAGGCCGAGGAACGGCGCGACGCAGCGTTGGGCGCCGATGCTCGCAGCCGAGCCGAGGACCGCATCCGGCGCCTGGAACTCGAGCTGAGCGACGCCGAAGATCGGATCGAACGGCTCGCGGCCCGAGATGACAGCGACTATGAGCGTTGGCGGTCGGCCGCCCACCGCCGCCGGTACCAACCGCCGCAGGCTGCACGGCTGTTCGACCTGGAGTTCGTCATCGCATGACCGGACCGACGTGAACGGGCACAAGGGAGTGAACGTGGCACTCAAGATACTGCACACTGCCGACTGGCATCTCGGCTTGCGATTCCCCGCAGTGACTCCCGAGCAGGAGCAACGATTGACGCGGGCGCGCCTCGAAGTGGTGGGGCGGATTCTCGATCTCGCCGAGAGCCGTGGAGTAGACGCGGTGCTCTGCGCCGGCGATCTGTTCGACGAGCCGCGACCGGACGAGGAGTGGTGGCAGGGACTGCTGTCCGAGTTCCGGCGGAGGTCGTGGACGCGGCCCGTCATCCTGCTCCCGGGAAACCACGACCCGTTGACGCCGAACTCGATCTATGCACCAGGAGATCCGTTCCGGCGCGCACTGCCCGGCTACGTTCACGTGGTCGATTCCGATGAGTTCGAGTTGCCGCTGGGGTCTGCCGCGGTCGTGTACGCGAGGCCGTGCCGGTCGCATGCGGGTCAGACCGGCTTGGCGGCCAGCCTTCCGGCGCGTGCCGATGGGGATGAGCGGATTCGCATCGGGCTCATTCACGGCCAGACCTTCGACCTCGAGGATCATCAGACCACGTTCCCGATAGAACGGAATGCGGCGGTGGACCGCGGACTCGACTATCTCGCGATCGGCGACACGCACGGTTATCGCGACGTGGAGCCCGATGCCAAGGCTCCGACCATCTATCCGGGAGCACCCGAAGCGACCAAGTTCGGGGAGAGCGATTCCGGCCACGTCGCCGTGGTCTTCTTTCCGCGCGACCGGGCGCGGCGGGCTCTGGTCGAACGAGAAGCGGTCGCGGCCTGGTCGTGGCGGGAAGAGACGTGCCGTTCCCTTGCGGAGCTGCGGCGGTTGCGCGACAAGAACATGAGAAAGACCGTGCTCAGACTCACGCTGGAGATGCGACTGCCACTGCACGAATACGACGAGGCTGCGCGCATACTGACGGAGCTGGAGGGGTCGTTGTCGTCCCATCCCAAGGTCGGCGTGCTGATCGCCGACCGCAGTCGGCTGCGCCTCGACGCGGCCGATTCGGCGCAGTTTACGGAGGACTGGCCCGAGGTGCTCCGGTCCGCTGTCCAGCGGCTCACGGAGCGTGCAGCGGACGATCCGGAGAAGGCGGAGCGTGCCCTGCATCATCTCTACGGATTGGTCCGGGAGCCATAGCGATGTGGATCAGGCAGATCTCCGTGCGGCACTTCGCCGGAATCCGCTCCGCCGAAGTCTCCTTCGAACACGGCCTCAACGTCCTCTACGGACCGAACGAGATCGGCAAGTCGACGCTCGTGGATGCCATGCGTGCCGCCCTGCTGCTGCAGCACGGCGCAACGGCCGCCCGCGACTTCGAGGATTGGCATACCGATCAACCCCCGCAGGTGAAACTGACGTTCGAGACCGAGCCACAGCGCATCTGGCGCGTGCGCAAGAGCTTCGGCAAGGGGTCGGATGGGTCGAGCTACCTGGACTTCTCGCGTGATGGAAAAACCTTCACTCAGGACGCCAAGGGCCGGGAGGTGGACGGCCGGATTCGAGATCTGCTGCGCTGGGGCCTGCCGGCACCAGGCGGCAAAGGGAGCCCCAGGGGATTTTCCGAGTCGTTCCTGGCGACCACCCTGCTGGCCGATCAGCGCGCCGTCGCCGCCGTGCTCGACCGCAACCTCGACGATGACTCCGACGAGTCAGGAAAAGGACAACTGACCGCCGCGCTGCAGGCGCTCGCCGAAGACCCGGTGTTCCGAGCCGTCGTCGCCCGCACCCAGCAGCGCGTGGACGAGGCGTTTACGGGCACCGGGCAACGGAGCCGACGTCGGGGATCTCCATGGATAAACCTTCGAGACCAGCGTCAGGCCGCCGACCAGCGCCGAACCGAGATTCGCCGCCGCGTTACCGAGAGTGACGATGCCCGCACCCGGGTCGACAAGCGCCGCGAGGAGCTCGACGAAGCCCGCAGCCAATTCGACAACGCGCGGCGGCGTCACAAGCGGATCGACGCCGCCTGGGAACGGCAGCAGGCGAGAGCCGCCGTCAGTGCCGAAATCGCCGAGGCAGAGCGCGAACGAGACCGGATTCAGGGTCTTCATGACGACCTGGACAAGGCCGGACGGGAACTGTCCGCTGCCAAGGAAGCGGTCAGCGCAGCCGACAAGGGCATGGAACAGGCGGCCGAAACAGAGCGGCGCGAACGCGACTGCCGCGAAACCGCTCGCAAGCACTTGGCCGAACTGGAGAGTGGCGACGCCCAGCAGAAGCGAACGATCCGCAAGCAGGAGATCGAGAATCTCCGGCTCAAGAACAAGAATCGACGAACGGAAGTCGAACGCGTCGAGGCGGAAGCGTTCGGAGTTCGAGACCTGGAGACCGCGACGCAACGGCTGCGTGCGGATCTGACGGCCAAGTCACGGCAGCTCACCGCGACCGCGTCGCGCGTGCAGCAGGCTCAGGAGCAAGTCCGGAAGGACGATGCTGAAATCAGTCGAATTACCGAACGTGCCATGGGTCTGAAACTGCTGGAGCTGCGGAGGCAGCTCGCCGCGATCGACGAGTCCGTTCGCCGCGCCAAGGAATTGCAGTCACGGGCGCAGGCGAAGTCGGAGCGGGCGAATGCGCTGCGCACGTCGGTAGAGGATCTCTTCTTGCCCGATTCGGAACAGGTGGAAACACTGCGAGCGTTGCAGACGGATCTCCGGGTTGCGGAAGAGACTTTGCAAGTGGGAGTTTCCGTCGAGATAACGCCGCTCCGGCCGATACCCCTCACGACCCGCGCCGACGGGGGACCACCCCGGACGGACGACCTGACTCGGCCGGTTGCGGTCGAAGCGGCCGCGCGCCTCCGTCTGGAGCTGGAGGGTGTCGGTCAGATCGAGATTCAGGGCGGTCGCCGCGACTCCCGTCAGCGAGCTTCGCGGCTGCGAACGGAGTGGGCCGACGCGACGTCCGGACTGTTCCAACGCCTCGCAGTTGACAGCCTGGAAGAGGTCTTTGCGAAATGCCACGCCGGCGAAAAGACGCTGGCCGAGGCCGACGGTCTGGCTCGCGAAGCCAAACAGGAAAACGAGAGAGCCGCGGCTCTGATTCATGATGACGGGTTCATCGCCGAGCGCGGGCGGGAGCTGCAACGGCTTGAACGACAGCTCAGGTCTGGTCTCGGCGAACGCGACCTTGAGGAGTTCGTTCGCCAGTGCGCGTCCGGCGACGGACTCGACGCGGCTTCGCTGGAAGAGCAGCTCGAATCCATTCGTGCTGACCGTGATCGCAGAACAGGGCGAATCGCCCAGCTTCAACGGGAAGTTTCCCGGGCCGAGGGAAGCATCGAGCCCCGGCAGCAGGAGCTGGATAAGCAGGAAGCCGCGCTCGAGGAAAAACGGGAGGCTCTCGACGCTTCCTGGGAGTCGGCTCTGGGACATGCGGAAACGGAACTCGAGATCCTGAGAGAAGAAGCCCGGAGTCTGCAGACGGAGCTCGAAACGCTGGAGACCGGGGCCAGCAACGAGATCGAACAAGCCCGAACCATCGCCCGGCAGGGTGCGCAGCGGCTTGCGGTCGCCGAGTCGCGCAGCACCAAGTGTAGAGAGTCGGTCCAATCGGCGCGGGAGGCACGCGACCGGCTGGCGGGCAGGGTCGATGAGCGCGCCGCTCTGGTGCAGCGCGAAGATCTTGCAACCGCACACGCGCACGTCGAGGTTCTACACGCCAAGTTCACGGAACTGCCCGTACCCGAGATGAAAGTCACCGAACAGGACCGCGAGCAGGCAGGGGAAACCGTGCGGCTTTTGACCGAAGAGTGCAACGCCGGGCACGCTGAGCTGCAGCAGGCGGAAGGCGCGCTGCAACAGGTTGGTGGTCATTCCGTCCAGGAGCAACTCGAACAGGCAAACGAGGCCGTGAAGGCGATCGAGCGACGCGAGGGCGAGATCGAAATCGAATATGGCGCCTGGAAGCTGCTGCTCGAAACGCTTCGGGAAGCCGAGGCCGAAGATGCCGTGCACCTCGGGAAGGCGCTCGTCGACCCCGTATCGCGACGAGTCTCCGAACTGACCGGCGGAGCGTACGGCGAGGTCTCGATCGCGCCGACGCTGTCGACTCGGAACATCGAGGTCGCCGGCAGTGAACGGGAGCTCTCGCGGTTGTCGGTCGGGACCCGAGATCAGCTTGCAACCGTGCTGCGTCTCACCATCGCGGAGAAGCTGGGCAGCACCGTCGTCCTGGACGACCAGCTCGTGCAGAGCGACGCATCGCGCATGCGCTGGCTGTACGAGTTCATGCTGCAGTGCGCCAAGGAGTTTCAGATTCTCGTGCTCACCTGCCACCCCGAACACTATGCGCGCGCCGATCGACGCCCGCTGCGCTCGATCGACCTCACGCAACACGTCGAGCGCACGCGACCGTAGCCGCCTCAGCCAGCGGAGCGCGGCCGCAAATCGCGAACCTGACCCGCCAACCACGACACCACGATCTCCCGCGTTGCCGATCCGGGCGCAAGGGCAGTATGCTGGCGCGAGGAGGTGCGGCGAACACACCGGCTTATTCATGGGACGCATCGTTAGCTCCGTGATCGTGGAGAACGTGCCTGCAACCCGCGCCGTCCGAATCGACGCGTCGGTTGATACGGGCGCCGCGACTTGAACATTGATGAGTCGGTTTTCGAGCGGCACGTGCTCCTCGTCACGGCAACGCCGCACAGCGGCAACGAGGATGCGTTCCGCTCCCTGCTGAGCCTGCTCGATGAGGAGATCGCCGACCTGCCGGCGGACCTGGACGGAGCGGAACGCGAAGGCGCCCGCCGGCGGCTCGCTCGTCACCTCGTGCAGCGCCGCCGCGGTGACATCCGCCGGTACCTCGAGGGGCTGCGCGGCGGCGTCGAGCGCGCACTTGCCATCCTTGGCGCCGGCTTCACCGGCCATCCCAAGAACGAGGTGTTGCGCGAAGCGGTACGCTCCGGATCGCTCACCCCGACGGGGTGTCTCGAGTGCCGAGTAGAGGGCGCTGGACGGCACCGAGTGGCGCCTCGGCTGGGCCACGATGTTGAGATTAAGCGCCTTCCAATACGTTGGCAGCAGAGGCCGGAGTGGCGATGAGCCGCATGATGTAACTGCCGTGACGGACGACCGGCCGATTAGGAATCCCGGGGCAAACACTTACGCTTGAATCTCTCCAAGCCACGTGAAACCGAGGTGTTGCCGAGTAAGCGAAATGACGAACGGTGGGGGCATGTGGAGAGTAAGGGCCAGGACCGAATTTCGATGCTTGTCGATGACCTGAGCCGCCTCCTCTTCGGTGGATAGCCGAGCGGCGATTACCACCAGCCCCAGCCGGGCATGCTGTATTGCCTGTAACTCTACCAGTCTGCGTCGAAGTTTCTTGTCGCCGCTCACGGCAATCCAACGCCGCTTCGCTACATTCGGGATCCAATCCACGTCGCGATCACCCGATTCGATGCCAGGCACATCGCGATAAGTAACAGCGTGCACGTTCATCTTACGCAGCAAGCTGACAAGTCGAGGACCGTACGTCTCGTCCACATAGAAGGTGGGAGGCGTCACGCAGCGCGGCTCGATTTCTCGTAGCTGATCGCGCTCTCCACTTCGGCCACGGGGCGTTCGTATACCGCGGCAAGCTGCGCTGCCTCTTCGCCGGCGCGCCAGCGTTCATGGATGATCGCCGTGGGGATACCGGTCCCTGGGATTCGTGGTTGCCCAAACCTGATCTCCGGGTCCACTTCTGCCGCCACGACAGATCCGTTGTTGGGGTCGAGGAGCCGGAGTCGGTCCGGGAGTCCGTCTACTCCGCGGTCGACCTGCATCATGCACCGCAGTAGTTGCGCCTTCATTTCGAACTGGCCCGCTCGGCTGATGTTGAGATACTCGCCCGTTTTCTCAACAAACACGTCTGAGCGGTCAGTGAGGAGATCACAGTCAGCGAGAGGATGGTCGGTTTGGGCGGTCTCGCGGAGATAGGCGATAGCGCTCCGGACGTTCTTGAGCGGCACGGCGTGGAGCGTGCGAAGCGACGAGAGCACATACAACTCCACTAGATTCCGGAACGACAGATACGGTGGACGAGCCGGCACGATGGGAGGCCAGAACCGCTTGCCGGCGCTCGTGCTGTAGCGCGAGCCACGTGTCCAGGACCGCACCGTCGAAACCGGTCGCCTGATGATCCGCGCAGCTTCGGTTGGTGAGTATGCGGGAACCTCGGCGGGGCGCACGCCACCGTGGATGTCATCCGCCATGTGGAGAATATGAGTCAACCCAGTGCAACTGTCCAGACGTTCCCGCGCGTTCCTGCCGCGGCGCAGGTCGTCACCAACAGCGCGGTCTGCACGGCGTTCGGCAGCGTGAGCGGGGCAGGGTGACAGCCACGCGGCATAGCGCGCCAATGGCGGCCGTGCGCACGTTCAACACCGCGGGCCCGGTCCGGGCGGACCGGCACTACCAGATCGCGCCGCTGGCGCGGATCGACCTTGAGGAAGTGCTCGGTCTGATCCGCGACGAGAAGTACTTCGTGCTGCACGCGCCGCGGCAGGCCGGCAAGACCTCCGCGCTGCTGGCGTTGCGCGACCTGCTGAACGGCGGGCAGGCGGGTGATTTCCGCTGCCTGTACGCCAACGTCGAAAACGGTCAGGCGATGCGCGAGAACGTGGCCGAGGGCATGCGCACCGTGCTGGCCGAGCTGGCGTACCAGGCGAGCGTGACGCTGGACGACGAGACCCTGGAAGAGTTGTGGCCGGCGCTCTGGAACGGGTCGGACCGGCGCAGGCGCTGCGCCAGGCGTTGGCGCGCTGGTGCATGGCAGAGCCGCGCCCGCTGGTGATCCTGATCGACGAGGTCGACGCGCTGGTGGGCGACACGCTGCTGTCGGTGCTACGGCAGCTGCACACCAACCACCGTCATCACCGACTACGCGCAGGTCGCGTTGCTGCTGCACAGCGTTCGGGAAGACCACAGCGGGGCATACCTTGCCGCGCTCGCGGCCAAGGGCATCCCCGCGTTCTGTCCGCGCGCCAGGGCGCTCTTCGAGATAGCGGAGATCGGTTAGCTGGTCGCCTGCTACGCGGTTCTGTTCGGCTGGCACGGCGCCGGCCGCGGCGCGGTGCGCGGTGGCGCGGCTGGCACGCTACGTGGATCGAGCCATCGTGCAACTTGCCCGGCGCCTCGGCGATCCGCACCCGCTCGCGCAGGCGCTCCAGGGGTGGACGGCGCAAATCGCCGCGCTGCGAGCGGGAGAGACCCTCAATCTGCGCCCAGCCGACTACTTCTACCGTCTCCTTGCGCTGGAGCCGTTCCGGAGGGCCGTCCGCAACGTGCTGAACCTGGGAAAGTACGAGCGGCACTACTGGCAGGGCGTTACGTTCGGCGGGAAGGATACAAGACCGGTTACCGAACAGGCGCTCTACGAGTACCTTGCCTTTATACTCTTATACTCAAACTCTACGGCGCGCAGCCGTTGCCGGGACTGACGCACCTTCACGGCAAGCGACACACCGCCATGGTGCACATCGGGGCGGTGGACGCGCCGGTCACCATCGACGAGATAGACGCGGCGGTGGATGAATGCCGCACGCTCCGGCAGAAGGAGCTGCACGTGCTGGGCTGGGAGTGGGAGATGGGGCTGTACGATCTGATGGTGGACGCGGCGAAGGCAAAGGGGCGTAAAGCTCCTGCTTCTGCAGATACCGCGCGAGGTGATGGAGCAGCAGGCGGCCGACAAGGGCGACGTGCCGTTCTTCGAACTGGCCTACCTGGAAGCGGCGGTCGAGCGTGGGGAGGAGAAGCTCACCGCGCGGGTAACGCTCAAGGACTTCGTGATCCCCAACCCGGAACTGATCCCGGACGAGGTGCGCAGCAAGATCACGAAGTGGTCGGACTACATCGACTACTGGGCGATCGACCGGGACTTCCGCAGCGACACCTTCATGCAGGGATGGGTGGCGTACCGAACGCGCAAGGAGCGCACTCTGTCGCTCGCCTCCGACCGGCACACGTACGAACGGGCAGGCGCGTACCGGGTGCTGGTCAAGGTGATTGACATCTTCGGCAACGATGCGTCGCAGGCGTTCGACCTGGAGGTGCGGTAACCATGCTCAACCTCAGTCCCGACGAGCAGACCTGGCTCGACGAGTACCGGAAGGTGCTCCGTGAACGGCACGCCGGTGTAGTGTTGCGCATGGTCATCTACGGCTCCAAGGCGCGCGGCGACGCGCACGCGGACAGCGACCTGGACGTGCTCATCATCGTCAGAAACGACGCCGGCGCCCTCAAGCGAACGCTACGGGACATCGGTTACGACCTGGCTGCCACATCCTGGGCCGTGCCGTCGATTCTGGCCTACACGCAGGACGAGTGGCAGCACCGGAAGGAAAAGGGATTCCCGTTTCAGCGGGCCGTGGAGCGCGACGCGGTGGCGGTGCTGTGAACCGGGACGTGGTCCTTGGCGAGTGGCGCGCCGAGCCGCTAGAACGCTGTCGGCGGCGGAGCTGCTGGTACGCGAGGGCTATCCCGAGGATGCCGTCGCTCACGCCTATTACGCAGTCCTCCACGCCGCCA
Source organism: Spirochaetia bacterium (assembly GCA_965198005.1). GTDB lineage: Bacteria > Spirochaetota > Spirochaetia > SZUA-6 > Bin103 > Bin103. The sequence goes on from CBDAOI010000004.1 coordinate 313,774, forward strand.
AGGCCGCGCTCTCGGTACACGACGTCATGGCCGAGAGCCATTCGTCCGTGCGCGGCATGTTCGGCAAGCATCTCATACTTACCGAGCGGCGCCATCGGCTTCTACTATCCCGACTGGGTGGTCGTGCAACAGAGCGCCGCCGGCGAAGTGAACTGGATCATCGAGACCAAGGGCCGCGTCTGGGAAGGCACCGAGCAAAAGGACGCTGCCATGCAGGAGTGGTGCCGGCGGGTCGACCGCGAGTCCGGCGTTCGGTGGCAGTACCGGCGCGTAAACCAGAGCGAGTTCGATCACCGCTGCACGACCCTCGCCGAGCTGGTCGCGGGCGCCCACAATCCCGGCATGTTGTGATCTCCCCACATCCGGCCGACCTTGGTCGCTGCCAGGGATCGTCAGTAATGGTGGATTCCACCGAAGGCTGCGCCGGGGCTGACGTTGCAGACGTTATGGCGTTGCTCCACCGACTCTCGGCTGAATGACGATACGCTGGCTCACTTCCTGATACACCGGGACTCCCTCTCCGGCTTCGATCGTCACGGCCAGCCCAACCGCGGGGCACGGACTTGTCCGAAGGCTGCGAACTGCTTCGACTCACGCCGATGCTTTCGTTGAATGTTTCGGGATGGATCTCAAGTTTCGCTTGGCGATACGCCCGGTGACGAACGTTCACCGGCGAGAACCACGCAAGTGTCAGCCTAATTGATCGCGGCTTGGTAACTCGTTCGAGGCTCGGCGGTAGCGGAACTCGATACAGAAGCGCTGTGTCTTCGGCGTGAACCTCGCCGTATCCTACCAGCGTCGCTCAGTTCGCAGCGCAGGTCATGGCCTGTTCGACGATCGGGGCGCCATAGCCCAAAACACGAGAGATATTGTCCCTGCGTGTTACGTGGGTGCCTCGGCCAGTCGGTCCGTAGATGGCGTCAAGCAATTCCCCCAGATCATCCCAACGCGCCCGATGTACCAGAAGCGCCTTGACGACGACTCCGTAGAACAGCGGGTCGACATCGGCAAGTATCCCTCCGTTGTCCTGATCCGACAACGCACCGAACAGGCGATGTGCCGCCCGTGTCGCCAGGGCCGTAGCGGCGCTCGTCCCGGCCGTCAGTCCCTCCTGGTCGAGTTGCCCGCCGGCGTCGGGGATCGCGGTCTTCAAGCCGTAGAGCCGTCCGGGCGGCACGTGGCGAATGCTGAGCTGCCCACCGGTGCTCACGATACTGAAGAGTTCTCGACCTCCCGGCATGAAAATATCGGGCTTGACCACCTTGCGATGTCCCACCCAGGGCAGAGGTAATGTTTGGCCCCGCGTGTACGTATGGTTCGTACACGATACCGGACCCGTTCGCGCCGCCCACTGCGTCCTCATTCCATGCCCCCACGGTGATCACGTTCAGTGCTTCTGCCGGCGACAACAACGTCCGCTGGGAGCGCTGTCCGTCCAGTGCGCTGAGAATCGCTTTCTGTCGATCTGCCGCAGTGGCAGCTTCCAGGTCTGTGGTCCCGGTGAACGTGGGAACCGGCAGGGGATCAGTGACGTTCCCGGCGCTGACCACGAACAGGATGCCAAACCGCTCCGCGAGGTAGTCGAGCAACCGCCCCCACGGACTCATCGGCCCGGTAAATGGACGGTTCCGATCCCCGAGGGAGAGGTTCACGATGAACACCTCCGGAGCAGTGGCGTCACCCTGAGTCCCCGATCTTCATTCTCCGGACCGCGCGATAGATGGTATCCACCAAGAGACGATCCGGTTGGGGCCGCTCAGATGATCCGTTGCCGGGAGCGTAGAGAACTGGTCGCAAGTACAGCGGACGTCGCAGGGACGGCTCCCCCCGAACGTTGCGGTCTCCGTGCAGGATCAGCGACGCCATCTCCGTACCGTGACGCCGTTCCGCGACGACGCTGAGCGCGTCGAGATCGTCCGGGTCGTCCAGCCGGAGGCGCTGGTCCAGCAGCCGGTGTCGCTGCACGGGAATACCGTCGAACAGCGCTGCGATCGGGGGAGTGTCAGCTTCCGGCGACGGGTCGACCGGAAGCCCGGAACCAAGCGTGGTGACCGCCGTGGGGAACAGAGTGATCGATTGCGGCCGCACGTACATGACCCCATCGCAGATAGCGAGCAAGGTTTCCTGTCGTTGAATCAGACGCCGGACCTCAGCCGCCGGCAGATCCACCAACGCGGCTTCATAGGCGATCTCCGGGATCGAGCAACGGCGGACCAACTCACCGCCGGAATCGCGGACCGCCGCCTCCAAGCGGGCATTTGCCCGCCGCTGGTTCTCACGGCTTTGGTGACTCCACAGTTCTATCTCAACGCGTACGGTGGCATCGGGACGGTCCGCGAGTTGCTCATTGAAGTAGTCGATCGTCTCCTCCGAAATTCGATCGGACGGTCCCCAAGCGCGGAGTTGATGGAGTTGGCGAAACACTTCGTGCCATGGTGCGAAGCCAGTGTCAGCCGGATGCCCCGCCTGGTAGCGATCCCAGAGACTGACCAACTCGCGGAGTGCCTGCGTATCAGGCATTGCGACATAGAGGCGACCGCCAACCGGCTTATCAAGACGAGGCTCACCGTCGCGGCCCTTACGAGTATCCCGTATGGCGAAGTCGGTGTCTGGCTCGAACTCCGTTTCCTCGTCGCCGAGCAGTTCCAGTCCGGGAACGCGGCGCACAGCCTCATGAAACTTGTCGATCATGCCTGCGACTTCAAGCACCAGCGCCCACTCCGGCGCGATGCCGGCGGGGTCTTCACACAGGGTCAGCGGGTCGCGTTCTTCGTCGAAGACGGCGCGGAGGCGCTGGAAGACCGGCCCCAGCCTGTGGCCCTGCCGTGTCCGGTCAGGTAGCTGCAGCCTGCCTCCGCCGCCTGAGCCCGGCGGGCGTCGACGGAAACTCCGCCAACCGATGTCTCCTGGCGTGCGGATGCGTGCGACCGCTCAGCCCAGAGAGTCAACCGGTCGGTGACGATGGCCCTGAGCGGCTGTTCCCCCGGCGCGAGGGTGCTGCGTCGCCGCACGTCTCTGCAGAACTCCTCAGCTTCCGCGTAGCTGATGGCGCCAAGAGACTTTGCGATGGTCTCCGCGGTGCGACCAAGCGGCTCATCGAGGGTAGCGGCGAAACGTGCGATATAGGCGGCGAGCTCTCGCCGCGTCGGTGGGTCGAGCAGGAGGCGCACCTGAAACCGGCGCCACGCCGCGCGATCAAGGAGCTCGGCGTGGTTGGTGGCGGCTACCACCACGGTATAGCTGGGCAGATCGTCCACCTGCATCAGGAGCGACGTTACGACGCGTTTGATCTCTCCGGTCTCGTGGACGTCACCTCGCTCCTTGCCTACCGCATCGAATTCGTCGAAGAACAGTACGCACGGGGTCGTGCGGGCGTAGTCGAAGACTCGCTTCAGACGGGCCGCGGTCTCCCCGAGAAAGCTGCCGATCATCGCTTCATAGCGCACCACGAAGAACGGAACGGCCAACGCTTCGGCTATCGCCTCTGCGAGCGACGTCTTGCCGTTGCCGGGCGGTCCCACCAGCAATACTCGGTGTCGCGGCTCCAGCGAGTGCGCCCGCAGCAGCGGGGCCCGGTGCTGTTCCTCGATCAACTCGTCGCACGCGCGCCGGGCAAGATCGGAGAGGACCAACTCCGCGATCCGCCGGCGAGGGGTCAACTCAAGAAGAAACTCCCGATGATGGCGCTGGCCGTCGCCGGCGAATCTCGCCGCGGCAGGTCTTGCCCCGTTTGCGCGCATCGCCTCGGTCAGGCGCTCGGCAAGCACATTGTGCTGTTTTGCGCGTTCCTCGGCGATGATCGCTTCCGCAACGGAGCGGGCGCGCGTCGCGTCGCCGCTCGACCCGGCCTTCACCAGCGAAACGAGGAGGTCGCTCCGCGCCATGACAGTACCCCCGTGTTCCGAACTGCTCCGGATTGGAGCACATTTTCCTCATGGTATGCTGCCAGGCACGGAACGTCCACCAACCGACGGCACCGGAGATCGAGGACGTCCGTCCGCCGACCGCCTCGTGATTGGACGGCCCGCCGCCGTCGCCGGATCAGGACGCGACGATCAGTTCGGTTTCGCCCGCTCCCGTGCCTGGCCGTTGCCGCGCTCGCGCAGGCGCGCCTCCAGTTCGGCCACCCGTGATGACAGCCGCGCCACATAGCGCGACGATGGCGGCCGTGCGCACGTTCAATACCGCTGGGCCGGTGCGAGTGGAACGGCACTACCAGATCGCGCCGCTGTCGCGGATCGACCTTGAGGAAGTGCTCGGCCTGATCCGCGACGAGAAGTACCTCGTGCTGCACGCGCCGCGGCAGACCGGCAAGACCTCGGCGCTGCTGGCACTGCGCGACCTGTTGAACGGCGGGGAGGCCGGTGACTTCCGCTGCATGTATGCCAACGTCGAAAACGGTCAGGCGATGCGCGAGAACGTGGCCGAAGCGATGCGCACCGTGCTTGCCGAGCTGGCGTACCAGGCGAGCGTGACGCTGGACGACGAGACCCTGGAAGAGCTGTGGCCCGCGCTTCTGGAACGGGTCGGGCCGGCTCAGGCGCTGCGCCAGGCGCTGGCGCGCTGGTGCATGGCCGACCCGCGTCCGCTGGTACTCCTGATCGACGAGATCGACGCGCTGGTGGGCGACACCCTGCTCTCCGTGCTGCGACAACTGCGTACCGGGTACGTCGACCGCCCGCGGGGCTTTCCGCACAGCATCGTCCTGTGCGGGCTGCGCGACGTGCGCGACTACCGCATCCACTCGTCGGCGGAGAACCGCCTGGTGCTCGGCGGCAGCGCGTTCAACATCAAGTCGGAGTCGTTGCGGCTCGGCGACTTTAGCGAGCAGGAGACGCGTGCCCTGACCGCGCAGCACACGGAACAGACCGGGCAGGCGTTCACGGAAGATGCGCTGGAGTTGATCTGGCAGCGCACCGCCGGCCAGCCGTGGCTGGTGAACGCGCTGTGCTACGACGCCTGCTTCCGCCATAAGCCGGGCCGCGACCGTGCGCGCCCGATCACGGCGGCGGCCGTGCTGGAGGCGCAGGAGCGGCTTATCCTGCGTCGTGACACGCACATCGACGACCTGGCGCACAAGCTGCGCGAAGAGCGTGTGCGGCTTGTCATCGAACCGATCCTGGCCGGCGCCGACGAGATCAGATTCTCCGAGGAGGATCTAGCCTACACCTGCGACCTGGGGCTGGTCGCGCGGGCCGCCGACGGGCCGCCGCACATCGCCAACCCGATCTATGCGGAGGTGGTGCCGCGCCACCTGAACTACGTGGTCCAGGAGACGCTGCCGCAACGGATGGCGTGGTACGTGGACGCTCAGGGCGCCCTGGACGTGGCGGGGCTGATCGCGGCATTCCAGGCGTTCTTCCGGCAGCACTCCGAGCACTGGGTGCAGCGCTTCGAGCGGTACCACGAGGCAGGGCCGCAGTTGCTGCTGCAGGCGCACCTGCAGCGGGTGGTGAACGGCGGCGGCCGGATCGAGCGGGAGTACGCGCTGGGGCGAGGCACGACCGACCTGCTGATCGCGTGGCTGCAGGGTGGGCGCGAACGGCGCTGGGTGGTGGAGTGCAAGCTGCGGCGCGGCGACCTGGAGCGTACCATCGCGGAAGGACTGGCGCAGACGCGCGCCTACGTGGACCGGTGCGCTGCCGAGGCGGGCCACCTGGTCGTGTTCGATCGCTCGCCGGGGCGGACCTGGGAGCAGAAGATCTTCCGCCGCGAGGCGCCGCCCGGCGAGGACGCCTCGGTCACGGTCTGGGGCATGTAGCGCCATCGTCTACCCGATGAACGCCCTCGCCAACAGCCAACACGAGGAGCTCGCGAAGTTCGAGGACCGCGAGGTGGTCAGAGCGGCACAAGGGCTCCGGTTCCTGGTGTTCGACGAGTTGCATACGTACCGGGGCCGCCAGTGGGCCGATGTCGCGCGACGAGTACCACCGTGTGTTGCTGGAGCGCCTACACGGGCAACATCGATGGGAGAACGAGCCTGTCCCGGACTGGACGGTCGACGACCTTGATGCGAGTGAGATCACCCGCACCATTGATGAAGCGATCCGCCGTCGTCGGGCCGAAGATCCCGGAACACGTGATCCCACGGAACTACTGCGCGCATTCGGCCTGATCCGCGGCGACCGGCTACTCCGCGCCGCGATCGTGTTGTTCGGCAGATCCGAGCGGGCGGGCGCCGAGTATCCACAGTGCATGCTACGCGTAGCGAGATTCCGCGGCACCGCCCGCACCGACGAGTTCCTGGACAACCGACAGTTCCACGGCAACGCATTCACACTCCTGAGGAGTGCGGAACGCTTCTTCCGCGAGAACCTGCCCATCGCCGGACGTATCGAGCCCGATCGCTTCGAACGGGTGGACGATCCGCTCTATCCGCCGCCGGCTTTACGCGAGGCACTTGCGAACGCTATCTGCCACCGGGACTACTCGATCGGCGGAGGATCCGTGGCCGCCGCGATTTACGACGACCGCCTTGAAGTGACATCTTCGGGGCCGCTGCACTTCGGGCTCACTCCCGAGGCTCTGTTCCAGCCCCATGAGTCGTTGCCCTGGAACCCGCTCATCGCACGGGTCTTCTACCTGCGCGGAATCATCGAGCAGTGGGGCCGGGGAACCATCAAGATGAGGGAACTTATCACAGATGCTGGACTACCGGCGCCGGAGATCGAGGACGCCGGCGGATGCGTGACCGTGCGTTTCAGACCGGGCGTCTACGTCCTCAGTCGTGTCGAGCGGGACATATCCGATCGCCAGAGAGCCGTCCTTTCCCTGCTGGCGGGATCGCGCGACGGATACGCCCTGCGCGAGATTGTTCCGTTACTGAATAGCTTAGCCACTTCACGACAGGTACGAGAGGATCTGTGGATCTTGCGAACGCTGGGCTTGGCTGAATGCCGGGGACGTGGCCGTGGGGCGCGGTGGAAACGCCGATAGTTCCGGCGCATTCCGGCTTATTCTGTCTTATTCCGGCTCATTGATCGGCCATTTACGCCGGAGGCTTGCGTCCGCTCATTCTCATACCTTCTCATACCGATTCTGTCGCGGTCCCCACGTAGTTCGACATGGTGATGACAGGCGCGCCACATAGCGCGACAATGGCGGTCGTGCGCACGTTCAATACCGCGGGCCCGGTGCGGGGGCACCGGCACTACCAGATCGCGCCGCTGTCGCGGATCGACCTTGAGGAAGTGCTCGGCCTGATCCGCGACGAGAAGTACTTCGTGCTGCACGCGCCGCGGCAGACCGGCAAGACCTCCGCGCTGCTGGCGCTGCGCGACCTGCTGAATGCCGGGGAGGCGGGCGACTTCCGCTGCCTGTACGCCAACGTCGAAAACGGTCAGGCGATGCGCGAGAACGTGGCGGAAGCCATGCGCACCGTGCTTGCCGAGCTGGCGTACCAGGCGAGCGTGACGCTGGACGACGAGACCCTGGAAGAGCTGTGGCCCGCGCTTCTGGAACGGGTCGGGCCGGCTCAGGCGCTACGCCAGGCGCTGGCGCGCTGGTGCATGGCCGACCCGCGTCCGCTGGTACTGCTGATCGACGAGATCGACGCGCTGGTGGGCGATACCCTGCTGTCGGTGCTGCGGCAGCTTCGTACCGGGTACGTCGACCGCCCGCAGCGCTTTCCGCACAGTATCGTCCTCTGCGGGCTGCGCGACGTGCGCGACTACCGCATCCACTCGTCAGCGGAGAATCGCCTGGTGCTTGGCGGCAGCGCGTTCAACATCAAGTCCGAGTCGTTGCGGCTCGGCGACTTCACCGAGCAGGAGATCCGCACGCTGACCGCGCAGCACACGGCACAGACCGGGCAGGCGTTCACCGAAGATGCGCTGGAGTCGATCTGGCAGCGCACCGCAGGCCAGCCGTGGCTGGTGAACGCGCTGTGCTACGACGCCTGCTTTCGCCACAAGCCGGGCCGCGACCGTGCGCGCCCGATCACCGCGGCCGCCATCCTGGAGGCACAGGAGCGGTTGATCCTGCGTCGTGACACCCATATCGACGACCTGGCACACAAGCTGCGCGAAGAGCGCGTGCGGCGCGTGATCTCACCGATCCTGGCCGGCGCACGCCAGCAGGCGTGGTCGAACGAAGACCTCGCCTACGTCTGCGACCTGGGCCTGGTCAGGCAGGACGTGGGCGGCCGGCCGCGCATCGCCAACCCGATCTACGCGGAGGTGGTGCCACGCCACCTCAACTACGCGGTGCAGGCAGGACTGCCGCAGGAGATGGCGTGGTACGTGGACACTCACGGCGGGCTGGACGTGGCGGGGCTGATCGCGGCGTTTCAGACATTCTTCCGGGAGCACTCGGAGCACTGGGTGCAGCGCTTCGAGCAGTACCACGAGGCGGGGCCGCAGTTGCTGCTGCAGGCGCACCTGCAGCGGGTGGTGAACGGCGGCGGCCGGATCGAGCGGGAGTACGCGCTGGGGCGAGGCAGGACCGACCTGCTGATCGCGTGGCCGCAGGGTGGGCGCGAACGGCGCTGGGTGGTGGAGTGCAAGCTGCGGCGCGGCGACCTGGAGCGTACCATCGCGGAAGGACTGGCGCAGACGCGCGCCTACGTGGACCGGTGCGCTGCCGAGGCGGGCCACCTGGTCGTGTTCGACCGCTCGCCGGAGCGCACTTGGGAGCAGAAGATCTTCCGCCGCGCGGCGCCGCCCGGCATCGACATCCCGGTCACGGTGTGGGGTATGTAGACTCGTTCTGTTGCACCGCGCGGCGTATTACGATTACCCTGATGTATGACAATGTTGAGTTTTCGGGTGCAGGAAGCGGACGCACAAGCGGCCACCCGCTGGGCGACCGCCCTGGGCATCGACCGCTCGGACCTATTGCGGGAGGCGCTCCATCGCCATCTGGTCAGCCTGGCAGCAGCGACGGAAGTGAGCGCGTACGCCCGGTCGCCGTTCGATGCCGGCGAGCTCTCGCTGTCCGCAATCGCCGACTGGGGGCCCGCCGAGGAGTGGTCTGACTGGTCGGATGCCATGGACCCCACAGAGCATGAGACGCGGTGAAGTCTGGTTCGCGGCCACGCCGGGCGGAGACCGACCGGTGCTGGTGCTGACCCGCGATCCGGTCGCCGCCCGGATCGGCGCCGTAGTGGTGGCCGCGCTCACGCGCACCGAACGCGGGCTGGTTATGGCGGAGGCATGCCGTACCCTCCGCGACGCTCTCGGCTGCTGAGCTCAGCGCGTCAACCCGAAAACAGGTTCCGTCATACCGGGCTCCACTCGGTGCAAAGAGAGACGAAAGACCTCATGAGCCGCAGGTCCAGCAGTACCGTCGTTGCCGGCCACGGTGGCGGTGTCGCCGTCGGGCCGAAGCAGGGTCGCCAGGACGCGGATCAGCGTGGTCTTGCCGGCGCGATGATGCCCGGCGCCACGGCGGCGCTGAATACTTCGTAAACGAACAGTACGATGGGGCGCATGAGATTCATGCCGATTGTCCTGCTCTTTGGCTTGGTCGCCGCGAACGCTGTTGCCAGTCCCGCCGGGGAGGCCGCCGGCACGTCCCCGGCCGCCGATGCTCTCGGCACGGTGGAGGTCGGCGCCGGTGAGGCGGTGCAGATCCGTTCGCTGCTGTCGCATACCGGCGCGGATTCCCTGGGCGCGTCGTTGCGCTACGGCGTCGAGTTGGCGGTACGCGACTACGGCGACCTCCTCGGCCACGCGATCGAGCTCGGCGACCCGCTGGACAGCGGATGCTCGCCCGAGACTGGCCGCGAAGGTGCGCGCCGGATCGCCGCCGACGCCCGGGTGATCGGCGTCATCGGCACCTCCTGCTCGGCTGCGGCGGTGGCCGTCTCGCCGCTGCTCAGCGCGGCGGGACTGGTGCTGGTGTCGCCATCCAACACCTCGCCGCGGCTCACCTCCGACTTGGCCGGCACCGCCGGCTCCGACCACCACCCGGGCTACTTCCGGGTGTCCAACAACGACCTCTACGGCGCCGTCGCCGTAGCCGACTTCGCCTACGGCGAGCTGGGCCGGCGGCGGATGGCGGCCATCCACGACGGCGACCCCTACACCACGGCCCTGGTGAGCGCGTTCGGGGCCGCGTTCCGCGACCGCGGCGGCGAGCTGGTAGCCACCGTCGGCATCGACAAGGGCGACACCGACCTGACCGCGGTGCTCGCCCAGTTCGCAGCCGCCGAGCCCGACGGGCTATTCTTCCCGTTGTTCGTGGCGGAAGGCTCGGCGTTCGCCCTGCAGGCGCGCGCCTTCGACGGTCTGCAGGACGCGACGCTCATCACCGGCGCCGCCATGCTGGTCTCGGAGTTCCTCGGCATGGCCCACTCCGAGGGCATCTACTTCGCCGGGCCGGAGTCATCCCACGGCGGCAGCGCCAACGTCGCCACCGGCAGGGACGCGGCCGCGGTGCTCGCCGATTTTCACGCCGCCTACGGCGCGCCCACCTCGCCCTACTGGGCCTTCGCCTACGACGCCGCCACCCTGCTCCTCAGCGCCATCGAGGCGGCCGCCGTGGCCGAGAGCGGCAAGCTCACCGTGAACCGGACCGCGCTGCGGGCGACGCTGACCGCCACACAGGGGTTTCGCGGCATCACCGGCGTCCTCTCCTGCGACGCCTTCGGCGACTGCGGCACCGGTCGTATCAACATCTACCACCACCAGGACGCGGGCACCACCGACGCCGCCCAGCTCGCGGTGGTGTACCGCTTCTCCCCGTGACCCGCCGCCACAGACGCGGGCCCGGTCGAGTACCGGGAGCGTCAGCACGCACGGGATCTTCCCCGCCCAGATACGGCGGCGGTGCAATCCCGGCGCGGACCGGTCGCCGGATGCCGATCTCCCCAGGTTGTCATGCCGGCGCCGGCATTGTAGCATCCGAGGATGAGTGCATCGTCGGCGCGAGAACGTCAGGGCCAATCCACCGGTTTGAACCTTGAGCCCTACTGGATGCCGTTTACCGGCAACCGCTACTTCAAGAAGCACCCGCGGCTGATCGCCGCGGCGAGCGGTGTGCGCTGCACCACGGCCGACGGCCGCATACTCCTCGACGGAGCCGCCGGGATGTGGTGCTGCAACGCCGGCCACTGCCATCCCACGATCGTCGCGGCGGTGCAGGCGCAGGTGGCGAAGCTCGACTACGCGATGGCGTTTCAGGTCGGCCACCCCTCGGTATTCGAGCTGGCCGAGCGCCTTACCGCGATGGCGCCGTCGGAGTTCGACCATGCCTTCTTCGTCAACTCCGGCTCCGAGGCGGTGGACACCGCGCTCAAGATCGCGCTCGGCTATCACCGTGCCCGCGGGGAGGGCACGCGGGTGCGGTTGATCGGACGGGAACGCGGCTACCACGGGGTCGGATTCGGCGGCATGTCGGTAGGGGGCATCACCCCGAATCGGAAGACCTTCGCGGGCGCGTTGCTGCCGGCGGTCGATCATCTGCCCCACACGCACGACCTGCAGCGGAATGCGTTCAGCCGTGGCCAGCCGCAGCACGGCGCCGAGCTTGCCGATGTCCTCGAGCAACTGGTCGCGCTGCACGACGCGTCGACGATCGCGGCGGTGATCGTGGAGCCGGTGGCCGGCTCGGCCGGCGTGCTGCTGCCGCCGCAGGGCTACCTGGAGCGTCTGCGCGAGATCTGCACGGCGCACGGCATCCTGCTGATCTTCGACGAGGTGATTACGGGCTTCGGCCGCCTCGGCGCGAGCTTCGCCGCCGAGCGCTTCGGGGTGGTGCCCGACCTCATAACCGTCGCGAAGGGTCTGACCAGCGGCGTGGTGCCGATGGGCGGGGTGCTGGTGCGCAGGGAGCTCTACGACGCATTCATGAGCGGTCCCGAGGAAGCCATCGAGCTGTTTCACGGCCACACCTACTCCGGCCATCCCGTCGCCGCCGTGGCCGCGCTCGCCGCGCTGGAGGTCTACCGCGACCAGGACCTGTTCGCGCGCGCGCGGCGGCTCGAGCCGATTCTGGAGGACGCGCTGCACGCGTTGCGCGGGGCCCGTCACGTCATCGACGTGCGCAACCTGGGGCTGGTCGGGGCGGTCGAACTGGAGCCGGCTGCCGGCGCGCCCGGCAGACGTGGCGCAGCCGTGTTCCGCGGATGCTTCGACCGCGACGCCATCGTCCGGACCACGGGGGATACCATCGCGCTGTCACCGCCCCTCACTATGGAGCAGACCGAGATCCACCAGATCGTCGACACCGTCGGTCGGGTGTTGGGCGACCTCGACTACTAGTCCGGGTCGGCGTCGGCGTGCGCTCAGGCGATGCCGAGGATCTGGCGAGCGTCGGCGGTGGTCGCCACCTCCATCTGCGCGTTGCTCTTGAGCGGCCGGGATGTTGGTCGCGCGTCGGCACCGAGCCGGTCAAGCTCTCAAGTCCCGTCGAATCGACCCGCATGTCCACCGGCGTACCGGCGAGACACTGCAGTCAGCCGCGCTGGGGGCGGTCGAGGGAGTCGTTGCGGTAGTGGCTGCCGAGGCTGCGCGGGTTGCGCAGCGCGGCGTAGGTCACCAGCAGCGCGGTCTGGACGGCGTTGCGCAGGGTGAGCAGGCGCGGCGTGAGGCGGTTGTCGGCGTAGAAGCTGTCGACCTCGCTCTTCAGCTCGCGCAGCAGGTTGGTGGCGCGGTCCAGCCGCTTGCCGGTGCGCACCAGCCCCACGTAGTTCCACATGGTGTTGCGGATCAGGCTGAGGTCCTGGGTGACCAGCTCGTCGTCGGGCTCGGCGCCGGGCATCTCCCACGAGCGCACCTCGGGCAGGTGGAAGCCGGCGCCGCCGGCGATCTCGGCCGCGTGCTGCCGGGCGGCGCCGGTGCCCATCACCACGCACTCCAGCAGCGAGGTGCTGGCCAGCCGGTTGGCCCCGTGCAGCCCGGTGCAGGCGGTCTCGCCGATGGCGCTGAGGTGGGCGATGTTGGTGTTGCCGGCCATGTCGGTGTGGATGCCGCCGCAGGCGTAGTGGGCGGCGGGCACTACCGGGATCGGCGCGCGCGTCATGTCCACTCCGGCGGCCAGCAGGCGCGCGTTAATGGTAGGGAAACGGCTGCGCGCGTAGTCGGGGTCGACCTTGGCCAGGTCGATGTAGACCGAGTCGCTGGCGCTCCTGAGCAGCTCGGTGTGGATCGAGCGCGCGATCACGTCGCGCGGCGCCAGCGAACCCTGGGGATGGTAGCGCTCCATGAACGCCGTGCCCTCGTGGTTGACCAGCACCCCGCCCTCGCCCCGCACCGCCTCCGACACCAGGAACGGGCGTTCTCCCGGACGGTGGAACACGGTGGGATGGAACTGCACGTACTCCAGGTCGATCACCCGCGCGCCCACCCGGTAGGCCATGGCGATGCCGTGGCCGAAGGCGCCGGTGTCGTTGGTGCTGTGCAGGTAGATCTGGCCGAGTCCACCGGTGGCCAGCACCGTCTTCCTGGCCACGATGGCGCGCACCTGCCCCTGCCCGGCGTCCAGCACGTAGGCGCCGATGCAACTCAACGGGCGGTAGCGGTCGAGGAAGTCCACCGAGCTGTGCGAGAGCGTGAGCAGGTCGACCGCGAATGTCCCGGTGGCCAGCGTCAGGCTGCCGCCGGCGGGGAGCGGACCGGCGGCAGCCAGCTCCGCCAGGCGGGCGTGGAGGGCGCCGAGGATGGCGCGGCCGGTGTGGTCCTTGGCGTAGATGATGCGGTGGCGGGAGTGGGACGCCTCGCGGGTGAACCTGAGCGCCCCGCCGGCGTCGCGATCGAAGGCGACCTGAAGGTCCTCGATCAGCAGCTCGCGCACCACGCGCGGCCCCTGGTCGATCAGGGTGTCCACCGCCGCGGGGTTGGCGGAGTGGGCGCTGGCGGCGTCGAGGTCGGCGCGTAGCAGGTCGCCGTCCTCCTGGTCGAAGATGATGCCCCCCTGCGCCCACAGACTGTTGCTCGCCTGCAGCTCCTCGGCGCCGGTGATCAGGGTGACGTGGAGGCCGGCGCGGGCCGCCTGCAGCGCGTAGACCGCGCCCGCCACGCCGGCGCCGATCACCAGGCAGTCGGTGCGGGTGGTGGTCATCGCCGTTCCAGAAAGTCGAGCCCCAGGTCGGGCCGGCGCGCGGCGGCGGTGATCGCGCTGGTCGAGATCACCTGGGCGCCGGCCGCGGCGTAGGCGGCCAGCGACTCCAGCGTGACGCCGCCCGATACCTCGACGAGCGCCCGGCCGGCCACCACGGCGACCGCCGCGCGCACCGTCTCCGGGCTCATGTTGTCGAGCAGAATGACGTCGGCCCCGGCGGCCACCGCCTCCTGCACCTGCGCCAGGGTGTCGGTCTCCACCTCGATGCGGGCGACGTGGGGTGCCCGCGCCCGCGCCCGGCGCACCGCGGCGGTGATGCCGCCCGCCACCGCGACGTGGTTGTCCTTGATCAGCACGCAGTCGGCCAGCGAGGCGCGGTGGTTGCGGCCGCCGCCGCAGCGCACCGCGTACTTCTCCAGCTCGCGCAGCCCGGGGGTGGTCTTGCGCGTCTCGCACACCACCGCCGCCGTTCCGCGCAGCCGCTCCACGTAGCCGCGGGTGGCGGTGGCGATGCCCGAAAGGTGCTGCAGCAGGTTGAGGGCGGTGCGTTCGGCGGCCAGGATCGGCTGCGCCCGCCCGGCCACGTACAGCACCCGCTCGCCGGCGTCCGCGGCGGCACCGTCGGCCAACGCCAGCTCCACGTTGAGGTCGGGGTCGAGCCGCCAGAACACGTGGGCCGCTAGCTCGCCGCCGCTCACCACCAGCGGCTCGCGCGCCACCACTGCCGCCCGGCACTCGGCGGCGGCGGGTATGACGGCCGAGCCGGTCACGTCCCCCAGTCCCAGGTCCTCCTCCAGCGCGTTTTCTATGACGCGCCGCGCGGAGAATGGAATCATCTGTGCGCGCTCCTCTTCAGTCCGTGAGCTCGAACATGCGCTCGATGGAGCGCAGCGCCGCCACCCGCAGCGGCTCGTCGAGCTCGATGATCTGGTGCGGCTGCGGGTCGACCAGCACGTCGCGGATCTTCTTGAGGCTGTTGAGCTTCATGTAGGGACACAGCCGGCAGGAGCCGATGAACTGCTTGCCGGGGTTCTCCACCTCGACCCGGCTGACCAGCCCGCACTCGGTGAGCAGCATGAAGTAGGTGGCGTCGGTGGCGCGCACGTACTCCATCATCTTGCCGGTGCTGCCCACGAAGTCGCTGGCCGCGGTGACGTCGGTGGGACACTCCGGGTGGCTCACCACCTTGACCCCGGGGTAGCGGGCGCGCGCCTCGGCGATCGCCTTGACCGTGAACTGATCGTGCACCAGGCAGGTGCCGTCGGAGCTGTGGATCACCTTGTCGCTGCCGCGCGCGGCCAGTTCGCGGCGGATGTTGGCGGCCATCAGGCGGTCGGGCACGAACAGGACCTCGCGCTGCGGCAGACGTTCGATGATCGAGTAGACGTTGCCGGAGGTGACGCACACGTCGCTGGCCGCCTTCACCTCGGCGGAGCTGTTGACGTAGCACACCACCGCCGCCTCCGGGTGGCGCGTCTTCAGCGCCCGCAGCTCGGCGCCCGTGAGGGAGTCGGCCAGGGAGCAGCCGGAGGCGATGTCGGGCACCACCACCAGCGCGTCGGGGCACAGGATCTTGGCGGTCTCGGCCATGAAGACCACGCCGGCGAACACGATCACGTCGGCTTCGGAGTTGCGCGCCTCCAGGCTCAGCGCGTACGAGTCGCTCTTGAAGTCGGCCACGCCGTACACGATCTCCGGGTTGACGTAGGAGTGAGCCAGGATGATGGCGTTCTTCTCCGCCTTGATGCGGTTGATTTCGTAGGTGAGAGGGGCGACCTCGTAGCAGCGCTCCAAAGTCCATTGGGCACCGGGCTGACACTCGACGTGCAACAGATTCGAGAACAGCCGTTCCGCTTCCTGTGCCACTGCGCCGGTAGGCATTTCGCGTGACCGTCGACCGTCTAGATACTCAGGCTTGGCGACCATGTCAACGGCGCGCCGCAGGGGGGCAGCTCAGGGCGACAGGGGCCGGCCGGCGGCGGTGACTCCGCTACCAGAGGCGCGTCACGGCATACGCGTCGAATGCCTCGAATACCGGGGCGCCGCCGCGTGTTCCACGAACTACAGCACTGTATGGGTATCGAGCAGGAGCGTCATTTGCGGTAGTCGGCGAAGTCGTCCAACGGCGCGTCGAAGTCCGGCGCGACGTAGGTAAACGTCCCCCTGACGAAACCGGCCCGGCGCGCATGGCTTGGCGGCGCTACGGGCCTGAGCTCCGCGATCCGTTTGCCGCGGCGGGTCAGGTAGAAGGTCTTGCCCTCGAGCACCTGATTCAACAGCGCCGACAGGTTGGTCTTCGCTTCCAAAGTGCCGATCTCTTCCACGTACATGACAGCATGACAGTAACATAACATAGTCAGCAACGGTCGGTTTGCCGGGTTAGCTCACGGCGCGGCGGTAGAGGCGCACGGCCAGCGGCGCGGCCACCACCAGGATGGCGAGCGACCACAGCACGGCGGCGGTGACCTCGCCGGCCACCGTCTGAGAGGGCGCCAGCGCACCCTCGCCGAGGATCAGGCCGCGCACGGCGTTGGCGGTGCGGGTAACCCCGGCTGATGGTCGGCGAACACGCGCAGCCAGCCCGGCAGCGTTTCGGTCGGCACGAATATCGAGCTGGCGAACACCATTGGAAAGATCGGAATCATGGCCGCCGGCTGCGCTGCCTCGGAGTTCTTGACGCTCAGACCGACGCAGGCCATCACCCACGACAGGGCAAAGGCGAACATCATCGCCACCAGCAGCCCGCCGACCAGCGGCACGAACGAGGTCTGTGGTCGGAAGCCGAGCACGTAGCCCAACACGAACACCAGCCCGAGCACGAAGATGTTGCGGATCAGATCGGCGACCGTGCGCCCGGCGAGCACCGCGGAGCGCGCCATCGGCAGCGACCGGAAACGGTCGATCACGCCGTTGTTGAGGTCTTCGATCAGCCCCATCCCGGTCTGGGTGGAACCGAACGCGGCCATCTGCAGCAGCACCCCCGGCAGCAGCCAGTTGAGGTACTGGCCGCCGGCCGCGGCCGGAATCGAGCGGCCCACCGCGCCGCCGACGGCCACGGCGGCCGCGCTGGCCGCCGCCCTTACCGGGATCCGCAGGCGCGGTGGCGCGCCCGGTCAGCGCGATGAACACATCGTCGAGCGTCGGGCGGCGCAGGCCGATGTCGGTGGGCGTGATGCCGGCGGCGTCGAGCGTGCGCACCGCGGCCACCAGGGAGGCCGGACCCTCCGGGGCGGGCAGGGTGATGGGTCCCTCCGCGCCGCGCTTCGAGCCGTGCTCTGACAGCCGCCCGACCATTTCCACCGCCTCGCGGCCGGTCAGGTACTCGTCCACGGCGGCGAACTGGCCGGCCAGGCCGATGCGGTTGCGGACCGCCACCGGGTCGCGCACCACGTCGATGCCGGCCACGGTCGCGGTGCCGCCGTCCGGCCGCAGCAGCGTCGCCAGGACGCGGATCAGCGTGGTCTTGCCGGCGCCGTTCGGCCCCAGCAGGGCGTAGATGACGCCGGCCTCGATCTCCAGGCTGACCCCGGCCAGGGCCTGGATGTTGCCGAACCGCTTTTCGACCTGATCGGCGTGCACGACGGGTTGCATCCGACGATCCGCGGCAAAGATACGCAATCGGGAGATGCGGCGTCGCTGACTTCCTGGTATGGAAAGGTCCAATACTGATTATTCCATGGAGCCATTTTGATGCCATGAGAGACCTCCACCAACTGCTGCCCGAGGTTGCTCCCGACCGCAGTTCCGGGGAGCCGCTGTATCGACAGATCTACCGGAGTCTGCGCGCCGCGATCCTGGCGGGGCGGCTCGAGCCCGGCACGCGCCTCCCTTCGAGCCGGGCCGCGGCGCTGGAGCTCGGAGTAGCGAGAAACACGGTGATCGCGGTCTTCGAGCAGCTCGCCGACGAGGGCTTCGTCTCGTCGCGGGTGTAGATTTCGGGTGAAGCAATGAAGCAAGAGCAATGCGCGCTATTGACGATCCGTGTCGCATCGTCAATAATGAGAATAATGAGCGGTAACCTACGTGCACGGAATGCTGCAGCGTGCCGGCTTTCCGATTTCCCAAGCGATCTCCACCTTCGACGTCAAACACGCCTGCGCCAGCGGTGCGATCGCCTTGTTGAGCGTGGGCGCCATGCTGGGCGCGAGTCGTGCCGGTGGGGAGCGCGGTCTGATCATCTGCACCGACGAAGCGCGCTACGCGCCGGGCAGCAAGGCGGAGATCACGCAGGGTGCGGCGGCGGTGGCCATCCTGGCGGAACCCGCCCCGCGCCTGCTTGCTATTGACTTGGGAGACGTAGGCTATTCCTCGCACGACGTAGACGACTTCTTTCGCCCCCTCGGATCGCTTACGGCCCAGGTAAAGGGCCGCTTCTCCATCGAGTGCTACCAGACCACGGTCGAGGAGGCGCTGCTCGATCTGTGCGCCCGCACCGGGCGCAGCATGCCGGAGCTGCTGAGCTTGGCGGCGCTGCTGGCGGCACGCTGCCGGGAACTGCCGCTGGAGACCGAGATCCCCGCGCGCAGCTTCTACTTGCAGGAGGTTCGTGCCGACGGGTACCGCGTGTATGGGCTCCGGGGCGGGTGAGGGAATGACTGCGCAACGCTCCGGAGACACCGAGATTGCGCTCCGCAAGGAGCATCATCTCGACATCTGTCTCGACGATCAACGCTACCCCGATCCCGCACCCATGGGCACCAGCCTCGATCAGGTGCAGTTCCTGCACCAGGCACTGCCGGAGTTGGACAGCGCCCGGGTGGACACGACCCAACCGTTTCTGCACGCAACGTTGCGCCTGCCGCTGATGATCTCCTGCATGACCGGCGGGTCCGGGCGCGGCCGATCCGCCAACCGGGCGCTGGCCGCAGCCGCGCAGCGGGCGGGCGTTGCCGTAGGGCTGGGGTCGATCCGCCCACTGCTGCAGGACGAGGCCACCTTCGGGGACTTCCACGTCAAGCCGCTGGCGCCGGACGTGCCGGTGCTGGCCAACCTCGGGGCGGTGCAACTCCGCGACCTGCACGTCCACACCGTGCGCCGGGTGCTGCAGCGTCTGGAGGTGCAGGCGTTGGTGGTGCATCTCAACGCCGGTCAGGAGCTGTTCCAGCCAGACGGCGACCGTGACTTCTGTGGCCTGTTGGGCGCCATCGAGCGCGTCACCGGAGAGTGCGGGCTGCCGGTGATCGTCAAGGAGACCGGATTCGGGATTCGGCCGGGGCTGGTGCGATCCCTGCTCGGCTGCGGCGTGCAGTACGTAGATCTGGCCGGCGCCGACGGCACCAATTGGGTAACGGTGGAGGGCCGGCGGCTGCCGGAGAGCCGCCAGGCGAGCGCCGAGACGTTTGCGGGGTGGGGCCTGCCTACCGGGGTGCTGCTGGCGCTTCTCCGAGACGTGGCCGGCAGCGTGATCGCTTCCGGCGGACTGCGTCACGGGGTGCACCTGGCCAAGGCGGTGGCGATGGGCGCGGCCTGCGGCGCCATGGCCCTTCCCTTCATCCGCGCCGTCATGGCCGACGGCAGCGACGGCGCACTGGCCCTGATCCACCGGGTCGAGCATGAGCTGAGGACCGCCATGACGCTGTGCGGTGCAACCTCGTTGGCCGCACTACGGCAGGCGCCCGTGCTCCAATCGGCGTCCTTCCGGCACCAAGTGGCGGAACTCAAGCACGCCGACTCGGCGTTTCCCGCCTGCCACCGGCCGACGCGGAATGCAATAACGGCAGCGGCAGCGTTACGAGAACGGGCGAGCGACGATATCGCCTATCAGACAGGAATCCTGCCGGGTGTCTCGCGGACCTTCGCACTGACCATTCCCCAGCTACCCGAGCAGCTACGCCAGGTCGTCTGCAATACCTACCTCCTGTGTCGAATCGCGGACACGGTCGAAGACGAGCCGGAGCTTTCCGCGCCGCAGAAGCAGGAGTTCCTGTCCCGCCTGGTCCGCGTGGTGACCGGCCACCAAGAGCCAGAGTCGTTCGCGCGCGAGCTTCATCCTCTGCTGTCGTCCGCAACCCTGCCAAGCGAACGGGATCTGGTTGCCAATACGCCCCGGATCGTCCGCATCACGCACCAGCTCCGTCCGGTTCAGCGCAACGCCGTGGAACGTTGCGTGTCCATCATGGCGCACGGCATGGCGGAGTTTCAGCACATGGCGACACTCGGCGGCTTGGCCGACCAGGCGCACCTCGATCGCTACTGCTATTACGTCGCCGGGGTCGTGGGAGAGACCCTCACCGAGCTGTTCTGTGACTACTCCGACGAAATCAACCAGCGTCGAGACGATCTGTTCCGGCTGTCGGTCGCGTTCGGCCAAGGATTGCAGATGACCAACATCCTCAAGGACGTGTGGACCGATCGTCTTGTCGGGTCTTGCTGGCTGCCGCAGGACATCTTTCGCTCGACCGGGTTCGAACTTCGATCGTTGCCCAGCGGACGCTCGGATCCCAGATTCGCCGCGGGGATGCTCGATCTGGTGGCGGTCGCCTCCCGGCATCTGGAGGACGCGTTGCGATTCACCCTTCTCATTCCGGCCCGCGAGACCGGCATCCGCCGATTCTGCCTCTGGGCGCTGGGTATGGCCGTGCTCAGTCTCCGCCGCATCTACGCCCAACCGGACTTTGCCGAGGCGAGCCAAGTAAAGATCACCCGCCGCAGTGTGCGCGCGACCATGATCGCCGGCAGCGCACTGGCCGGCTCGGACCCGGCACTGAGGATGCTCTTCCGATCGCTCACGCGAAAGATTCGCAGGCGCCCCGGAAGCCGGAACGCGTGTTGTCTGCGTCCAGGCGAAACTAGCGCCGAGGAGGTGACCAGCGATGGCCATGCCGTCTGATTACATCTCGGGTTACGAGAACGCATGCGCTATCGATGCTCGGATGGCATCGAACTACGTCGCGCACACGCTCGTCGGAGATCCCGCCGCGGACGAGTTGGTGGCAAGCCTCGCCTCACGTCAGCCGGAAGAATCGGCACGGCTCGTGCGTACGGCAATGAACGATCCGGACGATCCTGCGCTCCGCGGTGCTCCGTCCATCTCCGGCGCGGGGGGCTCAAGGTTGCTCCCGGCAGGTTGCCTCGCCCGCCTGGGATTCTAGCAGTCCCGGACGAACTTTCTACTCTCTAAAGGGTACAGGGGGGGGTAGGATCGGCTGCGTCACCGCCAGCCGGTCGATGCTGGAAATCGAGTGCTCTCTGGGCAACACTTGTCGGTCCGGTCCGACCCAGCGATCCGGCATCCGAAGGGAGGCGCATATCAGGCCGATGACGTTCTGTTCCGGTATGCACCTGACCAAGGGCGCCTACCCCGCCGGGCGGTCCGTGCGCCACGCCCGAAGCGCCGCGACCAGAGACTCTGCCGACTCAGTGCGTTACACTTTCCGCCGCTGCCCTCCGGCAGCGAGAGTATAAGTAAGGCGCGCGGAGCACCGTCGGTTCGAATTCTGCGTTGCCGGCCTTCACCGAAATCGGCCGTTACGCCGGTGGTGGCGTACGGCCGCCCTGCCCTATAGTGAGAGCGGTGACTGGCCGTGCCGTACCCGGATGCCAT
Source organism: Spirochaetia bacterium (assembly GCA_965198005.1). Taxonomy (GTDB): domain Bacteria; phylum Spirochaetota; class Spirochaetia; order SZUA-6; family Bin103; genus Bin103. The sequence goes on from CBDAOI010000004.1 coordinate 335,318, forward strand.
CCTTACTCCACATGCCCAATCCCAGATGCGACGTCGCGGAGTCACCGAGACGGACGTTCGTGTGGTGCTCGCATCACCGGAGCAGGTGCTGGAAGTGCGACCAAATCGTGTCGTGTTGCAGTCTCGCGTGAACCTCGGTTCGACTGCGCAGCTGATCCGCGTGTTTGTCGACGTCGATCGAGTGCCCGAGGAGGTGGTAACGGTGTATCTCACGAGCCGAGTCGACAAGTACTGGGAGGCGTGAACGAACCATGAAAGCGACGTATGACGTCAAGACAGACTCGTTGACCGTGATCCTCAAGGAGAATGCCGCGATCGCGGAGAGCGACGAAGACAAGCCTGGTGTGATCCTTGATTACGACGAACACGGCAATCTTGTGTCACTCGAGATTCTCGATGCATCCCGACGCGTGACTCAAGCGCAGAAGATGGAGTTCCAGACTACCGAGTAGAAACCGACAACGCAGAGATCGCACTAGCCTATCCGACATCGACGAAACCCAATTGTCGCGCGTACGGTGAGCTCGTGTCGAAGGGGCCTTCGCGCTCCCTCTCGCCGCCCGGGGCGGAATGCCCTCGGGCACCACCGCCGAGGCGAACAGTCCCTCGGCCCGGCAGCGTCGTGCGTGCCGGCCGAACGCGCAGCCGACGAACACCTCGTCGGGGCCGCACGCTGAGTGGGCCAGCGCCGCGCGGCTGGTCGACCAGCAACTCAAACAGGCGCACAGCCGGCTCGACGAACTGCTGGCCGAGATTGTGGCCGACGACGACTCGGGTGAACCAGAAGAGCAGCGTGACGCCGTCATCCTGCGTTCGATGCCCGGTGTTGGTCGGATCGTGCTCGCCACGCTGTTCGCGGAGGCCTCACAGCCTGTGGCTGAGCGAGACTACCACAGGTTGCGGATTCTGACCGGGGTGGCGCCGGTGACCAAGCGGTCGGGGAAGAGTTGCCAGGTGAGCATGCGCCGTGCCTGCAACCAGCGGCTGAGCAACGCGATGTATCACTGGGCGCGGGTGGCGATCCAGCACGATCCGGTGAGTCGGGAGCGGTATGCGGCGCTACGAGCGCGCGGGCAGCGCCATGGCCGGGCGCTGCGTACGGTCGCGGACCGGTTGCTCGCGGTGGCGTGCGCGATGCTGCGTGACCGCACGGAACGACAACGGCGCTATCGAGAGCGTCGCAAGGCAGCGCAGCCCCGGGTGCAGTACCGCAGGCCGCAAGACCGCAGGTCCCGACCGCAGCAGGATGCGGTGGGCACCCTGCTCGACCTCCAGGGTGAGTATCAAGCGTGGCTCGACCACTTGCCCGACAGTCTCCAGGAGTCCGCGCTCGCACAGCGGCTGGAGGCGATGTGCGGGCTTGATCTTGCCGAACTGGAGAGCGTCGAGCCGCCGCGCGGGTTTGGGCGCGACTGAGGGGGGTTCCGCAGCCCGCACCTCACGTCGTTCCTGACCTGCAAGCGCTGATCAGTGCCGGTCTCGGATTGATGTTCGAGGTGGCACACGGGAGCCGGGGTGGCGGACCGCGCGGCGTCAGCGGTGTCAGCGGTGGTAGGAAACGGCTTTGACGGGCATTTTGCGGGATTCCGGGGGGTACCCTGGGGTATGAGCGCCAGGCTAACTGGCATATGACAGAGGGTGAAAGTCCCTCGGAACGAAGGAGCAGCCAATCCACGTTTCTCCGCGAGCCGTGCGTTGGCACCTGCGAGGGTGCAGGCGAAGCGTCGGCAGCGGTGCGTGCGGGCAGAGTTATGGAGCGCCGCAAAATACGACATCTGGAGTGCCGAGACTCTGTACTCGGTCGAAGGCAACACCGGTCGAGCCAGTATGGTGAGGATCGACCGGGCTCCACGGCGTCGAAGAACTCAGGCACGTACGTACGTCATATACCGGGACCTGGGAGGTCTTCGGGTCGTCCCGGCGGGTCGTCGCCGGGACCGCGGAGGGAAGGCGTGAGGCTGGACCAAAGATGAACGACCCGAAGGAGTCGGACATGGGCATAGTAGCGGCGAAGCCGGCGAACAAGGGAGCGCAAGCGACTGCGGAGACGGTGGAGCGAAGGCCCATGACCAACGGGAATTCGCAAGGTCAAAGCACGGGCCGGACGCAGAGTCGGGCAACCGTGACACAGGCGGCCGAGCGGATACGAACCGCAGGAGTACGACGTGACGGGCGTTGGAAGTGCGCGAAGCGGCTGGACGGGATTGTACGACGGGGTTGGAAGTGCGCTTGCACGACCTGCACCGGCGAGTACACACAGGAGCGTACCGAGCGACCCCGGTACGGCGGGTCAACAAGCGGGACTGGTTGATCAGATTCCTGGAGCATCGGATTGGAGATCGGCGGGTGCTGCGGCTGATAAAGAAGTGGCTGCGCGCTGGGGTACTGGAAGAAGGCCGACAGATCGACGCGGGGCGGGGTACAGCGCAAGGGTCGGTGATTTCACCGATGCTCGCGAATATCTATCTGCACTACGTGTTGGACCTGTGGGTCACCAAGAAGTGGCGGCCGCAGGAGGCGCGCGGAGACATGATCATAGTGCGCTACGCAGATGACTATGTCGCCGGGTTCGAGCATCGTGACGATGCGGAACGCTTCCTGCGGGAACTGAAGGAGCGATTCAGAGGCTTCGAGCTGGAACTGAACGCCGACAAGACCCGACTCCTCGAGTTTGGACGGTATGCCGAAAGGAACCGCCTGGCGCGCGGGGAAGGGCGACCGGAGACGTTCGACTTTCTGGGTTTCACGCATTATTGCAGGAAGGACAGGAAAGGACGCTTCGGGCTGGGGCGGAAGCCAATTCGGAAGCGGATGAATCGTACGCTGAAGAGGATCAAGATCGAGCTCCGCAGACGAATGCATGATGACGTGATGGAAACCGGGCGCTGGCTGGGACGGGTACTGCGCGGATGGCTCAACTACTACGCGGTACCCGCGACCTCCCTGGGTTTGGAAGGCCGTCAGGGGGCCGCTATGAGGCCGCGAGCGGCCCGCCGCCGGCCAATCGGCGGTGAATGCCGGCCCTGAACGGGTCCGAGTGCCGAGATCGTCGCCGCGGCGGCGCTCGTGCTGCCGCTTCTGTCCGAGCAGCCTCGAACTCAACCGGCGAGCGGCTCGCGGTTGCACCTCCGGAGCGCCGCGACGGCCAAGCCGGAGGGTCACACCAGCCTGTACCAGGATATCGACGGGCTGCGCCGCGGTCGGCTGCTGGACCACCGCTGCACCATCGACGCGACCGGGGACCGGCATGAATACGAGTGGGTTACCGGGGTGCCGCTGAACGGCAAGCCCCGCAGTCCCAAGATCAACTTCGTGCACTACCGCATCGTACGGGCCGGCACGACCACCTATCACAACGCCTGGGTGACCGACTTGGTGCCCAGCGCTGGCAGCGTGGCGCGGATCGTGCGTGCGGGACGAGCACGCTGGAAGATCGAGAACGAGGGGTCGATACGCTGAAGCGCTGAAGCGCTGAAGAACCAGGGCTATCACCTGGAGCACAACTTCGGCCACGGTGACAAGTACTTGTCGGAGGCGTTCTTCGTGCCGGGCCTGCTGGCCTGTTTCATGCACCGGATATTCGAGCTGGTGGACGGTCTGTATCAGCAGGTGCGGGCTGGGTTCGGGTCGCGCCGGGAGTTCTGGGGCGCGATTCGCGCCACGTTCCGGCTATTCCTGTTCCGGTCGTGGGACCAGGTGCTGGTGCGGATGAATTCGCCGCCGCAGCCGCTGTCCGGGTAGCCGCTCCCTGGGGAACTGAACCTGCTCCCTGAACGATCCCTGACTGGGGCTGCGGCGCAGGTGTGCCGGCGGCGCGCGGGCAACCGGCCCCGAAGGGCCGATCGCCGCACCGCGCCAGCCCGCGGCATCGGCCGAGCGGCGGTGGCTGACGGTGGTCAGGTCATCGCACGGGGCTGCATGACGGTGGCTAAATACGTCACCTGCAATCAGTTACAGAATTTCTGCCGGGTCGGGCCGTGGGTGCATTCACTCGGTGGGCCAACAGGTGGGCATGGTCGCGTTTCACACTCGGAGGGCTTGAGCTTATGACAGGGCTTGCGATCTCGCCCTCGAAACTTTTCTGTAACCTTTCGGCGCCCAATGTTGCCATATCTGTTTACGATGCACCTCTGCCCCCCGTTCTCCGAGAATCGCTGTCGCGCCGTGCGGGTGCTTGCCTCCCACGGGAAGAATGGGTATATTGAAGTCGTGTATTCACTTGGTGGGCCAACAGGTGGGCATGGTCGCGTTTCACACTCGGAGGGCTTGAGCTTATGACCCTCTGCCCCTCTACCAGCGGTTCCCCGAGAATCGCTGCTGTTTGCCTGTTGACTTGTTTGCCGCAGGCGTGCCATACTAAAAGCCTCGGGTTTGAACGGATGCAAAAGATGGGTGATAACACTACTCAGCACTGCCACCGGTTAGCGGCAACGCAGCCGGCGCGTCCTATCCTCGCCTACCCCCCCCCCCCCCCCGGCGGGAGCTCCAAGAATTCGTTTCGCGGGGGTTGAAAAATGGTGAGGAGTCCCCCCCCCCCCCCCCCCGAGTTTCCAAGCATCCTGTAAGCCCAAGTCCTGACCGCTCACCGAGCCGCCTCCACCACTCCACGCCACCGACCACGCTGACGGCGTCGCGGCTGCACCACGCTCCCACGACGCGATTTCTCCGCGCCTTGCGCTCCGAGCCGGGCGGCGACCACCAGCACCATGTCAAACAGCCGGAGTATGCGGCCCAAGAAAAACACGGGTACGGGACCCAGTCCCGATCCCGAAACGAGGAGGAGTACGTTATGACTCCAAGACTCATGTTGTTGCCGCTGGCGTTCGCGCTGGTGGCTACCGTTACGTTCGCCAGCGGCGAGAGCGACCAGCCGGCCGCCGCGGCCGAGAAGGAGATGGTGCGCGACCCGGCCACCGGCAAGATGGTGACCGCGCCCGAGTACGGCGGCACGATCAGATTGCTTACGACCGCCAAGCCGGAGGGCATCGACCCCTACTTCAATTACACGGCTGGGATGTGGATCGGGCTGGTCAACGAGAAGCTGGGCATCGGCGACTGGGCATTCGACCGGAGTGTGTACGGCTTCAACACGCTCTACTTGCCCGAAGAGGTGGTCAGGGGACAGCTGGCTGAGAGCTGGGAGAACCCGGATCCGCTCACCTACGTGTTCAAGATCCGCGATGACGTGTTCTGGCACGACAAGGCCCAGGTAAACGGCCGGCAGCTGACCGCCCACGATATCGCCTACAGCTTCAACCGGGTCCTGGGCCTTGACGGCGGCGAGCCGGGGCAGGATATAGGCATCGGTCCGCTGCCTAAGGTGGAGTGGGATTCGATCACCGCTCCCGACGATTCGACGGTCGTGGTCAAGTTGAAAGCGCCCTTTCTCGATGCCTTGAAGACACTCACCGTTTGTGCTCATTGCTACATCGTCGCCCGCGAGGTCGTCGAGCAATTCGGGGATATTCAAGACTGGCGCAACGTGACCGGAACGGGTCCCTACCAGCTCACCGACGTGGTGGAGGGAAGCTCGTGGACCTACACCAAGATCGATGACTACTGGGGCTTCGACGAGAAGTACCCCGACAACCGTTTGCCCTACGCCGATCAGATCGAGTTCCTGATCGTCTTTGACCCGGCTACCAGGCTGTCCCTGATGCGCTCTGGGCAGGCGGATTGGATGGGGTGGGGAACGAACTCGCACCTCTCCAGCGTCGACCAGGCCCTGAGTCTGCAGAAGACCAATCCCGACTTGGTGCTTACCACGTTTTCGTTTCGTGCGGAGACGGGGTTCACGTTTGACAACCAGAGCGAACCCTGGAACGACATCCGCGTGCGCCGTGCCCTCAACATGGCCATAGACTTCGACGCCATCTCCGAGTCCTACCATCAGGGGTGGTCCGATACGACGCCGGTCGGCGGTTTCGGCAGGGCTGTGCTCGGGTATGCGGTGCCGTTCGCGGAGTGGCCCGAGGAGATCGCGCAGTGGTATCGGTTCGACCCCGACGCGGCCGAGCTGCTGCTGGACGAGGCCGGCCTTCCGCGCGACGCGGACGGCGTCCGTTTCAAGACCGTCTACGAGCACTACGAGTTCTTCGACCTCGGCTACTACCAGATTGCCATGGATTACCTCAGGCAGATCGGCATCGACGTCGAGATCCGGGAGATTACCCGCTCGACACACCAACAGGGGGGCAACGAGTGCAGTTCGAACCCGTTTGACTGTCCCTATCTCGGGTTGAGAACGGATGTACATGGCGCCGAGTATCCCAGTGCGACCGCTGTCATCCAGGATACGTCGTCGACGGCTGGGTGGCGGGACCAGAACGTCATCGACGCTGAGTTTGACGAATACTTCCAGAACATGCTGGCCGCCACCACGCTAGAGGAGCAGCAGGAGTGGGCGCGAAAGGCCGACCTGCGCATCGCCGAGGGGATATGGGTGATACGGGGGCCGAGAGCTCCCCTGTTCAATGTTGGCCAGCCATGGCTCAAGGGCTACAACGGGGAAGGTGATCTCGGCAATCTCCAGAGAATGCCGATCTACGCCCGCCTCTGGATCGACCAGGATCTGAAGCGCGAGATGGGATCCTGACGCCAATCATGGAGCCCGCCTTCAGGCGGCTCCATGAGTTCATTGCCCCGTAGACGCGAGCCAGGGCGCGTCTTCCTGCTCTCATTCTGAATTGAGAGCAACATCGAGACACGGCATCTGAGTCGACATGAGAGCCTACGTCATCCGCCGCGTGCTCCTCCTGATCCCCACCTTCTTCCTGCTGACGATTCTGGTGTTCATCTCGGTGCGGTTCATACCGGGGGATGCCATAGACACGCTTCTGTACCGGATGGAGGATGGGGCAGGCGGCGGCACCCACATCGACCGTGCGGAGCTCGAGCGGCGGCTCGGGCTGGACGTGCCGGTGCCCTTGCAGTACGGCCGTTGGATGGGAGGGATATTGCTGCGCGGCGATCTGGGCACGCCGCTCCTACGCCCCGAGTCGGTTGGCGAGCTGATCGCCGGCCGGCTGCCGACCACCGCCGAGCTCGGCCTGGTGGCGCTGATCGTAGGCGTGCTGATCGGCGTGCCGATCGGCATCTACTCGGCGGTGCGGCAAGACACGGTGGGCGACTACGTCGGTCGCTCCTTCGCCATCTTCGGCCTGGCGACGCCCAACTTCTGGCTGGCCACCATCATCCTCATCTTCCCGGCGATCTGGTGGGGTTGGTCGCCGCCGCTGCGGCTGGTGCGCCTGACTGACGACTTCGTCGGCCACTTTGGCATCTTCATCGTGCCGGGTCTGATCCTGGGCACCTATCTGGCCGCCAGCACCATGCGCATGACCCGCACCATGATGCTCGAGGTGCTCCGGCAGGACTACATTCGCACCGCCTGGGCCAAGGGGCTGCGCGAGCGCCTGGTCATCCTGCGCCACGTGATCAAGAACGCGCTCATTCCGGTGGTGACGCTGGTGGGGCTGCAAGTGCCTATCTTGGTCGGGGGCGCGGTCATCATGGAGCAGATGTTCGCCATCCCCGGCCTGGGACGCCTGATGATCGGTGCCCTGATCGACCGCGACTACCCGTTGATCTCGGGGATCAACCTGTTCTTCGCCGGCGCGGTCATGGTCATCAACCTGCTGGTCGACGTGCTGTACGCCTACCTGGACCCACGCGTCCAGTACGGGTGAGGGGATACGACCGCTGCGTGACATGGAAGACGATGAAATCGAAACACTTGCGTTGCCCGCTGGCCGGCACCTTCGGACTAGGGCACGGTTACTCCGTGACACGGACGACGATGACAACGACGCACGCGGCCGGGCACGGCGACCGGCACGTTCGGAGCGGGAGCCGCTATGGGTGACGTAACCGCCGCGCACGCGCCACCGGCGCAGGGGGCGAAGGGGCAGTCGTTCCTGCGCGACCTGCTGCGCCGGCTGATCAGGGAGCGGCCGGTGGGCGCGGTCAGCGGCGTGATCGTGCTGCTGCTGTGCCTGGTGGCGATCTTCGCCGACCTGCTGGCGCCGTATCACTTCATGGACATGACCATGATCGACCGGCTCAAGGGGCCGTCGGGCACCTACCCGCTGGGCACCGACCACATCGGCCGCGACCTGTTCAGCCGCCTGCTGTATGGGGCGCGGGTGTCGCTGGGGGTGGGGTTCGCCGCCACCACCCTGAGCGTGGTGGTGTCGCTGCTGATCGGCGGGGTGGCGGGGTTCGTGGGCGGCAAGCTCGACCTGGCGGTGCAGCGCTTCGTCGACGCCTGGATGTCGTTCCCGGGCCTGCTGCTGCTGCTGACCATCATGACCATCATCGGCCAGGGCATCCCGCAGATCATCGGCATGCTGGGGCTGGCCTCCGGGGTGGCCAACTCGCGGGTGGTGCGCGGGGCGGTGATCGGCATCAAGGGCAACCCCTACTTCGAGGCGGCGCATGCGATCGGCAGCCCGTCGTGGCGGACGCTGCTGCGCCACGTGTGGCCGAACATCACGGCGCCGATCATCATCATCTACTCGATCACCATCGGCTGGGCGATCATCGCGGAGGCGTCTTTGAGCTTTCTGGGGTTCGGGCTGCCGCCGGACGTGCCGAGCTGGGGCACGATGCTGAGCCGCGAGGGTCGGCAATACATGGAGATGGCGCCGCGGCTGGCGATGTGGCCGGGTGTCGCCCTGACCATCGTCGTCTACTGCCTGAACATGGTAGGCGACGCGCTGCGCGACCTGCTGGACCCGCGGCTGCGCGGCGGCGGCGGGGTGGCCGGCGGGGTAGGCGCCCGCGCCGCCGAGCGCGCCACGAAGGCCCTGCAGAAGCTGGAACGCTCGCGCTGAGCCTCGGTTGTCCCCGGCGGTGCGACTATGTCAATGCGACGATCGGCTTTCAGGAACTTGGCGGGTTGACCGACAAATCGCCCAAGAGCCTGATGCGCATGTTCGGCCCCAGCGGCAATCCGCAAGCCCGTAACCTGTTCGAGATCATCGGCTGCCTTCAGGAACGCGAAGGGCTTCACCTCAGAGTCCAGGCGGTTCGCTAGCGGGTGGCAGGCTTTGTTGTCGGACGTGATCGGAATCCGTAGACTGCATCTCATGGCGGGCGATCTCAACGGCGAGTTGCGCGGGTTCGTCGAACGGTGGCGTATTGCCGGTGCCCGGCTGGCGGCGTTGCGCCGCGCGGAACTCCGCAATGTCGAGGTGGCCGACCACATCGAGTCTCTTGACGGTGCGTTCGAAGCGACGCTCGCCGGTCCGGTACGAACCACGTCCGGGCTGGTGCAGCAGCAGGCGATGTTTGCCAGACTGCGGGATGCGCGACCTCTTTCTCCTGGCGAATGAGATCCAGTCGTTCTGCGGGGAGCGCGGCTGGGAATTCTGTTTCATCGGTGGCTTGGCGCTCCAGCGGTGGGGAGAGCCGCGCCTCACCGGGGACGTGGATCTCACCATTCTTACCGGCTTCGGCCGAGAAACCGCATATGTCGAGCAGCTCTGCCGCGCGTATCCCGGACGCATTGCGGGCGCTGCCGAATTCGCCCACCGTACCCGGGTGCTCCTGCTCCGATCCGCGCGCGGCATCCCGATCGACATTTCACTTGGTGCGCTGCCGTTCGAGCAGCGGGTAATCGAACGAGCGACCCTCTACGAATTCCTGCCCGAAGTCCGTCTGAACACGTGCTCGGCGGAGGATCTGGTAGTGCTCAAAGCATTCGCGGATCGCTCGCGCGACTGGGCGGATATTGAGGGCATCGTGCTGCGCACCGGCGCCCGGCTCGACTGGGCGATGATTGAAGCCGAGTTGCAACCGCTCTGCGAGGCGAAGGAAGCGCCGGACATTCCAGCGCGGTTGAGCGCGCTGCGCGTCTCGCACGGAGACGGACCCGCATCATGATGGCGGAAAGCGGGGAGATATTGGGAAGATCGAGTGGGACTCGATCACCGCCACCGACGATTCGACCGTAGTGTTCAGGCTCGCCGCGCCCAGTCTCGACGCCCTGAGGACCATACTCCTCGGAAGCCACTCGACTACGTACGTCGTCGCCCGCGAGGTGGTCGAGCAATTCGGAGACATCACCCACTAAACCTCCACTAAACCCCACTAAACCGCAACCGCCATTGTTCTCAGTGCAAGAAAGCGCTACGTTTTGTCGCGACACCATGGGAGGAACAACCGTGCGCAATATTGAAGTGTTCTCGGTGCGGGACCTGCGGTTGCGTTCCAGTGAACTGGTGCGCGAGGCCGAGGGCCGGCAAGTCTCAATCATAACCAAGCGCGGTAAGCCCGCCGTGCTGGCACTGCCCTTCGGCGGCCGCCTGCTTGACCTGGGCGTCGACAAGGACTTGGCGATTGCCCTGTTCGAGCGCAGGCTCCTCACTCTGGCCAAGGCCGCGAAGCTTGCAGGTGTCACCCAGGACGCGTTCATGGACGTGCTCGGGTCAGCCGGCATCGTGGCAGTCGACTATCCCCCGGAGGAATTGGACGAGGAGCTGCAGGTCGAGATCTGACCGCGATGATCGTGTCGGACGCGGGTCCGCTGATCGCCTTGCGCGAATTGGGCAGCTGCTCCTTCTCCGCACGCTGTTCGGGGAGGTGGTCGTACCGCAGACCGTGCTGCGCGAGCTGCAGCTCGATGCGCCGCGTGTCGGCGTAACTGCACTGGCCGAAGCTGTCCAGTGTCAACGCTGGATACGTTCCGTGACGCAACCCGATGATCGTCCGATTCCTGGCCTTGATGCAGGCGAATGGGCAGCGATCCGGCTCGCTCGGCACCGGGGAATTCTGCTGCTCATCGACGAGCGCCGGGGACGCGCCGCTGCGCGCAAGCAGGGGGTGGAGATTATCGGCACCGGGCGCGTCCTGATTGCTGCCAAAGACAAAGGGTTGATCGAGTCGGTTGCCGGAGCGCTGGACGACCTCCAAGGGGCCGGCTATCGCCTGTCCGACGACCTTCGTTCACGGCTATTGAGCATCGCCGGTGAGGGATGAAGAGATCGTGCTGCGGGGCGACGGCGCTCCCGGCAGGTGGTTTGAATTCCTGGGGACACCGAATCAGCTATTATGGTGAAGTGATCAGATGAGCACGTTTTGGGAGCAGGTGGGGGGATACCTCGAGCGCGAGCTTTTTGAGGGAGCCGAGGACGGCGGCGACGTGGCCGTGGGGGTAGCTGCGGAGGCAGGTGAAGGCGGTTTCGGGATTGACCAGGGATTCGCCTTTGAGAGCTCTGCGGACGAGATCGATGATGTGGAGGGGGAGGTGGGAGATGTTGCCGAGGGTTTCATGCTTGACCTTGCCGTCCTGGCGGAAGGTTCGGCGCAGCAGATGGGTGCGGTAGGTTTGGTTGTTGTGGTGGCGGGTAGTGGTGGCTACGTGGACAGCGCCGTTTCTAGGTGGCATGGGGCAAATATGGACATAGAAGGCCATAGTAGTCAACAGAAATCGAAAAGTATTAGTGGCTACACTTTGCACATTCAGATAGCACCTAACTATCGTACAAGAAAGCAAGAAAGGAATTAAGGCCGATTTAGCCTCTGGAACTTCGGGAGTCCCAGTAGTTATCGTTCCTGGTGTAGGTCCACGAGCTGCCCTCCACCACGTCGGTCAGCTGATAGGGACCCGTTCCGACCACGTTGCGCCAGTCTTGAATGCGCCTTGGCTGGCGGAGGAGACCAGGCGCGCGTACTTGGCCAGGGCGCCGCGGCTGTAGGGGATGGGACGCTCCGGCAGGGAGGCCAGGCGCCGCTCGATCTCGGCCGCGGGCAGCGCCACGTCGATCGACTTGTGCTCGAGGTCGATGGTGATGAGGTCGCCCTCGCGGATCGCCGCGATCGGGCCGCCGGCCTGCGCCTCCGGGGCGATGTGGCCGACCACGATGCCGTGGCTGCCGCCGGAGAAGCGGCCGTCGGTGATCAGCGCCACGTCTGCGATCAGGCCGGCGCCGGCGATGGCCGAGGTCAGGGCCAGCATCTCGCGCATGCCGGGCCCGCCGCGCGGCCCCTCGTAGCGGATCACCAGCACGTCGCCCTTGCGCACCTGACCCGTCAGAATCGCCTGCAACGCGCCCTCCTCCGCCTCGAACACCCGCGCCGGGCCGCGGTGGCGGCGCACCGTCACGCCGGAGGACTTCAGCACCGCCCCTTCGGGCGCCAGGTTGCCCTTGATCACCAGGATGCCGCCGCTCTCCTTGAGTGGTCGGTCCACCGGGTAGACCACGTCCTGCCCGTCGAGCCGCACCTCCACGTCGGCCAGGTTCTCGGCCATGGTGCGGCCGGTGACCGTGATGCAGTCGCCGTGCAGCAGGCCGGCGTCGAGCAGCATGCGCAGTACCATGGATACGCCGCCCACCTGATCCAGGTCCTTCATCACGTAGCGGCCGGCCGGCTTGAGGTCGGCCAAGGTCGGGGTGCTTTCGGCGATCGGGTTGAAGTCGTCGATGGTCAGGTCCACCTCCGCCTCGTGGGCCATCGCCAGCAGGTGCAGCACCGCGTTGGTGGAGCCGCCCAGCGCCATCACGACGCGGATCGCGTTCAGGAACGCCTCGCGGGTCATGATGTCGCGTGGCTTGAGGCCGCGGCGCAGGCAGGCGATAACCGCCTGCCCGGCGGCGATCAGATCCTGCTCGGCATCGGATACAAATATCTGTTTGACACCACCGCCGGCTTCAACGACGATCCCCCGGCCATACGGGAGCGCGAGCGTGTACTCCGTGAGACCGGACGCCTCAGCGGAGTAACGCTCGGCGCCGGGGTATCGAGCGCCATCCCGATTACCGCCCTCCAAACCGACGCCCCCATGCGCGCCTTCCTCAACGTTCCGCCGACCATCGCCTTTAATCCCGATATCAGCGTCGGCTTCCACATTCACAAGATTGACGCGGAAGTCCGCTCCACCTTCCGCTTCATGTATCTCCAACAGGACGGCGGTTTCGGCGTCAACCAGACCTTTCTGCGCTTCGCGGCCTCCCTGGAGTTGATCAAGTTTCTCTTCGACTACCACGGCTTCGTGCCCTTCTTCGGCGTCGGCGCCGAATTCAATTACCTCACCTATCGGGAGCGCTCCGCCTCCTCCCTCAAACTTGAGGGTTCCCGTTTCGGTGTCCCGATCGTGTTCGGCTGGGATATCCGCCCGCACGTTGCCGTAAACTGGCTGCTCAGAACCAATCTGCGCTACAACCCTCTGCTCAACTTGGAGGGTAACGGCGTCCGCGCCCCCTTCGACCACTTCGAGTTCAACTTTATCCAGTTTGTCTACTACCTCGGGCGTTGAGCAGCGCCCGCGCCGAGCGGAGTGGATGAGCCGTGCTGGCAGGCCGACGCGGCGACCGCGTTTCCGGTCAGCCCGCGAACGCGTTCAGGTAGGGTAGCCGCGCGGTGACGGCGGCGATCTCGCTGCGGTTGGCCAGCAGCAGGGCGGTGGAATCCCAGGTGCCGCGCACCAGGGCGTGGCGTGCTCCTGCGGGCAGGTCGACCGCGCAGCTCAGCGCCCCGGCGGTGACCTGCTTGGCCTCCAGGTCCACCGTCACCTCGGTGGCGGGGTCCTGCTTGACCAGCGCCTGCAGCCGCTCCACGTCGGCGCCGCCGGCGCGCACCACGGGCAGCCCCAACACCGTGCAGTTACCTGAAAAAATCTCCGCGAACGACTCGCCGACGATGGCGCGGATCCCGAACCGCTGCAGCGCCTGCGGCGCGTGCTCGCGCGAGGAGCCGCAGCCAAAGTTGCGCCCCACCAGCAGGATCGAGCCGCCACTGTAGCGGGGGTCGTCGAACGGGTGGGTGCGGCCCGCCCCGCGGTCGGCGGCGCGCGCGTCGATGAACGCCCCCTCCCCCAGGCCGTCGAAGGTGATACTCTTCAGGTAGCGGGCGGGGATGATGCGGTCGGTGTCGATGTCGTTGCCGCGCATCGGAATGGCGCGGCCGGTGGTAACGGCGCGAACGGCATTACTCATCGCACGCCACTGCCAGCGGCCGCGCTCCCGGCCGTAACCGGTCAATCAGTTTGCTCGGGTACATGTGGCCAACAGCCTATCCTGATTATCAAGCGAGAGGGAAGTAGATAACCTGGTCTGCCCAGTCCTCCGCACTGCTGCACTGCACGACGAGAAGCATTTCATCAATCGCGTGCGCGACCGGCATTTGGGTCTGGACGACGAAGACTCCCGGCATCGGCTTTCCTTCCGTTACTCGGTCAAGGGCAAAACCCGGCACGGTGCGCCGATCGTGCGTGAGCAGGATCCTGCCGTGATCGGCCGCCCAATGCAGTATCGTCCGATCGTCGGTACCCCCCAATCCCACGTCCTGCACGCGTATCAGGTCGATGGTCAGCAGTCGCCGGACCAAGCCGCGCACGATGTGGTTGTCGAAGTTTTCGTCACTCAGCAGGCGGAGCAATTCCGCTCGCCCTTGGCGCGCTGTATGAGGCGTTCGCGCACGCCGCTCTGATCCGCTTGCGTTGCCTGGACGCGGCGGCGCACGTCCAGGGCCTCGGCATCACAGCGGCACATGTACTCGTCGATCTGTTCTCGATGAGTCAAGCAATAGGCGAGCACGGCGTAGACGTCAGCGAGGCTCAACGTATCGTACGACTGGACGATCGTCTCGGGGGTCGCGCCGCACTGAAAGGCATGAACCACGAGCTCCAGCAACACGCGGGTGTCGCCTACGCGCAGGACCCCCGCTGGATCCTCTCTGAGAGGGACGGTCACGGGCTCGACCGCCGACCTGCCGGAAGGATGCGGGCTTGCCATAGCAGGGCCATCATACTGTGCCGGCATCCGGAGCGCAAATGCTGGACCCGCTGGACCAGGCTCGACGGCTATACCGCCCCCGCTGACCACCGGCACCAGCGATTAGGCGCCCAGACGGCCCACCCCACCCCGCAGCCGCGGGTCGAGCATGTCCCGGACAGCGTCGCCGAACATGTTGATGCCATACACGACAATCGTCAGGCACAGGCCCGGCCAAATCGCCAAGCGCGGCGCGATTGACATGTACTGGCGCCCCTCGCGGCTGAGCATGCCGCCCCAGCTCGGTACCGTGGTCGGCAGACCGAACCCCAGGAAGCTCAACGATGCCTCGGCGACGATGATGGCGCCGATGGTGATCGAGAAGATGATGATGATGGGCGGCATGACATTCGGCAGCACGTGTCGCCACAGGATCTGCGCGGCTGGGCTGCCAACCGCCCGGGCCGCCTGGAAGTAGTCGTTCTCCTTGATGGCGATGACGGCACTGCGCACCACCCGGGAATTGCTGATGCCCGAGGAGATGCCGAGCACGAGAATGATCTGCAGCAGACCGCGGCCGGCCAGCGACATGATCGTCAGCAACACCAGCAGCCCCGGCATCGACATCCACGCGTCGACGAAGCGCTGCACCACCAGATCGAATCTTCCGCCGAGAAACCCGGCGACGCCGCCGACCAGCGCCGCGACCACCACGTGCAAGGTGGTCGCCGCCAGCCCGACGAACAGCGACAGGCGGGCGCCGTGGATCAGGCGGCTCAGGAAGTCGCGTCCCAACTGGTCGGTGCCGAGCGGATGCAGGCTCGATGGCTCGGCCAGGCGATCGTCGAGGTTCATCTCGCCGAAGCGAAATGGCGCCAGAACATCGGCCAAGATACTCACCAGGATCAACACCAGGATGATGGCGGCCCCGACGGTACCCAACGGATGCTCCCGGAACAGTCTCTTCAGCAGCACCATGCTCGCTACCGGTAGCGCACGCGCGGGTCGAGGAACCCGTAGAGCAGATCGACCACCAGGTTGATGACCACCACGCCGGCGGCAAAGACCAAGTTTACGCCGGAGACCATCGGGTAGTCTCGGTCGAGGAGGGCATTCACCAAGAGACGCCCGATCCCCGGCAGGTTGAAGATGTTCTCCATTATTACCGATCCGCCGATCAGGATGGGGAGCTGCAGACCGGTGAGGGTGATGACGGGAATGAGGGCATTCTTGATGGCGTGCCTGACCACGACCACTCGTTCCCGCAGGCCCTTGGACCAGGCGGTTCGTACGTAGTCTTGCCTGAGCACCTCCAGCATCATGGTGCGGGTCATGCGCATGGTCGCGGCGGCGAAGTAGGTGCCCAGAATCAGACTGGGGATGATGAACACGCCGAGATTGCCCAGCAGGTCATCCGAGAGGTCAATCATCCGAATCGGCGGGGTCCAGTTCCACCAGATCGCCGGAAAGACAATAACCAGCAGACCCAGCCAGAAGTTGGGAGTCGCCAATCCGACGATGGCTAGGGAACGCCCGGCGTAGTCGGCGAGCGTGTTGCGGCGGATCGCCGAGTAGATGCCCACCGGCAGCGCGATGATGAGCCCGATGGCGATTGCCAGAAGGCCAAGCTCGAGGGTGACCGGCAACCTCCGGAGAATCTGCTCCTCGATCGTGATGGCGCTGCCAAGCAGCGACTTCCCGAGCGTGCCGTGCAGCACGATGCCGCCGATCCAGCGCGCGTACTGCACGTGCGCAGGCACATCGAGGCCGAGAAAGCGCTCGAGCTCTGCGCGAGTTTCAACAGTTCCTCCAGAAATACTGCTGGTCAAAAGCATCGCGTCGACAACATCACCGGGGATGAAACGGATGAGCAGGAACACCAGGATGCTGACCAACAACAACGTCGGGATCATCAGCAGCAGCCGTCTAATGATGTAGGCTCTCATGAAGTGTGGTGCTGGAGGGGTAGCCGTGGACCCCGCCCGTAGGCGGGGTCCATTGGAACCGCCTTCGGCGGTTCCCTAAGCCAACGGCGAAGCCGCTGGCTCAGCAGCCGCGCGGAGCGCTGCTGCAATGGAAACCGCCTCCGGCGGTTTCCTCAGAACCCCATCGATTTCTTCAGATCGAGGTCGAGCCAGAGACGCGCCAAGACAGGGCCGCGACTCCAATTTACGTACTCGCCGTCGTAGCCCTTGACCCAGGGCTGGTTCACATTGAGATTCGGTGCCTTGCCGCCCCACACGTAATAGTGGTTTCGCAACATGAGTAGGAGCGCTTCCTGCGAAGCCCTCTGCTGCTCCTCGAGAGTAGACGCGCTTTGCGCGGCCTGAAACAGGGCATCGAACTCCGGGTTCGACACACCGGCGGGGTTCCATCCCGCGGTTGAGAGGCTCTGCGCCAACGGAGACAGCTCACCCCACGTATTCCCCACCGGATAGGAGGTCATGCTTTGGTAATCATGATTATTGATCCCAGCCGCCCAATCAGCGGTGGACGTGACCTGTACCTCGACGTCGATACCAACCTCGAGAAGCTGCTCCGCCATGATCTCGAATATGTTCACATCGTAGACATCTCTTGCCTCGATGTTGGTTTTGAACCTGATACCATCGGCGCCGCGCGGGTAGCCGGCATCGTCGAGGAGCTTCTCTGCCTCGGCCGGGTTGTACCGGTAGAACTTCTTGATCTCCTCGGGCCACTCGTCGAATGGCGGTGAATACCCTACGATGTCGATCGCCGTGTGGGCCTCAGGCGTCGCTCTTCCCCTGCCCTTCCAGTAGGAGTCGTTGATCGCTTCCACATCGAGTGCCATCTGGACCGCGTGGCGAACTCTGAGGTCGTTGGTCGGCTCCACGGCGAGATTCATCGCAAGACCCATTCCGCTCTCATAATACTCCGTGACCTGGGTTTCGGGATTGGTCCGCGTGAGATCCTCAACAACGTCGAGACTGTATATGTGCGAATAGGAGAGCCCACCCAAGTAGTCGATCTGGCCCGACCGGAATGCTGCCAAACGCGTCGACTCCTCGGGCATCACCAACCACACGATCTCGTCGATATAGGGCAGGCGATTGTCCGGGTACTTCTCGTCGAACGCCCAGTAGTTGGGGTTCTTGGTGTAGCTCAGGGAGCTGCCCTCGACCCAGTCGACCAGCTCATAGGGGCCGGTGCCAACCAGGTTGCGCCAATCCAAGAGGTCGCCGTGCTCTTCGATGACCTCTGGCGGCATGATGTTACTGGTGTAATGGTAGAGGATCGTCCGCTCCGCGGCGAAATTGGGCTCCTTTAGCCGAAAGACGACCGTATGGTCGTCGGTGGCCGTTACCGATTCGATGCCGATGTCGTCGAGCTGCGACTGCTGCGCCACGAAGGGGCTGCCTTCGGTGTAGCCACTGCCCAGCCCCAAATAGCGGTGCCAGTTGTATTCCACATCCTTGGCAGTGAGCTCGCGGCCATTCATCGGCGCCTTGTCGTGCCAGTGGACGCCGCTTCGGATCCGGACCGCAAGCGTCACCGGGGCGGTCCATTCCCAGCTCTCGGCCAACTCACCGGCTATCGCGAAGAGAGGCAGATACCCCGATTGAAAACCGAATCGCTGCCTGTCTATCGCCCAGTCCGCCTCCGCCAGCTTCTCGTTCGTGAACATCACGGCAACGTGAGCCAGGTGCCCTTGCCAGGGGTCGGAATTCGCAGGCTCGCTGACCGACCCGAAGGTGATGGTGCCGCCGTACTCGGGCGCGGTCACCATCTTGCCGGTGGCTGGGTCGCGCACCATTTCCTTCTCGGCCGCCGCCGAGTCGCTGTCGCTGCCGCCAGCGGCAAACGCAACGGTCGCCACCAGCGCGAACGCCAGTGCTATCGATAAAAACTTTGAAACCATAATGGTTCCTCCTCAAGGGTCAACGTGTGACCCATATTTCTATAGCCGGCTATGCCGACTTCAAATACTTGATGATGGTGATGGACGCGCGGACGCGTTGCGGCCGGCGCGGACGTCAGCCGAATCAGAACGGGCGCGAGGCGCGCGGACGCGTGGCGGCCGACGGGGTCGGCCGTTGGGGACACGGATGCGTGGCGGGTGGGCGCCACGCGGATCGATGGTGCTGCGGTCAGCACCGGCGCCGAGCGAACGGCTGTCGCGCGGTTGTCACAGCGAACCGGTCACTGCGCTGCCTGTCATCGTGACGCTTCATGACCATCCGTCGAACCCCAAGTGAGGCACGCTAGCATAGGCGCGGCGCGCCGTCAACGACTCGTGGGGGTCACCGGCAACCCGTCACTGCGCTGACTGTCATCATGGCGCTTCATCGGCATCCGTCGCCCCAAGCCAGGCATGATAGCGTGGGCGCGACGACCCTTTCAACCCATTCCTCCCGTGAAAGGCATGCACCGGACGGCCCGACCCGGCCCGACCCGGCCGAACTTCTATAACTGATTGCAGGTGAAGTAGTTAGCCACCGTCAAGCAGCCCGGTGCGATGACCTGACCACCGTCAGCCACCGCCGGTCGGCCGATTCCGCGGGCTGGCGCGGTGCGGCGATCGGCCTTCGGGGGCGGTGCTCAGCCGCGGCCGGCACACCTGCGCCGCAGCCCCAGTCAGGGATCGTTCAGGGAGCAGGTTCAGTTCTCCAGGGAGCGGCTACCCGGACAGCGGCTGCGGCGGCGAGTTCATCCGCACCAGCACCTGGTCCCACGACCGGATCAGGAATAGCCGGAACGTGGCGCGGATCGCGCCCCAGAACTCCCGGCGCGACCCGAACCCAGCCCGCACCTGCTGATACAGACCGTCCACCAGCTCGAATATCTGGTGCATGAAATAGGCCAGCAGGTTGAGTAGGAAGAACGCCTCCGACAGGTACTTGTCACCGTGGCCGAAGTTGTGCTCCAGGTGATAGCCCTGGTTCTTCAGCGCTTCAGCGCTTCAGCGTATTGAACCCCTCGTTCTCGATCTTCCAGCGTGCTCGTCCCGCACGCACGATCCGCGCGACGCTGCCAGCGGTGGGTACCAAGTCGGTCACCCAGGCGTTTTGATAGGTGGGCGTGCCGGCCCGTACGATGCGGTAGTGCACGAAGTTGATCTGGGGACTGCGGGGGTTGCCGTTCAGCGGCACCCCGGTAACCCACTCGTATTCATGCCGGTCCCCGGTCGCGTCGATGGTGCAGCGGTGGTCCAGCAGCCGACCGCGGCGCAGCCCGTCGATATCCTGGTACAGGCTGGTGTGATCCTCCGGCTTGGCCACCAGCAGAAACGAGAAGCGGGCGGCGCGCAACTGTTCGATGAACGGTTGCTTGGAGTACAGACTATCGGCGACGATCACCGCAGCCAGCCGGGGATGGTCGTTACGGATGCGCTGCACGGCACGGTAGCCGGCTTTTATTTCACAGTCCTGCTTGCGGCGTTTGGCGCTCTTGGCGCCAGAGCCATCGGCGTTGTGAATGAACACGGGAGCCAACGGCAGCACCTGCCGCTTGTCGGGGTGGACGATGGCGGTCTGCAGGATGTCGTGGTGGTAGCGTACGGTGCCGTTCTTGGTGGCGGTCAGACAGCACTCACAGTTCACCTTGTACGAGCTGAAGTACTGGGAGCCGTCCATGGTGATGAGGTAGCGACCGTCGAGGAACTGATAGTGCTGCAGCCATTTGGCGTCCTGCATGCGCCCTATCCAGTCGCCGAAGCAGCCGAGCAGCGGTTCATAGTCATGGCTGTCGAGCAGATCGCGGAACTGGGAGTCGGCAGGGATCCGAGCGACGCCAAACGTAGAGTTGAGGTTGTTGGTGCGGAGTTGGTCCTGGAAGCGGCGTTGGAACTCCAGCACGGAAGGGTCTTGGAGGTAATATGTTGCGGTGCTCGTTATGTTGCGTTCGAGCCGTTTCTCCTTGTGGAGTAAGGAACCGGGCTCCGATCAACGCAACATAACGGCGTGCGCTCACAGCGTTCGCAAGAACGCCATCAGACCGGTGTCCTCCCGCCACGGTTTGGTCGTTTGCGGTTCGGTCGCGTCGCACAGAGAGATTGCCTTGGCCTTCGTCTCAAGGTCGATTTCGACGTAGACATTCGTTGTGTCCAGCTTGGCGTGGCCGAGCCATGCCCGAATCGTGTTGAGGTCCACGCCGGCACGCAACAGGTGAGTCGCCGTGGTGTGGCGAATCACGTGCGGGCTGACGCGCTTGCCGACCAGCGACGATACCCGGGCTGAGGCGACGGTCGCGCAGCGACCGACCAAGCGGCCGATGCCGAAGCGGGTGATCGGTTGTCCGTGCCGGTTGAGGAAGACCTGCTCCGCGGCAGGGCGCCCATCGACCAAAGCTGCCAGCAGGCGCGCCGTGCGCGGCCAGAGCGGGCACTGACGGACCTTGCCGCCCTTTCCGCGTACCGTTGCCAGAGAAGGATGCGACCCGGGGACGGTCAGTTGTAGATCGCCGACCGTGAGTTGCGCGGCCTCGGACGCCCGGACGCCGGTGTTGTAGAGGAACAGCAGCAGGGCACGCTCGCGGCGGCCCTGCCGCGTGCCGTGGTTGGGAGCGTCGAGTAAGGCGTCGATCTCGGACTTCTCCAGATAGGAGATCGGCTTGGGGGCCGCCTTCTTGCGGGGCAGAGCACGGATCTGCGTGCACCATTCGACGTGCTCGGGACTGCGGCTGCCGACGAAGCGGGCAAACGAACAGATGGCCGTGAGCCGCTGATTGCGGGTCTGCGGGGAGCAGCCCCGCGCATCTTCAAGATGTGCGAGGAACTGCAGCACACGCTCGGAGGTGAGATCGAAGACGGCCAGCCGGTCGACCGGTTTGCGCCGCGCGCGGCTGACGAAGGGGAGCAGCAAAACCAGCGTGTCACGGTAGCTGCGTTGAGTGTTGCGGGCCAGATTACGCTCACTCACCAGATGCTCCGCGAGGAAGCGTCGCAGCCAAGGGCCCAGAGTACGGGTATCAGTCATCGCGGCCTCCGGTTGCGGTCTCTGCGTAGCGCTCGAAGCGGAGCGAAGCCTCGCGCAGCAACTCAGGGGTCATGCTGAGATAGACAGCGGTTCCTGCGATGTTGACGTGGCCCAGGTAGGTGGAGAGGAATGGCAGCAAGCGTTGCACGTCCTTCCCTTGGCGGTACCAGGAGGTCAGTCGATGGACGGCGAACGAATGTCGCAGGTCGTGCAGGCGCGGCTGACGGCGGGCTCCGACCGGGTTCTGCACTCCAGCCGCTTGGCGCAAAGCGGCGAACGCCGTGTGCACGGTTGTGCGCGCCAGCGGCGTGCCATCGCGATTCGCAAGGAAAGGCAAATCGTGCGCTGCAGGGGCGGTGTAGGGCGCCCGCCGCGCGACGTATTCCGCGAGCACCTGGGTAAGGTGCGACCCCAGCGGCACGAGCCGGCTCTTGTAAAACTTGGTCGCGCACGGTGAGCAGCCCGGCCGGCAGGTCGACGTCGGCCGCGTGAGCCGCCGCGCTTCGCCGTGCCGCAAGCCGGCTCCGCCAACAGCAGCAGCGCGCGGAACGTGTGCGCCTGCAACTGCACCGCTCGCTTGCGACAGCCATCCACGGCGTCGAACAGGCGGCGCAGTTCGTCACGCGAATAGATGTACGCCGGTGCGGACGGGGGCTCCTTCGGTTCGTCCGCAGGCAACGGCGAATGGGTCGCGTGGCCGCGGCTGATCGCATAGCGGTAGAAACCGACGAGCACCGTACGCTTGTTGGCCCGGTAGCGGGTGAGGAAGCCGTTGCCTGCGAGGAAGGCACGCGCCTGTTCGGTGCCTGCGGCGTCGCAGCCGACCTCGCCGCCGACGCTGCGGCAGTAGAGGTGCAGAATGCTGGCGCCGGACCTGAAGTGCGCACCCCGCGCTTGCCGCCAAGCGATGTATTGATCAACGACCTCAGCGAGCGTCATATCAGCCACTCCAGGTCGATGTCCGCCACTTGGCGCAGTCCGGCGAGGTCGACCTTGGCGTATACCGCCGTTGTGGTCGGGCTGCGATGCCCGAGATGGTCTCCGATCTCCTTGAACGACAGCCCTTGGTCCAACAGGCGCTGCGCGCATGCGTGGACGCGCCAGGATGGCGTAAGCGTAGTGACCGGTGGCCGGTGATGTTCGGTGACGTGCGAGTCGTTGACAGGCTGGTCGCGTCCATAGCAAGCTTGCCTCGCCTCGGCTTCGACGGATCGATGATGACGCGCCATGACGACAGTCAGCGCAGTGACCGGTTGGCGGTGACGTTCGGTGACCGCCGAGTCGTTGACAGGCGCGCCGCGCCTATGCTAGCGTGCCTCGCTTGGGGCGACGGATGCCGATGAAGCGCCATGATGACAGTCAGCGCAGTGACGGGTTGCCGGTGACCTTCGCTCACCCCGGTGACCCCCACGAGTCGTTGACGGCGCGCCGCGCCTATGCTAGCGTGCCTCACTTGGGGTTCGACGGATGGTCATGAAGGGTCACGATGACAGGCAGCGCAGTGACCGGTTAGTTGTGACGCAGCCAGTGCATCCTGCTACCCCCCCCCCATTACGCACCGAGAAACAACTAACCGCCCCGGCTGATCGCTCCGTACGCGACCCCGCGCACGCCGTCGCCTTCACCACCGCCGTAGCTGTCGGTGGTGCCGGCTCGGTCCATCGCCGAACCGGCATGCGGACCGCCCGCGCCCTTCCCGCCGACCGCAACGGTGCCGGATCCCCGCCTGCGACTAACTGCGAGGGCACCCTGTGCCCCAAGAGTCGGACTACCGCACCGGGCTCCTGCCTCAGGTATGACGCCAAGGCGGTACAAGGGATAGGGATGGCACACTCGGGGCGGTGGCAACCAGTGGTCGAGCAGACGGCTCATCCGCTCCCAGGTAAGCCGGGTTTTCTGACTGCGCCGCCGCATCGACCGATACCAGAGCCGACCAACCCGGAGGCGGAACAGGCGGAGTGCGCGGGAGTTCGTGGGTACCCCGTAGTAGCGCAGGTGCCCACCCACAACCGAGCGCAGCCAGCTTCCCACCTCCGGGACCGGATCGTGCAGGCGCCGCCGAAGCTCGGCATCCGAGCGGTGTCGGAATCCGACGACGATGTCATCCGCGTAGCGCACGACGATCACCTCGCCACGCGCCTGCGTCTGCCGCCAGCGCCGGACCCACAGGTCGAACACGTAGTGCAGGTAGATGTTGGCAAGAAGCGGCGAAGCGCTGCCTCCCTGCGGCGTCCCCTGTTCGCTGCGTGTCCGCGTCCCACCGTGGTCGATGGCATCGAAGAACCCACGGATGTCCATGTCGAGCACCCAGTTCACCTTCCGTGTCAGCAGGCCCACATAGAGTGCGTCCAACGCATTGTGTTGGCTGCGCCCCGGGCGGAACCCGTAACTGAACCCGAGAAAATCGGTCTCGTAGATGGCGTTCAGCACCTCGACCGTCGCACGCTGGACGATCTTGTCTTCCAGCGCCGTCACGCCGAGCGGTCGTTGCCGCCCGTCGGTCTTGGGGACGAACACCCTCCGCACCGGCTTCGCCCGGTACGCTCCTCGCTGCAGCCGTCCACAGAGGTCCAGGAGGTTGCCCTCCAGGTCCCCTCCGTACTGCCGCCACGTCACCCGGTCCACCCCCGGCGCGGCTTCCCGCTTGAGGCTGAAGTACGCCTCCCGGAGGATCGCGGGGTTGTCGACGTGGTGCATGAGCGCGGTGAACCGCAGCGTCCTATCCCGTCGCGCTGCTTGACGTATCCGCTCCAGCGCACTGAGCGCGCCCTCCCGGCGCAGTGTCCGGGGCGCGTTTTGCTGGCGCGGATTCCCTTTGGCCAGGCCCCTTTCCTCCACCCGCTCCGCGGCCCGGTTGCTGCCGGCCGGCGTGACCGTAGGTTCTCCCTTGGCTGTATCCGGCGTTTCCGCCTGCGTGCCCGTGTAGGGTTCACCATAGCCGCGCCGCCTGAGGCAGCTCCCGTCCTTGTTCGCGGGCTTCTCAGGTACTACGGGCCTGTCCGACTTCCCAGCTCCGTTCATCGTCGGCGTCCGTCCTTGGACTTCCCGACACGGCCTGCGGCGCCATCCGCCACAGGCGAAGCTGGGATCTCCCGGCTCCCGCGCAAGGTGTTTCCGTACGTGCCCGGGGTCTGTGACCGCGCAGGGTCCCGTGGCGCCTCGCGATATCGGCGCCCCGGGTGTGGCCTTCCGCCTCCTCCTAAGGCGTCGGCACCCCGAAGTAATCTCGTTTCGCGGCTCGATACCCGGCCCGCACGTACCCCTGTCAACGCTTCACCCCCGCCCTCGCGAGCGGCGGCGCATGACTCGGGGCCGTCGTGGGTCGCTAGCCCTTCGACGTATGACTCTCTCATTCACAACAACCTTGCCGGTTTTTGCCGGCGCACAGGAGGTGAAGATGATACTGAAAGAACCGCACGCGCGCGCGGTGTGAGCCGGGGTGAACTACGGGCCTGGTTCCCGCTCCCCCTGTGAGTCACCCGCCGCGCGCTTTTCGTGTATTGGACTCAGACTGGCAGAGCCCGCGTTGCGGGCGCGAGAGTAGCCAGGGAGCGCAAGTCGCTCCGCAATACTCTCGAAAAATCCACATAGGGAGAAACCTATGAACATTGCAATAATTAGAATGACCTTCGCGATTGCGTTGGTCCTGATTCTGAGCGCAACCGGCCTGTGGGCCGCCGGCTCAGAAGAGGAGCCGGCAGCCGCTGCCGACAAGAAGTATGTGACCGACCCCACCACCGGCAAAGCGGTGAGCGCGCCAGAGTATGGCGGGACATTGACCTGGGCTGGTGCTTACAATCCTTCGACTACTGATTCCTGGAACTATGGCGGGACTGTCGCCACCGCCGGCGTTCTACAGATGCTAGCAATGGCGGACTGGGGAGTGGACAGGAGTGTCTTTAACCTCAAGACCATGTACGTACCTATGTCTCACATGAAAGGGGTGCTGGCGGAAAGCTGGGAGCAGCCCGACGACACAACGATAATCTTCCACATCCGGAAGGGCGTTCACTGGCACAATAAGCCACCGGTGAACGGTCGGGAGCTAACTGCCGATGATGTCGTATATAACTGGCACCGTCTATTGGGACTGGGCAAGTTCAGTGAAGCCGGACCTACCCCAGCACATAGATTCGTAGCGAGATTCGAATCGGTAACGGCCACCGACGATTGGACGGTTGTTTTTAAGCTCGAGAAGCCATCCCTCGCTGGAATGTTTGATATCCTCCTCAACTCCCGTGCTGCTATAAACTCCCCCGAGGTAATCGAGGAACACGGTGATGTTGCGGACTGGAGGAACCTGGTCGGCACCGGGCCCTTTATGCTGACTGACTGGACCGAGGACGTCTCTCTGACCTGGACCAAGAATCCTGACTACTGGGGCTTTGACGAAAAATACCCGGAGAACCGCCTGCCCTATGTTGACGAGACCATAGCTCTGATCATGAAAGATGAGGCAACACGAATAGCGGCACTGCGCACGGGTGTGGTCGATGCCCTGGAAAATGCTGGCTCTGCTCAAATAAAATCTATCGACGCGGCGGAGAGGCTCAAGGAGACCAACCCCGAACTCGTGTTCTGGCCTTTTTCGATTCGGTCGGAGACGTCTGGTGCCTATAACACTACGAAGCCGCTCTTTGACGACATCAGGGTGCGCCACGCGATGCAGATGGCACTAGACCTCGAGACGATTAACAATACCTACTATAAGGGTTACGCAGATTGGATACCTCAGGGGATTGTAGGGACAGGCCTTACGGAGTATTTCGTCCCATTTGAAGAGTGGCCTGAAGAGGTCAAGCAATACTATATCTATGACCCGGAAGGGGCAGAAGCGTTGCTTGATGAGGCTGGATATCCGCGCGGCGCCGACGGCATTAGATTCAAGACCACATTCGAATGCTCGGAAACTCTTGATGTAGGCGGTTTTGAATTATTCGCTGGGTACTGGCGTGAGATTGGCGTTGATGTAGAGGTCATGCCACTCGAGAGCGCCACTCATGTGGCTAATATACAGACCCATGCTTATGAAGGTCTGGTCGGTGTACCGCAGGGCCTCGATTATACCGAACCCCTTGGGGTTTTCAAATCATTTCTTTACACGGATGCGCTATGGAACCAATCGGGGATTAGCATCCCGGAACTGGACGCCATGATTGACGCCGCCGGAGCGACTCTGGACATGCAAGAGAAAATCAGGTTGTCTAAAGAGATCAATATGTACGCGTTAGAGAACCACTGGTACTTGTGGGGTCCTAGAGTTCCAAACTTTCTGGTGTACCAGCCGTGGATTATAGGTTTCAACGGTGAATATGACTTGGGGGTTAATCAAAGATTTGCTAACCTCTTCGCCCGTCTCTGGATTGATAGTGAGCTGAAGAAATCCATGGGTCATTAGTGTCTGGTCTCGGGGATAACTGAACCGTCTAAGGGAGCTGGGGGGCTCAGGCCTCCCGGCTCCGACACACATGTCATTGCGAGGCGCGCTTCCTCACTGTCATTCCGGCGGTCCGCCGAAGCGGCGGAGACCCGGAATCCAGAAAACGCAACCATTTGAAATGGGAATGACGAAAGAGGGCTGGCAATGACGGGGGAAATCGCAATGACAAGGAGTAGTGTCACATGAGAGCCTATATCATCAGGCGGTTATTGCTGATAATCCCCACGCTGTTCATATTGACCATCCTGGTCTTTCTCTCGGTGCGCTTCATCCCCGGCGATGCAATAGACGCAATGTTAGGCAGGCTGAGCTACGAGGCTGCCTTCCTTGACCGGGAAGCTCTTGTGCGTATACTGGGATTGGACGTGCCTGCCCACGTGCAGTATGGACGCTGGCTAGGAGTGTTGCCGACCCCTGACGTTTTTACCGGTGAGTCCCACTTTAAAGGTCTCCTCCAGGGCACCCTTGGCGAATCACTGATGGGCGGTTTTACAGTAGAGGAGAAGATAATAGCCAGACTGCCGGTAACCATCGAGCTTGGCGTCCTGGCAATCGTGATCGGGCTGATGATAGCCCTGCCGGTCGGCATCTACTCGGCGATTCGCCAAGATACAGCCGCCGACTACGTGGGGCGCAGCATCGCCATCATCGGCCTGGCAACGCCTAACTTCTGGCTGGCACTTATGGTCATGATATACCCGGCAATCTGGTGGGGCTGGGCGCCACCGATGAAGCTGATTCCTTTCACGGAAGACCCGCTGGGGAATCTCGGGCTGTTCATCATTCCCAGCCTAATTCTGGGGACGGCTGCTTCTGCAGCCACCATGCGGATGGCGCGCACCATGATGCTGGAGGTGCTCAGGCAAGACTACATCAGGACTGCCTGGTCAAAGGGTCTCAACGAGAGGGTAGTTGTTATAAGACACGCCATCAAGAATGCCCTCATCCCGGTAGTTACCCTGGTAGGCCTGCAGTTGCCTATCCTGGTAGGTGGCTCAGTCATTATCGAGAGCATTTTTAACCTGCCGGGGGCGGGTCGCCTTATGTTAAGCGCACTCCAGGACAGAGACTACCCGGTGATCTCTGGAGTGAACCTATTCTTCGCAACCGTGGTTATGGCGAACAATCTATTTATCGACCTGATTTATCCTTATTTGGATCCTCGGGTCCGCTATAGATAAAGGGGAGAAATCAGCAATATGAGTGATGGGAGACCATCAGCAGAAAGTGAGCCAAAGAGACATGCCGGGCCGGCTGGTTTCTTTATCAGACTGGTCAAGGAGAAGCCACTGGGTACTGCCGGCGGGATTATCATATTGCTCTTGATTCTGGTGGCTATCTTTGCCGATTTTCTGGCTCCTTATCCATATTATGAAGTGCACCCGGCAGACAGGCTGCAGGGCCCATTCTCATCAGCCCAGTATCTGCTGGGTACCGACCATCTGGGGCGAGACTTCTTAAGCCGCCTTATCTACGGGGCTCGTCTTTCGTTAGTTGTCGGTCTGGCGGCGACGACGCTGAACGTGGCGGTCGCCGGGCTGATCGGCGGCAGCTCCGGATTCTTCGGCGGCAAACTGGACCTGGCGGTGCAGCGATTCGTCGATGCGTGGATGGCGTTCCCGGGACTGCTGCTGTTGTTGACGGTGATGTCGATAGTGGGGCGGGGTATGCTGCAGATAATAGTGGTGCTGGGGATAATGGGAGGCATCGCGGGCTCGAGAACGGTCAGAGGCGCTGTTATCGACATAAAGGAGAACACCTATTTTCACGCGGCGGAGTCGATCGGCTCCGCCAGATGGAGAACATTTGTCCGCCACGTGCTGCCCAATATCGCGCCTGTCGTGATTGTCATCTTCACCATCAACATCGGCGGGGTGATCATCAGTGAGGCGTCTTTGAGCTTTCTCGGATTCGGTCTGCCGCCGAGCATTCCGAGCTGGGGTGCAATGCTGAGCCGGGAAGGACGTCAGTATATGGAGATTGCGCCATGGCTGGCTCTCTGGCCTGGCCTTTGCCTGACGATTGTCGTGTACTGTTTTAACATGTTCGGCGACGCGGTGCGGGATCTGCTTGACCCGAGGCTCAGGGGTGGCGGTGGTGCTCTCGGTGCCGGAGCCGCCGGGTCGGTTTAAGAGGGTTTAAGAGAGCCCGCCTGGGAGCCACGCGCCTGCGCCCGGGCGGCCGTCCAGCCCAGTCAGCAAGGCGAGGTGCGACGGATCGGGCCCAGATGTCTTCGCGCTCGATCACCCCGGCGCCGGCAGCCTTCGGCTTCGCCATCGCCGCGCCGACCCACGGGTGCGCGCGAACGAAGTTCGCGCCGCCGACCGGTAGCCGGGGCGGTGTCACGCCGCATGCACGGTGACCTCCACCTGGGCTCCTGGTAGCCCTGAACCATTTCCCCGCATCGTGTTGAATACTCGGATGATCCTGACACTCACGGCACGCTCACTCTGGAGGACGTTGCGCCACGGGTGTGCATGCGCCGTCGGCTACTCCGGAGGCGCGCCCGGAACGCGCCCGAGCAGGTCTGTGTATGGGCGTGAGCTGGCCGGTCAGCTCGGAGCCGAGGCCCGTGGCGTATTGGACCCAAGTCGCCGCTCGTGAACTGAGGGCAGTGGTAACCACGGAGTCCAGACCGCACGAAGCGGCGTGGACGGGACTTCACTCGAACGCCTTCTGTTGGAGCATCCGGATGGCTTTCCAGATCTCCTTGCTCTCAATGTCCTGTCGGCGCTCGAGTTTCTTCAGCCGGTCGATGAGCTCCTGGTAGCCCTGAACCATTTCCCCGCATCGTGTTGAATACTCGGATGATCTGGATGCTGACACTCACGGCACGCTCACTCTGGAGGACGGCATCAAGATCCCGGTCGAGCATCACCCGCGGACCTCGTAGATCCTCTGGCGATCACCTGCTGCGAAACGATGTCAGGCACGGCCGGCCACTCCCACTGCATCGCAATCATAGGCCCCGACATCAGCCGCCTCAACGGCCGGCACACGCACCTCCCTCACGTGGCGGCCGTCCTGTCTCACCTTCTGCGTCGCCAGGCTGTAGCGAGGCACCACCTCAAACGGGGCTGGCTGCGTTTCGGGCACCTCTCTCAAACGGCAGACATGAGCGACATCGTCGTCCTATCCCAGCGGCGCTGACGCGCGCCGGGTCCTCGGGGAATCGCCACCGCTGCTGCAATCGTGCCCATCCCCCGTTCATCAACCGGCAATCACGAAACTGTTGCATAAGCCGCGCGACCATCAACTTCGAGTCTCGATAAGACATGCGGGCACTCAGCGTAGCGCGAGGAAGGCAGTCTCCGACTGGTCATCAAACTCGAGGAGCCGCTGGTGGCGGAGTTCGAGGAGGCGTACGACGTCACCGGTAGTGCAGTTTCCGAGACGGACCCAAGCCACCTTGGGCGGGGCTCCGTGCACCAGGCTCATTTGGTGGAAGTCAGCGTCCTTCGAGACCAATGTGAACCCATGCTGTTTGCCGTATTCCCAGACCGCGAGGTCATCAGCACGCGAAAGACCGACCGCTCGAACGTGCTGGGATCCGGGGAATAGATGCTTGAGCTCGTCGACTAGGCGGTGCCAGGTTCTGATCGAAGAGCAGCTTTACTCTGGCGGTATTGAGACCAACCTGCGCTCGCGATCCGCAGCGAATTGCAGGCAGGCCCGAATGTCCGCAGCTTCCAGGTCCGGGAAGTCCTGAAGAATCTGCTGTTCAGTCATTCCCGACGCAAGGTAGTCCAGCACATCGTACACAGTGATCCGCAGCCCACGTATACAGGGCTTGCCGCCGCGCTTGCCAGGCTCAATGGTGATCCGGTCCGCGTACGTCATGTGACCAGCATACATCAACAGCCGCGTCCGCGAACTAGGGGCCTTCGCGCTCCCTCTGAATCGGCCAATGGGCCCTTTTGCCGGATCACAGGTATCGCCATTTCCTATGGTCGGTTACGAAGCCGGTCCAGCTGGCTTTTCACTGTACCGGTTCCTCACCGAGCTGAATGTGCAGTGCGCGGTGATCGCACCAGGGAGTCTGGTCAGGAGACCGGCGGATCGGGTGAAGACCGATCGACGCGACGCCCGGATGATCGCTCATGGGCTGAGGAACGGTGACGTGGATCGTGTGGCCATCCCCACGCCCGAGAACGAGGCGACGCGGGACTTCTTGCGCGCCCGTGACGATCTGCGTGAAGAGCTCAAGCACTACAAGCAGAGACTCAATCAGCTGCTGCTTCGGCATGGGCTGCAGTACACCGACGGGAGTAAATGGACGCGCGGCCACCGCCAGTGGATCCAGAACCTGGAGTTCGCGGTCGATCGTCTCAAGCAGACCGCTGAGCTGTACTACTACCGGATCGTTGAGCTCGAGGAGAAGATCTTGCAGATGGATCAAGAGATCCAGCAGATCGCGCAGAGCGAACCCTACGCTGAGCCTGTGGGACGGCTCCGCTGCTTCCGCGGCATCGATTGGCTGGTCAATGAGCGCCGGCGCGGTCAACCCGAGCAGTTCATCGCCTACGCCGATCGCGCCGCTCGCAGGCTCTCCAAGAAGTTCTTTCGTTTGGTGTTCCGCGGCAAGCGCAGCCAAGTCGCCGTTACCGCGGTCGCTCGTGAGCTGGCCGGATTCGTCTGGGGCGCCATGGTAGGTCAGACCGACGGGATCGAGGCGATCGACGCCGCTTGACCTCCGGCAACTCATCCCGCGTTCCGGGTACAGCGATGGGCAGAGAACGACAAACGCCGGTGGAGAACCCTCGAGGTAACTATGAGGTGCCACGGGTGGAGGTCACCGAGCATCCGGCGTGATACGCGCGGGCTCGCCGCATGCGGTGTGGTGAGGCTCACCGCTTTCCAGACTGGCGCGCGCTCGAACCGTATGCACGCCAGCTGCCGAGCAAGTGGATTCTGGAATGCTGGGGCCGGATCGATGGGACGATGGGATCGGAGCTGTTGGCAGGATTGTCGCGCTCGCGAGAGAGTGCACCGTTCGGGGTTAGCAGAGTCGACGAGTATGAAGTGCCATGATGACAGTCAACGCAGTGGCCAGTGGGCAGTTGGCGGTCACGTTCGGTGATCCGACCTATCCGACCTCCGAGTGGTTGACCGGGTGGTCGCGTCCATAGCAAGCTTGCCTCGCTTGGGGTCGGACGGATCGGAGATGAAGCGCCATGACTACGCGCCAGGATGGCGGCAGCGCAGTGGCCGGTGGCCGATGATGTTCGGTGACGTCCGAGTCGTTGACAGGGTGGCCGCGCCCACGCTATCATGTCTGGCTTGGGGCGACGGATGCCGATGAAGCGCCATGATGACGCGCCAGGATGGCGGCAGCGCAGTGGCCGGTTGGCCGTGATGACCTCCGATGGGTTGACAGGGTGGGCCGCGGCCATGCAAGCTTGCCTCGCTTGGGGTCGGACGGAACGGTGATGACGCGTCATGACGACAGTCAGCGCAGTGGCCGGTTAGCGGTCACGTTCGGTGACCTCCGGGTCGTTGACAGGTTTCCGGCCGCATGCGACGGTTCACCGCTCCGGGTTGGATGGATGAGGCGCCAGGATGGCATGATGCGACATGACGCGCCAGGATGGCGTAAGCGCTGTAGCCGGTTGGCGGTGACGCGACCGGTGGATCATACCCCCCCCCTGTACCCAACTTTTCGAACCGAGCAACAACTAACCGCTCCGGCTGATCGCCCCGTACGCGCCTCCGCGCACCCCGTCCCCTTCACTACCGCCGCATCTGTCCGTGGCGCCGGCTCGGCCATCGCTGAGCCACACCCGAAACAGACAACATCCGTCTCGTGTAACTCACCAAAAGAGGAGGTCAAGATGATACTCAAAGAGCCGCACGTGCGCGCGGCGTGAGCCCGGGTGAGCCCGGATGAGTCACACGCCGCGCGCTTCAGCCATTTGACTCAAACTGGCCGTCTGCGTTGCGGGCGCGAGAGTAGCCAGGGAGCGGCAAGTCGCTCCGCAATACTCTCGAAATAACATTCAAGGAAGAAACGATGAAGATATTTTTTGCAAGGACCTTCGCGATTGCGTTGGTCCTGATTCTGAGCGCGACCGGCCTGTGGGCCGCCGGCGCAGATGAAGAGGGGTCGGCAGCGGCCGCCGACAAGAAGTATGTGACCGACCCCACCACGGGCAAGGTGGTGACCGCGCCAGAGTACGGCGGGACATTGACCCTCCCCTATGTCCTAGTAGGCGACACTACTGACCCCTTTGTTACTGGCCACTATGCGGGCTTCATCATAGACGGTGTTAATGAGCAACTCGCCTACGGGGACTGGGGAATAAATAGGCAAGAATTTGACTTTAGAAACCCTTACCTCCCTGTGTTTGCCTTCACAGGGGCTCTGGCTGAAAGCTGGGCAAGGCCTGACCCACTGACTTATATCTTCCACATCCGCAAGGGCGTTCACTGGCACGATAAGGCACCGATGAACGGTAGGGAGCTAAATGCCAACGATGTCGTATATACCTATCAGCGTAATTTGGCTCTGGGTGACTTCACCAAACGTGCCGAGCAGCCTAGCCAGATTATCGACCTGCCATGGGAATCGATAGAGGCCACCGACAAATATACGGTTGTTATGAAGTTGACGAAGCCGTCCCTCGGTGCGCTGAGGAGTATCCTCGACGACCCGTTTTTTTCTTGGATATACCCCCCCGAGGTAATCGAGAAATACGGCGACTATACGGATTGGAGGAACGTGGTGGGCACCGGACCCATGATGCTGACTGACTATGCCGAAGGCGTCTCCAAAACCTATACCAGGAATCCTGACTACTGGGGCTACGACCCAAAATACCCGCAGAACCGACTGCCCTATATTGACCAGTTAAGGTCCCTGTATATGGCAGACGAAGCAACACGTATATCGGCGCTACGCACGGGTAAGGTTGATATGCTACATCAAGCCGGCGCCGTTAACATAAGAGCCGTCGACGTGGTAAGGAGCCTCCGGAAGACCAACCCCGAAATCGAGGTGCACAGTTATTACTCGCGGGCGAGCGGGGTCTTTGGTCTGAACATGCACAAGCCGCCCTTTGACGACGTCAGGGTGCGCCACGCTATGCAGATGGCACTGGACCTCGAGACGATTAACGATACCTACTTTGCCGGTTATGGAAGGTGGGAACCTATGGGGGGGATTGCCGTCAAGCCGTATGTCAACACATTTAAAGACTTTCCCGAAGGGCTCAAGCAATACTACAGGTATGACCCGGAAGGTGCCGAGAAGCTGCTTGATGAGGCGGGATATCCGCGCGGCGCGGACGGCGTTCGACTCAAGGTCAACTATGACCACCGCGACGTGGTAGATTTGGGCTATGCGGAAATAGCTGCCAGCTACTGGGCTGATATAGGTGTTGAGGTAACGACTAATATTCTTGACACGGCGACTTGGGTCGCTAATAGAGGAGAACATAACTATGAGATGACCGTTGGTGACTCGGGCTTTTACCTGGCCCCTTCCATATGGGTTAACCATTATCGCACGGACGTCCTATTTCTGCGCGAATACGTGGGCGGAGTCCAGACCCCTGAGCTGACCGCCGCCTATGATGCCTTTTTCGCCGCTACCACCGAGGAGGAGCGGGTGAGGGCATATAAAGAGTATGATATGCTCATTCTAAAGCAGCACAATCAGATATGGGGTCCTATGGCTCCAGGGTTTGAGGTGAACCAGCCGTGGGTCAAAGGTTTTAACGGTGAATTCTCGATAGGAAACATGCTGTATAATAGCGTCCTCGTCCGCCTTTGGATTGACCAGGATCTGAAGCGAGAAATGGGCTTCTGAGGAAACCGCCTCTGGCGGTTTCCATTGCAGGCGCGCTGGGCGCGCCTGCGCCGACTTGCATTGCAGCAGCGCTCCGCGCGGCTGCTCCGAATCAACTCGCCCCTTGGGCGATTGAATCAGCCTGTTTGCCCCTCTCACCTCCCAGGGTGGGAGGGGCCGGGTCGCGGTGACTGCGTCGTGAGAGCCTACATCATCCGGCGGCTGCTGCTGGTCATCCCCACCCTGTTCATCCTGAGCGTGCTGGTATTCCTGTCGGTACGCTTCATCCCCGGCGACGTCATCGACGTCATGGTCAGTCGTATGGATTTCGGCGGCGCAGTCGACCGGGAGCTCGTAGAACGAAGACTCGGCCTGCACCTGCCGATCCATGTACAGTACGGCCGCTGGATCGACGGCATCCTCCTGCGCGGCACCCTCGGCGAGTCGCTGATTGGCGGTTGGCGGATCGAGGAGCGCATGCTGGGACGACTGCCGGTCACCACCGAGCTCGGGCTGCTGGCCATCTTCATCGGCCTGGTCATCGCACTGCCGGTAGGCATCTACTCGGCGGTGCGCCAGTACACCGCCGCCGACTATCTGGGACGGTCGGTCGCCATCATGGGGCTGGCGACGCCCAACTTCTGGCTGGGAACGATGGTGATGATCTACCCGGCCATCTGGTGGGCGTGGTCGCCACCGATGGAGCTGGTCCCGTTCGCCCAGGACCCACTCGGCAACCTCGGCATGTTCCTCATCCCCAGCCTGATCCTGGGCACCTACCTGGCGGCCAGCACCATGCGCATGACGCGCACCATGATGCTGGAGGTGCTGCGCCAGGACTACATTCGCACGGCCTGGGCCAAGGGTCTGCTGGAGCGGTCGGTGATTCTGCGCCACGCGGTCAAGAACGCCATCATCCCGGTGGTGACGCTGGTGGGCATGCAGCTGCCGATTCTGGTGGGCGGCTCGGTCATCATCGAGAACATCTTCAACCTGCCGGGGCTGGGGCGGCTGATGCTCGACGCGCTCCAGACCCGCGACTACCCGGTGGTGTCGGCGGTGAACCTGTTCTTCGCGACGGTGGTGGTGTTCGTGAACCTGCTGACCGATCTGCTGTACGCGTCGCTGGACCCGCGGATTCGCTACGAATGAGGCAATGAGGCAGTGAGGCAAGCCCATGGGTGACGTATCACAGCTGACGCCGGCCGTCGGCGAGCCCGCCGCTGGGGCGGCTGGGCAGGCTGGAGCGCGGCGGTTCTTCGGCCGGCTGCTCCGCGAGCAGCCGTTGGGGACCGCCGGCGGCATCGTCATCCTGCTCCTGGTGCTGATCAGCATCTTCGCCGATGGGCTGGCGCCCTATCGCTTCGAGGAGATCCACCTGCGCGACCGTCTGCAGGCCCCCTCGGCCCAGTACCTGCTGGGCACCGACCACGTCGGGCGCGACCTGTTGAGCCGCCTCATCCACGGGGCGCGGCTGTCGCTGACGGTGGGGCTGGCCGCCACGGCGCTCAACGTCGTGGTGGCGGTGCTGACCAAGGCCACCTGACCCCCAACCCCGACCATCGCGGCGTTGGACGCCGGCGCCGCTACGGCAAGGGGCACCGGTCGATCACCTCTACCCCGACGCCGAGATTCTTGATGCCGACCCTTCGCCCGGGGCGGTATGACGCCGGATGCATGTTGACCTCCACCCGTGGCTCCATCCGTGGCCCCACGGGTGGCATACAGCTCCCAGGCCGCGACAGGGACGTCGTGGGCTGGGAGCGGTTTTGCTGTTCCGGAGGCGCGCCCGGAACGCGTCCGACCAGGTCGACGGAGCGCCGGACTGGGTATGGGCGTGACCTGACCGGTCAGCCCGAAGCAGCGCCTGGCATCATTTTGTCGGCGCATCATCTTGCACCGCAGACCGAGTCGGCGGAGTGTACAGGTACCTCATCACACGACTGACGCGTCGTGATGGCCTACCGCACTGCAAGGGTGCGGAGAATGTCCTTCATGAGCAGCAGCAGGTGTAGCTCATCTGTCGGCGAGGGCTCGAACTCCGGGATCAGATGCCGGTAGAAGTCGCTGGCCTCAGAGGTCTCGGCATGGACCAAGAGCCCCCGACAGCCGATCTCGGTGCCAAGGGCGGCGGTGCGCTTGATTACGTCTTTCAGCATCCCTGCACCCAAACCACGCCGTTCGTGTTGGATACTGACGCCAAGTCGCGCCAGCAGAGCAACCGGCTGCGGATAACGTCCAGCTCCCTTCCTCAGCCGCTGCGGGGCGGCCTCCACAGCGATGCTTGCCATGCACCATGCGGTAGCGAAGGGTGAGGCACGCTTCATCAGCTTGCGGAGTCCGGGCAGGTCCCGGGCTTGGCGCTTGTTGATGGCCTCCCAGACCTTGGCAACTTTGGGGGACATGATGAACTCGGTGCGATCCGCGAGCACGCGGCGCGCGGCGGTTGTGACGCTGCTCACGACGAACGCAGTGAGATCAGTTCCCACCGCAGCCACGGCTCGGTCGATGAGAGCGCGATCCTCTGGCGTTGTCCTGACTTCCAAACGCTCGCTGCAGCGACGGCTCGTGACTGTCAGCATGTACGGCCAATGTACGTCCTGAGGCGTTGACAGGATGGCCGCGTCCATAGCAAGCTTGCCTCGCCTCGGCTTCGACGGATCGATGATGACGCGCCATGACGACAGTCAGCGCAGTGACCGGTTGGCGGTGACGTTCGGTGACCGCCGAGTCGTTGACAGGCGCGCCGCGCATATGCTAGCGTGCCTCGCCTGGGGCGACGGATGCCGATGAAGCGCCATGATGACAGTCAGCGCAGTGACGGGTTGCCGGTGACCTTCGCTCACCCCGGTGACCCCCACGAGTCGTTGACGGCGCGCCGCGCCTATGCTAGCGTGCCTCACTTGGGGTTCGACGGATCGGTGATGAACTGCCATGATGACGCGTCAGGATGGCGTAAGCGCAGTGACCGGTTAGTTGTGACGCAGCCAGTGCATCCTGCTACCCCCCCCCCCCCCCCCACTTTTTCGAACCGAGAAACAACTAACCGCTCCGGTTGATCGCCGCGTACGCGACCCCGCGCACGCGGGCGCCTTCACCACCGCCGTAGCTATAGCTATCGGTTGCGCCGGCTCGGTCCATCGCCAAACCGGCATGCGGACCGGCCACGCCCTTCCCGGCGATCGCAACCGTCCCGGATCCCCGCCCGCGACTGACTGCCGGCAAAACCCACCGCCGGCGTCGCCAGCCATTCAGACTCGCTGCTTCGCCGACTACGACCCCGCGTGGCGTTGTGACGCAGGTCCCGACGTCCGCCGAGCGGTGGGCGTTTGCATGATGGGGCGCGCACGCGGATCCCATGTTACGTCAGCCATCTGGCAGGGCACCATGTGCCCCAAGAAGGAGGTGAAGATGATACTGAAAGAACCGCACGCGCGCGCGGCGTGAGCCCGGGTGAACCCGGTGAGTCACACGCCGCGCGCATCACAAATTGACTCAGACTGGCCGTCCGCGTTGGCGGGCGCGCCCGCGTTGCGGGCGTCAGAGTAGCCAGGGAGCGGCAATCCGCTCCGCAATACTCTCGAAATAACATTCAAGGAAGAAACGATGAAGATATTTTTTGCAAGGACCTTCGCGGTTGCGTTGGTCCTAGTTCTGACCGCAACCGGCCTGTGGGCCGGCGGTGGCACAGAAGACGCACCGGCAACCGCTGCCGACAAGAAGTATGTGACCGACCCCTCCACCGGCAAGGTGGTGGTGGCGCCACAGTACGGCGGGACATTGACCTTTGCCTGGGCGATCGAGCTAGCACATGCTGACTGCTATTTCTCCCATGTCCCATGTCTGGCCGTCGGTGGCGTTAATGAGAAGCTAGGAATCATGAACTGGGCAATAGATAGGGATGAATTTTCCTTTGGAAGCACGTACGACCCTCCATTTACCCTAATACCGCACCTGGCGGAAAGCTGGGATATTTCCCCGGACGGCCTCACCTATACCTTCAACATCCGTAAGGGCGTTAACTGGCACAATAAGCCACCGATGAACGGTCGGGAGTTTACTGCCGAGGACTTCGTATTTAACTGGCATCGTTATGTGGGTCTGGGCAGCGGCTACACCGAACCTGCTGCCTATTACGCCTCGGCTCCGCCCGTTGTTCTGCCATACGAATCGGTAACGGCCACCGATAAATATACGGTTGTCGTTAAGCTGACGGAGCCAGCCCCCAAGGCGCTGGATACTATCCTCGACGGCAACGTCTTTTTTCTATACCCCCCCGAGGTAATCAAGGAACACGGGGACGTTAGGGATTGGAGGAACCTGGTCGGTACCGGGCCCTATATGCTGACTGACTGGGTGGAGGGCAGCTCTATCACCTATAACAAGAATCCTGACTACTGGAAAAACGACGAGAAGTACCCGGAGAATCGTCTGCCCTACATTGACGAGTTGCAGCTCTTTTTCATCAAAGAGGAAGCAACACGTCTGGCGGGACTGCGCGCCGGTAGGATTGATTTACTGGGTTTCCCTACTGATATCACGTCGGTCGACGAGGTTGATAGCCTCCGGAAGACCAACCCTGAAATCGTGCTGCTCCCGTGGTGGGACCGTTCGGAAACGTCTTATGGCATTGACGCAAGCAAGCCGCCCTTTGACGACATCAATGTGCGCAAGGCAATGCAGATGGCATTGGACCTCGAGGGCATTGACCGCAGCTTCTACAAGGGCGCCGCATTGTGGCAGCCTCAGGGTATGGTAGGGGAAGCTATCAGCGCGTACCACACCCCATTTGAAGAGTGGCCCGAAGAGGTCAAGAAGGGCTATATGTACGATCCCGCAGGGGCGGAAGCTTTGCTGGATGAGGCCGGATATCCGCGCGGCGCGGACGGCACTCGATTCAAGACCGTGTTGAACCATTTCTATCGGTTTGATTTAGGCTATAGTGAATTAGCTGCCACCTACTGGGCGGATATTGGCGTTGATGTGGAGATAAACGTATTGGATGAGGCTAGTGCTCCCGCTGTTCGAACGGAACGTACTTGGGAAGGTCTGATATCTCACGCTCTGGGCAACAATACTGAGCCAGTGGGGGCTATACGCCGCAATGCACACTCGACCGGCGACGATAACTTACACCGAGTCGGGTACCCTGAGTTGGACGCCCTTGTTGAAGCCGCCGAAGCCACTACCTCCATCGAAGAGCAGACGAGGCTGGTTAAAGAGATAGATATGTACATGATGGAGAACCACTGGTGGGTATGGGGTCCTAAAACTGGAAAGTACATGGCGCACCAGCCGTGGGTCATAGGTTTTAACGGTGAAGTTTGGCTTACAGTACTGGGCCGAATGGAAGTCTTCGCCCGCCTCTGGATTGATAGTGAGCTAAAGGAGGCAATGGGTCGTTAGTATTTGCTGGTTGGCCGGATCGTACTATAACTGATTTCTCGTCACGCCGACGTGACGAGCCCATACTCACGAGGCGGTGATATGGGCTTAGCCAGGCGGGCAGCAATTGTGGGATGGCGGGCTTATGCCGCCATCCCACAATTATTGATGCCAATTACGAGCTAGAATTGCTCTTGTTAAATCAATGTATTGAAAAATGGCAACTTGTTATTCCGGGCGAAGACCCGGAATCCGGAATACGCAACCCTCTGGACTCCCGCTTTCACGGGAATGACGCGGCTTTCAACCCGTAATTCGCATTATGGTAAGAAATCGCCGGGAAGAGATTCAGTGCTAGTCCGAAGAATGATGAGGTGTGTCACATGAGAGCCTATATCATGAGGCGGTTATTGCTGGTAATTCCCACCCTGTTTATATTGAGTATCATAGTCTTTCTTTCGGTCCGCTTCATCCCGGGGGATGTGATCGACGTAATGGTGGGAAGGATGAAAGGCTACCTTGTCGGGGGCGATATTGACCGTGAAGCTGTTGAGCGTATGCTGGGATTAGATGTGCCTGTGTACGTGCAGTATGGACGCTGGATAGGGGATATTTTCCTTCGCGGCACCCTTGGCGAATCACTGCTTGGCTATTGGTCGGTAGAGGAGAGGATACTAGGTAGATTGCCGGTAACCATTGAGCTCGGTGTCCTGGCAATCATCATCGGGCTGGTGATCGCGCTGCCGGTGGGCATCTACTCGGCGATTCGCCAGGATACCGCCGTCGACTACGTGGGGCGCTCCATCGCCATCATCGGCCTGGCAACCCCTAACTTCTGGCTGGCAATTATGGTCATGCTCTACCCGTCAATCTGGTGGGGCTGGGCGCCACAGATGACGCTGATTCCCTTCGCCGAAGACCCGTTGGGCAATCTCGGGACGGCATGGTAATGGTCTTGGCGATCTCAGCCGGGTCGCGACCCGCCTTCTCGCAGTGGCGATCGAGCACACCAACCTTGTGACGATAGATCTCCATCGACATCCCCTGGCCGGCCCAGCCATCCAGGTTCATCATGTCGCCGTGCAGGGCCAGCGTCTTGAGCGTGCGCTTCTCGCCGGTGCCTCCCACCAGGATCGGGATGTGCGGTTTCTGGTAGCACCCCGGCGACAGCGGCGCGTCGGCCAGCTGATAGTAGGTGCCCTTGTAGTCGACCGGCCCGTCGGCGGTAAACAACATGCGGATCAGCTCACACGCTTCCTGGAAGCGGTCTGAGCGTTCGCGCATCGTCGGGAACTCCCAGCCATAAGCTTCGTGCTCGCGCTCGCACCACGCCGCGCCGAGCGACAGGATGAAGCGGCCCTTGGATGCCTGGTCGAGCGTCGTCGCCATCTTGGCCAGCAGCGCCGGGTTGCGATAGGTGTTGCCGAGCACCAGGTGGCCCATGCGCAGCCGCTGCGTCATGCCGGCGGCCACCGCGATGAGCGTGTAGCCCTCGAAGGCGGTCTTGTGCTGGTTGGGGCGATCGCCCTTCGGCCCGCCCCACGGCGGCATAAAGTGGTCGGCAAACCACACACTATCCCAACTGCCGGCCTCCATCGTTTCGATGGAGGTGCGGATCTGATCCCACGTAA
Organism: Spirochaetia bacterium; assembly: GCA_965198005.1. Taxonomy (GTDB): domain Bacteria; phylum Spirochaetota; class Spirochaetia; order SZUA-6; family Bin103; genus Bin103. The sequence continues at coordinate 377,209 of CBDAOI010000004.1, forward strand.
CGTCGTAGCAATTCACTTGTACGCCAAATTTCATATGCGGCGCACGCTATCGTGCCTGGCAGCTTTGCGCAAACTGCGGTGCGTGCGGGCGTGCGCGGCGTTGGATGCCCTCCAGGCAGCGGGAGCGTTGCTGCCCGGCCCGCTCGAGCGTCCGGTCTTTGGCGGGTCCCGGTCTTTCTGGGGGCCAAACGGGCGTGCGCGCCGATCAAGAGTGGGCGCGCGCGCCGGCTTACGGGACCAGACGTCGTCGTCTCCTCGCCGTCGAGCAACGTCCGCCGGCTAATTCTTGGCCAGGCGTCTGCCACTCACCGCCCACCGCGACATCGGGATACAGCCCGCTGAGCGCATCGCGCATCTGCTGCGCGGTGAGCTCCCCGGACTCGTCAGTGGCGCCGAGGATACAGCGGGATCCATTCTTGGCGACGCTGCTGGTGGCCATCAGGCGCTGCGCCTGGCCGATGTCGCGCACGTCGATGACGCTCCACAGAAAGCCGGGCGCCGCGCCCTCCAGATCCGGGATCGCCTGCCCGAAGGCCAGGCCGGTCCAGCTACCCGAAGCGTCTTGCCCGCTCTGCCCCGACAGCGCCCGGCCGATCCTCTTCTGCCACACGGCGTCCACCTTGCCCTTGGCATAGGGTGTCTTCTCGACGTTCCACAGCTGCTCGTCGGTGTCGTGGCCACCCCAGTCCTCCTCGCTAAACTCGTGGCCGCTGGGGTCGGCACCACCGCGCCACCCGCCCGACCAGTGGCCGATTCAGAACGTGTCCCAAGGCCCCTTGTCGTGACGTGGGCCGTCGCGCGTAGTCCGTCTTGCGCGTCAGGTGTTCAGGAAGTTCCGCTCGGAATACGCCTGTGCTGTCGGTGCCGCCTCTCGCAGTACCACCACTTCCTTACTGAGGCGTCCCTTCAGTCGTGCTTTCTCGACCTCGAGCACGTAGCGCGTTTGCAGGTTGAGCCAGAAGCGCTCGGTCGTGCCGAAGTAGCGCGCAAGCCGGAGCGCTGTATCGGCCGTGATCGCCCGCTTGCCATGCACGATCTCGTTGATCCGCCGAGGGGGAACGCTGATGTCCTTCGCAAGCCGATACTGGCTGAGTTCCATCGGCTCCAGAAACTCCTGTAGCAGGATCTCGCCAGGGTGAATCGGGGGGTGGGCCTTCCTTGCCATGTCTCGCTCCTTAATGATAGTCCGTGATCTCCACATCGAAGGCGTCGCCCCGGTTCCACCGGAAGCAGATCCGCCACTGATCGTTGATGCGGATGCTGTATTGCCCGACCCGATCTCCTGAGAGCCGTTCCAAGCGATTCCCGGGGGGTATCCGCAACTCTTCCAATACATCTGCCGCGTCCAGGACCAGAAGTTTCCTGTGCGCTCGGCGCTGCAGATCGGGCGGAAGCCGCCGCGACGGATCTCGCCGGAACACCTTCTCGGTTTCCGCGTCGCGGAAGCTTCGGATCACTCACGAATAGTAACGTAGCTTGTTATTATTGTCGAGCGTTATCGGCGTACCCGGCGGCCTCTAACTCTCGGAGGTCGGTGGTCGATCGAGAACATTCCCAAGTGCTGCGTTGAGCCGACGGGCTGACGGCCGCGAAGTTTCCTGGTCGCGCCACTTATGCAACGGTTCGAGATTCCTCACCAGCGTCCACCGTCGTAGTAAACTAACGAGTATCCCGCTGGGACGGACCTGGCTGATGTGTTACTCAGAGAGTGCCGGACAGGCGGCATCGACGACAGCTGACCGGTTCGGTCAGCGGGTTCCATGACTCGGCGCTGGTGAGCGTGATGGTGCACGTGACTCCGGACGCGCCCAATCGCCCGCGCCCTCCATGGCGCGGGAACGCCTGTGTTGGGCCCCATGGACGGGGCCCACGAACGGACGACACGTCAGTCGTGTGAAGAGTCACTTCGCCGACTCGGTCTGCGGTGCAAGATGATGCGCCGACAAAATGATGCCAGGCGCTGCTTCGAGCTGACCGGCCAAGTCACGCCCATCCACAGCCCGGCGCTCGTTGACCTGGTCGGGCGCGTTCCGGGCGCGCCTCCGGAGCAGCCAACGGGCTCCCAGCCCACGACGTCCCTGTCGCGGGCCGGGAGCTACATGCCACCCGTGGGGCCATGGAGGGTGCCTCGGGTGGAGGTCACCGTTCACCCGGTGTGATACCGCGGGACGTGCCGGTCTCCGGCGCGAACTTCGTTCGCGCACAGCCACGGGTCCACGGGTCCACGGGATCCACGGGTCGGCGCTGTTGACAGGGTGGCCGCGCTCGCGAGAGAGTGCACCGTTAGGAGTTCGGCGAATGCGGATGATGCGCCACGACGACCGCCAGCGCAGTGAAGGGCTGAGGTGCGCAAGTTCAGCCGATCACAGAGCCGGGCGTGGCAAGGTGCACCATGCCAGAATCGCTGTTGACTTTTTCTGACATTCGGGTTGATCAGCGCAGTGGCCGGTCGGCGGTCACGGTCGGTGACCTCGGTGACCTCCGAGTCGTTGACAGGGTGGTCGCGTCCATAGCAAGCTTGCCTCGCTTGGGGTTCGACGGATCGATGATGACGCGCCATGACGACAGTCAGCGCAGTGACCGGTTGGCGGTGACGTTCGGTGACCGCCGAGTCGTTGACAGTGCGCCGCGCCTATGCTAGCGTGCCTCGCTTGGGGCGACGGATGCCGATGAAGCGCCATGATGACAGTCAGCGCAGTGACGGGTTGCCGGTGACCTTCGCTCACCCCGGTGACCCCCACGAGTCGTTGACGGCGCGCCGCGCCTATGCTAGCGTGCCTCACTTGGGGTTCGACGGATGCCGATGAAGCGCCATGATAACAGTCAGCGCAGTAGCCGGTTGGCGGTGACGCAGCCGATGTACCCCCTAACCGCTCGGGCTGATCGCCCCGTACGCGACCCCGCGCACACCGTCGCCTTCACCACCGCCGTAGCTATCGGTGGCGCCCGCTCGGTCCATCGCCGAACCGGCATGCTGGCCGCCCGCGTCCTTCCAGGCGACCGCAACCGTCCCGGATCCCCGCCCGCGACTAACTGCGCGCAAAACCCACCGCCTGCGTTGGCGGCCATTCAGGAGGTTGCCCTCCAGGTCCCTGCCGTACTGGCGCTTCCGCCACGTCACCCGGTCCACCCCCGGCGCGGCTTCCCGCTTGAGGCTGAAGTACGCCTCCCGGAGCATCGCGGGGTTGTCGACGTGGTGCATGAGCGCGGTGAACCGCAGCGTCCTATCCCGTCGCGCTGCTTGACGTATCCGCTCCAGCGCACTGTGCACGCCATATTGCCGGCGCGGTGTCCGGGGCGCGTTTTGCTGGCGCGGATTCCCTTTGGCCAGGCCCCTTTCCTCCGCCCGCTCCGCGGCCCGAGGACTACCGGCCGGCGTGGCCGTAGGTGCTCCCTTGGCTGTGTCCGGCGTTTCCGCCTGCGTGCCCGTGTAGGGTTCACCATAGCCGCGCCGCCTGCGGCAGCTCCCGTCCTTGTTCGCGGGTTTCCCAGGTACCCCGCAGGGCGGCCGCCAGGCCGGGGGCCTGTCCGACTTCCCAGCTCCGTTCATCGTCGGCGTACGTCCTTGGACTTCCCGACACGGCCTGCGGCGCCATCCGCCACAGGCGAAGCTGGGATCTCCCGGCTCCCGCGCAAGGTGTTTCCGTACGTGCCCGGGGTCTGTGACCGCGCAGGGTCCCGTGGCGCCTCGCGATATCGGCGCCCCGAGTGTGGCCTTCCGCGTCCTCCTACAGCGTCGGCACCCCGAAGTAATCTCCTTTCGCGGCTCGATACCCGGCCCGCACGTACCCCTGTCAACGCTTCACCCCCGCCCTCGCGGGCGACGGCGCATGACTCGGGGCCGCCGTGGGTCGCTAACCCTTCGACGTATGACTCTTTCATTCACAACAACCTTGCCGGTTTTTTGCCGGCGCACAGGAGGTGAAGATGATACTGAAAGAACCGCACGCGCGCGCGGCGTGAGCCCGGGTGAACCCGGATGAGTCACACGCCGCGCGCTTCCGAGAACTTGACTCAGACTGGCAGCCCGCTCTGGCGGGCGCGCCCGCGTTGCGGGCCCGAGAGTAGCCAGGGAGCGACAACGCGCCCCGCAATACTCTCGAGATAACATTCAAGGAAGAAACGATGAAGATACTGCGATTTAGGGTTCGAGGTTGTCGCCCCTGTTTCGTCGCCTGCATTGCAGGCGTGAGAGTAGGCAGGGAGCGGCAAATCGCTAAGCAATACTCTCAAAATGAGCAATAAGGAGAAAAAAGAATGACTATTTCAAGATTCGAAAAAACCTTCGCGGTTGTACTCGTCCTCATCTTTGCCGCCGGCGCCCTCTGGGCGGCCGGAGCGACCGACCAGCCGACTACCGCGGCCGCCGCTGCAATAAAGTATGTGACGGACCCCGCAACCGGCGAAGTGGTGGAGGCCCCACGATATGGCGGGAAACTGACCCATGCGTGGGGTCGGGCCGATTATGATGCAAGTCTTGACGGCTATGATTATCATGGTGCGGGAGTTGTTGTCACTGTCGTTTTAGAGAAGCTGGGCATCGCGGACTGGGCAATCGATAGGGACGAAGTCGTTTTTCTGGGCGGCGCCGCGCGGCCTATGCATGCCTATCGAGGGGCGTTGGCTGAAAGCTGGGACACGCCCGACCCGCTGACGTATATATTCCACATCCGCCAGGGCGTTCACTGGCATGATAAGGCACCGATGAACGGTCGGGAACTGACTGCCAAAGATGTCGAATATAACTTTCACCGGCTAACGGGTCTGGGAAGCGGCTTCACAGAACCGACTAAAGCCCCAGGTATGATTCAAGACGTGCCAATCGAGTCGATAACAGCCACCGACAAATGGACGGTTGTTTTTAAGCTGAAAGAGCCATACCTTAATGCCCCGATCATTATCCAGGACAATAGCGTTAATTGGATATACCCCCCGGAGGTAATCGAAGAACACGGCGGCTTGACGGATTGGAGGCACTTGGTCGGTACAGGCCCCTTTGAGCTGACTGACCGCGTCGAGGGTAGCTCCTGGACCTGGACCAAGAATCCTGATTACTGGGGCCACGACGAGAAGTTCCCGGAGAACCGTCTGCCTTATGTCGACGAGTTCAAGATGGTGACCATGCCAGAGGAAGCGACACGCCTGGCGGCACTGCGCACGGCTAAGATCGATTACGTAGGTATACAGGGGATAGCCCATATAAGCAATATCGATTTGGCAGAGAGCCTCAAGCGGACAAATCCCGAGCTCGTGTTCTACCCGTGGGCGGAAAAGTCGGATTATTCTTTCGCTCTCAACTCGAGTAGGCCGCCCTTTGACGACGTCAGGGTGCGCAAGGCCATGCAGATGGCACTGGACCTTGAGACAATTCACAATACCTTCTTTAAGGGTGCAGGAGACCCAACACCCAAAGGGCCGGGAGGAAAGCCAGGGTATTTCATCCCGTATGACGAGTGGCCTCAGGAAGTCAAGGATGGTTTTGCTTATAACCCTAAGGGGGCCGAAAAGCTGCTTGATGAGGCCGGATATCCTCGCGGCTCGGACGGAATTAGATTCACGGTCACGCTTTCCGGGGGGGAAGGGCAGGCGAGCTTTTATGAGTTGTCCATAGCATACTGGAGTGATATTGGCGTCGATGTGGAGCTTGAGATAACTACGGGTGCCGAACACCATACCTTAGTTAGAGAACAAAGTCATGACATGATTACTGCGTTATTGGGTACTAAGTGGGATCCACTCTATGCTGCAAGTTTCGTTTACTCGAAACAACCCGATAACAAAGCTGCAGTCAATGACCCGGTGTATGACGCCATGTACGAGGCAGCCGGGGACGCCACCTCCTTTGAGCAGCTGAAGGAGATGATAATAGAGATGGATATGTACGTGATAGAGCATTTCTGGCATATATGGGGTCCTGAGGGCCCATCGTTTACTGTGACCCAGCCATGGGTCAAGGGGTATAACGGCGAAGGCAACTTTGGATGGATGCAGATGCAAACCATTTTCTCCCGCCTCTGGGTTGACCAGGAGCTGAAGAAAGCAATGGGTCATTAGGGGTTTTGAGCAGCCGACAAGACTGCATTCCAGCCGGGGAAGGACCGGCCGTATCACGATTCTACCCGGCCACCCCCCCCCTGTGGCTTAGCTCAGGGAAAAAGGGAGCTGGGAGGTTCAGGCTTCCCAGCTCCATTAAAGAAGTAAGATCGAAACCTGAGTACTACAGCCTGGCATTAACAGACACATAGTTAGAGTATTATATATCGTGCATTGCGGTTGAAATTACTCTGGATTCCGCCTTTGGGCGGAATGATGGGGGAGAGAGGGCGACGAGATTGCCACGGTCGCCAAAGGCGACAAGGAGGAGTGTCACATGAGAGCCTATATCATCAGGCGGTTATTGCTGATAATCCCCACCCTGTTTATATTGAGCATCCTGGTCTTTCTCTCGGTCCGCTTCATCCCGGGCGATGTAATAGATGCGATGATGGCTGACATGGGATACATGGCCGGTCATATAGAGCGTGAAGCGCTTGAGCATATGCTGGGATTAGACGTGCCTGTGCACGTGCAGTATGGACGCTGGTTGGGAGATATTTTCCTGCACGGTACCCTTGGCGAATCACTGCTTGGCGATTGGACGGTAGAGGAGAAGATATTAGGTAGACTGCCAGTAACCATTGAGCTTGGTGTCATGGCAATCGTAATCGGGCTGGTGATAGCGCTGCCAGTCGGCATCTACTCGGCGATTCGCCAGTATACGGCCGCCGACTACCTGGGGCGTAGCATCGCCATCATCGGCCTGGCAACGCCTAACTTCTGGCTGGCACTGATGGTCATGATATACCCGGCCATCTGGTGGGGCTGGTCGCCACCGATGGAGCTGGTTTCTTTCACCGAAGACCCGCTGGGGAATCTCGGGGTGCTCATCATTCCCAGCCTGATTCTGGGGACCTACCTTTCTGCATCCGCAATGCGGATGACGCGCACCATGATGCTGGAGGTGCTCAGGCAGGACTATATCAGGACGGCCTGGTCCAAGGGTGTCAAGGAGAGGATAGTAATTGTCAGACACGCCATCAAGAATGCCCTCATCCCGGTAGTTACCCTGGCAGGCCTGCAGTTGCCTATGCTGGTAGGTGGCTCCGTTATCATAGAGAACATATTTAATCTGCCGGGGCTAGGTCGTCTCTTTCTGGTGGCACTCAATAACAGAGACTACCCGGTGGTCTCCGGAGTAAACCTGGTTTTCGCCACGGCGGTTGTGGGGTTCAATCTAATGATAGACCTGATTTATCCTCATTTGGACCCCAGGGTCCGTTATCAATAAAGGGGAGAAATCACGAGTATGGGTGATGTCACAGGGATACCATCACCAGTAAGCGAGCCAAAGAGACGTGCCGGGCTGGCTGATTTCTTTATCAGGCTGTCGAGGGAGCAGCCACTGGGTACTGCCTGCGGGATTATAGTATTGATATTGATTCTGGTGGCTATCTTTGCCGATGTTCTGGCTCCTTATGACTATCGTGAAATGCACCTGGCAGACAGGCTGACTGGCTCATCGGCCCGGTATCTGCTGGGCACCGACCAACTGGGGCGGGACTTCATGAGCCGTCTTATCTACGGGGCTCGAATTTCGATATTTGTCGGTCTGGCGGCGACCACTCTCAATGTTGTGGTGGCTGTCCTGATAGGCGGCACTTCAGGATTCCTTGGCGGTAAATTGGACCTGGCTGTGCAGAGATTTGTCGACGCCTGGATGTGTTTCCCGGGACTGCTCCTGTTGTTAACCATAATGTCCATGGTGGGGCGGGGTATACCACAGATAATAGTGGTCCTGGGGATAACAGGAGGCATCGGTGGCTCACGAACAGTAAGAGGCGCCGTTATTGGTGTCAAAGAGAACGACTATTTTCAGGCGGCTAAGGCGATTGGCTCTTCAAAATGGAGAACATTTATCCGACATGTGCTTCGCAATATTGCGGCTCCCATAATCATTATATTCAGCATCAGTATCGGGGGGGTGATTATGTCTGAGGCTTCTTTGAGTTTCCTCGGCTTTGGTCTGCCGGTTAAGATACCTAGCTGGGGAGGTCTGCTCAGCCGGGAAGGACGTCAGTACATGGAGGTGGCGCCACGGCTGGCGCTCTTGCCCGGTCTTTGTCTGACGATTGTCGTTTACTGTTTTAACATATTCGGCGACGCCGTGAGGGACCTGCTTGATCCGAGGCTCAAGGGTGGCGTGCGTCGTATGGGTGGCTATGGCGCGAAGTCGGTTGAGAAAGCCAGGAAAAGACTGGAGGCCAGGGCAAACAAGTAGCGATGGGACTCGTCGAGAAAGCGGCTATTTCAGCCACACGAGGCGGCTTATCCGATCCCGCAGGCTCTGTCGGAGCCAACTTGCCCATCAGCGCCCAGATCGGATATAGTTCTTCCTATCACTAGACCGAGGACGGCGGGGGAGGTCGACACTGTCGTGTGTGAGACAACGATTGAAGAGATCCGCGAACGCCGTGGTCGCTTCATGGAACGCAACGCCGATGAGGATGTCCACGACATCGCCGCCAGCACCATGCGCATGACCAGCGCGTGGCAACGACAGCCATGCCACGTGCAGCGAAGCGTCAGGTCGTCGGGCGCCGCGGGGACCGGTCCGGCCTGCTGCATCGCCTGGACCCGCTCGACATAGGCTTCGTACGTGTAGTTGCCGTGCGTGGGCGGCGGAAACGCCGGACACAGCCCGAACGGCGTACCATAGGGTCTCGCCAACCCGCCTCGCCACCTCGGCAGCATGCCCTCCGAGTGTCCGTGTGAGACATTCGTTCCACGCCCAGCCGATCGTCGCGTTGACGGCCTTGCGAAACGAAGGTCGATCCAATAGCGTCAACCGCCCGCTGTGGCAGTTGGCGCGCAGACCTACACCTCGGCGTTGACACCAAGATGCCGCGCGGATACGTTCGCCGGTGGGTCTCATGGCCGACCAGCGAGCAGCAGAGCAACCGGATGGCGGCGCGTCCGAGACGGCAGTCAGCCAGCCGCACGACAAGTACTTCCAACGCGTGTTCTCGAACGAGCAGGACGCCGCCAGCCTGCTGCGCACCTGCGTGCCGCGCTCGCTCGCGGACACGCTGAAGTGGTCGACGCTCACCCTGCTGCGCGGTCGCTTCGTGGCTGACGACTGGAGGCGCAACGAGACCGATCTGCTGTATTCGGTGGAGCGGGAGGGTACGCAGACGCCGGTGCTGGTGTACGTGCTGCTGGAGCATCAGTCGACGCCGGACCAGTGGCTGCGCCTGCGGCTGCTCGGCTATTGCGTACAGGTGTGGCAGCAGTGGCACCGGAACCATGAAGATGAAAAGCGGTTGCCGCTGCTGGTGCCGGTGGTATTCTTTCAGGGAGCGCGGCGGTGGGAGTACGAACGGGAGTTCGCGGAACTGGTAACGGACGCGGCGCCGGAGTGGCGGTGGGTGCCGAAGTTCGAGCACCTGCTGATCGACCAGACGGAGCTGGGTGCGGAATCGGTGACCGGCGCGGTAGCGGCGCGGGTGTTGCAGATCGCGATGATGGCGACGTTTCGGGAAGCGCCGGAGGAGTTGCTGGAATGGGTGACGCGGTTGATTGGGGAGTTGTACCGCGCCAAGGGGTTCGGGGAAGTGGCGAAGCACGTGGAGTACGTGCTGGCGACGCAGCCGGAGGCACAGCGCAAGGCGTTTTCGGAGGCGCTGCGGAGGAACGTGCCGGGACGCGGAGGAGAGGTGATGAATTACGTGGAAGAAATGATCGAGCGAGGGCGCCGGGAAGGCCGCCAGGAAGGCCGCCAGGAGGGCCGCCAGGAGGGTGAGTTGAAGGGACAGGTGCGAACCATCGAGGGGTTCGTGGCACGAGATATACCGTGGTCCACCATCGAAGCGGCCACGGGCATCGACGAGGCCACGTTCCGGCGCCTCAGGCAGCGCATCGACGCGCAGGACAACGGGGCAGAGCCCACCGTCTAGGGCCGCCGTCGCAGCCTCGACCGCAGCCTGCGCGCTGCTGCCACACTGTGGGAATGCACCCGCGCGACACCGTCCCCTTGACGATGTAGCGCGGATGCTGCGCCTGGTGGCGGCCAGCGATGATGTGAACGGTGTCGCGGTACAGATAGAGCACTCCTGCCATACCCGCGGCCTCGGGCGGCATCGCGTAGCCGCGACCGTCGTAGCTCACCTCCGCGGTGACTTCCACCTGAATCGGTATGCGCAGCGCCAGCCGCTCCGGAGGCACGCCGAGCGGCCAGGCGGGGCAGCTCCTGCTGCCGGCGCTGCTCGGGGATCCACCGCCGCCCACCGCGACCACTTCAGCCGCGAGCCGAAGAACCGCACCACCTCGCTGGTACCATCCAGGTAGACAACGCGCACCTCGCCGAAGTCGTGCTGGGAGAACTCGCCCGGCACCCCTTCGAAGCGCATCATCACCCGGGTGGCATGCGGGCGCAGCTCGGCAATCAGCTCATACAGCGCTGACTTGCCTCCCTCGTACCCTTCCAGCCGCGCCCGGTGCAGAATCTCCACCGACTTCAGCGGACGGCGCCTCTCCTCGTCCACCTCTTCCACCAACTCCTGGACCAACGGACGGAATGCCTCGACGCTGCCCGCCTGGAGGGCATGCGTGCCTTCTCTCCACCCGAGGTCATCCCCTGTGTGGTGCCCGGCCTTCTGCTGTACGAGTTGGCCAAGCTCGGCCAAGTATCGCGGCAAGAGGCCGAGCGGTTGCTGCAGCGTCTTCAGCAGTCCATCAGCAGCGAAGAGTATCAGATCGTTCGCCACCTGATGAGAGGACTTGAGCAATGAGTGTTCGCAGCATACGGATTACCGAGGAAATTGAGACAGCCGTCCGGTATGTCGCCGACCGGGAACACGCCGCGCAGGCACAGTCATTGCGCAAGCTGGCCCGAATGGGATTCGAAGCCTACGTCGCCGGCCAGTACCGGGTAGGGGAGGTCAGCCTACGGCAAGCTGCCGGTCTACTGGGAGTGACACTATGGGAAGCCCTCGACCGCCTTGCCGCGCTGGGTGCCACGGGCAACGCCAGCGGCGAGTCAGTACTGGCCGCGTTGGCTACGCTGGAAGCACCGCGGAAGCCGCTCTGAGCTCAGGGCCCGTGCACTGACCGTGTCGGGGATACGCAAGCCCGAGCCCGGACGGACGGCCGCTCGGGGAACACCATCACCAGCGAGCTGCGCTTGACCAGCTGCAGGGCGCGCCGCGCACCTTGCCTCGCCTCGGGTTCGGCGGTCAGGGTCGGTCACCTCCGAGTGGTTGACCGGGTGGTCGCGTCCATAGCAAGCTTGCCTGGCTTGGTGCGACGGATGCCGATGAAGCGCCATGATGACAGGCAGCGCAGTGGCCGGTGGCCGGTGACGTTCGGTGACGTCCGAGTCGTTGACAGGCTGGTCGCGTCCATAGCAAGCTTGCCTGGCCTGGGGCGACGGATGCCGATGAAGCGCCATGATGACAGTCAGCGCAGTGACGGGTTGCCGGTGACCTTCGCTCACCCCGGTGACCCCCGTGACCCCCACGAGTCGTTGACGGCGCGCCGCGCCTATGCTAGCGTGCCTCACCTGGGGTTCGACGGATGGTCATGAAGCGTCACGATGACAGGCAGCGCAGTGACCGGTTCGCTGTGACGCGACCGGTGCATCATACCCCTCCTCCCCACTTTTTCAAAACCGAGAAACAACTAACCGCTCGGGCTGATCGCCCCCTACGCGACCCCGCGCACACCGTCGCCTTCACCACCGCCGTAGCTATCGGTGGCGCCCGCTCGGTCCATCGCCGAACCGGCATGCTGGCCGCCCGCGTCCTTCCAGGCGACCGCAACCGTCCCGGATCCCCGCCCGCGACTAACTGCGCGCAAAACCCACCGCCTGCGTTGGCGGCCATTCAGACTCACTGCTGCTCAGACCACCGCCACGCGTGGCGTTGTAACGCAGATCCCGACGTAAATCTAGAGAAGAAGGAGCTTCGAATGATACTCAAAGAACCGCACGCGCGCGCGGCGTGAGCCGGGGTGAACTACGGGCCTGGTTCCCGCTCACCCGTTGAGTCACACGCCGCGCGCTTTTAGTGAATTTGACTCAGACTGGTCGCCCGCGTTGCGGGCCCGAGAGTAGCCAGGGAGCGGCAAGTCGCTCCGCAATACTCTCGAAAAATCCACATAGGGAGAAACCTATGAACATTGAAAAAATTAGAATGACCTTCGCGATTGCGTTGGTCCTGATTCTGACCGCACCCGGCCTCTGGGCTACTGGTGCGGAAGAGGAGCCGGCAGCCGCTGCCGACAAGAGGTATGTGACCGACCCCGTCACCGGCAAGGCGGTGTCCGCGCCCCAGTACGGCGGGAAATTAACCTATCCCAATGTATGGGACTTAAGCGCTCTTGGTTTTGACGCCTGGTTTAGCGCGAATGCACTTCTCGCCACCAGTGGCGTTGTAGAGAAACTGGGCATCGCGGACTGGGCAATAGATAGGGACACGTATCCCTTCATGGGCGGCACCTTACTGCCTCTAAACGCCATAAGGGGAGCGCTGGCGGAAAGCTGGGAGCAGCCCGACGACACAACCTATATCTTCAACATCCGCCAGGGCGTTAAGTGGCATGATAAGCCACCGATGAACGGTCGGGAGCTAACTGCCTATGATGTAGAACATACCTTTCACCGTTTATTGGGGAATAAGTTGACAGGGACCGAGTTCAGTGCAGCCGAACCTAACGCATCGTGGGGTGACTTCGCAACTTTGCCTTGGGAATCGGTAACGGCCACCGACAAATATACGGTTGTCTTTAAGCTAAAGGAGCCAGAGCGTAACGTCCTGGAGAGGATCTTGGACTGGTGGAACGGTGTTATACAGCCCCCCGAGGTAATCGAGCAATACGGGGACATGAAGGATTGGAGGAATGTGGTCGGCACCGGGCCCTATACGATAACTGACTTCGTCGCGGACAGCTCTATAACCTATACCAAGAATCCTAACTACTGGGGCTTCGACGAAAAATACCCGGAGAACCGTTTGCCCTATATTGACGAGGTAGAGGCCCTTACTATCAAGGAACCGGCAACAAGGCTGGCGGGACTGCGCACGGCTAAGCTCGATTTCGTAGGTTTCGCGGGCAACACTCAAATAATGGAGGTAGACCAGCTAGAGAGCCTCTTGCGGACCAACCCGGACCTCGTGGTGCATCCGTATTTATCCCGGTCCAATAATTGTGGTTTGATTAACGTGAGCAAGCCGCCCTTTGACGACGTCCGGGTGCGCCACGCACTGCAGATGGCAATTGACATGGAGACAATCAACCGTGCCTTATATAACGGTGATGGGGATGCGATACCTCAGGGGTTTATAGGCAGGGTTTTCAAGGAGCATGTCGTCCCGTTTGAAGAGTGGTCCGAAGAGCTCAAGGGATACTATACCTATGACGTGGCAGGGGCCGAGAAGCTGCTTGACGAGGCGGGATATCCTCGCGGTGCCGACGGCATTAGATTCAAGATCACGCGCAGCCTCCGGGATCTATATGATTTGAGCTTTATAGAATTACAGGCTGAATACTGGCGTGACATTGGCGTTGATGTGGATATTTTAGCACAGATAACTGCGGAATGGATCGCTGGACAGAGATCTGGAGATTTTGAGATAACTTCAGAATCGTGCGCTTCCGCGTCGTCTACCTTTGGTAACCCAGCCCAGCTGTTGTCATGGTATTTGAGCGACAGTCCTAGGAACGCCTCCGTCCGCGACGCGCAATATGACGCCTGGTGGGAAGCCCTGCTAGCTGCTACCACCGTGGAGGAGGAGCGGAGGCTGGCGAAAGATATGGGCATGCGCGCGATAGAGCAGCACTGGATGCTCTGGGGGCTTTTGTCCCCGCAGTATCAGGTGCACCAGCCGTGGGTGATAGGTTATAACGGCGAAGCCGGCATGGGAGGAAGGCAACACTTTACTATTTTCCCACGGCTCTGGATTGATAGTGAGCTGAAGGAGGCAATGGGTTATTAGGGGTTACATCCCCCTTCTGGCTTAGCTCAGGGAAAAAGGGGGCTGGGAGGTTCAGGCTTCCCAGCTCCCTAACGTGCGATTTATGCAACGAACTTCCGTGTCGGGACAATAGAATCAGGGCTCGCAATGACAAAAGAGGGTTGGCAATTACGGGGGAAATCGCAATGAGGTGTGTGCCATGAGAGCCTATATCATCAGGCGGTTATTACTGATAATTCCTACCCTGTTTATCCTTACCATGCTGGTCTTTCTCTCGGTCCGCTTTATCCCCGGCGATATAGTAGACGAAATGGTGGGTATGTTGGAAGATTATTCCCTCGGGTCGGTCGAGATTGACCGTGAAGCTGTTGAGCGGATGCTGGGATTAGACGTGCCTGTGCACGTGCAGTACGGACGCTGGATAGGAGTGTTGCCGACCCCTGTCCGGTTTACCGGTGAGTACTACTACAACGGTCTCCTCCAGGGCACCTTTGGCGAATCACTGTTTGGCGGCGCTGTTTCGATAGAGGGGGAGATAATAGATAGACTACCAGTAACCTTTGAGCTTGGTGTCCTGGCAATCGTGATCGGTTTCGTCATAGCCCTGCCGGTGGGCATCTACTCGGCGATTCGCCAGGATACGGCCGCCGACTACGTGGGGCGCACCGCGGCCGTCATCGGCATGGCAACGCCAAACTTCTGGCTGGCCCTGATGGTCATGATCTTCCCGGCAATCTGGTGGGGCTGGTCGCCACCGCTGAAGCTGATTCCCTTCACGGAAGACCCGCGGGGAACCTGGGGATGTTCCTCATTCCCAGCCTGATTCTGGGGACAGCCATGTCTGCCGGCACCATGCGGATGACACGCACCATGATGCTGGAGGTGCTCAGGCAAGACTACGTCAGGACCGCCTGGTCCAAGGGTCTCAATGAGAGGGTGGTTATTATGAGGCACGCCGTCAAGAATGCTCTCATCCCGGTGGTTACGTTGATAGGCATGCAGTTGCCTATCCTGGTAGGCGGCTCCGTTATCATCGAGAATATATTCAACCTGCCGGGGGTAGGTAGGTTATTTCTGACTGCCCTCAATAGTAGAGACTATCCGAGGATCCAAGGACTAAACCTGTTTATATCTGCATTCGTTATGCTTAACTTTCTACTTGTCGACATGATTTATCCTTATTTAGACCCCAGGATCCGATATAAATAGAAGGGACAAATCGACACTATGAGTGATGACACACCAGTAATCGAGCCAAATAGACGTTCCAGGCTGGCTGATTTATCTATCAGGCTGGTCAGGGAGAAGCGGCTCGGTACTGCCAGCGGGATTATCATATTGATATTGATTCTTGTCAGTATCTTTGCCGATGCTGTGGCTCCTTATCCATATTATGAAGTGCACCTGATAGACAGACTGCAGGGCTCATCAGCCCAGTATCTGCTGGGTACCGACCATTTGGGGCGAGACTTCTTGAGCCGCATCATCGTCGGGGCTCGTCTTTCGTTAGTCGTCGGTCTTTCAGCGACCACTGTTAATGTTGTGGTTGCCGCAATAATAGGCGTCCCTTCGGGATACTTTGGCGGTAAGTATGACATTATAGTGCAGAGGTTTGTTGATGCCTGGATAGCCTTCCCGGGGCTGCTCCTGTTGCTGACCATAATGTCCATAGTGGGGCAGGGTATCCCGCAGATAATCGCGGTCCTGGGGATATCAGGAGGCATCGGCACCTCAAGAGTAGTCAGGGGCGCCGTGATCGACATTAAGGAGAATGACTATTTTCTGGCGGCCCCGGCAATCGGCAGCCGCGGCACCGCAACACTGATGCGGCATGTCCTGCCCAATATTATGCCTGTCATGATCATCATATTCAGCATCAGCGTCGGGGGGGTGATTATTGCTGAGGCCTCTCTGAGCTTCCTGGGATTCGGTCTGCCAGTCAACATTCCTAGCTGGGGAGGTCTCCTCAGCCGGGAAGGGCGTCAGTACATGGAGGCGGCCCCATGGCTGGCTATCTGGCCCGGTCTTGTCCTGACTATTACCGTTTACAGTTTCAACATGTTTGGCGACGCCCTCAGGGACCTGCTCGACCCGCGGCTGCGCGGTGGTGGAGGGCGTCTCGGTGCCGATGCCGCCAGGTCGGTCTAAGAAGGCGCGCCTGCGGCGGCGCAGGTGGGCACGCGCCTGCGCCCGGGCGGCCGTCCAGCCCAGTCAGCAAGGCGAGGTGCGACGGATCGGCCCCAGATGTCTTCGCGCTCGATCACTCCGGCGCCTCCATCCTTCAGCTTCGGTACCGCCGCGCCGCCCCGTGCGTGCGCGGCCGACCGGCAACCCGCGGGTTCAGGCCGGATGCTCGGTGACCTTCACCCGTGGTGCCCTCCTTGGCCCCATGGGTGCCATGTAGCTCCCGGCCCGCGACCGGGACGTCGTGGGCTGGGAGCCCGGCCAATCCGGAGGCGCGCAAGTTCAGCCGATCGCAGAGCCGGGCGTGGCAAGGTGCACGAGGCCAGAATCGCCGTTGACTTTTCTGAGTCGCCCGCGGAAGATGGTGATTCGGGTTGATCAGATGCGGATGGAGCGCCATCATGACAGTCAGCGCAGTGGTCGGTTCGCGATAACGTTCGATGACGTCAGCAATTCTCGGTGAACGGAAATGAGAGGGTCGGCGTGGGGGGCAATGGCGGGTGGGACGGCACGTAAGTGGTCGTGTAGGTCATGACCAGGTAATAAGTTGCCTAGCGGCTGGACACTCGATCCCAGGGTTGTCATGCTCTCTCCTATGGCAAGAGGTCGCCGCAGAGGTCCATTATTACTTCGTTTTCGTGCGCTCCTGGTCTCCTTGAACCTGCACGCCGCCAAGGTCGTCGATACCCGCCAAGCCAGCAAGGTCCGGTACTCCCTGCAGGATTGCTACGTGTGTGGTTTCGCCTTGTTTGTCCTCCAAGACCCTTCCGTGCTGGAGTTCCAACGCCGCTTCCAGGACGAACTGCGCACCAACAACCTCAACGCTACGTTTGGCGTCGCTCGGATCCCTGCCGACTCCCAGTTCCGCGATCTGCTCGACAGCCATGACTATGAACCGCTGCTCGGCTGCTTCGGCGACTGGATAGGGCGCATGCAGGACGCCAAATGGCTGCAGCACTATCAGTTCCTCGACGGTCGCTACCTCATCACCATGGACGGCTCCCAGTACTTCAGCTCGTACAAGGTGAACTGTGAGTGCTGTCTGACCGCCACCAAGAACGGCACCGTACGCTACCACCACGACATCCTGCAGACCGCCATCGTCCACCCCGACAAGCGGCAGGTGCTGCCGTTGGCTCCCGTGTTCATTCACAACGCCGATGACTCTGGCGCCAAGAATGCCAAACGCCGCAAGCAAGACTGTGAAATAAAAGCCGGCTACCGTGCCGTGCAGCGCATCCGTAACGACCATCCCCGGCTGGCTGCGGTGATCGTCGCCGATAGTCTGTACTCCAAGCAACCGTTCATCGAACAGGTGCGCGCCGCCCGCTGCTCGTTTCTGCTGGTGGCCAAGCCGGAGGATCACACCAGCCTGTACCAGGATATCGACGGGCTGCGCCGCGGTCGGCTGCTGGACCACCGCTGCACCATCGACGCGACCGGGGACCGGCATGAATACGAGTGGGTTACCGGGGTGCCGCTGAACGGCAACCCCCGCAGTCCCAAGATCAACTTCGTGCACTACCGCATCGTACGTGCCGGCACGACCACCTATCAAAACGCCTGGGTGACCGACTTGGTGCCCACCGCTGGCAGCGTAGCGCGGATCGTGCGTGCGGGACGAGCACGCTGGAAGATCGAGAACGAGGGGTTCAATACGCTGAAGAACCAGGGCTACCACCTGGAGCACAACTTCGGCCACGGTGACAAGTACTTGTCGGAGGCGTTCTTCGTGCTCAATCTGCTGGCCTATTTCATGCACCGGATATTCGAGCTGGTGGACGGTCTGTATCAGCAGGTGCGGGCTGGGTTCGGGTCGCGCCGGGAGTTCTGGGGCGCGGTCCGCGCCACGTTTCGGCTATTCCTGTTCCCGTCGTGGGACCAGGTGCTGGTGCGGATGAACTCGCCGCCGCAGCCGCTGTCCGGGTAGCGCTGAACGTTATCATCCCTGATTAGTGCCTGCGTCGGACCGGGTACCGCGCATACCGCGTCCGGGTAACCGCGCCGGGAGACTTGGCCGGGGGGCTGGTGTGCTCCCTGCGCCGCCAGCAGGCGCTTGGTGCACGGCTCCACCCTGGGCTCCGGTGTGGGTCAGCCGGCGCGCCCTGCCAGCTGAGCACACGACGCTGCCTGTGCCGGGTCGCCCACCGCCACCTCCGACCCCTCGCAGGGCAATCGACTGAACTATTCTTGGGGATGAAGGGACGCGGGCAGTGTTCGGTATTTTATGACAGAGTAAGCAGATAGCTCTACGGAAGGGGGCGCGAGGGAAGCAGATGCCGAACGGGTCCCATCCACGTCACCGAATTTAGGTTGACAACCGCCGGAATAAGCCTTCCAATACTCATTGTGCTGTTAGTCTCGGTGAGTGGCTGGCCGCGGCGCGGAGCGAGGCATGAGGCGATCGTGTGGGAGAGTTCCCACCGGCTGGCGGGGGCACCTGAATGCCCGCTTGACTGTTTGCCGCGCGTGCGGCAGACTGCGTTCTCATGGGCACCGTGATGCGTGACGACACGTCCCAGCGCTCCCACCGGTTAGCGGTAACGCAGCCGGTGCATCCTACCACCACCACTACCCGTTCACCGAGAACTGCTGGGATGACGTCCGAGTCGTTGACAGGGTGGCCGCGTCCAGAGCAAGCTTGCCTCGCCTGGGGTCCGATGGAACGGTGATGAAACGCCATGATGACAGTCAGCACCGCCACGCGTGGCCTCGTAACGCAGATCCCGACGTAGATCTAGAGAAGAAGGGGGTTCGCATGATACTCAAAGAACCGCACGCGCGCGCGGCGTGAGCCCGGGTGAACTACGGGCCTGGTTTCCGCTCACCCGTTGAGTCACACGCCGCGCGCGTTCAGTGTATTTGACTCAGACCGGCCGTCCGCGTTGCGGGCGCGAAAAGAGATCGACACAGGAGTTACGTATGCAGATCGCAAAACTCACAGGGACCTTCGCGGTTGCGTTGGTCCTAGTTCTCAGCGCAACCGGCATCTGGGCCGCTGGCGCGGAAGAGGAGCCGGCAGCCGCTGCCGACAAGCAGTATGTGACCGACCCCACCACCGGCAAGGTGGTGGTGGCGCCCCAGTATGGCGGGACATTGACCTTCGTCATGAAGGTGGAGCCTCCGAGTGCTGACCCCGCGTTCGGCGCTGGGTCGTCAAGGGGCGCCGATGGTGTTGCAGAGAAGCTAGGCATCATGAACTGGGGAATAGATAGGGACGAATGGGACTTCACAAGTTTCTCCTTCCCTTTCTCTGTCTATAAAGGTCACCTGGCGGAAAGCTGGGAAATGCCCGACGACACAACCATCATATTCCACATCCGCCAGGGCGTTCACTGGCATGATAAGGCACCGATGAACGGTCGGGAGCTAGATGCATACGACGTCGAATACAACTATCACCGCTATTTGGGTCTGGGCAGCGGCTTCACCGAACCGCCTGAAGGCTACGCTGGCTCACTCAAAGGCATGACAATATTCGAATCGGTAGAAGCCACCGACAAATGGACGGTTGTTGTTAAGCTGAAGCGGCCACAGGTCGCGGGGTCGGTGACTCAGACTACCATCGGCGACTGGCCTGTATTTATGATGCCCCCTGAGGTAATCAAGGAACACGGCGACGTTAAGGATTGGAGGAACCTGGTCGGCACCGGGCCCTATATGCTGACTGACTGGCTCGACGGCAGCTCTATGACCTGGGAAAAGAATCCTGACTACTGGGGCTTCGACGAAAAATATCCGGAGAACCGCCTACCCTATATTGACCAGTTAAGGGGCCTGATTATGACAGAAGCCGCAACAATTCTGGCGACACTGCGCACGGGTAGGTCTGATTACGTAGGTCTCGCTGGCGCCGCTGAATCCGTCTATGTCAAGGACAGAGAGAGCCTCAGCCGGACCAACCCCGAAATCGAATGGTACCCGTGGGCGTATAGGTCGGAAAGCTCTTTTGGTTTTAACATGGGCGGAGGCGAGGCGAGGCCGCCCTTTGACGACGTCAGGGTGCGCCAGGCAATGCAGATGGCACTGGACCTTGAGACGATTAACAATACCTTCTTTAGGGGTTTTGCCAAGTGGAAACCTCGGGGCATGATAGGGGATGGCGTCAAAGGGTATAACAACCCATTTGAAGAGTGGCCCGAAGAGGTCAAGAAAACCTATATGTATGACCCGGAAGGGGCAGAAGCGTTGCTTGATGAGGCTGGATATCCGCGTGGCCCGGACGGCACGAGATTTAAGGTCGCCCTGGGACACTACGAGTTCTTCCTATTAGACTATACAGAATTAGCTGCCGCCTACTGGGCTGACATTGGCGTTCATGTCGACACTACCGTAAGGGACCGAAGTGCTCATATTGCTGCTGAACGTGAACATACTTACGGAGATATGGTCACCGCGATTGCTGGCAACGACCCTTATGGCCCTCTCCTCCCGCTTGAATGGTATTACTCAGGAGGCTACAGGAACCCCGCGAACCTCAACGATCCCGAATACGACCTCCTGTATGAAGCCGCCCGAGACGCTACCACCCTTGAGGAGAAGCAGAGGGCGGTTAAAGAGGCAGATATGTGGCTTATAGAGAACCACCTGTATGTATGGGGTCCTATAGATCCAAGGTTTATCGCCATCCAGCCGTGGCTCATAGGCTATAACGGTGAATTAATGTTAGGACAGGATGACCGTAAGGCCCTGTTCGCCCGCCTCTGGATTGATAGTGCGCTGAAGAGAGAAATGGGCTTCTGAGCCAACGGCTTCGCCGTTGGCTTAAGGAGTCGCTGCGCGATTCCACCCTTGGGCGCCGGGAGCGCCGCTTCCGAGCACCGCTTCCCGGCGCCCGTTTACCACGAATATATGCGGGCCTACATCATCCGGCGGTTACTGCTGATCGTCCCGACCCTGTTCATCTTGAGTATCCTGGTCTTTCTCTCGGTGCGCTTCATCCCCGGCGATGTAATAGACACAATCGTGGCTAAGACCGAATTCTTTGGTGCGGTAGACCGTGAAGCTCTCGTCCGTATGCTGGGATTAGACGTGCCTGTCTACGTGCAGTATGGACGCTGGATAGGAGTGTTGCCGACCCCTGACCGGGTTAACGGTGAGTCCCACTTTAACGGTCTCCTCCAGGGTACCCTTGGCAACTCACTGCTTGCCGGCTGGACGGTAGAGGAGAAGATATTACGTAGATTGCCGGTAACCATTGAGCTTGGCATATTGTCGATCGTGATCGGGCTAGTGATAGCCCTGCCGGTCGGCATCTACTCGGCGATTCGCCAGGATACGGCCGCCGACTACGCGGGGCGCTCCATCGCCGTCATCGGCCTGGCAACGCCTAACTTCTGGCTGGCACTTATGGTGATGATATACCCGGCAATCTGGTGGGGCTGGGCACCGCCGGTGGAGCTGATTTCTTTCACGGCAGACCCGCTGGGGAATCTCGGGGTGTTCATCATTCCTAGCCTGATTCTGGGGACGGCCTCGTCTGCAGCTACCATGCGGATGATGCGCACCATGATGCTGGAGGTGCTAAGGCAAGACTATATCAGGACGGCCTGGTCCAAGGGTCTCAAGGAGAGGGTAGTTGTTATGAGACACGCCATTAAAAATGCCCTCATCCCGGTCGTGTCCCTGATCGGCCTGCAGTTGCCTATCCTGATAGGCGGCTCTGTTATCATAGAGAACATATTCAACCTGCCGGGGCTAGGTCGTCTCATGGTGACTGCACTCGTTGACAGAGACTACCCGGTGGTCTCCGGAGTAAATCTGTTTTTCGCCACCGCGGTCGTGGGGATTAATCTAATGATCGACATGATCTATCTTTATTTAGACCCCAGGGTCCGCTATACATAAGGGGGGAAAACCGGGAACATGAGCGACGCCATAGGGACTCCATCAGCAGTAAGTCAGCCAAAGAGACGTAGCCGGCTGGCTGATTTCTTTGTCAGGCTGGCCAGGGAGAAGCCACTCGGTACTATCAGCGGGATTATCGTATTGCTATTGATTCTGGTGACGATCTTCGCCGATGTTCTGGCTCCTTACTCCTATGATGAAGTGCACCTGGCAGACATACTGAAACCTCCATCAGCCCAGTATCTGCTGGGTACCGACGGGTTGGGGCGAGACCTCTTGAGCCGCCTTAGCTACGGGGCTCGAACTTCGTTAACCGTCGGTCTGGCGGCGAGCGCGCTCAATGTCGTGGTGGCTGTCCTGATAGGCGGCACTTCGGGGTTCCTGGGTGGTAAATTCGACCTGATTGTGCAGAGATTTGTCGATGCCTGGATGGCTTTCCCGGGACTGCTCCTGTTGTTGACCATCATGTCTATCGTGGGCCCGGGGCTCCTCCAGATCATCGTGGTGCTGGGGATCGCCGGAGGCGTTGGGGGCTCCAGAGTCACCCGCAGCGCCGTAATTGGGGTCAAAGAGAATGCGTATTTTCAGGCCGCGGAGGCGATTGGCAGTCTCAAGTGGGGAATACTGGTCCGCCATGTCCTTCCCAATATCATCGCGCCGACCATCATCATCTTCAGCATCAACATCGGCGGCGTCATCATCGCCGAGGCGTCGTTGAGCTTTCTCGGATTCGGACTACCGCCGAACGTTCCTAGCTGGGGTGGTATGCTCAGCCGGGAAGGCCGCCACTACATGGAGCAGGCGCCTTGGCTGGCTCTCTGGCCCGGTCTCTGCCTGACGCTGACCGTCTACAGTCTGAACATGTTCGGCGACGCGGTGAGGGACCTGCTCGACCCGCGGCTGCGCGGTGGTGGAGGGCGTCTCGGTGCCGATGCCGCCAGGTCGGTCTAAGAAGGCGCGCCTGCGATGCCGCTGGCGGACGACTGGGTCTACGTAAGGTTCCTGATCCTCAGCGTCTTCAAGTCTTCGGCGAGGATGCGGTCCTTTTGAGCAAGCACCTCCTCCAGATTGTCGGTGACGTCGAACAACCTGCCGCGGAGCTCGTCCAGCCTCCCCGAGGCGATCTCCATGGCGAGAGCGCCAGCCATCGTCGGCGACACGTCCCGTCCATGATCGAAACTGTCGAGCATATCCGGGAACCATCGCTTCACGGCTCCGCCGGTGATGAGCGCTTCGTTCATCGCGGTTCGAACGAGCCCTGGGCTCATGGAAAAGGCTCTCACGCCCGATTCTCCAAGCTCACGGTCCAAGGTCTCGGTAAGGCGCACCACGGCTGCCTTGGAGCTTCCGTAGGCCGAAAGGTATGCCCTCGGCGTATCTCTACCGGCCCCGGTCATGTTGATGATCCGACCCTCGCCTCTCGCCAGCATTCTCGGCAGCACCGTACGGCAAGTGTGAAAGGGACCCAGGAGGTTGATCGATACATCGCGCCACCATGCGATCGGATCGGCCTCGGCCAGGGGGCCAGGAACACTGTTGCTCCCGGCGTTGTTCACGAGGAGGGCCACCGGCCCGAGCTCTGACTCGACGCGCTCGACCATGGCCTCTACCGCCGCAAGGTCAGTGACATCGGCCCCGACGCCGATTGCCCAGCCACCGTCATCAACGATTCTGCGGACGGTCTCCGAGACCTGATCCTCGGTTCGCGCGACTACGGCGACCAGAGCACCCTCGGCTGCAAACGCTCCGCAGATCTCACGACCAATGCCTCTGCCGCCGCCCGTCACTATTGCTACCTGGTCCTGAAGCCTTCCCATCGCACTCCTCACTGGCGCACCGATCGGTCAGTGTCACCGTGAAAGATTGGCCGAACAGCGTCGCGACGGCAGCAATTCTCGGTGAACAAAAATTGAGAGGGTCGGCGTGGGGGGCAATGGCGGCTGGACACTCGATCCCAGGGTTGTCATGCTGTCTCCTATGGCAAGAGGTCGCCGCAGAGGTCCATTTTTACTTCGTTTTCGTGCGCTCCTGGTCTCCTTGAACCTGCACGCCGCCAAGGTCGTCGATACCCGCCAAGCCAGCAAGGTCCGGTACTCCCTGCAGGATTGCTACGTGTGTGCTTTCGCCTTGTTCTACCTCATATGTTGCGCGCAAGATCCTCAATCCTCAAAGGTAACATCGGACGCTGACGGGCACCGGGCGCCCGCCCCGCACCGCGGTCCGCCTACTCCTGGGTGCCTTCTGGGCGTCGCCACTGCTCTACCAAGTTTGCGATAGGCCGTCGCAGCATGTACAGAACCAGAAACGCAATGGGTCGCTTTAGCAGATACACACCAAGCACGCTACCGGCTACGAATGCGATTCCCATTACTGCGCTAGTAAACATCGTTGGCAACATCTCTAACGATATATTCAGTAGCGTTTCATTCGACCAGATCATTACCGCAACTAATGCCGCCACGGCTATCAAGATCGCCCGTATTACCGCGCGTTTCGTTACACGTATCATCATGCTGGCACACGCGCGCCTATCGCCGCACACCTTCACTGATGAACCGACGAGCCTCACCGGCGCATAGGCGACACATCTTGTTCTTATGCTCATGAATGGCGTCTGTCATGTTTTCAGCCAGTTGATAATAGCGCCCGAGCGCGGCCCGGCAGAGCGGCCGGTTGGTTCCCTGCCCATCCCATATATGCACCTTGGCGTCTTGGTATGCTTTCAGGTGCGGTTTCGGCATTGGCACTATGAATAGCGATAGTGAAGTGGCTGAGGCCGGCCCCGAGTCCCGTAGGGGCCGCATCTATTCCCCCTTGGGCGGGCTGAGCACGGCCCGTAGCAATTCCTCTACTGGCACGTTCAGCGGTTCCCAGATATCCGGTTCCTTGGGCGGCCGGCCCGGCCCCCGCTTGACACCACGATCCTTGTCCTTCTTACGCTTACCCATAGTCCCCCTCCAATCGTGGTGCAACGTAAAGCCCCGGTTCTTCGCTTATTCGGCGTAGGTGTCTTTCGATATTGTGATTGATCTTCACTTGGGTTATCAGCATATCGGCGCAGTCACTCCTTCGGCGATTCGTCGCGACGTGACGTGACATATAGACCGGGATTGCCACGCTCTATCGCCGTCACCCGTTCATCAGTGCCTATTAGCCTTGCCGCTTGCTCGTTGGCTCGATCTTCAATGCGCTGTAGCCGGTTGGTATGGTCGCCCAGTATGCCCTCAATGTACTGGAACCGGTCCCGGTGGTTGCTCTCGATGCGACCCAACCGGGCACCGTGGTCAGTCTCGACACGCTGCAGTCCTTCCTCAAGGCGCGCCACGGCCGCCTGTAGGCCAAGTAGCAGCGTATCCCGTTCATGGTCTGTCATTGTGTTGTATACCCCGTCTAAGCCTAGTATAGGACGTCAGCCCATAGACAGTAAAGCGGGTTCTAAGGAAGTAGGGGGGTGGGCAAAGAGCTACCGCCGTCGCTTACGTGGCGACGGCGGTACCGGCGGTCTTGGTCTTGCGGCCTGTAAACATTCGGTCTACGGGTTGGGGTGAGGGTTGAGCGGGGCGCAGAGTCGGCGGCGGAAGTCTCGTTGGAGCGGATAGAGCCAGATGTCCTTTTTGGGCAGAGCGCGTTGGTTGTGAACGTCGAGTTTGCCGCGGCCTTGGGTTTCACCGACGTGGGTCCAGTTGGCGGCACGGTAGCAGGTGCCGGCGAAGCGATCCGACTGGACAAAGGTCTCCAGGAGCAGAGGGCGGTAACCGTAGCGCGCCAGCCAGTCGCCCGGCAGCCGGCGGCAGCTGCGTGCGAGCAGGCAGGAAGCGAGGTTTTTGACCTGCACCCAGGGCAGGATCAAGAAGCGGGCGTTATTGACGACGAGGTGTAAGCGGGCCTCGCGTTGAGCCGGGTTCCAGCCGATGAACTGATCGCGGGGAGCGACCTTTGCGGTGCAGCGCCCGGTAGTACCCCGCCTGCTGCTTGAGCTCCAGGTTCTCCCGCCGCAGTTTCGCTAACGCACCGGTACACCCACCCGCGCAGCGCTCCCCGCGCTGATCCCTGTCAGTGTGCCGAGCAGTCCCCTCCATCCAGCTCTCGCCCTCACCAGGAATCTAATACCCGATTTCGAGTGTGTCCAGCTGAATTTGAGCGTCAGTCCTTACCGTTCAGCGCGCTTACTCACTACCGCCGGAAACACCTGTGAACCGAATGTTTACGTCCGGGTGCGGCTATCTCCTTGCAGGAGAGTTGGTTACCGCATCCGAACCTGAATGTTCGGGTGTGTTCAGCTCGTTCAGGTCGCCGCGCCCGCAGCGGCAGGTTGGGCCTTGATCCTGGCAGTCAGATCCTCGGGGCTCAGGATCGTGGTGAGGAAATCGAGGTCGCTGTAGTGTGCCGACAGCCGGTACTGATTGGCAAGACCACTGCGCGCCTTGATGAGCTGGATGTACTCGTAGTCGGCGAGGGTGCGGAAGTTGTTGCGGACCTGGGCGAACGACCACGAGGTATAGGCTCGGATCTGGCTGCGCTGAAAGACCACCTGCTCGGCAACGACGCCCTCCGCATCGGCTTTGTCGGTGACGTACTTCTTGATGAGCTCCAGCAACTCTCTGGCCGGCCGTGGCAGGTCATCGAGGGTGTTGTCCAGCACGCCGTCGGAGAGCAGCTCGTGAGCGAGCCGGTAGTCGGCGACGGTGCACTCGATGTATTCGAGGGTCTCGCCGCCGTCCAACGTCAGCTGCTTGCGCCTGCGCTGGTACTGATACAGGAAGCAGATGGCGTTGATGAGCCGCAGGAACTTCTCATGGTCGCGCCGGGTCTTCAGTGTGGAGGCCGGGAAGGTCAACACCTCCGCATAGGGGTTGAAGACCAACACCGGCTCGAGCAACCGCTGCGCGAAGTGGTTGTTGCCCGCCAGGTGAGATTTCCGGGATGTGGACAAATCCGCCAGTGGGGGTAGGATAGGTTCGCCCGGGAAGCGTTCCGGAGATCACGAAAAAAGATAGGGGCCACCGCCAGTACTTACTCCGGGTACAACGGTGACCCCCACCTAAAAGCTGGATCATCCTAAACTAGACGGCTTCGACTTTCAAGCCTACCGCCAATCCCTGATCAGAGAAGGCGGCAAGCGTCCCTGCGTGCTGTGCGGGGAGAGCCATGCGGTGGTGATTCATTGCTACTGCAAACGCCTGGTGCGGTGCACCGACGGCATTAATCACCAACACCTGATCGTGGTGATCATCTGTGAGCGGGCGCGGGAAGCGGGCACCCAGTACACCAAACGCATGCTGCCGTGGTTTGTGATTCCCGAGTGCAACATCAGGCTCGACCTGGTGCTCGAGCTGCGGAAGAAGCACCCCACGGCCGGCAGCGCGCGTGCCCACGCCTACGCGGTGATCGGCAGCGCCTGTGAGCGCACCATAGCGCGTCATCTGCTGTGGGTGGACGACACCATCGCAGCGATGCTGCTGGAGGTGAACGAGTGGGTGGCCGAGCTGGCGCCGTTCACCGCCTTGCCACCGGTGCGCGTGGGCGAAGGTGCGCTGGCGCAGTTGCGGCGCTCAGTGGCCGCGCTGGAGAAGGCCAGACAGGCCGCGCTCGGTATCACCGTAGCGTTCACCGTTGTCGGCTGCGTTCACCTCGCCTACGTGGCGGAGCGCGCCCGGAGCCCCCCGCCGCTTCCATTGAGTCGTGTATTTCGAGGCGGTTGTTGGTTTGATACCACTTAAGCATCCACCCACAGGAGGCATCAAAGTGGATCAACTACTGGTTTCCCCCGACCGTTTGGCGCAGCTGGAAGAGCTGCTGCTGCTCTTTCATCGGATCTTGACCGAACCGACGCCACCGCCACGCCGCCACGACTGGTTGCTGGAGCATTGCCGGCGCACCGGCGCCGATGAGCGCGATCTGTGGCGTGCCCTGGCTGGCTACCGCAGCAGCGATGCGACGGCGTTGCTGCACGCCGACCACACTCGGGGGTCGATCTTCAGCCGCCAGGCGGCGCTGGTGCGGGAGAACATTCTGAGCCAGCTCATCGATGCTCCCCAGTGCGTGCTGGGCGGGTTCGATGAACTCTCCCAGCTGCTGCAGCTGATCGGCGACCGGTTGCAGTTTCTCTGTGACTGGGTGCTGGAGTTGTTCCTCACTCCCGAGCCGTGGCAGCCGCTCGATTCACACCACCTGGAGGTAGCCGGCGAGGTGCTGCTGCAGAAGCTCGCCGAGGAGGTCGAGCGCCTGCGTGAGCTGTACGCTGAGCAGCCCCGCCTGTCCCTCGACGAGCTCACCAGCGAGTACCGCGATTGGCTGTGCCGGCGGGCCGTCGTCGGCGAGCGCGAGGACCTCGAATGAGCGGCCCCGACTTCGCTTGGGAGCAGATCCCGGACGCGGCCATGGAGGCATTTGACGAACGCCTCCGCTTGGTCGAGATGCTGCTCGACCCGCACATCGGGAACGCCGACAAACGCGCGGAACGCCGGCGCTACTGCGAGCAGCATCGGGTTGGGGAGCGCACCATCAGAGGCTACCTCCACCGCTATCGCAAGAAGGGCCCCCGGGGGCTGCTGTTCTACCGGCCGCGGCCCACCTCGCCTCGCGTCCACGATCCTGGGCTGCACGCCAAGCTCCTCGCGCTGGTCAACGAGCTGCCCACCAGGAGCGTCCCCCAACTGCGCAAGCTGCTCGCCACCGACGATCAGTTGGGCAGCAAGATCAAACGCATCTCAGATCGCACCATCTACCGCTTCCTGGCCGAGCAGGGCCTCACCCAGGCGGTCCGCTACCGCATGCTCGCTGAAGACTCGCGCAGCTCCTACCGCTCGTTCGAGGCACCGCACTCCCTGGCCCTCCTGCAGGCCGACGCCCGCGACGGCATCTGGCTCGACACCCCCCAAGGCCGCAAGAAAACCTACCTGTTCCTCTGGATCGACGACTTCTCCCGCAAAATCCTGTTCGGCAAGTACTACTTCGACGAGAAGCTGCCCGCCTTGATGGACAGCTTCCGCTATTGCGTCCTGCGTTACGGTGTGCCGGTTCGGTGTTATGTCGACAACGGAAAAGTTTACATCTCGCGCCACATGCTGGCCATCCTGGTCGAGTTACAGGTCAAACGAGTGCGCCACCCGCCCTATCAAAGCTATTGCAAGGGGAAAGTCGAGGCCGCCAACAAGATCATCAAGAACCAGTTCCAACGCGAGGCCCAAGTCGCCGGGATGCGTACCCTCGATGAACTGAACTCCGCCTTCTGGGCCTGGATGGATCTGGAATACAACGTCCGCGTCCACTCAGCCACCGGCCAGAGTCCCGATGCACGTTTCCGCGACGGGCTGCCCGCCGACCACCGCCGGATCACCGATCTGGAGACCTTCAACGCCCTGTTCCTGTGGCGCGAACGGCGCACCGTCACCAAGTATGGCAGGATCAAGCTGCACGGCAACCAATACCCCGTCACCAGCGTTCCTCATGGCAGCGTCGTCGAGGTCCGCTTCGACCCCTACGACCTCGCCCAGCTGGCCATCTACGACCCCGGCGGCGGCCTGCTGGAGACCACCAGCACTTCCAAACAGGTCACCACACAGGTGCCGGCGGTCCCCGAGGAGTCCCGCGCCAAGCCGCCTGAGGTGTCGGCCGCCGCGCGTGATTACTTCACCCGCCTGCGCGAGCAGCACCACGCCCGGCTTCGCGACCGTAACCAGACTTCGTTCAGCCAGTTCCGCACTACCCCCAAGGAGCACCACGATGCAGATGCATGATCACGTCCTCTTCCTTCTTCGGCTTCTCCCGCCTGCCGTTCGGCAAGCACCTCCAGCCCGCCGACACGTTCCTCTCCGCCGCCCATCAGGAGGCGCTCTCCCGCCTCTCCTTCGGCGTCGCCGACGAGGATCTCCTGCTCCTCACCGGCCCCATCGGTTGCGGCAAGTCGGTCGCCCTCGCCGCTTTCGTTAGCGAACTCGACGGCAACCGCTACCGCCCCCTCTATGTCCGCGGCGCCGGCCTCTCGGAAGCCCAGCTCTACAAGGCAATCCTCGATGAGTTGAAGATCGATCCGCCGTTCTTCGCCGGCCAGGCCAAGCAGCTGTTCTTCAAGACCATCCCCGAGCTGACCAAGAAACCACTAGTCATCCTCGACGATGCTCAGGACCTTGCGGCCACCGCCCTGACGGCCATCAAGAACATGGTCAACTTCGCCTTCGACACCAAAAACTCCATCACCTTCGTCCTCGCCGGCCAACCCGAGCTGCGCGAGTTGCTCAGATATGTTTCCTTCGCTTCCTTGCGCCAGCGCATCCGTATCTCCTATCACATGCCGGCCATGGCTCTGGAGGAGACCTGTCGCTACATCGACCACCACACCGTCCGCTGTGGCCGCCCTGCCTCGATCTTCGCCGATGATGCCAAAGCTGACATTCACCGCCACGCCGGTGGTGTGCCGCGCTTGGTTAACGCCGTCTGCTATCGCTCCATCCTGCACGCCGTCGCCAACGACATCAGCATCATCGACTCCACCAACATCGTTGCCGATGAACTCCACGACTAAACCGCGACAGCCGGCACCGCTGGCGTTCGCCGCTGGCGGATACCAGCATCACAGGCTGGCACGCGCTGGCAACCCTGCTTGGCACGGTTTGGAAACGGCGGCTGGCTGGAAACACGATGGGACTCGTCGCGACCGTCGTAGCTCACCTCCGCGGTGACTCCCACCTGGATCGGTATGCGCAGCGCCAGCCGCTCCGGAGGCACGCCGAGCGGCCGCAGGCGGGGCAGCTCCTGCTGCCGGCGCTGCTCGGGGATCCACTAGGCGCTCAGGCTGGCCTTGCCTCGTTGTCCTTCCCGGACTACAATCCACTACGTGCTTCACGTGCTGATGGACGCAGATTGCCTGATCAAGATCACGCAGGCGGGATACAAGGAGCATGTCCTCGACGCCTTCAAGGTGGTCGTCCCGGAGCCCGTCGTGAAGGAGGCCGTGGTCCAAGGTTCTGGTCGCGCGGCGTCAGAACTGATTGCCACGAACATCGCGGCGCGACGAATAGAGGTTCAGGCGGTCGCGGGGGAATCCGGGGACAGTGCTCTCACGACCGCCTTTCGGGAGGGAAGCTTCGACTGCATGGGAACGGACGACCGACGGCTGATCAGTCGTCTGACGACGCTGGGCATCCCCTGTGTGGTGCCCGGCCTTCTGCTGTACGAATTGGCCAAGCTCGGCCAAGTATCGCGGCAAGAGGCCGAGCGGTTGCTGCAGCGTCTTCAGCAGTCCATCAGCAGCGAAGAGTATCAGATCGTTCGCCACCTGATGAGAGGACTTGAGCAATGAGTGTTCGCAGCATACGGATTACCGAGGAAATTGAGACAGCCGTCCGGTATGTCGCCGACCGGGAACACGCCGCGCAGGCACAGTCATTGCGCAAGCTGGCCCGAATGGGATTTGAAGCCTACGTCGCCGGCCAGTACCGGGTAGGGGAGGTCAGCCTACGGCAAGCTGCCGGTCTACTGGGAGTGACACTATGGGAAGCCCTCGACCGCCTTGCCGCGCTGGGTGCCACGGGCAACGCCAGCGGCGAGTCAGTACTGGCCGCGTTGGCTACGCTGGAAGCACCGCGGAAGCCGCTCTGAGCTCGGGGCCCGTGCACTGACCGTGTCGGGGATACGCAAGCCCGAGCCCGGACGGACGGCCGCTCGGGGAACACCACCACCAGCGAGCTGCGCTTGACCAGCTGCAGGGCGCGCCGCGCACCTTGCCTCGCCTCGGGTTCGGCGGTCAGGGTCGGTCACCTCCGAGTGGTTGACCGGGTGGTCGCGTCCATAGCAAGCTTGCCTGGCCTGGGTTCGACGGATCGATGATGAAGCGCCATGATGACAGTCAGCGCAGTGGCCGGTGGCCGGTGACGTTCGGAGACCTCCGAGTCGTTGACAGGGTGGTCGCGTCCATAGCACGTTTGCCTCGCCTGGGGTTCGACCGATCGATGATGACGCGCCATGACGACAGTCAGCGCAGTGACCGGTTGGCGCTCACGTTTGGTGAGCTCCGAGTGGTTGACCGGGTGGTCGCGTCCAGAGCAAGCTTGCCTCGCTTGGGGTCGGACGGATCGGAGATGAAGCGCCATGACGACAGTCAGCGCAGTGGCCGGTGGCCGGTCATGTTCGGTGACCTCCGAGTGGTTGAAAGGGTGGTCGCGCCCACGCTATCATGCCTGGCCTGGGGCGACGGATGCCGATGAAGCGCCATGATGACAGTCAGCGCAGTGACGGGTTGCCGGTGACCTTCGCTCACCCCGGTGACCCCCACGAGTCGTTGACGGCGCGCCGCGCCTATGCTAGCGTGCCTCACCTGGGGTTCGACGGATGGTCATGAAGCGTCACGATGACAGGCAGCGCAGTGACCGGTTCGCTGTGACGCGACCGGTGCATCATACCCCCCCACTTTTTCAAACCGAGAAACAACTAACCGCTCGGGCTGATCGCCCCGTACGCGACCCCGCGCACACCGTCGCCTTCACCACCGCCGTAGCTATCGGTGGCGCCCGCTCGGTCCATCGCCGAACCGGCATGCTGGCCGCCCGCGTCCTTCCAGGCGACCGCAACCGTCCCGGATCCCCGCCCGCGACTAACTGCGCGCAATACCCACCGCCGGCGTTGGCGGCCATTCAGACTCACTGCTGCTCAGACCACCGCCACGCGTGGCGTTGTAACGCAGATCCCGACGTAAATCTAGAGAAGAGTTGGAGTAGGAATGACCATCGCTGATCACCCCCTCCACAGATCCCGGCGAGCGGAACTACCGCACCGGGCTCCTGCCTCAGGTATGACGCCAAGGCGGTGCAGGGGATAGGGATGGCACACTCGGGGCGGCGGCAACCAGTGGTCGAGCAGGCGGCTCATGCGCTCCCAGGTAAGCCGGGTCTTCTGACTGCGCCGCCGCATCGACCGATTCCAGAGCCAACCAACCCGCAGGCGGAACAGGCTGATTGCGCGGGAGTTCATGGGCACCCCGTAGTAACGCAGGTGCCCACCCACAACCGAGCGCAGCCAGCTTCCCACCTCCGGGACCGGATCGTGCAGGCGTCGCCGAAGCTCGGTCTTCACCTGCCCCAGCTTGGCCTGCAACCGCTTCCGCATCGTCTGCCTGAGCACCGTAAACCGTCCGTTGCTCCCCTTGGTCCCGCAAATGTGCGTGAACCCGAGGAAGTCGAAGGTCTCCGGCTTCCCCTGACCTCGACGCCTGCGGTTCTCGGCCGCGAACGGCCCAAACTCGATCAAGCGCGTCTTGTCAGGGTGCAGCTCCAAGGCGAACTTGCTGAACCTCTCGGTCAGCGCCGCCCGGAACCGCTCGGCATCCGAGCGGTGTCGGAATCCGACGACGATGTCATCCGCGTAGCGCACGACGATCACCTCGCCACGCGCCTGCGTCTGCCGCCAGCGCCGGACCCACAGGTCGAACACGTAGTGCAGGTAGATGTTGGCAAGAAGCGGCGAAGCGCTGCCTCCCTGCGGCGTCCCCTGTTCGCTGCGTGTCCGCGTTCCACCGTGGTCGATGGCATCGAAGAACCCACGGATGTCCACGTCGAGCACCCAGTTCACCTTCCGTGTCAGCAGGCCCACATAGAGCGCGTCCAACGCATTGTGCTGGCTGCGCCCCGGCCGGAACCCGTAACTGAACCCGAGAAAGTCGGTCTCGTAGATGGTGTTCAGCACCTCGACTGTCGCACGCTGGACGATCTTGTCTTCCAGCGCCGTCACGCCGAGCGGTCGTTGCCGCCCGTCGCTCTTGGGGATGAACACCCTCCGCACCGGCTTCGCCCGGTACGCTCCTCGCTGCAGCCGTCCACAGAGGTCCAGGAGGTTGTCCTCCAGGTCCCCTCCGTACTGCCGCCACGTCACCCGGTCCACCCCCGGCGCGGCTTCCCGCTTGAGGCTGAAGTACGCCTCCCGGAGGATCGCGGGGTTGTCGACGTGGTGCATGAGCGCGGTGAACCGCAGCGTCCTATCCCGTCGCGCTGCTTGACGTATCCGCTCCAGCGCACTGTGCACGCCATATTGCCGGCGCGGTGTCCGGGGCGCGTTTTGCTGGCGCGGATTCCCTTTGGCCAGGCCCCTTCCCTCCACCCGCTCCGCGGCCCGGGCGCTGCCGGCCGGCGTGGCCGTAGGTGCTCCCTTGGCTGTATCCGGCGTTTCCGCCTGCGTGCCCGTGTAGGGTTCACCATAGCCGCGCCGCCTGCGGCAGCCCCCGTCCTTGTTCGCGGGTTTCCCAGGTACTATGGGCCTGTCCGACTTCCCAGCTCCGTTCATCGTCGGCGTACGTCCTTGGACTTCCCGACACGGCCTGCGGCGCCATCCGCCACAGGCGAAGCTGGGATCTCCCGGCTCCCGCGCAAGGTGTTTCCGTACGTGCCCGGGGTCTATGACCGCGCAGGGTCCCGTGGCGCCTCGCGATATCGGCGCCCCGGGTGTGGCCTTCCGCATCCTCCTACGGCGTCGGCACCCCAAAGTAATTCCTTTCGCGGCTCGATACCCGGCCCGCACGTACCCCTGTCAACGCTTCACCCCCGCCCTCGCGGGCGACGGCGCATGACTCGGGGCCGCCGTGGGTCGCTAGCCCTTCGACGTATGACTCTTCCATTCACAACACCCTGCCGGTTTTTGCCGGC
This sequence comes from Spirochaetia bacterium, assembly GCA_965198005.1. GTDB lineage: Bacteria > Spirochaetota > Spirochaetia > SZUA-6 > Bin103 > Bin103. Next base: position 411,881 of record CBDAOI010000004.1, read on the forward strand.
GCACAGGAGGTTCGAATGATACTGAAAGAACCGCACGCGCGCGCGGCGTGAGCCCGGCTAAACCCGGTGAGTCACACGCCGCGCGCTTCACAAATTGACTCAGACTGGCGGCAAGCGTTGCGCGCCTGAGAGTAGCCAGGGAGCGGCAATCCGCTCCGCAATACTCTCGAAATACCGTTCAAGGATAACGATGATGAAAATCTTTTTTGCAAGGACCTTCGCGATTGCGTTGGTCCTAGTTTTGACCGCAACCGGCCTCTGGGCCGCTGGCGCAGAAGAGGAGCCGGCAGCCGCTGCCGACAAGAGGTATGTGACCGACCCCGTCACCGGCAAGGCGGTGTCCGCGCCCCAGTACGGCGGGAAATTAACCTATGCCAATGTTGGGCACTTCAACGCCGCTGCTGGTTTTGACGCCTGGTTTAGGGCGAATGCACTTGCCGCCACCAGTGGCGTTGTAGAGAAACTGGGCATCGGGGACTGGGCAATAGATAGGGACACGTATCCCTTCATTGGCGGCACCTTACTGCCTCTAAACGCCATAAGGGGAGCGCTGGCGGAAAGCTGGGAGCAGCCCGACGACACAACCTATATCTTCCACATCCGCAAGGGCGTTAACTGGCATGATAAGGCACCGATGAACGGGCGGGAGCTAACTGCCTATGATGTAGAACATACCTTTCACCGTTTATTGGGGAATAAGTTGACAGGGACCGAGTTCAGTGCAGCCGAACCTACTGAAAGGGCCGGTGACTTCGCAACTTTGCCTTGGGAATCGGTAACGGCCACCGACAAATATACGGTTGTCTTTAAGCTGAAGGAGCCATGGCGTAACGTCCTGGAGAGGATCTTGGACTGGTGGAACGGTGTTATACAGCCCCCCGAGGTAATCGAGCAATACGGGGACATGAAGGATTGGAGGAATGTGGTCGGCACCGGGCCCTATATGATAACTGACTTCGTCGCCGACAGCTCTATAACCTATACCAAGAATCCTAACTACTGGGGCTTCGACGAAAAATACCCGGAGAACCGTTTACCCTATATTGACGAGGTAGAGGCCCTTACTATCACGGAACCGGCAACAAGGCTGGCGGGACTGCGCACGGCTAAGCTCGATTTCGTAGGTTTCGCGGGCAACACTCAAATAATGGAGGTAGACCAGCTAGAGAGCCTCTTGCGGACCAACCCGGACCTCGTGGTGCATCCGTATTTATCCCGGTCCAATAATTGTGGTTTGATTAACGTGAGCAAGCCGCCCCTTGACGACGTCCGGGTGCGCCACGCACTGCAGATGGCAATTGACATGGAGGCAATCAACCGTGCCTTATATAACGGTGATGGGGATGCGATACCTCAGGGGTTTATAGGCAGGGTTTTCAAGGAGTATGTCGTCCCATTTGAAGAGTGGTCCGAAGAGCTCAAGGGATACTATACTTATGACGTGGCAGGGGCCGAGAAGCTGCTTGACGAGGCGGGATATCCTCGCGGTGCCGACGGCATTAGATTCAAGATCACGCGCACCGTCCGGGATCTGTATGATTTGAGCTTTATAGAATTACAGGCAGAATACTGGCGTGAGATTGGCGTTGATGTGGATATTTTAGTACAGATAAGTGCGGAATGGTTCGCTGGACAGCTATCTGGAGATTATGAGATAACTTCAGAATCGTGCGCTTCCGCGTCGTCTACCTTTGGTAACCCAGCCCTGCTGTTGTCATGGTATAGGAGCGACTGGGGCACCGCTTCGAATAGGAACTTCTCCGTCCGCGACGCGCAATATGACGCCTGGTGGGAAGCCCTGCTAGCTGCTACCACCGTTGAGGAGGAGATTAGGCTGGCGAAAGATTTGGGCATGCGCGCGATAGAGCAGCACTGGACGATCTGGGGGCTTATCTCCCCGCAGTATCAGGTGCACCAGCCGTGGGTGATAGGTTATAACGGCGAAGCCGGCATGGGAGGAAGCAATTACCTTACTATTTTCCCACGGCTCTGGATTGATAGTGAGCTGAAGGAGGCAATGGGTTATTAGGGGTTACATCCCTTCTGGCTTAGCTCAGGGAAAAAGGGGGCTGGGAGGTTGTCGCTTCCGAGCGCGCTTCCCAGCTCCCTAACGTTTTGGATAATGAGAGGAGGCCTTTATTACTGTCATTAGGAGGCTTGTCCTGAACCGAAGCTTTAACCCAAGTGAAGAGGCAGGGAAGGAACTTGAGGAAGCCCCGATAGTCTACTGTCTCAGAAGTGCGCTTAACAAACAAAAAGCCTTCGGCGGCCCTTCGACGGGCTCAGGGCGAACGGAGTGTTGGATTTTCCCGTTCGTGGTGAGCCTGTCGAACCACAGGCCCCCTCCAGAACACGATGCGCTTTATGCAACGAACTTCCGTGTCGGGACAATAGAATCAGGGCTCGCAATGACAAAAGAGGGTTGGCAACGACGAAAGAAATGGCGGGGGAAATCGCAATGAGGTGTGTCACATGAGAACCTATCTCATCAGGCGGTTATTGCTGATAATTCCCACCCTGTTTATCCTTACCATGCTGGTCTTTCTCTCGGTCCGCTTTCTCCCCGGCGATATAGTAGACGAAATGGTGGCTAGAGCAACGCAGTACAGCGGGCTGGTCGAGATTGACCGTGAAGCTGTTGAGCGTATGCTGGGATTAGACGTGCCTGTGCACGTGCAGTACGGACGCTGGATAGGAGTGTTGCCGACGCCTGTCTGGGTTACCGGTGAGTCCCACTACAACGGTCTCCTCCAGGGCACCTTTGGCGAATCACTGTTTGGCGGCGCTGTTTCGATAGAGGGGGAGATAATAGATAGACTACCAGTAACCTTTGAGCTTGGTGTCCTGGCAATCGTGATCGGTTTCGTCATAGCCCTGCCGGTGGGCATCTACTCGGCGATTCGCCAGGATACGGCCGCCGACTACGTGGGGCGCACCGCGGCCGTCATCGGCATGGCAATGCCTAACTTCTGGCTGGCCCTGATGGTCATGATCTTCCCGGCAATCTGGTGGGGCTGGTCGCCACCGCTGAAGCTGATTCCCTTCACCGAAGACCCGCTGGGGAACCTGGGGATGTTCCTCATTCCCAGCCTGATTCTGGGGACAGCCATGTCTGCCGGCACCATGCGGATGACACGCACCATGATGCTGGAGGTGCTCAGGCAAGACTACGTCAGGACCGCCTGGTCCAAGGGTCTCAATGAGAGGGTGGTTATTATGAGGCACGCCGTCAAGAATGCTCTCATCCCGGTGGTTACGTTGATAGGCATGCAGTTGCCTATCCTGGTAGGCGGCTCCGTTATCATCGAGAATATATTCAACCTGCCGGGGGTAGGTAGGTTATTTCTGACTGCCCTCAATAGTAGAGACTATCCGAGGATCCAAGGACTAAACCTGTTTATATCTGCATTCGTTATGCTTAACTTTCTACTTGTCGACATGATTTATCCTTATTTGGACCCCAGGATCCGATATAAATAGAAGGGACAAATCGACACTATGAGTGATGACACACCAGTAATCGAGCCAAATAGACGTTCCAGGCTGGCTGATTTATCTATCAGGCTGGTCAGGGAGAAGCGGCTCGGTACTGCCAGCGGGATTATCATATTGATATTGATTCTTGTCAGTATCTTTGCCGATGCTGTGGCTCCTTATCCATATTATGAAGTGCACACGATAGACAGGCTGCAGGCCTCATCAGCCCAGTATCTGCTGGGTACCGACCATTTGGGGCGAGACTTATTGAGCCGCATCATCGTCGGGGCTCGTCTTTCGTTAGTCGTCGGTCTTTCAGCGACCACTGTTAATGTTGTGGTCGCCGCAATAATAGGCGTCCCTTCGGGATACTTGGGCGGTAAGTATGACATCATAGTGCAGAGGTTTGTTGATGCTTGGATATCCTTCCCGGGACTGATCCTGTTGCTGACCATAATGTCGATAGTGGGGCGGGGTATCCCGCAGATAATTGTGGTCCTGGGGATATCAGGAGGCATCGGCACCTCAAGAGTAGTCAGGGGCGCCGTGATCGGCATTAAGGAGAATGACTATTTTCTGGCGGCCCCGGCAATTGGCAGCCGCGGCACCGCAACACTGATGCGGCATGTCCTGCCCAATATTATGCCTGTCATGATCATCATATTCAGCATCAGCGTCGGGGGGGTGATTATTGCTGAAGCCTCTCTGAGCTTCCTGGGATTCGGTCTGCCAGTCAACATTCCTAGCTGGGGAGGTCTCCTCAGCCGGGAAGGGCGCAAGTACATGGAGGCGGCCCCATGGCTGGCTATCTGGCCCGGTCTTGCCCTGACTATTACCGTTTACAGTTTCAACATGTTTGGCGACGCCCTCAGGGACCTGCTCGACCCGCGGCTGCGGGGTGGCGGTGGTGGTCTCGGTGCCGGAGCCGCCGGGTCGGTTTAAGAGAGCCCGCATAGGGGCCACGCGCCTGCGCGAGGGCGTCCGCCCACCCCCGACCGACCAACGTGCGACCCGGGGCGGCGCTAGATCTCTTCGCGCTCGATCACACCGCCGCCGGCATCCTTCAGTTCCGCCACCCGCGCGCCGACCCGCGGGTGTGCGCGAACGAAGTTCGCGGCGCCGACCGGGAACTCCCGCGGTATCACGCCGGAGGTCCGGTGACCTCCACCCGTGGCTCCATCCAGGCGATGGCCTCGATCGAGTCCAAGTCGTGAAGAGCTTCCGGCGCGAGATCACTATCGCCACACGGTGGCTGTTGCCGAGTGGATGGTGTGGCCATAGACTGTGGCCATGGATGTAAAAGACCACACTGTCGCCGCGGGTGAATTCAAGCAGCGGTGTCTGGCGCTGCTCGATGCGGTGGCCGAGAGCCATGAGCCGCTCACGATCACCAAGCACGGCAAACCGGTGGCGCGCCTCGTCCCCCTCGAGTCTGACGCGGAGACCGAGCGCCGGATCCTGGAGCAGCTACGCGCCGGAGATGGGGCGGTGCTGGTCGACGAGGCGACGTTTCTGCAACCGACGGCGAGCCTTGCCGGCTGGAAGGCAGATTGATCACCCTCGACACGCACACGGCCGTCTGGTGGACCCAGGATCCGGATGCTCTGAGCGCCTCGGCAACGGCAGCCCTGGCTCGGGCGCAGCAGATTCTCATTCCCGCAATCGTGTTCTGGGAGGTGGCGCTCCTGGTCCGCAAGGGACGACTCCGCTTGAGTGGGAAACAACCCCCCGGTGCGTGGGCGCGCCAGCTTCTGGCGATCCCACGGGTTCGCGAGGTTCCACTCGATCATGCGCTCGCGATAGCCGCCGATGCCGCCGATATGCATTTGGACCCGGCGGACCGCTTCATTGCCACGACCTCCATCTCCCACGACGCGCCACTGGTAACCAAGGATAAGCTGATGCGCGATCTCGGATGGCTGAATACGGTTTGGTGAGTCAAAGGCACAGCCGCCCCCGGATGCCGATGGAGACGTGCTCTGCATCTTGACCCTCGCGTCTTGTGTCCTTGGGCCCGCGCCATGGCGCGCGTAGGTCACTCTACCTCGACCGCCGCCCGGAGCGCCGCCGCCAACGAGCCGTGGTTGACGATGCCCGCGATACGCTCAGCCATCATATAGGTCGTCGCCTGCGTGTTTGCCCGCGGGCAATCCGGCATCAGGCTCGCGTCCACCACGCGCAGGCCCCTCGCCCCGAGCACTTTCCCGTCTTCGTCGCACACGGCCGTCGGGTCGGCGGGATCGCCCATTCGACACGAGCTGCTCTGGTGGTGCGACGTAATGACGTGCCTCTCGACCCAGTCGTCGAGGGCGGCGTCGGACGACTCGGCCGTCACCTCGTCCTCGGCCGGCACGATCGGACCTTCGAGGACAGTCGCCATCTCCGTGGAGGCGGCGAGCCGCAGCGCCAAGCGCAGGCCCTCGCGAAGGCGTACGCGATCGGCAGGATGCTCCAACCAGCCCATCTCGATCACGGGCATGGCCTCCATGTTTGGTGCGCCGTCTGCGAAGGGGGCCGGCATCTTCAGCGTGCCCGCGCTGAGCTCGAGCATGAGGGTCGGAATGATGACGAAAACGCGGTGGCCGGAAGAGTTGTGCCCGGCCAAGCGCTCGACCTCGCCCGCCTGGCTCTGCAGCGGTCCCAGGAAAAACAGCATGTCGTTCCTCATGGGCTCCATCCCGTCGAGCGCGTCTGCGGTGTACCGAAGGTACATCGGCATGGGGTGCGCGGAGCCGTCGACGCTTGTACGCCCTGTGCGTTCGGCTGTTTCAGGAACACGGCATCGCGGTGGCAACCGACGGCGGCTTTCAAATCAGGGCGTTTGACGCCACCACCGTGAAGGAACCGGGCAAGACCGGAGCGCTGTGGCGCATCCACTGGAGCGTATGCCTGCCGTCGCTGGCGTGCGACTTCTCTCGCCCTCAAGACTTTTCTGTAGAGGATCTTGCAAAAGCTATGGAGCGGTGAGGAGGAAGTCGGGAACGTGAGCACAAGAGGACCGATTTTGTCGCATTTGCTTGGTTGGATACGCCGTCAGGGCGTCTGCGGCACCTCGAATTGGTCAGAATCCGCCAGAATCCGCAGTTCATGCGGCGTCCATGGCAGCGCGCGGACACAACTGTCCCGTGTCTCCTGCTGAGATCGGCTTGGTCCGGTAGTACGCGGGCGGAACGAAGTCGGGTTCAGTTCACGAAGCGCAGCAACTGATCCACGGTCAACGCCAGGATGCCGAACATCAGGTGGCACAGCACCTTGCTGTGCCCGCGCACGCGTACCTGACGGGCACCGAATTCGTCCTTCAGCCGACCGTTGACGCGCTCGACCGTCGACCGCTCCCGGTAGCGCACACCCTTGGCGTACATCTGGCCGAGCGTGCGCCGCGCCTTCGCCTCCTGCTGCAGGTCTCGCTTGAGTGCGGCACTGTTGCGGGGATTGACATCGATGATCGGCACATGTCCGAGCGACTCGCTGTGGGCTCTGATCTCGGCGGCATCATAGGCCGCGTCCATCAGGTCGTCCATCGCCGAACCGGCATGCTGGCCGCCCACGTCCTTCCAGGCGACCGCAACCGTCCCGGATCCCCGCCCGCGACTAACTGCCCGCAAAACCCACCGCCTGCGTTGGCGGCGGGAGTTCATGGGCACCCCGTAGTAGCGCAGGTGCCCACCCACAACCGAGCGCAGCCAGCTTCCCATCTCCGGGACCGGATCGTGCAGGCGCCGCCGAAGCTCGGTCTTCACCTGCCCCAGCTTGGCCTGCAACCGCTTCCGCATCGTCTGCCTGAGCACCGTACACCGTCCGTCGCTCCTCTTCGTCGCGCAGATGTGCGTGAACCCCAGGAAGTCGAAGGTCTCCGGCTTGCCCTGACCTCGACGCCTGCGGTTCTCAGCCGCGAACGGCCCGAACTCGATCAGGCGCGTTTTGTCAGGATGCAGCTCCAAGGCGAACTTGCTGAACCTCTCGGTCAGCTCCGCCCGACACCGCTCGGCATCCGAGCGGTGTCGGAATCCGACGACGATGTCATCCGCGTAGCGCACGACGATCACCTCGCCACGCGCCTGCGTCTGCCGCCAGCGCCGGACCCACAGGTCGAACACGTGTACTGTTTGAACATGTTCGGCGACGCGGTGCGGGATCTGCTTGACCCGAGGCTCAGGGGTGGCGGTGGTGCTCTCGGTGCCGGAGCCGCCGGGTCGGTTTAAGGAGAGCGCGCCTGCGGCGGCCTAGGAGCCACGCGCCTGCGCCCGGGCGGCCGTCCAGCCCAGTCAGCAAGGCGAGGTGCGACGGATCGGGCCCAGTAGCAAGCTTGCCTCGCCTGGGGTCGGACGGATCGGAGATGAAGCGCCATGACTACGCGCCAGGATGGCGGCAGCGCAGTGGCCGGTGGCCGGTCATGTTCGGTGACGTCCGAGTCGTTGACAGGGTGGTCGCGCCCACGCTATCATGCTTGGCTTGGGGCGACGGATGCCGATGAAGCGCTATGAAGACCGTCAGCGCGGTGACCGGTTGGCGGTGACGTTCGGTGACCGCGGTGACCGCTGAGTCGTTGACAGGCGCGCCGCGCCTATGCTAGCGTGCCTCGCCTGGGGTTTCGACGGATGCAGATGGAGCGCCAGGATGGCGGCAGCGCAGTGGCCGGTTGGCCGTGATGACCTCCGATGGGTTGACAGGGTGGGCCGCGGCCATGCAAGCTTGCCTCGCTTGGGGTCGGACGGAACGGTGATGACGCGTCATGACGACAGTCAGCGCAGTGGCCGGTTAGCGGTCACGTTCGGTGACCTCCGGGTCATTGACAGGTTTCCGGCCGCATGCGACGGTTCACCGCTCCGGGTTGGATGGATGAGGCGCCAGGATGGCATGATGCGACATGACGCGCCAGGATGGCGTAAGCGCTGTAGCCGGTTGGCGGTGACGCGACCGGTGGATCATACCCCCCCCCCCCCCCCCCCTCACATTACGAACCGAGAAACAACTCACCGCTCCGGCTGATCGCGTACGCGTACGCGACCCCGCGCACACCGTCGCCTTCACCACCGCCGTAGCTATCGGTGGCGCCCGCTCGGTCCATCGCCGAACCGGCATGCTGGCCGCCCGCGTCCTTCCAGGCGACCGCAACCGTCCCGGATCCCCGCCCGCGACTAACTGCGCGCAAAACCCACCGCCTGCGTTGGCGGCCATTCAGACTCACTGCTGCTCAGACCACCGCCACGCGTGGCGTCGTAACGCAGATCCCGACGTAAATCTAGAGAAGAAGGAGGTTCGAATGATACTCAAAGAACCGCACGCGCGCGCGGCGTGAGCCGGGGTGAACCCGTTGAGTCACACGCCGCGCGCTTTTAGTGAATTTGACTCAGACTGGTCGCCCGCGTTGCGGGCCCGAGAGTAGCCAGGGAGCGGCAATCCGCTACGCAATACTCTCGAAATAACATTCAAGGAAGAAACGATGAAGATATTTTTTGCAAGGACCTTCGCGATTGCGTTGGTCCTGATTCTGAGCGCAACCGGCCTGTGGGCCGGTGGCGCGGAAGAGGAGCCGGCAGCCGCTGCCGACAAGAAGTATGTGACCGACCCCACCACCGGCGAGGTGGTGGTAGCACCAGAGTATGGCGGGACAATAACCTTCGCCACGCCAGAGAATCCGATTGGTACTGACATCCTGGTCGGAGTTGCAGGCTCAATCGTACAAGCCCTAATCGATCCCGTCATCGAGAAGCTGGGCATGGCGGACTGGGCAGCGCCCAGGGACAAATTCGACTTCTTCAATGGCTTCCCCCCTCCAGAATACACGAGAGGGGCTCTGGCGGAAAGCTGGTCGCAGCCCGACCCACTCACTGTTATCGTCAACGTCCGCCAAGGCGTTCGGTGGCATGATAAGCCGCCGATGAACGGTCGGGAGCTGACCGCCCAGGACGTAGAGTTCAACTTTCACCGGCAGCTTGGCATGGGCAGCGGTTTCACCGAGCCTGCCGAAACTCTTACTTATGGTTTCATGTGGCCAGGTGTGAAAGTGGAATCGGTAACGGCAACCGACAAATCGACGGTCGTCTTCAAGCTGCAGGAGCCAGCGCTCACTATTCTGGATGCTATCCTCAACGAAATAGGCGGCTTTATATACCCCCCCGAAGTGATCAAGGAACACGGAGACGCGAACGACTGGAGGAACCTGGTCGGCACCGGACCCATGATGCTGACCGACTGGGTCGAAGGCAGCTCTTGGACCTGGGACAAGAATCCTGACTACTGGGGCTACGACGAAAAATACCCGGAGAACCGCTTGCCCTATATTGACCAGTTAAGGGCACTAGTTATGACGGAACCGGCAACACGTCTGGCGGGGCTGCGCACGGGTCAGCTTGATTTATCAGGGTTTGGGCAACTATCGACTCTCGAGCAGGTAGAAAGCCTACTGAAGACCAACCCCGGAATCCGGATATGGCCGAATGCCGGTGCGTCGACTCATAGTGTTGGCCTGAACGTTCAGGTGGAGCCGTTTGACGACATCAGGGTGCGCAAGGCACTGCAGATGGCAATCAACCTCGAGGAGATCAACAACGCCTACTATAAGGGTTATGCCGATATCATCCCTCAGGGGCAGCTGAGCCGGTTTGTTTCAGAGGCTGTCATCCAATTCGAAGATTGGCCCGAAGATGTCAAGAAGGTCTTTGACTACGACCCGGAAGCTGCCGAAGCGTTGCTTGATGAGGCTGGATACAAGCGGGGCGCCGACGGGATGAGATTTAGGACTGACATTATGCACTACGCCCCGCGCGATTTGAACTACACGCAACTGCTCCTTTCATACTTGAAAAAGATTGGTGTCGACGTAGAGATTGATGTACAGGAAAGGGCGGGGTTTGGCCCTAGAAGAACTTCGAGAGACTTTAGAATGATGATGGCAGGGGAATCGGCCGGGAAAGTGTCCCCATTGGGTTGGGCTGGGGGCATACGCTATTTGGCGGAAACTCAATGGAACTCCTCCAATGTCAACGACCCCTGGTATGAAGCCAAGTATAAGGAGAAGCAAGCCGCTACCACCATGGAGGAAGTTAACAGCGTAACGAAAGAGCTGAATCAGTATGCGATCGAGCAGTTCTGGACGCTATTTAGTCCTATCGCCCCGTCCTTTTCGGCGAGCCAGCCGTGGGTCATAGGTTATAACGGCGAGGCGTGGTTGGGAGAAAATCGACTTCAATCCATTTTCACCCGCCTCTGGATTGATAGTGCGCTGAAGGAAGCAATGGGTTATTAGGGGTTATGAGCAGCCGACAAGACTGCATTCCAGCCGGGGAAGGACCGGCCGTACCAATTACCCGGTTCGGGTACGTAGTGATGCCACAGTTCGTGTTGGGTAACCGCACGATAGCTGCGTGGTGTATAAGGCCCTGCCGCTTTGTCAGGCACGGGACTACAAGGTGGGGGCATCCAGAGGGTCGAGCGAGCACAGGAGCCTGAACATAAAGGAATGTCACGGCTTGCGCGCGCCGCGATTCTACCCGGCCACCCCTTGTGGCTTAGCTCAGGGAAAAAGGGAGCTGGGAGGTTCAAACCTCCTGGCTCCCATACACCATGTCATTTGCGAGGCGCGCTCCCTCACTGTCATTCCGGGCGGAAAACCCGGAATCCAGAAAACGCAACCATTTGAAATTACTCTGGATTCCGCCTTTCGGCGGAATGACGGGAAAGGGGGATACAGGGGGATGGGGCCTTCACCAACGATGGGCTACAGGTGTTCTGTCCAGTGATCCTTGAACACTGGACAGGGGGAATCAAGGGGGACACCCCCTTGATTCCCCGTTTCAAAGGGGTTTCACCCCTCTGAACTCCCCAAAACGGTGAGAGGCGAGTTTCTTGGCAGGGGTCATTCGCACCTTAGAGAGTGCCGCGCCAGCCGGGCAAGGGGATGGTCTAAGTGGATTGCGGTTTTCACCGCAATGACGGGGGAAATGGGAATGACGAGAGAGGGCTGGCAATGACGGGGGAAATCGTGATGAGGTGTATCACATGAGAGCCTATATCATCAGGCGGTTATTGCTCATAATCCCCACCTTGTTCATATTGACGATTCTGGTGTTTCTCTCGGTCCGCTTCATCCCGGGCGATGTAATAGACGTAATGATCGACAGGCTTGGACTATCATCAGCAGTCGGTGCGTCGTTTGACCGTGAAGCCCTCGAGCATAAGCTGGGATTGGACGTGCCTGTCCACGTGCAGTATGCACGCTGGGTAGGAGATATTTTCCTGCACGGTAGCCTTGGCGAATCACTGATGGGCCGTGGGGCGGTGGAGGAAAAGATAGTAGATAGACTGCCGGTAACCATTGAGCTTGGCCTCCTGGCGATCATCATCGGGCTGGTGATCGCCCTGCCGGTCGGCATCTACTCGGCGATTCGCCAGGATAGCCCCGCCGACTACATAGGGCGCTCGGTCGCCATCATCGGCCTGGCCACGCCGAACTTCTGGCTCGGCATCATGGTCATGATCTACCCGGCCATCTGGTGGGGCTGGGCGCCGCCGCTGGAGCTGGTTGCTTTCACCGAAGACCCGCTGGGGAATCTGGCGATGATCATCATTCCCAGCCTGATTCTGGGGACGGCCGCTGCTGCAAGCACCATGCGGATGACGCGCACCATGATGCTGGAGGTGCTCCGGCAGGACTATATCCGCACCGCCTGGTCCAAGGGGCTCAGGGAGCGGGCCGTGGTGGTCCGACACGCCGTCAAGAACGCACTCATCCCGGTGGTGTCCCTGATCGGCCTGCAGTTGCCGATCCTGGTAGGTGGCTCCGTTATCATGGAGAACATATTTAACCTGCCGGGGTTGGGTCGTCTCTTGCTGCTCGCTCTCAATGAGAGAGATTACCCGGTGGTCTCCGGAGTAAACCTGTTTTTCGCCACTGGGGTGGTTGGGATCAATCTGCTCATCGACCTGATCTACGCGGTCTTGGACCCGAGGGTCCGCTATGACTGATTTCTTGCGCAGGCTGGTCAAGGAGAAGCCACTGAGCATCATCGCCGGGGTCGTGATCCTGCTGTTGATACTCGTGGCGATCTTTGCCGATATTCTGGCGCCCTTTCCGCATGATGAAGTCAACATCGTAGACCGGATGCAGGCCCCCTCCGACCGGTATCTGTTGGGGACCGACCAGTTGGGGCGCGACCTGCTGAGCCGCTTGGTCTTCGGGGCTCAGATCTCACTGACCGTCGGCCTGGCGGCGACCACGGTCAACGTAGTGGTGGCGGTGCTGATAGGCGGAACATCAGGATTCTTCGGCGGTAGACTGGACCTGGCGGTGCAGAGATTCGTCGACGCCTGGATGGCGTTCCCGGGGCTGCTGCTGTTGCTCACCATCATGTCGTTGGTGGGGCGGGGCTTGCTGCAGATCATCGTGGTGCTGCGGGTAACGGGCGGCATCGGCGGCTCGCGCGTAATCCGCGGCGCGGTTATTGGGGTAAATGAGAACGTCTATTTCCAGGCGGCCGAGGCGATCGGCAGCACCAGGTGGCGCACCCTCATCCGCCACGTCCTGCCCAATATCGGCGCTCCGATCATCATCGTGTTCACCGTGTTCACCATCAACGTCGGGGCGGTGATCATCAGCGAGGCAGCGCTGAGCTTCCTGGGGTTCGGTCTGCCGATTTCGGTGCCCAGCTGGGGCGGGATGCTGAGCCGGGAAGGGCGTGAGTTCATGGAGGTGGCGCCGCGGCTGGCGCTGTGGCCAGGGCTGTGCCTGACGATTGTCGTCTACTGCCTGAACATGTTCGGCGACGCGGTGCGGGATCTGCTCGACCCGCGGCTGCGGGGTGGCGGTGGTGGTCTCGGTGCCGGAGCCGCCGGGTCGGTTTAAGAGAGCTCGCCTGGGGGCCACGCGCCTGCGTGCGGGGCCGTGCACCCCACCCAGCAAGGCAAGGTGCGACGGGGTCGGCCCCAGATGTCTTCCCACTCGATCACTCCGGCGCTTCCATCCTTCAGCTTCGCCGCCGCCCCGCCGACCCGTGGGTGCGCCGCCGACCGGAGGCTCCGCCCTCGATCATGCCGGATGAACAGCGACCTCCACCCGTGGCGCCCTCCATGGCCCCACGGGTGGCATGCGGCTCCCCTATTTTCAAGAGTCTTGACAGCTCGGGACTAACATCCGCGTCCTACTCTCACTACCTGGATACGGATGAGCAGAGGAAACGGGAAAAGACGTGGCGCTGTGATCGCTGATACCGTGGGCCGCCAGGACGGTTGGGTCGTCCGTCGCCTTTCGCCCTTCGTGGAAGGGATGTCTTCCACCACCTCGATAGGAACGGTTCTCACGTCCGAGGACGCACTTATCTCAGATTGGGTGAAGTTGGGCGAGGACATGCACACCAGTGCCTGGGTGATACTTGGAACCTCTGACAACGACGACCGCAGCCGATCGACTTGAGCGAGCCACCCACCGAGCCTGCTGCAACTACGCCCAGGAGCGCCATGTACTGGATGAACGCAAACCATGCCCCGCGGTTCTCCACCCTGCGGCGATGGCTTCCTTCGGCGAAGAACTGGTCGAGTATACGCCCGGCCGAGCCAGGGACCAGCTGTTCGTACTCCCGCATGATGGACGGCGGGAGCATGGGCACCGTTACCTGGACGCCCAATCCGGCACGCGTGTTGGAGCTGGTTGAGCGCGGCGTCATAGCCCCTGCCTTTCGGATCGAAGAGCACGCCGCCCCCGTCTTGCGCCTGCTGAACAAGTATGCCGATCAACAGATGCAGTTCGCCGACGCTTGTCTGGTCCGCATGTCGGAGATCACCAGCGTCAGCCGCGTATTCACGATCGATCGCACTGATTTCAGTGTCTACCGACGCTTCGAGCGGCGCGTGATCCCCCTCATCGCACCACGCGAGGCCTAACGCGGCGCTGCGAAGCCGACTTGTCGCGGAGCTGTGAGAACCAAAGCTACGCGACCCCGCCCGTAGTCCCGGCTGCAACCGGCGTACAGCGGGCTGCGACGATGCCTTGCCCGATGCCACAGAATATGGTATACATGATGGCATGAGAGCAACCATTGATCGTGCCGGCCGTATCGTTGTGCCCAAGGCGATTCGCGACGCAGCAAATCTGCGCGCCGGCACCGAGGTCCAGTTTCGCGTGCAGGGTGGCCATGTGGAGATCGAACCTGTCCCGCTGACGGTCACCCTCCAGCGCCGTGGCTCGCTCGTGGTCGCGGTACCTCAGGCGAACCAGCCAGTCATGCGCACGGCAGACGTGGACAAGACGATTGCGGAGCTCCGCAACGGACCGATGGCGCCGGAACCGACGGGGTGACTCGCTATCTTTGTGATACCAGCGCCCTGATCGCGGCGGTGAGCTCATGGCATGAACATCACGATCGCACACGTGTCGAGCTTGAGCGCCGAAAGCGCAGCAACGAGGAGTTAGTCGTCGCCGCCCACTCCTTGGCCGAGACCTATGCAGTTCTTACGCGATTGCCGGCGCCGCATCGGCTCCGGGCTGCTGATGCCATCGCCCTTATCGAGAGGAACTGGAAGGACACGCCAATCATACACCTGACCGGACTCGAGATGTGGAATGCACTGCGTGAAGCGCAGCAGCGCACGCTGATCGGCGGGCAGATGTATGACGTGCTCATCGCGGTAGCCGCACTGAAGGCCGAAGCATCGACGATCATTACCTGGAACGTGCGCCACTACGAAGCCTTCGTACTGAGTATCGCCGTGGAGGCACCACCATAGGCATCGTGGTAAACGAACGCACACCTACAGATCGTTGACACTACGAAGCCAAACGAATACTATTGAATACAGAGAGGTTCGAGATGCCAAAGACCGTCACCGTCCGCCTCGACGAAGATACCTATCAGATGATTCGCAGCGCTGCCGAAGGCCAAATGCGCAGCATCTCAAACTTCATCGAGTACGCTACTCTGTCCTATCTTGCCGAGGAAGCGTTCGTGTCTGACGACGAGATGTCCGACATTCTTGCCGATACCGACTTACTGGCTACTTTGAAGAGGGCTCGATCCGACCTAGCCGGCAAACAGTACAAGATTGTCGAGTAAGTATTCGATCGCGGAAACAGAGACGTTTCGGAGATCCCTACGCAAGAACAAGAACTACGCCTCGCTGTCGAAGCGGATTCGAGAAGTAGTATACCCGGTTCTCCGGCGAGAGCCACACTTTGGACCCAACATCAAACGGCTGAAGGGTGAGTTCAGCGACTTCTATCGCTATCGCGTCGGTGATCACCGGCTGTTCTACACGATTGACGAAACACAGATCGTCGTACTCATTGTAGTCGGGATTCTTGGCAAAGGTGATTGAGCTGCTCTCGACCCAATCGGTCATCATGAACGGTCCGGTGCCGACCAGGTTCCTCCAGTCGGTAACGTCGCCGTGTTGCTTGATGACCTCGGGGGCGTTCATGAAGGCATAGATGTCGTCGAGCAGTACCACCAGCGCATCAAGGGGTGGCTTCCTCAACTTGAAGACGACCGTATATTCGTCGGTGGCCGTTATCGATTCGAATTGCATCCCGGCGAGTCGGGCCGCTTGGGCGGGAGGTTCGGTGAAGCCGCTGCCGGTACCGCTATAGCGGTGGAAGTTGAACACGATATCCTCGGCAACCAGCTCGCGCCCGTTCATAGGGGGTTTGTCGTGCCAGCGAACGCCCTCGCGGATGTGGAAGATGACGGTGCTGGGATCAGGCTGTTCCCAGCTTTCCGCCAGGGCCCCGGCATAGTGTTCTTCGAGCAGAAATTCATTTGCAAGGTCATTCACGCTTCTATCTATTGCCCAGTTCCCGTGGCCTAGTTTCTCTATGACGCCACTGACCGCTTTTGATGCCCCGTACCCCGCGATCGACATGTCAGCATTCGGAGGCTCGTACTGGTAGACGAAGGTCAATGTCCCGCCGTACTGTGGCGCCACTACCACCTTGCCGTTGGTGGGGTCGGTGACATACTTCTTGTCGGCGGCGGACGCCGACTCCTCTTCTGCGCCAGCGGCCCAGAGGCCGGTCGCGGTCAGGACGAGGACCACCGCAACCGCGAAGGTCCGTGAAATGAGCATCTTCATTGTTTTCTCCATCCAAAGTGATTATTGAGAGTATTGCGGAGCGAATTGCCGCTCCCTGGCTACTCTGACGCCCGCAACCGCGGGCGCGCCCGCTAACGCAGACGGCCAGTGTGAGTCAATGCTTTGAAGCGCGCGGCGTGTGACTCACCGGGTGAGCGGGAACCAGGCCCGTAGTTCGCCCGGGCTCACGCCGCGCGCGCCTACGGTTCTTTCAGTGTCATGCGAACCTCCTGCTGTTCTAGATCTACGTCGGGAGCTGCGTTGCAACGCGACGCGGGGCGGTGGTCGGCCGAGCAACGCATGTGGATGACCGGCGACGAGGGCGGTCGGTTCTGTGACGGTGAGTTGGGGGGCGGGGATCCAGGACCGATGCGGTCGTAGCCGGCGGCTGCCCCCTTGCTCCCGGCGAGGGTGCCCGCCGCGGCGTGTATAGGGCGATCAGCCGGAGCGGTTAGTTGTTTGTCGGTTCGAAAAGCTGGGGGGGGGGGGGGGGGACCACGCACTCGAAGCTGCCGATCTTTCGGCGCCCGCCCCGCACTGTGGGCACGACCTCCTCGCACTCGTCATCCAGCGCTCCCCGTCGGGATGCGCGCCTGCGGCGGCGTAGGTGACCACGCGCGGGCACGCGGATCGCCGTCCACCCCAGCCACCAATGTTCGAACGGGTCGGCATCCCAGCTTCCCTAGCGCTCGATCACGTCGGCGCCGGCATCCTTCCGCTTCGCCACGGCCGCGCCGCCCCCGTGCGTGCGCGGCCGACTGAGAGCCCCCGGGCTTGACGCCGGATGCTCGGTGACCTCCTCCCGTGATGCCCTCCCTGGCCCCACGGGTGTGCATGCGCCGTCGGCTATTCCGGAGGCGCGCCCGGAACGCGCCCGACCAGGTCGACCAGCGCCGGGCCGTGTACGGGCGTGAGCTCACCGGTCAGCTCGAAGTAGCGCCTGGCATCGCAGCGTCTGCGCATCATCGGGCGCCGCAGACCGAGCCGGCGAAGTGTACCGAGTAGGTGGCCCCGTAGAGCTGGCCCCGAGAAGCGCGCCAGGTACTCGCCGGAGCGACCGGCGACCGCACCGATCTCGACGCTGATCTCTCGTCTCTCATCGGCGCACTCTCAATACTCATCGTCACAGCGAAGCCGGGCACCAGGTAACTCATCACACGACTGACGCGTCGTCCGTTCGTGGGCCCCGTCTGACGCGGTCCTCCGCGCGCACAGACACAGGCTTTCCCGTGCCATGGAGGCTGCGGGCGGTTGGGCGCGTCCGGAGTCCGCGACGATTCAGCCCAGCGGCGCCGGGCCCTCGGAGAATTGCCATCGCTCCTGAAACCGTGCCCATCCCTCTCATCGGCGGCTAGTCACGAAACTACGTGTAGCTATCACCCTTCGACGGGGTGCGGCCGGATGTGGCGACGGCGCGGTTGAGACGCCAGCCGCGTGGTGACGATTGCCGGTTGCCGGTGAGGTGAGGCTACCGGACCTGCGACAGGTCGACGGCAACGTCCGCGGGCGTCGCCATTGCCAACCGATCGGTGTGAGCGCCACGCCCCACGTGGTTACCCCGTTCCACGTGATAGGCCAAGACCTGCTGTGCGTCGGGATCGGCTCGGCGAGATTCGCCCGACATGCTCGGTCAAGAACCGTCTGTCGAGTATGATCGGAACCTCAATTTGCGAGCACGTTGATGATCACGTTTGAATGGGACGATAGGAAGGCAATCTCAAATGAGCGTAAGCACGGAGTGAACTTCTTTGAGGCAACCAGCGTGTTCGATGACCCTCTTGCCCTCACCGTTCCTGATGCACAGCACTCCACGCCTGAGGAAGAGCGATGGATCACCAGTGGACGGGCATCATCAAATCGGCTACTCGTCGTGGTCTACACCCACGCGTACAAGAAAGAGAACGACGAGTTGATTCGGATCATCTCCTCTCGGCTGGCGACCGCCGCGGAACGAAAGGAGTATACTGAGGGGTAGTATGGGGATGCGCGACGAATACGACTTCACAGGTGGCAAACGAGGTGTCTTCTATCGCCCCGGACAACCCAAGCGGTTTGTGATCGCTTTGGATCACGTGCCACACCCGGCGAGCTTTGAAATCTCACAGAATGAGAACGACGAGTACACCTTTTCTCTCAAGCTCGAGACTGGGGAAGTCGTTTTTTCGCGTGGCCCATTCCGGTCTCGCGAAGAGGCCCTGCAGTGTATCGAACACCTGAGGGAGAGCGTGATCGCTGCCGAGACAATCGGGGTCTGACCATTCGAGCTGCTGCGACAGCGGGTGCCTTCGTCGTCGGCCCAGTCGAGCAACAAGTCGAGGAGCATGGCATCGTCGTAGATGCCGTAATGGTTCGGGTGCGGCCAGTTGCTCGCCCACAGCCTGCGCTCCGGCGCGGCTCGCACGAGCTCCCGGGCCGTGGCGCGTAGATCGGCAACAGCGGTTGCCCGGCCGCAGTCGACTCGAATGGCGCCCACAGCTTGACCCAGCACCTGCCGCCACCGACGAGGCCCAGCAACGACCGAAAGGTGCCGTGATCGACGCCGACCGGCGGCATAGCGATCAGGCGCTCCTTCTCGGCCGCGTGCGTCATCACGCTGCGCAGGTACGCCTTGATGATGGTGCGGTACTCGCCGGGCAGCGCGTCGGCCTGGAGGAACAGCTCGGCGAGCCTGAGGTCGTGATAGCGGAAGTCGGCCTTCTGACCGACCAGCAGATACTCGAGGGGCACGTTGAAGAACTGACACAGCTTCACTGCGTTCTCGAACGAGGGCATGACGCGGTCGGCCTCGTAGGAGGCGAGGTTGTTGTGGGAGATGCCGACCGCATCGGCGAGCCGGCGGTAGGAGAGCCCTGACTGCTTTCGGAGGCCCTTGAGGTGGATGCCGAGCGAAGCCATAGCTGCAGCATACGCACAATCGTGCGAAAAATTGTACCGGAAGGGTTGCCACGCACTCCTATATAGGGTACTAATACGTCCTGTATTGTTGCGCCGACCAGGTCGCCGAGCATCTGGCGCGCGACGAGGAGCTACGCGAGAAGCGAGAGATTTCGCTGCAGCTATGACCAAGGATGGAGAGGAAGGCTCCGTGGCGGTACCACGGAGCCGATCGAAGGGGAGTGCGACCTCGCTACGCGACGAGCACCAGGACTACGCCCGCCACCGCCAGCAGGGTGCCGGCCACGGTCAGCGCGCCCGGCGGCTCGCGCAGCAGCAGGGCACTCAGAGGAGCCGCGTACAAGGGTGCCGTGGCGCCGATGATGGCGGTGAACGTGACCCCCACCAACTTGATCGATTCCACGTACAGCGTGCCGACCACCACCCAGCCAAGCAGACCGCTCAGGACGAGATACCACAGCGTGCGGCGGTTGCGGAGCACTCGTTCGGCAGCGTCGAGTGCGCCCGGACGCCGCAACGCCACGCCCAGCGAGAGCAGCGCGGCCACGGGCACGCGCACGGCGTTCACGGCCAGGGTGGTCATGCCCTCGACGGCAATGGCGGTGAGGATAACCTCCAGACCCCAGGCGGCCGCGGTGGCAGCGGCCAGCAGCAGTCCCGTCGTAAGCTGTCTCCGGGCCACGTCGGGGACATCCTTCGCCGCGGTCGGTAGCGGCTTGCGCGCCATCCCCGGCGCGCGCTCCGGCAGCGACAGCAGCGTAGCACCCCCCACCACCAGGAACGCGCCGACGATCGCCGGCGGACGCGGCGCGTCACCCCAGAGCAGAAACGCGAACAGCATGGTGAAGATGGGGAAGCTGCAGGTCACGGGGACGGTGCGCGCTACGCCCACCAGGCGCAACGCCGTCACGCTGCAGGTGTCTCCCACCAGCCCGCCTACCACGATGGCGGCTACGATTATCAGGACTCGCGTGGGCGTGAAGGCGGCGGCTCCGGGAGTGCCGGCCACCAGGAACCAGGCCACTACCACCATCGCTCCCAGCAACGCGCGCAGCCCGTTGAGCACGAACGCGTCCAGCCGCAGCGACAGGTGGCGCAACAGAACACTCGTGACCCCCCAGCTCACGGCGTGGGCGAAGGCGACGAAGATGCCCCATCCGGTCATCGGGACGGACCTCGGGACACGTCCTACCCGCGGGTGCCCCGGCGCGCGGCGCGGGTGCTCCAGGGCAGGATGAGGCGGCTCACAGGTCGCCCCAGCGCCGTTCGGCCGCGGCCTGCAGCACGGCGTCGCACACCACAATGGGCCAGCAGGTCGCCGGTCACACCGCTGCCGGCCACGCTCTTGTCCAGCCGCCACAGGGTGTTGCCGCCCTGCGGCACGTCCGGGCTGATGGTCCAGTCCTGCAGGTAGCGCGACCGGTAGTGGAACACGCGCCCGATGCGGCCCTCGTCGACGATCTGCTTGGCCAGGGCGATGGCCGGCACCCGGCGGTAGTTGAACCACACCATGTTGGGCCGGCCGGCGGCGGCCACCGCTGCCACCAGTTGCCGGCCCTGCGCGGCGTCCATCGCCAGCGGTTTCTCGCAGGCGATCATCTTGCCCGCGGCGGCCGCGGCGCGGCCCATTTCCAGGTGCACGTGGTTGGGGGCGCAGATGTCGACCAGGTCGACGTCGGGCCGCTCCACCACCCGGCGCCAGTCGGTGTCGGTTTCCTGCCAGCCCCAGTTGGCGGCGAACGCCTCGAGCTGGTCCTGCCGGCGCGCGCTGGCTACCTTCATCACCGGCTCGTACTCCAGGTCGAAGAAGTTGCCCACCGTGCGGTAGGCGTTGGAATGGGCGCGGCCCATGAAGCCGTAGCCGATGATGGCGACGTTCAGTTTTTTCTTGGCCATGGCGTCCTCGGTTACAACGAATATAATGAACGCGCCAAGTCGCGCAGAAACGGCACCGCCGGGCAGTGTTTCGGGAGCGCCGGTGTGGCGGGAGCCGACCACCGCGCCCATGTAGGCGTGGCTGGTGTCGAACAGCAGCTTGAAGTTGGGGTGCCCCACCGCGTCGTGCAGGCGCACCACCTCGCTCGGCTTGTTGAGCCAGAAGCCGGGCTCGAACTCCCACATCAGGGTGACGCCGTGGTCGGCCGCGGCCGCGGCCAGCGCCTGCAGGCAGCGCACGGCGTTGGCGAACCGCGCCTCGTAGGTGGCCGCAGCCAATGGCTCCGGCGGGCTGGCCGTATCCAGGCGCAGGGCGCCGATGCCGGCGTCGCTGCAGAACCGGAGGTAGGGCCGCAGGGTGGCGACGAACTGCCGTGGGCCGGCCAGCGCGGGCGGCGCCGCCTCCAGGTCCGGCAGGTGACCGTTCACGGCGTAGCCGGACACGCCCAGCCCCCGGTCGCCGAGGCGCGTCATCAGCTCGCGGCGCTTGGCGGCGGTGTCGTACAGGTCCGGGTGGGGATGGGGCGGCACCGCGTTGATCTCGACGCCGTCGTAGCCGTGCTCGGCGGTGTAGTCGACGAACCGCTCCCAGGACCAGGGATCGGCCTCGAACGGCCCGAACGAGAAGGCCCAGCTCCCCAGGGAGATCTTGGGAATGGTGTGGAGTCGCATGACGGCAATGTGCCCCGTGGACGGCTGACTCGGCAACGGCAGGCGCGGCAGGCGCGGCGCGCTGGCGACGGACGGAATGGCGTGATAGTCTGAGCGAAGTATGGATCTGGAGTTGACGGGCAAGGTCGCCATCGTAACCGGCGGCAGCTTCGGGCTCGGCCGGGCGATCGCCGCGCGCCTGGCGGCGGAAGGGGCGCGGGTGGCGATTGTGGCGCGCGGCCGCGAGGACCTGGAACGGGCCGCCACCGAGATCGCCGCGGCGAGCACCGGCGAGGTGATTGCCGTTACGGCCGACGTGCGCGACCAGGCGCAGGTCGACGCCATGGTGCGGCAGGTGATCGATACCTGGGGCGGGATCGACATCCTGGTCAACAACGCCGGCACCTCGTCCGCCGGACCGTTCGCGACGATCGATGACGCCGTGCTGCAGGAGGACCTGGACCTGAAGCTGTTCGGCGCCGTGCACTGCACGCGTGCGGCCCTGTCCGCCCTGCTGCAGCGGCGCGGCGCGGTGGTCAACATCACCACTCCTCAGGGCAAGGCGCCGCCGGCCGGCACGATTCCGACCAGCGTCAGCCGCGCTGCCGGGATCGCCCTGACCAAGGCGCTCGCGAACGAGTACGCGGCCGCCGGTCTGCGCGTCAATACGGTCTGCGTGAACGGCTTCAAGAGCCGCCAGATACACCGGCGCTGGGAGGCAGCCCACGCGCGCGACCCCGGGTACTCGCTGGACCAGTTCTACGCGGACGCGGGCCGCGCGATCGCGCTCGGGCGCTTCGGGGAGGCGGAAGAGGTCGCCGACGTGGTGGTGTTCCTCGCCTCGGCGCGGGCGTCGTTCGTCACCGGAACTGCAATCAACGCCGATGGCGGTTCCTCGCCGGTGGTGTAGCCGGCGCACCGGCCGGGCGACCGGCCGCCACGGTGCCGGCCGGTCGTGGCCACGCCGCCGACAGGGGCAGGCGTAGGGTGAAGGTCGTGCCGGGACCGTCGGTGTTGTTGGCCACGCTGATGGTGCCGCCGCTGGCGAGCACGGCCGCCTGCGCGATTGCCAGCCCCAGGCCGCTGCCGTCGTCGGCGTTGCCGCGGCGCTTGCCGCGGTAGAAGCGGTCGAAGATGTGCGGCAGATCCGCGGGCGCGATTCCCGGACCGCGGTCGCATACCTGCACCAGCGCCTCGGCGCCCGCGCAGTCGGCGCTGATCAGCACGTCGCCGCGGTTCCCGCTGCTGTAGCGGATCGCGTTGCGCATGACGTTGTCCAGCGCGATGTCGATCCCGGCCGGATCCACCTCCAGCTCCGGCTCGGCGGGACAGGACACGACCGCCACGCTCACGCCGGCCGCGGCCGCTTCGCGGGCGTGCCGCCGTTCGACCGCGCGCACCAGGTCGTTGAGGCTGACCCGCACCGTCTGCGCCGTGGTCACCCCCGCTTGCAGCCGCGACAGATTCAGCAGGTTGGCCACGATCCATTCCATGCGTTCGATCTGACGCCGGCAGTCGTGCAGGAACTCGATTCGGGTCGGGGCGTCAATCCGGCCCCGGGCGCCCTGCAGCAGCAACTCGTTGAAGGTCTTGAGGGCCGTGACCGGCGTGCGCAGCTCGTGCGACGCGTCGCCGATGAACCGGCGCAGGATGTCGCGTTCCTGCCGCAGGTCGTGCACGGTCGACTCCAGCTTCTCGGCCATGGCGTTGAACTGGCGGCTCAGCTCGCCGATCTCGTCGGCTTCGCCCGCCGGTGCGCGCGCTCCCAGGTCGCCGGCGCCCATTTTGAGGGCGGAGCGCGTGAGCCCTTCGATCGGGGCGGTGAGGCGGCGGCCAAACGCCAACCCCAGGATTGCGGCCAGACCGGCCGCGAGCAGGGCCGCGATCGCGAACGGACTCAAGAGGGTCTCGAGCGCTTCGGCCGGCAGGTCGGGGCTGCGCGCAATCTCGACGTATCCGACCGGGTTGTCCGGATCTCCGACCGGCTCGACGTGAATGTGGCGTACCCGGTTGCCGGCCTGCGTCGCAAACATAGCGGTCCCCGCCGCCCCGGTTTCCTCGTGCGGGAATTCGATCAGGCTGCCCCAGAGGCCGCTGCGCCGCCGCACCAGCATGGTGTAGGCGTCGGCCAGATCGAGCGTGCGCCGCGTCCGCCCGAGAATCGCGTTCAGTGCCGGGTCGGCCGAGACCGAGATCAGGGTCGCCCCTTGCAGGATGGAGTTGTCCCGGCCGCGGCCCATCGCCAACCGGATCCACACCTGATCCGGGCCGCCGGCGGACTCGGAGTCGGCGAGCACGCGATGCTCGGGATCCAGGACGCGGATGCGCGAGTCGCTCATGAAGGCGGAGGTGCGCACCAGATGATCGAGGGTGGCCGGCTGCACGACCGGGACCAGCAGCGGCCGTACCTCGCGCGCCACCGCGGCGGCGTTCGACTGCAGGTAGGCGGTCTCGCGCCGCGCCACGAAGTGTCCGAACAGCAGCACCGACACCACGCCCACGACGCCAATGGCCACCACCACGATGAGAATGAAGCTGCCCACCAAGCGCCAGCGGATCGATCGTAACGCGCGAATTCTGCGCCGTGCAGCCATTTCCTCTATACCATTAAGGTACCGTCTTCCAAGATTAAGGTACCGTCTTCCAACCCACCGTTTTCAGCCTACCGTGAAGTGCCGCGGCGGGTGCCTCAGGTGACGCCGCGGTCGGCGAACTTGTAGCCGTGGCCGCGCACGGTAACCAGCCGCCGCGGGTGGGTGGGATCGGCTTCCAGCTTCTCCCGCAGGTGGCGCATGTGGACGTCCACCGTGCGGTCATAGCCGACGTCGGCCTGGTACCCCCACACCGCTTCCAGGATCTGGTCGCGGGTCACCGGGCGGTCCGGGTTGGAGATCAGGTAGCGCAACAGCCGGAATTCGGTGGGCGTCAGGTAGACGTTGCGCCCGCCCCGGAACACCTGCAACAGCTCCAGGTCGATGGTGACGTCGTCGAACGTCACTTTTTCGTTGCTGCTGCGCCGGGACAACTCCCCGTAGGCGCGGCGCAACAGGGCCCGGATGCGCGACAACAGCTCGCGCAGGTGATACGGCTTGACCACGTAGTCGTCGGCGCCCAGCTCGAAACCGAGTACCTTGTCGACCTCCTCGTCGCGTGCCGTCAGCATCAGGATCGGCTGGCGATACCCCTCGCTCCGGAGCCGCCGGCACAGGTCGAAGCCCGAGGTGTCCGGCAGCCGGATGTCGAGCACGATCAGATGCGGCGAGGATCCGGCCACCAGCTTGTGGCCGGCCGCGCCGGTCGGCGCCCAGCTCACCGCGTAGCCTTCCTGCTGCAGCGCGAACTTGAGCCCCTTCGCGACCGCGGGGTCGTCCTCGATCAGGACGATCCGCTGGTCCAGAAGGATTCGTTCTTCGGTCATGCGGTTCCCAGGGCGCCCGCCCGCCGCAGCGTGGCAGCCAACTGGCGCGGCACCGTGGCGCGGATGCGATAGCCGTGTACGCCCGGCTCCTGCCGTTCGATGTGCCCGGCGGCGCGCACCGCGCCGAGCAGCTCCGCGGCGGCATACGGCACCTCCAGCTCGACCTGGACGTGGGCCGCCGCGAGGCGCCGGCGGATCTCGGCGCGTAGCGTATCGGTGCCCTCGCCGGTAACCGCGCTGACCGGGAGTTCCCCATTGAGATACAGCCGCAACGGCGAGTCGGCCGCCACCAAGTCGATCTTGTTGAGCACCGTGACGCGCGGCACGGCCGCGGCGCCGATCCGCTCCAGCACCTCGGCCACGGTCCCCTGCTGCAGCAGGCGCCGCGGATCGCCGGCATCCACCACCACCAGCAGCAGGCAGGCCGCGGCCACCTCTTCCAGCGTTGCCCGGAACGCGGCTACCAGTTGCGGCGGCAGCTTCTGAATGAACCCGACCGTGTCGGTGAGCAGCACCCGGCGGCCGGCGCCCAGCTCCCACCGGCGGGTGGTGGGATCGAGCGTCGCGAACAGATGATCGGCGGCCCGCACGCCGGCTCCCGTGAGGTGGTTCATCAGCGTGCTCTTGCCGGCGTTGGTATAGCCCACCAGCGCCAGCACCTCGCTCCCCGGCCCGCTCCGGCGCGCGCGGCCGTGGCGGCGCTGCTCGCGCAGCCGGTCGATGCGGGCGCGCAGCACGCCGAGCCGCCGCCGGATCTGGCGCCGGTCGGCCTCGATCTGGGCCTCGCCCGGACCGCGCAGTCCCACCCCTGCGCCGGCGCCGGCACGCCCACCCGCCTGCCGCGCCAGGTGGGTCCACATGCGGGTCAGGCGCGGCAGGCGGTACTCGAGCTGCGCCAGCTCGACCTGGAGCTGCCCTTCGCGGCTGCGCGCGTGGCGCGCGAACACGTCGAGAATCAGTGCGGTCCGGTCCAGCACCAGCAGCTCGCCGCCCGCCGCCTCGACGTTGCGGAGCTGCGCCGGGGTGAGCTCATCGTCGAACACCAGGACGCCGGCGCCGGCCGCGTGCGCCTGGTGCGCTGCGTCGGCCAGTCTGCCGGCGCCGAGGTAGGTGCGCGGATCGGGGCCCGCGCGCCGCTGCCAGGTCTGTCCCGCGACCGTCAGCCCCGCGGTCTCCGCCAGGCGCGCCAGTTCGTCCAGCGACTGTTCGATGCCCCACGCGGCGACCCCGGCGCGGTCGGCCGCGGTCGTATCCAGACCGACGAGGAACGCGGTCCGGCCGCGGGGCGCGGCGGCATCCCGGGCCGTCATGCGGTGACGGCGCTCCCGCACCCGGCCGCCCCGGCCGGGCGGTACGTCCGTGCCGGCCGCCCGAGCAGATCGGCCAGCGCCGCGGCGCCGCGCGCGGCCGCCTGCTCCACCCGCCGCCGCTCGGCCGCCACCCGCCGCCGGCAGGCGTCAAGCTCCAGCCGGCCCGCGGTCCCCAGCGCGGTGCGCCGGTCCAGCGCCGCCGCCGCCTGTTGCTCCAGCGAGCCGCTGCCGGCCGCGGCGGCCTCTACGACGGCTGGCCCGGCCGTGCTCCCGCTCACGGGTGCGGCGGCGGCGCCGGCCGCGGTCGCCCGATACGCCGCGCGAAACGCCATCCCGCGCCGGACCAGGTCGAACGCCGCGTCGGTGGCGAACAGCTCCGGCGTGAGCGCCCGCGCCAGCGCCTGCTCGTGCACCTGCAGCCGCTCGACCGTGAGCGCCAGCACCAGGAGCTGGCTGCGCACTATCTCCAGCGCCTGCAGATAGGGACGCTTGGTCTCCTGCAGGTCACGGTGGTAGCCGCTCGGCAGGTTGCGCACGATTCCCTTCACCGCGGCCGCATGGCCGGAGACGGTGGCCGCCTTGGCGCGCACCAGCTCCAACCCGTCGGGGTTGCGCTTGTGCGGCATGATGCTGCTGCCGGTGCACAGTTCGACCGGCAGCGACACGTAGCCCAGTTCCGGCAGCGAGAACAGGATCAGGTCCTGCGCCAGCCGGCTCAGGGTCAGCGCCACCTGATCCAGGGCGTCCAGGGTAATCGCCTCCAGCTTGCCGCGGCTGTTGCCGGCCGCCAGCACGTTGTGGATCGGGCCGTCGAACCCGAGCAGCGCCGCCACCCGCTCGCGGTCGAGCGGCAGCGGCACGCCGTAGCCGGCGGCGGACCCCAGCGGCGAGCGGTTGGTCAGCCGGTAGCAGGTGGCGACCAGCGCCAGATCGTCCAGCAGCTCCTCGGCGAACGCCGCCGCCCACAGTCCGAGCGAGGAGGGCATCGCCACCTGCGTGTGGGTGCGGCCCGGCATGGTGACCAGTTCATGGCGGCCGGCGAACGCCAGCAGCGCCCCGGCCAGGTCCAGCAGGCAGCGCTGCAGCTCGGTCAGCGCCTCGCGGCCGTACAGGCGCAGGGCCGCCATCACCTGGTCGTTGCGCGACCGCCCGGTGTGGATCCGCGCCCCGGCCGCGGTGCGCGCGGTCAGGAACCGTTCCAGCGCCGTGTGGCCGTCCTCGTCGCCCGGCTCGATCGCGAACGCGCCCCGCTCCGCCTGCTCCAGCGCCGCCAGCAGCCCCGCCCGCAGCGCGTCCAGCTCGTCCGCCGTGAGCACCCCGATCTCCGCCAGCATCACGGCGTGGGCGAGCGAGGCGGCGCAATCGGCCGCCACCAGGGCGCGATCCAGCCGATAGTCGTCGCCGACCGTGAACTGCTCGATCAACCGGTCGAGGGGCTCACTCTTGTCCCACAGCCTGGTCCCCGAGCGGTCAGCCATACACGCGCGCCACCGTCCCGGCGGCCACGAGGTTGAGCATCTTCTCCGTGGCCTGCGCGGCCGCCAGCACCTGATCGCTGTGCACCCCCTTGGTGGTGAACACCGCGTCCGGCTGCTCGGGATGCAGCCAGGTGATGGAGCATTGCACCAGGGCGTCGGACTTGCCGCCGGGCGGAATCGACACGTTGTAGTCGGCCAGCCGCGGCAGGCTGAGGTCGAGCCGGCGCGCGATGCTGCGCACGCTGTTCATGAACGCATCGTAGCCGCCGTCGCCCTGGGCGCTGGCCTCGTACTCGACGAACTCGCCGCCCGGCGTCGCGCGGTGGGCGAGCTTGACCGTCGCCATCGGCTTGAGTCCCATGCTCGACACCACCACGCAACTGCTCAGCACGAAGCTGCGGTCGTGGGGCGTTTCGAGCACGTCCGAGATGATGAACGGCAGGTCATCCTGGGTGATCGTCTGCTTGCGGTCGGCCAGCTCCTTGATCCGTTCCAGCACCAGCAGCGCCTGCTCCTCATCCAGCTCGATGCCGAGGTCGGTGAGATTGAATTCCAGGTTGCGCTTGCCGCTGAGCTTGCCCAGCGCGTAGCGGCGGCGGCGGGCGAACCGCTCCGGGGACAGCCGGCTGCTGTACAGGTCGCCCTTGTGGTCGCCATCGGCGTGGATCCCGGCCGTCTGAGTGAACACGTTTGGCCCGACGATCGGCTTGTTGAATGCCACCCGCCGCCCCGAGAACACCTCGATGCGCTCGCTGGCCACGATCAGCCTGGTTTCGTCCACGTTGGTGCGCAGGCCGAGAAAGTCGTGGATGCCCACCACCACCTCGTCCAGCGGCGTGTTGCCGGCGCGCTCGCCCATCCCATTGATCGTGCAGTGCACGCAGGAGGCGCCCGCCGCCACCGCCGCCAGCGTATTCGCCGTGGCCACGCCGTAGTCGTCGTGACCGTGGAAGTCGAACCGCAGCGTCGGATAGCGCCGGATCAGGCCGCCGACGAATTCGGTTACCCGCGGCGGCGAGAGCAGCCCCAGGGTATCCGGCAGCATCACCCGCCACAGCTCGATCTCGGCCAGCTCGTCGAGCATCGCCCGCACGTAGCCGGGGGAATCGAGCATGCCGCCCGACCAGTCTTCCAGGTAGATGTTGCAGCGCACCCCGTGTGCGGTGGCATACGCCACCGTGTCGGCGATATCGCCGAAGTGCTCGGCCGGCTGCTTGCCGAGCTGGGTGGTGACGTGACGCAACGAGCCCTTGGCCAGGATGTTCATCACCGTGCCGCCGTGGGCGGTAATCCAGTCCACCGAGCGGTTGCCGTCGGTGAACCCGAGGATCTCGATCGCGTCGGTGCGGCCATGCTCGGCGGCCCAGGTCATCACCTCGCGCACCGCGTCGCGCTCGCCGGCGCTGACCAGGGCGCTGGTCAACTCCACGTGGTCGACCCGCACCTCGTCCAGCAGGACCTTGACGATCGCGAGCTTCTCGCCGGGCGTGTAGCTCACGTCCTGCATCTGCTCGCCGTCGCGCAGGGTGGTATCGACGATCTCGATCAGTCGGCTGGCGGCCATGCCGCGCATCATAACACTTTGCCGTCATCGCACGGAAGGCGCCGCGGAGATGACCTGCTGGCCGTGGTGCCGCACTCAATTGCCTCCCGCTCCTTGGAACGATAGAGTCAGTGCTCAGGCTACGGTAGTGAGCACGCCCCCCGTCCACCCGCGCATTCCCTACGGCGAGGCCGACTTCAGGCGTATCCGCCTGAACCGCTGGCTGTACGTCGACAAGACCCGATTCCTGCGGGGTCTCGAGGACGAGCGCTACGCCTTCCTGATCCGTCCGCGCCGCTTCGGCAAGTCGCTGTGGGTGTCCCTGCTGGAGAACTACTACGACCGCTTCTGGGCCGGCGACTTCGAGGCCACCTTCGCCGGCACCGACATCGGCCAGGACCCGACCGGGGAACAAAGCCGCTACGTCACCCTGCGCTTCAACTTCTCGATGGTCAACGACAAGCTCGAGACCCTGGAGCGGGAATTCGAGACCTACTGCCTCCTAGAGCTGCGGGGCGAGGCTGCGGCGCCATCCCGACCTGTTTCCCGAAGCGGCGGTGCGGCGACATCCTGGCGCCGCCCTCCATCGCCACCAAGCTATCCGAGCTGTTCCTGTACGCGGGCGACCATGACATCCCGCTGTACGTGCTGATCGACGAGTACGACAACTTCGCCAACACCGTGCTGGCGTACCACGGCGCGGAGGCGTGCCACTCCTTCACCCACGGCGGCGGCTTCTACCGCAACTTCTTCGCCACGCTCAAGGGCGGCGCGGACCGCAGCGGCGGCGGTCTGGAGCGGCTGTTCATCACCGGCGTGTCGCCGATCACCATGGACGACGTGACCAGCGGCTTCAACATCGGCACCAACATCAGCCTGGAGCCGGACTTCAACGAGATGGTCGGCTTCACCGAGGCGGAGGTGCGGCGCCTGGTCGAGACCTACCGGGAGCTGGGCGTGTTCAACCAGGAGGTCGCGACCGCGATGGGCATCATGGGCCAGTGGTACAACGGCTACCGCTTCGCCAAGGCAGCCGAGACCGATCTGTACAACACCGACATGGTGCTCTACTACCTGAAGCATTCGATGCCGAACCGAGAGGTGCCGGACGAACTGATCGACACCAACGTGCGCATCGACTACGGCAAGCTGCGTCACCTGCTGGTGACCGGGCGGCAGCTCAACGGCAACTTCGACCTGCTGCGGGACGTGATCGGCGAGGAGCAGGTGGACACCCGCATCCACTCGGGCTTTCCGTTGGAGGACCTCACCAAGCCGGAGAACTTCCTCTCGCTACTGCACTACTTCGGGCTGTTGAGCATCCGCGACGTGGTGGAGCGGGTGCCGCGGCTGGCGATCCCGAACCAGACCGTGAAGCGGTTGATGTACGGCTTCCTGCGCGATGGCTACCGTGACGTGGGGGTGTTTTCAGTTAATCTGTTCCGGTTCGAGCAACTGATGATGCGGATGGCCACCGAGGGCGAGTGGCGGCCGGCGTTCGAGTTCCTGAGCGAGGCGATTGCGCGGCAGACGGGGATTCGCGACTACATCGGCGGGGAGAAGGTGATTCAGGGGTTTCTGGCCGCCTATCTGAGCGTGGCCGATCATTTCGTGTTCCGCAATAACATCTGCCTGGAGCCGCTGGTGGCGCGCTACCCGCACCTGCGGCGGGGCTATCTGATCGAGCTCAAGTATCTGAAGCGCTCTGAGCGCTTGCAGCGCAACGAGTCGGTGGACGAGGCCGGGGTGGCGGCGGCGGTCGGGGAGGCGACGGCGCAGCTTGAGCGGTATCTGGCGGAGGAGCGGCTGGCGCGGCAGTTCCCGGGGGTGCGTTTCATCGGCCTGATCGTGGTGTTCCACGGCTGGGAGCTGGTATACTGCGATGCCGTGCGCCGGTGACCCGGACCCATGGTACGATCGCCGTCGCCCGAGCACTTCCTCGGCATCGGTCTAACTCTAAGTGGTCGGCGGCCGCTTGACAGTGCCCTCGTCAGCCTGGTATGGTAGTTCTGAACAGGGGCCTCCACGGCTATTTGACTGTATGCCGTACGCTCGTTCAGCCCGGACGAAGGTCGTTGGCACCGGGTACTATTTCAATTTCCGTGTTTCGGATGACGGAAAGGCAAAGCCGAGGGACCTATTCAAATGCGCAAAGCGCTGAGTGCAGACTGAAACGTGAATGTCCTGGCGAGCGAAAACGATCACGCTGTCAACGTCGCCTGCGCCGTTCCAATTCCGCGCCGTCCGGCTCCGTCCCGCGCCCTTTCTTCGACTTCCGCAGGTTTCGTGTGTAGTCGCAAGCTGGGAAGTTCGAGCAGCCGAGGAAGCGCCCGTACCTGCCCATTTTGGCGTTCAGCCAGCCGTCGCAGACCGGACAGGCCGCGATGGCCCCGCCGCAATCGCGGCAACGGAAAGCTTCGCCGGACCTGACGGGAAGGCCGTTCCCGCAGCGGGGGCAGGCACGCGCCGTGTGCTCGCACAGCGGAAAGTTCGAGCAACCGTAGAAGACGCCTCGGCTTCGGGCGTTTTCCCGGCGCTCCAGCCGTCCGCCGGTGCATCGCGGACAGGATACGTCGCCTGCCGGCGGACGGCCGAATACCTCTACATCGTATCCGCCGTCGATCAACTCCGTCACGAATTCGGACGTCGGACCCCCGTCGGCAAGCAGGAAGACCTGCCGTCTCGCCCGGGTGATCGCGACATAGAGCAGGCGACGCTCCTCGGCGTTCGGATGGGCCTCGGGCGCTGCCAGCACCAGATCAAGCAGCGGATCGTCGGCGATTTCGGCGGGAAACCCGTGCTTTCCCGCACTGAGGCCGAGGATCACCGCATAGTCGGCCTCGAGACCCTTTGAGCGGTGCACGGTCATCCAGGTAAAGTGAAGGCCTGGATACTGCTTCGGCAGCGCGTCCAGATTGCGGGGCCGCAGATGCCGGTAGCGGCCCAGCAGTAGCACTTCCGACGTGCCGTCGTGGCGGCGGGCATCCTCTGCGATCCGGTCGAGAGTCTCCTTCAGAAGCGAGAGTTCCGGCTCGCCGGGAAGCCCGACGTATACCGCTGGCCGGTCCGCCTCGCGCGTCGTGCGTACGGTCTTGCGGATCTGCGCCGGGTTGCGCAACACAAAATCGGTTGCGACCACGGCAATCCGGTCGGCGCAGCGGAATGTGGTAGCGAGATCGATGCGCTCGAACGCACCGAAATGGTCCTCGAACTCTCGCATGACCGCGAAGTCCGAGCCGCCGAACCGGTAAATCGCCTGCCAGTCGTCGCCGACCGCGAAGAGTTGCGCCCCCGGCGAGCTGTCGAGCAACGCCTTCAGCAGCCGTGCGCGAGACGGCGAGATGTCCTGGAACTCGTCGACCAGGATGTATCCGAACGGGCTGCGGTAACGTCCTTCCTCCACGAGATCAGTCGCCCGGTTGATCATGTCGTGGAAATCGATTTCCCCTGAGGCGGCGAGCGCTTCCTGATAGCGCTCGAAGATCGGCCGGAACACCGAGAGAAACATCTCCGCCCGCTTCGGGTCACAGTGGGCGGCGACGCGTTCGGCGATGTCGTCAAGGGACAGCCGGCTGCCCTTGAAGTGCTGCAGAAAGGTCGCCACCAGCCGCGTGAACGGATCGATCCGCCCCTGTTGTTCCAGAGAGGCGAACATGCCCTCGCGCGAGATCGGCAAGAGAGTCACCCCGTGGGCCGAGAGTTTCTCCGTCAGATTCCGGAGCAATCTGCCGTCGGTCTGTTCGTGACTGAAGGTTTCGATCAGGACTGTGCCGTGGTCGGCATGGACGCCGCGCTTCCACTCCATGTCCCGCCAATATTGCTCCCGGTCGACGAATGGCGCCGTGTTCCCATCGGCGTCGATCCCCAAGTGTTCGATATAGATTCCGTGCTCGCGAAGACGAAAGTCGGGCTTGTACTGACGCCTTTCCGAAGTCGCCAGATCGTGTTCATAGGGGGCTTCGTACTCGTAGGCGACGCCGTGGGAGTAGAGAAAGTTCGCGATCTCGCATTCCTCGAAGCTGCGGACGGTTTCGCCCTTCACCGAGCGGATGTCGAACTTGCGGATGTAGTCATAGTACTCGCCCCAGTTTCTGAACTCGTGCTCGCTCCTGTATGGCGCGAACCCCTCCTGGAACCATTGATCCAGCGTGGCCGAAAGGCCGCGGTCGGCGAGCAGACCGGCCACGATTCCCTTGAGCAGGTCGAACAGGGTCCGGTCGTTCTCCGCCGTCGCGGCGAGTGCCGGGCGCTTACCTTCGGCTTCGCCGACGATCGCCATGCCGAGGCTGTGGAAGGTGCGGACCGTCACATCGCGCGCGATTGCGGTGCCGAGACGCTTATCGATCCGCTCTTCCATCTCCCTGCGGGCATCGCGCGCGAAGGCGAGCAGCAGCAGTTCGGAGGGCTTGCGATACCCCTTTCGGACGAGCCAGCCGGTCTTGGCCACGATGACCGAGGTCTTCCCGCTACCGGCCGCGGCGACAACGAGGTTGCGGTGCTCGTCGATCACGACCGCCCTGCGCTGCTCCTCCGTGAGCGGGCGGGCCTCGATCCGGTCGAAGAGTTCGCGCGAGCGCACCAGCTCGTTGACGACGAACGCGTCGTTGGCCTTCGCCTTGGCATCGCCCCGCGCTTCCAGAAAGTCGAGCACGTCCCTAAGCATCCGGATCTCCGGGGCATCCGACAACGCTTCCGGCCACCGCGGCGCCAACCCGCCGGCAACCGTTTGCACCTCAGCCTCAAGGTCGCGAAGTGCGGCGGCGGTGAGGTATCTGGGCGGATCGGCCAATGCCGTCAGCCGGTCATGCACGGAGCGAAGCGTTTCCAGTTGCGGTGCAAGCGTACGGCGCCACCAGTTGCATCTCGCAGTTTCAAGGGCATCGGCAAGAGCGTTTGCAGCCGTTCGGGACAAGCCCGAAACATGCACGTTCCCTGCGGTATGGCGGACCCGCACGCTGCAATAAGGCCGCCCGTCCGCCACATCGACCACTTCCACGTCGCCCAACGATATGTCGGCGGGACGTGAACCGAACAGCAGCCGGACCGCTTCAGCGTTCACCGATGCCGCCCTAGCATGGCGCCGATGCAGGATCGCGAACAGGATCGTGGCGAGGCCAGTCCGCTTGGCCTCAAACAGGGTGTCCGTAGCCAAACTCGGTCGATGCTTGGACCCTGCATCGGCGGCGACACGCTTGTCACGACCGACGGGATGATCCGCCCGCTACATGGAGCGGGTCCCGGCGCTGGGGCTGTGGCCAAGGCTGTCTCGTAGCATACACTGACCTGCGGGATGGACTGGAGCCGTCGACGCCGAGCCGGATAGTGAGTAAACTCACTACTACTATGCGTGCAGCCGAAATGCAGGCGGTGCTTGAGGCGGCCGCCCGCCTGCAAACGCTGGTGCCTGATGCGGTCCTCGTCGGTGGCACTGCGGCCGCGCACCACGCGCACCACCGCGTATCGCTCGACGACGACCACGTCCTCGAAGACCTGCGTGAGCGCTTCGACGAGATCCTGGCCGATCTCGAGGCGACCGACGGTTGGGTAACGGCGCGGATCCGCAGGCCGGTGCTGATCCTCGGCCGCCTGGACGGCGTGGAGACCGGCATCCGGAATCTTGTGCGTCGGCGACCGCTGGAAGTCGAACAGGTTCGCGTGGGCGAACGCACCCTGCGGGTACCCACGTTGGTGGAGATCGCACGGATCAAGGCGTGGCTGTGCCTGATCCGCAACGCCACGCGCGACTATCTGGACTTTGCCGCGCTTGCCGATCGCCTCGGCGCAGCCGAATCATCCTCGGTGGTCATCACCATCGATGACTACTATGCGGATCAGCTCGGGCCCGGTGGTCGCCGCGTCGCCACCCAGGTCGCCAAGCAGCTGGCCGAGCCGCGCCCCGATGACCTTTCCAGCGTCGACCTTGCCACCTACCGCCAGCTTGACCGTCGCTGGCAGAACTGGCAAACCGTCGCCGACGCCTGCCGCAAAGTCGCCGTGCGGGTGCTGGATCAACTGGTAGAGGATTCGCCGTGATTCACCGCCACTCCGAGATTCCACCAGACACCCCGGCGCGTGATCTGCCGCGTGTGGCACTCGTCGACCTACTGGAGCGCGGCGATCTGCAGGCGTGGCTGCCACTGGCCCGCGCCATCCAGGGTGACCCGATGGGCGAACTCGCCATCACCGTCATGCGGCTGATCGACGCCTATCCCATGTATGGCACGTCTGCGTTGTGGCGCGCGTGGATCGATCTGTGCCAGGCGCGCGCGCAGGTGGGCACGCGGCCAGCGAGCTTGGCATCGCTGCGCCGCCAGCGGGGGCTCACCCAGGCGCAGGTCGCGGTGCGGCTGGGCATGAGCCAGTCCGATGTGTCAAAGCTCGAGCGACGGCAAGACCTCCGACTCTCCACGCTCCAGGCGTACGCCCGAGCCCTTGGCGGCCGCCTCCAGCCCATGTTCGTCACCGGCGCGAACGGCAAGCGGATACCGATCGCGATCCTGCAATGATGCGGTCGGCCGGATCTCTGTGTCGGTCGGGCAGGTCTTCGATTTCTCAACCCTCGAGCCGGTGCCCGCCAGCTTCGTCCGCCACCGCTTGCGTCAGCGCCACGGTGACCTGGTCCGGCAAGTGCGCTTCCGCGGTGGCTGGTTGTACCTGTTGTTGCTGCTGGAGTTCCAATCCACCATCGAGCCCGCCATGGCGGTGCGCGTGCTGACCTTCACCAGTCTGCAGCGCGAGAATCCTACCGTCGCGGGGTCGTGGCCACCGAGGGGTGTCGATTCACGGGGCGCTCCTTTGAGAGCCTTCTCAGCTGCTTGCTGAGCCAACCAGCAGACGTGTCGGGGAGGAAACCTGGCCTCGGACGATAGCGCCTCGGCAACCTCGAGGTCCTCGCGAGCGAAGCGCAGCCATCGGCGAACATCGTTGAGCAGTTCACTATCGCTCATACAAGACCGTGCCCTCCCGCAGCGCAGGCCTCAGCACGCTGCCCACGAGATCGCCCCGACGGGAGATTTCTTCGGGCGTGGTCACCACGATGTCCTTGCTCACAGGCACATCGCCAAGGGCGCGGCGGATCTCTACGGTAGTGCTGCGCTTGTCGGTCGCCTCGCGAAGCACAACCAGCAGATCAACGTCGCTATCGGTGACGGCTGATCCCCGGGCATGCGAACCGAACAGAATGATGCGCAACGGTTGGAATCGCTGCACAACCCGCTCGACCATGGTGTCAATCGTGGCATTCACAGTCATGTGTCACTATCGGCGAGAGTCCCCAACACGTCCCGGGAGTAGATCTCGACCAGCTACCGTATGCTCGACAGTATACCTTGGGAGAGTCCGATCCGAATATCCGTTCCATGACCTCTGCAGGCTGCTGGAGTCGCTGAGCGTGGTCAAGTGCGAGACCATCATCTACTGGAGCAACGACGACGAGGCGTTCATCGTTGAAGTGCCGGGGCTTCCCGGCTAAGGAACGCGCAGCGTTCCGTGCACCACGGGCGCCCGTATGCGGGACCAGACGAACCTGCTGTCGCTGGGTCTTCTAAGGTCTTCCATAGGCCATGATTGAGCAACACGGATGGAAGTAGTTGAACTACACCCTGGTTCACTCTCACGAATATACAACCGGTTTGGCGAGACTGGTGGATTTGCGACGAATGGACGAAGAGATGGCCATTATTGAGCATTCCTTAGCTCGGGTGCCAGAGGCATATTCCACTTTATATGGGCGATTCGGAATCCCTAAGGTGGTAGTAGATGGCCAAAAGCTACGCATCTTGTTTCGTATAGACCAAGAGGACCGAAGGGTTCCTTTGTTGTACATCGGGAGGGTAGATCAGTGACCGACGGCCCTGGTTTCCCGGCAGGCGGCCCGACCACAGACAAGCGGCACCGCTTAGGTATACGCTGGTCGCGCTATGAGATCGGTAACCGTGATGTTATCGACGCTATGATGGCTGAAATGATCCAAAGCTTCTCCTTGGACCGTGAACTCATTAGGCATAAGCTCGGGCTGGATGTACCAGTATATGTCCAGTATGGTCGTTGGATTGGAGGAGTGCTGCAAGGCGACCTGGGGGTGTCACTCAGGGGAGAGCAGGCTATTACTCCGAAGATATTAGCCAGGTTTCCGGTGACGTTCGAGCTGGGAGTGTTTGCCGTCGGACTGCTGATATCGTGCCGATCGGCATCTCCCGATCATGGCCATTCGCCAGAATACCATCGGCGACTACGCCGGGCGCGGCATAGCCGTCACCTTCATCTCAGTCCCGACCTTCTGGACGGCTACCATGGTCATGCTTTACCCCGCTATCTGGTGGGGATGGTCCCCCTCGATGGAACTGATTCGTCTCACGGAGGACCCGCTCGGTAATCTGGGGATGTTTCTCGTCCCGGCCGCGATCCTGGGGACGGTCCTTTCGGGAACCACGATGCGGATGACGCGCACCATGGCACTGGAGGTGCTGCGGCAAGACTACATCCGGACCGCCTGGTCGAAGGGACTCAGGGAGAAGATCGTCGTGATGCGGCATGTCTTGAAGAATGCCCTCATTCCGGTCGTGACCATCGTCGGCTTTCAGCTGTCCATCCTCATCGGCGGTTCGGTCATCATTGAGCAGATCTTTGTCCTCCCCGGCATCGGCACGCTCCTGCTGGACTCCATTCAAAGGCGAGACTACCCCATCGTCTCTGGCATTAACCTGTTTTTCGCGACTGCCGTGGTCCTCATCAATCTCCTGATCGACCTGAGCTACGCCTTCCTGGATCCCCGGGTCCGCTACCGCTAGGAAGCAGAGTCATGATGCAATTCTTCCGGAGGCTGGTCCGGGAACAGCCGCTGGGCACCGTGGGCGGCATCATCGTGCTGCTGCTGTTCTGCGGCATCTTCGCCGATGTGCTGGCCCCCTACGGGATGAACGAGATTCACCTGATTGACCGGTACGCCCCGCCGTCATGGCAGTACCTGCTGGGTGCCGACCAGCTGGGGCGCGACATCCTCAGCCGAATCATCTACGGGGCACGCATCTCGGTAGTCGTTGGCCTGTCGGCAACCAGCATCAACCTGGTGGTGGCGCTGCTGATCGGCGCGACCAGCGGGTTCTTCGGCGGCAAGCTCGACATGGTGGTGCAGCGGTTTGTGGACGCCTGGATGGCGTTCCCGGGGCTGCTCATTCTGATCACGGTGATGTCGCTGGTCGGCCAGGGCCAGCTGCAGATCATCCTGGTGCTGGGCATTGCCGGCGGCATCAGCGGATCGAGAATCGCGCGCAGTGCGGTGATCCGCATCAAGGAGAACGTGTACGTGCAGGCGGCGCAAGCGATTGGGGTGGGCACCGGCAGCGCGAGCCCGGACTATTCCCCCGTAGGGAAAAACAAGCATGCGGCGCGGCACCTTGGCGACAAGCCGGTTGCCGGCCAAACCGGATCTGCGCCGGCCCGGGCCGGTGGGAAGCTACTCAGGGCGAGCCTGACGCTGGGTGACGACACGCTGGAGCGTACCTGCCGCGAGGCGATGAACAGCGCCGGACCGGGTGACGCGCTGAGCCTGCCGCTGAGTCGCTGGGCCGCTGGGCCGCTGCCGGCCGACGCCGCTGGTCGATCGTATGCGGATGCTCATGGACTCGCGGTCACCGGCCTTGCTGGCGTACTGCTTGCCGCCAAGAGGGCGAGCTTGGTGGAGAGCGTCAGGCCCTTCTTCGAACGATTGGCTGCGCGGGATTTCAGACTCTCGGACCAACTCGTTCAGGCCATCCTCGAACAAGCAGGCGAAACGTGATGCGGGTCTGGGCGATAGCGCTGGTCCTAGAGCACGGCCGCTCGGTCACGCCTGCATGAGCTCGATGATGAGGTTGCTGAACTTGCTGCGGGTGTCGAAGTAGACGGCGCTGCGAGAGGTCTTGCCGGCAGGGATGATGCTCAGGATGACCGGGAAACCCCGCTCCACCAGCTTGGCCGCCTCTGCTTCCGGATCGTCAACCGTGTAGGCAATGTGGCCAACCCCCTCGCCGCTTCGGCATCACCCTGGCGGATGTCCTGCCGACCCTGACTGGCGAGCGCGAGTAATCGAATCGCGACGGCGAAACTGGCTCGCCCGCCGCGCCAGGTATTCGCCGGGCAACCGTCGGCCCGGCCGGGGGTGCCGCAGGACGGAGCGCGGTGGTGGCGTTCAGGCCTGGTCGGCCGCCACCGCGAACGCGGTCACGTTGCGGCTCTGGCGGCTGAACTCCACCCCGATCAAGTGAATCGGTTGCCCCAGGTGGCGGTACTTGGCCGCGTAGTCGCGGCTCTGGAGCTGCGCCAGCGCGCCCCCCTCCGGCTCCATCTCCACCACCTTGAACTCGAACAGGTACACCTGCCCGCCGGTGCGCACCGCCAAGTCCACCCGCCCGTGGCTGGTCGCGTCTTCCACCGTGAGATCATATCCCAGGGCCGCGAAATACGAGAAAAACACGCTCGCGTAGTAGCCCTCGTAGTCGGCGATGTGGTTGTTCGTGTACCACTGGTACGGGATGCTGGCGAAGAACGCCTGAAACAGCTCTTTCATGCCGTCGAAGTCGTTGGCCTCCAGCAGCCGGTACAGGCGGATGCGGTTGGCGGTCTGGCCGCTGGTGTCCTGCACCAACTGGCCCAGCAGTTGCTCGTTCAGGCTCTGGCGCACCTCGCGGTTGGGGTAGCGCAGCCGATACAGGACGTTGCCGCCCAGGTCCTCCTCGCCCTCGATGGTCAGGTAGCCGGTCTGGAACAGCAGCGCCTCGGTGGCGATATGCTCGGCGGCGGTGCGGCCGCCGACGTCGAACGCCCCCAGCAGCTCGGCGGTGGTCACCGTCTCGCCCAGGGTCACCGAGCTGACCCGGCGCCGGTACAGGGTCTCCACCAGGAAGCGCGGGGTGCCGGTCTCGAACCAGTACGGGGCGAACTTGCGGCTGTCGAACAGGCGCAGCAGGTCGTAGGGGTTGTACATCTTCTCCGTGCCCAGCCAGCAGTAGCCGTTGTACCAGGCGCGGATCTGCTCTCGATCCAACCCCGGCAGCTCAGGAGCGAACACCGTATCCAGGTCGGCGTCGGTGTAGCCGCAGATCGACGAGTAGCGCCGATCCAGGGTGATGTCGGTGAGGTTGTTCAGATCCGAAAAGAGGCTCACCTTCGAGAACTTGCTCACCCCGGTCACGAAGGTGAACCGCACGTGCGCGTCGCTGGCCTTGATCATCCCGTACAGGCCGCGCAGGTAGTCACGGTTGGCGAGCGCCGCCTCCGGCTCCTCCAGCGCGTCCAGGATCGGCTTGTCGTACTCGTCCACCAGCACCGCCACCCGCTGCCCGCTCTCCCGGTGCAGGGCTTCCAGCAGATAGCGGAAGCGCTCAGGCGCGGTGTCGTAGCGGCCGGTCACGCCCAGCTCCCGCTCGATGCCCTCCAGCTGGGCCATCACGTTCTGGTGCAGGTAGCCCGGGTCCCTGAAGCTGCCGCCGGCGAAGTCCAGCCGCACCACCGGATGGCGCACCGACCACTCCCAGCGGTCATGGATGTACAGCCCCTGAAACAACTCCTCGCTGCCCGCGAACAGCTCCTTCAGGGTGTCCACCAGCAGGCTCTTGCCGAACCGCCGCGGCCGTGACAGGAAGTAGTGCTTACCCGCTTCGTGCAGCCGCCAGATATAGGCGGTCTTGTCCACGTAGTAGTAGTCCTCTTCCCGGATCTCGCGAAAGGTCTGGATGCCAAGGGGCAGCCGCCGCTTACGTGCCATCGGCTCATCCTACCCCGCGCGCGCGCTCCTTGCCACACCACCCGACCGCTCAGGGTTCATCAAGCGCCCCAGATGGCCGGCGTGTCGACAGGAGCAGGACGGGGCGAATCAATGATTTCGACCGCACGCCGGACCGAACCTGGGCGGAAAGATCCAGAAGTTCGACGCCGAGCCGGGTAGTGAGTAAACTCACTACCACTATGCGTGCAGCCGAAATGCAGGCGGTGCTCGAG
Organism: Spirochaetia bacterium; assembly: GCA_965198005.1. GTDB lineage: Bacteria > Spirochaetota > Spirochaetia > SZUA-6 > Bin103 > Bin103. The sequence goes on from CBDAOI010000004.1 coordinate 453,626, forward strand.
GCGGCCGCCCGCCTCCAAGCGCTGGTGCCTGATGCGGTCCTGGTCGGTGAGTACTGCCGGGAGCATGAACCGCCACCACCGCCACCACCGCGCCACTCGTGCCACTTGTGCCACCACTTGTGCCACTTGCACTTTCGTGGCGGGTATGAGAGGGTGAGGGCCTGATGCGAAGCGTCGCTAGCGAACACGGGGGCCGGTCGCGGTTGAGTGTGGCGACCGGCTTGACCACTTTGGCCGCGGCGGGTATGCCCGGATCCTGCGCACCGACGTCGTTATTACCGGCGACCAGCCGGAATGAGCGCCGCCCGTGACCATCGGTTGACGGACGACGCCGAGAATCAGACCACCGCCGCCAGCGAGCGTATGAAGCGCGGCCAGCACTGCTGGAGACGGCGCATCCTCGGAAGATCGCAGCGAGCGTGGGCGGTTTCGGTCACGGTGACCTCGAATTCGCGACAGGTGAGCTTGGCGAGCCGTCGATGCCGAGCTTGTGCGCGGCGTACAGAACTCAATGCGCGCGCCAACGCCTTGCAACAGCCGACAGTTGGTCAGCCTGGGCTCTCCAGCGATCGATCTCCAGGTTCAGGTTCCGGCGCTCCACCGGTGTGAGATCGCCGACTTTCTCTCTTCGCCAGAGCTCATGTTCAGCCAGGCGACAGTACGATTCTGCCAACAACAGGTCGGAATCGTCTACGAACCCGAACGCTCTATGCCACGCCCTGCTCTCCTCATTACCGAGGTTGTATCGACTTTTCAACGTCCTGTGGCCGCTCTCATACAGTTGCATGAGAGTCGCTGACACAAGGGCTGTAGCTACGCCCATTCGTTGCCACTCCGGGGTAACGAATAGTAGCTCCAACCGCACGGATTCGTCCTTCATTTCGGCTACGAGGGCAGCACCAACGACTGACTCCTGCTCGACTTCCGGATGGGCGACCAACGCTAGGCGCGACGCCGCAAGAGGCTTTCCGCGGGCGCCGGAGAAGAATCCGATCACGTTGTCTCTGGCCGGCTCGACGATTCTCGTCTCCTCCCAGTCACAATAATCGATGGTATCTCTGAAGGCGGCCACGTAAGCGGCAATCATCGCCGGCTCGTAGCTGCTTGCCGCGGGCCGGGTCCGACAAGGAGATCGGCATGGACGGGGTTCGATTTCGAGGGACGTGGAGACTGACCGATGGGCGGGAGAGATATGCGCTTGCCCGCTCCAGTACTCATACTTCCATCCTGGCTCTCTCGCCATCAGGTGGAACTCGTCAATGGTCATGGTCAGGTGTCGGGTACGCATCGGAGTATGGAGGAGAACAGCACCGGAGCTGACCACAATCGGCAGGGTCAGCGGGGCTCTCTACCTTTCCATCATGAGGGTACCATGACCAATGTCAATAGTCTGCTTCGACCAGTTGCTCGGTGATCTCGAACGCTTGCAGTTGGTGCTCGACGCCATCCCCGATGAACCGCTCATGCATCAGCCAGGCTGGGCCGATGGACACGGCCAGGTATTCGCCGGGCAGCCGTCGGCCCGGCCAGGGGTGCCGCGGGCCGGAGCGCGGTGGTGGCGCTCAGGCTTGGTCGGCCGCCACCGCGAACGCGGTTACGTTGCGGCTCTGGCGGCTGAACTCCACCCCGATCAGGTGAATCGGTTGCCCCAGGTGGCGGTACTTGGCGGCGTAATTCCGGCTCTGCAACTGCGCCAGCGCCGCCCCCTCCGGTTCCATCTCCACCACCTTGAACTCGAACAGGTACACCTGCCCCCCGGCCCGCACCGCCAGGTCCACCCGCCCGTGGCTGGTCGCGTCTTCCACCGTGAGATCATATCCCAGGGCCGCGAAATACGAGAAAAACACGCTCGCGTAGTAGCCCTCGTAGTCGGCGATGTGGTTGTTCGTGTACCACTGGTACGGGATGCTGGCGAAGAACGCCTGAAACAGTTCTTTCATGCTCGTGAAGTCGTTCCGCTCCAGCAGCCGGTACAGGCGGATGCTGTTGGCGGTCTGGCCGCTGGTGTCCTGCACCAACTGGCCCAGCAACTGCCCGTTCAGGCTCTGGCGCACCTCCCGGTTGGGGTAGCCGAGCCGATACAGCGCCCTGCCGCCCAGGTCCTCCTCGCCCTCGATGGTCAGGTAGCCGGTCTGGAACAGCAGCGCCTCGGTGCCGATGTGCTCGGCGGGGGCGCGGTCGCCGACGTCGAACGCTCCCAGCAGCTCGGCGGTGCTCACCATCTCGCCCAGGGTCACCGAGCTGACCCGGCGCCGGTACAGGGTCTCCACCAGGAACCGCGGGGTGCCGGTCTCGAACCAGTAGGCGTCGAACTTGCGGCTGCGGAACAGTTGCAGCACATCGTACGGGTTGTACATCTTCTCCGTGCCCAGCCAGCAGTAGCCGTTGTACCAGTGGCGAATCTGTGCGCGATCCAGACCGGGCAGCTCAGCCGCGAACACCGTATCCAGGTCCTCGTCCGTGTAGCCGCAAATCGACGAAAAGGGCGCATCGAGGGTGATGTCGGTGAGGTTGTTGAGCTCCGAAAAGAGGCTCACCTTCGAGAACTTGCTCACCCCGGTCAGGAAGGTAAAGCGAATATGCGCATCCGCATCCTTGATCATCCCGTACAGGCCGCGCAGGAAGCTGCGGTTGGCGCGCGCCACCTCCGGCTCCTCCAGCGCGTCCAGGATCGGCTTGTCGTACTCGTCCACCAGCACCGCCACCCGCTGCCCACTCTCCCGGTGCAGGGCGGCCAGCAGATAGCGGAAGCGCTCCGGCGCGGTGTCGTAGCGGCCGGTCACGCCCAGCTCCCGCTCGCTGCCCTCCAGTTGCGCCATCACGTTCTGGTGCAGGTAGCTCGGGTCCCTGAAGCTGCCGCCGGCGAAGCTCAGCCGCACCACCGGATGGCGCACCGACCACTCCCAGCGGTCATGGATGTACAGCCCCTGAAACAACTCCTCGCTGCCCGCGAACAGCTCCTTCAGGGTGTCCACCAGCAGGCTCTTGCCGAACCGCCGCGGCCGTGACAGGAAGTAGTGCGTACCCTGCTCGACCAGCCGCCAGATCTGGGCGGTCTTGTCCACGTAGTAGCAGTCGTCTTCTCGGAGCGTGCGAAAGGTCTGGATGCCGAGGGGCAGCCGCCGCTTACGTGCCATCGGCTCATCCTACCCCGCGCGCGCGCTCCTTGCCAGGAAAACGACTTCGGCATCACCCTGGCGGACGTCCTGCCGACCCTGACTGGCGAGCTGGAGTAGCCGAGCCGACCACGTCGTCGTCAGGCAGATGGCGCCAAGCTCCTACCCGCCGGCCGGACTCGTGCAGGAAGCGCTCCTTCAGTCGCGCGAGCCGAGGACTACATCGAAGATCTGGCCGCCCCACGGCCGGTATCACTTCACCACTGACAATGCCGTGCAGGCGATCGGCGTTAGTGACAATCGAAGCCGCCGTCAACTCGTATACCATACGGATAGCAGGAGCCGGGGGTGGCAGTCGTTAGCCGTACACCGTACGGAATGGACAAGGAGACGCTGCAAGGTTCCGACCCGCGGATGACAGCCGCGTCAAGCTCTGCGACAGTGCGCCCATGGTGACCGTGCGCACGTTCAACACGGAGGGGCCCGTAGTGGCTGCGGACCATTACCACATCCCGCCGCTGGAGCGGATTGATCTCGACGCGGTGCTCGGCATGATCCGGGACAAGAAGTACTTCGTGCTGCACGCGCCGCGGCAGACCGGCAAGACCTCGGCGCTGTTGGCGCTACGGGATCTGTTGAACGGCGGCGCGCACGGCGAGTTCCGTTGCGTGTACGCGAACGTCGAGGCGGGCCAGGCGATGCGCGAGAACGTGGTGGAAGGCATGCGCACGGTACTGTCGCAGTTTGCGCTCAGGGCAAGCCTGACGCTGGGCGACGATACCCTGGAGCGCGTCTGCAGCGACGCCATGAACAGCGCCGGACCGGGTGGCGCGCTGAGCCTGACGCTGAGTCGCTGGGCCGCTGCCGACCGCACGCCGCTGGTGCTGCTGATCGACGAGATCGACGCGCTGGTGGGCGACACCCTGCTGTCGGTGCTGCGGCAACTGCGCAGCGGCTACGACCAGCGTCCGGCCGCCTTTCCGCACGGCATCATCCTGTGCGGGGTGCGTGACGTGCGCGACTACCGCATTCACTCGACCGCCGAGAACCGGCTGGTGCTCGGCGGCAGCGCGTTCAACATCAAGGCCAAGTCGCTGCGCTTGGGCGACTTCTCGGAGCAGGAGGTGCGGGCGTTGCTGGGGCAGCACACGGCGGCGACCGGGCAGGCGTTCACGGCGGAGGCGGTGCGGCTGATCCTGACGCGGACCGCCGGGCAGCCGTGGCTGGTGAACGCGCTGTGCCGGGAGGCATGCTTCGAGGACGAGGTAGGGCGTGACCGCGCGCGCCCGATCACGGCCCACGCCATTCTGGAGGCGCAGGAGCGGCTGATCCTGCGCCGCGACACGCACATCGACGATCTGGCGCACAAGCTGCGCGAGGAGCGCGTGCGGCGTGTGGTGGAGCCGATTCTGACCGGTGCCGACGAGCAGGCGTGGTCGACCGAGGACGTCGCCTACGTCTGCGACCTGGGGCTGGTGGCGCAGGACGCCGCCGGCCCGCCGCGCATCGCCAACCTGATCTACGCCGAGGTGGTGCCGCGGCATCTGAACTACGCGGTGCAGGCGGGGCTGCCGCAACAGGTGGCAAGATACATGGGTGCGGACGGCGGGCTGGACGTTGAGGGGCTGATCGCGGCGTTCCAGGAGTTCTTTCGTGAGCACTCCGAGCACTGGGTACAGCGCTTCGAGCAGTACCACGAGGCCGGGCCGCAGTTGCTGCTGCAGGCGCACCTGCAGCGGGTGGTGAACGGCGGCGGGCGGCTCGAGCGGGAGTACGCGCTGGGGCGGGGGCGCACCGACCTGCTGATCGTGTGGTCGCAGGGCGGGCGCGAGCGCCGTTTCGTGGTGGGGTGCAAGGTGCTGCGCAAGGGGTTGGAGCGGACCATCGCCGAGGGGATGGAGCAGACCCGTGGCTACATGGACCGCTGCGGGGCGGAGGCGGGCCACCTGATCGTGTTCGACCGCGCGCCGGACCGAACCTGGGCGGAAAAGATCTTCCGCCGCGCGCCGGCGGGAGCTGGCGTGCCGGTCACGGTCTGGGGGATGTAGCGCCAAGCTCTGGAGGAGCACCGGGCCGCGTCGACTTCCCCTGCGCCGCCGCTAGTTGCCGGAGCGACTCTGGCGTGTGAGAATGCGCCCATTATGCCAGGAAGACTTGCAGACAAGGTCGCCATCGTTACTGGCGGCAACAGTGGAATGGGCGCAGGCACGGTAGAGCTGTTCGTGGCCGAGGGAGCTCGAGTCGTCATCGCCGCGCGTGGTGAGGAACTGGGCCAGGCCCTGGCCGACCGGCTCGGCGACAGCGCGCTGTTCGTCCGCGCCGACGTTTCGGTCGAGGCCGACGTAGAGGCGATGGTCGATGCCACCATGGCCAAGTGGGGGCGCGTGGACGTGCTGTTCAACAACGCCGGCATCGGCCAGGGCTTCGTCCCCCCCGAGGATTTCGCGCTGGACGGCTTCAATCGAGTGATGATCACCAATCTCGGCTCCTGTTTCTTCGGCCTCAAATACGTCACGCCGATCATGAAGGCGCAGGGCGGAGGCAGCATCATCAACAACGGCAGCACCGCCGGGGTCACCACCGATGGCGCCGGCCCGGTCTACTCGGCCAGCAAGGCCGCGGTCATCCATATGACCAAGGTGTGGGCCACGCAGCTGGCGGAGTTCGGCATTCGCGTCAACTGTATCTCCCCGGGTGCCATCGTCACCCCCATCTTCTGGGGCGGTCACCAAACGCAGTCGGCCGAAGAGAACGCGCGCCGCGAACAGCGGCTCACCGAGTACTTCGCAGACTGGCTGCCGCTGAATCATGCCGGCACGCCCGAAGACATTGCCTACGCCGCGCTCTACCTGGCCAGCGACGAGAGCCGGCACACCACCGGGCACAATATGATGGTCGATGCCGGCATCACCGTGCGCATGGCCGCGCAGGCGGACCTGGTCGAGGGTTTCAAGGCCATCGGCCGCTCGGTCAGCTCGGCCAGCTGACGAATCTCGAGGTGGCCTGGCCCGCCGACCACGCTGCTTGATGCTTGACATCGAACATCAAACCGGGGACAATCACGTTGCGATGAGAACCACGTTGAACATCTCTGTCGAGGCAATGGCGAGGGTGCGGCCGCTTGCCGAGCAACGCGGTGCAACGCTCGGCGCTGTGGTCTCTGAATTGGTGCTCAAGGCGCTCCAGCCGGACGAAGCGCCACCGGTGCGAAACGGCGTTCCGCTGTTTCCCGCCCATCAGCATGAGACCGCCGATCTGGATCTGGTAAACCAATTGCGCGATGAGGAGCACAGTTGTTCTGGCCGGATGACGTCGCGCTGCGCACAGCCCTGGATCGGACCATCAAGGATCGCTTGCAAGGTTACCGACAGGTCACGGACTTTCACCTTGCAGCGCTGTCTGCCGCGCGCGACGGACGGCTGGCCACATTCGACGGCCGGCTGGCGCGATCCCTTGCCGGCACGCCGCCTGGCCTCGAATCATGATGTCCGTTACCATAGCAGTTGCTGTACCAGGGTGGAAATGTGCCAGGCAGCGTGGAGGTTGAGATTAAGCTAGCAGGGAAGATCACCATCGTTACTGGCGCGGGTCGTGGCATCGGTCGCGCGACCGCCCTCGCGTTGGCCGGGGAGGGGGCCGATGTGGTGCTGGTGGCACGCAGCGGCGCAGAGCTCGAGGCGGTGGGAGAGCAGATTCGCAGTGTTGGCCGGGAAGCGCTTGCGGTACCGACCGACGTGACCAACAAGACCGACGTCGATGCCATGGTGCAGCAGGCCCTGGAGCGGTTTGGCCGGGTGGATATCCTGGTGAACAACGCCGGCTTCGCCGACCACAAAGCGATCCCCGATGTCAGCGAGGCGGACTGGGACGTCCAGATCAACGTCAACCTCAAGGCGGTGTTCCTGTGTACGCAAGCGGTGTTCACTCACCTGTGCGAGCAGGGCAGCGGCCACATCGTCAACGTCTCCTCACTGGCGGGAAAGTACTACCCCTACAAGATGGTGGCGTATGCCTCGGCCAAGTGGGGAGTGGCCGGGCTCACCGGGGTTACGCAAGAGGAGGGGCGTCCGCACGGGGTCCGAGCGGTGCTCATTCGCCCAGGAAACGTCGACACCCAGATGCAGCATGACAATCACGATGTCTATCCTGACAAGCTGATGCAACCCGAAGATATCGCCGAAGCGATTCTGCACGCCGTCACCCAACACCCGCGTGCCTATACGCCGGTCGTCGACGTCTATCCCTTCGAGGACGTGCACAAGCCGGACTCCTGGGAGGCAAAGTGGTACGGCGGCAGCAAGGCACAGAAGCGCGAGGTCTATCGAAGCTAGCTCCCGCGGGCGACGACGTCTGGTCCAACTAAAGAGCGTGCGCGCGGTGTCAAGGCGCCGCCGCCTGCATGAGCTCGATGATGAGGTTGCTGAACTTGCTGCGGGTGTCGAAGTAGACGGCGCTGCGAGAGGTCTTGCCGGCAGGGATGATGCTCAGGATGACCGGGAAACCCCGCTCCACCAGCTTGGCCGCCTCTGCTTCCAGATCGTCTACCGTGTAGGCAATGTGGCCAACCCCCTCGCCGCTGCTCTCCAACAGCTCCTTGTGGACCGTGTGCCCTTGCACCGGTTGCAGCAACTCGATCCCCAGCGGGCCTACCTTGCCCATTACGCCGCGAGTCTTGACCACCGGATCCGGTGTCTTCCCGTAGACCAGGTACTCGGCCATCTTGCTGCTGTCGATGGCGAATTCCGTTTGCAACGACGCGACACCCAGGGCCTCGTACGCTTGGCGCGATTTGTCGAGATCGCGGACCGGTATGCCCAGGTGATGCAGTTTCCAGTTACTTTCCACCACTCTGGCAGTCTACACGGACCGTCTGTATATGGGAACATCACATCAGGGCAAGCTGGCGGGCTCGCCGAGCGTCTGCGGGCCCCGGTCATTACCAGCATCTCCGGCAAGGGCATCATCTCCGAGCGGCACCCGCTCTCGTTCGGCGTCACGCCTCGGCCAAGTGGGGAGTGGCCGGGCACCCGGCTCGCACTACCGCATCGTACGGGCCGGCACGACCACCTATCGAAACGCCTGGGTGACAGCAGGCGCTTGCTGCACGGCTCCACCCTGGGCGCCGGTGTGGGGTCAGCCGGCGCGCCCTGCCAGCTGACCCCACGACGCTGCCTGTGCCAGGTCGCTTACCGACACCTCCGACGACACCTCACCGGGCAATCGACCGAAAATGTTCGGGGGATGACAGGGACGCGGGCAGTGTTCGGTATTCCATGACAGAGTAAGCAGATAGCTCTGCGGCACCATCGATCCGCGTGGCGCACAGCCGCCACGCGTCCGCGCGTCCAACGGCCGGCCCGGTCGGCCGCAAACTCCAGCAGTCCACGCCCGCATGCGTAGCGACGCGGCCCATCCGTGGCCGACGAGGGAGGTGCAAAATGATACTCAAAGAGCCGTAGGCGCGCGCGGCGTGAGCCGGGGTGCACCCGCTGAGTCACACGCCGTGGCTGCACACATCAACGGGCCAGACTTTGCCCCGTTCCGAGAGGCGGTATGGGTCAAGATGGCGGGGCTCGGGCCATCGACCTCCTGGCACCAGGATGGTACGACCCACTGGGACAGCCCCGAGTTCGACGACGGCACGCACGGGTTCAACTTCATGACCCAGCTCTACGCCACCAATCCGAGCAACGCCTTGTGGCTGGTGCCGGGGTCTCATGGCGTCGGCAAGATCGATATTCCGGCGCTGCAGGAGGCGAATGGCGGATCGGATCGCCTACCCGACGCGGTCCCCATGGCGTGTCAGCCCGGCGATGTGGCGATCGTCAATCGCCAGATCCTGCACGGCAGCTTCGCCAATCGGTCCGAGCACCGGCGCGTCTCGCTCACGTTCGGCTTCCATCGTCGTTCGTCAGTAATCGATGTAGTCGGCGAGGAGCCGGAGCCCTACGCTGCCCAGCGCGTTCGCGAGCGCTCGCGCGTCATCGCGATGGGCATCGACGCCCGCCGGCAGCGGTTTCCCGACGAGGCGCCCTACCGCTACCAACCTCTGGCGGAGGAGCAAGACGCCATTCACTGGAACGACACTGCCCGCGTGATGCTGCGAGGCTACAACGGCAAAGATCTGGGTATCTGATTCCAGCCGAAGACGAGTGACCGCAGAGCGCCGGGAGGATAGGGACGCGCGCTATCCCTACGGCATATGGATAGTCGAGCTAACCGCTGTCCCCAGCTATCCGGACGGCATGCGGATATGGAGAGCGTTTGGCCGCAGCTCACCAAAACCGTGGCTCCGGGGCGTCCCGCATGTCGGGCGCGTATCCGAGTAATTCTAGGAACACCCAAAATATCTTGCTGTTTTTTTTCGTGACCGGCTAGAATCATTGTTCATCCATCATCTAAGGAGCTTGCGTTGCAGCGCTACCTAGAGGGCCCCATCCGTTCAGATCTGGCCGCAAAGATGGTCTTCGTCGCCGGGCCGCGGCAGGTCGGCGCTGGTCGCGCGAGTATCGCAGAGGACCTGGCGGTCAGCCACGACGCGGTACGCCGCTGGCTGCTGGCGCTCGAGCGGCTGTACGCGATGTTTCGCGTGAGTCCGTTTGGCGCGCCGCGTGAGTCCGTTTGGCGCGCCGCAGATACGCGCCATCAAGAAGGCACAGAAGCACTACCTGTTCGATTGGCTGCAGATCCCCGACCTGCCGGCCCGGTTCGAGAACCTGGTGGCGATGGCGCTTCTGAAGTGGGTGCACCATCAGCAAGACACCGCCGGCCAGGATCTCGAGCTACGCTATTTCCGGGATGTGGATGGCCGGGAGGTGGACTTCGTGGTAGTCGAGCGCATGAAGCCACTGGTGATGGTCGAGGCCAAATGGGCGGATGCGCCCGTCGACCGCAGTCTTCGCTATCTGAAGGAGCGCTTTGCCGATGTGGATGCGTGGCAGCTCAGCGCCACCGGCACCAAGGACGTCCAGACTCGCGAAGGAATCCGGCTGGCTCCGGCGGCGACGTTTCTGCAGACCCTCGTGTAGGTTGCAGGAGTCGATGAACCTCCCCGCGCGGGCGCTCTGCGCATCGACTTCGGGCTCCACGCAACATCGCCCGCGGACGGCCCATTCGTCGAATTGCTCGAGCAGGCGACCGAGACCGTGCTCGACCGCCACGTCCTCATGGTGCCCACGATCATGGTCGGCTGCACCGATTCGCGCTGCGTGCGACCGCTCGGTACGGCCGTGTATGGGTTTCAGCCGTTGGTCCGGCCGCCGGGGCCCGCCCAACGTATCGGTTGTTGACCGTTCGCATACGCGGGATAATCATTGAGACGGAGCTTGCAGCCGGGGAGGCGAGATCGTGGGTCGACGATTACAGTCTGAACATGTTCGGCGACGCGGTGCGCGACCTGCTCGATCCGCGGTTGCGGGGTGGCGGCAGCCGCCTCGGTGCCTAACTGAGGGGGTTCGGCGTGAGCATCCGGAACACTGGCAATAGGCAAGCGCGGCCCACCCATCCGGGCGAGATGCTGCGAGAGGACTTTCTACCCGACTACCGGCTGACGATCTCGGGTCTTGCTGGCGCGGTGGGTGTCTCGCGCCAGACCATCAACGATCTTGTCCGTGAGCGTCGCGCGGTGAGCCCGGACATGGCGCTGCGTCTTGCACGGCTGTTCGGTAACTCTCCCGAGTTCTGGCTCAACGCACAGCGTGCGGTGGACTTGTGGGATGCAGCCCAGGCCATCAGAGGCGCCGTAGAGCTTATTAGGCCGTTGGTCGTTGCGAATTAAGAGGAATCCAGGGAATCAGGGCTGCCACCCGTCGGGCTCAGGCGCGGACCGAGACGACGTCGTAGCACATGATCCGCTCGTCGCGTGTCAAAATCGTCAGCCCGGAGGCGCTGGCACAAACGTGGACGCTCGGGTATGTTCGTCGGCGATGGCACCAATACAGAAGGGCGGCACGGTCGCAGTTACCGGCGCCGCCGGCTTCATCGGCGGCTGGGTGGTCCGGCGGCTGCTGGACAAGGGCTACCGCGTGCGCGCCTGCGTGCGCGACGCCGATGATGCAACCCGCACCACGTTTCTGCGCCAGATGCCCGCCTACGCGTCGGGCCGACTCTCCATCCACAGCGCCGACCTAGACCAGGCCGGCTGTTTCGACCGCGCCTTTGCCGGCTGCCGCGGCGTGTGTCACGTGTCGCACGTCAGCAAGTACAACGATATGGACTACGTGCAGATGGTGTGCGATCACACCATCGCCAGCATCGACAGGTCCGAGAGCGTCGGCCGGGTGATCGTCACCTCCAGCCTGGCGGCCGTGTCGGCCGAGGTGGACCGGCAGGAGTTGGCGCCGCGTCCGGTGCTCTACGAGGACCGCTACCCGAACGAGCACCACCCGGACTGGTCGGCCAAGCGCGCCGGCTACGCGATGGGGAAGCTCATCGCCGAGCGCTCGTTCGCCCAGGCCGCCGAGCGCAGCGGGAGCTGGGAGTCGATCGCGTGCCTGCCCGCCGACAACGTCGGCCCGATCCAGTCCGCGCACCAGAAGGACATGGGGCCGTGGCAGCACCGCATCGAGATGATGCTGCTGGGTGAGTATCCGCAGACCGAGGATTACAGGCCGTGGATGCCGGTCGACGTGCGCGACGACGCCGACTGCCACATCGGCCTGCTCGAGAGCGTGCAGGTGCGCAGCGGCGAGCGCTACCTTGCCTGGGCGGCCGAGATGCACAGGGTGGAAGCAATCGACCGTCGCATTGGCCAGCTGCTGCCTGAGCTCGGGCGCGCCGAAGCTTCGGTCGCCGACAGTCAGTCTGCGGAAACGAAGGCGCAGGAGGCGGAGCTGCGAGCGATCTGGGCTGGCTGCGACCTGCGCAACGACCGCGTTCGCGCCGTCACCGGCGTCGAGTTTCGGCCGTTCGATGAGTCGCTGCGCGACTGCGTGGAGTCGTTGCTGGCGGTTGCCAACGTGCCGGCAAAGAACAGGGTTGGCTGAAATCCCCCAAGGCGCACCACGGGGACTGGCTTGACCCCCGCGGCACCTGGCCGAGCGCTGGGAGCAGCCCGACCCGACCACCATCGTGTTTCACATCCGCCAGGGCGTGAACTGGCACGACAAGGCGCCGATGAATGGTCGCGCGCTCACCGCAAAGGACGTGGAGTTCAACTTCCACCGCTACCTCGGGCTAGGCAGCGGCTTCACCGAGCCACCGGAAGGCGCGGCGGCCGTGGGGCCCATAGACGACATGGGATTCACCTCGGTAACGGCACAGGGCAACACGGTCGTCTTCAAGCTTGCGGAGCAGAACCTGGACGCTGTCAAGACGATCCTTACGCAGAACGTCCTGTTTATCTATCCACCGGAGGTGATTCGGGCGGGGACCGGTGTCGATATCGGCGATTGGCAGAACCTGGTGGGCACCGGACCCTACGAGCTTACCGACCTGGTGGAAGGCAGCTCCGTCACCTGGGAGAAGGCTCCCAACTACTGGGCGTTCGATGAGAAGTTCCCGCAGAACCGACTGCCCTATATCGATAGCATCAACGCGCTGGTGATGCCGGAGGCGCAGACGCGTCTGGCGGCGTTGCGCTCGGGACAGGTCGACTTCCTCGGCTTCCATGGCAGTTCTCAGGTGGTGCGCCAGGCTAACTGGCATATGACAGAGGGTGGGAGTCCCTTGAAGCGAAGGAATAACCGATCCACGCTTCTCCGCGAGCCGTGCGCTTGCACCCGCGAGGGTGCAGGCGAAGCGTCGGTAGCGGTGCGTGCGGGCGGACTATTGAGCGTCGAAAATGACATGGTCTGGAGTGCCGAGGTTTTCACTGCTGCCGAAGGCAACACCGGTTATGTCGCTATGGTGAGACCTGACCGGCGCTGCGCGATCTGCTGAACGGCGGCGCGCAGGGCGACTTCCGCTGCGTGTACGCCAACGTCGAGGATGGCCAGGCGATGCGGGAGAACGTGGCGGCGGGCATGCCACCGTGCTTGCCGAACTGGCGCTCCAGGCCAGCATGACGCTGGGCGAAGGGCGGCGGTACATGGAGCTGGCGCCGCGCTTGGCGCTGTGGCTCGGTCTGTTCCTGACGGTGACGGTGTACTGCCTCAACATGGTGGGCGACGCGGTGCGCGACCTGCTCGACCCGCGCCTGCGCGGGCAGATCGGGCGGTTCGGCGGCGCCAGGCACGGTATCGGCCGCCGCGGCCGGGCTGAGTCCGCACTGGGCAGCACGCACCGTCCGGAGGATCGACGGATGCGGACGGTGCATGACGACACACGCGACCTGATAATCTGGCGGCGTTGCACTTGACATCCTACGGCAGCACCAGCGCCCGCACTTCTCGGATGAAGAACTGCTTGCACGGCGACCATTCGAAGGGCGCAAGCATGCGCGGCAGCGGCTCCGCTTCGGCATCGTCGAAGTAGGTCAGGCTCATCGCTACCTGATAGGGATTCAAACGGCCCGGTCCATACTTCCGCGGCAACAGTTGCAGGTAATCGCCGAGAGCGGGACCGGTCTGCAGGATCGAAAACAGGTCGACGAAGTCCCTGCGGCTGCCGCGATTGGTTACCGCCAACAGCTTCATCAGAGCGATGTCGCGCACGTCGGCAACGCCGAAGAACGTGTACGGTGTCACCGGAAACAGGAACGGATCCCCAACCTGAAAGAAGGACAGCTTGACGCCTCGCATGAGCACGCTCAACGTGCGCTCATCCGAGTACAGGGTGTCGCACGCGGCCACTTCCCCCAACTTGTCGAACAGCGTCGCGGTGTCTACGCCGCGCACGCAAAAGAAGTCCAAGTCCTCGGAGATTCGGTGGCCGAGCTGCAGCGCCAACCCGGTTCCGCCGGCCAGCACCCAGCCGCAGAACTCGGCGGCCCCGCGGCCGTTCAGCGAGGCCAGGAGCTCGCCGCTGGTTGCTGGGAGCACTTCCGTGTGCACGCCACACCCTCCAGTTTCAGAACGGCGTCCCACAGCGCGGCCACCTTCGCCGATTGCATTCTGACGCCGGAGATCGTTTCCAGAAACGCGCGCCGCCCCATGACTGCCGCGAGCCCGCGTACGTCTTCCAGATCACCAAAGTGGATGACCCGCGAAACCACCCAACGGGGATACGTTTCCAAGTCGGTGGCGGACAGGGGGCGATCCCAGAACAACCTGGCCGCCCGCTGCAGAACACGATCCCTGGAGACCATCCCCCGCGGTCGCTGCATCGTTCTGCCAGTATAGCACGAACGGAGCCTCCCCGCGTTGGAGGATCGTGCGAAGCGAGCCATGCTGGCGGCTGAGTGGCAACAGCAGGGCGCGGGCGCCGCGCCGTTCGACCGGCTGCGTGCGGTCGGCTGTGGTACCATGGACGCCATGACTGGGGACGGCGCGCCGAGCCGTAGGGCGCACGGGATGCTCAGCCGCGATTCGTCGCCCGAGGTCGAGCGGCTGCAGATCGACCTCTGGCGGCGGATGTCACCTCTCGACAAGGGGCGCGCCGTAGATGGCCTGAGCCGCGCTACCGATGAGTTGGCCCTGGCCGGTATCCGGCAACGCCATCCGCACGCCCCCGAGCACGAATGCCGGCTGCGTCTCGCCGTGCTCAAGCTCGGCCCGCAGCTCGCGGCTCGCGTGTACCCGGAGGCGGCAGCTCTGTTCGACTCCTGATGGGGCAGGGCGGGTAGGGTCAGTTACTACCGACCACTCTCCGGCGGCCCGGGCGGTCGGCAACACCAACGCGAGAACGCTGCTGCACGATGGCTTGACACGGCTCTGCCGCTGGACTATCAAGGCGTTCCCAGAACGACCTGGATGGAGGCAACGATGGAGAACGAGAAAGGTCCACCGAGGCGGACGTAGCGCAATTCAGCGCGCCGGAGAAGTTGACCGAGGCTACCGCGGTCAATCCGGACGACGTCGACTGGCTGTTCCTGAAGAAGCCGGGTGGCGTGGTCGACCTGGTGGAACCGGGGGATAGCTGCTTCAAAATCGTGATTCCGGGGGACAAGCTCCAGGCCGGCATCTGGCAGGCGCTGCCCGGCGAGGTATTCTGGATGGATCTGCACCCCGAGAGCGACGAGTTTTGGTACATCATCAAGGGTGAGTGCACCTTCTGGCTGCCCGACACCAAAGAGATGAAGACCGCCAAACAGGGCGAGTTCTTCTACGTTCCCGCCGGGGTGCGCCACCAGTCGATCAACCGCTCGACCGAAGAGCTGGTGCTGATCTACGCGTCCGCTCCGGTGGTATCGGCCACCCATCACTAGGCGCCCCGCCGCCGGAGGTAATCATGGAAACTCGCGGCATCTATCTGCCGGGCAACAAGGAAGCCCACGTCAAGGAGTGGACCGTGTCCGAGCCACGCGGCGACGAGGTGCTGATTCAGGTCAAGGCGGCCGCACTGTGCGCCAGCGACATGAGCATCTACAAGGGGAATCCCCTGATCCCGGGCTATCCTTCCGGCACGTTCATCGTCGGCCATGAGCCGTGCGGCATCGTCGCCGGGACCGGCCCCGACGTGCGCCGGGTGCGCGAAGGCGACCGGGTGGCGATCATCGCGTTCACGAGCTGCGGCGACTGCGACTACTGCCGCACCGGAGAGCCGATGCTGTGCGCTGAGATGGGGGTGATCGGGTTCACCGCGCACGGCGGCGACGCCGACTACCTGGTCGTGCCCGAGCGCATGTGCCTGCCGCTGCCGGACGCGGTCAAGCGACGTGGTCGGCGCCATTTCCACCGACGTGCTGGGCAACCTCTACTCCACGATGAACGAGCTGGAGCTGGGCGCGGACGACCTCGTGGCAATCGCCGGCTGCGGCCCGATGGGCCTGGCGGGCGGGAACCATGGCGTGGTCGCCCAGATCGGCGAACCGGGCGACCAGCCGATCACGATCAACCCCAGCGAGCAGTTGATCAGAAAGAAGCTCACCTACCTCGGGTCATGGTACTTCAAGCTGACCGAGTGGGACCAAATCATCGACTTCATCCTGGCGATCGGCAACGACAAGGCGGAACGGATCGTCTCGCGCCGGTACCGGCTGGAGGAGGAAGCCGCGAGCGAGGGCTTCCGCCTGTTCAGCGAGCACAAGACCCTCAAGGTCGTCTTCACTCCCTGAGCGACCGCGCGCGCACGATGAGCCTGTACGCTTCCACCACCCGCAGAAGGCTGGACCTGGCCGGGCTCTGGCAGTTCAATCCGGACGAGGGAGAACTTCCCCCGGAGGAGTGGCGCGACGATCTGACGATGCTGCTGCCGGGGTGTTGGAACACGCAGAATCCCGAGTACTACTACCAGCCGATCGCCTGGACCAGGAGGGAGGTGTTCGTGCCTGCCGACTGGCCGGCCGCCTGCCGGTTGTTTTGCGGCATCCACGCCTGGGAACTGGCGGTATGGGTGAACGGCAGTCGGGCCGGCGCGCACACCGGCTATCTCTCCACCTGGCTCGAGGTCGAAGTGCAGCCGGGCAAGCTGAACACCTTCCTGCTGCGCATGGACGCGTCCGAGACGGACGACCGGATCGGTACCCGCTTCGACGTCAACAACCCAGGCGGCGTGTTCGGGGCGCTGGTGCTGGAAGCGCGGGCAGCGGTTTCGATCAGCGACTTGGGCGTGCGCACCGAGCTGGCCGGCGGCGGCGCGCTGGTGCGGGTGACCGCGCGGGTCGCGGGGCAGGGGGACGCGCTGCGGCTGAGGATCCTCGACCGCGGGCGCGAGCTGGCCGCGCACGCCACCGCGCCGGCGCGGGACTCGGTGGAGGCAGCGATCGCCGTGCCGCAGGCGCGGCCTTGGTCACCCGACGACCCGTACCTGTACACCCTTGAGGCGGAGGTCGAGGCCGCCGGCGCCGCCGTCGATCAGGTATCGCTCCAGTTCGGAATTCGCACCATCGAGGTGCGGGAGCGGGCCATCTACCTCAACGGCGCGCCCCAGTCGATCCGCGGCATGCTCACGTTCAACGATCATCCGGACACCTCGCGGCATCTCCCGACCCACATCATTCTCAAGGACTTCTGGATCGCGAAACATGCCAACGTCAACGCCTGGCGCCACCACTACCCGGCGTCCCAGGAATTCCTCGAGCTGGCCGACCGGTACGGCTTCCTGGTGATCGAAAGCGTGCCGCTGGTGTGGAACGAGCTGGGCGTGTTCCACGACTGGTATTCGGATGAGGAGTACAAGCAGATCGTCAAGGACGTGACCCGAGAACTGCTGCGCGAGGCGGAGCGGCTGGATCCGACGCGGTTCGCGCTGTTCGCCACCGGGCTGATTCTCGATGAGCTCTGCCTGGAGCTGGAGGAAGCGCGGGTGCTGGGCATCAACCTGTACCCGCGGGTGTACGATCCGCACATCTGGAAGACCAGCGATCCGTTGGCCGCCGAGCTGCAGAAGGGCGTCGAGGTGCTGAGCTTCGTACGGCGGAAGTTTCCCGACAAGGCGATTCTGATGACCGAGTTCGGCTGGCAGACGATTCCCGGACTGCGGGACTTCCGCAACTGCAACTGGTCGGAGGACTATCAGGCGAAGTTCATCGGCAAGCTGGTGCCCGAGATGACGCGCATCGGCGTCTGCGGGTTCATGTTCTCCTGCTACGCCGACTGGATGACCCGTCCGGTGATGAAGGCGCCGATCGAGGCCGAGCGGCCGGGCGAGCTTGGGTACTGGGGAATGGTGGATCAGTACCGCCGGCCGAAGCTGGTGTACAACACGATACGGGACCTGTACGGAGCAATGAAGTCATGAGTGGCAACGGCAGCAACGGCAGCAACTGGGAGACCGTGACGGTGCAGGGGGCGCCGATGCGCACCTTCGTCGCGCGGCCGGCCGCACCGGTCGCGGCGCCGGGGATCCTGGTCGTCCAGCATGCCCCGGGAGTGGACCGGTTCGTGCAGGAGATGACGGCGCGCCTGGCCGCCGCCGGCTACGTGGCCGCGGCCCCCGACCTGTACCACCGGCAGCATCCGGCGCCGGCGGCGCCGCTGGCGCGCATGGCCCGGCTGCGAGACGGCGAGATCATCGACGACTGCAACGCCGTGCTCGACCATCTCGCGGCACGGCGGCTGGGAATCGTCGGCTTCTGCATGGGCGGGCGCGTGGCCTACCTGATGGCCGCGGCCAGCGACCGGCTGCAGGCGGCGGTGGCGTTCTACGGCGGCAACACGCGGGTGGCGTGGGGTGCGGGCGCCGCGCCGTTCGACCGGCTGCGTGCGGTCGGCTGTCCGGTGCTGGGTCTGTTCGGCGGCCGCGACGAGAACCCCTCCCCCGAAGACCGCGACGCCATCGACGGCGAACTGACCCGCCACGGCGTGCCGCACACCTTCCATACCTTCGCCGCCGCCGGTCACGGGTACATGGACTTCAGCAATCCGCAGCGCCACGACCCGGCCGCCGCCGCTGCCTCCTGGCCGCTCACGCTGGAGTTCCTGCAGCGCTATCTCAAGTGATCCCAGCGATCCGCGGACGCTTGATCGATCAATTCGAGCGCGCGTACTTGGTCGCGGGCGATAGTCAGCAGCTCGCTGGCGGCGAGCAGGAAGGCGCCGACGCCGTATTCCATCGTGTGCTCGCGCCGGGCGCCGGGCAGTCCCGACCTTTGCCCGACGAACGGGCGGAATAGTCCCGTGCCGAGGTGAAACGCCAACGTCGTGACGCTACTCGTGGCGCAGCGCCTCGACCGGGTCCATGCGGGCGGCGCGGCTGGCCGGGTAGAGCCCGAACACGAGGCCGGTCCCGAACGACAGCAGGAACGCCAGGCGCACGGTGGCGAGGGAGATCAGACCGGGCCACTGCGTGAGTTGCGCCACGCCATAGATCACCGCCGCCGCCAGGCCGATGCCGGCCAGCCCGCCGCCGCCGCAGATCAGCACCGCCTCCACCACGAACTGGTTGAGGATCGCCGCCGGCTGGGCGCCCAGCGCCTTGCGCGTGCCGATCTCGCGGGTCCGCTCGCGCACCGATACCAGCATGATGTTCATCACGCCGATGCCGGCCACCGCCAGCGCGATGATGCCCAGGATCGAGACCAGGGCGGTGATGGTTCCCGTGGTGGATTCGATGGTGGCCAGCAACTGCGCCCAATCGTGCACCACGAACTTGTGATGCACGCCGTCGAACCGGCCGTGGTTGGCGTCCAGGATCGCCAGGATCTGCCGCTTGGCGTCCTCGATCGTGCGCAGGCTGTCGGCCTCGCCCCAGAGGATCGATATCACGTCCATCCCCGTGACCCGCTCCACCGTCGAGATCGGCACGTAGACCCGCTCGTCGGCCGTGAATTCGTCGGTCACGGAGAGCACCGAGCGCTCCTCGGGGGCGAGTACCCCGATCACCTCCAGCTCGACCTGGTTCTCGAGCGAGATCAGCGCGCCGAGCGGCGGCTGGTCCGGGAACAGGGCGTCCGCCACCTCGGCGCCGAGCACCGCCACCTTGCGCTGCAGGCGGTCGTCCTCCGGGTGCAGGAAGCGCCCGGCGGCCACGCTGATCTGCCCGGTCTCCAGATAGTGGTGCAGGGTGCCGTAGATCTCGACTGCCCGCGTGCGCTCGCCGTGGCGGGCGGAGAACCCGCTCCAGGTGAGCTGCGGCGTAACCGCGCGCACGGCGTCCGCCTCGGCGTTGATGCGGGCGACGTCGGTGCGCGTGAGCGAGGGCCAGTCGTAGCGCCCGTCGCTGGCTTCGATGATCTGGTAGTTGGGCAGCACCATCAGCGAACCGGCGCCGAAGCTGGAGATGGCGTCGCGCACCACCAGCTTGGCGCCGTCGCCGAGGCCGACGATGGTGACCACCGAGCCGACGCCGATCAGGATGCCGAGCAAGGCCAGGGTGGTGCGCGAGCGGCCGTCGGCGATGGCCGCCAGCGCGGCGAAGATCAGCGCCCCCGGCCCCATGTCCCGGTTCTTTCAGTCACGGCTCATGGCGACCACCGGCGGCAGCCGCGCCGCCTTGACCGCCGGATAGACGCCGAAGAACAGGCCGGTCGCCACCGCCGTGGCCAGGCCGACCACCGCCACTTCCGGCAGGATCAGGTCCCAGCCCAGCGCCAAGGCCACGGCCACGGTGCCGCCGAACCCGAGCAGCACCCCGCACACTCCGCCCAGCAGGCAGATCACCACCGACTCGATCAGGAACTGTCCGAGAATGTCGCCGTCGCGGGCGCCGACCGCCTTGCGCAGGCCGATCTCGCCGGTGCGCTCGCTCACGCTCACCAGCATGATGTTCATGATCCCCAGGCCGCCGACCAGCAGCGAAATGCCGGCGACCAGGGTCACCACTGTGGTGATCACCCTCAGCACCCGCGCCTCGGTCTCGATCCGCGCCTGATCGGTCGCCGCCACGAACGGCCGCACCGACGGCGACCCCGGCAGCACCCGGTCGAGGAACCGTTGCACGCGCGTGATCGACTCGCCGAGCCGCGCCGAGTCGCGCGCGCGCAGGGTTATCGCCGGAACGTGCGGTCCCACGGCGCGGTCCCACGGGTAGACGGTGCGGTAGAGCGCGTGCGGCAGGTAGCAGGTGCGCTCGTCGGCGCCGTCGCCGGTGGACCGGGCGTCGCGCGCCGCCAGCACGCCCACCACCTGCAACTGCAGGCCGCCGGCGCTCACGACGCTGCCGACCGCGCGCTCGGGACCGTCGAACAGGCTGTGCGCGATGCGGTCGCCCAGCACGATCACCTTGCGCCGCTGCAGCCGATCCTGCCGGTCGAGAAAGCGGCCGGCCTGGACCGGCACCGGCCACAGCTCCGGGTACTCGGGACCGACGCCGAACAGCCTGGCCGGCGCGGTGCGGTCGCGGTAGCGTAATTCGGCGTCGCCGCGCAGGATCGGGCTCAGCCAGCTCGTGTCGGCCACCAGCGCGGCGATCGCCTCCAGGTGCTCCAGGCGCAGGTGCTGGTCGCGCCGTTGATCCTCCCAGCCCCCGTCCTCCGGCTCGATCCAGTACAGCGCCCCGCCGAGGGAGGCGATGTCGCCCATCACCGCCCGGCGGCCCATGATCCCGATCGCCATCACCGCGATCACCGAGGCGACGCCGATCACGATGCTGAGGATGGTCAAGGCGGTGCGCAGCTTGTTGTGGCGCACGGTGTCGAACGCCTGGCGGACGCCTTCGGTCAGCCGCATGGCGGGTGGCGGTGGCCGGCCTGCGGCCTACGGGACCGGCGCGGCCTGCGCAGCCGGCCGCGCGGCGCGCTGGTCCCGGATCACGCGTCCGTCGCGCAGGTGGATGACGCGGTGGGCGTGCGCGGCGATCTCGGCATTGTGGGTTACCAGGAGGATCGTGGCTCCCGCCCGGTGCAGATCGACCAGAAGCTGCATGATCTCGGCACCGTGGGTGGAGTCCAGGTTGCCGGTCGGCTCGTCCGCGAACACCAGCGACGGATCGTTGACCAGGGCCCGCGCGATGGCGACCCGTTGCCGCTGGCCGCCGGACAGCTCGGTCGGGCGGTGGCGCATGCGGTCGGCCAGATTGACCCGTTCGAGGGCGCGGGCGGCCCGTTCGCGGCGGGCGCGCCGGGTCACGCCGGCGTAGATCAGCGGCAGCTCGACGTTGCGCAGGGCGGTCAGGCGCGGCAGCAGATTGAAGGTCTGAAAGATGAACCCGATGCGGCCGTTGCGCACCTGCGCCAGCTCGCGGTCGGTCATGCGGGCGACGTCGGTGCCGGCCAGGAGGTAGCGGCCGGCGGTGGGCCGGTCCAGGCAGCCGATGATGTTCATCAGCGTCGACTTGCCGGAGCCGGACGGGCCCATCACCGCCACGAACTCATGCTCGTCTATGTCCAGCTCCACGCCCGCCAGCGCGGTCACCGTGACGCCGGTGCCCATGTCGTACACCTTGCTGATTGCGGACAGGCGGATCACGGCGCCGCCTCTTCCGCGGGGGCGCCCGGCGGCGCGCCGTCGTCGGGCGCATCGGGCTCCAGGGTTACCGTCAGCCGGTCGCGCAGCAGGGACAGGTTGCCGACTACCACCAGCTCTCCCGGCTCCACGCCGGCGGTCAGCTCCACCTCGTTGACGCTCGACAAGCCCAGTTCCACCGTGCGCAGCTCGAGGCGGTGCAGCGTAGCGTCCTCGCCTGCGGGCACCGCCACGAACACGATGCTCCCACCCGGCCGCTCCTGCAGCGCGGCAAACGGCACCGCGGTGACGTCGCGTTTCAGCTCCGCTTCGATGCGCGCCCGGCACGAGGCGCCGGCGCGCAAATGGGCGCCGGCGGGCAGCCCGCCCTCGTCGACGTCCACCTGGATCGTGACCACGTGGTCGGCCATGCTCGGGGGGATCAGCACGATGCGCCCCTGCAACTCCGCGTCGCGCACGCTGTCGGTGGTCAGCACCACGGGTTGGCCGAGCTGGATCTTGCCGATGTCGACCTCGTCGATCCGTACCTCCGCCAGGATGTCGTCCAGCGTCGCCACGGTCGCCACCGCGGTGCCGGCGCCGACGTGGTTCCCCAGCGACACGCCCAGCGCGGTAACGGTGCCGGCGAGCGGCGCCACCACGGTGGCGCTGGCGAGGTCGAGCGTCGCCTGGTGCGCGGACAGGCGCGCCCTGATCACTTCGGGGGAGGCGGCGACCAGCGCGTCGTCGGCACCCGGATCGGCGTCCGGCGCGGCATCCGGCGGTCGGCCGGCAGCCAGGTTGATCTGCTCGCGCGCCGAGCGCAGCTCGCCGGCGGCATCATGCGCTGCGTGCTCCGCCTGCTCCAGTTCGTCGCGGGTGATGCTGCCGGCGCGCCAGAGCTGCCGGCTACGTTCGAGCGCGGCCCGCGCCCGCTCGTCGCCGGCCCGCGTCGTACGCAGGCCGGCGTGCAGGTTGGCGAGGTTGCGCCGCACGTCCAGTTCGGCCGAGCGGTGCGCCAGTTCCGCCTCGCGCAGCGCCACCTGCAGGTCCCGGCGCTCGAACTCGACCAGCTCCTGTCCCGTGCTTACCAGCTCGCCCACCCCCGCGGGTATGCCCAGCACCAGGCCGCCGGTGTCACTGACCACCGTGATGCTGCGGCGCGGGCGGAAGGTGCAGCTTCCGACCACCCGGGTCTGCAGGGTCGTGGTACGGGCGGCCTCGACGGTCACCGGAATCGCGTCCGCCGCCGGGTCGCTGCCGAAGATCTGCCACAGCGCGACGCCGGCGGCGATCAGCAACAGCAGGGCCAAGCCGCCCAGGCGCAGGCCGCGGCGGGTCCGGGGTTTCATGCCAGCACCGCCCAGCGGCCCCCGGTCGCGGTATCGAACAGCGTCCACAGGACGGCGATCGTGGCGGTCAGGGCGAGCGCGCGCGGCGCCGGCAGCCGCAGCAGCGCCGCGCTGCCCGCGGCCAGCACCGCCAGTGCCCACAGCCCGAACGGGTCGGTGAGCAGGGCGGCGCCGCGTTCCAGGAAGGGAGGCGGGGTCCAGTCAGCCAGGGCCGCCAGGTCGAAGCGCACGATGGTGCGCGCGCGGTAGTCGGCGACGGTGGTGGCGTTGGCGGCGGCGGCGGGGTCGATCGCCAGGGTGGCGCCCGCGGCCAGCAGGCGGCGCAGTGCCAGCGGCACGAACGCGGCCGCGGCCAGCCGGATCGAGGCGCGCGGGCGGCCCGGCAGGCGCCGCTCTTCGCCGCCGAAGAACTGCGCCAGCACCAGCAGCGCCACCCAGGTCGACAGCGCGGCCGCCACCAGCGTCAGGCTGGAGAGCAGGACGTGCGCGCTCTTGGCCACGGGGCCGGACGGTGCGGTGAGCCGGCGATAGGCCGCGGTCTGGCGGCGTTCGACCGCCTCGGCGTCGTCGAAGGAGGAGGACCGTTGGAGCGCGACGTGGCGCGCCTCGACCAGGGCGATCTCGCGCATGGCGGGCGTTCCGAGGTGGCGGAGGATGAGCGTTTCGCCGGCCGCGGTGGCGGCGAACAGCAGCAGCAGCAGCCCGAACAACGAGAACGAGGGCGTGGCTTCGGCAGCAAAGGCCCGCTCGGGGGTCACCGTGGCCCGCACTATGGCGCCGAAGAACCGCACGCTCAAAGGTGCCTACCGATCGCGCGTGCTCAAAACGCGTCCCGGCGAGCGCGGCGTTCGGCGCGGCGGCAACCGGACGCTGGCGAGCGGATCGACGTCGGTGAGCGCGTCGATCTCGAGCCTGAGCTGCCAGCGCTCGACCTGCAGGATGCGCGCGTCAAGCTGCAGCAGGATCAGGTCCAATACCGCCTGCTCCACGTCCGCCGGGGTGGCGGCGCCGGCGGCCAGCGTGGCGCGGGCCTCGGCCAGCTTGAGCGCGGCCAGCCGGATGCGCTGCCCGTTCTCCCACGTGCGGTGCTCCTGGTCGCGAATGTCCCGCTCCGCCTGCGCCAGGGCGTCCGCGAACGCCTGCCGCGCCGCAGCCAGCGCCAGCTCGGCGCCGGCACGGTCGTTGGCGAGCTGCTCCGCCGTCAGCGCATGCGCGCCGCTGTCGTAGAGGTTGACCGAAAAGTTCATGCCGGCGCTGAACGCCTCGTTCTCCCAGTCGTACTCCGCGCTCAGTCCGACGCCGGGCAGCCGCGTACGCCGGTGCTCGGCGATCCTCAGGCCGGCGACGCGCAGCTCGACGGCGGCGTCGACCACGTCCGGCGCCCGCCCATCGCGCTCGACTGCCCGGAGCCGGAGTCGGGCTCTACCGAGCTGGGCGAAGTCGCGGACACCGCTCTGTTCCTCCAGGTCGGCGCGTTCCTGCTCCAGGTTGGTCCTGGTCTCCGCATGGGTGCGGCGCACCCGCTCGCGATCGAATTCGAGGGTTCGGAAGGCGTGGCTCCGCCGGTTTTCCTGCTCGATGCGCATGCGCGTGATCGAACGCCCGAGCGTCGTCTGTTCGTGCGCCTGCCGGGCCGCGCTCTTCCGCAGCTCCAGGATCGCCTGCATGGTGTCGAGCAGCCGGCGGGCGAGGGCGCGCGCCCGGGTGCGCATGGCGCGCTCCGCGCGCACCACGGCGTGCGTCGCCGTGAGGTCGGCCGACTCGGTGGCGTCGAGCCCGAGCAGCGGCCCGAGCGGTTGGGTGATGCCGGTGGTAGGAGCCTGCACCGCGGGTTCTTCGAGCAGGGTTACGGGCAGCGAAGCGGTGAACGTACCGAACGGATGGGGCAGGCCGGCCTCCAGGCCGATCGTCGCGCCGAGGGTGCTGGCGTGAGTGCCTTGGTGGCCATTCTTGCTCGGCGGTCTCGCGTAGCCGTAGTCCAGCCGCGTGCGGAAGTCGATCGACAGCCCCTTGCCGGCCGCGTCCCGGGCGAGCGCGAGCTGGCGGGTGTGCCACGCCAGCTTCAGGCCGGCCAGTTCGGGATCCCGCGCCATCGCCGCCCGCAGCAGGCGCTCCAGGCTCGGCGCGTCGTTCGCCGTAGTCTGGGCCGCGGCGATCGCCGTCGCCACGAACAGGAGCACCGTTGCGCCGAGTCCGAGTCGCACCCGCCCAATGTATGGCGGCGGCTCGGCCGTGGAAAGCTCCGTTTGCGGCACTGCGGCACTGCGGCACCGGCTTCCGGCGTCAGTCGGCGCGGCGCGCGCCCATCACGCGCCGGAAGTAGCGCAACTTGTCGACCAGCGAGATGCCGATCAGCAGTGCCGCCGCCACCTCCGCGACCTGGAGCACGCGCGCGAGCGGCGGCGTCCCGTCGCCGGCCGCGCCCAGCAGGTGGGCCAGCAGTTCCAATCCGATCACCGCCATCGCCGCCGCCACCGAGACCTTGCCCCAGGTAGTCGGTCCGACCACGCCGGCGCCGTGCCGCAGCACGACCAGCCCCATCGCCGCCGCGTGCAGCACCAGCCGCGCTACCAGCAGCCACGCCAGCCACGGCGGCATGATCCCCTTCACTCCCAGGAGCACGGCCAGTGACAGCAGCACGAGGTAGTCGCTGCCGGAATCGAGATAGCCGCCGATGCGGGTCACCTGGCCGCGGCTGCGGGCGAGGGCGCCATCCGCCAGATCGGTCAGGAACACCAGCGCGATCACCGCCACCAGCACCGGCGCGGTCCCGGTGCGCGGGCCGTGCGCCACCAGCAGCGTGAGGGTGGGAATCGAGCTGAGCCGGAACAGCGTCAGCAGGTTGGGCAGCTTCAGGCTGGCCGCGCTGCCGCCCGCGACGCCCCCGCCGCCGCCGGCCCCGAGCCGATCCGCGGCGCCGGACGGATCCGCCGGCCGCAATGGCGCGAGCTCCGCGTGCCGCCAGAACAGAAACCCGCCGATCAGCACGTGAAACACGGCGGCAACGTTCAGGAACAGGTCCCAGCGCACGCCCGTTGCCGGTGCCAGAGCGCCGTAGAGGAGAACCTGCAGCAGCCCCAGGCCGACCACCGTCAGACAGATCTGCCGCGGCAGCGGGCGCTCGCCGGCCGGCCAGTGGGCGAAGATCGGACGCCAGTACCAGTACAGCGAGGCCACCGATACCGCCACCAGCACGCCCAGCGTAACCGCGAACGTCCCCCGTAACGCGTCCCCCGGAAGGCCCAGGTACGGCGCCGCCGCGGCCAGCGCCAGCAGTACGCTCACCCCCGCGTACTGCAGTACGGTCTTGATCTTGCCGGCCAGGCGCGCGCCATGGTCGAGGGCCAGCCGCTGCGCCATGGGCCGCACGACCAAGTACATCGTCCCCTCGCGCGCCAGGAACAGGGCGTACAGCCAGACCGGCAGCGCGCCGATCCGCAGCAGCGCACTATATATGGAAAGAAAGAAGAAGAAGTCGGTGAACGCGTCGATCCAGCGGCCGAACCAGGCCGCGAAGCGGGTCGCCTCCGGGGGTGCATGGCGAGCCAGCACGCCGTCCAGGTAGTCGGTGAGCCCCGCCGCGAGGGTCAGCGCCAGTGCGACCGCGGCGCCCGTAGCGAGCAGGAGCGCACCGCCTGCGGCTCCGGCCCCGGCTCCGCCCGCGGCCGTCCCGCTGCCCGTGACGACCAGGTAGGCCGCCACCCCGAGGGCGATCCGCGACAGCGACAGCACGTTCGCCCACGGCCGCAGCGCGGCGCTACCGTGCCTCACCGTCCCCACCGTTCCCCATCCCGCCTCGCCATCGTACCTCGCTCCGCGGGTCTGCCTCACCGTGCCTCGCCCGCACCTCACCGCGCCCCGGCGCGCCTGCATCAACCATACCCGGCAACGATACCAAAAGAAATCTCAGAAAACCGCCCGTATGCGGTTGACCGACCCCTCCAGGTAGCATATATTTGCTGGCGCTGGTCAGGGTAATGGCCCTGTCCGGGTGGTAAGGCGGGCCCACAGCGTGGCGCTTTCGCCTTACCCCAAGCGCACGAACGGCAGTGAGGCTCCCTCCGGGGGGCGCGCCCGTTCGTTGGTCTTTGGAAAAAGCGACCGCAGACGTGTCCGCCGGACGTGGTGGGTACCATGCGCCGGGGGTGTCTGAGGTCGCGCTAGAGAAGGGGAGAGCCTAAAGTTGTGATCGGGTACCGGCGGCGCGGTACGACGGCGCAAGTCGTCGCCATCCGGGCGCGCCGGCCTTGTCAAAATTGTCAAGGATGAACTTCTGAAGAAGTGAGCGTTGCTCTTCGGAGTGACGCTTAACCATATCATGGAGAGTTTGATCCTGGCTCAGAACGAACGCTGGCGGCGTGTCTTAAGCATGCAAGTCGAACGAGAAACATGCCTTCGGGTGTGTGGACAGTGGCGGACGGGTGAGTAACACGTAGGTGATCTACCTCGGGGTGGGGGATAGCCCATGGAAACATGGAGTAATACCGCATGATGCCGGGCATTCGCGAATGCCCGATGAAAGGCGCAATTGTGCCGCCCGGAGATGAGCCTGCGGTCCATTAGCTTGTTGGTGGGGTAACGGCCTACCAAGGCGACGATGGATAGCCGGCCTGAGAGGGTGAACGGCCACACTGGGACTGCGACACGGCCCAGACTCCTACGGGAGGCAGCAGCTAAGAATAGTCCGCAATGGGGGAAACCCTGACGGTGCGACGCCGCGTGAACGATGAAGGCCTGACGGTTGTAAAGTTCTTTTCTCGATGAAGAATAAGGACGGGAGTGGAACGCCCGTTCGATGACGTTAATCGAGGAATAAGCCCCGGCTAATTACGTGCCAGCAGCCGCGGTAATACGTATGGGGTGAGCGTTGTTCGGAATTATTGGGCGTAAAGGGCACGTAGGCGGTCTCGCAAGCTTGGTGTGAAAGGCTTCGGCTTAACCGGAGTTGTGCGCTGGGAACTGCGGGACTAGAGTTCTGGAGGGGAAGCTGGAATTCCTGGTGTAGGGGTGAAATCTGTAGATATCAGGAAGAACACCGGTGGCGAAGGCGAGCTTCTGGCCAGTAACTGACGCTGAGGTGCGAAAGCGTGGGGAGCGAACAGGATTAGATACCCTGGTAGTCCACGCCGTAAACGATGTGCACTAGGCGTAGGGTCCGTCAGGGCTCTGTGCCGTAGCTAACGTGTTAAGTGCACCGCCTGGGGAGTATGCTCGCAAGGGTGAAACTCAAAGGAATTGACGGGGGCCCGCACAAGCGGTGGAGCATGTGGTTTAATTCGATGATACGCGAGAAACCTTACCAGGGTTTGACATGTACACGAAGAGTCAGGAAACTGGTTCGTCCTTCGGGACGTGTACACAGGTGTTGCATGGCTGTCGTCAGCTCGTGTCGTGAGATGTTGGGTTAAGTCCCGCAACGAGCGCAACCCTTACCGTCTGTTGCCAACAGGTGATGCTGGGAACTCGGACGGAACTGCCGGTGACAAACCGGAGGAAGGTGGGGATGACGTCAAGTCCTCATGACCCCTATGTCCTGGGCTACACACGTGCTACAATGGCCGGTACAGAGCGTTGCGAAACGGCGACGTTGAGCAAATCGCTGAAAGCCGGTCTCAGTTCGGATTGGAGTCTGCAACTCGACTCCATGAAGCTGGAATCGCTAGTAATCGCGCATCAGAACGGCGCGGTGAATCCGTTCCCGGGCCTTGTACACACCGCCCGTCACACCACCCGAGTTGGGGGTACCCGAAGTCGCTCGCCTAACCCTTGTGGAGGGCGGCGCCGAAGGTATGCCCGGTAAGGGGGGTGAAGTCGTAACAAGGTAGCCGTACCGGAAGGTGCGGCTGGATCACCTCCTTTTAACGAGACCCGCAGGTGCCCTTAGGGGAGCCTGCGAACCAAACCGGTCGTGCTTTGCGCGACCGTCGAGTGTTACTCGAAATGCTCGATCCCGGCTTGGACTCTCCCCCTCTCTTTTCGCGCTGTCCATGGCAGCGATGAGGGACCCCTTGCGAAACTCGCATGGGGGGTATAGCTCAGTTGGCTAGAGCGATGGCTTTGCAAGCCATAGGTCTGGGGTTCGAATCCCCATGCCTCCACATTCGGAACTAGATTCCGCGTGACCATCGTCATGGTGCGCGGATGGGTAGTCGCCGTGCGGGCTGGTCCCGTGTGGCGGCGTAATGGGTCTTTGACAGCCTCGGGCCACGCAGCGGACGTGGCGCGACAGAGAAGGGAACACGAGAGAAGAGTAAGGTGGCCGGAGAGCGGTACGCCGAGCGGTAATCCTACGGCTCGGTGCTCACAACTCGAAGGTCACGACCGAGGTTTGACCGAGCGCAAAGAGCAAAGAAGAAATGGAGTAATATGGTCAAGCGAATACGAGTTTGCGGAGGATGCCTTGGAGCTATCAGGCGATGAAGGCCGTGGCAAGCTGCGAAAATCCACGGGGAGGAGCAAACATCCTGAGATCCGTGGGTAGCCGAATGGGGTAACCCGAACGTCTTGAATGACGTTCATCCGTGCGTGAATACATAGTGCACGGAAGCGATACCGGGGGAACTGAACCATCTAAGTACCCCGAGGAAAAGACATCAACCGAGATTTCCTGAGTAGTGGCGAACGAAACGGAAACAGCCCAAACCTGGTGTATGCAAGGCTTACACCGTTGTACACCGGGGGTTGTAGGGCCTTGTGTGACCGGGTGTAGGACCGGTCGCGGAGTTACCAACCGATCGTATAGGAGAAGGCTACTGGGAAGGGCCACCAGAGAGGGTGAAAGTCCCGTATCCGAAATGCGATCGGCTCCGTGCAAGGTACCTGAGTACGGCGGGACACGTGAAATCTTGCCGGAATCTGGGAGGACCACCTTCCAAGGCTAAACACTAGATAGCTACCGATAGTGGACAAGTACCGTGAGGGAAAGGTGAAAAGAACCCCGGGAGGGGAGTGAAATAGAACCTGAAACCGCGAACTCACAAGCTGTCAAAGGGAGATTTATCTCCTGATGGCGTGCCTTTTGTAGAATGAGCCGGCGAGTTACGCTGCGCAGCGAGGTTAAGGCACTTGAGTGCCGGAGCCGCAGGGAAACCGAGTCTGAACAGGGCGTCGAGTTGCGTGGAGTAGACCCGAAGCCGAGCGATCTAGCCATGGCCAGGCTGAAGCTGTGGTAACACACAGTGGAGGGCCGAACGGTAGTCTGTTAAAAAAGGCACCGATGAGTTGTGGCTAGGAGTGAAAGGCTAATCAAGCTCGGAGATAGCTGGTACTCCCCGAAATAGCTTTAGGGCTAGCCTCATCTTAGTGTGACGGAGGTAGAGCACTGAATGGACTAGGGCCCTTCACCGGGTACCAAACCCAATCAAACTCCGAATGCCGTTACATGATGGATGGGAGTCAGACTACGGGCGATAAGGTCCGTGGTCGAGAGGGAAACAGCCCAGACCGTCGACTAAGGTCCCAAAGTCAGGCTAAGTGGAAAAGGAAGTGTAATTGCAAAGACAGCCAGGAGGTTGGCTTAGAAGCAGCCATTCCTTGAAAGAGTGCGTAACAGCTCACTGGTCAAGTAGTTATGCGCCGACGATGTAACGGGGCTAAGTCTGACACCGAAGTCGCGGGATTCGAGAGTGCGGCGGCCTTGCGCCGTCGAACTCACGGGTCGGTAGGGGAGCGTTCTGTGTGCTGATGAAGGTGAGCTGTGAGGCTTGCTGGAGGTAGCAGAAGTGAGCATGCCGGTATGAGTAACGAAAAGACGGGTGAAAAACCCGTCCGCCGAAAACCTGAGGTTTCCTGGGTAAAGCTAATCTGCCCAGGGTTAGTCGGCCCCTAAGGCGAGGCCGAAAGGCGTAGTCGATGGGAAACTGGTTTATATTCCAGTACCTCTTTCGGGAGTTGCCGATGGGATGACGCGTGAGGCAACGCCCAGCCGGAGAATGGTTGTTCCGGTCTAAGCAGCGAGGCGTTGAGGTGCGGAGGCAAATCCCCGTGCTGAGTTGAGCTGTTAAGGCGAGTTGATTCCTTCGGGATGACGCGAAGTGGGTCTAGTCAAGGCGCCAAGAAATAATCCCTAAGGGGTGCCTGAAAGGGACCGTACCGTAAACCGACACAGGTAGGTGGGAAGAGAATTCCAAGGCGCTCGAGAGAACCCGCGTTAAGGAACTCGGCAAAATGCACACGTAACTTCGGGAGAAGTGTGGCCTCCGCCGGAGAATGGTGGGCTTCGGCCTGCCGCTATTTGGGGGAGGTTGCAGAGAAACGGCCCAGGCGACTGTTTATCAAAAACACAGGTCTCTGCGAATCTGTAAAGAGATGTATAGGGACTGACACCTGCCCGGTGCTGGAAGGTTAAGAGGAGGTGTTAGCACTTCGGTGCGAAGCTCCGAATTGAAGCCCCAGTAAACGGCGGCCCTAACTATAAGGGTCCTAAGGTAGCGAAATTCCTTGTCGGGTAAGTTCCGACCTGCACGAATGGTGTAACGATCTGGGCGCTGTCTCGACGCGGGACTCGGTGAAATTGAAGTATCGGTGAAGATACCGATTATCCATGGCTAGACGGGAAGACCCCGTGAACCTTTACTGTAGCCTGGCATAGGTACTTTGCCTGCGATGTGTAGGATAGGTGGGAGGCTGCGAACTCTGGTCGTTAGGCTGGAGGGAGCCACTGGTGAAATACCACCCTTTGCAGGTTAGGTTTCTAACGCTCGCCGTGAAGCCGGCGAGTGGACAGTGTCAGGTGGGCGGTTTGACTGGGGCGGTCGCCTCCTAAAGAGTAACGGAGGCGCGCGAAGGTCACCTCGCGCTGGTTGGAAATCAGCGTACGAGTGCAAAGGCAAAAGGTGGCTTGACTGCGAGACCTACAAGTCGAGCAGGTGCGAAAGCAGGTCTTAGTGATCTGGTGGTTGCGAGTGGAAGCGCCATCACTAAACGGACAAAAGGTACTCCGGGGATAACAGGCTAATAGTGCCCAAGCGTCCACAGCGACGGCACTGTTTGGCACCTCGATGTCGGCTCATCGCATCCTGGGGCTGGAGCAGGTCCCAAGGGTTTGGCTGTTCGCCAATTAAAGCGGTACGTGAGCTGGGTTCAGAACGTCGTGAGACAGTTCGGTCCCTATCTGCCATGGGCGTTGGTTGCTTGAGAGGAGCTGCTTCTAGTACGAGAGGACCGAAGTGGACGAACCGCTGGTGTACCAGTTATGCCGCCAGGCGTATCTGCTGGGTAGCCATGTTCGGCAGGGATAACCGCTGAAAGCATCTAAGTGGGAAGCCCCCCTCAAGATGAGGCAACCCCGGCCCGTCAAGGGCCCTGAAGGTACCAGAGAGATTATCTGGTTGATAGGCTGGAGGTGGAAGCGCAGTAATGCGTTGAGCCGACCAGTACTAATTTACCGTGAGGCTTGACCATATTACTCCGCACTTTCGGCGAATGGCCGAGAGTGCAAACAACTCAATCAATTGTAGGTGCGCTCCGCGCGCAGCTTTTCTTGGCCGTCCCGGCGCATGCCGGAACGGCGGCGGTCGGCCCCCCGGGCCGGCGCCTGTTCCCTTATCTCCGCAAGATTTATGTCTGGTGACCACAGCGGAGGGGCCCCACCCGTTCCCATTCCGAACACGGCAGTTAAGCCCTCCTGCGCCGATGGTACTGCCCCGTGGTGGGGTGGGAGAGTAGGTCGTTGCCAGGCATTTTTTTGTCGATGGCGCCCAGCCCCCATTCCCCGGTTGACGTTGGGTTCCGGGCGGTAGTACACATTCGCGCAATCGTGACCGAACAACAAGCGGACTTCTCGGGCCTCGGGCAGCCGGTGGTCGACTGCGACCTGCACAACACGGTTCCCAGCCTGCGGGCGCTGTATCCCTATCTGGAGGAGCACTGGGTCGCGTACTGCTCCGAGTCCGGCTTTGACGGTCCCGGCTCCAATGACTATCCCGGCGGAGCGACCAGCTCGGCCATCCCCGGCTCGAAACCGGATTCCGGCCCGCCCGGTTCCAATCTGGAATTGCTGCAGGCGCAGGTGCTGGACCCGTGGCAAGTGGAGGTGGGCATCCTCACCTGCAGCTACCAGGTACAGAGCCTGCACAACGAGGACTTGGCCGCGGCGTTGGCGACCGCGATCAACCAGTGGCAGATCGACGAATGGCTGGAGCGGGATCCGCGGCTGCGGGCGTCGCTGGTCGTGCCGAGCCAGCATCCGGCCCGCGCCGCCGAGGAGATCGAGCGGTTCGGCGATCATCCGGGGTTCGTGCAGGTGATCGTGCCGGTGCGCTCCTACCTCCTGTATGGACGCCAGATCAGTGACCCGTTGCTGCAGGCTGCCACGCGCCACGACCTGCCGCTGGCGATCCACGCCGGCGGCGCCCCGGGCATCCCCCCGTCGGGGGCCGGCTGGCCATCCACCCACGTCGAGCAGTACTCGCTGATGGCGCAGGTATTCCAGTCGCAGCTCGCAAGCTTGGTGATGGACGGCGCCTTTGCCCGCTTCCCGGACCTGCGCGTGGTCCTGGTCGAGAGCGGGTTCAACTGGCTGCCGGCCTGGATGTGGCGGCTCGACAAGGAGTGGAAAGGACTGCGGCGCGAGACGCCGTGGGTGAAGCGCCGCCCGTCGGACTACATGCGCGACCACGTCCGGCTTACTCTGCAACCGCTGGACGCGCCGGCGGATCCCCGCCAGCTACTTGACGTAATCGGTCAGTTGGAGTCGGATGAGATGCTGATGTTCTCGACCGACTACCCGCATCGCCATTTCGACCGGCCCGAGGACGCCGTGCCGCGCGGGCTGTCGAGCGGACAGGAGAGCAGGATACTGCGCGACAACGCGCGCGCGTTCTACCATCTTTAGAGTATTTGCAGGAGAATCAGGATGACGACCGCTACCCTTACCCGACCCGATGCCGAGGTCCGGCAACGCCGGAAGCTGGCGCTAATCGACTGCGACGTGCACAACTCGTGGCGGACGCCCAAGGATATCCTCCCGTACCTGCCGCGCAAGTGGCACGCCATGTACCAGGAGTGCGGGATGTTTACCCGCGCGGGGCTGGCCACGCCCCGCGCGGTGCCGTACGCGGCGCGCAAGGACTCCTGGGTCGGGGGCGGACTCCCCGGCTCCGACCTGGACGTGATGCGACGGCAGCTCCTTGACGAGTACGAGATCGAATTCGCTGTTCTGAACTGTCTCAACGCCGCCTACGGTAACCAGAATCTGGAGTTGATCGACGCCGTGGGCAGCGCGCTCAACGACTGGCAGATAGCCGAGTGGCTGGAACCGGAACCGCGGCTGCGCGCGTCGCTGCTGATTCCCTGGGAGGATGCGGACCTGTCGGTGGCCGAGATCGAACGGCTCGGAGATCATCCCGGCTACGTGCAGGTGATGATGGTGCCGCGCACGCTCGAACCGCTCGGCCGCCGCCGCTACTGGAAGATCTACGCCGCGGCGCAGGAGTACCAGCTCCCGATCGGGCTCCACTTCGGGGGCCTGGGAGTCGGCCCGCTCACCGGCGGCGGCCAACCCTCGCACTACATCGAGGACCACGCCGGCATGGCGCAGGCGTTTCAGGCCGCGGTGACCAGTCTGGTGTACGAGGGGGTGTTCGAGCGGTTCCCGGACCTCAAGGTGGCGCTGGTCGAGGGCGGCTTTGCCTGGCTGCCGCCGCTCATGTGGCGCCTCGACGCCTGCTACCGCCGGATGAGGGTGGAGTTGCCCCATCTGCGGCGGCTGCCTTCCGAGCAGATCCGCGAGCACGTCTATCTCAGCACGCAACCGATGGAGGAGCCGCCCCGTCCGGAGTATCTGGAACAGCTCCTCGAGCATATGGATATGGACGGCAACATCATGTTCGCCACCGACTACCCGCACTGGGACTTCGACTCCCCCCGGCGGGCGATTCCGACCTCGCTCGACCCGGTGCTGCGCCGCAAGATCCTGGCCGACAACGCCCGCGCCCTGTATCGGTTGGGCGACTCGTAGGCGGGCGGTGGCCAGGCACGTAGTCGCCGCGGTCACGGAGATTCCGCCCGGCGAGCGCAAGCTGGTCGAGCTGGAAGGGCGCTCGGTGGGCGTGTTCAACGTCGTCGGCCAATTCTTCGCCCTGCGCAACCGCTGCCCGCATCAGGGCGGACCGCTGTGCGCAGGCGAGTTGACCGGCTTCACCGCGGCCGCGGCGCCGCGCGCCTACCGCTACGAACGCAAGGGCGAGATCCTGCGCTGCCCGTGGCACAACTGGGAGTTCGACGTGAAGACCGGGCAGTCGTGGGTGGATCCGGCCAGGCTCAGGGTGCGCGCATACCCCGCACAGGTGGCACGTGGCGCGGACCTGCCGGCTGCCGGAGCGGCGGCGGGCGCGGTGGGCGGCCGGGAACAAGGTCCGTACACGGCCGAGACCTACCCTGCAACCGTGGAACAGGACTACGTGGTCGTGGATCTGGGGTAGGCTTGGTGTAGGTCGACGTTGAGGGAGGATAATGCGATGACCATCGGTGAGAGTTTGCTGCCGGAGTTCGATCACGAAGCGGCCGGCGTGCGGAGGACGCTGGAACGGGTGCCGGGGGACCGGTTCGACTGGAAACCGCATCCCAGGTCGGGCTCGATGGTCTGGCTGGCGGCGCACCTCGCCAACCTGCCCTCGTGGGCGGTGCTGACCATCAACCAGGATGCGCTCGACTTGGCGCCCGGCGGCAAGCCGCTCGATCCGGCGCCGCGGCCCGCCACCGTCGCCGAGCTGGTGGCGACGTTCGACCGCAACGCCGCCGCGGCGCGCGCGGCCATCGCCGGCGCCGGCGACGCCGACCTGCTGGCACTCTGGTCGTTGCTGCAGACCGGGGTGACCGTGATGACCATGCCGAGGGTGGCGGTGCTGCGCAGCTTCGTCTTCAATCATCTCATTCATCACCGCGCCCAGCTCGGCGTCTATCTGCGGCTCAACGACATCCCCGTGCCGTCCCTCTACGGACCGTCGGCCGACGAGAGCCCGAGCCTGCCGTAGCCGAGCCGCCGCCCGATGGAGGTCTCGGTCACCGAGGTGCGCAACATTCTCACGCGCACCGGCGGCTTTCTGCGGCGGGTAACCTCCCACTCGGTGCAGCCGTATCGCGGCTGCGCGTTCGGCAACGCGCTGTGTGGGGTGGGATGCTACGTCCGGCACCACGGGTTGGTGACGCGGCAGCGCCCGTGGGGGACGTTCCTTGAGGTGCGGCGGAACGCGGCGGCCTCCTACCTCGCGCAGGTGGAGCGGGAGCGGCGCTGGGCGCGCGGCGCGCGCGGCTGCTTCGGGATCTTCATGTCCAGCGTCACCGAGCCGTTTCTGCCCCAGGAGGCGCGGTACCGCGTCAGCCGCGAGCTGCTCGGCGCCATGCTCGAGGCCCCGCCGGACCTGCTGATTCTGCAGACCCACTCGCACCGGGTGACCGAATACCTCGATCTTTACCGTGAGCTGCGGCGGCGCTGCCGGCTGCGGGTGCACGTCTCGATCGAGACCGACCTCGAGGACTTCCCGGGCCTGCCGCCCCACGCCTGCTCGGTCGAGCGCCGCTTTCAGGCCGCAGCGGCGCTCAAGCACGCCGGCATCCACACCGTGATCACGGTGGCGCCACTGCTGCCGATCGGCGCGCCGGAGGAGTTCTTCGCCCGCGTCGCCGCCTGCGCCGACGCCGTGGTGATCGACCATTTCATCCAGGGCGACGGCAGCGCCGACGGCAGCCGCACGCGCCGCACGGCGCTACCGCGCGCGATGGCGGCCGTGAATCCCGAGTCGGTGCGCCTCGCCTACCGCGAGCGCATGCTGGAGATCGCCGGCCGGCACCTGCCGGGCCGGGTCGGGCTCAACGTCGACGGCTTCGCCGGCCGCTACGCGGCCCTGCGGTAGGCTGGCGTCGAAACGGGCCGTGAGCGCACCGCGGCGCATCCTCAGCACGGCGGCGAGCACCAATCAGGGGCCGTTCACCGCTGCCGACTGGGCCTTGTTCTGCGCCATCTCGCTGATCTGGGGCGCCTCGTTCCTGTTCATCGACGTCGGCCTGGAGGCGTTCCGGCCCGGCCTGATCACGTTCCTGCGGGCGGCCAGCGGCGCCGCGCTGCTGTGGCTGATCCCGGCCGCGCGGCGGCGGCCGCTGCAGCCCGCCGACCGGCCGCGCGTGGTGGTGCTGTCGTTGATCTGGGTGGCGGTGCCGTTCACTCTGTTTCCGCTGGCGCAGCAGTGGGTCAATTCGGCGCTCACGGGCATGCTCAACGGTGCGATGCCGATGTTCGCGGTGCTGATCGCGACCGCGCTGCTGCAGCGCCTGCCGCGGCCGGTGCAACTGGCCGGCTTGCTGATGGGCTTGCTTGGCGTCGTCGCCATCGCGCGCTCGTCGGCGGCGGCCGGAGGCAGCAGCGCCCTGGGCGTGGCGCTGATTCTCGGCGCCACCCTGTGTTACGGCGCCGCCGTGAACCTCGCCGTTCCACTGCAGCAGCGCTACGGCTCGCTGCCGGTGATGGCGCGCGTGCTCGGACTGGCAGCGTTGTGGACGGCGCCCTACGGCCTGATCGGACTGGCGCGCTCCGGTTTCGGTTGGCCGTCACTGCTCGCGGTGCTGGCCGCCGGCTTCCTGGGTACCGGCGCGGCCTACTGGATCATGGGCACCCTGGTCGGCAGGGTCGGCTCGGTGCGCGCCTCGTTCATCACCTACCTGATCCCGGTGGTGGCGCTGCTGCTGGGCGTGCTGCTGCGCGGCGACCGGGTCGGCGAGCTGGCCGTCGCCGGCGTGGCCCTGGCCACCACCGGCGCCCTGCTGGCCTCCCGCCGCGACCGCTGACGGAACGGAGTACGCCACGGAGGCGCGGTCAGCGGCGGCCGAGGGCGAAGGGGCTGAAGCGGGTGTCGCGGTCGTAGTGGTCGGCGTGCTCGGTGCGTTTGAGGAAGCGGACCGCGAGGTAGGTGAGGGGCGTGGCCGCCGCCTCGTAAAGCACCTTCACCGCCCACTGCGACAGCACGGCGGTGAGCATCACGTCGCCGGGAATCACTCCCGCGAAGGCGACGGTAACGAACACCGCCGAATCGAGCCCCTGGCCGAATATGGTAGAAGTGATGGTGCGCAGCCACAGGTGGCGGCCGGCGGTGCTGAGTTTGAGCTTGGCCAGTACGAACGCGTTGAGGAACTCGCCGCCCAGGTAGGCCAGGAACGACGCCGCCAGCAGCCGTGCGGAGAATCCCAGGATCGCGTCGTACGCCGCCTGTCCGTCCCAGAAGGGCGCGGCCGGGATCAGCCCGCCGAGCGCGATGGCGGCCACCGCCAGCAGGTTGCACAGGAAGCCGATCCAGATCACCCGGCGCGCGGTGGCGTAGCCGTACACCTCGGTCAGTACGTCGGCGACGATGTAGGACAGGGGAAACAGGATCACCGCCGCCGGCAGCACCAGCGGCCCGGCCGTGACCAGCTTCACCGCGATGATGTTCGACACGATCAGCGCGGTCACGAACAGCCCGGTGACCAGCGGCAGCCAGCGGGTCCCGGGCGGCGCGCCGCTCACCGCCACTGGTCCCGCGCCGCCGCGGTGCGCGTGTGCTCGGCCTCCACGGTGATCGCCACCCCGCCGCGGGCGTTGAACACGCCGCTCACCTCGCACCAGTGCGGGGCGCAGGCCGCCACCAGGTCGTCCAGGATCCGGTTCACCAGGTGCTCGTGGAACACTCCCTCGTCCCGGTACGACCACAGGTACAGCTTGAACGACTTCGATTCCACCACGCGCGCGTCGGGGACGTAGCGGACCCGGATCTCGGCGAAGTCCGGCTGTCCGGTGAGCGGGCACACGCAGGTGAACTCGGCCGACCCGATCCGCACCAGGTAGTACCGGTCGCGCGCGCGGTTGGGGAACGTCTCCAGCCGCTTGGACGGCGCCGCCCGCGCACCGAGAATGGTCAGCCCCTGAGTTTCAGCCTCAGCCACGGGCATCACCATAGGCCGGCGGCCCAGTGCGTGTCGACCGAATCACCGGTCAGGCAGTGCCACGCCTGCGCGGCGCCAGCGTGCGGTAAGCGACTCCACGCCGCCCAAGCCGCGCGCGGCCGCCTGTTGCCCGGCGCGCGGCCAGTGCGTATGATCGGGCCAACGGCGGTGCAGGAACCGCCGGATGTTTTGGCACTTCCGCAAGCGGCGACGTTCTCCGAAGGCGACCTCGACTACATCATGAACTCGCTGGCTACCGCGGCTGGCGAGCGCGTCAGGCTGGCGCGCGCCATTCGCGAAGATCGCGAGATCCGCGCCGCCGTGCTCGCCGACGACCGCCTGATTCGTGCCCTGCTGGCGCATGACGAGGCATTCGCCAATGTGTCCAGCCATCTGTTCTTTACGGTGCTGGTGCTGCGCGCGCGCCGTGATCTGCAGGCACGGGGCTATACCCTGGAGCGCGAAGGCGACTTTACCATGCCGGTGTTCGACAGCGACGCGGTGTGCGCATTCCTGGGATCTGAGCGGATCCGCAACTACCTGGTCGGCGTGCTCGGGACGTTCGTGAAGACCGGTCAACGCTGGGTGCTGGTGCGCCGGCGCGACGGCCGGCTGCGGCGCCTGCGGGTGAACGACCTCGACCTGGGCGGCCTGATCCGCTACTGCGGGGCGCTGCAGGAGGAGCACCGGTTCGAGCTGTACCGCCATATCGGCGACCTGTGCCTGTTCGCGTCCGGCGTGTTTGCGGCGAAGCGGATCTGGGGCCACAGCGCCGCCACCTGGGTGGAGCAGGGGATTGTCTACTACGGCCGCGCGGCCGGTCATCGCTACGCGGGCGAGGGCGGCCTGGGGGAGACGCTGGGCGCGTTCGCGGACAACTTCGGCCTGGCGGTAAAGCCGTTGCGCCTGATCGCCGAGCGCTACCTCGGTCCGCTGAAAGACGCCGTGTTCGGCGGCTGATTCCCGGAACCGTCGATGCTGTTCCTGCTGATCCTGTTCGCCGCAACGCTCGGGCTTTCGTTTCTGTGCTCGATCCTGGAGGCGGTGATCCTGAGCGTCACGCCCACCTACGTCGCCGCCCTGGAGAAGAAAGAGCCGCGCGTCGGCGCCCTGCTGGCCCGCTTCAAGCGCGACGCCGACCGGCCGCTGGCTGCCATTCTGGCGTTGAACACCATCGCCAACACCGCCGGCGCTACCGGTGTCGGCGCCCAGGCGCTGGCGGTGTTCGGCCGCCCGTGGGTCGGGATCGTGTCGGCACTCTTGACGTTGCTGGTCCTGTTCGTGTCCGAGATCATCCCCAAGACGATCGGGGCCACCCATTGGCGGTCGCTGGCGCAGTTTGCGACGTACACCACCAACGGCCTGATCTACGCGCTGTACCCGTTCGTGCTCGGCGGCGGCTTCGTGCGCCGGTTGCTGCAGCGCAACCGCCGGCCCCCGGCGCGGGTGAGCGAGGACGAGGTGCAGGCGATGGTCGAGCTGGGGAGCGCCGAGGGGGTGCTGCGTGACAGCGAATCGCGCGTGCTCACCAACGTGATCCGGTTCGGGTCGCTGCGCGTGCGCGCGATCATGACGCCGCGTACGGTGGTGGTGGCGTTCCCGGAAGAAACCACCGTGGGGGAGTTGATGGCCCGCACGGCGGCGCACCGTTTCTCACGGATTCCGATCTATACCGGCGACGTCGACACCGTGACCGGCTACGTCCTGATGAACGACGTGCTGTTGAGCGCCGCCGAGGGCCATCCCGACCGCGGGATCGTCGCGCTGCGCCGCGCGATTCGGATGGTGCCCGACACGCAACTGCTGCGCGACCTGTTTACCGGGTTTCTCGACCGCCGCGACCACATCGCGGTGCTGGTCGACCAGTACGGCGGGACGGCCGGCATCGTGACCATGGAGGACGTGGTGGAGACGCTGTTGGGACTGGAGATCGTGGACGAATCGGACACCGAGATCGACATGCAGATGGAGGCCCGGCGGCAGTGGCAGCGCCGGGCGCAGCAGATGGGAATCGCCGACCCGGTCGAGCCGGAGCCCGAGGGCGA
Organism: Spirochaetia bacterium; assembly: GCA_965198005.1. Lineage (GTDB taxonomy): Bacteria > Spirochaetota > Spirochaetia > SZUA-6 > Bin103 > Bin103. Next base: position 494,851 of record CBDAOI010000004.1, read on the forward strand.
TGCGGTCTGACGGCTTCCCTTGGGCTTTGTAGAACAAAGTACTTGATGAAGCGCGCGTGGCGTGCTATTTTCGTGGTTGTATGCTGAGTACGCTGTCGCAGGCTCCGGACCGCGCCGCCGAGGACCTGCAGTTCATTCGTCACGTGATGGAGCGCCGGCGCCACGGGGGCTGACCGATGCTCCGCACCGCACCCGCCGCCGCCCATCTGCTGGAGGTGATCCAGGGGCTGACCACACCCGCCGAGCCGGGCCTCGACCCGCTGATCCACGAGCGCACCAGGCTGGCCATCATGAGCACGCTGGCCGTGGTCGAGACGATCAGCTTCGGTCAGCTCAAGCGGATGCTGGGCACCACCGACGGCAATTTGAGCGTGCACGCGCGCAAGCTGGAGCAGGTCGGTTACGTGGCCGTCACCAAGCGCTTCGACGGCCGCGTGCCGCGTACGACGTTCCGGCTTACGACCGCCGGTCAGGCGGCGTTGAACGGTTATCTGGGATACATGGAAAGCTTGATCGCAGCGATGAAGGTGGAAGCTTCGTGATGGGCGCGCGACACCACAAGGCAACGGATAACGGCGCAAATGGCGCGAACGGCGTGAAGGGCGCCGCCAACGGGGTCCTCGACGGTGCTGCAAACGGCGCCGCCAATGGCGCGGCGCACGGCGCGCGCAATGGGTGGCCGGTGCGGTCCGGCGCTACGGGACTGCACGTCGGCATCATCATGGATGGCAACGGACGCTGGGCGGCCGGCCGGGGCCAGAACCGCTACTACGGCCATCGCGCCGGTGCGCGTGCCGTGCGCGACTGTGTGCGTGCGGCGCCCGATCTGGGGATCCGGATTCTCACGCTGTATGCGTTCTCCGCCAACAACTGGAAGCGGCCGGAGCCGGAGGTCAGGCTGCTGCTGCGGCTGTTCGAGCGCTATCTCCACGACGAGTTGCGCGAGTGCGTCGACAATGGCGTGCGGCTGCAGGTGATCGGCCGCCGCGATCGGCTGGGCCCCTCACTGCTTCACGCGATCGCCACCGCCGAGCGGGTGACCGGAGACGGCCAACGGCTGCTGCTGCGGGTGGCGATCGACTACTCGGCGCGGCACGCGATCATGGCGGCCGCGGCTCGCCTCGGCGTGGCCGCGGACGGCGGCCGATCGGCAAGCGCCGCGGGATTCGGGGAGCTGGTTGCCGGTGGTCCCGGCACGGGCGGCCCGTTCGCTGGGGCCGATCAGGGCGAGGTCGACCTGATCATCCGCACCGGCGGGGAGCAGCGGCTCAGCGACTTCCTGCTGTGGGAGGCGGCCTACGCGGAACTGTACTTCACCGACGTGATGTGGCCGGAGTTCGGACGCCACCACCTGCAGGCCGCGGTCGCGGAATTCCACCACCGTGAGCGCCGGTTCGGGTGTATCAACGCTCCCGCGCCGCGTGCGGCACCGGCCGCCGCGCTGTCCGCCGGCGCGAGCCGGTAAGCGCCTGCGCGTCCTGAGCACGAGAGCACCCGCGCCGCTTGACGCTGTTCGCCAGCGTCACTATGTTAGCGGCATGTCGTACGACCCCGTTCTCGTGCAACCGATGCGCGATGACCTCACCGAGGCAGGTATCCGCGAGCTGACCACCGCCGACGAGGTGGACCGGTTTCTGGCCGACAGGACCGGCTCCGCCATGATCGTGATCAATTCGGTCTGTGGCTGTGCCGCCGGCAGTGCGCGTCCGGGTATCAAGCTGGCGCTCCGCCATGAGCTGACGCCGGACCGCGTCGCCACCGTGTTCGCCGGTCAGGACCTCGAGGCCACTGCCCAGGTACGCAGCTATTTCGCCCGTATCCCCCCGAGCAGCCCGTCGGTAGCGCTGTTCCGGGAAGGTGAGCTGGTGTTCATGTACCCCCGGCACCAGATCGAAGGCCGCCGGCCGCAGGTGATCGCCTCCGACCTGGTGGAGGCGTTCGACGAGCACCTGTCCGCCTGACGCGCGCGCGTCAGGCAGGTGGCGACGACCGGTTGGCGATGACCACCCGACACGCGGCCAAGGGTGACCTGCACGGTATTACCGTGGTGGTCGATACCTCCGGCGCCGAGTTGTTCATCGGCCGGTTCTTCGAGCAGCGCGCGGAGGGCATCGTTCTGCTGGACGTTGCGCGCCACGTCGATACTGCGGATGGGCCGTCGAAGGCGGAGTACGTCCGTAGCGCGGCGCGCTACGGACAATGGAAGGAGATGGATCGGGTAGTGGTGCCGTCGCCGGTCGTGCGCTCGGTCACCCGACTGGCTGACGCCGTCTCGGCCGACTTCGCACCACCTCGCGGCTGACGGTCTGTCCGATGCGACGGGCTCCCGGCGGGCTGCGTCCGCTGCTCTTTTTCGCCGTGACCCTGGCCGTAACCACCTGCACCCGCGAGCCCGAAGTGCGCGAATACGACGAAGTCGTAATCCGCACCTCTCCGGTGGAGTCCGCGTTCGACGGCAGCGCCGCCGCCATGACGGCCCCTGCGCCGCTGGTGTGGCAGACGCCGCCGGCGTGGCGGGAGTTGCCGGGCGACAGCATCCGGCTGGCCACCTTCCTGCTGGAGCGGGGGGAAGCGCGCGCCGAGACTACGGTGGTGATGCTCGGGGGCGCCGCCGGCGGCGTGGAGGCCAACGTCGTGCGCTGGCTCGATCAGCTCGGCCTGACCCTGCCCGGAGAGGATCTGGAAGCGTTTCTGGCCGCCGGCGAGCCGGTGTCCGGCGACCGCGGGCTGCGGCTCACGCTGTATGACTTTACCGGCCTGAGGGCGCCGCAGGGGGTGTCGATGCTGGTCGCCGTGGGCCCGGTGCTGGACCAGACCCTGTTCGTGAAGATGTCCGGTGACGGGGCGCTGGTCGCCGCGGCGCGGTCCGACTTCGTCGGGCTGGTACGCAGCCTGGGGCTGGCTGCGGGGAGCGCCGCCTCGTGATCGCTCAGGCGCTCAAACGCTACCCGGTCGTGCGCGCGCTGGTGGACCTGCGCGTGACCGTGGTGTGCCTCGCGTTGCTGTTCCTGCTCACCTTCCTGGGTACCTTGCACCAAGTCACGGACGGGCTGTATTCGGCGCAGAAGAAGTACTTCGAATCATTCCTCACCCTCGTCGGAGGGTTCATCCCCCTGCCCGGCGCGCAACTCGTGCTGTGGGTGCTGTTCGTCAACCTGGTGGCGGCGACCGTCGTCCGGTTTGCCTACACGGTGAAGCGGATCGGGATCCTGATCATCCACGGCGGCCTGTTCGCCCTGTTCTTCGGCATGTTCTTCACCCAGTATTTCGCCCAGGAGTCGTTCCTGTCGATGCTGGAGGGCGAGGGTGGGAACGTCACTACCGACTACTTCGAGTGGGAGGTGGCGGTCTGGGATCCGAGTGCGGCAACGCGGCGGGTGGCGGCCGTGGACGCCGCCGATTTCGCGGCCGGCAACGCGGTGGCTGTTCCGCGCTACGGCCTCGAGCTGCGCGCCCTGGACCACTACCGGAATGCCCAGGCCTTTACGCGCGCCGGCGGCGAACCGGTACGCTGGATCAATGGCTCGGGCATCGGCCGGCTGGAGGAGGTCAGGGCGTCGTCCGATCCCCAGAAGAACTTCCCGGGAATGCTGCTCACCGCCGATCTGGCCGCCGGCGGCAGCGCCGGCCTGCTGCTGTACGGCGCCGACCTGGCCCCGGCCGCGCTGCCGGTCGGCAATCGCCGGCTGGCGGTGTCGCTGCGGCGCAAGCACTACCGCATGCCCCTGATCCTGACCCTGGACGACTTTCGTGCCGAGTTCCACCCCAACTCCGATACGCCGCGCAGCTTCGAGAGCGACGTCACCCTGCGCACCCCCGAGTTCACGCGCAGCGTCCGGATCTCGATGAACAAGCCGCTGCGGCACGCCGGCTATACCTTCTATCAGGCGTCCTACGCCATCGACGCCACCGGACAGGAGACGTCGACCCTGGCCGTGGTGCACAATCGCAGCCGCGTGGTGCCCTACTTCGGCACGCTGATCGTAGGGGTGGGACTGGTGGTGCACTTCGTGCAGACCCTGATCCTGCGCCGCCGCCGCGCGCTGCGGGAGCGCACTGATGGGTAGCTGCCTGAGCCGTGGCTGTCCGAGCCGTGCGCGCCGCGGGAACCGCCTCGCCGCGCTGGTGGCGACGGCCGCCCTGGCGGCTGCGGCGGTGGGCTGGGGACAGGAAGGCGGCACCGCCACTGACGCCGCCGGCGGACAGAGCGGCTTCGCCGCCGGCGAGCTGCGCGTGGCCGACTTGGCGCCGCTGCAGCGGGTCGTGGTGGTGGAGGGGGGGCGGCCGATGCCGCTCGACAGCTTCGCCCGGATTACCCTGCTGCGGCTCTCCGGCCGGTCCAGCTTCGCGCGCCGGCCGGCGATCGAATGGTTCGCGCGGGTGCTGTTCACTCCCAACGAAACCCACGACGATGGCGTGTTCCTGGTCGACAACCCGGAGGTGATCGACGCCATGGGGCTGGTGTCCCGCGGCCGCGACCGCTACGGCCTGGCGTTTCTGCTCGACGGACTGCCGGAGCTGGAGCGGCTGGCCGAGGACGCCGGCGCCATCAGCGAAGACAACCGCACCGTGGTGGAGCGTGAGATTCTGCGCCTGTGGAACAACGTCGGGGCCTACGCCAACCTGCTCTCGACGTTCGCCTTCACCTATCCCCATGCCGACTTCCAGGTGGCGGACGCCGCGGCCGCCGCGCTGCTGGAGCTGCCGGGGCCCGGCACCTACAGCTACCTCGACATTGCCTTGCGCGAGGACCGGCTGCGGTCCGCCGTCACCGAGGCGGGCCGGGCGCACGCGGCGAGTGGCGCCTTCTCCCGGACCGACGGCCTGCTGCTGCGGCTGGGGCAGAGCCTGGCGACCTGGCGCGCCAACTTCGACGGGCTGCCCCTGCCGATCATTCCGGTCACCGTGCCGGGCGGGGGCGGGACCCAGTGGCTCACCCCCTGGCAGGCGCTCGGCGGCGAATTCGTGGGCGGGCTCGGCCGCGACCAGCGCAGCGCGATCGATCGCGAGCTGCTGGCGTTGCGCGACCTGCAGGTAGCCTACCTGGAAGGCCGCCCGGTGCACTTCGCGCTCGCAGCGCGGCAGTTCAGCGATTCGGTCCAGCAGCGCACCGCGGCCACCCTGGAATTGCAGGACCCGCGGCTGGAGGTGCTGTACAACGGGATCAACCCTTACAACATCGCCAAGCTGACCTACGGCGCCGGGTTGTTGACGCTCGCGCTCTCGTTCCTGGGTTTTCGGACCTGGCTGTACCGCCTCAGCCTGGTGCTCCTGGTGGCCGGCTTCGTGCCGCATACCCTCGGTCTGGTGCTGCGCATGCTGATCACCGCGCGCCCGCCGGTAACCAACCTGTACGAGACGTTCACGTTCGTCGGGTGGGGGTCGGTGGTGTGCGGGATGGTAATGGAGCGCCTGCGCAAGCGCCCGCTGGGCCTGTTCTGCGGGTTGGCGGGCGGGTTCGTGTTCTTTCTGCTCTCGGCGAAGTTCTCGGCCGAGGGGGACACCATGCCGGTGCTGCAGGCGGTGCTGGACACCAACTTCTGGCTCTCCACGCACGTGCTGGTGATCACCACCGGCTACATGACCTGCTGCGTGGCGGGCCTGATCGGCCACGTGTACCTGCTGCAGGCGGTGCTGCCCGGCAGCGGGGCCGGGACGCGGCGGGCGGAGCGGCTGGCGCGCACCTACCGCACGCTGTTCGGCACGCTGGCCGTTGGGCTGATCTTCTCGTTCGTGGGCACCATGCTCGGGGGTATCTGGGCTGATCAATCCTGGGGCCGTTTCTGGGGCTGGGACCCGAAGGAGAACGGCGCGCTCATGATCGTCCTGTGGTGCGCGCTTCTGTTCCACGCCCGCATGGGCAAGATGATCGGGCCGTTCGGGATGGCGGCGGGCGCGGCGCTGCTGATCATCGTGGTGATGATGGCCTGGTTCGGGATCAACCTGCTGGGGGTCGGGCTGCACTCCTACGGCTTTACCGAGGGGGTGTTCTGGGGGTTGATGGCTTACATCGCGGCCGAGATCGCGTTCGTGGCGGCGATCGCCGCCTGGCACCGGAAGCAGCGCCGGCGCGGGTCCTCGGATGCGCCGCCGCCACCGCCGGCAATGGCCGCCGATCCCCCGCCCGCGCCGGGCAGCAACGGTGTCCCGGCCGCAATCGCGCAATCGCGCAGCCGGGCGGCGCGGTAAACTCGCAATCCCGAGCGATCCGGTTAGCCAACCGGCCACCTATCGCTTATTCTTTGAACAGAGATGGCTTCGGCGGCGGGCACCATGACCTTCCTCGAGCATGCGGCCGAGCTGCGGCGGCGGCTGATCACGTCGCTGGTTGCGGTCATCGCGTGCGCGGTGGTGTGCTACGTGTTCTACGAGCAGGTGCTGGTGGTGCTGCTGCGGCCGCTGCAGTCGCTGCCCGAGACGTTGGGCGGCGGTGCGGGCGCTGCCGGGGTCGCTGCCGGCGGAACCGGGGCTGCCGCCGGCGGCGCGGGTGCGGCCGGCGCCGGCGCGGTGGAAGCGCCCCCCGAGTACCTGTTCGTCAACAGCCTGTTCGAGGGGTTTCTGGTGCGCGTGAAGGTGGCGCTGCTCGCGGGGGCGGTGGTGTCGCTGCCGGTGCACCTCTACAACGTGGTACGGTTCGTGTTTCCGGGCCTGATGCGGCGGGAACGGCGGGCGGTGACGGTCGCCCTGGCTGCGTCGACCGTGCTGCTGCTGGGCGGTTTCTTTTACGGTTACTACAACGTGATTCCGCTCTCGGTGCGCTTTCTGGTCAGCGCCGGGTTCATTCCGGACGGGGTCGGCGTGCTGCTCAACTATCAGCGCACGGTGTCCGCGGTGTTCCAGTTCGTGCTGGTGTTCTCGCTGGTGTTCCAGTTGCCGATCGTGCTGGTGGTGCTGATGATGACCGGCGTGGTGAGCCGGCGCACGCTGCTGCGGGCCAGCCGCTACGTGGTGGTGGCGATCTTCGCCCTGGCGGCGGTCGTGACCCCGCCGGACGTGGTTTCGCAGGTGAGTATTGCGGTACCAATGATAGGGATGTTCTTTCTATCGATTCTGGTCGCCAGGCTGCTGGGCTTCGGGGCTGAGTGATGTTCGGTCTCGGCATCTGGGAGATTGCCCTGCTCTGTGTCGCGGTGCTGGTGTTCGTGCGGCCGGACGAGTTGCCCAAGGTGATGCGCACGCTGGGGTCGTTCTACGGCCGGGTAACCGGCACGTCCCGGCACCTCATGCGCCAGATTCAGCAGCCGGTCGAATTGGACGATGATGACGATGATGATGACGACCGGCATAGTATTGCCGCCGACCGGACGCGCGACGGCGGCGGCAGGGAGGAGTTGAAACGATGATACCAGGCGGCGCGGAGTGGATCATAATCGGAGGTGTGGTACTGGTGCTGTTCGGGGCGTCGGCGATCCCGCGGTTCGCCCGTTCCATCGGCCGCGCCAAGCGCGAGTTCGAGAAGGGCCAGCGCGACGCCACCCGCGACGCGGCTGACTCCCGGCCCCCGGACGACACCGGCGAAGCTCGGCCGGCCCCCCCGCGCGACGACGACTGACGCGTAGGATGTCGGCTCGCCTGCTCGGAGCCCGCACTCTGGAGGGATTCGCCGGGCGCGTAGATTCCCGCGCGCAGCGCCTGGTGGCCGCGGGGCCGCTGCCGGTCGCGTAAGATTGCGCTGCTCAGAAGACTTGATGGAACACTCATACGACGCGATTATCATCGGCACCGGCCAGGCCGGGCCCAGTCTTGCCGCGGAGCTGTCCGCGGCCGGCATGCGCACCGCGATCATCGAGCGCCACCGCTTCGGGGGCACCTGCGTCAACGTGGGCTGCATTCCCACCAAGGCGCTGGTGGCCAGTGCCCGCGCCGCCCACGTCGCCCGCCGCGCCGCCGACTTCGGGGTGGTGATCGGAGGTGACGTCGGCGTCGACATGGCGCGGGTGAAGGCGCGCAAGGACGCCATCGTGCGGCGCTCCGCCACCGGCGTGGAACGGTGGCTGAAGTCGCTGGCCGACTGCACCGTGTGCCGGGGCCACGCGCGGTTCGCGGGCGACCACCGGGTGCGGGTGGGCGACGAGGTGCTGGAGGCACCGCGGATCTTCATCAACGTGGGCGCGCGCGCCTTCGTGCCGCCGTTTGCGGGCGTCGAGGAGGTGGACTATCTGACCAACTCCACGATCATGGAGCTCGCCACCCTGCCGCAGCATCTGGTGATCGTCGGCGGCGGCTACATCGGGCTGGAGTTCGCGCAGATGTTCCGCCGCTTCGGCAGCGAGGTGACGCTGATCGACCGCGGCGACCGGCTGATCAAGCGCGAGTCGGCGGACGTCTCGGCGGCGGTGGCGGCGATCCTGGAAGGCGAGGGGGTCCGGCTCCGGCTGGACGCCGAATGCCTCGGCTTCGAACGCCGGGGGGAGGGAGTGGCGGCCACCCTGGAGTGCCGTGACCAGGAGCCGGAGGTGGTCGGGTCGCACCTGCTGCTGGCGGTGGGGCGCCGTCCCAACACCGACGACCTGGGGCTGGAGACGACCGGCATCGAGGTGGATTCCCGCGGCCACGTCCGGGTGGACGACGCCCTGCAGACCGGCGTGCCGGGGGTGTGGGCGCTCGGCGAGTGCAACGGCCGCGGCGCCTTCACGCACACCGCCTACAACGACTACGAGATCGTCGCCGGCAACCTGCTGCACGACGACCCGCGGCGGGTGACCGACCGCATCGACTGCTACGCGCTGTACGTCGATCCGCCGCTCGGCCGCGTCGGCATGACCGAGCCCCAGGTGCGCGCATCGGGACGCCCGGCCCTGGTCGCCACGCGGCCCATGACCCGCGTCGGCCGCGCCGTGGAGAAGAGCGAGACCCAGGGCTTCATGCAAGTGCTGGTCGACGCGGAGACCGAACGCATCCTCGGCGCCGCCATTCTCGGCGTCGGCGGCGACGAGATCATCCACTCGATCCTCGACGTGATGTACGCCGGCGCCCCGTACACCGTGATCCGCCGCGCGGTGCACATCCACCCCACCGTCGCCGAGCTGATCCCCACCATGCTCGCCGACCTCAAGCCGCTGGAGTAATCCTCAAGCTCAAGCTTCGTACCAGCGTGCGAGGCGACACCTGTCCATTCCCGTCCCGCAGGTGATCGAGCACGTCGTTTCCGGCCAGGATAGGCTGTTCGATCAGGTAGTCGACGACGCCACACGGCGCGGTAGCGCCATCGTGCGCCGTCAACAGGAACCCCACTCCCGGAGCGTCGAGATCGACATCGAGGACCACAACCCGCTCACCGGCGGCAGCCAGATGCAGGGCCGTGGCGGCCAGCGCCGTTGACCTCCCTATTCGTGCCGACGATGGCAACGCCTTGTTTCCATGCCTCTTCCTGCCATTCGCCGTCGGGAGTTTCGTTCCGGCCAGAACCGCGAAGCACGTCACGAGACCAATAGGCGGACGCTCCACCCCGGAGACCTTGATCGATCTCTGCGCTTGCCGCCCCCCAATTGGATTTCGGGCACCATAGTATGACCCGGAGTCGGGCAAACAGGTCCTTGATCAACAGGATGCGCCATGATCGTGGCTTGTCTGACAGGAATTCCCTGAGGATGGCCTCTGCACGATCGTGAGCGTCGTCGGCATGGAGCATCAAACAACTCCGTCGAGGATCAGACCACCGACAATTCCGGAAACCCTGCTGGCCGACCTCTATGGTCACCGCGGGCCCAGGCGCCGGCGGACGGCGTCCAGGACGTGGTGGGCGGTTTGTTCCTTGGGCATGAGCGGCAGGCGGACCGTGGGAGTGTCGGGCGCGATCAGCAGGACCTCGTTCCGGTCCGAGCCGAACACGGTTTCGCCGGCGCCGGTGGTGACCGGGTTGCCGACGATCAGGTCGGCGCCCTTGGCCGCGAGCTTGGCGCGGGCGTGCTGCTCCAACTGCTCGGTCTCGGCGGCGAACGCGACGATCACCCGTGGCCGGGCGCTGCCGGCGGCGGCCGCGCCGGCAACGATGTCCGCGGTCCGTTGCAGGCGCAGATGGTGCTCGTTCCCGGAGCGGGACTTCTTGATCTTCTGCGGGGCGACCGCCGCCGGCCGGTAGTCGGCCACCGCCGCCGCCATCAGCAGCACGTCGGTGGTCTCTAGGTGGGCGGTGACCGCGGCCTGCATCTCGGCCGCCGACTCCACCGTTTCGACGCGCATGCCGGCGGCGTCGACCGGGGCCTCGGCGGTGGTGATCAGGGTAACCTGGGCGCCGCGGTCGCGGGCGGCGCGCGCCAGCGCCACCCCCATCTTGCCGCTGGAACGGTTGCCCAGCACGCGCACCGGGTCGAGCGGCTCACGGGTGCCGCCGGCGGTGATCAGGCAGCCGCGCCCGGCCAGATCGCAGCCGCGGCCGAGCAGCAGGCGGACGTGTCCCACCAGCTCCGCCGGCTCCAGCATGCGGCCGGCGCCGCCGGCCCCCGACGCGTGGCGCCCGGTCGCCGGGCCCGCGATCGCCGCGCCGTCGCCCCGGAGCAGCGCCAGGTTGCGCTGCGTCGCCGGATGCCGCCACATCTCCGCTTCCATGGCGGGGGCCAGCAGCAGCGGCGCGCGGCTGGACAGCGCCGTCAGGCTGAGCAGGTCGTCGGCCATGCCGTGCGCCAGCCGGGCCAGGGTATGGGCGCTGGCGGGGGCGACCACGATCAGGTCGGCGCGGCGCGCCAGCTCGAGGTGCGGGATGCGGCCGGTGGCGCCGGCCAGCGGCGCGAACATGTCGGTGCACACCGCCCCGGGGGTGAGGGCGGTGAAGGTGGCCGCGCTGACGAAGCGCGCGCCGGCGGCGGTCAGCACCACGTCGACCCGGGCGCCGTGCTGGATGAGGGCGCTGACCAGCACCGCCGCCTTGTAGGCCGCGATGCTGCCGGTCACCCCCACCAGCAGGTGCGCGCCCGGCAGCGCGCCGCGCCGGTCCGGCGCCGCGCCCGCGGCGCTCATGGCCGCTCCGGCTGGTTGAGCCGGTACACGATCTGCAGCCCCTTGAGCGTGAGCCACGGATCCACCTGCTCCACCACGCCGGTCTGGGCCGCGATGACGTCGGCCAGGCCGCCGGTGCCGATCACCCGCATGCCGGGACCGAGTTCGGCGCGGAAGCGCGCCACCATCCCCTCGATCAGCGCCACGTAGCCGAACACCAGTCCCGATTGCATGGCGTGCACGGTGTTGCTGCCGATGCTGCTCGGCGGCGGCCGCAACTCCACGTCCGGCAGCTTGGCGGCGTGGCCGACCAGCGCCTGCAGCGCCAGCTCCAGGCCGGGGGCGATCGCCCCACCGACGTACTCGCCGGCGGCGTTGATCGCATCGAACGTGGTGCCGGTACCGAAGTCGATGATGCAGGCCGGCGTGCCGTAGTAGTGGCGCACCGCGGCGGCGTTGACGACGCGGTCGGCGCCCACGTCGCGCGGGCTGTCGTAGCGCACCTTGATGCCGGTCTTGACGCCCGCGTCCACCACCAGCGGCGAACAGCCGAAGGTGTCCTGCGCCAAGCGCGCGAAGGCCGCGGTGAGCGGCGGCACCACGCTCGCCAGGGCGACGCCGGTGACCGCCGCCGGCGCCAGCCCGGCCGCGGCGAACAGGCCGGCGACCAGCACCCCGTACTCGTCGGCGGTGGCGTTGGTGCGCGTCTGGATCCGCCAGCTCGCCCGCAGCCGGGCGCCGTCGAACACACCCAGCACCACGTTGGTATTGCCGACGTCGATGCCCAGCAACATCAGTGGCTCTCCGTGCCGGTCTCGAGGTCGTCCGGCAGCGTCACGCTGTCGATCAGGCGCACGCCGCCGATGCGGGCGGCCAGCGACAGCAGCGCGCGGTCACCGTCCGCGGCAGCCGGTCCCAGCTCGCACAGCGTGTCCGCGTCGGCCAGACTGAGGTATTCCAGCTCCACCCCGGCGGCGGCGATCGGGGCGCGCGTGCAATCCAGCAGGGCCGCGCGGCCCCGTTCGCCCCGGCGCCAGGCGTCCAGCGCCGCCGTCAGCCCCCGGTACAGCACCGGCGCGCGCGCGCGGGCGGCGGCGGTCAGCAGCTCGTTGCGCGAGCTGAGCGCGACGCCGTCGGCCGCCCGTACGGTCCGGCAGCCGACGACGGTTGCCGGCAGGTTGAGATCCGCGTTCAACCGCCGCACCAGCGCCAACTGTTGCGGATCCTTGCGCCCGAAGTAGGCGAGCTGCGGCTGAAACAGCACCAGCAGCTTGGCGACCACGGTGGCCACCCCGTCGAAGTGGTCGGTGCGCGCCCGCCCTTCCGGGGAGCGCTCCATTCCGCGCACCGTGACGAAGGTGCGGAAGCCGGATGGATACACCTCGCCGGCGGTCGGCGTCCACGCCAGATCGACCCCGAGCCGCGCCGCCAGGGTCAGGTCGTGCTCCGGAGCGCGCGGATAGGCGGCGAGGTCGGCGTCGTCGTTGAACTGGGCCGGGTTGACGAAGATGGTCAGCACCGTGTGGTCGCACTCCGCGGTGCTGCGCCGGATCAGCGCCTCGTGCCCGGCGTGCAGGGCGCCCATGGTCGGCACCAAGCCGACGCTGCCGGCCATCTGCGCGCGGGCCGCGCGGGCTGCGGCGACCGTATGTACGACCCGCACGTCAGTGGTCCTCGTCCCCGGCTCGGGTCGCGGCCACCGGCTGCGCGGTCGCGGGGTGGGTGCGGCGCGCATTCACCGGGCCGCCGGCCACCGCAGCCGGGTCGGCACCCACCGGGTCCCCGTGCAGCGGCGGGGCGGTTCCGTCCAGCCGGCTGCGGAAGGCGGCCAGCTCGCGCCGGTCCATCAGGTAGGAGTGCTCGCGGTCGGGAAACGTGCCGCCGCGCACTTCGGCGCAGAACCGTTCCAGCGCGCCCCGGATCTGCTGCCCGACGTCGGCGTAGCGCTTGACGAACCGGGGCGAGCGGCCGGTGTTCATGCCGATCACTTCATGGAAGATCAGAACCTGGCCGTCGCACCCGGCGCCGGCGCCGATGCCGATGGTGGGCACCGGCACTCGGCGGGTCACCTCCGCCGCGACCTTGCGCGGCACCGCCTCGATCACGATCGCGAAGCAGCCGGCGGCGGCCAGCGCCGCGGCGTCGCCGACCAGCCGGGCGGCGGCGGCCGCGGTGCGGCCCTGCACCAGATGACCGCCGATCAGGTGCTCCGACTGCGGCACCAGGCCGACGTGCCCCATCACCGGGATGCCGGCCGCCACGATGGCGGCAACCGTGGCGGCGCGCGCCGCACCGCCCTCCAGCTTGACCGCCTCGCAGCCGCCTTCCTTGATCATGCGCACGGCGTTGGCCACGGCGCCCGCCCGGTCGACCTGATAGGAGCCGAACGGCAGATCGCCCACCACCAGCGCCGCCGGCCGCGCGCGCCGCACCGCCCGGCAGTGGTGGAGCATCTCTTCCATCGAGACCGGCACCGTGCTGGAGTAGCCCAGCATGAACTCGCCGAGTGAATCGCCGACCAGGATCAGATCGACCCCGGCGGCATCCACCAGGCACGCACTGGTGTAGTCGTAAGCGGCGATCATGGTCAGGCGCGGAGCCGCGCCCGCGCGCTTGGTGATCTGCTGGATCGTGACCTTCTCACGTGTCACCGGAACCTGCCTCCCGGTCCCATCAGGCGCGCACGCCGGCGGCGCTGGCGGTGTCGAATCGGAGAGGGATCCGGGCGGGTCGCGGCCAGCTTTCGCCGGCGGCGGGATGGGGCGTTGCGCCCGCGTCGTCCCGGTCGTCTCCAATCCAGGCAACGGTCAAACGCCAGAGTGGTCGATTGACCACAAGGCATCGCTTCTGATGCGACCTGTCGTTCACTGCCGCTCGCGGCGGTCAGTGACTTGGCGGCCGTCAGCCCAAGCCGCCGGCCACCTACAACGTAACAGCCGGCGGCTCCGCTGGTCAACGCCTGTTGCGCACCCCGAGCAGGCTATTCTCGCCCGATCGTAATGCCCGTCACAACCAGCCGATACGCCTTCAGCAACTCTTCCAGCCGCCGGCGTCCCGCTACTTCCTGGCGGGCTCGATCGCGCCGAGCTCGATCAGCGAGTCGCCCGTAGCCTGGAGAGTGTCCAACGCGGGATGGGTCTTCAGTCCCAGTTCGCGAATGGCCTTGGTGCACTTGCTGTGCCAGAAGTCCGGCGTGGCCGGCGGCTGCCAGTCGCCGCACACGGCGACGTCGGGATACAGCTCGCTGAGCGCATCGCGCATCTGCTGCGCCGTGAGCTCCCCGGACTCGTCGGTGGCGCCCAGTATGTATCTGGATCCATTCTTGGCGACGTTGCTGGTTGCCATGAGGCGCTGCGCCTGGCCGATGTCGCGCACGTCGATGACGTTCCACAGGAAACCCGGCGCGGCACCCTCGATAGCCTGCCCGAAGGCGAGGCCGATATTTGGGGGTTCGCTTTGCCCCGACAGCGCCTGGCCGATTCTTTTCTGCCACACGTTGTTCTGCGTCCTGCTGAGGATGGGACCCAGTACGTGGCTGGGCATGTTCGAGACCACGTCGATGCCGGTCTCTTCGCCCCAGGCATAGCCATGCTTCTCGGCGTCCACCTTGCCCTTGGCGTAGGCTGCCTTTGCGACGTTCCACAGCCGCTCATCTGAACCGTGGCCACCCCAGTCGTCCTCGGTGAACTCGTGGCCGCTGGGGTCGCTTCCACCCTGCCACCCGGACCACACGGCCGCGCACGACGAGGTGTACATGACCCGCTTTACGCTGCCGGCCGCTCGGCACGAGGCCAGGACGCCCTTGGTCCCGTCCATGATCGCGTCATAGGTCTGTTGGTTGCTGCCCTCTCCGTACGCGGGATCGGTACGCAGATCAGCGGCGACGTGGAACACGGCCGAGCAACCGGCGCACACCTCGTCGTAGGCGCCGTTGGTGGCCTGCAACAGGTCGGCCTCGAAAACCTCCACGCTTCCCGCCGCACCGAGATCGTTCATGGCGCGCAGGAACTCCGTCTTGTCTTTCCGACTCGCGTCGCGGACGCTGGCGCGAACTGCGTAGCCCGCTTCGACCAGGTTCTTGACGACGTGCGATCCGATGTAGCCCGAGGCGCCGGTGACGGCGACGGGACCGTCTGAGGGTCCAGTGATTGGTGGCATAGTTGGAAGATTATCGCCCATGCCGTCGCTGAAGTCAATTGGTGCCACGCACCATGATCACCCTCGACACCCGCGTCGCCGTGTGGTGGACCCAGACGCCCGAGCATCTCAGCCCGACGGCGGCACAGACCATTCGCGGCGCGGACCGAATCCTGGTTCCCGCGATCGTGTTCTGGGAGGTCGCGCTGCTGGTACGCAAGGAGCGCCTGAGATTGAACAACGACCAGCCGGTGGCGGCCTGGGCGCAGCAGGCGCTGGCAATCCCGCGCGTGCAGGAAGCGTCCCTCACCCACCGGCTCGCGGTCGCCGCCGATGCGGCCGCCATGCACGCCGATCCCGCGGACCGGCATCCACCGCTCCGTCGTTCCGTCCGCGATTCGGTGTGCGTGCTATAGTCGCAGCCATGTCACTGATCAAGCGCCAACTGGAGGAAGTGTGGAGTTCGCTCCGTGCTGCCGCAAACCGGCGCCGGAGCGTGCTGCAAGCCGTCCGCATCAGAAATCTGCGCGGCATCGGCGACCTGCGCGTGCCGTTCTCCTATCCGGTCAGTGTGCTCGCGGGGCCCAATCGGTGCGGCAAGTCGACCGTCCTCTTCGCCTCTGCCTGCGCCTACCGTGTACCCGACCGACCGCGTGACTTCAGCCCCGGTGTCTTGTTTCCCAACTTCGCGGGCCGTTCGTCCGGAGAGTTCTCGGACCTCGTGCCACCGACCGAGCTGGAGTTCGAGTATCTGCATCAGGGCGACCACGTCGCCATGGCGTGGCGGCGGGGCAAGTCATGGAACCGGAGCTATCTGGGACGCACGAACGCCAGCCAGCCGGAACGTGCGCTCTATCTGCGGACCCTGGCGAATCTTACGAATCAGTCCGAGGTGCGCGGCATCCTGCAGTTGGCGCGCAAGGAGTTCGAAGCTACCGAGATTACCCCCGACTTGCTCCTCTTTGCGGACCGCATTCTCGGGAGTCACTATCGCAAACTGTCGGTCATCCAAGCCGGAGCACGAGACCTGCTGTTTGCCGACGGTCGTTCCGGTGGGCAACCGAATTACTCCGAGTTCCACATGTCATCCGGGGAGCGCGCCATACTGCGTCTGTCTAAAGACCTGTCACAGATCCAGGGCGCGTTGGTGCTCATCGACGAGGTGGAAGTCGGACTGCATCCCTATACGCAGCAGCAAACCATGCTGGAGCTCCAGCGTCTTGCGCTGCGCCGGGAACTGCAAATCGTGGTCGCCACGCACAGCCCGGTAGTGCTCGACAGTGTGCCGGAAGAGGCTCGATTGTTCCTGGACCGCGATGACGTCACGGCGGAGGTACGGCTCGTTCCCCCGTACCGCGACATTCTCCAGAAGGCGCTCTACGGTCAGTCACGCGATCGACTCTCCATACTGTGTGAAGACGCGATTGCCGAGGCGCTGATTCATGGTGTTCTCGACGTGCTCAACCCTCAAGTCGGGATGCGCCATGACGATTTTGTGATCGGGCGGGATACTGGTCAGGATGAGTTTCCGGGCCATGTTCGTACCATGGGGAAGTTCAACAAGCTGCGCGACTTCCTGGTAGTGCTCGACGGGGATGGGCGGCATCGGGCAGGCGGGATTCGGGAGATTGCTTCCCGGTTCGGCCACAGCATGCAGCCCTTGTTTCTCCCCGGCGAAGGACCGCCGGAGGGCTGGATTTGGGACACGCTGCAGGCACAAGGTGCGGAGTACGCCGAGGTCCTGGGAATCTCTGCCACCGACCTGCCTGCCGAGATGCGGCGGATCGAACAGCTCCTGGCGGGGAGCGTACGACAGCGCGACCGCGTGAAGGCTGCCTTGAGAGCACTCGGCGATAGTCTGAACCGATCCGCGACGGAGCTGGCGCGGACCGTTGCGCAACAGGAAACCGCCGCGGGACGTTCCCCGATGACCCGCTTCCAGATCGAGCTGCGTGAGCAGATCGAGGCCTGGAGGCGCCGCTGAACCGAGGCGTCGCTGAGCTTTCCGGGGTTCGGGCGCAACGAGTGCCCGCAGCCGAGATGGTAGTCGCGAAGCTGATCCGCCATGCCAGCGCTAGTTCCCCCTGGGGATACGACTTGGCGCCGCCAGCGACCACCCAGCGCGTGGCGTGACTCCCCCGATGCCGCGCGCCGACGATCAGGTGCTGGGCGATCGCGGCCACCAGTCCGCGCTCAGTCCTGGTCAAGGCCGCGACCACAACCGAGCCGATGCGATCGGCGAGTGGGTCGCGCGTAAGCACCAGCACGGGTCGGTCGCCGCCCGGCGTAGCGGCGAACCAGATCTCACCGCGCTTCACGAGTGGGGCGGTCAACAGGAAGGGCCCAGTCCGACCAATCCTCGGCAGGCCCCCAGTCCGCAATCTCAGTCAGCGACAGTTCGTCGTCGTTCAGCGGCGAGGCAGCGTAGGTGGCGTGTTCGGTCTCCGCTGCCAGGGCAGCCAAGTGTCTGGCTCCTCAACGTTGTAGCCGTGAACGATCGCCTCTGTTGTCTCTCCGGCAGCAATGTTATCGAGGATTACCGACACCATGGCCCTCGTACCCCGGATGCACGGTTTCCCGTGGCAGATGTCAGGATCAACGCTTATGCGTTCCCTCCAGTCCATTCTCTTGGGCCACTCGTGCTCGGCCGCAGCGCTGGGCAGCCTGGGCATCCCTGACGCTTGCGATGCGTCCGCAAATGTGTCACAATCCTCGCCGATGGAGCAATACCCCCGGCACGCATCCCTTCATCGGCGCAGGCTCGGCTCGGCCCAGAGCGAAAGGTAGATCGTCGGCCGCGACGACAATTCAGTAACCACTAGAAAGGAGACCCTATGGCACGACCTGCAGACATCCGCGTTGTCGACCTCATGCTCGAGATTCCGAGTGGTACCGCGGGTATGGGGATGCAGGCGGCGCGGCAGCTGACCCGCGACCAGGGTACTGAAGAGTTCTCTCACCATCCCGCGCAGTACCTCTTCAAGGATGCGGGGGACCGCATGTCGGAGGCAGCCGACCCGCAGGCAGTCGTCGACATGATGGACGCTTACGGCGTGCAGATAGCCCAGATCGGCGTTAACGCACGAGACCCCGAGCCTACGCTGGAGTTGTTCGACAAGTTCCCGGGCCGCTTCTTCGGGGCGGTGGGTGTCGATCCCAATACTGGAATGGAAAGTGTTCGCGCCTTGGAGGAGACCGTGAAGCTCCACCCGAACATCAAAGCCGCCTCGGCCGCCCCCTGCCTCCTGTACCCCCAAGTACCGATCGACGACAAGCGTTTCTATCCGATTTACGCCAAATGCTGCGAGCTCGGCATACCGATCAACATGCTGGTTGGCGTACCCGGGCCCCGGGTTCCGTACAAGTGCCAGTATCCGGGGCTGCTCGACGAAGTGGCCTGGTTCTTCCCGGACCTCAAGGTGGTGATGCGCCATGGCGGCGATCCGTGGACCGACCTCTGCGTGAAGCTGCTTTTGAAGTGGCCGAACCTCTACTACTCCACCACCGCCTGGGCGCCCAAGCACTACCCCCGTAACGTGCTCGAGTTCGCCAACAAGCGCGGGCCCAACAAGGTGATGTACGCCGGCTACTATCCGGGACTTTCGTACGAACGCATCTTCGGGGAGATGGACGACCTGCCGCTGCGCGATGAGGTCTGGCCCGCCTTCCTTCGCGACAACGCGATCTCGGTGTTCGGGTTGGAGGACGTGCTGGCAATGTCCGCGTCGTGAGGTTGCGCCGCAGGCCCACTCCATCAGCAGAAATTGCGCCAAAGAGACGTTCCCGGCTGGCTGATTTCTTCATCAGTCTTCTCAAGGAGAAGCCGCTGGGTATTGCCGGTGGGATTATCCACTCTGAATCTTGTGGTCGCTGTCCTGATCGGCGGCATCTCAGGATTCCTTGGGGGAAAAGTGGACCTGGTGGTGCAGCGCTTTATCGACGGCTGGATGGCCTTCCCGGGGTTGCTGCTCCTGCTGACCATCATGTCCATTGTGGGGCGGGGTTTGCCCCAGATCATTGTGGTCTTGGGGGTCAGCGGAGGCATCGGCGCCTCCCGAGTCGTCAGAGGCGCTGTGATCGGTATTAAAGAGCATGACTATTTTCTGGCCGCCAGGGCCGCGGGCACCCCCACAAGCCAAATCCTGGTCCGCCATGTCCTGCCCAACTGCCCAATATTATGGCGCCCCTCATCATCATCTTCTCCATCAACATCGGGGGGGGGTGATTATTTCCGAGGCCTCCCTGAGCTTTCTCGGATTCGGGCTGCCCGCCGAGGTTCCCAGCTGGTGAGGCATGCTCAGCTCGGATGGACGTCGATACATGGAGCAGGCCCCCTGGCTGGCACTCTGGCCTGGTCTCTTCCTGACTATTACCGTTTACAGTCTCAACATGCTCGGCGACGCCCTCAGGGATCTGTTCGACCCAAGACTGCGCGGCGGAGCCGGCAGTTACGGCACTGCGGTGGTGAAACGCAAAAAGGCTTCCTCTCCAGACTGATCAACCCCTTCGCTTAGGAAGAAGTTCTCTCCCCAACCATACGGAATATACGCAATGTCCACCTACCTCAAGTATCTGCTCACGCGAGAGCTTGAAGCGCGCCGCCACCTTGAACCGCAGCGCCGGCTGATGGGGTAATCACGATGACGCCGCCGGAATGTGCCGCCTCCCCCGGCGCGCGCGGGCGGATTCGGGTGCTGGCGGCTGCGACGCCGTGCGATCTCCGGACAGCCGCGCTCGCACACCGCAGTGCAACTCGGCGTCCGTCCGGGAAGGCCCCTTCCCTGCCCGCGGCGCCTGCTGGTTCTGCGCCGAACTACGTGTGTCGCACCGAACCTGCTCGCTTCCCGGGGTCGCTACTGTCCGCGCTTGCCGGTTCGGCGCCGAACCGCCGGCAGGTGCGACGCTGGAGTCGGCCGCAGCAGGACCGGACGCAGGAGAGCCGGCATCGACCGAGCCGGCGTAGCGCGACCCGCTGCGCTGCTACCAGACGATCCTCAACCACATCCGTACCACCACCACAGACAGTCCGAGCGCCACTCCGGTCCGGGACCCGCGCCGCCTGTTGGTTCTGCGCACAACCGGGTGTGGTCCGCTGGTCGTGCTCGCTCCCCGGGGCCGCTACTACCAGCTCCGCTCGCCGGTTCTGCGCCGAACTGTCGGCGCGCGCGACGCCGGGGCCGGCGACCGCCGGAGCGGCAGTGAAACAGCTCGCATCGACCGAGCCGGCGGCGACCGGAGCGGGTGCGGGGCTGCCAGCAACCGGACCCGCGGCAACCGAACTGCGGGCAGCCGCGGTCGCGGGCACCCCCTCGCCAGGCGCTCCGGCGGCGCAAGTCGACGAGCCGGCCTTGGATGCAACCGCGGCCACCACATCACCGGTAGCCCGGTGTTCGTCGGTGACGGCGAGATGCTGCGCGCACGTCTCGGCGGGCCGCGCCGGCACCGCCGCCCCCCGCTTGGCGCGACTCCGCTCCCGATTCTCCGCCAAGCGCATCCATTACTGTAGTTCAGCTCCCGTACCGCGTACGCGAACAGACTCGGATAGCCACGTTCTTCGTACAGCTCACGGCGCTTAACTCGTTCCTCTCCTTCGCGGTCTCGAAGTTCCCCGACGAACAGCTGCACCATTTTCTCCGTGAATCGCTGCCCGACCGCAACTTTACCAGCGGTCAACTCCTGTCCGGCATCGAGTCGAAGACCATGCAGGCCAACGAGGATCTGTTCGAAATCGCCAAGCTGGTTCGGGCTCGCGACGAGCTTACGTATCTGGTAATCGTAACGTCCGTCAGGTGCAGGTTCTCATCAACCTTGGATTCCACACTGATCACGATTTACGCGCAGAGAGGACAACAACGCGATCCCGCGCCAGATCCGCAGCGTACTGAAGCGCGGCCTGTATGTCTGGCTCCTCAACGTTGTAGCCGTGAACGATCGCCTCTGTTGTCTCTCCCGCGGCAATGTTGTCGAGGATTACCGACACCATGACCCTCGTACCCCGGATGCACGGCTGCCCGTGATCGCCGCTCGATCCAAGACTCAGGGGCGGCGCGCCACTGACCTGATGCAGGCAGGATGCCCGGTCGGTGACCGGGGGCGGAGCGCTGCGGCACTCAGGGGTCGCTAGCAGCCGGTGCCGCCCACGGGTCGATCAGTTCCAGGCCGCACGCTTCGAAGTCGGTGATGTTCCGTGTCGCCAGTTGGCATCGACGAGCGCGGGCCACCGCGGCGATCTGGCCGTCAACGACGCTCATCGGGCGGCCGATCTCACGGCGCGAGCCCATGATCTCACCGTAGATCGAGGCCGCGCCCCAATCGAAATCGAGCACGCGCTCGGCAAATCCGCTGGATACGAATCGGTCGAAACGGTGTTGGAGATCGTCTCGGCGATGACCCCGCGGCAGAATCCTGATCCCGTACCTGATTTCCGCTATCGAGACGGCGGCGAGATGCAGGAGCGAGGATGGTTGATGGTTCATCCATCGCACCACGGCAGGCTCGGGAGCGGGACGCATCAACTCCGACACCACGTTGGTGTCGATCAGGATCATGGTGCCACGCGCACGGGTTGGTGTGGTGCCCGGTCGGGTAGTTCGAGATCTACTCCGTGAGCCGGCCCGAACAACTGCACTGCCAGGTCACCGATACTCTCCGGTGCTGCAACCGCCTGCCTGATGATCCGTCTCGTCTCTTCTTCCATGGATCGGCCGTTCCGCGCCGCGCGCAGCCGCAGCCTCCGGATCGTCTCCTCGTCCAAACGCCTAACACTCAGATTGCTCATCGCATGCTCCGTAGAGTTTGTCCAACCAACCACTAATGCTACTAATGCTATCGTCTGCCGGCAACGCAATCAAGCGCCTGCCGCCGTGGGGGCCGACTCGGGCGCAACGCGGAATGGGGGCGCCGGAAGCCACGGCGGGCGAGCGTGGGCAAAGCGCTTCCCAAGCTGCTGCCGTCCCTTTGAGCGAGCGCCCGGGCAACGGCGAGCACGTCATCGTCGATCATCACGGCGGTACGCACGAATACATCGTCGCATTAACGCATCATCACATCAAGGAGCATGCGCTACATCGCGATCAATCCCCAGCAGATGGATCGATTTCGTGACCGGTTTACGGCGTCCGGCGCCAAGGATGACCGCCGCGATGCGCGGGTGTTGGCGGACTCGCTGCGCACTGATCGACGCAGCTTTCGTGAGCTGCAGCTGCAGGCACCGCCGGTGATCGAGTTGCGGGAATGGTCGCGCATGTCTGGCGAGCTGCAGGAGGAACGCAACCGGCTGATCAATCGCGGTCGCTGGTGAGATCAATCGGCGATGTCCTACGCCAGCGCCTGGGTCAACGTCCCCCCACCCGCATCAAGCCCTCGTTCATCCAGCCAACGACTCAGATGCGCCATCGCATGCAACAGAGCCCGAGCCGCACCGTTGGCCTAGCCTTGCCGCTTCAGCTCCGCCGTTAAGCCTCTTCGATATGGCTACGAGAGGTCAGCAACGCGCGCAGCAGCCTGCGGGCTGCGCCGCGGTCGGCTGCTGGACCACCGCTGCACCATCGACGCGACCGGGGACCGGCATGAATACGAGTGGGTTACCGGGGTGCCGCTGAACGGCAACCCCCGCAGGGTCGTCTCTTTGTGGTGGCACTCGAAGACAGAGACTACCCTGTGGTCTCCGGAATCAACCTGTTTGTTGCCACCGCGGTGGTGCTGTTCAATCTCCTCATCGACCTGGTCTATTCTTATTTGGACCCGAGGGTCAGGTATGAATAATGCGCGGGGCAGGTTTGCGGATTTCTTCATCAGGCTTCTCAAGGAGAAGCCGCTGGGTATTGCCGGTGGGATTATCATAGTGCTCTTGATTCTGGTGTCGATCTTCGCCGATGTTCTGGCTCCCTATCGCTATACGGAAATGCACCTGGTAGACAGGCTGCAGGGCCCGTCAGCCCGGTATCTGCTGGGTACCGACCAGTTGGGGCGAGACCTCCTGAGCCGCCTGATCGTCGGGGCTCGCATTTCCATGCTGGTCGGCCTGGCAGCGACCACTCTGAATCTTGTGGTCGCTGTCCTGATCGGCGGCATCTCAGGATTCCTTGGGGGAAAAGTGGACCTGGTGGTGCAGCGCTTTATCGACGGCTGGATGGCCTTCCCGGGGTTGCTGCTCCTGCTGACCATCATGTCCATTGTGGGGCGGGGTTTGCCCCAGATCATTGTGGTCTTGGGGGTCACCGGAGGCATCGGCGGCTCCCGAGTCGTCAGGGGCGCTGTGATCGGTATTAAGGAGAATGACTATTTTCTGGCCGCCAGGGCCGCGGGCACCCCCACAAGCCAAATCCTGGTCCGCCATGTGCTGCCCAATATTATGGCGCCCCTCATCATCATCTTCTCCATCAACATCGGGGGGGTGATTATTTCCGAGGCCTCCCTGAGCTTTCTCGGATTCGGGCTGCCCAGCGAGGTTCCCAGCTGGGGAGGCATGCTCAGCTCGGATGGACGTCGATACATGGAGCAGGCCCCCTGGCTGGCACTCTGGCCGGGTCTCTTCCTGACTATTACCGTTTACAGTCTCAACATGCTCGGCGACGCCCTCAGGGATCTGTTCGACCCGCGGCTGAGGGGTGGCGGGGGACGCCTGGGAGCCGATGCCGCCAGGTCGGTCTAAGTCTAAGAGGACCGACAGGGCGTCGACCAGGTCCGATTGAAACTCCCACACGTAGGGCTCGATCGCGTGAACCAGGGCATCGTATCCGCCGTCGGCGGTTACGGTCGGCGGCAACGATACGGTCAGTTTCGGACGGAGAAAACGTCAAGAACCGGGCTCAGAACCCACTCAGTTCGTCATCCTGAGCGGCGAAGCCGATTTGCGGCCCCCGGCCGGTCAGGAAGGCAGTCGGCGGAACGCCCGCCGTCGCCCCGGCCCATACCGATAGAACAGGAAGTGCGCATTGAACGCGAAATGCGTCCGTGATCCCCAGCCGCTCCATCAAGGCGAATGTGGTGCAGTCAACAAAGCTGAACGTCTGGTCGGGGAACGCCTGGACATAAGCACACATACGCTTATGATGGATGTATGAGTACAACTCGATGGTCGCTGGTGGTCTCCGAAGCAACTGACCGCGCCCTGCGTACCTTCCTTGCGAGTCGGGGACTGAAGAAAGGGCATCTCTCGCAGTTTGTTGAGGACGCCGTGAGAGAGAAGCTGTTCGATCTGACCGTCGCAGAAGTCAAAGAGCGAAACGCGGGACAAACCGATGCTGTCATGCAGGCCGTCGAGGAGGCTCTCGAGCGAGCGTGAGGCGTGCGTGTTGTGCTCGACACCGGAATCCTCGTTGCCGCTCTGATCACACGGGACACACCCCCAGACCAACTGTACCAGCTGTGGCGCAAACGCCGGTTCACGCTGATCACGTCCGAGCCGCAGTTAAGCGAGTTCCGGCGCGTCACTCGTTACCCGAAGCTGCGTCGGTCCCTGAAGGCTCACGAAGCGGGGACCCTCCTGCGCGGGGTGCGTGCGCGAGCTGTTGTTGTCCCAGAGCTGCCACAGATCGATCTTGTCGACGACCCCGACGACAATCTCGTGCTTGCCACTGCCCTCGCCGGCGAGGCTGACTATCTGGTCACCGGAGATCGGCGTCACCTACTGCACCTGAAGAAGGTGCAGCAGACGAGGATTGGAATAAGATCGGCATTGATGTAGAGATTGATGTACCGCCAGTAGCGAACTTTGTCGCTAGAAGAAGTGAGAGGGATTTCGAAATGATGAGTGCGGAAGCGGCCAATAGGTGGTTCCCATTGGCAGTGCAAACTCGCTATACGACGGCCTCATGTTGCAACAGCTCCAATGTCAACGACCCGTGGTATGAAGCCAAGTATGAAGAGGGCACAGCCGCTACCACCATCGAGGAGCAAAACAGGATAGTTGGAGAGTTGAATCAGTATGCGATAGAGAAGTTCTGGACGATATGGGGTGGTATAGGCCCACAGTATGTGGCGATCCAGCCGTGGGTCATAGGTTATAACGGTGAATTGATGTTGTCAGTCATCAATCAATTATAACACCGTCTTCACCCGCCTCTGGATTGATAGTGAGCTAAAGAAGGCAATGGGTCATTAGAGGGAGATCACCCCTACTGGCCTAAGTTCGAAAGGGGGCTGGGAGGTTTCGTTCGGAGCACCGCTTCCGAGCGCGCTCCCGGCCCCTCCCTCATTGAGTAACGTGTCCCCAATGAAAGCCTATATCATCAGGCGGCTATTGCTGATCATGCCCACGCTGTTCATCTTGAGCATCCTGGTCTTTCTCTCGGTCCGCTTCATCCCCGGAGATGTAGTAGACGTAATGATAGGTAGGATGGAATACCAAACGATGGGGGCGCTTGACCGTGAAGCCGTTGAGCGCCGGCTGGGATTGGACGTGCCTGCGTGCTCGGCGCTGGTGAGCAGCTTGAGCTTGCGGCGGAGGGTCGAGATTGATGCTCTTACCTACGCCGAATATCATGAGAGGATGTTCTCGCGTACTGGGGAAGGCATGTACAGCGGTATGACGCCCAGGCGCTGCGGCCAACCAATTCAACCCTGTCTACATGGCAAACGATTATCACACGGATCACCACTGGAACCGCGGCCGGTCCAGTGGCCTGAGCTGGATGTCAGGGTTGACGCCGTCAATGGAGCCCGTACGACTGAGGAGCAGCAGCGGCTGATTGCCGAGGCAGATAGGTACGCGATGTCGCGGCACTGGCTGATATATGGTCCAAAATCCCCTTCATTCTATTTGGCCCAGCCATGGCTCGTCGGCTATAACGGTGAACTGGACGGGGCCTTGTCCAGGGTGGAATCGAATACCCTGTTTGCCCGCCTCTGGATCGATAGTGCGCTGAAGAAAGAAATGGGGTACTAGCGGGTTTCGAGCTGGGGAGGCTGTCGCTTCCGAGCGCGCTCCCCAGCACTCGACTGCCAAGCACGTCCACCACCCCAGGCCGCCGTTGCCAGGGAGCGGCAGCGACCAGGCAACCACTGCGAGTCTGTCATGAAAGCCTACGTCATCCGGCGGTTACTGCTGATCGTTCCGACCCTGTTCATCTTGAGCATCCTGGTCTTTCTCTCGGTGCGCTTCCTTCCCGGCGATGCCATCGACGCGATGTTGGGTAAGCAGGAGTTCATTAGTGGGAACATAGATCGTGAAGCGCTTGAGCATATGCTCGGTCTGGACGTGCCCGGCCACGTGCAGTATGGACGCTGGATCGGAGGTATCCTCCAGCACGGCAGCCTCGGCCACTCACTGTTTGGCAGCCGTGGAGCGGTGGAGGAGAAGATAATCGACCGGCTGCCGGTAACCATCGAGCTCGGTGTGCTGGCAATTCTCATCGGGCTGGTGATAGCGCTGCCGGTCGGCATCTACTCGGCGATGCGCCAGGATACGGCCGCCGACTACGTGGGGCGGTCGGTCGCCATCCTCGGTCTGGCCACGCCCAACTTCTGGCTGGCAACCATGGTCGTGCTGTACCCGTCACTCTGGTGGGCGTGGTCGCCGCCGATGAATTGGGTTCCTTTCAGCGAAGACCCGCTCGGGAATCTGGGGGTGTTCATCCTCCCCAGCCTGATTCTGGGCACGGCTCTGGCCGCCGCCACCATGCGCATGACGCGCACCATGATGCTGGAGGTGCTGCGCCAGGATTTTATCAGGACGGCCTGGGCCAAGGGGCTCCGGGAGCGGGTCGTGGTGCTGCGGCATGCTGTCAAGAATGCCCTGATCCCGGTGGTGACCCTGATCGGTCTGCAGTTGCCGATTCTGATAGGTGGCTCGGTCATCATGGAGAACATCTTCAACCTGCCGGGATTGGGTCGTCTCATGCTGACTGCGCTGGAGGATCGAGACTACCCGGTGGTCTCCGGGGTCAACCTGTCCTTCGCGGCGGCGGTGGTGCTGTTCAATCTCCTGATCGACTTGCTCTACACCTGGCTGGACCCGAGGGTGCGGTATGACTGACGCGCGGGGCCAGTTTGCCGATTTCTTCGGCAGGTTGTGGCGGCAGAAGCCCTTTGGGATCGCCAGCGGGATCGTCATCTTGATCCTGATTCTGTTGGCGATCTTTGCCGATGCTTTGGCCCCCTATCCGTTCGATCAGCTGAACCTGGCAGACCGGCTACAGGGCCCGTCGGCCCGCCATCTGCTGGGGACCGACAACTCGCTGAAATCCTCTGCTCTCATTTGAGCTCCTCTCGAATCAGCCTCGACAGTATTCTCAACTGCGGAGGACTCAGATCTTCCCGATCGCTCTTGGTGTAGAGGAACAACAAGTAGATTGTCTCCTCATCAGGCGGTTATTGCTGATAATCCCCACCCTGCTTCTACTGACCATCATAGTCTTGCTCGCGGTCCGCTTCATCCCCGGCGATATCATAGACGCAATTGTGGGTAGGATTGGACAACAGGGTGGCTTCGTCGATATTGCCCGCGCCTGCGCGGCGGCCGTCTCGGTGCCGGCGACGCCGCGTAGGCTCGCAAGAGCCCGACCCTGCTGCGTACGTGGATCTGCGGGTCGTTACGCGAACAGACGCCGCACCGGACAGCTCAACCCGGCAGCACGTCGCCGCCGGTCAGCTCGTCCTCCTCGCCGAACGCCTGCAGCTCATGCGGTGCGCGATACACGTGGACGGTACGGGTGGCCGGCTCGACGATCCACACCAGCCGGGTGCCGGCGTGGAAATATTCGGCCACCTTGGTCTGCAACTCGGTGAAGCGGTCGGACGGCGAGGCGACTTCCACGGCGAAGTCGGGCGCGAACGGCCAGAAGCCGGTGGGGACCCCGGTCGCGGGAATGCGCGCCCTGGCGACGAAGGCGGCGTCCGGCGCGCGCACCACGTCGGGAGTGCGCTGCAGGATGAACCCGGTTTCAGCGCCGCAGCACACTCCAGCCTGGGAGGTATCCAGATACTGTTCCAGCATACGAGCCAGCTTGCTGGTCACCACGCCGTGCTCGGCACCGGTTGGACTCATGCGGACCAGCTCGCCGCCGGCGAGCTCATACTTGTAATCGTCATCCGGACGCTCCAACAGTTCTTCGGCGGTGATCAGCGATACCCGGGCTGCAGTCGCCACTCGATCCTCCCTCGTTGGCCTCGAACTGGTGCTCGGCACCACTTAGCGTCATCGATTATAGCGGTTGGTACGACGGGGAACCACCGGACCGGTGCACCGGTGCACCGGCGTGACGCGCGGCGGGTCATGTCACATCACCCCGGGGCGGCCGGCCAGGAGGGACAGGGGGTCGGTGACCGGTACCGGCGTGCGCATCAGATAGGCCTCGCCGAAGGTGGCTCCGATCATGCTCCCCCAGAAGCGGTGGCGCGCCTCCCACCCGGCCAGATAATCGGGGCTCGACAGGTAGGTCCGGCCTGCGGAGTCGGACCCGCCGTCCGGTGCCGGCGGGCGGTGGAGCTGCGAGGCGTAGCACGCCGCGGCGCGCGCCTTGGTCGCGAACTGGTCGCTGATGTCGACGATCAGCGACGGGCGCCGGGTGTAGCGCGACAGGTAGAACAGCATCGCCTCCGGGCGGTGGGGGCCGCGGCCGCCGGGATGCTTGGCGATGCCGGCGGACCACCAGGCGTCCTTCATCAGCAGACTGGTGTTGACGTGATCGGGGTGGTGATCCTCCCAGTAGGGACCGACCAGCATGCGCGGGCGCTCGGCGCGGATCACTTCGACCAGCCGGGTCCGGTACTCGACGGTGCGCTCCACGAAGCCGTCCGGCAGGTTCAGATCCAGGCGCACGTCCAGTCCCAGGACGGCGGTGGCGCGGGCGCGTTCCGCCCGGCGCAGCTCCGGCGTGCCGCGCGTTCCCTGCTCGCCGCGGGTCAGGTCGACCACGCCGACGCGGGCGCCCGCGGCCTTGCACCGCAGCAGCAGGCCGGCGCAAGCCAATTCGGCGTCGTCCGGGTGGGCGCACACCGCCAGCACGTCTACAGCCATCGCCGCCCGATAGTATCAGAACACCTCTTCCAGCACATAGAAGTAGTTCTCGTCGGTGCCGAAGATCAGGAACTTGCCGGCGGCCACGGGGGCGCTCAGCACCGCGCCCTGCAACTCCATTTGCCACAGCAGCTTGCCATTGCGGGCCGACAGCGCCACCAGCCGCGGCGGCGTGCCGCCGGGCAGGTTGTCGCCGCGCACGCCGAAGTAGACCCGGTCGCCGGCGACCGTGGGGGCGCTGCTGGTGGGGTAGCGGAAGGTGTGCCGCCACGCCGGGCGGCCGTTGCGGGTGTCGAACGCGCGCACCACCGCGTCGCCGCTGGTGTAGATGACCGTATTGCGCCACAGCGACGGCGCCAGGTAGTCGAGCAGGCGCAGGCTGTCCAGAAACACCTGCCGCGGGTGGTATATCAGCTCGCCGGCGTCGCCGAAGAATGACTGGTCCTCGCTGGTCCACAGCCCCTCGCCGGTGACGCGGTCGACCGCGTGGTAGACGAAGCGCAGATTGCCCGCCGGGCTGCGCCCGGGTCCGGCCGCGGAGTAGAACAGCTCGCGGCCGCGCAGGGCCGGGAACGAGTACCAGTTGAGGCCGGGGGTGGTGGACTTGATCCACAGGTAGGAGTGGTCGTACACATCGTAGGCGCCGAAGCTGGCGCCGCGGCCGGGCGGGCCCGGCGCCCAGTACATCACGCCGTCGTACACCTGGAACGTGTGGTAGGACCAGACCGGATTGGGGAGCAGGTGGACCTGCTCGCCGTCGGCGGTGAGAAAGTGGGTGTTGCCGCGGTCGCTGGTGAACATCACCAGGTCCTCGTAGCGCAGAATCAGCGACTGCACGGTGTACCGGGTGCGGAACCGCCACTGCTCCTCACCCGTGTGGCGCGACACGGCGTACACGAAGCCGTCGTTGGACCCGAAGTAGAGGTTGTCGCGGTCGGCGAACGGGACCGAGTTCACCGGCGCCCGCGACTTGAAGATCCAGCGCATGTAGCCGCTGTGCACGTCGAGGGCGTAGAAGTTGCCGTCGTCGGAGCCGAAGTAGACGGTATCGTCCACCACCACCGGCGGGTTGAAGGAGCGCGCGCGGGCCCCCGCCACCTGGAGCTGAAGCTGCCACTTGACCGCCAGCGGCGGCTGAATCCGGGTACGGGTGACGCCGCGCCCCTCTTCCCCCCGGAACATTACCCAGTCGCTGCTGCCGCTCGCATGCGCCGCCGGCGCCAGTATGCTTCCTAGCATGAACAGCACCGCCAACAGCGGTAGTATGGATTGGGGCCGGTCAGCCGGTTCCTTCACCGAAGGCTCGCTGAGGGCATTGGGCGCTCAATAGTACAGGGCGCGCAGGGTGAGGGCGCGGCGCAGGAGGGGGCGCAGGCCGGGTTTGCGCAGCCGCTGTACGGCGGTCCGGTACTGGGCGCGCAGCTCGGACCAGGTGCCGAGGTGCTCGCCGGGGTCGAAGGCGGTGCGGTAGCGCAGCATCGTGTAGAGGGCGGCGAACCGTTCGATTTCGGGATAGCGCCGGGCGTACTCCTGCATGGTGTGGGCGTGGTCCTTCAGCGCGCAGCCGGCGTTCGCCATGCGCATGTAGAGCAGGTTGCCCAGGGCGCGCAGGCCGGAGCCGTCGGTCTGCCGCGCCCGCAGGGCCAGCCACCCCTGGCGGCCGTAGCGCAGGCCGTAGGCGCCGGCCACGGCCAGCACCGTCAGGGTCGCCAGCACCGTCAGGGCGAAGCGCCAGGGGAATATGAAGCTGCGCGGCGCCGGCACCTCCTCCACTTCGATGATCGGGATCACGATGTCGAGCATGTTGGCGTCGGCGGACGGGGGCGGCGGCTTGGCGTAGCTGGTGGTCTCGAAGTCCACCCAGCCGTAGTCGGGCAGCCAGAACTGGGTCCAGGAGTGGCGGTGGGCGGTGGTGATCAGGTAGAGGTCGTCCATCGGGTATGCCTGGAGCGGCTCGATCGACTGCCGCAGGAGGGCGGCGCCGCGCTGGTGCTGCGGGGTCTGGAGCGAGTCGGAGCCAAGGTAGCCGGTCACGACGCGCGTCGGGATCCCGAGCATTCGCCCCAGGATCGCCGACGTATTGGAGAATTCGGTGCAGTCGCCGGAGCGGGTCTCGAACAGGAAGCGGTCGACGTGCGCGATCGACACGTCGTCGGTGAAGCCGATCTCGTACTGGTAGGGGGCGAAGCTGCGCAGGATCAGGTCGATCCGGTCGTAGTAGCTCTGCGCGTCGCCGGCGAACCGGTCGAGGTAGGACTGGAAGCGGGCGCGTTGCTCCGCGTCCAGCGGCACCTCCAGAAAGCTGCTCATGTGCTCCCGCTCGCGCGCGGTGAGCGGCCGTGCCCGGCGCCACAGGTCGCTGCCGCCGGTGGCAATCTCGGACACCACCAGGTAGGAGAGATCGAACGGGTGATAGCGCCGCTGCTGGACGGTGGGCTCGACGGCGAGCGGACGGTACTGCAGCACCCGTTCCGGGATGGTGGAGAAGAACGTGTGCTCGATCGGGCTGCGGCCGCGGTCACCGTGCGGCTCGGGCGCCCGCCACGTGTCGAGCAGGCGCCGGTATACCAGGTCGTTGAGCGGTTCGCCGTCGGAGTAGGAGAACCCGTGGACCGGATCGAACCTGCCGAAGTAGCCGTCGGCGGCATACACCGGGTCGCGGGTGCTGGCGACGACCATTACGGCGTACTGCTTGCTGTCGCCCTCGCCGTCGCCGGATTCGTTGCCCCGGTCGCCCTCGTTCTGCTGTTCTCCCCCACTCGGCTCGGTGGAAGAACCGCCGGCTCCGGCCTGGCCCTGCTCGGTGGCGCTGCCGGCGCTGCCGTCACGCGGCTCGCCCGGCGCGGGCGCCGGCTGCGGCTGCGTGCGCTGGTCCCACTCGTCCGCGGGAATTCCCTCCAGGCCGGGCATCGGGCCCTGCTGCTGGCCGCCGGTCCCTTGCTCACCGCGCTCCTGCGGCTGCTCCTGCGGCTCCTCACCGGCGCCGCCCGCGCCGCCGCCGGGGCGCTCGGGCGGCTCCCAGGAGTCCTCGCCGCGCAGGTTGCCGCCGGGCGGCGCGTTGCTGAAGTCGTCCACCGGCACCGGCGGCGACGGCGGCAGCTCGTTGAGCTGGTTGAAGGCGACGTGGTGCTCGACAAAGTCCGGCGGCAGCAGCACCGCCAGCAGCAGGATCAGCGGCACCGCGGCCGCCAGCAGCGCCAGCTCGCGCCGCCCGCGCCGGCGCTGCTCGTTGCCCCGGACGCCGAATCTCCGTTGCGGGAACGCGGCCTGATAGATCACCACGGCGTGCACCAGGAAGCCGGCGATGCCGACCAGCAGAAGCACGGTGGTGAGCAGCGAGCTGGCCCCCGAAATCGCCTCCGAGGCGCGTGCGAAGCGCAGCATCTTGACGTACACGTAACCGATGAAGAACAGCTCCGCCGCGGCCAGGGTGTGGCCGTACTCACGCGCACCGAAGATCAGCAGCGTGAGCGCGAAGGCGCCGGCTCCGGCCAGAACCACCAGCCAGGCGGCGCTGTCCAGGCCGGTGCCGAAGGCCACCGCCGCGGCGACCGCAAGCGCCGCGGCCACCAGCAGGCGGTTGGGAGTGAGCCGGGTGCGGACGGCGGCCGCCAGCCGCGTGCGGGACGGTGGCGTGGCGGGTGCACCCGCGATGGCGCCGCGCAGCGCGTACGCCAGCAGCATCTCCAGCGGTACCAGTGCAAACCACACCAGGTAGCCCGCGCGATCGTAGGGCACCACTACCGCCGGATGCACCAGCGGCAGCGCTACCGCGATGGCGTACACCAGCAGGCGGGTCAGGAAGAGAAGGTGCACAGGTACCTCACTGAGAGCGGCTGCTCGTCCAGGAGACGGAGCCGGGGACCGCCGCCCACGCCGACCGGGCGCGCGCGGCGGTCCGCGGCCCAGGTCCAACCACTGCCCAGCGTCACCGGGAGGGGCGATTCGTTGACATACATGCGAAACGGCTCCGGGCGCGCGGCGGCGGCGACATTGGCAGCGGCGCGGCGGGGAGCCACGGCCACCGTGCGGAACAGGTTGACCGTGGCCGCCCCGCAGCGCTCCAGGAAGCGTGGCAGCTCGCGGTCGAACAGGGTGGAGAACACGAACAGCTCCCGGGCCGGCGCGTGGGTGGCCGCGGGCGGCTCGCCGGTCAGCGGCAACTCGGCGAGGTGGCGGGCGAAGGTATCGATCGCCTCCATCGACTCCAGCTCGTGGCGCTCGTCGCCGGTGTCCACCAGGAAGGTGAATTCGGGGTGCCGCTGCTTGACCACGCGCAGGAAGGTGAGCAGCCAGCTCTTGGCGAAATCCAGATGGAGCACCGCGGCCAGGGTCTCGCCGCCCGGCTGCGGACCACGCCGGCGGGCCGCGCGCGCTCTGCGCAGCACCACGTGGAGCTGTTGGGTAGGTTCCTGCGTGAGCGGCGAGATCCGCGTAATCAACTCCCCGAGACGGCTGCTCGCCTTCCAGTTGATGTCCTTGAGACGGTCGCCGGGGATGTACTGGCGCATGAAGTACTGCTCTTCGTCCGCGGTCTGGGAACGCTGGGTGGTATCGTAGCTGACCGATACGTCCACCCGCGGCGCGGCCTGCTCGCCCAACAGGCCGGGGCGCACGACCAGTTCGCGCCGTTCGGGACCGCGAATCTGCGCGCGGGTGAGGCCGAACACGTCCCGCACCGTCAGCCGGCCGGTGAGCTGCAGGCGTCCGCTGGTCGGAAACCAGAGCGGCACCGGCAGCTCGCCGCCGGGCGCCGCCACCTCGCGGTAGCCGTGGAGGGCGGCGTGGGCCCCCGCCTGCAATCGCCATGCGACGCGGAAGTGGATACGGTAGAACAGCCAGCTCCGCGCCGACCGCGTCCGCAGGCGGTGACGGGTGCCGCGTTCGCGGGCGGCCAGCACTGCCGCGGTATCCCATTCGAACTCGACCAGCTTGAAGCGGTACGCCTGTAATCGGCCCAAGCCGGCCAGCACCAGCAACACCACGAAGGCGAAGATCGAAAGCAGGAACTCATGCGGGGAACCGGTGGCGAAGGCACTCCCCAACAGGTACACGGCCGCCGCGAACAGGGCGCTGCCCGGCACGGTGAGCGGGTAGAGGCGCAGCACCGGCGGGAGCCGCCCCCAGGCGGCGCGCGTCGTAGCCGCTGCGCGCACCGTGCGCCCCGGTTTACGCGGTAGCCGGCGCGGTCGCCCCGCGCCGCGCCGGCCGGTGAACGTCGGCAGGCACCGAGTCGAGGAGCTCGCGCAGCACGTCCGCCGCCGAGGTCGCCGGATCCTGCATGATCAGCCGATGGGCGACCGCAGGCACGAGAATCTCCTTGATCAGATCCACCGCGACCCAGTTGTCACCGCGCACCATCGCCAGGGCGCGCGCCAAGCGCGACAGCTTGATCCCCGCGCGCGGGCTGGCGCCGGTCTCGATGGCGGGATGGCTGCGCGTCTGCCGCACCAGGGTCACCAGATAAGACACCACGTCGGCGTGGATCGAGACGCCGTCGACCATCCGTTGCCACTGGTTGAGGCGGTCTTGGGGCACCACCGGAGCAAACCCCTGCCAGGAATCCTCGCGCCCATGCTGGTGCACGATCGCCTCCTCGTCACCGTCCGTGGGGTAGCCCAATGAGAGCTGCACCATGAAGCGGTCGAGTTGCGGCACCGGCAGCGGGAACAGGTGCGCGCCCTTGAGGTTCATGGTGGCGATGATGAAGAACGGATCGGGCAGATGATAGGTGCGCCCCTCGATCGAGATCGCCTGCTCCTCCATCGCCTGAAAAAAGCTGCCCTGCGTCTTGGGAGTGAGCAGGTTGATCTCGTCGCACAGCACGAAGTGGGCGAAGATCGGTCCCCGGTTGAAGATGAAGGAGCTGCTGCCGGTCTCGTAGCGGGAGAAGCCGAGAATGTCCTGCGGCAGCAGATCGACGGTGCACTGAATGCGGCTGAAGCTTTCGATCGGGACCTGCTCGGCCGACAGATCTACCCCCGTCTGGCCGTCGTGGCTCGACAGCGTCGCCGCTCTGACCGGCAGCTCGCCAGCGTCGCCGGCCGTGCCGTCGCCGTGGCTGGTCCAGTCGATGGACTGTGCCAGAGCCTTGGCCAGGGAGGTCTTGCCCACGCCGTGGGAGTCGGCCAGGATCACGTGGCCGCCGGCGATCTTGGCCGCGATCAGGTACTCCAGGGTGCGCGCCTCAAGGTAGATCAGCGAGCGGACATTGACCAGCAGGCGCTGGATCTCGGCACTGATCGAGCGCACCTCAGCGGCGTTCAGGGTCGTGCGTGCGATGTTGACTGGGACTGTAGCGGCCGCGGCGTCACCCACAATACAGGCAATGATACTGCCGCCCGCGTGCCGAGAAAAGGGGGCCTGATCGTCCCCTATCGTCCCGATCACGGCGCTGCGGATCACCCGCGAGTAGCTCAGGAACGCTGGTCCGGCTTGCAGGCCCGCGCGAGCTGGCCTACGCTGCCGCCATGGCCAGCACCAAAGCACCGCCAACCAGGCGGTACGAAGTATACGAAGTAGGGCAACCCGGGCGCGCCCAATCGCCGGCGTTCCCGGGCTGCAAGCCCGTCCGCCTGCCGCGCACCGAGATCGACTACGGCTCGATGGACCTGCTGCTGCGCGACGCCGGCGGCGAGCCGCGGCGCATCATGCAGGCGGACGAGTCAGTGTACCTGCATCCGGCGCGGGCCAAGCCGGGACCTGCGGCCATGGTGGTGGGCGAGGATGACTTTCCCGACGTGGTGCTGGAAGTGGATCACACTACGGACGCGCGGCGGGGCAAGCTGGCGCTGTACGAGGACTGGGGCTTTCCGGAAGTGTGGGTAGACGTGCCGGACACGCTGTCGCCGAGGCGGGCACGCGGGCGGCGCCCGGGACTGACGATTCATCTGCTGGAGCATGGTCGGTTCCGGGTTGCGGCCGAGAGCCGGGCGTTTCCCGGCTGGCGGGCGGACGAGATTCACGAGGCGCTGAACGAGCCGGCGCCATCCGCGCGCACCAGCGCGGTGTTGGAGCGGGTTGCAGCAGCGCTCGGCGCGCGCGAAGGCACCGGCCCGGACGACGACCCGCTGTTCCGTTCGCAACGGCGCCAGGGGTTCGAGCACGGCCGCGCGGAAGGTCGCGCGGAAGGTCGCGCGGAAGGCCGTGCGGAAGGCCGTGCGGAAGGCCGTGCGGAAGGCCACGCGGAAGGCCACGCGGAAGGGTCGTGCGGAAGCCCGTGCGCAGATGGTCCGTCAGATCCTGCGGTCACGTGGCATTGAAGTGTCGGCGAGGTTCTCCACCGCTACGGAGGCGTTCGCCGCGGCGTCCGAGGAGGCGCTGCTGGCGGCGGCGCTTGGCTGCGCGGATGAGGCGGACTTTCTTGCCGCGCTCCGGTGATCGCGCGACCGGGGCGGCTGACCTCGCTCGCCATGGCCCAAGCCTCATAGCTTTCCGCCAGTCGTTGCTTTGCGCCAGTCGTTTGGCCGGTGGGTCAGCCCGTATCGCGGAGGATGCGTTGCGCGCGGGCGGCGAGCTCGGTGCGCAGGTGCTTGATCGGGCCGGCGGCGCCGGCGGGTGGCAGGGCGAAGTAGCGGGCAGGGTGCTTGAACCTGGTGAGCCGCTCGCCGAGGTGGCGGTCGAGGTCGGGCGGCGGCAGCGGACCTGACTGTACCGTGAGGAACGCCGCGGCCCGGCAGCCGAATTCCGCGTCGGGGATCGGCACGCACACCGCGGCCGTCACCGCGGGGTGCTCCAGCAGCGCCTGTTCCACCTCCTCGGGCTGGACGTTCTCGCCGCCGGAGATGAAGCGCGCGTCGCACCGCCCGGTGACCGTGAGCCGGTTGCCGTCCAGCCGGCCCAGGTCGCCGCTGGCGAACCAACCGCCGGCACCGGCGGCGGGCACGATCCGCCCCGCCTGCAGGTACCCGAGACACAGGGTGCGGCCGCCGAGCAGGATCTCGCCTTCCGCGCTGATGGAGACCCGGCGGTACGGCAGCACCGGGGCGCCGGCGTCGAACGTCTCGGCGGCCGCGGCCAGCGGGGAGGTGGCCACCTGCGAGGCCAGCTCGGTGCAGCCGTAGGTGGCGCACACCGGCAGGCCGGCTGCGCGCGCCCGGCGCAGCAGCGCCGGTGACAGCGCGTTGCCGCCGACCAGAACCGCGCGCAGGCGCCGGGTGAGCGCCGGCCGGCCGGGAAGCCGCAGCAGGCGCCGGAGCTGGGTCTCCACCAGTGAGACGTGGGTGACGGACGGCAGCAGCCGCGCGGCCGGGTCGCCGGCGTCGCGGAAGGATCCGCCGCCGGCGATTACCGCGCAGGCGCCGGCGCTGAGCGTGCGAAACAGGATGCTGAGCCCGGCCACGTGGTGCCGCGGCAGCGCCACCAGCCAGGCGTCGGCCGCGTCCAGCGGGATGTTGGCGGCGGAGCCGGCGGCGTTGTACAGGTGGTTGGCGGCGCTGTGCACCACCGCCTTGGGCGCGCCGGACGAACCCGAGGTGAACACCACCGTGGCCGGCCGGTTGAGCGGGACGCGGGCCGAGGCGGTCGAGGCGTCCGAGCCGCCGGCCGTACCGTCGGAGTCGGTCGTACGCGACCGGCGCGGGGGTGGCAGGTGCTCGAGCGGGACGGCGCCGGCCAGGGCCAGCAGGCGGTCGCGCTCGTGTGCGGTGGCGCGTGCCGGCGGCAGGACCGCGATCGCCCCCACGGCCATCAGCCCGAACAGCGAAGCCGCCCACTCCGCGGGGCTCTCGTCGCTGAGCGCGACCCGCGCGCCGGTGGTCACGCCGTGCGCGCGCAGCCGGGCGGCGGTGAGCGCGATCCGTTCGGCGTACTGCCGGTAGCTCAGCATGTGGTCCTCCCAGCGGAGGGCAGGGGCGTCCCCGAAGCGGGCCGCGACGCGTGCGAAGTCCAGGACTCCTCCGGGGGCTACGGACCGTAGCGGATCCGTGCCGGCAACGCACGGCGCCACGCTCACGGCTGCCCGGCCGGAGCCAGCGCCGCGCTCAGTCCGGCCGCGGCCAGGAGCAGCAGCGCCTGGATCAGGAGCAGCCGGGCGGTGCGCCCCAGCAGCGGGTTCAGTTCCCGGCCCGGCGCGGCGGCCAGCAGGCGCCGGACCAGCGGCACCGCCGGCAGCACTGCCAGCGCCGGCAGCAGGCCGAGCCCGCGGCGGACGCCGTTGGCGGAAGCGGCCAGCAGCAGCGGCGGCAGCAGCACCCCGGCGGCAACGGTCACCAGGTACTCGGCGCGCGTAAACCGCGCTCCCAGTCGCACGGCCAGAGTGCGTTTGCCGGCCAGCTCGTCGGTGCGGCGGTCGCGCAGGTTGTTCACCACCAGAATTGCGGTGGCCAGCAACCCGGGGCCGAGACCGACGGCGGGCACCAGCGGCGGCAGCGCCAGCGCCTGCAGGTAATAGGTACACCCCACCGCGACCGGTCCGAAGAACAGCAGCACCAACGGGTCGCCGAGTCCGCGGTAGCCGAGCGCCAGCGGCCGGCCGGTGTAGCCGACCGCGGCCACGATCGAGGCTACCAGCACCACCGCCAGCGGCCAGCCGCCGCGCACCACGCCGGCCACGGCGAGCGCGGCCGCGGCGCCGAACGTCAGCGTTGCGGCCACCAGCACCTGCCGGGCGGGAATCAACCCGGCCTGGGTGACCCGCGTCGGCCCCACGCGCGCCGCGGTATCGGCGCCGTGGCGGGCGTCGGCCCAGTCGTTGTGCAGATTGGTGCCGATCTGGATCAACAGCGCGGTGCCGAGCGCGACCAGGGCCCACAGCGGCATGGCAACGCCATGCCACAGCGCCAGTGCGCTTCCGGTCACTACCGGCGCCACCGCCGCCCACAGCGTACGGGGCCGGATCGCCAGCCACCAGCGGCCGGCCGCGCCGCCTCGGGAGGCCAGGGGTCGCACGTCCGCGCCGTCCCCGCTCTAAGAGTGGCGCGGAAACCGGCTGAAGTCGGGCGGCCGCTTGTCGACGAACGAGTTGCGCCCCTCCTGCGCCTCCGGCGTCTGGTAGAACAGCATGGTGGCCGAGCCGGCCAGTTCCTGCAGGCCCGCCTGGCCGTCGCAGTCGGCGTTCATGGCGGCCTTGAGGCAGCGCAGCGCGGTGGGCGAGTGCTCCAGCATCCGCCGGCACCACCGCACCGTCTCGCGTTCCAGGTCGGCCAGCGGCACCACGGTGTTCACCAGACCCATGGCGAGCGCCTCGCGGGCGTCGTACTGGCGGCACAGGAACCAGATCTCGCGCGCTTTCTTCTGGCCCACGATCCGCGCCAGATAGCTCGATCCGTAACCGCCGTCGAACGAGCCGACCCGGGGTCCGGTCTGGCCGAAGATGGCGTTGTCGGCGGCGATGGTCAGGTCGCACATCACGTGCAGGACGTGGCCGCCGCCGATTGCGTACCCCGCCACCATCGCCACGATCGGCTTGGGGCAGGTCCTGATCTGGCGCTGGAACTCCAGCACGTTGAGCCGGTCGTCGCCGGCGGCGTCACGGTAGCCGGCATCGCCCCGGATCTTCTGGTCGCCCCCGGAGCAGAACGCTTTCTCGCCCATGCCGGTGAGGATCACGACTCCGATCGCGTGATCCCGGCGCGCATCGTCGAGCGCGCGCATCATCTCCTCGACCGTAAGCGGGCGGAACGCGTTCCGGCGCTCCGGCCGGTTGATCGTGATCTTGGCGATGCCGTCGGTCTTGGCGTACAGAATGTCCTGGTACTCGCCCGCCGCCCGCCAAGTCGTTTCTTCCATAATATCCATAATACCGGTGCTCCTCGCGGCCAATGTGCCGCGCCCCCGCATTCCGTTCAACGGTTGCGCACTGCGGGAGCGCCCGGACGGCCGGCGAACCCCCGGATCAATGCCGCCACCGCGGCCGGCTGCTCCAGGTGCACCGCGTGCCCGGCGGCGGGACAGACGGCGGTACGCCACGGCCCGCCGAGCGCGGCGATGCGCGCCCCGACCGCGCGGTACTTGTCGTCTTCGGCGCCGGCAATGAACAGGGCCGGGATCGGGAGCCGCGGCAGGGCGGACCAGAGCGACGGCTGCACCGCGACGCTGAGCCCGCGCAGCGCCGCGGCCAGGTGGACGGGAGGTTGCCGCCGCCGGCGCCGAAGCAACGCTGGAAACGACGGATGGGCGCGCAGGGTAGCAAACAGCGGCACCGCGTACCAGCGGTCCAGCCAGGCGCCGAAGGCCGCGCCGTCCGCGCATTCCAGTTGGCGGGCAAGCACGGCGTCGCGGGCGCGGCGACGGCTGCGCGTGGCGCTGTCGTCGATGCCGGGATCGGCGCCGAGCAGCACCAGGCCGCCGGCGGCCGGCGCATGGCGCAGGGCCGTGTACAGGGCCACCCGGCCGCCCATCGAGTAGCCCACCAGAATCGGAGGAGGGGGCCCGAGCGCCGCGCAGGCGGCGGCCAGGCGGCGGGCGGTGGCCGGAAACCAGTGCGCCGCCCGGTCGTCAGCCGCGGCCGCGGGCGGGCACGGGCAGGTGCCGTGGCCGGGCAGCTCGAAGGCGGCGGTGGGCGCCGGCGCGAGGGCGCGGCGCAGCGGGGACCAATCTTCCGGGTCACCCAGGAAGCCGTGCACGAACAGCAGCGGCCGGGTCATGCGGCGCCGATCGCGGCGTCCACCAGACGGCGCAGCCGGGCGTGCAGCGCCGCGTTGGCGGCGCGCTCGGTGCGCACCTCCACCAGAGTGCTCGCGCCGCGCCGGGCGCCGGTCACGGCCGCGGCCAGCGCATCCTCCAACGCGTGTGGTGTGGCCGGCTGCGCATAGCTCATCCCGAACGCCGCGGCCACCGGCTCGAACGCGACCTGGTGCGGCGTGCCGAAGTATCGCTCGAACAGCTCCGGGAACCCCGGCGCGTCCACCTGCGCCAGCGGCAGCAGCGAGAAGATCCCGCCGCCGCGGTTGTTCACCACCACGATCACGATCCCGCACTGCAGTTCCGGGAGCTGGCTGAGCGAGGGCAGGTCGTGCAGCAGGGAGAGGTCGCCGAGCAGCGCGATCACCGGCCGCTTCAGCCCGGCGGCGAGGCCCGCGGCGCTGGCCACGGCGCCGTCGATGCCGCTCGCGCCGCGGTTGGCGCCGACCACCACGTCCCGGGCCAGGGGGGTCGCGAACGTGTCCAGGTCACGAACCGGCATGCTGCTCGCCACGAACAGCCCGCACGCCACCGGTGCGGCGGCGCTGGCGGCTGCGGCAACCATGCGGGCCACCACCGGCTCCGCCAGCCGCTCCTGGCCGGCAGCCCACGCCTCCACCGCGGCGCAGGCGCGCCGTGCCGCCGCCGCCACCG
The DNA here is from genome assembly GCA_965198005.1 of Spirochaetia bacterium. Classification (GTDB taxonomy): domain Bacteria; phylum Spirochaetota; class Spirochaetia; order SZUA-6; family Bin103; genus Bin103. Next base: position 536,159 of record CBDAOI010000004.1, read on the forward strand.
CCGGCTGATGGCCGGTGGCGGAGCCGGCCGCGAGCCGCGCCAGCAGTCCGCGGGCGACGATCTCCGGTTCCGCGACCAAGCGCAGGGCGACGGAGTGGGTGGGGTCGAGCCGGCGCGGCCCGGACGCGATCTGGGCCAGCCGGGGAGCGGTTTCCTCGATCAGGGTCAGGTATCCCTTGGCCACCACGGGGGCCCCGAACTGCAGCACGACGTCGGGATTGAGCAACGCCCGGCCGGGCGCGCTCTGCAGCAAGAGCTGCAGGCCCGGGGTTCCGTGCGCGCCGCCGGCGCAGTCGCCGAGCAACGGCCAGTGCAGGTGGGCTGCCAGCGCCTCGAGCGCGGCCGCGGCGGTGCGCGGCAGGCGGCCGGCGACCAGCAGTCCGCGCCGGCCTTCCGCCGCCAGCGCGGCAATCGCGGCGCTCGCGGCGTGGCCGGCGGCGCCGTCCCCGGCAGGAGGAGCGGTGCGGTGGTAGGTGGTGAAGGGCGCGCCGCCCGCCGCCCAGCGTGCGCCCAGCGCGCCGCGCACCGGCACCTCCGGCACCGGCGTCGGCTCCAGCGGTTCCGCGAACGGACAGTTGAGATGCACCGGGCCGGCCGGCGGCGCCGTGGCGCGGAACACCGCCTGATCGATCGTGGTGAGCACCACGCGCGGGTCGATGCGCGGCGTGGGCACGGGCAGCTCCGCGTCCCAGCGGACATGGCCGCCGAAGAGGCCGCGCTGCCGAATGGTCTGGTTGGCGCCGGCGTCGTGCAGCTCCGGCGCGCGGTCGGCGGTGAGCACCACCAGCGGCACGTCGCTCAGCGCCGCCTCGACCACCGCCGGCAGGAAGTTGGCCACCGCGGTGCCGGACGTGCACACCAGCGCCGCGGGCGTCCCCGTGGCGCGCGCATAGCCGACGGCGTGAAACGCGGCGCCCCGTTCCTCCAGGCAGACGCGGGCGGTCACCCGCGGATGGCGCGCCGCCGCCACCACCAGCGGCGTGGAGCGCGAGCCCGGCGCAATCACGAAATAGCGGCAGCCGGTCCTGGTCAGCTCTTCGACGACGAGCTGCGCCCAGTGCGTGTTGGTGCCGTGGCTCTCCTCGAGCACGGTGCCGGCTCCGCCTCTCCGGCTCAGACCACGTCCAGAATCTGGCGGATCTTGTGCTCCATTTCGGCCCATTCGGCATCGGCGATCGAGCCCCGCACGATCCCGTCGCCGGCGTACAGATGGAGCGTGTCGCCATGGGCGACCCCGGAGCGAATGCCCACGGCGAACTCGGCCGCGTCGGCGCCCAGCCAGCCCACCGGACCGGCGTACCAGCCGCGGTCGAACGCCTCGATGGACGCGATCAACTCCGCCGCGCCGTGCTTCGGGTAGCCGCCGACCGCAGGGGTCGGATGGAGCTGTTCCAGGACGTCCGCCACGCCAACCTCGGGCCGCAGAGTGCCGCTGAAGGTGGTGTGCAGATGTTGGACATGCGCGAGCTTGCGGATCGTCACCGTATCCTGGGTGTCGACCCGGGTGCAGAGGCGGCGCAGGCTGCGGTCGATGCCGGTGTGCACCAGCCAGTGTTCGCGCAGCTCCTTGTCGGAGCGCAGCAGCTCCCGCTCCAAGCGCGCGTCCGCGGCGGCGCCGTCTCCGCGCGGCCGCGTGCCCGCCATCGCCTCGGTCTCCACCGTGTTGCCGGCGATGCGCAGCAGGCGTTCGGGCGTGGCGCCGAAGAAGCTCACGCCGGCGGCCGGTTGCAGCACGAAGTGAAAGGCTTCGGGATTGATCACGCGCAGGCGGTGCAGCAGGGTAAGCGCGCATACCGGAGTGCGGTAGTGCAGAGTGGTGCGCCGCGCGAGCACGATCTTCTCCAGCGGCCGGCCCACCCCGATCCCGCCGCGGCCGATCCCGTTGCTGCCGTTGTGCCCAGCGCGCTCGTGCCGGCTCCGGTCGAAGCGGCACAGCAGGTCCGCTACCAGCCGGCGCCAGCGCGGCAGCTCGGGCACGTGCGTACCGGGGCCCACCGGCGTGAGCCGCGCGTCTGCGGGGGCGTCGGCGTCGCCGTCCAGGGCCGGCCGGCACCGGTGGGCAAAGTCGCCGAGCGCCGGCCCGAGCCGGTCGCGTTCCCGGTGCCGGAAGTTGCAGGCCAACCAGGTGCCCGCCGCGGTGCGGACCAGCTCGAGACGCGGCAGGATGAAGCGGTAGGCGCCGAACTGTTCCCACGGTGGTTCGGGCGAACGGGCCGCGGCCGGCGCCGCGAACGCGAAACCGCCGTACACCCGCTGGCGCCGGTTGCCGATCAGGCGTCGGACCGCGGCGCACACCTCCGCAAACGAGGCCCCGGACGGCCCGTCCACGACCGCGACGCTGCCGACGCCGGCGCTCTCCAGCGTCCCGGCGCGATCCCGCCAGTAGTTGTGCTGCGCCGTCAGCCGCGCGCCGGTGCGGGCGAGGTGGCGCAGGAAGGAAAGCGGATCGGTGCCGCGTAGCGGCAGCTCGGCGCGCCAGCAGGCGGCTTCGGTGTCCGGTTCGTAGAGCTGCCAGGGGCCGGGGTGCAGCGCCTCGAGCGCCGCGCCCACGCCGGCCGGCGGCGGCCTGGTGGCGGTGGAGGATGCGGTCGGGGACGCGCTCGAGACCGGTGATCGGCGCACGTTCGTTCAGCCCGGCTTGTGCGCCCGGTAGATGGCGGCGATCCCGAACGTCAACGCCAGATGGCTCGGACGCCGGAACCCGGTCTCGGTGAGCAGGCGGGTGAATTCGCCGCGACTCGGAAACGATTCGACCGAACGATTCAGGTAGCGGTAGGCGGCGGCGCTACCGGAGATCAGGCCCCCGACCAGCGGCAGCACGTGGCGGAAGTAGAACAGATACGCCGCGCGCACGAGCGACTGCTGCGGCAGCGAGAACTCCAGGATCGTCACCGTCCCGCCCGGCCGCAGCACGCGGTACATCTCGGCCAGCGCGAGGCGATAGTCGGCCACGTTGCGGATGCCGAACGCGATGGTCACCGCGTCTACGCTGGCGGCCGGTGCCGGCAGCGCCAGCGCGTCGCCGTGACATAGCCGGATGGCGCCGCGCACGCCACGCCGCACCGCCTTGGCTCGGCCGCGCTCCAGCATCTCGGTGGCAATGTCCACCCCCGTTACCCGGACGCGGGGGTCGAGGGCGGCCAGCATCAGCGGCAGGTCCGCGGTTCCGGTTGCGATATCGAGAATGGTCTGAGGCTGATGTGCCAGTACCAATTGTGCCGTCAATTTCCGCCACCGCTGATCGCGCTGCAGCGAGAGCACGCGATTGAGGGTGTCGTACCGCCGGGCGATTCGGTTGAACATCGCGCCGATCTGATCCGCGGCGCGCGTCCGCACCAGGGTTGGCACACCCGCGGTGCCCGCGATCGGAGCCATTGTGTAAGAATTTACGGCTTCGGTGGGCGTTGTGCAACCTGCTCAGGATCTTCGGAGGATCCTCGGGGATCCGCGGGATCTTCGCGATCCTCGGCGAGCGGCACGACCGCCGCGCGCGGGTCGAAGCGTACCGTTACGGCCGAGCCGGCGGCGGGCAGACTGCGCCCGCCCGGGACCGGGACCTGCAGGCCGGTGGTGCCCACCAGTACGGTGGCAAGGGCGGTGAGGCCGCGGAACGAGGTGTCCCGCAGCGTGCCGTGCAGGGTGAGGTGGGTGCGGCCGGTGTGAGGGACGGCTCGGTCGCGAGCGCCGGTGGGTGACTCCGGCCCGGCCAGATCGATCCGTTCCGGCCGGATCAGGACCGTTCCGCGCGCGCCGGGTGGAGCGGGATGGTCGTAAGGCAAAGCTCCGATCGCGGTTTCCAGGGTACGCTCCTGCCCGGCGCCGCGCACCGTGCCGTGCAGGATGTTGGCGCGGCCCAGGAAGCGGGCCACGAACACGCTGGCGGGGCGCTCGTACAGGGCGCGCGGCGCGCCGACCTGGGCGACCCGGCCGGCGCGCATCACCGCCACCCGGTCGGCCACCGCCAGCGCCTCTTCCAGATCGTGGGTGACGAACAGCGCCGTCTGCCGCAGCCGCCGCAGGATGCGCGGCAGGTCGACCAGGAGCTGTTCCCGCAGCGGCCGGTCGAGGCCGGCCAGCGGTTCGTCCAGCATCAGCAGGCGCGGGCGCGGCGCCAGCGCGCGGGCCAGCGCCACCCGTTGCGCCTCGCCGCCGGAGAGGGCGTCCACCGGCCGCCGGCTGAGGCCGCTCAACTCCACCAGCTCCAGCAGCTCCGCCACCCGCCGGGTGCGTTCGGCCGCACTCCAGGCCTGCATCCGCAGCCCGAAGGCGACGTTGCGCGCCACGTCCAGGTGCGGAAACAGCGCCTGGTCCTGAAACACCAGTCCGAAGCCGCGCCGGTGGGAGGGCACCCCCGCCACCGACTGTCCCTGCCAGCGCACGTCGCCGGTGTGCGGCTGCAGCCCGGCAATTACCCGCAGCAGGGTGGTCTTGCCGCACCCGCTGGGCCCGAGCAGGGCGACGATCTCGCCGGGCCGGGCGGTCAGCGACACGTCGGCCAGCACCGTGCCGCCGCCCAGTTGCACGGCCACCCGCTGCACCTCCAGCGCGTCGCCGGCGCCGGTCATGGCCGTCACGGCGGTCATGGCGGTCAGAAGTCGCGCGCCGCGGCGACGCGCAGCCGTTCGATGGCCGCCACGCTGAGCGCCGTGGTCAGCATCAGGATGGTCGCCAGCGCCATCCCCTGGCCGTAGTTGGCGGCCCCGGGGCGGGACAGCGAGCGGAAGATGGCGGTGGTGATGGTGGGCAGCTCGGGCCGCGCAATCAGGGCGCTGGCCCCGAATTCGCCGAGCGAGATGGCGGCCGCGAACAGCGCCGCGCTGGCCACGGCCCGGCCGAGCACCGGCAGCTCCACGTGGAAGAAACGCTGCGCCGGCGCGGCGCCCAGCACCGCGGCGGCTTCACGCAGCCGCGCCGGCACCGCCTGCAGCCCGCCAGCCAGCGCGCGAAACACCAGCGGCAACGCCACCAGGGTGTGCGCCACCGGCAGCAGCACCGGCGACGCGCGCAGGTCGAGGCCCGGCAGCCCCAGGGCGAGGATGAAGCCGAAGCCGATGGTGACCGGCGAGGTGCCGAGGGGCAGCATCACCGCCACGTCCACCAGCCGCTGCAGCCACGCGCGCCGCAGCCCGATCGCCGCCCAGGCGGCCGGCAGCCCCACCGCCAGGCTGAGCACGGCGGTCAGGGCGGCGAACAGCAGCGAGTTGCGAATCGCCAGCAGGGGCGGCACCGTCAGCGCCGCCCCGCGCGGGCGGCTGCCGAGGCGGGTGAACAGGGCCAGAGTGAGGCGTCCATCCTCCACCGAGAACAGCGCGCGCAGCGCCAGCGCCGCCAGCGGCACCACCAGCCACACCAGCAGCGCCCCCACCGTGAGCGTCACCAGCAGCCGCTCGCCGCCGGCCGCCGGCCACCGCTCGTGGGTGGCGGCGCGCCCCAGCCGGGCGGTCGCGCCGTAGTGGGCGGCCGCGCTGCTGTAGGCGGAGGTGACCAGCGCGGTGAGCAGGAGCTGCAGCAGCGACAGCACCGCGGCCGCGCGCAGGTCGAACAGGGTGACGGTCTGCAGATAGATCTCCACCTCGAGGGTGGCGAAGCGGCCGGCGCCCAGCAGCAGCACCACCCCGAACGAGGTGAAGTCGAACAAAAACACCAGCAGCGCCGCGGCGATGATGGGCCGGCTCAACAGCGGCATGGTGACCGCGCGCCAGCGGCGTAGCGGTCCGGCCCCGAGCACGGCCGCGGTCTCGGTGACGCGCGGATGCATCTGCGCCCAACTGTCCCCCACCAGCCGCACCACCAGCGCGGTGTTGAAGAACACGTGGGCGGCGATGATCGCCCCCGCGGTGCCGGCGACCTGGATCGCGGGCAGCCCGGCAAGATCCAGCAGCTGGTTCACGAAGCCGCGCGGTCCCAGCAACGCCTGCCACGCGGCCGCCACCACCAGCGTGGGCAGCACGAACGGCACCAGCGTGAGCGTGCGCAGCAGCCGCTTGCCCGGAAAGCGGTAGCGGGCGAACACGTAGGCGGCCGGCAGGCCGACCGCCAGCGTGCACAGGGTCGAGACCGCCGCCTGCCAGAAGCTGAACCAGAGGGCGCGCAGCGTGGTGGCCGCGGTCAGGATCTGCCGGATGCCAATCCCGCTCTCGGCCCCGCTGCTCAGCCCGCGCAGGATGATGGCAGCCAGCGGGTAGAGGTAGAACAGGCCCAGAAACGCCAGCGGCAGGAGCCACAGCCAGTGGCGCAGACCGGGCCGACTGAAGACAGCCTGCCCGGTCTGCCCAGGGCGGTCGTTATGGGCCGTCTTCGTCACGCCCGCCGCCCGCTTGCTTCAGTCCCGCACTCAGCGCGCCATCGCTTCGCGCCACTCCCGGACCCACCGTTCGCGGTGCTCGGCAATGGCGGCCGGATCGACCTGCGCGGTGCGCTCGGGAATCGACAGGAACCGCTCGAACTCGGGCGCCAGCGGCACCTCGTCCAGGACCGGGAATACGAACATGTTGAGCGGCATCGCCGCCTGGAAGCTGGCGTCGAGCATGAAGTCGATCCAGCGCTCGGCCAGCTCGCGGCGCGGCGTGCCCGCCAGGATGCCGGCGAATTCGATCTGCCGGAAGCAGCTCTCGTCGCCGACCATCACCCCGGTCGTAGGTGCCGCGATCGGGGTCTCGGCGTAGATCACCTCGAACGGGGGGCTGGAACCGTAAGACACTACCAGCGGCCGGTCGCCGCTACTGGTGCCGCCGCTGAACTCCGCGAAGTAGGCGGTCTCCCAGTCGGGGGCCACGCGCACGCCGTTGGCCCGCAACTCGCGCCAGAAGTCGAGATAGCCGGGATCGCCGAACCTGCCGATCGTGGCCAGCAGGAAGGCGAGTCCGGGCGACGAGGCGGCCGGGTTCTCGACCACCAGCAGCTCGGCGTAGGCGGGATCGGTCAGATCCTCCAGCCGCTGCGGCGGCGCCAGTCCGGCGTCGTCGAACCAGGTGATGTCGTAGTTGACGCACACGTCGCCGAAGTCGATCGGGATTGCATGACCACTGGCGTCGAGGCGCAGCTCCGGGGCGATTCCGGCCAGTGCCGGCGGCTCGTAGCGTTCGAACACGCCTTGCTCGAGCGCGCGGCTCAGGAATGCGTTGTCGACGCCGTACAGCACGTCGGCCAGCGGCTTGCCCTTGGCCAGGATGGCGCGGTTCAACGCCGATCCCGCGCCCCCGGCCAGCAGGATGCTGACCCTGGCGCCGTAGCGCTCCTCGAATTCGGCCAGCACCTCCTCCGGGATCACCGTCGAGTCGTGCCCCATAACGGTAAGCACCTCCGGCTCGGATTCGGCGGCCGGCTCGGCGCCAACGTAGGCGGCGCACAGCAGTGCCAGCAGCGCCGGCAGCACCGGCCACCGAACGGTCAGATAACACATATATTCCTCCCGCCGGGGAGTGGGAACTGGCTGAGGATCAGGCTGCAGGTGGGCGATAAGCTCCCTCCGCCGGCATTATCCGGATCAGGTATGCGAGTCGAAAGCTCCGGGGGTCGGCGGCTGGCGCCCATCCCACGGCTCTCCTCTCAGCTTGGCAACACCAAGCTCCCCGGTCTGTGCCGATACTGTAACCGCTAATCGGCGCACGAGTCAACCATGCTCCGTGCCCCCATCTGTTACAACGGGGGCGTGTCGTTGCTGCTTCGACGCTACTCTCGCAGCTTGCCCGCGGCGCCGCTTGACCCGGCAGCCGGTGCCGCTCAGGGCGAGCTGACCGGGTGGGCGGCGGCGGCCCTGCGGTGGGCGGTGTGGAGGTGGGCGTGGGCGCGGACCTGGAGCAGGCGCTCTAGGCTCCACCGGTCGCCGTCGGGCATGGGGGGCGCGCCGTCCAGGAACCGGGTCTCGCCGGCCTCGCGGACCGCCACCGGGACGCCGTCGCGGAACAGGATGCGGTTGCCGCGCACGGCGGCCAGGCGGTGGCGCTCGTGCGCCGGGCGCACCTTGATGCCGGCCGCGGCGGCCGGATCGACCGCGGGCAGCACGCGCAGCGCGCCCGCCGGCCCGGCGCGCCGTACGCGGCGCATCGCGGCGACCGCTTCGGCCAGCGCGAACTGCTCGCCGCCGACGCCGCTCACGAAGTAGCCGCCGCGGATCTGGCCGCGCGCCTCCAGCAGGCGGTAGACCACGACCAGGTCGCGCCAGGCGGGCGCCAGCGTCTCCCGCTCCAGCAGGCGCCGGAACACCACTCCGTAGCGGTGCAGCAGGCCGAGCGCGATCGCCTCCAGGTGCGTCTCGGCGGGCTCCGCGGCCGGCGGCAGCAGGCTCCAGCGTCCCGAGCGGCTGAGCGGCCGGCGCGGCACGGCGACCGGGGCACCGCCGCGGCCGGACTGGCGCCGGCGGGCGCGCTCCAGCCGGCGGGCGGCCGCCTGCCGCGCCGCGGGACGGATCAACGCGCGCAGGCCGGCGAAGCTGTCGCAGGTCACGACCCCGGCCGCCGCCAGCTCGCCGAGGGCGGTGTCGACCTGGGCCGGCAGCAGGTTGGTGACCCGCTGCACCTCGTCCCGGAACAGGGCGCCGCGGGTGGCCAGGCAGGAGCGGACCTGCGCGGCCACCGCGCTGAGTCCCTCTGCCGGCGGCATCGGGCCCGGCGCGGTGCCGCGCCACAGCTCCAGCTCGGTGCGGGGCAGCAGCGCGATCGGGCTGCTGGCGAGCGGCGCAATCGGTCCGCCGGGCCGGTTGCCGTTGCCGGCCGGCGCCCGCAACCGGCCCCAGGCGACCTCGCCGGCGGCGCACAACAGGTCGAGCCAGGCCGGATCGTAGTCGGCCAGCCGCGCCGGCAGGATCCACTCCTCCCACGCCGCCGCGGGCGCCTCGCACCCGGCGAGCTGGCGAATCACGGCCAACAGCGCCTCCGGACCGCTGCCGCCGTCCACGGCCGGCTCGCGCTCGAACGCGCCGCCGCCGATGGCAGCGACGTGCTGCCACTCGAACAGGGAGCGCAGGTAATCGTCGAACGTCAGCGGCTCGATCTCGCGCCGCAGGCGGCTCAGGGTATAGCGGTGAATCCGCGCCAGCAGCCGCCGTTCGCACCACTCTTCGCCGGCGGCGGCGGTGAACGATCCGCGCAGCACCGCGCCTTCGGTCTCCAGCGCGAGCAACGCCTCCTCCACCTCCGCCGGCGTGACCCCGATCGGGTCGGCCAGGGCCGCCGCGGTGACCGGTCCGGACGCCTCCAGCCGGCCGCGCACCACCTCGCGCAAGGCCGCGGCGCGCTGCCACCCGGGGCCGCGCAACGCAGCGGGCAGCACAACCGGCGGCTGCATGCGCAGCTCGGGCTCCAGCGCCTGCCACAGCGGCAGCCGTTCCGCCGCCACCCAGCGCACGCACGGGACAGCGCCGCCGGCACCGTCCGGCGGATCCGGCGCCGATCCGCCGGGCCTGCCTGACCCGCCCGACCCGCCCGCGCCGTGCGCCGCCGCCAGCGCCGGCGCCGTCACCCGGGTGGCCCGGCCCTGCCGCACCAGCGCCCGGAACAGCTCGCCCCACCCGGCCTGTTCTGCCGCGCGCTGATCGATGAAGGTGAGCAGGGTCAGCGCGTCGTGCAGCTCGTCCGCGTCCTCGACCCGCGGCAGCGCCTCGGCCCGCACCCGCGCGATTGCATCCGCGTCCAGCGTCCCGAACCGGCGCGCCTCGTCGGGCGTGATCCAGCGCCGGTTGCGGATCGCCTGCGTGCGCCGCTCCTCCAGCGGCGCGTCGTCCAGGAACGCATACGGCCGGGCGTTGATGATCTCCTGCGCGAACGGCGACGGCTCGCGCAGGTCGCGCGTGACCAGCTCGACCGCGCCGCTCTCCACGTCGGCCAGCAGCCGCTCCAGGTGCGCGATGTCCATCGCCTCGGTCAGGCAATCCCCGATCGCCTGCGCCACCAGGGGATGATCGGGAATCTCCCGTTCCCCGGCGATGTTCTCGAGACAGGCGAGCTGGTCCGGAAACACCAGCGCCAGCAGATCCTCCGACTGCATGCGTTGCAGATAGGGGGGCACGCGCTTGCCGCCGCGCTGGCGGAGCACGGCCAGGGCACGGGTCGCGTTCCAGCGCCAGCGGGTCCGGAACATCGGCGCATCGAGCAGCGCCTGCACCAGCACCCCACGCACCGTCTTGCGGTTCAGATAGCGCCAGACGTCGGCCAGCGGAAAGCTGTGGGTCTGGCCCAGCGACAGCACCAGCGCGTCCTCGGTGGCCGCGGCCTGCAGCTCGAAGTTGAAGGTGCGGCAGAACCGCTTGCGCAGCGCCAGCCCCCAGGCGCGGTTGAGGCGGCTGCCGCGCGGCGAGTGGATCACGAGGTGCATGTCGCCCGCCTCGTCGAAGAACCGCTCGACCACCGCGGTGTCGTGGGTGGGCATCGCGTCCAGGGCGTTCATGCCGGCGTGCAGGTAATCCACTACCTGCCGGGCGGCCGCGGACGCGAGCCGCAGCTCCCGTTCCAGCCACTGCACGGCCGCCGCCGCCGCGTGGTCCGCCCCGGTGCGCTCGCTGCCGGCGCGAATCAGCCGCCCCACCCGGGTACGAAGGGCGGACACCGCGCGCGACAGCTCGTCGCTGCGTCCGGGCGCTTCGCCGAGCCAGAACGGCAGGGTGGGCGGCTTGCCGGCGGCGTCCACCACCCGCACCACGCCGGTTTCCACCTTGAGGATCTCCCAGGACCGGTTGCCGAGCAGGAAGATGTCGCCGGGTACGCTCTCGACGGCGAAGTCCTCGTGCACGGTGCCGATGAACAGATCCTGCGGATCGACCCGTACCTGGTAATCGAAGTTGTCGGGGATCGCGCCGCCGTTGGTGAGCGCGGCCAGGCCGGCGCCGCGCCGCCCGCGCACCCGGCCGCCGATGGTGTCGTGGTGCACGTAGGCGCCGCGGCGGCCGCGCGCGGTCGAGAACCCGGTGGCCAGCATCTCGACCACCGCGTCGAACCGGTCGCGCGCCAGCTCGCGATAAGGGTACGCCCGGCGGCAGAGTGCGAACAGGTCGTCGGTGCGCCACTCCGCGGCGCTCGCCTCGGCCACGATCTGCTGCGCCAGTACGTCCAGCGGCTGCGGCGGCACCTCGATCCGGTCCAATTCGCCCGCGCGCACCGCCGCCAGCAGCGCGGTGCATTCCACCAGCTCGTCCCGGGAGAGCGGGAACAGCCGCCCCTTCGGGGTGCCGGTCAGGTGGTGGCCGGAGCGGCCGACGCGCTGCAGAAACGCCATGATCGACTTGGGCGACCCGAACTGGCACACCAGATCGACCACGCCGACGTCGATCCCCAGCTCCAGCGACGCGGTCGCGACGATGGCGCGCAGCGTGCCCGTCTTCAGCCGCTGTTCGGCGTCGAGGCGCTGCTCCTTGGACAGGCTGCCGTGGTGGGCCGCGACCTGCTCCTCGCCCAGCAGGGCGCCCAGCGCGTGGCTCATTCGTTCGGCCAGCCGGCGGGTGTTGACGAACACCAGCGTGGTGCGGTGGGCGCGTATCAGATCGGCGAGGCGCCGGTAGAGTTCCTCCCACACTTCGTTGGCCATCACCGCTTCGAGCGGCGCGCCCGGCAGCTCCAGCGCGATCTCCATGGCGCGCCGGTGACCGGTGTCCACGATGGTGCAGTCCTTGGTGTTGGCTGCCGTTGCGCCGTCCGCCTCGCGCCCGGCGCCGGTGAGGAACGCCGCGGCGGTGGCCAGCGGCTTCTGGGTGGCGGACAGCCCGATGCGGGTCACCGGCGCGCCGGCGAGGTGGTCCAGCCGCTCCAGGCTGAGCGCCAGGTGGGCGCCCCGTTTGGAGCCGAGCACGGCATGGATCTCGTCGACGATGACCGTGCGCGTGGTGGCCAGCAGGGCGCGTCCGCCGGCGCTGGTGAGCAGCAGATAGAGCGACTCGGGGGTGGTGACCAGGATCTGGGGCGGGCGCCGGACCATCGCCGTGCGGGCGGCCGCCGGCGTGTCACCGGTGCGCAGACCGGCCCGGATCGCCGGTACCGCGGGGGTGGCGCCATCGTCGTTGCGGAGCCGCGCGCCGATTCCCTCAAGCGGCGCCTGCAGATTGCGCTCGATGTCGTTGCTCAGCGCCTTCAGCGGCGACACGTACACCACGCGGGTGGCGTCCGGCAGAGCGCCCGCCTCGGCTGCGCGCACCAGGTCGTCGATCGCGGCCAGGAACGCGGCCAGCGTCTTGCCCGAGCCGGTGCCCGAGCCGGGGGGCCGCGATCAGCGTATGCCGGCCGGCCCTGATCGCGGGCCAAGCCGCGCGCTGCGCGGGCGAGGGCGCGGCAAACGTGCTCCGGAACCAGTCGGCGACGGCCGGGTGAAACAACTCCAGCGGGTCGGTCATGGTCACGACAGTGTCACAATGAAGAAGGATTTCGCCAACCGCCGACAACCGCCGACGTCCGAGTACCGAACACGGAGCTTCCCGTGTCGGGATCGACTTCGCTGATGGCGACGATCTCCTGCCGGTTCGCCGTCGCGCCCTGTATGTTGCCCCAGGTGATCAACCAGTGGCCGTTGTCGTCGAGCACCGTCACGCCGCCTTGGGTCAGCGCGTACCAACCTGTGCGCTCGGGCGCCGATAGTCACGCGTGAAGGCAGCCGTGGTGCCCGAAGACAGGTCGTATTTCGCGGCCCGCCGGGGTGGCCCCCGACACCTCGGGCTAGTTAGTATTGGCAAGAAGGAGTCGTCGTGGTAGTCGATGGCTGCCAGCGTGAGACAGGGTCGTCGATTCGTAGCCCCCTGATCGGGTCGGTGTGCGGCGAGAGGAGCGTCGCCTTCGAGATGAGGCACCTTTCTGTCGAACTGCTCAATCAGGAGCAGGACACGCGGGCGCCACCATGGACGGCGGGAACGGACTTGGTGCCGGTGGAGCCTTGGTCGTCAAGATCGGCGATGGTTTGCATAAGCCTAGTCGACGATTCGCGACGGCGAGGTCAGCAACGCTCCGCCGGGTGAAGCTCCTGGTCTGGGGAGCATCAATGATGGGCGCCTGCGGCGCGTAGGACGACGCGTTCGCCGATCTATGGTGGAGGGCAGCTCGAACAGGACGCCCTTCGAGAGTGGGGGTGGAGTAGCGGTAAACCTTGCGGGTGGCCCGGTGGCCAGGAGGCCAACGCCATAAGGCCGTCGCCTGATCTGTCGACACACCTATTGACGGAACCCAGGCTAGTCACTCGGCCAACGCACCATTGCACAGCTGATGAACTGCTGCGCTACGACAGCCCGGTCCAACTCAACGGTCGCTCGGTACGCAAAGATGTCGAGATCGGCGGCAAGCTGATCCGCACCGGCGAGGTGGTGATCTCCGCTATTGGCGCGGCGAACCGCGACCCCGAGGTATTCGACCATCCTGAGACGCTGGACATCGGACGCCAGGAGATCAGCCATCTGTCGTTCGGCCGCGGCATACACTACTGCCTCGGTGCGCCGCTGGCTCTATTGGAGGCGCGAGTCGCGTTCGCCGCCTTGCTCGACCGCTTTGCCAGCATCCGCCTGGCCGATGAGTCCCGGCACCGGCAGGGCGTCGTGCTGCGCGGGGTCGAGCATCTGTGGATCGAGGTCGAGGCGTCCTCAGGGTGAGTCGACCAGTCCGCGAACAGGCGGACGAATCTGCGCTGCTGCTGCACGGGCACGTCCAGGATCGTTCGTCTTCCTACTTCCAGGCCTCCGGGAAGCCTCGATAGATGCTGGGAACACGCAGGGAGGTGGGACGCCATGGAGGCGCCATTGAGGAGGGTGCAGGAAACTGCCATCTTGGAACCCTTCTGGCGCGCTGGCCCTGTTCGATCAGCACTCGGAATCGGTGCTCGGCGGTTCGGGAAAAGCCAGTCGGGCTCCGAACTGCATTACCTCTTATGTAACAGCGGCCAAACCTGCATGAACAGGTAATTCTACCGCTCCAAGGTGGTGATGCACTGTGTTGAATGACGATCTGCTCCGAGAGCTGAATCGTCCAGTGTAACCTCGGCATGAGGCTTCCCCTATGATTTCTCCGTCTTGGGCGTCGCCTTAAATCACGAGGATCTGCTCGGGTGCCTGTTCGGAGTGGGCAACGACGATCAGCTCATCGCCTTGCGATATGAGTACGAGAATGGTCGCAGGTTGGCCAAGAAGCTGCAGGAGTTGACGAAGCTCGTCGCCTACCACGGCTCAGAGAAAACGTCTGTGACATCTCCCGAGTCGATGAGGCTGGCACACCCGAACCAGGATGACGAAGACCTGGCGGCAGGATGGTTGGACACCACCATACGCGTACTCGCATGGTTGGCTGATCGTAACCGTCCGGTAGGCCCGGCGTACGAGCAGGCGAGGGCTCGCTTCGACAGCCTGGGTCCTCTGACTACAACGAATGATAAAATCGCCCGGGAGGTCCTGTTCGAGGCCGACCGTCAGTCCGGCGGCACGGCAGATGTGTGGGAGCTGGCACTGAAAGCGGTTGAACTGCTGGGCGACGAGTTGGGCAGGATCCCTCTCAAGGAAGCCGATCTCTACAACGCTGTCGAAATAGAGGCCTCGATCAAGAGGCTGCTCGGGTTGGATGACCGAGCGCCGGCGGATGGGCAGACGAATCGGTCCACCCTGGGCCAAGGAGGGGGGAAGTGACACACGATCCAGCAGTGATCATCGGATAGGGGGCCGTCAGTGCGGTAGCCCCCAGACTTGCACCTATACCGAGAGATACCGTGGGCGTTGCGCCCGTTGGAGCGTCAAACGCGAATTCCGCATTCTCACAACTCCTTACCTGAGTGAACCATCACATCCAGAAAATTCGCTCCGTATTCTTTGCGGTAAATGAGCGCCAGGTTCTCAACAAGATCGCGAGCTACCGTCAGATCGGCTCGAATGTGCCTCTCATCCATTTCCGAATTCCAGTCCAAAAATGAACTGCTCTCTTCCATCATGCAGCCGTGTTGACACGTAGCAGGTAAACCCAAAACGGTGCAAGCCTCTCAGGACGTTTCTCAAGGAGTCGGATGACATGCCTGTGAAAACAGCGAGATCGCAAGCCGGTGTATGCAAGTTGTGAGGCAGTTCAACCGCACATGCATTGTGGATAAAGGTCAAGACAACGCGCCGTTCGGCTTGAGTCATTCGTCGTAGCGTATTCAGGAAACGGTACGCAATCAGATGGACAAACTCTTTCGCCTCCTCATCCTCTAGGGCTTCGTACAACAGGTCAAAGACCTCAGGAACGAATCGCAATCGGCTGAAAACGACCTTTTCCGCAACCACCTTGCCAAGCTCGGCAGGTTCTATTCCGCTCAGATCAACGTAGCGTGTGGTGTCGGTCAATCCGTCAATCGGTGTGTCGTCAAACCTTGCTGGCAGAATATACTCGCTGTTTTCCCGCAGCGCACGAGCCTCTCCAAGAGACCGGCTTAGGCCGTCGGCAGCGCCTCCAACCATCTCTCTACGTCCGCGCGGCGCCAACCGACGGCGCGCGAACGCGCGCCTCCTAATCTGACCGGCGCCGGAAAGTCGCCAGCACGTACGCGACGCCACAACGACGTACGCGACAGACAAATCAAGTCCAGCAGAGCTGGCGTTCTCAAGATTACAGGATACGAATCAAGGATAGTCGCTTGCAGGGTTGCTCTCGATGTAGTTCTGCGCGATAGCGCACTCATGATCGCGGAGATGCGGCCCTTCACTCGGCGCGCCGTCTCGGTCTTGGTGTGCCAGATCCGCACAATCACACCGAGCACGTCGGCGGTCGTGATCTCGCTTACGCGCTTGCGGCCGATTCTGGGGACACGTACCGCTCCAGCGACGAGCGCCAGCCCTTCGCCGATGCCAAACCGCCGCCGATTCGCCGGGTCGGCTCGTACAGCCGGAGGGGCCGTCTCCGATCGGACCATCTTTCGCTGCTCGTCTTCGACCACCGACCACGGCACGGTCACCAGTGGCGACGAAAGTGCATCGCTCCTCCAGGTCCTCTTCTAACCGTCCGATTGCCGATAAGGCTGTTTCTGTCGCCGATGCCCATGTGTTGGGGACTGTCCCGCGCCCTGGAGTTGGGGGAGCTTCAGGAGACCAACGAACGGTCGCTGGCGGCGCTGTTTCCAGGGGTGCCGGAGAGGGAGCGCCCGCAAGCCGATGTTGACGAGCCTGACGCCGGGGACGACAGCCAAGTGGTGGCGACCGTCCGCATCCTCGAAGGTCAGCTTTCTGCGGCCAGGTGGCGGGTCTCCGGACTCTGGACTGTCGGCAGATGGAACCTGAAGCTGAGCGAATGCCCTCGGATGGGAGGATGGGACCCCAGAGACGAGGTGTTCACGGCCGAGGCGTGGTCGAGAAGGAAACCCGTATGGTGCCGGTATATGTTATGTGCAGCGCGCTAAGCGCGCGGTCGCGGGCTGCTTGGTGACCGTGCGGTACCAGGTCTGGTCAAAAGCCGGACCGGTCACCAGCCCGGCGGTGGTGCGGCGCCGCGCCATCTGCTCGGTCTGCTGGAACATGATCACGTACGGGCCCTCGTCCTGCAGGCGCCGCTGCAGGTCGCGGTAGAGTTGGGCGCGGCGCCCGGGGTCGAGCTCGTTGCGCGCCCGGACCACCGCCGCGTTGAACTCCTCGCGGGCCCAGGCGTTGCGCCACGCCAGCACGCCGGTCAGGTTCGCCTCCGGGCGGTTGTCGGGGTTGCGCGCGAAGGCGTCCGCGTTGGAGTGCGGGTCGACGTAATCGGGCGACCAGGGGGCGAGGATCAGCTCGTGCTCGCGGGCGCGGTAGCGGGGCCACAGCTCTGCGCCCTCCCATATCACGACCTGCGCGTCAATGCCGGCCTCGGCGAAGGTCGCCCTGAGCGCCCGCGCGATGGCCGGAAACGGCGGGCTGGTGAGAGTGTCGATGCGCAGTGCGAACCCGTCGCCGTGGCCCGCATGCGCGAGTAGCGCCTTCGCCCGCGCAACGTCGCGTCGGTACGGCGTCTCGGTGTGGGCCGCCCACAGGCCGCGCGGCCAAAACGCCTGGTGCACGATAAACTGACCGGCCAGAAACGAGTCCGCCATGCCATGGTAGTCGACCGCGTGGCGCAGCGCCTGCACCACCTGCGGCTTGCCGAGAACCGGGTGGCCCTGGTTCGCCGCCAAGTAGATCAATGTGCCGCGCGGGTGGCTGTCGACGGCGATCTCTTCGTCGCCGTCGAGCGCCACGATCAGGTCGGGCGTGAGGTCGCGGGCAATATCGACATCGCCGCGCTCCAGCAGCAGCCGCTGGGAGGACGGCTCCGGCACGTGGCGCAGAATCACGCGCCGCACACCCGGCGCGCCGTGGCGATAATGGGGATTCGCGTCGAGTACCACCGACTCGTTGGCCTGCCAGCTGCGCAGCCGGAACGGCCCCGAGCCGGCGCTTTTGGTTTGCAGCCATGCCGCGCCCAGGTCGCCGTCCTGCTCATGGGCCATCACCAGCTCCCGGTCCACTACCGATCCGATGCCGGCCGAGAGCGCGTGTAGCACCAGCCCGGGCGAGAATTCCTCGACGATGTTGATGCGGACGTGACGCTCGTCGACCGTCTCCACCAGCTCGCCGACGTTGTCCGCGTTCCAGCCGAGTTGGGTGAGAATGAACGCTGGCGATCCGCCGCGCCGCACGACCCGCTCCAGGGAGAACTCGACATCCTCCGGCCGCACCGGGTTGCCCGAGTGGAACGTCAGTCCGTCGCGAATCCGCAGGGTGATGGTTCTGCCGTCGTCGCTCACGGTATGGCTCTCGGCGACGCCACCGGCCAGCGTGCCGGGATCCTCCGGCTCGAACGTCATGATCCGGTCGTAGACGTTGGCCAGGATCTCGCCCGCAGTGAGCTCGAACGACTCGCCCGGATCGAAGGTGATGATGTCACCGATGTCCTTCGCCATAACGAGGGTGTCGGGCGGGGTCTGCGCCGGAGCCGGCGCGGCGGTCAGGGCGAAGAGACCGAGCAGGGCGATGAACGGGCCCGGGAGTCGGTACCTGGACATGCGTACAGGATGTACCGCAACGCGTTCGCTCTGCTACTCATAGATCGAACGGATTGCCCATGAATCGTTCGAAGCAGAGCTGCTCCGGGTGTATCCTGATCGGTACCCCGTAATCCCGTGCCGCGTGGAATTGTTCTGGGGCTGACCGTCAGCCTCGGCTATCGTTTGTCCGGCACCACCACGGCCGAGTTGGCCTGGAATGCAGCAGATTCCGGTACCGATGATATCCTGAAGGCTGGCATTCTGCACCACAGCATGGATCTTGGCCTCAGGTACGAATTGTTTTAGGCCGACCTTGCCTGGCTCTGGGGCGGCCGAGGCGCACCAGAAGGATCCGACACGTGAACTTGCGTCGCGCCGCCACGTGCGCCACAGTAGGAGTGGCCCGTCGCGTCTCGCCGCACAACTCTGTGAGCAACGATGGTTCAGAAGCAGACCCAACGGTCTGGGTCCGAACCGATCTCCCATGCCGTCCGAGCCGGCAGCCCCACCGTCGGCCCGCCCAGCCGGCGGGAGGCTACCCTGGCCTCGGCATGCGGTAGCCGACGCCGCTCTCCAACGCCCGTGCGATGGTTTCGTCGCGTCCGTAACCGGAGATGAACACGACCGGCAGCTCGGCGAGCTCTGGGACGCTCTCCATGAGCGCTATGCCGTCGGTCCCCGGCAGCATCAGGTCGAGCAGGACCAGATGAGGCTTTTCGGTCCGGATGATATGGGACAGATCCGCATCGCCGCCGGTCACCAGCGGCGCGTAGCCCGAGGCCGTCAGCGCGTCGCGCACGTAGCGCAGCGTCTGCGGGTCGTCGTCCACCACCAGGATGCGGGCCGGCGCGCGCGGCTCCCGATGCGAGCTCGATGGGCGCCGACCGGCGCCGACCAGCTCGGAATCGCGGGTCTGCTCGGTAACGGGCATGGTGAAGGTGAACCGGGTGCCATGGCCGGGGCCGCCGCTCTCGGCCTGGATGCGACCGCCGTGCGCCTCCACCAGCCCCTTGCAGATGACCAGCCCGAGGCCAGCCCCTCCGTTCTCGCGCCGGCCGTCGCGGCCGGCGACACCGGCATATCTGCGGAACAGATGAGGCAGCAGGTCGGGCGCCACGCCCCTGCCTTCGTCGGAGACCGAGACTGCGACGTGAACGCCTTCGCGCATCGCGGCGACCCGGATCGGGGAGGACTCGAGCGAGTGCCTGGCGGCGTTGGAAAGCAGGTTGTTCAGCACCTGCACGATGCGTCGCCGGTCGGCCATCACCGGCGGCAGGTCGAGCGGCAGGTCGATCAGCACAGGGTGCCGTCCGCCGCCGCTCAGGAACGTGTTCCTCGCTCGGTCCACCAGGTCGGACACCTCCGAGGGCTCCGGCTTCACCGACAGCGTGCCCGCCTTGATGCGCCCCGCATCCAGCAGGTCGCTGATCAGACCACGCATGTGCGCCGGTCGGCCTGCCGTGCGAAGCCCCTCGACGATGCGGCGCGCCTCGCGGTTAAGCGACACCGGGTGGCCGGTGCGGGCTTCGAACACCACCACGCCCACCGGCGAGGTCTCGACCAGGGCTTCCAGGTCGGCGCGGGCGCGCTGCTCGGCGCGGTGGGTGCGCGCGTTGGCGATCACGGTGGCCGCCTGCGCGGTGAATAGCACCAGCACCTCCTCGTCCTCGGCCGTGAACTCCGGCGCGCCCTCCTTCTCGACGAGGAAGAAGTTGCCGACGTGCGCGCTGCGGTAGCGCATCGGCGTGCCCTGGAAGGTCTTCGAGCTTGGAATGGGTCAGCACAACGTCAACCCAGGTGCATGCGTCGGTGCCGGGCCGGTAGCGTCTGGTAACGGGACGTTCTGTCGAGCCACGGCGGTCAGCGCAGCTCCCGCATCATCGCGCCAACGGCTCCTGCCGAATCGGCAACGTTGAACGGGAAACAGACCATCTCCAGATCGTGATCTTCGACGAATCGGAAATGGAGCGTCTCGCGAAACGCCGTCGTCCTTGGATAGACGAGGACGACACGCCGGCAGCCGTATCGCTTCCCGTAGGCGAAGAGCTGGTACGCGTCGTCCTGACTGACCCCATGGTTCGCAGCGTCGGGATCGAGACGCTTCCACTTCGCATCCAGGATGAATCGGGCCTGGATCCGCCCACGCATGCAGGAGAGATTCGCCTCCCGCGTACGGTACGCACGGGCGAAGCCACGCTGGGTCAGCAGGACGACGCTCGCCAGGAACAGATGGACAAATGCTTCGAACATGTCCATGTGGCGGATCGCTCGGATGCCGGCACTGTCAAGCTGCGCTTCACCGAGACCGCGCCAATCCCGCAGCATGGCCAGGAAGACACCGATCACGGTCCCACGGTGTGTTTCGATGATCCCAACGTAGTTCTGTGCGTGGAGGCGACCGTTCCGTAGCGCGAAGACGGCCCGGCGCTGACTCCATTCGTCGGTCGATTGCGCGAGTGCGAATCTCTCCAGATCACGCTGTTCGTCTTCACGCAATCCGTTGAGCGGCTCGTACTCTCGAACGACCAGTGCGTGCGACACGGTGCGTCGTGGCCCCGGCGGCGCGGCGGTAAAGGAGTCCTCGCCGGATGGATGTCGCACTTGCGTCACTCCGGCACGCTTCGCTCAGGGTCTCCACGTGCCGCGCTGCCGTCTTCCGTCTGCGTCGTCGTCTCGTAGATCGCTCGGTACGCCGTAGGGGAGGTCCACCGTCCGTCGGCGGCGGGCCACAGATCGTACACGGCCCGGCTGGCATCCACCAGATCCATTCTGGCCAGCTCCTCCGGCAGATTCGACTTCCGGACGAATCCGTTGTTGTTCAGAACCGCGCGGATCTTTTCCCAGTCGTCGTAGAAGTACTCCTGCAGCAGCGGCATGACTCGGGTCCGGAACGTGCTCGCGAGCAACTCCACGGTGTCTACCCTCAGGAAGTAGGTGTGTCCGATCTGGTGCTCCCGATCCAGCAATACGGCGATGCGAAGATTCATCGCGGCCAGAAGCTTGCTGCAATCGACGCCGTCCACGTCCGCACTGAGGCCTGGATGGGACGGGTCCGGCATCATCTCCTCGAACACGAAGCAGCGCGTGCAGTCCGCGGTGTGTCGCCGGTACGCCAAAGGCCGTCTTCGAGCCGGGCAGTGTCACCCGCGCTTCGTCGGCTTGGCCGATTCGCTTTGAGTCCTCGATCAGGGTGATCAGCTCGCCGAAGATTCGGGCAATGTTGCCGCGGTTGATTTCGTCGATGACCAGGACGTAGCGCCGGTTCGGCTCCAGCGCGGCGCGCTCCGCGATGCGCCGGAACACGCCGCGCGACAACTCATACCGAACCTCGCCAGCATCTCCGGGTTCGGGCCGGGTCTCCGCGCTGTCGCTCGCGCCGTCTGCCAGAACCGGACGGATGCCTTCAACAAAGTCCTCGTAGGTGGTGTTTTGGTGAAACGTCACCATCTCGATTCGCCCGGCACCTTGATGCTCGTCGAACCGGCGCTTGACGATAGCGCGGTCCTCCGCCGCCACCTCACCGACTTCCCGATCCTCGACAACCGCCACCGCGTACGTGACGGTATGCCACGTCTTCCCGGTTCCGGGCGGGCCGTAGAGAATCGTGTTCAGGGCATGCGCCAATCGAACCGGACCGCGACGCGGCGGCCGGGGGTCGGGATGCTCCCGGTGGAGCTTCCATACGACCGATTGAGCGTCCAGTCGTGTACTCGGTCTATCCATGCCCCGCCTCCGTGCTTCTTCGAGTACACGGTCAAGGAATCCAAGGGCATACTCGTACTCATCCCCTACATCGGCGGCGGAAGGCTCCGGATAGCCCAGTCTCTGATATACGGCTCGGAACGGCGTTTGTCGGTATGGCGGATACTGTTGCGGATCGATCCCCATCATGAGATACGATGCGAAATTGAGGCGAGTGCCCGTGGCTCCTCGGGGGTACACGCTTTCGGGTAGTCTGCCGTCGAATGAACCCCGCGCGAGTCATCCGGGCTCGCGACGAGTGCACGGTCGTGACCTTTCACGAAGTCAAAGCGGTGACCCTCTACGCGGGGTACGCGCGTGGGACGGGAACTCCGGGCCGGCCGTCAATACGCTCAAGTGTCTGCGGGCGTCCGCCCTCCACGACGCGTGGTGCCAGGCCATGCGCGCCGACATCTTCGAGAACAGCTTCCGCAATTGGGTAGCCGGAGCGTCGGAATACCAACGGATCTGTCGGCAGGACGGCATGGGCTGGCTGAGGGCCAAGTCGCGCTACCTCGCGATCCTATGCTACGGCGGCTGGAAGAAAGTCATGGGCAGGCTCCGTCCGGCGGCGACCCAGCCTTGACTTGCTTTGCTAACCGTCATTCGCTGGCGTATCAGGGGGTGCTGGGTAGCGAGCGGTGCGCCGAGCATTAAGCTTCCTGGACTCGAACTCATCGGCGACCGAGACAATAAGCGCGGAATTCTTGAGGTTCCCCCTGGGTAAGACCGTATCGCTCCATTGGCCGCGACGGTCGCCTTCAACAGGTGCACGTGGTAACCGGGCACGCCCATGTTGCCAGGCCGAGCAGTAACAGGATCCACCGCAGCCGGGGCACCAGGTCCGCGCGGATAGTTGTGCCCGCCTACTTCCGTCGCTCTTCTGCCAAGTTGGGCGAGGCCAGCGATGTCCGGTAAGGCGCTTCTGTCGCCCTGGGATCACCAGGCGCCGTCTCAGCTCAGTAGGGTGGGTGAGTGGCGACTATCCGGCCCCGTTGACGGGCGCACACCACCCCGCCAAACTCTGCCATGAAGGAGGGGCTGTCCACAGGAGGCCCGGGAATCGGCGATCTGACCGGCACCGCCTCCTTCCGGGAGGACCGCATGGCACGTCACGACTCGACAGAGGGCAGCTCGATGGTGACCGTCCACGTATACCGTGCTGAGGAGGGCGGCTTTTGGGCAGAGATGCCCGAGTATCCGGGGTGTTACACCCAGGGCGAGACCATGGACGAGCTCAAGGAAAACGTCCGTGAAGCCGTCCTGTGCTACATCGACGCTGGGTATGCCGACCAGCGAACGACCGAAAGAACGGAGAGGCCTGAGATTCTGCAGGTTGCTCTGTGAAGGTAGTTTCTGGACGGGACCTTGTACGAATCCTGAAAGCTCGAGGGTGGGTCGTAGATAGAATCAGGGGTAGCCATTACGCCCTGTCCTGCGAGACTCGCAAGGTGGTCGTCCCGGTGCACGGCAACAGAGATCTGAGGATCGGGCTTCAAGCTCGACTGATGAAGGATGCCGGGATAGCCGAAGCAGATCTGTGAAGGCTGGTCCGTTTCAGCCCGTACATTACCGAGGCGCCAACCCTACCCGGCGTGCGCGCCGCGGCGCCAGTGCTGCAGGTGACCTGCGGACACCGCTTACGGCGAACGGAAAGCCGACGATCTCGCGTTGCAAGGCGGGCGGCTGAAGCTGATGCGCCTGTCATGGAACGAGGTCCGCGCCCGCGCCGCCGCCTTCGCCGAGGACTGGAAGAACGCGGCCTACGAGAAGGGCGAGACGCAGAGCTTCTACAAGGCCTTTTTCGAAGTGTTCGGGGTACGGCGGCGGAACGTCGCGCGCTACGAGGCGCATGTCGCCAAGCTCGACCACCGCTCGGGCTTCATAGACCTGTTCTGGCCTGGCGTTCTAATCGTCGAACAGAAGAGCGCTGGGCGCGACCTGAAGGCCGCCTATGAGCAGGCCGGGGAGTACTTCGACGCACTCCCCGAGCGCGAGCGTCCGCGCTACATCCTGGTGAGCGACTTCCAGACCTTCGAGCTTCGGGACCTGGACGAACAGGAAGTTGCCGCCTTCCGGCTCGCGGACCTGCCCGCGCATGTCGAGGCGTTTGGCTTCATCATCGGCGTGCAACGCCGGACTTTCCGCGATCAGGATCCGGCGAACATCAAAGCTGCGGAGCTGGTCGGGCGGCTGCATGACACGCTCGCGGAGGCAGGCCACCGGGGGCATGACCTGGAACGCTTCCTCGTGCGCGTCGTGTTCTGCATGTTCGCCGACGACACCGGGGTGTTCGAGCCGCGCGACATCTTCCTCGACTTCATCGAGACGCGGACCGGCGAGGACGGGGCCGATCTCGGGCCGTGGATAGCGCAACTGTTTGAAGTGCTCGACACTCCGGAGGACGAACGCGCGGCGACCCTCGACGAGGACCTGGCGCGGTTCCCCTACATCAACGGCGATCTGTTCGAGGGGCACCTGCGGACGTTCTCGTTCGACTCGGCGATGCGCGGGGCGCTGCTAGATGCGTGCCGGTTCGACTGGTCGAACATTTCGCCCGCGATCTTCGGCGCGCTGTTTCAGTCGGTGATGGATCCCGTGCAACGCCGTGCCCAAGGTGCGCACTACACGACCGAAAAGAACATCCTCAAGGTGATCGAGCCGTTGTTCATGGACGACCTGCGCGCCGAGCTCAAGCGGGTGCGGATGCGGCGGGGGCGAGACGGTCCGGCGGTGCTCCGGCAGTTCCAGGCAAACCTCCGCGGTCTGACGTTCTTCGACCCGGCGTGCGGATGCGGCAACTTTCTCATCGTCGCCTACCGGGAACTGCGGATGCTCGAAATCGAGGTGATCCGCGAAATCGTGGGCGGGGAGCAGAAGCTCTTGCGGCGACGTGCGCAGGAGTGTCGGTGCGGAGTTTGGGGTAGTGAACGAGGGGGACTGGGGCCTGAGCTGACTGACGCTACTCCCGGACGATGCGCAGGCGGGGCCGCCCGGTGTTCGGCTGCTGGAGCGACGGCACCTGTCCGTCGGCATCGGGAGCTGAGCCGGGTCACTGACAACTGGATCTTCTACTGGCGGTTCCTGGCCCACCTGCAGGACCGGGACTACCGCCCGCGCACCGTGCAGCGCTACCACCAGATGCTGCGCTTCCTGAGCTGGCTGGACGGCCGGTCGCTGCGCAGCGTGGTGCGAGAGGATATCGAGCGCTACCTGCTGTACCGCAAGGCCCAGCGGCAGCGGGTCGCCTACACGATCCGCTACACGCGGGAGGTGCTGGCGGCGTTCTTTCAGTGGCTGATGCAATACTGTTCCATCGAGGTGAACCCCGCGGCCGGGCTGCGGATTCGGCTCTACTACCCGCAGCCGGAGCGGCTGGACTTGTTCAGCCATGACGAGACGCTACTGTTGGTGCGGGCGCCGGCACGTGCCCGCGAGCGGCTGCAGCGCTCGGAGTTTTCGACCGAGCATGCGTGGCGAGCGCAGCGGTATCGCTTGGCGATGCAGCACCTGATCCTGAAGCTGCTGTTCTCCACCGGGATGCGGCCCTGTGAGATCGTGAGCTTGGAGCTTCAGGACGTGGACCACGAGCAGCTCAAGCTGCGGGTGCGCGCCAAAGGCAGGCAACGCTACCTGGAGCGGCAGCGGAGCGCCTTCATTACCGCGCGCACGGCGCAGCAACTGCAGGAATTGCTGGCGCAAGCGGCGGCGGTCCGTAGCGGCGCATCACAGGATCGGCTGTTCATCCACCACCGCGGCGGGAAGCCGTTGGCTTCCGGCTATGTCAATATCGTAGTCAAGCAGTGGGCTGCCCGGTGCGGGATAGCACGCACCGTGTACGCCTACATGGCGCGCTATACGTTCTGTACGCGGCTGGTGGAGAACGGCGCCGACCTGTACAGCCTGAAGCGGCTGATGGGTCACACCCAGACGGCGGTGACGCTGAAGCACTACTTGAAGCTCACGCCGAGCGAGTTGCGGCGCGAATGGAAGGAGTTCAATCCGCTGGTGGCGGGAGTGAAGGAATGACGCTGGACGCGGCGATCGACAGCTACCGGAACGACCTGCACGAGCGGCATTACTCGGCCGCTGATATGGAGCGCAAGCAGAACCTGTTGCGGCGCTGGCTGTCGTACGCAGTGGCGCTGCATCAACCGGGGCTGCCGTCGCGGCTGCTGAAGATGACGGAGATCCGGCTGTACGGTGGTCGTGGTGTGGTGGGCGCCGCCGGAACAGCTGAGCGGCACGCCGCGGTAGCGGAGTTTCTGAATTGGTGGCGGACGGCAGACGCGAACGTGAGGCACGTGGCGCTGGCGACCCTGATAGATCAATACCGCCGCGAACAGCTTGCCGGGCGCGCCGATGAAGCGCGCCGGCGGCGCGCCGTCGATGACTTCTGCCGTGGCCTCGGACTGGAGCTGGCGCTGCGCAGCATGGCAGCGAATACGTATCGTCAGGCGCTGGGATGGCTGCGGGCACAGCGCATCGAGCGCGCGGCGACCTATAGCGCTACGTTTTTCGTGTACTGTGGCGAGCACGGCTGGCTGTCCTTCCAACCGCCCAGCCGTACGGTGCGGGAACCCTATCAACAGGTGTTTGACGCCGAGTTCCTGGGCACCGATGGCGGGCTCTGGAGCGAGCGGCTGCGGCGCTATCTGGAATACCTGAAGAGCGAGCGCAATCTGAGCGACGGCGGTATCGATTACTACGTGCGCAAACTCAAGGTGTTCGTCGAGTGGCTGAACGCCAGTGCCGAGGCGGAGCCGACAACCGTGCCGGCGATCAAGCGCTTCCTCAGCGAGAGGCACCGGCAGGGATGCAAGCTGAGCACGGTGGCGAAGCACCTGTACGCGCTGCGGGTGTTCTTCGAGTTTCTGGTTGACAAAGGAATTATCGACAGCAACCCGGCGCTGGAGCTGAGCCTCAGGGCGGACCCGGCGGAGCCCCAGGAGACCTTGACCCAGCTGGAGGTGGCGCAGCTGATCGAGTTCCTGGAAGACCAACAGCGGGCCAGCCGCGAGCGACTCGAGGCGGCCGTGCAGAGCACCCACCACGTCCGGGAGCGTGTCGATGCCCACCTCGATTGCCGGACCCGCGGGCCGGGTGGCGCGCGGGTGCAGACACACGGTCTGGTCGGCCTCCAGGATACGCGCGCGGGCACCGTGGGCGTCGCGCAGCAGGAGGTCGGCTGCACCGAACGTAGCGATCGGCGAGCCGCGCACGTGGGCCATGGTCTTGAGCAGCCCAGCCAGGAGCTGCCCCGGTTGTTCGACGCGGTACTCGGCCATGGCGCCGATCGTAGCGCACGGCGACCACGAATCCAAATTCAATGAAAAAAGGACTTCGCCGACCGCCGAACGGGCGGGCGAAGTCCTCGGGATCGGGCGTCGGACCCGGACGGCCTCAGTAGCCGCTCAGCGGGCACCCGACGCCGTTGGCGTAGCCATAGCCCTTGGCTTCCGTCATGCTCTGCACGGCCGTCTGCGTCCGGACGCTGGCCGTCACCGCGCTGGTGGAAGCCGGCGCCGCGGGCGCCGCCACCTCTGTGGCAGCCTCCACGACCGGTTCGGAAACCACCTGGGGCAAGCTGAGCGAAAACGGAAGTGCGTCGCCGAAGACGAACGACATCACCACCAGGGTGAAGGCCGCCATTGCCACGAATGCTACCATCGCGATGCGCATCATCTGACCTCCCGGATACTGAATGTAGCGCCTGCCAGGGACACTGTCAAACGCCCTGCGCGCCCTACGGCAGCCAGCCGGGAGAGCGTCCGGTGAGCGGCCGGCCGGCCGCCGCGCCGCGCGCAGTATCCCACACCACGATCTCCGATTGCGAATCGGCGGTTTCCAGGGGAATCCGGTGGAAAGCGAGATACCGGCCGTCGGCGCTCCATTGGGCTGCGCCATGGTCGGCGGCGGCGTCGTCGGTGAGTTGCTGCGCGGAGCCGGCGCGCTCCAGCAGCCACACCTGCCCGCCTCCCCCAGCCCCCGCGGGGCGCCGCAGCAGGCTCACGCGCGCCCCGTCCGGCGGTGCCCAGCGCAGCCCCCATTCCTCATCCCGGGTGGTGCCGGCACCGGCGAACCAGGGACGTTCCAGCGTCAGCGACGGCACGTCCAGCGTCACCAGGCGGGTCCGGAAGTGAGGGTCGTCCACCTGCACGTCGGTCACCACCAGCTTGCCGCCGTCGGGGCTCCAGACCGGCGGTTCGCCGGTGCGGCTGGGGATGAACGCCGAGGCTCCGTCCCGGAGTTGAACTACGCGCACCCCGTTTTCCAACGGCGCCACCCACGCCAGCGACTCGCCGTCGGGCGCCCAGCGCGGCTCGAAGCCGACGAAGCTCGCGTCCTCCAGCACCGGCCGCAACCGGCCGCCGTCGCGGTCGATCAGGTAGACCCGCGGCGGTGCCGGCAGGGTGCGGCGGGCAAATGCGACCGCGCCCCCGCCCGGCGCCCAGCGCGGCCCGAAGCAGTGGTCGGCGCGGCAGTCGAGCAGGCGCCGTTCGGCGCCGCCTGCAATGTCCACCACGAACAGATCGTTACCGGCCTGGTCGCGCGGCGCCGAATACACCACGGCCGATCCGTCCTGCGCCACGTGATAATCCCATACGCCGTCGGGACGGTCGGTGACCTGGAGCGGCGTTCCGGTCAGGCCGGCACTGAACAACTGGTCGCGGCCGGCAGCGTCCGGACCGAGGTACATGACACGCAACGGAGCGGTGGTGAACTGCCAACTGCGCGGGCGCAGCAACCGCCGCCCCTGCGCGCCGGCGAGCCCGGCCTCCAAGTACAGGGTGTAGGTGGTCGTGCGTTGCAGCGGGCGCCGGGGGCGTAGCGTCACCGTCCGCGTGGACCAGATCAGCTCGACCGGCGTTTCCGGCACCAAGCGCACCGGCATCGCGGCCGCACCGGACGGGAGCGCGGCGGGCACCACCGGCTGATCGAACACGATCCGTGGCCGGACCAGAGTCGAAACCAGATCGGCGTCGTCCGGCGGCCACACTTCGCTGACCCGTACGCCCACGCGATCGCCGATCACGCCCAGCGTGACCACCGCCGCCGCCAGCGCGGCGAGCACGGTCAGGACCAGACGGTCGAACGGCGGCATCGCAGACTCAGCAGACTCAATAGTAGAGATAGGGCTGAGCGGGTTGCTCCGCGGCGACCACCTCGGTGGCCACCAGCATCGGCACCCGCTCATCCAGGAAGATTTCGACGCTGAATTCGCCGGTCACCCACACCCACGCGTCGTCGTCCAGGAAGTCCGCGTCGGGCCAGCGCACCGCCAGCCCGATCGGCACCGCGTCGGCGACGCAGCAACTCAACAGGAAGCGACTGACCATGAAGGTTCCGGCGGGGAACCGTTCGTCGCGGTACACGAAGCCGCGCACGCGGGCAGTCTCGCCGGCGAATCGGCTGGCATCGCCGCCGGTGCCATCCGCCTGGTGGAACAGCACCAGCCAGTCGAGCACCGTGCGCGCACCGCCCGGATCGGCAATGGTCGCGTCGGCGGTGACGGCCCTCCCGGCGGCCGCCGGTATCGCGCCAATCTGCAGCGCCCGGGTGGCCATCGCTGCGGTACCCAGCGGCCGCGGCGGGATCAGCCCCAGCACTACCGGGAGCGCGAGCAGGCCGATTCCGAGCCACGACAGCCGCTCGTGGTGGCCGCTAGCGTGGCCGCCGCGCACCGCCGCGGCCATGAGGACCGCCGCCAGCGCCACCAGGCAGGCGACCGCGACCACCGTCAGCCAGCCGTAGCGCAGGTTGACGTAGTAGCCCAGCGAACCGTCGAGGTAGCGCACCGCCAGCAGCGCGGCCAGCGCCAGCACCACGCCTGCGCGCAGCGCGGCAGCCGCCCGTCCGCCCGGCCGGCGATCCCGGTCCATCAGAATCCCACCTGGGTAGCGAGCAGCAGGGCCGCCACCAGCGTGCACCCGAGCGGCAGCGCGATCAGGTAGGCCACCACCCGCGACCGGAACACGCTGGAGAACATCAGGGCGCTCTTGATGTCCACCATCGGCCCGAACACCAGGAACGCGAGAATCGAGGCCGGGGTGAAGGTGCCGACGAACGACAGCGCCACGAACGCATCCACCGTGGAGCAGACCGAGATGACGAACGCGAGCAGGCTGAGCACCAGCACGGAGCTTACCGCGCCGCCGGCGACCTCCAGGATCGCATCCTGCGGCACCAGCGCCTGCAAGGCCGCCGCCAGCAGCGAACCGGCGACCAGGTAGCGCCCGACGTCGAACAGATCGCCGGCCGCCGCCGCGACCGCACTGTGCAGGTGCTGCAAGAGGTTGCGGCGGCCGCTCCCGGCGTGATGCTCGTGGTGGGGTGGGTGGTGGTGACCGTGCGCATGATCGTGGGGCCGATGGCTCCGGCCGGCGGCCAGCACCTGGTCTCGCCGGGCCGTCGCGAACAGCAGCGCGATCACGGTGGCGATGCCGAAGCTGAGGGCGAAGCGTGCGACCAGCATCTTGCCCAGGCCGAAGGCGGCCAGCGTGGCGGCAAACACGATCGGGTTGACCACCGGCGCCGCCAGCAGGAACGCGATGCCGACCGGCAGCGGCAGTCCCTTGGCCAGCAGCCGGCGCACCACCACCACGATCCCGCATTCGCACACCGGCAGCACGATGCCGAGCCCGGCCCCGGCCAGGGCGGCGAGCAGCGGGTGGCGCGGCAGCCACCGCGTCAGCGCCTCGGGACGCACGAACACTTCGACGAAACCGGACGCCAGCGCGCCCAGCAGCAGGAACGGCAGCGCCTCGATGAAGATGCCCAGGAAGATCGTGGTCAGCGTGAGCAGCCGGTCGGACAGCGCCACCGGCTCGGTAAAGGCGGCCTCGATGGAAGACTGCCGGGCGCCGGCCGCCCAGGACAGGACCACCGCCGCAACCGCGATCAGCACCACGCCACCGGCCACCCACCGGGCCCGCGGTGACCTCGCTACGATCAGCCGCCCGGCCGCGCCGGCGCGCAGCAACCACCGCACCGCAGGGATGCCGGCCCCGCTCACGGACGTGTCCGGTGCCATACCCCGGCCCGGCTCACCGGGACCCCGGCCGGCCAGCTTGCCTGCCCTTCGTGCAGGGGTCGCACCTTACCGTCAGCCGGGCGTGACCACGCCGATAGTGGGTGCAGTCGCATGGCTCGGATGTCAGTGTGTCGTGCGAACCGTCACCAGCGCAAGCGGGCCGCCAGTTATTGCAGCAGGGCTTCGGCCTGGTACCAAGTTCAGGATAGCCGACTACGACGCGCGCTGTCACCCAGCCTCACCCAACAGCCCCTCACGGCGCAGCGCTTCGAGGGCACGGGTGAAGCCGGCGACGGTGTGGTCGATATCGGCGACGGTGTGGACGGCGGAGACGATGTAGCTGATGCCGCGCATGGTGTCGACGCCCTCGTTGAGCAACGCCAGGCGCAGGCAGCGGGCCAGTTCACCGGTGCGGACGGCGCGCAGTCGTTCCCGGTTGACCGCCAGCCACGCGCGGCCGGCGCCCGGTGCGATGTTGGGCGCAGTGTGCACCAGGGAGCTGTCACGGTAGGCGAAGCCGAGCGCACCGGTGTCCGCGAACGCCTGGTTCAGGCCGTCGCACAACCGCGCCGCCGCTCGGTCGGCCTGCGCAGTCGGGGACTGTGTGGCGACGAGCTTGAGGCAGGCGATGCCGGCGGCCGCGCTCAGCGGGTTGGCATTGAAGGTGCCGGGATGCTCGACCCGGGTGCGCAGGTCGCCGCCGCGCACGCCGGGGAACGCGATCTGGTCGATGATCTCGGCGCGTCCGCCCACGGCACCGCCGGGCAGACCGCCGGCGAGAATCTTGGCCAGGGTGGTGAGGTCCGGCCGTAGCCCCAGCCGTTGTTGCGCTCCGCCGGGCGCGACCCGAAAGCCGGTGACCACCTCGTCGAAGATCAGCAGGGCGCCGTGCCGCCGGACGATCGTTCCCAGCTCGTGCAGGAATTCGGGCGCCAGCGGGATCTGGCCCATGTGGGCGCCGGTCGGCTCCACGATGACGGCGGCGAGGTCCGGGTTGGCCGCCAGCGTGTCGTTCAGCAGCTCGAGATCGTCCGGCGGGATTACGTGCACCGTGGCGCCGATCGCATCCGGAATGCTCGGCCCGGTGGTGACCGGAGGCCCGCTCGCGGTGCCGCTGGCCGCACCGGGGCTGGCGACCGCGTAGTCCTGCCAGCCGTGAAAGTGGTCGGCGAAGCGCAACACCGCCGAGCGGCCGGTGAACGCGCGCGCCAGGCGCATCGCCATCAGGGTGGCTTCGGTGCCGGAGCTGACGAACCGGAGCCGCTCCACGGAGGGCATCAACCGTTGAACACTGTGCCCCCATTCCAGCTCCAACTCGGTATTGCCGCCCAACTGGGTGCCGCGCGCGACCTGCGCGCGTACCGCCGCCACTACCGCCGGATGAGCGTGGCCGAGCAGCAGCGCGCCGTGCCCCATCACGTAATCGACGTACTCGTGGCCGTCGACGTCGTGCTTGCGCGGGCCGTGGCCACCGGTGATGGTGATCGGGAACGGGCGCAGGTAACGGACGTCGTGGGTCACCCCGCTGGGAAACACATCGCATGCCGCGCGGTACAGCTCGGCCGAGCGGCGGTGGGCCGCGACGTACCGGTCTTCAAGCGTCTGCATCAGTTGCCACTCTCCTCCGCGGCTCCGCCGGCGGCCGCCAGCAGCGACCGCGCTGCGGTCACCCGCTGCACGGCGGCGGCGGCGGTCGCCGCCAGCGCCGTAAGGTGTCCCATCTTGCGCCCCGCGCGCGCGTCTCGCTTGCCGTACAGGTGGAGCTTGACGCCGGGCATGGCCAGCACCCGCGGCCACGCGGGCCGCGCCGCGCCGGGCCACAGGTCGCCCAGCAGGTTGGCCATCGCCGCCGGCGCGTGCTGCTGCGGATCACCCAGCGGCAGGCCGCACACGGCCCGCACGTGCTGCTCGAACTGGCTGGTGCGGCAGGCGTCGATGGTCAGGTGCCCGGAATTGTGCGGCCGCGGTGCAAGCTCGTTCACCAGCAACTCCTCGCCCACCTGAAACAGCTCCACGCACAGCAGCCCGACCAGGTCCAGGGTCTCCAAGATCGCGCGCGCCAGCTCGCGCGCGCGGCGCCGCACCGCGGCCGAACAGGCGGCCGGCGCCCGCGTGAGGTCCAGAATGTGGCGGCGGTCATGGCGATTCTCGAACGGGCCGAAGTCGGCGTACTCCCCGGCCGGGCCGCGCGCTCCGATGACCGACAATTCCCGCTCGAACGGGACCACCCGTTCCAGGATCAGCGGCGCCCCGCCGGCGGCCTGAATCGCCGCGGCCACCTCGGCGGCGTCGCGCACGCGCCGCTGCCCCTTGCCGTCGTAGCCGAACCCGGCGGTCTTGACCACGGCGGGAAAGCCGATCCCTGCCGGTGGTTCGGTACCGGGCGCGGCACCGTCCCCGACCGGCGCCCAGGCCGCCACCGGGAACCCGGCGCCGGTCAGAAACCGTTTCTCGGCGTGTCGGTTCTGCGCCGTGGCCAGGACCTGCGCCGCGGGGCGCACCACGGTCCGCTCCGCCGCAGCGTTGACCGCCGCGCTCGAAATATTCTCGAACTCGAACGTGAGCAGGTCGACGGCGCCCGCGAACGCAATGATCGCGGCAACGTCGCCGTAGCTGCCCACCACCTCGCGCTCGGCGACCTGCCCCGCGGGCGAGCCCGGGGCCGGCGAGTAGACGTGCACCCGGTAGCCGAGTGCCGCCGCGGCCAGCGCCAGCATGCGGCCGAGCTGGCCGCCGCCCAGGATGCCGAGGATGGCGCCGGGCAGGATGGCGGCGGAAGAGGCGGGCATCGGCGACCGGGTCAGGGGCTGTCGGCCGGCGGAAGACTGGCGCCCAGCACCGCCTCGGTCTGCCGCCTGCGGAACGCCTCCAACTCGGCGCGCAACGGTGGCCGGTGCAGGGCGGCCACGGCCACCGCCAGCAGGGCGGCGTTGACCGCGCCGGCACGCCCGATCGCCAGTGTCCCCACCGGCACGCCGGCCGGCATCTGGACGATGGACAGCAGCGAGTCGATGCCCTGCAAGGCCGCACTCCGGACCGGCACCCCCAGCACCGGCAGCGAAGTGTGCGCGGCGACCATCCCGGGCAGGTGGGCGGCCCCGCCGGCGGCCGCAATGATCACCTCGAGGCCGCGCCCGGCCGCCCCCCGCGCATAGTCCCGCATGCGGTCCGGCGTGCGATGCGCCGACACCACCTGACACTCGTACGCTACGCTGAACTGCCGCAGCGTCGCGTCCGCATGGCGCATCGTGTCCCAATCGGAGACGCTGCCCATGATCACCGCGATCACCGGCGACTCCAGCGTGTTGCTCCGGCCCCTGATGTCCTGGTTCATGCTCGATCAGCCACGTCGCGCGTCCGCAGTGTACCAGCGGCCGGGGTTCCGGTACTACCCCTGCCTGTAGTGACTGCCAGGATTGCAGGGTCAGCGGGCTGCGGGTCGGTGATGGGTTTATCGAATGGTGAATACTTCGAAATCCTCAGTGCTCCAGAATATCCTTGAGGGTCCGGGCGGGCGGCAACTGGTCCGCGGGCGGCAGGAAGTGAGGGGGTTTGAAGAGCGGATTGCCGGGGGACCACAGCTCCACGCTTTCGGCGTTCTCTTCGTAGTAGGCGGGGTCGGTGGTCACCCGCAACGGCTCGGGCATGCCGGGGGCGAGCAGGCCGTATTCGCGGTGCCCCAGCGGCTGCACGTCGGCGCCGGGGGGCATCAGGTCGGACGAGGCGATGATCCGGTCGAGGTCGTCCATGGTGACGGGCGACGGCGCCTGCTCCGGCATGGTGAGCTCGTCGCCCAAAACGGCGTCGATCGCGAAGCTTCCGGCTTCGGCTTCGCGGGCGCGGCGGTCGATCGTATCGGCCAGATTGGCGCGGCTCGCGCCGTCCTGCGCGCCGTCCGGAAGCACCGCCTTGGCAATGGCTTGCGGCAACTCGGCCAAGATCGGTTGCAGGCGGCCCACTACCGTCTCGAACAGACCGATGCGGTTTCTGAGGGCGCGGTAGACATCGGTCTCGACCGTGCCCTCGTAGTGCAGGTTGACGATGCGGATAGTCGCATGGGCCTGGCCGAGGCGATCGATGCGGCCGATGCGCTGCTCGACCCGCATCGGGTTCCAGGGCATGTCGTAGTTGATCAACGCGCCGCAGAACTGAAAGTTCAGACCCTCGGCGGCCGCGTCGGTGCAGAGCAGAACGTCTGCCTCGCGGTCGCGGAAGCGGCGTTTGGCGTCGTCTCTGCCGATCGCGCGCCATGAGCCGTCCGCGGAGGGCACCTCTCCACCGCGGCCCGAGAAGCACATCAGCCGCCAGTCGCCGCCGTTGCTCAGTTCATCGCGCAGGAACTCCATGGTATCGGTGTACTGGGTAAAGACCATCGCCTGGCGGTGCCCGTCCCGGCGTAGTTGAGCGAGGACTTCCGTCAGGTGCGAGCACTTGCTGTCCGGCGGCAACAGCCGCACGCGGGTGAGCAGATGCTCGATGTCGGACCGTTCCTCCGCATCCAGGGCCTGCCGCTCACGCTCCCCAATCTCCTCGGCGTCGAGCAATTCGTCCGCCGTTTCGTCGTCGGGCGCATCTTCGTCGAGGCCGGACAGGTGCGCGCGGTCGCCGCTCTCGACCGCCTCGAGATGCCGCTCCAGGGTGGCGCACAGCGCCCGGAAACTGCTGGCAAGCCGCCGCCGATAGATCGTCATCACGAACCCGACCGCCGACCGCTCGGCGGCCGCCGCCTGATTGTAGGTGCTCGCGATGTACCCCTCGACCGCCGCGTACAGGTCTCGCTCCGCCTCCGTCATCTCGATGAAGCGGTCGTCGACCTGTCGTTGCGCGATCGGGGTCGAAAGCAATCCCGCGTCGAAGTAGCTCCGCAGGAGCGCGCGGGTATGGCGCGAGATGAGATGCCGAATCGGTGTGTGCGCGCGCATCACGTCCAGGGCGGCACGGCGTTCGGCAGTCTCCAACAGCCGGCGCGGAATCCCGGCCTCGTCGCGCAGGGCGCGAAGCACCTTGTTGGTCTTGAGCGGCGACAGCCCGGTGATGCTCGCGGTGTCCTCTTTGGCGGCGGCTCCATACTCCCGTTCGACCGCCTGAAACAGCCGCGCCATGCGGTCCAGCGCCTCCGGCGACGGGTTCGGCTGGGCGAGATCGTCGAAGAACGTGAGAAACGCCTGCGCCGTCCACTCCGGCGGCAGCCCCAGCAGGCTCAACAGGTCCCATACTTCGACGGGATGCACCTGCATGGGCGTCGCGGTGAGCAATACCAGGCCCTCGCTACGCTCCT
This sequence comes from Spirochaetia bacterium, assembly GCA_965198005.1. Classification (GTDB taxonomy): domain Bacteria; phylum Spirochaetota; class Spirochaetia; order SZUA-6; family Bin103; genus Bin103. The sequence goes on from CBDAOI010000004.1 coordinate 572,125, forward strand.
TGAGCTCCCGCATCAGGCGCAGCAGCGCGTTCGGTCCGCCTTCGCTGACTGACCCCGCCGCGCGCCGGCGGGCGTGGTGGGCTTCGTCGAGCACCACCAGATCCCAGGGCTCGGCGTCCTGCAGGAGCACCTCCGCCCGGTCGCGCCGCCGCAGCAGATGGCTGGACGCGATCACGACCGGTTCGCGGTGCCACTGCCGAGGGTCGACCTCGCGCTCATGCCGCCCGCGCAGCGCCGGCGAGGGGTACCGGATCAGCTTGCGGCCGTCGTAGATCGGCCAATTGAGATTGAACTTCTCGCGCAGCTCGATCTGCCACTGGCCGAGCACCGCCTTGGGAGCCAGGATCAGAATCCGCCGCGCCCGTCCCGCCAGCCACGCTTGCCGCAGCAGCATTCCCGCCTGGATCGTCTTGCCGAGTCCTACCTCATCGGCGATCAGGAGTTTCGGCGGCCACTGGGCGTAGAGGCGTTCGAACGCCCGCACCTGATGCGGCCACGGGGTCACCGCCGCCGTGGCTTCGCCGACGCGGGCGCCGCCCGGGCTCAGACCGGGCGCCTCCCTGATGAAGGTCCATGCCAGGCCCCGCCGATCGATGGCCGCCGGAGCCTCGCTTTTCGTGGTGACCGTAGCTGGATCGCTTGGAACGATGTCCCCCTCCTGCAGGCGCGCGGGCAGATCGCCGCTGGGCATGAAGCGCATCAGGTCACGGCGCGCCGCTTCCGGGACATCGAGCACGATCACCCGCCGGGCGCGGCCGGCCCAGAGCCGCGCGAAGTTCTCCTCTTCGCGGGTCACCCGCTCCGGCTCCGCTCCCCAACTGGTGTAGACGTTGATGCTTTCCCAGTTGTGCTGCCAGCCGGCAGGGGTCTCGTTGAGGCTGCCGTTCCAGGCGATCCGGTCGCCGGTGCGGTCCTGAATGATGCCCGCCTTCTCGTGGAAGATTCCGTGGCCGGGGATCGGCGTGCGGTCGGCGGCGCATGGGACCGCCACCTTCACGGTGAGATGACCGCGGGCGATCATCCAGGCGAGCAGTTCGAGGGCGCCGGCGGCACCGGCATCGGGGGGCGCAAGCGGCACACCGGCCAAGCGTCGTTCGACCAGATCACGCAGCCGCTCGCCTTGTTCGATTGCCGCGATCTCGGCGGGATCGAGGGTACAACCCACCACCAGCCGCATGTGGCCGCCGTTGCGCACCAAGCCTTCGATGCCGCGCGCCGCCAGGGCCAGCGCGCCGGCGTTGAAATAGCCGGTCAGCCGGTCGTAGCGCTCGGCATCCTCCAGCGCCGGCACGTAGAACAGCCGGACGAGGTCACCGTCGTCGGGGGTGTATTTGAGCTTCCAGGTGCGGTCGGTGAGCATGCTCAGGCGCCGTCATCCTGCCACAACCTGAACTGTTCGGGCTCATCGATCCGGTCGCGATACGCGAGGCGGTAGAGGTTGTAGAGCGCCTCCAAGTCGTTGCCGGCGGCCTCGGCATCGCCGGGAAGGACGATCCCGGTGAAGGTCTGCGATATGGGGAGCACTTCCAGAACGGCCTCGAGCGCCGCGAAGAAACGCGGATCATGCTCCACGAGCGCCTCGCCGAGCATCTCTTGAGCGGCGGCAAGAGACTGCATGCGCGCCCGGTTGGCCGCATGGTGAATGGCGTCGATCATGCCCCGCGAACCATCGACCGGCCCCAGCGCCCCGGTGGCGGCGCGGTGCGCGCTGTCCCAGAGACGCAGGTCGCTGCCCTTCTTTTGCGCAAGACGCCCGACGATGTCGCGGTCCAAGTCGACACCGACCGCGCGCGCCAGTCTCAGCGCTTCGTCATAGGGGAAGACCGGCGCACCGAAAGCGTCCCACGCCAGCGCGAAGAACGCCGTGGCGGGATCGAGGTCCGCGTCGGCCTTGAGATGCGTCAACTGCTCCAGACGCCACCGTTTTACCTCACGCCGAGCCACGTCGAGGGCATCCTCCGGCGTCGCCGCGTAGGGATCCCACTCTTCCTCGTACGGCGTCAGTTGCGCCCGGCGGCGTTGCTTGGGTTTCTCGCGCGGTGTGCCGCGCCGCAATGGCCAGTGGCGGGAGAACTCCTCCAGCGCCGGCCCGAACGAAGCGAGGTAGAGATCGACGCGGGCAATTCCGGCGGCCTGGAACTCCTCGACCCGCTCCCGCACCGCGCGGGCGACCCGCGGCTCGACATCCTCCCAATAGCGGTCCTGTTCGGTCCTCGCGTCGTCGGTGCGCGGGCGGCACACCAGAAAGATGGTGCTGTTGGCGGCCGCCTTGTCCTTGATGTGCAGACTGCCCTCGGCCTCGGTGTTGATCGGCCAGGACGCGGTGATGACGAAGCCCGCTTCCATCAGGCCCTTGGTCAGCGCATCCCAGGCGCCGGTCGCCTTGTGGGTGAACATCAGCGTCATCACCCCGTCGGCTTTCAGCGTCCGGCGGCACTCGGCGAAGATGGACGCCATGCGCTCCTGGTAGTCCCGCCCCGCCAGCGCTCGCGCCCCCTTCTGCCCCCGGAACCGCGCCGGATTGGCCACGGCTTCGTTGTCCTTGTCGGTGAGGTGGCGGCGGAACAGCTCGGGAAAGACGTGCCCGGCGGTACGCTTGAGCCAGACGTAAAAGAAGTCCGACAGCTCGGCGTACATGACGTTGTCGTAATACGGCGGATCCATGACCACCACGTCGATGCTGCCGTCCGCGATATGGTCGAGGCTGTCGCCCGGCTTGCAGGTGATCGTGACGGGCGGCGGTGAACCCGTTTCCACGCCGGCGCCGGCGAACAGGGTGCCTGCATTGCCGTCCATCCCCGGGCGCACCAGCGCGACGAGTTCGTCAACGCACTTGATAGTCTTGTCGATGGCCCAGTCGTAGCCCACGCCCGATACCAAAGGTGCCATCTCCGCGTAAGACCATACGAATGCGAAATCATGCCGGTCGAAGATGGACCGGACTCGACCGGTTGTATTGTCCCAGCGTCCAGCACGATTGTTGTAGTTCAGCAAGGTATCGAGCGTGAGGGCCAGATACCCGTAAGCCGCCTCTCGAACGTGCCTCAGCTTCCCGGCTGACCGGTCGGCGTCCAGCAGTTCACGAAACACCTCGACACTCGTGCCGTGGCAGAGGAGTTGGCGAGGCGAGAACAGATCACGCCAGAACGGCATCCCGTATTGTATGGGGCGGTTGTCATTGCTCACTTCGGGGAACCGCTCGGTCGGCACGATGTCGAAGGCTTCCCACTCCGGCAGCTTCTCTGCAAGCCGCGCCTGGATCTCGGCGCCGTTGTCGTCCTCAGGCCGCGGCGCCCGATAGCGCCGCACCCACTTCTCGCGCGTGCGGCCGGTCTTGGTAGTGGTCAGCATGCGTTCCTTGTAGACCACCGTGAAGAGCTGCTCCCCCATGCGTCCGGCCTGCGCCTGCGCCTTGATCTCGTCGCCGTCGATCACCCGCCCGCAATCGGAATAGGGACAGGTCCCGTCACCACGCGCCACCGTACCCTCCGACTGCTCTCTCATCGTTTTGACGATCTCGAACGCGCAGACCCGACCTTCCGCCCCCGGACCCGACCCGAGATGAGGCTTGAGCCGTACCCCGGTCCCATCCGCCGCCAGCCGCCAGTTCGGCGACAGCGGCACCAGCCCGCCACAATACGGGCAGTTGACCGTGCGCGCCCAAAGATACGTCAGGTCGACCCCACTCGGCAGATCCCGCTGAACGAAGAAGGTGCATAGTCTGTCTTCGATTCGTCGGCGCAGTTCCGCCGCCAAGTCATTGAACTCGTCCTTGACACTCCGGGGAAAGCTCCATGGCCACTCAATCGTAGCCCTCATTATTAGAGCCGCCACAGGGTTGAGATCGCTCGCCAAGCTAATAAACCCGAGCCGCGCCGCTTCGAACGGAATACTTCCCCCACCAGCGGTAGGATCGAGAACCGTCACACTCTCCAACCCATCGCCAAATGTCACTTTCAACCAGTCTGAATCACTCCGCGTCGGAGAGTATCCAAAGGCACGATCGTAGCCGTAGGGGTTGTCGATCCGGCCCCCATCTCGTCGCGCCTTATCCATCGCCGCGCGAGCCTCTACCGGATCCCCGTGGATTCCGAGAACGTGAAGAAATTCCTCCCGGTCGGCGTCAGCCGGCAACACCGACGCGAGTATCGCCGCCCGCGACGCCACCAACGGCCGCCGTGCCCACCACACGTGGAGATAGTAGATCGGAGGTAGAGCCGTCATGGAGCGCCGCTCGCGAATGCTCTCTTCTCCAAGAGCCGCGATCGGCAGCCAGCGCTCAATCAGACGTGTATCAGGCTTGTATCCCATGTACGAAACAGAGACCCTCCAGGCTCACTCGGATGAGCGAATGTCAATTCGCTACGGCAATCGGTCATGGGAATCCGGCGGTTGGCCCCCATCTCGTCGAAGCAGGCGGCGCGCCGCCTCGATGTCACCCTTGGCGCTACGGGCGGCGAAGAACTCGGCAGTCTTCATGGCCGAGATCTTTTCAGCGACTGCCGTCGTAACGAACTGATTGATGCTCGTACCCTCTTCCTCGCTGATCTCGGCTACCGCCGCCTTCAAGGACGCCGGTAGGCGTAGCGGATAGGTGCTAATCTGTTTCTTCATTGTTGCGACATCCTCCTCAAGGCCTGCTGGGACGACAACACTGCAATCCCGAACCGTCCGGCGGCATCGTCGAAGTGCCGATGGTTGAAGGTCACCAGGGCATCGGCACTACCGTTGATGGCGGCCTCCAGCACCATTTCGTCAGCCGGATCGCGAAGCTGCGGACGCCATAGAAACCACGACCGTATCGGCTCCGCGACCGCGCAGAGCGCGGAGATCACCATCTCTACCTCCGCATCGCTGAGACCCGAGACGATCCGCTGCGACGGGTCTCGGCATACCGCCTCGTATTCCAGCGCCAGCGCCACGGAAAGCAGTAGCGTGAACTCGCGGGCCAGGGCTCCATCAATCAACGCAGCCGAGCCTCCGGTCGGACTGCGTAGACCGGCAACGACAACATTGGTGTCCAGCACAAAGCGCACATCCTGAACGATATGACATCACATGAGATGATGCAACGGCCCCGGGGAACACCTGCGACGCCCTCGTTAGGCGCCGGACGCGGCCTTCCGCGGTGGACGCTCAGCCCCGGCCCGCATACCATGAGCCAAGATGCGCTCCGACCCGGAGAGGCACGGGACACGGGGGTAACTGTCATGGCACGGAGCGACCTCCTCGTTTCGTTGGTGAAGGCTGGATTGAATGGTGACGCGACACGCGCCCGCTCCGTCGCGGAAGCGATCATCGGTGCGAACGCTGCGGCAAACGCGGCATCGCCGGCGACGATCAGGGGGGACCGACATGCTGCTTCATAGACTATTGAATATGCGGGAGGAGCGTCCACGAGGCAGGAATCCGAATTCACCTATCGACTTCAAGGAGGACGCCACACCTTTACCGTGTGCCCACTTGATGGCGGACGTGATGTCAGCTTCGGAGATGAATGGTCCGTCGGAGACAACGGGCGTGCCGTTGGGCGCCAGATTCCCGCTACTCGGCTATCGGATGGGACCCTCCGCTATCTTTGCCTGTTGGCCATTCTGTTGCATCCCGAGCCGCCATCCTTGGTCGCAATCGAGGAGCCGGAGCTGGGCCTTCATCCTGACGTGGTCGCACATGTTGCGCAGTTGCTTGTTGACGCCTCTGAGCGTACACAGATCGTAGTCACGACCCACTCGCGCATGTAGTCTCGGCGATCTCTGGGGCCGGGGCGAACTCGGCGGCAATCGCTGGTGAGCGCCGTGATCTAGAGGCATGCGCGCGACGGCTGGAACCAGCCGCCGGGAGCCCACGCAGACCAAGTCTCCGTCGTCATGTCAGTAGTGTCCGGTTCTAAGCTTAAACGGACGTGGCGCCGTCGGCACCCAGACGCCCTTCACCACCCCTGAGCCGCGGGTCGAGCAGGTCGCGCACCGCGTCGCCGAACATGTTGAGACTGTAAACGGTAATAGTCAGGACAAGACCGGGAAGGAGAGCGAGGTGTGGCGCTTGCTCCATGTATCTGCGCCCTTCCCGGCTGAGCAGACCTCCCCAGTCAGGAGTCGAGAGTGGCAGACCGAATCCGAGGAAGCTCAGAGCAGCCAAAGAGGAACATCCCCAGATTCCCCAGCGGGTCTTCGGTGAAGGGAATCAGCTTCATCGGCGGCGACCAGTTCCACCAGATTGAGGGGTAGAGCATGACCATGATTCCCAGCCAGAAGTTAGGCGTTGCCAGGCCGATGATGGCGATGGAGCGCCCCACGTAGTCGGCGGCCGTATCCTGGCGAATCGCCGAGTAGATGCCGACGGGGAGCGCTATCACCAGCCCGATGACGATGGACATGACACCAAGCTCAAGGGTGACTGGCAATCTACCTAATATCTTCTCCTCTACCGTCCAACCGCCAAGCAGTGTGTCGCCAAGGGTCCCGTGCAGTAAGATACCTCCCATCCAGCGTCCATACTGCACGTGGACAGGCACGTCTAATCCCAGCATACGCTCAAGAGCTTCACGGTCAAAATTGCCAAACACCCATTGCATTTCATCCACCATCAAGTCTATTATATCGCCGGGGATGAAGCGCACCGAGAGAAAGACCAGGATGGTCAATAGAAACAGGGTGGGGATTATCAGCAATAACCGCCTGATGGTATAGGCTCTCATATCACAGACGTCCTGTCATTATTCAAGGAATGGAGAGCTAGGATGTTTCAGCTTCCCAGCTCTCCCTGAGGTCAGCCACAAGGGCGGAGCCCTAATGACCCATTGCTTCCTTCATCTCACTATCAATCCAGAGGCGGGTTAAGACGTTTTGGCTCTGCTGGCCGTGTCCTATTCTTATTTCGCCGTTATAACCTTTGACCCACGGCTGCGTTGCGGTGAAATGTGGGACTTCGGGACCCCATACCACAGTTTGATGTTCTAGGAGTAACATATTTGCCTCTTTGGCGAATCTATTCTGCTCCTCGAAGGTGGAAGCAGCAGAGGCGGCCTGAAATAGAGCGTCAAATTCGGGGACGCTAAAGCCGGAGGGGGCCCACGGGCTATCTATTTCCGTTGTCCATTCTCCCATCATTGGGACAGGATAATACCTGATGGCCATTGCGTATCCTCTCAATCTGTAGGTAGTCTGATCTGGTCCGGCCGCTTGCAGTCTCATAATATCCATAGAATCTATCGCGATCTCCACGCCAATATCACGCCAGTATTCCGCGGCTATTTCTGCATAGCTCGGATCTTCCCAGTCACCTTGGGCAATCGAGGTCTTGATTCTAATGCCGTCGGCGCCGCGAGGATACCCAGCCGCATCGAGCAAAGCTTCTGCCCCTTCCGGGTCATAGTCATAGACCTTCTTGAGCTCTTCAGGCCACTCCTCAAATGGCGTGCCCATCCCTTTTACATTATTGGCTATACGTCCATTCGGAGTCGCATCGCCATAACCCTTAAAGAAGGTATTGTTAATTGTCTCTAGGTCCAGTGCCATCTGCATGGCCTGGCGCACCCGGATGTCATTCCAGGGCGGTGTGTTCACATTGACGAAAATAAAATTGTTGCCGCCCCGAAACTTAAACGGCCACAGATCGATTTCGGGGTTGGTCTGCTTGAGGCTCTCTACCTGGTCGATAGACGTCAATGCACTGTCACCGACCGACCCCAGCATCTCAATCCTACCCGCGCGCAGTGCCGCCAGACGTGTTGCCTCTTCTGGCATCAACAAGGCTATTATCTCGTCAACGTAGGGCAAGCGGTTCTGCGGGTATTTTTCGTCGTAGCGCCAGTAGTCAGGATTCTTGGTCCACGTTATAGAGCTGCCTTCGACCACGTCCGTCAGCTCAAAGGGCCCGGTGCCGACTACGTTCCGCCAATCCTTAACGTCCCCGTGTTGCTCGATGACCTCCGGAGGGTATATCACAACACCGTCGGCCCACTGGAGCATATTTACCAGGGCATTAAGGTTTAGCTCCTTCAGCTTGATAACCACCGTCCATTTGTCGGTGGCCGTGACCGACTCGAATTTCACCCCCCCGAGCGTACCCGGCCATAGGTTATTGTCCCGCCATACTCTGGCGCGGTCACGATCTTGCCGGTGGCCGGGTCGCGCACCATTTCCTTTTCGGGCGCCGCTGCCGGCTCCTCTTCGCTGGCAGCGCCGGCCCAGAGGCCGGTTGCGGTCAGGGCCAAGCCAATCAGTACGGCGAGGCACTTGCGAAATTTCATATAAACCATAAATTCCTTTGCGCGAGAGTAGGATCTACTGCCGGCCCCTCGCCTACTCTCGCGATATGCCTGCAATCCGCAGGTGATCAGAAAGCGAGGGCGACACCCTTTAGCGGCCGACGCCGCTCGGTCCCGAGCCGCGTTAGTCGTACGGAGATTTCATCCCTTGCCTCCTTTGACATGGGCATGCCGCAGAACACCACGCGGGGTGGCGGTCGGACACGTAACCCATCTGTTTCTTACCGCCGGCAGCGTCGCTACGCATGTTGGGATGGACTGGTATCATCTTCACCTCCTTCTTGGGGCACAGGGTGCCCTGCCAGATGGCTGACGTAAGATGGGATCCGCGTACGCGCCGCATCATGCAAACGCCCACCGCTCGGCGGACGTCGGGACCTGCGTCACAACGCCACGCGCGGCGGTGGCCGGCGAAGCAGCGAGGGTGATTGACCGGCGACGCAGGCGGTGGGTTTTGCGCGCAGTTAGTCGCGGGCGGGGATCCGGCACGGTCGCGGTCGCCGACAACGGCGTGGGCGGCCCGCATGCCGGTTCGGCTGTGGACGGAGCCGGTGCCACCGATAGCTACGGCGGTAGTGGAGGCGACGGCGTGCGCGGGGGCGCGTGCGCGGCGATCAGCCGGAGCGGTTAGTTGTTTCTCGGTTCGAAAAAGTGGGGGGGTAGGCGAGGATAGGACGCGCCGGCTGCGTTGCCGCTAACCGGTGGCAGTGCTGAGTAGTGTTATCACGCATCTTTTGCATCCGTTCAAACCCGAGGCTTTTAGTATGGCACCGCTGCGGCAAACAAGTCAACAGGCAAACAGCAGCGATTCTCGGGGAACCGCTGGTAGAGGGGCAGAGGGTCATAAGCTCAAGCCCTCCGAGTGTGAAACGCGACCATGCCCACCTGTTGGCCCACCGAGTGAATGCACGCACGGCCCGACCCGGCATAAATTCTGTAACTGATGGCAGGTGACGTATTTAGCCACCGTCATGCAGCCCCGTGCGATGACCTGACCACCGTCAGCCACCGCCGCTCGGCCGATGCCGCGGGCTGGCGCGGTGCGGCGATCGGCCCTTCGGGGCCGGTTGCCCGCGCGCCGCCGGCACACCTGCGCCGCAGCCCCAGTCAGGGATCGTTCAGGGAGCAGGTTCAGTTCCCCAGGGAGCGGCTACCCGGACAGCGGCTGCGGCGGCGAATTCATCCGCACCAGCACCTGGTCCCACGACCGGAACAGGAATAGCCGGAACGTGGCGCGAATCGCGCCCCAGAACTCCCGGCGCGACCCGAACCCAGCCCGCACCTGCTGATACAGACCGTCCACCAGCTCGAATATCCGGTGCATGAAACAGGCCAGCAGGCCCGGCACGAAGAACGCCTCCGATAAGTACTTGTCACCGTGGCCGAAGTTGTGCTCCAGGTGATAGCCCCTGACGGCCTTCCAAACCCAGGGAGGGCGCGGTAGGAACGCCGGTTACCCGGCGCCCCCCGCACAGATCCGGACGTGGTCGTTAAACCATCCGGCTCCTACCTTCGGTGGTTGACGGCAAATCGCCGGTCCGGCCATGAGTGTACGATTCGGGGTTGGGGCCACAGCTTGATGCTGATCGCCAGCATCCAAGCCCAGGAGAATCGGTCCTTCTGGGACCTCCGGCGTAGAATCTTTACCCAGATTCCTCGCAGACGCCACACGAATCGGTGCAGGTAGCGGTAGCTGGTGGGTACCGCGTAGTAGTTGAGCCATCCGCGCAGTACCCGTCCCAGCCAGCGCCCGGTTTCCATCACGTCATCATGCATTCGTCTGCGGAGTTCGATCTTGATCCTCTTCAGGGTACGATTCATCCGCTTTTCATGTCTCCGCGCGCCTCCTGCGGCCGCCACTTCTTGGTGACCCACAGGTCCAACACGTAGTGCAGATAGATATTCGCGAGCATCGGTGAAATCACCGACCCTTGCGCTGTACCCCGCCCCGCGTCGATCTGTCGGCCTTCTTCCAGTACCCCAGCGCGCAGCCACTTCTTTATCAGCCGCAGCACCCGCCGATCTCCAATCCGATGCTCCAGGAATCTGATCAACCAGTCCCGCGAGATCGTGTCGAAGTAGCCGCGAATGTCCGCGTCCAATATCCAGTTCACTTCGCGCCGTTCGATGGCGTAGGCCAGTGCGTCCAACGCATCGTGTGCCCCTCGCCCCGGTCGAAACCCATAGCTGATCCCGAGAAATTCCTCCTCATAGATCGGAGTCAGGATCACATCCACCACGGCCTTCCGGACGATCTTGTCCTCCAGCGCGGCCACCCCCAGCGGTCGTGTGCCTCCGTCCGGCTTGTCGATGTCGACCCGCCGTACCGGGGCCGCTTCGCGCTTCAGCGCGTAATAGGCCACCGCAGCGCTTCCGGCGTCACGTGGTGCAGCAGCGCAGTGAGTTTCTCCTGCGGTTCTCTCTTTACGAATTGCCGTATCCGCACCCTTGCAGGTGCCAACGCACGGCTCGCGGGGAAACGTGGATTGGCTGCTCCTTCGTTCCGAGGGACTTTCACCCTCTGTCATATGCCAGTTTGCCTGGCGCTCGCACCCAGGCGGCCCCCACCACCCCGCAGCCGCGGGTCGAGCAGGTCCCGCACCGCGTCGCCGAACATGTTCAGGCAGTACACGACAATCGTCAGGCACAGCCCGGGTAAGAGCGCCAGCCGCGGCGCCACCTCCATGTACTTGCGCCCTTCTCTGCTGAGCATGGCTCCCCAGCTCGGGATCTCCAGTGGCAGACCGAATCCCAGGAAACTCAAGCTGGCCTCGGCAATGATGACGCCCCCGATGTTGATGGAGAAGACGATGATGACGACAGGTATGATATTGGGCAGCACATGGCGGATCAGGATGTGGCGCGTGGGCGTGCCCACCGCCTGGGCTGCCAGCAAATAGTCATTCTCCTTGATGCCCATAACGGCACCCCGGATGACTCTCGAGCCGCCGATGCCCCCGGCGATCCCCAAGACCAGGATGATCTGTGGCAAACCCTGCCCCACCACAGACATGATCGTCAACAAGATCAGCAACCCCGGAAAGGCCATCCAGGCATCGACAAAGCGCTGCACCGCCAGGTCCAGTTTCCCGCCAAAGTAGCCGGACGGTGCGCCTATCAGCACAGCCACCACGACATTGACCGTAGTCGCTGCCAGGCCGACGAATAGCGAAATTCGGGCACCGTAGATCAGGCGGCTCAGCAGGTCCCGCCCCAGATGATCGGTGCCCAGGAGATAGCGGCTCGATGAGCTGGTCAGCCGGTCTACCAAATGGACTTCAGCCGGCTCATACGGCGCCACGACACCGGCGAAAATGCTGACGAAAACCAGTAACAGTACGACCACTCCCCCGAAAGTGCCCAGCGGCTGCTCCTTCACAAGCCTTCGCAGCAACAGGCCCGGGAAAAACTGTCTCTTTCTCGGGTCCATGCTATCGATAACGAATCCGGGGATCCAAATAGGAATAAATGATATCGATCAACAGGTTGAACGTGAGCACGGCAGTGCCAAAAAACAGGTTGATGCCGGAGACTACCGGGTAATCTCTCTCCGTGAGGGCGATCAGCATCAGGCGTCCTAGCCCCGGAAGGTTGAAGATGTTCTCCATGATTACGGCGCCGCCTACTATGATAGGTAGCTGCAGGCCTACCAGGGTCACTACCGGAATGAGGGCGTTCTTGACGGCGTGCCTCACCACGACGACACGCTCCTTGAGACCCTTGGACCAGGCGGTACGGATATAGTCCTGCCGGAGCACTTCCAGCATCATGGTGCGGGTCATACGCATGGTGGCAGCAGACAAGGCCGTCCCCAGTATCAGGCTGGGAATGATGAAGATGCCGAGATTTCCCAGCGGGTCTTCGACCAGAGGGATATACTCCATCGGCGGCGACCAGCCCCACCAGATGGCCGGAAAGATCATCACCATCAGGGCCAGCCAGAAGTTGGGCGTTGCCAAGCCGATGACGGCGAACGAACGCCCCACGTAGTCGGCGGCGGTGTTGCGGCGCATCGCCGAGTAGATGCCGACCGGCACTGCTATCAGCAACCCCATGACGACGGACAAAACGCCAAGCTCAATAGTCAGCGATAATCTGTCCCAAATAGCCGCCTCCACCGACCAGTCGCCTAAAAGTGAATTGCCAAGGGTGCCGCGCAGCAGGATACCTCCCATCCAGCGTCCATACTGCACGTACACGGGCTGGTCCAATCCCAACATCCGCTCGACAGCTTCACGGTCCATACTCGCACCCGCGCCTTGAGCTTCTATCCTACCCGCCATCGCATCTATTACATCACCCGGGATGAAACGGACCGACAGGAAGACCAGGATGGTCAAAATCAACAGCGTAGGTATGAGGAGCAATAGTCTCCTGATGACGTAGGCTCTCATTTCGGATGACTGCTCATCGTTCGACTGGACGCCACAGCTTGTTCGGAAAAAAAGTCCCTCTCCCCGCGGGGCGGTGAGAGGGACCAACGCGCTAGATCGTGCTCAAAAACCCATTTCTTTCTTCAAATCCTGGTCAATCCAGAGGCGGGCGAAAATGGCATACCATTGCAAACCCCCTAGGCCACCTTCCGAGTTGTACCCTTTGACCCACGGCTGGGTGACATTAAATTGTGGAACCTCAGGACCGGGAACACCCCAGACACTCTTCTTGAAGTACATATCCATCTCCAGAATCGGCTCCCTCTGATCCTCAAAGGTGGTAGCGGCCTTGGCTCTCTCGAACAACGCGTTAAAGACCGGGTCGTCGGATTTAGCTGGGTTATATTGAAATGCCGGAGTAAATCTCAACATCGCATCGTATGAATCAGACAACGCACCGAACGCGTAGTGGACTAACCCCTGTTCCCTTTCAGGATCTGCCCACCATGCGTTCCATGCTGCATCAGCTGGCCGAGGATCGAGCCTCACATCGACGCCAATCTCACTCCAGTAGGCTGCGACCGCTTCTACCCAGCCAACATCCTCGGTGTCACGGAATTTTGCGTTGGTCTTGAATCGAATGCCGTCGGCGCCGCGCGGATAGCCCGCTTCATCAAGCAGCTTCTCGGCCCCCTCAGGGTTATAGCTATAGGCATCCTTGACCTCCTGAGGCCACTCGTCAAACGGGACGTGGAAACCTGGCATCCCTATTTGCCCCCTGGGCGTTGTATCTCCATAACCCTTGAAGTAGGTATTGTTAATGGTTTCGTGGTCCAGTGCCATGTTCATGGCCTTTCGCACCCGGATGTCGTCAAAGGGCGGCTCACTCACGTTGAAAATAAAACCATTATCCGCCCGTTCCGAATACTCGTTCAGCACCAGCTCGGGATTGGTTCTCTTGAGACTCTCTGCCACATCGATAGATTTTATCATGGTGCCGGCGCCGTGGTAACCACTGTAATCAATTTTACGGGAGCGTAGTGCCGCCAGACGGGTTGCTTCCTCCGGCATGAACAGGACCCTGAACTCGTCGACGTACGGCAGGCGGTTCTCCGGGAACTTCTCGTCGTAGCCCCAGTAGTCAGGATTCTTGGTATAGGTGATAGAGACGCTTTCGACATAGTCAGTCAGCTCAAAGGGTCCGGTGCCGACCAGGTTCCTCCAATCGGAAGCGTCACCGTCTTCCTTGATTACCTCGGGAGGATACATGACGATAGTATGCCAGTCCAGAATCATGTTCGGGGTACGAAGGTATGGCTCCTTCAGCGTGAAAACTACGGTATATTCGTCGGTGGCCGTTATCGACTCGAATGGCACTGTCCCAAGCTCACCTGCTGTTGCGGCAGGTTCGGCTTCACTGAACTCGGTCCCTGTCAACCTATTTCCCAAGAAGCGGTGAAAGGAATGTTCTACATCCTTGGCAGTTAGCTCCCGCCCGTTCACCGGCGGCTTATCATGCCAGTGAACGCCCTGGCGGATGTTGAAGGTATAGGTGAGCCTGTCCGGGGACATATCCCAGCTTTCAGCCAGCGCCCCCTTCAGGGCGAATAGAGGCGCCGGGTAGCCACCCCTAAAGTGAAATTCGTCCCTACTTAGTCCCCAGTCCACGATGCCGAGCTTCTCCACGACGGCACTGCTAACTTGAAACGGCGACCACGCTAAATAAGTGTCAAAAACCTTCTGATCTCTTCCAGCGGCCTGGGTCAATGTCCCGCCATACTCTGGCGCGGTCACCATCTTGCCGGTGGTGGGGTCGAGCACCATTTCCTTCTCGGCAGCGGCTACCGGCGCCTCTTCCTCTGCGCCGGCGGCCCAGAGGCCGGTTGCGGTCATTACGAGGACCAACGCAAACGCGAAGGTCATTCTGATTCTTACAATATGCATACGTTTCTCCGTATGTAGATTTTTCGAGAGTATTGCGGAGCGGATTGCCGCTCCCTGGCTACTCTTATGCCCGCAACCGCGGGCGTGCCCGCAACCGCGGACGGCCAGTCTGAGTCAAATTCCTGAAGCGCGCGGCGTGTGACTCAGCCGGGTTCACCCGGGCTCACGCCGCGCGCGCCTACGGCTCTTTGAGTATCATTTTGAACCTCCTGTGCGCCGGCAAACCGGCAGGGTTGTTGTGAATGAAAGAGTCATACGTCGAATGGCTAGCGACCCACGGCGGCCCCGAGTCATGCGCCGTCGCCCGCGAGGGCGGGGGCGAAGCGTTGACAGGGGTACGTGCGGGCCGGGTATCGAGCCGCGAAAGGCAATTACTTCGGGGTGCCGACGCCGTAGGAGGATGCGGAAGGCCGACAAGACGCGCTTGATCGAGTTTGGGCCGTTCGCGGCCGAGAACCGCAGGCGCCGAGGTGAGGGCAAGCCGGAGACCTTCGACTTCCTCGGGTTCACGCACATCTGCGGGACCAAGGGGAGTAACGGACGGTTCACGGTGCTCAGGCAGACGATGCGGGAGCGGTTGCAGGCCAAGCTGGGGCAGGTGAAGATCGAGCTCCGGCGACGCCTGCACGATCCGGTCCCGGAGGTGGGAAGCTGGCTGCGCTCGGTGGTGGGTGGGCACCTGCGTTACTACGGGGTGCCCATGAACTCCCGCGCAATCAGCCTGTTCCGCCTGCGGGTTGGTTGGCTCTGGAATCGGTCGATGCGGCGACGCAGTCAGAAGACCCGGCTTACCTGGGAGCGCATGAGCCGTCTCATCGACCACTGGTTGCCACCGCCCCGTGTGTGCCATCCCTATCCCCTGTACCGCCTTGGCGTCATACCTGAGGCGTCGTGGCGCATCATCCTCATCCATCCAACCCCGAGCGGTGAACCGTCGCACGCGGCCAGAACCTGTCAACGACTCGGAGGTCACCGAAGGTCACCGTCGACCGGCCACTGCGCTGACTGTCATCATGGTGCTGCATCATCGATCCGTCGAACCCCAAGCGAGGCAAGCTTGCTATGGACGCGACCACCCTGTCAACGACTCGGAGGTGACCGACGGCCACCGTCGACCGGCCACTGCGCTCACTGTCGTCATGGCGCTTCATCATCGATCCGTCGAACCCAGAACGGTGCAGTCTCTCACGCGCACGGCAAACTCTCAACAGCTCGGATCCCATCGTCCCATCTATCCCGTCCCACTGTCCAGTTGGCTCGAGGCCGAGCGACGCTGACTAAGAACGTCAGTCGGCGACTGGTGTTGGCGTCACGGGCCGTCTCCAATCAACCGAGACAAAACCGAGACACGGTCGGTCGCGAACAAGGGGCCTTGGTGCATACTCTGAATCGGGCAATGGGCGGGTTTGCCGGCAACCCGGAATCGCCATCGAGGCGTGGCGCGGTGAGCCGGCAGCGACAATGGGCTGGATCGCCACCGACACGCGATGGGCCGCTTCATCGGTCGCGGCAGAGTTGGTAACCGGTGACCTCCACCCGCGGTTTCCCTCCCTGGCACCGTACTGCGCGGGTTGCCACGCACTCCTATATAGATTGTTGGCGCCGCCGCGTGCGCCGGGAAGGGGCCAAGCGCCAGCGGACCGTGCGCGAGAAGACCTCAGCGCGTTCAAGTCGCCACCACCCAAATATGCCCGTATCTTCTTGATATATAATTAGTTACAATCTCCTGCAGGCCGCTAAACCGGACAGTAGTGTCGTCATGTATCAAATGACTCGATGACTCTGCGCGCCCATGCCTTGCCTTCCCCGCAGGTCCGTCTTGGTCACCTTGGGAGGGTCGCGGAACACGATCCGGGAGACCCACTTCTCCGATTCTACCGCGGAGGTTGCCGGGAACGCCGCATGCGGCTCTATGCGCATTTCATGCGCCGCCGGAGCGGGGAGCATCGGTCAGGAGGATGCGCAGGGCCGTCAGCACGCGGCGCGGACGCTTGCGGTGGATCGTCATTCCCGCCCAATACGCGGCTTCCTCATGCTGCATGGTCTCGATGCCCTCGACTACCGCTCGCATATTAACGCGGTTGCGCATCGGAGCAAGGGTGCGGAACAGCAACCCCAGCATGAGGGCGACCTCTTCGGTAAGGGTGTAGCCGCTGTTCACGTCGCTGGCGCTCGGACCAAGCCTCACCCCGGATTGCGCAAGCCGGCGCAGCACGCGGTGCTCGATGAGGTCCAGATTGGGGCCGCGGAGCCGCGCGATGCGGTGCGCGGACGTCACGGAGGGCGTCGCTGCCGCGGGCATCTGCCAGATCGCGTATTCCGTGTCCGCCGGCCCATGACGGCGCACGCGCAGCTCATACCGGGGAGCCGATTCCGGCGTCTCGATCCGGGTGATTCGCGCCGGATGCGCCATTACGCGGCCGCCTCCGCGGTGGCCGACACGTAGGCCGCCCCGCTCGCGAACCGTGCCAGGCGCTCGGTAAGCTTCTCCGCGGCGTCGCCCTCCATCGACAGACCATCCTCGAACGTCAGTGCGAACCCAACCGTCAGGTTCTGCGAGTTGGCGTCCCGAAGTTGCGGATCGAGAAACTCCTTCACCGGTTGCGCATCCGCCACCGGGCCCGTGAACTCCAGCTCGAACGAGCCGCCCTCGCGGGTTTCATAGCCTCCCGTGATCGTAACGACTTTCGTCGCTCCGGACACCGCGCCGATGGCGCCGAGCAGCCGAAAGGCGTCGCCCGCCTCGAACATGCGGATCGATAGCACTCCGATCTTGTCCATGCGCTGCGCCCGCGCCTGCTCCCAGAGTCGCACCAGAGCGTCCCTGAGCACTCCCTCGGCGGTGACCGAGCCGGACGCCGGACGCGGCGGTGGATGCCCGCCTGTATCCTTGGACGGTAGCCCCGGCAACTCGCGAATGACAGACTGCTTGCGCCCACCGCCCTGAGCGCCCGGTGCAGGGCGCGGCCAGATGCCCTTGTTCCTGGCGTAGGCCATGGTCAGGACCACGGCCTGCTCGTCGATCATGATGCTCACCGCCGGGTCGTCCGGGCCGCACAGCAACTCACCCCGCCGGTAGATGTAGTCGCCCTGCTCGACCCCGCGCCGGATGCCCCGAATGAAGATCTCGTCCCCGCTCAGGATGGGCAGCGCCGGATCGCGGCGGAATTCCTCGCGTAGCGCGAGGGTGGTCATCTGGCCCTTCTTGAGCGGCGTGCGGTCGCGTACGTAGGCCGGCGAATCCGGCTCGTCCTCGGCCAGCCGCAGTTTCCTGAGATCGCGCAATGCCCGCACCACTTGTTGTTGGCCGGCGCCGGGCTGATCCGACGCGGCGTGCAAGTCGATCGCCGAGTGGGCCAGATCGACGCCGCTCGGTTCCACCCGGTTGCGCGAAGGATAGAAGATGTGCCGGTAGCATTGCTGGATGGCGATGGCCAGCACATGTTCGGAACGTGACTCCAGCTCGCGGATGTTCGCCTGCTGATGCTCGGCCAAGTCCGCCATTCGCTCGGCCTGTTGCAACGCGCGCAGGGCAAGCCGCCGCACCGCGGCGCGCCGCATCTCCTCCTTGCGCGCGTCGTCCGCCACCACGAACACCAGATTGTTGCGTAGCGCCCGCAATGCCGCTCCCTCTGTCCCCCGGCGTGCATAGATGCGCTCGACCAACTCGGGGACGCTCTCGACGGCCGTTCCGATCACCACGCCGTCGTAGGCGAGCACGATCAGCCTGGGGCGGCCGTCGCCGACCTCGTCCGGCACGTCGAACGGTCCGCCGGGAAAGGGGATCGCCTCGAAGGTCGTTCCCGCGAATATCCGGCGGATACGGTCGTTGAGTTCCGCACGCGCGTCGCCCGCGTCCACGTGCTGCTCTTCGCGGCGAATGATCTGGCTCAGATTCGCTTCGGCGAGGAACCGCATCGGAGCGCCCGGCCGGTCGTCGAGATAGGCCGAGTCGGTGATGAACCGCTTGCGCGCCTGTTCGATGAAGCTGATGTCGGTCGCCGGCCCCAGAACCGAATAGCGCAGCCGTTCGGCCGACAGCCCCTTCAGCGGATCGTTGAAGGCAAGGGTGTGCATGAAGATCGTGCGCGCCACGTAGGCGGCGTAGGGCGGCATGCCGCCGTGCTGGGCGGCGTCGATCTCCTGCGCCAGCGCCTTGCCCTCCAACCGGCCGGCGGCGACGTCGTTGGTGATCGCCGGCACGTAGGCGGTCTGGCCGAGACGGGTAACGATCTCCTGACGAATCGGTTCGTGGCCCGGGTCGACGTGGTGGAGATGGATCGCCGTCGCGTCTGCCGGCTGCTCCTGCCAGAGGTGGGAGATCGTACGTGCCAGCAGCCGCAGCATGCCCCGCACCCGCTGGAAATTGCCGAGCGTCGCGGTCTTGCCGGTGAGGGTTGCCAGCACCTCCGGATGCAACGGATAGCTCGCACGGAAGGTCTCCGCGGTCTGCGGGTGCGCGGCGTCCCGAGCCAGCGCGTCTCCATGCGTAGTCCACAGCTCCTGGTAGGCGTCGACCACCGCGGGAAGCGAAGCGCGGTCGATGGTCTCGAACAGGCGCCGGAGCAGTACCTGGACCGTCTCGTCCTCTTCGGTGGGGTTGAGCAGCGTGGCCTTGCGCGCGGACACGCTCTCCGCCTCCGCCATCCGGTCGCCGATGAACTGGTTCTCCTCGCTGTAGGCATCGGTGGCGCGGCCATCCTTGCCAATCGCCAGGGTGTAGACCAGTGCCGCGTGCGGCGCGCCTTCCACCGCCTTGAACAACGAGGTCAGGAACGCGGTCAACTGATCGCGGGCGGCGTCGAGGCGCTGCACCTTGCGCAGGTAGACCGACAGCTCGTCGAGCAGGATCAGGGTCGGCTGGCCGCCGAACAGCTCGCGCAGGGTTTCGGCCCCGGGGGCGACGCCTTGCTCGTCGCTGTTGCGAACCCGTTGGTAGCCGACCTTGCCGGCGAGCGCGTAGGCGATCTCGCCCCACGGCGTGTGCGCCAGAACACCGTCGCCCATCGCCCGGCCGTTGGCGGGATCGGCGTTCTCCCCGTCGAACCCGGCGACCCGCACCGGACCCGCCGGCAGCAAGCTCGGATCGACGAACTCCGCGATGTCGAACTCGTCCGGCAAACCACGCACGGCATGGACCAGGGCGATCAGTGCATGGGTCTTGCCGCCGCCATACGAGGTATCGAGCCTGAAGATCGCCGCCGCCTCGCCACCGGCGCCACTCAAGCGCCGGCATACGTTGGACAACAGACTCCTGATGCCGCGCGTCGGCCAGGTGCGGGCGAAAAACCGGGCCGGGTCGCGGTACTCCGCGCTGGCGCGGCCGGCGATGACCTGGGCGAGGTCGGCCGCGAAATCAGCTTCGGCTACGCTCCCCGTCAGGACATCCCCGCGCGCGCGGCAGGTCTCGAATATCGTTGGGATGGTCATGTACGAACGGTGTAGGGTCCCTGGCCGGGGTCTCCATCCGCCGTTTCTTCGAGGACGAATGGTAGTTTGGCGTGGAGACCCCCGACGCGGCCACCCAGCCTCGGCAAGTATGCCACGGCCACGACGGTCGTGTCACGTCAACAGTCGACGACGCGGGAACGCCGTCCCCGACCTGCAGGCGTTCTGACGGTTCAGGGATTCCCTTGCCGCTGGCGGGCTCCCTTAAGTGCCGTCGAAACTCGCCCCGAAGTGTCCTTTGGCGTTGCGAGAAAATGTCGACTACAGCCAATTCGCTTTCCTCCTCTACCGCGATCCGGGTGCGGCGTAGATGGTGAGCCTGGTGGCGTCGCCGATCTGTTCCAGGAGGGGACGGCGGCCGGACAGGCGCTCGCTGTCGCGCACCAGCTTGAGGAAGCCCTCGCCGCGCGCCTCCATGTAGCTGGCGCCGGTGAGCGGGCTCTTGAAGTCGCGCATGAAGCCGGCCAGGAACTGGTTGCGGCGGGCGGGCTGGCAACCGGCGTACAGGTTTTCGATGGTGAGGGTGTTGTAGAGCGCACCGGGGTTCTGGAATTCGATGCGCTCGGGGAACAGGCGGATGATGATCTGCGACCCGCGCGCCTCGTAGTCGCGGTGCACGACGGCGTTGACCACCGCTTCCTGCAGCGCGGTGTGGGCGTAGCTCGGATAGTCGTGGCGGCCGTCCCAGTCTTTTCTCGATGCGGTCGGCACCAGGGCAGAGGATCGGAAATAGGTGAGTGCCTGTGCGATCTGCTCGGGCAACGGTCCGGTGACGCGCCTGCTGTCGACGGTCTCGCCGTCGGGCGTAGCGTGGTGGTACGCGGCGACGTCGACGTAGGCAGCGGGCAGGAATCGCTCCGGGTGCTCCGCGAACAGGAGGATTCCCAGGTGGGTCGGTAGCACGCCGGCGTCGGTGGAGATAGCGAGCTTGTGCGCCGCGAGCGTGCGCGCCCACTCCTCGGGTCTGGTCCAGTCCGGGAACCGGTCGTGGAAGTAGCGTTCCAGTCGCAGGTCGTGCAGATCGCCAAGCGTACTGCCGAACACCGGGCGCTCCTCGATGGGATTGGTCATGCGGCGGGCGCTCAGCATGCGTGCCAGTCGGTCGGCAGGAATCACGCGCCGGTGACTGCCGATACGGTGCAGAAAGCGCCCGTCGCTGGTCTGATGCAGTTCGTGCCGTGAGCGCGGGATCTCGACGATCAGACACAGCGCAGGGACGCCGCCGGCTCCGGGAAGATACTCCCAGTTCAGAACGGGGACGATCATCGGCAGGCAGTTCTCCGTAGCGGCGTTGACTACCAGTTGCTCGAGGAGCTCGCGTTTATCCGGATCGATCCCCAGCGGCACGCGGTCCGTGTCGCGCACGCCCAGCACCACGACGCCGCCGTTCGTGTTCGCCATGCTCACGAACACCTCGGCAAGCCGTGGTGCCGCGCGTCCCTCGTCGCACGTGAACGCCACCCGATTCCCCCGAAACCGGACTTCCTTCAGTTCGAGAGCGCTATCCTCGCCCGCCCGAATCGAGTCCATCAGTGCCGTTACGTCAACCATTACGCCGCACGTCGTCGTTCGCGTATCCTAACCGGAGCCGGCGCGGCGGGTCACCCGGGCGGCGCCAGCGGGTGCCCGCCGGGGATGACCTGTGCGCGAGGGTTGAGCGGCTCCGCGGCGGCGCTTGCTGCCGGCGGCGATCAGCGGCCGGCGAGATCTTCGACCGGATACTCGAAGTAGCTGTCGGTCAGCCGGTCGTGCAGCTCGCGGCAATGGTCGTTGACCTGCCGCAGCACTGCCGCGCGATCCGTCCGGTCCGGCCAATCGACGACGACGCCCCGACCCTTGACGTGCCCGCGCCCGGTGGGTACGATGCGCTGGAACACGGGTGAGCGCACGGCGGTACCTCAAGCTCGAAGCCCGGGCTGAAGAGCTGGAGCGGATCAATGCTGCGGTAGAGGATCTCGGCGAACAGGAAGGCTGGTCCTCGAAGCTGCTGTTCCGGGTCAATCTGGTGCTCGAGGAGCTGGGGTTGAACGTGATGACGCACGGGCAGGCGCGCGGCGCCGGTGAACTGGAAATCACCCTGACCTCGGACGAGACCGCCGTTACTATCGAACTGGTGGATGACGGACCCCGTTTCGACCCGCTGCAGGATGCGCCGCGGCCGGATCCGACGGCTTCACTGGAGGAGCGTCCGGTAGGCGGGCTCGGTGTCCATCTGGTGCGTACGCTGATGGATGAGGTGCACTACAGATATGAACGAGGGAAGAACCGGCTGACCCTCGTTACCCGCTTGACCGCCTGAACATGCGTCTCAATCTTCCGACCCGGGTTGCGGTCAACATCTTTCTCATTCTGGTCCTTGCGGTGTCCATTACCGGGTTGATGAATCACTACAAGTACCGCAAGTTTCTGTCCGACTTGCTGCGCGACCGCCACGCTCTCGTACTGCGCGATATTGCCCACACGATCGAGTCATCACTCGCCCTCGGCCTGCCGGCCGACACCCTGCCGGGGGTGAACTCCACGCTGCAGACGGCGACCTCGCGCCATCCCGGGGTGTTGTCGATCGAGATGTTCGACGAGCACGGGACCGTGCTCTACGGCTCGGACGAGAGCCTGCGGGGTGACTTGGTGTCGCGGGACTGGGCTGACGCCTGGAACGCGACCGCGGAGCCGGTATGGGCGCGGGTCGAGCCCGATGCGCACGTGGTCGGGGTGCGCGTGCGGGACAGTCTCGGCCGCGACGTCGGCTCCCTTGCGCTGCGCTACTCGCGCGCCGGGTTCGACCGCGACGTGCGCGCCATGGCGGTCCGGATCATCGGCCTGTGCGCCGCGGTCCTGGTCGGGTTCGCGGCTGTCGGTACGGTGCTCGCCGTGGTCTTTACCCGCGACCTGCGGCGGCGCCTGCAGAGCATGAAGGCCGCAATCGAGCACTCTTCGGAGGAGCGGTCCGACCTCGAGCCCGATCCACCTTCCGCCAGCTTTGCCAGGACTGCGGCGGAGGCGCGGCAAGCGGTCGCGGAGGCTGCCGAAGAGATCCGGCGGATCGAGGCGGAGCCCCATTCCTTTCCAAAGCTTGCGAAGGGCGGCGAATGAGCACTGGCGCGATCGACGACTACGTGCTGGCAAAATCGTCGCCGGAGTCTGTGGACGGTCCGGAGTCGTCGGGCGGTTCCAGGCACAACGTGTTTCGCGGCGTGGTGATCCGTCTGGCCGCACTGACCGCGGTGCTGCTGCTGCTCTCGCAGGCGGTGGTCTCCTACCTGTTGGCCACGACCTTCGAAGACTCGCTGCTGCCCGAAATACGGCGCAAGGCGGAGGTAGCGGGCGAGCTTGCCGCCGAACAGATCGGCTATGCCCTGTCGCTGGGCATCCCGCTCGACGCGCTGGTCGACATGGACGTGTTCCTGCAGGGCGTGCTCGACCGCAATCCGGACTTCACCTATCTCGGAGTGCTGGACGCCGGCCACACCGTACTGTACTCCGCCGGCGCCGCGGCGCCGCCGACAGACGGCGACGGCCAGTCACTGATGCTGCCCATCATCGTCGACGGCGAGGTCGCCGCGTTCCTGCAGGTGGGCGTGCATGAAGGCGCGATCCGTTCCGAGCTCGCGGAACTGCGGCTGGACATCGGCACCGTGTTCCTGGCGACTCTGCTGGTGGGGATCGAGTTGCTGGTGGCGTTCGTGGTAGTGCGGGTGTCCGGTCCGATCCAGCTCGCCGACCGGTTGATACTCCTCAGCGCGAAGGGCGATTTCCTGCGCCGCATCGGGCTGCGGAACAAGGACGAAATCGGCGCGTTTGCGGGCGCCTACAACGCCACGGTGCATGGCGTAAACAGTGCCTTCGAGACCCTGACGGAGGAGGCCGAGGATGCGCGTGCCGTGCAACTCGATGGCCGAGTGCAGCAGCGCATCAGGGACGTAGTGGCGGCGCTTGGCCGACGGTTTCGCTTTACCTCGCCCGGCACCGAGGAGACCATAGTGCCGCGTTCGCCGATGGACGTGCGCGTACCGTTCTTTCTGTTCATGTTGGCGCAGGAGCTCTCGCGTCCGTTCCTGCCGCTGTTCTTCGACCAGGTCTATACGCCGATCGGAGGGTTGAGCCATGAGCTTACCATCGGCTTGCCGATTACCACGTTCATGGTGATGGTGCTCATCTCGACCCCGATCGCAGCGGCGCTCACCGATCGGATCGCCCCGCGCGCGATGTTCGTCGTCGGTATCTTCCCGTCGGTCGTGGGGCACGTGGGGGTTGCATTCTCGACCAGCATTGTGGAGGTGCTGTTCTGGTGGACCCTGGCGGGGGTCGGCTATGGCGTGATTTTCATCTCGGCGCAGGCGTACGTGGCGCACCACACGGTGCAGTCGCGGCGGGCGGTGGGAATGTCCGGGTTCGTGGGGGCGATCTTCGCGGCGTTCGTCTGCGGGCCGGCGATCGGCGGAATTCTGGCCGATCGCCTGGGCTATGAGCAGACGCTGCTGGTGGCCGCGGGGCTGGCCCTGTTTGCGGCCGGGGCGGCGCTGGTCACCATCGATCCCGGCACCGGCCGCGCTGCCCGCGGCATACGCAGCCGCACCAGCGTAAACCGCAACTGGCGCCGGTTGCTTCTGCAACGCGACTTCGTCGCCTTGACCTTGTTGTCGGCGCTGCCGTCGAAGCTCGTCCTCGGTGGTCTGTTCTTCTATCTGGTCCCCCTGTTCCTCGCCGAGCTCGGGAATACGCAGTCGAACGTCGGACGGGTCATGATGGTGTTCGGCGTGGCGTGCGTCGCGCTCACCCCGCTCGCCGCGCGCCGCTCCGACCGTCTGGACCGGCCGCGGACCATTATCACGGCAGGTGGACTGGTCACCGGGCTCGGCTGCCTGCTGCCCGCGTTTGCCGAGTTGCTGCCTGGGTTCGACCAGCCCACGGTCGGGATGATCGCGGCGCTGGCGCTGATGGGGGCGGGCTTCGCGCTGGTCACCGCACCGCAACTTGCCGGGATCCAGAAGATCGCCGAGCGCGGCCGCGAATTCGGGGTCGGTCCCGGGGTGATCGTGGGCTCGTTTCGCACCTTGGAGCGGATCGGAACCGCGGCCGGCGCGGTGGTGGTCGGCACGCTGGTGACCTTTGTCGGCTATGCCGAGGCGATGTTGCTGGTCGGGGCGCTGGTCATTGCGTGTACGTTCGCCTTTGTCCTGCTCACCGTGCAAGCCACCGAACGCGAGGTGGCGGCATGACCGCACGCATTCGCACCGGGTTGTTGACGGCGGTCCTGCTCGCCAGCGTCGCCGCCGGCGGCGCGGCCCAGGAGCCGGCCGCGCCGTTGCACATCTTTCTGGTGGTATGGCGCGGCGAGACCGACGTCGAGCACGGCTTGCGTGCCCATCTGCGCGAGCGTGGCATCCGGGCGCGGTACACCTTGCGCAACCTCGCTCAGGATCGGAGCCGGATTCCCGAGGTGGTGGCGGAAATACAAGCCGTCCAACCGGACCTCGTGCATACCTTCGGCACCTCGACCGCCCTCGGCATTCTGGGCCCGCTCGGCGGGGCGCCGGGCGCGCACTCCGAGTGGGTGGAAGGAATTCCCGGGGTGTTCTCGCTCGTCTCCTATCCCCTGGCCGACAAGTCCAGGATCGTGGAGAGCCTCGAGTCGCCCGGACGCAACGTCACCGGGACCACCTTTCTGGCCCCCATTGACACGCAGCTCGACGCCATTCTGGCCTACCGCTCCATCGATACGCTGGGCGCGATCTACAACCCGCTGGAGGTCAATTCGGTAATCAACATCGAGGATCTGCGAGCCGGGACCGCGGCGCGCGGGATCGAGCTGCTGGCGACACCGGTCCCGCTCAACGCCGAAGGCCGGCCCGACGCCGGCAACCTCGAGCAACTGACAACCGACCTGGTCGAGGGAGGAGCGGACTTCATCTACGTCGGCCCCGACTCGTTCGTGACCGTCAACAGCGCCCGGATCACCACCACGGCCGCGGCGCGGGGCGTGCCGTCGTTCGCCACCACCGAGGCGAGCTTCGAGCGTTCGGAGGCGATGCTCGGGCTGGTGAGCCGCTACTATCTGGTCGGCAAGCTGGCCGGAGCTCAGATCGAACGGATCCTGGTGGACGGCGAGCGGCCGGAGGAGGTCCCGGTCAGGTCGCTGGCGCGATACGCGCTGCTGATCCGCATGCCGATGGCGCTGCAACTCGGCATCTACCCGCCGCTTGATCTGCTGCGCATCGCGCAGGTGGTCGAGTAGCTGCGCATGGGAATCAAGACCCGCATCGGCACCATCGTCGTCGCCTTCATGGCGGTGATGATCGCGGGGTTGCTGTTGGCCGGATACCAGCGTGAAGAGTTGCTGCGCACGCAACTCGACCAGACCGAGATCGGCGGCAGTCGGGCGCTGTGGGGGAAGATCGTCGAGACCGGGATCCAGCGGATGCGTGAGCTCACGCCGATCGTCGAGCAGGACGCTCCGTTGCGCGCCGCGCTCGTCAGCGACGATCGCGGGCACATTTCGGAGGCTGCCGCGGACGTGCTGGCCCGGTTGCAGAGCACCGGCGACGTAACCCGTCTCGATCTCGTGTCTCCGGCGCGGGAAGTGATGTATTCGTCGATGCCGGCGTTCGAACCCACCGCGGCGGCCAGCGCGGACGCTCTGGAAGCGATGATCGCCGAGCGCCGGGGCCGCAGCGGGGTGGCCATCGACGCGGCGCGCAACGTGACGCTGTCGGTGGGCGTGCTGCTGTACGACGAGGACGGGGCGCCGCTGGCCGTCGCCATCTGCGCGACCGACATCGTGCACGCACTGTCCGAGCTGAAGGAGGACACCGGCGCGGAGGCGCTGATCGTGAACCGGCGCGGCCGCCTGCTGGTCGGCACCGATCGGCAGATCTGGGACGCGGTGAGCGGCTCGGCCTGGCTCCGGGACCGCTCCGCGCAGGAGCTGCGCAGCGGCGATCGCGTGTTCTCGCTGGCCGCCTTCCCGCTGGTCGCCGAGCTGGGCAACCTGGTGGCGCAGGTGGTTACGGTGCGCGACGTGAGCGCGGCCTACGCCGAGCAGCGCCGGGTGAGCTGGATAACCTTCGCCGCGATCGGCGGCTTCCTGCTGCTGTCGCTGGTGGCCCTGTCGTACTACCTGCGCCGTGCCCTCTCGCCCCTGACCGACGGGGTCGAGGTACTGGATGCGCTGTCGCGCGGCGATACGCAGGTGACCGTCAAGGTGGGCTACGAGCACGGCAACGACGAGCTGGCGCGCATCGCCGAGGCGGTCAACACCTTCCGCATCCAGACCCTCGCGCTGCGCCGCCACCGCCGCCGGGCGGCGCGCCGGCAGCGCCAGCAGGAACGATTCATCCGCAGCGAGATGACGCGCCTCTCCGCCACCCTGAACGAGGAAGAACGCCAGGACATTCTCAGCGATCTGGCCGAGATCGAGGCCCCGGCTGCGCCGGCTGCGCAGGAGCACCCGGAACTGACCGGCGACGGGGACCCGGGAGGCGGTCTGCAGGTGATGGGGTTCGCGTTCCGGAAGATGGCCGATCGGGTGGGGCGGCAACAGCAACGGCTGCGGACGCTGGTAGCCGAGTTGCAGGAGGCGCTGCGTACCCGGACCGCCTACATGGCCCTGCAGCACGACCTCCAGATCGCGACCCGCGTGCAGCGTTCGTTTCTCCCCGGCGAGCGCCTGGACGCCGGCGGCGCGCACATCCATGCGACCATGCACACGGCCAAGGAGGTGGGCGGCGACTTCTACGACTTCTTTCCGCTCGACCAGGATCGCATCGGGATCGTGATCGGCGACGTCGTCGGCAAGGGGGTGCCGGCGTCCCTGTTCATGGCCGTCACCCGCACGGTGATCCGCGCCACCGCGCGCTACCTGGAGGATGGACCCGGCAAGTGTCTGGAGATGGTCAACGAGACGCTGACCGATGCGTCGCGGGCGGACGTCTTCGTGACCGTGTTCTACGGCATCTTCGACCGCCGGGACGGCCGTCTGCGGTATTCGAATGGCGGCCATAACCCGCCGGTGCTGGTCGCTCCGGGACAGGCCGAGCTGCTGCCGCTGACCGGCGGCGTGGCGCTGGCGATGTTCGACGGCCTCACCTACGGCGATGGGGAGGTGACGGTTCCCCCGAGCGGCAAGCTGTTTCTCTACACCGACGGGGTGCCCGAGTCGACCAACGTGCATGAGGAGGAATTCGGTTACGACCGGATGCGGGAAAACCTGCTGTCGAGCGCGGACCGCAGTCCCAGCGACACGATCGAGACCATGCTGCGGCGAGTCGAGGCGTTTGCCGGGGCGGCGCCGCAATTCGACGACATCGCCATGCTGGTCCTCAGCCGTGAGCAGGCCGCCGACCGAATCGTGGTCCACCGCTTCTCGCTACGCAACGACTTGGCCGAGATCCCCCGTGCCACGGGCGAGCTGGCCGAGTTCGCGAAGCGTGGTGGTATCGACGCGGCCGACACCAGGAAGCTGCAGATGGCCCTCGCCGACGTGCTCACCACCACCATCGACTACCGGCTGCCGGCGGGCAGCACGTACGAGATCGCCGTTCGGGCTTTGCTCGAAGATGGCACGGTGGAGGTGGCGGTGGACGACGACGGCGCCCCGTACGAGCTGGTGGATCCACCGTCGGACATTGACCCCGAGGAACGCTACGT
This sequence comes from Spirochaetia bacterium, assembly GCA_965198005.1. GTDB lineage: Bacteria > Spirochaetota > Spirochaetia > SZUA-6 > Bin103 > Bin103. The sequence continues at coordinate 600,805 of CBDAOI010000004.1, forward strand.
AAGCCAGGCCGGCGGCAAGATCGTGCGCCCCATGCAGATGGACGACGTGGACTCCGCTACGGTTGGCGGGCACAATCGGCTCATCATGCGCAAACGGGTCGTGGCGTGAGGGAGAGGCTCGGATAATGCTCAGGTTTTCCGAAGAGATCAATTTGCTGCTGCTCGACGACGGAGGTGGTACGTTCGTCGACTTGCCGCCGCACGCGCTCGAGTTCGCCCTGGCCGGCGCCGTGCTGATGGATCTTGCCCTGGAGGGCCGCATCGATACCGATCCGCAGCGGCTGTTCGTCGTGGACCCGGCACCGGTGGATGACGATTTGCTCGATCCGACGCTGCGCCTCATCGTGAATTCACTGGTGACCCACGACACGCGGCATTGGCTCCAGGAGGTAACCTCGACCGCCGATGACATCCGCGAACGCTCGCTCGCCCGGCTGGTCGAACGGGGCGTGTTGCGGCAGGAGCGGGGCCGGTTCCTGTGGGTGTTCCGTACCCGGCGCTATCCGGTGCTGGACAACCAGCCGGTGCGTGAGGTGAAGCTGCGGATCATGGACGTGCTGCGCAGCACTGACATCCCCGACGTGCGGGACCTGGTGATCATCGCGCTGGCGGACGTATGCGGTATATTCGGGAGTCTGCTCTCCCGGCAGGAACTGGCGGCGATCACGCCGCGCATCCGCCAGCTCGGCAAGCTGGATCTGATTGCCCGCGAAGTCACCCTGGCGGTGCGGGAAATCGAATCGGCTCTCGCCTTCTCAATGGTGACGGTGCACTGAGTGAGGCGGGCGGGCCGGCGGCCGCGTCAGCCGGCGACCGCCGCCACGGCCTCGGATCTGGCCGCGTGCACCGCAATGATCCGGTCGAAGCCGCTGATCTCGAACACCTCGCGAATCGACTCCGAGAGCGAGCAGAGCGCGAACCTGGCCTGCTGCCGCTGCAGCTTCCGAGCGATCAGCAACATCGCGCGCAGGCCCGAGCTGCTGATGTAGGAGAGCTGCTCGAGATCCATGACCACGGCGCGGTCTCCGTCGTCGATCACCGCCTCCAGATCATCCTGGAATTGTTGTGAGTTGCTGCCGTCAATCCGACCTGCAGCCTTCACGATCAAGGCTGCTGCTTCCCGTTCCGTGCTGATTTCCACTCAACTCTCTCCTGTCCCGAGGTCACGAGACGGCGCGCGCGGCGCGAACGTGCCGCGAGGGTCCTCGCGAGGACCCTAAGGATTAACGTCCATCGCGCGTCACGGCGGCGCCGCCGGAACGGTACCGGCGGCGCCCCGTTGACGTTGATGAACGGCTGGTGTCCGACTAACCGGGCGTGTGAAGGAACTCGGCGTCGATCTCGAGCCGCACGTCGTTGGCGACGATCAGGCCGCCGTTGTCCATCGTCCTGCTCCACGACACGCCGAAGTCGTGGCGGTTGATCGTGGCGCGGCCCTCGATGCCGACACGGACGCCATCCGGCGCGGCCATCGGTCCGGCGATGGTGATCGGCAGCTCGATCTCGCGGGTGACGCCGCGGATCGTGAGGTCGCCGCGCACCACGTAGCCGTCGTCGGTCATGGCGAGGCTGGTGCTCTCGAAGGTGATGGTGGGATGGTTGGCGACGTCGAAGAAGTCGGCGCTACGCAGGTGGTTGTCGCGCTGGTCGTTGTTGGTGTCGATGCTGGCGACCTGGATGGTGGCCATCAGCGAGAAGCTCGACATGTCCGCGGGGTCGAAGTTGAAGCTGGCGTCGAAGTCGTTGAACGAACCGGTCGTCTTGGCGAGCACCATGTGGGCTACGCGAAAGCCGACGTTGGTGTGCGGATGGTCGACTTTGAACTCCGCGGCCAGCGCGGTGTGGGCGGCGAGCACGAGGGCTACGCACGCGAAGGCTACAGACCTGAATTTCATCGGGTCCTCCTTGTGGCAGGATTTCCTGCTGATTTGAGTGTCACACGAGAACATGCCGCGCGCACGGCAGCGTGTCAAGTACACGAGGCGCGCCGGGCGCGCCGGCGCCCGCCCATGATCGCAGGTTCAGTCCCAGATGCCGGCCGCGGTCAGGTCGGCCGCCACCCGCTCCGCCCAGCCGCGGTTGGCGGCGGGGCTGGCCGGGCTCGGATGCAGTATCGCGAGGCAGCGCGGGCGCTCCGCAGCGGGCACCCGGGCGGCGACCCGGTGCGCGGCCCGGGTGGCGAATGCGCCCACGCCCACCAGCCAGCGCGGGCGGAGCTGGGCGATCACCCGCGCCAGGTGGCGGTCGCACGCCTCCAGCAACGGCGTCCGTTCGGCGGCGGGCAGCCGGTCCGGCGTGCGGTTGCGTCCCGAGCGCTCCAGGAACATCAGCGGACAGTAGTTCACCACGAACTGTCCGGCTGCGCCGAAGAACGCCGCCGGCCGCCCGAACCGGTCGCGGAACAGCCCCCACAGCCGGCTGCCGCTCACCTCCCGCCGCCGGCAGGCGAAGCCGTCGACCGGCCGCCGGGGGTGGACCAGCGCCGGCGGCCGTACCGCACACTCGATCCCCAGCCACTCGCGCACCAGCGCCACGTCGCCGAACGGCACACCGGTCTGGGCCATGCCGAACGGTCCCGGGTTCATTCCCAGGAACACGGTACGGGCCTGCGCCGGGGCGTGCCGCTCGACGTATGCCTGGAACCCGCACCACGCGTACTCGAGCGGCGCGTACACGCACTGCACGGGATCCGCGAACCGCAGCTCGGTCAGGGCGGCGCCCAGCGCGCGTGCCGCGTTCAGCAGTTCGGTGGCGGCGGCGCGCCGGTGCGCCGGCATGCGCAACCGCGCCGCGGCCGACAGGTGAAGGTCCACGGTCCGACTGATTATAATTGATTATAGTACCTGTGCTTGGCGCAGCCCTATGACGTGATCTCGCCCGCCATGCAGGCCGCCTACTACGAGCAGCACCCGTACAACGTCGTGCGGCTGATCCTCGGCCGCGAGCATGCCGCCGATACCGCCACCGACAACCGCTATGCCCGGGCCGCGGCCACGCTCGCGAGCTGGCGGCAGCGCGGCGTGCTGCGGCACGCGGTCCGGCCGTCGTTCTGGGTCTACGAGCAGCGGTTCAACCTGCCCGGAAGCGGCGAGCGCCGGGTGCACGGCTTCATCGGCCTGGTCCGGCTGCAGGACTACGCCGCCGGTCTCATCCTGCCGCATGAGCAGGTCATGCGCGGCGTGGTGCACGATCGGCTCCGGCTGATGCGCGCCACCAATCTGCAGATGGAGTACATCTGGTCGATCTATCAGGATCGCGCGTATGCGATCGACGACATGCTGAACAGCGTTGCGCGCGACCCTCCGGTGCTCGACCACGTGGAGCAGCCGCAGATCCGGATCGCGGCGCCCGGATAACGCGGATGATGCGCGAGCACGCGCTCTTCATCGCGGACGGCCACCACCGCTATCAGACCATGCTCACCTTCCGCGACGAGATGCGCCGCCGCCATCCGGACGGCCGGTCGCGACGCGCCGTGGGAGTTCATCATGATGTTCCTGGTCAACAGTGAGCACCAGGGGCTGACGGTGCTGCCCACCCACCGGGTGCTGCACGACCTCGACCTGGCCGATCGGCGGGCGCTGGTAGGGCCGATCATGCAGCACTTCCGGGTCAAGATGTACACCCACGCCGCGGCCGGCCGGGCGGAGGCGCAGCGACGGTGGCTGCGCGACCTGGCGGACCTGGAGCCGGGCGAGCACAAGATCGGGGCGTACGTGCGCAACAGCGGCTGCTACGCCCTGGCGGCGGTCGACCGGCGCACGGCCGACGTGGCGTTGCTGCTCAATCCCACCCGGCTGGAAGACGTGCTGGAGATCGCGCGCGCCGGCGAGCGCATGCCGCGCAAGTCCACTCACTTCTATCCGAAGCCGGTGTCCGGGCTCGTCTTCTATCCGATGGATTATCCGATGGATTGACAGCGCGGCAGGTGCCTTTCGTAGACTGGCACGCAAGTCAGCCAGTGCGCTCTCCCGGTCAGAATTCATCGATTTCATCCTGCGCCGTCCGCACCAGCGCCGTTGCGGTGCTCATCTGCTCGGTCATCCTGTGCGGGTGCGCGGGGTTCTCGGAGATCCGCCGCACCGAACAGTTCCTCACCGAGTACTCCGCCGGCGAATACCAGGCTGCGAGCGCGGTGCTCGGCGGCGACACCGGCCTCGACTACGACGCGCAGGAGCTACTCATTTCCCTGCACGCCGGCATGGCGCTACGGGCCGCGGGCCGCAGCGCCGACTCGCAAGTCGCGTTCGACCGCGCCGAGGCGCAACTGCTGTGGAAGTCCGACTCGATCGCCAGCGTCGAGGACCTGCTGTCCGCCGGACTCACCGTGGTGGGCAACGATCTCATGGTCTCCTATCGGGGTACCATCTACGACGGCGTGCTGGTCAACACCTTCAAGGCGATGAACTCGATGCTGCTGGACGACGCGGCCCGCGCCCGGGTGGAGTTGAACCGGGCCGACCAGCGGCAGCAGAACGCGGTGCACCAGCTCGCCGCCAAGGTGCGGGCGCTGGGCGCCGGCGAGGAAGACGAGGAGCAGTACCAGGAGCACGTCGACCGCTCCCTGTCCGAGGTGATGGATCCGGACGGGCCCGTGGCCGCGCGGCTCGAGGCGGTGGAGGAGCTGGGACAGTACCGTGACCTGCGCAATCCGTTCACCGACTGGCTGCACGGCACCTTCCGGCTGGCGACCGGCGAGGCCAACCGCGCCTCCAACCTGTTCCGCAATGCGGCGGTGCTGGACGGCCGGCGCAACCGCCACGTGCTGGCCGACCTGGTGGAGGCCGAGCGGCTCGCGAGCGGCGGCCGCGGCGCCGCTGACGGGCGGGTCTGGGTGGTGCATGAGGACGGCGTCGGACCGTACCTCACCGAGTTCCGCTTCGATCTGCCGATATTCACCGGCGCCGGCGTGCTGATCGTCTCCGCCGCACTGCCCGAGTTCCGTCCGGGGTCACCGGCTGCGGGCTCGTTGCGGCTCGAGGCCGACGGCCAGGCGTACCAGACCGAGTTGCTCCTGAACGTCGACCGCTACGCTGCGACCGAGTTCCAGGCCGGCTACGACGCGGTGGTGTTCAAGGCCGTGGCCGGCACCGTGATCAGGACCCTGCTGCAGCTCGAGATCCAGCGCCAGGCGGAAGAGCACGGCGGGCTGGCGTCGGTGCTGAACGTGCTCGCCCCGATCGCTTCGCTGGTGGTGACTCGGGCCGACACCCGCATCTGGCGGGCGCTGCCGCAGGCGGTCGGCGTGGCCAGTCTGCCGCGGCCCGGCGACGGCCGGCTGCGAATTACCGGCGCCGGCGTGGCCCACGATCTCACGCTGCCGCCCGGGCGGTTCGTCATGGTGGTGATCAAGACTGTTCGGCGGGGCGCCCCGACCGCGATCCAGGTTGCGGCGTTCGGCGACCGATAGTGGTATATTGAAGGCAGAAGAAAAGGCAGAAAGAAGACGATGATCACGTATGGGAGGAAATAGAATGAAGTCGTTCATCGGTCCCGCCATCGGACTGGCGGTCCTGCTGCTGGTCAGTTGCAAGACCACGCCCGTCTACGTGGATACGGATCGCCCGCCCCCGCAGCCCGGGGAAGCAACCACGCTCGGACTCGACTATCGCGACTTCGAGTACGCGGCCGAGCAGGCGGTGGATTCGTTCCTGAGCAGTCCGCTGTCGTTCAAGCCCGGCAGCACCCAGCCGTGGGTGATGGCGATCAGCCGCATGGTCAACGACACCACGCTCAACCTCGACACCGATCAACTGGTGAAGAAGATCCGCATCGACCTGCTCAACAGTGGCCGCGTGATGGTGACCACGGCGGTCGGGCTGGAGGGGCCTGAAGACCCGTTGAGCGCCAAGACGCGCGAGCTGCAGGATTCGGAGCTGTTCGATCAGGACACGGTCGCCGAGGACGGCACCATGATCGCGCCCGAGCTGAGCCTGTCCGGCAAGATCATCCAGCGCACCAACACGGTCGACGGCAAGCAGCAGGTCGACTACTACTTCCAGCTCACCACGACCAACATCGAGACCGGCCTGGCGTACTGGGAGTTCGAGCAGGTGATCGTCAAGCAGGGAGACAACAAGAGCTTTGCGTGGCAGTAGCGCCCGGATGGCGCTGCGGCTGAGCGTCGCGGCGCTGTGGTCGGTTCTGGTCGTGGGCGGCGTGCACGCGCAGGTGGCGACCGAGAGCTCCGAGGTGCGCGGCCTCGGGGCGACCGAGGCGGAAGCGGTGCGGAACGCGTTGCAGCAAGCGGCCTTGCAGCTCTGCGGCGTATCGGTGCGGCCGGCCGAGTCGTCCACGGTGTCGTTCGCGGTGCAGGGCGATAGTGTCAAGTTCATTGCGTGGATCAACGAACGGATCCAGGTTGCCACGGGCAAGGAGGACTGCCGCTTCCTTGGCTACGACGTGCTGAGCGCGGTCCGGGAGGACGACGGCATCCGCGTCCGGGTGCGGGTCGAGCACGCCACCTATCGCGTGCCGGGCGCCGCCGTGGAGCGCCGCCGGCTGGCGGTGCTGGAGTTCGTGCTGGACGAGGTGCATCTGTACGGCACCGGCGGCGGGCGCGAGCAGCGCAGCGGCGGCCGGGTCGTGCGGCGCGGGGTGGACGTGGACTACGACCTGATCCGCAACCTGCAGGAACGGTTCCGGGCGCGGATCGAGGAGCTGTTGACCCAGAGCCGGCGGTTCACGGTGCTCGACCGGCGCGCCGGCGACCTGTACGAGCGGGAGAAGAGGCTGCTCGAATCGGCCGACGTCGACCCCGCGGAGGGGGCGCGGCTGGGCAAGGTGCTGGGCGCCGACTACCTGCTGTACGGCACCGTCGACCGCATCGCGGTGGAGCACGAGCGCAAGGAAATCCGGATCAGCGGCGAGACGCAGGAGCGTACGCTCGGCGCCGTCCGGGCGCGCTACACGCTGCTCACCGTAGCCACCCGGCAGGTGCAGTGGTCCTCGTCGCTGGAGTTGGAGTTGATCCCGGAGGACGATGACCTCCGTCCGGAGCGGGTCGCGGAAGCGCTGCTCGATCAGCTCGGCGCGCAGGTCGCCGAGGAGGTGACGGGGAGCATCTATCCGCCGGTGGTCACCCAGGTCACCGGCCCGCGCGGCTTCGTGGTGAACCGCGGCGGCAAGACGGTGCGCACGGGAGATCTGTTCGAGGTGTTCGCGCTCGGAGAGATGCTGGTCGACCCGGACACGGGCGAGGATCTCGCCCGCCTCGAGACGTCGGTGGGGATCGCCCGAATCACGGCGGTGAAGCCCAGGTACAGCTTGGCGGAAATGGTCTCCGTCGGCGCCGACATCGCGCGCGGCATGGTGCTGCGCCGCTTCCGCGGCACCCTGGAGGAGCAGCCCCGGACGCGGCCGGCGGCGCCGGCAGAACCGGCGGCCGAGCAGCGCAACTACCGCGACCTCCCCGGCGCCGAAGCCGCGGCCGAGAGCGCCGCCCGCGACGGCAAGGGCCTGCCCGCCTACCTCAACCGCGAAACCCTCCGGCGCCGCCGGTAAGCCGCACGCCCGAACCGACGGCGCTTACCCGGTGTGCCGGCTGACCGGGGCTGAACGGTTGAACGGCCGGGCGCTGACTGACGCTACACTGCGCGAGAAACTGCGCATCCGGCCGGAACTTTGACCGTCCGCATACCGATAATACGTAGTGACGGCGGTTCCTGAACGGCAAACCCCGCTCGGCGTAACGGAGGCAACGCAATGTGCAGAACAGGTATCGGTGGTTTTCTACTCTTGGCTGCGAGTGCACTGGTGACTCACACCGGCTGCGTGTCTCCGGCGGCAACCGCGGAGACCGTGGCGGTGCCCACGCCGGAGGAGCGGGTGACCGTCCTCGAGGCTGAGGTGGCGGCCTTGGAAGCGGAGGTGGCCGCGGCGTACGCCGAGGCCGAGGCCGCGCTCGAGGAGTTGGACGCGGCCACGGCTGGCGCGATGTCGGCCGAGGAGATGGCCGCCGCGGCGCAGGAGGAAACCGCGCGCGCGAGCGCCGCCGTGGTCGCCGCCGTGACCGCCGCCAGCGCGGCGCAGGCGGAGGCTGCGCAGGCGGAAGCCGCAGTCGCTGCGGCCGAGACCGCGGCCGCGGAGGCCCGGGCCGAAACCGCGCAGGCGCAGGCTGCGGCCGCCACCGCCGCGGTCGCGCTGGCGGAGTTGCAGCGCAAGCGCACCGAGCACGAGGGCGCGGTGCAGGTCCAGGACACCGATGGGCACGGCGTCGTGGTGCCGGCCGGCCTGGATCTGAGCCTGCTGAATCTGGACTCCGCCCAGGTATCCCTGGCCGGGCCCAGTTCGTTCTACCTCTCGCGCATCGGCTATCGGGGAGGCGAGTTCTCGGCCCGCCTGCGCTACGCCGGAGACAACCGGGCCGCCGTGGAGGCACTGTACGTGACGGGTGCCGGCGACATTCCGGCGATGGATCTATCGGCTCCCGCGCTCGACGTGGTCGCCTCCGATACGCTGGTCGTTTCCAACATCGGAATCGGTGGCGTGGCGTACGCCTTCTCTCTGCGGGTGGGGCGTGACGGGGCGATTGCGTTCACCACGGCGCAGCAAGGACACCGAGTCCGGACAACCGCCGAGTTGCTGCGCGACGAGCTGATGAATTCATCCGATGCCCGGCGCCTCGTGCGCGGGTTCGGCGGCGGCGTCGCGCTGCCCGGCGAGGGGGTGTGGTCGGTGTCCGGCGCCGGGACGGTGCGCCAGACCGACACCGACGCGAGTCATGCGAAGTTCGCGTTCAGCGGCGTGGCGCAACCGGCGGTGGCAACCCTCTACGGCGTCGTTGCCCGCGCCGACGGCGGTGCGCGCGCGGGTTTCGGACTGCACTTCCTGGCGTCGGAAACGCCGTGGTCCGGCAACACCTGGAACTTTGGACATTCCTACCTGATCTGGATGACGCGGGAAAAAGGCTTCTATGGCACCGATGAGACCCAGGCCCAGCTCTACGAGTCGCTCGACGGCAATCGGCTGGTGTGGCGCAAGAGCAGAAGCGTCACGCAGTCGTTGTCGTCCCGCGTGACGCTCGAGGCGCTCTACGATCCCAATGACTGCGCACCGACCATGGGCGGCGGACCGTGCCACGGGTCGATCACGGTCCTGGTGGACGGCATGGAGCAGTTCAAGCTGGCGGTATCGGCCGCGATCGCCGGGCGGGCGGCCGACACGGTAGCGCTGCGGGTCCTCGGTGGGCCGGTGGAGTTCTCCGACCTGTACGTGTATTCGCGCTGACGTACGCGCCAGGTGGCGGCGGCCGCGGCCTGTGCGGGACGTCTCAGGCGGGGACGCCGGTCAGCGATCCGTCCTCCGCCGCGTGCGCCACGGTGACCCGGCGCAACTCGCCCGCGGCCGGGGGTACGGCGGCCGGGAACCGGATGCGGAGATAGGACTCGCCGTAGCCGCTGGCGAGGCCGCCGGCCACATCCTCCACCAGCACCCGCTGGGTGCAGCCGCGCAGCCGTCGCGCCAGCCGGCGGCGGCCGGCGGCGGCCAGCGCCCGCACCGCGGCGCTGCGCTCTTCCTTGACCGGTTCGGGGACGGCATTGGGCAGACGGGCCGCCCGCGTGCCCGCGCGCGGCGAATAGCGAAAGGTGTGGATGTGCCCGAACCCCACTTCCCCGCAGACCCGCAGGGTAGCGGCGAAGTCGGCCTCGGTCTCGCCCGGAAAGCCCACCATCACGTCGGTCGAGAAATGGGCGGGGACGCCGCGCCGCCGCCATACGGCCCGGATGCGGGCCACCAGTGCGAGGTAGCGATCGACGTCGTACTCGCGGCGCATGCGCAGCAGCACCCGGTCGGAGCCGCTCTGGAGACAGAGGTGAAGGTGGGGGCACAGCCGGGGGTGGGCGGCCAGCTCGACGAACTGATCGTCCAGCGGATCCGGCTCCAGGGAAGAGACGCGGATGCGGAAGTCGCCCGGCAGGTCCAGCAGCTCCCGGAGCAGGCGGCTGAATCCCCAGCCGCACCAGTCGTACCGGCCGAGGTTGACGCCGGTCAGCACCAGTTCGCGGTGACCGTCCCCAAGCAGGCGGCGCGCTTCCTCCAGGATGGCCGGCGCCGGCCGGCTGCGGGCGCGCCCGCGTACCGCCGGGATGATGCAGAATGTGCAGAAGTTGTCGCAGCCGTCCTGAATCTTGAGGGTCGGGCGGGTGTGCAGCGGCTGCGGTCCGGGACGGTACCCGAACGGGTCTTCCGGCAGCGCCGCCGGGTCCGCCACCTCACCGGCCAGGCAGGCCTCGACCAGATCGAAGATGGCGGCCTTGCGGGCGTTGTCCACGGCGTAGTCGGCGCCGGGCAGATCGCAGCTCACGCCGCCCTGCGCGGTCACGTAACAGCCGGTGGCGACCACCAGCGGCCGGCGCCTCGCCGCCGAGTCGCGGCCGGCGCGGCGCAGTGCGTTGCGTGACTTGCGGTCGGCCTGACCGGTGACGGTACAGGTGTTGACCACCACCACGTCGGGCGGGTGCCCGCCGTTGCCCGCGGGCACTACCCGATAGCCGGCGGCCAGGAACCGCGCGGCCAGGGCATCGCTCTCGGCGATGTTCAGTCTGCAGCCGAGAGTGGCAAACGCGATGGTGCGCGGGGTCGCGGTCGGCATTGGTGCGCGTGCCGGCGGCCGGTGCAGGCGCTCGGACGAACCGGTCAGGCGCTGCGGCGCGGCACGGCCGCGGCCGCCGCCGTGGCCGGCTCCTGCACGTAGCCGCGAAAGAAGTGGTCCAACTTCTGCGCCACCGCGGCGATCTCGTCGACGCGCGGCAGGAACACGACGCGGAAGTGGTCGGGCCGGTGCCATCCAAACGCCGTGCCGTGCACCAGCAGTACCTTCTCGGCCATCAGCAGGTCCAGAATCAGGCGTTCGTCGTCGACCACGCCGAACCGCTCGGCGTCCAGCTTCGGGAACAGATAGAACGCCCCCTGCGGCCTGGTGCAGGTGATTCCGGGAATGGCGGTCAGCGCCTCGTAGAACGCGTCGCGCTGCACGGTCAGACGGCCGCGCGGCGCGGTGAGCTGATTGATGCTCTGGAAACCGCCGAGCGAGGTCTGGATCGCGAGCTGGCCGGGTACGTTGGAGCTCAGCCGCATCGCCGCCAGAATCCCGAGGCCCTCGATATAGTCGCGCGCCGCGTGCTTGGCGCCGCTCAGCAGCATCCAGCCGGAGCGGTATCCGGGCACCCGGTAGGTCTTCGACAGCCCGTTGAAGGTGGCGATCAGCAGGTCGTCGGCGAGCGTTGCCAGCGGCGTGTGGGTCACCCCGTCGTAGATGATCTTGTCGTAGATTTCGTCGGCGAACAGCACCAGCCGATGTTCGCGCGCCACGGCGACGATCCGTTCGAGGCATTCCCGTGGATACACCGCACCGGTGGGGTTGTTGGGGTTGATCACCACGACGGCGCGCGTGCGGTCGCTGACCTTGCTGGAGAGATCGGCCAGGTCGGGCGCCCAGTCCGACTCCTCGTCGCACAGATAGTGCACCGCGCGGCCGCCCGCGAGGTTGACCGCGGCGGTCCACAACGGGTAATCGGGGGCCGGGATCAACACTTCGTCGCCGTCGTTCAGCAGCCCCTGCATCGCCATCACGATCAGCTCGCTGACTCCGTTGCCGAGAAAGATGTCGTCGATCTCGACCCGCGGCACGCCGAGCGCCTGGTAGTGCTGCATCACCGCCTTGCGCGCCGAGAACAGCCCCTGCGCCTCACTGTAGCCCTGCCCGTGCGGGAGGTTGACGATCACGTCATGGACGATCTCGTCCGGGGGCGCGAACCCCCACGGCGCGGGGTCGCCGATGTTGAGCTTGGCGACCCGGTAGCCTTCCTCTTCCAGGCGCCGGGCGGCGGCCAGCACCGGTCCGCGGATGTCGTAGCATACGTCCCTGAGCTTGTCCGACTTCGTGATCTGCATGACTTGAGACCACATAGTAACGCTTCACACGCCGCTACGGCTACGGTTTACGCGTGCCGAGCGCGTGTGGCGCGCCCGCGCCTTGGCCGTGCGCTGCCGTGTTGGCCGTGCCGTGCTGCGGCGGCGGTTGCCGCGCGCGCGCGAAAACCCTACCCTGGAGGCGGCATGCGGCGGCTGCGTCTTGTTGGCCATCCGACCAGCCGGCTCCGCCTGAGCGCGACCGGTTGGCGAGCGACCGGTGTGCGGTTGCTGTTGTTCGGCGCCAGTTGCGCGGCGCTGTTGTCCGTGGCAGGGTGCGATGGCCTCGGCCCGCTGATCGAGCCGGCGGCCGACGACCACGGCGATACGCGTGCCTCCGCCACCGCGGTCGACCCCGACGCCGCAGCCACCTCCGGCGCCGCGCTCCGGGGCAGCCTCGAGTCCTCCACCGACGTCGATTACTTCAGTCTCGAAGTACCCGCAGCCGGCACCCTGGTGGCCTGGACCACGGGCGACACCAGGACCGCCGGCCAGGTCCTGGACGGTTCCGGGACCGCGCTTCGGGTCGCTGACGAGGGTGCATCGGACGGCAACTTCCGGGTGCTGGCCGAAGTAGGCGCCGGCGTCCACTACATCCGCGTCGGCGGCCGGATGGAGAGCACGGGCAGGTACCTGCTGCATGTCCGGTACTATCGTGACTCCGACTTCAACATCGAATTGCGCTACCTGGGACCGACGCCGGACCCGGCGCGACAGCAGGCGGTCGAGGAAGCGGCCGTGTTCTGGATGAGCGCCCTGGTGCGCGACCTGCCGAACGTGGAGGTCAGAGCCGCCGTGAGGTGCACGGGAGACGCCCCGCTGCTCGCGGCGGGGACCGAAATCGACGACGTGGTGATCTTCATCGAGTGGGCTGATGACCTGGACGGTCCGGGAGGAACCGTGGCGCAGGCCGGCGTCTGCCAGGTTCGCGAGGCCGGCAACCTGCCCACGGTCGCGATCATCAGTCTCGACACGCAGGATACGGACGAAATGGAGCATCACGAGTTTCGCGCCGTGGTGCTGCACGAGATGGCGCACGCGCTGGGGTTCGGGGTGATCTGGCGGGGGCTGGGATTTCTGGAAGAGCCGTCCATCACGGGTCCAAAGCCGGTAGCGGGGAAGGATACTCATTTCGATGGACCCAACGCGGTTGTCGAGTTCGATCGGGTGGGGGGCGACCGGTACGACGGCAGGCGCGTGCCGGTGGAGAACGATACCGCGCGGTACGGCCGGGGAGCGCTGGACAAGCACTGGCGGGAGTCGGTGTTCGGATCCGAGATGATGACTCCCACGCTGGAGATCGGCGGCCACAACCCGGTCAGCCGGGTGACCATCGCGTCGTTCGAGGATCTGGGCTACGAAGTGGACTACGCCGTCGCGGACCGGTTCACGTTGCCGGGGGGAGCCGCGGGCGCTCTGGGAGACCCGCCAGCCACCCTGGACCTGGGGGACGACGTCTGGCGCGGGCCGGTGCAGGTGGTGGATGCCGCCGGCAACGTGGTCGGCGTGATCGAACCGGAGTGAGGCGGGCGCCGGTCAGGGAACGGGGTGCTGCGTTCGCGCCGGCCGGCAGTCGGACGACGGGCAGGCAGCCGCCTCGTAGCGCGCGGTGGCGGGCGCGTCGAAGCCCAGGACCACGCCGGCGGGCAGCCGCCGGCCGCACCAGCGGCACTTCAGGGGGAACACACCGAGCCGGCGGCGCAGGGCGAAGGCGGCGCCGGCGGCGGCCAGCAGCATCGGGACGCCGGTCCACTCGGGGGCGTGAAACCGCCGCCCGAGCAGCACCGCGCACCACAGCGCCAGCACGATGCCGGCGGCGATCAGCGACGCCGCGCGCCGGGCGTGGCCCGCGGCCGCCGGCACGGGCGGCGGCGCGCCCGGCGGCGCGGGGTCCGGCTGCCGGGGTTCCTCCGCTGCCGGCGCACCGGGGTGGCCGCCGGCGCGCGTCAGCCCGCGCTGCACCAGGTTGACGATCAGCAAGGCTACCAGCAGCACCGGCACCACCCGCCCGAGCAGGGTCAGCATGCGCCGATCAGCTTTCCATCAGGAGGCGCATGGCCGGCGGCGTGGTGAACCGCTCCTCCACCGTCTCGGCGTGCGCCGCGCCGGTTGCTCCGGCGCCGCCGCCGGTGGCCAGCAACGGCCGCAGCAGCTCGGCGGCGCGGGCGGCGAACGCCGCCGGGCCGAGGGCGGCGTCGATCGCCGCGCTCCGGTCGGGGGGCGCGCGTTCCAGGCCGCGCACCGCGGCCAGCAGGCCGGCGTTCAGTTCTTCGAGCACCGCCCGGTAGCCGGGGTCGTCGAGGCGCTGCAGCAGGTCGGTCTGCTGGGCGAGGTCCAGGAACGAAAAGTCGGCGGTGTCGCCGCCGATGATCGACTGCAGCTCCGCGTGCAGCCGCTCCAGCCGGGCGGGAGGCAGGATCCGCCGCGCGCGTTCCAGGGCCGGCCGATACGCGGCGCTCAGTGCCGCGCGCTGATCGGCCGCCAGCGGACAGCGGACGGAGTCGTACACCGCGGCCGGGTACCCCGCGAGCAGCTCGGAGAGATCGGCCAGCACCGGCAGCCGCCGCGCCAGCAGCGGCCGGCGCCACTGCAGGGTGTTGACGAACTGAAAGCCGAATCCCTCCTCCACGGACGACGACACGATCAGGTCGGCGGCGGCTACCAGCTCCTCGAAGCCGAGACCGTGGGCGTCGAGGTGGGCGCCCACGCCGAACCGGCCCGGGATCGCGCCGTGCGCGAACAGCGCCTCGACCTGACGGGAGTAGGGCGTTTCCGCGGCCGACGACGCCGGCAGCGTCACCACCAGATTGGCCTGGCAGAGCCGCGCCAGCAGGCCCGCCTCGAGCACGTTCTTGCGCCGCCGGACGCGCACCGGATACAGCCACAGCGGCTGCCCGCGGGTCAGCGTGCCGCGGCCGAACGGGGCGGCGCGCGCGGCCGCGGCACGTTCCACGGCGGCGCGTGCCGCGGCCGCCGGCGCGGATGCCGGCAGCGGCGGCGGCGCCACCGGCCGCACCGGGTTGGCCAGCAACGTGACCTGCTGCCGCGGCACGCCGGCGGCGTGCAGCACGGCCAGGTCGCGCCGGTTCAGCACCGCGTAGCGCACGTGAGGCCCGAGCGGGTAGGGGGAGTCCGCCACCTCGCGCCGCAGCCGGCGCAGGTTGGCGGGCCGCCCGCACTCCGGGAAGTCATGGATCTGCAGCACCAGCGGCTGGCCGCGCGCGGCCGCCTGCAGCACGGCGCCGGTGAACGCCGGGTTCTTGCCCAGGTGGTGATTGTGAATCCACCAGACCCCGTCGCCGTAGCGCCGCAGCAGCAGCTCGCACAGGCGCCGGGTCGCGGCGGGGGTCGCCGGCGCGTCGTCGTAGCCCAGCGCATCCAGCCGTTCACGCGCAATCTCCGGCGGGAAGGCCGGGGCGTCGCCGGCGGCCACCACCACCAGCCGCCGGAGCTCGGGAAGCCGGTCGGGATGTTGGCTCAGCGCGCGCACCCCGTCGCGCATGACCGTGGTCACCCCGCCGGGCAGCAGGTGGTAATGGAAGACGTAGACCGTATCTCTCAGACCGGGTACACGTCCATCTGCGACAGGTCGATCGTGCTGCCCAGCAGCAGCGTCACGAAGCCGCCGTCCGCAATCGCCTCCCCGTGCAGGTCCAGTCCGCCCTCCTCAAGCACCAGCAGCAGCGGATTGCTGGCCGGCTGCCGCGTGCGGTACTCCATGATCAGGGCCGGCACCCGCCGGCCGGCGCGCGCATCGTGGTGCTCGCCGTACAGCGGGCCGGAACCCACCGCCTCGAACGTGAACTCGCGCTCTTCGTCGCCGTCCCGGATCGGCGGCACGTGCGGGTAGCGGGCGAACTCCAGCTCGTACGGTACGTAGGAATCGGGATTGGCCGGCTCCATGAACAGCCACTCGTTGCCCTGGGCGAGCACCGCGGCGCGCGTGCCCGGCTCGAATCCGTCGGGCCGGTAGTAGACCCGCAGCTCGACCGGCGCGGTGGCGGCGGCCGCGCATACCGCAATCAGCACGTAGGTGGTCTCGCCCGCGGCGAGATCGAACGTCACGTACTCGGCCACCACCCCGCCGCCGGCGTCGTGGAAGGTGTAGTGGCGCTTGCCGGTCACGGCGTAGTTCAGCCCGTCGCCGCCGCCGGTGAGCTCGGCTTCTTCCAGCGCCTGGAAGTCGCGCAGCGCAATGGAGCTGCCCTCCGGCAGGCGGCGCCAGAACTCCGGCTCCGCGGGGGAGTGAATGGGAGCGGGCTCCCGGCGCCGCCGGCGCCGGCTGAACAACATCGCGGCTCGGGGGTGCCCTGCGCGGTCAGTCGTAGTAGCGCGACTTGGAGCGCATGACGAAGAAGATGGCGAAGATGATCCCGATCATCATCAGCCCGGTCCAGAAGCCCGAGGTCCGGCCGCCGTAGTAGGCGCCCGGCGCCGGCCCGTAGTAGTAGCCCTGCCGCGACATCAGCAGCCCGAGCATGGCCGCGTCGGTCATGGCGCTGTACAGCACCCAGGTGCCCAGGCTCGGGTGGAGGTAGCCGTAACCGCCGAGCCCGGCGTTGTAGGCGACGTTGACGTTGCGGCCGTCGACCCGCGTGGACTGGGGAACGTGCCCCGGCCGGGTCGCGGGTTGGCTGGCGTAGCGCGACGGGAACTGGCTGGAATTGCGACTGACGAACGTCTGCTCCGCCTGCTGCCGGGTCCGGTAGGTGGTGCCGTTGGCGCGCGCCCGCTGATACTGGGCGTTGCTGACGCCGCGGGTGTTGGCGCGCGCCGTGCCGGCGCGCGACCCCGAGAGCGCGCTGCGGGTGCTGTTCGTGCGCACCCGGTTGCTGCCCCAGGCGCGGGTTCCCACCGTGCTGCGGGTGGAGAAGCTGCGCGACGAGAAGCTGCGGCCGAACGAGGCGCCGCCGAAGCCGCCGCCGCGCCGCGCGAGCGCGTCTTCCGCCACCAGCAGCAGCGCTGCCGCCAGGGCCACCACCGCCCAGATCCGCCGCCGTGCGAACGGCACCCGGCGCCGCGCCGGCCGCGGCGCGGCCTGTGGCCCGGTCACGGCGCCACTCCGGCGGCGGCCGCCGCGGTCACCGCTTCCGCCGGGTTGGCCGCGGCGCTGAACAGAATCGCGATCACCAGGAACGCCCCGGCCGCGACGGCCGCGGCCGCCGTATTCTTGTGCTCCGCCACTTCCTGCGACAGCACGCCGTGAGGGAGCAACACCTTGTCCGCGATCACGCGCCCGAGCAGCAGCAGCACCAGTCCGCTGACCGCGATGATCAGCGTGATCAGCAGCTCCCGGCCGAGATCGCTGCCGGCCCCGGTCAGGGCGGTGCGGATGATCAGCCCCTGCGCCACCAGAAAGGCGCCGAAACTGATGCCGACCGCGGGGTTGCCGTCACGTTCGATACTGTCGTGCACGTCGTAGCGGGTAATGGCCTGAAACAGCAGCCCGTCGGCGACCAGTATCGCCTGGCCGGCCACCCAGTAGATCATCACGTCGCGCAGCAGCAGCAGCAGGCTGCCGCTGCTGCCCAGCATCACGCCGGAAAGCATCAGGCCGGTGGCGATGCTCATGCCGCCCACGACGTAGCCGGTGCCGACGTTGTGCTCGTCCGCGATCTCGGTGCCGACGTGAAACGTGTGCAGCACCAGCTTGTCGTTGATCACCATGCTCAGGCGCAGCAACCCGATCGACAGCACCCCGGTGACCACGATCCCGGCGAGATCGGCGACCAGCGCGCCGGTGGTGCCGGTCAGGGTGGCCGCCACCGCGAACGCCAGCCCGACCAGGTAGCCGACGAAGCTGACCCCGACCGCGTTGTTGCGCTCGGCGGTGAGATGGCGGTCGATGTCGTACCCGGTGGTAAGGTTGTAGAACAGCTTGCCGAGAAACACCAGCCCGACCCCGAACGCGAAGTAGGGGAGTTTCTCGATCACGAACTCGAGCGTAGCGATCAGCGTCTGCATCGCACTGTACCGTCCAAATGTTTCAGGGGTGTGGCATGCCACCCCCCGGTATCATGCCCAGTATAGTGTATCGGTCGGGGCGGCGCCAACGGCGCCAACTTTGGCGCGTGCGCCGCCGACGGTACACTACCGGTCGATGACCAGCTATCGCGCTCTGCGCCGTCGCACCTATGAGGTGCTGGAGAAGGCGGGTGCCGGCGATCGCCTGTCGGCGGTGGTGGACCTTACGGTGACGGCGGTGATCGTGGCCAACATCGCCGCGGTGGTGTTGGAGTCCTTTTCCGGCATGTATGACCGCTATCGGCGGTGGTTCGACTTGGTCGAGCTGGTGTCGGTGGCGTTGTTCACGGTGGAGTACGTGCTGCGCCTGTGGACCTGCGAGTTTGCGCGCCCGCAGCGCTCGCGGGCGGCGGCCGTGGCGTTGTTCGTGGTGTCGCCGATCGGCCTGATCGACCTGATCGCGATCCTCCCGTTCTACCTGCCGTTCCTGATCCCGGTCGATCTGCGGGTGGTGCGCGTGCTGCGGCTGGTACGGTTCCTGCGGCTGCTCAAGCTGGCCCGTTACACCCGCTCGCTCGCGATCATGGGCACCGTGTTGCGCGAGCGCGGTTCCGAGCTGCTGACGGCGGTGTTCCTGACCTCGCTGCTGCTGGTGGTGGCCTCGACCTTGATGTTCTATATGGAGCACGACGTGCAGCCGGAGGCGTTTCCCAACATCGTCGCCTCGCTGTGGTGGGCGGTGGCCACCCTGACCACCATCGGCTACGGCGACGTGTTTCCGGTCACCGGGTGGGGCCGGCTGCTGAGCGGCGTGATCGCCGTGCTGGGCATCGGTCTGGTGGCGCTGCCGACGGCGATCATCAGCTCCGGCTTCATCGAGGCGCTGGCCCGCCGCCGGCCGCAAGCCACGCCGGAGGACGCCGTACCGCCGCCGGCAGTCTGTCCGCACTGCGGGCAGCCGCTGGACTCGCCGCCCGAGCGAACCGAGCGGGCTACCGGATCTTGATCAGCGCCACCATGAACACCATGGTGATGATCCCCTGCAGGAGCGTGAACCGCACCAGCACCTGATTGTTCGACCAGCCCGCCTGATGGCGCGCGTGGTCGTGCAGCGGGAAGCGGATGCTGTGCAGGATGCTGATGTTGAAGAAGCGCAGCAGCGCGACCTTCAGCAGGCCGGTGCCGCCGTTGACCAGCAGCACGCCGGACACGATCAGCAGCATGAACGGGTTGCCGCTCTTGATCACCAGAATGCCGAGCAGCAGGCCGACCGCGCGCGACCCCGCGTCGCCCATCAGCAGCTCGCTGGGGTAGGCGTTGTACCACAGGTAGCCGATCAGGCAGCCGAGCATGGCGAAGGCGGTGATCGCCCAGGTGGCGCCGTCGGGATAGTGCGGCAGCAGCAGGTACTCGGACACCACGTCGTGGCCGAGGACGAAGTAGAGCAGGCCGCCGAGCGTCGTGAGCGCCACCACCGACAGACTGCCGGAGAGCCCATCGACTCCGTCGGTGCAGTTGGTGGCGTTGATCGCAATCCAGAGCAGGGCGGTGGCGGCCGGCACGCAGATCCAGCGCGGCACCGCCACCGCCGCCTTCGCGAACGGCAGCCACACCTCGGTGGCGGCGCTGCCGCACAGCGCCAGCGCCGCCAGCAGCGCCAGGGCGAAGTCGATCGCCCCCAGCCAGTACTCGGACAGGGCGGTACGGTCGTCGAGATAGCCGGTCGCCATGGCCAGCACCACCACGCCGAGCACCCCGAGATGGGGCGTATTCCACGGCACGGTGATCAGGGCCACGACCACGTACACCAGCACGAATACCACGCCGGCGCTGGTGGGTTTGCCCACCGCGGCCTCGGTCTGCACGGCGAACGGGCGGCCCCGGTCGCGCGGCAGGCGCACCGCCAGACGCGGCAGCAGCAGCCAAGTCACGATGCCGGACAGAACGATGGCGGCGCCGGCCAGGAAGATATGGGACGTGAGCAGGCGAAACGGGCCGTAGACCGACTCGAGGGCCTCACCGAGGACGAACAGCACTCGACCGGAGCATAGCCGCCGGTCGCCGCCGCGTCAAGCAGTCGGACCCGGCGTCGCGGGGCGTCTCCTTCAGTACATCAGGGTCTGCGGGTAGTCCTCGTAGGTGGGACAGCCCTCTTCGGCGAAGATGCGGTCGATCTCCGCGCGGTCCGCGGCGCTCAGGCGCCAATCGACGGCGGCGGTGTTCTCGGCCAGCTCCCGGTCGTTGCGCATGCCGACCAGCGCCACCGTCACCGCCGGGTTGCCCAGCACCCAGGCGATGGCGAGCTGCGCCAGCGACTTGCCGTAGCGCGCCGCCAGCTCCGCCAGCCGCGCGCCGACGCGCAGCTCCCGCTTGAAGTTGTCGCGCTGGAACAGCGGCAGCCAGAAGGCGGTGTAGCGGTTGCGCCAGTCACCCTCCTCGAAGGTGTGGTCCGGCCCCAAGGCGCCGGTCAGCAGCCCGAACGCGAGCGTGCCGTACGCCATGAAGCCGATGCTGTGCTCCCGGCAGTAGGGCAGGATCCGCTTCTGCATGCGCTGATCGAACAGGTGGTAGCCGACCTGGTTGACCGCGACATCGGTGAATTGGCGGCAGTAGTCCAGCATCTCGACGTTGAAGTTGGAGACCCCGCCGTAGCGGATCTTGCCGTCCTGCATCAGCTTCTCGAAAGCGCGCATCGGCTCGTCCAGCGGCGTCATGAAGTCGGGCCAGTGGATCAGCATCAGATCGATGACGTCGGTGCCGAGCCGGCGCAGACAGCCCTCGGTGCGCTCGATGATGTGCTCGTAGCGCGAGTTGCGGCCGAGAATCCTGCGCTCCTCGTCGTTGAAGAAGAAGCCGGTCTTGGTGACCAGGATCACTTCCTTGCGCCGCTCGCCGAGCGCCTTGCCCAGGATCTCTTCCGAGTGGAAGGGACCGTAGACCTCGGCGGTGTCGAACAGGTTGATGCCGTGGTCGATCGCGGCGCGTACGGCCCGCGACGCCTCGTCCACGTCGATCGAGCCGTACATGGTGGTGCTCATCTCCCAGGTGCCGAAGCCGATCGGCGAGGTCATGAGGTCGGTGTTGCCCAGTGGTCGTCGTTCCATGTGCGCGCACCCTAGCACGCTGCGCGATCAACATCAACACCCCCGGAGGTCGCGCTGGATAACGAGATCGGCATCCTCGTGACCCGCAACCCGCGCGACTATCCCAAGGCCGCGATGGAATCGTCTGCATGGAACAGTATCCGGTATCGCCCGCGCGCTACCGGGTACAGAAACGGACTGGAGATGATGTGCTGTCCGGCGTGGCTGCTGGTGATGCCTTGTCGCATGAGATTGTCCCGGAGTTCCGCAAACGCCATCGTGGACCCCATCCCCGCTACGGCGCGAACCACCCTGCGGTCGGTGGTAGTCAGCTCGTCGAACCGGATGTCATGTCGCAGTTGCACGTAGTTTCCATCGATGAGACACCAGTTGGTCTGCCTGATCATCTCCAACAGCACGTGAGCGGGGGGCAATTCGTCGCCCGTTCTCGTCCGTCGAATGGCCCCGTGGATCTCGTCCAGGTGCAGACGGCCACAGACAGAAAACAACTTCCTGCACTGATAGAGGATATTGTTGCTGCGTCTCGGCCGCCCGTCCGGGGCATGCCAGTAGACACCGGTATCCCGGTCCAGCCATTGATAATCGGGGTGGGCGTCGATGAGTCGCGTGAGGAGGGTCGCCATCGCGGACCGCCCCCTGGCGAGTCTTGCCGTCTGGCCGACGATGGAGTGCGCCATCGGCCGCGTCGACGAGAGAATCCGTAGCGCCCTACGGTATCTCGCCCGTTCTCCGGTCAAGATCAACACCCGGTTCCCACGGGTCGTCAGCGGAACCAGGGGCCACTCCGTCCCCGCCAGCTCCACGGCGTTCCGTACCCCCGAATAGTGGAGCCCGACCCGTGAAACGCCGTGCTTTCTGAGCAGATCGGGCACGTCACCCACGGCGATGGGAGTGGATTCCGTCACGATCCGCAGCGCTTCCGAAATCCGCCGCGGACAGATCCCGTCGAGGCGGTGGCGTATGGCTCGTTTCCCGGTACTCTCGATCTGCCTGATGCGTTCTCGCGAGACCCGCTTGCCGAGCCGTGACAATTCAGGGTCCTTGGCGAGTTCCTTGAGCGTGCGAATCCGCTGACCCGACCAGCCCAGGCGAAGCATCATGATGCTGCGCTTGGCAGGTGCAATGACTTCGGTAACGACGTAGTCGAGTTCCGCCTCCGCGGTAGCCAGCCCCGTACTCAAGGTCTGACGAAAAACCTGTCCCCGCGCAGTAGCGCACTCGGCTGCGGTACGGGGGTCCATGACCAACGCGAGCCCGTGGTCGTCCAGTGCGTCGATGATCTCCTGCAGAGTCCCACTACCGAGGTTGCGGGTGCGAACGAGGTCCGGAGCGTTCCACTGTATCAGCTCCCCGACCGTGTGGACGCCCAGGGCTTGCAGGCAATTGGAGGCACGCACACCCAGATTGAGCACGTGCACTCCGGAGGAAAGAATGGACCGTCCGGTGGTATCCGCCGGTAGCGGTTCCGGCGTACGCGCCACTCGGGTCGAGATCGGGTTCTTGTCCATGCCCAGCCGGAGCCCATGGTTCGCGAGCGCGCGCGTGATCTCCTGCAGGGTCGTCGCACCGAGGTTCCGCGTGCGGAGCAGATCCTCCGGCCGATACGTAACGAGCTCCTCAACAGTTCCGACCCCAAGCGCACGCAGGCAGTTGGCCGCACGAACACTGAGCCTGAGGCCCTCGACTGCGGACCTGAGGATGTCGCCATTGGTCGCTTCGGACACTGCCGTGACTGGCGATGGCGTCCCCGGTTTCTGCATTGTCTCCCACATATGGTATAGTACGTCCTTACGATAGGGTCAAAGGGGCGAACAACGAGCGAATGGGCGAGCATATCAGCCACCACTGCGGTCTGTGCGTGACCCACACGCTGCACGACGCCTATTCGTTCATCAAGACGCTGCAACACCGCGGGCGGGACGCGGTCGGGATTGCCGGCGTCGGCCATGGGCGGATCGACGCGGTGAAGTGGCTGGGCACGGTCGAGACCATGGACTTGGTCGACCTGCACAAGATCATGCCCAGCTCCGGGTATCACACCTTCCTCGCGCACGTGCGCTACGCCACCAAGGGCAGCAAGCGGCGGCTGCTGGAAGACGCTCACCCGCACGTGATCGGCGGCGCGATGACGGATTACGGCAGTCACGTGATCTACGCCGGCTGCGAGATGGTCGCGGTGCACAACGGTCACGTCGCAGACCACCACCTGCACGGCGCCGGCAACGCCGCGGCGAACGGCGGCGCCGGGGCAGGCGCGTGCGACACCGAGCGGCTGCTGCACCTCTACCGTGCCATCGGCGAGGCGGAGCTGGTGCGCCGGCTGCCGGGCGCCTACACCATGGCGATTGCCGACTGCAGCCGCGACGACGTGCTGGTGTTGCGCGACCGCACCGGGATCCGGCCCGGCGTGCTGGGCATCAAGGACGGCAAGCACGTGGTGGTGTCCGAGGACATCGCCCTGCGCAAGAACGGCGGCGATTTTCTGGAGGACCTCGATCCCGGCGCGGCCTATTACCTGGCCGCCGACGGCGCCTACCGCAAGCACCAGCTCACGCCCCCGGCGCCGGCCCACTGCTTCTTCGAGTGGAACTACTTCGCCGACCGCGACTCGATCGTCGAAGGGCTGTACGTCAAGAAGCTGCGGCGCGCCCTGGGCGAGATGCTGGCCGAGGAACTGGAGCTGGACCGCGTGGACTTCGTCAGCTACTTCCCGCGCGCGCCCGAGGATGCGGCGCGCGGCCTGGCCGAGCGGGCGAAGGTGCCGTTCCGGCCGCTGTTCTACAAGCTGCGCGGCGAGCGCTCGTTTCAGGGACCGACGCCGCATGAGCGCTCGCAGTCGATCTCGCGCAACATCTACCTGATTCCGGGCGTGGTGAACGGCATTCGCGGGCGTTCGGTGCTGGTGGTGGACGACTCGATCGTGCGCGGCAACAACGTCATGCGGGAGCGCGCGTTGCTGGAGGAAAGCGGCGTCCGCCAAGCGCTGCACGCGCTCTACACGCCGCCGATCGGCATCGTCGGCGACGACGGAGTGGCGCGCGGCTGCCTGTTCGGGATCGACATGCCGCCCGACGACACCTTCTTCGCGCGCGGCCGCAACCCGCAACAGATGGCGGAAGCGGCCGGCGCGCAGGTGGTGTTTCTGACCAAGTCGGGGATGCTCAAGGTGTACCAGCGACTGGGCATCTCCCCGGACCGCCTCTGCACCTACTGCATCGGCGGTCCGTACCCATATGCCAGGGCGGGCTTCCCCGACCCCGCGACGCGTGCGGCGGGCCGCCGGGCGCAGCCCCAACCGCACGCAATTTAGCCCGACCGGCTAGCGCCAACCCACCTGATCGAAGATCTTGACCGCGGCCGTGTTGTGCTCGCCGAGCATCTGCAGTCCCAGCGTGTCCGCCTTCAGCTCACCCCAGGACTGGAGCAGCGGCGCCGGATCGACGTTGTGGTTTACCGGGTATTCGTAGTTGACGTGCGCCCACAGCCGCTGCGCTTCCTCGCTCGCCAGGAACTCGAGCAGACGCCGCGCACCCTCCGGGTTCTTCGAGCTGGCCGTGATGCCGGCCCCGCTGACGTTGACGTGCGCGCCGCGGCCGTCCTGGTTGGGGAAGAACACCCGCAGCCGCTCGCCGACCTCGCGCTCGGCGTTCATCGACGAGTTCAGCATGCGTCCGACGTAGTAGGTGTTGACGATCGCGATGTCGCCATCGCCGGCCGCCACCGCGGTCATCTGCGCACGGTCGTTGCCCTTGGGCGTGCGGGCGAAGTTGCGCACCATGCCCTCGGCCCAGGCGCGCGCCTCGGCTTCGCCGTGGTTGGCGATCATCGAGGCGAGCAGCGACTGGTTGTAGATGTTGGACGAGGACCGGATCAGGATCCGGCCGCGCCAGCGCGGGTCGGTCAGGTTCTCGTAGCTGCTCAGCTCCGCCGGGTCCACCCGGTCCGGATGGTAGACGATCACCCGCGCGCGCTGGGTCAGGCCGAACCAGTAGCCGTCGGGATCGCGCAGGTGGGCAGGGACCAGCGCCTCGAGAATCTGCGACGAGACCGGCTGCAGCAGGCCGGCCTGCCGGGCACGGTGCAGACGCCCGGCGTCGACCGTCATCAGGATATCGGCCGGCGACTCGGCCCGTTCGCGTTCCAGCCGTTCGATCAGCTCGTCGGAACCGCCTTCGATCAGGTTGACCTTGATCCCGGTCCGCTCCTCGAATTTCTGGTACAGCTCCAGATCTATGTCGTAATGGCGATGTGAATAGACGTTCACCCTTCCCGATTCGTCACCGGCGGCCATGAACGCCGGCAGCATCAGCACGACGGCGGCCGCGGCCGCCCCGAACAAGGACCTCATCTGACAGGTACCTCCATTAAGGTCGTTAATGATTCAGAAAGGTATTAATAAAGATTAATTAACGTCAAGCGGAATTCGGACGATTCGGACGATTCGGGCGATTTTCTCCGGCGTCGCGTCCGGGCCGCGTCTGGCGGCGGCACAGCGATTCCGAGAAACGCGGCAAAGAACAGCGCCCCGATCACGTACCAGCCGTAGAACAGGCCGGAGGCTGCGCGCGGCTGCCGCATCAGGTCCCAGCTAACGACCGGTACACCGGCACGGCGCTCCGTTCGGTCTCGAACTGCGGACCACCGCCCGTCGGCGCCGAACCCGGCCCGTCCCGACCGCCGCTGCCTGCGGGTTGCACGGCGTGCCGTCTCAGCCCGAATCTTCAGCCGGCCGCTGCCGGAGTCGGCGCCGCCGGCGGCTGGCGCGCCATCCCGGCCGCGGCGGCCGCACCGTCGCCGTTCGCGTCACCCGCGTCACCCCGCCCGGCGGCCGTGAGCGAACGGTTCAGGGCCGAGATCAGCGCCAGCGCCGAGGCCTTGGCGATGTTGGGGTGGATGCCGACCCCGTAGCGCTGGATGCCGTCGTCGCGCGCCACCTGGATGTACGCGATCGCGGTCGAATCGGTGCCCTGACCGAGGGCGTGCTCCGAGTAGTGGGTCAGCCGGAAGTCGGCCAGCCCGGCGCCGCGCAGCGCGTCCTTGAGCGCGTCGATCGGCCCGTTGCCGCTGCCGCTCAGCTCCATCTGCGTGCCGTCCACGGCAATCGTCAGGCGGCCGTTCATGCGCGAGCTGTCCTGCTCGTCGCTGGCGATGGCGTAGTCGATGAACTCGATCGGCGCGTTCGCCTGCAGGTACTCGCGTTCGAACTCGCGCCAGATCTCCTGCGCCTCGACCTCGCGTTCGACGCGGTCGGTGAGCTGCTGCACCACGCGCCCGAACTCCGCCTGCATGGTCTTGGGAATCTGGCAGCCGAACTCGCTCTCCATCACGTAGGCCACCCCGCCCTTGCCGGACTGCGAGTTGATGCGGATGATCGCCTCGTAGGAGCGGCCGACGTCGGTGGGATCGATCGGCAGGTAGGGGACCTCCCACAGTCCGCCCTGCTGCTGCGCGCCCATCCCCTTGTTGATCGCGTCCTGGTGCGAGCCCGAGAACGCCGTGAACACCAGCTCGCCGGCGTACGGATGGCGCGCTCCGATCGGCAGCTCGGTACAGTAGTCGGAGACCTCGATCAACCGGCTGAGGTCGTGCAGGTCGAGGCCGGGGTCCACCCCCTGGGTGTACAGGTTGAGCGCCACGGTCACGATGTCGACGTTGCCGGTGCGTTCGCCGTTGCCGAACAGCGTGCCCTCGACCCGCTCGGCGCCGGCCATCAGTGCCAGCTCGGTGGCGGCGACGCCGGTGCCGCGGTCGTTGTGGGTGTGCAGGCTGAGGATGATGCTGTCCCGGCGCCGGACCTGCCGCAGAAACCACTCGATCTGGTCGGCGTACACGTTGGGGGTGGCCAGCTCGACCGTGGCGGGCAGGTTGATGATGATGCGCCGCTCCGGCGTGGGGTCCCACACCTCGATCACCGCGTCGCATACCTCCACCGCGAACTCCAGCTCGGTGCCGGTGAAGCTCTCGGGCGAGTACTCGTAGACGATCTCGGTGTCGGTGCGGTCCGCCAGCTCGCGCACCAGGCGGGTGCCGTCGACCGCGATCTGCTTGATGGCGGCCCGGTCCAGGCGGAACACCACCCGGCGCTGCAGCTCCGACGTGGAGTTGTACAGATGGACGATGGCGCGCGGCGTGCCGGCGATCGCCTCGAAGGTGCGCCGGATCAGATGGTCGCGGGCCTGGGTGAGCACCTGCGGATAGACCTGGCTGGGGATCAGGTCCTGCTCGATCAGGGTGCGGGTGAAGTCGAACTCGACCGCCGCGGCGGAGGGAAAACCGACCTCGATCTCGGTGAAGCCGACGTCCACCAGCAGCGAGAACATGCGCAGCTTCTGCGCCACGTGCATCGGGTTGATGAGCGCCTGGTTGCCGTCGCGCAGGTCGACGCTGCACCAGAACGGCGCGCGCTCGATGGCGCGGTTCGGCCAGGTGCGATCGGGCAGATCGATCGGCGGGAACGGACGGTACTTGGTAATGGTGCCTCGTTGCATGGCTCGCTCCTTGCTTGCTCCTCTGCGCCGAAACAAAAAAAGCCCAGGTCCGCCGGTTGACCGTGGTCAACGGAGCGCCTGGGCTGCTTTCGCTGCGCCGCGTGCGTTACATACGCGCTCCGGCGGAGCATCCGGCAACCCAGGCCGGTAGGCCCAGTAGGGTGAGAAGCAGGTTGTCGTGGTCCTGTTGCCGCATGTCCGTGCCGGAGTACCGCTAACCTACCACCGGCGCGCGCGGTTTGCAAGTGGGCGGCGCGCAAAAAATCGCAGGGTGCGCTACTGGGCGTGTTCGGCCAGGTAGCGCTCGGCCTCCATGGCCGCCATGCAGCCGCTGCCGGCGGCGGTTACCGCCTGGCGGTACACCTTGTCCTGCACGTCGCCGCAGGCGAACACGCCCGGCTTGCTGGTGACGGTGGAGTCGCCGGGCGTGATCAGGTAGCCGGTCTCGTCGGTCTCGAGCTGGCCATCGAGGAAGGCGGTGTTGGGCTCGTGGCCGATGGCGAAGAACAGTCCGCCCGCCGCGAGCTCACGGGTCGCTTCGGTCTTGACGTTGCGCACGCGCACGCCGGCCACCAGCCCGTCGCCCAGCACTTCGGTCAGCACCGTATCCCACACCACGTCGATCTTGCCGTTGGCGAACACGCGCTGCTGCATCGCCTTCGACGCGCGCATCACGTCGCGCCGCACCAGCATGGTGACGCTGCTGCCGTACCTGGTGAGGAAAGTGGCCTCTTCGGCCGCGGTGTCGCCGCCGCCGACCACCACCAGCGGCTTGTCGCGGAACACCGGCAGGGCGCCGTCGCACACCGCGCACGCGGAGATGCCGCGCTGCCAGAGCCGGTCGGCGCCAGTGACCTGGAGGCGCTTGGCGGTGGCGCCGGTGGCGATGATCAGGGTGCGGGTGCGCGCGGTGGCGCCGCCGTCGGCGGTCACCGCGTACGGGACGGCGTCAAGGTCCACGGCGGCGACCGTCTCGGTGACGATGCGCGCGCCGCTACGCTCCGACTGCCGGCGCATCAGCACCATCAGCTCGGGGCCGCTGATGCCGTCGGGAAACCCGGGGTAGTTCTCGACCTCGGTGGTGGTGGTGAGCTGGCCGCCGGCCGCGACGCCGCCGGCCATGAATCCCTCGTACAGCAGCGGCGCCAGCATGGCGCGCCCCGCGTACACCGCCGCGGTATGGCCCGCCGGACCGGAGCCGATGATTACGCAGTGCTCGATCTGGTCGTGGTGCTCGTCAGCCGGCAAAGCGGGCGGCCACCGCTTCCCAGTTGATCACGTTGTAGAACGCGGCGATGTACTCCGGGCGCCGATTCTGGTACTTCAGGTAGTAGGCATGCTCCCACACGTCCAGGCCCAGCAACGGCGTGTCGCCCTGCATCAGCGGACTGTCCTGGTTGGCCGTGCTGTACACCGCCAAGCCGCCGCCGGCCTGCTTGACCAGCCACGCCCAGCCGCTGCCGAAGCGCTTGGTGGCGGCGTCGCTGAACGCCGCCTTGAAGCCGTCGAAGCTGCCGCAGGCCGCGTTGATGGCGTCGGCCAGCGCGCCGCCCGGCTCGCCGCCGGCGTCCGGTCCCAGCACGCTCCAGAACAGGCTGTGGTTGGCGTGGCCGCCGCCGTTGTTCTGCACCGCGGTGCGCTTGTCCGCGGGTACCAGCGAGATGTCGCGCATCAGCTTCTCGATGTCCCAGCTCTCGAACTCGGTGCCGGCCACCGCGGCGTTGAGGTTGGCGACGTAGGTCGCGTGATGCTTGTCGTGGTGGATGGTCATGGTGGTCGCGTCAACGTGCGGCTCCAGCGCGTCGTACGCGTAGGGAAGGGGAGGCGTCTCGAAGGCCATATTCGCTCCTCAGTGGCGGATTTCGAGGTGGTGGAATCGGGCAACCCCACCTCAGCCGGCAAGATACTAAGCTCGCCCGGCGCGGGTCAAGGTGGCGCCGCCGCCGCAGCCGCCGCGCGCGCCGCCGCCGGGGGCCGGCGTCCGATCCGCCAAGTGCGCTCCAATAACGTCGCTCACACGGCGGCGGTGAGTCCCAGCACCGAAACGAGGATTCCCAGCACGGCGAAGGCAGCCAAGCCCATCCACTTCACCATCGAGAACTGCTTCTCGACGGCCTCGAACGAATCGCTGGTCGACGGCCGCAAAGCCTGCCTTCATGGTCTCCTGCACAGACTCGAACCGCTGGTCGACGGCCTCGAACCGCCTGTCGACGGCCGCGAAGCGCGCCTCCATCAGCTCCTGCTGGGCTGCGAAGCGCTGGTCGACGGCCGCGAAGCGCGCCTCCATCAGCTCCTGCTGGGCTGTGAAGCGCGTCTCCATAGTCTCGCGCAAGTGCTTCAACTCCTGCTGAAGGCGCACTTGGCTCTGCAGCAGGTCGCGACCGGTCACCACTTGTGGTGAGGCGTCGAGCAGCCAGTCACTCAGGTTCCCCCGTACGTAGTCGCCGATCTGTTGGAGTTCCGATTCTCCGAGCGGCATGGTCACTCCTCCCATCACACTACCCCAACGACCTGCCGTCCGTCCTGCTTCAACCGCGGCCAAGTGCGCAGCACGTCACCGCAGAGCGCGACTCCTGACGAGCGAGACGTACGCAACGGACTCCTCGACTCCTCGAAGAGTCGCACGAGCTGGACCTCTACCGGCGGATGCGGCTACCGCGGCGCGGCGGGCCGGGATCACGGCACGCTCACCAGTGGCGGCGCCGCCCGCAGCGCGCAATGACCCGGCGGAACGCCGTGTCGGTGACGTTGGCCATCGGCGCCAGCAGCAGCATGGGCCGCGGCAGCGTATCCCGGAAGTTGACTTGCACCGCACCTCAACCTACGCTCTTGCTATTCTCGGGTCGAGCACCCGGCGACACGAAACTCGACGCATTCTCAGGTGGGACCATCATCGCAACGCACACGACCACGGCTACCGTAGCGGCACCGGCCGCGCCTCCGGCAGGGACTCCCGCGCCGGCGGCAGCGACGCCCGTGGCGGCGGCAGCATCCGTAGCCGCGGGGACGCCCGTGCCGGCGGCAGCATCCGCGCCCGCGGCCGCGCCCTACCTGCGCAAGCCGCCGTGGCTGCGCACCCGCCCGCGGGCCAGCGAGGCGTTCGGCGACGTACGGCGTCTGATGCGCGCCAAACGGCTGACCACCGTGTGCGAGGAGGCGCGCTGTCCCAACATCCAGGAATGCTGGGGCGTCCACCGCACCGCCACCTTCATGATCCTGGGCAGCGTGTGCACCCGCCGCTGCCGCTTCTGCTCCGTGGAAACCGGCCTACCCACGGAACTGGATCTGGCCGAACCGGAGCGGGTCGCGGCCGCCGTGGCCGAGATGCGGTTGCGGCACGTGGTGGTGACCATGGTGGCGCGCGACGACCTGGCCGACGGCGGCGCCGCGGTGTGCGCGGCCACGGTGGCGGCGATTCGGGGCGCGGCGCGCTGCAGCGTGGAGCTGCTCACCTCCGACCTGGGCGGCAGCCGGGAGGCAATCGCCGCCGTGGCGGCGGCCGCCCCCGAGGTGCTGTCGCACAACGTCGAGACGGTGCCGCGCCTGACCCGGCTGGTGCGCTCCCACTCCACCTACGAGCGCTCGCTGCAGTTCCTCGAGACTGCCCACCGGCTGGCCCCGGACCTGCTCACCAAGTCGAGCCTCATGGTGGGTCTGGGCGAGACCCGGGAGGAGGTGCTGGCCACCCTGCGCGACCTGCGCGCCGCCGGCGTCCGGATCGTCAACATCGGCCAGTACCTGCAGCCCACCGCGCGGCAGCAGTCGGTGGTCCGCTACTGGCATCCCGACGAGTTCGCCGAGCTGCGGGCGGCGGCGCGCGCGCTCGGCTTCATGCACTGCGAAGCCGGCCCCTTCGTCCGCTCCTCCTACCACGCCGGCGATCAGTTCGCCGAGCTGGCAGCCCGCGCCGTGGGGCAGTAGTGGCGCCGGACGGCTCCACCGTCGGCGCGGCCATTGGCGCGCGGGCGGCGGCCTACGCCCCCTACTCGGGGTTTGCCGTGGGCGCCGCGGTGCGCGGCGAGAGCGGGGCCATCTACACCGGCTGCAACGTCGAGAACGCCGCCTATCCCGAGAGCATCTGCGCCGAGGCGGCGGCGATTGCGGCGCTGGTGATGGCCGGCGAGCGCCGCCTCACCGAGGTCGCGGTCGCCGGCGGCGGCGACCAGCTCTGCACCCCCTGCGGCGGCTGCCGCCAGAAGATCCGCGAGTTCGCCGCCGACACCACCCCCATCCTGGTATGCGGACCGGCCGGACTGCGCCGGCGCTTCACCCTCGCCGACCTCCTGCCCGCCTCATTCGGCCCCGCCAACCTGGCGTGAACGCCGAGGCACCTCCGTGATGACGATCTGCCGTTCTGGCTCACACACCCGCCACGTGCACGTGGCCCGACGCTTCTCTTCGCAGGCTCGCGCCCTTGAGGATACAGCGGCCGCGTATGGGGGACGCGCCGAGCCGGTAGAGGAACCGCTCGCACGCGTAGCAATAACGTCGCTCACACGGCGGCGAGGAGTCCCAGCACCGAAACGAGGATTCCCAGCACGGCGAAGGCAGCCAAGCCCATCCACTTCACCATCGAGAACTGCTTCTCGACGGCCGCAAAGCCTGCCTTCATGGTCTCCTGCACAGACTCAGACGGCCTCGAACCGCTCGAAGCGGTCGACGGCCTCGAAGCGCCTGTCGACGGCCGCGAAGCGCGCCTCCATCAGTTCCTGTTGCGCTTCGAACCGCTGGTCGACGGCCGCGAAGCGCGCCTCCATCAGCTCCTGCTGGGCTGCGAAGCGCGTCTCCATAGTCTCGCGCAAGTGCTTCAACTCCTGCTGAAGGCGAACTTGGCTCTGCAGCAGGTCGCGACCGGTCACCACTTGTGGTGAGGCGTCGAGCAGCCAGTCACTCAGGTTCCCCCGTACGTAGTCGCCGATCTGTTGGAGTTCCGATTCTCCGAGCGGCATGGTCACTCCTCCCATCACACTACCCCAACGACCTGCCGTCCGTCCTGCTTCAACCGCGGCCAAGTGCGCAGCACGTCACCGCAGAGCGCGACTCCTGGCGAGCGAGACGTACGCAACGGACTCCTCGACTCCTCGAAGAGTCGCACGAGCTGGACCTCTACCGGCGGATGCGGCTCACCGCGGCGAGGCGGGCCGGGATCACGGCACGCTCACCAGTGGCGGCGCCGCCAGCGCCGGCCGGCCGGCCCGGAACCGTTCCACCACGGCGCGGGCGGCGGCCAGGTCGGTGGTCTCCATCAGCGCCACCCGCAGGTGCCGGGTGCCGGGGAAGCCGCTCAGGTACGCCTTGAAGTGGCGCCGCATCTCCACGAACGGGCGCACCTCGCCGAGCAGGCGGTGGAACAGGGCGGCGTGCTCCAGCATCACGTCGAGCACCGTGTCCAGCGGCAGCTCCCGCTTGGACAGCGTCGGGTTGAACAGCCACGGGTTGCCGAAGATGGCGCGGCCCAGCATGACGCCGTCGGCGCCGGTCAGGGCGGCTAGGTCGCGGGCATGGGTGGGATCGCGCACGTCGCCGTTGCCGATGATCGGGACGCCGCTGCCGCGGGCCAGGCGGACGGCGCGCGCCACCGCGTCCCAGTGGGCGGCGGTGTTGGACAGCTCGCGCACGGTGCGCGCGTGCAGGGTGATGGCGGCGGGGCGCAGCTCCAGCAGCACGCTCAGCCACTGCTCCAGGATGTCGCGGTCGATGCCGAGGCGGGTCTTGACCGACACCGGCAGGCCGCCGGCGCCCTCGCGGGTGGCGGCGTAGATCTCGCGCATGCGAACCGGGTCCCCGATCAGCGCGGCCCCGGCACCCTGCTTGAGCACGCGGCGATCGGGGCAGCCGGTGTTGACGTCGATGCCGTCGAAGCCGAGCCTGCGCGCGAGCTGCGCACATTGATGGAAGGTCTCCGGCCGCGGACCGAAGAACTGCACCACCAGCGGCCGTTCGCTGGGATCGAAGGCCAGCTCGGCCAGCAGCCGTTCGCGGCCGCGTGAGCACAGCCCCTCGCACGAGGTGAACTCGGTCATCATCACGTGCGGCCGCCCGTAGCGCGCAACGACCCGGCGGAACGCCGTGTCGGTGACGTTGGCCATCGGCGCCAGCAGCAGCATGGGCCGCGGCAGCGTATCCCAGAAGTTGACTTGCACCGCACCTCAACCTACGCTCTTGCTATTCTCGGGTCCAGGGCCATCTACACCGGCTGCAACGTCGAGAACGCCGCATGTATACGAGGTAGACATCGCTACGCGGGTCCGCCAGCGCTCATCAGCACGCCGGCACGCTCGACCAGTTCCATCACGTGGGCGTTGCGCTCTCGGCAACACGTGCGATTGCATCCAGTTTCTCGCGGAGCTCCGGGTCGAACTCGCTCTCGGGCACGTAATCGGCCAACTCGTAGAAGCTCTTCTTGGCCATCAGGTTCGGCACCCCCAGCCTGTCGAAGTATGACTTGAACAGCGGTGTCAGAAACTCGTCGCTGGCCTTGATGCCGGGGTCCCAGGGAGAGCCCTTGCCGAGCGTCGCCAGGGCCGACTCGACCTCCGCGATTGCGCTGCGCATCGCGCGCAGCCGTTGGTGGACCTCGGCTTCGGTGAACAGCGGCCCCGGCGCGGATTGCGCAGCCGAAGCCGTGGCGTAGGCTTCGAGCGTGGCCCGGGAGCACAGATAGTTCTCGATCTCTCGACGCTTCCAGATCTGGCACTCGACGGGTGTGAGGTCGGGTGGCGCCATTCGATCAAACAGAGCAACGCCGCGCAGGGCAGGCAGAGCCTCCTTCAATCCGTGGAAGTGGCTCTGCACGGCCGACGGCTGATTCCCCACGACCTGCACGAACGGCCGCTCAAGCGCCCTGATCGCGGGTTCGTGGCCCAGCCGCCGGGCAAACGCCTGCAGGATGCTGAGGTCGGTCGAGCCTTCTATATAGAGCACCCAGCCGGTCTGTTCCGCCTGGTAGTACTGGTCGAACGCGATATCCCTGAGCGACTTCAGTACCTGGCTCCCGCGGTTGTCGACGCGGTGCGGCTGGCCGACAAAGGCCACGACCAGATCGCGGCCGGCGGCCTCGTTGAGCAGCACCTCGGAGTGACTGGCGGCGATGATCTGGCTGCCGCTTTCGCGCGCCACGTCGGTGAGCAGGCCGTAGATCTGGCGCTGGCGGAGAATCTCCAGGTGCGCGTCCGGTTCGTCCAGCAGCAGGACCGCGCCCGGATTCCAATCCACAGGCCCAGTGGCGGTCGCCCGACACGCCCTCGACGATGAGATCGATGCGGATGTTGCTGGTCTGGGGACGCCCCTCGACTCGCCGCACGTCTCGCACGTGCAGATCGCGCCACAGCAGGTTGGCGTCAGGGACGGGGATCGCCACCAGATCACGCCGATTGACGGTCACTCCCGGCCGTTTCTCGGGCGTGCTCTTGCCTGACCGCTTCTCGTCCAGCGCGTGAGACCGATGTCCCAGAGCGCGAGCGCCTGCATGGCGGACGTCTTGCCGGAGTTGTTGGGACCGATGAACACCACCGGACTGCCGAGCTCGACCTCGACCTCTCCGAAGCGTTTGAAATTGCGGATGATCAGCTTGGTCAGCACCCGGTCACGCCCTCATCAAGATTATAGCTCATGGCATCGCAGGGTTCGCCAAGATGTTGGCGGGCAGAGCGGGTTCCCGCCAGCCGGTAGAGGGGGCCGTTGACCCGTCAAGCATATAATGAACATTATATGCATACGAGGTAGACATGCTCTCTTTCAAGGTAACCACTGTAGGTGCATCGTCCGGCGTTATCCTCACCAAGGCGGTGCTGGCCCGCCTCAGGGTCAAGAAGGGCGACACGCTCTACCTGACCGAGGCCCCGGACGGCGCCTATCGGCTGACCGCGTATGATCCCGACTTCGCCCGCCAGATGGCGCTGGCCGAAGAGATCATGCATGACGACCGTGAGGTGCTGCGGGCGCTGGCCAAGTGAGCAGCGGTGGCGAGGCATGGCGTTGGCTTGAAAGCAGTGTCGTCTTCGCGATCCATGACCGCCAACTCGCCGAGCACGGCGGCATGGACGGTATCCGCGATCGAGGTATGGTGGAATCCGCACTGGCCCGGCCGGCCAACCTCGCGCGCTACGGGAATGCCGACGCAGCGGACCTTTAAGCTGAGAGGTAATACGCCGCTGTCCGTGACACGAGTTTGTCGCTATCCTTGCCGCTATGAAGCTATGCGTCACTCGCCCGGTTCGAGTACTCCTGCTGGTGCTCGCGACCGCCGCCAGCGTGACGCCACTGGGGTGGGCGCAGGCACCGCAGACCGACCTGCCGTTCGATCCCAGCGTGCTCCGTGGAACGCTCAGCAACGGGCTGGTGTACTACGTCCGGGACAACCCGGATCCACGCGGCCGCGCGCATCTCCTGTTGGTGGTACGGGCGGGCTCGGCACTGGAGGAGGAGCACGAGCGCGGCCTCGCGCACTTCGTTGAGCACATGGCCGTGCACGGGACTGCCCGGTTTTCGGGCAAGGAGCTCACCGATTTCCTCAAGTTGAGCGCGTCTGAATCCGAT
Organism: Spirochaetia bacterium; assembly: GCA_965198005.1. Classification (GTDB taxonomy): domain Bacteria; phylum Spirochaetota; class Spirochaetia; order SZUA-6; family Bin103; genus Bin103. The sequence goes on from CBDAOI010000004.1 coordinate 636,812, forward strand.
CCCGACCTCAATACCAGATTCGATGAAACCGTGTTCCGGATCGAGATACCCACCGACGACGCCGCGGTAGTCAAGACTGCGTTCGAGATACTCAGTGACTGGGCCTACGGGATCAGCTTCGACCCTACTGCGCTGGAGCGGGAACGCCGCGTCGTTCTGCGCGAGTTGCGGACGAATCACGGGGTTGTCCCACGAATCTTTGCGCGGCACGTACCGAAGCTTTTCGGGGCCTCTCGCTACGCGGAAAGACTGCCGATGGGCCAACGACGGGTGCTCGCTACGGCATCCGCCGCGCACCTGCGAGCATTCTACGAACGCTGGTACCGCCCCGATCTGATGGCGGTAATCGCCGTAGGCGACTTTGACCCGGATCAAATCGCCGACACTATCCGACACCAGTTCGCGCCGCCCCCGGAGGGAGCAGCCCAACCGGCACGCGCACGCCGTCCGGAGCCACCAACCAGCCGGCCTCGGTTCACCGTTCCCAGCCATGCCGCTCCCCGGGTCGGCATAGCAATGGACTCGGACATGGGGGCTACCTGGGTAACTCTTTACCGCAAACAGCCGGCTGAAACCGGCCAGGACGTCGCTGCATTCCGCCGTCGATTCATGGTCGACGTGCTGGTCCAGCGGATGCTCGCCGGCCGACTGTCCAAGCGTACCCAGACGGCCGACCCGCCCTATCTCTCCGTGTTGGTTGGCCGGTTATCCCTCGTGGCGGATACGGCTGCCTGGACGGTCTTCGCTCAGGTGGATCAGGATGGGGTTGGGCGCGGTGTGGAGACTCTGATCGAGGAGATTCAACACGTGCTGCGCCATGGCTTCACCCCCGCTGAGCTGGAGCGCGAGAAGGCGGTGCGCCTGCGTGAGGTGGAGGATATCGAGCAAGGACGGGTCCCGTTGCCTTCGCGCCTATTCGCGGAGGAGTACGTGCGCCACTTCCTGTATGCCGAACCGGTGCCGGGGATTACCGCCGAGTACGAACTGCACCGGCGCCTGCTGCCGGAGATTTCGCTGGCGGAGGTGAACGGGGTGCCCGCGGCGTGGCGGGATCTGCGGGACACCGTATTGTTCGTGTTGGGGCCCGAGGGTGTGGCGTCCGGCCCCGAAGCGGAGCAGGCGCTGCTGGCCAAGCTGACCGGTGCCGGTGCCCCGGAGGTGCCGAGTGAGAGCCGCGCGCGCGATGTGCCACTGTTGGTGCCGCGGCCCGAGCCGGGGAGCATCACCGCCGAACGCCGCATCGAAGCAATCGACGCGGTACGGTGGACCCTCTCCAACGGGGTGACGGTCATCGCCAAACAGACCGAATTCCGGAGTGACGAGGTGCTGGTGGCGGCGAGTAGCCCCGGCGGCGCCTCAGTCGTTGCGGACGCCGACTACATTCCCGCGCTCACTGCCGCCGAAATCGTTCGGGGCAGCGGCGCCGGACCGTACGACTGGGAGGCACTTGAGGAACTCCTGTCCGGCAACACCGCTGAGGTGAGGCCTTACATTCGCGATTTGCATGAGGGGTTCACCGGCAGTTCCGCACCGTGGGATCTGGAAGCGCTGTTTCAACTCATCACCCTGTATGCCACCGAACCACGGTTCGATCCCGCCTACTATATGCTCTACTTGCTGGCCCTGCACAACCGTTGCAATATCCCGCCCACGTCCCAGATTATTGCGCTGCTTCACGACGACACGCTCCATAGTGCGACGACCGGGAATCACTTCCGCAGGACGACGCTCTCGTGTGATCGGCTGCAGCGGCTCAATCTGGAGCGCTCCGCCGCCGTCTATGCGGACCGATTCCGAGATTTCAGTGATTTCACCTTCGTGGTCGTCGGTGCGTTTGACTGGGACCAGCTCCGCACGCTGACCACTACCTATTTGGCCACGCTGCCCGCCGCCGGACGCGTGGAGCAATGGCGCGACGCGGGGATTGCCGCCCCCGCGGGCGTGGTCGATCGCGTGCTCCATCAGCAGACCGATGCAGGCAGCGTCACACGCCTTGTGTTCGCCTGGGAGATGGCGGGGAGCTGGATGGAGACAGCGACCCTCCTGGTACTCAGCGAGATGCTTGAGGTTCGTCTCCAGGAGCGGCTGCAGAACGAATTGGGAGCGGCCTCTTGGGTCTACGCTCGTTCCACGGTGACGTCGCTGCTTCCTGATCCCCAGTACTGGGTGTTTGTCACGCTGGGTAGTGAGCCCCATCGCGCCGACGAGATGCTGGAGGAGGTATTTGGAGCCATAGACTGGCTGATAGCCGGGAGTGAGCAGAGCGATCTGGAGCAGGCCAAGGAGTACTTGCGTGAGTTGAATTCGGGATCAAGGCTAACCAACGACTTCTGGCTCAACCAGATCGACGTGGTGGTGAAGCGCGGCGAGCCCTTCAGCGCGATTACCGGCATGGATCAACTGCTTGAAGCGATCACGCTGGAGCAGGTCACGGCGGCGGCGCGAAGCTACCTACGCCGCGATCGCTATGTGCGCGTGGTGCTGCTACCGGAGGCCGCCACCGAGGCCGAATAATCGGCCCGGGTACGCCGCCGACACGGGCTGCGAGCGCTTCGTTGCGCGGTTCAACGCTCCGGTTCTACGACTACCTTCGACGCCATAAAGCTAAGAGTCGAAAGTTCGCACCACCCGCCGACCGTCTCCGTAGACGATTTGGTACGTCTTCACATCGAACGAGATACCCAGCGCAAAATAAGCGATAAGATGGTGGATCGTATGCGGGAGTGAACAAAATCGTCATTTTGCGGCAGTTTTTGCGCGCTCATCGGTGTGCGAGCGTGGCTCGGACAGCATCCGTCGGCGAAATTGTCTGGCGCCCGGGGATGAACAGGTTCATGCGGCTGTTCGGCGGCCAAATTGACCCTCTGTGGTAGTTTCCGGGCATACTGCTCCCTGCAACGCGGATCACCGAGCAGCCGACGCCGAGCTAGATCCGGAGCGCAGCCAGCCGGCCAAGCGCGCTGCCAAACCTCTGGTAGTATTCTCCCGCAGGCAGCTTGAGCAGCACGCTGCCCCGCCCCGTCTTGGCCACGATCCCCGCTTGGCAGATCCACAGATACAGAAAGCGCTTGAAGCGCAGCACCGCTCCATCGCCAAGCTCAAGCAGATTCAGCATCCACGTCTTCAGATTCCAGGCCAGGGCTGCGATCAGAAAGTAAGCTTGGTTCGCGGCCAGGGAGCCGGTGGGGATATGGGACAGTCCCAACCCATGCTTGAAGTCCTTAATGAGATTCTCTTGGTTGCCCCGACCCTGCGCGATCCGCAGCACCGCCGTGTTGCTGCGCGTCGAGTTGGTCACTACGATCCAGTAGACGTACTGCCGGATAGCGTCCTCGACGGTCTGTCCGGTGAGCGGGTTCTTCAACTCGACGGTGAAGATCGGCAGGCCGTTGAGGAACAGCACCAAGTCCAGGCTGTTTTCGGTGCCGGCGCTGTACCGCACCGGCCGCGCCACCGCGAAGAGATTCGCCGCATACAGCCGACGCGTCTCCTCGTCAACGCGCTCGCCGGCCGGAACCACGCCAGCCGAAACGTGGAGCCCATGTCCTTCACGCCGCGCCGCAGCACGTCGAGCGAACCCCGGCGCTCGACCTCGGTCGCCAAGCGGCGCAGAAACCGCTCCTTCACCTGCGCGCCGTGGTGCTGCGAAAGCTTCTGCCACTCCTTCGGTTGCGTGGCCAGCACGAAGTCCACCACATCATTCGGCAACAAGCACAAGTCCCGATCGTAGTCTTCCGAGCAACGTCGGCGGTAACCGCCCGGCTGCATCCTGTCGTAACCAAGGGCTCCGGACGCTCGCGCATCTCGGCCCCGCCTGCCGCGATCTCATCGGGACTACGCCACAGCAGCGTCGCCTCAATTGCATCCTCGAAAACCCGCTCAGAAATCACTAACCCTCTACCTTTGGCACGTGAGCACTCTCTATGGTCACCGTCAATGGTTAAGGCCAACTACATGAGTCAAAGTCAAAGAGCTGATACGATGATACCCACTATACCCGCGGAACAACCTAAGCTGTGGCGAACCATGGCATAATCGAGGTCTATTCCACACCACGATACCCACCCAGAGCCGGAACCGAAATATGCCACACCATCTCGCTGTTCAGTGGTCATCCGACGGCGGATTTATGTCCAGCGCAGCCAGAGCCGTGGCCAAGTCCGTCATACGACTGTTCCTAAACCACTCTTCTTCACGCCAAGGGTGACGCTCAATGAACTCCTCTCCCAGTGCCACGAGCAGCATATCCTCTCGTTTCAAGTCGCGTATGTTGATTCCACGAGTAGTGGCACCAAGAGAACCTGACGATAGTTGGTGGAATACGGCCATGGAACGTAGCGTATGAAGCAACCACGGTCCGCATGCGGCTGCTGTGTAGGACACTCGAGCGGCATCCTGCGTTAGACCTACCGAGCAGCGTGACCATCCGGCGACCAGTATCGAAGGTGCGGTCCTGGACATGCGGGGGCTCACACTACCGGACCAGATCTGGTAAGCGGTCTGGCCTCGCATTGTGCCGGTTCAGCCACCGTATCTGTCGTTTCGGAATCTATTTGAGTTGTTACGTGCTTCCGTCGCATCGGCGTCGGGCGGATTTCATTCGAGTTCATTCAGCATCCTATTGAGTTCTCTTTTTCCAATCTTGTCGCCTGTTTTCTTTTCTCCGGTGTACTCTATGAACTCCTTCGGATGCACAAATACCCAAAGGCCGGTCCTCCCCCGGTATCTTTTCTTTGCGATCTCACCACGCCTTGGGTCATCCACTTGGTCAAGCTTGAGTCTTTTCTCCTTGTCCTTCTCAATTCTTCCACGAGAGCCTTTGACCCTCTCCCAATCACCAGTCTTTCTGTTCTTCTTCACGAGTACCCACTTGGCAGGACGCATGCCAGTTTTTTGCCGATATCCGGTCATCATCGCGGCGATCTCCGCCCGCAACTCCTCTCTGGCGTACGTCTCGGATCCGAACGGCGCGTAGTCGACCAAGGTCAGCCGCTTCAGGCGGCTGGAGTGGCCAGTTGCGTGCCCTAGCTCATGCAGTGCCGTGTGTGTATATGCGGCCTGCGACCGGAACTGCTTCGGCTCCGGCAACACCACCCGATCGGTCGAGAGTTCATAGTGTGCGTCATCGCCGGCTATGTGGTCGACCCGGATGCCGCTGTTGCGGATCAGGGCCTCGGCGCGCCTGTGTCCTTTCCACTTCGGCGGCGCGGCTGGGAGTGGTCGCAATCGCAACCGTTCGGTCTGTTCGACGTTGAAGACGTAGTTGAGCTTTTCAAACGGCCGCTCGACCCGTTCCAGTCTCGGCCTTCCTTTTGCGTCGAGTACGGGGTTGCCGCGGTCATCTCGGGCCAACTTGAGCCAACTATATTGCCAATACCAGATCGGCGAGCCCGACTCCCCCTTACGGACGCTCCCACCGGCTTTCTGGATCTGGAGGAAGCTACCCCAGCGCGGGTCGCGGTACCCACGAGCGAGCGCCACCATCGCGAGGTATACGGCGTTGCCGCCACGGTAGTCGTGTCCGCTGCTGAAGTTGCTGGGCGCGTGCCAGATCCAGGGCTTCTGCCACGGGGCCGTCCCCTCCTTCAGAGCTGTGATGATGCTGTCAGCGAACTGCTTGTGGTACTCGTCCGCATTCTCTTGCTGCTTTGCCATCACCGTCCCTCAATGTCGCCCTCCGTCCTGGAAACTGACCGGCCGATGCGTACGTAGATCGGACGTTGTGTATCGTCGTCGAAACATCGAGACATATCTTTGATTATTGGCGAAACACCAATTCATCGCAAACACCTTGTGGCGCCTCTCTCTCGAACGGGCGGGAACGCCACAAGCGGGTAGTTGAGGTTGACACTATGATCCGTCAAGCACCAGATATCAGATCGGTCGGCCGCGGACCGACGCGCTGGCCTTGATCAACAGGCCGGTCACGGGAGGCGGATGCACGTCGGCTGCGGACTCGCGGGGTACACAGGGCGCTGCATGTGCCGGTGACGGTGGTAGGGACGCAAAGTAGCCTGAGATCCGCCGGCTCCGCACCACACCCCAGCGCGAACGGTACGATGTGGTCGATCTCGATCCGGTAGCCGGAACCGCAGCGCCGGCCACTGGCGGTCGACGTAGCTGGAGCAACCCCGGTCGCGCGGTGCTTCGCCGCCGAAGGACGCTGCGCCGCCCCGCAGTACGGCGGTCGCGATTCCCGCGTTGCACCGGCGGTGCCGGCGCCGGAGCGGCGCTGCCACGACGAGCCTCCGCGGTTTGCGCCCGCCATGGCGTGATCCGCGCTCTGAGCGGGCCGCTTCATCGCCGCCGAAGCGGAGGTGTGCAGGCCCCGCACGTCCGCGGCTGGTGCGCCGCCGTCCTCGCTATATGCATGCCGCTTCAGCGCCGAAGTGCGACCACTGTCGATGTCGTGCGCCTGCGGCGCCGTTCGTTTCGCCACTTCGCCGGCGAACTGGCACCGCTGCCGTGCGCCTGCGCGCCGGCCGCTGGCTGGCCGATGCACCGTGGTCCTGGGTATGTGCACTCTGCTTCGCCGCCGAAACGGTACCGCCGAGGATACCGTGCGCCCGCGCGCACGTTGCGCAGTGATCGCCGGCGGGGGATCACCGGCTCCGCGGCACGGCAGCGACGGCACACATGCCGCGCGCCGTCGACCGATTCGCCCTGTTCGTTTCGCACGCCGCACTGCGCTGGCGCCGTCTCGCCGCGCCCCTCACCTACCGCCACCGGCGGGCGCGCGGCTCCTTCCCTGGGCCGGTGGCGCGGGCTCCTCTGCGCCGCCCGCGGGGCGGGCGGCCCGGATCATAGCGGTCCCGCGCGTATCGCGTCAGCAGGAACTGAAACTCGAGCCCGGTGTCGTGCTCGCTCCAATGCCGACATTAACTCATCGCCGTTGATGCGGCAACCATAAAATGACGGCACGGTAGCTGTGGATGGCGGTATTTGTTGGCTGACCTACTCCAGGCAGGTTCTCGCCACCAGAAAATGTCGGCATCGTGACGCAAGTGCCGACATTTTCATCGTGGCAGGGGCTTCGGGGTGGGCGCCGATCACCACACGGGCCCCCGGCGTCTCCTCATGCCCTGGCTCCCGCGTGGGTGATGTCGGCCAGCATCCGTACGCTCCGGGTCAGGTTCCGGCGCGCCGTCGGCGGCGCGGCAGATCTCGGCCGTCTCGTCGCGCTCGGCCAGAGCCGTCAGGATCGCCTTCTTCATCGGGGCCGGCAGCTTGGTCTCGGCCTGCCGGGCCGCGGCGGCAAGCTCTGCAAGGAACACGGACCGGTCCCGGAACAGGGTGCCCGTCATCGTTTGGAGCATGGTTACTATGGCATGCTGCTGGGCGCGACCCGCGGCCTCCTCCCGGGAGCGGACCTCCGGGTCCCGCTTCTTCGACGTGGCCAGATTCCGAAAGCCCCTTTGCTGGTCGAGGCGTGCGATGCGCTCCGCGCTCGCCTGGAAGTTGAGCCGCAGCGGTCGTTCGACGGTGATCTTGCGGTAGCCGAACCGCGTGGTCGGGAAGATGCGGCTCACGGCCACGGCCTCCTCGGTACCGTCCTCGGTTACCGGCCGAGTCGCGCCGTCCTCGAAATCGGAGAGCAGTTGGAGCACGTCGGCGGCCTTGTCGGGCGGGACCTGGCGCCGCTTGTCACCGAGGCTGCGGCGCATTCGGGGACCAGAACGAGGTGGCGTCGATCAGTTGCACCTCGCCCCGGCGCTCCGGTGCCTTGCGGTTGGTGAGCAGCCACACGTAGGTGGCAATGCCGGTGTTGTAGAAGAGCTGCTCGGGCAGCGCCACCAGCGCTTCGAGCAGATCGTGCTCCAGCACGTAGCGGCGGATTTCGCTCTCGCCGCTGCCGGCGTCGCCGGTGAACAGGGGCGAGCCGTTCATGATGATCGCGATGCGGGCGCCACCCTACTCCGGCGCCTCCGCGTGGGCGAGCGTGTGCAGCAGGAACAGGGTCTGCCCGTCGCTGATGCGCGGCAATCCCGCAGCGAACCGGCCAGCCGAACCGCGCTGGTGCTCGGCTTCGACCGCGCTCTTGTCGCGCTTCCAATCCTTGCCGTAGGGAGGATTGGTGATCAGGTAGTCGAACGGTCGCCCGGCGTGGCGGTCGTTGGACAGCGTGCTGCCGTAGGCGATGTTGTCCGCGTCGCGCCCGGTCGGGTCCTTCATGAACCTGTCCGACTTGGAGACCGCCCAGGTCTCGGGGTTCACTTCCTGGCCGAACAGGCTGATCTCGGCCCGCGCGTTGATGGCGGGACGCAGCAGTTCGCCGTCCACGCGCATGCCGCTGGTGACGTGCTCCTTGGCGATCATCAGCATGCCGCCGGAGCCGCAGCACGGGTCGTACACCGAACGCACGACACCGGGACGGGCGATATGGGCGACATCGCCGGCGAGCATGAGGTCCACCATCAGGTGGACGACGTCGCGCGGGGTGAAGTGCTCACCGGGGTTCTCGTCCAGGGCCTCGTTGAAGCGGCGGATCAGCTCTTCGAAGATCGTGCCCATGGTCGCGTTGTCGATCAGGTCGGGGTGCAGATCGACGCTCTTGAACCGCTCCATCACCTGGAACAGCAGACCCGCCTCGTCGAGCTTGCTGACGGTGTTGTCGAGGTCGAACTTCTCCAGCACCTCGCGCATGTTCTCGCTGAAGCCGGCGATGTAGTTCCTGAGGTTGGCGGCGAGCTGCGGCGCGTCCGCGACCAGCTTGTCGAAGTCGTAGCGCGAGGTGTTGTAGAACTCCAAGCCCGAGGCGATGCAGAGCTGGCGGTCCAGCGTCTGCAGGCCGCGCTGCGTCAGTTCCGCCTGCCGGCGAAGCACCGCCTCCTTGGTGGGGGCGAGCACGCAGTCGAGCCGGCGCAGCACGGTCAGCGGCAGAATGACGTCCTGGTACTTGCCGCGCTTGAAGCTGTCGCGGATCAGGTCCGCGACGCCCCACAGGAAGCTGACGATCTCGCTATGGTTCATGGGCTTCTCACGCCACGCCCGTGGTGACGGGCGTCACGGTAGCGACGGCTTTGTCGCCGGTCAACGAGACCGTGCTGCGGATGCTGCGGACCGCACACTCTCTCTCGAACCCGCGCGGAGCACGCGGTCGAGCCGGCGTAGCGCAGTCGTGGTAGAGTTACAATCCGTGGTGGAGATAACCCGCATGATTCGGGAGACGGTCCTCATCGGCTACCTTCCCAAACGAATCGTCGACGGCACGGGGAAAGCCTATGCGCCGCAATTTCCAGGAGTGGAAGAGATCTGCAGCGTCAGCGAGTGTTTCTCCAAGTCGCCGCCCGAGTGGGAACAGTGTTGGCTGCACAACACGGACACGTGGCTGTTCGACGGCCCGGGGGCGGCTTGGTGGGTGGTGCCGGAGAGGGAACGGGAGCGCTACCGGCTGTACGCGTACCGGCTGCTGCTGGCCCTGTTCCACGAGTCGGGGAAGGAGACCGAGCATCCGCTGCCGGAACTCAAGGTCGCGCCGATCCCGCGTCATTTCACCCGTATCGGCTACGACGCGGTCGAGCGGTACGTAGGGGACGCCCATAAAGGGGGCCCTGCACCGCCGGCCTTCTTCTGTTCACCGCTGTCCTGCAACCTCATGGCAGAGGAGTACCCGGCAAATCGGTACTGCCTGGTCGACCACCTGGACACGGCGCTGGCGATGGCGCGCGACTTCGCCACCGGCAACTGCGAGCCCGGACCCTACTGCGTCGTCGAAGTCTGGACGCAGGAGCCTCGGCACCGCCGCGATCAGGTCGAAGTAGGCACCAGGCCGACCCGCTCGATCTTGCCGCGCTGACTGGCCACTTCGCCGTTGGTCACAGTGCCAGGGCGACTGCCGGCGATCCATGGCGACCCCTTCGACCGCATCCAGATCGCACAACGCCCGGTAGCTGTGGTCCAGCTTGACGGAGCGTTCCGTGAGGCGCGGCGACGTCGAACTGGGAATCAGCGCGCCCGTGGAGCCGGGGGTGGCCGACAGCGGCGATCCGGAATTCGATCTCGCCGCCTTGTTCGATGCCCTCGGTGCGGCCGCGTCCGCCGCGGACACGGCGCTGATGGTGATCGTCGACGAACTGCAGTACGTCCCGAAGGCGGAGCTGGCCGCGTTGAGCGCCGCCTTGCACCGTGCCGCGCAGCGGCGGTTACCGATTCTCCTGGCCGGCGCTGGATTGCCGCAGTTGCGGGCTCAGGTAGCCGAGGCCAGGACCTCTTGACGTGCTCCACGCGTGGGTGTAGCGTAGTCGAACGGATGCGCATGATGCGTGACGACGCCACCCGGCGCTCCACCGGTTCAGTTGCAGCGCCCCAGGACCGTCGCCCCAGTCCCCCGCCTGTGAGGGGGCAGTCGACCGTGGCTGCGGCGCGCCCGTTCGAGTTCGCGCCGCTCGACGAGGTTCGACAGAACCTGCGGGTGAAGTGGTACCGCTCGCCGATCGACCCGGCGACGCTACGCCGCCTGATGCAGCGCAGCGACCTGCATGGGGCGCTTCAGGCCTTGGGCCATCTCGGCCTGTTTGCCGCTACCGGCACCCTCACCGCCTATTTCTTCACGCAGGCGACGTGGCTGCCGTTTGCCCTGGCACTATGGTGCCATGGCAGCTTCGGAGCGTTCATGTTCATCGCAAATCACGAGTTGGGCCATGGCACCGTGTTTCGTACCAAGTGGTTGAATCGTCTGTTCCAGAGCATCTTCAGCGTGCTGTCGTTCTGGAACCCGCACGAGCACGATCTGAGCCACATCTACCATCATCGCTATACGCTCTACTCGGATGGTGACCGCGAACTGCCCGGCCAGTACTACAGTCCCGGCGTAGTGGTGCACCCGTGGCTGCTGAACATCCGGCCGTGGCGGGTGATTCAGTTGCTGACCTTCAGCTTCGCCAGCCTCCGCCACCTGACGATGTCCACGCTGCGCCTGGCCACGCGGCGCTACCGGATGAAGTTCACCGGCATTTTCGCCAGCGAGTGGGCCAGCGCCCTGTTCGCGACGAGCCCGGAGATCGAACGCAAGGCGGTGCGTTTCGCACGGATCACCATCGCCTTCCACGTCGCCGCGTTGGTGGTCGCTGCGGTGCTCGGGGCGTGGTGGCTGCCGATCGTCTTGACCGGCTCGGTGGGCGTCGGCCGCTGGTTATTCGAATTGATCGTGATGCCGCAGCACTTCGGACTGATGGACGGCGTCCCCGATTTCCGGATGACTACCCGCTCGATCAAGCTCAACCGGTTCACCTCGTTCCTGTACTGGCGCATGAACTGGCATGCCGAGCACCATATGTACGCTGGCGTGCCCTGCTACAACCTCAAGAGGCTGGCCAAGGAGATCGCCCCCGACATGCCGCGGCTGCGCACCCTGTGGCAGGCGTGGGCGGAGATGATCCAAAGCGCCAAGCGCCAGCGGCACGACCCGAACTATCAGTACCGGACGCCGCTGCCGCCGACCGCCCATCCGGCGGTATTGAGCGAGGATGAGGTCGTACTGCCGGAGGGCGAGCGGCTTGCCGCTGAGGCCTCCATCGGCGACTTGGCACACAAGAGGTAATGGCACGTACACGTTCACGTCTCGGCGCTGCTGGTGCTGCGGGATCTGCTGAACAGCGGCGCGCAGGGCGACTTCCGCTGCGTGTACGCCAACGTCGAGGCGGGCCAGGCGATGCGCGAGAACGTGGCGGAAGGCATGCGCACCGTACTGTCCCAGTTTGCACTCAGGGCGAGCCTGACGCTGGGCGACGACACGCTGGAGCGTATCTGTCGCGAGGCCATGAACAGCGCCGGACCAGGTGGCGCACTGAGCGTGACGCTGAGTCGCTGGGCCGCTGCCGACCGCAAGCCGCTGGTGCGGCTGATCGACGAGATCGACGCGCTGGTGGGCGACACCCTGCTGTCGGTGCTGCGGCAACTGCGTACGACCAGCGTCCGGCCGCCTTCCCGCACACCATCGTCCTGTGCGGGGTGCCTGACGTGCGCGACTACCGCATCCACTCGACTGCCGAGAACCGGCTGGTGCTCGGCGGCAGCGCCTTCGACATCAAGTCCGAATCGCTGCGATTGGGCGACTTCTCGGAGCAGGAGATAGGGGCACTGCTGGGGCAGCACACGGCGGCGACCGGGCAGGCGTTCACGGCGGAGGCGGTGCGGCTGATCCTGACGCGGACCGCCGGGCAGCCGTGGCTGGTGAACGCGCTGTGCCGGGAGGCATGCTTCGAGGACGAGGTGGGGCGTGACCGCGCGCGCCCGGTCACGGCCCACGCCATTCCGGAGGCGCAGGAGCGGCTGATCCTGCGCCGCGACACGCATGTCGACGATCTGGCGCACAAGCTGCGCGAGGAGCGCGTGCGGCGCGTGGTGGAGCTGGTCGACCGAGGACGTCGCCTACGTCTGCGACCTGGGGCTGGTGGCGCAGGACGCCGCCGGCACGCCGCACATCGCCAACCCGATCTACGCCGAGGTGGTGCCGCGGCATCTGAACTACGCGGTGCAGGCAGGGCTGCCGCAGCAGATGGCGTGGTACGTGGGCGCGGACGGCGGGCTGGACGTTGAGGGGCTGATCGCGGCGTTCCAGGAGTTCTTTCGCGAGCACTCCGAGCACTGGGTACAGCGTTTCGAGCAGTACCACGAGGCCGGCCCGCAGTTGCTGCTGCAGGCGGATCGAGCGGGAGTACGCGCTGGGGCGCGGGCGCACCGACCTGCTGATCGTGTGGCCGCAGGGCGGGCGCGAGCGCCGTTTCGTGGTGGAGTGCAAGGTGCTGCGCAAGGGGTTGGAGCGGACCATCGCCGAGGGGGTGGAGCAGACCCGCGGCTACGTCGACCGGTGCGGGGCGGAGGCGGGCCACCTGATCGTGTTCGACCGCGCGCCGGACCGAACCTGGGCGGAAAAGATCTTCCGCCGCGCGCCGGCGGGAGCTGGCGTGCCGGTCACGGTCTGGGGGATGTAGCGCCAAGCTCTGGAGGAGCACCGTGCCGCGTCGACTTCCCCTGCGCCTGCTCGATCAACGCGGAGGGCAGCTTCCTTGTATCTGCGCGCCTCGCTGTTTCGTTACGCACGTGGCGCTGCCCGCGGCCGAGATCGAGCGGCGCCTGGCCGCCCTGCCGGAGCGCCCCATCCCCTACAGCCGCGGCGCCCTGGCCAAGTACGCGCGCTTGGTCTCCTCCGCCAGCCGCGGCGCCATCACCCACTAGGGCCGCTGTCTCCGGCGGCTCGGAACCTCGATGAAGAACACCGCCGTTGCGACGTTTTGTCGCGACACGATGGGGAGGAACAACCGTGCGAAATATTGAAGTATTCTCGGTGCGGGACCTTCGGTTGCGTTCCAGTGAACTGGTGCGCGATGCCGAGGGCGGGCAAGTTTCGATCATAACCAAGCGCGGTAAGCCCGCCGTACTGGCGCTGCCCTTTGGTGGCCGCCTGCTTGACCTGGGCGTCGACAAGGACTTGGCGATTACCCTGTTCGAGCGCCGGCTCCTCACTCTGGGCAAGGCCGCGAAGCTCGCCGGTCTCACCCACGACGCGTTCATGGACATGCTCGGGGCGGCCGGCATCGTGGCAGTCGACTATCCCCCGGAGGAATTGGACGAGGAGCTGCAAGTCGAGATCTGACCGCGATGATCGTGTCGGACGCGGGCCCGCTGATCGCACTATTGCGAATTGGGCAGCTTCTCTTCCTCCGCGCGCTGTTCGGGGAGGTTGTGATACCACAGAACGTTCTGCGCGAGCTGCATCTCGATGAGCCGCGTGTCGGCGCAACTGCAGTGGCCGAAGAGCAGCAACGTCGCCGGGGTGGTGGCGCGCAGCTTCGGCATCGACCAGCGCCGGGTGGGTGTAGCCGGGGGTCACACAGCAGCGCTGCGCTCCTCCGCTCCACGACGTCGGCGGGTGTCGCGCTACCCCTCCGAGCGGTGCGCAAGCGGCAGCGAAGGCGCGCCCGTTGTAACGGGCAACCAGACATATAGGCGTCTCAACGTCCGCCGCCGGGTGCCGGATCGACGGCCCCGGCGACACCGCGGTGGCGTGACACTACGCCCACGAAGCGGTAGAGTCCGAGGAGAGCGGAGGCGCCGGAGAGGTGTACGTGAGTACAGAGTTGATCGGGCTACTTGGCTCCACGATCGCCCTCGGCGGTCTGCTGTTCGCCGTGGGCCGCGCCATTCGCGGCGACCTGAAGGCCGAAGTAGGGGCCATTCGCGGCGACCTGAAGGCCGAAGTAGGGGCCCTGCGCGGCGACCTGAAGGCCGAAGTAGGAGCCATTCGCGGCGACCTGAAGGCCGAAGTAGGAGCCCTGCGCAAGGGGATGGGCGCGGGCGATGCCGCACTGAGCGAGGAGATCGGTGCCCTCCGCGCCGAGATGAAGGCCGACCATCAAGCGCTGCGCGCCGAGATGAAGGCCGGATTCGGAGAGCTCAATACGCGGGTTGGCGGCGTCGAGCAGCGGCTGTCGAAGGTGGAGGGTGTAATCGAGGGTCTGTTTTGGAGCAACCGGAACGAGCCCCCCGACAGACCGGGCGAGGGCGTCGCCTGAAGGCGGTGGCGTCGCCTGCAGCCGCGTGTGTGCGTGCGGCCTCTACTACCGGGGGAGCCGGGGATTCGGGCTACCGGTCCGACAGGGAGCTCAAGAATTGGGCCGTTGGGCCGTAGGCCGATTCGTGGTTGGCGTCCTCGGGAGCGGAGGTTATGATCACCGAGGGTGGGATCCACGGGAGCGGAGGTTATGATAGGGTGGGATGCAGTCAATCGCGACATCGCGACTACATCTGGGTATGGCTGTGCCTCACCTGCGGGGGGCTTGAGTGACCTATAACACGTCAACGCTTATGACACTCTGTTCCCCTGACAGCCGCTCGCCGAGATTTGCTGAAAATCAGCTCGCGGCGGGCTTGCTTAATGGTGAGGAGTCCCCCCCCCCCCCCCCCCCCCAAGTATTTGCACGAGAAGCACTAAGACTAGTAGCCAGGTAAACGCTCGGGCTGAACGCGCGGCGCGCGCGCGCCAGGTCGCGTTCACCACCGCGTCCCCGACCACCTGCACAGCATGCCGCCGGCGTTGCCGGCCACTCACATTCGCCGCGCCGCCCCTCACCGCCCCGCCCGGCGTTCCGGGCTCCGGTACGCGCGCGCGTTTGAGGAGGTGCCGTGTGTAGGATGCAGAACTGACTCGGAACCCGGGCTGGCGCCCTCGCTTCCTGGTCACCTGCGAATGCAGGCATGCCTCGAAAGCGGGCGAGGGGTCGGCAGTGGAAAGCAGAGCTTTCGAACGACAGGAGATCATTATGAGCATTTTGAACAACGGAATGACCAAAGCGTGCCTCGCGGTACTGTGCGGTCTCGTCCTGACCGCAACCGGCCTATGGGCAAGCGCGGCCGGGGAACAGGAGCCGGCCGCGGCGATGGAGAAGGAAATGGTGACGGACCCGTCCACCGGCGAGATGGTAACCGCGCCGGAGTATGGCGGCACACTTACCTTCGCCAATAAGCTGGCGACTGTGTATATCGACAGCTTTTACGGCGGCTTCGCCGGTTCCACCCAGTCCGGCTTCACGGAGAAGCTCGGCATCGCCAAGTGGGAAATAGATCGGAACGTGTTCAACCTCCAAAGCGGCTACGTTCCTCTTTCTGTCATACGAGGGTCGCTGGCCGAGAGCTGGGAACAACCCGATCCGACCACCTACATCTTCCACCTCCGCGAGGGCGTTCACTGGCATGACAAGGCACCAATGAATGGCAGAGAATTGACCGCCGAGGACGTAGTATTCAACTGGCACCGCATGATGGGCATGGGCGAGTTTGCTGAAGCCGGAGGGAGCCCCCATCAAGGGCAGATCACCGCTATACCATTTGAGTCGATTACGGCTACCGACCGGTATACGGTTGTCTTCACGACGACGGAGGCACAACAGGATACCCTGCGGAATCTCGTCATCCACCACGCCGCTTGGGTATACCCGCCCGAGGTAATCCAGGAACACGGCGATATCCAGGACTGGAGGCATTCGGTCGGCACCGGGCCCTACATGCTCACCGACGTCGTCGAAGGCGTCTCTATGACCTTCACCAAGAATCCTGACTACTGGGGCTTCGATGAAAAGTATCCGGACAACCGATTGCCCTACATTGACGAGTTGACGGGCCTGATCATGACCGAGGAAGCGACCATTGTGGCTGCACTTCGCTCCGGCAGCATTGATTACATCGGTCTGCCGGGCGGTGGCGGCGCTTTCCTGAGCTCTATCGATCAGGCAGAGAGCCTCCGAGAAAACAACCCGGAGCTCGTGCTGACCGCGTGGGCGTATCGCTCTGAGAATGCTGTTCAGTTCAAAATGATGGAGCCCCCCTTCAACGACGTCAACGTGCGCGCGGCAATGCAAATGGCATTGGACCTCGAATCAATCAACGATACCTACTACAAGGGGTTCGCAGACACGACGCCGCGCACGAGGATTGGCGATGCGCTAGCGGGTTATACCGTCCCGTTTGACGAGTGGCCCGAGGACCTCAAGGGAGAGTACGCGTATAACCCGCAAGAGGCGGAGCGGCTCCTCGATGCGGCCGGGTATCCTCGCGGCGCAGACGGCATGAGATTCGAGACCGACTTGTCAATCATTGACCTCCTGGATGTCGACTACTATCAATTGGCCGCCGCGTACTGGAAGGGAATCGGCGTTGACGTCGGGATCATCTTATTGGACCGACCTGCCTTCATCGCCGCGTCGCAAGGACTTACCTATGAAGGTATGTCAAGTACGGTATCAGCCTATGATTTTGATGCATTGGAGGCGATAAGAGGTTACCACTCGAGCTCGGTAGGGAAGTCCGGGACCGGAGCGAGCCAAACCGGACTCCAGGACCCGGTTTTCGACGCCTTGTTTGATGCGGCTCAAGCCGCTGACAACGTCGAGGAGCAGCAGAGGGTGGTCAGAGAGATCGATCTGTACCTTGCAAAGAACCATCTGCTGGTGTGGAGTCCCAAGCCTCCGCAGTTCAACGTGAACCAGAGCTGGGTCAAGGGTTACAACGGTGAGATAGACCTGGGATGGGGCGACCGTAACGCCGTATTCTCCCGCATTTGGATTGACCAGGACCTGAAGCGGGAAATGGGCCACTAGCTGTCCATTGGCTACGGAAAGGGGAGCTGGGACACTCGGAATCCCGGCTCCCCTTCTCATTGACATCGCTGCGCGGTTAGCTGGCAAGTGACACGAAAGCGATGAGGAGGATTGCATGAGGGTCTACGTCTTCCGGCGGCTGTTGCTCATGATCCCCACACTGTTCGTGTTGAGCATGCTGGTCTTTTTCTCGGTCCGTTTCATCCCCGGCGACATAATCGACGCCATGTTGGGCCGGATGAACTACGTCGGCGCTTCCGCGGCGATTGACCGTGACACGCTCGAGCACATGCTGGGATTGGACGTGCCGGTGTACGTGCAGTATGGACGCTGGATAGGAGGTATTCTCCTGGAAGGGACCCTGGGCACGTCACTGTGGGGCGATTGGACGGTGGAGGAGAAGATACTCGGGAGGTTGCCGGTAACCGTCGAGCTCGGCGCCATGGCGATCCTCATCGGGCTGCTGATCGCGCTGCCGGTCGGCATCTACTCGGCGGTCCGCCAGGATACCGCCGCCGACTACGTGGGGCGCTCGGTCGCCATCATCGGCCTGGCGACGCCGAACTTCTGGCTGGGCATCATGGTGATGATCTACCCGGCGCTGTGGTGGGGCTGGGCGCCGCCGATGAGGCTGATTCCGTTCACGGCCGACCCGCTGGGCAACCTCGGAATGTTCCTCATTCCCAGCCTGATCCTGGGGACCGCCATGGCTGCCGCCACCATGCGGATGACGCGCACCATGATGCTGGAGGTGCTGCGGCAGGACTACGTCAGGACGGCGTGGTCCAAGGGTCTCAAGGAGCGGCTCGTTGTAATGCGACATGCCGTCAAGAATGGGCTGATCCCGGTGGTGACGCTGGTAGGACTGCAGCTTCCCATCCTGCTCGGCGGCGCGGTGATCATGGAGAACATATTCAACCTTCCCGGGTTGGGTAATCTCCTGCTGCTGTCCTTAGGCGACCGAGACTACCCGATGGTCTCCGGCATAAACCTGCTGTTCGGCACCGGGGTCGTGGTGTTCAATCTGCTCATCGACCTCATTTATCCCTATCTAGACCCCAGGGTCACCTATAAATAAGTGGGAAAGACGGGGAGCGTTCGCGAGCCAAAGCGGCGTGCCGGGCTGGCTCATTTCTTTGCCAGGATGTGGCGGGAAAAGCCACTGGGTACGATGAGCGGGATAGTTGTCCTGATGCTGGTTCTTATCAGCATCTTCGCCGATGTGCTGGCTCCCTATGGCTATACGGAAGTGAATCCGGCAGACCGCCTGCAGGGCGCATCGGTGCAGCATCCGCTGGGCACCGACCAGTTGGGGCGGGACCTGTTGAGCCGCCTGCTCTACGGGGCTCGTATTTCGCTCATTGTCGGTTTGTGCGCCACTTCCATCACGGTTGCGGTAGCCGTCCTGGTGGGCGGAAGTTCAGGATTCGTCGGTGGAAAACTGGACCTGGTCGTGCAGCGGGTGGTCGATGCCTGGATGGCGTTTCCGGGACTGCTGCTGTTGTTGACGGTAATGTCGATCGTGGGCCGGGGAATGCTGCAGATCATAGTGGTGCTCGGCATAACCGGGGGCATTCCCGCGTCGCGGATAGTGCGCGGAGCGGTGATCGGGGTCAAGGAGAGCACCTATTTTCTGGCGGCAGAGTCCATTGGCCGCAAGCAATGGGAGACGCTCGTGCGGCACGTGCTGCCCAACATCGCGGCTCCGGTAGTCATCATCTTCAGTATCAACATCGGAGCGGTGATCATCGCCGAGGCCAGCTTGAGTTTCCTGGGATTCGGTCTGCCGCTGGAGGTTCCGAGCTGGGGCAGTCTGCTCAGCCGAGACGGGCGCAAGTACATGGAGCAGGCGCCCTGGCTGGCGCTGTGGCCCGGTCTGTGCCTGACCATTCTGGTCTACAGCCTGAACATGTTCGGTGATGCGCTGCGCGACCTGCTCGACCCCCGGCTGAAGGGCGGCATGGGTCGTATCGGCACGCACGGCGTGCCAACTAGGCGCGGCGGGTGAGAGGGTCGCCCGCGAACTGCGCCGGCGCGCGCGCTGGCCCACTGGCGCACGCGAACTGTGGTGACCGGAGCCCGGCAGACTGGTAGTGCGGGCTCTCGTCATCCCGGCGCGGATGGGGACAGGAACTGACGCGCCGAGCGGGAAAGAACAGCTGCGCAAGCAGGGACGGCACCCTCGGTTCGAGACCGTTCTCCCGCAGGCTCGCGGCCCAGGAATCGAGATAATCCGCGAACGTGCGGTTGGCGGCGGCGTCCCACAGGTTCAGTCGTGCGCAGTCGCGCCACAGGGCAGGGTGGTCGAGGAACGCCCTCAGCAAGAGCACCGCCACCGCACCGGTCAGCGCCCGCGCACAGCCGGCTGCTTCCAGCGTCGCGCTGTTGTCGGCCAGCCACTGCGGCGGAGCATCGGGTGCTGAGTACCGGGCCGCGACGTACTCGGCATACTTCACCAACTCCGGCGCGAAGCGCGTCGCCTCCGCGACCCCGGGTGGCGGATCGTCGATCCAGGTCACCGAGAGCCGATGCAGCACGAACAGCGAGGCCAGCTCGCACAGGCACTCCTCGAACCAGCGGTGCCTGTGCGCGGTGTGCCGATCGGAGTTGATCATCAGGTGACACAGCTCGTGCGCGAACTGGTACACGTACTGACACCAGAAGGTGTCGCGGGCGCTGATCCGCATCTGGTAGGGCCGAACCTGCGCCGAGGAGGTGGTGCTGGCGGCCTCGACGCCTGATTCGTGCCGACACGTACACGTCCCCGAGACTTGACGGCAGCCAGGCGGGCGGCTACTGTGAGCGAATGAAGAATATCACAGTTTCTGTGGATGAAGACGTCTATCACAGAGCACGGATGTGGGCTGCCGAGCGACGGACTTCGGTTTCGGCGATAGTGGGGCAGATGCTGATAGAATTCGCGGCCGAGGAGACTCGCTTCGAGCGGCTGCGTCGTGAGGAGTGCGAGTTGCGGGAACGCCTCCGGAGCCGTGGGGTCAGGTTCGCGGCATCCGACCGGCTCTCACGGGATGCGCTGCACGATCGCCATGCGCTTCGTTGACACCAACGTTCTGCTCTACAGCGTGAGCACGGATCCGGCGGAAGCGGGCAAAGCCGCCGCCGCGGTTGGGTTGCTGGCCGACGAGGACCTCTGTCTCTCCGTTCAAGTGCTGCAGGAGTTCTATGTCCAAGCCACGCGGCTGACTCGCGCCGATCCCCTGCCGCACGATGACGCGGTCGCGTTCATCGACACATGGCAGCGATTCCGGGTGCAGGAGATGTCGGTTGCGCTGATGCTGGAGGCGCTCGCGGCGGCCAGGCGCTGGCGCGTGTCCTACTGGGATGCCGCGATTGTCGAAGCGGCGAGGATACTCGACTGTGACGAGTTGTTGACCGAAGACCTGAATGCCGGTCAGGTGTTCGACGGGGTGACGGTGGTCAATCCGTTTCCCCGACTTGATCGTTGACGCGACATCACCGCGCCGGTCATCGTCGTGTTCTCGATCACCATCGGCGGCGTCATCATCGCGAGGGGCGCAGTTTCATGGAGATGGCGCCGCGCCTGGCGATGTGGCCCGGTCTTGCGCTGACTGCTACGGTTTACAGTTGAACTTGTTCGGCGACGCGGTGCGGGACCTGCTTGATCCGAGGTGGCGAGGTGGCGTGGGCCGTCATGGCCGTCAATCCCCGCTTGCCGCTTCAGGCGATTTCTCCGATGATAGGAGGGACCGAGCATCCGGGAGGAGGTGGACGTGGCGCCACGTTCGAGTTGGAAGGGATTCGTCAGGCTGAGTCTCGTGTCGGTGCCGGTAAAGGCGTATACCGCCAACGATACCGGCGTGCAGGTACGCCTCAATCAGCTCCACGCCGAGTGCAACAGCCGCATCGCCTACAAGAAGGTGTGTCCCCAGCACGGCGAGGTAGACAGCGACCAGATCACCCGCGGCTACGAGTACGCCAAGGGGCAGTACGTCGTGATCGACGATGACGAGCTGGACAAGCTGCGCACCGCGGGTGACCGCTCGGTCAACATCGAGGGGTTCATGGCCCCGGGGGAGCTGGACGCCGTGTACCACGCCGGCCGCACCTACTATCTGGTGCCGGACGGTGCGGTCGGGCAGAAGCCGTACGCGCTGCTGGTGCGGAGCATGCAGGAAAACAACGTGCACGCGCTGGCCCAGGTGGTGATCGCGCGGCGCGAGCAGCTCGTGCTGCTGCGCCCGATCGGCAACGTGCTGGCGATGACCATGCTCAACCACCAGATGAAGGTGAAGGCGGCCGCGTCGTTCGAGGACGAGGTGGTGGCGGCCGACTGCAGCGCCGCGGAGGTACAGCTCGCCGCGACGCTGATCAACGCCTCCCGGCTGCAGGAGTTCGATTACGCCCGATACACCGACCGCTACGTCGAGAAGCTCACGGAGCTGATCCAGCTCAAGGTCGAGGGCGAGGAAGTGGTGCAGGTGGCCGATACCGAGGAGCCGAAGATCATCAATCTGATGGAGGCGCTGAAGAAGAGCGTGGCCGAGGCGCAGGGGGCGGCGCCGGCGAGCGACGCGGCGGCGGACGCGGCGGACGGTAAGGCCGCGCCTGCGCGCGGCGCGGCGGGTGGCCGGAAGCAGGCGCCGAGCGCCAAGGCCCGGCGGCCGCCGGAGGCGGCGGAAGCGGACGTGGCCGCGGCCGCGGACCGCGCGCAGCAGGCCGGGTAGCCGGCGGAGCGCGCCCCATCGACCGCCTGCCGGCGACGTTCGCCCCGATGCTGGCCAAGCCGGGCCGGCCGTTCGATTCGGCGCGCCACCTGTATGAGGTGAAGTGGGACGGCATCCGGGCCATCGCCCTGGTCGAGGGCGGCGGCTACCGGCTGCTGAGCCGCACCGGGCACGACCTCACCGACCGCTACTCCGAACTGGCCGCACTCGCCCGGCTGCCCGCCGGCACCATGCTGGACGGTGAGGTGGTGGTGCTGGAGAACGGGATCCCCAACTTCGAGGCGGCGTTGCGGCACCGCCGCCGGAGCGGTGCGGCGGCGTCCCAACCGGCTCCCCGGTACATGGTGTTCGACCTGCCGTACCGTTCGTTCCAGTCGACCATGGACCGGCCGCTGCTGGAGCGCAGGGCGCCGTTGCCGGAGCTGGTGGACGGCTGCCGTTCGCCTCTGGTGATCAGTTCCGACGGCTTGGTCGGCGCCGGCATCCGCTTCTATCGCGAGGTGTGCGCGCGCGGCATCGAAGGGGTGATGGCCAAGCGCGTCGACAGCCGCTACCTGCCGGGCAGGCGTACCGACGCCTGGATCAAGATCAAGCGGCGCCTGCATCTCAACTGCGTGGTGCTGGGATACTTGGACAAGGAGGGGGATGACTTTCAGAGTCTGATCGTGGCTACCGACCGGGGAAACGGGCTGCGCTACGCGGGCCGGGTCGGCACCGGATTCACCGCCGCCCAGCGCGGTGCGCTCAAGCGGGTGCTGGTGCGCCGGCGGCGCGCCACCGGGCTGCTGCCGGTGGCCGACCAGCCTGCCCTGCGGCAACTGCCGGACCCGGTGTGCTGGGTGGACCCGGTCGTGTTCTGCGTCGTCTCCTGCCTCGAATTCAGCAGTTCCGGGGTGATGCGGGCGCCGGTATTCGAGGGGCTGGTGGAGGAACCGGCGCCATGAACGCGGACCCCGCGCCGCGGCTGCGCAACCGGGAGGTCGCCTTTACCGGCCGCCTCGCCTCCATGACCCGCGACGAGGCCGCGGGCCGGGTGACCGCGGCCGGCGGCAGGGTGGTGGGCACGCCGGGTCCCGACACCGCGTGGCTGGTGGTGGGGCAGGGGGGCTGGCCGTTGCGCGGCGACGGCCGGCCGACCGCCAGCATGCTCCGCGCCCGCTCCCTCGAGCAGCAACCACGCGCGCGCCTGCAGGTGGTCTCCGAGACCCGGTTCCTGGAGCTGCTCGGCCTGGACGAGAAGGTGGAAGACCTGCAGCGCCTGTTCACCACCGTCCAGCTCGGCCGCATTCTCGAGCTGCCGACGCGGGAGCTTCGGACCTGGGTGCGGCGCGGGTTGATCCACCCGGTCAAGGTGGTGAATCGCCTGGCCTGGTTCGATTTTCGGGAAGTGGCGATGGCGCGCGCGCTCCACTCGCTGACCAGCGCCGGAGTATCGCCGGCGCGGATCAGCCGCAGCATCCGCGAGCTGTCGCGCTGGCTGCCGGACGCGCAGCGCATGTTGACCCGGTTGGAGACCTTCGCCCACGGCCGCGGCCTCGGCATCCGCCTGCAGGACGGACGGCTGGCCGACCCCGCGGGCCAGTTCCTGCTCGACCTGCATCGCGGCACGTCCGACCCGGCGGGGCCGTTGATTCGCGCGTTCGATCCGCGCGCGGCGGCCGCGGATCACGCTGATGCCGCACCCGGCGCCGCGGACGGGGAGGGGGACGCCGCTTCGGCAGCGCCCGGCGGGGTGGCCGAGGAGCTGTTCGGGCAGGGGGTGCAGGCGGAAGATCGCGGCCAGTGGGAGCATGCGCTGAGCCTCTACGAGCGGTCCCTGGAGGCGGGCGGACCCGACCCGGAAACCTGCTTCAACCTGGGCAACGTGCTGTACGAACTGGACCGCAAACGGGACGCGGCCAAGCGCTACCTGCAGGCGGTCGAGCTCGATCCCGAGTACGTCGAGTCGCTCAACAACCTCGGCAACGCGCTGGCCGATAGCGGCTGGCTGACGGAGGCGGTCAATGCCTACCGGCGCGCGCTGCGCGTGGAGCCGGACTACGCCGACGCGCACAGCAACCTGGCGGAGACCCTGGTGTACCTCGGCCGCTACGACGATGCGCGCGAGCACTGGCACGCCTACCTGCGGCTCGACCCGCACAGCTCCTGGGCGCGCGCGATTCGGGAACTGATCCGCAACCTCCCCACCGGCCCCGGCTGACGCCCGCCTCGCGGTGCGCCTCATTCAGCCCGGATCATGGGTCATCTCCAGGATATCGGAGAATGACCGGTCCGGGGTGAGCGCGCGGAAAAAGGGCTCGCACGGCAGACACAGCACGCCGCGTTCCCGGATGCGGCGCGGACCGCGGTACAGCAGCAATGGTGTTGCCATGGGGTAGTCCTGCGTGAAGGCCCGCAGCCCGCTGAAGTCGCGCGGATGGAGTGTCGCGCTGTGCTTGACTTCGATGGCGAACAGCCCGCTCTCCCCGTAAAGCACGAGGTCGACCTCGTTGCCGGCGCGGGTGCGCCAGAAGCTGAGGGTGTCGTCGCGGTTGGCGTAGGCGAGCCAGGCTCGCAGATGCTGGGCAACCAACCCCTCGAGAGCTGCTCCCGCAAGTTCTTCGGGGCGGTCGAGCGGCCCCCGCGGCCGCAGCGAACGAAACAACCCGGCGTCCATCAGGTACAGCTTGGGGTGCGTGGTCATGCGCCGCCGCGCGCGCCGGGTGAACACCGGCAGGGTGAACGCCAGCAGCAGGTCGCGCAGCACCTCGACGTAACCCGTCGCCACCTTGCGCTGCACCTCGCACTCACGGGCGAGATTGGACACGTTCAGAACCCCGCCGTGACTGAAGCTCACGGCTTCGAGAAAGCGAGAAAACGCGCCGATGTTCCGCACCAGCCCTTCCGCCTGTACCTCCTCGCGTACGTAGAGGGCGGCGTATGAGCGCAGCGCGGCGTCCGGATCGGGCGCGTCGACGACCAGCGGTATCAAACCCAGCGTCAGGGCGCGGTTCAGGCTGAAGCCGGCACCCAGCTCCGCCGCCATGAACGGATGCATGGTCGTGAGC
This sequence comes from Spirochaetia bacterium, assembly GCA_965198005.1. Taxonomy (GTDB): domain Bacteria; phylum Spirochaetota; class Spirochaetia; order SZUA-6; family Bin103; genus Bin103. Next base: position 661,658 of record CBDAOI010000004.1, read on the forward strand.
ACCGCGCGCCCGGCGAGCAGATCCACGCCGGTGCGATGCAGCTTGCGGGCGCTGGATCCGGTGAGCACGAAGCGCCGACCCTTGTCGAGCTCGATCAGTTGGTGCACGACCTGCAGCAGTTCCGGCACCCGCTGAACTTCGTCGATGACGATCGGATTGCTGCCGGGATTCGCCGCGACGGTGTGTCGCAGCCGCTCCGGCGCCGCCCCGTAGAAGCGCGTGTTCTCCGGATCGATCAGGTCGATTATCAGGGCCTCCGGGTAGCGGTCGCGCAGCCAGGTCGACTTGCCCGTACCGCGCGGGCCGAAGAGGAAGTAGCTCGCCGGCGGCGGCCGGTAGAATCGCGCCAACATGGGGCGACGCTATCCGCTGTGTGACAATCTGTCCAGTGCGATGCCGTTTTGGGTCGAAAAAAGGCATTTCGATACCCATAATGCGTCAGCGGCTGGCGAGATACTCCTGCAGGCGCTCGATCGCGGGGGCGAAGTCCTGCGGTTCGGTCAGCGTGGCGCGGAACCGGTCGCCGCGCCGCGCCAGCAGGGACGGGGTGGTGCCGATGGTGTACCGGCTCGGGTGCAGGTCGCCATCCAGCTCGTCCCAGTCCAGCGGCATCGACACGCAGGCGCCCGGCACCGGCCGCACCACGTACGGCGGTACCACGGTGGCGCTCCGGCGGTTCTGGAGGAAGTCGACGTATACCTTGCCGCCGCGGCCGCGCGGCAGCCGTTCGACGCTGGCGAGGTCGGGCTGCTCGCGCGCCACCACGCGCGCCACGGCCTCCATGAACAGGCGCGCCTGATCGAAGCTGTAGCCGGGCACCAGCGGCAGGTACAGGTGCAGCCCGGAGGCGCCGGAGGTCTTGACCGCAGGCTCCAGACCGATGCCGCGCAGCACCTTGCCGGCGGTCCGCGCGACCCGTACCGCCGCCGCGAAGCCCGCCTCCTTGGCGTCCAGGTCCAGCACCGCGAAGTCGGGGCTCTCCAGGCTGCCGCGCCGCGACAGCCACGGATGCAGCTCGATGCTGCCGAGGTTGATCAGGTAGATCAGGGTCTCGAGGCCGTTGCACACGAACTGCCGGTCGTGCGCGGCGTCGACCTCCACCAGTTCCACCCAGTCCGGCACGCCGGCGGGGGCCTGGCGCTGGAAGAACGACTTGCCCTCGATGCCGTCGGGAAAGCGGTTCAGGTGCACCGGCCGGTCGCGCAGGTAGGGCAGCAGGTACTCGGCCACCTGCTCGTAGAAGCGCAGCAGGTCGCCCTTGGTGTACCCGTCGCGCGGCCAGTAGACCTTGTCCAGGTTGCTCAGCGGGAAGCGTGCGCGCCGCCGGCGGCGGTGGCTGGCGGCGCGCGCCAGCGCGGACTGCAGCTCGAGGCCGCGCGCGGCGTGGTCCGCGCGCAACCGGATCCGGCGCCAGTCGGCCTGCGGGCCGGCACGGTAGCCGCTGTGCGCGCGTTTCGCCACCAAGCCGTGAAACCCGGCCGCCGCCGCGGAGGAGGCGAGCTGTTCGCCGCTGCCGGTGACGTGGTCGGCGTAGAGCAGCGTCCGCATCTCGGGAAGCAGGGCGCGCAGCAGTTGCTTGCGCTCCAGCAACGGCACCGCGCGCAGGTCCCATTCGTCGTAGTGCAGCAGGTCGAACGCGTAGTAGGTCACGGGCGCGCCGGCGCCGCCGGCCGCCCAGGCGTCGAGCGCGGCGCGGGACGGACGTCCGTGTGCGTCGAGCGCCACCAGCACGCCGTCCAGCAGCGCCTGCTCCGCCCGCACCCGAGCCAGATCGGCCGCCAGCACCGACTGGGCGCGCGGGTGCAACTCCAGCTCCGATCCGTCCGCGGCGGCCAGCGCCGGCTGCGCTCCCTGCACGCAGGCGAACGCCCGCAGCCCCTCGAACTCCAGCTCGAAGATCCAGTCCGGATCGGAGAACTGACCGGCGGCTGCCCCGGCGCGCATCGCCTGCGGCCGGCGCGGCAACGGCGCAGCGCAGGCGCGCGCATCCAGCACCGGCAGCGGCTCGTCCGCGCCGCGGGCGTACCGGTCACGCGCCTTGAACAGCAGCCACTCGTCCGCGCCGCCGGTACGCACCAGGTGCCACTCGCCGCGCAGCCGGCGCCCGCGCAGGATCACCTTCACTTCGCCCGTGGCGAGCGCCGCTTCCAGCCCGGCGGCCCGCACCACCTCGTACGACCCGCGGTCCCAGATCAGCATCGTCCCGGCGCCGTACTGGCCCGGCGGGATCACCCCCTCGAACGTCCGGTAGCGCAGGGGATGGTCCTCGGTCCGGACCGCCAGGTGCTTGACCTGCGGGTCGTAGGAGAAGCCGCGCGGCACCGCCCAGCACACCAGCACGCCGCCGGCGGCCAGGCGCAGATCGTAGTGCAGGCGGCGCGCCTCGTGGCGGTGGATCACGAACGTACCGGCCGTCTCCACCGCCTCCGCGGCCTCCGGCGCCGCGGCCGGCGCGGGCTCGAACCGAGGCTCCGGCGTGCGGGGAAAGTCGCGCCGGGCGTTATACTCTGCTGGGGAGCGGGACATGCGGGCCATGGACGGCAGTCAACTACCGTAGCGCCGGGCCCGCGCGCGTTCAAGACGGTAGAGCAGGCAGAGCAGGCAGAGCAGGACAGCAGGACAATAGGTGCGGAAGATGCAACAGGTGCGGGAGGTGCAGCAGCAGAATCCGGTCGGCGGCGGGGGGTGGCCGGCGCCCTATCTTGAGTTCCTCGCCCGCTACCGGGCCGGCGCGCACTGGTCCGCGCACGAGGTGCTGGAAGACCTCTGGCGGGCCACCGAGGAGCCGCAACGGCGCCTGTTCTACCAGGGGTTGATTCAGCTCGCGGCGGCAATGGTGCACGCCGAGCGCGGCAACCTGCGCGGCGTGCAGGGTCTGCTGGCGAAGGCGGCGGCGAAGCTGCGGGCGGTGGCGCAGCCGGCGGGGGCGCAGCCGGCGGGGGCGCAGCCGGCGGGGGCGCATCCGGCGGGGGCCGGTGCCGGTGCGGCCCGCGGCGCGGTGTGCACCTACCAGGGGCTGGACCTGGTCCGGCTGCTGCAGGAGATGGAAGCGGCGGCCGGCGCGGTGCGGGTCGCGTCCGCCGCGGTACCGCCGGGCGCGTTCGACTGGCGCCGCAAGCCGCGCCTGGAGTTGCCGGAGGCGCGGGCCGGAGGGAGCGACCGGTGACCGCCGCGCGCGCCGATCTTGATGGGCGCGGTGAGCCGGAGCCGGCGCTGCCCGATCTGGCCGCGGTGCGGGCCGCGGCAGCGCGCATCGCCCCGTACGTGCACCGGACGCCGGTCGTGACCTCGGCCCAGCTCGACGCCGCTACCGGGGCGCGGCTGTTCTTCAAGTGCGAGAATCTGCAGAAGGTAGGTGCGTTCAAGATCCGCGGGGCCACCAACTTCGTGCTGCAGCTTGCCCCCGCCACGGCGGCGCGTGGCGTGGTGACCCACTCCTCCGGCAACCACGGGCAGGCGGTGGCGGCCGCGGCGTGCAGGCGCGGGGTGCCGGCTACGGTGGTAATGCCGCGCAGCGCGGCCCCGGTCAAGCGGCGGGCGGTGGCGGACTACGGGGCGCGCGTAGTGACCTGCGCCGACGGCGACCAGGCGCGCTCCGCCGCGGCCGCCGACCTGGTCGCCCGCACCGGCGGCACGCTGATCCACCCCTACGGTCATCCGCAGGTCGTGGCCGGGCAGGGGACGGTGGCGCTGGAGCTGCTGGAGCAGGTGGGGGAGCTGGACGCGGTGGTGGTGCCGGTGGGCGGCGGCGGCTGCCTGAGCGGGATCGGCGTGGCCGGGCGCGCGCTGCGCCCGCGCCTGGAGCTGTTCGGCGTGGAGCCGCAGCGGGCGGACGACGCCGCGCGGTCGCTGGCCGCCGGCCGGATCCTGCCCAGCCTGCACCCGGACACCGTGGCCGACGGACTGCGCACCGCGCTGGCGCCGCTCACCTTCCGCATCCTGCGCGCGTGCGAGGTCAGGATCCTGACCGTGACGGAGGAACAGATCATCGACGCGATGCGCACCATCTGGACCCGGCTGAAGCTGGTGGTGGAGCCGTCGGCCGCGGTCGGGCTGGCCGCGGTGTGCGCCCACCGCGCGCGGTTCCGGGGCAAGCGGGTGGCGCTGGTCTTGACCGGCGGCAACGTCGACCTGGACCACCTGCCCTGGCCGGGAGCGGGAGCCGTCCGCTGACCCGGATCGGGTCCCCGGCCGCGCGGCTCGCCGGGAGGCTCGCGGCGGTACTCGCCGTGTTGCTCGCCACGGCGGCGCTCCTGCTGCTGGCAGGTTGCGTGACCCCGGACCGCCGGCCCGCCGCCGGACGCGCGTTCGAACGGGCGTTCGCATGGACGCACCGGGGCCGCCCGTACCGCCTCGAGCTGAAGCTGCGTTCCGACGTGTACGAGGAGTTCAGGCGGAGAGAGCGGACGCGCGAGTACGATCTGTTCGCTTCCGACCTCTCCGGCAAGCCGTTCGTGCGGACGATCACCCGCGGTCTGCGCGACTACGCGCGCGCCAGCGGCCTGACCGAGGAGCAGGTTCCCTACTTCGTCGTCGCCTTTGTCCAGAATCTGCCCTACACGTCGGATGACGTAACCACCGGCTTCGACGAGTATCCGCGGTTCCCCTACGAGACGCTCTACGACAACGGCGGCGACTGCGAGGACACCTCGATCCTGGCGTCCGCGCTGCTGCACGAGCTGGGCTACGGAGTCGCCCTGCTGCGGTTTCCGGACCACAACCACGTGGCGGTGGGCGTGCAGTGCCAGCCGGCCGCCGGCAAGTCCTCCTACACGCACGGCGGCGTCCACTACTGCTACCTGGAGACGACGGGAGAGAACTGGGAGATCGGCGAGGTCCCGCCCGACCTGCGCGGCCTGACCGCGGTGGTCACGCCGGTGGTCGAGCGGCCGGTCCTGCGGGTCGACTTCGATTCCCGCTCCGAGTATCTGCCAGCCACCGGCACCACGGTCGAGGTGGCGGCGTCGGTGACGAATCTGGGGTCGCAGACGGCACGCCGCACCGTGATCCAGGTCGCGTTGCAGACCCCCGCAACGGGCACGATCGCAGACTCCGAACGGAGCCGGCAATTCACCCTGGCTCCGGACCAATCCTACGCCTACGAGGTGACCGGTCTGCGGCTGGCGACCGGCAAGGAATTCAGGATCTACGTGCGCGCCTGGGCCGACAACGCGGCCCCCGCCGAGGCCGTGAGCGACTGGATCCGGTGGGATTGACAGGCGCGCGGCGGGTCAAGAGTCACGCCCTCGCGCGCGGCGGGAATCTTTCGTACAACGCTTCGAGTACGGCCAAGCGCTTATCGACGCCGTTCACGTCGCGACGCAACTCGTGCACGTCAGTGCTCAGCGCTGACACCGCCGAGCGTACCGCGTTCGAACGCTGCCGGCGGGCAACGCGGTGCATTGCCTCGCGCCCGATTGCGCGGTAGCCTGTAGCGAGCGCCGTGTCTACTACGATAACATCGACTCCTGAACGGCCCGCCGGGGCCGCCCATTCGCGCGCGGCGGTCCAGAACGTGGCCGACTTCCTGGCGGACCTGGAGCCGCAGGTGCGTGGTGAGTTGCGCACCGACACCTACAGCCGGCTGCTGTACAGCACCGACGCCAGCATCTACCAGGTGATGCCGCACGCCGTCCTCATTCCGCAGAGCATGGAGGACGTGCACGCCGCCGTGACCTTGGCCGCCGAGCGCGCGATCCCGATCGTGCCGCGCACCGCCGGCTCCAGTCTGGCCGGGCAGGCGATCGGGGAGGCGCTGATCATCGACTTCTCGCGCCATCTCGACCGCATCGTGGAGCTGAACGCCGAGGAAGGCTGGGTGCGGGTGCAGCCGGGCATCGTGCTGGACGAGCTGAACCTGTACCTCAAGCCGCACGGCCTGCAGTTCGGACCCGATCCCGCCAGCAGCAACCGCGCCGCGATGGGCGGCATCGTGGCCAACAACTCCACCGGCGCGCACTCCATTCTCTACGGCATGACCGCCGACCACGTGCTGGAGCTGGACACCATTCTCAGCGACGGCAGCGGCGCCCACCTGGGGCCGGTGGCGGCGGACGCGTTCGACCAGTACGCGCGCCGGCCCGGGCTGGAGGGGCGGCTCTACCACGGCGTCGCCGAGCTGGCGCAGCGCAACGAGGACACCATCCTGGCCGGCACGCCCCGCCACTGGCGCCGCTGCGGCGGCTACAACCTGGACCGGTTCGTCGACGGCGCGGCGTTCCGCTACCCGCGCGACCCGCGCTTCAACCTGGCCAAGCTGATCTGCGGCTCGGAGGGCACGCTGGCGGTGATGACCGAGCTGAAGCTGGGCGTGGTGCCGCTGCCGCGGCGCACCGGCCTCGCGGTGGTGCACTTCGACAGCCTGTACGAGGCATTGTCGGCGGTGCCGCCGATGCTGGAGACCGGCCCGAGCGCGATCGAGCTGCTGGACAACCTGGGGCTGACCCTGTGCCGCGGCGTGCCGCAGTACGCGCGCCTGCTGTCCACCTTCGTCGAAGGCGATCCCGACTGCGTGCTGATCACCGAGTTCTACGGCGGCACCGAGGCGGAAGTGCGCGCTTCGGTGGACAAGCTGCAGCGGCGCTTGGCGCGCCAGGGGGTCAGGACGCGCACCGTGGCGGCCATCGATCCGGCCTTGCAGCGCAACGTGTGGGCCGTGCGCAAGGTGGGGCTGGGGCTGATGATGAGCATCAAGGGTGACTACAAGCCGATTCCGTTCATCGAGGACGCGGCGGTGCCGCCGCAGCACTTGGCCGACTACGTGACGGAGATTCAGCGCTTCTGCGGCGAGATCGGCGTGCAGCGCGTGGCCATGTACGCGCACGCCAGCGCCGGCTGCCTGCATATCCGGCCGCTGATCAACACCAAGCTGGCCAGCGACGTGGAACGGCTGCCGCGGATCTCCTCGTTCGCGGTGGAGTTGCTCGGACGCTACGGCGGCGTCTGGTCCAGCGAGCACGGCGACGGCCGCGCGCGCAGTTGGCTCAACGAGCAGTTCTTCGGGCGCGAGCTGTACCAGTTGTACCGCCAGGTGAAGGGGCTGTTCGATCCCGTCGGCATCCTCAACCCCGGGCAGGTGGTGGACGCGCCGCCGATGACCCAAGACCTGCGCTACGGGGCCGACTACCGCGCGCTGCAGCAGCCCGAGCATCTCGACTTCAGCACCGACCAGGGGTTCGAGCGCGCGGTCGAGATGTGCAACGGCGCCGCCATCTGCCGCAAGAAGACCGAGGGCACGATGTGTCCCTCCTTCATGGTGACGCGCGAGGAGGAGCACAGCACGCGCGGCCGTGCCAACCTGCTGCGCGCGGCGCTGAGCGGCGAGCTGCCGGCGGAAGAGCTGACCGGCGCGCGGCTGTACGCCGCGATGGACCTGTGCATCGAGTGCAAGGCGTGCAAGGCGGAGTGCCCCTCGTCGGTGGACATGGCCAAGATCAAGTTCGAGTACTTGGCGCGCTACTACGAGGCCAACCCGGTGCCACGCCGGGTGCGGTTCTTCGCCGACGTCGCCCGCACCAGCCGGGCCGCCAGCGGCTGGCGCGCGCCGCTGGTCAACGCGCTGAACGGCGCCGCCCCGGTACGCTGGCTGCTGGAGAAGGCGCTGGGCATCAGCCGCGCGCGCACCCTGCCGCGGTTCGCGGCGCGCCCGTTCACGCGCTGGTTCGCCGGGCGCGCGGCGGCCCGCGCCGGCGACAACCTGGAGCTTCCGGGCGGAGCGCCGCGGGCCGACGATGCCGCCGCTAAGCGGCCGGCGCCGACGGCCAACGGCCACCCGGGCGCGCGTCCGCCGCGGCCGGGCGCCAACGGGGGCCCGCCCACCGCCGCCGCCGGGGGCGTCACCCGCGACGTGGTGCTGTTCAACGACACGTTCAACACCTACAACGACCCCGAAGTGGCGATCGCCGCCACCGAGGTGCTGGAGGCCGCCGGGTACCGCGTGGTGCTGCCGGGCCACTGGTGCTGCGGCCGGCCGATGGTGTCCAAGGGGCTGATGGAACCGGCGCGCGCGGCCGCCCGCGCCACCGTCGAGCGGCTGCACCCGCTGGTCGCGCGCGGGATGCCGGTGATCGGCCTGGAGCCGAGCTGCATCCTTACGCTCAAGGACGAATACCTGTCGCTGCTCCCCGACGACCCGCGCGTGCGGGAGGTCGCCGATGCCGCCGTCACCTTCGAGGAGTTCGTCGCGGCGGAGGCTGCGGCCGGGCGCTTCAACCTGCGGTTCCGGCCGCAGGCGGGCCGCGTGCTGCTGCACGGACACTGCCATCAGAAGGCGCTGGTCGGGACCGGCGCCAGCCACCGTACGCTGGAGCTGGCCGGCTTCACGGTCGAGGAGGTCGACTCCGGCTGCTGCGGCATGGCCGGCTCCTTCGGCTACGAGGCGGAGCACCTGGACCTGTCCCTGGCCATGGCCGAACGGCGGCTGCTGCCGGCGGTGCGCGCCGCCGCGCAGGACACCCGGATCGCCGCCGCCGGCACCAGTTGCCGCGCCCAGATCGCCCACGGCACCCGGCGCAGCGCCCTGCACCCGGCCCAGCTCCTGCGCCAAGCCCTGGCCCCCGATCGGCCCTGAGACCGCGCCGCCGCACCGCCGCACCGCCCCGCGGTTGAAGCACGGCGGAAGATCGAGCCGTAGAACGGTGGTGTGGTTACGCGTTACACTGGGCAGGCACCGCTGAGGTGCGATGATGAGTCCTGAACTGGTCGGCATCCTGACCGTCGGCGTAGCGTTGGCGGCACTGAACCTGACGACCCTGCGCACCCTGCGTACGGAGCTCCGCACCGACCTTCGAGGGCTGCGTGGCGAGTTGCGCGGCGTGCGCGATGAGTTGCGTGGGGACATTCGCGCTCTGGACGACCGGATGCGGGGCCAGGAACGGTCGACGGCAAGACTGGAAGGCCTGCTGGAAGGCCTGCGCGAGGCAGTCGTGGTACGGGCCGGTCCATGGTCGAGCGCCGGTGGACCTGCGCGCGCCGACAGCGACGAACAGGCTCACGGGTAACATCCAATGGCGGCGCGGCGCGCGGCGCTATCCGGTTGACCGGGGTAGCAGGTAGCCGCGGCCGTAGCCGCGCACCAGGTGGCTGGCCAGCCAGCGGCCGCGGCCGTCGCGCGGAGAGCCGCGCTGGCGCATCGGCGCGTTCAGGGCACGGGCATCGGGATGGCGGAGGTTCATTCGTTCGATGGTCACGCCCGTGCGGATGTGGTTGTGCACGTAGCTGATGGTGCCGTCGGCTGCGACCGCCATGACCATGCCCACGTGGGTCAACTCGTCGTTCCAGCGCTCATCGCCGTTGCGGTCGAAGGTGTTGTCGAAGAACACGACGTCACCGGGAGCGGGGTGCTCCCAGGCGCGCGCCGGGTAGTACAGCGCGTGGCGTTGCATCATCTGGTAGACCCGGTGCACGCCGCTGCCGGTGTAGCGCTCGAAGTGCGCGTCGAGGTTGATGCCGGCGGCCGCGTAGACCGCCAGCACGGTACCGGTGCAGTCGTCGTTGTACCGGGTGCCGCCGACGTAGAGCGCGTCGCGGCCGACCAGGTCGTGTCCGGCGGCCACCAGGTTGCGCTGGCGCGCGTCCATCCGGCGTACGTCCGTCTGCGGTGCTTCCCGGCCCGCGGGCGCCGCCGCCGGCAGACCGCCGAACGGCGGTGGCGAGCTGGCGCACGAGCACAGCGCCGCGATCAACGCCGCTCCCACCAGTGCCGGACCCGGTTTTACCCACACCTTCACAGTATTGGTATCGGCATTCGGGCCGCCGACCGGCAGGTGCCGCCGGTGCCGCCGTGCCGCCCCGGGCCGCCGGTGGACGGCCGCCGCCTTCGGCGCTAGGCTGATTACTGGAGGTACGTCGCACCGCCATGTCAGATCCGTTTGCCGCGCGCGCCCGGCTGACCGTGAATGGAACGCACTACACGGTCTATCGTCTTACCGCGCTGGAGGCGCAGCTCGGGCGCGACCTGGCCGCGCTGCCCTATTCCCTGCGCATCCTGCTGGAGTCGCTGCTGCGCGGTTGCGGCCAACGCGGGAGTCCGATCACGCCGCAACAGGTGCTGGACCTGGCGGCCTGGCAGCCGCACGCGGCGCGCCGCTCGAGTCTGTCGTACCGGCCCGCGCGGGTGCTCATGCAGGACTTCACCGGGGTGCCGGCGATCGTCGATCTGGGGGCGATACGGGCCGCGGTGGCCCGGCTGGGAGGCGACCCGTCCAGGGTCAACCCGCAGGTGGCCGTCGACCTGGTGATCGACCATTCGGTGCAGGTCGATCACTTCGGCACGCCGGACGCGCTGGCGCGCAACGCCGCGCTCGAGTTTCGGCGCAACCGGGAACGCTACGAGTTCCTGCACTGGGGACAGGGCGCCTTCGCCAGCTTCCGCGTGGTGCCGCCGGCCACCGGCATCGTGCATCAGGTCAACCTGGAGTACCTCGCCCAGGTGGTGATGACCGATCGGCACGGCGGCGGCGCGCCGCTCGCGTATCCCGACACGCTGGTGGGCACCGACTCGCATACCACCATGATCAACGGCCTCGGCGTGCTGGGCTGGGGCGTGGGCGGCATCGAGGCGGAAGCGGCGCTGCTCGGGCAGCCCTACGACATGGTGACCCCGGACGTGGTCGGCGTGCGCCTGAGCGGCAGCCTGCAGCCGGGCGTGACCGCCACCGACCTCACGCTGGCGGTGGTCGAGTTGCTGCGCGGCCATGGCGTGGTGGGCAAGTTCGTGGAGTTCACCGGTCCGGGGCTGGGCGCCATGAGCCTCCCGGACCGCGCGACCATCGCCAACATGGCGCCCGAATATGGCGCCACGGTCGGCTTCTTTCCGGTCGACGACGAGACGCTGCGCTATCTGCGGCTGTCCGGCCGCGACCCGGCCACGGTGGCGCTGGTGGAGGCGTACTGCAAGGAGCAGGGATTGTTCCGCAGCCCGGAAGCGCCGGAACCGCAGTTCAGCGAGCTGCTGGAGCTGGATCTGGGCGCGGTCGAGCCGGCGCTGGCCGGCCCCAAGCGCCCGCAGGATCGGGTGCCCCTGCCGCGCGTGCAGCAGGCGTTCCGCGCCAGCCTGGCGGCGCCCAAGGCGGAGCGCGGCTTCGCGCTGCCCGCGGCCGAGCGGCAGCGCCGCGCCACCGTCGCCGCCAACGGTCACGGCGCCACCATCGGTCACGGCGCGGTGGTGATCGCGGCGATCACCTCCTGCACCAACACCTCCAACCCGTCGGTGATGCTCGGGGCGGGCATCCTCGCCCGCAACGCACTGCGGCGCGGGCTCACGGTGCCGCCCTACGTCAAGACCAGCCTCGCCCCCGGCTCCACCGTGGTCACCGAGTACCTCCGGCAGGCCGGGCTGCTGGACCCGCTGGCCGAGCTCGGCTTCGACCTGGTGGGATACGGCTGTACCACCTGCATCGGCAACTCCGGGCCGCTCCCGGACCCGGTGGCGCGAGCGGTCACCGAGGGCGATCTGGTGGTGGCCTCGGTGCTGTCGGGCAACCGCAACTTCGAGGGCCGGGTCCACGCCCAGGTCAAGGCCAACTTCCTCGCCTCGCCGCCGCTGGTGGTGGCCTACGCCCTGGCCGGCACGGTCGACCGCGACCTGACCTCGGAGCCGCTCGGCACGGACCGCGCCGGCGTCCCGGTGTATCTGCGCGACCTCTGGCCGACCGACGCGGAGATCGCCGCCGCGGTCACCGCCACCGTCCAGCCCGGCATGTTCCGCCGCCGCTACGCCAACGTGCTCGGCGGCAACGACACCTGGAACGCCATCGGCGGCGCGGCAGGCACCCGCGACTCGTCGCCGGCGGACCGCACGCTGTACGCCTGGGACGCCGACTCCACCTACGTGCGCGAACCGCCGTTCTTCACTTCCCTGACCCGCGCGGTGCCGCCGATCCGGCCGATCACGGGCGCGCGCGCGCTGGCCGTGCTCGGCGACTCCATCACCACCGACCACATCTCGCCCGCGGGCGCCATTCCCGCGTACGGGCCGGCCGGCCGCTACCTCCAGGAGCATGGCGTGGCGCCGGCCGACTTCAACTCGTTCGGCGCGCGCCGCGGCAACCACGAGGTGATGATGCGCGGCACGTTCGCCAACATCCGCCTCAAGAACGCCCTGGCCGCGGACGGGAAGGAGGGCGGCTACACCGTGCATCTGCCGTCCGGCGAGCCGCTCTCGATCTACGACGCCGCGCTGCGCTACCGCGCGGAAGGCGTCCCGCTGGTGGTGCTTGGCGGCCGCGAGTACGGCTCCGGCTCCAGCCGTGACTGGGCGGCCAAGGGACCGATGCTGCTCGGCGTGCGGGCGGTGCTGGCCCAGTCGTTCGAACGCATCCACCGTTCCAACCTGGTGGGGATGGGGGTCCTGCCGCTGCAGTACGAGGAGGGTGCGTCGGCCGGCGGCCTGGGGCTGACCGGGCGCGAGTTGTTCTCGATCGAAGGTCCGGACGACCGGCTTGAACCCGGCGCCCGCCTCACGATGCGCGCGGTCGATGAACGGGGCGCGGAGGTGGTCCGGTTTCCCGTGCTGGTGCGCGTCGACACCGCCACCGAGGTCGAATACTACCGCCACGGCGGCATCCTGCCGATGGTGCTGCGCCAGATGCTGGAGCAGACCTGAAGCGACCGGTCGCACGACCGGTGGGCATGGTGGCGCTTCGGTAGTCAGCGGAGGCCGGGAGCGGCGAGCTGGCGCAGCGCCTCGTACACCACCACCGCCACCGCGTTGGCCAGGTTGAGCGAGCGCAGGCCGGGGCGCATCGGGATGCGGGCGGTGGCCGGCGCATGGCGCACGCGCAGCTCGGCGGGCAGGCCGGCGGTCTCGTTGCCGAACAGCAGGTAGGCGCCGCGCCGGTAGGCGAGGTCGGTGTAGCGCCGCCCGCCGTGGGTGGTGAGCAGCACGAGCTGGCCGCCGGGCGCGGCGGCCGCGGCCAGCACCGGCTGCAGGTCGGCGTGGGTGCGCACGGTCACCTCGGACCAGTAGTCGAGGCCGGCGCGGCGCGCGGCGCTGTCGGTCACGGCGAAGCCGAGCGGTTCGATCAGATGCAGCTCCGCGCCCACCGCGGCGCAGGTGCGGGCGATGTTGCCGGTGTTCTGCGGGATCCGCGGGCGGTAGAGGACGACGTGCAGCACCGGCCCGCCCGGTCCGTCAGTCGGCGAGCACACCCGCGTACAACGAGCTCGACAGGTAGCGCTCGCCCGAATCGGGCAGCACGACCACGATGGTGCGGCCCTCGAACTCCGGCTCGTGACCGATGCGCACCGCCACCGCGGTGGCCGCCCCGCACGAGATGCCGGCCAGGATGCCCTCTTCCAGCGCCAGCCGCCGGGCGAAATCCAGCGCCTCGTCGTCGCTCACCGTCTCCACCCGGTCCACCACCTCGAGGTCGAGCGTGTCCGGCACGAAACCGGCGCCGATGCCCTGGATCTTGTGCACGCGCGGCTCCAGTGGCTGGCCGGCCAGGGTCTGACTGATTATTTGGCTGTCGTCCGGCTCCACCGCCACCGACGTGATCGCCTTGCTCTGGGTGTGCTTGAGGTAGCGCGACACGCCGGTGATGGTGCCGCCGGTGCCGACCCCGGCCACCAGGCAGTCGATCTCGCCGCCGGTGTCGCGCCAGATCTCCGGACCGGTGGTGCGTTCGTGGATCGCGGGGTTGGCCGGGTTCTTGAACTGCTGCAGCAGCAGGTAGCGGTCGGGGTCCTGCGCCGCCAGCCGTTCGGCGCTCACCACGGCGCCCTCCATCCCCTCGTAGGCGTCGGTGAGGATCAGGCGCGCTCCGAACGCGCGCAGGATCTTGCGCCGTTCCTCGCTCATGTTGTCCGGCATGGTGAGGGTCAGGGGGTAGCCGCGCGCCGCCGCCACGAACGCGAGGGCGATGCCGGTGTTGCCGCTGGTCGGCTCCACCAGCTCCACGCCGGGGCCGAGCAGGCCGCGTTCCTCGGCGTCCCACACCATCGCCGCGCCGATCCGGCACTTCACCGAATAGGCGGGGTTGCGGCCTTCGATCTTGGCCAGAATGCGCGCGCGCGCGCCGTCGGTCACGCGATTGAGCCGCACCAGCGGGGTGCCGCCGATCGCCAGGGTGTTGTCGCGGTAAATGTTCGGCATCGGGTAACCGGGCCAGCTCGGGCGTCAGTCGCACCTGATGTGGTAAACGAGTTGCCCCGCCATTGCAAGCGCGCACGACACCGCAGACGCCGCAGAAGCACCATACGACACCCGCGCGACCGTTCTGCGCCTCCTGGAGCCTCCTGCCTGCGACAGGGCCGATCGGTCCGTGGCATAGTAGGAAGGCACACGGATGGGATAGAGCCATGCCAATCGACGCGCCGCGTTTCTGGGAGCAGATCCGTCGACTGTTGCAGTCACGCGGGCAGTCGGATGTCGCGGCCACTGATACGCAGGTCGTGCGCAACACTGGCATCAACAGCTTGTACCCAGGCTGGTGGCGACGCTATGCCAGTTCGCGGACAAACGACCGCGACGAGATCATCCTGACCAAGCTGAAGTTCCTCAAGGATGACCGACACGGAACGCTGTGCGCGACCGTTGGCGGAGTGTTGCTCGGCGCGGACGAGCCCCGCGAGTGGCTGCCGAACGCGTACATCCAGGCCGTGTGCTACGACGGGACCCGCATGGACGGCAACCGACAACTCGACGCCCAGGACATCGGCGGGCCGCTCGACCGGCAGATACGAGACGCAATGCGGTTCGTCGTGCGCAACCGGCGCGTCGCGGCGTGCCAGCGACCGGCCCGTAGCGACGTGCCCCAGTACAGCGAACGCGCGGTGTTCGAGGCCGTGGTGAACGCCGTCGTTCACCGGGACTACGCGGTTGCGGGGTCGAAGATTCGGCTGTTCATCTTCGACGACCGCCTGGAGCTGTACTCGCCGGGCGGACTGTGCAACTCCATGACGACCGACGACCTGCGCTCGAGCCAGTTCACCCGCAACGAGCTCCTGGCCTCGCGGCTCGGACAATGCCCCGTGGGCGACGTGCCCGGTGCCGGTGGCCGGCAGTACTTCATCCAACGCCGCGGCGAGGGGGTCGCCGTTATCGAGGACGAGACGTTCGCGTTGTCCGGGAAGAAGCCCGAGTTCGAGTTGCTCGGCGAGCGGGAGTTGAAACTCGTCCTGCCGGCTGCAAGCCCGCCTGTGCCGGACGGAATCGCGGCGCGTGTAGCCGTCCGGCATGACGCTACAGGAGAACCGCTTGAGGGCGTACACGTGCTGCTGATCTATCCCAACAAGACTTGGCTGGAGGCGCGTACCGATGCGTTCGGACACGCGGACTTCCACCTGTACGCGCGGCTGCCGATGACCGTGCTATGCGCAGCGCCGAGGTTCACGGCCCGGGTGGCGAGCGACCATGTGCCGGATGGACCGCTTGAACTGCGGATGCGGCCCGCGCCGGACGGCGGCTCGCTGATCATCCCCAACCGGACCGGACACCTACCCGGTATCCGGGGACGGCTGAACCCCATGCTCGACAAGCTGGACCGAACCTACCTGTACGCTGACAACGTGGCAATCAATGACGGACTCCAACAACCGGTCCACTTCAAGCTCAACGAAGCAGTTCGCCTGACCGATTCGATGGGCGCCGGCGCCACGTTGTGGTTTCGCGAGATGCTGGGCTCGTCCTGCGTGTTCGACTATCGCTACGCCCCGGCATCACCGGCCGCGAGCGGCACCGGTCTGAACGCCTGAAACTCGCAGATCGTTGACAGACAACGCATGTACCCATGGTAAGCTGGAGTGACGATTCCATCTACGGGAGCCGCTCCCATCCAAGCCCGGAGCGTGCCGACTAATTCAGGCCCGGGGCAGACGGCGGCGGGGGGATGATTTCTTTCCGCATCAACCACTCGTCGATCAGCTTGTAGATTTCCGCGATCTCGTCGTCTGAACGTCCGTGAGCATGCATCCAATCCTCGAAAGGTCGTTCACCTGCAATCATGCGGCTGAGCAGATCCCGAACGTCGGTCTCCGACACGCCGCACGCATCGATCCGCACCTGTCCGCTGGCAGGGATGACACCATCGGCGGTCAAGTCCAACAGCGCACGTCGATTCTCTCGAACCAATTGATCAAGGCAGTCGCTGACAGCCGCCCTTCGGGATGGGATGAACCGACGCATTTCCATCTGCCTGTCGAGATGCTCCCTGACCCTGGCGATCCCACCCCTGGCAAGCCAGCTTCTCAGATTGTCCACGGAACTACCGACCGAACGGAAGCGGTCGTGCTTCATGACTTCGAGTGCATATCGGAAACTACCCCGAAAGAACTCCTCCCAACCGTCACGTTCCAGATGCTCGATCAGGGCCATGTAACTGTCCTCCTGGCGCCGTGCGGCTGCCGATCGTGAGCGGTATCTGCCGTCTGATGCCAACGATAGATACCTCAAACTCACAGTACGCAGGAATTGCACCACATCATACCACGGCCGGATGAAAGGGTCTACCGGACCCGGGACGGATCGGCGCGGACGTGCGTTGACAGACGGGGCGGATGCCCCTACGGTGGGTTGCGGGACGAGGCGATGTTGAGATTTGCGGAAGAGATCATGCTGCTCCTGCTGGATGACGACGGCGGCATGTTTGTGCGCGCGCCGGAGATGTCGCTGCACTGCGCCCTGGCGGGGGCGGTGCTGATGGAGCTCGCGCTCGAGAACCGGATCGACACCGATCCCGAACGGCTTGTGCTGATCGATTCCACCCCGGTCGGGGACGACCTGCTCGACGCCACGCTGCAACGGATCGCGCAGGCGACGGCGACCAACGACGCCCGCTACTGGGTCGAGCTGCTGGCCGAGGAGGCCGGCGAGATTCGCGAAGCGGCGCTCGGCCGTCTCATCGAGCGCGGCATCCTGCAACTCCGGAACGACCGCTTTCTGTGGGTCTTCCGGTCACGACGCTACCCCGTGGTCGACGGCAAGGCGGAACGGGAGGTGAAGCTGCGGATCATGGAGGTGTTGTTCAGCGACCTGATCCCCGATCCGCGCGACGTGGTCATCATCGGCCTCGCGGACGCCTGTGGCCTGTTCCGCGAATTGCTGCCGCGGCGGGAGCTGCAGCGGGTCCGGTCGCGTATCGAGCAGGTGCGCAAGCTCGACCTGATCGGGCAGGCGGTGTCGCAGGCGGTCTGGGAAATCGAAGCGTCGATCGCCCTTGCGATGCGCCCCATGATCATGTAGCGACTCCGGCGGCCGCGCGCGCTGCCTTGCCCCTCCGGCCCGCCCGGCGCTACTCTCATACGTACCCACCGTCTATGCCTGCCGACGCCAGTCAATCCGACCAGTCCGACCAGTCCGCCCCCGGCGCCGTGCCCCGTACGCTGGCCGAGTTGCGGGCGGCCGGGTACCCGCAGCGGCGCACGGTCAAGGAGGAGATGCGCGCCAACCTGGTGCGCATGCTGCACGCCGGGACCGACCTCGGCGCGCTGTTCCCCGGCATCCTGGGTTACGAGCAGACCGTCCTGCCGGGGCTGGTGAACGCCATCCTGTCGCGCCACGACTTCGTCCTGCTCGGTCTGCGCGGCCAGGCCAAGACGCGCATCCTGCGCAGCCTGGTGCGGTTCCTGGATGAGCGCATCCCGGCGATCGCCGGCACCGACCTCAACGAGAATCCATTCGCTCCGATCACGGCGCAGGGGCGCCGGCTGCTGGCCGAGCATGGCGACGCCACCCCGATCCGCTGGATCGGGCGCGACCAGCGCTACCAGGAGAAGCTGGCCACTCCCGACGTCACGATCGCCGACCTGATCGGCGACGTCGACCCGATCAAGGCCGCCACGCAGCGCCTCTCCTACGCCGACCAGGGCGTGATCCACTACGGCATCGTGCCGCGCACCAACCGCGGCATCTTCGCCATCAACGAGGTGCCGGACCTGCCGCCGCGGATCCAGGTGGGGCTGCTCAACATCCTGGAGGAGAACGACTTCCAGATCCGCGGCTTCCCGCTGCGCATCCCGCTCGACATCTGCATGGTGTTCTCCGCCAACCCCGAGGACTACACCAACCGCGGCAACATCATCTCACCGCTCAAGGACCGCATCGACTCCCAGATCATCACCCACTACCCGCAGGACATGGAGCACGCGCTGGCCATCACCCGCCAGGAGGCGTGGGAAGGGCGCCGCGGCGCCGCCCGCATCGAAGTGCCGGACTACTTCCGCGAGTTGATCGAGGACGTGGCGTTCGAGGCGCGCGAAAGCGAGTTCGTGGACCAGAATTCGGGCGTGTCGGCGCGCATGACGATCGCCCTGCTGGAGAACGTGATCTCCAACGTGGAGCGGCGCTGCTTCAGGCATGGCGACCGCGTGGCCTGTCCGCGGCTGTCCGACCTGCAGCAGGCGCTGCCGGCGATCACCGGCAAGCTGGAGCTGGTGTACGAGGGCGAGCAGGAGGGGCCGGCGCTGGTGGCGCGCAAGATCATCGGCCAGGCGGTGCGGCGCACCTTCCGCCGCTACTTCCCCAAGCCGGACGTCAAGGTGCGCGAGCCGGAGGAAGAAGCGGACACCTCGTCGCCGTACAGCCCGGTCGTCGCCTGGTTCGCCGAGGGTAACACGCTCGAGACCTCGGACGACCTCACGTACGGCGAGTACCGGGGGCGTCTGGAGCAGGTGAGCGGGCTGCGTGACCTCGCCGCGGCCGGCCTGAAGATCGGGGCGGAAGAGGAACTGGGGCTGGGGATGGAGCTGGTCCTGGAGGGGCTGCATCAGCACTCGATGCTGTCCAAGCGCGACCTCGACAGCGCCACCTCCTACCGCGACATGCTCAAGGCGATGTTCGACCAGATGAAGGACGAGGAGCGCGACTGATGAACTTCCAGTACCTGAAGTGGGACGAGTCGCTGGCCGCCGCCCTGCAGAACTTCTCGAACCTGATGAGCCTGTTCAACTTTCTGCTGCTGCAGGCGAGCGGCGACGTGGACCGGGTGCTGCAGTGGATGAAGTACCTGCAGCGCCGCGGCTTCATCGATCCGCGGTTCGATCTGGAGGAGTTCCGCGAGCAGCTTGAGCACCAGGCGATCATCCAGCCCGACGGCGAGGGCTACGCGCTGACCGCGCGCGGCGAGCAGCAGATCCGCAAGGAATCGCTCAAGCTGGTGTTCAACAACCTCAAGAAGGGCGGCTTCGGCCAGCACCGCACCCCGCACACGGGCGACGGCGGCGAGCGCCTGCCGGAGACCCGGCCCTACCGGTTCGGCGACGCGATCACCCAGATCGACGCCTTCGCCACGATCAACAACGCGGTGCAGCGGGGTGGGGTGGAGGACATCCAACTCGGCGAGCAGGACTTCGAGGTGTTCGACACCGAGCACACCTCCTCCTGCGCCACGGTGCTGTTGATCGACCTGAGCCACAGCATGATCCTGTACGGCGAGGACCGCATCACGCCCGCCAAGCAGGTGGCGCTGGCGCTGTACGAGCTGATCAGCAGCCAGTACCCCAAGGACAGCCTGCACGTCGCCTACTTCGGCGACGACGCGCGCATGATCGAGGTGCGCGACATCCCCTATCTCAAGGTGGGGCCGTTCCACACCAACACCAAGGCGGGGCTGCAGCTCGCCCAGACCGTGCTGCGCAACCAGAAGCACCCCAACAAGCAGGTGTTCATGATCACCGACGGCAAGCCGTCCGCGATCTTCGAGAACGGCCGCCTGTACAAGAATTCCTTCGGCCTCGACCCCAAGATCGTCAATCAGACCCTGGAAGAAGCCGCCGCCTGCAAGCGCCAGGGGATCGTGATCACCACCTTCATGGTCACCGAGGATCCCTATCTCGTGCAGTTCGTCGAGGAGCTGTCCCAAGTCAACAGCGGCCGCGCCTACTACTCGTCGCTCGACAACCTGGGCAACTACGTGTTCGCCGACTACGCCAAGAACCGCCGCCGCAACGTCCGGTAGCAAGGGTCAACGGGGCTAGGTGGGGTGGACGGCCGCCCGGGCGCAGGCGCGTGACCACCTGCGCCGCCGCAGGCGCGCATCCCGACTGGGAGTGACTGGCGGGAGTTGGCGGAGGGTGCCGGGGCACTGAAGGGGCTGCGCAAGTACAAATCGGTGGACAACCTGCTGCGCACGCTCTTGATCCATCTGGGCTGCGGGCACTCGTTGCGTGAGACCGTGGTGCGGGCGCGGCAGGCGAATCTCGCCGATCTGTCCGATGTAGCTCTGCTGAAGCGCCTGCGGAAATCAAAGGACTGGTTGTACGCCCTGTGCGTTCGGCTGTTTCAGGAACACGGCATCGCGGTGGCGACCGACGGGCGGTGACCTCGGTGCGGGCTGGGTTCTGGAGTTGTGGGAGAAGGCTTCGACGCCGGCGGAGGCAGCGCGGGTCCGGAAGGCGTCGGTCGCGGCCATCCTGAAGCGCAACCGCATCCGGCGCCATGATGCTGTCAGTGTGCTGCGCATCCTGCGGCAGCAGCCGCTTGAGGTGGGCCGCGGGACGATAGCGGCGGCTACGGCGCACATCGCGAGCGTCATCGTCCGGCTGAAGCTGGTCGACCAGCAACTCAAACAGGCGCACAGCCGGCTCGACGAACTGCTGGCCGAGATTGTGGCCGCCGACGACTCGGGTGAACCAGAAGCGCAGCGTGACGCCGTCATCCTGCGTTCGATGCCCGGTGTTGGTCGGATCGTGCTCGCCACGCTGTTCGCGGAAGCCTCACAGTTGCTGGCTGAGCGAGACTACCGCAGTTTGCGGATTCTGACCGGGGTGGCGCCGGTGACCAAGCGGTCGGGGAAGAGTTGCCAGGTGAGCATGCGCCGTGCCTGCAACCAGCGGCTGAGCAACGCGATGTATCACTGGGCGCGGGTGGCGATCCAGCACGATCCGGTGAGTCGGGAGCGGTATGCGGCGCTACGAGCGCGCGGGCAGCGCCATGGCCGGGCGCTGCGTACGGTCGCGGACCGGTTGCTCGCGGTGGCGTGCGCGATGCTGCGTGACCGCACGCAGTTTGATCCACAGCACCGGGCACCGCGACCGCTGACCGCCTGATGGGGGAAGGTGGGCCGGGCGAGGGGATAATCCGAACCTGTTACGTAACGGAGCGTAACGGGAAGTAGAGCAGTGGCAGTAAGTAACGCGGAACGACAACGGCGCTATCGAGAGCGCCGCAAGGCAGCGCAGCCCCGGGTGCAGTACCGCAGGCCGCAAGACCGCAGGTCCCGACCGCAACGCTGGCAGGATGCGGTAGGCACCCTGCTCGACCTCCAGGGTGAGTATCAAGCGTGGCTCGACCACTTGCCCGACAGTCTCCAGGAGTCCGCGGTCGCACAGCGGCTGGAGGCGATGTGCGGGCTTGATCTTGCCGAACTGGAGAGCGTCGAGCCGCCGCGCGGGTATGGGCGCGACTGAGGGGGGCTCTGCAGCCCGCACCTCACGTCGTTCCTGACCTGCAAGCGCTGATCAGTGCCGGTCTCGGATTGATGTTCGAGGTGGCACACGGGAGCCGGGTGGCGGACCGCGCGGTGTCAGCGGTGTCAGCGGTGGTGGGAAACGGCTTTGACGGGCACCTTGCGGGATTCCGGGGGGTGCCCTGGGGTATGAGCGCCAGGCTAACTGGCATATGACAGAGGGTGAAAGTCCCTCGGAACGAAGGAGCAGCCAATCCACGTTTCTCCGCGAGCCGTGCGTTGGCACCTGCGAGGGTGCAGGCGAAGCGTCGGCAGCGGTGCGTGCGGGCAGAGTTATGGAGCGCCGCAAAATACGACATCTGGAGTGCCGAGACTCTGTACTCGGTCGAAGGCAACACCGGTCGAGCCAGTATGGTGAGGATCGACCGGGCTCCACGGCGTCGAAGAACTCAGGCACGTGCGTACGTCATATACCGGGACCTGGGAGGTCTTCGGGTCGTCCCGGCGAGTCGTCGCCGGGACCGCGGAGGGAAGGCGTGAGGCTGGACCAAAGATGAACGACCCGAAGGAGTCGGACATGGGCATAGTAGCGGCGAAGCCGGCGAACAAGGGAGCGCAAGCGACTGCGGAGACGGTGGAGCGAAGGCCCATGACCAACGGGAATTCGCAAGGTCAAAGCACGGGCCGGACGCAGAGTCGGGCAACCGTGACACAGGCGGCCGAGCGGATACGGCAATTCGTAAAGAGAGAACCGCAGGAGAAACTCACTGCGCTGCTGCACCACGTGACGCCGGAAGCGCTGCGGGTGGCCTATTACGCGCTGAAGCGTGAAGTGGCCCCGGGGGTGGACGGGATGACGTGGCGGGAGTACGAGACGGGGTTGGAAGTGCGCTTGCACGACCTGCACCGGCGAGTACACACAGGAGCGTACCGAGCGACCCCGGTACGGCGGGTCAACATCGACAAGCCGGACGGAGGCACACGACCGCTGGGGGTGGCCGCGCTGGAGGACAAGATCGTCCAGAAGGCCGTGGTGGATGTGATCCTGACACCGATCTATGAGGAGGAATTTCTCGGGATCAGCTATGGGTTTCGACCGGGGCGCGGGGCACACGATGCGTTGGACGCACTGGCCTACGCCATCGAACGGCGCGAAGTGAACTGGATATTGGACGCGGACATTCGCGCCTACTTCGACACGATCTCGCGGGACTGGTTGATCAGATTCCTGGAGCATCGGATTGGAGATCGGCGGGTGCTGCGGCTGATAAAGAAGTGGCTGCGCGCTGGGGTACTGGAAGAAGGCCGACAGATCGACGCGGGGCGGGGTACAGCGCAAGGGTCGGTGATTTCACCGATGCTCGCGAATATATACTTGCACTACGTGTTGGACCTGTGGGTCACCAAGAAGTGGCGGCCGCAGGAGGCGCGCGGAGACATGATCATAGTGCGCTACGCAGATGACTATGTCGCCGGGTTCGAGCATCGTGACGATGCGGAACGCTTCCTGCGGGAACTGAAGGAGCGATTCAGAGGCTTCGAGCTGGAACTGAACGCCGACAAGACCCGACTCCTCGAGTTTGGACGGTATGCCGAAAGGAACCGCCGAGCACGTGGGGAAGGGCGACCGGAGACGTTCGACTTTCTGGGTTTCACGCATTATTGCAGGAAGGACAGGAAAGGACGCTTCGGGCTGGGGCGGAAGCCAATTCGGAAGCGGATGAATCGTACGCTGAAGAGGATCAAGATCGAGCTCCGCAGACGAATGCATGATGACGTGATGGAAACCGGGCGCTGGCTGGGACGGGTACTGCGCGGATGGCTCAACTACTACGCGGTACCCACCAGCTACCGCTACCTGCACCGATTCGTGTGGCGTCTGCGAGGAATCTGGGTAAAGATTCTACGCCGGAGGTCCCAGAAGGACCGATTCTCCTGGGCTTGGATGCTGGCGATCAGCATCAAGCTGTGGCCCCAACCCCGAATCGTACACTCATGGCCGGACCGGCGATTTGCCGTCAACCACCGAAGGTAGGAGCCGGATGGTTTAACGACCACGTCCGGATCTGTGCGGGGGGCGTCGGGTAACCGGCGTTCCTACCGCGACCTCCCTGGGTTTGGAAGGCCGTCAGGGGGCCGCTATGAGGCCGACTCGGACGCCGAGCGGCCCGCTGCCGGCCAATCGGCGGTGAATGCCGGCCCTGAACGGGTCCGAGTGCCGAGATCGTCGCCGCGGCGGCGCTCATGCTGCCGCTCCTGTCCGAGCAGCCTCGAACTCAACCGGCGAGCGGCTCGCGGTTGCACCTCCGGAGGGCCGCGACGGCCGCAGCAACGGCCCATTCCCCCCGCGCGCGGCGACTGACGGAGCGGCGGCTTGACGCTCGAGGAGGTCTGCCGTCGCTAGTAGCTGGTCCTGGAGGTGGCTGCGACCCGACCAGGCTGGGCTGCCGGCGGTGGCGGCGCGGTCAATACGGAGCCAGCGGTGCCGGGAATCGGCGTTGACGGGTGTTGCAGGGGGTACCCCAGGCTTACCCCCGAGCGGCTGGAAGGCCCTCAGCGGGCCGCTGTGAGGCCGACGTGGACGGTGACCGGCCTGCGGCCGGCCACATCGCCGGCGAATGACGGCTCCGGAGGGGCGATGCGCCCGAGTCGGCGCCGCGAGGGGCTCTCGGCTGCCGCGGCTGCCTGAAAGAAATCTCAAGAAACTTCAATTCGCCTGTTTTTTCTGTTGATTGGTTGCCGCAGGGGTGGTATACTGAAAGTCTCAGGTTTGAACGGATGCAAAAGATGGCTGAAAACACTACTCAGCGCTGCCACCGGTTAGCGGCAGCGCAACCGGCGCGTCCTACCCTTGCCCCCCCCCGGAATCCTTTCGCGGCGGGGGTTGGCAAATGGTGGGGCCCCCTCCAGACTGTCTCTTCAGGCCATTGACTGCCGTTCACCGAGGATTGCTGGGCCGATTCGTGGTTGACTGTCCACGGGAGCGGAGGTTATGATAGGGTGGGATGCAGTCAATCGCGGCATCGCGACTACATCTGGGTATGGCTGTGCCTCACCTGCGGAGGGCTTGAGTGACCTATAACACGTCAACGCTTATGACACTCTGTTCCCCTGACAGCCGCTCGCCGAGATTTGCTGAAAATCAGCTCGCGGCGGGCTTGCTTAATGGTGAGGAGTCCCCCCCAGCTTTTCGAACCGAGAAACAACTAACCGCTCCGGCTGATCGCCCCGCACGCGCCGTCGCCTTCACCGTCGCTGTACCTATCGGTGGCGCCGGCTCGGTCCATCGTCGAACCCGCATGCGGGCCGCCAGCGCGCTTCCCGGCGACCGTAACCGTCCCGGATCCCCGCCCGCGACTGACTGCCGGCAAAACCCCACGCCGGCGTCGCCGGTCAATCAGACTCGCTGCTTCGCCGACCACCACCCAGTGTGGGGTTGTGACGCAGGTGCCGACGTCCGCCGAGCGGACGGTGCTTGCATGATGGGGCGCGCACGCGCCGCGCGCAGCGCACCCCACAACACGGCAAGCACCCAGACCAGGCCCTATTCTGCGTCAATTGCCGAAATCTACAGAAAACGGGGGTGCAAAATGATACTCAAAGAACCTTACGCGCGCGCGGCGTGAGCCGGGGTGAACCCGCAGAGTCACACGCCGCGCGCTCTTATCGTATTGGACTCAGACTGGCCGTCCGCGTTGCGGGCCCGAGCGTAGCCAGCGAGCGCAAGTCGCTCCGCAATACTCTCGAAAAATCTACATACGGAGAAACGTATGAACATTGTAAGAATTAGAATGACCTTCGCGTTTGCGCTGGTCCTCGTAATGACCGCGACCGGCGTCTGGGCCGCCGGCAGCAGCGACAGCGACGGGTCAGCCGCGGCCGAAAAGGAAATGGTGCGCGACCCCACCACCGGCAAGATGGTGACCGCGCCCGAGTATGGCGGAACAATAACCTATCCCTACAGTGTAATTCATGAGACTACTGACCCCCATGCTAGCGGCCACTTTGCGAGTGACATCGACAGCGTTAATCAGAAGCTTGCCGTCCCGGACTGGGGAATAGATAGGGACAAACTTGACTACAGAAGCGGTTACGTCAGTATGGAGTTCTATGTAGGGCAGTTGGCTGAAAGTTGGGAACAGCCTGACCCACTGACTTACATCTTCCACATCCGCCAGGGCGTTCACTACGCCCTTGATCCAGACAGTGAGGCCAGCCGCTTAGTAAACGGACGGGAGCTCACAGCCGATGATGTCGTATATTCCATTCAGCGTCATACCGCTCAGGGCGACTTCACCGAACGTCCGGTCCGGACTTACGAGATGATCAACCTGCCATGGGAATCGATAGAGGCCACGGACAAATATACGGTTGTTATCAAGATGAAGGAGTTCTCCCTCATTGCGCTAAGGGCTATCATCACCGAAGACACAGGTTGGATATTACCCCCCGAGGTAATCGAGAAATACGGGAACTATGAGGATTGGAAGAACGTGGTCGGCACCGGGCCCCTTATGCTGACTGACTGGACCGAAGAGGTCTCTAAAACCTGGACCAAGAATCCTGACTACTGGGGCTACGACCCCAAATACCCGCAGAACGTCGTGCCCTATGTTGACCAGATAAGGGCCCTGTATATGCCAGAAAGAGCAACAGCTCTGTCGGCACTACGTACGGGTAAGATTGATTTTAGCGGCAACGTTCCCCTTCTCAGAACTCTCGACGACGTAAAGAGTCTCCAGCGGACCAACCCCGAAATCACGGTGACCACTACTTTCGCGACTGCTACGACTGTTTTTACTATGAACACGCACAAGCCGCCCTTTGACGACATCAGGGTACGCCGCGCAATGCAGATGGCACTGGACCTTAAGGAGATCAGCGATACCTACTATGGCGGTTTGGCAAGGTGGGAACCTCAGGGCGGGGTAGGGAAAGCCGTCGTGGGGTATAACACCTCATTTGATGAGTATCCCGAAGAGGTCAAGCAATACTATATCTATGACCCGGAAGGTGCCGAGAAGCTGCTTGATGAGGCTGGATATCCGCGAGGCGCGGACGGCGTTCGACTCAAGGTCCACCTGCACCACCGCGACGTTTCGGATTTAGCCTATACAGAAATAGCTGTCAGCTACTGGCGTGAGATTGGCATTGATGTAGATGTTGGTATATACGACACGCCTTCTTGGGTAGCAGCCAGAGCAGACACTACTTTGTATGAGCTAGCCACTAGCTACCAGGCCTTTACTTTTAACCCTGAAACCTGGGTAACCTATTATCGCACGGATTACAAACATCGGAGCGAATACATAGGCGGATACCAGAGCCCTGAGATGACGGCCCTGTATGACGCCTTTTTTGCCGCTAAAACCGTTGAGGAGCAGCAGAGGATATTTAAAGAGTTTGATATGGAGGTCGGCATAAGGCGGCACAATCAAGTATGGGGTCCTATAGCCCCACGGTTTATTCAAGCCCAGCCGTGGGTTATAGGCTATAACGGTGAAGACACTGGAAATCGTCCTCGTCTCGCCCTCGTCCACCTTTGGATTGACCAGGAGATGAAGGAAGCAATGGGTCATTAGGGGTTTTGAGCAGCCGACAAGACTGCATTTTAGCCGGGGAAGGACCGGCCGTACCAATTGCCCGTCCGGGATGAGAGGGGGGCTTCGCGGAAACGTGGACTAAACGTGGACTATGGTGGAACTAGGTTTCTGCCTGCAATCGAAAGAGCGAGGTGGTTATGAATCTCTGCCTAAGGCTTGCGCGCGCCGCGATTCTACCCGGCCACCCCTTGTGGCTGACTTAGGGAAAAGGGAGCTGGGGGGGCAAACCTCCCGGCTCCCATACTCCTAGAGAGGGCAATTTGTCATTTCTGGCGAAGACTCGGAATCCAGAATACGCAACCATATTTGACGTTACTCTGGATTCCCGCTTTCAGGGGGATGGTGCCTTCACCAACGATGGGCTACAGGTGTTCTATCGAGTGATCCTTGAACCCTGGACAGGGGGAATCAAGGCGGACACCCCTTTGAACCCCCGTTTCAAAAGGGGTTTCACCCCTCTGGACTCCCAAAACGGTGAGAGGCGAGTTTCTTGGCAGGGGTCATTGGCACCTTAGAGAGTGCCGCGCCCTTCAGTGGAAGGGGCCGGAAAGACGTGGAAGGTGGATTGCGGTTTTCACCGCAATGACGGGGGAAATGGGAATGACGAGAGAGGGGTGGCAATCACAAGGAGTAGTGTGACATGAGAGCCTATATCATCAGGCGGTTATTGCTCATCATCCCCACCCTGTTTGTCCTCAGCATTCTCGTCTTTCTCTCGGTCCGCTTCATCCCCGGCGATGTAATAGACGCAATGGTGGGTAGGATGGAAGCCGAGGGGGGCGGCGGCGAGCTTGACCGTGAAGCTATGGAGCATATGCTGGGATTAGACCTGCCTGTGCACGTGCAGTATGGACGCTGGATCGGCGGCATCCTCCTGCACGGCACCCTTGGAGAATCACTGTTTCGCGGTTGGCGCATCGAGGAGCGCATGCTGGGACGACTGCCGGTCACCGCCGAGCTCGGGCTGCTGGCCATCCTCATCGGCCTGGTCATTGCCCTGCCGGTTGGCATCTACTCGGCGGTGCGCCAGTACACGGCCGCCGACTACGTGGGACGGTCGGTCGCCATCATGGGGCTGGCGACGCCCAATTTCTGGCTGGGAACGATGGTGATGATCTACCCGGCCATCTGGTGGGCATGGTCGCCGCCGATGGAGCTGATCCCGTTCGCCCAGGACCCGCTGGGCAACCTCGGCATGTTCCTCATCCCCAGCCTGATCCTGGGCACCTACCTGGCGGCCAGCACCATGCGCATGACGCGCACCATGATGTTAGAGGTGCTGCGTCAGGACTATATCAGGACCGCCTGGGCCAAGGGTCTGCTGGAGCGGTCGGTGATCCTGCGCCACGCGGTCAAGAACGCCATCATCCCGGTGGTGACGCTGGTGGGCATGCAGCTGCCGATTCTGGTGGGCGGCTCGGTCATCATCGAGAACATCTTCAACCTGCCGGGGCTGGGGCGGATGATGCTGGCTGCGCTCAACAACCGCGACTACCCGGTGGTGTCGGGGGTGAATCTGTTCTTCGCCACGGTGGTGGTGTTCGTCAACCTGCTGACCGATCTGCTGTATGCGTCGCTGGACCCGCGGATTCGCTACGAATGAGGCAATGAGGCAGTGAGGCAGTGAGGGAAGCCCGTGGGTGATGTATCACAGCTGACGCCGGCCGGCGCCGAGCCGGCCGCTGGGGCGGCTGCGGCTGGGCAGGCTGGAGCGCGGCGGTTCTTCGGCCGGCTGGTGCGTGAGCAGCCGTTGGGCACCGCCGGCGGCATCGTCATCCTGCTCCTGGTGCTGGTCAGCATCTTCGCCGATGGGCTGGCGCCCTATCGCTTCGAGGAGATCCATCTGCGCGACCGTCTGCAGGCCCCCTCGGCTCAGTACCTGCTGGGCACCGACCACGTGGGGCGCGACCTGTTGAGCCGCCTCATCCACGGGGCGCGGCTGTCGCTGACGGTGGGGCTGGCCGCCACGGCCCTCAACGTCGTGGTGGCGGTGCTGATCGGCGGCACCACCGGCTTCATCGGCGGGCGGCTGGACCTGGTGACGCAGCGCTTCGTCGACGCCTGGATGGCCTTCCCGGGGCTACTGTTGCTGCTCACCATCATGTCGATCGCCGGCCGCGGCATGGCGCAGATCATCATCGTGCTGGGGGTGTCGGGCGGCATCCCCGCCTCGCGGGTGGTGCGCGGCGCGGTGCTGGGGGTCAAGGAGAACGTCTACTTCCAGGCGGCGCAGGCGATCGGCAGCTCGCGTCGGCGCTCGCTGCTGCGCCACGTGCTGCCCAACATCGCCGCGCCCATCATCATCATCTTCAGCATCAACGTCGGCGGGGTGATCATGTCGGAGGCGGCGCTGAGCTTCCTCGGCTTCGGGCTGCCGCCGGACATACCCAGCTGGGGCGGTATGCTGAGCCGCGAGGGGCGGCAGTACATGGAGATTGCGCCCTGGCTGGCGCTGTGGCCGGGGCTGTGCCTGACCGTGGTCGTCTACAGCCTCAACATGTTCGGTGACGCGGTGCGCGATCTGCTGGACCCGCGGCTGCGAGGCCGCCTCGGCCGCTACGGCGCCGCCGCCTCGGCGCGGCCATAGGCCAGCTCACCCCGAGCTGAGGTCGCCCGGCCATCGAGGCGTTGGACGCCGGCGGTGCAAACGGCAAGGGGCACCGATTGATCACCTCTACCCCGACGCCGAGATTCTTGATGCCGACCGTTCGCCCGGGCCGGGATGACGCCGGCCTGGCGCCACGGATGGCATGCAGCTCCCAGGACCGCGACAGGGACGTCGTGGGCTGGGAGCGGTGGTTGCTATTTTCCGGAGGCGCGCCCGGAACGCGCCCGACCAGGTCGGCGAGCGCCGGACTGTGTATGGGCGTGACCTGGCCGGTCAGCCCGAAGCAGCGCCTGGCATCATTTTGTCGGCGCATCATCTTGCACCGCAGACCGAGTCGGCGAACTGCATAAGTAGCTCATCACACGACTGACGCGTCGTCCGTTCCTGGGCCCGGTCAGACGCAATGCGCCGCCCGCACAGACACAGGCGTTCCCGCGCCATGGAGGACAAGCGTGCGGCTGCCCTGTGCGCAGCGGCTGTGCTCGGACAGCTTGGGGCGCGTCCGGAGGGAGCTGCATTTCCGGCATCGCGACGCCGAAACTGACTCGACCAGCGCGCCAGGTATTCGCCGGGGCGACCGTCGGCTAGGCGGCGCGCCCGAGGAAGTGGCCTCGTTGGGAGACTTGGTTTGCAGCCCGATCTGTCAGCTCACCTCTTTCTCGAGCCGTTGGCTGATATATTCCAACACCGCGGCGGCCATCAGACCCGATCGAGAATCACCGGTCTCCTTCGCATAGTCGTCCACCCGTGACAGAACTCGCTCGGGAATGGTGACGTTGATGCGCCGTGCTTTGCCACTCACCCTTGAGAGGTCCACGGTCACCATGGCCCATATGCCGTCGCTATAGTCAGCGTTGGCCTGATGTGACTCGATCTTTGTTGGCTCCGGAACGGGCTCGCGATCCAGGAGAAGCCCCTCTACATGAGTGATGATGGCCTCGGCGGCATTCGTAAGGGCATCGTCCATCGTTCGGCCAACGGAAAAACAGCCCGGGAGATCCGGCACTGTCACGCCAAAGTCACTGTCCGCATCCTTGTGGATCACGACCGGGTAGTTCATCGTTCTCTCCAGTCCCACCCAGCCTGGCGAAAGATGCTCTTCAGCGTACCGATGGGCAGATCCGCGTTAGGGTGGGGCACCGTGACCTTTCCCTTCTTCTCCGGATGTTTGAATTGGTAGTGGCTCCCTCTGACGTTGTGCAACAGCCAACCATCCCGACGAAGAAGCCTGATTATCTCACGGCTTTTCAACAGTGTGTATACTACACACTGAAGCGCCATGATGACAGTCAGCGCAGTGACGGGTTGCCGGTGACCTTCGCTCACCCCGGTGACCCCCACGAGTCGTTGACGGCGCGCCGCGCCTATGCTAGCGTGCCTCACCTGGGGTTCGACGGATGGTCATGAAGGGTCACGATGACAGGCAGCGCAGTGACCGAGAAACAACTAACCGCTCCGGCTGATCGCCGCGCACGCGCCCCCGCGCACGCCGTCGCCTCCACTACCGCCGTAGCTATCGGTGGCACCGGCTCCGTCCATAGCCGAACCGGCATGCGGGCCGCCCACGCCGTTGTCGGCGACCGCGACCGTGCCGGATCCCCGCCCGCGACTAACTGCGCGCAAAACCCACCGCCTGCGTCGCCGGTCAATCACCCTCGCTGCTTCGCCGGCCACCGCCGCGCGTGGCGTTGTGACGCAGGTCCCGACGTCCGCCGAGCGGTGGGCGTTTGCATGATGGGCCGCGCACGCGGATCCCATCTTACGTCAGCCATCTGGCAGGGCACCCTGTGCCCCAAGAAGGAGGTGAAGATGATACTGAAAGAACCGCACGCGCGCGCGGTGTGAGCCCGGGCGAACCCGGTGAGTCACACGCCGCGCGCTTCAGCCATTTGACTCAAACTGGCCGTCTGCATTGGCGGGCGCGCCCGCTGTTGCGGGCATAAGAGTAGCCAGGGAGCGCAAGTCGCTCCGCAATACTCTCGAAAAATCCACATAGGGAGAAACCTATGAACATTGCAAAAATTAGTATGACCTTCGCGGTAGCGTTGGTCCTGGTGCTGACCGCAACCGGCCTCTGGGCCGGTGGCGCAGAAGACGAGCCGGCGGCCGCTGCCGACAAGAAGTACGTGACCGACCCCACCACCGGCAAGGTGGTGGTGGCGCCAGAGTACGGCGGGACATTAACCTATGCCTGGGGTGGAAGAGTAAGCGATAATCAAGACCCCTTTGTTGTTGGCATGGAAGCGGGCTGGCTCATAGACGGTGTTAATGAGCGACTCGCCATCGGGGACTGGGCAATAGATAGGGACGAATTTGACTTTAAAACGGATTATACCGAGTTTTTTGCCTTAACATGGGGTCTGGCGGAAAGCTGGGAAACGCCCGACCCACTGACTTACATCTTCCACATCCGTCAGGGCGTTCACTACGCCCTTGATCAAGACAGTGAGGCCAGCCGCTTAGTAAACGGGCGGGAGCTAACTGCCGATGATGTCGTATATACCTTGCAGCGTAATAACGTTCTGGGTGACTTCACCGAACGTCCGCAGAGGTCTTTTGCGGTTATCAACCTGCCATGGGAATCGATAGAGGCTATCGACAAATATACGGTTGTTATGAAGATGACGGAGCCATCCCCCGGTGCACTAATGACTATCATCAGCGAACACATGCAGTGGATACTACCCCCCGAGGTAATCGAGCAATACGGCGACTATAGTGATTGGAAGAACGTGGTCGGCACCGGGCCCCTTATACTGACTGACTATGTCGAAGGCGTCTCTAAAACCTATACCAAGAATCCCAACTACTGGGGCTACGACGAAAAATACCCGGAGAACCGCTTGCCCTATGTTGACGAGATAAGGGCCCTCCTTATGGCAGAAGAAGCAACACGTATATCGGCACTACGCACGGGTAAGATTGATATATTACAACACACCGGCGGTGCTATAAGATCCCTCGACGTGGTAAGGAGCCTCCAGAAGACCAACCCCGAAATCGAGGTGCACACTTATTACCAGCGGGCGTTTCAGTCTTTTACTCTGAACATTCGCAACGCGCCCTTTGACGACGTCAGGGTGCGCCACGCACTGCAGATGGCACTGGACCTCGAGACGATTAACGATACCTACTATGCCGGTTATGCAAGGTTGGAAGACCCTAGGTGGAATAGCACCAAGGGGTATTACACCCCCTTTGAAGAGTGGCCTGAAGAGCTCAAGCAATACTACAGGTATGACCCGGAAGGTGCTGAGAAGCTCCTTGATGAGGCTGGATATCCGCGCGGCGCGGACGGCGTTCGATTCCAGACCACCCTGCAGCACCGCGACGTCATAGATTTGGGCTATGCGGAAATAGCTGCCGGCTACTGGGCTGATATTGGCGTTGATCTAACGATTAATGTTCTTGACCCGCCGACTTATGTGGCTAATAGAGGAGAACATAATTATGAGATGTCCAAAGGCGACATGGCGTTTTCTGGGAACCCTGCCATATTCATAGGCTTTTATCGCGCGGACACCCTATTTCTGCGCGAATGGTTGGGCGGAGTCGAGACCCCTGAGCTGACCGCCGCCTATGATGCCTTTTTCGCCGCTACCACCGTTGAGGGGCAGATGAAGGCATTTAGAGAGTTTGATATGGCCCTGGTTAAGCAGCACAATCAGATATGGGGTCCTCTGGCTCCACAGTTTCAGGCGAACCAGCCGTGGGTCGAAGGTTTTAACGGTGAATTCGGGATAGGAGAGCTGCAGTATCATACCATCCTCGCCCGCCTCTGGATTGATAGTGAGCTGAAGGAAGCAATGGGTCATTAGGCGTTTCGCCCCTTATGGCTGACGTCAGGGGAAAAGGGGAGCTGGGGGGCTTAAGCCTCCCGGCTCCCACACACGATGTCATTGCGAGGCGCGCTTTCTTACTGTCATTCCTGGCGGAGACCCGGAATCTAGAAAACGCAACCATTTGAAATTACTCTGGATTCCGCCTTTCGGCGGAATGACGGGGGAATCAAGGGGGACACCACCTTGAACCCCCGTTTCAAAGGGGTTTCACCCCTCTGCACTCCCCAAAGCGGTGAGAGGCGAGTTTCCCGGCAGGGGTCATTCGCACCTTAGAGAGTGCCGCGCCCTTCAGTGGAAGGGGCCGGAAAGACGTGGAAGGTGGATTCCGGTTTTCACCGGAATGACGCGAGCCTGCCCCGTACCTGATACGGGGTTGGGATATATACCGCAATGACGGGGAAATGGCAAGGAAGAGTGTCACATGAGAGCCTACATCATTCGGCGGCTGCTGCTGGTCATCCCCACGTTGTTCATTCTGAGCGTGTTGGTGTTCCTGTCCGTCCGCTTCATCCCCGGCGACGTCATCGACGTTATAGCCGGTCGCATGGCATTCACCGGAGGCGGCCAGCTCGACCGCGCGACCATCGAACAGCGGCTCGGCCTTGACCTGCCGATCCACGTGCAGTACGGCCGCTGGATCGGCGGCATCCTCCTGCGCGGCACCCTCGGCGAGT
Organism: Spirochaetia bacterium; assembly: GCA_965198005.1. Lineage (GTDB taxonomy): Bacteria > Spirochaetota > Spirochaetia > SZUA-6 > Bin103 > Bin103. The sequence goes on from CBDAOI010000004.1 coordinate 695,729, forward strand.
CGCTGCTGGGAGGTTGGCGCATCGAGGAGCGCATGCTGGGACGACTGCCGGTCACCGCCGAGCTCGGGCTGCTGGCCATCCTCATCGGCCTGGTCATCGCGCTGCCGGTGGGCATCTACTCGGCGGTGCGCCAGTACACCGCCGCCGACTATGTGGGACGGTCGGTCGCCATCATGGGGCTGGCGACGCCCAACTTCTGGCTGGGAACCATGGTGATGATCTACCCCGCCATCTGGTGGGCGTGGTCGCCACCGATGGAGCTGGTGCCGTTCGCTACTATCCGGGACTTTCGTACGTAAACATTCGGTTCACTGGTATCCCCGAGGGTAGTGAGTAAGCGCGCTGGCGCGCTGAACGGTAACCACTGACACTCAAGTTTCTGAAATTTCGACTGGACACTCCCGAATTCGGGTGTTAGATTCTTGTAGGCGAGAGCTGGATGAGGGGAACTGCTCGGCACACTGACGAGGAACGGCGCGGGGAGCGCTGCGCGGGGGGATGTGTCCACGTGGTAGCGAAACTGCGGCGGGAGAACCTGGAGCTCAAGCAGCAGGCGGGGTACTACCGGGCGCTGCACCGCAAAGCGGTGGCGCGCGAGCGGCGACTGAAAGAGCAGCTGAGCGGGGTGCGGACGAAGGCCCGGGAGTTGCGGCAGCAGCTGCGGGAACGGCGGGCGCGGCGCAACAACAAGAGCGAGAAGCGCGCCAAGAGCGGCAGCGGCAGCAGCGGCAGCGAGGCGGCGGCAGCGCCGCGCCCGCGGGGCCAGCAACCCGGGTCGAGTGGGCATGGCCGGCGCGACCACTCAGCGCTGCCGGCGCAGGAGGAACACCACAAGCTGGAGCCGAACGCGCGCTGCTGTCCCCAGTGTGGCGGGGAGTACGGCGCGGCCGGCAGCGAGGACTCCGAGGTGCTGGAGATTGAAGTGCGCGCCCACCGGCGGGTGATCAAGCGCCAGCGGTACCACTGCAGTTGCGAGTGCGCCGGGGTGCCGCGGGTGCTCACCGCGCCGGCGCCGCCACGGCTGATTCCGAAGGGGATTCTGGGGGTCTCGATCTGGGTGCAGGTGCTGCTCGACAAGTACCGCTTTCACCGACCGACCTATCGGCTGCTGGAAGACCTGAGCACGCATGGCCTGGAGCTTGCGCAAGGCACCGTCACCGACGGCCTGAAACGGCTGGCGCCGCTGTTTGCGCCGCTGCTGGAGGCGCTGCGCGCGCGCAACCTCCAGGGTGACCACTGGCATGCCGACGAGACCGGCTGGTACGTGTTTGAAGCGACTGACGAGCAGGCTGGCCAGCGCTGGTGTCTGTGGGTGTTCTGGGGTCGTGAGGCGGTGGTGTTCACCCTTGATCGGACGCGCTCGGCGCGGGTGCCGAAGGAGCATTTTGCGGGGGTGGCGGGAGGCATCGTGAGTGTCGACCGGTATTCCTCCTACAAACGGTTGGCCAAGGACACCCCGCTGGAATTGCAGTACTGCTGGGCGCATGTTCGACGCGATTTTATCCGCGTGGCCGAGAAATGGGACGAGCACCGGGAATGGGGCGAGCAGTGGCTGGAGCTGATCGGCGAGCTGTATCACTTGAATGCTGTACGCCTGCCGGTGTGCAACGACCCCGTACAGTGGGCTGCGGCCGACGCGGCGCTGCGCGCGGCGGTGACAGCGATGGCGCAGCGGTTGGAGCGCGAACTGGCACAGCCGAAGCTGCATCAGGTGCGCAAGAAAGTGCTTACCAGTCTGCGCAACCACTGGTCAGGGCTGATCCGGTTCGTCGACCAGCCCGCTATCCCGATGGACAACAATCAGGCCGAACGCGCGTTGCGTGGGCCGGTGGTGGGGCGCAAGAACTACTACGGCTCGGGGGCGACCTGGAGCGGTGAGTTGACCGCCACGCTGTTCAGCCTGTTCCACACGCTCGAGTTGTGGCAGATCAACCCGCGCATTTGGCTGACCGAGTACCTGAATGCATGCGCCGCCGCCGGCAGTCGGGTGCCGGAGGACTTTGAGCGCTTCCTGCCCTGGAACCGCCGCGACCGGCAAGCACCGCGCGCCTCGCCAGCCCCGCCAGGGGCTGCCCCGCAGCGCGCCGCCTGACGCTGGTGCGCTACTGCGGGCGCACCTTCAGCGCGCAGGAGCTGGAGTTGATCCGCAGCCTCATGGCCGAGCATCCGGGCCACCATCGGCTGGCCCTGTCGCGGCTGGTCTGCGAACGGCTCGACTGGCGGCGCCCCAACGGGGGACTGAAGGATATGAGTTGTCGGGTCGCCCTGCTGCGCATGCACCGTGCCGGCCTGATCCAACTACCCCCACCACGGCAGGCCTGCTACAACGGCCGCCTGCGGCGTCGCCGCACGCCGCAGGCAGAGCCCCAATCACCGATCACCGGCAGCCTCCAGGGGCTGTCCGAACTGCACCTGCGCCCGCTCGCCACGGGCGCCGAAGCGGCGCTCTGGCGCGAGTACGTGGACCGCTACCATTACCTCGGCTACACCCCGCTGGCGGGAGCACAACTGCGCTATCTGGTGCTCAGCGGGCCGCAGGTGCTCGCCGTGCTGGGGTTTGCCGCCTGCGCCTGGAAGGTGGCGCCGCGCGACCGGTTCATCGGCTGGAGTGCGGCCCAACGCGAGGCCCGCTTGCCGCTCGTGGTCAACAACGCCCGCTTCCTGATCCTGCCGTGGGTGCAGGTCAAGAACCTCGCCTCCTGGGTGCTCGCGCGCAGCTGCCGCCGGTTGCCGGAGGACTGGCACAGCCGCTACGGCTACCGCCCCCTGCTGCTGGAGACCTTCGTCCAGTCCGATCGGTTCGTCGGCACCAGCTACCGTGCCGCCAATTGGATCCACGTCGGGCAAACCCAAGGCCGCGGCAAACTCGATGTCCACAACCAACACGCTCTGCCCAAGAAGGACATCTGGCTCTATCCGCTCCGCCGCGATTTCCGCCGCCGCCTCTGCGCCCCGCTCGATCCTCACCCCAACCAGTAGACCGAATATTTACTTTCGTACGAACGCATCTTCGGTGAGATGGACGACCTGCCCCTGCGCGATGAGGTCTGGCCCGCCTTCCTTCGCGACAACGCGATCTCGGTGTTCGGGTTGGAGGACGTGCTGGCGATGTCCGCGTCGTGAGGTTGCGCCGCAGGCCCCCGCGCTGCAGGCCCAGGCCCCGCCCCGCCCCGCCGCATAGACATTTGCGACCACACCTGGCAGATTCTACCGAGTGACAAAGTACCCCGACATGTTTCGCGTACGCCAGAAGCTCGAACGCCCGACCCTAGACGACATCCCGGCGACCGTCGCCGCCGAGCTGGCGCGGCTGCAGCTCGAGCGCCAGGTGCGCAGCGGGCAGCGCGTGGCCATCACCGTGGGCAGCCGCGGCATCGCCAACATCGAGATCATTACCCGCGCCATCGTCGACCACTTCAAGGGCCTCGGCGCGCAACCCTTCATCGTGCCGGCCATGGGCAGCCACGGTAGCGCCACCGCCGCCGGTCAGCGTGCCATCATCGAGTCCTACGGCGTCACCGAGGAATTCGTCGGCTGCCCGATCGAGGCCTCGATGGACACCGTCATCGTCACCGAGACGCCCGAAGGCATCCCGGTGCACTTCGACCGGCATGCCTACGAGGCCGACCACGTCTTCGTCGCCGGCCGCGTCAAGCCGCACACCGGGTTCGTCGGCGACATCGAGTCGGGTCTCATGAAGATGATGCTCATCGGCCTGGGCAAGGCCCGCGGCGCAGCGATCTACCACCGCGCCATCAAGGACTTCAGCTTTGCCCAGATCATCCGCAGCGTCGCCGGAGTGGTGCTCGAGTCGTGCGCGGTGGTCGGCGGCCTCGGCATCGTCGAGAACGCCTACGACGAGACCGCTCACATCGCCGCGGTGGCACCCGGCGAGCTGGAGGCGCGCGAGAAGCAGCTGCTGGTGATGGCCAAGCAGTGGATGCCACGGCTGCCGTTTCGGCAGGCCGACCTGCTCATCCTGGACGAGATCGGCAAGAACATCAGCGGCTCGGGAATGGACACCAACGTGGTGGGGCGCAAGTTCCGCTCCCACGCAGTGGCCGACGACGAGTGGCCGACGACGAGTGGCCGAAGATCAAGCTGATAATGGTGCGTGCCCTCACCGAGGAGACCCACGGCAACGGCACCGGCATCGGCCAAGCCGAGTTCGCAAGCAAGCGCGTGCACGCACAGATCGACATGCAGGCGACGACCATCAACTGCCTTACCGGGGGGTCGCCGATCGGCGCCATGTTGCCGGTCGCCCTCGACAGCGACCAGCACACCGTGGACGCCGCGCTGAGCACGCTCGGCCTGGTCGAGCCGCCAGATACGCGCCTGATGTGGATCAGGAACACGCTCCAGGTGGCCGAGGTCGAGTGTTCGCGTGCCTACCTCGAGGAAGCCTCCACCCGCGACGACCTGGAGATCCTCAGCGACCCGCGCCCACTCCGCTTCGAGCCAGGGCACGTGCGCGGGTGTGTGGGACCAGACGAACCGCGCTAGCCTCGCTGACCGAGAAGTGCTTGCACTAACGTGGCCGGCCGGCCATACTCCTCGACGTATGGTGACCGACGCCATCCACGCCAGCCGCCGGCTACCGGTGACGCACCGCGGTGGGTCGCGCTTGACACGGATTTGGGCGGGCCTTTATACTCGTCCGCGTATGGGCACTGACGCCATCCAGCCCAGCCGCCGGCTAGCGGTCCCCCCCCCCCCCCCCGACCGACTACTTACCGACTTACCGCGCGCCGCTAGCGGTTTAGCCAACCGCGCGACCACCGACCGCGCGGCGCCGGTGCTGACCGCGGCACCATCGATCCGCGTGGCATACACCCGCCACGCATCCGTCCGTCCAACGGCCGACCATGTCGGCCGACTCCACCAGTCCACACCAACCGGCTCTGCCGGCAGCAAGAAGCAGATGGCTCACGTGCACCACCGCCACCGGGCGTGGCGGGGCGCATGCATGCCCTTCGGCGCGGCAGGCGTCAAAGGAGGCACGGGATAAAGGACTAACGCAGCGACCGAGCGGCTGCGGCCGCTAAAGGGAGTCGCCCTCGTTCGACGAGAGCGGGCGAGGGGCCGGCAGTGGAATCAATGCTCTCAAATTATACCTGAAGGAGTCTCTATGAGACGAACATTTTTTTATAAAGGCGTCGCGATAGTGTGCGGCCTGGTGCTGACCGCAACCGGCCTCTGGGCCGCCGGCAGCAGCGACACCGACGACTCGGCGGCCGCCGCCGAGAAAGAAATGGTGCTCGACCCCACCACCGGCGAGATGGTGACCGCGCCGGCGTACGGCGGGACGTTCACCTACGTCAACAAGCTCGAGCCTGAGAATATTGACCCATATTTCCGGTACATCGCGGGACACACGATCTCGCTCGTTAATGAGAGGCTAGGCATCGCGAACTGGGCATTAGATAGGGACGAATTTGACTATAGCACAATTTACATCCCTGATTTTGCCGTAAAAGGGCGCCTGGCTGAAAGCTGGGAAACGCCCGATCCACTAACTATTATCTTCCACATCCGCCAGGGCGTTCACTGGCACGACAAGGCACCGATGAACGGTCGCGAGCTGACTGCCTCGGATATCGAATTTAGCTGGCAGCGCCTATTGGGACTGGGCAGCGGATTCACCGAACCTGGTTTCGATGTTAACGTCGGGAACTTCAATGTTGAATCGATAGAAGCCACCGACAAATATACGGTTGTCTTTAAGATGAATTCGATAACCCTCGGTGCGCTGAAGGAAATTCTCATTGGGAATCACTCTCATATAATGGCCCGCGAGATAGTGGAGCAATACGGCGACGTTACGGATTGGAGGAATGTGGTCGGCACCGGGCCCTTTGAGCTGACTGACTGGGTGGAGGGCAGCTCTACCACCTATACCAAGAATCCTGACTACTGGGGCTTCGACGAAAAATACCCGGAGAATCGCCTGCCCTATGTTGACGAGATAAGGGCCCTGATTACGAAGGACGAAGCGACAGTTCTGTCGTTAATGCGCACGGGTAAGGCTGATTTCATCGGTAAGGCGGGCGCCTCTCAGCTAGCTAGTATGGACGCGGCAATGAGCCTTCAGCGGACCAACCCCGAAATGAACCTGTGGCCATATTCAATTCGTTCGCAACACTCTCTTAGTTTTAACGTACAGAGGCCGCCCTTTGATGACGTCAGGGTGCGCCGCGCAATACAGATGGCAATCGACTTTGAGACAATCAACGCGACCTACTTTCAAGGTTGGGCAGGTACGACACCTACGGGGCATGTAGGGAGAGCTCTTATCGGGTATTACACCCCTTTTGCAGAGTGGCCCGAGGAACTCAAGCAAAACTACAGGTATGACCTGAAAGGGGCAGAAGCGTTGCTCGATGAGGCTGGATATCCGCGCGGCGCCGACGACATTCGATTCCAGACCGTCTTGGATGTCTCCGAGTCCTACGATTTAGACTATTACCAGATAGTCATGGAATACTTGCGTGCCATTGGCATTGGTGTAGAGGTCAAGGTACATGACCGAACCGGTTATAGCGCTCGAGAAGATAGGCATGAGGGTCTGTTTGGTGAAAACTACGACACCGACTATTCTCCCCCCACCGCGTCAATACACCAAACTTACTCGACCGCAGGATGGAACACTCCCAACGTCAATGACCCGGTTTATGACCCCAAGTATGAGGCCGCCGCAGCCGCTACCACGATTGAGGAGCAGCAGAGGCTGGTTAGAGAGGCAGATATGTACATCATAGAGAAGCACTGGTGGGTGTCGGGTCCGAGAGTTCCTGCTTTTTCAGTGTCCCAGCCGTGGGTCATCGGTTATAACGGTGAAGCCGAATTCGGAAGCAATGACTACATCTTCTTATCCCGCCTCTGGATTGATAGTGCGCTGAAGGCAGAAATGGGCTATTAGGGGCTTCACCCCTTGTAGCTTAGCTCAGGGGAAAGGGAGCTGGGAGGCTGTCGCCTGCAGGCGCGCTCCCCAGCTCCCTCATGAGGACCGCGAGGTGCGCGGTTGAAGCGAAACATGTTTTCTGCTGACTCGCCCCCGATGCGTCCCCATCAACCACCGCCGGCAGTGCGAGAGCATAAGCTGGACCCGCGGGAGCTCCTTCTCGGCATCGGTTTCATCACATGAGAGCCTATATCATCAGGCGGTTATTGCTCATAATCCCCACCTTGTTTATCTTGAGCATCCTGGTCTTCCTCTCGGTCCGCTTCATCCCCGGCGATGTAGTAGACACAATGGTGGCTGAAATGATATACGACGTGGGCGGCCACATAGACCGTGAAGCTCTTCTCCATAAGATGGGATTAGACGTGCCGGTTCACGTGCAGTATGGACGCTGGCTAGGCGGTATTTTCCTGCACGGCACCCTTGGCAATTCACTGCTTGGCAATTATTCGGTAGAGGAGAGGATAATAGGTAGATTGCCGGTGACCATTGCGCTTGGCGGCCTGGCAATCATCATCGGGCTGGCGATAGCCCTGCCAGTCGGCATATACTCGGCGATTCGCCAGGATTCGGCCGCCGACTACCTGGGGCGTTCGGTCGCCATCATCGGCATGGCAACGCCTAACTTCTGGCTGGCAATCATGGTCTTGCTCTACCCAGCAATCTGGTGGGGCTGGTCGCCACCGCTGGAGCTGGTTCCTTTCACCGAAGACCCGCTGGGGAATCTCGGGGTGTTCATCATTCCCAGCCTGATTCTGGGGACGGCCGCTGCTGCAAGCACAATGAGGATGACGCGCACCATGATGCTGGAGGTGCTCCGGCAGGACTATATCAGAACCGGCTGGGCCAAGGGTCTCAACGAGAGGGTAGTTGTTATGAGACACGCCATCAAGAATGCTCTCATCCCGGTGGTTACGTTGATAGGCCTGCAGTTGCCTATCCTGGTAGGTGGCTCCGTTATCATGGAGAACATATTTAACCTGCCGGGGCTGGGTCGTCTCTTTGTGATAGCACTCGAAGACAGAGACTACCCTGTGGTCTCCGGAATCAACCTGTTTGTTGCCACCGCGGTGGTGCTGTTCAATCTCCTCATCGACCTGGTCTATGCGTATTTGGACCCGAGGGTTAGGTATGAATAATGCGCGGGGCAGGTTTGCGGATTTCTTCATCAGGCTTCTCAAGGAGAAGCCGCTGGGTATTGCCGGTGGGATTATCATAGTGCTCTTGATTCTGGTGTCGATCTTCGCCGATGTTCTGGCTCCTTATCGCTATACGGAAATGCACCTGGTAGACAGGCTGCAGGGCGCGTCAGCCCGGTATCTGCTGGGTACCGACCAGTTGGGGCGAGACCTCCTGAGCCGCCTGATCGTCGGGGCTCGCATTTCCATGCTGGTCGGCCTGGCAGCGACCACTCTGAATGTTGTGGTCGCTGTCCTGATCGGCGGCATCTCAGGATTCCTTGGGGGAAAAGTGGACCTGGTGGTGCAGCGCTTTATCGACGCCTGGATGGCCTTCCCGGGGTTGCTGCTCCTGCTGACCGTCATGTCCATTGTGGGGCGGGGTTTGCCCCAGATCATTGTGGTCTTGGGGGTCAGCGGAGGCATCGGCGCCTCCCGAGTCGTCAGAGGCGCTGTGATCGGTATTAAGGAGAATGACTATTTTCTGGCCGCCAGGGCCGCGGGCACCCCCACAAGCCAAATCCTGGTCCGCCATGTGCTGCCCAATATTATGGCGCCCGTCATCATCATCTTCTCCATCAACATCGGGGGGGTGATTATTTCCGAGGCCTCCCTGAGCTTTCTCGGATTCGGCCTGCCCATCGAGGTTCCCAGCTGGGGAGGCATGCTCAGCTGGGATGGACGTCGATACATGGAGCAGGCCCCCTGGCTGGCACTCTGGCCTGGTTTCGCCCTGACTATTACCGTTTACAGTCTAAACATGCTCGGCGACGCCCTCAGGGATCTGTTCGACCCAAGACTGCGCGGCGGAGCGGGCAGTTACGGCACTGCGGTGGTGAAACGTAAAAAGGCTTCCTCTCCAGACTGATCAACCCGTTCACTTAGCAGCAAACACTCTCTCCAATCGGGTCGCAAAACCCATCCAACCGCATGGTCTCAAGGCCAGCGGGCGGTGCCTCCATACAACGCTCGCCACCGCGCCCGTACCGACGCCGAACGCGCCCCCTATGACCAGCGCGAGAGGCGTGGCAAGCGCTTTGGGCAGCGTGCACCGCTTCTCGGTGAACGGCTGGTAGAGGGGCAGAGTGTCATAAGCTCAAGCCCTCCGAATGTGAAATGCGACCATACCCACCTGTTGGCCCACCGAGTGAATGCACGGCCCAATACTATAACTTATTGTAGGTGATGTAGTTAGCACCGTCAAGCAGCCCGGTGCGATGGGGTGCATTCCGTCTGTGTGGTAGCGCACGGGACCGACAAGAGCGGTGTCACCGAGATCGAGCATGGCGGCCAGCGCGGCCAGGGAACCGCCAACTCCGCCGGCGATGGGCGTTGACACCGAAGAAGCCGCGCGGATATGTTCGCCATCGGGTCGTCATGGCTGACGAGCGGGCAGCACAGCAACCGGACGGCGGCGCATCGGAGACGGCGGTCAGCCAGCCGCACGACAAGTACTTCCAGCGCGTGTTCTCGAACGCGAAGGACGCGGCCAGTCTGCTGCGCACCTGTGTGCCGGGCGCGCTCGCCGACACCTTGAAGTGGTCGACGCTGAGCCTGCTGCGGGGTCGCTTCGTGGATGACGACTGGCGGCGCAACGAGACCGACATGCTGTATTCGGTGGAGCGGGAGGGTACGGAGCCGGCGGTGCTGGTGTACGTACTGCTGGAGCATCAGTCGACGCCGGACCCGTGGCTGCGGCTGCGGTTGCTCGGCTACTGCGTACAGGTGTGGCAGGAGTGGCGGCGGAAGCACCGGAACGAGGAACGGTTGCCGCTGCTGGTGCCGCTGGTATTCTACCAGGGAGCGCGACGGTGGGAGTATACGCGGGAATTTGCGGACTTGGTAACGGAGGCGGCGCCGGAGTGGCGGTGGGTGCCGAGGTTCGAGCATCTGCTGATCGACCAGACGGAGAAGAGCGCGGAATCGGTGACGGGCGCGGTAGCGGCGCGGCTGTTGCAGATCGCGATGATGGCGGCGTTTCGGGAAGCGCCGGGGAAGTTGCTGGAACGGGCGACGCGGTTGATCGGGGAATTGTACCGCGCAGCGGGGTTCGAGGAAGTGACGCAGCACGTGGAGTACGTGCTGGCGACGCAGCCGGAAGCACAGCGGAAGCTGTTTGCGGAGGCGTTGCAGAGGAACGTGCCGGGCCGCGGAGGAGAGGTGATGAATTACGTGGAAGAAATGATCGAGCGAGGGCGCCGGGAAGGGCGTCAGGAAGGGCGCCGGGAAGGGCGCCAGGAAGGGCGCCGGGAAGGGCGCCAGGAAGGGCGCCGGGAAGGCCGCCAGGAAGGGCAGGTGCGAGCCATCGAGGGGTTCGTGGCACGAGATATATCGTGGTCCACCATCGAAGAGGCCACGGGCATCGACGAGGCCACATACCGGCGCCTCAGGCAGCGAATCGACGCGGAAGACAACGGGGCAGATTCCACCGTCTGAGGCCGCTGCAGCAACCTGCACGGCCGCCTGCGCGCCGCTACCACACTGAGGGAATGCACCCGCCCACAAGTAGGTGCCGAGGATCAGACCCGGCACGATGAAGATGCCAAAGTGGCCGACGAGCGGAAGGATCACCCGCAAGGGCGTTTACTGGCATAACAAGGCACCGATGAACGGTCGGGAGCTGACTGCCAAAGATGTCGAATATATCCTGACTACTGGGGCTTCGACGAAAAGTACCCGGAGAACCGCTTGCCCTATGTTGACAAGATAATAGTCTTGCATATGCCAGAAGAGGCAACCCGTGTGGCGGCACTGCGCGCGGGTAAGATTGACGATGCCAGGCGCCGCTTCGAGCTGACCGGCCAGGTCACGTCCATACCCAGCCCGGCGCTCGTCCACCTGGTCGGCCGCGTTCCGGGCGCGCCTCCGGACTAGCAACAACCGCTCCCAGCCCACGACGTCCTGTCGCTGTCTGGGAGCTGCATGCCACCCGTGGCGGCAGGGAGGGTGCCACGGGTGGAGGTCACCGTGCATCCGGCGTCATACCGCCCCGGGCGAAGGGTCGGCATCAAGAATCTCGACGTCGGGGTAGACCTGATCAATCGGGAATGAACGAATGAACGGACGTCAATCGGTGCCGCGTGCCGTTGCACCGCCGGCGTCCAACGCCTCGATGGCCGAGCGTGTCAGCTCGGGGTCAGCTGGCCTTTGCCTGCGCCGTAGCGCCCGAGCCGGCCGCGCAGCCGGGGATCCAGCAGATCGCGTACCGCGTCGCCGAACATGTTGAGGCTGTAGACGACCACGGTCAGACACAACCCCGGCCACAGCGCCAGATGCGGCGCGATCTCCATGTACTGCCGCCCCTCGCGACTGAGCATGCCGCCCCAACTGGGAATGTCCGGCGGCAGTCCGAAGCCGAGAAAGCTCAGCGCCGCCTCCGACATGATCACTCCGCCGACGTTGATGCTGAAGATGATGATGATGGGCGCGGCGATGTTGGGCAGCACGTGGCGCAGCAGCGAGCGCCGGCGCGAGCTGCCGATCGCCTGCGCCGCCTGGAAGTAGACGTTCTCCTTGACCCCCAGCACCGCGCCGCCCACCAGGATCGGAAGCTAGCTAGTTCTGTCCGTAAACCCGCAAGTTGTTGAATGGGCATGAATTGAGCCTGGCGGATAGACAAGAAAAGGTGTTTCGGCTATCATCGCGCGCAGAACCGACGACAAAAACCGAAACACCGGAGGTTACGATGCGCAATAGCCGCACCGTGCAACCCAGCGTATTTCAAGCGCCCGAGGTTGTCCACCCCATCGCCACCGAACTGGAACGCGCTTCGGCATGGCTTGATCAGCACCCCGAGTTGCTCGATACGATCAGCCGCTGCGTTGCTGGCTCCACCACCTGCGGTCGCCATGGCCTGACCTGCGAGAGCATACTGCGCTGTGCGCTGCTCAAGCATCTGATGGGCTACTCCTACCGGGAGTTGGAGTTCGCGTTGCTCGATTCCGCCTCCATGCAGCGCTTTGCGCGGGTCGATCCGTTCCGGGTGCCGAAGAAGTCGGCGCTGCAGAGTGCTATCAGCGCGATTGACGGGGAGGGTTGGCGCACCATCAACGGGGTCCTGTTGCTTGACGCCAAGCGGCGATCGAATCGGGTACGCAGGTGCGGATCGACAGCACGGTGACCGAGACGGATATCTTGGAGCCGTCCGACAGCGGCCTGTTGTACGACGGGGTGCGCGTGCTGACGCGGCTACTGCGGCAGGCACACAAGCGGATGCCGGCGGTGTGGTTGCGCGACCACTGCCGTGCCGCCAAGCGGCGCATGCTCGAAATCGGGTCGCAGCGTGGTGCCCCGCGGCGAGCGGTCACCTACCGGCGGCTGCTGCGCGTGGTGAAGCGGACCATCGGCTACGCGGAGGCAGCGCTGCCGCAGGTGGCTTGCGAAGCTGCGCCGTGGGCCGAGCCGTGGTGCAGCGAGGTACGCGGGTACCTTGAGTTGCTGCGACGGGTGGTGGATCAGACCAAGCGCCGCGTGTTCGCCGGTGAAACGGTGCCGGCGAGCGAGAAGGTGGTGAGCCTGTTCGAGCCGCACACCGACATCATCCGCAAGGGTGGGCGTGCGACCCACTACGGGCACAAGATCAACCTGACGACGGGGCGCAGTGCGCTGGTGCTGGACGTGGTGGTGGAGAGCGGCAACCCGGCCGATAGTGAACGCTGCCTGCCGATGCTGGAGCGGCACGTGGAAACCTACGGCGAGGCGCCGCAACGAGTGGCGTTCGATGGCGGCTATGCGTCGCGGGCGAATCTGGCGGCGGCCAAGGAGTTGGGCGTGGAGCATGTGGTGTTCCACAAGAAATGCGGGCTGGAGCCGACTGACATGACGCCTTCGGCGTGGATTTATGGCCAACTCAAGCGCTTTCGGGCGGGCATTGAAGCAGGTATTTCCTATCTGAAGCGCTGCTTCGGGCTGGACCGCTGCCACTGGCGCGGCTGGGAACGTTTCCAGGCGTATGTATACTCGGCAGTGGTCGCCCACAACCTGCTGCGGCTGGCTCGCTTACTGCCAACCTGACGCCCGCCACGGGCGCGGCTTCTCTCATCCGACCGATTCTCGGGCGCCTTTGACCGCTCAGTATGTCTTGGTGGGCGCGTCCAGCGGGTTTCTGAGTCCACTGACTGTCAAGAATTCGTCCCCGACGCGCCACAATCACGTTTGCCACCGCCCGATCCGCGGACCCTACACGCCCTGTACGCGGCTGAACAGCTTCGCCTACCGGTACGCTCCTCTCAAATCGGGATTACCGGACAGGAACTAGCTATAGCTAGCTAGGCGGTGGGCAGGTGCAGGAAGGCGAACACCGCCACGCCGGTGAGCGACACGTAGAGCCAGAGCGGGAGGGTTACGCGGGCGATGGTGCGGTGGCGGGGATGGCGCGTCCAGCCGCGGCGCAGGGTGATCAGCGCCAACGGCACGATGGCCGCCGCCAGGACGACGTGGCTTGTCAGGATGGGATAGTACAGCCATGGCACCGGCCCGGCGTAGGCCTGCGAGCCTGCGCCGAATGCGTGGTAGAGCAGGTACCCGGCGAGGAACAGCGTCGAGGCCCCGAACGCCCCCAGAACCAGCGCCCGATGGACCGCCACCGCGCCGCGGCGGATGGCGATGAAGGCGGCCACCAGGAGTACCGCCGCGGTGGCGTTCCAGGCGGTGTTCACCGCCGGCAGCGCCGACACGTCGAGCCCGGACCGGTGTCGGGGGCCCATGACCGCGAACGCCACTGCCGCCAGCGCGGCCACGCTGACGATCCCGATGACCGTGAACCAGAACCGGTCGCGGGCAGCCGGCTCGGTCACGCGCGCGGCATGCCGTAGCCCAGTTCCCGGATCGCCTTGCGGAACTTGTCTTCGGCCTCGAGGCGGACGGCGAGACCGCGCTCGCCGGTGCGCCGGCAGAGTTTGGCGGTCCGTTCGTGGGTGGCGAGCAGGTCGGCCAGAGCCGCGTCGGCGCACTCGATCAGCAGGGCGGTGCCGTGCGGCGCCAGCGCCTGCGCGCGGCGTGCCGTGGTCTGCAGGAAACCCTCGACCTTCTCCGGCAGCGGTTGGTCGTCGCGCGCGGTGAGGAACTCCCGCAACTCTTCCACTTGACTGCCGCGTTCCAGGGCCGACAGCGTCCGGTCACGGTCCAGGCGCCAGACATCCTCCGCTTCCGGGCGGGCGTAGGTTTCCAGCAGCAACTTCTCATCCGCCGTCAGGGGCGCTCCCTGCAGGTGCAGTCGCAGGTCGGGAAACACCGTGATGGATGCGCGCGCCGCCGGGTAACGCGGTCGGTAGCTCTCGGCCGTTCCCAGGCAGTAGGCCCCCAGCGGAGTCAGGCGGAAGTACTGCAGGCCGTCGTACCGGCTGAGGAACTCCAGTTCATCGCTGTTGCTCAGGCTGGTGAAGTCCAGCCGCGCATCGCGCGGGTCGGTATGCGCCACGTCGACCATGCCCAGGGTGGCGGCGTACTCGAACAGGAAGCAGAGCAGGTATCGGCCTTGCAGGATGCTCCAGTCGTGATGGCCGGCGTAGCCGAGGCTGCCGTACCGGGCTTCCCCGATATAAAGGTGCCACGGGTTGCGGGTGATGCTGAACTCCAGCTCCGTCGCCTGCATGAAGCGGGAGAGCTCGTCGCAGCTCACCCACCGGCCCACCGGACACTCTCTGAGGGCGTCGTCGATCGTGGCGCGGCGATACCGGGCTGCGGTCATGGAACGCGCACCGCGACCGCGCTGCCCCTTGATCGCCTCGATGCGGCGGAACTCGTCGAAGGCGGTGCTTACCAGCCAGCGGCTCCACAGCAGGCGTATGGTTTCCGCCGGCGGCTTACCCAGTGCGGCGCGTCCCGCTTTGGTCAGTGCCAGCTTGCCGCCGTGCAGCTCGGCCAGCCTGGCGGTCCGGAGCAGCAAAGGCCAGGCGAACGCCTTGATCGGACCGACGGTCTGTTCCCAGGAGGACTGTTTCGGCGGCGCCGGGTCGAAGAAGTCTCCGTCGCACAGCACGGCGGCGATCCGCCGGACCGCGGCGGCCGTGGCTTGCAGTGTCTTGGCGCTGGCGGCGACTTGGCCGCGGTCGACCAGCCGGAGCACCGCCGGCAGATCCTGTTGCGCGGCGCGCTCCATTTCGCGCTGCGTCAGCGGCACCTGGTCGACGGGACGGGCTTGCTTGCCATAGTAGCCCCTGCGCGACTGCGCGATGGCCTCCGGCAGCTCATCCTGCGCGGCCATGGTCAACGCCGGCGGCGGCGGCACGAACGTGCGCAGCCGCGGCGTGAGGTCGGCGGGGATGATCGCCGTGCCGCCATCGTACGAGCTGCCGGGGTGGAGGAACAGATTCAGGAGCGTCGGCCGGGTTTCATCCCCGCGCGAGCCGCCTGCGCCGGCGGGCAGGACGCCGTACTTGGCCTGGAAACGATTCGGGTGGAAGGCACCGTCGGTGCCGTGCAGCACCTCGCTGACGGCGTGCCGTTGGGTCCGGCTGAGCCTGCCCCACAGCTCGGTCAGCGAGTCTCCAGCCAACTGGCGCTGAATAGCCGCCGCCATCTCCGCTTTGCGCGTGGGCCGCGGCCGTTCGGGCGGCAGCAGGGCGAGCAGACTTCGGAGAAGGTCGGCAGACTGGTGCCCGAGGATCTCCGCCAATGTCGCGCCCGGGCGCGGCTCGTCTGTCAACGGGTCAGGACTGCAGGCTCGCGTTCAGCGTAATCGGCGTGGCCGACAGCGCCTTGGACACCGGGCAGCCGACCTTGGCCGCGTTGGCGTGCTCGAGGAAAGCATCCTCGCTGATGCCGGGCACCTCGGCCGCGCAGGTCAACGCGATCCCGGTGATGGCCGCGCCCCCGTCCCCTACCTCCAGGCTGACCTGGGCGGTGGTCTCCACCCTGGTGGGCGTAAACCCCGCGGTCGCCAGCATGTTGGACAGCGCCATCGAGTAGCAGCCGGCGTGCGCGGCGGCGATCAACTCCTCGGGATTGGTGCCGCCTCCCCTCCTCGAACCGCGACGAAAACGAGTAGGCCGCCGAAAACGACCCGAATTCCACGGTGCCGGAGCCTCCCTTGAGGTCCCCGCGCCATACTGCCTGTCCACTTCTCACTGCCATTGCTCACTCCTTACTGGTCGAGGTGCCCGCCGGGCGGCGGGCTGGTTGCGGGTATCCTACCCCGGTAGCTGCCCCGCCTGCAAACGCCGCACCGGGCGACACCGTGCGCCCGCGCGAGCGCCTGCCTGGCCAGGCGCCCCGGCTTTCAGTCGATCGCAAGGATCGTCCGACCCGCTCAAATCGTTCTCAGGGCCAACCGTAACGTGCGTCATTCATGCAGCGCGGACCGTGCGTCAGGTTGGGTTAGCAGCGGGTGGCGGGGTCTCGGATTTGCAGGTGCAGGTCGTGGAGCTGGTGGTGATCCAGCGGGGCGGGGGAGTCGTCCATCGGCGAGGCGGCCCAGGTGTTCTTGGGGAAGGCGATCACGTCGCGGATGGTGGCTTCGCCGGCCATCAGCATGACGGTGCGGTCGAAGCCGATGGCGGCGCCGCCGTGGGGGGGCGGGCCGTAGCGGAAGGCGTCCAGCATGAACCCGAAGCGGTGGGCGGCGTCCGTTTCGGAGACGCCGAGCAGGGCGAACACGCGCCGTTGCAGTTGCGGGTCGTGGATGCGGATCGAGCCGCTGGCCACCTCGACGCCGTTGATCACCGCGTCGTAGAGTTCGCCGCGCACGGCCCCGGGGTCATGCTCGAGCCGATCGATGAACTGCGCCTGGGGCATCGAGAACATGTGGTGCTCGGCGTCCCAGCGCTGCTCCTCATCGTTCCAGGCGAACAGCGGGAAGTCGGTCACGAAACAGGGGTGGAAGACGCCGTCCGGCGCCAGCCCCTCGCGCCGCGCCAGCTCGGTACGCACCGCGCCCAGCGCCGTGCAGGCAGTGCGCCACGGAGCCGCCACCAGCAGCAGCAGGTCGCCCGACTCCACTCCCAGGTGGCGGCGAATCTCCGCCTGCTGCGCCTGATAGAAGCGCGCCACGCCGCCCTCCAACCCGTTCTCCCCGCACTTGATCCACGCCAGTCCGCCGGCGCCGTAGGTCTTGGCGTGCTCCTCCAGCTCCTCGATCTGACGCCGCGAGTAACCGGCCAGCCCGGATCCGCGCAGCGCCTTGACCGTGTCGCCGCGCTCCACCGCCCGCCGGAACACGCCGAACTCGCCCACGCGCGCCAGCTCGGTGAAGTCCTGCAGCTCCAATCCGAAGCGCAGGTCGGGGCGATCCGACCCGTAGCGGTTCATCGACTCGTGGAAGGTGATCCGGGGAAACGGCAGCGGCAGCTCGTAGCCGATCCCCGCCCGGAAGGCGGCGGCGAAGGCCGCTTCCAGCACGGCCAGCACGTCCTCCTGGTCGACGAAGCTCATCTCGAAGTCGAGCTGGGTGAACTCGGGCTGGCGGTCGCCGCGCGCGTCCTCGTCGCGGTAGCAGCGCGCCAGTTGGTAATAGCGGTCGTATCCCGACAGCATCAGAAGCTGCTTGAGGATCTGCGGCGACTGGGGCAGGGCGTAGAAACTGCCGGGCTTGAGGCGTGACGGCACCACGAAGTCGCGCGCTCCCTCCGGCGTGGAGCGCATCAGGGTCGGGGTCTCGATCTCCAGGAACCGGCGCTCGTTGAGCGCGGCGCGCAGCGCCTGGGCGGCGCGGTGGCGGAGCGCCAGGTTGCGCTGCATGGTGGCGGAGCGCAGGTCGAGGTAGCGGTGCCTGAGGCGCAGCTCCTCCCGCGCCTCGGTGTGGACGCCGGCCTGATCGCCGATCATGAACGGCAGGGTGGCGCAGGTGCTCAACACCTGGAGTCGCTCGCCGCCCACCTCGATCTCGCCGGTGGCCAGGTCGCGGTTGACCATGGCCGGCGGCCGGCGGCGTACCGTACCGCGCGCGGCGATGCAGTATTCGAGCTTGAGGTCGCGGACGGCGGCGGCGAGCGGGCCGGCGTCGGGCGCGCTGACGTCGAACACCACCTGGGTCACGCCGTAGCGGTCGCGCAGGTCGACGAAGGTGATGCCGCCGTGGTCGCGGATGCGTGCCACCCAGCCGTTGAGGGTCACCTGCTCGCCGGCCGCGGCCGTGGTGAGCTGGCCGCAGGTAGCGGTGCGCTTCATTTCGTGCATGGGCGCAATCTACCCCGGCCGCGCCGCGAGTGTCAGGGCGGTGTGCCGGCCAAGACTTCGGCTGCCCGGTGCGGCCGTTTCGTGGTCGGCGTGGGGTGACATGGCGCAATTCAAGTGAGGTTACCACAGGTTTGCAGATTTCGATAACCGCGATAACCTATAGTAACTTCGCTTGAAATGGATCCACGAACCAATCCATACACTCCCGGCGCCGGAACGCCGCCGCCGGAGCTGGCCGGCCGCGACGGGCTGATCGAGGATGCCGCGGTCGCCCTTGACCGAATCCGTGCCGGCCGCGCCGCCAAGAGCGTGCTCATGGTTGGACTGCGGGGAGTGGGAAAGACGGTGCTGCTCAACCGGCTCCGCCGCGACGCCGACGGACGGGGCTTCGTGACCGTTTTCGTGGAGGCGCCCGAGGATCGTTCGCTGCCGGCGCTGCTGGCTGCTCCGCTACGCGCCAGTCTGCTCCGGATGAACCGCCCTGCGACCCCTGCTACCGTCGGGGGTGCGGTGCGACGCGCGTTGCAGGCGCTGTCCGGCTTCATAGAGTCCATGAGGATCACGTACCGGGACGTGGAGTTGCGGATGGACCTTGCCGGCGAGCCTGGGCTGGCGGACAGCGGTGACCTGGAGCATGATCTCGGCGATCTGCTCACCGCGGCGGGGGAGGCGGCCCGCGCGCAGCGGACGGCGCTGGTTCTATTCGTCGATGAGCTGCAGTACCTCGAAGAGCGTGAACTCGCCGCGTTGATCACCGCGCTGCATCGCGCCGCTCAACTCGAGTTGCCCACCACGCTGGTCGGCGCCGGACTTCCGCAACTGGTAGCCCGCTGCGGGGTTGCCAAGTCCTACGCCGAGCGCCTGTTCACCTTCCCCGAAATCGGCGCGCTGGATTTGCAGCCGGCGTCGCGGGCGTTGAGCGCGCCCGCGGCCCGTCAGGGTGTCGAGTATGACAGCGCGGCGCTCGCTGCAGTCATCGCACAAACCCGCGGCTACCCCTACTTTCTGCAAGAGTGGGGCAAGCACTGCTGGGACTGTGCGGATCGCTCACCGATCACCGAAACCGACGTCGCCGTGGCAGAGCACCAGGCCGTCGCGGAGCTCGATGCCAGCTTCTTTCGCGTCCGCTTCGACCGCCTGACACCGGCTGAGAAACGCTACCTGCGTGCGATGGCGGAACTGGGGAGCGGACCGCACCGTTCGGGGGAAGTGGCACGGGTGCTCACCAAGTCGGTGCGCTCCGTGGCTCCGACCCGTGCGCACCTGATCGCCAAGGGCATGATCTACAGCCCAGCCCACGGTGATACGGCATTTACCGTTCCGTTGTTCGAGGGGTATCTGCAGAGAGTGATGCCGCGCGCGAGCGACTGGCGGTAAGCGGCAATTCAAGATCTGTGGTATAGTAGTTGCATCGCGACGGCGTCTCGAGCAGCGACAGGCATCCAGGGCTCCCCGCCGCGTCCGCCCTGGGGCCGTTCGAGGAGACGATGGCCCGGTACTTCTTCAGGCGCGTTCTGTACGCAATTCCAGCGCTGCTGGTAATTTCGTTCATCTCGTTTCTCATCATCCAGCTCCCGCCGGGCACGTTCGCCGACGCGGCCGTGGCGGCGATGGCGGAGACCGCGTCGGTGGATGCGGCGGCGATCCACGCCCTCGAGGAGCGCTACGCTCTCGACCAGCCGCTCCTGGTCCAGTACCGGAAGTGGATCTCCGGCATCGTGCTGCGCGGCGACTTCGGCCAGTCGGTGATCTGGAATCGCCCGGTGGCATCGCTCATGTGGGAGCGGCTTGGCCTGACCCTCATCCTCACCGCGAGCGCGTTCGGGTTGGTGTGCGTGCTGTCGGTGCCGGTCGGGATCTTCGCGGCCGTGCGCCGGCACGCGGCCGGCGGCCGTATCGCCAGCTCGCTCGGGTACGTGGGGCTGGCCATTCCCGGGTTCCTGCTGGCCCTGCTCCTGATCCATATCGGGTCACGCTACTTCGGCCACGATATCGGCGGCCTGTTCTCTCCCGAGTTTGCCCAGGCCGGGTGGAGTTGGGCGCGCGCGGCCGACCTGCTGTCCCATCTGTGGTTGCCGGTGCTGGCCGTGGGGCTGGCCAGCGCAGCGTCGCTGATGCGGGTCGTGCGCGACAATCTGCTGCACGAGCTGCTCAAGCCGTACGTCGCCGCGGCCCGCGCCCGCGGGCTGTCGGAGCTCGGCCTGCTGCTCAAGTATCCGGTGCGGCTGGCACTGATCCCGTTCGTGGCCACGGTCGCCTGGACGCTGCCGCAGCTCGTGTCGGCCGCAACCGTGGTGTCGGTGGTGATGAGCCTGCCCACCACCGGGCCGTTGCTGCTGCGCGCGCTGCTCGGTCAGGACATGTACCTGGC
Organism: Spirochaetia bacterium; assembly: GCA_965198005.1. Taxonomy (GTDB): domain Bacteria; phylum Spirochaetota; class Spirochaetia; order SZUA-6; family Bin103; genus Bin103. The sequence goes on from CBDAOI010000004.1 coordinate 716,355, forward strand.
CGCCAGCTTCATCATGCTGCTGAGCGGGGTGACGGTGCTCGCGACCCTGGTTGCCGACCTGCTGCGGGCCGCCATCGATCCGCGCATTCGGTTCTCCTGATGGCGGCTGCCGAAGGCGTGGTGCCGAGCATGACGGGGAACCTGCCGGGTGCCGCCGCCGCCAGCCTGCCACCGGCCGGTCAGTGGTGGCTGACCTGGCGGCGCCTGCCTAGCCGCAAGCTCGCCGTGACCGGCGGTGTGGTGGTGATACTGCTGTGCCTGGTGGCCGCTTCCGCCGAGTTCCTGGCGCCGTTCTCGGCCGAACGCGTCTCCGGCCTGGCCTATGCCCCACCGCAACGGTTGCGTATTCTGGAGCGCGGCGCCGGCGGCGTGCGTTTCGGCCTGCACGTGTTCGGCTATGCGTCGCACACCGGCGCGGCGTCTCCGGACGGCTCCTACCGGGTGGACCGTACGCAGCGCATCGACGTGCGTCTGTTGGTCAAGGGCGAGCCGTACCGCCTGTGGGGGCTGTTCCCGCTGCAACGACACCTGATCGGCCCGGCGGACCCGGCGGCGCCGATGCACCTGCTGGGAGCCGACCGGCTGGGACGCGACGTGCTGAGCCGCATGCTCCACGGAACCCGGGTGTCGATCACCGTCGGCCTGGTGGCGGTTGCCGTGAGCTTGGTCCTCGGCGTGCTCCTGGGCGGCATTGCCGGCTACTCCGGCGGTGCGGCCGACGCTCTGATTCAGCGCTTCATGGAGATCCTGCGCTCGCTGCCCGCGATTCCGCTGTGGATGGGGCTGGCGGCGGCGATTCCCGGGTCCTGGCCGCCGGCCCCGGCCTCCTTCATGATCGCCCTGATCCTGTCGGTGATCGGTTGGACCTGGCTGGCGCAGACGGTGCGCCGCAGATTCCGGTCGCTCCGTACCGAAGATTTCGTGGTCGCCGCCCGACTGGACGGCTGCAGCGAGCTGCAGGTGATTCTCACTCACTTGGCGCCCTCCTGCGCCGGTCACGTCATCGCTACGCTGGTACGGGCGGTGCCGCACATGATCGTTGCGGAGACCGCGCTCAGCTTCCTGGGCATCGGCCTGCGGGCGCCGATGGCAAGCTGGGGCGTGCTGCTCGGAGAGGCGCGGGAGGTGGGCGTGCTGGCCGCCGCGCCGTGGCTGCTCTGGCCGGGAGTGCCGGTGTGCGTGGCGGCCCTGGCGTTCCAGCTTCTCGGTGACGGCATCCGGGATGCCGCGGACCACTACCGATGACGGCGGCCGCGACCGGCGCCGGTAGGCCCGAACCGCTGCTGGAGGTGAACGGCCTGAAGACCCACTTCTTCACCGGCGCGGGCGTGGTGAAGGCGGTCGACGGGGTGGATCTCCCGATTGCGCGCGGCAGGACCGTGTGCGTGGCGGGCGAGTCGGGGTGCGGAAAGTCGGTCACGGCGCGCTCCATCTTGCAGCTCGTGGACCGGCCCGGCCGCATCGTGGACGGCGAAATCCTGCTGCACCGCCCCTCCGGGGAGGTGGTGGACCTGGCCGTCCTCGCGCCCGGCGGGAGGGAGATGCGCGCCATTCGCGGCAAGGAGATCGCCATGATCTTGCAGGATCCGACCTCTGCGCTGAGCCCGGTGCACACCATCGGGGACCAGATCACGGAGATGATCCGGCTGCACGCGCCGGTGACGCAGGCGGCAGCCAGAACCCGCGCCGCGGAACTGCTCGACCGGGTGGGTATCCCTCGGCCGGGGGAGCGGCTGGAATCATACGTCCTGCAGTTGAGCGGCGGCCTGCGCCGGCGCGCAATGATCGCCATGGCGCTGGCGTGCGAGCCGTACCTGCTGATCGCCGACGCGCCGACCAGCGGGCTGGACGTCACCACCGAGGCGACGATTCTCGATTTGATCAGGGAGCTGCAGCGCGACCTGAACCTGACCGTGCTGTTCTGCACGCACGATCTGGGAGTGGTCGCGGAGATCGCGGATGACGTAGTGATGATGTATCTGGGGTGGGCGGTTGAGCGCGCCGCGGTGGACACCATCTTTCACGATCCCAAGCATCCCTACACGCGCGCCCTGCACCGGTCGATCCCGCAGCTCGGCGGCGCCCGGCGCCGGCGGCTGCAGCCGATTCGCGGCACGGTGCCCCCGCCGTTCGCGCGGCCCGGCGGCTGCCGGTTTCATCCGCGCTGCGAGAGCTTCGTGCCGGGGGAGTGCGACCGCACCGAACCGCCGGCAATCCCGCTGCCGGGCGGCGCCGCGGTGCGCTGCCTGATCTACGCGGCGGCCGGCTCCGGGGCGCGGGAGGAAGGCTGATGGCGGCACCGCAGGGCGGGTCCGACGCGCCACTGCTGGAAATCGATCGACTGGCAATGCACTTCCCGATCACCCGCGGCCCGCTCCGCCGCGTCGTGCGCCGGGTACGGGCGGTGGACGGCGTCAGCCTGACGGTACAGCGCGGCGAGACCCTGGCCCTGGTGGGCGAGTCGGGCTGCGGCAAGACCACGCTCGGCAAGTGCGTGGTGCGCGTCCACCACCCCACCGCCGGGGCGATCCGCTACCGCACCGAGCAGGGGGCGTTCGCCGATCTGACGGCGCTGCAGGGCCCCGCCCTGCGTCCCTACCGGCGCGCCATCCGCATGATCTTCCGGGATCCCTACACCTCCCTCAATCCGCGCAAGACCGTCCTGGAGACCGTGGGCGAGCCTCTGCGCCGGCACGAGGTGGCGCAGGGCGTGGAGTTGGAACGGCAGGTCGCCGAGCTGCTGCGCCGCGTGGGGCTGGAGCCGGAGTATCTGCGCCGTTATCCCCGCGCCTGCGGCGGCGGCGAGCGGCAACGGATCGCCGTGGCCCGCGCGCTGGCGTTGAAGCCCCGGCTGGTGATCGCCGACGAGCCGGTGGCCGCCCTGGAGGTGTCGGTGCAGGCGCAGATCCTCCACCTGCTGCAGGAGTTGCAGGCGGAACTGGGCCTGACCTACCTGTTCCTGGCGCGCGATCTCGGCGTCGTGGACTACGTCAGCGACCGCGTGGCAGTGATGTACCTCGGCAGGCTGGTGGAAGCGGGCCGCCGCAGCCGCGTCTTCTCCGCGCCCAAGCACCCGTATACGGAGGCGCTGCTGGCCGCGGTCCCCAAGCGCGATCCCCGGCTGCGCGGCACGGGCGTGCGCATCCGCCTGTCCGGCGAGGCGGCGGACCCGGCCGACCCGCCCAGCGGCTGCTACTTCCATCCGCGTTGCCGCTACCGGCAGGAGCGCTGCGTCGTGGAAGCGCCGCCGCTGCGCGACCTGGGACGCGGCCACAGCGTCGCCTGCCACTTCGCCGAAGAGCTCCGGCTCAGCGGCGCCGGCGCGGTGTAGCGGCGGCGCGCGACCGTCCAGCTCACCGGTCCACGCGGCAGGTCGCAAGGTATTCGACGACCGAGCGCCGCACCGATCGGCCTGCTCCGTTCCCGAACACCGTGTAGTCCCTGGTCGATAGGGTCGTCGCACCGCGTGCCGACAGCGCCGCTCGAAGGTCGTGCAGTGGGATGATCCCCTCGTTGCTGTAGCTGACGAAGATGAATCGAGCACGGATACGCTCGATCACGTGCCGGAAGGCCTCCAGGGCGGTACTGCGACGGGAATAATCGCTCTTCAGAGATTCGCGCTCGAATTTCATCGTCTTGCCGCTTAGCACAGGTTTCTCCCACGATGCAATGTTTTCGAGCACGTGATAGCAGTCGACGTATTGACGTTCGCAGTATGGAGGATCAAGATAGACGACGTCGGATTTGTGGTCCGCGGCTACCGCGTTCATGTCCGCTTTGAAGACTCTTGCATCCGCTCCGAATTGGATGTCAGGCATGCGCAAACGCAGTCTGCCGTATACGTTGGAGTCCACGACATGTCTCCCGTTCCGGTCATAGCTTCTGGCCCCGATGCTCTTCAGGTATGCGTCGTACTGGCCGACTGTGTTTGCGACCTTGTCGGCGGCAAAAAGTAAGCTGGCGATCAATACGTGACTCTCCTGCTCGGTGCAGTCTCCGGCTTGCTTCCGGAACTCGATTTGGTCGCGGATGGCATCAATCAGACCAGCATTGACGCCGGTGAAGTAGCGGCCCCCATAGTACGCTGAAGCGTAGCCGTCGCACGGTTCCAAGCGATTCAGTTCGCGCAGAGCAGTAGAAATGTAATCGATACGGACGTTGTCTTCGGTGGAGGTAAAGAAGACGCGGTTGATCGAGTAGTTGCTTGCCAGATTGTCGACGAGGGTGAGGCGGTGCGTATGCCGCCGCATCCGGTCGGCCACGACGCCTGTTCCGGCGAAGCCATCGAAGAAGGAGTCGATGTGCCGGGCAGCGAGCAGAATCTCGCGCTCGATAAACTCCAGCAGCCTGACTTTCGAACCGATGTACTTGCGGTTGCGGAGTGACACGGGGCCGAACTCCTGCAGCGCTCGGACCAAGCGGGGGTCGCGGCCAGTCAAGAACTCCGGTTGCGCCATCAGGTCACATGGCCGATCATCGTTGCGTTGTCGATGGGGCACTCCATGTCTCTTCCGATACTACACGATGAGGGTATCGGCAACCAGCCCAGGAGCAGTGCCGGCACGTACAGCACCGACACTGGAATCAGCAGCACGCCGGAGAAACAGAATCGCTGTCGAGATCGACCCCGAGACCGCTCTGCCGGCGGAGAATATTTACTTTATGATGGGCGCACGGAGGAAGCACCATTGTCCGAACCTGAGCCGGCGCCACCGGCCAACCGGGCCGAGGCGCTGCTGGCAGCGCAGCGCGCGGCCGGCAAGCGCGCCAACCGCCTGATTCACGAGGTCAGCCCCTACCTGCTCCAGCACGCCTACAACCCGGTCGACTGGTACCCGTGGGGCGAGGCGGCGTTCGCCGCCGCGGCCGCGGCCGACAAGCCCCTGTTCGTGTCGATCGGCTATTCCACCTGCCACTGGTGTCACGTCATGGAGCGCGAGTCGTTCGAGGACGAGGCGATCGCGGCGGTCATGAACGAACACTTCATCAACGTCAAGATCGACCGCGAGGAGCGCCCCGACGTCGATCGCATCTACATGACCGTGGTGCAGGCGCTGACCGGCAGCGGCGGCTGGCCGATGTCGGTGTTCCTCACCGTGGACCGCAAGCCGTTCTACGGAGGCACCTACTTTCCGCCGCGCTCCGCCCACGGGCGCCCCGGCTTTCCGGAACTGTTGCAGGCGCTGGCCCGGCAGTGGCGCACGCGCCGGGCCGCGGTCGAGACCGGCGCCGAGCGGATCACCGCCGAGGTGCGGCGCCACGTCGAGGGGCAGATCGGCGAAAAACGCAGCCGGAGCAGCCGGAGCAGCCGGCGTGACGGGCGCAGTCCTGGAGGAGGCTACGGCTACCGCCGGCGGGGCGAGCCGGCCGCCGGAGCTGCTGGACGCGGTGGTGCGTCACCTGGCCGCCACCTTCGACGGCGAGTGCGGCGGATTCGGCCCGGCGCCGAAGTTTCCGCGGCCGGCGGTGCTCACCGCGCTGTTCCAGCAGTACCGGCGCACCGGCGGCAAGCCGGAGCTGCAGATGGCGCTGGCGACCCTGACCGCGATGGCGCGCGGCGGCCTGCACGACCAGTTGGGCGGCGGCTTTCACCGCTACAGCGTGGACCGGTACTGGCGTGTGCCGCACTTCGAGAAGATGCTGTACGATCAGGCGCAGCTCGCCGAGGCCTATGTCACTGCCTATCAGCTCACCGGCGACCCCGCTCTGGCCGGCGTGGCCGCGGCGACGCTGGAGTACGTGCTGCGCGACCTCGGTGCGCCGGAGGGTGGGTTCTACTCCGCCGAGGACGCCGATTCGGCGCGCGACCCGCAGGCTCCCCAGGACAAGGTAGAAGGGGCGTTCTACCTGTGGACCACCGCCGAGGTGCGCGCCCTGCTGCAGCCTGACGCCGCCGCCGAGCTGATCGCCGCGTACGGCCTGACCGACGGCGGCAACACCCTGTCCGACCCGCACGGCGAGTTCGGCAACGGCAACGTCCTGTACCGGGCGCGCGCCGCCGACGGCCCGCTGCCGGAACGGTGGCGGGCACGACTGACCGCCGCCCGCGACCTCCGTCCGCGGCCGTTGCTGGACGACAAGATCGTCACCGCCTGGAACGGCCTCGCCGTGGCCGCGCTGGCCGCCGCCGGGCGCGTGTTGAACCGCCCCGACTTCACCGCCGCCGCGGCTGCCTGCGCCGACTTCGTGCAGCAGCGGCTGACTTCCGGCGGCCGTCTGGTGCGCTGCTACCGCGCCGGCCGGGCGCGGCACGCGGCGGGGCTGGCCGACTACGCGTGCCTGGTCGCGGGGCTGGTCGAGCTGTACGAGGCCACCGGCGACGTGGCGCGCCTCGAGACCGCCGGCCGGCTGGCCGCCACCGCGCTCGACCTGTTCGCCGATGCCAACGGCATGCTGTACGACACGCCGCACGGACAGAGCGACCTGATCATGCGCAGCCGGGAGCTGTTCGACAGCGCCGAGCCGTCGGGTACGGCGATGGCCGTGATCGGGCTGCTGCGGCTGGGCCGGCTGACCAACCAGCCGCGCTGGGACACGGCGGCGCGGCGCGCGCTGGCATCCGCCACGGCCACGGCCGCGGCCCACCCGGCGGCGGTCCCGCTGCTGGCCGTGGCGGCCGATCTGGCGGCGCACCCGCCGCTGGAGGTGGTGCTGGCGGGCGGCTGGGAGCAGACCGCTCCGCTGCGCCGCGAACTGGCCCGCCACTACCTGCCGGAAGCGGTCACCATCCACCTGCACCCGGCCGCCGGCGCGTGGTGGGAGCGGCGCTGGCCGGCGGCCGCCGCCATGACCGCGACCGCGGACGGCAGCGCGCGCGCCTACGTGTGCCGCGACTTTACCTGCGACCTGCCGGTGAGCACCCCGGCGGAGCTGGCCGGCCAGCTCCGCCGGGGGCGCGGCTGACCACCCCGCTGCCCGGCGGTGCCCCGGCCGCGGTCCCGGCCCTGCCGCCGGCGGTCGGCCCCGGCGGCGGCGCGCTACAGCAGGTGGCGCAGGCGTGCGCGTTTGGTGGCCAGGTAGGTGCGGTTGGCGGGCCTGGCGGCTGCCACCACGGGAATGCGTCGGGTGACGGTGATCCCCTCCCGCTCCAGGCCGCTGATCTTTTCCGGATTGTTGGTCAGCAGGCGGACCGACACGATCCCCAGCAGCTCGATGACGCGGGCGGCTGCCCGGTAGTCGCGCGCGTCGGCAGGAAACCCGAGCTGCTCGTTGGCGGCCACGGTATCGAGCCCGCGGTCCTGCAGCTCGTAGGCGCGGATCTTGTTCAGCAGGCCGATGCCGCGGCCCTCCTGGCGCAGATAGACCACGGCGCCGCGGTCGTGGCCGGCGACGTAGCGCAGCGAGGCCTCCAACTGCTCGCGGCAGTCGCACCGCAGCGAGCCGAAGATGTCCCCCGTGTGACACTCGGAGTGGACCCGCACCGGGCAGTCGGCGGCGCCGCGCAGTTCGCCGCGCACCACCGCGGTGAACTCGTTGCCGGTCGCGCCGTCCTCGAACCCCAGCAGCGTGAACTCCCCGAACAGGGTGGGGAAGGCGGCGCGTGCCACCAGCCGCACGCGGCCGTCCGCACCGTCGCCGCCGCCGGCACCGTCGCGGTCGCTGAGTGGGGTGGAGCGGAGGCTTCGATGTTCTCCCGGGCTCATCAGGGGGCTTCGGCCACCGCGGCCGGCCCGGCTGGCGCCGGCTGTCGGGGTGCGCGCCGCCGCCGCGACAGCAGCCGGTAGCGCAGGAGCCGCCAGTACGAGCCGCGAATGAAGCGCAGGTCCCGTGGTCTGAGAGTCCGCCCCGCGTACACGGTCTGCGCCACCAGACCGGTGAACCGCTCCAGCAGGCGCGCCGCGGCCGGCGCCCGCCGCGCTGCCACCGCCACCCGGTACCGGTCGCGCCACGCCAGCCACCCGATGTGGCTCGGGTCCGGCACCCCGAACGTACGGGCCAGCAGCACGTGGCGCCGCGACAGCCGTATGAACGGGCGCAGCTCCCGGGTCACGCGCGGCTCCCGCAGGCGCCGGACCACGCGCCACGCCACCAGCGCCACTACCGCCAGGCCTGCTGCTCCCGCCGCCACGATCCACCAGGCCCGCAGCGCGGCCGCCGCGGCCGCCGCATCATCCTCCAGCGCGGTCACGTCCACCGTGCGGTCGCCGAGAATCGACTCCACCTGGCGCAGCGTGAATTCGTCCAGCTCCATGTAGAAGTCCAACATCATCAGCATCGGATCCTCACCGAAGAAGTTGCTGTACTGGCTCGGGTTCACCGCCGGCGTCGCCTCCCAGGCGGTCCAGCCGGCGTCCTCCAACCACACTTCCGGCCAGCTATGCGCCGCCAGCCCGGTGACCGTGGTTTCGTTCTCACCGGCCGGAAAGTTGACCAGAAACCCGGTGTTGTACCGCGCCGGGATGTTGTTCAGCCGCGCCATGATGGTAAACGCCGTGGCGAAGTGCACGCAGTACCCTTTGCGTTCGTCGAACAGGAACTTGTCGATGAAGTCCTCGGACCGCCGCAGGTTCTCGATGTTGAGCGAATAGGTGCAGGTGCCGGAGAGATACCCGGAAAGCTCATTCAGAAGCTGCCGCTCGGTGGCGCCCGAATCGACGAAGCTGGCCGCGATCTCCCGTACTTCGCGGCTGGTTCCGCGCGGCAGTTGCAGGTACCGGCGCCGTTGCTCCGCCGACAGCGGCCGCGTCCGCGTAGCCTGTTGCAGCAGGCCGTCCCGTTGGTCGCGCTCGATGAACAGCACGTCCCCGGCCACCAGCGGCTCGGTGAGCTGAAAGCCCCGGTGGAAGTGACCGCTCTGCAGGTCCGGTACGTCGCGCGGAAACCGGAACCGGAACGCGTCGAGGGTGTAGGGCAACTTGTTGTAGAAGTCGATTATCAGTTCCACCCGGATCGGGCGGTGGCGCGTCTGCGGGCGCCCGCGCCACAGGATCGATCCCGGCGAAGTGACCGTTTCGTGCGGCTTGAAGGTGGTCTTCCAGGTCTTGCCGTCGTAGTGATCGAACACGTCGGTCTTGAGGTACAGTGGCCCTTCGACTTCGGCCCGGACCTGAAAGATCGGCAGCGGCGACAGCACCGGCGTGCCGCCCAGCGAGCGTTCCTGAAACGAGTAGCCGTAGCCGGGAATGCCGTACAGCAGCGGGAACTGCGGCAGCGTGTTCGATACGTACTGGCGCAACTTCGGGTGCAGCGTAACGTCGATCAGCTTGCTGCCGGTGGCGGTGCGGCTGCCGGACAGCGCCAGCGCGGTCAGCATCACCACGGTGAAGAAGGCGCAGCCGTAGATCACCCTGCGCAGCAGGTACCTGCGCTCGCCCGCCCGCAGCAGAAGGTAGAACACGCACGCCAGTACCGTCACCAGCGACAACATGTAGAACAGAGAGGTCTGCACGATCACCGCTACGATCGCGCAGGTGAAGGTGGCGGCCAGCAGCACCGGCCACACGTACCCCATGGTGACGAAGGTGGCGCCGAGGGAGGTGGCGAAGAACGTAGCCATGAGGGTGAACAGATTGGACACCGTGCCGGTCGCCGTTCCCTCGGCCATCGACTCGAACCACAACCGGTAGGCCGAGAACGGCGTGATCACGATCCCGATCAGGACCGACAGGCCGAACGCGGCGGTAGTCAGCCCCGACGCGGCGTCCAACGCCAGCCGCACCGGACCGGTGGCGAGCGCGCGCGCCACGTGCAGCGACGCGAGCGCGACGCTGAGCGCCAGCAGCAGGTACAGTGCCAGCGACGACCGGGTATACGCCCAGAAGAACAGGGGGATGCCTACCCCGTAGAGCAGCCCCAGCAAGGGCTTGAGGTGGAGTCTCCGGCCTATCCGCTCTATCCAGTCAGGTCTGCTCGTCGTACTCAGCCTCCAGATCGGCGACGATGGTGTCGGCGGCGCGTAGCGTGACCACCCTCGTGCCCTGCTCGCGCAGGCGGTTGAAGTAGCCGGTGGTCGCGAGCGAGCTCCCCGCAGCCGGGTCATCCGCCGCCTGATTGTAGATCAGGGTGAGCTGGAAGTTGTTGGCGCGCTGCTCCTCCAGCAGCAGCAGAATCTCCGGGTCGAGCAGATGAGTGATGAAGAACATCGAGTTGACCTCGGTGTTCATGCCGGTCTCGAGATGGCTCTGATACAACTGGGCGGCCGAGATCTCACTCTCGAACAGCAGCTCGAAGGTGGACTCGTAGAACCGCTTGAAGTCCGAGCCGTGGTCGCCGCTGAATTCGTACGGCCGGCGGCTGGCGGCGCGCACGATCACCGGCAGGTTGCGCTCCAGAAAGTGATTCACCAGCGCCACCAGCGCCTCCACGGTCACGTCTTCGGCCAACAGCACGTCGTTCGCGGTCGGCGGCACCGGGCGCAGGTCGACGTAGATGGTCACGGCCGGCTCGGAGGTGGAGTCGTAGTCCTTCACCACCGGGATGCCGGTGCTGGCGAATTTCTTCCACGCCAGATGGCGCACCGACTCGCCCGGCCGGTACTCGCGGAGCTGGTTGAACAGCGCGTAGTCGGGCAGGGCGCCGAGCGAGCCCTCCTCGGAGGTCCCGAACCGGCGCTCGGTGCCGGGGCGGAAGCTGCGCAGCGGCAGGATGCGCGGGTAGACCCGGAACGCGCGCTTGCGCACGCGCGGCCGGATGGTGAAGAGCTGCAGCGTGTCGCTCAGTTCGATCCGATCCAGCCCGATGTGGTAGATGCCGCGGTAGGGGAGCCGGACGGACTGTTCCCGCAGCACTTCCTCGCTGCCCGGCAGGTAGGTCTGCAGCGTCTGGCCGGCGTCGGCGTTGCCGGCCCCGGCGGAACCTGCTCCGTCGGCCGGCCGGATGGCGCGAAACAGGGCGCGCACGCGCGGCAGCGGAATCCAGGACCGGTTGTGGATGACGCACCGGTAGGAGATTACCTGTCCCTTGACCGGGTGCTCGTTGCTGAAGTGCTGGCGGTAGCGCAACCTGACGGCCCCGAACAGCAGCAGCAGCAGCGACAGCACCGGCAGCAGGATCACGGCGGAGGCGAACACCACGAAGAAGGTGCCCAGGTAGGCGGCGGCGAGATAGCTGATCACGCCGGCAAACAGGTAGACGCCCATGGCGCGCATACCCAGCACCAACGGAAACCGCTCTCTGACGCCGGCCAGGACGCCGGCCAGGACGCCGGCCAGCCGGCGGAGCGGCACGTAAAGTGCCTGGCTGCTCACGTGAGCCCCGTGGGTATCGGTACCGTATCCAGCACCTGCTCGACCACCTGAGCCGGCCCCAGATTCTCCATCCGCGCCTGCGCCGACAGCACGATGCGATGGGTCAGCACGATTGCGGCCACCGCCCGCACGTCCTCGGGCATCACGTAGTCGCGGTCGTTGAACAGCGCCTCGGCCTGCGCCGCCAGCATGATGTGCTGCGCCGCGCGCGGGCTGACGCCCAGGCGCAGCAGGGAGCTGTCGCGGGTCTGCTGCGCGAGCGCCACGATATAGCGCCGCACCTCGGTGGCAACCGTCACCGACCGTACCACCCGCCGCAACTCGATCACGTCGTCCGGCTGCACCACCGGCTGCATCGCCTGCAACGGATCCAGGGCGTACTGGTCGAGGATCCGGATCTCGTCGTCGACGTGCGGGTAGCCGATCGACAGCGAGATGCCGAATCGGTCGAGCTCCCCCTCGGGCAGGTGAAACACGCCGATGAAGGTCACCGGGTTCTGGGTGGCGATGACGAAGAACGGCTCGGGCAGCCGGTAGGTGGTGCCGTCGACCGTCACCGACCCCTCCTGCATCGCCTCCAGCAGACTCGACTGAGTGCGCGGCGAGGCGCGGTTGATCTCGTCCGCGAGGATGAACTGGTGCATGATCGCGCCCGGCTTGAACTCGAAGGTGCGCGCCTCGTTGTTCCACACCGTCATGCCGACGATGTCGCCCGGCAGCAGGTCGGGGGTGAACTGGATCCGGCCGTAGTCGGTGCCGGTGCAGGCGGCCAAACAGCGCGCGAGCGTGGTCTTGCCCACACCCGGCACGTCTTCGATCAGGACGTGCAGCCCGGCAATGAATCCGATCAGCATCTGGCGCACCTGAAGCTGCTTGCCGACGAACACTTCGCGGACCTGCCGTTCGATGGTGCGGATCTGCTCGCAGTAGTCGCTGACGTCCCGGCGTTCCATGGGTTCCGGTACCATGGCCTACACCGGCGGCTTAGACAAGCGCCCCGCAGCGGCAGGCGACGGGCAGTGGAGGAACGCGGCGGCCCCGCACGACCCCCGCCCGGGCGCCGGCAGCCTGCCGGAGTCCGACGAGCTCCTGGCGGTGCGGCTCACGCCACGCGCACGGGTCGGCCGCCTGCGCGGTTTCGGCGCGCCCGAGCCGGCGCGCGACCGGCGGGCAGCCGTACCCGTGCTGCTGGCCCAGGTGGCCGCCGCCCCGGTCGCCGGCCGCGCGAACGCCGAGCTGATCGCGCCGATCGCACACGCCGCACGGGTGCCGCGCAGCGCTCTCCGGATCGTGACCGGCCACCGCGCGCGCACCAAGCTGCTGCGCGTCCCCCCCGGAACCCTGGCCGCCCTCCGCCGCCATCTCGCCACCGAGTGAACGGAAGCCGCATTCCGCATCGGTGTCGACCAGTATGGCCCAGTCCGGGCGGTACGCCCCGAGCGGGGTCGGCACCGCGAACCACCCCGGGAGCTTGGCGTATACCCTCACGGCGGCGTTCTTCTCAAGCTGATCGGCAAACCGGGCCTCGATGTCGGATTCGTAGACGACCTGCTCGTACACCGACTTGGTGGCATCGAGCATGTTCTTGAGATACCCCGTCAGCTCTTCGTTCTCGAACAGCTCCTGCGCGTAGTAGTGGTCGTCGCCGAGGCGTTGATACTTGATGCCGTCCACGAGCGCCTGCCGCTTGCACCGATTGATGGCCTGCGCCGCAAGCTCGATGAATGCTTGGGGGTTGCGCTTGAAGTCATCAAGGCGGTGGCTGTCGCTGAGAATCCGCTGGACGCTGCGCCGGGTGAGGCGTGTCCGGTCCTGTAACTCGGGGCTGTGACGATGCCTGCGATGTCGGCCCCCCTGATTCGACCGTGCTGGCACCGAAGAGTATAGTCGCGTTCCCGGTTAGTCTCTTGAGACCCATTGGAGAGTTAGCGCCAACGGACTTCTTGAGGAAATAAAACCCAATCGATTGTCCATGGGTTGGGTTCGGAGTGAGCATTCAACGGCCTCTGGCGATCGTTACGGCATCGGCCGAAAGCTCTCCTTCCTGAAGCCCCTGCGTCCGGTCCCACTTGGCGCGGTTAATCATCCGAGCCACGAACACGCGAATCTCCGAGGTCTTCGATGACGTCCCGAACGTAACGTCGAAGCCATGGCAACGGCTCATCGTGCGTCTTGAGTACTTCCAGTACGTCCCCTCCACCCCAATACTCGGCCGCTTGTACTGCGGCATCCCTGATCTCCGCATCATCCATGGCCAACGCGGAGCGCACGAGCTCCGCCCTCCAGTGGGCCGCGTCCGCGTTGGGTAGACGGGCGAGACACCGCAAAACCGACGCCGCGAAGTTCGGCTGTGTCGCGTCGAGACAGTAGTCCCACAGCCACTCGAAAACATACGATCGTTCCGTAGACCGCAAGGCGGCGTCGATGATGCTTTGGGCCGAATGGACCATTCCATCCTCTACTGGTTCGGCCTCGAACGCAGCGATAAGGCGAGAAGCAAATCGTACTCGCGCATGATGTCGGCGCTTGGCGTCAGCTTCGACTTCCCGTGTAACCCAATCCCTGTCTACCAATATCCGAGGTTGGAGCCAGTCGAACCAACCCGCCTGCAAATACTCTGCGAGCGCCCATTGCACGTTGCCCGCGTCGATCGAAACCGCCAGCGAATCGTTGCCGTGTTCGACTGAGCGGAACGGGTCCAGTTGTTCATGATCCGAGCGCAGTCCGTAGAGACCGAAACCAGTACCACCGGTGATTTCCAACTGAGCTCGTACTTCAATCTGCATCGAAGAGTTCCCGCGCTTTGTCTGTAATCAACATCTCGAATGCCTCGCGCTCGCGCGTGCGCAGCACATAAGTGGTTTGCAGCGCCGCGTTACGGTCGATCGGAATGGGCGCTTCCGATATGACGTCAATATCAAGAAGGAATCCAACTTGTCCTGTTTGTACATTGACAGTACCGTGAGACAAGATAAGCCTGACATCGTCGTCATACCTGTACTCGGCGCGACTAAGGTAGTGGCCGATTCGCTCGGGCAACCCTTGGACGTCGCGCGGCGAACACTTCAAGAAATCTTCGATTATCTTGAATCGGTCGCGCATATAGTCTGGCGCAAACACGGGATGTCGACAACCACCTGACAGCGTTGGGGTGTGGCATGCACCGGCCCGTGATTGGTCCTGCCCGGCCCACCCTTCAGCGCTACATCTCATGATACTGGCCTCCGGCGTAGGGTCAACGCTCGACGGGGCTCTTCACGGTTGGCGGTCACGAGCATCGGGTGTTCGCTCTTCGGCTGCGGTATCGGATCGTCGAACTCCTGCACCGTATCGATCCAGAGCTGCGTCGGCTCCTTGGTATGCATGTGAGCGGTCTCCTGAGTATCGCCGTGCGCCATACACGCGGGAAGGTCCGGTACGTCGGGGAACGAAGGCCTGATCTTCGTTGCTCCAATAGAGGATGATCGCGAACTTGTACATCCACTCGTCCTATCACACGAACTCATACACCGGCGTCCGGATGGAACGTACGGGGCTGCGTTGTTCGTGTACGATCCCTTGCAATCGTTCGACGGTCTCCGGCGAGAAGTGATGCTCGCCGGTCTCGACATTGACCCGTGCAGGGACACTCTCGACGACGAAGAGGCGCCCGTTGAATTCAACGTAGGCGCTGGCGAATAGTGGGGCAACCCGCGGGTCGAAGTACTTGTCCACTCAGGCACGTAGAGCCAGTATAGCCGATGTGTCGGTAGATGGGGAGGGGCAGAGCCGTAGCCTCACCGTGGCGCCGGAATGGGAAGCGGCCCCGGGCCGTGACGTCGACGACCCCGTGATGGACTGCTCGGTGCGTGGATGCCGGCAGGTGTGTCGTCAGGGGTACGCGCCCGGCGCCCCGGCAATAATCGTTGACCCGGGTCGGGGCGCGACAGTACGCTGACAGAGCCGAACCATGAACTCCGTGGCTGAAGTCGATCGCGTGCTCGCTGGCGTGCAGCTTGCGCTGGCCCCCGAACCGTGCCCGCTGGCCGCGTGCCAGGGGCGGGTGCTGGCCGAACCGATCCGGGCGGACCGGGACCTGCCGCCGCACGACCGGGTGACCATGGACGGGATCGCGCTGGCCGCCGCCGCGCTCGAGGGGCGTGCGGGCGCGCCGCTACGGGTGGAGGGGGAGGTGCGGGCCGGCCAGGCGCGCGCCTCCCTGCGCGACTGCGCCAACGGCGCTCTGCGGGTCATGACCGGGGCCGTGCTGCCGGCCGGCAGCGACACGGTGATTCGGCATGAGGAGCTGCGGCTGGGCGATGGGGAGGTGTGGCTGGAGCCCGGGGTGCGGGTGACGCCGGGCCAGAACGTGCACCGGCAGGGGGCGGATGCCTGGGCCGGGGCCACCGTGCTGCAGCCCGGCCGGCGCATTTCCGCGGCCGACGTGGCCGTGCTGGCTTCCGTGGGGTGCGCGCAGGTGCCGGTCGGACGCCGCCCGCGGGTGGCGGTGATCTCCACCGGCGACGAGCTGATCGACGTCGGCCGGCCGATCGCCGCGCACCAGATCCGCCGCTCCAACATCTACGCCGTGGCCGCGGCGCTGGGCGGGCTCGGGTATCCGGTGACCGCCGATCATCTGCCCGACGACCCCGAGCAGCTCGCCGCCGGCGTCGGCCGCGCGCTGGCGGCGCACGACGTGCTGATCACCACCGGCGCGGTGTCGATGGGGAGCGCCGACTATCTGCCGGAGGTGTTCGCCCGGCTCGGCGTGGCGTGCTACCTGCACCGGGTGCGGCAGCGGCCGGGCAAGCCGCTCTGGATCGGCGGCACCGACGACCGGACCGACGACGGCACCGGCGACCGGACCGAGGACCGAACCGGCGACCGGCGCGGCAGTGGGCACGGCGCCGGCTCCGGCAAGCGCGTGTTCGCGTTGCCGGGCAACCCCAATTCCGTGCTGGTGTGCCTGCGGCGGTACGTGATCCCCTTCCTGGAACGCGCCCAGGGCGCGGCGGCGCCGCCGGTGCTGCACGCCGCCCTGACCGAACCGGTGGAGTTCGCGCCGCCCTTGACGCTGTTCCTGCCGGTGATCCTGGAGGCTGTCGGGGCCTCGCTGCAGGCGCGGCCGGCGCCGGTCCGGAACTCCGGCGACTTCCTGGCGCTGGCGGGCACCGACGGCATCGTGGAGCTGGACGCCGGCCGCACGCGGTTCGCCACCGGAGAAGTGGTGCCGTTCCACCCGTGGCAACTGCCGCCCTGGACCGGCGCCGCCACCGCCGCGGAGCAACGATGACTGCCCCCACGGTGCGCGACACCTTCGACCGGCCGCTGCGGGACCTGCGGATCTCGGTCATCGACCGCTGCAACTTTCGCTGTCCCTACTGCATGCCCAAGGAGACCTACGACGAACACTACCGGTTTCTTGCTTCCGACGACTATCTGACGTTCGCCGAAGTGGAGCGGCTGGTGCGGCTGTTCGTCGCCCACGGGGTCACCAAGGTACGGCTCACCGGCGGCGAGCCGCTGCTGCGCCCCGGTCTGCCGCAACTGGTGGCGGCCCTGGCCGGGATCCCCGCGATCGAGGATCTGGCGTTGACCACCAACGGCTACCTGCTGGCCGACCGCGCAACGGCGTTGCGCGCCGCCGGTCTGCGCCGCGTGACCGTGAGCCTGGATTCGATCGACCCGGCCACCTTCGCCCGCATGAACGGGCTGGAGATCCCGATCGAGCGCGTGCTGGCGGGGATCCGGCGGGCGCAGGAGGTGGGGCTGGCGCCGATCAAGCTCAACGCCGTGGTGCAGCGCGGCGTCAACGACCATACCGTGCTCGACTTGGTGGACGCCTTCGCCGACCAGCCGGTCGCGATCCGGTTCATCGAGTACATGGACGTGGGCAATCTCAACGGCTGGGACCCGGGGCTGGTGGTGTCGACCGCGGAGCTCAAGGCGGCCATCGAGCAGCGCTACCCGCTGCAGCCGGTGGGCGCCGCCTACCGCGGCGAGGTGGCCCGGCGCTACCGCCTGACCGGCCGCGCGGCCGAGATCGGCTTCGTGTCGTCCATCAGTCAGCCGTTCTGCAGCGACTGCAGCCGCGCCCGCCTGTCGACCGACGGCACCCTTTACACCTGCCTGTTCGCCTGGCGCGGCACCGATCTGCGCACGCCGCTACGCGCCGGCGCCGACGACCACGAGCTGGCCGAGCTGATCGGCAGCGTGTGGCGCGGGCGTACCGACCGCTACTCGGAGGAGCGCGCCGAGGTCACGGCGTTCGAGCGGGGGCGCGCGCCCACGCCGGAGCGCACCCGGGAGCGCAAGATCGAGATGTTTCAGATCGGGGGCTGACGGCGTGACCGAGCGCGCGATTCTTACCCACGTGTCCGCGGACGGGCTGCCGGCGATGGTCGACGTCGGCGGCAAGCCGCGCACCGCCCGCCGCGCGCGGGCGCAGGCGGAGGTATTCCTGCCGGCGCCGGTGCGGGCGCTGCTGCGCGACGGCGAGTTGCACAGCGCCAAGGGTCCGGTGTTCCGGACCGCGGTCACCGCCGGCATCATGGCCGCCAAGCGCACCGCCGAGTTGATCCCGCTGTGCCACCCGATCGGTCTGGACCACTGCCACGTCACCGTGGAGCTGAACCCGGCCGGCAACGCGCTGGTCACCTGCGTGGCCGCGGTCGAGCACAAGACCGGCGTGGAGATGGAGGCGCTGACCGGCGCCAGCGTGGCCGCGCTCACCATCTACGACATGTGCAAGGCGGTGTCGCACGACCTCGCGATCCGCGAAGTGCGGCTGCTGGAGAAAAGCGGCGGCAAGAGCGACTACCGGGCGGCCGAGGACCGACCGGACCGCCGGCGTGCACGATGCGTGACGCGGCCGAGCGCGCGGTCACCGTGCACTACTACGCGCTGCTGCGCGACCAGGCCGGTCGCGACCAGGAACAGGTGGTGACCGGCAGCGCCACCGCCGGCGAGCTGTACGCCGAGCTGCAGCAGCGCCACGGCTTCCCGCTGCCGCCGGCGCGGCTGCGGGTGGCGATCAACGCCGCCTTCGCGGAGTGGGACACCCGGCTGGCGGACGGCGACCGCGTGGTCTTCATCCCGCCGGTGGCCGGCGGCTGAGCAGGAGGAACGCGCCAATGGCATCAACCGCATCACCCGCACCGAGGGCACCACCCGCACCACCCCCGGACGCCCGCTTCGCCCTGACCGACCGGGCCATCGACCCCGAGCCGCTCAAGGCCGGCCTGCGCCAGACCGCGGCCGGCGCGCTGGCCACCTTCGAGGGGTGGGTGCGCGACCACGCCGACGGCCGCGCCGTGCGCCGGCTGGAATACCAGGTCTACCCGGAGCTGGCGCAGAGCGAGGGCGCACGGGTGGTGGCCGAAGCGCTTGCCAGGTTCCCGGTGCTGGCCGCACATTGCGTGCATCGTTCCGGTATACTCGGCTTAGGGGATATGGCGGTGTGGGTTGGCGTGGCCGCGGCCCATCGGGGTGCCGCGTTCGACGCCTGCCGCTATATTATCGACGAGATCAAGCAGCGCCTGCCGATCTGGAAGCGCGAGACCTATGCCGACGGTGACTCGGGGTGGGTCAACTGCCAGGTGGTCGCGCCGGCGCCGGCTGCAGGAGAGGTGACAGATGGCAGAGAGTAAACGCAAGGACTACGAAGCGGGCATCAAGTGGTGGGACATCACCGACCGCGATCATTTTCTCAACCGGCGCGAGTTCATGCGCCGCGCGGGCACCGTAGCCGCCGGCGTCGGACTGGCAACGGCAGCGCCCGGTTTCGTGCAGCGCGCCTTCGCCCAGACCGGCCGCTTCGCCGGGCTTCCGGGCAGCCGCTACGACACCGACGAAAAACAGAACACGCTGGAGCAGGCGATCAACCAGAACAACTTCTACGAGATCGGCGTGGCCTCCAACCGCCGGCCCCGGAAGATCGAAGACTTCGCTACGAGCCCGTGGCAGATTTCCGTAGGCGGCCATGTGGTCAACTCCGGGGTGCTCGACGTGGAGGACGTGATCCGTACCTACCGCGACCAGCTCGAGCAGCGCATCTACCGCCTGCGCTGCGTCGAGCAGTGGTCGCTGGTGATCCCCTGGGTCGGGTTCCCGTTGCACGAGCTGATCAAGGACTTCGAGCCCACCTCGCGCGCCAAGTACATCCGCTTCGAGACGTTCTACGACCGGCAGCAGATGCCGCGGGCGCTCAACTGGATTTCCTATCCCTACGTCGAGGGCCTGCGCATGGACGAGGCGATGCACGACCTCACGATGGTCACGGTGGGGATGTACGGCGATATCCTGCAGACGCCCAACGGCCCGCCGATCCGCCTCATCGTGCCGTGGAAGTACGGCTTCAAGAGCATCAAGTCGGTGACCAAGATCGAGTTCGTGGAGGAGCAACCGGTCAGTACCTGGACTGCGCAGGCGGCGCACGAGTACGGGTTCTACTCGAACGTGAATCCCGAGCGCGACCACCCGCGCTGGAGCCAGCGCTCCGAGCGCCGGATCGGCGAACGCGGGCGGCGCCGCACCGAGAAATTCAACGGCTACGGGGAGTGGGTGGCCTCGATGTACGAGGGGATGGACCTGATCGACACTGACTATTGAAGTGGTCTGAAGTAGTCTGAGGTAGTCGTCATGCCCGCCGCCCAAGCGAAGCGCCGATCCGCCATCCAGATGGCCAAGCGAGCCAAGCCGGTAGTGTTACCGCTGACGATGGTGCCGCTGGCGGTGGCGCTGATACGGTACCTCGGCGACCAGTTCGGGGCCAACCCGATCGAGGCGTTCACGCTCGACACCGGCAACTGGGGCATCCGGATGCTGCTGATCACGCTCGCCGTCACCCCGTTGCGCGAGCTGACCGGCTGGAACTGGCTGATCACCTACCGCCGGCCGCTGGGGCTGGCAGCGTTCTACTATCTGTGCGTCCACCTGCTGGTCTACCTGTACCTGGACTTCGCGTTCGACCTGGAGTTCATCCTGATCGACGTCTCCACCTCGCTGTACGTAATCGTGGGGGTGGCGTCGTTCCTGCTGCTGATCCCGCTGGCGGTCACCTCCACCACCGGCTGGATCCGGGCGCTGGGCAAGCGCTGGCGCTGGCTGCACCGGCTGGTGTACCCGGCGATCACCCTGGGCGTCGTGCATTACCTGTTGCAGGTCAAGGGTCTCAGCTTCCAGCTCTGGTTCTACATCATCGCTGGCGGCGTGCTGCTCGCCTACCGGCTGGCAGCGCCGGCGCTGAAACGCGCCCGCGCCGGCAAGTAGCGCGCGCGCCGTTCCCCCAGACTTGGTTGCCCCGCGCCGTGGAAGCGGGTACGTTTTTGCGTATCGGTAATTCATACAGGAGGAGACATGCATATCTCCGAGCGAGGTCAGATCACCATACCCAAGTCGCTGCGTGAACGGTTCGGGATGAACCACAATGTCGAGGTCGACATTACGCCGACCGAGAACGGGTTGCTCATACGCAAGCGAACGACCGCCGAGCATCCGGTTGAACGCGTCTACGGGTTGCTTGGCCCCGGTGGGAACACCGACGACTATCTCGAGGAGATTCGCGGCAGGTGATTACCGCAGTCGATACCAGCGTGCTGCTGGACGTGTTCCAGGCCGACAAACAGCACGGCCCATCGTCGAAACAGCGGCTGCGCAGCGCGTACGACCGCGGCGCCTTGATCATCTGTGGAGCGAGTGCGGCTGCCGGTTGAGCGCAAGGTGCAGCTCGCGGTCCAGCTCCACGACCGGCTCAGCGACCCCTCGGGCACCTACCTGCTCGGCACCGATCAGCTCGGCCGGGACGTGCTGAGCCGGCTGGTGTACGGCGCCCGCACCTCGCACGGGGTGGGCTTTGCCGCCACCCTGCCGAGCACGCTGGTGGCGCTGCCAGTGTTTCGATGATCCGCCGCCGGCTCTCTCCCTGTATCCGGCTGCCCCCCGTGGCTGGCGCTGTGGCCCGGGATATGCCTGACGCTCATGGTGTACAGTTTCAACATGTTGGGTGATGCGATGCGGGACTTGCTCGACCCAAGGCTCAGGGGTGGTGGCGGTCGTCTCGCGGCCGATGCCGCCAGGGCGGTTTAGATTTAGACGGGTCTAGACGGTTTGGACGTGCGTCTGATGGTACGCCGCACACAGGCGGCGGGAGAAACGCCGCCGTCACTGTGCCGTATAACCTCCGTCAATGACTAATTCCGCCCCGGTCATGAACGAGGTCTCGTCAGAGGCCAAGTACAACACACCATAGGCGATCTCTTCCGGCGTACCAAGTCTGCCAAGAGGGATTGTATGCAGTCCTCGTGTCAGAATCTCCGGGTCCTTCAGGGCCTCTTCGGTCATCGGGGTGCTAATACGGCCGGGGTGAATCGAGTTACACCGGATGTTGTCTTTGGCGTGCTGTACGGCAGTTAACTTCGTAAACACGCGTACCGCACCCTTGGAGGCGTTGTATGCTGGAGCGCCTTGGGCGACCATGCCAGAGATAGACGAAATATTGACGATTGACCCACCACCGGCCCGGCGCATCGCCGGAATAGCGTATTTCGTCCCTAGAAAAACACCGGTGGCGTTCACTGCCATCACGGCGTCCCAGAGTTCTTTGCTGGTCGCTTCGATGGCTTGAGTTCGCAGAATCCCAGCGTTATTCACGAGGATGTCCAGCCGGTCGTAGTTCGACTCGGCAGCAGCGACCGCTTGCTGCCAATCCTCTTCCTCGGTGACGTCGAGATGGATGTAAGTGGCTTCTCCACCGGCGCGGCGAATGTCTTCTGCAACCTGCTCGCCGGCGTCATCCAACACGTCTCCCAAGACGACCTTGGCGCCTTCGGTGGCAAAGAGCCTAGCCTCTGTGGCGCCTTGTCCACGTGCGCCACCGCTGATGAGCGCCACTTTCTCTTCAAGCCGTCCCATACGACTCTGCTCGTGACGTACTACGTTGAGCACCGGATGGCGCGGGCGCGGTAACGGCGAAGGTCAGGGGGTTCCCTGCGGCTCCGTCGGGAGCGCGGTCGACCGTTACCTTCGAGCCGTCGGTCAGCGCGCCGCCGATCAACAGCTTGGCGAGCGGGTTCTGCACCTGCTGCCGGATCGCGCGCCGTAGCGGCCGTGCTCCGGACTGGGGGTCGAATCCGGCCTCGGCCAGGTAGCGTTGCGCCGCCTCCGTGACCTCCAGCGCGATCCGCTGCGCGCGCAGCCGGGCGGCCAGATGGTCGAGCTGGATCGCCGCGATGCGGAAGATCTGCTCGTCGTCGAGGCGGTTGAAGATGATCGTCTCGTCCACCCGGTTGAGGAACTCCGGGCGGAAGCTGGCCTTGAGCAGCTCGGTGATCTGCGGCGTCACCCGCTCCACCTGCGCGGCCTGCTGGATCAGGTCGCTGCCGAGGTTGCTGGTCATGATGATGATGCTGTTGCGGAAGTCGACTTGGCGGCCCTGGCCGTCGGTGAGGCGCCCCTCGTCCAGCAGTTGCAGCAGCAGGTTGAATATCTCCGGGTGTGCTTTTTCCAGTTCGTCAAACAACACCACGGAATAAGGGCGGCGGCGCACCGCCTCGGTGAGTTGGCCGCCCTGGTCGTAGCCGACGTAGCCCGGCGGCGCGCCGATCAGCCGCGACACGGCGTGGCGCTCCATGTACTCGCTCATGTCGATGCGCTGCAAGGCGCGCTCGTCGTCGAACAGGTAGTCGGCCAGGGTCTTGGCCAGCTCGGTCTTGCCGACCCCGGTGGGGCCGAGGAAGATGAAGGTGCCGAGCGGGCGGTCGATGTCGGCCAGCCCCGACTTGTTGCGCCGGATGGCGTCCGCCACCGTCTGGATCGCCGCCTCCTGGCCGATCACCCGGCGCTGCAGGATTGTCTCAAGCTCCAACAGCTTGGCGCGTTCGGAGGAGAGCATCTTGGCCACCGGGATGCCGGTCCACTGCGCCACCACCAGGGCGACGTCTTCCTCGGACACTTCTTCCCGCAGCAGCGTGCCGGCGCCGTTACCGCGGCTGGCGTCGGCCGCGGTGGCCGCGCGGCGCTCGGTGAGCTCGGCCAGCTCCTGCTCCAGCGCCGGGATGCGGCCGTGCTTGACCTCCGCTGCGCGCGCCAGATCGCCGGCCCGCTCGTAGCGCGTCTGATCCAGCCGGAGCTGCTCCAACTGCGCCTTCAGTTCGCGCACCCGCTCGATGCTCCGCTTCTCGTTCTGCCACTGGAGCTGCATCGCGTCGCGCTGCTCCTGCAGCTCCGTCAGCTCGCGCCGCAGCTCCTCGCGGCGCGCGCGCGAGGCCGCGTCGCGCTCCTTGGCCAGCGCCTGGTTCTCGAGGTTGAGCTGCAGGATGCGGCGCTCGAGCCGGTCCAGCTCGGTGGGCTGGCTCTCGATCTCCATCTTCAGGCGGCTGGCGGCCTCGTCGATCAGGTCGATCGCCTTGTCGGGCAGGAAGCGGGAGGTGATGTAGCGGTCGGAGAGCAGCGCGGCGCCGATGATCGCCTCATCCTTGATGCGCACCCCGTGATGCACCTCGTAGCGCTCCTTGAGGCCGCGCAGAATGGCGATGGTGTCTTCCACCGACGGCTCGTCGGTCAGCACCGGCTGGAAGCGGCGCTCCAGGGCGGCGTCCTTCTCGATGTGCTGGCGGTACTCGTCCAGGGTGGTGGCGCCGATGGTGCGCAGCTCGCCGCGCGCCAGCGCCGGCTTGAGCAGGTTGGAGGCGTCCATCGCGCCCTCGGCGGCGCCGGCGCCCACCAGCATGTGCAACTCGTCCACGAACAGAAAGATCTGGCCGTCGGCGGCCACGATCTCGTTGATCACCGCCTTGAGCCGCTCCTCGAACTCGCCGCGGAACTTGGCGCCGGCCACCAGCGCGCCCAGGTCGAGGGTCAGCACCCGCTTGTGACGCAGCGAGTCGGGCACGTCGCCGGCCACGATGCGCCGCGCCAGCCCCTCCACGATGGCGGTCTTGCCGACGCCGGGATCGCCGATCAGCACCGGGTTGTTCTTGGTGCGCCGCGCCAGCACCTGCATGATGCGGCGGATCTCGTCGTCACGGCCGATCACCGGGTCCAGCTTCTCCTGGCGCGCCAGCTCGGTCAGGTCGCGGCAGTAGCGCTCCAGCACCTGGTACTTGCCCTCGGGATCCTGGTCGGTGACGTGCTGGCTGCCGCGCAGCTCGCGCAGTGCGCCGAGCACGCCGTCGCGGGTCACCGCCGCCTGGCGCAGCGCGGTCCCGGCGGCGCCGGTGGTGGCCAGCAGCGCCAGCAGCAGGTGCTCGGTACTGGTGTACTGGTCCTGCAGCCGGTCCGCCTCTCGTTCGGCGGTCTGCAGCACCTGCGCCAGTTCCGGCGAGACCGGCGTCTGGGCGCCATCGCCGTACTGCTTCGGCCTGGCGTTCAGCGCCGCCTCCAGGTTTGCGGCCAGGTCGGTGTCCGGCCCGGCGGCACGCTCCAGCAGCGGCCGTACCAGGCCGTCGCGCTGCTCCCACAGCGCCAGCAGCAGATGCTCCGGCTCGACGCGCGTGTGGTGCCGCGCCCGGGCCGCCGCGTCCGCCGCCTGCAGCGCCTCCTGTGCCTTGTGGGTGAGCTTGTCCAGTCGCATCGTTCGCTCCCTCCATTGCGAAGATACGCGCCGGCACGCCCTCCCGGCAAAAGCGTTGCCGGCGGACTGCCTGCCCGTCCGGTGCTCTCCATGTCAACGCGTCTGGAAGTGCGAAAGCCTTGGCTGACGGCTCAATAAGGGTCATCCGAACTGTTGGTCAGGACCCAGATGCGCCGGCGGTCGGCGTGCAGTTCCTGCCGCTCCGGGGAGAGCCGATGCCGGCGGGCCACACTCTCGACGTGACGCTCGACGGCGAATTGGCCGCCACCGCACAGGTCGCGCCGGGCGCGACGGCGGCGACCTTCAGCGGGTTGCCGGCCGCCGCCAAGGTGGTGGAAATATGGCTGCCGCACACCAGCCCGATCGAGGTCACCGGCTTGGCAGTGAGTCCGGGATGCTGCTGCGAGCCAGTGGCCGACGCACGTCCCCGGTGGATCACCTACGGCAGCTCGCTGACCCATTGCCGGCGGCCGCACAGCCCGGCGCGCACCTGGCCGGCGATCGTGGCGCGGCGGCGTGGACTCCACCTTACGTCGCTGGGATTTGGCGGCAACTGCTGCCTGGAGCCGATGCTGGGAGTCACCATCCGCGCCCTGCCCGCCCCTTGCGAGCGAACGCTCCGATGCCGCCATTCTCGCGGCGCGGATCATGCGGCGCGGCAGCGGCCAGTTGCTGCTCGATCTCTCGGCACGCGGTGAACTGGAACGGGAGCTTGCTGAGGCGCTCCGACAGGTCCGCACGGGGAACCCGGAAGTTGCCGGGATTCATGCCCGCGAGCGATATCGACCGTCCATGCTGATCGTCGGGCTGGAGCCGCCGTTGCTGAAGCGTGTGCTGGGCATGTTCGACCGCGCCGGGAGGGTGGTTACGCTGCGAACCGGCAATGCCGAGCTGGACACCTTGAACGCTGAGGTGGGGTTGCGCGGCGCCAAGTCCCTGGGATCGCTCGGGGTCATCTTCTGCTACGGCCCCGAACTCAACGTCGTCGCGGCAGCCGCAGC
Source organism: Spirochaetia bacterium (assembly GCA_965198005.1). Lineage (GTDB taxonomy): Bacteria > Spirochaetota > Spirochaetia > SZUA-6 > Bin103 > Bin103. Next base: position 742,091 of record CBDAOI010000004.1, read on the forward strand.
GTATTCGAGACTGGACGGGGTGAGCTACGCCGAGCCCGACACGCGTCTGGGAGACGGCCCTGACATCGAGGCGGCGCGGGTGAACGGGGCCATCAGGGAGGCCGACTCCACGGAGGCTCCGTTCCGCCTCCTGATGGCTAGACGCTGGGGACGATGACTCCGGCTGAGCCGGCGGTCCGGTCTGACTGTCCCTATCGATATACCTCTCTCCGGTGCGCGACGGCGAGCACCAGGATAATGAGACGGGCATGCTCCAGGCGGGTGGCTTGGTCTGGCGGCTAAGACTATCATAGTCATTATGACGACGGTGTCGATTTCCAGCTTGAAGGCCAATCTCTCGCGCTACATCCGTGAGGTTCGTCGCGGCGGGGAGGTACAGGTCCTGGATCGAGGCGTGCCGGTTGCGAGGCTGGTCCCCGCCGCGGCGAGCGACGCTGGCGAAACCCGGGACCGGCTGATCGGCACCGGTCTGCTGCGACCCGGCCGCGGAGACGCGGCATCTATTCTGGACCAGCCGCCGCTGAATCTGTCAGCCAGCATCGCGCAGGCGCTGGCCGAGGATCGCGCCGATCAGCTGTGAGATATTGGGATGCATCGGCGCTCGTCCCGCTACTCGTCGCTGAGACGAACAGCGCGACGGTGCGAAACTGGCTCGCCGAAGACGACCGAATCGTCACCTGGGTGTGGACGAGCACGGAGATTACCAGTGCGCTGGAGCGCCGTACCCGCGAGGGCTTGCTTACCCGGCGGCAGCGGCGCGAAGTCGTCGATCGGTTGGATGACTTGGCATCCCGGTGGGATGAAGTAACCGACGTGCTGGCCGTTCGTACGCGCGCACGCTCGCTGTTGGCGCGCCATCCGCTGCGAGCTGCCGATGCGGGTCAGCTTGGCGCGGCGCTGTTGGTGGCTGAGCAACTGGCCGGCACCCTCACCTTCCACTGCCTGGACGGGAGATTGACCCTCGCGGCAGAACAGGAGGGCCTACATGTGATCGCCTCCCCATCGGTGACAACGTCGCTGGAGCACGACCCCGGCGCCCCGGAGGCCCGCGAAAGCGACGATCAACCCCCCGAAACTTAGGGACGGCGCAAGTATTACTACAGATTACGTAGCGCACCTATAACCGGCGGGGCTCTCGCAGATCATCACGATACAGCGGGAGATGGCTGAGAAATATCTTTCCCACATAAATAATTATACACGATCCTGGGACTTCCCGTCCAGCACCACGGATGTTATAGTTGCGCCACCATGGAGCGTAATCATAACATGACGCCGCCCGCTGAGATCGCTCGTTTCGACCAGCTCGGGCTGTGGTCACTAGCATAGCCGCTCCAAAATTTACCCGATACACCAAGTGGAGGAGCCTTTTTGCCCCCTACTGTCGAACTCATACCATAATCTCCAGTCATCTCTCTACCGTCATATCCCGCAGGCTCCTCTACCACAATATCCACATCAACGCCAATCTCACGCCAGTATGCGGCCTGTAATTCTGTAAAGCTCAAATCATAGTTCACGAAGTGATTGAACAAGGTCTTGAATCTAATGCCATCCGGGCCGCGCGGATACCCAGCCTCATCAAGGAGCCTCTCGGCCCCTGCCACGTCATAGGTATAGTATCCCTTGAGCTCTTCGGACCACTCTTCAAATGGGACGGTATACCCCGCAGCGCCTAATTCCCTGCCTACATACCCCTGAGGTATCCAATCTGCATAACCCTTATAGTAGGTATCGTTCATTGTCTCGAGGTCCAGTGCCATCTGCATTGCGTGGCGCACCAGGATGTCGTCAAAGGGCGGCTTGCTCACGTTAAGCAAAACACTAGTATTCGACCGTTCTGCCCACGGGATGATCACGAGTTCGGGGTTGGTCCGTATGAGGCTCTCTGCTTCGTCTAGAGAGGTTAAGTAAGTGGAGCCCTGGCCACCTATGAAATCGATCTTAGCCGTGCGCAGTCCCGCCATTATTGTTGCCGTTTCCGTGATAACAAGGGCCTTTAACTCGTCAATATAGGGCAAGCGGTTCTCCGGGTATTTTTCGTCGTAGCCCCAGTAGTTGGGATTCTTGGTCCAGGTTATAGAGGTGCCCGGGACGGAGTCAGTCAGCTCAAAGGGCCCGGTGCCGACCACATTCCTCCAATCCTTCATGTCCCCGTATTCCTCGATTACCTCGGGGGGCTGTATAACCATACCGGCATAGTCCAAGATATAGTTCAGGGCCGCGAGTCTTAGCTCCTTCAGCTTCATAACAACCGTATATTTGTCGGTGGCCGTTACCGATTCCCAAGGCAAAGCTACGAGGGCAGCTGCAGCTGGGGAAGGTTCGGCTTCACTGAACTGGGTCCCTGTCAATTTATTTCCCAACATGCGGTGAAAGGTATGTTCTACATCCTGGGCAGTTAGCTCCCGACCGTTCATCGGCGCCTTATCATGCCAGTGAACGCCCTGGCGGATGTGGAAGGTAAAGGTGAGGCCGTCCTCGGAAGTATCCCAGCTTTCAGCCAGCGCCCCCCTTAGGGCAGATACAGGCACCATACCGCGGTCGATAAAAGGCCACATGTCCCTATCTATTGCCCAGTCCGCGATGCTTAGTTTCTCTAGAACGCCACTGGTGAAATACCATAACGCATTTATGTGAAACCAGGCGTCAGCACCAACACTGCTGACGTCGTATTTCAGGGTGTTGGTTAATGTCCCGCCGTACTCTGGCGCCACCACCACCTTGCCGGTGACGGGGTCGGTTACATACTTCTTGTCGGCGGCGGCTGCCGGCTCCTCTTCAGCGCCAACGGCCCAGAGGCCGGTCGCGGTCAGCACCAGGACCAACGCAACAGCGAAGGTCCTTGTAATTGTATTTTGTACAATAATCATACGTAGCTCCGTATATAGATTTTTCGAGAGTATTGCGTAGCGGATTGCCGCTCCCTGGCTACTCTCGGGCCCGCAACGCGGGCGACCAGTCTGAGTCAAATTCACTAAAAGCGCGCGGCGTGTGACTCAGCCCGGTTGACCCCGGCTCACGCCGCGCGCGCGTGCGGTTCTTTGAGTATCATGCGAACCTCCTTCTTCTCTAGATTTACGTCGGGATCTGCGTTACAACGCCACGCGTGGCGGTGGTCTGAGCAGCAGTGAGTCTGAATGGCCGCCAACGCAGGCGGTGGGTATTGCGCGCAGTTAGTCGCGGGCGGGGATCCGGGACGGTTGCGGTCGCCTGGAAGGACGCGCGCGGTCCGCATGCCGGTTCGGCGATGGACCGAGCGGGCGCCACCGATAGCTACGGCGGTGGTGAAGGCGACGGTGTGCGCGGGGTCGCGTAGGGGGCGATCAGCCCGAGCGGTTAGTTGTTTCTCGGTTTGAAAAAGTTGGGGGGGGGTATGATGCGGGTATGATGCACCGGTCGCGTCACAGCGAACCGGTCACTGCGCTGCCTGTCATCGTGACGCTTCATGACCATCCGTCGAACCCCAAGTGAGGCACGCTAGCATAGGCGCGGCGCGCCGTCAACGACTCGTGGGGGTCACCGGGGTGAGCGAAGGTCACCGGCAACCGGTCACTGCGCTGACTGTCATCATGGCGTTTCATCACCGTTCCATCGGACCCCAAGCGAAGCAAGCTTGCTCTGGACGCGGCCACCCTGTCAACGACTCGGACGTCACCGACCGTGACCGCCAACCGGTCACTGCGCTGACTGTCGTCATGGCGCGTCATCATCGATCGGTCGAACCCCAAGCGAGGCAAGCATGCGATGGACGCGACCACCCGGTCAACGACTCGGAGGTCTCCGAACGTCACCGGCCACCGGCCACTGCGCTGACTGTCATCATGGCGCGTCATCATCGATCCGTCGAACCCCACACGAGGCAAGCTTGCTATGGACGCGACCAGCCTGTCAACGACTCGGACGTCACCGAACATCACCGGCCACCGGCCACTGCGCTGCCTGTCATCATGGCGCTTCATCATCGATCCGTCGAACCCAGGCGAGGCAAGCTTGCTATGGACGCGACCACCCGGTCAACCACTCGGAGGTGACCGACCCTGACCGCCGAACCCCAGGCGAGGCAAGGTGCGCGGCGCGCCCTGCAGCTGGTCAAGCGCAGCTCGCTGGTGATGGTGTTCCCCGAGCGGCCGTCCGTCCGTGCTCGGGCTTGCGTATCCCCGACACGGTCAGTGCACGGGCCCCGAGCTCAGAGCGGCTTCCGCGGTGCTTCCAGCGTAGCCAACGCGGCCAGTACTGACTCGCCGCTGGCGTTGCCCGTGGCACCCAGCGCGGCAAGGCGGTCGAGGGCTTCCCATAGTGTCACTCCCAGTAGACCGGCAGCTTGCCGTAGGCTGACCTCCCCTACCCGGTGCTGGCCGGCGACGTAGGCTTCGAATCCCATTCGGGCCAGCTTGCGCAATGACTGTGCCTGCGCGGCGTGTTCCCGGTCGGCGACATACCGGACGGCTGTCTCAATTTCCTCGGTAATCCGTATGCTGCGAACACTCATTGCTCAAGTCCTCTCATCAGGTGGCGAACGATCTGATATTCTTCGCTGCTGATGGACTGCTGAAGACGCTGCAGCAACCGCTCGGCCTCTTGTCGCGATGTTCGTGGCAATCAGTTCTGACGCCGCGCGACCAGAACCTTGGACCACGGCCTCCTTCACGACGGGCTCCGGGACGACCACCTTGAAGGCGTCGAGGACATGCTCCTTGTATCCCGCCTGCGTGATCTTGATCAGGCAATCTGCGTCCATCAGCACGTGAAGCACGTAGTGCATTGTAGTCCGGGAAGGACAACGAGGCAAGGCCAGCCTGAGCGCCTAGTGGATCGGACGACGTTGAACGACCTCTCGTACGAGACCTCGGGTGGAGAGAAGGCACGCATGCCCTCCAGGCGGGCAGCGTCGAGGCGCCAGCGGTCCACCTCGAGGCCGAGCTCCCTCATGCCCCGTTCCACGCAGTTGACCTGCACCTCGTAACCAATCAGAAGCGCCACGAAGATTTCGACAGTCGTACAGTGATATGGCCACTCAAGTTGCGCTCGCTGCCACCGCCGGGCACAAACGGTACATTGCGCGCGGCAAGAACCAGTTGCACACCATCTTCGAAAACCACTTCAGTGAGTTCTGCGATCAGTACGATGAGCGCTTCGCCCAGAAATACGGAAGGTTCCGTCTACGACGGATAGAAAGCGTCGCCGAACGGTTTGGCACGTGCGGCGACTATCGACACGGGGTCGCCCGTATCCGCTGCACCAATCCCGAATGTGGCCACGACCACTTTCGGCCATTCAGCTGCTTAACGTAAGCGAAGCGTCGTCGGGTTCTACCTCTGCCCGTCGTGTAGCCAGAAACGGACGCTTCTATTTGCCGAGCATCTCACTGACGAGGTGCTTCTGAACTTGCCGCATCGCCAGTTCGTGTTCGCCCTGCCGAAGGCGCTGCGCATCTTCTTCCGCCACGACCGCCGGCTATTCGGCCATGTCTCGCGGCTGATCTACCACATCATCCAGGAGTTCTATCATCAAGCTGCCGGTAGGCCGATTCGGACCGGTGTCGTAATCGCTCACCAGACATTCGGCGACATGTTGCGCTGGAACCCTCATTTCCACGCAATCGTCTTGGAAGGCGGTTTCGACGAGCAGGGTACCTTCGTGTACATACCGCTTGGCCACCTCCAGGCCATGACCGAGCTGCTGCGTCGCCGGGTGGTCGCGTTGCTGGTGGATCAGAAGCTACTCGACCGCCGCTTCGCGCGTAACATGCTCTCCTGGCGGCACTCCGGCTTCAGCATTGACAATTCAGTTCGCATCCTCGATCGAGGTGTACAGCGATCTCTGGCTGAATACGTCTCGCGCCCTGCGATCTCCGCGCAAGCGCTGGAACAAGATCCGCTATGAACCCTTCAAAGGTCGTGTGTTGTTCCACACCACATACTCGGACTATTTCAAGCGCTGGGAATGCCAGCGCCAGAAATCGTACACCTCTTCGACGCTCTGGACTTCCTTGCCGAGCTCGGAGATTGCCTGCGGCAACTCTACAGCACATCCCACCGGCGCGGGTGCAACTCATTCGTCGTTATGGTTTGTACTCCTCGCGGATCAAGGGTCACTGGACCCGCATGCCCTACGTTCTGCAGCGGGCGCCATCAGGTTGGACGAGCCAAGATGACGACACGGCCGCCACCGCATCCAACAGGGCCGCGAGCTCAGAGGTGCCTGCAACGGAAACCGACGCTCCAGACGCGCGTGAACGTCGGCATGCGTGGGCCCGCCTGCTCGCTCGAGTCTACGAAATCGACCCACTTGTCTGCCCCCGCTGCGGAGCCCGGTTACGGGTGATTGCAGTGATCCGGAATCCCGTGCAAATCATAAAGATCCTGAACCACTTGGTGAGAACCGGTCGGGCACCGCCGGGGCTCGATCCGACCACCCTCGACTGAACAGGTTACTCGGCGCTGAGCCGAACTGCCGCTCGGATTGCGGCGGCGGTTCCACCCAGGGCAAGGTGCGAACGCCCGCGTCGGCGGCAGTCTTCACCGAGCCTCATCGCAGCCCCTATGCGCGGCATTCTCACCGGCACGCGCCGGCGTCAGCTGTCGTTATCGCTGCTTCAGCCAGCCGTTCGCCATCGTGTCGATCAGTTACCATCCCGATGCTGCTCGCGGTGCTTTTACGCTCGTTCGCTCTCGATTACTCTTCCTATCATTTGACAAGAACCATCAACGCGTTCGCGAACTCCTCGCGCGCACCAAGACCGATCTGGTAACCACCTGGCCGGTCATGACCGAGACTTGTCACATGTTGGACTTCCGCGTGGATGCCCAGTTGAGCTTCCTGGAATGGATGCAGCCTGGCGCACTACAGCTGCACGAACTGAGAGCGACCGATCTGCAGAGGATCATCAGCTTGACCCGGGACTACCGCGATCGACCCATGGACCTTGCCGATGCGAGTTTGCTGGTGACCTCAGAAACACTCGATGTGCGGCAGATTATACGCGCCGACAAGAAGCCGCACGAGAACCTGCTGTATGGGTGAGACATGCGTGGCCTGCCGCAGGCGACCACCCCAGCTGGGAATCTCGATCGGCAGGTCGAATCCAAGGAAGCTCAACGCCGCCTCCGAGATAATCACCCCGCCGCCGTTGATGCTGAAGACGACGATGATGCGAGCCGAATCGGTCACGTTTATGAGTCGGGGTCTATCGCTGTGGGTCTCTCGACAGACGCCTCGCCGGCAAGGGCCACGAGGCGAGAGCAGAGTTCGTCCGACAGACGGTAACCGGTCGCCTGCAACGCGTCCAGGGCACCGGCAACGCTAGCGATCAAATTTCGTTGTTTGGCGGCGACGAGTACGCGCCCCGTGCCGATGATCGTGAGCTCATGATTCCGTGCGGCAATTCGACCGCGGCGTTCGTGTCGTCAGATCGGAACCTGCAGTTCGTCGTCGAGCTCGGCCGGCGGATAGTCAACGGCCACGGAACTGCTCGCCCAGGCCGGACGGTGTGAGGGACCAGCACACCATCGGCTGCCTCGAATGGGCTCATACCGGTGTGCCTTCCCGCTGAATATTCCAACCGAGGGGAAACCGGCTGAGCTCACGCCATTGCTCCTCGCTGTACAACAGCGCTGCAAACACCTGGTCGTATTCGCGTAGTCGGAGTATTCGGCGCTCCCCTCCCTCTACAATCTCTCTTGCCTGGGGTGGGTCAATTTCCGACCGGCGCCCTGGGTCACTTTCCGGCCGGTGTCAGCATACGTCGGACAGAATGGAGCGCAATCTCTTGCGCAACTTAGGCGAGAGCTTGCGAATGTCTTTCAGCGCTTGCTTGGTGATCCGGACCTCGTAGGTAGCTCTTTCCCATCAAACACCTCGTCGACTGAGTACGTCTGGCCGTTCGCTATTTCTTGGTCGGCTGCACGCACGCTTTCTTTGAGGCCCGCGACGGAGAGCAGCTCGAGCGTCTCGATGAGGTTCTCGTAGTCCACCTCCGACATCAGCACCGCACTCCCCTCGTTCGAGGTGATTCTGACCTGTCGATGCCCCCTGACCGTGTTCTTGATCAGATTGAGGAGCTCGGCTCGCGCGCTGCTCGCGGTGATCGTTTTCATTGCACGTACGCAGTTATGTACAGCGCTCGAGGCGGAGGCGGCGGCGTCGGCGACTTCAGTGTGCAAAAGGCCGGGCCGAATATGGTGTCAAGCGCACCCCAACCCGCTCAACGCGCTGCGTCACCGCTAGCCGGCGACTGGGGTGGATGGCGTCGGTGCCCATACGCCGAGGAGCAGGATCTGTGCACACACGGCTGCGCCGCGCTTAGGCGCACGCGCGGGCTTAGCAATGGCTCCTGCCCCGTGGATCGGGCGCACTTCAGTTGAGGCCCCCCAAAAAGGGCTGTTCAGAGAATCGTGTGCGTAGCCTGTAGCTGGGCGGCACCAGAATCGGAAGGTTGGCGAGGTGGTAGAGGCCCACCTCCTGTGGCATTGATACGGGAAATCGTACCGCGGCCGTTACTCCGCCATCTCCCGCCCATCAGCGATGCGATCTGTGTCCTCTAGCGGTGCATCGGCCACGGCGGCGAGAGCCTCGGCAAATGCGCGCGGATCGTAGTTGGCCGCGGCGTCCCTGAAGAAATCCCGCGTCTCCTGTCGGATCACCTCGTTGTTCACCGACGTTACGACCAAGCTGTTCAGCGAAACACCTTCTTCCTTGGCGAGCGCTTTGAGTCGCCCATGGACGCGGTCGGGGAACCTCACTTGGATCGTCTTCATGTCTCACTCCTTACTCGTCGGATGATACTCGTCGAATGAAGTCTCCAGGGCGTAGCACCTCTATGGGGTACTCGAGCTGCGGATTCTCGAAGTCGCCTACGTTGTGCGTAACGATAACTTCGGCATCGAAGTTCGCCGCACATTCGTACACCATGTCATCGTTCGCGTCCCTGAGATTGGGGCGAAGCCGGTAGTAGATAGGAACCTCTTCGGTGTAGTGCGCAAGAGCCGCGAGGATTGCCTCCACCTGTCGCTCTTCAAGGCTCGTATTCCCCTCGGTGAGCGTCCTGATCAGCTGCGCCCGATACTCCAGAAACAGCGCCACCGACGTTCCAAAGTGGAAACGCCGGTGCGGGATCTCCGACAGAAGCGCGAAACTCGCGCCCTGACGACTCCGAACGGCTGAGACCCAGACACAAGTATCGATAACTACCCTGATGGCGGCATATATACACCTGCAGATGCATCTGTGTCAAGGAACGCATGCGCGCGGGAACCAGCCGTGTTGTGGGCCCGCGTCAAGCCGACCGGGCGCCCGCGGCGCCATGGGCACCCAGCCGCCCGGCGCCACCGACCAGCCGCGGGTCGAGGAGGTCGCGCACCGCGTCGCCGAGCATGTTCAGGCTGTACACGGTAACCGTCAGAGCCAGGCCGGGCCAAAAGGCGAGGTGTGGCGCCGCCTCCATATACTGGCGTCCCTCCCTGCTGAGTAGGCCACCCCAGCTGGGAACCTCGATCGGCAGGCCGAATCCAAGGAAGCTCAACGCCGCCTCCGAGATAATCACGCCGCCGACGTTGATACTGAAGACGACGATTATGGGAGCCGCGATATTGGGAAGCACATGGCGCAGCAGTATCTGCAATTTCGAGGCGCCAATCGCCAGCGCGGACTGAAAGTAGTCGTTCTCCTTTACCGCGATAACGGCGCTCCTGAGCACTCGCGAGCCGACGATGCCTCCCGAGATGCCCAGCACCAGGATGAGCTGCAACAGCCCCTTTCCCAAGATGGATATGATGGTCAACAACAGCAGCAGTCCCGGGAACGACATCCAGGCATCGACGAACCGCTGCACCACCAGGTCCAGTCTGCCGCCGAGGAACCCTGAGGTGCCGCCTATCAGAACAGCGACCAGAACGTTGAGCGTGGTGGCGGCCAGACCCACCGTCAGGGAGATACGGGCGCCGTGGATGATGCGGCTCAGGAAGTCGCGCCCGAGGTGGTCGGTACCCAGCAGATACTGGGCTGATGAGCCCTGCAATCGGTCGGGCAGGTGCCTCTCACCATAGGGGTAGGGAGCGATCACGTCAGCGAAGACGGCCACCAGAATCAGGATCACTACGGCAATGCCGCTGGCCGTTCCCAGCGGTTTCTCCTTGACCAGCCGGGTCAAGAACCGCGTGCGCCCGCTGTTTTGACTGCTTTGACCCACCACTGTTTGACCGCCTACTGGTAGCGGACCCGGGGATCCAGGACCGCATAGACCAGGTCAATCATCAGGTTGATCCCCATCACCGCGCTGCCGAACACCAGGTTGATGCCGGCGACCACCGGGAAGTCTCGGTCGTTGAGAGCCACCAGCATCAGACGACCCAACCCGGGCAGGTTGAAGATGTTCTCGATGATGACGGCACCACCCACCAGGATGGGCAACTGCAGGCCGATCATCGTAACCACCGGAATGAGGACATTCTTGACCGCATGCCGCACCACCACCACCCGCTCCTTCAGGCCCTTGGACCACGCCGTCCTGATGTAGTCCTGCCGCAGCACCTCCAGCATCATCGTGCGCGTCATCCGCATGGTAGCCGCAGCCAGGTAGGTCCCCAGAATCAGACTCGGAATCAGGAACATGCCCAGATTCCCCAGCGGGTCTTCGCTGAACGTGATCAGCCGCATCGGCGGCGACCAGCCCCACCAGATGGCCGGGTAGATCATGACCATGAGGGCGAGCCAGAAGTTGGGCGTTGCCAGGCCCAGGATGGCGATGGAGCGGCCGGCGTAGTCGACCGCCGTATCCTGGCGAATTGCCGAGTAGATGCCGACCGGCAGGGCTATCGACAGCCCGATGACGATTGCCATGACACCCAGCTCAATGGTTACCGGCAATCTACCGAGAATCTTCTCCTCTACCGCCCAATCGCCCATCAGTGAGCGCCCAAGGGTGCCGTATCTCCCAACCAGCGGCCATACTGCACGTAGACCGGCTGGTCCAGTCCCAGCATGCGCTCGAGCGCTTCTCGGTCCACCCGCCCGTGGCCTGCCAACTGACTTTGCATGACGTCGATGACATCGCCGGGGATGAAGCGGACCGAGAGAAAGACCAGGATGCTCAGGATGAACAGGGTGGGGATGATCAGCAACAACCGCCTGATGATGTGGGCTCTCATATGCTAGAGCGCCTGTGCCGCCTCATCGCGATCTTCCCGTCGTTGCACCCTGGAGGGGGACAATCCCTTGTCCCCCTCCGGAGAGAGGGCTAATATCCCATTTCTGCCTTCAGCTCACTATCAATCCAGAGGCGCGGGAGGACGGTGAGGCGGTCCATAAATCCAAGCAACGTTTCACCGTTAAATCCGACGACCCACGGCTGGTTCGCCATGTATTTTCCAGCTTTAGGACCCCATATCCACCAGTGGTTCTCCATGGTGTACATATCCACCTCTTTGACCAGCCTCTGTTGCTCCTCAATGGAAGTAGTGGCTTGGGCGGCGTCGAGAAGGGAGTCCAACTCAGGGTACCTGATTCCGTGTAACTCTTCGTGGCTGCTCGAGTGTACCAGGCTGCGTACCATACGAATCGGGGCGCCATTCCAGCCCAGAGGTGTCCACATCAGACCTTCCCAAGTACGGTCCTTTCGAGCAGCAGCATTGGCAGCTCCATCCAATGGGTTGATCTCCACATCAACGCCAATCTCAGCCCAGTAGGTAGCAGTTAGTTCGCTGTAGCCTAAATCCAAGCTAGCAGGAAGGGTCAGTGTGGTCTTGAATCGAATGCCGTCCGCCCCGCGCGGATATCCGGCCTCGTCCAGCAAAGCTTCCGCCCCTGCCGGATCGTACCGATAGCCCTTCTTGACCTCTTCGGGCCACTCTTCAAAGGGAGTGAAATACCCGCCGATGGCTTCCCCTACTATACCCTGAGGCTGCCACAGTGCAGTGCCCTTGTAGAAGTCGCGGTCAATGCCCTCGAGGTCTATTGCCATCTGCATGGCCCGGCGCACCCTGACGTCGTCAAAGGGTGGCTTGCTCGCGTCCAGAACATAAGTGTTTTCGGAACGATCCCACCACGGTTGCAGCACGATTTCGGGGTTGTTCTTCCGGAGGCTCTCGAGCACGTCGACCGATGTGATATCAGCGGTACCAGCAGGGAAACCCAGGAAATCAATCTTACCGGCGCGCAGTCCCGCGATGTAGGTCGCTTCCTCTGCGATGAAAAGGCCATGTATCTCGTCAATATAGGGTAGACGATTCCCCGGGTACTTCTCGTCGTCTTTCCAGTAGTCAGGATTCTTCTGCAAGGTAAAAGAGCTGCCGTCGGTCCAGTCGGTGACGGAATAGGGCCCGGTACCGACCAGGTTCCTCCAGTCCTTCACGTCACCGTGCTCCTTGATGACCTCGGGCGCGTTTATATAGGTGAGGCTCTGGCCGAGATACTGTGCAAGCGCTGCGTTACTGGGCTCCGCCAGCTTGATAACAACCGTGTATCGGTCGGTGGCCGTTACCGACTCGCCAGGTGGCAGCTGCCACGTAAGGGCGGTCGGTCCGGCTTCCGCAAAGTCGCCCAGGCCCAGCATGCGCTGAAAGTTGAATACGACATCATCAGCGGTTAGTTCTCTCCCATCCATCGGCGCCTTGTTTTGCCATTTAATACCTTTGCGGATCTTGAAGATAATCGTGAGTGGGTCGGGAGTGTCCCAGCTCTCAGCCAGATGCGGTCTAAAGAGGGATAGAGGCAGGTACTGGCTACTGAACGAAAATATGTCCCTATCTATTGCCCAGTCCATGATTCCCAGCTTCTCTGTGGTGGCACCGGTGACCAGTGTTGGGACATGGCTGAAATGGGTGTCAGCATTAAATGGCATCCAGGTGGCGTTCGTTGCAACGATCAATGTCCCGCCATACTCTGGTGCCACCACCACCTTGCCGGTGGTGGGGTCGGTCACATACTTCTTGTCGGCAGCGGCTGCCGGCTCCTCCTCTGCGCCAGCCGCCCACAGCCCGGTTGCGGTCAGCATGAGGCCACACAGCACTGCGAGCCCCGTCTTAAATAGAATTGTCTGTCTCATAGAGATAGACCTCCAAAAAATATTGTTTGAGAGCAGTCATTCCACTGCCGGCCCCTCGCCTGCTCCATTCGAGCGAGGGCGACACCCCTTAGCGGCGCAGCCGCCCGGTCTCTGCGTTATTCCTTTACCCCGTACCTCCTTTGACGCGCGCCACGCCGTGGTGGCGGTCGTACAGCCGGTAGATACGGCGTGGTAGCGGTTGCGACGCGTCGACGCCTCGCGGTGACGACGTCGACCGGCGGACGCGCGGAAACGTGCGGCTGTGCGCCACACGGATCGATACCGCCGCGCTCAGCACCGGCGCCGAGCGGCTGGCTGTCGCGCGGTTAGGTAGTCGGGTAGTCGGGTAGTCGGGTAGTCGGGTGACCGCTAGCCGGCGGCTGGGCTGGATGGCGTCGGTGCCCATACGCGGACGAGTATAAAGGCGCGTCCAAATCCGTGTCAAGCACGACCCACCGCGTTCAGCAATTCTCGGTGAACGGCTGGTAGAGGGGCAGAGTGTCATAAGCTCAAGCTCTCCGTATGTGAAATGCGACCATGCCCACCTGTTGGCCCACCGCGTGAACGCACGACCCATAATACCCATTCCACCCGTGAACGGCAAGCACCGGACGCCCCGACCCGGAAGAAATTCTGTAACTGATTGCAGGTGATGTATTTAGCCACCGTCAAGCCAGCCCGGTGCGATGACCTGACCACCGTCAGCCACCGCCGGTCGGCCGATTCTGCGGGCTGGCGCGGTGCGGCGATCGGCCTTCGGGGGCGGTGCTCAGCCGCGGCCGGCACACCTGCGCCGCGGCCCTCGTCAGGGATCGTTCAGGGAGCAGGTTCAGTTCTCCAGGGAGCGGCTACCCGGACAGCGGCTGAGGCGGCGAGTTCATGCGCACCAACACTTGGTCCCACGAGGTAAACAGAAACAGCCGGAAGGCGGAGCGCACCTCGTCCCAGAATGCGCGGCGGGAACTGAAGAAGGTGCGGACCCGCTGGTACAGGCCGTCGACCAAGTCAAAGATCTGGTGCATGAGGAACGCCAGCAGATTAAGCACGAAGAACGCCTCCGACAGGTGCTGGTGGCCGTGGCCGAAGTTATGCTCCAGGTGGTAGCTGTCGGGTCTCACAATGTTCTGCAAGGATTTCTCCCGGTAATCTGGAGTCCACATTATTCTGGGGAATGGGCTCGGAAGTTGGCGTTCCGTTCCGAGCGCGTCCCTGGTGCGGAACGGGGGAACGGGGAACAGCGGCAGAGACACAGGGTGGTCACGCTGGCAGGTGCCAGCCGTGAGGGCCGCGGACGGCGAGGCCGCGCTGTTCGAGGGTTTGCAGGGCGCCACCGAGACGGGCGTTGTTGACGCGCAACTGTTGGCGCAGGGCGGTCCTGGAGAGCGGCTGGTCGGCGCTGCGGAGGGTAGCGCGCACCGCCTCGGGCAGCGGGGGCGGCGCGGCGGCGGCACGGTCGACGAGCAGCGAGAGCGGCGTCTCACCGCCGCCTGAGAGGCGCAGCAGGAGGGGATCGGGTGCGGGAGCACAGCGGTGCTCGACGGTGAGTTGCAGACGGTCGTCGGCGCGCCGCAGCAGATAGCAGGCGGAGTCGGTCCAGGCGTGCAGATCGGAGGAGCCGCGCAGGGACTGGCCGAGATTGCGGCGGGAACGCTTTGCCATGTGGTGGACGAGGACCACAGCGAGTTGATAGCGGCGGTTGAGGGCGCGCAGAAAACCGAGCAGAGAAGAGATGTCTGAAGCGCTGTTCTCGTCGAGACAATGAAGTCGGACTAGGAGTCTGTCGGAGTCATGGTCGCGGGGTTACGAAGTGAGCGAGCCGAGGGGAACGCCGTAGGCGGCCGCCTAGCTCGCCAGCGCTTGGTTGCGCTCGGTCGGGTGCCCAAAGCAGCCCTGCGGGAGGGATTGAGGCCCTGCGGGAGGGATCGTGATGCCAGCAACACCCTCCAAGGTGTCTCCGGCGCCCGTTCCGGTGCCACAGCTCGTCCACCGGGACCCACTGACCCCACTTATCCTCCTGCCAGGGCATACATCCGCTTCAGATTCCACGCCGTGCACACCAGACTCCATTCCCCCTCGGCGCCGCGTAACCCGCGCAGATGAAAGCGCCGGAATCCCAGCACCTCCTTGATCACCCCGAACACCGTCTCCACCGTGGACTTCCGCTTGCTATAGATCGCCTTCCCCTCAGCCGTCTGCAAACGATGCTTCATCGCCGTCACCGCATCCGCATCAGCAGGACACTCCGGGGGTGCCTTGAGACGATCTTCCAGCGGCTGGTTGTGGCGTTCCCGGCTCCCCGCGATATACGGCTCGATGTCCTGTTCCACGCACCGATCCACGTTCTCTTTGCTGTGGTACCCGGCATCCGCCACCAGCGCCTCCGGCTTGCCCAGCTCGTCTGCCACCTTTCCCAACTCGGTCAGCGCCGGCGCCACTTCCTGCTTGTCGTTGGCCGCTTGGCTGACGTGGTTGCCCACCACCATGTGACTGTCATGCTCCACCACCGCTTGCGCGTTGAAACCCTGTATGAACTCCCCGTTCGCGCCCGGCATGATCCGTGATTCTTCATCCGTGAAGTTCACTTGGTCCTTGTCTTTCGGTCCTGCTTCCGGCTCCTGCGGCGGCTCCCTCCCAGGCTTCTTACCAGTCGCTGCTTCCCGTTCCTGCCGTCGCTTCAGCTTCGCTTCGTACTCCGCCCGCTCCGCCGCATGCCGCTCCTGCGCCCGCTCCTTTATCTTCTCCTGCGCTTCCCGAATCGCCGCCAGCCGCTCCTCCCGGCGCTGTAATTCTTCCGGGATGTCCAGCTCCTGCTGTTCCTGCTCCCCCTCCTGGTCCGCTCGCTGCGCCAACTCCAGCAGCTTCTCTACCTCCCCCTCCAACTGCCGCTCCAGCTTCGTAGCATGCCCCCAGCTCATCGCTTTGTGCTTGCTCGCGTTCCCCTGCACCTTCGTCCCATCCAGGCTCACCCGTCCCAGCCGCAGCGTCCCCAGCGTCTTCGCCAGCACCAGAATCTGCTTGAACAGCCCTTGTAACTCCGCCAGAAACCGCTTGCGAAAATTCGCTATCGTATCATGGTCCGGATGCTCATCTCCGCTGATGTAGCGAAACGCCACCGAATCGTACGTCGCCTGCTCCAGCTTCCGGCTCGAAAACACTCCAGTGGCGTAGCCGTAGAACAACAGCGCCACCAGCATGGCCGGATGATACGCCTGCTTGCCGCCGCTACCTCCATACTGGCTCGTTATTTCACCGAGCTCCAGTTGCTCTACAATATCAACTACAAAACGCGCCATGTGCCGCTCCGGTAGCCACTCTTGAATGGACGCCGGCAGCAGCATCGGCGTGTCTCGATCAAGCGCACGAAAATCCTCGGCCATGAACACCTCGTGTGCAGAGTATGTGCCTGCAAGACTAACCTAAATCAATAACCATGTCCAGCCATCACCGCATCAGTGCAGCACGCTATTCCGGGTCCGTGATGGGCACTCTCGACTAATCCATGTGGCCATCCCTTCTGATCAAGGGGCCGCACAACCCAACGATCCGTGAGAACATGAATTCATACAGCCGCTCACAGCCGCTACTCTCTCTGGAGACCGCTGCCAGTCCCTTCCACCTGCTCCGTACGGTCAATCCGACAGACTCCTAGTGACGGTTGGCCGGTAGTGCCCGCGTGGATGGTGGCGGCGTGAGAGGTAGCGCTGCTCGCTCCTTGACCTGTTGCTCGACTGGGCCGACGACGAAGGCACCCGCTGTCGCAGCAGCTCGAATGGTCAGACCCCGATTGTCTCCGCAGCGATCACGCTCTGGTCAAGCGCAGCTCGCTGGTGGTGCTGTTCCCGAGCGGCCTGCCGACCGGCAGTGGGGTCCAGGCTCGCGGCTTGCGTATCGCTCGGCGCTCTACCATATACCTGTGGGAGTCCGCCGTGAAGGAGGTATCGCCCGAGGTCGAGGTCCGGGAGCTCCGCGGTCGTGAGCGGGAACAGGTTGGCTTGCCAAGCGCGCCCGCCGAGCAGGTTCACGCCGCCGCGCTTGAGCTTGCGGCCGCTGGAGCCGCTCAGCACGAAGTGAATCCCCTTCGTCTCGATCAGATCGTGCACCTCAGCCGCGACGGATTCTCGGCAAGCGGCAGGTACACGCTGCTGCGCAGGAGATTGATGATCGCGCGCGAGTTGAATTGCGTGCGCAGCAGTGTGGTCTTGCCGGTACTTCTGGGACCGAACAAGAACATCGACTTGCGCGTGGCAAGCTGCCTGACGTCCAGCGTGCGCGGGTACACGAAGCTGTAGACTATCGGTACCGGGATACAAAATCAACGCCGCAGCCGCTGATTTTCGCGTTAATTCATCGGCGGGGCTGCGGACCACTAGCTAGCTAGCTAGCTAGCGCCCGCGAGCGTGGTGAGCCTGATCCTGGCTCGTGCGCGCCGCGCGGACCGGGTACAATAGGGGCCGCATCATGAGAATCGTACGCTATGCCAAGGGAGCGACGGTCGGGTACGGCTGTCAGCGGGAGGATGGATCGATCGTTGCCATTGACGGGGATCCGATCGAGGGAATGGCCGTGGCCGGCGCGGCCGGCGGCACGCGCGGCGGGATCGCTCCCTACTCGGTGAGCCGGCGGGTGATCGGCGGCGCGCGGCTGCTGGCGCCGGTGGTGCCGCGCAGCATCCTGTGCATCGGCCTCAACTATCGCCGCCACGCCAAGGAGTCGGGAGCCGCGGTCCCCGACCATCCCGTGCTGTTCATGAAGATGCCGTCGTCGGTGCAGCATCCGGGCGCGCCGATCGTGCTGCCGCGTACGCTGCGCAGCGACGCGGTCGACTACGAGTGCGAGCTGGCCGTGGTGATCGGCAAGCGCTGCCGCAACGTCAGCCGCCAGCAGGCGCTGGACTACGTGCTCGGCTACACCTGCGGCAACGACGTCAGCGCGCGTGACTGGCAGCTCCGGTGGGGCGGTAGCCAGTGGTGCCGCGGCAAGACCTTCGACACCTTCTGCCCGCTCGGCCCCGCACTGGTCACCGCCGACGAGATCCCGGATCCCAACGCGCTCGCCATCAAGACCGTGGTCAACGGCGACACGCTGCAGGACTGGAACACCTCCGACATGATCTTCGACGTGCGTCACCTGATCGCCTTCCTCAGCGGCAGCAGCACGCTGGAGGCGGGTACTGTGATCATGACCGGCACCCCGCACGGCGTCGGCTCGGCGCGCACGCCGCCGCGCTACCTGCAGCCGGGCGACACGGTCACCGTCGCGATCGAAAAGATCGGGGCGCTGACCAACCCGGTGGTGGCCGAGGGCTCGACGACGTAGTCCAACCTGGCCCGGACCTGCGGAGGGGCGGCGGCGGCCGCCCCTCCGCGTCAGCGGCGCCAGAAGGTGGGGGTGAGCAGCACCAGCACGCTGTATACCTCCAGCCGTCCGGTGAGCATTGCGAAGCACAGCCACCACTTCACGGCGTCGGGGTAGAACGCGTAGTTGCGCGTCGGTCCGATCCCCCCGAAGCCGGGGCCGACGTTGCCGACCGTGGCCACGCCGGTGGTGAGCGCGGTGGTCAGGTCCTGGCCGGCGCCGGCCACTACCAGGGTGGTCGTGAGTACCAATCCAATATAAAGGAAGAAAAACACCGCCACCGGATAGAGGATGTCCTTCTTCACCCGCCGGTCCCCGATCCTGAGGGTGAAGATGCCCTGCGGGTGGACCAGGTACCGGAGCTCGTTCAGCGCCTGCTTGAACAGCGTGGCCACCCGGATCACCTTGATGCCGCCGGCGGTGGAACCGGAGCAGCCGCCCACGAACATGACCACCAGCAGCACGGCGCGCGCCAGGTGCGGCCAGGCGTCGTAGTCCGCGGTCGTGTACCCGGTGCCGGTGAGGAGCGAGGCTGCCTGGAAGGAGGCGAACCGCAGCCCCTGTCCCAGCGACTCGTACACCGCCCCGGTAACCGACAGGGTCACCAGCGCCGCCGCCACCACGTAGATGCAGAAGAACGTACGCAGCTCCAGGTTGCCGAGCAGCTTGGCGGGGCGGCGGCGGAAGATCTGGAAGTAGAGCGAGAAGTTGACCGCCGCCAGCAGCATGAACACGGTCACCACCACGTCCACGAAGGCCGAGTCGTAGGCGCCGACGCTGGCCGCGCGTGGCGAGAAGCCGCCGGTGGCAATGGTGCTGAAGGTGTGGGTCAGCGCGTCGAACGGCGCCAACCCCGCGGCCAGCAGCAGCGCCACCTCCGCCGCCGTCAGCCCGAGGTAGACCAGCCACAGGATCTTGGCCGTTCCCGTGACCCGCGGCGTGAGCTTCTCCAGGGTCGGGCCGGGCGCCTCCGAGCGCATCAGCTTGAGGCCGCCGATCCCGAGCCGCGGCAGGATCGCTACGGTGAGCACCACGATCCCCATCCCGCCGAGCCACTGGGTGAGCGAGCGCCAGAACAGGACCGACCGCGGCAGCGACTCGATGTCGGTCAGCACCGTGGCCCCGGTAGTGGTGAACCCCGACATGGTTTCGAAGAAGGCGTCGGTGTAGCGCGGGATGCTGCCGGTGATCACGTACGGCAGCGCGCTGAACGCGGACACCACCAGCCAGCTCAGCACCACCACCAGGAACCCGTCGCGGGTCAGCAGGGTGGCGTCGCGGTAGCGGCGGAAGTTGAGGAAGCCGCTCAGCGCGCACACCAGCGCCACGCCCGCCGCGACCGCGAACCCGATCATCGCCCGCCGCTCCCCGTGGATCAGCGCCACGACGATGCCGGAGGTCATGCACAGGGCGACCAGCAACAGCAGCGCGGAGATGGTGTAGAGCACGGTCCCGGCCCGGTGCGGCCGCTCGCCCACCGCCGTCAGCGAGCGCCGGTCCGGCTGTGGCGTATCGCGTATCATGCTGCCCTGATCGTGACCGCTCAGATGTTGAACATCTCCTCCATGCGGGCGATCGACTCGGTCTTGGCCACCATCGTGAGCTTGTCGCCGTCACGGAGGATGAAGTCGCCGCGGGGCACGACCTGCGTGCCGTCGCGGGTTACCGCCACCACCAGCGAGTTGTCCGGCATCCTGATTTGCCGCACCGCCTTGCCGACGAAGCCGCGCGACCCGTCCAGGGTGGACTCGATCACCTCGGCCAGGCCGCCGAAGATGCTGTGCACGCTCTTGACCTTGCCGCGCCGGATCACCTTGAGAATCGTGTTCACCACGCTGTACTTGGGGCTGATGATCACGTCCGCGCCCAGCCGCGACGCGACGGTGAGGTAGTTGAACTTGTTGACCAGGGCGATGGAACGCTTGATTCCGAAGGTCTTGGCATAGATCGCCACCAGGATGTTGAGCTCGGGATTGTCGGTGGTGGTGATGATCAGGTCGTGGCCGGCGAGCGCTTCCTCCGCGAAGAATCCTTCGGTGGAGACGTCGCTGTTGATCACCACCGCCTCGGGGAACAGCTCGGCCAGCCGCTTGCAGTTTTCGTAGCTGGCGTCGACGATCTTGAGGGTCTTCTCGCGCACGCCGAGGTAGCGCAGGACGCGCCGCGGGTGCTTTCCGTTGCGCCGGTCGGTCAACTCGCGCGCGACGAAGCTGCCCACCCGGCCGCCGCCCACCAGGATCACGTTCCTGAGATCCACCCGCGGGCGCCCGGCCCGGACGAACACCCGCTCCAGGACCTGTTCCGCGCCGATCAGGTACAGCTCGTCGCCGGCCGCCACCGTGGCATCGCCGCGCGGCACGAAGAACTCCTCGCCACGCGAGATACCCGCCACCAGAAACTCGTCGTCCAGCTTCTGCTTGATCGCAGCGATGCTACGGCGCGCGAACAGAGTGCGGTCGTCGACCAGGAAGTTGCGCATCTGGAGGTCGGAGTTCTCGAAGCTCATCACGTCGCTGGTGGCGCCCTGCTCGACCGACCTGGCGATGGCCCGCGCCGCTTCGATCTCGGGATTGACGAAGAAGTCGACGTCCGCGAAGGAGTGCCCGGAGTGGTTGGTGTTGGCGTACTCGGGGTTGCGCACGCGCGCGATCTTGCACGGCACCTCATGCTCGCTGGCCACCAGACTGCAGGCGACGATGTTGAGTTCGTCGCTATTGGTGACGCTGATGAAGAAGTCCGCCCCGTCGATACCCGCCTCGCGCAACGCCGGCAGGCGGTTGCCGGAGTCGTTGATGACCATGCAATCGAGATGGTTGACCGCGTACTTGGCGGTCTCCGGGTCCTTCTCGATCAGCACCACGTCCTTGTGATCCGCGATCAGGTGGCGGGCGACCTGGAACCCGGTGGTGCCGGCGCCCGCAATCACGACCTTCTCAGACATCGACTCCAATATGGCGCCGGCGCGGGCGACCGGCAACAGCCACGACAGCCGCACCGCCGCGCTGATCGCGGCTCATCGCGGCAGATACCGGTCGTGCAACTGGTCGGCCACCACACCCTCCGCCATCCACTGGTCGATGCGGGCATCGAGGTGGCCGAGCTCGCGCAGCACCGCGCGGGTGTCGCTGCCGACCTTGGGCATCGGGGCGGTCAGACGCGGCCAAGCGCCGCCGAACCGCGCGTAGGTCGGCGCCGGCAGGTAGGAGGCGCCGCCGAACGGGTGCTCGGGCATGCGCACGATGGCGATCGAGCGGCCGTCGTCCCAGCCGCTACGCCGATCCGGATACACGGTGTGCAGGTAGCGCGCGCGAATGTCCTCCAGGGAATCGACGCGGTGACAGCCGAGGCCGGCGGCCCGGAACGCGTCCTCCCAGAAGGCAACCGGTTGGCGGGCGATCGCGGCCTCCAGCCGTGTCACCCGCTCCGCGTCCGCTTCGGCGCCGGCGGCGAGCGGCACCTCGGCCAACTCCTGAATCGCGCTCAACCGGTCCACCTCCGACGGCAGCCCCGCCAGGAACAGCCAGCCGTCGCGCGCCCGGTAGATGCGCTGCAGGGCATGCTCCCCTTGCAGCTCGCAGCCGTGCGGCTCGGAGCCCGGGGCGTGCGCCGCGGTGGCCCACAGGAACGGCGCCTGCACCAGTTGCGCGCCCTGCGCCAGCGAGGTGAACACCAGGTCGCCGCCGCCGCGCACGCGCCGCTGCAGCAGCGCCAGCGCCACCCCCAGCGCGCCGGAGTAGCCGGTCAGGTAGTCGACGCACGATGCATAGCCGTGCAGCTCCGGTTTGCGCCCGCGGCCGCCGTAGCGCAGCATGATGCCGGTGGCGGTCTGCAGCACCGGATCGAACCCCGCCAGATTCATCCACGGTCCGGGGCGCGGCCCGTTGAACGCGGTCAGGCTGAGGTACACGATCTCTGGATTGCGGCGGGCGACGCTCGGGTAGTCGATCTCCAACCGTTCGGCCACGCCGGGACGGAAGTTGTGGACGATTACGTCGGCGCGTTGCAGGAGCTGGTCGAAGATCGCCCTCCCGGCCGGGCGCTTGAGGTCGAGAATGATGCTGCGCTTGCCCTGGCTGACCTCGATCGGGCTCCAGCAGGTCGTGCGCGGCCCGAAGTAGGGGTTCGGCGAGTCGATCTTGATCACCTCGGCGCCGTACTCGGCCAGGGTGCGGGCCGCGCACGGTCCGGCCAGGACGGTGGACAGGTCGAGCACGGTGATGCCCTTGAGGATGGCGGCGGCGGCGCCCGCGTCCGGGGCCGGCGGGGTGTCCGGGGCCGCCGCCGTGTCCGGGGCCGCCGCTGCCGCCGCGTCCGGCTGGCCGCCGCGGTTGCCGGCGTGGCCGCTCGGGTGGGCGGCGGGGTGGGCCCTGGGGTCGGCGCCGCCGTTCAGGAGTGTGGCCAGATCGGCCGGGCGGGCCGGCCTCGGCTGCAGCCACGCGTCCGGCGTGCGCGCCAGCGAGGTCTGCACCCCGAACTGGCGCACCGGCCCGTGCCCGGGGTCGTCCACCGTGACGGTCAGGGCGGACGCCTCCGGTTCCGGCGCCTGCAGCCACGCGCGGGTGGTGCGGTGGACGCTGAACGGCACGCCGAAGCGGGCCATGATCGCGGTCCACTCCGCCGCCGGCCGGCGGCGGAAGGCGGCCGCCATGCGCGCGCGCACCAGCTCGGTCCAGTGCGGCGACAGATTCTCCATGTACTGCACGTTGTCGGTGCGGGTCAGATCCTCCCACGCCGGCCGGTCGGTCATGCCGGCGGCGATCAGGTCGTCGTAGATCTCCAGCGCCTGCACCAGCTGCGTGCTGTGGCGGCGGTTGGAGCCGGCCCACATGAAGACCCACTCGCCGTCGGCGGTCCGATAGCTGTCGGTCAGGGGCGGCGTCAGGGGGGCCAGCTCGTCGATCAGTTGCCGTTGCTCGGCGGCGTCCGCGTGCTGCATCCGCTGCCGGCGCTGCGCCAGGTCGGCGGGGCCGCGCGGCCGGTATCCGGGCGGTGGCTCCTCCACCATCTGCAGCACCATCGAGCCCATCGCCGACAGCATCGCGCCGCTCAGCGGCACCTCGATTACCTCCCCCCGCCCGCTGGCGGCACGAGCGTAGAGCGCCAGCGTGACCGCCAGCGCGCCGTGCACCGCGGCGTAGGCGGAGCTGACCGGCAGCGGGGTGTAGACCGGGGGCGCGGCCAGCGCCCGCCGCCGCGTATGCAGGTCGGTGAACAGCCCGGTGGCGGCGCTCACCACGCCTTCGAACGCGCGGATCGACGCGCGCGGCTGGTCGCCGGACACGAAGCCGGGCAGCGACAGATAGACCAGGCGCGGGTTCTCGGCGGTCAGCGCCGCCGGGTCGAGGCCGTGACGCCGCATCACGCCCGGCCGGAAGTTCTCGATCGCGACGTCGGCCGACAGCACCAGTCGGCGCGCCTGTTCCCGGTGCGCGGCGTCGTGGAGGTCGAGCTGCAGCCGCTGCTTGCCGCGGTTGAGCACCGCGTCCAACGGGGAGCCGTCCGCGCCGACGCCGGGGCGATCGACCTTGATCACCTCGGCGCCCTGATCGGCCAGCAGCATCCCGGCCAGCGGCCCGGCCAGATAGTGCCCGAAGTCGATTACGCGGATGCCCTGCAGGGGCGGGGCTCCGTCGGCGGTCTGCGTGGTTTGCCTCTTCCGCGTCACAGGGTCTCCTTTGGGTAGCCCAAGGGTACCGGGCCGGGCTACGGTCCGTCCATGATCGCTACCCTGATCAACGCGGCGGCGGTGGTGGCCGGCGCCGCCATCGGCCTGCTGTTCCGCCGCTCGATCAACGAGTCGGCCCACGGCGAACGCTATCGGACGGCGGTGTACGGCGGCATCGGGGTGATCACGCTGGTGATCGGCTTCCGGCTGAGCTTCGAGTCGCGCCAGATCGTGTTCCTCGCGCTGGCGGTGGCCAGCGGCGGGCTGCTCGGGGAGTGGTGGCGGATCGAGGACGGCATCACCCGCCTGGGCGGCGTGCTGCACCGGCTGGTGGAGCGCGGTCGGGGCGGTCGGGGCGGTCGGGGCGTGCACCGGGATGACGCCTCCGCCGGCGAGAGCGCCAGCGACAACGACAGCGCGCGCCAGGGGTTCGCCGCCGCTTTCCTGAACGCCTCGGTGCTGTTCTGCGTGGGCGCGATGACGCTGGTGGGGTCGTTCCGGGCGGGGGCCGAGGGCGACTACGAGC
This sequence comes from Spirochaetia bacterium, assembly GCA_965198005.1. Taxonomy (GTDB): domain Bacteria; phylum Spirochaetota; class Spirochaetia; order SZUA-6; family Bin103; genus Bin103. The sequence goes on from CBDAOI010000004.1 coordinate 766,679, forward strand.
TGCTGCTCACCAAGTCGGTGCTGGACGGCTTCATGTCGGTGTTGCTGGCGGCGGCCATGGGGATCGGGGTGGCGTTCGCCAGCCTGGTGATTCTGGTCTACCAGGGTGGGCTGACGCTGCTGGCCGGCACCCTGCAGCCGCTGGTAACCCCGGCGCTGCTGGCGGAGCTGAGCGCCGTGGGCGGCGTGCTGATCGTGATGATCGGCATCAACCTGCTGGGGCTGCGGCGGCTCCGGACCGCCAACTTCCTGCCCGCCTTCCCGGTCATGGTCGGGCTGGTGGCGCTGCAACCGCTGCTCCCGGGCTGAGCGGGCGTGGCGGGCGCGCGGGGCGGCGGCGTGGCTGGGCGAGTTCGGGCCGCGGGACGGGCAGGCGGCGCTGGCGCTGGGGCTGCTGGTGGCGGTGTGCTACTTCCCGGCGCTGGCTGGCGGGTTCGTGTGGGACGACGTGATCTTCGCCGAGGAGCCGGTGATTCACTCACCGTCCGGCCTGCGCAGCATCTGGTTGGCACCGGCCGACATCAAGAACGAAGGGCACTACTGGCCGCTGGTCTACACCGGTTTCTGGCTGGAGCACAAGCTGTGGGGGCTGGCGCCGGTCGGGTACCACGCGGTGAACATCGTTTTGCACCTGCTGAACAGCCTGCTGCTGTGGCGGCTGCTGGTGCGGGCGGCGCCGAGGTCGAGGCCGGTGCGCCAGTTGAGCCAGTGGGCGCAGGAGCGGAAGCCTTCCCAGCCGTGGCGGCGGTCGAACTACGCGTAGGTCACAGAGCAGGTCGCAGGTGGCGGCCTGGATGCGGGCGGAGAGTTCGGCGATGCGGTCGCCGAGCTGATCCAGGTCGAGCGGGGCGGCCGGCGCCGGGGGCGGGGCCGGTGGCGGCGCCGTGCGGGATGCTGATTGTTCCATGGCGGTTTCCATGGCTGTATGGTACACCCGGTTTTGGACGGGGCCGTAGGCGGCCGTGGCGGGCTTGGTTCGGCGATTTTGGAGTTTCGTGGCCGGATTGGGGTTGGCGGCCGCTCCAGCGCAGGCTAGGGCCCGGGTGCGGGAGATGGTGGCGTGGGTTGGCGCGGGGCCGCGGCGGGCTGTGAAAACCGTGTCAAGCTCCAAACGCCGCTCAACAGCGATTTTTCGATTTTTTTGGAGAGAGCCCCGCGCCCGGTCGCACGCGCTCGCACCGCCCTGCGTGACACTTTGTCACCCCTGCGCTGCAATCGTCCTCCAAACCAGATCTTGCCCCTCTGATTCACTCAATACGAGACCTACACCCAATTGACAGGCAGCGGCCCGAAGGGCTCACTAAGGGCGACGTGACGAGCGACGATGAGTGACCTGCAGACGACGGCCGGCGAACAGCTTGCCGGGACCGTCAAGCCGTACCGGCGCCACGTGGTGGTGCTGACCGCGGCCGCCGACTGGCCGGCCCACCTGGAGGAAGGCTCCGGACTCGAGGCGGCTCTGCTGGCCGCAGTGAACGCCCACCCCGAGCGGCTCGCGGGAGTCAAGATTACCGCCGCCACCGGCAACCGCGCCGCCCGCGGGCATGACGTGCTGGTGTTTCCCGACATGGTGCGCTTCCGCGCGGTCGGCGCGGACGGTGCGGACGGAATCGAGGAGGACGCCGCCGCGCTGGTCGAGGACCACCTGCTGGGGGACCGGGTGTCCACCCGTCTGCAGAGCGAGCCGCTGGCGGGGCGGCACCTGTTCGTGTGTGTCCACGCGGCGCGTGATCAGCGTTGCGGCGACCACGGTCCGGGGCTGGCGGCGGCGCTGGAGCGCGAGTTGGAGCGCCGCGACCTCGATGACGTGGTGGTACGGTGCTCGAGCCACGTCGGCGGCCACCGCTTCGCCGGCTGTCTGATCGCCTACCCGGCCGGCGACTGGTACGGCTTGCTCGAGGTCACGCTCGCGGCGCGGTTCGTCGACCGGTGCCTGGTCCAGGACCGGATCATGACGGCGCATTGGCGCGGCCGGCAGGGGATCGACCCTGCCGTCCAACTGCAGGCCGCGAGCGGTTTCAGTTCATCCTGACCACCGACCTCACACTGCTCGCCGTTCCGGGGGTGGCCAGCGGCGCGGCGCTGGTTCTGGCCGTGCTGGTGGGGGCGGTCATGGGCCTCATCGGCGCCGGCGGGTCGATCCTTACCGTTCCGATCCTGGTCTACGTCGTGGGGGTCGACGTGGTCACGGCGACCGCCTACTCGCTGTTCGTGGTGGGGGTGACCAGCGCGGTCGGGGCGGCCAGTTACTGGCGGCGCGGATTGGTGCACGGACGGGCCGCGGTGGCGTTCGCCGTCCCCTCCCTGACCGCGGTCTTCGTGACCCGGCGCTTCCTGGTGCCCGCCATCCCCGCGCAGCTCGGCACGGTGGCCGGGCTGGCGGTGAGCAAGGAGCTGTTCATTTTGCTGCTGTTTGCGGTGATCATGGCGGCGAGCGCGCTGACGATGATCCGGCCGCCGCGCCGATTGCGGGACGCGCCGGCGGACGGCGCCGGCGGCGGCCCCCGGACCAGAGTGAACGTACCGGTGGCGGCGGCGGAAGGCGCGGTGATCGGCGTATTCACCGGCATGGTGGGGGCCGGCGGCGGGTTCGCCATCGTGCCCGCCCTGGCGGTGTACCTGCGGCTGCCGATGCGGGTGGCGGTGGGCACCTCGCTGACCATCATCGCCGCCAAGTCCCTGATCGGGTTTCTCGGCGACGTCTCGCTGCCGGTTGAATTCGACTGGCCGCTGCTGGCGGCGTTCACGGCCCTGGCGGTGGCCGGCGTTCTCGCCGGCAGCCGGCTCGCCCGTCGCGTGCCCGCCGACAAACTGCGGCCGGCGTTCGGCTGGTTCGTGCTGGCCGCCGCCGCCGCCATCCTGCTGCGCGAGACGGGCGCCCGCTTCCTATAACATGGGCGTGTCTCCCGCACGAGGTACAATCGATGATTGAGCTACTGGATTTCGATAAGAGACCGGTCAGTACCGTCTCGACGCGGCTGCCGTCCAGGTCCCATCATCAGCGTGTATTCCGGCCCTACCGTCCGAGAGTCGCCGTCGGCTGGTACCAGTCCCTCGCGTATGGCTTTGCTTCTCGAACGGCGGGCGAGAGCGATGACCTACGACGATACAGTCAGTATTGTCCTCACCACCGCTTCGTCGAGAGTGCCCTCTACCAGGCACGGCACCGGTTGTACGAGCATTCAGAAGTCGAACCGAAACTGGTCGGAATGGCCCCCCCTGGCGCTGATTCTGTGTATACACTGATATAGCTCTGGTAGCGCGCGATAGAGCCCATTCAGCGTGTGATCTGAACCGCTTTCAGGCCATGTTCTGAGCTATATGACTTGCTCTCGCCGATCTTGGCCCGTTCTGCTTGACAAAGGTCGTCTCTATGTATACACTGAGCGTGGTGGCGACTATCCAAAAGAAGGTCTCCCGCGGGCGCACCTACTGGCAGATCGTGGAGTCCAGACGCGTCAACGGTAAGCCCCGTCCCATCGTCCTGGAGCACCTGGGCAGTGCAGAGAAATTGCTCCAGCGACTGCGAGAATCTCCCGCGCGCCCGGCCAAGGCGAAGGTCATTCAGTTCGGTGCGTTGGCCGCGCTCTGGCAGATCGCCCAAGAGTTGGATGTGGTCGGCCTGATCGATGCGCAGGTGCCCAAGCGAGACCAAGGACTGTCCTGCGGGCAGTACTTGCTGTTGGCGGCGCTGAACCGCTGTGTGGCCGCCTCCAGTAAGGCTTCTCTGTATCAGTGGTATCGACGCACGGTCCTGAACCGGCTGCTCCCCACTGCGCAGCGTTCGCTCTGTTCTCAGCGCTTCTGGGATCACATGAGCATGCTCGACAGCGCTGCCATCGGCGCGATTGAGCAACAACTGGCCCAGCGGGTGATCGACCGCTACCGGATCGATCTGCGGCTACTGATCTTTGATGCGACCAACTTTGATACATTCATCGACAGCCGCACCCTCAGCGAGTTGGCACAACGCGGCCCCGCGAAGAGCAAACGCGCCGATCTGCGGATCTTGGGCTTGGCACTCCTGGTGAGCTGCGATTACCACATTCCGCTGCTCTCCCACCCGTATCCGGGAAACCAGAATGACGCCGCGTTGTTCGCCAGCCTCACCGAGGCGCTGATCAGCCGCTGCCAGCAGTTGGCCCAGGAGTGCGACGATATCACGCTGGTGTTCGATGGTGGCAACACCTCCAGAGAAAATATCGAAGCGCTCCAAGCCAGCCCGTACCATTTCATCACTTCCTTGACCGTGACCTGGCACGAGGATCTGCTGGCGGTTCCCCTGAGCCGGTTTCACTCCTTCGATGACCCGCGGCTTGCCGGGGTGACGGCTTACCGCACCCACAAGGAGATCTGGGGTGAGCGCCGCACGGTGGTGGTCACCAACAGTCGCCGGTTACGGGAAGGGCAGCTTGCCGGTATCAACCACGCGTTGCGCAAGAAGCGCGCTGCACTGCGCGCGTTGCGGAGGAAGCTGGCGCGCAGCCAGAAACCGGGGGCATCGGGCAAAGGCTACAGCCGAGCATCCTTGCAGAAGCATTTCGACGCGATCACCTCGGGTCAGTACGTAGCGCAGATTCTCAAGATTCAGATCAGCGAATCCGACGGCGCACTCAGTTTTCGATTTCACACCGATTGGGCAGCGTACCAGCGCTTGCAACGCAGGCGCTTGGGCAAGCGCATCCTGTGCACCGACAACGAGTCGTGGAGCGACCAAGACATCATCTTGGCCAGCCGCGCACAACACCATGTGGAGCGGGCGTTCAAGCAGATGAAGAATCCCCACTGGGTGAGCTTCTCGCCGGCCTTTCACTGGACCGATCAGAAGCTGCGCGTACACGTGTTCTATTGTGTGCTGGCACTGCTGCTGAGCTCGCTGCTGCAACGCAAGGCGGCCCACGGCGGACACCCACTTACCATCGAGCAACTCCTGGCGGAACTCAGCGGCGTGACCGAAGTGGTCAACCTCTACGCCGCGCCTGAACAGGCCACCTCAACCAGAGGGCGCTACCGAGCCCAATACGTGCTCTCTGAGCGCTCCTCCCTGCAAGACAAACTGTGCCGGCTACTTGACGTATACCAACACGCCCATCCCTGACGGCACCACTGTCAGTGTATACAAGCCTCCTCCGACAGGCTATCGAGTAACTTGTTATGCTCAAAACACTTATCCACTCAGACTATCAGATACCCGAGATAACTAGGAAACTCACGCCTGCCTCGCATGCAGTGAGCGCACGTCGCGCATGCCACCACGTAATGCGACGGCTTCGTCAAGCCCAACTCCGGCCTACCAGTGCGCCGGGTCACGAGGCAACCGTAGTGCCGGCTCAGCCGGCGGTGGGCGGGGGTCGATCATGTGAATAGATCGCCGTCCGATGAGTGCTCAGGCCCGCATCATCCTCGCGTTCATACTGCTGACCAGCGTCGTGCTGGGCGGCACCGCGGGGTTCATGGGGATCGAGGGGTGGACGTTCGGCGACAGTCTCTACATGGCGGTGATCACCGTGTCCACGGTGGGGTTCGGCGAGGTGCGGCCGCTGTCCGGCGCCGGGCGCGCGCTGGCGGTGGTGATCATCGTGTTCGCGGTAGCGTCCCTCGGCTACTCGGCGACCGCCATCGGCGCATATCTGGCAGAGGGACATCTACTGCTCGACTTCAGGAGGAAGCGTATGGAACGGGCGATTCGCAGGCTGCGCGACCACTACATCATCTGCGGCGGCGGCCGGTTCGGCCGCGAGGTGGCGGCGGAGTTCAGCCGTTCGGACGCCCCCTACGTGGTGGTCGACCTGGCTCCCGAGGAGTGCGAGCTGGCGGGATTCAAGGACGCCGTGTTCGTGCAGGGCGACGCCGGCAACGACGAGGCGCTGCAGGCCGCCCGCGTCGACTCCGCCCGCGGACTGGTGTCGGCGCTGCCGGCGGACGACGCCAACCTGTTCGTGGTGCTGACCGCGCGCCAGCTCAATCCGAAGCTGACCATCATCACTCAGGCGACGCGCCCGCGCTCGATCGACAAGCTGCGGCTGGCGGGCGCCGACCGCGTCGTGTCGCCCTATCGTCTGGCCGGCCACAGCATGGCATCGGCGCTGCTGCGGCCGGCGGTGGTGAACTTCATCGACGTCGCGCAGCGCGAGCGCACCGGCCTGCGGCTCGAGGAGGTGCGGGTGCCGGAGCACTCGCGGCTGATCGGGAAGTCGATCCGCGACGCGGCCGTGAGCGACCACACCGGCGCCACCGTGATGGCCATGCAGCAGTCGGACGGCGAGTGGGTCAACATGTTGGACTCCGCCGCGCTGGTGAATACGCCGCTCCAGGCCCGGAACGTGCTGATCGCGGTCGGCACCGACCAACAACTGCGCTCCCTGCGCGACTTCGCCGGCTGACCCGCGCGGCGAGGCTACCAGATCTTGCTGAGATCAAGGCGAAAGCCAGACAGGACCGGGGCGCCGTCAACACTGTCGGGGTTGCGCAGCAGCACCAGGTTGTCGCCGGCGGTGCGCAGCGCTTCCAGCTCCTCCGCCGACAGCGGGCTGTCGCCCAGGGCGACCTGCACCTTGAAGTCCAGCACGGCGTCGGCGCCCACCCGCGCCGGCGTCTGAGTGCCGATCGTGACCGCCACCTACGGCCGCGTACGCTTGCGCCACCAGTTGGGCACCCGCACCGACAGGCCGCTCCGCTCCAACTCGGGCACGCTTTGCAGGAACCGATAGGCGTGCGCCGGCGGCCAGGCCAGCGGGCGGTACAGGTCGCCGGAGTCGGCCAGCTCCCGCACCCAGTCGCACGCCGTGGCGGCCTCCTCCACCGGCGCCAGCAGGTTGATCAGCGCCGTCCGGTTGTTGGCTCCGGCGTACTGCTGCAGCGCGTTGCGCAGCGGCAGGTGCTTGAGCCGCCCGCCGGCGCCGAAGCCGGCGGCGTAGGTGGCCAGAAACGCGAACGGCCGCTCCTCGCCGTTCCGGTTCTCGGCCAAGTGGAAGCAGACCCGCCCCACCTGCCGCCAGCGCGGCGCCCGCGCCCGCAGCAACGCCGCCGGGCCGCCGGCCGCCGCGGCCGCCGCGCGCACCCACTCGTCGAGCCGCCCCCACACGCGTTGCAGGAGTTCGGGCGACAGATACTCGCCACCTTCCATCGGTGGCGCGTTCAGCACCCAGGTGGCCAGCAGGCCGTCGCCGGGCGCCTCGACCGCAACCTCCTCCGCGTCCGCCGGCAGGTGGCACAGGCCGGTCAGGTAGTGCTCGGCCAGTTGCCGCCAGTAGCGCAAGCTGGGGATCTCCTGCGCCGGCAGCTTCTCCGCCGCCAGCGTAAACAGCGCCCCGCGCCAGTCGGTCCGAAATGCGTCCAGCACCGGAGCCAAGTCGGCGGCCCCTGCGCGGGGCTCGGGTTCCCAACGCAGGGCCCCGCCCGGCGTCAATCGTACGCCCATGGACGTCGACTATCCACGGAAGGATGAGGCGCCGGCCTCAGAACATGCGACACTTCGTGCCACCGGGCAGCAGCCCACCACGTCCACATAGCCATGGCAATGCTGCCACAGCTACGTTTGCTCAACGTAAATGAGTTGTAGATAACGAATCATGAACGGGCTGCCTAATCGAGCTTTGCCAAGAGGGTCTCAAGGGGCTCATCACCGGGCCATGATCCTGCAAGCTGAATAGGGTCGAAAGATGCTGCCCTAGTGCTTTGACCCTCGGGAATCTTGCCCGCGATCTTATCGGCCACCGCTTTCCACGCATCAAAATCAGTCACCCGGGATCTCGAAATACATAATCTTGAACAGCCACAAATTGATGTCAAATTCCGAATTACGGATTTCTCGAGTATTGCCGGCAGCCATGGACTAAGAGAAATATGCTCTATCCATTCGACTTCGATCTCGAATCCCCAACTCTCTTGCGCACGATCGTCGGCATATACAATCCGATATTCGCGCTCATCCCCATATGGGGACCACTTCAGAAATGGCAGGTCGTCTACACATCGATGATTGCTTTTCAGTTCGCTGATCTTGACGTATTCCACGCACCTGTCGACTGGCCTGGCACCGCCGTCTTCACATTGGTTCCTGAACGCATCCAATATGCGATCCTTATTGAATCGAATGCTGACTCCATCGGCGCCACTTGAGAATACTCGCCAGTGATGATACGTCTCTCCCGTTTGGTCGGCGAAACAGAGCGCTAGCAGTGTCTTCAGGCTCTTGGACTCCTTGTACTTCTCCAAGAAATAGGCGTCGTTCTTATCATCCCACTTCGTCGGATCCCGCAGTAGTATCTTCTTCTCGCGAAGAATATATATTAGATCGGAATCGACTACGAGGCGCTGGTGGGCGAGTCGGCGCCGGCGAGGCCGGCGGCGCGGAATGACTCGATCTCCGCCGCCAGCTCCGGGTCGCGCGCCGCGTACTCCAGGATCGACCGCAGGTAGCCGGCCGGCGTGCCGACGTCGAGCCGCCGGCCGACCATGCGCTGGATCACGACCCGCCCCTGCCGCGCCAGCTCCTCCACCCCCTCGGTGTAGTTGAACTCGCCGCCGCCGTGGCGCTCCCAGCGGCGCCGCAGCGCCGGGTAGATCTCCGGCGTGTACAGGTAGCGGCCGATGGAGATGTCGCGGCTCGGCTCGGTGCCCGGCGCCGGCTTTTCCACGATGCCGGTGACGTACAGGCCGTCGTCGGCCAGCGCCACCACGCCGTAGCGTTCCAGGTGCGGCGGATTGTGCTCGACGGCCAGCACGCTGCAGCCGGTCCGCTGGTGGGTGTCGATCAACTGCCGCGTGAGCGGCGGGTCGCCGACGTGCAGGTCATCGGGGAACACCACCACGAACGGATCGTCGCCGGTGAACGGCTCGGACAGCAGGATCGCGTGCCCCGTGCCCAGCATCCGCTGCTGGCGCAAGAAGAAGAACCGGCCCGGCGGCACGGTGATCGCCTGCTGCCTGGCCACCGCGCCCTCGGACTCGAACACCTGCTCCAGCTCCACCTCGCGATCGACGTAGTCCTCCAGCGCGCGCTTGCGGCGCGAGGTGATGAACAGGATGTCTTCGATCCCCGACTCGCGCAGCTCCTGCAGTATGAAGTCGATCGCGGGTCGGTCGATGACCGGAAACATCTCCTTGGGTACCGTCTTCGAAGCCGGCAGGAACCTGCTGCCATACCCGGCAGCGACGATGACCGCTTTCATGCGTGCCTCCTGGAGTGAACGATGCACCCATTCCAATCGTATCATGATGCCTGCCGAGATCCGCGAGCCGGCATCCGGGACCAACCGGCCATCGTGCCAGCCCGGCACCGCAGAACCGACACCCGTCCTCGACCCGACCGCCCGCGGGTTGACATCCCGGGCAAAGAGCATCATCTTATCACCCAAAGGGTGATGGGTGGAAGTTTCCTTCCAATCGCGCAGGCTCCTCGGATGTTACCAGGAGTCGTCCCGGGCAATTCGTGAATGGGGCTCGGTCGTCGGCCGGCGTTACATACGGATCGTGAACGAATTGAGCGCACTTCCGACGTTCCCCGACCTGTTCTCGGTCGTCCGGATGCGTGCCCACCCGTACAAGAGTCGTCCTGGATCGTATGCGCTCGACATGACCGGGCGCTGGCGCCTGATAGTCCGGCAGGGCGAGAGGCCCGATCAGGTGGTCGTAGAGGAGGTGAGCAACCATTATGACGATTGACGACCGTGGTGAGGTCTATTCCGATCTCGTCATCCCGCCAGGAGAGACACTCGCCGACGAGATCGCTTCCCGTGGCATCAGCCAGACGGAGCTTGCGGCCCGTCTCGGACGACCCGTGCAGGTGGTTAACGAGATCATCCACGGCAAAAAGGCGATCACCGACAACACAGCACTCGGCCTGGAGAATGTCCTGGGCATACCCGCAGCGTTCTGGGTCAACCTGGAGCAGAACTACCGGATGACCGGAGCCAGACTCCAGGAGCGGGACCGCCTCAAGGCCGAGGAGAACTGGCTCAAGGAACTCCCGGTCAGGGAAATGGAGAGGCGCGGCTGGATATCCGTCGGACGGAACCCCCAGGAGAAGATGCGCGCCCTGCTACAATTCTTCGGCGTCGCGAACGTGACCGCCTATCGAAAGACCACCGAGGTGCTCGGCTTTCGGATCTCCGACAAATCGAAGCTGTCCCCCGGTGCCCTGGCGGCGTGGCTGCGCAAGGGAGAACTTGAGGCGCAGACTATCGACACCCGCCCATTCGACTCTGCCTTACTCCTGGACGCGGCTCGCGCAGCCCGTACGATGACCGAACAGCCGCCGCTGGAGTTTGCCACGCGCTTGACGCAGCTATTCTCCGACGCTGGCGTGGCGTTGGTCGTGGTGCGCGAGTTACCCAAGACCGGAGCCAACGGAGTTGCCCGTTGGCTCTCCGACCGGAAAGCTCTGATCCAGTTGAATCTGCGCTACAAGTGGCAGGACATCTTCTGGTTCACGTTGTTCCACGAAGTCTGTCACGTCCTCAAGCACGCCAATCAGAAAATCATCATTGACGGCATCGACAAGAATTGGCCGTTTGAGGACGAGGCTAACCCGTGGGCTGCCGACTTCCTCGTGCCCCCTGATGCCTGGTCGCAGTTTTGCCGCAGGACACCGTTCAACCGCGGCAGCATTATTGCGTTCGCTCGGGAAATCGGGATAGCGCCCGGAATCGTCGTCGGACGCCTGCAACGCGAGCGACGTCTGAAGTATTCAGAAATGACCGATCTCAAGGTCCGATTCGGATGGACAGATGAGTAGCGCGATTTCCAAAATGGCTATTCGTCGCCAGAGATCGGCGGTGAGTTGGTTCCTCCTTTTTCCAAGCGTGCTATGTACTCGGAAGGTGCAGCCGGGAAGGCGAGTTGCTCACGTAGCGTATGGGTCATGCGGCCAACTCCGCGCGCGCCGCATCGCGGGCCGACCACGGTACGGGGTGTACGCCGTACGTGCGCATCGCGTCCAACAATAACGACCCCTCAGGCAGCAGCCCAATCAGCGGACAGGGCCTCTGCCTGTTCGAGCACGGTGCGCGTGGCCTTCTCCTGTTTGTCGGGCGGGTAACCGTGCTTGCGCAGGATGCGCTTGACCAGCCGGCGCAGGTTGGCGCGGACGTTCTCGCGTAGCGTCCAGTCGATGGTGACGTTGCGGTGTCGACCAGTTCGCGGGCGATGTCTCGGAGCGTGTCGTCGCCAAGCACCTGGACCGCGCTGTCGTTGGTCTCAAGCGCGTCGTAGAAGGCAAGCTCGTCGTCCGACAGCCTGAGCTTCTCGCCGCGGGCGCTTGCCTCGCGGAGATCGCAGGCAAGCTGGATCAGTTCCTCGATCACCTGGGCGGCTTCGACGGCGCGGTTCTGATAGCGGCGCAGCGTCTGCTCCAGCATCTCGGCGAACGAGCGCGCCTGCACGACGTTCTTGCGGCGGCGGGCGGCAAGCTCGCCCTTGAGCAGCTTCTGCAGCAACTCGACGGCGAGGTTGCGCCGCTTCATGCCGCGCACCTCGGCCAGGAACTCGTCCGACAGGATCGAGATGTCGGGCTTCTCCAGGCCGGCGGCGGCGAAGATGTCGATCACGCCTTCCGACGCCACCGCGCGCGAAATGATCTGACGTACGGCATGTTCCAGCTCTTCTTCGGGGCGCACCTCGGAGGCGGCGCGTTTGCTTAGCACCGACTGAACCGCCTGGAAAAACGCTACGTCGTCGCGAATGCGGATCGCTTCGTCGTGCGGTACGGCGAGCGCGAACGCGCGGGAGAGGTCCCGCACGGCCTGAACGCAACGGTCCTTGCCGTTCTCCTGAGCGAGGATGTGCTCTTGCGCCGCGGGTACGAGCGCAAGGCGTTGCTGAGGGGTCCCGGTCGTCCACCTGGAGCGGTCGAATCCGTGAAACAGCCCGCAGCAGATCTCGTACTTCTCCAGCATCACCGCTACCGCCTCAGCCTGATTGAGCGCCGTCTGTCCGGTGCCGCCGCTCTCGGTGTAGGTCGCGAGCGCACGCTTCAGTTCATGGGCGAGCCCCAGATAGTCGACGACCAGGCCGCCCGGCTTGTCCCGGAACACCCGGTTGACGCGTGCGATCGCCTGCATCAGCCCGTGGCCGCGCATCGGCTTGTCGACGTACATGGTGTGCAGGCGCGGCGCGTCGAAGCCGGTGAGCCACATGTCGCGCACCAGCACCACCTGCAGCGGATCGCCGGCGCCACGGAACCGCTTGGCCAGTGCCTCCCGGCGCGGTTTGTTGCGGATGTGGGGCTGCCAGTCGAGCGGATCGGAGGCGGAGCCGGTCATAACCACCTTGAGCCGTCCCTTGCCGTCATCCCCGTGGTGCCAGTCGGGACGCAGCCGCGTGAGTTCGCGATACAGGTCGATGCAGATGCGCCGGCTCATGCATAGGATCATCGCCTTGCCGTCCATCGCTTCAAGGCGTTGGTCGAAGTGGGCGACGATGTCCCCGGCGACGAGCCTCAAGCGCTTCTCGGCCCCGACAACCGCTTCGAGTTGCGCCCACTTGGTCTTGAACTTCTCCTTGCGGTCGACCTCCTCTCCCTCGGTCGCTTCCTCGAAGCCCGGGTCGATCTGCGGCCGTTCGCGCTCATCGAGCGTCAGCGTGGCGAGCCGGCTCTCGTAGTAGATCGGCACCGTCGCCTGGTCCTCGACTGCACGCTGGATGTCGTAGACGCTGATGTAGTCCCCGAACACCGCTCGGGTGTTGGCGTCCTGCAGCTCGATCGGCGTCCCGGTAAAGCCGATGAACGACGCGTTGGGCAGCGCATCGCGCATGTGCCGCGCGTAGCCGTCGATGAAGTCGTATTGGCTGCGGTGCGCCTCGTCGGCGATGACCACGATGTTGCGACGCTTCGACAGTACCGGGTGGCGGTCGCCCTTCTCCTCGGGGAAAAATTTCTGGATGGTGGTGAACACGACGCCGCCCGCCTCCACGGCGAGCTTGGCGCGCAGGTCTGTCCGGCTTGCGGCCTGCACGGGCGACTGGCGTAACAGATCCCGGCACCGCCCGAAGGTGCCGAAGAGCTGATCGTCGAGATCGTTGCGGTCGGTCAGGACCACCACGGTCGGGTTGGCCATCGCCGTCTCGCGGATGATGCGCCCGGCGTAGAACGCCATGGTCAGGCTCTTCCCCGAGCCCTGCGTGTGCCAGACCACGCCGATCCGCCGGTCGCCGGGATCACCGCCCGGCTGTCTGCCCGCCTCGTACCGGCCCCGCGTCTCGGCGATGCGCCGCGTTTGCTGCTGCAGTGTCGCCGCGCGCAAGGTCTCGCCGACCGCCGCCCGCACCGCGTGGAACTGGTGATAGCCGGCCATCTTTTTCAACAGCGCGCCGCCGTCATCTTCGAACACGATGAAGTCGCGCAACAGCGACAGGAAGCGACGCTTCTCGAACACGCCCTCGATCAGTACCTGCAGTTCCGTGTAGAAGCGGGGCGCAAGTTCCTGGCCGTCGATGGTACGCCACGGCTTGAACCACTCCCGGCCGGCGGACAGCGTGCCAATCCGCGCCTGCAGGCCGTCCGACACGGCGAGCACGGCGTTGCAGGCGAATAGCGAAGGCAGATCAACCTTGTAGGTCTGCAACTGGTGGAACGCCGACCAGACGGTGGCGTTCTCGTCGGCCGGGTTCTTGAGCTCGATCACGGCCAGCGACAGCCCGTTGACGAACACCACGATGTCGGGCCGGCGCGTGTTGCCGTTCTCGGTCACCGTGAACTGGTTGATGGCCGACCACGTGTTGGCGTCGGGGTCATCGAAGTCGATCACACGTGCCTGAGCGCCACGGATGGGGCTGTGGGCGGCGCGGTACTCGACCGCCACGCCGTCCACCAGCATGCGGTGGAACGCTCGGTTGCGCGCTTCCAGCATCGCGCCTTCCGGCCTACTTAGCTTGCGTAGCGCATCGTCGACCGCTTCGTCCGGCAGTTCGGGGTTGAGGCGGCGCAACGCGCCGCGAACGGCGCTCGTCAGTACTACGTCCGCGTGGCTCGCGCGCAGGGGATAGCGCACTGAATCCGGTCCCGGCGACATGTCCGGGCCGCCCTCGACATGGTAGCCAAGCGCCCGGAACCAATCGAGGGCGGCTTCCTCCACCATGGACTCGCACAGGATCGGCATCAACTACCCCAGTGCGCGAAGCGATTCGAGCCGAGCGAGCCACCCGGCGAAGTGACGGCACTCGTCCCGGATGCGGTCCAACCCGATGCGCTTTGCAACGGCCGTCCCGTGGCGAACCACTACGAAGATCAACGCGCCGGCCCGCCGCCGACGACCTCGGCTTTCCAGAGCTGCCCCACCGAGTACTCCTTCAGCCAGTCCTGCCAGACATCCGAATCCAACCTCTCGAACACTGACTCGCCATTTCTGCGGTTCACCACCACGACATCCTCCGGCTCGAACTCGCTGACCAAGTCCGCCGATTGCGTGGACACGATCACCTGCCGCGCCTCGCTTGCGCCTCGAACCATCTCCGCCAACAGCTTCAGCGCGAGGGGGTGCAGCCCCAGCTCGGGTTCGTCGATGATGATCGGATCGGGTTGCAGCTCCGGCGGCTGCCGCAGCAGCGTCGCCAGGCAGATGAAACGGAGCGTACCGTCCGAGAGCTGCAGCGGCCCCAGTGGTGTGTCCTGATCCTCCCTGTGGTGCCATTCAAGCTCGATACGCTCACCGACGTCCTTACGGTATACGAAATCGCCAAAGAACGGCGCCACGATCCGCACCGTCCGGACGACGTCCCGATGCCGGCGCGGATGGCGTTCGCGCAGAAACCGCAGAAACGGCGCCAAGTTGCTTCCGTCCGCCTTCAGCCGCAGATTGTCGCGCACCGCCTGCGGACAGCGCACGCCCGCCACGTTACTCGTGTCGCGAAAGTGGTACACGCGCCAGTCCCTGATAGCCGGCAAGGCGTAGGCTGCAAAGGTACCGGCGTCGAGGCTCGCCGGATGCGCTTCTCCGCGACCCCCTGACCATACGGCGCCCCCCTCGGCAGCGAGCCGCGTGCCGGCAGCCGCCAGCGCTGCCTCCTGCGGCACACCCGGAGAAAGCTGTTCCTCGCCGATCACCAGCCCGTCGCCCGCAGCCTCCGCCGAGAACCGATACTGGCAGCGTCCCCTCTCGAAGAACAGCTCCACCTCAAGGCTCGAAGTCCTCCTGCGCCCCCCGAACAGCACCGCATCCGGCCCGCCCTCCTGTTTGACAAAGACCTGAAGCCTTCCGCGAGCAAGCTGTGACAAGAGCCGAAACACGCCGAGAAGGTTGCTCTTGCCCGCCCCATTGGCCCCGATGAGCACGCTAACTCCCGCAGCTCGAAGTTCTCCGGCTCACGAATCGATTTGAAACCGCGAACGGTTAGCCGGCCCAGCGTCGCCATGTTCCGGTTGCCCTGTCATGCCCCGGCGCTGCCTCAGCGGCCGAATGATCTCGGTCAGTCGCTCCGTCAACGCCACCGCCACAGGTTCCCTCGAAGTTTCGGAATCCACTCTTCCAAGGCATCAAGCCATCGCATGCAATCCTCAGCCGTATCGCCAATGATGCCGGCGGATACGAGCGGTGACTCGGTGTTCCCTGTAGAAAGCGCCTTGCGAATCTCTTGCAGGATATTCTTTGTATTCTCTACACGGTACGCGAAAGAACCCGCGACGAAGTACGGATCGCCGCCCGGATACCTGGCGTTCTGGTGACGTGCCGCACTCAACGAGATCAGTATCTCAAGCTTGTCGAACAAGAGCGTGTATTGTTCGTCGTTCGAAACAAAATCTCTGGCTGACTCTCGTAACACTTCACATATCCAATCGTTAAGCGGGGCTTCCCTCCTTTCCATCCCCTCCAGTCTCCTTGCATCCTGCCCAATTCCATCATACATGCCGAACGGCGGAAGCAACTCCACTGCCGAAACATCCTCATGACGCTGCCGAATCGGTGTCGCGAATAAATACTCGAGAAAACCAAACCGCTCTGCCTCCACGGCTCCTAGACCCAAGGCGTAGAGGAGGAGAGTCCCAGGATATCGTTGCATGCCTAGCCAGAATCCCCGGCCGTTGCCCCCGAACGGCGACAATCTTGACAGGGCTCGTCGCCAAAGTGGGAAGTGGTCCTCCTCGGCCCAATAGCCGCCGATAGGCGCCATGGCGAGCAACGTCGAACAAGCTGACTCGTAGCCGCGTGCACGTGCGGTCGCCGATTCGGTAGTGACAGCCGAAGCTCCGCTGACCGCGTAATCCCCACCGGACGTAGCCTCGATGACCCGATCGACCGTCGCGTCAATGAGATCCGATAGCTGAATACGGTAACGTCGCTCGGAGACAAATCGCTTCAAGCTCGAAACGGCGGCTTCGACCGATAACGGGTGCGGTCTCGAGAATTCCTCGATCGACTCGACGTACTGCTGAACATCGCGGAAAAAAGCGTCTGCACCCTCGATGCGGATCGTCTGTGCGCCGCGATGGTCGATCAGTCGCCGCGCCTTGTCGCTCTCCTTTCCGTGCAGTGTCCAGTACGTGGCGAATCTCCGCGATCGAGCACGCAAGATGGCATTTCGCAACGCCTCGTCCCACTCGGCCGACCAGCCGCACACGACTAGACCAAACTCGTCAAGAATCCGATCGATCAGCGTATCGTATACGGCAGGATAGGACGAGAGTTCGGCCTGCGTGTTTCGAATACGCGTATCGAGATAGTCACCATGTACCTTGAACACGCAGCACCGTGTGTGAACGATCGGAACCGCTCCCTGCACTTGATCCGGAGAACTGAGAACTGCAGGTACCACACCGGCGTCGTTCAATGCGGCTTCCATCAAGCGGTCGAAATTCGTGGTTATGATCACTTTGACGAAGCCTTGCGCGCTCAGCGCCGCGACCGAACGATGCGCGGCTGTCGGCTGCTTCCAGCCATCTTCTCGCTCGCGTTCGTCTGGCTCCCAATACGCCCGCAACAACTGCTGCCGCTCGGCGGGCGTCTTCGCTATGGCGTCGAGAAGATCGGAGTATTCTGGCGCCGCTCCGAACCGGTCCCGGTACCATCGCTCGGGATCCGGTTCACAGGTCTGCTTGCTGAGAGCCGCGAGCTTGCGGATCAAGTCGAGGGTGATGTCCCAACCTGTCGGGATCTTCGCCGCCCGTGAGACGCCCGAACCAAGGAGAACGGCGTAAACGCCCGGGTTGGCCTGCATCGAGAATGCGAGCGACTGGACCGGATCAATCAAGGCGTTCCTCCATGAATCGGTTGGTCCGCAATTGACCCGCGATCAGCCGCGGCAACAGGGTGTCGCGTATCCTGGATACACGGCGAGACTCGCAGGCCGCCGCGCTAGCGCGGGCCATGACCGACTGAACTATCTTCCCGAATGCTTGAGCGACGCGTGCTGAGGGACTGATGCACATGAACTGCGACAGCGCTTGTGCAGGCACGCGCTGTCGTCCACTCGTCCCCGACATGTTTCTTATGAGAAACTCCCGAAAATGAGGGCTGCGAGCGAGACAATAGCCGAACTCTGTCGGAAGCGGCGGTCTTGGCCGCATGACGATGTACTCCGTCGACCCCCAACCTATAGCTCCGGACTGCAGAAAGTCTACGTAGGCCGTTTTTCCGTTCTCCAGACACGGTGTAATGCGCGCCACCAGGGTATCGCCGCTCGTGAATCGCATCCCGGATCCATAAGGCCTATCGACTACCGTATGAGGTGTGTGTCCCGTTGTCGGCATGTTCGCCATGTCCAGGTACGTTGCCATCTGTCCCTTCCGCAACCGCCGCGTCGGGTTGACGTCGATTATGTTGCTCAGTGGGGCCACTTCCCATCCTATTGGGACTTCACCAGTTTCTGACTCCACGAGCCGGCAGGGGAAGAGACCGACGATGTCCTTGGGCAAACCGGTGTCGCGGCCTTCCATCTTGGCGCGCACGGGGTCGAAGTCGACGAACCAGGACTTGAACAGTGCCCGCGCCAGCGCCTCCAGCGTCGCGTTCATCCGCCGGTTCAGCTCCATCTTGTCGTCGAGAGTGCCGAGAACGTGGGCGATAGCGCGCTGTTCGCCAACGGTCGCCGGGATGCGTACGATCTCTTCATGTAGGTGGTTCCGGTTTATGCCGGGAACTGCTGCCTTGTCCGAACACGACGAGAAGTCGAGTGATCTCAGGAAGTAGCTGATGAACCGAGGATCGTTTCCCTTGAAGTCTCGAACGTACAACGCGGTATTAAGGGGCCAGAAGGCGTCTGGGATGAAGAACACCTTCCCCAGCGTGCCATATCGACCGGTCACAACCCCCGGACCCGGTACCCTACTCTCGGAGTGATAGTCTGTGACCCCCGATGAGGACACGACCGGCACAGCGCCCTCGACGCGTCTATGCTTCGGCAGGTCGTAGCCACGCTTGAGCGTAATCACTTCGCCCAATGTAGTCTCACGCCATCCATCGCTGTCGATTCGTTCCGTATCGCCGCCGAATACCGAATGCTCGGCCTTGATCCCGTCGCGGAACGACTCCGGCACTTCATCCCACACAAACAGGTCGACCCGGAACGGCAGGTTGCTGTCCTCGAACGCCTCCCGCAGATCGCCCACTTGGCGCCGCTGTTCCGGTGTAGAGAACACCACTAGGTCAAGATCGGACCGCGGGGTGGAGGTCCACTTCGCCCGGGAGCCGTAAACCCAGGCTGTCGTACCCGGCAGATGCCGTTCCAGCAGGGCAAGAACGGTACTGCGCTCCGCCGCCGTGATGTCGATAGCCGGGTCTACTCCCATGTCGCTCCGCTCATGGTCTGGTAGATGCCGATCGCGTCGTCTATGAAGTCAGGGACCAGTGCGAGGCAGTTTAGCGCTTTCTCACCGTCGTAGTCGTGTGACGTGTCGATCCGAGCATCGGCGTAGCGCAGCCACCGCTCCGACGGCGATGCGAGCAGGTGGTTCTCATGGGCGAGCCTGAAGATCGGCTTGGGGCTGTTGGGTACTTCCGCGACTCCCAGTTCCTCGGTGAGATACCTCTTCAGAACCTTCCACAGGCAGTCGTAGCAGGTTTCAAACCGCTGAATGACCGATTCCGCGATTCCCTCACGGTCCAGCTCGGAGCGCTCATGACCGCCGTGTTGGTGGTTGTCGTACTGCTCCTCCAGACGCTTGAGCGATAGCTGGAACTTGTCGTACTCGATCATCCGCGGTCTCCATTTGACGTTCCCTGGCTGCCCGACACGCTGAACCCGAGCGTCTTCAGATTCTCGGCGATGGCGGTGTCGAGGCGTGCTCCGTCGGCCTGCTGAACTTCCAGCTCTGCGACCAGCCGCCGCATTTTCTGCTCGAACGGCTCGCGGTCGTCTTCCGGCACCTCCACTCCGACGTAACGTCCGGGCGTGAGCACGTGGCCGTGCTTGCCCACCTCCTCCAACGTCGTGCTCTTGCAGAAGCCGGGAATGTCGGCGTAGTCGCCGGCCGCTTTTTCTCCACGCCATGCATGGTAGGTGTCGGCGATGCGGGCGAGGTCGTCTTCGGTCAGCTCCCGGTGAGTTCGGTCTACCATGCGGCCAAGCTTGCGAGCGTCGACAAATAGCATCGCACCGCGTCGGTCGCGGAACTTATCGCGTTGGCGGTCTCGCGCCAGAAACCAGAGGCACGCGGGGATCTGCGTCGAGTAGAAGAGCTGGCCTGGCAGCGCAACCATGCAGTCGACCATGCCTTCGAAGATCGCTGAAGGAGCGACAGTCACGATACCTGTTCCTGACGTCCGGTAGCCCACTCGCCGGCGCGCATCACCGGTTCGGTGGAGCCGTCGGCGAGCACGCCGTCGAGGTCCAGCCGGTCGGAGCCGATCATGAAGTCCACGTGGGTGGCGCTGGAGTTGGCGCCGGCGGCCGCGAGCTGCTGTTCCGACATGGCGTCGGCTCCGCTGAGGCATACCGTGTACGCTTGGCCGAGGGCGAGGTGGCAGGAGGCGTTCTCGTCGAACAGCGTGTTGTAGAACAGCCGGCCGAGGGCTGCAATGGGAGAGCCGTGCGGCACCAGGGCGATCTCGCCCAGGCGGGCGGCGCCGTCGTCGGTCGCGATCAGTTTCTCCAGCACCTCGGCGCCGGATTCCGCCTCGATCCGGACGACTCGGCCGCGCTCGAAGGTCAGGCTGAAGTTGTCGATCAGCCGGCCGCCGTAGTTCAGCGGCTTGGTGGACGCTACCGTGCCGTCGACCCGCCGGCTGTGCGGCATGGTGAATACCTCCTCGGTGGGGATGTTGGGGACGAACCGGGTGCCCTGGGCGTTGTGGTCGATGCCGCCCTTCCAGACGTGGCCGTCGGGGAGGCCGACGGTGAGGTCGGTGCCGGGCGCGGCGTAGCGGAGCGCAGTGTAGGCGCGCCGGTTCAGGTGCGCGCGCCGCGCCTCCAGCGCGTCGACGTGGCGGCGCCAGGCTGCGCGCGGGTCCGGCTGGTCCGCCCGGCAGGCGCGGAAGATGGCGTCCCACAGCCGGGCTACCTGCTGATGCGCCGGCGCTTCGGGAAACACCCGTGCCGCCCAGGGGGCGACCGCGGCCGCGATCACGCACCAACTCACGCGCATGGTGGTGACGTAGTCGCGACGGAAAGGTCTCACGTGCTCGGAAGCGACGCGCAGGGTGGTCGCCACGCGCGCGGGATCCTGGTCCTTGAGCAGGTCGGGATTGCCGCCGACCACCGTGAGAAACGCCGCGCCCTGCTCGGCGCGCTCGATCAGGCCCCTGACGCGCCAGGTAGGGTACTCCTCGAACGAGTCGGCCGGCGCGTGCTCGAATCGCACCAGCTCCAACTGGTCGTCGCTGTAGGAGACGTCCACGTAGGGGCAGCCGGCGTCGTAGGCGCGTGCCGCCAGCGCCCGGCTCAGCTCGACCGCCGCGATCGGTGCGCGGATGACCAAGCGCTGCCCGGGCTGCAGATTCAGGCCCACGCCGATCGCCAAGTCGGCGTAGCGCTGCAGGTTGGTCGTCACGGCGAGAGTGTAACGCATCCGGCATCGCCTATATTTCCCCGGATGGGATATTCGTGCGACATTTCTTCGCCATTATCCACCGCAACGAGGGCGCAACGTCCTCGAACAGACTGAGGGGCGACCCCCGAGGAGGATAACAATGGCAGGCACGTCATTGATCACGTTATCGATGAGGAACACGCGCTGGCTCGCGGTGCTGATTGCACTGACGGCTGTGGCCGCGACCGGCGGTTGCAGCGGCATGGGCGACATGAATGCGGGCGAGCATGAGGCCGGCGAAGAGGGCGAGGAGGAATCCCGCGCCATGCTGGCCCTGGACCAGACCTACGATGGGGTGCGCAACGGTGCGCGGCTCATCATGCGCTACGACGCGGAGGCCAACGCCTTCGTCGGCACGGTGCGGAATGTCACCGACGGCACCCTGCCGCTGGTGCGGGTGGAGGTTCACCTGTCGAACGGCACGGAGCTCGGTCCCACGACGCCGGTTGACTTGGCGCCCGGCGAGACGATCGACGTGGAGTTGAAGGCGCCGGCCGCGGCGTTCACCGGCTGGACGGCTCACCCGGAATCGGGCCCCGGTCACGGCGCCGGTGGCGAACACGGTGGCCAACACGGCACGGGCGGTGACAGCGGCGGCGAGCACGGCGGGGGCGGCGAGAGCGGCGGCGGTTGAGGCCGCTTGAGACGACCTCGGTATACTCGGGCGCGGCGCTCATCGGGGCGCCGCGCCGTATCATTGCTTTTTCGCGGAGGCGTAATGACCAGTCGCACGATTCTGATCGTCGAGGACGAACCGCGGATCGCCCATTGGCTCAAGGTCCATTTCGAACGAGCGGGGTTCCACGCCGAAGTCGCCGGCGACGGACGCACCGGCTTGGCTCTTGCCCGCTCTCGCCGTCCCCACCTGATCGTGCTCGATCTGATGCTGCCGCGTCTCGACGGGATGCAGGTGTGCCGCATCCTGCGTCGCGAGTCGGCCGTGCCGATCATCATGCTCACGGCGCGCGAGACCCATGCCGATCGCATCGACGGGCTCGACCGCGGCGCCGATGACTACATTGTCAAACCGTTCGACCCCGACGAGGTCGTGGCGCGCGCCAAGGCGGTGTTGCGGCGCGTCGATGACAAAGTGCGGCAGGTTCTGACCTGCGGCGCCATCACGATCGACGAGACCACCCGCCAGGCTTCGGTCGGCGACCGGCCGCTCAGCTTGACCCGCGCGCAGTTCGCGCTGCTCGCCGCGTTCATGCGGCATCCCCGGCAGGTGCTCACCCGCGACCAGCTCATCACCCTGGCCTTCAACGACGACTTCGAGGCGTACGAGCGCGCGATCGACAACCACGTTCTTCGTCTACGCAAACAGCTCGGCGGCGAGGGCCGGCAGCCGATCCAAACGGTGTACGGCGCCGGCTACCGTTTCGTGCCGGAGTAGTCGTGAGCGAGCGCACGACGTCGTTGCGCGGGCGCATTCTGCGGGCGTTCGTCCTGATCGTCGCTCTGGCCGTAGTGCTCGGCGTAGCGGTCGGTTACTACGTCACCCAGGGTCAAATGGATGCGTTCGTGGAACAGCTCATCGCGGTCGAAGCGAACAACGTGGCGCGCAGCTTGAGCCGCGCCTACCGCTCTGCCGGCGGCTGGGCGACGGTCGACCGGGTGCTGGCCGACGCCGGCTATTTCTACGACGAGGGAGACGCGGAACACGAAGGCCGCGGTGAACGCGCCGAACACGGCTCCGAGACGTTCCACGTCGATCGCGTGCGGATCGTGGTCGTCGACGGCGACGGCACGGTGATCCGCGACAACCTGTTCCGGCTGCGGCCGGGCACGCCGGCGCCGGAATTGGGCGGAAAGCGGGTCGCCGTGATCGACGACCAGACCGGACGGCCGGTCGGTGCCGTGTACGTGGACGCCGATCGCGCGTTTCTGGCGACCGAAGCGCATGGGTTCCTGCGCCGCACGCTGACCACGACCGCGTTCGGCGGGGTGCTGATCGCCGCCGCGGCGCTGGCGTTGGCGGCCTGGATCTCGGGCCGCATCACGGCCCCGGTCACGCGTCTGACCGCAGCCGCCCGGAGCGTCGCGCGACAAGGTGACAGCGCCCTCCTTCCGATCACTTCCGCCGACGAACTGGGCCAGATGAGCGCGGCGTTCAATCGCATGACGAGCGCCCTTCAAACGCAGCGTGATCTGCGCCGGCGGCTGATCGATGATCTGTCCCACGAGTTGAACACCCCGCTGAGCGTCATCCAATTGGAAGCGAAGGGGCTGCTCGACGGAATGCAGGAACCGGCCGAGGCCGCGGACCGGATCATTCGGGAGGTGACGATGCTGCGCAACCTGGTACGGGATCTGAACTGGCTGGCGGAAACCGATTCGGGCGAATTGCGGCTTGCCCGGGAATCGTGCCCGGTCTCCCAACTGCTCAGCACCGAGCTGCAACGGTGGCAGCCGCAGGCTCGGGTGCGCCGGGTAAGCTTGTCGTTCCAGCCGCAATCGGGCCTACCGGCGCTGGATCTCGACCGGACGCGCATGAGCCAGGCGCTGGGCAACGTGGTGCGCAACGCGTTGCAGCATACCGCGGCCGGCGGACGGATCGCGGTCGCGGCAGGAGTGGAGCCGGACGGGCGAGTGGCAATAACGGTCGCGGACGATGGCGCGGGAATCGACCCCGCCGACCTGCCGCACCTGTTCGATCGCCTCTACCGGGCCGACCAATCCCGCACCCGAGGCACCGGCGGCTCAGGTCTGGGACTGGCGATCGCGCGCGCCATCGTCATGGCCCATGCCGGCACGATCAGCGTGACCAGCGCGGGATTGGGACAGGGGACGACCGTGCGCTTCTTTCTTCCCGGCGCGGCCTGACAAAGTGCCGGCGTGCCCGCGCGCGGTCATGGCGCTGCGCTACTCCCTCCGAGGAACTGCCCGAGTTGCACTCCGGCGCGTCTGGCAGCCACGCCCTCAGAGCCGGTAGGACGGGTCTTCCCGGTCCAGAATCTCCCGCAGCTCGCGAAAGTGGTCGTCGCTCAGGTGCGGATAGTCGCGCCACTGGCGCGCGGTCTTGGCCGCCACCCGGTCGGAGACGATGCGCAACTCCCGGCCGGTCTGCAGGGCGGTGAGGTAGGTCGCGCAGGCGCGCTCGAAATAGTAGAGATCGTCGAACGCGCGGGCGACCGTGGCGCCGGTCACCATGACCCCGTGGTGGCGCAGCAGCAGAACCGGTCCGGCGCCGGCCAGGCGGGCGACGCGGTCGGCCTCGTCGTCCAGCCCCATGCCGTCGAATTGGTCATCGACCGTCACGCGGCCCCAGAACCGCATGGCGTTCTGGTCGATTGGGGGCAGCGTCGGATCGGCCAGACAGGCAAGCGCGGTCGCATACCGGGAGTGCACGTGCAGCACGCACCGCGCCTGCGGCACCTGGCGGTGGATGACGCCGTGCAGCGCCCAGGCGGTGGGGTCGGGAGCATCCGGCCGCTGCATCGTTTGCTCGTCACCGGCCTCGAGCAGCAGCAGCTCGCTCGCCCTGATGCGCGCGAAGTGGCGGCCTCTGGGGTTGATCAGGAACCGCGTGCCCGCCTCGCCGACCGCGAGACTGAAGTGGTTGGCGACCGCTTCGTGCAGGTCGTAGCGGGCCGCCCAGCGGAAGGCGCAGGCGAGAGCGATGCGCTCGCCGGCGAACTCCATGCCCGGTTGGCCGAGCGGTGCGGGCTGATCAGGGTGATCGGGGTGATTCGCGGCCATGACTGATCTCCTCATGATGATCGCCGGCCACGGTAGCGGGCCGGCGGTCTGCCTGTCCATCGGCGGTGGCGGACGGCCGGCGGACGGGGCGGCCGGCGGGAACGGCAGGCGGCGGGAGCTCCGGGTCTCCGGGACGCCGGGACGTGCCACCGGCGCGGGCTGGGTTATGGTGTGCGCATGCCGTACTTCGCCCCCGACCGTCTGTCCGCCCACGCCGCGGCCCTGCTCGAGGCCGCCGGCACGCCGTGTGACATCGCCCGACTGGTGGCGGATTCGCTGGTGCTGGCCGACCTGCTGGGCCATCCGTCGCACGGCGTGCGGCGTGTGCCCCGCTACCTGGAGCTGGTGCGCGAAGGCCGCACCGTGCCGGACGCGCGCCCGCGGCTGGCACGCGAGACCGCCGTGACCGGGCTGGTCGACGGCCGGAGCGGGTTCGGCCAGTTTGGCGCGCGCTACGCCGCCACGGTGGCGTGCGACAAGGCCCGCGCCGAGGGGCTGGCGGCGGTGGGGTTGTTCAACACCGGTCACGTCGGACGCCTGGGCGAGTGGGTCACGCTGGCGTCCGACCGGGGCCTGATCGGGCTCGCGTTCTGCAACGGCGGTCCGCGCGGCGGGCAGGTGGCGCCGTTCGGCGGTGCCGGTGCCGGACGGAGCACCCATCGTGGTCGACTTCGCGACCAGCATGGCCGCCGAGGGCAAGCTGGCCGTGGCCCGCGACCGCGGCGTGCCGGTGCCCGCGGGCACCATCCTGGACCGTGCCGGCAACCCGACCACGGCGCCCGAGGACTACTTCAATGGCGGCATGCTGCTGCCCGCCGGCGGGCACAAGGGTACCGGGCTGGCGCTGCTGGTGGACGTGCTGGGCGGGATCCTCACCGGCGCCGGCTGCCCGTCCTGCGAGCAGTCGACGCCGATCAACGGCGTGCTCTTCCTGATGCTGAATCCCGGGTTCTTCCGCGCGCAGGACGCGATCGACCGCGACCTTGCCAGCCTGCTGCGCGCGATCAAGGCAACCCCGCCCGCTGCCGGTGTCGATGAGGTGCTGGTGCCCGGCGAGCCGGAACAGCGCAACCAGGCCCGGCAGGCCGGCACCGGCGTAGAACTGGACGAGCCGTCCTGGCGCAGCCTGCTGCGCGCCGCCGAGGAACTGAACGTCCCGCTTGAAGGCGCCCGCTGAGCGTGGCGGAGCTGCGCAGATGTCGACCGCGGCTGAGGCGCCGCCCGCCGCTACCGGGCGCTACCGCTGTCGAGCGCCGGCAGCACGTTGATGCCCAGCGCCGCGGCGTTGCGCCGCATCCGCTCGTCCATTGACAGCAGCGCAAGCTCGGTAACCAGGCTGCGCGCCGCCAACAGGGTCGAGAGGTGGATCGCGTCGGCCGTCCGCACCGGCTCCTCCGGGAAGGTGCGCCGCGAACGTTCCACCACCTCCCGGTCGATCGTGAAGATAGTCCAGTGATCGGCCGTCGCGGTGAGCATCTCGCGGGTGCGCGCGGCCAGCGCCAGACTGATCACGCCGCGGGCCTGCCCGCGGTGCAATACGCGGTCGCACTCGATCAGGGTCAGGTCGGAGGTGAGCACCAGTGGCGCCGCGTGCAGCCACTGGCGGGTTTCGTTACCGGCGTCCTCACCCAGCAGCCACGCCAGGATGGCGCTGGACTCGGCGTACAGATTGGTTGGCCGCGTCATCCCGCGCCGCGTTCCTCGTCCAGCAGCCGTTGCGCCACACCCACGGTCAGGGAACGGGGCACGCGTGGATACGAGGCGGCGAAGTTGGTGGCGCCGAGGCGCACCTTGCCGGCACGCGCGTGCCGGATCAGGCCGGGATAGGCGGAGTCCGCGGCCTCACTGGTGGGCTGCGACAACTGCGCCACTACCCGACCCCGATCGGTTATCAGAACCTCCTCCCCATCGCGTACGCGGCGTACGTACTCGCTGAGCCGGTTCCTGAGCTCTCGAATTCCGACGGATACCATGGCCCCGCCATTGTGCCCTCAAGGAGCCACATAGTCCAGCGGGGGTATTTGTGGTGGAGTCATGAGCCGCTTGCGTGCTACGCTGCGAACCATGCTGTACGGCGTTCACATTTTCCCCACGGAGCACTCGATTCAGCCCGGTGAGCTGGCACGCGCCGCCGAGCAACGCGGTCTGGAGTCGGTGTGGGTGTCGGAGCACACCCACATTCCGCTCCGCTTTCTGCAGGGATCGGGGCGCGGGCTGCCCGACTACTACGGGCAGACCTACGATCCGTTCGTGGCGCTCGCGCACGCGGCGGCGGTAACCGACTCGATCCGGCTGGGCACCGGCGTCAGCCTGGTCATCGAGCGCGATCCGATCGTGCTGGCCAAGGAGGTGGCGTCGCTCGACCGGCTGTCGAACGGCAGGTTCATATTCGGGGTCGGCGCCGGTTGGCTGAAAGAGGAGATGAACGACCACGGGGTCGATTATCGTACCCGCTTCCGGCTGCTGTGCGAGCAGGTACGGGCGATGCAGGCGATCTGGACCAGCGCGCAGGCCGAGTTCCACGGCCGGTTCGTCCGCTTCGACCAGATGCGGGCGTTGCCCAAGCCGCAGCAGCGGCCGTACCCGCCGATCATCCTTGGTGGCAGCGGCGGCAAGGCGCTGGAGTGCGCGGTGGCGGTGGGCGACGGCTGGGCGCCCTGGCTGCTGCCGGCGGAGCAGCGGCAGGGGATGATCGCCGAGCTGCGGCGGCTGGCTGCCGAGGCCGGGCGCGACCCCGACGCGCTGGAGGTATCGCTGTTCGAGGAAGCGGTCCCGGACGCGCGCGAAACGGCCAAGATGGCGGCTCTCGGGGTCAGGCGGGTGATCGTGACTCTGCTCGGCAACGGCCGGGACGAGTCGCTCCCCGTGCTGGACGCGCTGGCCGCGGCCGCGCAGCGGGGGGCCTAGAAGCTGTCGCCGGCGGAGCGGGTGCGGTCTTCGGTGGCCGACTCCTGGGCCTCGTACTGGCCGCGCGCGGCGGCCACGTACTCCCGCCACGTGGCGCGATCGCGATACAGAATGTCGGCGTCGCTGACCGAAAACACGTTCTGGAACACCAGCAGGAAGATGTCGCTGTCCGCGGTTGCCCAGGCGGAGATCCGCGCCGGCATCCCCAACGCGTGCGTGAACTGGACGTTCTTGACGTCGTAGCTGACCGGATCGATCCCCAGCGACCTGGTGATCGCCTGTTCCAGGATCTCGGACACCTCGGTGTGGCTGCCGTCGCCGCCGGTGTCCAGGGTCTTGCGGACCATGAACAGCCGGTAGGAGCCGATGTCCGCGGGCGCGGTGTGGTCGCGGAAAAAGAACAGGTCGATCGACTGCACGTTCTCCCAGCTCGCGTGGCTCACGCGGTACCGGCGGGTCACCTCGACGCTGAGCTGGAGCTGCCCCAGCCAGTTGCGGTAGAGACCCTCGGTAAAGAAGTCGGGCAGCACCTCGTACTGGCCGATGAAGAACGCTTCGGCGCCCTCGTCGGTCTCGACCGTGGCCCCGCTCAGCTCACTCAGGATCCGGCGCGCGGTCTGCCCGAACGGGATGCTGCCGTAGGAGTACTCCGGCGGCGCCGCGCGCTGGGCGTGCCCGTCGAACGCCGCCAGCACCAGCACGACCCCGCCCACCAGCAGGCGGGAAGTGATTGTTCGTCTCATCTCATCCTCCAGTAACCCGGCTAGCGCAGGAACCCCTGACGCTCGGCGTCCGCGACCAGCTCCTGCGCGAAGCGCCAGAGCGCCGGCGCGCCGGAGTCGATCACTGCGTTGACTTCCCGCACTTGGCGCGCGCTCACGCCGTGCTTGCGCCAGCCCGGGCCGCGGTTGAAGTAGTTGAGGAGCAACGGCTGCAGCCGATCCACGGCGAGGGCAAACCGCGCCTCGGCGCTCTCCCGCGCCTCGAACTCGTCCCACAGCGCGCGCAGCTCCGGCGCCTGGTCCGGCGGCAGCAGCGCGAAGATCCGGTCGGCGGCGCGCCGCTCCCGCTCCGCCTGGTCGCGCCTGGCGGCCTGGTCGTACACGAACGTGTCGCCAGCGTCGATCTCCACCAGGTCGTGCAGCAGCAGCATCTTCAGCACCCGCAGCATATCCAGCTCCGCCGGCGCCGCGGCGTGCTCGGCCAGCACGACCGCCATCAGGCTGATGTGCCAGGAGTGCTCGGCGGAGTTCTCGCGCCGGCCGCGGCCGATGAGCACGCTCTGCCGCAGCACCTGCTTGAGTCTGTCCGCCTCCAGCACGAACCGGATCTGGCGCCCGATGCGCCCGGCAAACGGATCCATCACCCCCACTGTAGCCGAATCGCAGCCCGTGCGCTACCTGCTCTCAACCAAACAGCCGCCGCAACCAAGCCACGAGCTGAACCGCACCAAGCGCATCAACGTTCAGATCCCCAGCCTTGATTGCCACACCCATCTTTCGCGGTTCCTCCCTCGTTGCCAACCATGCATGGACTTTGGCCCGAAGTATCTTGCCGTCCCTGAACTTTCGGTCCCCGGCCGGTATCCCGTCAACATAATGTTGGGACAGTGGCCACACGGGATCGTCATCCGGGATCATCCCTTCGACAAACTCTTCCAGTTCGCCCGTCGACACGTTATTCGGCATCAGCCAAATGCCGACACGCGGGCGGCCATCGATAATAGTCCCGGACGGATCCGGGCTATCTGGCGGGGTGATATTCACGCGTACAAGTCTGTCGACCACTGCTTGCCAACGACTCCGTACGTCGTCGTTTGCGTCAATCAGTATGCCAACCGCCTGCCGTCCCGGGACTCTCACCTCGTTGCCGATGGCGGTGAGAAGGGGATCTTTCCCTCCCTTGTCAGAAATGTCGAACTGGCAATCCGGCGTCGAACGTTCGCGGAGATGGATCACAACGTGCTTGTCGTCGGGGCCTTCGACCAACAATACGCGTGGCTGCGGTGAAGTGGGACCGGGCACAGCGTCAGCGAACCTCGATACCCTGCTCGGCAGCGATCTTCAAGTCTTCCTCTGAATACTCGACAGCTCGCAACTCCCTGTCATCCCGGTCGAGGCGTACCAAGACGCCGTCAGCGTCCCGATATTCCGCCGCCGCGTAGGCGAACCCCCTCACGCAGTCCCAGCTATGCGTGGTCGCCAGCACTTGGACGTCGTTCGCCTGCGCTGTCCGCAGGATCATCTTCCACAAGTCGAGCTGGACGCTGTGGTGGATCCCGTTCTCAGCTTCATCGATTAGCAGAAATCCGCCTCGGCTGTTGGCGAGCGCTACGGCAATGCCGAAAAGACGCACCGCGCCGTCACCCAGGCTCCTCAGCGGTACTGGTCGGTCTTGCCCCTTTAGTCTGACAATCACGCGTCGCACATCCCTCACGGTCCTCGACGCGCCGTCGCCCACCATGGCGATCCCGGCGAGCTCGTTACCGACTACCAAGTCCAGTGCCGCTTGCACTCGGGTTTCGTCTTCTGTGAGAGCGACACTATCCCAGAGGCGTGACGTGTGACGTTCGCTCAGCATTCCAGGTCCAAGGTATTCGCATGTGATGGCCGGTGGTGGCTCATCTTCGGTGGCTGAACGTCGACTGCGTGTGGACCGATAGCGACCGGCGGATGAGAGATCCATGACGTATGGCTCATGTTTTCGAAAGGTAACTTTGAGACCAATACTATCAACTTGGTCCGGGAACCGTTCTTCTTGTGGATTGTCAATTACGTGTATGTTTACACGCTCATCCATGTTTGCTGGGCCAATTGATATTCCTGTACTTCGCGTCGGATTCCTTCCATAGAATAAAGACGCCCAATCCAGCGCAAGTATTCGGTCGCCATCTTCGTCGGTGAAGTCGGCCACTTCTTGTCGATCCCTTAGGAGTTCAGAGAGTACGGAGTAGCGGCCACGCGCAGCATACACGCGGACGGCGTCCAGTACCGTGGTCTTACCGACGCTGTTTACTCCAGCTAGTAGGGTCACACGCCCTAGCCGTGAGATGGCGAGCTCATTGATACCGCGGAATCCACTCATTGAGAATTCTGCAAGATGAAGGTCGTAGTCGTTTGACATGTTCAAGTCTCGGAACAGGCGAATAGCCCCACGCTCGTACCTATTGTAACACGTCAGGGCTGGCGGTTCGCAAGCGCTGCACGCGACGGTGCGAAATCGGCGATGGCGCTGAGCGCCTGCCGGGCGAGAGTGCCGATCATGTACACGCGGGGCGTACATGTGGACGGCGCGGTAGCCCGCGGCCGGGCTGCGGATGATGTGCGCCGGGGATTTGCGGGCGGGTCTCCAGGAGCATCGGTGCATGCTATAGTGGCGGCGAGGAGGGTGGATGAGTCTGGCTGGGAGGCGGCCGCCGGCGGAGCAGTGGAACGACTGGCGGTGGCAGCTCCGTAATCGTATCTCGACGGTCGAGGAGCTGGCGCGCTATCTGGATCTGGACGCCGCCGCGCGGGCGCAGATCCGGGCCGCCGGGGCGCGCTACCGGTGGAGCATCACGCCCTACTACGCGAGCCTGATGGATCCGTGCGATGCCGCCTGTCCCCTGCGCCTGCAGCAGGTGCCGTCGAGCGCGGAGCTGCACGACGAGCTCGGCATCGGCGACCCGCTGTCGGAACGCGGCAACTCGCCGGTGGACGCCGTGGTCCACGTGTATCCGGACCGGGTGGCGTTCAAGGTCACCAACGTCTGTCCCACCTACTGCCGCTACTGCTTCCGCGACTACTTCGTCGGCAACCCGGACGAGCACCACAGCCGGCACAAGGTGCAGCAGGGCATCGACTACATCGCCCGCACGCCGGCGATCCGGGACGTGCTGATTACCGGCGGCGATCCGTTCCTGTTCTCGGACGAGCGGCTGGACGATCTGCTCGGGCGCCTGCGCGCCATCGACCACGTCGAGATCGTCCGCTTCGGCACCCGCACGCCGTGCACGCTGCCGCAACGGATCACGCCCGCGCTGTGCCGGATGCTGGCCCGCCACCATCCGCTGTGGGTCAACACCCACTTCAACCATCCGCGCGAGCTGACCGCCGAGGCGGCCGAGGCCTGCGCGCGGCTGGCGGACGCCGGCATCCCGCTCGGCAACCAGACCGTGCTGCTGAAGGGCGTGAACGACGACCTCGAGGTGATGCTGGCGTTGATCCACGGGCTGCTGCGCATGCGCGTTCGGCCCTATTACGTCTTTCACTGCCAGCTCCTGCACGGCACCGCGCACCTGCGCACCAGCATCGAACGCGGGTTGGAGATCGCGGCGGCCCTGCGCGGGCGCGTGACCGGGTTCGGTGTCCCCACCTACGTGCTGGACACCCCCTACGGCAAGGTGCCGCTGGCGCCGCAGTACCTGCTCGGCCGGATCGGCGACGAGGTGGTGGTGCGTACCTCCGACGGGCGCGTCTGGCGCGAGCCCAACCCGCTCGACGGCGAGCGGCCGGCGACGCCGCTGCCGGCGTTGTCGCCGCGGCGCGCCGCGGCGGTCGCCGGCACTGCCGGCACGCCGCGCAACCCGTTCCCGCGGACTGCACGGCCGTCGGCGGCGGCGGCCGGCGCCGGTATGCAGTGCAACCAGTCTCAGACCGAGCGCGCACCGGAAGTGGCCGCGACCGCGGGTCGGGCGGCAGGTTGAGCGAAGGCGGCGGCGACGATGGCGAGCAGCTTCGGTCACCTGTTCCGGGTCACCACCTGGGGTGAGTCGCACGGCCCGGCGGTCGGCGTGGTGGTGGACGGCTGTCCGCCGGGGCTGGCCTTGAGCGCGGCCGACCTGCAGGCCGAGCTGGATCGGCGGCGCCCCGGCCAGAGCCGGATCACCAGTCAGCGGGCGGAGAGCGACCAGGCGGAGATCCTGTCCGGCGTGTTCGAGGGGCGCACTACCGGCACCGCGATCCACGTGCTGGTGCGCAATCGGGACGCGCGCGCGCGCGACTACGACGAGATGAGCACCAAGTACCGCCCGTCGCACGCCGATTTCACCTATGACGCCAAGTACGGCACGCGCGATTGGCGCGGCGGCGGCCGGGCCAGCGCGCGCGAGACCGTGGGACGGGTAGCGGCCGGCGCGATCGCGGCGCGCGTGCTGCGCGCGACCTGCGGCGCCGAGGTGGTGTCGTACGTCAAGCAAGTCGGCTCGGTCGACGCCGCGGTCGACCCTGGCGGCGTGACCCGGGCGGCGGTGGAGGCGCACATCACCCGCTGCCCGGATCCCGCGGCCGCGGCCGCCATGCAGGAGCAGATCGAGCTGGCGCGCAAGGCGGGCGACTCCCTCGGCGGCGTGGTGGAAGCGGTGGCGCGCGGCGTGCCGCCCGGCCTCGGCGAGCCGGTGTTCGACAAGCTCGACGCCGACTTGGCCAAGGCGCTGCTGTCGCTGCCCGCCTGCCGCGGCTTCGAGATCGGCTCGGGGTTCGCCGGCACGCGGCTCACCGGGAGCACCCACAACGACCCGTTCTACATGGAGCAGGGGAGGGTGCGCACCCGCGGCAACCGCTCCGGCGGGGTGCAGGGCGGCATCTCCAACGGCGAGGCGATCGTGGTGCGCGCCGCGTTCAAGCCCACGGCGACCATTCTGCGCCCGCAGCAGACGGTAGACCGTGACGGCAACGAGGTGATCCTGCACCCGCGCGGCCGGCACGATCCGTGCGTCCTGCCGCGCGCCGTGCCGCTGGTGGATGCGATGATCACTCTGGTGCTGGTCGACCACCTGCTGCGCCAGCGCGGCCAGCTCGGACGGGTCTGAGCCGCCCGCCCCAGCCGTGGCGCCGGCCGCGGCCGATTCACCGGAGCGGCCCCGGCCGCCGATAAGCAATGCAATGCTGCGCGCGTCGTTGCTGGCCGTTGCCCTCCTGGCCGCCCCGGCCGTCCTGCTGCCGGCGGTCGACCCGCCGGTGCTTACCCTCAGCTACGAGAACGCCCGCGGCATCGAGCAGGATGACGAGCAGGAGCTGGCGCCTGCCTACGTACGCCACACCGTGGCGGCGAGCGCGCGCCAGGACCTGGGCGACCACGCCCGCCTGGCGCTGCCGGTGCGGGTCACCTTCCGCACGGACCCGCAGGCCGCGCCGCCCGACGACAGCCGGTCGGTGAGCTTCCAGCCGCGCCTCGACCTGGAGCTCACCGACCGGCTCGATCTGGGGACGGAGCTGATACTGCGCCACGGCGACGATCCGGCCCTCTGGACCGCCGGCGGGCGGCTGCAGTCACGCCTGCGGCTCGGCGACTTCACCGTGGACGGCTGGCTGAAACCCCTGTACTACACCTACCCCGAGCAGCCCGAGCGCGACCGTCAGCTCTACACCGCCACCCTCGGCGTGACCTACTCCCACCACGCGGTGCGCCTGAGCACCCGCTACCGCGGCACCGCGCGCTTCGCCCTCGGCGCAGCCAGCGCCGTGGACCCGCGCTTCTCCCATCTGGTCAAGGTAACCCTGCGGCTCGACCTGGCCGAAGTCCCCTGAGCGGGGCGAACGTTACAGCGCGCAGATCAGTTCGAAATGACGATCGCAATGCAAGAGCGGCGCCTTGTGGCGCCGGGCGCATGCCTCGACGATCAGGTCGGTGGCCGGGACGGTGGCTCCCTGCTCGCGGGCGGTAGCGGCGAGCTTAACCGCTTGATTCCACACCACTTCGTCGATTGGCAATGACGGAACGCGGGTCTCCATCTCCCGGAGAACGGCCCGCTCGGGAGCGCCGCGCGCGCCGTTCCAGAGCTCAAGGCGAACGAGGGGACACCAAGCGGCATCTCCCGAGGACAGCTGGGCTTCCACTTGTCGTCGAACCGTCGCGTCGCCGCCACGTCTGAGTTGCTCGATCCACGCCGACGTATCGATCAGCGTCATGTGACCTCGGTTTGTTCGCGGTCGAGTTCCGCTTCTTCGAGCGTCGCGTTGCTGTCGAAATCACAGGTGCCCGAGAACCGGATCAGTTGCGCCATGCGGTGTTTGCGGTTGAAGTTCCGTAACGCGGCTACTACAGCCTCACGTTTGGACTTGGCGTTGAGAAATTTCATGGCGTCCTGCAGTTCATTCTCGGGAATATCGATTGTGGTCTTCATGCACCCATCATAGCGACCGGCCACGGCGTTGGCGAATCGACGCCCGTCAACCCTCGATCCGCGCCAGCGTTTCGGTGATCGGCGGCGTGCGCTACGGGTCGAGCCAGTCGCGCAGCACGAAGAAGCCGGCGACCACCTGCGATTCGATTCCGGAATCCGGCGCCGCGTACTCGACGAGCAACTCGCCGTCGCGCCGGTAGAAGCGATGCGCCAAGGTCTCCGGATCGACATACGTACCGAGAACACGGTCGAGGAAGTTCATCAACTCGGCGTGGCGAATGGAAACCGGTGAGTCCTCGGCGGTGAGCAGTTCGCGCTCCAGGTCGATTGCTGCGGACACGCGGGTCGGCATGCGGGCAGTATAGCGGATCGAGCCGGCGCTCAGTGCGCCTGCAGCCAGTCGCTGCCGGTGCCGACCTCGACCACCACCGGCACCCGCCCCAGGTCGAGGGCATCGCGCATGCCGCGCACGACGATGCCGCGGACCTGCTCCAGCTCGGCCGGCGGCAGCTCGAACACCAGCTCGTCGTGCACCTGCAGGATCATGCGCGCGCTCAGCCGGCAGCGGCGCAGCTCGCGGTCGACGTCGAGCATGGCGAGCTTGATCATGTCGGCGGCGCTGCCCTGGATCGGGGCGTTGATGGCGACCCGTTCCGCCGCCGTGCGCGCCGCGTGGTTGCGTGAGTTGATGTCGCGCAGGTAGCGGCGCCGGCCGCGCAGGGTCTCGACGTAACCGTGCTCACGGGCGCCCGCGACGGTGTCGCTCATATACTGCTGGATTCGCGGGAACTGCGCGAAGTAGCGCTCGATGATGGCGCGCGCCTCGGCGCGGGCGATGTTGAGCCGCTGCGCGAGGCCGAAGGCGGACATGCCGTACATCAGCCCGAAGTTGATCATCTTCGCGTGGCGGCGCATGTCGGCGCTCACCTCGGACAGCGGCACGCCGAACACCCGGGCGGAGGTGGCGGCGTGGACGTCCACGTCGGCGGCGAATGCCTCCACCAGACCGGGGTCGTCGGTGATCGCCGCCATGATGCGCAGCTCGATCTGCGAGTAGTCGGCGGCGAGCAGCACCTGACCCTCGGCGGCCACGAAGGCGCGGCGGATCTCGCGTCCCTTGTCGCTGCGGATGGGAATGTTCTGCAGGTTGGGCCCCTCGGAGTTGAGCCGGCCGGTGGCCGCGACTAGCTGGTTGAAGGTGGTGTGGATGCGCCCGGTTTCCTCGACCATGGCGTCGGGCAGGGTGTCCACGTAGGTGGACTTCAGCTTCTGCACCGCGCGGTATTCGAGGATCCGCGGAATGATCGGATGGCGGTCGGCGAGCCGGGTAAGCTCCTGCTCGGTGGTCATGTACTGGCCGGTCCGGGTGCGTTTCGGCGTGTCGCTGATCCTGAGCTGATCGAACAATAGCTCGCCGAGCTGCTTGGGCGAGTTGAGATTGAACGGACCCCCGGCAAGCCGGTACAGCTCGCTCTCGTGCCCGGCGATCTCCTGCTCCAACTCCACCGAGTATTCGCGCAGCGCGTCCACGCGGACGCGGACCCCGGCGTGCTCCATCTCGACCAGCAGCGGCATCAGGGGGACCTCGATCCGTTCCCACAGGTCGCGCTCCTCGCAGCGGTCGATCTCCTGCAGCAGGACGGCCAGGAGGCCGGCGGTCAGATCGGCGCGTTCGCCTGCGTAGGTGGCCAGCTTCGCCGGCGGCAGACCACCGTCGGCCAGCGCTGCGGCGCTGAAGTCGCCCCGCTTCAGGAGGTCGGCGGCGACCTCGTCGAGTGCCAGCAACTGGTAACCGAGGTAGTGCTCGCACAGCAGCGCCAGATCGTGCGCGCCCTCGGACTCCACCAGTTGGTGGGCCAGGCGGGTGTCCAGCAGCCGGCCCGCCACGGTGACGCCGTGCCAGCGCAGCGCGGTGACCCAGCGCTTCAGATCGTGCCCGACCTTGGTGATGGCCGGGTGCTCCCAGAACGGCGCCAGCTCGGCCAGCACCGCCGCCGCGGCCGTGCGCTCCTCCGGCAGCGGCAGGTAAAGTGCCGCTCCCTCCCGCCAGGAAAAGGCCACGCCCGCCAGCGGACACGACTTGGCAGCGCCGCGGCCGGCCACGACGAACAGGCTCACCGATTCCTGCCGCAGCAAGGCAACGCACAACTGGGCGCGGGCGGCGGCGCCCTCCGCCAGGACGTAGTCGTGCGCGTGGTCCGTCAGGGAACGCAACGCGGTCGCGCCCGCGGCGCCCGCTCCCGGAGTCGCCGCCGCGGCAGCCGCGCCCTCGCCGAAGACGCGCTTGATCAGCGCGTTGAACTCGAACTCCTGGAACAGCGGTATGACGCGCTCGGGGTCGAAGGCGGGAGTAGCGAGGCGGTCGGGGTCGACCTCCAGCTCCAGCTCGCGGTCGATGGTGGCGAGCCGTTTCGACAGCAGCGCCTGCGCGGCGAAGGTCTCGATCTTTTCGCGCTGCTTGCCCGTGAGCTGCTCGGTGGCGTCCACCAGCGCCTCGACCGACCCGAAGCGGGCGATCAGCTTCTGGGCGGTCTTCTCGCCCACGCCCGGCACGCCGGGGATGTTGTCCACGCTGTCGCCGGCCAGCCCGATCAGGTCCACCACCTGCTCCGGACGCGCCACCCCGAACCGCTCGCAGACGCCGGCCACGTCGAGGATCTGCGGCGGGTCGCCGCCCCTGCGCGGCAGCCGGTAGAGGAAGGTGTGCTCGCTCACGAGTTGCGCGAAGTCCTTGTCCAGGGTCACCATGTAGGTGTCGAAGCCGGCCGCCTCGGCGCGCCGCGCGATGGTGCCGATCACGTCGTCCGCCTCGACGCCCTCGTGGCTGATGATCGAAATGCCCATCGCCTCGGTCACCCGGTGCACGTGCGGCAGGGAGTCGCGCACTCCCTCGGGCGTCTTCTGGCGCGTCCCCTTGTACTCGGCGTAGGCGTCCGTACGCCAGGTCGGCCCGGGCGCGTCGAACACCACGGCGACGTGGGTGGGCTCCTCGTCGGCCAGGATCTGCAGCAGCGAGGTGGTGTAGCCGAACACCGCCGACGAGTTGAAGCCGTCGGCAGTGATCAGCGGGTTGTTGAGGAAGACGAAGTACGCGCGGTAGACCAGCGGCATGCCGTCGATCAGGTACAGGCGCTTGTCTCGGCCCGGCCGCGCTGCCATCCCCGGCTACCCCTACCCCGGCCGCGCCTGCTGCGCCTGCTGCGCCGCGAGCAGGTTGCGGAGCTGGAAACTGTGCCGGATCGGGTGCATCACGGCGTGCTCCAGCATCGCCTCGACGGTGGTGGCGGTGTGCGCCCGCGGAACCGGCTTGCGAAACGCCTCCGGCGGCACGTCCCGCAGCGGCGTGCGCCAGCGCGCCAGCAGGTGACTCAGGTAGCCGGCCGCCTGATCGGGAGCGCGCTCAGCCGGCGGCGGCGGGTCGATGCCGGGATCGGGCAACCCCAACTGCGTGCAGATCCACTGCAGGTAGCCGCGCGCGCACCGCAGCACGTGGTGCAGCAGCACTTCCAGCGAGGCATAGTTCGGGTCCTCGGTGTCGGGAAGCTGCACCTGTGCGCTGCGCGCCTCGCACCACGTGGCCCAGAACTCCCACAAATGGCGCTCGTGCAGCCGCACCAGCGCCCGCGCGCCGCCGTAGCGATACGCTGCTACCATTCGCATGCTCCGCCCGCTGCCACCGTCTCCGGCGTCAGACCACGATGTTGACCAGCCGGCCGGGCACGTAGATGACGCGGCGCGGCGCGCGCTCGCCGGCGGCGCGCACGACGTTGGGGAGCGCCAGCGCCTGGCGGCGCGCCTCGGGCTCGTCGATGTCGGCACCCACCTCGACGCGGCCGCGCACCTTGCCGTTGACCTGCACCACCAGTGTGACCAGCTCGTCGGCGGCCAGCGCCGCGTCCGCCTCGGGCCACGCCTGCCGGTGGATGCTGTAGGGCTGGCCGAGCAGCTCCCACAGCTCCTCGGCCACGTGCGGCGTGACCGGCGCCATCAGCTTGAGCAGGGTCAGCACCGCGTCGCGCACCTCGGGATGGTCGATGAAGGTCGACTCCGCGGCCGAGTCCGCGGCCAGGATCGCGTTGGTCAGCTTCATCAGCTCCGACACGACCGTGTTGAACTCGAACTCGTCGAAGTCGTGGGTCACGCGCTGGATCGTCTGGTGCGTGCTGCGGATCACGTCCGCGAGCAGCCGAGCGTCCTCATCTCCAAGGACTACCAGGCCGGCCCGCTCGCCGCCCTCCCGCATCCGCATTGCGAGATCCCACACCCGGCCCAGCCAGCGCACCACGCCCTGGATATTGCCTTCGTTCCAGGGTCCGCCCTCCGACCAGCGGTAGCCGAACATCAGGAACGCGCGCACCGCGTCGACGCCGTAGCGCTCCACCTGCTCGTCGGGGTCGACCACGTTGCCGCGCGACTTGCTCATGCGGTAGCCGTCGCTGCCCAGGATGTGGCCCTGGTTGCGCAGCTTCAGCATCGGCTCGGCGCCGGTCTCGATGCCCAGGTCGCGGTTCGCCTTGTGGAAGAACCGGGTGTACATCAGGTGCATGGTGGCGTGCTCGGCGCCGCCGGTGTAGGTGTCTACCGGCATCCAGTAGCGGTATTCGTCGGTGTCGAACGGGCCGTCGGTGCAGTCCGGGCTGAGATAGCGCAGGTGGTACCAGGAGGAACACATGAAGGTGTCCATGGTGTCGGTCTCGCGCTCCGCCGGCTCTCCGCATCGCGGACAGGTGGTATGGCGCCAGGTCGGGTGAAACTTGAGCGGGCTCTCGCCGGTGGGGCGCCACTCGATGTCCTCCGGCAGCTCCACCGGAAGCTGCTCCTCGGGAACCGGCACGGCGCCGCAGCGCGCGCAGTGCACCACGGGAATCGGGCATCCCCAGTAGCGCTGGCGCGAGATCAGCCAGTCGCGCAGCCGGTAGTTGACCTCGGCGCGGCCGATGCCATGCTCCCGGAGCCAGGCGATGGTGCGCGTGATCGCCTCCTCGGCGGGGGTGCCGGTGAGCGGTCCGGAGTCGATCATCGCCCCCTTGGCGATCACCGCCTCGCGCATCGTGTCGCCGTCAAGCGGCTCGATGCCGGCCGGTTGGATCACCGGCCGCACCGTCAGGCCATGGGCGCGGGCGAACGCGAAGTCGCGCTCGTCGTGGGCCGGCACCGCCATGATGGCGCCGGTGCCGTAGGTCATCAGCACGTAGTCGGCGATCCAGATCGGGATCTGCTCGTCGTTGACCGGATTGATTGCAAACGCGCCGGTGAACACGCCGCTCTTCTCCCGTCCCGCGGCCTCGCGTTCGATGTCGGTCCGGCGGGTGGCGGCGGCCACGTAGGCATCCAGCTCGGCCCGCTGCGCCGGCGTGGTGAGCTTGGCGACCAGCGGATGCTCCGGGGCGAGCACCATGAAGGTGGCGCCCCACAGGGTGTCGGGCCGAGTGGTGAACACCTCCAGCGCGTCGCCCTGCCCGGTGCGGAACGCCACGTGCGCGCCCTCGCTGCGCCCGATCCAGTTGGTTTGCAGGGTGCGAATCCGCTCCGGCCAGTCGATGCCGTCGAAGCGCAGCAGCTCCTCGGCATAGCGGGTGATGCGCAGGAACCATTGCTCCAGGTCGCGCTTGATCACCGGCGTTTCGCAACGCTCGCACAGCCGCTCCTCGCCCACCACCTGCTCGCGCGCCAGCGTGGTGTTGCAGTTGGGGCAGAAGTCGACCGCGGCATGGCTGCGGTAGGCCAGATCGTGGGCCAGAAGCTTGAGAAAGAACCACTGCGTCCAGCGGTAGTACTCCGGATCGGAGGAAGTCGCCTCGCGCTCCCAGTCCCACATCGCCCCCATGCTGCGCAACTGGCGGCGCATGCGGTCGATGTTGGCATAGGTCCACTCCTTGGGGTGGATGTTGCGACTGATGGCGGCGTTCTCCGCCGGCAGGCCGAAGGAGTCGAAACCGATCGGGTACATTACGTTGTACCCCTGCATGCGCAGATAGCGGGCGCGCGCGTCCGACGGGGTCATCGTGTACCAGTGGCCGATGTGCAGGTCGCCGGACGGGTAGGGCAGCATGGTCAGGAAGTAGTGCTTCGCGCGCGCCGGGTCGATGCGCGCCCGGTGCAGCCCGTCCCGCTCCCAGCGCTGCTGCCACTTGGGTTCGATGGCGGCGGGATCGTAGGCCGCCCGCCGCTCGCTGATCGTGGCCTGAGTCTCCATGTGCGTGCCACCTTAGCATAAATTCGCCTGGTCCATGCGGTCCATGCGGGCGTTCAGGGTAGCCTGCGTGGCGCGGTGCGCGCCCAGCAACGCGAAGCCGAACGTCAGAATCGCGGCCAACAGCGTCACCCCGACGCCATAGGGGCGTTCGACGTGCGCGAGATCGT
This sequence comes from Spirochaetia bacterium, assembly GCA_965198005.1. Classification (GTDB taxonomy): domain Bacteria; phylum Spirochaetota; class Spirochaetia; order SZUA-6; family Bin103; genus Bin103. Next base: position 807,708 of record CBDAOI010000004.1, read on the forward strand.
TGCGCGGGTGGTGGACGGCAGCCGCTTGCACGAGTTCAAGCCCGCCTACGGGGCGACGCTGGTGTGCGGCTTCGCGCGCATTTTCGGCTACCCGGTCGGCATCGTGGCCAGGGCCGGGGGCACGAGCGGGAGGTGGCTACCGCATTGCCGGCTCAAGCTCAAACCAGCGTGCTCCCGTTCGATCATCAGCATGCGCTCGGCCCGGCTCAGCTCCCGAGCCCTCGTGACAAAAAATCGCGCTCCACCGTCAGCTCCCCGATCTTGGCATGCAAGTCATGTATGGTCGCGTCGTGGTCCTTCTGCCGGCGGTTGGACGCGCCGGCGAACAATTCCTCCAGACCGGCCTGCGCCTGCCGCTTCCAGCCGCTCACCTGATTCGGATGAACCTCGTGCTTGGCCGCGATCGCCTGGATCGTGCGGTCACCGCGGAGCGCTTCCATCGCCACCTTGGCTTTGAACTGAGCTGTGAATCGACGTCGTTTCGTCGCCATTCCCGTTGGCCCTCCTCATGGCCTGGAATACACCTTATCATGCAGTCCATTTTTCCGGGATATGGGACAGTCCCAACCCATGCCCGGCGGCAAGAAAGGGGCCGGTATCCTGAGAGCCAAACCGAACCTCCACTGGCGCAAGGACCGAGGCAAGGAGCCGTTTCGGGACGAGGAACAGTTCCCGTGGTTCTGGAACGCCGGCGAATTCACCGGAGACCGTGTCAACGACGTACATCTGACGCCCGCCCACAAGCGGCGCACCGCGCCACGCTTTGATGCATGGAAACGGAGACCGAGGACGAGACATCCACGTAATCTGTTCACCCAAGAGCGATTATCTCGCCATCATCACCGCCTACCTTCCTTCCGCGGATGAGTGGGAACCGGACTCGCACACGAGGAGAACGAAATGAACTGCATTCACTGTTGCGGAGCGATGGATCGCTCTACTGCCCCCTTTCACATCGATCGCAACGGCTATCACTTAGCCCTGGACAGCGTACCGGCGTGGGTCTGCGGCCAATGCGGAGAGCCGTATTTCGAGGAACGCGAGGTTGACGCCCTCCAAGCGGCGATTCGCAGTCTCGACAAACAGGCTCGCCAGCTTGTGGCAGATGTCACGCCGCGAGGTGCTCAACGATGAGGAGTCACCGAACCGCGCCGAAGCTGCTCAGCCAACTGTTGGCGAAGTGCTCGGTTCCTGACGAGCCCTGGCTCGTCACCGATCGCACGCACATCATGGACAAGCGCGGTGAGGGCGTGCCGGTAATCCTGGACAACAGCACGCGTCTGTCCGGGAGGGAGCCCGACTACCGGCTCCTCGACGACGCAGAGCTGCGCAGCCGGTGAGCGCACTGATCGCACGTGGCTGAAACCCCGTTCCAGTCCCTTTCGGCGGACGACAGACGCTACGCCCTGAGCGCTTCCGGCACGGCAGGCTCATTCGCGGCCATTTCCGCCAAAGGTCCAGCCGTCGCGACAGCGCTTCCGCGGCTTCGATCCGGGCGATCGATTCCAGGATGGAGGGCGTGTGCTCGGGGTCCAGCCACTCCCGTAGCACGAAGAATCCCGGCACCACACGAGACTCGATCCTGGCCGCTCCCACGGCGTACTCCACCAGCAGCTCGCCGTCGCGGCGGTAGAAGCGATGGGCCAGCGTCTCGGGATCCAACACCCAGTACTCGGTCACGCCGTGCTGCTCGTACTCGGCGAACTTGACCCCCACGTCGCGGTCCGCGGTTCTCGGGCTCAACGCCTCGACCACCAGGTCGGGCGCGCCTTCGACGTGATTGTCGTGGATCCGATCCTCGCGGCCCGCACGATAGAACGCCAGATCCGGCTGAAACACGTTCCGTGAGCTGAGTCGGACCGCGACCTCCTCCTGGAACAAGCGTCCGAGCCGATGCTCGTGAACATAGGTGCCGAGGAGGCGATCGAGAAAGTTGAGCAACTCCGCATGGCGGATGGACACGGGCGAGTGCATGAAGATCTCTCCATCGATCAGGTCGGCCGTGTGCTCCGTATCGAGCCACTCGAGGAAATCCTCGGCAGTGAGCAGGACGCGCTCCAGATCCGCCCCGGCTGACAGGTGGGTCGGCATTGTCACGGCAGTATAGATCGGCGCCGGGAGCTGGGGAAGGTCCATGGACTTGGCCGAGGCCGATCTCCGGGGGGATGGGTCATGTGCGGGTGATGCTTCCCGTTGTCGGGTGTCGGTAAATGGACTAAGTTTCTGACGAAGCGAAGAGCGAATCCTACCATGCAGAGCCTGTCGAACCGCATTCTGCAGCACGCGGCAGCCTTACCCGAGGCGGCGCCGCTGTGCCCGGGCGCCCTGCTTCACCTGGGGAGCCGGACCGCCGTCGACCAGGCGCTGTCCCGACTCGCCCGCTCCGGCGAGCTCCTGCGCATCTGTCGGGGCGTCTACCTGCGCCCCATCGAAACCCGGTTCGGCCTCTGTGCGCCGTCCATCGAGAAAGTGATGGGGGCGCTTGCGACGCTCTGGGGCGAGACCATTGTCCCATCCGGCGGCGCCGCAGCCAACTTCCTCGGGCTTACCACTCAGATTCCGATTCGGCCGGTCTATCTGACCTCCGGTCCGAATCGCCGCTTGCACCTGTACGCCCTGGTTGTGCGCCTGCGCCACGCGCCGCGCTGGCAACTGGTGGCACCGCACCGCCGGTCCGGCGAGGTGGTCCGGGCGCTGGCCTGGCTCGGCCCGGGCGAGGTCGAGGACAGCCTCGCGCAAGCGGCAGCGCGGCTGTCGAGCGAAGACTTGGCGGAGCTGGCAGCGGCGCGCGCGACGATGCCGGCATGGATGGCGCAGCCGGTGAGCGCACTGATCGCACGTGGCTGAAACCCCGTTCCAGTCCCTTTCGGCGGACGACAGACGCTACGCCCTGAGATCTGCCGAAGGTTTGAGCGGACGCCCCGCTCACCTCCTCGAAAAGGACCTCTGGATCGTGCAGGTGTTGCACGCGCTGTACGCCGCGCCGTTCGGACGGGAGTTGGTGTTCAAGGGCGGCACCTCGCTGGCGAAGGCTTACGCTGCGGTCCGCCGATTCTCGGAGGATGTCGATATCACCCGTGACATCCGCGCCATGGCGCCGGATCTGGTGGCCGGCGCCGGCGCGGATGCGCTTCCTTCCACGCGCAGCCAGGAACGGCGCTGGACGCGGACGATCCGCGAGCGGCTGGCGGTATGGGTTCGGGAGCAGGTCCAGCCGGAGCTCGAACGGCGCCTCGCAGGCGCCGGCCCCAAGGCTGCGGTGAGTGCCGACGGGGAGAGTCTTCTGGTCGCCTACGACCCGTTGTTCGACCACTACGGCTTCGTGCAGCCGGTGGTCATGGTGGAATTCGGCGCCCGCTCGACCGGCGAGCCCCATGAACTGCGCCCGGTGGTATGCGATGCGGCAGCCTCCCTGCCGGATCTGGCGTTCCCGACCGCGAGTCCCCTCGTCATGCTGGCGGAGCGCACCTTCTGGGAGAAGGCGACGGCCATGCACGTGTTCTGCCGGCAGCAGCGGCGCCGGGGCCAGCGCCTGTCCCGGCACTGGCACGATCTGGTGCGCCTGGACGACGCCGGCATCGCGGCCAGGGCTCTGGCCGACCGCGCGCTCGCACGCGCAGTCGCACGGCACAAGGCGATGTTCTTCGCGGAGACGGACGCTGCCGGGAACCGGATTGACTACGGGGCGGCGGTCTCCGGCGGGCTGCAACTGGTCCCTGAAGGCGCCGCGCGCGAAGAACTGGCGGACGACTACGCCAGAATGCTCAGCGCCGGCATGCTGCTCGACGATGACGAGTCGTTCGCAGTGATCATCACGCGCTGCTCCGAACTGCAGATCAGGGCCAACCGTCTTGCTGCCGATGGCGGAAGCCGTCCCCACTGCTGCCATGGCTGAGCATGCCGCTGCGGCCGGCCAGCGCCGCACCCTCGTGATCGAGGCGCTGGCAGCGTCGCTGCACGCGACAAGCCGGCACAACCCGGACGACGTGGAGCAACCGGCTGCGATCCTGTGGACCGATCCGAGTGCGGCCTGGCAACCGATTGTCCCGCACCTGCAGCGGCTCATGCCGCACCTGCTCATCCTGGGCGACTTCGCTCCCGAGCAGCGCACCGGGCCGGCGATCTGGCTGCGCTGCATGATCGAGCGAGCCCTGCCGTCTCCCGAGATTCCCGCCGACCTGACCCCGATCATCTACCTGCCCGCCGTGAGCCGGCAGGTGCTCGGCGCCGCCGACACCTGCCCCGACGACCTGAAACCGCTGGTCGAGCTGCAGTATCGCGGCGTCTGCTGGACCCAGAAGAACGGCAGGGACTGGACGGTGGAGGCATTTCTGGTGTCGCGCGACGGCGGCCTGGGACTGGACGTCGCGGCGGATGCGGCTACGCGCCAATCCATGCTGCGGTCCCTGACGGAGCTGGCACCGACGCCGGTGCACGCGCTCACCGGGCGGCGGCTCGAAGCCGAGGACTTCGACCGGCTGTTTTCCAATGACCCGGACCGCGACCTGTTGGTCTGGCTGAACGACACCAGGAGTGTGCGGGCGGGTTGGGAGGCGGCGCGTTGGAGTGCCTTCAGGTCGCGCTGCAGGAAGGACCTCGGGTTCGACCCCGACAAGGACGGCGAGCTGGCCGCCGCAGAACGACTCGGCGGACGCGACGGGCCCTGGGGCTCGATCTGGAACCGCTTCGCCGAGTCTCCGGCGCTATACGGGAGCATTCCGGAGTTGCTGCGCCGCGCACGGCCCGACGAGCTGTTCGTGGAACGTTCCTCATGGCCTCAGGACAACGCTGCGGAGGAAGCCGCGCTGCGCCGCGCCCTGCTTGAGCTCGATGGCCTCGCGCCTGCCGCCGGGCGTGCGCGGGTCCTTGAGCTTGAGACACAACATGGCGAGCGGCGCGAGTGGATGTGGGCGAGGCTCGACCAGGCAACGCTGGCCTTCGCCATCGGCCACTTGGCGGTGATCGCGGAGCGTGCCGCGACCGCGCTTGGCGGGGCCTCCCGGGAGGAGATGGCCCGGTTGTACGCGGACGACGCCTGGAAAGTCGATGCCGCGGCACTGGGCAGTGTAGCGGCGGTGAGAACGGCGGCGGACACGCAAGCGGTAAGCCGGGCCTTGCACGCCATCTACCGTCCCTGGTTGGAGGCCGCGGCCCACCACCTGCAGGCCCTTGAGGCGGCCGGTCTTCCGCCGTCCGCGACGCCGGCCCGAGGGATCAGCCGCAGGTCGAACCTGGCACGGTGCTGTTGTTCGCCGACGGTCTGCGGTTCGATGTCGGGCAGCGCCTGGTGGAACGGCTGCGAGCACAGGGTCGCTCGGTCACGGTGACCACGCGGTGGGCGGCGCTTCCCACCGTCACGGCGACTGCCAAGCCGGCCGTCTCCCCGGTCAGAGACGGCATCAAGGGGCTATTGCTGGGCGACGACTTTAGGCCGGTGACGGCAGCCGACGCCCGCCCGCTCACCCCCGACCGGTTCCGGAAGCTCCTCACCGATGCCGGCTTCGCGTACCTCGACGCGTCCGACACCGGAGATCCGGGCGGCCGCGCCTGGACCGAGAGCGGGCAGATCGATCGGCTGGGGCACTCCCTGAAGGGCGGCCTCGCCGCCCGCATCGACGATGAGATCGAGCGGCTCCTGGAACGGGTCGAGTTACTCTGTGCCGCCGGGTGGCGAGAAGTACAAGTCGTAACCGATCACGGCTGGTTGTGGCTCCCCGGCGGGCTGCCGAAGGTCGATCTTCCCAAGTACCTCACCACGAGCCGGTGGGCGCGCTGCGCGGCTATCGCCGGCGAATCCACGGTAGAGACGCCGGTCATCAGGTGGCACTGGAACGCCCAGGAACGTGCGGCCGTGGCCCCCGGCATCGCGTGCTTCAGTGCGGGTCACGAGTACGCTCACGGGGGGTTGAGCCTGCAGGAGTGCCTGATCCCGAACCTGCGCATCACCGGCCGCACCGCGTCGGCCGCCACGGAGACCAACATCTCGGCGGATACCTGGGTGGGCTTGCGTTGCCGCGTGCGCGTAGATGGCGCCGGGCCGGGGATGTCTATCGACCTGCGCACCCGCGCCGGCGACCCCGCCAGCAGCGTCAGCACGCCGCGACCGGTGGCTGGCGACGGATCGGGCAGCCTGCTGGTGGCCGACGACGACTTGGTAGACAGCCCGGTCCTGGTGGTCGTCCTGGACGCCGACGGGCAGGTCATCGCCAAGCGATCGACCATCATCGGAGGTGAGCAGTGAGTCTGCAACTCGACGAGCTGGACCAACGAGCGGCCAAGGCATTCGACGGCTACCTGGTACGCAAGGACTTGGTGCGCAAGTACAGCCGCCAATACCCCGTACCTACCTACGTAGTCGAATTCCTGCTCGGACGCTACTGCGCCACTACCGACCAGCAGGAGATCGAGGACGGACTGGCAATCGTCGAACGCCAACTGGCCGATCGCACCGTACGCACCGGCGAGGAAGAGCTGTTCAAGGCGCGCGCCCGTGAGCGCGGCTCCATCAAGCTGATCGACATCGTCAAGGCGCGGCTCGACGCGAGGACGGACTCACTCATCGCGGAGCTGCCCAGCCTCGCGTTGCGGGACGTCAGGATCGACGACGACCTGGTACAGCAGCACGAGCGTATGCTGACCGACGGGTTCTACGCCGAGGTCACGCTGAGTTACGACGCCAGCATCGCCCAAGAGAAGAATGGCCGCCCGTTTGCGATAGACAGCCTGCGCGCAATTCAACTCTCCAAAGCCGACGTGCTGGACACCCTGTTGCGTGGCCGGCGAGAACTCAGCGGCGAGGAGTGGAAAAAAATCCTGCTGCGGAGCGTCGGTTTTGAGCCGGCAGCGCTATCCGAACGTGCCCAGATGGTAGCGCTGATCCGCATGGCACCGTTCGTGGAGCGCAATTTCAACCTGGTCGAGTTGGGACCGAGAGGGACTGGCAAGAGCCATCTGTTCCAACAGATCTCCCCCTACGCACACCTGATCTCCGGCGGCAAGGCCACGGTGGCCAAGATGTTCGTCAACAACGCCACCGGCCAGCGGGGCCTCGTCTGCCAGTACGATGTGGTCTGCTTTGACGAGATCTCCAGCATCTCGTTCGACCAGAAGGACGGCGTAAACATCCTCAAGGGCTACATGGAATCCGGGGAATTCTCGCGCGGCAAGGAGAGCATCCGCGCCGATGGCGGTATCGCCATGGTCGGCAACCTCGATGTGGAAGTCGAGCACCAGCAACGCGTCGGACATCTGTTCAGTCCACTGTCCGCGGACATGCGCGACGACACCGCGTTCATGGATCGCATCCACGCCTACGTGCCGGGCTGGGAGTTCCCGAAGCTCAATCCGAACGAGCACTTTACCGACCACTTCGGCTTGGTCAGCGACTTTCTCTCCGAATGTTGGAGCCGATTGCGCACCAGCACCCGCCTGCAGACGTTGCAGGGACGGGTCAATTACGGCGGCGCCCTGAGCGGCCGCGACATCACGGCGGTGAACAAGACGGTGAGTGGCCTGCTCAAGCTGCTTTACCCGGACCCCGCGATGGAGGTCCCCGACGACGAGCTGGAGGAGCTGGTGCGGGTTGCCCTCGAAGTGCGCCGCCGAGTCAAGGAACAGCAGAAACGGGTATTCAAGAGCGAATTCCGCAACACCCACTTCAGCTTCGCGATGGGCGAGGACGGCATCGAAAAGTTCGTCGCCACGCCGGAGTTGCGCAGCGACGACGCCATCGATCCCGATCCGTTGCCGCCCGGGCAGGTGTGGGGAATCGGCCCCGGCAGCCTGGAGACCGGTCCCTCCCTGTACCGCATCGAGGCAACCGCGAGCCCGGGTAGCGGCGTCAAGATACTGAACGCGCCGGTGCCGCCCCCATTCCGCGAGAGCACCCGGTACGCTGAACAGAACCTGTACACCCGAGCGCGCCAGTTGGTTGGCGACCGCGATCCTCGCGCGCAGGAATTCTCGGTCCAACTGCGTGCCATGGACAACGAGCGTTCGGGGGAAGCGCTGGGTCTCCCGGTCCTCCTGGCGCTGTGCGGCGCCCTGCTCGAGAAGAGCCTGAAGGGGGGTCTGATCGTGGTCGGCGCCCTGAACCTGGGCGGGTCCGTGGAGCAATTGGCAAATGCCGTCGGCATCGTGGAGGCCGCCGTCGAAAAGGGCGCCGATACCGTGCTGCTCCCTGTTTCAGCGCGGAGACAACTCTTTGAGCTGTCAGACGACATGGCCACCCGAGTCAACGTGCAGTTCTACTCGGATAGCGCGGATGCGCTGCTGAAGGCGCTGCTGGAGTAGCCGACCCTTCAACGTTCGCTCGTTCGGCACGGCAATGGGCGCTATCGCCAATCAGACCGGTTGCCTCTCACGTTCCGCGCGTGCGATCCGGCCGAGAATACCCTTCACCGTTACGTCAAGCTGGGACTTCTCTCGATAGTCCGCAGGCGCCACAAAATCCACGCGGCCGTCTGAAATGAGTCCGTGAATCTTACTCAGATCCTTGTCGCTTCGGCACGGATCGTACACTGCAATCGGATAGCCATGATTGTGGGTCATCATCTTCATCGTCGGGATGTCCGTCTCTCCGTCGCCAATGAATATCATTCGACGGAACGGTATGGGCCGTTCGTTTTCAGGTGTATACGAATTGATCGCCTCCTGGTTCCAATGGTTATCGATTCCCTTATTGATACGAAAGAGATATTGGGTCTTGGTCGTGTAGTTGATAGCAACCCCCGGCCAGATGGCATTTCCGTCTTTGTAGATGAATTTCGAAGCAAACACATGGCTAAACTGCCCTCGTATTGGACAACCATCGATCATTTCTTGAATACAAGATGAGATGATGTAGTGCTCAAGCAGGAGATCGTCATCCCGCGCATACTCATTGATCCGCTGAAACCATGACTTGTCTTCAAGTCCTGGGAACAGCTCGGCCTTCTTGCCGTGGTTGCGGAGTGTCTTGTCCGACACCATGATGCCCTTCTCACGCGCCTTCTCGATCATTACCTGCATGTAGACGAGAATCTCATCCGCATCGTTCTTCTTTGCGCGCGTTTTCACCTCGGCCCAGAATTCGTCACCCAACATTCCTACTTCTGGTATGAAACTCCGTTCCTGAAGGTTGCCTCGCGCCAGCGTTCCATCGAAGTCGTATATGAGGGCCGTTCGTTTCAATTCGTTATGCATGAGCGTCATCACAACTTAAGCACAGTTATTGCGACGGTCAACTTCGAGGGACCGCGAGCGGCGAACAGAAAAAGCTCGGTACGTTGCCGCCGGTGTCCATCCCACCGGGGTCGCGGACGACGGCGTCGTAGCGCAGCACCGCTCCATCGCCAAGCTCAAGCAGATTCAGCATCCACGTCTTCAGATTCCAGGCCAGGGCTGCGATCAGAAAGTAAGCTTGGTTCGCGGCCAGGGAGCCGGTGGGGATATGGGACAGTCCCAACCCATGCTTGAAGTCCTTAATGAGATTCTCTTGGTTGCCCCGACCCTGCGCGATCGGCGTCCGCTTGATCACCAACCGGTACGGCTTGCTCCAGGTGCGCGACTACCTCCCCGTGCAGCGCGGCTATAGCCCCCATACCTGTGAGAGCTACGCCTATGCCTTCCGGCTGTTGTTCATCTTCGCTGCCGATCGCCTCGGCATCAGACCATCGCAGCTGTACCTCAAACACCTCGACGCCCCGCTCATCCTGGCTTTCCTCACCCACTTCGAGGTGGATCGTGGTGGCAGCCCGGCCAGCCGCAACATCCGACTGGCAGCAGTGAAAGCCTTCATGCGCTATGTCGAGTTCCGCCACCCGGCTGCGCTCGACCAAGCCAGACAGATCCTTGCCATCCCGACCAAACGCCATGATCAGCCGCTCGTCCGCCACCTGACCATGGACGAGATCAGCGCGCTCCTGGACGCTCCCGATACCACCACCCGGTTCGGCATCCGCGACCGCGCCATGCTCCATCTCTGCTTCGCTGCTGCTCTGCGCGTGTCCGAACTGGTGACGGCGCAGGTGGCAGATCTGTCGCTGCGCGGAACTGCGAGTCTCCGAGTGCTTGGCAAGGGCCGCCGTGAGCGCTGTCTCCCGCTGTGGAAACAAACCGCCGCCGACCTCCGTGCCTGGCTCGCCGTCCGCGGCGAGAATCCAGTGCCGGAGCTGTTCCTGAACGCCACCGACAGGCCCATGAGCCGCGCCGGATTCGAGTACGTCCTGGACAAGCACGTGCGGGCAGCCGCGACGGCATGTCCCCTCGCTGGCGGGACGCCCGATCTCGCCCCACCAGTTACGCCATAGCTGCGCTCTCACCGTGCTTCAGGCTACCGGCGATATCCGCAAGGTCGCCCTATGGCTGGGACACGCCGATGTGCGCACCACCGAAGTCTATCTGCGCGTGGACCCCACCGAAAAGCTGGAGGCCGTCGAAGCTGTACTGCCGCCGGAACTGCGGCGCGGGCGATTCAAGGCGCCCGACGCGCTGATCGCCTCGCTTCTGGCCCCGGGATAATGCACAGCGATCTGGGCCTCAAGAGCCATTCCTAAAGGAATTAGGTCATGTGACTCCGCATTACCCCGGGCTCCGCATTAAACCAAGTTAGAAAGTCGCGTCGCCCCGCCGTCCGCCTAGTGCACGACGTGATGCGCGTCGCAGTGGCGGAGCTGACAGCCGGGGAACTGACACTGATGGTGGTCTCTGACCTCCAGCGCGCGGCGTAACGGGGTCGGCACCGTGCGCGTTCTGCGCCCGACCTCCAGGACTGCGCCGTCGGGAGCGTGGGTCACCAGCACGCGGCCGGCGTCGCAGGCGATGCGGCGGGCTGCGGTCGCAGCGAGGTGAATGCCATTCGCCTGTTCGATGACCGCCGCGTCGGCGGCGCGGGTGGAGTCGGCCGCCGGCGCCGGGGGCCGGGCCGGTGGCGGCGCCGTGCGGGATGCTGATTGTTCCATGGCGGTTTCCATGGCTGTATGGTACACCCGGTTTTGGACGGGGCCGTAGGCGGCCGTGGCGAGCTTGGTTCGGCGATTTTGGAGTTTCGTGGCCAGATTGGGGTTGGCGGCCGCTCCAGCGCAGGCTAGGGCCCGTGTGCGGGAGATGGTGGCGTGGGTTGGCGCGGGGCCGAGGCGGGCTGTGAAAACCGTGTCAAGCTCCAAACGCCGCTCAACAGCGATTTTTCGATTTTTTTGGAGAGAGCCCCGCGCGGTCGCACGCGCTCGCACCGCCCTGCGTGACACTTTGTCACCCCTGCGCTGCAATCGTCCTCCAAACCAGATCTTGCCCCTCTGATTCACTCAATACGAGACCTACACCCAAACAATTGGAGGAGTCACTTATGACATTCAGAAAGTATCTCGCACTACTGTGCGTTCTCGTCCTCACCGCAACCGCGCTCTGGGCGAGCCCGGCCGGCGAAGACGAGTCCGATGCCGCCATGGAAATGGAGAAAGAGATGGTGACGGACCCGTCCACCGGCGAGATGGTGACGGCCCCGCGGTATGGCGGGACCTTGACCTTCGTCAAGACCGGCACCTCGGCGAGTGCCGATATCGTGGTCCCAGGCGGGTGGGCGGAAGCCCTGATCGATCCCGTGCTTGAGAAGCTGGGTATTGCGGACTCGACGGCGCCACGGGACCAATTCGACTTCGTGTTTCTGTTCCCGCCAGACCACACGAGAGGGGCACTGGCGGAAAGCTGGTCGCAGCCCGACCCAACGACGGTGGTCGTCAATGTGCGCCAGGGCGTTCGGCGGCATGACAAGCCACCGATGAACGGTCGGGCGCTGACGGCCCAGGACATCGAGTACAACTATCACCGTCTGTTGGGACTCGGCAGTGGATTCACCGAGCGAACGATCATGCCTTGGGAACTGCTCGCGGAGGCGAACATAGAATCGGTAACGGCAACCGATGAATCGACCGTGGTGTTCAAACTGGAAAGGCTGACCCTCACTATTCTGCCGGCTGTCCTGAACAGTTTCGCCGGCTGGATGTACCCGCCGGACGTCATCGAGGAACACGGAGACGCGGCCGATTGGAAGAACCTCGTCGGCACCGGACCCATGATGTTGACCGACCGCGTCGAGGGCAGCTCTGTCACCTGGGAGAAGAATCCCGACTACTGGGGTCATGACGAGAAATACCCGCAGAACCGGTTGCCTTACATTGACCAGTTGCGGGCCCTGATCATGATCGAACCCGCGACCCGTTTGGCGGCACCGCGCCGGACTTCACAGGCGGTCATCCAGTTTGAAGATTGGCCGGAAGAGGTCAGGAAGGTCTTTACGTACGACCCTGAAGGAGCCAAAGAGCTGTTGGCCGAAGCGGGCTATCCCGATGGCTTCAAGACCACGATGATCCATCTTGAGCGCTACGATCTGAACTACATACAATTACTCGCGTCATACTGGAAAAAGATTGGCGTCGAGGTCGAAATAGATGTCCATTCGCCGCCTTCCCACGCGGCCAAACGAAGTGCGCGAGATTTCGTCATGACGAATGCTGGCGGTGTTCATCATTCCCAGCCTGATTCTGGGAACGGCCTCGGCCGCCGCCACCATGCGGATGACGCGCACCATGATGCTGGAGGTGCTGAGGCAGGATTACATCCGCACCGCCTGGTCCAAGGGGCTGAAGGAGCGGGCGGTGGTGGTCCGGCACGCCGTCAAGAATGCCCTGATCCCGGTGGTGACCCTGATCGGCCTGCGTGCCGTGCGGCCGGCGTGACGCTACCCTCCCGATCGGTGTAGGCTGTGATCATCAGGAGTGATGAGGCGATGACGGCATGAGCGGCGACACCATTGCGGTGCTGGGCGTCGGGGTGACGCTGTTGGCCGCGATTCTGACGTTCGGCTTCGCGTTGCTGGGCGCGCACCGAGCCACGCAGGCGAACCTGAACGGCCGCATGGATCGCATGGAAGGCCATGTGGATCGGCGCATGGATCGCATGGATCAGCGCATGGATCGCATGGATCAGCGCATGGGCCGCATGGAAGCGACCTTGAATGATTTGAGGCGAGACGTGACGGATATCGACCGCCGCCTGTCGCGCATCGAAGGAGCGGTGTTGGGGCCGTGGCGCCCGGAGCCGCCCACGGAGCCGCCGCCGGAACGGGAAGCGCGCCAGGAGCCCGTGCCGGCGTCCGGCGCCGGCAGCCCCCGGCAATAGACACAAGGACGCAAGGGAGCACGCATGTCAGCCAACGACACGACGCCACGAGACGCCACGTTCGTCGATGTGGCTGGTTGACCCGCGTCGCGGGTCCGTGATACGGTCGAAGTCTCTCGCGGATCGCGTCCTCAGGGAGCCCCCTGAGACCATCCTTGAGCGCTGTAAATACGTGTTTCATGTGCGTCGCGACGGTCGCCCTCTCGGCGCGAACCTCATAGCTCGTGAGCATAAATGCTCGGGCGGCCGGTGGGAAGGGCAGATTGTTTCAACGCACAGCCCAGATTACCTGGGAGGGTCAGGAACGCGCACCGGCAGCCCGAGGCCCCGTACGCTGCTTGCGTTCCCCGATACGCGCCGGGAACACCTCCGGCCGGTGTTTCGAGCCGAACCCCACTGAGCAACCTGACCGGCGACGCGGTGCGGGACCTGCTGGACCCGAGGCTCAGGGGCGGTGGCGGGCGCCTCGGCGCCGGCGGCGCGGGCTGATCGCGCTGATCGCACCTTTCGCACCTTTCGCACCTTGACGGGTGTCGAGCGTTGTGGTACAGTAACGCGACGACGTGAGACTCGGACGGATGCCGAGTGGCCCGAGCGGTTGACGGTCTGCTGCCCGAGTGCAAGAATGCAGCGTTCGGGGATATTGAGGGATGAGTATGAGGCACCACGACGACAGCCAGCGCAGTGACCGGTTGGCGGTGACGCAGCCGGTGGGCCCCCCGTGGGTCCCCCCCCCCCCCCGGCCCCTAACCTTTGAAACCGAGAAACAACTAACCGCTCCGGCTGATCGCTCCGTACGCGACCCCGCGCACGCCGTTGCCTTCACCACCGCCGTGGCTATCGGTGGCACACCACCCCGCATCGCGTTGGCACGCAGGTGCGGACGCCCGTCGAGCGGTCGGTGTTGGCCTGATGGGACGCACCCAGATCAGACCCTATTCTCTGTCAATTGCCGAAACCTACAGAAAATGGAGGTGCAAATGATACTCAAAGAACCGCACGCGCGCGCGGCGTGAGCCCGGGTGAACCCGGTGAGTCACACGCCGCGCGCTTCAGGAAGTTGACTCTATCTGGCTGGTCGCCTGCGTTGCGGGCGCGAGAGTAGCCACGGAGCGACAAGTCGCTCCCCAATACTTTCAACATTCCATCGAAGGAAGAAACGATGAAGATATTCTTTACACGGACTTTCGCGGTTGCGTTGGTCCTGGTGCTGACCGCCACCGGCCTCTGGGCCGCTGGCGCAGAAGAGGACACGACCGCCGCCGGGGAGAAGAGGTATGTCACCGACCCGACCACCGGCAAGATGGTGGTGGCACCACAGTATGGCGGGACAATAACCTATGCCAAGGGAGGGACATCGACGGGTGCCGACGTCCTGGTCCTAGGCTCAATGGCAGAAGCCCTAATCGATCCCGTCGTCGAGAAGCTGGGGATGGCGGACTGGGCAGCGCCCAGGGACGAATTCCAGTTCCTCGGTAATCTCTGCCCTCCAGCCTACACGAAAGGGGGTCTGGCGGAAAGCTGGTCGCAGCCCGACCCACTCACTATTATCGTCAAAGTCCGCCGGGGCGTTCACTGGCATGACAAGGCACCGATGAACGGAAGGGAGCTGACTGCCCAGGATATCGAGTACAACTATCACCGTATCTTGGGACTCGGCAGCGGTTTCACCGAGCCTAGCGAAGCTAGTAAATATGGTGCGTTGTCAGGTGTGAACGTGGAATCGGTAGCGGCCACCGACAAATATACGGTTGTTTTCAAGCTGCAGGAGCCAAGGCTCACTATTCTGACCGCTATCTTCAACGAATTCACCGGCTTTATGTACCCCCCCGAAGTGATCAAGGAACACGGGGACATGCAGGATTGGAGGAACCTGGTCGGCACCGGACCCATGATGCTGACTGACCGGGTCGAGGGCATCTCCGTAACCTTTACCAAGAATCCCGACTACTGGGGCTACGACGAAAAATACCCGGAGAACCGTTTGCCCTACGTTGACCGGATAAGGGCACTAGTTATGACGGAACCGGCGACACGTCTGGCGGCACTGCGCGCCGGTAGGCTTGATTACATAGGTCTGATCGGCGCAGCTCAAATAGCGTCTCTCGACCAGGTAGAAAGCCTCCAGAAGACCAACCCCGAACTCGTGATATATCCGTCTGCTGCTTTCTCGACCACTAGTATAGGCATGAACGTTCAGGCGGAGCCCTTTGACGACATCAGGGTGCGCAAGGCAATGCAGATGGCCATAAACCTCGAGGAAATCAACAACGCCTACTATAGGGGTTATGCCGATATCATACCTCAGGGGCAGCTAAGCCGGACTATTTCACAGGCTGTCATCCAATTCGAAGATTGGCCCGAAGATGTCAAGAAGGTCTTTGACTACGACCTGGAAGGTGCCGAAGCGTTGCTTGATGAGGCTGGATATCCGCGCGGCGCCGACAGCGTGAGATTTAAGACCGACTTTATGCACAACGAGAGGTACGATTTGAACTATGTACAATTAGTCGCCTCATACTGGAAAAGAATTGGCGTTGACGTGGAGATTGATGTACAGCCAGGCACGGCCATTGGCGCTAGAAGAAGTGCGGGAGATTTCAGACTCATGCAAGGGGAATCGGCCGGGAAAGTGTGCCCATGGGGATGGGCAGGGGGGAAGCGCTTTACGGATGTAGCATGGGACTCCTCCAATGTCGACGACCCAGTTTATAATGCCATGGTTGAAGCCGCCGAAGGCGCCTCCACCATGGAGGAACTAAACAGCATGGTTAAAGAGGTAAATCAGTATGCGATAGAGAACTTCTGGACGCTATTTAGTCCTGTGGCCCCAGTGTATTCGGCGGTCCAGCCGTGGATCATAGGTTTCAACGGCGAGATGAGGTTGGGAGAGAATCGATATATCACCGTTTTCACCCGCCTCTGGATCGATCAGGAGCTCAAGGAGTCGATGGGTTTCTAGGGGCTTTGAGCAGCCGACAAGACTGCATTCCAGCCGGGGAAGGACCGGCCGTACCAATTACCCGGTTCGGGTACGTAGTGATGCCACAGTTCGTGTTGGGTAACCGCACGATAGCTGCGTGGTGTATAAGGCCCTGCCGCTTTGTCAGGCAAAGGACTGCAAGGTGGGGGCATCCAGAGGGTCGGTGCATGTCGGATGCCTGACGGGCACACGCCGGGGCGCTGTACCCGGGCAACGTGAGAAGTCGGAGCGGGCATCGAGCCGGTGGTATAACCGGCCGGGTTAGGGGCGTATGCGTGCCAGCGCTTGCGCTTCGGCCCCGTCGGGAAGGTCCATCGGGGAAAGTGGGCATGGCCGCCAACCGGACTCGAGAAATTCGACCGTCCGGGATGAGAGGGGGGCTTCGCGGAAACGTGGAACTGATAACGAGGAGCTGGGAGCCGCTTCCGAGCGCGTTTCCCAGCTCCTCTACTCGTTGACTGAGAGGCAACGGAGAATCGCTTGAGGGCCTATATCTTCAGGAGATTGTTGCTGACTGTCCCGACCCTGTTCATATTGAGCATCCTGGTCTTCCTTTCGGTCCGCTTCATCCCCGGCGACGTAATAGACGCAATACAGGAGCGGCTGGGATACACAGTATCCGGTGCGTCGGTCGACCGGGAAGCGCTAGAGCGTCAACTGGGACTAGACGTGCCTGTCTACGTGCAGTACGGACGCTGGTTGAGGGGCATTTTCGTGCACGGCAGCCTCGGCGAATCACTGATGGGCCGAGGGGCGGTGGAGCAGAAGATAATAGATAGACTGCCGGTAACCATTGAGCTTGGTTTGATGGCAATCCTCATCGGGCTGGTGATCGCGTTGCCGGTCGGCATCTACTCGGCGATTCGCCAGGATACCGTCGCCGACTTCCTGGGGCGCTCGGTCGCCATCGTCGGCCTGGCCACGCCCAACTTCTGGCTAGGCATCATGGTCATGATCTACCCGGCCATCTGGTGGGGCTGGGCGCCGCCGCTGGAGCTGGTTTCCCTCACGGAAGACCCGCTGGGGAATCTGGCGGTGTTCGTCATTCCCAGCCTGATTCTGGGAACGGCCGCGGCTGCAGCCACCATGCGGATGACGCGCACCATGATGCTGGAGGTGCTCCGGCAGGATTTTATCAGGACGGCCTGGGCGAAGGGCTTGCGGGAGCGGGCCGTGGTGATCCGACACGCGGTCAAGAATGCCCTGATCCCGGTGGTGTCCCTGATCGGCCTGCAGTTGCCGATTCTGGTGGGGGGCGCCGTGATCATGGAGAACATCTTCAACCTGCCGGGCCTCGGCCGTCTCTTGCTGACTGCCCTCAATGACAGAGACTACCCGATGGTCTCCGGCATCAACCTGTTTTTCGCCACCGGTGTGGTGGGGATCAATCTCCTCATCGACCTGGTCTATGCCTTCTTGGACCCCAGGGTCCGCTATGACTGAAGCCACTGAGCATCATCGGCGGGGTCGTCATCCACACGTTGAGATATCAGCCGGACACCGGCGCGGTTTCCGCCCGCAAGTGGTCAGGTTAGAATCTCCCGCGAACACCACGGCGTCATGACGACGGCGCGGCCACGGACGGAGACTCATGGACGACCCCTCCTACAAACGCCTGCGCAAGCACGAACGCATCGTCAAGGATCTGCTGATCGGGTTCATCGCGCCGCAACGCGCTCCGGGGTGGGCCGGCGCGCTCGACTTCGACACCCTCCGCGAAGGCCCCACCGAGGAGATCACCGACGAGTTGCGCCGCCGGCTCGGTGGCGTGGTGTGGTCGATCGACCGGCGCGACGGACGCGGCGGGGTGCAGACCCTGCACGTGGTGATCGAGCATCAGTCCAGCGTGGACTAGTCGATGCCGCTGCGGTTCCTCAACTACACGAGCCTGCTCTACCAGCGGCTGTATCGCGACCGCACCAGGTGGAGCAAGGGCGAGACGGCGGACCCGGTGTTGCACGTCGTGGTGTACAACGGCGATAGTCGGTGGGACGCGCCAGGACCGAGCAAGACGGTCCGGCGCAGCTCGCGCTGAGTTACGAGGTGCTTGATCTGATGGCCGTGGAGTGGGATGATCTACCGCGGCCGAACCTGCTGACGTGGGTGGCGGAAGTGGAGCAAAGTGTACAGGCGAGGGCTTTGCCTGAGCGGGTACGGGAGTTGGGGGAGTGGCTCGACCACCGACTTCCTCGCCCGCGTGGACCGCGCCAGTTCGTAGCCCGGCCTTGCGACGCCTCCGGGGTGGTTGGTCGACTCAGGAAGGGGCCGATGCGCCCGGGTCCACGCCGCGAGGGTGCTCACGGGCGCCGCAGCTGCCAAAAAAAACTTTTCGTTTGCCGGTTGACTTGTTTGCCGCAGGTGTGCCAGGGTAAGCGCCACGGATTTGAACGGATGCAAAAAGTGGCTGATGACACTACTCAGCACTGCCACCGGTTAGCGGTAACGCAACCGGCGTGTCCTACCCTTGCCCCCCCCCCCCCCCCCCGGAATCCTTTCGCGGCGGGGGTTGACAAATGGTGGGGCCCCCCCAGACTGTCTCTTCAGGCCATGCAGTCAATCGCCGCTACATCTGGGTATGGCTGTGCCTCACCTGCGGAGGGCTTGAGTGACTCTTGAGCGTGCTGGTATTCCTGTCGGTGCGCTTCATCCCCGGCGACGTCATCGACGTCATGGCGGCTCGCTCGGCGGCCTTCGGCACCTCCGTCGACCGGCAGCTCGTAGAACGCAGGCTTGGCCTGGACCTACCGATCCACGTGCAGTACGGCCGCTGGATCGGCGGCATCCTCCTGCGCGGCACCCTCGGCGAGTCGCTGCTGGGCGGCTGGCCGATCGAGGAGCGCATGCTGGGACGACTTCCGGTCACCGCCGAGCTCGGGCTGCTGGCCATCCTCATCGGCCTGGTCATCGCGCTGCCGGTGGGCATCTACTCGGCGGTGCGCCAGTACACGGCGGCCGACTACGTGGGACGGTCGGTCGCCATCATGGGGCTGGCGACGCCCAACTTCTGGCTGGGAACGATGGTGATGATCTACCCGGCCATCTGGTGGGCGTGGTCGCCGCCGATGGAGCTGGTCCCGTTCGCCCAGGACCCGCTGGGCAACCTCGGCATGTTCCTCATCCCGAGCCTGATCCTGGGGACCTACCTGTCGGCCAGCACCATGCGCATGACGCGCACCATGATGCTGGAGGTGCTGCGCCAGGACTACATCAGGACCGCTTGGTCCAAGGGTCTGCTGGAGCGGTCGGTGATCCTGCGCCACGCGGTCAAGAACGCCATCATCCCGGTGGTGACGCTGGTGGGCATGCAGCTGCCGATCCTGGTGGGCGGCGCGGTGATCATCGAGAACATCTTCAACCTGCCGGGGCTGGGGCGGCTGATGCTGGACGCCCTCAACGACCGCGACTACCCGGTGGTGTCGGCGGTGAACCTGTTCTTCGCTACGGTCGTCGTGGTGGTCAACCTGGTGACCGATCTGCTGTACGCGTCGCTGGACCCGCGGATTCGCTACGAATGAGGCAAAGGCAATGAGGGAAACCCGTGGGTGACGTATCACAGCTGACGCCGGCCGGCGCCGAGCCGGCCGCGGGCGCGGCTGCGCAGGCCGGACCGCGGCGGTTCTTCGGCCGGCTGGTGCGCGAGCAGCCGTTGGGGACCGCCGGCGGCATCGTCATCCTGATCCTGGTGCTGGTGAGCATCTTCGCCGACGGGCTGCTCAGCCGGGAGGGGCGGCAGTACGTGGAGGTCGCGCCGCATCTGGCGCTGTGGTCGGGGGTGTGTCTGACCGTGGTGGTGTACAGCCTCAACATATTCGGCGACGCGGTGCGCGACCTGCTGGACCCCCGCCTGCGCGGCCGGCTCGGGCGCTACGGCGCGGGCAGGGCGTAGCGGGGTCAACGCCATCAGCCACGGGGCAGACTGCGGACATCGTACGCACGAAGTGGTCTTGATACGAGAAGAATTCTACCTTATTCTTGAAACTGCGATGAAGATGAAGGTTGGGACCTTGATCGATGCCGAGTTGCTCACGGAGGTGAAGCGCGCCGCCGCGGAGGACGGGAAACGGCTGTGCGATCTGTTCGCCGACGCCCTTACGGGATACCTCGCGGAGCGCGCTCCGGAGCCTCGCCGCGCGATGCAGGCATACGCCCGGTTTTGCAACAACCCCATAGGCGGCATGGGCGCGGGCGAGGACGATCTCCGCGAGATCGTCGACGACGACCTGCTGGCGCGGTGAAGGACACGGAAATCGCCGACGGCTCGCGGTGCGTGCTCGACGCGAACGTTCTGATCTACGCCGAAGAAGGACACTCGAAGCAAGCGAGCGCCCTGCTTGCGCGGTGTGCCGAGGGCGCGGTCAGCGGAATCATCCCTTTCGCCGCACTCCTTGAGGTGTGTCACAAGCTCATGCTGATCGAGGCGCGCGCCCGGAACAAGATCTCGGGGTCGAACCCCGCCCGCAAGTTGTCCGCCCAACCGGAGGTCGTGAAAACCCTGCATGCCTATCAGGCCAAGGTCGACGCACTGCTCGACATGGGTATGCGCGTCGAGGAACATTGCATCGCGGACTATACTCGTGCCTTGGAACTACAATCCGCGTACGGTCTACTCACGATCGACTCCTCGTCCCCAGCCTGATCCTGGGGACCTACCTGTCGGCCAGCACCATGCGCATGACGCGCACCATGATGCTGGAGGTGCTGCGCCTGGATTACATCAGGACCGCCTGGGCCAAGGGTCTGCTGGAGCGGTCGGTGATCCTGCGCCACGCGCTCAAGAACGCCATCATCCCGGTGGTGACGCTGGTGGGCGGCGCGGTGATCATCGAGGCTGATGCTGGATGCGCTCAACGACCGCGACTACCCGGTGGTGTCGGCGGTGAACCTCTTCTTCGCCACGGTGGTGGTGGTCAACCTGCTGACCGATCTGCTGTACGCGGCGCTGGACCCGCGGATTCGCTACGAATGAGCCGGGCCGATGGGTGACGATGGGTGACGTATCACAGTTGGCGCCGGCCAGCGCCGAGCCGGCCGCGGGTGCGGTTACGGCTGGGCAGGCCGGGCTGAGGAAGTTCGTCGGCCGGCTGGTGCGCGAGCAGCCGCTGGGGACCGCCGGCGGCATCGTCATCCTGCTCCTGGTGCTGGTCAGCATCTTTGCCGATTCGCTGGCGCCCTACCGCTACCAGGAGATCCACCTGCGCGACCGCCTGCAGGCACCCTCGGCCGCGTACCTGCTGGGCACCGACCACGTGGGGCGCGACCTGCTGAGCCGCCTCATCCACGGGGCGCGGCTGTCGCTGGCGGTGGGGCTGGCCGCCACGGTCCTCACCGTCGTGTGGTGGTGCTGATCGGCGGCACCACCGGCTTCATCGGCGGCCGGCTGGACCTGGTGACGCAGCGCTTCGTCGACGCCTGGATGGCGTTCCCGGGGCTGCTGTTGCTGCTCACCATCATGTCGATAGCCGGCCGTGGCATGCTGCAGATCATCGTCGTGCTG
Source organism: Spirochaetia bacterium (assembly GCA_965198005.1). Lineage (GTDB taxonomy): Bacteria > Spirochaetota > Spirochaetia > SZUA-6 > Bin103 > Bin103. The sequence continues at coordinate 829,340 of CBDAOI010000004.1, forward strand.
GGGGTATCGGGCGGCATCCCGGCCTCGCGCGTGGTGCGCGGCGCGGTGCTGGGGGTGAAGGAGAACGTCTACTTCCAGGCGGCGCAGGCGATCGGCAGTTCGCGCCGGCGCTCGCTGCTGCGCCACGTGCTACCCAACGTCGCGGCGCCGATCATCATCATCTTCAGCATCAACGTGGGCGGGGTGATCATGGCGGAGGCGGCGCTGAGTTTTCTGGGGTTCGGGCTGCCGCCGGACATTCCGAGCTCGGGCGGGATGCTGAGCCGGGAGGGGCGGCAGTACATGGAGATCGCGCCGCGCCTGGCGCTGTGGCCGGGGGGCCCGACCACTGCGCACGAAAAGAGACTGTACGAAGCATACTTGGCCGGGGGGGATCGACTGTACCTTCGATACCTATGAAAACCGAGGATGAACCCGTGGAGCTCACGGAAAGCCAGTTCGCGACCGCGATTCCGGCAAGTGTTCGCAGACGCTTCATGCGGGGCCGGTTCGAATCCGGTGCGGACGTGGTGGCTCTACGGCGGTTTGTCGGACTTACGCAGGTCCAGTTTGCAGCCTCGGTCGGCATCAGCGTTCACACCTTGCGCAATTGGGAACAGGACCGCCGCCGTCCTGAAGGGCCAGCGCTGGCTCTCCTGCGCATCGCCGCGCGGCACCCGCGAGTCATCCGCGAGAACACCGAGTCGGTGGCATGAGAGCGTTGCGGCGCGCGTGCTGGTGCGGATGAAGCGGCGGTGGCTGCCGGCGGTCAGCTCATCGCACCGGGCTGCTTGACGGTGGCTAAATACATCACCTGCAATCAGTTACAGAATTCCTTCCGGTCGGACCGTGCGTGCATTCACTCGGTGGGCCAACAGGTGGGCATGGTCGCGTTTCACACTCGGAGGGCTTGAGCTTATGACAGGGCTTGCGATCTCGCCCTCAAAACTTTTCTGTAACCTCTCGCCTCCAATTGCCATATCTGTTTACGATGCACCTCTGCTCCTCTACCAGCCGTTCCCCGAGAATCGCTGCGGTGACCTCCGAGCGGTTGACAGTGCGGCGCGCATATGCAAGGGTGGCTCGCCTGAGATTCGACGGATGCAGATGAAGCGCGATCACGACAGTCAGCGCAGTGGCCGGTTGGCGGTGGCCGCAACGTCACCACTGCCGGTGGCGGCGACGCTGGCGGGCGGCCGGAACGGCCGGAGTCCGCGCTTGACATGGTCAGGCGAGCCTGTGACGATAGGGAGTTCGGGGATCGAACGGATGGTCATAAGGCGCGATGGCGACAGTGAGTGCAGTCACCGGTTATTGGGGATGTGCGGTCAATCGGCGCCACACATGTGCATAGCTGCGTCTCAACTTCGGAGGGTTCGGGTGACCTACAACAAGTTAACGCTTACCCCCCCCCCCCCCCCAAAAAAACGATTTCGAACCGAGAACCAACTAACCGCTGCGGCTGATCGCCCCGAACGCGCCGCGGCGGGCGCCTTCGCGGTTGGCACGGGGGTAGCGGCCGGCTCCGTGTGGCGCCGGCTCAGTCCACGTTCGTTCACTGGCTACCGCAACCGTCCCGCAGCCCCGTCCGTCACACCCCCGGCGTTGCCCGCCATTCAGAAGCGCTGCCGCGCCGACCACCATCCGATGGTGGCACACCACCCAGTGTGGGGTTGTGACCCAGGTCCCGACGTACGTCAATTGCCGAAATCTACGGAAAGTGGAGGTGCAAAATGATACTCAAAGAACCGCACGCGCGCGCGGCGTGAGCCCGGGCGAACCCGGTGAGTCACACGCCGTGCGCGTCACACAGTTGACTCTCACTGGCCGCCTGCGTTGCGGGCGTGAGAGTAGCCAGGGAGCGGCAAGCCGCTGCGCAATACTCTCGGAAATCAAACATACGGAGTTACGTATGAATATTGTAATAATCACAAGGGCCTTCGCGATTGCGTTGGTCCTGGTTGTGACCGCGACCGGCGTCTGGGCCGCCGGCGCAGAAGAGGAGCCGGCAGCCGCTGCCGACAAAGAGACGGTGTTCGACCCCGCCACCGGCCAGACGTGGACCGCGCCAGAGTATGGCGGGACACTCACGCAGGGCGTTAGGGGCTTTCCCCCAAATAATAATAGTGACGGGTGGTCGGTTCATCCTGGCTGGGCGGCTCACCTCATCAGTGGCGTTAATGAGAAGCTAGCCTTCGTCGACTGGGGACAATCCAGGGATATATGGACAGGCACACAGCCTTGGACCGCCGAGATGTTTATAGGGAATCTGGCTGAAAGCTGGTCAACGCCCGACGACACAACGTTCATCTGGCACATCCGCCAGGGCGTTTACTGGGACAATAAGGCGCCGGTGAACGGTCGGGAGTTCGATGCCCATGACGTCGAATATAACTATCACCGCTATTTGGGTCTGGGCGATTTCACCGAAGACGGACCTAGCGCCCATCAGAGTGCTATAACTGCGTCTGGGAGAGCGGGTGTAGAGATCGAATCGGTAACGGCCACCGACAAATGGACGGTTGTTGTTAAGCTCAAGCCTCACGTCCTTGTGTTGCAGCATATGCTCAACAACTACTTGATGATCTACGCCCCAGAGCAAATCGATGAATACGGCGACGCTAAGGATTGGAGGAACCTGGTCGGCACTGGTCCCTTGAGACTGACTGATGTCGTGGAGGGCAGCTCGGCAACCTGGGAGAAGAATCCTAACTACTGGGGCTACGACGAAAAATTCCCGGAGAACCGCTTGCCCTATATTGACAAGTTAAGGTCCTTGTTGCTACCAGACGTGTCAGCACGTCTGGCAGCAATGCGTACGGGCAAGATTGATATGCTGAGCAACACCGGCGACGCCTATATACAATCTCTCGACGATGTAGAGAGCCTCCAGAAGACCAACCCTGAAATCGATGTGTGGCCCACTTATGCCTGGATAGCGGGCGCATTCCTTTTCAACCAGTCTCTGCCGCTCACTGCCGACGTCAATGTGCGCAAGGCACTGCAGATGTCAGTGGACCGCGAGACAATTTCCGCTACCTACTATAAGGGTTGGGGAGATCCAACACCTGGTGCGCTATTCAATCAACGCTTTATAGGGTATTCCTGGCCAATGGAAAACTGGCCCGACGAGGTCAAGCGTGAATATGAGTATCACCCGGAAGAGGCAGAAGCGTTGCTTGATGCGGCCGGGTATCTGCGCGGCGCCGACGGCTATAGGTTCAAGGTCAAGCTTGCCAATAACGAGGCGAACGATTCGACCTATCCAGAAATCATCATGGGGTACTTCGAAGCCATTGGCGTTGACAGCGAGCTTGTTATCCTGACTCGTGCTGAAGTAGGAGCTTCCCAAAGGGCGGACACGCACGAGTGGCACCTAGCGGATGGGGGATGGATGGGCCTTACAACCCACTTTGGGATCGGGTCGGTAAGCCAAAACATTGATGGCTTCAGCTTCAACAAAGCGAAGGACCCGCGTATGGAGGCCCTGTATTATGCTGCCGAAGAGACTATGGACATTGAGGAGTATAAGAGTATTCAAAGACAGGCCGATGAGATCACTGTAAGGGAGCACTGGGGCCTATCCAAACCCTTCTCCCCTATCGTTTTCGTGAGCCACCCGTGGGTCCAGGGCTATTTCGGTGAAGATTCTTTGGGAAGGGGTGAACGTAATACCTTCTTGGCCCGCCTCTGGATTGATAGTGAGCTGAAGGAAGCAATGATGGGAAATTAGCAGTATACGCCTGCGGAGCTAGGCGGCGGTCGCTTGCGAGCGCCGCCCTGCTCCCATACTTGGGGTACCTACACCATGAGAAGCTATCTCATCAGGCGGCTATTGCTCACAATCCCCACCCTGTTCATATTGACCATCATCGTCTTTCTCGCGGTCCGCTTTATCCCCGGCGATGTGATAGACGTAATGGTGGCTGAGATGAATACTTTCCAACCCGGGACGATTGACCGTGAAGCTCTGGAGCGTCAGCTGGGACTGGACGTGCCTGTCTACGTGCAGTATGGACGCTGGATAGGAGTGTTGCCGACCCCTGACTGGATTACCGGTGAGCCCCACTTTAAAGGCCTCCTCCAGGGCACCTTTGGCGAATCACTGTTTGGCGCTGCTTTTGCGATAGAGCAGATCATAATCGGGAGATTGCCAGTAACCATTGAGCTTGGTGCTCTGTCAATCGTAATTGGGCTCGTTATAGCCCTTCCCGTCGGCGTCTACTCGGCGATCCGCCAGGACACCGCCGCCGATTACGTAGGGCGCACCGCCGCCATCATCGGCTTGGCAACACCGAACTTCTGGCTCGGAATCATGGTCATGCTCTACCCGGCAATCTGGTGGGGCTGGTCGCCGCCGATGGAGCTGATTCCCTTCAAGGAAGACCCGCTGGGGAATCTCGGGATGTTCCTCATTCCGGCCCTGATTCTGGGGACGGCCCTTGCTGCCAGCACCATGCGGATGACGCGCACCATGATGCTGGAGGTGCTCAGGCAGGACTATATCAGGACCGCCTGGTCGAAGGGGCTCAGGCAACGGGTAGTTGTCATGCGGCACGCCATCAAGAATGCTCTCATCCCGGTAGTTACGCTCGTAGGCCTGCAGCTCCCCCTCCTGGTAGGTGGCTCCGTTATCCTGGAGCAAATATTCGCTCTTCCGGGGATAGGCCGTATGTTTGTGGATGCGCTCGATGGAAGAGACTACCCGGTAATCTCCGCAATAAACCTGATTTTTGCTACCGCGGTTTTAGGGATCAATCTCATGATCGACGTTATTTATGCTTTCTTGGACCCAAGGGTTCGGTATGAATAGAGGAAGTGAGCCCAAGAGACGTGGCCGGCTGGCTGATTTCTTGATGAGGCTTATCAAGGAGAAGCCGCTCGGTACGTTCTGCGGGATTATCATAGTGATATTGCTTTTCGTGGCGATCTTCGCCGATGTGCTGGCGCCTTATTCCTATAAGGAAATGCACCTGATAGACAGGCTTGCAGGCCCATCATCTCAGTATCTTCTGGGTACCGACCAGGTGGGACGGGACTTGCTCAGCCGCCTGATCATCGGGGCTCGCATCTCCGTGCTTGTCGGTCTGGCCGCGACTGCGCTGAATATCGTCGTCGCTGTCCTGGTCGGCGGCACTTCCGGATTCCTTGGGGGTAGATTGGATCTGGCGGTGCAGCGCTTTGTCGATGCCTGGATGGCTTTTCCGGGACTGCTGCTCTTGCTCACCATCATGTCCATCGTAGGAAGGGGTCTCCTCCAGATCATCGTGGTCCTGGGGATCGCCGGAGGCATCAGCGGCTCGAGAGTCATGAGAAGCGCGGTGATCGGTATCAAGGAGAACGACTTTTTTATGGCAGCTCAGGCCGTGGGCACCCCCACGAGCAAGATCCTGATTCACCATGTCCTGCCGAACATTATGGCACCCGTCATCATTGTCTTCTCCATTAACATCGGGGGGGTGATTATGTCCTTGGCTGCTCTGGGCTTCCTCGGCTACGGTCTGCCACCCACCATTCCTGACTGGGGCGGCATGCTCAGCCGGGAAGGGCGCAGGTACATGGAGCAGGCCCCCTGGCTGGCGCTCTGGCCAGGGCTGTGCCTGACGATTGTGGTGTACAGTTTCAACATGTTGGGTGATGCCCTCAGGGACCTGCTCGATCCGCGGCTGCGGGGTGGTGTGGGTCGTCTCGGTGCCAGAGCCGCCGGGTCGGTTTGATAGGGGAGGTTAGAAATGTTTAAGAAGCTCGATCATATAGGCGTTGTAACTACGGATATGGAGAGACTCATCGATTTCTATGAAGGAATCCTAGGTTTCAAGGTCCGAGAGAGATTTGAGGTCGAAGCTGGTAAGGGCTCGGCTCAGTTGAAAGAGGTTGCCAATCTCACCCTTGAAGAGGGTGCAGTGATAGAACTGTTTTCGACCGACGCAGGCGTTCCACCTGATCCCGAATAAGCCAGGTGGATCAAAGACCCGGACGGCAATATGCTCGTCTTGTTTCCCTCGATCGTGTATGAGAAATAGGGCCTCCAGCAGCGCCGGCTTAATGCGTTTCGTCCAGTCTTTTGTCAGGTGGAGCCCTCGCCGCGGATCATGACGACTTTGCCGGTGCGGACCATTTCGACGATGGTGAACTTGCGCAGCATCCTGATCAGGGCGTCGATCTTCTCGGTCTCGCCGGTGGCCATCACGATCATCGACTCTTCGGTCAGGTCCTCGGTCTTGCAGCCGAAGTGCTGCGCGATCTGGAGCGCCTCGGTGCGTTCCTCGGCGCCGACCGCCACCTTGACCAGCGCCAGTTCCTTGACCACGGCGTTGTCGAAGGTGTGGTCGTAGCAGTGCAGCACGTCGACCAGCTTGTTGACCTGGGCGATGATCTGGTCCAGACCGTCCTCGGTGCCGGTGGTGCCGATCGTCATGCGCGAGTAGGCGCCGTCCTTCGACGGCGACACCACCAGTGACTCGATGTTGAACCCGCGGCGGGCGAACACCTGGGCGATGCGCGCCAGCACCCCCGGCTTGTTGGCCACCAGCGCGCTCAACGTGTGAATCGGGTGAGTCGTATGCATGGTGTGATTCGCGTGCATCGAGCCGTTGTCCGGGTGCGGCATTGCGGGTCGTCCTAGGTCGATCCGGTGGGCTTGGCGAGCTTCACCTTGGGCGGTTCGATGATCATGTCCTCGAGCGCACTCCCCGCGGGAATCATCGGAAATACGTTGTCGGTCTTCTCCACCTCGGCGTTGATCACGCACGGACCGTCGTTGTAGTTCAGCGCCGCGGTCAGGATGCGGCGCACGTCCCCGGGACGGCGCAGGGTGAAGCCCTTGGCCCCGTAGGCCTCCGCCAGCTTGGCGAAGTCGGGATTGCCCTCCAGATCCACTCCACTCTCGCGTTCGTCGTAGAACAGTTCCTGCCACTGGCGCACCATGCCCAGGTAGTGGTTGTTGAGCACGATCACCTTGACCGGAAGCCGGTGAATGCAGGCGGTGGCCAGCTCGCACAGGGTCATCTGAAAGCCGCCGTCGCCGACGATCGCCAGCACCGGATCGTCAGGCCGGCCGAACTGGGCGCCGATGGCGGCGGGAAAGCCGTAGCCCATGGTCCCCGCACCCCCCGAGCTGAGCCAGTTCTCCGGATAGTCGGTCTTGTAGAACTGGGCCGCCCACATCTGGTGCTGGCCCACGTCGGTGGAGACGATCGCCCGGCCTTCGGTAAGCCGATACAGCTCGTCGATGACGTGCTGCATCTTGAGGCCGCCCTGCTTGCGGTACTTGAGCGGGTACTTGAGCTTGTAGCGATCCAGATGCGCGATCCAGGGATCGGATTCCAGGCGGGTGACGTGCTTGATCAGCTCCTCCACCACCAGCCGGGCATCGCCCTGAATGAAGTAGTCGGGCTTGATCATCTTGCCGTGCTCGCCGGGGTCTATGTCGACGTGGATGACCACCGCGTTGCGGCAGAACTTGGCCGGCTGGCCGATGATCCGGTCGTCGAAGCGGGAGCCGATCGAGATCACCAGGTCGCACTCGACCATCGCCTTGTTGGCGTAGGCGGTGCCGTGCATGCCGAGCATGCCGAGCGAGAGGGGGTGGGTCTCGGGGAACACCCCCTTGCCCAGCAGGGTGGTGGTGACCGGGGCGTGCAGCCGTTCGGCCAGGCGGCGCACCGAATCGGCGGCCTTGGCGATCAAGGCGCCGTGGCCCGCCAGAATGACCGGCCGGCGGGCGGCGTTGAGCGCCGCGGCCGCCTGCATGATGGTCTCGCGGTCGCCCTCGTCCGGCACCGTGTAGCCGGGGATGTCCATTTGCTGGGCCCGGCCGTTGGCGTTGCCGAAGGGAGCTTGGCTGATGTCCTTGGGCACGTCGATCAGCACCGGCCCGGGGCGGCCGGTGGTGGCGATGTGGTATGCCTCGCGCACGATGCGGGGGATGCTGTCGGTCTCCTTCACCAGGTAGCTGTGCTTGACGATCGGCATGGTGATGCCGTAGATGTCCGCCTCCTGGAAGGCGTCCTTGCCGAGCATGCCGGTGACCTGCTGGCCGGTGACCACCAGCATCGGCACCGAGTCCATGTGCGCGGTCATGATGCCGGTCAGGGTGTTGGTGGCGCCGGGGCCGCTGGTGACCAGCACCACCGCCGGCTTGCCGGTGGCGCGGGCGTAGCCGTCGGCCATGTGGCTGCCGCCCTGCTCGTGCCGCACCAGCACGAACTTCATCTTGTTCTCGGTGGCGACCAGCGCGTCGAAAATCGGCAGCGCGGCCCCGCCTGACAAACCAAACAGGTACTCGATGCCTTCTTTCTCTAGGGCCTTGACCAGTGCCTGCCCCCCGTCGAGCCCATTATTCGTCGCTTCAGCCATGTCTCTCCCTCGGTATGGGTTGAATGTAAAGAATACGTGATGAGAATTGAGAATTCAAGTGCAAAATGAGACTTTTTCTTGAGAGCGGGTCGGAAAGCCGCTGGATCAGATACGATTTTCGACTGTGCCGACGACGGCGCGAGTTTTTTGGTCGATCCGGTCCCTCAAATCGGATGCCTCGTGCTGGGCGTCGGCGAAAAACGCTTCATCCGGGGCCGAATTGAGGTTGATCTGCGCCGTGAGCAGGGCGGCGCCGGCGGCCGCGGCCGCCAGGTGCGCGGCCGCGCCCAGATCCGACACGGCATGGCGGTTGGCGACCGGCGCCAGCCGTTCGGCCAGCGCCAGGGTCTCGGCACACGCGCGCGCGATGGCCAGCGGCGCGGCGGTGGCGCGCCGGGTGGCCGCGGCCAGGGCGGCGGTGCGGGTCTGCCGCTCCGCCGGCGCGCGCTTCGGCAGGCGCAGGGCGGCCATGTAGGCCTGAAAGCTCTGCACGTCCTCCACCGCCGCGGACTGCAGCTCCGCGGTCAATTCATCGGCGCGCCGGGTGGCGGCCGCGGCCGCGTCCCAGGCCTGCTCGTAGCCCTGCTTGCGGTCGGTCAAGCGGGCCACCATCGCCACCAGCGCGCTCGCCAGGGCGCCGGCGACCGCCGCCACCGAGCCGCCGCCGGGAGTGGGCGCGGCCGAGCCGGTGCGGGCCAGGAACTCGCCGAGCGGCAGGCCGAGCAGCTCCTCGCGGGTCACGCCGGGCCTCCCGCCTGTTGCTGCAGGGCGCGGGCGCGCAACAGGTTGCGCATGATGATGGCGGTGGTCACCGCGCCCACGCCGCCGGGAACGGGGGTCACGGCGCCCGCCACCGCGGTTACCGAGTTCCACTCCACGTCGCCCACCAGGGTGCCGTCGCGGTCGGTGATGCCGGCGTCGATGACCGCCGCGCCGGGCCGAAGCATGGCGCCGGTCACCACTCCGGGCCGCCCGGCGGCGGCGATCACCAGATCGGCCGCGCGGGTTACCGCCGCCAAGTCGGGCGTCCGCGTGTGGCAGATCGTAACCGTGGCGTGGCGGGTTACCAGCAGCGCCGCCAGCGGCCGGCCCACGGTATCGCCGCGGCCGATGACCGCGGCGCGCCGGCCGCACGGTTCCACCGGGATTTCGGCCAGCAGCTCCAGGCAGGCCAGTGGGGTCGCCGGCAGCAGGGCGCGCTGCTCCATGCCGCCGAACAGCAGGCCGCGGTTGAACGGGGTGACGCCGTCCACGTCCTTGGACGGATCGATTGCCGCCAGCACCGCCTGCTTGTCCACCCCCGCCGGGAGCGGCAGCTCAACCAGGATGCCGTGGATCGCCGGATCGCGGTTCCAGGCGGCGAGGGCGGCGACCAGCTCGGCGGTAGTGGCCGCGGCCGGGAAGGTGCTGAGCTCGACCTCGATGCCCAGCTTGGCGCCGAGCTTCACCTTGGCGCCGGCGTACCAGTGCGAGCCCGGATCGTCACCGGCCAGGAGCACCTGCAGCCGCGGCGCCGGCGCCGCGGGGTCGGCCGCGTGGCGGCGCTGCACGGCGGCGGCTACCTCCCCGCGGATGCGGGCGGCAACCGGCCCGCCCTCGATGATCCGCGCCCCCATCTAACCGGCGCGGACGGCGGGTTCCGGCGTGTGCGCGGACGGTCGCAATCCGACCTGCTCCTACCGCCCCAGCACGCGGCGCAGCAGCTTCCGCAAGCGGCCCGGTGTTTCGTCGGGCGCGGCGGGTGCAGCGGCCCGTGCGCCGGCCGGAGTGGCGGGAGTGGCCGGAGTGGCCGGAGCGGCCGGAGCGGGGGTGCAGGGTGGGGCGTAGCGGGCACGGCCGGTTCAACCAGCCGGAACTCCTCGCCGTACTTCTCGCGGTAGCGCGCCAACCGTTCGTCCAGCGATCCGGGCCCGTCGGCCGCGCGTGAGTGTCGATTCAGTCCCGGCTGGCGCGGGGGGGTGGCGTCACCGGCGTCACCGCCGGCGCTGTTCTGGCGGGCTTCGGTCGCTGCGGGGGCGCCGTCGCCCGGCGCGGGCCGATCCGGGCGCTCGGCGGAGGTGGACAGGGTCGGGGCAGCAACCGCGCCGCCGCCACGCCCCCGTCCGCCGCGCCGGCGCCGCCGCCTGCGGCCCGTCCCGCCGGTACCGGTGTTGCCGTTGCTTGCCTCGCGCACACCGTTGCCGCCGCTACCGTTTGCGTCCAGCGCGGGGCTGCGCGCGGCTGCGGCCGGTCGGGCTGTGCCGGTGCCGGCCGGCGTGCCGGCAGCTACCGTAGGTGTGCCTGCGCGTTCGCGTCCGTTCCCGGTGCCCGCGGCCGACACGGGAACGGCCCGCGGCGCGCTTCGCGCTGGGCGGGGGCGGTCCCGGCGTTCATCCCGCCCGCGGCCGTGCAGGTAGTGTTCCACGCGCATGCCGGCGCTGGTGTCGTCCGCGAACAGCTCGGCGGGGGCGGTCACCACGGCAATCGGCGCGCGGATGAACTCCTCGATCCCGGCCAGGGCATACACGTGCTCCTCGCAGGCCAGCGAGACCGCCTTGCCGGTGCGTCCGGCGCGTGCCGTGCGGCCGATCCGATGCACGTAGTTCTCGCTGTACTCGGGCAGGTCGTAGTTCACCACCAGCTCCAGATCTTCCACGTGCAGGCCGCGCGCGGCCACGTCGGTCGCCACCAGATAGCGCAGCGTGCCGTCCTTGAGCGAGTCGATCAGACGCTGGCGCTGGCGCTGCGGGCGGTCACCGACGATGTACTCGCACTCCATGCCGTTGCGTTGCATCCGCATCGCCACCTCGTAGGCGGTCTGCTTCATGTTGGTGAAGATCAACGCGTTGCGCGGCTGGCCGTGAGCCAGGATGCCGAGCAGCAGGCTGAGCTTGCGGTCGCGCGCCACGTGGTACAGCTCCTGCGTGATCTCGTCGACCGTCACCCGCTCCGGGGCGATGGTGATCTCGGCCGGATCCTTCATGTGGTCGAACGCCAGCGTCTTCACCCGCGTGGTGAGCGTGGCGCTGTAGAGCATGGTGATGCGCTGGTCGCGCCCCGGCATCCGGCGGATCAGCCGGCGCAGGTCGGGAATGAACCCCATGTCGAACATGCGGTCCGCCTCGTCGATGACGAGAATCCCCACGCTTCCCAGGTCCAGCTTGCGCTGCTCGGAGAAATCCAGCAGGCGTCCCGGGGTCCCGATCGCCAGGCGCACGCCGTTGGCCAGCGCCCGCTCCTGCTTCTCGTAGCTCACCCCGCCGTAGAAGCTGGCGATGGGGAAGTCGACGTGCTTGCCCAGTTGGTGGGCATCCTGCTCGATCTGGTCGGCCAGCTCCCGGGTCGGGGCTATGACCAGGGCGATCTTGCCGTCGAGGCTGCGTTGCTCCAGGAACAACTGAAAGATGGTGAGCAGGAACGCGGCGGTCTTGCCGGTTCCGGTCTGCGATTGAACCGCGACGTCGGAGCCCACCAAGCTGTAAGCAAAGGTCTGTTCCTGCACCGGCGTGCAAGCGACGAAGCCCGCGTCACGGGTCGCCTGCAGGAGCCTTGGATCAAGGTCTAACTCTTCAAAAGTCATGCAATGTCAATAGATAAGGTACCGAACACTCCCCAATATACTCATCTCAGCGCGCGGAGGGTAGCCCCGGGATCGCGTTGGTGCTGTGAGGCGTGTGAGGCGGTTGGCGTGGTCCGGCGTCTGCCCTATACTGGCTCCCCCCGATTCGAAGATGTGGGATCAGCATGAGAACGCCGCATGACGTACTGCACCCGGGGCGCCCATTGCGCGCCGCGTACCGGCAATGCCGCAATTGTCGCTACTGGGTCGTCCAGCCGGACCGGTACTGCGTCAACTGCGGCGCCAGCCGGCCGTTCCTTTCGGGGCGCACGCATCGCTCCCTGTGGCTGCTGTTCACCACTCTGTTGGGCGGGGTGCTCGGCGGCAGCGTGTTCTACCGCAGCTTCGACAACGTCCTCTGGCTGTACGGCTGTCTGGCCGGCTGCGTAACCGGACTCGGCTGGGGACTCGGACTGTTCGCGGAAGTGACCGCGATTCTGCAGCGCGGACGGCGGACCGCGTCCCTGCAGCAGAACGAATTGCGCCTGCTGCGCCACTTCACCGAGATCGAGCAGGCGTTGCGGCGGCTGGCGAATCTGCGGCGCCGGCTGGATTCCGAACCGCGGCACGCCTCCAACCAGTTCCTTGTCTCGGTGGTCGACCAGGCCGACGCGAAACTCGCCGGAGCGGCGCACCGCTACCGGTGCGAGCTGGCGAAACTGGAACTGGTGCGCTGGCGCAATCGCCTGGAACCGCTGGCCAAACCGCCGCCGGGGGTCGAGCAGGATCAGCAGGCGCGGCTCGAGGCGCTTGCCGAACAGCGCGCGGTGGGCCGGAAGCTGCTGGCGACCTGGCGCGCGGCCGGGCTCGAGCAGCACGAGGTGGGGCGGCTGACGGCAGAGCAACTCCGGCGCTGGCTGGAAACCTGCGACCGCCTGTTGGAACGGCTCATCGCCAGTCAGGCGCAACGAGTGATCAGCGGCATGGCGACCGTGGAACTGGTCCCGCCGCCGATGCCGGAGGTCGAGCGGGAGCTGCGGCGGCTGCGCACCGCGGAATCGGCCCTGAGCCCCGACGAGTTGGAGCAGGTGCAGCACGCCCTCGATCGTCTCCAGGCCAAGGAAAGCCTCGACCTGGAGCTGCGGCTGCGCGACCCGTGACCGCCCGCACCGTGACCGCCGGCGGCACCGGGTCGTATCACAGGAACGGGTTGGTGCGCCGCTCGACCGCCAGGGTCGTAGCGGGGCCGTGCCCCGGGACCACGTAGGCCTCGTGCGGCAGCTCGAACAGCCGCTGCTTGATCGACCTGATCAGGGCGTAGGGGTCGCCGCCGGGCAGGTCGGTGCGGCCTACCGACTGGCGAAACAGGGTATCGCCCGCGAACAGCAGCGGCTCACCGGTGACCTCGGTGTAGAAACAGCATGATCCGGGAGAGTGTCCGGGAGTGTGGATGGTGGTCAGCAGCTTGTCCGTGCCCAGCTCCACCTCGTACCCCTCCTCGATGAACCGGTCCACCTCGCCCGGCGGCGCCACCGGCACGCCGAACAGCAGCCCCTGCTCCTGCAGCCGGCGATAGAGGTCCTCGTCGTCCCGGTGCAGCAGGATCGGTGCGCCTACCTGCCGCTTCACCTCGTTCGAGCCGCCGATGTGATCGAAGTGGGCATGGGTGTGCAGGAGCTGAGTCACGACCAGGGTGCGCGCGCGCACCGCCGCCAGGAGCGCCTCCGGATCGTCCCCAGGGTCGATCACGATCGCCTGCCGGCTGCGGCGCCGGTACACCAGCGAGCAGTTGCAGCCGAGGCTGCCGACCGGGAACGTCTCCACCACCACCGGGTCGGAGTGTGCCATGCCTCCAGCATATACCACCCGGCGCTCCGGTGCTGGCAGCGCTGGCAGCGCTTGATCCGTGCGCTACGGACCGGTCGCCGTCGGCGGCAAAGGTACGCGCCGCACGTGCGCTTGATCCGCAGGCTGCGGACCGATCAGAATCCGGTGCTCGTAATGCGAAGGATCAGGCGCTGTCGCATCTGCGTGCTCACGGGAGTGGCCGCCGTGCTCGCCACCGGCTTGGCCGCGGTGCTGCTGGCCCGCCTGCAGTGACGGCTCCCGGCGGCGCGCTGCCGGCGTCAGTTTCGTTGGCACCGTGCCAGCCGTGCCATGCAGCGCAACAAGGGCCGCGCGCCGGCGCAGGATGTCGCTTGACCCCTGCCGCTGCACATAGTTATCATAGTTTCGATTTTGATTAGTCAAAATTAGGATTTCTGAATGCGAAACATAAGCTGTTGCCGCTCCGGCATGCGGGCGGCGGTGCCGGCGATCACCCTGGCGGCGGCGCTCGTTGCCTGCGGTTCCGGCGGCGAGCGGGTGGCGACGGCCGCGGTTGCCGGCGGGGCCGGTGCGGCGGACGATACGGCCGCGCGCGACCATCCGTATCGCGTCACCGCCACCATCGGCATGGTTGCCGACATCGTGCGGCAGGTAGCCGGCGACCGGGGCCAAGTGACGTCGATCATCGGCGAGGGGGTCGATCCCCACCTCTACGTGCCGACCCGCAGCAACGTGGCTGCCCTGATTGAGGCGGACATCGTGTTCTATTCGGGCCTGCTGCTGGAGGGGAAGATGACCGATACGTTGATCAGGGTGGCGCGTAGCGGCCGGCCGGTGCATGCGGTCACCGAGTCGGTCGACGAGTCCGCGCTGCTGGCCCCCGAAGAGTTCGCCGGCCACTTCGATCCCCACCTCTGGATGGACGTGTCCGGCTGGATGCAGGCGGTGCAGGCGGTGGCCGAGGCGCTTGCGGCCTTCGACCCCGCGGGGAAGAGCGGCTACGCCGAGCGCGCGGCGAGCTATGCCGTGACGCTCGCCGAGTTGCACGAGTACGCCCGGCGCGCGCTGGGCTCCATCCCCGAGCCGCAGCGCATCCTGGTAACTGCCCACGACGCGTTCAACTACTTCGGACGCGCCTACGGTCTGGAGGTGGCAGGGATTCAGGGGATGTCGACCGAGTCGGAGGCGGGCCTGGACCGCATCAACCGGCTGGTGGAGCTGCTGGTCACGCGGCGAATCCGGGCGGTGTTCGTGGAGACCACCATCGCCGAACGCAACGTGCGCGCCCTGATCGAGGGGGCGGCGGCGCGCGGCCACACGGTGGTGGTCGGGGGTGAGCTGTTCTCGGACGCGATGGGTCAGCCGGGCACCTACGAGGGGACCTACGTCGGCATGCTCGACCACAACGTCACCACGGTAGCGCGTGCCCTGGGCGGCGAGGCACCGGAACGGGGCTTTCAGGGGCTGCTGTCGCACGCGGTGGCTGCGCCATGAGGCGCCGTTCGCCGGCACCGGCGGCGCTGCCGGTGCCGGACGGTCCCGGTGCGCTGGCTGCGACCGAAGGCGCGCGCCGCGCCGCCGGCCGGTATGGCGGCGACTCCGGCCGGGGTGAACGCGGCCCCGGACCAAGTGGCGACCCCGGCCGGGGTGAACGCGACTCCGGACCAGGTGGCGGCGGCGGCGACCACGACCGGCAGGCCGCGCCCGGTCCCGGCGCCGCCGGGGTCACGCCCGCGGCATCCGCGGTCGCCGACCCGGCGCGCAGCCCGCTGGTGGTGCGTGACCTCACCATTGCCTACCGCCGCCGGCCGGTGCTGTGGGACGTCGACCTGGCGGCCGGCGACGGGGTGATCACCGGCATCGTCGGACCCAACGGCGCGGGCAAGAGCACGCTGCTGAAGGGGGTGCTCGATCTGGTGCCGCGCGTGTCCGGCTCGGTGACCATCTACGGCAAGCCCTACCGGCAGCAACGGCGGCTGGTGGCCTACGTCCCGCAGCGGGAGAGCGTCGACTGGGACTACCCGGTAAGCGCCCTCGAGCTGGTGGCGATGGGCCTGTACCGGTCGCTCGGCTGGCTGCGGCCCGTGCGCCGCGCCACGCGCGAGGCGGCGCGCGCGGCCATGGACCTGGTGGGCATGGCCGACTACGCGGGGCGCCAGATCTCGGAGCTGTCCGGCGGCCAGCAGCAGCGGCTGTTCCTGGCCCGCGCGCTGGTCCAGGACGCACGCATCTACTTCATGGACGAACCGTTCGCCGGCGTGGACGCGGCCACCGAGCGCGCCATCGTCGAGCTGTTGCAGCGACTGCGGCGCGCGGGCAAGAGCGTGTTCGTGGTGCACCATGATCTGCAGACGGTCAGCAGCTACTTCGACGAGCTGCTGATGCTCAACCTGCGGGTGGTGGCGCACGGTCCGGTGGCGGAGGTATTCACGGGCGACAACCTGCAGAAGACCTACGGCGGCCGGCTGACCCTGCTCGACCAGGCGGTGGACGCGCTCGGCCGGCAGGCGGGCGCTCGGGGGGGCGGGTGAGCTATCTGCCGCCGTGGGAGCAGGTGCTGCGCGTGCTGCTCCTGAGCGACTTCAACACCCGCGTGGTGGTGCTGGGCGTGGCGCTGCTGGGGATGGCGGCCGGCATCGTCGGCACCTTCACCCTGCTGCGCAAGCGCGCCCTGGTGTCGGACGCGGTGAGCCACGCCACGCTGCCCGGGATTGCCGTGGCGTGGCTGGTGATGGTGGCCCTCGGCGGCACCGGCAAGTGGTTCCCCGGCCTCCTGCTGGGGGCCGCCGCCGGCGGTCTGGCCGCGGTCGCCGCGGTGCTGGTGGTGCGGGCGGTGCTGCGGCTGCACGAGGACGCGGCGTTGGGGATCGTGCTGTCGGTGTCGTTCGGGATCGGGATCGCGCTGCTCGGGTTGATCCAGCAGATGCGGCGCGGCTCCGCCGCCGGGCTGGACTCTTTCATCTACGGCAAGACCGCCTCCATGCTGGCTGCCGACGCCCTGTTGATCGGCATCACCTCGCTGGTGCTGGTGCTGGTCGCCGTAGTGCTGTTCAAGGAACTGAACCTGCTGTGCTTCGACGCCGCCTACGCCGCCGCCCAGGGGTTGCCGGTGGGGCTCCTGGACGCGGCCATGCTGGGGCTGGTGGTAGCGGTCACCGTCGTCGGCCTGCAGGCGGTGGGGCTGATCCTGATCGTGGCCCTGCTGATCACCCCGGCCGCCGCGGCCCGGTTCTGGACCCACGATCTGCGGCTGATGACGCTGCTGGCGGCGCTGATCGGCGCTCTCGGCGGATTCATCGGCGCCGGCCTGTCCGCGCTGGTGCCGCGCCTGCCGGCCGGCGCCGTGATCGTGGTGACCATCGCGGCCGGGTTCGTGCTCAGCGTCCTGTTCGGAACCCGCCGCGGCCTGCTGCGGCTGCTCCTCGAGCGCCGCCGCAGCGACCGGCGCATCCGCCGCGAGCACCTGCTGCGGGCGGTGTTCGAGCAGGTGGAGGGGCAGCTCGGCAGCACCCCGGACCGCGCCGCCCTGGCGGCGGAGGCCGTCAGCCGCGCCCACCTGGCGCAGCGCCGCGGCTGGACCCGGGCGGAGCTGGACGCCGCGCTGCGCACGGGTCGCCGCGAAGGCTGGCTGCTGCCGGCGCCGGCCCCCGGTACCGTGCGCCTGACCCCGGCCGGAGCGGAGCAGGCGCTGCGCATCGTGCGCAACCATCGCCTGTGGGAGCTGTACCTGATCCGCTATGCCGACGTCGCCACCAGCCGCGTGGACCGCGGCGCCGACCGCATCGAGCACGTGCTGGAGCCGGAGCTGGTCGCCGAGCTCGAGGCGCACCTGGAGCGGCAGCCGGATGCCGTCGCGGTGGCGCCCAGCCCGCACGCACTGGCCGCGGGTGCGCCATGAGCTGGACCGCGCTCGACACCGGCATCGTCGGGTTGGCCGCGGTCAGCGCCATGGCCTGCGCGCTGATCGGCAGCTTTCTGGTGCTGCGGCGCATGAGCATGATGGGCGACGCCATCAGCCACGCCGTGCTGCCCGGTATCGCCGTCGCCTTTCTCGTCACCCTGAGCCGCGACACCGGCGTGATCGTGGTGGGCGCGGCGGTCGCGGGAGTGCTCACGGCCGCCTGCACCCAGCTCATTCATCAAATGGGCAACGTCGACCGGGGCGCGGCGATGGGTGTGGTGTTCACCACCATGTTCGCCCTCGGCCTGATCCTGATCGTGCGTAGCGCCGACGCGGTCCACATCGACGTCCACACGGTGTTCTACGGCGCCGTCGAGCTGGCACCGCTCAACGAGGTGACGGTGGCGGGCGTGCGCATGCCGCGCGCCCTGCTGATCCTGGGCGCGGTATTCGCCGCCGACTTGGCGTTCGTGCTGCTGCTGTTCAAGGAGCTCAACCTGACCTCGTTCGACCCGGAGTTCGCCCGCGCCATCGGCTTCGACTCCCGCCTGCTGCACTACGCGCTGATGGTGATGGTGGCGGTGACCATCGTGGCCGCGTTCGAGAGCGTCGGCAGCATCCTGGTGATCGCGATGCTGATCGTGCCCGGGGTGGTGGCCGGCCTGTTTGCCCGCCGGGTGTGGTCGCTGCTGCTGGTCGGCCAGGGGGTGGCGCTGGCCTGCGCCGTCGGCGGGCACGTCAGCGCTATTACCGTGCCGCGCTGGTTCGGGCTGTCCGACACCAGCACCGCCGGCATGATGACGGTGGTGGCGGGCGCGGTGGTGGCGTTGGCGCTGGTGGTCGCTCCGGAGCGCGGCCTGGCGGCGCGCGCGCTGCACCGCGGCCGGGTGGCGCTGGCCGTGGGACGCGAGGACCTGCTGGTGGAGCTGCTGCGGGTGGAGGAGCGCGGCGGTCCGGCGCCCGGCCGCCGCGCGCTGGTGCGGGAGGAGCCGTCGCGCATCGCCGGCCGCTCCAGCCGCTTCGACCGCAGCCTGGCGCTGCTGGTGGAACGGCTGCGCGGCCGCGTGCAGCGCACCGCCGCCGGCTACCGGCTCACCGCCGCCGGCCGTGGGCAGGCCACCGACCTGCTGCGCAGCCACCGGCTGTGGGAGAGCTACCTGTTTGCCGAGGGCGACCCAGCCGCCGAGGTGCACTTCGCCGCGCACCAGCTCGAGCACGTCACCTCGGCCGGCATGCGCGCCGACCTGGCCCGCACCGCGGGGGCCACCGACCCCCACGGCCGCCCCATCCCCGGCGCCGCCGCCGATCCGGCGACCCCCGACCGCGCCTCCGGCCGCGCCGACTAGCCCCGGAGCGGAGCCTGATGGGTAGCACCGCCGCGAGCCCTCGCCCGGCAACCGCGCGCCGCTACCACGGACTGGATGGGTTGCGCGCGTTCGCCATGCTGGCCGGCGTCCTGCTGCACGCGACGCTGCCCTACTTCTCACGCATGGCGGGGATCGAGTTCATGTGGCCGGCCGACGATGACCAGTCACTCGCTATCCGGCGCGGGCCAGGCACTCCTTGAATGCTGCCGCCAGGTTGCGGAGCAGCGTGAAGTAGAGCTCGGGGCCATCCTCGATCGTCGCTCCGAGCGGGTCAATCGTGCCCGACCGGGCGGTCGTGCCTTCGGTGACGACGTCGATGATGCGCGCATCGAATTGCGGCTCGGCAAAGACGCACACACCGCCGAGCGCGCGCACCCGGTCGCGAATCTCGGCGATGCGCTGCACGCCCGGCGCCCGTTCCGGGTTGACGGTAATCGAGCCGGCCACGGTCAGGCGGAACCGGTCCTCGAAGTAACGACGCGTCATGCAGCACGCCTGCGGCCGGTCGCGGACCGGGGCGCTCCGCGTCGAGCTCGGCCATCAACCTGTCGAGCCGGTCGATCAGAGCATCGGCGTTCGCCTCATAGGTCGCTACGTTCGCCGGGTCGGACTCGGAGAGCGCGTCCACGATTGCGTACACCATCAGCACCGCGTTTTCCGGATCGAGCCAGATGTGCAGATCGACCGCGCCGTGGTCGTGGTGATGCCCGTCTTCGTCGAGCTCGGCGTCATGCTCGTCGACCTCGTCATGGTCGTCCTGTTCGTCGTGATGGCCCTCCTCGTCATGGTCTTCGTCCTCGTGGTGATCGTCGTCCTCGTCGTGGTCCGCCCGCTCCTCGGCGTGGGCGTGCACCTCGAACGCCCCTCCCCGGCGCAATGGTTTGAGCGCGATCCCTTCCGCGCCGGCCAACTGGACCACCAGCGCGTCGTCCCCGAGGTTGGCGATCGGACCGGCGAGCGCGACCTCCTTGTGTTCGTCGATCAGGAAGATGACGCGGGCCTCGGCCAGCGCCGCGGCGTCGGACGGGCGCATGCTGAAGGTGTGCGGCGACTGGGCACCCCGAACGATCAGGTGCGGCTCGCCGGCGCCGGCCATCACCGCGCTCACCAGCGAGTGCACCGGCTTGATCGAGGCGACCACGTGGATACCCCCCGCGCCGACGTCCTCGCCGCCGCGGGCGAATGCCACCGTTGCGGCCAGGACCAATCCCACCGCTACCATATACAGCCGACTGGACATGAGTGCCCCCTGAACCTGGTTGAATCTGCTTGACCGCGTGCCGTGGCGACTGGTCGCGGAATTATGCAAAGGTCGTCCAGGAATGTACATTGGCCCGCATCCGGGGATGACGCGACACAGCTCTGACGACCAACCGGAGTCCCACGCCGCCGCTGCGGGACCACTGGTCAGCGCGCGGGACATCGGCGTGCGGCGCGGCGAACGCTGGCTGATCCGGCACGTCGACCTGCAGGTGCCGCGCGGCGAGTTGGTCTACCTGATCGGTGCCAACGGCGCCGGCAAGTCGACCTGTGCGAAGTCGATCCTCGGCCTGATCGACGTCGACGAGGGGGCGATCGAGCGTGCGTCCGGACTGGAGGTGGGCTACGTGCCGCAACGGCTGGCGGTGAGCCACACGCTGCCGCTGAGCCTGCGCCGGCTGATGAAGCTGACCGGCCGCTTCCCGGCGCGCGCCATCGACGCCGCGCTGGCGGCCGTCGGCCTGGAACGGCTCGGCGACCCGCCGGTCACTTCCCTGTCGGGCGGCGAGCTGCAACGCCTGCTGCTCGCCCGCGCGTTGATCCACCGGCCCGATCTGCTGGTGCTGGATGAACCGGCGCAGGGCGTCGACGTTGCCGGGGCACGCGTGCTGCACGAGTTGATCGACGGCATCCGGGACGATCTCGGTTGCGGAGTGCTGCTGATCTCGCATGACCTGCAGATGGTGATGAACAGTGACAACGACGTCGTGGTTCTGGTGCCGCACGAGCACGACGAGCCGGCCGCCGCCGCGCGTGACGTGGGGCCGGGGCAGGGCTGAGCGATGCTGGACGATTTTCTGGTCCGCGCGCTGCTCGCCGGCATCGGGCTCGCGCTGGTCACCGGGCCGGCGGGCTGGCCACCGGCCTCGTCATCCTCGCGTTTTTTCCCACGATTCGGATCGACCTGCAGGCACTGCTGTTCGGCGACATTCTCGCCGTTTCGCGCACCGACCTGGCCCTGATCTGGGGCGGCGGCGCACTGGTGATGGCGCTGCTGGCGCGGATCTGGCGGCCGCTGCTGGCGGCCACCGTCAATGCCGACCTGGCCACCGTGGCCGGCCTGCGGCCGGAGCGGACGCGCCTGATGTTCGGGCTGCTGACCGCGACCGTGATCGCCGTGGCGATCAAGATCGTCGGCATCCTGCTGATCGTGGCCCTGCTGGTGATCCCGCCCGCCACCGCGCGCCGCTTCGCCGCCAGCCCGGAGCAGATGGCTGCCCTGGCCGCCGCGGCCGGTGTCCTCGCCATCGCCGGCGGCCTGTTCGCCTCGGCCCGGCTCGACACCCCCTCCGGCCCGTCGATCGTCGTCGCCGCCCTGCTGCTGTTCGCCGTTACCCGCTTCCGCCGCCCGCGCCCGTCCGGGAGCCGAACACCACGCCGGCGGCTTCCTTGTGAACCCGGCGAAGCGCCATGAGCGACCCTCCATCCATCCCCCTGAGTCCCCTGAGTAGCTATTTGCGCTCCGTGAGTCTGCGATATTCGTCGACCGTTATTTGGGCCGTAGCCAAGTTGTTACGAAGCACATGGTGCGACACCTTTCGTGTGCCAACAGGGACTATTATCGGGCGACGTGCGCCTGCCTTTGTCATTTTAACATGCGATCCTTCTTGGCTGTGTCGCTCCCAACCATTCAACTCGAAGAATCTCAGTAGTTCTTCTGGTGTCGGCAGCCTCAGTCTAGGCATTCGCCCCTTCTGGGGACTGCTGCAATACAACCGGACAACTCATCTCCATACCTCCATGTGGCTGTTCGTTGTTGTGTTCTGACAACGGCATCAAACCGCATTCCTTGAGAACGTCGTTTAGAGTTCCCATTTCGTAACAGGTAGACAAGAAAATCTGGATTGCTTCGTTCAGATTGGTGGCGGCCTCTTCCTCCGTATGTCCCTGCGAACATACGTCAAGAGGGTTACAGTGCGACACATATAAGCCCGTCTCAGGGTCGTGCCATACTTTCTTTTCTATCTGGATCAATAATCCTGCAAACATCAATACACCTCACCGTCACTCGGTGACGGTACTGATTCCGCCGTTAGTTGTCAACGGCGGTGCCGCAGACGTGGTAGGCGAACGGGTGGCCGTGCTCGCGCTCCGCGTCGTAGTGGATGCCCGGGGTGGCGTAGTAGCCGTGGGCGGACAGCCGCTTGCGCACCACCGTCAACGTCGACCTGGCCACCGTCGCCGGCCTGCGGCCGGAGTGGACGCGCCTGATGTTCGGGCTGCTGACCGCGACCGTGATCGCCGTGGCGATCAAGATCGTCGGCATCCTGCTGATCGTGGCCCTGCTGGTGATCCCGCCCGCCACCGCGCGCCGCTTCGCCGCCAGCCCGGAGCAGATGGCTGCCCTGGCCGCCGCGGCCGGCGTCCTCGCCATCGCCGGCGGCCTGTTCGCCTCGGCTCGTCGTCGCCGCCCTGCTGCTGTTCGCCGTTACCCGCTTCCGCCGCCCGCGCCCGTCCGCCAGCGGACGAGGGTAGTACGGCGTGCCGCGTAAGATTCGAGCGCTGATCGGTGGAAGTCAGGAGCTTCCCACCGGGCGGGGCCCGGCGCAGTCATGTAAGAAACTGTTGTTTATTAGGAGTAGAATCGAGGAGTCGCAGGATGCTTATCCCCCGCATGAGAGTGCTTATGAAACCGATGGAGTTGCCTTTCTCGACCCCGGGTAGCGACGAAGACGCCGGACGCCACGGGCGCATACTCGGGGTTCGCCTGCCGGTGATGGAGGAGGACGCAGCGCCCTGGCAGGCGCCGCCGTCGCGGAGAAAACCGCACATCGCGATAACCGGTCCGCTGCCGGAGACCGTCGAGGTCGTGCTCGGCGATCAGGTGTACGTCCCTCGATCCGGGCTCCCGGCCGCCCTGGTCAACCGGCTCGCCCGTCTGGCCGCGTTTCAGAATCCCGAGTTCTACAGCGCCCAGGCGATGCGCCTGCCTACGTTCGGCATCCCGCGCGTCATCGGCTGTGCCGAACTGCTGTCGCACCACGTCGCCCTGCCCCGTGGGTGTCTCGATGAGGTGGAAGAACTGGTCACCTCGTTGGGCGTGACCGTCCGCCGTCGCGATGAGCGCAACCCCGGGCGTCCGATCACAACGGCCTTTGCCGGTGAGCTGACCCGTGACCAGCTGCAAGGCGCGGTACGTCCTGGGCCTGTCGGCCACGGTGACGCGCAAGGACGGGCATCATCCCATCATCTTCATGCAATGCGGCCCCGTCAGGTTCCGTGTCGATGCCCGCCGCCAGGCCGCCAAGCGACCCTTCAGCCATCGGGTAGTGCAGCGCAATACGCGCTTCGCGCTGCCGGCGGACCTGGACCGGGAACGGCCCCCCATCCAGAGGATCTACGGGGCGCTGGCCGAGGATGAACAGCGCAACGAGCTGATTGTCGATGACGTGGTGACCGCGCTGGAGGGAGGACGGTCGCCCATCGTTCTGACCGAGCGGGTAGCGCACGCCGTGCTCTTGGCCGAGCGGTTGTCACGCTTCGCGCGCAACGTCCTGGTACTGCACGGCGGATTGGGCCAGAAGGCGAGACGGGAGTTGGCGCGCCGGCTGGAGACGACCATCGACGATGAGGAGCGGGTGCTGATCGCGACCGGCCGCTACGTCGGCGAAGGATTCGACGACGCCAGGCTCGACACGCTGTTCCTGACCATGCCGATCTCCTGGCGGGGCACGCTTGCCCAGTACGCCGGCCGACTGCACCGCCTGCATCCCGCCAAGCGCGAGGTGATCGTATACGACTACGTCGACGGCGACGTAAACGTGCTCGCCCGCATGAACGCCAAGCGCATCACCGGCTTCAAGAGCCTCGGTTATTGCATCGCGGACGGCAGGGTAAGATGAACGCGTGAACGGACGCAGACTGAGATCGACCAGAGCCGAATCGCGGCCTTGATCGAGGGTCTGATGGAGAGAAGCCTGCACGTGAAAGGGGCGATCCAGGCGCGCCAAGCTGAGGTTGCCGAGTTCTACAAGCGCTGGGGCGTCTCCGAACTCGCGCCGTTCGGCTCGGTACTGCGCAATGATTTCGGCCCCGAGAGCGATGTAGATGTACTGGTTACGCTCGACGAGAGAGTCCGCCATACACTGTTCGATCTGCACCAGATGGAGAAAGAGCTCCGATTGATTTTCGAGCACAATGTCGATCTGGTCAGTCGGCGCGGCATCGAGAGAAGCCGCAATCCAGGGCGCCGAAGAGCGATACTGGAGTCGGCACAGGTCATCTATGAGTCGCGATTCGGACTATCTTGTGGACATCGTCTCGTCGGCCCGACTCATATTGGCAGCGGAGGAACTCTTTGGCAATCAGCGTGTTCAGATCCACGAGTATCTTTCAGGACTCTCGTGACCCCGGTCGAGAGCCAGCGAGATCATTAATGGCATGGCATAAACCCCGGTAGTGGCACTCCCGGGGCTGGAACTTTTCCAAGAGAGGTCTCAGCCGAATAGTCTTCTGCTCCGGACATTTCTCGTCGAGCACGGCGGTGCGGAGCACGTAGAACCGCCACCTGTCCACATTGAGCGGTTCGGCACCCTCCAGGACGCAGAACACGTAGAGATCGGCCCAGCGGCGCTTGGGACCGACGACCTCTTTACCGGTGTCAGGGTCAAACTTCTTCCGCCGGTTAATTCTGAATTCAATCACACTCTCAGAATCTTGCTTCCACGATTGTATATACGCCGCGCTTTTCACCTCTATCGTGACACAGGACCGGGTTTGCAGATCGTAGCTGTCCCATTCAAGACGCGGCGTGTCGAGCAGGCCGAGCGCAGCCGCGACCAGGAATTCCGCCAATGTCCCACGGGCGGTGTTGTCCATGAGGCTTGATCCTGACCAACGCCAGTAATCAAGCAGACGCAGGGACGGGCCGTCGCCGCAAAACGGCTCGTCTTCCTTCCTCAACTCCAAAGGGAGGCGCTTCAGGTTCGACAAGGCGCTCGAGTCGTCCTTCGCTGTGACCGTATAAGTACTGCTGCTCACTCCGGTGCTGGTCCTTTCTTTGCTACTTCCAAATACCTGACTTGATCAGTCGATTGAATGGGGCTTCCGGCTCGTATCTGGTGCAGGTCGAGGAGGAGGCGTTCCGGGGTCATGGGGGCGTCGAGGGTCAGGTCGGCGGCGGGGCGGAAGGCTTTCATGGCGTTGCGGAGGGCGAAGAAGAGGCCGATGCCGTACATCAGCGGGGGTTCGCCGACCGCCTTGGCGCCGAGCGGGCCGTAGGGGTTTTTCTCAGGCTCCAGGAACTTTACCGCCATGTCGTCGGGCATGAAGTAGACGTCGGGGGCCTTGTAGGTGGACAGGGCGTGGGAGAGGCAGCGGCCTTCGGAGTCCCACTGCAGGTCTTCCATGGTCATCCAGCCCATGCCCTGGGCCAGCCCGCCCTCCACTTGGCCGCGGTCCACGGTGGGATTGATGGTGCGGCCGAGGTCGTGGACGATTTTGACCTGGTCGACGGCGTAGGTGCCGCGCAGGCAGTCGACGGTCACCTCGAACACCGCGGTGCCGTAGACATGATAGGCGAACGGGTGGCCGTGCTCGCGCTGCTCGTCGTAGTGGATGCCGGGGGTGGCGTAGTAGCCGTGCGCCGAGAGCCGCCTGCGCGCCCGGTAGGTGAGGCCCACCAGGTCGGTCCAGGTCATGCCGGCGGACTTGCCGGCGGCGTGGACCTGTTCGTCGGCGATGGTTACCGTGGCCGGGTCCGCCGTGCCCAGCTCGCCGGCCGCCACCTCGCGCATGCCGTCGAGGATGGTCTCGACGGCGAGGATGGCGGCGTTGCCGTTGAGGTCGGTGGTGGCGCTGGCGGCGCTGGGGGACATGTTGGCGACGCGCGTGGTGTTGGTGCTCTCGACGCGCACGCGGCGCCGTGAGATGCCGAAAGTGCGCGCCACCACCGCGGCGATGTTGCTGCTGATGCCTTGGCCCATCTCGATGCCGCCGGTGGTGACGCTCACGCTGCCGTCGGCGTAGACGTGGATCAGGGCGTTGCCCTGATTGAGGTGGCTCTTGGTGAACGAGATGCCGAAGCAGACCGGCATCAGCGCGCAGCCCTTCTTGACCGCGAAGTTGCGCCGATTGTGCTCGGCGACCCGCTGGCGGATTCCATCGACCCCGAACGCCGCCGCCAGCTCGTCCCAGGTCCGCTCGGCGCGGCAACGCTCCACCACCTGCCCGTAGTGGAAC
This sequence comes from Spirochaetia bacterium, assembly GCA_965198005.1. Taxonomy (GTDB): domain Bacteria; phylum Spirochaetota; class Spirochaetia; order SZUA-6; family Bin103; genus Bin103. Next base: position 855,750 of record CBDAOI010000004.1, read on the forward strand.
CGGTCGCCGTCGCGCAGCAGGTTGGCGCGCTGGATCGCGGCCGCCTCGATCCCCATCGCGTCGGCGGCCTTGTTGATGGCGGCCTCGATCACGTACATCCCCTGCGGGCCGCCGAAGCCGCGGAAGGCGGTGTGCGGCTGCAGGTTGGTGCGGCACGGCGCCGCGGTCAGCTTCACATTGGGTATGTAGTACGCGTTCGTACCGTGAAAAAGAGTGCGCGCCAGCACCGGTGGAGAGAGGTCGGCGAAGGCGCCGGAGTTCTGGTAGAAGGTGGCCTCGTAGGCGAGGATTTTGCCACGCGCGGTCAGCCCGATCCTGAAGTCGGCGGAGTAGGGGTGGCGCTTGCCGGTCATCCGGATGTCGTCCAGCCGATTCAGCACCAACTCCACCGGCGCCTCCAGGTGGGCGGCGGCCAGCGCTGCCATCGCCGCCCAGTGGGTGGCCTGGTCCTCCTTGCCGCCGAAGCCGCCGCCGAGCCGCTTCACGTCCACCTCGATCTTGTGCATCGGCCGGCCGAGCACCGCCGCCGTCACCTGCTGCACCGCGGCCGGCCCCTGGGTGGAGGAGAACACCTGGATCGCACCGTCCTCCCTGGGCACCGCGCGGGCGCGTTGCGTCTCCAGGTAGAGGTGCTCCTGGCCGCCGATCTCGCAGCGCCCGTCCACCACCACGTCGCACTCGCCCCAGGCGCCGGCAACGTCGCCCAGCGCCATGGTGCGCGGCGGATGGATCAGGTCGCCGTTGGCGAACGCCGCGCGCGGGTCGACCACCACCGGCAGCTCGTCGATCTCGACCTCGATCAGGTGGCGCGCCTGCCGCGCCTGCTGCGCGCTGCGGGCCACCACCAGGGCGATCGGGTGGCCGATGAAGCACACCTCGCGTTCCACCAGCAACTGCTCGTCCTCGAAGATCGGGCCGAAACGGTTGACGCCGGGGATGTCGGCGGAAGTGAGCACGGCCACCACGCCGGGAGCGGCGCGCGCCGCGTCGAAGGCCAGCCGGGTGATGATGCCGTGCGCCTTGGGCGAGCCGAACACCGCGGCGTGCAGCATGTCGGGCGGCGGCGGCACGTCGTCGACGTACTGCGACTCGCCGCGCACGTGGAGGTGGGAGTCGACGTGCTTCGCGTCGATCGGCTTCATGTGCGCTCCCGCGCATAGAACGCTTCGGCGGTGAAGCGGTCGGGGAACAGGGTGACGAAGTGGGCGATCAGCAACTGCCGCGCGAGCAGGCGCTTGTATTCGGCCGATCCGCGCACGTCCGAGATCGGCGCAATTTCCTCTTGCGAGATCCGCACCGCCTCCCACGCCGTCTCCAGGTCGAGGGCGCGGCCGGGCAACGCGCGCGAGGTCTGGTGCAGGTAGAGCGGGATCGGCGCCACGCCGCCGAGGCTGAAGTGCGCTTCGCCGATCGTGTCTCCCGTACAGCGGATCGAGCAGGCGCTGTTGACCGTGGCGATGTCGAGGCAGGTGCGCTTGGAGACCTTCTCGAAGTTGACGCAGGCGGCGGTCGGGTCGGCGAATACCACCTCGGTGAGCAGTTCGCTGGCGTGCAGGTCCATCTGCTTGTAGCCGCGGTAGAACTCCTTGAGCGGGACGGACCGCTGCCTGTCGCCTGCCGCCAGCACGATCCTCGTATCCAGCGCCAGCAGCAGGATGGTGAAGTCGCCGATCGGGGAGGCGTTGACGATGTTGCCGGCCAGGGTGGCGCGGTTGCGGATCTGCCAGGAGGCGATCAGGTGATTGAACGAGGCGATGGCGGGAAGCGCGGCGACCACCGCCGGGTGAGTGCCGAACTCCTCGAAGGTGGTGAGGGCGCCGAGCCGGAACTTCCCGCCGGCGCGGCGGATTCCCTTCAGCCCCGGGTGCTGTCCCAATACGTCCACGCGGCGCTCGGGGATGGTCTCGCCCTGCTGCACGTAAAGGTCGGTGCCCCCGGCGATGCGGAGTTCCCGCGCCGGCGAGTGCGCAGATGCTGCGGCTCCCGCCGCCGGCTGCGGCGCGGGCACCGTCGGGCCGGAAGTCGACGCGTGCAGGGCGCGCAACCGGTCGGGGATGGAGGTAAAGTACTCCGGCAGCGCCCCGGCCGCGGTCAGCGCCGGCACGCGGTTGCCGCTCCCGTTCGCCTGCAGCCGGCTGCCGAGGTCGCGCTCCAGGGTGGCGGCGCAGTCCTTGAGCGAACGGTACCCGGTGCAGCGGCACAGGTGGCCGCTCAGGGCGTACTTGACGTCGTCGAGGGAAAGCCCCTTGGCGTGGTCGAGCAGCAGTCCGTGCAGCGACACGACGATGCCGGGAGTGCAGAACCCGCACTGGGTGCCGCCGAACTCGACGATCGCCTCCTGCACCGGGTTGAGGCCGGTCAGGTTGCACCCTTCGATGGTCACCACGTGCCGGCCGCGCACCTCGGCCAGCGGCACCAGGCAGGAGGTCACCGGCTGGTAGCGGACGGCGTCCCCCTCCAGTTCTCCGATCAGGATCGCGCAGGCGCCGCAGTCGCCCTCCTTGCAGCCCTCCTTGGTACCGGTCAGCCGCTCCCGGATGCGCACAAAGTCCAGCACCAGCAGGCCCGCGGGGGCGGCAGTCTCCATCTCCCGGTCGTTGAGGATGAAGCGGGTGGTCGGCGGCATCGGGCTACCCGCGGTTGCGCTCGCGCAGGATCTGCGCGGCGACGCTGACGGCGATCTCCGCGGGCGTGTCGCTGCCGACGTCCAGTCCCACCGGCGCGTGGACCTGGTCCAGCGTCTGCTGCGGCACTCCCCGCTCCCGCAACTGGGAGAAGATCCGGCTGATCTTGCGCTTCCCGCCCATCAAGCCGACGAACGGGAACGGCAGCTCCGCCGTCCCCAGCAGCGCGCGCACGTCGGTCCGGTAATCCGCGGTCATCACCACCACCGCGGTCAGCTCGGGATAGGCGATCAGCGGCCCCGCCGCGGCGTAGTCCGCCACGTGGGAGACGGTTCCGACCGTCGCGGCGCGGTCGTGGGTCACGACCTCGGTTCGGGTATCGAAGATCTGCGCCCGGTAGCCCAGCCGCGCCATCACCTCGGCCAGCGCCACCGCGCAGTGGCCGCCGCCGAACACCGCCAGCCGGCGCCGGTTGAGCAGATCCTCCTCGTAGCGCCAGGTTCCCCCTTCCTCGGTCAGCGCGAACGGCGCCCGCCCGAAGTCCGCCTCCCGCCGCGTGAGCCGCAGGCCGCCGCCGTCGATCCCGATCCAGCCCGGCCGATCCTCACGCACGGCGGCCGCGACGGCATCCACCGTGGCACGGTCACGGTCGCCCGCGAGTACGCAGAACACGTTGGTCTGACTGCCCTCGCACACCATGCCCGACCGCTCGCCGTCCGCGGTATCGCTGTGCACCAGGGTGCGCTTCTCCGGCTGCGCCCCACCTTCGCGCAGCAATTCCCGCGCCTGCTCGACCAGCCGGTGCTCCATCATGCCGCCGCCGACGGTCCCGAACAGGCCGCCGCCCTCCGCCACCAGCAGCTTCGCCCCGGCAGTCCCCGGCGAGCCGCGCGTATGCTCGGCCACGCAAGCCACGAACACCCGCTCGCCCCGCTCCAGATGTCCCCCCACCTGCTCCCAGAACGCGCTCATCTCTCCTCATCCCATGATAGCCGATCCACCCCGCCGGAGACACCTCTCAACAAAGCGAACTACCCGGTTCAGGACGACGAGGGGCGCGGCTACTCCATCGTCAGAGTCGATACCGACCCCGTTTTCACCGTAAACATAGGGCCTGGGGGCTCGGGAAAACCTGAGGGCGACCGAGTGGCGACTCACGCCGGAGGTACTTGACTCTCACGGGCAGAACAAGCAACATACTCGCATGGCACACCGAGTCAACCGAGCGATCGAGCTTCTGTCGAATCGCCAACCGATCTACTACGTAGGTGGACATACCGATCCTCCACATCCTACGTTAGGAAGGCTGACGGCAAATCACTCTCCGGTCCTCACGTATGAGCAGGGCAAGATTGATGCCGGTACCTGGGCGGACCACATAGACGTGGGGATGGAGCATGGTGCCTTCGATCTTGCCGGTCTCAACGACTACCTGCGTGGGATGGTCGATGCCGGGCCGACACGAAGCGGCCACCGGACGCCGACCGTCATCGTCGAGGCACCAGTCGGGGGCTATTCACGGGAAATGGTGCGATTCAATTCGTGGCTATTTCAGCAGATTCTTGCGCGCGGCGTTCACGGCATCATGTTGCCCATGACAACCGTGCCCGAGGGTGTCGAGGCTTATGTAGAGTGCTGCCGCTACCCGATCAACCGACTTGGAGTGGGCAAGGGACTTGGTGTCGGAACCAGAGGCGTTGGATCCGAGCCCAGCGCCGCCCATATCTGGGGTGTCGATCGCGACACGTACGTGGCAAAGGCAGATCCGTGGCCCCTGAACCCGGAGGGAGAGCTCATGCTGGGTATCAAGATCGAATCGAAAGCGGCGGTCCCGCACATCGAAGAGATTCTGGCTGTTCCGGGCATCGCATTTGCCGAGTTGGGACCTAGCGACATGAGTCTTTCGCTGGGTTACCAAAGCCTACCGAGTCCGTGGCCCGAGGAAATGGTCGAAATCGAAGATCGAGTGAAGGCGGCTTGTATCGCCAACGGCGTGGCCTATCACTGGACACAGATGGTGGACGACGTTCCCACCATGATCGACGGCGGAGGACAGGTCTTCGACGCACCGAACGAGGAGTTCGCCAAGGCAGGACGCGACCACACTCGGCGTCAATTGCCGGTTTGAGGGCTTCAGCGGGCCCGCCAGCTCACTCGTAGCGCAGGCACTGCACCACGTCGAGACGCAGGGCGCGGCGCGCCGGCAGCAGCGCGATCGCCATGCTCGCGAGCACCCCGAACACCACCACGATCGCCATCGTAGCGGGGTTCCAGGCGCCGCGAAACACCCCGGTGATGCGATAGCCGAGGTTGACGTTGCCGTACAACCCGCTCACGTCGATGCCCCAGTTGACCAGCCAGAACGTAGCGACCGTGCCCAGCAGCAGGCCGGCCAGCGCCCCGAGCAAGCCGATGCTGCCTGCTTCGAACACCATCGTCGCTCTGATCGACGCATCGTCCATCCCGAGGGCGCGCATCATCCCGTTCCGCATTCAAACGCCCGATCTCGCGCTCGAGGAAGGTGCTGGTGGGTACCGCAACCGGACGCCCGAGCCGCGACGGCAGCGCTCCGAGCGCGACCTCGGTGACGCCTTCCATCTCCAGGTCGTACTGCGCGACGTCGAGCGGCAGGAACCCGACGCCTCGGTTGACGGTCGGATTGGGGCTGAGCAGGATGCCGACCAGTTGCAGCTCCAATACCTGCACGGCACCGTGGCGTGTGCGCGTGCGCACGTCGACGAAATCGCCCGGCGCAATCCCCAGGTCATCGGCCATCCAGGCGCCAAGAATGAGTCCGGGAAACCCTGCTTCCAGGTAGTCGCCGCCCGGGAGCAAACTCTCCTGCAGCCGGAACACTTCGCCATCGGTTTCCGGGTCAACGCCAATGAGCCGAATCGGCAGCGAGCCTTCGCCGAAGAACAACTCCCCGACAAAACTGATGCGCGGCGTATGGGCGATCCCCCGCTCCGATAGCGTAGCCATCAGCGGGCGGTAGTCGACCAACTCGTACTTCAGCGCGACCTGATCCAGTTCATCGTACTGTGCGCGCGTGACGACCTTGCCGGATCCCGTCTCGTACCACACCAGATTGCGCTGCGATTCCTGGTCGATACGATCCAGGCGGGCCGGAGCCGCAGAACAGGCCCTTACCGTACATCGCCAATCCGGCCGCGCTGTGCTACATTATCTGTATGCGCGACTGCTACCGATCATCGTTGTGGCTTCCGACACCAGGGGGTCTCCGGTTCCCTCGCTCACTCATGTCTCTGCGAGTCCAACGGTCGGTCCCACAGGTGAGTTGAGTTATCTGAGTTATCGATGATTGTAACGTGCGACCACATCGAGCCCCTTGAGTACGTGATCAGCCGCCAGCAATCAAAGCTGCATGTGCGTTGCGCATCTGCACTGCATCAATTGGGACCGAATCTCCTCCGCTCCCGGCAGCCGTGGGGACCGACCCAACAGCATCTTCGTTAATTATGATTGAGAAACTTGTAGTCGAGAGATTCAAGTCGATCCGGAGCGCCAATCTCGACTTAGGCAGGATCAATATTTTCATTGGCGGTAATGGAGCTGGAAAGTCCAACGTGCTTGAAGCAGTCGGTGTTTTATCGGCGGCCGTCGATCGAGGCTTGGGAGACAGCGACCTGAGCAAGAAGGGTGTGCGGCTTACCCCCCCCGAACTGATGAAGTCTGCATTCAAGAACTACGAACTCCCAAGAACTTTACAACTCACCGCAGAAATGGAGGGTGACATAACCTACCGTATCAACCTCACAGGGAAAGAAGATCGCAGCCATTCGCCGGCGATGCGGCGGTGCCGGGCCAGCATGTCGCCGGTGGCGGGGGCGGTGAGGACGCCGTCGGTCACCAGGGAGCGGCCGGCGACGACCGTGTGGCGGGCGGCTACCGGACCGCAGCGCAGCAGCGCCTCGACCGGGTCGGACAAGGCTCCGGCGAAGGCAATGCCGGCCCCGTCCACGCTGCCGGACACCGGCCAGACCACCAGATCGCCGGCCCGTCCCGGCGCCAGGCAGCCGATGTCGTCCCGCCCCAGGCAGGCGGCGCCGCCCAGGGTCGCCATCTCCAGCGCCTCGCGCGCCTGCATCGCCCGCGGCCCGCCGCGCAGCCGGGCCAGCAGCAGCGCGCCGCGGGTCTCCAGCCACAGCGACGCGCAGTCCGCCGACGCCGAGCCGTCGCAGCCGATCCCCACCGGGACGCCGGCGGCGCGCAGCTCCCGCACCGGAGCCAGACCGGCGCCCAGAATCTGGTTCGAGCTCGGACAGTGCGCCACGCCGGTTCCCCAGCGCCCGAGGCGCTCGATCTCCGCCTGATTGGGGTGCACGCAGTGTGCCACCCAGGCCCGGTCCGACCCCCAGCCGACCCGTTCGAAGTGCTCGACCGGGCGGCAGCCGAAGGCCGCCTCGCAGAAGCCGTTCTCGCCGATGTCTTCCGCCAGATGGGTGTGCAGCCGGACGTCCAGGCGCTCGGCCAGCTCGGCGGTGCGGGCCATCAGTTCCGGCGTCACCGAGAACGGCGAGCACGGGGCCAGCGCGATGCGCACCAGCGCGCCCGGCGCCGGATCGTGGTGCAGCGCCACCAGCCGCTCGCAGTCGGCCAGGATCCGGTCGTCGTCCTGCACCACGGCATCCGGCGGCAGGCCGCCGTCCTTGACCGACAGGCTCATCGACCCGCGCGTCGGGTGGAAGCGAAACCCCAGTTCGCGCGCGGCGGCGATCTCAGCGCTGATCAGGTCACCGGCGCCGCGCGGGTGGACGTACAGGTGGTCGGTGGTGGTGGTGCAGCCGCCCAGCGCCAGCTCGCTCAACCCGATCCACGCCGACACGTAGGCGGCTTCCTCGTCCAGGCGGCTCCACACCGGATACAGCACGCGCAACCAGTCGAACAGGCCGCCGGTCAGGGCCGGCGCGAAGGCGCGGGTCAGGTTCTGAAACAGGTGGTGGTGCGTGTTGATCAGTCCCGGCGTTACCAGACAGCCGGCGGCGTCGATCAAGCGGTCGGCCGGCGGCTCCCGGCCCGGCTCGCCCAGCGCCGCCACCAACCCGTCGCGGACCGCCACCCAGCCGCCGGGAATCTCGCGCCGCTCGGCATCCATCGTCACCAGTAGTTCGGCGCCGCGGACGCACAGATCCGCCCGCCCGCCGCGCCCCATGCTCTCCATCTCCGACGGTACGGTTCCCCCACCCTGAAGCGATTGTCAACGCGGCAGCCAAGACGGCCCAGGACGGCACGGTGGGGAGCGCAGCCCGTGTGCGCTATCATCGGGTCGGCCGCGGGGCGGCGGTGCCCGCCAGGAGGATACTTTGAAGGTTACCCCGGTCGGAGAATCCTGCCAGCTACCGCAACTTGGCCCGCCACGTCTCGCTACCCATAGCGGCCGGCGAGCAATGGGCTTCCAAGTGGCCGTTCCGGGAAGTGATCGAGGAGGAGCTGATCAACTACGCACGCGTCGACCTGTGCATCGTCGGGGGCCGCTGTTTCCGCAGCAGATCGGCTGGCAGGACGGCTTCGCGTTCGCCCACGACACCCCCGGCCTGGGCGTGGAGATGGACCTCGACGTGGCCGCGGCGTCACCCTTGACCCCGCGCGACTGGCCGCCGCGCCTCTACCGCGAGGACGGCACGTTCACCAACTGGTAAGCCCGCCAGCGCGTCAGTGGGTGATGGCGCCACGGCTGGCATCCAGGTCAAATCAGCACCAACCGCTCATGAGGCTTGGCTTTTTGCAACTGGCGCGACCAACTGGCGCGACCAACTGGCGCGACCTGAGATGATTACCCCGAGACTAACAGTGCGCACATGCTGACCTCGTCAGCAGGTCGGCGTTGCTGGCTCGAGAGTACACCTTGCCCCGAGGTTGGTCGATGAAACGCTTGTCTTTGAAATCGTCTGTGAGGTCCTCGTCTCCCGTGTAGAGAAGGCGTACACCCGTTGCTCTTGCAAGCGCGAGCACGTGTGCGTCGTTGGAGCGAATACACGGTTCGAGAGCGTATGCGTCCTCCAGAAAACTCTCAGGCCGAACCACAGTGGCCTTGCCAGCCCGTGCATACTCCGCAAGCTTGATTCTTGCTTGGCCAACAACTTCCTGTGCGAACTTGCCTCCCGTCGAATAGACGATGCGCCCGCCGCGTCCGTCCAGCCACACACGGATCGGCGCCGCGTCTTCGTGCACCGGATCGGCGAGGAATAGCCCGAGCCGGCTGGCGTCAACAATCATACACATTAGCGGATACGATCCTACCCGAATCCAAGTAGTCGGTCAGTTTCCTTGATGAAGAAGTCGCGGTATCCCCCCGGCGCATGCTGAAGGTTCCCGTCGCCATCCAAACCTATGTTGTGAATAGACACGGCATTCCTTTGAGGTTCAAAATAGAGGATAGAAACGTCTTCCGCTCGCACCGACTGTTGTCTTACTAGAATGCGTATGCGATCTATGATGTAGTCGCTGTGGGTCTCGATTATGAACTGATTCTGATTGCTATTGAATGAATCAACGAACAACTCCGCGAGGCCGGCTTGAGCGCGTGGATGCAAGTGTACCTCAGGTTGTTGCAGCAGAAACGTACGTTGATGGGTGCTACGGACGTCCACTATTATCGGCAGGCTCTGACTCACACCATAACCGACGTCCATGATGTTTGAGTAAGATCCGGATCTGACCTTTACCTGCAACTGGAAGGGATCACTCATATTCCGGCCATGACTTCTCACCTTGATGTCCGAGAACAAGCCGGCTCCTCGTCCGAATTCAACCAAGTCATCGTGCAATGAACTCCAGCGGCCTTTTTCGGTCCTGTCCAACCTCATCATCAACATTGGGATGTGTTCGCCATCGGCCGACGCTGTCTCGCGCACTGGGTCATACGTACGCTTCGGTTTCGATCGAAGTGGCGCTACAGGAACAACTGGTGGGAACTCAGGAAGCCAGTGGAGTCGGCTTGAGCGACGTTTCTTGGGTGGAAACAAGCGCAGCAAGTAGTCGGCTATGGCGCGCACGTTATCGGACTTGACAAAGTAATCTTCCGCGTCAGGGCGCCACAGCAAGTCCTGCACCCACATCCATTCCTCCAGCGGGAGTTCGATCGCGGCTTCGCTACCCGGGATCTCCAGGATTGTGCGACCAGACCCGTCCCGTCGCAATCTCAGAAAGGAGTTCTTGCGGAACTCATGATTCACCGATGTCACGACCGGTTGCGAACCCTCTTCGGAGAAAGTAACAATCAGGGGATAAGGCCGCATGCTCAAACCGTGTGTAGGCGCTACCACGAAACCCAGTTTGAACCTGTCGATTCGACCATCGGGCCCTCGCCTCGATCGAACCATGTCACGAAAAGAACCCATGGAGAACGGTTGACGGTTGAAATCTATCGGATCACTCGGTATCCGAGGCCTGGACAACAAGCTATGTAACACACTGTAACAGCCGAGAAATGTGGTTTTTCCGGTGCTGTTTTCTCCGACAAGCAAGGTGATGGGGCGCAGCCGTGCCCTCTGTTCGCCATGGAAACACCGTACGTCATGCAGAATGAACTCGTGAGGTTGGCTCATCGTATTGAACGACCGACTCGCATCGGCAAGCTCGCTGGCCCGGCGGGTCAGTGGGTGATGGCGCCGTGGCTGGCGGAGGAGACCAGGCGCGCGTACTTGGCCAGTGCGCCGCGGGTATAGGGGATGGGGCGTTCGGGAACCGCCGCCAGGCGCTGCTCGATCTCGGCCGCGGACAGCTCCACGTCGATCGACTTGTGCTCCAGGTCGATGGTGATGACGTCGCCCTCGCGGAGCGCCGCGATCGGGCCGCCGGCCTGGGCCTCGGGGGCGATGTGGCCGACCACGATGCCGTGGCTGCCGCCGGAGAAGCGGCCGTCGGTGATCAGCGCCACGTCCGCGATCAGGCCGGCGCCGGCGATGGCCGAGGTGAGGGCCAGCATCTCGCGCATGCCGGGGCCGCCGCGCGGTCCCTCGTAGCGGATCACCAGCACGTCGCCCTTCTGCACCTGACCCTTGAGGATCGCCTGCAGGGCGCCCTCCTCCGCGTCGAATACCCGCGCCGGCCCGCGGTGGCGGCGCACGGTCACGCCCGACGACTTCAGCACCGCTCCTTCGGGGGCGAGATTGCCCCTAATCACCAGGATGCCGCCGCTTTCCTTGTACGGCTGGTCGACCGGGTAGACCACGTCCTGCCCGTCGAGCCGAACCTCGACGTCGGCCAGGTTCTCGGCGATGGTGCGGCCTGAGACGGTGATGCAATCGCCGTACAGCAGGCCGGCGTCGAGCAGCATGCGCATCACCATCGGCACCCCGCCCACCTGGTCCAGGTCCTTCATCACGTAGCGGCCGGCCGGCTTGAGATCGGCCAGGGTCGGCGTGCTCTCGGCGATCGGGTTGAAGTCGTCGATGGTCAGGTCCACTTCCGCCTCGTGCGCGATGGCGAGCAGGTGCAGCACCGCGTTGGTGGAGCCGCCGAGCGCCATGACGATGCGGATCGCGTTGAGGAACGCCTCGCGGGTCATGATGTCGCGCGGCTTGAGCCCGCGGCGCAGGCAGTCGATCACCGCTTCGCCGGCGGCGCGCAGGTCCTGGTCCTTGCGCGGGTCCACGGCCGGAATCGAAGAGTTGCCCGGCAGCGCCATGCCCAGCGCCTCCACCGCGGACGACATGGTGTTGGCGGTGTACATGCCGCCGCACGCCCCCTGGCAGGGAATGGCGGCGCGCTCGATGCCGGCCCGTTCCTGTTCGTCGATCCGGCCCGCGCTGAAGGCGCCCACCGCCTCGAACGCGGAGATGATGTCCACGTCGCGCCCGCGGAACACACCCGGCAGGATGCTGCCGCCGTAGACGAACACGCTGGGGATATTCATGCGCGCCATCGGCATCACCGTGCCGGGAATGGTCTTGTCGCAGCCGCCGATGCCGAGGATGGCGTCGAATTGGTGGCCGAGGGTGACCAGCTCGATGGTGTCGGCGATCGTGTCACGGCTCACCAGGGAGGCCTTCATCCCTTCGTGTCCCATCGCCTCGCCGTCGGTCACCACGAACGTGTTGTAGCGCAGCGGAAAGCCGCCGGCGCCGCGCACGCCGGTCTTGGCCAGCTCGGCGAGGTCGTCCAGGTGCATGTTGCACGGCGTCACCTCGGAGCCGGCGCTGGCGATGCCGACCAGCGGCCGCTCGAAGTCGGCGTCCTCCATGCCTACGGCCCGCAGCATGGAACGGTTGGGCGTGCGCTCGACGCCGGCGGTCATGTTGCGGCTGCGGCTGTTCAGCGGTGTGCTCACGGTGTACTCCTGGCAAATGCGTGTGTGCGAGGCGCCGGCGGCTGCCTCGAACGCGGTCACGCGGCCGCTATGGATACGCGCCGCGATCTGCGCCCGCCACCGTAGTGGTGTCAGGGTTCGCTGTCAACGGAAGTCCGCGGCGCCCGGCGGTGCCGGCGGCCGCAGGTCGCGACGGAATCGGTCAGCGGGCGAAGGCGTGCAAGTAGGGGAGGCGCGCCGCGGTGGCGGCGATCCGCTCCCGGTTGGCGAGCAGCAGCGTGGTCGAGTCCCAGGTGCCGCGCACCAGGGCGAGGCGCGCCCCGTCCGGCAGGTCCGCGGCGCAGCTCCACTCGCTGGCGGTCACCTTCCGTGCCTCCAGGTCGACGGCCACCTCGAGAGCGGGATCGTCTGCAACCAGCAGCCGCAGCCGTTCCACGTCGGCTGCCGCGACGCGCACCGCCGGAATCCCCAACACCGTGCAGTTGCCGGCGAAAATCTCGGCGAACGACTCGCCGACCAGCGCGCGGATGCCGAACCGCTGCAGCGCCTGCGGCGCATGCTCGCGCGAGGAGCCGCAGCCGAAGTTGCGCCCCACCAGCAGGATCGAGCCGCCGGCGTAGCGGGCGTCGTCGAACGGGTGGGTGCGGCCCGCCTTCCGGTCGGCAGCGCGTTCGTCGATGAACGCGCCTTCCCCCAGTCCGTCGAAGGTCACGTACTTCAGGTAGCGGGCGGGGATGATGCGATCGGTGTCGATGTCGTTGCCCGGCATCGGTATGGCGCGGCCGGTGGTGGTCGCACGGGCGGCATCGCTCATAGCCGGCCGCCGCGCGCCGTCGGACGCCGACTTCGGTCTAGAGGCCGGTGGATCAACATGGTGAGGAACATGGCCGGTACCCTATCCCGAACGGGGGAGAGTAGACAACGCCTCCTGCCGGCGGCGCGCTCGTCGACCGACGCCGTCTTGCCCCGGCCGTCGAAGGGTCGAAGCCGGGAGCGCACGGACAGGCGTCCGGGAGGGCAGCCCGAGCATCCTGGGGCGACGCTACGTCAAGTGGAGCAAGCGGACGCGGTCACGGTGCACCGTGTGGAGCGCTGTCGGTGTGGCGCAGCGCTGGCCGACGAGCCGGTAGTGGACTGGGAGCAGCCGGTGCAGTACGGCTGCCGGCTGCAAGCGATAGCGACGTATCTGAAGAATTACGGCCTGCTGCCGTATCAGAGAACGGCGGAGCCGTTCGAGGATTTGTTCTCGATTCCGATCAGTGTGGGGACGTTGGTGAACATCAACGACCTCTGCGGGCAGCGCGGGGCGGGGATCAACGAAACCATCCGTGCTGCTATCAGCGGTCAGCCGGTGGTCGGCTTCGATGAGACCGGGATGAGTATCAACGGCAAGCTGCAGTGGCTACACGTGGCGAGCACGAAAGCTACTTCAGCTACGACTGCCGCCATGGGCTGTGCAACGCGCATCATCTGCGCGATTTGATCTTCATACACGAGCAGTACGGGCAGGAGTGGACCCAAGAGCTGATCGAGTTGCTGCTGGAGATCAAGGGAGCGGTAGCAAGCGCGGTCGAGGAGGGGCGTACGCGGCTGTACGGGCCACTGCGCAAACGGTTTGCCGCCGAGTACCGCAGGATCATGAACGCCGGGCTGCGCGCCAACCCGCCGCCGCCAGAGCCACCCGGCAGCCGCAAGAAGCGTGGACGCAAGAAGCAGAGCAAACCACGTAACCTGGTGCTACGGCTGGCCAGCCGCTGGCGCGGGGTGCTGGCGTTCATGTCCGGAAGAACGGCGGCAACGTAATTGAAGCCCTGCGGAGCGTCTTTGCCGGCCACCCGATAACTCCTCCCTGCCTCACGTCAGCCACCCCCGGCTGAATAGTTACATCGAATCATGGATTATTCTAGAATTGTGCCGCTGTAAGGTTGCATATTCTTTCGCTTCGTGGTATACTATCGACATGAATAATGTCGTATCTGATGCCTCTTGCCAGTCTCTCGATGTACCCAACACTTTCCACTTGGTAAGCGACGCTGATCTACTGTTCAGGACCAGAGAACTGGCCCGCCACGAGACCGAACTCACCATCGTTACGATCCAGCATTTGGACGAAATAGAGCGCCGTGAGCTGTACGAAGAACGTGGCTATCCGAGTCTGTTCGCGTACGCGGTACGGGAGCTGAACTACAGTAATGGATGCGCTTGGCGGAGAATCATGGTGATGAAGTTGTGTCGTGAAATGCCAGGGATAGCAGACAAGCTGCGCAGCGGCGAGTTGAATCTCACGACCGCGAGTCAGTTGCAGAACGCGATTGAAAAACGTGCGCGGAAAGTGGCCCGTAAGGCCGTCCGTGAGTCGGCGAGCGTGTCGGCGGCGGGCGCTGTAAGGGTGGGCGCCGAGGAGTCGTCGGCTGGAGGGGTGCACCCGGCGCAGACGGAAGTCGCGGGAACCCAGGAAGTCGCGCCTGCCGCAGCGCTGGCGCCAGGGCCGGCGACGTCGCCGGCTGCGGAAACCGCGGCCGCAGCCGGGAAGGCCGCGGCCGCATCCCCGGCGGCGTTGGCGTCGGCCGCGGCGTCGCCGCCCCCGGGTGCGGCCCGCGAGTCTGCGCCGCCGCCGCCCGCGACGGAACCACCACCGGCATGGACCCGGGACCAGAAGGTCGAACTGGTCGATCTGGTCGCCAACAAGTCGGCCCGTGAGACCGAGAAGCTGCTGGCGGAACTGGAGCCGGAGCTGGGCCTGCCGCGAGAGCAGCAGCGCGCCCTCGGCGGCGGCCGCTACGCGGTGCGGGTGATCCTGGACCAGAGCAGTATAGAGACCATCGCCAAGCTGAAGGGCTGGCTGTCGCACGTGAACCCGGGCTTCACCACCGGGCAACTGCTCGCCTACCTGCTGCAGCAGGCGGAGCGGAAGTACGACCCGATGCGGGAGCGGGGCCGGGCCAAGCGGGGGGCGGCGGTGCCGACGCGGCCCGCCGAAACGTGCGAGCAGGAACGCGGCGGCACCGGCAAACGCCGGGTCGCCGGAGGTGCGGTGGGCGCGGCTACGCCCGAGGCCGGCTCGTCGACCTGCGCCACCAGTGTGCCTGGCGAGGGGGTGCCCGCGACCGCGGCTGCCCGCAGTTCGGTTGCCGCGGGTCCGGTTGCTGGCAGCCCCGCACCCGCTCCGGTCGCCGCCGGCCCCGGCGTCGCACTTGCCGGCGGTTCGGCGCAGAACCAACAGGCGGCGCGGGTCCCGGACCCGAGTGGCGATCGGATCCCGCGCCACGCCGCCGGCTCGGCCGATGCCGGCTCTCCCGCTCCCGCTTCGGCCGCCGCCGGCCCCAGCGTCGCACGCGCCGGCAGTTCGGCGCAGAAACGGCAAGCGCCGCGGGCAGCGGATCGGAGTGGCGATCGGACTCCGCGCCACGCCGGCTCGGTCGCTGCCAGCTTGACCACTGCCGCTCCGGCGGTCGCCGGCCCCCGCGTCGCGCGCGCCGACAGTTCGGCGCAGAACCGGCGAGCGGAGCTGGTAGTAGCGGCCCCGGGGAGCGAGCACGACCAGCGGGCCATACCCGGTTCTGCGCAGAACCAACAGGCGCCGCGGGTCCCGGACCGGAGTGGCGATCGGACTTCGCGCCACGCCGGCTCGGTTGATGGCGGCTTTCCCACACGCGGTCCGGTCGCCGCCGGCACCGCGGGCGCACGCGGTGGCAGTTCGGCGCAGAACCAACAAGCGCCGCGGGCAGCGGATCGGAGTGGTGCTCGGACTCCGCGCCACGCCGGCTCGGTCGCTGCCGGCTCTCCTGCGCCCGGTCCTGCTGCGGCCGACTCCAGCGTCGCACCTGCCGGCGGTTCGGCGCCGAACCGGCAAGCGCAGACAGTAGCGACCCCGGGAAGCGAGCAGGTTCGGTGCGACACACGTAGTTCGGCGCAGAACCAGCAGGCGCCGCGGGCAGGGAAGGGGCCTTCCCGGACGGACGCCGAGTTGCACTCCGGTGTGCGAGCGCGGCTGTCCGGAGATGGCACGGCGTCGCGCCCGCCAGCACCCGAATCCGCCCGCGCGCGCCGGGGGAGGCGGCACATTCCAGAGGCGGTGCGACGTGCGGTGTGGCGGAGGGACGGTGGGGCTTGCTGCTACCAGGACCCGCTCACCGGCGTGACCTGCGGGTCGACCCACCTGGTGCAGATCGACCACATCGTGCCGGTGGCGCAGGGCGGCAGTAACGACATGGTCAATTTGCGTTTGCGCTGCACCGTCCATAACCGACGGCGCGACCCGCGCTGTGCCAGCTACCGCTCTGCTCCGGCCGCGTAGCGCGGTCGGGTTCGCGCCAGCAGTTCCTCAGGCGATCAGAGGTCATCGTGATTACCTCATCAGCCGGCGCTGCGGTTCAAGGTGGCGGCGCGCTCGGTGCTGTTTGCCGGCAGCCGCCGCGGGCAGGTGGAGCAGCCGGTCTGCCGCGCGCTGGTCGACCGGTTCCGCCGGCACGGGTTCGGGTTCTTCGTGGGCTGCGCGACGGCGTCGATGCGGCGTTCCGGGCGGCGCTGGCCCACTCAGCGTGCGGCCCCGACGAGGTGTTCGTCGGCTGCGCGTTCGGCCAGCGCGCACGGCGCTGCCGGGCCGAGGGACTGTTCGCCTCGGCGGTGGTGCCCGAGGGCATCCCGCCCCGGGCGGCGCTGGCGCGGCGTACCCTGTGGCTGGTCAAGCGCAGCTCGCTGGTGGTGCTGTTCCCCGAGCGGCCCGCCGACCGGCAGTGGGGTCCGGGCTCGCGGCTTGCCTATCGCTCGGCGCTCTACCACCTCAAGCCGACTTAGTAGATTGGCGGCAGGGCTGGGGGGAATGGACGCGGGCTTCAAGCTCTCGCGTGAGCAGATACTTGAGGTCTACGCTCGAGGCTGGGAAGCGGTGGTCGAGTATCCTATATCTCCACGATCCGGAAGAACGGCGGCAACGTAATTGAAGTCCTGCGGAGCGTCTTTGCCGGCCACCCGATAAACCCCTCCCTGCCTCACGTCAGCCACCCCCGGCTGAATAGTTACGACGCGGTCGCCCCGGCGGCGTTTCCCGATGTGCAACTGGACGTGGCTGGCATCATCCCGGCGCGGTCCGCCGGCTGACCTGGGTCAGTAGGTACGCGCGCCGGTTACGAGCTATTGAGAAAAGAACAGCCGCATCAACCAGGCAACAAGGACATCAACTTGGCTGACGTTCGCGTCAAGAAAGCGAGCACTAATCGCCGCACCGAGCGGCATACCTGGCTCCTTCTGCCAAGCAAGCCAGGTATGGATGATCGCTTTCGGTTCCGCTACTTCCCTGAAGAGGCGATCGGCGTGGGAACGCTATCGTATCCGCTGCCAACCAGGATGTTGCGTATCGAATCCCACCGCGTCTTTATTTCCGTGTAGGCATCCAATACGATTCCCACAACGTCGCCTTCTTCGCTCGCCTTGAGCCGAACTGGCACGGCATCAAGAAGTCTCTCGACGTTATGGTGCGGCCGCACCTCATCTAGGTGAGGAATTCCCCGATTTCCGCATATGTGCTTCATGACATGCTTGTCGTTGTTGCCTTCCACGAGCAGTGTCTTGCGCCCCAATTCAGCGCACCTCGATTCTCTCGCGAGTCGCGACCGCCACCTCTTCTTCCGAGAACACTGTTGGGACAATCTCGTCGCCACGGCGAGCTAGACGTAACAATACACCTGTGTCGGGGCTTTCCATAGCGGCCTTTTGAAATGTCTCGATCGCATCCCAGCTGTGCGTGGTTGCAAAGACCTGGGTGTCGAGTGTTTGAGCCAAACGGAATATCATCCGCCAAGCATTGAGCTGAGCGGTATGGTGAAGCCCATTCTCGAACTCATCGACCAACATCAGCCGACCGCGGGCATTGACGAGTGCAAGAATCATCGCGAACAACCGATTCATCCCGTCGCCGAACAGTCGTAGCGGAACGGGACGCGGTATATCGTCGGTTCGTACAAACGCAGTACGCTGCGTGCGAGACCCCCCCCCACCAACCATCGTGACCTTGGAGATTTGAGGATCGATGATACGAAGCGCCTCTACGACTTCCTGTTCGTTGTCGGATAGTGCAATCCCATCCCACAGCGTTCCCAGGTCTGCCGTACTCTCGCCATTGTTCGTACCGATGAAGAAGCAGCCAGTTCCGGACTGCCGTAAGCCAGACACGCGGAGGGAAAACCCAGCGCGCAGGTTCTCGATCTCATGGATACGAGTCTCGCCGGGAGTTGTAATCACAATGGAAGCCTCCCCCTCCGGTTCATCCGGGAGATGTTCCTCGAACCGCAAATCTCCTTTCTCGTCGCGCTTCCGTGAGAACCAACTCACATGGACTGACACTTTTTTTGGTGAATTGCGCCTTGTGTCGAAATGACGAACGGCTCGGGGGAGGGTCCGTCATCTCCGGAAATCCGTGGAACAGACCGGAGAACTGCAAATGAGGACGGGCGGATCGGTCTGCCCCTGGTCCGGTGGAATATTCCTCGCGATTGCTGAGTATTCTCTGCAACTCGTTCAGCGCTGCGCCCGTAGCGAGAATACGCACTCCTTCAAGAAATGACGACTTTCCGGTGTTGTTCTTTCCGACAATCAGATTCACGCGGCCGAGCCCGTGAACGTGCAATCTACGGAAGCTGCGGAATCTCTCGATCGTTATGTTGTCGATCTAGATCGCCATCGCGGGTTACGTCCTTCCCTCCGCTGGGTCAGTTCAGCAGTTCGCGGACGTCGGTGACGGCGCCGTTGACGGCGGCGGCGGCCACCATGGCCGGGCTCATCAGCAGGGTGCGGCCGGTGGGCGAGCCCTGGCGGCCGATGAAGTTGCGGTTGGAGGAGGAGGCGCTCACCTGCTCGCCCACCAGCTTGTCGGGGTTCATCGCCAGGCACATGGAGCAGCCGGCGCCGCGCCACTCGAAGCCGGCCGCGGTGAAGATCTCGGGCAGCCCCTCGGCCGCCGCCTGCTGTGCCACCTGCCTGGAGCCGGGCACCACCAGCGCCTTGACCCGCCGGTCGACCCTCTGGCCGCGCACCACGCGCGCGGCCTCGCGCAGGTCGGAGAGGCGGCTGTTGGTGCAGGAACCGATGAACGCCACGTCGATTTTGGTGCCGGCGATGGGGTCGTTCTCGGCGAGCCTCATGTGCCGGTAGGCGGCGGCGGCGGTGTCGCGGTCGTCGGCGGGCACCGCGGCGAGCCGCGGCAGGCGGTCGGAAACCCCCACCGACTGCCCCGGGTTGATACCCCACGTCACCACCGGTTCGATTTCGTCGGCGCGCAGCCCCACTTCGTCGTCGAAACCGGCATCGGGGCCGCTGGCGATGGAACGCCAGTACTCCTCGGCGCGGCCGAACGCCTCCCCGCTCGGCGCGTGCGGGCGGCCGCACACGTAGTCGGCGGTGGTCTGGTCAGGGTTGACGTAACCGACGCGGGCGCCGCCCTCGATGCTCATGTTGCAGATCGACATGCGCTCCTCCATCGACAGCCCGTCGACGGCGGAGCCGGCGTACTCGTAGGCGTAGCCGATGCCGCCCTTCACGCCCAGGGTGGCGATGATCGAGAGGATGATGTCCTTGGCGTACACGCCGGGGCCGAGCGCGCCGTCGACGCGGATGCGGCGCACCTTGGGCTTGGTCACCGCCAGCGTCTGGGTGGCCAGCACGTCGCGCACCTGCGAGGTGCCGATGCCGAAGGCGATGGTGCCGAAGGCGCCGTGGGTGGAGGTATGGGAGTCGCCGCAGGCGATGGTCATGCCCGGCTGGGTGAGCCCCAGCTCCGGCCCGATCACGTGGACGATCCCCTGATACTCGGAGTCGAGACCGAAGAAAGCGATGCCGTGGCGGGCGGCGTTGCGCTCCAGCGCCTGATACATCTTCTCGGCGAGCGGATCGCTCAGCGGCCGTGCCCGGCGGTCGGTGGGCACGATGTGGTCGACCGTGGCGAAGGTGCGCTCGGCGTGGAGCACGGACAGGCCGCGTTCCTCCAGCATCCGGAACGCCTGCGGCGAGGTCACCTCATGGATCAGGTGCAGGCCGATGAAGAGCTGGGTCTCGCCGGTCTCCAGGGTCCCGACCGTGTGCAGATCCCAGACCTTGTCGAACAACGTAGCGCTGGACATGAGTGCCTCAAGGTACCGCAACGGCGTGCCGGCGACAACGCCGGGCGGCGGACGTCCATTTGCATATGTGCGGGTTGCGCGTGCGATGGTAGCATGGAGGCCATGGTGCAGGTGAGGACCGGCATCGACCTGGTGGTGGTGGAGCAGTTCGCGCGCTCCCTGCAGGCGGGCGGGGACGCCTTTCGCCGCCGCCTGTTCCATCCGTCGGAACAGCAAGCGGCCTCGACCGAACGGCTGGCGGCGATCTTCGCCGCCAAGGAGGCGGCGTTCAAGGCGCTGGCGTTGCCGCCGGGCAACTGGCTGGTGCTGGAGATCTGTCACTCCGCCGCCGGCCGGCCGTTGATCCGGTTCGATTCGGCGTATGATGGCGCCCACGTCGTGAGTTGCGACCTGAGCATCACCCACGCCGCGGGGTACGCCGTGGCGTCGGTGGTGGCGCTGGTGAACCATGCTGCAGGCAAGTGACCCTTGAGGATGCCGCGCGCCGCTTCGGCGACCGGCCGACCGGTCAAGAATGGTGTCAAATAACGCGCCAAGCACTTGACCATGACCTTATTAACTATATACTGTACCGAGAATTGAAACGTCAAATAAGCGGTCAAACAACGCGGCACAATAATCATGGATTGGGAGCAGTTCGAATTCGACTACCGGTTACGCGTCCATGACCCGAGGCTGCTGATCACGATCGAAGCGTACCGCGAGGCCGCACTCAATCTGGTGCTTCCGCCGGACTGGCGCGATCAGCTCGACCGGCTGAACCGGGTGCGGGCGGTCTTCGGAACCACCGCGCTCGAGGGCAATCCGCTGTCGGAACAGCAGGTGGCGGAGTCGTTGGACGACCGCGCCACCGAGCGGCAACGGACCCGGGAGCAGGCCCAGATCAGGAACGCGGGCCTGGCTCAGGACTGGGTCCGGTCCGGATTCCAACGTGGCGGGGCGCCGCTGCATCTGACAGACATACTGCAGATGCATCGGCTGATGACCCAAGATTCCGATGAGACGAACAACGTGCCGGGCCGGTTTCGGCGCAACCGCGTGGTCGTCGGCACACCTGCGCTCGGCGGCGTCCATCGCGGAGCGCCGCCCGCGCACATCCCACGATTGATGGACGGGTTCGTGGCGTTCATCAACTCGGCCAAGGCACAAGGCGAGCACCCGGTGATCCGGGCGTTGCTCGGCCATTTCTTCCTGGTCACCATCCATCCGTTCGGCGACGGCAACGGCCGCGTCTCGCGGCTGACAGAGGCGGCGCTGCTCTACCAGGGAGGCTACAACGTGCACGGGTTCTACGGTCTCTCCAACTACTTCTACCGCAATGGCGACGAGTACAAGATGCGCCTCCAGGAGTGTCGCAAGACCCAGCCGCTCGATGTGTCGGAGAGCGGGCAAGCGCCGCCGCGTGCTCAACGACCGGGAACACAGCCTGCTGGCCTTTCTGCTCGATGAGACCGAGCCGGAGGATCCCTTCGCCGAAAAACCGTCGAAACAGATCTCGCTGGCGGACCTGATGGCGTCGTCCTACGTCAGAACCGCGTATCGATCCGTCACCCCGCGCACCTTCCGCCGCGAGCTGATCCGCCTCGCCGACCTCGGTTTCATACTCTTCACCGCCTCCGCCGCCGGCCGGCCTTGGAGCCGGTTCGATTCGGTGTATAGTGCTCACGTCATGAGTTGCGATCTGAGCACAACCCACGCCGCGGGTTACGCCGTGGCGTCCGTAGTCGCGCTGGTAAGCCATGCTGCAGACGATTGACCAGTTTCTTGAGGATGCCGCGCGCCGCTTCGGCGACCGGCCGGCGCTGCTGTTCAAGCCGGGGTTCCGCTTTCGCACCTGGAGCTACCGTGCCCTGTACGACGACGTGCAGCGGGTGGCGGCGCTGCTGCAGAGCCGCGGCATCGGCAAGGGCGACCGGGTAATCCTGTGGGGGCCCAACGCCCCGCACTGGGTGCTGGCGTTCTTCGGCTGCCTGCGGATCGGCGCCGTCCTGGTGCCGCTGGACCTGCGTTCGACGCCGGACTTCGTGCAGCAGGTGATCTCCAAGACCGCGCCGGTGCTGGCCTTCATCTCCCGCGTCACGCCGCAGGAGGGCGTCCGCCTGGAGGTGCCGGTCCTCCTGTTCGAGGACCTGGAGCAGCTCATCTACGAGTTGCCGCCGCCGCGCGCCGGCGAGCTGACCGGCGACGACCTGGCCGAGATCATGTTCACCTCCGGCACCACCGGCGACGCCAAGGGGGTGCTGCTGACCCACCGCAACCTGCTCGCCAACCTGCAGTCGGTGCAGCAGGTGATCCCCGGCAGCCCCTCGTTCCGGATGCTGTCGCTGCTGCCGCTGAGCCACATGTTCGAGCAGATGGGCTCGCTGTTCAGCGGCCTGGGCTGCGGCGCGAGCATCACCTTCGTTACCAGTCGGCAACCGGCGCTGTTGCTCAAGCTGATGCGGGAGCGCAGGGTCACCATGATGCTGCTGGTGCCGCAGGCGCTGGACCTGTTCATGAAGGGGATCGAGCGCGAGGTGGCGAACCAGGGCAAGCAGCGGCTGTGGGAGGGGTCGCTCAAGCTGGCGCGGCGGCTGCCGATGGCGTTGCGGCGGCTGTTGTTCCACAAGGTGCACGCCCGCTTCGGCGGCCACCTGCGGATCGTGGTCTCCGGCGGCGCCGCCCTGGACCAGCACCTGGGCGAGAAGTGGTACCTGCTCGGCATCAACGTGCTGCAGGGCTACGGCGCCACCGAGGCATCGCCGGTAATCAGTTGCCATGCCTTGACCGACGCCCGCTTCGACTCGGTGGGGCGCCCGCTGCCCGGCGTGGACGTGCGCATCACCGGCGCCGGCGAGATCCAGGTCCGCGGCGCCAACGTCACCCAGGGCTACTGGAACGCCCCGGAGCAGACCGCGGCGGCGTTCGACGGCGAGTGGTACAAGACCGGCGACATGGGGTTCCTGGATGAGGCCGGCTTCCTGCACGTCCGCGGCCGCATCAAGGAGATGATCGTGCTGGCCAACGGCCAGAACGTGTTTCCCGAGGACATCGAGGCGGTGCTCAAGAACGACCCCGCGGTGACCGACGCCGCGGTGGTGGGGCTGCGCCGGGGCCAGGACACCCAGGTGCACGCGGTGTTCCTGCTGGAGCAGCCGGAGCAGGCGTCCGCCATCGTCGCGCGCGCCAATCGGGAGCTGGGTGAACACCAGCAGGTACGCGGCTTTACCATCTGGCCCGAGGCGGACTTCCCCCGCACCCATACGCTGAAGGTCAAGAAGGGCGTGCTGGTGGACGCCCTGCAGAGCGGGACGCAGGGCGCCGCGGCCGCGAGCGCGGCGGGCGCGCAACCGGCGCAGGAGGCGGATCCGAGGCAACGTCTGGTACACTTGGTCTCCGAGGTGAGCGGGGTGGCCCAGGAACAGGTGCTGCCGGAGCACACCGTGGGCGGCGACCTCAACCTCGATTCCCTCAAGCGGGTGGAGATGCTGTCGATCATCGAGCAGGAACTGGGAGTGTACATCGACGAGTCGCTGGTCGACTCGACCACCACCTTCGCCCAGCTCCAGCGGCTGCTCGAATCGCAGGAGGAGGCCAAGGCGGCGCTGCCGCCGTTCTACACCTGGCCGCTCAGCTTCTGGTTCACGCTGCTGCGCGAGGTGTTGCACCAGACCATCGTGTTCCCGCTGCTGAGCGTCCGCTACCGCATCAGCGCCACCGGGGTCCAGCACCTGGAGGACCTCGCCGGCCCGGTGCTGTTCGCCGCCAACCACAACGCGGTGCTCGGCGACAGCATGGTGCTGGCCAAGGCCACGCCGCGCGCTTGGCGGCGCCACCTGTCGTTTGCCGCGGCGGCCGAGATCACCTTCGAAAAGCGGTTGACGGGGATCGTGGCGGCGCTGGTGGCCAACGCCTTTCCGCTGTCGCGCGAGAGCGCGATCCGCGCCAGCCTGGAGCACATGGGCCGGATGATGGACGCGGGCTGGAACGTGGTGATCTTCCCGGAGGGGGAGCAGCGCGTCGGCCAGCCGATGCTGCCGTTCCAGAGCGGCGCCGGCATGCTGGCGGTGGAGTCGCACACGCCGGTGGTGCCGGTGCACATCGTCAGCCAGCCCGGCGGCGGGCTGCGGCCGCAGGTGTCGGTACGCTTCGGGCCGGCGCTGCGGTTCGCCCCCGGCACTTCCTACCTCGACGCCACCGCCCGCATCGCAGCCGCGGTCAAGGCGCTGTAGGGAGGCCAAGGGAGGCCAGGAAGGCCCTCACGGTTGCGGCTGCGGGGCTCTCGCCGCCAGGCGCGCCACTGCCGACACCACCAGAAAGGCGGCCACGCATACCAGGGCGACGGCGGCCCCGGAGGCGACGCTGAAGTAGTAGGAGAGGTACAGCCCGACCACCGCGGAGACGATGCCGACCGCCGCCGCTACCAGCACCGTGTGGTGGAAGCGGCGCGTGATCTGCAGCGCCGCGGCGGCCGGGGCGACCATCAGGGTCACCACCAGCGCGATGCCGATGGTCTGCAGCGCCACCACGATGGCCAGGGCGATCAGGACGTACAGCAGATAGGTGAGCAGGGTGCTCTTGAGCCGCAGCGAGGCGGCGAACTCGCGGTCGAACGTGACCAGCACCAACTCCTTGTAGAGCAGCAGGATCACTGCGACGATGACGACCGAGACCGCGCCGATACGCACCAGGTCGGCGGCCGTCACACTGAGCAGGTTGCCAAACAGAAAGTGCAACAGATCCACCGCGAAGTTGCGGGCGGTGGAGATCATGGCGATGCCGAGTGCGAACAGGCCGGCGTAGACCACGCCCACCGCGGCATCCTCGCCGATCCGGGAGCGGTGCACCAGGGTGGCCATCCCCAGCGAGGCGAGGATCGCGGTGGCCGCGGCCCACCAGAACAGACGGTTGCGGTCAGGGCCGGCCACCAGATAGCCGACGGCGAGGCCGGGGACCAGCGAGTGGGCCAGGGCGGCGCCGATGTAGGACATGCCGCGCAGCACGGCGAAGGTGCCGACCAGGGCGCAGACCGACGCGACCATCGTGACGGCCAGCAACGCCCTGCCCACGAACGGGTAGGCGAGCGGCGCGAGCAGCAGCTCGATCATCGCGGCGCGGCGTGATCGCAGTGGCTGTCGGACAGGGCGTAACCGGGGCCGACGGCATCGATGCGCCGCAGGTTGTTACCGTACGCGGCCGCCAGATGCTCCGCCACCAGCACCTCTGCGGGCGTGCCGGCCGCGATCAGGCGCCGATTCAGCAACATCACCCGCCCCAGGTGTTCAGCCACCCCCAGGTCGTGGGTGGCAACCATCACCGCGATCGATTCCCCCACGGAGTCGAGAGTTTCGGTTAGTTGTCGGCAGGCCTCGGCGTCGAGGCCGGCATACGGCTCGTCGAGCAGCATGATCTCCGCCTCCTGCGCCAGCGCACGGGCGATGAACATGCGCCGCCTCTGACCGCCGGAAAGCTCGCCGATCTGGCGCCGGCGCAACCCGGTGATGGCGACCCGCTCCATGGCGTCGGCAACGATGGCGCGGTCCCTGCGCCCCGGGTAGCGGAAGTAGCGCAGCCGGGCGATGCGGCCCATTGCGACCACATCCTCGACGGTGGCGGGAAAGCGCAAGTTGATATCGGCATGCTGCTCGATGTAGGCGATGCAGACGTGGCGGTCCGGCGCGCTCCCGTATACCTGCACCGTGCCGGCGGCGGGCCGGTGGGTGCCGGCAATAACCTTGAACAGGGTGCTCTTGCCGGCGCCGTTGGGGCCCACCACCGCGATCCGCTCGCCCGCGGCCAAGTGCATCGAAACACCCTCGAGAGCACAACGCCCGGCGTAGTATGCGTCTACGTCACGGAGTTCGAGCATCACCGCGCAGGGGGTGTGGGCGGGCTCACGGCCGCGTTCGGCCCGGCCCGTGATCCGCGGCCCGAGGTGCCCGCGTACCGCGGTCTGGCCTGAAGAGGCACTATCCGTGCGCGGCAATAGCATACTTTGACCTATCATTATCATTAGCAGACATCACCAGCCGGTAGATTATCGTACGTGTGTGCTGTGGCGGATCAGGCGCCAGCCACGCCGGCGAGGGCCTCCGGCCGGGAAGCATGCACCGGGATGATGCGGTCGAAGCCGCTGATCTCGAACACTTCCCGAATCGACGCCGAGAGCGAGCACAGCGCGAACTTGGCCTGCTGCCGTTGCAGCTTGCGGGCAATCAGCAGCATCACGCGAAGACCGGAGCTGCTGACGTAGGAGAGCTCCTCCAGATCCAGGACCACGGCCCGGTCGCCGTCGTCTATTATCGCCTCCAGACCATCCTGGAATTCCTGGGAGTTGCTGCCGTCGACGCGACCTCCGGTCTTCACGATCAAAGTTCCCGCGTCTCGCTCCGAGCTGATCTCCACTCCGGTGTCTCCTTACCCGACCTCGCTGGACGGCTGCGCCGGCCCGCGGGCATCGCTCCACGCCGAGCCAGCTACGGATTACTACATTCCGCCTTATCGTGCAAGTGCCGTGACGATCCGTTCGACGTTGGTACGGATGAACTTCTCGTAGGTGTCGGCGGGGCCGCCGGGCTCACTCAGAGAACCGGTGTGGACTGCCACCAACTCGATGCCGAGCTCGCTGGTGAGTGGCTCCGCGATCTGCCGGCTCACCGAGGTGCCGACAAAGATCGCCGGTATGTCACGTTCGGCGATCGTCTCACGCAACTCCGCCATATGGCGTATCGACGGCTCGGAGGCGGTGCTGGCGCCGGGTATGACCGTAGCCAACAGCTCGAAGCCGTAGCGGTCGCTGAAATAGCCGAAAACCTCGTGGTCGGTCACGAGCACGCGCCGGTTGTGGGGGACGGCGGCGACCTGTGTCCGGACCCAGGCGTCCAGACCATGCAGCTCCTCGGCCAGGGCGGCGGCACGACGAGCGTAGTCCGTGGCGTAATCAGGATCGACCTCGGCCAGCGCCTGGGCAATTCGCGACGGCCATCCGGCAACCAGGGTCGGGTCCATCCAGACGTGCGGATCGAACACGAGGTCGTGATGCCCGTGCTCGTCTTCCTCGTCACGATGCTCGCCATCTTGCTGTTGCGCGGCGCGCGCCTCGTCCGGTCGCCGGAGCGGCAGGTGCTCGGACAACTCGACCACGCGCCGTGGCTGCGCGCTGACGACCAGGTCGCCCAGGAAGTTGGCCTCCAGCCCGGCACCGTTGGCAAACACCACGGCGGCATCGGCAACCTGCCGTGCGTCACGCGGGGTTGGCTGAAACACGTGCGGATCGGCACCTGGGGGCAGCATCACGTAGAGCGAAATCCGTTCCCCGCCGATCCTGGCGACGATGTCACCCACGATGGAGGTGGTCGCCACCACCGCCACCGTTCCGCCGTCCGGCTGCTCTCGTGCCGGGGAGGCAACCAAGTGCGAAGCTGCAAGGCTGAACACGACCGCCGCGATTGCCGCGACCGCCGCGGCACTCTTCAGCTGGGGAACGAGACGCATGGCGACAGTATAACTATACCGACAAACCATTATCAACAATGTTTTGTGAACGCTCCTGTGAACTCTTTGACCGCACCCCGCAGGTAACGGTACCGTCGTCGCCGAGCCGTGCGTTTCGCCATCTATGCCAGCGATTCCCCCTTGCCGCGCGTGCGCCGTATCGAGGTGATCCCGGTCGAATACCGCGGCACGCGCGGATTCTACCTGCGCGACCCGCTCGGGTTCACGCCGCAACCGCTGGTGCTCGGGAACGCAGGGCTGCTGATGCTGTCCTGTCTCGATGGCCGACACTCGATCGATCAGGTGTGCCGCGTCGTGCGCCGGAGACTGCCGGGCAGCAACATCGGGGCACCCGAGGTCCGGCGCCTGCTGAACGCCCTGAGCAGCGGCTGCTACCTGCAAGACCGGACGGCCGCGGCGCGTATCGCGCAGGTGCGTGCGGAGTTCGAGCGCGTGGAGGTGCGTCCGGCATGGCACGCCGGCTCCGCCTATCCGGACGACGCGGCCGAGCTGGCGGCGATGCTGGACCGTCTGTTCGCTGCCGCCGCGCCCGCGCGGGACGCGGGGGAGGGAGCGGCCGGGACCGGCGCGGGACAACTGGTCGCCGTCATGTGCCCGCACGTCGACCTGCGCGCCGGCGGTGAAATCTACCCGCCCGCGTTCGCCACCCTGGCCGCCGCGGCCCACCGGCCGCGACCGATCGAGCTGTACGTGATCCTCGGCGTGGCCCACCACGGCGGCACCCGGCCGGGCGCCAGCTTCGCCGTCGCCAGCGACAAGCACTACGCTACACCGTTCGGCGAGGTCCCCACCGACCGGTCCGTCATCGAGGAGTGGTCGCGCCGCGCCCGGCGGAAGGTCACCGACCAGCAATGGGTGCACCGCACCGAGCATTCGGTGGAATTCCCGCTGGTGTTCCTGCAGTACACGCAGGCGCGGGCGGCGCTGCCGCCGTACGCGGTGGTGCCGGTCCTGCTCGGCGGCGTCGACCACTACCTGCGCACCGGCCGCGATCCGCTGCAGGCTGCCGAGGTCGCCGGCGAGCTGGCGGCGCTGCGCGCGGCGGTGGCCGCCAGCGGCAAGCGCGCGCTCTACCTGCTGAGCGTGGATCTGGCTCACGTCGGCCCCAAGTTCGGTCAGCCTGAGCGGGTGGACGATGCGGTCGCGGCCGCCTGCGAGCAGGCCGACCGCGACCTGCTGGGTTTTGCCCAACGGTTCGACGCGGCCGGCTTCACCCGCGCGCTGCACGCCGATCGCAACTGCCGCAACCTGGACGCCGTCTCCGGCCTGTTCTCCCTCTACCCGCTGCTGGCCGGCGGCGCCTGCCGCGGCTCCCTGCTCAGCTACGGCCAGAACCGGCAGCCCGACACCGGCTCGCTGGTCAGCTACGCCAGCATGGCCTTCTACCGCACGGACCGCACGGCCCCCGCCCCGGCGCGTGACTGATCCCGCGCCGCCGGTGGAACGGTACGTCTCGTCCGGTACGGCGCGGCTCCGGACGTGCCCAAGCCCGCGGCGACGCCGCTGCCGACCCCGTTCGAACTCGTCACCACGCCGCTGCGAGAAGCCTCCAGCCCCCACGCCGGATTTGGGTTTGGATTTGGGTAACTGCGGTTGACTTCTCTCTACTCTCAATGGTAGGGTAGGCTCTAGACCTTAGCGGGAGGCAACGCTACGGGCCCCAATGATAGCGTAGAGATAGTTCGTGTGCCAGATTACCGTGACCTGCCATCGTATACGGTGTCGGAGGTAGCGCAATGCCTTTGTGTGCCACCAGCCACAGTACGCTATTGGGCAAAGGGGCGAGGCGATCACAAGCCGGTCATAGCTATACCCAACTACGACCTTCGGCCAACTCTGCTGTCCTTTTTTAATCTCGCGGAGCTACATGTACTCTCCTCAATCCGGCGCGAGCACAAAATCCCGCTTCCAAACGTGAGGGTCGCCCAAGAACACTTGATAGCGATCGCGCGTGAAGTATCAGAAAGCGGCCATCCGCTCATCAGCTATGAACTTCAGACGGACGGCCTCGATATATTCGTCGAGAGGGTCGGGGCGTTGATAAATGCAAGTAGGGGCGGCCAATACGAAATGCGTCCCCTTATGGAAGACGTATTCGCCCGTATTACAAGAGACAGTAGGCGCATACCGGTTAGACTACACTTGTTTCCTCGTGGCAACGACAATCCGGACATAGCTATCGTTGATCCGAATCTTGCTGGCGGGCGTCCAGTGCTAAACGGGACAGGTATACCGTTGCACGTGATTTCCGAGCGGTTCATAGCGGGCGATTCCGTCGAAGATCTGGCTTATGACTACAAGCGAAACTCAAAAGAGATTGAAGAAGCGATACGGTGGTGCCAGCCGGCAGCCTGACACATACCGATGAAGAATGGATCAAGAAGGCGGGCAATAATGGATGGGTAGCGATAACGCGTGATTACAACGCACACCGTCACCATTCGTTGCAGGTCTAAGGGCGGACGGCACCATTACGAAGTACGACATTGAACATCGGCGGGCTGATGCAGACCAGGATTGCTTTGCCTAGGCCTAAGGCATATCTGGCTAACCTGGATGAATCTAGTGGTCGGGTATGTGGACGCCACCCTGAGGAGTGACACTATGGCAACCGATCGGCCCGCAGGTGACTACGAACTTCGGACGAAGGATTCCGCCCCGCCCGTGGCGCAGCCGCCTGCGTATGACCCCCACTGGCGTGAGCGGATTGAGCGGGCCAGGAGCGCTCGGGAAGATGGACGCAAGGCGCGGCAGGGGAAGCCGATAGTCTTTCCGATTGATGATCCCCGGCCTCTGACTTGAGTCCCGGTCAATCCCCCGGAGACGCTCCGCGTTCCCCCCGTAGCCCGCTCTCGAGGGGCAGCATGCATTCGAAGAGACTCTTTACGACGCCGATCCTGAAGAAGACCTCCACCTGATGCTCGCTACGCCAGGCGGCGCCGGCGAAACCGCGTTGCGGCTCGTGCGTCAAGCGCAGTCCCGCTGTGCCGCAAGTGCCGTGACGATCCGTTCGACGTCTGGTGAGTACTGTTGTCAGGACTGCCCGTGCCGGCGGGGCGCCGGTCAGCGGGCCAGCCAAGCACTGAAGCGTTCGGTTATCTCGTCGCCGTGGTCGCTCCACCAGCGCCAGTCGTGGTGCAGGGCACGGGTCAGGTTGGCGGGCGTGGTCGGCATGTGCCGCGCCATCTCCACCCCCGTCTCCAGGTGGGTGCCGACCAGCGCCGTGCCGGAGCGGCGCACCGGACCGTACGAGATGTAGCGGCTCACCGCCGCCATCGACTCCGGCCTGCCGGCGAAAGCGATGAACTTGCGGGCCGCCTCCAGGTTGCGGGTGCCGGCGACGATCACGAGCTGGCTGTTGTCCAGGATCTGGCCGTCCCACACGATCTCGAACGGCTGGTTCTCCAGCACCTGGGCATTGAAGATGCGGCCGTTGTAGGCGGTGCTCATCACCAACTCGCCGTCGGCCAGCATCTGCGGCGGCTGCGCCCCCGTTTCCCACCACACGATCTGGTCCTTGATCGTGTCGAGCTTGCGGAACGCGCGGTCCACTCCCTCCGGCGTGTCGAGCGTGGCGTACACCTCGTCCAGCGGCACGCCGTCGGCCAGCAGCGCGATCTCCAGGTTGTCGCTTGGCACGCGCCGCATGCCGCGCCGCCCCGGGAACCGCTCCAGGTCGAAGAAGTCCTCGATCGTGGACGGCTTTGCGTCCGGGAAGTGCTCCGGGTGATACGCGTAGATGGAGGAGAAGAAGATCGTCCCGATCCCGCAGTCGGTGAGCGTCCCGGCGACGAAGTCCTCCTCCGCCGGGGTGCCGTCCGCACCGGGCGGCAGGTCGCCGGCGTCGATGAACTCCAACAAGCCCTCGTCGCAGCCGAGCACCGCGTCGGCGACGTTGAGGTCGACCACGTCCCAGTATACGTTGCCGGTCTCCACCTGCGCGCGGATCTGGGCGAGGCCGCCGTTGTAATCCTCCAGCCGCACCTCGATCCCGGTGGCGGCGGTGAACGGCTCGTGATACGCCTGCTGGCAGGCGCGGGCATAGGAGCCGCCGAAGGCCGTCAGCGGCTGGTCGGCCGCCAGCGGCATGGCTCAGGGTCAGCGCGGCGTAGCAACGCAGCCGCAGTCCCGGCAAGCAAGCGCCGAGCGCGCGATTGGATCGGTCTCATGCGCCCATCATCCCGCTACGCAACCCTGAGTGCAAGTATTCTCCCCGCGTGCCCGTGATGGCAGGTGTTCGCACTCTTCGGCCCTCGTTCCGGTCTCGTGGTCGGCTGGGCCGCTACCATCTGCGGTCCGGCACGTCTGAAACACCGGCGTCGGCCCGCCCGCACCTGCCGTTGCGGACGCCGGATCAGCGAACATTTCCGCCTCGACCAACTCGTTGATCCGCCTGACACCGGCGGCGTCGGTCTGAACGAATCGCGACAGTTTGGTGCGCTCCGCGAATGCTCTTGCAACCACGCCGGTCGCGTCGTGCACAATGCTCTGGGCGTAGGCCTCAAATTGACCGGTCAACGCAGCACGGCCGTGTGGCAGCTCGACCATGCGCGGCGGGCGCGCGCGCATCCCGCCGGCAGGCGGCGGGCTTGGGTGGGCGATTTTGGATTCTCGGTGCCACATCGCGCTCAACCTACTTCGCGCAGCGTCTGGAAATTGCGAACCACAAGGTAGCGCGCGTATGCGTTGCATGGATCCGTTGTGCGTGCCACCATCGAATCAGCGGACGATCGTCTTCCTCTCGGGAGGTAGGGTCAGGCTCAGGCGAGTACGTCGCCTGCGTCGGCCGTGCTCCGAGCTGACGGCGCGATTCGCCAACCACATTGACCAAGGCGCGCTGGCAGCCTGTCTTCGGCCGGGGAATCCGATGTCGGCCGCTGTCGGAGGAATGAAATGTCGAATGTCGAGGCCGCGCAGAAGGCGTCAGCCGTACTACCGTCGGGCGCTGTCGACCGTTGGCGCGAGCGCTGGCAGCAAGCGCAGCGCGATAGGACATGGATTGAGCGGTACAGACTCCGAGACGCCAAGCGCAAGCAGATTCTTCCCGAAATCAGTGAGCTCGTGAAGCGGTTCCTCGACCGCGACTTGGCGATTCCCGAGTTCAGGGAGACCTTCGACCGCAAGACGAAGAACGAATGGGACCTGTTCGGCCTGAAGGGCCTGTCGGGAGCGATGTTCCTGAACAAGCTGGTCAAGCACCTGTCCGACCATGACGAACTCAAGCGCGAATTGCAGGCTGCGCTCGCGGTTCCCGTCGACGATGCGGCAGCGCGCCTTCAGATCGACGACCTGACAAGATACCTGGACCGGAAGATCGAAGAAGGTTCGGCGACCCGAGCCGACCTGCAACCGAACCGTGCGCCATTCCTCGTCAGTGCGATTTGGCACGTGCAGCACTGGGACCGATGGCCGATCATCTACTTCTCCGCGAGGAAGGCGCTTACGATGGACGGTGTGCTCGGCAATGGCGGAACCGGGGGCGACGGTTACCTGGAATTCTCGCGCGTGTTCACGGCGCTGGCTGATGGAGTCGACATCTCGTTCTGGGATCTTGAGCACCTCTGCTCCCGCGTTGAGACTGCCGCGGCTGACGCAGACGACGAAGGGCAGGTATCCGTCGAAGAAGAGGATGCCTCCCAGGGAGGAAGATTGTGGCTGTTCTTGCCCGGACGCGCGGCATCGCAATTCGACCGGTTCTACCAAGAAGGCATCATGGCAATTGGTTGGGACTCGCTCGGAGACCTCTCCAACTATGCGGATCGAGATGCGATACGGCGTGCGCTCCACGACAAGGAGGGCGGCAATATTAACCGGAAGCACGATGCACTCGCGTGCTACCAGTTTGCCCATGAGATGCAGGTTGGAGACATCATATTTGCGAAGCGCGGGCGGCGGCAAATCGTCGGCTACGGGCTCGTAGCTTCCGAGTATCGGCACGAGCCTCAACGGAGTGGCTTTACGCACGTGCGATCGATCGAATGGAAAAAGCGGGGAGAATGGGAGCCGCGGGAGCGTCCGCTCGTGACGAAGACCCTTACTGAGATCGGAAAGTACCCCGACCTCGTCGCGGACATACGCCGCGCATTAGGGCTACTGGACGACGGCGATGACGAAGACAGACCTGAATTTCGACCACCGTACCTTCTCGAAGACGCCGTCGGCGAGGTATTCATGTCGCGAGCACAGATCGAGGAAGCGCTCGCGCTGCTCAAGTACAAGAAGAACCTCGTGTTGCAGGGCCCCCCGGGTGTCGGGAAGACGTTCGTTGCCAAGCGCGTGGCATACTTGCTGGTTGGCGAGAAGGATCCGAAGCGCATCTCCCAGGTACAATTTCACCAGTCGTATGCCTACGAAGACTTCGTGCAAGGCTATCGGCCGGTCGACGATGGTAGATTCGCTCTCGCCGACGGCCCATTCGTGCGCTTCTGCGATCAAGCTCTGCAGGATCCGGAGTCGCCCTACGTGTTGCTGATCGACGAAATCAACCGCGGGAATCTCAGCAAGATCTTCGGCGAACTGCTGCTGCTCATCGAGGCGGACAAGCGCAATTCAACGTGGGCGACGACGCTTGCGTACGCGAAGGAGGATGACGCACCCTTCTACGTCCCGAACAACCTCCACATCATCGGCACGATGAACACTGCCGACCGATCCCTGGCATTGGTGGACTACGCGTTGCGGCGTCGCTTCGCATTCTTCGACGTGGAACCCGCGTTCGAACATGACGGCTTTGTTCGTAGGCTGGCAAGTCTCGCCGTGGAGGCCGCATTGCGCAATCGCATTGTCGAACGATTCAAGCTGCTGAACAAACGAATCGTGGATGACCAGAATCTGGGCAGCGGTTTCCGCGTTGGCCATAGTTACTTCTGCCACACTGACGGAGGAACGGCGGACGAGGCGTGGTACCGGCGCATTATCCGGACCGAGATCAGGCCGCTCCTGCAGGAGTATTGGTTCGATAACGCCGACCGCGCGGACGACGAGGTAGCGAACTTGTCCGGCGATGACTGACGGTGGCGGTTCCCGTTAGGAACATCTACTACCTGCTGTGTTACGCATGGGATCGGCTCGAGGCGCGCGATCTGATTGACGTGGGCGCCGTGTCCGGCAACCGCATCGAGAACCTGCTTGGCTCGGTCCTGTCTCACGCAGTCGCGGATCTGATCCGTCGCGGTCTTGACCGAGGCTACGTCCCGTTTGAGGAGGAAGGGCGCCGGTTGCGCGGCAAACTGTTGCTGTCGGAAGTAGTAAAGCGGTCGCTGCTGCCGCGCGGTCGCGTCGTCTGCCACATCGACGAACTCAGCCATGACGTGCCGCACAACCGGTTGATCAAAGCAGCCATGGCCGCGTTGGTTGGCTTGCCGAGGCTGGATCAGGAACTGCGGGTTGGGCTGGGCAGTCTTGGGCGCCGCATGGATACCGTCACCGACGTAGAGCTGACTTCCGCGGCTTTCCGTAACGTGCAGCTGCATCGCAACGTTGGGCGCTACGCCTTCGTGGTGAACGTATGCAGCCTCATCGCACGCAGCCTTCTGCCCGATGAGAAGACCGGCGGCAAGCGCTTCCATCCATTCACCACCAGCGAGCAGCAAATGGGCCTGCTGTTCCAGGCATTCGTTCGAAACTTCCTCCAGCGCGAGCAGGACGTGTTCCAGGTCTCAGGGCGCTCGGTGCCGTGGGACATCGACCCGGCGGACGGATCGGACTGTTCGTGGCTGCCACAGATGTTGGTGGATGTGATGCTGACCAGCTCCGACCGGCGCGTGGTTGTCGAGACGAAGTACTACGCTACGCCATACCGGAGGCACTTCGGAACGAGGAAGCTCATCTCCGGTCATCTCTACCAGCTTCTCACGTACCTGTCGCAGCTTCACGCCACTCCGGGACCGGCGCCCGTCGGTGTGCTCCTGTACGCGGGGGCACGAGAGCAACAGCGGCTTGATTATCGGCTGGGCGTTCATAAGCTGCTCGTTCGGAGCGTCGACCTGAATCGCGACTGGCGTGACATCCACCGGAGACTGATCTCGCTCGCGCATGAGCTTGGGCAATAGACTCCGTGGGGCCTCTGAGGGGCCAAAATGCTCGACCGACGGGCCCCGCCGAGGGCCGCACGCGCAACCCAGCGTTCAACCGCCGTGGGACGGCAAGCGGCGGGCGAGGTTCGTGCGCCCCAAGACCGGCAGGGGGCTCCGCCCGCTCGTGCTGTGGGGTGGCGGCAGGTCACCCCGCAAGGGCCGTAGCGCAGCGAAGGAGCAGCGGAGCCGATCCGGGGTATGTCTGGCCACCACTCCCGGTAGCGCACATCCTTGGCGTACACCTAGCCGAGGGTGCGCCGCGCTTTCGCCTCCTGCTGCAGGTCTCGCTTGAGTGCGGCACTGTTGCGGGGATTGATCAGCTGCTGACGCTGCAGACGGCTCGGCTCCTTGGGCCGTTCCTCGCCCTTGCGGGGGCGCCCGCGCTTGCGGTTCGGCTTGGCTGGCTGCTTTGGCTTCGGAGTCGGCTTCTCGCGCCCCTCGATCGCCGTCGCATCGCGTGACACATGACCGACCAACTGCTCCTGCATGGTGCTCTCGATCAGCGCCTCGTGCAGACGGCTCGGCAGGGCTCCCTCAGCGAACCCGGCAAAGGCACGCGAGAAGGTCGCCTCGCTGGGGATCGCCCGTATACTACTCCAGCCGCACAGGTAGCGTAGCGCCCGGTCGTTGGCCAGCCGTTCAAGCAGTGCCCTGGTCGTGTCGATCTGGAACACCGCCTTGGCGATGAAGGCGCGCGCCATCGCCACACGATCCTGTTGCGGGCGACCGCGCAGGGTACGAAAACAGGGCAGATGTTGTTCCACCCGCACCAACTCGAGGACGGCGATGAAAGACTGTCTCCGTTCGGCCGCTCCCATCGCCGGCCGAGCGCCGCCGTTGCACGTTTTGGAAAAATCGTTATCTTATCGCCATGGGCGCACGCTGGGGCTTCTACGGACGCACGGAAGAGCTTGGCGCTGTTCTGGAGCGGATGCGCGAACGGCGCTGGTTCTTCGGCGCCATTCGTGGACGCCGTAGAATCGGCAAGACGGCACTCATCCAGCAGGCGCTCACCACCTTCGCGGAGGATGAAGCCGCGGGGCGCCGGGTGCTGCTGGTGCAGATCCCTGACAGCAGCCCGGCGGACTTGGCCGCGGTATTCCGCAGCGGAGTGCGGGAAGCGGACCTGGAACGCCATCTCGACGCTTCCCTGATCCGCGACCTGCCCGGGGTGGCGGCCGCCGTGGGCGCGCTGTGTGCGGCGGGAGTCGTCGTGGTCCTCGACGAGTTTCAGATTTGCCATCGCGGGCCGCTGCGCGGTCTGCCCTCGTTGCTGCAGGCGCAGGTGGATCGCCTTCAGGATCGGGACGCTGCCGGCGGCCTGATCGTGCTCGGCTCCGTCCAGGCGGAGATGGAAGCGCTCCTCTACGATCGGCGGGCGCCGCTGTTCGGGCGCACGACGTTCGATCTCCGCCTCGCTCCGTGGGACCTTCGCACGGTGTTCGAAGTGTGCCTTGATCATGGCGCCGGAGCCCCGGAGCGTTGCCTGACTCTGTGGACGCTGTTCGGCGGGGTCCCGAAGTACTGGCGGCACTTCGCCGAAACGGATGGTCTGGACGCCATTCCGGAGTGGGAACCATGGGCGCACCAAGTATGCGAGCGGCTGTTTCTGCATGCGGACTCGCCCTTGCGTGAGGAAGGCGAAACCCTTCTGGCACGCGAGTTACACCGCAACTACCTTGCCATCTTGCGCACCGTGGCCGAGCGCAGGAGCTGCACCCATGGCGAGATACAGGATGCGCTGCCGGAACTCACCAGTCTGGGACCGTATCTGACCACCCTGACCCACGACCTCAGGCTCCTTGAAAAGCAGCTTCCGATGTTCGCCGAAGCGCGCCAGCGGCGAGCGCGTTACGTCGTGTCCGACGCGTTCCTCGGCGCGTGGCTCAACGTGATGCAGCCGGCGTGCCAGGCTGCGCGCATCCAGCCCGCCTCTCAAGTTGCGGAGCGCTTGTTGCCGCGACTCGCGACGCTCGAGGGGCATGCGTTCGAGCGCCTGGTGCGGGACGCGAGCGAGGAAGCATCCCACGCCGGCGCTGGGGACTTTCCGATGACCGATCGCGTTCGGGGATACTGGAACCGACCTCAGCCAACTCCGGCAACCATCGAGATCGACTTGGTCGCGTGGAATGACGCAGAGCGACGCGTGCGCTTCGGATCCTGCAAGAGGAATTCCGCAGCTCACGATGCCACGTCGCGGCGCGAGTTCCACGGCCACGTGGATCGGTTTCTCTCCACCAAGGAAGGCAGACGGTTCCGTGAGTGGCACCGAGAGCTGGTGCTGTTCTCGCCGGAGTTTTCCGCGCAACAGCGCGCACGCCTGGAAGCCGACCATTGGATCTGCCGCGACCTGCTCGACTTTCAGCGCATGCTCCTGCCTGCAGCACGCGGAACGAACGGTACCTTGCCTCCTGCACCCAAGGTCGCCGGAGCAGAATGATGGCGCACACGACCACCTGTGAGTTGAGGGTCGAGAACGGCAACTGGGGTGGCACGAGCCTCAGAACGATAACTGCGGTGCTGACCTCCGCAGCCGACGTCCTGCTCCATGCGTTTGGAAGGTCGCCAGATGCTCCGATCCAGGTCGCCTGGTGGAGTCAGGATCCTCGGGTGTTTGATGATCGCCGGCCATACCAGATCCGGCTGAACGCTCGCGACAGGTACTGGTGTCAGTTCGTCTACCAGTTTTGCCATGAGCTCTGTCACGTGATGATCAACTTCGACCGCTACCCGGGCCACAAACACCGCTGGTTCGATGAGAGCCTCTGCGAGCTGGCGTCGCTCTTCGTGTTGCATCGACTGGCGGCTAGCTGGACCGCCGAGCCGCCCCCGAACGTCACCGGGGCGGCCGCTTTCGCACCGCATCACCGAGCCTACGCCGAGTACCTCGCGCACCAGTACCCGCGGCCCCGCCAGGACGAGTTTCCGTGCTGGTTAACTGACAACGTCGCCACGCTCCAGAGCAACCGCTATGCGCGAACACTCACCGGCACCGTGGCCGTCATCCTGCTGGACAGGTTTCTCGCCGATCCCGCCCTGTGGCGGGAGTGCGGCCACCTGAACGCCTGGGACCCCCACACCGATCCGACGTTCCGGGACTACCTCCACTCTTGGGACGCGCATCTGCGCGAGTACGGCCCCCGCAGCAGGTTGCCGTCCGTTATCGCCGACCTGTTCAAGCTCAACCCGTAATTGCGCAACCGGCGCAACGGGGCCGACGCGCCCACCGATGAACGCATCGACGTGATGCTCGTAGCCCGCCATCTCAGGTGGCGTATACTGTGGACCGACTTCCATGGACAACCGCATGATCATGACCGAGCACGCCGGCCTCACCTTCATGTATCGGGTCGGCGGGATCAGTCCTCCGGGAGAGGTCTTGGTGCTCGGCTCCCCGTTGACGCGCGCGACCAGCGTCAAGAAGCCGGTGGGAAACATGCGTACGGGGTAGGCGCCGGCTGAGGCGGTCGGCCCGGGCAGCTCAGGAAGTACCGATCGACAGGAGATTGACCAGGGGCTCGTACAGCTCCTCGAGATAGTCGACGTCGTCCTGCTCCAGGGTGAGCTCGGTCCCGGCGATCAGATCTTCGATCTGCCCGGCCTGCGAGGCGCCGACGATGGGAGCGGTGATGCCCGGCTTGCTCAGCAGCCAGGCAATGCAGATCTGGGCGCGCGAGGTGCCGTACTTGGCTGCTACTTCCGCTACCCGCTCGGCAATCTTAAAATCCCGCTGGCCGCGGTACAGTCCTGCGGTGCGCAGCCGGTCCCGTCCTTGGGAGCGAGGGGTCGAACCCTGATCGAATCCGCCCCGATAGGAGCCGGGCAGCACGCCCCGCGCCAGCGGCGACCAGGGAGTGAGCGCGACCTTCGTCCAACCGTGCAGCTGCGCGGTGAGCTGCAGCTCCGCGAACTGCCAGGCGAACATGGTTGACCCGCCCAGGTAGAGCACCTTGCCCGCCCGCACCATGTCGTGCAGCGCCTCCAGGGTCTCTTTGATCGGGACTGCGACGTGGCCCGCTACCCCGTGCGGATGGCGGTGGATCACCAGCACGTCAATGTAGTCGTGGCCCGCGGTCTGGGCTTTGGTCAAGCCGCGCGTATTCGCCGCCTACGTGGGCACCGCGCTGGCCGGCGCAGTGACCGCCGGCGTCGCCTGGAACCTGATCGCCCGGTGATCAGGCCAGCAGCTCGCGCACGTCGGTCACGGCACCGGTGACGGCGGCGGCGGCCACCATCGCCGGGCTCATCAGCAGGGTGCGGCCGGTGGGCGACCCCTGGCGGCCGATGAAGTTGCGGTTGGACGAGGAGGCGCTCACCTGCTCGCCCACCAGCTTGTCCGGGTTCATCGCCAGGCACATCGAGCAGCTACAGTTGTCACTATCGCCTCGAAGATGCCGCCCAATGGCACCATATCAGCAACGAACTTGCTCCGAGGAGCCGATGGTCAGAGCTGCTCGACAGCCCGCACCTGCGTAGCCTCACTATGGAGAGCCGGCGGCAGGCAGGTCCCAAGGGACACCTGCAAATCAGGGTAGAACCGTCGGCACGTATCGAAAACGGCATATGTTCACTACCATGTCCCGGTGCCGGGGCCACACACTAGTGTTCGCACGTTGCAGGCGTGGGAGGGCGTCGTGACGGCGGTCGCGGAAGAGTCATTCGCCGTCAAGCTGGTGGATCTGATCAGCAACCAGCCAGATGAAGAAGCGGACATCGACTTCGAAGACGTAAGCAAGGATGAACGAGCGCTCGTCAAGGTTGGAGCAATATTCCTACGGAGAGTGTGCCGTCATCCACGTCGGGCTCGGCGGTCGGGATAGAGGGTCGAGGTGTACTGCCGGGCTCACCGACGTGGCGTCCCCCGCGGAAAAGTGATCGGGCGCTGTGACGTCAATGACGTACGGACACAGCTCAATTGGACTCTGCGAACCGATGAGGTGAAACGGCCGCCGTGCCAACAGAACTACTGCCAATATGAAGGATCCGATCCGGGGATGTCTCGACAGGTACAGCCTCAGCTGCGTAAGCCCGCTCTCAAGCCCCTGGACGCAGCCGTACTCGGCAGCACGGCACAGGAGGTCACCAAGGACTCCACCGTTTCTCGCCGGCTTGCCCGTAGCTATTGCAGATGACGTCCGAACGAGACGTACAGCGTCTCGTCGTCATCGCCATCGTCGCTCGGCAGCGGACCGAGCAGCCGAGCCGTCATCGAGTCGTCCTCTGTCCCGTTGACGCGAGAGAACTCCCCATCGACGCGGACCAGGATGGCGCCAAGGTCGTCGGTGCGCCGGTCCTCGTCCTGACCAAGAATCAGAATCCTATCTCCGTCTCCGACACCGTCGCCGACATCGCGGTACCGCCGCACCCGACGCCGTGCCTCCGCGTTGAATGCCCTTGCATCCTCGCACAGGACGTTGCGGCGCGACGCTCGACGGAATACCATGGGCGACGACCATAGCTCCCGAATGAGGATCTTGTCGGCCTTGGCTGACCAGTCCCCGGCAGGGCCCATGTGGAAGTGCTTGCGGAGGCCGGTACAGTGATCCTTGTCAGGATGGCTGACGAGGAGCACGTCTACGTACCAGCGACCCTCGCTGTCGCGCCCCAGCCGGTCACGAAGCAGCTGTGCCACATCGGGGGTGTTGTCGTCGGGATCGTCCGCCGCGGTTCGAATGTTGATGTCTATCAGAATTCTGCAACCCGATTCGGTCGTGACGCGGACGCTGGAACGGCTGGCGGAAGCGCTGGAGGTCTCAGTCCGCGAGTTGGTCACCCCGGTGCGGCGCCTCGCGAGCGTTCGGTTTCGCGCCCCCGCGCGCGTGCGCGCCCGCGAGCAGATCCTGGCCCGGGTGGCAACGTGGCTCGATGACTACTGCGCGCTGGAGAACTCTCTCGCCGTGGCCAAGCAGTTCACGGTTCGGCGACCTTTCCAAGCCAAACCTGACCCGATCGCCGTCGCACGGGATGCACGCAGGCAGTTCGGCCTCAGCGCGGACCAGCCGGTACAGGATATCTGCGGTCTGCTGGAGCAGCACGGCGTCAAGGTTCTGCTGCTGGATACCCGGCGCGACTCATTCTTCGGATTGAGCGTCGGTCCCGAAGATGGTGGGCCGGCAGTGGTGGTGAATACCTGGGATCGGATTTCCGTTGAGCGTTGGATCTTCACTGCCGCGCATGAGTTAGGCCATCTGTTGCTGCATCCCGCCGAGTACGACAGCAGCGCCACCGACCTGCCGGTTGACGCAGAACGCGAGGCGGACGCCTTCGCGAGTGAGTTCTTGATGCCGAAAGAGGCATTTGCCGCGGCATGGCACCAGACGGAGGGGCACTCGCTATTGCTGCGAGTCCTCAAAGTCAAGCGGATCTTCCGTGTGAGCTACAAGACCGTCCTTTACCGGCTGGTGGAGTCGGGCCAAAGATCGAGCGATGTCTGGGGCGCGTTCCAGCGTCAACATCTCAGGCGCTTCGGAGACACGCTGCGCAAGGCAGACGAACCCGCCGCTCTGACCGAGAGTGAGTTTGCGTGGCAGTGGGGCCGGTCCGGCGAGCCGGACCGCCTCTCCCCGTACGACTTCGTGGAAGACCGCCTCTCACTTCTCGTGCGCCGAGCGCTCCGGAAAGGGCACATCTCCCTTGGGCGCGGTGCCGAAATCCTCGGTCTGAGCCGGGACCAGATGCGCCAGCGCGTTCAAGAGTGGGCCAACTGAAGCGAGCCGCCACTACCATGCTCCTGGCCGACGCGGATGTCCTCATCGACTACCGCGACTCCGATTTGGAGGTAGTAGGGCTCATTGGGCAACACGTCGGCCCCGTATCCGTCCTGTCGCCGGTGCTGGATGAGGTCCGCGGGCTTTCACAGGCCGATTGTGAGCAGCTGTCTATTCCCGTCGTCATGGTCGCCACCCGACGCCTGCTCAAGGCCGCCAGCATCGACTCGAGTGTTCGGCCCCTATCCGGGCCTCGCCTAATCAGTAGGACTGCTGGTCGGGGTCGATTTCGTCGACCCAGGCATTGATGCCGCCGTCCAGGTTGACCACGTCGCGGAAGCCCGCCTGTTGCATCTGGGCCACGGCGTTGGCGCTACGGCCGCCCAGCTTGCAGTGCACGACGTAGCTGGCCGCGGGATCGAGCTCGCCGAGGCGGTCCGGCAACTCGCCGAGCGGGATCAGCTCGGCGCCCTCGATCTGGTTGATGTCCGCCTCCCACGGCTCGCGCACGTCGATGAGTTGGAACCGGTCGCCGCGCTCGAGGCGGGCCTGCAGCTCGTGCACGTCGATCTCGCGGATGCCGCCGTCGGCGTCGCCATCGGCCGCTTCGCCGCCCGCCGCCGCGGCCTGTCCGCCGCCGCTGCCGTCGAATGCCGGCACGCCGCAGAACTGCTCGTAGTCGATCAGCTCGGTCACGGTCGGGTGCTCGCCGCACACCAGGCACTGCGGGTTGCGGCGCAGCTTGAGTTGGCGGAAGCCCAGCTTGAGGGCGTCGTAGATCACCAGCCGCCCGGCGGCCACCTCGCCGATGCCGAGCAGCACCTTGATCACCTCGTTGGCCTGCAGCGCGCCGACCACGCCGGGCAGCACGCCCAGCACGCCGCCCTCGGCGCAACTCGGCACCAGTCCCGGCGGCGGCGGCTCGCTGTACAGGCAGCGGTAGCAGGGGCCGCCCTGATAGTGGAACACCGAGATCTGTCCCTCGAAGCGGAAGATCGAGCCGTACACGTTGGGCTTGCCGGTGAGCACGCAAGCATCGTTCACCAGGTAGCGCGTGGGGAAGTTGTCGGTGCCGTCGGCCACCACGTCGTAGTTCCTGAACAGCTCCAGCGCGTTGGCCGAAGTGAGCGGCCCCTCGATCGGCTCGATGGTGATGGTGGGGTTGAGGTCGGCCAGCCGGTCGGTTGCCCGCTGCAGCTTGGACTGCCCCACCTGCGAGGTGCCGTACAGGATCTGGCGCTGCAGGTTGGTCTCGTCGATCTTGTCGAACTCGACGATGCCGATGCGGCCGATGCCGGCCGCGACCAGGTACAGGGCCAGCGGCGAGCCGAGCCCGCCGGCGCCGATCAGCAGCGCGGAACTGGCCTTGAGCCGTTCCTGCCCCGCGCGCCCCACGTCGGGGATCAGGAGGTGGCGGCTGTAGCGCGCCAGCTCGGCTGCGCTCAGGGAAGCCGCGCCGCTGCCGCCGGCTCCGCCGGCAATCGACGGCACGATGGAGATGGTGTCGCCGCTCTTGACCGCGGTGTCCTCGCCGTCCTGATAGCGGATGTCTTCCTCGTTCACGTAGACGTTGACGAAGTTGCGCAGCGAGCCGTCGGCGCCGAACAGGTGCTTTCCCAGGTCGCCGTGGGCGGCCGCGAGTTGGCGCAGCACTTCGCCGACGGCGCCTTCGCCGTCGACCGAAACCGTGTCCTGATTGTCCAGAAAGGGCCGTAGCGGAGTGGGGATGTGAATGGTAATGGCCATGGTCCTACAATAGTACCCACGATGCGGTACGCGGCCAAACCGGGCAGGTCGGACCAAGTCCCGGCAGGCTCGGCCGCTCGCGACCGGCCGACTGCACGGGGACGACGCGACCCGCCACGCGCGCCACGATGCCTGCTTCGAGATTCGCCGGATCCTGGTGTATGTTCTGTCGACGGCGACTGACAGGAGCGCGACCCGTGGAACGCAGGAACCTGGACACCGACTATCT
The DNA here is from genome assembly GCA_965198005.1 of Spirochaetia bacterium. Classification (GTDB taxonomy): domain Bacteria; phylum Spirochaetota; class Spirochaetia; order SZUA-6; family Bin103; genus Bin103. The sequence continues at coordinate 900,010 of CBDAOI010000004.1, forward strand.
GAAACGAAGCGCTCCTGGTACTGCGCGGCCCGGGACTGGGCAGGATCGACGCCTCTCGGCTGGCAGACCTGGAGGAAGCGCTGCGGGACTCCACGATCCCGTTTCTGGTGGAGGCGCGCGATTGGGCGAGGCTGCCGGAGAGCTTTCGTCGGGAGATCGAACGGGAATACGTTGTCTTGTGATGCGGCCGACTGACCTGACCATCACCCTCGGCGTGGAAGAGGAGTTCTTCCTGGTGGATCCCGAGACGCGGGATCTGATCGCCGATCCGGACCCGGCGCTGTTCGCCGACTGTGAGCGGCACCACGGACCGCACAAGGTCGTGCACGAGTTTCTGCGCGCGCAGATCGAGACCAATACGCGAGTGTGCAGCTCCATCGCCGATCTGCGGGCCGCCCTGGTCGAGACCCGGAGGTTGGTGATCGACGCCGCGCAACGCCACGGCGCCGCGGTCATGGCCGCTTCGACCCATCCCTTCGCGCACTGGAGCGATCAGTCGATTACCCCGAAAGAGCGTTACGGCCGGTTGGCGGTGGCATTTCAGGAGGTGGCCCGCCGTTTCCTGGTCGGCGGCATGCACGTCCACGCCGGCTTCGGCGATCCCGACTCGCGGTTGCGGGTGATGACCGCGCTGCGCCGCTACCTGCCGGTACTGCACGCGCTGTCCACCTCGTCGCCGTTCAACGCCGGCCGCGAGACCGGCTTCAAGTCCTACCGGCTGACGATCATCGGCGCGCTGCCCCGCACCAGTCTGCCGCCGCCGTTTCATTCCCGTGCGGAGTACGATCGGCTGGTGGCCGCCTACCGGGCCATGGAGTTCATCGATGACGGCAGCGAGCTGTGGTGGGACATTCGCCCGGGGGCCGTCTATCCCACCGTCGAAGTGCGGATCTGCGACGTCTGCCCGCGACTGGAGGATACGCTGAGCATCGCGGCCCTGTACGCCTGTCTGGTCAGACGGCTGCTGCGCCGGGACGCCGAGGGTGGCCTCCCGCCGGAGCCGCCGACCGAGATCATCGCCGAGAACCGCTGGCTGGCGGCGCGTTACGGCGTGCTCTCGTTGTTCGGCGACACCTCCTCCGGGGGGCGGATCGACATCGACGAGTACGTCGCGCAACTGGTGCGCGAATTGGCCGCCGATGCCACTGCGCTCGGCTGTGAAGCGGAGCTGCAGGGCGTGCTGCGGATCATCCGCGATGGTACCGGCGGCGATCGGCTGCTCGACCTGTTCCGGCTGCGCCGGCTGGAGGGCTGCAGCGTCCCGCAGGCGCTGCGCGCGGTGGTGGATCTGGCGGTCGCCGATACCCGCGCGGGACTGGCCTGACCGGGAGCTGCCAGAGCTGCAAGCCCGGTGGTGCGGCGGGCGCGGTTCGGGGTATGCTGTGGACTCATCCATGACCAATGATCAGCCCCTCATCGTGCAAGGTGTGGACACTCTGCTGCTGGAGGTGGCCACTCCCCGGTTCGAGGCGGCGCGGTCGCAGCTTCTGGCGTTCGCGGAGTTGATCAAGGCGCCCGAGCACGTTCATACCTACCGCGTCACCGCCCTGTCGATCTGGAACGCGCGCGCCGCCGGCGTGACCGTGGAGCAGATCGTCGCGACCCTGCGCGAGTTCAGCCGCTACCCGGTGCCCGAGGCCACGGTCGCCGAGATCCGTTCCCACGCCGCGCGCTTCGGCAAGCTGCGGCTGCTGGCCGGGGACCACGGGCTGGTGCTCGAATCGAGCGACGACGAGTCGTTGGAAATCGCGCGCCGCCATCGCGAGGTGTCCAAGTGGCTGGGCGACCGCATCGGCCGGCGCACGTTCCAGGTGGACGCCGAGAAGCGCGGCCTGCTCAAGCTGGCGCTGGTGCGCGCCGGCTTTCCGCCCAACGACGAAGCCGGCTACACCCGCGGGCTGCCGCTCAGCTTCGCGTTGCGCGAGACCACGCTGAGCGGACAGCCGTTCGTCTTGCGCGCTTACCAGGTGGAGGCGGCGCGCGCGTTCGACGATGCGCGCCTCACCGCCGGCGGCAGCGGCGTCATCGTGCTGCCGTGCGGCGCCGGCAAGACGGTGGTCGGCCTGGCCTGCGCGCGCGCCCTGCAGTGCACCACGCTGGTGCTCTGCACCAGCGTCACGGCGGCCCGGCAGTGGATCGCCGAGGCGCTCGACAAGACCACCCTGGACGCGGAGCAGGTGGGCCTCTACGCCGGTCCCAAGCGCGCCCTGCGGCCGTTCACGGTGGCCACCTACCAGATGCTCACCTACCGTCGCCGGGCCGACGAGCCGATGACCAACCTGGAGGTGTTCGACCGTGGCAACTGGGGCCTGATCATCTACGACGAGGTGCACCTGCTGCCGGCGCCGGTGTTCCAGATCACCGCGGCCCTGCAGGCGCGCCGGCGGCTGGGGTTGACCGCGACCCTGGTGCGGGAGGATGGTCACGAGGACGATGTGTTCGCCCTGATCGGCCCCAAGAAGGCCGACGTCCCGTGGCGTGAGCTGGAGCATCAGGGCTGGGTGGCTACCGCCCGCTGCACCGAGCTGCGCGTGCCGCTGGCGCGGGAGCGGCGTCTGAGCTACGCGGCGTCCGGCCCGCGCCGGCAGTTCCGCATGGCGGCCGAGAACCCGGCCAAGACCGCCCTGGTGCGGGCGCTGCTGGAGCGGCATCCCGATGACCGCATCCTGGTGATGGCGATGTACGTCGAGCAGATCAGGGAGCTGGCAGCCGCCCTCGACATCCCCGTGCTCACCGGCACTTCCTCCCAGAAGCGGCGCGACAAGCTGTTCGCGGCGTTCCGCGACGGTGAGATCCGGCGCCTGGCGGTGAGCAAGATCGGCAGCCTCGCCCTCGACCTGCCGGAGGCCAACGTCGCCATCCAGGTCTCCGGCACCTTCGGCTCACGCCAGGAAGAGGCGCAGCGCCTCGGCCGCATCCTGCGCCCCAAGCGCGACGGCGGGCAGGCATACTTCTATTCGCTGGTCAGCGCCGCCACCGTGGAGCAGGAATTCGCCATGCACCGCCAGCGCTTTCTCTGCGAGCAGGGCTACGAGTACGCCATCGCCGACGCCGAGGCTCCCGAAGCTGGTGCCGTCGAACCCATGCCGCCCGCGCCACCGGCGGTGAATGGCGTGGATGCGGCGCCGGCCGCGGCCGGAGCGAGCCCTGAGCGGCGCTTTCAACTCGTCCGTCCCGGCGAGCTCAATCCACCTCGGTGAAGCTGCCCCAGGTCGATTGGAAACGGTTCCTGGCGTTGCTCCCGCAGTGGGACGAGCTGCCGGACAATCTGCGCACGGATTGGCTTCAGTTGCACCCGTCGGAGCGCTACACGTTGGTTCCCGGGGGCAAAGCTGATGCGCTGATCCGCGGCGGCTGGCTCACGCCGGCCGGCGGTGACCGCTACGAGCTGGCGCGCCGGCGGCGCTACTTTCATCGCGCCCTGCGCGCGTGCTCGCGCGTGGCGGTGTTCGACCGTTACGGGAGCGGCGACCGGAAAATGCTGGTCGACTACCTGGGCGAGCACTTCTCGCCGCGCGATTACGCGACGCTCGGTCGCGCGGGCGCCGGGACGGATTGCGCCGGGCTGGCCGCGGAGATGAACCGTGAGGAGTGGCTGGGCGAATTCCTGCGCTGGGCGAGCCCCGGAGGCGCAGCCGAGGGACCCGCGCAACGGTGGCGCCGCGCGTCGCCGGCAGCCGTCACCGCCGCGCGCGCACTGGTCGAAGCGGCAATCGACCGTGGCGCACCGATTCCCCTTGCCGAGCTGATGAACTCGGCGGACCACGTCTCCCGCCCCAGCCAGATCGCGTTGGGGTTGGCATTCGGCTGCGGGGAGGCGCTGCTGCTGGTCGGCCTCGATGGCGCGGCGCTGCCCTTCATCGGGGTGTGGCCGGCGTCCCGCTCCACCCCGGCCGCCGCGGCTCCCGCGCGGGCGCCGCAGTTCGCCGACGCCACGCCGCTGTTCTGCCGGCCGTTGCTGATCGACGACATGGCGACCCTGCTGCTGGAGTCGACGGCGGCGCCGCCACGCCTCAAGGCCGGCGAACGCCTCGAGCTGTTCGCCCGCGCCCGCGACGCCATCGGTGCCGCGCTCCCGCCGCTGCCGCCCTGGATCAAGACCGCCGATGGACCACTGGCTCGCGACTCTCGGGTCGACGTGGCCGCGTATTCCGCGCGCCGGCTGGGGTTGGCGGCCACCACGGGCATGCGCGGCAAGGACTTCAGCCTGGAGGTAACCGAACGCGGCCGCCGCTGGCTGACGGTCGGCGCCGGAGCACGACTCAAGCAGGTGCTCGACGTGGTGCGCGATGGTGTCGACGAGGAACGAGGGCGGGCCCCCGACGCGGACTATCCGTATGGCGTGCCTGGGGGCACGAGTGATGACTCCGCGGCGTTGGAACCGGGCCTCAGCTATCTGCCGTACGACCCCGGCCTGGAGTATCCGTGGATCCACCATCTCGACTGCCGCGCGGCCGTCACCGATGCCTTTCGCTCGGTCGCGGCCGCCGCCGCGGTCGGCCTTGTCGAGTTCGTGGACGGGCATTGCCGCGAGAGTAATCCGCTCACCGCCATCGCCTTCATGCCCTACGTGGACGAAGAAACCATCGACCGGCAGTGGGCAACGGCGTTGCATACCTTCTTCAACCGGCGTCTGATTGCGCTGGGGGCAGTGGCGCTGGGCCTGCTGACCGACGGCCACCTCGGGTTCCGTCTCACGCCGGTTGGCCGGTATCTGCTGGGGGAGACCGATGAGCTCGAGTTGGACGCGCCTGAGGAGCCCGGCGATATCCTCGTGCAGCCCAACTTCGAGATCGTGTTTCTGGCGCCGTCGCTGGACGCCCAGCTCCGCGCCCGTTCCTGCGCAGACCCGACGGCCGCGCTGGAAGGACCGGAATCGGTGGGCACGTTGTTCGTCCTGCGCCGGGAGTCGGTGCAACGCGCCGTCATCGCGGGCCAGGACGCGGACCGCATCGTCGCCTCACTGCGCGAGCTGTCCAAGCATCCGCTGCCGGACAACGTGCAACGGCAGGTAACCACGTGGGCCGCGGAGGTGCGCTGGATCGACGTGCACCCGGCGGTGGTGGTGGACTGCGGCGATCCCGAGACCGCCGCCCGCGTGCTGACGGTAGTCGGCAAGGCGGGCCGGCAACTGTCCGCTACCGCGGTGGAGTTGCTCGTCGGGAACAAGCTCACCGCGGCGATGCGCAAGAAGCTGATGGCCGGGGGCATCTTCGTACGTTCATGACCGGGTTCACGGCGTCACGCGAAATACGTCGGCGAGGTTCAGCGTGAAGCCCTTAGTGGCTCCGCCGGCTTGATGAGCAGATCGTCGGTGCGGAAGGCGGAGCGCTCGTCGTTGAGCAGGAACGCCCCGGCAGCGTCGGCCCGGGGCGTGCTATCCCCTACGCGGCGAACCGACACGATGATGTAGACGAAGTTGGGCTGGGCGAGTTCGAGGTCGGTCGCGCTCGGCCGGGCCGGGTGGTCCGGGTGGGAGTGGTAGAAGCCGAGCAGCGTCTGGCCGGCGGCGTCGGCCGCCCGCTCGGCGGCCAGATAGTCGAGCGGCGACACCAGATAGCGGCGCTCGCGGTTGGCGCCGGAGCGGTTGTCGATGGGGAATAGCCGTTGCACGGTGCGCGTCCCACCCTCGGCCGTGACGGTGCCGATCAGGGCGCCGACGCACTCTTCGGGGTACGCCTCACGTCCGTGCCGCTCGATTTCAGTGAAAAGGGTCTGCGGTAACGTAGTCATCGTTCTCCCAGTAGGGGTCGTCGAGGTACTTCAGGGAATTGTCGGGAAACAGGGTAGCGACCGTGGCGCCGCGCTCGGTGCGCGCCACCTCCAGCGCCGCCCACAGGTTGGCGGCCGCGCTGGGGCTCAGCGCGTAGCCCAGGTAGCGGCCGGCCGCGATGGCGTAGCGGTAGGCGGTCTCGGTGTCCGCCTCCAGCACCGCATCGGCTACCGCCGGGTCGTAGATGCCCGGCACCAGCGCCGTGGGCAGATGCTTCCAGCCTTCCAGGCCGTGCAGCGGATTGTCCGGCTGCACGGCGATGCAGCGCACCCCGCGCTCGCGCAGGTAGCGGGCGGTGCCGATGAAACTGCCGCTGGTACCGAGGCCGGCGACGAAGTGGGTCACCGCGCCGCCCGACTGCCGCCAGAGTTCCGGCCCGGTGCCGGTGTAGTGGGCGCGCCAGTTGTGCTCGTTGTTGTACTGATCCGGGTAGAAGTAGCGCTCAGGATGGGCGGCCGCCAGCTCCGCCGCCGTGCGCTGGGCGCCGTCGGTGCCCTCCAGATTGGAGGTGAAGAGGGAGCGGGCGCCGTAGTTGGCGATGATCCGCTTGCGCTCGGGCGTGACGTTCTCGGGCATCACCAGCTCGACCGGCAGCCCCAGCGCGCTGCCGAACATCGCCAGCGCGATGCCGGTGTTGCCGCTGGTGGCTTCGAGGATCGTGCGCCCCGCCAAGCGGCCCGCCGCCAGTTCCGCTTCCAGCATCCCCTTGGCGGCGCGATCCTTCACCGAGCCGCTGGGGTTGTAGTACTCCAGCTTGGCCAGCACCCGCGCCGGGGCCACCGACTGGGAAATCTCCACCAGCGGCGTGTCGCCCACCAGCCGCGCGATGCGCTCGAACGCGGCGGGACGCGGCACCGCCCGCGGGCTGACTATCGTGGTCGCCATCGCCGTGCGCATCTTAGCGACGGGGCGCTAGCCCGTCCCCACGAACCCCTTGCTGAACATCAGGTCGATCGCCAGCACCGCGGCGCCGCGGTGGCTGTCTAGGTCACCCACGATCTCCTCCAGCTCGGCCACCAGGGAACGGACCTCAGGCTCGTCGACTACTGCCATGATCGTCCGGCTGGCTTCGCTCCGGTCGCCGAGGAAGTTGAGAAAGTCACCGAACAGCGGGACGTTGGTCAGGACATGGTGCAGGCCGGTGGACTCCGTGATCGACGCGTCCTGGATGCCGTGCTGGAGAAACAGGGTCACCACGTCGTCCAGGAAGCGCAGCTCGTAGAGGATGATCATGAGGAGCTTCTTGCCGTCTCCACTGCGCCCGGGCGCCGGGCGCGTGGGGGTCAGGTGAGCCGCGACCACTTGGCGCAGGGCGGCTCGGGTCGGCGCCGCGCGCATCTCGTCGCGCGCCGCCCGGTTGAGCCCCAGGCGCGAGATGTGCGCGAGATTGCGCAGGTACTCCTGCGGCTGCTCCTCGGGACCGACCAGCACGAACAACAGGGTGCTGCGCTGGCCGTCGGCGGCCTCGTAGTCGACCCCGCGCGGCGACACCGCCACGCCGAGCGCGAACGGCACGGCCCCGGGCAGGCGCGCGTGCGGGATCGCGACCCCATTCTCGAACCCGGTCGAGCCCAGCTCCTCCCGTTCGCGCAGGGCGGCGAGCAGGGCGTCGCGCGACACGCCCAGCTCGGTGGCGGCCATCAGGTCGGCCAGCTCCTCGAGACAACCGGACTTGGTTCTGGCCTTCAACGCCACCGAGCAGCGGCGGTCGTCCAGCAGATCGACTAAGCTCATTCGCTCTTCCTCCGGGGCCCGGTCCCTTCCGGTCCGGCGCCGCGCAGAATCCCGTACCGCGAGATAAGCGGGCCCACCAGTTCATTCACGAATACACTGAACAGCACCACGTTGGTCAGCAGCTTCAACATTACGCGCACCTCATCGGGCGCGGTCTCAAAGATGGTCGAAGTCTGCACCACCAGCGCCAGCCCGATGGCGACTCCCGCCTGGGGGAACAGGCAGAAGCTCAGATAGCGGCGCACGTTGTCCGGCGCCCGCACCAGCAGCGACCCCAGCGTCACGCCGACCACCTTGCCGGCGAACCGCGTCGCCAAGTAGACCAATCCCAGCACCACGACCGCACCCTGCGCAACCACGCCGATATCCAGCCCCGCGCCGGCGAGGATGAAGAACAGCGCGAAGATGGGCGGCGTGAGCGGCTCCAGCACGGTAAACACCCGCCGGTTGCGGCTCGACGCGTTGACCAGCACCGCCCCGGCGACCATGTTGGCGATCAGGGGCGAAAGCTCCATGAGGGTCACCAGCGCGGTGGCGACGAACAGCACGCCGAGCGTGATGATCAGCACCTCGCTGTCGATCCGTCTGCGCTGCGTGGCGAAGTGAATCGCCAGCGCCGTGGCTGCGCCGGCCACCGCCGACACCGCGATCTCGATGAGTCCACCGCCGAGCGCCGCCAGAGTCGTGCCCGCGTTGCCGGCGAGAGCAGCATCTCCGGCCACCCCGCCCGCGACCAGCAACGGCGTCACCACGGCGAACAACATGGAAAACAACAGCACGCTGGCCGCATCGTCGAACGCCACGACCCCGTACAGGTAGTCGATGAACTCGCCGCGCGCGCGCAGCTCGCGCACGATCACCACCGTGGCGGCCGGGGCCGTGGCCGCGGCGATTGCCCCGAGCAGCAGGGCGTAGCTGAACGGCAGCAGCAGCAGTCCCAGCACCACCGAAACGATGATCGCCGCGAACAGCGACTCGAACACGGTGATCGTGAGAATCTTGGTCCCCGTCCGCCGCAGCTTGGCCAGTTGGAACTCACTGCCGATGGTGAGCGCGATCAGACCCAGGGCGACTTCGGTGAACGGCGTGAGACTCTTGACCGTCTCCAGCTCGATGACCCCGGTGAGCGAGTGACTGAGCACCAGCCCGGCCACGATATAGCCCGTGATCGTGGGCAGCCGCACCGCCTGACACAGCCGCCCGCAGAGATAACCGCCGAGGATCAGGATCCCGAGACTCAGCAGAGGGTAGTGATTGATCGCCGCGATCGGGTCGTGCAGCAGCTCGCCAAGCATCAGGCGCCCCCACCTTAGTAGCGCGACCGAAACCGGTCAACGCGCCCCGCATGCCAGGCATGCCAGTGTGCCCCGGTCGTGCCCCGGCTCACCCCCGGCCGCGGCCACCGCCCTTGAGGCGGGACAGGCGGTCGCTCCAATAGCTCTCCGGACAGGCGCGCAATTCGCCCAGCGCCTCGGGCACGGCGCGGTAGTAGCGTTGATTGCCCTGCGGGCGGACGCGCTATCTTGTCCGCTTCAACGTGATGATGGGGCCGTCAAACCCTTGATGGAGGATTTCCAGCCTTGGATTGCGGTTGATGTCGGGCAAGGTCAATCTCAGGTCCAAGGGAAAGTACGACGCGTCGCTGGCTACCGCGTGGATAGGATAGCCCCCAAGACGCGAATCTGCCAGTCCCGCTTCCAGCAACCAAGCCCCGATCCCGCTTTGGTCGACTACGATCTTTGGCGCCGGTTCGAACATCCCCCGTACTGCCGTTTCGGCCAGGACACCCCAGGAGACGAACGACCGGACCACTCGCTGTACGGCTCGCGGTACTGTACTCCGTGCGCCCCAGGCTTCCGTCACGCGTCGGACGATCTGCGACAGCGACGCCCGTCCCTGCAGCGAGAGAAGGCGGCCCGTCGTCGCAGCCACGTCGCGGAAGAAAGGATAGGTCGCCATGCACATACCCCAGTGCGCGATCACACGCTGACTACCTGCGAGCCCGTCTAGTACGTCGAGCCCGTCGCTACGCAAAGAAAGGAACTCGTCAGGTACCAGCACCCAAATGTGTAGCAACACAGTAATCGTCTTGCCGCGCGCGGTGTGAGTGCCGCCTCCTGCTACCTCACCGTCGAGAAGACGGTCAAGTCCAATTCGGATGTCAGCAGCTGACAGCCCCTGAGCCGTCCAGTCGGCTGTCGCGTCCAACCAACTCAATCGGATTTTACGGTCAAATCCGACAAGTCTGTTCTGCGTGTCCATGTTATTTCCGTGGCTTCGACCGACTTACGGTCATTTTCTCGATGAGTCAACCCGTACCAACGGAATGACCACCTCTTCCAGCGTGACCCGCCGTGCGCAACCGGACGTTCCGAGGGACGGACGAACGACGAGCGACCGGGCGCAATCAACGCGAAATAGTCGTCCGGCAGCCCCAACGGAGGCCATTCAATCGAGTCCGGGAAGTACAGCGGCGGGCGGCCGCTGAAGCATGCCTGCCGCGACACCATGGTGAGTGTCGGGATCCATGCAAACAGGGCGTCCTCCCGGAAACGCAAGCTCGGTCGTTGGTCGGCGAGCACGCCGCGCACCGTTGCCCACTGATCGAGCGACAGGCCGTCCATCAACACCATTGCCACTTTCGCGTCCGCGGATTCCTCCAGAGTCCGAGCCAGCATCCGAGGGACATGGTGGGTCAACACTGGCGGCAGCGGTGGCTGGTTGTGCAAGGTCCCGAAGCGCTCCTTCAGCCACGCCGTGAACGCAATGTCGATCCGGTCGCGGACGCTCCGGTAATGCGACTGCGCACCCTCGGCTCCGGGGCCGCCATCGCGGCCGAATACCAGGGCGTTCACGTGAGCCCAGCGCCGCGCAAGTGTGAGCCAGTCCTGATGGCGCGCATCTGCATCGGGAACCGACCGCTCGACAACCTTCAGAAGCCCTTCCAGCCGGCGCTTCAGGTCGGCGTCCGGGTCCGTCTTGATGCCGGCAATCTCCCACGACCCGGCCAACCGGTCAGCGTTCGGATGCGTTACCGGCTGGAGGAAGCCTTCCAGGAACAGGTTGTCGATGTAGACACGTATGTCACGGTGCTCGAACGGAATCTCCATCGGTCCCGGCAAGCGCAGCGATTCGGTCTCCGTAGATACGGTTTGTTCGCGGATAGACCGGTCATCGGACGTTTGGCGGTCGAGAAAGCTCGGCCAGCGCTCCTGGAGAAACGCGAAGAATGCCTCGCGATCTGAGACAATCTCATGCAGCGGCCATGCTGCGAACATCGGGTTCTGACTCAGCAACCGGAAGAGATGATCGTCGAGCATCGGTGGAATACGGAGTCCGCCGTAGTGTCGACGAAGCAGGAATTGGAACAGATCGGGCTCCTGCCTGATGGTCTCCGGCGCGATCCGAAAGACGTGGCGCAGCACGAACCCGGAGGTCCGGACCTCACCAAGGGGGCGAGGCGGTGGCTCGCGGGTCTGGGCTTCGTACAGTGCGTCAAGGTGGCTCCGCTCCAGCGTGTCCACCACCGGATAGCTCAAGTTCGGGAACAGGTCGCCCAGGGTGAACGAGACCTGACGACTCTTCTGCAGCAGGTCGTTCGGCAGTTCTTGCATACGGGAGACGCCTTCCCGTAGGACGACAACCAAGTCCGTAGGGTCGCCGCGATCCCAACGGCACCGGTAGCGCGACTCATAGGCGAAGCGGAAGGCGACATGATCGTCGAACGGCATCAGCTCAAAGCCGCGCTCCGCGATCTCCTTGAGGATTCCTTCTTCCAGGAGCAGGCCGTCGGGGTCCGAGGCGACCGTGAGGCGCGCGACCTGCGGGGTAAATTCCTTGAGGATCGCGTCACGCCAGCTCGTCATTGGCAGCCACCCGTTGCGTCAACGCGGACGATGGTCAGGGCAACGAGATCGGGACTGACCTCTCCCTCCCGGTCGATCGCGGCACGCCACGACTGCTCCTCCGTAGCAAGCTGCGCCAGGCGATGATTCCGCACCGCCGGCAGCCCGATCCGCACGAGCGATCGGCGCCGGGCAACAAAGGAGTATTCGCCCCTCTCTCGGCGCGCAGAGACATCAGATCGATGCACCTGCACGAGTTCACGGTAGATCGGCTGTCCGAGCTCGTGGGCCGACTGCTCAACGAGCTCGAAGCCCGTCACGGCCGCACCGCCCTCCGAGAACCCGCGGGCTAATAGGAAATTTCGCCGCACCCCCTGCGTCGACCCCACAGTGCGCTTCTCGCCACAGGCCCCGTGTCTTGACCGTCCGGGAGACCTGATGATGTTCAAGGTTCCATACCTACTCGCCCTCTCGCACAATCAATCGAGCCCACACTAACCTAACACTATCACATCGTGAAATTTTTCTTCGTCAAATTGCTGAGAAAGACTGATCTCAGACGGGATCCAAATCGCAAAATTTCGATCCCTGGACCGGAATAGCCGTCTCGTCGCTTCAGGTTCGCGCCGAATCAAGGACTGTACAATGGTACCGTATGGACTTGAGTGACCCGATGGGTGAGACTGTCGCTTCGACGAAGCATCTCTGATTTGGCCAAGGAATCCATCTCATGAAGCGCTACCTCTGCCTGCTCAAGACTTGCTCGTACTTGGGCGGCAATTCGTTCCTTAGGCCACTCCATACTTTCTGTTTTGTATACGGCGTCATGAGTCGCTACATTCCATGCATGCTGCAAGAACGTCCGCAGTTGAATCTCAAACATCAGTCCTTCGTATTGTGGCTTTGGTACAAGAGATGCCGACGACCAACACACATAGAGTCTTGTGTCATCAAAAGGGAATGCCTCTGGTCTAGTGGTCGTCATACGTTGAGATGCTGGTCGACGAATGACGACGTCGAACGCATCCTTCACAAGACACTCTGCTCTCTGTAGACTGGACAGATTCTGGACTACCAACACCGCAGCAAGTAGATCGTCGATTTCGCCGTGCTCCTTCCAGCGTCCAGACTCCAGCTTCAGCGCGAAGCTCTCAATGCTCTTTAGGCGACTCTCGTAATGCCAGGCCGGATCTCTTCGGCCCCTCAACAGTTGGTCGACATCTGCTCTGAGAGGCTCGTATCTAGTGGTGAGGTCACTGTACAACTCGCGAACCGATCGGGGAATCTTCATTGGGCTCCACGCAGTAGCCGCATTAGGCTCTCGTGGCGGGCCCGCCGTTGAGGCAGTTCGGTACTTGCGCCGCGACTGTTCACGTAGTAGCTGCGCTCGGGCGTTGGTGTCTCGTCGTCCGCAATGTCAGCTTGATCCTCCATACTCAGATCGTTTACTCGGCTCATGAACGAAAGGTAGGAAGCCGCCAGCTCACTGGCCGGGAGTCGCTCGTCACTCAGAGTAATGGAGGCCCAGAGACTGTACATATGCCGGGCCTCCCTCGTGTACCGAGCAAGATCCCCACAGGCGACCAGTTCCTGGACGTAGCTCCTACAACCATGAAACGCGGCTTCCACATCCTCGGTTGTTCGATCAACATCACTCTCCGAACTCAACGGATCCTGGTATCGAGCCGTGTACCGATCAATCTCGTCCTGATCGAACCCGTGAACCTGCCGTCCAATGACGACGATAAGTAACTCAGAGAGAAACTGGGCGTCATTCATCCGCCTGGCCTTCCCGGGAGTCACCACGCCCAATTTCTGCCAAACGGGATGGGTCGCTTCGTTTTCCACAAAATTCAGAAACCAGCCATCGAATTTCGCATGCCTGAGCTCCTGTCGATTGAGATTCCTATTATTGCGGTTTAGACGGTCAAATACCTCGTTGAGGTCGTCGCCCACTGTGAGCTGTTCAACGGGGATCACATAATCGAGAAAGCGGCGTAACAGTTCCCTGCTTTTCCTGATCTCGCTCCACTTACGGCCATCAACCGACGTATCGCCATAGTCCCGGAGCACTATCTCATCTTTCGAGAACATGAGAATAGTCTCCAGTCGTTGCTTTCCATCGACAACACGGAATAGTGAATCACCATAGCGACAGGTGGCGATACTTCCATCCTTCGGTAGAAGAACGAGCAGGTGGTTCTCGACGGCTATCGGCGCCGTGCTAGAGACCAAGGTAGCAGCGCAGCGGGAACCATCAGGACGTGACGTTCGTCGCACGGTCAGGAATGGCCCTTCGAAAACAGTTCCAGAGAATCTCCGAAGATTCGTAATTTCATCGATCTCGAGTCCAATGGGGAGGTCTCGGGTGGTAGCGTAGGCACGGAGCGGGCCTGTTTCGGAATCGCGATGTGGGACGACAGTGCCAACCTTGACGTGGAAGAGATCGCGAAGCTTTTTTGATCCAGAAGCTTCCTTCCACCAATCACATTTCTGGTGTGTTTCGTCGCCTACCCTAAGAGCGATCAAGAATACGTCAATGTCTATTGTCGGAGAGAATTGCATCAACAGGTTGATGTCTAGAATCGTCGTTCGGGATTCTACCGCATGACGCAAACGCTGATAGCGCGCTCCGGAGCGCAGGGCGTCCGGTAACAAAGCGACTATTTCGGATCCTGAAGCTAGACAGTCGATCCAATGATCGAAGAAGACGGCAGCCGCGGATACACCACCCTTGGTCCACGAACAACGCTCGGGGGCTTGGATCGTGGCAAAGGGAGGGTTCATTACAAGGCGTACTTTGTCGGCATGATCAATGCGTTCCTGGACTAAGCCATCTGCGACAACGATACCAGGAAACAGGCTATGATCGTTTGGTAGGGGCGCATGCCAGCCATCAGGGCTCCGTTGTCTCGCGAGCAGTGTCAGGCGTGCCTTGGTGGCCGTGACGAATCGTGTGTCAAGATCGAATCCGACTAGGAGCTCACCCCAAGAATGGAGTGTCGCCTCCAGCGAATCGAGAACGGGAAGCTCTTGAGCGATTGCCAAGAGTAGATCGCCCGCCCCACAGGCGGGATCAACATACCTGAACTTCTGTACACTTCCGCGCCAGCGCTCGACCATACGTCGGGCGACGCCGCTATCTGTGAAGAACGCGCCGGCCAGTCTTCTATCGTCCAAGGAATCGCTCTTAGCCAGCTCGACGGAAGGACCGCCATCAAGCGCGGCGTTGATCACATCCGCGTATTCCGAGTGCGGGTGACGGGAGATGCCAGCCAATGCCAATTGCTGAAGACTATCCACATAGGTACTGAACACTTCAGTTACCTCGGATCGGCAGGGCGCGACAACATGCATCGGCAGTACTAAGCGACCACGCGTCCATTCTTCTATGGCAACGGGATTTGGCTGCCCGTTGTTGAGCGGGCGAACCAGGGAGTAGCATCATGGGGCGTCTCCACTGCGGGTCAGCGCCTGATCGTACAACATCAGGAGTTTCGGATCTTCTTTGAGCACCAAGTCCGGGATCCTCTGCGCAACACTGCTCGCGTCGATCAGCACCGGTCGAAACCGGATGCATTGCCACGGTTCGCCGGTCGCAGGGTCGGAACGGGTACGAAAGGAGCGCAGCAGATTATCCTTCGACAATAGTGCCGAACAGTGCGGGCAGGGAAACCGATCGCGGGTGCGCATGGTCGCCTGGTCGAGTGCCTCCGCCAGAAACACGACCTCACCCGAACACCCCGGGCAGGAGAAGACCTCGCTCCACACGGTATAGTTGATCCGTGCCCCGCTCTCGCCGTCGGCATGGAGCGTGTCATACATCCAGCCGGTCTCCGCTTCCACTTCGTCGAGCAGGCGCTTGGCGACGCGTGCGAAGGCATCCACGTCGAAGGGCATCGTGTAGTTGGCGGCGATGAAGGTGGCGGCGGGGGACAGATCGCCCAGGATCGTGTGGTGGGGCCCCCATTCCGGTGCAGGCCGGCCCTGCTCCTGCCACCGTGCATCAAGGTAGGGCGGATCGGACAGCCTCAGGATGTCTTCATCTTCGCCGACGGGAAAGTCGGGGCGTTTCCTTAGCGCAGGGAGGTATTCCTTCAAGCGTTCAAGAAAGTGCGCGCGTCGTGCGTCCTCGGACTCGAACCTGATTCCGAGGCACTCCACCGGCTCGGATGTTACGACTTGTTCGTCGAACAGCCTTCCGCTGCCGGTCCTTGCGGCAACCATTTCCGTCCGGAGGAGTTTCTGCTGGGAGCTGTCGTCTCGCTCAGCCATGTCCATCACCCGTTAGGATTCTCACGGTGACCCAGTCAGCGGGAAGAGTGACCAAGCTGCCTCTGCGGCCAGCGGAGCGCTCAGTGACCAACCTCGCCCACTGAGTGACCAACCTCGACACGGTTCACTCCTCCTCATGAATCTCGCTCGCGGCCAGCGCTGGTTCGCCATGCGTCCAAGAGCGTGAGGCCAGCCTCGTTATCACGTACGCCTGGTCCGGGTGGTTCGGCTCGTCCGGACGCGTCATGCGGATCAGCTTGGCCTCAATCAGTGGCTCCAAGCGCTTACGCCGAAAGAAAATACGGTGCGAGAGCCCGGTCTCCTGCATGAGGTATGCTTGCTTCCGGGGCACCTCGCACAGCGCGATGATCTTTCGCTGATCATCGGTCAGGTTGGTCAGCAGAGGAGAGACCAAGTTGGTGTCAGGGCTGCCGGGTTGGTCACTGACCATGCGTTAGGACCCTACTAGCTTGGTCACTCGGCGACTGACCAAGCTGCGCGGCGTCGAGGCTGTTTTTGAGGTGTTCGGCAAGGCCGTACCGATCTGCATATCTCCAGTTGCCAGCGGAACGTAGCCGAGGCGCACACTCTCATTTGCCATCACCGCTACGGGTGAGCGCCTGATCGTACCACATCAACAGCTTGGAGTCTTCCTGCAGCACCGCTTCGGGGACCTTGCGTGCGACCTCAATAATGGTGCCGTATTCGCTATCTTGCCAAGCTCTCCTGAACCCGGCGCGGATCGCCTCCACACGGAACACCCTGAGCCGGCTCTGCTTCGATGTCCGGTACCCTTCGAATTCGCGCAGCAGCGTCCGCTCCCGCAGCTTCTCCAGGTCACCTGCCTGGTTTGGGTCAGCGACATACCAGCAGTCCTTTGCCTTCGCACGTAACGCGGAATCGTCCCCAGCGTCAGCGGAGAGCTGGTCACGGAGTCGGTTGGGGAGCGCGCCCGTAGCGGAGGAAATTCTGCTCCAGGAGATCCGCTAGCTCCAAGGCGCGCTCATGTTTCTGCCAGCCTCCGATCTCTCGCAGAAAACGCGGCTGGATACTCTGGAACGTCTGAGCATTCAGGCCCAACTCCCGCCGCAGCCACTGGATGGCGGACGATTCATCGACCACGAATATCTCGACCTGTGGCGCTTCCGTCACGGTCAGCCGCGCCCGATCGTACTCCACCACCTGATCGGGAAGAAAATACATCCCCTCGCGCTCCTGAAAGCGCTGCGACAGCCCTGCATAGAACTCGCCCGCCGACATCGGTACCGCAACCCAGGTACTCGACATCCTGAACGGTGTGGATGAGCTCTGACCGGTTAAGAACCTGCCCCGCCCCCTTCTTGCGCAACGACTCGACGACGTGCCGAGCGTACTTCGAGCGTGCGGGGTCGAGCCGGTCACCGTCGAGCAGTTCCAGGGCGTCGAGGACCTTTGCTGCCTGTTGCGTCTTTGGAGTGCCGGCGATCCACCGCAAGGCGTCCCGAACCGCCTGCGGGCGGCTGTTCGCGGTGTGATAGTCCGAAAACGTCGGGTATTGCGGCGCCTCGTCCTCGAAATGGGCGGCTAGCGCAACCGACGAGGCTGCGTTCATCATCTCGGTGACGTTGGCCCGCGCGCCCGATCCGGTAGGCGTACCCTTGATCCATCCCATCAGGGGCTTGGTCCTCCCCCGGTAGGTGACCTCGAAGGCCGTGGCCATCCGTTCCTGCAGCCATTGCGTCAGATCCTGCAGGAAGCTGCGCGCTCTCCCATCGTACGCTTCCTTCGCGTGCCCCGATGTGCGCGAGGCAAGATCAAGCGCCGCGGCACAACTCCTGAGCGCGTGCCGCACGGTGTCGTCCTGGCCGGTGAATCGAAAGACCACCTCGTCCGGCTTCTTCTGGTCCTGGAAGCGCGGTGGATCGTGCGGTTGGATGAAGTACAGGTAGAAGTCGCGCGGCGGGACCGCGGTGGACCGCTCGTTGGGCGCCCCGAAGAACAGGTAGCCGCGCCGCGATGCGTGACGCTCGCGCCACTCCAACTCGTGCTCCCAGATGCGGTAGCCGCTGACGTAGGTGGTGTCCGTGCACTCCAGCACGCGCTTGAGCGCCTCGTAGTAGTAGCGGTCGAGCTGCGCCTCGTCGAGCGTTTCGACGCGCTTCTCGATCAAGGCGTCGTAATCGTCGGTCTTCTTGAGGTCGAGGTAGTGCTGCCGGTTGTCGGCGTTCGCGGAGATGAACTGACCGCTGACGGTCCGCCTGATCTCACGCAGGACGGTCTCGACTAGCGTCAGCAGGTCGTCCGCCGGCTCGCCGCCGAGGTCCTCGATCCCCGCTTGGTAGAGACACAGGCCGTCCCGGAGTTCTTCCGCGGTGGCACCGAGCGGCGCGTGGATGTCCTGGTGGGTAAGGCGGTGGACCGACAGTCCGTGGATGATCCGCAGCGCAAGCGGCCGGTAGGCCGGGCGGGTGAACGCCTGCTTGATGCGCGCCTCCAGCACTTGGCTGCAATCGATCACCGCCTTGATGTCGGGGTCGGCACGGAATGCGGGATTCTCGCGCAACGTGCCCCAGTAGGCGTCGTAGGCGATCAGACCTGGGCTGTCAGACGGCAGTTCGCGGTCGATGATCCGCTTCATCGCGACCGAGAGCGCCTTCAGTACCTCACGCTTCTCGATCACCGTGATTCGCTCGAAGGTGTCGATGAAATCGGGGTGCACCGGAAACAGGCGCACGAACTCGTCCAGCCGCTCGTTCATGTTGCCGTAGAACTTCGTGAACGGCGACAGGTAGTCCCGGATCTGCGTCTGCTGCTCGCCGCTCTTCTTGAGCAGCCGTTGGGAGACCACGAACTTCACGTCCGTTCGGGCGATGAGAAGCTGATCGAAGCGATCCTTGACGCGGCGCAGACTATCTGCCACGGGGGCGAATCGGTGGCTGTCGAAGATCGCTTCCTGCACGCCGGCCACGAAGCGGAAACGGAGGTCCTTGCACACCTCGCCCACCTCGCGCAGGAAGTTCAGGTCGAGGACCAGTGCCTGATCTCTGCGGCTCTTGAGGTAGTCGAGCAACTCGTCCACCACGAGCAGCAACCCGTGATCGGGGTACTGGCGGTGGAACGCCGCCATCATCTCCTCGAATGCCCGCTTGTGGTTCGGGATGGTGTCTCGGGACGGGAATCGGTACTCGACGCCCCACGTGGTGAGCGCCTCCTCAAGCTGGGAGCAGACGAACTCGCGGAAGTCCATCGTGGTAGCGCCCAACTCGGTGCGAGCCACCTTGAACCGGCCGGCAATCCGGCGCGCCGCGGCAACCAGGTCCTCGTTGGTGAGCGCATCGAGCAGCTCTCCGCGCTCCGCCACCGCCGAGATGACCGACATCAGGTGGGACTTGCCCGTCCCGTAGTTGCCCACCACCAGGAATCCCTTGTTGTCGGCCGGCTCGTCGAACTGAAGCTGGGGGATCAGGACGGCGGCGAGCTTCTCGGCCATCTCGTTGCTCACCACGTAGGTGGCCACCAGCCGGTGGGCAGCCGACTCGTGATCGGCGTCGCGCAACTGCACTACCGTCTCGATCGGCTCGAACTGAATCAGGTCGCGGTAGGTCATCGTGTGTCGTCTCCCTCTACGGTACCGCCGAAGGGACCACGATCACCAGACCGGCTGTCGGGTAGCGACGGTACTCAGAATGACCGGGATCCGCGTAGCTCAGGTAGCGGTGGTCGACCGTGCCGTTCCAGGACGCAACGATCGTCCGGTTGCGCGACACGTGCTGCAGCAGGCGGAGGGGATCCTGCTGCAGCACCGGGTCGAACAGAATCTCGGTGTTGTCCAGTAGGACGAGAGGCGAGTCCCGTCCCAGGATCTCATCCAGGGCGCGGGTCAACTCAAGGACCCGACGGCGCACGGTGAGCTCCAGCAACCGGCGGGACAGCTCCAGGTTGAGGTTCAGCACCGGCACGCTGGTGCGTGCCGCGACCGCCCGTAGCGTCGCTGTCTTCCCCGCTCCGCTGGGAGCGGCCACGAGGATCAGGCGATGGTACAGATCGCCGGCCGCCTCGACGTGCGCGAGGATTGTCTCCACTGGAGAATCTTGTGCATCCATCGTTCGTGCTCGTTGACCGCCAAGTGGGCTCCCGTCTCGACGACCGATCTTGGTTCATTCGGCCACCGACGGCAACGAGAAACCGTTACAGCGCCTTTACACCTCAAACAATTAGCCACATATCTTGCGATCTGATCGGCCCTGATCCCGGCGGTCGGGTAGTGATTCTCCAATTGAGCGAAATCGCCCTGATGTTGGCCGGTTGGTCCCGTCTGCCTTTGAATTGATCCCAGTACACGGTAAGCTGGGGTGAAGTGTGCCCCGCCGAGGGCGGGCGCGGCAAGCGCAGCCGGTGAGTTGGCGTCACGTCGTCTTGGACTCTCGGACTCTCATCGTTCGCACGGACCTCATCGGCAGCTCACTGGAGATGCATCATCACTTCTTGGTTACAGGTCGGGCTCGACAGCAGATTCGGCTCGAAGCAGGGAGGAATAGGGTGAGAACCGCCTTTCTTGCGATATTTGGAGCGATCGCGGCAACCACGATACCACAGGTGGCGTGGTCCGATTCCCAGCAGCCCGCCGAGCAGGGTCGATCCGGAGTCGCCTTCGCGAGCCACGACGACCCTGGCTGGACTGCGATCGAGCGGCGCGCATGGGCGCAAATCACCGCCGGGCGCGAGGTGAGGTTACCCGGCAAGTGCCCTGATTGGCAGGCCACCGACCAGCCATCCAGCGACGAGGTCGACCCCTCGACCCACACACTCAGCGGTCGGTTTGTCCAGCAAATCCTGACTGAGCCCTTCTCCATGGCCATTTCCAGCAACCGGCCCCTTGTGATTCATGGGGCGCTGATTGTTGGAGATATAGAGCTGGAAGGCGGTGTGAGCAGTGCTCCCCTGCTGATTGACTGTTCCACCGTTGAGGGTAACATCATCTTTGAAGAGTGGGAGTTCCTGAGACGCGTGGAGTTCTCACGCGTGAGAGTAGTTGAGTCGATCCAGTTCTTCGATGTCGAGGCGCGGTCGCGTGTTACCGTTCGCCATAGCGATGTCGACAGTGTGAAGCTCATGAGAAGCCGTATCGGCCAGGATCTCTCGTTCAGACACACGCGGGTCCGTACTGAACTCAAGATCGTCTCCACGAGTGTGGGAGCGTCGCTGCTCATGGGTTGTCATGTTGATTCACTCGATTCTCGTTGCGGACATTATGGGCGAACGCACTTCCTTAATGTTGCAGCGTTGTACGGGATCGATCTGATTGGGAGTCTCTTTTCCGACGAAGTGCACTTCGACGAGATCGATGTTGGGGCGAGTTTGTAGGCGCGTGACGTTGTCTACCTGAAGGGATTGAGGATGGTGGGGGGCGTGATTCGCGGCCGGTTTGAGATGCCGCGAGCCGCTGTTAAGGGAGTCATGCATCTTGATGGTATCATTGTTAGGGGTGGTATCAACCTGCACGATGGAACCTATCGTGGCGTCAGTGTTATTGGTGCTGAAGTCGGTCGCCAACTCGACATCAGAGCATCGGATTTGCGATTGCTGGACCTCAGCGGGACAACCGTCCAGGGGGCGCTTCGCTTCGGATCATCAGATCGGGAAGTTGACTGGGGTAGTCCAGCTGAGGACGCGCGTGTCATCGCCCACAACACGCGGGTGGAAACGTTGCAAGATACCGAAGACTCATGGCCCCCCTGGTTGCGGCGGGAGCTTGACGGATTCGAGTACGACAACCTTGGCGGACATGACAGCGAGTCTGAGGACACTGCCTATTTGCGGGGTACAGAGTGGTTTATCGCGTGGCTCGCCGGCGATGAGACGTACTCGCCGCAGCCCTACAGGCATCTAAGCGCGCTACTCCGTAGGGAAGGGCAACGGGAGGCCGCGAGCGCTATCCTCTTTGAAGCGAAGGAGCGGGAGCGCACCGCGTTGCCACGGGGCAGTTGGCACCGGTGGTGGCTCGGGGTCCAGCGCTTGACGGTAGGGTACGGAGTGGGTTTGAAGGCGTTTTATGCCTTATTCTGGATGGCGGGGTTTGGCGTCCTCGGGTGGGTTTTCGCGTGTTGTGCCACTCGGAAGCAGACTGTGAGCCGTTGCACGCTGTTCTGGTACAGCATGTCCTACACGGTGCCTGGGTTCAGCCTGAGCAACCAGGACAAGGTCACTTTGCCGGGCTTCTGGTTCTGGAGAAGCTGGTTCTACGTGCAGCGCTTGATTTGCTACGCGCTTGCGCTGGTCGCCGGAGCGGCCGCTGTCGGCGTTGTCCAGCCGTAGAACCCCGGGGAAAACGGAGAGTCTCGATCCTTCGTGGGGGAGTACGCGCCAGAGTCTCTCGACGATCTCGGCTCCCGGCTCATCGAAGTAGTGGGCCAGTATGGCGGACGTGTCCAGAACGTGAGTGACCGCTCTCACAGTATGTCGTCCTCTCGTTCACGTTCTCGCACGAGGGCGTCCACAGCGCTGCCCGACCGCTGCCGGTACCGCACCCCACGGCCGCGGAGCCCTGCGGCGACCGCGGCGACGCTCGGGAGCACGCGAATCTCCAGAACGTGCTCGCGCTCGGTAAGGCTCCACTGAAGTCGGGTTCCCGGCTCGATCGCCTCGGCAACGGCAACCCCGGCCGGGACCGTCACCTGGTTTTTCCCCGTGACTGTAGTAGTCATGGGTACAGGATACTCAAGGGACTTGTCTCGTCGTCTCGTCAAGTATAATTGTCTGCACGTCGCACCCAATCGGCGGGGTGTGGTAGGGTGGCGCATGGGGATTCCGAACGAGGGAGAGCGGGCCGGGGCGCTGGATCGCGCGAAGGGTGCGCTGATCGGTCTGGCGCTTGGTGACGCGCTCGGGACGACGCTCGAATTCTCGGCGCGCGACTCGCGGGCGCCCGTCACCGACCTGGTGGGGGGCGGCCCCTTTGGGCTCGCGCCCGGGCAGTGGACCGACGATACCAGCATGGCGCTGTGTCTCGCGGAATCCCTGGTCGAACGGGGAGGGCTTGACGTGCGCGACCTGATCGAGCGCTTCTGCAAGTGGTCGGAGGAAGGCTACAACTCGGTTACGGGGGAGTGCTTCGACATCGGCAACGCTACGGCTGCCGCGTTGCAGTCCTACCGCGATACCGGCGAGCCGCTGAGCGGCAGTACGGATGCGGGCAGTGCCGGCAACGGTTCGCTGATGCGCCTGTCGCCCGTGGTGATCCGCTGGGGTCATGATCGCGGGCAGGCCGTGGCGGCCGCGCGGTTGCAGAGCCGCACCACGCACGGTGCCGCGCAGGCGGTGGAGGCGTGCGCGCTGTTCGCCGAGGTGCTGGTCGAGGCACTGGCCGGCGCGCCGAAGGACACGGTCCTGCGGGCGAGGGCCTGGGACGGCGATGCCGGAGTCGCCTCCGTGGCGGCGGGTGCGTGGCGTGCCAAGGAGCGCACGGCCATCCGCTCCACCGGGTACGTGCTGCACACCCTCGAAGCGGCGCTGTGGTGCGTGGCCCGGACCGATTCGATTGCGGATGCCCTGATTCTCGCTGTCAATCTCGGGGACGACGCAGATTCGGTCGGCGCCGTCACGGGACAGCTTGCCGGCGCGCTGTGGGGAATGTCGGGCGCGCCCGCGGCGTGGCTCGACAGACTCGCCTGGCGCGAGCGGATCGAGGCATTGGCTGCGGACCTGTTCGCCGCCGCCGAGCGCGAGCAGGCCGAGAGGCACTGACCACGCAGCCGCTCGGCATGCACCGGCCGCACCGGCCGCGTGCCGTCAGCGGCATCATTCCTTGCGGACCGCGTGGTATCGCCACGCTACGGGCAGTGGCGCGGAGCTACCGGCGTGGCCGTCTGTGACAGATCGACCTGACCACCGATGAGGATAGGTTTCATCAACTGACAGATGAAATTATTTCCTTATACCATAACAATTTAGTGCCGGTGAGTAGTACAGATTGCGAAAGTCGAACAACTCTTGTCAGATTCAGCGACGGGTCGCTTGACAAGTCTTGACTTCACCCAAACAATGAGCGTGGACGGCCCGATGGGTGGGTTCCCTTAAGCTCCTGCGTACAGTATACTTAGAGATTGAGAATTTAGTTTAGACCCAAAATGTCTATCAGGAGGAGGAGGTGTTGTCCCGCTGCTTATGTCATGGGACAAACGTTAGGAGTGTGCAGTGTCTATTGAAGTAACGGATTGCCTATCCGCTAGTGTTGTGGTGGTTGGGGTGGGTCTCCTGGGTTCCGAACAAGAATTGAAGTCCTTCAGCGACTCAATTCCTACCGAGATCGTTGTCGAGAACCGACTCGGTCCCGAAGGATCTTTGGGACGCAGGCTACAGTTCAATAAAGACAGAATACTAATCGAGATAACTCCACAACGATCATCGATAAGACAAGAATATCCATCAGATGACCTGTCAATCCTGGCGGGAGTGGCCGGGAACGCCATTAAGCATACTACGAATGTCCAAGATATTAGAGCGCATGGGTATAATGTAGATCTTGTCTATGCGCAAAACTCTGCGATCTCTGCATCTTCATATATTGCAAAAAGGATGTTTTCGACCTTTCCGAAAAACGAGGCTTGGAAGGTTATCGGTGGACATGCCGGATTGCGCTTCCAAAGTAACGACGGTAGGATGTGGATCGCTGATATAGAACCGAGGTTCCGTCAAGACGACACCAACAAGATCTACTTTCGTCTCAATCTACACGTTCAAGGTCGACCTGATACAGACACAATACATGATCTCTTACGCCGGACTCGGCACGAAGCAGAAGGTTTTGTAGCTCGGTTAGATGGTTGAGGGACTGTAAGTGACAATCGAGAGTCCTGCTGTTAGCGCGACAACAGCGAATCCGTGGCGTCATGATGGGACCACACCGTTCGCAGAAGCGAATACACTCATATCTGCGGCAACATGGCAACCATTCACAACAACGGATGTAGTGGTACATCGTAGCCGTACAGTCCGCCCTATAGAATGCATAGAATGCGAGGCAGATCCCAATCCGCAAGAGTGGGGGCTTGCACCTCTGAATCCCCAACCTCATATGGACCGATGGTCGAATGAGCGTATGGTGCTACCTCCTCAGCGTGTGCTTGATGCGCGTGGTGGTCTACGCCTGCCGTATTCTTCCGGTGGGCCAAATGACCTAGCAGCACCGCCCAATTCGGCGTCGGTTGAAAACGGTAATGAAGAAGCTACTCTTTTCTATCTAGGATCGTATTCTGGGCACATTGCAAGGGAAGTTAGCCGGCAAATCAATGTAGCTTCAAATCGCTGGTTACTGTCTAAGCTGGAGGACCTGCGTAGTTCGGGTGACAGCTATGTGTATCCTGGGGGCAGAAGGCCATCTGAGACAGCTTTTCGTGATGCTGGCTTATTCATACTGAAGCTTCCGACGCTAAGCATGTATCCCAAAGTCGCACTGGTCGCGGATGGAGAGATCAACTTTCTTTGGAAGCATGGCACGGTTCATGTCGATCTCGGATTTTACGGCGACGGAGAAGGTTCTTACTACGCAAGAGACAAGAACGGTAGCGAGTATTTTTGTGATGGATTTCCGGCATCGAAAGGGTTGCCCGCCGAAATAGCGTCGTTATTTGAAGTAGAATAGTCAATCTTGCCGATGCGTCCCTTGCCTCACTTGAACGAAAGGGTCAGCGCGGCACCCGGTTTGTCTCCGGGTGTTGTTGGTGATAAAGAAATCCTGCTCCGGGAAATGTACGAACCTCATCACGTAAAAGACGGTGCCGTCCAAGAACAGGCTATACCGGCTCTGGAACTACTTTACGATGGTTTTTCCGTCCATAGATTCCGATTTGTAGCTCGGGAATTCATCGAACAGTCCATAGATACGAAACTATCAAGAAAGAAGGACAGGTGGAAATTTGATGGTTTGGCGAATCTAAATGCTGGTCTGGTACGCAGAATAGCCTTTGACAATACACCGGCCTTCGTCGTTATCGACACGGCTTGCGCAGACAACAGGTATCACGCAAGTATACTTGCTGCGGCACATCCCAACCGAAACCGGTCCAGGGCAAGGAAGCTCCGAAGTCTGCTACTCCCTTACTTGGAGAATCGTGTGCCGCTGAAGTCATTTCAATTCATTTCATAAAGAGGGCTGACGGCCGAGATGACTACCAAACGAACCCCGCGCTTGTCGTGCCTTACCAAGCTACCCTTCAGGTCGCTACGGCCGCGGTTCACACGGGTGTAGAGTGCGAAGCTGCCCGCCCTGGCGGTAGTCGCCGGTTTACTCCGCAAGCTCGCTCGGCGGGGGTGAACCCGGCGCCTGCAGACGAGTTGCACGAGTCCGGTGCGTTGACATCCGGCCCGCCGGCGGATACGTTGCGGGCCGACAGATATCAAGGCCAACCCGCCCGGTGCTGTTCGGATGCCGTGAGGGCAACGAAGAGGTAACAGGGAAAGCGGTGTGAATCCGCTGCGGAGGTGCCCACTGTGACCGGTGAGCCGGCCGCTGCAAGCCACTGTCCTCAGGGCGGGACGGGAAGGGGGCGGCGCAGGCGACGACCCGGGAGCCAGGAGACCTGCCGGGCAGGGCTGAGTGGCCGCTTTCCGTCCAGGGAGCGCCTCGGGTCGAGCCAATGCGGTCTCGCGGCTTCTTTCCCAGATGGCGAGCGGCGAAGGAGTTGTGTTTGCCGCGGCGCTGGTTTCCCCGATCCCCGTTCCCGTCCGGATCGCCGGTGGTGCTCCGTCTTGCGCGCGGTACGGCATTGCTGCTCGGCGTCGGCGCGGTGCTGGTGGTGACCGCGGCCGCGCTCGGCTCGTACGCCATTCCGCTGTCCCAGACCGCGGCCATCCTGCTCGATCAGGTGGGGATCGGCGCCGGTGCGGCCGGTGACACCGAGCGGGCGATCGTCGAGACGATCCGGCTGCCGCGCATCGTCCTGGGGTTGCTGGTGGGGGCCGCGCTCGGCACGGCCGGCGCGGTCATGCAGGGGCTGTTCCGCAACCCGATGGCCGACCCCGGAATCATCGGCGTGTCCACCGGCGGGGCGCTGGGCGCGGTGATCGCGATCGCCATCGGCGCGCAGGCGGCGTTTCCGCTGGCGCTGCCGGCGATGGGGTTCGCCGGCGCGGCGGGTGCGCTGGCGCTGGTGTTTGCCGTGGCCTCGGTGGGCGGGCGGTTTTCCATGCCGGCGCTGCTGCTGGCCGGGGTGGCAGTGAGCCTGTTCATCGCCGCCATCATCGCCGCCATCGTGCTCTCCACCCGCGACCTCGGCGCGCAGCGCGAGATGATCTTCTGGCTCGCCGGGGGGCTGGACGCTTCGCGCTGGACCCACGTGCGGCTCGCTGCGCCGTTCATATTGGCCGGGACGGCCGCGGCCGTGCTGCTGGCGCGCGACCTGAACCTGCTCACTCTGAGCGAGGACGAGGCGCGGGCGCTGGGCCTGCGCGTCGGCGCCACGCGCACCGTCCTGCTGCTGGCCGCGTCGCTGGTCACCGGCACGGCGGTGGCGTTCTCCGGCACCATCGCCTTCGTCGGGCTGATCGTGCCGCACGCGCTGCGCCTGCTGGCCGGCGCCGACCATCGCGTCCTGGTGCCGCTGAGCGCCCTCGGGGGCGGGCTGTTTCTGCTCGCCGCCGACACCCTGGCGCGCCTCGCCATCGCCCCGGCGGAGGTGCGCGTGGGCATCATCACCTCGCTCGTCGGGGCGCCGTTCTTCATCATCCTGCTCGCCCGCCACAAGGCGCGCGCGGGCGCGCTCTAGCCGTCTTGGAGGACGAGACTTGACGGTTGTTGGAAGGGCTCGGCCGGTAGTTGCCGGGTTGTTGCTGGGCGCTTGGTTGTCGGGTGCTGCGGCGCTCGGCGTCGCCGACACGTATCCGGCCGTTCCGGGCATCGTGGACGTGACCAATCGCGGTTGGCCGAGGGAGGTGGAGACGGGTGAGGGCCTGGTACGCCTGGAGGCGCCGCCGCAGCGCATCCTGGCGCTGTCGCTCGGCCATGACGAGATGCTGCTCGCACTGGTGGGACGCGAGCGGCTGGCCGGCGTCGGGCCGCTCGCCGCCGATCCGACCTACTCCAACGTCGCCGACCACGTCACCGGGCTGGATACGCTGTCGTCGACGGACCCGGAGAGAGTCCTGGCGATGCGCCCCGACGTGGTGGTGGTTTCCCGCTATACCAAGGCGGACCTGGTAGCGCTGCTCAGGGAGGCGGGCGTGCCGGTGGTGCGCACCGCCCTGGAGAATTCAGCCGCCGGCAACATCCCCAACCTCCTGCTGCTGGGCTACCTGTTCGGCGTCGAGGAGCGTGCGCTGCAACTGACCGCGGAGATCGAGGAGCGCATCGCCCTGGTGACGGAACGGGTGCCGCCGCCGGGCGACCGGTCGGCGCCGATCGTGCTGGCGATCGCCCGGTTCGCGGACACGATCTACGCCGCCGGCGGCGGCTCCACCGAGGGCGGCATCATCGAGACGGCCGGCGCCGCGAACGCGGCTGCCCGGGCCGGGATCGACGGGCATCGGACGGTGAGCATCGAGTCGCTGGCGGCGCTGGCGCCGGACGTGATCCTGATCACCCAACCGGCCGAGTCGGGCGGTACGGCGTTGCGCGACGAGCTGCTCGCGGCGCCGGCTCTGGCCGCGGTTCCCGCGGTCGCGTCGGGACGGGTGCTGGTGGTGGAATCGCGCTACTACACCACGCTGTCGCACTGGAACGTGCGCGGCATCGAGGAGACCGCCCGGCTGCTGTACCCGGATCGCTTCAGCGACGTCCGCTTCGCCGACTTCGCACCCTACGAGGGGCCGTGACCGGCATCGCCGGCAACAACGATCTGGCCGCGGACGGGGTGACGGTGCGCCTCGGCGGCCTGCCGGTGCTGCGATCGGTGTCGGTCGGCGCCCGCGCCGGCGAGGTGACCGGGGTGATCGGTCCCAACGGCGCGGGCAAGAGCACGCTGCTGCGCGTGCTGGCCGGCGTCCTGCGCGTCGACGCCGGCTGCGTGCGGCTGGGCGGCGTCGACCTGCAGGGCGTGCCGGCGAACGCCCGCGCACGGCGCGTGGCGTACCTGCCGCAGCAGGACGCGGTACAGCCGTTCACCGCGCTGGAGACGGTGCTGATGGGGCGCTATCCCTACCTGCGGCGGTTCCAACTGGAGGGTCGGCACGACCGGCGGATCGCGCGTGCGGCGATGGCGCGCACCGAGACCGAGCGGTTTGCGCGGCGCAGCCTCGACCGGCTCTCGGGCGGCGAACGGCAGCGGGTGTTGCTGGCGCGCGCGCTGGCACAGCAGGCGGAGGTGCTGGTGCTCGACGAGCCGCTCGCCAGTCTCGACCTGCGCTACCGATTGGCCGTGATGGCGACCTTGCGGCAGGAGGCAGCGCGCGGCGTCACGGTAGTCGTGGCGCTGCACGACGTGGAGCTGGCCGGCCGCTACTGCGACCGGCTGGTGCTGCTGGCCCAGGGGACGGTCGCCGGTTGCGGCACCCCCCTGGAGGTGCTGGTCCCCGACCAGTTGCGGGCGGTGTTCGGGGTGGAGGCGGTGGTCTCTCGGGAAGCGGCGACCGGCGGCCCGCGGATCTGGCTGGTGGGCCCGAGCGAGCGCGCCGGCGCGGAGGCTGGCGATGGCGCCGGTTGACCCGTGCGAGAGACCGCGCGCCGGACCGCACTGCACACTACCGCAATGGACTCTCTTGAAAACCCGACCGACTCCTACGCGTCCTACGCGGCTTCCACGTGATGTTTTCGAGTATGTACGGTAAAGTGCGAGTCGCTTTCGGATGATCGCACCAGATTCGTGAGGAGGTTTCATGAGCCGAGAGAAGGACACGCGGAAGCCCGCCGAGAGCACAACCGCGACCGGCGAGACGTCCAGGGGATTCACGGACGAGGAACGAGCCGCGATGAGGGAACGTGCCCGAGAGTTGAAGGCGGAAGCGCGCGCGAACAAGAACAGGGAGGAAGGGGAAAGGGACGTACTCGCGAAGATCGCCGAGATGCCGGAAACCGGATCGCGCCATGGCCGAGCGGCTCCATGCGATCATCAAAGCCAGCGCGCCAGCCCTTTCGCCGAAAACCTGGTACGGAATGCCCGCGTATGCCAAGGGCGGCAAGGTCGTCTGCTTTTTCCAGAGCGCGCAGAAGTTCAACTTGAGGTACGCGACGTTCGGCTTCAACGACACGGCGAACCTCGACGAAGGCGCCATGTGGCCGACCTCCTTCGGGCTGAAGGAGTTGACCGCCACCGAAGAGGCAAGGATCAGCGCGCTGGTGAAGCAAGCGGTGCGCTAACTCACTTCCCGTACTTCGATCGTGAAGTTGCTGCCGAAGTCCTCGTCGTAGGATACGACTTCGAGATAGAGCCAGTCGCCGGAGAAGCTCTCGATCAGCGCTGACTTGTATTCGTTGCCGTTCATGTAGCCGGCCGAGGCCAGCTTCCTGCCATGGATGCCGTCATCGTACACCAGGAAATGGAACCGCCAGGTGCCGCGGACTTCCTCCTGGGTCACCTTGATCAAGTACATCGTTCCCGCAACTACGGGGATCTTGTAGTAGCTGTTTCCTTCGGCCTGCACCTGGCCAGCGTAGCTGGAGCCGGCTATGGTCAACGGGTCCCGTTCTTCACCCTCGTTGTCGAACAACTCCTCGATGACGTGGAGCTCGAAGTTGGCGCCCGATCCCTTGGTGTGACTGCCATCCACGGAGAAGTAGAACCGCTCGCCGCCCGCCGTTACCGAGAGCACCTCATCCTCACCCCTGAGGTTGTCGGACGTGTCCTGAACGACGGCGAAATCGCCACTGTCGTCATGCGTGTACAGGTCGACGTCCAACGTCGGTGACAGGAGTTTGATAGTATAGGGACGACCGGGGGCAGACGCAAAGGAGTAATAGCTCCTGCCGTCTCCCACCTCAGCCGCGATTTCCTCGCCGACCGGGACTTCGTACGGCGCTTCCTCCGAACCTTGATTCTGCAAGCGGTCGTGTTCTGCGACGGTCAGCGTAAACGGCGTTCCCGATGCACGATGGCGGCCGCGGACTTCGACGTAGAGGGCCTCGTTGGAGGCCACCAGAGTCACGAATTCGTCCTCCGTGTAGCGCTTGCTCGAGCGGGCCAGTTCGTCCTGGAATTGAGCGTCGGAATAGATGAACAGGTCGGCGTCCACCTGGAGCCCGTCGAGAGCGATTCGATAGGTCGATCCGGCGGTCAGGTTGCCGAGCTCGTACAGGCTGGACCTGGTGCCCACCTGTCCCGCATAGGCAACCTCTCCATCGAGTCGGATCGGAGACAACAGCGCGACTTCATCGACGTAGGTCTCACTCCTGGTCAGCAGCAGGTTGAATTCCGACTCCTTGAAGTCGTAGTTGTGGAGAACGAAGTACGCGGCTTCGGCTTTCGGCGTGAACAGTATCCGCTCGTCGTTGTGCTCGGCATTGGTCGACGAGGCGACGGAGTCCCGCAGGAAGGTGGCATCCGAGCCCTTGTAGTAGAGGTCGAGGTCGGCGGCGAGCCCGGTCAGGTCGATGCGGTATTCGACGCCCGCTTCCACTTCGGCCATGAAGTACTTGCGCTCGCGGTCGGCATCGGTTTTCCCGGAGTACTCCTGATCGACGGTCAGCACGATGGGGGCGGTCTTGTCATATCCTCGATTCGTGTCCTCGGCGTGGGCGAGAGTCGCGACCAGCGCACAGGCAATGAGAACGACAAGAGCTCGGTAGTTCATGATCCCTCCAAGATACTGAATGTCACGCGTACGAACCGGTTGCGCTCGTCGCCGACGCGCCGCGCCCAGCCGTAACCGTAGAACAGGACGTCACCGGCAGCATCAGCCATCCCGCCGCGGCGCTCCATCAGGCCGCCCGGCGCAGTGGCTGGCGGCGGCCGTATCTATCGTGCACGCGGTTGACATTAGTTCGATGTTTCGCTAAATATGCAAGCATGGCGAGCGACAGGTGGCCGTCGTGGTGCGCGCCTCGGGCAGCATCTCCCGGTCGCTCGCGGCGATCCCCGGTGGAAGACGCCGCCTCGACCTTTGCGGCGCTCGGGTCGGAGCAGCGGCTGGCGGTGCTGACTACCCTGGTGCGGGCCGGACCGGAGGGCTGCTGCCGATCGGTACGCTGGGTGAGCGCACCGGGGTCACCGGATCGACCCTGACCCATCACGTGAACCACATGATGTTGACGAACAGAATCCCGCACAGCGCGGCGCAGGTCACGTCGACCACTTCAAGTGCGCTCGGCGGGTCTGGTACACCGGGTCAAGCGCGGGCGCTCGATCATCTGCGCCGCGGTCGCCTATCCGAGGGTGCAGGCGTTGTCCGCCTACCTGCTGTCGGAGTGCTGCACCGACAGCTCGCACGCCGCATGCAGGAACCGAGCATGAGTGTCTATCGTGCACGCGGTTGACATTAGTTCATGTTTCGCTAAATATGCAAGCATGGCGAGCGACACGGGCAGCACGCTGGCGGTGGAAGACGCCGCCTCGACCTTTGCGGCGCTCGGGTCGGAGCAGCGGCTGGCGGTGCTGAATACCCGTGCGGGCGGGGCCGGAGGGCCTTACGCTTCCCGGCACCACGAACGAGCCATCGTGCTGCGGCGCTCGCATCTGCGCCGCGGTCGCCTATCCGAAGGTGAGGGCCGCGCCCGCGTCTTCCGCGGAGCAGGTGTCGCGACCGGCGCCGAACCTGCGCCGGCTGTGGCAACGGGCCGACAAGGCGTGGCTGGCGATCGGGCTGGTCCCGCTGCTGCTGGCGCTGCTGGATCCCGCGCTGCTGTGTTGCCTGCGCTGCGCTTTGCCGGCGGCGCCATCCTGCGCACCGGCATGTTCATCGCCGGCGCGGTGCTGGCCGTGGCCTGGTTGAGGGCGACCGGCGCCGAGGCGCTGCTGAGCCGGGCGTTCACGGGACGGGAGTCGCGCATGATTTTCCTGGGCGCGCTGGTGGGCGGGCTGGCGCCGTTCTGCTCCTGCGAGGTGATCCCGTTCATCTCCGCGCTGCTGGCGGTCGGGGCGCCGCTGTCGGCGGTGATGGCATTCTGGCTCGCCTCGCCGCTGATGGATCCGGCGATGTTCCTGATCACCGCGGGCACGCTGGGCACCGGGTTCGCCGTGGCGAAGACGGTGGCGGCGGTGGCGCTCGGCCTGGGCGGCGGCCTGCTGGTCAAGGCGTGCGCCGGCAGCAGCCTGTTTGCCGATCCGCTCAAGGCGCATCCGGTGGCCGGCGGTTGCGCGTCGGGCTGCGGGACGGCATGCGACACCGAGCCGTTGGCCGGGGGTCCGCAGTGGGCGTTCTGGCGGACGCCGGAGCGCCGACGGATGTTTCGCGACACCGCGGCCGGGAACGCGCTGTTCCTGCTGAAGTGGCTGCTGCTGGCGTACTTGGTGGAAGCGCTGATGCTGGAGTACGTGCCGGCGGAAGTGGTCGCCACGGTGCTCGGCGGCGACGGGCTGGGGCCAATACTCCTGGGTGCGGTCGTCGGGGCGCCGGCCTACCTCAACGGCTTCGCCACGGTGCCGCTGGTCGAAGCGCTGCTGGCGCAGGGGATGTCGAACGGGGCCGCCATGTCGTTCGTCATCGCCGGCGGCGTGAGCTGCATCCCGGCCGCGATTGCGGTCTGGGCGCTGGTCAAGCGGCGCGTGTTTGCCGCATACCTTGGCATCGCGCTGGTCGGCTCCGTGCTTGCCGGCATCGCCTGGAGCCTGATCGCCTGACGATCCGCCGGGGCGCCCGAGGAGGATTCCGGCGAGCGGTTGCAGGCAGTCCATCGCCGCCAGCGAGCGAATGAATCGCTCCAGCATCTCCGGCGGCGGTGCCTCTTCGGAGGTCTCCAGAAACAGAACGGCGCCGGCCAGTGAATCCGCCGAGGGAAACACCGGCGTCCCCCGGAGCCAGTCCAATACCTCGACACAGCCGCCGAACAACCTGCCCTCGGCCACGCCCTCTCGCTGATGGAAGACCCAGCCCGTGCACGGATTGAGCTTGCGTCTGACGGACTGATTGGAGGGATCCGTCCACTCCAGACGTTCCGTATCACGTCCGGATCGAGGTACGGCAGAAGGCGGATCGAATCGCCGCCGCCGATGGTGGCGATGATGCCGTCGACGGCCGGGTCGGCGAACGCCGCCATCAGGTTCTCCGCCCGCGCCCGCGGGTTGCGTGCCAGCCATGCGGGGTCGCGCAGGGCGTGCGCGGTCTCGGTCACGGCGCCCCCGAACTCCTCCTCGAACTGCCGCTTGCCGGCGGCGTAGCGATGGGGAAACGCGCCCGGTCCGCCCCAGGACAGCGAGACCGCAGCTACGCGGCTGCGCGCCGCAATCGTCTCGGTTTGAACGTCGGGTTCGCTGTGGGCAGCGGTCTCACTGGGCGTCCGTGTATAGCACGGGCTGGGTGGCTTTGTCGCCGCACAGCACCGCCAGCGGCTGCCGGCCGTCGTCTGCCGCGGCACGGCGCGGGCGCCCCGGCCAATGGCACGCTGACTTTCCCGGCGCGGCCGCCTATGCTCAGCGGCATGAATCTGGCTGACGATCCCATTGCGAACTACGTGCGGACTTCGAGCGATTGCGCGCGCGCAAGCGCTGGTCGGTGAACTCGGTGCCGTTCCGGTTCGTTGCGCTGAGCCTGGGCGCGGCGGCTGCCAGCATCGGCTATGACCGCGTGGAGCAGGTGGCGAACGAGCTGCGCAAGCGGGCGCGCTGGTCGAGCCCGTTGAAGTCGGAGATTCGCTACGTAGTGGCGGCGATGATTCTGCGCGCGGTCAGGATCCGGCCGCCATTCACGCCCGCGTGTTCGAAACCCGCGATGCCTTCAAGGCGCACAAGCTCCCCAGTCGCGGCATCGGTGCGACGCTGGCGGCGCTGTTGCTGGCCCTGCACCACAAGGCGGGTCCGGTTCCGCAGCAGCACATCGAACGGTTGGCGCGCATCTACCGCGGCTGGCGCCGTGAGCATCGCTGGCTGACCAGTTCCAGCGACCTGCCGGCGGCCGCGCTGCATGCCGCGCGCGACGTCCCGGTCGAGGTCCTGGCCGCGGCCGTGGAGCGCGCCTACACCCGCCTGAGCGACGCCGGATTCCGGCGCGGCAACCAGTTGCAGCTCGTGTCGCGTGTTGCACCATCGCGACCGTCTGCGCGCCGTCAAGCCGCGGCCGGAGAAGGCGGTGGCGTTCACGCTGGCCGCGGGCATCGAGTTGGCCGCCGACGCCGAGGTTGCGGGAGAACGCAACGCCGGCGACCTGGCGGCGCTGCAGTCATGTTGGAGGCCTCGGATCAGGTCACTAGACAGGCATTCGCCTGGCCAAACACGTCTTCTCACTACAGCGTGAACCGAACAAGCTCTTGGAGCTTCCCCCGAGCAACACGATGGAAACCTCGGGAGACATGTGGACGAGATTCGTTCGAGCAGGGAGATGGGATGAGCCACTCGACGAAGATGACGATCGGGCGAAGGAGATTCTCGTGCTCTGTCGGCGCGGGCGTCATCCGGATCGCACATGACGCCGGGACGATGGCATCGTTCGATTCGCCCGGTCCCCTCGTCGTTCCAGGACAGCACGTCGCGCAGACTACGCAACGGGGTTGTCCGCTCGGGGAGCGGCGGCGCGCTCCAGCACAGCCTGCAGTAACACGTTGCAGCCGGCGGCGCAGTCGTCGCGGGTGGCGTGCTCCAGCTCGCTGTGGCTGATGCCACCCGCGCACGGAATGAAGATCATCGCGGTCGGTACGCGGGCCGCGAGGTGGCCTTCATCGCCGTCAACCGCGCCTCCTCCGGGTGGCGCAGATCGACGCTGAACGCGACACGGCCGGGAATGGGGTTGCGCGAGTTGGGGTGCGCAACGAGCGAGCCTACGGTGGCGCACGCGCCCGGCAGGTGGGAGTGGCCGATCCGGTTCACCGCCGCCACGATGCGCGCCGCTCCGAGCAGTGCGTCGCGGCGGTCCGGCATCGGGGTGGGTCCGGCATGCGCTTCGCGGCCGCTCACCACCAGGTCGAACCAGCGCTGTCCCTGGGCCCCGGTCACCACGCCGATGGTGGCCTTCTGCCGCTCCAGGACCGGCCCCTGCTCGACGTGCAGCTCGAAGTAGGCGCCGAACTCGGACACCGCCACCCGGTCATCGCCGCGGTAGCCGATGCGCTCCAGCTCCTCGCTGAACGTGAGTTTCTCGGTGTCCGATCATCTTGGTGAGCTCTCTGAGGCGCTGCGCCGGGTGTTCGCGGGTAGATGCTGACCGGCTCGCACACCATTGCGGTTTCGGTAGTGGCGCTACCGGTATGGCTCCGTTCGGGCCAGCCGTCCGTAATCCCGGTGATCTCGTCGATGAACCAGCACCGCCGGCCGCCGCGCGGCGTCAGCAGCCCCGCGGCGCTCACCAGCCGCCCCAGATCTGCCGCGCGCCAGCCGTGGACCGCGGCGTGCACGATGCCGCGGGGCGCGGTCCCGGAGGCACTCCTCAACCGAAAACGCGATCGTCACCGGCGGCAGCGTCCGTCTGTTTATTCGGTCGATGCTTTGGTGCGTTCGTCGATCCGGCCGATCTGAACCTTGATCTCTCCCACGTCTTTGGCCAAGTCGGTCAGGTCGGTGCGCACGCCGTCGATCTTGGCGGTCAGGTCGGTGCGTACGCCGTCGATCTTGGCGGTCAGGTCGGTGCGTACGCCGTCGATCTTGGCGGTCAGGTCGGTGCGTACGCCGTCGACCTTGGCATCTACCGCCTTGATGTCGGCATGCAACTCGGCGCGCACGCCGTCGATCTTGGCGGCTAGGTCGGTGCGCACGGCATTGATGTTCTCCCCGATCAGGGCATGGGCCTGCCGAGCTTCATCCCGGATGCTCTTGAATGGTCTGGTGATAGCGGCCGCGATCGCCACTACCGCTACTGCTGCACCCGATATTGCGGTGACCGGACCCCACCACTCCACGCCATCGACCATACAGGCGGGACATACGATTGTCAACAATATGGCGGCTCATGCAGCTCATGGCTGCTCCGGCACTCCCCTGACCGGCAAGCTGGGCCTGCCATCACGAGTAAGTGGGCCAAAGATACTGCCGGGCTGGCTGATCTGTCTGTCCGGCTGTGAGCGCGGTCATTGGCCCGATGGCGCACGCGAACTGCCGGGCCGGCCGGCGGCGGCTGTGGGCGCGGGCGACGGCCCGGGTTATGGTGCATCGCATGCAGCGCATGATCATCGACTGCGATCCTGGACTGGACGATGCCATTGCCTTGATGCTGGCCCACCGCCACGCGCAACTGGTCGGGATCACCACGGTAAGCGGCAACGCGCCGCTCGAGGCCACCACCGAAAACGCGCTCATGCTGACCGCGTTGCTCGGTTCGGAGGTTGCGGTCCACCGCGGCGCCGCGCGCCCACTGGCGGGTGAGCCGGTGCACGCCGGGCACGTGCACGGCGAATCGGGTCTGGGAGACGTTGCCCGCGTGGCCCATGACCGCAAGCCGGCCAGTGATGATGCGGTCGGCTTTCTGTTGGAGGCCGTCGACCGGGACGTCCGGGTCGTAGCGCTGGGCCCGCTGACGAACTTGGCGTTGGCGATCGAGCGCGATCCGACCTGGGTGGACCGCATCGCCGGGATCTCGTTCATGGGGGGCAGCACCGCCGGCGGCAACGTGACCGCGGCCGCGGAGTTCAACGTGTTCGCCGACCCGGAAGCGGCCGCGCGGGTATTCGGCTCCGGCGCCGGCATCACCATGTGCGGATTGAACCTGACCCATCAGGTGCTGACCACCGACCCGCTGGTGGAGCGCCTGCGGGCGGCCGCGTCGCCGCTGGCGCAGTTCGCCGCGCAGGCCTTCGCCTTTCTGCACGATCGGCTGGAGGAGCTTGCCGGCAGTCGCCAAACCGCGCTGCACGATCCGTGCGCGGTGTTGGCGGTGACCCACCCGGAGCTGCTCGAAACCGCCCCGCGCCCGGTCAGCGTGGAGCTCGAGGGCACGCTGACCCGGGGCATGACCGTGGTCGACGAACGGCCGGGCCGGCTCGGCGGCCGTCCGAACGCGCAGGTCGGCTACCGCATCGACGCGCGGCGGGCGCTGGAGGTGGTGCTGGCGGCCCTCGACGCCTGATCCGTGCCGCCACGGACGGTCTGATCCACCCCATGCGCCGTTTCACGGTCTTCCGTGTCACGGAGTGTTCGGACCTGTTGACACGTTCCGAGGAATGTGAGCACGCTTCCGCCGTCCACGAGCACGTTACCGGGCCCGGGCATGGCGTCGTTGGCGGCACCCCGGGTCGGGCATCGCCTGATGCCCACGCCGACGAAACTTTGATGTTGAGGAGGTAGTTGTCAGTTGAGTGAAATACGTGCCCGTGTGAGGTTACACACGGGCTGACGCACACGGGCCGCCCCACGGGGCGGCCCTTTATTGCCTACGGCGCCTCCCGCACGAGATTGTCCTGGCGTAGGAGACCCTGCCGCTGTGCCGTCGCAGCTTCGTTGACGATGAGGGGAACCAGAGCCGACGAATCCCAATACCGCACCGCTTCACCATCCGGTTTCACGTTCTGCCGCGATGAGGCGGCTGGCACTTACCCCTTCGGGCAGACTCGGGTTCGGGGAGGCAAGCAGTTGCTCCACGTCGCCGGGGGAGGTCGGTGGATCTACGATTCCCCGCAGTATCAGCTCCGCGGCAGCCCGGTAGTCTCCCAATGGATCGATGTAGTACGGGCGTATGCGAGCCACTGGGTTGCCCCGCTTGGAAATCAATACGGTTTCTCCACCCGATTCAGAGGTGAAGTCGTTTACCGCGGTGAACGCTGCTGGTTTACTCGTCGTGGAGCGATGCCAATCCAGGCTTGGTTCCAGTGATCCTGCCTGGTCGGACGGCCACGCAACACGTGCCCCACACAATTTTGCTATTCGTTCGGAGGCGATAGGGCCGTCGATTGCAGGCGGTGCGTTCATTCGTCCGTAATCGGAACTGGTTCTATCGCCCCCGCGGCGTCTGTTCGGCACCTGGCCACAGTGGGGGCGCTTTGGCCGGCTGTATTCTTGGCGCGCACCTCCATCTCGTATTCCGTATCCGGCTTCAGCCCGATAAACGTGCATGACGTCAGCGGGGTCTCAACGCCGACAAGCCACGCCTCCGAACCCAACTCTCGAACCCGCACCAAGTAGGTAACCTGCGGTGTAACGTCCACCTCCATCCATTCGCTCCGCATCTCCTCCGGAGGCCAAGGCAGACAAATGGCGTACGACTTTCCGTTCCACACCACCGGTGGTTTGGGTCCACTCACCATAACAGTGCACGCTCCTGATCAGTTTCCGATGGCGCCATGCCGAATGGCGCGCACGACTCTAAACTTGACGGCAGTCATTTGATCGAGATGGAGCCAGCGAGTCAAGGTCCCTGGGCGCGCGGGTCAGCCCAGGCCGAGCTGGCGCAGCTTGTTGAACAGGGTGCGGCGGGTGATGCCGAGCTCGGCGGCGGCGCGCGTGCGGTTGCCCTCCCAGCGCGCCAGGGCGGCTTCGATGAGGCGGCGTTCCTGCTCCTTGAGAGTGCCGGCGAGGGGCGCCGGCTGGAGATACAGCTCCGGTGCGCCACCTGCCGGCGCGGGCCGCGCGGCGCCCAGGTCGAGGTCGTCCGGGCCGATGGTGGCGCCCTCGGTGAAGATCACCGCCCGCTCCAGGATGTTCTCCAGTTCGCGTACGTTGCCGGGGAAGCGGTAGCCGGCCAGCACCTGCAGCGCCGCCGGACTCAGCCCCTGGAGCTGGCGGCCCATGGTGCGGTTGAGCCGGGTCAGGATGCGTCCGCCCAGCGGCGGCAGGTGGATGCGCACCACGTTGAGCCGGTAGTAGAGGTCCTCGCGGAACCGGCCGGCGGCCACTTCCTCCTCCAGCGCGCGGTTGGTGGCGGCGATCAGGCGGGCCGCGATCGGCACCGCCGCGGTGCCGCCCAGGCGTTGGATGCGACGCTCCTGCACCGCGCGCAGCAGCTTGACCTGCAGGTGCGCCGCCAGCTCCCCGATCTCATCCAGGAACAGGGTGCCGGCGGCGGCCAGCTCGAACATGCCGATCTTGCGCTG
This sequence comes from Spirochaetia bacterium, assembly GCA_965198005.1. Classification (GTDB taxonomy): domain Bacteria; phylum Spirochaetota; class Spirochaetia; order SZUA-6; family Bin103; genus Bin103. Next base: position 939,644 of record CBDAOI010000004.1, read on the forward strand.
CGCAGCACCGGTGAAGGCGCCGCGCTCGTGGCCGAACAGCTCGCTCTCCAGCAGTGCCTCGGGAATGCCTCCGGTGTTCACCGGGATGAACGGGCCGGCACGGGCGGAGTGGTGATGCAGGGCGCGCGCCACCACCTCCTTGCCGGTGCCGCTCTCGCCGGTGACCAGCACCGTCGACGGCGTGGGCGCCACCTTGCGCACCAGGGCCTCGATCCGCGCCATGGCGGCACTCTCGCCCAGGGGCGGCAGGTCGGCACCGGCCCGTCCGGCCGCCTCGGCGTGGTCGCGCAGCGCCTGCGCCTCCACCAGCTTGGTGAGCCGCAGCACCAGCTCTTCCGGATCGAACGGCTTGACCAGGTAGTCGCCGGCGCCCAGCTTCATCGCCGCCACCGCGTCCGCCACCTCCCCGTACGCCGAGATCATGATCACCGGCAGGCGCGGCCGCTCGGCGCGCATCCAGCGCAGCAGCTCCAGCCCGTCCATGCCCGGCATCCTGAGGTCGATCACCGCGGCCGCGAAGGTCTCCTGCTGCAGCCGGCGCTGCGCGGCCAGTCCATTGTCCGCGGTCACCACCTCGGCGCCGTCGAGCTCCAGGTAGTGCTGCAGCGACGTGCGGATGTTGCGCTCGTCGTCGGCGACCAGCACCCTCATGCCGCGGCCCCCGCCCGCGGCAGGGTGACGCGCGCCTCGGTGCCGCCGCCCGGGCGCGGATTCAACTCCAGGGTGCCGCCCGCCGCCTCGATGAAGCGCAGGGTGATCGGCAGCCCGATCCCCGAACCCTTCGACTTGGTGGTGTAGAACGGATCGAATACCCGCGGCCGCTGCTCCGGCGCAATCCCGCGGCCGCGGTCGAGCACGCGCAGCGTGACCCGCTTGGCCGCGGCCGCGGCCGTTACCTCGACCGGCGCGGCCGCGCCGCCGCCGCTCTCCTGCGCGTTGCGGATCAGGTTCTCCACCGCCGAGCGCAGCCGTTCGCGGTCGCAGCGGACCGCCAGCGGCGCCGCCGGAACCTCCACCCGCAGCCCGGCGTGGCGCTGCGCCAGCGCCGTCAGAAAGCCGTTGAGCACGATGGTCTCGGGGTTGCCGGCGGGGTCGCGCAGGAAGTCGCCCACGCGGTCGGCCAGCGCGGCCAGGCGGTCCACCTCTTGGTCGATCACCTGTAATTCCGGCGCCGCCTCTGCGCCGAAGTCGGTGGTCCGGCGCAGGATGGCGGTAGCGGTATTCAGGCGGATCGCGCTGAGCGGATTCCTGATCTCGTGGGTGAGGGTGCGCGCCGCCTCGCCGAGCTGCACCAGCCGGCGCTGCGCTTCCAGCCGGCGCCGGAAGCGGATGTTGTTGCGAATCAGGATGGAGCCGCCGCCGACCACGACCGCGATCAGCAGCGGGCTGGCGACCTGGGCGACAAGCCAGCGGCGCTCGGCGCGGAAGTAGCCGGTGGCATCCACCTCGAGCAGCATGAACTCGTTGCGACCGAACCCGCCGGGCCGCCCGCGCCCGCGCCGAAGGTCCGGGCCGAAGCGCGGATCCTGCGGCCGCCAGCGGCGTCGGTACAGCGTCAGGCTGCGCCGCGGGCGGTCATACTCGAAGCGGTCTTCGCCCGGCGCCAGCAGCCCCGGATCGAGCCGCGGCGGCACCTCGCCGATGCGGATTCGCTCCACCCGGCCGGCGGCGTCGTAGGTCGCGGCCCGAATGATCGGATCGGCAAGGGTGGTGTCCACCTCGGCGCCGGCGACGGCCTGGGCCACGATCAGGAACAGCCCCGAGGCGATGCGCTCCGCCTCGTACTGCGCGAGCAGCTTGCTGCGTTCGCGCTCGCTGTGGATGAACACGCCGGTGAGCACGCTGAGCGCCGCGAACGCGGCCAGCGCCGCCCCCGCTCCGATCAGGCTGCCGCGCGTCGCCGGCTTCATGGTCGGTGCGCCAGCACGCCGTGCGGCGCGGCGGACGCGCCCAGGGCACAGCGGATCCGAGCCATGAACACAAGTTTACCGCCGCCGCGCCGGCTGGTGGCAAGGGCCCGCGCCGGAGCGCCCGCCCCCTGGCCGTGCCACGCGAGGATGCGTGACGGTACGCCGCGTCTACCGTGCGCCGCGGGCCCGTACCCTCAGCCCCGCTACGCGTCTTCGGCGCGTGGCGCCGCCGGCCCCACCTCCTGCGATTGCCGCATCATGCCCGCTCCCTTGCCGGGGCGGCCGAAGAAGCGCCCGCCCCGATGGCCGCGGAACTGGCGGTCGCCGCGGCCGTGGCGGTCGCGCAGCTCGCCGAAGCTGGCGGCGGCCTCGGTAGGGGTTGCCGTTGATCTGGCCGACCGTAGCGGTGAGGGCCACGAGGTCGTTGCCGCGCCGCACCTCGAACCGCAGCGCGTCATCGACGCCGTGGTCGCTGATCGCCGCGAACAAGTCGCGCTTGCCGGCGATCCCGGTGCCGTCCACGCCGACGATCAGGTCGCCGCGTTGCAGGCCGGCACCGGCCGCGGGGCCGTCCGGGTCCACGGAAGCCACCAGGGCTCCGGTCTCGTTCTGGTTGTCCCAGAAGCCGTGCCAGGTGCGCGCGGCGGCCGGCAACGCGATCAGGGCCGCGGCCACGAGCGCCGCACCGGCGATCAGGAAACGTCTGGGCTGGCGAATGTTCATGGGTAATCCTCCTCCGATGAACGGTGTTGTTGGCCGCTGCGGTAGTCCGCTGACCGGCTGGCAGCTCGGCAGCTCCGCTCCCGCCGCGGCGTTACCGCGACGAATGCAGGAAGCGTGCCAAGCAGGTCCAAGTCGCTGGTGCGGCTCCGCGTCACCTCCGGGGCCGGAATTCTTTTCCCGCTTCCCGTGTGCTGAGAAACTTTTTCCCGCGGCCGTGAATGCGGCATTCAGCCTCACCCGGCGCCGCAAAAAATCTCGAGAATCTCAGAATCTCAATGAAAAGCGCTTGACCGAGTGTCGGCGCCGCGGCGGCGCCACTCCAACGGCACCCTGCACCGCCGCCGCACCGCGCAGGCGCTCGCGCGACAGTTTCTGTCCGCTGCTGGACCACGCTGCGGACCCTGCAGAGCGCTACTTGCCCACTCAAGATTTCTGCGGTAGGATTCGTATTGACCATAGTCATGTCCATGGTCAAGCAGGAGGCACTCGAGGTAACGAGCAATGCATGCCGACGAACAACAAGCGGGCGGCGGACCGACTGTCGTCAAGGCATCCGAATTCAAGGCCACGTGTCTTCAGCTCATGGATCGAGTAGCGGATCTGGGCGAAGAGATCGTGATCACCAAGAACGGGCGCCCGGTATCGCGGCTGGTGCCGTACCGGACCAGGCCGCGAACCCTGTTCGGCATTGATCGCGGCAGGATCGAGTTGGTTGGCGACATTATCGAGCCGGTAGACGTGGAGTGGGAAGCCCAACACGGGCCCGCAGGGAAGGCGGGCAAGTGATCCTGCTCGACACCCACGTGATGCTGTGGCTGAGGTTGGGCGAACCGGAGCTTGGCACCGGAGCGCGTGTCGAGATCGATCGCGCGTGGCAGTCAGATTGTCGAGAGCTCGATCGACGGTGCGCAGCGCCGCTTCCACGGTGCTGGGGTTGGCGTTGCGCGGTGACGGAGCCTCGGTCGGCGGGGAGAAGATCGGCCCGAGTAGGCGAGTACGGATCTTGACCAACAACGCGCCGCGGCGCACGCCATCTGCCGTGAGCCGATAGCGCCGGCTGTTGCCGACGCGCTCGGCCCGCGCCTTCCCTGGGTTTGGAAGGCCGTCAGGGGGCCGCTATGAGGCCGACTCGGACGCCGAGCGGCCCGCTGCCGGCCAATCGGCGGTGAATGCCGGCCCTGAACGGGTCCGAGTGCCGAGATCGTCGCCGCGGCGGCGCTCGTGCTGCCGCTCCTGTCCGAGCAGCCTCGAACTCAACCGACGAGCGGCTCGCGGTTGCACCTCCGGAGCGCCGCGACGGCCGCAGCAACGGCCCATTCCCCGCGCGCGCGGCGACTGACGGAGCGGCGGCTTGACGCTCGAGGAGGTCTGCCGTCGCTAGTAGCTGGTCCTGGAGGTGGCTGCGACCCGACCAGGCTGGGCTGCGGGCGGTGGCGGCGCGGTCAATACGGAGCCAGCGGTGCCGGGAAGCGGCGTTGACGGGTGTTGCAGGGGGTACCCCAGGCTTACCCCCGAGGGGCTATGAGGCCGACGTGGACGGTGATGGCCGGATGATACGCCTGCTTGCCGCCGCTACCACGGCCTGCGGACGGCCACATCGCCGGCGAATGACGGCTCCGGAGGGGCGATGCGCCCGAGTCGGCGCCGCGAGGGGCTCTCGGCTGCCGCGGCTGCCCGAACGAAATCTCAAGAAACCTTCAATTCGCCAGTTTTTCCTGTTGATTTGTGCCGCAGGGGTGGCATACTGAAAGTCTCAGGTTTGAACGGATGCAAAAGATGGCTGAAAACACTACTCAGCGCTGCCACCGGTTAGGGGCAACGCAACCGGCGCGTCCTACCCTTGCCCCCCCCCCGGAATCCTTTCGCGGCGGGGGTTGACAAATGGTGGGCCCCCCAGACTGTCTCTTCAGGCCATCGACTGCCGTTCACCGAGAATTGCTGTACTTCGATCTGGCTGGTTGCCCCGAGTCGTAGGTCCGTGCTACGGTCGCACCGTAGAGCCATGAGCTGCCAGATTTCTTCGATTTTTTCGACGCGGCTGGTTGATCCGAGTCGCACGTCCGTGGTACGGTCGCGCACGTCCGTGGTACGGTCGCACAGTAAAGTCATGCACGGTCCCTGTAGGCCCCCAAACAAGTTAGCGCTTATGGCCCCCCCCCCCCCCCCCCAAGTACTTGCACGAGAACCACTAAGCGCTTGGGCTGAGTGCGCCGCGCGCTGGGCGCGCCGCTTCGCCTGCACCACCACTACCTCGACCGCCTGCCTGGCGGCCCGCCGGCATTGCCGGTTACTCACTTTGGCTGCGTCGCCGACCAGCGCCCCACGCGGCGCTCCGGGATCAGGTGCGCGCACCCGTTCAAGGAGGTGCCGGATGTAGGACGCAGGATGCAGAACCGACTCGAACTCGGGCTGCCGTTCTCGCTTTCCGGCACCTGCGATTGCGGGTGTACTTCGAGAGTGGGCGAGGGATGGGCAGTGGTATCAGCACTCTCGAATATTTAGGAGTCGAAGATGCATTACGGAATCTTTCGAAAGTTCCTCGCGGTACTGTTCGGTCTCGTGCTGACCGCAACCGCGCTCTGGGCGAGCCCGGCCGGCGAAGAGGCTCCGGCAGCCGCCATGGAGCAGGAAATGGTGATGGACCCCACCACCGGCCAAATGGTGACGGCGCCGGAGTATGGCGGGACATTTACCCACGCCACAAAGGGCGACTATCCGGTTGCCGACACGTGGTTCCAGCACGGGCCGGGAATTCTTCTCGCTCCTGTTGTAGAGAAGCTGGGCATTGCGGACTGGGCAATACCAAGGGACCAAAATAGCCTCACTTCAACAGGCGTGGTGCTGGGAATTCCCCTAAGAGGGCAGCTGGCTGAAAGCTGGGAGCAACCCGACCCGCTCACTCTTATCTTCCACATCCGTCAGGGTGTTCACTGGCACGATAAGGCGCCGATGAACGGTCGGGAGCTGGATGCCTCGGACATCGAATACAACCTTCACCGTGTGACGGCTCTCGGCAGCGGCTTCACCGAACCTAGTCCCACTGGCTGGATCAAGGATTTGCCAATCGAATCGATAGCGGCCACCGACAAGTGGACGGTTGTCGTGAAGCTGAAGGAGCCAAACCTCCAAGCGCTGATGAACCTCACCCTCGCCCAAACCGGCACCATATTACCCCCCGAGGTAATCAAACAGCAGGGCGACGTCAAAGATTGGAGGAACCTGGTCGGCACTGGGCCCTATATGCTGACTGACAGGGTCGAGGAAAGCTCGATAACCTACGAAAAGAATCCTGACTACTGGGGCTACGACGAGAAATACCCGGAGAACCGCTTGCCCTATACTGACAAGATAAGGACCCTGATCATGCCTGAAACGGCGACAATTCTGGCGGCGCTACGCTCGCGTCAGCTTGATTATACGGGTCAGGCCGGGGCATCTTCAATAACATCACTCGACCAGGCAGACAGCCTCAAGCGCACGAACCCTGAGATCGTGCAGTGGTATGTGTTCGGGCGGTCGGAGACTGCTCTTGGTTTTGACGTTGTCAATCCGCCTTTTGACGACCTGAGGGTGCGCAAGGCGATGCAGATGGCAATTGACCCCGAGGCGATGAACAATACCTACTTTAGAGGTGAGGGAGTCGCGACACCTCACGGGTGGGTAAGGGTCGAGGGGTATAACATCCCATTTGCAGAGTGGCCCACAGAGGTCAAGAAAGGCTATATGTATGACCCGGAAGGTGCCGAGGCGTTGCTCGATGCGGCTGGGCTCCCCCGCGGTTCGGACGGCATTAGGTTCAAGACGAAGATGACTCATTACCAGCCGGTCGACATAAACCCCATGCAAGCAGAGGTTGAATACTGGCGTGAGATCGGCGTTGACGTAGTGATTGAGGTAGTCGACGCGCCTACGCTTGTCGATCGTGTACATAACCATACCTTTGAGGGTATGGTCACTTCGATTGCGGCTGTTGACTGGTCCCCGCCCGCCGCGGTACGCCAATCGCACTCGGCCACTGCTTTCAACCGCACCGGGTTGACCGGCGCGAATACGGATTCCGTTTATGACGCCATGGTTGAAGCCGCCGACGCCGCTGCCACCCTCGAGGAGCAGCAGAGGCTGGTGGGAGAGGCGGATATGTACGCGATAGAGAGGCACTGGTATCTATGGGGTCCGATGGCCCCATTTATTCTCGCGCACCAGCCGTGGGTCAAAGGTTACAACGGTGAGACCGATCTGGGGGCCGTCAGCTCTGGCTTGGTCTACGCGCGCCTCTGGATTGATAGCGCGATGAAGGAAGCGATGGGCTATTAGGGCTTACTCTTCTCGGTGAGCTTGGAGTAGGAAGGGGGCGGGGAGGCTGTCGCTTCAGAGCGCGGTTCCCAGCTCCCTTTCTCATTGAATGACGAGGCGTGTGACATGAGAGCCTATCTCATCCGGCGGTTGCTGCTGATAATCCCCACCTTGTGGATATTGACCACCCTGGTCTTCCTGTCCGTGCGCTTCATCCCCGGCGATACAGTAGATGCGATGGTGGGTGAACTGGACGCCCAGGGTGTCGAGGTAGACCGTGCAGCAATAGAACGCATGCTGGGATTGGACGTGCCTGCCTGGGTGCAGTATGGACGCTGGATAGGAGTGTTGCCAACCCCCCACTGGATTACCGGCGAGTCCGAATTCAACGGTCTCCTCCAGGGCACCCTTGGCGACTCACTGCTTGGCTTCAGATCCGTAGAGGAGAAGATAATAGACAGACTGCCAGTAACCATTCAGCTTGGCGTCATGGCAATCGTAATCGGGCTGGTGATAGCCCTGCCAGTCGGCATCTACTCGGCGATTCGCCAGGATACGGCCGCCGACTACGCGGGGCGCTCCATCGCCATCATCGGCCTGGCCACGCCCAACTTCTGGATCGGCATCATGGTCATGATCTACCCGGTCATCTGGTGGGGCTGGGCGCCGCCGCTGGAGCTGGTTGCCTTCACCGAAGACCCGCTGGGGAATCTGGCGGTGTTCATTATTCCCAGCCTGATTCTGGGAACGGCCTCGGCGGCTGCGACCATGCGGATGATGCGCACCATGATGCTGGAGGTGCTGAGGCAGGATTTTATCAGGACCGCCTGGTCCAAGGGACTGAGGGAGCGGGTCGTCGTCATGCGGCACGCCATCAAGAATGCCCTCATCCCGGTGGTTTCGCTGGTAGGCCTGCAGCTGCCTATTCTGGTAGGTGGCTCCGTGATCATGGAGAACATATTCAACCTGCCGGGGCTGGGTCGGCTCATGGTGCAGGCACTGAGTGACCGAGATTACCCGGTGGTCTCGGGAATCAACCTGTTTTTCGCCACTGGCGTGGTTGGGATCAATCTGCTGATCGACCTGGTCTACGCGGTCTTGGACCCCAGGGTTCGCTATGACTGAGTTCTTTCGCAGGCTGGTCAGGGAGAAGCCACTGGGTATTGTCAGCGGGATTGTGATAGTGCTCTTGATTATCGTCAGTATCTTCGCTGATGTTCTGGCCCCCTATCCACACTACGAAATGCACCTGGTAGACCGGCTGACTGGCCCATCCGCCCAGTATCTCCTGGGTGCCGACCAGTTGGGCCGAGACCTCCTGAGCCGCCTTATCTACGGGGCCCGTCTTTCGCTGGTCGTCGGTCTGGCAGCGACCACGGTCAACGTTCTGGTCGCTGTTCTGCTAGGCGGCACCTCGGGATTCCTCGGCGGCAGACTGGACTTGGTGGTGCAACGGTTCGTCGATGCCTGGATGTCTTTCCCGGGACTGCTGCTGCTGTTGACCATCATATCCATCGTGGGCCAGGGGTTGTTACAGCTCATCCTGATCCTGGGCATATCGGGAGGCATTGGCGGCTCGAGAGTGATCCGAGGCGCCGTCATCGGCATCAAGGAAGCCGACTACCTGCTATCGGCGACAGCAACCGGCAGCTCGACAATGCGATCGCTTGTCCAGCACGTCCTGCCCAACATCATGCCGGTCGTCATCATCATATTCAGCATCAACATTGGCGGCGTCATCATTGCCGAGGCTTCTCTGAGCTTCCTGGGATTCGGACTGCCGCCGCATGTTCCGAGCTGGGGAGCCATGCTCAGCCGGGAAGGGCGCGAATTCATGGAGATCGCGCCAGGGCTCGCTTTCTGGCCCGGTTTCTGCCTGACGATTGTCGTGTACTGTTTCAACATGCTCGGCGACGCCATGCGGGACCTGCTCGACCCCAGGCTCAGGGGCGGTGGCGGGCGCCTCGGTGCCGCTGCCTCGACCCACTGAGGTGCGATCCGAGCCGGGTCAGCCAGCGGGAGCGGCGTGCAGGTGGAGGGTGGTGGTGATCCGCACGCAGCCGCGCAGGGTGCGGGCCACCGGACACCGGTCGGCATGGAAGCCGTGGGCGCGCTCGGCCGCGGCGCGCTGGGCCGGGTTCAGCTTCAGGTGGTAGTCGACGTGGATCGCGCGGACTACCAGAACCGCGCCGTCCTTACCGATGTAACCGGTCGCCTGACTGGTGAGGTATCCCTCGCCAGCCGGTATGTCGCGCGCTTCCAGCGCGCCTCCCAACGTCCCGGTCAGTCACCCGGCGGCGGCCGCCACCACGTAGTCCAGCGTCGTGGTATGCGGCGCATGCTGCCCGGGGTCGACGCCGTAATGCTCGGCTACCTGCGAATGGACCCCGAACAGCACCGGGTCGGGCGCGGCCGGCAGGTACGCGCGGCGCAACGGCCCGCGCAACCGCTCGATGCGCACCTCGGATCGATAGACCGTGTCGGGCGGAACGCCGCCTTGAGCCATGGCTCATCCTACACCCCGAGCGCCAAGCCCGCCAGTCCGTCAACGACAACACTTGCAGAGAGCTGGGCCGGCGCTCGAGATTGCCTGGCTTGCGCTCGTTCCGCGCCTCCCTGGGCTGAACATGCTATGATGTCGTCATAAAGCGGCGCAAAATGACGACGGACGTTGCAGTTTTCACACCGCACCGTGCAGGCGGCGGGCCGCGTGTCCGGCAGGCGGACGCATGAGCATGGTCATGATCGCCTACCGATCGCGCAGCCTGACCGCACTTCGCTCGTCCTTCTTTCTGTTCGGCCCGCGCGGAACCGGCAAGACGACCTGGGTCCGCCACGAATACCCGGATGCGTATCGCATCGATCTGCTCGACGAGGCCCTGTATCAGAGTTATCTGGCTGACGCGGGACGATTCGCGGGCGAGCTGCGGACGGTCGCCCCCGGCGGCTGGGTGTTCGTGGACGAGATACAGCGGCTGCCCGGTCTGCTCAACGAAGTGCACCGCCACATCGAAGGCGGCGGTCTCCGCTTCATCCTGACCGGCTCGTCGGCGCGGAAGCTGAAGCGAGCCGACGTCAATCTCCTGGGCGGGCGCGCGGTCCACACCCGCATGTATCCCTTCTTGCCGCACGAGCTGGGTACCGACTTCGATCTCGACACGGTGCTCCAGCACGGCAGCCTGCCGGTAATCTGGAATGCCGACGACCCGGTAGCGGCGTTGCGTACCTACGTCCAGCTCTACTTGAAGGAAGAGATCAAGGGCGAAGCGCTGGTTCGGAACCTGGCCGGCTTCGCCCGCTTCCTGCCGGTCGCCGCCCTGTTTCACGGCCAGACGCTCAACGTCGCTTCCGCCGCGCGCGATGCCGAAGTCAGCCGGACGACGTTGGCCGGCTACGTGGAGATCCTGGAGGACACGCTGGTCGCGTTTCGGCTGCCGGCGTACGATCCCAAGTTGCGGGTCCGGGAACGGAAGCACCCCAAGCTGTACTGGATCGATCCGGGATTGGCACGGGCGGCAGCCGGGCGCTTCCGTGACCTCGACTCGCGCGAACGCGGCCCTCTGTTCGAGGGCTGGATCGCCACCGTGCTGGCCAGTTATCGCGACTACCACGGCGCGTTCGACGAAATGTACTACTGGGCGCCGGCGCAAGCGCGGGACACGGAGGTCGACTTCCTGCTGTTGCGCGACGGCAAGTCGATCGCGATCGAGGCCAAGGCGTCCTCACGGATCCACGATCGTCACCTTGCTGGACTCCGTGCCGTCGCCCCGCTGCCCGGCCTGCAGCGCCGAATTCTCACGTACACGGGCGCGCGCCGCATGCGGAGCCCGGACGGGGTCGACATCTGGCCGCTTCCCGATCTCCTGGAAGCCCTGGATGGCGACCGGCTCTGGTAACGGTCACTCCCTTGGAGGTCCCGTAAATACGAGCCATCCGGGATGCGCGGCTCCATGATCTACCGCTTCGGCCAGTCCTGCAGCGCTACGTTCCTTGCGAGTTGCTCCTTGCGCTGATTGCCGCTGGGATCCTCGAAACCGAGCGCACGCAGCCGATCCTCACGGTTCTTCCGCTTGCGAAGTTCCGTGCCGCCGAGATCCAGGTAAGGCGAGAGCGCCGTCCAGCGGGCGGCGCGCAGGAGCGCGTCGAAGTCGCCGGGGGACATGGCATCCGTGTTCCCCGCATCGGGCAGCGCTGTCGGTTCGAGGAGCGTGCACCCCGGCTCCAGTTCCCACAGCAGCCGTTCCTCGACGGGCGAGCGGCTGTCCTTGTATTCGACGTGCACGAGGTGCAGCCGCCCGGTCTCGCCGTCGAACGGCTCGACGGCGGCGACGATGCCGCTTCGGTTGCGGACCGTGGCAAGCATGCCGGCGCGGGGAACGGTGGCTGTTGCGGACTCGCTCACGGCGTGATCCCAGTCGAGGGGACGCGTCGGACTGAATGCGGCGGGTCACCCGCCCGGTTTGTCTCCATCTGGTTCGCCACGGCGCAAGATTGCCACGACTCGCGCGCCAGACGCGAGCGACAGAAGATCGCGCATCTGCTGGTGCTCCAGGGCGCCGGCCGTGCCGGCCTTGACCGTAATCGAGCCTGCGTTACTTCATTGGTAGGATAATGGTCCTACCGGCCGTGATCGTGCCAGCGTATCGTCCCGTGCTGCGGCTGTCATGAAGGCTCCGCAGCGCGTATTCACTCCCGGTGCGGGCGTCGCGCCGCCTGCGCTGACCGGGCGCGAGCGGGAGCAGGGGGTATTGACGCAGTGCCTGGCGGACCTTCTTGGCGGCAACGCCCCGCCGCACGACGTGGCGCTGATGGGGCCGCGCGGCAACGGCAAGACCGTGCTGCTCAACTGGTTCGCGGGCGCCTGCCGCGACGCTGGTCGGGTGGACGTCGCGCGGCTGTCGCCAAGCCGGATACGGACCGGGCAGGCGCTGGCCGACGCCTTGTTGCCGGTGTCGTTCATCCGGAAGTTCCTGCCAAGAAAACTCGGCGTCACGGGCGTCGGTCAAGCCGAATGGGCGGCGCCAGAGCGGTCCGCGCAGGACCTCACGGAGCGGCTGACTGCTCGCTGCCGCAGAAGACCCGTGGTCGTGTTGGTTGACGAAGCTCATACACTCACCCGTGACGTTGGTCGACTGCTGCTCAATGTCAGCCAGGAGGTCCGCGCCAACGCGCCATTCCTGCTGGTGCTGGCCGGAACACCGGGCCTGCCGGCGCATCTCGGTACCATGAACGCCTCCTTCTGGAGCCGGCTGGATGAAGGACGCCTCGGCATCGGCCTGCTGAGCGACGCTGCCGCCCGTGCCGCTCTAATCAACCCGCTGGCCGCCCACGGCGTGGGCATCGAGGCCGACGCCCTCGATGCGGTCGTCGAGCACAGCCAGCGCTACCCGTACTTCATTCAAGTTTGGGGCCGCGCCCTGTGGCAGCAGCGCTTGGCCATCGAAACCTCCCGGTTGACCGCGGCGCACGCGGACGCGGCGCGGTCTCACGTGATCGCCCGGGTCACGGATTACTACCAGGACCGCTATCGGGAACTGGAAACGCGCGGTCTGCTGCCGGCAGCCGTCGCGGCGGCGGCGCTGTTCGCGGCCGGCGCTTCGACCGCGACCGATCGCGACTTCGATACCGCCCTCGCCGCAACCGGCGACGGCGCCGCGGGGCGACTGGCGGCACGCGAGGAATTGAACCGGCTGGGCTACGTCTGGAGCCCGCCGGCCCAACTGCCGCCGGTCGTCTGGGTCGCCGGTATCCCGTCGCTGATGACGTTCGTTCTCGACCACGCCCCGCCGCTCCGCCCACCCGCGGGCGACGCCGACGACAACCGAGGCAGATCCGGTCCGTGAGCTTGTCACCGCCCCGGATCGCTGCCGCAGAGTACACCGGCGGCAGTGGGGCGGGCGGGAGCGGCCGGGGGGTTAGGCGAGGCCGCCGCGTTCTTCGCGGAACCTGAGCACGTTGCCCACCTCGTTCGCAACTTCAGCTCTGAGCTCTGCGCGGAGCGTGGCAACGTCGGTCTTGGTCATCAGGGTTTTGAGTTCTGCCAGGATGCTGGCCTGCCCGTCCTGGAGGTTGGAGATGTCCTGCCTTATGTTGGCCTGCCCGTCCTGGAGGTTGGAGATGTCGTGCTTTATGCTGGCCTGCCCGTCCTGGAGGTCGGTGACCTCCTTCCGGAGGTCGGTGACCGCCCGCTCAATGCGCAACTGCCCTGTGACCAGCAGTTGCAAGGTCTGGCTTAAGTCTTCCGCCATAAGTGCCCTCCTGGAAATGGATGTTGCATGATGTGCTACTCAGGCAACACAGGTCAACCCCTTGAACCGCTCCCGCAGAGTACACCGGCGCCAATGCTCCGGACGGAGTAGCCTATCCCCACTTAGCCTTAGCCGGACTTGACGTAGGGGATGCCGCTGGCCTTGGGGGCGACGGCGCGGCCGACGAAGCCGGCGAGCAGCAGCACCACCAGCGCGTAGGGGAGCGCCTCGATGATGAACGGGGCGGCGTCGACCAGCTCGCGCACCAGCACGGAGCTGGCGTCGAGGTCGAAGGCGCCCTGCAGGCGGGCGGCGACCGCTTCGAGGAAGCCGAACAGCAGGCAGGCGAGCAATGTAGGCACCGGGCGCCACTTGCCGAATACCAGCGCCGCCAGGGCGATGAACCCCTTGCCCGCGGTCATGTCCTTGATGAAGGCCGCCGACTGGGCGGTGGAGAGGTAGGCCCCGGCCACGCCGCACAGCGCCCCGCACAGCAGCACCGCGCGGTAGCGCATGCCCGCCACCGAGATGCCGGCGGCGTCCACCGCCTCGGGGTTCTCGCCGACGGCGCGCAGGCGCAGGCCGAAGCGGGTCCGGTAGACCACCCAGAACGCCGCCGGCACCGCCAGGAAGGCGAGGTACACCAGCAGGTTGTGGCCGGACAGCAGCTCGCTGTACAGGTGGCCCACCAGCGGCACCTCCCGTACCGCTGCCGCGCCCGGCCACACTACCGGCCGGAAGCGCCCCCCCGGCGGCAGTTGCGGGGTGCGTCCGCCCTGGCTGAACCAGGCGATGCCGAGCAGCACGGTGAGCCCCGAGATGAGGATGTTGATCGCCACCCCCGAGACGATCTGGTTGCCGTGGTAGCGGATGCAGGCCACGCCGTGCAGCAGCGCCAACAGCATCGACGCGGCGACCCCGGCCAGCAGCCCCACCCACGCCGCCGCCGGCAGCAGGCCGGTCAGTCCGGCCGCGGCCAACTGTTCGGAGCACACGTAGGAGGCGGCCGCGGCCGCGAACGCGGCGCCCAGCATCTTGCCCTCCAGGCCGATGTCCACGATCCCCGACCGCTCCGAGAACAGACCGGCCAGGGCGGCCAGCACCAGCGGCACCGACACCCGCAGGGTGGCGTCCAGCAGCAGGATGAAGAACCCCACGGCCTCCACGGTTCGGCTACTCCTCCGCCGCCGCGCCCGCCGCGCCCGCCGCGCCCGCCGGCGCCTCCGCCGCCGCCTGCCGCGCCCGGAACCAGGGCCGCAACGCCGGCAGGAACAGGTACTCCAGGGCGCCCACGAACAGGATCACCAGGCCCTGGATCACCACCACCAGGTCGCGCGTCACCTTGGGCATTTCGAACGCCAGCTCGGCGCCGCCCTGGTAGAGCGCGCCGAACAGCAGGCTGGCCAGCACAATCCCGACCGGGTGGTTGCGCCCCATCAGCGACACCGCGATGCCGACGAAGCCGTAGCCGGCGGTGAAGTTGAGCAGCAAACGGTGGTTTACCCCCATCACCTCGTTCAGCCCCATCATGCCGGCCAGCGCGCCGGAGATCGCCATCGCGCGGACGACGTTGCGTGCCGGCGAGATGCCGGCATAGACCGCGGCCGCGGGGTTGGCCCCGACCGTGCGCAACTCGTAGCCCCAGCGGGTGTGCCAGATGAAGATCCACACCAGGACGCCGCACACCAGCGCCAACGGAAACGCCAAGTTCAGCGGCGTGCGCGGAAAGTCGATCCCGATCCGGCCGAGCAGGTCGTGCATCGCCGGCAGGGTCGCGTGCTCCGCGAAGGCGCGGCTCTGCGGCGACATCTGGCCCGGCTCGATCAGCACGTTCACCAGCAGATAGACCATCAGGGTGGCGGCGATGAAGTTGAACATGATGGTGGTGATCACCACGTGCGAGCCGCGCCGCGCCTGCAGGTAGCCCGGCACCCACGCCCACAGCGCCCCGAAAGCCGCGCCGCCGAGCACCGCCAGCGGCAGCAGCAGCAGGAACGGCAGCCCGTCGAGGAACAGGCACACCAGCCCGACCCCGAGGCCGCCGACGTAGCCCTGCCCCTCGCCGCCGATGTTGAACAGGCCGCAGTGCAGCGCCACCGACACCGCCAGCGCGGTGAATAGGAAGTTGGTGGCGTAGTACAGCGTGTAGCCCCACGCCTCACGGAAGCCGAAGGCGCCGCGCACCAGGCTCACCAGCGCCTGCACCGGGCTCTCGCCGAGCACCAGGATCACGCTGCCCGCCACCGCGAGCGCCGCCAGCAGATTGATCAGCGGCAGCAGCGCGGTGGCGGCCCAGCGCGGCAGGCCGGAGCCGGGATCGGTGGCCGCCACCTCAAGCCGCTCCTACGCCGGCCATCAGCGCGCCCAGGGTCCGCTCCGTCGCCTCGGCGCCCGCCACCTCGCCGGCGACTGCGCCGTCGAACATCACCAGGATGCGGTCACTCAACGACATGATCTCGTCCAGCTCCACCGATACCAGCAGGATCGCCTTGCCCTGGTCGCGCAACGCGACCAGCCGGCGGTGGATGAATTCGATGGCGCCGATGTCGAGGCCGCGCGTGGGCTGGCCGATCAGCAGCACGTCGGGGTCGCGGTCCAGCTCGCGCGCGACGATGATCTTCTGCTGGTTGCCGCCGGAAAAACCGTCGCAGCGCAGCAGCGGATCGGCCGGGCGCACGTCGAACTCGTCCATCTGACGCTGCGAGGCGGCGATGATCCGCTGCCGGTGCATCAGCAGCGGGCCGTTGTAGGCGCGGTCGTCGTGGTAGCCCAGGATCGAAGACTCGTTGGCGGCGAAGCTGGTCACCAGCCCCACGCGCTGCCGGTCCTCGGGCACGTGGCCCAGGCCGGCGTGGCGCATCCGGCGGGCGTCGGCCGTGTCAAGGCCCGCACCGGGGGCGGCTTCCCCCGCTTCCCCCGCGGCGCCCGCGGCGCTGGCGTACAGCACGGCGCCGTTCACCTCCAGCGTGCCGCCTTCAGGCCGGGTGATGCCGGACAGCAGCGCCAGCAGCTCCGACTGGCCGTTGCCGGCCACCCCGGCGATGCCCACGATCTCCCCGCGGCGCACCTTCAGGCTCACGTCCTTGACGCGGCGCACGCCGGCAGGGTCGGTGTAGGCGAGGTGGTCCGCCTGCAGCAGCACCTCACCCGGCCGGGCCGGCCGCTTCTCGACCCGCAGCAGCACCTTGCGGCCGACCATCAGCTCCGCGAGCTGCTCGCGCGAGGTGTCGGCGGTGGCGACGTTGGCCACCACCGCGCCGCGCCGCATCACCGTGACCCGGTCGGTGATCGCCATGATCTCGCGCAGCTTGTGGGTGATCAGGATCATGGTGCGGCCCTGCGCCCTGAGCGCGGCCAGGATGCGGAACAGCTCGTCCGCCTCCTGCGGGGTCAGCACGCCGGTGGGCTCGTCGAGAATCAGGGTCTGGGCGCCGCGGTACAGCGCCTTGAGGATCTCCACCCGTTGCTGGATCCCGACCGGAAGGTCCTCGACCCGCGCGTCCACGTCCACCTGCAGCCCGTACTCGCTCTCCAGGCGGGCCAGCACGGCGCGTGCCCGGCGCCGGCCGTGGCGCAGCAACGGGCCCTGCTCGGCGCCCAGCAGCACGTTCTCCAGCACCGTGAGCGGTTCCACCAGCATGAAGTGCTGGTGCACCATGCCGATGCCGGCGGCGATGGCATCGGCCGGGCTGGCGATCTCGGCCGCACGGCCGCCGACCTCGATGCTCCCGGAGCCGGCCCGGTAGAAGCCGTACAGGATGCTCATCAGGGTCGACTTGCCGGCGCCGTTCTCGCCGACGATGCCGTGGATCGACCCCTGCGCCACCTCCAGCGAGACGGCGCGGTTGGCGTGGATCGCCCCGAACCGCTTGTCGATACCGCGCAGGGCGACCGCGACCGGCGGCCGGCCCGCGCGTCCGCCCCCGCGTGGCGGCCCCGTTACGGGCAGGAGTTGGTCGCCATGTAGTCGTGCACCGTCAGCTCGCCCGCGACGATCGCCGCGCGTGCGGCTTCCACCTGCTCCGCCACCGCCGCGCTGATCAGCGCTTCGTTGTGCTCGTCCAGCGCCCAGCCGACCCCGTCCTCGGCCAGCCCCAGGTCCCGGATGCCGGCCGACCAGGTACCGTCCATGGCGGTCTTGTACACGTCGTAGGCGGCCACGTCGACGCGCTTCAGCATCGAGGTCAACACCGACCCCGGATGCAGGTAGTTCTGGTTGGAGTCGACCCCGATCGACAGCTTGCCGGCGTCCGCGGCCGCCTGCAGCACGCCCAGCCCGGTGCCGCCAGCCGCCGCGAACACGATGTCCGCCCCGCGGTCGAACTGCGACTTGGCCAGCTCCGCGCCCTTGACCGGGTCGTTCCACGCCGCCGGCGTGGTGCCGGTCATGTTCTGGTACACCTGCGCGTCCGGGTTGACGTGCCTGACTCCCTGCTCGTAGCCGCAGCCGAACCTGCGGATCAGTGGGATGTCCATGCCGCCCACGAAGCCCACCTTGCCGGTCTCCGAGGCCATGGCCGCGATCATGCCGACCAGGAACGAGCCCTCGTGCTCCTTGAACACGATCGACTGCACGTTGGGCAGGTCCACCACCATGTCGATGATCGAGAAGCTGGTGTCGGGGTATTCGGCAGCCACCTTCTCCAGCGCCGGCGCCTGACCGAAGCCCACGGCGATGATCGGGTCGTAGCCGCGCCGTGCGAAGTTGCGCAGGGCCTGCTCACGCTGCGCCTCGTTGGCCACCTCGAACTCCGCGTACTTGATCCCGGTCTCCATGCGGAACTGCTCGACGCCGTTGTAGATCCCTTCGTTGAAGGACTTGTCGAACTTGCCGCCCATGTCGAACACCACGGCCGGCTTGATCTCGGCCACCGCGCCGGCGGCCGCCAGCAGGGCGATGCCTGCTGCCCATAGTAAGCGTTTCATCGATTCGCCTCCCTAGCTTTCTGCGGAGCGCGCCCGCGCGTCCGCGCCCTGAGCTTTGCGGAAATGCTCGATCCCTGCAACCGCGTGCGGAGGATCGGGAGGGCCGCCGGCACCGCCGGCCGGCCGGCCGGGCAGGCTCTCGATTCGCACCCCCCATCCATGCTATGAATCAGGCACATCCCGACCATGGACACGAAACGTGTGGTGATCACCGGGCTCGGTGCGGTCACGTCGCTCGGCAACACCGCCGCAGAGACGTGGTGCGGGGTGCGTGCCGGCGCGGTGGGCATCGGGCCGCTCACCAAGTTCGACCCGGAGCCGTACGCCTCCCGGGTCGCCAGCGAAGTGCACGATCTCGACACCGACGGCTACCTGGAGCGGAAGGAAACCCGCCGCATGGATCCGTTCACCATCTACGCGCTGGTGTCGGTGATCCAGGCGTTGCGCGATGCCGGCCTGGATCAGCCGGGGGCGCTGGAGCCGGCGCGCGCGGGCGTCATGCTCGGCGTGGGGTTCGGCGGCGTCCATTCGTTCGAGGCCGCCTGCGTCAAGCTGTACGAACGCGGCCCGAGCGGCGTGCATCCGCTGTTCGTGCCCATGTTCATGGGCAACGCCGCGGTCGGACAGATCGCGATGAAGTTCGGGTTCACCGGACCGTCGCTGGTGATCGCGTCCGCCTGCACGTCGGCCACCGACGCCATCGGCCGCGCGCTGCGCTGCATCCGCGCCGGGCTGTGCGACGTGATGGTGACCGGCGGGTCGGAGGCGTTGATTTCGCCGATCACCTTCGCCGGGTTCGGCAACCTGCAGGCGCTGTCGACCGGCTTCAATCACGATCCCGCGCGCGCCAGCCGCCCGTTCGACAAGGATCGCGACGGCTTCATTCTCGGCGAGGGCGCCGGCATCCTGGTGCTGGAGTCCGCCGAGCACGCCGCCGCCCGCGGCGCCCGCGCGTACGCCGAGCTGGCCGGCTACGGGGCAACCTGTGACGCGTTTCACCTCACTGCGCCTCACTCCGAGGGGCTCGGGGCGCAGTCCGCCATGCGCATGGCGGTGCGCACCGCCGGTCTGGCGCCGGACGAGGTGGACTACGTCAACGCCCACGGCACCTCCACGCCGCTCAACGATCCGATCGAGACCGCCGCCATCAAGGGCGTGTTCGGGGAGCACGCCTACCGGCTCAAGGTGTCCTCCACCAAGTCGATGATCGGCCACCTGCTGGGCGGGGCCGGCGGCGCGGAGGCGGTGGTCACGGCCATGGCGTTGCACGAGCAGTTCTATCCTCCGACGGCCAATCTGGAAGAGCCGGACCCGGCGTGCGATCTCGATTACGTGGCCCGGCAGGGGGTGGCGCAGCCGATGCGCGCCGCCATCTCCAGCAGCTTCGGGTTCGGCGGTCACAACGGGGTCATCGCGATGAAGCGCATCGGCACGGAGTCTTGATTACGGAGGAGTCGTGCATGGACTTGAGGACCTCGATCGGGAAGCTGGGCGTGTGGATGTTCTTCGACGCGGAGTCGTTGGCGGAGACCGTGGCGCACGTGCAGGAGCTGGAGCGGCTGGGCGTGGCGGCGGTCTGGGTGCCCGAGGCCGCCGGACGGGATCCGTTCACTCACCTTTCCTTCCTGGCCGCGCACACCGACTCGATCCGGCTGGCGACGGGTATCGCCAACATCTACGCGCGCAGCGCGGCGGCGCTGAAGGCGGCCGCCAATACGCTGCAGGAGGCCAGCGCAGGGCGCTTCATCCTGGGGCTGGGAGTATCGCACCGTGAAGGGGTGGGGCCGGTCTGGCGCCGCGAGTACGGCCGGCCGGTGGCGACCATGCGGGCGTTTCTGAACGACCTGCACGCCAGCCCCTACCGCGGGCCGCAGCCGGAGGCAGCCCTCCCGATCGTGCTGGCGGCCCTGCGGCCAAGGATGCTCGGTCTGGCCGCCGAGGTCGCGGCGGGAGCGCATCCCTACTTCACGCCGCCCGAGCACACCGCGCGGGCGCGCGAGATCCTCGGCCGCGGTCCGTGGCTGGCCCCGGAACAGGCGGTCGTGCGGGAAACCGATCCGGCCACCGCCCGGGCCGCCGCGCGCCGGTACATGCGCCCCTACCTGGGGCTGGAGAACTACCGCAACAATCTCAAGACCCTGGGATTCACCGATGCCGACTTCGAACACGGCGGCAGCGACCGGGTGGTCGACGCGGTAGTGGTCTGGGGGGACGAGCGCGCAATCCGCCGGCGCCTGGAGCAGCACTGGAGCGCCGGCGCCGACCACGTCGGCGTGCAGACCATCGCGGCCGACGGCATCGCGCGCGTGGATCTCACTCTGTTCCGGGCCCTCGTCGACGCCGGGGTCTGACGCATGCGGAAGGTCCTGGCGCACCGCAAGACACGGAGCTAGGGCGGGTTCCGCGCATGAGCCCCGCCCTGATCATCACCGTCGCCGTGCAGCTTTCCTGCCAGGTGTTCAAGCTGGTGTACTACTCGATTCGCAACCGGCGGCTGGAGCCGTTCCGGCTGGTCTCGGCGGGCGGCATGCCCAGCGCCCACTCCGCCTTCGTGGCGGCCCTGATCGTGTCGGTCGGCTTGGTCGATGGATGGGACTCCGGCGCCTTCACCGTGGCCGCGGTGCTGGCCGCGATCGTGGTGTTCGACACCCTGCGGCTGCGGCGCACGGTGGACCACCACACGCGCGTGCTGCGCGAGTTGGTGGCGCTGCTCCCGGTGGAGCGGCGCAAGTTTCCCTCGTCGCCGGTCGGGCACAACGGGTTGGAAGTGGCGGTGGGCCTGGCGGTCGGCGTGGTCCTGACGGTGGCCGCCTACCTGGTGTTCGTCGCCTGAGCGCGCAGCTCCAGCGCGGCGCCGATTACCTGCTCGAACACCTCCAGCGGTTGCGATCCGGCGATCAGTGCCCCGTTGACCACGAACGCGGGCGTGCCGCGTACCCCGGCCGCCAGGCCCGCTTCGTAGTCGGCCTGCACCTGTGCCGCCTTGCGGCCCGAGTCCAGACACTCGTCGAACCGGGCGCGGTTCAGTCCCAGCTCGGCGGCCAGCGCCCGGTACTGCGGCACGCCGCCGCCGGCGCCGCGGCTGAACAGCAGTCCGTGCATCTCCCAGAACCGATCCTGGTCGCGCGCGCACTCGGCCGCCTCCGCCGCCTTGCGCGCGCGCGGATGGATGTCGTCCAAGGGGAAATCCCGGAACACCAGCCGCACCTGCCCGGTATCGACGTAGCGCCGGTGAATGGCCGGCAGGGTCTCGTGAAAGAACCGGCGGCAGAACGGGCACTCGAAGTCGCTGAACTCGACGATGGTCACCGGCGCGTCCGGGTTGCCGTAGGCCGGCTGGTCCGCCACCAGCTCGGCCATCGGCACCGGCGAGGAGGGCAGTCCGGGGATGCCGCGCGCGGGCTGCGGCCGGGCGCGCGCGGAGCCGGCCGCCGCAAGCTGCTGCTCGACCGCGCCGATGCGGGCGTCCAGGAGCCGGCCGCCGCGCAGCAGCCGCGCCTGCTGCACCACCACCAGCGCGAGCACGACCGTTACCGCCGCCAGCAGGGCCGCGGCCGCCGGCAGGGCAATGCGTGCCAGCCGCCGCCGCGGCGCGCCGTCAGCCATTGCGGCGCATCCTCAGCGACCGAACCATCCGAACGAGTTGGCGAACACCACCCAATAGTAGAGCAGGTAGAGCCCGGCGCCCAGCAGAAACATGGCGCTGGCGCGACTGATGGCCAGCATCGAACCGCGCAGCCAGCGCGCCACCGCGCCGCGGAACAGGGCCGCGCCCACCGTCACCGCGATCAGCACCGTGCCCATGCCGAGCGCGTAGCCCATGAACTGCCCGAACGCGGCGCCCACGCCCCGGGTGCCGAGGCCGATGCCCACGATCGCCAGAAAGATCGGCAGCGTGCAACTCAGCGAGCTGATCGAGTAGGCGGCGCCGAAGGCGAACACGTTGCCGAGGTTGCGGCGCGGCGTGACGTGCACGCGGCTGGCCGCCAGAATCGCCAGCTTGCCGCGTCCGAGCAGGAGCCACAGGCCGAGGGCCGCCAGCACCAGCCCCAGGGCGGCGCCGAAGAAGCGGAAGGAGGCGGTCAGCCACTGGCCGCCGGCGGCGACCACGATCCCCACCGCGGCGGCCACCAGCACGAAGCCGCCGGTGGCCGCCGCCCCGAGCAGCAGGGCGCGGGCGGTCCGCTCCACCGCCGGGCGGCGGTAGAACCCCTCCTCCTCGGTGCCCAGGTGGTAGGAGACGTAGGTCGGGAGCATCACGAACCCGCACGGATTGACGCTCGCCACCATGCCGGCCAGGAACGCAAACACCAATGGCAGCGCGGAGGTCACCGAGGCCGCGGCGGACTCGACCCCCGCCTGGATGCGGATCACCCCGGCCAGCAGGGCCGCCACCACCAGCGCCGGCACCACCAACGAGACCACCTGGGCGCTACGCTGCGTGCCCGGTCCCGCGACCGGCGGCGCCGCGCCGTGCCGCGCACTCAGCGCACGCCGCGTCCTCATCGCGCGCCGCGTCCCGCCGCCGCGCTCACGGCCAGCAGCTCGTCCACGAACTCGGTCAGCTTGGCGCGCGTCAGCAGGCCGGTCCACTTGTTGCTCAGGCCGCCGTCGGGCGTCACGAACAGGGTGGAGGGCATGCCCAGCACCCCGAACCGGGCCAACACCGTGGCGTCGTCGGTGGTGCCGGAGGGATAGTCGACCTCCAGCTCCGCCAGCAGCGCCTTGCCCTCGGCGCTGGTGCCGAGCCCGGTGAACGGCCCGAGGTCGATGCCGAGCAGGATGATCCGCCCTTCGAACTCGTCGTAGACCTCCTGGAATTCCGGCATCTCGGCGCGGCACGGAGGACACAGCCCGGCCCAGAAGTTGAGCACCACCGGCTTGCCCTGGGCCAGCACGCTGCTGAGCGCGATCTCCCCGGCGTCCGCCGCCGCGGCGCCCAGCTCGGCGCCACCCTGATAGACGATGATCTTGAAATCCTCGACCCGCGGCAGCTCGGCCGCCGCGGCTCCCGCCTGCGCCGCGGCATCTTCACCGTCGCGGGCGCAGCCGGCAGCGGCGAGCAGAGCCACGGCCAGCGCCACGGCCAGTGCCGTGGCCAACAGCGCCCGTTGCGCCGGCGGCGCGGGCTGGCGCAGCCTCATCGCGGCCGGCTTGGCGCCGGCCGCGGCCGCCGGCCATTCACCGGCGCGTTGCCGGCGTATGCGTTGCTCTCGTTGCTCTCGGTCCACGCTTGTCTGACGACTCCAGCGACGGGGATCATACTTCGGACGGGCGTCGACGCTGAAGCCGCGCCCCTGGACTCATAATAACGGAGGCCCCTCGCCGGCGGCCACGAACGAACGGCGGATGCTGCGGGCGGTCGTCCGCGTCGGTTCGGTGCGCTTTGCAGGGGTGGGGCACTCGGATAGACTTGGCGCTCGCCATGGCGCCAACGGCGGCCGCGCCGCGCACCAACCAGCAGTGGCTGACCGATCTCCGCACCGCCGGGCCGGCCCGCGACGCCGCGTTGTCCGATCTGCGCCGGCTCCTGGTCGCCGGTCTGCAGCGCGGTCTGGCCCGGCGCGGGGGCGGGTCCGGCGGCGGGCGCGGCGGCCTCCACTTCCAGATCCACTCCCAGATCGAAGACTTCGTGCAGGAAGCCCTGGTCAAGATCCTCGACCGCCTGGATTCGTTTCGCGACCGCAGCCGCTTCACCACCTGGGCGCACAAGATCGCGATTCACGTAGCGCTGACCGAGCTGCGGCGCAAGCGCTGGCAGGACGTGTCGCTCGACGCGCTCCTGGTCCCTCCGCCCGGCGCGCGCGCCCGGGAGTTCGCGGACCCGCAGGCGGGACCCGCCCGGATCAGCGGCAGGAAGCAGGCCCTGGCCCTGGTGCAGCACTACCTCGAGCGGCATCTCAGTCCCCGGCAGCGCCAGGCTTTGGTGGCGGTGGCGCTGTACGGCATGCCGCTGGAGGAGGTCGCGCGGCGCATGGGGAGCAACCGGAACGCGCTTTACAAGCTGCTGCACGACGCCCGCAAGCGGTTGAAACAGAGGATGATCGCGGACGGCCTGACCCCGGAGCGGGTGCTGGCGCTGTTCGATTGACGGCGGTGAGCAGGTGAGGACGTGATGAGAGATTGCATGGTAAGCGCCGCGTACGCCGGGGCGTCAGATTGGAGAGAGGTCGGATGAGACTGCTGTCGCGACTCCGGATCAGCGCCGGCGGGCTGCTGGGCGAGCCGCTGCCCGGGCAGCCGCGGGTCACGCTGCGCCATTTCCTGGCCGGGCTGGCGCGCGCGGTGGCCGCCACCGATGAACGGGAGCTGTCGTGTGACGAGTGCGGGGAAGAGCTGGACCGCCTGGTCGAGCTCGAGGCGGCCGGCGTCTCCGAGCGCGAGCTGCTGGCGCTGGTCCGCGCCCATCTGCAGCGGTGCGGCGACTGCTACGAGGAATACGAGACATTGCGGCGCAGCCTGCGGTAGTGCGAGAGTGGTACGGCGATCTGCGCGCCCTGTTCCTCAACTGCACGCTCAAGCGGTCGCCCGGGCTGTCGCACACGCAGGGGCTGATCGACGTGGCGGCCGCGATCATGCGCCAGCAGGGCGTGTCGGTCGCCACGCTGCGACCGGTCGACCACGACCTCGCGCACGGCCAGTACGCCTACTACGGGCGGGTAGGGGGCTGTCTGATCACCGGCAACGAAGATGGCGCGAACCATTGCGCGATGAACATCCTGTACTCGCTGCAGCACCTGGGCTACGCCGTGCCGCCGCAGGCGGATGCCGGCTGGCTGGGCGAGGCGGCGCCGGGGCCGTCCTACCTGGATCCGGGGTCCGGCGGTCCCGCGAACGACTTCACCAACCGCAATACGACGTTCATGGCCTGGAACCTGATGCACCTGGCGCGCCTGCTCAAGGACGCCGGCGGCATTCCCGCCCACGGCAATCAGCGGTCGCGGTGGGACGCCGGTGAACGGTTCGGCTTCGCGCCTGCCACGCCTGCCACGCCTGCCGGGGCAGCTTGACGGACGCCGCGCGCGGGCCGGGGCGAAAGCGTGATCCGGTCGGCGCGGCTGCGGTTCAAGTGGCAGCGACGGGTGCGCGCCCGGCACGCGCTGGAGTTCGCGCCGGGACTCAACACCCTGGCCGGCCCCAACGGTTCCGGCAAAAGCACCATCATCAAGGCGCTGCTGCAGGGGGAGGACTGCGACCTCCGGTTCGAGGGCACCCGGGCGCGGCGGCTGTTCGACACCGAGCTGATGAACCCGCGCGTCCTGACCGGCCCCGCGCCCACGCCCGCGGCCATGGCGCTGCGCCTGCGCGGCCAGTTCTCGTCGCACGGGCAGATGATCCGGCAGGCGCTGGACGCGCTCGAGAGCGCCGAGCGCGGCACCACGTTCCTGATCGACGAACCGGAGGCGGGCCAGGACTTCGCCGCGGTGGCGCGGATCAAGCGGCTGCTGGATGCGGCCTGCCGGCAGGGATTCCAGATCATCGTGGCCTCGCATCACCCCATCTTCTGGTACGACACCAACCTGATCGAGCTGGAGCCGGGCTACGCCGCGCGGGTGGTGGCGGCGCTGGCGGCGCTCGCCCGCCGGTCGGGTCGGACCCACCGGACCCACCGGACCCACCGGAAAATGTAGCCGCCGGCCGGCGGCTGTGATAAGTTGAGGGCGGATTCCAGCGCCATGCCTGTCTACGGGTATTTCTGCACCGTCTGCGAGCACCGGTTCGACCGGCTCGTCCCCCTGGCCGCGGTGGCTCACGGCGACCGCGGGATGGACTGCCCGGCGTGCGGGGCCGCCGCCCGGCGCGACTACGGCGCCAACCGGGTGGCCACGCCGAGCATCGGCGCCGACGCTGACCTGCGCGAGGACGCCGAGCCCTATCGCGCCATGCACTATCACGAGAAGCGCGGCGAGTGGGAGCAGGCGGCCAAGGCCGCGGAGGGCGTAAGCGACTTCGCCCGGCAGAAGTTCATCCGGAAGGCGGAGCAGGAGTAGCCGGACCATCGGCAAACATCGGCACGCGCGGGCGTGTCGCCGGAGCATCACATGGACACCGACAAGGAAACCGCGCGCATCGCCGCACTCCTGCGCGACCAGGACTACATCGCCGACGACGCCATCGTGACTTCGCTGCTGATCGCCGAGCGGCTGCGCAAGCCGTTGCTGGTCGAGGGACCGGCGGGGGTCGGCAAGACCGAGATCGCCAAGGTGCTGGCGCGCGCGCTGGACACCGACCTGATCCGGCTGCAGTGCTACGAGGGGCTCGACGCCGCCACCGCGCTGTACGAGTGGGACTACAAGCGGCAGCTCCTGCACATCCGCTTGAGCGAGCACGACGGCGGTTCGCTGACCGAGCGCGAGCGGGCGCTGTTCGACGAGCGCTACCTGCTCAAGCGGCCGCTGCTGCGCGCCATTACCCATCACCGCAGCCCGGTGCTGCTGGTGGATGAGCTGGACCGCGCCGACGAGGAGTTCGAAGCGTTCCTGCTGGAGGTGCTGTCCGACTGGCAGATCTCGATTCCGGAGTTGGGCACGGTCACCGCCGGCCACGTGCCGTACGTGGTGGTGACCAGCAATCGCATGCGCGAGCTGTCCGACGCGGTGCGCCGGCGCTGCCTGTACCTGTGGATCGACTACCCGGACTACGACAAGGAGCTGGCCATCGTGCGCCGGCGCGTGCCCGGCATCGACGCCGAGTTCGCCGCGCGCATCTGCCGGTTCGTGCAGGCGGCGCGCGCCGAGCCGCTGCAGAAGGTGCCGGGGGTGGCCGAGACGCTGGACTGGGCGGCCACGCTGGTGGCGCTGCACCGCGACCACCTCGACCGGGCGGTGGTGGAGTCGACCCTGGGGGTGATGTTCAAGAACCGGACCGACGTCAACCACGTGCGGGAGCGCGCCGCGCACCTGCTGGCCGCGGTCGGGGGCGGCGGCTGACCGACCGCAACCGCGAACCCGCGGCGCGCGGCCGCGGCGCACTGTCCAACCACGTGGTCGGCTTCTGCCGGGTGCTGCGGCAGGCGGGGGTGGGGCTGGGCCCGGGCGAGCACGTCGACGCCCTGCGCGCCGCGGCCCTGACGGTGGAGCACCCGCGCCGGTTTCGCCTCGCGCTACGCGCCGCCACCGCCAAGTCGCGCGCCGAGCAGGAGCTGTTCGACGCCTGCTACGGCCCCTACTGGGACACCGTGGCGGCGGCCGCCGGCCCGGAGGACGCCGCGCCGCCCGACCCGGTGCTGCCGCCGGCGCGACTGCCGGCGCGGGCGCAGTCGACCCCGCAGTTCGCCGCGCGGCGGGCGGCCGACAGCGACCCGGAGGCCGCGGCCGCGGCCTACAGCCCGCACCGGGTCTCGGCCCACACCGACTTCGCCCTGATCGAGGGCGACGAGCTGGAACGGATCTCGGAGCTGCTGCTGCTGATCGGCCGCCAGCTCGCCCGCTCCCTGTCGCGCCGCCATGCCCCGGACGCCACCGGGGCACGGCTGGACCTGCGGCGCACGCTGCGCGCCGGGCTCCGGTCCGGCGAGCTGCTGGAGCTGGCGCTGCTGCGGCGCCGCCGGCGGCGGTTGAAACTGGTGCTGATCTGCGACGTGAGCAAGTCGATGGACATCTACAGCCGCTTCCTGATCCAGTTCATGTTCGCGTTTCAGCGCGCCTACCGCCGCCTCGAGACCTTCGTGTTCAGCACGGCTCTGCACCGGGTGACCGACCAGTTGCGCGGCCCCAACCTGCGGGCGGCGCTCGACCACCTGGCGGCGACCGTGCCGGAGTGGGCCGGCGGCACCCGCATCGGCGCGTCGCTGCGCCAGTATCTGGATGAGCACGGCCGCGCCACCCTCGACCGGCGGACGGTGGTGGCGATCCTCAGCGACGGCTGGGACACCGGCGACGTCGACGTCCTCGGCGCGGCGATGGAGGAGATGCACCGCAGCGCCGGGCTGGTGCTGTGGCTCAACCCCCTGCTCGGCCATCCCGGCTACCGTCCGGAGACGCGCGGCATGCAGGCGGCGCTGCCGTTCACCGACCTGTTCGCTCCCGCCCACAACGCCGCCAGCCTGCGCAGCCTGGCCACCCTGCTGGCCGGCGGGCGCGCCCGCCGCCGGCGTCCGGTATGATGCGCGCATGAAGCACGTGAACGGGAAGGCGGACGCGGCGGGGGCGGCGGCGGGCGGCCCGTTGCCGCGGCTCAAGCGGCTGGACCGGGAGATCCATCTGCTGGAGCACGTCGCCGCCCTGCTGCAGTGGGACCAGGAGACCTGCATGCCGCCGGCGGCCATCGACGAGCGCGCCGAGCAGTTGGCCCTGCTGCACGGCGAGATCCACGACCGGCGCACCGCGCCCGAGCTGGGCGACCTGATCGCCGCCGGCGAGGAGTTGACCGGCCCGGGCGAACGGGACCGGGCGCTGCTGCGCGAGCTGCGGCGCAGCTACGACCGCGAAACGAAGCTGCCGAAGGCTCTGGTCACCGCGATCGCCCGCCAGGCGAGCATCAATCACGGCAGTTGGGTAGCGGCGCGCACCGCGTCCGAGTTCGCCATCTTCCGTCCCGACCTGGAGGAAACGCTGCGGCTGACGCGCGCCAAGGCGGACCACCTGGGATTCGAGGACACCCGCTACGCGCCGTTGCTGGACGAATTCGAGCCGTGGATGACGCCGGCCGAGCTGTCCGCCGTGTTCGACGCCCTGCGCGGTCCGCTGGTGGATCTGCTGGAGCGGATCACCGCCTCTCCCGTGGTGCTGGACGACGCCGTCCTGCGCCGCGACTACGACGTTGCCGCGCAGCGCGCGTTCTCCGAGCACCTGCTGGAGGCGCTCGGGTTCGACGCGCAACGCGGCCGGCTGGACGTCTCCGCGCACCCGTTCTCGACCACTCTCGGCGCGGCCGACGGGCGGCTGACCACGCGGTTTCAGCCCAACCTGCTGAGCGGGAGCATGTTCGGCACGATTCACGAGTGCGGGCACGGCCTGCACGGGCTGGGCGTGGCGCCGGAGCTGGCCACCAGCGAGCTGGGCGACGGCGCCTCGCTCGGCATCTGCGAATCGCAGTCCCGCTTCTGGGAGAACCTGATCGGGCGCAGCCGCGCCTTCTGGGAGCACTTCTACCCGCACCTGCAGCCGCGCTTCCCGGCGCTCGCCGGCGTCGGGCTGGAGCAGTTCTACCAGGCGATCAACGCGGTACGGCCGTCGCTGATCCGGATCGAAGCGGACGAGGTGACCTACAACCTCCACATCCTGCTGCGCTTCACGCTCGAGCGCCGGCTGGTGGACGGCGAGCTCGAGGTGGCCGACCTGCCGGACGCGTGGCGCGCGGAGGCGCGCAGCCTGCTCGGCATCACGCCGGAGCGGGACGCCGACGGCGTGCTGCAGGACATCCACTGGTCGATGTTCGCGATCGGCTACTTCCCCACCTACACGCTCGGCAACCTGTACGGCGCCCAGTTTCACGCCGCCATGGCGCGCGCCATCCCCGACTGGGAGGAGCAGGTGCGCGGCGGGCGGTTCGGGCAGATCCTGGAGTGGCTGCGGCAGCGGATCCACCGCCACGGGCGGGTGTATCCGGCCGCCGAGGTGTGCCGGCGGGTGACCGGCGCGGCGCTCGACCCCGGCTGCTTCATCGCCTACCTGGAACGCAAGTTCGGGGAGCTGTACCGCCTGTAGGGCCGCGGTACCGGTTGCAGTGCCGGTGGTACCGGTCGCAGGGCGACCGTACCGGCCGTCGGGCAAGTCCCGGCCGTACCGGGCCGGCGCGCGCGGGTCGCGTGCGGCGTGGCCGGCGCGCTCCCGGGGCTCCCTCCCGGCGCGGGGCCGCTCAGCCCACCACGGGCAGTTCCGCCAGGGCGGCGTCCACCTGCTCCCGCGGATACTCGTAGTTGACCAGCCGGCCGTCGAGGAACGCGCGGTACGCCTGCATGTCGAAGTGGCCGTGGCCGCACAGGTTGAAGGCGATCACCTTCCTCTGTCCCGACTCACGGCACTGCAGCGCCTCGTCGATGGCGGCGCGGACCGCGTGCGCGGGCTCCGGCGCCGGCACGATCCCTTCGGTGCGCGCGAACCGCTGCGCCGCCTCGAACACCGGCACCTGCGGCACGGCGCGGCCCTCGATCAGCCCCAGGTCGCAGAGGTGGCAGATCAGCGGCGCCATGCCGTGGTAGCGCAGGCCGCCGGCGTGGATCGGCGCCGGGATGAAGGAGTGGCCGCGGGTGTACATCTTGAGCAGCGGGGTGGTGGCCGCGGCGCCGGGCCCGGATCAGGGGAGTCGGCCGCCACAGCCGGTAGATCTCGCGCTCCCGGCTCACCTCCTGCTTGATCAGCTCCATGGCGAACAGCGGCGCCAGATCGTCGGGCCGCACCGGGTCCATGCGGCCGGGATGGATCACCGGCGGCAGCGGCTCCGGCAGATCGGCCTGGATGTTGTACCAGGCCGCGGGAATCTCGGACTGCGGCAGATCATACCGGACGGCGTCCATGGTCAAGCCTCCTCGCGCCACGCGCGACGGCCCGGTGTAGCGCATTTCCAGCAATGGCTCCATCGTGGAGTGCGAAGGCTACGCAAAAGACGCGGCTTACCGATGTCGAGGCCCCCGCCGCTTCAAGACCGATCTCAGATGAGACTTCGCGAAATCGTCTTCATGAAGTTCGCCCAGCCGACGAACATCTGCCCTCCGGCAATCCCAAATGCCAGGGCACTTTGCGCCGGTATGATGCGATTGGATGCGGTCACAATTTGGTTTCTCCTTATCTCCTCAGCGGACCGCTTTGACTGGTGTACGATGAAATTGCGCAAGTGGCGTAGGTCGTCGAGCAACCACGGAGTCACACCCAGCGTCATCGAGATTCGGCAGAAATTGGATAGTAGTAGTCGATCGGCTGCGTCTATGGCTTCAGTCGGACGATACCAATTCGGTTCCTTGTTTCTTTTTCTGTACAGACTGACTAGTAAGTGGCTAGCCCTCTCGCGGTTTGCAGGCTTAGACGGCAGGCCTGATGTGACTGTTCCATTTCGATCGTTGAAACGACCCGTAGCACAATCCAAAATAAAGAATCGGACAAACTGCTCCCATTCAATTTGAAGCTGAACAATGGCTCTCTCTATAAGTAAAATGTCAATCACACTCACTCGCGGGCTCCGAGCGTGGTTGCGAATTCTATCCACTTGCACGTCGATGTTGCGATGCAATCTCCACACATGCTTATGAAAATGCATGCCCAAGCGCTCTTACCAATGTTTGCAGGCGAGGTTGGCGTGATGAGAGTCTATGTGTCGAACTTTGGGTTGCTTTAACAAAGGCATGGTATCTCGTTTCGTTTGTGGCATCTTCGTTATCATCAAAGGCTTGCGCAATCTGAGAGAGTTCATCCAGTGCGGTTTCCCAGTCTATTCCGATACCGGACAAACCCTCGATGCCTTTTGTTGCACGACTGGACGGTAACCACCCCTTGAGGAAAGCGACGGCGGAAAACAGAGTTAGGAAGTTCGGTGCATCAAAGAAGATTGTGTTGTAAAAATCGTCCTTCAGGTGTACGAGGATTTCGTTGATGATGGCGTCTATATGTTTGCGGACCGGACGGAAGAATCCCTCTTTTCTTGACTTCCGTTCCTTGTAGTAGCTTCCAATTTTTTGCTCGCCCCCATCACCGAATCCTTTGTCCAAGGCCATGAACATCTCGGCAATGACGGAAGTGTGCTTCAGACGAACGCTTTCTCGAATTGATACGACGCCTAGATCATGCCAAAGCGTACTCCAATGTACGGCCGTATCGTAGATAGCCCACTTCACGGGTTCGGAATACTGAGCATGCCTCAGTTCGGCAGGTGTGATCTTTACACTGTACGAATTGAGACGGGCGAATATTTCCAATATGTTTTCATCATTTGCGTTAATCAACTGAACGACAGGAACCTTGTATGAGAGGAAACACTCTTTCTCATCATCGTTCAGATCGTCGTATCTTTTCCCTTCGTATTTCGGTGCCTTGGACGTCAGCTTCAACCTGCCGGATGCGAACTCCAAGATCGCTCGTAAGCGCTGTTGCCCATCCACAACTTCTCTGATCGTCGTCTGAGCTGTTGCATCTATTCGAGTCCGGAAGAAAATCTGTGGCATCGGCAGATCATGTAGGATCGTATCGATCAAGTATACCTTCGCCGTGGGAGTCCAGACAGACCCGCGCTGAAAATCAGGCGATAACTTAAGCTGTCTCCTTGCAGCCCAGTCAATAAAGTCGGAAATCGTATAGGTCTGTGGCATGCTCGACATTTGCCTGCCTCCAAGAAGTGTGTCGCCGCTATTTGGGCCTGTCCAGTTGTCAATAACCCCGGCAATCTATAGCGGTCAAATGGGAAATCGATACTGTTCCGCGTCCTGTATACGAATTGCCCTCGTATACCATAGCTTGGGTTGTCGGTCAAGGAGCGCAGTATAAGAGCGGTCGTTGTCCCACTGGGCATCCGCCCATCAATGTCCTACTAACGCAGGAGGGGCGGTTCATGTCGGCGCCGGAGGGGAGAGCGGCGTCCCGGGCGGCTCAGAAGGTCCAGTCGAACTGGGCGGGCGGGAGCGCCAGGGCGCGGTCGAGCGCGGCCAGCAGGTCGGGCGGCGCGGTGAGCTGGTCGGTGATGGCGACGGCGCCGGCCGGGCGGGCGCCGAGCCAGACGCGCGAGAACGCGCCCACCGCGGCGCGCAGCGTGGGCAGGCGCGGGTGGCTGCCGGGCGTGGCGGTGGAGCGGGCGCCGAGGCGCACCAGGTAGCTGCCGCCGGCCCCGCGCCAGCCGCCGGCGGGCAGGTAGGCCGCGATCGGGTCGGTCAGCTCCAGGTTGAAGGCCACCTCGGCGTGCGCCTCGACCGCGGCCACGCACGCCGGCAGGTCGAGCACGCGCGCCTGATAGTTGGCTTCGCTGCGCACGCCGTGCTCGTGCTCGGCGCGGCGGCTGCGCTCGTAGTTGCGGAACGGCCGGTCCAGCAGGTCCTGGAGCTGGATCGGCGGCGGCTCGTCCAGGCGCACGGTCTGCACCTGGTCGGAGAGCTGGTGCAGCAGCCCGAGCAGCTCCAGCAGCTCGCCGGCGTCCCGGTAGACCATCCAGTGCACGCGGTAGGGGCCGCTCTCGCCCTTGGCCTGGGCCCAGAAGTAGTGGGTCAGGCGGCCGTTCTCGCGGTAGCCGAGGCCGAACCCTTCCGCGGTGACCTGCATGGCGGCCCCGGTCACCGCCGGGTGCTCGAAGTTGACGCCGCCGTGCGGGCGCAGGCGCCGCCGGCGCGCCCGATGGGCCTCGGCCGCGTCGTCCAGCGTCAGCCGCTCGGGCGGGCGCGGGCGCCGGTCGATCCGCAGGGTGGCCGGATCGAAGGTGACGCGGTGCTGGTAGGCGAGCGAGCCGAACCCGAGCTGGTTGTAGAACCCCTGATCGAAGATGCCCAGACCGGCCACGGCCAGACCGCGCGCCGCGGCGTTCGCCAGGGCGGCGGCGGTAGTGCGGCTGGCGAGTCCGCGGCGGCGGGCGACGCGGCTGGTCGCCACCCCGGCGACGCCCGCGAACGGCAGCTCGCCCGCCTGGTAGCGGATGGTCCCGTCGTCCACCATCACCGCGCACTCCGCGGCGCCGTCCAACTCCGCCACCAGGGTGCGCGGCGCTACGATGTACGCGTCGAACTGGCGATCCGCCTTCTTCCGGTCCGGCGGCAGCCAGCCGATCTCGCGCCAGATCCGGATGACGTGGTCGCGGTCGCGCGCGGCTTCGTACGGGCGGATGGTCACGCCAGGACTACCTCCCGCCCGCTGGCCGCGCTTTCGTACAGCGCGTCGATGATCCGCAGCGAGGTCACCGCCTGACCGGGCGGCGCGCTGGAGGGGCGGCCGTCGATCACGCTGTCGA
Organism: Spirochaetia bacterium; assembly: GCA_965198005.1. Lineage (GTDB taxonomy): Bacteria > Spirochaetota > Spirochaetia > SZUA-6 > Bin103 > Bin103. The sequence goes on from CBDAOI010000004.1 coordinate 973,602, forward strand.
TGAACTCGTCGTAGGAGGTGCGCGCCTGGTCCGGCCCGGGCCGCAGCTCGGTGACCTGAAACGAGCCCGCGGCATCGTGGCGGTACAGCTCCGCCTTGAACTGGTGGAGGTTGCGCAGGTTGCGCTGCAGCATACCCCCGGCGGTGCCGAACACCCAGGTCTCCATCCGCTCCGCGCGCGGCTGGTTCAGGTCCCAGCTCGACTCCAGCACCAGGCTGGCGCCGTTGGCGAAGCGCACGAACCCCACCGCCAGATCCTCCACGTCCACGGCCACCCCGGTGCGGCGCGCGTAAGCCCGCCCCATGGCGTGGTAGGTGGCGCCGCTGACCGCGGCCACCGGCGGAAACCCCATGAACCAGAGCGCGAGGTCGAGGCGGTGCACGCCGAGATCGATCAGCGCGCCGCCGCCGGCGGCCGCGCGCTGCACCAGCCAGTTGGCGGTGCCGCCGCGGCGCACGCCGGGAATGCCGCGGCTGCGGTGCCACACCGAGCGGGCGAAGTACACCTCGCCGAGCGCGCCGCCGTCCACCGCCACCTTCAGCGCCTGGCTGGCGGGGACGAACCGGATGTTGTGGTTCACCATCAGCACCCGCCGCGCGCGCAGCGCGGCCGCCTCCATCTCGCGCGCCTGGACGGCGTTCACGGCCAGCGGCTTCTCGCACAGCACGTGCAGCCCCGCCTCCAGCGCGGCCAGCGTCAGCTCGCAGTGGCTGGCGTTGGGGGTGGCGATGCTCACCACGTCCACCTCGCCGCTGCGCAGCAGCTCGTAGGGGTCGGCAAAGGTGTGGGGCGCCGTCAGGCGCACCGCGGTGGCCGCCAGCCGGGCGGCGTCGACGTCGCACAGGGCGTTGAGCGTGGTGCGGCTGCCCTCGTGATAGGCCGCGGCGTGACCGTAGCCGCGGCCCAGCCCGATCACGCCGGCGCGCACCGGCGGCGCCACGCGCGCGAAGCCGCTCATCGGCTGCGCCCGCCCTCAGGCCCTGGCGCCGGGGCGCACCGGCGCGGGCGGGGGTGCGGGGGCGGCATCGGCGGCCTGCGCGGCGGGGCGGGGCGCGCCGTTGTCCACCGCACCCGGCGGCGCTCCGTCCGCGTGCCGGGTGCTGCGGGCGCCCCGGGCGGGGCGGGGGAACCGCCGGCAGCCGGGCGAAGGTGCGGCGCAGCAGCAGATAGCCGAACGCGAAGGCGATCAGGTTGGCCGCGACGATCGCCAGCCACACGGCGACGATCGGGGCCGGCTGACCGGCCGTGCCCAGCCCGCGGGTCACCAGCAGCGCGGCGCCCAGCATGATGCCCACCCGCAGCGCGTACACGGCGAACCCGCGCCACGACTTGCCCATCGCCTGGAACGCGCTCACGATCACGAACAGCGCGCCTACCACCCCGTAGGTGAACGGCACCGTGATCAGGTAGGAGCGGCCGTAGGCGATCACCAGCGGGTCGGCGGTGAACACCTGCACGATCAGGCCGCGCACCGCGACCGCCCCCAGTCCCACCAGCGACCCCAGCGCGAACGCGGCCAGCATGTTGGTCCGCCAGGAGAGGCGGGCACGGTCGAGCCGTCCGCCGCCGAGGTTCTGGCCGATCAGCGCCAGCGCCGCGACCCCGAAGCCGATCGCCGGCAGGAACGAGAAGAACTCGATGCGGAAGCCGATCGACAGTCCCACCACCCCGGCTTCCAGGAACGTCAGCGCCACCAGCTTGTTGAGCACGGCCAGCCCGGCCGGGTTGAGCATGTTGGTGAGCGCGGCCGGAAACCCGATCTTCAGCACCTGCCGCACCGACCGCCAGCGCAGCACCAGGTTGCGGAACCGGAACCGCACCAGCATGTTGCGCACCTTGAGCAGGGTCACCCCCGCCACCACCAGCACCACCTGCGAGAGGATGGTGGCCACCGCGGCGCCGCGCACCCCCATCGCCGGCAGCCCCAGCTCGCCGAAGATCAGCAGCGGATCGAGAATGGCGTTGAGCGTGGTGGAGATCGCGAACAGCCAGGTGACGGTGGTGTTGTCGCCCTGCGAGTTGAAGCCGAAGATCACCGCGAAGAACACGAACACCAGCACCGACCCGCCGGTCACGATGGTGAAGTACTCCAGCGCCAGCGGCAGGATGTCGCCGGTGGCCCCGGTCAGGGTCAGCAGCGGCCGCCGGAACGCCAGCGCCATGGCGGTGAAGAACGCCGCCGCCAGGATGTTGAGCACGAACGACTGCCCCAGGATCCGCTCCGCCTCGGGCAGGTCGCGCCGCCCGATGCAGGTCGCCATCAGCACCCCCGAGCCCACGGTGATCCCGATGGTGAGCGAGATCATCACGAACAGGGTGATCTGCGACACCGTGACCGCCGCAATGGCTGCGTCCGAGATCCGGCTCACCCAGAACGCGTCCACCAACTGGTACAGCGTATGGAAGAAGATCGACAGCATCACCGGCCACGCCAGTGACCAGCTCAGATGCCGTATCGAGCCGCCGGTGAGGTTGCGCCCGCGCATGGTGCGGAAAGCTACTACACTTGCCCCCCCGCGGCTACGCCCAAGCGCCGACGTCGAGCCTCGGGGCGCCGTCCGGCGAGTCCCTCCACCGAGTTTCGTTCGACCGTGGCGCAGTCGCTCGGGCGCGCGTCGGGATGTCGGGCCCTATCGAAATCGAAGCTCCTTCCCGTTATAGGTAGCCGTGACTCCCTGGCACGTGTAGTCGAGCAGCAGTCGGTTGGCAAAGGAATCTTCCAAGCGGAGCTGCCCACTCGAGAACCCCGTTGGGCAGGTGTAGCCGAGGGTCTGCCGAAGATCCCGCGATGCTACCGCAACGTCGTAGGTCCTGCTACCAACCGTATACTTCAACCGCGTGCCCGAGTGAAAGCGGTATTCTCTCGGGTAAGGGGAATCTGTCTTGAAGGAATGGCCGCCGGCCCACTGCAGGCGATACTTCTGCTCCCCGGACACGGATAGTCTGCTGTCGTAGTCGACGGCAACCACCTGAAACCCACTGTCAATCGTGTACACCTCCTCGAAGGAGTCGGATTGCACTACCGGCTGGCCGACGACCGTCCACGTTCGGCTGCCCGCGAACGTGCCGGCTGAGTCCGGATCACTGTCGTCATGATCCCAGTACGACCTCTCGTATACCACAGTTACGTTGGAGTTGCTACATTCGCCCCGCTCTGAGCCGTCAACTGGAAATGTATCCCCATCGGCATTGGTCAAATCCCCCGTCACTGTAGCTGCGGGGCAATTGACGAGGGACCGGTCAGGGGCAGAATCGAGGAGCAGAAGCAGATTGAAGAGACCGAACGCAGGCGCAAGCAACCGAGACGTTCTGGACTCTGACTCCGATTCCGGATCATTCATGACCAACACCAAGTCCCGGGCCACGGCCTCGGTCATCGGAAGGTCGGACGGCGTTTCATCGGACGCTACGGTTCCATTCCCCATTCCCATGTCCGGGCAACCCGCCAGGAGCAGGGCGATAATACACAGCACAACCCCGGCGTACGGGATTGGTCGAATCCCCATCAACATATGAACATAATACATAATACCGCATAGCAATAGTCTGCACATGACGGTCAAGAAAGTCAAGTGGGGGCGGTCTTGCTGTATGTGAGCCGATAGACCGCTACCTGAACCGAGGAACATAACCGACGACACGGGTACGGGCATGGGGCACCCTCTCGAACAGTTCGCGCTGGGCGACCAACCGTTTGAACGGACGCCGCACATGCGACCAACACCCCACGTGCCAAAGACTGCACGGGCGGTCGTATGCATCGTAGCCGTCGGTCTGCACGTAGCCCTGGTAGTCGCCGATGATCTCGGTAGCTACGCACCCGCCGCGGCCCGGCTCATACCGGTACCGGCGCGCGGCACGGTGCTCGGACTGGTCTCATTACCCCTCATGGGGATCGAAAACGCCCGCCACCGACGCGCTCGGGCCGGTGCTGCGCGACCGCTCATTACCCCTCATGGGGATCGAAAACCGCTGGAGCCGGAGGTGCTCCGGCGCTACCTGGCGCGCTCATTACCCCTCATGGGGATCGAAAACCCCCCTATCTCAGCGACAGACTTGCCGTTTCGTGGCACTTGTGGCGGTGCCCGACAACTGCACGATACCGCGGGAGATACCCTTCACTCCTATTTGTGCGCTTGAGCCACGGGCGAGCAGGGGTTTTCTGCTCCGGCGCTGGGTGGTCTCAGACGAGTGAACAGTTCTTCCCATGCCAACTGTCGGCCTGCTGACTCATCTGACCGCCAAGCAGCTCCTTGCTGAGTCTGGCTACCTCCACGTTGTGACGGTTCCTGCATACGAGCTTAAGAATCTTGTCTTCAGGTCCTCCTCGGCGAACCACAGCAGCCCCTGGTCGCGTTCATACTCCCGCTCACTGGACTGGTCGGTGTTGCTCAGCAGCGCCACGGTGCCCTGCTCGGCTGACAGGGGGATGTCGCCGGAGCCCTCCATATGTACGGCAGTCAGGCGGCGGTGAGCAGGGCATTTCCCGGCTCGAAGCCCCCGTCTGTGCCCTCCTGCGCCTCGCCGAGTTCAGCCTCCATTCCCGCGGCGACTATGGCGCGTGCCAGCTCAGCACACAATCGGATCCTCGACACTTTCGTTTCTGTTCACCGTGCTGCTACAAGTCTACGACTGATTCTACGTGAAGTACTCTCTCCCGTTCGAGCCTAACCCCATAACTGTTTCATTCTGTTTCTAGTGATCTTCTTGAGCTCGAGATGGGTCTCTGCCAAGTTATCAGGCATGAATACTCTCCTAATGTCTGCAATCAGGTCTCTAATGAATTGAATATTGTCAAGGTCAAGAAATGACCGGAAATCATCCTCCGACGTTAGGAAATGACGAACGATTTCGATGGAGTACCAGCCCAACTTCTTTCGTCGGTCTTCATACGATTTGAAGTCACAGAAAAGTTGCTCCCGATCCCTTACTAATCGAATCATAACGATCTCGTCAGTGAGTACTATGAGTCCATTACCGCCGAAGGATCTGGAGTGTCTCGAGTCGACAATCCTAAACTCATGGTCTTTGTAAAGGAAAGACAAATGCTCCAATAGCAATCTAAGGATCTGATCCACTTCAGTATTCCTCCCTTGCTCGCAACGTCCACTGGTTTACCCACACGTAGCCGCGGTGATTGATCAGATACTCTACTTCTCTATGCAGCCAAGAATCCCCACGAATTCTATCTTTCGGCGTCGAGAGAAGAATCTGGTCACCTCTGTCAGCTATAGTATCGAGGAAGTGACGGTTCGCAGCCCATCGCTGTTCATCGTTTAGCTCATCCCAGGCACTGCCGATATCAAAATAGCTCGCCCCTCAATCTATACCCGTCTCAATGTAGCCTGGATAACTACCTAACACCGCAGTGCCACTGCCTGTCAAGTGTGACTCGGACAGACCTACAATATGTTGAGGTAGTGTCGAGGCCGTTGGTGTGTGCGACGATGACTGAGCTTGTAACTCTCTGAAGGCTGCGACGGTAGCTTCCGGAATATAGAGCGAGACGATCCGCCCTGCTCCTCTCAATTGGTCACGTGTATGTGGATCGAGTTCGTTCCAATGCCTCCTGATCGGTTCGCCAGTAACTTCGTCGATATACGTAACTACCGAATCGATTGTTCCTCCGGCCGCGGCAAGTATGCGAAGAACGTCTTGAGTGAGGTCCGAGTACTCGTCAGCAAACCACGATATGGCTGACACAGCCTGTGCCGCCAGTGCTTGGCTCACGGGATTGTCGCCGCCGGCTTGCTCGATGCGGGTAACGAACTCGCGCATCGCAAGGGGGACCTCTGCGCCAAACCAGCGCGCCGTGGCGGCAGCGTAAGAGGCGATCGCTTGGCTCAGGGGATCGTTGCTCGCACCCATCTCGGCTAAACCCGCAAGAATGTTGCCTTGTCCTCGTTGGTAAGCTCTGATCACGAGGACGATGCGGAAGACGTTGTTCTCGGCGGCAGCGGCGCCGGCCTGGGCCGCGAGCTCCGCCTGACCGCCGGCTACGCCCACTACAAGGCCGCTCGCCAAGCGCGCGAGATCCACACCGGCAGCTTTCATGGCGTCGAGTTGCTGGAATAGTTCGCCGAACGATAAAGTTCCGGCTTCGGCATCCTCTATCCATTTGATGATCCGCTGGCGGTAGAGGAGTGCGGTGGCTTCGCCGATGACGGCGCCGGCGGCGGCGGAGGGGCAGTCGTCGGCGGCGAGCAGGCCGGTGGCGCAGCCGAGGGCGGCGTGGGCGATCAACTGGCCGGCGGTGTCGAGGTCGCCGTTGTCGACTGCGGCGCCGATCTCCTGGGCGAGGTTCTCGCCGAGCACGCCGGCGGCCTCGGCCCGCAGCGACGACAGCAGCGCGTCGACCAGCGCTTCGCCTTCGATCAGGGTCGACACGCCGGTGTCCACCGCGGTGCTGATCAGACTCTGCTGCAGGTCCTCCGCCACCCGCTCCGCCAGCGGCGCGGTGCTCACCAGCTCGCCACCCAGCCCTGCCGCCGCCGTCAGCCCGGTGGTCAGCCCCGCGGTCAGCATCGCCGTACCCAACGTGGTCAGGGTCTCCAGCGCGGCAAGCTGCTGCAGCGTCGCGCCGATGTCCCCCAGGTTGTTCACCAGCAGCACCGCGGCTCGGTTTACCAGCGAGGTAAGCCCCGCCTGGATCGCACCCTGCACCCCCGCCTGTAGCGCAACGTTGGCCCCCAGCGACAGCGCGTTGGTGATGCTCGCCGCCGCCCCCGAGAGCGCGCCGCCGGTGGCAACCCCCACGATCAGGCTCACCAGCGCCGCGCCGGTTGCCGTCAGCCCTTGCGACTCGTAGTCCCACTCCTCGAAGGCGGCATCGAGGCCGTTCCAGTCGACGTTCGGGTCGTCGCGCAGTTGCTGCATCCAGGCCAGCTCCGGGGACTGCACCAACTGGTTGAGCGACTCCTGCTGACTGCCGACGCGTTCGTACTCCACCACCACGCCGTCGCCGGCGACGATGGTCAGTTCGCCGCCCTGCTCGATGGTTACGTGCTCGATGCTCTCTTCGTTGTGCCCCTGGTCCTCCTCGGTGAACCACAGCACACCCTGGTCGTGTTCGTACTCCTGCTCGCTGGACAGGTCGGTGTTGCTCAGCAACGCCACCGTGCCCTGCTCGGCGGACAGGAGGATGTCGCCGGCGCTGTCCAGCTGTACGGCGTCGAGGGTGAGGTCGCCGGTGGCGGCGTCGATGGTCAGGTCGCCGCCGGCGTCGATGGTGGTGGGGCGGGTGTCGAGTTCGGCGTCCAGCTCGTGGATGCTGGTGCTGGTGCCGAACAATCCCAGGAACCCGCCGCTCTCGGTCTCCATCTGGTACTCGTCGTGCTGGAAGTCCTGGACCGACTCGATGGTGGTATCGCCCAACGCGAACAGGGTGGCGTCGGCGTCGGCGGTGAGCTCGGCCCCCTGCAGGGTGAGGTCGCCGCCGGCGAGCATGGTCAGATCGCCGCCGGCGTCGAGGGTCGCCAGTTGGTTGATCAGGGCGCTGCTGTGCTCGAACCCGCCGTCGAACTCGAATTCGTGCTCGCTGGCAAGCTGCAGTGCCAGGATGGAGATGTCGCCGCCGGCCAGCAGCGTCATCTCGTCACCCGCACCGAACAAGCCGCCGATCGACTGAATGAAGCTGTCTGCGTCCAGGTGCAGGCTGCCGCCGGCGGTGATCTGCGCCACCTGCAGCATCTGGTCGGCGAACCCGCCGTCGAACTCGATGCGCTCCGACAACGTCTCGTTGAGAATGGCCCCCGCCGCGATACCGACGTCGCCACCGCCGGCCACGATCCCGGACTGGTTGGCGAACAGGCCGCCGGCGCTGATGCCGATGTCGCCCTCCGAGAGCAGGCTGCCGCCGATGTTCAGCAGATCGCCGGTGCTGATGGCGAGCGCGTCGGTGCCGGCGATGAGGCCGGAGTTGATGACGTGGGCGGCGTTGATGATGGTGGTGCTGCCGGTGATGCTGGCGCTGCCGAGGTCGAGGCTGTCGAGGGTGGAGGAGGCCAGGTACAGGCGCGGCACCAGCACCTCCTGGCCGCCGACGGTGTGGCGCTCCAACCAGATGATGTTGCCGGACAGTGCGGCGATCTGGCTGGGGCTCAGGGCCACGCCGATGGTGAGCGCGAGGCTGCGGTAGGCATCGACGGCGTTGTCGTACAGCGCCTGCATCAGACTGCGGTGGTCGTACCGGCCAGCTGGCCGAACGAAGGGTTCTGGTTACAGTCAGTAGGTCAAGTCGTGCGAGGCAAGAAAGTCAGAGCGTGAGACCGGTTGCTTCGTACCACTCGTCGAGATAGGAAAACGGTGTGTCTTTCCAACAGAACTTCAAAGCCTCGTCCTCTCTCATCGTCAGATCCTACTACCCAATTCTCGTCATTCCACTTCACAAGAAAACTCTGCCTCGTTTCCGAATGTATAGACACGCCGTTCCTCTCCAAGGCATAGCGTAACAACGACAACAGGTTGGGTTCATAGTACCTGTGTTTTTTTCCTGCATTCTGTCCTTCGTCCTGTTACTCGACGATGCGTATGAACCCCCGTTCAACTAATACGGCTACTCTCTTCGTGAATTGATACTGTATCCCCTCGCCCGCTTGTCCGAACCACGGAGCCGTTGTGCCCGCCTCGACCTCAAGCGGCTTCAGGATCTTGGTCCCAAAATGGACATCTGGTCTGATCCGTCGTATTCGCCCCAAGTTGTTTGATATCGATGTAAAGGAGTTTCCGATCCCGTCATTTGTAGAGAAGAATGAATGGAACCGGATGTTCCCGACGTGGCGCCACCGAAATCCAGAAGTGCACGTTGAACCGAGTGACCTCATAAGCTTCGGCACGTGACCTTGCAACGTCCAATCGAGGACGGCCACGCGAGACCAACCTGAGATCCAGTTACAGAGAAGAGCGTTCGACGACGTATCTGAGTATAACGTCTCAATTCCAGGGACCGCGGCGCAACGCCGGCGGCTGCTTTGGCGGGATTTATCCCCCCGCAATCGAACGATCTCGGGAACTGGACTGAGGCACGGGTAAACGCGATGAGGAATACTCAGAGATCGAGCCCGCGTCGTGACGGTGAGGAACGCGGCCGCCAGGATGTTGAGCACGAACGACGGCCCCAGGATCCGCTCCGGCTCGGGCACGTCGCCCCGGCCGATGCTCATCGCCGTGAGCACCCCCGAGCGGACGGTGATCCCGATGGTGAGCCAGATCATCACGAACAGAGTGATCTGCGACACCGTGACCGCCCGGATGGCGGCATCCGAGATCCGGCTCACCCAGAACGCGTCCACCAACTTTCTGAAGCCGCTCTGCGGGGAAACCACCGCGGGCGACGTCGAGCCTCGGGGGGCGGCGGCTGGCGAGTGCCGCAAGCGCGTTTCGTTCGACCGTGGCGCAGTCGCTCGCGCGCGTCAGGATGTCGGGCCTATCGAAGCTCTTTCCTTCCAGCGTCTTGCGGTTGGCTTGCAAGCTGTAGCCCAACTCATGCAAGAGCCGGTTCACTGTCCGCTCGCTCACCGCATGACCTTGCGCCTGCCGTGCCGTCGCCAACCGCGCCGCGCTGCTGCAGTTCCACCGCAACGGTCCCACCGGATCCAGCGCAGGTCACCGGATCCACCAACCGCTGCAGGGCCTTATTGCTCCAAGTCTCGGGTCGTGCGCCGTCAACCGCTTGCGGTCCGCGCCACGCCGCCGCACCCGCCCGGGGTCGTCCTCCGCGGCTGACGCTTCATGCGCGGTGAGTTCTTGCACACCGGCGCGAGTGGTAGTGCGCGACATCCCGGTGGCGGCCGCCACACGCGCGATCCCATCCCGCCGTGCCCGATCCCGCGTGCTTCGACTGTCGCCCAGCGGCGGCGTAAGCGTTCGTCGAACAATGGATCAAGGGCTACGAACTTGGCCTTTACCGCTTCAGTGAGGGCGGCGTCCATTCGGACATCAGTATACCACTCACATCAATCTATGACCGTACCATTTTGGCGAGCGACCTAAGCGATTCCCATTTGGCGGTAAATATCTCGGACCTCCTGGTCGATCAGGGCAGCTCTGTCGGAGGATGACAGTGAGTTCCATTCCACGTGAGTTACGTTCTCAATCTCGCTAGCTACGGGAGGATAGACCGACAACCAGGATTTCATATTGCGAGACGAACACGCCGGGCACGTCGGCCACATAACTATATGTAACCTCCTGTCATCACGCGCACGATCACATGCACAACCGAATACTCCGTGAACGACGTCAGCTGTCTTACGATCATCTGTTGCGGCAAGCAATGGATGATTGTGAACAAGAGTTCTCACTTCGTGAAATACATCACTTGTAAGCGCGTCCAAGTACATTTCCACACCCGTCTCGGTTCGCAACACAAACTGACCATAGCTCAGCTCAGGTACACCGGATGCGATGAACTTGGCGCAACAATCAGCGCAAGTGAATCTGTACAGAATAGCACTCATAGCGTCGGCACAACCATTTGAGGCGTGAGCAGTGCATCGAAGTTGGAGAGACCGCGTAGTTGGTTCCCGGTCCACGTACCGAAGGATACTTGATAACGTGGCATCCGGCCTCAGCAGCCATGCTACCAATCGCTCGGGTGGCTGCATCCGCTTCCCCTCCGGCGTAGCCCCATTGCCTGGCAACGGAAGGATCTGTGAGATCAAGGATCCTTGCGTTGGACAAGTCCAAGTCGTAGCGGATGGTATGAGTTCCCGAGGCACCATGGTGGGAAATTTCTCCGAGTGTCGTACCAGAGTCGTCAGACATGTAGAACGCTTTTCCGAATCGACTCTCCCTGGAAAAGAAATCCGGATCGATTCCTCCAAGCACCCCCTGTGCGTTTTCAGGACTCGTGACAGTGTGAAACGTTGAGGCGACGTTGTCAAGGCCCTTCTTGCGCAGGACCTTGGTGATTTCTTATACGATCTTCTTGGCGAGGACACTGCCGGGGATGACGTTGCCGGCCGTCAGTTCCAAACTGATGGAGATCGCAAGATCGGTGGCCAGCTCCGTAGCAAGCTCCTGGTCGCCGCTCATGGTGGCTTCGGCCAGCCGGCCACGATCCCGGACTGGTTGGCGAACAGGGCGCCGGCGATGACGCCGGAGTTGATCACGTGGGCGGCGTTGATGATGGTAGTGCTACCAGTGAATGCGGGCGCTGCCGAGGTCGCTGTCAAGGGTGGGGGACGCCAGGTAGCGGCGCGGCACCAGCACCTCCTGGCCGCCGACGGTGTGGCGCTCCAGCCAGATGATGTCGCCGGACAGGGTGGCGATCTGGCTGGGGCTCAGGGCCACGCCGATCGTGAGGGACAGGCTGCGGTAGGCCCGACGGCGTTGTCGTAGAGTGCCTGCATCAGACTGCGGTGGTCTTACGCGCCGCCGACGTAGGAGTCGCCCAGGCGGTTGAGAATGTGGTCCGTGTGCAGCAGCCCGACCCTGAATCACCAAGTAGTCAAGGTTGGAGCGGGAGGATCTTCCCGGCTATGGTCAGAGGATCGTGCTGTCCAGATTACTTCAGAGATCCGTCTACTTGAGGAGAATGTGAGGCTTTGCGATACCCTCATCAACGTCGATCTCATACTCAATGCCATTGAAGTTATACGCGTATACTCTACTTTCACGACAGTACAAGTTAGTGAACGTTGAGTTTGGAGATGGACTATATCGGATCTGCCACACTACACGTCGATCCCGACTCAATCTGTACAGATTCCGCACTATGCACTCCTCCGGATATCCATATGGATCGTCCAAATAATGTAGAATGACTAATCTTCCGCCATCATCGAGACGGATTTCGTAAGATATCTTCGAATCGTTAAAACACATTTTATGCTCCAAGGGGGGGATTGATGGCTTTCTCTTAGAAGTAAACACGACGTATGATATTCTATGAGTCGACAGTTGACAAGTTGACGGACGTAACCGACATAATCACTACAACATTCGCGTAGTGTGGTCAAACCAGTCTGACGCGACTCTATGGCGATTGGGCTAACACGCTTGTAAACATCCGGTTCACGGGTATCTTTGGGGGCAGTTGTTGAGTAACCGCCCTGAACGGTAACCACTGTCACTCAAGTTTCGACTGGACGCACCTGAGGGAACTGCGGCTCGGCCAGTCGGCACAGTGACGGGGATCGGGCGGGGAACGCTGTGGGACGGTCCTGCGGGGCTCAACAGTCTGCGCAAGCATTGGTCAGGGCTGACCCGGTTCGTCGCCCAGCAGGACCACCCGATGGACAACAATCAGGCTGAACGCGCGTTGCGTGGGCCGGTGGCGGGGCGCAAGAACTACTACGGCTCGGGGGCAACCTGGAGCGGTGATTTCAGCAGCGCCACGCTGTTCAGCCTGCTCCACACGCTCGACCTGTGGGAGCTTACGCGCGCACTTGCCTGACCGAGTAGCTCACCGTATGCGCTCGCCGCTGGCGGTCGGGTGCCGAAGGACTTTGAGCGCTTCCTGCCTGTCCTCAAACCACCCCGCGCCGCAAGCAACGCGCGCCCCGCCACCGGATGCTTGAGCTTAAGCGGCGCGCTCCCTGACGGTGGTGCGCTACTGCGGACGCACCTTCAGCCTGCAGGAGTTGGAGCTGATCCGCAGCCTCGTCCGGTAGCGGCGCCAATAGGCCAGCCGTGTTCGCCAAGCCGCTGAGCGATCCACGGCCGAGGATCCGGGCCGCCATCGGCTGGCCCTGTCGCGGCTGGTCTGCGAACACCTCGACTGGCGGCGCCCGAACGGGGAGTTGAAGGATATGAGTTGCCGGGTCGCCATGCCGCGCATGCACCCGCGACGGCCTGATCCAACTACCCCCACGGCAGCAGGCCTGCTACAACGGCCGCCTGCGGGTGCGCCGCACGCCGCAGGCAGAACCACAGTTGCCGATCGTCGGAAGCGTCCAAGGGCTGTCCGAACTGCACCCGCGCTCAGTCGGCTACGCTATACCGCGTGGGATTGGTTACCTACAGGGTGGCTACGTGAGGTTTTCTGATGCCTGTTTCATATCTTCCCCCTGCGCCAAGCTCGGCCTGGCGCGACGAATATTTGACTTGGGGATAGGTTCTTCTGACGACTATAATCAATTCGCCGGTGGAGTCGCTACGTGGATAATCACTACAACGGACTCGAAGGACCAAAGGCGGAGTCTGGAAGCCGTCCCACAGCGTAATACTGGATGCCCCCGCTGTTAGAGACGCCCCACTGCGGCTGAGCACCTACCCGACCCATCTGAAGCGTAGTGCCCGGTGGAACAGTTACGGATTGGATTTGGGTCGGAACTTGCGGTAGCGCGAGACGCTGCTGAATTTGTGCGGGCGTCATTCCGACTACTTCATCCCGTCTAACAAGCCAGCCACCGCGAGGATTACTGTCTATGTGTACGCGAACGAAATCTAAGTCTGAGGCGGCTTCGAACTGTGTAACAACGGTCCCATGTGCAAACGGTGGTGACTGTCCTTGGGATACGAAGAAAGCGTTTGCGTCTGCTGCACTTATGTTTCTGATGTCACGTATTTGGTTAGTCGGAATAGGGTTCGTGTGGAAGGACGTGGCAACTTCGGTGAGGCTATTCGAAGTCGTCGGTGTGTCTCCGACATCGGGGAGCTTGGCCGTGGGCTTGAGCGCTCTCAGGGTCTTAACGGATGCTCCAGGAATGAATAGGGATACGATTTGACTGCCGCCCTTCAGCCGGTCCTGGGTCTCAGGGTCAAGCTCGTTCCAGAGGCGCGATACGGTGCTCCCAGTGACTTCATCCAGAAATGTCACCGTGACGTCGATGGCAGCGCTGATCTCCTCCAAGTCGTCTAGGAGATCCGCGGTCGCCTGCGGGAACAGTGCGTAAGACAGGGTGACGGCTCCCTCGATTCCTGCCGATAGCGCTTTGCTCAAGGGATCTTCGCCGCGCCCGATCACACCTAGCGAGGCGCCGACGTTCTCGAGTACCACCTGCGCGAAGAACGCGGGGGCAATCACGGCGGTCGCCTGCATGCAGGCCAGGGTGCAGGCCTCGCCCGCGGCGATCAGCGCTGTGACGTGCTCGACTAATCTCTCCCGGAACTGGGCAACAACAGAGGAGAGCTCGTTGTATTGCGCAGCGTTCGCGCCTGCTTGCGCAGCCGCGTTCACGTCAAGCCCGGCCAACGCCGCGGTGAATCCGCTGGTCAGGCGCGCGATGTCCACGCCGGCAGCGAGCATTTGGTCGAGGTCCTGCAGGAATTCCTCCGGATCAACCTCTCCCGCAAGGACATCCTCCAACCGCTCGGTGGACCACTGCTCGATGTGCTCGGTGTAGATCATCGCGGTGGCTTCGCCGATGACGGCGCCGGCGGCGGCGGAGGGGCAGTCGTCGGCGGCGAGCAGGCCGGTGGCGCAGCCGAGGGCGGCGTGGGCGATCAACTGGCCGGCGGTGTCGAGGTCGCCGTTGTCGACTGCGGCGCCGATCTCCTGGGCGAGGTTCTCGCCGAGCACGCCGGCGGCCTCGGCGCGTAGCGAGGACAGCAGCGCGTCGCCCAGCTCTTCGCCTTCGATCAGGGTCGACACGCCGGTGTCCACCGCGGTGCTGATCAGACTCTGCTGCAGGTCCTCCGCCACCCGCTCCGCCAGCGGCGCGGTGCTCACCAGCTCGCCGCCCAGCCCTGCCGCCGCCGTCAGCCCGGTGGTCAGCCCCGCGGTCAGCATCGCCGTACCCAACGTGGTCAGGGTCTCCAGCGCGGCAAGCTGCTGCAGCGTCGCGCCGATGTCCCCCAGGTTGTTCACCAGCAGCACCGCGGCTCGGTTTACCAGCGAGGTAAGCCCCGCCTGGATCGCACCCTGGACCCCCGCCTGTAGCGCAACGTTGGCCCCCAGCGACAGCGCGTTGGTGATGCTCGCGGCCGCCCCCGAGAGCGTGCCGCCGGTGGCCACCCCCACGATCAGGCTCACCAGCGCCGCGCCGGTTGCCGTCAGCCCTTGCGACTCGTAGTCCCACTCCTCGAAGGCGGCATCGAGGCCGTTCCAGTCGACGCTCGGGTCGTCGCGCAGTTGCTGCATCCAGGCCAGCTCCGGGGACTGCACCAACCGGTCCAGCGACTCCTGCTGACTGCCGACGCGTTCGTACTCCACCACCACGCCGTCGCCGGCGACGATGGTCAGTTCGCCCTCCTGCTCGATGGTTACGTGCTCGATGCTCTCTTCGTTGTGCCCCTGGTCCTCCTCGGTGAACCACAGCAGCCCCTCGTCGCGCTCGAAGTCCCGCTCGACGGACTGGTCGGTGTTGCTGAGCAACGCCACCGTGCCCTGCTCGGCCGACAGCAGGATGTCGCCGGCGCTGTCCAGGCTTACCGTGTCGAGCGTGAGGTCGCCGCTGCCCGAGACGATGGTGAGGTCGCCGCCGGCGTCGATGGTGGTGCGTTGGGTGTCGAGTTCGAAGTCCAGTTCATGGGTGTTGGTGCCGGTGCGGAACATGCCCAGGAACCCGCCGCTCTCGGTCTGCATCTGGTATTCGTCGTGCTGGAAGTCCTGGACCGACTCGATGGTGGTATCGCCCAACGCGAACAGGGTGGCGTCGGCGCCGGCGGTGAGCTCGGCCCCTTGCAGGGTGAGGTCGCCGCCGGCGAGCATGGTCAGATCGCCGCCGGCGTCGAGGGTCGCCAGTTGGTTGATCAGGGCGCTGCTGTGCTCGAACCCGCCGTCGAACTCGAAGTCGTGCTCGCTGGCAAGCTGCAGTGCCAGGATGGAGATGTCGCCGCCGGCCAGCAGCGTCATCTCGTCACCCGCACCGAACAAGCCGCCGATCGACTGAATGAAGCTGTCTGCGTCCAGGTGCAGGCTGCCGCCGGCGGTGATCTGGGCCACCTGCAGCATCTGGTCGGCGAACCCGCCGTCGAACGCTTCAGAATGACCGGTAGATCCATAATGATTCGATGCTCTAATCTAAAGACTCTTGAGATCGCGCGAGGTTGTGTAGATCATCAGGACTTTAGAACTGCCTATTCTTTGTTCGTCGCTCGGGCAGGGGGCGATCTCGAAGGCGTGGGTAGTCGTACGGGTACGTGAGTTAGTTAGAGTTAGGTGCCGGAACTACTAGTAGTGGAGCTATGAATGCAGATCATCTATGAATATAGAATCACGAGCCGAGAACCCCTAGGTTCCTCTGGAACTGCGGTTTAGCTTATCTATCACGCGGAGAAGCTTCTTGACTTGGTACTTTGCCTCATGATCAGTCCTGTTCTTCGCTGCTTCGAGCGCTCGCTCGACCGGTGCTCGCAAGGAGACAATGTGTCTTTCCCTAATCAGGAAAGTGGCAAGAAATCTCAGGTCTTCGTCATCAGAGGTCATCCACTCTCCGAGTATCTCGTGTACATCGGACCGATCTTCATCAGCGAGGCGGTCGTACACGTCCACGATCTCAAACGGTATTGCTCTCGGTCCCCAAGTGACACGTTTCGTTTCACTTAACCAATAAGCTCGAATGTCATCTTTCATGGTATGGGAATTATCTCCAGATATTCTGGCGGGATTTCGTACGGGAACTGGATCTCATAGCCGCCACCAGGCATCTGATAAACTCTCCCATCCCCGGTCGGTACAGTGCCCGAGACGCGCTTCGGAGCGGGAATCTCGTAGCCGGCTTGGCGTAAGCCATCAAGATCGATTCGTATCTTCATATTGGGCGCATCCCTGGTCGGCGGCAGAGCGAGCTCTAGTTGAGCCTGTAGCGGACTGAGATCACCTATAGGCGTGGCATACGTACCTCTGCGTAGTCCATCTTCCATTATACTATCACGCCATTTCGAAGACGTGTAGTGATACGCCGAGCTTGGGTCGGAGTGGGTTGCCACGTTTGTGAAGACGTCCGAAACGTCGTCAAGGCCCTTCTTCCGCAGGACCTTGGTGATCTTCTGAACGATCTTCTTGGCGAGGACACTGCCGGGGATGATGTTGCCGGCGGTCAGCTCCAGGCTGACCGAGATCGCAAGATCGGTGGCCAGCTCGGTAGCGAGCTCCTGGTCGCCACTCATTGTGGCTTCGGCCAGCTTGGCTGCGTCGTGTGCCAGCAGGGCCTTGTCGATTGCCTCCAGGGTTCCGATGAGGATCGGAATGAGGATGAAGACGTTGTTCTCGGCGGCGTTGGCGCCTGCCTGGGCAGCGACTTCGGCGTCGCCGCCGGCCAAGCCCACCGCAAAGCCGCTGGCCAGCCGCGCCAGATCGACACCAGCGTCCCTCATGTCCGCCAACTGGTCGGTGATCTCGTCTATCGAGAGGGTGCCCGTTTGGCCGTCGTCCAGCCAGCCGTCGATCTGCTGCTCGTAGAGGAGTGCGGTGGCTTCGCCGATGACGGCGCCGGCGGCGGCGGAGGGGCAGTCGTCGGCGGCGAGCAGGCCGGTGGCGCAGCCGAGGGCGGCGTGGGCGATCAACTGGCCGGCGGTGTCGAGGTCGCCGTTGTCGACTGCGGCGCCGATCTCCTGGGCGAGGTTCTCGCCGAGTACGCCGGCGGCCTCGGCGCGCAGCGAGGACAGCAGCGCGTCGCCCAGCTCTTCGCCTTCGATGAGGGTCGACACGCCGGTGTCGACGGCGGTGCCGATCAACCCCTGCTGCAGGTCCTCCGCCACCCGGTCCGCCAGCGGCGCCGTGCTCACCAGCTCGCCGCCCAGCCCCGCCGCCTCGGTCAGCCCGGTGGTCAGCCCTGCGGTCAGCATCGCCGTACCCAACGTGGTCAGGGTCTCCAGCGAGGCAAGCTGCTGCAGCGTCGCGCCGATGTCCCCCAGGTTGTTCACCAGCAGTACGGCAGCTCGGTTTACCAGCGAGGTAAGCCCTGCCTGGATCGCACTCTGCACCCCCGCCTGTAGCGCAACGTTGGCCCCCAGCGACAGCGCGTTGGTGATGCTTGCCGCCGCCCCCGAGAGCGTGCCGCCGGTGGCCACCCCCACGATCAGGCTGACCAGCGCCGCGCCGGTCGGGGTGAGCCCCTGGGTCTGGTAGTCCCACTCTTCGAAGGCGGCATCAAGGCCGTTCCAGTCGACGTTCGGGTCGTCCCGCAGTTGCTGCATCCACGCCAGCTCGGGGGTCTGCACCAACTGGTCCAGCGACTCCTGCTGACTGCCGACGCGTTCGTACTCCACCACCACGCCGTCGCCGGCGACGATGGTCAGCTCGCCGCCCTGCTCGATGGTTACGTGCTCGATGCTCTCTTCGTTGTGCCCCTGGTCCTCCTCGGTGAACCACAGCACACCCTGGTCGTGTTCGTACTCCTGCTCGCTGGACTGGTCGGTGTTGCTCAGCAGCGCCACCGTGCCCTGCTCGGCGGACAGGAGGATGTCGCCGCCGCTGCCCAGATCCACCGCGTCAAGGGTGAGGTCGCCGGTGCCTGAGGCGATGGTGAGGTCGCCGCCGGCGCTGATGGTGGTGGCAAGGGTATCGAGCTCGACGTCCATCTCGTGGATGCTGGTGCCGGTGCTGAACAGGCCCAGGAAGCCACCGCTTTCGGTGTCGAGTTGGTATTCGTCGTGCTGGAAGTCCTGGACCGACTCGATGGTGGTATCGCCCAAGGCGAACAGGGTGGCGTCGGCGCCGGCGGTCAATTCGCCTCCCTGGATGGTGAGGTCCCCGCCGGCGAGCATGGTCAGATCGCCGCCGGCGTCGAGGGTCGCCAATTGGTTGATCAGGGCGCTGCTGTGCTCGAACCCGCCGTCGAACTCGAAGTCGTGCTCGTTGGCAAGCTGCAGTGCCAGGATGGAGATGTCGTCGCCGGCCAGCAGCGTCATCTCCTCGCCCGATTCGAAAACCCCGCCGATTGATTGAATGAAGCCGGCCGCGTCCAGGTGCAGGCTGCCGCCCGCGGTGATCTGCGCCACCTGCAGCATCTGGTCCGCGAACCCGCCGGCGAATTCGATGCGCTCCGACAAGGTCTCGTTGAGGATCGCTCCCGCCTGGATACCGACGTCGCCGCCGCCGAAAACGATGCCCGACTGGTTGGCGAACAGTCCGCCGGCGTCAATGCCGATGTCACCCCCGGAGAGCAGGCTGCCGCCGATGTTGAGCAGGTCGCCGGCGGTGCTGATGGCGAGCGCGTCGGTGCCGGCGATGAGGCCGGAGTTGATGACGTGGGCGGCGTTGATGATGGTGGTGCTGCCGGTGATGCTGGCGCTGCCGAGGTCGAGGCTGTCGAGGGTGGAGGAGGCCAGGTACAGGCGCGGCACCAGCACCTCCTGGCCGCCGACGGTGTGGCGCTCCAACCAGATGATGTTGCCGGACAGTGCGGCGATCTGGCTGGGGCTCAGGGCCACGCCGATGGTGAGCGCGAGGCTGCGGTAGGCATCGACGGCGTTGTCGTACAGCGCCTGCATCAGACTGCGGTAGTCCTGCGCGCCGCCGACGTAGCGCCGGCCGGTGAGGTCGAAGATCTGGTCCTGGATCAGCCGCGTCTCGACGTAGGAGTCGCCCAGCCGTTTGAGAATCTGGTCGGCGTGCAGCAGGCCGACCCGTTCGAGAAAGTAGTCTGATCCGAGGTACTGGTCGCGTTTGATGAACTCGGGACGCGTTTCGATGAGGTAGGGAACGTCGGGCGCCAGCTCCTGCACGAACAGCGACGTGCGCCGCAGCAGCGAGTCGATGCTCATCCGGAGCGAGGTCAGGGGGACCGCGCTGTACGGGATCGGGGTTGCGGGAACATCGGCCTCGGCCAGCACCTGGGTCTCGAGGATCTCGACAATGGTCTCAACGAGCGCCTCCGGATCGCGTTCGCCATCTGCGCGGGCAGTCTCAAGGGCGTCCGTGATCGCTGCGGACAGCTCGTCCGATGGCGCCGTGATACCGATCTCGCCGAGCACGGTATTCACCAAGGCTGCAAGGAGAGCGGCTTCCGCAGTGGAGTCGGCGAGCTCGCCGGCGGACAGATCCAGGTGGCCGAGCAGAGTATTCACGAGGGCTGCAAGAAGACCGTCCTGCGACGTGAAGTCGACGGCCTCGTCATCCGCGAGATCCAGGTCGCCGAGTATGTTTTCCACCAGGGCCGCAAGAAGACCGTCCTGCGACGCGAGGTCGACGGCCTCGTCATCCGCGAGATTCAGGTCGCCGAGTATGTTTTCCACCAAAGCCGCAAGTAGCGCGTCTTGCGACGTGAGGTCGGCGGCCTCGCCGTCGGAAAAATCCACGTTCCCGAGCAGGGCACTCACCACGGCTGCAACCAGAGCGCTTTCCACGGAGAGTTCGACAGGACCTCCGTCGGGCACGTCTACTTCGCCAAGAACGGCATCGACAACGGCCGCAACGAGGGCACGCACGCGCTCGCGGTCGGCAGACGTGGCGGCTGCGAGCGGCCGGTCCACGGCGGCCACCGGAAGCCGTCGGTTCCCGGCGGCGGGGGCGCTCAGGCCGGAGACGCGGTTGCGGATGGCTTCGTCTTTGAATTCCCCGTCGTAGCCTGGTATATCGTCCGCGTTCTGGAGAGACCCTCGCACGTAGATTCGAAGGGTTCCCCCGGCGTGGATCGTGCCGAACAGCTTGTTTGTCTTGGTTGCATCTTCAAGGGCAGTAGTGACAGTGACGGTTTCCTCGGGATCCGTGGTGGTCCCGATGTAGTACGGTCTAACGCTACAGTGATTCGAGCCGCAATGCCATTCTTCATGCACCGTTTGCGTCGTGGTCACGACGGTTTGCTTGAGATCAAGCCCGACGTTCGTGACCGAATTCGCGTGTATCGTGATACTGCTGTTGGCTGCGATGTGGCTGTAGTTGTTGCTGAGTGTTCCCGTTTGGATCACGATACTGCTGCCGGCAAGCAGCTCCGCCTGCTCGCTGTCCTTGACGACCTCGTCGGTGGTCGTGACCGCGGTGGTGGTAATGGTGTCAGTAGTCTCTTCGTGATCGGAGTCGTGGTCTCCCGCGCAATGGGTCCACGGCCATCCGTAGGAGGTGTCTCTACACGGGGCCACGACCGTTACCGTGTTCTCCGCGGTCGTGGTCGTGGAATCGACTTCCAGCTCGCGCCGCTGGTTGGTCAGGGAAGCGACCTTGAGCGTCAGGTTTCCGGAGATGGCCTCGATGCGACCCGAAGTATTGGTCAGCGCGCCGGCGCGCGTGCGGGTCAGCCCCTCGATGGTGAGGTTGGTCTCGGCCAGGACGTCGGCTTCGGTGTTGGTGAAGGAGCCGTTCAGGCGATAGTGGGAACTGGTGCCGCTGTACAGCAACCCGGTGTTCGACAGGCTGCCGGTCAACTCGGCAATGAGCGCGCCGTTGGCCGAGCCTATGCGGTCGCGGTTGGTGAGGCTCGCCGCCTCGATGGTCAGACCTGCCCCGCCATTGATCAGGCTGTTGCGGTACGTCCTGAGGGCGCTCATGCGCTCTCCGGTGTGCCCCTCGAGGGTCATCTGACCCTCCGAGATGATCGATCCGGTGCCGGCGTTCGTCAGATTGCCGTCGAGCCTGATGTCGAGGTCCGTTTCGGCGCCGAGCTCGCCGGAGTTGGTGACGTTGCCGGGCGTTTCTATCGTCAGGGAGGTGTCGTGGGCGGTCATGGTTCCGGCATTGGTCAGGCTCGCGACGCGGTAGGTCCCGGAACCGCTGTTGATCGTACCGCCTTCCTGGTTGGAAAGCGCTCCGCTGTGGGTGTTCGTCGCACCGTCGAGGGTGAGCGCCCCCTCCACCAGCAGGTCGCCGCTGTTGGTCACGCTGCCGTCCACGTTCAAGTCGGCCGAGGTCAAGCTCAGCAGCATGCCGGAATTGTCGAGGCCGCCGGGTGTGGTGATGGTGAGCACGCCGCCGGTCTCGACCATGGCGGTAGAGGCCACGGTGTCGATGGTGGTGACGGCCGGGGCGGAGCCGGCGGTGGTCGTGGTGGTCTCGACAGTCCCGGTCAGCCTGCGGCCGATGCTGGTCAGCGAGGTGGCGCTGATGGTCAGGTCGC
The DNA here is from genome assembly GCA_965198005.1 of Spirochaetia bacterium. Classification (GTDB taxonomy): domain Bacteria; phylum Spirochaetota; class Spirochaetia; order SZUA-6; family Bin103; genus Bin103. The sequence goes on from CBDAOI010000004.1 coordinate 995,480, forward strand.
CGGTGGCCGCGATCTGACCGTGGCGGTTGGTGAGAGCGCCAGTGTCGATCACCAAGTTGCCGCCGGCCTGCAGCCGCGCCGGGGCCGGACTGTCGCCGGTGACCTGCTCGGCGGTCGTGACCACGCTGGTCGTGGTGTCGCCGTCGGTGGTTTCCTCGCTGCCGGTGACCGTCTCGACCGTCACCGTGAGGCGGTTGTTGCTCACCGCGGCGGTCTTGAGGGTCAGGTCACCGGTCACGGCGACGATGCGGCCGGAGGTGTTGGTGAGCGCCCCGGCGCGCGCGCCGGTCAGTCCTTCGATGGTGAGGTCGGTCTCGGCCACCACCCGGCCGCGGTTGGTGAAGGTGCCGTCGAGCCGGTAGCGGGAGGAAGTGTTGCTGTAGAGGAGGCCGCTGTTGCTCAGATTTTCGGTCAGTTCGACCTCGACGAACCCGCCGGCAGAACCGGTGTCGCCGGCGTTGTCCAGGCTGGTCGCCTTGACCGTGAGCCCGGTGCCGGCGTTGAGGATGCTGCCGGCGGTGGTGGTGAGCGCCCCCAGCCGCGCGCCGTCCCGCCCGCTGAGCGTGATCGCGCCCTCGGCGATCATCCGGCCGCGGTTGGTCAGGTCGCCGTCGACCGTGATACCGGTGTCGGTCTTGGCGCTGAGGGTACCGGCGTTGGTGAGGTTGCCGGTGACGTCGATGGTCAGCGAGGAGTCGTGCGCGGTCAGGGTGCCGGCGTTGCTGAGCCCGGCGACGGTGTAGCTGCCGGTGCCGCTGTTGATGGTGCCGCCCGCCTGGTTGGTCAGCGTGCCGCTGCGCGCGCCGGCCAGGCCTCGCACCACCAGCGCCTCCTCGACCAGCAGGTCGCCGCGGTTGACCACGTCGCCGTCGACCTTGAGCGTGGCCGACGTCAGGCTCACCAGGATGCCGGAGTTGGTCAGCCCGCCGGCGGTGTCGATGGTCAGCGGCCCACCCTGCGCCTGGATGCGGCCTGCGTTGGTGACCGAGGCGGCGGTCACCGCGACCCCGTCCGAGCCGGCGATGCGGCCGGCGGCGCGGTTGGTGAGGGCGGCGCCGGCGGTGACCGTGGCGGTGCCGCGGGCGCCCAGGGTGCCGCCGTTGTCCAGCGCGCCGGTCAGCGTGACCCCCAGCGTGCCGCCGGCCCAGATGGTGCTGGTGGCGGTCTCGGTCGTGGCCGTGGTGACGGTGGGGTCGGAGCCGGCGGTTGTCACGGTAGTCTCGACAGTCTCGGTGAGCGTGCGGCCGATGCTGGTCAAGGAGGTCGCGCTGATGGTCAGGTCGCCGCCGGCCGCGATCTGGGCGTGGCGGTTGGTGAGAGCGCCGGTGTCGATCACCAGGTCGCTGCCGGCCTGCAGCCGCGCCGGGGCCGGACTGTCGCCGGTGACCTGCTCGGTGGTGGTGACCACGCTGGTGGTGGTGTCGCCGTCGGTGGTTTCCTCGCTGCCGGTGACCGTCTCGACCGTCACCGTGAGGCGGTTGTTGCTGAGCGCGGCGGTCTTGAGGGTCAGGTCACCGGTCACGGCGACGATGCGGCCGGAGGTGTTGGTGAGCGCCCCGGCGCGGGCGCCGGTCAGTCCTTCGATGGTGAGGTCGGTCTCGGCCACCACCCGGCCGCGGTTGGTGAAGGTGCCGTCGAGCCGGTAGCGGGAGGAGAGTGTTGCTGTAGAGGAAGCCGCTGTTGCTCAGATTTTCGGTCAGCTCGACCGCGACGAAGCCGCCGGCAGAACCGGTGTCGCCGGCGTTGTCCAGGCTGGTCGCCTTGACCGTGAGCCCGGTGCCGGCGTTGAGGATGCTGCCGGCGGTGGTGGTGAGCGCCCCCAGCCGCGCGCCGTCCCGCCCGCTGAGCGTGATCGCGCCTTCGGCGATCATCCGGCCGCGGTTGGTCAGGTCGCCGTCCAGTGAGACCGTCAACGTCGGTCTTGGCGCTGAGGGTGCCGGCGTTGGTGAGGTTGCCGGTGACGTCGATGGTCAGGGTGGAGTCGTGGGCGGTCAGGGTGCCGGCGTTGCTGAGCCCGGCGACGGTGTAGCTGCCGGTGCCGCTGTTGATGGTGCCGCCCGCCTGATTGGTCAGCGTGCCGCTGCGCGCGCCGGCCAGGCCCCGCAGCACCAGCGCCTCCTCGACCAGCAGGTCGCCGCGGGTTGACCACGTCGCCGTCGACCTTGAGCGTGGCCGAGGTCAGGCTCACCAGGATGCCGGAGTTGGTCAGCCCGCCGGCCGTGTCGATGGTCAGCGGCCCGGCCCTGCGCCTGGATGCGGCCGTCGTTGGTGACCGAGGCGGCGGTCACCGCGACCCCGGCCGAGCCGGCGATGCGGCCGGCGGCGCGGTTGGTGAGGGCGGCGCCGGCGGTGACCGTGGCCGTGCCGCGCGCGCCCAGGGTGCCGCTGTTGTCCAGCGCGCCGGTCAGCGTAACCCCCAGCGTGCCGCCGGCCCAGATGGTGCTGGTGGCGGTCTCGGTCGTGGCCGTGGTGACGGTGGGGTCTGCGCCGTCGGTGGTGGTGGTGGTCTCGACCGTCTCGGTGAGCGTGCGGCCGATGCTGGTCAGCGAGGTGGCGCTGATGGTGAGGTCGCCGCCGGCCACGATCTGGGCGTGGCGGTTGGTGAGCGCGCCGGTGTCGATCACCAGGTTGCCGCCGGCCTGCAGCCGCGCCGGGGCCGGACTGTCGCCGGTGACCTGCTCGGCGGTGGTGACCACGCTGGTGGTGGTGTCGCCGTCGGTGGTTTGCTCGGTGGTGGTGGCGGTCTCGACGGTGACGGTGGGACGGTCGTTGGTCACTGACGCGGTCTTGAGGGTCAGGTCACCGGTCACCGCGACGATGCGGCCGGAGGTGTTGGTGAGCGCGCCGGCGCGCGCGCCGGTCAGTCCTTCGATGGTGAGGTCGGTCTCGGCCACCACCCGGCCGCGGTTGGTGAAGGTGCCGTCGAGCCGGTAGTGGGAGGAGGTGTTGCTGTAGAGGAAGCCGCTGTTGGTCAGATTTTCGGTCAGCTCGACCGCGACGAAGCCGCCGGCAGAACCGGTGTCGCCGGCGTTGTCCAGGCTGGTCGCCTTGACCGTGAGCCCGGTGCCGGCGTTGAGGGTGCTGCCGGCGGTGGTGGTGAGCGCCCCAGGCGCGCGCCGTCCCGCCCGCTGAGCGTGATCGCGCCCTCGGCGATCATCCGGCCGCGGTTGGTCAGGTCGCCGTCGACCGTGATACCGGTGTCGGTCTTGGAACTGAGGGTGCCGGCGTTGGTGAGGTTGCCGGTGACGTCGATGGTCAGGGTGGAGTCGTGGGCGGTCAGGGTGCCGGCGTTGCTGAGCCCGGCGACGGTGTAGCTGCCGGTGCCGCTGTTGATGGTACCGCCCGCCTGATTGGTCAGCGTGCCGCTGCGCGCGCCGGCCAGGCCCCGCAGCACCAGCGCCTCTTCGACCAGCAGGTCGCCGCGGTTGACCACGTCGCCGTCGACCTTGAGCGTGGCCGAGGTCAGGCTCACCAGGATGCCGGAGTTGGTCAGCCCGCCGGCCGTGTCGATGGTCAGCGGCCCACCCTGCGCCTGGATGCGGCCGGTCGTTGGTGACCGAGGCGGCGGTCACCGCGACCCCGGCCGAGCCGGCGATGCGGCCGGCGGCGCGGTTGGTGAGGGCGGCGCCGGCGGTGACCGTGGCGGTGCCGCGCGCGCCCAGGGTGCCGCTGTTGTCCAGCGCGCCGGTCAGCGTGACCCCCAGCGTGCCGCCGGCCCAGATGGTGCTGGTGGCGGTCTCGGTCGTGGCCGTGGTGACGGTGGGGTCTGCGCCGTCGGTGGTGGTGGTCTCGACCGTCTCGGTGAGCGTGCGGCCGATGCTGGTCAGCGACGTGGCGCCGATGGTGAGGTCGCCGCCGGCCGCGATCTGGGCGTGGCGGTTGGTGAGAACGCCGGTGTCGATCACCAGGTTGCCGCCGGCCTGCAGCCGCGCCGGGGCCGGACTGTCGCCGGTGACCTGCTCGGCGTTGGTGACCACCGTGGTGGTGGTGTCGCCGTCGGTGGTTTGCTCGCTGCCGGTGACCGTCTCGACCGTGACCGTGAGGACGGTCGTTGCTGAGCTGACGGCGGTCTTGAGGGTCAGGTCACCGGTCACCGCGACGATGCGGCCGGAGGTGTTGGTGAGCGCCCCGGCGCGCGCGCCGGTCAGTCCTTCGATGGTGAGGTCGGTCTCGGCGATCACCCGGCCGCTGTTGGTGAAGGTGCCGTCGAGCCGGTAGCGGGAGGAAGTGTTGCTGTAGAGGAAGCCGCTGTTGGTCAGATTCCCGGTCAGCTCGACCGCGACGAACCCGCCGGCAGAACCGGTGTCGCCGGCGTTGTCCAGGCTGGTCGCCTTGACCGTGAGCCCGGTGCCGGCGTTGAGGGTGCTGCCGGCGGTGGTGGTGAGCGCCCCCAGGCGCGCGCCGTCCCGCCCGCTGAGCGTGATCGCGCCTTCGGCGATCATCCGGCCGCGGTTGGTCAGGTCGCCGTCCAGTGAGACTGGTCAACATCGGCTCTTGGAACTGAGGGTGCCGGCGTTGGCGAGGTTGCCGGCGACGTCGATGGTCAGGGTGGAGTCGTGGGCGGTCAGGACGCCGGCGTTGCTGAGCCCGGCGACGGTGTAGCTGCCGGTGCCGCTGTTGATGGTGCCGCCCGCCTGGTTGGTCAGCGTGCCGCTGCGCGCGCCGGCCAGGCCCCGCAGCACCAGTGCCTCTTCGACCAGCAGGTCGCCGCGGTTGACCACGTCGCCGTCGACCTTGAGCGTGGCCGAGGTCAGGCTCACCAGGGTGCCGGAGTTGGTCAGCCCGCCGGCGGTGTCGATGGTCAGCGGCCCGCCCTGGGCCTGGATGCGGCCGGCGTTGGTGACCGAAGGCGGCGGTCACTGCGACCCCGGCCGAGCCGGCGATGCGGCCGGCGGCGCGGTTGGTGAGGGCGGCGCCGGCGGTGACCGTGGCGGCGCCGCGGGCGCCCAGGGTGCCGCTGTTGTCCAGCGCGCCGGTCAGGGTGACCCCCAGCGTGCCGCCGGCCCAGATGGTGCTGGTGGCGGTCGCGGTCGTGGCCGTGGTGACGGTGGGGTCTGCGCCGGCCGTGGTGGTGGTGGTCTCGACCGTCTCGGTGAGCGTGCGGCCGATGTTGGTCAAGCGAGGTCGCGCTGATGGTCAGGTCGCCGCCGGCCGCGATCTGAGCGTGGCGGTTGGTGAGAACGCCGGTGTCGATCACCAGGTCGCCGCCGGCCTGCAGCCGCGCCGGGGCCGGACTGTCGCCGGTGACCTGCTCCGCGTTCGTGACCACCGTGGTGGTGGTGTCACCCTCGGTGGTCTGCTCGCTGCCGGTGACTCGGTCTCGACGGTTACCGTGAGGACGGTCGTTGCTGAGCTGACGGCGGTCTTGAGGGTCAGGTCACCCGTCACGGCGACGATGCGGCCGGAGGCGTTGGTGAGCGCGCCGGCGCGCGCGCCGGTCAGTCCTTCGATGGTGAGGTCGGTCTCGGCGATCACCCGGCCGCTGTTGGTGAAGGTGCCGTCGAGCCGGTAGCGGGAGGAGGTGTTGCTGTAGAGGAAGCCGCTGTTGGTCAGATTCCCGGTCAGCTCGACCGCGACGAAGCCGCCGGCAGAACCGGTGTCGCCGGCGTTGTCCAGGCTGGTCGCCTTGACCGTGAGCCCGGTACCGGCGTTGAGGGTGCTGCCGGCCTCCGTGGTGAGTGCTCCCAGCCGGCCACCGTCCCGCCCGCTGAGCGTGATCGCGCCTTCGGCGATCATCCGGCCGCGGTTGGTGAGGTCGCCGTCCAGTGAGACGTCAACGTCGGTCTTGGCGCTGAGGGTGCCGGCGTTGGTGAGGTTGCCGGTGACGTCGATGGTCAGGGTGGAATCGTGGGCGGTCAGGGTGCCGGCGTTGCTGAGCCCGGCGACGGTGTAGGTGCCGGTGCCGCTGTTGATGGTGCCGCCCGCCTGGTTGGTCAGGGTGCCGCTGCGCGCGCCGGCCAAGCCCCGCAGCACGAGCGCCTCCTCGACCAGCAGGTCGCCGCTGTTGACCACGTCGCCGTCGACCTTGAGCGTGGCCGAGGTCAGGCTCACCAGGGTGCCGCGGTTGGTCAGCCCGCCGGCCGTGTCGATGGTCAGCACTCCGCCCTGCGCAGCGATCCGGCCGTCGTTGGTGACCGAGCCAGCGGTCACCGCGATACCGTCGTCGGCGATGATCCGGGCGCCCTCCTGATTGGTCAGAGCGGCTCCGGCGGTAACCGTTACCTTGCCCTGCGACAGAATCTGGCCGCTGTTGCTCAACCCGGTCGCCGCACTGACGGTAACCCCACCGTCCCCGGACATCCGGCCCGAGTTCGTTACCGCACCTGTCCGGCTCTGCACCGTCAGACCGGTCACGGCGAGCAGGTCGGCGCTGGTGGTGATGCCCTCCGCCTCGACCTGCACCGTGCTGCCGGACGTATAGCGTCCCCCGGTAAGGGTCAGGGCGCCGTTTCCCAGGATCCGCAATCCGTTACGGGCCGTGACGCGGCCATTCGTGGCCGTGACCTGCTCGGTGTCGAGCACCATGCTGCCGAGTGAGAGCAGGGCGCTCACTTCAGTGTCGGTCGCGCGCGCCAGGTCGATGGTGTCCGCAGTCACCTCCAGAGTCTCTCCGGCCACCAGCCGCCCGAGACCTGCCACCAGCTTCGAGGCGACAACCGCCAGCACCCCGGTAGCGCTTTGCACCCCTTCGGCGTCCACGCCCGTCGCGGCCAGCGCACCGTTGCCCAGGTTCACCGTCCCACCGGTCAGACGGACGTCGCCGGCGGCGGTGACCGTGGCGCCGTCCTGCAGATCGACCGAAGTGGCTCCGGTCAGCACCGCGTCGGTGCCCGCATACAGGGTTCCGGTCACCTGCACGGCATCGCTGTTCGAAGTCGCCTCGATGGTCCCGGCCGCTTGCGCGACAGCCAGCGTCAGACGGCCGTCGGCGGTCAGCGTCATCCCTTCGGCGCGGGCGGACATCGGCCCCAGCATCCGCACCCCCGCCCCCGCGTCGGTCGCCAGCAACGTGATCTTGCGCGCGTACATGCCGCCCAACAGCGACGAGTCAATCGCCAGTCCCGGCTCGGAATTGCCGCCTGGCAACGCCGTAACCAGCCCGCTCCGGTACCCGTAGCTGGTACGTCCCGCGACCAGGTTCAGGTCGCCCCCCGACCGCACGACACCCTCCACCTTGATCCGGCCGGCGATCAGGTCGAACACGTCGGCGGCTTCCAGGTCAGCGCCGCGCGCGCCGATGCCGAGGTCTCCGCCGGTCACCCGCAGGTTGGCCAGCGCCCCGTCCTCGCCCAGCTCCGGGATACCACTGGCCAGGGTCACCCGCGGCGTGTTGATAAAGCCGCAGCCGTTGCAGGTGATCCCGTTGGGATTGGCCAGCACCACGTCGGCCGCCGCTCCGTGCACCTCGAGGACACCCGCCAACAAGGAGCGTTGGACGCCGGTTATCTCGTTGAGGATCAGAGTGGCGGCGGCCGAGTTCGCCAGATTGGCGTTGCCCTGCACCAGACCTCCCAGCCGCGACTGCGAGAGTTCCTGCTTGGCGTTATTGAGGATGGCGCCGCGCTCTGCGACGTCGAACAAGCTGTACTTGTTGTGGGATACGCCCGCCGCGTTCGGGGTCACGATATTGACCTGCGGCACGCCGTTCCCGGCCGCGTCGACCTGCGGCCGATTGGCCGCCGCGGCGGCGCTGTCCGCCTCGATCTCGGCGCCCTGCGCCAGCAGCGGCTGCATCAGGAGCAGCCAGCTCACCACCCCGGCGGTCACCTGTCGTGCCCAGCTCCCGAGGCCGTTCCATCTGTGGCTATCCGTACGCACCGGGGTCCCCGAACGACGCGCGGCTAGAACGTCAGAGACGCGCGTGCCGAAAGCACGCCTGACTTGAGCCCTTTGCTGCGCTCTGCCGGAACGTAGAGCAGATCGGAATAGGCCACCTCCAACTCGATCCCGTCCCGCCGCAGGCGCATCCCGAGCGTGGCGCCGGCCAGATGGCCCAGCGCGATTCCATAGTGCTGCTGCGGCAACACCTGACCAAGATCGAGCCCCACGTATGGCTCCATGAGCCTGCTCCCGCTGCTCCCGCCGGAAGAGTTGGCGGCCGGCAGCCGGAGCGAGAACTCGTTGCGCAGCAGCAGCGCCAGGTTGCCGGACAGCACCGCCTCGCGGACTCCGCGAACACTGCCCGGTCCCCCCAGCGCCATCTGTTGCGCGCCGAACAACCGATCGGGGGACCACTGCCCGGACAGGGATGCGCTATACAGCGCGGTGAGCGGTCCCAGACCGATCGGGTGTACGTGGCTCAACGAACCGGTGAGCTTGCGGAACTGGGCCCGCGGAGCATCCGTCGCGCGCGGGTCGTCGCGCACCGCGCCCAGAATGTCCAGCCCGTGCTCCAGCCCAAGCGAAGCGGTCGCCTGTCCACCCCAGAGCTGCAGGGCGAACACCAAGTCGATAGCCGCACTCGACGTGGTTCGGCTCGACACGTCTACCCGCTGTTCGGCGACGAAGTTCTCCGTCTGCCGCCAGCTCAACGCCGCCGCCGCCGACACCTTCGCCACCTCGTCCCGGTAGATGACCCGCGTCAGCTGCCCCCGCACCGTCGTAGAGCTTCCCGAGGTCTTGATGTCGGCAATCTGACCGGCCAACAGCGACTGATACTGATTCCAGGTCCCGCTGACGGCGAGTGCCCAGTAGCCGTAGGGGAGCGCCAGGTCGCCGGTCACGGTGTCGCTGAACGGCGGCCGGCCTGAGAAGTCCAGCGGATGTCCCGCCATGCTGCGCTGATAGCTGGCGGACCACCGATCGTTGATGCCCAGAAGATCGTCGTAGCCGAGCGCCAGCCGCGTCTGCTGCTGCCCGGTGAAGGCGCCGCCCAGGTTGTCGGTAGCTACGGCCGCGTGCCAGCGCTTTCCCTGGTCCGTGCTCACCTGCAACACCGAGCCACCCAGCTCCGCGCCGGCGGCGAGTTCAATGGTTGCCTGGTTCGACGGCAGCCGATTGAGCTGATCCAGCCCCTGCTCCAGGTCGCGCAAGTTCAGGAGCCTTCCTTCCAACCGGGGAAAGGCGGCGCCGATCCGTCCAGCGTGCCGTCCCGGCTCTCCGTTCATCACGATCCGCTCAAGGAACCCTTCCACGACCACGATCTCGAGCGATCCGTCACTCAGGTCCTGTTCCGGCAGATACGCTCGCGAGGTGACGTAGCCTTGCTCGACGTAGAGAAACGAGAGCTGTTGCAGCACGCCGTTGAGGTCTTCGACGGCGAGGCAACGGTTTTCGTATGCTGCAACGACCGCATCGATGGCGCTGGCGGTCAGGAGGGTTACCCCATCGACTCGTATGTGGCGGAGGTCGACGCACTCGCTGCCGGCCGGAGGTGTCGGCACGCCGGGCTCCTCCGGCCACCGTCCCGCCGGCGGGCGGGTGCGTTCAAGTTGCTGTTGCCGATGCCGGTCGCGTTCCTGCTCCGCCTGAAACCGTAGAATCTCTTCAGCCTGCGTCGCGGCCGGCTCGGTACCCGGATCCGTGCCGGCGAGGACCGGCGCATGAAACAACAGGACCGCCAGCCATAGTGGCGCGCAGGCGGCACTGCGGTTGCGTCGCCGACCGCCCACGCAGCCGCTCAAGCGAGGCAGCGCGCGTTTTGCGTCAAAGTCACTCGGGATCGGTAATTGCAATTCGCAAAGCCCCCTTTCGATGAGTGTGCTTCAAGCGCTCAGATACCGCCGGACGCAATCGGAGCAGCATATCATGTAATTTGTGACACGTCTCGGGCCGACGCCAGTGTCATTCGTATCGCGGAGGAGTTGTGGCGCAACGCCGCGAGCCTGGTCGGGTCCTCCACGTTCGAGGACGCCGTGGAGGCGGGAGTGGTGGCCGACAGCGCCGCGGATGGCGAGTCGCCGTTGGCGCAAGTACGCGGGATTGGGCCGTTGAGACCGGCCGCGTTTGCCTCCGCGTCAGGGTGTCGGGTACCTTCCGATCAGATGGCTTCTGTTTCCACCTTGACCATACCCTTGGCGCCGGGACTGCCGCTCGTGGGCAACCTGCGGCCGATGCTCACGGCCGTGGGCAAGTTCTTTACCACGCAATACTTGCGGTTGGGACCGGTGTTCCGCGTACCGATCCTGAATCAGCGCCCGCTGGTGCTGGCGGGTCCCGAAGCGAATGCGCTGATGAAGCAGCGGGGCCACCAACTGTTTTCCTCCAGGGAAGCGATGCGCGACATCCACCAGGTGCTGGGCGGCGACAACCCGACGCTGATCGAGCTGGACGGTCCCGATCACCGCACCATGCGCGCCGGGCTCAAGGAAGGCTACTCCGGCCGGACGCTGTACGCGCAGATGGAGAAGCTGGTCCGGAGCCAACTCGCCATGGTGCACGCCTGGCCGCGCCAAACCCCGATTCCGGCGTTCCCGTACGTGAAACGGCTGGTCTCATCGCTGCTGGGATACATGGCGACCAACCAGGAACCCGATGAGGTCATGGATGACCTGATCTACTTCTTTCGGGCGCTGGTGCAGATCCACATCCGCAGGGTATGGCCCGGTTTCATGCAGCACCTGCCGCGCTACGTCTCGTCCAGGCGCTCCGTGCTGGAAATGGCGCGCCGCATCTGGGACCAGCATCACGTGGGCGGTCATCCGCCACGCGACGGCGACTTCGTGGCCCTGATTCGCCGGTTCCACGCCGAGCATCCGCGGCTGATGAGCGAACGGGACGCCGTGGCCTCCCTGATCGGGCCGTTCATAGCGGGCATGGATACCGCGGCCAGCGCCACCTCCCTGCTGCTGTTCCACATCCTGCGCGACCCGGAGCTGCAGCGGGCGGTGGTCGCGGAAGCGGACTTGGCGTTCGCCTCGGGCTTCCCCGATCGCGACTCGCTGCGGCGGATGGTCCGGACGCGGTGGGCGGCGATGGAGGTACTGCGGCTGCATCCGCCGGCCCCGGCCCTCACCCGCACCACCACCGCCGCCTTCGAGTTCCAGGGGTACGAGATTCCGAAGGACGAGTATTGCATCATCGCCAACACGGTGACCCATCACCTGCCGGAGTACTTTCCGGACCCGGAACGGTTCGACGTGAATCGCTACGCTCCCGAGCGCAAGGAGCACGTGCAGCCGAACGCGTACTGCCCGTACGGCCTCGGTCCGCACACCTGCCTGGGCGCGACCACCGCCGATCTGCTGTATCTGGTCATCAGCGCCGTGCTGTTTCGCCACTTTCACGTGGCGATGCAGCCGCCGGACCAAGCCCTGCACATCGTCATGAACCCGCTGCCGGCCCCGGACGACCGGTTCCGGATCAGCGTCACCGGCGAGCGCTGCCCGCCGCCGCGGTCACCCGGCCAGGCTCCACCTTCCTGACCGGCCTTGCGAGCACCGGCGGTGCCGTGCGACGGAAGCGCCGATGGCGACGCGCGGGCCTCGGGTGCGCCGGTTCATTCTCAACTGCGACCGGTCAACCGACGTGCAGTCGGACTGGACGTTGGAGGACGCCGTGGAGGCGGGGGTGGGTGGTGGCCGACAGCGCCGTGCGGCCGGCCGATCAGAGACCAGGGCACGACCGGCACCTGCGTCGGGTTCGCCGCCGCCGACGGCGTGCTCCACTGGCACTACTGCGACCCGCGTGCGCATCGACGGACTTCTCGGCGGCTACCGGCGCAGGGTGCCGCTGAGCGTCAGCGTATGTTCCGGTGCTGCGGCGGTTTCGTTGCGGCTGCCCTCCAGAGCGACGTTGAAGGAGGAGTCGAGTTGGTAGCGCGTACCGAGCTGCCAGGTGCGCGCCCCGCCGTGGGAAACCGTCAGCCCCGCGTACGGGGTCAGCAGAGCGCGCCCGTCGAGCAGGTCGATCCCGTAGCCCAGCTCGGCGTCGACTCGGCCGGCGATATCCGAATGGTCGGGCGCCGTTGCCAGACGCGAAGCGTCCGGCAACGACCACAGCTCTGCCGCAGCCATCGTGGCGGTCCCCCAGGACGGCGCCACGCTCAGCGCCAAGCCGCGGTCCGGCGCACCGGGATCGAGCCGGAGCGAGCCGCCGGCCCCCCATTCGCGGAAGCCATCGCTCTGGTGCAGCAGCAACCCCGCTCAACTGCTTCGGCAGTCGCTCCAGGCTGCTCGCCGAGGGACTCATGTTGCCCAACGCGTCCAGGATCTGGGCTCCCTCCCGCGGCGTCACCTGGGCCACCAGAAAGCTCGCTTGGTGTGCCGCCCGCGGCGTCCAGTGACCGCCGATGATGCCCGCCTGCAACTCCAGCGGCACCACTGCCGGCTGCTCCTTGCCGGCGCGGTACAAGGTCCGGTTCGTGGCGCAGCGGGTGATCGACGAGTGGATCGAGTTCTACAACGAGGTACGACCCCCACCCCCTGTTACCGCCACCTGTTCTTGAGAAGGAGGGGTGGGTTGACAACCAACGGAATACACCTTAACCTACCCCCCGGGCTGTCCAACGAACCGGGACCACCTCACCCCTCGGGCGGACCGAGCCCCGGCAGCAGGAGGATCACGTTGTCTGTTGAATGGGTCGCAGTGCTGGTCACTATCGTCGCCGTCGGTGTCACCACCACCGCAGCCGTGGTTACCGGGTTCCGTCGGCTCAATGACCGGATCGACGCGGGCTTCGCCGAAGCAACTCGGGAACGCGCCGAGATCCGCGAACGCTTGGCGCACCTGGAAGGGACGCTCGACGTACTCCGTTCTTACTTCGCGCCTCGACAGCGCGACGAAGGCGCCGCCTGATGCTCCCGAGCGCGTTCGCTTGCGACCGTCAGGAATAGATAGGGTATATAGAAAACCGACATATATTATATAGGTTTAATGGGAAGGAGGGGGGGGGGAATATGGTCCCCTTCTATTCGGTCAGCTGCGACGTTGCGCGTTGTAGATATAAATCATGGGCTGCCCAATACACGAACAAGGTCCAAGACGAACCTCTTGTAATGGTAGCACTGACGCTCTAGCAGTTTGACCTTGGTAGCTGTATGGCGGCAGAATCGCTCCCACCGTATGCTGCCGGAATTGAGACATCGACAGGTTGTCTGCATCCAGATGGGCTACTATCGCATCACATCTTCTCAAGCCATTAGCGAATATATCGCCCAGGAGTTTTTGGCGCTCTCCTGGTTCCTTACTGAGCCATGCTAGCACCATCGTACAGCCTTGTATATCTTTGGAAGTCTGATCCGTATGTTCCGGTATCTTGCGAAAGGTAATATCGGAGAACCCACGCTCCACGAGAGACTTTCGGACATACCACTCAATCGCAATTCGATCCGTTGGACCTTCGCACACTAGTCCTATTAGCGGCATGTTCGTCTAAAGGTGGTCGGGGCCAAGGGCGCCTTCTATGGTACCTTCGATCCAGAGTTTTGACAGACTGTTACCATGGTGCGTTGCTACCCAATCTTCGCGGGTCACACCATCCGCTGGTTTCAACCGAGTAATTTCTGTGTGCCCAATATTGTTTCGACTGACAACGAACACGCGCTGCTCGCTTTCAAACAGATCAAACGCATCCAGAGCCGTTGGGTTATGGCTTGTAAGAAAGACTTGACGTGGACCGCACTCAAATTCTTTGGTAGATGCTTCCGCCGTGGTTTCGATTATCTTCTCTATCATCTTGCGGGTCATCGCTGGATTGAGGCCGTTGTCAACATTGTCAAGGGCGAAGATCTTAGGGCTATCAGAGTGAACAAGTAGAACCGCGACAAAAAGTAGAAACAGAGTGCCTTCGCTGCTGTCATATACTGACAGCCGCTTCCTGCTGTGTTCCATGTACTTATCCTCAAAGTACAACATCGACTGTTTCTGCCCCTTTCCTACTACAGCGCGAGACACAAGGCGGTCATCAATATCGCCTACCTGCACGAAATTGGCCCAACCAGGGAGAAAAGCCAGTTGAAGAGCGTAATCCTGCAAGTCTCCCTCCGGCGTATTGCGTATTGAACCTAGATGCTCTAAGAGGCTTTTGACAGCGGCTGGCAGACCTTCGCCATGTAATCCTACCGATTCTACCGGAAATAGACGTGCGGCCTGACCGCGCAGAAACTCAACCTGCGGTGCATAGATAGCATACTTTGAAAGAGTCTCCAGTGCGTCTTGCACCCCACCAAGATTAGAAGCAATAGGACGAATCGGCTCCCAAATGCCTTGAACTGGAGCAAGATCGGAAAACAATATGGGTCCGTTCTTCAGTTCCCCGGATTGCTTCAGTTCCCCGGATTGCTTTGTGCGGCGAAATATCTCCTGGTCGTCTTTATTGCAGGACTCAGACACTATCGACAAGCGACGATCATCGTCTACGCTTTCTAATTCAACTTCGTAATCGATGTCACCAGACATTTTCACAGATAGGACAAATGACTTCTCTTCGTCCACCATAGACCGAAATGAAGAGGTCATTAGAGGAGGTGGTGTGATGCGAAGTCCTTTATTCTGCAATTCCTGGTCACCGACGCCACGATCAACGGAAGCGGACGCTACGCCAATTGCTTCAAGCACATTTGACTTACCTGCACCGTTGCTGCCAATGAACATATTTACACGGCCAAGATCCAGTTCCGCTTTGCAAATGGATTTGAACCGCTGAATCGATATTCTCTCAATCAAAGTTCTTGCACCTGTCTGGCCGCAGGTCTCTACGCTGCGACTGAGTCGTCAGCACATTAGTAAGGGTATGAGAACTACTTGTCAAGACAATTCCATACAGTACAACAGGTAACAAGCAAGCGTGAGTGATACGATTGATACGCGTAGGTGAAAGCGCCCTGAAGCAGGATCGCCTCTCGAGAGTAGCTCTTGACATACGGTAAATCGCTAACGGACAAGGTTTTAGCAATTAGATAGGGTAGTTTGTTTCCTGTTGCTCCAGGCCGCGGTGGGACGGCGAGGCAGCCGGCAGCTTATCCTGGATTCGTGAGTCCGGTGAGGCGTTGGGGTCCGTCGCGATGCGCCCACCTATGGTGATTGCCAAGCCCCGGGGATGGCTCCGGACGGTAGGTATTGCTCCAAGACCTACCGAAAGCGCCGAATAACGCTTGACGGGGTTGCGCCACCCCTAGCGCGCGGAGACCCGCATGATGGCGCCTGTGATCAGTGCCCAGGGCAAGAAACTGAATGCCCGCAGGCTGCTGCGCGCGTTGCTGACCTCCGCCGCCAACATCATTCCCGAGCCGGACAAGGGAATTCTGCGGATCCAGCTTCTGGGCCTCGGCAGCGACGCCTGCGACCGCATGCTCGCTCCCCTGATCGAGGAACTCAACGCAACCACCCGCACGATCTATCCCGGCACCGAACTCAGGCTCGTCTACGAGTTGGCCGGCGACCCACAGCCGACCGTCTCACCTGATTCCGGCTGACGTCAGGAAGTCTGAACCTACCCGATTTCCCCAGTTCAACCCCCGGGCTGCCGTTGTCCCCAGCTCTCTATCCGTCGATTCCGTCGCAGGTAGGCGTAGCTGGAGCGTTCCACTGTTGTTGACAGCATTTCCGGGAAGTGCTATCGTGTATGCATGACGTTGTCGGGGGGTGGCTGTACGACCGCCTCTGTTGGTCTGGTGACGGTGGGGGCTGGATTCGCACCCTGTGCGTATCATGTTCAGCACCTAAACTGAGCGGAGGGCACACTGATGGCAGGTCGATTGGGAAAAGAGGCATGCTCACAGTCAGCGTCTGTCCGCCTCCCAGTAACGACATAGTGTTTGTCGCGAACCTTGAGGACGCAGAAGTTCGTGGTAGAGAACGGTGGGCCAACAGGTTGCCCCAACTGGTCAGTTGCTGCTTCAATCGAGTGAAAGGCTGGCGTTGAGTGAACTGGCGTACATTCGCAAGGTTCGCCTACGATCAAGGTAGTCGACCAACCGTAACGAGACCGAGGAGCAATGGAATGTCGACGAATGATAGTGATCCCAATACGCGCACGCCCGTGAGCCGGAATCTGAGCATGTGCGAGCTGCCTGTTGTTTCGGAACGTCCGCTCGACGCGGGAATCGATCCGAACCGAGCATCTCTTATTCGTGACGTCGAGAAAAAGTGGGCGAACGGGACAGTACTCCACTTCCATTTTTTTGATCAGCCAAGTCAGTGGGGAGGAGACGACCGACAGAAGGATGTGGTTCGCGAGTCTCTTGATTCCTGGAAAGACCTCGGCATCGGACTTGAATTCGAAGAGGTCGCGGACGCCACGGACGCAGAGATTCGAATTGGTTTCGACCACTCTGCTGGTTCGTGGTCTTATGTAGGGCGCGACGCGATCGATCTCGTTGACGACCCTACGAAGCGCACGATGAACTTCGGATGGGATCTAACGACACCTTACGGTCGCGAGACCGCACTGCACGAGATCGGACACGCTCTTGGCTTTCCGCATGAACATCAGAACCCGAACTCAGGGATTGTTTGGGACGAACCGGCGGTGTACAAGCATTTCGCCAAACCACCGAACTCGTGGGGTCCGAGAAAGACCCATTGGAACGTGATCAGGAAGCTTGACCCGAATGTCGTGGAAGGGTCCCCTTGGGACAAAGATTCGATAATGCACTATCGCTTTGAAGCAGGTTTGATTCTCCAGCCCGAGCAATATCAGAGTACCGCTCTCATTCCCGACGCTGGACTCTCCGCCCGCGACGTGGAAGAGGTCAGGAGATTCTATCCAGCCCAAGACCGCAGTGGTCGACTTGCCGAGTTGGAGCCATATTCTTCACGCAAGTTGGAGATTGCGGCTGGAGAGCAACTTGACTTCGTGATCAAGCCAGATCGTAGCCGGAGGTATACGATTCAAACATTCGGAAGCCTCGACACCGTAATCGTTCTTTTTCAAGACCTCGACGGCACGCCGGCGTACGTGGCCGGGGACGACGACGGCGGCACGAGCCGCAACGCTCGGCTCCAACTTCGTCTCATCAGAGGTGCAACGTACATTTTGAGGCTGAGACTCTACTGGTCTTCGGCTACCGGCGAGAGCGCCGTGATGTTGTGGTAGAGTTATTCTCGCTAAACTGGATATGAATACGTGATTTCAAGGCCGTACGGGAACATGATCGCGCTTTCGAACTGTCACAGATGCCGACTCCGGCATACCGCAGCCGCGGTCCTATTGGCGCTCCTACTCGTGGCCGGGTGCTCAACGCTTCCCGACATCACACCCTACGCCACGGTTACTTCGGAAGTGGATAGTGCGGTCAACGATTTTCATGATTTGGTTGTCGCTGACTTGAAAGGTATTTCCGCACATGCGCGGTCGTTCACGGAGAACGAAGGACAGCTCTACGACACCCAAGCTCTTGATGATGCAATTGTCGCATTCTCCGTGGAATGGAAGAAGCGAAGGGCCGTGACCGAGGCGATGGTGACGTACTCGAATTCGCTTGCCACCATCGTCCAAGAGGGAAAGTCGGGTGCCGAGAGCGTACGTGAACTAGCGAAAGCCGCGGGGGGGTTCCTCAAGGTAGTGCCCAACCTATCGAGTATTCCGGAGAACGTCATCGACGTCGTTGCGTTCTTGAAGGGCCAACTCGACGCGATCGAAGCTAACGAGAAGCTCTACGATGCCGTTGATGATGCGCAACCGATTGTGGATCAGATTGCGGATATCCTGATAGACGATTTCGACATCGTAGCCGACAGACTCGGCACTATCGCACCAACGGCCCAATTGCTTATTGCCATGGAGTATGGTGGCTTACCTGCTTTTCACGAGAAACAGTTGCGTCGACAGAAAGAGGTGGTGAACCGGATAATCGCCGCAGACGACACTGGCGCTGACACAGCCGATGACGTCAAGCTGCTACAAGAAATCGGAACGATTATCGCTGCGACGGAGTTGTCGTACAGGGACTACTCCGAGGCTGACCAACGTGTAGAGAGGCGGGCTGAGCTTGAAGTCCTTGCCGTGGAACGAGCGAAGGAGGCCGTGAGACAGTGGCAGCAACTACATCACGAACTGGTCGCGAACCTGCGGGACCAGACCGAGCCGTCGGTGGCATCATTCAGGGACACGGCCGCAGAACTCAGGGAGATCGTTGAGCATCTGCAGGAGGACGCCGGATGAATTGGGACACGATCGAGGGGGTCGACGGTTGGGCTCGCGCATTGGACGAGATCCTGAGCCGCCTACAGGGGGCGCTGGAAGCCCGCAACGGCACAAGCAGGGACTTGGCCTTGAAGGAGTTGAGAGGCTTTGTGAAGTACTCGCCGAATTCCTTCGCACAACCGCTGGACAAACTTGCCGTGAAGGTGGCGCTGGAGGTAGTAGCCACCACGTGGGAGGAGGCAAGTGACAAGCTGAAGGCCCGTTCCATGGATCTGGAGGCACTTACGAAGACGCTGAACGCGCAAGCCGCGGAGAACCGTAAGGCTGCCGCGTCCGCCCGCGTTACCAAGGCCAAGGATGTCATCGTGAAGTCCTCGGCGGCTATCGAGGCGTTTCTCAACTTGAGGGAGGCTCTCGAGCAGAACGGCGCGGAGGACATACTGGACATCCTCGGAAAGATCGACGCTGCGGTGGTCGCGGTGCGCGACGTCAGGAAGGCACTGAACAACGAAGCATGAGGTCGGTAGTGTCGAGCCCCTCCGGGACTGCGTGGGCGATGAGGTTCAGAAACGCTGCGGAACTCGATGCCGCGGTGGCGCCGGCAGCACTTGACGAGGAGTTCATCGCCGAGGCGACCGACCTGAGCCGCAGGCCACGCAGTCGGGTCAGACCGCCCCACCTGTGGCACTCGCACCTTCGTCCCGCTCGCCGGGTTCACGTCGCCGGCAACGCACACAAACACCGCGCCGCGTATCGGGTCCGACCGTCGCCCCGCACCCCCACCACAGCCCCGTCCGGGCCCGGCTCCGCGTCCAGGCGGCCGTGCTCGGTGCCAAGGCGCCGGCTCCCGGTGCACTTCAGGCCCATTGCTGCGCTCCCGCAGCTCGGAATCGCCCGCCGCCCGCTCAAGACCACGCCGGCCCCAGGCAACGCAATAACCGCTGGGCCGGACGGACTGACAGAAACCGCACGCGAACGTTGACGAACCACCCCCTCACGGGTTGCTTTGGTGTACGTCACGTACGAACAGCCGGTGGCGGCTCGCACGCCGAGCGGCCCGACGCTGCCAAGGCGGCAGTCCGTCGCCGTGACGCGGCTGCCTGCGCACACGCCAGCCGAGGAGAAAGGAGAAAGAAGCAATGCTGAACAAGTGGATTGCCCCCCTGATAGTAGTCGCCGTGCTCGTTCTCGCGTCTTGCAACGACATGGACGGCGACGGCGAGGATGACACCTCACGGGAAACGGCACGCCGCTCCGCAATGGAGCCCAATGACCCGGAGCCGAAGACTGATTCTCCCCCGCCCCGCGAACCTGTGCCCCCACGGACCCAGGACGTCACGCCGGAGCCTCCGAGCTTCACGGGGCTGGTCGGCAGT
This sequence comes from Spirochaetia bacterium, assembly GCA_965198005.1. Lineage (GTDB taxonomy): Bacteria > Spirochaetota > Spirochaetia > SZUA-6 > Bin103 > Bin103. The sequence goes on from CBDAOI010000004.1 coordinate 1,014,881, forward strand.
TGGCGGTTCATCGACGATAGCTTCGACAAGATGGAAGATACGTACGATGATCAGCCAGGGGACGAGCCGACGCACGACACACTGACTTTCGGCAGCGACGAGAGCTTCATGCGTGTAGAAAAACGGTATGCGTATGCCTCCGCTGCAATGGTACCACATCCCTATCCCGAAGATGACAGCCCTGAACCTGAGCCTGTCACGGGTGCTTGGTTGGAGCTTCCGGATTCGTTGTTCACCTTGGAAGGCGCCAAGTACGAGGTGAAGGAGCAAGTGGATGACCAGTCCGTAAGCCAAGTGACCATAACGAGAGTTACCACAGAAGAGGCCCCAGGGGGGGGTGCCGAGGTGAAGGCGTCTGTGACGTGCGACTTCGAGATTGTCGCAACGCACCATACGCCGCCAATACGCTATCTCACCTTGGCGAATTGCAAGGGCGACGCCGACGTGAAGGTTCCGCCTGGCGCCGACGTGATGGAAGACCCAGGCCCGTTCGCACTCTTGGCCAAGGGTGTGCCTAACGGAGCCAGTAGTCGGGACGTGAAGGTCTCAACGGATGGTCTCAGCTATAATCCGAGCTACAGCTATAGATTCGAATATCCAAGTGAATAACTAAACGGGCCGGTATCAGGGTGGATGGAGTGCTCGATAGAGTACAGGAGGCGACGGCGACCAGAGCCGCCGCGCGGCGGCCCTGTTTCGACCGAACACCCGGTATGCCGCTTACTCCAGCAACGCCTTCAACAGGGCGTCCGGCGTGTCCGAGTAGAACTGCACGTTGACCCTCGTTGCCATTTCGTCTGACAGCTCGAAGAGCTGCTTGCGAGCCGATACCGGGATCAGCACGGTATCCGCGCTCTTCTCGACCGCGGCTTCCACGATGCCGACGGCGTTTGCCAGTTGCTCGACCGATCCGCCGAGGTTCAGGGCCCCGACCACGATCAAGCCGCCCTTCAGGCTCTTCTCGAGGAGGGCTCCGCAGAGGGCAAGGAGAACCGGAAGGCCCAGTGACTCCCCTGCGCGGTCGTTGTCCATGGCCCGCAGTTGTACCGAGAACTCCCGGGAGCGCGGCTCGCGGTCGCCCACCAGCTCCCGCGCCCGCGTGTAGAGGTTCTGTTCCGCGTACCTGGTGCTTTCGCGGAACGCCGGCGGCACGGGCGCGTTAAGAATCTTGACGCCACTGCCGGGACCGGCCGCAGCCTCGATGCGGTAGAGTGAGGGACCGGTCTCGGGGCCGCCGGGGCCGATGCCCCAAACCTGACCCGGTGGCAACGGATCCGGATCGATGGCGTCATCGCTGCGCAACTCGGGCGTGGCGACGAACTTCTCGATACCGTCTTCGCCCATCGCGTAGCTGAAGTGGGTATTGCGGAACTCGCTCTTGAATACCCGTTTCTGCTGTTCCTTCACCCGACGGCGCACTTCGAGGCCGATGCGCACGAGCTCCTCCAGATCCTCATCCGGCACTTCCATCGCGGGATCCGGGTACAGCAGCTTGAGCAGGCCGCTCACGGTCTTGTTGACCGCCGTGATGTCTCGTCCGCTACGATCCATGAACGCCGTGTCGTCGCGCATGTCGGCCGACAGGGGACTGAACAGGTGGCCAACGCGTTGCTGCTGCTCGACGTCAACGTCGAGGTTGCCGACCATGGCCACGCCGCCCTCGGCGCGGATGCTCTCCTTGCCGCGCGAGAACTCACCGGACTCCATGTAGCCCTTGAGGATGTTCACGCCGTCCTTCTGGTCGAAGGAGACCTCCGGCCGCGTATGATCCGTCGACGCTCGCTCGGCGATCTCGCGGTCGGATCGCTCCGGAGAACGGCAGCCGGTGGATCCGTATCGTTCGGGTTGTGCCGCGCCGCGGCTGCAAGGGATACCGCCAAGGCCTCGATCACGGTGGCGGCCGATTGATCGTCGGGACCGATCACGCAGAACCTGCCCGCTCGGCAGTCGCCGCGTAGATCGTGAGATGCAGCTCGGCGTCGTCAATGAGCCGATACTGCGCCTCCTTCCCCGACAAGCGCAGGCTGTTGTCCAGATCACGGGAACTCCTTCGCCGCGCCTGTCCATGATATTGGTGCGATCGGTAACGAGCCAGGGTTCGTCCGCAGCGGCGCACTTGCCGAGCAGGCTGCACACCGCCTCGTTCCGAGCCGATTGCCGATAGCGGAGGCTGTCGATGGCCAACGTATTCGCAATGCTCCGGGCGAATAGATCTCCAGGCGATTCTCGAACAGCCGCAGTCGAATCTTGGACCCGTACACGAAGTAATCCCTATGGGCGACGGCATTCGCCACGGCCTCGAATACCGCGGCCATGTCGTACTGAGGACGATCGGCTCGGCCCATCGTCTTGAAGGCCGCGGTCGTCATGTTCTTGGCGACGAAGCGGCGGGCTTCGACGATCTGCCGGTCCAGCGGTCCCGACAGGTCTGCAGCGTCGAGCTGATACGGGGCTTCACCCGAGCCGGCGCGGATCTCATCACCCCGGTAGCCGACCGCTTGCACGTAGGCGTTGGGGAAGCCAGCGGCGGGGATCATCGCTCCCGATCAGCACGCCGGCGACCGTCGGCCGCAGTGTTCCTTCTTCCGCCGAGCCCACGATTCGCAGCTTGCGGAGAAACGTCTCTCGATCATCATCGGAACGTGGTGTCCGAAACCGCTGGGTGTAAGTCTCAAATTGACCAGTCAGGCGGCCCGACCGTGTGCCAACTCGATCTCGTTATCCGGTCCCCAAGAGCAACGACTACGCCGCGTCGAAGCGATCACTCTGCACCCATCCCCGTAACGTCAGAATCGCTTGCCCACCGGCCTCTCGCCAGCGCATCCCCGAGCGCTTCATGCGTTCGGTGACCAGCGTCTTGCACGCTGCCTCGATCACTTATGCGAACTGACGTTTCCCCTCCCCAGGGGACGATGTGGTCACCATGTCGTAACCGACGGGGAGGACAGCGCGCATGGGACGCCACCCAACCGCCCGCGGAAGTTCGAGCGCGAGATCGAACACCACCGGCGGCTGTATGAGCACCGGGAGCTGAGCCGGGTCACTGACAACTGGATCTTCTACTGGCGGTTCCTGGCCCACCTGCAGGACCGGGACTACCGCCCGCGCACCGTGCAGCGCTACCACCAGATGCTGCGCCCTACCCCTCGGACGGCTAGGCGGCTAGCGCCATCGAGCAAGCGTACGGCGTCGTGTTGTAGTGTGCCGCGAGCGGCGCCGCATCTGGGACCAGCATCACGTGGGCGGTCATCCGCCACGCGACGGCGACTTCGTGGCCCTGATTCGCCGGTTCCACGCCGAGCATCCGCGGCTGATGAGCGAACGGGACGCCGTGGCCTCCCTGATCGGTCCGTTCATAGCGGGCATGGATACCGCGGCCAGCGCCACGTCCCTGCTGCTGTTCCACGTCCTGCGCGACCCGGCTTCCTGACCGGCATCGTCGCCGTGTGGTGCGCTGGCGAGGCCAGTCGGGCCAGTCGGCTGAAACCTTGACCCAGGACCACTGGTGCCGCGAACAGCGCCGCGCGGCCGCCCGTGGATCTGCGCCGCGCCGGCTGGCCGATCAGAAACCAGGGCACGACGAGCTGCAGATGTTGCGGCATTCGCCGAGCCTGCGGGCCAGCCAGAACGACGATCGGCGACGGTTGGCCGTTCCGGCGGAAGCTGCTACGGTGCTGCGTCGTGGAACTGCGCAAACTCTGCATCGAGCGGTACAAGGGTTACGCACAGCGGTCGGAGGTGGAGTTGGCCCCTCTGACCATCCTGGTGGGCCCGAACAACTCGGGCAAGACGGCCCTGGCTCAGACCATCCAGCGCGCCGCTCGTGCGAATGGATAAGTCGTGTATTCATCGAGATTGACCCACGCGTGGCGAACGATCCGACTGCTCACCTGTTGCTGGATCGCATTCTGCACAAGATCGACGACGGCTGGCACGTGTGGGACACAACCCACCAGGCAGTTCTGGACGAGATGGAGGACACGTCCTGGATTCGTCACAGCGCCCAGCGGGTGCGCGATCTGCTGGTCGCATCGGTCCGGCGCGACGCCTGGAGCCGCTCGCCGCACGGAAGGTCGGTGCGGGTGACGGCTAACCCGAATAACGCCGACGAGCTCACGCCCGGGGAAGCTGACACCGACTGAGCCCCGAGCGAACCTACAGGAGAAGCCAATGCTGACGACAATCGGATCCTCACCGACGCTGATGGTGATGGCTCGGGTTATCGCGCTGTCGATGCTGATGGTTCTCAGCGGGTGCTTGGAGGTAAGGAGCGCAGTCAAGACGGAATCGGTACCAGCCGTCCGGGCAAGTCCTGAGGCCGCGCCGCCGAGAATACCGCCGCCGCAGGTGCTGCCGACACCGCCCCCACCGCCACCGCCACCGCCGAGACCGGACTTCCCCCTACCGCCTGACGTGTGCGTGCCAACGCACGATGGGGCTTGCGCCGGTGCTTCGTATCTCTATTACGAGGGCGAGAGCCTTGCCCGGGAATACCGCGAGCATAGAAACTTCCGGACTCAGTGGGGGCTGCGCTCCATACGGGCGGACTATGCCTACGGTCACCTGAACATCATCATGGGCGAGGCGGTGAAACCGGGGGCCGGCGTCACCATCGGGTTCCTCGACAGCGGCATCGACCAGGACCACAGAGATTTCTCGGGAAAGACGCTGACCGAGCAATTCCTGTTCGGGGCAACCGATGAGAAGACCTTCACCAACCGCGAGTATTCGCACGGCACGGCCGTGGCGAGCGTGGCCGCGGCCGCCCAGTCGCTGTTTCTCGATTCCGCACACGGCGTGGCCTGGGGCGCCGACATCGCCATGTTCGCGATTCCATCCGGCCTCGGCGACCGAGTATACGTTCCCATAACGCTTGAGGGGCTTGCCGGGAATGACGCCGACGTAGCGAGCATGTTCAATCACGTGCTGGCTTGGCGTAGCGGCCAGCGGAAGGTCGACGTCCTGAACGTGAGCGTCGGCTACGAGGGCATCATCGACAACTACAGCGAGCAGGAGCTGCGCGACAACTTCGCAACGGCAATCGCCGCGATGGCTCAGCAAGACGCCACGGAAAAGACCATTCTGGTCTGGGCCGCGGGCAACGCGCACGGAGACTACTGCGATCCATCGGTGACGGATAATTGTGAGAATTACGGGATCGATGCAGTTTCTGTCGAAGTGCTGCCGGGTCTTGCCGCCCGCATCGACGAACTCCAGGGGCATTCCATCGCCGTCGTAGCCTTGCGCCGGGACGGGCAGATCGCCGACTGGTCCAACCGCTGCGGCATCGCCTCCGGGCATTGCATCGCAGCCCCCGGTGAGGAAGTCCGAGGAGCGTTCTTCGGAAATCCTCTCCTTTCTACCGAAACTGTCCGAAGCTACGCTGATTTCAGCGGAACGTCGTTTGCGGCGCCCATGGTTGCCGGCGGGCTGGCGCTGATGAAGCAGCTTTTTCGGGATCAACTCTCGAACACCGAGCTGGTGACACGGCTGTACGCAACCGCCAACAACAGCGGCCGTTACGCCAACCAGGAGGTCTACGGGAGCGGCGCGATGGATCTGCGCGCGGCAACCTGGCCCGTGGGAGTGCTGGACGTGCCGGTCGGCAGCAACCGTGGCGGCAACGTCGGCACTGCTCTGCTGGCGACCAGGCTCCACGTTGGCGAGGCGTTCGGCGACGGGCCGGAGCGATCCCTCGCCGACCACGAGATCGCGGCCTTCGATGCTTTGGGCGCTCCGTTCTGGTTCGACCTGGGCGAGTTCGCGACTGCCGCGGCGGCTGGCAGCATGACCGCGGACTTCCACCACTTCATCGCGCCGCTGGCCGTAGCGGGCGCCAGTCCTCCGGTCGGCGGTTTACGTTGGCAGCTCGGCTTTCCGGAAACTCCCGCCGGTGCGGAAGGCGGCCACCTTGCCCTCGCCGAGAACGCCATGACCCTGACCGTGACCGACCGGCATACCCTGACCGGCACGGCCTACACGACCGAAGGGATCTCCGAGCGGGCACCGACGTCGGGCGCGGCTCTTTCGTGGCAACCGTCCGGCTCTCCGCTGGGCCTTCAAGTCGGCTGGATGCACGAGCGGGCAACCCTGCTCGGCAGCTCGGCACGGGGAGCCTTCGGCACCTTCGCGTCCGACGCCGCCTTCGTCGGCGTAACGGCCGAAGCGGACTTCGGCGGATGGCAGATCAGCGCCGACGCCGAGTTCGGAGCCGTCGACCCGGAGCCTCGAGACGGGCTCATCAGCCGGGTCTCGCCTCTGACCACCAGCGCCGTCACGTTGCAGGCGAGCAGGTCGCTTGCCAACGACGGCACGCTACGGCTGTCCGTCTCGCAACCACTGCGGGTCGAGACCGGCCGCGCTACGCTCAACCTGCCGACCGGCCGTACCAGGGCGGGCGCCGTGGTTCGGAGCCTGGTCTCAGCCGAGCTCACGCCCAGCGGGCGCCAATTCAACCTGGCCGCAGAATGGCAGCAACCACTTCCCGTGGGTGAGCTGCGCCTCGGGGCCGTGGTGACCCACCAACCCGGCCACCGCGCGGCCGCGGAGCCGGAACTGACCGTGCTGTCGGGCTGGCGCTGGTCATTCTGATACCGCCAGCGTGACGCCATCGGCCGTGACGCCGAAGACGATGAAGACCGATGCACGCGGGTCGCCGGCAGGTGCAGGCGAAAGCCATTCGTGCTACCTTGGGCGCCGTCATGCACGGCGATACCCGCGAAGCCCCCAAGGGCGTAACCAGACAGTGCGCTGAGGTCCCCTGCCAACCGGTCGCAGCCGGCACCGCGACCGGCGCCACGAGGTATACACTGGCGCGCAGTATGAAGTACGAACGGGAGCAACTCGGAGACGGTTTCTCGGTACCCTGCGCCCGCCTGTGTCTGGCCGCCAATGGCAGACCGTCGGTTGCCCGTGGGCTGGCCGCGCAGATCTTCCGGCTCGTGGATACCGAGGGCGCGCTGCTCATTCGGGGTACCGGTTTGCGCAGCCCGCACGAGTTCGCCGCGTTCCTCGAGGCGATCGAGTTCCAACCACATTCCTACGTCGGCGGCACCACCCCGCGCACCGAGTACGCCGCCGGAGTGTACACGGCGACCGACCTGCCGCCCGACAGGCGTATCCTGCTGCATCAGGAGATGGCGTACCTGGATGACGTGCCCGACTACGTGGTGTTCTACTGTCAGGAGCCGCCGGAGCACGGCCAGAAGACCAATCTGATCGGCGACATGCGGGCGTTTACGGAGAAGCTGCCCGAGAGCTTCAAACGGAGGTTCCGCGGCAAGCGTGCCCGCCTGCGCCGCAGGTTGCCGGCGGCAGGCGGGAGTAACGGGGCCTACACCGACAGGAAGAGTTGGCAGGAGTCGCTTGGCACCGACGATCGACGGGAAGCCGAGAGGATCGGACGGCAACGCGGCTGGGAGTTGGCCTGGACCGACGACGACTGCCTGGAAATCATGCAGGAGCCGGCCCGCTTCTTCAGGTCACACCCGATCCACGGTGAGCTGTGGTGCACGCAGGCGATGGTCTTTCAGCCGGAATCGTCGCGCCTGATTGCGGAACGGGACGGCAGCACGGCCGATACCGAGCGATTGGCGAGCACGATGGCCAACCGTATGATCATGGAAGACGGCACGCTCATTTCCGTCGAGGAATGCAGGACGTGGTTCAAGCTTGTCTGCGACTTGGAAACGCCCTACGCCCTGGGGCGCGGCGAGGTGATCATCCTCGACAACATGCTGACCGCGCACGGGCGGTCCACGTTCACCGGCTCGCGACGGTTGTTCGCCGCCCTCGGCGACCGGCCGGGCACGGCTCACGCTACCGCCGGCGTGAACGGTCGCTGATCCAAGTCCAATCGGCCAGTCGGCTGGAACTTGACCCGGGGCCACGGGCACTCTCCGGCACTACATGGCCGCCTCACCCTCCGCCACCAAGCGGACTGTCACGTTCCAGGTAGCCGAGCTGTTTCCAGCCCAGGGCGAGTGGGCGGAGAAGAATCGACCTGCTGCATCGCGTGGGCGAACGCTACCCGTGGCCCCTGATGCAAAAGCTGTTCCCGTTCAGCGAAGACGGCGTCGCGGCGGCTACGGAAGCGGCGAGCCGTATGCGTTGCGTCAAGGCGACGATCGTGCCGAACGAGAGCCTCCAAGGCTGAGCCCGCGGCTCACGATGCGGTTCGGTCTCCGCGCGAGGCGCGCAACGCGCCTCGCGCGGTGTGGTACACCAACAACGACATCGCGCGGTACGAGGGATTCTACGCCGACGCGGCGCCGCCGGCACCGAGGCGAGCCCCACCACCCCTGAGCGTCGTTGCGCCACGCAACCTTGGGTCGAGCAGATCCCTCACTGCGTCGCCAAACATGTTGAAACTGTAAACGGCAATAGACAGGGCAAGACCGGGAAAGAGAGCCAGCCGTGGCGCCTTCTCCATGTATTTGCGCCCTTCCACGCTGAGCATGCCACCCCAGTCAGGAATATCGGCGGGCAGACCGTATCCGAGGAAGCTCAAAGAAGCCAAGCTCAGGATTACGCCTCCTATGCTTATGCTGAATGCAACGATTATGACAGGCATGACATTGGGCACGACATGGCGGATAAATACTCTCCATTTGGTGGTGCCGACCGCCTCTGCCGCCAGAAAGTAGTCACTCCCCTTGATGGCGATAGCGGCGCTTCGGATCAGTCTGCTGCCGCCGACCCCTCCGGCGATCCCGAGGACCACTATTATCTGTAATATACCCTGCCCCACTACGGAAATTATGGTTAACAACAGGAGCAGTCCCGGGAAAGTCGTCCAGGCATCGACAAATCTCTGCACAACCAGGTCCAACTTACCGCCAAGGAATCCTGAAATGCCACCTATCAGGGTGCTGATCGCAACATCAAGAGTGGTCACTGCCAGACCGACAAGTAACGAAATACGAGCCCCCTGGATAAGGCGGCTCAAGGAGTCTCGTCCCAACTGGTCGGCACCGAGCAGATACTTGTTTGATGGGCCCTCCATTATGCCTAGCAGGTGTATTTCATTATATGGATAAGGAGCCACAACATCGGCAAAGATAGCAACGAAAAACAACATCAAAATGATAAGACCGCTGACAGCACCCAATGGCTTCTCCTTGACCAGTCTGATAAAGAACTCTGTCAGGGGGCCACGCCTTTTGGGGGGCACTATGGTTTGATTCACGTTCCCGATTCCCCCCTCTATTTATACCGCACCCTGCTGTCAAGCCAGGCGTAGGAGATGTCGATCATCAGGATGCTAAGCATGACTATGGTGGCGAAAAACAGGTTTACTCCCGAGACTAGCGGGTAGTCTCTGTGTTCGAGGGCATCCAGCAGGAGACGCCCCAGCCCCGGCAGGTTGAATATATTCTCTATGATAACGGAGCCGCCTACCAGCAAGGGCAACATCCCACCTGCCGCGGTAACCAGCGGGATGAGTGTATTCTTCACGGCGTGTCTCATAACAACTACCCTTTCATTGAGACCTTTGGACCAGGCCGTCCTGACATAGTCCTGCCTGAGCACCTCCAGCATCACGGTGCGCGTCAACCGCATTATCCCTGCGGACATGCCCGTCCCGAGAATCAGGCTGGGAATGAGGAACATCCCGAGATTCCCCAGCGGGTCTTCCATGAAGGGAATCAGCTCCATCGACGGCGACCAGCCCCACCAGATTGCCGGGTAGATCATGACCATCAGGGCCAGCCAGAAGTTAGGAACTGACATGCCGATGATGGCCAGGGTGCGCCCCGCGTAGTCGGCGCCCGTATTCTGGCGAATCGCCGAGTAGATACCGACTGGCAGCGCTATCAAGAGCCCGATTACGATTGCCATGAGGCCAAGCTCAATGGTTACTGGCAATTTCATCAATATCTGGTCCTCTATCGCCAAGCCGCCCCACAGTGATGTGCCAAGGGTGCCGTGCAGAAAAATACCTCCTAGCCAGCGTCCATACTGCACGTGGACAGGCACGTCTATTCCCAGAAAATGCTCAATAGCTTCACGTCTATCCTGAATCGCCTCATACTGCTCAAAATCAAACGACCCCAAGTATTCCAAGTCACGCAACAGCAAGTCTATGACATTGCCGGGGATGAAGCGGACCGCGAGAAAGACCAGGATGGTCAATATGAACAAGGTGGGGATTATCAGCAATAACCGCCTCATGATATAGGCTCTCATGTGACCCCCTTATCGTTCCGGAAAACCGCGTAACGCGCCAGACCCTGAGTCCCGACTCGTCGGGACTCAGGGTGACATTCAACCAGCCTGGCTACACCAAGCTCCTGCTAAATCACCGCCTCGGCAGTATGGGCTCGCTACCGCGGCGTGACCAGAATCAGTCATACTACGATGCGACCAAACAGCCAATGCTAACGACCCATTGCTGCCTTCATCTCTTGGTCTATCCAGATGCGGGCGTAGACACCGATTTGATAAGAGTCTTCACCGTTGAAACCTATGATCCACGGCTGGTTCACATTGGCATTCAGGGCCATAGGACCCCATATAGTCCAGTGCTGCTCTATCCCGTACATATCTGCCTCTCTGGTCAGCTTCCTCACCTCCTCATAGGTAGTAGCGGCATTCAAGCGGTCAATCATGGCGTCATAAACCGGATCCTGGACGTTAGACGGGTTTCTGCTGGTCGAGTAGTGATTCTGCTTTACCGCGTTGCGATTCCCCTGGAATCCAGCATGATCCCTGATCATACCTTCATAAGTATGGTCGCGTTTCATAATTGCAAATTCTTCATATGTTGTCGTTCCCGCAGCTTCTACATCAACGCCAATAGCCTTCCAGTATTCGATGGCGATTAGCATATAGTCAGTCATTTTTATGTTATTGTTCAATCTGGTCTTCAATCTAATGCCGTCGGCGCCGCGCGGATACCCAGCCGCATCGAGCAACGCTTCTGCCCCTGCCGCGTCATAGGTGAAGTATCCCTTGATCTCGTCCGGCCACTGCTCAAATGGGACCATATAGCCTATTGCATTAGCCCCAGTCATCCCCTGAGGTGTCGCATCTGCGTAACCCTTGAAGTAGGTAGCGACAATTGTCGGAATGTCTAGTGCCATCTGCATTGCCCTGCGCACACTGATGTCGTCAAAGGGCGGCTTTTGCGTGTTTACAGCAAGAGCGAAGTTACTGCGACTCGCGGCCGGCCACACCACGACTTCGGGGTTGGTCTTCTGGAGGTCCTCTGCCACCTCCATAGTCCACTTATCCCAAGAGCTGAACCCGACATCAATCATATCGATCTTACCCGTCCGCATCGCCGCCATACGTGTTTCCGGTTCTCCGATAAACAGGACCTTTAACTCGTCAACATAGGGCAGGCGGTTCTCCGGGTACTTTTCGTCGTAGCCCCAGTAGTCAGCATGCCTGACATAGGTCAGAGAAGTGCCTCTGGACCAGTCAGTCCACATGAAGGGCCCGGTGCCGATGTGACTCTCCTGCTCCTGAAGATCGTCGAATTCCTTGAGCACCTCGGGGGCGAGTGGATGGAGGTAAGGATTGGGATGGGTCTTGAGGAGAGCGACCAGCATTCCGAGCTCTGGCTCGTTTACGTTGACAACAAACGTATATTTGTCGGGGGCGGTTATCGATTCCAATTGTTTCATGAAACCAGTGTTTTGCGACACGAACGGGGTTGGCCCATCCTCCGTAAATTCGCCCAGTCCCAAATAACGTTGCCAGCCAAACAGGATATCGTCGGCAGTCACCTCCCGACCGTTCACCGGTGGCTTATCCTGGAAGCGAACACCCTTGCGGATGTTGAAAGTATAGGTGAGGCCGTCCGTGGAAATCTCCCAGCTTTCAGCCAGAGCCCCTGCAAATTGATCTGCGGCCGGCTCGACAAAGCTATAGCTCAATACGTCCCTATCTATCGCCCAGTCGCCCTGGCCCAAGTCCTGGTTTATCGGTCTAAGAAGGCGGTACGCACCGGTTTCGGACCACGGGTCAGCATGCTCACGGTCCCACGGGAGGATGGCGGCCAGGTTCAATGTCCCGCCATACTCTGGCGCGGTCACCATCTTGCCGGTGGCCGGGTCGAGCACCATTTCCTTGTCGGCGGTGGACGCCGGCGCCTCTTCTGCGCCAGCAGCCCAGAGACCGGTGGCGGTCAGGACCAGGACCAACGCAACCGCGAAGGTCTTGGTGATTATTACAATATTCATACGTATCTCCGTATGTAGATTCTTGAGAGTATTGCGGAGCGACTTGCGCTCCCTGGCTACTCGGGCCCGCAACGCGGGCCGCCAGTCCGAGTCATATTCTCAGAAGCGCGCGGCGTGTGACTCACCGGGTTCGCCCGGGCTCACGCCGCGCGCGCGTAAGGTTCTTTGAGTATCATTTTGCACCGCCTTTCTTAACTTTCTTGGCCACGGGGTGCGCTGCCAGATGCCTGACAGAAGCTGTCTGTCTCGGGCCGGTACGCGCAGCGCCTGTGCGCCCCATTATGCAAGCACCGGCCGCTCGGCGGACGTGGGTAGCTGCATCACAACCCGACAGTGGGTGGTGTGCCACCATCGGATGGTGGTCGGCGAAGCAGCGGATCCGAATGGCCGGCAACGCCGGAGGGGGGTAGGACGCGCCGGTTGCGTTGCCGCTAACCGGTGGCAGCGCTGAGTAGTGTTTTCAGCCATCTTTTGCATCCGTTCAAACCTGAGACTCTTAGTATGCCACGCCTGCGGCAACCAATCAACAGGAAAAACTGGCGAATTGAAGGTTTTTTGAGATTTCTTTCGGGCAGCCGCGGCAGCCGAGAGCCCCTCGCGGCGCCGACTCGGGCGCATCGCTCCTCCGGAGCCGTCATTCGCCGGCGACGTGGCCGTCCGCAGGCCGCTCACCGTCCACGTCGGCTTCACAGCGGCCCGCTGAGGGCCTTCCAGCCCCTCGGGGGTAAGCCTGGGGTACGAGCGCCAGGCTTACTGGCATATGACAGAGGGTGAAAGTCCCTCGGAACGAAGGAGCAGCCAATCCACGTTTCTCCGCGAGCCGTGCGTTGGCACCTGCGAGGGTGCAGGCGAAGCGTCGGCAGCGGTGCGTGCGGGCAGAGTTATGGAGCGCCGCAAAATACGACATCCGGAGTGCCGAGATTCTGTACTCGGTCGAAGGCAACACCGGTCGAGCCAGTATGGTGAGGACCGACCGGGCTCCACGGCGTCGAAGAACTCAGGCACGTACGTACGTCATATACCGGGACCTGGGAGGTCTTCGGGTCGTCCCGGCGGGTCGTCGCCGGGACCGCGGAGGAAAGGCGTGAGGCTGGACCGAAGATGAACGACCCGAAGAAGTCGGACATGGGCATAGTAGCGGCGAAGCCGGCGAACAAGGGAGCGCAAGCGACTGCGGAGACGGTGGAGCGAAGGCCCATGACCAACGGGAATTCGCAAGGTCAAAGCACGGGCCGGACGCAGAGTCGGGCAACCGTGACACAGGCGGCCGAGCGGATACGGCAATTCGTAAAGAGAGAACCGCAGGAGAAACTCACTGCGCTGCTGCACCACGTGACGCCGGAAGCGCTGCGGGTGGCCTATTACGCGCTGAAGCGCGAAGCGGCCCCGGGGGTGGACGGGATGACGTGGCGGGAGTACGAGACGGGGTTGGAAGTGCGCTTGCACGACCTGCACCGGAGAGTACACACAGGAGCGTACCGAGCGACCCCGGTACGGCGGGTCAACATCGACAAGCCGGACGGAGGCACACGACCGCTGGGGGTGGCCGCGCTGGAGGACAAGATCGTCCAGAAGGCCGTGGTGGATGTGATCCTGACACCGATCTATGAGGAGGAATTTCTCGGGATCAGCTATGGGTTTCGACCGGGGCGAGGGGCACACGATGCGTTGGACGCACTGGCCTACGCCATCGAACGGCGCAAAGTGAACTGGATATTGGACGCGGACATTCGCGCCTACTTCGACACGATCTCGCGGGACTGGTTGATCAGATTCCTGGAGCATCGGATTGGAGATCGGCGGGTGCTGCGGCTGATAAAGAAGTGGCTGCGCGCTGGGGTACTGGAAGAAGGCCGACAGATCGACGCGGGGCGGGGTACAGCGCAAGGGTCGGTGATTTCACCGATGCTCGCGAATATATACTTGCACTACGTGTTGGACCTGTGGGTCACCAAGAAGTGGCGGCCGCAGGAGGCGCGCGGAGACATGATCATAGTGCGCTACGCAGATGACTATGTCGCCGGGTTCGAGCATCGTGACGATGCGGAACGCTTCCTGCGGGAACTGAAGGAGCGATTCAGAGGCTTCGAGCTGGAACTGAACGCCGACAAGACCCGACTCCTCGAGTTTGGACGGTATGCCGAAAGGAACCGCCGAGCACGTGGGGAAGGGCGACCGGAGACGTTCGACTTTCTGGGCTTCACGCATTATTGCAGGAAGGACAGGAAAGGACGCTTCGGGCTGGGGCGGAAGCCAATTCGGAAGCGGATGAATCGTACCCTGAAGGTAACTACTCAGGAGGACCTGTGACAGGTCCGAAGGTGGTTCGGTATTCTACCTGTCTGCGCGCGCTCACAATTGTGCATCCAGGCTGAGCTGGTCTGACTGGTACTTTGAGGGGGAGTGGTCGGTCAGGAAGTGTCGGGGGTCGGTACGAACGGCTGACCGTTGAAGACGCGGGTCAAGGCGTCGAAGGCGCCGACCGCGTTCTTGCGGGCGGTCGAGATGTAGGAGCGGATCCGGTCAAGGTGAGGTGGTCCTGGAAAATTGGACAGGAGGTTAAGGTGTATTCGAGGCCATGAGGAGGGCCAAGGAGATGGCGACGACACGACGTCGATTCACAGCGGAGTTCAAGGCACGGGTAGTGGTGGAAGCGTTGCGCGGTGACCGCACGATGCAGGAGATCGGGGCCAAGCACCACGTCCATCCGAACCAGGTGAGCGGCTGGAAACGGCAAGCACAGGAGGGTCTGCGGGAACTGTTCGCGGACGGCGTCAGCCGCCGGCAGGCGGATCACGAGGCGACCATCCACGAGTTGCACGCGAAGATCGGCGAGTTGACGGTGGAGCGGGATTTTTTAGCACGCGGGCTCAAGCTCTGAGACGGGACGAACGACGGAAGATGATTGAACGTGACTACGAGAACTTGAGCTTGAGCCGGCAGTGCACCCTGCTTGGACTGAGCCGCTCGGCGTTGTACTACACGCCGGTCGGCGAGAGCGCGGCGAACTTGGCGCTGATGCGGCGCATCGATGAGTTGTACCTGCAGTACCCGTTCTACGGCGCTCGGCAGATGGTACGCCATCTGGCGCGTGAGGGGGTGACCGTCGGTCGGCACCGGGTGCGGCGGCTGATGCGGCTGCTGGGCTTGGAGGCGATCTACCGCAAGCCGCGGCTCAGCGTCGCGAACCCGGAGCATCGGGTGTATCCCTATCTGCTGCGGGGGCTGACGATCGACCGCGCGAATCAGGTGTGGTGCGCGGATATCACCTACATCCCGGTGCAGGGCGGGTTCCTGTACTTGGTGGCGATCATGGACTGGGCCAGCCGGCGGGTGCTGGCGTGGCGGCTGTCCAACACGTTGGACACCCGGTTCTGCGTCGAGGCACTGGAGGAAGCGCTGGAGATGTACGGCAACCCGGAGATCTTCAACACCGATCAGGGGAGCCAGTTCACCAGCATCGCGTTCACGGAGCTGCTGGTGGCGGCGGGGATACGCTGTTCGATGGACGGTCGCGGTCGTTGCCTGGACAATGTGTTCATCGAGCGGCTGTGGCGGTCCCTGAAGTACGAAGCGGTCTACCTGCACGAGTTGGCGGACGGCTTCGTGGCGCAGCGGGTGATCGACGAGTGGATCGAGTTCTACAACGAGGTACGACCGCACTCGGCACTCGGTGGCCGGACGCCGTCCGAGGCCTACCGGGGCGTCGCGGCGCCCGGACGGGAGGTGGCGTAACGGACATGGGGAGCAGGTGGCAATTGCGGGTTCCGAGGTCAGAGGGCGAGCGGGTGTGCGATCCGGTGCGGGGAGTTATCCACAATATGCACAGGATCGCGCTCCCCCTCCCCCGGACCCCCACCCCCTGTTACCGCCACCTGTTTTTGACAGGGAGGGGTGGGTTGACAGACAACGGAATACACCTTAACTTACCCCCCGGGCTGTCCAACCAACCGGGACCACCTCAAGGGGCCGATGAGTCTATGCGTAGGGTCCTATTTGCCATTCACAGTTGGCTGTTACATGAACGGACACTCCTACATCGAACGGCGGTTGCTGAGCGCCGGAATCCGCTTCCGCAAGGACGCCAATGCGATCGTGAACTGTGCCGAGCCAGAGGTGTTGTGCCAGATCGCTGATGCGCTGGACGAGCGCACCCTGCGCGAGCGCGCCGACTACTGGGCGTTTCGGCTGGCACCGAGCTTCAGTGGTCGCGAGCGTGCACTGTGCCGACTCCAGTACCAGTGGTCGGTGGCTTAGATCGAGTTCGCTCGCGACGTGATCTTTCATCGTCGTGCTCGGCTACGCAGTCTCGCCGCCACCACCGACCGCTACCTCACGCAGCAAGCCGAGCTGCTCGATTCTACGGTGGACACCGGGGCACTCGCGAAACTGGCCCAGCCAATGATCGCCGGACGACGCCGTACCCCTGGCATCAAGCTCCATGACGACCGCGTAATCCGATTGCTCGACGCGCTGCTCAACACCGGCGGCCTACTGGGAGACTGCACGAGCGGCGAGCTGCACTCACGCGTACTGGCACGCCATCGTCCGACAGAACGCGACTATGCGCTGAACCAACTTCGCTACGACCTTGGCAAGGTCCGAGCCCACAGGTTGGCTGAGCGTCTCGGCTCCAGTCGGCGGTATCGGCTCACGGCTACGGGCGTTCGGATCAGTGCGCTCCTCGTCAAAGCCCGCGATCCATCCATCGGCGCCGCCGAATCACTGCCGATACCGAGTTGCGTCTCGCGAAGTTCTTCGGTACCACGCCGCGATTCTGGATTGCGCTGCAGGACGACTACGATCTGGAGGAACAGCGGAACAACATCGCTGAGGAGCTCGAGATGATTCAATCGGTTGGATAGCGTCATGCGAATCCGTCGCGGCGCCTTCAACTCGCTGGCTGCCGTGGCGTTCTCGCGGTGCCACGCTCCCCAAGCCGGTTAGATCCAGCTGCAGGCACAGCACCGCCACGCCCTGCCCAGATCTGCTCCTTTTTTTGGACTGATCCTTGTTGCCGACGTCCAAATACTGGGACACTACGCATCCAGCAGGGGCCGGGCGTCGGCAACGTTGTAGATTCTCGGCAGGTAGCCGTGGTTCACGGCCAACTTGCCTCATAGACCTTGACCAGGTAGCTACCAGGAGCTACCTTGAGCATATGCGTGCCGTTGGGTTGAAGGTCCTCAAGAACAAGCTGAGTGAGTACATCCGTCTGGTAGTGGCCGGCGAGACGGTTCTGGTGACTGATCGGGACCGCGTGGTCGCGGAGCTCATCCCTCCTAGAGAGGGGCGCGCGCTCGCCATTGACGACGCTGAGCTCGCAGACCTCGTGCGCACCGGTCTCGTGAGCCCGCCCCTTCTGCCCGAACGCGGCCCGCCACCGCGGCGTCCCATCGGGCCGACTGATCGCATCCTCAGGGACCTCGATGGCGACCGGCAAGATCGCTGAGCTGGCCGGCGAGCACTAGGTGACCTACCTCGATACGTCTGTCGCCCTTGCCCATTTGCTGGGCGAAGATCGGCACCCGCCTGATCAACTGTGGCACCGCCAACTGATCGCCAGCAAGCTCCTGGAATACGAGCTTTGGACGCGCATCAACGCGTACCGGCTGGAACATTCTCATGAAGATGACCTGCTCGCTTTGATCGCTCGCGTGGCGCTCGTGAAGCTCGAGCCTGCCATCCTGGCGCGAGCCCTGCAGCCTTTCCCCGAGCCTGTGCGCACACTCGATGCGTTGCATCTGTCGACGATCAGCTATCTGCTCGAGCAAGGTCAGAGCGTCGAGCTCGCCAGCTACGACCAGCGCATGATTGACACCGCCCGTGCCTTCGGCTGGTCCATCGCCGACTGCGGCTGAAAGGAGCGACACTCGAGGCCGGTGCAAACACCCCCGAGGACCCCTTATTAAGCGGCCGCATCGAAAGGTCTCCAGCCATGCAGTAACCTTACTCGTCGAGGTGGACGACAACCACGGGCGCGACCCCCTCCCCTTTCACCCTGCAAGAGCTGACTGGCAAGATCGGCGCAGCAGCGGGCGAGCTGGGCCGAAGCAAGTATCGTCAAAATGCTAGGCGCGTAGGCCGGATTGCGCACCCATCCGCCCGACCCCGCCGCGCAGCCGTGGGTCGAGCAGGTCGCGCACCGCGTCGCCGAACATGTTGAAGCCGTACACGACGATGGTCAGGAAGATGCCCGGCCACATCGCCAGCCACGGCGCCACCTGCATGTAGCGGCGCCCCTCACGGCTCAGCAGGCCGCCCCAGCTGGGAACGCTCAAGGGCAGCCCGAAGCCGAGAAAGCTCAAGCTGGCCTCGGTGATGATGACCGCGCCTACGGTGATGCTGAAGATGACGATGATGGGGGCGAACACGTTCGGCAGCACGTGGCGCAGCACCGTGCGCCAGGGCGGGCTGCCAACCGCCTGTGCGGCCTGGAAGTAGGCGTTCTCCTTCACGCCGATCACCGCGCCGCGGACCACGCGCGAGCTGCCGATCCCGTAGACCAGGCCCAGCACGATGATGACCTGCAGCGCACCGGTACCCAAAATCGACATGACCGTCATCAACAGCAGCAGTCCCGGAAAGGCCAGCCAGGCATCAACGAATCTCTGCATCACCAGGTCGAGCCGGCCACCGACGAACCCGGAGATGCCGCCGACTGCGGTGGCCACCAGCACCGCCACCGTGGTCGCCGCGAACCCCACCAGCAGCGACAGCCGAGCGCCGTAGATGTTGCGGCTGAGGAAGTCGCGCCCGATATGATCGGTTCCCAGCAGATGCTGGGCGGAGGGACCCTGCAGGCTCCGGGTCACGTCCTGGCGATGCTCGGGGTCGGGCGCCAGCACGTCGGCGAAGATGCTCACCAGCACGAACAGCACAATGATCACCGCGCCGAGAAGGCCGAGTGGCTTCTCCCGGATCAGCCTGCGCAAGAAGTCGGCGAAGGGGCTGCGCCTGCGCTGCTCGGTGGCGAGGTCCGTCATTGGTAGCGAATCCTCGGGTCGAGGTAACCGTACAGCAGGTCGATCAGCAGATTGTTGAACAGAATGAAGGTCGCAAAGAACAGGTTGATGCCCGATACCATCGGATAGTCACGGATCGACAGCGACTGGATGAGCTGCGATCCCAGTCCGGGGAGGTTGAACAGCGTCTCGATGATGACCGAGCCACCCACCAGGATCGGCAGCTGCAGCCCGATGAGCGTCACCACCGGGATGAGGGCGTTCTTTATGGCGTGGCGGACAACGACCATCCGCTCGCGCAAACCCTTGGCCCAGGCCGTCCGCACGTAGTCCTGCCTTAAGACCTCCAGCATCATGGTGCGTGCCATCCGCATCGTCGCGGCGGACAGGTAGGTGCCGAGGATGAGGCCGGGGATGAGGAACGCGCCGATGTGGGACAGCGGATCCTCGCCGAAGGGAAGCAGTCGGAGCGGTGGCGCCCAGCCCCACCATTTGCTGGGAAAGATCAGCACCATGAGGCCCAGCCAGAAGTTGGGGGTGGCCAGCCCGAAGATCGCGACGCTGCGTCCGACATAATCACCAAGGGTGTCCTGGCGCACCGCCGAGTAGATGCCGACCGGCAGCGCGATCACCAGGCCGATGATCAGCGCGGCCGCCCCCAGCTCCAGGGTGACGGGCATTCTGGCGAGGACCTTCCCCTCCACGGGCGCGTGGCCGCGTTGCAGCGACTGACCGAGGGTGCCCTCCAACAGAATCCCTGACATCCACTGCACGTAGGCGATGTGCGCGGGGACATCGAGACCCATGATGGCCCGCAGCCGCTCCTTCCCCTCCTCGGTGGGGGTGCCGTGGACGCTGTCGGCCAGCAGAATGTCGACGATGTCGCCGGGTAGCGCACGCACGGCAAAGAACACCAGCGTGCTCAGGATGAACAGCGTGGGGATGAACAGCAGCAGGCGCCGGATGAGGTAGGTGCGCACGGTCTAAGAAAGGTCTGGGGCCCGCGCATGCGGGCCCCAGACCCCAAAAGCCAAAACGAGCTTAGTTCAACTCGGCCTTGAGCTGACTATCGATCCACATGCGCGAGTAGAGCTGGGTGGCTCCGCAGGCGCCAAGCTGCTGCTCGCCGTTGAGGCCGGCGATCCACGGTTGTCCAACGTCGAAAGAGAGAACCCGCACACCCCACAGGTAGAGGTGCTGCTCGATCGCGTACATGTCGAGCGCTTTGGCGAGCCGTTGCTGCTCGTCACCAATGGCAGCCTCCACCTCGTCCCACATGGCGTGGAATTTGGGATCGACAACACCGCCGCGGCCGCCAGGGCCCACGCGAAGACCCTCAATAGGGAAGAGGTCCGGGTAGTCGGCGCCGACGCTCCATAGATCGCTCAATCCCTCCCAATCTTCATTCTTCCGTGCGACGTACGTGGCGTTAGCGGGCGCCTCGATGTCGGCCTCCACCCCGATCTCCTTCCAGTAGCCTGCCACCAGCTCCATGAAGCCCAGGTCGCTCCGGTCGCCGTTCGTCAGTATCGAGGTCCGGAAGCGGACGCCGTCAGCGGCACGTGGGTATCCGGCCTCGTCGAGCAGTCGCTCGGCAGCCGCCGGGTCGTAGGAGGACCAGAACTTCTTCACCTCATCGGGCCAGGTATCGAAGGGGTTGTTCCAGCCAACCCACGACGGCCCCAGCGGCCCCATCGGCTGCCACTCTCCGTAGCCGTAGAAGTAGTTGTCCCGGATGGTCTCGTTGTCGATCGCCATCTGCAGCGCGTGGCGCACCCGAATGTCGTCGAAAGGCGGCCCATCCTGATTCATCGCTAGGCACGTCTCGCAGCGAAACGCGCGCCCCCAGATCTGTAGCTCTGGGTTGGTTTTCTGGAGATCCTCCACGGTGCTAATCTTTCTGATCGTCGAGACACCCATCTCCCCGCTAATATCGATCTGACGCGACCGCAGCGCCGCAATCCTGGTCGCCTCGTCGCCCATCATCAGCAACACGAGCCGGTCGACGTAGGGCAGGCGGTTCCCCGGGTACTTCTCGTCGTCCTTCCAGTAGTTGGGGTTCCTGTCAAACGTGACCGAGGTGCCGCTGACGAACTCGTCCAAGATAAAGGGCCCGGTACCGATCACGTTGTTGGCGTCGTAGAGCATGTCGAAGGTCTCGGGTGGGTATGCCCACACTTGGCAGTCGTCGAACAGCTGCCGATGCGTGTCCTCGTACGGCCGCGACAGCTTGATCACGAACGTCAGCTTGTCGGTGGCCGTTACCGACTCCATGGGGATGCGCTTGGTTCCCCACGTGAATGCAGCGGGCTCCTGGCCGGCAAACCTGCCGATGGCGAAATGGCGCTCGTAGTTGGCGACCATGTCGTCGGCGATCAGCTGGCGGCCGTTCACCGGCGGCTTGTCGTGAAAGAAGATGTTGTCGCGGATCTTGTAGATGTAGGTCAACGGATCCGGGTTCTCCCAGCTCTCCGCCAGGTGGCCGGTAACTATGTGCTCGGGGAAATAGGTCGTGAACGCGGTGAGACTGCGGTCGACTGCCCAGTCCGCGTGCCCCAACCTGTCCAGCGCCGGTCCCACGACCAGCTGCGCTGCGTGAAACACCCAGTTGTCGCCGTGGTCGGCCGGGTATTGGTACAGCGCACCGGTAATGGTCCCGCCGTACTCCGGCTTGAGCACCTGCTTGCCGGTGGACGGATCGGTCACGTACTCCTTCTCGGCCGCGGTTGCCGTCTCCTCTCCGCCAGCGGCAAATGCTGCGGTCGCCACCAGCGCGAACGCCAGTGCTATCGATACGAATCTGGAAATCATGTCGGTTCCTCCGGTCGGGTCAACAGGTGACCCATGTGTTGCTTACTGCCGGCAACGCCGGCTCGGGTGGCTGGTGGATGCTGGTGGACGCGCGGACGCCGGTGGGCGACGCGCAGACGCGTGCAGCCGGCGCAAAGGTCGGCCGAATCAGATCGGGCGCGGCGCTCGCGGCGCCGACGGTAACGGGGGTGTGGCGGCCGCGGTTGGCGCTATCTAGATCGTACGAAAACCTGAGGGGGGGGGTATGACGCACCGACATCGTCATCGGTGCCCGGACGCAGCCCTGGCGAATAGCGTCGTTACCCATTGGCAGATGAGTGTCGCACGCCGGCGGACGAAGGGTCAAGTGCCTTTCGGCAAGTGCAGCAATTCTCGGGGAGCAGCGGAGCATCATAAACAGTACAGCAACATTGGGGGCTGAAAGGTTACAGAAAAGTTTCGAGGGCGAGATCGCAAGCCCTGTCATAAGCTCAAGCCCTCCGAGTGTGAAACGCGACCATGCCCACCTGTTGGCCCACCGAGTGAATGCACGCACGGTCCGACCCGGCAGAAATTCTGTAACTGATTGCAGGTGACGTATTTAGCCACCGTCATGCAGCCCCGTGCGATGACCTGACCACCGTCAGCCACCGCCGCTCGGCCGATGCCGCGGGCTGGCGCGGTGCCGCGATCGGCCCTTCGGGGCCGGTTGCCCGCGCGCCGCCGGCACACCTGCGCCGCAGCCCCAGTCAGGGATCGTTCAGGGAGCAGGTTCAGTTCCCCAGGGAGCGGCTACCCGGACAGCGGCTGCGGCGGCGAGTTCATCCGCACCAGCACCTGGTCCCACGACGGGATCAGGAATAGCCGAAACGTGGCACGGACCGCGCCCCAGAACTCCCGGCGCGACCCGAACCCAGCCCGCACCTGCTGATACAGACCGTCCACCAGCTCGAATATCCGGTGCATGAAATAGGCCAGCAGATTGAGCACGAAGAACGCCTCCGACAAGTACTTGTCACCGTGGCCGAAGTTGTGCTCCAGGTGGTAGCCCTGGTTCTTCAGCGTATCGACCCCTCGTTCTCGATCTTCCAGCGTGCTCGTCCCGCACGCACGATCCGGGCTACGCTGCCAGCGGTGGGCACCAAGTCGGTCACCCAGGCGTTTTGATAGGTGGTCGTGCCGGCACGTACGATGCGGTAGTGCACGAAGTTGATCTGGGGACTGCGGGGCTTGCCGTTCAGCGGCACCCCGGTAACCCACTCGTATTCATGCCGGTCCCCGGTCGCGTCGATGGTGCAGCGGTGGTCCAGCAGCCGACCGCGGCGCAGCCCGTCGATATCCTGGTACAGGCTGGTGTGATCCTCCGGCTTGGCCACCAGCAGAAACGAGCAGCGGGCGGCGCGCACCTGTTCGATGAACGGTTGCTTGGAGTACAGACTATCGGCGACGATCACCGCAGCCAGCCGGGGATGGTCGTTACGGATGCGCTGCACGGCACGGTAGCCGGCTTTTGGTTCACAGTCCTGCTTGCGGCGTTTGGCATTCTTGGCGCCAGAGTCATCGGCGTTGTGAATGAACCCGGGAGCCAACGGCAGCACCTGCCGCTTGTCGGGGTGGACGATGGCGGT
Organism: Spirochaetia bacterium; assembly: GCA_965198005.1. GTDB lineage: Bacteria > Spirochaetota > Spirochaetia > SZUA-6 > Bin103 > Bin103. Next base: position 1,038,452 of record CBDAOI010000004.1, read on the forward strand.
CTGCAGGATGTCGTCGTGGTAGCGTACGGTGCCGTTGTTGGTGGCGGTCAGACAGCACTCACAGTTCACCTGGTACGAGCTGAAGTACTGGGAGCCGTCCATGGTGATGAGGTAGCGACCGTCGAGGAACTGGTAGTGCTGCAGCCATTTGGTGTACTGCATGCGCCCTATCCAGTCGCCGAAGCAGTCGAGCAGCGGTTCATAGTCATGGCTGTCGAGCAGATCGCGGAACTGGGAGTCGGCAGGGATCCGAGCGACGCCAAACGTAGAGTTGAGGTTGTTGGTGCGGAGTTGGTCCTGGAAGCGGCGTTGGAACTCCAGCACGGAAGGGTCTTGGAGGTAATATGTTGCGGTGCTCGTTATGTTGCGTTCGAGCCGTTTCTCCTTGTGGAGTAAGGACTCCCCGCTTGATTGACGCAACATAATAATCGGCCGCCCCGCGTGTGCGATCATGGTCGGATCATCCCTTCAGACAGGAGGTCCTACCATGTTCGAACAGCTTTTCGGATCGGTCGGCACGGTCGAGCAGTACCGGACGGCGCCCCTTGCGGATAGCCGCCTGCGCTATCTCAGGCACTGGCTCAAGTTGGGAGCCAAACGCTCGACTGCGCAAGATTGCCGGCAATCAGGTTGAGGTCGTGCGCTTGCTGGATTTGCGGGAGGGCAACGGCAAGGTCCACCTTGCGCAGGTCGAAGCTGCGGCCGTGCAGTGGGCGCTGCGACGCCTGCGGCGGGCGGGCAAGCATGCCAAGCCGGCCGCCGTAGCGGTGTTCGTGGCGCGGGCGGCGCGGTGGCTGCGCTTCCTGGGCCGCTTGGAGGTGCCACCGGTTGTTGCGCGCCATCAGCATGTGCCGAAGGTCGCGGCGTTTGCCGACTGGATGCGGCGGGAATGCGGTTTGTCCGAGCACACGATCCACAGCCGCTGCTGGATAGTGGACGAGTTCCTCAGTCGGTTCCGCGATCAGGATCGACCACTGCACACGCTTGCGATCGCGGACCTGGATCGGTTCGTGGCCGAGCAGAGCGCCAGCGGCAGATGTGCTCGGGTTTCGATCTGCAGCTACGCAAAACGCCTGCGCATATTCTTCCGCTACGCCGAAGGGCGGGGCTGGTGCGCGCCGGGCTTGGCCGCAGCAATCATGCCGGAGCGCATGTACCAAGGCGAGACGGTCCCCGCGGGGCTGGCCTGGGAGGATGTCCAGCGCTTGCTCGGGACGACCGAGGGTGAGCGCCCTGCGGACAAGCGCGACCGTGCCGTGGTGCTGCTGTTCGCGGTGTACGGCTTGCGCGCCGGTGAGGCGAGCGTGCCCTGTGCCTCACGCTCAGAGCCCCGTTCCGCCCGCTTGCTACCGCCGGAGTGCAGGCTCTCGTCAGCCGTCGCTTGCGCCGCCTGGGGGTCGTCTCACAGCGCCGAGGACCACACGCGCTACGCCACGCATGCGCGCAGCGCCTGTTGGACCAAGGGCTGTCGTTCAAGGAGATCGGAGACCATCTCGGGCATCGCAGCCCGACCACAACGGCGGTATACGCCAAGGTCGATCTCGCCGGACTGCGCCAAGTGGCGGACATCGACCTGGAGTGGCTGATATGACGCTCGCTGAGGTCGTTGATCAATACATCGCTTGGCGGCAAGCGCGGGGTGCGCACTTCAGGTCCGGCGCCAGCATTCTGCACCTCTACTGCCGCAGCGTCGGCGGCGAGGTCGGCTGCGACGCCGCAGGCACCGAACAGGCGCGTGCCTTCCTCGCAGGCAACGGCTTCCTCACCCGCTACCGGGCCAACAAGCGTACGGTGCTCGTCGGTTTCTACCGCTATGCGATCAGCCGCGGCCACGCGACCCACTCGCCGTTGCCTGCGGACGAACCGAAGGAGCCCCCGTCCGCACCGGCGTACATCTATTCGCGTGACGAACTGCGCCGCCTGTTCGACGCCGTGGATGGCTGTCGCAAGCGAGCGGTGCAGTTGCAGGCGCACACGTTCCGCGCGCTGCTGCTGTTGCTGTACGGAGCCGGCTTGCGGCACGGCGAAGCGCGGCGGCTCACGCAGGCCGACGTCGACCTGCCGGCCGGGCTGCTCACCGTGCGCGAGACCAAGTTTTACAAGAGCCGGCTCGTGCCGCTGGGGTCGCACCTTACCCAGGTGCTCGCGGAATACGTCGCGCGGCGGGCGCCCTACACCGCCCCTGCAGCGCACGATTTGCCTTTCCTTGCGAATCGCGATGGCACGCCGCTGGCGCGCACAACCGTGCACACGGCGTTCGCCGCTTTGCGCCAAGCGGCTGGAGTGCAGAACCCGGTCGGAGCCCGCCGTCAGCCGCGCCTGCACGACCTGCGACATTCGTTCGCCGTCCATCGACTGACCTCCTGGTACCGCCAAGGGAAGGACGTGCAACGCTTGCTGCCATTCCTCTCCACCTACCTGGGCCACGTCAACATCGCAGGAACCGCTGTCTATCTCAGCATGACCCCTGAGTTGCTGCGCGAGGCTTCGCTCCGCTTCGAGCGCTACGCAGAGACCGCAACCGGAGGCCGCGATGACTGATACCCGTACTCTGGGCCCTTGGCTGCGACGCTTCCTCGCCGAGCATCTGGTGAGTGAGCGTAATCTGGCCCGCAACACTCAACGCAGCTACCGTGACACGCTGGTTTTGCTGCTCCCCTTCGTCAGCCGCGCGCGGCGCAAACCGGTCGACCGGCTGGCCGTCTTCGATCTCACCTCCGAGCGTGTGCTGCAGTTCCTCGCACATCTTGAAGATGCGCGGGGCTGCTCCCCGCAGACCCGCAATCAGCGGCTCACGGCCATCTGTTCGTTTGCCCGCTTCGTCGGCAGCCGCAGTCCCGAGCACGTCGAATGGTGCACGCAGATCCGTGCTCTGCCCCGCAAGAAGGCGGCCCCCAAGCCGATCTCCTATCTGGAGAAGTCCGAGATCGACGCCTTACTCGACGCTCCCAACCACGGCACGCGGCAGGGCCGCCGCGAGCGTGCCCTGCTGCTGTTCCTCTACAACACCGGCGTCCGGGCGTCCGAGGCCGCGCAACTCACGGTCGGCGATCTACAACTGACCGTCCCCGGGTCGCATCCTTCTCTGGCAACGGTACGCGGAAAGGGCGGCAAGGTCCGTCAGTGCCCGCTCTGGCCGCGCACGGCGCGCCTGCTGCCAGCTTTGGTCGATGGGCGCCCTGCCGCGGAGCAGGTCTTCCTCAACCGGCACGGACAACCGATCACCCGCTTCGGCATCGGCCGCTTGGTCGGTCGCTGCGCGACCGCCGCCTCAGCCCGGGTATCGTCGCTGGTCGGCAAGCGCGTCAGCCCGCACGTGATTCGCCACACCACGGCGACTCACCTGCTGCGTGCCGGCGTGGACCTCAACACGATTCGGGCATGGCTCGGCCACGCCAAGCTGGACACAACGAATGTCTACGTCGAAATCGACCTTGAGACGAAGGCCAAGGCAATCGCTCTGTGCGACGCGACCGAACCGCAAGCGACCAAACCGTGGCGGGAGGACACCGGTCTGATGGCGTTCTTGCGAACGCTGTGAGCGCACGCCGTTATGTTGCGTTGATCGGAGCCCGGTTCCTTACTCCACAAGGAGAAACGGCTCGAACGCAACATAACGAGCACCGCAACATATTACTGTCAGGAGCCGCCGGAGCACGGCCAGAAGACCAATCTGATCGGCGACATGCGGGCGTTTACGGAGAAGCTGCCCGAGAGCTTCAAACGGAGGTTCCGCGGCAAGCGTGCCCGCCTGCGCCGCAGGTTGCCGGCGGCAGGCGGGAGTAACGGGGCCTACACCGACAGGAAGAGTTGGCAGGAGTCGCTTGGCACCGACGATCGACGGGAAGCCGAGAGGATCGGACGGCAACGCGGCTGGGAACTGGCCTGGACCGACGACGACTGCCTGGAAATCATGCAGGAGCCGGCCCGCTTCTTCAGGTCACACCCGATCCACGGTGAGCTGTGGTGCACGCAGGCGATGGTCTTTCAGCCGGAATCGTCGCGCCTGATTGCGGAACGGGACGGCAGCACGGCCGATACCGAGCGATTGGCGAGCACGATGGGCAACCGTATGATCATGGAAGACGGCACGCTCATTTCCGTCGAGGAATGCAGGACGTGGTTCAAGCTTGTCTGCGACTTGGAAACGCCCTACGCCCTGGGGCGCGGCGAGGTGATCATCCTCGACAACATGCTGACCGCGCACGGGCGGTCCACGTTCACTGGCTCGCGACGGTTGTTCGCCGCCCTCGGCGACCGGCCGGGCACGGCTCACGCTACCGCCGGCGTGAACGGTCGCTGATCCAAGTCCAATCGGCCAGTCGGCTGGAACTTGACCCGGGGCCACGGGCACTCTACACTCCGGCCCTACATGGCCGCCTCACCCGCCGCCACCAAGCGGACTGTCACGTTCCAGGTAGCCGAGCTGTTTCCAGCCCAGGGCGAGTGGGCGGAGAGCGACTACTTTTCTCTCCCCGACACGAACCGTCTCATGGAGCTGAACGAAGGACTGCTGATCATGCCGCCTCATCCAACTCAGAGCCATCAATACGCCGTGCTCGAATTGGCCGTTCAGCTTCGTCGCTTTGTGCAGCCGCGTGATCTTGGCGAAGTATACGTCGCGCCTTTACCTGTTCGTCTCTGGTCCGGCAAGGTGCGGGAGCCGGATGTTCTGTTCATGGCAAAGGAGCACGCAGACAGAATGGCGGAGCAGTACTTCGGACCGCCCGACTTGGTGATGGAGGTGACCTCGCCGAGCACGATCCATACCGACAGGGCTCAGAAAGCTGCAGAGTACGCCCGTGCCGGCATTCGCGAGTACTGGCTCATAGACCCGAACGCGCGAACCGTAGAGGTGCTGGCGCTGGCGGGACAGAAGTACGAACCGGCGGGAGCGTGGTCGGTGGGCGAGATCGCCAGGTCGGCCGTACTGATCGGCTTCGAGGTCGTCGTGCGCGTCTGTTTCGCACCGGCTGAGTGGGCGGCATGTCTCAGGAGCTATCCCACCGGCCGGGCGGCCGGAGTTGTCATGGAAGAAACATCGCAGCTACGCAGCTACGCAGCTATACCTAGCGGGTGTTCTCGTAATCGTCGGCCGGGGCGCCAGGTAGCCGCGGAAGGCGCGGCCCAGATCGGGGCTAGCGTAGTGGCCGCCCACCGTCTTGCCGGCGCGCATGGTGGCCCGGGTGTCGGCGCCGACGCAGTACCCCGCGTCCTCTGCGATGCAGGCGCTGCGCCCGCAGCAGACGGCGATGTCGATGCCCGCCACGACCTCGCGGGTGAGCACGTTGACCCAGCGCCCGTTGCGGATCACCAGCTCGGCCGCCGCCCGCCCGGCGGCCACGTCCACCAGTGAGGTGGCTACCTCGTGTCACGGTCTGCGCTGCCGCATCTTGACGTCAGTGTACCCCCAATGTTGTCCCGCCAGGGCGGCGCGAGTGGTCTGAGCATCGCCAGTGGACCGCTCGGCTTCGGTGCGGCCGGGCCGGATGCCCGCCAGCAGCGCCTTGTGATAAGCTGATCATGAAGCCGTAGAGGGCGCGCTGGGTGTCGCTGTAGGTGCCGTTCACTGGCCACATGCGGTCGTCGAGCACAGGCGAGAGGTCTTCGATCCGCGCCGCCGGTCAGCGCTGCCGCAGCAGGCCGGCAAACTCCGCCTCCCGCGCCGGGCTGCCGTCGAACGGATCCAGTTTAGGAGGCGCGGTCCGCAGTAGGCCCGGCCAATCGACTATAAGGAGTGGATGGAGTGGATAGTGGGTCGCGGTGATTGGTGGCTGGCGCTACATGCTCACGTGCAGACACCTCGCTTGGTGGGAGGTGCGATGACGGGCGGTGGAGGCGCTGTGGCTCTCCGTCGGAAGCGGCGGATCACAAAGGTCGCGCGGGGGTCCATCGCGTCGCGGAGGCCGTCGCCGAGGAAGTTGACGCTGAGGACGGTGAGGGAGATGGCGAGGCCGGGCCAGATGACGCGGAGCGGGGTGAGGGTGAGGAACGGGACGCCGTCGTAGAGCAGGCGGCCCCAGGTGGGGAAGTCGGAGGGGAAGCCGAGGCCGAGGAAGCTGAGGGCGCTCTCGGTGATGATCGCCTGGGCGATGTCCAGGGTGGCGGCGACTACGATCGGACTCAGGGCGTTGGGGAACACGTGGCGCAGGATGATGCGCCACGGCCGGGCGCCGACGCTGCGGGCGGCGACCACGAACTCGCGCGCCCGGATGGTGAGCACCTGGCCGCGCACGATGCGGGCGGTCTGCATCCAGCTCGTGATGCCGATCACCCCCACCACCAGGATGAAGATGCCTGCCTCCAGGCCCAGCGCGGCGCGCAGCGGTTCGCGGAACAGCATGGTGCTGACCATCAGCAGCGGCAGCACCGGCAGCGCCAGGAACAGGTCGGTGAAGCGCATCAGCGGGCCGTCGAGGCGGCGGAAGAAGCCGGACAGGACGCCGACTACGGTGCCGACGGTCAGTGACAGCGCCATCGCGGCCACCCCCACGGTCAGCGACAGCCGCCCGCCGGCCAGCAGGCGCGCGAAGGTGTCGCGGCCGAGATTGTCGGTGCCGAGCGGGTGGGCGAGGGAGATACCCTGGTTCTTGGCCCGGTAGTCGAGGTAGTGGGGGTCGACGCCGTGCACGAACGAGCCGAACAGCACCGCCAGCGCCACGCATGCGAACGCCGCGGCCCCGGCGACGGCGCCCCGGTGGCGGCGCAGCCGGTACCACACGGCGTGTTTGTGGGCGCGGTCCGCGTGGGCGCGCGGCACGCCGTGCCCGGCGGCGCGGGCGGACGCGGCGGGGGCCGGTTCAGCGGGCACGGTTACTCCGTGACGCGCTGTATCGGCATCGCCGGCCGGCCGGGATCTTCCGGGCTAGTCATAGCGGATGCGCGGGTCGAGCATGCCGTACAGCAGGTCCGCCACCAGGTTGAAGAACACGATCAGGCCCGCGAAGATGAAGGTCACGGTCTGCACGGTGGGGATGTCGGCGCCCTCGATCGCCCCGATCAGCAGCGCGCCGACGCCGTTGACGCGGAAGATCTGCTCGGTGATGATCGCGCCGGCGAAGGTGGTGGGCAGGCCGAGCGCGATCACCGTGACCACCGGGATCAGGCTGTTGCGCAGCACGTGCGCCAGGAGCACCCACGGCTCGGAAAGGCCCTTGGCGCGCGCGGTGCGCACGTACTCCTGGTGCAGGGTGTCGAGCACCGCGGAGCGGGTGAAGCGGCTGATCTGGGCGGCGCTGAACAGCGCCAGCACCAGCACCGGCATCACCATCTGCTTGAGCTGGTAGCCGAAGCTGGCCAGGTCGGTCACCCGGTGGGTGGTGTCGTAGATCGACGGCAGCCAGCCGAGCAGGCCGCTGAAGATCACGATCAGCACGGTGCCGGTGAAGAACGTGGGCACCGAGAACCCCACCATGGTGACGAAGGTGCCGACCTGGTCGAACACCGAATACTGGCGGTAGGCGGAGAACACGCCGGCCGGCACCGCGATCAGGATCGCCACCAGGTAGGAGACGCCCACCACGGTCAGGGTCTGCGGCAGCCGCTGGGCGATCAGGTCCACCACCGGCGAGCGGGTGGCCCAGGATCTGACCCGCAGCCGCGCGGCCGAGTCGCCGATCTCGATCCCGAACAGCACCTCGATCAGGTTGAGCGGCTCGTTGCGCCAGGAACTGCTCCAGCCAGCGCACGTAGCGCACCGGGAACGGCTGGCCGAGGCCGAGACTCTGCCGGATCCGCTCGCGCGTCTCCGGCGGAATGGTCAGCGGCAGTTGCGCGGTGGGATCACCCGGCGCCAGATCCAGCAGCGCGAAGACCACGAAGCTGATCGCCAGCAGGGTGGGAATGGCGAACAGCAGGCGGCGGATCGCGTAGCGCACCATGCCGATGATCCGCGCGCGGCCCTACCTCACTTGACGCGATGCCATTCGTGGATGTTCCACAGCGTCGCGTCCCAGGCGTTGTGCCGGATGCCGCCGAGCGCCAGCGACCGGGCGCCGACCTCGCCACGGTGGATCAGCGGGATCAGCGCTCCGTCCTCGATCAGCAGGTCGTTCATGAGCTTGGCGATCGCCGCGCGCTGCTCGATGCCGCCGGTCTCGGCGAGCTGCGCGGCCAGGGCGTCGTACTGCCGGTTGCAGTAGCGGGAGATGTTGCTGCCGTTCCACTGGTTCTCTGGGTCCGGGACCTTATCGCAGACCCAGCCGGCCATGTAGGCCTGCGGATCGGTGCCGTCGAAGTTGTTGGTGTACATCTGAATGTCGGCGTAGAACTTCTGGTAGGTGTCGGGGCTGGCCGGATCGCTGCCGAAGAACACCGACGCGTTGACGTTCCGCAGCTCGGTCTCGACGCCGATCGCGCGCCACATCTGCTTGATCAGCGCCTGCGTGCCCTGCCGCACCGAGTTGGTCGAGGTCTGGTAGAGGATCGACAGCCGCACCCCGTCCTTGGCGCGGACGCCGCCGCGGCCGCGCACCCAGCCCGCCTCGTCCAGGAGCCGGTTGGCGGCCTCGACGTCCTGCGTCATGCACCAGTCGTTGGCGGTGGAGGCGTACACCGGCGGGGCGGGCAGGACGTTGCAGGTCACGCGGCCGGCGGGGCCGTAGCCGGCTTCCACCAGGATGGCGCGGTCGATCGCCAGCGACAACGCGCGCGTCACCGCCGGATCGGACAGGAACGGGTGCGGGTTGGTGCCGTCCTGGTAGGTGGAGCGCGCGGCGCCGAGCGCCGGGTCGGGATTGGTCTTGTTGATTACCAGGCGTTCGACGAAGGTGCCGAAGGCGGACAGCACCTCCCCCTTGCCCGCCCGCTCCATGTCGGCCAGGATTTCCGGCTCGACCTGCAGGTTCCAGGCGTGGTCGAACTCGCCGGTCACCAGCACCGCGCGGGCGGCCGAGACGGCGTCGCCGCCGCCCTTCAGCAGCACCGACGAGAAGGCCGGCCGGTCCGGGTCGCGGTAGCGCTCGTTGACCACGTAGCGCACCACGTCGTTGGGCCGGAACTCCGCCACCTTGAACGGGCCGGTGCCGACCGGCGCGAAGTTCTCGGTGGTGCACTCCGGCGCACGCGCGCCGGTGCAGTTCTCGAACTGGCGCTGCTGGAGGATCGGCAGGATCGAGCCGACGAACGGCGCGTAGGGGAACGGCATCGGCACGTCGAAGTCGATCCGCACGGTGTGGTCATCGACCGCCTCGACCGAGCCGACGCCCTGGAACGAGGCGGCAGCCGGGCAGCCGCCGCCCGGGTCCATGCAGTAGGCCGCGGTGAAGGCGACGTCCTGCGCGGTGAACGGCGTGCCGTCGGACCACACCACGTCGTCGCGCAGCTTCCAGGTGATCGACCTGAGGTCGCGTGCCACGCCGCCGTTGTCCAGGGTGGGAATCTCGACCGCCAGCCAGGCGACCATGTCGCCGTTCTCGTCGTAGCGCGCCAGCGGCTCCAGGATCAGCGACGCCGCGTGGATATCCTTGGTCCCGCCGGACAGGTAGGGGTTGAGGATCGACGGCGCCTGCCAGTAGAGCATCCTCAGTTCGCCGTCGGTGCCGCGCTCGGCCGCGGCTGCCACCGCCAGCGTCACCAGCGCCAGCGCCGCGAGACCCGGAGTTCGTAGCTTGCTCATGGGTAGTCAGTGTACGCGGGGCGCGGTTTCGGCGCCATCCGCGCACGGCGGCCGCGGCGGATGTTGCCTCCATGCGGTCCATGCGGTTCGGGGGGGAGCGCCGTTTGCAACCATCAGGTACAGTAGACGGATATGCCACCGGCCTGTAAGTCGCCGGTGCCGCCCACACCGCCCACCGGGCAGGCGGCCCGGGTCGAGGCGGCGTTGCGCGACGGCCGGCTGCGGCTGCCGTCGCCCGCGCGGCCGGCGTTCGTGGACCTGATCCGCGCCGTGCAGCGGGGAGCCGGGGTGGCAGCGGCGCCGAGCCCCCATGCCGGCACGCTGGCTCGCCATCTGTTCGGGCGCCCGCGCCTGGTGCTGGTGCTGGTCGACGGGATGGGCATGACCGCGCTCGACGATCCGGCCGTGGCCGACCTGCGGCGGCGCGTGCGACTGGAGCTGGACGCGGTGTTTCCGGCCACCACCGCCTGCGCCATGACCACGGTGGCGACCGGGATGTGGCCGGCGCAGCACGGTGTGCCGGGCTGGTGGGCGTACCTGGCGGAGCGTGACCTGCCGGTAACCGTGCTGCCGTTCCAGGAGCGCCATTCCGGGCGCGGGCTGCGCCGCCACGGCGTGCGTCCCGCCGAGTTGTGGCCGCACCCGTCGCGGTTCGCCGAGGTCAGCGGCAGCATGGAGATGCACGTCCCGGTGGCGTACCTGATGAGCGTGTTCACCCGCTACCTGAGCGGCCGCGGCCGCACGCGCGGCTACTGGTCGTTGCGCCACGCGCAGCGCCGGATCGTGCGGGGCATGCGGCGCGGGCGGCGGCGGCGGGCGCCGTCCATCACCTACTGGTACATCCCCGACTACGACGCGGCCTGCCACACCTACGGCGCCGCCAGCCCGCAGGCGCGCGCCACGCTGGCCGCCATCCAGGGGATGCTGCTCGAGGTCGCGGCCGCGGCGCCGGACGACACGCGGGTGGCGGTGACCGCCGACCATGGACTGATCGACCTCGGCGACGGCGACCGGCTGCCGCTGTTCGACGGCGATCCGGTGCTCGACTGCCTGCGCAGCGTGCCCAGCGGCGAGGGGCGCACGCCCCACTTCCACGTCCGGCCGGGCCGGGCCGGGGAGCTGGTGGAGCGGCTGGCCGAGCGCGCCGGCGAACGGCTGGCGGTGCTCAGTCTGGGCGAGGCGGAGGAGCTGCGCCTGTTCGGGCCGGAGCCGCTCGGCGCCCACGCGCGCCGCCGCTTCGGCGACTACGTCGGCGTCGCCCTGGCGCCGTTCACCGTCGCCTACTTCGAATCCGCCGACGCCACGTCGTTGCGCCACGTCGGCGTCCACGGCGGCATGTCCCCCGCCGAGGTGCGGATTCCCCTGGTCGTGCTGTGAGCCGCCCGCGCCGCCCGCGGCTCCCCGCACCCGGCGTGGCGAAGCCGGTCGACGGCCTCACCTGCGCTGTGCTTGCCGCGGCCGGGAGCTACGGCTGGTACCGGTAGCGGTCCGATCTGATGGCCGAGCTGCCGTCCATCAGGTCCATGAAGGCATCGAAGCTGTCAGCGGAACTCCCGGTGCTCTCGCAGTTGGTCAGGGTCACGTAGCGGTGGTCGGCGCCGTGCTGGGTTCTCACGATCTCGTAGTTGCAGGTGACCGTAACCGTTACGGCCGGAGGACCTGCGGAGGTGGTCTTCACGATGGCGACCGTGCTCACGTCATTCTCGCTGTCGGTGCTGGTGGTGTACGTCGCCCCGTCGGTGACCACGTCGTCGTCCCGTAGCGCTTTCCACTCGGTCTGGTCGAAGACGTGCTGGACTTCGACCCGCCTGAAGTCCCCGCCATTGGTGAATATCAGGGTGTCGTCGATCGGCGCCCCGCCCGTGCTGTCGGTGTTGTCCCCCGGATGCGTGAACTGCCAGCTCCCGACCAGAGACAGGTTGACCGGTACCTCGACCTCTACTCGTATCGTCTCGGTCCTCGAGCGGGGAGTGCTCGCGGTGGTGCTGCTCTCCTCCACGTCTTCCTGGTCTTCCGGCACCCCCCCGGGGCACGCCGCCAGCACCGACAGCATTACGATAAGTGATGTCCACACAAGCACAGGTTTCAACATGACCGCTACCCTGGCACAGAACGAAAATAAGGAGAGCGCCCGCAGACGGCTCCTCTGCTCTCCTTATCGGACAGTTTGCCGGGGCAGTGAAGTGACAAATTCGACAGCACGGTCAGCAGAATCAGCAGCCCCGGGAACGCCAGCCAGGCATCCACGGCGCGCTGCACGATGATGTCGTAGGCGCCGCCCAGGAACCCCGACGGGAGGCCGATGATGACCGCGACCACCACCGTCACGGTAGTCCCGGCCAGGCCCACGATCATCGAGATCCGGGCGCCGTAGATCAGGCGGGTGAGGATGTCCCTGCCCGCCTGATCCGCACCCAGCACGTGCTCTGCCGACGGCGGCGCCAGCCGGGCCAGCATGTGAATCTCATTCATCCCGTACGGGGCCAGCAGATCGGCGAAGATCCCGCTGCACAGCAGGATCAGGAAGATCCCGCCACCGAACACCCCCAGCGGCTTCCTGGTTGCCAGCCGGATGAAGAACTCGGCCACGGGGCGGTGCCGCCGGTTCACGCCGCGACTCATCGGTACGTCATCTGCGCGCGGCGCCTACCGTAGGAGACGTCCACCAGCAGATTGGCCGCCACGATCGCGGCGGCCACCACCAGGTTGATGGCGGAGACCACCGGATAGTCTCTGCGCGTCAACGCCTGCAACATGAGGCGTCCCATCCCCGGCAGGGCGAATATCTGCTCCATGATCACCGCCCCGCCGACCAGGATCGGCAGATAGGCTCCGACCACGGTCACGACCGGAATCAGGGCGTTCTTGACGGCGTGGCCCACGACCACCACCCGCTCGCTGAGCCCCTTCGCATAGGCGGTCCTGACGTAGTCCTGGCGTAGCGCCTCCAGCATCATGGTGCGCGTCATGCCCATGGTGGCGGCGGCCATCGCCGTCCCCAGAATCAGGCCGGGTACCAGGAACTGTCCCAGGTTGCCCAGCGGATCCGCGCATTTCTTCGTTCACTTGGCCGTGGACATCGCCTTGGAGACCGCTATCGCACAGCGAGAGGCGCTGGAGGAGCCTGGATCCGACGAGGTTCCGGAAAGCCTCAAGCTGTTCGTCGTACGTCGAGGAAGTAGTACAAGCGGCCCCCGGTTTCGGGATGTCCTTCACGTGAGCCGGCCCGTCTACTCTCGCGAGCAGATCGACGCCGTCGTCGTTGAAGCAGGCACCGACGGCGCCGAGAGATCCTGCTCGATCATCTCGGCACGTGGTCCTGACGCCGGGCGGCGGCGGCCGCGGCGGCGAAGTCGGCCTTGAGGTCTTCCAGGTCCTCCAGGCCGACCGAGATCCGCACCAGCCCGTCGGGAATGCCCTGAGCTTCCCGTTCCTCGGAACTGAGGTCCAGGTGGGAAGTGTGGCGCGGCATTGACACCAGGGTCTCCACGCCGCCGAGTGATGGCGCCACCGCGGCCAGCTTCAGGGTGGCGCAGAAGCGGTCGGCGGCCGGGCCGCCGCCGTCGAGGATCACCGACAGCATGCCGCCGTAGCCGTCGAGCATCCGGGTGGCGCGCGCGTGGTCGGGGTGATCGGGCAGGCCGGGGTAGAGCACGCGCCGCACGCCCGCGACCCGCGTGAACCACTCCGCCAGGGCGTGGGCGGTGCGGTTGTGCCGCTCCATCCTGGCCGGCAGCGTGCGGATGCCGCGCTCCAGCAGCCAGGCCGTCTCCGGATCGATCGACGCCCCGTACAGTTTCATCATCTTGGTTACCCGGCCGATCACGGTCCGGCTGCCGGCCACGACGCCGGCGATCAGGTCGGAGTGCCCGCCCAGGTACTTGGTCGCCGAGTGGATGACCGCGTCCACGCCGTGCTCGGCGGCGCGCAGGTTGATCGGCGTGGCGAAGGTCACGTCGGCCGCCAGCAGCGCTCCCGCCTGCCGCGCCGCGCGCCGGGCCGGCTCCAGGTCGAATACCTTGAGCGTGGGGTTGGTGGGCAGCTCCAGCAGGACCACCCGGGTGCGGGGCTGCAGGGCCGCCTGCCAGGCCGCGCGGTCGTCGGGGTCGACCAAGGTGGTGGTGATCCCGCGCCGGGGCAGCTCGCCGGTGAGCAGAGCGTGGGTGGCGCCGTAGAGGTAGCGGCTGGCCACCACGTGGTCACCCGCCTCCGCCACCGAGAGGATGGTCATGGAGATGGCGGCCATGCCGCTGGCGAGGACCAGCGCGCCCTCGGTGCCTTCCAGTGCCGCCACCTTGGCAGCGACCGCCCGCTGGTTCGGATTGTTGCCGTAGCGGCTGTACAGCAACTCGCTGCCGTCGCCGGGTTCCGGGGCATGGAAGGTGGAACTGCGGACGACCGGCGGAATGACCGGCTGTCCGGGCCGCGCGCGCGGCTCGCCCGCGTGGATGGCGCTGGTCGCCGGCCGCGGGCCGCGGTGGTTGTTCGTATCGTCGGGTGGCATGGCTCCGTACCGCGAATATACACCCGTGTGGTCGGGTCGCCTTAGCCATGCGCCTCGGCCACCGCTGCCGCCGGCTGTACGCCGGCGGCAGCGGGCGGGGCCGGCTCCCCAGCTCCCGTGGCCGGCGCGAGAAACTCGTAGGTCTGGTGGTCTTCGATGGCGACCGGGGCCAGCGCCGGTCCGCGCATGGCGAGCCGCACGATCGTGCGGTTGAAGCGCGCGACGTGGGCGGAGGCGAAGTATTCCGCCAGCGGCATCCAGCGGCACTCTTCGATCTCGGCCGGGTCGTGACGGATGTCCGCGATCAGCGGCCGCAGGCGGCATACGATATACAGATCGGAGCGTCCGAACCTGAACTGGTGGCGGTGACGGATGCAGACGATGCCCTGGAACTCCGCCCGGATGCCGGTCTCTTCCGCCACCTCGCGCACCACCGCGGTCGCCAGGTCCTCCTCGGGGTCGAGCGAACCGCCCGGCAGCTTGTAATAGGGACGGGTCAGGTCGGGCCGGAACCGTTCGCTGACCACCAGCAAACGGTCCTGCGCGTCGATCACCACGCCGCCGGCGCCGACGTTGTGGGTGGCGTAGTGCGGGATGTGGGCATGCGGCTGCAATGGCAGGGTCATCGTCAGGTGGTCCGGGCCGGCATGGTGAAAGGAGAATCCGGCGGCCGCCGCCACCGGCACCAGGGGCGCCGACCGGCGCGGGATCTTCAGCCACACCAGCCGGTAGCCGGCCGCGCGCCAGGCGGCGATCGAGCATGCCAGCACCTCCGTGAACCGGGCGGGAGCGGCCGGCAGCCGGCTCGGGTCGACGATAAAGCCGCCGTACATGTCGGCGGCGCCGGCCAGCGGGTGCGGGTCAGCCACCGGCGCCTGGCCCGGCCGCGTGGGATGAGACGTCGTGCATACGCCGCCGACCATGTATCGGGAAGCGCGGATGGTCAATCGCCCGCATGCCATGCTGCTCGATGGCCGTCATCGGCGGAGCGGCGGGGCGTGGTCGAGGACGTACGTCATCAGCGACGGGATGCCGGCCACCCAGACGACCGGCGGCAGTTGCCCCGGCGGGCTCCAGACGTAGCCCAGCCGATTCAATTCCTCGCGTGCCGCCAGCCGGCCCGCGGCGGCGTCGCCGGTCGCGGCCAGGGCGGCGTCGAGGTCGTGATCGGTTGCGGTGGCGGTGCCGGCCTCGAACAGCGGAGCCACCGCGGCGGCCGCCGGCAGCAGGCCGCGCGCCTCCAGTTCCCGATAGCGGTCCTGGTAGTAGTCCGTGACCCGCGCGACTACGTCAGGTCGCGCCGCGTCCGCGTCATCGTCGGTCAGCCGGGTCGCGCCGATGGCCAAGCGCCGTTTCCAGATCGCCTCACCCCAGAGCTGAATAAAGTACGGATACCGCTGGCTGTGCGCGACGACCGTGTCGAGCGCGCCAGCCGCGAGGCTCACGTCGTGGGCGGCCAGCGGCTCGACCAGGGCGGCGCGGGCGGCCGCGTCGCTCAGCAGGCCGATACCCAGTCGTCCTTCGCCCAAGCGGCTCCAGAAGGAAGCGTTCATGGTGCCGAGATGCGCCGGCAGGCCCGGCGTGCCGGCCAGCACCAGCAGGAACGGCGCGTTGGCGCGCACTTCCTGGCTGACGTTGAGCAGCAGTCGGCCCACGTCAGGCGCGAGCGTGTGGGCTTCGTCGACCAGCACGACAACGGGTTTTCTCCGGCAGCGCGCAGTCAACCGCACCGTCAGGTCCTGCGCGGACGTGTCCAGCGCCGCCCATTCGGCTTGGCCGACGCCCGTGACGCCGAGTTTCCTGGGCAGGAACTTCCTGATGGCGGACACCGGCAACAAGGCGTCGACCACGGCCTCCCCGGTCCGTACCAAGCTCGGTGACAGCCGGGCGACGTCGATCCGACCAGCTTCGCGGCAGGCACGCGTAAACCAGTTGAGCAACACGGTCTTGCCGTTGCCGCGCGGCCCCATCAGCGCCACGTCGTGCGGCGGAACCTCGCCGCCAAGCAGGCCCGCCAAGCATTGCGTCAGCACTCCCTGCTCTGGTTCGCGCCCGGTCAGCGCCGGTGGAGCGGCGCCCGCTCCGGGAGTGAATACCCACTGCGGCGTGTTCATGACTGCTCCGATGAAGTAACGCAGCCCACGCTGGTCGTCAAGGGTCCGGTCCGGAGGTCCTGGAGGTCTGGGCGGTCTGGCGCACTCTCTGGCGCAGCCTCTTGGGATGGCACGGGCTGACTCCCGCTGCTGCGCGGTCTTGGTCGTGACGGATGTCCGCGATCAGCGGCCGCAGGCGGCACACGATATACAGATCGGAGCGTCCGAACCTAAACTGGTGGCGATGAATTCCGCCAACTCCGAACCCGAGGTGCTGGTCATCGGCGGCGGCGTGATCGGGATCTGCACCGCCTACTACCTCGCCCTGGGCGGGGCCGCGGTCACGGTGCTGGAGGAGCATGAGGTCGGCGGACCGCTGGCCGCCTCGTACGGCAACATCGGGCTGCTGACGCCGAGCCATTCCGAGCCGGTGGCGGCGCCCCACGTGATCGCGCAGGGTTTGCGCTGGCTGCTCGACCCGGACAGCCCGCTGTACGTCAAGCCGCGCTGGGACGCGGAGCTGGCGCGCTGGCTGCTGGCGTTTCGCGCCGCCTGCAGCCCGGCCCGCTGCGCGGCGGCGGAAGCGGAGCTGCTGCGCTGGCACCAGGTCTCTCTCGACCTGTACGCCGAGCTGTGCCCGCACCTGCCGCCGGAGGTGGACTTCGAGCGCACGGGCGGCGTGTACCTGTTTCGCGCGCAGCGCGACTGGGCGGAGGCGCTGCCGCGCTTCCACCGCGAGCGCCAGGGAGGCATGCGGATCGACCTCGCGGACACGCCCGAACAGGTGCGCGTGCTGGCCCCCGCGGCACTCCCGGCGGTGATCGGCGCCGCGCACTATCACGACGACGGCCGCGTCATTCCCGACCTCTTCGTGAAGGCGCTGGCCGCGGCGGCGGCGGCCGAGGGGGCGCGGATCCACGAGCGGGTCACGGTGTTCGGGCTGGAACGGAGCGGAGCGGCGATTACCGCGGTGGCCACCAGCCGGGGCACGCTGCGGCCGCGCACGGTGGTGCTGGCCGCCGGCTTTCTCAGCCCGGGATTGGCGCGTGACGCCGGGCTGCGCCTTCCGATCCAGCCGGCCAAGGGCTACAGCATCACGGCCAAACGGACCGCCGAGTGTCCGAAGATCCCGCTGCACCTGCACGAGGACCGGGTGGTGATCACACCGCTGGGCCCCGACCGGATGCGCATCGGCGGCACGTTGGAGCTGGCCGGCAACGACCGCAGCGTCAACCGGCGGCGGGTGGCGGCCCTGCAGCGCGCGCTCGCCCGCTACCTCTCCGGGATGGAGGAGCTGGAGCCGTTGGAGATCTGGCGCGGCATGCGGCCGCTGTCGGCCGACACGCTGCCGATCGTCGGCCGCGCGCGCGGCCTGGAGAATCTGGTGCTGGCCACCGGCCACGGCATGATCGGCATGTCCCTGGGCCCGATCAGCGGCAAGCTGGCGGCGGAGGTGGTCCTCGGCCGCCAGCCGTCGCTCCCGCTGGGCCTGATGCGCGCCGACCGCTACTGAGGTTTTCGCGCGGCCGGCCGCTCAGGCGATTGCTGCGTGCTGGCGTCCCGGCGGCACTTCAGGATTCCTTGGTGGTAAGCTGGACTTGGTGGTGCAGAGATTTGTCGATGCCTGGATGGCTCTAAACATGTTCGGCGACGCCGTGCGGGACCTGCTCGACCCAAGGCTGAGGGGTGGCGGGGGGCGTCTGGGTCGTCTGGGTGCCGATGCTTGACCGGCGGCGGCGATCCGAGCACCATCGGCAGCCATGGAAGTGTTGGCAGCCGCCGGCTGCGCCGTCGAGGACGCGGATCCGCGCACCTTCACGGGCGCGGCCACCATGCAGCGATTCGTCGCGGGCGCTCCGGACGCGGTCGGGCGGATCTACCGGGTGGCGTTCAGCCCCGGCGCCGCCACCCACTGGCATATCCACAGCGACGTGCAGATGCTGTTCATCGTCGAGGGTTGCTGCGTCGCGCAGGTCTGGGGCCAAGCGCCGCAGTTCGCCCGGGCGGGCGACGTGGTGCGCTTCGAGGCGGGCGAGAAGCACTGGCACGGGGCGACGGCCGACGGACCGATGACCCACCTGGCGATGAACTTCGGCGGCAGCACCGAATGGCTCGAACCGGCGCCGGGCGCGCCGCCGGACTACTCCTCAGGCCCGGAGTCGACCGGCAGCCCCGCCTGCTCCCAGTCCTCCTTGCCGCCGGCGTAGTCCAGGACCCGGCGAAAGCCGAACGTCCTGAGCTTCCTGGCTGCCAGCTCGCTGGTCGGGCAGCCGGTGTTGGAGCAGTAGACGATCAGCCGCTGCCGGCGCGAGAACCGTTTACGGCAGGTGCGGCCGATCCGCTCCAGCGGGATGTTGACCGCGCCGCGCAGGTGCAGCCGCGCGTACTCCGGCTCCGGCAGCACCTCGATCAGCACCGCCTCGCCCGCGGCCAGCAGCCGCTGCACCGTGGCGCGGTCGACGACTTCGACTTCGTCGCGCGTGCGCAATCGGGCGGCCTCCTACACCGGGAATTCGAGCTGTTCCGCGCGGAATACCTCGCTCACCGACTGGCGGTTGTGGATCCGCGCGATGGCGTCCGCCAGCAGCGGCGCTATGGTCAGCACCTTGACCGCGCCGTTCATCCGCTTGCAGTCCGGCACCGGCACCGTGTTGGTGGTGACCAGGGCCTGTACCGACGGCCGGTGCAGGCGCTGGACTGCCTCCCCAACCAGCACGCCGTGGCTGACGCTGATGATGACCGGCTCCGAACCCGCCTCGACCAGCGCGTCGGCCTGCTGGTAGATCGAGCCGCTGGCGATCACGTCGTCGATCAGCACCGGCGTCTTGCCGGCCACGTCGCCGACGATGTCCACCACCTCCACCCGCAGCCCGGCAACCCCGGAGCGGCGTTTGTGGACCACCACCATCGGCAGCTCCAGGATCATCGCGTACTTGTCCGCCATCTTGGCCCGCCCCACGTCCGAGGCGACGACCACGCCGTTGGACAGGTCGAAGTGGTCGCGCAGATGGCGCGAGAGCGTGGTGACGGCAGTGAGGTGATCGACCGGGATGTCGAAGAAGCCCTGAATCTGGGTGGAGTGGAGATCGATCGACAGCACCCGGTCGGCGCCGGCGGTGGTCAGCAGGTTGGCCACCAGCTTGGCGGTGATCGGTTCACGCCCGGTCGACTTGTGGTCCTGGCGGGCGTAGCCGAAGTAGGGGATCACCGCGGTAATCGTGGCTACCGACGCCCGCCGCAGCGCGTCGATCAGCACCAGCAATTCGACCAGATTGTCGTTCACCGGCAGACAGGTAGGCTGAATGACGTACGCGTCCACGCCGCGCACGCTCTGCTCTATCTGGACGTGGACCTCGCCCTCGTGGAAGGTCTGGAACCGTACCTCGCACAGCTCCCGCCCCAGCAGGTCCGCCACCTCCAGCGCCAGCGCGGGACTCGCCCGGCCGCAAAACAGCCGAAACCGGTCGCTGAGATCAAGTGGCTCGAAGACCCGTTCAGACAGCATGCCGGTCCGACGATACCACCGGAGCGACCGGTCGTAAAGGTATCAAGCGGGTAGGGCGGGTAGGAACGGGACAGCGGGTCGGATGAACCGCTGGCGCTAGTTGCAGCAGGGACAGCCGCCGGGGTTGCAGGGAACGGTGGGCGCCGCCGCCGCCTCCGCGCCGGTCTGGCCGCCGCCGATCAGCGGCGCCGAGAACACGCGGCGCAGCGGCGCGTCGCGCGGGGTTTCGTCCGCCTCCGGATCGGTCAGATCGCACAGGTCTCCCCACGTCTGCAACGTGGCGGTCATGGCGTGGGTTACTTCGACGGTGCGCCCATTGGCGGCGCAATGATAATCGTAAGCTGGCATCGCAAGCCCCAGTAAAGCCGGTGATGGCAGGTGCGTCAAGCGCACGGTCGCACGGTCGCACAAGTCGCGCGGCGCGCCGCCCGGCGTCGATCGTCAGCCCGTGGCCTCGCCGGCGGGGCCCGCGGGCCGCGCCACCGACGTCGCCGGCAGATCGGGAAAGCCGTGCTGGTCGCGGTGCAGCGGAGCGTCGAAGAACTGGGTCGACTTGTACCATTCCCAGCGGCCGTCGGCGGCCACCGGCCGGACGCGGCGCACAAGCGCATCCTGCTCGGGATGGCTCATCGGCGTGAAGGTACGCGCCAGCGCGCTGTTATGCTCCACCTCCGCCTCCGAGGTCATGCCGGATACCAGCGTGGCGATGGGCTGGGACAGCGAGAACCGCAGGCACTCGTCCACCGCGAGCCCCACCTTGGTGAGGAACTGGCCGCGCCCACCGAGCGCTTTCATGCCGATCACGCCGATGCCGCGGCGCCGGGCCTCCGGCAGGACGGCGCCGATGAAGCTCTTGTAGTGCGGATCGAGGGCCGTCACCGGCATCTGCACCGCCGACCAGGGGAACTCGTGGCGCAGCATCGCCAACAAGTAGGCGGGATCCTTGTGCCCGGTGCAGCCCACGAAGCGCACCTTGCCCGCCCGCAGTGCCTGCAGCGCGGCCTCGGCCGCACCTTCCGCGGCGAACACCAGTTCGTCGTCGTTGGCGTAGTTGATCTCGTGAAACTGCCACAGGTCGATCACGTCGGTGCCCAGGCGGCGCAGGCTGTCCTCCAGGTTGGCGAGCGCTCCGGCCCGATCGCGCGCGCACACCTTGGTCATCAGGAACACGTCGGAGCGCCGGCCGGCGAGCGCCGCGCCCATCAGCCGTTCGGAGCGCCCTTCGTTGTATTCCCAGGCGTTGTCCATGAAGGTCACGCCGCAGTCGATCGCGCGCCGGATGATGCGCACCGCGGCCGCGTCCGAATGGCCGACTTCAGGTTTCGCGACGTGCGCCCCGCCCATGCCGAGAATCGGGACCCGTTCCCCGGTGGCGCCCAGCGGCCGCGTGGGTAGATCAGTCTGCATGGCGCCAACCGTATACCGCGGCGCGCCCCCGCGCCAACCGGCGGCCCTCACTGGGCCACTGCGCCACGCAGCGTTGCACGACGGCCCGTGCCGTGCCAGTATCAGGCGTGCACGTGCAGGCGGCGCCCTGCCTTGGGAAGGAAGCGCCTGAGCGGAATCGAACCGCTATCACGAGCTTGGAAGGCTCGGGTAATGACCCTTATACGACAGGCGCGGTGCCACCAGCATATGCCGCCGGCGCGCCGCTGTCTACCATAGCAAGACCGGGGGAGATGCCATGGCTCAACGCGGCGAGTTGTTCAGCACGCGGGCGAACACGCCCAAGCGCACCTACTTCTTCAATGTAAAGGAAAATCGCACGGGCGACAGGTTCCTGAACCTCGTCGAGAGCCGCAAGCGGGACTCGACGAGGGAGGGTGCCGGGTTCGAACGGCAGTCGCTGATCGTGTTCGACGAGGACCTGGATCAGTTCGTGGCGGCGCTCGATCAGGCGGTCGACTTTCTGCGTACGTTCAGGAAACGCGACTCACGCTGAAGCTCCGGCGATGAATCGCCGACGGCCCGTGCAGGCGCACCAGGAAGCGGTGGGAGGGCGTCGCGTAGCCCTTGTGCTCGTGGAAGTAGTAGGCGGGTTCGATGCGCGCGTAGCGGCGCATGAAGCGGTCGCGCTCGGTCTTGGCGATGATCGACGCGGCCATGATCTCGGGCACCGTGGCGTCGCCCTTGACGACGGCCCGGCACGGCCCGCGCAGCGGCAGCGCGAACCGGCCGTCGATCAGCACCTCGTCCGGGTCCACGCTCAGCGCCCGCAGTGCCCGCCACATGGCGCGCAGCGAGGCATGGTGAATGTTGAACCGGTCGACCTCCTCGGCCGAGCACCAGCCGGTGGCCCAGGCCGTCGCCTGCCGCCGGATCACGCGCGCCGCCGCCTCCCGTTCGGCGGCGGTCAGCTTCTTGGAGTCGTCGAGCAGCCCGACCGGAAACCCGGCCCCCAGCACCACCGCCGCGGCGGTCACCGGCCCGGCGATCGGACCGCGCCCCGCTTCGTCAACGCCGCACCGCATCGGTCGCCCGCGCCAGCGTAGCGCAGCGCGCGCCCGACTGCAAAGGCCGCCGGCGGAACTTGCCGGGGGATCAACCCTGCGCCGCCCGCCTGCCGACGCCGCGCCTGCCGCCCGCGCCGCCCGCCCGCCGCCGCTGCCGCCGCTCCCGCTGCCGCCGCTTGACGTTCCCGGCTGCGGGTGCTACTCTCGATTCGAACTGGGAGATGGCCGTCCTCAAACGAGTCGAGATTCTCGGCTTCAAGTCGTTCCCTGAGCGGACCATTATTGACCTGTCTGTGGGCATTTCGGCCGTCGTGGGCCCGAATGGCTGCGGCAAGAGCAATGTCGTCGATGCGATTCGCTGGGCGCTTGGCGAGCAGAACCCCCGTGCGCTCCGCGCGGAGCGGATGGAGGATGTGATCTTTGGCGGTACCGAGAGCCGCAGCCGGGTGGGCGTGGCGGAAGTCACGCTGGTGGTCGGGAATGAAGACCGCTCGCTGCCGACCACCATCACGGAGGTCGAGTTGCGCCGCCGTCTGTACCGTTCGGGTGAAAGCGAGTATCTGATCAACCGGCAGCCGGTGCGGCTGCGCGACCTGCGCGACCTGTTCTTCGACACCGGCGTGGGCAAGAACGCCTACTCGGTGATGGAGCAGGGCCGGATCGACCTGCTGCTCGCGGCCAAGCCGGAAGACCGGCGCCAGGTGTTCGAGGAGGCCGCGGGCATTGCCCGCTACCGGGCGCGCGGCGCGGAAGCGGAGCGCAAGCTGGCGCATACGCACGAAAACATGAGCCGGATCGAGGCGATCGTTGCCGAGGTCAAGCGCGCGCGCGAAGTCCTGGCCGACCAGAGGGAGCGTGCCCATCAGTATCGCACCCTGCAGGAACGGATGTTCGGCGCCGAGCGCGACCTGGAGCTGATCCGCCTGCGCGATCTCCGGGAGCGGCACGCCAAGCAGCAGACCGAACTGCGCGCTGCCCAGGATGGGCGCGAGCGGCTGCGGGCCGAGAGCCGCCGGGCGCGGGAGGAAGTACAGCAGCGGGACGACGACATCCGCCGCACCGAGGGCGAGGTGGTCGAGGTGCAGCGCCGGTTGTACGGGGCGGACCTCAAGCGCGGCAACGCCGACGAACGGATCAAGGCCACCCGCGACCGCATCGCCGACCTCGAACACAGCCGGACCGGCTATCGCGACCGCGACCGGGAGGTGGCTGCCCGGATCGCGCAGCTTGAGCAGCTCCTGTCCGTACGCCGCGCAGAGGTTCGGGAAACCGCGCAACGGCTGGCGGAGGTGGAGGTCGACTACACCGCCACCACGGCGGCGGTGGCCGAGCTGGAGCAGCAGGTGCGCGCCAACGACGCAATCATCGCCACCGCGGGCGCCGCGGTGCGGGCCGCCGATCAGCAGCTGGATGAGCTGCGCTCCCGCTTGCGCAGCATCACCGATGACATTGTCACCAGTCTCGATTCCGGACTGCAGGCGGTGGGCTACTCGCCGCAGGCGCGCGCCGCCGCCGAGCAGGATATCGCCGAGCTGCTGCGCGACCTGAACGCCACGCTGGCGGCGCCCCCGGACCCGACGTCGGCGCTTGACCGCCTCGCGGTCGCGCGCGGGCAGGTGGAACGGCTCGAAGGGCTGATCGGGTCGTACGGCAGGCTCGCGTCCGCGTTCATCGACGACTTCCTCTCCCCCTCCGGGATCGTTACCCAGAAGCGACGACTCGACGACGAGCTCGGCGCAACCGTCGTTCGCATCGCGCGCGAACGCAGCCGTGCGGAGGAAGGACGCCAGGCGAACCGCAAGTTGGCCGTCGCGATCGAGCGGCAACGCCGCCGGATGCACGCGCTCCAGGTGGAACGGGCGCGGGGCCAGACCCGCCGGGACGGACTCGCCGCCGAGTGCCGGCGCATGATCGACGCCATCGGCGAGCAGCAGGGCCGGCGCAATGAGCTGGCGCGGGACGAGGAGCAGGCGGCCGCGGCGATCCGGGAGTTGACGGCGGACGTGCACGAGCTGGAAGCGCAGCGCGCCCTGCTGTCGCGCGAGGAGCAGACGCTGCGCCGCCGCCTGGTGGATCTGAACCGCGCGCTGCGCGGATACCGTGACGATCAGGTCGCGCGCCGCCGCGCCATCCGGGAGCTGGAGCTCAAGCTGGAGGAAAGCGGCGCCGCAATCGAGCGGCTGCGGGTCGGGGAGATCGAGATCACCACCGAAATCCGTACCACGCTGCGCAACTTCCAGGAGACTCACGCCCAGGATCTGTCCCAGTACGAGCTCGACATCACTCAGACCGAGTCCCGCCAGGAATTGCGCGCGACGCGCGCCCGCCTGCGCGAGGAGGTGCGCCGGCTCGGTCACGTGAACCTGATGGCGCCCGAGCAGTTTCGGGAGGTGGACGAGCGTTACCGGTTCCTGCGCGGCCAGCTGAACGATCTGGAGACGGCCTCTCGGGACCTGGAACAGGTCACCAGCCAGATTCGCAGCCAGTCGAGCGCGCTGTTTCTCAAGTCCTTCCGCGCGATTCGCGACGAGTTCCAGGCGATGTTCAGGCGCCTGTTCGGGGGTGGGCGTACCGAGCTGCGCCTCACCGATCCGGACGACGTGCTGAACGCCGGCATCGAGTTCTACGCCCAGCCGCCCGGCAAGAAGCTCGAGACCATCGCGCTGCTCTCCGGCGGCGAACGGGCGCTTACCTCGGTGGCGCTGCTGTTTGCCCTCTACCGGGTACGCCCCTCGCCGTTCTGTATCCTGGACGAGATCGACGCCGCCCTTGACGACGAGAACGTGGGCCGGCTGGTGGAGCTGTTGACCGAGTTCGCCGCGCACACCCAGTTCCTGCTTATCACCCACAACAAGCGCACCGCGGCGGGTGCCGCCCATCTGTTCGGGATTACCATGGAGGAGCAGGGAATCTCCCGGCTGGTGACCCTGCGGCTGCCCGCGGTGGAGCGCGCGCAGCTCGCCGCCGTGCCCGAGATGGCGGGCGCCGGGTAAAACCTGCGAAGATTGGGAAGATTGCGCGGGGCTTTGGACTTAACGCCAGATTCTGGTAGATTAGAGACTGTTGCGTGATAGCGAAGCCGGCGCGCCGGCGTTGGAGAGTGCAGATGTCCGATAGTTCGTCCGACACGCAGAGCGGTAGGGACACAGCCGCGGCGACCGATCAGCCGGCCGTGCCGGCGAAGCAACCGCCCGCGGCGATCGACCAGTCGGCCCCGCGGCCGCCGGAGAAGCCGCCGGCGGCCCAGAACGGCGACCAGCCGGGAGACCGCCAGCAGGGGTTCTGGCAGAACGTGCGCGTGCCCGACCTGGTGAAGCACCGCATCGAGGTGGTCAAGCAGCAACGCCGCCTGACCAAGAAGGTGCGCCAGCTCATCCGCAAGTTCGTTCCGGTGGTGGTGGTCGCGGCTGCGGCTACGCTGATCTGGTCGAACGAAACGATCCTCAACATCTTTCTGCAACTACTCAGTTTCGTTGGCCAGCTCCTGTTCGCCATTCTGTTCATGCTGGTCCAGTTCGGATCGCTGTTCTGGTTCATGTCGCGCTCCAAGATCGAGCGCATCCGTCCCGAAGACCCCAAGATCATCACCTTCGACGACTACTGGGGCCAGCCGCGCCTGAAGCGGCTGGTGCGCCAGTGGCTCGGTCTGCTGTCCGATCGCCAGCAATTCGTCGAGATGGGCGGCCGTTATATCAACGGCCTGCTGCTCTACGGGCCCCCGGGAACCGGCAAGACGATGCTGGCCAAGGCGATGGCCGGCGAAGCTGGCGTGGCGTTCATATCGATCGAGGGGTCCGGCTTCCGCGCCATGTTCTGGGGCGTGGACGTGATGAAGATGATCTGGTTCATCCGCAAGGCGCGCAAGCTGGCGCAGCGCTACGGGGCCGCGATCGCTTACATTGACGAGATCGACGCCGTCGCCCAGAGCCGCGGTGGCGTGATGGGCGGCGGCGGCGGCGGTGGCGGCGGCGGCGGCGGCGCGGGCGGCTTCATGGGCGGTGGTGGTAGCGGTGCGCTGACCCGCCTGCTGTATGAGATGGACGGCATCGACAGCAAGACCCTCAAGGAAAAAATCAAGGGCAAGCTGTTCCAGGTAGCGGGCAAGAAGCCGCCCGACCGGAACTGGCACGTGCTGTTCATGGGCTCCACCAACCGGCCCGACGTGATCGACCCGGCGCTCAAGCGTCCGGGGCGCTTCGATCAGCTCATCAAGGTGGATCTGCCCGACCGCACCGGCCGGCGCGAAATCGTCGAGGGTTACCTGCGCACCGTCAACCATGACGACACCGTGGACGTCGAGGCGATCGTGATGAACAACCGCGCCGCCACGCCGGCGCAGATCATGGCCGCCATCACCAAGGACGCCGTGCGCGTAGCGCTGTTCGACCACCGCAACGCCGTCTCCCAGCAGGACATCGAGAAGGCGTTCCTGCAGCAGTACACCGGTATCGAGAACCCGATCGAGGAGATGGAGGAACGGCAACGCTGGGAGGTGGCGGTGCACGAGGCGGGGCACGCGGTGGCCCAGCACTACCTGATGCCGGACACCCGCATCGCGCACATTACCATCGTGCGCCGGGGCGACGCACTCGGCTTCGTGCTGCCGATGGACGAGGTGGAGATGTACTCCCAGCCGCTCAGCCGCATCGTGCGCGATCTGATGGTGTGCCTGGCGGGGCAGGCCGCCATGCGCGTGGTGTTCGGCGAGTCCTTCACCGGCGCGTCCGGCGGGGACTACCCGATGGTGCGGGAGCGGCTGTGGCGGCTGTACAATGAAGGGTACTTCGGACCGCCGGTGGTCGACTGGCGCACCGGCCGTGACTCTACCGGCGGCGCCGTGGCCGACCGTGACGCGCAGGCCGCGCTGCGGCGCATGTGGGGCGACCTGCAACAGCGCACCGAGGCGTTGTTGCGTGACCACCAGGCGCAACTGACCGACTTGGCCCAGCACCTGGTGGACCACAACTCACTGAGCACCAAACAGGTGCTCGCGATCCTGGGACCCAACAAGCCGGATACGCCGCCCGAACTGCTGCCGTCGCCGCCGAAGCTGCAGCCGCCGGAGCCGCTGCAGCCGCCCGAGCAGCTCGAGCCGCCGGCCGCGGCCGCTTCCCAGACCGAGCCGGGCGCCGCCGCCGGCTGACCGGCCTAACGCCACAACCGGCGCCGGGACGCCGCTTGTGGCCCATCCCGTCCGTCCGTTAGGAGTCTGTCGCAATCCGACAGACTCCTAACGCGACCAGAACGCGAAGTCGCCGCGCGCGACGAACTGCGGTTTCAGGGAACCGCTGGCGGCGGATACGAACACGCCGGGGAAGCCCTGGCTGGTGAACGCGCTGTAGGTCAGGTAGCGGCCGTTGGGCGACCAGATCGACGCGGAGCGCAGGTACTGATCGAAGTACGGCAGGTGGCTGCGCAGAAAAGCCTCGCTGATCGGGAACTGCACGATGCGCCAGGAGGTGCCGCGGTCCGCATCGGCTACCCGCAACTCCACGTACAGCAGGTTGGGCTGACGCGCGAACAGCGGCTCCAGCACCAGACCCTGCTCCGGGTCGGGTTGCGCCGGCACCAGATAGGCGAGGCGTTGTCCGTTCGGTGACCAGAAGAAGGCGATGATGTTGCGCTCGGCGAGCGTGACTTCACTGCCGCCCCGGGCGTCGATGATC
This sequence comes from Spirochaetia bacterium, assembly GCA_965198005.1. GTDB lineage: Bacteria > Spirochaetota > Spirochaetia > SZUA-6 > Bin103 > Bin103. The sequence goes on from CBDAOI010000004.1 coordinate 1,066,289, forward strand.
GACAGCTCGCCGTCGGCGGCGAGTCCGGGGCGCGACCTCTTCAACACCGCGAGCCGGGTGCCGATCGGGGCATACGCGATGTAGGCAAACCCCGGCACGTCGGTGAGCACCCGCTCCTCCGGGCCGTCGAGTTCGCGCACCACGAGCTGGGAGCCGTCGCCACTGCCGGCCACGTACGCCATGTAGCGGCCGTCGGGCGAGATCGCCGGCGCCTGGAACCCGGTCGGAGCCACCGTGTAGTCGGCCTTGGTGCGGACCGGGTCCAGCGGCACCAGCGTCAAGCGCGCCGCCACCGAAGAGCGGGCGTCGCCGCCGACGTGCGTGAGCAGGGCGCTGCCGTCGGGGAGCCAGCTCCAGAAGTAGGGCTGGCCCTTGTCCAGGGTGCGGTACGACTCCTGTTCCACGTCGACCACACCCAGTTCCAGGCGGAGTGAGTCGAGCGGTTGCGACAGCAGAGTGAGCAGGCGGCCGTCCGGCGACCAGTACAGGTAGATCGGGCGCAGGGTCTCGGTGGTGAACACCTCGCGTTGCCCCGTGCCGTCCCAGTCGGTGAGCATGATCGACGTGGTCACGGCGCCGCCCGGCGCCACAGCAGTGCGGGCGAACGCGATCCGCCGATCGTCCGGCGCCCAGGTGGGCTGCATGTAGGAGACGATCGCCGTCCGATCGCGACTTACGCCCGCGTCTTCGGTCAGCCTGGTTTCACGGCCGCCGGACTGATCGACGCTGTAGATGTTGCCGTCGTTGCCGACGTACCCGATGCGCCCCACCTTGCGCTGCAGCGTCTGCAGCAGCGGGCTGGTTTCCAGCCGCAGCCGGTTTTCGCCGCAGCCGACGGCCAGCAGGGCGCCGGTGGCGAGCGCCACCCCGACCGCCAGCCGGACGGCGCGCGACTGCCGCCCGCGACTTCCGGTGACGGCGCGGCTCACCACGTCAGCGCCAGGACCAGAATCCGATCAGCCCGTCGACAACCCGCCGCGGTGCTATGTTGCCCTCCGCCTTCGCCACGACTATGCCCGGCCCCGCCTGCGACAGCGCGGCGAACACGATGTTGCGGCTGTCCGGCGACCAGACGCGGGCCGTCAGATAGTACTGATCGAACTGCTGCACCACGGACAGGAACTGGGAAGTGGGCACGAAGCTGGCGATCTCGCGCCCGGTTCCCTTGCGCACGTCGTGGACGTACAGCGTCAGAAACAGCGTCGGCGGTTGCTGGTCGTCGTTCGGATCGCTCACGAAGCCGGGCACGAAGTAGGCGATCTTCCTGCTGTTGGGAGACCAGAAGAACCCCAGCACCACCTGCCCTTCGGTTACCGCCCGGTCCTCGCCGCCGCGCTCCTCCAGCGCCACCAGCCGCAGGTCCCCCTGCACTTCTCCATCGATCCGGCTGCGCGTGACGTGGGCGACCAGCTTGCCGTTGGGCGACCACGCGAACGCCAGCGAGGCGTCGATTCCCGCCGCCGCCCGGCCCAGCACCCGATATACCGACCCGTCGCGGCTGGTCATTACCAGCTCCGCCTGGTCGCCGGCCAGCACCGCGACCAGGAACCGGGTGCCGTCCGGCGACCAGGCGGGCGCCTGAAACCGCGCCGGGCGCAGCGCCATGCCCTCCTCGTAGATCCCGCCGTCGACATTGAGAAACGCCAGCCGCGAGCGCGGCGCCAAGCCCGACCCGCCCGCGTGCACGATCATCGAGCGGGCATCGGGAGCCCACGACCAGTAGAACGGGTTGCCGGCGTCGAGCATGGTCGCCTCGCCGCCCACCGCGGGAACCATCTGCAGCGCCGATGCCGTGCCGCCCGAGGTAGAGGTAAGGAAGGTGAGCCATTCACCGTCGGGAGACCAGTACAGGATGCGGGGCATGTACTGGCCGCTGGAGAACGCCTGCACGATGTTGGAGCCGTCCGGCGAGGTCGTGAACACACTGGTGGAGTCCGCGAACCGGGTGTTGCCGTAGATGCCGATGAACGCCAGACGGGAGTCGTCCGGGGCCCAGGCCGGAAACTGGTAGTAGCGGAGCAACCCGCGTTCATCCTCGGCCTGGGGAATGACGGCGTCCTCGGTGACCGCGGTCAGGTTCCCGCCCGCCTGATCCATGGTGTAGATGTTGCCGTCGGTGCCGGCAAACGCGATGCGGCCCGACTTGCGCTCCACGAACCGCAGCAGCGGACTCTGGCCGATGGTTACTTCGTCGCCCGAGCAGGACGCCAGCAGCAGGGCGATCAGCGTCGCGGCGGTCGCCGCCGTCCGCCGGCTGCGCCGCCCGCGCACCCGTCCCGGCCGGGCGGTGTCCGCCATCAGCCGCTGGACCGCAGCAGCGCCGCCTGCGAGGCGTCACGCACCGGATCCACCGCTTCGGTCACCGCGTCCCAGTCGGTGCCCACCCGGAGATTGGGTTCCAGTCCGTTCAGCCCGACGTCCAGCAGAGCGGGAGTGCGGTAGGCCGTGCCGGTGATGAACAGCCGGGAGCCGTCGGGCAGCGGCACCAGTTGCAGTGTTTCGAGGTCGCCGCTGGTGCGTGTCCCGAACAGCACCGCGCGTCCGATACTCTGCAGTGCCGCGGCGAAGATCTCGGGGCGTCCCTCCGTATCGGGGCCGATCAGAATGGCCAGCGGCAGCGTCTGCGACCCGGCTACGTCCTGTCCGGTCACGGTGATCGGAAAGCTCTCCTGGGTGGTGTAGATCTCACCCAGCGCGCCGTCCGCGAACAGGGTCAGCATCTCCACCAATGGCCAGGAGTCGCCGATCGCGGCGATCCGCAGATCCAGGATGATGCCGCGCAGAGCGACCTGCTGCGCCACGCTCTGCAGCACCTGCACTACCTCGGTGGTCAGCGTAGCGGTGGTCTGGCGCGGGAACAGCAGATAGGCGAGGTCGGATTCGGGCAGCACCGCGAACCGCAGGCGGCTGGCGGCCTCGCCGAGTTGCACCTGGCCACGGGTCACGGCGACGTCACGCGGCGGTTGATGGGGCGAGCGCACGGTGAGCGTAACCACCGACCCGGCCGGGCCGCGGATGCGAGTCACGACCTGCTCGCCCTCCTCGCGGCGGATCGGAATGCCGTCCACCGCCAGCAGACTGTCGTGGTCGCGCAACCCGGCGCGTTCGGCCGGCGAGCCGGACATCACCGACAACAGAATGACGCGCGGCGTGGGAATGGCGCGGAACGCCACGTAGGCCCCGATCCCCTCGTAGTGGCGGGAGTCGGTCGACTGCAGGCCGATGCGCTCGTCCCGCGACTGCCAGATGGCCGCATCCGGCGGCAGCTCACGGATCATCTCCCGGATGACGTCGGGAAACTCGGAGTCGCGGATGAGGCCGAGGACCTTGGTTCGATAGCGGCTTTCCAGATCGTCCCACGGCACCGCGTGGTGCTCGCCGTACACGTAGTGCTCGCGCAGTGTCTCGATAAGCTGGTTGAAGGTACGTATTTGAACGTCGCGCAACGAGGCCGCGGCCTCGTCGGGATTCTGACTGCGCTGCTCCTGCCCCGCTTCGACGACGGCAAACGGCGCCTTCTGTCCGGCCGGTTCGTCCCGGCGGGTGCACCCGGAGAAAAGCAGCAACGCCGCCAGGGACGCGGCGACCAAGTAGTTCGTGGCCGACACTCTTCTTACGACACTCGTCCTTGAATAGTAACCGCGCACCGCGCCGTTGGCAAACGCCAATGGCCCGCCGGGCCCGCCGCACCCGCCGCGCGTTGACACGTCGCCGGCCCCGTCGCTATATCAATGGACCTATGCTCGAAGGGCTGACCGGGAAGATCGGCGACGTGGTACGCCACGTCTCCGGGAGAGCCCACGTTACCGAGAAGAACATCCAGGACGCGGTGCGCGAAATCAAGGTGGCGCTGCTCGAGGCGGACGTGAACCTGCGGGTGGTGCGTCGCTTCGTCAACCGCACCACCGAGGATGCGCTCGGGGAACGCGTGCTGCGCGGGGTGTCACCCGGCGAGCAGTTCACCAAGATCCTGCTGGATCGCATGACCGAGTTGCTGGGCGGCACACGCGCCGAGCTGAGCCTGAAGGGCTCCGACGCGCTGTCGACCATTCTGCTGGTGGGTCTGCAGGGGTCGGGCAAGACCACCACGGCCGCGAAGCTGGCGCACCATCTGCGCGAACAGGGCAGGAAACCGATGTTGCTGGCGGCCGACCGGGTGCGGCCGGCGGCGATCGAGCAGCTCGGGCAGCTTGGCCGGGCGATCGGCGTGCCGGTCTTCAGCGGCCCCGGCGATGGCGGCGGCGGCGGCGATGCCGGTGACTCGGCCGTTGCCACGGTTGCCGCCGGCCTGCGCCAGGCTCGCTGGCTCGAGTGCGACGTGGCGATCATCGACAGCGCCGGCCGCCTGCAGGTGGATCAACAGCTCATGGCCGAGCTGCGTGCCATGCATCGCGCCGCCGCTCCGCAGGAGACGCTGCTGGTGGCGGACGCCATGACCGGCCAGAGTGCGGTGGAGATCGCCGGCGAATTTGACCGCCAGGTGGGGCTGACCGGCGTTATATTGAGCAAGCTCGATTCCGATGCCCGCGGCGGTGCGGCGCTGTCGATCCGGGCCGTCACCGGCAAGCCGATCAAGTTCGCCGGCACCGGCGAGTCGCACACTGCCCTGGAGCCGTTTCATCCGGAGCGTATCGCTTCCCGGATTCTCGGCATGGGAGACGTCGTGGGACTGGTCGAGCAGGCGCAGGAAAGCTTCGACCAGGAGCGGGCGACGCAGCTCGTCAAGAAGATGCAGCGGCGCACGTTCACCATCGCGGACTATCTCGACCAGTTGGCCGAGTTGCGCAAGATGGGCAGCCTGACCTCCCTGGTGGAGAAGCTCCCGGGCATGCAGGCGGCGGTAGCGTCGGGCGCGGTCAACGAGCAGGCGCTGGGCCGCGAGGAGGCGATCATGTGTTCGATGACCCCGGGTGAGCGTGCCAATCCGCGCATTCTGGGGCCCAGTCGGCGCAAGCGCGTGGCGCGTGGCAGCGGCACCTCCGTGGCGGAAGTGAACCGGTTGCTGAAGAAGTTCGACAAGCTGGCGCTGGCCATGAAGAAGATGACGCGGAACAGGAAGTATCAGGAGAAGATCCTCGCGCAGCTCGGCAGTTGAGCCGCCGGCGCGCGCACTTAGGGAGTAACTGACGTGAGTGTCAAGATCCGTTTGAAGCGATTCGGGACGAGAAAACGTCCCTACTATAGAATTGTAGTGATGGACTCGAGGGCGCCGCGCGACGGCCGCGCCATCGAAGAGGTCGGACTGTATCACCCGATCGAACCGGATGACCGGCAGATCCGCCTCGACACGGAGCGGGTCAAGGCCTGGTTGCAGCGTGGCGCGCGGCCCAGTCCGACGGTTCGCCGACTCCTGAACAAGCAGGACGTGCACGTCACCAGCGACCAGGATGGGCCGAACGCGGCGCCGTAGGCGGCGCCTGGGAGCAACTGGTGGAAAAGGACCTCGTGGAATTCATCGCCAAGGCGCTGGTGGACGAGCCTGAGGAAGTCACGGTGAACATGATCGAGGGTGAGAAGTCCACGATTTTCGAGTTGCGCGTCGCCTCCGGCGATCTGGGCAAGGTGATCGGCAGGCACGGCAGGATCGCCCGGTCGATCCGCACCATTCTCGGCGCGTCCGCGACCAAGACCGGCAAGCGCGTCGTGCTCGAGATTCTCGACTGACCGTTCGCGGGCGAGTCACCGGAGATGGTGCGGAAACTGGCCACGGCCACGCTTGGCGCCCCGCACGGCGTCCACGGGTTTCAGGCGGTGCGCAGCCTGTCGGGTGAGACCGACCATCTGTTCCGGCTCACCGAGGTCGAGTTGCGCGACCGCAGCGGCGCCCGGCGCCAGCACCGGACCGTCGCCGAGGTGCGCAGCGTCGGCGCCAAGATGATCCTGCGCTTCGCCGACGTGCAGGCACCGGAGCAGGCGCGCCAGTTCTCCGGCTGGGTGGTGTGGGTGCCGCGCGGGCAGGCCAGCGGGCTGGCTGCCGGGGAATACTACGTTGCCGATCTGTGCGGCTGCAGCGTATATCAATGCGGGCGGTCGCGGGGGGTGGTGTCCGATCTGATCGCGGCCGGCGGCGACGACGTGCTGGAAGTGACCGAGCCGACGGGGGCGACCTTCCTGGTGCCGTTCCGCGAGCGGTTCGTGCCGGGGGTGGACATCCTGGCGCGGCGGATCGACCTTGCGGACGAGTACGAGCGGCCGTGAAGTTCACCGTGCTTACGCTGTTTCCCGAGATCTTTACGGGATTCATCGATGCCACTATCCTCGGTCGCGCACGGCGCGAGCGCAAAGTCGCGATCGAGCTGGTGCAGCTCCGCGAGTTCGCCACGGACCGGCACCGCACGTGCGACGACTACCCGTACGGCGGCGGTCCCGGCATGGTGCTGCGCCCGGAGCCGCTGGCGGCGGCGTTGAACGCGCTGTGGACGGAGGGGCAGTGGACCGTGTGTCTGTCCCCCGCCGGACGCCTGCTCAATCAGGCCGTGGTGGAGGAGTATGCGCGGCGGGAGTCGATCCTGCTGATCGCCGGGCGGTACGAAGGGATCGACCAGCGGATCATCGATCGCTACGTGGACGAGGAACTTTCGATCGGAGACTACGTCCTCGGCGGCGGTGAGGTGGCGGCGATGGTGGTAATGGAGACGGTGAGCCGGATGGTGCACGGTGTGATCAACCGCGCCTCTCTCAAGGACGAGAGTTTCGTCGGCGATCTGCTCGAGTACCCGCACTACACCCGGCCCGAGCTGTTCGAAGGGCAGCGCGTGCCGGAAGTGCTGCTGTCCGGGAACCACGCGCGGATTGCGGCCTGGCGGCGCGAACAGAGCGTGCTCAAGACCCGGCGCTATCGGCCGGAGCTGCTCGCCCGGCGCGAAGCGCGCGGAGGAGACATGGAGGAACGAGATGAGTGACCAGGTGATTCGCGCGGTCGGACGCCCTCAGGAACGGGACGACCCCACGCCGTTCCGGGTGGGAGATACGGTCCGCATTCACTACAAGATCATTGAAGGGAAGACCGAACGGGTCCAGGTGTACGCCGGTATCTGCATTGCGTTCCATGGCAAGGGACTTACCCGGACCTGCACCGTACGCAAGATCTCCTATGGCGTGGGGGTCGAGCGCGTGTTTCCGGTCCACAGCCCCAAGATCGTGCGGGTGGAGGTGGTCCGCCGCGGCCGCGTGCGGCGCGCCAAGCTGTACTATCTCCGGAACCGCGTCGGCAAGGCGGCGAAGGTCAAGGAGTTGCTCGGCAGCCGCGGTTGAGCCGGCGCCCCGGCGGGGTGGCGCGCGGTCCGGCCGACAATGCTGAACTCGACCGCGAAGTTTGACGATAGATAAATAGTGGGCGGCGGCTGCGCGGAAAGGGGGGGGCGCGCTGGTTGTTCGGCCGCACGCACTATCGTGACTGGCATTACTGAGACTGGCCGTGTGGTCGAAGCGCCGCGCAATCACGGGACGTTAAGGTTGGGCGGGGGTATCGGGGAGATGACGCGGAGCGCCGCGCGGCGCGGACCACTGGGCGAAGCGGCCGCCGCCGCATACTTGCGCGGCTTGGGCTATGTCGTCCTGGAGCGTAACGTGCGCACGCGGCGCGGCGAGGTAGACTTGGTCGTGAGCCGTGGCGACGACCTCGTGTTCGTAGAGGTCAAGTCCTGGCGGTCCCTGCCCAGTGCCGGGCTGGAGCACTCGATCAACCGCCGCAAGCAGCTCCGCATCGCCGGCGTGGCCCGTACCTACGTGGCGCGCAACTACCCCCGCTACGCTGCGATGCACCAGCGCTTCGACATCATCCTGGTACGCGACGGCGGCGTTGCGCTGCACCTGCCGGGGGCGTTCGAGCTGTGAACACGGACGAACGCCGGCGCCGTCTCGCGGCGTTGAAACGGAAGATCCACAGCGAAGCCTACCTGAGACACGCGGTGGCGCACCTGACCGCCGGTCGGCTGGACGACCTCGTGCGGGCCGTGCTCGGCCGGCCGCGCCCGGATGGGAGACCGTCGCGCGGTGCGTCCAATTGACCGGCTCCAAGCCTTTACTTTCAGGGCGCGGCCGGTGAACACTGATGCGCGGTGCGAGCGGTGAGCAAACAGCGACAGCGGGACGAACAGCGGGAGCCTGCACCCGCGTCCGGCCGGGGGCGACGCCGGTCCCGGCGGCGCCGCTCCGAAGCCGCACCCCGGGGGGAGGCGCCGCCGGCCGCGGCCGCCGACCCGCCCGCGCCGGTCCCGCGGTGCCCGCTCTGTGACCAGGCGGTGCGGGTGCTGCATACCGCGATTGCCTACGGTGACGAGGAGGCGCCCGCACACTTCGACTGTGTCCTGGAGCTGCTTGGCGAACGCGAGCGGCTGGCACCGGGCGAACGGGTATGCTACCTGGGCAGTGGCAGCTTCGGCATCGTGCAGCTTCCGGACCACGGCGGCCCGTCCGACGGCTCCGGGCCGAGCGGGGGGCTGGTGGTGCGCAAGCGAATCCCGTTCGAGAGCAATGACCCGCCACCCGTCTGGCGTCACGAACTTCGCCACAATGTGTTCGCACGCCCCGGCAAGCCCCGCGGCTCCGGCCGCAGTCAGGTGGACGGGTAGGTTGGCCGTGCCATGCAGGTAATCTTTCCCGGTACCTTCGACCCCCCCACCAACGGTCACCTGGATCTGATGCGGCGCGCCGCGCGGCTGTTCGAACGGGTGGTGGTGGTGATAGCCGTCAATCCACACAAGGAGGCTCTGTTCAGCGCGGAGGAGCGGGTACGCATGGTGCGGGAGCTGGCGAAGGACCTCCCCAACACCGAGGTCCGGTCCTGGCGGGGGCTGGTCGTGGACTTCGCCGAGCGGGCGGGAATCCGCACGCTGCTGCGCGGCGTGCGCGCCCTCTCCGACTTCGAGTACGAGTTCGAGCTGTCGATGATGAACCGCGCGCTGCGGCCCAGTATCGAGACCATGTTCATGCCCACCGACCAGAAGTACTTCGTGTTGCGGTCGTCGGCCATCAAGGAGGTGGCGCGCATCGGCGGAGACATCCGCAAGATGGTCCCGGAAGTCGTCGCGCGGGCGCTGGTGGACAAACTGGGTACTTGACGCGGCCGCGTGCGCTTGACTACCTTGTGCGTCAGCTTGGCCGCGGGTCTGCCCCACCGGGGAGTCCGCGGCGGTCTGCGAATACAACTCGAGCGTCGTACCAGGCGCCCAACTGGGATTTAGGAAATGGCGTCCATAGGGCCAAGGCGGAAACATTCCAAGGCACGGACCCGCCGCAGGCGTGCAGTGAGCATGAGTATTTCGCTTCCAAACGTAGTAGTATGCCCGAATTGCGGTGGCCGCACGGTTAAGCACCGGGTCTGCCGTAGCTGTGGGCACTACCGCGGGCGTCAGGTGCTGAGACCGGACGAGTTGGCGTAGCCCCAGGAGAACGGAGGTCATTTCGATGGACGAACAGTTGTTCGACAGGCTGAAGAAACTCATTGCCGACCGACTTGAGATCGAGGAAAGCAAGATCACCCTCGAGTCGTCGTTTCGCCAGGATCTCGGGGCGGACAGCCTGGACACGTACGAGCTGGTGTACGCCATCGAGGAAGAGTTGGGCATCGCCATTCCGGACGAGAAGGCCAACGAGTTCGAGACGGTCAAGGACGCCCTCACCTACATCGAGTCTCAGGTCAGCAACAAGTAAGCGGCAGATGGCGCGCCGTACGCCGGGATAATGCATCTCATCGACCGGCGCGGCCTTCGTCTGCCGCGCGAATGCGCCCCGCGTGCCGACCGGTCCCGGCGCACGGCGTTACGGCATCTCGAACGCCGCGCCGGGATCCGGTTCCGGGACCACGACCTGCTCAATCTGGCCTTCTGTCACCGTTCCTATGCCCATGAGGCGCGGTCGGAAGGGCCCGATCGGACCGTCGCGAACAACGAGAAACTGGAGTTTCTCGGGGACGCGGTACTCGGACTGGTGACCAGCGCGGAGTTGTACGCCATGGCCGGGCCGCGGCCGGAGGGGGAGCTCGCGCGCATCAAGTCATTCGTGGTGAGCGAACAGACCCTGTACGAGTGGGCGGTGCGGCTCGGCTTGCGCGAGTACCTCCTGATCGGCCGCGGCGAGGAGCTCTCCGGCGGCCGCGACAAGAAAGCGATTCTGGCCGACGCGATGGAAGCGATCATCGGCGCCTACTACGTCGACTCCGGCCTGCCTGCCGCGCAGAGCTTCGTGCGGCGCCATCTCCAGCCCGAAATCCGCCGCGTGCTCAGCAATACCCATCGCCAGGACTTCAAGACGTTGCTGCAGCAACTGGTGCAGCGCCGCTACCGCTCCTATCCGCGCTACCGGCTGGTCGACCAGGCCGGTCCCGATCACGACCGCACGTTCCGCATCGAGGTCCACGTGAACGGAGCCCGGTACGGGCCGGGCACGGGCAAGACCAAGAAGGAGGCGGAGCAGGCCGCCGCCGGCTGCGCCTTCGCCGCGTTGACCGGGCCGGGCCGGGACCCCGAGGGCGTCCCGGAGGTCGTCCCGCCGCCGGCGGCGGCGACCGTCAGCGTTCGAGACGCGCGCGGTGGAAATTCCGGGCGATCGTCAGCAGCGAGTCGCGGCGGTTGAGGCCGGGGTCGTCCAGCACGGTCTCCAGGAGCTGGCGGAGCAGGATCCCCACGATCGGTCCCGGCGCGAGCTGGAGCTCGTCCATCAGGTCGCGACCGCCGACGGCAAGATCGCGCACGGTGAACGCCGGTTGCCGCGCCAGCACCGCGCCGATCCGCTGCTCGAACTCGATCAGGTTGGTGGAGATGGCCCGCTCGCGGCAACGCCCGATCTGATCCGCACGGCGCAGCGACAGCAGCCGGTCCACCTCGTTCCGTCCGACGCGGGCGACGAACCGGCGTACCGCGGCGTCCGACCAGCTCGCGTCGTAGTTGAACATGTGGTGCGCCACCAGGTGGGACACGCGATCCCGGAGCGCGTGCGGGAAGCGCAGGCGGTCCAGAATCTGCCGCGTGAGCCGGGTCGACACCCGTTCATGCCGGTGGAACGACAGGGAGCCGTCGGCCGCGCGGGCCGCGGAGGCGGGCTTGCCGACGTCATGCAGCAGCCCCGCCAGGCGCAGCTCCAGATCCGGCGCGCTGGCGTCACAGGTGGCCAGCGCATGCGTGAACACGTCGAAACAGTGCCGCTCGGGCTGCTCGACTCCCACGCAGCGGTGCAGCTCCGGGAGCACCAGCTCCATCAGCCCGGTTTCTTCCATCAGGGAGAGGCCGGTGGACGGAACGGGCGCGAGCAGAATCGCCTCCAGCTCGACCCGGATGCGCTCGGCCGATACCCGGCGCACGGTGTCCAGCGCGCCGGGGATCGCGTCCAGGGTGGCTCCGTGTACGCCGAAGCCGAGCTGCGCGGCGAACCGGCACAGACGTAGCGGCCGCAGTCCATCCTCGGCAAACCGCTCCGCGGGCGCGCCGATGGCGCGGATCAGCTCGCGCGCCAGATCGCCGCGCCCGTCGTACGGGTCCACCAGACGGCCGCTCAGGAGATCGAGCGCTATGGCGTTGATCGTAAAGTCGCGCCGGCCGAGGTCCTGTTCGATGGTGCCGCCGAACGTGACCTGGTCGGGATGGCGGCCGTCGCCGTAGCTCGACTCGCTGCGGAAGGTGGTGACCTCGATGCGGTGACCGTCCCAGACCACGGTCACCGTGCCGTGCCGCAGCCCCGTGGGGATGGTGCGCCGGTACCAGGCGCGCACCTGTTCCGGCCGGGCGTCGGTAGCGACGTCGTAGTCGCCCCCGTTGCGCCGCATGAGCAGGTCGCGCACGGCGCCGCCGACCAGCCAGCATTGGCGGTCATGCTCGGCGAGTACGCGGGCGAACCGTTGCATGACCCGCGGGGCGGTCATGGCCATGGTTGCAATGTATCACCGGCGGCCCCGGCGCGGGACACGCGTCCTCGCGCCGCTGGGCGGCCGGCCCCCTCCGCCCCCGGTTCCGGTTGTGCCTGCGCTCAGCGGCGCGCTACATTGGTTCCGTGGGTCGTGTAGTGGCTGGTAGCGGGCTCGGGCGGATGACCACCGGCCTGCTGCTGATCGGTGGCGAGGGGCCGCGCCGCGACGTGGTGGCGCCGTTCCTGCCCGCCGTCGGGCCGGTGGTGGCGGCGGACAGCGGCTTCGATCTGGCGCTGAGCCTGGGCATTCACCCCAACCGCGTGGTAGGGGATCTCGATTCGGTACGGGATCGCCGTGCGCTGGCGGCATTCCCCGCGGCGCGGATCGAGCACGCTCCCGCGGCCAAGGATCAGACGGATGCGGAACTCGGTCTGGACACCCTGGCCCGGCTCGGTTGCCGGCGCGTGATCGTGGCGGGCGGCGGCGGCGGCCGCGTCGATCATTTGCTCGGCGTGCTCGGACTGTTTCAGCGCGACCGCCGGCCGCGGGTGTGGCTCACCGCGGCGGAGCACATGGAGGTGATCGAGGACCGCGCACGCTTCGCCGGGCACCGCAACTGCACCGTGTCGCTGTTCCCGCTCACCGCAGTCGCGGACGGGCTCCGTTCGGTCGGCCTGCGTTGGCCGCTGGACGGCATTCGCCTGCGGCGCGGCTACGCCAGCCTGAGCAACGTGGTGGTGGCCGATCGCTGGGAGGTGTCCGTGCGTACCGGACGGCTGCTGATGGTCCGCAACCTGGCGCCGCTGCCGATCCCGCCGGAGGGCGGCTAGCGACGCCGACAGGCGGCGGTTTGGCGGGCTACTAGCGGCCGGTGGGAGCGGGCAGTGCCACCGCGGCGTCGAGCAGACCGCCGACGTTCGCCGCTGCCGGCAATGCCAGGAACTCGAGGAGCATTGGATATTGTTCGAACACCGCGCCATATTCACGCAGCGCGGCCAGCGCGTCGCGCTGCGCTTGGCGCTCGGCCAGGCCCGACTCGCGCTGGTATGCAAGCGCGGCCACGGCTGCCCGGCGCGCCGCATCCTGCGCCTCCAGCAGGGCGAAGTAGGCGGCGCGCGCCCGTTCGTACAGTTCGAGGTCCGGGAGGCGCACCTCGGCGAACCGCAGCGCTGCCAGCTCGATCTCCGGGAACCGGCTGCCGAGCGCGGCGGCGATCTCGGCCTCCAGCGCGGTCAGGTCCAGCAGCGCGGCCGCCGGCTGCTGCTGCAGCAGCTCGCGCGCGGCCTGCGCCACGGTGTCGGCCATGCGCGCGCTCCACGCGGGCAGGCTGTCCGGGGTCAGGGCCTGCGCCTCCATCAGCGCGGGCAGCGCTTCGGGACGCACCGTGAGGGTGGTGACGATCGCGACCTCGAAGCGGAACTCGGCGGGGGTGGGCAGCACCGTGGCCAGGGCCGCGGCCGACGGCAACTCGCCGCTGCTGCGCGTGGTGGCCGTGTACGGCTGCAGCTCGAACATGAATAACGTCACGTTGGTGGGTATGACCCGTTCCCAATGCCACGAGAACGTGCCCGGCCGGATGACCTCGGGGCGGTACCCGCTGGTCTTCGAGAACAGCACCGCGTACGTGGCGGGAGGCAGCAGAATCTGGATCCAGCCTGCGACGAACACCGCCGCGGCGGCCCCCAGCAACAGAATGCCCAGCAGCGCCTTCATACCGTCAGTATTGAGCAATCGGTGAACGCGGTGCAACTGTGGCGCGTCGACCTGCAGCAGATGGGTACGGTGCTCGGCGAGCTCAGCGGCCGCGCGTTCTGGTACTGCTTCACCCACATGTCGCTGTTCCTGGCGCTCTACCTGCTGGGCAACCTGCAGGAGTTTCTCGACGGCACCCAGCTCGTCCTGCTGCGCCTGACCGAGTTGGCGGCGGTCGCCACCACCGCCGCCGGGGTGTACCGCATGGCCTACACCCTGTTCCGCGCGCTCACTACCGAGCTGGTGCCGCTGGTGCAGTTCGTCGCCACCGTGGTGGCGACCCTGGCGGCCGCCGTGGTCCTGCTGCTGTCCACGTTCCTGCTGACCTGGTTCCAACTTTGATGACGGCGCGGCACCATCCGCGGTATAATCGAGCCACATGGTCCCTTGGCGTCGGACACGGCGGTCGTGCAGGTCCCGGGGAGAATGGTAAGCGCGGTGCGCGGCGCCATCGCGGTGCGCGCCAACGAGCGGCATGCGATTCATGCCGCGGCGGTCAAGCTGGCGCACGAGATCATGCGGCGCAACCGGATCGAGCTGACGGATATCGTATCCGTCATCTGCTCGCTGACGGTGGACCTTACGGCGGGCAACCCGGCGACCGCTCTGCGGCTTGACCGGTACGGCGAGGTGCCGTTGTTCTGCGTGCAGGAAGCCGCGGTGGAGGGCGGGCTGCCGCGCATCGTGCGCCTGCTCGTGACCTACCGGACGCGCGCCGGCACACGGCCCCAGCCGGTATATCTGGATGGCGCCGAGCGCCTCCGCTCCGACCTGGCCGCACCAGCGCCACCTTAGCTCAGTTGGCAGAGCGCGTGACTTGTAATCTCGAGGTCGTCGGTTCGAATCCGACAGGTGGCTCTTTTTCCGGTTTTGGTTTCCGCCGAAGAAAGGTCTATATTGACACGAGCTACGACTACTGCTACAAATTCGGCCAGGAACGTGGGGTTTAGTTATCACGCGGGTTGCGGGGGGAGGTTCCCGAGTGGTCAAAGGGGGCAGACTGTAAATCTGTTGGCGACGCCTTCGCAGGTTCGAATCCTGCTCTCCCCAACCTTGGAGACTTGATGGGTCCACCCGGAGATCGTCCGTTCCATGCGGACGGACTTCGCTTCGACTGCACTCGGTGTCAGCGCTGTTGCCGGCATGAGCCGGGCTTCGTGTTTCTTTCTCGGCAGGACCTGGACCGGCTGGCCGACCATTTCGGCCTGTCCGATGCGGAGGTCCGCGCCCGCTACTGCCGGGTCGAGGACGCCGGCGGAGTGGGCCGCCTCACGTTGCGCGAACGCGCCAACTACGACTGCGTGTTCTGGGAGGCGGGGGGCTGCACGGTGTACGCCGCCCGACCCCTCCAATGCCGCAGCTTTCCGTTCTGGCCGGCGCAGGTGGCGGACGAGGAGAGCTGGCGCGCCGCCGCGCGCGACTGTCCGGGAATCGGACTCGGGCCGCTGCACGGCGCCTCCGAAATCGCCTACTGGCTGGACCGGCGCGCCGCCGAGCCGCTGATCGACGCTACCCGATGAGGTTGTCCATGGCACAGCTTACCGACAGACAGGATCGCCGCCCGTCCGGTCCGTACCGGCGCGCCGCCCGCGCCGCCCGCCTGGGCGTCGTGCTGCTGGCACTGGCCGCCCTGGCGGCGGCGCCGGCCGCCGCCGAGGACAAGAAGCACGCCGTGATCGACGTGCTGGAGCTCTACTCGCCGGTGTTCCTGGCCGGCGGGCCGCACGTCACCTCGTACGCGCTGCCGGGCGCGCACGTGCTCAATCCCGCGCTGCCCGCCGCCTTCGAGCGGGCGCAACTCGACCTGAGCTACCTCGCCCTGGTGAAGTTCGCCGGGAACCTCGACCTGCTGGGAAACGTGATCAACGGCGGCGTCACGCTGCCGACCGACTTCGGCACCTGGAGCGTCAGCGCCCGCTACGTGGGGGTCGGCGACGACAACTCGGAGGTGTCGGACAACGAGAAGCTGTTCGGCCAGGAGCGGTGGGGGGCGCTCAACGTGTCGTTCTCCAAGGAGCTGCTGCCCGACGTCTACCTGGGCGCCGGCATCGGCGGCCAGTACGGCCAGCACGACAACAGTTCTCCGGCCTGGGGGTTCGGCCTCGACCTCGGGCTGTTCCACCAGCTCGGCGACCTGGGTCCGCTGCACGACGTGAGCTGGGGCGCGGCGCTGCGCGGCATCGGCCTCGGCTTCGGCCCGGTCAGCAAGGACGACCCTGACACGCCGGAGGGTCAGACTACTACGAATCGGCCACTCTGCGCCCCGCCCCCTTCACGCCCGCGCTGGGGTTTGCCTTCGTGCCGGTGCGCACCGACGACGCCGAGCTCCGCGCCCGCTTCGACGTGTGGGCGCCGACGGTCGAGACGATCCGCATCTCGGCCGGCCTGGAGCTGGCGATCCGGGAGTTCCTGGTGGTCCGCGCGCAGCTTCCGCTGGCGTTCGGGAACGTCGCCAAAGATCGGTTTCCGGCGGGATTCGGCCTGAGCTTCAGCTTCGAGTTCGAGTTGCCGCCGGACAGCCAGGTGCTCGGGCTCGGCGAGCAGGGCTGGGGCGCCGGCGAGGTCGGCGTGCACACCGCGATGGCGCCCCTGACCGAGGGCGTCTGGGGTCTGGGCGTCGGCGCCGCGGTGACGCTCGGCGTGCTGGACACCACTCCGCCCGTGATCGCCGTCGACAGCGCCGAGGTCGAGTACGTGTCGCCCGACCTGGACGGCGTGCAGGACGACCTGGTCCTGCCGATCGAGATCACCGACGAGGGCTACGTGGCGGGCTACCGCCTGGCGCTCGAGGATCCCGACGGCGGCGTGGTGCGCGAACTCGGCAGCCACGACCGGCAGGAGGAGGCGGCGGGCGGCCTGCGGCGCGCGCTGGACCGGTTGCTGGAATCGCGCACCGCGATCGAGGTGCCCGCGACCCTGCGCTGGGACGGGCGCTCGGCCGACGGCCGGGTGGTGCCGGACGGTACCTACTACTACTACGTCGAAGCGTGGGACGACCGTGCCAACTACGGCGTCAGCCCGCGCCGCGCCGTGGTGATCGACAACACGCCGCCGGCGGTGGAGGCGCGCGCGCCCTATCTGGTGTTCTCGCCCAACGGCGACGGCAACAAGGACGCCCTGCTGGTCGAGCAGCGCCTCTCGCAGGACACGTGGCAGGCCGAGCTGCTGTCCGCCTCGGGGGACGCCGTGGCACGCTTCACGTGGGACGCCGAGCCGCCCACCGAGTTCGTCTGGGACGGCCGCACCGACCGCGGCACGCTGGCGGCCGACGGCGTGTACAGCTACCGCCTGGTGGGCCGCGACCTCGCCGGCAACTCCACCGAGTGGGAAATCAAGAACATCATCATCAACACCGAGTCGACTCCGATCTGGGTCGGCGTGAGCGACAACCTGATCTCGCCGAACGGCGACGGCGTCGAGGACATCGTGATCTACGAGCTCAAGGCGCCGGTGGTCACCAACGTCGAGAGCTGGACGCTGACCATCTACGACCGGGACGGGGCGGTCTCCCGGAGCTACGCCGGGCATACCACCGTGCCGCGCGAGCTCACCTTCGATGGCCGGAGCGACGCCGGCAACGTCGTGCCCGAGGGCAGCTACACCGCGGGCCTGCAGATCATTTACGAGAACGGCAACCAGCCCGAGGCGGAGGCCCCCGAGATCACGATCGACCTGACCGCACCGACGGCCACGATCAAGGCCAGCCTGACCGTGTTCTCGCCGGACGGCGACGGCAACAAGGAAACCGTCACGGTGTTCCACGAGACTTCGGACGAGGCTCTATGGACCGGCGCCGTGACCACGCCGGACGGGCGTGAAGTCCGTACCGAGAGCTGGCACGGACTGGCGCCTGCCAACTTCGTCTGGGACGGTCGCGGCGACGACGGGCTGCCGGCGGCGGACGGCACCTACGACTACACGCTCACGGCGCGCGACGGCGCCGGCAACACCGGGGTCTCGAACACCATCGTGGTGGAGCTCGATACGGGGGATACTCCGGTCTCGCTCGCCACCGACGCAGCATACTTCTCGCCCAATGCCGATGGCGTCGCGGAGTTGATGACGATGCTGCCGCGGCTGGCCGACACCGAGGGCATCGATCGGTACACGATCACGGTGTATACCGGCAGCGGACACCCGCGCCCGGAGCAGGCCGTGCGCACCTTCACCGGCCGCACCACGCTGCCCGAGCAGGTCGTGTGGGACGGCCTGGACGCGGATGGGAATCGGGTGGAGGACGGCCCCTACTTCGCGGAACTGGAGGTGTTGTACGCCAAGGGCAACAATCCCATGACGCGGTCGAGCACCTTCTTCATCGATACCGAGTATCCGCAGGCCGAGCTGACCTTTGAGCACCTGATGTTCTCGCCCGACGGCGACGGCCGCCGCGATACCCTTCCCGTCACGCAATCGTCGAGCGACGAAGAGCTGTGGGAGGGCGCGATCGCGGCCGCGGACGGGACCGTGGTGCGCAGCTACTTCTGGCGCGGCAGGTTGGCCGACTTCGCCTGGGACGGTCGCGATGACCTCGGCAATCTGGTAGCTGACGGCACCTACGGCTATACCGTCACGGGCACCGATCCGGCGGGCAACACCGCCACGGCGCGGCAGGACGAGATCGAGGTCGACGGACGCGCCACGTCGCTGTTCGTCACCCTCGAGACCGACGGTTTCTCGCCCAACGGCGACCGCATCCGCGACCACCAGGTACTCGGCGTGGTGCTGGGCGTGACCGAGGGCGTGAGCTCGTGGCAGGTACAGTTCGTGCACGAGCAGGCGGGACTGCAGCGGACCCTGCACGGCGCCGGCACGGTACCCGAGCGGCTGAGCTGGGACGGCCGGACCGAAAACGACACGGTGGCGCCGGATGGGCGCTACTACGCCGAGGTGGCGCTCGAATACTTCAAGGGCAACCAGCCGCGCGAACGCACCGGGACCTTCTTCCTGGATACGGTCGCGCCGAAGATCACTCTCAATCTGGGACCGAAGCCGTTCTCACCCGACAACGACGGCGTCGACGACCAGTTGACCATGGAGATCGCGGTCGACGACCTCAGTCCGATTGCAGGCTGGACCATTACCATCATCGATCCGGTGGGTGAGACGTTCAACACCTTCGCCGGCCGGGGCGAGCCGAGCAGGACCATCACCTGGGATGGCCTGTCCGCCAGCGGCGAGCTGGTCGAGGCGGCGTACGACTACGCGGTGGCGCTGGCGGTCAGCGACGCCGTCGGCAACGCGGCAACGGTGGACGCCCTGATCCCGGTGGACGTGCTGGTGTTCCGCGACGGCGACAAGTTGCGCATCCGCATCGGGAGCATCAACTTTCCGCCGAACTCGGCCGACCTGTCGCGCATGACCGGAGACCAGGCGGCGAGGAACGGCCGCACCCTCGCGCGGCTCGGCCAGATCTTCGCGAAGTACGGTGAATACACGATATTGATAGAGGGGCACGCGAACAGCGTGTACTACGCCAACCCGACGGCCGCCGAGCGCGAGCATCGTGAGGAGCTGATCCCGCTCTCCACGGCCCGCGCGGAGGCGGTCAGACAGGCGTTGATGGGTCTGGGGGTGGATGGAAGCCGGATCAGCACCGCCGGGCTTGGTGGCTCGAACCCGGTGGTGCCGTTCTCCGACACCAGGAACGTATGGAAGAACCGACGCGTGGAGTTCATCCTGACCGGCCGCGGCAGTTGACCGCCCGGGCGGTCACGTTGGTGGCAACCGCGGTCCTGCTCGGGGCGGCGGGTGCGGCGGCCGGCTACTATCTGAACCGCTCGCCGGCGGCCGCCGCCGGCGAGGCGCACCGCTTCACGGTAACCGCCGGCGAAACGCTGGGCACGGTGGCGGACCGCCTGCACCGCGCGCGGCTGATTCGCTCGCCGCTCCTGTTGCGCGCGGTGGCCAAGGCACGCGGCACGGAGAGCGCCGTCAAGCCGGGGGACTTCCGGATCCCGGCGGACGCTACCACCATGGAGATTCACGAGCTGCTGGTGGGCGCGGCCACCCATCTGTTGCGGTTGACGGTTCCCGAGGGCTGGACCCTCAGCCGGATCGGCGCCCACCTGGAGCAGAGCGGGGTGACCGGCGCCGACGAGTTCGCCGCCGCGGCCCGGTCGGAGGAGTTGCTGCGCGAGTACGGAATCGAGGCGCCGAGTGCCGAGGGATACCTGTTTCCGGACACCTACCTGTTTCCGCCGGGCTATGCCGCGGAGCAGGTGGCGCGCCACATGATCGACACCTTCTTCGTCCGGCTGGAGGAAATCTACCCGGCGCACGGGGCGCTGGACCCCGGCGAGCTGCACCGGAAGGTAATCATGGCGTCGATGGTGGAACGCGAGTACCGCGTGCCGGACGAGGCTCCGGTCATCGCCTCGGTGTTCTACAATCGCCTCGGGGCCAACTTTCGGCTGCAGTCGTGCGCGACCATCGTGTACGTCATCACCGAGCTCCAGGGCAGGGAGCATCCGTCCCGCATCCTGCACGCCGACCTCGAGATCGAATCCGGGTTCAACACCTACCGTACGCGCGGATTGCCGCCGGGACCGATCGCCAACCCCGGCATCACGGCCCTGCGGGCGGCTCTCTTCCCCGCCGACACCGAATACTGGTACTTCGTGGTGAAGGATCCGGCCACCGGCGCCCACCACTTTTCGTACGATCCGGATGAGCACTCCGAGGCCAAGTTCCTCTATCTGAAAGGGGCGGGCGCCGCGGCGGCGACCCATTCCTGAGTCCGATGCGCATTCCCGAGGCACAGATCGCACAGGTCACCGCCCGTCTCGACCTCGTCGAAGTGGTGGGCGAGTACGTCTCGCTGCGCGCGCGGGGCAGCCGGTTCTGGGGGTTGTGTCCGTTCCACCAGGAGAAGACCGCGTCGTTCACGGTGTCTCCGGAGCGCTCCGCCTACTACTGTTTCGGCTGCAGCAAGGGCGGGGGACTGATCCAGTTCGTGATGGAGATCGAGCAGCTTGCGTTCCCCGAGGCGGTGCGGCTGCTGGCGGAACGGGCCGGCGTGCAGATCGAGGCGGAGCCGGCCGGCGCCGACGGCGGCCCGTCGCGGCGGGCCTACGTGGAGCTGAACAATCGCATTGCCGAGACCTTCCACCACCTGTTGCGCACCAGCGCCGAGGCGGCTGGCGCCCGGGCCTATCTGGCGCAGCGCGGCATCGATGCGGCTGCGGTCGAGTCGTTCAAGCTTGGTTGGGCGCCCCGGGAGCACGGGTGGTTGCTGAGGTTCTTGCGCAGCAAGCACTACACGGACCGGTTTCTGGCCCAGTCCGGGCTGTTCGTAACGCGCGACCGGGAGTTGCGCGCGCTGTTCTGGGGACGGCTGATGTTTCCGCTCGTGAACGCACGCGGTGAGGTGATCGCGTTCGGCGGCCGGACCCTCGGTGACGATGGACCGAAGTACGTGAACTCCGCCGAGACCCCGTTCTTCCGCAAGCACGAGCAGTTGTTCGGATTGAACCATGCGCTGCCGCTGCTGCGCGGGCAGCGGGAGACGGAGCCGGTGGTAACGGCCGCGGTCGTGGTGGAGGGCTACACCGACGTGATCGCCCTGACCGGGATCGCGGTGCCGGCGGTGGCGACGCTGGGAACGGCGTTCGGGGCCGTCCACGCGCGGCTGCTGAAGCGTTACCAGCTTGCCGCCGTTGTAATGTTCGACGCCGACCAGGCGGGCCGGCGGGCGGCGCTGGGCGCGCTGCGCGAGCTGGCCAGGCACGACGTCACCGCCGCGGTGGCGCCGCTGCCGGCGGGCAGCGATCCGGCCGACCTGGTAGCCGCCGGTGAGAGGAACGAGTTGCACGGCAGAATCAGATCGCCCATAACGGCCTCTCGGTACACGATCCAGGCCGCGTGCGCGGGCAAGGACCTGGGCACGGCCGAGGGCAAGGAGCGCGCCTTCCGCGAGCTCTATCCGTACCTGCGGGAATTCGACTCGGTCATCACCCGAGAGGCGTTGCTGCAGGAGGTGGCACTGCACCTGGGGTTGGACTATGACACGGTGCGTGCCGAGTACCGGCGCCGCGCAGCCGGCAACACCGGTGACACCGGCCGGGTACCGGGAGCGGCGGCCGGACGTACCCCGCGGGATCAAGCCGCCGCCGGCGCCGGCGGGGCCGCCGCCGGGCCGGCCGGGGCCGAGCTGCGGTTGCTGCTCGCCGTCGCCGTGAACCGGGAGTTCTTTCCCATGGTGCGAAATCAGCTCACTGCCGATGAAATAGAGGACTCGCGCGCTCGCGCGCTGTACATTGCATTGGAGGATTGTCATCGCCACGAACAAACCGACACCGACAGTCTGCTGCTGCGCCTGGAGTCGGCCGAGCTGCAGGCGCTGGTGGCAGAGAAGCTCTCGATTGACGAATTTACGCTCAACGCCGCAACCTACGTCGACGAGGGTGTGCGCCAAGTGAAGTCGCAGGCGCTGGTGCGGCGGCGTGACCAACTCCTGGAACGGGTCCGCCGGGCCGGGTCCGGCTCGACCGAGGTGTTGGCGGACAAGATGTTCCTGGATAGTGAATTGGAGAAACTGCGGGCGCACGGCAGGGGCGTGGAGCAATGAGTGCGGTGAGCGATCTGCAGCAGGATCCGGCGGTAGAGCGGCTGCTGGACCTCGCCCGGCGCAAGCGGGCGATCACGTACGACGAGGTCACCACCTTGCTGCCGGGCTGGATCATCAACTCCGACCGGGTCGGCGAGGTTACCGCGCTCCTTGAGCGCAACGGGGTCAAGCTGGAAGACGAAGATGGATCCGACGACCGCGGCAACTCGAGGCGGGTGACTGCGAGGCCCCGTCCCGGTCGCAAGCTGGTCTACAGTGAGAAGGAGTCGGCGGTCGACGATCCGATCCGTCTCTATCTGCGCGAGATCGGCCGTGAGAGGCTGCTGACCGCGGAGGATGAGGTGACCCTGTCGAAGGAGATGGAGACGGGCGAGAACATCATCAAGGAGGTGTTCACCTCGAGCGGCGCCCTCATTCCGGAGTTCTATCGGATCGCCGAGCGTGCGCGCCTGACCAGGGATCCGCGCGACCTCAACCTCTCGAAGAAGGAAGCCACGGAGTTCCTGGCCGACCGCCGGCGTCTGAACGCCTGGTACAAGGATACGATTCGCGAGCTGTACGACGATCTGAAGGGCTACGTCGAGATCAAGCACAAGCTGGCGGCCGAGCACGGCACCGTGCGCGGCAACCCTTCTCTCGCCGAGAGGCGCCGGCCGATTCTCCAGGCTCTGAAGGGTATCTCCTTTCATCAGGATGAGATAAACGGCGTGTCCGACCTCTTCGCCGGCGCCGCGCGCAAGATCCGCGCGATCACCCGTGAGCAGCGCGACGTCGAGCAGCGGCTGCAGGTGGCCAATGCGAAGGAGCTGCGTACGCTCGGTCGCGGCCTGGCCCAGAAGGCGCAGCAGCCCCGCATCGAGGCCGCGCTGGAGCTGTCCGCCGACGAAATCAAGGATCTGATCCGCACCTTCCAGGGGAACGACCGCAAGCTGGTGGGGTTCGAGAACGACTTCGAGCAGACCTGCGACGAGATCCTGGCGATGTCCAAGGAGATCGAGCACGGCCGCGTGCGGATGAAGGGCGCCAAGGATCGGCTGATCCAGGCCAACCTGCGGCTGGTCGTGAGCATCGCCAAGAAGTACACCAACCGCGGGCTGCACTTCTTCGATCTGGTGCAGGAGGGCAATATCGGCCTGATCAAGGCGGTCGAGAAGTTCGAGTACCGCAAGGGCTACAAGTTTTCGACCTATGCCACCTGGTGGATTCGGCAGGCGATTACGCGCTCCATTTCGGATCAGGCACGCACCATCCGCGTGCCGGTGCACATGATCGAGCAGATCAACAAGGTGGTGCGCGAGTCGCGCCAGCTCATGCAGATGCTCGGGCGTGAACCCTCCGACGAGGAAGTGGCGGAGCGCCTCGGCTGGTCGGCGGCGCGTATCAAGTCGGTAAAGGGCGTGGCCCGTGAGCCGATCTCCCTGGAGACCCCCATCGGCGAGGAAGAGGATTCGATCCTCGGCGACTTCATCGAGGACAAGGACGTCGAGAACCCCGACGGCAAGACCGCGTTCGCCCTGCTGCAGGATCAGTTGGCGGGCGTGTTGAAGACGCTGCCCCGGCGGGAGCAGGAGGTGCTGAGGATGCGGTTCGGGCTGGACGACGGCTACTCGCTGACGTTGGAAGAGGTGGGGCTCTACTTCAACGTCACCCGTGAGCGTATCCGGCAAATCGAAGCCAAGGCGTTGCGGCGTCTGCGGCATCCCAAGCGCAGCCACCGCCTCAAGGATTACCTGGACGAGTAATGGCAAACAACACCCACAACCACGCCGCTTCCGGAACCGTGCATCTGGAGGACGTGCTGAAAAAGCTGCGTGCACTGCAGGAGGTGTTGTTCCAGCGCTTCCAGATCGAGCATGAGATCAGCGAGATACCGCGCGCGCTCTCTACCAAGACCGAAATGCTGAACCGGCTCAAGCAGTCATACGTGGAGAAGAACGACCTGTACGACCAGACGCGGGATCGGATCCACGAGCTGCGGGCGCGTGCGATCGAGGCGGAGCGCGAACGTGAGCACTACGAAGGCCAGATGGACGCCATCCGTACCCAGCGCGAATACGAGGCGCTCGACAAGGAGATTCGAGACTCCGGCGACCGCGAGGTGGAGACGCGGCGCGAGTTGCAACGGGAGGAGGAGAATCTCGAGGAAATGGCCGGAACGCTCGAGCATGAGGAGGCCCTGATCAAGCAGCAGGAGCAGGAGGTGGGCGAGGAACAGCAGCGTATCGACAGTGAGATTGCCGAGCGCGAGACCACCCTCAAGGAGCTGATCGCCGAGGAATCCAGCATTGTTCCCGGTCTTGACTCCGAGTTGCTGTTCAAGTTCGAGCGCATCATCCGCACCAAGGAGGGACTGGGCATCGTTCCGCTTCGTGCCGGCGTCTGTACCGGGTGTCAGATGATCATGGCGCCGTATTTCGCCAACCGGGTACGTGCGAGCGAAGAGATCATGTTCTGCCCGAATTGCAGCCGGATCGTGTTCTACGGCGGCGATGAGGAGTTCCCGGAGGATTCCTTCGCGGATGCCGCGGCCGAGCTCGACGACGAGGATCTGATGTTCGACGACGAACCGGTAGATGCGGACGCCGACGAGCCGGTGGAATCCATCGGCGACGGCGAGAGTGTTGACACCGCGGCGCCTGACGACGAAGGTTAGGCGCAAGAGGCGGGCCGGCGCATCGCCGCGTACGGCATCTGGTCGCGCGTGGAGGAAAGTCCGGGCTCCGTAGGGCACGGCGCCGGGTAACTCCCGGGCCGCCGGCCGAGGTCGGCGGACAGCCAGTACCACAGAAAACATACTGCCGGCGGCAGGGGGCCGAGGCGTCCGGCCGCCGGTGAGGGTGAAAAGGTGGAGTAAGAGCCCACCGCGCCGCTGGTAACAGCGGCGGCAGGGTAAACCTCGCCGGGAGCAAAGCCGAGCAGCAGGTGGACGGCCCGTCCGGGGGCGCCGCCCCGGCCTGCGGGTAGGCTGCATGAGTCGCCTGGGAACAGGCGGCCCAGATAGATGATGCGCGACGGAGGCGCCGGCCGGCGCCTCCGGTACAGAACCCGGCTTACAGGCCCGCCTCTTTTCTTTCCCGAAGCCCCGAAGCAGCCCACGGAAGCTCGTGAGCGCCGATCGTCTGTGGTTTATTTGGGGTCGATGGGATACAGTGGCGACTGTCTGGAGAAGGTGAGCGTGGCGCGCGGTTCGGTCCATTCGGTTCAATCAATGAGGCGGCAAGGTCACTCCGTGACCCGGAAGCCCATGAAAACGGCGCATGGGGCAGTGCACGGTGGCCGCCATTTTCGGACCAAGCCCCGGCTGAGGCGGTACCAGTATCGGCGCCGGCGATCGGGCGGCCCCCGATTGCTGGTGGTTGTGGTCGCTGCCGGCGTGGGGCTGCTCGTGATTCTGGGGGCGGTATTCCGGTGGGACATGCTGGCGGACGAGTGGCTGCGCGCCGCGGAGCCGCAGCCGTCGTTGTTGGAGCTTGCCAACGCCGGGCGCTACGACGAGGTGCTGAGCCGCAGTACCGCGGTGCTGGCCGAGCGCCCGCTGGACTCCGAGACGCTCCTGCTGCGCGGCATCGCGCACTTCTACCGGGCGGTGGGAGCGGCCGCCGAGGAGGAGCGGGAACCGCACCTGGACCAGGCAATCATCTCGGTGCGGCGCGCCCGGCTCGATACCAACCTGCGGGCCCGGCCCGAGGCAGGCTATGTGCTGGGCAAGGCATACTTTCACAAGGGTCCGTTCTACTACGATCAGGCGGTCGCCTATCTGGCACAGTCGCTCGCGGACGGGTACGAGGCGGCCGACACGCACGAATACCTGGGACTGGCGCACATGCGCTCCGGCGAGCTGGAGACCGGGCTGCAGCACTTTACGTTGGCGCTGGAGCGGCGCCCGACCGCGCGCCTCTACCTGGCGGTCGGCCAGATCTTCCAGCGGCTTGGCCGCAACGACGAGGCGGTGGCACACTTTCAGTCGGCCTTGAGCAACGCCGCGGACCTTGACCTGGAGGTGCGCACGCGATTCCTCCTCGGAGGGTTGCTGTTGGAGCGGGCGCGGTTTTCCGAGGCGCGCGACCAGTACCATGAGATTCTGAAGCTCATCCCGGGCTCGGCGGACGCACTCGTATACCTGGGGGATGCGCACGCCGGGTTGGGCGATGGTGCACAGGCGCGCGCCGCATGGCGCCGGGCGCGCACTACCGATCCGCTCCATCACGGCGCCAACCTGCGGTTGCGGGCATAGGAGACTGAACGTGGGCATATTCAGCCACTTCGCCATGGACATCGGGATCGACCTTGGGACGTGCAACACGCTGGTGCACGTGAAGGGCAAGGGGATCGTGCTCTCGGAACCGTCGGTGGTGGCAGTAGAGAAGAGCACCAAGAACGTCGTCGCGGTCGGCACGGAAGCCAAGCGGATGATGTGGAAGACCCCGGATGACATCGTGGCGATCCGGCCGCTGCAGGATGGCGTGATCGCGGACTACGACCACACGGAAAAGATGATCCGCTACTTCATCAACGACGTGACGCAGCGTCGTTGGCTGGTGAAACCGCGCATGGTAATCGGCATTCCGACCAGCATTACCGAGGTCGAGCGGCGGGCCGTGCGCGAGAGTGCCGAGCAGGCCGGCGCCCGCGAGGTATATCTGATCGAGGAGTCGATGGCTGCCGCTATCGGCGCCAACATACCGTTCCTCGAACCCGCCGGCCACATGGTATGCGACATTGGCGGCGGCACCACCGAAGTCTCGGTAATCTCTCTCGGCGGCATGGTCGTGTCCAGCGCGATTCGGATCGGCGGCGACGAGTTCGACGAGGCGATCATCAAGCACGTCCGCACGGTGCACAACCTGATCATCGGCAACGAGACCGCCGAACGGGTCAAGATCACGATCGGTAATGCGGCTCCCGACAAGAAGATCGAGAAGATGGAGGTCATGGGACGCGACGCCATTACCGGGTTGCCGCGGCGGTTGGAAGTGGACTCGGTGGAGATACGCGAGTCACTGGCCGAAACCACCAACTCGGTGGTTGAAGAGATCAAGCGCAACCTGGGGAAGACGCCGCCGGAACTGGCGGCGGACATCATCGAGACCGGGATCACCATGACCGGCGGCGGATCGCTGCTGAAAGGACTGCCGGCGTTGATTCAGCGCGAAACCGGCGTCCCGGTGGTCGTGGCCGAGAATCCGTTGCTGTGCGTGGCGCTGGGGGCGGGCCGCTTTCTCGACAGTATGCGCGACCGTGATCGCAAGTACTTCAACTACCGCAACTGACTCCGCGCCGGTGGGCGGTGGTGCGGCGGATGGGCCAAAATCGGCGGCCCGGGCAGCGGGTTCTTGGTGCGGGGGACATTCGCGGAGTGGTCGAGGGTGGTCGGCCGCCCGTCAACTCGTTCGTGTCCCGCCATCGTACGGGAGTCGCTCTGGTCGTCCTGCTGGCGAGTTGCATAGTGATGTTGAGCTTGTCCCATCGACCGGTAACCGCGGTTCCGGAACGGGCCGGCCGTGCGGTGTTCGCTGCGCTGCAGTCGGTCATGGGCGAGGTCGGGCGGTTCTTCAGCGGTACCTGGAACTCGATAGCCGAGCTCCGCCGGGCGCGACTGGAGCTTGCCGCCGCGCGTGACCAACTGATCGAGTTCGAGCAGATGTCCGGCGAGTTGGCCGAGCTGCGGATTCAGAACGCGGAGCTCCGGCGGCAACTCGCGTTCGCGGCTGACACGCGATTCGAGCACCTGTCGGCACAGGTGTTGGCACGCGGCCCGGGCAACCTGTTCACTACCGTGACCATCAGCCGCGGCCGCCGGCACGGGGTCGCCGCCGGCATGGCGGTCGTGGCGTTGCAGGACGGTCTTCAGGGACTGGTAGGGCGCGTGGCCGAAGTGGGCGCCGGTACTTCCGTCGTGCTGCCGATCACCGCCCGCTCGTCGTTCGTGGCGGCCCGGCTGCAGGAGTTGCGCTATGACGGGTTGGTGCTGGGTGCGGGTGACGCCGGGTTGATGATGCGCCACGTCAGCAAGGACGCCGCGTCACAGATCGGGGAAGGCGACCTGGCGATTACTTCGGGTATGGGAGGCGTGTTCCCGCGCGGCATTCAGATCGGCCGGGTACGGGAGGTGAACGCGCCGATCTACCAGAACTCGTTGGAGTTGGCGTTGACGCCACTGGTGGACCTGTCGCGGCTCGAGTACGTGTTCGTCATCACCACCCCGCATGCCGTCGAGGCGAACTGAACCGTGGTGAGCTATGGCCGCCCGCTGTTGCTCACTATACTGTTCATGGGTGTCGTGGTGCTGTTGCAGTCCACGGTCATCGGGGTGGTTGCCGTACGCGGCGCGACGCCCGACCTGTTGATGATCCTCATGATGTTTCTGGCCATCCGGCGCGGCGCCATGAGCGGCCAGCTTGCCGGATTCGCGGGCGGTCTGATGGAGGACTTGGTGAGTCTCGCCCCGCTCGGCTTCCATGCGTTGGTGCGTACGGTGCTCGGCTTTGGCGGCGGGTTGCTGCACGGCCTGATTCGCATGGACGCGGTGTTGCTGCCGTTCCTCCTGCTGCTGGGGGCGGTGACGGTAAAGGGGTTGGTCAGCACGCTGTTCGCCTGGCTGTTCGCCATCCATCTCGACAGCAACCTGCTGGACCAGCGGTTCTGGATCCAGGCCGCCTACACCGCGGTGGTGGCGCCGATCCTGTTCGCGCTGTTGTCGCGGATCAGCGTCCTGCGCCCGGTGAAGCCGGAGGCGAAGCCGTGATCGCGCACGGGCAGGCGATTACCGATCCCGACCCGGAAGAGCAGGAGCTTCTCAAGCGGCGGGCGATCGGGCTGGCGGTGGCGATCGGGGCACTGTTCCTGTTCCTGGCCGGATATCTGTTTTTTCTGCAGGTAGTGCGCGGTTTCGAGTTCAGGATGCTGGCGGTTGCGATGGCGCGGCGCGAGACGACCATTCCGGCGCCGCGCGGCGAGATCTTCGATCGGACCTACACCCGGCCGGTGGTGGCCAACCACGACGTTCTGGTGGTCGACCTGATTCCGGGCGAAGTCCCCAAGGAGGAGTTTCCGGCGTTGATGGTCCGTCTTGCCGCGGCGCTGGATCTGAGCGAGGAAGAGCTCGCACAGCGTGTTCCGCTGCGCATGCGCCATCTGTACCGGGCGATCGAACTCAAGCGTGGGGTGGATTTTGCCACCATCGCGGCACTGGCCGAGCGCATCGAGCACTACCCGGGCGTGACGTGGCGCGGCGTGCCCGCGCGCGGCTACGAGCAACTCGGCTCGCTGGCCCACGTGGTCGGCTACGTTGGCGGAATCAGCCGTGAGGAGCTGCAGGTGCTGTTCAACCAGGGGTACGCCGCCGACAGCACCATCGGCAAGAGCGGCGTGGAAAAGCAGTACGAAGCCGTGTTGCGCGGCGTGGACGGTATCAGCCATCGCACGGTGGACGTGCGCGAGCGGGCGGTGTCCGAGGTCTGGCAGACGGCGGTGGCGCCGCAGCCGGGAGTGGACGTGGTGCTTACCATCGACCGCCGCGTGCAGCGGATAGCGGAGCAGGCGCTCGGACCGCGGATCGGCTCGGTGGTGGTGCTGCAGCCGAGCACCGGCGCGCTTCTGGCACTGGTCTCCTACCCCTGGTACGACCCCGGAACCTTCACCGGTTCGGGCGGTGCGGCCGCGTTTCGCGCCGCGGCGCTCGACCCGTCGTTCCCGTTCATCAACCGCGCCATCCGCTCGGTGTATGCCCCGGCGTCGGTGTTCAAGATAGCCATGACGGCCGCGGTGGTGGAGGAGGGCACGTTCACTCCGGACCACACCATCAACTGCCGCGGCTCGTTCGCCTACGGCGACCGGATCTTCAAGGACTGGATAGAAGAGGGGCACGGCCCGATCGAGCTCGAAGACGCGCTGGCTCAATCCTGTGACGTCTACTACTACAAGGCGGGTGCGGCGCTGGGGATCGAGCGCATTGCGCACCACGCGACCGGCTTCGGTCTGGGCCGGGCGACCGGGATCGATCTGCCGGGCGAGGCGGCGGGTTCGGTGCCGACGCCGTCCTGGAAGCGCGCAAAGTTCAATGCCGGCTGGGTCGGCGGCGACACCATCAACCTGTCAATCGGTCAGGGCTACATCGCGGTGACGCCGCTGCAGATCGCCAACCTGGTGGCGATGGTGGCCAACGACGGGGTCATCTACCGTCCCCACGTAGTGAAGGAGACGCGCGACCGCGCTACCGGGGCGATCCTGACCCGCACCGAACCCGAGCCGATCCACACTTCCGCTCTGGACGATGCCACGCTGGCGATCGTGCGCCGCGCGTTGCGCGGCGTCGTTACCCGGGGCACGGCGGCGGTCGTGATTACGACCGACGCGGTCGAGGTGGCCGGCAAGACCGGGACCGGGGAAATAGGGGTGGAAGACCATTACCACTCCTGGTTCGCTGCCTACGGTCCGTATGCTGCGGCCGATCCGGCGGAACAGGTAGTGGTCGTGGTGATGGTGGAGGCGGCCAACGAGTGGGAGTGGTGGGCACCGAAGGCGGCCAACCTCATTTTCCATGCGATGTTCGCGGACCAGACGGTGGCGGAGGCGGTAGCCTATCTGCGGCCGTGGTACGCGGACGGGGTGGTGGGGCTGGAGTGAAACCCGTGAGCCGGTCGTTCGGCGGTCGCGGCCGCCTGCGCGCGTTGGATCCGATGCTCCTGATCGTGACCGCGGCGCTGGTGGCGATCGGGGTCGCGTTCGTGTACTCCAGCGGCGTCAACTCGGCGGGCGTATTGGTGTCCAACGAGTGGATCAAGCAGCTCGTGTGGGCCGGCACCGGCTGGATCCTGCTGCTGGTGTTCGCGATCAACAACCACCAGCGCTACAAGTCCGTGACGCCGTACATCTTCATGGCCGCCTTGACCGTGCTGCTGGTTACGGCGCTGGTCGGACGGGAGGTGAACGGCGCCCGGTCGTGGCTGGGAATCGGGGAGTTCGGAATCCAGCCGTCGGAGTTCGCCAAGCTGGCGACGATCCTGTTTCTGGCGGCCTACCTGTCGGAGATCGGCAACGGGATCTGCGAGCTGCCGCGCTTTCTGCTGGCGCTGCTGGTCGTGGCTGCGCCCGTGGGGCTGATCCTGTTGCAGCCTGACGTCGGGACCGCGCTGGTCTACTTCCCCATCTTTCTGGTCATGGCGCTGGTCGCGGGGGCGCGGGTTCGCCACGTGGTGTTCGTGGCGCTGGCGACACTGCTGACGTTGGTATGCGCCGCGATACCCTCGGTTCAGCGCCTGTTGATGGACACCGATCCCGGCGTGTGGCGCTTGGTGACCGACCCGGCCGTGGCCCGCTATTCGTTGCTGACCCTGGGCGCGGTCGGCGGCCTGGCGTTCGTCGGACACCGCGTGTTTCGCGGCACCACCTACTACTACTGGGTGACGTATGGCGTCGCCGTGCTGTTCCTGGGCATAGCCGGCGGTCTGCTGGTGGCTGCGTCACTCAAGGAGTACCAGATCATGCGGCTGGTCATCTTCATCAATCCATGGGTAGAGCCGCGCGGCGCCGGCTGGAACATCATCCAGTCGGTGACGGCGGTCGGCGCGGGCGGGTTCACCGGCACCGGCTATCTGGCGGGATCCCAGAGCCACTTGCGTTACCTGCCGCAACAGAGCACCGACTTCATATTCTCGATTCTGGCCGAGGAGTCCGGGTTTCTGGGTGCGTTGGGCGTGCTGCTGCTGTTCGCCGTGCTGCTCGGCCGCGGCATCGTCATCATGTACTTCGCCGGCGACCAGTTCGCGACGCTGGTGGCTGCCGGCGTGGTGGCAATGCTGCTCATGCACGTAGTGGTGAACATCGGCATGGCGATGGGCATCCTGCCGATCACCGGCATACCGTTGATGCTGCTCTCCTACGGCGGCACCTCGCTGTGGACTGCCCTGATCGGCGTGGGGCTGCTCACCAACGTCGGTATCGCCCGCACTACTCGACGGTGACGCTCTTGGCGAGGTTGCGCGGTCGATCCACGTTGTGCCCGCGCGCCACGGCCGCGTAGTACGCGATCAGCTGCAACGGCACGGTGGTCACCAGTGGCGACAGCAGGGGGTCGGTCTGCGGCACGTAGATCACGGCGTCGGCGAGCTGGGCCAGGTATTCGTCGCCCTCGGTCGCAATGGCGATGATGCTGCCGTTGCGTCCTTTGACCTCCTCGATGTTGGCGATCACCTTGTCGTAGGTGTGATCGTGCGGGGCCACCACCACCACCGGCATGCCGTCGTCGATCAGCGCCAGCGGCCCGTGCTTCATCTCGGCGGCGGGCAACCCTTCGGCGTGGATATAGCTGATCTCCTTGAGCTTGAGCGCCCCCTCGAGCGCGACCGGATAGTTGACGCCGCGGCCGAGGTACAGCCAGTTCTCGCGCGCCACGTAGCGCTCGGTGAGGTCGCGGATGGCGTCGGAGATGGCGAAGATCCGTTCGATCAACTCGGGTATGCGGTTGAGTTGACGCAGCAGCGCGCCGGTGCGCTCGGTTGACAGGTGGCGCTTGCGGCCGAGCGTGATCGCCAGCAGTGCCAGCACCGCCACCTGACCGGTAAACGCCTTGGTGCTGGCCACGCCGATCTCGGGGCCGACGTGGAGATAGACTCCGGCATCCGTGGCGCGGGCAATGGTCGACCCGACCACGTTGACGATTCCCAGCGTCGTGGCGCCCTTGAGCTGCAGCTCGCGCAGGGCGGCGGCGCTGTCGGCGGTTTCGCCCGACTGGCTGATCACGATCGCCAGCGTGTCGGGTTCGATCACCGGGTTGCGGTAGCGCAGCTCGCTGGCGTATTCCACCTCCGTCGGAATGCGCGCCAGTTCCTCGAACAGATACTCCCCGACCAGGCCCGCGTGCCAGGCGGTGCCGCAGCCGGTCAGGATCAGGCGGCGGTACCGGGCCAGTTCGCGCTCCCGCCGCGCGAGGCCGCCGAGCACGACGGCGCCATCGGCGAGGTTGATGCGGCCGCGCAGCGTGTTGCGCACCGCGTCCGGCTGCTCGTGGATCTCCTTGAGCATGTGGTGGCGGTAGCCGCCGAGCTCGATTTCGTCCAGCCGCACCTCGAGCGTGTTGACCCGCTTGTGCAACGGCACGTTGTCGATGGTGGAGGCGCGGAGCTGATCTCCGGTCAGCAGTGCGATCTCATTGTCCTCCAGGTACACCACCTGCCGGGTGTGCTCCACCACCGCCGAGCCGTCGGAGGCCACCAGATGCTCGCCGTCACCGATGCCCACCAGGACCGGACTGCCGCGGCGGGCGGCAACCAGTTGATCGGGGTGGTCGAGGCTCATCACGACGATCCCGAACGCGCCGCGCACGTCGCTGAGCGCCCGCCGGACCGACGCCAGGAGGTCGCCGGCTTCGCCGTTGGCGCCGCCGTGGTAGAGAAAACCGATGAGCTGAATCAACGCCTCGGTGTCGGTTCCGGTGACGAATTCGATTCCCTGTTCCATCAGGAACGCGCGAATCGAGCGATGGTTCTCGATGATGCCGTTGTGCACCAGGGCCAGGCGGCCACTGGCATCGAGGTGCGGATGGGCGTTGTTCTCGGTGGGCGCACCGTGCGTGGCCCAGCGCGTGTGCGCGATGCCGGTCGTGCCGGGCGCGGCGGCCTGGCTGATGGCATCCTTCAGGTTGTCGACCGCCCCGACGGCGCGCCGCCGGTAGAGCATGCCGTCGCTCACGGTGGCGACGCCGGCCGAGTCGTAGCCGCGGTACTCAAGGCGCCGCAGCCCGTT
Organism: Spirochaetia bacterium; assembly: GCA_965198005.1. GTDB lineage: Bacteria > Spirochaetota > Spirochaetia > SZUA-6 > Bin103 > Bin103. The sequence goes on from CBDAOI010000004.1 coordinate 1,100,191, forward strand.
TACCAGCAAATCGGTGGCGGGCCGCGGACCCACGTATCCGACGATTCCACACATTTTCGTCAGTCCTCTTCTCCAGTATCGGTCGGCGGGAAGGGCGAGTGCTGTCCGCGCATGCGCGTGGCACTATACCGCGCCTGCGGACCTTCGTCTCACCTTCTGTCACCGGGCGACGTTGACGCGCTCGGGAGCAACCCCGTAGGGTGCAGCGTCCGCACACCTCGAATGACGGCGAACGCAACCAGACAGATCACGGTAATCGGTGCCGGCTACGCCGGCTTGGCCACGGCCTGTGGCCTGGCCGAGTTCGGCCACCGCATCATGGTGATGGAGAAGCTCGAGCCGCGCGTGCGCGCCCTCGAGGGCGGCAGTCTGCCGATCTATGAGCCGGGGCTCGAGTGCTACTACGGGCGCGCGCGCGCGGCCGGCCGGCTGGCGTTCTCGACCGCCCCGGCGGCCGCCTTGGCCGCGGCCGAGCTGGTGTTTCTGGCGGTCGGCACTCCGTCGCTGCCGGACGGCAGGGTCGATACGTCGCATCTGCTGGCGGCCGTGGACGACTGCGCCCGGCACTGCCGGCCGCGTGCGCTGCTGGTGCTGAAGTCGACCGTCCCGATGGGTACCGCGCGCTCGGTTCACCGGCGTCTGGGCGAGCACGGACGGTCCGATATCGCCGTCGTGTCCAATCCCGAGTTCCTCCAGGAAGGGAACGCGATGCACCATTTTTTCCATCCCGATAAAGTGGTGATCGGCGCGCGGGACCCCGGTGCGCAAGCGGTCGTGGCTGGACTTTACGACCCGTTGTTCCCCGAGCCGCGCGCCGCCGAACCGCCGGTGGTGTGCTGCACCTGGGAAACAGCCGAGTTGATCAAGTACGCCAACAACGCCCTGCTGGCCACCAAAGTGGCGTTCATCAACGAAGTCGCCGAGCTGTGTGACGCCGGCGGCGCCGACGTGCAGGTCGTGGCGCGTGCAATCGGCATGGACGGCCGGATCAGTCCCCGCTTCCTCGACCCTGGTCCCGGGTTCGGCGGAAGCTGCTTCCCCAAGGACGTGGCGGCGCTGGTCGCAACGGGGAGGCAGCACGACGTGCCGCTGGCGCTCATCGGACAGGTGCTGGTCTCCAACCGGCAGCACATGATGACCGTCGTGAGCCGGTTGGCGGCCGAGCTGCAGTCGCTGGCCGGCGCCCGGATCGGCGTCCTGGGGCTGGCGTTCAAGGCGGGGACCGACGACGTGCGCGAGTCCCCCGCCGTGGCGATCGTCGCGGAGCTGGTCCGCCGCGGGGCCGAGGTGCGCGTGTTCGATCCCAGGGCCATGGCGACTGTGCGCGCGGTGCTGGGTGACCGCGTTACCTACAGTCCCGACCCGTTGGCCGCGGCCTCCGGGAGCGACGCCGTGGTGCTGCTCACCGAATGGGGCGAGTTCCGCGACCTCGACCTGGCGCGCCTCAGGGAGGTCATGGCGGGGACGTTGCTGCTGGATACCCGGAACCTGCTGGATGCCGGCGCCGCCGCGGCGCAGGGGCTGACCTATCGTGGGATGGGACGCGGCGCAGACGAGCGTGGCTCGGATCCCGCCGAGTGACTGACCGGCTCGCGCCCGAACACCGCCGCCAGGGGGCGCCGCTCCCGGGGTCGCTGCTCGCGGGCGCGATGCGGGCCGCCGTGCGGGGTGGGGCCGTGGCGCGGGAGTTGCAGAGCGGCGCGCTGACGGTGGAGCGCAAGGCGGACCGCACCCTGGTGACCGACGCCGACGTGCAGGCGCAGGAGGCGATCGAAGCGGAGCTGGGCGCGGTTACGCCCGCCATCCCGATCGTCAGCGAGGAGGGAAGTATGCCCGGCGTGCGGGTCCGGCGCGGCTGGCCGCGGCTGTGGCTGGTCGACCCGCTCGACGGCACCCGCGACTACGTGGCCGGCGGCACCGAGTTTTCGGTGAACGTCGCGCTGATCGTGGCGGGCGCCCCCCGCATCGGCGTGGTGTACGTGCCGGTATGGGACGAGCTGTTCTACGGCGCGGTCGGCTGGGGCGCGTACCGGGTGCGTGGTGCGGGTGCGCCGGCGGCGGGCCTGGAGCCGGGCGCCGGCGAACGGCTGGGCCGGCCGCGCCCGCGCCGGACGCCGGTAGTCACGGTGAGCCGGACCAACCGCGCGCCCGAGTCGCAGCGCATCATCGACGCGCTGCGGCGCCACTACGGGACGCTGGAGCTGCTGCCGTTGAGTAGCGCGGCCAAGTTGTGTCTGATCGCGGCCGGCGACGCCGATTACTACCCGCGGTTCGGCCCGACGATGGAGTGGGACACCGCCGCCGGCGACGCGCTGCTGCGGGCCGTGGGCGGGCGGCTCAGACAGGCGCGCACCGGACGCAGCCTGCGGTACAACAAACGGCACCTGGCCAATCCTCCCTTCATTGCCGCCGCCGCCGGGCGCAGCTGGCCGCCCGGGGTGATCGGCTGAGCGGGCGCTGTGCCTTGGCGCACGTCTCGGCGTACGTCAGCCGACGCTGAGATGAGTCGAAGACTCGTCCACGAACGCCCGCCACGCGCCGTACTTGGGGTTGTTCAGGCGCTGCGCGATCGTCGGGTTGGTGTGCGGCTTGGTGGGACGGCGCAGCAGCCGCATGTTGGCCGCCTGCGGAGTGCGGCCGCCCTTGCGCGAATTGCAGGGCACGCAGGCGGTCACCAGATTGTCCCAGGTGTCACGGCCGCCCAGCGAGCGCGGTACCACGTGGTCGACCGTAATGTCGGCGTTGGAGACCCGCTTGCCGCAGTAGTGGCACCGGCCGCGGTCGCGGGCATGGATGTTGCGGCGCGTCAGGCGCACGTCGCGCCGCGGTCCGCCGCCGTACCGCAACAGGCGGATGACGCGCGGCACGGCCAGCACCAGCCGCGGCGTCCGCACCCAGTCGGGCCGCTCGGGCGCACCCCCCTCGATCGCGGCCCGGGTCGTCCAGACCAGCTCCGAGAGCACGATCCAGGAGTCCAGATCGTAGGCCTGAAACCCGCCCCCGTCGGTGGTTACGACCTCCGCCGCGTCCCGCACCAGCAGAATGAAGGCGCGGCGCGCGCTGGTGATGCGTACCGCGACGTAGCCGCTGTTGAGCACGAGGACATTCGATTCCAGAGATGACAAGTCGGCCGCGCCCCCGTGCCTGACATATAAGCACGCCCGCCGGGCACCGTCAAGGCAAGCTTGCGAGCCCGATGTACCACCCCATGCAAGTGTGATAGGGTGCTAGCCGCCCCGCGGGGCACCACAACTGGTGCGAGGGGAGTCCGTTGTTAGCCGAAGGAACCGTAGTCCACAGCCAGCCGACCCCGGAATGCCTGGGCGGTCGGGTCGCCACCCCGGCCCTCGTCTATGATCAAGGACGGTTGGGGACCCTGGCGGGTGTGGCACGACAGTTCCGCGAGCGATTCGGCGTCAACGTGCTGTACGCCGCAAAGGCGTGCGCCTTCTTCGACGTGTTGCGAGCGCTCGCTCCATCGTTGGACGGGTTTGCCGTCAGCTCGTTGTTCGAGGCACGGATCGTGCACGACCTGTACCCGCACAGCCCGCTACATCTCACCACGCCGGGTCTGCGCGACGACGAAGTCGACGAGCTTGCCGAGATCTGCAGTTTCGTGGCGTTCAACTCGGAGACCCAGTTGTACCGCTTCGGACCAGCAGTCCATGGCTGCGCCAGCGTGGGGCTCCGGGTCAACACCCGGATCTCCAACGTAAGGGACTCCCGCTACGATCCAGCCGGGCGACGCTCCCAGCTCGGCGTTCCCCTGGCCGATCTACCCGAAGTGCTCGCAGCATCGCCGGTCGCCGTGAACGGGTTGCATTTCCACACCAACGCCGACTCGGAAGACCTGACCGAGCTCGAGGAGAACGTGGAGGCGCTCGCTGCAGCAGTCGTCGGCATCGGTAGCTTCGACTGGGTGAACTTCGGCGGCGGTTACCTGTTCGAGAACGTCGTGGCGTTTGAGCCACTCGAACGATCCGTTACGCTGGCGAAGCGGTGCCTGGCCAACGCAGTCTTCGTCGAGCCTGGCGCGGCACTGGTACGCAGCGCGGGCCACTTGGTTGCGAGCGTCATCGATATCTTCGAGAGGCATGACACTCGAATCGCCATCCTCGATACGTCCGTCAACCATCTTCCGGAGGTGCTGGAGTTCGGCTATCAGCCTGAAGTCGAGGGAAGTACCGTAGATGGTGATCACGAATACGTTCTGGCGGGCGGGAGTTGCCTTGCAGGCGATACGTTCGGCAGGTATCGGTTCGATGCCCCACTCTCTATCGGAACGACCATCACCTTCATCGAGGCGGGGGCGTATGCGCAGGCCAAGTCCCATCGGTTCAATGGAATCAACCTGCCCGCGGTGTGGATCGCTTCCCCGGACGGAAGCCTCACCGAGCGCCAGATGCTCGACTATGCAAGCTACCTGGAGCACTGGATGCCCAATGCCTGACGACGTGAGACAACGATCCATCGAGATAACGGTAGACTTGGCGGATCCGGATATGATCGGACAGGTACGCGCGGCCGTCGAACGTCAGATTGGCCCGTCCGAGACACCGATCCGGTTTGCCGTGACCAGGTCTGACGGCGACCGTTGGACGTGCGAGCTGGCGACGCTGACCGGAGAAGTTCGCGGCCCCGGAATCTTCGATTTCCATGCCCGTTCACATGAGGACGCCGACCGGTTCAACCTGGTCATGTTGGTGCCGACCGGCATCGGCGCGACCGTCGGCGGCCACGCCGGAGACGCCACCCCCGCCGCCACCCTCTTGGCGAGCGTCTGCGACACCCTGATCACTCATCCGAACGTGCTCAACGCATCGGATATCATACATATCCCTCCGAACGCGTTGTACGTCGAGGGGAGCTTGATCACGCAGCTCATGATGGGTGCCGTGGGACTTCGCCGCAGGCGCAACAACCGTCTGCTGGTGCTGGTTCAGGCCCATGAAGATGAGATGTTCACGAACGCGGCCATCAACAGCGTCAACGCCGCCCGCGCGTCGTACGGTCTGCAGGCGAGCGTAGCGGTTCTCGATCCCCGATTCCGCATGATCTCGGAGTACACGCCCAGCGGTGCCGCCGCGGGCAGGATCGAGGGTATCGAGTACGTCCACGACCTGCTCGACACTCGGCGGGGTGAGTTCGATGCCGTCGCAATCACCAGCGTGATTGATCTTCCATTGGAACTGCACGAAAACTACTACCGGCTTGTGGACGAAGTAGTGAACCCGTGGGGCGGGGTCGAGGCTCTGCTCACGCACGCGGTCTCGTTACGGTACGGAATTCCTGCCGCGCACGCGCCGATGCTCGAGTCGAGGGCGGTGGCCGAGACCGACTTCGGCGTAGTCGATCCGCGCACCGCCGCCGAGGTCATCTCGCTCGCTTTCCTGCAGTGCGTCTTGCGCGGCCTCCGGACGAGCCCGGCAATCGCTCCCGCTGCCCACGGCCCCGGCGCGGGCGGCATCCAGTCGGCGAACATCTCGTGCCTGGTCATACCGGATGGCTGTATCGGCCTCCCCACCCTGGCCGCGCTGCACAACGGGATTCCCGTAGATCGCCGTGCGCGGCAACACCAATCGCATGCGCAACGACCTCGATTCCCTGCCCTGGCGCCCCCTGCAACTGTTGCGCGTCGAGAACTACCTCGAGGCCGCCGGCGTCGTAGCCGCCCTCAAAGCCGGAATAGACCCCCGCTCAGTCACGCGGCCACTTGAGCCAGCTTCGGTTGAACGGCTGGCCGATTCTGATCGCGAGAAGGCTTCGGCTGCCGCTACTGATCTTAGTCCTGAGACCGGCGGTAATGATGCCTAGTGATTTCGAGGATCGACCATCCTATGAGGAGTACACGGATTGGTACTCCAAACGGTTTCAGGATGACCTGCGCGATGGCCTTGCAAAACAATGGTACGAGGATGTTACCGACGATTCAATTCAGAGGTTGGAGGAGTCTGTCTTTTGGCAGAAACTGCAGGAGCGCTTGAGTGCGTGGAACGAATCCTTTACAGTAATCCACGAAGGATTCTCACTATTTGGGGCGACACCTCAGCCGACAGGTATCAAGAAAAAGCCTTTCGATTCAGTGCTGAATAAGTCCTTCAGGTGGAACGTGCTTGAGAATAGAACATGGCCGGATCCGCCTGAGAGGTTACAGAGTACGGCGTCGAAGTCCGACGAACGCTACCCTGACCACCCGCGGTTTTGGTCTGGCCCCCACAACTGGCTGGATACCTTCTCCGACATCTTCCGAGTACGGCTCACGACAACCTACTTCGACGGTGTCAGATACTTGGCCGAAAACGTTAAGGAACTTGCCGAGCAAATCACTTCGGATCCGCCGGAGTGGCAGCTTCACGCTTCACATGACGGTTATCATGCGGCTCACCTTGGGATTTCTCACCGGTTAGACATACTCGACTACGAGAACAACGATCCGGTCCCTGTTCGAATTCAGCTAGAGATTCAAGTGACGACGACGATTCAGGAAACGATCAACGAATTGCTTCATCGAGTATATGCAGACTGGCGAGTGAATGGTCGTCCTCATGATTGGGAATGGGACCACCGAGACCCTGCTTTCTCGGTAAACTATCTTGGGAGCACGCTTCACTACTTGGAGGGAATGATCGTGATGGCACGTGATGAGAAGAGGAGCAACTAATGGACACTTATTGGCCGGATTACATGGAGGCACCAGTCAGACACAAGTTGACCGAGGTCATGCAGACGGTGATCGAGAAGCTACCTGAGAAACCTGATAAGGCATTTGTTTGCACGGACAGAAGTGTGGGAGCACGGAGTTATTTTTGTATTTGGTTGTTCACCCAGAAACTAATGGTGAAGATTCGTAACTCGCTTAATCAAGATAGAATCCAGTATGAAATGTACCGGTTTGAGAATGCGGTCGATTGGATCCGACTAAACGCTCGTAGATACGATTTCAAGAAGCCTATGTCGGATTCACAGCTCGATCTCGAGTTCACTACGACTGACGGTGTGTCTGATGAACTCTCAGCGACGGGAGAAGGATGCCACTATCTGATGGAAATCTACCACGACAGATTCCTGTCGAATTTCGTTGCTACTCGCGGACAGCGATGCGACTGATTTCTGCGTGCGGGGTGCTGCTGGCCGTGGCGGCTGCCGTTGGCCTGGGCGAGGGGGCGGCGGAGGGCGAGGTTGAGTTGGGCAGCTACGAGCTGGTGGGGACCGGGCACGTGCTGGACCATCCGGCCGGCTGGACGGCGACGCGCGAGACGATGTACGACGAGGGGCGGTTGGTGAACACGCTGACGGTGATCACCGAGCTGCCCGAGGACCAGGACCTGGCGCGGGTGCCGCGCGGGTACCGGCTGATCGTGGATCACCTGCGGGTCGGGCACTTCGCGCACGCGATCCGCCCGGATGAGCAGTACCAGTCGCTGCTGGAGTTCTACGTCCGGTTCTACGATTGGCCGGAGCCGGCCGAGACCGAGCTGATCGAGCTGTTCGAGCGGCACGCGGTGCAGATGAAGGCGCGCAACGCGGACGGCAGTTGGGAATACGCGGCAGTGGGCGTCGGGGTTTTCCGCCAGCTCCACCGCATCGGCTACGCCATCCAGCTCACCGCGCCGGCCTCCAAGCCGGTCTGGGAGCGCGAGCCGGTCTGGGCCGCGATCATCGGCAGCGTGCGGCGCGCTCCGGCCGACGCCGCGGGCGATGCCGCCTCATGAGGAGCACGCGGTAAATGGCCGACCCCCGTTACCGGCGGCTGGCGGACGTCATCGTCCGCCATTCCTGCGCCGTCCGCGCCGGCGACAAGGTGCTGATCGAGGCCTTCGACCTGCCCGAGCAGTTTCTGGTGGTGCTGATCGACACGGTGGCCGCGGCCGGCGGCCATCCGCTGTGCGTGACCAAGAGCAACCGCGTGCTGCGCGCGCTCTACCGCAACGCGACGCGCGCGCAGATGGAAGTGTGGGGCAGCGTCGAGCGCCGGCAGATGGAGCAGATGCAGTGCTACGTGGGGCTGCGCGGCAGCCACAACAGCACCGAGCTGGGCGACGTTCCGCACGAGCGGTACGCCCACTACCAGCGCCACGTCTGGCATCAGGTACACGTGGAGCTGCGTGTCAAGCAGACCCGCTGGGTGGTGCTGCGCTGGCCGACCCCGTCCATGGCGCAGCAGGCGCAGATGAGCACCGACGCGTTCGAGGAGTTCTTCTTCGACGTATGCACGGTCGACTACGCGGCGATGGCCCGCTCGATGGAGCCGCTGCGGGAACTGATGGAGCGCACCGACCGCGTGCGCATCGTCGGTCCCGGCACCGACCTCTCGTTTTCGATCCGCGGCATTCCCGTGGTCGGCTGCTCGGGCGAGCGCAACCTCCCGGACGGCGAGATGTTCACCAGTCCGGTGCGGAACTCGGTGCAGGGCACGCTGGCGGTGAACACGCCCAGTCTCAACCGGGGCATCGTGTTCGACGACCTGCGGTTCGAGTTCGACGCCGGCCGGATCGTCAGCGCCGGCGCCAACCACGAGCCGGAGCTGCGCCGCATCCTGGATACCGACCCGGGCGCGCGCTACGTCGGGGAGTTCTCCCTCGGCTTCAACCCGCGCATCATGAACCCGATGCTCGACACCCTGTTCGACGAGAAGATCGCCGGATCGTTTCACTTCACGCCCGGGCAGGCGTACGCGGAGGCGGACAACGGCAACCGTTCCGAGATCCACTGGGACTTGGTGGTAATCCAGCGCCCCGAGTTCGGCGGCGGCGAGATCTACTTCGACGACCGCCTGATCCGCAAGGACGGCGAGTTCGTGCCGGAGGAGTTGCGCGCGCTCAATCCGTGAGGCTCAGCTCCCGGCGTTGCGGCGGCTCGCGAATTGCTCCCAGGCGACCAGGAACAGAGTTGCGATGACGGGGCCGACCAGGAAGCCCACCAACCCCAGCCAGGCCAGCCCGCCCAGCGTGGAGACCAGCACCAGCGCCGGGTGCAGCCCCGAGCGATCCCCCACCAGGCGCGGGCGCAGCACGTTCTGGCTCAGCGTGGCGCCGGCCACCCCGACCACCATCAGCCCCACGCCGCGGCCCACGTCGCCGAGCACGATGGCGATGATGCCGGCCGGCACGATCACGGCGTTGATGCCGAGCAGCGGCAGCACCGACGCCACGATCATCACCAGTCCCCAGAGCGTGGGCGAGGTGAACCCGAAGACCAGGAACAGCAGCCCGCCGAAGGTGCCCTCGATCACCCCGATCGCGACCGTGCCCACCACGGTCGCGTCCAGGGTGCGGGCGGCCTTGCGCATCAACTCGCGCGAGCGCGCGCGGTCGAGCGGCAGCAGCCGGTGGACGTGCTCGACCAGCCGGTCGCCGTCGCGCAGCAGGTAGATCACCACGTAGACCACGACCACCGTGCTCACCGCAAGGCTCGCGGCCCCGGCGAACACGGCCTGGGTCAGACCCAGCATCCGGGTGGCGGCGTTGCCGACCAGCTCCGAGACGCGCTGCTCGAGCTGGTACTCCGCCGCCAGCGCCTGCAGCCCGGGCAGCGTACGCTGGCCCCAGGCGAGGAGCTCGGGCCACTGCGCCCGAATCGTGCTGACGGCCTGCTCGATCTCCGCGGTCACCAGCAACCCGATCGCCAGCAGCGGCACCGAGACCAGGACCAGCAGCGCGACCAGGATCAGAACCGTGGCCAGCCCCCGCCCCAGCCCCCAGCGCCGGGTGAGCAGTGCGAACGGGTGCCGGGCCAGCACCGCCAGGATCACCGCCACCATCAGCGCCACCAGCAGCGGCGCCAGCAGCCGGGCGAAGGCCGCGGTCAGCACCGCCAGCAGCACCAGAAAAAACGCCCCCTGAATCCGCTCTCTATCCATTGCGATATCCATTGCGATCCATTGCGTGCGATCCGTTGCGCAGTTTTGCGCAGTTTTGCGCAGTTTACTCCTCGGGCGCCTCCTGGTCGTCGCCCGCCGTGTTGAACGCCGCCACCGCGACCAGCGCGGCCACCAGCGCGTTGGTGATCAGCCAGGCGCGCTCGTCGGCCACGGTCTGCTCGATCAGCACCCCGAACAATGGGAACACCACGTACGGAGCCGGAGCGAACGCCGCGGCCCCGAGTCGGATCGCCAGCGCCGCCCCGACGCCCATGCAGGCGCCGGCGACCATCAGGCGGAGGATCGCGCCGCTCTGTTCCAGCCACGAGTTGAACAGCAGCAGCACCACCGGCAGCGCCGCGGAATAGAATAGAAAGAACCCGTGTCCCGACTCGCCCAGGAGGACGACGTCCAGGTCGGGGATCCGATAGGAGAAGACCCCGGCAGTCACGCCCACCGTGGCGAGCAACACGATGCGGAACATGGACGTATCCTGCACCCGACAACGCGGACTGAAAAGGGACTGCCCGTTTCTGATAGGCTATCGGTCGAGAAGATGCAGACCACACCCGCAAGAACCGCGCGCCAGATCCGCCAGGAGTACCTCGACTACTTCGCGGAGCGCGACCATACCGTCGTCCCGAGCGCTCCGGTGGTCCCGGCCGACGATCCGACGCTGCTGTTCACCAACGCCGGCATGAACCAGTTCAAGGACGTGTTCCTGGCCACCGGCACGCGCACCTATCGGCGCGCGGTGAACTCGCAGAAGTGCATCCGGGTCAGCGGCAAGCACAACGACCTGGAGGAGGTGGGCCATGACACCTATCACCACACCTACTTCGAGATGCTGGGCAACTGGTCGTTCGGAGACTACTTCAAGCGTGAGGCGATCGCCTGGGCGTGGGATCTGCTCACCGGCCGCTGGGGGATTCCCAAGCAGCGGCTGTACGCCACGGTGTTCGCGGGCGACGCCGGCGACGGACTGCCGGCCGACGACGAGGCCGAGCAGTTGTGGCGCTCGGAAACCGACATCGATCCCGCCCACGTGCTCCGCTTCGGCAAGAAGGACAACTTCTGGGAGATGGCGGACACCGGACCGTGCGGCCCCAACTCCGAGATCCACGTCGACCTGACGCCGGATCGCTCGGGCGGCGCCCTGGTCAACGCCGGCGACCCGCGCGTCATGGAGCTCTGGAACCTGGTGTTCATCCAGTTCAACCGCACCGGCGCCGGCGCCCTGGAATCCCTGCCCGCCAAGCACGTCGATACCGGGATGGGGTTCGAGCGGATGGTGGCGGTGCTGCAGGGCACCGACAACTACGGCACCGACGTGTTCGCCCCGCTGCTGGAGCGGATCGGGGAACTGGCGGGGGTGAGCTACGCAACGGCCACCGAGCAGCAGCAGGTGGCATTCCGGGTGCTGGCGGACCACGTGCGGATGTTGAGCTTCTCGATCGCCGACGGCGCGCTGCCGTCGAACGAGGGCCGCGGCTACGTGCTGCGCCGCCTGCTGCGGCGCGCGGCCCGCTACGGTAGACGGCTGGAGTTGCGCGAACCGTTCATCCACCGGCTGGTGGAGACGGTCGCGCAGATGCACGCGCAGGAGTTCCCCGAAGTGGCCGCGCGCGCCGCCTACGTCGGCGAGGTGATCAAGGCGGAGGAGGGGAGCTTCAACCGCACCCTGGGCCGCGGCCTGGAGATCTTCGCCGGCATCGTGCGCGCGGTGGCCGCGGCCGGCGCGTCGGCGGTGCCGGGCGCCGAGGCGTTCCGGCTGTACGACACCTACGGCTTTCCCCTGGACCTGACGCGGGTGATGGCGCAGGAACGGGGTCTGACCGTGGATGAACCGGGCTTCGAGGCCGCCATGGCGGCGCAGCGGGAGCGCGCCCGGCGCGCGGGCAAGTTCGCCGCCGGCCGGTTGGAGCACGCCGACTGGGTTACGGTGACCCCGCGGCGCGGGCCGCCACGGTTCGTGGGCTACGAACGGCTCGAGGTGGAGACCGCCATCCACCGGGTGGCGCAAGAGGCGACCGCGGACGGCACCGTCTATCACGTGGTGCTGGCCGAGACGCCGTTTTACGCCGAGAGCGGCGGTCAGGTCGGGGACCGCGGCTCGATCGCCGGCGACGGGCTGGAGCTGCAGGTGGAGGACGCCCAGCGCGACGGCGACTTCTCCATCTGCCGGTGCCGCGCACGCGCGGCGGCGGACGGCGCCGGCCGCGAAGGTGGTGGCCGCGCGCCGAGGTTCACCGGCGGTCCGGTGACCGCGCGCGTGGACCGCGCCCGCCGCCGCCCCACCACCGCCAATCACACTGCCACCCACCTGCTGCATGCCGCCCTGCGCCGGGTGCTGGGGGACCACGTGCACCAGGCGGGGTCGCTGGTGGCCCCCGAGCACCTGCGGTTCGACTTCACCCACTTCAAGCGGGTGGAGGCGGAGGAGCTGGCCGAGATCGAGCGCATCGTCAACGCCACGGTCCGCGACGACCACGCCGTGGAGTACTTCACCACCGCCTTCGACCACGCCCGCGGTTTGGGCGCGATGGCGCTGTTCGGGGAGAAGTACGGCGAGCAGGTGCGCGTGGTGCGGGTGGGCGATGCGGCGCAGCACGTCAGCCTGGAGCTGTGCGGCGGTTGCCACGTGGCCCGCACCGGTGAGATCGGCCCGTTCCTGGTCACCTCGGAGGGCAGCATCGCCAGCGGCGTGCGGCGGATCGAGGCGGTCACCGCGGCTGCGGCGGTGGGCGTGATGCAGACCCAGCGGGGGGTGCTGCAGGCAGTGACCGGCCTGATCGGCGGCGCTCCGGCGGAGCTGCAACACCGTGCCGGGGAGCTGGTGCGCCACGCGCGCCAACTCGAGAAACGGATCAAGGCGCTCGAGGCGGAGCGCACCGCGCACCAGGCCGCGGTGCTGGCCGCGCAGGCGGAGACGGTGGGCGACCTACGGCTGATCGTGCACGCCTTCGAGCAGGAACAGCCGGCCGCGCTCAAGACGCTGGCGGAGAAGCTGCGCCTGGCCGCGCCGCGCACGGTGGCGTTCCTGGCGACGACGCGCGGCGGAACGCTGGCACTTGCCTGTGCGGTGAGCGACGACCTGGCGGGCGCCGGAGTCTCCGCCGCGGAGCTGGTCAAGGCGGCGGCCGCGCGGGCGGGCGGCGGCGGCGGCGGACGGCCGACGCTGGCGACCGCCGGCGCCAGACGCGCCGACAACCTGGGCGCGGTGCTGGACGAGGTGCGGGCGCGGCTCGCCGGCCGTCCGGGCTGAGTCGGTACGGCCATTCAAGTCAAGTTTGCAAGTTTGCAGCGAACACTTGGCGCGCGGGCGTCAATGGTGCACATTAGTCGGGTCAGGAGGGTCCATCCATGTCACGCGTCTGCAAACTGACCGGCAAACGGCCGATGGCCGGCAACAATGTGTCCAAGGCCCACAACAAGACCCGGCGGGTGCAGCGGCCCAATCTGCAACGCAAGCGGATCTACCTGCCCGAGGAGGGCCGCACGGTGCGCGTGCGCCTGTCCACCCGTGCCCTGCGCACCGTCGACAAGAAGGGGCTGATGCAATTCCTGCGCGACGAGGGGTTGCGGCTCAGCGACGTCATCGTCTGACCCGCTGGCGCGCCATCCGCACATGACCCGGATTGGGATCATCAACGTTTCGGATCGCGCCGCGGCGGGGATCTACGAGGACCTGCCCGGCAAGGCGATCGTCGCCGCGCTCGGTGAATACCTGGTGTCGGACTGGACCCGGGAGTACCGCGTCGTCCCTGACGAGCGCGACCGGATCGCGGCCACCATGATCGAGCTGGCCGACACCCGCGGCTGCTGTCTGATCGTCACCTCCGGCGGCACCGGTCCGGCCGTGCGCGACGTCACCCCGGAGGCGACCGCGGACGCATGCGAGAAGATGCTGCCGGGGTTCGGCGAGTTGATGCGCCAGGTGAGTCTGCAGTACGTCTCCACCGCGATTCTCTCGCGCCAGACCGCCGGGGTGCGCGGCGGAACGCTGATCATCAACCTGCCCGGTCGGCCGCGCGCCATCCGCCAGTGCCTGGACGCGGTGTTTCCGGCGGTCCCCTACTGCATCGATCTCCTCGGCGGGCCGCGTCTGGAGGTAGACCCGGCCGTGGTCAAGGCGTTCCGTCCCGGCGAGCAGCCGCGGTCGTCCACCGCGCCGCCGGCCGCGCCGTCGGCCTGAGCGCGGGGCGCGCACGACCGGCGCATGACCATCGCCACCTGGAACGTCAACGGCATGCAGGCGCGCGCCGGCTACGTCTGTCACTGGCTGCGGGCGCGCACGCCGGACGTCGTGCTGCTGCAGGAGCTCAAGCTGACCGATGACCGCTTCCCCTACGAGGAGCTGCGTGCGGCCGGCTACGAGGCCGTGGCGCACGGCCAGAAGGGCTGGAACGGGGTGGCGATACTGACCCGTGGCGCGACCGTGGCAGCGCCCCGCGTCGTGGTGCGCGGGCTGCCGGGGCTGGCGGAGCAGGGGGCCCGGCTGCTCTGCGCGCTGGTGGAATTCGACGGCGGGGACGCGTTGCGCTGCTGCTCGGTGTACGTACCCAACGGACGCGCGGTCGATGACCCCGAGTTCGCGCGCAAGCTCGCGTTCCTGGACGGCCTGATCGACTACGCCGAGCGCGAGTTGGCGCACGGGTCCGCCCCACCGCTGGTCATCGGCGGCGACTTCAACCTCTGTCCGGGGGCGCTGGACACCTGGGACGAGGCCGCCTTGGCGGGCCGGATGTTCCACACCGAGGCGGAACGGTCCCGCTTCCGGAAACTGGCTGAGCTGGGGCTGGTGGACCTGTTCCGGGAGCGGCATCCCGATCTGAAGCAGTTCTCGTGGTGGGATTATCGCGCCGGCCACTTCCACCAGAACCGCGGCCTGCGCATCGACCTGCTGCTGGCACCGCCGGCGGTGGGCGCGCGTACCGCCGAGGTGCGGATCGATCGCGACTACCGCAAGAAGAAGGAGGGCATGATCGCCAGCGATCACGCTCCAGTGATCGCCGAGATGCATCCGGTGCGAGACGGCCGCGGTGGCTGACGGGCGCGCATCCGGCGCCGCCGTCACCCGCTTGCCAGAACCGCGCCGCCGGTCCACCCTGTGCGGGCTATGGCTGAGACGATCTCTGCCGAGGTGCGCGCGTATCTGGATCGGCTGGTGCCGCCCCGGCATCCCGAGCTGGTCGCCATGGAGGAGTGGGCGCAGGAGCACCGGTTCCCGATCATCGGCCCCGCCTCTGGCAACCTGTGCTATCTGGTTGCACGGCTGATCGGCGCGCGACGGGTGTTCGAGCTGGGCTCGGGCTACGGGTACTCCACCGCGTGGTTCGCGCGGGCGGTGCAGGAAAACGGCGGCGGCGTGGTCCATCACGTGGTGTGGGACGAGGAGTTGTCGCGCCGGGCGCGCGCCCATCTGGCGGCGTTGGGATACGCCGGCACGGTGCGCTACCACGTGGGCGAGGCGGTGCAGGCGCTTACCGGCGAGCGCGACGCCAGCTTCGACCTCATCTTCAACGACGTCGACAAGGACGGGTACCCGGCTTCGCTGCCGGTGATCGCCGCCAAGCTGCGCTCGGGCGGCGTGTTGATCATCGACAACATGCTGATTCAGGGGCGGCTGTTCGACCCGGAGGAGCACGCCGCCGACGTCGAGGGCGTGCGCGAGTTCACGCGGATGATCACCGCCGACGACGGCTGGATCACCTCCCTGGTGCCGATCCGCGACGGGCTGATCGTCGCCCGGCGGCGCTGACCGGTGGCCCGACACTCGGCGCCGCCGGTACCCGGTGCGGCCGCACCGCGACTTGCGCACGCGGATCGGGCATGGCATAACACTGTACCCATGCCGTTTACGGATCGTTGCCCCCAGTGAAGCTGTACCTCGTCGACGGCACCTACGAGCTGTTCCGCGCGTACTACGCCGACCTCAGGAACCGCCGCAACAATGGCGCCGCGCCGTCGCCGACCGGTGCCGTGCGCGGACTGGTGCAGTCGCTGCTGGCACTGCTGCGGCGGGACCAGGTCGACTACGTGGCGGTGGCGTTCGATCGCGTCATCGAGTCGTTTCGCAATGACCTGTTTGGCGGCTACAAGTCGAGCGCCGGCGTTCCGGAGGACCTGCTCGCGCAGTTCGCGCAGGCCGAGGAGGCGGTGGACGCACTCGGCATCGTGATCTGGTCGATGATCGAGTTCGAGGCCGACGATGCGCTGGCCACCGCCGCCGCCCGCTGGCGCGACCATCCCGAGGTGGAGCAGATCGTGATCTGTTCACCGGACAAGGACCTGATGCAGCTCGTCGAAGGCACCCACGTGGTCACCCGCACCCGGCGGCGCGATGAAACCCTGGACGAGGAGGGGGTGCGGCGCAAGTTCGGGGTCGCGCCGGCGTCGATTCCCGACTACCTCGCGTTGGTGGGCGACAGCGCGGACGGCATCCCCGGGGTGGCGCGCTGGGGCGCCAAGTCGGCCGCCACGGTATTGTCCCATTATCAGCGGATCGACAAGATTCCGGCGGACGCCGAGTCGTGGGGGGTTGCTGCGCGCGGCAAGCACGGCCTGGCCGCCAGCCTCAGGGCCGCGGTCGAGGACGTGCGGCTCTACTCGCTGCTCACGACCCTGCGGCGCGACGTGCCGCTCGCCGAGGAGTTGACCGACCTGGCGTGGGACGGCGTGCCGCGGGCGGGGTTCCTGGCGCTGTGCGACCGCCTCGGCTTCCCGGAGTTGGGGGGCCGCCCTCATCGCTGGCGTGCCCGACGTCAATGAGGCCAAGACACGGTGTTTGCAAACCTGTCCGTACCGTGTAAGCTACCGGTAACCTCGGTGGGACACCGGGGACAATAACTGACAGGAGGGAGCTGATGAGAATGACAGCTCGATTACGGGTAGCCCTGTTGGCTGCCGCGATCGCCCTCGTGGGCGTCGTCGCCGCGCAGGCGACCACGCTGGAGGACGTACTGGCCGCCGGCGAACTGAAGTGCGGGATCAACACGGGCTTGGCCGGCTTCGCGTTCACCGACGACATGGGTCGTTGGACCGGGTTCGACGTGGCCTATTGCCGCGCGCTGGCCGCTGCCGTGCTGGGAGACGCGAACAAGATTTCGTTCGTCAACCTGACCGGCGCGAACCGCTTTCCGGCACTGCAGGCCGGCGAGATCGACGTGCTGTCGCGCAACACCACGTGGACGCTCTCGCGCGACGTCGACCTGGGCCTGACGTTCGTCGGCGTCAACTACTACGACGGTCAGGGCTTCATCGGCCGCACGGCGCTGGGCATCATGAGCGCCACGGAGTTGGACGGCGCTTCGGTGTGCATCCAGACCGGCACCACCACCGAGCTCAACTTGGCGGACTTCTTCCGCACCAACAACATGAGCTACGAGCCGGTGCCGATCGAGACCAATGCCGAGGCACGCGCTGCCTATGAGGCTGATCGCTGCGACGTGTACACCACGGACGCATCCGGCTTGGCAGCGACCAAGGCGACCTTCGACGATCCGGACGCGCACATGGTGTATCCGGAGATCGTCTCCAAGGAGCCGCTGGGGCCGCTCGTACGCCACGGTGACGACCAGTGGGCGGACATCGCACGCTGGGTGCTCAACGCGCTGATCATTGCCGAGGAGTTCGGCGTGAACCAGGGCAACGTGGATGACATGGCCATGGGTACCGACCATCCGGAGATCAACCGTATGCTCGGCACCGAAGGCAGCTACGGCGAGATGCTCGGGCTTGACGCCAACTGGGCCGTGCGCGCGATTGCGGCGGAGGGCAACTACGCCGAGATCTTCGACCGCTACATCGGCCCGGACACTGCGCTGGGCCTGCAACGTGGGCTGAACGCGCTGTACAAGGATGGAGGTATCCTCTACGCGCCGCCGTTCCGGTAGACCGCCAAGCCGGTCCGCACCGTCTGGGCGCGGAGGACCGCTCACGAGCGGTCCTCCGCGCCGCCTCGTCCTGCAGCTCCTGCTGGTGCTGGGGGCGGCGCTGCTGATCGCGTTCATCGTCTCGAACACGATCGCCAACCTGCAGAGGTATGGGCTCTCGTCGGGTTACGGCTTCCTGTTCGATACGTCCGCGTTCGACATCAATCAGCGGCTGATCGACTACGATTCGACGCATACCTACGGGCGGGCGTTCATCGTCGGCGGCCTCAACACCATCCTGGTGGCTGCCCTGGGCATCGTCGCGGCTACCGTCATCGGCTTCCTGGCCGGGGTCCTGCGCCTGTCGAGCAATTTCCTGGTCAGTCGCATCGTCACCGTCTACGTCGAGTTCACGCGCAACGTGCCGTTGCTGCTGCAGATCATCTTCTGGTGGGTGATCCTGCTGGCGCTGCCGCGGGTGCGCGACGGCATCTCCCTCGCGGACACCGTCTACCTCAGCAACCGCGGCGTGCGGATGCCGGCGCCGGTGTTCGGCGAGGGCTCGATCGTGATCATGATCGCGCTGGTCGTCGCCATCGCGGCGACCGTGATCATCGTTCGCTGGGCCAAGGCGCGCCAGGACGCGACCGGAGAGAAGTTCCCTGCCGGCTGGACCGGACTTGGGCTGATCATCGGGCTGCCGCTCGCGCTGTTCTTTGTCCTCGGCCGCCCCGTCACCTTCGACATCCCGGTGATGGGCAGGTTCAACCTGCAGGGCGGCCTCAACGTCACCCCGGAGCTGGTGGCCCTGTGGATCGCGTTGGCGACCTATACCGGCTCCTTCATCTCCGAGATCGTGCGCGCCGGCATCGGATCGGTCAGCAAGGGACAGACCGAGGCGTCCGGCGCGCTCGGCCTGCCGCCCTTGCTCACCCTGCGCAAGATCATCCTGCCGCAGGCGTTGCGCGCCATCGTGCCGCCGCTGACCAGCCAGTACCTGAACCTGACCAAGAACTCCTCGCTGGCGGTGGCCATCGGCTACCAGGATCTGGTCTCGATCGGAAACACCGTCCTGAACCAGAGCGGCCAGGCGCTGGAGGTGATCTCCATCTTCATGATCAGCTACCTGTTCCTGAGCCTGCTCACCTCCGCGTTCATGAACTGGTACAACCGTCGCATCGCGCTGGTAGAACGGTGACACGTATAGAACGGTGAAAGCGTCCGGAACGATGACCCGGTTCGAAGCGAACAGACCCGAGGCGGTGGGACAGGCTCCCGCCAATCGCGCGTTCCACCGCAGCCGGGCGGAGATGCTGCCCGGCCGCCCGGCGCCGGTGACCACCATCGGGGTGATCGGCTGGATGCGCGCCAACCTGTTTTCGAGCTGGCTGAACACGGTGCTGACCGTGGCCGCGCTGCTGCTGCTGTGGCGCATCGTGCCGCCGATGCTCGGGTGGGCGCTGTTCCAAGCCGACTTCAGCGGCGCCACCGGTGAGGAGTGTACCGGAGAGGCCGCCTGCTGGGCTTGGCTCGACCAACGCATCACTCAGTTCCTCTACGGCTTCTACCCCGCGGATTCATACTGGCGAGTCAACGTCGCCGTGATCCTGCTGATTCCGGCGGTGGCGTACGTGCTGTTCGACAAACTCCCCTACGCCCGTTACGGCCGTCGCTTCTCGATCGCCTACGTGCTGATCGCCGCCTTTCTGCTGGTCGGCGGGTTGCCGATATACGACGAACAGGGAGAGGTCGTCGGCAGCCTGTTTGGCATTCGCAGCATTTCCACCGACAAGTTCGGCGGCTTCATGCTCAACCTGGTGGCGGGACTTGCCGGCATCGTGTTGTCGCTGCCGATCGGGATCCTGCTCGCGCTCGGCCGGCGCTCGAGCCTGCCCGTGATCCGGCTGGCCTCCGTCGGCTTCATCGAGGTGGTGCGCGGGGTGCCGCTGATCACGCTGCTGTTCGTGGCGGTCATCATCCTGGAGCTGTTCCTGCCGGCGGGCGTCTCGCTCGATCAGCTCATCCGCGTGATGGTGATGATCACCGCCTTCTCCTCGGCCTACATGGCAGAGGTGATCCGCGGCGGTCTGCAGGCGATTCCGAACGGCCAGTACGAGGCGGCGCAGGCGGTCGGCCTGAGCTACTGGAAGATGATGCGCCTGGTGGTCCTCCCTCAGGCGCTCAAGATCGCGATTCCGGGGATCGTCAACACCTTCATCGGCCTGTTCAAGGACACCACGCTGGTGGTCACCATCGGGCTGTTCGACATTCTGGGCCAGGCGCGGCTGCTGCAGACCAACCCGGACTGGATCGGCAAGGTCGATCACGAGACCTTCCTGATCGCGGCGCTGTTCTTCTTCGTGATCTGCTTCTCCATGTCGCGCTACTCGATCAACCTGGAGAGGCGCCTCGACACCACCCGTCAATAGGGACAAGGGAGCGAAGCATGTCAGACACCGACCACCGGTCTGCCGACGAGCCGATCATCCGCATCACCGGCCTCAACAAGTGGTTCGGCGCACTGCACGTGCTGCGGGAGATCGACCTCACGGTGACGCGGCAGGAGCGCATCGTCATCTGCGGCCCCTCGGGTTCCGGCAAGTCGACGCTGATTCGCTGCATCAACCGGCTGGAGGAGCACCAGCAGGGATCGATCGTGGTGGAGGGCACCGAGCTCACGAACGACCTCAAGAACATCGACGCCATCCGCCGCGAGGTCGGCATGGTGTTCCAGCAGTTCAACCTGTTCCCGCATCTGACGGTGCTGCATAACTGCACACTGGCGCCGATCTGGGTGCGGAAGGTCTCTCGAGAGGAAGCCGAAGGGGCGGCGATGGAGTTCCTGGAGCGGGTGAAGATACCGGAGCAGGCGCACAAGTACCCCGGCCAGCTCTCCGGCGGTCAGCAGCAACGCGTGGCGATCGCCCGCTCGCTGTGCATGCGCCCCAAGATCATGCTGTTCGACGAGCCCACCTCGGCGCTCGACCCCGAGATGATCAAGGAAGTGCTCGACGTGATGGTGGACGTCGCCGAGTCCGGCATGACCATGCTGGTGGTGACCCACGAGATGGGCTTCGCCTCCCAGGTCGCCGACCGCGTGATGCTGATGGACGAGGGCCAGATCGTCGAGCAGAACACCCCGGACCAGTTCTTCAACAACCCCCAGTCCGACCGCACCAAGCTGTTCCTGAGCCAGATTCTGTAGCGTGGTGGGCGACGCGGAGCAGCCATGGCCCTGATGACGAAAACCTGGACGGTGGCCGAGTACCACCGGCTGGTCGAGCCTCACGCATACGCCAGCGACGAGGCTGGGGAATACTTGGCGCGGCTGTTGGGTGAGCGCGCCAGGGTACGCCAGGCAAAGCCGATTACGCTCGCAGCAGTCGATTCCGAACCGGAGCCGGACTTGGCGATCGTACGGCGGTTGGGCCGCGAGTACCGCGACCATCACCCCTATCCGAACAACGTGCTGTGGCTCGTCGAGTACGCCAACACGAGCCTGAGCAAGGACCTCGACGCGAAGAAGCGGCTCTACGCCGCGGCCGGCATTCCGGAGTACTGGGTGGTGAACCTGCGGGACATGACGGTGCTGGTGTTCCGCGACCCGAGCGCAGAGACCTACGAGACCGAACAGACCCTGGAGAGCGGCGTCATTCATCCACTGGCGTTTCCGGACGTCGCCGTCTCCGTAAGCCGGCTGCTCTCTTGACGGTGCGTTCGAAGCGACGCTCGCCGGTCCGGTGCGGTTACCTGCGACTGCGCAGGCGTACCGCGGGAGTGGGCGAGGGGCCGGACGATGCCCGCGGTCGTGGTGACCGGAGCCCGGCAGACTGGTAGTGCGGGCTCTCGTCATCCCGGCGCGGGTGGGGACAGGAACTGACGCGCCGAGCGGGAAAGAACAGCTGCGCAAGCAGGGACGGCACCCTCGGTTCGAGACCGTTCTCCCGCAGGCTCGCGGCCCAGGAATCGAGATAATCCGCGACCGTGCGGTTGGCGGCGGCGTCCCACAGGTTCAGTCGTGCGCAGTCGCGCCACGGGGGGCGCTGATCCGCATCTGGTAGGGCCGATGGCGGCCAAACACTCGCGGGGCCTGGGCGCCACGGAGCGACGTGGATCGGGGCCTCCGGAGCTGCTCCGAAGCCATCCAGCAGGACGCCGGCTGCCGATGCCAGCACGCCATGTACGCCCTTGAGGCTGGTGGCGCCCCAGTTGCCATTCCGGACCACCAGCACTGGGGCGGTCTGCTGGGCCATCATTCCTCCCCGCTCACCTTGGGTGATGCAGGCAGCGTGCCCCGGGCACCGGACGCTTCGTCCCGCAGCATGCGCCGGAAGTCGCCGAGGTCACGGCAGATCCAGCCGGCAGCCTCGAACCGGGAGCGCTGTTGCGCGGGGAACTGCGGCGCAAAGAGCGCGAACTGGTGCTGCCACCCCGCAAAGCGTCGGCCGACGTCGGTGGCCAGGAAGCGGCCTACGTGGTCGCGGAAGGAGCGCACCGATTGCGCGTCGTGGCGGTCGGGATTGCGCTTGCAGGAGCCGAAGCGCACCCGCCGATGCTCCGCGTTCCAGGCGATGAAGTCGATCTCCACCGCTTCCCGTTGCCGTTGCGGCCGGTTCCAGAAGCCGGCGACGAGATGGGCAAGACCGGAGCGCTGTGGCGCATCCACTGGAGCGTATGCCTGCCGTCGCTGGCGTGCGACTTTTTCAGGTTGACGCCGACCGAGGGGCCGGGCACCGGCGGTCAGCTCATCGTACGCGTCAATACCGGTGCGCTGGGGCTGCGCACAACCCAGGGTGAGCCGTTCGACCTGCTCGCCGCGGTCAGTTCGCTGAAGCGTGCCGGCGCCATCAGGTCGTGGACAACGCAGGTGGTGATCAACGATGACAGAGCACAACCGGCCAGAACCGTACCCGGTCGAGTGTGCGCGCTGCGCAAGTCGGCAGCAGCGATCAAGCTGGCGCACCGCAAAGTCCACCAGGAAGCAGCACGCAGGGGTAAGCGGACGCAAGCGGACACGCTGAGGTTTGCCGAGTACGTGATCGTGTTCACCACCTTTCCGGCGGCGACCTTCAGTGCCGCCGAGATTCCGGAGTGGTATCGCCTACGCTGGCAGATGGAGTTGGTGTTCAAACGGTTCAAATCGTTGGCGCAGTTGGGCCACCTGCCGAACTACGACGACGACAGCGCCAAAGCGTGGTGGGCTCGCCGACTCGACAGGTCCTGGTGCGCCACGTTGACGATCGTGGTGTACAGTTTCAACATGCTGGGCGACGCCCTGCGCGATTTGCTCGATCCGCGCCTGCGCGGCAGCGCCGGGCGCACGGCATGGCGCGCGAGTTGCATCAGCCGCACGACAACCTGTTCCGCAAAGTGTTCTCCGAGGAGGCCGAGGCGGCCGGCTGAGGTAGCTTGGTTCAAGCACCGACGGGTAGCGAGGGAGCCAATCCTGACGGCGGCGGAGGTCGCGGAGGCGACGGGCCCGGATTCGTGCCCGTGAAACAGCCAGAGAACGGCGTGACTATGAAGAAGGAAGCTGACAGAGCCGGCGCCGACGACTTGCGCGAGGAGTACGACTTCTCGCGTGGAGTCCGGGGTAAATACGCCCAGCGATACTCCGAGGGTACCAACATCATCATCCTCGATGCGGACGTCGCCAAGGTGTTTCGTGACTCGGAGTCGGTAAACAAAGCTCTGCGCGCACTGGTGGAAGTGGCGAACAAGACGGCAGCGGGTAGCTGACTATCGCTGGACTTCGGCCGTCGGGACGACACGAGCGCGGCGTGCGGCTTGGCGATGCCGGTGCCCGTATCACGGGCACGGCTCCTAAGAAACAACAGTTTCTTACATGACCACGCCGGGCCCCGCCCGGTGGGAAGCTCCTCACTGAACCGTTTGTCCAATGCGATTCCGAGCATCCGGCCGCTCGGGGCGGGGTCCACGAGGGCGACCAGTTCCACACCGGGATGGGTTGCGTACCACGCAATGTGATTGTAGACGCCGGCACCGCCGTCTGACGCGGTTACCTCCGCACGGCATCGTAGAACACCATCTCCCAGCCGTGGAACACCGCGATCAGGCCGATGAAGCGCACCCCCGGGAACTGCCGCGCCAGCCGCTCCTCCGCCAGATACCGCTCGAGTTGCGCCGTCGCCTCTCCGACCGCCGCCGCCACGCCGGCCTCGTTCGCCGACTCGCTGCGCTTCAGGTACTTGAGCTCGATCAGGTAGCCCCGCTGCAGGTGCGGATAGCGCGCCACCAGCGGCTCCAGGCAGATGTCCGCGTGTCCCTTTCCCAGCTCCGCCTCCGAGCGGAACACGTAGTAGTCGGTCACGCTCAGATAGGCGGCCAGAAACCCCTGGATCACCTTCTCCCCGCCGATGTAGTCGCGAATCCCCGTCTGCCGCGCGATAGCGTCGCTCAGGAACTCGAACGCCGGCCGCCATTCGCCCCGGTTGGCCATCCCCATCATCAACTGCTCGAACCGGAACAGATTGACCGAGAACACCCCCACGTCGCGGTAGCCATCGCGCAGGAAGCCGTACATCAACCGCTTCACGGTCTGGTTCGGGATCGCCAGCCGGGGCACGCGATCCACCACGTCGCGGATGCTCAACAGCCCGAAGTAGTGCAGCAGGGAGAGAAAGTTCTCCGGCTTGGTGAGGTCGTTCAGCGGAAAGCCGGGCTGGATGCGGGTGTCCACCTGCTCCTCGCCGATCACGTCCCGCAGCAGGTCGAAGTTGCCGTTGAGCTGCCGGCCGGTCACCAGCAAATGGCGCAGCTTGCCGTAGTCGATGCGCACGTTGGTGTCGATCAGGTAGGTCGGCACATCTCGATTCGGAATAGAATGCTTCAGGTAGTAGAGCACCATGTCGGTGTTGTACAGATCGGTCTCGGCTTCCTCGGCGAAGCGGTAGCCGTTGTACCACTGGCCCATGATGCCCATGGCGGTCGCGACCTCCTGGTTGAACACGCCCAGCTCCCGGTAGGTCTCGACCAGGTGCCGCACCTCCGCCTCGGTGAAGCCGACCATCTCGTTGAAGTCGGGCTCCAGGCTGATGTTGGTGCCGATGTTGAAGCCGCTGGTCACGTCGTCCATCGTGATCGGCGACACGCCGGTGATGAACAGCCGCTCCAGACCGCCGCCGGTGCGCCCCGCCCCGGACTTCAGGGTGGCGAAGAAGTTGCGGTAGAAGCCACCGCCGTGGGTAAAGGAGTGGTACGCCTCGGCGCCGTGGTACGCGAGCACGGTGTTGGCGAAGTTGTCGTACTCGTCGATCAGCACGTACAGCGGGATGTCATGGTCGCCCGCGTACCGGAACAGCTCGGATAGCTTGGTGGCGATGGAGGGCGGCGCCAGGATCCGCCGCCGCGCCGCTTCGGGAAACAGGTCGGGATGCCGCTCCAGCGTGCCCCGGAGCGCTATGAGGCAGTAGGTCTCGAACTCCCGCTCCAGGGTGTCGAGCGCGTCGTTGACGGTTGAAAAGTCGAAGCGCAGGGTTACGTAGCGGCTTTGTTCCCCGGTCGGGTCCTGCCCGATGTCGGTGGCGGCGAAGGTGGCGTCGAAGTCGCCGGCCCAGAAGCGGTCATAGTAGTTCTCCAGCAGCGACACCCACAGCGACTTGCCGAAGCGGCGCGGGCGGATCAGAAAGGCGTAGCGCTCCTCCTCCAGACGCCGCAGGAAGCGGGTCTTGTCGACGTACAGCCACCGGTTCCGGCGGATGCGCTGAAAGTCGGCCTCGCCGTAGGGGATGCGCGGGTGGTCGGATGGCATGATCACTGCGGTACCCTGGACGCTGACTCTATCGTTTCCAAGGCGCGTGAAGCAATGGAGCGCGGTAGTCTCGGTAGTCTCCTTGTCGGATCCATCGGGACGGCAGCGAGCAACGACCTCGTAGACGTGCGTGAGCAGCCGTGCCCAGGCCTCGCGACATCCGCTGGCGTCGGGATGGTCGGGCTCCGAGGGTATGGAGTCATACTCCAGCGCGCGGCGCAACGGGGTCGGCACCGTGCGCGTTCTGCGCCCGACCTCCAGGACTGCGCCGTCGGGAGCGTGGGTCACCAGCACACGGCCGGCGGCGCCGGCGCTGCCGGCCGTTCAGACTCCCGGCTGCGCCGGCCACCAGCCACAGGTGGCACACCGCCTCGCGTGGCGTGGTGAACGCGGTCCCGACGCCCATCGGGCGGCCGGCGTATGCACGCGTTCAAAGAAGGAAGGGATGACGCCCCGCACCGGATACGACTAATGCCCGAGCGGCCAGCTTCCGACTCGGCACCCGAGGATCTGCCGCCCTCGCTTTCCGGTTGCCTGCGACTGCGCAGGGCTACCGCGGGAGTGGGCGAGGGGCCGGCAGTGAGGCAAGAGGAGACATCTCATGAGATACGTTCCATTCAGAAAGTGCCTCGCGGTACTGTCCGTGCTGGTCCTGACCGCAACCGGCCTCTGGGCCGCTGGCGAGGAGGAGCCGGCAGCCGCCGCCGACAAGAAGTATGTGACCGACCCCACCACCGGCAAGGTGGTAGTGGCGCCGGGCGCTCGAGCATATGCTCGGACTGGACGTGCCCGTCCACGTGCAGTATGCACGCTGGATTGGAGGCGTCCTCCGGCACGGCAGCCTCGGCCACTCCCTGCTTGGCAGCCGTGGAGCGGTGGAGGAGAAGATAATCGACCGGCTGCCGGTAACTCATCGGGCTGGCCATAGCGCTGCCGGTCGGCATCTATTCGGCGATGCGCCAGGATACCGCCGCCGACTACGTGGGGCGTTCGGTCGCCATCATCGGCCTGGCAACGCCCAACTTCTGGCTGGCGACCATGGTCGTGCTCTACCCGTCACTCTGGTGGGCGTGGTCGCCGCCGTTGAATTGGGTTCCTTTCACTGAAGACCCGCTGGGGAATCTCGGCATCCTCATCATTCCCAGCCTGATTCTGGGCACGGGTCTGGCGGCCGTCACCATGCGCATGACGCGCACCATGATGCTGGAGGTGCTCCGGCAGGACTACATCCGCACCGCCTGGTCGAAGGGTCTCAGGGAGCGGGGGGTCGTCATGCGCCACGCCGTCAAGAACGCCCTGATCCCGGTGGTGTCGCTGATCGGCCTGCAGTTGCCGATCCTGATAGGTGGCTCGGTCATCATGGAGACCATCTTCAGCCTGCCGGGATTGGGTCTTCTCATGCTGACTGCGCTGGAAAATCGAGACTACCCGGTGGTCTCCGGGGTCAACCTGGTTTTCGCCACCGCGGTGGTGCTGTTCAATCTCCTGATCGACCTGCTCTACACTTGGCTGGACCCGAGGGTGCGGTATGACTGACGCGCGGGGGCCGTTTGCCGATTTCTTCGGCAGGTTGTGGCGGCAGAAGCCCCTGGGCATCGCCAGCGGGGTCGTCATCGTGATCCTGATTGTTGCCGGCCAGCCGCCGTTTCCAAACCGTGCCAAGCAGGATTGCCGCAGCGCGCCTGGCACTGATGCCGGGCGGCCGCCAGCGGGGAGTGCCGCCGACGGCTGGTGGAGGTTAGCTGTCGAGTTCATCGGTAACGATGTTGGTGGAGTCGATGATGCTGATGTCGTTGACGACGGCGTGCAGGATGGAGCGATAGCAGACGGCGTTGACCAGGCGCGGAACGCCGCCGGCGTGGCGGTGAATGTCAGCTTTGGCATCATCGGCGAAGATCGAGGCAGGGCGGCCACAGCGGACGGTGTGGTGGTCGATGTAGCGACAGGTCTCCTCCAGAGCCATGGCCGGCATGTGATAGGAGATACGGATGCGCTGGCGCAAGGAAGCGAAGGAAGCATATCTGAGCAACTCGCGCAGCTCGGGTTGGCCGGCGAGGACGAAGGTGATGGAGTTTTTGGTGTCGAAGGCGAAGTTGACCATGTTCTTGATGGCCGTCAGGGCGGTGGCCGCAAGGTCCTGAGCATCGTCGAGGATGACTAGTGGTTTCTTGGTCAGCTCGGGGATGGTCTTGAAGAACAGCTGCTTGGCCTGGCCGGCGAAGAACGGCGGATCGATCTTCAACTCATCGAGGATCGCCTTGTAGAGCTGGGCTTCCGAGAGGCCGGCAGCGCGGACGTAGAGGGGGCGGTAGCGGTTGCCGTCGAGTTCGCTGACGAAGGCGGCGAGGGCGACCGACTTGCCGCAACCGATAGGGCCGGTGAGGAGCAGGATATCCTCGTCGGCGACGCCGAAGGAGAGGCGGGAGAGCGCCTCCTGATGGGCGGTGGAGGGGAACGTGTCGGCGGGCTGGAGGTGCTTGCCGAACGGCAGGCGGGAGAAGCCGAAGAAGGAGAGGACGTGATCATGCATCTGCATCGTGGTGCTCCTTGGGGGTAGTGCGGAACTGGCTGAACGAAGTCTGGTTGCGGTCGCGGAGCTGGGCGTGGTGCTGCTCGCGCAGGCGGGTGAAGTAGTCCCGGGCGGCGGCCGACACCTCGGGCGGCTTGGCGCGGGACTCCTCGGGGACCGCCGGCACCTGTGTGGTGACCTGTTTGGAGGCGCTGGTGGTCTCCAGCAGGCCGCCGCCGGGGTCGTAGATGGCCAGCTGGGCGAGGTCGTAGGGGTCGAAGCGGACCTCGACGACGCTGCCATGGGGGACGCTGGTGATGGGGTATTGGTTGCCGTGCAGCTTGATCCTGCCGTACTTGGTGACGGTGCGCCGTTCGCGCCACAGGAACAGGGCGTTGAAGGTCTCCAGATCGGTGATCCGGCGGTGGTCGGCGGGCAGCCCGTCGCGGAAACGTGCATCTGGACTCTGGCCGGTGGCTGAGTGGACGCGGACGTTGTATTCCAGATCCATCCAGGCCCAGAAGGCGGAGTTCAGTTCATCGAGAGTACGCATCCCGGCGACTTGGGCCTCACGTTGGAACTGGTTCTTGATGATCTTGTTGAGCGCCTCGACTTTCCCCTTGCAATAGCTTTGATAGGGCGGGTGGCGCACTCGTTTGACCTGTAACTCGACCAGGATGGCCATCATGTGGCGCGAGATGTAAACTTTTCCGTTGTCGACGTAGCACCGAACCGGCACGCCGTAACGCAGGACGCAATAGCGGAAGCTGTCCATCAGGGCGGGCAGCTTCTCGTCGAAATAGTACTTGCCGAACAGGATTTTGCGGGAGAAGTCGTCGATCCAGAGGAACAGGTAGGTTTTCTTGCGGCCTTGGGGGGTGTTGAGCCAGATGCCGTCGCGGGCGTCGGCCTGCAGGAGGGCCAGGGAGTGCGGTGCCTCGAACGAGCGGTAGGAGCTGCGCGAGTCTTCAGCGAGCATGCGGTAGCGGACCTGTTGGGTGAGACCCTGCTCGGCCAGGAAGCGGTAGATGGTGCGATCTGAGATGCGGTTGATCTTGCTGCCCAACTGATCGTCGGCGGCGAGCAGCTTGCGCAGTTGAGGGATGCTCCTGGTGGGCAGCTCGTTGACCAGATCGAGGAGCTTGGCGCGCAGCCCAGGATCGTGGACGCGAGGCGAGGTGGGCCGCGGCCGGTAGAACAGCAGCCCCCGGGGGCCCTTCTTGCGGTAGCGGTGGAGATAGCCTCGGATGGTGCGCCCGCCAACCCGATGCTGCTCACAGTAGCGGCGGCGTTCAGCGCGTTTGTCGGCGTTCCCGATGTGCGGGTCGAGCAGCATCTCGACCAAGCGCAGGCGTTCGTCAAACGCCTCCATGGCCGCGTCCGGGATCTGCTCCCAAGGGAAGTCGGGGCCGCTCATTCGAGGTCCTCGCGCTCGCCGACGACGGCCCGCCGGCACAGCCAATCGCGGTACTCGCTGGTGAGCTCGTCGAGGGACAGGCGCGGCTGCTCAGCGTACAGCTCACGCAGGCGCTCGACCTCCTCGGCGAGCTTCTGCAGCAGCACCTCGCCGGCTACCTCCAGGTGGTGTGAATCGATCTGCTGCCACGGCTCGGGAGTGAGGAACAACTCCAGCACCCAGTCACAGAGAAACTGCAACCGGTCGCCGATCAGCTGCAGCAGCTGGGAGAGTTCATCGAACCCGCCCAGCACGCACTGGGGAGCATCGATGAGCTGGCTCAGAATGTTCTCCCGCACCAGCGCCGCCTGGCGGCTGAAGATCGACCCCCGGGTGTGGTCGGCGTGCAGCAACGCCGTCGCATCGCTGCTGCGGTAGCCAGCCAGGGCACGCCACAGATCGCGCTCATCGGCGCTCCTGCGCCGGCAATGCTCCAGCAACCAGTCGCGGCGGCGTGGCGGTGGCGTCGGTTCGGTCAAGATCCGATGAAAGAGCAGCAGCAGCTCTTCCAGCTGCGCCAAACGGTCGGGGGAAACCAGTAGTTGATCCACTTTGATGCCTCCTGAGGGTGGATGCTTAAGTGGTATCGAACCAACAGCCGCCTCGAAATACTAGACTCAATGGAAGCGGCGGGGGGCTCCGGGCGCGCTCCGCGACGTAGGCGAGGTGAACGCAGCCGACAACGGTGAACGCTACGGTGATACCGAGCGCGGCCTGTCTGGCCTTCTCCAGCGCGGCCACTGAGCGCCGCAACTGCGCCAGCGCACCTTCGCCCACGCGCACCGGTGGCAAGGCGGTGAACGGCGCCAGCTCGGCCACCCACTCGTTCACCTCCAGCAGCATCGCTGCGATGGTGTCGTCCACCCACAGCAGATGACGCGCTATGGTGCGCTCACAGGCGCTGCCGATCACCGCGTAGGCGTGGGCACGCGCGCTGCCGGCCGTGGGGTGCTTCTTCCGCAGCTCGAGCACCAGGTCGAGCCTGATGTTGCACTCGGGAATCACAAACCACGGCAGCATGCGTTTGGTGTACTGGGTGCCCGCTTCCCGCGCCCGCTCACAGATGATCACCACGATCAGGTGTTGGTGATTACTGCCGTCGGTGCACCGCACCAGGCGTTTGCAGTAGCAATGAATCACCACCGCATGGCTCTCCCCGCACAGCACGCAGGGACGCTTGCCGCCTTCTCTGATCAGGGATTGGCGGTAGGCTTGAAAGTCGAAGCCGTCTAGTTTAGGATGATCCAGCTTTTAGGTGGGGGTCACCGTTGTACCCGGAGTAAGTACTGGCGGTGGCCCCTATCTTTTTTCGTGATCTCCGGAACGCTTCCCGGGCGAACCTATCCTACCCCCACTGGCGGATTTGTCCACATCCCGGAAATCTCACCTGGCGGGCAACCTGGATGGCGTTCCCGGGACTGCTGCTGTTGCTCACGATCATGTCCGTCGCGGGGCAGGGTCTGCCGCAGATCATCGTGGTGCTCGGGATCGCGGGCGGCGTGGGCGGCTCGCGCGTGGTCAGAGGCGCGGTGGTGGCCACCAAGGGCAACGACTTTTTTCTGGCCGCCCGGGCGGTGGGCGCGCCGACGCGACAGGTCCTGGTGCGCCACGTCCTGCCCAATATCGTGGCGCCCTTGATCATCGTCTTCAGCATCAACGTCGGCGGTGTCATCCTGGCGGAGGCGTCGTTGAGCTTTCTGGGGTTCGGGCTGCCGATCCAGGTGCCGAGCTGGGGCGGGATGCTGAGCCGGGAAGGGCGGCGGTTCATGGAGCAGGCGCCGCATCTGGCGCTGTGGCCCGGGCTATTCCTGACGATCGTGGTGTACAGTTTCAACATGTTGGGCGACGCCATGCGCGACCTGCTCGATCCGCGCCTGCGCGGCGGCGGCCGTCTCGGTGCCGGTGACGCCGGCCGATCCTGACCAAGGCCGCTCTCCAGCGGTTCATCTTCCGCGCATCTGCTTCGACCAAGCTAAGGCCTGAACGTTGCGGGAGGCGGTACGGCGCTCAAGAGCTGGCTGCCGTGAACGGGTTCGGCAAGTCGAGAGGCGACCACGTTCAATCCTTCTGCCTGGTGTCGTCCAGCAACACTTGCGGTCTACGCTCGCAATGCCTGATCGACTGCTTCAGGATTCTCGGTAGCGACCTTCAGCAAAGCTCGAGCCGGTCCGTCGGGGCGCCGTCGCCCTTGCTCCCAATTCTGAAGCGTGGCTACGCTTACTCCGATCATGAGGGCGAACTCGGACTGCGAGCGCCGAAGCTTCTGCCGGACCGCCTTGATATCAACCGGCCTGATCTCGAAAATGCGCGATGGCTGCCGACTCCTCCGCTTGATATCGCTGGCCTCCTTGATGCTTGTCACCAACTCGCTGAAATCCTCTGCTCTCATTTGAGCTCCTCTCGAATCAGCCTCGACAGTATGCTCAACTGCGGAGGACTCAGATCTTCCCGATCGCTCTTGGTGTAGAGGAACAACAAGTAGATTGTCTCCTCGGGTTTGTCCCAGTAATACAGCAACCTCACACCACCTCGCTTACCTGTACCCGCCACGTTCCACCGCAGTTTCCTGAGCCCTCCGGTTCCACGAATCACTGATCCCTGTTCGGGACGAAGCAGCAGAGCCAACTGCAAGGATCGATACCTGTCGTCGGACAACAGCCTGGTTACCTGGCGGGTGAAAACCGAAGTCTCAACAAACCGCACAGTAGAAGGTACGTCACTGGCGCACTGTCGTCAACACCGCCGCCGGCGCCTCGGCCTGGCCGCGACCACGCTGAACGTGGTGGTCGCGCTCCTGGTCGGCGGCGTGTCGGGATTCCTCGGCGGCAAGCTGGGTTTGGCGATACAGCGCTTCGTCGATGCGTGGATGGCGTTTCCGGGGCTCGGCATTTGACGGTTTGTCGCGGCGTGTGTTACACTGATGCACTGATGAATCCATGCAGTTTGGACCTGTGCGGATGATCCGCGACAACACTGCCCGGCGCTGCCACCGGTTACCTGTGACGGGGCCGGTGAGTACCCCCCCCCCCCCCCCCCCAACTTTTCACACACACCAGAAGCACTAGCCGCTCGGGCTGATCGCGGCCCATCCCCTGCGCGCGCATTCGCGTGCGCGGTGCCTGCCGGCGTTGCCGGCCATTCAGATCCCTGCTGCGCCGACCACCATCCGCTGGTAGCTCACCGCCGCCTCGCGTGGCGTGGTGACGCCTGTCCCGACGCCCGTCGGGCGGTCGGCGTGTGCACGTGTGCAAGGAGGGAAGGGATGACGCCCCGCACCGGATACGACTAACGCCGCGCGCCCGAGCGGCCGGCGTCCGACTCGGCACCTGAGGATCTGCCGCCCTCGCTTTCCGGTTGCCTGCGACTGCGCAGGCGTACCGCGGAGTGGGCGAGGGGCCGGCAGTGAGGCAAGCACTCCCGGAAACGACTCGCAAGAACGAGGAGACATCTCATGAGATACGTTCCATTCAGAAAGTGCTTCGCGGTACTGTCCGTGCTCGTCCTGACCGCAACCGGCCTCTGGGCTGCCGCCGCAGCAGAGGAGCCGGCCGCCGCGATGGAGAAGGAAATGGTGACCGACCCCGCCACCGGCAAAATGATAACCGCGCCCCAGTATGGCGGGACCATCACTTTTGCCATGTTCCAGATGCCTAGTTCGAACACGGACGCCTATATCGGGGCGGGACACGTGGCGGGAATCATAGCCGGCCTCGTTACAGAAAAGCTCGGCATCCCGGATTGGGCGGTCGATAGGAATGTCAATGCTCTCACAAGTTCAGTCCTGCCTTTGAAACACATAAACGGGAACCTGGCGGCAAGCTGGGAGACGCCCGACGACACCACCATTGTCTTCAAGATCCGCCAGGGCATTCACTTTCATGATAAGGCCCCGGCGAACGGTCGGGAACTCGTCGCGGATGATCTTGCCTATAACTTCCAACGAATGTTCGCTCTGGGCAGGTTCGCTGGCAAAGACCGAGCCGGTCAGGCTTGGGGAACGATGGCGTTACCCATCGAATCGGTAGAGGCCCCGACGAAACGACGCTGGTTATCAAGTTGAGTCAGCCCGACCAGGGCGCGCTGAACTGGCTCCTTAACTGTTGCCATATGTATATTTACCCTCCCGAGGTCATCGAGCAATACGGCAGCGTTACGGATTGGCGGAACCTCTCTGGCACCGGACCCTTCAGGATGACCGACTTGACCGAGGGCACCTCGGTAACCTATGAAAAGAACCAGAACTACTGGAGAAACGACGAGAAATTCCCGCAAAACCGTTTGCCCTATGCGGACAAAGTCGTAGCCCTGATGATGGTAGAAGAGGCCACCCGGCTGGCGTCCCTGCGCGCGGGCAGGATTGATTATATGGGGTTCATGGGGCCGAACACATTTGTTTCATCTGTGGACACGGCAGCGAATGTAAAGAAAACCAACCCCGAAATCGAGCAGTGGTCCTTTGCAATTCGGTCGTTAAACTCTTTTGCAATGAACGTCCAGAAACCACCCTTTAACGACATCCGGGTGCGTCAGGCGATGCAGATGGCCCTGGATCTGGAGACCATCCATAATTCCTACCATCAAGGCTATGGAGAATGGGAACCCATGGGGCTGAATGGGCCTGCCTGGAAAGGGTATAACAACCCGTATGAAACGTGGCCTGCCGAGGTCAAGAAAACCTATAGCTACGACCCGGAAGGGGCAAGAAGGCTTCTGGCGGAAGCCGGCTATCCCGATGGATTCACGACCACGTTGAACACCGATCAAAACCAGTACGATACCGGCTATCGAGAATTGGTGGCTGGCTACTGGTCCAAGATTGGGGTTGAGGTTGAGATTATTGGCCAGGACACTGCGCAAATCAACGCTCTGGTGCAGGAGCGCAGTGCGGAAGGTTTGATCGATTTCGTTGGCATCGGGGCCGACTACGGGTCGCTTGGTCAAAACTTCTTTGCTAGTGGTACCTATAATCCTGGCGGAATCAGCGATTCGGCTTTTGACAGCATGGTGGAGGCAGCCGTGGGGGCTACCAACGAGGAGGAACAGAAGAGGCTGGCGAAAGAGGCCGATATGTACGCGATCCGGCAGCAGTGGATTATCTGGGGGCCTCGCACTCCCAACGTGCAGCTAGGCCAGCCGTGGCTGGTCGGTTATAACGGTGAAATCGGGCTGGGTGCCTGTAGTTGGCAACTCCCCTTTTCCCGCCTGTGGATTGATCAGGAGCTAAAGGAAGAAATGGGATATTAGGGCTTCGGCTCTCCCGGGTTTCGTGTGGGTAACGGGTCACCTTGACCATGACCCTTGCCCACACGTGTCTGTCCCATGCGAACCTATCTCATCCGGCGGGTATTGCTGCTCGTCCCCACCTTGTTGATCTTGAGTATCATCGTCTTTCTCACGGTCCGCTTGCTGCCAGGCGATGTAATCGATGCCATGCTGACGGACTTGGAATACACGACGGTTGCCATGGACCGCGAAAGGCTGGAGCGCATGCTGGGGTTGGATGCGCCTGTCCCTATCCAGTATGCCCGCTGGATCGGCAAGCTTCTCCTGCGGGGCACCCTCGGTGAATCACTGCTTGGCGGCCATTTGACTGTAGAGGAAAAGATCATCGCGCGATTGCCCGTGACCATTCAACTGGGGTTGGTGGCCATCGTCATCGGACTCGTAATCGCACTGCCGGTGGGCATTTGGTCGGCGGTGCGCCAGGATACGGCCACCGATCATCTGGGACGCAGCATCGCCATCATCGGGCTGGCCACGCCCAATTTCTGGCTGGCGCTGATGGTGATGATCTTTCCGGCCATCTGGTGGGGTTGGTCGCCCCCGACCTTCGTGATTCCCTTCACGGAAGATCCGCTGGGCAGTCTCGGCGTGTTCGTCATCCCGGGTTTGATTCTGGGGACGTACTATTCTGCCGCCACGATGCGGATGACGCGCACGATGATGCTGGAAGTGCTGCGGCAGGACTATATCCGCACCGCCTGGTCCAAGGGCCTCAGGGAGCGAGTGGTCGTCATGCGGCACGCCATCAAGAATGCCCTCATCCCGGTGGTGTCCCTGATCGGTCTGCAGTTGCCGGTCCTGGTCGGGGGGGCAGTGATCATCGAGAACATCTTCAACCTGCCCGGGTTGGGGCAACTGATGGTGAACTCGCTGTCTCGCCGCGACTACCCGGTGGTTTCCGGAATCAACCTGTTCTTCGGCGCCTTCATTGTGTTCAACAACCTGTTCATCGACCTGCTGTATGCCTATTTGGATCCCCGGATCCGTTATCGCTAGTCTCATGACCCCCGCCCCTGAATCAAAGCGACGGAACGTGGTGGCCGATTTCTTTATCCGATTGGTCAAGGAGAAACCCATGGGCACGCTCGGCGGGGTGATCATCTTGATTGTTGTCCTAGTCAGTGTCTTTGCCGACGTGCTGACGCCTTACCATTATGATGAACAAGATGTGGTGATCCGGCTCCAGCGCGCTTCAGCCGAGCATTTGCTGGGGACGGATCACGTGGGTCGCGACTTCTTGAGCCGCAATATTTACGGGGCGCGGATTTCCCTGCTGGTCGGTCTGGCGGCAACCAGTGTGGCTGTAGTCGTAGCGATCCTGGTCGGTGCCGTCTCGGGCTATGCTGGCGGGCGATTGGACCTGACGGTGCAGCGCTTTGTCGACGCCTGGATGGCGATTCCGGGGCTGCTGTTGTTGTTGACCATCATGTCCATCACGGGCCAGGGGGTGTTGCAGATCATCGTGGTCCTGGGGGTGACCGGCGGCATCAGCAACTCACGAATCATTCGCGGGGCGGTGATCGGGGTCAAGGAGAATGTGTATTTCGAGGCCGCCAAGGCGCTGGGTTCCTCACGTTGGAGAATTCTGATCCGTCACATCCTGCCCAATATCTTACCGACCGCCATCGTCATCTTCAGCATCACCATCGGCAGCGTGATCATCGCCGAAGCGTCACTGAGCTTCCTCGGATTCGGACTGCCCATCCGGATTCCCAGTTGGGGAGGACTGCTCAGCCGGGAAGGACGCAAGTACATGGAAGTGGCGCCCTGGCTGGCGATCTGGCCGGGAGTTTTTCTGACCATTGTCGTTTATGGGCTCAACATGTTCGGCGATGCGGTGCGCGACCTGCTCGACCCGCGGCTGCGCGGCGGCGGCCGTCTCGGTGCCGGCGACGCCGCGTAGGCGTCGCCGGCGCGCACGCGGTGGAGGTGCACGCGGGTGCCGGTGGTCCGCTGCTGCGCGAACAGGTGCTCGCGCACCACATTCACGGCCTGGCCGGGTTGGCACCGGGGGCGATTCCGCCGCCGGCGCGGTCGGCCGCCAGCGCGGACGCGGTGGGCTACCTGGCGCGGCGCCTGGTGGAGCAGCCGGGCGAGATCACGCTGGTCGCAATCGGCCCGCTGACCAATGTCGCATTGCTCGCGGGCGCCCACCCCGAGGCGGTCCGCGCCGCGCGCGGGCTGGCGCTGATGGGCGGCGGAGTTCAACATCTACGCCGATCCGGAGGCCGCGCCATCGCCCTGGCGGCGCCGTTCGCAAGCCGCGTCATCGCCCCCCTCGACCTGACCCATCAGGCGCTGGCGGGCGCGCCCGAGATCGAGCGGCTGCGGGCCGCCTCCCACCCGCGGCTGGATGCGTTGGCCGACCTGCTGCAATTTGCCCGGGCATCGGAGAGCCGCCACTACGGGTTGGATGCGGCGGTGCTGCACGACCGGTGCGTGGTCGGCTATCTGATCGACCCCGGCGCCTTCACCGGCGAGGATCTGCGCGTGGAAGTCGAGACCCGCGGTGCGCTGACCTACGGCCAGCTGGTGGTCGACGTGTGGCGCCGCACCGGCCAGCCGGCCAACGCCCACGTGCTGCGCCAGCTCGACCGCGACCGGTTCCTGGAGCTGCTGCTGAGCACGGTTGAGCGCCTCGCCGACTGACCAGCACCCTTGCCGGACGGGCTCAGTTGAGCGCACTGAGCAAAATACGCTCCACTTCGTAAGCGACGAGGAATTGCTATTCAGGACCAGCGAACTGGCACGTCACGAGACCGAGTTCACCATCTATACGATCCAACACTTGGACGAAATAGAGCGCCGCGAGCTGTACGATAGGCGCGGCTATCCGAGTCTGTTCGAGCTACCGCTCCGCTCCAGCCGCGGCGGGCGCTCGGTCGCAACATCAGAACGCGAGCGATAATACGTAGTCGGAGTCACGAACATACGTGCCGAGGTCCTGATCGGGGTGTTCACCGGCATCGTCGGCGCCGGCGGCGGATTTGTTATCGTCCCCGCCCTGGCCGTGTACGTGCGCCTGCCGATGCGGGTCGCGGTCGGCACCTCGCTCACCATCATCGCCGCCAAGTCGCTGATCGGCTTCCTCGGCGACGTGCGAGAATTGTCGAACAGTGGCGAGACCTACCTCCGCGTATCGGGGTGTGGTATCGCTACAACTTTGAGCTTGGTGATGCTCTGATAGTCGTCTGGGTTGACCGTATAGAGCGGCAGTCCATTGGCAATTGCCGTGGCAGCGATCAACGCGTCATAGGCACGGGCGGCCGGCTTGCGTCCCGCACTCCGCAGGTCGGCGGCCACCTGCCCGAACGCACGCGCGGCCGCCGCATCAAACGGAATCGGTGCGAAATCGGCTTCGGCCTGCTGGACGTGGGCTTGCCTGGCCGCGCGCTCAGATTCGGTGGCCGCGATCAGGGGGCCGACTGACAGCTCCGCAAGGGAGATCGTCGTGATGGCCGACACCGCCGGGAGATGCTTTGGATCCTGCAAGCGTGGCAACAGTATCAGCGTGTTGGTGTCGAGTACGCCGCGCTGCGGTACAACGTCACTCACAGGGCGGGATCAAGAGTCTCATCGAGATCACGCCGGAATTCATTCACATCGACGTAGGGCAGATGTTTCCAGCTTGCGAGCAGCGTAGTCGCGTCCGGTCCGCGTGTGGGCACGGGGCCCAACTCGGCAACCGGCCGTCCGGATCGAGTTATGGTGAGCCGTTCGCCGTTGAGCACACGGTCTATCACCTCGCGCCCATGGTTTCTGAGGTCGCGGATGGTAACGCTTTCCATGGCTCGAATAGTATCACGGGTGATACGCCGAAACAAGCTGGTTGGCAGCCTGCGTTCGACCCTTTGGGACAATCGTTCCGGGTCTCTGTTTGATCTCTGCGCGTCAGCTCAAGTTCGACCTCTACCCGAAGTCGGCGGTTCCCGAGTACTGGATCGTAGACCCCGACAACCGCCACGTGCGCCGGTATCTGTTGGCCGACGGCAGCTACCGTTACGACGGCAACTACGACGCGGCGATCGACCTCGTCTGGTAGCGTGTGCCGTGGCGCCCGCATGAGGACCGCTGTCGCTCACCGAAGTAGCGCCATTACGCAGTGCCTGCTGCAGGTCCATTCGCGCCAGCCCTGAGCGTTGCCGCCGGTGGGCGCCTGCTGCGCCTGGCGAATGCAGTCGAGCACCACGCTGCGCTCCACCGGCCGGTCGTAATCGAGCCGGCGACGGACGGCGCGGGTGGTGGTGAGCAGGTGGTCGACTACCTGCAGATCGAGCGTGTCTGGTGCAGCCACCCGGCCGGGGAGGAGAGCTTGACAGCGAAGCGCAAGTGCGGTGGGCTACCGCAGCATGAAGTTCGGAGCTCAGGTAAACACCTTTGGCCCACCGTGGGCCGACATCCGCGTATCCATCCAGTCGATGGAAGCTGGCCGCTGGAACAGCCTGTGGGCCGCTGACCACTTCCTCTCGCCGTTCGGGCGGACGCAGGAGCACATGAATGCTTTCGAGAGCTTCACCGTGCTCTCGGTTGCCGCCGGGATGACCGAGCGGCTCGAGCTCGGCACGCTGGTGATGGGCAACACCTACCGCAACCCGGGGCTGGTGGCAAAGATCGCAACCAGCCTGGACCAGGCGTCCAAGGGCCGCTTCATCCTGGGGCTCGGTGCCGCCTGGTTCAAACGCGAACACGAGGCCTACGGATGGGAGTTCCCGCCGGTGAAGGAACGGTCGGACCGACTCGAGGAAGCGGCCGGCCTCATCCGCACGCTGTTCACCGCCGACCGGCCGGTCGACCACCGGGGTAAATACTATCGGCTCGATCAGGCACCGCTTGCGCCGACCAGCTATCGGCAGCCGCACATTCCGCTCATGATCGGTGGCAACGGCGAGCGCCGCACGCTGCGGACTCTGGCGATGTACGGCGACGTCTTCAACTTCAACGGTTGGGAGGCGGAGATGTCGCCGGAGACGGTCCAGCACAAGCTGAGCGTCCTCGCGCGTCACTGCGACGACATCGGTCGCGATCCGGCAGAGATCAGGAACACGCTTCACATGCCCCTGACCCTGACCGACGAAGGGTCCTCGGAAAGCCCTGCCACACTCGGACCCGGGTTGACGAAGGCACCCGTGAGCCTCGTTGTCGATCGCGTCGGGGCGCTGGAGCGTGTCGGGATCGCCGAGATCATATTCCAGCCACAACCCGACGTGGCGGCCCTGCAACGCCTCGACGAAGAGGTCCTCGCGGCATTCGGGTAGAGAGGCTGCGGATAGACGCCGTTACTGCGCCAGATAGCCTCCATCCACCGGTAGCGCGACGCCGGTAACGAACGACGCCGAGTCCGAGCACAGCCACAGGACCGCGCTGGCGATCTCTTCGGGCTGCCCCATCCGGCCGCCGGGGTAGGCCCGCACCAAGTGCTCCTTGCGCTCCGGGTTCTCGAGATAGGAGCGAGTCATCGGCGTTTCGATATGTCCGGGACACACCGCGTTAACCCGAATGCCCGCCGTGGCGCAGTCGAGCGCCGCACACTTGGTCAGCCCAACGACCCCGTGCTTGCTGGCGTTGTAGGCAGGCTGCCGCTCGCCGATCATGCCATCGGTGCCGCTACCTGCCAGCCCCCAGATCGAGGCGACATTACAGATGGAGCCCCTGCCTGCCGGGACCATGTGGCGCAGCTGCTGCTGCATGCAAAGGAACACGCCGCTGAGGTTGATGCTGATGGTCTGCTGCCAGCGCTCCCACGAGAGCTCCAGAATCGACTGGCCCTCGCCACCGACACCGGCAGCGTTGAGCGCGCAGTCGAGCTGGCCGTACGCGTCGACGGCCGCTTGCGTCATCGCCTCGACCGCCGCTGGGTCGGTAACGTCGGCCGCGAGGGCAATCGCCTTGCCTCCAGCCGCCTCGATGGCATGAGCCGTCTCTTCGGCGCCCTGGCGGTTCGCGTCGGTCACCGCCACACGCGCCCCTTCCCGCGCGAACGCCACCGCGGTCGTGCGGCCAATACCCGAGCCGCCGCCCGTAATCAGTGCCACCTTGCCGTCGAACATCATCGCGCACTCACCGGCGCGCGCCGCGCCGCCACCCTAACGAAGCGGTCGCTGATCATCAGCTCCGGTTCTAACATCGCCTTGAGTCTCCCTTCGTGGCACCGTCCTCTATAATCTCCGTCCGCGTCAAGAGCGCCACAGCAGTTCTCGGTGAACGAGTGCTGGAGGCAGGTTGCACCACCGGCTGCGTTACCGCCAGCCGGTGGGAGCGCTGGGACGTGTCGTCACGCATCACCGTGCCCATGAGAATGCAGTAATCCACAGCGCGCGGCAAACAGTCAAGCTCTCCCACGCGATCACCTCATGATGTGGGGTGATGTGTACGGGACCCGTTCGGCGTTGGCCTTCCCTCGCGCGCGATTGCCCGGTGAGGTGTCGTCGGAGGTGGCGGTAAGCGACCTGGCACAGGCAGCGTCGTGGGGTCAGCTGGCAGGGCGCGCCGGCTGACCCACACCGGAGCCCAGGGTGGAGCCGTGCAGCAAGCGCCTGCTGGCGGCGCAGGGAGCACACCAGTCCCCCGGCCAGGTCTCCCGGCGCGGTTACCCGGACGCGGTATGCGCGGTACCCGGTCCGACGCAGGCACTAATATTAACCGCTCCGGCTGACCACCCCGCACGCTCCGCGCTGTGCCCGCCCGGCGGGTCGCGCACCTTCGACTGCACATCCCTTCGGCGACCGCCTCCGGAGCCGCACGCGCACCGTACCGCCGCTCGGTGGCGGCCGACTCGGCCCAGCGCCGAACCGGCCTGCCGGCCGTCCGCGCGTACATCGTCGGCCGCCACCGCCCCGTGCCCGGGGCCTCGCAGCGCGGCGGCAGTCCGAATCCGAGGAAGCTCAAGGACGCCTCGCTGATGATCACGCGGCTGGCGCTGTGGCCCGGCCTGTGCCTGACGGTCACCGTCTACAGTCTCAACCCTCGGCGACGCGGTGCGGGACCCGCTCGACCCGCGGCTGCGGGGTGGCGTGGGGCGTCTGGGTGCCTGACAATGGGAAGCGGCTGAGATCAGGCTGGCAGAGACAGGCTACGCCGGGCGCGGCTCCGTACTGCGGTTGCATGCCGCACCGCCTCGCGCGCAGACGACTTGTCAGCGGACTCGCCGGGGTAACGGACCGAGACGGCGTACACAGTAAGGATCTCAAGGTGCGGGCGAGCGTCCCCCCAGACGCCATCGCGCGACAGGAGCAGGTCCAGGAGGGAAACAAGGTTGTGCGTCCTGCCAAACGGGATGGATTGCTCCTGGAGGATAGCCTTCAGGTACTTCTCAGCGCATTGCTGTGCGTGGAAGCAAGCAGCCTCGTAGTTGGGGTGCTTTCTCGCCCGCAACTCGCGGCCAGCGGTGGCGAAGTCACCCTCGGCCTTTTCGATCCACTCAAGCGTGAGCGGATTCATAGAGCACTTCGCCCCGCTTCACGACGTCCTTGAGGAAGAAGTCGTTCCATTTGAGGCGCTGGCGCATCTCCTGTGGGGTCCTCACGACGAGGTCGATGGGGATTCTCGACCTCACTCGGCGCACGATTTCGACGGCTTGCGCGACACCGCTGCCGCCGTGGTCCATGACCACGAGCAAGTCGACGTCCGAGTCCTCCGAAGGCGTGCCGTAGGCGTGAGAGCCGAACAGAATCACCTTTTCGGGCCTGAACTCCGCGGCGATGCGCTCCGCGAGAGCGTGGATCTCTGTTCTGGTCACGCGCACGTTGGCATCTTACCATGCCGCAAGATAGCTGTGAGAAGCCTGCTTGCTTAGCCTGTTGCCCTGTTGACAGTTGGTCGCGGCGACCAGCGCTTGATTTCTCGTCGCGGCTCGCCGAGTCGTGGTCTGTATCCCCTGACGGCACCACGTGGACATTCAATCTCCGGAAGGGGGTCCAATTTCACAAGGGTTATGGGGAGATGACGGCTGATGACGTTATCTTCTCCATGCAGGAACATGGGCGGGAGGGCTCGTTAAACGCCTTCGCCGCCGCTGTTCAAAGGACGTGGGGCGCGGAGGGTGGCTCGGTGTCGGCCCCGGACCCCTACACCGTTGTGGTGGATACCGGCACCTTCCAGTTCGACATGTTGGAGGTTGTTAGCCAGACCGGCCAACAGATCTTCAGCAAGAAGCAAGTGGAGGAGTTGGGCGTGGAAGCTGCCAGCCCCATAGGCGCTAACAAACTTCCTGACCTCAGCCGGAATCAGGTGAAACGGTGGGCTGTGGGTCCGTCAGCAACGCGCGCAGCAGCCTGCGGGCATTCGGTTTCTTGCCCTGGGCGCTGATTCACGGGCGCATCATGCGGGTCTGGGCGCGCTAGCAGCTGTGGGTGGGTGGTGATCACTGGCACTTGGCGACCGTTGGCGAGCCGGCGCCGGATCTGGCGGACGGTGAGCCCGTTGCGCAGTACGATCGGTTGCTCGGCGAGGTCAACGGTGGTGGCACTGGTTCCAGCGGGCCCATGGATCAGTACCTCAAGCGG
Source organism: Spirochaetia bacterium (assembly GCA_965198005.1). Taxonomy (GTDB): domain Bacteria; phylum Spirochaetota; class Spirochaetia; order SZUA-6; family Bin103; genus Bin103. The sequence goes on from CBDAOI010000004.1 coordinate 1,143,444, forward strand.
GTGGAAGTCCTCCTCCGGCCAGGTCGGGGGCCGCTTCCGGCACCACCCCCAGTTGCAGCAGGTGCGGCGCCACGTCCTGTTCGAGCGCCTGGTGCAGGCACAGCAGGGGCGTGCCCCCGAGGGCGTTGATCCAGTAGCTCACGGACGCTGGCAAACACAGTTTCTGGCGCGCGACGAAGTGTTTCGGCAGCCGACCGTTGCGCCCGGCGTATACCTTCACGTGGCCGTCGACGGCCAGCGTCGCCCAGTCGTCCTTGTATGAAACCGCCCTGGCGGCAAAGACTGTTGAGGAGCAGCAGCCTGCGGTTAGAGAGGCAAATATGTACGTTGTAAAGAACCACTTGATTATTTGGGGTACGAAGGTTCCTTCGTTCGGTGCGTCTTGGCCGTGGCTCAAAGGCTATAACGGTGAAGTCGCCATTCATGCTAATACCTACCTCCCCTTTTTCGCTCGCCTCTGGGTCGACCAGGATCTGAAGGAGGAGATGGGCTATTAGGGGTTGCACCTCTTTTGACTGACCGTAGCTGTGGCTATGGCTAGAGCTGCTAGCTGCCTAGGGGGCTGGGAGGTTCGAGCTCTCAGCCCCCTTTCATTGCGTCATGAACCGGGACGCCGGCGTTCCTGGTGGACGAGGGCATCGACAACCTGGCCCGCTAGCTCCATCAGCCATCGCCGACGACCTGCGACAGGATTACGTGCGGACCGCCTGGGCCAAGGGCCTCAAGGAGCGGAGGCTGGTGCTACGCCACGCGGTGAAGAACGCGCTCATCCCGGTGGCTGGGGTGACGCCGAACTGTTCCTGGACACGCTGAAGGAGCTGTTCGAAGGCACCGAAGAGTTGGCGGTCATGGCGACCGTCCAACTCTACCAGAGGATCGACACCGGATAGCCCTTGATGAGCGGGTCCGGCGTAACCAGAGAGCAGCCATCCATGATCGCCTGGGCAACCAGGATGCGGTCGAACGGATCCCTGTGGCGGGCGGGAAGCTTGACCAATGCCAGCGTAGCGTCCTCGTTGATCGGCAGCGGCTCGATACCGTGCAGTTCTCGTTGCCGAGGAAGGTAGTCATCTACCGGTAGGGTCAACTCCAGGCGCCCGAGCGCATGTTTGATGACGATCTCCCAAGCCGACGCGGCGCTCAAGTAGACTTCGTTGGCCGGATCAACGATGGCGTCGCGTGCTCGTGCGCTAAGGCTCGGATGGTCATCGACCAACCAAAGGAACGTGCACGTATCCAGCAGCAGGCGCATCAGCCGGCGCCCGGTTGCGCACCGCTGTCGAACAGGTCGAGCACCTCATCCGGCAGCGGCGCAAAGAAGCTCTCGGGAATGGTTGCGAGCCCCTTACCGAGGCCTACCGAGCGGGGAGCCGAGCGTGGGGCCGGCAGGGGACGGATCTCCGCAATCGGCCGGTTGCGCCGGCACAGAATGATGCGGTCCCGCGCGCCGAGGGCCGCGAGATGCTCGGAAAGATGCGTCTTGGCTTGGTGTATGTTCAGGGTCTTGACCGACATGGTCAGAAAGTAAACCATATTTCGAGTCGAGTCAATCTGCGCCACGATGAATTGAGCGACTGACGCGCCGGGTGAGGCACAATGTAGGACCGGGTGTCAGCGGAGTGTCAGCGGAGCGCTGGGTGGGTGAGTTGCAGCGTGCGGCCGGCGGCGACGCCGGCCAGGTCGCGCTCCAGGTTCGCCAGTCCCAGGCCGTCTCAGACTCTGCCGGAATGGAGTCTGCCACTCCCGTACCTCCGTTACCGTGCCCCCACGCAAACGAAACTCGCCCTTGCACTCTCGGATGAGACTCCCGAAGTGCTAAAAAGCTAGCTAGCTAGATCGCGAACCAGGGTCTGACGTCGATGCCGTCGCGGCGTTGGTGGTCGTGGCCGGCGTAGAGCAGCGTTGCCCGATCGGTGTCTACTCCGGCATGCCGGCACCACCAGCGCAGGCCTGCGGTCATGGCTGATACCACGGTCTCGGCTGACTTGATTTCCACGGGATGGGGCTCGCCGTCGTGTTCGATCACCAGATCGATTTCGTGGCCGGTCCGGTCGCGCCAGAAGTACAGCGGCGGCTGCAGCCGGTGATGACGATACGCCTTTACCACCTCGGCCACGACGTAGTTCTCGAACAGTGCGCCCCGCAGATGGTGGGTGGCCAGTTGGCGCTCGCTGCGAATGCCGAGCAGATGACACGCGAGCCCGGTGTCGACCAGGTAGAGCTTCGGACTCTTCACCAGCCGCTTGTTGAAGTTGCGATGGTAGGGGCGGAGCAACCGTTCGAAGGTTTCCAGGTCACCGACGTTGAGCAGGGCCCGCACGTCGCGGGCGAGGTAGGTCTGAACGTAGTCGGGTAGCCAGATTTCGGGAGGGATGGCCCGATCGTGGATGCGCGGGTAGAAACCGGTGCGCACGGTGGACCAGAGATCGAGTTGCGTGGCGCGGTTGGAGAACAACGCACCGGGCTGGCCGGGAGCGGCGTGCGGTTGCGACTCCAACTCCGCGCGTGACAGGGGCAACAGATGGAGGATTCCGGTTCGCCCCGCCAGAGTCTGCGATATCCTGTCCATCAGTAGGAGATTCTGAGATCCGGTTAGCACGTAGGTTCCCGCGTGGTCCGGGTGATCGACCGCAACCTGGATCGCGGAGAGGATGTCCGGGACCCGCTGGACCTCGTCGATGATGACCGGTGGACGGTAGCGGGACAGAAAGCCGTGGGGATCGTCACGGGCGAACCGGCGCGGCTCCGTGTCTTCCAGGTTGACGTAATCGAAGTCGGGAAAGGTCGTGCGCGCCAGGGTCGTCTTCCCCGATTGGCGCGGGCCGGTCAGGGTGATCACCGGATAGTACCGGGCGTCGCGCACCAGCAACGGACCAAGCGTACGGGCAAGCATATGACAAATCTACGATCTAGTCGTCAATTTGGCAATATGGGGCGACCGCCCCCACCCACGAAAGGCAGTTGACGTGCTTGCCGCAATGCGTACTCGTCGGGTCATCTGCGCGGCCCGCACTGTCGTCGACGGCGAACACGGTGCTCGGCGCGAAGTCGTCGCGACTGCGGAGTCCCGCCGTCGGTCCCTTCACGCATTGCACAACGAACCGCGCGCGGCTATCGGTGCGGCCATGCGATCACCGTCGTGCTCGCAACGACCGACGGCGGTCCTAGTCTGGGCCGTCGCAGCCGAGCTTGCACGTCGCACGAGGTCACTGTATGGTGACCGGAACAAGATGGGAACGGAGAGTGATGCATCGATGAACGCCGCCGGGTCATCCGAACGCGCGATCTGTCGGCGATGCCGGTCCATGTCCTTGCGGCGGTCGGCGCGATGACACCGGTCGAGTTCATCGCCAAGTGGCGAGCGTAGGAGTTGAAGGAACGCTCGGCGTCGAAGGAACACGTCATCGATCTGAGCCACCTACTCGGCGAGCCGACACCGGCGGACGCCGCCCCGGCGGGCGAGTGGTACTGCTTCGAGCGCGGCGCGCGCAAAGGACACCGGCGGCGATGGCTGGGCCGATGTCTGGAAGCGCGGCTGCTTCGCGTGGGAGTACAAGGGCCGCCGCGCCGACCTCGACGCGGCGTTCAATCAGTTTCGGCAGTCCGCATTCGCCTGACCCGCCGCTGCGCGATTGTCTCCGACATGGTGCGGTTCCACATCCGCAGCCCAGCTGGACAAACAGCGTGAGCGTGACGCACGAGTTCACGCTCGACATTCGCCTGGGAGAACCCGCCGCTGCGGATTGTCTCCGACATGGTGCGGTTCCACATCCGCACCAGCTGGACAAACAGCGTGAGCGTGACGCACGAGTTCACGCTCGACAATCTCGCCGCTCGCGACAGGCTCAAGTGGGCGATGTCGGACCCGGAGCGGCTTCGGCCGGGCGAAACGCGGCAGACGGTGACGGAGCGCGCGGCGGCGACCTTCGCGGGTGCTTGCCCTGTACAATGCGCGCCCGCAGTGGCTCTCTGATGCCCATGCGGCCTGTGGTGCCGCCATCGCAGCGGCCTACGGGTGGGATGAGGGGATTCCTGAAGATGAAACATCTGATGTACTGGATACTCGCTGCGATCTCGCTTTCCGGGTGCAGCAGCGTCGCGAAGACACCGTCCGACTTCAGCGCAAGCGAGAGCGACAGGACGGTGAGCGCCGGTGCGGGGTTCGGTGAGTTTGATCGGGTGAACTGGACCGTAACCTGTGGGCTGCCAACACGGGACAACCCACTTATCGACCTCCTCTCGACCCAATTTGAGCTTGGGCCGTTCGCCCGAAACGCAGGCCACATGCTGGCAAAGAAACTCAATCGGCCCCATCCCGAAGGGGGCCTCAGCACCGAGATGTGGGTGCTCTCGCCCGTCCTCGGGGAGTGGTGGAGACTCAAAGCAATCCGGGTCCACCCGGAGGATCTCCCGAAGCTCACCTCGAACGCGGTCAAAGACATAGACTACCGCGACGTCCGCCAGATCGTGAACTCGCCATTCCTGCCAGAGCCCATCGTGGTGCGCGGAGGCGACGAGGAGGCAGTGGTGGATGTGCAGATACTGGCTCGGCTGCCTGAGGTCTCCCGACTGCGATGCAGGCCGTAGTCCGTTCCGGTGGAGTTCTACCGCAGACAGAAACGGACCAGACTGCCATGGTACGTCCCGACTGCTATAACCGCCGAACACGAAACGGAGCCGAGTAACGCGAACGATGGAACCTTTGGTCGTCCTCCTCGTCATCGCGGCGGGGTTGTACTTTGTTCTCCAGGGATTGTTCAGGAAGCGCCCGCGCAAGCGACGCCGCCCCCGCCGACAACGCCGCACGGGTACGCTCGCCGGGAAAGCCTACGTCACCGACGGCGACGGGATTCGCGTATCCGGGCAGGAAGTACGGTTCGCCGGTCTCGACGCGCCCGAGTGGGATCAGCGGGCCAAGCACGAGGACGGCTACTGGTTCGGACATGGAAAGCGTGTGAAGAGCGCCTTGATCCGCGAGATCGGCGGCAAGCGAGTTCACGTCACGGTCGAGGACTATGACAAATTTGGACGTGCGGTCGGCATCGTAACCTGCAACGGCAAGGATGTCGGGGAGTGGCTCGTCCGGGAAGGACACGCGATCGCTGCCTATAGCGACCAGTACAAGCACATAGAGCGGGAAGCGCGACAGTCCAAGCGGGGAATGTGGGGCCATGCTGTCAACATCGACCCCCGGCGGTGGCGGCATCGGAGTACGTCGCGGAGTTAGTCCCCGGCGCTGTCTCTCGGGCTTCGTCGTGGTGCATCGCAATCCCCCCGGCACCGGACACCGTGTTGGATTTCAGATCCAGCGCCCGTACCTGCGGCGCGAGCGCGGACGGGAAGGCGACGACAAGACTTGGAGATTCATCGCATCGGCGATCAGGCTCCCGACCTTCTCCGCCGTCTCGACCAGATGACCATCGGCAAGATGAGCATAGCCTGCGGTGGTCTCGTGGCGCCGGTGACCGAGCAGCTTGCCCACGAGCGGCAGGTTCTCGCCCGACATGACGGCGTGGCTCGCCGCCTGTGGCGGAGGTCGTGCAGCCGGACCTTGCCAAGATTGGCGCCGCCGGAGACCGCCTGCCAGCAGGCGACGACTCGGTGTGCGTGTCTGCTATTGCAGGATTTTCCGTCTACTCATGCGACGGCGGGCGGAGGCAGGAAAGGCACCATCCATCGGTGCGTCCGTTTTGCCTGCCGTCGGGCCGTGGTCAGCGGTAGGTTACGGTGGGCGCGTCAATGGGCAACAGATGGTGTTGCGCGCGAACGGTACGCAGCAGCGGATCCTCCGGGTCGGAGAATCCCTCGGCGAATTCGCCAAGCGCGGTGGCTGAGAGGCACAGTTCCAGGTCCGGGGCCACCGCCAGGAAGCGATGCGCGGGGCCGCCGGCTTCGTTCCGCCGCCGCTCCCGCTGCAGGTCGATGAGAAACGTGGTGTCGAACGCTATTCTGTCCGCCACGGATTCTCCGGCGCCACATCGGTAAGTTGTGCCGCATCCAGGCCTCGAGTGACGCCTCGCTCATGACCGGCAACCGCTCGAACGCGGCAAGCATGCCGGCTGCCGTTCGTGGCTCGGGTGGCCAGATGGCACGCTTGATCACCTTCGAGAAGGAGTCGTCCGGTGACCGGCGGGCGCTGCGCAACCGTTCATACGCCTCCAGATCGATGGTGATTGTCTTCGTGGCCATACATGTATGTGTACACGTATGTGTATTCGGTCGTCAAGCGCCTCGCTTTGTGACCCACACAACAGGCCTGAACGGGAATCATGTGCTCACGGACGTTCAGTATGACCGAGGAACCTGGAAGGAGTAGCCGGATGATCGCAGAGTTGGAACGACTGTCCGAGGCATGGACACAGATGGGCGAGGTCTTGTCCGTCCCCCACACCGAAGCCGAATACTTGCGGATCAGCGCGTTCCTCGACCTCGTGGTCGACGAAGTAGGGGAGCATGATTCGCATCCGTTGGCCTCAATGATGGAGACGCTGGGTACCCTGGTTGATGCCTATGAGCGGGAACACGTCAGGGAGTTCCCGGGCGGTCCGGCTGCTGTCCTGCGGCTCTTGATGGATGAACATGGGTTGAGCCAATCCGACCTGCCGGAAGTCGGCAGTCAGGGTGTCGTCTCGGAGATCCTGCGCGGGAGGCGGCAGGTCAACGTCCGGCAGGTGCGAGCGCTCAGCGAGCGGTTCGGGGTTTCCCCGGCGGTGTTCATTTAGTAGCGCCGAATCCCTCCGCGATGAAGCTTCAGACCCGTTCCTTGTTATAGCGGTGGCCGCCGTCGCCTACGTAGAGCTCGCAGCGGTCGGGGACGGAGGCCGCTTGGTAAACCTTGGCGAGTTGCGCGAAGGCGGCCTCGGTGTGGGCAACGGGGAAGATCGGGTCGTCGCGGCCGGCGACGGCCAGGAAGTGGCGCGGCGCGATCAGGCCGCCGATGTCGTGCATCTCGCCGAGGCGCAGGATGCCGGGCATCTCCTGATCGACCTGGTCTATCCTTATATCGATCCCCGGGTTCGGCACGGATGAGCGAAGGGATACGGACGGCACGGACCGCGGCACGGGCGCCAAAGAGAAGCGCCGGGCTGGCCGGTTTCCTGGTCCGGCTGTGGCGCGAGAAGCCGCTGGGTACGGCCTGCAGCATCGTCGTCTTGCTGTTGCTGCTGATCGTGATCTTCGCGGACGTGCTGGCTCCGTTCAAGTACATGGAGATTCACCTGAGAGACCGGATGCAGGGATCATCCGCTCAGTATCTCCTCGGCACCGATCATCTGGGGCGCGACCTGTTGAGCCGCCTCATCCACGGGGCTCGGCTTTCCCTAGTGGTGGGTCTGGCCGCTACCACGCTCAACGTGGTGGTGGCGGTGCTGATCGGGGGCGCTACGGGATTCCTCGGTGGCAAACTGGACTTGGTGATGCAGCGGTTCGTGGATGCGTGGATGTCGTTCCCGGGACTGCTGCTGCTGTTGACGATCATGTCGCTGCTGGGGCGGGGGATGCTGCAGATCATCGTGGTGCTGGGCATATCGGGCGGCATCCCCGCCTCGCGCGTAATGCGGAGCGCCGTGATCGGCGTAAAGGAGAACGCCTACTTTCAGGCCGCGGCGGCGATCGGCTGCTCGAAGTGGCAGACCCTCGTCCGGCACGTGCTGCCCAACATCGCGGCTCCGGCGATCATCATCTTCACCGTCAACATCGGTGGCGTGATCATCGCCGAGGCCTCGCTGAGCTTTCTGGGGTTCGGGCTTCCGCCCGACGTTCCCAGTTGGGGAGGGATGCTCAGCCGCGAAGGCGCCGCGGCTGGCGCTGTGGCCCGGCCTGTGCCTGACGATCGTGGTCTACAGTCTGAACATGTTCGGCGACGCGGTGCGCGACCTGCTCGACCCGCGGCTGCGCGGCGGCGGGCGTCTCGGCGCCGATCACGGTGCGCCAGCGTAGAATAGCCCGCTGAACCCGCTGATCACGACGGCGGCTCCTCATTGCCGTTGACCGCACCTCCGGGACCAGCACGTTCGCCTGCGACACGGTGGTGTTGGCGGCTGGAATGCGGGCTGACAACGCGCTCTACCGGTCTCTGGTGCAGGAGCTGTCCGACGTGCACCTGATCGGTGATGGCAAGGAACCACGCGGCATCCATGACCCGATCCTCGAGGGCTACGTAGTGGGAAGTACGCTATGAACGGCGGTGCGATCAAGACTGCAGCTTGTGGCTCACCGGGAAACCGCGCTCGCAGCTTAATTCCGTTCGAGCCCATTTCTCGGGTGCGCAAAAAGCTGGGGGAACAGTCGCTACATCACGTAGGCGAATGAAACGGCGAGCACCACCACGGTAGTCTCGCCACGCGTAGGCTCGGTTTTGCAGCCGGTCACGTGGGAACAGGGCGATGGGCGCGCTGCCGGGCGGGGACCGTCCGCTACTACGGCTGCCCGGCCGAGGAACAGATCAGTGGAGCTTCGGCGCGCGCTCGATCGGGGTGTGGGGAATGTAGCGCGCCGCGTCGGTCCGCGCGGACTCCTAAACGGGAATCAGCCCGAGCCCATAGTGGATCGGAACCGCGACCACGGCACGAACACGTAGCGTTGCCCGGCGCTACGCGTCAGGAACTGCCCGGCCCGGCGCGGACTTTGTGCAGTGCCGGCGACGCGGGTAAGATGGGGCGATGAGGCGACGCCGACTGCCGATCGGCATCCAGACCTTCCGCACCCTGCGCGAGCGGGACTGCTACTACGTGGACAAGACCGCCTACGTCGAGCGGTTGCTCGATGAAGGCACGCACTACTTTCTGTCGCGCCCGCGGCGGTTCGGCAAGAGCCTGTTTCTGGACACACTGAAGGAGCTGTTCGAAGGCAGCGAGGAGCTGTTCGAAGGGCTGCGCATTCACGCGGGCCACGACTGGTCGGAGCGGCATCCGGTGGTGCGGCTGAGCTTTGGCGGGAGCAGCTTCACGGAGCCCGAGCATTTGCACGCGAACGTGATGGCGCAGTTGGACGGGGTAGCGGAACAACATGGCGTGAGCGCGCGCTACACCACCGGGCCAGAGCGGTTCGCGCATCTGCTCAGGACCCTGCATGCGCGAGCTGGGCGGCGGGTGGTGGTGCTGGTGGACGAGTACGACAAGCCGATCCTGGACGCACTGGAGAGGCCGGAGGTGGCGCGCGCCAACCGCGACTACCTGCGCGGACTGTACGGGGTGATCAAGGACAGCGACGCGCACGTGCGGTTCGCGTTTCTGACCGGCATCACCAAATTCTCGAAGGCAAACCTGTTCTCGCAGTTGAACAACCTCACCGACATCACGCTGGATCCGGTCTACTCGACAATCTGCGGCTACACGGAGGGCGATCTGGACGCGGTGTTCGCCCCGGAGCTGGCCGGCCTGGACCGGGAGCGGGTGCGGGAATGGTACAACGGCTACAGTTGGCTGGGCGCGGAGAAGGTGTACAACCCGTACGATGTGCTGCTGCTGCTGCGCCGCCGCAAGTTCGCCGCCCACTGGTTCGAGACCGGGACGCCGGCGTTCCTGGTGGACACGCTGTTCGAACGGCAGGTCGCGTCGGTATCACTGGACCAGACGGTGAGCACGGAGGCGTTGCTGTCGGCGTTCGACGTGGGCGGCCGCTCCGCCGCTGAGCACATCGGCACCGAGGCGCTGCTGTTCCAGACCGGCTACCTGACGATCACGGGGGAGGAGGAGCTGGGAGGCAAGGCGCTGTACCGGCTGGGCTATCCGAACCGGGAGGTGCGGCAGAGCCTGAATGAGTGTCTACTGCAGCATCTGGTGCAGGACGTGCAGCAACAGACGGCCAACAGCACGCGCCTGGCGCGCCTGCTGGAAGCCCACGACTGCGCGGGCCTGAAGGAGCTGTTCCACGCCTTCTTCGCCAGCATCCCGTACCAGTGGTACACGAACAACCGGATCGCCGACTACGAGGGCTTCTACGCGAGCGTGTTCTACTCCTACTTCGCGGCGTTGGGGTACGAGATCGCGGTGGAGGAATCGAGCAGCCACGGCCGGCTGGACATGGTGGTGAGGACTGGCGGGCACGTGTACCTGTTCGAGTTCAAGGTGGTGGAGATGGCGTCGCCGGGATCGGCCCTGGCGCAGTTGCGGGAGCGGGACTACGCAGCGAAGTACCGCGGCGGCGGCGAGCGGACACCGCTGGGGAGCACCCGATCCGGTGGCGGGCCAACCGCTCCTGGTGGGGGGCAGCGGATCCATTTGATCGGGGTGGAGTTCAGCCGCGAGACGCGCAACGTGACGGCGTTCGAGGTGGCCGACGGCTGACGCCGGCTGGCGGTGGCGCGTCGTGACGGGTCATGACGTGCCGGTCGCGCCAGAAGTACAGCGGCGGCTGCAGCCGGTGATGACGAGATGGCAGGCGAGCCCGGTGTCGACCAGGTAGAGCTTCGGACTCTTCACCAGCCGCTTGTTGAAGTTGCGATGGTAGGGGCGGAGCAACCGTTCGAAGGTTTCCAGGTCACCGACGTTGAGCAGGGCCCGCACGTCGCGGGCGAGGTAGGTCTGAACGTAGTCGGGTAGCCAGATTTCGGGAGGGATGGCCCGATCGTGGATGCGCGGGTAGAAACCGGTGCGCACGGTGGACCAGAGATCGAGTTGCGTGGCGCGGTTGGAGAACAACGCACCGGGCTGGCCGGGAGCGGCGTGCGGTTGCGACTCCAACTCCGCGCGTGACAGGGGCAACAGATGGAGGATTCCGGTTCGCCCCGCCAGAGTCTGCGATATTCTGTCCATCAGTAGGAGATTCTGAGATCCGGTTAGCACGTAGGTTCCCGCGTGGTCCGGGTGATCGACCGCAACCTGGATCGCGGAGAGGATGTCCGGGACCCGCTGGACCTCGTCGATGATGACCGGTGGACGGTAGCGGGACAGAAAGCCGTGGGGATGCTCGATCGGGGTGTGGGGAATGTAGCGCGCCGCGTCGGTCCGCGCGGACTCCTAAACGGGAATCAGCCCGAGCCCATAGTGGATCGGAACCGCGACCACTGGGTAGCAGCGTTTCGTCGGAAACCGCTCGGCCAGTCGCTCGACCTGCTGGACCCGCGGCTGCGCGGCGCCGGCGGCCGCTACGGGGGCGGGCGCCGCCCACGCCGCACGCGGCTGACCCGCCCAGCCAGCCTGTCTATTGGATTGACGCCCGCTCTCGCGGCGGGATACAATCAGATCCATGTCGACGAAATCAGACAGCCGGTCCCGGGCGAAAAGCGCTCGCGAACGCCGGATATCTGCAACGGAGGCGAGCCGCTCGTGGTTGGGCAGATCGATGCGCAACTGAGCGCGGCGGTTAGCGGCAACGTAACCGGCGTGTCCTACCCTTGCGCGGCGGGGGTTGACAAATGGTGGGCCCCCCAGACTGTCTCTTCAGGCCATCGACTGCCGTTCACCGAGAATTGCTGGGGCGATTCGTGGTTGAAATCCACGGGAGCGGAGGTTATTCCAGGGTGGGATCCAGTCAATCGCGACATCGCGACTACATCTGGGTCTGGGTATAGCCGTGCCTCACCTGCGGAGGGCTTGAGTGACCTAACGTAGGGGTCTGGAAGCTCTATGTTTACTTCGCTATCCCCGTATCAATCTCGAACCACTTCCTTGCTTGACCTCCCACGAATCTCGTAAGCCAGTAATTCGCTGTCCCGCTAATGACGACCCCTACCCCGAATGGGATGGTCTTCTCAAGCGCCTTCCTCGTGAAGGTTACGCCGACTTTCTTGAATGCCTGCTTCACCGCCTGTATTGCTGCTCCCTGCAGGTACTGGCGCAACATCTTCACACCGGCCTTCGATCCTACTCGCACTGTACCTTCGACTCCTGCATGTCCAACAGCGCCGGTAGCCGCGATCAGATATACCATATGCCGATTGTCTTCGGACGAAATATCATATCCGAAGACAGCCGCGAGACACATGCACATATTGACTTGGAGTTTCATACACGCCGCGGTATCCGCCAAGCCACCAGCAAGAGTCGCCAGCGCAGTCCCGATCCCGGGAACGACACCTGCGAGCGCTGTTGCGCTACCAAAAGACGCGGCGAGCCGACTATATCGACGAATAATCCTGTCGGCGGCACGACGACGATCTCTTGGCATTGGTTCGTCAGGGGCCCCAGACCGGCCAGTGCCGTGCCCGTCCTTGCCAACGCCACTCTTTATGAGGTACTGGTCAGCAAGCCGCTGAGCATCCGCTGGTGAGATCGCTATCGATTCTACGGCTCGTAGCAGACGTGAGTCTCGGTCGTCCGCGCCTTCGCTGCTGTTCGTATTCACTTGTTTATCTGCCTTGTCTGTAGCCGTGGGATTGTCAGTGCGCGTGTACCCAGACGGGCCGTAAGTATGCAGGCTCTCACGTTTACATGCTTCTTGTCGTGTTCCGGCATGGGTCGTGCATTATACCAGATCGCCCAAGTGCCATGTCAGGGACCGAAACTTCGAGCACCGTGTTTTAAGGCTACTGCGAGTAGGGGTCGGCGGCGTCGCGCAGGCCGTCGCCGACGAAGTTGAAGGCCAGCACGGTGACCACGATCGCCACCCCGGGCAGGAACAGCCACGGCGCCAGCGCCACCGCGCGGATGTTCTGCACCCCGGTCAGCAGCACACCGCAGCTTGTCACCGGTTCGCGCAGCCCCAGGCCGAGGAAGCTGAGGCTGGTCTCGGCCAGGATCATCTCCGGCACGCGCAGCGTGAGCACGGCGATCAGGTGGCTGCTGAACGACGGCACCATGTGCCGGACGATGATGCGCATCTCGCTGGCGCCCAGGTACTTGAGCCGCTTGACCCGACGCACAGGCGGTGAACTCCGTGCGCCGCATCTCAGGCAGAATCAGGTGACACCTCTGGCAGCTCGGACGCCGGCGACCTGCGCTGCCGGCAAGCCGGCCCCGCCACGCCTGCTCCACGCCTTGAAAGCGCCAGCGAACCACGCCCCGTGGAACAGGGTATGGCTGGCGAGATCTCGAAGCCCCACGATCACCTGTTCCGTTCCGTGTTCCGTGACGAGTCCGAAGCAGCCGCCCTGCTGCGCGCCCACCTGCCGGAGCCGGTCGCCGGCGCCGTGCGGTGGTCCAGCCTCGCGCGCCAGGACGTCACCTTCATCGACGACCGCCTGCGCGACAGCGAGTCGGACCTCCTGTTCGCCGTCCGGCGCAAGACCGACGGCGCACCCGCCTGGCTGTACGTGTTGCTGGAGCACCAGTCGAAGCCGGACCCCTGGCTGCGGCTGCGGCTGCTGAAGTACAGCGTCAGGATCTGGGAACGCGATTCGCAGGCGGCACCCCAACGACAAGCTCCTGCGCCCGATCGTGCCGCTGGTGTTGTATCAGGGCCGCTACCGCTGGCGCGAGCCGGCGGAGTTCTCCGCACTGTTTACCGAGCCAGTGCGCGCCTGGCCCGGTGTGCCGCGTTACGCGCATCTGTTGATCGACCAGACCGGGGTGGCGCCCGAGCAATTGCGCGGCGACCTGCACGGTCGCAGCGCGCAACATGCGCTGCTGGCGGCGTACCGGAAGAGTTGGCCGATCCTGCAACGGTTGGTGCCGCTGCTGGCAGAATTAGGGCGGGCGGGGAGAGACGAGGACGTGCGGCAGATCGTAGTGTACATTGCGACCACGACGCGGGAGGCGAAGCGCTGGCAGCGATTCGCGGACGCGGTACGGCGGCAGGTGCCGGGAGGTGAAGAACTGATGAACGAGGCGACGGTGGAGATGCTCCACATCTACGGCGAGGTCAAAGAACAGGAGGCCATTCGGAAGGGCGAGTTGAGGGGGAAGGTACAAGTCATCGAGGGACTCCTGAACCGCGATGTCCCGTGGTCCACGATCGAAGCGGCTACCGGAATCGACCAGGCCAGGTTCCGGCAGCTCAAGCAGCAACTGGAGGCCGCCCCCGACGGCCTCAGCCCCTCCAACTGAGCCCTCCGCTCCTGGTCCGGTTCTCGATCAATCCATCGCGGTGCGCCGGAACGCTCGTTGCAGGTCGAGCGACACGTTACGCAGCAGAACCCGGTTCAGGCTTTGGCGCACCTCCCGGTTGGGATAGCCGAGCCGATACAGCGCCTCGTCGCCGAGCCGCTCTTCCCCGGTGATGGTCAAGTAGCCGGTCTGGAACAGCAACGCCTCGGTGCCGATGTGCTCAGCGGCGGAGCGGCCGCCGACGTCGAACGCCGACAGCAGGGCTCCGGTGCTCACCATCTCGTCCAGTGACACCGACGAGACCCGTCGCTCAAACAGAGTGTCCACCAGAAACGCCGGCGTGCCAGTCTCGAACCAGTGCGCTTCGAACTCGCCGCGGCGCAGCAGCAACAGCAGGTCGTACGGGTTGTACACCTTCTCCGGGCCGCGCCAGCGCCGGCCTGGAGGAACGCGCCGGCATGATCCGCCGCCTCGGCGACAAGCTGCGCGCCCTGCTGGACTCCGACGCGTTGAACGGAATCGAGGCGGACCTGCAGGCACTCACCGAGGCCGAAGGTCTGGCGATGCGGGCGGGGCCGCGTCCGCGCCTGGAGGACGGCCTGCTCGCACTCCTGCGCCAAGCCGGCGCCTCACCGAGATGTGCACCCGCCTCGCCACCCACCATGGAGCGGCGTAGGCGTCGGCGGGCAGCGGGCCGCGCAGCACCGCCGCATCGTCACCGCAAACGGGACTCCCTCACCGCGCCCTTGGGCTCGCATCGCAACAACACAGCGGGATTGCCCGTCGACCAGATCGTGGTATTCCCGTTTACCAAACTGTGTGCGCCAACAATCACGATGAGGCCGCCGGGTGATCTGATTACCGTTGACGAAACCTCATGGATACTGTTCCCGATCACTCGTCTCATTCTACGAGCGAAAGCTTCGTTACTGACCATTCGGTAAGCAGTTCCGGTGCATGACCAGTAGGCTTCCGTAGGTCTTTGCGGCTGCTAGTGCTAGTCCATTCTTGCTTCCACGGCTCGGCTTGCGGACAGACCCGTTGCACACTGCCTTGAATCCGGCGAGGCGGTCTCCGCGCTGTGGGCGGGCGACTGCTCGCCGCCGTGGCCGCTCTCTGGTGAAGCCATACGCCTGCTCCTCGCCCGCGCCTACACCGTCTCAGTTCCCGGTGGACTTGGTGGGACTTGGTGGGGTACTGAGAAACGGGTTCTCGATGGTCAGACTCTCGATCTTCTGGCCGTGCTGCAGATCCTCACTGAGGAGCCGAGTGCAACCTGCCTCCAGCGCCGCCGCGATGATCAACGCGTCGTAGAATCCGTATTGGTACCGGGACTGAATGTCGAGCCCGCGCCGGTACAACTCGACGCTGGGCGTGATGGACCAGAGCGGCAGGAGCACGGTGTTCAGAAAACGGCCCGCGTGGTCCGCGGTCACCGGCGTGGGAATCTTGCGGGTGATGACGTTCAGTGTCTCCTGGACAACCTGGAAGCTGATCGCCCAACTGCCATTCAGCGCCAATCGAACGATCTCCCGTGCTCGGTTCCGTTTCAACCGATCGGTCTCGTCGAACAGGTAGACGAATACGTTCGTGTCAATGAAACTCATCGGTCGTTCATTGCATCGCGGCTGAAGGTCCGACCGCCGGTGCGTGCGTAGCGGCTGAGGTCATCGATCAGCGCAATCGCATCGGCTGCCTGACGATCGCGCCGCGCGTAGCTGGTCAGCCAGCGGCGAAACGCGTCGTTCAACGTCGTATGCTCGGCGCGGGCTCGCGTGCGAGCGGCCTCGATCAACGCTTCGTCGGCGTTTAGTGTGATGTTTTTCATGGATCAAGGGTACACGAAACTCGTGCGCACGACAACCGGGTTAGGTCAGGTTGCCGGTTGCTGCGGCCAGACCAGGACCGGGCGGCGGGCGGCGGTGACCTCGTCGAGCCGGCCGAGGGGGGTGGAGTGGGGCGCCTCGCGCACCAGCTCGGGGGTGGCGGCGGCCTCGTGCAGGATGGCGCGCAGCGCGGCGACGAAGTGGTCGAGGGTGGCCTTGGACTCGGTTTCGGTGGGTTCGACCATCAGCGCTTCCGGCACGGTGAGGGGGAAGTAGATGGTCGGCGGGTGGATGCCGTAGTCGATCAGCCGCTTGGCGAGGTCGAGGGTGCGCACCTGGTGCTCTGCCGCCTGCCGCCGGGCGCTGAACACCACTTCGTGCTTGCAGGTGCGCGGGAAGGGCACCTCCAGCACCTCCTGCAGGCGCACGCGCAGGTAGTTGGCGTTGACCACCGCCAGGCGGCTGACCTCGGCGAGGCCGTCGCCGCCGAGCGATCGGAGGTAGGCGTACCCGCGCACGGCGTTGTTGACGTTGCCGTGGAAGGCGCGCACGCGGCCGATCGAGTGCGGGCGGTCGTAGTCGTAGCGGAAGCCGTCGCCGCGGCGGCACAGCACCGGTTCCGGCAGGAACGGGGCCAGCTCGGCGGTGACCGCGATCGCCCCGGCGCCGGGGCCGCCGCCGCCGTGCGGGACGCTGAAGGTCTTGTGCAGGTTGAAGTGCAGGATGTCCATCCCCAGGTCGCCGGGGCGGGCGGCGCCGAGCATGGCGTTCATGTTGGCGCCGTCCATGTAGATCAGGGCGCCGGCCGCGTGCACTGCGGCGGCGATCTCCAGGATGCGTTCCTCGAACAGCCCGAGCGTGTTGGGGTTGGTGATCATCAGGCCGGCCACCTCGCCGTCCAGCGCCTCCTGCAGGGCGGCGAAGTCGAGGTTGCCGTCGGCGCCGGTGGGCACCGTGCGCGTGCGGTAGCCGACCATGGCGACGGTGGCGGGGTTGGTGCCGTGGGCGGAGTCGGGCACCAGCATCGTGCTGCGGCGGCGGCCGGCGGCCGCATGGCAGGCGCGGATCATCAGCGCCCCGGTCAACTCGCCGTGGGCGCCCGCGGCGGGATGGAGCGACACCGCCGGCAGTCCCGCAATCTCGCCCAGCCACTCCTGCAGCTCGCCGAGCAGGCGCAGCATGCCGGGTAGGGTGGCTTGGTCCTGGTAGGGGTGGATCAGGGCCAGCCCCGGCAGGTCGGCGACGCGGTCGTTGATCTTGGGGTTGTACTTCATGGTGCACGAGCCGAGCGGATAGAACCCCTGGTCGATCGAGAAGTTGCGCCGCGAGGTGTTGGTGAAGTGGCGCACCACCTCCGGCTCCGACAGCTCCGGCAGCGGCAACTCGGCGCGCAGCAGCGCGGCCGGCAGCGGCGCGGCGCGCGGCACGTCGAGGGCGGCAAGCTGCACCCCCCGGCGGCCGGGGACCGACTGCTCGAACAAGAGCGGCTGGTCCGGCAGCAGTCCGGCCCCGGGCTGCGCGGCGACCGCCGGCGCGCCGGGCGCGGGCGCCGTCCGGGGTTCGCGGGTACCGGCAGGAGCGGGCGCGCCGCCGCTGCTGGACGCGGGCGCCGTGGGGCGTGGTGGGCCGGCTCCGGCTGGGGCGGGCATCCCGCCGCCGCTGCCGCCGGCAGAGGGCCGGACAGTCACGCTGCCGCTTCCGCCAGGGCGGTTACCAGCCGGTCGATGGCCGCGCGCGAGTTCAACTCGGTCGCGGTCAGCAGCCAGCAGCCCTCAAGCCCGAGGTCGAACCGTCCCAGATCCAGCCCGCCGACGATGCCGTGCTCCTCCCAGAGGCGCCGGTTGATCTCCGCCGGCGGCCGCGGCGTGCGCAGTGCGAACTCGCGCAGGAACGGCCGCGAGAACCGTGGGCTGAAGCCGGGCAGCCGGCCCAGCTCGGCGGCCAGGTAGTGAGAGCGGTGGTAGCACTGGTCGGCCACCTCCCGCAGTCCGCGCGGCCCGAGGGCGGCCACGTAGATCGCGACCGCGGTGGCGATCAGCGCCTCGTTGGTGCAGATGTTGCTGGTGGCGCGTTCGCGCCGGATGTCCTGCTCGCGCGGCTTGAGGGTAAGCACGAAGCCGCGCCGGCCGGCGCCGTCGTACGCCACGCCCGCCAGCCGCCCCGGCATCTGCCGCACGTTGCGCATCGACGTGGCCAGCAGGCCGACGTAGGGGCCGCCGTAGAACAGCGGTATGCCCAGCGGCTGCCCCTCGGCGGTGGCGATGTCCACGCCCAGCTCGCCCGGCGGACGCAGCGTGGCCAGCGCCACCGGATCGGCGGACGCGACCGCCAGCGCGCCCGCGGCGTGGGTGATCTCGACCAGCTCCTCCAGCGGCTCGATCACCCCCAAGAAGTTCGGGTACTGGGTCAGAACGGCGGCGGTGTCGGCGTCGAGCGCTTCCTGCAGAGCGCCACGGTCGGTGGCACCGGTCTCCCGGTCGAAGGGGACGGTGACGATGCGCAGGCCGATCCCCGACAGATAGGTGGCCAGCACCTGCCGGTATTCCGGATGGACCGCCGCGCTGACCACCACCGTCCGGCGCCCCGCGCGCAGCCGCGCGGCCATCAGGGCGGCCTCGGCCAGCGCCGTGGAGCCGTCGTACAGCGACGCGTTGGCCACCTCCATCCCGAACAGGCGGGCGACCATGGTCTGAAACTCGAAGATCGTCTGCAGCGTCCCTTGGCTCACCTCCGGCTGATAAGGCGTATAAGCCGTGTACAGCTCGCTACGGAACAGGAGATGCGGCACCACCGCCGGCGTGTAGTGGTGGTAGGCGCCGGCCCCGAGGAAGCAGCTATGCGTATCCAGCGCACCGTTGGCGTCGGCATGGCGCCGGAACAGCGCCGCCACCTCCGGCTCGCTCATCCCGTCCGGCAGGTCGAGCCGCGGAAACCGCTGCGCGTGCGGCACGTCGGCGAACAACTCCTCGACCGACGCCACGCCGATGGTCTCCAGCATCGCCGCCAGCTCAGCCTCGGTGTGGGGGGTGTAGCGCACGTGATCAAGCCTATTCCCACTGCCGGCAGCGAATCAACCGGCGGAGGAGGCCGGGGTCTGCCGGCGGTGTAGCTCAAACGGCCAGCCGCGAGTTCGTGGGGTGGTGGTGGTGATCAACCTGCTCATCGACCTGGTCTATGGTGTCCTGGACCCCAAGCTCTATTGCATGCACTTGCATGCATGCAGTAGTGTCGTTGGCATGCGTACCACCATCGAACTACCGGACGATCTTCGCCAGCGAGTCGTGTCGGAGGCAGCCGCGCGTAGCCTCAGAGGCTACTCCCAGGTCATCGCGGACGCGCTACGCGCCTACTTCGACGGTCGACCGGATGATCGGCAGAGCGTGGTAGCCTGTGTTCGCGGCTCACTCAGTGCGCAAGCGGCAGCGGTGGAAAACCGCCGCTTGGTCGAGGTAAGGGCCAACTGGCGCACGTGATCGTCCTGGATACCAGACCGAACAGACCGAACAGACCGAACAGACCGAACAGTGGTTCGTGGGGATCGATTGGGCGACCAGGCAACATCAGATCTGTGTGCTTGAGGGTGACGGCGCGGTGATCGCGGAACGGCAGGTGGACCATAGCGGCGCCGGCATCGCCGACTTGTGCGCATGGTTGCACGAGCTATCCGGCGGGCACCCGGAGCGCGTGCACGCGGGGATCGAGGTGCCGCATGGCGCGGTGGTCGAGATGCTGCTGGAGCGGGAGGTGCAGGTGTACGCGATCAATCCCAAGCAGCTGGATCGATTTCGTGATCGGTTTACGGTGGCCGGCGCCAAGGATGACCGGCGCGATGCGCGGGTGTTGGCAGACTCGCTGCGCACCGACCGACGCAGCTTTCGTCAGTTGCAGGTGCAGGCACCGCCGGTGATCGAGTTGCGGGAATGGTCGCGCCTGACTGCCGAGTTGCAGGAGGAACGCAACGGGCTGATCAATCGCATGCGCGAGCAACTGCGCCGCTACTACCCGCAGCTGATCGAGCTGGGCGGTGACCTCGGCGCGGGCTGGGTTCCGGAGTTGTGGGAGAAGGCGCCGACGCCGGCGGAGGCAGCGCGGGTCCGGAAGGCGTCGGTCGCGGCCATCCTGAAGCGCAACCGCATCCGGCGCCATGATGCTGCCGGTGTGCTGCGCATCCTGCGGCAGCCGGCTCGACGAACTGCTGGCCGAGATTGTGGCCGCCGACGACTCGGGTGAACCAGAAGAGCAGCGTGACGCCGTCATCCTGCGTTCGATGCCCGGTGTTGGTCGGATCGTGCTCGCCACGCTGTTCGCGGAGGCCTCACAGTTGCTGGCTGAGCGAGACTACCACAGTTTGCGGATTCTGACCGGAGTGGCGCCGGTGACCAAGCGGTCGGGGAAGAGTTGCCAGGTGAGCATGCGCCGTGCCTGCAACCAGCGGCTGAGCAACGCGATGTATCACTGGGCGCGGGTGGCGATCCAGCACGATCCGGTGAGTCGGGAGCGGTATGCGGAGTTGCGAGCGCGCGGGCAGCGCCATGGCCGGGCGCTGCGTACGGTCGCGGACCGGTTGCTCGCGGTGGCGTGCGCGATGCTGCGTGACCGCACGCAGTTTGATCCACAGCACCGGGCACCGCGACCGCTGACCGCCTGATGGGGGAAGGTGGGCCGGGCGAGGGAAGCGTCGTCCCCGCCGCTCACGGGAGCGACCGGAGACCCGGCTGGAGGCGCGGTGAGACTGCGCGGCGCGAACCGGCACCGGTGCACGGATAATCCGAACCTGTTACGTAACGGAGCGTAACGGGAAGTAGAGCAGTGGCGGTAAGTAACGCGGAACGACAACGGCGCTATCGAGAGCGCCGCAAGGCAGCGCAGCCCCGGGTGCAGTACCGCAGGCCGCAAGACCGCAGGTCCCGACCGCAGCGCTGGCAGGATGCGGTAGGCACCCTGCTCGACCTCCAGGGTGAGTATGCAGCCCGCACCTCACGTCGTTCCTGACCTGCAAGCGCTGATCAGTGCCGGTCTCGGATTGATGTTCAAGGTGGCACACGGGAGCCGGGTGGCGGACCGCGCGGCGTGTCAGCGGACCGCGCGGCGTGTCAGCGGTGTCAGCGGTGTCAGCGGTGGTGGGAAACGGCTTTGACGGGCACTTTGCGGGATTCCGGGGGGTACCCTGGGGTATGAGCGCCAGGCTAACTGGCATATGACAGAGGGTGAAAGTCCCTTGGAACGAAGGAGCAGCCAATCCACGTTTCTCCGCGAGCCGTGCGTTGGCACCTGCGAGGGTGCAGGCGAAGCGTCGGCAGCGGTGCGTGCGGGCAGAGTTATGGAGCGCCGCAAAATACGACATCTGGAGTGCCGAGACTCTGTACTCGGTCGAAGGCAACACCGGTCGAGCCAGTATGGTGAGGATCGACCGGGCTCCACGGCGTCGAAGAACTCAGGCACGTACGTACGTCATATACCGGGACCTGGGAGGTCTTCGGGTCGTCCCGGCGGGTCGTCGCCGGGACCGCGGAGGGAAGGCGTGAGGCTGGACCAAAGATGAACGACCCGAAGGAGTCGGACATGGGCATAGTAGCGGCGAAGCCGGCGAACAAGGGAGCGCAAGCGACTGCGGAGACGGTGGAGCGAAGGCCCATGACCAACGGGAATTCGCAAGGTCAAAGCACGGGCCGGACGCAGAGTCGGGCAACCGTGACACAGGCGGCCGAGCGGATACGGCAATTCGTAAAGAGAGAACCGCAGGAGAAACTCACTGCGCTGCTGCACCACGTGACGCCGGAAGCGCTGCGGGTGGCCTATTACGCGCTGAAGCGTGAAGCGGCCCCGGGGGTGGACGGGATGACGTGGCGGGAGTACGAGACGGGGTTGGAAGTGCGCTTGCACGACCTGCACCGGCGAGTACACACAGGAGCGTACCGAGCGACCCCGGTACGGCGGGTCAACATCGACAAGCCGGACGGAGGCACACGACCGCTGGGGGTGGCCGCGCTGGAGGACAAGATCGTCCAGAAGGCCGTGGTGGATGTGATCCTGACACCGATCTATGAGGAGGAATTTCTCGGGATCAGCTATGGGTTTCGACCGGGGCGCGGGGCACACGATGCGTTGGACGCACTGGCCTACGCCATCGAACGGCGCGAAGTGAACTGGATATTGGACGCGGACATTCGCGCCTACTTCGACACGATCTCGCGGGACTGGTTGATCAGATTCCTGGAGCATCGGATTGGAGATCGGCGGGTGCTGCGGCTGATAAAGAAGTGGCTGCGCGCTGGGGTACTGGAAGAAGGCCGACAGATCGACGCGGGGCGGGGTACAGCGCAAGGGTCGGTGATTTCACCGATGCTCGCGAATATATACTTGCACTACGTGTTGGACCTGTGGGTCACCAAGAAGTGGCGGCCGCAGGAGGCGCGCGGAGACATGATCATAGTGCGCTACGCAGATGACTATGTCGCCGGGTTCGAGCATCGTGACGATGCGGAACGCTTCCTGCGGGAACTGAAGGAGCGATTCAGAGGCTTCGAGCTGGAACTGAACGCCGACAAGACCCGACTCCTCGAGTTTGGACGGTATGCCGAAAGGAACCGCCGAGCACGTGGGGAAGGGCGACCGGAGACGTTCGACTTTCTGGGTTTCACGCATTATTGCAGGAAGGACAGGAAAGGACGCTTCGGGCTGGGGCGGAAGCCAATTCGGAAGCGGATGAATCGTACGCTGAAGAGGATCAAGATCGAGCTCCGCAGACGAATGCATGATGACGTGATGGAAACCGGGCGCTGGCTGGGACGGGTACTGCGCGGATGGCTCAACTACTACGCGGTACCCACCAGCTACCGCTATCTGCACCGATTCGTGTGGCGTCTGCGAGGAATCTGGGTAAAGATTCTACGCCGGAGGTCCCAGAAGGACCGATTCTCCTGGGCTTGGATGCTGGCGATCAGCATCAAGCTGTGGCCCCAACCCCGAATCGTACACTCATGGCCGGACCGGCGATTTGCCGTCAACCACCGAAGGTAGGAGCCGGATGGTTTAACGACCACGTCCGGATCTGTGCGGGGGGCGCCGGGTAACCGGCGTTCCTACCGCGACCTCCCTGGGTTTGGAAGGCCATCAGGGGGCCGCTATGAGGCCGCGAGCGGCCCGCTGCCGGCCAATCGGCCGTGAATGCCGGCCCTGAAGGGGTCCGAGTGCCGAGATCGTCGCCGCGGCGGCGCTCGTGCTGCCGCTCCTGTCCGAGCAGCCTCGAGCGCCGCGACGGCCGCAGCAACGGCCCCTGCCCCCGCGCGCGGCGACTGACGGAGCGGCGGCTTGACGCTCTCGAGGAGGTCTGCCGTCGCTAGAACCGATCACCGTCAACATCGTGGTGGCGGTGCTGATAGGCGGCATCTCGGGATTCTTCGGCGGTAGACTGGACTTGGCGGTGCAGAGATTCGGCGACGCCTGGATGGCGTTTCCGGGGCTGCTGCCGTTGCTCACGACAATGTCGCTGGTGGGGCGGGGTTTGCCGCCGATCATCGTGGTGCTGGCCTGCCCCTCCGACAAGGATTTCGGAGACTCGGACCAGATGTTTCTGCAACACGGCAGTCGAGTGCCGGACGCCGACGTGCACCTGTTAGCGTTAGCAGTTAACGTAGCACGCTCGATCTTCAACGCACAGCCCAGATTACCTGGGAGGGGTCAGGAACGCGCACCGGCAGCCCGAGGCCCGGGAGAGACGGAGGTCGACGGTCGCGAGTTCGAAACCCAGTGCCTCCGCCAGGGCTACGTACCAAGCGTCGTAGGCGGTCACGTTCCCGCGCAGCTCCCAGATCCGTTGCGCAAAGGGGGCGTAGGGAAACAGCGCAACGCCCAGTCCGAGCAGGTCGGCATGCGCCAACGTGGCCACGTCCTGCGAGATATCCCCGGCGAGGGCTGCTCGTCGCAGGATGTTGGTAGCTTCGACCGGCATCAGGTGCGGCGCCGCCAAGTTAGTGCCGACCAGCAACTCCTGTGCCCACCTGCCATCCTCGGCGTCGTCAGCCAAGGCCGCCACGACGAACCCGGCGTCCACCACAAGGCTCATCTTCGGTCGGCGTCGCGGTGACGGAGGATCGTCTCCGCCGGTAGGCGGCTTCCGGTACGCTGCTTGCGTTCCCGAACACGCGCCACGAGCACCTCCGGGTCGGGGCGTCCGGCCAGCGCGATGAGCTGCATTCGCAGGTACTCCTGGAGTGACCGGCCGGTTGCCGCCGCCCTGGATGCCAACTCCTGGCAGGCGTCGTCCGGCACGTCACGAATCGTAACCGATCTCGCCATGCCGCCAATATGCACGATCTGAGCCACATCTACCATCATCGCTACACCCTTTCTATCCAGAGGGTGACCGCGAGCTGCCCGACCAATACTCCAATCCTGGCGTCGTGGTGCACCGGCGTTACCGGATGAAGTTCACCGGCATTTTCGCCAGCGAGTGGGCCCAGCGCCCTGTTCGCGACGAGCCCGGAGGCGAGTGGCTTGCTGCCGAGGCCTCCATCGGCGACCTGGCACACCAGAGGTAGTTTCTTGGAATTGTACGGTCTCGGACCGGTTGCTAGCGGTGGTGTGCGCGATGCTGCGCGATCGAACCCCGTGCCAACGTGAGCGTGCGCGGACGCGCGCGCATCCCGCCGGGACGTCGCGCAGCCGTCACGAACCGCCGGCCGGTGGCGGTTCCCACAACACGTCGAGCGCCGCCGCCAAGTCGAGTGACTCTCCATACCAGTCCAGCGTCGCCGTATGCGGGCCGATCGTGATCCCCGCCTGTCGCAGCCGCGCCTCGGTCGGCTCCAGCGGCGCCCCTTGCCAGCGAGGCGCCACCGCCACCGCCGGCAACGGCGCACCATCCGGCCGCCGGAACTCAAACTCCCCGTCCGCGCCAGAGACCACCTGAAACCCCTCCTCGTGCACCGCCCGGTGGTGGTAGCGACAGAGCAAAACTAATGCGGTGCACCGCATTAGTCCTCTTCTGGGGTCCGGCAGCAGTCCGGCCCCGGGCTGCGCGGCGACCGCCGGCGCGCCGGGCGCGGGCGCCGTCCGGGGTTCGCGGGTACCGGCAGGCGCGGGCGCGCCGCCGCTGCTGGACGCGGGCACCGTGGGGCGTGGTGGGCCGGCTCCGGCCGGGGCGGGCATCCCGCCGCCGCTGCCGCCGGCAGAATGCCGGACACCGGATGTCCTGCTCGCGCGGCTTGAGGGTAAGCACGAAGCCGCGCCGGCCGGCGCCGTCGTACGCCACGCCCGCCAGCCGCCCCGGCATCTGCCGCACGTTGCGCGATCACCCCCAAGAAGTTCGGGTACTGGGTCAGAACGGCGGCGGTGTCGGCGTCGAGCGCTTCCTGCAGAGCGCCACGGTCGGTGCCGCCGCGCTGACCACCACCGTCCGGCGCCCCGCGCGCAGCCGCGCGGCCATCAGGGCGGCCTCGGCCAGCGCCGTGGAGCCGTCGTACAGCGACGCGTTGGCCACCTCCATCCCGAACAGGCGGGCGACCATTGATCGAGCCTATTCCCACTGCCGGCAGCGAATCAACCGGCGGAGGAGGCCGGGGTCTCTTCGGCGACGCGGTGCGCGACCTGCTGGATCCGAGGCTCAGGGGTGGCGGCGGGCGTTTCGGCGGTCGATAGCCGAATAAGAGCGATGACCGGCGCCGGGCGGCGGTTTTGGGGCGCTATTGCAGGAGCCGGCGGTAGGCGGCGGCGTCGAGCAGCGCGGGACGTTCGTCCGACAGGCGGGTGGGATTGAGCTTGATCAGCCAGCCGGCGTCGTAGGGGGCTTCGTTGACCTGTTGCGGCGCGGACTCCAGGGCGGTGTTCACCGCGGTGACGGCGCCGCTGACCGGCGCGTACAGGTCGCTGGCCGCCTTGACGCTTTCGATCACACCGAACGATTCGCCCTTGGTGACCTCCGCTCCCAGCGCCGGCAACTCCAGATAGACGATGTCGCCCAGCTCGGCCTGGGCGTGATCGGTGATGCCGACGGTCACCGTGCCGTCCGGTTCCTCGCGCAGCCATTCGTGCGCGGCGGTGTAACGCAGCTCTGCCGGAATGCTCATCCGTCCTCCCGCTGATAGAATGGCCGCTTGACGACCGTGGCGGCGTGCGGCCGGCCGCGGATCACCACCGCCAGCTCGCCGCCGACCGCCGCATGGTGCCGTGCAACCAGCCCCATTGCCAAGCTGCGCTCCAGCCACGGCCCGTAGCCGCCGCTGGTCACGCTGCCGGCCGGGGTTCCCGCCGGCGTGGCGATGGGGTAGCCGGCGCGCGCCACCGCACGGCCGTGGAGCTGCAGATGGACCAGCGCGTGCTCCATGCCCGGCGCGCCGGCCGCGCGCAGCCGCCGGATCGCCGCCGCGCCGACGTACGTATCCGACTTCGCCACGAAGCGGCCGAGGCCCACCTCCAGCGGGGAGACTTCAGGCCCCAGCTCGTTGCCGTAGAGCGGCAGCGCCGCCTCCAGCCGTAGCGTGTCGCGCGCGCCCAGCCCCGCCGGCACCAGGCCGGCCGGCGCACCCGCCTCGAGCAGGCGCGTCCACAGCGGTTCGGCCTGCTCGGCGGCCACGAACAGCTCGAAGCCGTCCTCACCGGTGTAGCCGGTGCGCGCCACCAGCGCGGGAATGCCCGCCACCTCGGCGCGCCGGCAGCGGTAGCGGCCGAGGGAGGCGACCTCGCCGGCGGCGGCGTCCTGCACCAGCGCCACGGCGCGCGGCCCCTGGACCGCGAGCAGGCCCAGTTCGGCGCCGGCGTCGCGCAACTCGGCGCCGGCGATGCCGGCGGCAACCGTCCCGGCGTGGTCGGCCACGGCCGCGGCGTTGGCGGCGTTGATCACGATCCGGTACCAGGCGTCGCCGAGCCGGTACACGATCACGTCGTCGATGATGCCGCCGGTCTCGTTGAGGATCATCGAGTAGCGCGCCTGCCCCACTTCCAGCCGCTCCACCGGCGCGCAGGTGAGCCGGGCCACGCAGGCCGCCGCCGCGGCTCCGGTACACTCCAGCTCCCCCATGTGGCTGACGTCGAACAGGCCGGCGGCGGTGCGCACGGCGCGGTGCTCGGCGATGATGCCGGCGTACTGCACCGGCATGCTCCAGCCGGCGAACGGCGTCAGGCGCGCGCCCAGGCGCTCGTGCGCCGCGTGCAGCGGGGTTCGTTGCAGCTCGGTGTGCGGGTTCACGCTCGCCACAAGCTCACTAATACCGCATGAACCGCACGTGCGCCAAACGTGACGGGCCGGCGCCTCCGCGAGAGGTGGCGTGCCGTGGCCAACGATTTGGGGAACCGGTAGGATGCTGACCATGAACGAAGTCGACGGTGTCGATGCGCGGGTTGCACTTTCCCCAACCTGAACCGATCGACCTGCGGGCCGAATTCGAGTCGCTGTCGCCGCAGGCCCGGCTGACGGCGCTGGTCTGCGGGGTCGTCAGTCCGCTGCCCTACGAGGCCGCCGGCCTGGCCCGCATGCTGCGCCAGGCGGACCTCAAGGTGGACGGACGCCGCCCCACGGTCGCCGCCGTCGGGGACACCTGTGAGGAGTTGAGCAAGAGCGGACTCCTGTCCACCGGCCGCGTGCAGTCCCGGTTTGCGGCCGTTCCGCGCTGGGCGCCGTGGCTGACCATGGAAGCGGCGCGCACTGACCTGCTGGAGCGCATCCGGAGCGCCTACCAGCGGGTGGCCCCTCCCTCGGACTATTCGTACTCCTGGAACAGACCTGAAGCCCCGGACTTGGTGGAGTTGCGTTACGCCACCGTCACCGGTCGGTTCGACCTCGTACCCGATGATGTCAAGCCGCAGCATTGGGTGTTCCTGATTCAACCGGGCGCCATCGAGCTGCTCGCAACGCTGCCGGAGCAGCATCGGGGCATTGCGCTCGCGGTGTGCCTGGCCGAGGTGATCGAGCATGCGGCGGCGGCGCCCGATCCGCTGGTCGCCGCCTGCCGGGAGCTCGCCGCGGACCTGGGTATGTTCGCCGCGGAGATCGCCATGATTCGCATCCTGCAAGGACGCCTGGACGATGCCGAGACCATCTTCGGCGAGCTTGCCCCGGGCCGCCGAGGCAGCAGCTCGATCCGGGTCGAGCAGGCCGCAGTGCGGGCCCTGGTCGCGACGCTACGCGGCGACGACCAACTTGCGCTGCGCTCGATCGAGGCAGCCGTCAGCGCCCATCAGGAGGGCACGGTCAGGCGTGACGTTCCCGCCTCGCTGCCGTTCGCCCTCTCCCTGTTGTCGCTGGTGCGTCTCGACACCCCCGCCGCCCGGGCCCTGCTCGCGCACATCCTGAGCCACGGCAGGTACTTCCGACTGGCCTCCAGGGTCGTGGGCGCTGCCGGCTTCGCCGCCGGACTGCGCGCCGGCGTGAAATCCGCTCCGATGCTCGAGATCGCGCCGGGGCTGGACGCGCTGCTGCTCGGCTGGGCCTGTTGTTGGGCCGGTCGGGCCAAGCCCGTCGTGCCGATCCACGTGCGCCGGGTTTTCGGGGACTACGTCGATCGACTTGCGGCCCACGGTTTCTTCTGGGCGCTGGCCGAGTGTCTGGCGATTATCGGTCACGCCGGTGCGGAGTTGGAATTCCGGGGCGACCGGTCGTTCCAGGCGGCCGGCAAGCAGGGCGCCGCGATGCACCGGCAACTCGGCACGCAGACCCTGGCGACCCTGGTGCCGCAGGTGGTGCCGGCATGGGAGTTTCGGCTCAAGGCGCTGGAGCAGTTCGGGTACGAGACCGGCGACCGACCGCCGCCGCCGGTCAAACGCGCCGCTCCCGACGACGCCGGCGGGCCCCGCCGGCTGGTATGGGAATTGGCCCAGGATGGCGGCCGGATCACCGTGAGCCCGCGCGAGCAGCGTGCTTCCCGGACCGGCCGGTGGTCCAAGGGCAGGCCGCGGTCGTTGGACTGGCTGGCCACCGCGGCCGTGACTGCCGATTACCTGCTGGTGCAGGACCGCGCCGTGGCGGCGGAGATCCAGGCCAGGCGCCACTCGTTCGGAGTGTCCCGGCACGCTCTGGCGCGGGCGCTGCTGGTCGAGCTTGTCGGCCACCCGCTGGTGTTCAACGCCGCCGGCGACCTGGTCGAGGTCGCGCGCGGCGATCTGGAGTTGGTGATAGAGCAACAGGGACGCGGCGTAACCGCCCGCATCGTCCCGGACGACCGGCAGGACGATCAGTTCGTCGCTCGGATGATAGGCGCGCGGAAGTGCGAGGTAGTGCGCCTCACGCCGGCGCACCGGCAGTTGCAGAAGATCATCCCCGTTGGGGGATTGGAGCTGCCGGCTGCGGCGCGCCCGCGTCTGCTGGAGGCGGTGTCCGCATTGGTGTCCGTGGTGCGCATTCACAGTGGGGTCGAGGGCAGCGCCCGCTCGGCGCGCCGGATCGAGGCCGATTCCCAGCCGCGGGCGCGGCTGGAGCCGCTCGCAGAGGGCGTCAGCGCGGAGCTGGTGGTGGAGCCGGTCGCCGGGTCCGAGATCTACTTCGCGCCGGGCGCGGGCGGCACGCTGGTGTTCGGACAGCTTGCGGGCGAGACCGTCCAGGCGCAGCGCGATCTGGCCGCCGAACGGGCCGCCGCCGACCGCCTCATGGCGGCCTGCCCGTTGCTCGGCAGTGGCGACGGCACGGGCGACGGCACGGGCAACGGCAACGGCGACGGCGACGGCGACGGCAGTGGCGACGGCGACGACGCGCCGTGGTCGGCCGCTTTGCCCGAGGCCGTCCGGGCCCTGGAGTTGCTGGAACAACTGGATGCGGCGGGCGTGCGCTGCCTGTGGCCCAGGGGCGAGCGGTTGAAGCTCAAGCGGGCCGAGACCCGCCAGCTCAGACTGCGCATCAAGAGCGCCGGGGAATGGTTGCGCGCCTCCGGCGAGCTGCGCGTGGATCAGCAGCGGGTGCTCGACCTGAAACAGTTGTTCGCGCTGCTCGACGCAGACCCGCACGGGCGCTTCCTGGAGCTGGGCGCCGGCGAGTTCCTGGCGTTGACGGAGTCGTTCCGGCGCCAGTTGGACGATCTGCGCAGCCTGTCCTCACCCGCGGCGCAGGGGGCGCTGCGCCTGCATACGATGGCCGCCCTCGCCCTCGACGAGTTCGTCGAGCAAACCGAACTCGACGCGGACCGGGAGTGGCGTGCGTTGCAGCAGCGGCTGCGCGATGCGCAGGACTACACCCCGGACCTGCCGAGCACACTGCGGGCGGAGTTGCGCCCCTACCAGCGGGTGGGATTCGACTGGCTGGCGCGTCTGAGCCGCTGGGGGGTCGGCGCGTGTCTGGCCGATGACATGGGGCTCGGCAAGACGGTGCAGGTGCTCGCGCTCCTGCTGGAGCGCGCACCCGCCGGGCCCGCGCTGGTGGTCGTGCCGACGTCGGTGATCGCCAACTGGCTCGACGAAACCAGCCGCTTCGCGCCGGCGCTCAACCCGCTGGCCTACGTCGGCCCCGCCCGCGCCTCCGTACTCACTGAGCCGGGACCGTTCGATCTGGTCATTACCACCTACACCCTGTTGCAGCGTGACGCGGAGCGGCTGGGTGAGGTCACTTGGCAGACCGCGGTACTCGACGAAGCGCAGGCGATCAAGAATCCGGCCACCAAACGCGCGCGCGCGGCCCGCGGGCTCGACGCGCGCTTTCGTCTGGTGACTACCGGCACTCCGGTTCAGAACGACGTGATGGACCTGTACTCGCTGTTCAGCTTCGCCAACCCGGGGCTGCTCGGTTCGTCGCAACAGTTTCGCCGCAACTTCGCCGCGGCCATCGACGGCGGCGCGGATGACGCGGCGCGGACGCGCTTGCGGCGTCTGCTGGCGCCGTTCATCCTGCGCCGGCTCAAGACCGAGGTGCTGACCGAGTTGCCGCCGCGCACCGAGATCACGCTGCAGGTGGAGATGTCGCCGGCCGAAGCGGACTTCTACGAGGCGCTGCGCCGGCGAGCCATGGAGGACCTGGAAGCGCTCGCCGCCCGCGGTCCCGAGGCGGAAGAGGGCCGGATACGGATCCTCGCGCACCTCATGCGGCTGCGCCGCGCGTGCTGCAACCCGGCCCTGGTGCACACCGGCGCCGCCCCGCCCAGCTCCAAGCTGGCCATCTTCGGGGAGACCCTCGCCGAGTTGCTGGTCAACCGCCACAAGGTGCTGGTGTTCTCCCAGTTCGTGGGCCATCTGAAGCTGATCGAGGCCTACCTGAAGCAAGTCGGGGTCAGCTACCAGTATCTGGACGGCGCCACCTCCCTCAGCGCACGGCGGGAGCGGATCGCGGCCTTTCAGGCGGGGCAGGGAGACGTGTTCCTGATCTCGCTGACGGCCGGCGGCGTCGGGCTCAACCTGACCGCGGCCGACTACGTTATTCACATGGACCCGTGGTGGAATCCGGCGGTGGAGGATCAGGCGTCGGACCGTGCCCACCGCATCGGCCAGACCCGTCCGGTGACCATCTACCGCCTGGTCACCAAGGGCACCATCGAGGAGCAGATCGTGGACCTGCACCAGCGCAAACGCGACCTTGCCGAACGGCTGCTGGAGGCCGGTGACGCGCCGGCCCGGCTCGACGCCGCCGAGTTGCTGGAATTGCTGCGGCAACCCCTGGTCTGACGCTACACTTGTTGACGCCGCGTTGTCGATGAAGGCGCTGGCGGAGAGTCGGCACACGCAGCGCGCGCCGGTAGACTCCGTTAGACTGATCTGCGGGGAGGGTCGAGATGGCGGTTGACCGATCGACGATGCCGGCCGCCGAGCCGGAGGACGACCGGCCGGTGGCATTCGGCGTGCCGAAGCTGAGGCGGCAGATCCTGCAGCGCTTGGCCGACGCCTACGCCAGCGACAACCTGGAACTGGCGGAGTACGAGCGCCGGGTGCGGCAGGCGGAGCAGGCGACTACCGTGGAGCAACTGGAAGCGGTCGTGGCCGACTTTCCGGACCGCCGCACCGCGCCGGAGCGGCCCGCCTCCGCAGCCCCGGTGCCGGCGGCCGGCGCGGCCGTCACGCTGATGGGCAGGCGCGATCTGGTGGTGGAGGCGGCGCAGGACCTGCCGCGGCAGGTGATCAACGTCATGGGGGAAACCCGGATCGACCTCAGCGGCGCGCCGCCCGGCGTGTACGAGCTGCGGGTGTGCAACGTGATGGGCGAGCTGCAGGTGGCCGTTCCGTGCGGCACCGAGGTCAGCCGCACGTTGTGGAATCTGCTGAGCGACGTTTCCCTGCGCCCGTGGAAGAGCAAGCGGCGGCGCCGGCGGGAGCAGGGCGAGCGCGCCGCCGGCGTCCGGGTCACCAGACATCGGGTAACGCTGTCCGGGTTCAGCCTGATGGGCGAGGTCACGATCCGCGAGGAGCCCGCATGACGCCGCCCACGTGCAGCGTAGCTGGATTGAAGCCGGCAGGTGGCGTAAGCTGATCGCCATGCACCCGACGAAACCCGACTCCGATGCCGGCTACCTGGAGGCCGCCGCACGGATCATCTTCATGGGCGGACTGAACCGCCAGGTAGTGGACGGGAAGTGGCCCGGCTTTCGCGAGGTGTTCGCGAACTTCGCGGTGCCGGTGGTAGCCGAACTGACGCCGGACGACCTCGATCTCATCGCCGCCGACGACCGCGTGATCAAGTACCGCGCCAAGCTGGCCGCAGTGGTCAGAAATGCGCAGCTCATGGTCGCGATCGCGGATCAGCATGGTTCGTTCGCCGTCTACGTGGAGGAACTGTACGACCGCACGGGGCCGGCGGGCACCGGCGCCGTGCTCGCCAAGGAATTTGCCTACATATCGGAACAGGGCGCCCGCCACTGGCTGTACGCCACCGGCTACGACATCGGACCGGTGACCGAGAAGGTGCAGCGCAAGTACGCACCGTTCAGCGGGTGACCGCCGGTGGCCGTCGATGCCGTCGAGCTGGCGCAGCGGCTGATCGCCATCGACTCGGTCAGCCGGCGCAGCAATCTGCCCGCGTGCGACCTGCTGCAGGAGGTGCTGGAGGGGGCCGGGTTCGAGGTCGAGCGGCTGGAGTACTCCGACCGGGCCGGCGTGCGCAAAGCCAATCTGGTGGCGCGGCGCGGCGCGGGTAGGGGCGGCCTCGGTTTCTTCTCGCACGTCGATACGGTGCCGGGGGACAACTGGGCATCCGATCCGTTCACGCCGCGCCAGGCGGCAGGCCGCCTGATCGGACTCGGGAGCTGCGACATGAAGGGACCGCTGGCCGCCACCATCGAGGCCGCGGCCGCGGCGGACCTGGACACCCTGGAGCGGCCGGTCTACGTGGTGGTCACCGCCGACGAGGAGGTCACCAGCCAGGGCGCGTTCACCGTAGCCGCCGAGTCGCGGCTCTACCGCAACGGTCCTGCCCTGGGGGTGGTGGCCGAGCCGACCGCGCTCACCCCCGTATACGCCCACAAGGGGATCACGCACGCCGTGGTCACCGCCCGCGGGCGCGCCGCCCACAGCAGCACCGGCACCGGCGTCAACGCGACCTTTCTGATGGCGCCGTTCCTGCTGGAGATTACGGAATTGGCGACCCGCCTGCAGCGCGACGAGGCGTTCCACAACCGGGAGTTCGACCCGCCGCATCACTGTCTCAACGTCACCATCGACGACGGCGGCACGCGTCCGAACGTGACCGCGGCGAAGACCGTGTGCCGGCTCAGCCTGCGGTCGATGCCGGATGATCGCAGCGCGGAGGTGCTGGCCATGATCCGGCGGCGCGCCGAACGGCACGGCCTCGAGTTCCGCGGCCGGCACGGGGCGCCGTTCCGGGTGGCACCGGACAGTCGCGTGGTGCGGATCGCGCTGCAGGCCACCGGCGCCGCGCGCGCCCGCACCGTGAGCTTCGCCACCGACGCGGTGGCCTTCATGGACGATCTGGAGCTGGTGGTGCTCGGTCCCGGAGACATCGCCCAGGCGCACACCGAGGACGAGTGGATCGCGCTGGCCCAGTTGCGGGCCGCGGTGCGGGTCTACGGCAGCATGATCGACGCGGCGTGCGGGGCCGCCTGATGCCCGCTGCCACGGCACCGGCCGCGCCCCCGCTGTTCACCCTGGAAATGACGGTGCGCGACTACGAGTGCGACCTGCAGCAGATCGTGAACAACGCGGTCTACCAGCACTACTTCGAGCACACCCGGCACGAGTTCCTCCGGCGGTGCGGGCTCGACTTCGCCGCGCTGCACCGGCGCGGGGTCGATCTGGTGCTGGTGCGCGCGGAGCTGGACTACGTGCTGCCGCTACGCAGCGGCGACCGCTTCCTGGTCACCCTCGAGCTGGCCCGCAGGGGCCGGCTGCGCTACGTGTTCGATCAGACCATCCTGCGCCTGCCCGACCGCAGCCCGGTGGTGACCGCCCGGTTCCACGCCGCCAGCCTCCGGCGCGGGCGGCCGGCGGTGGTGGAAGAGGTGGACGCCGCCCTGCGCGCGGGCGGCGTTTTCGGTCGCAATTCGACCGCTACCTAACGCCCCTCGCGGCCGTGGCGGCGGGCGCTGAGCACCACCCCGGCGACGTTGTGCAGGATTCGCTCCAGCCGTTGCGCCTCCCGGTCCACCACGTCGGCGCGGGTGACGATGTCGGTCAGGAACCGTTGCACGCTGCGGGCGCCGGCGGCGCTGAAGAACCCCACCTCGGCCAGCGCCCCGGTGAGCGGCTCGAGGGCGCGTGCCAGCCGTTCGGGCGTGACCGGCCGCTGCCGCGGCAGGCGCCGCTCCGCGACCGGCTGCCGTGCCGGCCAAGCCCGATGCTTGTAGACTTCGTAGGCCACGATCTGCACCGCGTGCGACAGGTTGAGCGAGGGAAACCGGGGCGCGGAGGGGATCGCCACGGCCACCTGACACGGCTCCAGCTCGGCGTCCGACAGCCCGTTCTTTTCGTTGCCGAACACCAGCGCCACCGGTCCGGCCGAGCGCGCGGCCACGCGCCGGCCGAGCTGCTCCGCGGTCCAGATCCGGTACTTGCGCTTCTTGCCGTCGCGCCGGGTAACGGCGGCGGCCAGCGTGCAGTCGCGCACCGCGTCGGCCACGGTCGCGCACTCCACCGCGTGGTCCAGCAGGTCGGCGGCATGCACCGCCACCACCCGCGCCCGCTGGCGGTCGATGGCGCCGGCCCCGACCAGATAGAGCCGCTCGATGCCCATCGTCTTGGCGGCCCGGCAGGCGGCGCCGACGTTGCGGCTCTCCTCCGGGCGGACCAGCACGATGCGCACCGCGTCTCCGGTCGCACCACCGGCGGTCGTACGTTTTCCTGTCATGGCACGCACCATGCTACAGTGTCCGGCGTGGGTCAGTGCCATGCCTGCGGCGCGCTGTTGCCGCGCGACCTGCCGATCTTCCGCGAGACCGAGTGTCCGCAGTGCGCCCGGCCGCTCAAGGTGTGCCTGAACTGCACGTTCTACGAGAAAGGCGCGCAGTGGGACTGCCGCGAGTCGATCCCGGAACCGGTGCGGGAGAAGGACCGCGCCAACTTCTGCGACTACTTTCGCCTGCGCCCGGCCGCCGCCGGCGGAGCGGATGCCGCCGCCGGGCGGGCAGCGCGGCGCGCGGCGCAATCGCGCGCGGACTTCGACCAGCTGTTCGGCTGAACCCGCGCCGAGTCGATCCTCCGATAATTTAGAAATCTTAACCACCGATTCACGATACGTTCACCCGAGTGTGCCATCGTGGGTAGTGTTATGAGAACGCAAAAACGACAGGCACCCACGGACGATGACTCTCTCGCCGCGTATCTCAAGGACATCAAGCGCTATCCGCTGTTGACCAGAGAGGAAGAGACGCGGTTCGCGCGCGCGTGCAGGGCCGGCGACGCGGCCGCCAGGGAGAAGCTGATCAACGGCAATCTCCGCTTCGTGATCAACGTCGCGCGCCAGTACTGCCACTGCGGGGTTCCGCTGATCGATCTGGTCGGCGAGGGCAACGTCGGGTTGCTCAAGGCGGCCGAGCGGTTCGACCCCGAGCGCGGCTTCCACTTCACCACCTACGCCGTCTGGTGGATTCGGCAGTCGATCCTGAAGGCGCTGGACGCGCAGTCGCGCACCATTCGCCTGCCGGCGCACGCCGGCAGCGCGGTGGAGCGCATCGGCTGGGCGCACACCGAGCTGCGCGAGCGGCTCCGGCGGGATCCGACCAGTACCGAGATCGCGGCCTTCCTGGGCGTGCCGGCGCGTCGGGTGATCGACCTGATGACGGTGTCCCGCGACGTGCTGTCCTTGGAATCGCCGGCGTTTCACGACGGCGCGCCGGTGCAGCTTGGCGACACCGTGGAGAGCCCCGACACGAAGTTGCCGGAGGACGAGGCGCTGGCCAACGTGTTGGCCGACGACATCAACCAGGTGCTGGGGACGCTGTCGCGGCGCGAGTCGGAGATCATCCAGAGCCGGTTCGGACTGAACGGACGCAAGCGCCTCACGCTGACCGAATTGGGCCGGCGCGCCCATCTCACCAAGGAGCGCGTGCGCCAGATCGAGAAGCGGGCGCTGCAGCGGCTGCGGATGTCGCTGCGCATGCAACTCCTCGAGGAATACCTGGACTGACCGGCGGCCAACCTCATGCTACCCACGGAAACAGCCGATACTTATCCGTGGATCATGGCGGAAGCCGCGGCAGTACGCGCCACCGCGACGTTGGGCGGTGGCTGCTTCTGGTGCATCGAGGCGGTGTTCCTGCGCGTGTCCGGCGTCACCGGCGTGCGCTCGGGATACGCCGGCGGGCACACGGAGAATCCCACCTACGACCTGGTGTGCAGCGGCCGCACCGGCCATGCGGAAGTCGTTCAAGTCGAGTTCGATCCTGAGATAATCGGCTATGACCGGATCCTGGAGGTGTTCTGGCAGGCGCACGATCCCACCACCAGGAACCGCCAGGGACATGACATCGGTTCCCAGTACCGTTCCGTCATCCTCGCCCACGACGAGCAGCAGCTCCACTGCGCCCACGCCTCGCGCGAGCGCGCCCAGCAGCAGTTCAGCCGTCCCATCGTGACGGAAATCATGCCGCTCGAGCGGTTCCATCCCGCCGAGCCCTACCATCATGACTACTACGCGCGCAATCCGTACGCCCCCTACTGCCGGGCGGTGATCGCGCCCAAGCTGCGCAAGCTGGAGCGTTCCGGAACCGCCCACTGAGTCCGATGCGCCCGCTGAACGTCGGCTTCATGTCCTTCAGATTCACCGGCACCGACGGGGTGTCGCTGGAGAGCAAGAAGTGGGCGGCGGTGCTGGAACGGATGGGCCACCGCTGCTTCTACTGCGGCGGCGAGCTCGATACCGACCCCGGCAGCTCGCTGCTGCTGCCCACGGCCCATTTCAAGCACCCGGACGTGCGCGAGATCCAGGCCGAGCTGTTCGGCACCGACGTGCGGCCGCGCTGGGTCGGCGGGCGCATCCACGAGCTGCGCGAGGAGCTGAAGCGGGGGCTGTTCGAGTTCATCGAGCGGTTCGCGATCGACGTGCTGATCCCCGAGAACACGCTGACCATTCCCCTGAACCTCCCGCTCGGGCTGGCCATTACCGAGGTGATCGCCGAGACCTGCATCCCGACCATCGCCCATCACCACGACTTCGCCTGGGAGCGCAAGCGGTTCATGGTCAACTGCGTGTCCGACTATCTGCGGATGGCCTACCCGCCGCGCCTGAACTCGGTATGCCACGTGGTGATCAACAGCGTCGCGCGCAACCAGTTGGCCCTGCGCTCCGGCGCCAACGCGTACCTGATTCCGAACGCGATGGACTTCCACAACCCGCCGAACGGGCTGGACGGGTACAACGCCGACGTGCGCGCGGCGCTGGGCCTGGAGGAGCAGGACACGTTCGTGCTGCAGCCGACGCGGGTGGTGCAGCGCAAGGGGATCGAGCACGCGGTGGAGCTGGTCAAGCGGCTGGACGGCACGGTGCCGGGCAGGGACCGCACCGTCCTGGTGATCTCACACGCCTCCGGGGACGAGGGGTTCGAGTACGAGACCCGAGTCAAGAGCTACACGCGGCTGCTCGGCGTGCGCGCGCGGTTCGTGGAGGATTCGATCAGCTACCGTCGCGGGACCACCGCCGACGGGCGCAAGGTCTATACGCTCGACGACGTCTATCCGCACGCCGACCTGGTGACCTACCCTTCGCTGGTGGAAGGGTTCGGCAACGCGTTGCTCGAGACCCTGTACCACCGCAAGCCGATCTTCATGAACAACTATCTGGTGTACGCGCGCGACATCCGGCCCAAGGGGTTTCGCACGGTCCTGATGGAGGAGTTCATCACCGATGACGTGGTCGAGCTCGCCCGGCGCTACCTGGCCGACGCCGAGTTCCGGCAGCGCGCGGTGGAGCACAACTTCGCGCTCGGGCGCAAGCACTTTTCCTACCGGGTGCTGGAAAACAGCCTCGCGCACATCCTGATGAGCTTCTTCGGGCTGGAGAACGACGACTGAACCCGCGCGGCGTCAGCCGGACCGGTCGGGCGGCGCGGCCAGCGCGGACAGCGCGGCCAGGACCCGCGGCGGCGTCATCGGCAGCACCGTGAGGCGGGCGCCGGTGGCGTCGCGGATGGCGTTGGCCACCGCCCCGGCGGTGGCGGTCACCGGCGGCTCGCCCACGCCGCGCGCCCCGTAGATGCCGTGGTCGGAGGGCACTTCGACCAGCACCGGCTCCAGCTCGCGCGCGGCCTGGGTGACGTTGGGCACCGCATAGTCCATGAGCGAGCCGGTCAGCAACTGCCCCTCCGCGTCGTACTGCATCCCTTCGTACAGCGCCCAGCCCAGGCCCTGCGTCGCCCCGCCCATCATCTGGCCGCCCACGGTCAGCGGGTTGATCGCCTTGCCCACGTCCTGCACCACCGCCAGGCGATGGACGGTCACCGTCCCGGTCTCGGCGTCTACCTCGACCTCGGCGAGTTGCACGCAGAACGCCGGCGAGCGGCCCGCGGGCACGGTGCGTCCGGTGCCGGTCACTGGGACGTAGGGACTGAGGAACGCCATCGTCCGGGCCGCGATCTCGGCCAACGCCAGCTCCTTGCCCGGCACTCCCTTCACGCGCACCGCTCCGTCCGCGATCTCGAGGTCGGCCGGATCGGCCTCGAACTCGCTGGCCGCGACCCGCAGGGTCTGCTCGCGTGCCTGCCGCGCGGCGGCGAACACCGCGGCTCCCACGGTGTAGACGATCTTGCTGCCGCCGGAGGCGCCTGAGTAGTAGCCGCCGTCGCTGTCGGCGCTGATCACCCGCACCGCCGACGGGTCGACGCCGAACGCCTCGGCCGCGATCAGGGCGAACGAGGTGGTAGTGCCGGTGAGGTCGATCGAGCCCACGTGGACGTGCAGCGTGCCGTCGCGGTGCAGGGTGCAGGCGGCGGTGGCCCCTTCGACGCCGCCCAGCCAGCCGCCCATCGCCACCCCGACGCCGCGCCCCGCCCGGCGCACGGCCTCCCGGTCGCGCCAGATCGGATGCGCGCGCGCCGCTTCGAGGGTCGGGCGCAGGCCGATGTTGGGCCACGGCTTGCCGTCGGCCATCGGGTCGCCGGTGCGGGACGCGTTGCGCAGGCGCAACTCGAGCGGGTCGAGCGCCAGCGCCCGCGCCAGGTCGTCCAGCGTGCTTTCCAGCGCGAACACCTGCTGCGGCATGCCCGGCGCGCGGTAGGCGCCGGTGGAGGGCTTGTGGGTCAGCACCGCGGCGGCGCGCAGGTCGAGGTTCGCGCACTGGTACAGGCTGCCGGCCATCAGCGCCGCCATGGAGTGGGGGGTGGTCGGGAAGCAGCCGCAGTCGAAGGTGAAGTCGCCGGTGATCGCGGTCAGGGTGCCGTCGGCGGCGGCGCCGACCTTGAGCGAGATGCGCGCGGCGGGGGCGGGGATCGCCGCCAGCATCTCCTCCTGGCGGGTCAGCACCAGGCGCAACGGGGCGCCGACGGCGCGCGCCGCGAGCGCCACCAGCGGCTCGTAGAGCATGAACTTGGCGCCGAAGCCGCCGCCCACCGGCATCGGCTTGACGTGCACGTCGGATTCGGCCAGCTCCAGCACCGCGGCCACCTCCCGGCGCACCGCGAACTGGGCCTGGGTGCAGGTCCGGACCGTCACCTCGCCGGGCGGCGCGGCGGGGTCCACCACCGTGGCATGCGGCTCGAGGTAGCTCTGATGCACCATCGACGTGTCGTAGCTGCGCTCCACCACCACGTGGGCGGCGGCCAGCGCCGCCTCCGGGTCGCCGCGCCGCAGCCGGTTGACGCCGCTCAGGTTGCTGAGCGGCGCGGCCTGCCGCTCGCCGGACACCGCGGCGCCGTGGGCCGCGGCCTCGTCATCGTCGCCGGGCACCCCGTCCGGCCACACCCGCGGCGCGCCCGCCGCCAGCGCCTGGTCAATGGTCGCGGCCGCGGGCAGCGGTTCACAGGCCAGGGTCACCGCGGGCGCGGCGTCGGCCGCGGCCTCCTCCGACTCGGCGATCACCAGCGCGACCGGCTGGCCGACGAAGATCACGCGGTCGCGCGCCAGCAGCAGGCGGGCGCGGCTGACCGGGGCCAGCGCCGGCAGATCGGCGGCCGTGAGCACCCGCACCACGCCGGGCAGCGCCGCCGCGGCCGCGGTGTCGACGCCGGTGAGGCGCGCGTGCGCGTGCGGACTGGTCACCAGCCGCGCGTGCAGCAGGCCGGGGTAGGGGAGGTCGGCGGTGTACCGCAGGGTGCCCGTGACCCGCGCGCGGCCGTCGATGAGCCGGTGCGGCCGGCCGACGTGTTTACCGCCATGGATTCTCGGATCGACGGAGTTTCTCTCCAACAGGTCGGTCTCGTTCACGGCAATTCCGACCACCGATTCTCGACCGGCGCAGGACGCGTGTCAATGCCGCGCATGCAAGAGCGGAACGGACGGCTTACCGGATTTGGGAGGACGCGGCAGGAGAGAGTTCGATCCCGGTCCGGAGAGCGCTGGCAGCCAGGGGAATGGTTCCGGCGGCCAGCTCCTGCTCGGTGTACACGAAGAGGTCGACCCCTACCCCGATATCGGAGAAGTAATCGCGAAACTGGCCGGCACGATCGATGAACGGCGTCTCGGAGTCTCGCACCACCACCAGGATATCCGCATCGCTCGACGGAAGGGCGCGGTCGGAGGCTACCGAACCGAACAGGACAACCCGGACTACCGCTTCATGGTCGCGGGTCAGATTCCTCGCCGCCCGCCTGATCCGGCTCTTCAGCAGGCTCCGGTCCAGCCAGAACACCTTCACAAAACCGTAGGATTGCTTCTGAATGACCGATCGCTCGGCCATAGCTTATCATACGTGCCCTTCCGGCCACCGTCGCCCCGTGCTATGGCCGCCGCGATGCCAATGATGCGGCCGGCGGCCGATTGACCGGCGGCGGGGGGGCGCATAGGGTAGGGGGGTGTCCGACCCGGCCCCGATCCCGATTTCAGTTACCGTGAACGGCCGCCGCTACCAGCGCGCCGTGGCGCCGCGCACGCTGCTGGTGCACTTCCTGCGCGACGCGCTGGGCCTTACCGGCACCCACGTGGGATGCGAGACCAGCCTGTGCGGCGCCTGCACCGTGCTGGTCGACGGCGCGGTCACCAAGTCGTGCACGCGGTTGGCGGTGCAGACCGACGGCTGTGCGGTGACCACGATCGAAGGCGTGCCACCGACGGCTGTGCGGTGACCACGATCGAAGGCGTGGCCCGCAACGGCGTGCTGCACGCGGTGCAGGAAGAGCTGTGGCGCCACCACGGCCTGCAGTGCGGGTACTGCACGCCCGGCATGGTGATGGCGGCGCTGGGGCTGCTGGCGCGCGCGCCGCGGCCGGACGCGGCCGCGGTCCGGGCGGGGCTGAAGGGCAACCTGTGCCGCTGCACCGGCTACCAGAGCATCGTGCAGGCGGTAACCGCGGCGGCGGCCGCAACCGCGGCGGACGCCTGATGCATCCGGCGCCGTTCGCCTACGTGCGGGTGGACAGCGTGGCCGAGGCGCTGGCAGCCCTGGCCGATCGCCCCGACGCCCGGCTGCTGGCCGGCGGCCACAGCCTGCTGCCGGCGTTGAAGCTGCGCCTGGCGCAGCCGGCGACGCTGATCGACATCGGCCGCGTGGCCGAGCTGACCGGCATCGCCGCCGGGGATGAGCGCCTCCGCATCGGCGCGCTGGCCACCCACGACCGGATCGCCCGGGCGCCGGAGGTGGCGAGCGCCGCCACCGCGCTGGCCGAGGCGTGCGCGCAGGTCGGCGATCCCGCGGTGCGCAACTGGGGCACGCTGGGCGGCAACGTGGCCCACGCCGACCCCGCCTCCGACCCGCCGGCGGCGCTGGCGGCGCTGGGCGCCACGCTGGAGTTGACGTCCCGCAACGGCGTCCGCCGCGTCCTGGCGGCGGAGTTCTTCGTCGATCTGTTTCTCACGCAGCTCGGGGCGGACGAGATCATCACCGCGATCGAGCTGCCGGCCGGTGGCGCGGCCGCGGGAACCGGCGCTGCGGTCGGGTCGGCCTACGTCAAGCAGCCGCACCCGGCGTCGGGCTACGCCGTGTGCGGGGCGGCGGCGGTGGTCAGGCTGGACCAGGCGGGCAGGTGCGGCGCGGCCCGGCTGGCCATCGGCGGCGCCGCCGCGGCGCCGGTGACCGCCGATCTCCCGGCCCTGGCGGGCGCCGCGCCGGACCGGCTGCAGCCGGGGCTGGTCGGCGACGTGCTGGCCGCGCTCAGGATCGACGATCCCCTGGAGGATGCGTACGCTCCCGGCTCATACCGGGTCCACCTAGCGCGCGTGCTTGGCCGCCGCGCCCTGCTCCGGGCCGCCGCCCGCGCCGCTCCGCCGCCCGCCTCGGCGTAGCGCGCAGGCTGACTGGCCGCCGCCCGCGCTGGCCGCGCCGGCCGGGAACGGCCGGGATCAGCCGGGATCAGATCGCGCCGAACTGGTCGTAGCTCTCCTCGAGCGTGAACGAGCGGGTGCGGCCGCCGCGCGGGGCGTGGGCGATGCCGTTGTAGCCGCCAGCGTAGAACAACAGCGGCTTGCCGCCGCTCAGGCCGCCGCCGACGATCGCCCCGACCACGATCTCGTGATCGCCGCCGGCATGGCGGCTGTGCACGGTGCAGTCCAGGTAGCCGAGACAGTCCGCCAGAATCGGCGCGCCGCTGTCCCCGGTCACGAGCTCGAGACCGCGGTAGTCCTTGGGACCGGGCGTGGCGAAGCGCTGCGACAGCGCCTCCTGGTCGGCCCGCAGGAGATTGATCGCGAACGCCGGCGTGGCGCTCAGTTGCTGCCGCATCCGGTTGCGCAGGTCGATCGCGAACAGCACCAGCGGCGGTTCCAGCGACAGCGAGGTGATCGAGTTGGCGGTCATTACGTGCATGCTGCCGCCTGCGGCGCCGGTGGTGATCACCGCCACGCCGGTGGCGAAGTGTCCCATGATGCGGCGCTGCAGAGTGGTATCGATTGCCATTCGGTCGTCTGTGGCGTGTGTGGTGTCTGTGGCGTCCGGCCGGCTACGACCGGGCCACGGCGGGAACCACTTCGCCGGCCAGCAGCTCCAGCGACCGCCGCCAGCGCGCGCGGTGGTCCCAATCGTGGGCGATCATCAGCAACGTCCCGAACCCGCCGGTGGTCTTCTGCAGTGCGCGCAGGCGGTCGATGCAGGTCTGCACGCTGCCGATGATACACAGCTTGCGCATCACGTACTCGACCGTGATCTCGGCATCGGGCTGCTCGGGGTATTCCTTCATCACGTAGAGCACGTTGCCGGCCTCCAGGATCCTGATCAGATACTCGAGCGCGCCCGCGAACGATCCGCCGCGGG
This sequence comes from Spirochaetia bacterium, assembly GCA_965198005.1. Taxonomy (GTDB): domain Bacteria; phylum Spirochaetota; class Spirochaetia; order SZUA-6; family Bin103; genus Bin103. The sequence goes on from CBDAOI010000004.1 coordinate 1,186,883, forward strand.
CATGCTCCCAGGCCGCCGCATCGGACTCCGCCACCAGGATGCTGCGCGAGATCCGCCACAGGCGGCGGTCGGGAGCGGGGCGCCCGGCTTCGGCCGCGCCCCGGCAGTAGGTCTCCCAGTGGGCGGCCAGGGTGGATTCGGGCACCAGGTTGATGCTGAGCGGCAGGAACCCGCGCTTGCCGGCGGTGCGCGCCGCCAGCGAGGCGGCCTTGATCACGCTCATCCCGATCGGCGGATGCGGCTGCTGATAGGGCTTGAGCAGCGTGCCGATGCCCAACTCGGGATCGGGCTCGCCGGCGTGGACGTGCCAGAACTTGCCGCGAAAGTCGAACGGCGGGTCGGTGCGCCACAGCTTCATCACCAGATCCATCCCCTCCAGCGTCATCAGGCCCTGCGTCTTGCCGTCCGGCAGGTCGAACAGCGGCCAGTCACTGGGCACGCCGCTCTGGCCGAACCCGACGTTGATGCGGCCGCGCGACAGATGGTCGAGAAACGCCAGCCGCACCGCCACGTTCACCGGGTGGTCGTGGGGAATGATCGACACTCCGGTGCCCAGACGGATCGTGCTGGTGCGGGGCAGCAGGGTGGCGATGAACAGGTCGTTGGCGGGAATCGGCTCCCATGCCACCGAGTGGTGCTGCCCGATCCAGGCCTCGGTGAAGCCCAGCGACTCGGCCAGCACCACCTGCTCGATGTCCTCGTCGAAGCATTGCGTGCGGTCCTTGGCCGGCGGGTGCAGCGGCATCATGAACATCCCGAGCTTCATCGCGGCCCAATATACCTCCGCGCTTCCGGTGTTTACACGGCGGCCGGAATTTGGTATGTATTGACCGCGTGTGCGGCCCCGGCGGCGTGGGTCTCCGCACGGTCCCCTGTAGCTCAGTTGGTAGAGCGGGTGGCTGTTAACCACTAGGTCGGCAGTTCGAGTCTGTCCGGGGGAGCAAGCTCCGATAATCGTCTGAACGTGAACATCGGGCCGTGGCGGCAACGAAGGCGTGCCGCTTGACAAGTGGTTCGGCAGCTTCCACGACGGGTCGCCGGCGGCGCACGCGGCGATGCGCGCCCGCAAGCGCAAACTCGGCAACCGCGGGGCACCGGCCGCCATCGACGGGTAGGGCCGCTGCCGCCACGGACGCCGCTGAGAGAGTCGCGCCCCAAAACAAGCTGGCGCCAATTACGTAAGGGTTACTCAGCATGCCCACCAAGTCACCCCGACTCAGAGGAGGCACTCGCGATGAAGTGCAGTATTGACGGATGTCCCGGCACGTACGAATCAGAGAGAGTAGTGCATACGGTACGGCACGCTGGTCAACTGGTGGTCATTGCCCACGTCCCTGCTGACGTCTGTTCCGTATGTGGAGATGTGCTTCTGAAACCGGACACGGTACGCAGGATCGAATTACTGCTTGACGAGCAACAAGAGCCCACCACGACCGTACCTCTTTACGAATAAGCCTGACCGGGCCCCTGATCTTCTCCACACGAATCCTCCTGCGTGCCATGCTGCTCCCTCCTGTACGGATTTGGGGGGAGCGTAGCGGAGGATCGGCCGACCCCGTCCGGAAATCAACCTCCAAGTGGCTTTTTTCCGCCGGACGGGTGGCTTTTTATTTGGGGATTATATACCAAGGTACCCACGGGCTCCGACGGGTAGCCGGCCCGCTCCGGGCGGAAATCGAACTCTGCCTGTCCGCCGCCTGCGGCCTTCAATGAGGCCTCGGCCCCCAATGCTTCGGTGGCCGGAGAACCGCCTGTAGCAGCTGCTCCACCGGCACGTTGAGCGGTTTCCAGAGATCAGGGTCCCTGGGCGGACGCCCCGGCCCGCGCTTTTCCCCGCTCTCGTCCTTACCCTTCTTCTTCCCTCGTCCCATCTCAGCCTCCTCCGGCCAGCCCCGTTACGGTTTCGAGGATTCTGGTGACACTTGCGGTCCAAGCCGTCGAGCCGGACGTTGATCCCGGATACGTCCTGCCGCAGGTTCTCCTGCCCCTCCGCGAGGCGGAGCAGAAGGCCGTCGCGTTCATTATCCGTCATGTCTCCCCCCTCATAATGGTGTCGCACTCGATATAGTATACCACCCCGGCAGGATAGCGCAAACCGGGGGGAGGTAGGGGAAGGGTAAGTAATTACGTGCTAATCACTTGGCGGCGGGGGCGCAGGCGGCCCATGATGGCTCCGTATCGCGTCGATAACCTCGCGCGGCCAGACTCGCTCCACCGGGCGGTTCCGGGAGAGCCCCAGATGGTAGGCTGCGTCCTTGTAGTCGTAGTACCCGTAGTGTTGCGCCAGCCGGGTAGCTTCCTTGCGCTTCAGCATCGTGTTGATCGCACCCCGATGCAGACGACTCCCAGTAGGTTCAGGAACAATATGAACAGGATAATAAACACGGCTATCCACCTCGTTGCTCGACCTCGGCAGGTGCATTCTCTCCGCCCCGTTATAGGGTATTATACCATATCGAGTGAGATATAGCCCTAAATAAGCGATTCGCTCTGAATGGGTTGAAAAAGATCCTCCTAAGTGCTCTAATGGGAAGTATCTAAACCGATCCGGTCAAGCACCGAGGAGGATCCAAATAGATGCAGTCACCAGACTACCACACCGATGACGATGCTGGTCAACCCCAATTCACGAATCCACGAATAGAAGTGACCGAGCACGGCGGCGCTCCGCTGCTGAGCTGGTCAGGGATCGCCATCATACAGCAGCTCATGGAACACCTTGGGGTCGCAGGTGCGCTCGATGCTGGGGTCCGGGTGTTGCGCCGTTGCAAGTGGTACACGGAGTCGGATCACATTCTTACCGTGATCTACAACATGCTTACGGGAGGGAGCCGGCTGAGCGACATCAACCGGCTCCGGGAGGACCCGGGAGTACAGCGAGTGTTGGGCACGGAGCGGATTCCGCATGCGACCACAGTAGGCGACTTCCTGGCGCGCTTCGGAGAGGAACGGAATAAGGTAGCGCTCAGTGAGTTACGCGAGGTGGGTGAGGCCTTGCAGCAGGATGAGTTCGCGCTGCTACCACGGGAGCGGCGCGCGATGGCGACCATCGATATGGACTCATCGATCCATGAGGTGTATGGGAAGAAGAAGGAAGGGGCGGACTATGCGTACGACAATACGTGGAGCTACAACGCCTTGTACGGGACGCTGGCAGAGACCGGGGACGTGCTCTATATTGGGCTGAGGGAAGGCTGCCGGTACACCAGCTACGGCACCAAGGAAGTGCTACCGGGAATCATCGACCGGGTGGGCGACCATTTTCGGGCAGTGCGGATGCGCGGTGACAGCGGCTTCTACGACCAAGAGATTGTGAAGGTCTGCGAGGCTCGGGGAGTGGAGTTCTTCATCGTCGTCAAGAAGCATGAGAATGTGATGAAGGCGGTGCATGGGATCCCGGAACAGGCATGGAATCCATTTCAGCCCAATCAATTAACCAGAGGGGGCCGTAGCGGCCGCCGGCGTAGGCGGCGGGAGAACCTGAAGCGCAAGATCAGCATAGCACGCCGGCCCAGAAGCACGTTCAAAGGCCAACCCGAGATCGCGACCATCATGTTTCAACCTGAGACCTGGAGCAAGCCGTACCGGTTGGTGATCAAGCGGACGCCGATCATCGACAAGGATGACCAGCAATTGTACTTGGACGATGGCATGAGGAAGTACGTCTACTGGATCGTAGTGACCAACTCGACGCGCAGCAACACGGCGGTGCTGCGGATCGCGCAGGGTCGGGGCAACCAAGAGAATCTCATTAAGGACTTCAAGCATGGGTTGGGACTGTCCCATATCCCCACCGGCTCCCTGGCCGCGAACCAAGCTTACTTTCTGATCGCAGCCCTGGCCTGGAATCTGAAGACGTGGATGCTGAATCTGCTTGAGCTTGGCGATGGAGCGGTGCTGCGCTTCAAGCGCTTTCTGTATCTGTGGATCTGCCAAGCGAGGATCGTGGCAAAGACGGGGCGGGGCAGCGTGCTGCTCAAGCTGCCTGCGGGAGAATACTACCAGAGGTTTGGCAGCGCGCTTGGCCGGCTGGCTGCGCTCCGGATCTAGCTCGGCGTCGGCTGCTCGGTGATCCGAGTTACAGGGAGCAGTATGCCCGGAAACTACCACAGAGGGTCAATTTGGCCGCCGAACAGCCGCATGAACCTGTTCATCCCCAGGCGCCAGACAATTTCGCCGACGGATGCTGTCCGAGCCACGCTCGCCACACCGATGAGCGCGCAAAAACTGCCGCAAAATGACGATTTTGTTCACTCCCGCATACGATCCACCATCTTATCGCTTATTTTGCGATATAGTCTACCCCATCCCCCCCTTGAAGGAGGGGGGGATGGGTCACAAGGAGGCATGGAACATGGCAGATATTCAAGAGAGTGCTCAGTCGGAGAGCGCTCAGCGACGCAGACGGCGGCGCGTCTGGGCCGTAGTCGGAATCCCGGTCGGTGCATTTATTGCGTATCTTTTCATATACGCAGCTATTAACCCGAAACCCGATCCGATCAGCTTGTCGGCTAAGGTCAGAATTATAGGCCAGTTGCTGGTTGTGTACAATGACGACGACGCCTACTGGACGCCAGTCCATTTCACAATCAATAACGAGTACCGCTACACCCATGACATGCTTGCCGCTACAGGCGAGATAGATATTCCGTTGCATGACTTCGTTACTGATGAGGGGGTACGATTCAACCCGCAGACACATCAGATATTAAATCTGAGCATCGTTGCCCTGGATGCTTCGTACGAAGATGGCAAGCAGGTAGGCAGCTGGTATTATTCCAGAGACGGCATAAATGATGGCTTTATAGATGATCTATACGCATGGTATGAGGGAGGCACCTTACATGAGGTTGACGGGGATACTTGGCTTTGGGCTCCACGGATAGACAAGCTCGCCACCGCAGCTGATTGGGCGGCTACTTGGGGATGGATTAAAGCAGGCAACGAGGAGCCGCTTACCGCCGCCCAGTTCATCTCCATGATGCTTATAGCCGAAGGGAAAGGGGGCGAAGCTCATGCGCTTCGAATTCTTCTCCAAGGCGCAACCGATCTCGTTGCGTGCCTTGATACGGCGTATTCGCCGGATGGCGAGGGCGCACCCTTATCCAATGTGGTCGCCGGAAGGTGTTTGAAGATGATGGATCCGTAATGAGTAAGGCAGGACTAACCTACCCGTCGGAGCCCGTGGGTACCTTGGTATATAATTCCCTTTTATTTGGGGATTATACAATCTTACCCATAGCTGGGTAACGGGCAGATTACGCCATTTCGTACCACTGCCCACTGCCAGGCATCCTCGAACGCGACCCACCTGACGCCAATCGCCAGAGGTTCAGACGATTCACGCGGCTACTTCTTGGCTTTGAGGTAGTCCCATTCCTTTTTGGGTGGCCCCTGCATGATCGCGCGGGCCAACTCATCCAGCGTCGCCGGAATCGGTGTGGGCATGATCTTGGGCGGTCGCCCGGGTCCCCGCTTTGACCCGCTGGCCCCTGATTGCTGTTTGCGCGGACGGCCCCGCTCGCGCTTCGTGGTCCTCCCCATGGCGGCTGAATTACAGATTCGGGGAACTATCCCCAATGTCAAGTCGCGGTGCTGGTGCGGCGCGGTCGCCCGACCGCCAAGTCTTGGTAGCGCAGGCGCTTCCCGACCATTCCTTGCGCCATGATTCGTCATTTGCAGTTCGGTGTCGCATGGCCGCTGGTTGTGCCGGCCTGAAAACTCGTTTACGTAGCGTTGGATGTGGGCAGGGCTCATCCGGTGGTAGGTACCGTAGTAGCCCCGCTTGAGCATCGACCAGAACGATTCCATCCCGTTGACGTGCACCTTGTCGTTCACGTACTCGCCCACCGAGTGCCGCACTTGGTGCCGGTTGGGCATCCCGTCGTAGGACTGCAGATCGTCGGTGAACACGTCCGCCTCCTGCGCTACGCGGTCGGCGGCAAAGTCCCTTGCAGCTCGCGCTTGCTGGTCCCCGCTACCACGGCCGCGCTGCGCCAAGTGCCACGCGGTTTTCTGCGTGACGCCCAGGTCTCGATGGAGCTTCATGCTGGAGGTTCCCTTCAACCCCGTGGTCAGCAGGTAGAGCGCGATTACCCAGGTCTGGAAACCGAGGTTGGAACCCTGCATCAGGGTGCCGGTCTTGGCGGAGAAGTCGGTGCGGCAGGAGCGGCACCGGTAGGGCTGGGGCTTGCGCGTCGGTCGCGCCTGCACGTTGTCCGAGGCGCAGGCGGGGCACTGAACACCAGACGGCCAGCGGGTTTCAACGAACCACTGTTCGGCCGTGGCGTTATCTGGGAACCGCTGGAAGCATTCCATGAGCGACATCCCGATCCGGTAGTACTTGCCGGGTCCTTTCTGCGGCGGCCCCCGTCCTTTCTTTGCCATTACGGTAGTATTTTACCCGCCCCGGGCCGGCGGCGTCAAGCACCCTTGGGTAAAACCGTATATAATTCCCGAAGCTTACGTCCGGACAGCCTGGAGTCGATGCGCTGCGCGGCGGGGAAGTATCTCACTGTGGCGTATACTTCTGCGCCGTGTCGCGCGCCTCCATATGGATATCAACATCCTCGCCCCCTATTCTGACGCAGACTGATGTCGGCACTTCCTTAGAGCGTCCCGCTTGAGTCTCCACGAGGATTCGTAGTCCTCGGCCGTCCAGTGGTATCGAGAGCTGTGCGTCGGGGTTGCCGATTATCCAAAGAAGTTTCATCGGATCCGAAGTCAACAAATCCCTGAGATCACTATACGTGGCTCGCCTCATCGTCGGCTCCTGACTGCCTTCCGTGCTAGACGTGCACCACTCGCAGCGATGGAATATTGGCAGCGTTGCGCAATCCACAAATAACGACGTCGATCGGGTTCAGGAGGGTGCGAGCCGGACTCCCGGCAAACAGAAGTCCTACCAGCTCATGGCGATCGCTCAGTACCCCGCTACCGCTATCTCACATCGAGATCATCTTTGCTGTCTGGTGAGTTCTCGGCTGCAGCCTCGAAGGCTTGATCAAAGGATTGCACACCTTGATTCTGCAACTCGTCTCGTGTCAGCTTCTGCGTTACGAACGCAGTGACGCAATACTGGGATTCCGCACTCAAAGCTCCGCCATCCTTTCGCCCGATGGCTACGCCGTTCACGCCGTTTGCCGGATCCAAAATGATCGGCACACCGTGTCGTGCCACGAGATCCCTGGCGTCTTCGAATTTCATTTCGTCTCACCTCCTCGCGTCGACTTGCCATGCAAACACCGCATCGTCACTCTGGGTATATTATCAACGGCTTGTAATGCGTGCAAGTGCCTGCTCCAATTGATGCTTGATCTCCCGGGTCAGGCGCACCCCGCCGCATGGCGGTGATCCGGCGCACGGTGAAATCGCGCCGACGGTAGCCCGCGCCGCGCCGCCCCTGCGTAGCCCATTCGCTTGCGGATCGTGGAGCAGGGCCATCGGCTTGCGGCGCAGGGCATGGATGAGATGGTGGTAGTTGACCACGTGGCGACGGCGCCCGTCGCTCCGGGCGTGTGGCACGCATCTGCCGAGTCGTGTGCCTGGACCGGTGATGGACAAGCGCCGTCCCCGGTCCCGGCCTGGGGTGCACGACTTTGAATGGGCGGCCCCCTTGGCGGCGCGGCCGTAACCGATGGGATCGAGAGATGGCGGCGCGGAAGGCCGCCTCGTCCTCGCAGGCGAGCGCCGCCGCAATCAGCACGTCCCCGGGCGCGGCGGCGAACGCCGCGTCGGCCAGGACCCCCGCCGAGACCTCGATACCCCGCGACACCAGTATGTGGCGGACCATCTCCGCGCGGGCATTCCGCACGCCTTCAATGAGCCCTTCCGCGTGGCCTTCCGCGTGGCCGCGCTCGAACCCCTGGCGCCGCTGCGAGCGCAACAGTGGGTCGTCATCCGGTCCCGTTCCTTCCCGCGCCCCCTGCACTCCGCCCACCCGCTCCAACACCACGCTGGTCCGCGCCGACGGCGCCGCCCCGTTCAGCGCCTCGTGGATCTCCGCCGCCGTCCAGCCCGGAAACGCGGGGCTCTCCGCCGCGACCCGATCGCGACCGTCCTCCAGCGGATGGATCGTCAACCCCGGTCGCCGCGCGCGCGGCCGGCTCGGCGACGGCGCGTCCGGCACGTCCACCCACACTTCCGGGAACCCCCACGACTCGTACAGCGGCAGCTTGCCGCGGCGCGCGTCGGTGGTGTGGTCCACCTCCAGCACGACGTCGGGAAAGTCGTCCTCGCCCACCACCATGGCGGCGCCCGGCAGCCTGGCGTGGGCCGGATGCAGGTACAGGGACTCGTCGGCCTGCATGATACGGTACGGCTCGCCGCGCGCGTCGCGCAGCAGCAGGTCCATCGAGCCGTAGCATTCGACGTGCGAACCGCGCACCCGGGCGATCACCTCAGCCAACCGCGTCAAGAGACGTGCCGGGCGCTCGTGATAGGAAGTGGTCGGCTCGCAGATCCAGGCGATCTCGGTGGTTGCGTCCCAGTACTCCAGCCGCCCTTCGAAGCGTTCGATCGCGGCGCGCGGCAGGGGGACCGGCTTGCAGCCGGGGAACTCCGGCGGCTCACTACTCTGCGTCTGTCTTTGATGCATCCGAGTCTTCTTCCGTCGTCTTTCTTACAGCACGTTCGGCGAAGCGGTACAATTCAGTAGCGAGCGTAAAGAATCGCTTGACAATTTCCCCGGTGGGCGGCCCGCCCGGCAATAATCCGAAGTCGGCCGGGTACCGCGCTTCGATGTAGATCTGATTCATTTCATCCAGCACGTCTTCGTCCACTTGCGGATTGAGCCCCAGCGCTCGGATCGATTCCATGAGGACCCGAAGGTTGTGAATCTTCGGAATCCGTTCTCCCCGCAGTTCGAGGATCGCTTTGATTGACTTCTCAGTGCATTGGTGAGCGTGAAAGGCTGTAGCTTGAGACAGATATTAATCATCTCTTAGTTTCTCCGCTGCTCGGAGATCAACGTCCGCGAACTCAAGCCATTCTTCAGCTCGCTCTCTCATAGATGACTTTTCCGTAATCGTGCACGTCTTTCATGAACGAACTCATATCCTGCGTGAGTATCTCATATTCTGGTCGCGTGTATATGAGCAGGTCAAGCGGTATTCTGTTCCCAACAGCACGAACTTTCCTCAGTATCTGCAGCCGATACTCCATTCTTTCCTGATATGTTTTCGGCAGGTAGTCGGTGTCCACCACGACGAGCAGGTCCAAATCGCTGTCGATTCCAATTTCACCTGACGTTGCCGAGCCAAAGAGGATAATCTTCTTAACGGGCTCATCGTTCAACGCCGCGAGGACTTGCTGCAGATACTCGTCGACGGAATGGCCTATGCTCATCGTAATCACTGTACACCGCGGCCGAGGGAGTGTCAACCTATCACCGTAGCTGGACACGGTCTCGATCCGGCTGGTTCCAAAGGCCGTGCGCCACGCCGGTTCGCCCTTATGTCGGCTCGTCCTTCGCCGCCGCCGGGCTGGCGTCGGTGTCGGATGCCGGCACCTCGGGCGGCGCGCACGACGCAGGCGTTGCCGGGGACCTTCGTCTGGCGAGCGCTCGGTCCAATGGAATGGCATGCCGGTCGTCATCGAAGCTGGATCGGCGGATGGACCACAGTGCCGCACGCCGTCCGCGGCGGGACCGGAAGGACGCCGCCGGCTTGCCCCGTTTCTCGAAAGCGCCGCTTTCCTGGACGTTGCGCTGGAAGTTGCCCGGGTCGAGGCGCTCGCCCCAGACGGCCTCGTAGACCCGGCGAAGCTGGGCGATCGTGAACTCCGGCGGGCAGAACTTCGCGGCGAGGGCGGTGTACTCCAGCTTGGACCGCATCCGCTCGACGGCGTCCCGCACGATGCGTTCGTGGTCGAACGCCAGGCGAACGTTGCCGAACTCGATCTCCTCGACCGGCACCAGGAGCGCGGTGGCCGCGTCCCCGCCGGCGCGCGGCTTCGGCAGATCGGCGCAGATTGCCCAGTAGGCGACGGTGACCACCCGCATGCGCGGGTCCCGGTCCGGAGCGCCGTAGCTCCCAAGCTGCTCCAGGTGCCAGGATCCGTCTCGCAGACCGGTCTCCTCGGCCAGCTCCCGGGCCGCGGCCTGATCCAGGTCCTCGTCCGGCTTCACGAAGCCGCCCGGCAGCGCAAGGGCGCCCTCGAAGGGGTCTTCTGCCCGCCCGATCAGCAACACGTGGAGCGCCTCGTCCCGGATCGTGAACACGGCTACGTCCACGGTAACGGCAAACGGCGGAAAACGGTGGGGATCGTAGCCGGATGAGGAGGTGCCCACGAAGGAAAAATATATTGTCGAGTTGACAAAATCAAGGGCGACCGGTATTATTGTCCAATCGACAAGAACGTGATGGAGGTGCCATGAAAATTCCGAAGCTCGACACCGTCGCCGTCGGTTCGCCGATCACGCGCCTGGGCGTGTCCTTCTTCCCGCTCTACTTGGCGGCCAACGACCTGCCGCCGATCGCCACCGGCGAAGCCTCGGGTCTTGTTGTCGACGAGCTCGACGAGGCATCGGTGCAGACTCTGAGGGTGCGCAACCCCGGCGGCAGGCCGGTGCTCGTCGTCGAGGGCGAGCACTTCCTCGGCGGCAAGCAGAACCGCGCCCTGAACGCAACCGTCCTGGTGCCGGCCGGGGCCGAGCTGGAAATCCCGGTGTCCTGCCTGGAGCAGGGCCGCTGGGGTCGCCGCCAGGCTTACCGCCGCGACGACGCGTTCGCGGCGGCCGCGGTACGCGCCGCACAGCATGCCGGCGTGGCCAAGTCCATGGGACGGAGGGCCTCTCGCGAGGGCGATCAGTCGGCGGTCTGGCACGCGGTCGACCAGATGCTGGACCGTGCCGAGGTGAACTCGTCCACCGCAGCGGCGGCCGACCTGCACCGGGAGGCGTACCGGCGCGAGCCGTCTCGGGCCACCGCGGTGGAGAAGCTCGCCGTCGCCGGCCCGCTCCCCGGCCAGTGCGGAATCGTCGTCACCCACGGGCGCTGGGTGCAGGCGATGGACCTGTTCGGTGCGCCGCACCTGCTCGCCGTTCACTGGCCCGCGCTGATCCGCTCGCACCTGCTCGAATCACCCGCCGTGGACGGCCGCCCGTCCCCCACGCGTGTGCTGGAACTCGTGCAACGCTTCTCGTCGGCGCCGGGTCAGGAGGTTCCCGGCGTGGGCCTCGGGGTCGAGCACCGCGTGGCCGACAAGCGACTCATCGGCCAGGCCCTGGCCCTCGACGGCGCGCTCGTGCACGCGGCGTTCTTCACCAGACAGCCGTGAGAGAAGGACCCGACCGGGACTCATATGACATTTGTTACACACCGCTTGACTCGCCTGACAAGTCAAGCGATGTACGACATAATTCTGGCTGAACGGTCCAACGAACTATCGGCATGCGCTATCCATCCGTTACGTCAACCGGCTCGCCCGATGACGTTGCTTTCAGAATAAAGAGCCTGCGCGGGGTGCGGGAGCTCACTCAGGGGCAGTTGGCGGAGCTGATCGGCGTATCCTATGCCACGGTCAACCGCTGGGAGAACGAGCAGTCCCGCCCGAACCAGTTGGCTTGGCGGCGCATCATCGAACTCGAAGACCAGGCCACCCACCGGATCGCAGAGCAGCCGGCGTCGTACGACGTGCGAGAGCCGCCGCCCAGCATGGACTTCGCCGCCGACCCCAACGCCGTCGCGGCCGTCGCCGAGGCCCATCGCCTTGCCTACGGGCACCTGTTCAATCCTGCGTTCGCTACGGAAACCGCGCTGATCGACCCGCTGCCGCATCAGCGCATTGCCGTGTACGAGCATATGCTGCGGCAAGCCCCGCTCCGATTCCTGCTGGCCGACGACGCCGGCGCCGGCAAGACCATCATGACGGGCCTGTACGTACGCGAAATGCTGTCCCGACGGCTCATTCGCCGCGTGCTGATCGTGCCGCCCGCGGGGCTGGTCGGCAACTGGGAACGGGAACTGCGCTCGCTGTTCCGGCTTCCGTTCCGTATCGTCGGAGGTGCCGACGCCCGCTTCGGCAATCCCTTCGTCGGGCCGGACAGCGACCTGGTGATCACCAGCATCGACACCCTGGCCGGCGAACGCATGTTCAGCCGTCTCGCGGATCCGGCAACCTCACCCTACGATCTGGTCGTCTTCGACGAGGCGCACAAGCTGTCAGCCCATCGCGAGCCCGACTACCGGGTACGGAAGACCGACCGCTACCGGCTCGCGGAAGCCATCGGAGGCGCCGGCGCCGACAGCGGGCGATGGTCGCTGCACTGGTCGGCGCAGCATCTCCTGCTGCTCACGGCCACGCCGCACATGGGCAAGGACGACCCGTACTACTTCCTGTGGCGCCTCCTGCTTCCGGACGCGCTCTCGACCAGCGATGCGTTCGACCAGTTCCCGCAGGAGTCGCGGCGCCGGCACTTCATCCGGCGGACCAAGGAGGAGATGGTCCGCTTCGACTGCACTCCCCTGTACCCACAGCGGAACTGCGACACCCTGAGCTACGAGCTGTCGCAGGGTCCCGGCAGCGAGCAGGAACTCTACGACGCCACCACCGATTACATCCGCTACTACTACAACCGGGCGCGGGTGCTGAACCGATCCGCCGCACGCCTGGCGATGAGCGTGTTCCAGCGGCGTCTCGCCAGCTCGACTTATGCTCTGATGCGCTCGTTCGAACGGCGCCAGGAGAAGCTCCAGGCTCTGATCAACGAGATCCGGGAGGGGCGGCTCTCCGAAGAACAGCTCATGCGGGCGCAGCGCAGGTTCGACGATCTCGACGACGAGTTCGAGACGCGGACGGCCGACGAGGATTCCAAGCCCGACGGCGACGGCGAACGTCACGAGACGTTCGAGGACTGTGCGTTGGGTGCCACGGTTGCGGCCAGCCTCGGCGAGTTGGAGGCGGAGCTTCTCAAGGTGGACTCTCTCCTCGACATGGCGCGGAGCCGGGTCGCGGGAGCGGATGAGTCCAAGTTCGAAAAGCTTCGCGAGGTGCTCCGCGATCCGCGGTTCGGTGACCACAAACTGATCGTCTTCACCGAGCACCGCGATACCGCGGAGTTTCTGGTGCGGCGGCTGGAGGGTCTCGGGTTCGCCGGTCGCGTGGCGCTGATTCACGGCGGCCTGCCCTATCAGGAGCGAGACCGTCAGGTGGAGTTCTTTCGCCGCTCCGTGGCGGAAGGCGGCGCCAGCTACCTGGTGGCCACCGACGCCGCCGGCGAGGGAATCAATCTACAGTTCTGCTGGCTGATGGCGAACTACGACATCCCCTGGAACCCGGCGCGACTCGAGCAGCGCATGGGCCGCATCCACCGCTACGGCCAGGAGCACGATCCGGTGATCATCGTCAATCTGGTGGCGGGTGGCACGCGCGAGGGGCGCGTCCTCAAGACGCTGCTCGACAAGCTGGAGGCGATCCGACGGCAGCTCCAGTCGGACAAGGTGTTCGACGTGGTCGGGCGCCTGTTCGAGGGTGTGTCCGTTCGCGACTATCTGGAGCAGGCGGTGACGGAAGATGGGGACGGCGACACCGAGCGGTTTGACGGGCGCCTGACCGAGGAACAGGTCCTGGCGTTGGAGCAGCGGGAGCGGGTGCTGTACGGGGAAGGCGGCGACGTTCGCCGGCGAGTCGCGGATCTTGCGGACGAGGCGGAGCAGGAACAATTCCTCCGGCTTCTGCCCGGCTACGTACGCTGCTTCGTGGAGAAGGCCGCGCCGTTGCTGGACTTGAGAATCGAGGGAGATCTGGAACAGACGTTTTCGCTTGCACCCCGCGGCGCCGGTGCGGCCGATGCCTTGCTTCCCGCGCTTGAGACGTACGCGCAACCGGCGCGGAATCGGCTCACGGTGTACAAGCCGGGGAGTCGGGAGCAGGTATCATGGCTGCACCCAGGCGAGCCGGTGTTCGACAGCATCTCGGCATCGATCCTGGGCCGCTTCGGAGATCACGCCCTGCGCGGTGCCGTGTTCGTCGATCCCTGCGCAACGGAATCGTACCTGTTCCACCTCGCCGTGGCGAGCGTCATACAGAATGGAGCGGTGAGCGACGGTAGCGAGCACGCAACGGCGGGCAGACTGCTGGAGTCACGTCTCATCGGCCTTCGGCAGTCATCCGACGGCACCGTGGAGGAGTCTCCCGTCGAGCGCTTGCTGCTGCTGCGCGGCGCTGAAGGCTACGCGCCAAGTCGGGTACCGCTTGCTGGCCGCGCTCGCGAGATGATCCGCGCTGCAGCCGACTATGCCGGCGAGGCAGTGGCGGAGCAGTTCGCAGACGCCCATCGGCAGCGACTCAGGGCGGAGCTACCCTCCCGCGTGGAGTTCGTCAGTCGCGGCTTCGACTTTCAGGCAGCCGAACTTGCTGCCTCGCGAGCCCGGCTCACGGCGCAAGGTCGCGCCGGCGTCCCCGCTGCCCAGACGGAGCTGACCCGTGTAAAGGAACGCCAGCGCAACCTCACGGCCAGCCGCACGCGTCGCCTGGCAGAACTCCACGAAGAAGCGGACTCTGTCCGTACCGGTGACGTGGAGTTCCTGCTCCATGCCCTGATCGTTCCCGCAGACGATCCCAAGGAGATGGAGCGCTACAACGCCGAAGTGGAAGCCGTCGCCGTGCGGGTCGCGACCGCATATGAAGAAGCCTCCGGCGCCGAAGTAAAGGACGTGTCGCGACCGGCTCAGGCTCGGCAGGCTGGGCTCTCCGACTGGCCGGGCTTCGATTTGCTCTCCATCCGCGCCGCCAGCGAACGCCGCTGTATCGAGGTAAAAGGGCGCGCCGGGAGCGGCGGCGTCGAGGTGAGCGACAACGAATGGGCCAAAGCATGTAACCTGCGCAACAAGTACTGGTTATACGTTGTCTACGGCTGCGCCACTCCCCAACCCCGACTGCTGCGCGTACACGACCCGTTCGGAAAGCTCCTCTTACGCAGCGGCCAGTCATTCGCATTCGTTGTTGCAGAACATGACATTATCGCTGTTTCCGAATCGACAGGAATCCAACAATATAAGCACATCTGACAAGACGAATACTGTAACAACACCAAGAGAGATACCAGATGAATATAGATTTTCGAACGATCGTAGCACGGAGTGGAGGACAGCGTGACGCTTTCGAGGAGTTGTGTTGTCAACTCGCTCGTCGCACTATTTCAGACGGCATGCCGTGCACCCGACTTCGCGGCGCTGGTGGCGACGGAGGTGTTGAATTCATCGCAGACTTGCACAGTGGCCAGCGCATCGGATGGCAGGCGAAGTATGTTTTTAGTGTTGAGTCACTCCTCGACCAATCCAAATCGTCACTAGAAACTGCTGTGGAAGTTCATCCGAACCTCACCAAGTACGTAATCTGTTTTCCTTTTGACTTAACAGGTCCGACACGACGCGGCGGACGAAGTGGTGTCGAGAAGATCGAAGATTGGAAACAGATTCAGGAACAGCGCTTGGTTGCAAACGGTCGTACTCTGAACATTGAGTTTTGGTCGGCATTCAAAATTCGTGATCTGCTGCATTCATACGATACCTCGGGGGGTATACGTGAATATTTCTTTAATCAGCGAGTTTTGACTCATCAATGGTTTTCGGACCACTTGAAGGATGCCTATCAGGACGCTGGTCCTCGATATACCCCTGACCTCAATGTTGAAACAAGTTTGTACAAATGGTTCGACGCTTTTGGACGTACGAGTACTTGGTCCGATATGTCCTACAAGAAAATAAGTACGTGTCGGAAGATGTGTAAACGTCTCGCGTCCGAGTCACGAGAGACTTCATCCGACACAGATTCACCCAAGTGGCCAGCGGCGGTACACGACGAACCTCCGACACTGTTGGAAGATATGGAAAGAACATGCCGTGATTCCGATCGCATCATTGCTACATATGACGCTCAGTTGTTTAGCTCTGTTACTACCAGCTTAGAGAGCCTTTTGGAGCGCCTCCGGAGTGTCGAGTCGGAACTTGCCATTGACCTAGAAACGAAGCATGGCGAAGGAATGGCAGATTCACCAGGATTTAGGCAGTTTATGGCAGAGTATATGGCGTCGTTTCCGACAGGTAATCTTGACACTATACGAGACGTTATTTCTTCATATAGTGATCTGTATGAATGGCTCTTATCTCCGAGTTGTGCATTGGCTTTTGACCGTGTCTTTGTCCTCTCTGGAGCCGCTGGATCTGGGAAGACGCATGGGGTGTGCGATGTCGCAAGAGCGAGGCACGTTAGAGGATTTCGGACGTGTGTGGTGTTCGGGCATCAATTCGGCGGGGAGCCAGATCCGTGGACACGACTACTGGAGACGCTCAATCTATCGGCAACACTGAGAGGAGATGGTTTCCTAGATATGCTCGATGCTGCCGGCGCAGCTTCTGGTGCACACGTTCTTCTGTGTATCGACGCGATTAACGACACGCGTCCGTTGCGATACTGGCGTGATCGTCTATTGCCAATAGTACAATCAGCGGCACGGAGATTATTCGTGCGCGTGTGTTTCACATGTAGGTCGCCGTTCATATCAGTTTGTATTCCAAAAAGTAATGAGTTGAGAATAGTTGAGCATGAAGGTTTTACTGGTATAGAACATTATGCATGCCGCTCGTTCTTCGATTACTACAATCTTGATCCACCTGTAGTCCCCGTGCTTCATTCGGAGTTTTCGAATCCTCTTTATCTGCGTCTGGTGTGCGAAACAATGCGTTCGAGCGGTCGTCGTAGCCTGCCAACAGGTTGGCATGGTATTGCTCCGGCGATACGCGGATTTCTTGATGAGAAAGAGCGCCAGTTTGCAGCAGATCACGATACTAGTCCAGGAAGCCAAATAATCAGGGGAAGTCTTGTTGCGATTATACGAAAGATCGCAAAGTCTGGTAGATCGGATCTGGCGTGGTCAGATGCGGAGAACGCGATCACGGAACGGCGATCGTTTGCGGCAAACTTACCGGTTCTGGAGTGGCTTGTTCGAAGTGATTTGTTGATCGAAGATGTTTCATCTCATTTGGAATCATTAGATGTCGAGCCTGTTGTAAGACCTGCATTCGAGCGGCTAGCGGATTTTCTTATTGCTCATGAGTTGTTGAAGGAGCACGGTGATAGCGATGTCAGAAATGAGGATCTGTCGTGTGGTTCTCTGTGCTCTCTTCAGTGCGGAGAACGCGACAATCGTTTGCGGCAACTTAGTGGACGGTGGCATTTGGAATCATTAGATGTCGAGCCTGTTGTAAGACCTGCATTCGAGCGGCTAGCGGATTTTCTTATTGCTCATGAGTTGTTGAAGGAGCACGGTGATAGCGATGTCAGAAATGAGGATCTGTCGTGTGGTTCTCTGTGCTCTCTTGTGACAAGCAAAGTGACGGTGGCAAAGAACAGTGGTGTTCTTTCGGCACTTTCGGTTGTGGGTCCAGAGTTTTTCCCAGGATTCGAGATAACGGGCCTTACTGACGATAAGAGGATTCGCAGATTGTTGTTGGAGATTTTCATAAAGACGATTCCTTCGAGAGATCCTGCGACGTTCGGAGTAACGTCAGAGACGTTGGTGCGGGAAGCACTTGGCACCCGTGACCTATCGTTCGAGACAATGGACTCAGTGCTTGCGTTGTCATGGCATGTGTCCGCTATTGACGCGTTTTGGCTCCACGAGCTGTTGATGGAACAGAGCATGGCTAAACGTGATTCGTATTGGTGTGCATACTTACATGATTCATTTGAGAAAAGAGGAAGTGTGTACCGATTAGTTCAAGCTGCGTTCGAGTTGCCGTTAGATCAATTGGAGCAGGACGTGGCGGAACGATGGATAATCGCGTTATTGTGGTTTACCGCAGCGACAGATCGACGAGTGAAGGATCGCGCTACGCGGTCTATAGTCGCCGTTTTTTCGGCCAATCCTTGTCTAATAGAACGTACGATAATACGGATACTTCTTGAGTCTGATGACGACGAAGTGCGCGAGCGAGCTCTCTTGAGCGGCTATGGCGCATTAATTAAGTCGAGAGACCCTGAACAATCCCTCAATATGGCGTCAGCGTTACTCAAGGCGATAAAAAGTGATCCAAAGTCCTTCCAGAACGCGATGATTCGGGATCACGTGAGATGCATCTTTGAGTTAAGCGCTCAATTAAAGTCTATCTCCCATGGTGTCAGCTACAAAGACGTAAGCATGACTGGATCCGAGTGGCCGTTGGTCATTCCGTCCAATGACGAGACTAAGATGTGGGAAAAACTGTTGCACTTTTGGCCTGACGAGTACAGGAGCGATTTTTTCAAATACTCGATGGGATGTCTTCGACCGTGGGAGCATTCAATTTCAAGATCCGACATGGCTAAGTGGATGATCAAGCGCATTGCAACAGATTTTCGTTATGTGTCTTCTGGTTGTGAACGCTATGACAGATACATGCTGGGTAAGTTTGGCGGAGGACGATCCAAGCCCAAGTGGGCGGAACGAATCGGAAAGAAATACCAGTGGCTCGCGATGTACCAGATCGCATCCCGACTGCATGATAATGTTGAACGCCAGAAGGAGCCATGGGATCATACTCCTGATCTTCCCGCGCCGCCTCTAATATTGTTGGAAGAGCGTAAACTCGATCCTACTTTGCCGCGACAACTCATGGACCACAAAGATGTCTCTGATTCATGGTGGGTGGCGACGACCGCTGATCTTGGCTTGAACCGTACACCATCGGATGAAGATTGGGTAAGAAGCAAGCAGGGAGTGCCGAACTTGAGTGACTTTCTTACACGCGTCGCTAGTGATTCACAGGAGTGGCTTCCCCTTTTGTCATTCCCCACGTGGGAAAAGCGACCGGAAGACGAAAGTATCTGGGAGACATCATATCGACAAGTGTGGATACATGTCAAGAGTTATTTGGTTTCTATACACGATGTAGAATCCGTGTACAAGGGTTTACGCGGACGTAATTTTTTTGGACAATGGTTGCCTAATGGAGCAGATTTACCTTATGGATTTGCGGGTGAATATCCATGGGCTACTTCATTCAAGAACGAGTTAGATAGCTGGTATGGTAGTGAAGATTCGATCGATGGAATGCCGTGGAGATTGGAGCCATGCTGGAATCAGCTGGTTGTTGAGTGGGAGTATGACTCGTCGTTGGAGAAAAGCCATCATATGGCGGTGCCCGCGCGTCTATTCTTTTCATCTGATGATTTGTGGTGGGACGGAAAGGATGGTTACCGGGTTTTGGAAGGGAGGACTGTTTTTCGGGATCCATCACTTACCGATGGAGGTCCTACGTCTCTCATGGTCGATGCAAACGAACTCAACTTACGCCTCAATGATTTGAAACTCGGAATCATATGGACATTGCTTGGCGAGAAGTGGATTGTGGGTGGTCGCCACAGCACTAGGAGGTCGAGAAGGAGCTTTAGTCAGGTTGCGTATCGAAAGTGTGATGGCTCGACGGAAGTTGGAGAACTTACTTTTTTCGATGACTTTGATGCTAGCACGGGACCGCGAGCGGTTGAGCCGATTAGAAAATAGATCGCTCATGGTAATGTGTGGTAGTACGCGAGCATGAGTGATAACGACAAGCGTCTCATTGAGGTTGGGTTTCCGGTGAAGCAGGTGTCGCTCGATTCGGTGCACGAGAAGAACGTGCGGCATGGGCATGTTTCGACGCTGCACATCTGGCCGGCGAGGCGGCCGTTGGCGGCGTGTCGCGCGGCGCTGATTGGGACGCTGCTCGCGGCTCCGGGTGATGCGGAACGACGCACGGCGATTCTGGAGCGGATGGCCGGTCGGGTGGTCAAGAAGGTGGAGCGCAAGCGGGTGAACGGCCGCTTGGTGGAGAAGGTGAAGGAGGAGACCGCCGGCGGTATTCTGCACTGGGGCCGGGAGAGCGACGAGGATCTGCAGTGGTTTCGGGAGGAGATTCGCAGGGCCTATGGCGGGCGGGCACCACGCGTGCTCGACCCGTTTGCGGGAGGGGGCGCCGTACCTCTGGAAGCACTGCGGCTGGGCTGCGACGTGACGGCTATCGACATCAATCCGGTGGCGTGGTTCATTCTCAAGTGCACGCTCGAATACCCGCAAAGACTCGCTGGCGAGAAGCACGCGCTTCCGGATTCTGCGTTGCGCGACGCGGAGTTCATGGCCGCGTTCTTCAAGGCGCGTGGTTTCAAGGGAGCAATGTTGCGCACGTTGCTCCAGCGGCTAGGGCACGGCAGCGGTAGCGAAGTTCAGCTCGACCTGATCAGCGTCGACGATCCGCTGCTCGATGCGGACCTTGCGTGGCATATGCGTGCGTGGGGGCGATGGGTGCTTGCTCGTGCGCGCAAGGATCTGGCGTCTCATTACCCCACCCATGCCGAGTTCGTACCTCTGAGTGGTGGCAGCGAGTACGAGGCGGGACCGAGGCGGCTGCTTGTAGAGGTCGATGAGAGCGGAAACCCACAGATTGACTCACTGAATGTCGAGTACGACACCGCCTACCTGAACGATCCCCGCAACCCTCGATGGGTGGCGAAGCCTACGGTCGCGTATCTGCATGCGCGGACGGTTGCCTGCAAGCAGTGTCGCGCCATGCTTCCGCTCCTCAAGACGCGCTGGCTGTGCAGGAAGGAGCGCAAGCGCGTGTTGCTGACGATGGAGCGCGACGCCGCGGAGACCAATGTGGCATTCGGCGTGCAGACGGACGTGCCGCAGGCCGGCGGCAATGCGGCACAGCGACGGGAACACGACAAGCGCATAGGGGCCGGTACGATGTCACGCACCGGCGCGACCTGTCCGTGGTGCCATGCCATCATGACCATGGAAGATATCCGCCTGGAAGGACGCGCCGGCAGGTTGGGTACGGTGATGACGGCGGTGGTAGTCGACGGCCCTCGGGGCAAGGAGTACCGTCTGCCTACCGAGCACGAGCGTGTAGCTGCGGAAGTAACCGACGAGCAGCTTCAAGCCATGTTTGCGCATATCCCCTTTGGTTTGCCGGAAGAACCGCTAGCGAGCAAGGAGGCTCTCGGGTTTCGCGTCCCGCTGTACGGATTCGACACATGGAGAAAGCTGTTTACCAACCGCCAACTCTTGGCGCTGGGCGAGTTCACCCGAGCGCTGCGGTGCTTGCCGCAGGAACTGCGCGACTATCCGCCCGCGTGGCGGGAGTCGATCGTCGCGATGTGCGCACCGATCATCAGTCGCATGGCCGACCGAGGGAGCACGTTGGCAACTTGGACAAGCAATGCTGAACAGACCAGTCACACATTTGCGAGATTCGCGTTGCCCATGACCTGGGACTTCTCGGAGTACGCTCCGCTCTCGGACACTACGGGCGGCTTCCTGCAATCGGTCGACTGGGTGTTCAAGGTGTGCCGGCACCTCCAGAGCAGCGTCCAAGCTGCCTGCAGCGGAACCAGCGTACTTGGCTCGGCAACCTCCCGCGACGTTGCCGACATCGACCTCGTAGTGACCGACCCGCCCTACTACGACGCGATCCCCTACTCCGACCTGATGGATTTCTTTTATGTTTGGCTGAGGCGGTCGCTGGCCGGTCTGTCCGCCGAGATCGACGCGGCATTCTCCAGTGTTCTTGGCCCCAAGTGGGATCACCAGGCCGACGACGGTGAGTTGATCGACGACGCAAGTCGGTTCGAGGGTGACAAGGAGCGATCCAAGCGCAACTACGAGGACGGCATGGCACGCGCGTTCCGCTCGTGCCACGTGGCGTTGCGGCCGGAGGGGCGGCTGGTGGTCGTGTTCGCCAACAAGCAGCCCGACGCCTGGGAGACACTGGTCGGCGCTTTGATCCGGGCCGGATTCGTGGTTGACGGCTCCTGGCCGCTTCAGACGGAACGAAGCAGCCGCAGCCGCGCGATGTCATCCGCCGCCTTGTCATCGTCGGTATGGATCGTCTGCAAGAAGCGCGCCGCCGGTCGTCACGGGTGGGACAGCAGCGTCTTGGACGAGATGAGGGAGAACATCACCGAGAAGCTACGCGACTTCTGGGACGCGGGGATTCGCGGGCCGGACTTCGTGTGGGCGGCGACCGGACCGGCGCTGGAGGCGTTCAGCAAGTACCCGGTGGTCAAGAAGGCGAACGCCCCGAACCAGCTCATGACCGTCTCCGAGTTCCTGCGCGAGGTGCGGCGGATGGTGGTCGATTTCGTCGTCGGACGCGTCCTCACCCACGACGAAGCCAAGGAAGCGGCAACCGGTCTTGATGACGTGACTACCTATTACTTGCTGCATCGTAACGACTTCGGCATGGGTGAGGCGCCGGTGGGGGGCTGCATTCTCTATGCGCTGTCGTGCAACCTCTCCGACTCTGCGCTGGTCAACCAGCACGACCTGCTGGCGCAGTCCGGACGTGGGAACGCGGAGGAGTCCGAGGACGACGATCCGGCAGCGGACGAGGAACGGTCTGAGGGCGGTGGCGCCAAGGTCAAGCTCAAGCCGTGGAGCCGAAGGCAGGGACGCAACCTCGGCCTGGAAGCGGCGGGCGGGCGCCCGCCACCCCTCATCGACCAGGTGCACCGGTTGATGCACCTGTGGCGAGCCGGGGACCAAGTCAAGGTTGACGACTACCTCGACACCCGTGGCCTCCCGCGCAACGCCCTGTTCCACCGCATCCTGCAAGCGCTCATCGAGCTGGCCGAGGGTGACTCCGAGGAGCGCTCTCTGCTGGAAGCCCTGAGTAACCGCGCGGCTGACCGTGGCGGTATCGGCTATCGTCAAGGCGAGCTGATTCCGAGATGACCACGTGCACAGCTTCTGGGACGGCGCCCCTCGTCCACCTTTTCACATCTGGCCGTTTCTGACATGATAGAGGTTATCCGTGACGTAACGCGTATCGTAGGATGCGGTGGGCGATGATCGCCACCTATCGCGACAACCGAACGCGGGATTTCGCGTCGGGAAAGTGGGTCAGTGCGTTCTCCGGCTTCGAACATGCGGCGAGGCTAAAGATCGACCGACTGGAAGTGGCAACGTCAATCATGGATCTGGCGGCATTGCCGGGTAACCGTTTTGAATCCCTGACGGGGGATCGAAAAGGGCAGTACAGCATTCGCATCAACGATCAGTGGCGCATCTGCTTCGAGTGGACGAAACGGAGCTCAGGGCCGACCAACGTCGAGATCGCAGACTATCACTAGCAACGGGAGGGCCGTGATGGGAATACCAGCTATCCATGCGGGAGAACATCTCGCCGAAGAACTGAAGGCGCTCGACATGAGTGCCAGCACGCTCGCAAGACAAGTGAGCGTGCCTACGAAGCGAATCACCGAGATTCTCAATGGGAGCCGTGCAATCACTGGGGACACGGCGCTGAGGTTGGCCCACTTTTTCGGCACCAGCGCGGAGTTCTGGCTCAACCTCCAGAAGCTCTACGAGCTCCGGCTTGCAGAGGAAACGGTGGGAGACGATATCGACTCCCTGCCGACACTCAAGAGCTACGACGCGGTTCGCACGTGAGTCCCTGGCATGAGGTCGTGCAAGTGCGCGACGATCTGAAGAGTGGCGAGCTGTCGCTGGCGGTGTTTGCCGCCGATCTGTACGACGTGGTGATGCAGAAGGGGCAGAGGCCGGTGTACGAGCAACCGGCTCAGTTTTTTGCCCTCACCTACCCGACCCTCAATCTGCGCGAACTGGTCAAGGACGTGGCCCTTCGCTTGGCCGGGCAGAGCGACAAGGCGTACCGTAAGCTGGCCGTCAATTACGGCGGCGGCAAGACGCACACACTTATCGCGCTCCGGCATCTGGTACATGCCCCCCACGAGTTGCCCGACCTGCCGGCGGTTCGTGAGTTCGAGGCGCACATCGGGTTCAAGGCTCCACGGGCGCGCGTCGCGGCGCTGTGCTTCGACAAGATCGACATTGAAAAAGGTGTGGAGATACCCGGCCCGGACGGGAAGTTGCGGATGCTCAGGTACCCATGGAGCGTGCTGGCCTGGCAGCTTGCCGGGTCGGACGGGCTGCGGCTGCTCCACGCCGCCGGCCAGGACGCCGAACGAGAGACGCCGCCGGCCGAACCCCTCCTGGTGAAGCTGCTGGCGAAGCCGCAAGCCGACGATCTCTCCACGCTGGTGCTGCTCGACGAGGTGTTGACGTACCTCCGCGTGCAGGTCGAAGTGGATCCGAACTGGCGCGGCAGGTCGATCAGCTTCTTCCAGTACCTCACGCAGGCGGTGGTCAAGGTGGACCGTTGCGCCATGGTGGCGTCGCTGCTCGCCTCCGATCAGCGGAGGCATGACGCGTTGGGCAACGAGCTGTTGCGCGACGTGTCCGAAGTGTTCGGCCGGCAGATGGAGGAGGACGCAAGTCCGGTGAGCAAGGAGGACGTGGCGCAGGTGTTGCGGCGCCGGTTCTTCACGCCCGAGTCGATACGCGATCAGGGCGTATTCCGGCCACACGTGGCGGCGACGGTCGGCAGCATCGCGGATCTCGACGAGCAGACTGCCAAGGAGCGGGTGGCCGCCGAGCAGCGCTATCTCGACAGTTATCCCTTTCACCCGGAACTCACCGAGATCTTCTACACGCGGTGGACCCAGCTCGACGGATTCCAGCGCACGCGCGGCATCCTGCGCACGTTCGCCATCGCCCTGCGCGATGCGGAGCGATGGGACACCAGCCCTCTGATCGGCCCGAACGTGTTTCTGAACGAGCCGGGCACGAACGACTTGGCCGAAGCGGCAAGCGAGCTGGCCTCGTTCGCCAGTGTCGATACTGACGGCGGTGCGCACCAGCAGTGGCGGCCGATCCTCGAAGGCGAGCTGGCCAAGGCACGTGCGATTCAGTCCGACGCCGTGCGTCTCCGCCACCGGGAGTTGGAACAGGCGGTGGTAGCGGTGTTTCTGAGCTGTCAGCCGATCGGGCAGAAAGCGTTGACGCCGGAGCTGATGGTACTGCTCGGGGCAGCGAAGCCCGACCGGATAGAGCTTGAGACAGGGTTGCAGCGCTGGACCGAGGTGTCGTGGTTTCTGGATGAGGCGGAGGTCGCGACGCGGGGGGATGACTCCGGCGCAACCGGGGAACTGCCCAAGACATGGCGCCTGGGTAATCGTCCCAACCTGCGGCAGATGCACGACGACGCCTGCCGCAACCGGGTGCCGCCGACGCTGGTCGAGTCGCAACTCGTCGACGCCATCGAAAGACAGCGAACCCTCACCTCCGGAGCCAGCGCCGCCGGTGCAAGAGTACACAACCTGCCGGCACGCCCGCGCGACGTCGCCGATGACGGGGCTTTTCACTACGTCGTGCTTGGCCCGCGGGCGGCCTCGGACCCGGGCAAGCCGAGCGCGGAGGCGCGCAAGGTCATAGACCAGACGACGACCCCGGATCGACCCCGGGTGTACCGCAACGCAGTCGTCCTCGCGGTACCCTCGCGGGATGGTCTCGAGGCTTTGCGGACACGAGTACGCGACTACCTGGGTTGGGAGGAAGTTCGCGCCCAGTTGATAGACCAGCCGATCGACCCGTTGCGCGAGCAGATGCTGGCCGCCGAAACGGCCGCGGCCAGGAAGCGGGTGCCGGATGCGGTCAGGTCAGCCTACTGCATGGTGGTGACGGTCAGCGAGAGCGATGCCATCCACGCCTTCCGGGTCGTGGTCAGCGACCAACCGTTGTTCACGACGATCAAGGCCGATCGTCGATCGCGCATTCAGGAGACTGCCATCAGTTCGGACGCCATGCTGCCGGGCGGGCCCTACGACCTGTGGCGCGAGGACGAGCAGTCGCGGCGGGTCAAGGATCTGGTGGGGGCGTTCGCACAGTTCCCCAAGCTTCCGAAGATGCTGCGGACCAGAGAGATACTCGATACCGTGCTGGATGGCGTTCGAAACGGGATCTGGGTGGCTCAGCTTGCCCGCCCGGATCGAACGGTCAGGACGTTCTGGCGTATTGGCATCGACGAGCCGGCGCTCGATGACGCCGGTCTGGAACTGGTGCTACCCGAAGCCGCAAAGCTGAGCGGTCTCGAATCCGACCTTCTCCGGCAAGGCAACCTGCCGGGACTTTGGTCGTCCGACGCCATTTCCGTCCAGGACGTGTACGACTACTTTGCCGGCGGTCGCGAGGTTTCTCTTCCTCGCGAAGGCTACGAGGAGACCCTGCGTGTCCCCGCATGCGAACCGGCTCACGTCGAGGCCGCGGTGCTGCAGGCAGTGGAGCAGGGTCTGCTGTGGCTGACCAGCGGCCCGGCGTCAATCCTGAATGAGCCGGTGCCGACCGGCGTGCTCAGCGCTGCCGCGACCCTGCGGCCGCCCCCGGCGCGGATGCCGGTAGACGAAATGATGGCCGAATCGATCCCCGATGCGTGGCGTGACGGGACGACCAATGCGCTCGCCGTTGCCACGGCTCTTTCGACCAAACACGGCGCTACCCTGCCCTGGGCGGCGGTGCGTGCGGTGATTGAGGACGCGATCCGCGCCCACTGGGTCGAGCTCTCCGCCGACAGCGCCGCGTGGCCTTGTGATCTTGCCGGTGCCCGGCACGTGATCCTGAGAGTACCGACCGACCAAGAGTCGCGTGGCGGTAGTCGCCACTCTCGCCAGACACGGCCCGGGCTGCTCACAGCCGAGGCAGTCCTGGAAGCCAACGGCATCCAGGACCTCGCGGATCAGATTCCCGAAATCGCCAAGGCCGCTGTCGGCAACGACCTCAAGTTCAACATCCGCGTCGAGTTCGGCGGCAAGGACTCGCCCCCGGCCGAGGCGGTGGCGAGAATCAACGATCTGCTGTCCGACGTGTCGGACGCGCTGCGACTCCGGTGAGTCTCTACGCAGCTACTGCAGGTGGGTCAGCCCGGCGGGGCAACCCGGCGCCGCCGGCGGCACCGTTCGATGTTGCCGAGCCATCGCAAGAACGATACGATTACATGACGAGTTGCACGGAACGGTAAGTAGTCCATTATGATGGTCACGTCTGGAATTCTGGTTCTGGAAACTTGTCGTCTACAGGATGAACGAGTCGGTAAGACGAGTCTCGCATAATGGCACCAGATATCCCTGATCAAGAACCGGACAACCGAGGAGTCGGCCAAGAACCCGCGCAGGAGTCGAAGGGGCGCCCCTCATTCTCCCGCCTGCTCAGGCCGTTGACCGACGATGAGATGTCAGCGTCGGGTGTGCAGAAGCTGCTCGTGGCGGAGATCGATCGGCTGGAAGAGGAGAATAGAGGACTCAAGGCAATCAGCAGGGAGTTCGGTGCTTCTCAGCGAAGGATCGGCATCCTGGAAGAGAAGCTCAAGAGCCACACAGCTCTCGATGTGATCTCCGGAGGTTGCATAACGGTAGGTGGAGTGGCACTCGGTGCCATTCCAGCGCTGTCGTCTGTACAACCTTATGGTTTGGTCGCGGCAGGGTTCGGCATAACGCTGATCGCGGTTGGTTTCGTATCACAGGTGGTGAAACGGAGATGAAGGTCAGGGTAGACAGGATTCGGGATCCGGGCGTTCTCGATAAGGAACGGCTGGTGTTGAGAGTACTCGCAACGACTGACATCGGTGACTACGTATTGCTCCGCACCAAGTATGATGCGGAGACCGTATTGGCAGGGAACTGTGATGCGTTCTGGTTTCCTTTCCGGGCCGTGTACAAGGACGACTTGGTGGTCGTCTACACGAAACCCGGAGTCATGAAGGAGAAAGTCTTGGAGGATGGCGTCAAGGCCCGCTTTTTTTACTGGGGTCTTGCGTATCCGATCTGGGATGCAGATGACCGGGGCGCGGTAATCCTTTACGCCCCTAACTGGGAAGACAAGCACCAGCACCTGATGCGCCAACCGTCGGCAAGCGCTACGACGTAGCCGAGAACGGCCGCCACGCCCGGCAGCTTGGCGTGCGCCGGATGCAGGTACAGGGACTCGTGGGCTTGCATGATGCGTTGCGGTTCGCCGTGCCGGGTCGCGCAGCAGCAGGTCCATCGAGCCGACCCGTCATGGCTGGGACAGCAGCGTCCTGGATGAGATGCACGAGAACATCACCGAGAAGCTGCGCGACTTCTGGGACGCGGGGATACGCGGGCCGGACTTCGTGTGGGCGGCAACCGGCCCGGCGCTCGAAGCGTTCAGCAAGTACCCGGCGGTCAAGAAGGCGAACGCCCGGAACCAGCTCATGACCGTCTCGGAGTTCCTGCGCGAGGTGCGGCGGATGGTGGTCGACTTCGTCGTCGGACGTGTGCTGACCCGCGACGACGGCAAGGAAGCGGCACCCGGCCTCGACGACGTAACCACCTATTACTTGCT
The DNA here is from genome assembly GCA_965198005.1 of Spirochaetia bacterium. GTDB lineage: Bacteria > Spirochaetota > Spirochaetia > SZUA-6 > Bin103 > Bin103. The sequence continues at coordinate 1,215,060 of CBDAOI010000004.1, forward strand.
GCATCGTAACGACTTCGGCATGGGTGAGGCGCCGGTGGGGGGCTGCATCCTCTATGCGCTGTCTTGCAACCTCTCCGACACGGCGCTGGTCAACCAGCACGACCTACTGGCGCAGTCGGGACGCGGGGCTGCGGAAGAGTCCGAGGACGATGATCCGGTAGGGGACAAGGAACGGTCTCAGGGCGGTGGCGCTAAGGTCAAGCTCAAGCCGTGGAGCCGGAGGCGGGGCCGCAACCTCGGCGTGGAAGGGCCGGGCGGGCGGCCACCATCGCTCATCGACCAAGTGCACCGGTTGATGCACCTGTGGCGAGCCGGAGACCACGTCAAGGTCGACGCCGAACGAGAGACGCCGCCGGCCGAACCCCTCCTGGTGGAGTTGCTGGCGAAGCCGCAAGCCGACGATCTCTCCACGCTGGTGCTGCTCGACGAGGTGTTGACGTACCTCCGCGTGCAGGTCGAAGTGGATCCGAGCTGGCGCGGCAGGTCGATCAGCTTCTTCCAGTACCGCCGAGGCTGTTCTGGAGGCCAACGGCATCCAGGACCTGGCAGACCAGATTCCTGAAATCGCCAAGGCCGCCGTCGGCAACGACCTGAAGTTCAACGTGCGCGTCGAGTTCGGCGGCGAGGAGCCTCCCTCAGCCGAGGCCGTCGAAAAAATCAACGAGCTACTGGCCGAGGTGCCGGGTATGCCGCAACTTCAATGAGGTCTGTGGACGGCGTACGATCGCATCGACGCGGACAGGGGCGGTCCGTGGTGACCGTGGTGACGACTATCTGGCCGATCCAAGGCTGATGGTGTATGCAAGTTGCCGAAGTGGATCACCTCTTTCCGCGGCGGTCGTCGCAGGCGCGACTACTGCATCTCCCGCACTTGGCGGCCCTCGGGCGCGCGTCGGCGTGAGCCGAGCGGGATGACGTTGCCGGCGGAGATCGTTTCGTTCTCGGGGAGCGGCGTTTCACCTTTCTGCGCACCGAGGGCGGCGACGCTGGAGACGCCCTGCAGCTTGTCGGTGGCTTCGACCGGCTCCAGTTCGCTGTAGTAGTCGAACCAGGGCAGCCCCGCTTCCGCGTAGTGGGCGGCGGTCGGCGGTCTGTCGGGTGGGCGCTCACCGGTGATTGCCCGCCACTGCCGGGAGTTGACGATGCTGACGAAGCAGCGGCTGGAGTGCCGCTGGTCCCAGGCGTCCAGGCCGTACGGATCGTCGTAGATCTCCTGCCGCATGCGCCCGCCAGGGGCCAGGCCCATCTCGCTCGCCGCCATCGGACTGTGAACGACGCTGTAGTCGCATTCGCCTCGCAACTCCTCCGATTCCCGCTGCATCTGCTCGTAGCGTTCTCGCTTCATGGGAAAGGCGATGAGCTGCAGGCCGCCGTGCTCGGCAGCGCCGGTGAGCTGTTCTTCGACCGTGTAGCCGGCGCCGAACGGCATGGCCACGAACTGTCGGATCACGCCCTGTTCGATGCAGTAGCCGTCGAGCCACGGCTGCTCCGGCACCACCAGGTAGTCCTGCGGGTCGCGGTTCAGCCGCTCGACCCAGGCGTCTCCCGTCACGGCGCAGATCTTGCCGGTGGCGACCTTGATCGCGAACGGATAGCCGGTAGGGCAACCGAAGTCGAGCCACGTCGCCTCGGCCTGATGCATCGGCAGCAGCACGCCGCCGCGTTGTCGCCATGCGGCCGGGAGCCGGTCCGCGTAGTCGTCCACGTGGCGTAGCGGAAACCTGCCGAGGCCGGGCGGCAGCGGGTAGTCGCTGCCGTCGTCGGGAATGCGCAGCGTGCGCTGGAAGTCGAGCGCGCAGGTGGCGTCCGGGCGGACCTCCGGGAACCGGAACGTCAGCCGGTCGGATTCGAGCGTTATCATCTATCGAGTATCCTCCATCTTTTCGATCCCTTCGATTTGCTCATCTCCAGCCACCGTCGCGTACCTCACGCACCACGCGCAGGACGGCGTGATCCGGCGCCTCGCGGAGCTGGCGCAGCAACTCGGCGAACAGCTTCGGCCGGCGGCGGATGATCTCCTGCAGATCGCCCGAGACCTTGCCGCCGAGCGCCAGCAGTACGTCCGGGTCCTCGCCCAGCTCCCGTGCCAGCCGCTTGGTCGTCGCTTCCGAGGGCGGGCCGACGTCACCACGCTCTATCTTGCTCAGATAGGCCGGCTCCACCCCGATCCGCTGCGCCACTTGGCGCAGAGAGTAGCGACGGTCACTGCGCCGCAGCTCTTCGCGGGCTGTTCTGACGGCGACTCCAAAATGAGTCATGTGTCATAAACATAACACAACACGACTGCCGCGTCAACCGGATTGGGAAGGCCGAGGATGCTCTCGCCGTCGCCCTCAGTTTCTACGTCGATGGCCGCAGAGACATCCCCGTGCCGAGTGACGTGGTGGCCGGCCAGGAGTTGCGTGTCTTCGTGATGCGATCGATGAAGGTCGCGATTGTCCTTTCTCCTTTCTGTGGTTACTTTCCGATTCACGATTGTCAGGGCGTAAGGAGAACACTATGATTCGAGGCATCCATCACACAGGCATTTCCACCCCCAACCTTGAGCGCGCGATTGAGTTCTACTCGGGATTGCTCGGTTTCAAGGTGATCCACCGGTTTGAGTGGGAGGCAGGCGCGAAACACTTCGACGACATCACCGGGCTCAAGAACTCAGCAGCCCGGGCGGTGTTTCTGTTGCAGGACAACGCATTCATCGAGATCTTCGAATACTCGGCTCCCACACCCACTCCGGCGCAACCGGACCGCCCCGTCTGTGATTATGGCGTTACGCACGTCGCCTTGATAGTCGACGACGTCCAAGCCGAGTACGATCGCCTGAAGGCGCTCGGGGTACCATTTCACGCTCCGCCGCGCGAGGATTTTCGTGCCGTCTATGGACGTGACCCGGATGGCAACGTTTTCGAGTTGATGGAAGTCCCGGCTGACAGCAAGATCGCCCTGGATTCCTAACAGGCCGCTGTCGGACGGCTCCAAGATATCCGTCTCGGTCACCGTGCTGTCGATCCGCACCTGCGTACCCGATTCGATCGCCGCTTGGCGTCAAGCAACAGGACCCCGTTGATGGTGCGCCAACCCTCCGCGTCAATTGCGCTGATAGCACTCTGCAGCGCCGACTTCTTCGGCACCCGGAACGGATCAACCCGCGCAAAGCGCTGCATGGAGGCGGAATCGAGCAGCGCGAACTCCAACTCCCGATAGGAGTAGCCCATCAGATGCTTGAGCATCGCACAGCGCAGAATGGTCTCACAGGTCAGGCCATGGCGACCGCAGGTGGTGGAGCCAGCAACGCAACGGCTGATCGTATCGAGCAACTCGGGGTGCTGATCGAGCCATGCCGAAGCGCGTTCCAGTTCGGCGGCGACGGGGTGGACAACCTCGGGCGCTTGAAATACGCTGGGTTGCACGGTGCGGCTGTTGCGCATCGTAACCTCCGGTGTTTCGGTTGTTGTTGGTCTCGATGATAGCCGAAACACCGTTTTCTTGTCCATCCACCAGGATCAATTCATGCCCATTCAACAACTTGCGGGTTTACGGACAGGAACTAGCGAGCGCTCGCTCGATCTGCACCACCCTCCATTTCCTTTTTTTGGGGGCCCCAACCGCAGTGCGTCCGATCCACCATGGGCACGGGCGCCCGTGTGCGGGACCAGACGAGCGTCCTGTCGCTGGGTCTTCTAAGAATCGCTTGCACTAGTAGGCTGGGCTGCGGGCGGTGGCGGCGCGGTCAATACGGAGCCAGCGGTGCCGGGAATCGGCGTTGACGGGTGTTGCAGGGGGTACCCCCAGGCTACCCCCGAGGGGCTGGAAGGCCGTCAGCGGGCCGCTGTGAGGCCGACGTGGACGGTGAACGGCCTGCGGACGGCCACATCGCCGGCGAATGACGGCTCCGGAGGGGCGATGCGCCCGAGTCGGCGCCGCGAGGGGCTCTCGGCTGCCGCGGCTGCCCGAAAGAAATCTCAAGAAACCTTCAATTCGCCAGTTTTCCTGTTGACGTGTTTGCCGCAGGGGTGGCATAGTAAAAGGCCTCAGGTTTGAACGGATGCAAGATGGCTGAAAACACTACTCAGCGCTGCCACCGGTTAGCGGCAACGCACCCGACGCGTCCTATCTTCAGGCCATCAACTGCCGTTCACCGAGAATTGCTGGGCCGATTCGTGGTTGACGTCCTCGGGAGCGGAGGTTATGATAGGGTGGGATGCAGTCAATCGCGACCTCGCGACTACATCTGGGTATGGGTATGGCTGTGCCTCACCTGCGGAGGGCTTGAGTGACTTATAACACGTCAACGCTTATGACACTCTGTTCCCCTGAGAGCCGCTCGCCGAGAATTGCTGAAAATCAGCTCGCGGCGCGCGTGCTTAATGGTGAGGAGTCCCCTCCGAGACAACTAACCGCTCCGGCTGATTGGCGCGTACGCGACCCCGCGCACGCCGTTGCCTCCACCGCCGCTGTACCTATCGGTGGCGCCGGCTCGGTCCATCGTCGAACCGGCATGCGGGCCGCCAGCGCCCTTCCCGGCGACCGTAACCGTCCCGGATCCTCGCCTGCGACTGACTGCCGGCAAAACCCACCGCCGGCGTCGCCGGTCAATCAGACTCGCTGCTTCGCCGACCACCACCCAGTGTGGGGTTGTGACGCAGGTGCCGACGTCCGCCGAGCGGACGGTGCTTGCATGATGGGGCGCGCACGCGCTGCGCGCAGCGCACCCCACAACACGGCAAGCACCCAGACCAGGCCTATTCTCTGTCAATTGCCGAAACCTACAGAAAATGGAATGGAGGTGCAAAATGATACTCAAAGAACCTTACGCGCGCGCGGCGTGAACCCGGCTGAGTCACACGCCGCGCGCTGTTAGTGAATTTGACTCTGTCTGGCCGTCCGCGTTGCGGGCCCGAGAGTAGCCAGGGAGCGCACGTCGCTACGCAATACTCTCAAGATAACATTCAAGGAAGCAAGGAAGAAACGATGAAGATATTTTTTGCAAGGACCTTCGCGGTTGCGTTGGTCCTGGTGCTGACCGCAACCGGCCTCTGGGCCGCCGGCGGCGCAGATACGGAGCCGGCAGCGGCGGCCGAGAAAGAAATGGTGCTTGACCCGTCCACCGGCAAGATGGTGACCGCGCCAGAGTATGGCGGGACAATAACCTATGGCCGGGTCAGTTGGGCTGCGCATTCTGATGTCTGGTACATTAGTGGCTGGGCGAGCCATAACATCGGTTTGGTCAATGAGGCGCTCGGCATCGGGAACTGGGCAATAGATAGGAGTGAATGGGACTGGCGGCTCTTAGCAGACACACCTCCATCTGCCTGGAAAGGCGCACTGGCGGAAAGCTGGGAAACGCCCGACGATACAACCATCATCTTCAACATCCGCCAGGGCGTTCACTGGCATGACAAGGCACCGATGAACGGTCGGGAGCTGACTGCGAAGGATGTCGAATACAACTGGCAGCGTTTATTGGGGCTGGGCAAGTTCAGTGAAGCCGGACCCAGCCTGATGGCAGGTGGCTTCCCGCCACAGGATTTCGAGTCGGTAACGGCCACCGACGATTGGACGGTCGTTTTCAAGCTGAACAAGCCAAACTTGAACGCCCTGAAGAATCTTCTCGGCCAGTGGATTGCTGTGATATACCCTCCGGAGGTCATCGAGGAACACGGCGACTACAAGGATTGGCGGAACACGGTGGGCACCGGACCCTATGAGCTGACGGACCTGGTCGCAGAGAGCTCCAGGACCTGGACCAAGAATCCTGACTACTGGGCCTACGACGAAAAATACCCGGAGAACCGCTTGCCCTATGTTGACAAGGTAATAGCCTTGTTGATGCCAGAACCGGCAACCCGTCTGGCGGCACTGCGCGCGGGTACGATTGATCTGCTGGGCACGGCCGGCGACTCTCAATTAAGGTCTATCGACGAGGTAGAGAGCCTCCGACGGACCGACCCCGACATTGAGCTGTGGGAGTATAAGTATCGGTCCGACAACTTCATGATGCTCGTCGGTCTGCACAGACCGCCCTGGAACGACATCCGAGTGCGCCAGGCGATGCAGATGGCACTGGACCTCGAGACCATTGTGAACACCTACTATAAGGGTGTTGGCAATGCGACTCCGCAGGGACATTTAGCCAATGATGCGCCGGGGGTTGGCACGCCATTTGAGGAGTGGCCCGAAGAGGTCAAGGCAACCTACAGGTATGACCCGGAACGCGCCGAAGCGTTGCTTGATGCGGCTGGGCTTACCCGCGGCGCGGACGGCATTAGATACACGACCAGCATGGCCTACTATGAACGGTACGATAAGAATTATGCAGAACTGGTCGCGGGATACTGGCGTGAGATTGGCGTAGAGATCAAGACGATAGACATTATGGATGGTGCACGAAGACGTGCGGCCACACAACCTGATGAGGAAACCTACAGAACGACCAACTACGGGGCAGCGGCCGTGAGGTATGCTATCCCCGCGATTATGGGGGGATTTCATTCAGATGCCGGCTGGCTATCCCCGAAAGACCCCGAATTTGATGCCTTGTTTGACGCCGCCGTAGCCGCTACCACCCTTGAGGAGCAGCAGAGGCTGGCCAAAGAAGCAAATATGATATTGATAGAGAAGCACTGGATCATAGCTGGTCCCGAAATCCCACAGTTCCAAGCTTGGCAGCCGTGGCTCAAAGGCTATAACGCCGAAATGAGAATAGGAGATGGTGAAACCCAGACAGTCTTAGCCCGCCTCTGGATTGACCAGGATCTGAAGGAAGCAATGGGTTATTAGGGGTATACTGGTTGGTCGCATCGTAGCTCCTGGTCACGCCACCGTGGCGAGCCCTGTACTTGTGAGGCGATGACTTGGGCGAACTTGTTGTGGGATGGCGGCCGAAACCCGCCATCCCACAACTATTGATGCCAATTTGTCGAGCTGGAATTTCTCTTATTAGGTCAAAGTTTATTGGATCAAAGTATTGAAAAATGGCAAACTTGCCATTCTGGGCGACGACCCGGAAGCCAGAAAACGCAACCCTTTGAAATTACTCCGGATTCCCGCTTTCGCGGGAATGACAGAGGCTTTCAACCCGTAATTCGCGTCATGGTAGGAAATCGACGGGAAGAGATTTCAATTCCAGTCCGACGAATGATGGGCTGAATCACATGAGAGCCTATATCATCAGGCGGTTATTGCTGATGATCCCCACGCTGTCTATATTGAGCATCCTGGTCTTTCTCGCGGTCCGCTTCATCCCGGGCGATATAGTAGACAATATGGTGGAGACTATGGAAAGTATGTACATGGGGCTGGGAGTCGACATTGACCGTGAAGCTCTTGAGCGTATGCTGGGATTGGACGTGCCTGTCTACGTGCAGTATGGACGCTGGATAGGAGTGTTGCCGACCCCTGACTGGGTTACCGGTGAGTCCCACTTCAGAGGTCTCCTCCAGGGCACCCTTGGCGAATCACTGACGGGTCGAGGGCCGGTGAAAGAGCAGATAATCAGTAGACTACCGATAACCATCGAGCTTGGTGTCATGGCAATCGTGGTCGGGCTCTTGATCGCCCTGCCCGTCGGCATCTACTCGGCGATCCGCCAGGATACGGCCGCCGACTACGTGGGGCGCGCCGCGGCCATCATCGGCCTGGCAACACCCAACTTCTGGCTGGCCCTGATGGTCATGATCTTCCCGGCGATCTGGTGGGGCTGGGCGCCACCGATGAAGCTGATTCCCTTCACCGAAGACCCGCTGGGGAATCTCGGGGTGCTTATCATTCCCAGCCTGATTCTGGGGACGGCTGCTTCGGCAACCACCATGCGGATGACGCGCACCATGATGCTGGAGGTGCTCAGGCAAGACCATATAAGGACGGCCTGGTCCAAGGGTCTCAATGAGAGGGCAGTTATTGTGAGACACGCCATCAAGAATGCGTTCATCCCGGTAGTTACCCTGATAGGCCTGCAGTTGCCCATCCTGGTAGGCGGCTCCGTTATCATGGAGAACATATTCAACCTGCCGGGTTTGGGTCGTCTCTTCCTGAATGCACTCACTGTCAGAGATTACCCGGTGGTCTCTGGAGTAAACCTGGTTTTATCCAGCGTCGTTCTGTTGAACAATCTATTTATCGACCTGATTTATCCTTATTTGGACCCAAGAGTACGGTATGAATAGTCGCTGGCGCGAAAGGCCCTAATATGAGCAATGCCACAGAGGCACCCTCCGCCGTCAGTGAGCCCAATCGGCGTGCCGGGCTGGCTGATTTCTTTGTCAGGCTGTGGAAGGAGAAGCCATGGGGCACTATCGGCGGGATTATCATATTGATATTGATTTTCGTGGCCATCTTTGCCGATGTTTTGGCTCCTTATCCGTTTTGGGAAATGCACCTGGTAGACAGGCTGCAGGGCTCATCAGCCCGGTATCTCCTGGGTACCGACCAGTTGGGGCGAGACTTCCTCAGCCGCATTCTCTATGGGGCTCGTCTTTCGTTAGTTGTCGGTCTGTCAGCTACCACCGTCAATGTTGTCGTCGCTTTCCTGATCGGCGGCATTTCAGGGTTCATTGGTGGCAAATTGGACCTGGTGGTGCAACGCTTTGTCGATGCCTGGATGTGTTTCCCGGGACTGCTCATATTGTTGACGATAATGTCCATAGCGGGGCGGGGTGTGTTGCAGCTAATACTTGTTTTGGGGATATCAGGAGGCATCGGCGGCTCAAGAGTAGTCAGAGCCGCCGTGATCGGCATTAAAGAGAATGACTATTTTCTGGCCGCCAGGGCCGTGGGCACCCCTAGGAGCCAGATCTTCTTACGACATGTGTTGCCCAATATTGTGGCGCCGATCATCATCATCTTCTCGATCAACGTTGGCGGGGTCATCATTGCCGAAGCCTCGTTGAGCTTCCTGGGATTCGGACTGCCCCTCGGCGTTCCTAGCTGGGGCGGCATGCTCAGCGGAGAGGGGCGTCAGTACATGGAGGTGGCGCCACGGCTGGCGCTCTGGCCAGGGCTTTGCCTGACGATTGTCGTCTTCTGTTTGAACATGTTCGGCGATGCGGTGCGCGACCTGCTCGACCCGCGGCTCAGAGGCTCGCTGCCAGCGGCACCACGTCGGTTTAGAAAAGCCATCAAGCAACAAGAAGCCAGCGCGACGTAACGCATGCGGTTCCCTAGTCGGGATGCCCCTGCAGGTGTGTCGGCCCCAGATGTCTTCGCGCTCGATCACCCCGGCGCCGGCATCAAGATCCCCGACACCCAGCGCACGTACTGGATGTGGGCTGGGACGTCCAGTCCCCATGATGGCGCGCAGTCGCTCCTTTTGCTCCTCGGTGCTGGCGCCGAACTCTCTATCCGCCGTCAAGATGTCGACGTAGTCGCCGGGGAGCAGCCGCACCGAAAAAAACACCAGCATGCTCAGGATGAACAGCGTGGGGATGAACAGCAGCAGGCGCCGGATGACGTAGGTGCGCACGGAAGAAGCAAGGCCTGGGGCCGCGCATGCCGACCCCAGACCCAAAAGCCAAAGACGAGCTAGTTCAACTCGGCCTTGAGCTGACTGTCGATCCACATGCGCGCGTAGGGTCAGTCACCGTGAGCCATTCGCAGCGCTGTGGATCGGGAACGTCAGAAATGCCCACGTTCCAGGTCGGTCAACTCGGCCTCGAGCGGGATCCGCAGCCGCCGCACCTGGTCTGGCCGACTCTGAGATCGATGCTAGCCCTGTCGTTCGCCGGCTGTCCGCAGAACGTTTTTTGCCGCCTCGGGAAGCGCAATCGCAACAAAGTGTGACTCAGGGTAAAGGTAGCCGCCTGGTTCTGACCTGTCCTCATCGACGACACGAAGCATCTGGTGCCCCTCGGCCTCTGCATCGGGCAACCTCCGGTAGACTTTGCCAAGCATCAGACTGGCTGGGTTGGTGGCGTTGCTGATGCACAGCACATAGTCGGTCATCGAATCACCCTCTTTGTCTTGAACTCCTTGCGGCCGACGCCGTGCGCTTCATACCAGTGGATCTCGGCTTCGCAGAACACGCCGTCGGCCAATTGTACAGTCGCCATACCCTTCATCTTCCGCCAGCGTCCCTTACCGTGAGTGCGCTCGAGCCAACGTCGGATGTATACGCCTCGACCGACCGCGATCGTCTCGATGTCTCTGACTTCGCCGAGGATCGTGAATTCCATCCATCGCTCGCTCTATGATATCTCATCATTCCCTGGGCCTCAAGGAAGGCATCGAGCGAGGACGCTCGGAAGAACGCCAGTTGCTGTGCCGCCAAGCGGCGAGGAAGTTCGACGCGGAGACCGCCTCGCGGCTAGCTGCCCTGCTGGACCGCCTCTCCGATCCTGAGCGCTAGATCCGCGTATGAGGACCGACGCTCTCCAGCCCAGCCACCGGCTCCCGGCGCCGCAGCGCGATGGCCGGGAGCCACGCTGCCCACGCTGCCCGAAGCGCTTGCCAGGCCTCTCGCGCTGGTCTATCTAATGTGGCGCGCCCGCGCGCGGGGGCCGGAGAAGCGGCCGGCGCCGCCGCGGAGGCGGGGGTCGAGCAGGTCGCGCACCGCGTCGCCGAACATGTTGAAGCCGTACACCACAATGGTCAGGAAGATCCCCGGCCACATCGCCAGCCAGGGCGCCACCTGCATGTAGCGGCGCCCCTCGCGGCTCAGCAGGCCGCCCCAGCTCGGTACGCTCAGCGGCAACCCGAAGCCGAGGAAGCTCAGGGAAGCCTCGGTGATGATCACCGTGCCGATGGTGATGCTGAAGATGATGATGATCGGCGGCATCACGTTGGGCAGCACGTGGCGCAGCACGGTGCGCCACACCGGGCTGCCGACGGCCTGCGCGGCCTGGAAGTAGGCGTTCTCCTTGACGCCGATCACCGCACCCCGGACCACGCGCGAGCTGCCGATACCGTACACCAGCCCCAGCACCACGATCACCTGCAGCGCGCCGGTGCCCAGGATCGACATCACCGTCATCAGCAGCAGCAGTCCCGGGAACGCCATCCAGGCGTCGACGAATCTCTGCAGCACCAAGTCGAGCCGGCCGCCCACGAATCCCGAGAGGCCGCCGACGGCAGTCGCCACCACCACGGCCACCGCGGTCGCCGCGAACCCTACCAGCAGCGACAGGCGAGCGCCGTAGATGTTGCGGCTGAGGAAGTCACGCCCGGTGTGATCGGTTCCCAGCAGATGTTGGGCGGAGGGACCCTGCAGGCTCCGAGTCACGTCCTGGCGCTGCTCGGGGTCGGGCGCCAGCAGGTCGGCGAAGATGCTCACCAGCACGAACAGCACGATGATCACCGCGCCGAGCAGCCCCAGCGGCTTCTCCCGGACCAGCCGGCGCAGGAAGTCGGCGAAGGGGCTGCGCCGGCGCCGCTCGTCTTCGTTCTTGAGAACCGTCACTAGTAGCGAATCCTCGGGTCGAGGTAGGCGTACAGCAGGTCGATCAGCAGGTTGTTGAACAGGATGAAGGTGGCAAAGAACAGGTTGATGCCCGAGACCATCGGGTAGTCACGGATCGACAGCGACGCGACGAGCAGCGACCCCAGTCCGGGCAGGTTGAACAGCGTCTCGATGATCACCGAGCCACCCACCAGGATCGGCAGCTGCAGCCCGATCAGCGTCACCACCGGGATCAACGCGTTCTTCAGCGCGTGGCGGACGACCACCATTCGCTCGTGCAGGCCCTTGGCCCAGGCCGTGCGCACGTAGTCCTGGCGCAGCACCTCCAGCAACATGGTGCGCGTCATCCGCATGGTGGCGGCAGATAGGCCGGTGCCCAGGATCAGGCCGGGGATGATAAACGCGCCGACGTGGGCCAGCGGAGCCTCGCTGAAGGGAAGCAATCGCAGCGGCGGCGTCCAGCCCCACCAAACGCCGGGAAAGATCAGCACCATGAGGCCCAGCCAGAAGTTGGGCGTGGCCAGCCCGAAGATGGCGACGCTGCGGCCCGCGTAGTCGCCTACGCTGTCCTGGCGCACCGCCGAGTAGATGCCGACCGGCAGCGCGATCACCAGGCCGATGAGCAGCGCCGCCGCCCCCAGCTCCAGGGTGACGGGCACTCTCGCAAGGATCTTCTCCTCCGCGGGTTTGAGGCCCGGGCGCACGGACTGACCGAGCGTACCGCGCAACAGGATCCCCGACATCCAGCGCACGTACGCCAGGTGCGCGGGGACATCCAGTCCCAGCATCTCGCGCAGCCGCTCCTTGTCGGCCTGGGTGCCGCCGCCCAGATTAGGGTCGCTCATTATGATGTCGGCGTAGTCGCCGGGGAGCAGGCGCACGGAAAAGAACACCAGCGTGCTCAGGATGAACAGCGTCGGGATGAACAGCAGCAGCCGCCGGATGACGTAGGTGCGCACGGTAGAAAGCAAGGTCTGGGGCCGCGCAGGCGGGCCCCAGACGCAAACTCCAAAGACGACGAGCTAGCCTGAAAGCTAATTCAACTCGGCCTTGAGCTGACTATCGACCCAAATGCGTGGATAGATCTGGGTCCACTGGCAGGTGCCCAGCCCCATCTCGCCGTCGTAGCCGGCGATCCACTCCTGCGCAACGTTGAACGTAGCAACCCGCGGACCCCAGAGGTACGTGTGCTGGTCGATCACGTACATGTCGAGCGCCTTCACCCGCCGTCGGTACTCATCGCCAGTGGCAGCCTGGGCCTCCTCCCACATGGCGTCGAACACCGGGTCGTTCTGGGCGGCGCGGTTGCCCGAGCGGAAGTTGTTCAATTGAATGAGGTGCGCGTAGTCGGCGCCGATACCCCAGTTGTCACTCATTCCGTCGAAATCAAACGCGGAGCGCCGTGCCGCGAACGTGGCGTTGTCCGGCGCCTCGATCTCGACCTCCACGCCGATCTCCTTGAAGTAGCCGGCGACCAACTCCATGTAGCCCACGTCGCCGCGGGTGCCGTTGGTCATGATCGAGGTCGCGAAGCGGACGCCGTCCGCGCCGCGTGGGTAGCCGGCCTCGTCGAGCAGTCGCTCGGCACCCGCCGAGTCGTAGACCCAGTACTGCTTGATCTCCTGCGGCCAGGTATCGAACGGGTTGTCGAGGCCGATCAACGCCGGCCCGTTGGGCCCCATCGGCTGCCACTCGCCGAAGCCATGGAAGTAGTTGTCGTTGATGGTCTCGAGGTCGATCGCCATCTGCAGCGCATGGCGCACCCGGATGTCGCTGAGCGGCGGCTCATCGGTCTTGAACGCCAATGACGTCTCGGATCGGAGCGCGATCGGGAACAGCTGTATGCCCGGAACGTCCTTCCGTAGTTGGACCGCGTTGGCGATCGACTTGATCCGCGAGACGCCGGTCTCCCCGCTGATATCGATTTGGCCGGACCGCAGTGCCGCAAGCCTGGTCGCCTCGTCGCTCATCATGATTTGCACGAGCTTGTCGACGTACGGGAGGCGGTTCCCCGGGTACTTCTCGTCGTCCTTCCAGTAGTTGGAGTTCCTGTCATAGGTGACCGAAACGCCACTGACGAACTCGTCCATGATATAGGGCCCGGTACCGATGACGTTGTGAGGGTCGTCCAGCAGGTCGAAGATCTCGGGCGGATAGGCCCGGTTCAGGCAGTCGTCCAACACCGCCGCCGTATGTGCATTCAGCTGCGGCTGCGACAACTTGAACACCAACGTCAACTCGTCGGTGGCCGTTACCGACTCGAGGGCGGCGAACGGCGCGCCTCCGGTCCCGAAGGGATACGGCGCGGGCTCTTCACCGGCAAACCTGCCGATGCCGTACCGTCGGTCGTAGTTCGCGGCCAGGTCGTCGGCGGTTAGCTGGCGACCGTTCACCGGCGGCTTGTCGTGAAAGAACACGTTGTCGCGGATCTTGTAGACGTAGGTCAACGGATCCGGGTTCTCCCAGCTCTCCGCCAGAGTGGCCGATCAGGACGGTCCTCGGGAAAGTAGACCACCAACTTGTTGACGCTGCGGTCGACTGCCCAGTCCGCCATACCCAACCGCTCCACCGCCGGTCCGGCGATGAAACGCCCCTGGGGGACCGAAAAACGCGTCGGCATGCTCAACGTTGAAGTTCAGCAGCGCAGCGGTGATGGTGCCGCCATACTCCGGCTTCACTACCTGCTTGCCGGTGGACGGATCGGTCACGTACTCCTTCTCGGCGGCCATTGCCGCGTCGTCGTCTTCGCCGGCGGGGCCGGCGAACGTAACGGTAGCCACCAGCGCGAACGCCAGTGCCATGAACCAAATGAATCGAAGAGCCATAGTGCTCCTCCTTGTTTCGGGATCTCGGGTCTGCGACCCGGAGCCCGGGTTTATTTGCTTGCGCCGGTAACACCGGCTTTTTTGCATGGTGGTGGTGTCGCCCCACGGCGTGCGGCGGACGGCGCCGAACCGGCGGCCGCACGGGAGTGAGGGGCGCTGGGTGTGGATGTCTACGGGAGCCGCCGCGCTGTCGGCACGGGCGGCGGCGAAGGAACCGAGGGCGCGGCCAAGTGCGCCGTCAGCGCTGTCTACTAGTCGTAGCCTACGCTGCTTCTGTAGACTTTCGGGGGGGGGGGGGGTACAGGAAGGTACCGGCGGCGTCACCGCGACCCGGTGCCAGCGCTGGGAAGTGTCGTCACGCATGATCATCCGCATGTTTCCAAAACCCTGAGCATCGCACTATGGCACGGCGCGACAAGCACGTCAAGTCACCGATTCGGTGGCATCGGCGGAAACAGGGACGGCAGGGACGAACGGGGTGTGACGGGGCGTTGTGCGCTCTGGCTCAGGCCGCGGCCGAGTCGCTGGAGGCGCACCTGCTCGAACAGCGGGCGCCGGGTCCGGAGCTTTCGCGACGGGACCGGTTCCGACTCGTCCGTGAAGCATCGGCGACCGCGCGCAGTTATCGGTAGTACGGCAACGCCGATGCTGTACGACGAGAACTACAAACGCCTGTTCGGCTCCAAGCTCATGGTCGAGCACCTGCTGCGCGCCTGCCTCCCCGCTGATCTGCTGGCTGCGGCCGACTTCTCCGAATTGAGCGAGCTTGCCACCGAGTACGTCAGCGACGAGCTGCTCAAGCGCCACGGCGACACCGTCTGGCGCCTGCGGCTGGGCCAGCGCTGGGTGTATCTGCTGGTGCTGCTGGAGTTCCAGTCCGAGGACGACCGCTGGATGGCGCTCCGCATCCATACCTACACCGGCCTGCTGTACCAGGAACTGGTGCGCAACGAGGCGCCGGAGGTGGCCGCCGGGCGACTGCCGCCGGTGCTGCCGATCGTGCTCTACAACGGGCCCAGGCTGTGGCTCTCGACGCAGGAGATGGGTGAGTTGATCGCGCCGGCGGGTGCGTGGCTGGCCCGGTTTCAGCCGTCCCAGCGCTACTACCTGCTTGACCTGCGGCGCCTGGTGCGGGACGATCTACCGCGCCGCAACCTGCTGCGGGCGGTGGCCGGGCTGGAGCAGAGCCGGTCGCTGGCGGACCTGCTGCGGGTGTGGGGGGCGCTGCAGCCGTGGTTGCGGGACCCGCGGGCGGCGGAGCTGCAACGCGCGTTCGTGGATTGGATACGGCAGATGGCGGAGCGGCTGGCGCCGGCGGGCCTGGCGCTGCCGCCGGTGCGGACGCTGGAGGAGGTCAGGATGACGTTGGTGGAACGGGTAGCCGAGTGGCCCAAGCAGTGGCTCCGCGAGGGCCGCGAGCAGGGTCTTGCGGAAGGCCGAGTGGAACAGGGTCGCGAACAGGGTCTGGAACGCGGTCTGGAACTGGAACGCGGTCTGGAACAGGGTATAGAGCAGGGTCTGGACCAGCAACGGGCGCTCTTGTGCCGGCAGGCGGCGGCGCGCTTCGGGGCCGACACCGCCGCCCGCTTGGCCGCCGTGTTGGCGCCGATCGCCGACCCGGAACGGCTGGGCGAGATCGGTGACTGGCTGGTGCGCTGCGACACCGCCGCAGAGTTCCTCGCCCGCCTCGATCCCGCCTCGCCATCCTGACGTGCGGAGTGGCTGATCACTTGTAGCGCACCGGTACCCAGAATCGACATGATTGTCATGAGCAGGAGCAGTCCCGGAAAGGCCATCCAGGCATCGACGAATCTCTGCGTCAGCAGGTCGAGTCGGCCACCGACGAACCCCGACAGCCCGCCGACGGCAGTGGCCACCAGCACCGCCACCGTGGTCGCCGCGAAGCCGACCAGCAGCGACAGGCGAGCGCCGTAGATGTTGCGGCTCAGGAAGTCGCGTCCCACATGATCGGTTCCCAGGAGATGCTCGGCCGAGAATCCCTGCAGACTCCGGGTTACGTCCTGGGACAGCTCCGGATCCGGCGCCAGCACGTCGGCGAAGAGACTGCGCCTGCGCTGCTCGGTGGCGAGGTCCGTCATCGATAGCGAATCCTCGGGTCCAGGTAGGCGTACAGCAGGTCGATCAGCAGGTTGTTGACCAGGATGAAGGTAGCAAAGAAGAGGTTGATGCCCGAGACCATCGGATAGTCACGCAGCGACAGCGACCGGATGAGCAGCGACCCCAGGCCGGGCAGGTTGAACAGCGTCTCGATGATAACCGAGCCGCCGACCAGGATCGGCAGCTGCAGCCCGATGAGGGTGATCACCGGGATGAGCGCATTCTTCATCGCGTGGCGGACGACGACCACCCGCTCGCGTAGGCCCTTGGCCCACGCCGTGCGTACGTAGTCCTGCCTTAAGACCTCCAGCATCATCGTGCGCGTCATCCGCATCGTGGCGGCAGATAGGCCGGTGCCGAGGATGAGGCCTGGGATGATGAACATGCCGATGTGGGCCAGGGGATCCTCGCTGAAGGGATGCAGCCTGAGCGGCGGCGTCCAGCCCCACCAGATACCGGGAAAGATCAGCACCATGAGGCCCAGCCAGAAGTTGGGGGTGGCCAGTCCGAAGATGGCGACGGCGTCTCGACGATCAGGTCGTCAGTGGCCGTTACCGACTCGACGGGGATCTTAGAAACCATAAAGGTTCCTCCTCGCGGGTCAACACGTGACCCATTTTTCTTACAGCCGGCAACGCCGGTTGATGTGGACTGGTGGAGGTTGCGGCCGACGGGTCGGCCGTTGGACGCGCGGATGTGTGGCGGGTGTGCGCCACGCGGACAGATGGTGACGCGCTCAGCACCGGCGCCGCGCGGTCGGCTGGCGCGGAGTTGGCTGAGCGCCTAGCGCCTAGCGGCGCGCGGTTGTCGGGTTGTCGGGTGCATTAGCGCAAGCCGGTGGCCGGGCTGGCTAGTGCAAGTCCCATACGTTGGCGAGTGTAGCCGGCCGCCCACGTTAGTGCAAGCGCTTGTCGGTGAGCGGGGCTAGCACGCCTCGTCTGGTCCCGCACACCGCCGCCTGTGCACGGACCCTTCGGGTCCTTAGCGCCCGCAGGAGCTGCGCTCCTGCGGGCGCTAAGGCCGGCGGAGCCGGCCTTAGCGCGTCCTCAGCACGTCCTCAGCTTTGCGCAGCATCAGCGGCGACCGCGAAGTGGCAAGCCCCACGTCTCTTCGCTTAACGTAATACAGTTGACATGCTGACGGTGTTTGCGTAGTTATTGTCATCATGCAGATCGGCGGCTACATACCGCACGCTCAACTCCCCCATCTCACACGGCTGGTGCAGCCAGGGAAAGTAGTGGTCATCTACGGTCCCCGCCGAGTCGGCAAGACCACCCTGCTGGAACACTATCTGTCTGCCGTCGACGAGGACTACCTCTTGGTGCCCGGCGACGACATCTCGGTGCGGGATTTCCTGGAGAGCCAATCGGTTGCCAAGTTGAAGAGTTTCGTGGGTGCTCACACGCTCCTGGCGCTAGATGAGGCGCAGTATGTGCGCCACATCGGAGCAAACCTCAAGCTGCTTGTGGACCATATGCCGAGCCTCAAGATCATCGCCACCGGATCGTCGTCGTTCGAGCTCGCGGCGCACACTGGCGAGCCCCTCACCGGGCGCAAGTACACGCTGCTGTTGCTGCCGTTGGCGCAGCAGGAGATCGGGCAGGTGGAGGCCGCGCACGAAACTCACGCCATGCTCGAGCAGCGCCTCGTCTTCGGCAGCTACCCCGAGGTCGTCTTGATGGCGGACATACGGGAGAAAGAGCGCTACCTGAAGGAGCTCGTTTCGTCCTACCTGTTCAAGGACATTCTGCAGCTGGAGGATGTCCGAAACGCCGAGAAGCTAAACCGACTGCTTCAGCTCATCGCATTCCAGGTGGGCAAGGATGTTTCGCTGGCGGAACTGGGCTCACAGCTGGGCATGAGTAAGAACACGGTGGAACGGTATCTGGACCTGCTCGAGAAGGTCTTCGTCATCCACAGCCGCAGGGGCTTCTCGCGGAACCTACGCAAGGAAATCAGCAAGAGCCGCCGCTACTTCTTCGTGGACAACGGGATCCGCAACGCGCTCATCAACAACTTCAATTCCCTCGCCCTGCGGGATGACGTGGGGGCGCTCTGGGAGAACTACCTGATCACCGAGCGGATGAAGTATCACCTCAACCGCGGCGACAGCGTGGCAAGCTACTTCTGGCGAACCTACGACCGGCAGGAGATCGATCTCGTCGAAGAGACAGGCGGTAGGCTCTTTGCCTACGAGGCCAAATGGAGGCGTCCAGGTCGCGCATCGGCCCCCGCCGCCTGGCAGAGGGCGTATCCAGGGGCGACGTATGAGGTGGTGTCGCCGGAGAACTACCTAGCGTTCATCACCGCCACCAGCGCACCGTAAGGCGACGGCGTCCTGCGCGCGCACCTCGTCGAGTAGGAGCTCCGGAATCTCGGTCTCCATCTCGGCCAGGCACAACTCCAGCACTTCCTTGAGGTTGTTGTGCAACTCATCGAGTGTCTCGCCTTGGGTATGGGCGCCGGGGATACCGGGCACGATGCCAACAGAGAAGCCGGTCTCAGGATCTCGTCCGATATATGCGGCGATCTTGCTCATCGACTTGGACTCGATCGAGGCCATCGCGTAGGCGCGAGTGGCAACTGCATGGTGCAGCTACGGATCGCGCCCAGGTCCACATTCAGCCATTCTACGCGTACCATTCCCGCTAGTTCGGCAGCGCGGCCCGACGACAGGCGGCCGAGCTCAAACAGCTTAACCGCCGCCAGCATGCGCAGTTCGCGGGCGAACAGGCGCTCATCGGTCTTCTCGGCCAAGAGTACGCTCTCGGGAACGTCGATTGCGATCTTGCGGGTTGCCACTGCCGTATCCCTCTGCCTGAGTATCGCACAGATCGCACCTCCACCGCCGCATCGCTCTAGCTTAGCTTAGTTGTGTTTGGCGCCGGGTGTCGGTCAGTTACGCGACGAGCGCGCTCGTACCGCTTTCTGCAGCGCCTTGCCGCCGTGGGCGCCCATACGCCCCACCCCGCCGCGCAGGCGCGGGTCGAGCAGGTCGCGGACCGCGTCGCCGAACATGTTGAAGCTGTACACGACGATGGTCAGGAAGATGCCCACGTACGAAATCAACTTCGCCAACTTCCTGCGCGAGCGCTATCACGTCGGGGAATGGTTTCGCGGGTTTCTGGAGTCTCCGCGCGAGTCACAGGGATTCGCGATGGTGTTCTACGTCGTGCTCCTCGGCACGCTCACCGAGCGCCGGCTGTTCTCGCTGGCGGTGGTGGTGGCGGCGGCGGGAGCGATCGGGGTGGCGCTGATCCCGGCGCGGGAGCTGGCCGACGGGGTTGCGGGCATCGTTCCCGGTCTGCCGCTGATTCTGTTCGTGATGCTGTACTCGGCCGGGCAGCACCTGGGCATGCTGATCGAAAACGCGATCGCGGTCGACCATGGCGACCTGGCCGGCGCCGGCAGCCGGCTCGGCCGGATCGGCTTCTGGAAGACGCTGGCGGGGCTGGCCATGGCCGGCTTGGTATGGGGTCTGCGGTCCGTCACCGACCTCGGCTTTACCTTCTTCTTCCTGCTCGCCGCCGGTCTGTTCCTTGCTTCGCTGACGCTTACCCGGCTGGCGATGCGCGGCCGCCCCGAAGTGCGGATGAAGCGCCGCCGGTTCGTGGTGGAGCGCAAGTTTCGGCGCTACTACGTGCTGAGCGCGCTGTTCGGGGTACGCAAGCAGGTGTTCCTGACGTTTGCGGTGTGGGTGCTCGTGGTGATCTACGAGCAGCCGGTGCAGACCATCGCGTTGTTGTGGGTGGTGACGTCCGTTGCCAACCTGGTGGCGCAGCCGTTGATCGGCCGGCTGATCGACCGGTACGGGCCACGCACCGTGCTCACGGTGGACGCGTTGCTGTTGTGCGGGGTGTGCGTGACGTACGGCTATGGCGCGCAGCTCTTTCCGCCGGCCATCGGACTGATCGTGGTCGGCGTCACCTACGTGCTCGACCACGTTCTGTTTTTCGTGAGCGCTGCGCGTGCGGTGTACGTCGGCGGGTTGAGCGTCAACCGGGACGAACTCTCCACCACGCTGTCGATGGGGGTCACCATCGATCACGTCTTCTCCATGACGGTCCCGTTCCTGGGCGGCATCGTGTGGAAGGCGTACGGCTACGAGATGGTGTTCCTGCTGGCGGCGGTGGTGACGGTGTTCACCGCGGTCGCCGCGTTCGGCATTCCGCGGCCGGTCCCGCGCCCGCCTTTGGGTTGATGCCCGACACCATCGGGTAGACGGCAGCGGCAGCCCAATTCCCGCCGTTCGCCGCAGATCTCTTTGTTCGCGCGGCGAGCCGGTGTAGGATCGCGTGGGATGAAGCTCTGGGACGCTCACTTTCACATCTGGCCCGGTTCGGCCGGCGGGGCCGCGGGTGGCGACGCTCCCGGGTATGCGCTTGCCGACTACCAGCGGGACGTGGCCTGCGACGGCTTCGAGTTGATCGGCGGCACGTTTCTCGAGGTGACCAGCGCGCGCCTGCCCGGCACCGCCGGGGCGCCGTTCGCCGACGCGTGCGCGACCGAGACGGAGTGGGTGGGGCAGCGGCTCGGTGCGTCGCCGCTGCCCTTCGTGATGGCGGCTTCGGCGCCGCTGGAGTACGCCGGTGTCGCCGCCGTGCTCGGCAGGCTGGCGGCGGACAGCTCGATCCGGGGCGTGCGCCAGATCCTCAACTACGACCCGTCCTGGCCGCGCAACGAGCACCTCGGCGACCTGCTGGAGAGTGCGCAGTGGCGGCGCGGGTTCGCGCTGCTGGAGGAATTCTCACTGGGATTCGATCTGCAACTCAACCCGCACCAGTTCGCACGGGCGGCGCGTGTGGTGGCGGCGCACCCGCGGATCCCGGTGGTGATCGATCATCTGGGCACGCCGACCCTGGCCGACCTGCGTGCGGGCGACCGCCAGCGCCTGTTCGGCGACAACGCCATACGCGCCTACGGGGTGGACAAGTACTGCTGAGCGCCCACATATCGCGAGGTCCGGGCTCCTAGGCGGCTAGGCGCGAACTGGAGTGTTGACTTTCGATTCGTTGGCGAACATGCAGAATCCTCCCCATCCGGGCGGTGTCTTGCGAAGACAGTGGATCGAGCCTTTGGGTGTTTCCATTACCCAGGCAGCCAAGCGTCTCGGCGTGTCCCGCAAGGCGCTTTCCGAGCTGTGGATGAACATGCAGTCCAGCTATGACTTGTGGCATGCCGAGCAGCGCAGGGACGAACTCACGGTAGCATCTCTTGTTGCGGCGGGGCGGTGCGCGGGCGGCGCGGCAGGCGGACGCGGTCAGACGCCGAGCCAGGTGGCCCGGACGTCCGGGGACTGATCGAGCTGGCCGGCGGTTCCCTGCCAGCGGACGCGGCCCTTGCCGAGCACGTAGACCCGCTGCGCCAGGGCGCTCGCGAACGGGTAGTTCTGCTCCACGATCAGCATCGTCATCCCCGCCGCCTTGAGGGTCTCGAGAATGCCGGCGATGCGCTCGACCACGACCGGGGCCAGTCCCTCGGTGGGCTCGTCCAGGAGCAGCAGACGCGGGGCGAGGGTGAGCGCGCGCGCGATCGCCAGCATCTGCTGCTCGCCGCCGCTCAGCTCGTTGCCGCGGTGGCCGCGGCGCGCCGCGAGCAGCGGGAAGTCCTCGTACAGCGCCTCGGGCGTGACCCGGCGGCCGGCCGGCTGGCGCGGCCGGCCCAGGTTCAGGTGTTCGTCCACCGTAAGCGAGGCGAAGATGCCGCGGTCCTCCGGTACGTAGGCGATGCCGCGGCGGGCGACGCGGGAAGCCGACAGGTGATGGATCGGATCGCCGGCGAAGCGGATGCTGCCGCGCGCGACCGGCACGATGCCCATGATCGACTTGAGCAGGGTGGACTTGCCGGCGCCGTTGCGGCCGAGCAGGGCGACCACCCGCCCCTGGTCCACGTTCAGGGAGACGCTCTGCAGGACGTGGCTGCGGCCGTAGCAGGTGTCGACCGCCTCCAGCCGGAGCAGCCCCGTCGTCCGGGCCATCAGGACCTGGTCCCGAGAGAGCGGGCGACGGCCCGCGCCGACTTGTTGCCGTGCGTGCTGCTGGGCGCCTTGGGCTGACCATGCCGGCTCCCACCCAGGTAGCGGCGCCGCACCTCCGGCGAAGCGCGCACCTCGGCCGGCGTCCCTTCCAGCAGCACGCGCCCGTAGTCGAGCACCGTGATCCGCTCGGCCACCCCGAAGATCACGTCCATGTCGTGCTCGATGATCAGCAGCGTCAGCGTGGACGGCAGGGCCGCCAGCAGCCTCAGGATGGCGGCGGTCTCCTCCGGACTCATGCCCGCGGTCGGCTCGTCGAGCAGCAGCACCAGCGGTTCCTGCACCAGCGCGAGCCCGATCTCGAGCTGGCGCTGGGTGCCGTAGCCGAGGGTGTCGACCCGCTGCTCCAGGTGGTCGGCCAGGCCCAGCCGCTCCGCGTGCGCCTCGGCCGCCGCCCGTGGCGCCGCGAAGCGCGCCGCCGGACGCCAGAAGACGTGGCCGATGCGGTGCTTCAGGGCGCACGCGAGGAACAGGTTCTCCCGCACCGTGAAGCGCGGAAACAGGTTGTTGCGCTGGAAGCTGCGCGCCAGCCCGGCGCGCGCGCGCACCTCCGGCGCGGCCCGGCTCAGGTCGCGGCCGCCGACGGCTACGTGGCCGGCGTCGGCCCGGACCTCGCCCGTGATCAGGTTGAACAGGGTGGTCTTGCCGGCGCCGTTGGGGCCGATCACGCCATGCCGCCGGCCGGCGGGCAGCCGCAGCGAGACGTCGTCGGTCACCAGCAGCGACCCGAACGACTTGCGCAGCCCGGTGGCGTGAAATACTTCGCCCGTCACGGCGCGGTCCGTCACGGCGCGCCTCCCCGGCGCGCCGCGCGCGCCGCGCCGCGGGCCATCACTTCGCGGACCACCCAGGTGAGGCGGCCGTACAGACCGTCGCGCGCCAGCAGCACCACGGCGATGAAGAACAGGCCCATGACGAGCTGCCAGTGGGCGGCCATTTCCGCCGGTAGCGCCAGGCGGCTCCAGAAGGAGCCGTCGCTCAGTTGGTCCCGCATCAGAATGAACAGGGCGGCCCCGCCCGCGGCCCCGATCAGGCTGCCGCTGCCGCCGAGGATGACGATGATCAGGGCCTCGCCCGACAGCGTCCAGAAGGCGAGATCGGGCGACACGAAGCCGGTGTGCTGGGCCGTCAGCGCGCCGGCGAGACCGGCGAACCCGCCGGCGATGCCGAAGGCCGCCAGCTTGTAGCGCCGCACCGGACAGCCGAGCGCGGCCAGGCGGCTCTCGTTCTGGTGGATGGCGGTGAGCATCATCCCGAACGGCGACCGCCGCAGCAGCAGCAGAGCGAGGTACGCCAGCGCCGCGACCGCCACCGCCAGGGCCGAGAACACCGCGGGGTCGGCGGCCTCGAGGCCGAGCGCCGCCAGATCGAAGCGCGCGGCGCCGGCCATCCCGTTGTCGCCGCCGAAGGCGCGCGCCTTGAACAAGTAGGCGTGGACCATCTGCCCGATCGCCAGCGTGATCATGATGAAGAACACGCCGCCCAGCCGGACCACGAACAGGCCGACGCCGAGCGCGATCAGCGCCGCCGCCGCCACCGACAGGAGCAGCGCGCCTGCGGGTGGCCAGCCCCACAGCACGGTGGCCGCGGCGGTCGCGTACGCGCCGAGCGCCAGGAAGCCGGCGTGCCCCAGCGAGACCATCCCCGCCACGCCCACCAGCAGATCGAGACTCATGGCGAAGATCGCCAGGATCGCGACCTCGGCGAGCAGCTCCTTGCCGAAGTAGCCGGAGCCGAACCACGCGGCCACGGCCACCCCGGCGAGCACGCCCGCCAGCGGAAGCTGGAGCGGGTCGCCCGCGCGCATCACCGGGCGCCGCGCACCGGGACCAGGCCGGCCTGGTTATAGCTCATTTGCCCTTCGCTGACGGACCGGATCCGGGCGCGCCGTGGGTTCGCGCGCGTAGCCCCCTTCCCTGTTCCGTCAGCCGATACTTCTGCAGCCGGCTGCGCGGTTTGTGGGGAATGGTCATTTCGAGCAGTCCTTGCGTGATGGCCGGTTGTTGGTAGGACTGCCTGAAGTGTTTTTCGTCTGTCAGCGCCAGCTTGGCCTGGATCTGTCTTCGGCTCATTGCGCCTTCTACGACGGATAAGAGCTTCACGACTTCGGGGGTCACATCGGGGATGACTTCGGGGTTGTCTTGGGGGTTGTCTTCGGGGGTCGCGGTGTTGTGGCCTCTTATTCGTGCTGACGGCCCTGTACCAGCCGCGCCGCGGGTTCGCGCGCGTAGCCCCCTTCCCTGTTCCGTCAGCCGATACTTCTGCAGCCGGCTGCGCGGTTTGTGGGGAATGGTCATTTCGAGCAGTCCTTGCGTGATGGCCGGTTGTTGGTAGGACTGCCTGAAGTGTTTTTCGTCTGTCAGCGCCAGCTTGGCCTGGATCTGTCTTCGGCTCATTGCGCCTTCTACGACGGATAAGAGCTTCACGACTTCGGGGGTTACATCGGGGATGACTTCAGGGTTGTCTTCGGGGGTCGCGGTGCTGTGGCCTCCTGACTGATCCCTTTCCGCCGACGCCCGCGCCGGCGGCTCCGACCGCCACACGCGCGCAACGAATACGTCCGTTACCGTGAACTCCGGTTCCGGCAGGCCGGCCGCCACGCAGCGGCGGATCATGTCGAGCGTCCCCGTCCCCATCCGTTCGATGTAGTTGACCAGATACATCGACTCCGCCAACAACGGGTTGGCGGGCACCGACGCGTGGGGCGCGCGCAGCTTCTCGAAGGTCAGCGGCGGCGGCAGACTGCCGGGATTCCAAACCTCCAGCCGGTCGGCGAAGAGCATAACCTGGACGCTGCCGTTGCTCGTGTAGTCGCGGTGGGCCACCGCGTTGACGACGGCTTCGGTCACGACCTCCTCGGGAATCTCGTAGGTGCGTGGCGCCTGGGCGCTTTCCGACCTCGTACCGATGGCGCGATTGATCTTGCTGAGTACGAAGTCCACCGCCTGATCTACCAGCTCGAACACCGTGCCCTGATACACTTGGTAGGAAGGAATCGGCTTTTCCACCTCCGTCCCGTGAAAATGGGCGCACTTGATCTCGGACGAGAGGAGAAAGCGTTGCGGAGAATTTCCGAACAGCAGGACGGCGGCGTTGGTGAGACGTCCCTTGTTCAGCAGCCTCAGGTGCTCCAGCAACGCATCGGGCGACGTTTCCTCGGGCAGAGGAAACTGCCTTATCCGGCGCGCCCCACGAACGAAGCGGGCCATCCACGCGGAGTCGAGATCGCCGAACGTAGCACCCTCGCAGGGGGTCGCGTCGAAAGGCCCGAACCGGATCCACTCCTTGACCTCAAGGTACTCCACAAGCGCTGCGTAGAGTCCGGTCACCAGTTCCTGCGCGGTATTGCACTGCTTGCGGATCACCCCGGACTCGGCGCTGCGGATCAGCGCAGCCATCTTCCGATGCCGGGTGTCGTCAGCAGCGCCTTTCACGAAGATCAGGCGATGCTTGCCAAGTGCCGTCGCATGGCGGTACTCCCGCTCGGTTGGCGACACGCCTTCCTGATCCTCGGTTCCGTCCTCGCTCCCGAACAACCCCACGTAGATGTCCGAGTGCTCGACTTCATGCAGATAGAGCGCATCCGGCCGCCGGTCCGCCGCCGGGGCGTCCTCGAACAGGAACACGTCAAAGAAGCGCCGCATCAACGGGTCTCCGCGCAGGTAGTCGCGGAGCGCCGCCCGCTGCGAGGCGAACTCTCCTTGCACGCTGCTGATGAAGATACGGATGGGAGTCACTGGCCGTGTCATCTTATCGCGGCCCCGAGCAGGCCGCGACCGGAAGCTGGAGCGGGTCGCCCGCGCGCATCACCGGGCGCCGCGCACCGGGATCAGGCCGGCCGGCTTGAGGAGCAGGATCAGCGCCATCAGGGCATAGATCGTCACCCGCGCCAGCTCCGGCACCACCACCTGGCCGTAGGTGTCGGCGACGCCGATGATGAGCGAGCCCAGCGCCACCCCCTTGAGGCTGCCGGGACCGCCCAGCACCACCACGATCAGCGCGAGAATCAGCACCGACGTGTCCATGCCGGGGAAGATCGAGAACACCGGCGCCGCCACCACCCCGGCCACGCCGGCGAGCAGGCAGCCCAGGCAGAAGACGAAGAAGAACACGCGCCCGATGTCGATCCCCAGGGCCGCCACCATGGTGCGGTCGTCCACTCCGGCGCGCACGATGGCGCCGAGGCGGGTCCGTTCCAGTCCCAGGTACAACAGCAGGAACACCGCCGCGCCCAGGGCGATGATGAACAGGCGGTAGGTGGGATACACTTGTCCCAGAATGGTGCTGCGTCCGGCGAGCAGTGCCGGTACGTCGATCACGTGCGGCAGCGAGCCCCAGATCAGGTCTGCGGTCTCGGACCCGACGAAGATCAAGCCGAAGGTCACCAGCACCTGCCGCATCGGGTCGGCGCGCTGCAGGTGGCGCAGCAGCACCAAGTAGAGCAGCCCGCCCAGCACGGCTACGCCCAGGGGAGCCAGCAATAGGGCGAGCCAGAACGAATCGAAGGCGCGCACCGCGCTCAACGCCAGGTAGGCGCCGACCATGAACAGCGTGCCGTGCGCGAGGTTGATGAAGTTCATCAGTCCGAACACCACGGACAGGCCGATCGACAGCAGGAACAGCAGTGCCGAGAGCTGCAGCCCGTTCAGGGTCTGCACGATCAGGAACTGGGGATCGAGCAGCATGGCGCGCCGGTTGCTTCCGGCGGCGCCACCCTACCACGCCTGCATCCGCGGCGCAGCCCCGCCGCCCGCCCGCGCCCCCGCCCGCCCGCACCCCAACCGATCCGGCCGCGCGGCGGTGGATTCTCGGGCGGTTTTACGGCCACTGTACCGGCATGGAAATGCGTCTGCTGTTCGATGTGCTGGGATGGATCGGCACGGTCTCCCTGCTCAGCGCTTACTGGCTGGTTTCCACCAACCGGGTCGGTGGAACCTCCCGCTTCTATCAAACGCTGAACGTGATCGGCGGCGGCGGTCTGCTGGCCAATACCTTCTATAACCGCGCCTACCCGGCCGCGGCCCTCAATCTGGCCTGGCTGAGCATCGGGGTCACCGCCTACATCCGCGTGGTGGTCCGGCAGCGTGCCCAGCGCGCGTCCGGCCGCGCGGAAGGCGCGTCACGGCGCCGGCCCCGTCCGCGGCGCCCGCCCGGCCGCGAACGGTAGCGCTGCATCATTGCGGTTCAACCTCGGCGATGCCCAGGCGATTCCGATGATTCGTCAGGGCTGTTGCCTCGCTTGCCCACAAGCGGTAGAGTCGCCGGCAGTCAGCACGGCTGCACGCAGCCGCAGTACCGAAGGCAGCAGCAGTACCCAAGGAGGAGCCCGTGCCACCACCCGTAGCCCTCAAGCTGACCGCCCGTGACAACGTGGCCACCCTGGTCGCGGCCGTCGAGCCCGGCGGCACCATCGCCGTACGGCACGGGCGCGAGCAGACCTCCGTCGCCGCCGGCGAGCGGATCCCGTTCGGGTTCAAGGTCGCGCTGGCCGACATCCCGCGCGGCGCGCAGGTCGTCAAGTACGGCGAGTCGATCGGCTTGGCCTCGGCCGACATCCCCACCGGCGCGCTGGTGCACGTCCACAACCTGGAAGGCGCCCGCGGCCGCGGCGACTTGGCGCGGGGAGATACGGCATGACGTTCCTCGGCTATCCGCGGCCCGACGGTTCGGTCGGCATCCGCAACTACGTGCTGGTGATACCGGGCGGGCTGGCCGGCGCCAAGATCTGCGACTTCGTGAAGGGCACCAAGACGCTTCCGGTGGCGCCCGACACTTGGTCCGACCACACCAGCCGCGACCGGGAAATGTCCGCCCGCATGCTGATCGGCCTGGGGCGCAACCCCAACGTCGCCGCGGTCGTGATGCTCGGCGCGCGCACCGGCGCCCACTACGACGAGCTGCACCCGGTGCGGCTGGCCGACGCGATCGCGCAGTCGGGCAAACGGGTCGAATTCCCGGACAACCGGGGAGGCGGTACGCTGGAGGGCATCGCGCAGGGCATAAAGCTGGCGCGTGAGATGGTGCACGAGGCATCGAAGATCAGGCGCGAACCGTGCGACCTGAGTCACCTCACGCTGGGCGTGAAGTGCGGGGCATCGGACACCACCTCCGGCCTGGCCGGCAATCCCGTCATCGGCAGCCTGTACGACCTGATCGTGGCGGCCGGCGGCACCGCGATGCTCGGCGAGAACACCGAGCTGGTCGGCGCCGAGCAGGTCCTGAGCACACGCGGCGCGACTCCGGAAGTGGCGCGCCGGATCGTCGCCGTGGCCGAGGAATCGGAGGCGCGCGCCAAGGCCACCGGCGAGGACATCCGCACCATCAACCCGGTTCCCGCCAACATCGCCGGCGGCATCTCCAGCCTGGAGGAGAAGTCGCTCGGCGCCATCGCCAAGTCGGGCACCGCACCGGTGCAGGGAGTGCTGGCGTACGGCGAACGGCCCCCCGGCAAGGGGCTGTACTTCGTCGACAACAACCCGGGCATGGGCATCTTCACCGGCTACGCGGCGGCGGGGGCGCAGCTCGTCATGTTCCAGTTCGGGGGCGGCGGCGTCGGCGCCAAGGGGGACCGGGAGGCGCTGTTGTCCACCTCGCCCGGCATCGTCGCGCCGATGCTGTGGGCCACGGCCAACCCCAATACCCTGGCGATGGCCGAGAACAGCATCGACTTCTTCTCCGGTCCGGTGCTCGCCGGCGACGAGACCGCCGCCGAGGCGGCCGAGCGCCTGCTGCAGCTCGTGCTGGACATCGCGTCCGGCACCCTCACCAAGGTGGAGACGATCCGGCATACCGAGCCCACCCAATTCTACTTCAAGGACCCGATCTTCTGATGCAAACGCGCTGCGCAGTCAACGCCGCCGAGGCGGACGCCGTGAAGGCGGTGGTGGAGCTGACCGGCGGCGGCGTCGACTACGCGTTCGACGCGATCGGGGTGCGCGCCACGACCGAACAGATCCTGCCGGCGCCGCGGGCCGGCGGCATCGGCGCCCACAACCTCGGCGGCATGGCGGTGTTGATCGGCATCCCCGGCAAGGAGATGACGCTCGATCCGAATCTGTTCATGCGCCACCAGCGCCAGTACCGCGGGAGTCTCGGCGCCACGCTCCCCGAGCAGGACTTCCCGACCTACCTGCGGCTCCATCGCGAGGGCAGGTTTCCGCTCGACCAGATCAACGAAGCCTGCGCCGCTCTCCACGCCGGCGAAATCCTCGGCCGCGCCATCATCGAGTACTGATGACGACCGAATGACCTATGTCGCGTATCCTGTCGCGGGCAACAGTGAGATGAATGTAGAGGCTGCTGCATCTACAGCGAACAGGTTGGTCGCAGTGCTTGTGATGCTCACGGTGGCCGGGGGGCTTGCCGGGGCCATCGGCGATGGTGAGGGGAGAGGCGCGGGCATGGAAAAGGAAATGGTGTTGAATCCCACCACCGGTGAGATGATCACCGCTCCCGAGTACGGCGGGACGCTCATCTACGCGCTGCAAAGCGATCCACCGCACCCGGACACGTTTTTCGGCCAGCAACCGGCGTACGTCGCAGCACTCGTGGTGGAGAAGCTGGGCATGGCCAATCTGGGCATCGACCGCAACGTGTTCGATTTCCGAACCAGCTATGTGCCCGATGAGATTGTGGTGGGCCGGCTCGCGGAGAGCTGGGAGCAGCCGGATGGAACCACCATCGTGTTCAACGTCCGTCAGGGCGTACGCTGGCACGACAAGGCGCCGATGAACGGCCGCGAGCTCACCGCCGAGGACGTCGTGTTCAACTTCCACCGCTATACGGGAACCGGCAGCGGCTTCACCGAGGTCCCGGAAGGGGTGGCTGCGGTGGCTCCGCCGCTCACCACGATGGGCATCGAGTCGATATCGGCCCACGGAAACCAAGTCATATTCAAGTCGGCGTCCCCCAGTCCGCACGCTGTCAGGACGTTGCTGATCCAGAACGTTGCCTTCATCTATCCGCGCGAGGTGATCCAGGAACACGGCCATCTGCGGAACTGGCGCAACCTGGTCGGCACGGGCCCATTCGAGCTGACCGACTGGGTGGAGGGCAGCTCGGTCACCTGGAAGAAGGCTCCCGACTACTGGAAACGGGACGAGCGGTTCGCGGACAACAAACTGCCCTACGTCGACGATCTGATCGCGCTGGTGATGCCGGAGCCGCAGACCCGGGTAGCGGCGCTGCGGTCGGCCAAGGTCGACTACGTCGGCTACTCCGGCAGCTCTCAGGTCACGCGCATCGATCAGGTGGAGAGCATCAAGCGAACCAACCCCGATATCGTGCTGCAGGCCTATTCCTATCGCTCTGAGACATCATTGATCGTCAACGCCCGCCGCGCGCCGTACAGCGACGTGCGCGTGCGCCACGCGTTGCAGATGGCACTGGACCTCGAAGGAATGGCCGAGTCTTACTTCCGGGGCTATGCCAATACGCAACCTCAGGGATTCCTGGGAGAACGCCTGATCGGCTACGTCACGCCCTACGAGGATTGGCCGGACGAGATCAAGGGCTATTATTCGTACAACCCGGAGCGGGCGGATGCACTGCTCGACGATGCCGGTTTGCCACGTGCCGACGACGGCACGCGGTTCGAGACGGAAGTGCTGATCTGGCCGGATGACGATCGCGGTTGGTACGAGCTGGTGGCCGCGTCCTGGCGGGAAGTCGGCATCGACGTAACTCTCGTGAAGCTGGATGAGGCAGCCGGGATTGCGCAAACTCAACGCTTCGACTTCGATGTCAAGTCTGCCATCTCGGCGTACGAGTGGGACCCCATCAGGCAACTCATGCACTGGGCCCAGCTCGAAGGCGCAGCGAATCCATCCGGCGCCGAAGACCCCGCGTACGACCAGATGGTAAAGGACGCGCTGGCCGCCGCCACCGTGGAAGAGCGGCAGCGGCTCTCGAGAATGGCGTCCGACCATCTGAATGAGCAACACTACGTGATCTGGGGCGCGCGCGTCCCGCACTTCAGCGCCCACTGGCCGTGGGTCAAGGGGTTCAACGGCGAGAGCGAAGCGGGCGACATGGACCGCGCCCTGCTGTTCTCGCGCATGTGGATCGATCAGGATCTGAAGCGGGAGATGGGATTCTAAGGGACATCTCTTGCAAGCCAGTGGGGTCGGAACCTGTCCAGCGAACCCGCGCGCCTCCACTTCGGCCTCCCCGCCGCCGCGTCCGACACGCTGACCCTCACCGTCACCTGGCCTGACGGCGCCGCCACCCGCGTCGCCGGCCGGCCCCACACCCTGGTTACGATGACGCGCTGACTCCGTATGGTATACTGCCAGCGAATTGGTAAGACTGCACCCACACGCTCGACAGCGCGCCCCTGAGCGCGGCGTTTCGGTGGACGAAGTCTTGAGCAGGGAGGAGCGACATGACCGTGACCCATGACCCACGGCAGGACGCGGCGACTTACGGTCGCCGTGTATTGAAACCGGTCGCACACCGGAATTTCCCAGCGACGGCCGCCGTGGCCGCGCTGGTGGTGCTGGCGTTGGTGCTGGTCGCCGCGCGCGGCTTCGCCGAGCCGGTCGAGCTGACCATCGTCCACTTCAATGACCTGGACCGGATTGAGGAGAGCGGCGGGCAGGGCGGGATCGCGCGCCTGGCCGCGGTGATCAAGGCGGAACGGGCGCGTCATGACAACGTGCTGGTGACCTTCGCCGGCGACACCATCTCGCCGTCGCTGCTGTCCGGCTTCGATCAGGGCGCGCACATGATCCGGCTGTTGAACCGGCTCGACCTGACCGCCATGGCGATCGGCAACCACGAGTACGACTTCGGCCCGGAGGTGGCCAAGCAGCGGTTCGCCGAAGCGCGCTTCCCGATTCTCGGCGCCAACAACATCGACCTCGACGGCGAGATCATCGACGGCGCCCAAGCGTCGATCCTGGTCGACGTCGGGCGGTTCACGGTCGGGATCTTCGGTCTCACTACGCTCGGGACCACGGTCAAGTCCAGCCCCGGCGGGGTCACTTTCCGCCCCGTGGAAGAAGTCGCCGCCGAACAGTCCGCGGCCCTGCGCGCCGCCGGCGCCCACCTGGTCATCGCCCTCGCCCACACCGACGTCGGCGAGGATTGGGCGCTGATCGAGCAAGGGGCGGTCGACCTGCTGCTCAGCGGCGACGACCACCTGCTGCGCCTCGACTACAGCGGCGACGTGCTGTTCGCGGAGTCCGCCGAGCAGGCGGACTGGGTCACCGTGATCGACCTTACGCTCGACGAGGTGGAGCGGCGCGGCGACCTGCGGTTCGAGTGGCGTCCCTCGTTTCGGATCATCGACACCGCGCGTGTCGCACCCGATCCCGAGCTGGCCGCGGCCGCGCAGGTCTATCTCGACCGGCTGTCCGCCGAGCTCGAGGTCGAGATCGGCGTCACCGAGACCGAGCTGGACAGCCGGCGGGCCACGGTGCGCGGCGGGGAGGCCGCGATCGGCAACCTGATCGCGGACGCCATGCGCGCGGCCACCGGCGCGGACGTGGCCTTGACCAACGGCGGCGGCATTCGCGCCAACCGGATCTATGAGCCCGGCACCATGCTGACGCGGCGCGACCTCCTGAGCGAGCTGCCGTTCGGGAACAAGACGGTGGTGTTGCGCCTTACCGGACGCGACCTCGTGACTGCGCTGGAGAACGGACTGAGCAAGATCGAGGAGGGCGCCGGCCGGTTTCCCCACCTCTCGGGTGTGCGGGTGGTGTACGATCCGGGCCGGCCGGCGGGGGAGCGGGTGCTCGAAGTGACCCGGCACGGCGTGGCGCTCGACCTCGCGGCCACCTTCCTGCTGGCCACCAACGACTACCTGGGCAACGGCGGCGACGGGTACGACGTGCTCGAGGAGCAGCCGCGGGTGGTCGACGCCTACGCCGGAACGCTGATGGCGGCCCAGGTAATCGAGTACGTCACCGCGCGCGGCGCAGTCGCGGCCGTGGTGGACGGCCGGCTGCGAACGGTCCCCTGAATCAGTCGGAATAGTGGCGCCGTCGGCGGGAAACCGGGTGCAGGCGGGCGCTGTTGGGCTGTTGGGAAGCACTGACGACGACGAGCAATGACCTCTGAACACGTTCTGCGGGAAAAGCTGCGCAAGATAGAGGCGCTGTTCGCCGGGGCTCTGACCCAAGGCGAGAAATTTGCCGCCGGCGCTGCTGCGGACCGCATCCGCGCGCGCCTGGGTCACGCCGCCCGCCGGGAAGCGGAGATCGAGATGAAATTCTCGATCGCCGATTCGTGGTCGCGACAGTTGTTCACCGCGCTGTGCCGGCGTTACGGTCTCCGTCCGTTCCGCTATCACCGGATGCGCCAGCAGAGCCTCATGATCAAGGCGCCGGAGAGCTTCATCAATCAGGTCCTCTGGCCTGAGTTCGAACAACTGAACGACGCGCTGAACGCCTACCTCTCCGAGGTGACCGCCAGGGTCATTCGAGAGGAAGTGTACGGCGAAACCAGCGACGCGGAGGAGATCTGACGAACCCGACCGATCGAGAGAACGTACGCCGATGACCGAACACAACCTGTTGGTGTTTCTGGTGCAGGTGCTGGTGCTGCTGGTGCTGGCGCGCAGCGCCGGCGAGGTGCTGCGCCACTTCGGCCAGGCGCCGATCGTGGGCGAGATCCTGGTGGGCGTGCTGCTCGGTCCGACGCTGCTGGGACGGGCGTTTCCGGAGCTGCACGCGATGCTGTTCCCGCCGGATGCGGTGCAGCGCAGCATGCTGGACGTCGTGTCCTGGTTCGGCGTCCTGTTCCTGCTGCTGGAGACCGGCCTGCACGTGGACGTGAGCGCGGCCTGGCGGGCGCGCGGTCCGGCGTTGCGCATCGGCATCATCGGCGTGCTGGTGCCCCTGCTGCTGGGGTCGGCGCTCTCCTTCCTGCTGCCCGACCGGGTGCTGGCGAACCCCGACCAGCGCTTCATCTTCGCCCTGTTCCTGGGCACCACCATGGCGATCAGCGCGATGGTGATCATCGCGCGCGTGCTGCACGACCTCGACCTGGTGAAGAGCGACCTGGGCCTGGTGACCCTGTGCGGCTACGCGGTCAACGACGTCCTGGCCTGGGTGGTGTTCAGCGTGGTGCTGGGGGTGGCCACCAGCGCGGCGGTCAACCTCGGGTCGATCGCCTTTCTGCTGCTGTTCGCGCTCGCCTTCACCGCGCTGTCGCTGACGCTCGGCCTGCGGCTGGTGGACGCCGTGGTGGCGCGGCTCCGATCGCGCACGGAGCAGCGGCCCGGCGCGGTGCTTACCTTCGTGTGCTGCCTGGGGCTGGGGTGCGGGGCGCTGACCCAGTGGGTCGGGCTCACGGCGCTGTTCGGGTTCTTTCTGGCCGGCATCATGGCCGGCGAGGCGCGCCACCTTACTGAACGGACGCGCGAGATCATCGGGCAGATGGTGCATTCGATCTTCGTGCCGCTCTACTTCGCCGGTCTCGCGCTGCACCTGGACTTCGTCGCCAACTTCGACCTCGGCCTGGTGGCGTTCGTCACCGTGGTGTCGATCGTCGCCAAGTTCCTCGGCGCCTGGCTGGGCGCCCTCGGGCGCGACATCTCCGCCCAGGACCGGATGTCGATCGGGATCGCCTTCACGCCGAGCGGGGTCACCGGCATCGTGGTGGCCGGGGTGGCGCTCGAGTATCAGATCATCTCCACGCCGATCTTCGTCGCCATCGTGTGCTCGGCGGTGGTCTCGGCGCTGCTGGTCGCGCCGTGGCTCTCCTGGTCGATCCGGCGGCGGAAACCGATTGATCTGGCCAGGATCCTGTCGCTCGACTCCACCCTGGCGGAGCTGCAAGGGGGCGACCGGTTCGCGGCGATCCGGGAGCTGTGCCGGGCCGCGGCGCCGGCCGCGCGCCTGCCGGTGGAGCAGGTCACGGCCGCGGTCGACGAGCGGGAACGGCTGATGGGGACCGGCATCGGCAACGGCGTGGCGGTGCCGCACGCCCGCCTCGAAGCGCTGCGCCGGCCGGTGATGGCCTTCGGGCGCGCGCCGGCGGGGCTGGCCTGGGATGCGCCGGACGGCGAACCGGTGCGGTTCGTGTTCCTGGTGCTGACCCCGGCGCGCCAGGAGGGGCTCCAGCTTCAGATCCTGGCGGCGATCGGCCGTACCATGAGCGGCGACGGGGAGGGGCGGCTGGCGGCCGCGTCCGACGCGCGCGCTCTGCACGAGCGGCTGGCGGCTTCGTTGCGCCCGTAGGCGCGTTGCGTACCGGCTGCATGGCGGAGATCACGCTCGACAGTCGTATCCCGGACGGGCCGCTTGCCGAGAAGTGGTCGCGCCACCGGTTCGAGCTGGCGCTGGTCAACCCGGCCAACAAGCGGCGCTACTCGATCATCGTCGTGGGCACCGGTCTGGCCGGGGCGGCGGCCGCGGCCACCCTCGCCGAGTTGGGCTACCGCGTGGCCAGCTTCTGCATCCAGGACAGCCCGCGCCGCGCCCACAGCATCGCCGCCCAGGGCGGCATCAACGCGGCCAAGAACTACGCCAACGACGGCGATTCCGTCTACCGTCTGTTCTACGACACGGTCAAGGGCGGCGATTACCGCGCGCGCGAGGCCAACGTCTATCGCCTGGCCGAGCTCAGCAACCTGATCATCGACCACTGCGTGGCGCAGGGGGTGCCGTTCGCGCGCGAGTACGGCGGCCTGCTGGCCAACCGCTCGTTCGGCGGCGCGCAGGTGGCGCGCGCGTTCTACGCCCGCGGCCAGACCGGCCAGCAGCTCCTGCTCGGCGCCTACGGCGCCCTGAGCCGCCAGGTCGCCGCCGGCGCGGTCGAGTTGCATCCACGCCACGAGATGCTCGACCTGGTGCTGATCGACGGCGCCGCGCGCGGCATCGTGACCCGCGACCTGGTGAGCGGCCGGCTCGAATCCCACGTCGCCGACGCGGTGGTGCTGGCCACCGGCGGCTACGGCAACCTCTACTTCCTCTCCACCAACGCCAAGGCGAGCAACGTCACCGCCCCTTGGCGTGCGCACAAGCGCGGCGCGCTGTTCGCCAACCCCTGCTTCGTCCAGATCCATCCCACCTGCATCCCCGTCTCCGGCGCCCATCAGTCCAAGCTCACCCTGATGAGCGAGAGCCTGCGCAACGACGGGCGGGTGTGGGTGCCCAAGCGGCAGGGCGACGCGCGCCCGCCGGCCGCCATTCCCGAGGCCGAACGTACCTACTACCTGGAGCAGCGCTATCCCGCGTTCGGCAACCTGGTGCCGCGCGACGTCGCCTCGCGCGCGGCCAAGGAGATCTGCGACCGCGGCTACGGCGTCGGTCCCACCGGCCAGGCCGTCTACCTCGACCTGCGCGATGCCATCGCGCGGCTGGGGCGGGACGGCGTCGAGCGCAAGTACGGCAACGTGCTGCAGATGTACGAACAGATCACGGGCGAAAGTGGCTACCAGACGCCACTTCGCATTTTCCCGGCCGTGCACTACACCATGGGCGGTCTCTGGGTCGATTACAACCTGATGAGCAACGTTCCCGGCCTGTTCGTGATCGGCGAGGCCAACTTCTCCGACCACGGCGCCAACCGGCTCGGGGCCAGCGCGCTGATGCAGGGGCTGGCGGACGGTTACTTCATCCTGCCGCACACCATCGGCGGCTACCTCGCCGGCGCGGCGCCGCCGGCCGCCGATCCCGGCCACGCCGCCTGCCGGGACGCCGAGCGGGCGGCGCAGGCGCGCACGGAGCTGCTGCTCGGTGCGTCCGGCGCGCGCGGCG
Organism: Spirochaetia bacterium; assembly: GCA_965198005.1. Classification (GTDB taxonomy): domain Bacteria; phylum Spirochaetota; class Spirochaetia; order SZUA-6; family Bin103; genus Bin103. The sequence goes on from CBDAOI010000004.1 coordinate 1,252,134, forward strand.
GCGGCCGCACCGTCGACTACTTTCACCGCGCCCTGGGGCGGTGCATGTGGGACCATTGCGGGATGGCGCGCAGCGCCGCGGGATTGCGGCAGGCGGCGGCCGAAGTGGCGGAGCTGCGCGACCGGTTCCGGCGCGAGGTCAGCGTGCCGGGCTCGGGCACCGACCTGAACCAGCCGCTGGAGCGGGCGGGGAGGGTGGCGGATTTCCTCGAGTTCGCGGAGCTGGTGATTCAGGACGCGCTGGACCGCAATGAATCGTGCGGCTCCCACTTTCGCGAGGAGCATCAGACGGCCGACAATGAACCGTTGCGGAATGACGCCGACTGCGCGTACGTGGCGGCCTGGGAGCACCGCGGGGTGGGGCAGCCGGCGGCCCTGCACCGCGAGCCGCTCGCCTTCGAGGAGGTGCATCCCACCGCCCGCACCTACAAGTAAGTTGCTGCGCGGCATGCGCGCGCAGCCCCCGCAGCCCACGCCGGTGCCGCCCGGTGCCGGCGGCCGGCACCGGGCGCGCGTTGACCGCCGCCCGCCACGATCCCTAACATTGCGCCCATGAAGTTGTTCTACGCATTTCGCGGGCGCTCGTTCTATCCGTTTCATCACCAGCTACCGTTTCCGGTCTACGTCCCGCCGCCGGAGGTCAGGAGCGCGTGGCTGAGCAAGGTACGGAGCCTCGGCTTCGAGGCGCTGGAGCTCGGGCTCGACGATCTGGCCGGGAACAGCGACGCCAAAGTCGACGATCTGGGCAAGGAGCTGCGCGACGCCGGCCTGCCCTGCATCGGCATCCGGGGCGGCGGCGGCCTGCACCATCCGCGGGTGGGAAAGCACAACCGCGCCAGCCTCGAAAACGGCGTGGACCTGGCGGCGCGGATCGGGGCCAAGGTAGTGAATACTCTGGTCGGCGCGCCGACGGTGCCCGACCTGCCCGGCGCGGGTGACGGCTGGGCCGAGCCGGTCTCACAGTGCTCCAGCCGGGCGGCGAGCGAGGCGGACTACCGGATCAACGCGGAGGGGATCGCCGCGGTGGCGGACCGGGCGGCCGACCTCGGCGTATCGATCAGCATCGAGGTGCATCACCACACCATTTGCGACAACAGTTGGTCGACCATTCACCTGCTCGAGCTGATCGGCCGGCCCAACGTCGGCGCCAACCCGGATCTGGGCAACATCTACTGGGCCTACGAGGAGCCGGAGGAGACCAGCGAGGAGGCGATTCTGGCCCTGGCCCCGCACGCCAACTACTGGCACATGAAAAACCTGCTGCGATTCCACCTGCCCGAGTTGCGGCGCGCCCTGTACGTCCGCCGCCCGCTCCCGGACGGCGAGATCAACTACCGGTTCGCGGTGGCGGCGATGCTCGACGCGGGCTACGACGGGTACGCCGGGGTCGAGGGCATGACGGTCGGCGACCAGCTCACCGACGACGGGCGGAGCTGCGAGCGGATCAAGAGCCTGATCGCTGAACTCAAGGCCGGCCGGTAGCGCGCGGACGCCGGCGGCGCAGCCCCACCGGCTCGCGGCGGCGGCCGCGGGTCTCGGCTGACGACAACCGACAGACGGCGACAAAACGTCGAGAAAACCATAGTCCCGCCGAGACGCTGGCAGCGACGGTGTGTATACTAAGCGACTCAGCCATGGCTCAACTCACGGACAGCGGGCCGGCGTTACGGTTGTTTGAACGGCCGGTGGTCGAGGCGGTGGCGATCCTCACGGAACACTACCTGTCGATGGGACGCGAGGCGATACATCGCGTTGGTCGTCCCGGCGATACCGAGGCGCTGCATGATTTTCGGGTGGCCCTGCGCCGCTGTCGCGTGTTGCTGCGCGCCTACCGGCCCTGGTTGGGCAAGGCGGCCGGCAAGCGCATGCGCGGCGGGCTGGGCCGGCTGATGCGGGCCACCAGCGCCGGGCGCGATACGGAGGTGCAGATCGTCTGGCTGGAGGCGCGGCGGCCGGAGTTGCGCGGGAGTGAACGCACCGGTCTCAACTATCTGTTGGAACGGCTGCAACGGCGCCGGCAAGCCGGGCACGCGGCCGCGGCGGCGGTGCGCACGCGGTTCGAGCGGCTCGACATGACCTTGGGCGCCCGGCTGGCGCACGTGCCGCCGGTCACGTTGCCGTTCGGCCGCGCGTTCGCGACCCGTCTTGGCAAGGAAGCGACGGTCACGGCCGCACGGCTGGCCACGATCACCAACACTGCGCACGGCGAACTGCTGCACGACGCGCGGCTGGCGGTGAAGCGGCTGCGGTATCTGGTGGAACCGTTGACCGATGACCTGCCGGACGGCACCTGGATCGTGGCGGCGCTCAAGCGGGCCCAGGACGTGATCGGCGAGCTGAACGACTCGCGCCTGCTGGCCAGGACGGTGGACCGGGCGCTGGTGCGGGCGTCCGAGGAGCACACGGCGCGGCTGCGCGAGCTGGCGATTGCCGGGCGCGAGGAAGAGCTGGCGAACGCGCGCCGGCGCGACGAACGGTTCGGGCTGATTCGGATCGTGCGGCTGCTGTACGTGCGCCGCGGCGAGTTGCTCGACCAACTGCGCCGGCAGCACCTGATCGAGGCGTCCGCCGTGTGCGCCTCGCTGCAGCGCGAAGCGACCACGCTCGCCGGCCAAGCCGGGGGCGGCGAGATCACCTTCGCCCCCGAGCAGCAGAAGTCGAGCTGAGTCGCGTACCCGGGGACAGGCTGACACCGCCGGGCAGCGCAGGGGCGGGGGGCTTGCATCGTTCGCGCCGGCGCCCCATCCTTGTGCCCTGTGCAAGGAGGATTGATCGAATGCCCAGCAAGACTCGGATTCTGACCGCCGCCCTCGCGGCGTTCGCGTTGTGTGCCGCGGCCCTGGCCGCGGAGCCGATCAGGATCGGCGTGCTGCTCCCGTCATCCGGCGTCTACGCCGGACTCGGCAGTGACCAGACCGTCGCCCTGAAGCTGGGCTTCGACGTGTTCGGGCGCGAGGTGGCGGGCCGGCCGATCGAGCTGATTCACGCCGACACGGAGTCGCGGCCCAACACCGGCTTGGCGCAGATCAAGAAACTGGTGCTGCGGGACCGGGTGGACATCGTGGTCGGCATCATCTCCTCCGCCGTCGCCGGGGCGGTGCGCGACTTCGTGCACAACGCCCAGGTGCCGCTCATCATCTCCAACGCCGGCAACAACGACATCACCGGCCAACGCTGCAGCCCGTGGATCCTGCGCACCTCGTTCTCCAACTCCCAGATCAGCCGGGAGATGGGGCCGTGGATGGCGGCTCGGGGGTTCGAGAACGTGTTTCTCATGGCCTTCGACTACGCCGCCGGGCACCAGGCGATGGAGGCGTTCCGCGGCGGCTTCGTCGGCGCCGGCGGCACCATCGTCGGCGAGGAGTATCCGCCGCTGGGCGAGACCGAGGACTTCGGTCCCTATCTGGCCAAGGTCAAGGCCGTCGGCCCGGACGCGGTGTACGTGTTCTTCGCCGGCGGCCCCGCCATCAAGTTCGTCAAGGAGTGGGCGGCGTTCGGCCTGCAGGGCGCGGTGCAGCTCGCCGGCGCGGGCTGGCTCAACTCGGCGCTGTACATCAACGCGCAGGGGATGGACGCGGAGGGCGCGCTCGGCATCCTCAACTACGTGCCGTCGATCGACACCCTCGAGAATCACGCCTTTCAGGAACGGTTCCAGGCGGCGCACGGCCGCGCCGGATCCGAGTTCGGCGTCGCCGCCTTCGACAGTGCCCGGCTCATCGTCGAAGCGCTGCAGTCGACCGGGGGCAACACCGAGGACCGGGCGGCGCTGGTCGAGGCGCTGCGGACCACCCGCTTCGACGGCCCGCGCGGCCCCTTCCGGATCGACCCCAAGACCAACAACGTGATCCAGAACGTCTACATCTTCGAGGTCCAGGCCCAGGGCGACGGCGTGGCGGCCGTGGTGCAGGACGTGGTCCCCAACGTCCAGGACCCGCCCAACGGCTGCACGCTGTAGCGGGCCGCAACCGGCGGCGCGGGGCGGCGGCGAATGGCGGCGGCGAAGGGACGCGCGTTCAGGCGTCCTGCGCCTGTCGCCGGATGAAGCGGCCGAGCAGCGGCACGGCGAACGAATACCTGCCGTGCCGGTTCTTGTACACCAGTCCCTGGGCCGCGAGGGCGACGAGCATCTGGTTGACGTGGCTGCTGCTGAACGGTTTGTCCAGGACGCGCCTCGAGGCCGCGACCACTTCCTGCACCGTGAATTGGTCGTCGCAGTGGTCGAGTCTCGAGATTGCCGACAGCAGCTCCCGTTGGCGGTCGGTCGGGCGCGCCCAGCGTCCCGCGAAGAAGTCGGTGTCCAGTTTCTGCTCGATCTCCACGACCGGGACCGAGGCCGGCCTCGCTCCATCGAGCCGTTGCAGGAACGCGTCGTACACCTCGCGGCAAATGAACTGGATGAAGTACGGATAGCCGCCGGACATGGCGACGATGGTTGCGACCGCGTCATCGTCAAGCTCCAGCGGGCACTCGGCATCCGCGATCGGCCGGCGAATGGCGGCCTCGCTTTCGCTGCGGTCGAGGCTCTGCAGGAACAGGACGCGAAACATCCGTTCCGAAAAGGTCCTGGCCTCCACCAGCTTGGGGAACAACGTCGGCAGCCCGGTGAGAACCAGCATCACGGGAAGCCCCTTCCTTTGCAGTGACTGAAAGCAGTCGAGCAGCAGCGACAGCGGATAGTGTTCCTTCGCCGACTGATCGGCAAGGTTCTGCGCCTCGTCGTAGGCGACGATGATCCCCCGTATCCGGTGATGCTGCGATAACGCCCGCCAGGCGATCTCGAGCACCGTCTTGAGCTTGTCCAGCGGCAGTCCCGGCACGCCGTGGTAGAGATCGATCAGCGCCTGGTAGCCCAGCGTATGCCGGATTTCCTCGGTGCCGAGGTCGAACCCGACGCGGCGCACCCGCTCGGTTTCCACCACCACGCCCGACGTGATCGGCGCCAAGTCCGTGCACAGCCGGATCACCAGGCGGTCTTCGCTCACGCTCGCCGACTCCGACAGGTCCGTGCCCACCCATACCCATCCGAGCTCCATCGCCAGCGGCCTGAACGAGTCGAGCAGCACCGTCTTGCCGACGCCGCGCAGCCCGGTCAGGACCAGGTTCTCCAGAATCGTGGTCTGCCCGAGCAGCCGGCGGAACTCCTCGCGCTCCGCCCGGCGTCCCGCCAGATACGGCGGAGCGTGCCCCGCCCCGGGACGAAACGGGTTTGCGAACTGCGCCATGTCGATGCTTAGCCCTCCAAAGGGTCAAAGATAAATTTAGTTGTTGAAATTAATTTAGTCAATAGAAATTGACATTCGAGAAAACGAGGACGCCTGAGTGGTACGACTCTACGCGAATGAGAACTTCCCGATTCACCTTCGACCCGGACCAAAACTCGAGCGCTACTTCGGGCTCTCCAGCTCGCTGATTGAACGGCTCCTTGACGAACAATTCACCGCAGTCGCTGCCGGCCGGCTGGGCTGACGAAGATGCGTTACCAAGCGCGGCCAGTGTATGATGGCGAATCGCCTGCGCCGTACACGATAGCTGAAGGAGGGCAACTCGTGCCGATCTTGAAGGTAGCCTACAACCAGCGGCAGGAGCCGCTGGAGTTGCTGCTGCGGACGATTGACCGGCCTGGAGATTACTGCATGCAAGACCGGCTGCTGATGCCGATGCCGCGCGTGGAGGTCGAAGGGGCGCGCTCGCTATCGTTTCCGATCACCGAGGAGCAGGCGCGTTCGCTGGCCGCGGTGGCGGAGCCGGCGCCCTACGGCAGAGGTGAGCAGACGCTGGTGGACCGTTCCGTCCGCGCCTGCCGGCAGATCGATGCGGCGCGGGTGCGCATCAGCGGCGGCGCGTGGCGCGACACCCTGGCACAGGTGGTCGCGCGGGCCGCAACCGGACTCGGCTCCCCTCCCGAGCAGACGTCTGCGCAACTGTACAAGCTGCTGGTGTACGAGCCGGGCGGGTTCTTCGCCCCGCACCGGGATACCGAGAAGGTCGACGGCATGGTCGCCACGCTGGTGGTGTCGCTGCCGGTCGCGGGCGCCGGCGGCGAGCTGGTGATTCGCCACCGCGATCGACAGACGGTGGTCGACCTGCGCACCGAGGAACCCTCCGAGCTCGCTTTCGCCGCGTTCTACGCGGACTGCGTGCATGAAACCCGACGCGTGACGGCCGGCTACCGTATCGTCCTCGTCTACCATCTGGTGGTGCGGGGTGCTGCTGCCGCGGTGCTTGAGGCCGCACCCGAGTTCGGCTCGCAGGAGGAGCAGATCGCCGCCGGGCTCGGGAGCTGGGAAGCAACGTCGGCGGCGGGTGACAAGCTGGTCTGGCTTCTGGAGCACCAATACAGCGAAGCGGGTCTGTCCTTCGACGTGCTGAAGAACAGGGACGCGGCGCTCGGCCGTGTCCTCGTCCGCGCAGCGGAACGGGCGAATCACGCGCTGCACGCGGCCATCCTCAGTATCTACGAGTGGGGCACCATGGACGAATCGGGCGACCTCCCCGGGTGGGACGAACCCGGGGACGACGATTCGGACGACGACGATTGGGACGAGGGGCGGATCGTTTCCACGCGCGAGCTGCGCGGATTGGTCGCTCCGGACGGCTCGCGGCCCGATTACGGCGTGCTGCCGCTGCTGCCGGGGGAACTGCTTCCGATCGGAGTGCTGGATAGCGTGGAACCGGACGACGAGGACGTCACGGTGACCGGTAACGAAGGCGTCCAGCTATCCCGCAGCTATCGCCGCGCGGCCCTGGTGCTCTGGCCCCGGGGGAGGACCGTGGGGACGCTCGCCCGTGGCGGAATCGAGCGTGCCGTCGCCTTGTTCACTGACGATCTGGCGCGGTTGGAGCGCGATTCCGGCGCACGACGCCACCTGTCCGGCCTCGCTGCTCAGCTCATCGACGCGTGGCCGGCGGCGGATCCCACCCGGCTCTACCGTCGGCATGACCCGGACGAGGTGCAGCAGGGCTGCCGGGACGTGCTGCGCCTGCTGCGCCGGCTTGGCGACGAGGACACGACCCGTCGCTTCCTGCGCGAGGTTGTTACCCCACACTACACCGGTAGCGAGAATGACGAGTTGCAGGCGACGGCCGCCGTAATCTCCCCGGCTACCCTGCGGACTTGGCTGCCGGAGTTCACGGCGGCGAATCTCGCGGACGTCCCGGAAGGCGTGCTCGATCTGCTGTGGCGCCTGTGCCCGGGCGCAGATTCGCCCGACGAACCGGATCAGCACCGGCGCCCCGCGCTGACCGGCGCGGTGCGCTCCGCCTGCCGGATGCTGCCGGTGGTGGTAGGCGCCACGCCCGCCGCCGAGTCTTCCCGGAGTTTCCGGCATGGGTCGTCGCGGAACTCCGTCCGACCGCTGAGCGCGCAGGCGATCCGCGCCCTGTTGGGGTTGATCTGGTATTGCGCACCGGCCGCCGCGGCTGCGGACGCGGTCGCCCTGCTGGTGCAGCGACCCGTAGCGGCGCCGCCGGACCGTGCCCTGCCGCAGGCGCTGGCGGAACTGGCGCACCTTGGCGGTTCGAACGCTGCCGCGGCCGAGCCCGCCGGGTTCGTGACCCTGTGGCGGCATGCAGCGAGCTGCCTGCTGGCGCGTAGCGCGACGCCGCCGGAGCAACCGGTCGATTGGGTGATCAAGGCCGAGGTCAGGTGTGACTGCCCGAATTGCGCACGGCTGGGGGCGTTCTGCGCCGATCCCGAGGCCACCACCGTGCGGTTTTCGATGCGGCAGGATCGGCGCCTGCACGTCGAGTCGAACATCAACTATTTGAAACTGGACATCGACTGCGAAACCGAGCGCACGGGCAGTCCGCACACCCTGGTGTGCACCAAGAACCGAGCCACCTTCGAGCGCCGCTGCGCGCAGTACGCCGAGGACCTCGCCCACATGCGGCTGCTGGTTGCCGCCGCCCCGCGAAGCGAAACGGATGCCGTCGGCGCGGCGAATCTGCCGCAACTGCACGCAGCAATTGCGCGCGAGCCGGCCGCCGCGGGTGGCGCCTGACCGTGTCGGGCGCGCGTGCCCGCCTACCCAGCACAGGCTGTGGGGCCGTCATGCGGCAGGGGCGTCAGGCCATGAAGCCGGATGAGCACGATCACTATGTGCTGTATACTATCTACGAAACTGTCGCCAAACGAAGGTGTTTTGTATGAGCGCCGCCGAGTCACCCTTTCGGATCGAGCAAGTTTCAATCCGTAACTACAAAGGCATTGACGAGCTCGACCTCGAGTTCCCTCAATCCCCAATGGAGGCAGACCCCGACGTCATCGCAATCGGCAGCCGGAACGGTGTAGGCAAGTCATCAGTTTTGGAATGTTGCGCCTTACTGCTTGCCACTCCCAGACTTCTGGCTATGCATCGCGGTCCACTGTCGTTCCAAGGTGTCGATGACGTCGTTCGAGCGGGAGAACAGTCTGCCGAGGTCAGTGGCCGAGTGAGGAGGGGAGGTAACAAGAGGAATTTTCGCTTGACGTTTGGCCGTGATGGCACAGTTTCGGCGGCTCCCGAGTGTCAGGATTTTGAGGATGTATCACGTATCAGGGCCGACATGTTTGAGAACTACGGCGTACGGGGCCATCTTGTATCTCACATATTGGGTCAGATACCCGATCCGGTCATGTTCCCAAACGGCCTGCTGTTCCACAGCTATCGGAGGATTTCAGGAGGCCATATCGAGCCGGATGCAATCTTCAAGTCGCCAAGTATCTACGTAGAGAATACGCGACACCGAGAAGATCACGATCGTGTTCTTGACAAGCTGAATGATTTGATTGACCGTTATGCCGGTGGGCGGCTGGGAAAGCTGAGGCTGCTTGACAACGATGAGATCGATATCAGAATAGAGACCTCACGTGGTCTAGATTCCTTTACGTTTAACGGTTTGAGTTCAGGCCAGACCGAAATCATATCCACCCTGTTCCTTATCTGGCTTGCCACTCGAAAGGCCCCATCGGTCGTACTGATTGACGAGCCGGAACTTCACTTGAATGCGGAGTGGCATAGTAGTTTGGTATCGAGTCTAGTGGAGTTGGCACCGGATAATCAGTACATACTGGCGACGCATTCCGACGACGTGATGTCCAGTGTGGCACGAGAGTGTCGAATCATACTGACAGCCTGAACGTTCGGGACGGATGATCGGCGTCAAGGATTCGGTCGAGCCGAATGAAGTAAGGTTTCGAGCCGGACACGTACTGTTCGTTGAACGCGGAACAGCTGATTCCATTGATCCTGCGGTGCTTCGAGAGCTTCTCGGTGGACAGCTTCGCATAGAGCCGTTGGGCGAATTACCTTGAACATTCAAAGTACTTCGTCGGCAACTATCGGACGATGGGCGTTCGAGACGGAGTATCCTTGAGCGCTCTTGACGTACGATGTATCTGGTGCGCCAATCGACGTGGTCTACGTCTCCTGAAGATGAGCTTCAATTCGGCCGCGGTAGATGGTTTGACATGATGAGAGGAAAAAAGCTGCTTGCAGAAGTGCTGAGCTCGAATCTCTTCCGAGTGACGGATAGAGACGGAAATGTGGTGTCCGGGCAACAAGAACGTAACGAGGTGGTGAAGGATCTGCTGCGGAAGGGCGATGCTATTCAGCCGTCAGATTTCGTTGAGCTGAAACGTATCATTGAGCAACGAATACTTTGAGTGGTGAGTTCGGGTTGGAAGAACGTCAGGACAGGAGCTTTCGCCGTATCGGGAGAGTCGGTGGCGGTCGGATCGACTACGAATCTCCAGACACGTCTGGGGTTTGTGGACAAGACGCACGGCAGGGTTTATCCGCAATGTGGGGTGCGACGGACCGGGAAATCGGCGTTGCTGGATGGGGTCGCGTAGGCGGCGGATGTTCAGTGGATTGACCCGTTGCAGTTTTCGATTCACGTTCGACCTGGACGATAGGGACGTGTATCAGGGCTTCGATTCTCAGCAACCCCACGAGCCGACGGCCGGTACTCTCCGTTGAGCGCCCCTACCGCCATCCGGGAAGGACAGATCCTGAACGGCCCGCAGTTCAGCGAGCCGATGCTGGTGGAGACGGTGCGTTCGGACGGGCCGGGCATCTGGGTCGCGGGCCTGGTCGGCCGCCGGTCGGAGCGGTTCCGGCGAGTCACGCTCACCGCAGACGACATCGCCGGCCTGATCATCGCCGACCCTTCCCTGTCCTACGACGGCGACGAGATCGGCCGAATCACGGAGGAGTTGGACAGCGAGGTCGCCGGCGCCGAGGGGCGCCTTGCTCAGGCCGAAGCGCGCCATGCCGACGTGCTGGCCCGGCGGGAGCGCCGGCGCGAGGAACTCGGGCGGCAGCGGGCCGTCACGCTGCAGGGCATCGAGCGGCTGGCAAGTGCGCTGATCCTCCCGCATCCTGAACCTGAGACCCTGGACGTACGCCGGCTCCGCCCGCATCCCGAGACCGAGATGACGGCGATGCGCGTCGTGATGGACCACGAGGCCGCCCGCGGATGCAAAGTCTACGACGTGCACGAGCAGAACCTCGGTTACGACGTAACCAGCCTCGACCTGCAATCCGGCGAGTTGCGCCTGATCGAGGTAAAGGGACTCGCCGGCCCGACCGGCAGCATCCTGCTCACCCCGAACGAGCGCCGCGTAGCCGAGGACCGGCGCGACTGCTACTGGCTGTACGTGGTCACCGCCTGCGCCAGCGCCCCGAACCTCCAGCAGCCGATCCCCGACCCCGCCCGATACCCGTGGCACGAGGTCACCAAGGTCGCCCACTACTACCTGAGCGTGAACGCCCTGCAGCAGCCAATGGAGATCCGGGAAACGGAACGGGGATACAATGCGGAGGCCAAGCCATGAGTGAGCAGGTGCTCGATCAAGCAGTCCTCGACGAGATAATCCGGCGAATCGTGGCGGTAACTCAGCCGGAAAAGATCATCCTGTTCGGTTCCGCCGCGCGCGGGGAGATGGGCCGTCACAGCGACGTCGACCTCCTCGTGGTGAAAGACGGCGGGGACCGACGATGTACGGCGTCGAGGATCTACCGCCACCTTCACGGCGTGGGTGCTGCAGTGGACGTGATAGTCGTTACGCCGGACGACGTGGAACGCTATCGGGACAGTCACGCGCTGATCATCAAGCCGGCCCTCCGCGAGGGCAGAGTCGTCTATGAAGCCGCCTGAGCGCTACCCGCCCGACGATCCACGAGAGTGGTTGAACCGCGCCCGAAGCAATTTGGCGATGCCCAAGAACCGCGTTGAAGGTGCCTACTTGGAAGACCTGTGCTTTGAAGCACAGCAGGCCGCGGCGGCGATGCGGAAGGCGGTGGTGGGGGTCTACGCTCATAACGTCGCCAAGGAAATCGTCGGGGCAGTTTGTATGAAGAGGTTGGAGGGGTTTCTTGACGACACGGACGAGACCGTAAGGTCGGAGGTGTCGACGGCGTTTTTCAGTGTCTCCGACGAGTGGTTGCTTCGGTCGAGGGAGTTTGTCTTGAGATTCATCGAAAGCAAAGCGTTCGAGAGCGGGCCGTATGACGTCTTGCGGGTGCTCGAGGAGTCGAAGCTCGCCGTGCAGCAGGCGGCGGACGCCAGTTTGAGGATGCGCTGTCTGGACTTGATTGATCAAATGGAAGAGCTAGGGTACTTCGGGATCGATTCGGAATTGGCAAAACTCGAGCGCTGAGCGAAAAACGGGACAGCGAGTTGGGAATTGTGTTCGGGGAGGCAATCCCTCGGAATTGCAAGCGCTTGGCGGAGGTTGAGTTTCCGATTGCGGTGGTGTCGGAGTACGCGGCGCGGGAGAAGTCGATCCGTCACGGGCATCCGTCGACGCTGCATCTGTGGTGGGCGCGGCGGCCGCTGGCATCATCGCGCGCGGTGCTGTTGGCGTTGCTGCTGCCGGATCCGTGCGATCCGCAGTGCCCGGATGATTTCAAGCGGAAGGCGCGGGCTATCCTTGGGGAGCTTCGGAAGCCTCCAGTGAGCGACGAGGAATTGCGCAAGGCGTTGCTTTGGTTCATCGGGGCGTTCGCGAACTGGGACATGGCGGCACACTCGACCTACCTGCGCGTGGCACGCAATCTGGTGCAGGCGGCACAGGGCGGGGAAGTACCGCTGGTGGTGGACCCGTTTGCCGGCGGCGGTTCGATCCCGCTGGAGGCGTTGCGGCTGGGGTGCGAGGCATTCGCCAGCGACCTGAACCCGGTGGCATGTCTCATTCTCACGGTGATGCTGGAGGACGTCCCGCGCCGCGGTGCGGAGTTGGCCGACGAGTTGCGTCGGGTGGGCGGTGACGTCAAGCGGCAGGTCCAGAGGGAGCTGGCGAACCTGTATCCCGCCGATCCTGACGGTGCCACGCCGATTGCCTATCTGTGGGCCAGGACGGTGCGCTGCGAGGCGCCGAACTGTGGTGCGGAGATTCCGTTGCTGCGCTCGTTCTGGTTGTGTCGGAAGCCGAAACGCAAGCGCGCGCTGCGCTATCGAGCGGAGCGCCGGCAGGGCGTACCGCCGATGGTGGAATTCGCGGTGTTCACGCCCGGGGCGGATGGTGAGGTGCCCAGCGGTACGGTGGCTCGGGCCAGGGCGACGTGTCTGTGCTGCTGCGGCGTGCTGCCGCCCGAGCGGGTGCGGGCGCAGCTTGCGGCGCAACGCGGCGGTGCTGACGTGGTGTTCGATGGCGCGGGCGAACGCACCGGTGGTGCGCGCATGACGGCGGTAGTGACGTTGCGCCCGGGTGAACCGGGACGGCACTACCGGCTGCCGACCGAGGCCGACTACACGTCGGTGCGCCGGGCGCAGGAGCGGATCGCCGGCATGCTCGACGGATGGGAGCTCGGGGGGAGACCGGGGCCGTACCCGGTGCCGGATGAACCTTTGCCGCCGATTGGAACGCTCGGCTTCCGGGTACAACGCTACGGCATGCTTCAGTGGGGCGACCTGTTCACTGCGCGCCAAAAGGCAGCGCTGGTGACGGTGGCAAAGATTGCGTCCACTCTGGACCAATCATCGGCTGCAAGGTCGCTGACGGCGTTGAGCATCAGTCGCCTTGCTGACATCGCGAACTGTCTCTGTCAATGGGAGACCACGAAGCATCAAGTGCGACACCTCTTTACGCGACAGGCGATACCCGTTCTCTGGGACTTCGCCGAAGCCAGTTTTGTGGGAGAGCAAGCCGGGGATCATTCGACGACCTTGAGTACGATGCTTCGTGTCGTAGATCAACTCGCGACAGTCCAACTCGCGCAGGGGCAAGTCGAACTCGCGGACGCTGCAAGTCATCCTCTTCCCGACCAGTCCGCGTCGGTGTGGTTCACCGACCCGCCCTACTATGACGCGGTTCCTTATGGCGATCTCTCCGACTTCTTCTTCGTGTGGCTCAAGCGGACGCTGCCCGGCCATCCGCTGCTGCGGGACCCGTTCGACGCAGACAATCCGCTGTCGCCGAAGACGCGCGAGGCGGTGCAGGACGAGACCAAGCAGCAGGACGGGCATCCGAAGAACCGCCAGTGGTTCGAGGAGACGATGGCGAAAGCGTTCGCCGAGGGACGCCGGGTGCTGGCCGATGACGGCGTGGGATGTGTCGTCTTCGCGCACAAGACCACCGAGGGTTGGGAGGCGCTGCTGTCGGGCATGATCCGCGGCGGCTGGACGATAACAGGGTCGTGGCCCATCGCGACGGAAATGGCCACACGTCTGCGCGCCCGTGACTCCGCGGCCCTTGCTACCAGCGTCCACCTGATCTGCCGCCCGCGGCCTGAGGATGCGCCGGTCGGCGATTGGGCCGACGTGCTGCGGGAGTTGCCGAGGCGAGTTGCCGACTGGATGGAGCGTCTGCAGGGCGAAGGCATCCGCGGTGCCGATCTGGTGTTCGCGTGCATCGGGCCAGCGCTCGAAATCTACAGCCGTTTCCGTGCGGTGGAGACCGCCGAGGGGCGCGCGGTCGGGCTGCCCGAGTATCTGGAAAAGGTATGGGAGGTGGTAGGTCGCGCGGCGCTCGAGACCGTTCTCGGTACCGCCGAAGCACAGGCACGCAATGGCATGGCCGGTGCGCTGGAGGAAGATGCGCGCCTGACCGCCCTGTTCCTGTGGACAGTGCAGACTACCGAGGCTGTCGCCCAGAGCGGTAAGAAGGCCGAGGACGACGAGGCATCGGTCGCCGCCGCTGCACAGGGGCTCAGCCTGCCGTTCGACGTCGTGCGCCGCTTTGCCCAGCCGATGGGTATCGACCTTGAACGCTGGACGGGGCGCATCGTCGAGCAGGCCAAGGGTGTGGTACGGCTGTTGCCCGTGGCCGAGCGCGCGAAAGAACTGTTGGGCGATGCCGGTGCCGGTGGCGCCGCCGACTGGATCGAGGCCGATCCGGTGGCGGGTCTGCAACGTTCGCTATTCCCCGAATTGGAAGCTGCACCGAAGCGCCCGGTACGCGCGGGCGGCAGAAAGGGTATTCTTGAGGGCGATGCCGAACTTCAGACCGTTGACGCTACGACGCTCGACCGCCTGCACGCGGCCATGCTGTTACAGGCGAACGGCCACGCCAACGCACTGCGGACGCTGATCAGCGCCGAACAGGAGCGCGGTCCCGACTTCCTGCGCCTCGCCAATGCACTCTCCGCCCTCTACCCCCGCGGCAGCCGCGAGAAGCGTCTGCTCGATGCCATGCTGCTGGTCGTACCGAGGAAGTAGTGTTTGTGGGCTTGAGGTCGGATGTAACGCAAAACGAAAACGCCACGAACGACGGAGGGAGACATGATCACTAATTCCGAACTGCTCAAGCGCATCACCGCGCGGCCGGATGTCTTTGGCGGCAAGCCGATCATACGTGACATGCGGATTTCGGTGGAGTTGATCCTGAGCTTGCTGGCAGAGGGAGTAACGGCCGATGCCATCTTGGAGGACTATCCCGAGTTGGAGCCGGAGGACATTCGTGCCTGCACGGCGTACGCGCACGCAGTCATCGCCAACGACTCACTGGACGCAGTGTCGATTGCGCACTCGTGAGGTTCTGGTCGATCGGCGTGCCGGCTGGCGGCTGTCGATACCGACTTCGGCAAGCTGATCTACGTGCGAAGGACGCCTCATGCGGGGTTGGTGCGGCTCCCGGACGTTCCGGTGGATCGGCGCATTGCCTTGATTGGCGAATTGCTCTATCGGCATCGCCACGCGCTGGAAGAAAAGGCGGTTGTCACGATCCGTGGCGGCCGCGTGCGCATATCCCACGCCCCGTCTTATGGAGACAACGACTGATGGAACCCTGGTACAAAGTTGTGACATTGCGCAGGGAAGTACGGGAAGGACGCTCGTTCAGCCCGGACGAGTTTGCCATCGCACTGGAGCAGGTGGTGGCGGATACGGCTCCCGAGGACTACCGCGACCCTGCGCAGTTCTTTTCTCGCACCTGCTTTACGCGCGCGCTGCAGGAACATACCGGCATGGTTCTTCGCCGGTTGTCGGGCAAGACCGAGGATACGGCGCCGGTTCTTACCCTCATCACCCAGTTCGGCGGCGGCAAGACGCACACTCTTACTTCGCTGTTTCACTTGGCCAACGCTGGTGAGGCCGCCTCCAAGTTCACCGGAGTGCCCGATTTGCTGCGTAAGGCGCGGTTGACCGCAGTACCCGCAGCTCGCGTCGGCGTGTTCGTCGGCAACGCCTGGGATCCCACGTCGGGACGGGAAACGCCTTGGATCGATCTGGCGCGGCAACTGGCCGGTAAGCAGGGCGTTGCCGCGCTCGGCGCCGCCGCCCGGACGACGCCGCCAGGGACCGAGGCACTGGCGCGCGTGTTTGCCGCCGCGCAGGCGCCGGTGCTGCTGCTGTTCGACGAAGTGCTCAACTTCGTCAACCGCCATCGGGCCTTGGCCGAGAGCTTCCACGCCTTCCTGCAGAATCTGACGGTCGCCGTCACCGGCAGCAGCCGCGCCGCCGCAGTGGTCAGCCTGCCGCGCAGCCAGGTGGAGATGAGCGACTGGGATCAGCAGTGGCAGGAGCGCATCACCAAGGTGGTAAGGCGGGTGGCGCGTGACCTGATCGCCAACGACGAGTCGGAGATCAGCGACGTGGTGCGGCGCCGGCTGTTCGAGGATCTCGGCAGCGAACGCGTGCGCAAGAGAATCGCCAGAACCTACGCGGACTGGTGTTACGAGCGATCCGCCCACCTGCCCACCGAGTGGCTCGTCGTCGACACTGCGACGACGGAATCCAAGGCGCGCGAGTTTCTGCGGGGCCGGTTCGAAGCGTGCTATCCGTTCCATCCGGCGACGCTGTCGGTGTTTCAGCGCAAGTGGCGCGCGCTCGCCCAGTTTCAGCAGACCCGGGGCGCGTTGGCGATGCTGGCGCAGTGGATCTCCTGGGCTGCCCGCGAGCAGTTTCAGAGGGCGAGAACGGAGCCGTTGATCACGTTGGGATCGGCGCCGCTCGACGTTCCCGAGTTTCGTGCGGTGGTGCTGGGGCAACTGGGCGAATCGCGCCTCGACGTCGCGATTGAGGCCGACCTTGCCGGTCCGATGGCACATGCGCGATCGCTAGACATCGACGCCAAGGGGGCTCTGCGCGACATCCACCGCCGCGTGGGCACGGCTATCCTGTTCGAGTCTTCCGGTGGGCAGGTGGACAAGGTGGCTCATCTGCCCGAATTGCGCTTCGCGGTCGGCGAGCCCGACGTCGATACGACCACCATCGACAACGCCGCGATCGCGCTGGAAGGGTCCGGCTTCTTCATGCGCAAGGTCGGCACGGACGGTTACCGCATCCATCACCAGGCGACCCTGAAGAAGGTGGTCAGCGACCGGCGGGCGTCCCTCGACGAGGAGACCGAGATCAAGCCGGCGCTCCGCAAGCTGGTCGAAACCGAGTTCAGGGCGGGCGCCACGCTTCCGGTCGTGTTCTTCCCGGAGGAGAGCACCGCGATACAGGATTCGCCGCGTCTCATGCTGATCGTGCTTGATCCCGATGACGAGTGGAAGGATGGCAACCGGGTGGTCGAGCGCATCGGCAGTTG
Organism: Spirochaetia bacterium; assembly: GCA_965198005.1. Classification (GTDB taxonomy): domain Bacteria; phylum Spirochaetota; class Spirochaetia; order SZUA-6; family Bin103; genus Bin103. The sequence goes on from CBDAOI010000004.1 coordinate 1,269,087, forward strand.
GACAACCCAACGGGGCGAGTCTCCACGGTTGTACCCCGGCGCCCCGGTCTGGTGTGCGCGGAAGCCGGGCCGCGAGCTTCGGCGGAAGGTCGAGTTGTGGCTCGCCTGGGAGCGGGTGGCTCGTGAGTTGAACGAAGGCATCCTCGGCGCCGAGTACGACCGCACGGAGCGCTCCGGCGTACAAGCGCAGGTGAGGGACGCTCGGGAAGCGGCCAAGGATGAAGTGTGGGCCGGCTACCGCTTCGTGGCGTTGGCCGATACCCAGGAGCGGCAGGGGCTCAGGATCATCGACCTCGGAGCCGGCCACGCCAGTGCGGGTGAGACCCTGTGCGGCCGCATCATCAGCGTGCTGAAGACCGAGGCTTTGTTGAACGAGTCCGTCGGCGCCGGCTACCTCGGCCGCAACTGGCCTCCGGCGCTCAAGGAGGCCGGCGAATGGCCGCTGACCAGCCTGCGCCAGAGCTTCCTCAACGGCGCGCTGACACGGCTCATCGACACCGACGCGGTCCTGCGCCGGCAGATTATGGCATTCGTATCGAACGGCGACTTCGGCCTCGCCTCCGGCCGCCGCGAGGATGGCGGTTTCGACCGGCTGTGGTACGCCGAGCTGCTTCCGCCGGAAGAGGTGGCGTTCGAGGCGAATGTCTTCCTGTTGACCAAGTCCAAAACCGAGAAGTTGAAGCCCCGACCGGGGCCTGCTCCGAGCCCGGGTCCGGACCCGAAACCCGATCCGGGGCCGGCACCAGAACCCAAGCCGCCCCCCCCTGCTTCCGATACCACGCTCCGGCTTTCCGGTACTGTTCCCCCCGAAGTCTGGAGCCGGATCGGATTCAAGCTGTTGCCGAAGCTACGTTCGGGTAGGGATTTCAACGCGAGTATCGAAATCTCGGTAACCGTCGACGCACAGACTGCAGGGAGCATGGTCTCAGACGTAAAACAGATTCTAAGTGATCTCGGCCTGACCGACCGGATTCAAGTCGACGAAACGCAATAAGTAGTCAGATCTCGGTGGCGAGCTCGAGGTAGCGGCAGAAGGCGTTGGCGAGCTGGATCTGGCGGGGGGTGCGGCACTCGGGCTCGAACAGGAGCGGGTTGGCGACCAGGATGCAGGCGCAGCGGGCGCGGGAGGTTGCGACGTTGAGGCGGTTGAGGCTGAACAGGAATTCCATGCCGTGAGGGGCGTCCTCGGGTGACGAGGTGGCCATCGAGTAGATCACCACCGGCGCCTCCTGGCCCTGGAACTTGTCGACGGTCCCGACGCGTGCCCCCGGCAGCCGCTCGCCGAGGGCGCTGACGTGGAGGTTGTAGGGCGCTACGATCAGGATGTCGCGCTCGGTGAGGCGCGCGGTGCGGCCTTCGCGGTCGGTCCAGGCGAGGTTGCCCGACGCCAGGGTCTCATACAGGGCGGCGACCCGCGCCACCTCCTCGGCGGAGGTGTTCTGGTTGCCGTGGTGGGCGACGGGGGCGAACCACAGGCCGGCGCCGGCGAGCGGGGTCGGTCCGGTTACGGCCTGAGAGGCCAGGGCGGGGCGGGATTGGAGCCGTCCTTCGTAGAACAGCTCCGAGGTGAGCGCGCAGATCGAAGGGTGCAGGCGCCAGGTCTCGGCGAGGAACAGCCCCTGCTCGGGGGCGATGGTGCGGTTGTCTCCCAGCAGGTGCTGGAGGGCCGATACTTCGGTGCCGTCGGGATGGCTGCCGCGCAGCGGCTGGTCGAGTTGCCGCGGGTCGCCGAGCAGCACGACGTTGCGCGCCGCCTGCGCCACCGCCAGCACGTTGGCCAGCGACATCTGGCCGGCCTCGTCCACGAACAGCACGTCGATCGCTTCCGCCAGCTCTGCGCGCGCCCACAGCCAGGCGGTCCCGCCCGCTACCTGCACGCGGCCATCCTCGAGTGCGGCGCCGACTTCCCGGTTGGCGGTGGTCTCCGGAATCGGCTGACCCGTTTCCTCGACCTTGGCCGCCTTGCCGCTGACTTTCTGCAGGCAGCGCAGGTCGATTGCCCGCTCGCGGGCGGCGTCCACCACCGACTCCAGCAGGTTGCGGATCACCTTGTGGCTGATGGCGGTCACGCCCACCTGCTTGCCGGCGCGCACCAGCTCGCAGATCATGCGCGCCCCGGTGTAGGTCTTGCCCGAGCCGGGGGGACCTTGAATGCCGAGCACGCCGCCGTCCAACTCGCGGGCCAATCGGCGGGCGGTAGCCAAGGGGTCTTCCCCCGGCTGCTGGATCGAGCCGCCGGCCGGGGACGCAATGCGCAGGCGCGGGGCGCGGCCGAGCAGCAGGTCGCGCGCCGCACGGTGCGGGCCGGGGGCGTCGACCCAGGCGTCAACCCCTTGGTCGGCCACCCACTCGCCAAGGCGCAGCAGGGCATCCGCCAGTTCCCCGGCCCGAACTACGGTATGCGAGAACACCGCGCGGGGGTGCAGGTACACCGCCTTCATCCGTTTCTTGATGTCGACGGTGCGCCGCGTCTCGTCGATGCCGTGCACCGTGCCTACCTGATCGCCGCCCGTGACGTGCAGCGAGTCCCCCGTCCGGAGCCTGGTCTCCTGTGGTGGAAACCGATAGCGATGGACCGGCGCGCGTTTCGTGCCACCGGTGGCGCACACGAATTCCAGACCGGCCAGCGCCAGATCCTCCTCCATCAGTTCGGCGTCGTCGAGCGCCGCCAGCCTGAAGAAATCCCACCACGGCGCCTTTTCCTCACGGCGATGCCAGTCGAGCAGGTGCGCCAGCAGCCAGCGCGCCTGCTCCTCCGGCGACCGCCCCTGCCGCTCGGCGGGCACGCCGCGCAGTAGCCGCTGCATGAGTGCCAGCACGCGCTGGCGCCGCTCGTCGACCTGCTCGCTCGGCGCGCCGTCCGCCGCGGTCGGGCGGGGGAGTTCCTCACCCCGCGCGAGCAGGTCGGCCCGGATGCCCTCCAGCCAGTCGCGCAGGTACACCATGGAAACGCAGTCGTCGCGGTTGTACGCCTCGACCACGTTCCATACCGCCGCCGGCACATCCTCCGTCCGTCCCAGCTCCAATGCGTGCTCGAGGGTGTGCAGGTTCCGTGACGCGTCGCGCAGTGCGGTGGCTCGCTCGTAGCCGTAGAACCGTTCCAGGTCCTTGATGGAGTAGCGCTCGACGCCGGCGCGCACGGCCTGCCGGGTGATCGCGTAGAGATCGACGAACAGCCCCGCGCGCAGCATCCCGTCGATCTCGTCCTCGCGCGTGGCGTAGCGGCCCATCAGCCGTTTGATCGCCCCGGGCTCGTAGGGCGCGAAGTGATAGACGTGGAGATCGGGATGGCGCTCCCAGCGCTCCCGCACCTCGTCGATGAACGCTTCGAACGCGGCTCGCTCCTGTGCGCCGTCCAGCGCCCACCGGGTACGGTAGTCGAGACCCCCGGCGGCGTCGCGCACGACCCATCCCAGCAGGTACTCGAGCCCGCCGGTGCCGACGAACCGATCCCCTTCGATGTCGAAGAAGATATCGCCGGCGGAGGGCGCCGGCAGGCGTGCGAGCCCCAACTCGGGCTGACGCGGGAGCAGCTCGTGGTAGGGCGCCCGCCGCCGCCTCCCTTCGAGCTGAACGCGTGCCTGCTCGCGCACGCGTGCGTACGCCTCGGCCGAGCCACGCCGCGGCCGGGGATCCAGCGGCAACGGCAGGCGGGCCAAGCCGGTCAGGGTCGCGACTCCCCGCTCGCTCAGCTCACCGCGCTGCAGCGTCGAGATCCCGGCCACCAGAGACAGGTGATCGTCGGCGCGGCGCCGCTGGTCGCAGGCGGACCACCACCGGCAGATGTCGCATTGCGGCACCGGATCGGGGTAGGTGGACGGCAGGGAACCCGGCGCAGCCGCAGCCACCCGCGCGAGCCGGCGGCGCACGAGCCGGTAGTAGGCGAGGTACTCGTGCACCCGATATGACTCGGAAGTGAAGTCGGTGCCCGGCGTCACCACGTGCATCTGCTCAGGCATCCGGCCCTGAATCGCGCCGACCAGCTCGGAGTACAGGCAGAGCTGCAGGATGGTGCCGGCGCGAGTCTGTCGGGCGAGCTTGGTGTCCACCACCTCGTAGGACCAGTCGCCCAGCGCGCTCGGCGCCGGCACCCGGCGCAGAATATCGGCCCGCCCGTACCAGGCGCCGTGCGCGAGCGTCGCCTGGACGATCACGTCGGCGCCGCGCCGCATCGCCGCGGCGGTGGCGTCGACGCCGGTGCGCCCGTCGGTCCCCGCGCCGCGGTCCACGGCCAGCCCCTGCCCACGCAGATGCGCGAGATACTGTTCCTCATGCTCGAACCCGCGCTGCTGCAGGATCTCCAGCGCCGGGTCGCGCCAGCGCGGCGGCTTCAGTTCGCCCCGCGCCGCCGCCAGGTCGAGCATGGTCAGGTGGCGGCACCCCAGGTGATTCGCGAGGTCGCTCGCCGACAGCCGGCCCGCCCCGTGTTCGATGCGCATCGGTGCGTGCAGTATACTGAAGCCCAGTCGGGCTTGAGGCTGCATGCTGATCGAAGTGCCGGCGACTCTGGGGAGACGTCAGGCCTCGTCCGTTCGCGACAACTTGCGCGAACGGTGTGACCGGCTTGATACGATGTTGAGCGCCGCGTTTGAAGTGGAACCCGTCGAACACGGAATCGCGCGTCCGGCGTGCGTCTGAACGGGAGTGGTCAGGTCAGCCGCTGCTGGATGAACCGACGCAGGATGCGGTAGTACTCCAGCATCGAGGCGAGGTCGATCCACTCGTCCGGGCGGTGGATGTTGCCCACCACCGGGCGGCTGATGATCACCGGAATGCCGCGCTGCGACAGGAAGCGGGCGTCGCTGGTGCCGGCGGTGCGGACCTCCTCCAACGGGCGCCCCAGCACCCGTTCACCGATCGCCAGGTACTCCGCGTCGGGCACCATCGCGGTCGGCTCGTCACCCACCCGCAGCGTCACCAGCGCGTCCGGGCTCAGCCGGGCGCGCACCGCCTCCAGCATGGTCGCCGTGGTCCAGGGCGGGGTGAAGCGCACGTCCACCCCGGCGCGCGCGAACGCGGGCACGCGGTTCAGCGTCCGGCTCTCCGACTCCAGGGTGGTCACGGTCGCGGTCGGATGCCAGTGGTCGCCGATCGCCTCCACGCCGGAATCGGCGAAATCTGCGAACAGGGCCCGCAGCCGGGCCAGGTCGTCGAGCATGGCGTCCACCGGGTTGCGTCCCAGCCAGGGGTAGGCGGCGTGGCTCGAGGCGCCGCGCCACTCCAGGTCGAGGTGCAACAGTCCCTTTTCCGCCACCACCACCGAATCGATGGAGCCGCCGTCCGGCAGCAGCGCCAGACCGCACGCCAGCCCCTGTTCCGCCAGATGACCGGCGCCGTCCCGGCCGCCGCGCTCTTCGTCAGCGGTCACCGCCAAGCCCAGCGAAATGCCGGGGTAGCGGTGGTGCGTCTCGGCGAACAGGGTGATCAGAATGGCCAGGGCGCCCTTCATGTCGCCCGCGCCGGGACCGCAGATGCGCCCTCCCTCCACGTGCGGGCGGTACAGACCGCGGTCGCCGTGGTCGACCACGTCAATGTGGGCCAGCAGCAGGACTTCGGGCCGCTCCACCTGCGCGGGCCGCGCCACCAGCGACGGCACCCCGGCCCGGCAATGCGCGTCCAGGCGCAGGCCGGCCACGGTGTCGAGCTCGGTCCGCACGAGGTCGAGGCCGCGCTCCATCTCGGCCGGGTAGGCCGCGGAGCTGGGGACCAGGATGAGGTCGCGGGTGAGGGATACGAGGCGATCGCGCAGTGCTTCCCCGGAATACGCTTCCCCGGAATACGCTTCCTCCGAGTACGCCTCCCCGGCGTACGCCTCCCCGGCGTACGCCTCTCGAACGCAGGTATCAGTCGCGCTCATAGTACCACTTGACGTGGAAGGCCCGTTCCACCAATCCGCACATGCGCTGCACGGCGGCGGCGTCCGGCCCCAGGCTCAGCAGCTGGCTCTTGGTGACCCGCCGGTTGCCGTCCAGGTTGAAGTTGATCGGCAGCACGCCGGCCTCGGCCGCCGGGTGAAACAGGCACCCTGCGGCCGTCAGCGCGGCCAGCACGTCCGCCGCCGGCAGCGAGTGATGGAAGCGCAGGTTGCGCATCAGCCACGCGCCGCCGGGCAGGAAGCGGCGCGCCAGAATGGAAGGGTAGGAGGCGCCGGTGACGCGGGCGTTGATCTCGGCCGCGATCGCCTGCAGCGCGCCCGCCCGGCGCAGGAGCACGAAGTCCACCGACGCGGTGCCGCGGTACCCCTGGGCGTGCAGCCAGCGCGCCACCGGCGCCGCCACCGCGAGCAGCTCGTCGATCGCCTGCGGCAGCTCGGCCGCGTACGGCGGCGGCGCCAGGTTGCCCTCGTGCACGCTGCCGGCGTCGAGGATCTGCTCGGTCACGTCGTACAGGCAGACTTCGCGCTCGCTCAGGAAGAGCTGCACGCTCGGCGATCCCAGCAGCTCCACGCCGTTGCAGCCGTCCGCCAGCCAGCCCTGCACCAGGCAGGCGCCTTCGTGAAACAGGTAGTCGGGAACGTGCGCGCTAGCGGCGCCGGCGGCCGGCACGCACAGCAGGCCGACGCCGGAGCCGCCGAACGGGGCCTTGATCACCACCTCGGCGTAACCGCGCGCCTGCAGGCGGCGGCAGCAGTCGAGCGTCTGACCGGCCGTCGCGGCGACCTCGGTATCGAAGGTAGGCAGTCCGGCGCCGGCCAGGAACCGGTGCAGCAGCAGCTTGTTGTTGCCGTTGTAGCTGCCGGCGTGGCTGCTCAGGGTGCGCTTGCCGGCGCCGTGCGCCAACTCCACCAGGGTCCGGTCGGTCACGAACCCGTCCATCCAGGGCGCCGGATGGGCACGTAGCCGCTCCCGCAACGCGGCGCGCTCGCCGCGCGCCTGCGGCCGCCCGCGGTAGGCGGCGCGGCTGGTGAGGCAGAACTCCGGCAGCGTGAGGCCCAACCGTTGGTGGTAGGCGCACAGCTCGCCGTCGGGTTCTGTTTCAAGCACCAGCAGGTTGCGCCCGCCGGTGAACAGGAGGTCGATCAGCGGCAGCAGGCGCCCGCCGTAGGAGTCGATCTCCTTGATCTGCTCGGCCAGCGCCTCCGCCTGCCCGTCGTTGCCGTAGAACTGCGACAGCAGATTGGCCACGAACACCGCACTACGATCCCAGAACCGCGGCAGGCGGCCCGGATGAATCCGCATCTCCGGCGCACGTTGGGAATTGCTGGTATTGCTCTCGATCGATCCCGCCAGAATGACACGATAATACGGCGGCGCCACCGGTCCGGCCAGTGTTATCCGCCGTTATCCTAATCCGGGGTCCTATCCGCCCGTATATTGCATCGCCCCGGCGGCGCGCGTAGCATGCCACGTGACCATGTGACTACCGTGAGCAGCGCACGCATCGGGATCGTCGGCTGCGGCGCCATCTCCCACACGCACGCCGCGGCGGCCGCGCACTCGGGCGGGGCGGCGCGCTTGGTTGCCTGCTGCGACGTCGACCGCTCTCGGGCCGAAGCGTGGGCGGCGCGGTACGAGGTCGAGGGCGCGTACGGCGAGCTGGCCGCGATGCTCGACGCCGAGCAGCTCGGCGGCGTGCTGCTGGCTACTTGGCCGAACCTGCACCGGACGCAGATCGAAGAGTGCCTGCGCCACGGGGCGCGCCATATCCTGTGCGAGAAGTCGCTGGCGGTCAGCGGTTCCGAGGCGGCCGAGATCCACGCGCTGGCGACCAGTTCCGGGGTCATCTACGGTCTCACCCAGGGCGGGCCGGCGGGGGCGTCGGAGACGATGATCTTCCGCGTCTGGCGGGTGGCGTTCTCGGACCTGGACCTGGGTTATGCGGCGACCATCGCGCTGCTCATGGCGGCGATGATTCTGTGCGTCACGGTCCTGTTCGTGGTCGGCCTCTCGCGCCAGTCGACCACCTACTGACGCCGGTGCGCGCGCCGCTCCTCCGCCCCCGCCACCGGCAGGCTCTGCTCACCTACGCGGTCGCGGTGGTGCTGGTTCCGATCTATCTGTTTCCGATTCTGACCTGGGGTTCGCCAAGTACGTGGCGAACAGCCTGCTGGTCACCACGCCGGCCACCGTGATCTCGATCGCCGCCGGTTCGGTGGCGGCCTACGGGTTGGTGCGAATGGACATCAGAGGCGGCAAGTGGATCGCGTACCTGCTGCTGTTCACCCGCTTCATTCCGCCGGTGGCGGTGCTGGTGCCGTTCTTCGTGCTGATCTCGGCCGTGGGTCTGTACGATTCCTGCCTGGCGCTGATCCTGTCCGTGCCGGTGGTGCTGCTGGCCACGGTGATGCAGAAGTTTGTGACCCGCGGACTCATGCTGGGCGCCATCAAGTAGATCAAGTCGATCAAGTCGATCAAGTCGTCCCAGGGTTGACGTTGCGCGCGTATCCGTTGAAATATAAGCTGAATGATTTTTGGCGGCTCGGCGTGGAGGTGCTTGATCCGTTCGCGGCCGAAGCAGAACCGCCCGCGCCTCCGCCGGCGAGTCCGTCGGGTTCGCAGGACGGACAGGCGTAATGGTGAAGCTGACCGGGGCGGAGGGGCGCCGCAAGCGCGACGAGTTGGTGGAGGCGGGCTACACCGTGGTTGCGGGCGTGGTCGGAGCGGATGCTGGAGCAGCGGCCGGTCGACCCCAGGTACCGCTACCAGGGCAGCGACGTCGCGGTGTGCTGGAGGCGTGCCGGCGGCTGGAGTTGGAGCACCTCAGGTCGAGCGAGAGCGTCGTCATGCTGTCGAAATCGGGCCACGGCCCGCCGCTGTACTGGCATCAGGACTGCGTGTTCTGGGACAGCCCGCGCGCCGCCACCCCCTGGCCGACGCGCATGTCGCTGGCGTTCTATCTGACCGACACGCGGCGCGAGAACGGCTGCCTGCGGGTCATTCCCGGCACCCACCGCCGGCGCATCGACCTGCACGACCCGCTGCCGAACGCGCACGAGGCGGAGATTCAGGCGATCACCGAGCTCCCGAGCCGCCCGGCTGGTGGACGGGGTCCGTGCCGGAGGTGGTGCGCCGGGCCGATCCGGACGCCGGCTTCGCGTGGAACCGTACGCCCAGCCGCTACCTGGGCATGGGCTGAGCCGCGGGGGTGCGGTCGGAAACACGGCTGGTCGTCGTAACCGGTCCCAGGGTCTTCGCCTCGTTCCGGGTGCCCGACTTCCGCAACCTGTGGGTCGGCAACGGCCTGCTGTTCCTCGGCGCCCAGATCCGGATCGTCGCCAACGGCTACCTGGCGTACGAGCTGACCTCGTCGCCGCTGCTGCTCGGCATCGTGAGCCTGGGGTTCGCCGTCCCGATGCTGCTGCTGAGCCCGCTCGGCGGCGCGCTGGCCGACCGCCTGGACCGTCGGCGGCTGGTGCAGACCGCCCAGAGCGCGTTCGCGGTGGTGGCGGGGCTGGTGGCGCTGGTGATCCTGACCGGCGTGGTGAGCTGGGTGCATCTGCTGGCGGGCGCCCTGCTGCAGGGGGCGATCTGGAGCATCCTGGTGCCGTCCCGCCAAGCGCTCATCCCGAGCATCGTCGGCCGCCGCCTGATGAGCAACGCGCTGGCGCTGATGGCGGGCGGCTTCAGCGCCGCGGTGCTGGCCGGACCGGCGCTTGGCGGCGCGCTCTACGGCTGGATCGGGCCGGGCCTGACCTACCTGGTGGTGTCCGGTTGCGCGCTGGGCTCGGTGCTTCTGACCGGGCGCATCACTGCCGCGGCGGGCCGTGGCCGCACGCGCGGCAGGCGCTCGGTATGGGCGGGCATGCTGGACGTGCTGCGCTACGTGCGCGACCGCCCGACCCTGCTGCTGCTGCTGGCGATGGCGCTCGCGTACGCGTTGCTGGCGATGCCGTTCCGGCTGATCCTGCCGGTGTTCGTGGTCGACCTGTACCAGCGCGGACCCAAAGCGCTGGGCCTGCTCGCCAGCGCCATGGGCGTGGGATCGGTGGCGGCGTCGCTGGCGGTCGCGCGGCTGCGTCCGGGGCACCGCGGCCGGCTGCTGGTCGGCGGCGGGCTGCTGGCCGGCGCCGCGATCCTGGCGATCGCCGCGGTCCCGGTCTACACCTTCGGCCTGCTCGGGATGCTGGTGATGGGAGTCGCGGACGTCACCCGCCGGTCGCTGAATCAGGCGCTCCTGCTGGAGGGCAGCGACCCGGAGTACCACGGCCGCGTCGTCAGCCTGTTCATGATCACCTTCGGGCTGATGCCCCTGGGCGGGTTGCCCGCCAGCGCGCTGGCCGAGCTGTTCGGCGGCCGGCTCGCCGGCGCCGTCCTCGGCGGCGGGTTGGTGCTGGTCTCCCTGCTCGTGCTCAGCAGCCGCCGCATGCGTCAACTCCGGTAGGCTCCCGCCCCTCCGGCCGCGATACCAGTGAACCGAATGTTTACGAGAAGGAGATGGCTGTGCGCCAACCGCTGCCCCAACTTCATGGTGGCCCCGGAGGTGATCCGCGCCCACGGCGACATGAGCGACTGGCAGAACGTCGTCGGCACCGGCCCGTTCATGCTCACCGACTTCGTTTCCGGATCGTCGGTCACCTAGCAGCGGCCGGCTGGCGCTGCCGGGCATGGGCTGGAGTTCGCTCACCTTCGAGCAGCGCCGGAATACGCGGAGTGGTCGGACGACCTCAAGTGGCAGCACCAATACGACCCGCTCATGGATCAGGTCGCCACGGTGACCGACAACGAGACGATGACGGAGTTGATGCGCGCGGTGGACCTGCACTACATCAGCGAGATGTGGTCGGTGGCCTGGCCGCTCAGTCCGAGCGGCATGATGCACCAGCCGTGGCTGAAGGGGTACGCCGGCCAGCTCGGCGCCGCGATGGAGCACGGCGTGTACCTGCTGCCGTACCTGTGGATCGACCAGGAACTGAAAGCTCAGATGGACCACTAAGCCCCCGGGAACTCTCTGCCTGGAGTCTGTCGGCGTGGCAGACTCCGGGCGCGCGGCCGGTTGAATGTTGCGCTACGTGATCCGCCGCCTGCTGCTCACCATCCCCACCCTGTTCCTGGTGGCGACCATCGTGTTTCTGCTGTTGCGGCTGGTGCCGGGCGACCTGGTCGACACGGTCATGGCGCGGCTCGCGGTGCTCGGCGGCACGGTGGACCGCGCGGCGCTGGAACGCGCGTTCGGGCTGGACGTCCCGCTGCACGTACAGTACGTCCGCTGGTGGGGTGACCTGCTGCTGCGCGGCAGTCTCGGCATCTCGATGTGGTGGGCCACGCGCTCAAGAACGCGCTGATCCCGGTGGTGACGATCGTGGGGGCGGACTTGACCGTGTTGATCGGCGGGGCGGTGATCATCGAATCGATCTTCGCCCTGCCGGGAACGGGGCCCCTTACGGCATGGACCAGAAGAGCCTGCCCGACCGGTTCGCCGCGCCGTCGGCGAAGTTCCTGATCGGCGCCGACCAGGTCGGCCGGGACATTCTCAGCCGTCTGATCTACGGGGCGCGCATCTCGATGGTGGTCGGCTTGGCGGCAACCACCGTTACGGTGGTGGTGGCGGGGCTGGTCGGGGTTCCGTCCGCCTACTTCGGCGGCCGGTTCGACGTGATCACGCAGCGGTTCGTGGACGCCTGCATGTCGTTTCCCGAGCTCCTGGTGCTGCTGACGGTGATGAGCATGGTCGGCCGGGGGCAACTTCGCGTCACGTGGTCGTTTCTTCGGTCGCGAGGAAGCGTTCGGACTGCCCTACCTCATCGATATGATTGCCCTGCTGAATCGCAACGCCCTCGTCTCCTGGTGCGAGTGCAAAGTATCGGCGCGAGCATGGCGAGCTTGCGCAGTCCTTCGGCTACCAAGTGAGCTTCGAGATTGCTAAGGAAGTTTCAGCAAATGCGTTTTCCCGGTTCCATTCTCGCCGACGAAAACGTTAAGCCCACCGCAAACGTTCAATGTGGCGCTCCCAAACGCAGTGAAATTCCTTACTTCCAAGGATTTCAGCATAGGTGCCAATCAGGGTCCCGTAGTGGCGGCAGGCCGGGATCACCTCCATTTCCGGCTCGCGCGTGACCGTTTCGAGGGCCAGGTTGCTGATCAGCGTGCCGTGCCGGCCCAGCCGGCGGTACTCGATCGCCATGGTCCGCCAGTGTAGCACAGGCGGAGGTGGTGACGTTGCGGCCACCGGCCACTGCGCTGTCTGTCGTCGTCGCGCTTCATCGGCATCCGTCGAACTTCAGGCGAGGCATTCTTGCATGGGCGATATCCGAGCGAGCGATGGTTCCGCACACCTGTTACACTGCGATCCGTGCGCTTCCGCGCAGGCAGGGCTGGTGCAGGACACCGCCTGGTAGCGCCGGGCCATGCCAGGCAAGCTGCCGCACGAATCCTTCGCAGGTGATTGACGGCACGTGGCAACAAGCGTTATATTAGCATACAATAAGCATCGAAAACGAATCTCGAGAGGCATTTGATGGACATCACAAAGGATATTCGACCGCTCACCGAGTTCAAGCGCGACACGGCGCGCTTCGTTTCGCGCCTCAAGGATACGGGGCGACCCTCTGTCTTGACCGTGAACGGCAGACCCGAACTGGTCGTGATGCATGCCCAGGCGTGGCAGGAGGTTCAGGATCAACTCGACTACGCCGCCGCAGTGGCCGGCATCCGCAAGGGGCTCGGTCAGATCCGCGACGGACGCGGTGTTCCTGCGACGACCTTTTTCGAGGAGTTTGCCACCCACGCCGCCGAGTAAGGATGAAGCGCTTCAGCGTCATCATCACCCCGTTCGCTGCCGCCAACATTCGTGAAGCGCACGGGTGGTTGTCGGCGAGGAACCCTGCCTACGCACAGCGGTGGCTTACGGCGATTCGACACCGGATCCAGGGCCTCGACACGCTCTCGGAAGCCCACCCGGTGGCTCCGGAAAGCGCTGCCTTCGACGATGAGATTCGCCACGTGCTGGTCGGGCAGGGTACTCCCTGGAAGGTGTTCTTCACGGTCCAGGGACAAACGGTTCACGTGCTTCACGTCCGGCACGGTGCTCGCGACGCTTGGCGCCCCTGAGAGTCGGTCTTTGCCATGCGCCGAGTGCGGCGTTTGGCACGTGCCCCCGTCAGCATACGTCGTCAGGCGCAACGGCCCATCCCGCCGCGGCCGGCAGCAAGCTCCACGCGCACCTGCTCTGTTACGTACAGCGACGTGCGGTAGCGTGTGCTCAGGGCAAGGTTGCCGAGCGTTAAAGTTGCCGAGCGTTACGGTATCGAAGAAGAATCGCCTCGAGGACTGATCAGGCATTCAGATGATCGTCAGCCGACATCGCAGTGTACTGGTCAATGCCGTGCTCGGAGAGCCAGCGCCGGAGATCCAGGACGTGCATGCCAAACGATTCGGCCAGCTTCCCGATGCTGATGAAACCTCCCGCGAACGCCGCCAGCGCGTGACGCTGCCGGATGGGCAGATCGTTCACCGGCACCTGATAGCACGCGAAGATAGCGTCGCGCACGAGCTGCCCCTTGCTCGTCTTGCGCGCTGCCGCGAGGCGGGCAAGCTGTTCGTTGGTGGCAGGATCAAGGCAGGACAGGCCGTGGGACAAGGCCGCCGCTTTCTTCCAGGCAGGAGTTCGGCTATCCTTCATCGACACCGCTGACAGCTACGGTCGCGGCGAATCGGACATGGGCCACAACGAGCGCCTGTTTCGTACCGCCCTGGCGCAGCTTCCCGCAGACGTGCGCGCGCGGGTGGTGGTTGCCACCAAGGCCGGCCACATGCGTCCCGGCGGCGCCTGGGTTCCCAACGGCCGTCCGGAGTACCTGCGGCGGCAGTGCGAGGCTTCCCTGCGCAACCTCGGCGTCGAGCGGCTCGACCTGCTGCAGCATCACCGGCCCGATCCCGACGTGCCGATCGCCGACAGCATCGGCGCGTTTGCCCGCCTGCGCGAAGAAGGCAAGGTGCGTTTTATCGGGGTCAGCGAGTACTCGGTTGCGCAGCTCGACGAGGCCCAATCCGTCACCGAAATCGCCAGCACCCAGAATCAGTACTCGCTGGCACATCGGCAACCCGAGCAGGACGGCACCCTGGCCGCTACCGAGGCACGGGGACTGGCATTCATCCCCTGGAGCCCACTGGGTGGCATCGCCGCCCCGCCGCATGGGGCGCGTGATCTTGCTCGACGGCACCCCCCGGTCGCGCGGCTGGCCGAGCGCCATGGCGTGAGCCCGCAGCGACTGGTCGTCGCCTGGCTGCTCAGTAAGGGGCCGCAGGTGCTGGTAATCGTCGGCGCCAGCCGGGCCGCCAGCATCGAGGACTCGGCGCGCGCCGCCGAATTCGAGCTCAGTACCGGCGACATCGCCCAGATCGATGCAGCGACCGCCTGACTCTTGCTGGGAGTGGATGGCTCGGCGAATCGCCCGGACCGGCGGATAGCTGGATTACGAACCGACGGAAGCGCTGTACTTGGCGCCGCCTCCGAGCCGACCGCCGCCGCCTCGGAGGCGCGGGTCGAGCAGGTCGTAGCCTGCCCACCGCGGCCGCTATTCAGTCAGCAGCCGCCGCGCCGCGCGTTTCTGAGCAGTATGCGCCTCGGTTTCGTCAATCAGCTCGGCCAGCGTGTCCCGCTGTACGAGGCCTGCGTGGAGCAGCGCGCGACACAACTCGAAGTCCTTCGGCCTCGCAGCCAGGGCCTTGGCCACCCACAGGTCTTCCGGAGAAAGACACCAGGCAACGACACCGGCCGTCGCTGGCGTCACGAACCGAACGAGTCGCTGTTCCCATCCGCGTGGCAGAAGGGCCGTCGTCGCGGATACGCCATGCGCGTAGAAGCCGAAGGTCTCCTGAAACAGCGATGCCTCGCCGATCGATCCATCGATGAGATCGGCCTTGCTGCCGTCGACATCCTGACGCAGCGCGATGTCCGCCTCTACCGAGCGCATCGCCGCTTCGGGAATCTCGTCCCCGATCCAGGCATGAATCGCCTGAGATCCAATGACGATCACCTCACGCTCACCCACGATGGCGGCGGCCGCCCTGATCGCGTGCTCGAACTGCGCGCGGTTCATCGCCGCATCTCGTCGCGGCGGAACTCCCGATACACGGCAGTGCGCTCCGATGCATTCAGCACGCCGGCGAAGGGAGTAACGTGACGAAGGTCGCGATAGTGCAGACCGGGGTTCACCAGTGCGTCCACGAGAGCATCGGCTGAGCCGTTCAACAGGCGTTCCCACTCGTCGAGCAGCTCGGACGTGCCTGGGTGCAGACCGCGCATGCGCAGCAGACTTGCGCGCGCTCGGGCCAAGGTCTCGGCAGGAGCAGCGCGGAGCCGGTCGGCGATCCGTTCATGCAGGGCCAGGCTCCGGCGGTCTTCCCGCGTCAGCCGTGGAACGAACGCTTCATGCCCGCCGTTTTGTTGTGCCGGATCATATACCGGCTTGCCCATAGGACGCGTACGCAGCAGTCCGTTTCGGAGTTGGCCTAGTCTGTTTTCGGCTATATCCACGTACTCCCTTACGATGTCGCACCCATAGCCACGGCGCCCATGCATCAAAGCCGCCACGACTGATGTCCCCACGCCCATGTATGGATCAAGTACCGCGTCCCCCTCGTCAGTCATGGCGAGCACCAACCGTTCTACGAGCTCCACGGGGAACTGGCATGGGTGGATGGTTTTCTCAACGTGGTTGTTCTTGACGTTGGGGAACTCCCATATGTCACTCGGGTTCTTCCCAAGAGGATTGCACGACAATTCCCCCGCATGCGGTCCCTTGAAGTGCCGTTTGTCAGGATACTTGGAGGGGACTCGTATCGGGTCGAGGTTGAACGTGTAATGCGGTGTCTTTGTCCACCAATTGATGGTCTCGTACCGTCCCGAGAGTCGGCGCTTACAATGCAACCCGTGACCGAAATGCCAAATGATCCGGTTGCGCAACTGCAATCCATAGCCCCGAAATACGGCGTATAGCTCGCAGTCGAGAGGGAATACTGTGCCGTCTGCTACATGATTTCCTACCTGCCAGCAGATCGAGCCGGTCGGTCGCAGGACACGGACACATTCTCCTATGACCTTGTTCTGGGCACTGATAAACGCCTCCATGTCGATGCGGCTCGCGTAGGCTTTTCCAATGTTGTACGGGGGTGACGTTACAACAAGCTGTACCGACTCATCGGGAATCAACGGCATGAAAGTCAGGTTGTCCCCACACACCAGCACTGCGTCGGCGGGGGATTCCAACTTCGCTGCGATGTCGGATTTCCGTGCGGTACTAAGCACGCCCCACCAAGTCCTTGTCGCGCAGCCGCTTCGCGACCCGTCCCAACGCGGACGTGGCAGCCGACGACATGCTGCACGTAGCGTTGCAGGTGCTTGTAGCTCATGCTGCCCAACAGCCGCCGTAGGAGCTTCATACGAAACATCACATGCTGCCAGAACGCAGTCTGCCACAGGCGCGGCCCACGGTCAAGGAGCGGTTACGGTTGCGCGGGTGGCTGAGGGGGCGGGGCAACCCGAACGCGCAAGCCATCACTCAGCCGCCTCTTGGGTGGTCGGCGCCAGTGCGCCGCGCTGCTTCCCGTCCACCAGGCCCGCGAGCAATGACACGCGCTGTTCTACACCGGCGAGCCGATCCGCGAGCCGTTGATCGCCGGCTGCGATCTGGTCCGCGAGTCGTTTATCCCCGGCTGCGATTTGGTCCGCCAGCCGTTGATCTCCGGTTGCGACCTGGTCCGCCAGCCGGCGGAACCCGGAAACGACCAGCCCCGCGGTGGTAACCCCGGCGGCAACCACCGCCACCAGCACGGCCACCCATTCAACCGACATTCGAACTCCCTCCGGACGCCCGCGCGATTGCAGGCTCACAGACTACCACGGGGCGCCTTCGCCGACGCTTCTCCGGTTGCCGTCAAGAAACTGTAACCAGTCGTGGTCCCTCGGTTCAAGCGGTTGGTCAGGTTGGTCAGCCGCGCTTCTCGGTGGCGGTCAGCTCGGCGAAGCGGAAGCAGTCGGTGACGTGATCGTTGACCACTCCCACCGCCTGCAGGTGCGAATAGACGATGGTGGGGCCCACGAAGCGAAACCCGCGCGCCTTGAGGTCGCGGCTCACGCGCCGCGACAGCTCGGTCTCGGCCGGCAGGTCGGCCAGCCGCGGCCAGCCGCCCACGAGCGGCCGGCCGTCGACGAAGCGCCACAGGTAGGAGCAGAAGCTGCCGCACTCCTCCTGCAGCGCGAGCAAGGCGCGCGCGTTGGTGATCGACGCCGCCACCTTCAGCCGGTTGCGCACGATCGCGGGGTTGGCCAGCAGCGCCGCGCGCTCGGCTTCGCCGAAGCGGGCCACGCGCTCGGGGTCGAACCCGTGGTACGCCTGCCGGTAACCGGCGCGCTTGTGCAGAATCGTGCGCCAGCTCAGTCCCGCCTGCGCCCCTTCCAGAACCAGGAACTCGAACTGCAGGCGATCGTCGTCCCACACGGGCGTACCCCATTCCCGATCGTGATAGGCCCGCATCAACTCATCACCCGCACACCACGCGCAGCGGCGCCGCTCCGTCATACCGTACACGACAATAGTGCGGCAGAGACCGGGCCACAAGGCCGGCCGCGGGGGCCGATGCAGTCGAGCGGACCGGCGACGTCAGCGCCGACGCATACGTGTGTCAGCGACGCCAGCGACGCCCGGGACGCTTGGCGCGATCCCCGCGCCACGGTAGCGTGCCGCCTATGACACTGGAACGTCCCAACGTCATCTTCATCGGCTGCTACGGCAACCGGGAGCTGCGCACGCCCAACATCGACCGCATCGCCGCCACCGGGCTGCGCTTCGACAGCTTCTTCTGCGCCTCGCCGGTGTGCTCGCCGAGCCGGGCGTCGTTCCTGACCGGACAGATGCCTTCCCGGCACGGCGTGCATGACTGGATCAGAGGAGGAAACTACGGCACGGACGCGGCCACCTACCTGGAGGGACAGACCGCCTACACCGACCTGCTGGCGCAGGCGGGCTGGACCTGCGGCATCAGCGGCAAGTGGCATCTCGGCAACAGCGTGCTGGCGCAACACGGCTTCAGCCACTGGTTCGTGCACGAGAAGGGGGGCGGCGAGTACAACGACGCGCCGATGATCCGCGATGGCGAGCTGTTCAACGCCCCCGGCTACGTCACCAACGTGATCACCGACGACGCGCTGGACTTCATCGACCGCCACGCTGGCGGCGCGGCGCCGTTCTACCTGAGCGTGCACTACACCGCCCCGCACAGCCCGTGGACCGGCCATCCCCAGGAGATCGTCGACAGCTACGACGACTGCCCGTTCGACTCCTGCCCGCAGGAGGAGATGCACCCGTGGGCCCACTGGCTCTCCGGGAAGTGCCTCGGCAACCGCGAAATGCTCAAGGGCTACTTCGCCGCGGTCACCGCCATGGAGGGCAACGGCACCTGGCCGCTCAACATGTACGAGAACTCGATCAAGGTGCCGTTCCTGGCCAGCCATCCGGGCCGCATCCCGCGGGGACAGGCGACCGGCCAGATGTGCAGCGCCGTCGACTTCATGCCCACCCTGCTGGCCTATGCCGGCGTCGACATTCCCGGGCCGTTGCGCCGCGGGCGGCCCGGCCGCTCCTTCGCCGGGCTGCTTGAGGGCGGGGCCGCGCCGGCGCGCGACCGCGTGGTGATCTACGACGAGTACGGCGCCACCCGCATGATCCGCACCGCCGAATGGAAGTACGTGCATCGCTACCCCGCCGCCGGCATCCCCGGCGGCCCCAACGAGCTGTACGACCTGACGGGCGACCCCGACGAGCGCACCAACCGCATCGACGATCCCGGCCAGCAGCGCCGCATTCGCGACCTGTGCGGCCTGCTGGAGGAGTGGTTCGCCGAGCAGGTGTCCGCCGACAAGGATGGCCGCAGCCTGCCGGTCGGCGGCGGCGGCCAACTGCGCCCCGTCGGCCGCGCCTGGGAGGACGGCTCCCCCGCCTTCACCGCCAATGACGGCCCACCCAGCCCGTGGTGGCGCGACAAGTGATACACTCCGGCGTAGCGTACGGAGCGACGTCATCGAGGAATCGAGTCACTGCGATGGCGTCAGGAGTATCGAGAAACGAACGTGTTGGCAGAGATTGAAGAGTCACGCGTTGCCCGCTCGCAGGCCACCGATCGGTGCCGGAAGTCTTGGCCGATCCGCTCTTTGTCACATACATCTGTTTTCCTCGCGAGACAAAGCATTCAAGGATGATGACGTGCTCCAGGAGAATGTCATTGTCAGGCTACAGCGTGGCGCAAGACAGTCTCACGTAACGGTCACGACCTCAACTGACGAGAGCTTCTCCGACCTGGCGGAGCATGCGCTCATGGTCTGACCGTGTACCTCAATAGTACCATGGTCGATGAGGAATTCCGCCGCTTCAACGGCCACACGCAAGTCAACGCTACTGACTTGAGACGGATGAAGTACCCGAGCAGAAAGGCGCTTGCTGGTCTGGGAGAGTGGGCGATCCAGCGGGAGGAGCATTCTCAGCACGAAATCGACGAGCAAGTGGCGCGCCTGTAGATTTCGTAGATGGCGAGCAAGATCGACCAAGCTCCAATCCTGATGCGCCTGATCGACCGGTGAACAGCCCCCACACCGTTTATCAGGTGACGCCGGAGGTGTTGAATCTCCTTCGCAGTTACGGTACGGACACCTGGCACGTGAACTTGACAGTCTATCTTACTCGGAGAAGAACACTCGCCTCCGAGTACGCTCGAGAGCGCGCGAGGCACCGGGTTATGACGTCGCGGCTGATGCTCGACGCGCTCAACGACCGCGACTACCCGGTGGTGTCGGCGGTGAACCTGTTCTTCGCGACGGTGGTGGTCAACTTGCTGATTGATCTGCTGTACGCGTCGCTGGACCCGCGAATTCGCTACGAATGAGAAGGGCCGATGGGTGACGTATCCCCGTTGACCCCGGCCGTCGCCGAGCCGGGCGCGGGCGCGGTTGCGGCTGCGCGGGCCGGGCTGAGGAAGTTCTGCGCGCGGCGGGTGCGCGAGCAGCCGCTGGGGACCGGTGAGCGGTGCCGGGGGTGAAGGAGAACGTCTACTTCCAGGCGGCGCAGGCGATCGGCAGCTCGCGCCGGCGCTCGCTGCTGCGCCACGTGCTGCCGAACGTCGCGGCGCCGATCATCATCCGTGGTGCACTGTGGCCGTGCCTGGGCGAGCTTGGTGCTGCAACTGCCAGAGGCGCCAGGGTCGCAGGAAAAAAGTGTGCAAGTGTGCAATAAGCGCTTGACAGACCCCAGGGTGCGCTATGAATGAAGTGACGCGTTGAGATGTCGGCCGGACACCGGCGCGCTTTCCGCCCGCAAGTCGTCAGGTTAGAATCCCCCGCGAACACCACGGCGTCATGACGACGGCGCGGCCACGGACGGAGACTCATGGACGACCCCTCCTACAAACGCCTGCTCAAGCACGAACGCATCGTCAAGGATCTGTTGATCGGGTTCATCGCCCCGCAACGCGCTCCGGGGTGGGCCGGCGCGCTCGACTTCGACACCCTCCGCGAAGGCCCCACCGAGGAGATCACCGACGAGTTGCGCCGCCGGCTCGGTGACGTGGTCTGGTCGATCGACCGGCGCGACGGCCGCGGCGGCGTGCAGACCCTGCACGTGGGGATCGAGCATCAGTCCAGCGTGGACTATTCGATGCCGCTGCGGTTCCTCAACTACACGAGCCTGCTCTACCAGCGGCTGTATCGCGATCGCACCAGGTGGAGCAAGGGCGAGACGGCCGACCCGGTGTTGCACGTCGTGGTGTACAACGGCGATAGTCGGTGGGACGCGCCAGGACCGAGCAAGACGGTCCGGCGCAGCTCGCGCTGAGTTACGAGGTGCTTGATCTGATGGCCGTGGAGCGGGATGATCTACCGCGGCCGAACCTGCTGACGTGGGTGGCGGAAGTGGAGCAAAGCGTACAGGCGAGGGCGTTGCCTGAGCGGGTACAGGAGTTGGGGGAGTGGCTCGCCGCGGAGGGAGAGCCGGGGCTGACCCGGACCTTCGACGTGTGGCTTGGCGTTCTGGGACGGAAGTGGGGCGTGAAGCTGCCATCGATTCGCGAGTACGAGGAGGTAAGCGCAGTGTTGGCGGAGAAGATTGATCGCTGGGGAGCGGAAATCCTGGAGCGGGGTATCGAGCAGGGTATCCAGCAGGGTATCGAGCAAGGTATCGAGCGGCAGAAGGCGTTGTTGCACGGCTTGGCGGAGCGGCGCTTCGGTCGGGCGGCGGCGGAGCGGCTGTCGGCGGCGCTCGCCGGAGTGACGGACGCGACCCGTCTCGCCGAAGCGGGGGAGTGGATCGTCGCCTGCGCCACGACCGTCGACTTCCTCGCCCGCGTGGACCGCGCCAGTTCGTAGCCCGGTGTAGGTGAGTATCCGGAACGCCTCGAGAAAACCTCGGCAGTTGGGCCGGCTGGGCCGATTCGTGGTGGACTCTCACGGGAGCGGAGGATATAATGGGGTGGGTGCAGTCAGTCGCGACTACATCCGGGTCCGGGTATGGCTGTGCCTCACCTGCGGAGGGCTTGAGTACGTCGCCGACCACCGCCCCACCCGGCGCTCCGGGATCAGGTGCGCGCACGCGTTCAAGGAGGTACCCGACGTAGCATGCGGAACTGACTCGGACTCGGGGCTGTCGTCCTCGCTTTCCGGGCACCCGCGATTGCGGGTGTACCTCGAGAGTGGGCGAGGGATGGGCAGTGGCATCAGCACTCTCGAATACCAAGGAGTCGAAGATGCATTACGTAATCTTTCGAAAGTTGCTCGCGGTACTGTTCGGTCTCGTCCTGACCGCCACCGGCCTCTGGGCGAGCCCGGCCGGGGAAGAGGAATCGGAAGCGGCGATGGAGAAGGAAATGGTGACCGACCCAGCCACCGGCAAGATGGTGACCGCGCCGGAGTATGGCGGCACGTTATCCTATCCCTACCATTTAACCAGCGATACCACTGACGTCCGTGATGCCCACTATGCGGTCTTTCTCATCAGTGGCGTCAATGAGACGCTCGCCTGGGGGGACTGGGCACTGGCTAGGGAAGAAGTTTCCTTTAGGAGCAATTACGTGCCGCTGCCTGCCTTTACGGCGGGGCTGATGGAGAACTGGTCGCAGCCCGACCCCGTAACGTATGTCGTCAAAGTCCGCCAGGGAGTTCGCTGGCATGATAAGGCACCCGTGAACGGTCGTGAGCTAACGGCCGAAGATATCGTGTACAACTATCAGCGTAATTTGGTTCTGGGCGACTTCACCGAACGTCCCGCCCGGACCTGGGTCTTGTTCAACCTGCCATGGGAATCGATAGAGGCCACCGACAAATACACGGTCGTTTTCAAGCTTAAGGAGCCTACCGTAGGTGCGATAAGGGACATCTTCGACGACATGCCGATGTATATCTTGCCGCCCGAGGTAATCGAGCAATATGGCAACTACGCAGATTGGAGAAACATGGTCGGCACCGGGCCCGTTATGCTGACTGACTATGTCGAAGGCGTCTCCAAGACCTATACCAAGAATCCTGACTACTGGGGCTACGACCCAAAGTATCCGCAGAACCGTTTGCCTTATACTGACCAGCTAAGGGCCCTGTACATGGCAGAAGAAGCAACCCGTATATCGGCACTACGCACGGGTGCGGTTGATATAATACATACAGCCGGCGCCGGCACTACTATCGGATCCCTCGACACGATAAGGAGTCTCCAGAGGACCAACCCGGAAATCGAAGTGTGGAGCTCTACCGGGACGTCGGACAAGAGTTTTGGTCTGAACATACACAGGCCGCCGTTTGACGACATCCGGGTGCGTCACGCGTTGCAAATGGCACTGGACCTGGAGACGATTAACGAAACCTACTTTGGGGGGTTCTCACGGTGGCAACCCGCTGGGATCGTAGGGCCTGCGGTCGTGGGATACCACATCACATTTGAAGAGATTCCCGAAGAGGTAAAGCAATACTACAGGTACGACTCGGAAGGTGCCGAGAAGCTGCTTGATGAGGCCGGATATCCGCGCGGCGCGGACGGCATTAGACTCAGGGCCACTCTTTCCCAACGGGACGTCAATGATCTGGGCTACACGGAAATAGCCGTGGGCTCCTGGGCTGCCATTGGAGTCGAGGTAACGATCAATATCGTTGACACGGCGACTTTTGTCAGCCAAAGAAACGAACATACCTATGAGATGATAACGGGCCACCGAGGCTGGGATTTCAGCCCCGCTACGCCGGTGGGCTGGTATCGCCAAGGACCTGCCACCAAGCATCTCAGCGAATACGTGGGCGGAATCGAGACCCCTGAGATGTCCGCCGCCTATGATGCATTTTACGCCGCTACCACCATCGAGGAGCAGCAGAAGGCATTTAGAGCGTACGACATGGAGACCATAAAACGCCACAATCAGGTATGGGGTCCTGCTGCTCCAAGTTTTCAGGCGAACCAGCCGTGGGTAAAAGGTTACAATGGCGAAATTACCCTGCGCCAGGGAGCCGAGCAGGCGGTGCTCACTCACCTTTGGATTGACCAGGATCTGAAGAGAGAAATGGGCTTTTAGCTTTAGCGGTTCATCTATCCAGACAAACAGGGGAGTTGGGAGGCTCTGGCTTCCCAGCTCCCTAAACCAACTTGGAGAGAACTTATGAGTTTTGTAGAAGGTCTAATAAAATCAATCAACCCAAAATCGGTGGTGCTGGATCCTCTCCCGATTCGTGAAGAGGTCCTGGAGGGATCGCCGACGGCAGCAATCAAGGTGCTCTGGGAATCGGAGGACAAGTCCTGTGTTACCGCGGTTTGGTCATGTACGATCGGAAGATGGGAAATCGATTGGGAATGGGATGAGATGATGTACATAATCGAGGGTGAATTGGAACTCACCGATCATCTCGGACACTCCCAAACATTTGGAGCTGGTGATCTTTTTCATGTCAGCAAGGGAGCCAAGACCATGTGGAATGTAAAACAGCCTCTTCTGAAGATTTTCTATATTCATCGTTAGCTCCCGAGAGGTTCTGGCTGCCATGAGAGCCTACGTCATCAGGCGGCTCTTACTGCTGCTCCCGACACTGTTTGTCTTGTCCGTCCTGGTCTTTCTGTCGGTGCGCTTCATCCCCGGTGATGTCATCGACGTCATGCTGGGTAGGATGGAATGGCAAGCAGCGGGGGGGATTGACCGTGCGGCTCTCGAGCGCAGGCTGGGATTGGACGTACCGGTCTGGGTCCAGTATGGACGCTGGATGGGAGAGCTGTTCCTGCGCGGCAGCCTGGGCGAGTCCCTGATGGGCGGTTGGCCGATAAAGGAGCGGATACTCGGTCGTTTGCCGGTCACCGTCGAGCTCGGCGTGCTGGCCATCCTCATCGGCTTGGTCATCGCGCTGCCGGTGGGCATCTACTCGGCGGTGCGCCAGTACACGGCTGCCGACTACGTGGGACGGTCGGTCGCCATCATGGGGCTGGCGACGCCCAACTTCTGGCTGGGAACGATGGTGATGATCTACCCCGCCATCTGGTGGGCGTGGTCGCCGCCGATGGAGTTTTTCTCTCTTTCCGAAGACCCACTGGGCAACCTCGGCATGTTCCTCATTCCCAGCCTGATCCTGGGGACCTACCTGTCGGCCAGCACCATGCGCATGACGCGCACCATGATGCTGGAGGTGCTGAGGCAGGACTACATCAGGACCGCCTGGGCCAAGGGCCTGCTGGAGCGGTCGGTGATCCTGCGCCACGCGCTGAAGAACGCGATCATCCCGGTGGTGACGCTGGTGGGCATGCAGCTGCCGATCCTGGTGGGCGGCGCGGTGATCATCGAGAATATCTTCAACCTGCCGGGTTTGGGGCGGCTGATGCTGGATGCGCTCAACGACCGCGACTACCCGGTGGTGTCGGCGGTGAACCTGTTCTTCGCCACGGTGGTGGTGGTGGTCAACCTGCTGACCGATCTGGTGTACGCGTCGCTGGATCCGCGGATTCGCTACGAATGAGGCGGGCCGATGGGTGACGTTTCCCCGTTGACAAGTTCCCGAACAACCGGATGGCGCTGGATCTGGAGACGATCTCCAACACCTACTTCAAGGGGTATCCGGATCCGAGGCCGCATGGATACATTCACAACGATTCCGACCTTGGGACGCCGTTCGACGAATGGCCGGAGGAGATCAAGCAGTACTACCGGTACGATCCGGAACGGGCGAAGCAGCTTCTGGCGCTCACGGTGGTGGTGTACTGCCTCAACATGTTCGGCGACGCGGTGCGCGACCTGCTCGACCCCCGGCTGCGGGGCGGTGGCGGCGGCGCGGGCCTCGGCAGCGGCTGAACGGGCACTGGAAAAGGCCGCCCGGTCAGCCTGATAGAACCCGGTAGCGCCGACCGTGCGCCGACTCGGCTATCTGAAACGTCACTATTCATTGCATGGGATGGTTGGTGCTGCCGCCGGCGGCCTCCAGTTGCTGCTTGAGCCGCCCAAATGCGGCCTCGTCGATTCCAGTGGCCGCTTCTATCGTGGACCACGGGACATCTCGGCCCAGCAATCCCTCGATGGTTCGCACCTGAGTCATCAGTACGCCTTCCTGACGGCCTTCCTGACGGCCTTCCTGACGGCCTTCCTGACGGCCTTCCCGGAGGCCCTTCTGACGGGCCTCCTGCTCTATCACCTCGCCGTAAATCTCGAGCATCTCCTGCGTCTTGTTCATCAGTTCTCCACCTCCCGGTACGTGTCGCCGTACCGCCTCCGCGAATCTGTGCCAGCGCTCCGGTTCCCTCGTCGTGGCCGCCATGTACACTACGATCGGTCGCAGTTCGTCGATTCCCCCGTCCTGCACCAGTTTCGCCATCAGCGGCACCAACCGCTGCATCACCGGCCAGCTCGCCCGGTACGCCGCCATCAGCGCCAGTTGCGCGATGCGACCACGCAATTCACCGCGCAACTCGTCCGGCCCCACTTTCGTCTGGTCGATCAACAGATGCGCGTAGCGCGGCACTCCCGGCCAACCTCGGACTGCTGCAGCGAACAGTTCCGAGAACTCGCGCGGGGGATACCAGCCGTGCTTGCCCTGATACAACACCAGCGGCACTATCGGGCGCAGGTGCTCCTCATCGGGGTGCTGCTTCCGATCCCGTTCCCAGATCCTGATACTGTACTTCAGCAGCCGCAGCCGTAACCAGGGGTCAGGCGTCGACTGGTGCTCCAGCAAGACGTACAGCCAGGCCGGTGCGTCATCGGCTTTGCGCTGGACCGCATACAGCAGGTCCGATTCGCTCTCGCGCAATCGGTCGTCGATGAAGCTGACGTCCTGCCGCTTGAGGCTCGACCACAGCAATTCGCTGTTGACTGCGTCCGGGAGGTGCGCCCGCAGCAGGCCGGCTGCCTCGGATTCCTCTCGGAACACGGATCGGAACAGGTGGTCGTGGGGCTTGGAGACCTCGCCGGCCATGACGCGCCAGCGTACGCATTTTGCATCGGACGGTCCACCCTCCACCCAGAGGCACAAGGGCCGCCGGAAAAAAACGTGAAGAAAGTGCAATCAAGCGCTTGCCCGCTATGGCGGGGATGTGCTATGGTATCGGGGTTTGGGGACTTGAACGGATACGGATGATGCTTGACTACGCACTGCAGCCCTGCCATCGGCCCACGCTACTCGCGCCCGAGCACCGCCGCCCGGCGTGTCGCTTTGGCCCATCCCGTCCGTCTACCCCCCCCCCCACACACACGGCTCGGTCCATCGCCGAACCGGCATGCGGACCGCCCGCGCCCTTGCCGGCGACCGCAGCCGTGCCGGAACCCCGCCCGCGACTGACTCCCGGCAAGACCCTCCGCCGGCGTTGCCGGCTATTCAGACGCGGTGCTTCGCCGACTACGACCCCGCGTGGCGTTATGACGCAGGTCCCGACGTCCGCCGAGCGGTCGGTGTTGGCCCAATGGGACGCACACGCGCCGCGCGTAGCGCACCCCGCAACCCGGCAAGCACCCGGACCAGGCCATATTCTCTGTCAATTACCGAAACCTACAGAAAATGGAGGTGCAAAATGATACTCAAAGAGCCGCACGCGCGCGCGGCGTGAGCCCAGTGAGTCACACGCCGCGCGCGTCAGCAATCTGACTCTGACTGGCGGCCCGCGTTGCGGGCGTGAGAGCAGCCAGAGAGCGGATCTACATACGGAGAAACGTATGAATATTTCAATTGTTAGAATGATCTTCGCGTTTGCGTTGGTCCTGATTCTCACCGCGACCGGCCTGTGGGCCGGGGGCGAGGACGAGGCGCCGGCAGCGACTGCGGACAAGGAAATGGTGACCGACCCCACCACCGGCGAGATGGTGACTGCGCCGGAGTATGGCGGGACACTTACCATCGGTAAACGACTTGGAATTGGTTCGGATACTGACCCCTATTTTGGCTGGGGCGGACTCCATGTTCAGCTCGTCTCAGAGAAGCTAGGTATCGGCGACTGGGGAATAGACAGAGACGAATGGGATTTTAGATCTGGCCCGATCCCTGTGTCTGTCATTACCGGGCGGCTAGCTGAAAGATGGGATATTTCCCCGGACGGCCTCACCTATACCTTCCACATCCGCAACGGCGTTCTCTGGCATAATAAGGCGCCGATGAACGGTCGCGAGCTCACTGCACACGACATAGAATTCAACTTTCACCGCATATTGGGCATGGGCGAGTTCACCGAGGCCGGACCGAGCGCCTTCAATGCCGCTGGCCCACTCACCTCCATCCCATTCGAGTCGATAACAGCCACCGACGATTCGACGGTGGTGATGAAGCTGAACGAGGTACACCTCCCTGCGCTGCGGCTTATCCTCGAAGAGTACTTCACGTTCATCATGCCGCCTGAGGTAATCAGAGAACACGGTGACGTCAAGGACTGGAAAAACCTGGTTGGCACCGGACCGTTCGAGCTGACTGCACTCGACGAGGACAGCTCGTTCACTTTGACCAAGAATCCTGACTACTGGGGCTATGACGAAAAGTACCCGGAGAACCGTTTGCCCTACGTGGACGAGATAAGGGTACTGAATTTTGCAGATCACGCAACAATTCAGGCGGCACTCATCACTGGCAAGATCGATGCGAGACCCCTTGGGGGTGGTGAAATGAATAGCATCGACCAGGCAGATAGCCTACGGCAAACCAACCCGGAGATCGTGCAGCACACGGTGCCGTTTCGGTCGAATGACGCCTTTGCCGCTAACGTGCGCGTGCCGCCCTTTGACGACATCGGAGTGCGCAAGGCGATGCAGATGGCGCTGGACCTCGAGACCGTTGCCAACACGTACCATAAGGGTCAGGCAGATCCGACACCTCAGGGACTGGTAGGGGTGAAGGGGTATTTCATCCCATTTGACCAGTGGCCCGAAGAGGTCAAGCAAGGCTATCGGTACGACCCGGAAGGTGCCGAGAAGCTCCTTGATGAGGCTGGGTATCCGCGCGGCGCCGACGGCACCAGATTCAAGACCATCTTGAACTACGGACCTTGGGCAGATTTGGGCTACGTAGAAATAGCTGTTTCCTACTGGGCCGAGATCGGTGTCGATGTCGAGATCGATGTACTCGACTATGGCGAATATCACGAGAGGCTATTCTCGCGTACCTATGAAGGCATGGTCAGTGCCATTGCGGGCACCAACTATGATCCTGAGATGACGGTAAGCTGGTATCACTCGGACAACCAGTGGAACCGCGGCGGCAGCCAGTGGGCTGAGTTGGACGCTCTCGTTGACGCCGCCCTGGCAGCTACGACCATTGAGGAGCAGCAGAGGCTGGTGAGAGAGGCGGACATGTATGCGATGGCGAATCACTGGCTGATATGGAGTCCGAAACTTCCGTTTTTTGTTGCGTTCCAGCCGTGGGTCATAGGCTATAACGGTGAGGTAGAGCTGGCGAAGGGCGAGACTTATGTCACTTTCTCCCGCCTCTGGATTGACAGTCGGCTAAAGGAAGAAATGGGTCGTTAGGGATTTCATCCCCTTGTGGCCGACCTCAGGAGAGCTGGGAGGCCCGCTTCCCAGCGGCGCTGCCCAGCTCTCCATGCATTGAATAATGACCGGACATCTGTGATATGAGGGCCTATGTCATCAGGCGGTTACTGCTCGTCATCCCCACTCTGTTCGTAATGAGCCTCATTGTCTTCTTCTCCGTCCGTTTCATCCCGGGCGATGCCATAGACGCAATGTTGGGTAGGACAGATTTCCTGGTCGACGTAGACCGTGAGGCTCTCGCGCGGATGCTCGGATTGGACGTGCCCGCCTATGTGCAGTATGGCCGCTGGATAGGGGGTATTTCCCTGCACGGCAGCCTTGGCCGCTCACTGATTGGCGGCCGGGCGGCGGTAGAGGAGAAGATATTCGGTAGATTGCCGGTAACGCTTCAGCTTGGCCTGATGTCGATCGTCATCGGGCTGGTGATAGCCTTGCCGATCGGCATCTACTCGGCGATTCGGCAGGATACCGCCGCCGACTACGTGGGGCGCTCGGTCGCCATCATCGGCCTGGCAACGCCGAACTTCTGGCTGGGAACCATGGTCATGATCTTCCCGGCGATCTGGTGGGGCTGGTCGCCAGCGATAGAAGTGATTCGCTTGACGGAAGATCCGCTGGGGAGTCTGGGGGTGTTCATCATCCCCAGCCTGATTCTGGGAACCTATCTATCGGCAGCTACCATGCGGATAACGCGCACCATGATGCTGGAGGTGCTGCGGCAGGACTACATCCGGACGGCCTGGGCCAAGGGGCTCAAGGAGAGGGTGGTTGTGGTGCGGCACGCCGTCAAGAATGCCCTCATTCCGATCGTGACCCTGGTAGGCCTGCAGCTACCGATCCTGGTAGGGGGCTCCGTTATCATGGAGAACATCTTCAACCTGCCGGGGTTGGGTCGTCTCATGCTGACCGCGCTTACCGACAGAGACTACCCGGTGGTCTCCGGAGTAAACCTGTTCTTCGGCACGGCGGTCGTGGGGTTCAATCTCATGATCGATCTGGTGTACGGCTACCTGGATCCGCGGGTCCGCTACCAGTAGCACGCGCGGTAATGGCTGCTTTCTTCGTCAGGCTGTGGCGGGAGAAGTCACTCGGTGCTCTCAGCGGGATCGTCATCCTGCTATGCATTCTTGTGGCGGCCTTTGCCGACGTTCTGGCCCCGTATGAATATCTGGAAATACACTTGGCCGACCGCCTGACCGGTTCATCGGCCGCGTATCCGCTCGGTACCGACCACCTGGGACGAGACCTGCTCAGCCGCATCATCTACGGGGCTCGGCTGTCGTTGATCGTCGGCCTGTCGGCGACTGCAGTGAATGTCGTGGTCGCCGTGCTGATCGGCGGCACCTCAGGATTCTTCGGCGGCAGACTCGACCTGGTCGTGCAGAGATTCGTCGACGGCTGGATGGCGATCCCGGGACTGCTGCTGTTGTTGACGATCATGTCCATCGTCGGCAAGGGGGTGCCCCAGCTCATACTGGTCCTGGGGATATCGGGGGGCATCGGCGGCTCGCGCCTGGTCAGAAGCGCCGTGATCGACATCAAGGAGAATACCTATTTCCAGGCGACCAGGGTCATTGGCGCCTCGAAGTGGCGGACGTTCACCCACCATGTCCTGCCCAACATCATGCCGGTGGTGATCATCGTCTTCAGTATCAACGTCGGCGGCGTGATCATCAGTGAGGCTTCGCTGAGCTTTCTCGGCTTCGGCCTGCCGCCCAACGTTCCGAGCTGGGGTGCCATGCTGAGCCGGGAGGGCCGCCAGTACATGCAGCAGGGGCCGTGGCTGGCGCTCTGGCCCGGCCTGTGCCTGACCATCGTGGTCTACAGCCTGAACATGTTCGGCGATGCCGTGCGTGACCTGCTCGACCCGCGGCTGCGGGGTGGCGGAGGTCGTTTCGGCGCCGGCGGCGCCTGAGTCGGTCGAGACAACCTGACGCTCCCACGCCGGACGCCGCGCCGGCCGGCCGCGGTATTCGCAGAGATCGACGGCACACCGCCACACCCGCTACCCTGAGCTGAGGCGCGCTGACCGCGCAGTCAGCCGAGCGGCGACTCGGCCGCGGCCTTCCGTTCGCGTATTCGCGTCTGCGCCCGCGCGCGCATCTTCGCGTGCGCCTCTGACGTGCCGTCGTGGAAGCTGCCGAACAGCTTGTCCAGGAACATGTCCTCGTCGGAGGCGTAGTTGCACTCGAAGTAACGGTGGTGCAGGTAGTGGAAATAGCTGCCGTAGCGCAGGGCGGCCTGCTCGTGGCCGAGCTCGATATGCGAGAAGCCGCTATGCCCCGCAGCGGGTCCGAGGCCGGCGTACTGCAGGTGGAAGATGGCGTGCAGCGGATGCGACGGGACGATCAGGTGCACGAACATGTAGCTGAAGTAGATCAGGCTTTCGATGGGATGCATCGAGATGCCCGACCACGGGCCCACGTTGACGTTGCGGTGGTGGACGTAGTGGGCGGCCTTGTACAACGGCTTCCAGTGCATCAGCCGGTGGACTACGTAGAAATGGGCGGCGCGGAAGAACGGGATCGCCAGGAACAGGAGCACGAATCCAACCGGGTTGGTCCGGAACGCCATGAACGGAAGCAGGTCGTTGGCGTAGGCCCAGAGGGTGAACACCTCATAGGCCGACCAGATCCCGCCGCCGCTGACGATGCTGTAGAACACGTTGTCGGCCGTCTGGCCGCCGAGGAAGAACGCTCGATTGTTCTTGGTCAGCCAACGGTTGTTGAACTTGTAGCGCATTCCCTGGGCTCGCTGAAGGTGCAGGCGCACGTGAAAGATGCTGTACCACAGGGTGATCAGGCCGACATTCCGCAGGAGTATCAGCGCGATCCAGCCCGGCCGGAGGGTGGCCATCGTCTCCAGGGGCGGCGTCAGGAAGAACCAGGTCGCGGCGGCCACGCCAAAGATCAGCGCATTGTGAGGCCACAGGTAGCCAGGAAACCCGAACAGCCACCTGAGGAAGGGGACGAGTTGAAACGGCCATCGTGGGAACGCGGGCAGCTCGATGCGCGCTACCGGCTTCCAGTTGCCCTGGGCGTCCCTACCCGGAAGGTCAGCGTACTCCATGGGCCGACGATAGCTCCCCTGTCTCCCAGCGTCAAGCGTGCGTTTCCCACCAGCGGGCGGCCATCGTCACCGAAGACAACGCTCGCGGTGCGCCGGACGGATCGTTACTTGATTTATTTCGTTTAACGGGGTATCCATTAACATCGAGTAAAGTTAAGTTACGATGGACCGTCGTTACAACCCCTACGCACCTGGCGCCGGCTTGCAGCCGCCGGAACTGGCCGGCCGCGACCGGCTGATCGAGGATGTCACCACCGACATGGAGCGTGTGCTCGCGCGGCGTCCCACCAAGGGCCTCGTTCTGCTGGGCTTGCGCGGAGTCGGCAAGACCGTGCTGCTCAATCGACTGCGCGCGTTTGCGGACGACAAACGCTTCCAGACGGCCAAGATCGAGGCCCCCGAAGGTGGCGCGCTGCCGTACCTGCTGGCCCCGGAGTTGCGGCGCATCCTGTATGCCCTCGACCTGCGTCAGGCAGGTGGCCGGCACCTGCGACGAGCCGTAAACGTGCTGCGCGGGTTCGCGAACGCATTCAAGGTGAAGATCGGAGACATCGAGTTCAGCGTCGAGCCCGCGCCCGGTGAGGGCGACAGCGGCAATCTCGAACAAGACCTGCCGCGGCTGTTGATGGCGGTGGCAGAAGCCGCCGCAGAGCGGCGCTCGGCCGTAGGCCTGTTCATCGACGAAATCCAGTACCTCTCCTCGGTCGAACTGGCAGCCGTAGTCGTGGCGTGTCACGAGACTGCCCAACGAAACCTGCCGTTGCTGTTCATCGGCGCCGGCCTGCCGCAGGTGGCCGCGCTTGCAGGCAGGGCCAAATCCTACGCCGAGCGGCTGTTCGACTATCCGGAAGTCGGACCACTGGATTCCGATGCGGCCCGCGCAGCCATCGTGAAACCGGCCCAGAAAGAGGGTGTCTCGTTCGACGCCGACGCCGTCGATGCCATCCTGAGAGCCACCCGGAACTACCCCTACTTCATCCAGGAGTGGGGATTCCAGGTGTGGAATCGCGCGCCGTCGAGTCCGATCGCAAGAGCAGCGGTGGCGGCCGCGACTCCGGACGTGATCGCCCACCTGGACGGCAACTTTTTCCGCGTCCGCTTCGATCGCTTGACGGTCTTGCAGCAGAAATACCTGCGCGCGATGGCTGAGCTCGGACCGGGGCCGCACAAGACCGGCGAGGTCGCCGCCACCCTGGGCGTCGGCGCAGCCTCGGTGGCGACCGTCCGACAACAACTGGTGAACAAGGGCATGGTCTGGAGCCAGCGGCACGGCGAGACGGCGTTCACCGTGCCGCTGTTCGACAGCTTCATGAAACGACAGATGCCGACACTCGAAAAGCACGTGCCCGTCCGCCGCCAACGATCCACGCACCGACGCACGGATCGCTCATGAACGCGGTGGTAGACACCAGCATCCCGGTGGAAGTCGAACGCCGGGGCCGGCTGCTGAGAATCGTAGCCGAGGAGCGGGGATCGAAGTGGGACCGGCTCACCGAGCATCAGATCGTCGTCGGCGATCCCGACGAGTTCGTGCACATCGACTGGTCCCACGAGTGGTGCGGCAACCGTACAGCCTGAACATGTTCGGCGACGCGCTACGCGATCTGCTCGATCCCCGGCTGCACGGCGGCGCGGGCCGTCTCGACGCCGGCCACGGCGGCTGATCAGCTTATCAGTTCCCGACCCGGCAGGTGAGGCCGGGCTCGCAGGGAACGATCGGCCGCATCGGCCGCCTGACGGCTCGACGATGCCATGGATTGGCGCTATCCTGGTCAGAGGGGGGTGCATGGTTACCCTACCGGAATGCACCGGAAGACAAGCGTTACGAGCTGTTGGACGGGGAGTTGGTCGTGTCTCCAGCACCGAAAGAGATACATCAGCGCGTGCTTGGCTACCTGCACGTGGCGTTGTCGCTATTTGTAAGCGAGCACCGCCTGGGACGAGTGTACCTGTCGCCCTTCGACGTGGTGCTGACCGACACTGACGTGGTGCAACCCGACCTGCTGTTCGTTTCCCACCAGCGGGCGGCCATCGTCACCGAAGACAACGCTCGCGGTGCGCCGGACCTGGTCATCGAGATACGGTCCCCCTCCACGGCCGACCGCGACCTCACGTTCAAACGCTCGTTGTATGCCCGGCACGGCGTGTCCGAGTATTGGCTGGTCGATACTGACGCGCGCACGATCGAGGTGCTGGCTCTGGGCGAGCATGACTTCGAGCGGGTGGAGCGCTATGAGAAAGGGCGGCGCCTGACCGTAGACCCCGGCACCGCCGTCTGACGCGGTTACCTCCGCACGGCATCGTAGAACACCATCTCCCAGCCGTGGAACACCGCGATCAGGCCGATGAAGCGCACCCCCGGGAACTGCCGCGCCAGCCGCTCCTCCGCCAGATACCGCTCGAGTTGCGCCGTCGCCTCTCCGACCGCCGCCGCCACGCCGGCCTCGTTCGCCGACTCGCTACGCTGAAAGCGCCCACGGCGATTAAGGTACTTGAGCTCGATCAGGTAGCCCCGCTGCAGGTGCGGATAGCGGGCCACCAGCGGCTCCAGGCAGATGTCCGCGTGTCCCTTTCCCAGCTCCGCCTCCGAGCGGAACACGTAATAGTCGGTCACGCTCAGATAGGCGGCCAGAAACCCCTGGATCACCTTCTCCCCGCCGATGTAGTCGCGAATCCCCGTCTGCCGCGCGATAGCGTCGCTCAGGAACTCGAACGCCGGTCGCCATTCGCCCCGGTTGGCCATCCCCATCATCAACTGCTCGAACCGGAACAGATTGACCGAGAACACCCCCACGTCGCGGTAGCCATCGCGCAGGAAGCCGTACATCAACCGCTTCACGGTCTGGTTCGGGATCGCCAGCCGGGGCACCCGATCCACCACGTCGCGGATGCTCAGCAACCCGAAGTAGTGCAGCAGGGAGAGAAAGTTCTCGGGCTTGGTGAGGTCCTTCAGCGGAAAGCCGGGCTGGATGCGGGTGTCCACCTGCTCCTCGCCGATCACGTCCCGCAGCAGGTCGAAGTTGCCGTTGAGCTGCCGGCCGGTCACCAGCAAATGGCGCAGCTTGCCGTAGTCGATGCGCACGTTGGTGTCGATCAGGTAGGTCGGCACATCTCGATTCGGAATAGAATGCTTCAGGTAGTAGAGCACCATGTCGGTGTTGTACAGATCGGTCTCGGCTTCCTCGGCGAAGCGGTAGCCGTTGTACCACTGGCCCATGATGCCCATGGCGGTCGCGACCTCCTGGTTGAACACGCCCAGGTCCCGGTAGGTCTCGACCAAGTGCCGGACCTCCGGCTCGGTGAAGCCGACCATCTCGTTGAAGTCGGGCTCCAGGCTGATGTTGGTGCCGATGTTGAAGCCGCTGGTCACGTCGTCCATCGTGATCGGCGACACGCCGGTGATGAACAGCCGCTCCAGACCGCCGCCGGTGCGCCCCGCCCCGGACTTCAGGGTGGCGAAGAAGTTGCGGTAGAAGCCACCGCCGTGGGTAAAGGAGTGGTACGCATCCGCACTGTGGTACGCGAGCACGGTGTTGGCGAAGTTGTCGTACTCGTCGATGATCACGTACAGGGGGATGTCATGGTCGCCCGCGTACCGGAACAGCTCGGATAGCTTGGTGGCGATGGAGGGCGGCGCGAGGATCCGCCGCCGCGCCGCTTCAGGAAACAGGTCGGGATGCCGCTCCAGCGTGCCCCGGAGCTCTATGAGGCAGTAGGTCTCGAACTCCCGCTCCAAGGTCTCGAGCTTGTCGTTGACGGTTGAAAAGTCGAAGCGCAGGGTTACGTAGCGGCTTTGTTCCCCGGTCGGGTCCTGGCCGATGTCGGTGCCGGCGAAGGTGGCGTCGAAGTCGCCGGCCCAGAAGCGGTCGTAGTAGTTCTCCAGCACCGACACCCACAGCGACTTGCCGAAGCGGCGCGGGCGGATCAGAAAGGCGTAGCGCTCCTCCTCCAGACGCCGCAGGAAGCGGGTCTTGTCGACGTACAGCCACCGGTTCCGGCGGATGCGCTGAAAGTCGGCCTCGCCGTAGGGGATGCGCGGGTGGTCGGATGGCATGATCACTGCGGTACCCTGGACGCTGACTCTATCGTTTCCAAGGCGCGTGAGGCAATGGAGCGCGGTAGTCTCGGTCAGTCGAGACGGTCGCTCGGTAACGCCAGAGACCATGCACACCGATGCACCGGCACCGCGGACTGGCCGCCATGGTCGGACGAGGCAGGCCCGTGGGTGACGTATCACCGCTGACGCCGGCCGGCGCCGAGCCGGTCGCGGGGGCGGCCGGCGGCGGCCGGGCAGGCCGGGCTGAGGAAGTTCTGCGCGCGGCTGGTGCGCGAGCAGCCGCTGGGGACCGCTGGCGGCATCATCATCCTGCTCCTGGTGCTGGTCAGCATCTTCGCCGATTCGCTGGCGCCCTACCGCTACCAGGAGATCCACCTGCGCGACCGCCTGCAGGCCCCCTCGGCCGCGTACTTGCTGGGCACCGACCACGTCGGGCGCCACCTGTTGAGCCGCCTCATCCACGGGGCGCGGCTGTCGCTGACGGTGGGGCTGGCCGCCACCGCGCTCACCGTCGTGGTGGCGGTGCTGATCGGCGGCACCACCGGCTTCATCGGCGGCCGGCTGGACCTGGTGACGCAGCGCTTCGTCGACGCCTGGATGGCGTTCCCGGGGCTGCTTCTGCTGCTCACCATCATGTCGATCGCCGGCCGCGGCATGCTGCAGATGATCGTGGTGCTGGGGGTGTCGGGCGGCATCCCGGCCTCGCGGGTGGTGCGCGGCGCCGTGCTGGCGGTGAAGGAGAACGTCTACTTCCAGGCCGCGCAGGCGATCGGCAGCTCGCGCCGGCGGTCGCTGCTGCGCCACGTGCTGCCCAACATCGCCGCGCCCATCATCATCATCTTCAGCATCAACGTCGGCGGGGTGATCATGTCGGAGGCGGCGCTGAGCTTCCTGGGGTTCGGTTTGCCACCGGACACACCGAGCTGGGGCGGCATGCTCAGCCGCGAAGGCCGGCAGTACATGGAGATCGCGCCGCATCTGGCGCTGTGGCCGGGGGTGTGCCTGACGGTGGTGGTGTACAGCCTCAACATGTTCGGCGACGCGGTGCGCGATCTCCTGGACCCCCGCCTGCGCGGCCAGCTCGGGCGCTACGGCGCCGGCAGTGGCCGGCGGGCCGACGGCTCACCGTCAAGCTCTCCCACCGAGCCGGGCAGCCCGGCGTAGTCACGGAAGCAACAGCGTTCCGAGCGTTCCGGGTAATGCTTGCCGGAACGCGTGGCGTTCGCTACCATCGGATGAGCGAGCGTACCTATGGCCGAAGGCAACGGACACCGTGAACCCGCGACCCCGCAGGAGATCTGGGCGATTCTCCGCGAGGTCTCCGCAATGCAGCAGGAGACTGCACGCCGTACGCAGGACACCGACCGGCAGACTGCACGCCGTCAGCAGGAGGCCGACCGGCGGCAGCAGGAGGCCGACCGGCGGCAGCAGGAGACCGACCGCCAAATGCAGGAGACCGACCGGCGGTTGCAGGAGACTGATCAACTGCTCACGCGGCAGACACGGGCCGCCGACCGGCGCATGGACAAGCTGGAGGAGCTGTTCAACGGGCAGTGGGGCAAGCTGATGGAGTCCCTGGTGGAAGGCGACCTCGTAGCACTCCTCCAGCAGCGGGGCATCGCGGTGCAGCACACGGTAACCAACCCGCGGCAGAACTACGGTGAGCGGCGCTGGGAGTTCGACCTCGTGGCGATCAACGGCGAACAGGTCGTGGTGGTG
This sequence comes from Spirochaetia bacterium, assembly GCA_965198005.1. Classification (GTDB taxonomy): domain Bacteria; phylum Spirochaetota; class Spirochaetia; order SZUA-6; family Bin103; genus Bin103. The sequence continues at coordinate 1,306,833 of CBDAOI010000004.1, forward strand.
GAAGTCAAGACTAGCCTGAGGGTGCCGGACGTCGATCGATTCATCGGGCGGTTGGACGAGTTTCCGGAACTGATGCCCGAGTACGCCGAGCGGCGGATCTACGGGGCGGTTGCGTATCTGAAGGCATACCAGGAGTCGGAGGTGCGAGCAGAGCGGCTGGGCCTGTTCGTGATTCGCGCCACCGGCAGCAGCGCCAGCATCACCAACCGGGAGGGGTTCACGCCGCGCGCGTTCGGTCACCGACTGACCTCAGCGCCCGGCGGGTCGGCCGTGGGGCAGACGAGGTGAGACATGACGGTCAGGAGCCGCCAGAGCCGTAGCGCCGCTAGCGCCGTGCCGCGTCGCAACAAAGGTTACCCGCCCGTAGCGCTCGGGCTGAGGGCGCCGCGCGCGCCAGTTCGCCTGCACCACCGCTACCCCGTCTGCCTGGAAACCGCACCGCCGGCGTTGCCGGTCACTGACATTCGCTGCGTCGCCGACCACCGCCCCCAGCGGAGCTTCGGGATCAGGTGCGCGCACGCGTTCACGGAGGTGGCCGATGCGGAACTGATTCACTGATTCGGACTCCGGGCTGGCGTCCCTCGCTTTCCGGCACCTGCCATTGCGGGTGTACTGCGAGAGTGGGCGAGGGATGGGCAGTGGCATCAGCACTCTCGAGCATTTAGGGACCCCACCACCGGCAAGATGGTGACCGCGCCGGAGTATGGCGGGACATTGACCTATCCCTTCCAGAATAAAGATGTGACCACGGACCCCTTTCTGACTGGCCACCTTCCGGCCCACCTCATCGGTAGCGTTAATGAGAGGATCGCCTGGGGTAACTGGGGAATAGATAGAGACGAATTTGACTTCAGAACTACTTACCTCCCTGATTTTGCCATAACCGGGCAGTTGGCGGAGAGTTGGGATACGCCCGACCCACTGACTTACATCTTCCACATCCGCCAGGGGGTACACTGGGCCCTTGATCCAGACAGTGAGGCCAGCCGGCTCGTAAACGGTCGCGAGCTAACCGCCGATGACGTGGTCTATTCCTTTCAGCGGAATCTCGGTAGGGGTGACTTCACCGAATCCTCCGCCAGGAAATACGATGCGTCCAACCTGCCTGTTCATGCCCGAAGAAGCAACCCGTGTATCGGCCCTACGCACGGGCGAGGTTGATATAATACACGGCGCCGGCGGCGGCACTGCTATAAAGATCCTTGACGTTGTAAGGAGCCTCCAGCGTACCGACCCCCACATCGAGGTGAGTAACTATTTCCAGCGCTCGGATTTCGTCGAGGTTATGAACGTGCGCAAGCCACCCTTTGACGACATCATGGTTCGGCGCGCAATGCAGATGGCGCTGGACGTCGAGACGATTAACGATGTCTATTTTGGCGGTTTTGGAAAGTGGGAACCATTTCCCGAAGAGTATCTCGGCACTGCGTACGGGTAAGATTGATATAATACAACACGCCGGCGTCGCTGACATAGGAAACATGGACGTGATAAGGAGCCTCCAGAGGACCAACCCGGAAATCGAGGTGTACAGTTACTACCAGCGGGCGTTTCAGGTCTTTGGTCCCCGGCGACGTCATCGATATCATGGCCGGTCGCACGGCATTCGTGGGCGGCCAGGTCGACCGCGCGACCATCGAACAGCGGCTCGGCCTGGACCTGCCGATCCCCGTGCAGTACGGCCGCTGGATCGGTGGCATCCTCCTGCGCGGCACCCTCGGCGAGTCGCTGCTGGGCGGCTGGCGGATCGAGGAACGCATGCTGGGACGGCTGCCGGTCACCGCCGAGCTCGGGCTGCTGGCGATCCTCATCGGCCTGGTCATCGCGCTGCCGGTGGGCATCTACTCGGCGATTCGCCAGTACACCGCCGCCGACTACGTGGGACGGTCGGTCGCCATCATGGGGCTGGCCACGCCCAACTTCTGGCTGGGAACGATGGTGATGATCTACCCCGCCATCTGGTGGGCGTGGTCGCCGCCGATGGAGCTGGTGCCGTTGGCCCAGGACCCGTTGGGCAACCTCGGCATGTTCCTGATCCCCAGCCTGATCCTGGGAACTTACCTGGCGGCCAGCACCATGCGCATGACGCGCACCATGATGCTGGAGGTGCTTCGGCAGGACTACATCAGGACCGCCTGGGCCAAGGGGCTGCTGGAGCGGTCGGTGATCCTGCGCCACGCGGTCAAGAACGCGATCATCCCGGTGGTGACGCTGGTGGGCATGCAGCTCCCGATCCTGGTGGGCGGCTCAGTGATCATCGAGAACATCTTCAACCTGCCGGGGCTGGGGCGGCTGATGCTGGACGCGCTCAACGAGCGCGACTACCCGGTAGTGTCGGCGGTGAATCTGTTCTTCGCCGCGGTGGTGGTGGTGGTCAACCTGCTGACCGATCTGCTGTACGCGTTGCTGGACCCGCGGATTCGCTACGAATGAGTCGGCACGGTCACACCGTGACCCGAAACACCATGAAAACGGCGCATGGGGCAGTGCGCCGTGGCCGCCGCTTGCGGTCCAGTCGGCACGGTCACTCGGTAACGCCAGAGACCATGCCAACCGATGCACCGGCATCGCGGCCTGGCCGCCATGGTCGGACGAGGCAGGCCCGTGGGTGACGTATCACCGCTGACGCCGGCCGGCGCCGAGCCGGTCGCGGGGGCGGTTTCGGTTCGGCAGGCGGGGCTGAGGAAGTTCCTCGCGCGGCTGGTGCGCGAACAGCCGCTGGGGACCGCCGGCGGCATCGTCATCCTGCTCCTGGTGCTGGTCAGCATCTTTGCCGATTCGCTGGCGCCCTACCGCTACGAGGAGATCCACCTGCGCGACCGCCTGCAAGCCTCCTCGGCCGCGTACCTGCTGGGCACCGACCACGTGGGGCGCGACCTCCTGAGCCGCCTCATCCACGGGGCGCGGCTGTCGCTGACGGTGGGACTGGCCGCCACCGCGCTCACCGTCGCCGTTGCCGTGCTGATCGGCGGCACCACCGGCTTCATCGGCGGCCGGCTGGACCTGGTGACGCAGCGCTTCGTCGACGCCTGGATGGCGTTCCCGGGGCTGCTGTTGCTGCTCACCATCATGTCGATAGCCGGCCGCGGCATGGCGCAGATCATCATCGTGCTGGGGGTGTCGGGCGGCATCCCGGCCTCGCGGGTGGTCCGCGGCGCGGTGCTGGGCGTCAAGGAGAACGTCTACTTCCAGGCGGCGCAGGCAATCGGCAGCTCGCGCCGGCGCTCGCTCTTGCGCCACGTGCTGCCCAACATCGCGGCGCCGATCATCATCATCTTCAGCATCAACGTGGGCGGCGTGATCATGTCGGAGGCGGCGCTGAGCTTCCTGGGGTTCGGACTGCCGCCGGACATCCCGAGCTGGGGCGGCATGCTGAGCCGCGAGGGCCGGCAGTACATGGAGATCGCGCCGCACCTGGCGCTGTGGCCGGGGGTGTGTCTGACCGTGGTGGTGTACAGCCTCAACATGTTCGGCGACGCGGTGCGCGACCTGCTGGACCCCCGCCTGCGCGGCCGGCTCGGCCGCTACGGCGCCGCCGCCACGGTGCGGCCCAAGGCCACCTGACCCCGAGCGTCGACACTGAGTGGGTTGACCCGCGCCGGTATTGCAACGTATTCTCTGCGATGCTAAGAGGCGCTACAGGCAGGCCATGGAAACGTCAAAGACCGTCACGGTGAGACTTAAGGACTCGGTGTACCAACGGCTTCGTACGCTCGCGGAACGAGACAACCGCCCGCTCTCCAACTTCATTGAGACCGCGACTCTTCGCTACCTTGAGCAGGAAGAGTACGCCGACGAGTTCGAGGCGCTAGAGATAGAAGGAAATGAACCGCTGAAGGAGAGCATTGAACGAGGCCTAGCCGACGCAAGACGCGACCGTGGCCGCCTCGTCTGATTATCGAGTCTTCGAGACAGACGAGTTCCTGTCGAAGCTAACTGCGCGTCCCGGTAAGTACTCGCAGCGTGTACGCGCCAAGCTCGAGTCCTACGTTTATCCGCAATTGCGGACGCAGCCATTCTATGGCACCAACATCAAGAAGGTCCGCGGTTTCAGCTCCGATGTCTGGCGCTATCGGGTCGGCGACCTTCGCATCTTCTACACCGTCGACGAGAGCAAGAGGGTCGTGGCAATCGTCACCATCGAGCACCGCAAAGACGCCTACCGCTGATGCCGAGTCCCGCGGAAACTGCGCTGCAGCAGTTTCGCCGCGCGGCGCAGGCGCCGCGGCAATGCGCGCTTGCGAGCGCGCGCGTGGTAGTGCATGCTATGGATAGCAGTTGCGCGCCAAGGAGCACTAATCGTGGAACTTGCCTTACACGAAGCGGAAACGTGCCTTTCCGATCTCGTCACCGCCGCCCAGAACGGCGAACGGGTCGTGATAACGAGGAATGGAGAACCGACCGTGGAGTTGGTCCGCTGCCGCGAGAAGCGAGGCGGTATCGACTTCGAAAAGCTTGACGCGGATCGCCGGCAGCTCGGAATCAAGGGGGACGAAGAGAGGTGGCCTAAGGAATTCAACGATCCAGCGTTCAGCCGCGCCGTGCTGGGACTCGACGACGACTAGGCTGCCGGCCATGCGCGTTCTGCTCGATACGTCGGTGCGCGATCTCTTGGACCTCCGGCTGCGCGGCCGGCTCGGGCGCTACGGCGCCGGCAGGGGCCAGGATGGTGAACACTCGCAGCAACGGGGTTGACCTCGACCTGACTCGCGCGTGCCTGTCGAGGCGTATGAAAGGGGGCTGCAACGGCCCATGGGGAATCAGGGAATCACGACCGCCGCGCCGAGCGGCAAAACTGCTACAGCGCAGTTTCCGCGGCAATGCGCCCCGGTTGCGCGCCGACCGCAGCGCCGGCCTGGCCGCCGCCGATGCGGAGGTGAGCCGCCTGCGGCTGCTGCTGGAAGCGGGCGTGCGCCACGACACGATTCGACACGATCATAAGCTTGCCGGAACGCGCTGCGGTTGCTACCCTCGGATAAGCGAGCGCACCTATGACCGAAGGCAACGGACACCGCGAACCCGCGACCCCGAAGGAGATCTGGGAGATTCTCCGCGAGGTCTCCGCAGTGCAGCAGGAGACTGCACGCCGTATGCAGGAGACCGACCGGCGGTTGCAGGAGACTGATCAACTGCTCACGCGGCAGGCACGGGCCGCCGACCGGCGCATGGACAAGCTGGAGGAGCTGTTCAACGGGCAGTGGGGCAAGCTGATGGAGTTCCTGGTGGAAGGCGACCTCGTAGCACTCCTCCAGCAGCGGGGCATCGCGGTGCAGCACACGGTATCCAACCCGCGGCAGAACTACGGTGAGCGGCGCTGGGAGTTCGACCTCGTGGCGATCAACGGCGAACAGGTCGTGGTGGTGGAAGTCAAGACTAGCCTGAGGGTGCCGGACGTCGATCGATTCATCGGGCGGTTGGACGAGTTTCCGGAACTGATGCCCGAGTACGCCGAGCGGCGGATCTACGGGGCGGTTGCGTATCTGAAGGCATACCAGGAGTCGGAGGTGCGAGCCGAGCGGCTGGGCCTGTTCGTGATTCGCGCCACCGGCAGCAGCGCCAGCATCACCAACCGGGAGGGGTTCACGCCGCGCGCGTTCGGTCACCGGAGCCCGGCACCCGGCCGCCAGTCGGACGCTCCGGCGGACGTCAGCGCCCGGCGAGTCGGCCGTAGGGGTGGACGAGGCCAGGCAGTCATTTGGGGTCACACATGCGCATAGCTACATGTGCATAGCTGCGTCTCAACTCGGAGGGCTTTAGGTGACCTACAACAAGTTAACGCTTACCCCCCCCCCCCCCGCCCACTTTTCTAACCGAGAAACAACTAACCGCTCCGGCTGATCGCCCCGTACGTGCCCCCGCGCACGCCGTCGCCTTCAGCACCGGGGTAGCGGCCGGCTACGACCGCAACGGTCCTGGATCCCCGCCCCCCAACTCACCCTCACAGAACCGACCGCCCACGTCGCCGGTCAACCACATTCGTTGCTCGGCCGACTACCGCCCCGCGTGGCGTTGTGACGCAGGTCCCGACGTCCGCCGAGCGGTGGGCGTTTGCATGATGGGCCGCGCACGCGGATCCCATCTTACGTCAGCCATCTGGCAGGGCACCCTGTGCCCCAGGAAGGAGGTGAAGATGATACTGAAAGAGCCGGAGGCGCGCGCGGCGTGAGCCGGGGTGAACCCGGATGAGTCACACGCCGCGCGCTTCACAAATTGACTCAGACTGGCCGCCTGCGTTGCGTGTGGCCAGGGAGCGTTGATCCGCTCCGCAATATCTGGAAACAACATTCAAGGAAGAAACGATGAAGATATTTTTTACAAGGACCTTCGCGATTGCGTTGGTCCTGATTCTGACCGCAACCGGCCTCTGGGCTGGCGGTGGCACGGAAGAGGAGCCGGCAGCGGCGATGGAGAAGGAAATGGTGCTCGACCCGACCACCGGCAAGATGGTCGTCGCGCCCCAGTATGGCGGCACACTGACACGCGCCAAAAATGCTGATTGCGAAGGTACTGACATCTGGATAACCAGATGTGGAAATATCACAGCCGGTGGCGTCGTGGAGAAGCTGGGCATCGCGGACTGGGCAACGCCCAGGGACGAATACGACTTCCACAGACTCCAAGCTCCAGCCCACACGATAGGGAGTCTGGCGGAAAGCTGGTCGCAGCCCGACCCACTGACCTATATCGTCAAAGTCCGCCAGGGCGTTCACTGGCATAATAAGCCGCCGATGAACGGTCGGGAGCTGACTGCCCAAGATGTGGAATATAGCTTTCAGCGTATCTTGGGACTTGGCAGCGGTTTCACCGAACCTGCCGAAATTGTTTCATTCGATAAGTGGTCAGGTGTGAAAGTGGAATCGATAACGGCCACCGACAAATGGACGGTTGAGTTTAAGCTGAAGGAGCAAAACCTCCGTGCGCTGGCTGCTATCCTCAACGATGAGAGCGGTGGTATATACCCCCCCGAAGTGATCAAGGAACACGGAGACGCTAACGACTGGAGGAACCTGGTCGGCACCGGGCCCTTCATGCTGACCGACCGGGTCCAGGGCAGCTCTTTGACCTGGGACAAGAATCCTGACTACTGGGGCTACGACGAAAAATACCCGGAGAACCGGTTGCCCTATACTGACCAGCTGAGGGCCCTGATCATGCCCGAACCGGCGACACGTCTGGCAGCCCTGCGCTCGGGCAAGATTGATTACGTAGGTATTATCGGCACGACTTACCTCCAGTCTTTCGAGCAGGTAGAAAGCCTCCTGAAGACCAACCCCGATGTCCGGATATGGCCGGCTTCCCCTAATTCTAATAATAGTATGGGCATGAACATTCAGTTGCCGCCCTTCGACGACATCAGGGTGCGCAAGGCACTGCAGATGGCACTAAACCTCGAAGAAACTAACGAGGCAATGTATGGTGGCTTTGCTGACATAATACCTCAGGGGCAGCTAAGTCGGCATATGACACAAGCAGTCATCCAATTCGAAGACTGGCCCGAAGAGGTCAAGAAGGTTTTTGACTACGATCCGGATGGTGCCGAAGCGTTGCTTGATGAGGCTGGTTATCCGCGCGATGCCGACGGCATCAGATTTAAGACCGACCTCATGCAGCTCGACCGGTACACTACGGACTTTATGGAATTGGCCGTTTCATACTGGAAAAAGATCGGCGTCGATGTAGAGATTGAGGTAGAGGAAGGGGCGGCGTTTGGCCCTAGACGAACATCGAGAGATTATAGAATGATGCAAACGGACTCGGCCGCGAAAGTGTCCGCATTGGGATGGGCCGGCGGGATGCGCTTCTTGCCGGAAACACAATGGAACACCTCCAATACCGACGACCCGTGGTATAACGCCAAGTTTGAGGAGAAGAGAGCCGCTACCACTATGGAGGAAGTCAACAGGATAACTAAGGAGCTTAATCAGTATGCGATAGAGCAGTTCTGGTCGCTCTTTGGTCCTGTCGCCCCATTCTATTACGTGAGCCAGCCGTGGATCATAGGCTATAACGGTGAAGGAGATATGGGAAATGGTCATTTTCAACCAAGTCTTCGCCAGGCTCTGGATTGATAGTGAGCTGAAGGAAGCCATGGGCTTCTAGATTTCAAACCCCTTGTGGGCTGGGAACAGGCCCCGCAAAATCTCCGATTTTGCGGGGTCCCAGTGAGGGCTCTGTATTCTCGCTTTCGGTGGGGGTAGTGGACGTCTGAGCTCGCAATGAAGAGGCGTAGTGTTACATGAGAGCCTATATCATCAGACGGTTTATGCTGATAATCCCCACGCTGTTGATATTGACCATCCTGGTCTTTCTCTCGGTCCGCTTCATCCCGGGCGATGCAATAGACGCAATGTTAGTCAATATGGTGGGCGACCTGGGATACTATGGGCCCGGGGAGGCGCCCCGTGAAGCTCTCGAGCGTCGGCTGGGATTAGACGTGCCTGTCTACGTGCAGTATGGACGTTGGATCGGAGTGCTGCCGACCCCTGACTGGGTTACGGGCGAGTCCCACCCGAGAGGTCTCCTCCAGGGCACCCTTGGCACGTCACTATGGGGCGCCTGGGCGGTAGGGGAGAGAATATTGGAGAGATTGCCGGTAACCATTGAGCTTGGTTTCCTGGCAATGCTCATCGGGCTGGTGCTAGCGGTCCCCGTCGGCATCTTTTCGGCGATTCGCCAAGATACGGTGGCCGACTACGCGGGGCGCTCCGTCGCCATCCTTGGCCTGGCAACGCCTAACTTCTGGCTGGGAATCATGGTCATGCTCTACCCGGCAATCTGGTGGGGCTGGTCGCCGCCGCTGGAGCTGATTCCTTTTGCCGAAGATCCGCTAGGCAATCTCGGGGTGTTTATCATTCCGAGCCTGATTCTGGGGACCGCCATGGCCGCAGCCACGATGCGGCTGACGCGCACCATGATGCTGGAGGTGCTCCGCCAGGACTACATCAGAACCGCCTGGTCCAAGGGTCTCAGGGAGAGGGCGGTCGTGATGAGACACGCCGTCAAGAATGCACTCATCCCGGTGGTTACGTTGATAGGCCTGCAGTTGCCTCTCCTGGTAGGCGGCTCGGTGATCATGGAGAATATATTCAACCTGCCGGGGCTGGGTCGTCTCATGGTGACTGCACTCCAGGGCAGAGACTACCCGGTCGTCTCGGGAGTAAATCTGGTTTTCGCCGCTGCGGTTGTGGGGTTCAATCTCATTACCGACCTGGTATATGCTGTCTTGGACCCCAGGGTCCGGTATGAATAATGAGTGACCGCGTGGGCATCCCGGAAAGTCACGGGCCGGCGAATGTACTAAAGAGGCTTTGGAAGGAGAAGCCATTTGGTATTATCTCCGGCGTTATCGTCCTGCTATTGATTCTTATAGCTATTTTCGCCGATTTCCTGGCTCCTTTTGCACCTGATGAAGTATTCATTGTGGACAGGCTGCAGGGATCTTCAGCAAGGTACCTGTTGGGTACCGACCAGTTGGGGCGAGATCTATTTAGCCGGCTTGTCTACGGGGGGCGTATTTCGTTGTTCGTCGGCCTGTCGGCGACCGCTATCAATGTTGTGGTTGCTGTCCTGATAGGCGGCATTTCAGGATTCCTTGGCGGCAAGTTGGACCTGGCTGTGCAGAGGGTTGTCGATGCCTGGATGGCGTTCCCGGGACTGCTCCTATTGTTGACCATAATGTCGGTCGTGGGGCGAGGTCTGCCTCAAATCATCGTGGTCTTGGGGATAGCAGGCGGCGTCGGCAGCTCGAGAGTCATCAGAGGCGCGGTCATCGGCATCAAGGAAAACGACTATTTGCGCGCGGCAATGGCAACTGGCAGCTCAAAGATGAGGTCGCTTATCCGGCATGTCCTGCCTAATATCATGCCTGTCGTGATCATCATATTCAGCATCAACATCGGGGGGGTGATTATCACCGAGGCATCCTTAAGCTTCCTGGGATTCGGTCTGCCACTCTCGGTTCCCAGCTGGGGCGGGATGCTCAGCCGGGAGGGGCGGAGGTTCATGGAGCAGGCGCCGTGGCTGGCGCTGTGGCCTGGGCTGTGCCTGACTGCTGTCGTCTACTGTCTAAACATGTTCGGCGACGCGGTGCGGGACCTGCTCGACCCGAGGCTGCGGGGTGGTGGGGGTCGTCTCGGGGCCGCTGGCGCCAGGTCGGTTTAAGGAGAGCGCGCCTGCGGCGGCCTGGGAGCCACGCGCCGGGCGGCCGTCCAGCCCAGTCAGCAAGGCGAGGTGCGACTACGCCGGCGACAGGCTGGCCATCGTCGATCCGGACAACGGCGCACCCGCGATCCGCGCACCAAGGTCAAGCTGCTGTACGACGAGCTCCGTGGTACGGTCGCACCGTAGAGCCATGAGCTGCCAGATTTCTTCGACCAGCAATTCTCGGTGAACAAAAATTGAGAGGGTCGGCGTGGGGGGCAATGGCGGGCGGGACGGCACGTAAGTGGTCGTATAGGTCATGAGTATGTAATAAGTTGCCTATCGTCTGGACAAATCATCTCAGGGTTGTCATGCTCTCTCCTATGGCAAGAGGTCGCCGCAGAGGTCCATTTTTGCTTCGTTTTCGTGCGCTCCTGGTCTCCTTGAACCTGCACGCCGCCAAGGTCGTCGATACGCGCCAAGCCAGCAAGGTCCGGTACTCCCTGCAGGATTGCTACGTGTGTGCTTTCGCCTTGTTTACCTTCAAGACCCTTCCGTGCTGGAGTTCCAACGCCGCTTCCAGGACCAACTCCGCACCAACAACCTCAACTCTACGTTTGGCGTCGCTCGGATCCCTGCCGACTCCCAGTTCCGCGATCTGCTCGACAGCCATGACTATGAACCGCTGCTCGGCTGCTTCGGCGACTGGATAGGGCGCATGCAGGACGCCAAATGGCTGCAGCACTATCAGTTCCTCGACGGTCGCTACCTCATCACCATGGACGGCTCCCAGTACTTCAGCTCGTACCAGGTGAACTGTGAGTGCTGTCTGACCGCCACCAACAACGGCACCGTACGCTACCACCACGACATCCTGCAGACCGCCATCGTCCACCCCGACAAGCGGCAGGTGCTGCCGTTGGCTCCCGGTTCATTCACAACGCCGATGACTCTGGCGCCAAGAGCGCCAAACGCCGCAAGCAGGACTGTGAAATAAAAGCCGGCTACCGTGCCGTGCAGCGCATCCGTAACGACCATCCCCGGCTGGCTGCGGTGATCGTCGCCGATAGTCCGTGCTCCAAGCAACCGTTCATCGAACAGGTGCGCGCCGCCCGCTTCTCGTTTCTGCTGGTGGCCAAGCCGGAGGATCACACCAAGCCTGTACCAGGATCTCAACGGGTTGCGCCGCGGTCGGCTGCTGGACCACCGCTGCACCATCGACGCGACCGGGGACCGGCATGAATACGAGTGGGTTACCGGGGTGCCGCTGAACGGCAACCCCCGCAGTCCCCAGATCAACTTCGTGCACTACCGCATCGTACGGGCCGGCACGACCACCTATCGAAACGCCTGGGTGACCGACTTGGTACCCACCGCTGGCAGCGTCGCGCGGATCGTGCGTGCGGGACGGGCACGCTGGAAGATCGAGAACGAGGGGTTCAATACGCTGAAGAACCAGGGCTATCACCTGGAGCACAACTTCGGCCACGGTGACAAGTACCTGTCGGAGGCGTTCTTCCTACTCAACCTGCTGGCCTATTTCATGCACCAGATATTCGAGCTGGTGGACGGTCTGTATCAGCAGGTGCGGGCTGGGTTCGGGTCGCGCCGGGAGTTCTGGGGCGCGGTCCGTGCCACGTTCCGGCTATTCCTGTTCCCGTCGTGGGACCAGGTGCTGGTGCGGATGAACTCGCCGCCGCAGCCGCTGTCCGGGTAGCCGCTCCCTGGAGAACTGAACCTGCTCCCTGAACGATCCCTGACTGGGGCCGCGGCGCAGGTGTGCCGGCCGCGGCTGAGCACCGCCCCCGAAGGCCGATCGCCGCACCGCGCCAGCCCGCGGCATCGGCCGAGCGGCGGTGGCTGACGGTGGTCAGGTCATCGCACCGGGCTGGCGTGACGGTGGCTAAATACGTCACCTGCAATCAGTTATAGAAGTTCGGCCGGGTCGGGCCGGGTCGGGCCGTCCGGTGCTTGCCTTTCACGGGAGGAATGGGTATTATTGGGTCGTGCATTCACGCGGTGGGCCAACAGGTGGGGCATGGTCGCATTTCACATACGGAGGGCTTGAGCTTATGACACTCTGCCCCTCTACCAGCCGTTCACCGAGAATTGCTGTTCTTCGACGCAGGTGGTTGACGCGAGTGGCGGGTCCGTGGCACGGTCGCACCGTAGGGCCATGAGCTGCCAGATTTCTTCGACGCAGGTGGTTGACGCGAGTCGTGGGTCCGTGGTACGGTCGCACCGTAGAGTCATGCATGGCCCTGTAGGCCCCCACAACAAGTTAGCGCTTATGCCCCCCCCACCACTTGTTCGAACAGAGAAACAACTAAGCGCTCCGGCTGATCGCCCCGTACGCGACCCCGCGCACGCGGTCGCCTTCACCACCGCCGTAGCTGTCGGTGGCTCCGCCTCGGTCCGTCGCCGAACCGGGATGCGGGCCGCCCGCGCCCTTCACGGCGACCGCAACGGTCCTGGATCCCCGCCCACCAACGCACCGTCACAGAACCGACCGCCGACGTCGCCGGTCAACCACATGCGTTGCTCGGCCGAGCACCGCCCCGCGTGGCGTTGTGACGCAGGTCCCGACGTCCGCCGAGCGGTGGGCGTTTGTCTTATGGGGCGCGCACGCGGATCCCATCTTACGTCTGGCATCTGGCAGGGCACCCTGTGCCCCAGCACCCTGTGCCCCAAGAAGGAGGTGAAGATGATACTGAAAGAACCGCACGCGCGCGCGGCGTGAGCCGGGGTGAACCCGCTGAGTCACACGCCGCGCGCTCTTAGTGAATTTGACTCAGACTGGCCGTCCGCGTTGCGGGCCCGAGCGTAGCCAGGGAGCGCAAGTCGCTCCGCAATACTCTCGAAAAATCTACATACGGAGGAACGTATGAACATTACAAAAACTGCAATCACCTTCGCGTTTGCGTTGGTCCTCGTAATGACCGCAACCGGCCTCTGGGCCGCCGGCGGCAGCGACAGCGACGACTCGGCAGCCGCTGCCGAGAAGGAAATGGTGCTCGACCCCACGACCGGGGAGATGGTGTCCGCGCCACAGTATGGCGGGACACTCACGTGGGCCGCTGTGAGTCATGCTCCGAATACTGACCCGTGGCACGTTGGTGGCTGGGCGCCTCACTTCATCAGTGGCGTTAACGAGGCGCTAGCCTTCACCGACTGGGCAACATCCAGGGATAAATTTAACTTCGCATTCTGGGAACGACCGCACGAGACCACTAGAGGGAATCTGGCTGAAAGCTGGTCAATGCCCGACGATACAACGATGATCTTCCACATCCGCCAGGGTGTTCACTTCGCTCTTGATCCAGACAGTGAGGCCAGCCGCCTGGTAGATGGTCGGGAGCTCGATGCTTCTGACATCGAATGGAACTATCACCGTATGTTGGGTCTGGGCGATTTCAGCGAAGCCGAACCTAGCGGCCAAAGGGGCGGTACCACTATGGGGATAGAGGTCGAATCGGTAACGGCCACCGACAAATGGACGGTTGAGATTAAGCTGACGAAGCCTCAACTCAATGCGGAGTATAAAATATTAAACCCCTGGGTCATTTTGGGGTTGCCTCGCGAGGTAGTCGAGAAATACGGAGACTATAGGGACTGGAGGAACGTGGTCGGCACCGGGCCCCTGAGGCTGACTGAATATGTCGAAGGCGTCTCTATTACCTGGGAGAAGAATCCTGACTACTGGGGCTACGACGAAAAATTCCCGCAGAACCGCCTGCCCTATATTGACGAGTACAGGTCCCTGCTGATGAAAGAACCAGCAGCACGCGTGGCGGCACTGCGCACGGGCAAGGTTGATATGATGGGTAACGCCGGAGACGCTAATATAGCCAATGTCGAAAATCTGCTGACCATCCAGCGGACCAACCCTGAAATCGATGTGTGGCCCGTTTATGGTATGGGAACTGCGCAGTTTGTTTTTAACTTGGCTTTGCCGCCCACTTCCGACCTCGATGTGCGCAAGGCACTGAATATGGCAGTGGACCGCGAGACAGTTTCCGCTACCTTCAAGGGTTGGGGAGATCCAGAACCTATTGGGTTAATGCTGCCCGTGGAAGGGTGGAGCTGGCCCTATGATGAGTGGCCCGAAGACGTCAAGCAAGACTATACCTATAACCCGGAAAGGGCCGAGGAGCTCCTTGATGCGGCTGGATACAAGCGCGGCGCAAACGGCTATCGATTCAAGATCATGTTAGGCCATTACGACAGGTGGGATACGTCCTATTCAGAACTCGTCGGGGGGTACTTGGATGCCATTGGCGTTGACAGCGAGCTTGTTGTGAAGACTTTCCCTGAGGCTAGCGCTGAGACTCATGCGCCCACGTCCCGGTTTGCGGCAATGAATACTAATCATGGGTACGCCGGCGGTACGCTTGTCGCACTAGAAAGGCAAATCCAAGAGGTTGGTGGCTGGAGCTACACCAAAGTGAATGACCCCCGTCTGGTCGCCCTGTATGAAAGCGGCAAAGATTCTCTCGACATGGAGGAGATAAAGAGTATTTCTCGACAGACCGATGAGATCTTTGTAAGGGAGCACTTCGGCCTAGCCAAAACCCGAGTCCCGCAGTTTAGCGTGAGCCAACCGTGGGTCATAGGTTATAGCGGTGAATGGAATATGGGGAAGAATCAACGTAATACCTTGTTTGCCCGCCTGTGGATTGATAGTGAGCTGAAGGCAGCAATGATGGGAAATTAGCAGTATATTCCTGTGGAGCTGGGTGGCGGCCGCTTGTGAGCGCGCTTCCCAGCTCCCATACTTGGGGCACTAACACATGAGAGCCTATCTCATCAGGCGGCTATTGTTGATCATCCCCACCTTGTGGATATTGACCATCATAGTCTTTCTCTCGGTCCGCTTCATCCCTGGCGATATGGTAGACACACTGGCGGCTCAGATTATGGCGCAGGGTACGGGTGACTATATAGACCGTGAAGCTATGGAGCGTATGCTGGGATTAGACGTGCCTGTCTACGTGCAGTATGGACGCTGGATAGGAGTGTTGCCGACCCCTGACTGGGCTACCGGTGAGTCCCACGTTAGAGGTCTCCTCCAGGGCACCCTTGGCGAATCACTGTGGGGCGGTTGGCCGGCAGAGAAGAGTCTAATAAGTAGATTGCCAGTAACCATTGAGCTTGGTGTTCTGTCAATCGTAATCGGGCTCGTCATCGCCCTGCCCGTCGGCATCTACTCGGCGGTTCGCCAGGATACCGCCGCCGACTACCTGGGGCGCACCATCGCCATCATCGGCCTGGCCACGCCCAACTTCTGGCTGGCCTTGATGGTCCTGCTCTACCCGGTATTGTGGTGGGGCTGGGCACCGCCGCTGGAATGGGTTCCTTTCACCGAGGACCCGCTGGGGAATCTCGAGATGTTCCTCATTCCCAGCTTGATTCTGGGGACGGCCATGGCCGCTGCCACCATGCGGATGTCACGCACCATGATGCTCGAGGTGCTCCGGCAGGACTATATCCGAACGGCCTGGTCCAAGGGACTCAAGGAGCGGGTCGTGGTGATCCGGCACGCCATCAAGAATGCCCTCATCCCGGTAGTTACGCTCGTAGGCCTGCAGCTCCCCCTCCTGGTAGGTGGCTCCGTTATCATGGAGGAAATATTTAACCTGCCGGGGATAGGTCGTATGTTTCTGGATGCCCTCGATCGAAGAGACTACCCGGTGGTCCAAGGTGTAAACCTGTTTTTATCCGCGTTCGTTATGTTTAACATTCTACTTATCGACATGATTTATCCTTATTTAGACCCCAGGGTCCGCTACAGATAAATGGGGAACACGAGTGACGCTATAGGGGTACCATCAGTAGTGATTGCAGCGAAGAGACGTTCCCGGCTGGCTGATTTCTTTACCAGACTGGTGAAGGATAAGCCACTGGGTACTACCTGCGGGATTGTCATATTGATATTGATTTTTGTCAGTATCTTTGGCGGTGTTTTGGCCCCTTATCCCTATAAGGAAATACACATGGTAGACAGGCTGCAGGGCCCATCAGCCCAGTATCTTCTGGGTACCGACCAGTTGGGGCGAGATTTATTCAGCCGCCTTATCTTCGGGGCTCGTATTTCGTTACTTGTCGGTCTGGCAGTGACCGTGCTCAATGTGGTCATCGCTGTCCTGATCGGCGGCACTTCCGGATTCTTTGGGGGTAAATTGGACTTGGCGGTGCAGCGCTTTGTTGATGCCTGGATCGCCTTTCCGGGACTGCTGCTCTTGCTCACCATCCTGTCCATTGTGGGAGAGGGTCTCCTCCAGATCATCGTGATCCTGGGGATCGCCGGAGGCATCAGCGGCTCGAGAGTCATGAGAAGCGCCGTGATCGGTATCAAGGAGAATGACTTTTTTCTGGCGGCTCAGGCCGTGGGCACCCCCACGAGCAAAATCCTGAGCCACCATGTCCTGCCCAACATCATGGCACCGGCCATCATTGTATTCTCGATCAACATCGGGGGGGTGATTCTGTCCTTGGCTTCTCTGGGCTTCCTCGGCTACGGTCTGCCACCCGGCATTCCTGACTGGGGCGGCATGCTCAGCCGGGAAGGGCGTTCCTACATGGAGCAGGCCCCCTGGGTGGCACTCTGGCCAGGGCTGTGCCTGACGATTGTGGTGTACAGTTTCAACATGTTCGGAGATGCCGTCAGGGATCTGCTCGATCCGCGACTGCGGGGTGGCGGCGGTCGTCTCGCTGGCAGCGGCGCCACGTCGGTTTGAGAGAGTGCGCGTGCGTTCCGCACCCAGTATCACGCCGGATGCTCGGTGCCCTCCACCCGAGGCACCATCCGTGGCGCCACGGGTGGCATGTTGCTCCCGGCCCGCGACAGGCACGTCGTGGGCTGGGAGCCCGTCGGCCGCTCCGGAGGCGCGCCCGGAACGCGCCCGACCAGGTCGACGAGCGCCGGACTGCGGATGGGTGTGACCTAGCCGGTCAGCTCGAAGCAGCGCCAGGGCACCGTAGACCGAGTCGGCGATGTGTACAGGTACCTCATCACACGACTGACGCGTCGTCCGTTCCTGGGCCCGGTCAGACGCAATGCGCCGCCCGCACAGACACAGGCGTTCCCGCGCCATGGAGGACAAGCGTGCGGCTGCCCTGTGCACAGCGGCTGTGCTCTGGACAGCTTGGGCGCGTCCGGAGGGAGCTGCATTTCCGGCATCGCGACGCCGAAACTGACTCGACCAGCGCGCCAGGTATTCGCCGGGGCGACCGTCGGCTAGGCGGCGCGCCCGAGGAAGTGGCCTCGTTGGGAGACTTGGTTTGCAGCCCGATCTGTCAGCTCACCTCTTTCTCGAGCCGTTGGCTGATATATTCCAGCACCGCGGCGGCCATCAGACCCGGGCTAGTCTGTATAAGCCCTTATAGACACGATAACTATGAGGCTATCACAGAGATATATCGATCATCGGAGAGAGCGCCTACTGTTAGAGTTACGCCTATAGATCTGTATATATTCTTGCGCCGGCCCTTAGGAGAACTTAATGACCGAACATGAACGAATCGTTCTGACGAAAGACCTTCCAGACTACGGACTGCAGGCCGGCGATGTCGGCACGATCGTGCACGTGTATGAAGGTGCGAAGGCCTTCGAGGTCGAGTTTGTGGCACTCAGCGGAAAGACGATCGCGGTAGCCACGGTACCGTCTGATCAGACCCGTGCGATACGCGAAGACGAGATTAACCACGCTCGAACTATGACTGCATCTGGATAATCAGCTCTGTGTCGTTTGCTGACGCCCACCGTGCCAGCACGAGTGTCGTCGGAAAGCCCTCCCTGTGCCCGTTCCCGCCGCAGTATGGCGTGAGGCTGAAGCGAATGCGGACCGTGAGACGGATTGCCGGCGAGCCGGCGATCTTCACTGGGAAGGTCAAGATGTTGGGTATCTGGCTGGTTGACGCGAGTCGCAGGTCCGTGGTACGGTCGCACCGTAGAGCCATGAGCTGCCAGATTTCTTCGACGCAGGTGGTTGACGCGAGTCGCGGGTCCGTGGTACGGTCGCACAGTAAAGTCATGCATGGCCCCTGTAGGCCCCCACAACAAGTTAGCGCTTACCCCCCCCCCCCTGTACCTTTTTAGAGATTAAATAGTTCGCCAGGGACTGCTAGAATCCCAGGCGGGCAAGGCAGCCTACCGGGAGCGACCTTGACCCCCCTGCGCCTGGAGCGCCCGGGGGGGACGTGTGCCCCGGTAGGAGTGCCGCGATGGATACCCGGTGAGGAGTCGTGCCAGGGAGCGAAGGAGCCAGGAGCACCGGAGCTCGAGAGCACCAGTACAGGGGCGGAACGACATCGTGGCTGCCGAGCTTAGAAATCTCGGGGGTGAGTAGATGGCAACTGAACAGTGGTTCGTGGGTGTTGATTGGGCGACCGAACAGCATCAGATCTGTGTCCTAGATGGGGACGGCAAGGTGGTCGCGGAGCGCCAGGTGGCGCATAGCGGAGAGGGCATCGCCGGTCTGTGGGGGTGGTTGGACGAGCTATCCAGCGGGGACCCGACGAGGGTCCAAGCGGCGATCGAGGTGCCGCATGGACCGGTGGTCGAGATGCTGCTGGAGCACGAGGTGCAGGTGTACGCGATCAATCCGAAGCAGCTGGATCGATTTCGGGACCGGTTTTCGGCGTCGGGCGCCAAGGATGACCGGCGCGACGCGCGGGTGTTGGCCGACTCGCTGCGGACCGATGGACGCAGCTTTCGTCAGGTGCAGCCGCAGTCACCGCAGGTGATCGAGTTGCGGGAGTGGTCGCGGATGGCTGATGAGCTGCAGCAGGAACGCAACGGGCTGAGCAATCGCCTGCGCGAGCAACTGCGCCGCTACTATCCGCAGATGGTGCAGTTGAGCAAAGGGAACAACGGTAAAGATATCGACGCGTCCTGGTTTCTAGAGCTGTTGGCGAAGGCGCTGACGCCGGCGCTGGCAGCACGGATCCGGAAAACGTCGGTGGCGGCGATCCTGAAGCGGAACCGCATCCGCCGCCACGATGCTGATAGTGTGCTGGGCATCCTGCGGCAGCAGCCGCTTGAGGTGGGGAGCGGGACGATAGCGGCGGCTACGGCGCACATCGACAGCCTGATCGCCCGGCTGAAGCTGGTCAAGCAGCAGCTCAAACAGGCGCACCGGCGGCTTGATGAGCTGCAGGCCGAGATCCTGGCTGAGGACGGCTCCGGTCTAAAAGAAGAGCAGCGTGACGTGTCCATCCTCCGCTCCATGCCCGGGGTCGGTCGGATCGTTCTCGCCACGCTGCTCGCCGAAGCCTCACCGGCTCTGGCTGAGCGCGACTATAGCACACTGCGCATTCTGACCGGGGTGGCGCCGGTGACCAAGCGGTCGGGGAAGAGCTGCGTGGTGATCATGCGGCGTGCCTGCAACAAGCGGCTGCGCAATGCGATGTATCACTGGGCGCGGGTAGCGATTCGGCACGATCCGGACAGTCGGGCTCGCTACGACGCGCTGCGAGCCCGCGGTCAGCGTCGTGCGCGGGCCCTGCGCACCGTCGCGGACCGGTTACTGTCGGTGGCCTGCGCGATGCTGCGCGACCGGACCCAGTTTGATCCCCAGCACCGGGCAGAGCGACCGCTGACCGCCTGATCACTGATCGCCTGATCGCCT
This sequence comes from Spirochaetia bacterium, assembly GCA_965198005.1. GTDB lineage: Bacteria > Spirochaetota > Spirochaetia > SZUA-6 > Bin103 > Bin103. The sequence continues at coordinate 1,326,602 of CBDAOI010000004.1, forward strand.
GATCGCGGGAAGTGCGCCGGGCGGTAGCTGGTCGACGGAGCGCCCTGCTGTGAACGATGTGCGGGGTGAGGCCGCGGCGGCGGCGGAGGTTGGCGGTGGCGGGAAACGGCGTTCAGGGCCGTTTAGGGTGATCGAGGGGGGTACCCCAGGGTATGAGCGCCAGGCTAACTGGCATATGACAGAGGGTGAAAGTCCCTCGGAACGAAGGAGCAGCCAATCCACGTTTCTCCGCGAGCCGTGCGTTGGCACCTGCGAGGGTGCAGGCGAAGCGTCGGCAGCGGTGCGTGCGGGCAGAGTTATGGAGCGCCGCAAAATACGACATCTGGAGTGCCGAGACTCTGTACTCGGTCGAAGGCAACACCGGTCGAGCCAGTATGGTGAGGATCGACCGGGCTCCACGGCGTCGAAGAACTCAGGCACGTGCGTACGTCATATACCGGGACCTGGGAGGTCTTCGGGTCGTCCCGGCGAGTCGTCGCCGGGACCGCGGAGGGAAGGCGTGAGGCTGGACCAAAGATGAACGACCCGAAGGAGTCGGACATGGGCATAGTAGCGGCGAAGCCGGCGAACAAGGGAGCGCAAGCGACTGCGGAGACGGTGGAGCGAAGGCCCATGACCAACGGGAATTCGCAAGGTCAAAGCACGGGCCGGACGCAGAGTCGGGCAACCGTGACACAGGCGGCCGAGCGGATACGGCAATTCGTAAAGAGAGAACCGCAGGAGAAACTCACTGCGCTGCTGCACCACGTGACGCCGGAAGCGCTGCGGGTGGCCTATTACGCGCTGAAGCGTGAAGCGGCCCCGGGGGTGGACGGGATGACGTGGCGGGAGTACGAGACGGGGTTGGAAGTGCGTTTGCACGACCTGCACCGGCGAGTACACACAGGAGCGTACCGAGCGACCCCGGTACGGCGGGTCAACATCGACAAGCCGGACGGAGGCACACGACCGCTGGGGGTGGCCGCGCTGGAGGACAAGATCGTCCAGAAGGCCGTGGTGGATGTGATCCTGACACCGATCTATGAGGAGGAATTTCTCGGGATCAGCTATGGGTTTCGACCGGGGCGCGGGGCACACGATGCGTTGGACGCACTGGCCTACGCCATCGAACGGCGCGAAGTGAACTGGATATTGGACGCGGACATTCGCGCCTACTTCGACACGATCTCGCGGGACTGGTTGATCAGATTCCTGGAGCATCGGATTGGAGATCGGCGGGTGCTGCGGCTGATAAAGAAGTGGCTGCGCGCTGGGGTACTGGAAGAAGGCCGACAGATCGACGCGGGGCGGGGTACAGCGCAAGGGTCGGTGATTTCACCGATGCTCGCGAATATATACTTGCACTACGTGTTGGACCTGTGGGTCACCAAGAAGTGGCGGCCGCAGGAGGCGCGCGGAGACATGATCATAGTGCGCTACGCAGATGACTATGTCGCCGGGTTCGAGCATCGTGACGATGCGGAACGCTTCCTGCGGGAACTGAAGGAGCGATTCAGAGGCTTCGAGCTGGAACTGAACGCCGACAAGACCCGACTCCTCGAGTTTGGACGGTATGCCGAAAGGAACCGCCTGGCGCGCGGAGAAGGGCGACCGGAGACGTTCGACTTTCTGGGTTTCACGCATTATTGCAGGAAGGACAGGAAAGGACGCTTCGGGCTGGGGCGGAAGCCAATTCGGAAGCGGATGAATCGTACGCTGAAGAGGATCAAGATCGAACTCCGCAGACGCATGCATGATGACGTGATGGAAACCGGGCGCTGGCTGGGACGGGTACTGCGCGGATGGCTCAACTACTACGCGGTACCCACCAGCTACCGCTACCTGCACCGATTCGTGTGGCGTCTGCGAGGAATCTGGGTAAAGATTCTACGCCGGAGGTCCCAGAAGGACCGATTCTCCTGGGCTTGGATGCTGGCGATCAGCATCAAGCTGTGGCCCCAACCCCGAATCGTACACTCATGGCCGGACCGGCGATTTGCCGTCAACCACCGAAGGTAGGAGCCGGATGGTTTAACGACCACGTCCGGATCTGTGCGGGGGGCGCCGGGTAACCGGCGTTCCTACCGCGCCCCCCCGCAGGCCTGGAGGGCCTCAGGGGGCCGCTATGAGGCCGACTTGGACGGCGAACGGCCTGCGGACGGCCAAACCGCGGCGAATGACGGCTCTGGAGAGGGCGATACGCCTGGATCGGCGCCGGGGCCGGCGCTCACGGCCGCCGCGGCTGCCCGAGCGGCGCGAACGCGACCGGCGGCGGTGAGACTGGCTGGGTAAATCCAGGCGGAGCAGCTTGACGGCCGAGGAGGTCTGCCGTCGCTAGCTGGTCCTGGTGTGGCGCCACTTCCATAACATCCCGCGACGTTTTGAGGAGCCTCCAGAATACCAACCCCGACGTCCAGGTGGGCCCCTGGTTTCTGCGGGGGGGTGGTGCTTTTATCCTGAACATGTACAAGCCGCCTTTTGACGACGTCAGGGTACGCCACGCTATGCAGATGGCACTGGACCTCGAGACGATTAACGATACCTACTTTGGCGGTTTCGCAAGGCCTGAACCCATGGGGATGATAGGGTTTGCCTTCCCGGAGTATAACAGCCCATTTGAAGAGTGGCCCGAGGAGGTCAAGCAATACTGGCGCTATGACCCGGAAGGTGCCGAGAAGCTCCTTGATGAGGCTGGATATCCGCGCGGCGCGGATGGCGTTCGATTCAAGGTCACCTATGACCACCGCGACGTCTTGGATATTGGCTGGCCAGAGGTCGCAATAAGCTACTGGGCTGCGATCGGCGTTGATGTAACGATCGATATAGTTGACACGGCTACGTGGGCCAATCGGAGGGGCCATTCGGCGTTCAGTGATACAGGAGAACTTGTCTATGAGATGTCTACTGGCGACATGGGCTTTAATCTCGCCGCTTCAAAGTTGATGAGCTGGTATCGCGATGAGAGCCCATTTTCCCGCGATTACATGGGCGGGTATGTCGAGACCGCTGAGATGACCGCCGCATATGAAGCCTTTTTCGCCGCTACCACCTTTGAGGAGCAGCAGAGGGCATTTAAAGAGTTTGATATGCTCGGGATAAAGCAGCACAATCAGATATGGCCTCCCATGGCTCCATTTTATCAGGTGGCCCAGCCGTGGGTGAAAGGCTGGAACGGTGAAATGGACGTGCTGGATGCGGGAACAAAGAGCGTCCTCATCCACCTTTGGATTGACCAAGATCTAAAGGAAGAAATGGGATTCTGAGCAAGTCAATCGCCCTTGGGCGAGTGAAACGGGAGTCGCTGCGCGACTCCACGAGCCGGGACCACGCCTAGCAGCGGGGTCCGCGAGCGTTTTCGCGCTCGTTCTACCTGCAGAGAATGGCGCCGGGAGCCTTGAGCTTCCCGGCGCCCATTTTGTTTGCCACGAAGATATGAGAGCCTACATCATCCGGCGGCTGCTGCTGGTCATCCCCACGTTGTTCATTCTGAGCGTGTTGGTGTTCCTGTCGGTCCGCTTCCTCCCAGGCGACGTCATCGGCATCATGGCCAGCCGTATGTTGTCTGTCGGCGGCGAAGTTGACCGTGAAGCTCTTGAGCGCATGCTGGGATTAGACGTGCCTGCCTACGTGCAGTATGGACGCTGGATCGGAGATATTTTGCTGCGCGGCACCCTCGGCGAGTCGCTGCTGGGCGGCTGGCGGATCGAGGAGCGCATGCTGGGACGACTGCCGGTCACTGCCGAGCTCGGGCTGCTGGCCATCCTCATCGGCCTCGTCATGGCCCTGCCGGTTGGCATCTACTCGGCGGTGCGCCAGTACACCGCCGCCGACTACGTGGGACGGTCGGTGGCCATCATGGGGTTGGCAACGCCCAACTTCTGGCTGGGAACGATGGTGATGATCTACCCCGCCATCTGGTGGGCGTGGTCGCCACCGATGGAGTTTTTCTCTCTCTCCGAAGACCCACTGGAGAACCTCGGCATGTTCCTCATTCCCAGCCTGATCCTGGGGACCTACCTGGCGGCCAGCACCATGCGCATGACGCGTACCATGATGCTGGAGGTGCTGCGCCAGGACTATATTCGCACCGCCTGGGCCAAGGGTCTGCTGGAGCGGTCGGTGATCCTGCGCCACGCGGTGAAGAACGCGATCATCCCGGTGGTGACGCTGGTGGGCATGCAGCTGCCGATCCTGGTGGGCGGCTCGGTGATCATCGAGAACATCTTCAACCTGCCGGGGCTGGGGCGGCTGATGCTGGACGCCCTCAACGACCGCGACTACCCGGTGGTGTCGGCGGTGAACCTGTTCTTCGCCACGGTGGTGGTGTTCGTCAACCTGCTGACCGATCTGCTGTACGCGTCGCTGGACCCGCGGATTCGCTACGAATGAGAGGGCCGATGGGTGACGTATCCCGGTTGACCCCGGCTGTCGCCGAGCCGCATGCGGCCGCGGTTGCGGCTGGGCCTGCGGCTGACCCGCCCGCTGGCCCGCTTGACGCCAGTGCGACGCAGGTATAAACTCACGCCAGCTTGAGAGGGCGGCGCCGGCAACGACCCGGCGCGCTCGGGGCATTGGGGGCATTCATGCACGACTTGGCGATTCGCAACGGCCGCGTCATCGACGGCAGCGGTCGGCCGGAGTATCAGGGGGACATCGGGATCGGCGGCGGCAAGGTCGCAGCCGTCGGGGCGGACGTCGGGCCCGCCCGGCGCGAGATCGACGCCGCCGGCAAGCTGGTTACGCCGGGCTGGATCGACATGCACACCCACTTCGACGCGCAGGTGTCGTGGGATCCGTACCTCACGCCCTCCTGTTGGAACGGCGTGACTACCATCGTCATGGGCAATTGCGGCGTCGGCTTCGCCCCGGTGCATCCCAAGGACCGCGACTGGCTGATGGACCTGATGGACGCGGTCGAGGATATCCCGGCGATCGCGATGTCGGCCGGCATGACGTGGGCCTGGGAGACGTTTCCTGAATACCTGGACGCGATCGACCACAAGCCGCGCGTGATGGACGTCCTGACCCAGCTCCCGCACTGCGCGCTGCGCACCTACGTGATGGGCGAGCGCGGGGCGGAGGACATCCAGCCGACCGCCGCCGAGCTGGTCGAGATGACCCGCATCGTGCGCCAGGGGATCGAGGCGGGCGCGTTCGGCGTCTCCAGCAACCGCCTGCTGGCGCACCGCACCAAGCAGGGCGAGCTGATACCCGGCACCCTGGCCCGCTATCCCGAGATCGAGGCGATCGCCAAGGGCGCGGTCGAGGCCGGTGGCGGCGTGCTGCAGTTCGTCGGACCGTTCGAGCGCGAGTGGCTCTACTCCCTGGCCCGGATGGCCGGCATCAGCGTGACCTACCTCATGGGCGAAGGCGGACGCGAGTCGCTGGACCCGCTGGAGGAGAAGGCGTACGCCAATGGCTGGCGGGTGTATCCCCAGGTCCGCGGCCGCGGCACCATGATCATCATGAACCTGGAAGCATCACTCCATCCGTACATGCTCAACTACGCGTATCGGGAGCTGGTCGGCTCGCTGCCGATGGCGGAGCGGCTACGCAAGATGCGCGACCCCGAGGTACGCGCGCGGATTCTCGCCAGCGACTGGGACCTGACCAACGACGTGCGCAAGAAGATCGGCAACAAGTATGGCGAGGTCGGCCCCGACGACAGCCCGTTCGTCGACGATACCACGCCGGGCAGCCGGCTGCCCTGGTTGCTGGAACGGATCATCTCCAATCCCACGCGAGTCTACGTGCTCGGCGATCCGCCCGACTACGAGCCGGACGCGGCGGCCAGCGTCGCAACCTACGCCAGGAAGCACGGTATCTCGGCCGACCAGGCATTCTACGACCTGCTCACTGCCGACCGGGGTCAGACCATGCTGATCCACTACCTGGAAGGCTACTCCCAGGGCAACCTGGAGTACATGGCCGACATGATGCGCCATCCGATCACCCGCAACGGCCTGAGCGACGCCGGCGCCCACGTCGGCGCCATCTGCGACGCGCACATGCCGAGTTGGAACCTGGCGTTCTGGGGACGCGACCGCACCCGCGGCGGAAAGGTCGCGCTGGAGACGATCGTGAACAAGCAGACACGCGGCCCGGCGGAGGTGTACGGGCTGCTCGACCGCGGCCTGCTGCAGCCCGGCATGCGCGCCGACGTCAACGTGATCGACTTCGAGCGCCTGTCATGGCCGGCGCCGCACATCGTCTACGACCTGCCGGAGAGCGCCAAGCGGTTCATGCAGCGCACGGTCGGCTACGACTACACCATCTGCGGTGGCGAGATCGTGCTGGAGCACGACGACCTGACCGGTGCGCTCCCCGGCCGCCTGGTGCGCCGCCCGGGCAGGTCTCGCTAGCACCCTGCCGGCGTCGCGGCCCAGACCCACCGCCGGCAGCGACGAATCGGGCATAATGGCGGCATGACGACAGGGCAGGGCGGCGGCCGCGGGCCGGCGCTGGCGGGGATTCGGGTGCTCGACGCGACGCGGGTGCTGGCGGGTCCGTACTGCACGATGGTGCTGGCCGACATGGGGGCCGACGTGGTGAAGGTGGAGCGCACGGAGGGCGGCGACGACACGCGCGCCTGGGGGCCGCCCTACCTGGGAGACCCGGCGGCCGGGCTCAGCGCCTACTTCCTGGCGGTGAACCGCAACAAGCGCAGCCTGGCGATCGACCTGCGCAGCCCGCAGGGACGCCAGCTTTTCCTGGACCTGGCGGCGCGCAGCGACGTGGTGGTGGAGAACTTCGCGCCCGGCGTGGCCGAACGGCTGGGGCTGGATCATGCGGCGCTGTGCGCGGCCCGGCCGGACTTGGTGCACTGCTCGATCACCGCGTTCGGGCGCAAGCCGGGGCCGGGCTACGATCTGGTGATCCAGGGGCTGAGCGGGCTGATGTCGCTGACCGGCGAGCCGGACGGGGCGCCGATGAAGGTGGGCGTGGCGCTCACCGACGTGATCGCGGGCCTGCACGCCGCGAGCGCGATCCTCGCCGCAGTGCTCAGCCGGCAGCGGACCGGCCAGGGACAGCACCTGGAGATCAACCTGATGGGGTCCACCGTGGCTGCGCTGGTGAACGTGGCGCAGGCGTTCCTGCTGAACCACCGCCCGCCGCGCCGCTTCGGCAACGCCCATCCGCAGATCGTGCCGTACGAGGTGTACGCGGCCGGCGACGGCTACGTCACCATCGGCGCCGGCAACAACAAGCTGTTCGCCGGGGCGTGTGCGGTGCTCGGCTGCCTCGAGCTGCTGCGCGATCCGCGCTTCGGCGACAACTCGGCGCGGGTGGCGAATCGGGCGGCCCTGAACGCCGTGCTGACCCCGCTGGTTGCCGCGCGCACCTCCGCCGAGCTGGTGCGCGAGCTCACCGCGGCCGGGGTCCCGGCCGGAGCGGTAGCCGACCTGCCGCGCCTGTTCGGCGCGCCGCCGACCGCACCGCCCGGAGTCAACCTGCTGGAACTGGCGGCGGCGGACGACAAGCGTTATCTTTCGGTGGGACCGGTGGTCGAGATGCCGGGTCTCCGGGGCGACCCGCGCGGTGCGCCGCTGCTGGGACAGCATACCCGCGAGGTACTGCAGGAGGTGCTGGGCTTCTCGGCGGAGCATCTGACCGAGCTCGAGCGAGAGGGAGCGATTGCAACAGCATGAATTCGCTGCTTGAAACCCCAACCTATACCCCGATGCCGCAGGCGGAACGGGAGGCGCTGCTGGCCGACGTCGAAGCCTACTGCCGGGAACTGCGGCCGCTCGAGGATCTGTGCTATCTGGAGCACCGCTACAACGAGGCGGTGGTTGCGCTCGGGCGCAAGCATGACCTCCTGGGCATGGTGGTGCCGAAGGAGTACGGCGGCCGCGGCGCGGACGCCCCCACCTATGCCGCCGCGATCGCGCGCATCGGCCGCGAAGGCTCCAGCGTGCGCACGCTGTTCTCCGGGCACTGCTCGATCGGGCAGACCCCGATCGTGGAGTGGGGCACGGAGGAGCAGAAGCGGCGCTACCTGCCGGCCACGGTGACCGGCGAGCGGATCCTGGCGTTCGGCCTCACCGAGCCCGACGCCGGTTCGAATCCCCTGGAGATGCGGAGCACCTACCGGCGGCAGGGCGATCACTACGTGCTCAACGGCGTGAAGTACCTCATCTCCAACGCCACCATCGCCGGCGCCATCATCATGTTCGCCTACCCGGAGGACCCCGGCAACGGCAAGCGGCGGATCAGCGCGTTCATCATGGACACCGACGGCGAAGGGATCGAGCGCGAGGCGTTGACCGCCAAGCTCGGCATGCCCACCTGCGACACCGGCATGTTCGAGTTGACCGAGTACCGGGTGCCGGTGGAGAACCTGCTCGGCGCGGAGGGCGACGGCTTCGCGGTGGCGATGAAGACGCTGCGCAGCGGCCGGCTCAGCGTGGCCGCGGGGTGCGTGGGCGTGATCGAGGACTGCCTCGAGGCGGCGGTCGATTACGCCAAGGAGCGCCACCAGCACGGCAAGGCGATCGCCCGTCACCAGCTCGTGCAGGACCACGTCGCGCAGATCGAGGTCGCGCGGCAGAGCAGCGCCAGCATCGTGGGTGACGCCGCGCGCTGGAAGGCGGCCAGTGACGACCGTCCCGGCGATGCCGAGCTGGCCAACCGCGTAGACCAGCTCATTGCGGAAGCCAAGTATGCGGCCAGCAACGCGGCCTTCAACGCGGCCGACCGGGCGCTGCAGGTGTTGGGCGGCAGAGGCTGGTCCGACCTGTACCGGCCCGGACGCCATCTCAAGGACGTGCGCGTGTGCCGGATCTACGAGGGGACCGACGAGGTTCTGAAGCTCAAGATCGCGGCCGGAGTCCTCGGCCGGGAGTACGCCGCGTTCCGCTAGCTGGCCGAACGGCTGGCGGCGCTCCTGCGCCGGTCGGGCATCGACCCGGATATGGGGGCGTAGCGGAGGATCGGACCCGATTCAGCGGTCGCCGCGCCTGCGTCAGGCCTCCATCCGGGTGTGCAGCCCCTGCCAGGCGGCGGCGGCCACCTTGCCCATTGCCGCCTCGATCAGGCTGGCGCCGACCGGCTTCAGCAGGCCGCTCAATTCCTCCACCTGCACCTGCCACTCCACGCGACTGCGGCCCTCACCGTCGGGCAGGCAGCGGATCTGCGCGTTCACGACCGCGCCGCCGCCGACACCCCTGCTGTCGATCCGGTAGCGCAGCGCCGCCGGGTCCGCCCGGTCCGCATCCTCCGGGCGCGTGATCGTGGTGCGCAGCGAGCCGCTGAGAAAGGTCAGGCCGGGCCGCACGCGGCACACCAGGGTGGCGCCGTCATTGCGCTCGATGCGGCTCAGGCCGGGGAGCGCCGTTGCCACCTGCTCCAGGTCGGCCAGGGCGGCGCGTACCCGGTCCCGGTCGCAGGCGAAACGCTCGGCGCCGCGGATCTCGATCATGCTCAGTGCGACTCCTTCGCCCGTCGTTGCGCGTTGCTACGCGCGGTCACTGGCCGGTTCCGTAGAACGCGGTTCCCGTGGCGGCGCGCGTGCTCAGCTCGGCACAGGGCCGGAACCGCGCACCGTACCGCTCCCGCAGCTCTTCCATCCGTTCCACCTGCCGCCTCAGGCCGTACTGGTCGGCGTAGCGCAGCACCCCGCCGCGATGGTCGGGAAAGCCGATGCCGAGCAGCAGCGTCAGGTCGAGGTAGAGCGGCCGGTCCACGATCCGCTCCGCCAGACAGCGCGCGGCCTCGTTCACCAGCATCGCGAGGCAGCGCGCCACTCCGGCGGCGCTGTCGGGCGGCTCCTCCGTGCGCCCGGCGCCGGCCGCGCCCGCTGCTGAGGCGCCCGCCGCCACGGCCTCCGTTTCCGCCACGGCCCCCGCCACCGAATCGGTGGCGGCCGCCGCCTCGCGGCCGGCGTAGCGGTAGAAGCCGGTTCCCGCGCCCCCCTTGCGCCCGGCGGCGCCGCGCTCCACGAGCCGGTGCAGGAACGGCGGCGGCGCCATGCGCGCGTCGAACGACGCGGCCAGCGAGCGGGCGATGTTCACCGTCACCTCGAGTCCGATCTCGTCCATCAGCCGGAACGGTCCCATCGGCATCCCCCAGGCGGCCAGCTCCCGGTCCAGCGCCTGCCAGTCGCCGCCGTCCTCCAGGACGCGCGCCGCTTCCATGAGATAGGGGAACAGGATGCGGTTGACCAGGAACCCCGGCCGATTGCGCACCACCACCGGGGTCTTGCGCAGGCGCCGGGCCAGCTCCACCGCGCCCGCCAGCGCGCCGCGGCTGGTCGCGGGCACGGCCGCAATCTCGACCAGCGGCATGCGGTTGACCGGATTGAAGAAGTGCATGGCCAGGAACCGTTGCGGCCGCCGCAACGCGGTCGCCAACCGGTCCAGCGGCAGCGACGAGGTGTTGCTGGCGATCAGGGTGTCCGGCCCGACCTGCTGCTCCAGCTCGGCCAGCACCCGAAGCTTGAGCGCAGGCTCCTCGCTGACCGCCTCCACCACGAGGTCGAGATCAGCGAACTCCGTACCGTAAGTGGTGGTGGGGGCGATCAGGCGCTGCCGGGCCGCGGCCGCGGCCTCGGCCAGCCGTCCGCGGGTCACCAGTTGCCGGTACATGCCGGCCGCCGCCGCCGTGCCCCGCCGCAGCGGTTCCGCGGCCACGTCCTTCATCGTTACCGGCAGACCGGCGTTGCTCAGCGCCCAGGCGATGCCGCCGCCCATCACGCCGGCTCCCAGCACCGCGGCGCGCGCCACCGGATGCGGCCGCGAATCCTCCAGCCCGAAGCGCTCGGCGCGCAGGCGGTTGCGGCTGAAGAACAGCGTCATCAGGTTGCGTCCCGCGCTGCTCGACAGGCGCTCGGCGAACCCCGCCCGTTCCAGCGCCAACCCCTCGGCCAGCGGCGTGCCGGCGGCGGCGCGCACCACCTGCAGGGCCGCCAGCGGCGCCGCCGGGTGCAGCCGTCCGCGGCGGATGGTCGCTTCCACCTCGGCGGCGAGGGAGTCGCTGACCGCCGGCATCGCGGCGGCCGGCGCCGCGGCCGCGGGCGGGTCGGCGCGCACCTCGGCGATGGCGGCCTCGAGGCGGCTGCGTTGTACGCAACGGTCGACCAGCCCGGTCGCCGCGGCCTCGGGTCCGGTCAGCGCCCGCCCGCTGACGATCAGCGGCAAGGCGGCCGCCGGCCCGATCAGGCGCGGCAGCCGCTGGGTGCCGCCCCAGCCCGGAATGATGCCGAGCGTCACTTCCGGCAGGCCGATGCGGGTTTTGGGGTGGTCGGTCGCGATCCGGTAGCTGCAGGCCAGCGCGCACTCGGTGCCGCCGCCGAGGCAGGCGCCGTCGATCACCGCCACGGTCGGGACCGGCAGCGCGCCGATCCGGTCGAACAGCGCGTGCACGGTCCGGTTGAGGCGCGTGGCCGCGGCCGCGTCCGGCAGTGCCAGCAGCTCCTCAATGTCCGCGCCGGCAATGAAGCAGTCGGGCTTCGCGCTACGCACCAGCACCAGCCGCACCGGCCGTCCGCCGGCCAGATCCGCTTCGACCACGCTCACCACCCGGTCCAGCTCCGCCAGCAGCGCACGCGAGAACACCACCAGCCGGGCGCCGGGCGGATCGAACAGTATCTCCACGGTGCCGTCGCCGGCGCGCGCGTAGCGGATCGCCGTGGTGGTCCGGGCGTGGTTCACGGGGCGCAATACTACGCTGCCCGCGCGTCACCCAACAAGCAGCCGGCTGGATCGTACGTACCGCGGGTGGTCATTGGCACGCCGCCTGCGGGGTCGGTTTTGTCGGGGCAGGACGTGAAAACGGGGTAGGGAGCTCGCCCGGCCTACTGAGCTCAAACTCGGCGTCGTCCCCGCACACCGGGGACCGCGAGTCAGCACGTCGTGAACTGACAGGCTGTGACCGCTTCAGTGAGCGGCCTTCACGTTGTCCATCGGCCCAGTGGCTCCTTCAAGTGTGGTTTCTCTGCAGGCAGCTTCTCCGTCAGGAGAGAGGCCCGGCGAGTCTCCCAACCCATACCCACATGATAGCAGACTGCGGCGGACCTGGCAACAGGGCAGGCCGACGGGGCCGACGGGGGCCGACGGCCCCGTCGGCCTGCACGGCGCGCCGGCGCCAGCGTGCGATCTGCTTGATCCGCGGCTGAGCGGTGGCGCGTGCCGTCTGGGCGATGGGCGCGTCTGGGCGGATGGGCGCGATGGGCGCGATGGGCGCGATGGGCGCGATGGGCGCGATGGGCGCGATGGGCGTCGCGTGTGTTGACACAGCCACGAGGAAGCCCGAAACTCCTCCGGCATGGACTTTCGTGAGACGACGGTTGAGCAACTCGTCGGTGCCGTGTGCTCGCGGCGGGTGTCAGCTCGTGACTTGACGCAAGCCGCGATCGACAACCTCGAGTCGTTGAACCCGCGGCTGAACGCTTTTTGCGCGGTGAACTTCGAGGATGCCTTGGCGCAAGCCGACGCGATCGACGCGCGCCTCAAGCACGGTGATCCCGTAGGGCCGCTGGCCGGCATCCCGATAGGCGTCAAGGATCTTGAGGATGCGCGCGGCTTCGTCACGACCTTCGGCGCCGAACTGCGCGTCAACGACCCACCCGCACAACACGACTCGGTTCTGGTCGCGCTGCTGCGCGCGGCTGGTTGCGTGATCCTGGGCAAGACGAACACGCCCGAGTTCGGTTTCAAGGGAGTGACCGACAACCGGCCGTTCGGGGCGACGCGCAATCCCTGGAACCTGGATTACAGCCCGGGAGGTTCATCCGGTGGAACCGCGGCGGCGCTTGCCTCGGGCATGATTCCGCTGGGCACCGGGTCCGATGGCGGAGGTTCCATTCGCATTCCTTCGTCGGTCTGCGGGTTGAGCGGCCTCAAGCCAAGCCAGGGGCGGGTACCGGCCGGCGGCCCGTCTCCACCCGCATCGGGAGTCCTGAGCGTCAAGGGGCCGATGGCACTTCGGGTTCGTGACGTCGCCTATGCGCTGGATGCGGTCGTGAGGCATGAACCGACCGACATCTTTTCGATGCCCCCGCCGGCCGAGTCCTGGCGTGCCGCATTGAACCGGCACAACCGGCCGCGGCGCGTGGTCTGGTCGCCGACGATGGGATTCGCCACGGTCGACTCGGAGATCATGCAGCATTGCGAAGCGGCCATTGCGGCTCTCCGAGGCGCAGGGGTCGAGGTGGTCGTGCGTGAGACCATCTGGGAAGAGGATCCCGCCGGACCATGGTACCGGTTCTGGTCCGCATCCCGGGCGCGCGCTCAAGGCGATTTGCGCGGCACACCGCAATGGGACCGGATCGACGAGGGGCTGAAGCCCCTGATCGAACACGGAATGGCCAACGTCAGCGGAGTCGACTACGCCCGGGCGCTCGATGCCTGTCACTATCTGAACGCCAAGCTGGTCGACGCGTTCCGGGAAGGAGACTTCATCCTCACGCCGACCACCTGCGGCCAGACTCCCAAAGCCGGTTCGGCCGTCGGCACGATCGACGGCCAGGAGACGGAACGCTGGGTCGGTTTCACGCAGGGTATCAACATGACGCGCAACCCGGCGGGTACCGTGTGCGTCGGCAAGACCGGACTCGGCCTGCCGATCGGCCTGCAGGTCATCGGCAACCAGCGCGACGACGTTGGCGTGCTGAAGACCATGTGCTTCCTCGAAGACCTGCTCGCTCAGCCGCACAACGCTCCAGTCGGTGCGGCCTGACCCCGGCCTGACCCCATCACGGAGCACCGGAGAACCGGAGAATGCGCGCGCTTGACACCTCCGTCGCGAACGTGTCATACCTAAACTCAACTTACAGGAAGGAGACATATTCATGTTTTTCGCAATGTTCAAGAAGTGCCTCGCGGTACTGATTGGCCTCGCCCTCACCGCAACCGGCCTCTGGGCCGCGGGCGCAGAAGAGGCGCCGGCCGCGGCTACGGAGAAGGAAACGGTGTTCGACCCCGCCACCGGCAGGACGTGGACCGCGCCGGAGTATGGCGGCACCCTCACGTGGGCCGCCAAGGTCTTTCCTCCGGGTATCGACCCCTGGTTCAATAGTGGCTGGGCGCAACACCTCATCGGGGGTGTCAATGAGAGGCTCGCCTTCGCCGACTGGGGACTATCCAGGGATATATGGCGCGGTGAATTGTACCAGGTGGTGACCCCGGAGATGAGCAGAGGGTCGCTGGCTGAAAGCTGGTCGATGCCCGACGACACGACGTTCATCTTCAACATCCGCCAGGGCGTCAACTGGGACAACAAGGCGCCGGTGAACGGCCGTGAGTTCGATGCCTCCGACGTCGAATGGAACTATCACCGCTTTTTGGGTCTGGGCGACTTCACCGAAGACGGACCTAGCGCCGGTGTGGGTGGTATCGCCTGGGGTATGGAGATCGAATCGGTAACGGCTACCGACCAATGGACGATTGAGATCAAGCTGGCGAAGCCTACCCTCGATGTGCTGGGTAAAATGACCAACAACTACTTTATCGTGTTACCTCGCGAAGTAATCGAGACACACGGCGACGCCAAGGACTGGAAGAACGTGGTCGGCACCGGCCCCTTGAGAATCACTGATTTCGTGGAGGGCAGCTCGGCAACCTGGGTGAAGAATCCTGACTACTGGGGCGTCGACGAAAAATTCGGCAACCGCCTGCCCTATATTGACGAGTACAGGTCGCTGCTGATGCCAGACAGTTCAACCCGTCTGGCGGCACTGCGCACCGGTAAGCTTGATATGATGAGTAACGTCGGCGACGCCTATATAACCTCTGTCGACGATGCAGCGACCCTCCAGCAGACCAATCCTGAAATAGAGTTCTGGCCCATTTTTAGCCGGCCAAGTGGCACGTTCTATTTTAACCAGTCTCTGCCGGTCATGCAGGACGTCAATGTGCGCAAGGCACTACAGATGGCAGTGGACCGCGAGACCATCAACGCTACCTACAACAAGGGTCTGGGCGATCCATCACCCTACGGGTTGGTTGGGCAATTCACGCCAGAGTATAGCTGGCCATATGACGACTGGCCCGACGAGGTCAAACATGAGTATGAGTATCACCCGGAAGAAGCAGAAGCGTTGCTTGATGCGGCTGGATATCCGCGTGGCGCCGACGGCTATAGATTCACGATCACGCTAGGCCATTTCGATAGGTGGGATGAGACCTATCCGGAACTGGTCATTGGGTACTTCGACGCTATTGGTGTGAAAGGCGAGCTCGATGTGTTCGGTACAGCTGAAATAGGAGCTGCCTTGAAGGCGGACACGCTCGAGTACGGGTTGTTGTCTTCTTATTATGGATACTTCGGCGGCCCCGGCTTGATCGGATACACTTTTGGAGCGGTAACCAAACTGCTTGGTGGCTCCAGCGCCAACAAGATGAATGACCCGCGCATGGACGCCCTGTATCTTGCCGCGATAGAAGCTACCGACATCGAGGAGTTCAAGAGGATTCAGAGACAGTCCGATGAGCTCTGTGTAAGGGAGCACTGTGGGCTAGTCAAATCCAACATCCCGAATCATTTCGTGAACCAGCCGTGGGTTCAGGGTTATTTCGGTGAAGCAGGTATGGGATGGGGTGAACGTATGACCCACCTGGCCCGCCTCTGGATTGATAGTGAGCTGAAGGAAGAAATGGGGAATTAGTGATGCATAAGGGAGCCGGGAGGCTGGCGCTTGCGAGCGCGCTTCCCAGCTCCCATACTCGGGGCAACGACCCATGAGAGCCTATCTCATCAGACGGTTGTTGCTGATAATCCCCACCTTGTGGATCTTGACCATCATCGTCTTTCTCGCGGTCCGCTTCCTCCCTGGCGACGTAGTAGACGCAATGGTGGCTGAGATGGAATCATGGTCTGCCGCGGGTGGTGCTATAGACCGTGAAGCTCTTGAACGCATGCTGGGATTGGACGTGCCTGTGCCCGTGCAGTATGGACGCTGGATGGGAGGTATTCTCCTGCGCGGCACCTTTGGTGAGTCACTGACTGGTCATTGGGCGATAGAGGAGAGGATAATCGGAAGACTGCCAGTAACTCTTGAGCTTGGTTTCCTGGCAATCGCAATCGGACTCGTCATCGCTTTGCCCGTCGGCATCTACTCGGCGATCCGCCAGGATACAGCCGCCGACTACGTGGGGCGGACGATTGCCGTCATCGGTATCGCAACGCCCAACTTCTGGCTGGGAATCATGGTCATGCTCTACCCGGCAATCTGGTGGGGCTGGTCGCCATCGGTGGAGCTGATCACCTTCAAGCAAGACCCGCTGGGAAATCTCGGGATGTTCCTCATTCCGTCCCTGATCCTGGGGACGGCCATGTCTGCCGCCACCATGCGGCTGACGCGCACCATGATGCTGGAGGTGCTCAGGCAGGACTATATCAGGACTGCCTGGTCCAAGGGGCTCAAGGAGAGGGTGATCATTATCAGACACGCCATCAAGAACGCGTTCATCCCGATACTTACCCTGATCGGCATGCAGCTCCCTCTCCTGGTCGGAGGCTCGGTTATCCTGGAGGAGATATTCGTTCTTCCGGGGATAGGTCGCATGTTCGTGGCTGCGCTCAATGCAAGAGACTACCCGGTAGTATCCGCAATAAACCTGCTTTTGGCTTGCGTGGTGTTGCTCAGCTCTCTACTTATCGACATGCTCTATCCCTATTTGGACCCTCGGATTCGCTATAAGTGATGCCACGCGTACACGCCGCTACAGTGAGTGAGCCAAGAAGACGTAGCGCGGTGGCCAGTTTCCTTATCAGGCTGGTCAAGGAGAAGCCATTCGGTTTTGCCAGCGGAATGGTCATATTGCTATTGATCCTGGTGGCTATCTTTGGCGGTGAATTATCCCCATATCCATATACCGAACTACACCTGATAGACAGGCTGCAGGGCCCATCAGTCCGGTATCTGCTTGGTACCGACCAGGCGGGACGAGACCTGCTCAGCCGCCTTATCTTCGGGGCTCGTGTCTCCGTACTGGTCGGTCTGACAGTGACCACAATCAGCATATTCATCAGTACCGTCATCGGCGGCGTTTCAGGATTCGTTGGTGGTAAATTGGACCTGATTGTACAGAGATTTGTCGATGCCTGGATGGCTTTCCCAGGATTGCTGCTATTGTTGACCCTAATGGCCATAGTGGGGAAGGGTCTATTGCAGATAATACTGGTCATGGGGATATCAGGAGGCATAGGCGGCGCGAGAGTAATCAGAGCCGCTGTTATCGGTATCAAGGAGAATATCTATTTCGACGTGGCGGAGGCGGTTGGCTCGCCGAGATGGAGATCACTCATACGACATGTCGTGCCCAATATCACGCCGGTCATAATCATTTCATTCAGCACCAGTATCGGCGGCGTGATCATGGCTCTGGCTTCTCTGGGCTTCCTGGGATTCGGTCTGCCAGCCACCACTCCTGACTGGGGAGGTATGCTCAGCCGGGAAGGGCGCAAGTACATGGAGCAGGCGCCGTGGCTGGCTATCTGGCCCGGTCTTTGCCTGACGATTACCGTCTACAGTCTGAACATGTTCGGCGACGCCGTGCGGGACCTGCTGGATCCAAGGCTCAGGGGCGGCGCGCCATTGATCTGACGAAGGCGGGATGCCCGGTCGGCGACCCGGGGGCGGCGCGCACTCAATTGAGCATCGCTCGTTGGCCTTGATCCGGTGCTTGGCGCGACGGGGACCACCACGCAGCCCGCGCTGCCTTGGAGAACCTGAAACACACCGGGCGCTGGCTGGACCTGCGTCAGAAGCCGACCGCGTAACCGTCTCTGCGCGGATCCGAGCCGCCCAGCAGGGCGCCGGTGGCGGGATCGAGGCGGATGAACTGGGCGTTCCCGAGCGTATCCCAGGGGCCGACGGTCCGGATGCGGTGCCCCTTGCGCTGCAGGGCGGCGCGCACCGCCGGCGGGAAGCGCGTCTCCAGTTCCAGCCGGTCCTCGCAGGTGTGGGGGACGGTGGACTCCATCGGATTCTGCCAACTGCGCCAGCGCGGCGCCTCGACCGCCTCCTGCGGGGTCATCCCGAAGTGGATGGCGCTGGTGAGGAGTTGGAGGTTGGTCTGGACCTGCGTGTCCGCCCCCGGCGTGCCGCAGACGATGACCGGGCGGCCGGCGCGCGTGACGATGACCGGGTTCATCGTGTGGCGGACCCGCTTGCCGGGCGCCAGCGCGTTGGGGTGGCCGGGCTCGAGATGCCAGAAGGTCATGCGGTTGTTGAGCAGAATGCCGGTGTTGCGGGGGATCAGGCAGGAGCCGAACGCGGTCTGGATGCTCTGCAGCAGGCACACGGCGTTGCCCGCGCCGTCGGCGGTGCACAGGCAGGTGGTGTCGCCCGGCTGGTCGGCGCGGAGCGGGGCGCCGGGACCGACGCCGGGGGTGGTGCGCGCCAGGTCGATCGCGGCCGCCCGCTGGCGGGCGTAGGCCTTGGACAGCAGGCGGTCGAGCGGCACGTCGACCCAGTCGGGATCCGCCACGTACCGTTCGCGGTCGGCGAAGGCGAGCCGAATCGCCTCGACCATGAGGTGGATGCTGTCGGCCGACAGGCAGCCCATGCCGGCGAGGTCGAACCGTTCGACCAGGTTGAGCGCCTGCAGCAGGACGTGGCCGCTCGAATTGGGCGGCATCTCGTACACCCGATGGCCGTGGTAGTCCACCTGGATCGGCTCGTCCCAGCGGGCGTGGTAGGCGGCGAGGTCGTCCTCGTCCAGCACGCCGCCGTGCGCGCGGCTGGCCTCCCCGATCCGACGCGCGATGGCGCCTTCGTAGAACCCCGCGCGCCCCTGCTCGGCGATCCGGCGCAGCGTCGTGCCCAGGTCGCGCTGCACCAGCAGTTCACCCGCGCGCAGCGGGCGCCCGCGCGGCGCGAACACCGCCCGGGCCGCGGCATCCGTCGCCAGCGACTCGTGCCCGGTCTCCAGAGCCGTGGCCAGCGTGTGAGTCACCGGGAAGCCGCGCTCGCACAGGTCGACCGCGGGGGCGAGCACCTGGGCAAGGTCCAGCGTGCCGAACCGGCGCTGCGCCAGCAGCCAGCCGTCGACCAGGCCCGGCACCGAGACGCTCAGCATGCCGCGCATCGGAATGCCGCCGCGCGCCAGGTAGCGCTCGCGGGTCGCGCGTGCCGGCGCCGGCCCGGTGGCGTTGACGCCGTACGGCCGCCGGGTGGCGGCGTCGAAGATCAGGATGAAGCCGTCGCCGCCGACGCCCGACATCGCCGGCTCGACCACGCCCACCGCCGCCGCCGCGGCAATCGCCGCGTCGATCGCGTTGCCGCCCGCCTGCATGATGCGCACGCCGGCCTGGGAAGCGAGCGGATGAGCGGACGCCACCATGCCGTTGAGGCCGGCTACCGACGGCCGGTAGGCCGGATAGTTGATGCCGTGCGGGCCGCGCGGGGTCGGGAAACTCACGCCGGGCCGGTCGCTCCTTCGATCAACCACAGCCCGTCGGCGGCTGCCTGCAGCCCGTTGGGTTGCGGCCCCGGCGCCCTGAATCTCTGGTCCACGGTCGCCGTAAACAGCAACCCATTGGCAGTGCTCATGGAACGCTGTGTCCTCCTTGGCGCGGACTATACGGGCTGCGCCATCGGCGGTCAATCGGTTGGGCTTCAGTCGGCGGCCTCAAACAGCCGCCCGAATGCCTCCGGATCAGGCACCTGGATCGCCGCACGATGCAACTGCCTGAGGCGCCTTCGCGTCGCCGTGACGCCGTGGTGTTTGTGGGTAGACGAATACATGGTACTCGTGTATCGTGTAACCGGTCAGGCAAATGATACAGTCCTTTGCCGATGAGACGACCGCGGATCTGTTTCGTGAGCGCAACATGCGTCAATCGAGACGGATTCCACGAGATGTCTGGCGCGCCGCGCAACGGAAGCTGAAGGCCTTGGACGTGGCGGCCGGGCTCGACGACCTGCGGATTCCCGCAGGCAATCGACTGGAACGGTTGCGCGGTGCGCAGTCCGAACTGCACAGCATGAGAGTGAACGATCAGTACCGCCTGACGTTTCGATGGGAGGATGGCCATGCCTACGAGGTCTGCGTCGAAGACTATCACTAGAGACCCGAGTTGGCTCGGGCCGGCGGTTTCTCCGGGCGAGATGTTGCTCGAGGAGTTCATCAAGCCACTCGGTCTGCGTCAGAAGGATGCGGCGCGGCAGCTTGGGATTTCGTTGAATCGGCTGAACGAAGTGGTGCGCGGCCGGCGGCGCATCACCGCGGACACGGCGATAAGATTGTCGAGCCTGTTGCAAACCTCTCCGCAGTTCTGGATGCGGCTGCAGGCGGACTGGGACCTGCACGAAGCCCTGGAGCGCCGTCCACGGGGGGCCGCACAGGGCGATCTTACCCACCGCACGCGTGCCCGGCAGCCACGATGTTAACGGATATTCACCGGGTCTTTACCGGGACTATCCGGGAGTCTCGGTATTTTCGTCGCATTACGAGTCACGACGTTGAAGCAGCAGCGAACGCGTGGCCGTCGTAGAGGACGAGGTTGCACCAATGACAATGACCAACACGCTACCACACACCGAAGACTCGACCCGGCATCTGGCGCTCCAGTACCTGGTGCTGGCGTTCTCGCAGTTACGGATACGGGATGAGGCGCTGCGCTACCTGGAGGACCTGCTGACCTACCTGGTCGCCGATCCGGCGGCCCTCCTGCCGGAAGGCTGGACCCGCGGCGAGCTGGGGGCCGCGTACATCGACAACCTGAGCCGCTACGGGCAGTGCCGGGAGTTCGATTTCCAGTGGCTGCGGGACGATCCGGAGTTCCACGGCACCCTGGAGCGCTACCGAGCCAGGTTGCAGGCAGCCACCCCCGCGCCGTCGGCCTGAGACCGGTCCGGCCGGGCAGTTGTGTTCGCGTATACCGGAAGAAGGCAGCCATTTGTGGTATGATTTCGTGCGCGGTTGTTGCGGTGGTGGCGTCAGGTGGCTACAAGCCGAGCAGGCGCTGCGGCACCTGGAACACCGCGATCAGGTAGTAGCCGGCGATCGCGACCATCGCCGCGCCCGCGATGCGGTTGATCGGCGACTTGTACCGGGTCAGGAAGCCGATGATTCTCCTGCCGAAGGCGGCGCCCGCCACCGCCAGCACCAGCAGCGGCGTGCCGATGCCGAGCGCGAAGATCACCGAGTTGAGCGCGTTGAGGCCGAAGTCGCCGACCGAGAGCGCCAGTTGCTTGGAGAAGAAGGCGCCGATGAAGCCGGGGTTGCAGGGCAGGATGATGAAGGCGAAGAAGGCGCCGTAGCCGAACGCGGCCGCCACCGGACGGCTCGTGCTCGGCGCCCGCACCACCGGAAACAGGCGGCTGAAGTCGGCGTCGGCCAGCAGCAGCACGCCGATCACGGCCAGCAGCGCAAAGGCGATCGGCGAGGCGACGCCGGCCACGCCGGTGAGCGACAGCTCCAGCAGGGTCGAGAACACCAGCCCGATCGCCACCATGCAGGCGACCACGCCGGCCACCACCGCCAAGCCGAGCAGCAGCGGCGGCCGGCGGTCGCCCTCCTGCCGGCGATTGGACAGGAAGGCGATGAAGCCGGGGTACAGCGGCAGCACGCACACCGCGGTCAGCGGCGTGGCGAGTCCGAGCAGATAGCTGGCGGCGAGGTTGGCGAGCACCTACGCTGCCGGCGCCGCGCAGGCGGCGGCCTGCTCCTGCAGGAAGTCCGCGCGCTTCACGCCGCGCCGCAACATCTCCCGGACGCTCTGGTCGGGGCAGATCAGCACTATCGGGGCCGACGGCGCGTTCAGAATGCCGACGCCGAACTCCCCTTTCAGGGCGCGGATCAGCTCCACCGGAGCCACCGCGTAGCGCCAGTCGAACCCGTGGCGCTCGAGGTGGGCGGCGACCTTGGCGTGGTCTTCGTTGGGGTCGGTGTTGAGCGCGATCGACACCACCTCGTCGCCGACCTGCTCGTGCAGGGCGCGCACCTGCTTCTGTTGGCTGGTACAGATCGGGCACCAGACCGCAAAGCTCTCCAGCAGCACCGGCGTGCCCGCGAACTCGGCGATCGTAAACGACTCACCGGTGCGCACGTCGGTGAGCTCGGTGGCCAGCCACTCGGCGGCCGGCTCCTCGTCGGTGGCCCCGGCGGTCGCGGCCAGGGCCAGCATCAGGCAGATCAGGAGGAATGTGGATCGCATGTCGTCGTACCTCGTATCGGTTTGACCACTCCGCGCGGCGAAGTCTTACGTACCGGGCTGGCGGTAACGGACTCGGATCCGGCCGGCGCTCCGGCGCCGCCCCCGGCGCCCGGGGCTTGACGCTGCCGGGCTGTTTGGTGATGCTCTGCTCACGTGGCCCGCTACGGCGGGTCCCTCCGGAATCAATCAATCACTTGCGATGCGATCCCGTTGACGGCATGGAGAACTATGACATGAGTATGCGCGCGCACTACCTGCAACACGTTCCGTTCGAGGGTCTGGGAAGTATCGAGTCCTGGCTGCAACGCGCCGGCTACGACGTGACCGGGACCATGTTCCACGTCTCGGACGCGCTGCCGGCGCCGGCCGAGGTGGACCTGCTGGTGGCGATGGGCGGTCCGATGAGCGTCAACGACGAGCAGCAGTATCCCTGGCTGGCGGCGGAGAAGCAGTTCATCCGCGCGGTGATCGAGCTGGAGCGACCGGTGCTCGGGGTGTGCCTCGGCGCACAACTGATTGCGAGCGCGTGCGGGGCGGCGGTGTACCCCAACCCGGTCAAGGAGATCGGCTGGTTACCGATCCAGGGCGTGGTCCCCGAGGCCGGTGACGATGAAGGCGAGGAGCAGCCCGCTACGTTCCGGTTTCCGCCGTTTCTGGAGGTGTTCCACTGGCACGGGGAGACCTTCGAGCTGCCGGACGGAGCGGTCCGCCTGGCGCGCAGCAACGGCGCGCTGAACCAGGCGTTCCAGCTCGGCCGGTCGGTGATCGGCCTGCAGTTTCACCTTGACACCACCGCCGACAGCGCCCGCAAGCTGGTCGAGAACTGCCGCGCGGAGCTGGTGCCGTCGATGTACGTGCAGTCCGAGAAGGGCATTCTCGCCGCCGCCCCGGCAAAGTACCGGGCGCTCAACGGCTGGATGGACCAAGTGCTGGCGTTCATCACCGGCGTCGAGCCCCGGTAGCCGGTCGCCCTCAAGCGCCGGTCAGACGCCGTTCAGGCGCCGCCGGCCGGCGGTGCGTCCTCCTCCAGCCGGCGGGCCAGGGTGAGCGTGCGTTGCGCCCGCCGCACCACCGGCAGGTCGATCATGTGTCCGTCCCGCGCCACGGCGCCGCGTCCCGCGGCCTGCGCCGCGTCGTAGGCGTCCACCACGGCGCGCGCTTCCGCCACCGCGGCCGGCGCCGGCGTGAACACCTCGTTGCACGGGGCGACCTGGAGCGGATGCACGCACAGCTTGCCCTGAAACCCGAGCCGGCGCGCCGCCAGCGCCTCCGCGCGCACGCGGTCCGGCGCGCGCAGGTGGGTGCTGGGCGAGTCGAGCGGCGGCTCCAGGCCGGCGGCGGCCGCGGCCACCGTCAACCGCACGCGCGGGTACAGCAGCTCCGGCTCGACGCCGGTGGCCTCGGTTCCCACTTCCACGCCGTAGTCCAGCGCCCCGAACGCCGCCACGCAGTCGCGCCCGAGGCCGGCGGCCGCCTCCAGCAGCGCGTCCGCGTCGCGCACGCCGCGGGCGGTCTCGAGCAGCACCACCAGATAGGTGGAGCCCGCGGCCAGGTGCGCCGCCGCTTCCCGCCGCTCCAGCTCGCCGGCCAGATTCCGCAGCTCGGCCACGCGCTCCAGCTTCGGCACCATGAGACCGCCCACCGCGGCCAGCGGCACGGCCGCGAGGTCGGCGGCATGGTCGGGATCGCCGATCGGGTTGACCCGCACCAGCAGCCGGGCGCGCGGGACCTCCGGGAGGGCCGGCGCGATCATCTGGCGCGCCGCGGCGCGCTGGTCCGCCGGCACCGAGTCCTCCAGGTCGATGATCACCTTGTCCGCCCCGGCGGCCGCCGCCTTGGCGTACCGATCGGGCCGGTTGGCGGGCACGAACAGCAGCGACCGTGCCGGCAGCACCATCGGTCAGCCCGAAGCGCCGGCGGCGGGGGCCGCACCGGATGCGGCCGCGGCGCCGCCCGCCGCCGCGCCCTCGCGGGCCGGCGCGCGCCAGCCCCGGGCGGCGCTGAACGCGCCGGTCGCCAGCAGCTCGGCGATCCGCGCGTCGTCGTAGCCCAGAACCTCGGCCAGCACTTCGCGGGTGTGCTGCCCGAGCCGCGGCGGCGCGGTGAACGCGTCGGGGCCGGCCGCGGACAGCTTGATCGGGTTGCCGGGCGCCCGGTAGGTGCCGCCGCCGGGCAGCGGCATCTCCGCTACCATGTGGCGCGCCGCCACCTGCGGGTCGGCCAGCGCCTCCTCCAGCGTGTTGACCGGCGCGAACGGCAGCCGCTCCGCGGCCAGCACCTCCATCCATTGTTCGCGCGGCCGGGTGGCGAGGATGGCGCTCATGGCCGCATTGATCGCCGCCCGCGCGCGGGTGCGGTTGAGCCGTTCCCGCAGCCGGGCGTCGGCGAGCGCCTCCAGGTACGCGCGCACCTCAGGCGGATGGTCGAGGGTCCCCAGCGCGCGCAGCAGGCCGCTCCACTGCGCGTCGGTCACCACCGTCACGAACAGCGGGCCGCTGGCGGTGCGGTACGCGTTGTACGGCACGTGCAGCTCATGCTCGTTGCCGAGCCGCCGCGTCGGCCGCCCGGAGGCCAGATGCATGGTGCAGAAGTAGTTCTGCATCGAGAGCTGCACGTCGAGCATCGACAGGTCGACGTGCTGGCCGCGGCCGGTGCGCTCGCGGCCGATCACCGCGGCCAGAATCCCCAGCGCGCCGGCCATTCCCGCGCACATGTCCCCGTACGCCGGCCCCGGGCGCACCGGCATCCCGCGCGGCTCTCCGGTTACGCTCATGATGCCCGCGTAGGCCTGAATGTTGGCATCGAACGCGGCCCGATCCTTGCCCGGACCGGTCAGTCCGTAGCCGGTGATGGAGCACACGATGACGCGCGGGTTGAGGGCGGCGAGCGCCGGGTAGTCGATGCCCAGCCGCCCGGTCACGCCGGGGCGATAGTTCTCCATCACCACGTCGGCCCAACGCACCAGGTCGGCGAACGCCGCCTTGCCGGCGGGATGCTTCAGGTCGATCACGATACTGCGCTTGTTGCGCTGGTTGGTGAGGATATGCGGCGCCAGTCCGTCGGGATTGTGCCGCGGCTCGTCGGTGACCAGGGCGCGGGCCGCATCGCCGGACGGCGGCTCGACCTTGATCACGTCGGCCCCAAGGTCGGCCAGCAGCGCGGTGGAGTAGGGGCCGGCCAGGACCGTGGACAGGTCGATCAGGCGCAGCCCGGCCAGCGGTTTCAAGATGACGGCGTCAGTGCTGTTTTCGGTTCCGGAAACGAGGCGGCCTGGGGCGAGGCCCCGCGCCTGTAGATCAGCGCGCTGCGGGTGTAGTCGATCACCACGTCGCCGGTCTGGTTGATGCCGCGCGACCGGAACCGCACGATGCCCGCTTCCGGATAGGACTTCGAGTCCCGCCGCGCGACGATCTCGGTCTCGCAGTACAGCGTGTCCCCCAGGAACACCGGATTGGGCAGCTTGATCTCCTCCCACCCCAGATTGGCCATGGCGTGCTCGGTGACGTCGTTCACGCTCATGCCGGTGATCAGCGCGAGGGTGAAGGTGCTGTTGACCAGGATCCGCCCCCAGCGCGAGTTGCCGGCGTAGTGGGCATCGAAGTGCAGCGCGTTGGTGTTGTGGGTCAGGTGGGTGAACAGCGCGTTGTCGGCCTCGGTCACGGTATGCCCGAACCGGCTGCGGTAGACGTCGCCCACGGCCAGGCCCTCGTAGAACCGGCCGGTCCAGCCGGGGCTTACCGGTTGTTCTGCATTGCTCATGTCGTTGGTGCTCATGTCGATGCGTTCAGTGTATCCGCGCTCGGTCAGGTTGTCAGCCGGCGGCGTGCAGGCGCTGTTCGGCGCCGGCCGCGGCGGCTGATTCACCAGGCACCTCAGGCCCTCAGGCGCTGGTCTACCGGCGCCGGTACGTGGTACGTGTTTACCCGCCGTGTGCTCCGCGCGAGCGAGACGGGCACGGCGCAGGAGAATTTGATGCAACCCAGCGCAACGCGCCCCACCACCCGCCCGTTCACCGGCAACCCGTCGCAGGTGCTGGTCGAGCAGCTCGCCGCCCTCGGCGTGCGCTACGTGTTCAACAATACCGGCTCCCACGAGGCGCCCTTTTTCGACGCGCTCTACGGCAACCCCGACATCCACGGCATTCTCGGCCTGCATGAAGGGGTCGTGACCGGCATGGCGGGCGGCTACAGCCAGGTCAACAAGGACCCGGCGGTGATGATTCCCCACCTGGACTGCGGCCTCGGACAGTCGCTCGGCCAGATGCTCAACATCTACAACGCCAAGTTGCCGGTGGTCGTCCTGACCTTTGCGGCCGACACCGGCAGCGCGGCGGACAAACGGGGGTTCGGCCACCACCTCGACCACAATTTCGGCCCCACCTACCTCACCGCGCCGTTCGTCAAGGCGAGCTGGACGGTAATCGACACGGACGGGGTCGCGCACGCCGCCTACCGCGCGTTGCTCACCGCCATGACCCCGCCGGTGGGTCCGGTCCACGTCGCCATCCACGAGGACGGGCTGAGCCGCGAGGCAGGCGACGCGACCATCGCCACCGGCCCCCTGCCGGAGTTGCGCGCCGGGTATCCCGCCGACGCCGACGTGGAGCTGGTGGTGCGCGCGCTGACCGCGGCACAGCGGCCGCTGCTGTTCGTGGGCGACGGCATCTGGAAGAGCGACGCGGTCGCCCTGCTCGACCGCTTCGCCGAACAGGTCGGCGCGCGGATCAACGAAAACGACCAGTTTCGGCGCTTCGTGCAGACCAATCATCCGCTCGGCTGCCAGGACCTGCCGGGGCTCGACCCCGACCTGGTGGTGGCGATCGGGGTCCGCCAGTTCGCGTTTGCCCGGTCGCAGGCGACCTACCGCGCGTTTCCCAACGCGCGGGTGATCGCCATCGGCGCCGACGTCGACAACCTGACCAACTTCGAGGGGCTCTGGCACGCGATCGTGGCCGACGAGCAGCGGACGCTGCAGCGCCTGCTGGAGGCGGTGGAGCAGTCGCCCGGCGGTGCCGGACAGTTCGATGAGCGGCGCCGGGCGGCCCTGGCGGCGGCCGCGGCCGAGCACCGCACCCGGCTCGACGTGTTCCGCAACGAGCGGCCGCAGCCGGACAGCGTGCGGCCGTGGGTCCTGGCAGACGAGTTGCACGGCGCGCTGGAGAGCATCGGCGGCGGCCTGGTATCGATGGAGAACTTCGCGCTGAAGGGCTGTCTGGCCGGCCTGCAGCGCGCGGGGCGGACGGTCTACCTGCCGCCGGCCGGCGGCTCGGAGGGATACGGGATGGGGGCCGCGATCGGGGTCAAGCTGGCCGCCCCCGACCAGCCGGTCATCGGTCTGGTGGGAGACGGCTCGGTGTACTACGGCGACACCGCGTTCTGGACCGCCGCCCACCACCACGTGCCGGTGCTCTACGTGATTCCCAACAACGGCGGGTACGGCGTGGTCAGCCAGAACTTCGCCGGACGCCTCGGCGGCGGCGCCATGGACACCGCGGGCGAGTGGGCCGGGGTGGTGCTGGACAAGATCGATCTGGTCGCCGTGGCGGATGCCTACGGCGTAGAGGGCCGCGAGATCCGCGAAGAACGTGAGCTGCAGGTGGCGCTCGACTACGGCCTGAAGGTGGTGGAGCAGGAGGGCCGGCCGTTCGTGCTCGACGTGCGGCTGCCGGGGTTCCTGCCGGCCGGCCACCGCCCGGCCGCGCCCTTCCGGTTGCGCGACTGACCGCGGTCAGCGGCGCCCGCCGCCGATCATGATGGTCTCGCCCGTGACGTAGTCGCTGAGGTCGGTGGCCAGAAACTCGACCACCTTGGCGCAATCTTCGATCGTCCCTTCGCGCCGGAGCGGCAGGCGGTCCGCCATCTCGCTGCGGTCGCCGAGCCGGCCGGTGCGGATCACGGCCGGGGCGATTGCGTTGACGTTGACGTTGTACGGGCCGAACTCGAGCGCCAGCTCCTGCGTGTAGTGGATGATGGCCGCCTTGGCGGTGCCGTAGGGATGGCGGTCGACCACGGTCCCGACGCCGTTGGCGGACGACACCGTGATGATCTTCCCCGCGCGCTGCCGTTTCATGTAGGGCGCGACCGCCATGCAGGTGTAGATGCAGGTCATGAGATTGTTGTCGAGCACGCGGGTGAGCGCCTCCTGCGTGCAGTTCGACGCGGTCTCGGTCGAGTTGACGTCGGGCGCGGCCGCACCTTCCGCCGTGGGCCGGCGTTCGTCGGAGAAGGTGATGGTCCCGCCCCCGGCGTTGCAGACCGCGACGTCGATGCGCCCCAGCGTGGCGGCCACCCGGTCCACGGCCGCGGTGGTCTGCTCGCGGTCGGTCAGGTCGACCTCGATCTCCAGCGCGCGGACGCCGAGCGCCCGGCACTCCGCGACCACCGAATCCGCGGTCATCCGGGCGCGTTCGAAGTCGTACACGTGCGCCCCGCGCAGGTTGCGGTCCAGAATGGCGATGTCGGCGCCCAGCCCCGCCAGGCGCAGCGCGTAGCCCCGCCCGAGCCCGCGCGCGCCGCCGGTGATCAGCGCCACCTTGCCGGCCAGCTTCGGTCCGCTCACGCGCTCTCTCCCGGGATCAGCAGCACCTTGGCCGCCTGTTTCTGCAGCGCGAGCCGGAACCCGTCCTCGGCCCGCCCCAGCGGCAGGCGGTGGGTGATGATCGGCTCCACGTCCAGGCGGCCGGCGGCCAGCAGCCGTAGCGCCCGCGTCCAGGTGGCGGCGTCGCCCGTCCCGTAGCCGTACGCGCTGACCAGGTTCTTTCTGGCCCGCACCATGGGCGTCGGATCGATCGCGGCCGGCGCGCCGTAGATCCCCAGCAGCACCACCTGCCCGCCGCGCTTGACCAGTTCGATGCTCTGCTGGATCGCCGGCGGGCTGCCGGTAGCTTCGAACACCAAGTCGAAGCCGCCACCGTTGAGACTGGCGGCGCGCGCGGCCAGGGCCGCCCCGGCGTCGGCGTCCACCTCCATCACCCCATCCGCCCCGAGGCGCTCGGCGAGGCCCAGGCGCACGCCGTCCGCGGCCGTGCCGGCCACCACGATCAGGCCGGCGCCGGCGGCGCGCAGCAGCGCCGTGGTCAGCAGCCCGATCGGCCCGGGGCCGAGCACCGCCGCCGTCTGCCCCACGCGCAGCCCCGATACGTCGATGGCGTTCAGGCAGATGCAGAGCGGTTCCATCATCGCGGCGGCGGCCGCACTCACCTCCGGCGGCAGCTTGAACACCTGCGCAGCCGCCGTCAGCCGCCCGTACTCGGCAAAGAACCCGTCCGACCTGATGCCCGGCCCCAGCATGGCGCCGCACCGGTCGCCGCGCCCGGCGCGGCAGTCGGGGCAGGTTCCGCACGCCATCGTCGGCGGCGCGCAGATCCGGTCCCCGACCTGCACCGTCGTCACGCCCCTGCCTACCTCGACCACCTCCCCGGAGAACTCGTGGCCGAGGATCACCGGCACGCGCACGATTTCGGAGCCGCGCGTCCACTGGTAGTAGTGCACGTCGCTCCCGCAGATGCCGGCCGCGGCCACTTTCACCAGGATGTCGCCGTCGCCCACCGCCGGGACGCCGACCTCGCGCACCTCGATGCCCGGCGCCTGCCTGACCTTCATGACCGCTTGCATGACCGGCCCAGTATAGCCTAGCGGGCGCCGCGTGCGCCGCGTGGCCGTCCGCTCGCCGTCCCTTCCCATCCCCATCCCTTTCCATGCAGCGCACGATCTTCTACCATTGGTTGGCGTGTGGTTGGCGTGGCGTGCATGGCGTGGCCGCGGCGGGCGCCCACGTCGGCCGTGCGCGCCGGCCCCGAGTCAGACCCATCGCATACCGGCATGAACATCGAAGTTTTCATACTTGGCACCGGCGGCATGATGCCGCTGCCCGGACGGGGGCTCACCTCGGTTCTGGTGCGGCGCGAGGGCGACCTGTTCCTGTTCGATTGCGGCGAAGGTACGCAGGTCGCGTTTCGCCGGCTGAATCTCCGCTGGAAGCGGATCACCCACATTTTCATCTCCCATACCCACGCCGACCACGTCACCGGGTTGCCGGGCATCCTCTCGCTCTCCTCGCAGGTGGAGCGCACCGAGCCGCTACACGTCTACGGCCCGCCCAAGGTGCGCGCCTACCTCGAGCAGAGCCTGCGGGTGCTGGACATCTACATCAACTACGAGATCGTGATTCACGAGACGCTTGACAGCGGTCCCCTGGTGACCGGGGACGGCTATCAGGTGCACGCCTACCGGCTGCGCCACTCCAAGCCGTGTCTGGGCTACGCGCTGGTGGAAAATGAGCGGCCGGGGGTGTTCTTTCCCGAACGCGCGCAGGCGCTCGGCGTGCCGCGCGGGCCGCTGTGGGGACAGCTCCAGGGCGGGGCGACCGTTACCCTGGCGGATGGCATGGAGGTGCACTCCGCCCAGGTGATGGGGGACAAGCGGCGCGGGCGCAAGTTCGCGTTCGTCACCGATACCGCCATGGTGCCCGGCCTCGACCGGTTCGTGGCGGGCGCCGATCTCATGATCTGCGAGGGGATGTTCGCCCAGGACCTGCAGGAGAGCGCGCGCGACAAGAAGCATCTCACCGCGCGCCAAGCGGGGGCGTTGGCGCGGTCGGGCGCGGTCGGCCGCATGGGCCTGATCCACTACAGCCCGCGCTACACGGAGCGCGATCTCAAGCTGCTGCTGCGCGAGGCTCGGGCGGAATTCGGCGGTGCGTTTCTGACGCGCGACCTGCAGCGGATCGCGATTCCGTTTCGTGATTGATCGACACGGGGCGCGGGTCTGCCCGGGGGTTCAGGCGTCGGCGGTTTGCTGCAGCTCGCGGAACCGAACCGGGTCGACCCGGAACCCGACCAGGTGGTCGCCGCCGCGTGCCATGGCGCGCCCGAGCGCGCGTTCGGTTTCCAGCACCAGCCGTTCCCCGCCGAGCAGGCGTCCGCACCGGTCGGCAATTCCCACTGCCACGGTCAGGCCGGAGTTGTCGTTCGCGTGCCCGCGCCAGTCATCCATCAGCGCGAGCGCCCGGTCGAGATCGGTCTCGGGCAGAATCAGGGCAAATCCGGCGGCGCCGTACTGAAACGCGAGGTCGGGGGCCGGCGCCACCTCGCGCAGCAGCGCGGCCAGACGCTCCGAGCTGTCATCGGTGGTGGCGCGCACGGCGGTGAGCACTCCCAGCACCAGACTGAGGTCGTGGTCGTAGGCCGCCGCGCGTCCCAGTTCGCCGTCGAGTCGGTCCAGGAACATCTCCTGCGGTTCGAGGCCGAAGGCGGCCGGTTCGGGGTCGGGATCGGCGTGCGCGGGCGATTCCGCCGCCGCCGCTTCCCGGCGCGGGGCGAAGTCCGCGCCCACGGCTGACGCTGCTGCCGTGTCCGGCCACGGTGCGGCGGCCGTCCGGCGCAGCAGCGGCGCGAGGATGAGGATCAGCAGCAGGGCGATGGCGCAGGCCAGCAGGAACGCCAGCACCAGGAACAGCGCGTCGCGCAGCATGTAGAATCCCTGCTCGCGTCCCACCAGTTGGTAGGAGGCGGTCAGCGTCGCGGTCGGGTCGCCGGAAAACGGTGCGGAGAAGGTGCCGTGCAGGCCCCGTTTGCGGAGCGCCAGCGGGGCACCGGTTGCGGCATCCGACTCGATCAGGTCGCGCTCGACCGCGAACGCGTAGCGGACCCCTTCGGGGCCGTGAATGATCAGCCCTGCAAGCCCCGTTTCCGCCTTGTTGGCCAACGTCGCCGTGGCCGCCAGAAAGTGGGCCGACCTGACCGTCCGCTCGGCCAGGAACGCGCTGCCGAGTTCCTGATTCAATACCTCGAAGTCTATCGCGCTGGTGCGCTCGCCGCGTTCGAGGGATACGAGGAGCCGGACCGCCAGCAGCCCCACGAGGACCACCACGAACCCGGCCCCGGCGATCGCGAACAGGCGAACGACGAACGTCCGGTGAGAGCTAAGGAGCATGGCTGCTATGATTGTCGACCATCTGCGGCCACCTCTGGAGTGACGCCAACCTAATCCTCCAGGTTCAACCGGTTGAACAGCCGTTTGTAGGTCGCGAAGTGCTCCGACTGGGCGAATTCTTCGATCTTGTCCTCGGGCAGCGAGTCCAGGAGCTGATCCAGATAGAGCAGCACGGACCGCATGTCCTGCTGGAGGTCGTCGGGGACTTCGCCGTTGGTGGGCGCCTCCGGCGGCGCGGCGTCGCCGGGCGGCTGCACCGGCTGCACCGGCTGTGCCCGCGGCGGCCGCGGTGGCGGCTCGTCGTCCACCGGCTCCAGGGAAATCGCGGTCGGCACGCGGTCGGCGTCGTCCGCCGCCGGCGGCAACTCGGGTTCGGCGACCGCCGGGCCCGCCACTTCGGCCGCCGCCGGCTCCGGCGCTGGTTCGGCGACCGCGGCCGGCGCAGCCGCGACGCCCGAACTGCGCAGGTCGGCCAGTTCCTGCTTGAGATCCGACAGTTCCACCATGATCGCCAGCAGGTCGCGTTCCAGCTTGGCCACCGCGTCGGAGGTCGCCGGTGCTGACGCGGCAGGCGCGGCCGGTGGGTCGGCCGTTGCGGGCGTGGACGGTTCGGCCTCGTCCTCCAGTTGGCTCAACAACGCCTCCTCTTCCTCGCTGAGCAGGCTGATCGTGGGCTCGTCCGATTCCGGCTCGGATTCCGGATCCGCGCCCGGATCGACCGGCGTGTCCCATTCCGCCTGCGGTGTGCCGCCGGGCTCCGCGACGGCCGGCTCTGCGACGGCGGGCTCGAGCATCACCCAGTTGCCGTAGGCCTCAAGGTTGTCGCCACCGGATCCGGTGCCTTTGGTCGCGGCGGCCGCGGCGCGTTGAGAAAAGCGCCGGCGGCCACGGAGATCGGTCAGTTTGTCGAACGCCATAGCCATCCTGCCGGGGAACCGGTGGCACACTCACCGAGGCGGGTCGCCGCCGGCCTGGGGTTTTCGTTCTCTATAAGTATCGGCCGCTGACCGCCACAGCTTACCCCGTCCCTTCACTCCGCGGTGACCGTGCGGCTGCTGGCTGGTGTCCGTCGATGCGCGGCATGTTATCATCGAAACGACCAGCAGTCCGACGACGGGCGCGGCCTGATCGTCGGAGCGGCCTGGACCCTGCCGCACAACTGATGCAACGGGCACCGGATCGCGCGCCTGAGCTGGTGCCGGCGGGCGCCTGCAAGTCAATGGAGGGTAGAGAACGATGCTGAAGAGTGTTCAGCTTGGGGGCCGGAGCGGCCTGAGAGTGTCACAGTTGGGCCTGGGCACCATGAACTTCGGCGAGCCCGGCCGGGGCCACCAGGGGGACTGGACCCTCGATCCGGATCAGGCCAGGCCGATCTTCAAGAGCGCGATCGACAACGGTCTGTTCTATTTCGATTGTGCCGACGCCTACGGTCTGGGCGCCTGTGAAACGGTGGTTGGCCGACTCCTCAAGGAGCTGCTGCCCCGGGACGAGTACGTGTTGCAGACCAAGGTCTCCATGTCGACGGGTCCGGGGGCCAATCAGGGCGGCCTGTCGCGCAAGCACGTCATGGAGGGGGTGGACGCCTGCCTCCGGCGGTTGGGGCACGACTACATCGACGTGTTGGTGATCCACCGTCATCCGCATGGGGTCCCGGGCCACGTGGCGGTGCCGATCGAGGAGACGCTGGAGGCGCTGCACGACCTGGTGCGCGCCGGCAAGGTGCTGTACCTGGGCGGCTCGACGATGTTTGCCTGGCAGTTCGCGGAGCTGCAGCTCACCGCCCAGCTCCACGGTTGGACCAGGTTCGTGACCATGCAGAACCACTACAACCTGATCTACCGGGAAGAAGAGCGGGAGATGAATCCGTACTGCGTCAAGACCGACGTTGCGCTCACGCCCTGGTCGCCGCTGGCGCGCGGCGTGCTGACCGGCTCCTACCGCGGCGGATTCGATCAAGGGTCCACCGCCCGCTCGCGGGGGCGGGATCGGGTGCGTACCGAAGGGCTGTATCGCGGCCGGCAGGATTTCCGGATCGCCGAGCGGGTAGGGGAGGTGGCGCGCAAATACGGCATCTCGCGCGCTCAGGTCTGCATCGCCTGGCTCCTGGGCAAGCCCGGAATCGTCGCTCCCACCGTCGGCGTCTCGCAAGTGGCGCAGATCGAAGACCTGGTCGCCGGAACCGCCCTCACGCTCGCTCCCGAAGACCTCGCCTACCTGGAGGAGCTGTACGAGCCGCTGGTCAATCTGCTGTCGATCGGCACCTCTTGAGCCCCGGAGTGGGATAATGCCCTTGGCTGCGCAGATCGTCGATCAGCACGTATCCGGCATCATCGAGCGGCACTCGGATGACTTCGGAGTCGACGCACTGTACTTCCGACCGCCGGATGACCACCTCCGGGTACGCCCTCTGGCGGCCTGTACTGCAACTCCCGGCGGATTTCATCGGTATTCCGCGATTGTCGAAACAGGTTTTCCATGCGGTGTCGAACGATGTCGCGAACGACACGGGGGTGACTGAGCGCTCTTGAGGTCGCAATCGTATTGACGAAACGGTCGAGGAGCGAAAGGAGGCCGTCGTCACCGCTGTTCAGCATTTGCCGAGGGGCAGTTCCGAAATCAGGCAGTTTGGTGTCCAGCCACTCTTCTCCATGGTCGTTTCCCACGGCGGGAATCCAGGCGGCGGCGTGTCGCGCGGCCCATCAGGCTTCTCGAACAGGCGCGTCAGTCGCTGCTTGATTGCTTCCGGAGCAGGACGAGGTGTCACCTCGATCATTGTCGGCGTCGTCTCTTGCTTGGACCTTGCGGCCATCACCTTACCCCTTGACGGTGCCGACGGTGAAGCCCTGGATCAGGCGGTCGAGGAACGAGGTAAAGATCGCGCACGTCGTCTCTGCCGTGTTCACTCAGTACTTATTTGCGACAGACCTGAAATGGTGTATACTTGGAGCCATGAGATCACGGACCCACGAAGTCCGAGACACCATCCCGCGGCTCCAGCAACTCGTTCCCCATATGCGAGACCAGTTGACCGGCCTGCGCGACGGCGCAACGTTTGAGCACGCTCGACGGCGTTATGCGGGCACGGTTGACCGACTGAGTTTCCAAGGGCTGGGACGACGAACAGCCAGTCGCGTGGGAGACCAGGACCAGTACTGGTCGCCGACGCGTGAAGTGCTGGATGAGGCCATGCGCCTTGGATTCGTCGAGCGCCAGAAGCTTCCCTCGTCACGCCGATACGTGGACGCGCATCGACACCGTCAGCATACCCTCACTCAGCTCGGCCTTCACGCCGCGGAGGAAGCCGAGACAGACATGGCGGCGTTTTGCGACCGACTAGCTGTCGCCGTCTACGACCACCATCCCTACTTCCGCGCCTTCATCGACACGCTGCAGGCCGGGCCAATCGGGTGCCCGGAGGTCGCTGAAGGGGACGTCGAGGAATCTCGCCGCAGCGGCAAGAACACCGAACACTGGGTCGAAATCGCAAGCCATCGGATTCCCCGCCAGACGACTACCGGCGACGACAAGGCTCGCATCCACGAGGCCATCGTCGCCGTCGTGCGACACCGATTTGGACAGACGCCGGAGCGGCTCCCCACGAGTAAGCAATTGGCTGAGGCGCTCAACGACGCCTACATTGAAGCCGCTCTCCGTCTCCGTGGCCTCTCGATGGGTGCTATCGACCTGAAGGTCATGAAGAAGTGGGGTTCGCAACTGATGCTGCTGGACGAGTCGCGGTACGTTCCCCGGTTCGCGAAGCAGAACATCATCTGGCTTGCCGCCAACGTCAGCAACAATGGCGTTGTACGCATACAGCGCAGGACACTAGCGAACTATGAACGCTCAGTGGCCGAAGCAGTCGTTGCCGCCTACAACGCCCAGGCGGCCACAGAAGATACCAGCCTCAGAGCCCCATATCTTCCGATCTACGGCGTACGCGCACAAGCCGCTTTCGAGCGTCGGGTCACACGCGCCCTCGTCGACTTGGTCATCGAGCGGTTGGCCGTTGGCTCCATTCGTGACCTCCACGTTCAAGTGTGGCTTCACCTCGGGAAGACGCGACAGCCGGATTCGGAACCGGTGTATCGGCGCGGCGGCAATCGACGATACGAAATCACAATCCAGGCCCCAAGCATCTGAAAGGAGACCATCATGGCAGTTGACACACTCGACCACATGGAAGAAGCGTGGAATCTGGAGGCTAATCCGTTTCCCGCGGAGGCCATCCACGCCCAGGACACTCCTTATTCCCCAACCGTCTTCGATGAGGAGGCCCAGGAGTTCCGTCGGAAACTCATCCGCGGCTCCGTTCGCGGCAACGTAAACATCGGTTTCCTCTGGTCCCAAGGCGCGCAGGCGGACACCGGCTTCGGCAAGACGACCTTGATGCGTGAGATCACCAAGGAGATCAACCACGACCTGGGAGTCGACACCCTCACGAAGGCGCGCATCGGAGCCGACAAGCAGGTCCCCATAGCGGCCGCTTACTCCAACTTGAACAACCTCAATGCTTCCGGGCTGTACCCTGTGCTCTTCAATGCGGTCATCGACCTCACCCAGCCGCCGCAGATGGGCACTCCCGTACTCGACCAAGCCAGGGCGCGTATTGTGCAAGACCTTGGCACTGCTGACCCCACCCATCTCTACCGTCACGTCACGGACACATGGCTCAACATATGCGGCACTGCGCCGCCGTTGCGGCCCGAAGTGGTAAGCGCCTTTGCCGACGCGGGAGCCCAAGGGGTCAAGGCCGCCTTGGGGATGGTGTCCGCGACCGCCCGTCTTCGCAGCGGACTCCACTATCTCGACTTCGCCCTTGCTGCGCTCGCGGCGGCCGGTGTCGATCATCTGTACCTGATGATTGACCAGCTTGAAGATCTCGCAACCACCCGCACCATGACTGCTGCAAAGCGCTCTCGGGAGGTCGGGCGTATCCGGGACATGCTCGAGGGCCCTCCCTATGCCAACAGGGTCCACTTCATTTTCACCTTCCACAACCGCGCAGCACAGGTTCTCGAACGATTCTGGGAGGAGAATCGGCTACCGCCGTTCGAGATCTCGCGGAGCAACGTCGCATCCGTTGTCGTACTTCGTGGGCTCAAGGAGGACACTCAGGTGTCCGACCTGCTGCGCGTGTACTTGGAGGAACAACGCGAAGGCCAAGTCGAGGACGACCTGCTTCCCTTCGACGCCGGCGCGATCACCGTGCTCAGGGAGGTTTCCGATGGTCGGGCGGGAATACTGTTGAACCGTGCACGAGAGATCTTCGACTTCGCCGCCGAACACGGTGCGCCACGCATTACTGGGGAGCTTGCGTCCAGATTCTTCGCCGGAGCCGACACTTCCGACCTCGAGCCGGGAAGCGACGACGGCAGCGGCTCTCAGGAAGGCGACATCGACGATCTCCTTGGCACCCGATGACGAGATCATGCCGCGCGATCTCGAGCTCCTGGCCGAGTTCTCTCTGGACTCCTGGCTGCTAGCCCGGTCCACCCATCATACCTGCACGTCGCCAGTCGACGGGCGGGCCTGGGAGCGAGCCATCGGCGATCTGCTGCGGCGCGCTCCATTGCCCAACCGCCAACGCGCCGGCTGGACGACCCTTTTCGGGGTCCAAGCGGCGTCTGGCGTGGCGCACGAGCTTGACGCATGTGCCGCGGGCGGCGGAACTCTGATAGTCGTGGAATGCAAATCGCAGACTTCGGGCGTGGCGAAAGCCGATGCAGCCTTGCTTCACGAGAAGACGCTTGACTTCTTTTGCGCGAAACCCGGCCACTTCTGCAACCAGCGTTGGTGGCGAGTCGTCGCGTCGTCTACTCCGGTTGCGGACAGTGTCCGGGCATTCTGCGTCAGTCTCGGACTCGTTCTCACCGAACCCAATTACTTGCCGCTACCTGTCGTGCTACGGATCGCGTCCCGGCCGGGTGCTGACATGCATCTGAGGGAGGCGTTGCTTCAGGACGCGGTTCGCCTAGGCGAACGCGCCTTGGTGCCGCAGCAGGACAAGTGGCGATACGACGCTCAAGCCGAGGAGATTCGCTTCCAGCCTACGACTCTGGCTCCCAACGAAATCCAGGATCTTCTCTGGTTACAGGGAGAGCTGGGTTCCGATATTCTTGACCTATACGATCTTCACCGCCCCGGCGCACTGGAACGTCGAGCAGAGGAACTTCTCCGGACGCTACGTCCCACATGACTTCATTACTGCCACCGAGTCGTTGCATGCGATCATGTTCGGAGAACGGTGAGCGGAGTCGGCGTCGCCGCGGTCGACTGGTCGCCTACCGAACTCAGAATTATTGCCAGAGCTGGACACACCGCGTGCTTGTGGTAGACCGTGGCGCCGTCTCCCACCGCGCTCCGAGCACGGACTACCTGACCGCCATCACCACTTTTATCCCGTCCGGCGTCGTGGCACCGATGGCGAATACGATTGGCTTCCCTTGCCCGCCGTCGCCGACCTGAGCGCGCGAGGTGCCGTATTTCCGCGCCCCCTCCCCTACCCTCCAGGTAGGCGAGGTCTCCGGTATGCCAGCAGCCAAACGCCTCTTCCGTCTGCTCAATCAGACCCAAAGCACCTGGACGGGTGGCTCGCCAAGCCGTGTTGTAGTCAGCCTCATGACGGGCCTCCTGAAGATCGACAAATGCCCGAGCCACCTTCACAAGGTCGGGCTGGAGCGACTGGCCTTGCAGTCCCGGACTGAGCCTTGGGGCGACGCTCGTACCCGCGAACTGCTGGGCCACGGTCCTCATGTTCGAGTGCGCGAATGCGCGCCTTAAGCAATCGCGTAGTGCGTACCGACGTGCGGAAACCATTCGGCATACCGCTTCGTCGACCAACAAGTGGAAGAGAGCGTAGTAGGCAGCCGACACCGCGCGGCGCAGGCTCGCCTGCAACGGCCGTCTCGATTCCTTGGTGGCAAGATGCCGGGCCTGTCGCAGCAGCTCGTTGTGGAGGCTCAAGACGCGGCCTCGGACAACACCCCTTCGTGGAACCGTACGTATACCCAATGCGCATCCTCACCAACCCAGTCGCGGACCGAAGCGCGCACAAGTTCCCGCAGATCTGCCCGTTCCTTGGCATCGACCTCGTCGTACTCGCGCTCCAGAGTGATCCATACCCAAACCGCTGGTTCGTCTGTCGTGTCGAGGCCCATCTCGACGATCCACGACCTCACGGGCGTAGGGAGGCCGGAAAGCTCTTTGAGTTTGGACTCGATCTCTGAGACCGTCATACATCCTCCCGTATGCCGAGTAGACCCAATGGCACTCAGGAGAGTCGAATTGGTCCATAAGTCTTCCAAGCAACGTAAGCAACATACGCCGGTGCGCAGCCACACTCAAGATGAGAACCCAGCGACAATCAAGAGGGCGACCCGCACCGTGCTCAGCAGTGACTGCGCGTGCGCCGAGGGCAAGCAGATTCGCGTTCGCAGGGCTGTCGAGGTGAGGATGACTTTCCCCGCCGCCGCGTGCTGACGGCGACACCGAGACGGGCGTTGTTGACGCGCAGGCGTTGGCGCAGGACGGTCCTGGAGAGCGGCTGGCCGGCGCTACGGAGCGCGGCGCGCACCGCCTCGGCGAGCGGCGGCGGAGCGGCAGCACTGTCGACGATCAGCGAGAGCGGCTGGTCACCGCCGCCTGAGAGGCGCAGCAGGAGCGGGTCGGGAGCGGGAGCTGAGCGGTGCTCGACGGTGAGTTGCAGACGGTCGTCGGGGCGCCGCACCAGATAGCAGGCGGAGTCGATCCAGGCGTGCAGGTCGGAGGAGCCGCGCAGGGACTGGCCGAGATTGCGGCGGGAGCGCTTGGCCATGTGGTGGACGAGGACCAGAGCGAGTTGATAGCGGCGGTTGAGGGCGCGCACAAACCCGAGCAGAGAAGAGATGTCTGACGCAAGAGACGCTGCCCTGGGATCAGGAAAGCGCCGGCAAAGCGGTTCATTGCCGGTGACTGCCCCTGCTTTCCCAGCTCCGGAGATCTCCGTTTCCTCCAACCTCGCAGGTTGGCGACGACGCGAAACGTCCGATACGCCACGCGTGCTTTCGTTAGCTGTAAGCGTTTTATGTCGTATTCGAGAGTCTTTTTCAGACGGCCCTTGGAGCGTGGGCCCACGATGACTCGACGGAGTATCAGATCGGGACCGAATGGCCAGAAGTGGTGGCGTCGGTGCTCGCGGGCGTCCACAAGAGTGGGTCGCTCAGGAGCATTCGACAAAGCTGCGCGGAGGCGACCCGGACGGGTTCCGCACGTTGTAACCCAACCGATTCCGGAATACTTCTTTGCATCGCGACGACTCTCATCGATGCCGGGTGCGCCGGGCCGTGTCGATTCGGCGTTTATCTTGTCAAGGGTCATGCCGTCGGCTCCGATCTCGTGGGCGCGCTTCTGCATGGCGGCCACCGCGAGGTGGCACGCGCCTGCCACAGCGCGGAAAGCGACGCTTCCAACGTCGACGCCGTCGTGGCCGACAGAACGGCGATCGGCTTACCGTTGGAGGTGACAACCAAGTGCGTCTCGCGATCCAGAGACCGCCACACGGCCGCCGACCGGCTCCGTAGCTCGCGTACACTCACAAACTCCACCACTACTTCCTGAACACGTTAGCGTACTCCATGGTGTACACGGTGGAGGTTGAAGTCAAGCTGGCCACCCTCCGACCGTGCGTTGTCGGTCAGCCCCAGCCGGCGCCGACGGTGGCTCATTCTGCCTGCCGATGCGCACTGGTGTTAGGCCTTGACTACGAGTGCGCCGAGGGCGAGTAGATTCGCATTGGTAGGGCTGTCGAGGGTGAGGATTACTTTCCCCGCCGTCGCGTGCTTACGGGCGAGGGATTCGGTCTTGCCGCCGGGGGCGGCGTAAGGGATGAAGAGCTCGGTCGCGAATGCGGCGACGAGATCGTTGCGCTGCGCGGCAAGCGCCGCCGTTGGCCGATGCTTAGAGCGCCCGAACGGGGACAGGATAAGCAATCGGCCCTCGGAGATTGGCGTACGCCACTCCCGCGGGATGCGCATGTTCTCGATGCTTCGCGCCGGACAGACCACGACACGCGCCGAGCCCCGCAACAGCAAGTCCAGGAACTCTTTCTCCATCGGCGACTGAAAGCCGCCGATAAGTGTCATGTTCGTGCCTCGAAGCGCGCGAGCGAGATCATAGATCCTCAGTATGATGTCGCCGGGACATCGTATCGAGCAGAAGAAGCCGGTGAGCGTTCCGTCGAGTATGCCGATGTCGCCCCGTGCCGTGACCACAAGCGGATGCACGCTGTCGAAATAACGCCGTAAGACCGCCGGAGTCTCGGGGGTCCCCGGTTCGTAGCATCTGGTTTGCAGGACGCTTCTCGCAGTGGCTAAGCGCCGGTTGCTCATTCCACGGTGTCCAGCAGTCGGACGATTTCTTGGGTCCAATCGACTTGTGCAACCAGCCGTTGCACTTGCGGCACGTCTCGATAGAACAGGTAGAATTCCCTCATGTAAGACACGTTCCGTCGGGACAACCCGTCTAGGCGCGCGAACCCGGCCGCGCAGCGGGCTATGCCCTCAGGGTCGATGGCGGTAGGCCAGCGGTCGGCCTCCCGGTGGAACAGGTCGTAGGGGCCTCCCACCATAGCCACGCAGGGCGCCTCTGGCAGCTATGAGGCTGGACTCAGCAGGCGATACCGCCTCCGCGCTCTCCGGCGCAGTGCCACCAGCCGCTGCGAGGCGTCATGACGACCACCGGGGCAAGGCTGGGATCTCGACCGGGAATCGTGGCCGTTACGTTGGCGGCACGCGCTCGCGACGCCGCTGCCACACGGTGGGGCGACAGACAGGATCGATCAGGTGCTGCAAAGGATGTTGCACGTCGAGACTGGCGAGGGCCTCCAGGTAGCGTTCGTTGGCCGCCTGCGAGAGCTGCGCCCGGCTCGCCAGGTCGCTGATGCCCCGCCGCATCGGTCGCTGGCTGCGCGGGCCGTCGGGGTTGCCCTGTACCGCGCGCAGGATCTTGAACGGGCTCGGGTCGTTGATCGTGGTCTCCACCCGCAAGCTGCGGCCGTGCTTGTCGTCTGATACACCGTCCAGTAGTACTCCACCGGATAGTCGCCAGACACCTCCTGGAAGGTCGGATGGATGCGGGCGGCGATGCGCCTCAGCTCCGGGTGCCACGCAAACTCCACCTGCTGATCCAGCAGGCGCTGGCGCCTGCTGCCAGTCCGCCACCTCCAGCAAGCAGTTGTCGAGCCGCTCGTACCTCACTCCGTGGTTGTCCAACTGGCGCGCCAGCCATTCCCGACCGTTGAGGCAGATCTGGATGGCGAACGGAAACCAGGTCTGCAACCGGGCGCTGATGCAGCCAAACACCGGATCGATCCAGTAGTGGTAGAGATGCAGACACTTCCATCACCAGTTGCTGGCGGGCGGGGCGGCCGAGACGACCGGACGGATCGACTGGCTGCTGACCGCCGACGATGTGATGACGGGCACCTTGCCGTACACCAGATATTCCTGCATCTGCGCGCTGTCGATGAGGAACTCCGGTTGAAAGGTTGCGTTCCCCAGGGTCTGGTAGTCTTCGATGGCCTGATCGAGATCCGGGACGGGGATTCCGAGGTGATGCAGTTTCCAGGTTTCTGGCGTGACTACCGACCGTACCACATGCACCGCATAACAACTGCGCATATCGGAAGTCGTTCTTTCCCGGAATCAGTTTTCAGCTGAAACGGACGTCGAGATCCT
Organism: Spirochaetia bacterium; assembly: GCA_965198005.1. Taxonomy (GTDB): domain Bacteria; phylum Spirochaetota; class Spirochaetia; order SZUA-6; family Bin103; genus Bin103. Next base: position 1,369,329 of record CBDAOI010000004.1, read on the forward strand.
GAGCCCGGTTGAGTTTCTGCGGCTCGACGGCTTCGCGCCGTGAGGTGTCATGCCCCAGTGTTTGGGCGTGGTCATATTGGTTTGACACACTAGCATCGTTGGTGGATGATGCCTACATGGCAACCAGACCCGTCCAGATCTCGATCGACGAAGAGCTTTTGCGCCGCCTGGACGCGGATCCGGACGCCCGGCAACAGGGTCGGTCGGCTTTCGTGCGGACGGCGGTACGGTTCTACCTGGAGGCAAAACAGCGGCGCGAGGTAGAAGCTCAGCTCGGGCGAGCGTACCAGGGCCGCGCGGATGAATTGCTCGGTGAGGTGGCGGATATGATCACCGATCAGGAATGGCCCGCGAGCTGAACCGCGGGGAGATCTGGCTGCTCGACCTCCCGCGCCCGGACAAGCGGCGTCCGGTTCTGATCCTGACGCGGCGCAGGCTGATCGGCCTCCTGCACACCGTTACGGTGGTCGCTATCACCTCCACCCTTCGCGGCGCCCCCAGACAGCACCTCGCTGATGTTGCACGCCGCCTTGGTGGCCAGCTCCACCGACGACTCTTCAGTGTACCACGCCAGGTGGTTGCTCACGATCACGTCGTCCAGGCCGGTCAGCGGGCTGTCGGTGGGCAGCGGCTCGGCTTCGAACACGTCCAGTCCCGCCGCCGCGATGGTGCCGTCGGTCAGCGTCACGGCCAAGGTCGCCTCGTCGACCACGATCAAGCATTCCGACACTCCGACATCACATCGCGACTGTCAGCTATGATTTCGTCCACTTCGCGTACAGCACGAATGGCGTCATCTTCAGCGATGTGGGGCTTCAGATTCGTGATCTTCGTGACCCTCTGTGCGGCGGGCCTTGCGTGGGAGAACGGCAGGTGACCGACATCGTGACACAGCGCTGCCATCCGCAAGACTCGTCGCCAGTATCACGCGTCGACGTCGCGCACTGCGGCGTACAGTTCTTTGCGGGTCTTGACCCGGTTGTAGACCACCTCGGCCAGCGGCTCGAGAACGGTACGCTCCGGCAGGACGGCGAAGTCGGGCGCGAGCAGTGAACTTGCCGCGCGCTCGCGGCACGTGCTATACAGTTCCTACCAACGCAGGTTACGTGTATGAAACCGATACAGGTCATGTTCGACGAGGCGCTTCTGGCGCGGCTCGACGCGTCGGCAGAGGTGCGCCGGGTGGGGCGGTCGGCGGTTCTGCGGCGGGCGGCGGCGGAGTTTTTGCAACGCAGGCAGCGGCAGATGATCGCCGAGCAGTACCGCGAGGCGTATGCGGCCGGGCTCGACGGCGACGAGGAACTGGCCGGCTGGAGTGAGGAGGGCTCGTGGCCGGGAAGCTGAATCGAGGCGAGATCTGGCAGTACACGTTCAAGGCTCCGGACAAACGGCGGCCGGTGGTGATCATCAGCCGCCAGGAGGTAATCCCGCTGCTGCGCACCGTGATGGTCGCTCCCATTACCTCGACCATCCACGGTTCCCCCGCCGAAGTGGCGGTCGGTGTAGACGAGGGGCTCAAGCGCGCCTCGGCCGCCAACCTCGATCACGTACAGACCGTGGACAAGGCACGGCTGAGCCGGTTCAGCGGACGCCTCCCGGCGAGCAAGATGCACCAGATCTGCCTCGCCCTCGCTCGCGCTACCGGCTGCGACTGAGCTTGAGCCGCGACCGCCTGCCGCGGTGCGTCCCGAGGCGCCCGGCGGCGGCTGCGGGAGATGTGGACGCGGAGTGGTGAGCGGTCAGGCCCTTAGAGGCTACAACCACTCGGCCAACGTTGACCGAATAGGGTCCGGCCCGCTGCACGCCGCTTGCAGCCGGACCACGGTCGGGGGGTCTCACCTCCGCGCCGATCACCGCGCCCCGGACCACCCGCGAGCCGCCGATGCCGCCCAGCACGCCCAGCACCACGATGATCCGCAGCACCCCCCGGCCGACCACCGACATCACCGTCAGCAGGATCAGCAGGCCGGGAATCGACATCCAGGCATCGACGAAGCGCTGCACCGTCAGGTCGAGCCGGCCGCCGATGAAGCCGGAAACGCCGCCCACGGCCAGCGTCACCGGCACGTTGACGAAGGTCGCGGCCAGGCCGACGCCCAGGGTAAGGCGCGCGCCGTAGATCAGCCGGCTGGCGAAGTCGCGGCCCAACTGGTCGGTGCCCAGCGGGTAGCGCGCCGAGGAGCCCTGCAGCCGGTCCATCAGGAACACCTCGTTGGGCCCGAACGGCGCCAGCACGTCGGCCAGCAGTGCCACCCCGATCAACAGCAGCAGCACGATCCCGAGCACCACCGCCAACGGCTTCTCCCGGCGCAACCGGACAAAGAAATCGGCGAACGCGCGTATCAGTGCCCTACCGGTAGCGCACGCGCGGGTCGATCAGCGCGTACGAGAGGTCGGTGACGAGATTGACCGCCACCACCACGGTGGCGAACACCAGGTTGACGCCGGACACGATCGGGTAGTCTCTGATGGTGAGCGCATCCACCAGCAGCCGTCCCAGCCCCGGCAGGTTGAAGATGTTCTCCATGATGACCGAGCCGCCCACCAGGATCGGCACCTGCAGGGCGACCAGGCTGCAGTTCTCGACCTTCTACCACGCGTGCCCGATCCTGCAGGCGCCGCCGCCGCTGCGTGAGGCGCGCCTGCTGCTGGCGGCCGCCACCCGTCAGGTGCTGGCCAACTGCCTCAGGCTGATCGGGATCGACCCCCTGGAGCGGATGTAGCGGTCCACCCCACGGCCGGTCAGGAAGGCAGTCGGCGCAACGCCCGCCGCCGGCCGACGAGGTATTCCACGTCGCGTGGTCCCGGTGTCCGCAGCCACCACGTGGCGGCGCTGAGACCCCGCACCTGGTGATTGACGGCACGTGGCAACCAGCATTATGTTGGCATGCAATAAGCATCTAAAACGATGCCCGAGAGGCGTGTAATGGACATCACAGAGGATATTCGACCGCTCACCGAGTTCAAGCGCGATACGTCGCGCTTCGTTTCGCGCCTGAAGGACACGGGGCGACCCTCCGTTTTGACCGTGAACGGCAAACCCGAACTGGTCGTGATACATGCCCAGGCTTGGCAGGAGGTTCAGGATCAACTCGACTATGCCGCCGCGGTGGCCGGCATCCGCAAGGGGCTCGGTCAGATCCGCGACGGACGCGGTGTTCCTGCGTCGACCTTTTTCGAGGAGTTTGCCACCCACACCGCCGAGTAGTGGTCAAGCGCTTCAGCGTCATCATCACCCCGTTCGCTGCCGCCAACGTTCGTGAAGCGTACGAGTGGTTGTCGGCGAGGAACCCTGCCTACGCAAAGCGGTGGCTCACGGCGATTCGAGACCAGATCCCGGGCCTCGACACGCTGCCGAAAGCCCACCCCGTGGCTCCGGAGAGTGCTGGGAAGCTGACTCCACTGGAAGAGACTGCGAAGGAATACGGTGTCGACATCTGACCTATCGGGTCAGTCATTTGGAGTGATCTGACCGCGGAGCTTGGTCTGGATGATAGACCCAGCGACAGCAGGCCCGTCTAGTCCCGCACACGGGCGCCCGTGCCCATGGTGGATCGGGCGCACGTCAGTTGGGGCCCCCAAAAAAGGAAATGGCGGGTGGGGATCGAGCGGGCGCTCGCTACTGGGTGATGGCGCCGAGACTGGCCGACGAGACCAGGCGCGCGTACTTGGCCAGGGCGCCGCGACGGTAGGGGATTTCGCGCTGCGGCAGGGCATCCAGCCGACTGGCGAGCTCCGCGTCGGACAGGTCGACGTCGATGGTGGCGGCGTCGAGGTCGATGGTGATGGTGTCGCCCTCCTGGATCGCCGCGATGGGCCCGCCGGCCTGCGCCTCGGGTGCGATGTGGCCGACCACGATGCCGTGGCTGCCGCCGGAAAAGCGGCCGTCGGTGATGAGGGCGAGCAGCGCGTAGATCGCGCATTCGGCGATGCTGCATCGCAGGTTGCAGGTAGGTTGCAGTTGTTTGACGTGGACGAACAATTGCCGTAGATTATCTATTGCGATCCACATGGTACCAGACTGAGTACGGTGTAAGAGTTCGTCAAAAGCGAGCATGGCAAGAGAGCATCCAGTCCATACAGGCGTCGGAATGGAGCTGGTCAGGAAGCTCGCAGAGTCCGGTCAGCGCCTGTTCACGGCCGAAGACGCCCGCAAGGTTGCTCCGACTCTCGGCATCTCTCCGGGCTACTTCCGGCAGGTCCTTCACCATCTGGCTCGGTCTGGTTGGGTCGTCCGCTTGAAGAAGGGGCTCTACTCACTTTCCGGGTCGCTTCCGGGCGTGACGCCGGTCCACGAGTTCGAGATCGCGATGGCGCTGGTCAAGCCTGCGGCTGTCAGCCACTGGTCGGCCCTCAGCCACCACGGCCTCACCGAACAGGCGCCTCGGCGTGTGTTCGCGCTTACCACCTCCGGGTGGGTGCCTCGGCGCCGCGACGCGAAGGCGCAACGCACCGACGAGGGCTACCCGGTAGGCGAGACCACCTACCAGTTCGTCCAGGTCAATCCCGAGCGGTTTTTCGGTCTCGAGGACGTATGGGTACACGAGGCCCGAATCAAGATCACGGACCCCGAGCGGACGCTGTTGGACGGCCTCACGCGGCCCCGGTACTGCGGCGACTTCTTCGAGGTGCTCCACGCCTTCGAGGTCCGGGCCCCCAAGCTCGATGTGGACCGCATCGTCCGCTACGCACTCGAGCTGGACGGCGCGACGGCCAAGCGCGTGGGCTGGATCTTGGAACAGCAAGGGGTCGGGAGCGATCAGCTTGTACCGCTCCGCCAAGTAGCGACTAAGGGATACCGCGTGCTCGATCCGACCGGCCCGCGCCAGGGGCCCTGCGACGCCACCTGGATGATCCAGGTTAATCTGCCGGGAAAAGTGCGGTCATGAAGCCGGTGCGGGTTCGACTGCAGGAAGCCCACAAACGGCTGGGGATTCCTTGGGAGGTGCTCGAACGGGACTACCTCCTCTCGTGGCTTCTGGCCGGCATCGAGGAAGTGGACGTGCTTCGCGATACCATCGCGTTCAAGGGCGGAACCGCGCTCAAGAAGTGCTACTTTGGCGACTACCGTTTTTCCGTAGACTTGGATTTCAGCGCCGTCGGCTCGGCTCCGACCGGCGCAGCGTTAGCCCGTCTTTGGATCGACCAGGATCTGAAGCGGGAGATGGGATTCTGAGCATGGACCCCGCCTAAGGGCGGGGTCCGCGAGCGTTTTCGCGCTCGTCTTGCTTGCAGAAAAGGGCGCTGGGCGGCCTCACGGTTCCCGGCGCCCATTTACTATGAAGACATGAGAGCGTATGTCATCCGCCGCGTTTTGCTCCTGATACCCACCTTCTTGCTGCTGTCAGAGAGGACATAGTGTGGCTCCGATGCACGGCCAGGGAAAGCCACTTGTGTGGCGGGCCGGGCAGAGGCGAGATAGGAGCAACTGGCGAGGAAGCTGGGCTCGAGCCAGTCGCGAGTGGCGAAGATGGAGGCCGCCGACGCAACGGTGCGCTCCATCCTCTGCAGCGCCTTGAAGATTCTGGCCCGCCGTCGTAGCAAGGTCGGAATCGCGGACAGGTACGTTGTCCGACAGCTGCCACCGTACTCGGGGTAGAAAACGGCTTGCGATTTGCTCTCGGGCGCGCCTAGACCGACCTGGCGGCATCGGCACCCAGGCGGCCGCCACCACCCCGCAACCTTGGGTCTAGCAGGTCCCGCACCGCATCGCCGAACATGTTCAGGCAGTACACAACGATCGTCAGGCACAGCCCTGGCCACAGCGCCAGCCGTGGCGCCACCTCCATGAACTCGCGCCCTTCCCGGCTGAGCATCCCTCCCCAGCTCGGCACCGAAATCGGCAGACCGAATCCCAAAAAGCTCAGCGCGGCCTCACTGATGATCACCGCCCCGACGTTGATGGTGAAGATGATGATGATCGGAGCGCCGATATTGGGCAAGACGTGGCGGAGAAGCGTTCTCCACCTGGTGCTGCCGATCGCCTCTGCCGCCTGGAAATAGACGTTCTCCTTTACCCCAATAACCGCGCCGCGGATTACGCGCGAGCCGCCGATGCCGCCCGTTACCCCCAGCACCACGATGATCTGCGGCAAACCCCGCCCCACCAGCGACATGATGGTGAGCAACAGCAGCAGCCCCGGGAACGCCATCCAGGCGTCGACAAATCTCTGCACCGCCAGGTCCAGTCTGCCGCCGAAGAATCCCGAGATTCCGCCTATCAGCACCGCCACCACGACGTTGACCGTGGTCGCCGCCAGACCGACGGTCAGAGAGATCTGAGCCCCGAAGACAAGGCGGCTCAGCAGGTCCCGGCCCAACTGGTCGGTCCCCAACAGATACCGGTCCGAGGGCGCCTGCATCCGGTCTACGATGTTGACTTCATCATGCGGAAAAGGCGCCAGCACATCGGCAAAGATCGCCACGAGCATCAACAGCAGGATGACGACCCCGGCGATGATGCTCAGTGGCTTCTCCTTGACCAGCCTGCGCAAGAAATCAGTCATAGCGGACCCTGGGGTCCAGGACGGCGTAGAGCACGTCGATGAGCAGATTGATCACCACCACCCCAGTGGCGAAGAACAGGTTGATGCCGGAGACCATCGGGTAGTCTCTGTCGTTGAGGGCATTCAGCAGGAGGCGCCCGAGCCCCGGCAGGTTGAAGATGTTCTCCATGATCACGGCGCCCCCGACCAGGATCGGCAACTGCAGGCCGATCAGGGACACCACCGGGATGAGGGCGTTCTTGACGGCGTGTCGGATCACCACGGCCCGCTCCCTGAGCCCCTTGGACCAGGCGGTTCGAATATAGTCCTGCCTCAGCACCTCCAGCATCATGGTGCGCGTCATCCGCATGGTGGCGGCAGCCGCGGCCGTTCCCAGAATCAGGCTGGGAATGAGGAACACCGCCAGATTCCCCAGCGGGTCCTCTGTGAAAGAAACCAGCTCCAGCGGCGGCGCCCAGCCCCACCAGATGGCTGGGTAGATCATGACCATGATGCCGAGCCAGAAGTTGGGCGTGGCCAGGCCGATGATGGCGACCGAGCGCCCCAGGAAGTCGGCGACGGTATCCTGGCGAATCGCCGAGTAGATGCCGACCGGCAACGCGATCACCAGCCCGATGAGGATTGCCATCAAACCAAGCTCGATGGTTACCGGCAGTCTATCTATTATCTTCTGCTCCACCGCCCCGCGGCCCATCAGTGATTCGCCGAGGCTGCCGTGCACGAAAATGCCTCCTAGCCAGCGTCCATACTGCACGTAGGCAGGCACGTCCAATCCCAGCCGGCGCTCAACGGCTGCACGGTCAAGCGCCCCCATCGTTTGGTATTCCATCCTACCTGTCATCACGTCTACTACATCTCCCGGGATGAAGCGCACCGAGAGAAAGACCAGGATGCTCAAGATGAACAGCGTGGGCAGAATCAGCAATAACCGCCTGATGATATAGGCTTTCATGGGGACACCTGATTCAATGAGTCAGGGGCTGGGAGGCTCGCTCCGAACGCAACCTCCCAGCCCCTTTCGTGTAGGTCAGTAGGGGTGGGCTCCCTCTAGCGACCCATTTCTTTCTTCAGATCCTGGCCAATCCAGAGGCGGGTGAAGACGGTGTTACTTTGACCGCCTCCCAACGTGAATTCACCGTTGTAACCCATGACCCACGGCTGGCTTGCCTGAAAATGTGGAGCCAGAGGACCCCATATCTGCCAGAACTTCTCTATCGCATACAGATCCAACTCTCCAACTATCCTGTTGCGCCCCTCGAGGGTGGAAGCGGCTCCGCCCGCTTCAAACAAGGCTTCATAAACCGGGTCGTTGACATTTGAGGTGTTCTGGGGTATCCATTTAACCGGACTAATGCTGTAGACTGTCGCCATGGAATACCCGCGCGGCGGCGCGCACTACCCGAGGTCGGTCGGAGAGTTCCAGGCTTGGTTCCAGAACGATGAGGACTGCTTGGACTACTTGGAGTGGCTGCGATGGCCGGCCGGCTTCGTGTGCTCGGCTTGTGGTCATCATGGGGAGTGGCGGCTGGGGGACGGTAGGCTCAGGTGCTCCGGGTGCGGCGGCCGCACTTCGGCGACCGCCGGCACGATTTTCGACCGGACACGAACGCCGCTGACGGTGTGGTTCACTGCCTGCTGGCTGTTCGCCACCGGTAAAGATGGGATTTCGGCGCTGAGCCTGAAGCGGACGCTGGAGATCGGCTCCTACCAGACGGCATGGACTATGCTGCATCGTCTGCGCGCGGTACTGGTACGTCCGGGGCGGGATCGGCTGCGCGGGCTGGTGGAGGTAGATGAGACTTACATCGGCGGTGAGGAGCCGGGGCTGCGCGGCGGCCGGGCCGCGGGCAAGAAGGTACTGACCGGCGTAGCGGTCGAAGTCCGGGAGCCGAAAGGGATGGGCCGGTGTCGGATCGCACCGGTCCCGGATGCATCGGGGGCCTCGTTGCACCGGTTCGTGACGGATCACGTCGAACCGGGTGCGACGGTCATCACCGACGGCTGGCAGGGCTATAGCGGACTGGAGCAGCTCGGCTATGCCCACGACCGGCGCAGCCAGCGGGCGGCTCGATTACGCGGAGAGGAGCCCGGCAAGCTGCTTCCCGCCGTGCACCAAGTTGCCTCGCTGGCCAAGCGGTGGCTGCTCGGCACCCATCAAGGCTCGGCGGAACACACGCACTTGGCCAGCTACCTCAATGAATTCGTGTTCCGCTTCAACCGTCGCCGTTCCCGGAGTCGCGGGATGGTATTCTTTCGGGTGCTAGAGCTCGCCGTCACGCACGCCCCAGTGCGCTACCAGGATCTCATCGCCAGCCATCGACCTCGGAAAGTTCCGCCAACACCGCCGCGGGGGCGCGGGCATCCGCCGAGCTTAGCGCGGCCTCCAGCGAACCGCCCGTGGAGAACAGCGAATCCAGCTAAGTCCGGTTAAATGGATACCCCAGATGAGGTGTTATGGTTTGCGGTCGACGTATAGCGAGCTTGCAATCCCAATGGGAACCACCTATTGGCCGCTTCCGAACTCATCATTTCGAAATCCCTATCACTTCTTCTAGCGACGAATTCGGCTACTGGCTGTACATCGATCTCCACATCAACGCCAATTTTTTTCCAGTATGAAACGGCTAATTCTACATAGTTCAAATCGCGCCGGTCGAGGTGCACCAACTCGGTCTTGAATCTGATGCCGTCCGCTCCGCGAGGATATCCAGCCTCATCAAGCAACGCCTCGGCACCTTCCGGGTCGTAGTCGAATACCTTCTTGACATCTTCGGACCACTCTTCAAATGGGGTGATAATGTCTGCAAAAGTACGGTTTGCCTGCCCCTGGGGTGTCGTATCTGCATAACCTCTATAGTAGGCGTTGTTAATTTCGTCGAGATTCAATGCCTTCTGCATTGCTTTGCGCACCCTGATATCGGAAAAATATGGCAACTGAATGTTCATACCAAAAGCGTTATCCGACCGAGTGTAAAATGGCCATATCACGAGTTCGGGGTTGGTCCGCCGGAGGCTCTCCACCTGGTCGAGAGTCCTCATTTGAGATATCCCGATCGGACCTATGTAATCAACCTGACCCGTGCGCAGTGCCGCCATATATGTTGCCACTTCGGGCATAATCAGGGCCCTTAACCTGTCAACATAGGGCAAGCGGTTCTCCGGGTATTTTTCGTCGAAACCCCAGTAGTCGGGATTCTTGTCCCAGGTTACCGAGCTGCCCTCGGTCCAGTCAGTTAGCATCATGGGTCCGGTGCCGACCAGATTCCTCCAATCCGTAACGTCACCGTGTTCCTTGATTACCTCGGGAGGATATGTCCAGCCAAGCAGGCCGTCGAGGATACCAGCCAGTGCACCAAGGTTTAGCTGCTTCAGCTTCATAACAACCGTCCATCTGTCGGTGGCCGTTATCGATTCAAATTGCACACCTTGCAACGCAGTAACAAATTGGCTAGGTTCGGTGAAACCGCTGCCCAGACCCAGAAAACGGTGATAGTTATAGACGATGTCATCGGCAGTCAGCTCGCGACCGTTCATCGGTGGTTTATCATGCCAGTGAACGCCCTGGCGGACGTTGAAGACATAAGTCAGTGGGTCGGGGGTTTCCCAGCTTTCCGCCAGATGCCCTGTGAAGGCAGAGAAAGGAACGAATGCGAGCGCTTTAAAGTCAAATTCATCCCTGGGCGTTGCCCAGTCCGCGATGGCCAGCTTCTCCAAAACGCCAGCGACGTAGGTGGACGCCCACACACCATGGGGCACGACGTCAGGACCCTCAGGCTCTTCTTTTTGGGCGAAGGTTATTGTCCCGCCGTACTGGGGCGCCACCACCACCTTGCCGGTGGAGGGGTCGGTGACGTACTTCTTGTCAGCGGCGGCTGCCGGCTCCTCTTCTGCGCCAGCGGCCCACAGGCCGGTTGCGGTCAGGGCGAGGACCAACGCAATCGCGAAGGTCATTCTGATTTTTACAATGTTCATACGTTTCTCCGTATGTGGATTTTTCGAGAGTATTGCGAAGCGGATTGCCGCTCCCTGGCTACTCTCGCGCCCGCGTTGCAGGCGGCCAGACCGAGTCAAATCTGCATGTGCGCGCGGCGTGTAACTCAGCGGGCTCAGGCCGCGCGCAGGTGCGGTTCTTTGAGTACCATGTGCACCTCCTGTGCGCCGGGAATACCGGCAGGGTTGTAATGGATGTGATTGACCGGCAACGCCGGCGGTTGGTTCTGCGACGGTGTGTCGGGGTCGGGGATGCAGTGGACTGAGCCGGCGCCACGCGGAGCCGGCCGCTCCCCCGGTGCTGCAGGCGAAGCCGCCCGCGGTGCGGTGAGCCCGAGCGGTTAGTTGTTTCTCTGTTCGAAAAGTGGGGGGGGGACTCCTCACCATTAAGCAAGCGCGCCGCGAGCTGATTTTCAGCAAATCTCGGCGCGCGGCTGTCAGGGGAACAGAGTGTCATAAGCGTTGACGTGTTATAAGTCACTCAAGCCCTCCGCAGGTGAGGCACAGCCATACCCAGATGTAGTCGCGATGTCGCGATTGACTGGATCCCACCCTATCGTAACCTCCGCTCCCGTGGACGTCAACCACGAATCGGCCCAGCAATTCTCGGTGAACGGCAGTCGATGGCCTGAAGAGACAGTCTGGAGGGGCCCCCACCATTTGTCAACCCCCGCCGCGAAAGGATTTCCGGGGGGGAGGGGATGGGCAAGGGTAGGACGCGCCGGTTGCGTTGCCCCTAACCGGTGGCAGCGCTGAGTAGTGTTTTCAGCCATCTTTTGCATCCGTTCAAACCTGAGACTTTTTACTATGCCACCCCTGCGGCAAACACGTCGACAGGAAGAACTGGCGAATTGAAGGTTTCTTGAGATTTCTTTCGGGCAGCCGCGGCAGCCGAGAGCCCCTCGCGGCGCCGACTCGGGCGCATCGCCCCTCCGGAGCCGTCATTCGCCGGCGATGTGGCCGTCCGCAGGCCGTTCACCGTCCACGTCGGCCTCACAGCGGCCCGCTGAGGGCCTTCCAGCCCCTCGGGGGTAAGCCTGGGGTACGAGCGCCAGGCTAACTGGCATATGACAGAGGGTGAAAGTCCCTCGGAACGAAGGAGCAGCCAATCCACGTTTCTCCGCGAGCCGTGCGTTGGCACCTGCGAGGGTGCAGGCGAAGCGTCGGCAGCGGTGCGTGCGGGCAGAGTTATGGAGCGCCGCAAAATACGACATCTGGAGTGCCGAGACTCTGTACTCGGTCGAAGGCAACACCGGTCGAGCCAGTATGGTGAGGATCGACCGGGCTCCACGGCGTCGAAGAACTCAGGCACGTGCGTACGTCATATACCGGGACCTGGGAGGTCTTCGGGTCGTCCCGGCGAGTCGTCGCCGGGACCGCGGAGGGAAGGCGTGAGGCTGGACCAAAGATGAACGACCCGAAGGAGTCGGACATGGGCATAGTAGCGGCGAAGCCGGCGAACAAGGGAGCGCAAGCGACTGCGGAGACGGTGGAGCGAAGGCCCATGACCAACGGGAATTCGCAAGGTCAAAGCACGGGCCGGACGCAGAGTCGGGCAACCGTGACACAGGCGGCCGAGCGGATACGGCAATTCGTAAAGAGAGAACCGCAGGAGAAACTCACTGCGCTGCTGCACCACGTGACGCCGGAAGCGCTGCGGGTGGCCTATTACGCGCTGAAGCGTGAAGCGGCCCCGGGGGTGGACGGGATGACGTGGCGGGAGTACGAGACGGGGTTGGAAGTGCGCTTGCACGACCTGCACCGGCGAGTACACACAGGAGCGTACCGAGCGACCCCGGTACGGCGGGTCAACATCGACAAGCCGGACGGAGGCACACGACCGCTGGGGGTGGCCGCGCTGGAGGACAAGATCGTCCAGAAGGCCGTGGTGGATGTGATCCTGACACCGATCTATGAGGAGGAATTTCTCGGGATCAGCTATGGGTTTCGACCGGGGCGCGGGGCACACGATGCGTTGGACGCACTGGCCTACGCCATCGAACGGCGCGAAGTGAACTGGATATTGGACGCGGACATTCGCGCCTACTTCGACACGATCTCGCGGGACTGGTTGATCAGATTCCTGGAGCATCGGATTGGAGATCGGCGGGTGCTGCGGCTGATAAAGAAGTGGCTGCGCGCTGGGGTACTGGAAGAAGGCCGACAGATCGACGCGGGGCGGGGTACAGCGCAAGGGTCGGTGATTTCACCGATGCTCGCGAATATATACTTGCACTACGTGTTGGACCTGTGGGTCACCAAGAAGTGGCGGCCGCAGGAGGCGCGCGGAGACATGATCATAGTGCGCTACGCAGATGACTATGTCGCCGGGTTCGAGCATCGTGACGATGCGGAACGCTTCCTGCGGGAACTGAAGGAGCGATTCAGAGGCTTCGAGCTGGAACTGAACGCCGACAAGACCCGACTCCTCGAGTTTGGACGGTATGCCGAAAGGAACCGCCGAGCACGTGGGGAAGGGCGACCGGAGACGTTCGACTTTCTGGGTTTCACGCATTATTGCAGGAAGGACAGGAAAGGACGCTTCGGGCTGGGGCGGAAGCCAATTCGGAAGCGGATGAATCGTACGCTGAAGAGGATCAAGATCGAGCTCCGCAGACGAATGCATGATGACGTGATGGAAACCGGGCGCTGGCTGGGACGGGTACTGCGCGGATGGCTCAACTACTACGCGGTACCCACCAGCTACCGCTATCTGCACCGATTCGTGTGGCGTCTGCGAGGAATCTGGGTAAAGATTCTACGCCGGAGGTCCCAGAAGGACCGATTCTCCTGGGCTTGGATGCTGGCGATCAGCATCAAGCTGTGGCCCCAACCCCGAATCGTACACTCATGGCCGGACCGGCGATTTGCCGTCAACCACCGAAGGTAGGAGCCGGATGGTTTAACGACCACGTCCGGATCTGTGCGGGGGGCGCCGGGTAACCGGCGTTCCTACCGCGCCCCCCTGCAACACCCGTCAACGCCGATTCCCGGCACCGCTGGCTCCGTATTGACCGCGCCGCCACCGCCCGCAGCCCAGCCTGGTCGGGTCGCAGCCACCTCCAGGACCAGCTACTAGCGACGGCAGACCTCCTCGAGCGTCAAGCCGCCGCTCCGTCAGTCGCCGCGCGCGGGGGGAATGGGCCGTTGCTGCGGCCGTCGCGGCGCTCCGGAGGTGCAACCGCGAGCCGCTCGTCGGTTGAGTTCGAGGCTGCTCGGACAGGAGCGGCAGCACGAGCGCCGCCGCGGCGACGATCTCGGCACTCGGACCCGTTCAGGGCCGGCATTCACCGCCGATTGGCCGGCAGCGGGCCGCTCGGCGTCCGAGTCGGCCTCATAGCGGCCCCCTGACGGCCTTCCAAACCCAGGGAGATACCCCAGGGCACCCCCCGGAATCCCGCAAAATGCCCGTCGAAGCCGTTTCCCACCACCGCTGACACCGCTGACACGCCGCGCGGTCCGCCACCCGGCTCCCGTGTGCCACCTCGAACATCAATCCGAGACCGGCACTGATCAGCGCTTGCAGGTCAGGAACGACGTGAGGTGCGGGCTGCAGAGCCCCCCTCAGTCGCGCCCATACCCGCGCGGCGGCTCGACGCTCTCCAGTTCGGCAAGATCAAGCCCGCACATCGCCTCCAGCCGCTGTGCGAGCGCGGACTCCTGGAGACTGTCGGGCAAGTGGTCGAGCCACGCTTGATACTCACCCTGGAGGTCAAGCAGGGTGCCTACCGCATCCTGCCAACGCTGCGGTCGGGACCTGCGGTCTTGCGGCCTGCGGTACTGCACCCGGGGCTGCGCTGCCTTGCGGCGCTCTCGATAGCGCCGTTGTCGTTCCGCGTTACTTACCGCCACTGCTCTACTTCCCGTTACGCTCCGTTACGTAACAGGTTCGGATTATCCGTGCACCGGTGCCGGTTCGCGCCGCGCAGTCTCCGGTCGCTCCCGTGAGCGGCGGGGACGACGCTTCCCGCGCCCGGCCCACCTTCCCCCATCAGGCGGTCAGCGGTCGCGGAGCCCGGTGCTGTGGATCAAACTGCGTGCGGTCACGCAGCATCGCGCACGCCACCGCGAGCAACCGGTCCGCGACCGTACGCAGCGCCCGGCCATGGCGCTGCCCGCGCGCGCGCAGCGCCGCATACCGCTCCCGACTCACCGGATCGTGCTGGATCGCCACCCGCGCCCAGTGATACATCGCGTTGCTCAGCCGCTGGTTGCAGGCACGGCGCATGCTCACCTGGCAACTCTTCCCCGACCACCTGTTCACGTTGCAACAAGCGCGGCTGACCTATGCGCACTACCAGCAACTCATCGACACGTGTGATCAGGAGATCGAAACCGTGATCCGCGCGTTGGACACGGCCCCGGAGGCACCCCCCGACGCTCCCTCCGCCGGCGCCGACCGTACCGGCGAGGCAACCGTCGAAGGCGAGGCGCCCACCTCCCCGAGCACCCCTGAACCTGAACCGTTCGTCCTGCGCCTCCACCTCATGCGACTGTTCGGTACCGATCTGATGCTCATTCCCGGCATCGGCGAGAGCACTGCCTTCACCTTGTTCGCCGAAGTCGGAGCCGATCTGTGACGCTTTCCCGATGCTGGGCACTTTGCATCCTGGTTGAATCTCTGCCCCGACAACAAGATCACCGGCGGCAAGATCATCAGTTCGAAGACCGGACCCGGCTCCAATCGCGCCGCTCAGGCGCTGCGCATGGCAACCCAGGCGCTGTATCGGAGCCACTCCTCGCTCGGAGATCACTTTCGCCGCAAGCGTGCCCGCCTCGGCACTCCGGAGGCAATCACCGCCACCGCCCACAAGTTAGCCCGCATCATCTACCACCTCGTCACGCACCATGTGCCCTACGATGACAGCCTGCTCGACGCCCATCAGCGCCAGGACCGGAAACGCCTTGAACGCCGCCTTCGCAACCAAGCCCGAACTCTTGGCTTCGATCTCGTTCTGGAGGCCGCCGCCTGACTAGGTGTTTCTCAGAAGCTCTCCCACCGGAGCGTGGTGCGATTTACCGCGGCCGCGCCCGCATCGTCCTGGTCGCTGCCAGCCTCCCGACCCTCATTCCACCGGTTCCACGGCGAGCTCGGCGCGCGGCTCGGGTGGCAACCATTAGCCGTCCCCGGGTAGGATGGGGTGGTGGTGAAGCGCAGACTGCCGCTCGGCATACAGACCTTCCGCGAAATTCGCGAGGACAACTGCTACTACGTGGACAAGACCGCCTACCTCGACCGGCTGCTCGACGAGGGCAAGCACTGGTTCCTGTCGCGGCCGCGGCGGTTCGGCAAGAGCCTGTTCGTGGACACCCTGAAGGAGTTCTTCGAGGGCAACGAGGAGCTTTTTCGCGATCTGTACATTCACGACCGGCGGGACTGCTCGCAGCGCCACCCGGTGGTGCGGTTGAGCTTCGCCGGCGGCAACTTCGCGCAGCCGGGTTACCTGCCCAAGAACGTGATCGCCCAACTGGGCGGCATCGAGCGCCAACTCTCCGTCAGCGGGCGCTACGACACCGCTGCGGACCGCTTTCGGGATCTGCTGGAGACCCTGCACCACGAGACCGGACAGCGGGTGGCGGTGCTGGTCGACGAGTACGACAAGCCGATCCTGGACGCGCTGCAGCAGCCGGAGCTAGCGGTCGCCAACCGTGACGAGCTGAGCGGCGTGTACGGGGTGATCAAGGACGCCGACGCCCACGTGTGCTTTACCTTCTTCACCGGGGTGAGCAAGTTCTCGAAGGTCAACCTGTTCTCGGGGCTGAACAACCTCACCGACCTCACCCTCGATCCGTCCTACGCGGCGATCTGCGGCTACACCGACGAGGATCTGGATACGGTGTTCGCCGCAGAACTCCCCGGCCTGGACCGCGAGCAGATCCGCGACTGGTACAACGGCTACAACTGGCGCGGCAGTGAGCGAGTATACAACCCCTACGACGTGCTGCGGCTGTTCCGCAGCCGCGAGTTCGATGCCCACTGGTTCGAGACCGGTTCGCCGGCGTTCCTGGTGAAGATGCTGTTCGAACGCCGCGTCACCTCGGTGTCACTGGGGGACACGGTGAGCACCGCGGAGCTGCTGTCGGCGTTCGACGTCGGCGGCCGCCACGCCGCTGAGCACATCGGCACCGAGGCACTGCTGTTCCAGACCGGCTACCTGACCATCGATACCGAGGAGCGGCGGGCCGGCAGGATGCTGTATCGCCTCGGCTACCCCAACCGGGAGGTGCGCCAGAGCCTGAACGACCACCTGCTGCGCCACTTGGTGCAGGACACCAGCCGCCAGACCGCCAACAGCATCCGCCTCTACGACCTGCTGGAGGCGAATGATTTCGACGGCATGCAGGCGCTGTTCCAGGCATTCTTCGCCAGCATCCCGTACCAGTGGTACACGAACAATGACATCGCCGAGTACGAGGGCTACTACGCGAGCGTTTTTTTCTCGTACTTCGCGGCCCTGGGTTATGAGATTACCGTGGAGGACTCCAGCAGCCACGGGCGGCTGGACATGGCGGTGCGGGCTGGCGGGCAGGTGTACCTGTTCGAGTTCAAGGTGGTGGAGATGGAACCGGAGGGCGGTGCGCTGGCGCAGCTTCAGAGCCGGGACTACGCGGCCAAGTACCGCCACCTGGGTGAGCCCATCCACCTGGTCGGGGTGGAGTTCAGCCGCGCTACCCGCAACGTGACCGCGTTCGCGGTGGCGCCGGGCTGACGAGCAGCCGGTGGCCTGGTCCGAAAAAGGGGACCAGCGGTCGATGCTTGAGCATCGATTTTGTTGGTCTTCCGTGTCACGGAGTGACCGTGCCGACTCATAGCACATCGTAGAACAGGCCTTCGTACAGGAACGCAGGTCGGATCGCTTCACAGTCGCGCTCGCTCACTCCGGCGCGCCGCATCTCGGAACGCCATCCTGCGCGCACCGTGCTCGCGATACCGTCGAACACCGCCGCCGCCGCCGTACGATCGAGCAGAAAACGCCCGTGAGCGCTCAGCAGGTTCGTCTTGTTGGCATAACGCCCGAAACGGCCGCAGGTCATCGCGAGGTCGCGCCGCTCCAGCGCCACCACGGGCGAAGGCGTCAGGTCGTAGGCGGGGCTCAGCCGCCACTGTCGTCCCTTGGCGAGGAGCGCGTGATTGCGCGGGTGATCGTCCAGGTTGGACACCGCCGCGTTGAAGCAGATCCGACCGAACAGCTCGCGCAGATCGTCTTCCGGTCGCGCGCTCGCGCGGCGAACCTCATCGGCGAGCAGCAGATAGGACCAGTCGCCGCGGTCTGCAAGTCCGTCGCCGGTGCGCAGCAGCGTCAGGGCGCTGACCATCCGGTGGCGGCGATAGCCGGCCCCGCTTCGACCGTCATCGGCCCGGTCGCGGTCGAACCGCCGCACCAGCAACACGTCGCGTCCCCCCACGGTCTCGATCCGGCTGTCGGCGGCGGCGTTCAGGCCGCATGCCCGGGCCAGCGCCAGCATGCCGTGTTCGACCCGGGAATCGTTCCAGCGGTCGTCGCTGCGCCCGAACTTGGCGATCCGGAGATCGCCCTCGTGCTCGACTACCGCCTTCGGACGCGCCCCGCCCATTGACGTGCCGAGCAGCAACAGCTCCTCGGCCTGCGCCCCGGCGGACCCCGCGTACTCCCGGTCGTCATCGAGGATGGCATCGGCCGCCCGCTGCAGTGCCGCAAGATTCAGCGTCCGGTTGAACCGGTGCCGCGCGGCGGGGGGCTCGACGGAAGAGCCGAAGCCCAACGCTCCGGCGCGGTCGTCCGGCCCCTGCATCAGGTAGTCGAACTCGCTGAGCTCCGTCACGCCGCAGTTGCGCTCGATCACCCGCCGTCCCCAGAAGTCGGGCATCGAGTCCCGGATCGCGCCGAAGAACCCCTGCATGCGCCCCGTTTCGTAGACCTGGGCGGACAGACGCAGCTCGACCGGATCGAGCTCGACCGCATCGGCCCGCTCCCGGTAGGAGCGGCCATACACGAACCGGCCGACCGCTGCGGCCCCGTCGTCGATCCAGCGGAAACGGCCGGCCGTCACGAATTCGGTCCAGCCCGGTGGCACGATGTAGACGAAGCACTCCCGTTCAGAAGTCATCACTCAGCGACCGGCGGCTTCGTGCCCGCCTCGGGCTGCGGGCGCGTTCCAGCGCCTTGCCCTCCTCGTCACGGTCCGGCTCGGCCACCTCGGACAGGTCGCCGAGCAGGCCCAGCACCCACAGTGCGCCCACGTAAGCCGCCACGCCGGTGGTCGGCTTGCCTCGTTCCACGTCGGCTACCACGAACCGGGATACGCCGATGCGCTCGGCGAGTGCGGTTTGCGGGAGGCGGCGGCGCAACCGCGCCGTGCGGATGTTCCGCCCCAGGCGTTGCAGCGCGTCCTCGACCGCGGCCGGGGGAGAGCCGGCTATTCTCGTCAGCCTCGTCATATCTATGTCCAGCTACATATACCTGTTTAATGTTATATCAAATAAACTACTCGTGCATCTCGTCAATCGCCGCGGCCTGACCGATTCGTGAGACACGGCTTTCGCGTCGAGGTCACGACCACGCCGTCGCTCTGGGTTGCGGCGGCCTGGTGAGGCGATGATGAGCCGGTCGCCGCTGTAGTACAATAGCGGGGATGGGCAAGGCAGCCGCAACGTACCGTGTGGATCACGTGCTCGACTCGTTCCTCCGCCGCATCGCCGCAGTTCGTGGTGATGTGATCGGTTTGTATCTGTACGGGTCGCGCGCGCGGGACTCATCAGCCCGATTCCGACTATGACGTGTTCGTCGTCCTGCGTGGGCGCTCTCAAATCACCGTCGATGCGCTCTACGACGCCGTGGTTGATGTAATATGTGAAACCGGCTCGCTCATTTCACTGAAGATCGTCTCCGGAGAGAACCTCGAGAGGTTGGTTGCCGCGGGCAATCCGCTCGTCGCCAACGTTCTGCACGATGGAGTGGAGCTTGCACTCCACTAACAAGCAACTCATTGAGGCCTACATGGATAAGGCGCGGCAGAAGCTGGGAGTCGCCCGGCGCTTGCGCGACTCCGGGGATCACGAGGATGCGGTCTCGCGCGCTTACTATGCTGCGTTCCACGCGGTCAAAGCGCTGTTGGCCAGCGCCGGCGAACAGCCGCGCACCCATCACGGGGCCGTGACTCTGTTCAATCTCCTGTTCGTGAAGACCGAGAAGCTGAGCAAGCGGACGGGGCGGTTCTTCGCCAACTTGAAGGACGATCGCGAGAGCGCGGATGACGAATTGTTCTCGTACGCCGATGCGGATACGGCACGTCTCGCCGTCGAGGAGGCGCAGAGTATCATCACCGAAGCAGCGAGCTACCTGGAGGGGTTGGCCGGGGAGTAGACTGAGAGCTCCTACCGCGGCCTCCCCCTGGGGGCGTTTACGGTCATCATGCCGGCGATGAGGCGGGCGGCAAGTCGACCGTGCGTGACAGCCTGCGGCGGGTGGCCCCGGTGGTGCGTGACCGGCGGCGCTACCGCACCGTGCTGCTGTTTCTGGCCGCCTACTTCTTCTACATTGATGGGGTTGGCACGATCATCAAGCTGGCCACGGCGTACGGCACCGACCTGGGGCTGTCGGCCGACACGTTGCTGGTGGTGCTGCTGGTTGTGCAGGTGGTCGCGTTTCCCTGCGCGCTGCTGTACGGCCACTTGGCGCGGACCCGCGCCGCGTCGATCTCGATGCTGGTAGCCAGCTCCCAGGGCGGGATCCAGGCGCTCTCCCGCTCCTACTCCGGACAACTGATCCCGGCCACCGCGTCCGCGGAGTTCTTCGGGTTCTACAACATGTTCGGGAAGTTCGCGGCGATCCTGGGGCCGCTGCTGGTAGGGGTGTTCGCGCAACTCACCGGCGACACCAGCACCGGCGTGCTCAGTATCGCGCTGCTGTTCGCGGTCGGCGGCGTGCTCCTGCTGCGCGTACCGCCTCATCCGACCGGCGTGACGCCCGCGGGAGACGCCGCTACAGTGGCGCCGGCCGGCTGAGGAGTCGAATGGACCAACGCCTGGAGATCAACCGTCGCAACTGGGATGAACGGGTTCCCGTGCACGCCGCCTCCACCTTCTACAACGTGGAGAGCTTCAAGGCGGGGCGGATCACCATCAACCGGATCGAATGTGAGGAGGTCGGCCCGGTCGCGGGCAAATCCCTGCTGCACCTGCAGTGCCACTTCGGTATGGACACGATGTCGTGGGCACGGCTCGGCGCACGCGCCACCGGGGTCGACTTTTCCGGTGCCGCGATCGACCTGGCGCACGGGTTGAACGAGGAGTTGGGACTGAATGCCCGCTTCATCCGCTCCGACGTCTACGATCTGCCGCAGGTGCTCGAGGAGCGGTTCGACGTGGTGACCACCTCCCTGGGGGTGCTCGTGTGGTTGCCCGACCTGGTGGCGTGGGCCAGGGTGGTTGCCACCTTCGTCAAGCCGGGCGGCATTTTCTACCTCCTCGACCAGCACCCCCTGTCCCACGTATTTGATGAGGAGAGCCGGGGCGGCGAGGCTCGGGAACTGCGCATCCGCAACTCCTACTTTCGGGATCCGGCAGGAGAGTTGTTCTCCGGGGATGCACCGAGTTACGCGGGCACCAAGCAGATCAGGTCGTCCAACTATCAATGGCAACACAGCGTCGCGGACATCCTGAACGCGCTCACGGATGCCGGACTGCGCCTCCACTTCTTTCACGAATTTCCGTTCAGTTTCTTTCAACAGTATCCCGGTATGGTGCGCGACGCTGACGGGTGGTGGCGCCTCCCGCAACACAAAGACTCGATCCCGCTGATCTTCTCGCTGCGCGCCACCCGATAGCGGTGGTCAAGGACCGACCATTGAGATGTGGCTGCTGCGGGCCTACCAGGCGTAGGCGGCAGGTGCTTCGCCGCCGGGGCCCGGCCAGATCTCGTCCAGGCGGGCGAGGGTGGCCTCGTCCAGCGTCAGCTCGGTGGCCCGCACGGCGCTCTCCAACTGCTCCATGGTGCGCGGGCCGATGATCGGAGCGGTGACGGCCGGATTGTGCAGCAGCCAGGCGAGCGCCACCTCCGCCGGCGCGACGCCGAGCTCGGCGCAGTAGTCCTCGTACTGCTGGAGGCGCTCGGGGTACCTGGTGGCGGCGCGCTGTGCGTACGCGCTATAGCGGCGGCGGCCCTCCGGTTGGCCGAGCACGCCGGCCAGGGCGCCGCCCTCGACGGGGCTGTAGGGCAGCAGCCCCAGCCCGTAGTGGCGGCAGGCGGGGATCACCTCCAACTCCGGTTCGCGGGTCGCCAAGTTGTAGCGGCTCTGCTCGCTGACCAAGCCCAGGCGGTTGCGCCGGGCCGCCTCCTGGCAGGCGGTAGCGATGTGCCAGCCGCCAAAGTTGGACGACCCGATGTAGGTCACCTTGCCCTGCTGCACCAGCGTGTCGAACGCCTGCCACGCCTCGTCCCACGGGCACGCCGGATCGATGTGGTGCATCTGGTACAGGTCGATGGTGTCGGTTTGCAGACGGCGCAACGACCCTTCCACCTGCCGCCGGATCTTCACCGCGCCGATGCCGCGACTCTGCCGGTTCGGCTCGGGTCGCATCCCCTCGCGCAGAAAGGCGGAGTACACCTTGGTCGCCAGCACCACCGCGTCACGCCGGCCGCCGCCCTGGGCCATCCAGCGGCCGAGCAGCTCCTCGACCAGGCCGTAGCCGTGCTCGTAGCCGTACACGTCGGCGGTGTCGATCAGGTTGATCCCCAACTCCAGTGCCCGGTCCAGGATCGCAAAGCTCTCCTGCTCGCTGGCGTTGGTGCCGAAGTTGACCGTGCCCAGCGCCAGGTTGCTGACCAGCGTCCCATGCCGGCCCAGCCGGCGGTATTCGATTCCCATCTCGCCCGCCAGTATAGCTCAACCGACGGCCGAGTGCCGCCGACCAAGCAGAAAACTGCCCAGCGCCAATTCAACTCAACGTTCGCCGCCTCTGAGCCGCGGGTCGAGCAGGTCCCGCACGGCGTCGCCGAACATGTTCAGACTGTAGATGGTAACGGTCAGGCACAGACCCGGCCAGATAGCCAGCCACGGCGCCGCCTCCATGTACAGCCGCCCTTCCCGGCTGAGCATACCTCCCCAGTCAGGAATGCTCAGGCGGCTGAGCAGGTCTCTCCCCGCCTGGTCGGTACCCAGCAGATACTGGGACGATGCGCCCTGCAGCCGGTCTATCAGGTGTATTTCGTTATATGGATAAGGGGATACCCGACCGCCAAAGAGAGCCACCAGGATCAATAGCAATATGACAATTCCGCTGGCCGTTGCCAGGCCGATAACGGCGACGGTGCGCCCGGCGTAGTCGGTGGCCGTATCCTGGCGGATCGCCGAGTAGATACCGACTGGCAGGGCTATGACGAGCCCGATTACGATCGCCATGACGCCAAGCTCAATGGTTACCGGCAATCTACCGAGTATCCTCTCCTCTATCGACCAACCACCAGTCAGTGATTCACCAAAGGTGCCCTGGAGGAGACCCATGAAGTGGGGCCCGGCACCCAGCTCGGTTACGCCGATGACCGAGCCGGAGCCCAGGGCACCCAACGGGCCTGAGACACCCTCCGGCCCGGTCAGGCCGCCGTCGAACAGGGGTACGCCCGCGGCCCTGCGGCCGCCGGTCTCCACGTAGGCCAGGCCGGGGTCGAGGCGGTCGAAGGGAACTCTCTCCAGCGTCGGCTCAAGGCCGCCGCCGGCGGCCCTGTCGGCCAGCCACCGCGCCGAGGCGCCGTCTACCTCTGTGCCGCTCCGATGCCAGCGCGCCCTGGAGGTCGTACTCCTCGATGACCCACGCAATGCGCCTCTCCTGTTCACTCTGTGCGATCATCTTCGTGGTTGACCTGCGGCAGTACCATATTCGAACGCCCGAGATTCCATGCAGGCGTTCACCCGCGCAGGCATGATCGTCCGGCGCCTCCAGCTTCAAGTCCAAGGAGGGCAAGCCGCATCCGGCGATGGGTCCAGCGCCGGCGCGCCGTTGTGATACGGCGGGGGATTGGGTAAGGTCGCGCCACTGTGGATCAGCCGGCACGGTCACCCGGTAAGACGGAAGACCTTGAACAGCGACGCGCGGCCACCGGGGCAGCTTCTTCGGGTCACGTGACCGCCGCGATCACGCGCATCGTCCGCGCGGCGGTGCACCAGGTAGCCGCCGCCAACGCGCAGCCGGGTACGACCAGCCCCGATCCGGCCGCCGGCGCCGCCCTGGAGATCGCGCTCACCACGCCGCCCGACCCGGCGCTCGGCGACTACGCGGTGCCGTGCTTCCGCCTCGCGCAACAGGTCGCCCAGAAGCCGGTGGCGCTGGCGGCTCAACTCCTGCATCTGCTTCAGCAAACCGATCTGGCCGCCCTCGGCATCGCCCGGGTGGAAACCCGCGGCCCCTACCTCAACTTCCACCTGCGCAAGGGCGACCTCGCGGCGCGGGTCATCAGCGCCGTGCTGGAGCAGGGCGAGCACTACGGCACCACCGGGTCGGGGTTGGGCCAACAGGCGCTGATGGAGCACACCAGCATCAATCCCAACGCCTCCCCCCACCTGGGGCGCGCGCGCAACGCCTGGATCGGCGACACCCTGGTACGGCTGCTCCGATTCGAGGGCTACGGCCTGCAGGTCCGCTTCTTCGTCAACGACGTCGGCCGCCAGATCGCGCTGCTCACCCTGGGCGTGGGGGATGCCACCCCCAGTTTTGCCGAGCTGCTGGAAATCTACGTGGGGATGAACCGCCGGCTCGAACGGGAACCGGAGTTGACCGACCAGGTGGACAAGCTGCTCGAGCGCCTGGAGAGCGGCGATCAGGCCACGCGCGCCGCGTTTCGGCGCGTAGTGGAGATCTCGGTGCGCGGCATGGAACAGATCTTCGCCGACGCCGGCGTGCACTACGACCGCTTCGATTACGAATCGGACTACCTCACGCCCGCCCGCTACCTCGAGATCGTGGAGCGGCTGCGCGCCACCGGCAAGCTGTTCGAGGATGAGCACGGCCGCCTGGTACTCGACCTGGACGGGTTCGACCTCCCGTCACGCAACCCCGTGCTGGTGATCACGCGCGGCAACAAGACCTCGCTCTACGTGCTGCGCGATATCGCCTACACCCTGGACAAGGTGGCCGCGGCCGCCGATCTCAACCTGGTGGTGCTGGGCGAGGATCAGAAGCTGTACCACCGCCAGCTCCAGGCGGCGCTCTCCCTGCTGGGGTCCGCCGCCCCGACCGCCGTCCACTACAGCTACGTGATCCTGGGCAAGGAGTCGATGTCCACCCGCCAGGGCAACGTCGTGCTGCTCGAGGAGTTCACGGCCGAGGCCAAGCGCAAGGCCGCGGCCGAGCTGGCCGCCCGCGGCCACCCTGCCGACCCGGCGGTGGCGGCGACGGTGGCATACAGCGCGCTGAAGTACTCCTTCCTGCGCGTGGCCAACGACAAGCAGGTGGTGTTCGACTGGGCCAGCGCGATGTCGTTCGAGGGGGAGAGCGGTCCCTACCTGCTGTACAGCCACGCACGCATCTGCTCGATCCTGCGCAAGTACGGCGGCGCCCTTCCGGCTGCGGCCGACACCGCGTTCGCGGCGCTGGAGATGGTCGAGGAGCTGGAGTTGGTCAAGCTGCTTGAGACGCTCCCGGAGCAGGTAACGCGCGCCCTGCGGGTGCGCAGTCCGCACGTCATCGCCGGCTACACCTTCGCAGTGGCCCGCCAGTTCTCGACCTTCTACCACGCGTGCCCGATCCTGCAAGCGCCGCCGCCGTTGCGTGAGGCGCGCCTGCTGCTGGCGGCCGCCACCCGTCAGGTGCTGGCCAACTGCCTCAGGCTGATCGGGATCGACCCCCTGGAGCGGATGTAGCGGTCCACCCCACGGCCGGTCAGGAAGGCAGTCGGCGCAACGCCCGCCGCCGGCCCGCAAGGCGATGCAGATGGCACTGGACCTTGAGACATTTAATGATACCTCGACTCGTTTCCTTTGAGCTTTATCGAATTGCTCGCTGCATACTGGAGTGACATGCCTCCCGTGGGCGGCGCCGGAGCAGCGCGGGCAGCGCGGGGGCCATTGCCCGGTCGTGCGGCGGTGAGTACACTCGGAGCATCGAGTTGCGGCATGGCTGACCACGACGGACACCGGGAATCGGCGACGCCGGAGGAGATCTGGAACATCCTGCGCGAGTTAGCGGAGAGCCAGCAGGAGACCGACCGCCGCATGCAGGAGACCGACCGCCGCATGCAGGAGACCGACCGCCACATGCAGGAGACCGACCTGCGCTTGCGCCGGCTTGACGAGCTGTTCAACGGGCAGTGGGGAAAGCTGATGGAGTCCCTGGTGGAGGGCGACCTCGTGCACCTGCTGAATCAGCGTGGCATCGCAGTGGACCACACGCTAGCCAATCCGAAGAAGAACTACGGGGAGCGGCGCTGGGAGTTCGACATTCTGGCGGTCAACGGCGAGCAGGTCGTGGTGGTGGAGGTAAAGACCACGCTCAAGGTCGCCGACGTCGATTATTTCGTGGAGCGGTTGCAGGAGTTCCCGGAACTGATGCCGGAATACGACGATCGGCGAGCGTACGGGGCGGTGGCCTACCTGAAGGCGGATGGATCGGTGACGGTCCATGCCGGGCGGCAGGGACTGTACGTGATCCGGGCCACCGGCAGCAGCGCGAGCATCACCAACCCCGAAGGCTTCACGCCGCGCACCTTCGGTCAGCGCAGTCCGGCTCGCAGCGGCGCGTAGCCGGTCCCTGGTCAGACACCAGCCATGAATGACGACGAAAATGACACGAACGTAAACTTCCACATTACGGTGTCCGCTCTCAGGAAGTCTGAACTTAGTGCCTAACCGGGCTTCGCGGCGCCGGCTAGTAGCTCCCCGCGCGCTCGGCTTCCCTCGACCAGGTCCGACTGGGCGGCCATGCGCACGGTGATGCCGGCATCGACCATCAGGTTGTGGCCGGTGGTGTGGCGGCTCTCGTCGCTGGCCAGGTAGAGGGCCGCGTAGGCGATGTCTTCGGGGGTGCCGGCGCGGTTGAGCGGCAGCTGCTCGGCAAAGTGCTCGGTGAGCCGTTGGGCGCGCAGCTCGTTCTCCTCGGCGGATTGAGTGTGGTGGCCGCCCCAGAAGATGGGGGTGACGATCGCACCCGGGGAGATGCAGTTGACGCGAATACCGAACTCCGCCAATTGCGTGGCCCAGACCTTGGTCATATGGATGACCGCGGCCTTGCTGGCCGAATAGACCGGGCCGGAGCCATCGGTGGTGACCCCGGCGGTGCTGCCGTTGTTGATGATGCTGCCGCCGCCCTGCTGCTTCATGATCGCGGTGACGTACTTGAGGCCGAGAAAGCAGGAGCCGAGATTGGTCATGATTACGCGGTTGAAGTCGTCGAGCGCCAAATCTTCGGGACTGACGAAGCCCTGGCCGATGCCGGCGTTGTTGAACAGCACATCCACGCGCCCCCACTTGGCCATGGTGGCATCGACCATGGCCTTTACATCGGCCTCGACAGAAACGTCGGCACGGACGAACAGGGCACTGTCGCCGAGCCGGTCGGCCAGGGCCTGGCCCAATTCTTCACCGCGGGCGGCGATGACGACACGCGCCCCTTCGGCCACGAACAGCTCCACCGTGCCGGCGCCCATCCCACTGTTGCCGCCGGTGACGATGGCGACCTTGTCTGCAAGTCTTCCTGGCACTGTTGCCTCCTTGTGCGTGCGGGGAATGTAGGTGGTGGCGGCGGGGAAGTCAAAGCGCGAGCGGGCGAGCGCGGCTCGCGCGTGGTCAGAGGCGCCGTGGTGGCCACCAAGGGGTGAGGCGCGCAAGTTCAGCCGATCGCAGAGCCGGGCGTGGCAGGGTGCACGAGGCCAGCGAGGCCAGAATCGCTGTTGACTTTTCTGAGTCGCCCGCGGAAGATGGTGATTCGGGTTGATCAGATGCGGATGGAGCGCCATGATGACAGTCAGCGCGGTGGCCGGGTTGGCGGTGACGTTCGGTGACCGCGGTGACCGCCGCGTCGTTGACAGGCGCGCCGCGCCTATGCTAGCGTGCCTCGCTTGGGTTTCGACGGATGCAGATGAAGCGCCATGATGGTCGGCGCAGTGGCCGGTTGGCCGTGATGACCTCCGATGGGTTGACAGGGTGGGCCGCGCCCATGCAAGCTTGCCTCGCTTGGGGTCGGGCGGAACGGTGATGACGCGTCATGACGACAGTCAGCGCAATGGCCGGTTGGCGGTCACGTTCGGTGACCGCCGCGTCGTTGACAGGTTTCCGGCCGCATGCGACGGTTCACCGCTCGGGGTTGGATGGATGAGGATGAAGCGCCGTGACGACAGTCAGCGCAGTGGCCGGTTGGCAGTGACGCAGCCGGTGCATCCCCTCCTGTCCCCCCCCCCCCCCCCCCCCAATTTCGAACCGACAAACAACTAACCGCTCCGGCTGATTGGCGCGTACGCGAAAGCGCGCACGCCGTTACCTTTACCACCGGCTCGGTCCATCGCCGAACCGGGATGCAGACCGCCCGTGCCCTTCCCGTCGACTCGGGCCGTCGCGGATCCCCGCCCGCGACCGACTGCCAGCAAAACCCACCGCCGGCGTTGCCGGCCATTCAGACTCGCTGCTGCGCCGACCACCGCCCCGCGTGGCGTTGTGACGCAGGGCACCCCGTGCCCCAGGAAGGAGGTGAAGATGATACTGAAAGAACCGCACGCGCGCGCGGCGTGAGCCCGGGTGAACCCGGATGAGTCACACGCTGCGCGCTTTGTGACTCGACTCAGACTGGCCGCCTGCGTTGCGGGCGCGAGAGTAGCCAGGCAGCGACAAGTCGCTACGCAATACTCTCAATAATTCGACATATTACGGAGATATGGATGAATATTGTAATGATCACCAGGACTTTCGCGGTTGCGCTGGTCCTGGTCCTGACCGCAACCGGCCTCTGGGCCAGCGGTGCAGACGACAGCGACGAATCGGCAGCAGCCGCTACCGACAGAGAGACGGTGTTCGATCCCGCCAGCGGCCTGACGTGGACGGCGCCAGAGTATGGCGGGACACTCAGTTGGGCCCATAAGCAGTTTCCTAAGAGTACTGACCCGCACATCGTTGGTGGCTGGGGACCTCACTTCATCAGTGGCGTCAATGAGAAGCTAGCCTACGGCGACTGGGCAGTATCCAGGGACAAGGTGGTTGAACTAGCCTGGACTTATACGGGCCCAGAGATGTACCGAGGGGCTCTGGCTGAAAGCTGGGAATTCCCCGACGCCACAACGGTGATCTTCCACATCCGCCAGGGCGTTCATTGGCATGACAAGGCGCCGATGAACGGTCGGGAGCTGACTGCCGATGATGTCGTATTCAACTGGCACCGTTATTTGGGTCTGGGCGATTTCGCCGAAGACGGACCTTCCACGTTAGGTTATATGACGCAAGGTCTAGAGGAAGCATCGGTAACGGCCACCGACAAATGGACGGTCGAGTTCAAGCTGGCGAGGCCCAAACCCGATATCGAGTTTGCAATGACCCACAACGCAAACTATATACTAGCCCCCGAGGTAATCAAGGAACACGGAGACTATGCGGATTGGCGGAACGTGGTCGGCACCGGGCCCTATCGACTGACTGACCATGTCGAGGACACCTCGGCAACCTGGGAGAAGAATCCCAACTACTGGGGCTACGACGAAAAATTCCCGGACAACCGCCTGCCCTATATTGACACGTTAAGGTCCCTCCTTATAGCAGACCTTTCAGCACGTCTGGCGGCAATGCGCACGGGTAAGATTGATATGATAAGCAACACCGGCGACGCTCATATATCCGAGATAGAACATATAGAGAGCCTCCAGGCTACCAACCCAGAAATCGAGGCCTGGCCCGTGTATCGCACTCCAATGGGCTCTTATTTGTATGACCAGTCTCAGCCGGTGATGCAGGATGTCAATGTGCGCAAGGCACTGCAGATGTCCCAGGACCGAGAGACTATTTCGGCTGCCTTCTTTAAGGGTTGGGGAGATCCCGCACCTAATGGGTATATAAGTCAAGCTTCTACAGGGTATAGCTGGCCATATGAAGAGTGGCCCGAAGAGGTCAAGCGTGAGTATGAGTATGACCCCGAAAGGGCAGAAGCGTTGCTTGATGCGGCTGGATATCCACGCGGCGACGACGGCTATAGATTCACGATCAAGATAGGCCATTTCGGGAGGTACGAACCGGAGTATACAGAAATCATCATGGGCTACTTCGACGCCATTGGCGTTAACAGCGAGATGGTTGTGGTTATGGACCCTGAGCTGCCACCTATCCTCGAGGCGGACACGTCCGAGTTCGCGTTGATTAGTTGGGTGACATATCCGCTAGCTGTCCCCGATACGTATGTATATTATATAGATAACCGCGACTATGGTGGTGTTGACTGGAGCAGGGCGAACGATCCGGAAATGGACGCCCTGCTGGCCGGCATGAGGAATGCTACCGAAGCGGAGGAGTGGCAAAGGTATCACCGACAGCTCGATGAGAAAACTGTACGGGAGCACTGGGGCCTGGTGAGAGCCAACTCCCCTATATTCGCCGTGAGCCAGCCGTGGGTCGAGGGTTATGCCGGTGAATGGAGTCTGGGATACTCTGAACGTAATACCCACTTTGCCCGCCTCTGGATTGATAGTGAGCTGAAGGAATCAATGGGTCATTAGGGTTTCACCAAAAGGGAGCTGGGGGGGTTCAAACCTCCTGGCTCCCGATAACTCCTCGAATAATGAGTGTGGCAATGACGGGGAAGTCGCAATGAGGATTGTCACATGAGAGCCTACCTTATCAGGCGGTTATTGCTGATATTCCCCACCCTGTTCATATTGAGCATCGTAGTCTTTCTCTCGGTCCGCTTCATCCCCGGCGATGTAATAGACGTAATGGTGGCCCAGATGGGAGGATGGTGGGCCGTGGGTGGCGATATAGACCGCGAAGCTCTTGAGCGCAGGCTGGGATTGGACGTGCCTGTGTACGTACAGTACGGACGCTGGATAGGAGTGTTGCCAACCCCTGACTGGATTACCGGTGAGTCCCACTTTAGAGGTCTCCTCCAGGGCACCCTTGGCGAACCACTGATTGGCGGTTTTTCTACGATAGACGAGATGATAATGAGTAGATTGCCGGTAACCATTGAGCTTGGCGTTATGGCAATCGTAATCGGGCTAGTGATAGCCCTGCCAGTCGGCATCTACTCGGCGATTCGCCAGGATACGGCCACCGACTACCTAGGCCGCACCGTCGCCGTCATCGGCCTGGCAACGCCAAACTTCTGGCTGGGAGTCATGGTCATGCTCTACCCGGCAATCTGGTGGGGCTGGTCGCCGTCGATGGAGTACATCCCTCTTGGCGAAGATCCGCTGGGGAATCTCGGGATGCTCATCATTCCTGCTGTGATTCTGGGAACGGGCATGTCTGCAGCCACCATGCGGATGACGCGCACCATGATGCTGGAGGAGCTCAGGCAGGACTACGTCAGGACGGCATGGTCCAAGGGTATCAAGGAAAGAGTGATTGTTATCAGACACGTCATCAAGAATGCATTCATCCCGATTCTTACGCTGATAGGCCTGCAGTTCCCCCTCCTGATAGGTGGCGCCGTCATCATGGAGAACATCTTCAACCTTCCGGGGATAGGTCGTCTGTTTATGGATGCCCTCGAAGGAAGAGACTACCCGGTAGTCTCCGGAATAAACCTGGTTTTCGCGACCCTAGTTATGCTTAGCATTGTACTTATCGACATGATCTATCCCTATTTGGATCCCAGGATCCGCTACAAGTGATGCCACAGGTACACACCGCTAAAGTGAGTGAGCCCAGGAGAAGTGGCGCGGTGGCTGTTTTCTTTATCAGGCTGTGGCGGGAGAAGCCACTGGGTATGGCCAGCGGAATTGTCATATTTCTAGTGCTGTTTGTGGCTTTATTCGGGGGTCAATTAGCCCCTTATAGATTTACCGAGATGAACCTGATAGACAGGATGCAGGGCTCATCAGTCCGGCATCTGATGGGTACCGACCAGATGGGGCGAGACGTTCTCAGCCGCGTTATATTCGGGGCCCGTATTTCGGTACTTGTCGGTCTGGCAGTGACCACGCTCAGTGTATTGATCAGTACGCTGATAGGCGGCATTTCAGGATTCGTTGGTGGTAGATTCGACATCATAGTGCAGAGAGTTGTCGATGCCTGGATTTGTTTCCCGGGACTGCTCCTATTGTTAACCCTGATGTCCATTGTGGGAAAGGGTGTGCCACAGATAATACTGGTCCTGGGGATATCAGGAGGCATCGGCGGCTCAAGAGTAATCAGAGGCGCCGTTCTTGGCATTAAGGAGAATGTGTATTTTCAGACGGCGGAGGCTATTGGCAGCAGAAAATGGAGATCATTAGTCCGCCATGTCTTGCCCAACATCATGCCTGCCGTAATCATTTTATTCAGCACCAGCATAGGGGGCGTAATCATATCTTTGGCTTCTCTGAGCTTCCTCGGATACGGTCTGCCTCCCACGCTTCCTGACTGGGGAGGTCTGCTCAGTAGGGAGGGGCGTAAATACATGGAGCAGGCGCCATGGCTGGCTCTCTGGCCCGGTCTTTGTCTGACGGTAACCGTTTACAGTCTGAACATGTTCGGCGACGCAGCGCGTGACCTGCTGGACCCGAGGCTGAAGGGCGGCGTGGGGCAGCCCGGTGCCTATGGCACGAAGTCGGTCAAGAAAGCCAGGAAGAAGCTGGAGGCCAGGGACGAAACGCATTAGTCGACTCCTGTGACAGACCGTGCCCGTCTGTTCCCGGGAGCTCGAAATCCGTCACCCGGACGATCAGGCGGTGCCGGAACTGAGGCACGGTCGCTGCTGACCTCGGCATCAACCGCGTCCTGGTCGCCGTGTTGGCCGACTGGGAGAGCGGCTGAACGACCTCTACCACCCGCACGACGTGATCTACCGCATCGATCGGGCAACCGGGTCGCCCGTCGTCAGCCACCTGCGCGAAAGTCGCCGACGTGCACAGGGTCGAAGCAAGCGGCTTCGACGGTCCGGTTGTGATGGCGTTGTTCGAGGCGCCTTCTGCGCCGGGGGGTCCCGGCCAGAGCGGGCGCAGTAGTGACGGGGCACCGGCTCGAAATCGCAGTCGAAGATGGGCAGGTCCGACTGGACCGAGTGCCGTGATCGGTTGACAATGCCGTATCGTACGTTTACCCTCGCAGACGCGGTTCACGTTGTCCGCGATGGGTGCCCATATTGAACCCGAGCACTGGCGCTGTATCCGTCGGAGCATGGAGCAGGCGATCCGGCTCCACGAGGCGCCCAGTACACGCAGCCATGGGACTGATCAAGTATGGGTGAGCCGGGAAAAAAATCCCAATCGTATCCAGGGTATCGATGGGTCGTCTCTCATCCCGATTTGCTGGGTGGCAGACCGACCGTGAGAGGGACGCGAATATCCGTTTCGCATGTTTTGGAATGCCTCTCCATCGGGATGACGGCAAAAGAGATTGCTAACGATTATCCTGGTTTCCCTGCAGAGAGTGTGCCTGAGGTTCTGAGATTCGCTTCAGCCCATGTGGCTGCTTGACCACAATCTACCGAAGCAATTGGTCGGTTCGCTGAAGTCCCTGGGAATCGACTGTGATACGACCGCACATCGGGGGTGGAACGATGGATCGGTTCCCGCAGATGGCTATCGTATTGATTACGATACCTCAGACTAGAGGACACGAATATGCAGCACAATTCGTCAAGCACTGGAGAAGCTCACCAATTTCTCCAGAACCACACGGAATGATTCGTTGGCCATCGTAGCAAGTCAACGGCGTGGCGGGATGCTCCCCACGCGGGCGATGTACTCTCTTATCTCCGAGATCGGCGTTCGGCACGCCGGTCCTAAACCTAACCCTTAACCACGATGTCCTTCGTAGGCCAGGTAGAACGTGTAGCTGTTCTCGTGGGCATGACGGTCGACGAAGCCACGAGAGGCAGTAGTCGCGCTCCAGGACGGTCTCCGGGATACGCCGGCCTCCCCGCTGGGCGAGTCGGTTGGAAAGAAGCGAGAGATCGCGCTGCGGGATGATGGATCAGGTCCTCACGACGGCGCGGAGCTCTTGGGGATCGACGTTGAGTTGAAGGCGCCAGCGGCGCAGGTGTTTCCCCTCGGCCGGAAGGACCGGGTCGAGGCGGACGTAGGTCGCCGTCAAGCCGGCACGAACACGGTCCAGATCCGGCGGCGCCGCCATCTCGTAGGTCTCCAGCAGGAACCCCAGACGGCGCACGACGGCGCCGACACCGATCCGCTTGGCGTACTGGACCAGCCGGTCGACCTTCACGTCTTCGCGCCGCATCCAAAGGCCTTTGGCGACCTCGGTCAGCCCGCCGCAATGCTCGGGCTGCTTGAGTCCGTCGATAATCGTCCTCTCCAGGTCGCTCACGCGCACTTTCTCTTGCTTGGTGGCCCAGTGGTCAGTGAGCCCGAAGAGGTGCTTGTGCTGGCAGCGAACGAACCGGAATTCCACGCCCAGCGCCGTCAGGGATCGCCGGGGCTTCAGGGTGCTGACTATGACTACCAGTTGGGGCTGGGTCGTCATGCCGTGGATCTCCATGGCGGTGGCGTGCGAGAGGTAGTAGTCCTCCCCGTGCATGATCTCCCGGGCGACGACGAGAGGGTTTCCCAGGTAGTGCCGCTCCCTTCCCAGCTCGAAGGGGACCAGGACGTACAGACCGGACTTGAGCCGGGCCGCCACACCCCGATCCACGAGCTTGCGGGCGAAGCTCCTCGCGGAGGTTGCGGAGAGACCCGTGATGTCCCGGACATCCTCCAGGCGGAAAACAGCACGGCTCCGTTCGTGGAGCGCCGTCAACAACTTCGCCGCCTGGGGCCCCAGGGTCTTGAGCGGTGTACTGTTCATGAGCATTTCGTGCCCTTCAAGGACACATTCTAAGTCAAGGATAGAACTCCGTAAAGTGGAAACTATCTTCTGGCTTTCGTTCGTGCCCCTTGAAGGCACGTGTTACATCTCAAGTATAATCGTCGCACCGGCATGGCCTCCACACTCCTCTCCTTCCTTGGGCAGCCGCAGACTGAAAACCGCCGAGGGGCGCTGGCGCGGCGGACGCCGTCGCTGGTCAAGCGCAGCTCGCTGGTGGTGTTGTTCCCCGAGCGGCCTGCCGCCGGTCGGTGGGGAGCGGGCTCACAGCTGGTGTTCGCTGTGGCGACGAGTATCGAGAGTGCACCGATGAGAGACGTACGAGAGACCAGCGTCGAGATCGGTGCGGTCGCCGGTCGCCCGGCTCAACACCTGGCGCGCTTCTTGAGCCAGCTCTACGGGCCCCCTCGCTATACTTCGCCGACTCGATCCTCGGTGCCCTGACGCTCCACAGCTTCGCTATGGATGATGCCCTGACGCTACGACGTGGGGCGCCACTCCGAGCTGACCGGCCAGGCCACGCCCATCCACAGCCCGGCGCCCGTACGACCTGGTCGGCCGCGTTCCGGGCGCGCCTCCGGAGTACCGACGGCTCCCGGCCCACGACGTCCCTGTCGCGGGCCGGGAGCTACATGCCACCCGTGGCGGCAGGGAGGGCGCCACGGGTGGAGGTCACCGTGCATCCGGCGTGACACCGCGCGTTGGCGGTCGGGCGCGCACCCACGGCTCGGCGCTGTTGACAGGGTGGCCACGCCCACCCATAGCAAGCTTGCCTCGCCTGGGGTTCGACGGATCGATGATGACGCGCCATGACGACAGTCAGCGCAGTGGCCGGTGGCCGGTGATGTTCGGTGACGGCGGTGACGCGGTGACGTCCGAGTCGTTGACAGGGTGGTCGCGCCCACGCTAGCATGCCTCGCTTGGGGCGACGGATGCCGATGAAGCGCCATGATGACAGTCAGCGCAGTGACGGGTTGCCGGTGACCTTCGCTTACCCCGGTGACCCCCACGAGTCGTTGACGGCGCGCCGCGCCTAGGCTAGCGTGCCTCACTTGGGGTTCGACGGATGGTCATGAAGCGTCACGATGACAGGCAGCGCAGTGACCGGTTCGCTGTGACGCGACCGGTGCATCATACCCCCCCCCCCCCCCACTTTTTCGAACCGAGAAACAACTAACCGCTCCGGCTGATCGCTCCGTACGCGACCCCGCGCACGCGGTCGCCTTCACCACCGCCGTAGCTATCGGTGGCACCGGCTCCGTCCATCGCCGAACCGGCATGCGGGCCGCCCGCGCCGTTATCGTCGACCGCGACCGTGCCGGATCCCCGCCCGCGACTGACTGCCCGCAAAACCCACCGCCGGCGTTGCCGGTCAACGCGAGGCACCCCGACATGGGGAAGCAACAACCGCTCCCAGCCCACGACGTCCCTGTCGCGGGCCGGGAGCTGCATGCCACCCGTGGCGGCAGGGAGGGCGCCACGGGTGGAGGTCACCGTTCATCCGGCGTGATACTGGGTGCGGAACGCACGCGCACTCTCTCAAACCGACGTGGCGCCGCTGCCAGCGGCGATCCCTTCTTGCTCGGTGTATTGCAGAACGGCAGCACTCGGCGAAGCGCCGTGGGCTGAGTAAGCAGCGTCTGCGTATGGCTGGGGTTTGACCTGGCGGCCGGCGGCGGCGATGACGGGCATCTCCTGCGCGCCAAAACCGGTGACGGCTGGATTCAGCGCATAGACCCGGTCGGGATAGTCAGCCTGAACGAGCTTGAGATCGCCAATGTCACCTCGTTCCAGGATGGCTCGCGCATGCTCGATTGCGGGGAAACACCGCGTCCACATCCCTTCCTGGCAGAAGAGTCCGGCCTTGTCCGCGGCGTGGGACTGCCGGC
Organism: Spirochaetia bacterium; assembly: GCA_965198005.1. Lineage (GTDB taxonomy): Bacteria > Spirochaetota > Spirochaetia > SZUA-6 > Bin103 > Bin103. Next base: position 1,405,618 of record CBDAOI010000004.1, read on the forward strand.
CACCCGATGCCAGTCGATCGGCGTCTCCGGATCGCAAGTGCGTAACGAAACCGCGAGGCGCCGATCGTCGCTCGTCTGCGTCGCGTGTATGGTGTTGAGGCTCAGCAGCAGCAGGTCACCAGGCCCCACCTCCGGCGTCTCCACAACATCCTCGATTTCGAGGTCCTCGTCATGCCAGAGGACCCCACTCCAGTCGGAAAAGTACAAGGTGCCCCCGTCACGAAGCGGGAACAGTCTACTCGCGCCCGCGCGCCGACAGAGGTTGAACACTCGTGGCGACTTTTCGGGAAGCCGATCCCAGGGAATCAGGTGCAGTCCCGCCTCGGTGCGGGCAGGCTTGACCAACGGAATCCAGTAATTGAGATGGGTCCGATCGTACTCGGTCAGGAAGAAGGAGGTGCGGTGAAGCCGCTGCCCAACCCCAAAAGACGGTGAAAGTTATATTCGATATCTTGGGCCGTCAGCTCGCGGCCGTTCATCGGTGCCTTATTATGCCAGCGAACCCCTTCGCGTATTTTGAAGACTATCGTGGTGGCGTCCGGCGTTTCCCAGCTTTCCGCTAGTCGACCGGTAAGAACGGATTCGGGGAAGTAGCTGAAAGCACCGGTAAGGTCATACACGTCCCTGTCGATTCCCCAGTTGACCATGCCCAGCTTCTCGGCAACACCATCAACTTCCCCACCGAACAGCGGGTCAGTCGTCGGACTTTCCCGGTTGGCGAAGGTGAATGTCCCGCCGTACTCCGGCGCGGTCACCATCTTGCCGGTCGTCGGATCGAGCACCATTTCCCTTTCGGCGGCGGACGCCGAGTCGTCTGGTTCGCTGCCGCCCCCCGCAAACGCAGCGGTCGCCACCAGCGCGAACGCCAGTGTGATCGATATCCGTGGCTTCCAATCTTTCCCCGACTTTCTTAATCGACTTCGAGCCATGGACACCCAGACGACCGACGCCGCCCTTCAGCCTAGGATCAAGAAGGTCCCTTACCGCATCGCCGAACATGCTCAGACTGTAGACGACAATCGTCAGGCAAAGCCCTGGCCAGAGCGCCAGCCGTGGTGCCATCTCCATGTACTGTTTTCCACCCCGGCTGAGCAGACCTCCCCACTCAGGAAGCTGGACTGGCAGACCGAATCCGAGGAAGCTCAGAGAAGCCGCACTCAGGATTACGCCTCCGATGCTTATGGTGAATATGATGATTACGACAGGCATAATATTGGGCAGGACATGTCGGATAAGTGTTCGCCATCTTGAACTACCAGTCGCCTCCGCCGCCTGAAAATAGACATTCTCTTTTAAACCAATAACGGCGCCTCTGACTACTCTTGAGCCGCCGATGCCTCCCGATATCCCCAGGACTAGTATTACCTGTGGCACACCCCGCCCCACTATGGACATTATGGTTAACAAGAGGAGCAGTCCCGGGAAACACACCCAGGCATCGACAAATCTCTGCACAGCCAGGTCCAATTTACCACCAAGAAACCCCGAAGTGCCGCCTATCAGGGTAGCCACCACAACATTGAGACTGGTCGCCGCCAGACCGACAGCTATCGAAAGACGAGCCCCGTAGATAAGGCGGCTCAAGAAGTCTCGCCCCAGCTGGTCGGTACCCAGGAGATACCGGGCTGATGGTCCCTGCAGCCTGTCTGCCAGGTGTGGTTCATCATATGGATAAGGAGCCAGAACATCGGCAAAGAGAGCCACAATAACTAAAATCAATAAGACAATCCCACTGGCAGTACCCAGTGGCTTCTCCCTCCACAGCCTGCTCAAGAAATCAACCGGTCCTTTACGTCTCTTTGACTCGCTTACTCGTGACGGTATCTCGGTGGCATAAGTCACGTTGTCGATCTTCCCCCTCTATCTATAACGGACCCTGGGGTCTAAATAGGGATAAATCAGGTCGGTAAGCAGAATGGTGAGCATAACCACGGTGGCGAAAAACAGGTTTATTCCGGAGACCACCGGGTAGTCTCTGTTATTGAGTGCCATCAGCATGAGACGACCTAGCCCCGGCAGGTTGAATATGTTCTCCATGATAACCGAGCCACCTACAAGCAGAGGCAACTGCAGGCCGATCAGGGTCACCACCGGGATGAGGGCATTCTTGATGGCGTGTCTGATAACAACCATCCTCTCCTTGAGCCCCTTTGACCAGGCCGTTCTGATATAGTCTTGCCTGAGCACCTCGAGCATCATGGTGCGCGTCATCCGCATTGTGGTTGCAGAAGAAGCCGTCCCCAGAATCAGGCTGGGAATGATGAGCACCCCGAGATTCCCCAGCGGGTCTTCGGTGAAAGGAACCCACTGAATCGGTGGCGACCAGCCCCACCAGATTGCAGGAAAGACGATCACCATCATTCCCAGCCAGAAGTTAGGGGTCGCCAGGCCGATGATGGCCGCGGTGCGCCCTACGTAGTCGGCGGCAGTATCCTGGCGAATCGCCGAGTAGATGCCGACTGGCAGCGCTATCAAGAGCCCGATTACGATTGCCATGACACCGAGCTCAAGGGTCACCGGCAATCTACCTATTATCTTTTCCTCTATCGAAACAGGGCCGCCCCACAGTGATCCGCCAAAGGTGCCCTGGAGGATACCGTTGAAGTGGGACTCACCGGTAATCGAGTCAGGGGTAGGCAACACTCCTATCCAACGTCCGTACTGTACGTGCACAGGCACGTCTAATCCCAGCATGCGCTCGAGAGCTTCACGGTCGATATCACCGTCCGTGTAATCCATCCGACCCATCATCGTATCTATTACATCACCCGGGAGGAAGTGGACCGAGAGAAAGACCAGGATGGTCAGTAAAAATAAGGTGGGGATTATCAGGAGTAATCGCCTGACTATATAGGCTCTTATGTGATACTACTCCTCTTCATTGCGAGCCCCGAACCATCGAGGCGTGGCAATCTCGTCGTCCCCAACCAGATCGCTTCGTCGTTAACGCCACTCGCAATGGCTTCGCGTATGGGAGCTGGGAGGTTTGCCCCCCCAGCTCCCTTTTCCCCTGAGGTCAGCCACAAGGGGTGAAACCCCTAACGACCCATCTCTGCCTTCAGCTCCTGGTCAATCCAGACGCGGGCCAACAAGGCCCTAAATTGATGATTTCCCATATGCGCTTCGCCGTTATACCCTTTGACCCACGGCTGACTCACTTGATACTGTGGAGAATCGGGGCCCCATATCATCCAGTGCTTCCCTATTGCATACTGATCTGCCTCTCGGAACAACCTCTGGTACTCTTCGAAGTCACTAGTAGCTCGAAGGGTATCAATCATGGCATCATAATCCGGGTCGCTGACCGCGGCGGCATTCCACGGGGAGCCTGTATAGAAGACAGACACTCGACCCTCACCAAAGTAGTGCGCGCCTGAACTCCCCGAGCGAAGAAGCTCAAAAGAAGCTCTTGAACCTTTCGCTAGCCACTCAGCGGCTGGCAGTACCCGAATCTCTAGATCAATACCAATCTCGCGCCAATAGAAGGCCACCAATTCGTAATAGTCAACAGAGTTCCATGGGCCAAGGATCACGGAGGTCTTGAATCGAATGCCGTCCGGACCGCGCGGTAACCCGGCCTCGTCAAGGAGATTGTCGGCGCCTTCTGTATCGTACATATAGCCCTTCTTCAACTCTTCGGGCCACTCATCAAACGGGACGAACCACCCTGTGAGAGATTCTCCTACCTGACCGTGAGGTGTCGTATCTGCACGACCATGAAAGAAGGTATCGTTAATTGTCTCCAGATCCAGTGCCATCTGCATAGCCTTTCGCACCCTGATGTCATCAAGCGGCGGCACATTAACGTTCACTCCCAAAGCGAAGTCCGAGCGGGAAAAATAGGGCCATTGTGCTATTTCCGGGTTGGTATTTGCGAGACTCATCACCGGGTCTATAGTCCGTATCATGCCGCCACCGGTAGCGTAACCCAAATAGTCAATCTTGCCCGAGCGCAGTGCCGCCAGACGGGTTGCCTCTTCTTGCATCAACAAGTCTATTATCTTGTCAACATAGGGCAGGCGGTTCTCCGGGTACTTTTCGTCGAAGCCCCAGTAGTTCGGGTTCCTTTCAAAGGTTAGAGAGCTTCCCTCGACATAGTCGGTCAGCATAAACGGCCCCGTGCCGACCAGGTTCCTCCAATCTTTGGCATCGCCGTGTTGCTTTATTACATCCGGGGGATACATCCAAAGGGTATTGTAATCGAGGATCTGCCTCAACGCAAAAAAGTGTGGCCGCTCCAGCTTAAAGACAACCGTCCACTTGTCGCTGGCCGCTATCGATTCGATTGCCACCTGGCCCAGAGCGCCAATTGCTGGGCTAGGTTCGGTGAAGCCGCTGCCCAGACCCAATAGACGGTGATAGTTATATACCATGTCATCAGCAGTAAACTCCCGACCGTTCATTGGTGCCTTATCGTGCCAGTGAACGCCCCTGCGGATGTTGAGAACGATCGTTGTATCGTCGGGCGTTTCCCAGGTTTCAGCCAATGCTCCTCTTAAAACCCAGGCAGGTGTGTCGGCACTAGTTGTCGGCCATTCGTTCCTATCTATAGCCCAGTCCACTATAGTTGGCTTCTCTAGAACGCCATTTTTTTCGGCGAGACCGAAATTGTGACCCCACCAACTGTCACTGTGCTCCAACACCGCCGAAGCCCAGCCGGTGGTTAATGTCCCGCCATATCGTGGGGCCTCTACCATCTTGCCGGTTCCGGGGTCTAGCACCATCTCTTTCGCGGCGGCGGATGCGGAATCGTCGCTGTCGCTGCCGCCGGCGGCCCAGAGGCCGGCTGCGGTCAGAATCAGGACCAACGCAACCGCGAAGGTCATTCTAATACTTACAATATATTTCATGGTTCTCTCCATAAAATGTGTTCTCGAGAGTATTGCGGGGCGGATTGCCGCTCCCTGGCTACTCTCAGGCGCGCAACGCTTGCTGCCAGTCTGAGTCAAATTCTCGGAAGCGCGCGGCGTGTGACTCATCCGGGTTTACCCCGGCTCACGCCGCGCGCGCCTATGGCTCTTTGAGTATCATTTTGCACCCCCTTTTCTTGCTGTTGGGTGCCCCGACGGGACGGTGGCTCGGCCATAGGGCCGGCCGGCGCCGCAGCTAGCGCGCATCTCACGTCGAGAACTCTGTTCGGGCACAGATGTGTCGGTTGTCTGTATAGAGGTGCCGGCAAGCGTCCCTACGCATGCTGCTGTGGACCGGTGCAGTTTGCGGCCGACGCTGTCGGCCGTTAGACGCGCGGACGCGTGGCGGCTGTGCGCCACACCGATCGCTGGTGCCGCGCTCAGCATCGGCGCCGCGCACTCGGCTGCCGTGCGGTTGGCTGAGAGGCTAGCGGCGCGCGGTAGTCGGGTAGTCGGGTAGTCGGGTAGTCGGGGGCGTTAGCGCTAGCCGGCCGTTGGGATGGATGGCGTCAGTCACCATACGCGGACGAGCGTAGCCGACCGCGCGCCTTTGTGCAAGCGGCCACCTAACTCGCTGCGCCAGCGCTAGCCGGCGGCTGTGCTGGCGAGTGTCAGTCACCATACGCGGACAAGCGTAGCCGGCCGCGCGCCTTTGTGCAAGCGGCCACCTAACTCGCTGCGCCAGCGCTAGCCGGCGGGTGGGCTGGATGGCTTCGGTGACCATGCGTCGACGAGTTTAGCGGGCGGCCGAGCTTGTGTCCAGCGCTTTCTTTGCGTAGGTTTGGCAGCAGGGTCAGCGCGCTCGTCTGGTCCCGCCAGCCGGCGCCCCTGCCCATTCTTCTGTGAGCGCACGTCAGTTGGGGCCCCAAAAAAGAAAGAGTCAGACGGTGATTTCGTGACACCGGCACTTCCGCTGCGACATATGAAGGTGATCGACCTTGCGAGTGGGGCGGCGTCGTCGGTGGGGCTGGATCTCGCGTTGCTGGGTGCGGATGTGGTGCGGGTCGAGCCGAGAGGCGGCCACGATGATCGGCGAGCGGCGCCAGCGGTTGATGGGGTGAGCCTAGACTTCGCGATCCGCAACCTGGGCAAGCGCGGTGTCGAGCTCGATGTCGGCGATGCGGCTGATCGTGCCGCGTTTTCGGGCCTGCTCGATGATGCCGATATCCTCATCGAGTCGACGCGTCCCGGGTCGGCCGAGGCCGCTCAACTGCGCGCGGTCGACATCGCCGCGCAGCGCCCTACCCTCGTGGTCGTATCGATCAGCGACTTCGGGCAGGCCGGTGGCTGGGGGGCCGGGGGCCGGGGGCCGGGGGGTATGCTCGGTGGCTTGCCACATCGCCGGTCCTGGAAGCGCTGAGCGGCGAGGTGGCACGCTCGGGAATCCCTGGGCGGCCGCCGCTGCTGCTACCCGGCGACCTCGCTATCGAGTGCGCGCTGGCTCAGGCGACCTACGTCGCGTTGCTGGGCTACGTCAATCGTCTGAAAACCGGTCACGGAGACCACATCGATTTCTCGCTGATGAGGGGAGCGAGCCAGACGCTCGATCCGGCGTTCGGCATATATGGAAGCGCGACGATGGGCATCCCGGCGAGCGAGGTGCCACGCGGACGCCCGGAGGCCGCTTCCCTGTATCCCATCGTGCCATGCGCGGATGGGTGCGTGCGCCTCTGCGTAATCACGCCGCGCCAGTGGCAGGGCATGTTCGAGTGGATGGGAAGCCCGGCCGAGCTGGCCGACCCCTCCTTGAACCAACTGGTTGCCCGACGCAGTAGTCCCGATCTATTACCGGCCGTCGGTCGTTTCTTCGCCGACAAGACGCGGGCCGACCTCGAACGGGAGGGCCAGCGCGCCGGTGTGCCGATCGCCGCGGTACTGCACGACGACGAGGTGTTGCATAGCGATCAGATGGCGGCGCGGCGGGCCTTCGTGCCGGTCGAGCTCGCCGCCGGAGTTTCGGTGCCGGTGCCGAATGGCGTCATCGAGATCGACGGTGTGCGTGCGGGAATCGGTGCGGAAAGTGCGGGTGGCGCTGCGGGTGGGGCGGCCGGTGGGGCGGCTGCCGCTGGTGCTGCGCCACCGCCCACCGCGGGCGAGCGCGAAACGCCGAGCTGGCCCTTCGCGGGTGCGCGCCCGCTCGCCGGGCTACGCGTGCTCGATCTTGGAGTGATCGTAGTGGGTGCCGAACAGTCGCGCCTGCTCGCCGATCAAGGCGCCGAGGTCATCAAGATCGAGAACAGTGCGTTCCCGGACGGCACCCGACGGAACCGCGATGACAGTCCCATGTCGCTGCCATTCGCGGCCGGCCACCGCAACAAACGCAGTCTGGGCCTCAATCTGCGCGATGAACGGGGCAAGCAGCTGTTCTTGAAGCTGGTCGCGCACAGCGATGTGGTCATGACCAATTTCAAGCCCGGGACGATGGAGTCGCTCGGGCTCGGGCGTCCCGGCGGCCGCCATGCTGCGCGTGCAGGAGCTGCCGGATTTCCCCCTGTTCCAGGAACAGGGTTTCTATGTCCCGGCCAGCCACCCGGCCCACCCCGACCCTTTCTTGATGGAAACCGGGCCTGCCCGCTTTTCCCACATCGCCGAGCCGGCGATGCAACCGGCGCCCTTGCTGGGTGAGCACACGCGGGAGATCGCGCGCACGCTGCTGGATCTCTCGGATACGGAGATCGAAATGATGATAGCATCGGGCGTGCTCGAAGAGAGAGGCAAATGATGGCAACCGCGACCCAGGCGACGCAGCCGACGCAGCCGATTACGACGCTGGACGAATTCGAAGAGGAGTTTCGCAAGGGCGTGGGTCAGCACGCAGCACTTCCCGATGAACTACGCCGGCGGCACCATCGACTTCATCCGGCCGATCTGGCGCGGCGATATCATCACCGTAAATGAGCAAGTGCGCGACGTGGTGCGTAAGCACAGCGAACGCATCGGCCCGTTCTGCATCTGCTCGCAATTCTCGACCTACACCAACCAGCGCAAGGAGCTGGTGGCCAGCAAGACGACGTTGATGGCCCGCTATCACAATCTCGGCGATGGCCAGACGATGGAGTACGACCGAGACGCGAAGGAGCAGACCCTGCAGGTGCCGCCCGATCCCCTGGTGTGGGAGCGCGAGCGCCGCGGCGCCGAGACCCGCTACTGGGAAGACGTGGTCGAGGGTGAATCGATAGCCGATCTGGAAAAGGGCACCTACACGGTCACCGACCTGTTTCTGTTCACCCACGGCGTGTACGGCACCACGCGCGCCTCACGCTCGGCGCTCGAGGGGGAGGGATCGACCGATCTCGGTGGCGGCGGCCGCTTCGACGAGGAGCACGCGAAGATGCGCCGCAACATGCCGGGCCAGTTCGACTGGGGCCCGCAGCGGGTGTGCTGGATGAGCCAGATCGCCACCGACTGGATGGGCGACGACGGCACGCTCAGGAAGATGGACAGCAAGGTGCGTCACCCCAACGTCGTGGGCGACACCAACACCGTACGCGGGGAGGTGGCGCGCAAGTACCGGCAGGACGGCGAGCACCTGGTCGACCTCGACGTTCGGGTCGAGAATCAGACCGGCCTGGCCACCGCGTTCAGCCGGGTGACCGTGGCCCTGCCCACGCGCGCAGCTTAGGGCGCGGGTCACTATCTAGCTGTCAGACCCGGTGGCAACGTGCGTCTCGCGGCGGACTTGGCGCTATTGGCGCTAATTGCGCTTGTTACTGGTCTTTATTAGCGCTATTCTGTGGGCATGGTGCTCCCAAGGTCCCTGCTACCGCTGATACAAGAGAAAATCGAGCGCTCAGACAAGATCGTCATCCTCTACGGGCCCCGACAGGTCGGCAAGACGACGCTGGTCGGCCAGATCGTCGACCGCTCACCTTTGCGGACGCTGCTGGTGAACGGCGACGAGATCCGCTATGCCGATGCGTTGTCGAGCCGGGATTCGCGCGTGCTCGAGGGTCTGGTCAAGGGCTACGAGCTGCTCGTAATCGACGAAGCGCAGCGGATCCCCGACATCGGTATCAATCTCAAGATCCTGCACGACTCCCTGCCGGCGCTCAGGATCATCGCCACGGGCTCGTCATCCTTCGAGCTGGCAAATCGGGTCTCCGAGCCTCTTACCGGCAGAACCTGGACCTACGTGCTCTACCCCGTCGCGGTGCACGAGCTGGCGCTGACCCACAATCCCTTCGAGTTGCGTGAGCTGCTCGGGGACATGCTCGTCTTCGGTTCCTATCCAGAAATACAGACCATGGGCGGCGACCTGGAACGGAGCGAGCTCTTGCGGGAGATCTGTAGCTCCTACCTCTACAAGGACATCCTCGAGCTGACCGGCATCCGCAACCGCGACAAGATCGCCGACCTGCTGCGGCTCCTGGCCTATCAGGTCGGATCGCAGGTATCGCTCGAAGAAATTGGCAGAAAGCTGGGTATGGGCAAGGATACCGTCAGCTCCTACATCGATCTGCTGGAACAGTCGTTCGTGGTGTTTCGCCTGCCGGGTTTCAGCCGGAATCTCAGAAAGGAGGTCGTGAAGACCAAGAAGATCTTCTTCTACGATCTCGGCATCCGCAACGCCCTCATCGACAATCTCAAGCGGCTGCCGGCCAGGAACGACGTCGGGCAACTATGGGAGAACTTTCTGATCATCGAGCGGCTCAAGACCTTGTCGTACGAGCGGAGGACGGCAAACCGCTACTTCTGGCGCACTTACACGGGCGCCGAGATCGACTACGTGGAGGAAGCCGGTGGTCGCCTCCACGGCTTCGAGTTTACGTTCGGCAACAAGGTAAAGAAGGCGCCCCGCACGTGGACGGAGACCTATCCTGAAGCCACATGGCAGCGCGTCGACACCCGCAACTATCTGGACTTCTTGAGCTGATCGACGTCGAGCTGATCTGCGATCGTCAGCTTGATGAGCAGCTGACCTTCGGCGACCGCATCGCCGGCTCGACACACGAGCCGGCTGACGGCGGCGTCGGCCGGCGCCTCCAGTACGTGCTCCATCTTCATCGCTTTTAGGATTACCAGCGGCTGACGCGCGCGCACGCGCTGGCCTTCCTCCACGAGCATGCGCACGATGGTGCCCGGCGTCGGGGCGCTGACCAGACTGGAAGCGGCGCTGGGCGGCCCTACCGTGCCCGCGCCATCGAGGCCGCCTTCGGCTTCCACCTCGTGCTCACTTTCGGCGACCGCGTCACGTTCGCCGACTGCACCGAACGATAGCCGCCAGCGACGTTGGGCCCCGGCCAAGCGACTGCCGGCGACGGCGAACGAGCGGCCCTGGTAGCCGAACGACAGCGTCACGGTACCGTCCCCCCGCCAGGCGCCGAGGGCATCCCACGGGTCTATGCCCGCCGTGCTGTGGCGCGGCAGCAGGCTGACAACGGCCGCTGCCGCGAGCACCTCGTCGCCCAGGCGCGGGGCTAGCTCCTCCTCGGGCAGCGCCGCCGCAGTTGCGGGCGTTGCCGGAGACAGCGCCACCGCAGTTGCCGCCGTCGCCAGGGCCGCCGGGGGCGACAGGGCCGCCGGGGCCACCAGAGTCGCCAGCGTGGTCAGGTCCGCGGCGCCCGAGACGAAGGGTGGATGCCGAAGCACGGCGGCGAGCAGGCCGAGGTTGGTCTGCACGCTGTCGACGGCGTAGGCGGCCAGGGCGCGCTGGCAGCGTTCGATCGCAACTGCCCGCGAGGCGCCGTGAACCATCAGCTTGGCGATGAGCGGGTCATACGCCATCGAGACGACCGACCCTGTTTCGACGCCGACGTCGTTGCGGATGCCCTCGCCCGCCGGCGGCGCGAAGTAGTCGAGCCGCCCCGATGAAGGCAGGTAGTCGCGCGTCGGCTGCTCGGCGTAGATGCGACATTCGATGGCATGGCCCGACAGCGTCACCTCCTCCTGAGCGAAGCCGATCGGCTCCCCCGCAGCAATACGCAGCTGCAGCGCAACCAGGTCGTGACCGCTTGTCAGCTCGGTGACTCCGTGCTCAACCTGCAAGCGGGTGTTCATCTCCAGGAAGTAGAACTCACCGCTCGGGTCGAGCAGGAACTCGACGGTACCGGCGTTGCGGTAGCCGGCCGCGCGCGCGATGCGCACCGCCGCTTCACCCAGCCGCGCTCGCAACGCCTCGTCGACCGCGGGCGAGGGGCTCTCTTCGATCACCTTCTGGTAGCGCCGTTGGATCGAGCAATCGCGCTCGCCGAGGTGCACCGCGCCGTCGTGGGCGTCGGCCAGCACCTGCACCTCGATATGGCGACCGCCCACGACTGCGCGCTCCAGCAGCAGACGAGCGTCGCCGAAGGCGGCGGCAGCCTCGCGACCGGCCGCCTCGAGCGCCTCCTGCAGCTCGCCCCGATCGCGTACCAGCCGCATACCGCGGCCACCGCCACCGGCGGCAGCTTTCACCATCACCGGATACCCAATCGCCTCGGCGCCCGCCAGCAGCGCTGCCACATCATGCTGCCCCGCCTCGCTCCCCGGCAGCACCGGTACGCCGCTGCCGACGGCCAGCTGGCGCGCCGCAGCTTTGTCGCCCATCGCCCGCATCGCCGACGGCGGCGGGCCGACGAACACGATGCCGGCGGCCGCGCACGCCTCGGCGAAGTCGGCATTCTCGGACAGAAAGCCGTAGCCGGGGTGAATGGCGTCGGCCGCGGTTGCGTGCGCCGCCTCGACGAGCGCCGCGCCCGCGAGGTAGCTCTCGGTGGCACGGGCCGGCCCGATGCGCACGCGCTCGTCGGCGCAGCGGGTGTGCAACGCATCGCGGTCGGCGTCCGAATAGACTGCCACCGTGCGCACGCCCAACTGCCGGCAGGTGCGAAAGATGCGCAGCGCGATCTCGCCGCGGTTGGCGACTAAGACCTTGCCGAACATCGGCTCTTGGTGACGCCGCCAGCCGGCACGCCGGCAGCCGGCATGCTCACCACAGTCGAAATACCTCGCCGGGCTGATAGTCGGGCTTGAGGTCCCAGTGCCAGCCGATGGGCAGGTCGCGGTGGCGATCTGGTTGCCGACCCCTTACCCACGCCACCCTGCCGGCCAACGGGTGCCGCTTCTCGGCGCGCCGGGCTTGCGGGCACCCGGCCCGGGCGGTGGACGCCAAGAGGGTGATGGGCTAGGTTTGCGGATAAGCCTAGGGGGGTGCCGCCACGGCGATGGCCGATTCGAACGCTTCGTAGTGGCGCACGTTCCAGGTGATGATCGTCGACGCTTCGGCCTTCAGTGCGGATTGGGCGATGAGCACGTCATACATCTGCCCGCCGATGAGGGTGCGCCGCTGCGCTTCATGCAGTGCATTCCACATCTCGAGTCCAGTGAGCTGCGCGATTGGCGTGTCCCTCCAGTTCCTCTCGATGAGGGCAATGGCATCGTCAGCCCGCAGCCGATGGGGCGCAGGCAAGCGCGTAAGGACCGCATAAGTCTCAGCCAGAGAGTGAGCGGCTAACACCAACTCCTCGTTGCTGCCCTTGCGGCGCTCAATCTCGGCACACGTCCGATCGTGATGTTCATGCCATGAGCTCACCGCCGCGACCAGGGCACTGGTATCACAAAGATAGCGAGTCACTCTGCCGCTTCTTGCTCCATCGGCTCGTTGCGGAGTTCCGCAATCGTCTTGTCTACATCTTCCGCATGCATGACCGGCTGGTTCTCCTGGGGTACCGCGACCACGAGAGAGCCCCGGGGCTGCATGGTGACCTGCAGCGGGACTGGTTCGATCTCAATATGGCCACCCTGCACGCGAAACTGCACCTCGGTGCCGGGGCGCAGATTGGCGGCTTCGCGAATCGCCTTGGGCACCACGATACGGCCGGCGCGATCTATGGTAGAACTCATACCATTATCAGTACCATTTCCTGTGCCATCGCGCAAGCTTCGTCTTGATGATCCGATGCGATCTTGGCGGTCAATGTTCGCGAGTAGGGACGGCTCTTAGAGCAGCGCCTGATAGACCAGGCGCTGAACCCCCCCAGCCGTAGGTGCCGACCGAGCGGATGAGCGGGAAACGGTGGCGGCCGTGATAGGTGGCCACGCCCAGGCCCCAGTGGAAGCCGGGCCCGGTCATCGGAATCATCATGTCGCCGGTGTGGTTGGCGATCACTCGGGCGATTTCGAGTTGAGATGCCCCACGCGTTCTGCGAGCTCCTTTTGCGTGAGGTTCAATCCCTTGCGCAGCGCGATGATCTCCGTGGCCAAGGTGAACTCCTCCTCCAGCGCCTCATACTCCCGCCTGAAGTTGGGGTCCCCGAGTTGCTCGTTCAGCAAATCCTGATACCTGGTTGCCTTCATTGCTCGCTGGCCTCCTCGTACTGTCTCTTCAGTCTCATGGCTCTGATGCTTGCCGGCCACCCGCTCCTCGCTGGTGAGGTCGCCGCGGACCGCCAGTACCTCCGCCCCGGTCGCGGTGGCGATCTGGTTGCCGACCCCTGGTGGAGGTGGGCGTGGAGCCCGGAAGATGGCGGGTCGATGCGCCCTGCAGGATGAGGCCGGGAATGAGGAACACGCCGATGTGGGCGAGCGGATCCTCGCTGAAGGCAAACAGTCTGATCGGCGGTGGCCAGCCCGAAGATGGCGAAGCTGCGTCCGACATAATCGCCCAGGGTGTCCTGGCGCACCGCCGAGTAGATGCCGACCGGCAGCGCGATCACCAGGCCGATGAGCAGCGCCGCCGCCCCCAGCTCCAGCGTGACGGGCACTCTGGCGAGGATCTTCCCCTCCACGGATCGTAGACACCGCCGACACGCTCAGCGCAACAAGGTTTGGCGCCCCCGTATCGGTCAGTTACGCGACGATCGCGCCCGCACCGCTCGCCTGAGCGCCTTGCCGCCATGCGCACCCATGTGCCCCACGCCGCCGCGCAGCCGCGGGTCGAGCAGGTCGCGCACCGCGTCGCCGAACATGTTGTAGCTGTACACCACGATGGTCAGGAAGATGCCGGGCCACATGGCCAGCCACGGCGCCACCAGCATGTACTGGCGCCCCTCGCGGCTCAGCAGCCCTCCCCAGCTCGGAACGCTCACCGGCAGCCCGAAGCCCAGAAAGCTCAAGCTGGCTTCGGTGATGATGACCGTACCGATGGTGATGCTGAAGATGATGATGATGGGCGCCATCACGTTGGGCAGCACGTGGCGCAGCACCGTGTGCCAAAGCGAGCTGCCCACCGCCTGTGCGGCCTGGAAGTAGGCGTTCTCCTTCACCCCGATCACCGCGCCCCGGACCACACGCGAGTTGCCGATCCCGAAGGCCAGACCCAGCACGATGATGACCTGCAGCGCACCGGTACCCAGAATCGACATGACCGTCATGAGTAGAAGCAGTCCCGGAAAGGCCATCCAGGCATCGACGAATCTCTGCGTCACCAGGTCGAGCCGGCCACCGACGAACCCCGACAGCCCGCCGACGACGGTGGCCACCACCACCGCCACCGCGGTTGCCGCGAAGCCGACCAGCAGCGACACTCGCGCGCCGTAGATGTTGCGGCTCAGGAAGTCGCGTCCCACATGATCGGTGCCCAACAAATGCTCGGCCGAGGAGCCCTGCAGTCGCCGGGTCACCTCCTGGCGCTGCTCGGGGTCCGGTGCCAGAAACTCGGCGAAGATGCCCACCAGCACGAACAGCACGATGATGACGGCGCCGAGCAGGCCCAACGGCTTCTCCCGTACCAGGCGGTAAAAGAAGTCCGCAAGAGGGCCGCGCCGGCGTCCCGCTTCTGTGCCGACGGGATCAGCGATTTTGCTCACTGGTAGCGAATCCTCGGGTCCGGATAGGCATACGGTCCGACAGCGACTGAACGAACAGCGACCCCAGGCCGGGCAGGTTGAGCAGCGTCTCGATGATGACCGCACCACCCACCAGGATAGGCAGCTGCAGCCCGATGAGCGTCACCACCGGAATCAGCGCGTTCTTTATCGCGTGACGGACGACGACCACCCGCTCGCGCAGGCCCTTGGCCCACGCCGTCCGCACGTAGTCCTGCCGCAGCACCTCCAGCATCATGGTACGCGTCATCCGCATGGTGACGGCGGACAGGTAGGTGCCGAGGATGAGGCCGGGGATGATGAACATGCCGATGTGGGCCAGCGCATCCTCGCTGACGGGAAGCAGGGGTACGGGGGGAGGACTCGGCTGCGTCACCGCCTGGGAGCGGTTGTTGCTACTCCGGAGGCGCGCCCGGAGCGCGGCCGATCATTCAGCGGTTCTTTATTGATATTGTGGACGGCATCGGATCTGACGGGATCATTTGATCATCGTACGTAAGGCTCCGCTCATTCCGGTGCCGTTGCGGCCGGATCGGGGGCCAGAATCTCCTCGATCGCCAGGCGGTCCGGTCCGAGCTCCGCGTTGGCCTGCTCCAGCTTGTCGCGGCTGGAGACGACGCAGACGGCGCTGTGCGGGAAGCCGGCGTCCAGGGCCTGTTCCAGGGCGCGCCGCACCTCGCTCGGGGTGACGGCCTTGAGGCGCTCGTGGCGCGCCTCGCGCAGCTCGGGGGTGATGCCGGCCAGGTGGCGCTGGAGGGCGAGCCCGGTGGCCGGGCGCGGGCGCAGGGGAGTGAAGCCGCGCTTGGCGACCGCGATCACGGCGCGGCCGATGTCGGTCTCGCTCCAGGCGGCGGCGCGCACGAACTCGCGCGTACGCTTGAACACGTCCAGGGTACGGGTCACGTGGGGGTCGCGGTAGGAGCCGAGCCCGACCGTTCCCCCGAGCGCGTCGTAGCGGAACCAGGCGCCGTAGGCGTTGCCCTTGAACCGGATCTCGGGCAGCACCCAGTCCAGGTTGACGATGTGCGCTCCCACCTCCAGCGGCACCGCCTCCGGTTCCGAGTAGCGCGGCGCCGGCAGCACCTGGCGCAGTAGGCGACGTGCATCTGGGCCGCCAGTCCTTCGCGCGGGGGTGTGGCATAGGGCGTGAAGCCGAGCGGCGCATCGGCGATCGGCTCATCCCGCAGCCGTCCGCTCCAGCTCCGCAGGGCCGCCAGCACGTGCTGCGCGCCCGACTCGGTGCCGGTATGGCTCACCGTCAGCCGGCCGCGTTCCAGCAGAAACTCGCGAATCTGCTCGATGCGCTCCATCAGCGCCGCGTGTTCGCGGTCGAACGCCCCGGTCAGCCGCTCGCACAGGGCCAACTGCGGGAGCCCGTGCACGATCTCGGCCAGATGGCCTTCGAGGGTGAGGCCGCGGCCGGCGTGCAGGCTCGCGGTGCGCGCCCCGGCGTTCACCAGTCCGGTGCGGTAGCCGATGCGCGCCTGGATCAGCACCTCGCTCAGCCGCTCCCGATCGCGCGGGTCGACGCTGAACACCAGGCTGCCGAGCAGCGCCAGCGCCTCCTCCATCTGGTCGTCCAGCGCCTTGAGACTGAAGCGGACTCCGCGTAGCGTGCGCGCCGCCTGCACGCTGTTGCCGAGTGCGACCGAGGCACGGATGCCGCCGGTGGCGGCCGCCTTGCGCCGCGCCACCTCCTCGTAGTCGGCGCCGGTCGTGCCGAGCTTGGCGGTGGCCTCGACGTAGCGCGGCAGGATCGGCCACAGCTCGGCGCCCAGTCCGGTCAGGTCGAAGTCGAGCACCAGATAGTTCACGCCGTTGGAAAACACGTCGTTGCGCAGCAGGGTGATGCTGGCGACGTCGCTGACCGTGGTGGGGACATGCTGCAGGCGCGCAGGGAGGTCGCTTACCCGGAGTTGCGGCAGGCGCGCAAGCTGCTCCGGCGAGTTGGGCGTGCTGTTGAGCCGTTCCAGCTCCGCAGCGTTGGCCGCCGCCTGCGCGATCTCGGCCTCCGACAGCTCCTGTTCAAGTCGTTGCACGCGCGCCGCCAGGGTCCGGTCGAGCCGCTGCTGCATGCCGCGGTCCGGGCTCAGCACCAGGTGCAGGCGGTGGGGATTGTCGAGCAGCCGCGCGCGCAGCAGATCGGAAAACAGGGTCGGTTGCCGCTGCCAGCGCTCCCGGCAGGCGTCCAGATGGGCGCCGATGCGCAGGAAGCGCAAGGGGTCCTCGCCGTGGATCCAGCTTCCCACCACCCGGAACAGGGTATGCAGGGGGAACATCGGCTGCACTTCGAGGTACTCGAAGGCCGCCTGGCGGAACGCGGTCTCTACCATTTCAGTGCCGATGCCGCCGGCTTCAGTGCTGATGCCGCCGGCCGCCACCCGCTCCAGGGTGGTGTCGACCAGCTCCCGGAACTGCTCGGCCCGCTCCGGCTCGCTGCCGCGCAGACCGACGCTGAAGGTCGCCTCGCGCCCTACCGAAAAGCTGCCGGTGTGCAGCACGTCCGCCCCGAGCTGCGACCGGATCAGCGCCTTACGCAGCGGGGCGGCCTCGTTGCCGGCCAGGACCAGCGACAGGATGTGCAGCAGCGCCGTGTCCACGGGGTCGAGCGCGTCGCCGGTCAGCCAGGTGTCGACCAGGAAGGTGCGCTCGGTCTCGGGTTCGGTCGCGCCGATCGGGTAGGTTTCGCGGTGCGTGCGCGGCCGGCTCCAGCGCGCTTGCCGCGCGGGGTCGAAGTGGGGTGCGCCGGCGGCGCCGGCCAGCGCCGGCCAGCTTACCGGCTGGCGGCTGAAGTCAACCAGCCGCGCACCGAGGAAGCTGCAGTAGTCGGCCGTGGCGACGTCGCCGTAGGCGAAGAAGTAGGCGTTGCTGGGATGGTAGTAGGTGGCGTGAAACCGGCGGAACGCTTCGTACGTGAGGTCGGGAATCGCCTCCGGGGTGCCGCCGCTCTCGTGCGCGTACAGGGTATCCGGCAGCAGCCGGTGGTTGAGCAGGCGCCCGAGGCGCGCATGGGGGTCCGAGAACACCCCCTTCATTTCGTTGTAGACGATGCCGCTGATGCTCAGCCGGGGAGCGCCGGTGCCGCCGGTGCCGCCATTGGTGGTGCCGCCGCTATTGGTGGTGCCGCCGCGGCCGCCGTTGGCCGGCCGTGGGGCCAGGTGGTGGCCTTCCCGGCGAAAGGTCTGTTCCGTCAGCAGCGGATGGAAGGTGGCGTCGAAGTACACCTCGGCCAAGTTGAACAGGTCCTTGGGCACGTTGCTGGCCACCGGGTAGTAGGTGCTGTCTTCGCCGGTCATGGCGTTGATGAAGGTCGCCATGCTCATCTTGATCATTTCGAAGAACGGTTCCCGCACCGGAAACCGGCGCGATCCGGCCAGCACGCAGTGCTCGAGAATGTGCGGGACTCCGGTATCGTCGGCGGGCGGCGTCGGGAAGGTTACCGAGAACAGGTTCTCGGGGTCCGCGGTATGCAGATGCAGCAAACGGGCGCCGCTGCCGCCATGCTCCAGCAGGTAGGCGACCGAGCGCACCTCGGGTACGGCGGTGGCGCTCAGCAGGCGAAAGCCGTGCAGTTCCGCGCCGGGTTCGAGGGTGGCGCCGGCCGCGGGCGTCGATGGTGTGCGTGACATAAGCGACAGTCTACCGTAATGAGCGCAAGGAAAGGGCGCCGCAGTGCGGGCAGCAGCGGGCAGAGCGGCGCGACGTGCAGCCGCGGCAGCCGCCGGAGTCAGCGGTCGATCGCCACGATGCACGGCAGGTGGCGCAGCGCGCCGGCGGCGTCCAGGCCGTACCCGGCGACCCATACCTCCGGAATCCGAAACCCCACCAGATCCGGTGCCGCCCGCGCCCGCTGGTCGAGGATGGTCGGGTCGGGGGCGGCGAGCTGCTTGTCGAGCAGCACGCACACCTGCACGCTGTGCACTTCCCACTCGGCCAGCCGGTCGCGCAGCGCGGTCAGCGTGAAGCCGTGATCGAGGATGTCATCCACCAGCAGCACCGAACGCCCGGCCACGTCGGCGGGCTCGAGGTCGATGTTGACCCGCCGTTCCTCGACCGCATCGGCCGACGTGGCGAGGTCGTAGGTGCTGGTCTTGGTGAGTTCGAAGTAGATGTTGAGCGTGCTGGTCGAAGCCAGCGCGCGGCCCAGGTCGGCGGCAAACAGGAACGCGCCGGTGAGCACCGGGATGATCACCACCTCGGTGTCGCGCGGGTAGCGCACGGCCAGGTTCCGGGCCAGGACGCGGATCCGCTCCTGGAGGGCGGCCTCGGGAATCAGCACGCGGCGGACCACGCCGCGCAGCGCCCGCGGCAGCGATATCCCGTAGTCCGCCAGCGCGTCCCGCTCCGGATCGAGACCGGTCTCCGGGATTACCACCGGTTCCGTGGTGGGCGGAGGTGACAGTTGCGCCATCAGCCGGCCCCCGCGCGGCGTGTCCGGTCAGCCACCGGCACGAACCTGCAGTCGTTCATCCTTCTGCCCACAGGCTATCAACCTTGACCATGATGTGCCACGTCCCGTGAAATGGTGCGGACGCAATGTGCACCAACATCGAACCCGCGTCGAGGGCGCTGGCCGCGGCGAATCTGGATCCCCACCGGTATCGGCGGTGGGCGCCATACGTACCCGAGCTGGGCCGGGCCGTGGTCGATCTGCTGGATCCGCGGGCCGGGGAACGGATCCTCGACCTGGGGTGCGGCGACGGCATCCTGACGCGGCACTTGGCGTTGCGTGGCTGCACCGTGATCGGCGTGGATCGGAGCCGGGCGTTCGTGGCGGCGGCCCGCGACCGCGGCGTGCGGGCGTTCACGGTCGACGCACGCCGCCTGATCGGCCCCGAGCTGCTGGCCGGCAGCTTCGACGCCGTGTTCTCGAACGCCGTGCTGCACTGGATTCCGCAGGCCGGGCAGGTGGTGGCGGGCGTGCACCGCCTGTTGCGGCGCGGTGGCCGGTTCGTGGGCGAGCTCGGGGGGCTCGGGGGCGCGGGCAACATCGCGGTGGTGCGCAGTGCGCTGCATCGCGCTCTGCGGCGGCGAGGTCTCGACTCGGGACTATACGACCCTTGGTACTTCCCGAGCGCGGACGCGTATCGGGCGCTGCTCGCCACGCACGGGTTCTCGGTGTCGCACATCCGCCTGTTCGCCCGCCCGACCCCGGTTCCGGGCACGCTGGAAGAGTGGCTGGACACGTTCGCGATGCCGTTCCTGCACCATCTCGACTCCGTTACGGCGCGTGCGGTCGTGGCTGAGGTAACCGCCGCCGTGGCCCCGCACCTGCGCACGGCGAAGGGCTCGTGGCGGGTGGACTACGTGCGTCTGCGGTTTCGCGCGCTCAGACGGTAGACCGGCACAGGGCTCACGCCGAAATCCCGCCGCCTGTCGGTGTCGCCCGGAACGGCCGCGTAGCGGATGGCGCTAACTCGAACTGCCCGGCGGCTTGGCGGGCCTCGTCAGCGTGGTCCACTGCGGCGCCCGCATGCGCGCCAGCTCGACGATCTGGCCGACGTGGTACGCGGTATGGGTCAGCGCCCAGAGCAGCGCGTGGAGCACGGTAAACGGCTCTCCCCGCACGGTCACGGTCCGCTGCAGGTGCTCGGCCCGCAGCGCGCGCAGGGTCGACTCGACGCAGGACCACCCGACGTTCCACGCTTCGAGCACCGGATCCTGGTCCACGAGGTCGTTGCGGAACTCAGCGGGCCGGTTGCGCGTCGGCTTCTCGCCGTCGGTGGTGAGGAAATCCGTAAACCGCGATCGCAGGTAGCCCCCGAGATGCTTCAGCAGGATTGCGACGCTGTTGGATCGCTCGTCCGGCCGCCACCCGAAGTCGGTCGCGGGGAGCTGGTCGAGGGCGCGTTCGGCGACGTCCCGCATCCGGCCGAACTCAACGGCGATGCAATGCAGTGCATCGTTGCTCTGTACGGCGTCATTCATGCGCGCCATGCTACCCGCCGGGGGCGCGCGTGGGTAGAGGGTCAGGCGCGATTATGTGCAGCACCCGGCCACGACCCCGCTGAATCGGTGGCCTGATCTCCGGTCTTGATTTGCGACAGGTCATGTGGTACAGTTCTAATTGTCGTGATGGATGGTAATTACGCGTGGCTTGGCGAGTGGGAGAAGCCGCTCCTAAGAAACAACAGTTTCTTGCATGACCACGCCGGGCCCCGCCCGGTGGGAAGCTCCTAAGAAACGACCGCTGTTCTTTCGTGAACACGCCGGGCTCCGGCCCGGTGGGGAGCTTGACACGACTTGCCTTTCGTTGCAATTGTGCCGACAGCGGCAACGGAACGTATGGCTCACGTCAAGACTGCTGCGGCGCGTGCCGATAGCCTTACACTCGTCCGCTTCTCCTTCTGAGATAGAGGAAACGTACTTATGCCGACGGAAACTGGAAGATTCACCAACGAAGAACTAAGTAAGCTCCATGAACTCATTGGTCAGAAAAAGATAGATCCCGACGCAGAGTGTCCCAACTGTTTCAACAGAGACTGGCATCTTACTCCTTTCGAGGCTAGAGTGCCATTTTCCGACCCTCAGAAATACATGCCGATTGTCTCGCTGATTTGTACCAACTGCGGTTACCTGAAATCGTTTAACGCAATTGTGGCAGGAATAGTTGAAAACACGGAAAACAACAATGGCAGTGGTTGACGAAAAAACGTATCACGTGTACTTGGAAATTGAGCGTGGCGCGTCCGAATTGAAACAACGGCTCGCTACTATAGAAGCTCATATCGAACACTTTGCTACACGCGAGGACATCAAAGACCAGGCAAACAAGAGCCTCAAGTGGACGGTTGGGATAATGATCACTTCACTAATCGCAGCGGTGTCTGCTACTGCCGCCGTAATGGGTGGCATAGCCGGGTAACCGGACGGCGAAGTGCGCAATGCTGGCTGTCACCGGTCAGACGGGGGAGCACCCAAATCCAATGATCAGGTCGATACTGGTACACGGGACGGCGGTACGCTGGCGGCTGGTCCGCGCTGCCGGAATCGCGTGCGTGCTGCTCGGCGCGGCGGCCATTGGTGCCGACGCGCAGAGTCCGCCTCGGGTGTACGAGTCGCGCGAGCACCGGTTCCAGGTGGTGGAGGTGGCGTCCGGACTGGAGCATCCGTGGGCCGTGGCGTTTCTGCCCGGCGGCGATCTGCTGGTCACCGAGCGCTCGGGCCGGCTGGTGCGCATTGCCGAGGACGGCCGTCGTGTCGGTATCGCCGGGCTGCCACAGGTCGCCGCGGTCGATCAGGGCGGGCTGCTCGATCTGGTGCTGGATCCGCGGTTCCCCGCCAACCGGTTGCTCTACTTCTCCTATTCGGAACGGGCCGGCGGCGGCTTGCGTACCGCGGTGGCGCGGGCCGAGCTGGACGGCGACCGGCTGGTCGGCGTACGCGCCATCTTCGCCATGAACCGCTCGTCCGGGGGCGGCCGCCACTTCGGCTCGCGCCTGGCGTTCCTGGCGGACGGGGATCTGGTGATCACGCTCGGCGAGCGCGGCCAGCGGCACCGCGCCCAGGACCCCGCCGACCACGCCGGCTCGGTGCTGCGCATCAGGCCGGACGGCAGCCCGTCGCCGCGCACCGCCGCACTGGCCCTCGACGGTGCGGCGCCCGAGGTGTACAGCTTCGGTCACCGCAATCCGCAGGGACTGGCGATCCATCCCGCGACCGGGCAGATCTGGATCCACGAGCACGGTCCGCGCGGCGGCGACGAGATCAACGTGGTCACCGGCGGCGCCAACTACGGGTGGCCGGTGGTAACGCACGGACGGGAGTACTCCGGCGGCAGCATCGGGGTCGGTGCGGAGGCGCCGGGGATGACGCCGCCGGTGCTGCACTGGACCCCGTCGATCGCCCCCTCCGGAATGGCGTTCTACACCGGCGACCGATTCCCGCGCTGGCAGGGCGACCTGTTCGTGGGTGCGCTGGCCGGCCGCCACCTGCGCCGCGTCGTGCTGCGTGGCCGAACCGTGGTCGAGGAGGAGGTCCTGCTGCAGGGCCGGCTGGGCCGCATCCGCGACGTGCGCCAGGGGCCCGACGGCCACCTGTGGCTGCTCACCGACGCCCGCAACGGCGCCCTGTACCGGCTCGACCCGGCCGGCGGATAGGGAAATCCGAACGGCTACATGCGGCTCAAGACGACCGCGATCGCGATCATGATCGCCACCCCGGCTACCAGGGTCAGGCCCAAAAGCAGCCCCTGACTCAGACGCAGCGCTGACCCGGAGCGCACCATCTTCACCAGCGGCGTCCAGAGTGCGACGGTCATGGCCGCGAATCCGGCCGCCACCAGGAGCACGATCAGCATTACCAGCAGGTCAATGGTCACGTCCTTAACCTACCGGGTATGCGCGTCCGGATCAACGGCGTACGCGCCTCGCCTCGGCGGCTCAGCCGCCTCGACCGCTCGGTTCACGCCGCTCAGTAGGCGCGGGCGAATACGACTTCGGGGGCGCCGGCGGCGCCGGTTACGATGCACGGCGCGGCCGCGCTCCCGTTCGGGCCGTCCAGGATGCAGCGTGGGCTGACCTTGAGCCGCTTCAACCGGGCCTGCACCCCGGGATCCTGCTCGGCGGCCTCCGCCATCGGCGCGATCGCGAAGCCCGCCTCGGCGTCGGCGCGGAAGTACTCTTCCAGCTTCCCCAGGTCGCGCACCCGCGCCGTGTGGTCGTCGAGGAACGCTCGCGCCCGCTGCAACAGTCCGTCCTGGATTTCACCGAGCAGCGCGGGCGCCTCCGCCACGAACCGCTCGCGGGGAATCGATTGCCGGTCGCGCGGCGGCCGGTCGCGGCGCGCGACCGCCAGCGTGCCCGCCGCCAAGTCGCGCGGTCCGACCTCGATCCGCAGCGGCACGCCGCGCTTGACGTGGTGCCAGTTCTTCTCGCCGCCGCGCAGATCGCGGTCGTCGACGGTGACCCGCAACGGTTCGCCGGCGTAGCGGGCGGCGGCCAGTTCCGCTTGCAGCGCCTGGCAGAACGGCACCACCGCGCCGCGCTGCGCCTCGTCCTTGTAGATCGGCAGGATCACCACCTGGTACGGCGCGAGTCGCGGC
Organism: Spirochaetia bacterium; assembly: GCA_965198005.1. Lineage (GTDB taxonomy): Bacteria > Spirochaetota > Spirochaetia > SZUA-6 > Bin103 > Bin103. The sequence continues at coordinate 1,429,314 of CBDAOI010000004.1, forward strand.
GGCAACACCACGCCGTCGTCGTCGCCGTGGGTCATGATCAGCCCCCCGACCAGGCGGGTCGACACTCCCCAGGAGGTAGTCCAGGCGTATACCACGTTGCCGTCGCGGTCGCTGAAGTTGATCGAGCAGGCCTTGGCGAAGTTCTGGCCGAGGAAGTGGGAGGTGCCCGCCTGCAGCGCCTTCCGATCCTGCATCATCGCCTCGATGGTGTAGGTATTGACCGCTCCGGGAAACCGTTCGGCGGCGCTCTTCTCGCCGCAGATGACCGGCATCGCCATGTAGTTCTCGGCGAAGTCGGCGTACACGCCCAGCATGCGCAGGGTCTCCTCCTGCGCCTCCTCCGCCGTGGCGTGCACGGTGTGCCCCTCCTGCCAGAGAAACTCCGCGGTGCGCAGGAACAGCCGCGGGCGCAGCTCCCAGCGCACCACGTTGGCCCACTGATTGATCAGGATCGGCAGGTCGCGGTAGGACTGGACCCACTTGGCGTACATCTCGCCGATGATGGTCTCGCTGGTCGGCCGCACCACGTACGGCTCATCCAGCTCGCCGGCCGGCACCAGGCCGCCGTCCTTGCCCCGCTCCAACCGGTGATGGGTGACCACCGCGCACTCCTTGGCGAAACCCTCGACGTGCTTGGCTTCCCGTTCGAGGTAGCGTAGCGGAATCAACAGGGGGAAGTAGGCGTTGGTATGCCCGGTCGCCTTGAACATGCCGTCCAGCACCCGCTGCATGTTCTCCCAGACCGCGTAGCCCCACGGTTTGATCACCATGCACCCGCGCACCGGCGACAACTCCGCCAAGTCCGCGGCGCGCACCACCTGCTGATACCACTCGGGGTAGTTCTCGGCGCGGGTCGGAGAAATCGCCGTCCGCGCCGCCTTCGCTGATCCTTTGCTCATGAGCCTGACGCTACGGTAGCCGGTCGGCGGCACCCGACGCAACGCGCGCAGCCGGCCGCGCCGGTCGCGCCGTCCGCAGCAGCCTCAGTCGAGCCACACCCGAATCCTGGTATCGCCGGTCAACGGCGTGCCGGGCGCGGGATCCTGGCGGCGCACGTAGCCCGAGCCGCGCAGCTCGACGCGCACGCCGGTGTTGCCGAGCAACGGCAACAGCCGCCGTTGCGGCAGGCCGATCAGCCGCGGAACGACGTCGCCCAGGGTGGGACGCGGCGCCGCCGGCACCACGACGTGTGCGGGGTGCTGCAGCGGTTGCTGCTCCGTGGGCGGCAGCGCGTAGTAGGTGGTGAGAAAGCTGGCGACCTCGCGCAGCAACGGGGCGGCGATCAGTCCGCCGTAGCGCTGCTCTCCCTTGGGATGATGGATCACGACGTAGACGATGAACGCGGGGTCATCGGTGGGGAGGATGCCCAGGACGGAAGCGGTGAGGCGCTCCTGAGAGTAGGCGCGGGTCTCCGGATCGATCATCTGTGCGGTCCCGGTCTTGGCCGATATCCGGTAGTTGCGCAGGCGCGCCAGTTGGGCGGTGCCCGATTCCGTCACGGTCTCCATCATCTCCAGAATCTGTCCGGCCACGGTCGGCGAGAGCACTGCGGTCGAGGGCTCCGGAGCGAACGACTTGACCACGGTCCCGTCCGCCGCCTCCACGGTGCGAACGATCTGGGGCCGCAGCAGCACGCCGCCGTTGGCGAGCGCCGTGGCCGCCTGCACCATCTGCAGCGTGGTGACCGAGATCTCCTGACCGATGGCGATGGTAGGTTTGGACCGGGCCGACCATTCGTCGACGGGCCGCAGGATGCCGGCGCTCTCCCCGCGAAACGGCGCTCCGGTCGGTTCCCCGAAGCCGAACTGGCGCAGCAGGCCGTAGAACGCGTCGGCGTCGATGCGGTCGGAGGCGTAGGCGGCCCCGGCGTTGCTGGAGTACCGGAGGATGAGCTCGACGTTCACCGGGCCGTACACCCCCAGGTCGCGAATCCGGATGACCGTGCCGTTGGTCAGCCGGCGGATGTACTGCCCCGGGCTGGAAAACCAGGTGGAGGTCGACACTGCACCCGCCTGCAGCAGCGAGGCCATGGTGAACACCTTCAGGACCGAACCCGGCTCGTACGGGGTGGTGGCCATGTCGTTGCGCCACCGCGTCGCGGGCACCGCGGCATAGTCGTTGGGATTGAAGGTGGGGCGGGACGCGTAGGCCAGGATCTCACCGGTCCGGGCCGCGGCCACGACGATGTACACCGCATCGGCGGCGTGCTTCGTCCGGGCGGCGCCGGCGATCCGCTCCATCTCGAACTGGACGTTGACGTCGAGCGTCAGGAACACCTTGTTCCCGAACACCTCGGTGCTGTCATCGGGAATGGTGTCCGGCGCCAGCACGTGGTTGAAGGTGTGCTCGATCCCTTCCAGGCCGATGTTGTCGACGCCGACGAACCCCAGGACCTGGGCCGCCAGCTCCTGCCCCGGGTAGGTGCGCGTCTGTTCCGGTTGCAGCCGGATTCCATGCAACTCTCCGCGTTCACGCGCCGCCTTGATCAGGGCGGACTGCGCCGGTGTGACGTGGCGGCGCACGAACACGAAGTTGTTGCTCCCGTGCAGCCGCGCCAGCACGTCGTCGACCTCCATTTCCAGAATCTCCGCCAGTGCCTGCGCGGTCTGGTGGGGGCGGCTCACGTCAGGAAGCCAGGCGGTTACCGAGTCGAGCTGGGTGGAAATCGCCAGGATCCGCCCGTTGCGATCCAGCAGGGGGCCGCGCTCGATTTCCGGCAGCCGGACCGTCGGCCCCTGCTCGGAGCCGACCATGATGGTACCGTACCGCCAGATCAGGAGCGCGAAGCCGGCACCGAGGAGCAGCACGAACGGCAACAGCCGCCGCCGCAGCGGATCCCGCGCGCCGTCACCGGGGGGCGGGCCGTCGGCGGGCAACTGCTCGGGCGCTGATTCGCCTGCGTCCGAAGCTTCCTGCGCGCTGACGGACGTCGGGTAGTGAACGGTTCTCCGGTGCACATTGGGAGTATCGGCGCGTACCGCCGCGCCGCCAGCACTCTAATCGAGTGACGATAGTCGGCGCGTTGCGGCCTCGCGCTCTGCGACGCGCTCGCGCTCCCACTGCTCAAGGTCCACCGTGCGCGCGCACACGGAGGCCTGTAGTCCAGCACGCGCACCGATTCGACATCCGGAGAGTAGGTCGACTTGATCGCGGTAACGGCCACTGGCCGGGGACCGTCGTAGCTGGTACGATGGTCGTATCATGACGGTGATACTGGCAGTGGGGATCATGGTGATGCTGGCCGCCTTCCTCGGCCTGCGCGTGCTGCTCGGGAAAGACGAGGAGGTGCGCAGGCCCGGCTGCTCCAACGCCAACGCGTTCATGGAGCAGCAGGAGGCGTGCCCGATCTGCGGGGTCGCAACCGGTGAGGCCTGCGCCGAACCCGCCACCGCCGCTACGGCCTCCACACCGCAGCCGGACGACCCGCGCTAGCGCTAGCCAACCGCCCCTACAGCGCGTAACCGGTTCTCGGTGCGGACGCGATGTCCGTTTCCTTGAGCACCACGTCGTGCGCCCCGCCCTCGCGCAGACTGGTGGCGGACACCACGGTGAGGCGGGCCTCCCGGTGCAGTGCGGCAATGTCGGTCACCCCGCAGTTGCACAGGGTGGTCCTGATCCTGGTGAGAGTCTGTTCCAGGTTGTCGCGCAGCATGCCGGCATAGGGAACGTAGCCGTCCACGCCCTCCTCGAAGGCGAGTCCGCTCTCGGGCAGGCGGCCGGCGTAGCGCTGCCAGTTGCGGGCGCGGTTGGTCCCCTCGCCCCAGTATTCCTTGACGAAGGTGGTGCCCATCCGGATGCGCGGCGCCGGGCTTTCGTCGAACCGTGCGAAGTAGCGACCCATCATCACGAAGTCGGCTCCCATCGCCAGCGCCAGGGTGACGTGGTAGTCATGGAACACGCCCCCGTCGGCGCAGATCGGGACGTAGTGTCCGGTCTCCGCCAACAGCCGGTCGCGCGCGCTCCCCACGTCCAGCACCGCGCTCGCCTGGCCGCGACCGATGCCCTTCTGCTCGCGCGTAATGCAGATCGAACCCGGGCCGACCCCGACCTTGACGAAGTCGGCACCCGCCTCGGCCAGATAGCGGAATCCCTCGGCGTCGGCCACGTTGCCGGCGCCGACCAGCACGGCGTCACCGCAGGTCCGTTTCACCCACGCCAGCGTGTCGCGCTGAAAACCGCTGAACCCGTCCGAGGAGTCGACGCACATCAGGTCCACCCCTGCCTCCAGCAGCCGCGGCACGCGCTCCTGAAAGTCATGCGTGTTGATGCCCGCCCCGACCAGCAGCCGCTTCTCGTCGTCGATCAGCTCGTTGGGGTTCTCCTTGTGCTCGTCATAGTCCTTGCGGAACACCAGGTAGCGCAGTTGCCGGTCGCGGTCGACGATCGGGAGACAGTTGAGCCGGTGCTGCCAGATCAGGTTGTTGGCCTCGGACAGGCCGATGCCGTCGGTGCCGTACACCAGCTCGGCGAACGGGGTCATGATGTTGACCACCGGTTCCCCTGGGTCGACGTGGCCGATGCGATAGTCGCGGCCGGTGAGGATGCCGAGCAGCCGGCCGTCGGCGGCGCCGTTGTCGGTGATCGCCATCGTGGTATGGCCCGTCCTGCGGCTCAGGGCCAGCACGTCGCCAAGCGTGGCCTGCGGTCCGAGATTGGTGTCGCTGACCACGAACCCCGCCTTGAACTTCTTCACCTTGCGTACCATCTCAGCCTGCGCCGCGACCGGCTGCGAGGCGTAGATGAACGCCAGACCGCCGCAACGGGCGAGCGCCACCGCCAGGGTGTCGTCCGACACCGACTGCATCATGGCCGACACCATCGGCACGTTGAGCGACAGTGCCGGCGGCGCCGGCGGCCGGAACCGAACCAGCGGCGTGCGCAGGTTGACGTTGGCGGGAACGCACTCCCGCCGGGTGAGGTTGGGGAGCAGCAGGTATTCGCTGAAGGTGCGCGATACCTCGGGCAACACTAGGGGCATGTCAGACGGTAACGGCCTGAGCGTGGCACGTCAAACGCGTCAAACGGTACAACGGTAACCACGGTAACCGGCGGAGCGGGCGCGCAAGCAGGGCGCCGCTGAGCATGCGCTCGGTCGTGTCCGCGCGGATCGTCGGCAGCCTTGAGCGCGCGCGGCCACGTCAGCGGCTTGATGGCGTGCCTGCGCGTCAGTGCGGGTGACCATGCCCGGGCCTGGTCGGGACTACGGTCACGTCGAACGTGGAGGAGAACTCACCGCTGGAATTCCTGGCCGTTGTCCTGACCTGGGCCTGCCCCGGCGTGTGCCCCCTGAGGGTCAGTGCATGGCCCTGAACCGTTGCCGTCACGATCCGCGGTTTCGAGGACCCGGCGGAGTACTCCAGCTTCATCCCCCGGAAGTGGGGGCGTAGGTCCAACGTGACGGTGTGGTCCACGTCGACTCTCTGCGCTCGGATGAGTTCGCCTTCGTACGGTGCCTCCAGCGGCGTGCCCGGCGGGCAGGCCACCAGCAAGACGCCGAATGACAGGATCACCAGCACGCGCAGCACTCTGTTCATCACGTTCAATGCGCTCTTCACGGTCTTCATGATCCGTCTCCGATCACCGCGAAACCGGTGTAGGACTGCAGCACCTCGGGCACCGCGACCGTGCGGTCGGCGCGCTGGCCCGCTTCGAGCAGCGCGGGCAGCAGCCGGCTGGTCGCCAGCCCCGAGGCGTTGAGGGTGTGGACCAGGGTGCTGCCGGGGCTGCCGCGCACGCGGGTGCGGGCGCGCCGCGCCTGATAGTCGCGGGTGTTGGAGGCGGAACTGACCTCCTCGTAGCTGCCGAGGCTGGGGATCCACACCTCCACGTCGTAGGTCTTGGCGGCGGCGGCGCTGCAGTCCGCGGCCGCGAGCTGGGAGGTGCGGTGGTGCAGTCCCAGCTCGCGCACCAGCGACTCGGCGTGCGCTACCATCTGTTCCAGCGCCTGCGGCGACTGTTCCGGCGCCGTGAACTGGAACAGCTCGACCTTGTGAAACTGGTGGCCGCGAATCGTGCCGCGGTCGTGGGTGCGATAGCTGCCCGCCTCGCGGCGGTAGCACGGGGTGAAGGCGCAGTACTTCAGCGGCAGCGCCGCGGCGTCGAGAATCTCGTCACGGTGGAGCGCACTGAGGGCGGTCTCGGAGGTGGGGATCAGCACCTGGCCGCGGCCGTCGCCGCCGTCGCCGGCGTCCACCCGATACACGTCCTGGCCGAACTTCGGGAACTGCCCCGAGATGTACCCGCACTCCCAGTTGACGATGTGCGGCAGCAGCATCAACTGGTAGCCGGCGGCCACGGCGCGGGCGATGAAGTGGCTCACCAGCGCCCACTCCAGCAAGGCGCCGGCGCCGCGATAGACCCAGAAGCCGTTGCCCGCGAGCTTCACGCCGCGTTCGAAGTCGATCAGCCCGAGCCCGGTGGCGATGGCCAGGTGGTCTTCCGCGGGGAAGTCGAAGCGGGGCGCTTCGCCCCAGGTGCGGAGCACGCGGTTGTTCTCCTTGCCGCCGCCGGGCACGTCCGCGTCGGGCACGTTGGGCAGCACCTCGAGGAAGGCACGGATCCACCCCTCCAGCTCCGCGCGCCGGCATTCTACCGCCTTTATCCGCTGCCCGACCTCGCGCATCTCCTCGATCAACTCCTGTACCGGCTCGCCGCGCTGCTTGAGGCGCGGGATCCGGCCGGACACCTCGTTGCGGCGCGCGCGCAGGGTGTCGGCCTCCACGACGTGGCCGCGCCGCCGTTCATCCCACTCCAGCAACTCGCTGAAGTCCAGGTCCGTGAGGCGCTTGCGCAGCGCCCGCGCGACGCCGTCGGGGTCCGAGCGAATCTGATTGATGTCGATCATTGCCGCCCTCACCGTAACATGCCGGGCGCGCGTACGTCGCCCCGGCTATGGACGCCGAGACGGATAAGCGCCATGATGAGACAGGGGAGTAGAAGGGGTGCCGTGATGGCGTTTTCCGTTGAGGACGTTGGCGATCTGGTTCGTATTCTCGAAGAGAAGCCCGAGTGGCGTTCCGAACTCCGCCGGGTGGTGCTCAGCGACCACTGGTCGGCGCTGCATGAGCAGATCGCGGAGTCGCGTTTGGCTACCGAGCGGCGTATCGACGCGATCAACGCGGAGATTGCTGAGTTGCGCGCGGCCACGGAGCGGCACACGGCGGAGATCGCGGAGTTGCGTGCCGCCACCGAGCGGCACACGGCGGAGGCGGAGTTGCGTGCGCACGAGCGGCACACGGCGGAGATCGCGGAGTTGCGTGCCGCCACCGAGCGGCACACGGCGGAGATCGCGGAGTTGCGTGCCGCCACCGAGCGGCACACGGCGGAGATCGCGGAGTTGCGTGCCGCCACCGAGCGGCACACGGCGGAGATCGCGGAGTTGCGTGCCGCCACCGAGCGGCACACGGCGGAGATCGCGGAGTTGCGTGCCGCCACCGAGCGGCACACGGCGGAGATCGCGGAGTTGCGTGCCGCCACCGAGCGGCACACGGAGATCGCGGAGCGTCGCGGAGATCGCGGAGTTGCGTGCCGCCACCGAGCGGCACACGGAGCAGATCGCGGAGTTGCGTGCCGCCACCGAGCGACACACGGAGCAGATCGCGAGACTGACCCGATCCGTACACTCCTTGTCGAACGACGTAGGGGATCTCAAGGGGATGGGCCTGGAGCAGCGCTATCGACGGATGGCGTACGCCTACTTCGGCCGATTCATCCGCCGCACGCGTGTGATGCAGACGGAGCGATTTGCTGCGCTGGTCGAGGACGCGATAACTCAGGGGGTGCTGTCCGACGACGAGGCCGACGAGTTGTCCTGGGTTGACTTGGTGGTCAGCGGGAAGCGTCGCGACACGGGTAACGAAGTGTTCCTGGTGGCGGAGATCTCCTGGACCGTTGCTCCCCACGACGTGGAGCGAGCTGCTCGGCGCGCGAGCCTGTTTGCTCGAATTCGATCCCCGGTCCTGGCCGTGGCAGCCGGGAAATTCGTGACGGAGGAAGCCGCTCTCAGGGCACGGGACGAGAACGTGTGGGTGTTCTTCGAAGGAACGGTCCACCCACCCGACAGTACGGCAATCGGCCCGTAAGCGCGGCGAAGCGCGGGACCGGCCGAGGCTACCGGGCATTACCGCCGGGTGGGCCGGCTGGCGGGGGCGGTTCCCGCTCCAGGTCAGCCCTGGTCGCCGCCAGTCGATGGCGCCAGCCGGGCGGCAACTCGACCCGGCCGGTAAGGCGAAAGTCCGCCACCAGGGCGCGCAGCCGGACGCGGCGCTCGGCGGGAGAGCGGATCGTCCGCTTGGCGAGCGACCGCAGCTCTCCGAGGGCGTCCAGATACTGCGCCAGCTCGGACGCGCCGCTCTGCGGAGCGGGGTTGCACATTGCCTCCAGGTCCTGCCGCAGACGGCTGGCCAGGCTCGGCGCCGCGTTGCTGGTGCTGATGCTGATCCGCAGGTGGCCGCAGGTCACCAGCGCGGCCATGGCCATGGTCGAGTACTGCGGCACGTCGAACGTGTTGATCGGTATCCGCCGCCGGCGGGCGAGCATGTACACCTGCCGGCGCAGGGCGGGGTCGGAGCGCACGGTATTGAGCACCAGGGTGGCGCCCTCCAGGTCGCGCCGCCGGAACCGGCGCGGGCGGTGGCGGATGCGCCCGGCCTCGGCCCAGCCGCGCAGCTCGCCGCTCAGCGCGGGCGCCACCACCAGCACGTCCGCGCGCGCGTCGAGCAGCCGCCGCGTCTTGTCGGTGGCCTCGGCGCCGCCGCCGATCACCAGGCAGCGGCGCCCGGCCACGTCCAGTCCCACCTGAAACTGCGGGTTGAACTCCGCGCCGTCACCCTTCCTCGTCATGGATTCTCCCATCGAGGCGATCATATTGCGTAGCGCCGCCGGCGCACAGGTGCCGCGGCCCCCGCGTGTCAGTGCGTGCGTGTAGTGCGTGTCCGCTTGTTTGACGCCCGCGCGTCTGCGCGCTATGATCGGAGGACCGTGTGGGGTGGGGCGACGACGCGATGACGCGATGACGCTGGATGGCGAACAAACGTTCACGGCCGACCGGGCGCTGGTCTGGGAGCGGTTGAATGACCCGGCGGTGCTGGCGCGGACCACGCCTGGACTGAAGGAGTTGGTGCCGGTGCGAACCGATGCGTACCGGGCGGTGTTCGAGATCAAGATGGGCCCGATCAACAGCAGGTTCGACGGTACGCTGGAGGTCGTGGACCGGGTGCCGCCGGAGCGGTTTCGACTGGTCATCAGGATTAGTGGTAAATTGGGCAACGTGGATGCCGAGGCGTCCATCGCGCTGCGCGCGGAGGGGAGCGCCACCGTGGTTGCGTTCTCGGGGAAGGCCCGGCTGGCCGGGCTGCTGATGCGCATGGGGCAGCGGGTGCTTGGCGGAGTGGGCCGGATGTTCACCCGGCAGTTCTTTCAGGCACTGGAACAGGAGCTCACGATAGCCTAACGTGAACGCCTTGAGCGTCACGCTTGCGAGGAGATGGAGATGACGGTACCGATCAGCGTCACGGTCAACGGACGCAGCTACAGCAGGGAGGTGGAACCACGCCAGTTGCTGGTAACCTTCCTGCGGGAGGAGTTGTCGCTGACCGGCACCCACGTCGGCTGCGACACCAGCGGCTGCGGCGCCTGCACCATCGTGGTGAACGGGCGCGCGGTCAAGTCGTGCACCCTGCTGGCGGTGCAGGCCGACGGTGCCAGGATCACTACGATAGAGGGACTGGCAGAGGGGCTGGCGGAAGACGGCGCGTTGCACCCGCTGCAGCAGGGATTCCACGAGGAGCACGGCCTGCAGTGCGGGTTCTGTACGCCGGGCATGATCATCGCCGCCTGGCAGCTCCTGGAGCGCAATCCCCACCCCAGCGACGCGGAGATTCGGCACGCGCTGGAGGGTAACTTCTGCCGCTGCACGGGCTATGAGAACATCGTCAGGTCGGTCCGGCACGCCGCCGGGTCGCAGGCGTAGGGGAGGAGGCACAGGATGGCAAGCTACATCGGCCAATCGGTCAAACGCGTCGAGGACCGGCGGTTCCTTACCGGCAAGGCCCGCTACACCGACGACATCAAGCTGCCCGGCATGACCTTCGCCGCCATCGTACGCAGCCCGCACGCGCACGCCACGATCAACAGCGTGGACATCGCGGCGGCGCTGGCGGCCGACGGCGTGGTAGCCGCGTTCACGGGGCAGGATCTGGCCGACGCGGGCGTCGGCGGGTTGCCCTGCGGCTGGCAGGTGGACTTCAAGAACGGCGACACCATGAAGGAGCCGCCGCACCCGGTGCTGGCGGTCGGCAAGGTGCGCCACGTCGGCGACCCGGTGGCGATCGTGATCGCCGAGACCCGTGATCAGGCGCGGGACGCCGCCGAGCTGGTCACGGTCGACTACGGCGAGCTGCCGGCCGCGGTCGCCATGGTGGCTGCCACCGCCGACGGCGCCCCCCTGGTGCACGACGACGTGCCCAACAACATACCGTTCGACTGGGGACTCGGCGATCAGGAGGCTGCCGCGACGGCGCTGGCCGGCGCCGCGCACGTCACCACGCTGGAGATCACCAATCAGCGCCTGGTGCCGAACGCCATCGAGCCGCGCTGCGCGATCGGCGACTACGATGCGGCGCGCGATCACTACACGCTCTACACTTCATCCCAGAACCCGCACCTGATTCGGCTGCTGCTCACCGCGTTCGTGCTGGGGCTGCCCGAGCACAGGGTGCGGGTGATTTCGCCCGATGTGGGCGGCGGCTTCGGCAGCAAGATCTTCCACTACGCCGAAGAGGTGCTGGCGGTCTGGTGCTCGCGCCGGATTCAGCGGCCGGTCAAGTGGACGGCCGAGCGCAGCGAGAGCTTCATCGCCGACGCCCAGGGCCGCGACCACCTCACCCGGGCGGAGCTGGGGCTGGACGCGGACGGCCGGTTCGTCGGCCTGCGGGTCACCACGCACGCCAATCTGGGGGCCTACCTGTCGACCTTCTCCACCTGCGTTCCCACCTACCTGTACGGCACGCTGCTGCAGGGGCTCTACACCACGCCCGCGATCTACGTCGACGTGACCGCGGTGTTCACCAACACCGTTCCGGTGGACGCCCTGCGCGGGGCCGGCCGGCCGGAGGCGACCTACCTGCTGGAACGGCTGGTGGACACCGCCGCCCACGAGCTGGGCATCGATCCGGCCGAGTTGCGCAGCCGCAACTTCATTCCGCCGTTCGACGGGGTCGAGCAGCCCGGCTACCAGACCCAGGTGGCGCTCCAGTATGACAGCGGCAACTACCAGGGGGTGCTGGACCAGGCGCTGGAGATGGTCGGGTACGGCGACTTCCGCCGCGAACAGGAGGCGGCCCGCGCCGAGGGCCGCTACCTCGGGATCGGCTTCTCCACCTACATCGAGGCGTGCGGCATCGCGCCCTCGGCCGTGGTGGGCTCGCTGGGGGCGCGCGCCGGTCTGTTCGAGAGCGCCATCGTGCGCGTGCAGCCGACCGGCAAGGTGTCGGTGTTCGTCGGCAGCCATGCGCACGGCCAGGGCCATGAGACCACCTTCGCGCAGGTGGTGGCGGATCACCTGGGGATTGCGATGGAGGACGTGGACATCATCCACGGCGACACCGAATCGGTGCCGTTCGGCATGGGCACCTACGGCTCGCGCAGTGTGGCGGTCGGCGGCAGCGCCATCGTGCGCAGCCTGGAGAAGGTGAAGGAGAAGGGGGCCAGGATCGCCGCCCACCTGCTGGAAGCGGCGGCGGACGATCTGGAGTTCGCGGACGGCAAGTGGACCGTGCGCGGCACCGACAAGTCGGTCGGCTTCGGGGAGGTGGCGCTCACCGCGTACGTGCCCCACAACTACCCCGACGGGCTGGAACCGGGGCTGGACTTCACCAGCTTCTACGACCCGGCCAACTTCACCTTTCCGTTCGGCGCCCACGTCTGCATCGTGGAAGTGTGCGCCGACACCGGCAAGGTCACTCTGAAGCGGTTCGTGGCGGTGGATGACGTGGGCAACGTGATCAACCCGCAGATCGTCGACGGTCAGGTGCACGGCGGCGTCTGCCACGGCATCGGCCAGGCGTTGCTGGAGGGGGCGATCTACGACGCGGACGGCCAGTTGGTCAACGGTTCCTACATGGACTACGCCATGCCGCGGGCCGACGATCTGCCGGCGCTGGAGTTGGGCCGCACCGTCACGCCGTGTCCCCACAACGCGCTGGGCGTCAAGGGCGCCGGCGAGGCGGGGACGATCGGGGCCACTCCGGCGGTGGTCAACGCCGCGGTCGATGCCCTCTGGCATCTGGGCGTACGTGATCTGGGCATGCCGCTCACCCCGCAGCGGGTGTGGCAGGCAATCCAGCAGGCGACGAGCTGAGGATGAGCTAAGGAGAGGTTCAGATGAGTAGTGCATTTCACTATCACCGCGCGGCATCCGTCGAGGATGCGCTGGCGCTGCTGGAGCGCCATGAGGACGCCAAGCTGCTGGCCGGCGGCCACAGCCTGATCCCGTCCATGAAGCTGCGCCTGGCTACCCCCGGCGCGTTGATCGACATCGGCCGCCTGAGCGAGCTCGATTTCATCCGTGACGACGGCGGCGGGGTGGCGATCGGCGCTGCCACAACCCATCACACGATCGAAGCTTCGGGCATGGTGGGGCGCCAGGCTCCGCTGCTGGCCCAGGCGGCGGCGGTGATCGGCGACGTCCAGGTGCGCAACATGGGCACCATCGGCGGGAGCGTGGCGCACGCCGATCCGGCGGCGGACTATCCGGCGGCGTTGCTCGCCAGCGGCGCCGGCATCGTGGCGCGCGGTCCCGGCGGGGAGCGGACTATCGATGCCGAAGAATTCTTCGTCGACCTGTTTCTCACCAGCCTCCAGCCGGACGAGATCATCACCGAGATTCGCGTCCCGGCCCAGCCGGCCGGTGCCGGCGCCTGCTACGTGAAATTCCCGCACCCGGCATCGCGCTTTGCGGTGGTGGGATGTGCCGCGGTGGTGGCCACCGGGGGCGGCACCTGCAGCGACGTGCGGGTCGCGTTCACCGGCGTGGCCAACGCGGCGTTTCGCGATCGGGGAGTCGAGGAAGCGTTGGCGGGCCAGCCCGTCAGCGCCGAGGCGATCACTGCGGCGGCCGCGGCAGCGGCGCGCGATGCCGAGGTGCTCAGCGATGCGTTTGCGGGGGCCGAGTACCGCCGTCACCTGGCGACGGTGTTTGCCGCCCGCGCCCTGCGCGGCGCCGCGGGAATCTGAGCGCCGTATCCGAGACGCGGTGGAGTTGCGCTGAATGGGAAAGAACGACACCAAGTTCATCTTTCACCTCTATCGTACCGACGGCAAGTCGCTCATTCTCAACCCGTTCGAGAGTGCCGAGAAGCTGCGCGCGGCGCTCGAGACGCAGGAGATCGAGGGGCGCTATGGGGAGGAGCCGCCGGTCGAGTTGCTCACCACGTTTCGCAACTCGCTGTACCATTCGATCGAGGACGCCGTGCGCCGGTTTCTGGCCGACGCACGGTTCGTGCCGCGCTTCCTGGTCGCCGCGGCGGCATTCTTCGCCGTGTTTCTGATTCTGTCCTACGCGGTTCCGGACCCGATCCTGATCGTGGACGAGCTGGCGGTAGGCGTGGCCGCCGCGGTCGGCGCCTATCTGTTCATGGGGCGCCGCGACATGGGTTCGGACGCGGCCATGAAGAAACGGATCGCGTTGCGCAATGCGGTGGACCGGATCACGTTCGTGCCGAGCGGTTTTCTGGCGCGCGTGGAGCGCGAGCTGCAGCATACCGAGAGTGGCGACTTCGAAGAGCTGGTGCACTCCATTCTCGAACCGGACAACGCCAATGCGCCGCTCGACGCACAGGACCGCGGCGAGGCGGCGCAGTTCATCCAACTGCTGGAGGAGAAGTACCGTTTCAAGCGCCTCCGCCGGGAGGAAAAGGTGTTGCGCAGTTACGTGGCGCGGGCCGATACCGACCGCGCCGGCTCCCTGCGCCGGTGGTCCGACACCAGGAAGCTGGACGTCCCCCTGTACGCGGTCTACAAGCGCTTCAAACGCACGGTCGAGCGCGTATAGAGAGACGTGAGGCGGCGGTTTCAGTAGGCATGACGGGCCACCTCGCGGCCGTCCGCATCGTACAGGAAGGCGGCGTCGCCCTGATTTCCCCAAACGTTCCGCTCCGTGAGCCGTAGGCTTCGCCCGGGCTCGCCCACGCAGCCGTGGCCGCTACAGACCGCGAGGGTTTCGTTCGGCGCGAGCGTGAGGCCGCCGCCGGCGTACAGGACCTGCGCATCTCCGTCATCGTCCGCGACGCGCCAGCCGGTCAGATCGACCGTGTCGCCGGTGTCATTGCGGATCAGCACGTGCTCGCGGCGGCCGGAGTTGCGGATGGTCACGATCACCACGGTGCCGACATGCTCCCTCCACAGTCCCAACCGCTCGGTGCGGGCCTCCGCCTCCAGCCGCTCGAACTGCGCGAAGAAGTGGTTCCGTTCGCCGCGATACACGCGGGCGAGACCTTGCGCGATCAGTTCAGCGTTCAGGAGGGTGCCGTCCTGCAGGAACACGTAGGCGAGCAGACGATCGTACCGGTCGCGGCGCCTGAAGTCGAACGCCAGGTAGACGGGGTCGGTGCCGATGCTGCGGGTGACCAGGTGCAGCGCCTCATCCGCCCAGGGCTCGCCCAGTTCAGGTGTGTCGATTCCGATCAGCCGCACTTTCTCGGCTGATCCGGGGCCCGGCGGTGGATGCTCGATGCGTACCTCGAACGTGTCGCCGTCGACGTGCCGGGTCACCACCGCCGGCGTCATGCGGCTCAGGTCGGCCTCCGCCCAGTGGTCCACGCGCGTTACGGTTACGTCGTAGATCGCCGGGGTCTCCTGCGCGGCGGCGCCCGCCCCACAGATCAGGAGCAGGGCAAGGGACAAACTCAGCTTCGGGGGTAGCGGCATGGCAGCGGCCGCAGTATAGGCCACCCACCGGGGCGATTGCCAGGTGGCTGCTGGTCTGGCTGGCGCCGGCACTGCTCGGCGCCGCGGCCGTGACCGGTTGCCAGCGTGGCGGCGACGGGCGGGTCGACCTGCTGGTGGGGGATGCCGAGTTCCGGGTGGAATTGGCCGTGACGCAGGACCAGCGCAGCACCGGGTTGATGTACCGGGAGCAACTGGGCGAGCGCGAGGGCATGCTGTTCGTGTTCGAGGAGGAGCGGATTCTGACCTTCTGGATGCGCAATACGCCGCTGCCGCTGTCGATCGCGTTCATCGACGAACGGGGTGTGATCGTGCAGGTGACCGACCTGGAACCCTACTCCGAGGCACCCGTGGCCTCGCGCTTTCCCGCCCGCTTCGCGCTGGAAGTCAAGCGCGGCGCCCTGGCCCGCGCCGGGGTGGGGGTGGGGGACGTGGTGACGCTGCCGGACGCCGTGCGGTGACCGGTCAGCCGCCCTGCACGTCGGGCGCATCGGACAGCCGTTGGGTCCGGGGCGGCTCGCCGGCGGCCTCCGGATCGTTGATCAGGAGCTCGATGCGACGCTCCACCTTGGCCAGGTCGCGCTCCAGCGTGCGCGCGAGCGTAATTCCTTCCTCGAACAGCGCGGTCGCGTCGTCGATCGGCAGGTTGCCGTGGCGCAGCTTCTCGCCCAGCTCCTCGAGCCGGCGCAGCCGTTCCTCAAACGTGGCCATCGGCCGGCTCCTCGCTGGTGGCGTTGACGGTGGCGCTGAACGAGCTGCGATGGAGGCGCACGCGTACCTCCTGCGCGCGCCGCACCTGGCGGGCGGAGGTCACGTACCTGCCGCTGGCGGCGTCGGTGACCAGCGCGTAGCCACGCCCGAGGATGGCGTCGGGCGAGGCCGCGGCCACCGCCTGGGCGGCCAGCTCGAGCCGATGGCGCAGACCCTGCAGGCGCCGGCTCACGCCGGCGGTCAGCTCCGTGCGCGCCTCGTCGAGCCGTTGCTGTACCGGATGGGTGATGAGCCGCAGGCTGCGCTCCAGGCTGTCGGGGCGGAAGCGGTCCAGGGTGAGGCGGAAGCGCTGCAACCGGGCCGTCAGGGAAGAGGCGAGGTCGGCGTGCAGGGCGGTGACCCGGCGCTGCAGCTCGGTGCGCGCCGCGGCCACCAGCTCGCCGGCCGCGGATGGGGTGGCTGCCCGGTGGTCGGCCGCCAGGTCGCACAGCGTGTTGTCCACCTCGTGACCGACCGCCGAAACCACCACCGTCTCGGCGGCGGCGATGGCGCGCACCACGCGCTCGTCGGAAAACGGCAGCAGATCCTCCAGCGAGCCGCCGCCGCGCGTGACCACGATCACGTCGCCGAGCCGCCAGCGGTCGGCCGTGCGCACGCACCGGGCGATGCGGGTGGCCGCGTCCGGGCCCTGCACCGGGGTCGGGACCACCACCAGGTCGATGCCGGGGTTGCGCCGTCCCAGCACCCGGATCAGGTCGCGCACCGCGGCGCCGGTGGGGGAGGTGACCACCGCGACCCGGCGCGGCAGCAACGGCAGCGGTTGCTTGCGCGCGGCGTCGAACAGTCCCTCGGCCGCCAGCCGGCGCCTGCGTTCCTCGACGATCGCCAGCAGATCGCCGGCACCGGCCCGGAACACCGCCTCGGCTATGAGCTGGTAGGTGCCGCGCGGCGGGTACACCGAGATGCCGCCGCGCACCCGCACCAGCATGCCGTCCGCCGGACGAAAGGTCAGCAGGAAGTGGCGGTTCTTGAACAGCGCGACGCTCAGACTGGCATCGCGGTCGATCAGGTTGAAGTAGTAGTGGCCGGTGCTGGACGGCCGGAATCCCGCGACCTCCCCCTCCACCAGGACATCGGGAAACTCGCCCTCCAGCAACCCGCGCACCCGTCCGGTTACCTGCGACACGGTGAGCGGACGGCGCGGCATCAGTGCCAGCCGGCTCATGCGCGCAGCATAGCCGAATTCAGCGGTCTCGACATTCGGACGATAATCTAGGTAATGGCAGGGGTGCGACGCCTGATACTCTGGTGCATGGCGGGCCTTACCGGACTCGCGGCGGGTGGCTGGGCCGACAGTGTCGAGTCGGGTGGGGTGGACCTGCTGGAGTTGGCCCGGGAGATGGGGGCGGTGCTGGAGTGGCACCCGCTGCGGCAGGTCGGAGTCCTGCGGCACGCCGAATTCGAGGTGGCGCTGCGTGTGGGTACCCCCTGGGTGCTGATCGATGGCACCTCGCCACTGTTCGTAGGCGATATCGAGCGCCAGGCGGGGGCGGTGGTGGTCCCGGTGGCCGGCGCGGCGGCGCTGCGCGACCGGCTTGGCCTGACCACGCCGGGAGCGGGACGCCGCATCGTCGCGATCCTGATCGACCCGGGCCACGGGGGCAAGGATCCCGGCGCGCTCGGCCACTACCGGACCGATGGCGGTCACACCATCCGCGAGAAGGACGTGGTGCTCAGGACGAGCACGTTTCTGCACCAGCTCCTGCAGGCACGCTATCCGGACAAACGGGTGGTGCTCACCCGCGACGACGACCGCTACGTGTCACTCGAGCAGCGCACCGACGTCGCCAACAGTCTCATCACCGAGACCGAGGATGCCGTCATATTCATCTCGATTCATGCCAACGCGTCGCTGAACAAGAAGGCGCGCGGCTATGAAGTCTGGTACCTGCCGGACGAGTACCGGCGTGAGCTGATTTCGCCGGACAGCCTGACCCGGGATTCGCGCGAGTTGGCTCCGATTCTCAATTCCATGCGCGAGGAGGAGTACACCCGCGAGTCCGTGTTCCTGGCACAGTCCATCGTCGACCACTTCGAACGGCGGGTCGGCGATCGGAGCGTGAATCGTGGCATCCGCGAGGAGTCATGGTTCGTGGTCCGCAACGCCAAGATGCCGGCGGTGCTGGTCGAGCTGGGATTCCTCACCAACGACGAGGAGGCAGCACTGCTGGCCGAAACCGGCTACTTGCGCACGCTCGCCGAGGCGATCTACAGTGCCGTGGCGGGGTTCGTGATCAGGTTCGAAGGTGGAGGCCTTGCACCCGAAGAAGTTGTGCCGACTGACGTCGCGGCCGGTGTGGCCGCGGTAGCCGGTAACTGACGGACGCACCATGCGGCTCGTGGCCGCGGTGGCCGGCGTACTGGTGCTCGTGCTCCTGGCCGGCTTGGCGCTGACATTGGCGCGCGACCGCGGCGACCGGCGGGTGTTGTCGTTCCCTGCGCTGGCAGCGGCCGGGGCGGGTGGCCCCCTGCTGTTCCGTGAGGAAACGCGTCGTCTGCCGGAACGCGCGGCGCTGGCCGGCGAACTGCGGCTGTTGGTGGAGGAGGTGATTCTGGGCCCCGCCGATCACCGTGCGCATCGCCTTCTGCCCCGCCACACCGAGGTCATCGCAGTGCACGTGAAGGGGGACACGGCATTCGTGAACCTGTCGCGCCACGTGCTGTTCGATCCGACTCCGGTGCCGACGACGGGCCACGAGCGGCTGCAGGTTCTCAGGGGCACGATACTGGCCAATTTCCGGGAATTGAGCACCGTCGCCCTGCTCGTGGAGGGGCAGGAACCACGCCCCGCGTAGCCGGTCCCGTAGCGCCCGCGCGGCTCAGGCCGGGCCGCGGCGCTCGGCGGCCACCACCCGGCCGAGGGTCAAACCCTGCACCAGGATCGAGAACACGACGACCACGTAGGTCATGATGAGGAACAGATCCCGTTCGCGGCCGGCGGGCAGTGACAGCGCCAGCGCCACCGAAATCCCGCCGCGTAGTCCCGCCCAGGTGATCGACCGTACCGCGCGGTGGCTGAAGTCGCGTCCCAGGGCGCGCAGCGCGGTCACCGGCAGGCCGATCCCGATCCAGCGGCTGAACAGCACGATCGGGACCGCCGCCAGCGCCGCGGCCAGCAGTGCCGGGGCCGGCGTGGCCGGAACCGGCAGCACTACCAGCAGCTCGAAGCCGATCAGCAGAAACAGCATGGCGTTGAGCACGTCGTCCACCGCCTCCCAGAACGTGTCCAGATTTTCGCGTGTGGCCGCGGCCATCGCCAGACGGCGCCCGCGATTGCCGATCAGCAGTCCGATCATCACCATCGCCAGCGGCGCCGATACGTGCAGCGCGCCGGCCAGGGCGTAGCCTCCAGCCGCCAGGGCGAGCGTGAGCAGCAATTCCAGGCGATGGTCGTCGATGGTGCGTAGCGTCCAGTAGCCGAGCCAGCCCGCCGCCAGCCCGAACGCCAGCCCGCCCCCGACCTCCTGCAGCAGAAACAGGGCGACGCCGGCGGACGCGTGTGCGCCGGCCGCGCCGTGGGCGTCGTGCGCCACCAGCCCCAGGAGAGTAAGGAACAGCACCACGCCAAGCCCGTCGTTGAACAACGACTCGCCGATCACCTTGGCCTGCAGGCTGCGCGGTGCGCCGGCGCGCCGCATGATTCCCAGCACCGCCACCGGATCGGTGGGTGAGATCAGGGCCCCGAACAGCAGGCAGTGGACGAAGCTGAGCCCCAGGCCCACCGCACCCGACAGGAAGTAGACCAGCGTACCCACCAGCACCGTGGACACCGCCAGCGACACCGTCGCGAAAGAGGCTATGGCGTACCGGCGATCGAGCAGATCGTCCAGGTTCACGTGCAGCGCCCCGGCGAACAGCAGGAACCCGAGCAGAACGTCGAGCACCAGATGGCTCAGGTCGACCCGGCCCATCAAGTCCTGCGCCCGCTCGACGACGCCGGAGCCGGCAACCACCCCCACGATCAGCAGGACCAGCGACATGGTCAGGGCGATGGCCATCGTTCCGATCGTTTGCGGCAGGCGCAGCAGGCGGTGATTGAGATACCCGAACAGCGCTGCCAGCGACACCAGCACGGCTGCGATCTGAAAGTCGGTCATCAAGTGGTTGGGGCCGGGCCGTGCGGCGCCGTCACAGGAGGTCGGGACGGCGGTCGCGGAGCTCGTCTACCGCCGAGCGCACGAGTTGCGACCGGCCTTTGCCCAACACCAGCACGGTACCGTGCTTGACCACGACGATCAGGTCGTTTACCCCGGCCAGCACCACGGGGAGATCGCTGAACACGGAATTGCCCTGCGCCTCGACCGCCACTGCCGGCGCGTCTCCCGGATGGAGCGCCGCCACCTCGTCCCAGCTCCCGGCATCGCTCCAGGCGAAGCCGGCTCTGACCGTCGCTACCCGCCGGCTGCGTTCCATCAGAGCGTAGTCGATCGAGATGGCGGTCAACTCCGCGTAGGTCGCATTGAGCTCCGGATCCGGCCGCACCACGCTGATACCGGGATGCACTGGTTCGGGATCTGGCAACGGGGCGGTCGCCATCGGCCGGGCCACGTCGGGCGCGTGGCGTTCCAATTCCTCTCGCAGCAGCGTCAGTGGAAACAGGAAGATGCCGGCGTTCCAGAGGAAGTTGCCCGCCTGCAGGAAGCGCCGTGCGGTGGCGAGGTCCGGCTTTTCGCGAAACGCCGCCACCTCGAAGCCTGGACCGAGCGGCGGCCCCAGCTCCAGGTAGCCGTAGCCGGTTTCGGGACGGGTGGGGGGGATGCCGAACGTCGTCAGCCACCCGTGCGCGGCGAGCGACCGGGCGGCTCTCACGTCGGTGGCGAACGCGTCCGGCGGCTCGATTGCGTGGTCGGCGGACAGAACCAGCAGGCTGACTTGGCCGGATGGGTCGTGCGCGAGCCGGCCCACGAACCGCGCCCCCAGGGCCACCGCCGGAGCGGTATCGCGCTGCGCGGGCTCGCCGATCACGTACACCGGGGCGGCGAGCGTGGCGCCCCCACCGAGCGCGGCGATCTGCGCCACCACGGCGTCGATCTGGTCCGCCGCGGCAACCACCACGATCACGTCCGAATCGACCGTGCGCGCGCGCAGCAACGCCTGTTGCAGGTAGCTGTGGGCGCCGCCGAACACCAGGTACTGCTTGGGCGCCGCCGCGCGGGAGGCTGGCCACAGCCGGGTACCGCTTCCTCCCGCCATGATTATGCTGGCGAGCATGGCTGGCATCGTAGGCATCGTAGGCATCGTACGCATCGCGGCCCCGAGGTCAAGCAGGCGCAAGCGGCGGGTGCGGACGTGCGCGCCTGGCTCAGTAACTGTAAGCGTCGACTTCAGCCTGACCGCCCGCTTCGACCGCTACGAATACGCGGTTGGGAAGGCAGGCTATCCACTGGCCGGGGCGCGCTACCCGGCCGGTCTTGACACAGATCTGGTTCTTGCACGGGGCGGATTCGATCGCGACGCTGCCACCCGCCACGACCACGCGATTGACGCCGAGCGGGCCGGTCACCTCGACTACCTGGTCGATCTCGGGACGCAACAGCCAGGTAGCATCGGCCGCAGTGACGCGGAAGATGGGACGTCCGCGCCTGGCACTCAACACCCAGCGGGTGATGGCCGCCGCCACTCCCACTGAAATGACCACGGCCACGATGTCCAGCGCCCGCAGCGGCAACCAGCGCAGAAACCGGCGGCGGCCGGGATCGGGCGCCCGGTCGCTGCTGCCGTTGCCGTTGCTCACGGTGCGATTGTACCGGGAAGGGGAGGGGGCCGCACCTATCGAGCCGGCCCTTGAGGAACGCAAGGTCCGATTCCACGGTGGCGCTGGTTGACGCCGGGGACGGCTAAGCGTATCCATCTTGACGTGGGCGTATACACACCTATCGTGGGGACCCTGGGCTACGTGGTCTCGCCGGATCGTACCCGGGTACTGCTGATTCACCGCAACGCGCGCCGGCACGACGATCATCTCGGCAAGTACAACGGCCTGGGCGGCAAGATGGAACCGCGGGAGGACGTCGCGACCTGCATGCGGCGGGAGATTCGCGAGGAGGCGGGAATCGAGTGCCGGGAGATGCGGCTGCGCGGCACCATAAACTGGACCGGTTTCGGTCCGCGCGGCGAGGACTGGCTCGGGTTCATCTTTCGGATCGACAGCTTCGACGGCGAGCCCGCGGCCAGCAACCAGGAGGGCGACCTGGAGTGGCATGCAATCGACCGGATCACGGAGCTGCCGCTCTGGGAGGGGGATCGTTACTTCCTGTCCATGGTGTTCGACGACGACCCGCGTCCGTTTCATGGCTACATGCCGTACGCCAATGATCGTCCCCTGGCTTGGCGGTGCGTGCGGCTGTAATTCCGGTCGCGGCGTCAGCGCCGCTCCTCGGGGATCAGGCCGCGCGGAGCGAATCGCAGGACCAGCAGCAGGACCAGCCCCATGACGACCGGGCGCATGTGGGCGGCGGTGGACAGGAGATGGGTCCGGAGCGGGCTTTCCGGAGACAGGGGAGCCGTGACCAGCTCCATAAGCTGCAGGCCGACCGGCTCTGCCTGAATCCACACGTACCAGACCAGGAAGCCGCCGAGCACGGCGCCCCAGTTGTTGCCCGAGCCGCCCACGATCACCATCACCCAGATGAGAAAGGTGAAGCGCATCGGCTGGTATGAGGCGGGCGTGAACTGGCCGTCGAGCGTGGTCAGCATGGCGCCGGCGATGCCGATCACCGCCGAGCCGAGCACGAACACCTGCAGATGGCGGGCGGTGACGTCCTTGCCCATCGCGCGCGCCGCGGTCTCGTTGTCTCGGACGGCGCGCATCATGCGGCCCCACGGCGAGCGCAGCGCGGTCTCCGACAGCCAGGTCAGAATCACCAGCACGATCAGGAACAGGCCCGCGTAGCACAGCTTCACGACGATCGAGGACAGATCCACGTGCGACACGCCGAGCGCCGCGGCCCACTCCTGGAACCACACGGCATTCTGGAGATCGATCTCGTACGGGACCGGCCGCGGCAGTCCATTGACGTTCTTGACCCCGCGCGTCAGCCACTCCTCGTACTTGAGGAATGCGACGATGATCTCGGAGATGCCCAGGGTGGCGATCGCGAGATAGTCGGATCGGAGGCTGAGACTGATCTTGCAGACCCAGGCTGCGGCAGCGGCGAACGCGCCGCCCACCAGCCAGGAAAGCACGATGGGAAGGCCGAGCCCGCCGAGATAGCCGGTGGTGGTGGGATCGACCGCTTCGATGGCCCGCACCGCCGGCGCGAACACCGCGCGGGCGGCCAGCGCGCCGCCGATCAGCACGCACGCCACCGCCAGCCGCCGGTGCGACGGCTTGGCGAAACGGCGGCGGGCCAACAGCACGGCGAGCACGGTGAGCGCCGCCAGCGCCAGCGCCACCAGCACGCCGGCGCCGCCGGCGCGCCAGGCGGCGGTCACCGGCGGCATCGAGACCAGGACGCCGGCCAGCCCGCCAAGCGCGGCGAAGCCCATCACGCCGGCGTTGAACAGGCCGGCGTAGCCCCACTGGATGTTGACGCCGAGCGTCATGACGGCCGAGATCAGACACAGGTTGACAATCGCCAGCGCCAGCGACCAGCTCTGCACCAGGCCCACCAAGCCCACCAGGGCCGCCATGGCCGCGAACAGGATCGGCTTGCGCGGGACCCGTGCCAGCGCCGGGCGCAACCGGTCGCTCACGTGGACCTGCCGCCGAAGATGCCGGTGGGCTTAACCAGCAGCACCACCACCAGGATGCCGAACGAGACGGCGAACTTGTAGTCGGTGGAGAGCAACTGGACCAGGCCTTCCGGTCGCCAGCCTTCCGGTCCCAGATAGCCCAGGAACTTCTTGTAGGGGTAGGTGAGCAGCACCTCCGAGAATGCCACCACGAAGCCGCCCGTGATGGCGCCGAGCGGACTGCCCAGGCCGCCGACGATGGCGGCGGCGAAGATCGGCAGCAGCAGCGACAGATAGACGAACGGCTTGAAGCTCTTGTCCAACCCGTACAGCGTTCCCGCCACCGCCGCGAGCGCGCCCACAATCAGCCAGGTGACCGCCACCAACCGTTCCGGGTTGATGCCGGACAGCAGTGCCAAGTCCTCGTTGTCGGCGTAGGCGCGCATCGACTTGCCGGTCCGCGTCCTGCCGAGGAACCAGAACAGCCAGAGCACCAGGATCGCCGTCACCACGACGGTGATCGTCTGCGTGGTCTTGATCGCCAGTCCCTCGGCGAGCCCGGTGGCGGCCTTGAACTGGCGGACGCTGACGACGAACCGCGTGCCGTCGGTGAACACTTGGTCGTCCGGGCCGATCACGAACCGGATGACCCCGCTGACCACGAACATGATGCCCACCGACGCGACCAGCAGGATGACGGGCGCCGCTTTCTTGCGCCGGTAGAATCGGTACACCCAGCGATCGGTGAGCAGGCACAAGCCGCTGCTGGCCACGATCCCGGCGGGGAGCGCCAGCAACGCCGTCGGCAGGGGGCCGATGCCGATCTCCCAGGCCTGCAGCAGCCAGGTGGCCAGGATCGTGACCATGGTGCCGAACGCCATGGTCTCGCCGTGAGCGAAGTTGGAGAAGCCCAGGACGCCGTATACCAAGGTGACTCCCAGGGCGCCGAGCGCAAGCTGGCAGCCGTACGCGGTGGCGGGAATGAGCACGAAGTTGGCCAGCAGCACGATCGCATTGACGACGTCGGTCAACGATCAGCCTCCCAGAAAGGAGCGGCGAATCTCGGGGTTCGCCAGCAGCTCGGACCCCGCCCCGGTATGGCGGTTGCGGCCCTGCACCAGCACGAATCCGGTGTCGGCAAGCTCCAGGGCCTGGCGGGCGTTCTGTTCCACGATGAGGACGGCGACGCCGCCCTGCGCGATGTCGACGATGCGTTCGAACAGCTCACGGGTCACGATCGGCGACACGCCGGCGGTGGGCTCGTCCAGCATCAGCACCCGCGGCCGGTTCATCAGCGCGCGCCCGATGGCCACCTGCTGCCGCTGGCCGCCGGACAGCTCGCCCGCCGCCTGCCGCCGCTTTTCCCGCAGCACCGGGAACAGGTGATAGACGTCGTTCAGGGTGCCGGCGATGTCGTCGTCGCGGATGAACGCCCCCATCTCCAGGTTCTCCTGCACGGTCATCGAGCGGAACACGTTCTCGGTCTGCGGCACGAAGCCCATGCCCTTGCGGGCGCGCGCCTGGGGAGCCAGCGAGGTGATCTCCTCGCCGTCCAGGTGCACGCTGCCGGCGCGCACCTGCAGCAGCCCGAACAGCGCCTTCATGGCGGTCGACTTGCCGGCTCCGTTGGGTCCCACCACCACGGCGATCTCGCCTGCGTCCACGGCGACCGAACAGCCGCGCAGAATGTCGGGGCCGCCGTAGCCCCCGGTCAGCGCCTCGCCCACCAGCAGGCTCAGGAGGTCCGCCCTTTCCGAGTCACGTGCCCGGAGCCGAGATAGGCCTCGACCACCCGTTCGTCGGCCTGGATCACCGGCGCCGAGCCCTGCGTCAGCACCTTCCCTTCCACCATCACGATAACCGGATCGCACAGCAGGGAGATCAGCTCCATGTTGTGCTCGATGATGCAGAAGGTGTACCCGCGATGCAGGTTGAGACGCAGGATGGCGCCGGCTATCTCCCTGAGCAGGGTCCGGTTGACGCCGGCGCCGACTTCGTCGAGCAGGACCACGCGCGGCTCCGCCATCATGGTGCGGCCGAGCTCGACCAGCTTCTTCTGCCCGCCCGACAGGTTGCCGGCCCGTTCCTCCGCCACGGCGTCCAGCTTCAGGAACTCGATCACCTCGTCGGCCTTGGCGCGCAGCGCGGCCTCTTCGGTTCGGATCTTGCCGGGCCGCAGCCACACGTTGGGCAGACGCTCGCCGGACTGGCCGCCCGGCACGGTCATGAGGTTCTCCCTGACCGTCAGCGTCGAGAACTCGTGCGCGATCTGGAACGTGCGCAGCACCCCCTTGGCGAACAGCTCGTGCGGCGGTAGTCCGGTGATCTCCTCGCCGTCCAGATACACGCGGCCGGAGGTTGGCCGGTGCATGCCGGCGATGACGTTGAACAGGGTCGTCTTGCCGGCGCCGTTGGGCCCGATCAGGCCGGTGATGGCGCCGCTCTCGATGGTGAGCGACGCGCCGTCGACGGCCCGGATGCCGCCGAAGCGCATGTGCAGATCCTGGATCGCGATCATCCGGTCAGCGACGTGCTGGGCCGGCGCATGAGCGGGAGCAGGCGGACCAGCTCCCGCTCATGGCCGAAGCTGATCAGCGGAAGCGGACGGTTACGAACTTGCCGTCCTCGACCGCCATCTGCCGGTAGTTGCCGGCGCTCTCGCCTGCTCCGACCAGCTCCACCGCCGACGCGCCGACATAGTCGACCTCGCCGCCGTCCGCGAGGATGCGAAGCCCCTTGGCCAGCTCACCCGGATAGATCTTCTCGCCGGGCGCGTTGGCGACCGCCATGACGTGGTCCTTGAACGCGCCGCTGTCGACCGATCCCGCGGCCTGCATGGCCAGCACGATCAGGGCGACCGCGTCGTACGACTCACTCACGAACGGCCCTGCCGCCATGCCGAGCATCTCGTCGAGCTTCGCGGCGCCAGGACTGTCGGTCCCGGGGACCGTTCCGATGGAACCGTCGAGGTCCGGCCCGATCGCCTCCACCAAGCTGTCGCCGATCATGCCGTCGGGGAGAAAGAACTGGTCGAAGGCGCCCGAATCGAGCGACGCCTGGATGATCCCCTTGCCGCCCTGGTCGAGGTAGCCGGCCACGATCAGGATGTCGCCGCCCACCGCCGCCAGCGCGGCGACCTCGGCGCTGTAGTCGCCCTTGCCGTCCTCATGCGGCGTGGAGATGGTGATTGTCCCCCCGCGCATCTTGACGTTGGCCGCGATGCTGTCCGCCAATCCCTTGCCGTAGTCGTTGTTGGTGTAGGTCATGGCCGCCTCCCGGATGTTCATCTCCTGCAGGATGTCGGCCACTACCTCGCCCTGCCGGGCATCCGACGGCGCGGTCCGGAAGAACAGCCCGTCGTCTTCGAGCGTCGACAGGGCCGGCGAGGTGGCGGACGGGGAGATCATCACGATGCCGTTGGGCTTGGCCACTTGTTGCAGCATGGCGATGGTCACGCCCGAGCAATCGCCACCGACGATGGCGTCGACCCGGTCCGCGGTTACCAGCCGCTCGGCCGCCGCGACCGCGGCGGCCGAGTCGATGCAGGTCGTGTCCCCGCGTACGGAGACGACCTGCCGGCCGCCGAGCAGCGCGCCACTGTCGCTGACCTCCTCGATCGCCATTTCCGCGCCATCTGCCATGGGCCCCACCAACGACTCGATCGGGCCGGTATAGCCGAGCAGCACTCCCAGCTTGACATCCTCCGCGAACGCTGCGCCAAGCGGCAGCAGCATCATCAACACGACTGCAACAACACGTTTCATCGCATCCCTCCTATGCAGTTGGGGCCGAAGGGAGTGACTAAAGGTCCTCCCCTCGGTCGTTGCCAAGACTATAGACTCGCTAGTCGAACACGTCAAACCGTTCAGCCATGTCAGTGCGGCATGATCCCGGCACAATGAAAGGGAGCCTGTCGATTACGACAGGCTCCCCGTAATGCTATCGCTACCGCGTCAGCGGCACTCGCCACTCGCTCAGCGCGAGTACACGTACAGATCGGTGAACTCGACCGGTCCGCCGAGGGCGCGCAACGCGATGGTGTCAGGAGCCCGCTCCGCCGGATCGGACGTGACCCGAACCTTGAACTGCTCCATTCCGTCCACCATGAGGGTGATCGAACCGTAGCACACGCTCACCCCTTCGGGACAACCGTCGGGATTGTAGAGCGCCTCCAGCGTCACACCGTCGTCGAGCGGCCGCGCAACGTTCCTGCTCTTCAGCCACACCAAGCGGTTGCCGTCGAGCGATTCGTAGAGCTGGGCCTGGGTCTCGTCGGTCCCGTAGAAGTTCTCCTCCTGCGTGATCCACATGAGGTAGGAGCGCCCGTAGTTCCAGGTGTTTCCGGACTGTGGCGTCCCGGAGGCGAGGAAGTGCAGACCCAAGCCTACCTTCTCGTTGCCACTGGTGCGCCCGGCGACGCCGTACAGCGTTGCGACCGCGGGTTGCGCCACGTTCATCAACGCCCACTTGGCATGGCTGGTGTCGGCGTCGGTCTGACTCACGGAGTCCGCACCGCTCGTCCATGCTCCCTCGCCAGACAGCGCGTCGCCGTCGGCGAAACCGCTGACGACGCGGTTGCCGGAACTCAGCAGATCGTCCCGCATCAATTCCGCGGCGGTTCTGACCGGGTGCCCCTGTTCTTCCGTGGAGACCACGATCGCGCCGTCGTGCGTAATCTTCAGGGAGACGGCGTAGGCAGTGCCGCGAATCCCCACGTTGGAGATAACCAACGTGTCGGGTCCCACCACTTCCAGCGCGGGCGCCGACAGATCCATGTCCGGGATCGCACCGACGCCGTTGCCGAACAACGCCTCCGCTACACCCTGGTTGTCGCCGGCGTAGCGCAGCCGTGCCGAGAATTCCTGGTCACCGTACTTGATTCCCGAGATATAGATGGAATCGGGCCCGGCGATAGAGACCTCGGCATCGTCCAGATTCAGCAGGTTCGGATCGATTCCGGTTGGTACCTGTACGCGGGCTTCAAGGTCCTCCATCATCGCCATGAGCATGGCTTTCGCGTCAACCGCTTCCGCCACCGCGACGCGCGCGGCGTCGGCGGATGCCTCGGCATCGCTCATCGCCGCGGCGGCCGCAGCAAGAGCATCCCCCACCGCGGCGTTGGCGGCCGCCACGGCCGTGTCGGCCGCGGTCTGGGCCAATTCGGCCGCGGTCGGGGGCAGGGTTACCTGTTGCATCCCGACCAGTTCCAGCCGGTTGTCACCGACGTAGCGCAACTGCCCGGAGTAACCTTGGCCGCCCAACTCGACGAAGGAGATGTTCAGCACGTCGGGCGCCTCGAACGAAAGCTCGGTCCGCGCCAAGTTCAGCGAATCGGGAATCAGCGTCCCGTTCGGGCCGAACACCTGCTCGACCGTCGCCGTCGTTCCACCGCGGTACCGCAGCAGAGCGGAGTAGCTCTGCCCGTCGTACATGATGGACGAGACGTAGATCGAATCGGGTCCGGCCACGGAGGCCTGAGCCGAGTCGAGGCTGAGCAGGCTGGGATCGAGCTGATCGGCGGACACCATCAGCGCGGACGGTTGATGCGCCTCCGCCATCATCATGTCGACCTTGTCCCGTGCCTCCATGGCAGCGGCTTCGGCCGCGGCCGTCGCGGCCTGGGCCTCGGCTACCGCGGCATCGGCCGCGGCCTGGGCGTCAGCCACCGCCGCATTCGCCGCCGCTTGCGCATCCGCAACCGTCGCGTCCGCCGCCGCCGCGGCATCGGCTACCGCAGCTTCCGCCGCCGCTTGCGCATCCGCAACCGCTGCGTCCGCCGCCGCCTGCGCGTCGGCTACGGCAGCCTCTGCTGCGGCCGCGGCCTGCTCGGCTGCGGTCGGCGGCAGCGTTATCCGCTGAATCCCGACCACCTCCAACCGGTTGCCACCGGCGTAGCGGAGCTGCCCGGAGTAGCCCTGGCCACCCACTTCCACGTTGGAGATGTCCAGCATGTCGGGCGCCACGAACGCCAGCTCGGTCTGCGACAGGCCGACCGAATCGGGAATCAGTTTCCCGCTCGGCCCGAACACCGCCTCGACCGTGGCCGTGGTACCGCCGCGGTACCGCAGCAGGGCGGAGTAGCTCTGTCCGTCGTACATGATCGAAGAGACGTAGATCGAATCGGGTCCGGCCAGGGACACCTGAACCGAGTCGAGGCTCACCAGGCTGGGATCGAGCTGATCGGCGGACACCATCACCGCGGACGGTTGATGCGCCTCCGCCATCATCATGTCGACCTTGTCCTGCGCCTCCATCGCCGCCGCTTCGGCATCGGCTACCGCGGCATCGGCCGCCGCCTGTGCCTCGGCTACGTGCGCATCGGCCGCCGCCTGAGCGTCGGCTACGTGCGCAGCGGCCGCCGCCTGCGCTTCGGCCGCTGCGGCGTCGGCCGCGGTCTGTGCCTCGGCAACCGCTGCGTCCGCCGCCGCCTGTGCCTCGGCAATCGCGGCGTCGGCGGCAGCTTCGGCGGCTGCCACCTGCTCGGCTGCGGTCGGCGGCAGCGTTATCCGCTGAATCCCGACCACCTCCAACCGGTTGCCACCGGCGTAGCGGAGCTGCCCGGAGTAGCCCTGGCCACCCACTTCCACGTTGGAGATGTCCAGCATGTCCGGCGCCACGAACGCCAGCTCGGTCTGCGACAGGCCGACCGAATCGGGAATCAGCTTCCCGCTCGGCCCGAACACCGCCTCGACCGTGGCCGTGGTACCGCCGCGGTAGCGCAGCAGGGCGGAGTAGCTCTGTCCGTCGTACATGATCGAAGAGACGTAGATCGAATCGGGTCCGGCCAGGGACACCTGAACCGAGTCGAGGCTCACCAGGCTGGGATCGAGCTGATCGGCGGACACCATCACCGCGGACGGTTGATGCGCCTCCGCCATCATCATGTCGACCTTGTCCTGCGCCTCCATCGCTGCCGCTTCGGCAGCCGCGGTCGCGGCCTGTGCCTCAGCCACTGCCCCCGCATCAGCCGCCGCCTGTGCGTCGGCCGCCGCTTGCGCGTCGGCTACGGCAGCGTCGGCCGCTGCCTGGGCATCGGCTACGGCCGCATCCGCCGCCGCCTGCGCGTCGGCTACGGCAGCGTCGGCGGCAGCTTCGGCCGCAGACACCTGCTCGGCCGCCTGCTCGGCCGCGGTCGGCGGCAGGGTCACCTGCTGTATTCCGACCACCTCCAACCGGTTGCCGCCGGCGTAGCGGAGCTGCCCGGAGTAGCCCTGGCCATCCACGTTGACGTAGGAGATGTCCAGCATGTCCGGCGCCACGAACGCCAGCTCGGTCTGCGCCAGGCCGACCGAATCGGGAATCAGCTTCCCGCTCGGCCCGAATACCTGCTCGACCGTGGCGGTGGTGCCGCCGCGGTAGCGCAGCAGGGCGGAGTAGCTCTGCCCGTCGTACATGATCGAAGAGACGTAGATCGAATCGGGTCCGGCCAGGGACACCTGAACCGAGTCGAGGTTCGCCAGGCTGGGATCGAGCTGATCGGCGGACACCATCACCGCGGACGGTTGATGCGTCTCCGCCATCATCATGTCGACCTTGTCCATCGCCTCCATCGTTGCCGCGTCGGCAGCATCGGTCATCGCCTGTGCGTCGGCCACTGCCGCATCGGCCGCCGCCTGTGCGTCGGCTACGGCAGCGTCGGCCGCTGCCTGCGCTTCGGCCGCTACGGCATCGGCCGCGGCCTGGGCTTCGGCAACCGCTGCGTCCGCCGCCGCCTGCGCGTCGGCTACGGCAGCTTCCGCCGCCGCCTCGGCTTGGTCGGCCGCGGTCGGCGGCAGGGTCACCTGCTGTATCCCGACCACCTCCAAGGTGTTGCCGCCGGCGTAGCGGAGTTGTCCGGAGTAGCCCTGGCCATCCACGTTGACGTAGGAGATGTCCAGCATGTCCGGCGCCACGAACGCCAGCTCGGTCTGCGACAAGCCGACCGAATCGGGAATCAGCTTCCCGCTCGGCCCGAATACCTGCTCGACCGTGGCGGTGGTGCCGCCGCGGTAGCGCAGCAGGGCGGAGTAGCTCTGTCCGTCGTACATGATGGAAGAGACGTAGATCGAATCGGGTCCGGCCAGGGACACCTGAACCGAGTCGAGGTTCGCCAAGCTGGGATCGAGCTGATCGGCGGACACCATCACCGCGGACGGTTGATGCGCCTCCGCCATCATCATGTCGACCTTGTCCATCGCCTCCATCGCTGCCGCTTCGGCAGCCGCGGTCATCGCCTGTGCCTCCATCGCTGCCGCGTCGGCAGCATCGGTCATCGCCTGCGCCTCCATCGCTGCCGCATCGGCCGCTGCCTCGGCGTCGGCCACTGCGGCGTCGGCCGCGGCCTGCGCGTCGGCAATCGCCGCATCGGCGGCCACCTGCGCGGCAGCCTCGGCGGCGGATACCTGCTCGGCGGCGGTCGGCGGCAGGGTCACCTGCTGTATCCCGACCACCTCCAACTGGTTGCCACCGGCGTAGCGCAACTGCCCGGAGTAGCCCTGGCCATCCACGTTCACGTAGGAGATGTCCAGCATGTCCGGCGCCACGAACGCCAGCTCGGTCTGCGACAGGCCGACCGAATCGGGAATCAGCTTCCCGCTCGGCCCGAATACCTGCTCGACCGTGGCGGTGGTGCCGCCGCGGTACCGCAGCAGGGCGGAGTAGCTCTGCCCGTCGTACATGATCGAAGAGACGTAAATCGAATCGGGTCCGGCCAGGGACACCTGAACCGAGTCGAGGTTCGCCAGGCTGGGATCGAGTTGATCGGCGGACACCATCACCGCGGACGGTTGATGCGCCTCCGCCATCATCATGTCGACCTTGTCCTGCGCCTCCATGGCCGCCGCTTCGGCATCGTCTACCGCGGCATCGGCCATCGCCTGCGCGTCGGCCACTGCCGCATCGGCCATCGCCTGGGCGTCAGCCACCGCCGCGTCCGCCGCCGCCTGGGCGTCGGCCACTGCGGCGTCGGCCGCGGCCTGCGCGTCGGCCATCGCCGCTTCGGCGGCCGCCTGCGCGGCAGCCTCGGCGGCGGATACCTGCTCGGCCGCGGTCGGCGGCAGGGTCACCTGCTGTATCCCGACCACCTCCAACTGGTTGCCACCGGCGTAGCGCAACTGCCCGGAGTAGCCCTGGCCATCCACGTTGACGTAGGAGATGTCCAGCATGTCCGGCGCCACGAACGCCAGCTCGGTCTGCGACAGGCCGACCGAATCGGGAATCAGCTTCCCGCTCGGCCCGAATACCTGCTCGACCGTGGCGGTGGTGCCGCCGCGGTACCGCAGCAGGGCGGAGTAGCTCTGCCCGTCGTACATGATCGAAGAGACGTAAATCGAATCGGGTCCGGCCAGGGACACCTGAACCGAGTCGAGGTTCGCCAGGCTGGGATCGAGTTGATCGGCGGACACCATCACCGCGGACGGTTGATGCGCCTCCGCCATCATCATGTCGACCTTGTCCTGCGCCTCCATGGCCGCCGCTTCGGCATCGTCTACCGCGGCATCGGCCATCGCCTGCGCGTCGGCCACTGCCGCATCGGCCATCGCCTGGGCGTCAGCCACCGCCGCGTCCG
Organism: Spirochaetia bacterium; assembly: GCA_965198005.1. Lineage (GTDB taxonomy): Bacteria > Spirochaetota > Spirochaetia > SZUA-6 > Bin103 > Bin103. The sequence continues at coordinate 1,462,249 of CBDAOI010000004.1, forward strand.
CCGCCGCCTGGGCGTCGGCCACTGCGGCGTCGGCCGCGGCCTGCGCGTCGGCCATCGCCGCTTCGGCGGCCGCCTGCGCGGCAGCCTCGGCGGCGGATACCTGCTCGGCCGCGGTCGGCGGCAGAGTCACCTGCTGTATCCCGACGACCTCCAAGGTGTTGCCGCCGGCGTAGCGGAGCTGCCCGGAGTAGCCTTGGCCATCCACGTTGACGTAGGAGATGTCCAGCATGTCCGGCGCCACGAACGCCAGCTCGGTCTGCGACAGGCCGACCGAATCGGGAATCAGCTTCCCGCTCGGCCCGAATACCTGCTCGACCGTGGCGGTGGTGCCGCCGCGGTAGCGCAGCAGGGCGGAGTAGCTCTGCCCGTCGTACATGATCGAAGAGACGTAGATCGAATCGGGTCCGGCCAGGGACACCTGAACCGAGTCGAGGTTCGCCAGGCTGGGATCGAGTTGATCGGCGGACACCATCACCGCGGACGGTTGATGCGCCTCCGCCATCATCATGTCGACCTTGTCCTGCGCCTCCATGGCCGCCGCTTCGGCCTCGGCTACGGCGGCATCGGCCATCGCCTGCGCGTCGGCCACCGCCGCATCGGCCGCTGCCTTGGCAGCCGCGGTCGCGGCTTCGGCGTCGGCCAACTGCGCCGCAAGCTCGCTGTTCTCACTTTCGAGCGCTGCAACGGCAGCCTCGAGCTCGGCGATTCTCGCCTGAGCGGCAGCGAATTCCGCTTCCGCCTGCTCGGCCGCGGTCGGCGGCAGGGTCACCTGCCGTATCCCAACCACCTCCAACCGGTTGCCACCGGCGTAGCGGAGTTGCCCGGAGTAGCCCTGGCCATCCACGTTCACGTAGGAGATGTCCAGCATGTCCGGCGCCACGAACGCCAGCTCGGTCTGCGACAGGCCGACCGAATCGGGAATCAGCTTCCCGCTCGGCCCGAATACCTGCTCGACCGTGGCGGTGGTACCGCCGCGGTAGCGCAGCAGGGCGGAGTAGCTCTGTCCGTCGTACATGATGGAAGAGACGTAGATCGAATCGGGTCCGGCCAGGGACACCTGAACCGAGTCGAGGTTCGCCAGGCTGGGATCGAGCTGATCGGCGGACACCATCACCGCGGACGGTTGATGCGCCTCCGCCATCATCATGTCGACCTTGTCCATCGACTCCATCGCCGTCGCTTCGGCGTCGGCTACCGCGGCATCGGCCATCGCCTGGGCGTCGGCCACTGCCGCATCGGCCATCGCCTGGGCGTCAGCCACCGCCGCGTCCGCCGCCGCCTGGGCGTCGGCCGCTGCGGCGTCGGCCGCCGCCTGCGCGTCGGCAATCGCCGCTACGGCGGCCGCCTGCGCCGCTGCCTCGGCGGCGGATACCTGCTCGGCGGCGGTCGGCGGCAGCGTCACCCGCTGTATCCCGACCACCTCCAACCGGTTGCCGCCGGCGTAGCGGAGTTGCCCGGAGTAGCCTTGGCCATCCACCTCCACGTAGGAGATGTCCAGCATGTCCGGCGCCACGAACGCCAGCTCGGTCTGCGACAGGCCGACCGAATCGGGAATCAGCTTCCCGCTCGGCCCGAATACCTGCTCGACCGTGGCGGTGGTGCCGCCGCGGTAGCGCAGCAGGGCGGAGTAGCTCTGTCCGTCGTACATGATAGAAGAGACGTAGATCGAATCGGGCCCGGCCAGGGACACCTGGACCGAGTCGAGGTTCGCCAAGCTGGGATCGAGCTGATCGGCGGACACCATCACCGCGGACGGTTGATGCGCCTCCGCCATCATCATGTCGACCTTGTCCATCGCCGCCGCTTCGGCGTCGGCGCTCATGGCCTGGGCCTCTGCGATTGCCGCATCCGCCGCCATCTGCGCGTCCGCAACCGCTGCATCCGCCGCCATCTGCGCGTCCGCAACCGCTGCATCCGCCGCCATCTGCGCCTCGGCAATCGCGGCGTCGGCGGCAGCTTCGGCGGCTGCCGCCTGCTCGGCCGCGGTCGGCGGCAGGGTCACCTGCTGTATCCCGACGACTTCCAACTGGTTGCCGCCGGCGTAGCGGAGTTGCCCGGAGTAGCCCTGACCGTTCACCTCCACGTAGGAGATGTCGAGCACGTTGTCGACCAGCGCCAGCTCGGTCTGCGCCAAGCCGACCGAATCGGGAATCAGCTTCCCGGCCGACCCGAACACCTGCTCCACCGTGGCGGTAGTGCCGCCCGCGTACCTGAGCAGAGCGGAGTAGCTCTGCCCGTCGTACATAATGGAAGAAACGTAGATCGAATCGGGTCCCGCGAGCGACGCCCGCGCGGAGTCGAGACTGAGCATGCCGACGTCGATCTGGTCGGGCGAAATCATCACCGCGGACGGTTGATGCGCCTCCGCCATCATCATGTCGGCCTTGTCCATCGCCTCCATGGCCGTCGCATCGGCAGCCGCAGCCTCGGCGACTGCGGCTTCGGCGTCGGCCTGAGCCTGCGCCGTTTCGGCTTGAGCAGCCGCGGCGTCGGCCTGAGCCTGCGCGGCTTCGGCCTGAGCAGCCGCGGCGTCGGCTTGAGCCGCCGCCAACTGCTCCTGCAGGGCAGCGATCTGATCGGCCGCGGAAGTCGGCAACATCACCCGCTGGATTCCGGCAACCTCGAACCGGTTGCCGCCGGCGTAGCGGAGCTGCCCGGAGTAGCCCTGGCCGCCTACCTCTACGTAGGAAATCTCCAGCATGTCCGGCGCGACCAAGGCCAACTCGGTTTGCGACAGCCCCACCGAGTCGGGAATCATCGCCCCATCGGGACCAAAGACCTTCTCGACGGTCGCCGTCATGCCGCCCTGGTACTTGAGAAGGGCGGAGTAGGCCTGCCCGTCGTACATGATCGACGAGACGTAGATCGAATCGGGTCCCGCCAGCGACACCGTCGCCGCATCGAAACTCAGCAGATCCGGATCGAGCTGATCCGCCGAAACCATGATTCCGGCATCCTCGGCGGCTGCGGCCATCATGGCGTCGACCTTGGCCATGGCTTCCATGGCCTCTGCTTTCGCCATGTCGACCATCTCCTCGACCATCTCCTCGGCCGACATCGCGGCGTCCTTGGCATCTTCCAGCATGGCCATCGAGGCGTCAGCTTCGGCCTTGGCCATGTCGACCTCGGCTTTTGCCATTTCCGCTTCGGTCTTGGCCATTTCAGCCTCCGCCTGCGCCGCCGTGACCTCAGCCTCGAGGGTGGCGACCTCCTCTTCCAAGGCGGCGACCTGCTGTTCTGCCGGAGAGGGCTTCTCCATTTCCTCCATTTCCTCGGCCGGTGTAGCCGGGGAAATACAACTCAGGGCGACCAGCGAACTCAAGGCAATGAGAACCACCGCCACCAGACTCATTCTATGCATCACTTTCCTCCATTTTCGCACGTTAAGGCCAGATTCCCCTCCCAGGCGGGGTCATCATGCGGGAAATCTCGAACCTTGTCAAACGCAAAGCGTAAAGTTTTTCTCATGTTTTGGTGTTTTTTTCCGATATTCATTAAGTGTCAGGCTCCGACACACGGATCGCGGTGCAAAGGGGCACGCACCGCGCGCAGGAATAGACACAGGAATAGTGGGTGCCGGACGGCCGGCCGGCATGTCCGGGAGGCACACCACTGCAGGACGCGCGGCACGCCGTGCGTGTACGGCGCTGCATGCTCGGACTGTGGAACCCGCAAACGGGCGTCCTCCTTTAACCGATCGCGTCGCCAGCAGCCCTCCCGTCATGCCGGCGTACACGGGTCGCGCTCACCCGGGAGCAGTGGCCCCCGCGCGGCACGTTGCCTCAGAGCTACGTATTTATAACAGATAAACAATTAGGTGCAAACATGGTTTCACCAAAATCTCCGTAACTCCGGTGCTCCGGGCGGTCATCCGAGCGGTTGGCGCCGGATCAGGCATAGCAATGCTTCGAGATTGTCCGGCTGCCGGCTGCCCCCGGCGATGCGGTTCGTGCTCACTTCGCCGCAGACTTCACAACGGTGGACAACCTGCCAGCCCTTGCGCCCGGCGTGCCGGACTCCCACCGGCACCATGAGCCCCCCGCAACGACTGGCCCGGTCTCCGGGCGCCACGTCCACATGAACCGAGTGCAGACATTGTGGGCAATGGTTCCTGTAACTTCCATCGTCAACGGGAGTTACAGACATGCCGCAGTGCCGGCACGCGAATCCGGAGTTCTCGGTCCGCCGTCTTCCGCCAACCACTCCGGCCCCATTGTGCCCAACATCCGGTCCGTTCCGCAAGCGACCTGGACGGGACATCGGACGGGACGTCAAGTGGTGCACTCCGGCGACGCAACTTCAGCAAGCGAGCGATCACTCACTAAGGTGAGTGCGCACTATTGCGATAACGAGACGGCAGTGGACGACGTGCGACTACTTCAAACCGCCAAGCAATGGAGCGACCGGCAGGTGCGCGATGACCGAAGACGCGGCGGGACGATCGCCGCGGCCGCTGCCGAATGGGCGGTACTGGACTCGAACCAGTGACCCCTAGCGTGTCGAGCTAGTGCTCTAGCCAACTGAGCTAACCGCCCGCACCGGGCGCTCCGCGCGCCCCGCGCTCGCTGGAGTGGATATAACCGACCGGCGGGGGGGCCGTCAACAGCTTTGCCGCACCGGGTGGCGGGCGGGACGGCACGTAAGTGGGTTCACGACGCCTGGCTGACCGACTTGGTGCCCACCGCCACCTCCGACACCTCGCAGAGCACTCGACCGCAATGTTCTTGGGGATGACAGGCACCCGGCCAGTGTTCGGTATTTTATGACAGAGTAAGCAGATAGCTCTGCGCGAGGGCGTGCGGGCGGAGCAGATGCCGAGCGGACCCCACCAAACATCGAACTTTTGGTTTGACAACCCACGACATAAGCCCTATTATATCCATCGTGCTGCCCTATAGACCGGAATCATCTAAGATCTCGCTCCGCTCCGCAGCCAGCCACTCACCGAGAATTGCCGCACCGGGGCGCTGGCCCCGCCCGGACGTGGTGTGGACGGCTGGTTGACGGCGGGCGCGGAACCGGTTAAAGTAAGCACGAATAACGTAGGTCACTTCAGATACTGCCTTGCCCATGGGCGTCCGTTCGGACGCTGGAGACCGAGCATTTGTTGACATCAGTTGCTGCTGCTCCGTTGGCCCGGTAGGGCGGGACTGCGAAGTGGCCCCAGGAGTAGGCAATGGCCAACAAGAAGCTATTCGTCGGGGGACTGCCCTACGCGGTCACCGATGAACGGCTGGAAACAGTCTTCGCCGCGCACGGCAACGTCGAGTCCGCGCGGGTCGTAACGGACAAGTTCACCGGGCAGTCGCGCGGGTTCGGTTTCGTCGAGATGGGTTCCGATGCCGAGGCGACAGCCGCAGTCAACGGGCTCAATGAGACCGACCTCGATGGTCGGACGATCACGGTTGCCGTAGCCCGCCCACGGGAGGATCGCTCGCGCTGGTAGCGGCGAACGGCGCGGTTACGAGAGTCTGAGTGCCCGGTTCGGGACCGGCGGCTAACCGCCGCCGGTCGGGCTGGAGACCGCCTGCGTCCCTTGCGGGAGGTGGCGGAAACTGGGAGGAACCGTAGCGCGCAATGAGTGCAGCCGCGGAGGATGCGCCGCCCGACGGCGTGCCGATACACTCCGCCGGTCTCACGGGTCCGCAGAAGGCGGCCGTTGTTCTGGTCAGTCTGGGGGCCGAGTTCGCGGCCGAGATCTTCACGCACCTGCGGGAGGACGAGATCGAGCAATTGACGCTCGAGGTCGCCCGGATGGAGGCAATTGCGCCCGCCGAACAGGACCGTGCGCTGGCCGAGTTTCAGGAGTTGATGCTCGCTCCCGGCGAAGCGTCCACCAGCGGGCTCGACTTCGCGCGGGAGATTCTTGAGAAGTCTCTCGGTGCCGACCGGGCCGGGGCGATTGTCAGCCGTCTGGCGCGGGCCATGCATGAGCGGCCGTTCGAGTTCATACGCCGTACCGATCCGGTCCGCCTGATCGCGTTCATTCGGGATGAACATCCGCAAACGATTGCGCTCATACTGGGATACCTGACTCCGGCCAAGGCGTCCGCCATTCTCGGCCGACTGCCGTTCGAGACCCAGTCCGACATTTCGCACCGCATCGCGACCATGGACCGCACGGCTCCCGAGGTCGTGCGCGAAGTGAGCCGGGTGCTGCGCCGCAAGCTCGCCGCGCTGTCGGCGGATGGGTACGTAGCCTCGGGCGGGGTCGAGGCGATCGTCCAGATCCTGAGTCTGGTGGACCGCTCTACCGAACAGACCATCATCGAGGCGCTCGAGCAGGACGCGCCCGGTCTGGCGGCGGAGATCAAACAGCGCCTGTTCCTGTTCGAAGATCTGGTACGACTCGACGACGCCGGCATCCAGGCGGTGTTGCGCGAAGTCGACCGGTCACGGCTCGCCCGGGCCTTGAAGGCGGCGGATCCCGCGGTGCACGAGAAGATCTTCCGCAACCTGTCCGCACGAGCCGCGGCGTTGCTCAGAGAGAGCATCGAAGGCCTCGGCCCGATTCGGCTCAAGCAACTGGAGGCTGCGCAGCAGGACCTGGTAGCACTGGTCCGCAAGTTGCAGGAGCAAGGTGAAGTAGCGCTCGCGGCCGATATTGACCCCCAACAGACAATCTCGTAATCTTATCGATGCCATGCACTTCGGTTCGACGCGCCCATCCGGACCTGCGTTCCGCGGCTGGCCTGCGGGGCTGGTCGCGCTTGTCGTAAGCTTGGCGGCCGCGGTCGCCGCCTTCCCCGCACCGAGCGCCGACACCGAGGCCGCCCCCGCGCCGGCGGCCCCCGCGTCGTTTGCCGTGGTGGAGCTGTTTACCTCGCAAGGGTGCAACAGTTGCCCGCGGGCGGATCAGGCGCTGGCAGCGCTGGTGCACGAAACCCACGGTCAGCTACCGGTGTACTCGATCGAGTGGCACGTCGATTACTGGGACTATCTCGGCTGGCCGGATCCGTACGCACTGCCCGAAGCGGCACCGCGGCAGCGGCGCTACAGCCGGATGCTGAACAGCCGGACCTATACGCCGCAGATGGTAGTGAATGGAAGAATCATCGTGCGTCCGGCCCAGGATGCGGCCCTGGTGCGGTCGACGGCGTTGAATCTGCTTGAGCCGGAACGGCCAGGTGACGTCAGCTTGACCGTGGCCGTACGCGTGCGGCGGCCGGGTTCGGTGGAAGTGGACTGTTCCGTGGCGGGCGCCCCGAGCAACGCGATCTTGACGTTGGTGGTGGTGGAGCGCGGCCTGGAGAACTACGTTCCGCGCGGCGAGAACGCCGGTCGCACGTTGCAGCACGCAAATGTCGCGCGTGGTTTCGCCACGGTCGACCTGGGCGAGATGGCAGACGGATCGCGGTCGGTGCCGGTCACGATTCCACCCGAGGTGGAGACCGGCCGCAGCTCGGTCATCGCCTACCTCCAGGACAGAGCAACATTGCGTATCGTCGGCGCGGCGATGGCCCCGCTTTGAGCGCTCCGGTCCTGGCCTGTGATCGTGCCCCTGACGGGTAGGGCGCGGCTCCGGTGCGGGCTGGCGCGCAGCCTGCTGCTCGCGCTGGTGGCGCTCGTTGCCGGCTGCGGCGCCGGCGACCGCGAGTCCGAGGCGGCCGCCGTGGCCGGCTTGGTCGAGGGCGCCGGATTCGTGGACGTCGGCGGGGAAACGTCGCGGTTCAGCGGCGTCGTGCTGGACCATGCGGGGGCCCCCCTGTCCGGTGTTGCGGTGGCGATGTGCGGGAGTGCGTGCTGGCCGGCGCGGACCGATGGCAACGGCAGGTTCATATTCGAGGAGCTCCCGGTCGAGCGGTACGCGTTGGACGTGCGCGGCGAGTCGGTTGCCGAGCGTCCGCTCACTTCAGTGGTGTTTCCCGTGGAGCTGGCAGCAGGCGTCCAGGAATTACCCGCGCCGGTAAGGCTGCAGGATGCGGTGCCCGCCACCCGCTGGAACGATACCGACGCGATGAGCCTGTCCGGGCTGGTTCTGGTTCCGAGCGCCGGCGTCGATCTGGCCGCCCTGGAGCGGATCGACGAGGCCGCGGCCTCCGGCGGCGCCGAACACCGGGTGGCGTTCGGCGGCGCCCGCGTCCCGGCCGGTGCCTGGCCCGCGTATCGCCTGGTCCTGGATGACGTGGCCTACGAGCCGGTTGCGATGTGGGCGTTGCGCCCGTTCGGTGTGCGCACCGGAGCCCCGGTGGGGATTCGGGTTTCGCACCCGGAGCCGGATGCGCCGCGGGAGCTGGCGTTCTTCACGGTCGACCTGGTAACCGGTGTCGCCGAAGCGCTCGGGCGGGCGGTGATCGACGGGTCGATGGTGCGGACTGAGCCGGGCCGCGGCATCGAAACCCTGACCATGATCATCCTGGCCGCACGCCGGCACGCGGAGCCTTGAGTCCGCCGCCCGGCTGCCGTACACTCGCGCCGCATGAACCTCCATACACGTACCCGCTCGCTGGGCAGCCTGCTGCCGGTCCCGCTGGTCTTGATCTTCGGGCTCGCCGCGTGCGCCTCCGGCGACCAGCACCCCGATTTTGACGACGGACTGTACGCGGCACTCGAGACCGACCGAGGCACCATCTACCTGCGGCTCGAATACGAACGGACCCCGCTCACGGTCGCCAACTTCGTGGGCCTCGCCGAGGGCACCCTTGCGTATGAAAACCGGGACGCCAAACGGTTCTACGACGGCCTCACCTTTCACCGGGTGATCGACGACTTCATGATCCAGGGCGGCGATCCGCTCGGCACCGGCGCCGGCGGTCCGGGATACCGCTTTCCGGACGAGATCGTGCCGGAGCTCACCCACGACGGGCCGGGAGTACTGTCGATGGCGAACGCCGGCCCCAATACCAATGGCAGCCAGTTCTTCATTACCCACGTCGCCACGCCGTGGCTCGACGGCAAGCACACCGTGTTCGGGGCGGTGGTCGAGGGGCAGGAGGTGGTCGATGCCGTGCAACAGGGCGACGTGATCCGGAACCTCACGATCCTGCGCATCGGCGACGCAGCCAAGGCGTTCCAGGTTGATCAGGCACGGTACGACGACCTGCTGGCACAGGCACGCAACTCCATCCAACAGTCGGCCGAGGAGGCGCGGGCGGAGACGGAGCGGATCGTAGCCGCCAACTGGCCCGATGCGGTCGAGACTGCTTCCGGCCTGCGCTACGTGGTCGTGCAGCCGGGCAGCGGGACCCGTTCACCGGTGCGCGGGCAGCGGGTGACCGTCCACTACACGGGCAAGCTGCTGGACGGTTCCACGTTCGACAGCTCGGTTGCCCGCGGCGCCCCCGCCGAGTTCATGATCGGACAACTCATCCGCGGCATGAACGAGACGCTGATGGGCATGACCGAGGGCGAGCAACGGATCGCCATCATCCCGCCCGAGCTCGGCTACGGCGAGCGCGGGCAGGGGCCGATTCCGCCGAACGCGTACCTGGTGTTCGAGCTGGAGTTGATCTCCTTCTGACCGGCACGGTGCGGAGCTTGACTGGTGGTGTGGACGTACGCACGGAACTGTCGAAGCAGGCGATCAACGCGCTGCCGCTCGGGGGGTTTCCGGGGCGTATCCGGGTGGTGGGGTTCGACGACGCGGCCGGCGCGTGCGCGGCGTTGCGGCGCAGCGCGTACCGGGCCGGCCGGCCGGTGCTGGGGTTCGACACCGAGTCCAGACCCGCGTTCAGTCGCGGTGAGCGCTATCCCATCGCCCTGGTGCAACTCGCCACGGCGGAGATTGCGGGTCTGTTCCGGCTCGCGCCCGGTCGGGGTGTGCCTCCGCCGCTGGTCGAGTTGCTGGAGAGCCGGGAAGTGATAAAGGTGGGGCAGGGACCGGCCGACGAATTGAAGGAGTTGCAGGAACGCTGGGGGGTGCAGGTTCGTTCAGTAATAGACTTGGTGCCGATCGCGAGTGCGGCCGGTTGCCGGCCGCTGAGTTTGCGTGGTCTGGCGGCATCCTACCTGGGGATCCGGATTGCCAAGGGAGCACAGACCTCCAACTGGGCGGCGGCTCAGCTCAGCGCGCGGCAACAGCGCTACGCCGCCACCGACGCGTGGGCGTGCCGGGAAATCTACCGCGCCATGGGCTGCCCCGGCAGCGGCGCCGCGAGCCCGGGGACGGGTCAGGGATGAAGCGCGCCGTGCGCCCGGTCGGGATCGCCGCGGTGGTGATCGCGCTGGCCACCTTGACCTCCTGCCTCAGCGTCGAGTCCCATTTTTCGTTCAAGGCAGACGGCTCCGGCCAGCTTCGTCTGGTCTATCGCATCGCGGGTTCGCTGGCCCGGCTCGGTGGCAACGGCAGTACGCAGCTCCCGATCAACGAGGAAGACTTCCGCACCGCGGCCGCGGCGGTGGACGGGGTGGAATTGATCGAATACCGGTTTCAGGACACGCACGACCAGATCGAAATCAGTGCGACCTTGCGCTTCGACCAGGTGGAGCGGCTGGCGGACGTGCCCAGCCTGTCCACCCTCGAGGCACGTCTCCAGGGTGGCGATCCGGCCACCTTCGAACAGCTCATTGCCACCGCCGGCGCGGTGCCGGTGCTCGAGGCCGAGGCGCTCGATTTGCTCAGGTCGCTGCTGGCGGGTCACGAGGTCCGGTTCGTGGTGCAGGCCCCCCGGCAGATCCGCCGCCACAGCGACGGCGCCCTGTCCGACGACGGGCGGGTCGTGGAGCTCTCGATCCCGCTGGTGAACTACATGCTGCTCAACGAACGCCGGACCCTGACCGTCGAGTGGTGAGGGCGCACCGTTCGTCGGCGTTCGTCGGTTTCGCGCGTTGACAGATCGGGGACGGGTGACGATATTTACCGCAATCCAAAGAGGAACCTTCGCACCTGCTCGCTTTCGGTCCCCGACGGGGCCACGGCGCGGCGCCGGATCGCGGGTTCAGGAGATGACCCGTGCTGTGCGGCACCGGGCTTGCCCGGCGGGCAAATGGGCTTCGCCGGGCAACAAACATGACGTGCCGTCGGACGGCACCAGCAGGAGATCACAGCGTCCATGGATGTCCTCAAGGATGTGAAGAACGCAGAGGCGGAGGCAGCGCGGATCGAGGCGGAATACCGCGCCCGCGCAGACGACCTGGTGGCCACCTGCGCAGCCGACCTGCAACGCCGGCGGCAGGAACGCACGGCCGCGGTGGAACGGGAGTTGCAGCAGTACCGTGACGACCTCCGTCGTAAGCTGGCCGACGACAAACGCGCCGTACAGGAAACCGGCGCCCGCGACCTGGAGCAGCTCGAGTGGCATGCCGCCGCCAACCGCGGAGCGGCCGTCGCCGCCGTCCTCTCCAAGCTGAACGCGCGTTAGTGGCGATCGCACAACTCACCAAGGCCGAACTGGTCGTCGCGCGCGATCAGGTGCCGGCGCTGCTCGGGGCGCTGGAGCGCGCCGCGATGCTGCACGTCGATGACGTGCACGACCAGTTGCCGGAGGAGATCGCCGAGTGGGAGGAGCGGGAGCCGCCCGACACCGCAGCCGTGGACACGGTCCTGGCGTCAACCCGGTGGATCCTCGATCTGTTTCAGCGCTTCGCTCCCCACAAGACCGGTCTGCTGGAGGATTTTTTCGGGTCGCCGCCCTTGGTCGACGAAGCGGAGTTTTCGCGGCTGGTGGATTCGGTCGACGTGGCGGCCTACCGCGCGCAGCTCGAGACGCGATTGGCCGAGTATGACGAGGTGGTCGGTGAGATCGGCGCGCTGCGGGACCGCGCGGATACCATTGCCCCGTGGCAAGAGCTGGCCGTCGACCTGGCCGCGGTGGCCCAGGGCAGCTACGCCGCCCTGACCGCAATCCGCTTTCCGACCGCGGCGGCCGAGCAGCTCGGCGAGCTGTTGCGGCACGTCGGCGGTCACCTGCGGCTTGCGCCGGTAGGTGAACAGGGCAAGCTGTCGTATGCCGTGGTGGCGTCGCTGCCGGCGGACCTCGATCCCGTGCGCGTCGCGCTGCGGCAGGTGCGCGCCGAAGAGGTGGAGCTGCCGAGGCTGCATACCTCCCCCGCCGCCGCGCTGGGCGCCGCCCGCACCCGGATCGACGAGCTCGAGCGCCGCCGGACCGAATTGACGGCGGCGTTCACGGCGGAGGCGCAGCGGCGGCGGCGCGCGGTGCAGGCGATCTCCGACGAGTACGAGGATCGCCGCCGCACCCTGGACGCGCGCAGCCGCCTGTTCTTCAGCCGGCACGCCGCGGTGGTGGTGGGCTGGGTGGAAGGTGACCGGCAGCACGCACTGCAACAGCTCTTGACTCGGGACCACCCGGACGTCCGGTTCCGACTGTCGGCGCCGGCGGCCGGCGACCGTCCCCCGGTAAAGCTGAACAACCGAAAGCTGGTGCGGCCGTTTCAGACGCTGATCACCATGTACGGCCTCCCCAACTACTTCGGGATCGATCCCACCCCGTTCGTGGCGGTGGCCATGACCGTGTTCTACGCCATCGCCCTCGGCGACTTCGGGTACGGTCTGGTGCAGATGCTGCTCGCGCTCTGGCTCCGGCGGCGCTTTCAATCGGCCGGCGAGACCCGTCTGTTCCTCACCATGTTCGCGTACATGGGAGTCGCCACGCTGGTGGTCGGGGTGCTGACCTGGAGTTTCTTCGGCTTCTCGCCGGGGGTGTCGTCGGACCCGGGAGCCAAGTTTCTCGGCGTCCTGCCGCTGATCAACCCCACGCGGGACATCATCCCGCTGATCGGATTCGCGGTCGGCGTGGGCATCCTGTTTCAGCTCGCCTCGATCGCCGCCGGCTTCGTCAATCTGCTCAAGCGCGGCGATCGCGCCGGCGCCTTCTGCGACAACCTGGCGTGGTTCGTGCTGCTGGTCGGCGGTCTGTTGATGGTAGCGGGGCTGGTCACCGGTCAGTCGGCGCTGACCACCGCGGGCGCGGTCCTCGGCGCCGCCGGCGCGCTGACCATCGTGCTGTTTGCGGGACGCGGCAGCGGCAACGTCGTCGCCCGCATCCTGGCCGGCGTGGTCTCGCTGTACGGGATCGTCGGCTACTACGGCCTGGTAGGATTCTTCTCCGACACGCTGTCCTACATGCGGCTGGCCATCCTGAACATGACCTCGTCGTTCATCGCCTTTGTGGCGCAGGTGATCGGCGGCTTGTTTCTCGGCGGCGGCGGCTCGGTCGTGCTGGTGGTGGTGGCGGCGGTGATCGGCGGGGTGATATTCGTGTTCTTTCACGTGCTCAATCTGGTGTTGTCGATGCTGGGTGCATTCGTGCACTCGCTCCGGTTGAATTATCTGGAGTCGTTCCAGCGCTACTACCCCGATGGGGGCAGGGCGTTTGCGCCACTGCAGCGCGCCGGCCGCTATTTCAGGCGGTCCGATGCGTAGCGGAGACGCACTATAGAATGGAGGATAGGTAGATGATTTCGTTGGGATTCGCCATCGCGCTCCTTGGAGGGGGATTGGCGGCGGGGCTGGCCGCGTACGGCTCGTCGGTGGGCGTCGGTCTGGCCGGAGAGATGGCCGGCGGGGTGATCTCGGAGGATCCGGACAAGTTCGGCTCGATGCTGATCCTGCAGGCGTTGCCCGCCACCCAGTCGATTTACGGCTTGGTGGTCGCGATCCTGGTCCTGGTACGGATCGAGGGGTTCAACGCCGACCTGCGCATGGTGGAGCTGCCGTTGGCCTCGGGCCTGGCGATTTTCGCGGCCTGCGTGCCGGCCATGTTCGGAGAGCTGATCTCGGCCATCTGGCAGGGCAAGGTGGCGGTGTCGTCCATGGGCGTGGTGGCGAAGAAGCCGGACGCCTTTGGCCGAGCGGTCATCATGCCGGTGCTGGTCGAGACCTTCGGGCTGTTCGCCCTGATCGCGACCATCATCATCCTGATGGTGGTGATCGAGCTGTAGCGCTGGCGGCACCATGGCCGAGAATATCGTCGACCAGATAACGGATGCCGCCCGGCGTACGGGAGAGCAACTCCTCGGTGCGGCGCAGGAGCGGTACGATGCCGACTTCAAGGCCGGCAGCGCCGCCATTGAGCGGGACGCCGCGGAGGCGCGCCGCCGTGGCCGCCGGCAGGCGGAGGAAGCGATTCAGCGCGAGTTGTCGTCCGCGCGGCTGGACCAGCGGCGCAAGGCGCACACCTGCAAGCGGCGCCTGCTGGACGAGGTGTACGAGCAGGCGTGGCAGGAGCTTGTGACCGAGGACAACTACCGTGCCTGGCTGGAGGCGCAACTCGCCAGGCATGCCCGGCGCGGCGACCTGATCATGGTTGCGGCCCGCGAGCGGGAGCGGTTCGCCGGCGACCTGAGCGGGTTGCTGCAAGCCCACGGAGTGCGGTTGTCCGACGAGGTGGGACGGTTTCGGGCCGGGTTCGTGATCGACCGGGGTGCGACTAGGTTGAACTGCTCGCTCAATGAGGAGTTCCGGGCGCTGGCGGTGGACACCGAAGTCGAGATCAGCGGAGTGCTGTTTCCGTGACCGAGGCGGACTACAACTACCTGTACGGCCTGATCCGCAGCCGCGAAGGCGAATTGATCGACGCCGCACGGCTGCGCGCCCTGGTGGGGATGGCCGGGATCGACGAGATCGTGCAGATCTACCCTGAATCGCCGTTTCTCGATGCCTTTGCCCCCGACCTCGACGAGGCTGCTCTGGAGCGTGCCATCGCGAGCGAGCAGGCCGATCTGCGCTGGCTGATCGACCGCTACGCGCCCGAGCCGGCGCTGCGGGAGCTGCTGCTGGTGCCGCGCGATCTGTACAACCTCAAGGTGGCGCTGCGCATGGACGCGAAACCGCCGGCGGCGGAGGAGGCGGCCCTGTATGGTCCCGAGGGCACACGCAGCGTGGCGGCGATTCGTGCCGCCGTGGCCGGGGAAGGCCCGGCGCTGACCTCCGCCGGCGACACCGACCGGGCGAGCCGGGCGCTGGCGCGGATCCTGGAGCGGGCGCTGGCCGCGTTTCATGCCGCCGGCCGCAGCGGCCAGGTGCTGGAGCTGGCCATCGACCGCCTGAGCCACCTGTTTCAGGGCGCTACCGCGGTCGCGGCGTCCCCGGAGGTGGGGTCGGTCTACGCCGACCACGCCGCCATCGCGGCCGGCGAGCTGCTGGCCCGCGGCCGCGCGGCCGGGCTGCCGTGGGCGGTGGTGCGCTGGGGGCTGCTGGAGCTGCCGGGCCAGGCCGACCTGGAAGAGCTGTACGCCGCGCCGCCGACCGAATGGGGTAGCCGCCTGGCCGGCTTCAGCGGCGTGCTGCGCGCGTTGCTGGCGCGGGTCGCGGAGGGCGCCGAAACCGGCGCCGCGGTACGCGCCCAGCAGGAGGCGGTCGACCGGCGCGTCGCCGCGTGGCGGTTCGCTCCCGCGTCGTTCGCGTTCGCGGTCTACTATCTGAGGAAGAAGCGCGCCGATCTGGACACATTGCGGCTGATCTGTCTGGCCAAGCTCAAGGGCGTGCCCGAGGCTGCCATCGGCGCCCGCGCCGGCGGTCCGTTCATGGGTGTGCCGCAGGCCGCGCTGGCGGCGTAGCATGGCTGAGAACCGCACCTTTCACATCGCCATGATCGGCGACAGCTCCACGGTGCGCGGCTTCGCGGCCGGCGGCGTCCACGCCTATCCGGCCGCCGCCAGCGACGCGGCGCTGGCCACCCTGCGCGAGCTGGTGGCCGGCGGCAGGTACGCGATCATCTTCATCACCGAGACGCTGGCGGAGCCGATCGTGGACACCATCAGCCGCCTGCGCACCGGCGCGGTGCCGGCCGTGATCGTGGTCCCCGACCAGTCCGGCGCGCGCGGCATCGGCTTCGAAAAAACCCGTCTGGCGGTAGAACGCGCCATCGGCATCGACCTCCTCGGCCAGACCCGCCAGCGCCAGGCCGAGGCGGACACCAAGGGCGTGACACCCTGAACCACAAGGAAGGTGTGAAAGAGCATGGCAGGTAGAATCGTACGCGTGTCGGGCCCGCTGGTGGTGGCCGAGGGTCTCGACAACCCGATCATGTACGGCGTGGTCAAGGTGGGGGAGCTGGGGCTGTTCGGCGAGATCATCAGTCTCGGCGCCGCCACCGTCTCGATCCAGGTCTACGAGCAGACCGAGGGGGTGGGGCCCGGCGAGCCGGTGGAGGCCAGCGGCGACCAGCTCTCGGTGGAGTTGGGCCCGGGCCTCATGTCGCAGATCTACGACGGCATCCAGCGCCCGCTGGACGTGATCTACGACGCCCACGGCAGCTTCATCGCGCGCGGCATCGAGGAGCCGGCGATCGACTACGAGCGGCGCTGGGAGTTTACCGCGGTCGCCCAGAGCGGCAGCGAAGTGGTGGGCGGCACCCGCCTCGGCTTCGTGCAGGAGACCGAGATCGTCAAGCACTGGGTGATGGTGCCGCCGGGCCTGAGCGGCCGCATCACCCAACTCGCGTCCGGTACGTATACGGTTACTGAAAAAATCGGCGAGCTGGAGGATCCCTTCGGCCAGCAGCATGAGCTGAAGCTGGCGCAGCGCTGGCCGGTGCGGCAGGGGCGCCCCTACCGCCGCAAGCTGAACCCCGGCGTGCCGCTGGTCACCGGCCAGCGGGTGCTGGACACCTTCTTCCCATTGGCCAAGGGCGGCACCGGCTGCGTGCCCGGTCCGTTCGGCTCGGGCAAGACCGTGGTGCAGCAGCAGCTCTCCAAGTGGGCGGACGCCGACATCATCGTCTACGTCGGCTGCGGCGAGCGCGGCAACGAGATGACCGACGTGCTGATCGAGTTCCCGGAGCTGACCGACCCCAAGTCGGGGCGGCCGCTGATGGAGCGCACCACGCTGATCGCCAACACCTCCAACATGCCGGTGGCGGCGCGCGAGGCGTCGGTGTTCACCGGCATCACCATCGCCGAGTACTACCGCGACATGGGCTACGACGTGGCGCTGATGGCCGACTCCACCTCGCGCTGGGCCGAGGCGATGCGTGAGATCTCCGGGCGGCTGGAGGAGATGCCGGGCGAGGAAGGCTACCCCGCCTACCTGGCGTCGCGCATCGCGCAGTTCTACGAGCGCGCCGGGCGGGTGTACCCGCTGGGCACCACTGACCAGCCCGGCGATGACGAGGAAGCCAGCCTGTCGGTGATCGGCGCGGTCTCGCCGCCGGGCGGCGACCTGTCCGACCCGGTGGTGCAGGGAACCCTGCGCGAGGTGCGGGTGTTCTGGAGCCTGCGCGCGGAGCTGGCCTACGCCCGCCACTTCCCGGCGGTGGACTGGCTCACCTCCTACTCGCTGTACGGCGACTCCGACACGCTCGGCGCCTTCTACCGCGACAACGTATCGGAGCGCTGGCTGAGCAACCGCGCCGAGTCGCTGCGCATGCTGCAGGAGGAGGCCGATCTGCAGGAGATCGTGCGCCTGGTGGGTCTGGACGCCATCGGCGCGCGCGACCGGCTGCTGCTGGAGACCACGCGCGCCATCCGCGAGGCGTTTCTCCAGCAAAACGCCTTTCACGACGTCGACACCTTTACGCCGTTGGTCAAGCAGTACCTGATGCTGGACGCGATTCTGCAGTTCCACCACGGCGCGCTGGCCAAGCTGGAGCAGGGGGTGGCGCTGGACGAGCTGCTGGCGCTGCCGGTGCGCGAGCGGATCGCGCGCATGAAGTTCACGCCGCAGGATGACGAGGACGACCTGCGCGCGGTGGACGGCGAGATCCGGGCCGCCCTGGAGCAGGTGGGCGCCGAGTCCGCGAGGAGAGCGAGCTGATGATCAAGGAGTACCGCAGTGCGCGCGGCCTGGACGGGCCGCTGATGATCGTGGAAGAGGTGGAGGACGTCACCTACGGCGAGTTGGCGGACGTGGAGCTGCCGGACGGCTCGGTGCGGCGCGGGCAGGTGCTGGAGGCGGCCGCCGGGCGCGCCCTGGTCCAACTGTTCGAGGCGCCGCAGGGGATCGCCACCAGTCTGGCCACGGTGCGCTTCACCGGCCAGCGCATGACCGCGCGCGTGTCGCGGGAGATGCTGGGGCGCATCCTCAACGGCATCGGCGAGCCGCTGGACGACGCCGGCGACGTGATCCCCGAGCAGTTGCGCGACATCAACGGCGCGCCGATCAACCCCTACGCGCGCGACTTCCCGTCGGAGTTCATCCAGACCGGGATCTCCGCCATCGACGGCAACCTGACCCTGGTGCGCGGCCAGAAGCTGCCGATTTTTTCAGGGTCCGGATTGCCGCACTCGGAACTGGCGGCGCAGATCGCACGGCAGGCGCGCACCCTGCACGGAGAGGAACCGTTCGCGGTGGTGTTCGCGGCGATGGGCATCACCTTCGAGGAAGCCAACTTCTTCATGGAGGATTTTCGGCGCACCGGAGCCATCGAGCGGGCGGTGTTGTTCATCAACCTGGCCGACGACCCGGTGATCGAGCGCATCTCGATTCCGCGCGTGGCGCTGACCACGGCGGAGTACCTGGCGTTCGACTGCGACATGCACGTGCTGGTGATCCTCACCGACATGACCAACTACTGCGACGCCCTGCGCGAGATCTCGTCGGCGCGCAAGGAGGTGCCGGGCCGGCGCGCCTACCCCGGCTACATGTACACCGACCTGTCGCTGATCTACGAGCGGGCGGGGCGGATCAAGGGCAAGAGCGGCTCGATCACCCAGATCCCGATTTTGAGCATGCCCGAGGATGACAAGACCCACCCGATCCCGGACCTCACCGGTTACATCACCGAGGGGCAGGTGCTGCTCAGCCGCTCCCTGTACCGCAAGGGCGTGGTGCCGCCCATCGACGTGCTGCCGTCGCTGTCGCGGCTCATGCAGAAGGGCATCGGCGAGGGCAGCACCCGCGAGGATCACTCGGGCGTGGCCAACCAGTTGTTCGCCGCCTACGCCCGCGGCGTCGATGCGCGCGAGCTGGCGGTGGTGCTGGGCGAGGCGGCGCTGACCCCGATCGACCGCCAGTACGCCACCTTCGCCGAGCAGTTCGAGCAGCGCTACGTGAACCAGGGCTTCCACGAGAACCGCACCATCGAGGACACCCTGACCATCGGCTGGCAACTCCTGGAGCTGCTGCCGCGCGCGGAGCTGACCCGTATCGACACCGAGCTGCTCGACCAGTACCTGGCCGAGGCCGCTCCGGAGCCCGCCGCCGTGGCTGCGGCCACGTAGTAAGGCTCCGCCCCGGGCCTGAGCAAGAATGGCGACGGTTGCCGTCAGTCCCAACCGCATGGAGCTGCTGCGCATGAAGAAGAAGCAGCAGTTCGCGCAGCGCGGCCACAAGCTGCTGAAGGACAAGCTGGAGGGGCTGCTCAAGGACTTCACCGGCATCGTCCAGGAGTACGCGGTGCTGCGCAGCCAGGTCGACAGCGAGCTCGGCGAGCTGTTCCAGCAGTTCATCGTGGCCTCGGCGTCGATGCCGGCGGAAGTGTACCGCAGCGCCTTGGCGTTCCCGGAGTGCGAGGCGGAGCTCACCATGACCGAGAAACTGATCATGAACGTGCGCGTGCCGGTATTCTCGTTCGCGATCGAGGGCAACCTGCTCTCCTACGGCACCGACGGCACCGTGGTCGAGCTCGATCAGGCCATCGTCAAGCTCAAGGAGGTCCTGGAACGCCTGGTCAAGCTCGCCGAGGCGGAAAAGACCATCGAGCTGGTCGCCGACGAGATCGAAAAGACCCGCCGCCGCGTCAACGCCCTGGAGTACGTCCTCATCCCCCAACAGGCCGAAATCATCCGCGTCATCTCCTCCAAGCTGGAAGAGCTGGAACGCGGCAACATCACCCGCCTCATGCGCATCAAACAACTCCTCGCGATGTAGGGCGGGCCCGTGATGGTAGACAGGTAGCCTCTGCGCGGCATAGTGTCAAACGCGACCCTCGCACCACCGAGACGAGAGCATGCCAAGGGGCACATCGTACGGCGAGCAGATTCTGGCCATCGTCAAGCAGACCGCGAGCGACCGGTGAGAACGGCGACCGCGTTATTGCTGCTTGAAAATGTCACCTAATTTGTCCTTTACCTTCGTTGCCGCTCCCTCGATACCGTCCAGCACCTTGGATGCAGCCTGAGCCAACTGATCATCGCTGTCACTGAACGACCGTCGATATTCCTTCTCAGCCTCCTTCCATGCTTCGCTCGGGGGTGGGTCGCCCTCATCCCGGCGCGGATACGCGCCGCCCAGCACCCGCTGGTAAGCGCCGCTGTCCACCCAGACCTTCAGTTCAGAGAGCCGCAGTACGGGAAAGGGATGAGTCTGTCGCAGCAGGTTCAGGAACTTGTGCACGCCATCCAGCAGATCGGCTCTGGCGTGGTAGTCTCCGGCTTGTTGCAGAAACTCGCCGATCTGCATCTGCGAGGTGTCGGTGCCCCCGGCGAGCTTCATCAGTATCGTGTTGTATGCTTCCGGATTCTGGCTGGCCAGGAGACCGGCGCGGTCCGCGCTCAGTTCACTCTTGCGGTCCCATTCCCGCAGAGCGATTTCCATGCCTCGCACCATAAGCCCTCCGATCGGAATGGCCGACAGTGACACACTCGTCAGTAGCCAAAGAAGAGTCTTGTACAGCGCGTGGCCACTGCAGCAGTGGCCCAGCTCGTGCCCCAGAACGCCGATCATCTCCTCATCGTCGAGCGCTTGCACCAGAGCCGACTGAATGACCACGAACGGCTCTTTGGCTCCGTACACACCACCATTGAGAAACGGGCTCTGAGCGACGAACAGCTCCGGTCGACGAGGCACATCCAGACGTATGCACGCCTGCGTAAACAGGCCGTTGAGTCCCGGAAATTGGCGCTCCGAAACCCGCACCGCCGACGCGAGGTGCAGTAGCCGCACCGATCGTTCGGTGGTAGCGCCGACGAACCACCGGATCAACTCTGCAAGACCAGGCAGCTTCTTCAACATCGCCAGTGCCGCCTTGTCGGCCGGATGCTCCCACGCTTGCGGGCCGATCCCGGTCAGATTCCGCTTGACCCGCCCACCCATTGCCAAGTTCGCCATGACGGCGACCATCATGCTCGCCGCGCAACACGACGTCAATAGGATTTCGGGAGCACCAGGGGCCACCACTCCCATAGCCTCGCCTTGGCACCGTACGCAACATGGTGCAGACCCCATTGTACCATCCGCGCACCCGCTACTGGTCGGCCCAAGCAGCATCCGGTAGTTGACACGTGGTGGCGGACGGGTCGTATTTTCTTGCTCGTGTTTCCACCAGCGACATCGTTGAATCGCCCGCCAAGGGGAACACTATTGCCGGCTACCTCGGCTCGGGATACGTCGTGGAGTCCTCGATCGGCCATGTGCGCGACCTGCCGCAGAGCGCGGCGGACATCCCGAAGCAGTACAAGGATCAGCCGTGGGCGCGACTCGGCATCGACGTCGACCACGGCTTCAAACCGCTCTACGCGGTCACTCCCGACAAGCGCAAGCAGATCGCCAAGCTGAGGAAACTGCTCGCCAAGGCGGACGTCCGGTACCTGGCGACCGACGAGGACCGCGAGGGAGAGGCGATCGCCTGGCACCTGCAGCAGGTGCTGAAGCCGCCCAAGCTGGTCGACGTGAAGCGGATGGTGTTCCACGAGATCACCGCTCCGGCGATCCGCGCGGCGATCGAGGCGCCGCGCGACATCGACCGCCGGCTGGTCGACTCCCAGGAGGCGCGGCGCATCCTGGACCGGCTCTACGGCTACGAAGTGTCGCCGGTGCTGTGGAAGAAGATCCAGCCGCGGCTGTCGGCGGGCCGCGTGCAGAGCGTCGCCACCCGCATCGTCGTGGAACGGGAGCGCGAGCGAATGGCGTTCGTCGCCGCCGAGTACTGGAGCCTGACCGCGACCTTTGCCGTCGCCGGCGTAGCGGCTGCGAGCGGTCCGCGCGGATTCGACGCCGCGCTGGTCAGTATCGACGAGCGGCCGGTCGCCACTGGCGCCAGCTTCGACCGCGCTGGCCAGCTCAAGAACGACGCCACCATCCGTTCTCGACGAAGCTGCGGCGCGCACCCTGATCGCCGCACTCGCCGATACGTCGTTCACCGTGCGCTCGGTGGAGAAGAAGCCCTACCGGCGGCGGCCAGCGGCGCCGTTCATGACGTCCACCCTGCAGCAGGAGGCGAGCCGCAAGCTGCGCATGTCGGCTACGGTGGCGATGCGCACCGCGCAGTCGCTGTACGAGAAAGGCTTCATCACTTACATGCGCACCGACAGCACCACGCTGTCGGATGCAGCCTACGGCGCGGCCCGCGACATCATCCGCGACCGCTACGGCGACCCGTACCTGCCGCCGGCGCCGCGCCGCTAATCCGGCCCGCCGGCGACCGTTTCCGCCTGCCGGACGAGGTCGCACGCATGGCGCCGCGCCAGGAGGCGGCGCTGTACGACCTGATCTGGAAGCGTACCGTGGCCTCGCAGATGAGCGACACCGTGGGCAGCACGGTCCACGTCCGCGTCGGCGGTACGGCAAGCGACGGACGCGATGCGGAGTTCGCCGCCGCCGGCACCACCATCACCCACTACGGCTTTCGGCGCGTCTACTCGGAAGGGACCGACGAGGAACGGCGTGCGACGGACGCCCGACCGGACGGGGACGAGGAGCGGCACCTTCCGGCCCTGGCCGAGCGCGACGCCGTCAGCGCCCGCGCGATCGAGCCCGCCGGCCACGCCACCCAGCCGCCGGCGCGGTTGACCGAGGCTTCGCTGGTCAGACAACTGGAGAACCTGGGCGTCGGCCGCCCCTCCACCTACGCCACCATCATGACCACCATCCAGGACCGCGGCTACGTGTGGAAGACAGGCACGGCTCTGGTTCCCACCTTCACCGCGTTCTCGGTGGTCAACCTGCTGGAGCGGCACTTCTCCGACTTGGTCGACTACGCTTTCACGGCACGCATGGAGGATGAGCTCGACGACATCGCCACCGGTGACGAGGAAGTGCTGCCATGGCTGAACCGCTTCTACTTCGGGGCCGAGGCGAATGGCGATCCAGGCCTGAAGACGATGGTGTCGGAGCGGCTCGGTGACATCGATGCCCGCGCCGTCAACTCGGTGACGATCGGCGGCGGTGATGACAGCGAGGGCATCGTGGTCCGGGTGGGCCGCTACGGCACCTACCTGCAGCGCGGCGAGGCGCGCGCCAACGTCCCGACCGAGATCGCACCCGACGAGTTGACGCTGGAGCGCGCGCTGGAGCTGATTCAGACGCCGAACGACGACCGGGTGCTCGGCGCCGATCCGGGCAGCGGTCTGCCGGTGATCGCCCGCGCCGGGCGGTTCGGTCCCTACGTCCAGGTTGGCGAGGCTGACGGCACCGCCAAGGGCAAACCGAAGACCGCGTCCCTGCTGGCCAGCATGAGCCTGGAGACGGTGACCCTCGACGAAGCCCTGAAGGTGCTATCGCTGCCGCGCGTGGTAGGCAGGGCCGCCGATGGCACCCCGGTGACCGCCCACCACGGCCGCTACGGCCCCTACATCAAGAAGGGTGACGACAATCGCACGCTGGACTCGGAGGATCTCCTGTTCACGATCACGCTGGAGCAGTGCGAGCGAATCCTGGCGCAACCCAAGCGGCGGCGCTCCCAGGCGGCCAAGGCGCATTGGAAGGAGCTGGGCCGCGACCCCGCCACCGACCGCCCAATGGTGATCAAGGAAGGCCGCTTCGGTCCCTACGTCACCGACGGCGAAACCAACGCTTCGCTGCGCACCGGCGACTCGGTGGAGACGATCACCCCCGAGCGCGCCGCCGAGCTCCTCGTGCTGCGCCGCGAGCGCGGCCCGGCCCCGAAACGGCGCTCCCCCGCCAAGCGTTCCGGCACTACGAAGCGAGCCACCCCGACCCGGCGCCGCACCGCGCCCAAGTAGTCCTGCAGCCGATCAGCGGCACGGTGGCGGCGACCAGCGCCGCTGCGCGGTGGTTCATGGCGATCGGCAGATCGACCGGCAGGGACTTGCAAGGCCGCCCTCAGGCCGGCCCGCTCGCCACCGGCTGGCGCCCGCCGAACGTGCGGGGCCGGAAGTCCTCCCGGTTGGTGATGCTGGCGCTGCTGCCGGTCGCCCGAATCACGAACAGCCCCTGACCCTCGGCATATTTGTCCGACGACTCGTCCGCTTTCAGGTAGGCCATCGCTCCATACGCGACATGACCCGCATACTCCGGCATCAGCTCGGTGAGGTTCCGCAACGTGTCCAGGAAGTGATCGACGTCGCGTACCTTCAACGTGGTCTTGACCTCGACGGCCACCACCTCGCTGCTGTTGACCGCGAGGATATCGATCTCCCAGGTCCGCCCGCCGAAATTGCGCTCCAGATTGGTCGAGGTGTGATGCACCTCGATGCCGCGGCGGTTGAGAAGCCCGATCAGGTCGCCCTTGACCAGCGCTTCGATCAGCTTGCCCCACTGACTGTCGAATAGCGCTTCGGTCTTGCGCAGTCGCCGGTCGGTCTCCTGCATTCGCCGATCCGTCTCCCGCTGACTCTCCGACAACTCGTGCAGGATCGCGCGGATCTCTTGCCAAGTGGCGCCGTTGTGCTCTCCACTCTCAGCCATTCTGGTGTACCCCCAGGATCATGGTATCGCCCGGGACAGCAGTTGTCCTGCTCCCGGATGGACGGGGCGACGGACAGCATGCGTCCTCAGTGGTCTCGGCGACTAATTGCGTATGTATGCAGTTGGACAGTAACAGTATAGAGATACTAAACTCACTAACCAAGAAACCGAGACAGCGCATCCATAAGCAGTTTCCCCGCATTTTCGACGGACACTTTCCAAACACCATCAGCCGCTTTCTTGATCATCATACCTATCCATTCATTTACCTTCGTGCGAAGGTCGCCGTGCCGTGGTTGCGTCTGTGATGAAATGGCATCTTTGAGCAGGCCTAGGTCGGCATCGCTTACACCGCTGCTCTGTAGGTGCTTTTGGAGCGATTCAAAGTCTCCAACTTTGACTTCCTGTTCGGCGCTCAGATGTTCAGCGACATTAACGGCGTTTTGATTCCCAACTATGAAGGTCTGGAATATGTTCCTAGCTCTACTTGGATCAATGCTATCAACAGAGGTCCCGGTGGCTTCGTTTTGTAGCTCAAGTACAAAATCAAGCAAACGATTCTTCACGCTGTCTAGGACGCCTTGGACAGCCGATTTCGGCACTGGTCTCCGCACATCAACAAGCTGTCCCCCGGCTATATCGAGTGTTCGCTCGATGGATCTAACGGCATCAGTCGGCCATGCCTCGCTCATACCGTCCTCGGTCGCCATACCCTCCAACTCACCAACTCCCTGACGAAAGTATATACTCTCGGCGGAATCCCTAATGTCCTCAGGAAGATGGTCTAGCGGGAGCACCTGGTTCTTTATGCCACCTCCAAAATGGTCTATGATTGTTGCCAGGTTATGGGTCTTTCGAACTCGGTAAGGTGGTAATTCCGTACTTCCCGAGTAACCGTTCAGCTCGCTATCTATCCAGCTACGAAACTCGGGTAGTCCAATCTTATGGGCTACAATCTTGGCCCGCCGCAACGTGCTGGCAACCCGCGAAGATTCACTCGTCAAGGAATCAACAATGTCTGTGAGCAGAGAACTCAGAAACTGCACCCTCCCAGCGGCCGACGTGGCCAACCGACGGCCAGAACGTATCAGGCTACAACGCTATCGTCAAACCAAGCGGATGGCCAAGCTCATAGCTGCTGATTCTGTTCTGTCTGGTGACGATCCAGATCGTCACCAGACACTATCGCGGCTGAGGTACGAGTCCGTATAATTGCGGGGCCGGGTGCTTCCCGTGGCAGCGCCACACCGGCGAGCATACCCTCGACGCTAGTGGCTACCTCGTATCGAGCCGGCGGGTCCCGCACCTCCAGCGCCGCGAAGTGCGCGCGGCCGCACTTGATCTTGGCATCTTCGGTGAGGCGGAGGTCGTCCGCGTAGAGGCTCCCCTTCGTCTCGACCACCAGATACAGCCGGGTCCCCGCATCGGTGTCCACCAGGACGGCCCAATCCGGGCGGTATGTCCCCAGGGGGGTCGGCACCGCGAACCAGCCGGGGAGCTTGGCGTATACCTTCACGGCGGCGTTCTTTTCGAGTTGATCCGCAAACCGGGCTTCGATGTCGGACTCGTAGACGACCTCCTCGTACACCGACTTGGTGGCACCGAGCATGTTCCTGAGATACCCCGTCAGCTCTTCGTTCTCGAACAGCTCCTGCGCGTAGTAGTGGTCGTCGCCGAGCCGTTGGTACTTGATGCCGTCCACCACCGCCTGCCGCTTGCACCGGTTGATGGCCTGCGCCGCAAGCTCGATGAACGCCTGCGGGTTGCGCTTGAAATCGTCGAGCCGGCGGCTGTCGCTGAGAATCCGGTAGATGCTGCGCCGGGTGAGGCGCGTCCGGTCCTGCAGCTCGGTCAGCACGTCCGGCAGGGGAATGTCGCGTTCGTCCAGCACCACCGTCGCCGCGCCGCTCCTCTCGGTAGCCTGTACGCCGGCCTGGCCGATGGCGATGTCAGCCTTGCGCCACTGCAGCCGCGTCCGGGGAATCTGCGGCGCATCCTGAAGCGCCCGGGCGCACTGCGCGATCAGTCCTTCATTGTCGAACTGAACCCGGTAGGTGGTCTTGTGCTTGATGCGGTCCCACAGTTCCTTGAACTCGGCGCCTTGGAGAACCGCCTGACGCGGGCGCACCCGCTTCCGCTCATCGGCGTTCTTGACGTCGAGGCGTCCCGCCAGCGTGCGCAGCACTTCGGCGATTTCGGTGCGCTGCGCGGCGAATCGCTCCGGTGGCGTGAAGCTGTCGTCCTTGAGCGCCTCGCGCAACGAATCCTGGATGCGTCCATGCGCGTCGATGTAGTCTGCCCCGTGCAGGTGCTGCCAGAGCTCCTGCGACGCGGCGAAGCCGAGGGCGGAGGTAGCCCCATCGTCGCCGGTAACCGGAATTCTCGCAAACTGATGCCTCTCCACGATGCCGAAGCGAATCCGGGTTTCTTCCTCTATCTCCCGTTGCAGTTGCTCGGCGAACTCCTCGTAGCTCTCCCGCGCCACGACCGTCAGCGTGTTGACGTCGAAGCCGCGCACGCGTTCGCCCTGGCGGTTGACGCACAGGCGCAGGCCTCTCCCGATCGTCTGGCGCCGTTCCCGCTCGGTGCGGACGTCGCGCAGCGCACAGATCTGGAAGACGTTGGGATTGTCCCAGCCTTCACGCAAGGCCGAATGGGAGAAGATGAACTTGAGCGGCGTGTCGAGGCTCAGGAGCTTCTCCTTGTCCTTCATGATCAGGTTGTAGGCACGTTCCGCGTTGTCCCGATTGCCCTGGTTGTTCTCCGCCGTGTCGGTCCAGCGGCGCCTCCTGTCGATCGAGAAGTAGCCGTCGTGCACGTCCTCGGCGGCTGCGGTGAGATCGACCTCCCGAAACAATGTGCGGTAGTCCAGATGGTTGGCGAGGCGTCGATACTCCTCCTCGAAGATCACGGCATAGTCGCCCTTGACCGCGCTGCCGTCGTCCTCATAGCGCCGATAGCGTTCCACCCGGTCGATGAAGAACAGGCTGAGCACCTTGATCCCCTGCGGACGAAGGCGTTTCTCCTTGTCGAGATGCTCGCGAATTGTGCGGCGGATCATTTCTCGCGCTACGGCACTGCCGTCCACGTCGCCCCAGGCTTCTCCGCGCCGCAGGTACTCTTCGCCGCCGGGCACGCGAAGCTCGACGAACTCGTTTCCTCTCTCTGCGCGGATCTCGCCGATCCGGCAATCGCGGTACACGGCACGGCCCGTCGTCTGCTCGAGGTCGTCTCCGTCATGGACCCTGCGCTCCGTGCGTCTTACGCCGCCCCCGTTTTCGACATCGAGTTCTACCATGGCGGAAATGACTCCGCGCCGGTTGCTCGTAGACACGACGCGGACGTAGGGCTTGTTGTGGGCGTCTTCGACGGTTGCTGCCGCCACCTCGATCTGCTTCACCAATTTGCGTTGGTAGGCATCGACGGCATGGAGCCGGTACACCATGTGATGCTTGTCCACGTGCGTTGCCGAGTAGCGCAGCGTACCGAGAGGGTTCATGTCGCTCAACGCTTCCTTGCCGCGCCCGGCCAGTCCGCCGTCCACGCTCTGTGGCTCGTCGACGATCAGAATCGGCCGCGTCGCCCTGATGAGGTCGATCGGCCGCTCGCCCCCGGTCTTCTCGCTGTCCTTGTAGAGGTTGTTCACGTCCTTCTTGTTGATGGCGCCGACGGTCACCACCATGATCTGGATCTGCGGGCTGGTGGCGAAGTTGCGCACCTGCCCGAGCTTGGCGGAGTCGTAGAGGAAGTACTCGAACGGCACGCCGGCATAGAGTGACCGGAAGTGGTCGTCGGTGAGCTGGAGTGATTTGTAGACTCCCTCCTTGATCGCCACCGACGGCACCACGACCACGAACTTGGTGAAACCGTAGCGCTTGTTCAGTTCGAAGATCGTGCGCAGGTAAACGTAGGTCTTCCCGGTTCCGGTCTCCATCTCGACGGTGAAGTCGCCCGACTCCAGGGACCCCGACGGTTGTACGCCGTTGCGGAGCTGGACGGACCTCAGATTCTCGAATATTTTTTGGTCATCCAACAGGGTTAGCCGATTGCCGATACCGAGTCCCGTTTCCTGGAATTCCAGATCACCCGCATCCCGGGTAACCGTGAACTCGGTTCGGCACACCTGCTGGCCGCGGAACAGGTCACAGACGGCCTCCACGGCCTGGAGCTGGAAATCCAGGTCGGGCTCGAAACGGAGCTTCATGGTCACGCGAGCATCAGGCGCTCACCCTTGGGCTGCGGGATCGGATCTCCGAACTCGCGAGCGGTGTCAATCCAAAGCCGAATGGCCTCCTTGACGTGACTCAGGGCGGCCTCGTGGCTATCCCCGTGTGCGCTACAGCCTGGAAGTTCCGGCACCTCCGCGACAAAAGCTCGATCTTCGTTACTCCAATACAGAATGATCTCGTACTTATCCATCAGGGTTCCTCCCCAGCTTGTACTTCAGTATCAGACGGCGTACCTGTCTGACCTGGTAAGGCTTCGCGTTGCCGTCGTCGCGCTGCAGGTTGACTTTCTCCACGACTCCATGTCTCCGATACAGGTGGTGGCTGCCCCGCACACGCTCGTCGAATCCCAGGTTCCGCATCAAGATCCGAAGGTCGGCGAACCGTATGTTTGCATCCGACCGGCCGCCGAGAATCCTCTGAATGAGCCGTTCGCTCCGACTCATCCGCTGGTCTTCACGACGCCGAGGTTGCAAGCTCGGCACGTTCGAGGTGGAGCACAGTATACGGCGCCCACCTGATCATACGAACTGGTACACCGGCGTCTGGATGGTACGGACTGGACTCGGCGGTTCGCGTATGATCCTATCCAATCGCTCCACGGTCTCCGGTGAGAAGTGGTTCT
Source organism: Spirochaetia bacterium (assembly GCA_965198005.1). Lineage (GTDB taxonomy): Bacteria > Spirochaetota > Spirochaetia > SZUA-6 > Bin103 > Bin103. Next base: position 1,491,524 of record CBDAOI010000004.1, read on the forward strand.
CTCCGGTTTCAACCTTGACCCGTGCAGGGACGTTCTCGATGACGAACAAGCGCCCGCCAACCTCGACGTGGTACGTGACCTTCCTGTCCACCAGAGTCTCGTTCCATCCGGAGGCGTCAGCCATCGTCCGGCCTCCTTACTCTGAATTCCAGCCACCTCGACGATCGGGTTCGTACATGGTGGCGGCCTGACGATCGGCCTCGACGGATAGCTGCAATGGACGTGTCGCGGCCTCTTCGCGGTCGTGAAGCCCAGCACCAGACAACTCGGACCGTACTTGTCATCCGGGTAGTCCTCACTGATCTCGCACGCTGCCATCGCCTCGCGAACTTCCTGGACGCGAATGCCTCGGACAATTGTCTGGTCCGTGGCATGTTCGGAGAACTCGAACATCCCGGCCCGACCTTCTCTCGTATCGCAGCCGCGATGTCTCCCGGCTGATCGTTGGCCATTGGTCCACCGCTACAGACTCCGCACGTTGCCGAGCCCGCGCTGCTCAAGGATTGCCGTAAGGTTGGTCTTGGCTACGTCGTCGGCGAAGGCGCTGTCGCGGAACACCACGGTAGTGTCGCCAGCCGGCTCAAGCTCCGTATACCAATCGACGATGCCGAGCCCCAGCGGCTCTACTTCATCGGATGCAACCCTCTCTGCGAGGCAGGCGATCAGCGTGCCGGCGCCTACGGAGCGGACTGTCTTGCCGGAAATGGTGCGCGCCTCGATCGGTACGCAGAGGTCCAAGCCAAGTTTCAATAGTACCTCATACAGAATGTCGTCCTCGTTCCTCCCTTGCTTTATGTGTTGAACACTGTCTATGAGCGTTCTCTCCAAATTGTTGTGATCCGGATCCCACACCTGAATATTCGATGTGTCAAGCGTGAACACACGGAATCCACAATCGTTGTTCTGATGGCTCCTGTCGTCCAACGGAAGCAAGTTTCCTCGTCCGTCAATCGCTCCCTCAATGAGTCCCTCCCGAAGCAGTCGAATACGCTGTTTTCCAATATCTGCGATCGTTGACAGTCCGGCTCTCTGCGCCGGAGATCCAGGTGGACAGAGCTCCGGCAACTGGACCATGATGAATCTTCGCCCACCACCGTCCGCAGCATTAAGTGATAGAATTGCCTGTGCGGATGAACAAGACCCAGCAAAGAAGTCAAGGTAGATACCGTCGTCTTCAGGTTGATCATTAACTACGAGTGAGAACAGATGACGGATCAATGCACTCGGTTTAGGAAAATCGAATACCGGCGCTCCAAATAGTTCCCGGATTTCTTTCGTACCTTCCTGATTGAAAGGTCCGTTCATTAAAGAAAGAGGTTTGCCGAGACGCTCCACACCGCACTCATCACGCAAGTATTGCTTCACCCTGACGCTATACTTGCCATTGCTTTCATTGATTACGACCTCATCGTTACGGTAGGCTCTTTCAAACCTTTCTTTTTCCCAGATCCATTGCTTGTCTGGCCATATATCAACACCATTGTGTTGGATGGCGTAACGTAGATTAGGTCGATCGTCTTTACTAGTGGTTGCCAACGGTTGCGTAATATATCCACCTCTCGTGTGAAACTTAGCATCTCTATTCCTGTACGTTTTTCGTTGCTCATCACTCAGTGGTGCGGCTAAGTTGGAAATGGTGTTTCGCGAGTATACCACCAGATATTCGTGGACACTTGCAAATCCCTTCGTCAAAGCCCCCGATCCGTATTTGTTCTTCCAAACGACCTCCTCGACATGGTTTTCTGAGCCAAAAACATCATCGCACATAAGACGTAAGTGTGCCACTTCTTTGTCATCAATAGAAATGCAGATAAGACCGTCATGTCGCAAGAGATCCCGTGCAACCTTCAATCGAGGGTACATCATGTTCAGCCAATCCGTATGGAAGCGACCCGATGCCTCGGTGTTCGAGGACATCTTGCGGTTCTCACCGTCGACCTGTGCGGTCAGGTCCAGGTAATTGCGGATGCTGTCGCGGTAGTTGTCCGGGTAGATGAAGTCCTTTCCGGTATTGTAGGGAGGATCGATGTATATGAGCTTAACCTTGCCGGAGTAGCTCTTCTGTAGGAGTTTGAGCACCTCGAGGTTGTCGCCCTCAATCATCAGGTTCTGCGTCGTGTCCCAGTCGACGCTGTCTTCCGGGCATGGTCGAAGCGTACCTGTGGAGGGTGTGAGCGCGAGTCGCCGCGCCTGACGCTTGCCGTGCCAGTTGAGGCCGTACTTCTCCTGGCGCTCGTCCACCGTGCCGCCGAGAAGCTGCTTGAGCACCTCGAAGTCGACGCGTCCCTCGGTGAACGCCTCCGGGAACAAGGCCTTCATCTGTTCGAGATTCTCGGCGATCAAGTCCGGCGAGCGGTATGCCGAGTCTCCGGCGGTTATCTTCTTCACGCGGTCTCCTGTGTCTTCACTGCGGAGAGTGGTCCTGTATCAATCGACCTCGGGCGAATCATGCGTTCGCTCCCTTCGACTTCGAGGTCTTGCAGCGCGGCGCGGCGCTTCTTCCGTAATTCAGCGAGTTCCAGATTCATTGCGACCCGTCTGGAAAGTTGCCTCTCCCGGCGAGCTTCGGCGAGCAGTTTCGCGATCCGCGCGTTGAGGCTCCGGTACGCGTCGATCGCCGCGGCCCTCCGAGCCGCTGCCGCCGCTGAGCCGGGCATCGCGAACTCCCCGGTCACGCGAGCGGCGTTCAGCGCTTGAACCGCGTCGATCCAGCCTTGGTAGAGCGCATGCAACGTGGCTCGCGGCTGGCTGCGCAGGGCCAGAGCGCACATGAACCTATCGGTGAACTCGTGCCCGCCGCTGCCGAACAGAGCACTGATGATACCACCATCGAGCACCGTCCTGCCGGCTTCGGCTTGGGACCATCGCTTGTGGGCCAGCGACACACCCACGGCCTCTCCCTGCCCGGTAAAGAGCAGCACCGGGTAGGGCACCGCGCGGTGCACCAACTCCGTCAGCCGCTCGGTGCGTACCCTGGCGCGAAGCGTGAGCGTCAGCACCGCGATCTCCAGGTACTCGCGGACCGCGTCGCGGTACACGGCCACGCCGACCGTCGTCGGTTTCAGCACGGCGAGCCACCGGATCTCTTCCACGCCGTCGCGGATGCGCCGCTTGTCGGCCGCGGTGGCGACGCCGTTGTCGATCAGCAGCGTCTTGGGCACGCGACGGTCGACGTGCGCGCCCGCCGGGAGGGCGAGCGCCGCAACGGGATCGAACGCCGTCATGCCGCTTCCTCCGCGAGCACGATGAGGAACGCCACGACCTCGAAGTCGTCGATGCCGGAGAACTCGCCCGCCAGCGCATGAGTTCCGCCGGGGGAGAACAGGCTGGCGACTGCGCGTTCCTCCTGCTTGCCGGCGACCGAGGCGACGGCCGCCGCCAGGAGCCGCTGGGCATGACGCATGTCACGGTCGCCTCGTGTCACCCGGTCGAAGCGCGCGCAGGCGCCGGCGTCCGGGATCTCGCGGCCCAGACAGAGACGCCTGAGGCGATCCAGAATCCGCTTCGCCTGGGTGAAGGGGAGGAGCACGGCACCGTCATCGCCGACGTGGACCAGGTAGTGCGGCGCCAGCGGGTAACCCGGCTCGAACGAACGCGCGCCGGTTGGACCTTCGGCGCGCAGGCAGAAGATCATGCCGGGCGGCGTCTCGGCGTCGGCAGCCGTGGTCACCGCGTAGACGCCGAGCGGCAGGCGATCCAGGGTATCCGACCTGTCCCTCCGGTAGTCCGCCAGATCGATGCGGAAGTCGGTCAGCGTCAGATCGGCAATCGACACTCCGGACGACAGATCCTCCAGGTCGATGACCGCGTCCTGCAGCTTTAGTAGCTGCCTGCGCCGGTATTCAAGGTCGTTCATCGGATCGCCCGATTGCTGCTCGATCAGATTTTCCTCGCCGGTGGCGGAAATGTCGAGCAGCACCATGCGCCCACTCACGCGCTGCTCCAGACGCAGATATTCCTCCAACTCCAGGTTGGGCCAGAAGTTGACGAGCTGAATCCGCTCATTGGGGGCGCCGATCCGGTCGATGCGCCCGAAGCGCTGAATGATCCGTACCGGATTCCAGTGGATGTCGTAGTTGATGAGCCAGTCGCAATCCTGCAGGTTCTGACCTTCCGAAATGCAGTCGGTCGCGATCAGCAGGTCGATCTCGCCTTCCGCGGCGAGATCTTCGGGCCGTTCCTTGGTGCGCGGCGCGAACGCGGTGAGGATCGATACCAGGTCCTTGCGCAGCCGCGGCAGGGTCGTCTGGTTCCCACCGGTGCCGGTGACGAGAGCAGCCTCCAGCTCCAGCTCGGCCCGAGCCCACGGCGCCAATTCCTCGTAGAGATAGCGGGCGGTGTCCGCGAACGCCGTGAAGACGATCACCTTGCGGTTGGCCGGGTTGATGGGGTGGCGGCGCTTCCGCTCGATCACCGCGCGCAGCTCGGCGAGCTTGGCGTCGCGCGTCGCGGTGACCTGACAGGCCGCCGCGTGCAGCGTCGCGAGGCGATTGCGATCTTCGATCAGATCCTGTTTCCATCGAATCTGGTCGACGTCCTGAAGGAGGACCTTGACCTTGCGGCCGACCAGGAGACTCTCGAATGCCGGGTCTTCGATGTCCACCTCCGCGATGTCGATCTCTTCCACCTCGTCAGCCTGATCCTCCAGGCGCGCGAGCGTGCCCTCCACGTCGGCGAGCTGGCGCCGCACCGTAAGCGCAAAGGAGGTCACCGAGCTCTCCATGCGCTTCAGCGCGTTGACGCGAAGAAGCTGCACCAGGCTCTCCTCGCGATCCACCTGCCGGAAGAATCCCTCGCCCCGTTCGAGCTTGGTGCTGTACTTCGCGTCGTACGCCTCCCGCTTGTGCGGCAGCACGTAGCGCAGCGGCGCATAGGCAGCCAGGTTGAGACGCCGGATCTCCGAGTTGATCTCGCGAATGGAAGGGAACGCTCCCGCAAGGTCTACGTCCGGCTTGAGGTTGATCGGCTTCAGCCGCTCGGGAAATCGTCCGGTCTGCGCCGTTCCGTAGTACTTCTCGAGGTGCCGCCGTGAGCGTGCGATGGTGAGCCGATCGAGCAGCGTGAAGTAGTCGAATCCCAGCATCTCGATGAGCCGCGAAGGGGTGCGCTCGTCGTCGTCGAGATCGAGCCATCGGTTGAACTGCTTCTGCGCGAGGCGTGTGGTGGCGTCGATACTACCGATGCCGTGGTCGGCGAGTGCCGCATCGTCCCCTTCCGTAGCGAATGCGATCTGGTTGCGCAGGTCGGCCAAGCGGTTGTTGACCGGGGTGGCGGACAGCATGAGCACCCGAGTCTTCACGCCGTCCCGGATGATCCGGCGCATCAGGCGGTCGTAGCGCGTCTCGCCTCCTTGGCGAGGGGTGCGCTTGTTGCGGAAATTGTGGGATTCGTCGATCACGACGAGGTCGTAGTTTCCCCAGTTCACGTAGGCCAGGTCGATGTCGCCGGAAAGCCCGCCGTCGCGCGACAGGTCGGTGTGGTTGAGGATGTCGTAGTTGAAGCGGTCGCCGGCAAGTAAGTTGCGGCGATCGTTGGAGCGATAGAGTGACCAGTTGTCGCGCAGGCGCTTCGGGCACAGGACGAGGACGCGGTCGTTCCGAAGTTCATGGTACTTGATGACGGCGAGTGCCTCGAAGGTTTTCCCGAGCCCGACGCTGTCGGCGATGATGCACCCGCCGAACCGGTTGAGCTTGTCGATGGCTCCCACGACACCATCGCGCTGAAACTTGAAGAGCTTCTGCCATACCGCCGTGTTGCGGATCCCCGTGGCCGACTTGACGACCTGCTCCTCGTCCAATTCGTCGCCCTGGGTACGGAACAGGTGGTGCAGGATCAACGCATAGATACTGAGCGGATCGCGGTCGGCTGCAAGCGACCGCAGCAGGTCGACGACACCGGTCTTTGCGCTGCCATCCGGTGGCAGAGCAGCCCACTGCGCATCGAACCACTCGCATAACCGCTCGCTTTCCTCGGCGGTCTCCGATGCCTGGATCAGGTTGAGTGGGTTCCCCGGAGCCAGGCCGAGCCCGTCGGTGCTGAACGAGAACGAACCGAGCACGGCTTGCTGCGGGCTCCCATCACCGTTGCGCAGCACGACGGCTCCTTGCGGGATGGGTCGGTCGGCTCTGCGGACCTCGACTGTCTCCTCCATCCAGTCTGCGCAGCGCTTGGCCAGCCAGCGGCCTTGCAGGCGGTTGCGCGCGGCCCGGTCCCCGTCGGCACCAAACAGTCCGAGATCCGTGTCTTCGGGCGGCAGCACAAGGCGCGCCTCTGCCATGCGCGACAGCTTCTCCGCAAGTTCCCCGAATGCATGCAGTGACAGTGAGCCAGAGGCCAAATCCAGCCGATTGCCGGGCCGAAGCCACGGTTGAATGAGGTCAACTACGCGTTCCGTGCCTGTATTGGAAACAATCGTCATCGTGATGCCCAATTTGAATGCCCCGGCTCAGCTCAACCAACCACAGCAGCTGACGCAAGGTACCATTCGCCCGCGAGAGCAGCGAAGGAGGTAGCCAAGGAGCTGGTCGGTGCTGGCCCAAAAGGGCAAAGGACACGGCTGAGTGTAGCCGGATGCGGCCGGCAATGGGGAGAGGTGAAAGCCCCGTTTGCGGCATACGCCGCAGGCGACACGGCTACGACTCGAGGAATCACGTGCGGACTCCTGACCGCCGCCGGCAGCTTGATCTCGGCCTGCCGGACCGCGGCGGCAAGCTCTGCCAAGAACACCGACCGGTCCCGGAGCAGGGTGTCCGGCATCGTTTGCAGCATGGCCACGATGGCACTCTGCTGAGCCCGGCCCGCGGCTCCTCCCGCGAACGGATCTGCCGGTCTCGCTTCTTCGGCTTGGCCAGGTTTTGGAAGCCCCTCTGCTGGTCGAGGCGCGCGATGCGCTCCGCGCGCGCAGCGGCCGTTCGACGGTGATCTTGCGGTAGCCGAACTGCGTCGTGGCGGAGATGCGGCTCACGACCACATCCTCCTCGGTGCCATCCTCGACTACGGGTCGGGTCGCACCATCCTCGAAGCCGGCGAGCAGTTGCAGGACGTCGGCGGCCTTGTCGGGCGGGATCAGGCGCCGCTTGTCGCCGAGGCTGCGGCGCATCGGTGACCAGAACGAGGTGGCGTCGATCAGTGATCGGGACGGTGCGAGCGCGCTGATGGACGACTGGGCCGAGTATCTGATGACCGGAGAGCGCCGGTCAGTGGGAGCCACCCACCATGCCGCTGCCACGGTGTCGAGCCGGTAGAGTATAGACGTGTCCGATCACGTCGTCCATAATGGCCGGGTGTCCGCAAGAGGTCGCGCAGGAGAGGGTAGCCACCCCGGCGGGAGCCCCGTGGTCAAGCCATGCGGTTCCTCCACCGGGGACTGGCGATCTCGCTGCTCTGGCGGCTAAACGCAGGGGGACGGGATGGCGACGATTCGGTTCTTTCACGAGATCGACGGTGATGTCCACGAGCTTCCGGAGGGAGGTCCCTTCCCCTACGAGCGCGGACTGCAAAGCTTCTTCGAGAAGTACCTGCGCACCCTGACCGGCGTCGAATTCCTCGCTTCCGAGTATTCGACCGGCCAACGTCACAGCCGGCGCATCGATACGCTGGGAATCGACGCCGCTGGACGGCCCGTGGTTGTCGAGTACAAGCGGCGCCAGGATGAGAACGTCATCAATCAGGGCCTGGACTACCTCGCTTGGTTGGAAGACCATCAAGGGGAATTCCGCGAGCTTGTGCGGAAGAAGCTCGGTGACGGGCGCGTCCCGGACATCGACTGGACGACGCCGCGCCTACTGTGCGTCGCCAGCGAGTTCCCGAGTCAAGACCGGAGTGCTGCGGAAAGCAGCCGCCGACGTATCGCATTGCTCCGCTATCGCCGTTACGGCGATGCCTTTGTGGCGCTGGAGTGGGTGTATGGCGGCGGGGCAGGCGAGCCAGAACCGCCACCGCGGCGGACCGCGCCTTCTCGCGGCACCGGACCTTCCGACTATTCCGCCTACGAGCCCTGGGACAAGACCAGCGAGGGAACCCGGATTCTGTTCCGTGAACTCACAACGTTGGTGGAGTCGTTGGGTAGCGTGCGAACGGACGCTTTCAAGACAGTGATGACATTCAAGTGCACGGCCGCACCCGGCAACGGCGAGCCGGTTGTTGCGTACGTCCATTTGCGCGTTCGGAACGGCATCCGCGTACACGTCCACGAGAAGCACCTGCGCGACATCCCGCTTGAGGACGGTTTCACTCGCCCCTGCGATCGCGGGTACCGAGAGATCACGATCCGCGACGGGGGACACATCCGCAAGGCGGAGCCGCTGTTGCGTGCGGCCTACGACAGTCTCAGCGGATCACGGGAGCACGCCGAGTCGCGAGGTCGGCCGCCGCGCGGAAGGCGTGGGACGTCCGCCGGTCCAGGCAAGTCACCGGAGCAGGCCGAGCCTCGCTGAAATGACCGGCACGGCAGACAGCCCTCGTCCTGCGGCCACGTCAGGACTGCGGGCACGTGCTACGCTCGCGCTCCCGTTCTTGGCGGCGTACACTGAACTTAACTCGCTAAGATAGGCACGAAATCACTGGATCGACGGACTCCACAGGCCATAGGGGCCTGCCCGATCCGGTGCGAGTCCTCCGGAGCCGATGTGAGAACTGCCGAATGGCCCTGAAGAAGTCACAACTCTACTCCTCGCTCTGGCAAAGCTGCGACGAATTGCGCGGCGGCATGGACGCGTCGCAGTACAAGGACTACGTCCTGACGCTGCTGTTCATGAAGTACGTCTCCGACAAATACGCCGGCAGCTCCGATGCGCTGATCGAAGTCCCGGCCGGCGGCGGCTTCGCCGACATGGTGCAGCTCAGGGGTGACAAGGAGATCGGCGACCGGATCAACAAGATCATCGGCCGGCTCGCCGAGGCCAACGACCTCAAGGGGGTCATCGACCAAGCCGACTTCAACGACGAGAGCAAGCTCGGCGCCGGCAAGGAGATGCAGGACCGGCTCGCCAGGCGGCCGCCGGCGCCCGCCGCGGCGTCTTCATGATCGACGCGAGCCGGGGCTTCCTCAAGGACGGCAACAAGAACCGCCTGCGCGCCCAGGACATCCATCGGATCGTCGACGTGTTCAACCGGCAGATCGAGCTGCCGCGCTACTCCCGCATGGTGCCGGTGGCGGAGATCGCCGGCCCCGCCAACGAGCACAACCTGAACATTCCGCGCTACGTCGATTCCAGCGAGTCCGAGGACCTGCTGGCGCGCTTCGCCGACTTGGCGCTGCTCGACCGGTGGGGGAGTCAAAGGCTGCTCTCCCACCAACCTGCGCAAGTTCCGCCACTTCTACTGGGCCTATCCCGAGATTCAACAGACACTGTCCGTTGAATCTCCTGAGCACACCGAGATTCGACAGACACCGCCTGTCGAATCACTCCTTACGCCTGCGGACGACGGCGCCATCGGCCCAACGTACATAGGAGACCGATTTACCCTCGGCTGGTCCCACTACGTCACCCTCCTGACCATCGAAAACGCCGAAGCACGGCGCTTCTACGAGATCGAGGCGACGGACAGCGGCTGGAGCGTGCGCGAGTTGGAGCGGCAGATCGCCAGCTCTCTGTACGAGCGGCTTGTCGTCCTTGAGCAGCGGCGTCCCGGTGAATGCAGACGCCCATCGGAGGCAGCTATTGCACTTGCACGGGCAGCCGCAGGTGTCGTACAGGAGTGTGCGGAGCTGCTCAAGAGACAGGATGGCCGGGCCGGCGCGCCGAGTAAACAGGTCGATACGAGATCGTTCCAGCTTCGCTACCAGACGGCGCCTTGGCTGTTTCCTCCCGGAGCAACTGCAGATCCTTGACCATCATCGGAAACCGCACGGCCAGTCGCTCGTAGCGTGCGTTCGTCCGCGGGCCGTGCCGCGGGCCGTCAGGCCAGACCCGTCAGCACGAGTCGTCGCCGTCCGGCTGGTGGCAGGTTGAGGTACTTGCGGAGGGCTCTGCCACCTCCCGCGGAGAGCGATTCGCCAGGAACCTGTCCAGCGTCGCGAGGCTGTTGTCGGCAAGGGTGACCGCACGTTCGGCGTCGACTGCGGTAGGATCGCCCAGCGGCAGGAGACCCGATTCCGCGGGGTAGCGGCCGCGGTAGATCGCATCGAGGAAGTCGATATCGTCCGGCGTCAGCGAGAGCGGCGCGCCATGGTCGGCAGCCAGCGCAGTGAGCCTGTGTACGTTGTGGACATGGTCTTGATTGACTTCTCGATTAGTCCGCGAACAGGTCGGCATGCGACCCGGTTCGGACCAAGCGCAACTCACTGTCCTCGACGCGATAGATCAACAGCCAGTCAAGCTCGATGTGAGCCTCCCGATACCCCTTCCAGATCCCACGGAGTGGATGGTCGAGATGGCGGGCAGTCAACGGCTGCTGCCGAATCAGCCATGACAGAAGCGCTCGAAGCTTGGTCAGGTCCCGACCTCGCTTGGCAGCCCGCCTCACGTCTCGCTTGAATTGGGACGACCGAACGGGGATCAGCATGTCTGTCAGATCTCAAGATCCGTGAACAATTCCTCCGCGGTTGCGAACCGCTGGCCCTTTCCCTCGTCCAACTCCATCATGGCTTGTTTTGTAGTGGCATTCGGAGCCTGCACGTTGAACGGAAGCCGCTTCTCCTCCGCCACGCGCAGCAACAGCAGCCGAATCGCATCCGACACAGACAGTCCCATGGCTTGTAACGCTTCCGTGGCTCGAGCTTTGGTGTCGCTGTCGATCCGCGCTCGCACAAAGGTGTCGGCACTCATCTGGCTGACCTCCTCGGTCTCCTTGACGTGGCTCTATTGTAGTCACAGTAGCGCCCCGGTCAACCAGCGGACGACGGACCGGCGGCCGAATGCGCTAGGTGCATGAAGTAGAACAATCGGACGTCTACTCTACGTGGGGTTATTGCGGACCAGTGGCCGAGTTCCCACACCGCGCCGACGACGAACGGCGTATGACCGCATCAGGTTACACGGTAGGACGCGCCGTGTGGTGCACCACGGCCGACCGCCGGCGCTGATCGTCGCGCGCTGGTTCGCCGTAGAGCAGGCCGCCATTGAGAAGCTCCAGGGCGCCCAGGAGACCGCCGCCGACTCAAGACCATCCGGGGCGAACCGGACAACGATGAGGAACGGGCCATCCTCATGCGCTGTCGGGTTGTGCCGGCGCGCCCACCGGGAGACACAGCGCTCGACGGCGCGGGCGGTGGAACGGTATCTGGTGACGCGCAATTGGCTGTTCGGCCGGTACATCGTCGAGTATGAGCAGAGCGGTGCCGACCGAGCCGAATACGGGGCAGCGCTGATCAAGAGACTGGCAGACAAGCTGACCATCAGAGGCTGCTCCAGCCGCAGCCTCGCACTGTCCTGCAAGTTCTACCGGTGCTACTCGGAGATTTTGCAGACACCGTCTGCGCAATTGGAGACCCTGGAGGACGTGGCCTGGAATGGCGCGCGCTTCGTCGCCGTGGGGTTTCACGGCGCCATCGTACACAGCAGCGACGGCGACCGGTGGAGGCTGGCGCGCGACCACCGGCATCTGGGGTGCGTGACCGGCGCCGGGCGGGTTGACAGAACGGGGCAATATCGGACGCTGGCGCTGCCTCGGGCGGTACGGATGCGGATCAGAAGTGGCCTGGCAGTCTCGCCTCGCTCGACAGGTAGTTGGCCTTCATAGCAAACTTGCCATAAACTGCTGTCCGTGACTTGGCGCGTTGAGACCCTGAACGACACCGTGGATGGGGAACTCGACGCGCTGCCCGCCGACATGCGAGCGCGGTTTGCGCGGACGCCACGGCGAGAGATTGAGGTGGCGCTGCGACGCGCCGGGGAGGTATCGTAATGAGCACGCTTGCCGGACTGCACGAGCGGTGGAGCCGAGATGCGGAGTATCGCGAGGCGTATGAGCAACTGGGGCCGGAATACGAGGTGCCCCGGGTGCTGATCGAGGCGCGCACGCGCGCGGGCTTGACCCAGGCGGAGTTGGCCACGCGGATGAAAACGACGCAGTCGGCGGTCGCGCGGTTGGAGAGCGGTCGCATACAACCGTCGACGCGGACGCTGGAGAAGGTCGCGCGAGCAACGGGGACTCGGCTGCGGATCCAGTTCGACAACATCCAGTAACTGGTCCCAGAGCGACAGGGCAGTTATCGGAAGTCTTCCCCGACGGCGAAGCGTGCGCCGGGCTGGGGGCCGGGCCGAGCAGCGCCTTGGCGTTCCCGGAGTGCGAGGCGTAGCTCGGGAAGTCTTGCGCGTCGGTCCGCCCGTGCAAGTAGGCCAGACCCGTCAGCACGAGTCGTCGCCGTCCGGCTGGTGGCAGGTTGAGGTACTTGCGGAGGGCTCTGCCACCTCCCGCGGAGAGCGATTCGCCAGGAACCTGTCCAGCGTCGCGAGGCTGTTGTCGGCAAGGGTGACCGCACGTTCGGCGTCGGCTGCGGTAGGATCGCCCAGCGGCAGGAGACCCGATTCCGCGGGGTAGCGGCCGCGGTAGATCGCATCGAGGAAGTCGATATCGTCCGGCGTCAGCGAGAGCGGCGCGCCATGGTCGGCAGCCAGCGCAGTGAGCCGGTGTACGTTGTGAACATGGTCTTGATTGACTTCTCGACGCACTGTTGAGCGTGGCAGCAAGCGCCGCGATGGAACCCGCCGGTTCGGAGGTAGGCAGCGGTGTCGCGTTCCTCCTCGGCCTGCCGGCGCCATGCTCTTGTCGCCTCTCTCATGTAGATGCAGACTCCCTCACTTATGATTTTGCGGACGAATGGGCTGCCCTGACGTACATACTCGGCCAGGTCCGAGCGGGTTACGACGTAGTCATCGATGTCGTACTTGTGCCGCAACGGCCGCAGCGCCGAGCGGAGCGCGGCACGTCGATCCCGGCTGGTTGGACGGCCGTCGTCGTCCGTTACCACCAGGAGGTCGATGTCACGCCCGGACGTGTCTTCAGCAATTGAGCCGAACAGGATGATCTCCAGCGGGTCGATTGCCTCTACCACCGCGTCGCGTACTACGGCGGCAGTGTCGCGAGTCACCACGCTCCTACGGCTACCATACGACTTGCACCCGTGTCCATGCGTTGTGGGCCAAGCGTGGCGTCAGTAGAGCTGATTGCGGTTCGCCTCGTCCTCCGAGGCGTCGATTTCGTCGGAGTCCGCTCCCTCGATCTGGTCTGCCAGCACGGGCGGTCGGGCAACAGCAGCGTGCGTTCGTCCGGGACCGCTACGAAGCCGGGAGGATCGCCGCGCGGCGATGCGTCCGCCTGGCCGTTCGCGCCCGCGGTGCTGATCACGCAGAAGGGCGACATCGCGATGAACTTCCGGCAGCAGTGCTGGTCGAGATGGTCGATCACCTTGTCTGCCGCGCGCGCATTCGCTCATGGAGTCGGTCAGTCTGTCGTCGATGCCGCCTGTCCGGCACTCTCTACTATGGCGGTGGACGCTGGGCAGGGATCTCGACCCGTTGCATAAGTGGCGCGACCAGGGATTCCGGGGGCTGCCGTCGATAAGGTCGTGGCGCTCGGCCCCGCGCGTCCTGCGCGGTCGAGGGGCTGAGGAAGAGCGGAGCAACTACCGGTAACCATCGAGCTCTATCGTGCCGGCTGCGCACTGGCGGGCGCAGGAGTGAACGCCCGATCACCGACGACCAAGACACGCCCCACTGCGCGAAGGGCCGCCTCGACTTGGCCAATATGGGAGCGATGACGAAGGTCAAGCAGCCGAGCGACTGCGGATTGGCTTATGCCCAGCCGCCTCCCGAGGTCAACCTGAGTCACGCCCTGACGCCGCATCGCGGTATACAGTGCGAGCTTGGCGGCCACGACAGAGGGTACCGCTACCAACTCCTGGCCGGCCACCACGTCACTCGGCACGGGGATGTCTCTGCGACCATCGACGTAAAAGCTGAGGGCGACGGCGAGAGCATCCTCGCCCTTTTCAAGGGCTTCCATACGGCAATCCCACAGGTCAGCGCTTCGGGCACGTCCGGAAACGACACCGAGAAGCCGCCGGCCTCCGGTTCGGGGGTCAATATGCACGGGTAGGTGTATCGCATCAAAAGCTTGGGGATTCCGAGTTGTTTGAGCATCGCATGATACGTACCGGGCAGTTCGCCCGACGGTGGTTTCGCCGTGAATGAGCGTTCCGAAAAAGGTGCACCAAGAGACAGGCGTTCCGGAACCTCCGCGGGGGGTCTAGCCGGTGACGTGGGCCGGTCACATCCGTACGCCATCCCCCGCCTGCGCATCGTCCGGGAGTAGCGTCGGCTGGGCTCAGCCCGCTCCGGAGCCGTCATTCGCCGGCAATTTGGCCGTCCGCAGGCCGTTCGCTGTCCAAGTCGGCCGCACAGCGGCCCGCTGAAGACGACGATTGACATCCACGACGAGTTGCTTGCCCGGGCGGAGCAGTACGCGAGGGATTCCGGACGCTCGTTATACGCCGTAGAAGTCCATCGTACCTACAAGAGTCGGATCGAAACGTTGCGTAGCGATGCGGCGCTCGATGGTTCTCGTCGATAATGGAAACCTGCGTGCTGTGTGGGATGGGAACGACGGTGAGCATTTCGGGCTTCAGTTTGTCGGCAGCCACGCACTGCAATACGTAATCTTCCGGCGACGCACGGGAAGCAGCCACATCTCACGGGTGGCGGGGAATGATACCCTTGACGGCGTCAAGCGCCAGATACGAGCCTTTGAACTCGAAGCACTCCTGGAAACGTGACGGACAACCACCTGCCGGACGAGCAGCTTGAGCTTGCGGCGGAGGGTCCGCTCTGGTACCGAATCGTCACCGGCACCTCGCTGCGTATCTGAAGCTCGATCTCCCGACCATACCGCTCACCGCTGCGCCGCGCGCCATGAATCGCATGCATCGAGTCCTGGTGGACATCCGTGCCCCGGCCACACATCGTTGAACACCTATTGCGTCCGCGCCGAGCGGGTGTGGAAATTTCGTTGACGTTGTAAGATAATCATAGTATATTTCTGACCATCGTCAAGGGTTAACCGGGGTTAACCGCAAAGAGGGCGTGATCCGATGACCCCTATGGCTGACAAGATCATGAAGAGGGTGTCCGCGCACGACAACGGGAGTTGGGTGTGCACGCCGAAGGACTTCCTGGACCTCGGGAGCCGGGAGGCCGTTGACCAGGCTCTGTCGCGGCTTGTCAAGGCTGGCCAGTTGCGCCGGGTCGGCCACGGCCTTTACCACATGCCCAGGTTCAGCAACGTGTTGAAGCGGTCCGCGCCGGTCGACCTGGACGCGGCCATCGCAGCGCTGGCAAGGCGGGACGGCGTTCGGATCATGCCGGATGGCCTGGTGGCCGCGAACCAGCTCGGTCTCACGAACGCAGTACCTGCAAAGGTCAGCTTCGTGACGGATGGCTACTCGAGGACGCTCAAAATTGATGGACGAACGGTCCGGTTCCGGCACGCGGGGCCGAGCGTCATGCAGTGGGCGGGGAAGCCGGCGGCGCCGGTGGTTCAAGCACTGCGGTGGCTCGGCCCGAACACGGCCGCAGACGCGCAGGTCGTTTCGACTCTGAGTCGCCGTCTGCCCGACGATGTGAAGCTCGATCTATTGAAAAACAGCCGCGATCTACCCGGCTGGGCGCTACCGCTTGCGCGCGACATCACAAGTGATCAGGCCGTTCCCGTATGAGTGGAAACACCGAGTCCTTTCTGACTCTACCGGAGCAGGACAGGCGCGATGTCTTCGAGGCGGCGGCAAGCCGCCTCGACACATTGCCCGGCTACGTGGAGAAGGACTTTTGGGTCTGTCTCGTCCTCGACGCGCTCTACAACCGGCTGCCCGACGGGCATCCGAGGTTGCTCTTCAAGGGCGGGACGTCCCTGTCCAAGGCCTTCGGGCTGATCAAGCGGTTCTCCGAAGACATCGATCTCGTCGTCTACCGTGACGATCTTGGCTTCGAAGGGGAGCGCGACCCGACCATAGCAAGTAACCTGTCCAACAAGAAACGCGCCGCCCTGTTCAAGGAACTCAGGGCGGCATGCAGCAGCTACGTTCGCGGAAACCTGCAAACGGCCCTGACGAGGCTGATCGACGAGATTGTGGAAGGGTGCCACGTTGGTCCGGATGAGGACGAGGTCGACGGGCAGACGCTCTTCATCGAGTACCCCACCCTGTACCCGAGCGGCGATGTCGCCTACGTGGCGCCGCGAGTGAGGATTGAGGCAGGTGCGAGGTCGGCGCTCGACCCGAGCCTGACCTGCACCATCGCCCCGTATGTCGCCGACGAACTACCCGACTGGTCGTTCGACGTGGGCGCCGTCAGGGTGATCGCGCCGGGGCGCACCTATTGGGAGAAGCTGCTGATCTTGCATGGCGTCCACTGCGGATACCGAGACGCCCAGCGGCTGCCCGCTGACAAGGATCGGATCTCGCGCCACTACTACGATGTGGCAATGATCGCGGCGAGCGACATCGGACGGGCCGCGCTATCCAACATCGACCTTTTGGATGCGGTTCGGAACCACAACCTCATCGCGTTCCCGCAAGCCTGGAAGCGGTTCGAGGAAGCCGTCCCTGGATCGGTCAGATTGATTCCACAGCCTGAACTACGAACGGTGATTGAACGGGACTACAGAGCCATGGAGGGCATGATTCTCGGTGAGGCTCCGGACTTCGCTTGGGTTATGGAACACTTTGAACGCTCTGAAGTTGCGATCAACGGGATTTGATGAAGAACCCTCGCGTTTGACGGCGGTCGACTGACATCGGACAGCGGCGTACTGCTGCTTCGCGAAGCTGACAGGTTGTTCGACGTGAGCGGCAGACTGGCGGCCTGTTTTGCTGACCATCGCGATCCAGCGCGGGTCGAGCATCGTCTCGAGACCCTGATCGCACAGCGGGTGCTGTCTCTGGCGGCCGGCTCAGATCCGCCAACGCTGGCCGGCTACGAAGATCCTGGTACGCGGTGACTCGGGATTCTGTCGTGAACAGATCATGGCTTGGTGTGAGGGGCAAGGCGTCGATTATGTGTTCGGCTTGGCGCGCAACGCACGCCTGCAGAAGCGTATCGACAAGGCGCTGCGCAAGTCGCAGCGACGCTGTGCGGTGACCGGGAAGGCGGCGCGGCGGTTCCGGGAGTTCCGCTACCGGACGCTCGACTCGTGGAGCCGCCGGCGCCGGGTAGTGGCCAAGGCCGAGTGGCTGGCCGGCGCCGGCGGCGGCAATCCGCGTTTCGTGGTAACCAGCCTCGACCGGCAGACGATTCGACACCTACGCCGTCGAACCG
Organism: Spirochaetia bacterium; assembly: GCA_965198005.1. Lineage (GTDB taxonomy): Bacteria > Spirochaetota > Spirochaetia > SZUA-6 > Bin103 > Bin103. Next base: position 1,508,776 of record CBDAOI010000004.1, read on the forward strand.
GAGCGCAATCGCCAACTCCACACCGCCACGCTCGGACTCACCTTGACCCGTGACGCGGTACGCCTCAGCACCCGCTACCGCGGCACCGCGCGCTTTCCCTTCGGGGCAGCCAGCGAGGTGGAACCGCGCTTCTCCCATCTGGTGAACGTGTCGCTGCGGGTCGACCTCGCCAAAGTGGAGTAGTATCCCCTGGTGACCGAGGGCCCAGCATACGCCGAGGCGCTCCGCCTGCTCGATCGTCGGCAGTACCACGCGGCAATTGCCGCGCTCCAGCGGCTGCTCGAGGAAGATTCCAGCGGTACCGCACACGCCTTGCTGGGGGTCGCACATTTCCAACTTCAGACTTCCTGACCTCAGCCAGAATCAGGTGACACTTCTGGCGGCGGATCGCCGGCCAACTCGTAGACGAGCCTGAGTTCGGTTCCGGGATAGACGTCGAACAGCCGGCGCCACGGCTGGCTGCCGCCGTGGTGGGCGCAGGCGTGGTGAACGCGAGTGGACGCGGGGGCGCCTACGGAGCGATCAGCCGGAGCGGTTAGTTGTTTCTCAGTTTGCTCGGTTGTGCGACGGGGAGGGGGGGGGGACTCCTCACCATTAAGCAAGCGCGCCGCGAGCTGATTTTCAGCAAATCTCGGCGAGCGGCTGTCGGGGGAACAGAGTGTCATAAGCGTTGACGTGTTATAGGTCACTCAAGCCCTCCGCAGGTGGGGGCCCCACCATTTGTCAAACCCCGCCGCGAAAGGATTCCAGTCTGGGGGGGGCAAGGGTCCGGGGGGGGGGCAAGGGTAGGACACGCCGGTTGCGCTGCCGCTAACCGGTGGCAGCGCTGAGTAGTGTTTTCAGCCATCTTTTGCATCCGTTGCGCCGTCTCGCCACCGGTCGCCAAGTGCCAGTGATCACCATCAGCTCCGCCGTGAAGCCTCTTCGATATGGCTCCAACGGACCGCTCATGCGGACCCGCGACAGTCTGAACTTCCTGACCTCAGTTCCAGCGGGCCCATGGATCGGTACCTCGAGCGGGTGGAAGTCCTCCTCCGGCCAGTCCTCGCCCGTGAAGTTCTTGTGCCAGGTGATGCAGGCGATGCCGCGCCGGGCCAGCCGCTTGAACAGGTCCGGGCTCCAGCCCTCGCGGTCGAACACCAGGGTGAGCGCCGGCGCACCGGCCTCCGGCTGGGTCAGGTCGGGGGCCGCTTCCGGCACCACCCCCAGTTGCAGCAGGTGCGGCACCACGTCCTGCTCGATGGCCTTGATCAGCTTCGGGTCGAGCGCCTGGTGCAGGCACAGCAGGGGCGTGCCGCCCAGGGCGTTGATCCAGTAGCTCACGGACGCCGGCAAACACAGTTTCTGGCGCGCGACGAAGTGTTTCGGCAGCCGACCGTTGCGCCCGGCGTATACCTTCACGTGGCCGTCCACCACGAAGGGCAACGATTTTTTTTCTGGCCGCCCGTTCCGGCCGTGGTCGGCGCAGCGGTGGTGCAGTCGAAGGTGCGCGGCCCGCCGCGTGGGTAAAGCGCGGAGCGTGCGGGGAGGTCAGCGGGAGCGGTTAATGTTGAGTCAATCGAACATCACGGGCAGCAGGTTGCGCAACCGCCCAACCAAATGCTAATACGAGTGTGCAATGAATCGACTCGACGACAAGGTAGCGATCATCACCGGCGGCGCCGGCGGCATTGGCGTGGCCGCGGCGCAGGAGTTTACGGCTGCAGGCGCGAAGGTGCTGCTGGTCGACCTGGACCCGGGCGCCCTGGAGGCGGCCGCCGCCACGGTAGCCGGCGAGGTCAGCACCTTCGCAGCCGACGTGACCGATCCGAAGCAGGTCGAGGCCTACGTCGCGGCGGCGCTGGAGCGCTACGGTGCGGTCGACGCGTTCCTGGCCAACGCCGGCATCGAGGGCGGCGTCGCCTCGATCATCGACTGCGACGTCGAGAACTTCGATCGGGTGATGGCGGTAAACGTGCGCGCTGTGTGGTTCGGTCTCAAGTACGTCATGGCGGCGATGCGGGAACGCGGCGGCAGCATCATCATTACCTCGTCCACCGCCGGGATCAAAGGGTTGGCCGGGATGGCGCCGTACCACACCAGCAAGCATGCGGTTATCGGCCTGATGCGCTGCGCGGCGCTGGAGGGCGGGGAATACGGCATCCGGGTCAACACCGTCAACCCCGGCCCGACCGAGACCCGCATGATGCGCTCGATCGAGGACCAGTACCGGCCCGGCGAGGGCGAGCGGTGGAAAGCGGGCGCGGCGGCGCGCATTCCGCTCGGACACTACGGCCAGCCCGCCGACGTGGCCAGGATGATGTTGTTCCTTGCCAGCGACGCCGCCGCCCACTGCAGCGGCGGCGTCTACATGGTCGACGGCGGCCAATCCGCTCACTAGACTTAGCGGTACTGCTTATGGAACAGTTCTTGAACCTGCGTTCACTTCGCTCAGGTATCAAACAGACTCAGGTCCTCGTCAAAGGCCTCCTTCGCCAAGTGTTCACGAATCAGCTCGACCGACCACGGGCCGTGCTCAATGATTATACTGCTTCGTGCGGCGCTGGTGGGGGTGCCGCTGGCTTTAAACCGACGTGGCGCCGCCGGCAGCCAGGCGCCCCCCGTCGCGCAGGCGCGGATCGAGCAGGTCGCGCATGGCACCGCCTTCGGCGAGACGCGACACTTGACCGGTCAAACCGCACCGACGATACTTCCACCGTCATGGTCAAGTGGTTGCTTGCCCGTAAATGGACATGGACAGAATCGTAGTCGACTCCAGGGTTCATTTCGGAAAGCCGTGCGTTGTCGGTACGCGTATCACGGTTCAAGACGTTCTGGAATTGGTTGACCAGGATATTCCGTTCAGCCAAATCATACAGGACTACTATCCTGATTTGACCTCTGCGGACATCCATGCGTGCATTCGGTACGCGATCGCCTTAGTAGGGGCGGAGGACATCCGCTTACGGTCGGCGTCGGTCTGAGATTTCTGCTAGACCAGGACGTCTATGCGGCCACGGCCCGACACTTGGCTGATGTGGGGCATGACGTTGTTCGTGCCGCTGATCTCGGTCTGTCGAGAGCCACCGACGAAGAACTACTCATGGCGAGGAGACATTGGCGCAGGCATTCGTTGTCGTCGGCCCGGGAGGGCATAGAATCAGAAGGCTCGCGGATCACTCCTCGTCTCTCCGCCGTGAAGATCGTTCGGTTCAGTAGTGAGCTGGCCTTTGCCCGCGCCATAGCGGCCAAGGCGGCCGCGCAGCCGGGGATCCAGCAGATCGCGCACCGCGCTGGCTTTAGACCGGTCTAAGAGACCGGCCGCCGCCTCCGAGCGCATGCGCAGCAGCAGGCCGTCGGCCTTGGCGGCCAGCTCGAAGCCGCTGGGGTCGGGCGCCGCCAGCAGCGAGCCGCGCGCCCCGAACGCCGCCAGCACCAGGCCGACGCCGGTCTCGATGGCGGCGGCCGCCTCCGGCACCGCGTCGCCCACCAGCAGACCGAGCGCCGGCGTGCCGCCGTCCGTGTCCACCGCCGCAGCTACCCCGGTCACCGCAGGCCGTCGTCGGGAAGAGCTTCGGCGGGTTTCGGGGGGATCCCCTTCGCGACCCGCTCGTACACGCCCGCCATCGCCTCGAGGAACGAGGTGTCGCGGTGCCAGAACTCCGGATAGTCTCCTTCCCGACGCAGTAGCAGGGCCGAGACTGGCGGGGCTTGGCCCTCCGCCGTCACCTCCCGAGCCAGCGGCCTGCCGCGCCAGAACGCCCGCAGGTCGGAGGCGGGGGTCTCGCTACCGCTCTCTTCCACCAGGGGGAAGCGCGGTTCCCGCACCGCGGCCGCAAGATCGGGATCTCCCGAGCCGGCATCGCCGAGCAATGCCGCGCCGAATTCGGACTGCGAGACGGCCTGCCGGAGCTGCCGGCGATCCATGCCCCGGAACTCGAACAGCAACAGGGGATCGCGGTCGAGCAGCGACGCGACGTGGTAGTACACGCCCGCCACGTGCTTGCACGGATTTGCCCAGTCGGGACACGAGCAGGACGAGCGAATCTCCTGGCGCGTTCGCGGCAGCAGCTTGACCTTCGATCCATCGAGCGCCTTCTCGATAGTGGGGGGCACCTCGCCCAGAATCAGGTGCGTTACCCAGTCGGCATTGGATCCCAATCGCTTGAGGATTGTTTTCCAGCGCGCGGCGGCGACCTTCTCGAACTCGATCTTCACGGCGTAGTAGGGCGTCTTGTAGACCCCGAAATACGGATTGACGTTGCCGACGATCGTGGCTTCGATCTTGCCCTGCCGAATCGAGAACTCCTCCCGCCGGTGCGGCGTGGCGTAGCTTCGACCTCTCGACAGCCGGCCCGAATCCATGCAGCCCTCCAGGGCGTTCAGGAACTCCGCACCCCACCAGGTCTTGCTCCGCCCTGCCATACGCCGCCCTCCTCGTCAGCCCACCACTGCGTCGCCGCGGTCCAATGCAATCAACTTTCGAAAGGCATCGTTGTCCAGGTTCGCCAGCCAGGATTCGTCGCCCCCAACGATATCTTCCGCCAACTTTTTCTTGGACTCGATCAGCTCGTCGATGCGCTCCTCGAGCGTGCCCATGGTCACCATCTTGTGGACGAACACGCTCTTGCGCTGCCCTATGCGGTAGGCCCGGTCCGTCGCCTGGTTCTCGACGGCCGGATTCCACCAGCGATCGAAGTGAATGACATGATTCGCCCGCGTCAGCGTGATGCCCGTGCCGCCGGCACGCAACGACAGCACGAAGATCGCCGGCTCGGTATCCGGATCCTGGAACTCTTCCACCATGTGCTCCCGCCGTGCCCGCAGCGTGCCGCCATGCAGGTAGTAGACCGCTCCGCCGTACCGCCGGCGGAACAGGACTTCCAACAACTTGCCGATTACCGTGAATTGAGTGAATACCAGCGCGGATTCGCCCTCGGCCTCGATCTCGTCCAGCATCTCGCAAACGCGCGCGAGCTTGTGCGAACGCGTCTCGGCGAACTCGCTGGCATCCTGGAGAAACTGTACCGGATGGTTGCAGATCTGCTTCAAACGCATCAGAGTGGAGAGCAGCAGGCCCTGGCGCCCGATTCCCTCGGCGTCCTTGAGCTTCGCTTCCAGGTCGCGGACAACCGCTTCATACAGGGTGGCTTGCTCGGGAGTCAGATTGCAATAGGAGTTCTGTTCGACCTTGTCGGGCAGATCCTTGATGATCGCGCGGTCGGTCTTCATGCGGCGCAAGATGAACGGCCGCACCAGGCTGCGCAGACGCTCGGTCGCCGCACGATTGCGGTCGCGCATGATCGGACGCTCCACGTTCTTGCGAAACTCGGCCATGGTCCCCAGGAACCCGGGATTCAGCACGCTGAACAGCGACCAGAGGTCCATCAGCCGGTTCTCGACAGGAGTGCCCGTGAGCGCGATGCGCCGCGCCGCCGGGATGCCGCGGATTGCCTTCGTCACTGCGGCCGTGGGGTTCTTGACGTTCTGGGACTCGTCCACGACGAGGCGCCACCAGCGAACCTTGTTCAAGACGGCTGCGTCCAACCGGGCGACTCCGAACGAGGCAACGACAATGTCCATCCCCCGAATCGCTTCCTCGAGGGCTTCCCTGGTCTTGACCCGCTGCGGCCCGTGGTGGAGGTAGGTGGCGAGCGTTGGGGTGAAACGCCGCGTTTCCCGCTGCCAGTTCCCGACCACCGAAGTGGGCGCGACCAGCAGAGTGGGCCCGGCATCCGGGTTTCGGGCCTTGTCTTCCAGGACCGCCGCCAGCACCTGAACGGTCTTTCCCAACCCCATGTCGTCCGCCAGGCAAGCCCCGAAACCGAGCCGCTCCAAGTACGCCAGCCAGGAAAAGCCTCGCATCTGGTACCCGCGCAACTCGCCGGCGAACCCGGCAGGCTGGTCGAGCATATCGAGCGAGCCGGTGCCGCGGAGTACGGCGAGCATCCGGCCGATCTCGCCTTCGCACACGACTTCGAGGGCGTCGGAACCAGCTTCGGCGCGCAACAGGTCGGCCACCGTCATGCTCTGCGAGCTGGCATCGGCCGCCCAGTATTCTTCCAGGCGGGATACCTCGTCGCCGCGCAACTCCATCCACTGCCCGCGCAGCCGGACGAGACCTTCCTTTGCCGAAACCAGGGTTTCCCACTCGTTCCGTGTGATCGGCTGGCCGTCCAGGACCACCTGGGCCTCGAACGAGAGCAGCGTGTCGAAACCCAGCACTGCCGGCGACTCGGTTCCCTGAGCGGCTGCGCCGCCCGAGCTCCGCGAGGTCAAGCGCAGGCGCAGGCGTCGCTGGCCGGTCGCGGTCCACCAAGCCGGCACGATCACGCGGAACCCCGCGCCCTGCAGGATCGGGGCCTGCTGCCGCAGGAATTCGAGCGCCTCGGCGCGATCCAGGACGACTTCCGCAGGAGCCTCGCCGTCCATACCTTCCCAGAGCTTGGCGTAGATGCGCGCAGCCTGTCCCAGTTGGAGCAGGACCTCGCGCACGCTCCGCGCCGCCGGCCGCTTGGAGTTCCCGGATCCCCAGAAGTCGGCGAGCGGAACGAGCAGTGACGGATCGCGGCGCGAAGCAAGGAGCCATTCCAGAGACCAAGTGTCGGGCGAAGCGCGCTTCGCGTCTGCCAGACGGAAGCAGACCCGTTCGTCCGCGTCGAGCACCGACCGCCGTATCCGGTCGCGCCAGCGCCGCCATTGCATCCAGGTGCGCTCGCCGATAGGGGCCTGCGAAGCCCACTCCGCCGAGCGAGCGGGCGTAGCGGGCGTAGCGGGCGGCGGCAGCGCTTGCCCGAGAAACGACCCTTGGACGCGTTTCAACGCCGACTGCGTGAACCGCGTGCCGCGCACGAACCGGTCGAGATGCACTGCCAGGAAGTGGCGTACGAGAGCACGTGGCTCGTGCATCTCGGCCTCCTCGTCGGTGTTTGGAGGCGCTTCCGCCCGAAGCGCCCGGCACGCCCCCGGCATCGCCCGGGCGAATGGCTCGACGACGCCCTCCTCCGCGGTGTCAGCGAATTCCCAGCCCGCTTCGAACCGAACGGCAGTCTCTCGGACCTTCCTGCGACGGTTGCCGCGGGCCTTCGGAGCCTCGGGTTCCGTGGCGTAGATCGCCGGCAGGTACTCGTGGTGGCGGACGGCCCGCTCAAAGCACGCGGCCAAGCGGCTCCAGAATCGGAGATCGTGCCCAATCCGGACGTTCTGGGTCATTCCCGTGCGCTGCGGATCGAGCGACCGGAGCAGGGCAAGCGGGTTGGCAACCTCCGCCGCGTCCACGCGCCACGTCCCCCAACAGGTTGGGGTGGCGATCTCCTCATCCAGCTCCGCCTGCAGCTCCAGCGAAGCGGCGGGCCGCACGCCGTCGCCTGGTAGCACGGCCCAAGCCAAGCTCCGGTCGGACGAAACACCGGCTGCTTCAAACAGAGACGGCCACGCCTCCGATAACGCCTCCGTGAGCTGGTCCCAGCGCAGTTGAAACGGATGGTCGCCGGCGCGCGGCCGCCGCGTGCGGTGCGCCGTTTCGGCCCAAACGAGGAACCGGCCGCCGGACTCGTCGGGCACCCACCCGCCGTGCACGACGCACGCAACGCGTGGCGTCCTGGCCGATTCGGTGGTGGCCATGCCGGCAGGGTAGGCCACAGTCACGGGCGCATGCAAGCTGCCTCAAGCTGCCTGCCGCTAATAGTCGCGTTGCGTCCTACCTGAACCTCCAGGCGGCGCAGGCTCGTCATCACGTTTCATCACGTTGAGCGGGTCGAGTCAAAATGGCATGATCGAGGTGGCGCCGCTGAGGGCGCTGAGGGCGCCGCACTATGACCGACCTGCTTACCGAACTTCGCTGCATTACCGATGCGCTTGATCTCGCGCGCGTAGACTACGCGCTGTGCGGCGGCGTCGCACTGGCGATCTATGGTATCCCGCGTGCCACGATCGATATCGACATGCTGATCATGCCGGATCAGGTGCGGACCGCCGAGGACGTCCTCGGACAGCTTGGCTATCGCCTTGCGGCGGCCGCAATGAGCCTCGCCGGGGGGGCGGTGACCATCTCTCGGTTGGTGAAGCCGGAGCCCGAATCGGAGGACGTTCTGATGGTCGATCTGCTGCACGTTACGCCGGCCCTGGAAAGCGTGTGGCAGTCTCGCCAGCGCGTCGCATGGAACCACGGCGCCATCGGAACGGTGTCGCGAGCCGGGCTGGTGGTGTTGAAACGGTTGCGCGGCAGCGGGCAGGACCACGACGACATCAGCAGACTGACGGGAGAGCCCGAGTGCAGGTAGATATCCAGGTAGATATCGTAGATATGTCCGCGCAGGCGGTCACGGTTCGGTTGCAGCGCTTGAGCCAACTGCGCGCGCTCTGCCTGTCGCTGGCCGCTGCCGGCCGGCGCGCCGGGCTGGCACCGCATCCCGCCGGTTCGACCCCGGACGCCGGCGCCAATTGCGTGGCGATGGCGGATTGATCCGCCGCGGTGCGTTACGGCTGCGGGCGTCCGGCGGGTAGCAACTGTGACCGGTCTTTCGAATTGTCCCGAGCAGGACAATTCGTTTGTCGATCAGCCCGTTCGGCCGTATCTTTCCCGATCGGGAAAGGCAGGACATGAGTCCCCAGCAGATCGGACAGCTCGTTCGCGGAGTGCGGCGCGCTCAGGGCTTGCGGCAGGATCAGTTGGCGGCGGCCGCAGGCGTCGGCGTACGCTTCCTGGTCGAGGTGGAGCGCGGTAAGCCGACCGCACGACTCGGCAAGGTGCTCGCCGTTCTCGATGCGCTTGGGTGCAGGCTCAGGATCGAGCTGCCTCCCGACGTTGACGAAGTGCAGGTCGGACGGTGACGCGCGCGCTGACGGTGTGGTGGGCGGGCGCGGTGGTCGGGTCGCTGGCGCTCGACGCCGACGGGCAGATGCGATTCACCTATGCCGAGGAATGGCTGGCGGGAGAGCACTCGCCGGCGCTCTCGTGCTCGTTGCCGAAACTTCGGGAGCCGTTCCACCGTCGCAGGTGCCGGCCGTTTTTCGAGGGCCTGCTCCCCGAGGGAATTCAGCGTGAGGCGGTGGCCGCCGTCCTGGGAGTTTCACCGGACGACGAATTCGGGCTGCTGGAGCGGCTCGGCGGCGACGTCGCGGGCGCGCTTACCCTGTGGCCCGAAGCAGAGACGCCACCGCTACACGAGGCGCAGGAGCAGACCAACGCGCTGTCCGATGAAGGCTTGGTCGCGCTCCTTGATTCCCTGCCGGCGCGCCCCTTCCTGGCCGGCACGGAGGGCCGGTTGAGATTGTCCCTCGCGGGGGCGCAATCGAAGATGCCGGTGGTCCTCGTCGGAAATCAGGTCGGGATTCCGGCGCCGGGGCAACCGACCACCCACATCCTCAAGCCGGCGGTCGACCACTTTCCCGCGACTGTCGAGAACGAAGCGTTCGCGATGCGCCTTGCCGCCGGCCTCGGACTTTCCGTCGCGGCGGTCGAGCCGCGCTCGGTAGCAGGGCGGCCATACCTGTTGGTCGAACGCTATGACCGGCGCACCGGCGCGGATGGCCGCGTGCGACGGCTGCACCAGGAGGACTTCTGCCAAGCGCTGGGTCTGTTGCCGCATCGAAAGTACGCGGCCGATGGCGGACCAACGGCAGAGCATTGTTTCGCGCTGGTGCGGCGTGCCTGCAGCCGCCCGGCAGTTGAGGTCCTCAAGCTCCTCGACGCATTCATCGTCCAGGCGTTGATCGGCAATGCGGATGCGCACGCCAAGAATTACAGCCTGTTGTACCGTGGTGCAACGGTCGAGCTCGCTCCCTTGTACGACGTGCTGTCAACCGTGGCGTATCCGGAGCTGGATCGAGGGTTCGCGATGAGAATCGGCGGGCGCAGGACACTGGCAGAATTGCGGGCCGGGGATTGGGACCGGTTCGCGCGCACGGCTGGACTCGGTGCGCCGTTCGTGAGCCGACGGATACGGGAACTGGCCGAGCGCGCACTGGAGGGCGCCGATGCGGTAGCTGCCGCGCTGTCGCTGCCGGCGTTGAGTGACGAGGTGCTTGCCGGCTGTGCCACCCGGGCGGCCGAGCGGGCGCAACGGCTGGCCGGTACCGGTACCGCACGATGAGTGACACGCTGCAACGGGAACCTGCCACGCCGGAGGAGGTGTGGGCGATCTTGCGCGAGGTCAGCGCGAGCCAGAAGGAGACCGACCGCCGGATGCGGGAGACCGACCGGCAACTGCGTGAGTTGAAAGATCTGTTCAACGGTCAATGGGGCAAACTGATGGAGGCCCTGGTGGAAGGCGACCTGGTCAATCTTCTCCGGCAGCGTGGCATCGAGGTCGACCACACGGTAAGCCGCCTCAAGAGCGGCAACGGCGCGCGGCGCTGGGAGATCGACATCATCGCCGCCAACGGCGAGGAAGTGGTGGCGGTGGAGGTGAAGACCACCCTCAAGGTGAGGCAGGTGGCGGAGTTCATCGAGACGCTGAAGGTGTTCCCGGATGAGGCGCCGACGGTATACCGCGGCAAGCGGGTATACGGGGCGGTGGCGTACCTGAGAGCGGACGAAGCGGCGGACGTGTACGCGGAGCGCCAGGGGCTGTACGTCATCAGGGCGACCGGTAGCAGTGCGAGCATCACGAACGGGCCGGATTTCAGCCCGCGGCCGTTCGGCGGGTAGCAGAATTGGTACTGCGATGGCGGTCGCCGCCGGTTGCGCGTCAGATCGGGCAGATCAGCGCGCCGAGCTTGTCCATCAGGCGCAGGTTCTCGGTGTAGTCGACCGGGCAATCGATCACCGCCGGCCGGTCCTGGGCGAAGGCCGCGCGCAGGATCGGCTGCAGTTCGTCGGCAGCGCCGACCCGGTAGCCGGCGGCGCCGAAGCTTTCGGCGTACTTCACCAGGTCCGGGTTGCCGAACCTGACGTGCGACGTGCGGCCGAACTTGCGCTGCTGCTTCATCCCGATCAGGCTGAAGCTGTCGTCGTGGAACACCAGCGTCACGAATGACACGCCGGCGCGCAGCGCGGTCTCAAGTTCCTGCGAGTTCATCAGGAAGCCGCCGTCGCCGGTCACTGCCACGACCTTGCGCTCGGGGAAGATCAGGTGCGCGGCCAGCGCTCCCGGCACGCCGATCCCCATCGACGCGAAGCCGTTGGAGATGATGCAGGTGTTGGGCTGGTAGCAGGGATACAGGCGCGCGACCCACATCTTGTGCGCGCCGACGTCGGACACCACGATGTCCGCCGGGTCCAGCACGGCGCGCAGATCGCTCAGCACGCGCTGCGGCTTCATCGGGAACGCGCGGTCGTCCCGGTACTCGTCCCGTTCGTGCAGGATGAACGTGCGCAGGCCGCGCGCGTAGTCGCTGTCGTGGCACGGCCGCGCGCGGGCGGCGATGCGGTCGAGCGACATCGAGATGTCCCCCAGCACCCCGACGCCCACGATGTAGTGCGCGTCGACCTCGGCCGGCAGCAGGTCGAGGTGGACGATCACCTTGTCGCGCTCCGGATTCCAGCGCTCCGGGGCGTACTCGACCAGGTCGTAGCCCACCGCCACCACCACGTCGGCGCGGTCGAAGCCGCAGGAGACGTAGTCGCGCGCCTGCAGGCCGCAGGTCAACAGCGACAGCGGGTGATCGTCGCGCAACACCCCCTTGCCCATGAAGGTCTCGGCCACCGGTATGTTCAGCCGCTCCGCGAAGCGCGTGAGCGCCGCGGCCGCGTTCTGCCGCACGACGCCGTTGCCGGCGAGGATGAGCGGAGACCGCGCGCCGGAGATCAGCTCGGCGGCCCGCTGGAGCTGTTCTTCCGACGCCTCCGGGCGGGGCGGCGCCTGCACCAGCAGCGGTTCGCCGTCGACGCGGACGCCGGCCAGGTCCTCGGGAAAGTCGATGTGGGTGGCACCCGGCTTCTCGGTCTGGGCGACCTTGAACGCCTTGCGGACGACTTCGGGAATGACGTCCGGCTTCTTGACTTGGGTGTTCCACTTGGTTACCGGGTGGAAGGTCTCCACTACGTCGATATGCTGGTGGGATTCCTTGTGCATCCGGTCGAGCGACGCTTGTCCGGTGATCGCCACCAGCGGAGCGCCGTCCATGTTGGCGTCGGCGACGCCGGTCAACAGGTTGGTGGCGCCGGGACCCAGGGTAGCCAGACAGACCCCCGCCTTGCCGGTAAGGCGGCCGTACACGTCGGCCATGAACGCGCCGCCCTGTTCGTGGCGGACCCCGATGAAGCGGATGCTCGAGTCGAGCAGGGCGTCCATCACGTCGATGTTCTCTTCGCCGGGAAGGCCGAAGATGAACTCCACCTGCTCGTTCTCGAGGCAGCGGACGAGTAATTCCGAAGCTCTCATGGTGCCCTCGTGGTGCGGTCGCCGAGTATCACGGAGCCGCGCGGCGCGCCGATCGGCGCTCGTGACGCTCGAGTGCGAGGTCGATCAGCCGCCGCAGCAGCTCCTTGAACGGGACTCCGGCAGCTTCCCACAGCTTCGCGTACATGCTGATCTCGGTAAACCCGGGGATGGTGTTGACTTCGTTCACCAGCAGCTCGCCACGGCCGCCCGCGGCGCCGGGACTGCGCAGAAAAAAGTCGACGCGCGCCATCCCCTCCACTTCCAGGATACCACAGACCCGGCAGGCGAGCGCGCGAGCGTCAGCCCGTTGCGCGTCGCCCAACTCCGCGGGGATCAGCAATTCGGCGCCGGCCGCGTCCCGGTACTTGGCGTCGTAGCTGTAGAACGGGTGCGCCGGACCGGTCACGATCTCGCCCACCACCGACGCTTCAGGCCGCTCATTGCCGAGCACGGACACCTCCAGCTCGCGGCCGGCCACGTATTCCTCGATCAGCACCTTGCGGTCGTACCGGAGCGCAAGGTCCACCGCCGCCGGCAGCTCTTCGGCGGAGACCGCCTTGGTAATGCCCACCGAGGAGCCGAGGTTGGCGGGCTTCACGAACAACGGCAGCCCCAGGCCGGCGGCATGCCGGCCGGCCGCGGCCCGTGACACCGGGGCGCGCACGGCGACGAACCGGGGAACCGGCACGCCCGCGTCGCGCAGCAGGCGCTTGGTCACCTCCTTGTCCATCGCAATGGCGGAGCCCAGCACCCCGGCGCCGACGTAGGGGATGCCGGCCATCTCCAGCAGCCCCTGAATGGTGCCGTCCTCACCGTACGGACCGTGCAGCACGGGAATCACGACGTCCAGCGGCGGCAACGGCGAGCGCGCGCCCAGGTCGACCAGTTGCGCCTCCCCTGCGCGGTTCAGCAGCGCCAGGGGACCGCCGAGGGGCTCCGGGGCGGCGGCGGCCTGCGGCGGCCCGGCCGCGGGTGCGATACGCGGGCCGTGCGCACCGGGAAACCGGAGCGGGTCCGCCCGTTGCCAAGTGCCGTCGCGCTGGACGTGAATCAGCTCGACCTCATGCTCGGCGCGCAGGGCGGCCACTACCGCGCGGGCGGAACTCAGCGAAACGTCGTGTTCGGCGGACTGGCCGCCGCAGATGACGCCGATACGAATGGTGTTCGCGCCTCCCCGGTCGATTGTCCCGCGCCGCCGGGGGCGGCGTCAAACCGGGGCAGCGCCGGCGGCAGGGGTCGTGCGCGCCGTGCCCGGAGTACCCGCGCCGTGTCCGCGGTGCCCGCCGCCGGCGTTTTCAGTACGTTACCGCCGTGAGTGACATTCCGGACGATCCGGTCGTGCGGGCGCCGTCCGGCGGCGGGGCGCGCCTGCGCGCGAGCCTGGAGCTGCACCTCGGCCGGTATCTGGGCCCGGTGGAGCAGGCGTGCGCGCGGGCGCGCGCCGCGGGGCTGGTGCGCCGCATCCGGGCCCATGACCATACGGTTTGGAAGCCGGACCCGACCGAACTCGCCGATCGGCTCGGCTGGCTGGACATCGCGACGGTGGTCCAGGATGAGCTGCCGCGGCTGCAGCAGTTCGCGGCCGGCGTGCGGCGGGACGGGTATACGCATGCCGTGTTGCTGGGCATGGGCGGCTCCAGCCTGGCGCCGGAAGTGATGGCGCGCACGTTCGGTCCCCGGCCCGGGTTCCTGCGGCTGACCGTGCTCGACAGCACCGATCCGCAGGCGGTAGCAGCCACCATCACGGAGCGGGAACTGCGTACCGCTCTGTTCCTGGTCTCGTCCAAGTCGGGCGGTACGGTCGAGACCATCTCGTTCTTCAAGTACTTTTACAACGAAGTGGCGGCGGCGGTGGGGCGGGCCGCGGCCGGCGCCCAGTTCGTGGCGATCACCGATCCGGGCAGTTCGCTGGCGGAGCTCGCCGAGCGCTATTCGTTCCGGGCGACGTTTCTCGGCGAGCCCACGATCGGCGGCCGCTACTCCGCCCTCAGCGTGTTCGGCCTGGTGCCGGCGGCGCTGCTCGGTCTGGATTTGCGCGCACTGCTGCAACGCGCCCGGCTGGCGGCGGAGAATGGTGCCGGCGTCGCCGCCCGCCTGGGGATTACGCTGGCCACGCTGGCGGCCGCGGGCCGCGACAAGCTGACGCTGGTGACCGGCGCGGAACTGCGGAGTCTGGCCGACTGGGTGGAGCAGCTGATCGCCGAAAGCACCGGCAAGGAGGGGAGGGGGATCCTGCCGGTAGTCGGCGAGCCGGTGGCGGCGCCTGAGCTGTACGGCGACGACCGGCTGTTCGCGTATCTGCGGCTGGGTGCCGAACCGGAGCTGGACGCGGCGCTCGCCAGCCTGCGCCGCGCCGGGCAGCCGCTGGTCACGCTGCATCTGGCCGACAGGTACGACGTCGGTGCGCAGTTCTGGATCTGGCAGATGGCGACGGCGGTGGCCGGCTCGCTGTTGGGCATCAACCCGTTCGACCAGCCCGACGTGGAGGCGGCCAAGCTCCAGGCGCGCCGGCTGGTGGATGCCTATCGGACCGCGGGCCGGCTGCCGGACCCGCAACCGGCGCTGGTGGGCGACGGCATCGCGGTGTACGGCGCGGTGGCGGCGGACACGCCGGCCGCGGCAGTGGCCGACCTGGTGGACGGGGCGCCAACCGGCTCCTACTTCGCCGCGCACGCGTACGGGCCCCCGACCCCGGCCACCGACGCCGCGCTGGGCGCACTGCGCAGCGCGGTGCGCGCCCGCACCGGGCTGGCCACCAGCGCGGGGTACGGTCCGCGCTTTCTGCATTCGACCGGCCAACTGCACAAGGGCGACCGCGGCCGCGGCCGGTTTCTGCAGATCGTCACGGCCGGCAGCCCCCACCTGGCCATCCCCGACCTGGCCATCCCCGACCGGGCGGGCGACGCGGCCTCCGGGCTCACGTTCGGCGTGCTCAAGGCGGCCCAGGCGCTGGGCGACCGCCAGGCCCTGCTCGATGCCGGCCGAACGGTGCTCACGCTCGCCGTCGAGGGCGATGCCGCCGGCGCGGTGCTCCGGCTGGCCGCCGCCCTCGGCCGCCGGTAGGCACGGGCCGGATCAGCCACCGCGGCGCGGCGTCAACGGGGCTGCAGGAGCCGCTCGATCTCGGCGCGGCCGAACTCGTAGCGGGTATTGCAGTACAGGCAGGTGGTGACTACCGGCAACGGCCCCCGCGCCAGGATGCTCTCCAGCTCGCCCCGCGGCAGCGCGCCCAGGTGCAGGCGGAATCGCGCAGCGCTGCAGTGACACATGAACGACACGCGCCGCCGGCCGATCACCGCCGGCAGGTGGCGACCGAAGGTCTGTTCCAGCAGGGACGCCGGTTCCGTGCCGGCGGCGAACGCGGCGCCGACCGAAGGCAGCCGCTGCAGCAGCGTCCGTTCAACGTCCGCGACCCTGGCCGCGGAAGCGCCCGGCATCGCCTGCAGGAACACGCCACCGGCACCGGTCACCCGACCCTGCCGGTCGAACGCCACGCTCAGGTTCAGGGCGGTCGGGGTCTGGGCGGAGGTGGTGAAGTAATAGGCGAGATCCTGCGCCAGGTTGCCGGAGCGCATCTCCACCACGCCGCGGAACGGACGAGTGCCGCCGCCGAGGTCGGTGGTCACCGCCAGCGTACCGGTGCCGAACAGCTCCCGCAGACTCGGCACGCCGTCCCCGGGCGTCACCGGAATCGGCGCCTCGGCCAGGTAGCCGCGGACTTCGCCGAACGCACTGACCTCCACCGTCAAACCGGCGATCGGGCCGTAGCAATCGACGCGGATCTTCAGCCGTCCGGGCGGCTTGAGGTTGACGCTGAGCAGCCCCGCCGCCACGTAGGCCTGGCCCAGAACCAGGGTCTCCAACGGCCCCAACTGATGGTTGGCGCGCATCTCGAGCACCACCCGGGTCGCGTGCAGCAGCGCTCCCCGCACCTCGCCGTTGTCCAGCAGTACCTGGTAGAGCTGGTCACGGGCACCGGCGTGCAGGCGGCGCGCCAGCGTATCCCCGGGCAGCGGCCGTTTTTCCATGGTTCAGCTTCCCCCCAGCTGCCGCTGGACCAGTTCGGGCACCGGCGATGCCGCCAGCCGCGCATGCAGCACCCGCAGTTCGCGCACGCGCCGGAACGCCACGATCAGATCGCGTCCCGCGCGCAGCGCGCGGAAGTCCTGCACCGGGTACGCCCCGCGCACCAGGACCCGTTTGCGGTACCCGTCGCCGTCCGGTTCCACCAGCGACAGCCGGTACTCGGGCTCGCCGTCGGGGTCCAGCGCGCGCTCGGTGAACAGCACGGTGAGCACCGGGCGCCCGGTCTCGGCCTCACCCGCGCCGGTGCCGCCACCGGCGGTCGGGGCCGCGTAGCCGCTGGGAAACACGGCCAGCGCGCCGACTTCACGCGCCAGCGTGACCTTGGTTTCCTGCCCGTTGTGCAGATCGACCGCGACGATCTCCAGCGCGTCCAACGCCGCCCCCGCGCTGGTGGCGCCGGCACCCGGATCGCGGCGCGTGTACGCGGCCATCATGACCCCGGAATGGCAGCCGATCCCGATCGGTCCGCCGGCCTCCAACTCCACCCGCCGAATCTGTTCGGGGCCTTCGATCAGGAGCGCCTCGGCGTCATGCTCCAGCAGCAGCCCGCTCCGCTCGTCGCAGGCGTACGGGCTGGCCGCCGGAGCGGTTATCCCGTTCAGCGCCGTTGCGCGCGGACCGGAGACCGTTTCGGCCCGCAGGGTATAGGTAACCAGGCGCTGCTGCTCGCGGAGCACTCCGAACAGGGTCAGACCGGCGTCCGGCGCCTGCGCGGAGCCGGGCAGCGCGGCCATCGGCAGCGGTGCGCGCGGGACCAGGTCGACCATCCACGTCGCTTCCGCACCGGCGGCGGGCGGGGCAGCCTCCCGGTAGATCCACTTCGTGACCCGTTTGTCCGCCAACTCCTGGTCGACGTAGAACAGGTGCTCCACGCCGTCGTGGGTCACGTAGGCATGCTCGCCGAGATCGGGATTGACTCCCGGAGGCACGTCGATCCGGTCGATGGTCGCCAGGGTCGTGACCGCGGCGCGGTGCGCGGCTATCCGTCCGCGGGCGTACCTGAGGGTGAGGTGGTGGGCATCCGCGAAAATCACGACCCATTCGTCGGGATCTGCGGCCGGCTGCAGCGAATAACGGGGCGCTGCCGCTTCCGCCAGCACGATGGTGACGGGGGTTGCCGGCGAACGGGGGTCCTGGCATGCTGTGACGATGATAACCCCAGCCACTGCGACCGCGATGCGCACCGCGACGCCCACCGCGACGCGTACGGAGCCGGGCGTCACGCGCGGATCCTGAACGCCGTCGAGGCATGCGCTCCGCAGTGGTCTTCTTCGAGGGCCGGAACCGCCGGCGTCTCCTCGGCTTGGCGCAGGCACTGGCGCGCGGCGTGGAGGCACAGGGACATCAGGTCGACGTCATCGACGGCAGCCGCGAGGTCAACCGCAAGCTCACGATATACCGGTACGTCGCGGTCGGGGCCGAGCCGGTTACGTTCCTCGCGGGGAAGTTGCCGCCGGCCGTAGTGCGCTACCTCAAGGACGCCGGGATGGTGTCCGGCAAGCGCAGCTATGCGTTCGTGTCCAAGGCGGCGCTGAGCTCGGCGCGCGCGTTGCAGCGGCTGATGACCGCCATGGAGGCGGAAGGGATGTACGTCAAGAATTCGGGCGTGCTCGCCTCCGAGGTGGAGGCGGAGGCGATCGGTCGCCGACTGCACGTGGCCTAGCAACGCCTTCTTCGCCAGCAACCCCAACATCGCCGGAGGGAGTGTAGCGTGCGCGGGGGACCTGCCGGAACACCCTGTCCGGGCCCGGCGCCCGCGGAACGATTCTTGACACCGCCGTCAGGTTCCTCTATAATCGCGGTAGAATCGAATGGACGGTCCGGCGGGCCGTCGTGGACGGGCGAGACGCTGACGGGAGGGGCGGCATCAGCACGGGTGTGAAACGGGGTTTGCTTTGGATGCCGACTACTATAAGACTCTCGGATGCTCACCCCAAGCCAGTGCGAACGAAATCAAGCGCTCGTTTCGCCGGCGCGCCAAGGAGTTGCATCCGGATACTGCCTCCGCCGGCTCCGAGGAGCGCATGCGTTCGCTGATCCATGCCTACGAGGTGCTCAGCGATCCGCACCGGCGCGTCAACTACGACCGTACCCACGCCCGACTGTTACGCAACGTTACCTTCGACTATCGCGAGTTCCTGCGTCGGCAGCGCAACGACTACGCGAGCCAGAGCAAGCTGATCTTCTACGACCTGCTCCATTCAAACGACGACGAGGCGCTGGAGATCTACGAGCAGTTGGCCGTGGCGCACGTCGACCTGCACGAGCACATGTCGCACGAGGACTTCATGGACTGTTCCTTCCTCCTGGCGGAGGCGTTCGAACGCCGCGGCGACGCGATACGCGCGGTCGAGATGTACAAGTCCCTGTACCGGCGGGAACGCGCGCGGCCCTACTTCCACCACTTCATCGAGGAGGTGGTGGAAAAGCTGCGTACGCTGACCTGCTTCAAGATGGCGGCAACCATGCCGGCGCCGCTGGTGATCGAGCAGATCCAGGCCTTGATCGACCTGGACATCTCGCGCAAGGAGTCGGCTTTCTTCCACAAGAAGATAGCCGAGATCCATTCCCACCATGGCGACAACGAACGCGCCGCCGTCCACCTGCAGCGCGGATTGGAGCTGGACAGCAAGCTCGCCGGGGTCAAGAAGCTCAAGGAGAAGATCGGCTTCCGGGAGGTCGCCCAACCGGTTTCCTGACCGGCCGCCCCGGCCGCCGGTTGCGCTCGCCACGCACGGGGCGAGTCGTGGTACACTCTAAGGACCAGTGAAAGCACTCATCTCACGTACGCCGGCCCTGATCCTGGCTCTGGTTACGCTGGCTGCGGGTACGGCCGCGGCGCAGGCGATCGACCGGCCCGCCGCGACCGTGCGGCTGCACAAGCTCGACGTCATCAGCGTCCGCCAACTGCGCAAGCACATCGAGCTGCTGGAGCAGCGCAACGGCGTGCTGATCGCCAAGGAGCAGCGCCAGCGCGTGCTCGACCTGCTGGTCGGCGAGCGGCTGATCGAGCAGGCCGCGGCGCGCGCGCGGATCTTCGTATCCGCCGACGACGTGACCATCAGGATCGAACAGCTCAAGCAGCAGGAAGGCCGGCGGGTGCAGCTCGGACGGCCGCTGACGGACGCCGAGTACCGCGCGCTGGTGCGGCAGACCGGCCTCTCGTGGGAGGCGTATCGCGAGCAACTGCGCAGCGCGATCATCCAGCAGCGGTACGTGGCGCGTACCCGCGGCGAGGAGCTGAGCAACATCGTGCTGCCCACCGAGGACGAGGTAGTCGAGTTCTACGAGGCCAACAAGACGCCGCTGTTCGTGCAGCCGGACATGGTGCAGTTCAAGCACATCTACGTCGATACCCGCGCCCTCACCGGGGAGTCGGAGCGGGCTCAGGCGCGGCGGCGGGCGGACGAGATCTATCGTGAGCTGCAGCAGGGCGCGGACTTCGACGACCTGGTGGTCAAGTACTCCGACGACGAAGGCTCCCGCTACAGCGGAGGTACGTTCGGGACCTATCTGCGGCGTGACGATCAGGTGACCAGCGACCTGCTCGGACGGGAGTTCTTCGAGGCGCCGTTCCTGATGCAGGAAGGGGAGACCAGCGGGGTGCTGCAGTCCAATGCCGGCTTCCACGTCATTCGCATCGCCGACCGGGTGCCGGCCAAGATCCTGGGGCTCGATGACCCGGTCAACCCGATGTCGGAGGACTTGGTGCGTGACCAGATCCGGCTGCTGCTGGCCAACGACCGGCAGGTCCAGGCCTATCAGCGGGCGTTGTTGGCCGCTCTCGAAGAATTGAAGGAAGAAGCCAACATCCGCATCTTTACGGACAACTTGAACTGGTGACGGACGGGCGACGGGCATGGGAGCACGGCACGACGGACGGATAGTGGCTTTCCAGACCTTGTACCGGTATGAGATTGCGCGCGCGCCGCTGGCGGCGCTGTTGGACTTCTCCTGGAACGACGGGGCAGCCGCGGGCACGCTGTCCCACGCGGCCGTGCAATTCGCCAGACTGTTGGTTGCCGGCTGTCTCGAGGAGCTGGACACGGTAGATGCCACGATCGGGCGCCAGCTCGAGCACTGGGAGATCGACCGGATCTCCCGCGTAGACCTGTCGGCGCTGCGGCTCGGCGTGTACAGCCTGCTCCATCAGCCGGAAATCCCGAGCGCGGTGACCATCGATGAGAGCGTGGCCATCGCCAAACGGTTCGGCGGGGACGAGTCGTACCGGTTCGTGAACGGGGTGTTGGACGGGATCCGGAAGGGCAGCGGGCGGTCGCCGCGGCCGCGTGCGGATTCGTCCGCCGAGGCACTTGGCGCCGGTGGCCGTGACGTAGTACGGTGAGAGCGGTGTTACCTGATATGTGTCGTCGTCCGACCCGCGTTCTCGTCGCCGTGCTTTTCTGTCTTGCCGTGGCCTCACTTGCGCCGGTGGCCGCGTTCGCCCAGGAGGGCGAGGCGGTCGAGGTCGAGGCGATGATCCCTCGCTACGGGCCGGGCGACTACGTACTGTCCCTTCGCCTCGGCTTGAACCTGCCGCTGTTCTGGTTGTCCACGCAGCCGATCGGGCTGCCGGCCGCGGCAGGCGAGCGCACGCAGGCGTCGCCGCACGACCCCAATCTGAATCTGATGTACATGGCGGCCTTGAGTTGGAGTACCTACCTGAGCGAAAATTGGACCATTGGGGCGGAGTTGGCGGGCACGTTCGGCGTCGACATCAACAACAACACTCTGTTCATGGTGCCGATCCTGGCCCGTGGCGGTTACGTATTCAATCTGCCGGAGTTCGAGATCCCGGTCACGTTCGGGCTCGGCGGCCTCGTCATGCGGCTGAGCGACCGCACCAGTTTCGCGTTCGTGGCGCTGCCGGGGGTGTCGGTGCTGTGGCGCGCCACCTCGAACTGGTCGTTCGGGGCCACCGCCGAGTATTGGTTCGCCTGGGAGCCGCCCTGGGAGCAGCCGGCCGATGGCCCGGAGCTGCCTCACATGTTCGGCAACTTCGTCAGCCTGACCGCCACCGCGGTCTACCACTTCTGAGGCCCCCGGTGAGACGCGTGGCACGAATGAGCAGCTTGCGAGCGATCCGGAGCACGGCCCGGGCGGCGGCGGTCGGCTTGGCGCTGGCCGTGCTCGCCACCTGCAGCGGCGGCACGGCGGGCATCTTCTATACGCTCGCCACTCAGACTTCCCGTGAAAACCGCAACCTCGACGACAACCTGGCCGTGGCCAACATCGTGTACGCCGATGGTGGCTACTACGTGGCTGCGGCCAGCATCTACCGCACGGCCAAGATCGGTGAGACCTGGGACCAGGTGAACAATCCGCCCGCCGGCGACGACGACGTGGTGCAAGTGCGCGCACTGGCCTACTACGGGGGTTATCTGTACGCCGCCTTCCACGTCGAAGGCGCCTCCAGCGTGTATCGTCTGTACCGCGCCAGCCCCGCCACTTCGTCGCTGGATTGGAAGGACCTGGAATTCGGTGAGCAGGTGGTGCGGCTGCTCGTGGTCGGCGACGGAGACAAAGCAAAGCTGCTGGCGATAACTGCGGACGCGGAGGCCGGCACGGGTGCGTTGTACGACCTGAGTGATGGGGGCCCGGCCGAGATGGTGCTCGCCGAGCGCGCGCGTGATGCCGCCTGGGACGGTACGGACTACTGGATAACGACCGCCGACGCCATCTACCGCGGTCCCGACCTGAGTGCGTTGGATACAGCGCCGTCACCGCGCCGGCTCGCAATGGCAACGACGCCGAGTAGCAGGTGTAATCGTCGTAGAGCCTACGTGTACGTCGCGGACGGCAACGGCAACCTCCACTGGGCGGCGATCACGCCAACGGCCACGGCGGACACCGGCAGACCCCGCGCCTCCGGCAGAAGCCCTTGTCTGGATCTCCGACTCCGTCACTGCCGAGGACGACGCGCTCACCGAGTTCGGCAGAGTGGGGCGGAAGATCCTGGTCGGCACCCAGTCCCAGGGCTTTTACGCGTTCGACGTGGAATCGACCGGCGCCCCGCTGCCGCTCAGCCCCGGTCGGGAGGGCGTCAGGGTGACGCGCCATCCCCACTTCACCAACGAGCAGCTCTACAAGGCGCATGTGCTGCGGTTCGCGGTTCTGCCGGACGCCGAGGAGCCCGACTACCTGTTCGCCCTTACCGCTACCGACGGGCTGTTCAGCACGACCCCCGACAGCCTCGACATCTGGAACCAGGAATAGTTCGCGTGGTACCTACGGCGGTAACCGTGGTTCTCAGTGGTCAGGCACACGACATCTGGGGGCGCAACTCCCAATAACGCGAAACAGCGCGGCTGCAGCGCCGTCGGCTCGCACCCGCACGGTGTTTGACGGCAGCGTGCCCAACTCAGCGATCCGGCTGCGAAAACTGTGCACCGGCAGAGGATATCTGCGGTCGGCCTAACCCCCAGCTATAGCTATCACGCATGGGGCTCGCTGTCCACAGGCTCTGCGGCGGTCAACATTCGTTCTGCCACCACTCGCTCGGCGGCGTCGGTCTGACCAAACCGCGCCAGCAGCGACCCAGGCAGCGACTTCTCATCTACCGGCGGCATAAGCCGCGCCCGCCAACTCTTCTGTTCGCTTGCGCGTGGTCCCGTTGTGCATGCTGAACACCAGCAGAAACACCGGCCCCAGATACACCCGCCGGCCCCAGAACCGCAGCGCCCGCGGCGTCACCCGCTCGCGGCACCCCGCCGCCGCGCAACAGAAACTCGCCCGCCGCTCATACTTCGGCGGAAGTTCGCTCGGCCCGCCGCGCGGCTTGCGCTCATAGCGCGCCGAGTGCAGAACGCCCCCGCTACCGCAACCGGCATAAGGACCAGCGCCGGACGTCGGCGTACCTCCGCGCACAAGCAGCTACATCAGCGCCATACACTCGTCGAGGAACTCGCTGATGTTCCGGGTGAGCCGCGCCCACCCAAGTACTACGCGCGCCTGCCGCTTGAGCGCGTCCGCATCGACCGGGCCGCTGGCTGAGAGCCTCCGCAGCAACGCGCCGATTTCGTCAGGGGGAAGCTCATCGAGCTCTCGGGGGCCACGCTCGCGGGGGAATCACCTCGGGGCTCTCCGGGCTGCGTAGCACGAGTTGCGCTTGTCCCGTGCGACCGAGTGGATTGGCGACCGCCACGACGCCCGTTCGCACCGCCGCGGCGCAGGCTCGGTTGAGGGCTCGCCGCGCCAGTGCGGTAAGCCGGCGACTGCCGGAAGCGCGATCGATCAAGCGGTAGGCGCGGATCGCGACCACCGGCCCCTCGTAGCGAGCTACTTCGGCCAGCAGAGCGATGAGTTCACCCTGTCTCGCAGTGCGCGGATCGGGAACGTGGCCGGTCGATGCCCACTCCCCGTAGGGCGCACGTGCGGCCACGGGAGCGGCACTCTTTGATAGTTGCCCGGCGCGCGGAATCCCTTGGCGGACAGCCGGCCGGTCGACGGTCTGCAGTATGGGCTGATCGGGGCTGATGCCTTCGCGTTCAGGTGACCGCTCAGGCACAGGGGGTGGGCCAGGTCGCGGCGGATCATTCCCCGCAACGGCGGCTTGGTCCGATGGATGAGCGTTTCCACCCGTCACGGGCGGTTGCCCGGTGGGTCGTTTCGCGTGACGCTCGCCGTCGTGCGTGGCCGACTCTCGTTGCCCCTGAGCGCTCAGCGGATCGTGCACGACAAGTTCTGCGATTGGCTCGGACGGCCGTGACGGCGGCATCTCGGCTCGCCGTTTCTGCCTGCTACGGCGATCGTCGTCCTCGGCTGCGGGGAAGATTCCGCGATCGTTGAGCGCGTTCCAGAGACCCGCGAGCGCCTCGTCGGAGTCGAGCCGGAACGCACTTTCGCGAACCCGCCAGAACGTCCAGCCGCAGCGTTCCAGATCGCGCTGGCGGCCAGCGTCCCTTTCATATTGGTCCGCCCCGTGCCAGGCATCGCCATCGCACTCGACCGCCACGCTGCCGTCCATGCCCTGCACGACAAGATCGATGCGGTAGACTCGTCGAGGTGTTTGCGTGCGTTGCGACGGTGCTGTGGCGCGTACTTGCCGGTACCCCTCCCGATGGAACGCACCGACTTCGACCAAGCTACCAAGTGCTGTCGCTGGTTCTCCGTCATCCGCGTGAAGCAGTGCGTCCACGCCTTTTCAGCCGCGAGTCGTTCCAGCGTGCGAGCGATGTCTTGCTTCGTGTGATCGAGTTCGAGGCGGTGCTGCTCCTCCGCACCCGGCTTGATCAGACGCTTCACCCAAGCGTACGCCCGCGACCAGTTCCAGGCGCGCCCGATCTCACCGGCCCGCTCATCCCAGACAGAGGCAGCAAACGTCCCCTTGATCTCATCAGCCAGAACCGGCGCTCCGGTTGTCATCCGGTGCAGCAACTCGCGCTTGCGGTCCACTTGCGCCGCGAGTTCCACGTTGTCTGCCGCTCGCTGCAGCGCGCTCGCGTATTTCCGCGCGTCGCGATCCACGATAGCGGCGCGTATCTCCTCCGAGGTGGGGTCGAGCGGCCAGAGTGTTCGCTGCCCGAGTGTTTGCTGCGCCTTCAACCGTTCGCAAGCCGATTCGATCTCACCTTGCGCGGCAGCGTATCGGTACGTCGTCTCCACGGCGGCCACCGACTCGCCGTAGCGCCGCAGTGATGCCGGGTCAGACCAGTCCGGCTCGGGGCTTCCCGGCGTGCGCTCCACGATTGCTGCCAGGTCGCGCTTCAGAATCAGGGCCGCGAGTGCATCTTCAATGGGCGCGCACAGATCCTGGAGTTCGGTCGCCAGATCGGTGAAGGTACTCGCCCTGAAGTCGTGATAGCGCCCCCAGCGCTCGCGCAGACGGAGGATTTCGAGTTCGCCGTCGACCCGCCTCACCAAGTCGTCCACGGCGTCTGCCACCGTGCACGGCCGACCGCCTATGCGCAAGTCGCGAATGTAGCGGGCACGCTTCACTACCTTGGGGCGGAGTGGACCGAAGCCCCAGCGTCCACCGGCCCCAAGGTGGTCGAGCAGGGCGTTGGCGTCGGCGCGCAGCGTCTGCAGGTCTGCTGTCGGCGGCGGAGTGATCGGGTTGGCGTCGAGCGCGCGAGCGGACCCGCCCAGTGACTTCGCGGCGTTCAGGGTGTCCTCGTGCAACTGCCGCCACGTACGCTCCAAGCCGCCGAGAATCTCCTTCGTTGCCGTTTCCGCCCAGGCCAGCGGTTGTCGCTCCATCTGTTCGATCAGCCGGAGGAGCTTCTCCAGTCCGCCCGCGAGATCACGGCGGTCGCACTCGACCATCTGTTCCAACGCGTCGTACTCGCCGCGATGCCTGATTGGCGCGTTGATTTCGTGGGCCGCACGTGCTTCGGTCTCACTTCGTACGGCTCGTTCGAACTCCTCAGGAGCAGGCAAACCGCCGAGGTCGACGCTCACCCATCCGTTCGCTTCCCAATCCCGGAGGTGCTCGTTCCTGAACAGCGAAACCAGTTCGGCGAACTGATCTGCAGAGAGCGGTGGATCGATGTCTTCCGGGGTGTCGTCGGGAATCCAGGAGAGCGACTCCCGCTCGTCGCGCAGCGTTTCGGCGATGCGGGCAAGGTCCCGTTGTAGCCAAACTTCGCCTCGTGACGGGTCTCCCGTTCCCCAATTACGCGCAGGTCCTGAAGTACCTTGGCTTCATGTCTTCGGGCGCGATCCAGGTCGCCGTCGAGGCGCGCAATTGTTGCGTGGCTCTCCTTCGCATTCCAGGTGTTGTGCCGGGTCGTGATCCCCTGAACGGACCCCTCCATGGCATCCAGGGCGTCGCGGTCGTCGCCAAGCAGGACGACCGCCAGCGGGGCGAGGTCCGGTGCGTGCTCGAGGATCATGTGGCGCAGCACCTTGAGCGCCCGCACCGTGTGGCTGGTCACGAGCACCCGCCGGCCGTTGGCGAGCGCGTGGCAGATCAGGTTGACGATGGTGTGCGACTTGCCGGTGCCGGGCGGCCCCTGGACCAACACGCCCTGGTTGGTGGCCAGCCGTTGGATGATGCCGCGTTGCGCCTCGTTCGCGGGGAGCGGGAAGTAGGTTTCTTCCGGATCGGCACCGTTGCCGCTGTTGCTCATCATGCCGGCGGGAGGGCCATCCTCCGAGATGCTGATGAAGCGCGCCACGCCCTCGGGCACGGGATCCCCTTTCTCGAGTTTCTCGATGATCCTCTGGAACGCGCGGATGAACGAGCGCTCGGTTCTGCGCCGCAGAATGAGTGCGGGCGCGAACTGAACCACGGGCGCCGGGCCGGGCCGTCGCGGCTTGAGGGACGGGCGGTACTCGCCTTCCGCCGACGCCGAATGCGCCCAGCTCTTGAGCAGACCGTCCAGCGGACCGGGCGCCCACAGGGAATCGCCAATCTGCTGCACCGTCTCCTCAATGGCACGAAGCTCCTGCGGGTCGGGACGGTGCTGCGGGTCCAACATGTCCAGTTCCAGGGTGGGACGGGCGCCTTCCCCCGCCGGCGTGACGGTCAGCGTTCCGTGCTGCGGATCAAGACTCACGGCGGCCTGGGCGGCCACCAAGTGTCGCTGCACTGCGTAGCTGCCGGGAACGTTCCAGCTCAGCAGGCCCAGCCCGAAGACGACTTCGAACCGCTCACCCACGCTTTGCTGACGTTGGTACATCAAGAAGAGCTCCAGGTACACTTTGCGGACGGTCCGCTCACGCCGGTCGCGCTCGGCCCATGGCCACCAATGGTTCTCGATCCAGGCATCCCACGCCTGCTGAACCTCGGGATGGTCCTCCAGTTCCAGCGGGGGATGTTCGTCGGACTGGCCGCGAATGGTCGGCCGACCTCGTCGGTGCCATCGCCTCCGGGGGCATCGGAACCGCAGCGCCTCCACGCGATGCAGTCACAGCCGCTCTCACGCGGAACGTCGGCGGCCCAGATGACCTGCCCCTCCTGCTCGTAGCGGGAGATGTCGCGGACCGTGGTCGTACGGAGTTGCGTGAACTCGCTGAGGAAACGGTACAGGGCTACGGCCCCTTCGCGGTCAGTCACGGAGGCACCTCCAGAAAGCGAGTCTAATCTAACGAACGGCGTCGTGAATCTCCATATCGTGGCTGTGGTCCGCGGCGCCGGCGGCAGGCGGGCGATCCCCAAATGAGGGCGAGATCAGGCCCGCCCGGCACTCTGCCGTCCGACAGCAGAAGCGTCCGGTGCGTCGCATCGCCGCCAAACGGGAGATCAATTCACCAGCTCGACGAACACCTCGAACGTCTCCCGGCATTCGCCGGCGACGGCAGTGATCCGATAGGCTCCGCCCATTGGGACTGCGATACCGGCATTGCCCGATTCTCTCACCGCAACGCCGTCCAGAAACCAGGCGAGATCGGGGTGGTTCCACTGACGGCGACATCCACCCCGAGGCCAGCATCGGCGAGCGGTTCTTCATCGACCACGGCACGGGAGTGGTGATCGGCGAGACCTGCGATCGGGCGCAACGTGCGGGGATCTATCAGGGCGCCACGCTCGGGGCCAAGAGCCGCCCGCTGGACCGTCACGGCAGCCGGTGAAGGGGATACCGCGCCACCCGATCGTGGAAGACAGCGTGATCATCTACTCGGGGGCGACCATCCTGGGGCGCACGCGGCTCGGCCGGGGTTCGATCATCGGCGCCAACACGTGGGCGACGCCGGACGTGGAGCCGGAATACAGCCTCTATCCGTCGGACGCCATGGTAGCATGAGCCCGCTGCCAAGGATTCTGGCATGTCTCTCGATCGTATCAATAGGGTGTAAGTCTCGAATTGAGCGATTAGAGGGGGTCTGGTGCGACTCCAGGACAGGTTGGACGCGCGACGGTGACAAAGTGTCACGCGCCGGGAGGTAGCGGCTCCCAGCACCGGTACTGCGGCTGTCCCGGAGGCAGCGGTCGGCGTGATGGCAGGCGGGGGAAATGGGTGCGAGGTTTGCCCCGGTTTGGGCCGTTTGGGGTAGGGGGTAGCAAAGCCTCCCAGTCGATAGCACAATGGCTATGACTGGGAGGTCAACTATGGATAGGGTGTAGGTCTCGTATTGAGTGAATCAGAGGGGCAAGATCTGGTTTGGAGGACGATTGCAGCGCAGGGGTGACAAAGTGTCACGCAGGGCGGTGCGAGCGCGTGCGACCGCTGACCTCCTCGGGCGCGCCCGAGCGGGCGCGGGGTGCTCTCCAAAAAAAATCGAAAAATCGCTGTTGAGCGGCGTTTGGAGCTTGACACGGTTTTCACAGCTCGCCGCGGCCCCGCGCCAACCCACGCCACAATCTCCCGCACAAGCGGCGTAGCCTGCGCTGGAGCGGCCGCCAACCCAATCCGGCCCCGAAACTCCAAAATCGCCGAACCAAGCCCGTCACGGCCGCGTACGGCCCCGTCCAAAACCGGGTGTACCATACAGCCATGGAAACCGCCATGGAACAATCAGCATCCCGCACGGCGCCGCCACCGGCCCCGGCGCCGGCCGCCCCGCTCGACCTGGATCAGCTCGGCGACCGCATCGCCGAACTCTCCGCCCGCATCCAGGCCGCCACCTACGACCTGCTCTGTGACCTACGCGACTTCGACCGCCGCCACGGCTGGGAAGGCTTCCGCTCCTGCGCCCACTGGCTCAACTGGCGCACCGGCCTCGACCTCGGCGCCGCGCGCGAGAAGCTGCGCGTGGCCGCCGCCCTGGCCGACCTCAACCACGTGAGCGCCGCCATGGCCTGCGGCGTGCTGTCCTATTCGAAGGTACGGGCGCTTTCTCGGGTGGCGACCCCGCTCACCGAGGCGCGGCTGCTGGCGGTGGCGTGCGGCGCGACCGCCGAGCAGGTGGAGCGGCTGGTGCGCGGCTGGCGGCGGGTGGACCGGGAGGCGGCGGCGGCCGGCGACGATGGCGCGCAGGTGCGCCTGGCGCGGCGCGGGTTGAGCCTGCGGGTGGACGAAGACGGGACGGTGGTGCTGCGCGGGCGGTTGCTGCCGGAGGTGGGGGCGGTGGTGCTGCGGGCGCTGGAGGCGGCGCTGGAGCAGGTGCCGGCGGCGGCGGCGGACGGCACGGAGTGCACTGCCTCGCAACGGCGCGCGGATGCGCTGGGGGTGGTGGCGGAGAGCGCGCTGGCCGGCAAGCTGGACCCGGGCGCGGCCGGTGACCGCTACCAGGTGACGGTGCACGTGGACGCGGCGGCGTTGGCCGCCGGTGAGACTGCCCCCGAGACTGCCTCCGACGCGCCGGAGATTTCCGCGGAAACGTGCGCCGGTGCTCCGGCCGCGGCAGCGAGCGCCCCGGCTGCGTCGGCAGCCGGCTGCGCGGCCGCTGACGCCGGCGCAGTTTCAGCGGAAACGCGGGGCACCGGCCGGACTGCGCCACCGGCGATGCCGGCAGCACCGTGCGCCGCCGGTGAGACTGCCGCCCAGCCGGTCGCACCGCCGGTCACCGCTCCCGTCGCGGACGCCCCTGAGCACACCGCCGCCGGCGCGCAGGTCCCCGCACCGGTGGCGCCGGCGCCGGCAGCCGACTCCACCCCCGCCGCCGGCGCGGCGGTCATCGAACAGGCGAATGGCATTCACCTCGCTGCGACCGCAGCCCGCCGCATCGCCTGCGACGCCGGCCGCGTGCTGGTGACCCACGCTCCCGACGGCGCAGTCCTGGAGGTCGGGCGCAGAACGCGCACGGTGCCGACTCCGTTGCGCCGCGCGCTGGAGGTCAGAGACCACCATCAGTGTCAGTTCCCCGGCTGCCAGCTCCGCCACTGCGACGCGCATCACGTCGTGCACTGGGCGGACGGCGGGGCGACGCGGCTCGAGAATCTCGTTTTGTGCTGTCGCTACCACCACCGGGCGGTGCACGAGGAGGGGTTTCAGGTGGTCTCTGACGGGGATGGGCAGTTTGTGTTCCGGCGGCCGGATGGTACGCCGCTGCCGGCGGTGCCGGTGGCGCCGCGTTGGGAGGGAGCGCCGCTGGAGCCGACCGAGGCGCGGCTACGGCAGGCGGGGATCACGATCGGCCCGCATACGGCGACGCCGGAGTGGTACGGGGAGTCGCTCGACCTGGCGGCGTCGCTCGACGTGCTTTGGGAACCGCCGCCGGCCGGCGGTTCATGACGGCCGCGCCACCTGCCGGCGGGATGCGCCCGCGCATGGTCGAGCTGGCACACGGCCGTGCTGCCTTGACCGGTCAATTTGAGACCTACGCCGTATCAATAGGCGCGTCGCTGATGGCACACGGTCATCGACGCTTCCGGATTGCAGACGGTGGACTGAAGGGCTCGATCCGGGGATTGGAGTAAGGACCTTCCACTTGCCATCCCGAACCACTCCGAACCTTGGCCGCCGCGCTGTCCGCCACGAGGATCGTGAACAGGCCCTCGTCAGAGTCGATCTCTACAACACCGAAGCTCTCGTCGAATTCCGCCGCGGTGAGTCCGTATCGAGAACGCACCGACGCTACGGTCGGCCGCTTCCCTTTCGCGCGAATTGTGAGCATTACTCCGCTCATGAATTCATCCTAACCACATGCGAACCGGTCGGCGATCCAGCAACCGTTCACGGTGCCCCATCCGTACTCGAAGTCGTAGCCGATACCACCGGCTTCCTTGGCGCTCTTAGTGAGTATGTCCCGTACGGCCGCCGGGGATGTTTCGGGTCGGGACGGGTCGTACGGGAGCTTTGTACGCAGCGCCGCCACGACACCGGCCACGACAGGTGTGGCAGCCGATGTGCCCGCATCCGCCGCGTACACGCCGGAGCCCTTGAAGTGGGTGTATCCCGCGAGATCCGGCTTGCGCCGTGCCAGACGGCCCGGTCCGATGCTAGAGTATCCCACGCGGTTCCTGGTCACGTCGACACCGGCGACACACGTCACCTGGGGATGAGAGTTCGCGCCGTAAATCGTGTTCGCCGTGATGTTCTGGCATCGCGGATCGGGGCAGTCCGGGCCGCAGTTGCCCGCAGCAAACAGGATGTCGGCGCCCGCGCGTTCCAGGACTCCTACGATGCGATTGAACGGATGGTTCTGATTGTCGCTGTAGTTGCCGGGCAGTCGGCGTATACGCCGACCACGCTCTCGCTGGCCTTCACTTCCCTGTTGAACGCGGATTGCGCCTTGTCGGCAACGGACCCACGCAGGAGGTATGTCGCGTGTTTCGGGTCCAGGTCGGGTACGTATGTCGGCAACGGACCCACGCGTGTTTCGGGTCCAGGTCGGGTACGTAGCGTTCGCTCACGTCGAGCGAATTCGTCGGCGGTCCGATGGGCATGCGTGCGGGTACGTCAATCGGGGCGAACGTCGTGTCCCATTCAATCGCGCTCAGCGTGGGAGCCGCCTTGTCGTCGAGGCTGCGCTTCCCTGCGAATCCTGCCGTTCGACAAGCTTCGTGTAGTTCGTCGGAGTGTTTTGCTTCGACAATGACTTGAAATGGTCTATCGGACGCTTGACGCACCTCTCGCCTCCTTGAGCGGTCGTCGACCTCGTCTTTGTCAATCGGCCCGCGGAATTTCGAGAGTTACATTGAGATGTATTGTGTCGCTTGTCAACGCCCCAGTGGGCGCAAACGCCGCCGGATGACGGTTGCTGGAGCGCATCTCGGCGCCGGAGTGCCAACCGCGGGGCGTATGGTGGCTCCGCCATCGACGCCGAATTGCAGGCCGAGGGTGAGCGAGTCGGACAGCAGCGGGTGGCGAGGCTGATGCAGCAGGACCGGCAGCGAACGGGTCAGTCGCCGCGCTCGGCCAGCACCACAACGCGTGACGCGGTGTCTGAGCGACTGACCGCGCTGCGCAGGTTGGCCGGGATGATCACCTGGACGCCGCCGCCGTAGTAGTGCAGCGCCCGCTCGTTGGAGCGGATCCAGTCCTCACGTTGTTGCGTGGCGCTTGGTCTCCACATAGGTCAGTTCGCTGGCCCCGAGGATCGCCACGAACGTTTCCACCGGCTGCGCCGCGTTCAATACCCCTTGACGTTGACCAGATTGAAGGCCGATCCTCTGTTGTCAGGGTTCACAGAAGAACAGATAGAGACGACTCTCTACCAGATGGAATTGGGCAATCTCGTCCGCTCTGAAAACATGGAGCGAGCGGTCGACGGGAACGACAGGATTATCCAGATAGCAGAGTCTGGTATGCGTATAGTCGAGCGAGATTGTGTTCCTATGTGATCGTCCATGCCGAGCCGCCTGCGCGAGGCGGTGATCAAGAATACCATGCCCGAGCATCTGGTCGGGCATGGGTCGCGCGACTCGACGGCGATCGAGGGGCGCGAGAAAGCGACGCCGAAACCGCCGTCTCGGGCCAAGCCCAGGCGCAAGCCGGGCGTCCGTGCAGGGGCGAGGAACGACCGAATGATGAGCCGACACGTCTACATCGGCAGCGGGAAATGACGCCGGCACAGAATGCTCGACGACCTGCCCCAGGCGTGTGATGTCGGCACCAATCGCAACGCCAAGAGATACCAGCAATCCTGGATCGGGCTGCCGGCTCGTTCGGACGGTGAGACTCACGACCGCTTCGGCGGTTACTCGGCCGCTCGGCGAGAGCGGCAAATCAGTCGGACGCGGTCAGGACCTCGGTGTGATCGGCGAAGATCGCGATGGTGTGCTCGAAGTGGGCGGAGGGCCGACCGTCGCTGGTGACCACGGTCCAGCCGTCGGACAGCACCTCGGTGTCGCCGGTGCCGAGGTTGAGCATCGGCTCGACCGCCAGCACCATGCCCGGCTTCAGGCGCGGGTTGTTGCCGCGGCCGGGAACGTTGGGAATCTGCGGCTCTTCGTGCACCGCGAACCCCAGCCCGTGGCCGCAGTACTGGCGCACCACGCCATACCCGGCGCGATGGGCGTGATTGAAAATGGCGCGTGAGACGTCCTTTACCCGGTTGCCGGCCACCGCCTGCTCGATGCCGCGCCACAGGCACTGCTCGGTCGTGTCCACCAGTTTGCGCAGCTCGGCCGAGATCGTCCCCACCGGCACGGTCAACGCGGCGTCACTGAAGTAACCGTCGATCTCGACCCCGAGGTCGAGGCCGACGATGTCGCCCTCCCGCAAGCGCCGGTTGCCCGGTATGCCGTGGATCACCGCGTCATTGATCGAGACGCAGATCGCGGCCGGATAGTCCATGTAGCCCAGGAACGCCGGTCGCGCGTTGCGGGCTGCGAGGTGGGCCGCCGCCAAGTCGTTGAGTTGACGCGCGCTTATGCCCACGGCGACGTGGGCGCGCAGCAGCATCAGGGTCTCCCGGAGAACGGTGGCCGTTTCTCGAATCCGGTCGATTTCGGCCGGGCTCTTCAGGCTCGTCATCCAGCTTCGGCAACACGATTCCGGTCGACCCGCAAGGGGGCCTTCTTGGGACCTTCAAACGCCTCGGCGGCGTCGGCTCCGTAGGAACTGGTAACGGTTTCCACGACCTGGTCGGGGTTGTCCGGCGTAATCGTGACGTTGCCGCTGGTCACCACTCCCGGCTCCAGCGTCAGTTTGGGGGTGGTGATGTTGCCCAGGATCTTGCCGGTTTGCATCACGTAGACCTCTTCGGTAGCGGTGATGTTCCCGATCAGGGTGCCGGCAACGACCACCCGGGTGGTGGAGACGTCGGTCTTCGCCTGCCCGGAGCGGCCCACCACGACCTCACCGCTGCTGAGCACCGTTCCCTGAAACTTGCCTTCGATGTGAATCGTGCCGCTGATCTGAAACCGGCCGTCGAAGATCGAACCCTCGCCGATGATGCAGTTCGCCGTGTTTTTTTTGATTGCCATGCGTTTCCTCAGGTCCGCGGACCACGCCCGATCATACTCGTGAGGCGCCGGCGTGGCAACCAATGGACGGCGGGGGATTGGCGTTGCTATTGTTAGTGTCAGGTCAGGCGAGGGGGAAGCGTGAACGAGATCGTACCGAGAGAGCAGGTCTCAAAGCAGGGGGTAAGGGCCGCGGGCGGCATCGCCGGCGGCATCGGGTTGTTGGTGCTGACCGCGCTGCCGCCGCTGGTAGGCGCCATCGCGGGCGCTCTGCTGGTCGTTCTGGGGGTCAGCCAGTCCCGCTCCAAGGAGGATCGCCGCCCCGGCTGGCTGCTGGCGGCCGCCGGCGCGGCCGCGCTCGTGGCCAGCGTCGTGCCCGGGATCGGCGCTGTGGGCGGCACCCTGCTGACCCTGTCCGGCATCGGGCTGCTGGCTACCGGGGGCTACAACCTGTACCAGTTCATGCGCAATCTGCGGCGCCGGATGTAGGCGGCCCGTGCTGCCGGAATCGAATCCTGCGCCACGTCCCGCGTGCCGATAATCAACCCGTGAGCAAGCGGTCACGTCGCAAGAGCCCGGAGTCCGGACCAGCGCCGGCCGTGCGGCGCCGCGTACGTCCGGCTCGGGTGCGGGCCGCTGCGCGCCAGCCGATCCCCTGGAAGATGATCGGGTTCATCGTCCTGCTGATCCTGTTCACCGCCTTCACGGCGCTGAACCTCGAGCACCGGTCGGACGTCAACATCGGCCTGTATACGTTCAAGCAGGTACCGGTGTTCCTGACCGGGCTGGTTGCGTTCATCCTTGGTTCCATCCTCGTGCTGCCGCTCGCGCTGCGCCGGCCGCCGCCGGGGCGTCCCGCCCCGCCCGCGCAGTTGCCGCCGGCGCGGAGCGCGGAGCCTGACGGTGCCGCGGCCGAGCCGGCCGAACCGGGACCGCCCGCGGAACCCACGCCGGCCATGGCTGATGCGGCCGGCGAGGCTGACCAGCCGGCGCCGCCGGCCCCGGTAGAAAGCGCCGACGGAGCGCCCCCGCGCCGGCGCCGGTGGCCGTTGCGACGCGATCGGGATTCGGAGTCGGAGTCGGAGTCGGAGTGACCCCCGCAACCGGGCCGGCGGCCGCGGTGCGCCGCCGCCGGCGCCTGCTGATCGTGCTGGCAAGCATGACAGTCTGCCTGCGGCCCGGATTTGCCGCCGAGCCGCCGAGCGACCGCGCGGCCGAGCTCGCGGCCGCGGGCGACTTCGCGGCTGCCATCGAGGTGGTGGATCAGTGGCTGACGCAGCATCCGGGTGATCCACGGCTGTACCCCATGCTGGTGCAGGTGGTGGCGACGGCGCCGCGGTCGGGCACGGCCCGCGCTTTGCTGGAGCACTACGGCCGGTTGCTGTCGGCGGAGCAGGCCGGAGTGCTGCGCGCGGCGCCGGCGGACTGGGCCGAGTTGCGCGGGGCCGTGGAGCAGGCGATTACCGCACTGGAGCCGGGCGTGCCGGACGCCGCCGAGCGGCGCCAGGTGCTCCTGCTGGAACTGGGCCGGAGTCCGAGCGAACCGGAGGTAGACCCGATGGTCGCGTCGGTGGCGGTAACGGCCGGGGCGGCACGGTACGCGGACTGGCATCAGAGTGACGGAATAGAGACGCGGTTGCGCGCCGCGTTCACCTTCGCACCCGACCCCGAAGATGGCGGCACCACCGGGGTGATCGCCGGCTACGGACTGGTGTCGCTGCTCGCAACCAGTGGTCGGAACGGGGAGGCGCATACGGTGTTGGAACAATTGCGTGAGCGTTATCCCCGCAGTCCGGAGTACGCGCTCGCCGCGGTGGAGCTGGACGCTGTCGCCGCCGGCGGATCCCGGTGGCCGCGGATCCTGCCGTTGCCGTCACCTGCCATGTTGCTGGGAGCACTGCGCTTGCCCGCGGCAGATCTCGCCGGGGCGGCGCCGTCCGCGCCGGTTGTCCAGCTCGCCCCCGCCGCGGCGGCGCCGATCGCACCGGAGGAGCCGGCCGCGCAGCCGAAACCTGGCGTGCGCCCTGCACCGGTTGGCGTGGCGGAGCCGCCGCCTCGGGAACGCGTTGCGGCGGCCGCGCCTGGCGTGCGTCGGGAACCGGAGCCGCTTGCCGGCCATGCAGCCGCGCCGTCGCCGGGATCGGTGACGGTCGCCACGAGCAGTCCGGTGCGACCGTCGTTCGGGCGAACCAGGTGGACGGAGCCGGTCGAGAGCCCCGCGGCGGAGGCCGTCGAGTCCTCTCCCACGCCGGCGGCGAGCCGCCCGCACGTCGGACCGATCACGGTCTCGGCCGTGCCGGATCCCGCGGTCTACTTCGTCGAGGTCGGCCGCTTCCACGACTCCGAGAAAGCGCTCGGCATGGCCCGCGCCCTGCGCGTAGTGGGATATTCCGCCGCGGTGCGCGAGCGGCTGCAACCGGATGGGGCGGCCATGCAGGTCGTGGCGGTGAGCCGCAACCTCACGCGCGGGCAGGCCGAACGGTTGCTCATGCGGTTGCGCACCGCCGGCTACGACGGCCAGCTCAATCGGCGGACCCTGCACGAGGCTCTGCGCCGGCCTGATCGTCAGGGGTGACCACCACGATCGCCCCGGCATCGTCGGCCGCGGTCTCCTCCTGCACGATCTCGACCTGCTCGAACCGCAGCCCGGTAGCGGCCGTCGCAACCACGCCGGTGACCTCCAGCGTCGCGGACCGCAGCAGGAGCGAGCGGAACAGGCGATCGCCGATCCGATGCTCGTCGTACTCCACGACGTAGGTTCGCAGTTCGCGCGTGACGCCCGCCGGTGACATGATCTTGAACACGATCACCGGTTGGCCGACCGAGTAGAGCCCATAGCCGCCGGACGCGCTGTCCGTTCCGTTCAACCAGGTGAAGCGCGGTGGCTCGAAGATGATCGTCTGGTCATGGTCCGCGGCGCGGTACACACCGGACAGGGGGAGATCCAGCGGGCGCGGATCGACGCCGGCGGACCGGGTCAGTTCGACTTGCCGGCTGGTCGTGAGCTGTTCGTAGTGGTGGTCGGCGTAGTCGCCCGACTCGCGGCCCTTGATCACCACGCGGATGGCGCGCAGCGAGTTCACCTCGACGTTGATGGTCTTCTGGATCGAGTCGACCAGCTCGTTGCGCACCCAGATGCCGAGCCGTGACGACAGCAGGCGATGCGAGACGTCCCAGGTGTAGATCTCCTGCACGTCCCCGTCGAACAGCGTGATGCGGCGCTGCTCCGGCTCGAAGTGGATCACTTCCGTGCCGCCCGCCGGACGCCCCTGGCCGGGTTCGATCATGCGATACCACGGCCCGGCCAGGAACTCCTCGAACGCCGCGGTCCCGCGACTGCCGAACAGCTCCCGCAACTGCCGTTCCTCCACCACCGCGCCGGGGATCCGTTCCGTCGGCAGGGCGTGATACCGCTCGTCTTGCGCCCGCCATTCGTATGCGGTCCTGAGAAGATCGGTCACCTCGCTGCCCTGCGGGTCGGTTGCCTGCACCACGATCGGGAACGGGACTCCGGGGGTCCGATCCTGGATCTCTATGGCGCCCTCGGCTGCCACGGACAGGATCGAGACGAATGCGAGCTGCGGTCCGGCCGGCGCCTGCCGGTACACGTCGAGGGTGCGTTGGTCGCTGGCGTTGATGCCGCGCGCGACGATTTCAAGCTGGTGATCGCCGGTGACGTCCTGGACCTGCACGTTGAACGTGCGCGGATCGGTAGCGCGGGTAGCGGCCTCCCAGGTTCTGCGGTGCGGTGACCCGGGACCGGCGGCGTCGACCACTATCAGCTTGATGACCGGGTTGCCCTCGACTTCGGCGCGGACCAGCACCAGTTGTTCATCGCCCTCGTCGCCGTCGAGATTGCCGGCCATCAGCCACAACAGTTCCTCGCCGCTCTGCAGCGGGGCCCACGGCTCGTTCTCGACCGTGTCGGTGGTGAGCGCCGGCGCGGGAAGTTCAGCGTCCGCGGTGGCGGGCGGGCGTACGGGGCCGATGGCCGCCGGTGTCTCGCCGGCAGGGTCGGCGGAGCGTTCCTCTCCGCATCCCCCCGCCAGCACGATGCCCGCGGCCAGCGCGCCTGCCGCGCCAGCCGCGCGCACCCGGCGCAGGTGCTCAGCCACGGCAGCGGGCGAGGCAGGCGCGTACCGCCGCAGCCGCCCGGCGCGCGGCGACCGCCGGCAGCAGACACTCGTCGCGGAACGTGGCCGCCAGGAACGCCTGGATCGAATCCAGCACACCGGCGCGGGGCAGGAACAGAAACGCGAAGTCCGTGCCGCCCGGTTGCCCGACCGTAACCGGACCGGCGGCGGCTACCGGCCGCGCGCTGACCAGCACCCGGGCTCCGGCATGACCGCCGACGATCGCCAGCTCCGAAAACCGGTGCGGGATGCGGCCGTCCGGCGTGCGGCGGAACGGCTCCACGTCGTGCTCGGCGTGGCCGGCAGGCTCCACCAGCACGTACACCTTGTCGCCGGCGGCGTCGAGGGTGAGCGCGGCCGGCGACAATACCAGACTGCGCGCCTCCCGGTAGACCACGATCTCGAACCGCGTGATCGGGGACCCTTCGGCGGTAGCGGACGAAACGACGTAGCCGCCGCCCGCCGGCAGCTTGCCGCTGCGGTAGGCACTGAACAGTTCGAGCGCCTTGGTCACCATGGGATACCGTCTGCCACGCTACCACTACCACGGGGGCGGATTCTGGACAAACCGGTGCCCAGCCGACAGACTGACGTATGGAGCCAAACGAGCGGTTCCGGCTGCTCTCTCCGCTCGACCAGCGCTACTGGATCGCCAACCGCGCCCGGTTCGAGGCGCTGGCGGACTACCTCAGCGAGGAGGCGGCGGTGCGCTACGCGGTGCGGGTGGAGCTTGCGCTGCTGGCGGAGCTCGCCCGCCGCCTGCCCGGAGTGTCCTGGACGCCCGAGCTGGATGAGCAGATTCGGGCGGCCGGAGCCCGCGTCACGCCGGCCGCGGTGGCCGCCGAGGAGCGCACCACCGATCACAACCTGCGGGCGCTGGTCAACGTGCTGCAGCGCGAGCTGCCACCGGAAGTGCGCCACCTGGCGCACCTCGGCGCCACCTCCTACGACATTACCGACACCGCCAACGCCATGCGCTACCGTGACGCGCTGGGCGGAGTGGTCATTCCGCTGCTGGTGCAGGTCGAGCGCGCGCTGATCGACCTCACCGAGCGCGAGGCCGCGACCCCGCAGGTGGGGCGCACCCACGGCCAGTACGCGGTGCCGCTCACGTTCGGCTTCGCCGTGGCCGAGTACGTCGCCCGGCTCGGCAAGTCGATCGAGCGGTTGCGGGAGCGGGCGGCCGACCTGCGCGGCAAGCTGGCCGGGGCGGTCGGCGCGTACAACGCCACCGCGCTGCTGGTCGACGACCCGGAGGAGCTGGAACGCGCGGTGCTGGCCGCGCTGGGGCTCGCCCCGAGCGAGAGTTCCACCCAGATCGTCGAACCGGAGTATCTGCTGGCGGCGCTGCTCGAGTTGAACACCGCGTTCGGGATCCTGGCGAATCTGGCCGACGACCTGCGCCACCTGCAACGCTCGGAGCTGGCCGAGGTGCGGGAGGCGTTCGCCGCGGGCCAGGTGGGGTCCTCGACCATGCCCCAGAAGCGCAACCCCTGGAACTGCGAGCACGTCAAGAGCCTGTGGAAGGAGTTCATGCCGCGGGTGGTGACGTTCTGCCTGGACCAGGTGTCCGAGCACCAGCGTGACCTGACCAATTCCGCCTCGGCCCGGTTCGTGCCGGAGTTCGTGGCCGGGCTGGTGGCCGCGGCCAACCGGATGCTGGGGGTGATCACCGGCCTGCAGGTGGATCGCGCGGCGATGCGGCGCCGGCTGCTGGAGGCCGGCACCGACGGCGTGCTGGCGGAAGCGGCCTACGTGATGCTGGCCGCCGCCGGCGACGAGCGCGCGCACGAACGCATGCGCCGCCTGGTCCGGGAATGCGCGGACCGGGGGACGCCGCTACTGGAGGCGGCGCGGCGGGACGCGGCCGTGTGGCGCCGGCTGGAGGACGCGGTGCAGGCGCGCTTCGGAACCACGGCGCTGGCCTTCTTCGGCGCGCCCGAGCACTACTGCGGCCGCGCCGAGGTCAAGGCGCGGGCGCTGGCCGCCCGCTATCGGCAACGCATGCAGGCGATCGGCCGGATGGCGGCCGGCCGGGGGTAGCGGGGCGGCCGGTGGACACGATCCTGGTACTGGACTTCGGCGGCCAGACCTGTCATCTCATCGCGCGCCGCATTCGTGACCTCGGGGTGTTCAGCCGGGTGGTGCCCGGCGATGCCGGGCCGGCGGCCGCGGCGCCGCTGGACGAAGTGAAGGGGATCGTGCTGTCGGGCTCGCCCGCGTCGGTGCACGATCCGCAGGCGCCGGTGCCCGACCCCCGCCTGCTGCACCGCGGCGTGCCGGTGCTCGGCATCTGCTACGGCATGCAGCACCTGATGCAGCAGGGCGGCGGCCGCGTGTCGCCCACCCACGTCCGTGAGTATGGGAGCGCCCTGGTCGAGCACCGGGCCGAGTCCCCGCTGTTCGCCGGGATACCCGCCCGCTTCCGCTCCTGGATGAGCCACGGCGACGCGGTCGAGCGCACCGCGCCCGGGTTCCGCGAGATCGCGCGCTCCGAGCACGGCGCCGTGGCGGCGGTGGAATCGGCGCCGGCCGGCGAGCGGCCGCCGGGGTCCGGCCGGCCGCCGGTCTACGGCATCCAGTTCCATCCGGAAGTGACCCACAGCGACTACGGCAACCGGCTGCTCGACAACTTCGCCACCGCGATCTGCGGGGCGCGCCGGTCGTGGGACCTGGAGTCGTTCGAGCGGCGGGCGCGCGCCGAGCTGGCCGCGACCGTCGGCGGCCGGCCGGTGGTGCTGCTGATCTCCGGGGGCGTCGATTCCACGGTAGTGGCGGCGCTGCTGCTCAAGGCGCTGCCGCCGGAGCAGGTGCATCTGCTGTACGTCGATACCGGGTTGATGCGGCGCGGCGAAACCGACCAGGTGCGCCGTACCCTGGCCCGGCTCGGCGCCACCCAGGTGCGCGTGGTGGACGCGGCCGCGCGCTTCTACGCCGCGCTGGCGGGGGTGACCGACCCGGAGCGCAAGCGGCGCATCATCGGAGACCTGTTCATCGAGGTGCAGTCCGAGGCGGTGCGGGACGAGCTGCCGGACTGGTTTCTGGCCCAGGGCACGCTGTATACCGACCTGATCGAGTCGGGCCGCGGGGTCGGCGACAAGGCGGCCACGATCAAGTCCCACCACAACGTGGCGGCGCCGCTGGTAGCCGCGCGGCGCGCCGCGGGGCTGCTGCTGGAGCCGCTGGCCACCTTGTACAAGGACGAGGTGCGCCGTCTCGGACGGGTGCTGGGCGTGCCCGCGCCGGTGATCGAGCGCCACCCGTTTCCGGGTCCGGGCCTGGCGGTGCGCATTCCCGGCGCGGTGACGGCCGAGCGGTGCGAGCTGCTGCGCGCGGTCGATGCGATCTTTCTCGACGAGCTGCGGCGGCGCGATCTGTATCGGCGGATAACGCAGGCGTTCGCCGTGCTGCTGCCGGTGCGTTCGGTGGGGGTGATCGGCGACAGCCGCCATTACGGCGTGGTGGTGGCGTTGCGGGCGGTGGTGACCGACGACTTCATGACCGCCGACGTGTTCCGGTTCGACGCCGACGTCCTGCTGGAGATCTCCGCCCGGATTACCAACGAGGTTCCCGCCGTGGGGCGGGTGGTGTACGACGTGTCGAGCAAGCCGCCGGCCACGGTGGAGTGGGAGTAGGGGGCCGCGCCGCCCGTCTCGGGGCGCTCGCGGTCGCGGCCGTGCTCGCCGCGGGCTGCGCGGCCGGACAGCGCGACACCTACCTGCTGGCAGTGGAGCGTCCTTTCTGGTACGCCGTGACCGAGGCGTTTCCGCAGGTCGAGCAGCACCTGCGCGCCACCCTGGAGCAGGCCGGTCACCGCACGCGCCTGCTGGTGCTCGAGGATCCGGCCGCCGCGCTGGACCGGCAGTTGGCGGCCGGCCGCTACCGGGGGGTGGTGCTGACCCCCCTGCTGGCGGTCGGTGGCACCGAGCTGGCCGCCGCCCACCGCGACCTGCGCTTCGTGCTGCTCACCTGGCAGGGGACGGTCGCGGCCACCGGTGACGACCCGCGGCCGGCGGCGCTGCCGGCCAACGTGACCGAGGTGCGGTTCGCGCGGACTGCGGCGTACACGCGGGCGGGGAGACTGGCGGCCGCCTATCTGGCCACCCGGCAGCCGGCCAAGGCGGCGGTGGTGTACGCGGTGGACGGCGGCGACGCAGCGCTGGCGCGCGTGGCCGCCTTCCGGGCCGGCTTCAGCGCCGGGGCCGGCGGCGGCGCGCGCCGCCTGCTGGAACGTTCGCTGCAGCCCGAGTCCGACGCCGGGCGGCTGAACCGGGTGCTCTCCCGGCTGGAGGGCGAGGGCGTAACGCTGGTGTATCTGGAAGTGGGCCGACTGGTGCGCGGCGGCCTCGAGGCGGTGGCGCGCGAGGGCATGCAGGCGATCGTCGCCAACTGGGGCGAGCGGCCCGGCTTCGAGGCGACCGTGCTGATCGCCGTGGACGACGATCCGGCGGCGGCCCTGGCGGCGGGACTGGCCGCCGCCGGCGGCGAGCGGGTAAGCGTTCCCTCCCGCGTGGTCTGGGGTCTGGCGGCACCCCTGCCTCCGGACGCCACCCCCGACTGGTACGACCGCATCCGGACGCCGGACCAAGCGGCGCCGGCAGCGGCGGAAGCGCCCCAGGCGCCGGACCCACCGGAGCGCACACGCTGACGCGGCTAGCGCCGATAACCGCATGCTTGCTGGTGTGGTACGGCGCCATGCCGGCATGATGATGCTGCCGCCGCGTTCGCGCATCGCCGCCATGACGTACTTGAGGCCCAACCACACGCCGCGGACACGTTTACCGCCATCACCCGATTGGGCGGCTGCGCAAGCTGCTGCCCGTGATCCTCTCGCGCTCTCGCGCCCGGCCCGCCCCGTCTTGCGACGATCACCCTTGCGAACGTCGCATGAGCGCTCTATATTCGTCATATGATGCCCGCATCCTCCGAACGGTCCACGACTCTTCAGGCGTATGCTCACCCGGCCGAGATGCCGGCGAACGAAGCCACGCGCGTCGCGATGCTCCTGGCAATCGACGAACCTGACACACGGAGCGACGTACAGCTCGCGCGGCTCGTCGCTGGCGGTTTGCTCCCGGCGTCAGCCATCGCCCTGGCCGAGGTGCTTGGGCGGAATCGGGTGGTAGGACCGGTAGTCCCCGAGGCGACGCTCCGGCGAGTGCGCAGAGCCAGGAAAACGCTGTCCAGACAGCACAGCGAACGACTCTATGAAGTGGGACGCGTCGTCGATGCAGTCAGCCGCGCCTACCACGGAGACCGGGACGCAATCGAAGCGTTTCTGGGCCGTCCGCACCCATTGCTCGAGGGCGAGACGCCGTTCGATATGGCGCGCTCCAGCTCGGCAGGCGCGGACGCGGTCCTGAATCTCATTCGTCGGGCGGAGGCCGGCGTGGCTCTTTGACGACACCGCGAACGCTCCCGCGGACGATGCGCGCCTATAGGATCGGCGATCCCGCTGGCCAGTTTCCGGTGTGGAGCGCGGCAGGCGCCAGGCGCGTGGGGGTGGTAACGGCCGATATCGTTCGGGATTGGTCCCATCCGGGCGGGGAGGCGGCCCGCCGGTTCGGTCGCACATGGTATGCCGAGAACCGCAGTACCCTCCTGATCGTCCCATCCGTCGTGGCGCGTATGGAGCGCAACATCGTCATCAACACGCGGCATGCAGATTTCGCTGGCTTGACGGTCGGTCTGGAAACCCCGGTCTGGTGGGACCAACGCCTCTTTCGCGACTCCGACTGACCGCCTAGATGGTGTCCACGACGGCGCGCGGCGCTCCCGCCGGCTTGAGCGCTACGCTGATCAATAACGTTGGTGTCGACAACGATGCGCTCAGCTCTCATCCGCAAGAAGGGCGTCGAGCTTGGCGTCGGTCAGTCCTCGTGCATATGCTTCCTCTCCCATTGCGTCCATGGTCGAGGTGAGACGTTCCCACGCCGAGCCACGGAGCTGGTCGTAGAGCTGCATCATCACCGTGACCGCTCGGCCGTTCTTGGTCACGCGTACAGGAAAGCGTTGCGCGGCATCGAGCAGTTGACCGAAGCGGTTCTTGGCTTCTCTCGCAGTGATCTCCTTCATGCGAGCTATAGTAGCTACAATAGCTTGTTACGGCAACAGGGTGCACGGTGCCCGGTCGATGCCGACCACGTCGACGATCGACGGCATCATGATGATGCCACTACCAGTACTCGAGAATCGCGCGACCCATCACGTCCCCGGCACGAAGCGCGTCGCAGGCATCGTTGATCTGCTCAAGGCGGTAGCGATCGGTCACCAGCTTGTCCAGTGGGAACTTGCCCTCGGCATATAACCGCAGGAACATCGGGAAGTCCCGATCGGCGTCGCTGGCCCCGTGGCTGCCCGTGTAGGTGCGTTGAAACGGCATCACCAACATCGGGTTGATTGTCATCTCCCGCTCGGCGGGCACCCCAACCAGAACCGCCGTCCCGCCCTTGCTCGAAGGTCCCACCCAACCGGGACGCGTTGCCGCCAGGATCTGCTCGGTCGTCGCCCGGACGCCGATGGTGTCGAAGGCGTAGTCGACCCCGCCGTTGGTCAGCTCCTTGATAGCCGCCACCGGATCCTCGTTCTTGGCGTTGATGAGGTGGGTAGCGCCGAACTGCCGCGCCATCTCCAGCTTGTCGTCGCGCAGGTCGGCGGCGATGATCGGATACGCCTCCAGCATCGATGCCATCCAGATGGCCGACAGCCCCACGCCCCCGGCG
The DNA here is from genome assembly GCA_965198005.1 of Spirochaetia bacterium. GTDB lineage: Bacteria > Spirochaetota > Spirochaetia > SZUA-6 > Bin103 > Bin103. The sequence continues at coordinate 1,553,696 of CBDAOI010000004.1, forward strand.
CCGATCACCGCCACCGAGTCGCCGGGTCGTACCCCGGCGGTGTGCTGAACCGCCCCGGCGCCGGTCAGCACCGCGCAGCCGATGACGCAGCTCAGATCGGTGGGCGCGTCGCCGGCAATGCCGACCACGTGCTCGCCCTCGGTAACAACGTGCTCACTCCAGGTGTGCACGCGGTGCTGGGCAAACAGCGGCGTTCCCCGATGGGTCGCGCCCAGCGGGCCGCGTTCCTGCATGGTCAAGTCAGGGTGGCGCCGCACCCAGGTGACGATCGCGTGGTCGCCCTCCTTGACGTGGCTCACGTGCGCGCCCACCGCCATCACCACGCCGGTGCCCTCGTGTCCCAGCACCATCGGCAGCGGCTCGTCGAGCGACCCGTTCAACTCGTGGAGCTGGTGATGACCATCGGCACGCCCGGCAGGCCAGGCGAGCGCGACGGCGATCCGTTCAATCTGCCCACCGATGTGGGCGTAGCGTCCAACGGCGAGCTGTTCATCTCCGATGCTTCGTGGCATGACCACCTCAGCCCGCCTCAAACTACCTCAAACTGCCTCAGACCTCGGCCACCGGTCAGTCGGCCGCGCCACTCGCGCGAAGCGCCGAAGACGCACAAAGAAAGGGCCGAGCCGGATGACAGGAAATCCGACTCGGCACCAACATATGGAGAAGACGTATGAATATCTTCATCACATAGAACAACCATCGGCGAGTTTTGTTACTCGGGGCGTGCATGCCGTTAGCCGAATCCTCCGAGCACAGGGTGGGCACAGGCGCTCTCACCTTGTCGTCTTCCGGATCTGCGCATCCGAGCTTGGCCCCGGTGATTGAAACGCGCTCGGAAATCCCCATGAGTTGGGCGCGGTAGAATGAGCCACGAGTGGGCATATTCACTCCCCGCTCGCGGCCTTGGGAGGCTGGTGTGATGGCGGGCTGCTTGTGGTACCTTCCCCATCATGCAGAGCACTGACAGCGCAGGCGTGACCAAGCAGGTCGACGCGGTTCCCCGCCAGCCGGTGGCAGCCGGCACCGCCACCGAGACGCACGTCCTGATCGGACCGGAAGATGGCGCCCCCAACTTCGCCCTGCGCCGCTTCGTCATGGGGCCGGGCGGAGACATGCCGCGCCACACCCACGCGGTAGAGCACGAGCAGTTCGTCCTCGCCGGGGCAGCGCGGGTCACCATCGGCGACACGGTGCACCAGGTGCAGGCCGGCACCGCCCTGTACATCCCGCCGAAGTACCCCACTCCTACGAGGTAACCGAGGCCCCGTTCGAGTTCCTGTGCATCGTCCCCAACCGCGAGGACTGTATCACCCTGACCGAACCACAGTGACCGCCGACGATCTCTGCTTCCTCCCCGCCCTGGAGCTGCGCACCCGCAGAGCTGTATGGGCATCGCTCTTCACCGGATTGACGCGAGGAATCGGCGGTCGCGGTTTGGCAAGGCGCTACTCCCTTTGCAACGCGAGCTCCGTAAGGCGGCGCAGGTGCTCGTCGGCGTGGAGCAAACCGGCACCGTGATGGTTGGCACAGGCCTGCACCACAATGTCGGTGGTCGGCACGGTGAGACCCTGTCCCCGGGCCGTGCGAGCGAGCTCGTACGCCGTATCCCACACTTTCGGCGTCAGCGGAAGCTCAACCAGGTCGCGCTCCATGTCGCGAAGCACCGCCTCCTCATGACCGGCGCGCGCGCCATTCCACAATTCTGCGCGGATGATCGGACACCAAGCCGCAGTACCGGCAGCCAGGAGTGCCCGGACTTGGTCGCGCACCTCTCGGTCGCCGTCTCGGCGCAGGCTGTGAATCCACGCCGACGTGTCGATCAGCGTCACGAACTGGCGCGCAGGTCCGCGAGTTCTGCAGGAGAAATCAAATCGTCACACGTGCCGAGGTGACGCGCGAGCGCCGCCATGCGGGTGCGACGATTGAAATCAGCAACTGCCGTGACGATGGCCTCTCGTTTGGTCTTGGCGCCCGTCATTCGCATTGCTTCTTCCAGCATCTCTCTTGGAATATCAACTGAGGTCTTCATGCTTCCATAATGACAGAAGGGCACTGCCGCGTCAATGACGCGAGTTGACGCGAGAAACGCGGCTGGCAGTGGGGTAGCGTAGGCGGCATGAGAATGGAGCATGTGGCCATGTCCGCCTGGTACGTCGAGGAGTGATGGCGCTTCCCGCGGCACTGTTCGAGTTCCTCGCCGAGTTGAAGGAGAACAACGACCGCACCTGGTTCCAGGCCAACAAGAGCCGCTACGAGGAACAGGTGAAGGGGCCGCTGCTGGCCTTCATCGGAGGCTTCGAGGAGCGCTTGGGGCGCCTGAGCGGCCACTTCGTGGCCGACCCACAGCCGGTGGGCGGGTCGCTGTTCCGTATCTACAAGGACTTCACGCTCACCGCCACGCTCGACCAGCAGGCGGTAACCGCCGACGACTTCCCTGCCCGGCTGGTGCAGCGGTGGTCGCACTGCCCAATGCGTCGTTTTCGTGCTCTTCCGTGTCATGGAAGCTATGCGGGAATCACTCGATCCCGCAGTATGAATCGATGGTCGCACGGATGGTGTCGTCGGCGGCCTGGGGCACGAGGCCGAGCTCCTGCATCGCCAGCAGGCAATACGCGCGCGGCGCATCGTGGGTGTCCTGGGCGGGCCGATCGCCTTCCATCTCCTCGCCGCCGATGTCCTTCACCCCTGGAAAGAGCTCGTGGAGGCGCTGCTGCAGCTCCCAGGTGAAGAGTTCCCCGGAGCGGTCCCTGGCCGACAGGATATAGCGCGAGCCATTCGTCGCCGTGGTGCTCTCGGCCGCGAGCCGATGGGCCTTGCCCGCGTCGCGCACGTCGACGATGTTCCACAGCATGCGGCCGCCGGGCGTCTTGGTATAGGGCTGCCCCGACATCATGCGCTGCATGCAGTTCTGCCAGCTCCAGCCCTGGTCATGGTTGGCGCTCATCAGCGGGCCGATCACGTGCACCGGCAGGATGGCCATCGCGTCGAAGCTGCCGTCCCGGTCGGCGGCTTGGTAGATCATGCGCTCGGTGTTGGCCTTGGCCATGGCGTAGGCGAGATCGCGGTTTTCCGGAATGCGCTCCTGTGTCCACCTGCCGCGATAGGCCTCGAGGTTGTCGCCACACCAGTCCTTCTCGGTGAAGACGTACCCTGCCGGTCGCGGATGGCTGACTGCGGCGAACGAGCTGGTGAAGACGAAGCGCTTGAGACTGCCGGAGTTTCGCGCCGCGGCGAGCACGTGGTCGTTCTCCGTGAAGCACCCGTCGTACACCTCCTGCGGCGTTTCACGGTTGTATCCGACGGTCGCGCCGGCGTGGAGCACCGCGCTGCAGCCTGCGAACGCTTGGTCGTAGCTGCCGCGCTCGAACAGCTCGCCGCGAAACAGCTCGACCTCGCCGCGAAGGTCGCCATCGTTGTTGAGCGCGGTCAGATGGTCGACCTTCGCAGGATTGTTCAAGTCCCGGACGCAGGCGTGGACGCGGTAGCCTTGCGCCATCAGATCGTAGACGATCCAGGAGCCGATATACCCGCTCGCGCCGGTGACGGCGACAGGACCGTCGGCGGGTGAGATAGCAGTCCCGCTCGTGCGGTGTCCTTCAGATGTCATGCCGCTACCCTATCGCAGTTCGCAGCGTTCCGGGAAGGCCGCCTACCTGAGTGTTCCTGAGTGTCACCACTCGGTCAGCAGGAACTCGCGGACGTGGACGTGGCGGATGCCCTTGTGCCCTGCTCCGATGACGGGATCCATCGAAACCACGAGCTTCGGGTAGTTGTCCGGGATCTCGAGCAGGTTGCCGAACTCCCGGGCGTGGGTCGCTGCGTCGACCAGAAGGTAGGCAACCTGTACGTACATGGTTTCCTCCCCGCGCGTTGCCACGAAGTCGATCTCGCGCCGGTCCAGGCGGCCGGTGGTGACCTGCCAGCCGCACACACGAAGATGATGATAGACGAGGTTCTCGAGCACCTTCGCGATGTCCTGTTGCACGAACGGCTTCACGGCGTGGCGCAGGCCCAGATCCTCGAAGTAGTACTTCTCCCCGATTTCGAAGATGCGCCGCCCGACCACGTCCGCCCGGTGCACCTTGGCAAGGAAGCACGCGTGGCACAGATGGGCGAGGTACTCCAGCACGGCGTTGGGCGATATGCGTACCCGTTGCGACTTCAGGTAGTCGCTGATCCGCTTGGCGGTTACCACGCTGCCGACGCTGTCGGCCACGAACCGGACCAGCCGCTCCAGGAAATCGATATTGCGGATGCGGTACCGGGCGACGACATCCTTGAACAGGATCACGTGGTAGAGGTTGCCGAGATACTCGTAGACGACACGGTCCGTCAACTCCAGATCGACCAGGTGCGGGAGACCGCCGTAGCGCAGATACCGGCGCAGCGACTCGTCGCTCTCGTCGAGCCGATGGAATGCGAGGAACTCCCCGTAGGACAGGCCGCGTACCGGCACTTCGACGGCGCGACCGGCCAGCAGCCTGGCGATGTCGCCGGACAACATCTCGGCGTTGCTGCCGGTGCAATAGAGGTCGAACCGCTTCTCCGCCGCGAGGCTGCGCAGCGCGCGCGACCAGTTCTCGATCTCCTGTACCTCGTCGATCAGGATGCAGCCCCGCCGTGCCGATCCGAGTCGTCGCACGGTGAGATCGAGGAGATCGGCGTGGGTGCGGACGTCGTCGAAGGCAGCCAGTTCCTTGTTGACGTAGAGGATCGGACAGGCGGGATCGCGCTCCTTGATCATGTCCACGACGTGATAGAGCAGGTAGCTCTTGCCGACCCGCCGCTGACCAACGAGCACCTTCACGACGTCTTTCCCGACCAGCGGTTCAAGGCGCTTGACGTAAATCGGTCTGGTGATGTACTTGGGGATGTCGATGTTCAGCATGTCCGGTGTCCGGCAGAGTTTTGGACATACCTAAAACTTCTTGTCTCCTGTTGTCAATAGTCAATAGAACGGTATGATGTGGATCGACGGCAGGACGATCACCATGGTGGCGATCCGGAACCCGGGCCTGCCCGTACCCGCGCACGGTCGAGGGTCCGCGCCGGTCGCACCGGTCCCACCGGCCGCCGGGGCAGCCGCATGAGCAACGGATCCCACCCGGTTCTTTCCACCTACTTCATGGCGTCCGAGATCGGCCGCTATCTGTCCACCGCGGCGGCCGTCGCCGACGTGGTCCGCGAGTGCCGGCGGCATGGGGCAGGCAGGGCCAGCGCGGCCAGCACATGGTCTGGTGGAACTTGCCGAACCCCGCGGTGCGGTAACCGTGCTCGCGCAGCACCTGGGCGTAGGTCGGCAGGTCGCCGGCCAGGGCGAAGTTGTTGGCGATGATCCCGTGCACGCAGGCCGAGCGTCCGGTGAGGAACGACGCGCGGCTGGGGGCGCACACCGGGTGGGTGGCGTAACAGCGGTCGAAGCGCCCGCCCGCGCCCGCCCGTCCAGCACCGGGGTGGACGGCACGCCGCTGCCGTAGCAGCCGAGGCGGCAGGCCGCGAGCTGGTCGGCCATGATGAACAGGATGTTGGGCGGCCGCGATCGGTCGCGCGTGTCGGGTCGCATCCGACGGCTCCGGGCTCAAGCCCTACCGGTCGGGCAGGAGTAGCTCCCGGCGCGGGCCGAGCAGCCGTTCCTCGGTGCCGAGCGCCTCCAGGAACGCGACGTAGTCCGCGTGCAGGCGGCGGATCACCTCGGGGTGGTCGGCCGCGACGTTGCGCTGCTGGCGCGGGTCGCGGGCCCGGTCGTACAGCTCGTGCGCGTTGCTCGCCGGGGCCAGCAGCAGCGACCGCAGGTCGGTGGTGAGGGTCGCCGGCGTGTACTCCGTCACCAGCCGCGCGGCGTCGTCCACGATGCGGGAGGTCTCTCCGGGGTTGCGCAGCTCCATGGTGGAGAGGGTGAAGTCGCGGTGGCCGCCTGCCCGGCCGCGCAGCAGCGGCCAGAACGAACGACCCTGCATGGTGGCCGGCACCGCCAGCCCCAGCGCGTCGAGGATCGTGGCCGGCACGTCCGGCAGCGAGACCAGGGCCCAGGCGATGTGGACGGCCACAGCGGTCGAGCGCAGCCACCTGGAGCCGCCGCTGCAGGGCCTGGAGTTGAGCGCGGGGGAAGTACCGGCGGCTGCCGGGGCGGGAGTTGGCGGACGGAGCGCTGGCGTCCCCGCTACAGTGTGGACAGTGTGGCGACCCGGCCAGAAGACCAACCCCGAAATCCAGGTGAGCAGTTATTTCCAGCGGTCGTTTACAACCGTTACTCTGAACACTCGTAAGTCGCCCTTGGACGACATCAGGGTGCGCCACGCACTGCAGATGGCACTGGACCTCGAGACGATTAACGATACCTACTATGGCGGCTATTCGATATGGGAACCTATGGGGGGACTTGCCGTCAAGCCGTATCTCTTCCCATTTGAAGAGTGGCCCGAAGATCTCAAGCAATACTACAGGCATGACCCGGAAGGTGCTGAGAAGCTGCTTGACGAGGCTGGATATCTGCGAGGCGCGGGCGGCGTTCGATTCAAGCTCACCTATGACCACCGCGACATCATGGATTTAGGCTATGTAGAAATAGCTGCCGGATACTGGGCTGATATTGGCATTGATGTAGAGATTAATGTAGTACCAGGTTTGACGTGGTGGGGTAACAGAGGAGGGTCTGATGGAGATGAGGGAGACATTACTTATGAGATGAGCACTGGCGACAGTGGCTTTTATAGTGCCCCAACCGTGTGGGTAGGCTTTTATACCACGGCCTTAACATCCCTGCGCGAATACCAGGGCGGAAACAACACGGGCGGAAAGAAGACCCCTGAGTTGACCGCCGCGTATGATGCCTTTATCGCCGCTAACACCAAAGAGGAGCAGCTGAGGGCATTCAGAGAGTATGATTTGTTCCTGTTAAAGCAGCACAATCAGATATGGGGTCCTATGGCTCCAGTTTATCAGGTGACCCAGCCGTGGGTCCAAGGTTTTAACGGTGAATGGATGCTCGAAGAATCGGGCGTACGTGACGTCCTCATACACCTTTGGATTGACCAGGCGCTGAAGGAAGCAATGGGACACTAGGAGTCTGTCGGATTGCGACCGACTCCTAGTGATCGTACGGGATGGGCCAAAAGCGTCGACCCGGGCGACGGTGGGGCGCTAGGGAGTTCGCCCCTCCTGACTACGTGAGAATGGGGCTGGAAGCGCGTTCGGAGCGCCACTTCTGATCGCGCTTCCGAGCCCTCACTCAATGAATAAGGTGTCCCCGTGAGAGTCTATCTCATCAGGCGATTGTTGCTGATAATCCCCACCCTGTTTATCTTGACCATCCTCGTCTTTCTCGGGGTCCGCTTCATCCCCGGCGATGTAATAGACGCAATGGTGCTGAGGATGGATACTTCGACCGGCCGGATTGACCGTGAAGCTGTTGAGCGTAGGCTGGGATTAGACCTGCCTGTTTACGTACAGTATGGACGCTGGTTAGGAGATATTTTCCTGCGCGGCACCCTTGGCGAATCACTGGTTGGCGGTTATACGATAGAGGAGAGGATACTAGAAAGATTGCCAGTAACCGTTGAGCTTGGTGTCATGGCAATCGTTCTCGGCCTGGTAATAGCCCTGCCCGTCGGCATCTACTCGGCGATTCGCCAGGATACTGCCGCTGACTACGCGGGGCGCTCTATTGCCATCATCGGCCTGGCCACACCCAACTTCTGGCTGGGCATTATGGTCATGATCTACCCCGCCATCTGGTGGGGCTGGTCGCCAGCGATGGAGCTGGTTCCTTTTCAGGAAGACCCGCTGAGCAATCTCGGCATGTTCCTCGTTCCCAGCCTGATTTTGGGGACGGCCTCGGCTGCAGGCGCAATGCGGTTGACGCGCACCATGATGCTGGAGGTGCTCCGGCAGGACTACATCAGGACGGCCTGGTCCAAGGGTCTCAAGGAGAGGGTAGTTATTGTGAGACACGCCGTCAAAAATGCGCTCATCCCGGTGGTGACCCTGATCGGCCTGCAGCTGCCGATTCTGGTGGGTGGCTCAGTGATCATGGAGAACATATTTAACCTGCCGGGGATAGGTCGTCTCCTGCTGACTGCACTCGAAAACAGAGACTACCCGGTGGTCTCCGGAATAAACCTGTTCTTCGGCGCCACGGTTATGGGGATCAATCTAATGATCGACCTGATTTATCCTTTTTTGGACCCCACGATCCGTTACAGATAAAGGGGAAAAACCACGAGTATGGGTAATGTCACAGGGATACCGTCACAAGCAGGTGAGCCAAAGAGACGTACCAAGCTGGCTGATTTCTTTATCAGGCTGTGGAGGGAGAAACCACTAGGTATAATCAGCGGGATTATGATATTGATATTGATTCTTGTGGTTATCTTCGCCGATGCTCTGGCTCCTTATCGTTACATGGAAATACACCTGGCAGACAGGATGCAGGGCTCATCAGCCCGGTATCTCCTGGGGACCGACTACGTGGGGCGAGACTTGTTGAGCCGCCTTATCCACGGGGCTCGTCTTTCGTTGGCTGTCGGTTTGGCGGCGACCGCTCTCAATGTTGTCATCGCTGTCCTGATAGGCGGCATTTCAGGATTCTTTGGCGGTAAATTGGACCTGACTGTGCAGAGATTCGTCGATGCCTGGATGGCTTTCCCCGCACTGCTCCTGTTGTTAACGATAATGTCCATAGCGGGGCGAGGTCTGCCACAGATTATACTGGTCCTGGGGATATCAGGAGGCATCGGCAGCTCAAGAGTAGTCAGAGGCGCCGTTATTGGCGTCAAAGAGAAAGTCTATTTTCAGGCAGCGGCGGCGATTGGCAGCTCAAAATGGAGAACTTTTATCCGACATGTCCTGCCCAATGTTGCGGCTCCCGTAATTATCATATTTAGCATCAACATCGGGGGGGTGATTATTTCTGAGGCTTCCCTAAGCTTCCTCGGATTCGGTTTGCCAGTCGACTTTCCTAGCTGGGGAGGTATGCTCAGCCGAGAAGGGCGTAAGTATATGGAGGCGGCGCCATGGCTGGCTCACATGTTCGGTGACGCGGTGAGGGACCTGCTCGATCCAAGGTTGCGGGGTGGTGGTGGGGTTCTCGCTGGCAGCGGCGCCACGTCGGTTTGAGAGAGTGCGCGTGCGTTCCGCACCCAGTATCACGCCGGATGCACGGTGACCGCCACCCGTGGCAGCCTCCCTGCCGCCCCGCTCAGGCAGCGGCTTGAGGCCAAAGTCATCCAGCACAAGGAGAGCTACGGTCCCGACTTGGCGCAGCCGGCGCTGGTAGGTGCCGTCGCCGCGGCCGGCGTGGATCCAGTCGAACAACACGCTGGTGCGCTCATAGGTGACCTCGTACCCCTTGCGACAGGCGATGTGCCACAGCGCCTGAGCTGCGTGGCAGCTGGTGGGTACCGCGTAGTAGTTGAGCCGCGGCTGAGCATTCCGCCCCAGCTGGGTAAGTCCGGAGGCAGTCCGAGGCCTATCGCTCGCAACGCCGCGGCGGGGTTCCTTGACCGGAAATATCAATAGTGGTATACACATTCAGTGGATTATGAAGTCATCGTGCTTCAGCCAGCGGAGGACTTCCTACGGAAGCTCGAGACAAAGCTTCGAGCGAAGGCCTTTCGCTAGGGTCTACGTCGTGACTTCCGGCTACGTCAAGAAGGCTCACCGGACCAGTCGCAGTGAGATCGACAGAGCCATGAGACTGAAGAGACAGTACGAGGAGGCCAGCGAGCAATGAAGGCAACCAGGTACCAGGATTTGCTGAATGAGCAGCTTCGGGACCCCAACTTCAGGCGGGAGTATGAGGCGCTAGAGGAGGAGTTCACCTTGGCCACGGAGATCATTGCGCTGCGCAAGAGATTGAACCTCACGCAAAAGGAGCTCGCAGAACGAGTCGGTACATCTCAACCCGCAATCGCCCGAGTCGAATCGGGCAATTACCGCAATCTATCGTTATCGTTTCTCCGGCGTCTGGCCGATGCGCTCGAAGCAGTCCCCGAGATTCATCTACGCAGAAAGGGTGCTTGATCCATCGGGACCTTCACGAGCTCCCAGTGGCCAACGCGAACGAGACGAAGGTTTTCTTTTTGGGGGCCCCCAACCGGCGTGCGCCCGATCCTGGCTCCGACGACACCGACCGGCAATCGACTCGCGCGCGTCAGCTCACGGTTGGCTGGCGTTTGCCCGCCGTTGGTCTGCGTTGCCCGATGATGCGCCGACACTACGATGCCACGCGCCGCTTCGAGCTGACCGGCCAGGTCACGCCGCTACCCAGTCCGGCGCCGCCTGCGGCCGCAGCGCTACGACCAGGAGGTGCTGTCGGTTCTGAAGAAGATCTGGTACGTCAGGCGTGATACCGTGGGAGGTGCCGGTCGGCGGCGCGAACTTCGTTCGCGCACCCACGGGTCCACGGGTCCACGGGTCGGCGCTGTTGACAGGGTGGCCGCGCGCGGTTGCGCCTGAAAGGCCGCACGCACACCAAACCGGGCAGCCTCCTGAAGCACCAAGTCCCGATCCTACAATATGTGTACGCCCTTGGCACTGATGGGGTGGCGGCGCGGCTGGCAGTGGGGTAGCGTAGGCGGCATGAGAATGGAGCATGTGGTCATGTCCGCCTGGTACGTCGAGGAGTGATGGCGCTTCCCGCGGCACTGTTCGAGTTCCTCGCCGAGTTGAAGGAGAACAACGACCGCACCTGGTTCCAGGCCAACAAGAGCCGCTACGAGGAACAGGTGAAGGGGCCGCTGCTGGCCTTCATCGGAGGCTTCGAGGAGCGCTTGGGGCGCCTGAGCGGCCACTTCGTGGCCGACCCACGGCCGGTGGGCGGGTCGCTGTTCCGTATCTACCGCGACGTGCGCTTCTCCAAGGACAAGTCGCCCTACAAGACCGCGGCCGGCATCCACTTCCGGCACGAGCGCGCCAAGGACGTGCACGCTCCCGGCTACTACCTGCACCTGGAGCCGGCGGCGTGCTTCGTGGCGTGCGGGCTGTGGATGCCGGCCAGCGCGCAGGCGCAGCACGTGCGGGCCGCCATCGAACGCGACCGGGCCGGCTGGCTGGCGGCCCGCGATACAGCGCAGGCGGGCGGCTTCGGCTTGAGCGGCAGCTCCCTCAAGCGCCCGCCGCGCGGCTATGCCGCCGACCACCCGCTGATCGAGGACCTCAAGCGCAAGGATTTCACGCTCACGGCCACGCTCGACCAGCAGGCGGTAACCGCCGACGACTTCCCTGCCCGGCTGGTGCAGCGGTGGTCGCACACCACGCCCTTCATGCGCTTCGTGACCGAGGCACTAGCGCTCTCCTTCTGAGTCGGCACGGTCACTCCATGACACGGAAGAGCACGAAAACGACGCATTGGGCAGTGCACGGTGCCCGGTCGATGCCGACCACGTCGACGATCGACGGCATCATGATGATGCCACTACCAGTACTCGAGAATCGCGCGACCCATCACGTCCCCGGCACGAAGCGCGTCGCAGGCATCGTTGATCTGCTCAAGGCGGTAGCGATCGGTCACCAGCTTGTCCAGTGGGAACTTGCCCTCGGCATATAACCGCAGGAACATCGGGAAGTCCCGATCGGCGTCGCTAGCCCCGTGGCTGCCCGTGTAGGTGCGTTGAAACGGCATCACCAACATCGGGTTGATTGTCATCTCCCGCTCGGCGGGCACCCCAACCAGAACCGCCGTCCCGCCCTTGCTCGAAGGTCCCACCCAACCGGGACGCGTTGCCGCCAGGATCTGCTCGGTCGTCGCCCGGACGCCGATGGTGTCGAAGGCGTAGTCGACCCCGCCGTTGGTCAGCTCCTTGATAGCCGCCACCGGATCCTCGTTCTTGGCGTTGATGAGGTGGGTAGCGCCGAACTGCCGCGCCATCTCCAGCTTGTCGTCGCGCAGGTCAGCGGCGATGATCGGATACGCCTCCAGCATCGATGCCATCCAGATGGCCGACAGCCCCACGCCCCCGGCGCCGATCACCGCCACCGAGTCGCCGGGTCGTACCCCGGCGGTGTGCTGAACCGCCCCGGCGCCGGTCAGCACCGCGCAGCCGATGACGCAGCTCAGATCGGTGGGCGCGTCGCCGGCAATGCCGACCACGTGCTCGCCCTCGGTAACGACGTGCTCACTCCAGGTGTGCACGCGGTGCTGGGCAAACAGCGGCGTTCCCCGATGGGTCGCGCCCAGCGGGCCGCGTTCTTGCATGGTCAAGTCGGGGTGGCGCCGCACCCAGGTGACGATCGCGTGGTCGCCCTCCTTGACGTGGCTCACATTCGCGCCCACCGCCATCACCACGCCGGTGCCTTCGTGTCCCAGCACCATCGGCAGCGGCTCGCCGAGCGACCCGTTCAACTCGTGGAGCTGGGAGTGGCATACACCGCTGGAAATGAGCTTGACGGCAACGTCGTCGGGTCCGACGTCGGGCAACTCCACCTCGTCGATGACAAGTGGCTCGTTATAGGCGGTCAGTACCGCAGCTCGGGTCTTCATGGTGAGGCCACCCTATCATGCCCAGGCTGCAGGGACAAGCAGGACAAGCACGACGAGCACGTCGAGACAGGACTGCAATGCCGGAGCCGCGCAGCCCAGCGTGGGGGGCGGTTTCTCAGTCGGGTCCACGGCGTGCCAGGGCGCGTTCGAAGCTCACCAGGCTGCGGATCAGGGCGTTGTACTGCGAATGGGCGCCGTTGCCGTGCTGCGCCGCGAGCAGTCGGTAGAGCGCCAACTCCGGCTCGCGGTAGAGACCGGGTTGCGCGGGCAGGTCGAAACCGAGGCTGCGCAGCCGCGGCCGGCCGATTGCGACCAGCAGCGCTGCGCTGCTGGTTTCGCCCGCTCGATACGAACGCAGGCCGGCGTCGATCAGTGCGGCGGCGGGGAGCCGGGGGTCGAGCTTCATCCCTGCAGCTCCGCGACCGTGCGTTCGACCTGCCGCCGCAAGGTGGGCGGATCCAGGGCGGGGTAACGCACGAGCTGGGATGCGATTGCCTCGAACAGCCGCAGCAACGTATCCGGCTCGATCAGCTCCAGTCTGTGTAGGGCCGCGACATCCTCCAGGTCCTGGGCGTGACCACGTTCGATCTTGCTCAGTGCCTGAGCGTAGAAGTCGTAATGATGGAAGGAGACTTGGCCGTGACGCGCCACCAACGGGCTCCGCTCGCGCCATCCCGGTAGCGGCGGAATGAACTGATCGGGAGCAGCCAGCTCGATGTTGATGTCGAGCCTGTCCTTAAGCTCGGCGATCGCCTCGAACGCCCCGGCCGGCTCGGGGTCGAGCTTGAGATCCACGTCCACCGTGGCGGCGCGCCAGCCGAGCAGCACCGCCGATGCGCCGCCAACCAGGTAGACACGGCCGGCGCCGCGGCAGGAGTGGCCGAGACTCGCCATGAAGTGCTGAAGACGCTCGGCGTCAGTGAGCCGGCGCACGGCCCGCCTCGCCGTCGGTCGCTGCCAGGAACGCTCGCACAGGTCAATCATAGGCCCATATGTGGTTCTCTGCGAGATCGGCGTTACCGGGCGTTGCTGGCCGCCGACCACTACTGCGTGCCGCCGCTCGAACGAATCGATCTGGGCGACATCCTCTCGCTGATCGGCACCAAGCGCTACTTCGTGCTGCACGCGCCGCGCCAGACCGGCAAGACCTCGGCGCTGCTGGCCTGCGCGATCTGCTGAACGGGGGCGCCACGGCAGGTACCGCTGCGCCTACGTGAACGTCGAGGCCGGCCAGGCGGCACGCGAAAACCAAGCGGAGGCGATGCGCGCCATCCTCAGCGAACTGGAAGTCGAGGCGGAGGCGTCGCTCGCCGACCCGTTGCCCGCCACCCTGTGGCCGGGGCTGCTGGATCGAGCCGGCCCGCTGGGAGTGCTGCGGCAAGTGTTGACGCGGTGGGCGCAGGCCGACTCCGCGCCGCTGGTGCTGCTGATCGACGAGATCGACACGCTCGTCGGCGACACGTTGATCGCCGTGCTGCGCCAGTTGCGCACCGGCTACCCGCACCGCCCGCGCCGCTTCCCGCAGAGCGTCATTCTGTGCGGCGTGCCCGACGTACGCGACTACCGCATCCATTCTTCGGCCGAGAACGCGATCGTCACCGGCGGCAGCGCCTTCAACATCAAGGCCGAGTCGCTGCGCATCGGGGACTTCTCGGAGGCCGAGGTGCGCGCTCTGCTCGACCAGCACACTGCCGAGACCGGACAGCGGTTCGCCGAGGAGGCGCTGCAGGCGGTGTGGGATCTGACCGCCGGCCAGCCGTGGCTGGTCAACGCCCTGGCCCAGCAAGCCTGCTTTCGGAACGAAGCCGGGCGCGACCGCAGCCGCGGGATCACCGGCGACGCGATCCGGACCGCCCGCGAGCAGCTCATCCTGCGCCGCGAGACCCATCTCGAACAGCTCACCGACAAGCTGCAGGAAGAGCGCGTGCGGCAGGTGATAGGACCGCTGCTGAGCGGCAGCGAGGCGATCGCCGACTTGCGCCCCGACGACCTGCAATACGTGCGCGACCTGGGCCTGGTCGCGCGGGACGCCCCCCTGCGCATCGCCAACCGGATCTACTGCGAGGTGATTCCGCGCGATCTCACCTGGACCACCCAGGAGTCTCTGCCGCACGAACCGGCCTGGTACGTGGACGACGACGGCTGCCTGAACCTGCCCAAGTTGCTGGCGGAGTTCCAGCAGTTCTTCCGCGAGCGACACCGCCCACCGCTTGGGATAGTATTGACTCACCAGTAACTGCCAAACAGACCGAGGATAGCGGGGGAGGTCGACACTGTCATGTGTGAGACAACGATTGAAGAGATTCGATCACAATTCGTCTCTGAGTGGGTGCTTATAGAACACCCGAGGACGGACGAAGCGCTCAACGTCCTGGGGGGCCGGGTGCTGCATCACAGCAAGGACAGGGAAGAGGTATACCGAACCGCTGTCTTGCGTCAGCCCAAACGATCTGCAGTGGTTTACACGGGTGAGATCCCGGATGGAACGGCCGTTGTATTGTGAACCCGGTGTCGAGCGGCTACGCGTTTGATCCGCTCCGGGGGCTTGTCGTAGTTCAAGCCGAGGTGTTCGGCCGGCTGGGGAGCATCGTGCTGCAGCTCGCCCTGGACACCGGCGCTACTGGTACCATGATCAACGTCGGACCGCTTGCGGCCGTAGGGTATGACCCGTCGTTGCAGACTGAACGGATCCAGGTCACGACTGGAAGCGGCGTAGAATACGCTCCGAGGATCTCTGTCGTTCGCATGAGGGCGATCGGTCACGAGCGGACGGGATTTCCGGTCCTCGCTCATACTCTGCCTCCAAGCACGAGTATCGACGGCATTCTGGGACTGGATTTCTTGAGAGGCGCTCGGCTGAGCATTGATTTCCGCACCGGTCTCCTTACCCTGACCTGACACTGATAGCAGATGGGCCAGCCCTTTGCGGCGCGGTGTCGAAAACGCGGATGAAGCGCGATTACACAGCCCACCATAGCCGCCCGTTAGCTGCAAACGCCAGCACTCGGGCAACCGTGACACAGGCGGCCGAGCGGATACGGCAATTCGTAAATGCTGTTCCCCAGGGGGCGGTCAGCCGCTTGACCGCGGCGGTCGCGGTGCAATTCGAAGATTGGCCGGAGGATGTCAGGCAGGCATTCGCGTACGACCCGGCCGGCGCCGAGGCGCTGCTCGATGAGGCAGGGTATCCGCGCGATGCGGACGGGGTCAGGTTCAAGACCGACTTCATGCACCTCGAGCGCTATGATCTGAACTACACCGAGCTGCTGGCCAGCTACTGGCAGGCGATCGGCGTCGAGGTAGAGATCGAGGTGGCGCCACTGGCTGACTTTGTCGCACGGCGGCAGGAGCGAAACTTTCGGATGATCAACGCGGAAGCGGCGGGGAAGGGCGCTCCGACGAATTGGGAGAAGCGCTTCATCCCATCGACGTCGTGGAACAGCGCCACTGCTCCAAGGGCCTGCTGGAGCGAGCGGTGATCCTGCGCCACGCGGTCAAGAACGCCCTGATCCCGGTGGTGAGTCGGCGGGATGGACCAAAAGCGACGCCTCGGGCGGCGGTATTGGGGCGGTAGCAGCCCGTGGCGAAACTCCGGCTGCATTCGAGCGGCGATGCATCCCGGCCTGCTGGGCGCGGTCGCTCCGTGACGCCGAAGGCCGTGAAAGGCGGCGCGCAGGGTTCGCCCGCTGGAGGAGGTTTCCTGACTCGGCTGCGCCGGGAGAAGCCGCTGGCGGTGGTGCTCGGGAGCGTGCTGCTGCTGTTGATCGGGGTGGCGCTGTTCGCCGACGTGCTGGCGCCGTTCTGCGCCCGCCTTACCCTGGGCGTCGGCCTGGCCGCGACCGCGGTCAACGTGCTGGTGGCGCTGGTGGTGGGCGGCGTGTCCGGCTTCATCGGCGGCCGGCTCGACCTGACCGTGCAGCGGCTGGTCGATGCCTGGATGTCGATTCCCGGCCTGCTGATCCTGCTGACGGTGATGTCGGTGGTCGGCCGGGGGGTGCTGCAGATCATCGTGGTGCTGGGGGTGCTGGGTGGCATCGGCGGCTCGCGGGTGGTCCGGGGCGCGGTGATCGGCGCCAAGGAGCAGGTCTACTTCGAGGCGGCGCGGGCGGTCGGCAGCTCGCGCTGGCGCACCCTGCTGCGCCACCTGCTGCCCAACATCGCGCCGGTACTGATCGTGATCTACAGCATCAACATCGGCGCGGTGGTGATCAGCGAGGCTTCCTTGAGCTTCCTGGGGTTCGGGCTGCCGACCAACGGTGCCGAGCTGGGGCGGCATGCTGAGCCGCGAGGGGCGCCAGTACATGGAGATCGCGCCGCGGCTGGCGGTGTGGTCGGGCCTGTGTCTGACCGTGGTGGTGTACTGCCTGAACATGGTCGGCGACGCGGTGCGCGACCTGCTCGACCCGCGCCTGCGCGGCGGCCGCGGCCGCCGCGGCGAACCTGCTCGCGGGCCGGGGCCGCTACTGCCTGCGCTCGCCGGTTCGGCGCCGAACCGCCGGCAAGTAAGACGCCGGGGCCGGCGACCGCCGGAGCGCCAGCGGACAAGCTGGCAGCGACCGAGCCGGAATGGCGCAGAATCCGATCGCCACTCGGGTCCGGCATGCGCCGCGCATGGTTCTGCGCCGAACCGGGTGTGGCCCGCTGATCCTACTCACTCCCCCGGGCCGCTACCAACTCCGCTCGCTGGTTCTGCGCCGAACTGCGTGTGTCGCACCGAACCTGCTCGCCGTCCGAGGCCCCTACCAGTTCCGCTTGCCGGTTCTGCGCAGAACTGCCGGCGCGCGCGACGCGGGGACCGGCGACCGCCGATAGACGTTCAGATACATGCGGTCGACGCATTCCAATTCCAGGGTGGTGTGATCCGCCAGTCCGGACATCGACGTGCTTCCCAATACCGGCTGACCAAACCCTACGGAAGTGACCCACCTCGCCCGTGGTCCTGCCAGTTGCGATGCGCAGCTGGTTATCCCAGGGACAGGGTTTCCGGTACGAACAGGTCCGCCGGGGCAACCGCCTGCGGTATCACTCCCTGGTCCACGTTGAACCGGATGAAGGTCTCCGGAGTCTTGCGCGAACTCTCGAAGCCGTAGGGCAAGGGGTCGTCGCCGACGGTCTCCGCCAGCTTCAACAGCGACCGATCTCCGGCGTCGGCGGCGGCGCCGGAGCGCAGGCGGTGCAGGTACTGGGACCTGGCCTCGTTGAACAGGCGGAACAGCTCGGTCGCCAGACCGGCGTGCGACTCCAGCGCGGCGTCCTTCACCACCAGCAGGTGGCTGATCGGATAGACCCCGGTCTTGCGGTGCCAGGCGTCGTCGGCCTCGCGCGATTCGGGGAACAGGGGTTGGATGTCCGGCGAGTCGACCGGGCCGGGCGCGATGGCGGCGTCGATCTCGCCCGCAAGCAGCATCCGACCGAGGTCGTTGTTGGGCGACGCCACCACGTTGGACGGCGCGACGTACTCCTCGACGTGTTCGTCGGTCGCCAGCACCCAGGTGACCGTGCCCAGGTCAACGCCGTATTCAGTCGCCAGGATGCCACGCGTCCAGACGCCCGTCGTGAACGTGTAGCTGCGGACGCCGACCCTCCGGCCGCGGCGCTCGGAGCACCACCCCGATCCGCTGCCCGCGGCGCATGCTGGTTTAGTTGGGAGCGACAGGCGCGGCATCACCTCCTGGGCGAACAGCTCGATGCCCTCGGTGCTCGGGAAGTCGATGGCGCCCACGATGACGTACTGGACGCCGGCATCGATGTAGGCCTGCACCCGTTCGGCCACCTGCTCCGGGGTGCCGACGATCGGATCACTCTTGTGGGGCGAGGCCTCGGCGATGCGCCGCGCCTGCTTCTCGGTGGCGGCCACGGCCAATGCCTCCGCCGCCCAGGTCTTGACGATCCGGTGGTAGTCGCGCCCGACCGCGTCACAGTGGCGGCGCAACACCCCGAGCTTGTGGGCGTAGGATTCGGGCGTGCCCGCGGTGACGTTCCACCAGTCGGCGTACTTGGCCACCACCCGCAGGGTAGCTCTGACAGAACACGAACGATCCGAAGGTGAGGTCGGGATAGCTGGTGGCGAAGTGGGCGATGGTGCTGACGCACTCGAGGAACGGCGTGTCCGCAGGCTGCCAACTGGCCCACGGCCACAGGTGGTCGTCGACCCAGACCGATTCGAAGTGCGGATGCAGTCGGTCCAGGGAGGCGCGAACCTGCTCCACGAACAGCCGCCCACTGCTGCCGTCGACCGGGAACGAGGGCATATGCCAGCCGAATCTCAACGTGCTCATGACCGATTGTCCCCAGCGCCCGGACGCTGATCAAGCGCCTGGCTGAGATCGAGAACGGGAAAGACCAGGTTTCATCGGGGAGTCGTCGCGCTACAGCCGCTTGCTGAACTGCCGCCTCAATCTGTAGTATGGCAGCCGAATGCCGAAGACCACGGAAACGGTCCTTGCGGAGGCGCTTCGCCTGGATCTGAAGGGACGGGCCCAGCTTGTCGGGGAGCTCCTCGCAACTCTTGACGGCCCAGCAGATCCGGATGTTGCTTCTGCCTGGTCCGCGGAGATAAAGCGGCGCGTCGCAGCTCTTGAGTCAGGCTCCGCCGAACTTGAGTCTTGGGATGACACCAAGCGCAGGATCGAGCGCGACATCCTTGGCAGGTGAGCCTACGCGTTCGGAACCTCGCGGTTGCTCGCGAAGAGTTCGCTGCGGCGGTGCGCTGGTACGAGCAACAGCGTTCTGGTCTGGGCGCAGACTTCTTCGATTGCGTGACAGCCGCAACGTCTCTCATTCGAACGCACCCGCACATTGGGACGTTCGATCCGGAGACACGTACGCGGCGGGTACTAGTCCGTCGATTTCCCTATCAGGTTGTCTACCTTGTCTCCGACGACGAGATCGCGATCGTCGCGGTCGCTCATACGAAACGCCGACCGGGCTATTGGAAAGATCGAATATAGCCTCGGTGTGCTCACGATCCGCCAGGGCGTTCGCTGGCATGACAAGGCGCCGATGAACGGTCGCGCGCTGACCGCCGCGGACATCGAATTCAACTACCACCGGATATTGGGCCTCGGCAGCGGGCGGAACCCGAGTAATCAGTCCCCGCTTTTCGAGTGTAACTACCATTTGGTGCACGGCAGGCGGAGTGGTCTTGAAGTAGCGCTGCATGTCGGCCTCCGCCGGCGGCTCACCATGTATCTTGCTGTAGTAGTAGATGAAGGCGAGATACTGCCCCTGCGTTCGCGTGTATCGCGCCATCACCTCAGCTTCACCGTGTCCTCAGACTTATGCGGGCGCAAGGGGCCTTCGGGCACATTTTGAATCGCCCAACGGGCTGAACTTTCGGGGCGCGGAGTGAGTGGCCAGGTTACCCAATCCGCCCAATCCCCCGCCCGGATCAGAACGGCTGCGGCGGGTCGGGTTGAATGCCGGTCACGGTGGGGGTGGGCGCCGGTCGCGGCGCGTGACGGGCCGTGGGCTATAGTGCCGCGGTGGGGCGCGAACCGGACGAACCACAGCGGGTGCTGTTTCTGGAGCCGTTTTACGGCGGGTCCCATCGGGCGTTTGCCGACGGCCTGGTGGCGCACTCCAGCCACCGGATCGAACTGCACACGCTGCCGGCCCGCTTCTGGAAGTGGCGCATGCGCGGCGCCGCCCTGCACTTCGCGCGCCGCATTGCGCGGCCGGAGCGCTACGCCGTCCTGCTGGTGTCGGACTTGATGAGTGCCGCCGACCTCAAGGCGCTGTGGGGCGAGCGCTGTCCGCCGATCGTGCTCTACCTGCACGAGAACCAGCTCAGCTATCCGCTGCCGCCGGGCGGCCAGGTCGACCTGCAGTTTGGGTTCACCGACGTCACCTCGGCGTTGGCCGCCAGTGCGATGGTATTCAACTCCCACTTCCATCGCGACAGCTTCTTCGCGGCGCTGCCCCGTTTCCTGCGCCAGATGCCCGACTACGTGCCGCGCTGGGTACCGGCGGCGCTGGAGGCCAAGGCACAGGTGCTCTACCCCGGATGCCGGCTGCCGCCGCCGGCAGCGGCTGCCGTTGGCGGTCGGAGTGAGCTGGCGCCACCGGTGGGCGCGGTGGCCACAGCCGCAGCGCCTGCCGCAGCCGGGGGCCGGAGTGAGCGCGCGCCACCGGTGGTCCCCGCGCCCGCTGCCGCGCGCAGTCTGCGTAACCCGGCGGCGCAGATGGTCCCGGCGCCCGCTACCGTACCGCCGCCGGGGCCGCCTCCGCCCCGACCGCCGGCCCTGCCCGAGGCCCCACCGCTGGTGATCTGGAATCACCGCTGGGAATTCGACAAGCAGCCGGAGGCGTTTTTCGCGGCGCTGCGCCGGGTGGACGCGGCGGGAGTGGCGTTTCGGGTGGCGCTGTTGGGCGAGAATTTTCAGGCCGTGCCGCAGGCGTTCATCAAGGCGCAGCGCTGGCTCGGCGCGCGGCTGGTCCACTACGGCTACGAGCCGGATCGGGGCGCCTACTGGGAGTGGCTGCGGCAGGGGTCGGTGGTGGTGTCGACCGCCCTGCAGGAGAACTTTGGCATCGCGGTGGTGGAGGCGGTGGCGGCCGGTAATTATCCGCTGCTGCCGCACCGCCTGGCCTATCCCGAGGTGATTCCCGAGCGCTACCACGCTGCCTGTCTGTATCGCGACGAGACGGAGCTGGCGGCCAAGCTGGTCGCGCTGCTGGCGGCGCCCCCGGTTACCGCCCCGGCCGGCTTGGCCGCGGCGATGGAGCGGTTCTCGTGGCGCCTGCTGGCCGGGCGCTACGACGCGCTGCTGGCAGCGGTCTGGCGCGCGGCGGTCAGGTGACCACGCGCCGGGCACGTAGGTGGCGCAAGAGCGATGCCCGGGCATCGCTCGCTGGTCAGGACTGGCCGCCGCATGCGCAGGCGGCTGGCGCGGCAGCGGGCCACCGGGTTGCCGCCCAGCAGGGCGAGCAGAGTGACCAGCCCGATGATCACCGGCGGTGGGGGCCCTGCGGTTCGTGGTTACCAGTAGGTTCGTGGTTACCAGTAGCGGAGGGCATCAGCGAACAGCGCCGCCAGATCCGCCTCGGCGGCGCGGGTCAGCCCGACCGCGGCCAGCTCGGACGGCATGTCGACCGCGCGCATCAGGTCGACGATGGCGTCGGCCAGCGCCGCCCCGGCCTGGTCGCCGCCGCTGCGGCCGCGGACGTCGGCGCCCATCAGGCGGGCGGCCTCGAGGTGGCGCTCGGGATCGGCGGTGCCGGTGAAGCGGAACACCGCGGGGGCGTTGAGGATCACCGACATGCCGTGCGGGACCAGCGGGTGGTCGTCCGGGTACCCGGCCGGGTGGTAGCCGTCGCGCTGCGCAGTACCGGGACTGCCCGCGCCGCCGGAGCCGCCCGCGCGAGCCGTGGCGGCTGCCGCTTCGGTGAAATCCGCGCCAGCGGTGCGGTGGGCGCCGTTCGTGCCACCGGCGGCGCCGCTGGCCACCAGGCTGGACACGCCTGCCCTAGTTGTACATGACGTCGGTTGTCTTTCCGGGTCTTCGATAAAGAACTCGTCTGGTCCCGCACAGGGGCGCACTTGCCCACATTCCTGCGGGCGCACATCAGTTGGGGCCCCAAAAAAGCTCGACGGTGGACCGCTCATCGGGCAAACTGCTGCGCACGGGGGACGGCGCCGGAGTTTGAGGAGGGGGCCGGCGAGAGAGAGCTCAGCGCAGCGGCGCAGCGGATGTGCGCGAAGCTGTAATTCAGCATCCTCGCGCAGGCGGCCCGCGCGCGACCGAGGTGCGAGGTCGATCCCTCTTTCTTGGGGGCCAAACCATCATGCGCGTG
Organism: Spirochaetia bacterium; assembly: GCA_965198005.1. Lineage (GTDB taxonomy): Bacteria > Spirochaetota > Spirochaetia > SZUA-6 > Bin103 > Bin103. Next base: position 1,575,969 of record CBDAOI010000004.1, read on the forward strand.
ACTCAGAGTGGGCAGGGGCGCGGGGCTGTAATGCTGAGGACGCGCACGGACCCTTCGGGTCCTTAGGCGACGAACGGTCCGTGCTCGACGTGGTCGTCTCGCCCCCAGTCGCGGTCATGACTTCATGACTTGGCTGTGAGGGGCACGGCTTTGCGGTGGCCTTCAGCTATTCGGCTCAGGGCTCGGTTCGCTCGGTCTCCAACGCTTGCCGTAGGATCTTGATCCTCATTCAACCCGTTTCGTCAGTTCCTTCTTCGCAAGCTTCCAATCGGCTATTCGTTCCTTGCCAGCGGCCACGCGCGTCTCGGTCTCTGTGAGGACTTCCGCGTGCCAATCCGGTGACTCGACTTCGGTCTCGGACTGGGCCAGATCGGCCCATATGGCTTCCATAAGCTGAAGCTTCTCTGCCCGTGACATCTGCTTGATTTCAGGAACAGTGATCATGAGAATAGGCTGATGTGGGGCACGACGTCGTTCGTGCCGCTCATCTCGGTCTGTCGACCCGCTGTCGACAGTAGGCGTTGCGAGACAGGCTGGTGGTTGTCGCTCGCACGTTGCGTGGCGACACTATCGGTATGATCAGTGCTCGACTGGCGATAACCGGGAGGCGGGCGCCGACGAGGCAAAATCGCTGTTGACATTACTTGCGCCGGGCCCCATGGTACTAGCTAGCTCACGATTGGACGGATGGTGATGAAGTCGGGCTTGACTAGGTCAGGCGAGCCTGAGACGATAGGGAGTAAGGTGATCGAAGGATGCCGATGAAGCGCCATGACGACAGTCAGCGCAGTGACGGGTTGGCGGTGACGCAGGGTGATGAGCGCGGTGGGTCGCGCTTGACACGGATTTGGGGCGGCCTCTACAGTTGTCCGCGAATGGGCACTGACACCATCCAGCCCGACTACCGACTAGCCGCGCAGCAGCGGACCTCGCGGCGCCGGTGCTGAGCGCGGCACCATCGATCGGTGTGGCGCACAGCCGCCACGCGTCCGCGCGTCTAACGGCCGACAGCGTCGGCCGCAAACTCCACCGGTCCACAGCAGCGTGCGTAGCGACACTCGCCGGCACCTCTATACAGACAACCGACACATCTGTGCCCGACCATAGTTGTCGACGACAGATGCTCGCTAGCCGCGGCACCGGCCGGTCCGATGGCCGAGCCACCGTCCTGTCAAGGCACCCAATAGCTCAAATAGCACAAAAGAGGGGGTGCAAAATGATACTCAAAGAGCCGTAGGCGCGTGCGGCGTGAGCCCGGGTAAACCCGGTGAGTCACGCGCCGCGCGCGTGTAGTGAATCTGACTCAGACTGGCCGTCCGCGTTTGCGGGCGCGCCCGCGTTGCGGTGCGTCAGAGTAGCCAGGGAGCGGCAGTCCGCTTCGCAATACTCTCGAGAACACATTTCATGGAGAAAACAATGAAGATACTAATCACAAGGACCTTCGCGATTGCGTTGGTCCTCGTAATGACCGCAACCGGCCTCTGGGCCGCCGGCGCAGAAGAGGAGCCGGCAGCCGCTGCCGACAAGAAGTATGTGACAGACCCCAGCACCGGCAAACCGGTGACCGCGCCGGAGTACGGCGGGTCTTTGACCTTTGCAACTATGCTCGAGCCACCGAGTGCTGATACCGGTGTGTACGGCAGTGCAGGACTGGCCATCGCTGGCGTTGCAGAGCGGCTACTCATCCCCAATTGGGCAGTAGATAGGGACGAATATGCGTTCTCGAGCCAGTACATCCCGGCAGAGTTCGCGGCAGGGCAGCTGGCGGAAAGCTGGGAACAGCCCGACCCACTAACGTATGTCTTCCAAATCCGCCAGGGCGTTCACTGGCATGATAAGCCACCGATGAACGGTCGGGAGCTGACTGCCGATGATATCGAATACAACTATCACCGTATCTTGGGACTCGGGAGCGGCTTCACCGAAGGTTTACCCTATTCGCAACTGGCAGGTATAGGAATCGAATCGGTAACGGCCACCGACAAATGGACGGTTGTTTTTAAGCTGAAGGAACCAAGACTCGCTGCACTGCAAATGATCATGGTTGCCTATATGTCGTTTATGTTGCCCCCCGAGGTAATCGAACAACATGGCGACATTTCGGATTGGAGGAACTTCGTCGGCACTGGGCCCTATGAGCTGACTGACTGGGTCCAAGGCACGTCTATCACCCACACCAAGAATCCCGACTACTGGGGCTTCGACGAAAAGTACCCGCAAAACCGCTTACCTTACATTGACAAGTTAGAGGGCCTTTTCGTCATGGAGGAAGCGACACGTCTGGCGGGATTGCGCTCCGGTAGGATCGATTTCCTGGGTTTCCCTGCTGGGGTCTCTGATATCGTGTCGGTCGACGTGCTTGATAGCCTCCGGAAGACCAATCCTGAAATCGTGCTGATCCCGTGGTGGGACCGTTCGGAAACCTCTTATGGCCTTGACGTGACCAAGCCGCCGTTTGACGACATCAGGGTGCGCCACGCAATGCAGATGGCATTGGACCTTGAGACAATTAACAATACCTACTACAAGGGCACTGCAATGTGGAAACCTCAGGGACTCGTAGGGGAAGCTCTCAAAGGGTATTACACGCCGTTTGACGAGTGGCCCGACGAGGTCAAGAAAGCCTATGCCTATGACCCGGAGGGGGCGAGGCAGCTTCTGGCGGAAGCTGGCTATCCCAATGGCTTCGAGACGGTCTTGACCGCAAGCAGTGAGTTCGATGTGGGGTACGCTGAAATAGTGGCAGGATACTGGAAGGCAATTGGCGTCGATGTAGAGATCAGGGTGTTGGACCGGGCTCAGCTTATGCCTCTAGCTACAGAAGGAAACTGGGAAGGTATGGCTGGGACAGTTACCGGCTGGAATAATCCTTGGGGTGGTGTAGGGGTTCTACGCAATATGGCTCACTCGACATCACTTGTCAAATTCAAAGGACGTTCTGAGTTGGTGGATGCTATGATTGAAGCCGCCGAATCCGCTACCTCGATTGCAGAGGAGCAGAGGCTGGGTAGAGAGGCAGATATGTACATGATAGAGCAGCATTTCTATATATGGGGTCCTAAAGTTGGAAAGTACATGGCGATCCAGCCGTGGGTCGAAGGTTATAACGGAGAAGTCCACTTTGGGGCCCAGCACCGACTTCTCATCTTCGCCCGCCTCTGGATTGATAGTGAGCTGAAGGAAGCAATGGGTCATTAGTGGGTTTTCATCCCTTGCGACTTATCTCAGGGAAAAAGGGAGCTGGGAGTAAACCCCACAAGATCTCCGATATTACGGGGGCCCCAGTAAGCGGTTCCCGCAGCAAGCTGCGGGACGAGGGTCAAGCTTCCCAGCTCCCACACAAGATGTCTTTGCGAGGAGTCCGCCTTAGGGGGATTAAACTCCAGACGATAGGTTATTTGTATCTACCTCACCCCCTGTATGCCCCTCTCCAAGATTAGGAAGATGAGGGGATACCCCCCTCTTGTACACCTCCTGTCAAAGGAGAGGGGGAAGGATTAGGAGATCGCCACGCCCTTCAGTAGAAGGGCTCGCAATGAGGTGTGTCACATGAGAGCCTATATCATGAGGCGGTTATTGCTGATAATCCCCACCTTGTTTATATTGACTATCCTCGTCTTTCTCTCCGTCCGCTTCATCCCCGGCGATATCATCGACGTCATGATTGGAGATTTGGCGTACATGGGTGCCGGCGATATAGACCGTGAAGCTCTTGAGCGTAAGCTGGGATTAGACGTACCTGTCTACGTGCAGTATGGACGCTGGGTGGGAGATATCTTACTACACGGCACCCTTGGCGAATCACTGCTTGGCGGTTTCACAATAGAGGAGAGGATACTCGCCAGATTGCCGGTAACGATTGAGCTTGGCCTCATGGCAATCGTAATCGGGCTAGTGATAGCCCTGCCAGTTGGCATCTACTCGGCGATTCGCCAGTATACGGTCGCCGACTACGTGGGGCGCTCCATCGCCGTCGTCGGCCTGGCAACGCCTAACTTCTGGCTGGGTATTATGGTCATGATCTTCCCGGCAATCTGGTGGGGCTGGTCGCCACCGATGAAGCTAATTCCTTTCACCGAAGACCCGCTGGGGAATCTGGGGATGTTCCTCATTCCCAGCCTGATTCTGGGGACGTACCTTTCTGCAGCCACCATGCGGATGACCCGCACCATGATGCTGGAGGTGCTGAGGCAGGACTATATCAGGACGGCCTGGTCCAAGGGACTCAAGGAGAGGGTCGTTGTTATGAGACACGCCGTCAAGAATGCCCTCATCCCGGTAGTTACCCTGATAGGACTGCAGATGCCCATCCTGGTAGGCGGCTCGGTGATCATGGAGAACATCTTCAACCTGCCGGGATTAGGTCGTCTTATGCTGGATGCACTCCAAGTCAGAGACTACCCGTTGGTCTCCGGAATAAACCTGTTTCTTGCCACGGCGGTTATTGGAATCAATCTCATGATCGACCTGATCTATCCTTATTTAGACCCCGCGGTCCGTTATAAATAAAGGGGGTAATCACGAGTATGAGTGATGCTATAGGGATACCATCAACAGTAAGTAAGCCAAAGAGACGTACCGGGCTGGCTGATTTATTCATCAGGCTGTGGAAGGAGCAGCCACTAGGTACTGCCTGCGGGATTGTTGTATTGATATTGATTCTGGTGGCTATCTTTGCCGATGTTCTGGCTCCTTATCCATTTTGGGAAGCGCACCTGGTAGACAGGATGCAGGGCTCATCAACCCGGTATCTGCTGGGTACCGACCATGCGGGGCGAGACCTCTTGAGCCGCCTTATCTACGGGGCTCGCATTTCGTTGCTTGTCGGCCTGGTAGCGACTAGTGTTAATGTTGTGGTGGCTATCCTGATAGGCGGCATCTCGGGATTCTTTGGCGGTAAACTGGACTTGGCTGTGCAGAGATTTGTCGATGCCTGGATGGCTTTCCCGGGACTGCTCCTGTTGTTAACCGTAATGTCCATAGTGGGGCGGGGTGTGCCACAGATAATATTGGTCCTGGGGATATCAGGAGGCATCGGCGGCTCAAGAGTAGTCAGAGGCGCGGTGATTGGGGTCAAAGAGAAAGTCTATTTTCAGGCGGCGGAGGCAATTGGCAGCTCAGAATGGAGAACACTTATCCGACATGTCCTTCCCAATATTGCGGCGCCCATAATCATCATATTCAGCATCAACATCGGAGGGGTGATTATCAGTGCGGCTTCTCTGAGCTTCCTCGGATACGGTCTGCCAGTCCAGATTCCCGACTGGGGTGCTATGCTCAGCCGGGAAGGACGTCAGTACATGGAGTCGGCGCCATGGCTGGCTCTCTGGCCTGGTCTCTGCCTAACTGTAACCGTTTACAGTCTAAACATGTTCGGCGACGCGGTGAGGGACCTGCTGGACCCGAGGCTCAGAGGTGGCGGGGGGCGCCTGGGTGGTGATGCCGCCCGGTCGGTTTAAGAGAGCTGTCCAGGAACAAGAAGCCAGCGTGACGTACCGCATGCGCGCCCTCTAGTCGGGCTGCTCCGCAGGTGGGGTCGGCCCCAGATGTCTTCGCGCTCGATCACCCCGCCGCCGGCATCCTTCGGCTTCGCCACCGCCCCGCCGACCGGTGCGTGCGCGGCCGAACGGCAGCCCGCGGGTCACGCCGGATGAACGGTGACCTCCACCCGATGGCGCCCTCCCTGGCGCCCCAGGTGTGCATGCGCCGTTGGCTGTTCCGGAGGCGCGCCCGGAACGCGCCCGACCAGGTCGACCAGCGCGGGGCTGTGTATGGGCGTGACCTGGCCGGTCAGCTCAAGGCGTCGCCTGGCATCGTAGTGTCTGCGCATCATCGGGCACCGCAGACCGAGTCGGCGGAGTGTACCGAGTCGGTGCTCCCGTAGAGCCGGCTCCGTGCGGCGCGCCAGGTACTCGCCCGGGGGCTACAGGGTGGGACGCTCGACAATGAGGAAACTCTCAAGAGCTGTCTCAAGCTCCAATATTCGATGCTCGTTCTCGGTGAGCAATGCAGCAAGCTCTGTCACAGTGCAGTTCCCAACGCGCAGCCACACCACTTTGGGTGGTGCCCCGTGGACGAAGCTCAGTTGTCGGAAATCGCTGTCCTTGGAGACGATCGTGAAATCGTTCTGTCCCGCGTAATCATAGATCTGTGCGTCGGGGGCGTCGTCCAATCCAAGACTGATCACGTGATCGGAACCCGGAAACTTATCGCCCAACGTCTGAAGGAGGCTTCGTGGGAGATTCTGGTCGAGAAGAAGTTTCACCCGTGACTGGAGGCCAGCCTTCGTTCCCGTGCTGCGGCGAACTGAAAAACTGCCTGCACATCATCGCGGGTAAGTTCGGGGAACTCACTCAGAAGCTCGTCCGTTGACATTCCTCCCGCCAGGTATTCGAGAACGTCGTAGACCGTGATGCGGGTCCCTCGAATGCACGGTTTGCCCGAACGCCGGGCCGGATCAATGACTATGTGATCCAGGAGATCTTTCATGGCATCTCAGGATAGCTGAGATGCCGAGTGGTGAACACGGCTTCATGGGGCCCCGGTTGTCGGCGCCTTCACCTGGGCACCGACACGACCGCGCATAGTCTCGCCGTGCGAGCGAGCATCACCCTTTCGTACCTCGCTCCACACGCGCAAGGGGCCTTCGCGCACGGTCCGAATCGGCCAATGGGCCCTTTTGCTGGATCACAGGTATCGCCATTGTGCTGATGCCGCGGGCGCACCGTTAGTGACGGTTGGCCGGGTGGTGCCCGACCGGATCGTGGCGGCGTGAGCCGGCAGCGGCAATGGGCTGGTGGGCTCGCGTCACAGATCCTCTGGGGTTATTCCGGTCCGTCGGGCGATGCGTGCAAGCATCTTCGGACCGATCTCCTCACTGTCGTGAAAGGCAAATGAGTAATTGGGCCAACCGGGCTTGGTGAGCGTGCGGTGGGAGCCGGACTGTCTTTTTGACGGTCCAACCGATCTTCAGCAGGGCGGAGAGAACTCGCCGTGCACGAGTGCTCGGCCACTGCTTCACGCCGCGTCGAAGGAGATGTTGAGAAACTCCGGACCGGCCTCGCCGTGCTCGAGCTGATCGGCCACGACTCGCAGAGCCAGCGCCTGGACCTTGGCTTTGGCGTGGTCCGGGGAGCGACGACGTGAAGTCCGACGAGACGTATCCGCACATCGACTGGAGAAGGGACTCATGGACGCAACGTATCACCAGTGATACGTTACACGATGATGAAAGATGTGATGAAGGCTGTGACGATTCGTGACCTCAGAAACCATGGTCGCGAAGTGATAGACCGTGTGTTGAGGGGCGAACGGCTCACCATAACCCGATCGGGGCGGCCGGTGGCCGAGTTGCATCCGATCGCGCCGCACGGACTCGAGGCGGCCACACTTCTGGAGAGGTGGAAGCATTTGCCACGAGTGGACCCAGTGCAGTTCCGCCGCGATCTGGACCGCGCGCTCGACTCGGCCCTGTGAGCGAGGTCGAAACCCCGGCACGCGGCGTGCTCGACACCAACGCGGTGATTCTGTTGCCGCGCCTGCGAGACGAGGAGCAGCTGCCCCGGGTGTCCTTCATCACGGCCATCTCGCTGGCCGAGCTTTCGGTCGGACCGCATCAGACGCTCCTTCTCATGGACGTGCTGTGTGACATTGCGCCGGTGCGCCTTGATGACCTCGAATGTTGGCATCATGCGCTCGGCCGAGCCAGGGATCAGCTCGTACTCCCGCATGATGGACCCGCGGGAGCGTGGGCACCGTTACCTGAACGTCCAACACCTGAGGCTGTGTTGAAGGTGGCTGGGTGAGACAAGTGCGTCCTCGGGTGTCAGAACCATTCTATCGAAGTGGTGGAAGACATCCCCTAACTGAGAGAATGCAACAAGATGGTCAGCGCGACCATGCCATCGCTGTATAGCGACGCGAGTAGACCGGTCGCGAGTCACGGTGGCTATCGTCAAAGTTCCTGGTCGCGCCGCTTCGCCCACGGTCTGCAACCGAGCAGCGTGGCGCAGGGACTGCCCGGCTGGGGTAGCCGCCGGACAAACCAGCTTGGCCAGCTGCATACCCGAACGGGACGTCATCGGCCGGATATGCGCCTCCCTTCAGACGACGGATCGCTACGTCGGACCGGACCGACAAGTTTCGCCCAGAGAGCGCCCGATTAGCAGCATCGACGTAGCTGACCGGCTCGGTCAGCGGGTTCCATGACTCGGCGCTGGTGAGCGTGATGGTGCACGTGGCTCCGGACGCGCCCAATTCGCCCGCGCCCTCCATGGCGCGGGAACGCCTGTGGTGGGCCCCATGGACGGGGCCCACGAACGGATGACGCGTCAGTCGTGTGATGAGTTACCCGTGCACTTCGCCGACTCGGTCTGCGGTGCCCGATGATGCACAGACGCTGCGATGCCATGCGCCGCTGCGAACTGACCGGCCAGGTCATGCCCATACAGAGCCCTGCGCTGGTGACCTGGTCGGGCGCGTTCCGGGCGCGCCTCCGGAAAACAGCAACAACCTCTCCCAGCCGACGACGTCCCTGTCGCGGGCCGGGAGCTACAGTCCAGCCGTGGCGCCAGGGATGGCGCCACGGCTGGAGGTCACCGTGCATCCGGCGTGACCCGCGGGTTGCCGGTCGGCCGCGCACGCACGGGTCGGCGTGGCGGTGACGGAACTAAAGGATGGCGGCGGCGGCGCGGCCACACCGAGGGCCTCTGGGCTCGACCCGTTCGCACGGCTGGGTGGGGTGGACGGCCGCCCGCGCGCGCGCGTGGTCACCTGGGAAGCATCCCGATTGGGAACCGTATGGCCGTACGTCGCGCGTGGTGCTGGCGTCATCTTCCTTCACTGAGACCACCACCACCGCCCCTCAGCCTCGGGTCTAGCAAGTCCCTCACGGCGTCACCGAACATGTTCAGGCTGTAAACAACGATGGTCAGCGCGACGCCTGGCCATAAAGCCAACCATGGCGCGTGCTCCATGTACCTACGCCCTTCCCGGCTGAGCATACCTCCCCAGCTAGGAATGTTCGGTGGCAGACCGAATCCGAGGAAGCTCAGAGAGGCCTCAGATATAATCACCCCCCCGATGTTGATGCTGAAGATGATGATGAGGGGCGCCACAATATTGGGCAGGACATGCCGCAACAGGATTTGGGTCGTGGGGGTGCCCACGGCCTTGGCTGCCAGAAAATAGTCATTCTCCTTAATTTCGATAACGGCGCCTCGGAGTACTCTCGAGCCGCCGATGCCCCCTGCTATCCCCAAGACCAAGATGATCTGGGGCAGACCCCGCCCCGCTATGGACATGATGGTCAATAACAGAAGCAGGCCCGGAAAAGCCATCCAAGCATCGACAAATCTTTGCACACCCAGGTCCAGTTTACCACCAAAGAATCCTGAAATGCCGCCTATCAGGACAGCCACCCCAACATTGAGAGTGGTCGCGGCCAGACCGACGGTTAACGAAAGACGAGCCCCGTAGACAAGGCGGCTCAGGAGGTCTCGCCCCAACTGGTCGGTACCCAGCAGATACCGGGCTGATGCGCCCTGCAGCCTGTCCACCGGGTGTATTTCCATATAGCGATAAGGAGCCAGAACATCAGCAAAGATAGCGACGAAAATCAATATCAATATGATAATCCCGCCGGCAGTACCCAGTGGCTTCTCCCTCCACAGCCTGCTCAAGAAATCAGCCAGCCGGGAACGTCTCTTTGGCGCAATTTCTGCTGACGGTCTGCCTATGGCGTCGCTCATATGCCCCCTTTAGCTGTAGCGGACCCTGGGGTCCAAGTACGGATAAATCAGGTCGATCATCAGATTGGCCCCCAAAACCGCGGTGGCAAAAACCAGGTTTACTCCGGAGACCACCGGGTAGTCTCTTTGACTGAGTGCCTTCACCATGAGACGACCTAACCCCGGCAGGTTGAATATGTTCTCCATGATAACGGAGCCGCCTACCAGGATAGGCAACTGCAGGCCGATCAGGGTAACTATCGGGATGAGGGCATTCTTGATGGCGTGTCTCAGAACGACGACCCTCTCATTGAGACCCTTGGACCAGGCCGTCCTTATATAGTCTTGCCTGAGCACCTCCAGCATCATGGTGCGCGTCATCCGCATGGTGGCTGCCGACAGGGCCGTCCCCAGAATCACAGCAGGAATGATGAACATCCCGAGATTCCCCAGCGGGTCTTCGGTGAAGGGAATCAGCTCTACCGATGGCGACCAGCCCCACCAGATTGCCGGGTAGAGAATGACCATGGTTGCCAGCCAGAAGTTGGGCGTTGCCAGGCCGATGATGGCGATGGTGCGCCCCACGTAGTCGGCGGCCGTATCCTGGCGAATCGCCGAGTAGATGCCGACCGGTAGGGCTATCAACAGCCCTATTACGATTGACAGAACACCCAGCTCGATGGTTACTGGCAATCTACCGAGAATCTTCTCTTCTACCGCCGCAACGCCCCACAGTGATCGGCCGAGGGTGCCGTGCAGGAAAATATCTCCCATCCAGCGTCCATACTGTACGTGGACAGGCGCGTCTAAACCCAGCATACGCCGAAGAGCTTCCTCGTCCACTACTTTCCCTTGCCCAAAGCTCGTATCCGCAAAAAAGTCTACTATATCGCCGGGGATGAAGCGGACGGAGAGAAAGACCAGGATGGTCAGTATGAGCATGGTGGGGATTGTCAGCAACAACCGCCTGATGGTATAGGCTCTCATGTCACAGCTTATTGAGCGTCCGCAGCAAAACCCGGCGCACGGGCATCAAAAAACAACGTCTACTCCCCTTTCTCGGAGCTTGGAGATATGGACTTCCTTCGATGTCTCGCTCAAGGGGTTACCGGACAAACTGACTGTGTCCCCCTCAGAGAGCCCGCGGTTCTCGACCAGTGGTGAGATGTCGACTATCTGGTTGAACATGAGGTCGAGCTGGGCGAGATTAGTCAGGGAAGCTAGCGGTGAGAGGTCACTTATCTGATTCTGCTCAAGGCTGAGCGAGGTGATGCTGGTGAGGGAAGCTACCGGTGAGATGTCGCTTATCTGGTTCTGCTCAAGACTAAGCGCGGTTAAGTTGGTCAGCGGAGCCAGTAAGGAAGCCAGTAGTGAGAGGTCGCTTAGCTCGTTCCCCGTAAGGTCGAGCTCGGTGAGATTAGTCAGGGAAGCTAGCGGTGCAATGTCGCTTATCTGGTTCAACGCAAGGTCGAGCTCAGTGAGGTTAGTCAGAGAAGCCAGTGGTGAGATGTCGCTTATCCGGTTCTTCCTAAGGCCGAGATTGGTGAGATTAGTCAGGGAAGCTAGCGGCGAGATGTCGCTTATCCGGTTGTCGTAAAGGCTGAGCGAGGTGAAGTTGGCGAGCGAAGCCAGTGGTGAGAGGTCGCTTATCCGTCCATAGTGGAAAACCAGCTCGGTAAGGTTACTCAAATACTCCAATCCGGCGAGGTCGGTGATCTTGACTCTCGCATATCCCCTGCCTGATTCACGAAGCGAGGTGATGGTTTCCAGCTCCGAAACATGGATGGGACCTTGATGCTTCTGGATAGCTGCCCTTATGACTCTCTCAAGAGCTTCGTCGGGGATGGTGACCCCTTCGCCCACTTCTTCTGTAGCACTAACAGGTTCTTCTGTAACACTAACAGGTTCTTCTGCAGTACTTGCAGGTTCTTCTGCAGTATTTACAGGTTCTTCCGCAGGGCCACAGCCGGAAAGAGTGAATATCATTACGAAGACAACGAACAAAGGCAAGCATTTCCTATCCATCTGCGTCCACCTCCTGTTGCTTACCGCCCAAATTATACGCTGGCGCTCTATCCCGTTGCCCTGAGCAGAGGAACTGGGAAGCGCGCTTGCAAGCGACAGCCTCCCAGCTCCCTTTTTCCCTAACGACCCATGGCGTTCTTCAGCTCACTATCGATCCAGATCCGGGCTTGGACGGTATTACGTTCACCCCATCCCATTCCTGCTTCACCGAAATAACCCTCGACCCACGGCTGGCTCACGGAAAACTTAGGGGACTTGGATTTGACTAGGCCCCAGTGCTCCCTCACAGTGATCTCATCGGCCTGTCTCAAAAGACTCCTATACTCCTCCATGTCGGTAGTTTCTTGGGAGGCAAGATACAGGGCGTCCATACGCGGGTCCTTCGCTTTGTTGTAGCTCCAGCCAAAGTTTTGGCTAATCCCCTTCATGGGGTTCCAAGTGGTGACGCCGCTGCCGCCATTATATCCCCCTTGCACTAGCGCCCACTCGTGCGTGTCCGCGCTATTGTCAGCGTTATGCTCAGCGATAGTCTGCGGAACAAGCTCGCCTTCAACGCCAATGGCGTCGAAGTACCCCATGATGAGTTCTGCATAGTCTGTGGTGTACCTCTCAAAGGCCCTTACCTTGAGCTTGAATCTATAGCCGTCGGCGCCGCGGGGATACCCGGCCTCATCAAGGAGCTCCTCGGCCCTTTCGGGGTTATAGGTATATTCTTGCTTGACCTCCTCGGGCCACTCTTCATATGGCCAGGCCCACCCTTCTTCAAGATCTTGTCTCATTAACCCGGCAGGCGCTGGATCTCCATAACCCTTAAAGAAGCTGGCGGAATTTACCTCGCGGTCCACTGACATCTGCAGTGCCTTGCGCACAATGGGGTCGTCAGTGGGCGGCAAAGCCCAGTTAAAAACGAAAACGCCGGCCGGTGCCCCAAGAAAGGGCCACACCTCGATTTCAGGGTTGGTCCGCTCGAGGGTCTCCAAATCGTCGACATTGTATATCCAAGAGTCGCCGAAGTTACCCATCACATCAATCTTACCCGTGCGGAATGCCGCCAGACGTGCCGACATCTCTCGCATCATCAGGGACCTTAACTCGTCAATATAGGGGAGACGGTTCTCCGGGAATTTTTCGTCGTAGCCCCAGTAGTTAGGATTCTTCTCCCAGGTTACAGAGCTGCCGTCCACGTACTCAGTCAGTCTCCAGGGCCCGGTGCCGACCAGATTGCTCCAGTCCTTAGCGTCTCCGTATTTCTCGATTACCTCGGGAGCGTACGCAACCCAGTAGGGGTTGAGCAGTTTCCCCAGCACATCGAGGGTAGGCTCCGTCAGCTTCATAACAACCGTCCATTTGTCGGTGGCAGTTACCGATTCGAGACCTACACCCCAGGTGGTAGCAAATGTATGGGCGCTAGGTCCGGCCTCGGTGAAATCGCCCAGACCGAAATAGCGGTGATAGTTGTGTTCGACGTCATAGGCATCGAACTCCCGACCGTTCACCGGCTCCTTATCGTCCCAGTAAACGCCCTTGCGGATGTTCCAGATGAACGTTGTGTCGTCGGGCATTGACCAGCTTTCAGCCAGAGCCCCTCGAGTCATCTCTGGGCTCACAATGGCGTAGTCTCTACCGTTCCATATGTCCCTGGATAGTCCCCAGTCGGCGAACGCTAGCCTCTCAGTAACACCACCGACGAAATGATGCGCCCAGCCACTAACCCACCAATGGTCAGCATTTTCAGGATACGCCGTAGCGGCCCACGTGAGTGTGCCGCCGTACTCCGGCGCGGTCCACGTCATACCGGTGGCGGGGTCGAACACCGTCTCTTTGTCGGCAGCGGCTCCCGGTGCCTCTTCTGTGCCACCGCCGGCCCAGAGGCCGGTTGCGGTCAGAACTAGGACCAACGCAATCGCGAAGGTCCTTGAAAAAAATAGCTTCATCGTTTCTTCCTTCAAAGTTATCTTGAGAGTATTGCGTAGCGGATTGCCGCTCCCTGGCTACTCTGACGCCCGCAACCGCGGGCGCGCCCGGCAACGCGGACGGCCAGTCTGAGTCAATTTGTGAAGCGGGCGGCGTGTGACTCACCGGGTTCACCCGGGCTCACGCCGCGCGCGCGTGCGGTTCTTTGAGTATCATCTTCACCTCCTTCTTGGGGCACAGGGTGCCCTGCCAGATGGCTGACGTAAGATGGGATCCGCGTGCGCGGCCCATCATGCAAACGCCCACCGCTCGGCGGACGTCGGGACCTGCGTCACAACGCCACGCGGGGCGGTGGTCGGCCGAGCAACGAATGTGTTTGGCCGGCGACGTCGGCGGTCGGTTCTGTGACGGTGAGTTGGGGGGCGGGGATCCAGGACCGTTGCGGTCGTAGCCGGCCGCTACCCCGGTGCTGAAGGCGACGGCGTGCGCGGGGTCGCGTACGGGGCGATCAGCCGGAGCGGTTAGTTGATTCTCGGTTCGAAAAAGTACGGGGGGGGGGGGGGGGGGGGGGGGGGGGTATGATGCACCGGTCGCGTCACAGCGAACCGGTCACTGCGCTTACGCCATCCTGGCGCGTCATCGTGACGCTTCATGACCATCCGTCGAACCCCAAGTGAGGCACGCTAGCATAGGCGCGGCGCGCCGTCAACGACTCGTGGGGGTCACCGGGGTGAGCGAAGGTCACCGCCAACCCGTCACTGGACGTCGTCATGGCGCTTCATCACCGTTCCGTCGAACCCCAAGCGAGGCAAGCTAGCATAGGCGCGGCGCGCCGTCAACGACTCGTGGGGGTCACCGTGAGCAGGTCACCGCCACCCGTCACCGCGCTGACTGTCGTCATGGCGCTTCATCACCGATCCGTCGAACCCCACGCGATGCAAGCTTGCTATGGACGCGGCCAGCCTGTCAACGACTCGGAGGTCACCGAGGTCACCGACCGTGACCGCCAACTGGCCACTGCGCTGGCGGTCGTCGTGGCGCTTCATCCTCATCGACTCTAACCCCTAACGGTGCAGTCTCTCGCGAGCGCGGCGACCCTGTCAACAGCGCCGACCCGTGGGGTGCGCGCGAACGAAATTTGCGTTGCCGACCGGCAACGCGCGGTGTCACGCCGGACGAGCGGTGACCTTCACACGTGGCTCCATCCGTAGCGCCACGGGTGGCATGCAGCTCCCGGCCCGCGACAGGACGTCGTGGGCTGGGAGCCCGTTAGCTGTTCCGGAGGCGCGCCCGGAACGCACCCGACCAGGTCGACGAGCGCCGGGCTGGGTATGGGCGTGACCTGGCCGGTCAGCTCGAAGCGGCGCCTGGGCACCGCAGACCCAGTCGGCGAAGTGTACCGAGAAGGACGCCACGGTACTCGCCCGGGCGACCGACGACCGCACCGAAATCCGCGAGGGCCGCCTCTCAGCTAGTTGCTTCGAAATCAGGTACGACGCTGCCAGCGACGCGGATCTCGCCTGGCGTGCATGCATGCGACGACGACAATAGTGTCGCCATAGATGCGGTAGAAGAGCCCGTAAGGAAACCGCTGTGGGATTAGACCGAAGTTCCAGAGGATGATTGTTAGGTAAGTTGCGTGATAACATATAGTTACGTGCAATTTCTCAGGTGCCGTGCGTGGCTACATCCGAGGCGTGAATCCCCAGTAGTTCGAAGCAGCGCTGCTGCACGGGCGTCGGCTGCGTCAGTAACTGGAAGGCGCCGCCACCCTCTGCAACCTGCATTGTGTTCGCTGTCAGCGTGCCTAACACGCTGATCAGCCCACGAAAACTGTGCACCGGCAGATCATCTGCGGTGCGCTTGCTGGACGCTTTCGCCTGTGCCGCCGGCGACCGCACCGCCGGGCGCACCACCGACGACCGTTGCCGTTCCCCCGCCTCCGGATCGTGGTCATCGAACAGCACCGGCGCCAAGGTGCCGCGCATGTGCCACTCCACGTAGTAGGCCAGCATACACAACAGCACGTGCGCCCGTACCCGCTCAGCCCGCCGATGGTAGATCGGACGCACCTTCAGATCCACCGTCTTCATACTCCGGAACGCGCGCTCCACCTTGGACAGGTCCTTGTACGCCCGCACCGTCTGATCGGCGTCGAACAGCTCGGGCTCGACGTTGGAGCGCACGATGTACCGCCCATCGAGTTCTTCTTCGGCCGCGATCTTCTCCTGGTCACGCACAAACGTGAATGAGGTCTCGGTGATCTCGGTGATGAAATGCTTGGCCACCTTGTGCTGGTTGATCACCTTGCCCACCCGGATGCCGATCTCACCGGCGCCGCGCAGCGGATCGTTGGCGCGCTGCGTGGCAGTCACGATGGAGGCCAGTTTCTCTTCGGTGGCGGCCAACAACTCCAGCCGCTTGCGCCGCCGTTGCTCGGCCAACACCGGGTTGCGGCACACGACCAGCCGTTCGCCGGGAAAGTCGGGACTGCTGATCTCCGCCAAGTCACGTTCGTCGAACAACGTCGGCGTCACGCTCCCGGCCGCGATCAGCTTGCGGATGGTGGGCGCGCGCAAGGTCGTGATCCAGCGCAGCCCGTCGATTCCCTGCAGATCCTCCCGGATGCGCGCGCCAGTGAGCATGCCGCGGTCGCCCACCAGCACCACCCGCTGCAACCCGAAGCGCCTGCGAATCTTGTCCACCTGCGCGGCGACCGTCTTCGGGTCGCTGGTCGAGCCCTCGAATACCTCGACCGCCACCGGACAGCCGGCTGCCGTGCACAGCAGCCCGAACACGATCTGCAAGGTGCCGCGCTTGCCGTCGCGGCTGTGACCGCGCTGCGCCAACGGACAGGTGTGTCCCTCGAAATAGCTGGAGGCAAGGTCATACAACATCAGCGTGTTGTCACTCAGGTGGCGCTGTGCCAAGCGGTTCTCGATCCCCTGCTGGCGCCGTACCAGCCAGTCCATCGCTTGGTACAACTCATTCTCATCGACCGCGCCTAACCCCAGCAGTTGGCCCAGGGTGGACACTGCGGTCTCGGCGGACAGCGCGCTGGCGGTGGCCAGTTTGGAGCGGGCGTCGATCACGCGGGCGACGATCATGGCGATCACCAGACCGCGCATGCGGCTGGCAGGACGGGCGATGAGGGTGTGCAGACCGAGCTGCTTGAGGGTGCCGAGGACGGCGGCCACGTGACCATGGGCGTAGCTGCGCACGCAGGTGAAGGCGGCATCGGGATTGACGAGGGGTTCGCCTTTGAGAGCTCTGCGGATGAGATCGATGACGCGGCTGGGGAGGTGGGAGATGTTACCGAGGGTTTCGTGCTTGACCTTGCCGTCCTGGCGGAAGGTTCTGCGCAGCAAATGGGTGTGGTAGGTCTTGTTGTTGTGGCGGCGGGTGGTGGTGGCTACATGGACTGCACCGTTTCTGGTTGGCATCGTTGATAGAGTACACACAACAGCGAAATAAGTCAATGCCATTGGGGGTAAACTCGTGGCTACACATTGCACGGTCACAAAGCCACTAATTACTTGTATGTAAAGTAATTAACCCAGATTTTCCGTCTGGAACTTCGGATTAGACTTAAATGATCAATCATTGATTGCGAACTACTCCACTCTTCATGGTATCCGGGATCTTCGGAACTTGCTGGCTCACGAAGTATCAGAGACAACCACGTGGCACAGCTTCAACACCGATCTTGGCGTCGTCGAAAATGAACTCCAGCATCTCGGCTTCGTCGGGGATCGTCCAGAATATAAATACTTCGGTGAACGCTCTGCGATACGCGGGAGCGATGAGCCCGGCATCGCATTTGTGCAGGATTTTCGATTTGGAATCAAATGCAATGATCGCGTGACCATGGAAATCTCGTTCACACGAAAGACACACAATGCTGGAGATTAGGTGGGCGTTTATCATTATGCCTTCTATGCGTTCACGAGCCGATAATTTCGCGATAATTGACGCGTTTTCGTAATGATCGCTCCAGGATGATACATTGGCAGAGATTTCACAACCTCCGTTATCTTGTGTCGCCGAGAACATCATCAAACGGAGTCCCGCACTTCCTCTGAGGGGCCAATCGATATAGGTTATTCCTGGAACTGCCTGCCATGTATCTGCCTTCTCGGGATTTTGGGGATCATGTCGGGAATTAAGAAGATTTTACGCTCTTTCCTGCATACGCTCGACGCCACCTCTCAGCCTCGGGTCAAGCAGGTCCCTCACGGCATCGCCGAACATGTTTAGACTCCAAACGGTAATCGTCAGGGCAAGACCCGGCCAGAGAGCCAGGTGTGGCGCTATATCCATGAACCTACGTCCTTCCTGGCTGAGCAGACCACCCCAATCAGGAATCTCGGGAGGCAGACCGAATCCGAGGAAGCCCAGAGAAGCCAAAGTCAGGATTACGTCTCCTATACGCATGCTGAATGAAATGATTATGATAGGCATCACATTGGGTATGACATGTCGCAGAAATGGTCTAAATCTTGAGCTGCCAATCGCCTCCGCCGCCTCAAAATACACATTCTCCTTAATGCCAATGACGGCGCTTCGGATTACTCTACTGCCGCCGATGCCTCCTGATATGGCCAGAACCAGTATTATCTGTGGCAAACCCCTTCCCACTATGGACATTACGGTTAACAACAGGAGCAGTCCCGGGAAACTAATCCAGGTATCAACAAATCTCTGCACACCCAGGTCCAGTTTACCACCAAAGAATCCTGAGATGCCGCCTATCAGGGTACTGAGCACAACATTAAGTGTGGTCACTGTCAGACCGATAAGTACGGAAATACGAGCCCCATAGATAATGCGGCTCAAGAAGTCTCGCCCCAGCTGGTCAGTACCCAGGAGATACTTGGCTGATGAACCCTGAAGCCTGTCTACCAGGTGTAATTCATCATACGGATAAGGGGTCAAAACACCGCCAAAGATAGCCACAAAAATCAATATCAATAAGATAATCCCGCAGGCAGTACCCAGTGGCTTCTTCTTCCATAGCCTGATAAAGAAATCAGCCAGCCTTTTACGTATCTTTGGTTCGCTTACTGCTGATGGTGTCCCTGTGCCGTCACTCATATTCCCGATATTCCTCCCTTATCTATAACGGACCCTGGGGTCTAAATAGGGATAAATCATGTCGGTAAGTAGAATGGCCAACATAGTTATGCCGCCGAAAAACAGGTTTACTCCGGAAATCACCGGGTAGTCTCTAAGACTGAGTGCCTCCAGAAAGAAACGACCTAACCCCGGCAGGTTGAATATGCTCTCTATGATAACTGAGCCACCTACCAGCAGGGGCAAAGACCCACCTACCAGGGTAACTACCGGGATGATTGCATTCTTCATGGCGTGTCTGATAATGACTACCCTCTCCTTGAGACCCTTGGACCAGGCCGTCCTGATATAGTCCTGCCTGAGCACCTCCAGCATCATGGTGCGCGTCAACCGCATTGTGCCGGCAGCCATGCCCGTCCCCAGAATCAGGCTGGGAATGATGAACACCCCGAGATTCCCCAGCGGGTCTTCCACGAAAGGAACCCACGTCATCGGTGGCGACCATTTCCACCAGATTGCCGGGTATACCATGACCATAAGTGCCAGCCAGAAGTTGGGCGCTGCCATGCCGATGATAGCGACGGTGCGCCCCGTGTAGTCGGCGGCGGTATCCTGGCGAATCGCCGAGTAGATGCCGACTGGCAGGGCTATCACTAGCCCGATTACGATTGCCATGACGCCAAGCTCAATGGTTACCGGGAGTTTACGTAATATCCTCTCCTCTATCGAAAGAGATGAAGCCGGCGAGGTTGAGAAGTATTCGCCACGCTCAAACAGTGATTCGCCAAAGGTGCCCTGGAGGAGACCTTTGAAGTGGGACTCACCGGTAAACCAGTCAGGGGTCGGCAACACTCCTATCCAGCGTCCATACTGCACGTAGACAGGCACGTCTAATCCCAGCTGATGCTCAAGAGCTTCACGGTCAATATCGTATCCGAACTCCATCCGAGCCGCCATTGCGTCTATTACATCGCCCGGGATGAAGCGGACCGAGAGAAAGACTATGGTACTCAATATAAACAAGGAGGGGATTATCAGCAATAACCGCCTGATGAGATAGGCTCTCATGTCACACTACTCCTTGTCATTGCGAGCCCCCCCCCCCCGTCATTCCCGCGAAAGCGGGAATGCATAGTAATTTCAAATGGTTGCGTTTTCTGGATTCCGGGTCTTCGCCCGGAATGACAGTGAGAAAGCGCCCCTCTCATTATTTGAGGAGTATCGGGAGCTGGGAAGCGCGCCTGCAGGCGACAGCCTCCCAGCTCCCCTTTTCCCTGAGCTAAGCCACCTAATAACCCATGGCTTCCTTCATCTCGGAATCAATCCAGAGGCGGGCCCATAACTGACCATAACGCTGCCCCCAACCCAGCTGGAATTCACCGTTGTAGCCTACGAGCCACGGCTGGTTCACGTTAAACATTGGGACTTTGAAGTACCATACGTAGTAATGGTTCTTAATCATGTACGCATCCGCCTCTTTCAGTCGCCTCTGCTGGTCCTCCAAGGTGGTAGCGGCTTCGGCGGCTTCAATCAAGCTATCAAGATGCTCGTCCTGTACTCCCGGTATGTTAACCGTTCCTTCCGAGTGACCAAAAGCGCGCATCATCCACATGGGGTCTCCATGATCGAACCCCAACATCGCCGATGTCATACCTTCGTAGCTATGGTCACGTGAAATAGCTTGCCAATGACCAGAGGTGTCGACGGGTACATTTACCTCTACATCAACGCCAATCGCAGCCCAGTAGTCGGCAGCTATTTCTGAAAGGCTTGTGTCCCCTAACGCCACCCCAAACTGCGTCTGGGTGGTCTTGAATCTAATGCCATCCGCACCGCGCGGGTATCCAGCCTCATCAAGCAGCTTCTCGGCCCCTTCCGGGTCATACCTATAGCCTTTCTTGACCTCTTCGGGCCACTCATCAAATGGGACGAAATAATCCACAACACCGTCACCTATCACCCCCTGAGGTATCCACTTAGCCCGACCCTTGTAGTAGGCATTGTTGACTGTCTCGAGGTCCTGAGCCATCTGCATTGCCTTGCGCACCCGGATGTCGTCAAAGGGCGACTGACTTACGTTCATGGCAAAAGATGTGTAGTCCGACCGAAATTGGTACGGGAGAAACTTGAGTTCGGGGTTGGTCTTCTGGAGGCCATCTACTTGGTCGAGTCTTGTTTCACTGCCGCCACTGAAACCCATGTAATCAATCTTACCCGTGCGCATTGCCGAAATACGCGTTGCCTCATCTTCCATCATCAGGAGCCTTATCTCGTCAAAATAAGGCAAGCGGTTCTCCGGGAACTTCTCGTCATAGCCCCAGTAGTCAGGATTCTTGGTCCAGGTGGCAGAGGTCGCCTCGACAACATCAGTCAGCATAAAGGGACCGGTGCCGACCAGGTTCCTCCAATCGTTAGCGTCCCCGTGTTCCTCGATTACCTCGGGGGGATATATATAAGGATCATAGTTGTTGAAGATAACCGACAGCACCCCGAGGTATGGCTTCGTCAGCTTAAAAACAACCGTCCAATCGTCGGTAGCCGTTACCGATTCAATTGGCAGGCTCTCATATTTTTGGACAGGTCCAAATTCACTCCACTTGCCCAGACCAAAATAGCGGTGCCAGTTGTATTCCACATCCTTGGCAGTTAGCTCCCGACCGTTCATCGGCTCCTTATCGTGCCAGTGAACGCCCTTGCGGATGTAGAAGACTATCGTTGTGTCGTCGGGCGTTTCCCAGCTTTCCGCCAGCTGCCCTATCATGACCCAGAGAGGTACAGCCGACTAATGTGGTCATGTACGTCCCTATCTATTCCCCAGTCCGCGATGGATAGCCTCTCGACGACGCCACCCGCCGCAGCTAGGCCGCCGGTGGGTGTGGGATAACTGTCAGTGTTTTGACCTGTTTGGTATCGGCTGACCCAGGTGAATGTCCCGCCATACTCTGGCGCGGGCACCTCCTTGCCGGTGGTGGGGTCGGTCACGTACTTCTTGTCGGCGGCCGCTGCCGGCTCCTCTTCTGAGCCAGCGGCCCACAGGCCGGTTGCGCTCAGAATCAGGACCAACGTAATCGCGAAGGTCCTTGCAAAAAATATCTTCATCGTTTCTTCCTTGAATGTTATTTCGAGAGTATTGCGGAGCGACTTGCGCTCCCTGGCTACTCTCATGCCCGCAACAGCGGGCGCGCCCGCCAATGCAGACGGCCAGTTTGAGTCAAATGGCTGAAGCGCGCGGCGTGTGACTCACCGGGTTCGCCCGGGCTCACGCCGCGCGCGCGTGCGGTTCTTTCAGTATCATCTTCACCTCCTTCTTGGGGCACAGGGTGCCCTGCCAGATGGCTGACGTAAGATGGGATCCGCGTGCGCGCCCCATCATGCAAACGCCCACCGCTCGGCGGACGTCGGGACCTGCGTCACAACGCCACGCGGGGCGGTGGTCGGCCGAGCAACGAATGTGTTTGGCCGGCGACGTGGGCGGTCGGTTCTGTGACGGTGAGTTGGGGGGCGGGGATCCAGGACCGTTGCGGTCGTAGCCGGCCGCTACCCCGGTGCTGAAGGCGACGGCGTGCGCGGGGGCACGTAGGGGGCGATCAGCCGGAGCGGTTAGTTGATTCTCGGTTTGAAAAAGTGGGGGGGGGGTATGATGCACCGGTCGCGTCACAGCGAACCGGTCACTGCGCTTACGCCATCCTGGCGCGTCATCGTGACGCTTCATGACCATCCGTCGAACCCCAGGCGAGGCACGCTAGCATAGGCGCGGCGCGCCGTCAACGACTCGTGGGGGTCACCGAAGGTCACCGCCAACCCGTCACCGCGCTGTCGCCATCCTGGCGCCTCATGCCATCCTGGCACGTCATCATGGCAGTTCATCACCGATCCGTCGAACCCCACGCGACGCAAGCTTGCTATGGACGCGGCCAGCCTGTCAACGACTCGGAGGTCACCGAGGTCACCGACCGTGACCGCCAACTGGCCACTGCGCTGGCGGTCGTCGTGGCGCTTCATCCTCATCGACTCTAACCCGGAACGGTGCACTCTCTCGCGAGCGCGGCCACCCTGTCAACAGCGCCGACCCGTGGGTGCGGGCGAACGAAGTTCGCGCCGCCGACAGGGAACTCCCGCGGTATCACGCCGGATGAGCGGTGTGACCTCCACCCGTGGCTCCATCCCTGGCGCCACGGGTGGCATGCAGCCTCCAGACCGCGACAGGACGTCGGGGGCTGGGAGCGGTTGTTGCTCTTTTCCGGAGGCGCGCCCGGAACGTGCCCGACCAGGTCAACGAGCGCCGGGCTGGGCATGGGCGTGAGCTGGCCGGTCAGCTCGAAGCGGCGCCTCGCATCGTAGTGTCTGCGCATCATAGGGCACCGCAGACCCAGTCGGCGAAGTGCACAGGTAACTCATCACACGACTGACGCGTCGTCCGTTCGTGGGCCCCGTCCATGGGGCCCAGCACAGGCGTTCCCGCGCCATGGAGGGCGCGGGCGATTGCGCGCGTCCGGAGTCACCACCCATCACGCTCACCAGCGACGGGTCATGGAACCCGCTGACCGAGCCGGTCAGTCTGAAAGCAGCGACTGGCATCGCAGGGTCTTTGCATCATCGTGGCGAAGGTCGGAGGCCACCACCCGGCAGTAGCCGGCGGCTGGGAGGCCACGCCACACGAGCCGTGAACCCGCTCCCCACCGACCGTCGGCAGGCCGCTCTTTGAATTCATCGCGACCTGCAACCTGGCAACCTGCTGGCGGGAGACGGCAGGCTCAACGGCGTGATCGACTAGTTGCTTCGAAATCAGGTACGACGCTGCCAGCGACGAGGATCTCGCCTGGCGTGCATGCATGCGACGACGACAATAGTGTCGCCATAGATGCGGTAGAAGAGCCCGTAAGGAAACCGCTGTGGGATTAGACCGCGCCGGGTGTCGCGGTACAGGACAGGAAACGATTCAGGGTGATCGAGCAGTCGCTCTTGCATCGACCTCAGTGCTGCGAGGAACTGTTCGCCCAAGCCCGGCTGCTGTGTCTCGTACCAGTGAAAGGCATCCTCGATGTCGGCGGCAGCCGCCGGCCGGATGACGACCCGCTTCACCGGTGCCGACTGCGAATCCGGCTAAGGACCTCCTCCCAGGGGATGCCGACCGGACCCTCGACATCTAGCTCGTCCAGCCGTCGGTCGAGTTCCGCGCACTGCGCTTCGGTGAGCAGAATCGCTTCGGGCGTGGCCGCCAGGCTGTCCCAGAGCGCGTCCAGGAGGCTCAGGCGCTCCTGCGGCGTCATTGATGCGATGTCTAAACCGCGGCTGTTCATGCCGGCAGTATAACCTACGCCCGTCCTCGGGGACGAAGTTCCGGCGGCTACCCCAGCCGGACAGTCCCTGCGCCCCGCTGCTCGGTTGCAGACCGTCGGCGAAGCGGCGCGACCAGGGAACTTTGACCCCCGGACCCGGCTTAGCTATCTTCTTGACAGACATATCGGCGGCACAGATGCTTGGCCATGATATGGTCCTTCAAGGACAAGGAGACAGCGCGGATCTTTCACCAACAGTGGTCGACCAAGTTTCCGAGAGATATCCAGGCGCGTGCCCTCAAGAAGTTGCTGCTGCTGAACGCCGCTGAGTCTGAGATGGACCTGCGCAATCCGCCGGG
Source organism: Spirochaetia bacterium (assembly GCA_965198005.1). Taxonomy (GTDB): domain Bacteria; phylum Spirochaetota; class Spirochaetia; order SZUA-6; family Bin103; genus Bin103. Next base: position 1,600,347 of record CBDAOI010000004.1, read on the forward strand.
CAACCGCCTGGAACGTCTCAAGTCTCAAAGGTGATAGGGCCGGAGAGATGTCGATCCGCATCAATCGGCAGTGGCGAATCTGCTTTCGGTTCCGAGCGGGTCACGCCTCTGACGTCGAAATCGAAGATTACCATTAGCGAGGTGTCGCGCCATGGCTACGAATTATAGGCCCGCGTTGGCGGGGAAAATCCCGACGCCGACGGTGGGCGAAATCCTCCAGGAAGAGTTTCTTCAGCCACTGGGGATGACGCCCTACCGCCTTGCGAAAGAGCTGCGGGTGGCCACAAGTTCGATACTTGACCTAGTCCACGGGCGCCGCCGCCTCTCGGTCGACATGGCGTTGAGGCTGGCGCGCCTCTTCGGCACGACGGAGAGATTCTGGCTGAACCTGCAGAACGAGATCGACGTGCGTAATCGCCGAGACGAGTTGAGTCGGGAGCTCGAGGCAATCCAGCCCGTCGCCCACGACGGATGAGCCGCCGCAACACCAAGGAGCAAGCCAACGCGTTTCGAAGATTGGCTAACCTACCTCCACACGCGCAAGGGGCCTTCGGACACGTTCTGAATCGGCCAATGGGCCCTTTTGCCGGATCACGGATGTCGCCATTGTGCTGATGTAGCGGGCGCACCGCTAGTGACGGTTGGCCGGTGGTGCCGGCGTGGATCGTGGCGGCGTGAGAGGTAGCGCTGCCACGTCATGCCGCCGCTTCATCGGCCGCGGCAGAGTTCGTAATCGGTGACCTCCACCCGTAATGGTGAGTACCGTGTTATGTGGAGCTGCGGTTGTAAGTTCATGTATGGTGGTGGTTTGCGGTTGACGCACTCACCATAAGCATGCCCCACCCCCTGGTGACAACAGTCTCCCTATGCGCGCATCACCATGCAGATGAAGCGCAAGGACGCGGCTCTCGCGCCAAACACTGACAGCTGCGGCTAGCGGCTGCCTGTCTGGCATGAAGACGAGGCCCTGCTGGCCTATCTGGAGAGCCTCGGTCGACCGCACGATCATGTGGCGAGCTCTCAGCAGGAAAATCATGTGACGAAAGGAGTTGCAGGCGCCAACTCGTAAACATTCGGTTCACTGGTATCCCCGAGGGTAGTGAGTAAGCGCGCTGGCGCGCTGAACGGTAACCACTGACACTCAAGTTTCGAAGTTTCGACTGGACACTCCCGAATTCGGGTGTTAGATTCTTGTAGGCGAGAGCTGGATGAGGGGAACTGCTCGGCACACTGACGAGGAACGGCGCGGGGAGCGCTGCGCGGGGGGATGTGTCCACGTGGTAGCGAAACTGCGGCGGGAGAACCTGGAGCTCAAGCAGCAGGCGGGGTACTACCGGGCGCTGCACCGCAAAGCGGTGGCGCGCGAGCGGCGACTGAAAGAGCAGCTGAGCGGGGTGCGGACGAAGGCCCGGGAGTTGCGGCAGCAGCTGCGGGAACGGCGGGCGCGGCGCAACAACAAGAGCGAGAAGCGCGCCAAGAGCGGCAGCGGCAGCAGCGGCAGCGAGGCGGCGGCAGCGCCGCGCCCGCGGGGCCAGCAACCCGGGTCGAGTGGGCATGGCCGGCGCGACCACTCAGCGCTGCCGGCGCAGGAGGAACACCACAAGCTGGAGCCGAACGCGCGCTGCTGTCCCCAGTGTGGCGGGGAGTACGGCGCGGCCGGCAGCGAGGACTCCGAGGTGCTGGAGATTGAAGTGCGCGCCCACCGGCGGGTGATCAAGCGCCAGCGGTACCACTGCAGTTGCGAGTGCGCCGGGGTGCCGCGGGTGCTCACCGCGCCGGCGCCGCCACGGCTGATTCCGAAGGGGATTCTGGGGGTCTCGATCTGGGTGCAGGTGCTGCTCGACAAGTACCGCTTTCACCGACCGACCTATCGGCTGCTGGAAGACCTGAGCACGCATGGCCTGGAGCTTGCGCAAGGCACCGTCACCGACGGCCTGAAACGGCTGGCGCCGCTGTTTGCGCCGCTGCTGGAGGCGCTGCGCGCGCGCAACCTCCAGGGTGACCACTGGCATGCCGACGAGACCGGCTGGTACGTGTTTGAAGCGACTGACGAGCAGGCTGGCCAGCGCTGGTGTCTGTGGGTGTTCTGGGGTCGTGAGGCGGTGGTGTTCACCCTTGATCGGACGCGCTCGGCGCGGGTGCCGAAGGAGCATTTTGCGGGGGTGGCGGGAGGCATCGTGAGTGTCGACCGGTATTCCTCCTACAAACGGTTGGCCAAGGACACCCCGCTGGAATTGCAGTACTGCTGGGCGCATGTTCGACGCGATTTTATCCGCGTGGCCGAGAAATGGGACGAGCACCGGGAATGGGGCGAGCAGTGGCTGGAGCTGATCGGCGAGCTGTATCACTTGAATGCTGTACGCCTGCCGGTGTGCAACGACCCCGTACAGTGGGCTGCGGCCGACGCGGCGCTGCGCGCGGCGGTAACAGCGATGGCGCAGCGGTTGGAGCGCGAACTGGCACAGCCGAAGCTGCCTCAGGCACGCAAGAAAGTGCTTACCAGTCTGCGCAACCACTGGTCAGGGCTGATCCGGTTCGTCGACCAGCCCGCTATCCCGATGGACAACAATCAGGCCGAACGCGCGTTGCGCGGGCCGGTGGTGGGGCGCAAGAACTACTACGGCTCGGGGGCGACCTGGAGCGGTGAGTTGACCGCCACGCTGTTCAGCCTGTTCCACACGCTCGAGTTGTGGCAGATCAACCCGCGCATTTGGCTGACCGAGTACCTGAATGCATGCGCCGCCGCCGGCAGTCGGGTGCCGGAGGACTTTGAGCGCTTCCTGCCCTGGAACCGCCGCGACCGGCAAGCACCGCGCGCCTCGCCAGCCCCGCCAGGGGCTGCCCCGCAGCGCGCCGCCTGACGCTGGTGCGCTACTGCGGGCGCACCTTCAGCGTGCAGGAGCTGGAGTTGATCCGCAGCCTCATGGCCGAGCATCCGGGCCACCATCGGCTGGCCCTGTCGCGGCTGGTCTGCGAACGGCTCGACTGGCGGCGCCCCAACGGGGGACTGAAGGATATGAGTTGTCGGGTCGCCCTGCTGCGCATGCACCGTGCCGGCCTGATCCAACTACCCCCACCACGGCAGGCCTGCTACAACGGCCGCCTGCGGCGTCGCCGCACGCCGCAGGCAGAGCCCCAATCACCGATCACCGGCAGCCTCCAGGGGCTGTCCGAACTGCACCTGCGCCCGCTCGCCACGGGCGCCGAAGCGGCGCTCTGGCGCGAGTACGTGGACCGCTACCATTACCTCGGCTACACCCCGCTGGCGGGAGCACAACTGCGCTATCTGGTGCTCAGCGGGCCGCAGGTGCTCGCCGTGCTGGGGTTTGCCGCCTGCGCCTGGAAGGTGGCGCCGCGCGACCGGTTCATCGGCTGGAGTGCGGCCCAACGCGAGGCCCGCTTGCCGCTCGTGGTCAACAACGCCCGCTTCCTGATCCTGCCGTGGGTGCAGGTCAAGAACCTCGCCTCCTGGGTGCTCGCGCGCAGCTGCCGCCGGTTGCCGGAGGACTGGCACAGCCGCTACGGCTACCGCCCCCTGCTGCTGGAGACCTTCGTCCAGTCCGATCGGTTCGTCGGCACCAGCTACCGTGCCGCCAATTGGATCCACGTCGGGCAAACCCAAGGCCGCGGCAAACTCGATGTCCACAACCAACACGCTCTGCCCAAGAAGGACATCTGGCTCTATCCGCTCCGCCGCGATTTCCGCCGCCGCCTCTGCGCCCCGCTCGATCCTCACCCCAACCAGTAGACCGAATATTTACGCCAACTCCACATAACACGGTACTCACCATTACGGGTGGAGGTCACCGAGCATCCGGCGTGACACCGCCCCGGCTACCGGTCGGCCGCGCGAAGTTCGTTCGCGCGCACCCGTGGGTCGGCGCGGCGATGGCGAAGCCGAAGGCTGCCCGCGCCGGGGTGATCGAGCGCGAAGACATCAGGGCCGACCAGTCGCATCTCGCCTTGCTGACTGGGCTGGACGGCGACCCGGCGCAGGCGCGTGGCGTCTATGCCGCCGCAGGCGGGCTCTCTTAAACCGACCCGGCGGCTCCGGCACCGAGACTACCACCGCCCCTCAGCCTCGGGTCGAGCAGATCCCTCATGGCGTCGCCGAACATGTTCAGACTGTAAATCACAATAGTCAGGCAAAAACCGGGCCAGAGAGCCAGCCGTGGCGCCGTCTCCATGAATTCGCGCCCTTCCCGGCTGAGCAGACCTCCCCACTCAGGAATCGTGAATGGCAGACCGTATCCGAGGAAGCTCAGAGAAGCAATACTCAGGATCGTGCCTCCTACGTTTATGCTGAATATGATGATTACGACAGGCGCAATATTGGGCAGGAGATGTCGGATAAGTGTTCTCCATCTTGAGGAGCCAATCGCTTCCGCCGTCTGAAAATACACATTCTCTTTAATGCCAATAACGGCGCCTCTAACTACTCTTGAGCCGCCGATGCCTCCGGCGATCCCCAGGACCAGTATTATCTGTAACACACCCCGTCCCACTATGGACATTAACGTTAACAACAGGAGCAATCCCGGGAAACACATCCAGGCATCGACAAATCTCTGCACAACCAGGTCGAATTTACCACCAAGGAATCCTGAGGTGCCACCTATCAGGGTACTGACCACAACATTGAGAGCGGTCGTGGCCAGACCAACAAGTAACGAAATACGAGCCGCGAAGATAAGGCGGCTCAAGAAGTCTCGTCCCATGTGGTCTGTACCGAGGAGATACTGGGTTGATGGGACCTTCATTATGTCATACAGGTGTACTTCATCATATGGATAAGGAGTCAGAACATCGGCAAAGATAGCTACAAAAATCAATAGCAATATGATAATCCCGCAGGCAGTACCCAACGGCTTCTCCTTGACCAGCCTGATGAAGAAATCAGCCAGACCGGCACGTCCATTTGGCTCACTTACAGCCGACGGTATCTCGTCACTCATGTTCTTGATTATCCCCCTTTATCTATAACGGACCCTAGGGTCTAAAAAGGGATACATCAGGTCGATCACTAGATTGATCCCCATAACCGCGGTGGCGAAAAACAGGTTTATTCCGGAGACCGCCGGGTAGTCTCGGTCATTGAGGGCGTTCACCATGAGGCGACCTAGCCCCGGCAGGTTGAATATGTTTTCTATGATAACGGAGCCGCCTACCAGGAGAGGCAACTGCATGCCAATGAGGGTAACTACCGGGATGAATGCATTCTTGAGGACGTGTCTCATAACAACCACCCTCTCCTTCAGACCCTTGGACCATGCCGTCCTGATATAGTCCTGCCTGAGCACCTCCAGCATTGCGGTACGCGTCAGCCGCATGGTGGCTGCAGAATAGGCCGTCCCCAGAATCAGGCTGGGAATGATGAACATCCCCAGATTCCCCAGCGGGTCTTCCGTGAAAGAAATCAGCTCCATCGGAGGCGACCAGCCCCACCAGATTGCCGGGAAGATAATGACCATCAGGGCCAGCCAGAAGTTAGGCGTTGCCAGGCCGATGACGGCGATGGTGCGTCCAGCATAGTCGGTGGCTGTATCCTCACGAATCGCCGAGTAGATGCCGACTGGCAGGGCTATCACCAGCCCGATTACGATTGCCATGGCGCCAAGCTGAATGGTTACCGGCAATCTACCTATTATCTTCTCCTCTATCGAAAAACCGCCAAGAGTCCATGATTTGCCAAGGGTGCCCTGCAGGAGACCCTTGAAGTGGGACTCACCGGTACCCCAGTCAGGGGTTGGCAATACTCCTATCCAGCGTCCATACTGCACGTGAACATGCGCGTCTAATCCCAGATAACGCATAATAGCTTCACGGTCAATCTCGATCCCCGCACCCCAGGCCTGCATCCTATTCACCGTTGCGTCTATGACATCGCCCGGAAGGAGCCGGACCGCGAGAAAGACCAGGATGGTCAATATAAACAGGGTGGGGATTATCAGCAATAACCGCCTGATGATATAGGCTCTCACGTGACACACCTCATTACGATTGCCCCCGTCATTCCGGTGAAAACCGCAATCCACCTTCCACGTCTTTCCGGCCCCTTCCAGTGAAGGGCTTGTCCTGAACGAAGTTGAAGGGCGCGGCATTCTCTAAGGTGCGAATGACCCCTGCCAAGAAACTCGCCTCTCACCGTTTTGGGGAGTTCAGAGGGGTGAAACCCCTTTGAAACGGGGAATCAAGGGGGTTTCCCCCTTGATTCCCCCTGTCCAGGGTTCAAGGATCACTCGATAGAACATCTGTAGCCCATCGTTGGTGAAGGCCCCATCCCCCTGTATCCGGCCGGGTAGAATCGCGGCGCGCGCAAGCCTTAGGCAGAGATTCATAACCACCTCGCTCTTTCGATTGCGAGGCAGGGGGTCATATTTCGGGGCTGCAGACATTCCTTTATGTTCAGGCTCCTGTGCTCGCTCGACCCTCTGGATGCCCCCACCTTGCAGTCCTGTGCCTAACAAAGCGGCAGGGCCTTATACACCACGCAGCTATCGTGCGGTTACCCAACACGAACTGTGGCATCACTACGTACCCGAACCGGGTAATTGGTACGGCCGGTTCTTCCCCGGCTGGAATGCAGTCTTGTCGGCTGCTCAAAACCCCTAATAACCCATTGCTTCCTTCAGCTCCTGGTCGATCCAGAGGCGGGCGGCGATGACATACTCAAATTGGGTTTGTCCTATTTGCCATTCTCTGTTAAGACCTTTGACCCACGGCTGGGTCGCGCCTATCGATGGTAGTTCCTCACCCCATACGGACCAGTACCTCTCTATTGCGTACATATTCAGCTCTCTCACCAACGGCAATTGCTCTTCTTCTGTGCTTACCAATCGGCCGGCTTCGTACATGGCGTCATAAGCCGGATCGCTCACATTGGGGCGGTTAAAGGAAGAACCAGTCACGTAAGTACTCATCGTTCCGAAAGGCGCTTTCCTAGTGCCCAATACCGTAGCAATCATGTCATGATCTCTATTTGCAGCGCGAGGACCTAGCTCCGCACCTGTCACTGGCTCAATCTCTAGATCAACGCCAATGTCACGATAGTATGTAGCGGCTATTAATTCTGCATAGCTCACATCGGCGGCGTCATGCCAGGTCAATGTGGCCTTGAACCTGATGCCGTCGGCCCCGCGCGGATACCCCGCCTCATCAAGGAGCTTCTCGGCCCCTGCCGGGTCATACATATAGCCTTTCTTGACCTCTTCGGGCCACTCTTCAAATGGGATGCCAGCCACTGGGACATCGTTGCCTACCGTTCCCTGAGGTATCCAGTTTCCCCACCCTTTGAAGTAGGTATCGTGAATTGTCTCAAAGTCCAGTGCCATGTTCATTGCCTTGCGCACCCGGATGTCATCAAAGGGTGGCCTCTCCGTGTTCATGCTAAAACTATTAAGCGACCGTACCCAATGCTCGGTTATGACGATTTCGGGGTTGGTCCGCTGCAGGCTCTCCACTTTGTCGATACTGCCGAACATCCTATAGGCATGCAAGCCGGTGTAATCGATCTTACCCGTGCGCAGCGCCGCCAGCTGCGTTGCGTGTTCTGGTATAATCAGGCCCCTTAACTCGTCAATATAGGGCAGTCGGTTCCCCGGGTATTTTTCGTCGTCGCTCCAGTAGTTACGATTCTTGGTATAGGTTACAGAGCTGCCGTCGACATACTCAGTCAGCATAAAGGGCCCAGTGCCGACCACGTTCCTCCAATCCTTCATGTCTCCGTATTCCTCGATTACCTCCCGTGGAACAATGATGTGAACTACAGGGTCGATGATAGACCGCAGCGCACGGGGGTCTGGCTGCTTCAGCTTAAAAACAACCGTCCATTTGTCCGTTGCTGTTATCGATTCGATCGGTATAGCATCCCACCCATCATACCCGAGGCCGGGGGTAGGTTCGGCTTCGGAGAATTCGCCCATAGCAAGATTGCGTTGAAAGGTATATTCTACATCATAGGCAGTCATCTCCCGACCGTTCACCGGTGGCTTGTCATGCCAGTGAACGCCCTTGCGGATGTGGAAGGTATAGGTGAGGCCGTCCTCGGAAATATCCCAGCTTTCCGCCAGCGCACCTCTTAAGGTAGATAGAGGAGTGGAAAAACCTGAGAAGTCAAATATGTCCCTATCTATTCCCCAGTCGCCGATGCTTAGCTTCTCTAGAACACCTTGGCTCATTATGTAGAGGACACAGCCGTGGGAATAATACGGGTCAGCAGTCGGACAAAGCCCCTTTTCACTCCTGCCAATGGTTAATGTCCCGCCATACTCCGGCGCGGTCACCATCTTGCCGGTGGTGGGGTCGAGCACCATTTCCTTCTCGGCAGCGGCTGCCGGCGCCTCTTCCTCTGCGCCGGCGGCCCAGAGGCCGGTTGCGGTCATTACGAGGACCAACGCAACCGCGAAGGTCATTCTAATTCTTACAATGTCCATAGTAGCTCCGTATGTAGATTTTTCGAGAGTATTGCGGAGCGACTTGCGCTCCCTGGCTACTCTCATGCCCGCAACAGCGGGCGCGCCCGCCAACGCGGACGGCCAGTTTGAGTCAAATGGCTGAAGCGCGCGGCGTGTGACTCACCGGGTTCACCCGGGCTCACGCCGCGCGCGCGTGCGGTTCTTTCAGTATCATCTTCACCTCCTTCTTGGGGCACAGGGTGCCCTGCGAGATGGCTGACGTAAGATGGGATCCGCGTGCGCGCCCCATCATGCAAACGCCCACCGCTCGGCGGACGTCGGGACCTGCGTCACAACGCCACGCGGGGCGGTGGTCGGCCGAGCAACGAATGTGTTTGGCCGGCGACGTGGGCGGTCGGTTCTGTGACGGTGAGTTGGGGGGCGGGGATCCAGGACCGGTGCAGTCGTAGCCGGCCGCTACCCCGGTGCTGAAGGCGACGGCGTGCGCGGGGGCACGTAGGGGGCGATCAGCCGGAGCGGTTAGTTGTTTCTCGGTTTGAAAAAGTGGGGGGGGGGTATGATGCACCGGTCGCGTCACAGCGAACCGGTCACTGCGCTGCCTGTCATCGTGACCCTTCATGACCATCCGTCGAACCCCAAGCGAGGCACGCTAGCATAGGCGCGGCGCGCCGTCAACGACTCGTGGGGGTCACCGAAGGTCACCGCCAACCCGTCACCGCGCTGTCGCCATCCTGGCGCCTCATGCCATCCTGGCACGTCATCATGGCAGTTCATCACCGATCCGTCGAACCCCAGACGAGGCAAGCTTGCTATGGACGCGACCACCCTGTCAACGACTCGCACGTCACCGAACATCACCGGCCACCGGTCACTGCGCTGACTGTCGTCATGGCGCGTCATCATCGATCCGTCGAACCCCACCCCAAGCGAGGCAAGCTTGCTATGGAGGCGACCACCCTGTCAACGACTCGCAGGTGACCGACCGTGACCGCCAGCCGGTTACTGCGCTGACTGTCATCATGGCAGTTCATCACCGTTCCGTCGAACCCCAGGCGAGGCCAGCTTGCTACGGACGCGGCCACCCTGTCAACGACTCGGACGTCACCGAACATCACCGGCCACCGCGCTGGCGGTCGTCGGGGCGCATCATCTGCATTCGCCGAACCCCTAACGGTGCACTCTCTTGCGAGCGCGGCCACCCTGTCAACAGCGCCGACCGGCACCTCCCGGGGTGTCACGCCGGATGCACCGTGACCTCCACCCGTGGCTCCATCCGTGGCGCCACGGGTGGCATGTAGCTCCCGGCCCGCGACAGGGACGTCGTGGGCTGGGAGCCCGTCGGCAACTCCGGAGGCGCGCCGGGCACGCGTCCGAGCAGGTCCACGAGCGCCGGGCTGTGTATGGGCGTGAGCTGGCCAGCCAGCTCGAAGCGGCCCCTGGCATTGTGGTGTCGGCGCATCAACGGGCACCGCAGACCGAGTCGGCGAAGTGACTCATCACACGACTGACGTGTCGTCCGTTCGTGGGCAGACACGGTCGGTCGCGAACAAGGGGCCTTCGGACACGTTCTGAATCGGCCAATGGGCCCTTTTGCCGGATCACAGGTATCGCCATTGTGCTGATGCCGCGGGCGCACCGCTAGTGACGGTTGGCCGGTGGTGCCCGCGCGGATGGTGGCGGCGTGAGAGGTAGCGCTGCCACGTCATGCCACCGCTTCATCGGCCACGGCAGAGTTCGTATCCAGTGGCCTCCACCCGTGGCGCCCTCCCTGGCGCCACGGCTGGCAACGGCCCACAGACCACGACACGAGGTCGGGGGCTGTGGGCTGCTTCGCTGGTCCGGAGGGGGGGCCCGGAAGGCGACCGAGCAGGTCGGCGAGCGCCCGGCTGTGCATGGGCGTGGCCTTGCCGGTCAGCGGGAAGCCGATGCTCCGATCTGGACCCTCAGTACTCGTCGTCACAGAGGCCGTCGCGGAAGGTATGCGGCACCACCCAGTAGCCGTCGACCGTGGCGAACAGGTCGGCGGTCGCCACCCGACAGAACGCCGGAGCGACAGGCGGCCGCGAGGCCACCACGAAGGTCGGCTTGAGGTGGTAGAGCGCCGAGCGATAGGCAAGCCGCGAGCCCGGACCCCACTGCCGGTCGGCAGGGCGCTCGGGGAACAGCACCACCAGCGAGCTGCGCTTGACCAGCCACAGGGTACGCCGCGCCAGCGCCGCCCGGGGCGGGATGCCCTCGGGCACCACCGCCGAGGCGAACAGCCCCTCGGCCCGGCAGCGCCGTGCGCGCTGGCCGAACGCGCAGCCGACGAACACCTCGTCGGGGCCGCACGCTGAGTGGGCCAGCGCCGCGCGGAACGCCGCATCGACGCCGGTCGCGCAGCCCACGAAGAACCCGAACCCGTGGCGGCGGAACCGCTCGACCAGCGCGCGGCAGACCGGCTGCTCCACCTGCCCGCGGCGGCTGCCGGCAAACAGCACCGAGCGCGCCGCCACCTTGAACCGCAGCGCCGGCTGACCGGAAACCTGAAAGCTCACCATCGATCGCACCTCCTGGTACTTGGTGCGGCGCCTAATTCGCACTCGGTTCCCAGCCGTCAAGCACTTTCTTCGCGCGATCTGCGCTCTCGGTTCCCTCTCCCTACGGCAGCTCCGGCTCGGCGGCGCTAGCGATCAGGCGCTCCTTCTGGGCCGCGTGCGTCATCACGCTGCGCAGGTACGCCTTGATGATGGTGCGGTACTCGGCCGGCAGGGGCCGTCAGGTGCCTTGGGTGGGGGATGTCCCCTCGCCGTCTCCACGAGAGGTCCGCTCGCGGGGGTGGTAGAGGCTGTGCACGCGCTTCAGATCGCCGATCTCCACCCGCAGGTACTTCTGCGTGGTCTTCAGCGAGGCGTGGCCGAGCAGCTTGGCGATGTGCATCACGTTCGCATCGGCTCGCAGAAGATGGGTCGCCACCGAATGGCGAAACGTATAGCAGGTCAGGTCTTTCTTGAGCCCCGCCTCGGTGGCGATCTTCCACATCACCGAGCGGTTGATAGTGCTGGCGTTGAAGGTGTTGCCCCAGCCCGATAGGAACAACAGGCCCGGCTCGTGTTTCCAGCCCGCCACTGTTTCCAAACCGTGCCAAGCAGGGTTGCCAGCGCGTGCCAGCCTGTGATGCTGGTATCCGCCAGCGGCGAACGCCAGCGGTGCCGGCTGTCGCGGTTTAGTCGTGGAGTTCATCGGCAACGATGTTGGTGGAGTCGATGATGCGGATATCGTTGACGGCGGCACGCAGGATGGAGCGATAGCAGACGGCGTTGACCAGGCGCGGAACGCCGCCGGCGTGGCGGTGAATGTCAGCTTTGGCATCATCGGCGAAGATCGAGGCAGGGCGGCCACAGCGGGCGGTGTGGTGGTCGATGTAGCGACAGGTCTCCTCCAGAGCCATGGCCGGCATGTGATAGGAGATACGGATGCGCTGGCGCAAGGAAGCGAAGGAAACATATCTGAGCAACTCGCGCAGCTCGGGTTGGCCGGCGAGGACGAAGGTGATGGAGTTTTTGGTGTCGAAGGCGAAGTTGACCATGTTCTTGATGGCCACCAGGGCGGTGGCCGCAAGGTCCTGAGCATCGTCGAGGATGACTAGTGGTTTCTTGGTCAGCTCGGGGATGGTCTTGAAGAACAGCTGCTTGGCCTGGCCGGCGAAGAACGGCGGATCGATCTTCAACTCATCGAGGATTGCCTTGTAGAGCTGGGCTTCCGAGAGGCCGGCGCCGCGGACATAGAGGGGGCGGTAGCGGTTGCCGTCGAGTTCGCTGACGAAGGCGGCGAGGGCGACCGACTTGCCGCAACCGATGGGGCCGGTGAGGAGCAGGAGATCCTCGTCGGCGACGCCGAAGGAGAGGCGGGAGAGCGCCTCCTGATGGGCGGCGGAGAGGAACGTGTCGGCGGGCTGGAGGTGCTTGCCGAACGGCAGGCGGGAGAAGCCGAAGAAGGAGAGGACGTGATCATGCATCTGCATCGTGGTGCTCCTTGGGGGTAGTGCGGAACTGGCTGAACGAAGTCTGGTTACGGTCGCGAAGCCGGGCGTGGTGCTGCTCGCGCAGGCGGGTGAAGTAGTCCCGGGCGGCGGCCGACACCTCAGGCGGCTTGGCGCGGGACTCCTCGGGGACCGCCGGCACCTGTGTGGTGACCTGTTTGGAAGTGCTGGTGGTCTCCAGCAGGCCGCCGCCGGGGTCGTAGATGGCCAGCTGGGCGAGGTCGTAGGGATCGAAGCGGACCTCGACGACGCTGCCATGAGGAACGGCGGTGACAGGGTATTGGTTGCCGTGCAGCTTGATCCTGCCGTACTTGCTGACGGTGCGCCGTTCGCGCCACAGGAACAGGGCGTTGAAGGTCTCCAGATCGGTGATGCGGCGGTGGTCGGCGGGCAGCCCGTCGCGGAAACGTGCATCTGGACTCTGGCCGGTGGCTGAGTGGACGCGGACGTTGTATTCCAGATCCATCCAGGCCCAGAAGGCGGAGTTCAGTTCATCGAGAGTACGCATCCCGGCGACTTGGGCCTCGCGTTGGAACTGGTTCTTGATGATCTTGTTGGCGGCCTCGACCTTGCCCTTGCAATAACTTTGATAGGGCGGGTGGCGCACTCGTTTGACCTGTAACTCGACCAGGATGGCCAGCATGTGGCGCGAGATGTAAACTTTTCCGTTGTCGACATAACACCGAACCGGCACGCCGTAACGCAGGACGCAATAGCGGAAGCTGTCCATCAGGGCGGGCAGCTTCTCGTCGAAATAGTACTTGCCGAACAGGATTTTGCGGGAGAAGTCGTCGATCCAGAGGAACAGGTAGGTTTTCTTGCGGCCTTGGGGGGTGTTGAGCCAGATGCCGTCGCGGGCGTCGGCCTGCAGGAGGGCCAGGGAGTGCGGTGCCTCGAACGAGCGGTAGGAGCTGCGCGAGTCTTCAGCGAGCATGCGGTAGCGGACCGCCTGGGTGAGGCCCTGCTCGGCCAGGAAGCGGTAGATGGTGCGATCTGAGATGCGTTTGATCTTGCTGCCCAACTGATCGTCGGTGGCGAGCAGCTTGCGCAGTTGGGGGACGCTCCTGGTGGGCAGCTCGTTGACCAGCGCGAGGAGCTTGGCGCGCAGCCCAGGATCGTGGACGCGAGGCGAGGTGGGCCGCGGCCGGTAGAACAGCAGCCCCCGGGGGCCCTTCTTGCGATAGCGGTGGAGGTAGCCTCTGATGGTGCGCCCCCCAACCCGATGCTGCTCGCAGTAGCGCCGGCGTTCCGCGCGTTTGTCGGCGTTCCCGATGTGCGGGTCGAGCAGCATCTCGACCAAGCGCAGGCGTTCGTCAAACGCCTCCATGGCCGCGTCCGGGATCTGCTCCCAAGGGAAGTCGGGGCCGCTCATTCGAGGTCCTCGCGCTCGCCGACGACGGCCCGCCGGCACAGCCAATCGCGGTACTCGCTGGTGAGCTCGTCGAGGGACAGGCGGGACTGCTCAGCGTACAGCTCACGCAGGCGCTCGACCTCCTCGGCGAGCTTCTGCAGCAGCACCTCGCCGGCTACCTCCAGGTGGTGTGAATCGAGCGACTGCCACGGCTCGGGAGTGAGGAACAACTCCAGCACCCAGTCACAGAGAAACTGCAACCGGTCGCCGATCAGCTGCAGCAGCTGGGAGAGTTCATCGAATCCGCCCAGCACGCACTGGGGAGCATCGATGAGCTGGCTCAGAATGTTCTCCCGCACCAGCGCCGCCTGGCGGCTGAAGATCGACCCCCGAGTGTGGTCGGCGTGCAGCAACGCCGTCGCATCGCTGCTGCGGTAGCCAGCCAGGGCACGCCACAGATCGCGCTCATCGGCGCTCCTGCGCCGGCAATGCTCCAGCAACCAGTCGCGGCGGCGTGGCGGTGGCGTCGGTTCGGTCAAGATCCGATGAAAGAGCAGCAGCAGCTCTTCCAGCTGCGCCAAACGGTCGGGGGAAACCAGTAGTTGATCCACTTTGATGCCTCCTGAGGGTGGATGCTTAAGTGGTATCAAACCAACAGCCGCCTCGAAATACTAAACTCAATGGAATCGGCGGGGGGCTCCGGGCGCGCTCCGCGACGTAGGCGAGGTGAACGCAGCCGATAACGGTGAACGCTACTCCGATGGCGGTGAGCGCGGCCTGTCTGGCATCCTCCAGCGCGGCCACTGAGCGCCGCAACTGCGCCAGCGCACCTTCGCCCACGCGCACCGGTGGCAAGGCGGTGAACGGCGCCAGCTCGGCCACCCACTCGTTCACCTCCAGCAGCATCGCTGCGATGTTGTCGTCCACCCACAGCAGATGACGCGCTATGGTGCGCTCACAGGCGCTGCCGATCACCGCGTAGCCGTGGTCACGCGCGCTGCCGGCCGTGGGGTGCTTCTTCCGCAGCTCGAGCACCAGGTCGAGCCTGATGTTGCACTCGGGAATCACAAACCACGGCAGCATGCGTTTGGTGTACTGGGTGCCCGCTTCCCGCGCCCGCTCACAGATGATCACCACGATCAGGTGTTGGTGATTACTGCCGTCGGTGCACCGCACCAGGCGTTTGCAGTAGCAATGAATCACCACCGCATGGCTCTCCCCGCACAGCACGCAGGGACGCTTGCCGCCTTCTCTGATCAGGGATTGGCGGTAGGCTTGAAAGTCGAAGCCGTCTAGTTCAGGATGATCCAGCTTTTAGGTGGGGGTCACCGTTGTACCCGGAGTAAGTACTGGCGGTGGCCCCTATCTTTTTTCGTGATCTCCGGAACGCTTCCCGGGCGAACCTATCCTACCCCACTGGCGGATTTGTCCACATCTCGGAAATCTCACCTGGCGGGCAACACGATGCGACCGAGCAACTCCCCGCGCAACTCCTCCGGTCCCACCTGCGTCTGGTCGATCAACAGGTGCGCGTAGCGCGGCACTCCCGGCCAATCTCGCACCGCTTCGGCAAACAGCTCCGCAAACTCGCGCGCTTCGCGCCAAACGCGCCCGCCCTGATACAGAACCAGCGGTACGATCGGGCGCAACTGTTTCTCCTGCGGATGCCGCCGCCGATCGCGTTCCCAGATCCGGATGCTGTACTTCAGCAGCCGCAGCCGCAACCACGGGTCCGGGGTCGACTGGTGCTCCAGCAGCACGTACAGCCACGCCGCGGCGCCGTCGGCCGTGCGCCGGATCGCGTACAGCAGGTCCGATTCGCTGTCGCGCAGGCGGTCGTCGATGAAGCTCACCGACTGCCACTCGAGGCTCGACCACAGCAATTCGCGGCTGACCGACGGCGGCAGGTAGGCTTGCAGCAGGCTGGCCGCCTCGGTCAGGGTCAGGCACAGGCCTGACCACAGCGCCAGCCACGGCGCCTGCTCCATGTACTTGCGGCCGTCCCGGCTCAGCAGCGTCCCCCAGCTCGGAATCTCGGGCGACAGTCCGAACCCCAGGAAACTCAGCGACGCCTCGCTGATGATCACCGCGCCGATGTTGATGCAGCCCCGGAAACGCCATCCAGGCATCGACAACCCGCTGGACCACCAGGTCCAGCTTGCCACCGAAGAATCCGGCCGTGCCGCCGATCAGCACCGCAACCAGGACGTTGAGGCTGGTCGCGACCAGGCCGACGAACATGGAAATACGCGCCCCGTGGATATTGCGGCTCAAGAAGTCGCGCCCCAACTGATCGGTACCCATCAGATGCTCGGCCGACGGGGGCTTCAGCAGCGCTCTCAGGTGCACTTCATCGAAAATCGCCACCAGAATCAAGCCCAGTACGACCACGCCGCCAGCGGTGCCGAGCGGCTCTCTACGTCGACGCCAATGGCCTGCCAGTAGGAGGCAGCGAATTGTGCATAGTCGAAATCGGCATGTTCGAAATGGGACTCGGTAGCCTTGATTCGAATACCGTCGGCGCCGCGCGGATATCCAGCCTCATCCAGAAGCTTCTCGGCCCCTTCCGGGTCGTAGTAGGTGTCGTTCATCGTCTCGAGGTCGAGTGCCATCTGCATCGCCCGGCGCACCCTGACGTCTTTTGAGAACGGATTGTCCTTGCTCATGTTAAAAGCGAAAGCGTTCTCCGACCGAATCGACCACGGGTAGAATGTGATTTCGGGGTTGGTCCGCATGGAGGGGTCGGGGAATTCGCGGCTGACCGCCGTACGCGAAGCGTAGTAGTACTTGCCTTCCATCGCTGCCGGACGTACATTGGCCGTACATGCCGACAGTCACGAACCGTCGCCGCAGCGAGCGTTTGGAAGTCAGGACCACGCCGGAGGATCGCACTCTCATCGACCGAGCCGTTGCCGCGGAGGGAACTGATCTCACTGCGTTCGTCGTGAGCAGCGTCACAACCGCTGCGCGCCGCGTGCTCGCGGATCGGTCCGCGTTCATCATGACCCCCGAAGTTGCCAAGGTCTGGGAGGCCACCAACAAGCGCCAAGCCCGGGACTTGCCCGGACTTCGCAAGCTGATGAAGCGTGCCTCACCCTTCGTCACCGGATGATCCACGGATACCTGCCGCCGGGACTGCTGACCAACGACCACGTGGTGGAGAGCTTCGCGTGCCGTTCCGTGGAGCAGACCCAGTGGCTCAGACGATACGCCCGCCAGTCGGCTGCTGCCGGTACGACGAAGGTCTTGGTGGTCACGCAGTCCGACCGCGTGGAGGTCGTCGGCTATTACGCATGGTGCATGGCAAGCATCGCTGTGGAGGCCGCCCCGCAGCGGCTGAGGAGGGGAGCTGGACGCTATCCACAGCCGGTTGCTCTGCTGGCGCGACTTGGCGTCAGTGTCCGACACGAACGGCGTGGCTTGAGTGCAGGGATGCTGCAAGACGTGATCAAGCGCACCACCGCCCTTGGTACCGAAATCGGCTGTCGAGGGCTCCTGGTCCATGCCGAGACTGCTGAGGTCAGCGACTTCTACCGGCACCTGGTCCCCGAGTTCGAGCCCTCGCCGACAGACGAGCTCCATCTGCTGCTGCTCATGAAGGACATTCTCCGCACCCTGAGCGTGCGGTAGCGCCGTCGGCAGGTAGGCTTGCAGCAGGCTGGCCGCTTCGGTTTCCTTGTGTTCTCCGAAGACGGAACGGAACAGGTGCCACACCAGACCGACGGGGGATCGGGAACTCCGGGTGGTAACCGCCCATGGCGCCTTCGTGAACCCGGGACATCGCCGCGCTTTGATCAGGCTGGTTCGTAGCGCTGAACTGCGATCTCACTCGCACGTGCACGCATCTGAGCGGCATCGTACCATGCCTGCATCTTCAGCAGCAGGTCCAGGCTGACGTCGAAGGCTTTCTCGATGCGCAACGCCATTTCCGGAGAGAGCGAGGCGTTGCCATTGAGCAGGGCCGAGAGGGTCGCCCGACGGACCCCGAGAATCAGGGCTGCCCTCGTTACGCTCAGCCCCAACTCCTCAATAACCTCCGTGCGGATAAAATCGCCCGGATGAGATGGGGCCATGTTCACTTCGATACCGTTGGTAGCCATCAGTGGTAATCCTCCAGATTCAAGCTGTCGATGTAGCCGTCCTCTACTGCAAACGTGATCCGCCAATTGCCGGAGACCGAAACGCTCCAGTCGTGCTGCCGGTCACCGGAGAGTCGGTGAACACGCCAGCCAGGCGGCGCCGCGGCAATAAACTCGTCAATGTTCTCGGCCAGGATGAACACGGTCAGGATCTTTCGCACTCGGTCGACAAGGTCCTGCGGCAGAAACCTGGGGTTGTCGTCCTCGAGCAGGCGGCGCAACCCCCGGTGACGCACAGAGCGAATGATCACGCCACAAGCGTACGGCTGCACCGTTCGCGTGGCAAGCAGCGCGTCGTGCGCGGTGGCGCGGCAAGCGGTGCCCGTTTCCCGGATCCGCGGCATCTCCCGGCGGTGGCGCGAGGTCGAAGTGTTCGGGAGGCTGTGACCTGCCCTCACCCGCGCGACCGGCTGCGACCGGACCTGGGCCGTGCCCGCCGGCCGCGGCGCCGCCACGTTGGGCAGCACGTGGCGCACCAGCGCTCCCATCCGGGTGCTGCCGGTGGCCGTGGCCGCCTGCAGGTAGTCGTTCTCCTTGACCGCGATTACCGCGCCTCGGACCAGCCGCGAGGCCACCACGCCGCCCGTGACGCCCAGCACCAGGATGAGCTGCAGCAGGCCCTGTCCGACCAGCGACATGATCGTCAGCAACAGGAGCAGACCCGGAAACGCCATCCAGGCGTCGACAAACCGCTGCACCACCAGGTCCAGCTTGGCGCCGAAGAATCCGGCGGTGCCGCCGATCAGCACCGCAACCAGGACGTTGAGGCTGGTCGCGACCACGCCCACGAGCATGGAAACCCGAGCCCCGTGGATATTGCGGCTCAAGAAGTCGCGCCCCAACTGATCGGTACCCATCAGATGCTCGGCCGACGGCGGTTTCAGCAGCGCTCTCAGGTGCACTTCATCGAACGGATAGGGGGCCAGCACGTCGGCGAAGATCGCCACCAGAATCAAGCCCAACACGACCACGCCGCCAGCGGTGCCGAGCGGCTTCTCGCGCCACAGCCGGAGCAGAAAGTGAACCAGCCCCGCTGATGGTGTCCTTGCGGCGTCCCCCATGCGCTCGGTCCCCATACCTGGCTAGGTGTAGCGCGGGTGACGACCGGAATGAGGGCGTTCTTGACGGCGTGCCGGATGACCACGACCCGCTCCCGCAGTCCTTTCGACCAGGCGGTTCTGATGTAGTCCTGGCGCAGCACCTCCAGCATCATGGTGCGCGTCATGCGCATGGTGGCTGCCGACAGCGCCGTCCCCAGGATCAGGCCGGGAATGATGAACATGCCCAGGTGTCCCAGCGGGTCGTCGGAGAACGGAATGAGCTGCATCCGTGGCGTCCAACCCCACCAGATCACCGGATAGGTCATGAGTCGCCGAGGGTGCCGCGCAGGATAATGCCCTCCAACCAGCGGCCATACTGCACGTGGACCGGCACGTCCAACCCCAGCTCGTGCAGCAGCGCCTCGCGGTCCAGGCCGAACAGGGCATTGTCAGTCGCCACCATCTGGTCTATTACGTCGCCCGGGATGAAGCGGGCCGAGAGGAAAACCAGAATGCTCAATATGAAGAGCGTAGGGATGACGAGCAGCAGCCGCCGGATGACGTAGGCTCGCATAGGCAGTTGAAGGCGCAGCGATTCCGTCGCAATGAGCGGGAGAGCCGAGCGGCGACGCTCACCTGCGAAGCCTCTCCGCTCTCCCTGCGGCAACCTGCGAGGGAAAAGCCCCTACTGACCCATTTCTTTCATCAGATCGTGGTCGAACCAGAGGCGGGAGAACACGAGAATACGGTCATCGCCGCCCAAGGTTGCTTCACCGTTATAGCCTATGACCCACGGCTGCACTGCGTTGAAGTTTGGAACCACGGGACCCCATATAGTGATGTGGTTCCGTATGTAGTACATATCTGCCGCTTTGACCGCCCTCTGCTGCTCCTCGACACTGGTAGCGTCTCGGACGGCTTCAAACAGCCGGTCATATTCCGGATCGTTGTAGTGTGGGGGGTTCCATGTTGCCCCCGAGAAATAGTAGCCAATCGGCTCGACCGGGGCAAGATACTGGACCGCAGCAGCCCAGGAGACCATGTCTCCGTATTGCGCTTCACGAACCATGCCCCCGTAAGCACCCGCCGGCGGAATGGACACATCCACGTCAACGCCAATTTCCATCCAGTAGCCGGCCACGAGTTCGAAGTAGTCAATGGCAAACTCGAAAGCGGTCATGGTGGCCTTCAATCGAATGCCGTCCGCGCCGCGCGGATATCCCGCCTCATCCAGGAGCTTCTCAGCTCCTTCCGGGTCATACGTATAGGCCTTCTTGACCTCTTCGGGCCACTCTCGGAATGGAGTATTGTACCCTACGAGGGCCTCCCCTATCAAACCCTGAGGCTGCCACTTGGACAATCCCCGTGTCGCTTGATAGCACCTACCAGTTGAACACGGGTGGCAACACGGATTTCCTCAATATGAAGGCCTTAGACCGCCTGAAGTCCAAGAAAGTCTCCAAGACGGAGTCCGTGCAGTCGCAATTGGACGAACGGCTGGATTCTCGGAACATTCATATTGGACCGTCCGACTACGTGCCGTGGCAGGGCGACAACAAGGTTGCCTTCATCCGGATGGAAGGTCGCGGCTTCGGGGACGTGCCGTTGGAACTCGAACTCAGGCTGTCGGTCCAGGATTCCCCCAACAGCGCCGGCGTGGTCATCGATGCCATCCGTTGCGCCAGACTGGGGTTGGAGCGCGGCATCGGCGGACCATTGGAGGCGCCTTCCGCCTACTATATGAAAAGCCCTCCGAAACAGATGCGTGATTCGGTGGGCCATGATTTGACCGAGGCATTTATTCAAGGTAGTGATGCCGGCGGCACTTCCAGTACGGAGGATGTTCGAACAACCGCCGGTGAATAGCCCCGACAGTCAGGCTGCCGATAATGGTCCTGGCGGTGCGAACGCTGCGCGGACCGCCGCCTCGCCCTGGACGGAGCGGTTACTTATGCTCCACCGCCAAGTGCGGAGTGCGGTCGCGAACGCCGACCGCGCTGGAACCGGATCCAGGAACGCGAAGGGCGACGATGTCAAACGCTTCGACCTGGTTGCCGACGACGCGGCTTTAGCTGTCCTCCGGGAACTCCAGTTGCCGGTCGTCATTGTTTCCGAGGAGGCGAGCCTCTTGAAATCGGTTCCGGCACGCCGCGACCTCGTCTCGTCCTCGATCCAGTGGATGGGTCCGACAACTGGGCGCAGGGGTTGCCGCTGTCAGCCTTGTCCTGCGCCGTGCTGCCGGCTGACGCCCCCCTCCACCCCGATTGGGTCGAAGCGGCTCTGGTTGGGCCGCTCGAGCCGGGCACGCCCCTGATCGCCGTTAAGGGCTCTGGTGCTTGGCGCGGGAAGCAACGCCTCCATACTTTCGGCGTCCGCAACGTCGCCGAGGCCACGATCTCGGTCGAACTCAATCATCATTCTCCGTCGCCGGGCCTTGCCCGCCTGATGACCGCTGCCAGAGGCGTGCGGTGTTACGGCTGCGCGTCACGCGCCATCTCCCTGGTCGCCGAGGGCGCGACAGACGCCCATGTGGACGCGCGTGGCCGTCTGACCGCGGAAAGCTACCTCGCCGCCGCTCGGTTGGTGATCGAGGCGGGGGGCTGGGTTGTCGGCCTCAACGGCGCGCCCTTGGCGGCGCCGGAAAGCTTGACCGACCGCGTCAGCCTGGTCGCCGCGTCGAGCCGGACGCTGTGCGATGAAATCGTGGAAGTTTTGGGCGATGAACAACACTGACTTGACTACGGCGGCACCGGATATGGCGCTGATCCTGGCTGCCGGATTGGGGTCGCGGCTTCGACCGCAAACCAAGACACCGAAACCCCTGGCCAGGGTGCTTGGATTGACTCTCGCGGAACGGGTCGTGTGCACAATGTTGGCCGCCGGCATCCGCCGGTTTCTTGTCATCCTTGGTCATGAGGCCGAAACGGTCAGAGCCCATTTTTCCGATATCGCCCAACGTCGCGGCGTCACGATTGACTTCATCGAAGGCGAGGCCTGGGAGCGCGGCAATGGCGCCAGTGCCCTGGCGGCCAAGGGTCGCACCGGCGAGGCGCCCTTCTTCCTGGTCATGATCGATCATCTTTTTGATCCCCGGATCGCGCGTGCACTGGACGACGACCCTCCCGCACCAGGAGAAATGTGCCTCGCGGTGGACCGCGATAAGGATGGCATCTTCGATCTCGACGATGTCACTCGGGTCAAGATCGACGACGGACGCATTCAAGAGATCGAGAAGACGCTCGATGATTGGGATGCCGGCGACACCGGAGTCATGCTTTGTACGTCCGGCCTGTTCGAAGGGCTTGAGCGCGCGGCGGCGCGGAACGAGCATGGACTCTCCGACGGGCTCAGGGAACTGGCGCGTGAAGGCCGCGCGAGCACCGTCGATGTGACGGGAATGCCGTGGCTCGACGTGGATACACCCGAAGCCTTGCGTGAGGCCCAGCGAAGGCTCATGCGCGACCAAGCCGGTAAAACCTGGGACGGACCGGTGGCGCGCCATTTCAACCGACGGGTTTCCCGCTGGCTCAGCCGCTACCTGGTTGGCACAGCCGTGACGCCCAACCAAATTTCCCTAGCCTCCTGGTTGCTGTCGTGTATCGCGGCGGGATTGATGGCATTGGGCGGCTATCCGGCCCTGGCCGCCGGTGGCGTGCTCGCACAGCTGGCCTCGGTCGTCGACGGGTGCGATGGCGAGATCGCTCGTCTGAAGCACTCGCAGAGCGAGTTTGGCGGCTGGTTCGACGCGGTCCTCGACCGGTATGCCGACGCCCCGCCTGCGTTCCTTAGCAATGCAGGAGCTACGCTCCTGCGTGACACGGGCGCACGTTGGGCGCGGCCCCCTAAAAAGCGGCCATTCGTCAGGAGATCGGTGGTGGGTTGGCGCCTGCCAGGATCGCCTCCATCCGCAAGCGGACGCGGCTCAGGGTCGGCTCAGGATGGGTGAGCAGGGTAGAACCGTTCCTCACGGCTGCCATCGACCGCGAGACTGGCCACCGCCCCGGGGGAGATACCCTCGACCTGCTGCCGGTCGTAGCGGTGGTGATCCGCGTAACCGCGTATTTACTCGCGGCGTAGGTGGGCGCGCCGTGGGCAGAAGACGTCCCCGCTACAGTGTGGACAGTGTGGCGACCCGGCTTGACCACTCTGCCCCAGTCTAGTACCAAGGAGTCAATATGCCAAGAATTACAGGACCATCAGAGGGCCCCGTTGCCGTAACTGGCGCTGCCGGCTACATCGGCTCGCACGTCGTGCTCAAGCTCGTCCAGGCCGGCTATGATGTGCGTGCCTGCGTGCGCAACGCCCTCGACCACGAGAAGGTCGCGCACCTCAATCAGATGAACCACATCGAGGGCTGCGACGGCTC
Source organism: Spirochaetia bacterium (assembly GCA_965198005.1). Taxonomy (GTDB): domain Bacteria; phylum Spirochaetota; class Spirochaetia; order SZUA-6; family Bin103; genus Bin103. The sequence continues at coordinate 1,623,678 of CBDAOI010000004.1, forward strand.
GGTCACCCTCTACGAGGCCGACATGACCGTGCAGGGCGCGTACGACGAGCCCTTCAGCGACGCTACCTGCGTCTTCCACGTCGCCGCCGAGATGGGCAACCTGCCGGACTCCACGCCGATGAAGGTGTACGAAGGGGGCCGCCTGGCCATCGTGCCCGTGATGAACAGCGTCAAGCAGAGCGGCAGCGTGAGGAGGTTCATCTTCACGAGCTCGTTCGCGGCCGTTGGTCATCGTGGCAGCACACGGCCGTTCACCGAGGACTCATGGGCGTACTTCACCTCGAGCGACGACCACACCCCGCACGAGAACTGGACCATGGATGTGGTGCGCGTGAACCGGGACGTCGCGTATTCGATGACGAAGGTCGACACGGAGAAGTACTGCTACGAGGAAGGTGAGAAGTCCGGCGGTCAGTTCGATTGTTTTGGGATCATGCCGTGGACCGTCGTCGGGCCGGTGCTCTGCGCCAGGCACAACATTCAGTTCGGGTGGCAGTCGATGGTCGGCGACCTCATGAACGGCTTCAGCCACAGAGACATGAACTACAATATCATCGATGTGCGTGACGTGGCGGAGGCGCAGCTCCGCATCGCCGAGAGCGACGCGGTCAGCAATGGCGACCGCTACAACCTCGTGTGCCATGGCGATGACGGTTTCATCACACTGGCGGAGGTCAAGCAGGTCCTGCAGGCGCATTTTCCGGGGAAGGGCATCGGCACTGGACTCCAGCAAAAGAAGAGTGGCGAGTGGGTGGAGTCCACGAACACCGGTGGCACGCCACCCGCAGTCCTCGAGAAGTGCATCACTCAGCTCGGGATGACTCCCATCCCGCCGGCGCAGTCACTCATCGACAATGCGGAGAGCCTCGTCTCGATGGGCTTGGTCAACCTGCGTGAGGGCGAGGACAATTTCCAAAAGGACATCATCTCACCACCCGGCGGCAAGGGGAAGACTTCGGGCGGCCTGGGCATCGAGTCCACCTGGCTTGGTGAGGGATATCCGGCGGGTCTCAACGCGCCGGAGTTTGAGGAGGGGGCCGGCGAGAGGGAACTCAGCGCAGCGGCGAAGCAGATGGGCGCGAAGCTGTAACAGAAACGTGCCCAGGCCCACGCGAGCAGTGGCCGGTTGGCGGTGACGCGCGCAAGCTCAACGCATTGCAGGGCCGGGCGTGGCAAGGTGCACGAGGCCAAAATCGCTATTGACGTTTCTTGCGCCGCGCCCTATACTACCGGTTCACGACTCGACGGATGCCGATGAAGCGCCATGATGACATTCAGAGTAGTGGCCGGTTGGCGGTGACGCAGCAACCGGTTTACTCCCCCCCCCCCCGCTAGCCGCCCAGCCAACCGCGCGGCAGCCGAGTGCGCGGCCCCGGTGCTGACTGCGGCACCATCGATCGGTGTGGCGCACACCCGCCACGCCTCCCTGTCCGGAACGGCAGACCACGTCGGCCGCAGCCTCCACCAGTGCACTGAGCCAGCGTTGCCGGCAACCCCAGCTCGAGCACCCAGCTACAGCTCACCTTCCGTGACTGCGTTCCCGTGTGGGGTGACCATAGCCGCGCCGCCTGCGGCAGCTCCCGTCCTTGTTCGCGGGCTTTCTCCGTTCATCGTCGGCGCACGTCCTTGGATTCCCGACACGGCCCGCGGCGCCATCCGCCACCGGCGAAGCTGGGATCTCCCGGCTCCCGCGCAGGGTGCCGTGACGCCTCGCAATATCGGCGTCCCGGGTGTGGCCGCCCTCGCGAGCGGCGGCGCATGACTCGGGGCCGCCGTGGGTCGCTAACCCTTCGACGTATGACCCTTTCATTCACAACAACCCTGCCGGTTTTTGCCGGCGCACAGGAGGTGCAAAATGATACTCAAAGAACCGCACGCGCGCGCAGCGTGAACCCGCCGAGTCCCACGCCGCGCGCTCTTAGTGGATTTGACTCGGACTGGCCGCCTGCGTTGCGGGCTGCGAGAGTAGCCAGGGAGCGGCAATCCGCTTCGCAATACTCTTAAAGATCAAGATACGGAGTTACGTATGCTAATTGTACACACGAGGACCTTCGCGGTTGCGTTGGTCCTGGTTCTGACCGCAACCGGCCTCTGGGCCGCGGGCGCAGACGAGGAGCCGGCAGCCGCCGCCGAGAAGGAGATGGTGCTCGATCCGACCACCGGCGAGATGGTGGAGGCGCCGCAGTATGGCGGGACACTAACCTATGGCCTGGTCAGTTGGGCCGCGAACGTTGATGACTGGTATGGCTACGCGAAGGATAACACCGGTTTGGTTAATGAGCAGCTCGCCATCTGGGACTGGGGAATAGATAGGGACGTCTGGGACTGGCGGATCTTCGCAGAGACACCTGTATGGGCCATAAACGGGGCACTGGCGGAAAGCTGGGAAACGCCCGACGATACCACCATTATCTTCAACATCCGCAGGGGCGTTCACTGGCACAACAAGGCGCCGATGAACGGTCGGGAGCTCACTGCCGAGGATGTAGAATACAACTTTCACCGCTATTTTGGGAATAGGTTGGCAGGGACCGAGTTCAGTGAAGCCGAACCTACCCCAGCGGCACGTAACCTCGTAGCTTTGCCAGTCGAATCGGTAACGGCCACCGACAAGTATACGATGGTCGTCAAGCTGGAGAAGCCAGACCTCAGCGCCGTGAAACACTTTATCGGCTACGGCTACGGTGGATCGGGTACGGTAATGCCTCCGGAGGTCATCGAGCAACACGGCGACTATCAGGATTGGCGGAACACGGTCGGCACCGGACCCTATGAGCTGACGGAGGTGGTCGAAGGCAGCTCCAGGACCTGGACCAAGTATCCTGACTACTGGGGCTTCGACGAAAAATACCCGGACAACCGCCTGCCCTATGCTGACGAGATACGGGCCTTGCGGATGGCGGAGTCAGCAACCCGTCTGGCGGCTCTGCGCACGGGTAAGATTGATATCCTGGGTCCCGGCGCCAGTACATTGAGGTCGATCGACACGGTAGAGAGCCTCGAGCGGACCGACCCGGAAATCGAGCTGTGGCCGTTCAAGTTTCGGTCCGACAACCAATTCTATATCGTCCGTATGGACATACCGCCCTTGAATGATATCCGGGTGCGCCAGGCACTGCAGATGGCACTGGACCTGGAGACCGTTGTAGCTACCTACTTCAAGGGTCGTGGCGATGCGACTCCGCAGGGACATTTCGCCAATGATGTGCCGGGGATTGGCACGCCATTTGAGGAGTGGCCCGAAGAGGTCAAGAAAACCTATCGGTATGACCCGGAAGGGGCCGAAGCGTTGCTTGATGCGGCCGGGTATCCGCGCGGCGCCGACGGCATCAGGTTCAAGATGGGCATGGCCTACTTTGAACGATACGATGTGAGCTATGCGGAACTGGTCGCCGGATACTGGCGCGAGATTGGCGTGGACACGGAGACTGATGTTTTAGCTGGTGGGTCAGCCGAAATAACAATGGTCTATAATGATCCAGATCAGGATACGTACATAATTAGATGGGGGGAAGGGGCCTTCAGGTATGGTATCCCGGATCGTCTGACATCACAATTTTATAAAGGCAACCTCAGCACCGGCCACTTGAACGACCCCGAATATGACGCCATGGCTGACGCCGTCATGGCCGCTACCACCCTCGAGGAGATGAATAGGCTGGTAAAAGAAATAAATATGTACATCACGGAACAGCATTTTAAGATATGGGGTCCTGAAACCCCACAGTACCAGGCAACGCAGCCGTGGGTCAAAGGTTTTAACGGAGAACTCGGATCTTTTTCCGACGGGTTGAAACACTTAGCCCGCATCTGGATTGACCAGGAGATGAAGGAAGCAATGGGTTTTTAGGGCAAAAAAGGGGGAGCTGGGAGGCGGTCGCCTGCAGGCGCGCCTCCCAGCTCCCACAAACGCCGTGTAGAATGGCGAGACCTGTCACATGAGAGCCTATATCATCAGGCGGTTATTGCTTATAATCCCGACCTTGTGGATATTGACCACTCTGGTCTTTCTCTTGGTCCGCTTCCTCCCGGGCAACGTAGTAGACATGATGGCGCTGAGGATGGAAATCTCAGGGTTCGGGGGAGCGGACACGATTGACCGTGAAGCTATGGAACGTATGCTGGGACTGGACGTGCCTGCCCACGTGCAGTATGGACGCTGGATGGGAGTGTTGCCGACCCCTGACTGGATTACCGGTGAGTCCCACTTTAGAGGTCTCCTCCAGGGCACCCTTGGAGAATCACTGATCACCTCGCATTTGACGGTAGAAAAGGAGATATTCGGTAGATTGCCGGTAACCATTCAGCTCGGCATCATGGCGATCGTCATCGGGCTCGTGCTAGCGCTGCCCGTCGGCATTTACTCGGCGATTCGCCAGGATACGGCCGCCGACTACCTGGGGCGCACCGCGGCCGTCATCGGCCTGGCTACGCCGAACTTCTGGCTGGCCCTGATGGTCATGATCTTCCCAGTAATATGGTGGGGCTGGGCGCCCCCTCTGGAATACATTCCTTTCATCGAAGACCCACTGGGAAGTCTCGCGGGGTTATTCGTTCCCGGCCTGATTCTGGGGACTGCCTCGGCTGCAGCCACCATGCGGATGACCCGCACCATGATGCTGGAGGTGCTCAGGCAAGACTATATCAGGACCGCCTGGTCCAAGGGTCTCAAGGAGAGGGTCGTTATTATGAGGCACGCTATCAAGAATGCCCTCATACCCGTGGTTACCCTGATAGGTCTGCAGTTGCCTATCCTGATAGGTGGCTCCGTCATCATAGAGACCATCTTCAACCTGCCCGGGATAGGTCGCCTCGTGGTGTTCGCCCTCACTGAGAGAGACTACCCGGTGGTCTCCGGAGTAAATCTGTTTTTCGCGACCGGGGTCTTAGGAGTCAATCTAATGATCGATCTGATCTATTTCTATTTGGACCCCAGGGTCCGCTACAGTTAGAGAGGGCTTGTGAGCGACGCAGTCGAGGTACGATCCGCAGTAATCGCGTCAAAGAGACGTTCCCAGCTGGCCGAATTCTCTATAAGAATGGTGAAAGAGAAGCCGCTAGGTACTATCAGCGGGATTATCATATTGATATTGATTCTCGTCAGTATCTTTGCCGATGCTCTGGCACCCTATCCATACTGGGAAATGCACCTGGCAGACAGGCTGCAGGGCTCATCAGCCCAATATCTGCTGGGTACCGACCAGTTGGGGCGAGACTTCTTGAGCCGCATCATCGTAGGGGCTCGTCTTTCCATATTTGTCGGTCTGGCGGCGACCGCTCTCAATGTTGTGGTCGCTGTCCTGATAGGCGGCATTTCAGGATTCCTTGGTGGTAAATTGGACCTGGTTATGCAGAGATTTGTCGATGCCTGGATGGCTTTCCCGGGGCTGCTCATATTGTTGACCGTGATGTCCATAGCGGGGCGGGGTGTGTTGCAGATAATACTGGTCCTGGGGATAGCGGGAGGGATCGGCACCTCGAGAGTAGTCAGGGGCGCGGTTATCGGCATTAAAGAGAATGACTATTTTCTGGCGGCCCCGGCAGTTGGCAGCGGCGGCACCGCGACACTGATGCGACACGTCCTGCCCAATATCATGCCTGTCTTGATCATCATATTCAGCATCAGCGTCGGGGGGGTGATCATGAGTGAGGCCAGCTTGAGCTTCCTGGGATTCGGTCTGCCAGTCGAGGTTCCTAGCTGGGGAGGTCTGCTCAGCCGGGAAGGGCGCCAGTTCATGGAGGTGGCGCCGCGGCTGGCGATGTGGCCCGGTCTGTTCCTGACGGTGACGGTGTACTGCCTCAACATGTTCGGCGACGCGGTGCGGGATCTGCTCGACCCGCGGCTGCGGGGCGGTGGGGGTCACCTCGGGGCCGGCGGTGTCACGTCGGTTTAGCCACCAACCTTGACGCCGCTCTGCGCTCCGAGCCCGGAGGTGGCCTTCACCGGGCCGGCAAGCGTCGCCGCAAACGCCGCACTCAACGACTCGATGTCGTCGGCCACATCAATGCTGCGGAGTCTCTCTCGGCTTGTCGCTGCGCGGTTGCGGATGGTATCTTTTGCGTTACCAAACGTCGATGATCGAGATCCGGGAGTACATCGACGCTGAAGGCCGTAGCCGGTACTGCGCTCCTGCGGGAAAGCGAGGTCGCACCTAACCGACAAAAGCGCGCTCGCCGGCAAGAGCCCGTCGGCGTTTCACCGTCTCCAACTGGCAGGCGCGAACGATGCCGATGACCGCCTTCGCTGCCGGACTGGACCGGCCACCTGCTACCGCCGGCCAGCCGCCTCCCGAAGGGCTGAGCTGGACGCCCTTTACCTACCCGTTCAACATCACCGGCCAGCCGGCGGCCACCGTACCGTGCGGCTTCGACGCCGCCGGCCTGCCCATCGGACCCTCAAACTGCCTCAGACCTCGGCCACCGGTCAGTCGGCCGCGCCACTCGCGCGAAGCGCCGAAGACGCAGAAAAAAAGGGCCGAGCCGGATGACAGGAATTCCGACTCGGCACCACATATGGAGAAGACGTATGAATATCTTCATCAAATAGAACAACCATCGGCGAGTTTTGTTACTCGGGGCGTGCATGCCGTTAGCCGAATCCTCCGAGCACAGGGTGGGCACAGGCGCTCTCACCTTGTCGTCTTCCGGATCTGCGCATCCGAGCTTGGCCTCGGTGATTGGGGCTTGGGAGGCTGGTGTGATGGCGGGCTGCTTGTGGTACCTTCCCCATCATGCAGAGCACTGACAGCGCAGGCGTGACCAAGCAGGTCGACGCGGTTCCCCGCCAGCCGGTGGCAGCCGGCACCGCCACCGAGACGCACGTCCTGATCGGACCGGCAGATGGCGCTCCCAACTTCGCCCTGCGCCGCTTCGTCATGGGGCCGGGCGGAGGCATGCCGCGCCACACCAACGCGGTAGAGCACGAGCAGTTCGTCCTCGCCGGGGCAGCGCGCGTCACCATCGGCGACACGGTGCACCAGGTGCAGGCCGGCACCGCCCTGTACATCCCCGCCGAAGTACCCCACTCCTACGAGGTAACCGAGGCCCCGTTCGAGTTCCTGTGCATCGTCCCCAACCGCGAGGACTGTATCACCCTGACCGAACCACAGTGACTGCCGACGATCTCTGCTTCCGGTGGTCGGCACGGTCCCGGACTTGGTCACGCACCTCTCGGTCGCCGTCTCGGCGCAGGCTGGCTGGTCGTCGGTCTCCCTCGGAGGACGTCAAAGCGAGGTGAGCGCTTCCAGGGTTTGCTGAATGTCAGGCGGGAGCGGGCCGGCCTGTGCGGCCACGACGCTCTCCTCAAGCTCCTCGGGTGTGGACGCGCCCACCAGGATGGTCGCAATCTCCCGATTCGTCATCAAGAAGCGCACACTCAGCGCCGCAATCGAAACACCGGTCGCCCGGGCCAACTCGAGCAGGCGCTCATCCTGGAACAGCGCGCCGTTGACGACGCCTCTGCCAGGAATGGAAAAAATGCCGCCGATCACGTAGGCAATTCCCTGTTCACGAATGACCGGGAGCATCACGCGTGGAGAACGACGGTCCATCAGCGAATACTCATTGGCGGACAGACACATGTCGAGCCTGACCCGCCGCAACACGTGAGCCAGTGGCTCCGACCGGTTGGTGCTGAGACCCAGGTAGCGGCAGAACCCCTGCGCCTTTGCCTCACGCAGGGCTTGCATCACCGGCGCGTTCTCGTAGTCGAGCGGCTCATCGATCTCCAGCCGCTCCGTGTCGCTCGCATCCGGCTTCCAGAATCTTCTCTGCTCCATGTCGTGGCCCAGGAGCACGTCGACCCGGTCACGACGCAGAATCCGGAGGTTGTCTCGTACCTCCGCAAGACAATCTTCTACCGTGTGATCATACGCCTGCCAGGCACCGATCTTGGTCGCCAGCAGATGCGGCTTGCTGGTCCCCTCGAGCCCCTCACCCGCGATTCGCTGCGACTCACCCTGGCTGATCCACCGACCATCAGGGCCCCCGATGCCGTACAAAGGAGAGGTATCGAAATAGCTGATCCCCAGATCAAGCGCATGTTTGACCGTGTCCAGCCCGTGCTGGTAGCTGTGCTTGTGGAGAGCGGCGCCACCCAGCCCGATGACGCTGACCGTCTCGCCGGTACGCCCGAACGGGCGCTGTTCCAGTGTCCCTGTCATGGCAAGTCCTTTAATGCGTTCAAGCTAGCTAGGTGCAGGCGCACTCAGGTGTCAACACCGCGACACCGCGCAACGTGATCCGTGGTACGGTAGCACGGTGGGATTCCGAACGCGACCGGTGATCATGGGCCGCCGCGGCGTGGTGACCGCGGGTCACTACCTGGTGGCGTCGGCGGGGCTGCGGATCATGGTTGCGGGCGGCAACGCGATCGACGCGGCGGCGGCGATGGGCATCTGCGAGACGCTGATCGAGCCGCACAACTGCGGCATCGGCGGTGAGGTACCGGCGCTCATCTACTCGGCGCGCGAGCGGCGGACCTTCGCCATCTCCGGCGTGGGGTGGTCGCCGGCCGCGTTCACCATCGACTGGTGCCGCGACCACGGCATCGACCTCATTCCCGGCGACGGCTACCTGCCGGCGTGCGTTCCGGCGGTGGTCGGCACCTGGGCGGCCGCGCTGGCCCGGTTCGGGACCATGAGCTTCGCCGAGATCCTGCAGCCCACCATCGAGTTCGCCGAGCAGGGCTTCCCGGCGTACGCGTCGCTGAGCCGCCACCTGCAGGCGCAGCAGGCGACCTACACCGAGCGCTATCCGACCACCGGCGCGCTCTACCTGGCGGGCGGCGGCGCACCCGCCGTGGGCGACCTGCTGCGCAACCCCGACTTCGGCGCCATGCTGCGCATCATGTGCCGGGCGGAGCAGGCAGCGCGGGTCCGCGGCCGGGTGGCCGGCATCGAGGCCGCCCGCGATGCCTTCTATCGCGGCGAGATCGCCGAGCGGATCGTGCGCTTCATCACCGACCACCCGGTGACGGACGCCAGCGGTGCGCGGCACGCCGGACTCCTGACCAGCGATGACCTGGCCGAGTGGCGCGCCGGCGTCGAGCAGCCGGTGACGCTGCACTATCGCGGCCTGGACGTGCACAAGTGCTCGTCGTGGACCCAGGGGCCGGTGTTCCTGCAGCAGCTCGCGATTCTGCACAACCTGGACCTCGAGCGGCTGGGCCACAACTCCGCCGACTATCTGCACACCTGGGTCGAGTGCGCCAAGCTGGCATTCGCCGACCGCGAGGCGTACTACGGCGATCCCGCTTTCGACCGCGTGCCGTTCGACGTGCTGCTGTCGCCCGGTTACGGCGCCGCCCGCGCCGGGCAGATCGCCGACACCGCCTCGCTCGCCCTGCGGCCGGGCGACGCCGGCGGCGCGCTGCCCGAGTACACGGCGCGCAGCGTACTCGCAGACAACCGCATCGGGTTGGGCCGCGCGACGCATGCGGCGGCCACGGCGCCGAACTCCGACGCCGCCGAGTCACGCCCGGCGGACGCGGCGCACCGCGGCGATACCACCCACCTGGACGCCGTGGACGCGGAGGGGAACATGGTGGCGGCCACGCCGAGCGGCGGCTGGATCGGTTCGTCGCCGGTGATCGCAGGACTCGGCTTCCCGCTCGGCACGCGCGGCCAGATGTTCTACCTCAATCCGCGGCGACCCAACGCCCTGCAGCCGCGCAAGCGGCCGCGGGCGACCCTCACGCCCACCATCGTCACCAGGGATGGCGCGCCGTACCTGGCGTTCGGCACCCCCGGCGGCGACGGCCAGGACCAGTGGACGCTGCAGTTCTTCCTGAACCACGTGGTGTTCGGCATGGACCTGCAGCAGGCGCTCGACGCCCCAACCGTCCACACCGAGCACTTTCCCTCATCGTTCTACCCGCGCGCCGCGCACCCCGGCCGGGTGGTCGCCGAGTCGCGCCTGCCGGAAGCGACCCTCGCCGAGCTGCGTCGCCGCGGCCACGACGTCTGGCTGACCGGCGGCTGGAGCAACGGCAAGGCGCTGGCAATCCGCTACCACGGCGACCGCGGAGTGATCGCCGGGGCCGCCACGGCCAAGGACAACATCGGCTACGCCATCGGCTGGTGACGCCGGCTCGCGCCAGGCGGACGACGTGTTCTTTCGGCGGTACCAAGCTCGGCTACCACATGACGAAGCCGCCCGGAGTGTTGATGTCCTGCCCGGTGATGCTGCGCGCTTCGTCGGAGGCGAGGAACACGGCCACGGCCGCCGCGTCGTCCGAGGTGCCGTGGTCCTGCACGTAGCCTTCGGACTGCAGCCAGTGCCCGGCCAGCACCTTGTTGGCCGGTTTCGGGCCGGGGGTATAGTTGATGTAGGTGTCGTCGTCTAACGGTTGTCCTCGGTAGCGGGCGAGCGCCTTGCCGTTCTCGTGGTCGCGCGCCGCGTGCCCGCCCGGACAGATGGCGTTGACGGTGACGTCATGGCGGCCCACCTCGGCCGCCAGCGTGCGGGTCAGGCCGATCACCGCCATCTTGGTGGTCGCGTACGGCGCGCGGTGGGGCAGGGGCTGCTTGCCGGTGGGCGAGCTGAAGGTGATGATCCGGCCGCGGCGACGGCGGATCATCTCCGGCAGCACCGCCTTGCAGCACAGGAAGATCGAATCGAGATTGATCGCCAGCGTCTGTTTCCACTCGGCCAGCGTCACCTCGTGCAGGTCCTTGGTGGGGCCGGCGATGCCCACCACCGGGGCCAGGATGTCGATCGTGCCGTACTCGGCCAGCGTGCGCTCGACCATCCGGTTGACCTGCCGCTCATCCGCCACGTCGGTCCGAAAGCAAAGCGCGCGGCTGCCGGCCGCCCGCACCGCGGCGCCGGTGGTGGCGTCGAGCTCCTCGGCCGGCATCAGGTCGCAGATAGCCAGCAGCGCGCCCTCGGCGGCAAAGCGCCTGGCCATGGTTTCGGCATGACCTCGTGCGGCACCGGTAATCAGTGCGACCTTGTTCTCCAGTCGTCCCATTGCATCTCCTGTAGCGCGCCGTCAGCCCGCAGCAGCCGGCCAATTGCGGAACATTACCGTGCGGTATAGCCTCACGCACAATGGTCGACAAGGTTGCGGTCAATACTACTATCGGCAAGGATTCCAGCTTCCAGGGCCGTTGTGCGGTAAAGGGCAGCCTGCGCATCGACGGCCACTTCGAGGGGCCGCGACTCGAGGTCGAACAGCTCTACGTCGGACCGTCGGCGCGGATCAAGACCGACCTGTTCGTTACCAGCGTGGTGGTGGAGGGGGTGGTGCTGGGCAACATAACGGCCGACAACCGCGTGCTGCTGTTGTCCACCGCACGCGTCATCGGCGATCTGCGCACCCCGGAGCTGATACTGCAGGACGGGGTGATCCTCGACGGCCGCTGCTCGGTCGGCCGCATGGGCCGGGACAGCGCCCACCGTTTCATCGCCGCGCTGTACGAAAAACAGGTGGCCGCCCCCGAAGCTGCCGCGCGCTGACCGTCACCCGCCGATGGTAGATCCGGCTACGCGAGCCGGCTCAGCAGACCCCGGACGAGCCGCTTGACATCGCGGGCTGCGTGCGGCACCTTTGGTTGGTAGTTGGCCCCTTCGTCTATCGGCTAGGACATGAGACTCTCATTCTCAAAAGAGGGGTTCGATTCCCCTAGGGGCTAATCCAAGCGGGCGCTCGCTCAGGCTCGGCGCCTAGCCGCCGAATGCCCCGTACACGAGTTCGACGTGGCCGTTCACCACATCACCGAGCCGCCCTCCACGTTGAGGTCCTGGCCGGTGATGTGGCGCGCCTCGTCGGATGCGAGGAACACGGCCATGGCGGCCACGTCTTCGGGGGTGCCGAAGTCGTGCCGGTAGCCTTCAATGGCGGACCAGCGTCCCGCCAGGCTCGCGCCCTGGTTGGGTTGGTCCTCGGCGGGCGGCCGGTACTCTTTCTCATCGTACGGCGCGCCCAGGTATTCGGCCATGGCGCGCCGCAGTTCGCGGCTGCGCGCTTCATGCGAGCCCGGACAGATCGCATTCACCGTGATCCGATAGCGGCCGACGTCGGCGGCCAAGGTGCGGGTAAAGCCGATCACCCCCATCTTGGTGGTCGCATACGGCGCGCGGTGCACCAGCGGCTGCTTGCCGGTCGCCGAGCTGAAGTTGATGATCCGACCCCGCCGCCGCCGGATCATCTCCGGCAGCACCGCCCTGGAACACAGAAACAGGGAGTCGAGATTGACCTGGAGCGTGAGGCGCCACTCGCCGAGGGACGTCTGCCAGATGTCCTTGGTCGGGCCGGCGATGCCGACCACGTTGCCCAGGATGTCGATGGTGCCGTACTCCTCGATGGTACGCTGCACCATCGCGTTGACCTGCTCCTCGTCCGATACGTCGGTCTGAAAGCACAGCGCGCGCCGGCCGCACGCGCGGATTGCGGCGCCGGTGCTCTGTTCGAGCTGGCTGGTCGGGACGATGTCGCAGATCGCCAGATCGGCCCCTTCGCGGGCAAACCGCTTGGCGACCGCCTCGGCGTGACCGCGCGCCGCTCCGGTCACGAGCGCGATCCTGCCTCTTAGGCGGCCCATGCCGACCGTCCCGCGGCCGGCAGAGCAGCCGCCGGCAGAGCTTCGTACGTGCGCATACCGCGACAAAGAAAACAATAGAGCGGTGCGCGGGTCAACCCGTTTGCGTCACTACGTCACGCCGCGTCACCCCCCGATGCGCTTACCGGCGATTGACTGAAACCGGACCTCGTGCGATGACGGCCGCACACGAGCATGGCACGCCGCATCAATCGAGCGATCGAGCTGCTGGCCGACGGGGAGCCGGTCTACTACGCCGGCGGCCACACCGGGCTGGGGCGCACCTTCGGCAGCGTGCCGGCCGGCACGCTGACCGGCGAGCACTCTCCGATTCTGACCTGTGAGCAGGGCCGCACCGACGCCGGGCACTGGGCCGACTACATCAACGTCGGGTTCGAGCACGGCTCCTTCAATCCGGCCGGCCTCGATGACTATCTGCACGGCATGGTCGACGCCGGGCCGACCCGTAGCGGACACCGCACGCCGGCGGTCATCGTCGAGGCGCCGGTCGGCGGGATCTCGCGCGAGATGGTGCGCTTCAATGCCTGGCAGTTCCAGCAGATCCTGGCGCGCGGGGTGCACGGCATCATTCTGTGCCAGGCCACGGTGCCGGGGGCGGTGCAGGCGTTCGTGGAGGGCTGCCGCTACGCGGTGAACCGGACCGGCGTCGGCAAGGGGCTGGACGTCGGCTACCGCGGGATCGGCTCGGAACGGAGCGCAGCCCACGTCTGGGGCGTCGATGCCGATACTTACATCGCCAAGGCCGACCCCTGGCCGCTGACCCCGGACGGAGAGCTGCTGCTGGGAGTCAAGATCGAATCGAAGGCGGCGGTGCCCCACGTCGAGGAGATCCTGGCCGTGCCCGGCATCATGTTCGCCGAGGTGGGACCCGGTGACCTGGGGCTGACCCTCGGCTACCGCAAGCTGCCCGATCCGTGGCCGCCGGAGATGGTCGAAATCGAGCAGCGGGTGGCGGAGGCCTGCCGGGCCAACGGCGTCGGCTTCCATCCGTTCACCGGCAACGTCGAGCTGGCCGACATCCCCGCCGTGATCGACCGCGGCGGCCGGTACTTCACCGCCACCAGCGAGGAGTTGGCCAAGCTCGGCCGCGCCCATACGCGCCGCCGGATGCCCGTCTAGGACCCTTCAGGAAAGAAACACGTCCATGAACCGGTCGATCGCGAAGTGCTCTTCGAACAGGCGTTCGATCTCCGCGATCTTGCCGGTGTCGTATACCTGCAGCTTGGTGCTCTCGTAGATCCGGAACAGCCGCTCCTCGGTGGCGGCGGAATCTTCCCTGACGTACAGCGCCGGGACGCCGGCCCGGATCAGCGCGTCGCGCGCGCCCGCATCGACCGCCTCGGTCTCGCCGCAGGTGAGGATCACTCCGGCGATGCCGCCGCGGCGCAGAATTGCCGCGTGATACTCGAGGATCAGGTGAATCCGCGGCGTCGAACTGGCGCCGATGATCAGGACGTCGCCCGGCCCCACGTAGTGCTCGATCTGTGACCGCAGTTGCCGCGCCGGCAGCGATACCAGCTTGACCGACATGCACGGGCGGCGCCAGGCGATCGCCTCCGGGTCGCCGAACGGCTCCACCTTCGGCAGCGCCCCCAGGATCACGCGCATCGAGGGCCGCGGCAGGTTGGGAATGACCGGCATGTAGCCGAAGATGTGCAGCGGCCCGCCGTTGGCGTGCGCGTAGCGCTGGTTGATCAGATCCTCGGTGATGTAGCGGCGCACCAGCTCCGCCTTTTCCGGAATCACCTTATTGATGATCAGCCCGCGTACGCGGCAGCCGTGATACAGGAAGTAGGTGAGATCGACGTCGATCATGTCCAGCGCCTGGCCGATGCCGGCGCCGGAAACGAAGATGGTCTCGGCGCCGAGCAGCTTCCCGACCACCGCGTTCGACAAGCCCACCACGCTGCCGACGCCGGGATGCCCCGACCCCTCGGCAATCACGATCCGCCGTCCGGCGAGATGCTTCAGAGCCTGGTCGATCTCCATCGACAGCGCGCGCGTGAGGCGCTTGCGGTAGCGCGAGTCGAGGTAGGAGCGGGTGAAGTTGCCGGAGAACCGGACCGGCGAAAGCTTCTCCAACGGCAGATCGGGGATCTGCGCGAACTCCCCGATCAACTCGACGTCCTTGTCCACCACGCTCGCGCCGTGGCGCACGAGCTGCTGGCCGACCGGCTTGAGGTAGCCGATCTCGTGCGCCGGGAGGTATTTGCGCAGTTGCGAGATCAGCCCGAGGCTGGTCACCGTCTTGCCCGCGTGCTGGCGGAAGCCGGTCAGATAGACGATGACGGGAGCCATCGGCGTGAGCGCGGGACCGGCGCGTGCCTACCGGAACAGCTCGGCGATGCGGCTCGCGTACTGATCGGAGATCACGTGGCGCCGCATCTTCAGCGTATGGGTGAGCTCGCGCCCCACCTCGAACGGCTGCTGGATCAGCGCGATGCGGGCGATGCGCTCGAAGCTCTTGAACCCGTTCTTGGCGTTGACCCGGCTCTGCACTTCGCCCTGGATCAGGTTGCGGACCGCGTCGGTGGCGAGCAGCGCCGCCGGGTCGTCGCGCGGCAGTCCCTGCTCGGCGGCGAAGGCGGCCAGGTGGTCGGCGTTGGGCACGATCAGGGCGCCCAGGAAGCGCTGGTCCTGTCCCACCACCATGACGTGCTCGACGTAGTCCGACTGCCGCACCAGTTCCTCGATCGGCTCCGGCTCGACGTTCTCGCCGCCGAGCAGCACGACCGTGTCCTTGGCCCGCCCGGTGATCCGGATCTGACCGTCGACGGTGAGGGTGCCGATGTCACCGGTGTCCAGCCAGCCCTCGCCAGAGATCACCGTGGCCGTGTCGTCGACCCGCTTGTAGTAGCCGCGCATGATCTGCGGCCCGCGCACGTGGATCACGCCCCGCTCGCCGGGCGCCGCCTGCTCGCCGTTTTCCTTGACGATCTTGACCTCGGTGCCGGCCAGCGGCGGTCCTACCGTGCCGGTCACCGGCCGGCGCAGCGTCCGTACCGAGACCACCGGCGCGGCCTCGGTCAGCCCGTAGCCTTCCAGCACCACGATGCCGGCCGCGGCAAAGAACTCGTCCACGTAGCCGGGCAGGGCGCCCGCGCCGGACACGCCCGCCTTGAACCGCTTGCCGAGCCGGGCCGTGATCTTCTTGAACACCAGCACCGTGCCCAGGAGCTGGAACGGGGTGAGCAGCAGCAGCGGCAGGATCGCGGCCAGCATGTCGAGCACGCGCGGCCGGCGCGTAAACCGCGGCAACTGCCCGAGCAGCAGCATCTTCATCTTGCCGTGCAGAGCGCCGACGGCGATGAAAAACTTGAACAGCGCCGCCTTGACGCCGCCCTCGGCTTCGACGTTGCGATACACGCCGGCGCGCACCGCCTCCCAGATGCGCGGCACGGTCGGGAAGTAGGTGGGGTTGGCCTCGACCAGATCGGCCAGCATCACGTCGCGGAGCGGTTTGGAGTAGGCGATGGTGGCGCCCGCGCACAGCCCTACGTACTCGATGATCCGTTCGTAGGAGTGCCACACCGGCAGCACCGAGAGCAGCGTGTCGTCGGTGCCGATGGGCAGCGAGTGGGGCATGGCATCGATCTGATACATGAAGTTGGCGTGGGTCAACATCACCCCCTTCGGTTCGCCGGTGGTGCCGGAGGTGTAGATGACGGTGGCTACGTCGTCGCCGGAGCCCGCGGCCACCGCCGCGCGAAACCGTGCCTCCGGTTGCTCCGACGCTTCCCCGGCTTGGCGCAGGTCGTCGATGGTCACCACCCGCAGCCCGCGGCTGGCGGCCGCGGCGGCCGCGTCGCCGTCGAGGTCGGTCGGATCGAGCACGAACGCGGTGTGGAGCTGCGGCAGCCGATCCTTGATGCCCGCCAGCTTCGCCAACTGGGCCGCATCCTCGACGCAGGTCAGCTTGCAGTCGGCGTGTCCGAGGATGTAGGCCAGCTCGTCGCCGGTGGAATCGCTGCCGCGCGGCACGTCGACCGCGCCCAGTCCGAGCAGCGCCAGGTCGAGCAGCAGCCACTCCTTGCGCGTGTCGCAGATCAGGCCCACGTGATCGCCGCGCGCCACCTCGTGGCGGGCCAGCCCCGCCGCCAGCGTGGCCACCTCCGCCAGGAGCTGCCGCTCGGTGGTCGGCTGAAACGGGCCGCCGGCGCCTCGACTGAGCACCGCGTTCTGGTCCGGGTACCGCTCCACCACGCGCAGGAAGCGCTGGGGGACGGTTTCGCCTGCCGCGCCGCCGGGGGTGCCGGGGCCGGGCGATTCTAAGTTCCGCGTAGACATAGCCATTCAGCCTCCGCTGCCAGCTCGTCGCCAACGTAGACCTTGCCACTCTGGCGGAGCGAGTTGGGAGTCATTCGTTTGGTTCGTACCACGATCCGCGCCTCGTCGCCGGGACGCACCTGACGCCGGAAGCGGGCCTTCTCGACGCTGGCCAGGAAGCTGACGCCGGTCTCGCCCGCGGCCGCCGCGGCGGTTGCCCCCGCCCCGCCGCACTGCGCCATGCACTCGACCAACAGCACGCCCGGCACCACCGGATAGCCGGGGAAGTGTCCGGCGAAGAACGGCTCATCGGGTTTGAACCGCCTGTAGCCAATGATTTCGCCGTCACCGGCCTGCTCGATCCGGTCGACCAGCAGGAACGGGTCGCGGTGGGGCAGCAGCTCGGTGATCGGCCGCACGCTAGATGATCCCCAGCTTGCGCGCCTGCGTGGCACAGGTCTCCAGCGCGCAGTCCAGCTCGTCGTCGCTGTGGATCGCCATGTAGGAGGTGCGGATCAGCGCCCCGTCCGGCGGTGCGGCGGGACTCACCACCGGATTGGTGTACAGCCCGTGATCCATCAGCGCCCGGTAGAATTGAAAGGTGAGGACGTCGTCGCCGATGATCAGCGGCACGATCGGCGTCTCGGTATCGCCGACGTTGAATCCCAGGCGTTTGAACTCGCGGATCATGCGCTGGCCGATCGCCTGCAGGCGCTGCGTATGGTGCGGCTCCTCCTTCATGATGCGCAGGGCCGTAGCAACCGCGGCGATGGTGGCGGGCGGCATGCTGGCGCTGAAGATGAACGAGCGCGCGTTGTGCTTGACATGGTCGATCACGTCGGCTTCGCCGGCGATGAAGCCACCCACGGCGCCGAATGACTTGGAGAAGGTGCACATCAGGATATCGGCCGCGTCGTAGCAGTCGAAGTGCTCCTGGGAGCCGCGTCCGGTAGCGCCGATCACGCCCAGGGAGTGCGCTTCATCCAGGTACAGGCGGGCGCCGTAACGGCGCCCGAGGTCTCCCAGCTCCGGCAGCGGCGCGATGTCGCCGTCCATGGAGAATACGCCGTCGGTTACGATCAACTTGCCGCCGCCGTCGTTCACGCTGCGCAGCAGGCGCTCCAGGTCCTCGAGATCGTTGTGATGATAGCGGTGGATGCGGGCGCCGCCGGTGATGCCCGCGGCCAGGAACATGCCGTCCATCAGCGAGCCGTGGTTGAGCCGGTCGGAGAACACGTGGTCGCGGCGCCCGACCAGGGCCTGAATCGCTCCCAGATTGGTCTGGTACCCGGTGGTGAACGACAGCGTGGCGGGCTTGCTCACGAACTCCGCCAGCTCCGTTTCCAGCTCCTCGTGCAGATGCAGGGTTCCGTTCAGGAAGCGCGAGCCGGAACAGCTCGTGCCATACCGGCGGGTGGCTGCGATCGCCGCCTCGATGACCCGCGGGTCCCACGACAGGCCGAGGTAGTTGTTCGAGCCGATCATGATCAGCTCGCGGCCGTCGATGATGACACGTGAACCGAGGTTCTCCTGAATCGCGGTGTAGTAGGGATAGAAGCCGATCGCCTCCACCCGGGCCGCCTTCTGCGCGATGTAGGTGCGTACTTTCTGAAACAGATCCGTGGGCTGGTCGCTTGCGGGTGCTCGCTGCATCGTTATGTATAAGCCTGCTGGCATTGTGATACACCGTATCCAGCCGAATGTAAAGGACGCTCCCGCGGCGTCTGCCGCGTCTGCCGCACCCGCTGCATCGCCGGCCCGCCCGCTACCGCTCGCGGCCGGCCAGGGCGGCGAACAGGCGGGTGTACGCCGGGTCGTCCCAGCTCCGGATGCCGATGGCCCGCGCCAGAATCGATCCGTCCTTGTCGATGACGTAGCTCATCGGCAGGGTGCGGGCGCCGTAGGTCGCCGCCGTGGAGCCGTCGCTGTCGAGCAGCACCGGGAACGTGAGCCCCAACTCCTGCACGAACTGTTCCACCACCGCCGCCTGCTCCTGCAGGTTCACGGCCACCACCGCGAAGCCGGGGGTGCCCGCGAGGGAGTCGTGCAGCCGCTGCATGGCCGGCATCTCGGTGCGGCAGGGCGCGCACCAGGTGGCCCAGAAGTTCAGGAACACGACGCTGTCGCGATACGTATCGAGCGAATAGGGGTCTCCGGCCACGTCCTGCAGAGAGAAGTCCACCGCGGCCACCGTGCGCTGCGGCATCTGGAAGCCGAGGTTCTGCATCTGCGCCAGCAGCGGGTCGCTGCCGGTGGCGGCGGTCACCGAGGCTGCCGGCGCCGCCTCGGGGTCGGGTGCGAGCGCCGGCGCCGGATGCCGTTCGCGCCACCCGAAGCCGGCGCCGCCGACCGCGGCCAGCGTGCCCAGTGCAAGTACCAGCACCCCGGGCCTGAAGGCGCGCACCGTACGCTGCATCGTCATTGCCAGGAGCGCATGGTAGCGAACCCCTGGTGCGTGAACAAGCTGAGCGCCAGCACCGTGCCATTGAAGATCGCGTGCGCCCACGCCAGCCGATGTACCGAGCGGCGCCGGCGGTACAGTACGGCCAAGCCGCTGCCGAGCACCAGCGCCACCGCCGCCGCCAGCCAGCCCTGATACAGGTGCCCGGCGCTGAACAGCAGCGACGCCGCCAGCACCGCGACCCAGGGCGGTGTGGCGATCTCGTCCAGCAGGGTGAGCAGGTAGGCGCGGAAGTACAGTTCCTCGCGGTAGGCGCCGAGCAGCACGAACGCGATCGCCAGCGGCGCCTGGGACAGACCCTCCAGGCGCCAGCGTTCGCCGCGCAGCAGGGCGTTCGCTACCGGTTCCGGCAGCGCCGCCACCAGCAGCGACGCCAGCACCAGCACGCCCAGCGCGGCCGCCGCGATCAGCGGCGCGTCCGCGGCGTCGCGCCACCGCGCCGTCAGGCCGAACCGCGGCCAGGCCGGGTCGGCGCGCAGCACTGCCGCCAGCACCGCGAGCTGCAGCAGCGAGCCGGCGGTGGTGGTGGCCAGGGTACGGGCGGGGCCGAGCAGTCCGGGCGCCAGAAACAGCAGCACGAACAAGCCTGCCATCTGGGCCAGCGCCGGCACCCGCCGGCGTCGCGCCAGCGTGCGGTCTGCCTGCTCCATGGGGGCCATCTTAGCCGCCAAGGCCTCCTCCGACCGCCCGCGGCCGCGAGCGCGTGTCCGGGCGCCGGTGAAGCGGCAGGGTCGCGCGGGTCGTTGAACCAATTGAAGTGGTGGCCAACCGGCAGGGGCCGGGCAACCGGCAGGGACTGCTCGTCCGACAGGGGCTGGGCGTCCGGCAGCGGCGCAGGCGCGCCCGCCGCGGCCGCGCGCGCCGAGGCGGACCGCGGCCGATCGAACCGGCGGTGGCCGCGGCCGTGGCCGTGGTAGCGGTCCTGCTGGCGCTGCCGCACGTGGGGCGGTCCGCGGTGGACGGCGGCGGCGTGCTGCTGCTGGTCACCCCGGCGCTGGTGCCGGCGGCGCTGGCCGCGGTGGCGCCGGCGCGCTGGCGGTGGCGGAGTCTGGTGCTGGCGGCGGCGGCCGGGTGCACGCTGGCGGTCGGCCTCGACCTGGGCGCGCGCTGGCGTCTGGCCGGTTACGGCGCGGCGCTGCCGCCGGCGGCGATCGACGAGCTGCACGGCACGCTGCTGCAGGACGACCGCCCGACCGCCGGCGGCACCCGCTACCGGATTGCGGTCGACACGGTCGGTTCCACCCGCATGGCGGTGCGGGCGACGGCCCGGTTCACCGCCACGGTGACCGCCCCGGGCAGCTCCGCACGCGCCTACCGCGGCCAGCGCCTGCGTGTGCACGGGGTTGCAGTGCGGGCCGCGAGCGGCGGCCGCCTGCTGGTCGACGGGCGCCGCGCCCGGGTCGTGCCGGCGGCTGCGGCATCCGGGCGGCCTGCCGCGGTACGCGCCGGCGTACGGGCGCGTGTGGAGCACCTCATCCAGCGCCAACGCGGGCCCGCCGCGGCGCTGCTGGCCGCCCTCCTGCTCGGCGACCGCCATCACCTGACCGCGGAACAAGTGGCGGCGTTCCGGCGCGCCGGGGCGATGCATCTGCTGGCGCTGTCCGGCCTGCACGTGGGGCTGGCCTATGCGGTTGCGGCCACCTTGGCACGGGGCGTGACCTGGCTGGGGGCGATGCTCGTGCCGCGCGGCCAGCGCTGCTGGGTCGCATTGGCGGCCGGCCTGGGGGTCGCCGCGGTGTTTCTCTACGTGGAGCTCGCCGGGTCACGCGCGTCTCTGGCGCGGGCCGCGACCATGCTGGCGCTGGCGCGCGCGGGGGCGCAGCTCGGGCGGCCGGCGCGGTCGCTCAACCTGCTGGCGTGGTCCGCGCTGGTGGTGCTGGCGGCTGACCCGGCGGTGGTGCACGAGCTGTCGTTTCAGCTCTCCTACACGGCGCTGCTCGGCATCCTCCTGCTCGGGCCTGCTCTGGCTGACCGCCTGCCCGCGCTGCTGCCGATTTCCCTGCGGTCCGGGATCGGCATGGCGGTGGGGGCGCAGGCGGCGACGCTGCCGCTGGTGCTGGCGACCTTCGGCAGCGCCTATCCGGTCGGCGCCGTGTCCGGGCTGGTCCTCGTCCCCTATACGGCGCTGTTTCTGTGGACCGGGATGGTGGGCTTGGCGCTCGCGGTCCTCAGCGCCGGAGGTACGGAGCCCGCTACCGCCGGCGTGCTGAACCTGATGTATAGTGGCTTCGAGATGTTGAACGGACTGTTCGCATGGGCGCCCGGGATCCGGATGTGAATCACAACTCGCCGGCCGCGATCCGGGCTCTGCTCGGCAGCCACAACCTGCGCCCCCAGAAACGCTGGGGGCAGAACTTCATGGTCAATCCCCGCGCGCGGGCAAAGCTGGTGACCACGCTGGACGCTCGGCCGGAGGATACCGTATGGGAGATCGGCCCGGGGCTGGGCGCCCTCACCGCCGCGCTCCTGAAGCGCTGTGCGCGCCTGGTGGTGTTCGAAATCGACCACGGACTGATCCGCCTGCTGGAGCGCGAATACGCGGCGGACTCGCGGCTCACCATCGTCCCGGGCGACTACCTGCGCACCTGGCGCACCGCCGCCGCCCGCGTTGCCCCCGACCGCATCATCGGCAATCTCCCGTTCAGCAGCTCGTCGGCGATCATCGCCGCCCTGATCGAGCACGACGCCGTGCCGGCCGCCTGCGTGTTCACGGTGCAGAAGGAGTTGGCGCAGCGCGCGGCGGCCGCGCCCGGCACCCGCAACTACTCGTCGTTCTCCGTCCTGTGCCAGTGTCTGAGCGAGGTCACGGATCACGGGGAGTTGGCCCCCCGCACCTTCTATCCGGTGCCGGAGGTGACCGCCTCGGTGATCGAGTTGCGGCGCGCCGAGCGCGCGGCCCAGGTGCGCAGCCGCCCGATTCTGTTCCAATTGATCCGGACCTGCTTCCACGCCCGCCGCAAGACGCTACGCAACAACCTGCTGGCCCAGGGGCAGTTCGGTCTGCCGAAGTCGAAGCTGCTGGAGGCGGTGGAGGAGGTCGGCGTCGATGCGGGCCTGCGCGCCGAAGAGCTGGCCCCGCGCACCATCATCGCGCTGGCCAACACGCTGGTCACGCACGGAGCGGTGACCGGCGCGCCGGCCGCCGGCGCCCAGGAGTAGCGCCCCAAAACCGTTGCCCCGGGGCGCGCGGTGCGGGTCAGGCCGCGCCGGCTGCCGCCTCCAGGTCGTGGTAGTCCGCCAGCACCCGCTGCAGCTCGGCCTTGGCGCTCGCGCCGAGCGGCGTCATCGGCAGCCGGTAGCGTTCCTCGACCAGGCCCGCCAGGTGCATCGCCGCCTTGACCGGAATCGGGTTGGTGTCCAGTCCCATGAGCGCGCTGATCACCGGCAGCAGCTTGTAGTGCTCGGCCCGCGCTGCGGCGGTGTCGCCGGCCAGCATGCGGTTGACCAGCGCCACCATCGCCTCCGGGAGCAGGTTGCTGGTGACCGAGATCACCCCGTTGCCGCCGAGCGCCATCAGCGGCAGCGTTACCTCGTCGTCTCCCGAGAGCACCGTGAAGTCCGGCGGCCGGCGGCGGATCAGATCCATCATTTGCGAAATGTCTCCGCTCGCCTCCTTCACGCCGACGATGTTGGGATGCTCCGCCAGCGCCAGCATGGTCCGGTTGTCGATGTTCTTGCCGACGCGGCCGGGGATGTTGTAGACGATCAGCGGCAGGTCGACTTGGTCCGCGATCAGCCGGAAGTGGCGCAGAAAACCCTCCTGAGACGGCTTGTTGTAGTAACCCGCGACGTGCAGACTCGCCTGCGCCCCGACCTCGCGTGCGAACCGGGTGTGCTCCAGCGCCTCGACCGTGTTGTTCGACCCGCACCCGGCGATCACCGGCACGCGTCCGGCGGCCTGCTCGAGCACCACGCGGATCACCTCGTGGTGCTCGTCATCGGTCAGGGTCGGACTCTCCCCGGTGGTGCCGACCGGTACCAAGCCGGTAATCCCGGCCGCGATCTGCCGGTCGACCAGCCCGCGCAGGGTGTCGCGGTCCAATTCTCCGGACGCGGTGAACGGCGTAACCAGCGCCGTGTAGGTGCCTTCAAACCTCATGCGTGCTCTCCTTGGCTAACATCTCGTCGATGAAGTCGTCGATTCCAAAAAAACCGCTCTTGCGCGGTTCGGCGGCGAGCCAGGTCGCCACTTGTAACGCTCCGGCCGCCAGCGCGGCTCGTCCGCGCGCGCGGTGGGTCAACTCGATCGTGTCGTCGAGCGAGTCGAACAGCAGCACGTGCGTGCCCGGCTCCTCGCCGCCGCGCACCGACGCCACGTGCAACTCGTCGGCCTCGATCGGGCGGTCCAGCCGTTCGGTTGCCACCCGCCGCTTGCGCGTGCTGCTGGCCAGCACGGCGGCGGCCAGCGTGAGCGCCGTGCCCGACGGAGAATCCGCCTTGCGCCGGTGATGGCGTTCGAACACCGCCGCGTCATAGTCAGGGAACGGCTCCATCAGGGCCGTGGCCTGGCCCGCCAAGCGCAGGAACAACTGCACGCCCAGCGAGAAGTTGGTCGCATGCAGGTAGCCGCTGCAGCCGCCCTCGATGATGGCGCGCACTTCCTCCAGCCGCGCGCCCCAGCCGGTGGTGCCGACCGCGGCGTTGAGCCCCGCCGCCGCGTAGCCGCGCGCGTTGTCCACCACCGCCTCGGCGATGCTGAACTCGATCGCTACGTCGGCGCCCGCCGCGATCTCCGGGGTGAGCCGGGCGGCATCGGCATCGGCGGCGACCGGGTCGACGCGGGCTACGATCTCGTGCCCGGCGGCGGCCGCTACGCGCGCGGCCTCGCGGCCCATGCGGCCGTAGCCCACGATCGCGATCCTCATCTCAAGCCACCCATGACGGTCATCATAGCGCGTCTGGCCGCGGCGGCCAAGCGCACCGGGTGCTAGTATATCATATCATTGACAATCGTATGTCCCGCTTGTATGGTCGATGGTGTGGAGTGGTGGGGTCCGGTCACCGCAATATCGGGTGCAGCAGTAGCGGTAGTGGCGATCGCGGCCGCGATCACCACTACCATTCAAGAGCATCCGGGATGAAGTCAAGAGCATCCGTGGGAGAGCTCAAGGTTCAGATCGGAACGGACATCCGCCGCGGGAGCTGAAGCGACCTGCTTACCGAATATCTGTTACAACGGGCGCGTGTCGTTGCTGCTTCAACGCCACTCTCGCTGCCTGCCTGCGGCGCCGCTCGACCCGGGGCAACCCAGCGCGTGGCGTATCCGGTGTGGCACGGCTCATTGGCTCATTCATAGCGCACCCTCGGATCCAGGACCGCGTAGACCAGGTCGATGAGCAGATTGATCACCACCACCCCAGTGGCGAACAACAGGTTGATGCCGGAGACCATCGGGTAGTCTCGGTCATTGAGGGCATGCAGAAAGAGGCGACCGAGCCCCGGCAGGTTGAAGATGTTCTCCATGATCACCGCGCCCCCCACCAGGATCGGCAACTGCAGGCCGATCAGGGACACCACCGGGATGAGGGCATTCTTGGCGGCGTGCCGGATCACCACGGCCCGCTCCTTCAGCCCCTTGGACCAAGCGGTCCGGATATAGTCCTGCCTCAGCACCTCCAGCATCATGGTGCGCGTCATCCGCATGGTGGCGGCCGCCGAGGCCGTTCCCAGTATCAGGCCGGGAATGAGGAACACCGCCAGATTCCCCAGCGGGTCTTTCGTGAAGGAAACCAGCTCCAGCGGCGGCGCCCAGCCCCACCAGATGGCCGGGTAGATCATGACCATGACGCCCAGCCAGAAGTTGGGCGTGGCCAGGCCGATGATGGCGACCGAGCGCCCCAGGAAGTCTGCGACCGTATCCTGGCGAATCGCCGAGTAGATGCCGACCGGCAGCGCGATCACCAGCCCGATGAGGATTGCCATCAAACCAAGCTCGATGGTTACCGGCAGTCTACCTAGTATCCTGTCCTCTACCGCCAAACCGCCATACAGTGATTCGCCAAGCGTACCCTGGAGGAGACCTTTGAAGTGGGACTCACCGGTAACCCGGTCAGGGGTCGGCAACACCCCTATCCAGCGTCCGTACTGCACCCAGACAGGCACATCCAATCCCAGCCGACGCTCGAGCGCTGCACGGTCAATCCCCCCCGTTACGTAGATCTGCACCCGAGCCTCCAATACGTCTATGACATCGCCGGGGATGAAGCGGACCGAGAGAAAGACCAGGATGCTCAAGATAAACAGGGTGGGGACGACCAGCAGCAGCCGCCGGATGATGTAGGCTCTCATGTCTTCGTAGTAAATGGGCGCCGGGAAGATCGAGGCTCCCGGCGCCCTTCTCTGCAGGCAGAACGAGCGCGAAACGCCCGCGGACCCCGCTGCCAGGCGTGGTCCGCGAAGCCGTTGCCTCAGAATCCCATTTCTTTCTTCAGGGCACTATCAATCCAGAGACGGGAGAAGATCACTTCCTCGCCCCCGCTTGATATCAGTTCACCGTTATAGCCTATGAGCCACGGCTGGTTCACCGAAAACTGTGGAAGCAAAGGACCATATATCGTCCAGTATTGCTCTAATGCGTACATGACCAAGTCTGGCACCAGCCTGTTCCGCTCCTCGACGGTGGTCGCGGCTGCGGCTGCGGCATGCATGGCGTCATAAGTCGGGTCGTTGACGCTGCTATTTACACCATCCGTGGTAAACCCACTCATGATTGACACTGCCCACTGCATGGAAACAGCATACGCCGTATCGTTACTGGCCATTTCGTATTCCTGAGCTTTTCTTCTGGGGCCCCATGCAGCGTTTGGCGTTACTTCAACCTCCACATCAACGCCAATCTTCTTCCAGTATGAAGCGGCTAATTCCGCATAGTTTAGATCGAAACGCTCAAGGTGCATCAACACGGTCTTGAATCTAGTGCCGTCCGCGCCGCGAGGATACCCGGCAGCATCAAGCAACGCTTCGGCCCCTTCCGGGTTATACGTGCGGCCCTTCTGGAGCTCCTCGGGCCACTCTTCAAATGGGGTGGAACCGTCTGTCATGAAACGGCCCAGCCGCCCTTGAGGCATCGGATCTGAGAAACCCTTGAAGTACGAATTGTCAATGGTTTCGAAGTCCAGTGCCATGTTCATTGCCTTGCGCACCCTGATGTCGTCAAAGGGTTCTATCTGAGTGTTCATTGCAAAACCATTGTCCGATCGAAACCGTACCGGCCACAATTCGACGTCGGGGTTGGTCCGCTGGATGCTCTCTACCTGCTCGATAGTCCGGAGTTGAGCTACCCCGGCCACACCCACGTAATCCACCTTACCCGTGCGCATTGCCGCCAGTTGTGTTGCCACTTCGGGCATAATCAGAGCCCTTAACGTGTCAACATATGGCAAACGGTTTTCCGGGTATTTTTCGTCGTAGCCCCAGTAGCCAGGATTCTTGGTATAGGTGATGGAGCTGCCCTCGGTCCAGTCAGTCAGCTCAAAAGGACCGGTGCCGACCAGGTTGCTCCAAGCCGTTACGTCCCCGTGTTCCTTGATCACCTCGGGGGGGTACATGACAGCAAGGGAGTCGTCGAGGATAACCATCAGCGTAAGGAGATTTGGCTCCTTCAGCTTGAAAACCACCGTCCATTTGTCGGTGGCCGTTATGGATTCGAATGACACCCCAGTCAAAACACTATAAGCAGCGCTAGGTTCGGTGAAGCCGCTGCCCAGACCCAGAGTACGGTGAAAGTTATATACGACATCGTCGGCAGTCAGCTCCCGACCGTTCATTGGTGCCTTATCGTGCCAGTGAACGCCCTGGCGGACTTTGACGACAACTGTTTTGTCGTCGGGCATTTCCCAGCTCTCCGCCAGAGCCCCCCTCGTGTACTTTGGAGCGGCCATGGTCGGGAAGTTATATTCGTCCCTGGGCGTTGCCCAGTCGCCGATGCCTAGCTTCTCTACGACCAGGCCCACGGCCACGACACCCCCACTCAAATGTTTGTCAGTATGCGAGGGCGATTCTTTCTTGACGTAGGTTATTGTCCCGCCATACTCCGGCGCGGTCACCATCTTGCCGGTGGTCGGGTCGGTCACCATTTCCTTCTCCATCGCCGCGGCCGGCTCCTCCTCCGAGGCAGCCGCCCAGAGGCCGGTGGCGGTCAGTGCGAGGCCACACAGCACGGCGAGCGAAATGCGCATTACGAAATGCATCAGATAACTCCTGTTGCTCGAGAGTACTGAATCGACTGCCGGCCCCTCGCCTACTCTCGAGTTATGCCTGCTTCAACGCCGGCGAGCACAAGCGAGGGCGACAGCGCGGGTCCCCAGGCGGTACGGCGCTTGGAGACGAGCCCGGGTTTAGTCGTGGTTAGTCGTAACCGGTCTTGGGTGCCATCCCATCCTCCTTTGACGTGCGCGCACCACCGGCCGTTCGGATCGCGTCGGGACCTGCGTCCCAGCGTCCACGCGGCTGGCGAGGCGAGTTGGATTGGATTGGCCGGCGACGCCGGCGGTAGAGTTGATAAGTGGGTTGATGAGGCCCGGTACGCCGGTCTCGGCGCTGAACGGACACCGCGTGAGGCGCCGGATGGGTTAGCTGTGTTGGGGGGGGGGGACTCCTCACCATTAAGCAAGCGCGCCGCGAGCTGATTTTCAGCAAATCTCGGCGCGCGGCTGTCAGGGGAACAGAGTGTCATAAGCGTTGACGTGTTATAAGTCACTCAAGCCCTCCGCAGGTGAGGCACAGCCATACCCAGATGTAGTCGCGATGTCGCGATTGACTGGATCCCACCCTATCGTAACCTCCGCTCCCGTGGACGTCAACCACGAATCGGCCCAGCAATTCTCGGTGAACGGCAGTCGATGGCCTGAAGAGACAGTCTGGAGGGGCCCCCACCATTCGCCAACCCCCGCCGCGAAAGGATTCCGGGGGGGAGGGGATGGGCAAGGGTAGGACGCGCCGGTTGCGTTGCCCCTAACCGGTGGCAGCGCTGAGTAGTGTTTTCAGCCATCTTTTGCATCCGTTCAAACCTGAGACTTTCAGTATGCCACCCCTGCGGCACAAATCAACAGGAAAAACTGGCGAATTGAAGGTTTCTTGAGATTTCTTTCGGGCAGCCGCGGCAGCCGAGAGCCCCTCGCGGCGCCGACTCGGGCGCATCGCCCCTCCAGAGCCGTCATTCGCCGGCGATGTGGCCGTCCGCAGGCCGTTCACCGTCCACGTCGGCCTCACAGCGGCCCGCTGAGGGCATTCCAGCCCCTCGGGGGTAGCCTGGGTACGAGCGCCAGGCTAACTGGCATATGACAGAGGGTGAAAGTCCCTCGGAACGAAGGAGCAGCCAATCCACGTTTCTCCGCGAGCCGTGCGTTGGCACCTGCGAGGGTGCAGGCGAAGCGTCGGCAGCGGTGCGTGCGGGCAGAGTTATGGAGCGCCGCAAAATACGACATCTGGAGTGCCGAGACTCTGTACTCGGTCGAAGGCAACACCGGTCGAGCCAGTATGGTGAGGATCGACCGGGCTCCACGGCGTCGAAGAACTCAGGCACGTGCGTACGTCATATACCGGGACCTGGGAGGTCTTCGGGTCGTCCCGGCGAGTCGTCGCCGGGACCGCGGAGGGAAGGCGTGAGGCTGGACCAAAGATGAACGACCCGAAGGAGTCGGACATGGGCATAGTAGCGGCGAAGCCGGCGAACAAGGGAGCGCAAGCGACTGCGGAGACGGTGGAGCGAAGGCCCATGACCAACGGGAATTCGCAAGGTCAAAGCACGGGCCGGACGCAGAGTCGGGCAACCGTGACACAGGCGGCCGAGCGGATACGGCAATTCGTAAAGAGAGAACCGCAGGAGAAACTCACTGCGCTGCTGCACCACGTGACGCCGGAAGCGCTGCGGGTGGCCTATTACGCGCTGAAGCGTGAAGCGGCCCCGGGGGTGGACGGGATGACGTGGCGGGAGTACGAGACGGGGTTGGAAGTGCGCTTGCACGACCTGCACCGGCGAGTACACACAGGAGCGTACCGAGCGACCCCGGTACGGCGGGTCAACATCGACAAGCCGGACGGAGGCACACGACCGCTGGGGGTGGCCGCGCTGGAGGACAAGATCGTCCAGAAGGCCGTGGTGGATGTGATCCTGACACCGATCTATGAGGAGGAATTTCTCGGGATCAGCTATGGGTTTCGACCGGGGCGCGGGGCACACGATGCGTTGGACGCACTGGCCTACGCCATCGAACGGCGCGAAGTGAACTGGATATTGGACGCGGACATTCGCGCCTACTTCGACACGATCTCGCGGGACTGGTTGATCAGATTCCTGGAGCATCGGATTGGAGATCGGCGGGTGCTGCGGCTGATAAAGAAGTGGCTGCGCGCTGGGGTACTGGAAGAAGGCCGACAGATCGACGCGGGGCGGGGTACAGCGCAAGGGTCGGTGATTTCACCGATGCTCGCGAATATATACTTGCACTACGTGTTGGACCTGTGGGTCACCAAGAAGTGGCGGCCGCAGGAGGCGCGCGGAGACATGATCATAGTGCGCTACGCAGATGACTATGTCGCCGGGTTCGAGCATCGTGACGATGCGGAACGCTTCCTGCGGGAACTGAAGGAGCGATTCAGAGGCTTCGAGCTGGAACTGAACGCCGACAAGACCCGACTCCTCGAGTTTGGACGGTATGCCGAAAGGAACCGCCGAGCACGTGGGGAAGGGCGACCGGAGACGTTCGACTTTCTGGGTTTCACGCATTATTGCAGGAAGGACAGGAAAGGACGCTTCGGGCTGGGGCGGAAGCCAATTCGGAAGCGGATGAATCGTACGCTGAAGAGGATCAAGATCGAGCTCCGCAGACGAATGCATGATGACGTGATGGAAACCGGGCGCTGGCTGGGACGGGTACTGCGCGGATGGCTCAACTACTACGCGGTACCCACCAGCTACCGCTATCTGCACCGATTCGTGTGGCGTCTGCGAGGAATCTGGGTAAAGATTCTACGCCGGAGGTCCCAGAAGGACCGATTCTCCTGGGCTTGGATGCTGGCGATCAGCATCAAGCTGTGGCCCCAACCCCGAATCGTACACTCATGGCCGGACCGGCGATTTGCCGTCAACCACCGAAGGTAGGAGCCGGATGGTTTAACGACCACGTCCGGATCTGTGCGGGGGGCGCCGGGTAACCGGCGTTCCTACCGCGCCCCCCTGCAACACCCGTCAACGCCGATTCCCGGCACCGCTGGCTCCGTATTGACCGCGCCGCCACCGCCCGCAGCCCAGCCTGGTCGGGTCGCAGCCACCTCCAGGACCAGCTACTAGCGACGGCAGACCTCCTCGAGCGTCAAGCCGCCGCTCCGTCAGTCGCCGCGCGCGCGGGGAATTGGGCCGTTGCTGCGGCCGTCGCGGCGCTCCGGAGGTGCAACCGCGAGCCGCTCGTCGGTTGAGTTCGAGGCTGCTCGGACAGGAGCGGCAGCACGAGCGCCGCCGCGGCGACGATCTCGGCACTCGGACCCGTTCAGGGCCGGCATTCACGGCCGATTGGCCGGCAGCGGGCCGCTCGGCGTCCGAGTCGGCCTCATAGCGGCCCCCTGACGGCCTTCCAAACCCAGGGAGATACCCCAGGGTACCCCCAGAATCCCGCAAAGTGCCCGTCAAAGCCGTTTCCCACCACCGCTGACACCGCTGACACGCCGCGCGGTCCGCCACCCCGGCTCCCGTGTGCCACCTCGAACATCAATCCGAGACCGGCACTGATCAGCGCTTGCAGGTCAGGAACGACGTGAGGTGCGGGCTGCAGAGCCCCCCCCAGTCGCGCCCAAACCCGCGCGGCGGCTCGACGCTCTCCAGTTCGGCAAGATCAAGCCCGCACATCGCCTCCAGCCGCTGTGCGAGCGCGGACTCCTGGAGACTGTCGGGCAAGTGGTCGAGCCACGCTTGATACTCACCCTGGAGGTCGAGCAGGGTGCCTACCGCATCCTGCCAGCGCTGCGGTCGGGACCTGCGGTCTTGCGGCCTGCGGTACTGCACCCGGGGCTGCGCTGCCTTGCGGCGCTCTCGATAGCGCCGTTGTCGTTCCGTGCGGTCACGCAGCATCGCGCACGCCACCGCGAGCAACCGGTCCGCGACCGTACGCAGCGCCCGGCCATGGCGCTGCCCGCGCGCGCGTAGCGCCGCATACCGCTCCCGACTCACCGGATCGTGCTGGATCGCCACCCGCGCCCAGTGATACATCGCGTTGCTCAGCCGCTGGTTGCAGGCACGGCGCATGCTCACCTGGCAACTCTTCCCCTGCGATTGATCAGCCCGTTGCGTTCCTCCTGCAACTCGGCAGTCCGGCGCGACCATTCCCGCAACTCGATCACCGGCGGTGCCTGCACCTGCAACTGACGAAAGCTGCTGATAAGAAATCAGCCAGCCCGGCAGGTATCTTTGGCTCACTTACTCGTGATGGCAGGCCCAGCTTGCGGGTCAGGGGAGTACCGGAGTAGCCATGAGCCGCAGTATATCATTGACAATCGTATGTCCCGCTTGTATAGTCGATGGCGTGGAGTGGTGGGGTCCGGTCACCGCAATATCGGGTGCGGCAGTCGCGGTAGTGGCGATCGCGGCCGCGATCACCAGACCATTCAAGAGCATCCGGGATGAAGCTCGGCAGGCCCATGCCCTGATCGGGGAGAACATCAATGCCGTGCGCACCGACCTGGGCGCCAAGATCGACGGCGTGCGCGCCGAACTGCATGCCGACATCAAGGCGGTAGATGCCAAGGTCGACGGCGTGCGCACCGACCTCACCGCCAAGATCGACGGCGTGCGCACCGACCTGACCGACTTGGCCAAAGACGTGGGAGAGCTCAAGGTCCAGATCGGCCGGATCGACGAACGCACCAGAGCATCGACCGAACAGACGAACGCTCCACTCCCGTCACCCCCACAGCATTAGTGCACAGGCGGATGAAGTGGGCTACGCGACGCCTTCCCGCGGCTTGTCGGGCGGCTGGTTGCGGCTGCTCCAGAACAGCCCCTCGATGATTCCCTCGACCTTCGACAGCCGGTCCCCGATGTTGACGACGCGTGCGGTGAGTTCCTTGAAGCCGGCCTGCATCTCTGCCCGCAGCCGGCCGTCGCCGGCCCTTATTTCGTCCCGCAACGCGCTCTCGACGCCCTTTATTTCGTCCCGCAACGCGCTCTCGACGCCCTTTATTTCGTCCCGCAACGTGCTCTCGACGCCCTTTATTTCGTCCCGCAACGCGCCTCACTGGCCCGCAACTCGCGCAACTCGTGACGGATGCCGCGATTGGACGCCAACGTCACGGTGCCGAGGGCGATTGTCGCTGCGATGATCCCTATCAGCTCCAGGCTCATGTACACCTCTCCGGCGCTCCGCTCCCTGCCCGGCAGTCTACCGCTTGGCGGCCACGGTGTCACCTTGGCTGCGGCCCCACGCCTCCTCGCCACGCCGAAGTCGCGCACGACGGACATCCGCCGCGGGGAGCTGAAGCGACCTGCTTACCGAATATCTGTTACAACGGGCGCGTGTCGTTGCTGCTTCAACGCCACTCTCGCTGCCTGCCTGCGGCGCTGCTCGACCCTGGGGCACCGCAGCGCGTGGCTCAGGGACACCACCGGGATGAGGGCATTCTTGACGGCGTGCCGGATCACCACGGCCCGCTCCTTCAGCCCCTTGGACCAGGCGGTGCGGATAGGGCGTGGCTTCAATGAGTAAGGGAGCTGGGAAGTCTGAGCCTCCCAGCTCCCTTTTTTTGGCCTGAGGCCAGGCACAACGGGTGCAACCCCTAATGCCCCATTTCTTCCTTCAGCTCAGAATCAACCCAGAGGCGGGTGAAGACCGTATTGTATTGACCGCGTCCCAACGCCAATTCACCGTTAAAACTCTTGACCCACGGCTGGACGGCCACATACTGTGGGGCCGCACCACCCCATATCTGCCAGAACTGCTCTATCGCATACGAGGCGATCAGCCGGAGCGGTTAGTTGTTTCTCGGTTCGAAAAGTGTGTGTGTGTGGGGGGGGGGGACGATAGGATGCACCGGCTGCGTCACTGCCAACCGGCCACTGCGCTGACTGTCATCATGGCACCCTCCCGGTGCACCCGAGCACGCCCGCCGCACCCCGGCGCTTCGGCGAGCGCGCACGCCTTGCGCGGCGGACGAGCGTTTCCGTATGATGCGCGGCGATGGAGTTGGGAGTCTACGGCCTGGGCCGCTTCGGGACGTTCTGGGCCGCGGAGCTGGCCCGACACTTCACGGTATGCGCCTACTCGCGCCGCGCCCATCACGCTCCGGCCGGCGTGCGGATAGTGTCCGAGGACGAGTTGCTGCAGTGCCCGGTGGTCGTGCTGTGCGTGGCCATCTCGGCCATGGAGGAGGTAGCCGAACGCATCCGCCCGCGCCTCGGGGCCGACACACTGGTGATGGACACGTGCTCGATCAAGGGGTTCCCGGCGCGCGTCATGACGGAACGGTTGCCCGCGGCGACGCGCATTCTGGCCACCCATCCGCTGTTCGGCCCCGACTCGGCCCGCGCCGGCGTAGCCGGGCAGCCGATGATCCTCTGCCCGGTGCGGTTGAGCGCCGCCGAAGTGGGGGAGTGGCAGGGCCGGTTCCGGGCCATGGGGCTGCGCGTCATCACCATGACCCCGGAGCAGCACGACCGGGAGGCGGCGTTCACGCAGGGCGTGACCCACTACCTCGGCCGCGTGCTGGCCGAGATGGGGTTGCGCGATTCCCCGATCTCGACCGTCGGCTATCAGCAGCTCCGCACCATCGTGGAGCAGACCTGCAACGACTCGCTGCAGCTCTTCCTCGACCTCCAACGGTACAATCCCTACACGCGGGCGATGCGCGACCGCCTCGAGCGGGCGCTGGGCACCGTCAAGGCCCGGCTCGACGCGCCGGCTCCCGGCGAACCGTCGACCGGGCGGCCCGTTCGTCCGGATCGTCCGGGCGCGTCCGGTCAGTCCGGTCAGGCTTGAGCGGCTTGATCAGTGACGATTGCATGCCATACGCTGTAGGCGCGCCGTCCGGAGCGCGCACGCCGATGTTCGGGCCGCTAGCTCAGTAGGTAGAGCAACAGCCTTTTAAGCTGTGGGTGCGGGGTTCGATCCCCCGGCGGCTCATTCCGATAGCCATGATGCGAAGCAGTACAGGGTCGCGACACGACCAGGCGCCGCCGCGAGGGGGCAGCGGATGATGCGCGCCGGCTATACCCGAGCGGAGCGCGCTTGGGTGCTGTACGACATCGGCAACTCCGCGTACGTGCTGGCGGTCGTGACCGCGATCTTTCCGCTGTTCTTCAAGAACGTGGTCGCCGCGGACGTCCCCGACGCCGATTCGACCGCCTGGCTGGCCTACGCCAGCAGCCTGTACACCCTGGTGGTGGCCGTGCTGGCCGCCGTGCTGGGTCCGCTGGCCGACTACGAAGGGCGCAAGAAACGGTTCTTTGCGCTGTTCTTCGGTATCGGCGTGGTCACCACCGGCGTGCTGGCGTTTGCCGCCGAGGGGCGGGCCGCGGTGACGCTCGCGGTCTACGTCCTGTCCTCGATCGGCTTTGCCGGCGCCAACGTGTTCTACGACTCCTTTCTGACCGACGTCACGTCACCGGAACGGATGGATCGGTTGTCCAGCAGCGGCTACGCCTGGGGCTACATCGGCAGCACGGTGCCGTTCGTGGTGGCCATGGCGGTGGTGGTGGGGGGGCCGGAGCTCGGCGTGCTGGCGACCACGGTCTCGGTGCGCATCGCGTTTCTGATTACCGCCGTATGGTGGGTGGCGTTCACCGTGCCGCTGCTGCGCCGAGTACGGCAGACGCAGTTCATCCCGCGGGTAGAGTCTCCGCTGCGCCACAGCTTCGCGCGCGTGGCGGAGCTGGTGCGCGAGCGCCGGCAGTACCGCACGGTGCTGCTGTTTCTGGCGGCCTATTTCTTCTACATCGATGGCGTGGGCACGGTGATCAAGCTGGCCACGGCGTACGGCACCGACCTGGGTCTGTCCGCCAATACGCTGCTGCTGATGCTGCTGGTGGTGCAGGTGGTGGCGTTTCCGTGCGCCCTGATCTACGGACACCTGGCGCGGACGCACGTGTTGTCCGTCCGTACCCTGCTGCTGGTCGGGGTCGGCGTGTACGTACTGGTGACGGTGCTGGCGTTCGCTATTCCGCGGCTGCCGGTGCCGGCGCAGGTGCCGCTGTTCTGGGTGATCTCGATGCTGGTGGCCAGCTCGCAGGGGGGCATCC
Source organism: Spirochaetia bacterium (assembly GCA_965198005.1). Classification (GTDB taxonomy): domain Bacteria; phylum Spirochaetota; class Spirochaetia; order SZUA-6; family Bin103; genus Bin103. Next base: position 1,659,190 of record CBDAOI010000004.1, read on the forward strand.
AGGCGCTCTCCCGCTCCTACTTCGGCCAGTTGATCCCGGCCGCCGCGTCGGCCGAGTTCTTCGGGTTCTACAACATGTTCGGCAAGTTCGCGGCCATCCTGGGGCCGCTGCTGGTGGGGCTGTTCGCCCAGCTCACCGGCGATTCGAGCATCGGCGTGCTCAGCATCGCCGTGCTGTTCGTGGTCGGCGGCGTGCTGCTGCTGCGGGTGCCGCGGCAGCCGAGCGCGGCCGTAGCCGAATACTCGCCACCGCCCGCGCCGGCCGGTTAGATCAGGTCAACCGCGGGCGAGCACGGGGGGCGCCAGATCCCCGATTGAGCCGCCGAGATCACCATCGTCGGCAGTCCGCTCGCGGGTGGCCGGCCGGGCCGGTGCCGGCACCGGGGTGTCGTACTGGTAGCCGGGCTCGACCTGCTGCCGCTTCCAGGTGGCGCGCATCTCGCGCCAAGCGCCGAGCACGCTCTTCGCCTCCGGCAGGTCGCCGGCGATCGCGGTGCGCAGCTTGCGCAGGTTGTAGCACGGCACGCCGGCGTACATGTGGTGCTCCATGTGGTAGTTCATGCGCCAGTACATGAGCGACGAGACCGGGTCCAGCTTGATGGTGCGCGTGCACTTGCGGAAGTCGGCCACGTTGTCGCGCAGGCCGCAGTGCATCGGCAGAAACACCAGACAGCGCCACCAGTTGGCGATGAACCGGGAGAGGGTGATGAACACCGGCAGCAGCCAAAGCTGGAGCAGGATGGCCGCGCCGATGACCGCGGCGTGGAACAGCAGAATCTTGCGCGCCCAGCGCACCGCCTTGATCCGCTCCTCGGGGTGGGCCGCGTACAGCGCCGCCAGCCACTCCCGCGTGCGCGGGGCGAGCGGCTCGGTCTCGCCGAGGGAGTCCGGGCCCAGCGGCCGGCCAAGCGCGGTTTGCACCGTGTCCCGGACCCGGGCGATCACCCCGTCGCACGCCGGCGCGCCGAACAGGTTGAAGGTAAACAGTTGCACCACGATCAGGGCCCGCAGCGCAGCCGACTGCGGCAGCACCACCTCCCGGTCACCGTCCGGATGCAGCGTGTAGCGATGGTGATAGGTGTGGCTGAGCGCGTAGTCGTCCGGGTTGAACCAGGTTATGAGCGAGAACAGGCGCAGAAAGAAGCGATTGAGCGCCTTGGTCTTGAACACCGTACCGTGGTCCAGCTCGTGCGACGCCGCCCCCAGGAAGCTGGCGAAGGTGCCGTACGCGAACAGCGCCACGGCGAAGGCCAGCCACTGCTGGCGGGCGAACAACCAGGCGGTGACCAGGGCCATCCCGACCAGGCACGCACCTACCCCCAACGTCTGCAGCCAACCCTGCAGGTCGCTGCGCTGCATGAGCCGGCGCAGCAGCGCCGGCTCGATCGGACTGCGGTACCACTTTACGCGCAGCGAACGGCGGACGTCGGCCAGCGGTGGACGTGGGTTCGACATGGCACGAAACTGGTTGGATCGCGCGTGCGAGTCAAGGAGAATTTCCGCCGAGTCCGGCGGGCCCGGCGGGACCACATCTCTTGACTTCGTCCGGGCGCTGTGTTTATTTCAGCGGCCATGGCCCACACGGTTGTAGTGGATGACGGCACGACCTCGCGCGACGCCAAGGGCGAATGGGTGCCGGCGCGGATGCGCGCGGCGCCGGGCCGCGGGACGAAGGCGTTGCTCCTGCGCCAGATCAGGACCGTGTTCGGTTTCCCCGGCCTGCTCTGGCCGTGGCCGGCGATGTACGCCGGCCTTGCCCTGATCACTTGGCTGTACCTCCAGCCGGGCGCCGCGGTGCTCGGATTCAACGATCTGAGCCGGTTCGAGCTGCGCTTCGACTGGCTGCTGCTGATGTACGCGCGCAACGTCGCGCTCGCGATCCTGATCTACGGCGGGTGGCACCTGCCGCTCTATTGGCAGCGCATTCAGGGGACGCGGTTCAAGTACAACAGGCGGTGGCTGACCAGGAACAGCAAGGCGTTCCTGTTCCGCAACCAGCTCTGGGACAACCTGTTCTGGACCCTGGTCAGCGGAGTCGGCATCTGGACCATATACGAGGCGCTGATGCTGTGGGCGTACGCGGAAGGCTGGCTGGCGATCATGGAGTTCCGCAACAACCCGATCTGGTTCGTGGCGTTGTTCCCGGTGATCACCATCTGGAACGACTTCCACTTCTACTTCGTGCATCGCCTGCTGCACTGGAAGCCGCTGTATCGCGCGGCGCACTATCTGCATCACCGCAACGTCAACGTCGGACCGTGGTCAGGCTTGGCGATGCATCCGCTGGAGCACGTCATCTACCTGACGCGCTGGTTGATTCTGTTGGTGGTTCCCTCCCATCCGCTGCACATGATCTACGTGATGCACTGGGCGGCGCTCGGGGCTGCGCCCGGGCATACCGGCTTCGAGGAGATGGTGGTGCACAAGAAGGGCGACGTCCGCATGCCGGTCAAGTCGTTCAACCACTACCTCCATCACCGCTACTTCGAGTGCAACTACAGCGGCGGGCCGCTCCCGCTCGACCGCCTGTTCGGGACGTTCCACGACGGCAGCCCGGAGGCGCACGCGCGCATGCGGGCCAAACGGAAAATGCCGCGGGAGGCCGCGCAGCACCCCTGAGACGGGCCGAGGTTCAGTGCGAATCCAGCTCGGCGGCGGAGCCCGCCCTCAGCCGTCCGCCACCTCGAACGCGGTCACGTTGCGCGTCTCGCGGCTGAACTCCACCCCGATCAGGTGGATCGGCTGTTTCAGGTGACGGTACTTGGCCGCGTAATCCCGGCTCTCGAGCTGCGCCAGCGCCGACCCCGGCGGCGCCATCTCCACGACCTTGAACTCGAACAGGTACACGTGCCCGCCGGTGCGCACCGCCATGTCCAGCCGACCGTGGCTGCTCGACTCCTCCACTGCGATCTCGTACCCCAGCGCCGCGAAGTAGGAGTAGACCACGCTTGCGTAGAAGCCCTCGTAATCGGCGATGGCGTTGTTCGTGTACCACTGGTACGGGATGCTCGCGAAAAAGGCGTGGAACAGCTCCTTCAGCCCCGCGCAGTCGTGCGCCTCCAGCAATCGCGCCAAACGCACGCTGTTGGCCGTCTGCCGCTCCGCGTCCTGCACCAGTTGCCGCAGCAGCACCCGGTTCAGGCTCTGGCGCACCTCCCGGTTGGGATAGCCCAGCCGATACAGCGCCATGCCGCCCAGCTCCTCTTCCCCCGTAATCGTCAGGTAGCCGGTCTGGAACAGCAGCGCTTCGGTGCCGATGTGCTCTACGTCGAACTTCGACAGCAGATCCTCCGTGCTCACCGTCCGGTCCAGTGACACCGACGCGACCCGGCGCTCGAACAGCGTGTCCACCAGGAACGCCGGGGTCCCGGTCTCGAACCAGTGGGCGGCAAACTTGCGACGGCGCAGCAGCAGCAGCACGTCGTACGGGTTGTACACCCTCTCCGCGCCCAGCCAGCTATAGCCGTTGTACCACTCGCGCACCCGCTCCCGGTCCAGGCCTTCCAACTCCGGCGCGAACACCGTCTCCAGGTCGCCCTCCGTGTAGCCGCAGATCGACGAGTAAGCCGGATCCAGGGTGATGTCGGTGAGGTTGTTCAGGTCGGAAAACAAGCTCACCTTGGTGAACTTGCTCACCCCGGTCACGAACGTGAACCGCACGTGCGCGTCGCTCGCCTTGATCACCCCGTACAGGCCGCGCAGGTAGTCGCGGTTGGCACGGGCGATCTCCGGCGTCTCCAGCGCGTCCAGGATCGGCTTGTCGTACTCGTCCACCAGCACCGCCACCCGCTGCCCGCTCCGCTCGTGCAGCGACCGGATCAGGTAGCCGAACCGTTCAGGCGGCGTGTCGTAGCGCGGACTCACCCCGGTGGCTACCTCCATGCCGTCCAACTGCGCCGCCAGGTTGATCCGGAGATAGCCCGGATCCTTGAAGCTCCCGCCGGCGAAGTCCAGCCGCACCACCGGGTGGCGCGCCGACCAGTTCCAGTCCCCGTGGTCGTGGACGTGGAGCCCCGTGAACAGCTCCTCGTTGCCCTCGAACAGCTCCTTCAGGGTGTCCAGAAGCAGACTCTTGCCGAACCGCCGCGGGCGCGACAGGAAATAGTGGGCGCCTTCATCGAGCAGCCGTTCGATGTAGGGCGTCTTGTCCACGTAATAACAGTCCTGTTCGCGCAGCTTGCGGAAGGTCTGCATGCCGATGGGCAGTCTGCGTCGGGCCACGCCTCATCTTACCCCGTCGCCCGACGGATTCAAACACACCCTGTCGGCTTGTCGGCTCGGAGAGATGGACACGCACCGCACGCCTGACGATACCCCTGACCTGACCCTGCGTCGGAATGCGCCGGAAAAAGGTGCTTGACGCCTTGCTGTCTCCCGAGACGGCGAGCCCGCCCTCAGCCGTCCGCCACCTCGAACGCGGTCACGTTGCGCGTCTCGCGGCTGAACTCCACCCCGATCAGGTGGATCGGCTGTTTCAGGTGACGGTACTTGGCCGCGTAATCCCGGCTCCGGAGCTGCGCCAGCGCCGACCCCGGCGGCGCCATCTCCACGACCTTGAACTCGAACAGGTACACGTGCCCGCCGGTGCGCACCGCCATGTCCAGCCGACCGTGGCTGCTCGACTCCTCCACTGCGATCTCGTACCCCAGCGCCGCGAAGTAGGAGTAGACCACGCTTGCGTAGAAGCCCTCGTAATCGGCGATGGCGTTGTTCGTGTACCACTGGTACGGAATACTCGCGAAGAAGGCGTGGAACAGCTCCTTCAGCCCCGCGCAGTCGTGCGCCGCAAGCAGCCGTTGCAGGCGGATGCTGTTCGCGGTCTGCTGTTCGCTGTCCTCCACCAGATGCTGCAGTAGATACTCATTCAGGCTCTGCCGCACCTCGCGGTTGGGGTAGCCCAGCCGGTACAGCGCCTTGCCGCCCAGCTCCTCTTCCCCGGTGATCGTGAGGTAACCGGTCTGGAACAGCAGCGCCTCGGTGCCGATGTGCTCTACGTCGAACTTCGACAGCAGCGCCTCGGTGCTCACCGTCTGGTCCAGCGACACCGACGTGACCCGCCGCTGGAACAGCGTGTCCACCAGGAACGCCGGGGTCCCGGTCTCGAACCAGTGGGCGGCAAACTTGCGACGGCGCAGCAGCAGCAGCACGTCGTACGGGTTGTACACCCTCTCCGTACCCAGCCAGCTATAGCCGTTGTACCACTCGCGCACCCGCTCCCGGTCCAGGCCTTCCAACTCCGGCGCGAACACCGTCTCCAGGTCGCCCTCCGTGTAGCCGCAGATCGACGAGTAAGCCGGATCCAGGGTGATGTCGGTGAGGTTGTTCAGGTCGGAAAACAAGCTCACCTTGGTGAACTTGCTCACCCCGGTCACGAACGTGAACCGCACGTGCGCGTCGCTCGCCTTGATCACCCCGTACAGGCCGCGCAGGTAGTCGCGGTTGGCACGGGCGATCTCCGGCGTCTCCAGCGCGTCCAGGATCGGCTTGTCGTACTCGTCCACCAGCACCGCCACCCGCTGCCCGCTCCGCTCGTGCAGCGACCGGATCAGGTAGCCGAACCGTTCAGGCGGCGTGTCGTAGCGCGGACTCACCCCGGTGGCTACCTCCATGCCGTCCAACTGCGCCGCCAGGTTGATCCGGAGATAGCCCGGGTCCTTGAAGCTCCCGCCGGCGAAGTCCAGCCGCACCACCGGGTGGCGCGCCGACCAGTTCCAGTCCCCGCGGTCGTGGACGTGGAGCCCCGTGAACAGCTCCTCGTTGCCTTCGAACAGCTCCTTCAGGGTGTCCAGAAGCAGACTCTTGCCGAACCGCCGCGGGCGCGACAGGAAGTAATGCTTGCCCTCGTCCAGCAACCGCGCGATGTAGGGCGTCTTGTCCACGTAATAACAGTCCTGTTCGCGCAACTCGCGGAAGGTCTGCATGCCGATGGGCAGTCTGCGTCGGGCCACGCCTCATCTTACCCCGTCGCCCGACGGATTCAAACACGCGGCACCAGTATATACCCTGACCTTGACTCGGCGTCCCCGGCTTGTGGACGCCTACGCGCCCGGTGCTGCCGCCGTTGCGTGCCGCGGTGCGTTCGGGGTAGCGCCGTCAGCCCTTCACGCCGCCCTGGGTAAGGCCCTGGGGTTGAGCGGCTTCGGAGCTCAAGCCCAACGGCTGACGGTTCTCTCGTCGAATCGCTCGGTGGCGCGGGGTGCGCCGATCGAGGCGGTGGGGCATACGGACCTCCTGGTACGCAATGCGCGCGGCGAGCGGCAGCGCATCGTGCAGGCCGACCAGATACTGTTCCTGCATCCGGCGCGAGGTGGGCACGGGCGCGCTGCCGGAGGTGGTGCTGGAGGTGGACAACACCACCGACGTACGCCGCGGCAAGCTCGGCTCTCCGAGTCGTGGGGTTTTCCGGAGGTGTGGGCGGAGGTGCCGGACGAGCCCGCGCCGAGCCGGCCAGCGGCGCTTGGTCCCGGCAGCGGCGGCGTGAGCGCGGGGCCCTTGACGTGATACAGGGTTGATAGGGGGCGCAGTTGTGCCTACAATAATGCTTCTGGCGCCGTGCTGGAGTTCATCGAAGCAAACGGAGAGTCCGTGTTATCAACTGCTCGAACCGGAACAGGTTGACCGAGAACACCCCCACGTCACGGTAACCCACGACACGCGGAGCGTGCCGTGACGCCGACCATCTTCCTGGGCGGGCCACCGCTGGTGAAGGCCGCCACCGGCGAGGAGATTTCGGCCGAGGAGCTGGGCGGCGCGCGGGTGCGCACCCAGATCTACTACCCCCTGAGGTCATCGAGCAACACGGCGACCTGACGGACTGCGATAACATGGTCGGCACCGGGCCCTATATGCTGACCGAATGGGTCAAGGGTAGCTCTCTGACCTATTCCAAGAATCCTGACTACTGGGACTTCGACGAAAAATACCCGGAGAACCGCTTGCCCTACATCGACCAGATAAATCGGCTGATCATGCCGGACAAAGCAACATCGCGGGCGGCGCTGCGCTCGGGTAAGATCGATTACATCGGTCAGCCTGGCATCAATCAGTTCCAAGCGGCCGAGGTAGAGAGCTTCCAGCGTACCAACCCCGACATCGTATTTTCGCCGTGGGCCTTTCGGTCGGAGACCTCTGTTGCTTTCAACCTGCGCCACCCGTCGCCCTTTCAAGACATCAGGGTGCGCAAGGCGATGCAGATGGCCATTGACATCGAAACCATCAACAACACCTATTTTGGGGGCTTTGGAATGACGAAACCCCAGGGGATTATAGGAGACGGCCTGAAGGGATACTTCATCCCATTCGAAGCTCGGACTCTACGAGTCGTGGGGCTTTCGGGAGGTGTGGGTGGAGGTGCCGGACGAGCCTGCGCCGAGCCGGCCGGCTGTGCTTGGTCCCGGTCTGACGATCTACGTGTCGGGGCGGGCGGGGCTGCGTCCGGCGCCGGCGAGCTGAATCGGGTGGGGCGTTTGCTGGGTGCTGCGGAGGGCACGGGGCCGGATAGCGATCCGTTCTTGCGGAGCCAGCGCCGCGAGAGCCACGCCGCGGGATGGGTAGGGGGGCATGCCGAAGGCCGGGCGGAGGCCCAGCGTGCGAGTGCGCTACAGGTGCTCGAGACCCGTGGCGTTGCCGTATCGGCTTCCCTGGCGGCGCGGTTGGCAGAGATGGACACGCACCACACCTCTCACCTTGACCCTGCGTCGGAATGCGCCGGAAAAGGTGCTTGACGCCTTGCTGTCTCCCGAGACGGCGAGCCCGCCCTCAGCCGTCCGCCACGTCGAACGCCGTCACGTTGCGCGTCTCGCGGCTGAACACTGGTACGGAATGCTCGCGAAGAAGGCGTGAAACAGCTCCTTCAGGCCCGCGCAGTCGTGCGCCTCCAGCTTGCGGAAGGTCTGCATGCCGATGGGCAGTCTGCGACGGGCCACACCTCATCTTACCCCGTCGCCGGTCGAGTGGCCGCCGCCGGCGCAGCCTGATCGCGGGTGCTACGCCGGGCGTAAGCTTGTCGACGGGGTGTCGGAGTGTCGGGGTGCTGATCGATCTGCCGGGTGACTTCAAGAAACTTCGGCAGTTGGGCCGTTTCGTGGTTTGACTCCCACGGGAGCCGAGGTTATTATATGGTGGGATGCAGTCAATCGTGACTACATCTGGGTATAGCTGTGCCTCACCTGCGGAGGGCTTGAGTGACTTATAACACGTCAACGCTTATGACACTCTGTTCCCCTGACAGCCGCTCGCCGAGAATTGCTGAAAATCAGCTCGCGGCGGGCTTGCTTAATGGTGAGGAGTCCCCCCCCACACACACACTTTTCGTACAACAGAGCAACCGAGAACAACTAACCGCTCCGGCTGATCGCTCCGTGCGCGTCCCCGCGCACGCCGTCGCCTTCACCACGACGCCTGCGCCCACGGCGGCAGCCAGCCGTGGCGCCGGCTCGTGCGATCGCCGACCGAGCCAGCGCAGCGACGTCGTCACCTTCACAGCCCGCCACCGCCCGGCGCCGGCCTTGCCGACCACTCGGACTCGCTGCCTCGCCGACCGACACAGGCGTGGGGTGCCACGCCTGTCCACGCATACAAGGAGGCACGGGATGACACCCAAGACGGGATACGACTAACGCCCCAAGACCGCCGCGCGGGGCGGACACGGAACGACCGAGGGTGTCGCCCTTGCTTTCGAGAGTAGGCGAGGGGTCGGCAGTGGAATCGGTACTCTCAGAATCAACAATTCGAGGAGATTCTCAATGAGTAATCTGTTCAAAACATGCGTCGCCGTAGTGTTCGGTCTCGTGCTGATCGCCATCGGCGTCGGGGCAAGCCCGGCCGGGGAAGAGGAGCCGGCCGCGGCGATGGAGAAGGAGATGGTGCTCGACCCCACCACCGGCAAGATGGTGTCGGCGCCGGAGTATGGCGGCACATTCACCTGGGGCGATGCCACCGGGGCTCCGCACTGTGACCCTCACATCCATGGCTGGGGGCCACGGGCCATCGACGGCGTTGCAGAGAGGCTAGGCATCAGGGACTGGGCAGCAGATAGGAACGAAATCAGCTTTTCAGACTCTTATACTCCTCTCCGTTTCGTGAGAGGGGCGCTGGCGGAAAGCTGGGAGATGATCGACTCACTGACGTATGTCTACCACATCCGCAAGGGCGTTCGCTGGCACGACAAAGCGCCGATGAATGGTCGGGAGTTCACTGCCCAGGATGTCGTATACAACTTTCACCGTTATACGGGTTCGGGCAGCGGCTTCACCGAACCTAGCGCCGCTGCTGGCACACTCGCTTCGATACCACTCGAATCGATAACCGCCAGCGACGATTCGACGGTTGTCTTCAAGCTGACGCAGCCAAAGGTAGACTTGCTGGATGTCCTTGCCATCGACTGGAGTGCCGCTATGTTACCCCCAGAGGTAATCGAGCAATACGGCGACCTGACGGACTGCGACAACATGGTCGGTACCGGGCCCTATATGCTGACAGAATGGGTCGATAACACGTCTATGACGTATTCCAAGAATCCTGACTACTGGGGCTTTGACGAAAAATATCCGGAGAACCGCTTGCCCTACATCGACCAGATAAACCGGCTAATCATGCCGGAAAAGGAAACACAGCTGGCGGCGCTACGCTCGGGTAGGCTCGATTACATCGGTCAGTCCGGCGGGGGTCAGTTACAAGTGGCCCAGGTGGAGAACCTACAGCGGACCAACCCCGAAATCGTTTTATACCCGTGGGCCTTTCGGTCGGAGACCTCTGTTGCATTCAACCTGCGCCACCCGTCGCCCTTTCAAGACATCAGGGTTCGCAAGGCGATGCAGATGGCCATTGATCTGGAGACCATCAACAATACTTACTTTCGTGGCTTTGCAATGACGAAACCCCAAGGAATCATAGGAGACGGTCTGAAGGGGTACTACATCCCATTCGAAGAGTGGCCCGAAGAGACCAGGAAAGTCTTTGCGTATGACCCGGAAGGGGCCGAAGCGTTGCTTGATGAGGCTGGGTATCCGCGCGGTGCGGATGGCATTCGATTCAAGACCGTCCTGAACCCCGTGCCCTCGTGGGATGTGGGTTATCAAGAAATAGCCGCTGAATACTGGGCTGCGATTGGCGTTGACGTAGAGGTTAAGATAACTGAAGTCGCTCAACTGATGGCGCTGGTAACTGAAGGTACTTATGAAGGGATGGCCTATATGGATATCGGCAATGACGGCTCGATTCAATGGCTGATGAGTGTTCTTCAAATCGGAGCGCAATGGGGCCGCACAGGACATCAGGACCCGGTGATGGACGCCAAGGCAAAAGCCGCTATGGCCGCTACCAGGCTCGAGGAGCAGCAGCGGCTGGTGGCGGAGGCAGATATGTACTCGATCCAGCAGCATTGGTTCATATGGGGTCCTAAAGTTCCCCAATTTGAGGCGGTGCAGCCGTGGGTGATAGGTTTTAACGGTGAAATCTGGTATACTACACATGCGCCTTTCGAGCGCCTGTGGATCGATAGTGCGCTGAAGAGCGAAATGGGTTTCTGAGCATGTCGCCGTAGGCGACTTGCAGTGGACCCGCCTTCAGGCGGGGCACGAGCGGCTCCGCCGTTGGCTGAATCAATCGCCCGTTGGGCGATTGAAACGGGAGTCGCTGCGCGACTCCACGAGCACCGCGGGCGCCGGGAGGACGCTTCCGAGTGCGCTTCAGAGCGCGCTTCCCGGCGCTCATTTACCACGAAGATATGAGAGCCTATGTCATCAGGCGCGTATTGCTGGTCATCCCCACTCTGTTCATATTGACCATAGTCGTCTTTCTCTCGGTCCACTTCCTCCCGGGCGATGTCATAGACGCCATGGTGGGTGACATGCAATACCAAATGGGCTTCGACCGTGCAGCTCTCGAGCGTATGCTGGGATTGGATGTGCCTGTCCCCGTGCAGTATGGACGCTGGATAGGAGGTATCTTCCTGCACGGCACACTTGGCGAATCGCTGTGGGGCGATAGCCCGGTAGAGGAGTTGCTACGAGACGGGCTGCCGGTAACGCTGGGGCTTGGCTTCCTGGCTATCGTCATCGGGCTGGTGATCGCGCTGCCGGTCGGCATCTTCTCGGCGATCCGTCAGGGTACCTTTACCGACTACGCGGGGCGCTCGGTCGCCATCATCGGCCTGGCAACGCCCAACTTCTGGATAGCAGTCATGGTCTTGCTGTATCCGGCCATCTGGTGGGGCTGGACGCCGCCCTTGCAGTGGGTTCCCTTCACCGAAGACCCGCTGGGGAATCTCGGGGTGCTGATCATTCCCAGTCTGATTCTGGGGACCTACCTGTCGGCCAGCACCATGCGGATGATCCGCACCACGATGCTGGAGGTGCTCCGGCAGGATTATGTGCGGACGGCCTGGTCGAAGGGGTTGCGGGAGCGGGCCGTGGTGATGCGACATGTCGTCAAGAATGCCCTCATCCCGGTGGTTTCGCTGGTCGGCCTGCAGTTGCCGATCCTGGTCGGCGGGTCGGTGATCATCGAGAACATATTCAACCTGCCGGGCGTAGGTCGGCTCATGGTAGATGCGCTGGGACGCAGAGACTACCCGGTGGTCTCCGGTGTGAACCTGATGTTCGCCACTGGGGTCATGGCGATCAATCTGGTTACCGACCTGATGTATCCCTATCTGGACCCCCGACTCCGTTATGAATGATAGGGGGCGCAGTTTCTTTGTCAGGCTGTGGCGGGAACGGCCGGTGGGTGCTGTCGGCGGCATCATCGTACTGATCTTGATTCTGGTCAGTATCTTGGCCGATTTCCTTGCGCCTTATCGCCCGCGGGAGGTGAACCTGCCAGACATCTTGCAAGGTCCGTCGGCCACTCATCTCCTGGGTGCCGACCACCTGGGGCGAGACGTCCTGAGCCGCCTCATTCACGGGGCGCGCATCTCGATATTCGTCGGGTTTGCCGCGACCACCCTCAACGTTGTCGTGGCCGGGCTGATCGGCGGCACGTCGGGCTTCCTGGGCGGCAAGCTGGACCTGGTGGTGCAGCGCTTCGTCGATGCCTGGATGTCGTTCCCGGGACTACTGCTGCTGTTGACGGTCATGTCGATAACGGGGCGGGGGATTCTACAGCTCATCGTGGTGCTGGGCATCGTCGGCGGCATCCCCGCCTCACGCGTGGTGCGAGGGGCTGTGCTCGGGGTCAAGGAGAATACCTACTTTCAAGCCGCGGAGGTGATCGGCTGCTCGACAGGGAAGACGCTGGTTCGCCACGTGCTGCCCAACATCGCGGCTCCGATAATCGTCATCTTCAGCATCAACATCGGGGCGGTGATCATCACCGAGGCGTCTCTGAGCTTCCTCGGTTTCGGTCTGCCGCTCCGGATTCCCAGTTGGGGCGGCATGCTCAGTCGGGAAGGGCGCCAGTACATGGAGATGGCGCCGCGGCTGGCTCTGTGGCCCGGCCTCTGCCTGACGATCGTCGTCTACAGTCTGAACATGTTCGGCGACGCGGTGCGCGACCTGCTCGACCCGCGGCTGCGCGGTGGTACCGGTCGTTACGGCGGCAGGTAAGGTGACAGGTAAGCTGACAGGTAAGCAGGAGGAGAGTTGCTCGATCGTGCGGAGGACTAGTGCGCCTTGGGCGGGTGGCGGGCGAGGGCGGCCTCGTCCGGCTCGGTGCCCCAGCCCGGGGTGTCGGGCAGGTGCAGGTGGCCCTGGCGGATGTCCGGCGCCACGGTGAACAACTGGTCGTCCCACGGTCCCCGGTCGACGTCGGTCTCCATGATGCGCAGGTTGGGCACCGCCGCGCACAAGTGGGCGCTCATCATCGTCGCCAAGTGTCCGTAGTAGTTGTGCGGGGCGACGTTGATCTGGTGGGCGTCGGCGATCGCCGCGATCTTCATTGATTGCCAGACGCCGTTCCAGACCGCGTCGATGATCGCCACGTCCATCGCCTGCAGCCGGAAGTAGGGGAGGAACGCGGTCGGGGTGATCAGCGACTCGCACGAGCTGATGGTATGCGGGCTGCCGCGCCGCACGTCGGCCAGCGCTTCCGGGTGCGGGGTGTCGATCTCGAACCAGAAGACGTCCAGATCGGCCAGCGCCCGCAGGATCCGCAGGTACCCCTCCGGTTTCGCGTTGTAGTTGAGGTCCACCAGGATGTCCAGGTCGGGCCCGGCGCCGTCGCGAAACGCCTCCAGATGGGCGCGGAGCTGGCGGATGACGTGCCGCTCCACGTTCTGGTCGGGTTGAAACGGGTGGCCGAATCCCGGTGCCCAGCCGGTCACCGTCTCCCCGCGGTAGTCGAAGATGTTGGTCTTGAGCGCGGTGAAGCCCGATTCCCGTACCTCGGCGCCGAGCGCCCGGATGCCGTCCAGGCCGGTCACCGTGGTGCGGTGCAGGCCGGGATGGGCGATGCGCCAAGTGCCGCAGTGCGACCAGTACACGCGGATCCGGTCGCGTATCTTGCCGCCGAGCAGCTCGCAGCACGGCACGCCGAGCAGCTTGGCCTTGGCGTCGAGCAGGGCGTTCTCGAGCGCCCCGATTCCCATCGCCATCACGCCCGACATCGACTGGCGCGCCCGCGCCTGCAACTTGGCGAACACCCGTTCCGTGTCCTGCACGCGCTCGCCGGCCACGAACGGGGTCAGCCGCTGCACCACGCTGGTGACGCCGGCGGCGCCCTGATGCTCGTCGTACTCGCTCCAGCCGACGAGGCCGTCCTCGGTGGTGAGCTTGACGAAGTGATAGTTGCGCCAGCCGGCGTCGCAGTGGCGCGTCTCGATGCTGCGGACCTTCATGCCGCAGAACGCCGCTTCGCTGTGGTTTGCATGACCAGACAGTACGTGGTCAGAATAGGGTGTGGCAAGCGCGCACCGACCGCCGCGACCGACGGGAGATGGAGCAGGTCCAGAACGTGCCACACGATTGCTGGACCGCCCGATCATCACGCCCGAGTTCGACCCGTCGATCGGGCGCAACATCCAGGGGCCGTCGATCATCCGGGGCCGCGTCTGTTCAACCCGAATATGCGCCACAGCGCGCTGCTGGTGCGCCACGAGACGCTGTACGTGTTCTGGACGCAGGTCGGGCACGCCCCGGAGCGGATCCTGCTGAGCACGATCGACCTTGCGGGCGACTGGCGCGCGTGGCGGGAGTCGGCGCCGGTGGAGGTTCTGCGCCCCGAGCGAGTCTGGGAGGGCGCCGCGGCGCCGGTGCGGTCGTCGGTGCGCAGCACCGCGTATGGGATCGTCAACCAGCTTCGCGATCCGGCCATCCTGGAGGATGAAGGCCGCACCTACCTGCTGTACGCCGTCGCCGGCGAGAGCGGCATCGCGCTGGCGGAGCTGCGGTTTGAGTGACTCGAACGACCGCGGACCACCGCGGCCGCCGGCGCTGCGTCCCCCGCCCGGCGCCTGCGATACCCACGTGCACTTCTACGACGCGCGCTACCCGGAGGCGCCGACCTCCCGCTTCTACCCCCCGGACGCCGGCGTGGAAGAGTATCGCCGGCTGCAGGCACGGCTCGGGCTGGAGCGGGTGGTGACCGTGCAGCCGTCGACCTACGGCACCGACAACTCCTGCCAACTCGCCTGCCGCCGCGCGTTCGGCGACGCCGCCCGCCTGGTGGTGGTGGTGGACGCGGCGGTCACCGGCGCCGAGCTGGAAACCTGGACCCGGCGCGGCGCGCGCGGCGCCCGGTTCTACATGCTGCGCGGCGCGCCGCTGTCCTGGGAGCAACTGGAGCCCGTGGCCGCGCGTGTGCACGAGTTCGGCTGGCACATCCAACTGCAGACCGATGGCCGCGAGCTGGCCGACCTCAAGCCGCGGCTCGCGGCCCTGCCGGGCGACCTGGTGATCGACCATATCGGTCGCTTTATGGAGCCCGTGGGCGTCGCTCACCCGAGCTTCCGGGCGCTGCGGGAACTGGTCGAACGCGGGCGCTGCTGGGTCAAGCTGTCGGCCCCGTACGAGTCGTCGCGGCGCGCTCCGCCATTCGACGACCTGCGGGAGATGGCGCGGACGCTGGTCCGGACCGCGCCGGAGCGTATGCTGTGGGCGACCAACTGGCCGCACCCCAACCACCACGGCCAATACGACGACGCCGCCCTGCTCGATCTGCTGCTGGACTGGACCGACGACGCCGCCACCCGCCGGCGCATTCTGGTCGACAACCCGGCCCGGCTCTACGGGTTCGCTGCCAGCCCGACCAGCTCCGACTAGCTGGCGGACGATTGTCGATCAGGCGCGGGGCCCGTAAGATCGGCGCGACTACAGGCCGCCTGCGGAGCCGCGTCTCAGCTTGGCGCACCACTCGCCGGACCGGTTCGACCTTGCCGAGCGCCGCCGCAACGCCATGGCGTACGTCAACGAAATCGGCCGGCGCGCCGCCGACGGCCGCATCGCCTGCGCCTTGGACGCGTCGCCGCCGACGGCAGCGAGTACGTGCCCGGCTTCACGGTGTCGGCGGTGGTCGACACCACGGGCGCCAGCGACGCCTTCGACGCCGCGCTGGCCGTCGGGCCGGCCGAGGGCCGCCCCCTCCCCAAGGCCGCCCGTTTCGCCAACGCCGTAGCGGTGCTATGCTGCACCGCGCTCGCTACCCTGCCGGCCCTACCGTCGGCGGGCGGAGGTGGACGCATTCGCAGCATCCGGAGCCGGTGTTGCCTGATTGCGCTACAATAGGTGGTTCCCAATCGCGCGTTACGACGATAAGATGTGTATTGGCATGTACCTGAGTTACGTGGCACCGGATGGCGGGCTGTGCACGCATGCTGCTTCTTGCGTATCCCACGGAATCCTCGCTATACCGCGAATTGAGACTGACGGAGAACCTGATTGACTTTCCATTTGCAAGCCATTTGTAGCGGTCGCTCGGGATTCGAGCGGCTTAGCCAACTCGCCAAGTCGACCGAGCATCTTTTCGCCGACCATCTTGAACTCAACATTTCGCAAGTAAGCTCGTTCGACGGCAACATGGCCGCTCCGCTGGGAGTTGTACTGGCGCATGTTACGGATGACTTCAACTTTGTTGAGATTGTTGCCATCCCCTCAGGTATCAAGCGAGTACTCCGAAAGAACCGATTTCTTACGCACTTTCGCTATAGTCCGATGGATGACATTCATGGTACTACGATGCCCTATCGTCGCCTTCGACTGACTGATGAAGGAGCATTCGAGGACTACATCCAACTGCAACTCAAAGATAAGGCCATTCCCGAGATGTCCGCAAAAGCGAGCCAAAGATTCAAGCAGAAGGTATTTGAAGTATACCAAAATGCTGTTTCTCACTCGGAATCTGACGTTGGCGTGTTCGTTTGCGGCCACATGTTCCCGCGCGAAAATCGTCTCGACTTTACCATCGCTGATGGCGGTATGGGTATTCGTGATGCTGTGCGTGGTTACTTCAAAACTGATAGAATCAGTTCGATTGCAGCACTAAAATGGGCTCTGGAGCAGAATCACACCACAAAACGTGGTAGTCATCCTGGTGGCCTTGGTCTTGGGTTTCTTCGAGCATTTTCCGCTCTGAACGAAGGAAAGATTCGGATTGTCTCGCGGTTCGCGTTTTATGAATTTGACTGTGGACAAGAAGCATTCCACAAAATGCAGTATGACTTCCCCGGAACCGCCGTAACGGTTCAGATCAACACTGCCGATACAGGGAAGTATATTCTACCCGCAGAGATCACTACGGAGGAACCATGACCGAACCGATTCTCGTGCGAGTGTACGACATCGTAGGGGGCCCGCTCGGCGTGTCAACCGAGGATGGTCAGCGCTTGCATGACAAGATTGCGCCACTCCTCAAGGCCGGTACGCCGGTCGTTCTTTCATTCGAACGCATCGAGACGATGATATCGGCATTTCTCAACGCAGCCGTTGGGCAACTCTACGGTGAGTTGTCTGAAGATAGTGTCGATCACCTGCTGTCTGTCAGCGATATGGCTCTCGACGATAGCCACGTGTACCAACACGTTGTCACGAACGCGAAGGCTTACTTCAAAGACCCTGGCAAGTTTGAAAGGGCATGGAGAGAAGAATTGGGCTCCGAAATGGATGATGAAGAATAAAGCACACAACTTGTCTGGGTATTCATTCCAAAGGGGCGAGTCGTTGCTGTTCGACACTAACGTGTGGCTCTATCTCTATCCCGCACCGGCGGCGAGCGTCTATCGGCATGCAGCAAGGTACAGCAGCGGGTTAAAATCAATGCTTCAGGCAGGCGCGCAGATGGTTGTCGACGCAGTCGTGCTTAGTGAGTACTTGAATCGTTATTGTCGTATCGAGTGGAGCGCAAACCATAGGGCAATGTATCGAGACTTCAAGGCATTCCGTATGTCAGCTGATTTCGCGCCGGCTGGGCAAGCAGCGGCTGCCTATGCAAATCAGATACTAAAGCTTGGCAAGCGTTACGATCACCCGTTTTCGCTAATCGATCTCATGCGAATACTGACCGATTTCGAATCTGGATTGTGCGATTTCAACGATGGTTTGCTAGTGGAGACCTGCCGCCATCATGGATGGAAAATCGTGACGAACGATTCTGATTTTGTCTCTGGGGGTATCGAAGTCTTGACCACGAACCCCAAGCTCTTGAAAGCGTGTCCATAGACCGTATGGGTATGCGGAGAAGTGACGCGGAGAGATCTGAGGGGAAGCAGGCTCTCCGGTTGGTGTACGACACGCCGCTGCCGCCGACCCGCTCGCCACGGTGGCTGCGGCCGCCGGCAGCTCAGTCGGTGGGCAACGCCGCGCCGTACAGAAAGTCGACCAGGTTGATATGCCGAATGCCGTCGAGGGGTCCCGGCGCGACGGGGTCCAGCGAGAGCATCACCTTGGCGTGGGCGTCGCCGGTGCCGAGCAGGGCGGACTTCTCCCGCTCGAGTGTCTCCGGGGACTCGATCAGATAACTCACCTGCACGTACACGCGGCCCTGCGCGCCTTCGGCGACGAAGTCGACCTCGTGGGCGCCGGCAACCCCCACCGCGACCCGGTAACCCCGGCGCAGCAACTCGTGGAACACCAGATTCTCCAGGTCGCCGGCAATCCACCGTTCCTGCGTGCCCAGCAACCCATGACGCAGGCCGAGGTCGCCCAGGTAGTACTTGCTGCCGATCTGCAGATGGCGCCTGCCGCGCAGGTCGAACCGGTCGACTTTGTCCAGCACGAACGCTTCGCACAGATACGAGAGGTAGTTGAGGACCGTATCGGCCGTGCCGCGTCGCTGATGGGACCGCATGAAGTCGGAGATTCTCTTGCCCGACGTGAGATTGCCGACGTTGTCCATCGCGAAGCGGACGATCGACTCGAACGTGTCCGGATCGCGAATGGATCGCCGCTGCACGACGTCCCGCAGCGCGATCGTGCTGTAGACGTCGCCCAGCATCTGCCGCACGAGGTCCGGAGAAAGGTCGGTGTGGAGCAGCCCCGGCAGGCCGCCCAACGTTCGGTAGCGCGCGAACAGCTCGGCTCTCGACGGCTTCCCCGGTTGGGTCGCCGCGAAGAGGTCCGCGAACTCGCGCAGCGAAAGCGGCAGCACGCGAAGCGTGAGGTAGCGCCCGGCAAGCCGCGTGGCCAGCTCCCCGGCGAGCAGCGTCGAGTTCGAGCCGGAGACCACGACGCGGGTCTCGTTGCGGTTCTGGAGCGAGGCCACCGCACGTTCCCAGTCGTCAATCTGTTGGATCTCGTCGACGATGACACAGGTCGGGCCGCCGGCCCCCTCCCGCCGTACATGGGCCACGAGATCTCCCGCTCCGCGGATGAATTCGAAGGAGAGATCCTCCATGTCGACGTACACGACGCGGGTTCGACTACGCAGACGCGCGGCGAGTTGGCGCAGGAGCACGCTCTTGCCGACGCGCCGAAGGCCGACCACCGCTACGGCCACCGGCGCCTCTACGTACCGCGCCAGTTTGTCCAGGTAGAGAGCACGTTCGATCTCGAACATGTTCCAATTATAGGGCGCGCGGCATAGGCGCGGCACGCGGTGGCCGTCGGATTGCCGCACGCGGCCGGGAACGGATAGAGTGAGGCATGGCTAACACAGACCGTATCCGCGTCGGGCTGGTCGGCGCCGGCGGCATCACCCTGTTCCGCCACATTCCGGGATTGCAGAAGATCGACGGGGTGACGATCGCAAGCATCTGCAACCGCAGCCGCGCGTCGTCGGAGAAGGTCGCGCGGGAGCATGGCATCGAACGAATCTACGACGACTGGCGTGAGCTGGTGAACGCCGACGACACCGACGCGATCTTCGTCGGGACCTGGCCCTATCTCCACTGCCCGGCCACGCTGGCCGCGCTGGAGGCGGGCAAGCACGTATTCACCCAGGCGCGGATGGCGATGAACGCCACCGAGGCGCGCACCATGCTGGCCGCCGCGCGCCGCAACCCGCACCTGGTGACCCAGATCTGTCCGGCGCCGCACACCCTGGCGGTGGACCGTACCGTGCGCCGGCTGATCGTCGAGGGCTACCTCGGCGACGTGCTGGCTCTGGAGATCTGCGACACGGGCGCGTTCATCGACCGCGACGCGCCGCTGCACTGGCGGAACGACGAGTCGTTGAGCGGGCTCAACGTCATGAGCATGGGCATGCTCTACGAGACCATCCTCAAGTGGGTCGGCCCGGCCACGCGGATCTCGGCCCTGGCGAGCACCTTCGTCAAGGCGCGCCGGGTCGACCACGGCACCCTGCGGGCCACCACCATCCCCGACCACCTGGTCGTGCTCGGCGAGCTGGCCTGCGGCGCGCAGCTCACCTTGCAGACCTCGTCGGTGATGGGCCACGGCTGGAGCGGTGTAACCGTGTACGGCAGCGAGGCGACGCTGCGCTACAAGCTGTTCGACGACAAGCTGTACGCGGCCCGGCGCGGCGACGAGGGCGGCGACCCGTTCCGCCCGATAGACATCCCCACCGGCGAGTTCGGCCCCTGGCGCGCCGAGGAGGAGTTCGTGAGCGCCATCCGCGGCCAGGAGTCGGTGACCCACGTCAACTTCGTCGACGGCGTCCGCTACATGGAGTTCTCCGACGCGGTGCACCGCAGCCTGCGCGAGCAACGCACGGTAGCGGTCCCGTTCCAGTAGCCCTGGGTGGCGAGGTTCGCCGAGCGTGATCCGCCACGAGCCGGGCGCCTGGGGTTGGGGTGACCGGGGGTGACCACCGAGTCGTTTGACAGGGTGGCCGCGTCCATGCTAGCGTGCCTCGCCTTGGGGTTTGACGGATCGGTGATGAAGCGCCATGATGACAGTCAGCGCGGTGACCGGTTGGCGGTGACGCAGGGTATCGCGCGTTGCCTATACTCACACCCCAATGGGGTCACACCGGCCATGGTGTCGCCCCGGGCGGCCGGTGCTTGCAGTCGTACAAGGAGGAGCCGCACCCGGATGTAGAGCCTGACCGTATACGGATAGAGCGGGATCAAGCCCGAGCGGCCCCGCGCCGACTCGGCAACTCCAGCCTGCCGCCCTTCGCTTTCGGGTCGCCTGCAATGCAGCCAGACCTCGGGAGTAGGCGAAGGACCGGCAGTGGCCTCAGTACTCCCGAACAATAGGAGACCTACATCATGAGTAGCGGAATGACCAAAACGTGCCTCGCGGTGCTGTTCGGTCTCGCCTTGGCCGTGACCGGCCTCTGGGCGGCTGCCGCCGAAGAGGAGCCGGCCGCGGCGATGGAGAAGGAGATGGTGCTCGACCCCACCACCGGAGAGATGGTGAGCGCGCCGGAGTACGGCGGGACCATCACCAGTCTGTTCCATCCCGGCTGGCAGACCGAGCATGCCGACATGTGGCACTACCGCAGTGTCATCCACCCCACCAAGATCGTCTTGGAGAGAATGGGTGGCGGTGACTGGGGACTGCCCAGAGACGAATTCGCCTTCGCCGGTGCCATCCCGAATCTACCTCAATACACCGGCAAGCTGGCCGAGAGCTGGGAACAGCCCGACGCCACGACGATTGTTCTCAACATCCGCAAGGGGGTGAAGTGGCACGACAAGGAACCGATGAACGGCCGCGAGCTGGTCGCCGACGACGTCGTGTTCAACTTCAGTCGCAATCTGGGGCTGGGCGAGTTTGCCGCGGATGGACCGAGCCCGGTGATCAGCGTGCTGGGGACGCTGCCGGTCGAATCGATCACGGCAACCGACAGCCATACGGTCGTGATCACGTTGCAGCAACCGATGCTCGCCGCGCTGTACCACATCATCGCCGACATCTACGGCAATCAGTACCCGCCCGAAGTGATCAGGCAGGACGGCGACGCCAAGGATTGGAACAAGCTGGTAGGCACCGGGCCGTTCATGTTGACCGACAGGGTGGAAGACGTTGCCCTGACCTATACCAAGAACCCGGACTATTGGGGCTTTGACGAGAAGTTTCCGGACAACCGCCTGCCCTATGTCGACGAGTTCAGGGGCGTGATCATGCCGGACGAATCGACGCGCCTGGCGGCGCTGCGCTCGGGCCAGCTCGACGTGCTGGGTGGTCCCGCCGCGTATGCGCTCTCACCCGGCCCCTCGACCGAGGGCCTGGCGCGCACCAACGCGGAGCTCAAACAGTTTGCGTACCAGAATCGCAGCCAGAATTCCGCCGCCTTCAACCTGAAAGCGCCGCCCTTCGACGACGTTCGGGTGCGTAGGGCGATCCAGATGGCCCTCGACCTGGAGACGGTAGCGGCCACCTACTTCAAGGGCTATGCAGATCCCACACCTCGCGGCGTGGTCGGCATCGCCAACACCGGGTACGCGTTCCCGGTTGCGGAGTGGTCCGACGAACTCAAGGGTTACTACAGCTATGACCCGGCAGGAGCAGAGGCGCTCCTCGATGAGGCGGGATATCCGCGCGGCGCCGACGGCGTCAGATTCCAGACCATATTCAACGCCCATCCCAGCCCAGCGGCAACCGATCAGGGCTTTGTCGCGATAATGATCCAGTTTTGGGATGCGATCGGCGTCGACGTGGACCTCTTGGTCGCGGATGGCGCGGCCTTCGGCCCGATGATCCAGAATGCCGACTACGAAGGGATACTCTGGTTCATTACCGGCTGGAACAGGCCGCTTCCGGTGACCACCATCGGCTGGCAGGCCACGGGTGCGTACAACAACGCCACCGGACACAGCGTGGAGGAGTATGACGCGATGATCGCCGCCGTGGGCGCGGCGACGACGGTCGAGGAGGAACGGCAGTTGATCCTGGAGGCGGATCGGTACCTGATCGAGAATCACCTGTACCTGTGGGGTCCGATCATGCCGCAGGTTGCGGTGACGCAGCCGTGGATCGTCGGCTACAACGGCGAAAACAATCTGGGCGACGTCGACAGCTACACGATCTTTGCTCGCCTGTGGATCGACCACCAGATGAAGGAGTCGATGGGGCACTAGTAGAGCTGCTTGAGATCCTGAGCCCACCCGCTCGGCACGCTCCGGGCGGGTGGGCTTTGCTGGCGTCACATGAGAGCGTACATCATCCGGCGGGTGCTGCTCGTCATCCCCACGCTGTTCATCCTGAGCGTCTTCGTCTTCCTCTCGGTGCGCTTCCTGCCCGGCGACGCGATCGACGTCATGCTGGACAAGGCCGGCTGGATCGGCGCGGCCAACGTGGACCGGGCGGCGCTCGAGCAGATGCTCGGACTGGACCTGCCCGCCTACGTGCAGTACGGACGCTGGATCGGCGGCATCGTGCTGCGCGGCACGCTGGGCGAGTCGCTGTGGGGCGGCGAGGCCATCGAGAGCAAGATCATCGAGCGCCTGCCGGTGACGCTGGAGCTTGGCGTTCTGGCGATCGTGATCGGGGTGCTGATCGCCGTGCCGGTGGGCATCTATTCGGCGATGCGCCAGGACACGGTCGGCGACTACGCCGGACGGACGATCGCCGTGATCGGCCTGGCCACGCCCAACTTCTGGCTCGGAGTGATGGTGATGCTGTACCCGGTGATCTGGTGGGGCTGGTCGCCATCGATCGAGTTGATCCGCTTCACCGACGACCCGCTGGGCAACCTGGGCATGTTCCTGGTGCCGAGCGCTATTCTCGGCACCGCGATGGCGGCCAGCACCATGCGCATGACGCGCACCATGATGCTGGAGGTGCTGCGCCAGGATTACATCCGCACCGCCTGGGCCAAGGGGCTGAGCGAGCGGCTGGTCGTGGTCAGGCACGCCGTGAAGAACGCGTTCATTCCGGTGGTGACCCTGATCGGCCTGCAGCTCCCGATCCTGGTAGGCGGCTCGGTGATCATGGAGAACATCTTCGTCCTGCCGGGGTTGGGGCGGGTGCTGCTGACGGCCCTTACGGACCGCGACTATCCGGTCGTCATGGGAGTGAACCTGTCCTTCGGTGCGATGGTGCTGGGGGTGAACCTGCTGATCGACCTGCTCTATCCCTACCTGGACCCGCGGGTCCGCTACCGCTAACGGGGAGCGAGTGAACGTGAGGAACGCTCCGCCAGCACCACACCACTGGCTGGTCGATCTCCTGGTCAGGTTGGTCAAGACCAAGCCGCTCGGAACCGCGTGCGGGATGGTCGTGCTGGCACTGATTCTGGTCAGTGTGTTCGCCGACGTGCTGGCGCCCTATCCGTACGACGAGATTCGCCTGATGGAGATTCTGGAAGGGCCATCGGCGCGGCACCTGCTGGGCACCGACAACGTGGGGCGGGACTTCCTGAGCCGCATCATCCACGGGGCGCGGGTGTCGCTGCTGGTCGGTCTGGCCGCCACCAGCATCAGTGTCGTGGTGGCCGTGCTGGTGGGCGGCGTCACCGGATTCCTGGGTGGCAAGCTGGACCTGGTGGTGCAGCGGTTCGTCGATGCCTGGATCGCCTTTCCGGGATTGCTCTTGCTGCTCACCCTGATGTCGGTCTTGGGCCGCGGTGTGCTGCAGATCATCCTGGTGCTCGGCATCTCGGGCGGCATCGGCAGCGGCTCACGGGTCGTGAGAAGTGCCGTGATCGCCATCAAGGAGAACGTCTACTTCGAGGCGGGAGCGGCGATCGGCTCCTCCAAGTGGCGTACGCTGATCCGCCACGTGCTGCCCAACATCGCGCCGCCGGTCATCATCATCTTCAGCATCAGCGTCGGCGGCTACATCCTGAGCGCGGCATCGCTGAGCTTCCTCGGTTTCGGCCTGCCGCCCGACGTCCCCGACTGGGGCGGCATGCTGAGCCGCGAGGGGCGCCAGTACATGGAGGCGGCGCCGCGGCTGGCGCTCTGGCCGGGCCTGTGCCTGACGCTGGTGGTGTACAGCCTGAACATGTTCGGCGATGCCCTGCGCGACCTGCTCGACCCGCGGCTCAGGGGCGGCGGACGGTGAGTACCGGGCTCTGAACAAGAAGTGACAGCGGGGCGGTCTCCGTGCGGCAGAGGCGGCGCCGCGGCTGGCGCTGTGGCCCGGCCTGTGCCTGACGGTCATCGGCTGGGGCATTTGCGGTCCGGACGCCGGCAAGGTATGATGGCTCCGCTATGGCAGGCCCGCATCCTTCCGGCAGGTCGGCGGTCGAACCCGTGACCGTCTCTCAAGAGAGGATCCACCGGGGGTCCTGGGCGTAGGCGACACCCGCGTATTGCCGAGCACACCGTCCGCGATTGGCAATCGGCACTGGCACGTAGCTGGGCCACCTCGGCATCGCCTGCATCACTTGGCACAAGAACTTCAAGGGCGAGGACTGGCCGGATGAGGATTTCCGCACGCTTGAGGTACCGATCCATGGGCCCACTGGAACCAATGAGGCTACCAATCGTTGACAGAGTGAATACGTACGGTAATAATATCTGTCCACGGATCGCGGGCCCGGCAAGTGTCTGCGAGACGGGCAAGGAGGCGAACATGCCGGCATTGACAGGGGTGCAACTCGAGGAGTTTCAGCGAGAGGGCTACCTGTTGATCGAGGGGCTGTTCGATCCGGCTGAGACACTGGACCCGATCTTCGAAGAGTACGCTGGCGTTCTGCATCGTCTGGCTGAGAAGCTCCAGGCCGCCGGCGAGCTGGCCTCAGCCTACCGGGAGCTGCCGTTTGGGGATCGCGTCATTCGGATCTACGCTGAGACCGGCAAGACTTACGAGGCCTACTTTGACTTCAGCCTTCCTCGGGCCGGTGTCAAGAAGGACTCACCGATCTGGGTCGGGCCTACCGTGTTTCGTACGCTCATAAACTCGTCTCTGCTCGACGTCGTGGAATCGGTAATAGGTCCTGAGATTCTCGCGAATCCGGTGCAGCACGTCCGAATCAAGCCTCCGGAGCGCCTGGTACCGGCGAGCGCGACTGCGAATGCTAAAGTAGTGTCCACTCCCTGGCATCAGGACAATGGGGTCTTTGAGCCGGAGGCGGACGAGACCGACACGCTCACTGTGTGGTTTCCGCTTGTGGACGCTACCGTCGAGAATGGTTGTTTGCAAGTGATTCCGCGTAGCCATACCGGCGGCCTCATTACCCACTGTCCCACTCCCACCCTCGGTCCCGCGATTCCGGACACGTTCCTCGACTCGAACCTGGCGATCACCATCCCTATGCGCCGTGGCGACGTCCTGCTCATCCACAAGAAGACGTGCCATTCGTCGTTGGCAAACGTGAGTGACGAGGTGCGGATCAGTTTCGACCTGCGCTACCAACCAATTGGCCAACCGACCGGCAGAAACGGCTACCCGGGATTCGTTGCCCGCAGTCGCGCCAATCCGGAAGCGGAGATCCGTGATCCAGTCGTCTGGGCGGATCTTTGGTACGCGGCCAGGGACGAGCTGGCGGCCACTACGGACGAACCGGTGTACGACCGGTGGGACGGCACGCACCCGGGTTGTGCGTGAGCTACAACCACCCATGACCAAGCGCGAGAAAAACATTGTAATAGAGTATTGAGAAAGGGGGACGTAATGGATAGATATCTTGTAACCGGTGCAACCGGATTTATCGGGCGAGAAGTTGTGCATCAGCTGCTATCCCTTGGAAAAGAGGTAACAGCCCTGGGGCGTACGACTCCTGATGAAGAGATTTCTTTTATACAGGCCGATTTAACCGATAGTCACGGTTTGGAGCAGGCTTTAGAGGGTCGCAAGTTTGAATGTATTTTGCATATTGCCTCGTTACCGGGCGACACGGGGGATTCCGTACAAATGGTTCAGGTCAACGTAAATGGCTGTCAGAATATATTGGAGTATGCCCGTAGGTCCGGAGTGAATAGGTTTGTGTTGACAAGCAGTGTCTCCGCTTATGAATGGTATCCAGCAACCAAGTTCAACGCTCCGGATTATATGCCGGTAGATGAGGAACACCCCTGTAGACCCAAGGATATGTATTCCACCACGAAGCGAGCACAAGAGCTATTGGCCATGACATATTATTGGCAATACAAAGTACCAACGACCGCTTTGAGACTGGTCGCGGTCGTTGGACCTCGTGGTCGGGGGGGAGGACGTGGATATCGTGAGTTGGCCGAAATGATGGCTGAGGGGACAAGCGTCAAAATCCCACATTTTTCTGCCGACGAATTGTGTCACTATGTAGATTTGCGGGATGCAGGGCGTATGCATATCGCTTTGGCCGAACACCCCAAGGCGGTTGGTGAGATCTTTAACTGCGCTGGTCCCGAATCTACACGAGGGACTGAGTTTGCTGACGTTGTCCAACGATTGGTTCCTGGAATCGACGTGGAATACGGTTTCCCTTGGAGTATGGCCCAGGGAGGCGAGATTGCATTCAATATGTCGAAAACTGAACGACTGGTCGATTTTATACCGCGCTATTCTATTTCCGATTCCCTCCAAAGTATAAAGGACTGGATCGATGCTGGCGGTCTGGAGAAGGACAAGCTCAGCCAGAAAGAATCTTTTGGCGCTGGAGAAATAGGGGAGAGATAAATGGAAAGATCATTACAAGAAGAAATGCTCGAAAAATTGCGGAGCTTCAATACCCCGACCGTGTCGAACATTGTTGCTACGTATTCCGAGAATCCCCTCTGTCTCGGTCTCTATGACGCCTGGAACGGCAGATGGTATACGGATCAATCGGTTCGCTGTGCGTTTCCGGAGATGGGGAGAAGAATAGGACATGCATTTACAATGATTTATTCAACGCCTGACCCGGAGTACCCGCAATTGTTGTTCGCGGATTTGATAGAAGCGCTGGACAAGGCGAAAAAGCCTATTATCGTCGTATGTCAGCAAACCTATCCGGACGGTATTGTCGATAGAGCGGGACTGTTTGGAGGTCAATCAACAGCACTATATAAGGCGTGTGGGGTGGTGGGGGTAGTGACTAATGGTCCTTCTCGAGATTTGGATGAAATGCGTCCATTCGGAGTGCAATATATTATGAGTGGCACTACAGCCGGACATGGAGAGTTCGCTTTGAGGGCACTCAATGTACCTGTTTCGGTTGCGGGAATGGATGTGACATCTGGTGATATGATTCATATGGATGAACATGGCGCGTGCAAGTTCCCGGAAGATAAGCTGGCAGATATTTGTAAGAATATTGATGTTCTTGCCAGGAAAGAAGAAGAACAGGTCGAAGCGATACTAGCAGCAAAGACAGTGGAGGAAATAAAGGAAGCTTGGCCAGAGAAATAGGTGGGAGTTGAGTAGGTATGCGGGCCTATATTATCAGGAGATTATTGGTACTCATACCCACCGTCCTCCTGGTGAGTATGATGATCTTCGTGGTGATGCGCATTCTTCCAGGCGACATAATAACCGCGATGATGGCAGCATCTCCGGACGAAAGCTTTTCGGAATACCAAAGAGCTTTACTACTGATCAAGCTGGGGCTGGATGCACCACTACATGTTCAGTATGGACGGTGGATGGGATTTCTTCCCCAGATGGATGGCAGTTTCAGAGGTATTCTTCAAGGCGACTTGGGGGTTTCCTGGTGGAGAGTGACGCCCGTGGCCGAACTACTGGCGCTTAAATGGCCAGTAACCCTTGAACTTGGCGTCATCGGGCTACTGATAGCCCAACTGATAGCCTTGCCTACAGGTATATACTCAGCGATACGGCAGGATCAATGGGGTGACTATATAGCGCGTAGCGTTGCCATATTGTGTATCTCCGTCCCGGGGTTCTGGTTAGGGACTATCATAATAGTATTCCCCTCAATATGGTGGGGCTATATGCCACCCATCATGCTTATCCCGTTTTTTGAGGACCCAATAGGCAATCTGAGAATGTTCGTCGTGGCGGCTATCGTTCTGGGCATGGAATTGTGTGGGAGAACCATGAGAATGACCCGAACCATGATGCTGGAGGTGTTGAGGAAAGATTATATCAGGACAGCCTGGGCAAAGGGGCTAAGGGAGAGGATAGTCGTCATAAGGCACGCCCTGAAGAATGCGCTGATCCCGGTAATCACCACAATAGGAATTCAGGTGCCCATCCTGGTTGGGGGCACCGTTATTATAGAGCAGATATTTGTGCTACCCGGGATGGGCCGCCTAATGATAACTGCGGTCCTTCAAAGAGACTACCCGCTGGTTAACGGAATAATGCTGGTTTTTGCGGCCGTCCTGGTGCTGATAAATCTAGCGGTTGACCTAACCTACGCCTATTTGGACCCCAGGATTCGTTATAGATAATGAGTGATGGTGGCCGATAGCTCATCAGGGAACGCAGCCGAAATGGAGAGACGCTCCACACCGGTCAATTTCCTGATAAGGCTGGTGAAGGAAAAGCCACTGGGTGCTGTGGGTGGAATCATAACCTTTATCCTGCTTCTCACCGGTATTTTTGCCGATTTCCTTCCCGCCTATGGAACAAATGAAGTTCATATGGAAGATATCATGGTTCCACCATCAGTCCGGTACTGGTTGGGGACGGATAACCTGGGGCGAGACGTGCTCTCTCGTGTCATCTTCGGGGCTCGCGTCTCGGTGATTGTCGGTTTGGGAGCTTCTACTGTAATAACGATTCTCGCTTCAATTATCGGTATTATGACCGGGTACATCGGCGGTAATTTTGACCTCATAGTGCAACGGTTTGTCGATGCCCTCATGAGCGTGCCAGGTCTAATTCTTATGATGGTCTTGATATCCATCATCGGGCCGGGTATGTGGCAGGTGATCGTTGTTATGGGGATACGACTGGGCGTCACCAGTTCGAGGGTAATAAGGAGCGCGGTCATCAGTATCAAGGAGGATACGTATGTGGAGGCGGCGGCGGCAATTGGCTGTTCTACCTCCAGGATACTTACGCGCCATATCCTGCCCAATATCATGGCTCACGCAATTGTCATATTCACCACTAGGATGCCGACGGTTATTATAGCTGAGGCTAGCCTGAGCTTTCTTGGCTTTGGTATCCCTCCGTCGACTCCGAGCTGGGGAGGCATGCTTAGTGGCGGTGCGCGTGCCTATATGTTCAGGGCGCCGTGGATGGTCATATGGCCTGGTGTTGCCCTGGCTGCGGTGGTGTATGGTATAAATATGTTTGGCGATGCACTGAGAGACTTGTTGGACCCAAAGCTGAGGGGTGGTGCGGGGCGCTATGGGTTGAGAGAGTGAAACAAGAAGCCTTAAGGAGAGTTGACGACACGGGAGGAGAACTGGATGTGCATGATTACAGGATCTTGAAAACACGTGGTAGGATGCCCGGGATTCAAGATATCGGCAAGGCAATGAGAAGCAAGAAACATTCTATACTGAGGAGTTGGATTGTGA
Source organism: Spirochaetia bacterium (assembly GCA_965198005.1). Taxonomy (GTDB): domain Bacteria; phylum Spirochaetota; class Spirochaetia; order SZUA-6; family Bin103; genus Bin103. Next base: position 1,688,803 of record CBDAOI010000004.1, read on the forward strand.
AAACCAGGATTTTTGTCGTAGTACTGGCGTTCGCGGTGGTAGCGACCCTTGCTTTTTCCGTCGGTGAGACGGAAGAGGATGTGGCAGCAGAAGAGGTGGAAGCAGGTGTGCCCCAATATGGTGGCACGCTCACTATTTTCCATGGCAAGCAATATATGGCAGACCCACCAAGCCCGGACATAGCTGATGGTATGTTCCCGTTCCATTGGCTACAGATCATGCAGGAGAGGCCAATAATTGGCGACTTCGAGAAGTACGGGATCAGGGGCACTGGTGAATTTTCATTTCAGTTGCGTACGTTCATCCCCGAGAAGTTCATGAAAGGCAACGTGCTCGAAAGTTGGGAGGTTAGTCCCGAGAATATAACCTGGCGCATACGGCCGGGAATAGACTGGCAGGATGTGCCGCACATAATGAAAGCCCGGGAACTTACTGCCGAGGATGTTGTCGCTGACGTGAAATACTTCTTGGCGTCTCCGCCAGGGAAGAGTGTCGCGCGGTATATAGGGGACGTATATGCCACGGACAGATACACCGCTGTTCTTGAATTCACCAAGTTCGATCTTGGTTGGTACTATCGCCTTGGCTATGAAGACCGCGCCATAATAAGTCCACCTGAAACGGAAGGTTCCAAGAAGTGGGAAGATCAGGTTGGCACGGGACCATTCATATTCAAAGAGTATGTCGTTGGTTCTCACATGAGCTTCAAGAGCAACCCTGATTGGTGGAAAACGACGATCATCGACGGCGTGGAATATCAAGTACCGTTTGTAGACGAGATAATAAAGCCCATCATTCCCGATGAGGCTACCCAGATGGCCGCGCTGCGGACGGCGAAGCTTGATTACGTTCATTATGTGCCCGTCAGGCAGTGGGAAAACTTGGACACAACAGCCCCTGAGCTGGTAAGCGCCAGACTGGTTGCGGAAAGGGGAATGACTGTAGCTTTGAAGACCAGTGAGGCACCTTTTGACGATGTGAACGTACGGCGAGCCTTGATGATTGGCACAGACATGAAAGCCTTCGCTGACGCCATGGGTGTGGGACCACTACCGACATACTGGTTCCCAATGTATCCGGGGAATCCCACAGTTTTCACTACACTGGAAGAACTGCCTTCGGAAACCCGATTGCTGTTTGACTATAACCCGGAACTGGCCAGACAGATGCTGGCAGATGCTGGTTACCCCGATGGCTTTGAGATGGAACATTGGACTGCAACCGAAGCCACCGAACTGGATGCAGCGGATCTGCTTAAATACCAGTGGGCTCAGATTGGCGTTGACGTCAAGATAATGGCATCCGACTATATCAACTTTGATGATGCCCGAAGGTACAAAAGATACAGTCACAGCGTCATGGACTTCGCTGGGACGGCCAATCCGACTGATGCGCTCGTCCTCCGCGGGGGGACGGACCAGCCCCTCAACTACGCTGACTGGTCGGACGAGTATTTTGATGAGATGCTGGCCAAGATAGCCGAAGAGGAAGATTACGTTGAGCGAGACCGCCTAATCAAGAAGGCAGCCGCACATATGCTCAATGAGGCTAAGTCCATACCTCTCTACACTGAGCAGGAAGGGCTCTTTTGGTGGCCGTGGGTAAACAATTTCTATGGCGAGACCAACCTCGGAGACAATGATAACGAAACCCCCCTGGCCTACGCCTGGATTGACCAGAAGCTGAAGGCAGAGATGGGATACTAGGTAGTAGCAGCCAACACCGAAAGAGCTTCGGCAATTCCGTATAGGGGATCAATAGCCAGAGGTAGAAGAGGGGCGGGAGATAATCTCCCGCCCCTCTAACATTATACCTGAATTCTACACAAAGGGGGGTGAACGACGTTGCTATGGCAACAGTCTTGTCCGTGAGAGGAATGCTTCTGGTTTTGCTACCCCTCTCCCGTTCACGAGTACGAATGATTTCTACGCTGTCAATGGTTATGCGTACTTCACGGGCGGTACGCCTCCAGGTGTGGAACCGTACCCAACCGAACTGGGCCGCCGTCTCGTTGATGCCGGCACGGGTCGGAGAATAATGAAGATTCTGGTCACGAACGACGACGGCATCGATTCGCCCGGCATCCAGGCTCTCGCCGAAGCGATGAGTCGGGTCGGCGAGGTGCTCATTGTTGCCCCGGACCGAGAACAGAGTGGCGTCGGCACTGCCGTATCCTTTCACAACGGCATTGCTGTCGCGGAACGAACTTCTTCCATTAAAGGGGCGCGTGCCTATGCGGTCAGCGGCACACCGAGCGATTGTGTGTTCCTGGGCCTGGGGCCATTGGCTGAAGGCAAGATACACCTCGTCGTGTCCGGCATCAACACGGGCGCCAATGTTGGTAATGCCGTCCTGGGGTCGGGGACCACCATGGCGACCCGCGTGGCTCATGAGCGCAGTCCCAGGATCCCATCAATTGCCGTCTCGCTGAGCCTAGATGGGCCGCAAGACCGCAGAGAGCCGCTTTTCCACCTTGCCGCCACGGTTTCCGAATTATTGGCGCGCCGCATAGCAGAGGGTGAAATGCCGACGGGCATCACCCTCAATGTGAACGTCCCCAGTGTTCCTAGCGGAGAAATCCGGGGTATTGCCGTGACCCGACTCTCTCCCATTAGTTACTGGAAACTACGAACGGAGCAGCGCGGCGATGGACTCTACTACAACAAGCTCTCCGCAATCGCAGCGGACCATCCCGACATCGTAGAGGGGACCGATGTCTGGGCTCTCAATCGGGGCCTTATATCCATCACCCCGTTACGCCTGGAAGTCACCGACGATACCCAACTGCCAGCGCTGCGGGAGCATACGCCTCACCTCGAGTCCGCTCTCGAGCGGATTGTTGTCGAGGTTCCGTGATAGGGCGCGGTCGGTGCCCGCGGCTAGGCTGGAATGAGGAGCGAGCACAGCTGGGTGGTTGACGCGCCCCTCGGTGGCGGCGGAGAGCGGGTCTCCCGAGTACCTGCTGAGCTGGAATCGCGGGCACTGGTCGATCGAGGCCAAAAACCACCTGCGCCGTGACGCCACCAAGACGCCGGCCGCGACTGGCGCGGCTTTGCACCGGCCAACCGCAAGACCTGCAACAACATCGCGCTGGCGATGATTCTACATCAGGGGAACACCAACGCGGCTGCCGCCCTGCGCCATTTTAGGCTCCACCGGAAGGCGGCATTCGCGGCTCTGCTGTCGCCCGGCTGAGCCGGTCGCGCGTTCCGCCCCGCGGCAACCCCCTCTGAATGCCCCAACACCCTACCCGCAGGGCCGGGCGGTAGCCGGTGGGCTGTGAAGTCCTCCGTCATCCCCTCGACGATCGCGGCGGAGGCATTGACTCCAGTTGACCACGTTGGGCGAATATGAGAGAAGAGTGGTCCATGAACACCACGTGACCTGCAGACACGACACCTACGGGTCGCACAGTGTGATCGAGTCGGTGCGTCACGATCCCCTGAGTGGGGGCCTCACCGCTCAGCGGTTCCGCCCGCGCGCCACAGGTCTGAGACTCAAACCGCCCGAGAGGGCATCAGCATGCCGGACGCGTTGGGGCGAGTAGCCGCGTGGCGACGGCCGTCAGATCGGGATGGTGGAGAGACACCTGTGCAGTTGCTTGATGCTCCGCACGGTTATATGGTATATGGCTTGGTGTTGCCCTGGCTGCGGTGGCGTATGCACTGAGAGACTTGTTGGACCCAAGGCTGAGGGGTGGTGCGGGGCGCTATGGGTTGAGAGAGTGAAACAAGAAGCCTTAAGGAGAGTTGACGACACGGGAGGAGAACTGGATGTGCATGATTACAGGATCTTGAAAACACGTGGTAGGATGCCCGGGATTCAAGATATCGGCAAGGCAATGAGAAGCAAGAAACATTCTATACTGAGGAGTTGGATTGTGAAAACCAGGATTTTTGTCGTAGTACTGGCGTTCGCGGTGGTAGCGACCCTTGCTTTTTCCGTCGGTGAGACGGAAGAGGATGTGGCAGCAGAAGAGGTGGAAGAAGGTGTGCCCCAATATGGTGGCACGCTCACTATTTTCCATGGCAAGCAATATATGGCAGACCCACCAAGCCCGGACATAGCTGATGGTATGTTCCCGTTCCATTGGCTACAGATCATGCAGGAGAGGCCAATAATTGGCGACTTCGAGAAGTACGGGATCAGGGGCACTGGTGAATTTTCATTTCAGTTGCGTACGTTCATCCCCGAGAAGTTCATGAAAGGCAACGTGCTCGAAAGTTGGGAGGTTAGTCCCGAGAATATAACCTGGCGCATACGGCCGGGAATAGACTGGCAGGATGTGCCGCACATAATGAAAGCCCGGGAACTTACTGCCGAGGATGTTGTCGCTGACGTGAAATACTTCTTGGCGTCTCCGCCAGGGAAGAGTGTCGCGCGGTATATAGGGGACGTATATGCCACGGACAGATACACCGCTGTTCTTGAATTCACCAAGTTCGATCTTGGTTGGTACTATCGCCTTGGCTATGAAGACCGCGCCATAATAAGTCCACCTGAAACGGAAGGTTCCAAGAAGTGGGAAGATCAGGTTGGCACGGGACCATTCATATTCAAAGAGTATGTCGTTGGTTCTCACATGAGCTTCAAGAGCAACCCTGATTGGTGGAAAACGACGATCATCGACGGCGTGGAATATCAAGTACCGTTTGTAGACGAGATAATAAAGCCCATCATTCCCGATGAGGCTACCCAGATGGCCGCGCTGCGGACGGCGAAGCTTGATTACGTTCATTATGTGCCCGTCAGGCAGTGGGAAAACTTGGACACAACAGCCCCTGAGCTGGTAAGCGCCAGACTGGTTGCGGAAAGGGGAATGACTGTAGCTTTGAAGACCAGTGAGGCACCTTTTGACGATGTGAACGTACGGCGAGCCTTGATGATTGGCACAGACATGAAAGCCTTCGCTGACGCCATGGGTGTGGGACCACTACCGACATACTGGTTCCCAATGTATCCGGGGAATCCCACAGTTTTCACTACACTGGAAGAACTGCCTTCGGAAACCCGATTGCTGTTTGACTATAACCCGGAACTGGCCAGACAGATGCTGGCAGATGCTGGTTACCCCGATGGCTTTGAGATGGAACATTGGACTGCAACCGAAGCCACCGAACTGGATGCAGCGGATCTGCTTAAATACCAGTGGGCTCAGATTGGCGTTGACGTCAAGATAATGGCATCCGACTATATCAACTTTGATGATGCCCGAAGGTACAAAAGATACAGTCACAGCGTCATGGACTTCGCTGGGACGGCCAATCCGACTGATGCGCTCGTCCTCCGCGGGGGGACGGACCAGCCCCTCAACTACGCTGACTGGTCGGACGAGTATTTTGATGAGATGCTGGCCAAGATAGCCGAAGAGGAAGATTACGTTGAGCGAGACCGCCTAATCAAGAAGGCAGCCGCACATATGCTTAATGAGGCTAAGTCCATACCTCTCTACACTGAGCAGGAAGGGCTCTTTTGGTGGCCGTGGGTAAACAATTTCTATGGCGAGACCAACCTTGGCGACAATGATAATGAAACCCCCCTGGCCTACGCCTGGATTGACCAGAAGCTGAAGGCAGAGATGGGATACTAGGCAATAACAGCTAACCTGAGAACCAGAAAGGAATAGAGATTGGGAGAAATACGAGTATCCTATATTGGAATTGGTAATTGCGTAAGCGCCATATTACAGGGAATTGAGTACTACAAGAATTCCGATGATACTACGGGACTTATGCACGCCGATATTGGTGGTTACAAGGTAACCGACATTGTTCCGGTTGCCGCCTTCGACGTGGATAAGCATAAAATCGGCCAAGATCTTTCCAAAGCTATTTTTGCCGAGCCCAATAGTGCACTTAGGTTTTCTGATGTCCCGAACCTTGGGGTTAAAGTGATGATGGGACCGGTTATGGACGGCGTAACGGAGCATCTATCGCAGAAAGTAACGATAGCGGATGCAGCGGCGGCGGATATTGAAAAGGTGTTTAAACAAACCCAAACGGAAGTGGTGGTCAACAATCTGCCTACCGGTGCGGTCGAAGCCTCCGAGTTTTATGCTACGGCAGCAATCAATTCCGGTGCTGCGTTTGTAAATGGGATGCCAGCGCTTATCGCAAACGATGAGAGGTTCGCGAATATGGCTAAACGCAAAGGAGTTCCACTAATCGGGGACGATATCAAAAGCCAAATCGGAGGGACCATCTTCCACAGAACTTTGTTAAAGCTATTTCTCGATCGTGGGGCTAAGATCCTGAACACATACCAACTCAACGTGGGCGGCAATACCGATTTCTTCAACCAGTTGACGAGGAAAGAGTCAAAGCTCTTTACCAAGGGGCAAGCTTACAAGAGCTTGGTTCCTTATGAGTTTGACTTTTGGGGAGGAGCGGCGGGGCATATCGAGCACCTACAGGACACCAAACACGCGTGGACAATCCTGGAGGGCAAAGAGTTCGGCGGTAATCCAATAAAAATTATTGCCTGGTTCGAGGTTTCGGATAGTCCCAATTATGCAGGCTGTATGGTTGACGGCATTCGGTGTGCCAAGCTGGGATTGGATAGAAACGTCAGCGGAGTCCTCACGTCTGCTGCGGCTTATCTGACCAAGTGTCCTCCGGAAAAAATGGACGATAACGAAGCGAAACGGCGGCTCGATGAGTTTATAGAGGGCAAACGAGAGCGTTAGCGCTTGGGATACCAGGACAAAGAATGAAACCCAATCTGGTTGCAGTCGGGCATTTGATGAAGGAAATGATCAGATTTCCTGGACAAACCCTTGGGCCGGTATTGGGAGGAGCCGCTGCGTACTATGCAGTTGTCGCCAGCAGGTTAGGGACGAGTACTGGAATTGTCAGCTACATAGGCAAAGATATGCCTAGTGAGCTACTTGATCCCTTACATCAAACCGGGGTTGATGTAAGGGGTATCAGGGTAGAAGGCAATGAAAGCAGATCGAGTGAGCTTCTTTATGACAAGAGGGGTCACAAGACCATGCGGTACCCGGCAAAGGGGCAGCCGATCCGTTTTAGGGATATTCCGAATGACTATCTTCAAGCAGATATGATCTATGTTTGTCCTCAGGAATGGGAGGTTTCTCTACCCGTTATTGAGCAGCTTTCAAAATCCGGCAGGCGTTTGGCGGTCGAGCTCGGTGGGTATGGGGGCGCTCACTGCAGTTATCATCCAAACAAGGAAGAAGACACGTTTCTGAAACGATTATTGCCGTATTTTCACATCGCTAAGCTTAGTATCGAGGATGCGCAATATCTCTTTAGAGGCACGAATGGGAGGAAAGTAGCCAGAGTCCTTATTGAGTGGGGAGTTGATATAGGAATCGTTACTCTGGCTGAAAGAGGGGCAATTTTGGCCACAGAAAATGAACTTTTGGAAATCCCCCCTTTGACGCAAAAGGCGGTAGATTGTACGGGAGCCGGAGACTGTTTTGCCGCCAGTTTCGCTTTCAGTTATATAGGGGGAAACAAGGCCAAGAGAGCGGGGTTGTTTGCTTCGGCTGCGACCTCGCTCATGATTGAAAAAAGCGGAGGCTTGAGAATCCAAAGAATGCCATCCCTATATCAAGTAAATGAAAGACTCGCTCGGTCAAAATAGAGTAGGCTAATGGAGTTGGAGAATAGATCAATGGTATTGTCAAGGGTCATGGGCCATGTATTTTCGTGAGGCGATGGCAATAGTGCATGGTGAGGTGCAATCTTGCTTAAGCAAGGTCGATGAAAGCGAAGTGGGAGCATTGATCGAGCAGATAGCCAGAGCAAATAGGATATTCGTCGTCGGCGTCGGCAGGGTCATGTTGATGATTCAGGCTTTTGCCAAAAGGCTTAAGCACCTACAATTCGACTCTGTCGTAGTGGGAGAGACGATAACACCGGCTATTGGGGAGGAGGACCTCTTGATCGCTGCTTCAGGCTCAGGGGAAACTCTTACCACTATTACTGTGATGCGATTGGCAAAGAAGCACGGAGCTCAAGTCGCTTTGATTACGGCATCCAATCAATCCACTGCCAAGGCAATTGCCGACAGCTCGGTGAGGATTCCGTGTCCCACGAAGTTTCATCGACCTGAAGAAACTCCATCCAAGCAACCGATGACCTCTCTGTTCGAGCAATGTCTGCTGTTTTTTTGTGATTGCACTTCCCTCATGCTTCAGGACGAAATGAATATCTCCGAAGAAGATCTATGGAACGCCCATTCCAATCTTGAGTAGAGATAGGCGTGAGGCTTCGAGCTCATCGTATCAGTGCTTGTGCATTAGGAGGTATCGACAATCATGGCAGCAAGACGATATTCAGTAGCGATAATAGGCTTCGGTCGGTGGGGTGTAGAGCTGTACAAATCATTCAGGGAGTTAGCGTATGTTGATATCGTAGCTGTTTGCAAAAAGAGAAGAGCACTTCCGACCAAGATCGATCTGGAGAATACAAAGCTGTACACTGACGTGGCAAAGATGCTTCAGACAGAGAAGCTGGATGCCGTAGTTATTGCAACCCCACCAACTGAACACCCTTTGCAAGTTAGGTTGGCAGCCGAACGGGGGATTCATGTGTTTTGTGAGAAACCGATGGCTGCATACGTCGAAGACTGCGATGAAATGATCGAGTCGTGCAAGAAAAACAATGTCAAATTGTTTATTGCTTTCAAACATCGATACGCTAAAGCGTATGCCTATTTGAAAAAGAATGCATCGATATTGGGAAACCCTCTTTGGGCCCTGTATACGTATCCTCTATGGAAGATTCCAGACCCAGGTTGGAAATTCATCGAGGATGGATGCCGGGGGATTATTGTCGAGAACGTAGTTCATGCAATCGACAATCTGAGATACTTGATGGGGGATGTAAAGAGGATCTATGCCGAAGGAGATACTTTCGTTTTCAAAGGAGTACAACCTCCGGATTCCGCGATCTTTACATTAAGATTCAACAATGGAGCAATGGCTGCTATCGGGTGCGGGTGTACGTCCGAGGAACGAATCAGCAGAGAATATCTGGACATCCATTTTGAAAACGGCATCGCCCAAGTATGGGGCTCTTTGGACTATCCGTATAATCTCCGGATCCTCATGCGGGACGAGCAGGTCATAGAGGATCACTGTTTTGATGGTAGCGACGGGATCAGAGAGGAGATTAGGCATTTTTTTCAGTGTATAGAAAAGGATGAGGAGCCCCTGGCAACCGGAATAGATGGAAGGGAAGCAGTCAGGATCGCTCTCAAGGCAATCGAGTCGATTCGGAGCAACAAAGTGGTGAATCTGTGATGAAGGAGAAGGAGAAGGTAAGAGTCGGAGTCATTGGATGCGGCACCATCGCCCAAAGGGGGCACTTACCTTGGTATTGGGAGAGTCCTAGGGCAGAAATCGCTGCTGTTTGCTCTGACATTGAAGTGCAAGCAAAAGCCACCGCCAAGCGATGGGGATCGAAACAATGGTTTACGGATTATCAAGAACTGTTGGAAATAGAGGAGCTCGATGCAATAAGCATCTGCACACCTGTTTGGTTGCACAAGGAGATTGCCGTGGAAGCGGCTAAGAGGGGCAAGCACATCCTTTGTGAAAAACCAATGGCGAGGACAGAAGAAGAATGCAGGGAAATGATCGAGGAGGCGGAGAAACAAAACGTCAAGCTCATGGTCGGTTTCATGAAGCGGTTCAATCCGGGATTTCAGAAGATCAAGGAGATCATCGACCGGGGGATTATCGGTAGGGTCTATCATTTGGACATCCACTGGAACTTGTATTTTCCACCCAATTCTCGCCCAGCGAAAACATTTTGTGAGGAAGACCGAGTAGGAGGAGGTGTAATCTTGGATAACGGATCTCATTATATCGATACCTATCGGTGGTTTTTGGATTCGGAAATCGACACGGTGTATGCCGAGGTGTCCAAGATTATACCGGAGCGAGTTTACGAAGATCACGCCCTGCTACTTCTTCGGTTCGAAAATGGCGCAACATCAATTCTCGACATGGGTTTGAGCCGAGTGGAGTGGGTAGAGAAATCTGCCTGGGACAGAGAAGGGGTATACTCTCAACACTTCTCAGAGCTTGGTTTTATATACGGGACCGAAGGAACAATCTATTATGATGTCCCTCCCTTCGAGTCTGTAGAAGCAGTACGAATAAAGCTATATCTAACAAAAAGACAGGGATGCGAATGGGGTGGATGGCACGAACTAGAGGTACCCGTCGTCAGGCAACCTGGCGGACCACTCAGTCCTGGGGAAGTGATCACTTATGCGTTCAAAAGTGAAATCGATCACTTCTTGGAGTGTATACAGCAAGATAAGGAGCTATCCGTAAGCGGTGAAGACGGACGGGTTGTTGCCCGAGTAGTTGCCGCTGCCTACAGATCCTCGCAAACGGGCAAAAGAACAGCGCTGTGAACCAAGACACTTGCAAATATCGAAATATCACCCGCACTCAGCGGATGATAAGTCTCGAGCGACCTTGATCAAGAACCAGTCCGGGCGTAGAACGGGAGATGAGACAATGATGGAACGGACACCCAAATTAAGCGCTTCGATTATGTGTGCAAATCTGATGAATCTGGGAAAGGATGTTCACACTCTTCATAAAAAAGGTTTCGACTTTCTGCATTTTGATATCATGGATGGTCATTTTGTTCCACAGATTGGGCTGGGCACGTTTTTTCTAAGGCAGCTCTGTCTCAATCAGCCGGTGCCCGTGGATGTACATCTTATGGTGACGGATCCGGAGAATTATATAGACGAATTGTGTGAAGCCGGTGCTTCGGTTATCACTTTCCACTACGAAACTGGAAAAGATGTCTACCACATCCTGCAAATGATCAAGAGAAGGAGTGTTCGAGCCGGGATTGCCCTCAGACCATTTACTCCTATTTCTTTGCTTACCCCTCTTGTTGAGTTCATCGATTTGATTCTGCTCATGGCGTATTCACCGGGGATGCTAAACCAAGAGCCCGTACCGCATTTCGAGGACCAGATTAGGGAACTTACCAGCTTTCTCGAATCCCATGGAAAAAATCATATAGATATCGCGGTCGATGGGGGTATTTCAGAACAGAATCTATCCCAATATCGGGATGCTGGAGCTAATTTCTTTGTATTCGGAAGCTCAGGATTGTTCATACCAGGAAAAGGATTGGAGAAACAGATTGACAGGTTGAAGAGCATCCTGTTTGAATATGAGCAAGAAAGCGTTTGACACGGCGCCGACACGTCGTGCCCAATGTCACACGGGTCATAATCATTTCATTCAGCACAGCTGGCTACATCCTGAGCGCGGCATCGCTGAGCTTCCTCGGCTTCGGCCTGCCGCCGGACGTCCCCGACTGGGGCGGCATGCTGAGTCGCGAGGGGCGCCAGTACATGGAGGCGGCACCGCGCCTGGCGCTCTGGCCGGGCCTGTGCCTGACGCTGGTCGTGTACAGCCTGAACATGTTCGGCGACGCCTTGCGCGACCTGCTCGACCCCCGGCTCAGGGGAAGTCAGCGGTAAACGCGGAGCCACGCCACTGCTCGCTCACCTCGCCTGCCACGGCGAACGTCAGGCCAACAGCCGCAACACGTTGCCGGTTGGGACCGGACACGCCGAAATCGTCGAGCTGTGCGGCGGGCGCCGGCGGTCATCCGATTCGGCCCGAGACTTGACGGCCCGACCGTGGATGCCTAGAGTGGAATACGTGGGTATGTTTCAGATCGGGGTGACGGTGGCCAACCCCGCCGACGCATCCCGGAACTTCGCGGAACGATTCTGGGTCGACACCGGTGCGCTGTACACGTTCATCCCCGAAGACCGGTTGCATGCCATCGCCGTCGTGCCGTTGCTGAGCCGGGATCTGATCCTGGCCGATGGACGCCGCGACCGGCGCCTGCTCGGCGAGGCGCGACTCACCATCGAAGGCCTCGAAGGGGCTCTGACCTGTCCGATCATCTTCGCGCCGCCCGGCTCCCTGCATCTGTTGGGAGCGACGGCGCTGGAGGCGTTTGGTGTGGATGTTGACCCCACCGCCCGGCGGCTGAAACCAATCCTCGCCATCATCGGCGGATATCTCGGCAGCATGCCGGGCGAGTCACCCGCAACGGAAGGCGTGAGGCGGACGTGAGCACGGTCGGTGCACGAACGTCAATCGCCGGCGAGTTCCGCGATCGCCTCGTCCAGTCGGGGAAGCAGGTCCGATTGCGCGAGCGCGCACTCCAATTGGCCAAGGAGGTCGCGGGCCTCGTCCCCTGATCCACGTCGCCACTGGCCAACAGCGAGCGCAGGTCGTCCAGATCCTTGCCACGACCGGCGAGCACCTTCATGACGACGAGGTCGGTGGCATGGGCAACGAGTACGCCGAGCGTGTCAGCGACGGCCGACATGGGGCGCAACGTCCAGGAGCGCGCGTACTCGCTGATGGGTGGCGAAGTCAGCCCGGCGAATCTCCTCGTCCGGCCAGTCGGGTCGAGTAGCCCGTGCCGCTTCATAGAGCTGGACCGCGAGTTGCACCTTGCGCTCGACCGGCAGGCGCACCCGCTCCCTGCGAGCCAGCCGGGCCGGCGCCCCCCAGTCGCGTGCGCCGAGATGCGGTGGGCAGCGAGCGGTAACGCCGAGCCCCGCCGTGAGCTTGAAGCTCGCGTCCGCCGGCGGCTGTTCAGCGCTATACTGGTAGCTCGTGGCGGGACAGTGTGAAGTGACGTTCCCGGGGATCGCCGAGGAGACCCGGCTCCAGCGGCTGCGGCCGCCGGCGGGGCGGGTGCGGATGGTGCTCGACACCGACACCTTCAACCAGGTTGACGACCAGTTCGCGCTGGTCCACGCGCTGCTCTCCCCGGAGCGGCTGGAGGTCGAGGCGATCTACGCCGCGCCCTTCCACAATGAGCGCTCGGACGGACCGGGGCATGGGATGGAGCTCAGCTACCGGGAGATCCTGGGGCTCCTGCAGCGGCTCGGTCGCACCGCCGACGGGTTCGCCTTGCGCGGCTCGACCGACTACCTGGGACCCGGGCGGCAGCCGCGCGCCAGCGCCGCGGTACGGGATCTGGTCGCCCGCGGCCGCGCCAGCCCGGCCGGCGATCCGCTGTACGTGGTCGCGATCGGCGCGCTCACCAACGTCGCTTCCGCCCTGCTGCTGGAGCCGGGCCTCGTCACGCGGATCGTGGTGGTGTGGCTGGGAGGCCACGCGCTGCACTGGCCCGATGCGTCGGAGTTCAACCTGCGCCAGGACCTGCCCGCGGCCAGCACCGTGCTCGACTGCGGCGTGCCCCTGGTGCTGGTCCCCTGCCGCGGAGTGACCTCGCATCTGCACACCACCGTCCCCGAGATCGAGCGCCACGTCGAGCCGCACGGCGCGCTGGGCGCCTTCCTTGCGTCCCGCTTCAGGGAGTCTGTCGCATCGCGCCGGACTCCCGCCACCGACCACCTGGGTTGGTCGCGCGTGCTGTGGGACGTGGCGACCATCGGCTACCTGCTGAATCCGGCCTGGGTGCCCACCGAGCTGGTGCCGAGTCCGGTGCTGACCGACCAGATCACCTGGAGCGTCGACCGCCGTCGCCACCTGATCCGCTGCGCCAGCTTCGTCGACCGCGATCCGATCTTCCGCGACCTGTTCCGCAAGCTCGCGGCCGCCGCCGGCCCGTAGCGCCGGCGTCAGGTGCGGCGCGCGTAGCCGAGCACGCGCCGCAACAACGCCCGATTGACCTGCGCCTACGCCACGTTGCCGCGACAGTCGTCGCACAGACCGTACAGGGTGATCTCGTGTCCCTCGGTCACGAAACCGGCCGGGGCGAGCTGCTCGATGCCGCGCGGACAGCCGCTCACCTCCCACAGCGCGTTGCAGCGGCGGCACAGGAAGTGGTGGTGGTGGGGCTTGCCGGCGCGCTCGTACCGGGCCGCGGCGCCGGGCACCTCGACCGGCCGCAGCCAGCCGGAGTCCACCAGGTCGCGGATGGCGCGGTACACGGTGGCGATCCCGATGCGCGGCAGCTTGGTGCGCGCGGTTTCGTACGCCTCGGTGGGGCTCAGCGGCCGGTCGTGCGACTCGAACGCGGCCCGGATCGCCGCCCGCTGCCGGGTATGCCGTTCCATGCGCCGGATGAACGTACCACCGTCCGGGTGCAATTGCAAACCGGTCCCGGTCACGCCTACCCTTTCCCGCGGATCAGGACTACGATGGACCGATGAGCCGGATCGCCGAGCTACTGCATGGTTGGGTCGGGTCCTGGGGCGAGTTCCCGGCACCAGCCGACTTGATTGTCAGCCAGTTGATGCTCGCAGCAGTCGTATTGATCGCCAGCATGATCGCCAACCTCGTTGCCAAACGACTCATCCTCAAGGCGATTGGTCGCTTGGTGCGGCGCACCAGGACCCGGTGGGATGACGCAATGGTCGAGCAGCGTGTGTTCTACCGGCTTTCCCACGTCGCCCCAGCGCTCGTCATCTACCTTGCTGCGCCGCTGTTCCTCGAACTGTCCGCCGCGATCAGCAGTTTCGCGCTGGCGTACATGGGGTTCATCGGACTGATCGTCATCGGAGCCCTACTGGACACCGTCGTAGTGGTCTACAGCACGTTCGAAATCGCCGATCACAAGCCGATCCGCGGCTACATTCAGGCGGCCAGGATCTTCATCTACGTGGTTGGCGGCGTCGCCGTAATCGGCACGCTCATTCAGCAGTCGCCGTGGAAGCTGCTCAGCGGAATCGGCGCAATGACGGCGCTCATTCTGCTCATCTTCAAGGACTCGATCCTCGGCCTGGTCGCCGGAATCCAACTCTCCGGTCACGACATGGTCCGGATCGGAGACTGGATCGAGATGCCGAAGTACGACGCCGACGGCGACGTGGTGGACATCACGCTGAACAACGTGAAGGTCCAGAACTGGGACAAGACGATCACCACCATCCCGACTTACGCCCTGGTCGCGAACTCGTTCAGGAACTGGCGCGGTATGCAGGAAACCGGCGGCCGGCGCATAAAACGCTCCCTGTTCATCGACATGAACAGCATCCGGTTCTGTTCACCCGAGATGACCGCCCGCTTTCAACAGATCACCTTCATCAATGACTACGTCGCCGCAAAAAGCAGGGAGATCGACGAGTGGAACCGCGAGCATGGATTCAACATGGAGATTGCGGTCAACGGCCGCCGGATGACCAACATCGGCACCTTCCGCGCATACGTCTTGCAGTATCTGCGCCATCATCCGAAGATCCATCAGGATCTGACCCTGCTGGTCCGGCAGCGACCACCCACCGAGCACGGTATCCCGATCGAGATCTACGCATTTACCAACGACGTCGCCTGGGCCAACTACGAAAACATTCAGGCTGACATATTCGACCACATCCTGGCCGTGTTGAAGGAATTCGACCTCCGCGTCTACCAGCAACCCAGCGGGCTCGATCTCAAGAGCGGCATCGATTCGCTTACGGCTGCTCCGACACGTCCGGGCGAGCGCCCCGCGCTGGCACCGGCGGCGGCTTTGCGGTAGGGTGGCGGCAATGGCACAACACATCCTGGAGCGCAGGCCGCTGGGCAAGACCGGTCTGCAGGTCTCGGTGGTTTCGCTCGGCGCCGCGCCGTTCGCCCGGGTCGACGACGAGGTCGCCGCGCGCACCGCGCATCGCGCACTCGAGCTGGGCGTCAATCTGATCGACACCTCGCCGTTGTACGGCGACGGCGAGAGTGAGCGGAAACTCGGGCTGGCGCTGGAAGCGTGGTACGCGCAGGGCGGCCGGCGCACGGACTTCATTCTCTGCACCAAGACCGGGACGCGCTCGCGTCCCTACGACTACTCGGCCGACGCCACGCGCTGGAGCATCGACCAGAGCCTGCGCACGCTCAAGACCGACTACCTCGACCTGGTGCACGTCCACGACCCGGACCGGCTGGAGCCGGCGCTCGGTCCCGGGGGGGCGTTGGAGGCGCTGCAGGAGCTGCAGCGGCAGGGGGTGGTGCGCCACGTCGGGCTCGGCGTGCGCGACCTGGACCTGCACTGCGCGTTCCACGCGACCGGCTGCTGCGCGGCGTCGCTCACCTACCGCGACTACAGTCTGATCAGCCAGAGCGCGGCCGACCGCCTGCTGCCCTCCGCGCAACGCCACCAGGTAGGTCTGCTCAACGCCCAGATGGTCCGTCACGGGCTGCTGGGCGGCGAGGAGGAGCCGGCCGCCGTGGCGCACCGCTTCAGCACGCGGCCGGGGTTCCAGCCGGGTGAGATCAGCTACATCGAGCCGTGGGAGGTGGAGCGCGCCACCCGGCTGTGGCACTGGTGCCGCGACCGGAAGCTTGACCTGCTGGCGCTCAGCGTGCAGTTCGGCCTGCGCGATCCGCGCATCTCCTCGCAGATGATCGGCACCGGATCGCCCGACCACCTGGAGGCGGGCGTACGGGCGGCGGTGCGGCCGATCGCGCCGGAAGTGTGGCAGGAACTGGCGGCCGACTTCGAGATCCGCGGGATCTGAGGGAGCTGACGCCCCCGGCCGCGCGTCAGCGCTCCACCGCCTGCAGGATCGCGCCGATCGCGCGCGACCGGTTCATCACGTAGAAGTGGGCGGGAACAACTCGAACGACAGCCCGAGTCGGCCGGCGCGGTAGACCGCCGCGAGTGGCGCCATGCCCCGGCCCGCCGCGTCAGTCGCTGTTCGGTGCGATCGCTATCTTCAGGGCGTCGTGCCCGTCCAACCGGTAGCTGGTGTCCAGGGCGTGAAACCCGTCGGCTACCCGATCCAGTGGAAGGACGTGACTCACGAACCCCTCGAACAGCGAGGCGTACTGCTCGAGCAGCGCCAGCGAGCGATAGAAGTGCCGATCCTCGAAGCCCCAGGCGGCCTCCAGCCGCAGGTTCTTGCGCATCAGCATCTGATTGGGGTTGCACTCGAAGGTGCCGGTGTCCACGAATTGGCCGAACTCGACGTAGGTGCCGCCGTAGCGCAGGTAGTCGAGTCCCTCGGGAATCGCGGCCAGGAAGCCGGCGCACTCGCATACCACGTCGGCGCCCTTGCCGCGCGGCGTGTTGTCGCGCACGATCCGCTTCCGTTCCTCGGCGTCCGGCACTTCCTGGATGTTGATCACCATATCGGCGCCGAGCCGCTGGGCGAACTCCAGCCGCCCGGCGGGCCCGCCGACGGCGATCAGCCGTCCGGCGCCGGCGCGTCTGGCCCAGGCGATCGCCAGCAGCCCGATCGGTCCGGTGCCCTGAATCACTACCGTGTCGCCGAGCTGGATACCGGCGCGGGTGACGCAGTGGTAGGAGCAGGCCGACGGCTCGGTGAGCACCGCGATCGCGCTCGGCAGATCGGTCTTGAGGAACATGATCTTGGGATCCCAGAGATAGATGTACTGGCTGAAGCCGCCGCTCAGGTAGGGCGCCTTCTCGGAGGGTCTCCAGCCCACGCCTTTACTGGGGGAAACCACCACCCGGTCGCCGACCTGCACCGGCTTGCCGGCCGTATCCTGGCTGACGCCGGCCCCGAGCGCATCGAGCGTGCCGACGTTCTCGTGCCCGAGGATGACCTCGAAACCGAGGCGCTGAAACTGCCAGTTGTGCAGGTCGGTGCCGCAGATGCCGCCCAGCTCCTGCTTGACCAGGACCCGCCCCGGCTCAACCTCCGGCACCGGATACTCGCGAACGTCGAATTCCCTACCCGTCATCACGCTGGCGCGTGCCGTTATTCCCATGTGGAGAGCCTCCTCTCTGTGGCGTGCGCGCCGCAACGGCGCGCAGCAGTGCGGTGATTACGCGGCAAGTTAAGGGGGCGGGCGGCGGATGCGTCAAGTGGCTACCCGGTGGCGCCTGTGGCGTAGCCGCGCAGGAAGTCGGTGACCGCCTGCTCGATCGGCAGCTCACCGTCCAGCACCGCCTGTTCGTAGCGCGCGGTCCACTTCGCCAGCAGCGGCCGGGCCAATTCCAGCTCGCGGCGGATGACGCGCCCGATCTGCCCGCTGGCGGCTGCGAACTCGCCGGCGAGGCAGGCGCGGTGCGCGGCCGTCCAGTCGTAGGCGACGCGCCGCAGCTCCACCTGCCAGCCGCCGGCCCGCGCCTCTACGCGCGCATAGCCGGGACGCCGGTCTCCGTCGAACGGCAGCCCGGCCGAGCCGGCGTTCACGATCAGGGTGGCGCCGAGCGGCCGCACCAGCGGGCGATGGGTATGCCCGACCGCGAACAGGCTGGCCGTACCGTCTACCAGCGGAGCCAGCTCCTCCGGCTCCATTTCCGGGTAGATCCCCACCCGGCTGCCACCCAGCGAGCCGTGGGTGAAGGTGGCGCGCCCGGGCGGCGCCGGCAGGTCGAGCCGCGCCGGCAGCGCGCTCAGCTCGGCCACGGCGCCGGCCATCCGGGTCATGGTCCACCACGTGTGCTGGTGCACGGCGAACGCCGGGGTGCCCGGTTGCGGGGGCTCGCGGTGGAGCGCGATCACGTACTCTTCGTGATTGCCCAGCAGCACGTGCCAGGCCGGGGCCGCGGCGCGCTCGCGCACCAGCTCGTAGCAGGCGCGCGGGTGCGGCCCGCGGTTGACCGTATCGCCCAGGACCACCACCACGTCCGGATTCCAGCGATCCAGGTCGGCCAACACCGCCTCCAGCGCCGGCAGGTTGGCGTGCACGTCGGCAACCAGCGCCAGCTTCACAGCCACCGCTTGCGGTTGAAGAACAGCAGCAACCCGCTGGCCACGACCGCCATTACGCCCCACACCGCCGGGTACGCCCAGGGCCATTGCAGCTCCGGCATCTTGAGGTTCATCCCGTAGACCCCGGCGATGAAGCTGAGCGGCAGGAAGATCGTGCCGATCACGGTGAGCACCTTCATCACGCTGTTCATGCGGTTGCTGGCCAGGGTCATGTAGTGGTCGCGCAGGTTGACGATCAGCTCGCGCACGGTCTCGACCAGATCGAGCGCCTGCACCGCGTGGTCGTGGATGTCGCGCAGGTAGACCCGGGTCGAGTCCCGGATCAGCGCGGAGGAGCTGCTCTGGATCTGCGAGGTAACGTCCCGTACCGGACGCACCGCGTGCCGCAGGTGAATCAGGTCGCGCCGGATCGCGTGAATCACCGCCAGCAGGTCTTCGTCGCTGCCCTCCAGGAGCTCCTCCTCGATCGCCTCGGCACGGTCGCCTATGGTCTCGATTGCCAGGAAGTAGTTGTCGACGATCGCGTCCAGCAGGGCGTACGCGAGGTAGTCGGCGCCGCGCGTACGGACCAGGCCGCGCCCGGTGCGGATGCGGCCGCGCAACGGGTCGAAGGTGACGCCGGAGCGCTCCTGGAACGAGACCACCAGATGTTGCATGGCCACGATGCTGACCTGCTGCATGCGCAGCCAGGTGCGGCCGACTCCGTCCGTGGCCTTGGCGGCGTCGCGGGCGTCGGCGCCGGCGGGGTCCGGCTCGGCGTGCACCATCTTGAGCGCCAGAAACCGGTATTCCGGATAGTCCTCGACCTTGGGACGCTGGGTGGCGTCCATGATGTCTTCGCGCGTGAGCGGGTGGATGCCCAGGGCCTCGCCGATGGCCCGGATCACGCTGACTTCGTGCACCCCGTCGACGTGGATCCAGCTTACCCGGCCGGCGGCGACCGCCGACCGGCAGACGGCCACCAGCTCCTCCTTGGCGCAGTCGCGTTCGCTGAAGTCGTCGGCGGTGAACTCGGTCAGGCGGATGCGCACCGGCGCCTCGGGCCTGAGCCCGATGTGGATCAGGGTGCCCGGGGCGGTGCCGACTCTGGCGGCAATCGGATCAATCATCGTGCGCGTTCTCCCGCGGTCTATTGGCGGCGGCCGCGCCACCGCGCCTGGCGCCGTGCCGCCGGCCGGCGCTGCCACGCCGCGAACGCTACCGCGACTGCGGCGAAGAACCGGAACCGCATCAGGCTGCGCGTACCGGAACGGGCGCACGCGGCCCGCAGAGCGGGGGTCACGTCCGTCGTGCCCACCGTCACCGCCACCCGCTCCAGACATTGCGGCGCGATCTCCTGAAACCGGTCGGCGTCGTCGATCGTCACCGGCAATGCGCTGAGCAACTCGAATTCGGCCACTGCCAGCGGACTCCGTTCCTGCCGCTCCGAGAGGTAGTCGGCCAGTAGCGCCGGTCCGTCGCGCGGTTCCGCCAGAAAGCCACGGTACAGCGGATAGAACGTTTCGGCCATCCCCAGGATGCCCGCGGCCGCGAGAATGATCTCGTCGCAGGCGTAGACCGTGGGGTTGCGCTCGAGCGTCTCCAGCAGCACCCGGATCGAGGCCGGGCGGCCGAACAGCTCCAGCGCGGTGGCGCCGTAGATCAGCAGCCGCGGATTGCCGGAGCGCTGCACCATCTCCTCCACCTTGGGCAGGCTGTCGGCGCTGCCCAGGCGGGCCAGCGCGACCATGCACATCCCGGCCAGAAAGACGTCGGAGGAGTCCAGCCCGGCGCGCAGGGCGGGCACCCCCTCCGTCACCCGTTTGCGCCCGATCAGATCGGCGGCGAGGTGGGCCGTGGTGTAGGACTGCTGCTCCACTTCGGCGATCAGCGCGCGCTTGAGCTCCTCGGTCAGCGGCACCTGGGACAGGGCGTCGAGCGCCTCCGCGCGCACCGCGAAGCGCGGTGACTTGAGGGTGCGCAGCAGATCGGGGGTGGCGAGCCGCGACTGCGCGCTGCCCAGACGCTCGATCAGCGACTGATCGGACGCGGCGGTGGTGCTTTCCTTGAGCCGGTGCAGCAGCGACAGGGCGCGCAGCTCGCGCGGCGAGGTGAAGATGCCCACGACGTCCTGCACGCGGTAGGCGCCCAGCCGTTCCAGGCTGGCGGTGAGCAGCAGGATGCCGACGAAGGCGGCCACCAGGCTGCCGAAGTAGATGCGGTAGGCGTCGGCGGTGGTGAGGCTGGTGAAGTTGGCCAGGCCGTCGAGCACGGCGCCGCCGGCGAACGAGCCCACGGTGGCCGGGATGCCGGTGATCAGAAAGGCGAGGATGCCGAGGTTGAGCCGGTCGGCCGGCGGCGTGAGCGTGTAGTAGTAGACCGCCTGCGCCGTGCCGGCGCCGTTGATCCCGAACGTGGCGCAGAAGAAGATCGCCCCGAGGTAGAGCCACAGCGCCGTGCTGGTGGCCAGCGGCGGCGCCACCGAAATCAGGATCACCGTGATCAGCGAGACCACGGTGAACAGCATCATCAGCGGCTTGGCGCCGACCCGGTCGATCACGAAGCCGCTCACCAGCCCCATGACGATGGCGCCCACCGATCCGACCGCGGTCAGCAGCATCGCGATGTTGTCGCCCAGGCCGTAGACCTGTTTTACGTAGACCACCAGGAACGGCACCACCATCGACGCGATGAAGCTGTTCGCGGCCAGCAGCGTGACGAAGCGGATCACGCCGGGCCGGCGCAGCGCCAGCCGCACCGAGCGCAGGAAGCCGCCGGCGCGCGGCGGTACCGGCGGCTCGGGAAAGCGGAAGATGACCCGCGCCGAGGCGAACCCGGTGACGATGCCGGTGCCGAGGAACAGGGTGTACACCAGCAGCGACGACTGCTCCTGGAGCAACAGTCCCATCATCACGCCGGTGCCGGTCGCGGCTAACTGGACCAGGAGCTGGTTGTAGGCCAGGAACGAGCCGCGGTCGTCGCTGGTGGTGATTGCGCCGATGATGGTGTTGTGCCCGGTGATGGCGATGCCGCGCGCGACGTTGAACCCGACCACGCTGACCAGGATCAGCCAGATGCCGATGTCGGGCCGGCGCTCGGCGAACAGCGGCGCCGCCAGGATCGGGGTCACCAGGATGTAGCGCACGATCCAGAACACGCCCATGGTGCGCACCGTGCCCAGCCGCCGGACCACGGCGCGGCCGACCAACGGCAGGATCTGGCCCAGCGGAATGAACGCGTACAGCGTGCCCACCAGCAGCGCGCTGCCCCCCAGGCGCAGCGCGTAGAGGGCGATGACGTTGCCGGTCAGGAGGTGGAAGGAGACGGCGTTGAGGATCGAGAACAGAGCGAACCCGCGCTGCGCGGCGCGCAGTTGCCGGGGGCTGAGGTCGCCGTCGCCGGCGATGAGAGACTGATTCACGGTTACACGTTCAGGTCGGGTGCGGTCTGCCTTCAATCTAATCTAATGGTGCGAAGATCGGTGCGGCCATCCAAATATGGGCAGCCGGCGAACGCGTGCGGGCCAGCGCCGCGGGGCAGGGGAGCGGCGCCGGCGCCTCGCTGCCGGCCGGCCGATCAGTCGCGCCCGCGCGGCGGGCGGCGGCCGAACAGCATGCCGCCGCCCCACTTGAGCAGCACGAACAGGGCCACCGCCAGCACGAAGAACCAGCCCAGCGAGGCGCCGAAGAACAGCCACACCCGCAGGCTGCGCAGCACCAGGGCGAT
Organism: Spirochaetia bacterium; assembly: GCA_965198005.1. GTDB lineage: Bacteria > Spirochaetota > Spirochaetia > SZUA-6 > Bin103 > Bin103. Next base: position 1,711,111 of record CBDAOI010000004.1, read on the forward strand.
GGCGAACGCGACCGAGAGCATGGTCATCAGCCCCGCCAGCCGGTGGAACCCCGGCACGCTGTCGAAGTCCACGTTGCGGCGCATCAGGCCGAGGGTCAGCCCCATCGCCACGATCGGGGCGAGGTAGATCGCGAAGTCGAGGTCGAGCAGATTCTCGCCGGTGAAGAACAGGGCGTAGACCACCAGCACCGCCGCGAACATCCCCGGCACGCAGGCGGCGTAGACCAGCAGGGTGTACAGGTAGCGCCACGGGGCGCGGGCGCCGCCGCCGGGGCCGTGCACCACGCCGGCGAAGCCCGACAGCACCACCACCACCGCAAACCCGATCAGCACGGGGAACCGAACGGCGTCGACCCCGGCCAGCAACTCGCGCAGACTCATCCCGTGCAGGATACCGTGCCCGGCCCCGGCGTGGGGAGCGCACTGGAAGTGTCAGCCGGGTGCCGCTGAGCGCAGAACCCGCAGTACTCAACGGCCGGCGCCCCTGAGCCGCGGGTCGAGCAGGTCCCGCACGGCGTCACCGAACATGTTCAGGCTGTAAACGACAATAGTCAGGCAAACACCAGGCCAGATCGCCAGCCAGGGGGCCACCTCCATGTACCTGCGCCCTTCCCGGCTGAGCATACCTCCCCAGCTAGGAATGTTCGGTGGCAGACCGAATCCGAGGAAGCTCAGAGAGGCCTCGGAAATAATCACCCCCCCGATGTTGATGCTGAAGATGATGATGGGGGGCGCCACAATATTGCGCAGGACATGCCGCAACAGGATTTGGGTCGTGGGCGTGGCTTCTCCTTGACCAGCCTGATAAAGAAATCAGCCAGCCGGGAACGTCTCTCTTTGGCGCAGTTTCTGCTGACGGTCTGCCTATGGCGTCGCTCATATGCCCCCTTTAGCTGTAGCGGACCCTGGGGTATATCGCCGGGGATGAAGCGGACGGAGAGGATCTCCCCGGGGGCGACCGCGTTGACGCGGACGCCGTGCTCGCGCAGCTGCGCCGCCAGGCAGCGGGTGTAGTGGTGGACCGCGGCCTTGGCGCTGCCGTACACCACGCCGGTGGATGCGCCACGAAGGCCGGCCACGCTGCCCATGTTGACGATACAGCCCTGCTGGCGCGCCATCATCTCGGGCGCCACTTCGCGGCACGGGAGGATGCAGGTGAGCCAGTTGCGATCGAACACCGCGCGCAGGTCGGCGAACGAAACGTTGATGGCGTCGTTGTCGACCGGCCGGCCACCCGCGGCGGCCATGGTGCCCTGGGCGCCGATGTCGCCGCCGGCGTTGTTGACCAGGATGTCGATCTGACCGAAGCGATCGCGAACCTGTGCGGCCAACTCGGCCACCCGCTCCACAGAACGACCTTGCGACCCGGGATCGATGCCGCGCTGCAGTTCAACGTGGCGGCGCGCTCGGTGTTGTTGGCCGGCAGCCGCTGCGGGCAGGTGGAGCCCACGACCTGCCTAAAGGCGGGGTCCACTGCAAGTCGCCTACGGCGAACTCGCTCGTGCAGCTCGGCGCAGACGCCGAGCTGCAATGGAAACCGCCTCTGGCGGTTTCCTCAGAAGCCCATTTCTCGCTTCAGATCCTGGTCAATCCAAAGGCGGGCGAGGATGGTATGAAACTTAAAGTTTCCCAACCTGGTTTCACCGTTAAAACCTCCGACCCACGGATGGCTGGCCTGATACATTGGAGCCATAGGAAGCCACATATTATTGTGCTGCGTCATTAAGGCCATACCAAACTCTTCTGCCGCCTTCATCTGCTCATCGATGGTAGTGGCGGCGAAAAAGGCAGCTTGGGAGGCGGCCAGCTCAGGGTTCTCGACTCCGCCCATCCATTCCCTTTGGTAAGGGGTTTCCGAGCCATAAGCCGACATGCTCGGGGACGGGATCTCCCTGGCCATACCGCCATAAAGCGACTCATAGTGTCGGCGGCGACCACCGACCGCGCCACCCGCGACGCCCGCGACAAGCACGCGCCCATGGGCCGCGCGGCGCGCGCCGTCGAGGGCCGCGTGCTCGCCAGCCCCGGCTTGCTGACCGAGGCCACGCCGGTGTTCGCCGAGCCAGCCACCGCGGTCGCCTACGGCGGCGTCCTCGCGGCACTGCCGATGCTGCTCCGCGAGGGCCTGCTCGGCGCCGCCAACCGCCTGTTCCGCCTGCCCGCCGGATTCCATGGCCTGACCACCATCCTGCTGTTCGTCGCCTGCATGACCCTGGCCCGAGTACGCACCCCCGAGAGCCTCCGCTACCAGGCGCCACGCGCGCCGGTGGTAGTCCTCAGGCGGCGGCGGCACCGAGACGACCGCCGCCACCCCGCAGCCGCGGGTCGAGCAGGTCGCGCACCGCATCGCCGAACATGTTCAGACTGTAGACCACGATCGTCAGGCACAGGCCCGGCCAGAGCGCCAGCCACGGCGCCTGCTGCATGAACTCACGCCCTTCCCGGCTGAGCATGGCACCCCAGCTCGGAACGCCGACCGGCAGACCGAAGCCGAGAAAGCTCAGGGAAGCCTCACTGATGATCACCCCACCCACGTTGATGCTGAACACGATGATGACGACCGGCATGATATTGGGCAGGACATGGTGGATGAATGTCCGCCACTTCGAGGCGCCGATCACCTCCACCGCCTGGAAGTACGCGTTCTCCTTGATGTCGATTACGGCGCCTCGGACCAATCTCGAGCCGCCGATGCCGCCCGAGATCCCCAGCACCAGTATCAGTTGTGGCACACCTCGCCCCACGATGGACATGATGGTCAACAACAGCAGCAGTCCCGGAATAGCCATCCAGGCATCGACAAATCTCTGCACCACCAAGTCCAACTTGCCGCCAAAGAATCCTGACGTGCCGCCGATCAGGAGAGCAACCACGACATTGAGCGCGGTCGCGGCCAGACCGACGACCATCGACAGCCGCGCGCCGTAGATAACGCGGCTCAACAGGTCTCGCCCCAAGTGGTCGGTACCGAGTGGATACGCGGCTGATGAGCCGGTCAGCCTGTCCGCCAAGTGTATTTCAATATATCCATACGGGGCCAGGACATCGGCCAAGATAGCCACCAGGATCACGAGCACGATGATGATCCCGCTGATCGTGCCGAGTGACTTCTCCCGCCACAGCCTGACGAAGAAAGAAGCCGTTCCCGGTACCGCGGTGGGGTCGCTCATTGATAACGGACCCGCGGATCCAGGTAGCCATAGAGCAGGTCGACCATGAGATTCACCCCGACCACCGCTGCGCCGAACACCAGGTTTACTCCGGAGACCAGCGGGTAATCCCGGTCGGTGAGCGCGGCCAGCATGAGACGGCCCAACCCCGGCAGGTTGAATATGTTCTCCATGATCACCGAACCGCCTACCAGGATCGGCAACTGCAGTCCAACCAGAGTGACGATCGGGATGAGGGCGTTCTTGATGGCGTGTCTGACAACGACCACCCTCTCGCTCAGCCCCTTTGACCAGGCCGTGCGGATATAGTCCTGCCGCAGCACCTCCAGCATCATGGTGCGCGTTATCCGCATGGTGGCGGCAGACAGATAGGTGCCCAGAATCAGGCTGGGAATGATGAACACGCCAAGACTTCCCAGCGGGTCTTCTGTGAACTGAATCACTTCCATCGGTGGTGCCCAGCCCCACCAGATCACCGGGTACAGCATGACCATCATTGCCAGCCAGAAGTTCGGCGTGGCCAGGCCGACGATGGCCACCGAGCGTCCCACGTAGTCGGCGGACGTATCCTGCCGAATCGCCGAGTAGATGCCGATTGGCAGGGCGATTACCAGCCCGATGACGATCGACATCAGGCCGAGCTGAATCGTTACCGGCAATCGACTTACTATCGTCTCCTCTATCGCGTCCCGGTTGCCAACCAGTGAATTGCCGAGGCTGCCGCGTACAGGAAAATATCGCCTAACCAGCGTACATACTGCACGTAGCCAGGCACGTCCAATCCCAGCATACGCTCGAGCGCCTCCCGGTCTACCTCGGCCGAGAAGTCCACCGTGCCCAACATTGCGTCTATGGTATCGCCGGGGATGAAGCGGACCGAAAAGAAGACGATAAGGCTCAAAATGAGCAAGGTGGGGATAACGAGCAGCAACCGCCTGATGATATAGGCCCGCATGTCACATGAAATGAACGGCGAGCTGGAAAGAAAGAGCCTCCCAGCTCGCCGATAACAGGGGAGATGAGACCCCTAGAATCCCATTTCTTCCTTCAACTGACTATCAATCCAAAGGCGCGAGATAACGAGGCTGTCCTCATTCGGTCCGAGATCGAATTCACCGCTGTAGCCTATGACCCACGGCTGGAGTGCCCAAAACTGGGGAGCTTTGGGACCCCATATTTGATAGTGGTTCTCGATCGCGTACATGTCAGCTTCTCGCACCCACTTCTGCTGCTCCTCGAAGGTAGTGGCGGCCAGGGCGGCGTCAACGAGAGCGTCCAACTCAGGCCACTGATGCAAGGGTCGGTTCCACTGTGCGTCCGAGCGATGCCAGCCTACCAGAACTGGAGCGGCATAACTGGCGCCCCCAAGGCTTCCCATCATGCCTTCATAACTACGCGCGAAGAGGTCCGCGTGATACAGGGCCCAGTCACTATAGTCGTTGATCTCAACGTCAACGCCGATCTCGGCCCAGTAGGCGGCGGTGATCTCTGCATAGCTTGACCCACCGAGTGTCCTCGCGGACGTCTTGAATCTCGTGCCATCCGCGCCGCGCGGATATCCAGCCTCATCGAGGAGCTTCTCGGCACCTTCCGGGTCGTACCCATAGCCCTTCTTGACCTCGTCGGGCCACTCTTCGAATGGGATGTAAAACCCTTGAGCCCCTACTATCCCCTGAGGCGTCGCACTTGCGTAACCCTTCCAGTACGTGTTCGCAATGGTCTCGAGGTCCAGGGCCATTTGCATCGCCTTGCGCACCCGGACGTCGTCAAAGGGCGGCACTCTTACGTTTGCAGCAAAGGTAGCGGTAGACCGAAAAAAATGCGTATGCAGCACGATTTCGGGGTTGGTCTTCTGCAGGCTGTCTACGGCGTCGATAGATTTTATCCAACTACCTGAAGGGCCTCTGAGATCAATCGCCCCTGAGATGAGTGCCGCCTGGAGTGTTGCTTCCTCCGGAATAATCAAATAACGTACCTCGTCAACGTAAGGCAGGCGGTTCTCGGGGTACTTTTCGTCATGGCCCCAGTAATCAGGGTTTCTGGTCCGGGTGGAAGAGCTGCCGTCCACCCAGTCAGTCATCTCAAAGGGCCCGGTGCCGACCAGGTTCTTCCAATCCGTGATGCCACCGTGTTCCTTGATTACCTCTGGCGGCAATATGTAAACCATCAGATCCTGGGTGATGATCTGAAACGCGGGCAGGTAAGGCTGTTTCAACTTTATGACAAGCGTCGAATCGTCGGTCGCAGTCACCGATTCGAATGGCACGCCAAGGAGGTTGGAAACGCCACCAAAGGGAGACGGTCCGACGTCGGCGAAGTCGCCCAGACCCACCATACGGTGAAAGTTGAACTCGACATCCTGCGCCGTCAGCAGACGACCGTTCATCGGCTCCTTATCGTGCCAGCGAACGCCGTCGCGGATATGGAAGATAAAGGTCGTATCGTCCGGCGTTTCCCAGCTTTCGGCCAGCCGCCCCGTTACCGCGAACGGCGGATAGGTGTTCGCCGCTTTCAAGTCCCACACGTCTCTGTCTATTCCCCAGTTGGCGATAGCCAGCTTCTCCAAGACGCCCATGATCGGAGGGTCTGGCCAGCCGGAATAGGGATCCCAACTATTGAGCATGCCCTTGTAACCGCCGGTCAGCGTCCCGCCGTACTCCGGCGCCACTACCAGCTCACCGGTGGTGGGGTCGGTCACGTACTCCTTGTCGGCGGCAGCGGCCGGCGCCTCCTCCCCGGCGGGGCTGGCGAACGTAACGGTAGTCACCAGCGCGAACGCCAGTGCCAATACAAGTGTTCGAAGAGCCATAATCGTGCTCCTCCTTCTCTCGGGAGCGCGGTTTGCGCCCCGTTGTTTTTTTTGCCGGATACTCCGGCTTTTTTTTTCGTGTAGTGCTGGTTGTTGGCTGTTGGCCCTGCGACCCCGGCGCTCGACGCGGACGGCGCAGAGCAGGCCGCGGTGCTGGAGCGCTGCGCAGGGGCACGGGCGGGCTACCGGTCCCACCCGCGAGCAGCGTCGTGCGCTGGGGGTGGATGTCTGCTGGTAACCCGGCTGATAGCGGCGACGGGGTGAAAGACTGAGAATTGCGAGTGCCCGGCTGGCGGAGCGGTTAGTGAGCCGGTCTAGGTTGTGTTCATATTCCCCTGGGGGGGGGGGGGGGGGGGGGGGGGGACTCCTCCCACCAGTTTATCCGGCAGCGAAGGGGCGACTCTGACGGCTGAAAGCCCGGAAGTAAACGCTCAGGGGAGGGCGTGAGCCCGACCGACCAACCTAGGAGGCTACCAGAAGGGCCGTAGCGAGAGCGAACGGACTAATCGCCGAAAACCTCCCCAGCGGGAAGTTGGTTGCTGGATGTCAGGAGGCCAAGGGTTTCCCCCTCCTACCCGATGGCCATGCTGCGGAAGAAACTGGGAAGTGCACGCGGTAGGCTCCCGGCGGAAGTTGAAGGCGGCGTCTGGATAGTTCAGCAGTGAAAGCCCGGTTATGTGCTGCTCAGGCAGGATGTCCTCGAATGCCAAGGCCCTATAACCCTGGATGGCGGGAAGTGGAACGGAGAGCAGCAGGATGAGGCCACAAGCGACGATGGCCGCGACAACATAAGAGGGCCTGAGGAGCCAGAAATGCACCGCCCGGACACTGAGCGAGTCGAAGCGATGGTCAAACCGGGGACAGCGCCCACGTAGCCAGGGATCAGGCTGAGCGTGGTTGCATCGTACCGGGAAGGGCCGCCGTGAGCTTGCGGGCACCTGAGCTTCGAGCCGTACTGTGGGAAAACCCCGTACGGAATCTCAGGGGGGGCGCTGGAAACGTGGCCTACGGGCGCGCGCGCCAGCGCTCTACCCGACGGGGGACTCCTCACCATTAAGCAAGCGCGCCGCGAGCTGATTTTCAGCAAATCTCGGCGAGCGGCTGTCAGGGGAACAGAGTGTCATAAGCGTTGACGTGTTATAGGTCACTCAAGCCCTCCGCAGGTGAGGCACAGCCATACCCAGATGTAGTCGCGATGTCGCGATTGACTGCATCCCACCCAATCATAACCTCCGCCCCCGAGGACGTCAACCACGAATCGGCCCAGCAATCCTCGGTGAACGGCAGTCGATGGCCTGAAGAGACAGTCTGGGGGGCCCACCATTTGCCAACCCCCGCCGCGAAAGGATTCCGGGGGGGGCAAGGGTAGGACGCGCCGGTTGCGTTGCCCCTAACCGGTGGCAGCGCTGAGTAGTGTTTTCAGCCATCTTTTGCATCCGTTCAAACCTGAGACTCTTAGTATACCACCTCTGCGGCAACCAATCAACAGAAAAAAACAGGCGAATTGAAGGTTTCTTGAGATTTCTTTCGGGCAGCCGCGGCAGCCGAGAGCCCCTCGCGGCGCCGACTCGGGCGCATCGCCCCTCCGGAGCCGTCATTCGCCGGCGATGTGGCCGTCCGCAGGCCGTTCACCGTCCACGTCGGCCTCACAGCGGCCCGCTGAGGGCCTTCCAGCCCCTCGGGGGTAGCCTGGGGTACGAGCGCCAGGCTAACTGGCATATGACAGAGGGTGAAAGTCCCTCGGAACGAAGGAGCAGCCAATCCACGTTTCTCCGCGAGCCGTGCGTTGGCACCTGCGAGGGTGCAGGCGAAGCGTCGGCAGCGGTGCGTGCGGGCAGAGTTATGGAGCGCCGCAAAATACGACATCTGGAGTGCCGAGACTCTGTACTCGGTCGAAGGCAACACCGGTCGAGCCAGTATGGTGAGGATCGACCGGGCTCCACGGCGTCGAAGAACTCAGGCACGTGCGTACGTCATATACCGGGACCTGGGAGGTCTTCGGGTCGTCCCGGCGAGTCGTCGCCGGGACCGCGGAGGGAAGGCGTGAGGCTGGACCAAAGATGAACGACCCGAAGGAGTCGGACATGGGCATAGTAGCGGCGAAGCCGGCGAACAAGGGAGCGCAAGCGACTGCGGAGACGGTGGAGCGAAGGCCCATGACCAACGGGAATTCGCAAGGTCAAAGCACGGGCCGGACGCAGAGTCGGGCAACCGTGACACAGGCGGCCGAGCGGATACGGCAATTCGTAAAGAGAGAACCGCAGGAGAAACTCACTGCGCTGCTGCACCACGTGACGCCGGAAGCGCTGCGGGTGGCCTATTACGCGCTGAAGCGTGAAGCGGCCCCGGGGGTGGACGGGATGACGTGGCGGGAGTACGAGACGGGGTTGGAAGTGCGCTTGCACGACCTGCACCGGCGAGTACACACAGGAGCGTACCGAGCGACCCCGGTACGGCGGGTCAACATCGACAAGCCGGACGGAGGCACACGACCGCTGGGGGTGGCCGCGCTGGAGGACAAGATCGTCCAGAAGGCCGTGGTGGATGTGATCCTGACACCGATCTATGAGGAGGAATTTCTCGGGATCAGCTATGGGTTTCGACCGGGGCGCGGGGCACACGATGCGTTGGACGCACTGGCCTACGCCATCGAACGGCGCGAAGTGAACTGGATATTGGACGCGGACATTCGCGCCTACTTCGACACGATCTCGCGGGACTGGTTGATCAGATTCCTGGAGCATCGGATTGGAGATCGGCGGGTGCTGCGGCTGATAAAGAAGTGGCTGCGCGCTGGGGTACTGGAAGAAGGCCGACAGATCGACGCGGGGCGGGGTACAGCGCAAGGGTCGGTGATTTCACCGATGCTCGCGAATATATACTTGCACTACGTGTTGGACCTGTGGGTCACCAAGAAGTGGCGGCCGCAGGAGGCGCGCGGAGACATGATCATAGTGCGCTACGCAGATGACTATGTCGCCGGGTTCGAGCATCGTGACGATGCGGAACGCTTCCTGCGGGAACTGAAGGAGCGATTCAGAGGCTTCGAGCTGGAACTGAACGCCGACAAGACCCGACTCCTCGAGTTTGGACGGTATGCCGAAAGGAACCGCCGAGCACGTGGGGAAGGGCGACCGGAGACGTTCGACTTTCTGGGTTTCACGCATTATTGCAGGAAGGACAGGAAAGGACGCTTCGGGCTGGGGCGGAAGCCAATTCGGAAGCGGATGAATCGTACGCTGAAGAGGATCAAGATCGAGCTCCGCAGACGAATGCATGATGACGTGATGGAAACCGGGCGCTGGCTGGGACGGGTACTGCGCGGATGGCTCAACTACTACGCGGTACCCACCAGCTACCGCTATCTGCACCGATTCGTGTGGCGTCTGCGAGGAATCTGGGTAAAGATTCTACGCCGGAGGTCCCAGAAGGACCGATTCTCCTGGGCTTGGATGCTGGCGATCAGCATCAAGCTGTGGCCCCAACCCCGAATCGTACACTCATGGCCGGACCGGCGATTTGCCGTCAACCACCGAAGGTAGGAGCCGGATGGTTTAACGACCACGTCCGGATCTGTGCGGGGGGCGCCGGGTAACCGGCGTTCCTACCGCGCCCCCCTGCAACACCCGTCGAAGCCGTTTCCCACCACCGCTGACACCGCTGACACGCCGCGCGGTCCGCCACCCGGCTCCCGTGTGCCACCTCGAACATCAATCCGAGACCGGCACTGATCAGCGCTTGCAGGTCAGGAACGACGTGAGGTGCGGGCTGCAGAGCCCCCCTCAGTCGCGCCCATACCCGCGCGGCGGCTCGACGCTCTCCAGTTCGGCAAGATCAAGCCCGCACATCGCCTCCAGCCGCTGTGCGAGCCGCGGACTCCTGGAGACTGTCGGGCAAGTGGTCGAGCCACGCTTGATACTCACCCTGGAGGTCGAGCAGGGTGCCTACCGCATCCTGCCAGCGCTGCGGTCGGGACCTGCGGTCTTGCGGCCTGCGGTACTGCACCCGGGGCTGCGCTGCCTTGCGGCGCTCTCGATAGCGCCGTTGTCGTTCCGTGCGGTCACGCAGCATCGCGCACGCCACCGCGAGCAACCGGTCCGCGACCGTACGCAGCGCCCGGCCATGGCGCTGCCCGCGCGCGCGCAGCGCCGCATACCGCTCCCGACTCACCGGATCGTGCTGGATCGCCACCCGCGCCCAGTGATACATCGCGTTGCTCAGCCGCTGGTTGCAGGCACGGCGCATGCTCACCTGGCAACTCTTCCCCGACCGCTTGGTCACCGGCGCGACTCCGGTCAGAATCCGCAACCTGTGGTAGTCTCGCTCAGCCAGCAACTGTGAGGCCTCCGCGAACAGCGTGGCGAGCACGATCCGACCAACACCGGGCATCGAACGCAGGATGACGGCGTCACGCTGCTCTTCTGGTTCACCCGAGTCGTCGGCGGCCACAATCTCGGCCAGCAGTTCGTCGAGCCGGCTGCCGCAGGATGCGCAGCACACTGGCAGCATCATGGCGCCGGATGCGGTTGCGCTTCAGGATGGCCGCGACCGACGCCTTCCGGACCCGCGCTGCCTCCGCCGGCGTCGAAGCCTTCTCCCACAACTCCGGAACCCAGCCCGCGCCGAGGTCACCGCCCAGCTCGATCATCTGCGGGTAGTAGCGGCGCAGTTGCTCGCGCATGCGATTGATCAGCCCGTTGCGTTCCTCCTGCAACTCGGCAGTCAGGCGCGACCATTCCCGCAACTCGATCACCGGCGGTGCCTGCACCTGCAACTGACGAAAGCTGCGTCGGTCGGTGCGCAGCGAGTCTGCCAACACCCGCGCGTCGCGCCGGTCATCCTTGGCGCCGGCCACCGTAAACCGGTCACGAAATCGATCCAGCTGCTTGGGATTGATCGCGTACACCTGCACCTCGCGCTCCAGCAGCATCTCGACCACCGCGCCATGCGGCACCTCGATCCCCGCGTGCACGCGCTCCGGGTGCCCGCCCCCCGAGATTGTTCTGTAGCTCGGCTGCCACGATGTCGTTCCGCCCCTGTACTGGTGCTCTGATGCTCTGGTGCTCCTGGCACCTTGGCACCCTGGCACAAGCTCCTCACTGGGTATCCATCGCGGCACTCCTGCCGGGGCACACGTCCCCCCCGGGCGCTCTCCGGCGCGGGGGGCTCAAGGTTGCTCCCGGCAGGTTGCCTCGCCCGCCTGGGATTCTAGCAGTCCCGGACGAACTTTCTACTCTCTAAAGGGTACAGGGGGGTAGATGAGGATAGGACGGCTGCGTTGCCGCTGGGCACCGGCGGCGCCGCTGCGGCCGGCGTCGCGAAGTTCCCGGAAACAGGCTACTCTGAGCGGCATGCACTACCGCCCACTTGGTAACACCGGCCTGTCGGTCAGCGCCGTCGGTCTCGGCGGCGTACCGCTGTCCATACCCGAGGCGCGCCCCGACCAGGCAACTGCGATCAAGGTCGTCCACCATGCCGTCGACCAGGGTGTGACCTTTATCGACACGGCCGACAGCTACGGTCGCGGCGAATCGGACATGGGCCACAACGAGCGCCTGTTTCGCGCCGCCCTGGCGGAGCTGCCTGCAGACGTGCGCACGCAGGTGGTGGTTGCCACCAAGGCCGGCTTCACGCGCCCCGGCGGCGCCTGGGTTCCCAACGGCCGCCCGGAGTACCTGCGGCGGCAGTGCGAGGCCTCCCTGCGCAACCTCGACGTCGAGCGGCTCGACCTGCTGCAGCACCACCGGCCCGATCCCGATGTGCCAATCGCCGAGAGCATCGGCGCATTTGCCCGCCTGCGCGAAGAAGGCAAGGTGCGCTTTATCGGCGTCAGCGAGTACTCGGTCGCGCAACTCGACGAGGCCCAGTCCGTGACCGCGATCGCCAGCACCCAGAATCAGTACTCGCTGGCGCATCGGCAACCCGAGCAGGACGGCACCCTGGCCGCCGCCGGGGAGCGGGGACTGGCATTCATCCCCTGGAGCCCCCTGGGCGGCATTGCGGCCCCGCCGCATGGGGCGCGTGATCTTGCTCGACGGCACCCCGCGGTTGCGCGCCTGGCCGAGCACCATGGCGTGAGCCCGCAGCGGCTGGTGGTCGCCTGGCTGCTCAGTAAGGGGCCGCACGTCCTGGTAATCGTCGGCGCCAGCCGGGCCGCCACCATCGAGGACTCGGCACGCGCTGCCGACCTTGAGCTGGATGCCAGCGACCTCGCCCAGATCGACGCGGCCACCGCCTGACCGAGGTCGCGCCACCACTCGCGGCTGTGAGATTCGGAACGCTCGAGGTTACCGAGCTTCCCGACGATGCCCCGGTGCTGGTCGGCCAGATGGTCATGGACGCACTCCATTGCTCGCGCGCCGGGCAAACGATAGAGTCAGTGCCCAGGCTACGGTAGTGAGCACGCCCCCCGCCCACCCGCGCATTCCCTACGGCGAGGCCGACTTCAGGCGCATCCGCTGGAACCGCTGGCTGTACGTCGACAAGACCCGCTTCCTGCGGCGGCTGGAGGACGAGCGCTACGCCTTTCTGATCCGCCCGCGCCGCTTCGGCAAGTCGCTGTGGGTCTCCCTGCTTGAGAACTACTACGACCGCTTCTGGGCCGACGGCTTCGAGGCCACCTTCGCCGGCACCGACATCGGGCAGGACCCGACCGGGGAACAGCGCCGCTACGTCACCCTGCGCTTCGACTTTTCAACCGTCAACGACAAGCTCGAAACGCTGGAGCGGGAGTTCGAGACCTACTGTTTCATAGAGCTGCGGGGGACGCTGCGGCGGCACCCCGACGTGTTTCCCGACGCCGCGGTGCGGGACATCCTCGCGCCGCCCTCCATCGCCACCAAGCTTTCCGAGCTGTTTCGTTACGCCGGCGACCATGACATCCCCCTGTACGTGCTGATCGACGAGTACGACAACTTCGCCAACACCGTGCTGGCGTACCACGGCGCGGAGGCGTACCACTCCTTCACCCACGGTGGCGGCTTCTACCGCAACTTCTTTGCCACCCTGAAGTCCGGGGCGGGGCGCACCGGCGGCGGTCTGGAGCGCCTGTTCATCACCGGCGTGTCGCCGATCACGATGGACGACGTGACCAGCGGCTTCAACATCGGCAAGAACATCAGCCTGCACCCGGACTTCAACGAGATGGTCGGCTTCACCGAATCGGAGGTGCGGCGCTTGGTCGAGACCTACCGGGACCTGGGCGTGTTCAATCAGGACGTCGAGACCGCCATGGGCATCATGGGCCAGTGGTACAACGGCTATCGGTTCGCCAAGGCGGCCGAGACCGATCTGTACAACACCGACATGGTGCTCTACTACCTGGACAACTCGATTCCCAACCGAGACGTACCGGAATACCTGATCGACACCAACGTGCGCATCGACTACGGCAAGCTGCGCCACCTGCTAGTGACCGGGCGGCAGCTCAACGGCAACTTCGACCTGCTGCGCGACATCATCGGCGAGGAGCAGGTGGACACCCGCATCCAGCCCGGCTTTCCGCTGAAGGACCTCACCAAGCCGGAGAACTTTCTCTCCCTGCTGCACTACTTCGGGCTGTTGAGCATCCGCGACGTGGTGGAGCGGGTGCCGCGGCTGGCGATCCCGAACCAGACCGTGAAGCGGTTGATGTACGGCTTCCTGCGCGATGGCTACCGCGACGTGGGGGTGTTTTCAGTCAATCTGTTCCGGTTCGAGCAGTTGATGATGGGGATGGCCAACCGGGGGGAATGGCAGCCGGCGTTCGAGTTTCTGAGCGAGGCGATCGCGCAGCAGACGGGGATTCGCGACTACATCAGCGGGGAGAAGGTAATCCAGGGATTCCTGGCCGCCTATCTGAGCGTGAGCGACTACTACGTGTTCCGCTCGGAGGCGGAGTTGGGCAAGGGACACGCGGACATCTGCCTGGAACCGCTGGTGGCCCGCTATCCGCACCTGCAGCGCGGTTATCTGATCGAGCTGAAATACCTGAAGCGCAGCGAGTCGGTGGACGAGGCCGGGGTGGCGGCGGCGGCCGCAGAGGCGACGGCGCAGCTCGAGCGGTACCTGGCGGACGAGCGGCTGGCGCGGCAGTTTCCCGCGGTGCGCTTCATCGGCCTGATCGTGGTGTTCCACGGCTGGGAGATGGTGTTCTGCGATGCCGTGCGGCAGTGACCGCGCGCCCTGAGTTGCACGGGCACAGAGGACGAGATCCGGACGACGGCTTCAGGCGCCGCCGGCACCCAGACGACCGCCGCCGCCCCGGAGCCGCGGGTCGAGCAGATCGCGCACCGCGTCGCCGAACATGTTCAGGCTGTAGACCACGATGGTCAGGCACAGGCCGGGCCAGAGCGCCAGCCACGGTCCCTGCTGCATGTACTGGCGGCCTTCGCGGAGTCCGGGGTAGGTGCGCCCAATACCGCCGCCGCCTCGTATATTCCTCGACTGGCGATGAGGCGCGCCACCGCCCGCGGCTGCGATCCGGCCAGTGAGACCAGGAAGCGATAGATATCGGGATAGGATCGATCCCAGCAGAACTCCGCGTACCAGCGCCGCACGGTCGCAGGTTCCGTCAATCCCGGGAATGGTTTGAGGAGCTCGGCCGGGTCTATTCCAAGGCCGGCACTCAAGTTCATGAGAGTGGCAACGTGCACGTTCCGGAAGTCATCATCGGCGGCAAACCAGAGAGAGACCGCCTGCCGGCTCACCCCCGCGGCCTTGGCCACATCCGACTGTCGATATCCCTTCTTTGCCATCGCGGCCTTGAGTACGCTGAGATACACAACGCCGATATAGCACCATTTGCGCGCTACGTCAAGTACACTTGTCACTCAGTCGCTCATGGTGCGTGCTCCTCTCCCGCACCACCCCGTAGCCACCGACGGGTAGAGCATGGGCTGCGGGCCGATTCGTTGGAGAGAAAAGGTTTTCCTGAAGAAACTTTGAGGATATACTTTTGGTGTATGAAGACGATTACAGTCAAGGAACTGAAGGCCCATTGGGCCACCGTCGAGTCGGAGATCCGCTTGGGGGAGACGTTCGAGGTGCTCAACCGGGGCCGGGTTGCCGCCCACATCGTACCGCCGCGGCCGCGTCCCGTGGTCGCGTGGCCGGATCATCTGAGCACCGCTCTTCAGAACGACGACACCAAGGGGGCGGACATCGTCGCGTCGCACCGACACGAACGACGTTGATCTATCACACCGATCGAGCGGAACGATTATCGTACGGCCGTCGACAAGATCGATTGTAAGTGACTCTTGGTCCACCCGGAGACCAGTCGCGCGAGCCTCGCGGACGTCAGCGACCGAAGAACTCATACCACCGCTCCAATCGCCGCAACCTGGTTCAACTCCGTAGAAAAGCAACTCTGATTTGCCTGCTGGCGAATAGGCCAAAGTCCCTGGTTGCGCCGCTTATGCAACGGTTCGAGATTCCTCAACAGCGTCCACCGTCATCTTTTCCCCTGATGGCTTTCTTAACCGACCTCGCGCCACACGCCCCCACATGCCCCACACCACCCCTGAGCCTTGGGTCAAGCAGGTCTCTCACCGCGTCGCCGAACATGTTTAGACTGTAAACGATAATAGTAAGGGCAAGTCCAGGCCAGAAAGCCAACCATGGCGCCCTCTCCATGTACCGTCGCCCTTCCCTGCTCAGCAAAGCACCCCACTCGGCAATCTGAATTGGGAGACCGTATCCGAGGAAACTAAGAGAAGCAATACTCCGTACTACGCCTCCGATGTTGATGCTGAATATGATGATTACGACAGGCATAATATATGGTCACGACGCCACGGCGCAATCGTGTGGCGGTCATGTTGGGGGCGTCGTTACTTACGATGATGGCCGGTCTGCGATGCGCCGCCTCGGATCCAGTGGGAACGCTGAAGTCGACCATCCGGATATCTCCGCGACGCATGGCGGCAGCGCGGCTCAGGTCGCCAGGCCATCGTGGGTCGCCCGCTCCCACGCGGTGTTGTCGGCGGCGGCCTCCTACTCTGCCCACGCGTCGGCGTAGTCAACGGCCAATATGCCACCAGCATTGCTACTTCAGAATCCAGGGGCGAGATGCCATGGTGGTCGGCGAGGTTCTCGAGGTTCTCCACTGCGTTTGACAGCGCTTGGTGGCGCCACTACGGTGGCGGGCGCACGGCATGGCGCGCGAGTTGTATCAGCCGCACGACAACCTGTTCCGCAAAGTGTTCTCCAATGCGCCCGAAGCGGCCGGCTTGCTACGCCCGAATCTGCCGGAGTGGCTGAGCACCAGGCTGGACTGGTCGACAAGCAGAACGTGAGGGAGTTCGGCGAGGCGTTGGGGCGGCACGTACCAGGACCGGGAGGAGACATGAAGACGTACGCAGAGGAGTTGCTGCAGGAGGGGCTCCAGGAGGGGCTCCAAAAGGGCCGCCAGGAGGGCCGCCAGGAGGGCCGCCAGGAGGGGCTCCAGGAGGGCCGCCAGGAAGGGCTTCAGACGGGGCGCGAGGAAGGCCAGCTTGGCACGATCGAGAACTTCTTGCGGGCCGGAATCGAGTGGTCGGTCATCGAGGAGGCTACCGGTATCGACCAGGAAGCCTTCCAGGCACTCCGCCGGCGTCTCGAAGAGTCGGATCGGACGACCGAGTAACCTCCTGTTCGAGACTTGGCACACGGTCCGGCCGCCGTTCGCCGGATAGCCGCGTTCCTGCAGCCAGTCTGCACGCGGGTCCGGAACGGAGTCGCCGGCACGTGATCGCCAACTACCGTACAAACGTGGTGCCTGTCTTAGTCTTCTGAGGGCGCGGAAGGGACCGTGGGGGAGGGCGGTGGGGCGCCTGCCAGCACGAAGCAGGCGATCGCCAGCAGGAAGATCGCGACGATCAGCAGGAACGCCAGGTCGAACGATCCGGTGCGGTCGTGAAGCAGGCCGGCGAGGGCCGGGGCACCCGCCAGCGCGACGATCCAGGCGGTCTGCATCAGGCCGAAGATGCTGCCGAACTGGCGCATGCCGAACGCCTCCTGCACCACCAGCACCAGCAGCGCCCCGAACCCGCCGAAGCCGGTCGCGAACACCACGATGCCCACCCAGGTCCCCGGCACGCCCGGCGCCAGGGCGATGATGGTGAGTCCCGCCGCCTGCAAGCCGATCGACACCACGCACGCCCAGCGCGCCGTCCAGCGCTCGCTCGCCCGCCCGAACGCCAGCTTGGAGCCGATCCCCATGACCGCGATCAACACCAGCCCGGCGGTCGCGGCCGGCGCGGCGAAGCCGCTCTCCTCGAAGTGCTGGCGGAGCTGGGTCAGGACCCCCTGGTAGGTGAAGTTGCCGCCGACCAGCCCGCCCAGCACCAGCCAGAAGCGGCGCGTGCGCAGCGCCTGCCGCAGGGTCGCACCGGACCGCGCCAAGTGGTGGGCGGCGGCCGCATGGCCGCGTCCGGCGGCGGCCATCGCGCGGCTCACCAGGGCAGGATCCTCGCGGATGGTGATCCAGGCGGCGGCGGCCAGCAGCAGCATGATCGTCCCGAACACCAGGTAGCCCGCCTGCCAACCACCGGTGGCCAGCACCAGCGCTGCCAGCGGCGCCATCGTCAGGCCGCCGAAGTTGTTGCCGGCCGCGACCGCGCCGGTCACCCGGCCGCGCGTGTCCGGGAACCAGAGCCCCACCAGCTTGCCGGTCGGCAGCGCGGTCGCGCCAGGGAAGCCGGCGTAGATCAGAACGCTGCTGAGATACCAGTGCCACAGCGCCGTCATCTGCGTCCGCAGCAGGAAGCCGCCGGCGATCAGGAACAGCGAGATGGTGGTGACCGGACGCACGCCCCAGCGGTCGCTGGCGCGGCCCGCCAGCGGCGCCACGATGCCCGACACGAGCGCCAGGGTCAGGGCGAGGTTGAGCTGGGTCTGGGTCCAGCCGAACTGGGCGCGCAATGGCGCCGCGAACTCCCCGAACGCGTACTGGCTGGTGCCGATGGTGAGCCCGGTGGAGAGAAACACCACCAGTGCGACGGGAACGCCGCGGTAGATCGTCATCGCCGCGGGCCCGGCAGGCGCGCGCCGGTGCATCCCCGAACCTGAGAATGCCGCGTGCTGCGCTGCGTGGGCGGGGTCATTCCGGGTCCCCGCACTTTGCCAGAACTCCGCCGGCGTGGCAATGTAAGGGTCACCTTGAGCACTACCCCGGAACCCGATCTTGAGCGTGCGCAACGGCTGGTCATGGAACTGATGGCAATCCCGGGCAAGAGCGGCAGCGAAGCCGCCGTAGCGCGGGCCATCGCCGGCCACCTGCGCGCGGCCGGCGTGCCGGAGGCCATGATCGTCACCGACCACGCCCATCGCCGCACCCGGATTGCCGGCGACATCGGCAACCTCGTGCTGCGGCTCCCCGGCAGCAGGCGCGGACCGAGCCGCCCGCGCCGCCTGCTGGCGGCGCACATGGACACGGTGCCGATCTGCGTCGGCTGCACGCCGGTGCGCCGCGGGCGCAGCGTGCGGGCCGAGAGCCGCGCCACCGGTCTCGGCGCCGACAACCGCGCGGCGTGTGCGGTGCTGCTGTGCGCGGCGCTGGAGATCCACCAGCGGCAACTGCCGCATCCGCCGGTCACCTTCTGCTGGTTCGTGCAGGAGGAGGTCGGCCTGCAGGGTTCCCGGTACGCCGCCAAGGCGTTCCTCGGTCACCCGCGCCTGGCCTTCAACTGGGACGGCCACAGTCCGGAAGCGCTGATGGTGGCCGCCACCGGCGCCTACCGCATCCACCTGGAAATCCGCGGCGTGGCCAGCCATGCCGGCAGCGCGCCCGAACGCGGCGTGAGCGCCATCGCGATCGCGGCGCGGGCCATTGCGGACCTCGACCGCGCCGGCTGGCACGGCAAGATCGAGCAGGAAGGCGGCTCCGGCACCAGCAACGTCGGCGTGCTGCGCGCCGGCGAGGCCACCAACGTGGTCGCCGACCTGGCCCGCGTGGAGGCGGAGGTACGCAGCCACGACCCCGAGTTTCGGCGGCGCATTGCCGACGAAGTCGACCGCGCATTCAGGCGGGCGGCCGCGCAGGTGACCAACGCCGCCGGTGTGGCGGGGCGGGTGAAGATCACCACCCGGCACGACTACGAGTCGTTCAAGCTCGACCTCGACGAGCCGTGCGTGGCCGCGGCCGCGGCCGCGGTGCGCTCCGCCGGCGGCCGCCCCGGCTACCACGTCGCCAACGGCGGCCTGGACGCCAACTCGCTGACCGTGCGCGGCATCCCGACCGTCACGCTCGGGGTCGGCCAGCGCGCGGCGCACACGGTGCGGGAGAGCCTTGACCTCGACGACTTCGACTTGGCCTGCCGGGTGGCGCTGCGCCTGGCCACCGCGACCGCAGCGCAAGCAGTGGGCGCCCCCGCCGCGCCGGCACCGCCACCATCACCAGCCGCGGAACGGCGGCAGTGACAGCGGGCGGAGTGGGCTGTTCTACACCGTTCGCTCGGCGCCGAGACGCCCGCCACCGCCCCTGAGCCGCGGGTCGAGCAGGTCCCGCACCGCGTCGCCGAACATGTTGAGACAGTACACGACAACCGTCAGGCACAGCCCCGGCCACAGCGCCAGCCGCGGCGCCACCTCCATGAACTCGCGCCCTTCCCGGCTCAGCATCCCGCCCCAGCTCGGAACCGAGATCGGCAGTCCGAATCCCAAAAAGCTCAGCGCAGCCTCGCTGATGATCACACCCCCCACGTTGATCGTGAAAATGATGATCACCGGGGCGGCGATATTGGGCAGCACGTGGCGCATGAGGGTTCTCCACCTGGTGCTGCCGATCGCCTCTGCCGCCTGAAAATAGATGTTCTCCTTTACCCCGATCACCGCACCGCGGACCACTCTCGAGGCGCCAATGCCGCCCGTTACCCCCAGCACCACGATGATCTGCGGCACGCCCCGCCCCACCAGCGACATTATCGTGAGCAACAGCAGCAGCCCCGGGAACGCCATCCAGGCGTCGACGAATCTCTGCACCGCCAGGTCCAGTTTGCCGCCAAAGAACCCCGAGATGCCGCCGATCAGCACCGCCACCACGACGTTGACCGTGGTCGCCGCCAGGCCGACGGTCAGCGAAATCCGGGCCCCGAAGACCAGGCGGCTCAGCAGGTCGCGCCCCAACTGGTCGGTCCCCAGCAGGTACCGGGCCGAGGGGGCCTGCATCCGGTCCACGATGTTCACTTCATCATGCGGGAACGGCGCCAGCACGTCGGCAAGGATCGCCACCAGGATCAGAAGCAGGATGATAACCCCGGCGATGATGCTCAGTGGCTTCTCCTTGACCAGTCTGACAAAGAAATCATTCATAGCGCACTCTGGGGTCCAGGATACCATAGATCAGGTCGATGAGCAGATTGATCACCACCACCCCGGTGGCGAACAGGTTGATGCCGGAGACCATCGGATAGTCTCGGTCATTGAGGGCAGTCAGCAACAGGCGCCCGAGTCGCGGCAGGTTGAAGATGTTCTCCATGATCACGGCGCCCCCCACCAGGATCGACAACTGCAGGCCGATCAGGGTCACCACCGGGATCAGGGCATTCTTGACGGCGTGCCGGATCACCACCGCCCGCTCCCTGACGCCAACTGACGTACGTCATCAACCTCCGCCAGGGGGGGGGTCACTATCACTGCCGGTTTCCATTTCACAGTCCACGTACGAGCAAATGGTAGAGGGGTGGGCTCAAGACTACTTTGGTGGCCCTGCAGGAGGCGGCGGCGGTTCATACTACGCAAACCAAGGCACCTACTGGAGCGACACCTTCCTGAGGGCAGCGTTCTATCAGTACCACGCAGGAACATGACGGTCGGCGACCTCTCTGACCGGCTTGGGATGAAGGCGGACACCGTGACCCGCTTCGAGGATTATCTGCTCAAGCGAACCGCGGGATGATCTACGTGGCCGATACAAGTGCTCTGATGGTCCTCAGGAACTACTACCCCGCCACCTTCCCATCCCTGGCCCCAAGCTGCGAAGATCTGGAAAGCCATCCGGTTGCTCCAACAGAAGGCGCTCGAGTGAAGTCCCCGGCCACGCCGCTTCGCCAACGGTCGCCCCGGCGAATACATGGCGTGCTTCTCGGAGCCAGCTCTACGGGACCACCTAACTCGGTACACTTCGCCGACTCGGTCTGCGGTGCCCTGGCGCCGCTTCGGGCTGACCGGCCAAGTCACGCCCATACCCACCCCCGGCGCTCGTCGACCTGGTCGGCCGCGTTTCCGGGCGCGCCTCCGGAATAGCCGCCGGGCTAGCGGCGCGCGGTAGTCGGGTAGTCGGGTAGTCGGCGCTAGCCGGGGGCTGGGCTGGGTCATGTCGTCACCCATACACCTGCAGCTTAGTTACGCTAAAGATCGCCACGAGCATCAACAGCAGGATGACGACCCCGGCGATGATGCTCAGAGGCTTCTCCTTGACCAGCCTGCGCAAGAACTCAGTCATAGCGGACCCTGGGGTCCAGGACGGCGTAGAGCACGTCGATGAGCAGATTGATCACCACCACCCCAGTGGCGAAGAACAGGTTGATGCCGGAGACCATCGGGTAGTCTCTGTCGTTGAGGGCATTCAGCAGGAGGCGCCCGAGCCCCGGCAGGTTGAAGATGTTCTCCATGATCACGGCGCCCCCGACCAGGATCGGCAACTGCAGGCCGATCAGGGACACCACCGGGATGAGGGCGTTCTTGACGGCGTGTCGGATCACCACGGCCCGCTCCCTGAGCCCCTTGGACCAGGCGGTTCGAATATAGTCCTGCCTCAGCACCTCCAGCATCATGGTGCGCGTCATCCGCATGGTGGCGGCAGCCGCGGCCGTTCCCAGAATCAGGCTCGGGATCAGGAACCCCCAGAGATTCTCCAGCGGGTCTTCGGTAAAGGAAACCAGCTCCAGCGGTGGTGACCAGCCCCACCAGATGGCCGGGTAGATCATGACCATGATGCCGAGCCAGAAGTTCGGCGTAGCCAGGCCGATGATGGCGACCGAGCGCCCCAGAAAGTCGGCGGCGCTATCCTGGCGAATCGCCGAGTAGATGCCCACCGGCAGCGCGATCACCAGCCCGATGAGGATTGCCAGCAGACCAAGCTCAAGGGTGACCGGCAGTCTCTCTAATATCGCCTCCCCTACTGCGAAACCAGTCAGCAGGGACTCGCCGAGAGAGCCGTGCAGGACAATATCGCCGATCCAGCGTCCATACTGCACGTACACAGGCACGTCCAATCCCAGCTTATGGAGAAGAGCTTCCCGGTCAACTCCGCCCGGTGCTGTCCACATAATCCTACCTTGTATCGTGTCTATTACATCGCCGGGGATGAAACGGACAGAGAGAAAGACCAGGATGGTCAAGATGAACAGCGTGGGCAGAATCAGCAACAGCCGCCTAATGATATAGGCTTTCATGCGGACACCTCGTTTTCAATGAGCAAGGGAGCCGGGAAGCGCGCTCGCATGCGAAACGGGCGCCTCCCAGCTCCACTTTGACTGAGATCGGTAGAGGCGAACCCCTAAAAGCCCATTTCTCTCTTCAGATCCTGGTCAATCCAGAGGCGGGCGAAGACTGGGAGCCGTTGACCGTTTCCCATCCAGTTTTCACCGTTATAACCTTTGAGCCAGGGCTGGGTTACCTGATACGTTGGCGCATTGCCAGCCCATATCGCATAGAAGTTCTCTATCACATGCTGATTCATCTGTCTATAAATCCTGTTCTGCTCCTCGGTGGTGGTAGCGGCTCCGGCGGCTTCAGACATGGCATCATAATCCGCGTCGGCGTTAACGGAGCCGTAAAATCCAGCCTCCGTCAGCTGGCCACTCAAGTATGGCATTGGGAACCACTTTGCGGCGCCGGACAAATTCTTTATTTGGAAATCCTTCGCTCTGCTTCTCGCCACCCATGGGTTTATAGGCAGTACCTCGATCTCAATATCAACGCCAATCTTTTTCCAGTATGAACCGACTAATTCTGGCCAGGTCACAGAATACCGATTGAGGTGCATGAACTCGACCGTGAATCTGGTACCGTCGGCGCCGCGAGGATATCCGGCCTCATCGAGCAACGCTTCGGCACCTTCCGGGTCGTAGTCGAAGACCTTCTTGACATCTTCGGGCCACTCTTCAAATTGGAAGACAACCTCGGTCATTAACCGGTTCAACAGCCCCTGAGGTATCATATCTGCATAATCTCCAAAGTAGGCGCTGTTGATTTCCTCGAGGTTTAGTGCCATCTGCATTGCCTTGCGCACCCTGATGTCGTTAAAGGGCGGATTAATGTTGTCCATGCCGAACATGTAATCCGCCCGACCGTAAATTGGCCAGATCTCGAGTTCGGGGTTGGTCCTCTCGAGGCCCTCTACCTGGTCGATAGTCCTCAATGTGTATCCACGATCGACCTTACCGGTGCGCAGCGCCGACAGCATTGTGGCCACTTCGGGCATAATCAGGACCCTTATCTGGTCGGCATAGGGCAGGCGGTTCTCCGGATATTTTTCGTCGAAGCCCCAGTAGTCAGGATTCTTGGTATATGTCTCAGAGCTGGCCCCGACCCATTCAGTCGCCTCATAAGGCCCGGTGCCGACCAGGTTCCGCCAATCGAGCATGTCACGGTGTTCCTGGAGTACCTCGGGGGGATATATGTTAGAAATCCAGTGGTCGAGGACAAGCCGCAGCGCAGTGAGGCTTAGCTGTTTCAACTTGAACTCAACCGTCCACTGGTCGGTGGCCGTTATCGATTCAAATTCGACACCGGCCCAGTCTTGAAGCCATTCGCTAGCTTCGGTGAATCCGCTGCCCATACCAAATACGCGGTGAAAGTTAAATACGATATCATCGGCAATCAGCTCCCGACCGTTCATCGGTGCCTTGTCGTGCCAGTGAACTCCCTGGCGGACGTTTATGACGAGGGTCAGTGGGTCGGGCTGCGACCAGCTTTCCGCCAGTTGACCTCTCGTGTTAGCTGGAACGTTGAGAAACTGGAAGTCAAATTCGTCCCTGGGCGTTGCCCAGTCCGCGAAGGCCAGCTTCTCTACTACGCCAGAGACCATGCCAGATCCATTGGGGCCAGATTCCGCGGTGTCAGAACTCATCTGCTCTTCGACTGCGGCGAGGGTTATGGTCCCGCCGTACTCTGGCGCGGTCACCATCTTGCCGGTGGTCGGGTCGAGCACCATTTCCTTGTCGGCGGCGGACGCCGACTCCTCTTCTGCGCCAGCGGCCCACAGGCCGGTTGCGGTAACGACGAGGACCAACGCAATCGCGAAGGTCATTCTGATTATTACAATGTTCATACGTTTCTCCGTATGTGGATTTTTCGAGAGTATTGCGGAGCGGATTGCCGCTTTCTGGCTACTCTCATGCCCGCGTTGCAGGCGGCCAGACCGAGTCCAATCTGCACGTGCGCGCGGCGTGTAACTCAGCGGGCTCACGCCGCGCGCACGTGCGGTTGTTTGAGTACCATGTGCACCTCCTGTGCGCCGGGAATACCGGCAGGGTTGTAATGGATGTGATTGACCGGCAACGCCGGCGGTTGGTTCTGCGACGGTGTGTCGTGGTCGGGGATGCAGTGGACTGAGCCGGCGCCACGCGGAGCCGGCCGCTCCCCCGGTGCTGCAGGCGAAGCCGCAGTTCTCGGTGAACGGGTAGTGGTGGTGGTAGGATGCACCGGCTGCGTTACCGCTAACCGGTGGGAGCGCTGGGACGTGTCGTCACGCATCACCGTGCCCATGAGAACGCAGTCTGCCACACGCGCGGCAAACAGTCAAGCGGGCATTCAGGTGGCCCCCGCCAGCCGGTAGGAACTCTCCCACACGATCGCCTCATGCCTCGCGCCGCGGCCACTCACCGAGACTAACAGCACAATGAGTATTGTAAGGCTTATTCCGGTGGTTGTCAAACCTAAATTCGGTGACGTGGATGGGACCCGTTCGACATCTGCTTCCCTCGCGCCCCCTTCCGAAGAGCTATCTGCTTACTCTGTCATGGAATACCGAACACTGCCCGCGTCCCTGTCATCCCCCGAACACTTTCGGTCGATTGCCCGGTGAGGTGTCGTCGGAGGTGGCGGTAAGCGACCGGGCACAGGCAGCGTCGTGGGGTCAGCTGGCAGGGCGCGCCGGTTGACCCACACCGGCGCCCAGGGTGGAGCCGTGCAGCAAGCGCCTGCCGGCGGCGCAGGGAGCACACCAGTCCCCCTGCCAGGTCTCCCGGCGCGGTTACCCGAACGCGGTACGCGCGGTACCCGGTCCGACGCAGCCGACCGCGGCGCAGCCCTTCGATATCCTGGTACAGGCTGGTGTGATCCTCCGGTTTGGCCACCAGCAGAAACGAGCAGCGGGCGGCGCGCACCTGTTCGATAACGGTTGCTTGGAGTACAGACTATCGGCGACGATCACCGCAGCCAGCCGGGGATGGTCGTTACGGATGCGCTGCACGGCACGGTAGCCGGCGTCGCTCAACACCGGGAAGTCCGGTGCACCGCCTTTGTGTGTATATCTGTCATGGCGAAGAGCTCTTCACTTGCGTGGGAGAACGGCAGGTGACCGACATCGTGACACAGCGCTGCCATCCGCAAGACTCGTCGCCAGTATGACAACTTATCCGGCGATGTGAGCGGCTTCAGGAGCCTCTTGATGTCATCAGTCAGATTGTCGGGGTGTGTCACGACATCGAACACGCGACTGGCAAGCTCCATTACGCCAAGCGAGTGTTCAAATCTCTTGTGCGTAGCCCCCGGGTACACCAGATCCGTTAGCGCCAGTTGGTGGATGTGCCGCAATCGCTGCCTTCCTGACCGGCCGTGGGGTGGACCGCTACATCCGCTCCAGGGGGTCGATCCCGATCAGCCTGAGGCAGTTGGCCAGCACCTGACGGGTGGCGGCCGCCAGCAGCAGGCGCGCCTCACGCAGCGGCGGCGGCGCTTGCAGGATCGGGCACGCGTGGTAGAAGGTCGAGAACTGGCGGGCCACTGCGAAGGTGTAGCCGGCGATGACGTGCGGACTGCGCACCCGCAGGGCGCGCGTTACCTGCTCCGGGAGCGTCTCAAGCAGCTTGACCAACTCCAGCTCCTCGACCATCTCCAGCGCCGCGAACGCGGTGTCGGCCGCAGCCGGAAGGGCGCCGCCGTACTTGCGCAGGATCGAGCAGATGCGTGCGTGGCTGTACAGCAGGTAGGGACCGCTCTCGCCCTCGAACGACATCGCGCTGGCCCAGTCGAACACCACCTGCTTGTCGTTGGCCACGCGCAGGAAGGAGTACTTCAGCGCGCTGTATGCCACCGTCGCCGCCACCACCGGGTCGGCAGGGTGGCCGCGGGCGGCCAGCTCGGCCGCGGCCTTGCGCTTGGCCTCGGCCGTGAACTCCTCGAGCAGCACGACGTTGCCCTGGCGGGTGGACATCGACTCCTTGCCCAGGATCACGTAGCTGTAGTGGACGGCGGCCGGGGCGGGCAGGGAGAGCGCCGCCTCGGACCCCAGCAGGGAGAGCGCCGCTGGAGCTGGCGGTGGTACAGCTTCTGATCCTCGCCCAGCACCACCAGGTTGAGATCGGCGGCCGCGGCCACCTTGTCCAGGGTGTAGGCGATATCGCGCAGCACGTAGAGCGAGGTCTTGTTGCCGCGGGTGATCACCAGCACCGGGTTGCGTGACGGGAGGTCGAACCCGTCCAGGTCGAGTACCAGGCGGCCGTGCTCATCCTCGAACAGCTTGCCGGTGGCGCGCAGCCGCTCCACGATCTCGAGGTAGCGGGCGGGCGTGAGGTAGTCCGATTCGTAATCGAAGCGGTCGTAGTGCACGCCGGCGTCGGCGAAAATCTGTTCCATGCCGCGCACCGAGATCTCCACCACGCGCCGAAACGCGGCGCGCGTGGATTGATCGCCGCTCTCCAGGCGCTCGAGCAGCTTGTCCACCTGGTCGGTCAACTCCGGTTCCCGCTCGAGCCGGCGGTTCATTCCCACGTAGATTTCCAGCAGCTCGGCAAACGTGGGGGTGGCATCCCCCACGCCCAGGGTGAGCAGCGCGATCTGGCGGCCGACGTCGTTGACGAAGAAGCGGACCTGCAGGCCGTAGCCCTCGAATCGGAGCAGCCGTACCAGGGTGTCGCCGATCCAGGCGTTGCGCGCGCGCCCCAGGTGGGGGGAGGCGTTGGGATTGATGCTGGTGTGCTCCACCAGCGCCTGTTGGCCCAGCCCCGACCCGGTGGCGCCGTAGCGCTCGCCCTGCTCCAGCACGGTGCTGATGACCCGCGCCGCGAGGTCGCCCTTGCGCAGGTGGAAGTTGAGGTAGGGGCCGCGGGTTTCCACCCGGGCGATGCCGAGCGCCGCCAGATCGGTTTGCTGAAGCAGATGCAGAAGTTGAGCCGCCAGCGCCACCGGCTTCTGGGCGACCTGTTGCGCGAGGCGGAAGCACGGCACCGCGTAGTCGCCGAGCGCCGGGTCGGGCGGCGTGGTGAGCGGGATCTCCAGGGCGGCGCCGGCGGCTGGATCGGGGCTGGTCGTACCCGGCTGCGCGTTGGCGGCGGCTACCTGGTGCACCGCCGCGCGGACGATGCGCGTGATCGCGGCGGTCACGTGACCCGAAGAAGCTGCCCCGGTGGCCGCGCGTCGCTGTTCAAGGTCTTCCGTCTTACCGGGTGACCGTGCCGGCTGATCCACAGTGGCGCGACCTTACCCAATTCCCCGCCGTATCACAACGGCGCGCCGGCGCTGGACCCATCGCCGGATGCGGCTTGCCCTCCTTGGACTTGAAGCTGAAGGCGCCGGACGATCTCGAAACCGCACTCGAACAGGAGCGCTTTCAGCACCTGCCGATCACGGTCCGCCACGCGCTGGCGGTGGCCGAGTTGCCGGCGATCCATGGTGACCCCTTCGACCGCATCCGGATCGCGCAAGCTCGTCCGGAGGGTCTGACCATCGTCACCCGCGACGCCACGATCCCCCGCTACAACGTGCCATGCCTGCGCGGGTGAACGCCTGCATGGAATCTCGGGCGTTCGAATATGGTACTGGCGCCTCGGCGCGGTGGCTGGCCGACAGGGCCGCCGGCGGCGGCCTTGAGCCGACGCTGGAGAGAGTTCCCTTCGACCGCCTCGACCCCGGCTTGGCCTACGTGGAGACCGGCGGCCGCAGGGCCGCGGGCGTACCCCTGTTCGACGGCGGCCTGACCGGGCCGGAGGGTGTCTCAGGCCCGTTGGGTGCCCTGGGCTCCGGCTCGGTCATCGGCGTAACCGAGCTGGGTGCCGGGCCGACGCCCCGCTTCCTCGATGCGCGCCGCGCGCGCCAACACGACGCCATCGTCGTGGTGACACCCACCGGGCCGGGCGTCGCCTTGATGAACGCCGGCACGTGGCGCATGAGGGTTCTCCACCTGGTGCTGCCGATCGCCTCTGCCGCCTGAAAATAGATGTTCTCCTTTACCCCGATCACCGCACCGCGGACCACTCTCGAGGCGCCAATGCCGCCCGTTACCCCCAGCACCACGATGATCTGCGGCAGCACGCCCCGCCCCACCAGCGACATTATCGTGAGCAACAGCAGCAGCCCCGGGAACGCCATCCAGGCGTCGACGAATCTCTGCACCGCCAGGTCCAGTTTGCCGCCGAAGAACCCCGAGATGCCGCCGATCAGCACCGCCACCACGACGTTGACCGTGGTCGCCGCCAGGCCGACGGTCAGCGAAATCCGGGCCCCGAAGACCAGGCGGCTCAGCAGGTCGCGCCCCAACTGGTCGGTCCCCAGCAGGTACCGGGCCGAGGGGGCCTGCATCCGGTCCACGATGTTCACTTCATCATGCGGGAACGGCGCCAGCACGTCGGCAAGGATCGCCACCAGGATCAGCAGCAGGATGATAACCCCGGCGATGATGCTCAGTGGCTTCTCCTTGACCAGTCTGACAAAGAAATCATTCATAGCGCACTCTGGGGTCGAGGACCGCGTAGACCAGGTCGATGAGCAGATTGATCCCTACCACCCCAGTGGCGAAAAACAGGTTGATGCCGGAGACCATCGGGTAGTCTCTGTCATTGAGGGCAGTCAGCAAGAGGCGCCCGAGCCCCGGCAGGTTGAAGATGTTCTCCATGATCACCGAGCCCCCCACCAGAATCGGCAACTGCAGGCCGATCAGGGACACCACCGGGATGAGGGCATTCTTGACCGCGTGTCGGATTACCACGGCCCGCTCCCGCAAGCCCTTCGCCCAGGCCGTCCTGATAAAATCCTGCCGCAGCACCTCCAGCATCATGGTGCGCGTCATCCGCATCGTGGCGGCAGCCGCGGCGGTGCCCAGAATCAGGCTGGGAATGATGAACACCGCCAGATTCCCTAGCGGGTTTTCGGTGAAGGAAACCAGTTCCAGCGGCGGCGCCCAGCCCCACCAGATAGCCGGGTAGATCATCACCATGATACCCAGCCAGAAGTTGGGCGTGGCCAGGCCGATGATGGCGACCGAGCGCCCCAGGAAGTCGGCGGCGGTATCCTGGCGAATCGCCGAGTAGATGCCCACCGGCAGCGCGATCACCAGCCCGATGATGATTGCCAGCAACCCGAGTTCAACGGTGACCGGCAGTCTCTCCATTACCCTCTCCGTCACCGCCCCGCGACCCATCAGTGATTCACCAAGGCTGCCGTGCAGGAAAATATCGCCGATCCAGCGTCCATACTGCACCCAGACCGGCACGTCCAATCCCAGCCGACGCTCGAGATCCGCACGGTCAATACCCCCCGTTACCAGCCACTCACTGCGCGCCTCCAGTGCGTCTATGACATCGCCGGGGATGAAACGGACCGAGAGAAAGACCAGGATGCTCAATATGAAAAGTGTCGGGAGGATCAGCAGTAGCCGCCTCGTGATATAGGCTTTCACGTGCACACCCTATTCAATGAGCGAGGGGCTGGGAGACGGCGCTCGGAAACCGCGTCCGAGCGCGCCTCCAGCCCCCATTCACGTAGGTCAGTAGGGGAGGGCTCCCTCTAGTGACCCATTGCTTCCTTCAGCGCGCTATCAATCCAGAGGCGCGTGAAAACAGTCGCGGCTTTATGGCTTCCTACAAGGCCCTCCCCGTTATAACCTATGAGCCACGGCTGGGCAACATTGAACAACGGGGGGATAACAGCCCATATCTGCCAGAACCGAGCCAGCGCATACTGATCCAACTCTCCAGCTATCCTGTTCCGCTCATCGAGGGTGGCAGCGGCCAACACGGCGTCATGAAGGGCATCATATGCCGGATCGTCGACATTGGAGGTGTTGTAATTTGCCGTCGACTTGAAGCGACCAGAAATATCCGGCACGTTCCAGTCTACAGCCATTTCCGAGTTGATCATTTCGAAATCTCTTCCCGATCTCTTGGCGATCCAGTTAGACCGTTCTTCTACGGTAATCTCTACGTCGATGCCGACCTTGCCCCAGTATGAAGCGGCCAACTGCATGTAGTTCAAATCTCTATCCGGGAGTTGCGACATCTCGGCCTTGAATCTGATGCCGTCCGCCCCGCGCGGATACCCGGCCTCATCAAGCAACGTTTCGGCACCGTCCGGGTCATACTTAAAGCCATTCTTGACCTCATCGGGCCACTCTTCGAATGGGGTGGCAATCGCCGTTAAGAATCGGTTTGCCGCTCCCTGGGGTGTCGTAACCCCCAAGCCCCGGTAGAGAGCGTTGTTTGCTTCATCAAGGTTTATGGCCATCTGCATTGCCTTGCGCACTCTGACGTCGGAAAAATGGGGCAATTGAACGTTCAGACCAACAGCACTGTCCGACCGAGCGTAATACGGATATAGCACGAGTTCGGGGTTAGTCCGCTCGAGGTTGCCTATCTGGTCGAGACTTCTGATAGGAGAGTTGCCGATCCTTCCTACGTAATCAACCTGACCTGTGCGCAGCGCCGCCAGTCTTGTTGCCGCTTCGGGCATAACCAGGGCCCTTAACCGGTCAATATAGGGCAAGCGGTTCTCCGGGTATTTTTCGTCGGTGCGCCAGTAATCAGGATTCTTGTCCCAGGTGATAGAGGTGCCCTCGGTCCAGTCAGTCAGCATCATGGGTCCGGTGCCGACCAGGTTCCTCCAATCATGAGCGTCCCCATATTCTTTGATCACCTCGGGAGGGTATGTCCAGTAGGCGTGCCCGTCGAGGATAGGTAGCAGCGCACCGAGGTTTGGCTCCTTCAGCTTAAAGACAACCGTCCAATTGTCGGTGGCCGTTATCGATTCCAATTGCACACCCCTCCATTGGATCGCATTGACGCTCGGTTCGGTGAAACCGCTGCCCGTACCGGTAAAACGGTGGTAATTGTATACGATGTCGTCGGCAGTCAGCTCGCGGCCGTTCATCGGCGGCTTATCATGCCAGTGAACGCCCTGGCGGACCTTGATGACATACGTCAGTGGGTCGGGCTGCGACCAGCTCTCGGCCAGCGCCCCTATCGTGTGATTTGGAGGGATGTGATTCAGGAAGTCCCACTCATCCCGGGGCGTTGCCCAATCCCCCCAGGCCAGCTTCTCCAAAACGGGGGCAACGACCTCAAGCGCACCGTGATCGCTAAGCACGGCGTCAGGACTCGCAGGGTCGTCCAGGAGGGTGTAGGTTATTGTCCCGCCGTACTGGGGTGCCACCACCATCTTGCCGGTGGAGGGGTCCAGCACCATTTCCTTGTCCATCGCCGCGGCCGGCTCCTCTTCCTCCGCAGCGCCGGCCCAGAGGCCGGTTGCGGTCAGCACGACCCCAAACAGCACCGCGAGGCACGTCTTGGTCGTCTTGGTCAATCCGCTACTCATAGTGTAGATCTCCTGTTGTTTGGGAGTACTCGGGTCACTGCCGGTCCTTCGCCTACTCCCGAGGTACGGCCTGCAGTGCAGGCGACCCGAAAGCGAAGGGCGGCAGGCGGGAGCGCCCGGTCGGCGGGGGCCGCTCGGGCTTGATCCGCTCTATCCGTATACGGTCAGGATCTGCATCCGGGTGCGGGCTCCTCCTGGTACGACTGCGAACGCCGCCCGTCCGGAGTGACACCAAGGGTCGTGTGACCCCAGGGAATGGGAGGCGGTGAGCAGGGAGTGTGCTGGGCCGGCAACGCCGGCGCTGGGCGTGTTTGGGAACGAGCTGCCCCCGGGTGGGGTTCGGTAGGTCGCGATCGTGGGCGAAGGAGAGGGCGCGCCGCCCCTGCGGTCAGCGGTTCTCGGCTATCTGAACAACTGGGGGGGGGGGACTCCTCACCATTAAGCAAGCCCGCCGCGAGCTGATTTTCAGCAATTCTCGGCGAGCGGCTGTCAGGGGAACAGAGTGTCATAAGCGTTGACGTGTTATAAGTCACTCAAGCCCTCCGCAGGTGAGGCACAGCTATACCCAGATGTAGTCGCGATTGACTGCATCCACCCTATCATAACCTCCACTCCCGTGAACGTCAACCACGAATCGGCCCAGCCGGCCCAACTGCTTGAAGCGGGGATGCAGGGGGTCGGGGAGATCGCGTACGGAGATGGTTGCCATCAAAGCGATACTAACATACATTAATAGATGTGAAGGATATATTAAGCATACTTTTTCGCGGCCGCGTAGTGTGAAGGCTACGGCTTCGGGAGCAGGTTCATGAAGCAGGGTGAGGTTCAACAGATGTTGACTGCCACCAACCGGTGGTGGCGCAATCCGCGTGATTGGCCGCGGGACGACCCCGATCTACGGGAGGCCGATGGCGCGCCGTTCCGCTACGCGGCTGGTGTACTCGACGACTTGGCCCCGGGCGGCCTGTACGTGCTGCGCGGCCCGCGGCGCGTCGGCAAGTCGGTAGAGATCAAACGCACCATCGAGGTGCTGATTGCCTCCGGGATCGCGCCCCGCGGCATCGTGCACGCCGCGGTCGACGGCTGGCGTGCAGCAGATCTGGGGCGGCTGGTGAGCGCCGCGGGGCTGCTGATGCCGCGCGCCGGCCGGCGGTGCTGGTTCATCGACGAGATCACCGGGATTACCGACGGCTGGCCCGAACAGATCAAGTGGCTGCGCGACAACGATGCCCAGTTCCGCAACGATACGGTCGTGCTCACGGGCTCATCGGCAAGCAACCTCACGGCATCGGTCAAGGCGCTTGCCGGCAGACGCGGAACGGCCGGCGATCCCGACCGCGTGTTGCTGCCGATGGGATTCCGGACCTTCATGCGGCTGGTCGCGGACGAGCCGGTCGACACCGACATCGGTCCGCTGCGCGTGGCCGACCTGACCCCACGCCTGCTGGCGGATGCGGCGCACGCCCTGGCGCCCTGGCTGCACGCGCTCGTCGATGCGTGGGAGGGGTACCTCCTGGCCGGCGGCTTCCCGGCAGCGGTGGCAAGCTACATCGACGCGCGGGAGGTTGCCCCGCCGTTGGTCCGCGGGCTGGTCGACGTGGTTCACGGCGACGCTTTCCGGCGTGCCGACTGGTCGCGGGCACAGACCACCGCATTCATGCACCGGATTGCGCAGGGCTTGTGCGCGCCGGTCAACATCTCCGCGGTGGCCGACGACATCGGGGTCTCGTCGTCCAGCGTCCGGCGGCGGCTCGACGAGCTGCGGGAGGCGTTCGTGGTGTGGCCGTGCTACCGGGAGGATGCACTACGACCGAAGCTGAGCGCGCAGGCGAAGGTTTACTTTACCGATCCGGTCTACGCACGACTCGAGGTCGACGTGACCCCCGACGCAAGCGTCCTGTCCGAGCAGCAACTTGGGATGGCGCTCTGGCGCAGTTTTGACCGCGATCGAACGGGCAGCTACCTGGGCTTCGACCGCGTTCTGTACCATCGAACCCGGACCCGTAGGGAGATCGATTTCGTCGGTCCCGAGTTCGGCGGCTGGGCCATCGAGTCGAAGTACGTCGACGGCCGTTGGCGGCGGGACGCGCAGACGCTGCGGGCATCCGGATGGCACGGCATTGTGGCCACGCGCTCCGAGTTGAACCTCGACAATTCCGAGGTGGCAGCCATCCCGGTGGCGCTGCTGGCTTGGCTGCTCGATAGTTGAGGGGGGGGATCCGCAGCGAAAGCTTCACTCATAGCGTACCCTGGGGTCCAAGATGCCATAGACCAGGTCGATCAACAGATTGATCACCACCACACTACGGCCCGCTCCTTCAGACCCTTCGCCCAGGCCGTCCTGATTAAGTCCTGCCGGAGCACTTCCAGCATCATGGTGCGGGTCATGCGCATGGTGGCGGCCGCCGCGGCCGTTCCCAGAATCAGGCTGGGAACGATGAACACCGCCAGATTCCCCAGCGGGTCTTTGATGAAAGGAACCAATTCCAGCGGCGGCGCCCAGCCAGAAGTTCGGCGTGGCCAGGCCGACGATGGCGACCGAGCGTCCCAGGAAGTCGGCGGCGGTATCCTGGCGAATCGCCGAGTAGATGCCCACCGGCAGCGCGATCACCAGCCCGATGATGATTGCCAGCAACCCGAGTTCAACGGTGACCGGCAGTCTCTCCATTACCCTCTCCTTCACCGCCCCGCGGCCCAACAGTGATTCGCCAAGGCTGCCGTGCAGGAAAATATCGCCGATCCAGCGTCCATACTGCACCCAGACCGGCACGTCCAATCCCAGTCGGCGCTCCAGAGCTGCACGGTCGATTCCCCCCGTTACCAGCCACTCCATCCGCCCCTCCAGTGCGTCTATGACATCGCCGGGGATGAAGCGGACCGAAAGAAAGACCAGGATGCTCAAGATGAACAGCGTGGGCAGGATCAGCAATAGCCGCCGGATGACATAGGCCTTCACGGCAACACCTTATTCGACGAGTGAGTCCGCACCGTCACCCCGTGATTTGCAGGACCATGAAAAGCAATGCCCAGGCATCGTCCGCTTGGAGGTGTTGTAATTCGCTGTCGACTTGAAGCGACCGGTCATGTCCTGCGCGCGCCAGTTTACCGCCATTTCCGAGTTCATCATTTCGAAATCTCTTCCCGATCTCTTGGCGATCCAGTTAGACCGTTCTTTTACGGTAATCTCTACGTCGATGCCGACCTTGCCCCAGTATGAAGCGACCAACTGCATGTAGTTGAAATCTCTATCCGGGAGTTGCGACATCTCGGCCTTGAATCTGGTACCGTCCGCCCCGCGCGGATACCCGGCCTCATCAAGCAACGCCTCCGCACCGTCCGGGTCATACATGAAGCCATTCTTGACCTCTTCGGGCCACTGTTCGAATGGTGTGGCAATCGCCGATATGAATCGGTTTGCCGCTCCCTGGGGTGTCGTATCCCCCATGCCCCGGTAGAGAGCGTTGTTCGCTTCGTTTCCCATGAATGTCAAACCAAAAATGGCCCGGATGTGGCCCGGATGGCGTGACGTACTTGAGGCCATAGTTAGAGCCTGGTTTCCGGCGCCATGAGCAGAGCTGATTGCCGGCTACTAGAGGCAAGCGCCCGCTTCGGCGAGTTCGGCGATTTGGCGCAGCCCGTTATCCACGGGACGCGTCGAATATCGCGCTGACGTCGGCCGCGAACCCCTCCAGCAGGACTGAGCTGGCGCGTGTGCCGCGAGCGAACCGTTCCGCGGTGCGCCGATGGTCACCGGCGGCGCGATATGGCGACGGCCTCGGCACTCACAGGCGTCACCATCCTTGACTGGCGCAGCGGCGTCAAGCCCGGAGTCTCCGCGCTGGCGTCCCCGAGGGCGACAGAAGCGGGCATTATCGGTCGCTGGTATCGCCCCCGCGTGTCCCGTACGAGCAACCGCGTGGGTACATTCCGCCGGGACCACCCTGCATCACGGCCCCTTGGCCGGGCGGTGTAGGGTAGCGAGGAGGAGGCAGCAAAATGCAGTGTTGGTTTCTTCATCGGAGTGCTTCAGTCCAATTCGTTGCCTCCTTGCACCGCTCCGACTGCTTCCGGCTGGAGCGACAGTTGCCGGGCGGGATTCGCACCCGCTGGGATACAGCGCCTTTCCACGGCGCCCGTCAAGTTCCGGTTACGGCCGATCTGGACCAGTGGTTGGCAGAGCATGGAATCACGACCAGAAGGCCGGCGGCTGGTGCTCCCCCACCACCCGAATTCATCAGGGAACGGATGTTGGGGGAATAGGCTGCGGCGGGCTGAAAGCGCTCCTGAGCTGCCACGCGATTTCCATCATACGGGCTTTACGGTATTGGACACCTGATTCAACATGCACGTTTTGGCAGATGTCGGCGTGGAAGCGGTTTACGAGAGTGCCCGAGTCGTAAACACAGAACAGTCGTTTTCCGCCTTCCAGCAATCCCCGGACGTCCATGGTGCAGGTTGCGATGAACTGCAAGTAGCCTTTGTATCTTTCGTCGGTACGTTTGCTTGACATCAAAGGGTCGGGCCCCATCAGGAGCACACGATCAACGGAGAAAGAGTGCTCTGGCTTCGGGGTCGGGGCGATTGTAATCGCAGGATTCGCAGTATGTCGTCCGGCCAAGAGTCGACCACATCCACAGCGTCATTGCCGTACTTCTCCGCCACTGCTCCAGGCACCCCACGGACGGCGAAATATGCATACGTGCCGTCGCCCTCGAAGGTCACCTCGGCGAACACCTGAGCATCCCTGAAATCCCAGTAAATGCCCACGTCTCCCTCGGTGCCTTCCTCCGGGTACGGCAGCGGAATGTCGCCGGGCCTGCCGTCGAGGAAGGTCAAGGCGTCGTTCACTGCTTCTTGTGATGGGGCCTTGGCGCCGTTTCCATCCCAGTTCTCATCCAAGCGCGCATAGGACAGAAGTTCTTGGCGGAGTTCGGACTCGGACTCGACCTTTGAGGTGAGTGCGGTCCAGCGGCCCGAACCGTCGATCGCCTGCAGAACTGGATCGAGGGTTTCTCTGGCCACCTCAAAAAACGAAATCACCATTTCGTATAGGTACGGCAGATGTGGATGAGATATCTGGGTAGCAGCTTCAGTCATGGCTGGCTATCTCCGCGTGTCTACGGGCGCGGGGGCAGCAGTTTTCGGGTGATGCCCATAGTCATGGTACAGCACCGACACCGTGCTGATCAAGTCAACGGGGTCAGGTCGTTCACGCCACTGCGCCACTTTGCCGTTGGCGATGAGCTTGCGGATGGTGGGCGCGCGCAAGGTGGTGATCCAGCGCATGCCGTCGATGCCCTTGAGGTCCTCGCGGATACGCGCGCCGGTGAGCATGCCGCGGTCGCCGACCAAGACCACCCGCTGCAAGCCGAAGCGGCCGCGAATCTTGTCCACCTGGGCGGCGACCGTCGCCGGATCGCCGGTAGAGCCCTCGAACACCTCGACCGGCCACCGGACAGCCGTCTGCGGTGCACAGCAAGCCGAACACGATCTGCAAGGTGCCACGCTTGCCGTCGCGGCTGTGACCGCGCTGCGCCAACGGGCAGGTGTGTCCCTCGAAGAAACTGGAGGTAAGGTCGTATAGCACCAACGTGTTGTCACTGAGATGGCGCTTGGCCAAGCGGTTCTCGATACCCCCACTGGCGCCGGCGCAGCCAGTCCATCGCCGTGGGGGAGTTGCGCCGGCAGGAGAAGGCGGCGGCGAATCGCGTTCGTGAAAGGCCCCGACTGGGTCAGCATCGAGCTGGTGCAGCAGTAAGGCCGGCGCAAGCAGGTGGCGAGCCGCCAGGTAGCGTTGTCGGTTTGTCAGCGCTGCGGCGGCAACTCGAGCGGTCGCGGGTGGAGGGTTCGGACCACCAGCTCGGGCGTGAAGGCGTTGCCGGTCTGGGTCGCCAGAAAGAGCGCCGCTTGCGCGATGTCGTCGGGGTCCATCCAGCGCGACCAGTCGGCATCCGGGAAACCGCGCTGGGGCATCTCGGTCCTGACGAATCCGGGGCAGATCACGGTGACGCGGATTCCGTCTTGCCAGACCTCGTCCGCTACCGATTCGGTGAAGCCGATCACGCCGAACTTCGATGCCGAGTAGGCGCAGCGGCCGGCCGATCCACGCTTGCCCGCGCCGGAGGAGATATTGATGATCACCCCGCTACCCTGGC
This sequence comes from Spirochaetia bacterium, assembly GCA_965198005.1. Taxonomy (GTDB): domain Bacteria; phylum Spirochaetota; class Spirochaetia; order SZUA-6; family Bin103; genus Bin103. Next base: position 1,748,955 of record CBDAOI010000004.1, read on the forward strand.
CTCGCATCGGCTCGATCACCGCCTTCGTGCAGAGGAACACGCCGCGCAGGTTTACGCGGATCATCTCGTCCCAGGCCGCCACCGGCATCTCCCACACCGGATGCCGATGGATCACTCCGGCGCCGTTGACCAGAATGTCGACTCGTCCGAACGTGTCGAACACCTGCCGTGTCATTGCCTCCACCGCGGCCGCATCGGCCACGTCGACCGCCAGCGCCAACGCTTGGCGTCCCATCGCCGCAACCTCGTCGGCGACCTGCTCCACCTGAGCGCGCGTGCGCGCAACCACCACGACGTTGGCCCCGTCACGGGCGAACGCGAGCGCCGTGGCGCGACCAATGCCCCGCCCGCCACCCGTAACGATCGCTATCTTGTCCTCAAGACGCATGAGCTTCTCCCTGTTCGTAGTGCATCCCCGATGCTCCATTGCTCCTGTCAGACTCATCCCTCGGCGGCGATGACGAACAGCTTTCTGTACCGGCGCTGCCCATAGGGTCTCCGAAAACTACGTCTCGCTTGCGGCACCTGGCATGCTTCCCGACGATATGATGCGAGGGATACCGCCCAATCGCCCTTGGAGATAGCTCTTGCGGATATCCTTGTCGTAGCGGACGTCGCGGTACTCGCTGAACGAAAACAGGCTTGAAGCACCGGAATTGTCCCGTTCCGTGACCCACATTTCGTCGCGCCGCAACCATCGCTGGTCCATCAACAGGACGTCGTGCGTGGTCAGGAGCAACTGCGTTCTGGTGCCTGCATTGCGGGTGTAAAGGTAGTCCTCGAGCAGTCGGCGGGTCAGTAACGTGTGCAAGCTGCGATCAACCTCGTCGATCACGTAGACGCGCTGTGAAGCATCGGTGGAAAGATCGAGAAACGCGGGGACAAGATCAATGAGCCGCTGTGAACCGTCCGACTCCTGAGACACCTCGAAGTGCGCTTCAGTACCATCAGCCATCTTGTGTACGGCGACACGTTTCCACGCGATCAAGTCGCCGTCCTTACGAGCAATCAGGAACTGATTGTTGGAATAATCTTCCGCAATTGCCCCTTGCTGATCGCCCAGAGTATCTTGAATATCGGCTTTCACCGCTTCGGGTAACTGGACGTTTTCGAATGGCACGAATTCATTGCCGAGATGAGATATGCCCGTATCGAAGTCTCGCAATTTCTCGTTCATGGTTACCGTGAATGGATGATCGCTATCGAAAAACAGTGCCCCACCGCCGAACCGAGCGTCGGGAGCCACCATCTGCAGGGTATTCTTGAACCAGTCGTGGATCGGCTTAAACTGCCGAACCCTCTGCGACACGGAGTTGGTCAGAAAGAGCTGATTGTCGCGGGTTCCCCGGAAGGCGAACAGCAGAAACTGCCGGTCATGCTCCAGAGAACTATCTAATTCGATCCTTCCGTTGCCGCGACTGTAGAGCATCCGCTCGCTCGCGCTGCCAACTTGCACCAAGCGCTCCTCGACTACCTCGGTTTGGGTCATGGCAAAGCTGAAGGCGTAGATAACCTCGTCTATCAGGAGCTCGAATTCGAAGCGAGATGGAAGCGTCGCACACCTTCTGTCCAACAGAAAGGGGAGAACGGGGATGCGGTTGTCCGGCTGAGTCCCCCCGACGACCTGTTTCCTGGCAAAGGCCAGCGCCTTGAAGAGATTGGTCTTACCCGACGCGTTGCCTCCATACACGGCCGCAACTGGCAGAACTCTCGTCTGGTACGTCCCGAGCCGGGCGAGGTGTTCACCGTGCTGACGCTCCCGGCTCGCCACCATCGACAAGGTGACGCGGTCGCGAAAGGACATCCAGTTTTCGACTGAGAAACTGATTATCATGACAACGATTCCCGGTAAGGAGCGAATTGATCGTGGTACATAGCTACGTCAACGGCCCCAGCCGGGTTGCTCTCGACCTATAATGTGAAAATATCTCATGACGCGGTGCAGATGTCAAGCACCTCTCCGCGTTGCGCGTTGCCGCCTTCGCGGATGGTCAGCTCGCAGCGCGCCACGACCCGCGGCGGTTGGCTCCCGCGCCCGTGCTCAGCCCACATCTGCCTCAGCTCTCCAGCGTCACGCGGCCGCCGGAGAACACGTCGAGCGTCGCGACCGTCTTGGCGAGCACCAGCGGGTCCTATTGATCCTATCGAATCGGTCGGACGCCGCCTCTGCGTCCCAGGCGATACCCTACTCTGAAGACATCGGGGATGTTGACCCGTTCGTCGCGCATGCGCAGGAACACCCCTAACGACTCAAGATCTTCCCGGACACCGTCGGCTCCCCGTGCCATGTGACGCGGGGGGAGTTTCACGTCGCCCTGCTGCGCTTCGTCAGCCAACCCGTCGAGGACTGCTCCGGTACGCCAGCGCCCCGCGATTTCGCTGAACCGGCAGGGAACCACGACACCGGCAAGCGGACTGAGTACACGGTGCACCCACGGGTAATCTTCCTGGAGCTCGCGCACTCGTATCTGCGATGCTTCCTGCACGCCGCGTTTGATACTCTCGAAGTGCAGCGCGAATTCATGCTGCGGATGGCGATCCTGCGTGTCGTCCGCGGCCGTTCTGAGCGCGGCCAGAAACGAGCGTGGGCTCACCTTGCCCTCAGTATCCGCCAGATGACTCGGAATCCACGTATAGGGAAAGCCTCGACGTGGCCCGCGTCCCATCCATGGACCGGACAGGGCGTGAAACCTCTCCCGCTGATGCTCGTCATTGACGATGAGCATCCGGGGCACCGAATACAAGCCCCGGTGCCCAGCATCCGTCGGGTCCCAACCATTGCCGAAGAACCTTCGAAGTTCGGCGCCATGATCCCCGTTTGCAAGGTAGTGCCACAGCAACCCGTAGAGCTCGTGACGCGGCCAATTCAAGGAGACGGAGGACGACAGGGCCTTTGACGCGTCCGGAAAGTCTCCGATTTCGCTTTCGTTGAACTGATCGGAGCGCAAGAACACCTTAACGCGGAGCCTGCGATAAGAACGCAGCTCTATCGCAGTTTGTAGCAACCCCCGTATCACGCGGTACATCTCACGCCAATCGTCGGCACACCGATCCAGCGCGTCGAACAAGACCAGAAAGTACACACCGTTGCGGTCGAATTCACGGTCGCGTTCCGCGAACAGGCGTTCTATCAACTCAGGATTGTCGATGACATACCTGGTGCGATGTTGCCAGGTGGGCTGCAGTCGCAGAGGATGACTGCTCGGAGCGACCTGCCAGGCTTGCACCGCACGCCAGATGTCTCGAGGTTCGATGCCGGCTCTCATCAGGCTGCGGAGTATGTCTTTGCTCGGGTACTTCTCCGGATCCTGAGTGACGCCGAATCCGGTTCGAATCTCGGTGCGTTCGCTCAGCGTTGACCGTTCCGCCAGTTGCCCGACCAACCCGCGCACGTCGGAATCCTGGAGAGCACTCCACCAGAATGTTTTTCCGGCCCCGCGCATGCCGGTTACGAGGAGGTTGTCCGGATGCAGCGCCTTCAGGTGGGAGCGGGGCAGATACACGTCGCTCGGCGTTGGCTGGTGTCCGTGGCTCGTCGCTTGTGGTAGTGCGGTTAACGCCGAGCGTGCGGTTTCAACTGGAATATCGTGCATCGCGTTGATCTCGTATCGCCGCCACAATGCGATCAAATCGTTCCAGGAACGTGGAGTAGGCTTTGGTTACTGGAGATTCGCTGGGGTCTCGTAGCGAAGCACCGGCGGCAAGTCCCCGTGTCCAGACGATCGGAATCGGGTCGTGCGGTGCCTCCTCGTCGTTCAGGCCGAAGGAGAAGTAGTCGCGCGCTGGGTCGTCGGATACGTCCAATTCGTCATAGAGGCCCTGAAACAAAGACCAGGAACTCTCTCGGAACGCCTGAAGGTAGTCCTCGTATTCCTCCTCTGGTGTCAACGCCGACACTACCCACAGGCGTTCACGTATCTGGGATGCCAACTTGCGGTTGCGCCAGTGGTCGAAGATGATACGGTACGCGTCCCACGTACTTTCTGAGTCGACGCCAAAGAGCAGGACCTGCGCGTTCAAGTCGGTGACGGTGGCAGCACTAATGTCATGCAATCCACAGCGACTCTCCATCAAGATCACCGTAGGATGAAGGAAATCCTCCAAGGACTGCAACATACGTTGCAGTCGTTTGGTCCATGACTCAAGTTGTTCGGCCGCTGGATCCGGATTCTCCATGTAGACACGGCCGAGCTTGGCCAGGTAATTGCCGGGGTTTCTGCCATGGGCTGGGGCCACGTGCACTTCTCCTTCCAAGTCCTCCCCCCATTGCGGAGCAGCCGTCATTCGTTGGATAACGCGATCGCCTTGTCCGATCAGGTCTTCGACAAACCAGTCGGTCACGCCGAACTCGGGGCGTGTGCGCGGGGCGAGCATGGCTGACGACAGGCCGGGCGACTCCAGGTCGAGATCGACGATCAGGACTCGCTCGCCGCTACGGGCCAAGTGCCACCCGAGAATCGCCGCGGTCGTGCTCCGGCCTACTCCTCCCTTTACCGAGTACAAAGTGTATCGTTGTGCCGTCGACTTTGTTGCATCCTGGAGAACCGTCCACCAGTCGTGCCCGGTCACGAGACGGTCGACCCAGTAAACACCTGTTCGGATCATCAGCTTCGGCCTGAGCGAGTCCAACGTGGCTTGATCGACGGCAAGCACCGCGTCCTCAGGTGGGTATGCACGGGGGCCGAGAGCTTCATACAGTGCGTCTGCGAGGCGCTGTAGTTGGTCACTTGCGGTTTCGTAGTCCGAGTCAGACACGGAGATGCCGAGCTTTCCGTAGAGGTCACTGACCAGATAAACGGAGATGTCCTGGGATGCCATCTCTGGCTTGTCGAGGACGGCAGTGACGATCTTCAACACAGCATCAAATGGAACAAAGCCGTCGGTCATAGCAATCTGTCCTGTTGCGCCTGTTTGATCATTTTGACGATCCGCGCGGCCGCAGACTTGTGCGGCTTGACCTGTTGCTGAGAAAAGTGGCTGGCAGATAAGTACCGATCAGTGATCGACCAGTTATTGAACGGATTGGACCTCGGAACAAAGGACACGTATCTGGTTCCATTCCGACCTGCAAGGAATCGTCGAAAGGCAGGCCAGAGTTGATCTACGTGGGTCCGGTACTCTCTGATGGTCGGTGAACCGGATTGATCGACCGGCATCTTGAGAGCTTTCATGATCGCCTTCAAGCCACACTCGGCGCTCACGCCGTAAAGGTGATCGGCGTTCGCCCAGCGGCTATCGGCATAGAGGTATTCCGCATCTTCCCAATGGCGGCCGTGCGCATTTACGAAATCGGCGGGCGGAGGATTGCTGGGTGGGCTCGGCACGGCGTCGTCTCCTGTCTCCAGTCACCCGCTACTATACCCGGGTTCGCTCGTTGGTGGTAGGTGCGCTGTGCCTGGGGTATGCCTGGGGCTCGGAGGCTCGGCGTCGGCCGATTGTCAGCGGCCGACCGCGGGCGCATACTGCGGCTCGATCATGAAGGTGCTCGTAACCGGCGTGGCCGGGTTCATCGGCTACCACGTGGCCCGGCGGCTGGTCGATCAGGGGCACGCGGTGCTCGGCATCGACAATCTCAACCGGTACTACGACGTCCGGCTGAAGCTGGATCGGCTGCGGGACCTGGGGCTGGAGTTCGCGGGGGACGTGGGGCCGGCTGCGGGGCCTGCGGGGGATGCGGGGCCTGCTGGCGGGGACGCGGGGGACGGGCAGGGCGAACCGGAGGCGGGTAGGGCGCCCTCGGGCCTGCGCTTCAGGCGTCTCGACCTGACCGACAGCGGGCGCACGGCCGCTCTGTTTGCGGAGGAGCGGTTCGATGCGGTGTGCCATTTGGCGGCACAGGCGGGCGTGAGATACTCGCTGAGCGACCCGTTCGCCTACACCGCCAACAATGTGCACGGCTTTCTCAGCGTGCTGGAGGCGGCGCGGCACCATCCCGTGCGTCACTTGGTGTATGCCTCATCCAGCTCGGTCTACGGGCTCGACCGGCACGTTCCCTTCGGCGAGACCGGGGCGGCGGATCACCCGGTCAGCCTGTATGCGGCCACCTGAGAGTGTTATATGTCCGGGCAGCAAGAACAAACCAAGCGCGCCAACGAGCTGATGGCGCACAGCTACTCCCACCTGTTCGGGATTCCCACCACCGGTCTGCGCTTCTTCACGGTCTACGGCCCGTGGGGGCGCCCCGACATGGCGCTGTTCCAGTTTACGCGCGCGCTCCTGCGCGAAGAGCCGATCGAGCTTTACAACCACGGGGAGATGCGGCGCGACTTCACCTACGTGGACGACGCGGTGGACGCCGTGGTGCGGGTGTTGGAGCGTCCGGCGCAGGGGGTGGCCGGATGGGACGGGCGCCAGTCCTCGCTGTCGCCGGCGCCGGCGCGGGTGTACAACGTCGGCAACGGCGCGCCCGCCTCCGTGTACGACCTGGTGCAGGCGCTGGAACAGGAACTGGGGATGAAGGCACGGGTGCGGAAAGTGCCGATGCAGCCGGGGGACGTGGCGCAGACCTGGGCCGACTGCACCGCGCTGCGCACCGAGCTGGGCTGGACGGCGCACGTCACGATCCGGGAGGGAGTGCGGCGTTTCGTCGCGTGGTACCGGCGGTATAATGGACCACCGTGAGGGTCGCGACGGGAATTGAGACGCAACATGGAGAGATACGATGAATTTGACCAGAGTTGAATTGGAGTGCTTCACGGCATTCTCGGAAATAGGGCTCGATCTTTCGCGGGGAATCAACGTGCTCGTCGGCCCCAACGTGCCGATAATGCGTGGTCCGATGGATCCAGATCGGAAACGCTTACTCGCCACTCTGCAAAAGGCAATCGAAGGAAGGGTCGCGGTAAAGAACGAAGAATTCTTCCTGCGTAGCAAAGAGGGGAATCTTGAGTTTTCGCTGGTTGCGGAAGGAATAAGAAAGCTCGCGCTACTGTGGCTGCTGATCCAAAACGGTGTCTTGCAGGAGGGATCGGTGTTGTTGTGGGATGAACCTGAAACCAACCTCAATCCCAAAGTGTTCAAAACCTTGATAGAGGTCTTGTTCAAGTTACAGCGAACTGGAATACAAGTCTTACTTGCGACCCACGACTACGTCATCCTCAAAGAGCTTGATCTGCAACGAACGGAAGGAGATGAAGTTGCATACCACTCATTCTACCGTGACGATACGGGTCAAGTAGCGTGCCACACTACGCCGCACTACCATGAGATTCATCCCAACGCGATTGCTGATACGTTTGACACACTATACGATCGCGAGATTGAGCTCAGTCTGAGAGTCTCGACACCATGACGCTGACCGAGGGAACGTTGCAGTTCACGTTCAACGATGTCGCAGGCGGTGGTAGGTTTGATGGCCGGACGCACGGATTGAGTCACTGCATGAAGGCAGTAGATTTCATCGTTGAGCTGACTGACCGATACGTTCATCTACGAATGGGCTTCAGGGAGAGCTGACAAACCCATTGATTACTTCGTTCTTGTTACCGGTGCAGGTACACCGGAACTTATCAGGAGAGCTGAGGTGCTAAGGCACAAGCTGCCCCGGCTTGGTCCGTGGTCCCGAGCGTGGGAGCGACCGATTGTCGACCGCTCTGGCGTATTCAACATGGCCACCTGGAACCAGCACTTTCCGAACTACAATGTGTGTCGCGTACGGTCCAAGTAGTCGGAGGGCTATGCGTGCGTGCCTACTGCAGGGCGAACAGGGCGAACGCGAAGTTGGCGGCCGGCTCGGGCATGTCGGTGCGGCCCTCCAGGTAGCGCCGTACCTGCTCGGCCGGTGGGACGCTGTCCTGCTCCGTGAAGCCCGCGCGCTGCAGCTCGGTGTTCACCTGCTCGGGCGTGAACATGGACCGCATCGGCTCGCCGCGGCGCGCCGCGAACTGGTCGACCTTGTCGGCGAAGCGCAGCGCGTGCTCGGGAATCAGGTGGCGCGGGTACTTGTAGTCGAACACCAGCCGGCTGCCGGGCGCGGCCACCGCGGCGATGCGGTCGAGGGTGTTGCGGATCGCATCCTGCGTGAGGTAGTAGGTGGTGCCCAGCCAGGAGAAGAACGCCGGGGTGCCCGAGTCGAAGCCGGCGCTGGTGAGCGCCTCGTCGAGCCGGTCGGTCTCGAAGTCGACCGGCACGAACACCACGTTGGCGGGGACGCTGCCGTTGATCCCGATGACGCGTTCGCGTTTCATGCTCTGCGACGAGGGGTGGTCCACTTCGAACACGCGCAGCCGGTCGGCCAGCTCTCCCTGACGCAGGGTGAAGGTGTCGAGCCCGGCGCCGAGGATGACGTACTGGCCGACCCCGGCGGTCACCGCCTCGCGGAGTTGCTCCTCGGCATAGCGGATGCGCAGGATGTTCTCGGTATGGATCGGCCGGAACACGCGCAGCAGCAGGTGAACGATCAGCCGGTTCAGCAGCCAGTTGGTGGCGACCAGCCGCCAGAAGGGCGTCACCATCTCCAGCGCGTATTGGTCGGAGAAGATCGGCGGCCGGTCCCAGCGCAGGTGCGAGCCGCGAATCGCCGCCGCCAGGATCGCCGTCCGGCTGGCGCCGCGCGCGCCGTCACCGTCCGGCCCGGCGGCGTGTTCCTGCCCGTCGTCGGTAGCCATGAGTGTGGACAGGGTAGCGGAATCGCTGCGTCCCGTACAGGGCACGGGGACAGCGGACGCCAAGGGATCCGATATAATAGGTCGTCCACCTCGACCTGCTGGTCACGGTGGTACAACGTGATCAACGTGCTCCCGGGAGCCCGCGGCCCCACGGGGCGGGGCGCTCCGGGCAGCAGCGGTAGCTACGGCTCCGCGGAGGCGTTGAGGCCGACGGGGGTAACGCCAGTTAAAGCCGCAGGGTCGACCGCGTAGTATGGAGCCACGCGATGAGTGAAGCGACGACACCACTCGGCAGTTCCCAGCTCGCGCAGATCGGTACGTACGTAAAGGACCACCTGAATGGGTGGCTTGCGGAGCGCGGCACCGACAACGACTCGCACGCCGCAGCATCGCAGCATCGATTGTGCGTTTGACAGCGATTCGTGGCGCCACTACGGTGGCGGGCGCACGGCATGGCGCGCGAGTTGTATCAGCCGCACGACAACCTGTTCCGCAAAGTGTTCTCCAATGCGCCCGAAGCGGCCGGCTTGCTACGCCCGAATCTGCCGGAGTGGCTGAGCACCAGGCTGGACTGGTCGACGTTGACCCTGCAGGATCGCAGTTACGTGGACGAAGAGCTGGAGGCCAGCCAGTCCGACCTGCTGTTCGAGGTGCAGTGGCAAGCGGGTGACGGCCAAGCGGGCGCTGGGCAAGCGGGGGCCGGCGAGGCGGGGAGCGAGCCGCAGCGGCTGTTGCTGTACGTGCTGTTCGAGCATCAATCGACGCCGAACCGCTGGATGAGTTTCCGGTTGTTGGAGTACTGTTGCCGTGTCTGGGCGGATGCCCTGCTGGCCGACAAGAAGCGGCGGGAGTTGCCGCCGATCGTGCCGGTGGTGTTCTACCAGGGTAAGCGGCGCTGGCGGCACGCGCGGGAGTTCGGGGAGTTGTTTGCGGCGGCGGCACGGGAGTGGCCGTGGACGCCACGCTTTGAGCATCTGCTGGTGGACCAGTCGCAGGCGGCGGTGGGCGAGGTGCGCGGGGAAGCGCTGGGGCGGGTCGCGCAGCTTGCGCTGATGGCGGCGGCGCGGCGGCGGGTGAGTGAGGCGCGCGCGGCGTTGCTGATGGCGGCGCAGCACATGGGCGAGTTGGCCAGGAGCGGTCGGATCGAACTGTTCAGAGCCATCGTGAGGTATGTCATTACGACGCAGGACAAGCAGAACGTGAGGGAGTTCGGCGAGGCGTTGGGGCGGCACGTACCAGGACCGGGAGGAGACATGAAGACGTACGCAGAGGAGTTGCTGCAGGAGGGGCTCCAGGAGGGGCTCCGGAAGGGCCGCCAGGAAGGCCGCCACGAGGGCCGCCAGGAAGGCCGCCAGGAAGGTCAACTTGGCACGATCGAGAGCTTCTTGCGGGCTGGAATCGAGTGGTCGGTCATCGAGGAGGCTACCGGTATCGACCAGGAAGCCTTCCAGGCACTCCGCCGACGGCTCGAAGAGTCGGATCGGACGACCGAGTAACCTGAGTTCCCGCGGCAAGCTCCGGCGCGGCGGGGGCAGTCTCGGAGGCTGTCTCACGGGCGGCCAATGCCGCCGCGTGCACGTGTGCCGGCCGCCGCAGCCGGCACCTGCTCCAGCGCCCGCAGCACCACCGCCCTCACCTCCGGCAGCAACCGCTCCTGCGGCACCACCATCCCGACTTGGTCCACCCGCAGGCTCAACCCTCGCCGCGCCAGGCACATCTGCGCCTGGGTGATCCGACCTGGCGCGCCTGCTCGATCAACAGACGCAAGAGATCCGACGGTGGCCGTGCGGTCCGGTTTGTGATGTCATGCAGGGGATCGCTTCGCCGAAAGGCCCGAGGCGCTCATTCGCGCCGCATGGAGGACGGTGGCGAGCAGGAGCGTGAGCTCGCCGCCAAGTACCGCCCGGTCACGGCGGCTGTCGTTCGAATACCCCTATGTCAGCGCCCTCTTGGAACGCGCCACGAACTGGTCGACCCGATCGGCGAACCGCAGCGCGTGCTCGGGAATCAGGTGGCGCGGGTACTTGTAGTCGAACACCAGCCGGCTGCCGGTCAGGTGGGTGGTTGGCCTCGGGCCGAATTGATACTATTATTGACACCAGATGAAGGATGCCGAGGCCATTGTCGAGACACTTCGTAGCCGTCCGAACAGCATCCGGTTTTCTGAACTGGTGAACGGCTGTGACAGATTCTTCGGCGAGCCACGGCAGAAGGGGACCAGTCATCTGGTGTACAAGATGCCGTGGCCGGGTGATCCTCGGGTCAATATCCAGGATGCCGGGGGAATGGCGAAGCCATATCAGGTCCGGTTAGGAGTCTGACATGCATCATCATTACACGTATCGTATCACATGGTCTGCTGAAGACGCCGAACACGTGGCGCTCTGTGCAGAGTTCCCGTCCTTGAGTTGGCTGGCGCCTACTCCACAGGAGGCCCTGGCCGGGATACTGGGACTGGTCCGAGATGTCGTTGCAGACCTGCAGGCCAATGGAGAAACCCCTCCCACGCCGCTTGCGGACCGAGCGTACAGCGGCCGGTTCGTGGTGCGGGTGCCGCCCGAAACCCATCGGACGCTGGTGCTGCAGGCGGCGGAAGAGGGGGTGAGCTTGAATCGGCTGGCGAGCGCACGCCTGGCAAGATAGTCCGATGCGGCGACCGATCACACTTTTCGGGGCAGCGGACGCCAAGAGATTCCGATATGATGGGATAGCTGGTAGGGTTATCCATGCGTCGATCGTGTTGGCTGGTCAGCGCCCCATACGATCTGTGTTTCATCATCGGCTCGGCGGGCGTGCTGTTCGTGCCGCACGCCATTCACTTGGTGTGGCCAAGCGCCGTCGTGGTCGATCTGGCCATCGCCGCGGCGATCGGCGGCCCCCACCTGTTCGCCACCTACACGCTGACCTTCATGGAGCCGAACTTCCGGCGCCGCTACCCGCGCTACACCGCCGGCGCCCTGGTACTGCCGTTGCTGGTGCTGGCCACCGCCATCGTCCACCTCGACCTGCTGATCACCGCATTCTTCTTCCTGGCCGCACTCCACATCGTCCATCAGGCCGGGTACGTGGCCGACAGCTACCGCGCCAAGCGCCCGGAACCGGCCCGGACCGAGGGGCTGTCCCGCTTGATCGACTACGGGGTGCTGCTGTCGAGCCTGTTCGTGCTGGCCACCTTCAAGTTCACCGGCGCCAGCCTGCGGATCTTCGGCATGGACCTGAGCGAGCATCACTTCGCCACCGGCGGCCGCCGCCTGCTGTTTCCCGGCGTGCTCCAGGCGGAGGTGCTGGCGTGGGCGGTGATGGTGCTGTTCGTCCTGTGCGCCGGCGCGTTCGCCGTCAAGTCCGTGCACGAGGCTTGGCAGCGGCGGCTCAACCTGCCCAAGACCCTGCACATGGTGCTCGCCGCCGGCCTGTTCTTCGTCACCCCCGCCCTGCAGAACCTCGACATCGCGTTCCAGGGCCTCAACACCTGGCACTCGTTCCAGTACCTCGCCCTCGTGATCTTCCTCAACCGCTGCCGCCAGGAGCGCGGCGCGATCGGCTCGCCCCTGGTGGCGCGGTTCGCGACGCGGGGAGCGCGCCTGTATGCCGTGTGTCTGGGGTTCACGGTGGCAACCGCCCTGGTCTACCTCGGGCTGCGCGGGCTCGTGGTGCTGGTAGACGCCTGGCCGGGCGACCTGATGCAGCACCACTACTTCGCCTTCTACGTTGCCGTGCTGTCCGCCCTGCTGATACACTATTACTTTGACCACTTCCTGTTCCTCCGCATCGACAACGTGATCAACGTGCTGCCGGGGGCCCGCGGGGCTTCGGAGCGGGGCAGTCCGGGTAGCGGCGCCGGTTCTGGGTCCGCGAGACCATTGGGGACGGGGGAGGTAAAGGTGATCGAAGCGGCAGGGTCCACGGCATAGTTGGAAACAGGTTCTCGGCTGATCCACCGACTCGCTGGAATCGCGTCGTGGCCGCTACCGCCGCTATGATCGAGTTGCCGCTGACGGAAAACAGTGGTAGCGTCTGGTATACACTAATGCCTGCACCGTTCGTCCATGTCCGAAACTGAGACCCTGCGAGAGCCCGCGGAGCACGACGACTCCCTCTCGCTGCTCGACTTGGTAGTCGTGCTGGTAACCCACTGGCGGCTGATCGTCGGCACCACGGTCGTGGGTGGACTGTTGATAATCGCTTACACGATGCTGACCATGTATCTGCCGAGTTCAAGCCGGTTCAATCTGCTCCCCACGATATACCGTCCAGAGGCTAAGGTCTTGCTCCGGGATCGCGACTCTACGGCGCTGTCGCGGTTGAACCTCTCACTGGCGGATGCGCAGGACTCGATTCGTCAGATGGTCATAAGAAACACCGTTGTTGGCCAATTGGGGAGTGGTGCTACATTAGCTCAAGAGCTGCTGGCCGGGCGTACGATCCACGACCAGATCATTGACGAATTCAAGTTCATTGAACGGTATGGGTTTACTGACGCCGCGCGCACCCGCGCGCGCAAACTGATTGCGAATTCGTTGCAGTACGAGTACGATGTCGCATCGTCCGTGCTGTCCATCGCCTATGAAGACACGGACGCAGATTTCGCATCCGCCGTGCTGGCGCGTACAGTTGAACTGTTAGAGCAGCGGTTTCACACACTCTCTATGGAAACCGTGCTACTCAAGAAGCAGCACCTTGAGGAGCGTTTGGCCGTGGCGCTTGCTGATCGTGAGGCTGCGCAGGAGCACTTGGTATCGTTCCAGCGGGCGTATGGTGAAGGTGTCTTGCAGGTTGGCGCGCACTCCGCCGGGTCGGTCCGGCTACCTACACTGCAGTTACTTACAGATTACAGGCAGCAACTGCTGTCGAGGGAGGTAGAGATGGAGTCCCGGCGGGAGTATCTCCCCACGAACGATCCTGGCCTCGTGCAACTACAGGGTGAGATACGGATCTTGCGGCAGGTGCTCGCCGAGTTGCAGGGTGGATTCCGCTACTTTTCCGCGCAAACCATCCCTCAGGATGAACTGCCGCGTGTAGTGGCCGATTACTTCAACCTGCGTCGTGACTTGCAGATGCAGGAGGATCACTACCTGCGGCTGCGCGGCGAATACGAGCTGACACGTATCGAGGAAACCGATCCTTCGCGTACGTTCCAGATCATTGAGGCGGTCGAAGTACCTGAGGGAAAATACCAGCCGAACCGCGGTCAGACGAGCCTCATCGGAACCTTGATCGTATTGCTAGTGTCGCTCGTTATCGCTTCCTTTCTTCAGTACCTTTCCCGTGTGCAAACCAACCCTACGGAGGCGGGCAAGTTGCTATCGATCCGAGAGGAAGTCGGCTGGCGCTCTCGGGATCGTATTCGTAAATAACATGAGATGCCATCCAGCTTCACCAGCAGTCCGTATCGTACACGGTCACTGTGGGTGGCACGGAGCTATCCGTGGTCGTACCTTGTGATGGAGAGCGTCGAGCCACCGCGTGGGTTTGGGCGCGACCGAGGGCCCCGCCCCCGCCTTAGGTCGTTCCTGATCTGCAATCCCTTTCCTGTTTGGCATACCCACCGGCAACGTGGTGAGCACACGGGTGCAGGCCACTCCCGGCGCTCTGCACGCGTTGCGTTACCTCTACGAGGATCGCCCCGACCTGCCCGTCCTCGCGGCCGGCTCATTACTGGAATTCACGCTCGCCGACCACTCGTTCTCGATGCCGGTAGGCCGTATCGAGTATCTCCACGTTGGACCGATGTCGTTCGCGGAGTTCCTCACTGCCGTCGACCCGCCACTTGCAGAGCACCTCAACACATTCCAACTTGGCGCTCCCACTGTCGAGGCCACGCATCGTGCTCTCCTGCGTCGGTTCCGGGTATACCTGCTGATTGGAGGGCTACCCGAGGCGGTATTCGCCTACTTGGAGTCAAGCTCACCACTCGAAGCAACAGCGGTACACCGATCCATCGCTGCCACCTACGAGGACGACTTCGCCAAGTACGCGAAGGGTCCTCAGCTTGACCGGCTGCAGCGGCTGTTCCGTAGCATACCCCGATCGGTTGGACATAAGTTTACCTGCCGCACTATTGATCCCGATTCCCGTGCGGAACAGGTGCGCTACGCCGCAGAACTGCTCGTAAAGTGTGTCTGCCACCGCGTCACGCACAGCCACTGCTCCGGCCTAGCCCTCGGCGCCGACGTCGCCCCCCGTACCTACAAGCTCGTGTTCACGGACGTCGGCCTGATGAATCATGTGTGCGGCATCGACACGCTCACCATCGAGACCATGGACGCCATCCGCCTGGTGAACGAGGGCGGGATCGCCGAACAGTACGTCGGCCAACAACTTGCAGCCTTCGGCGCCGGCGGTCAGCCCCCCGACCTCCACTACTGGCTACGCCAGGCCAGAACCGGAAACGCCGAGGTCGACTACGTCATCTCCCGCGGCCACTGGATTATCCCGATCGACGTAAAGGCGGGCCGCAGCGGCTCCCTCAAGTCGTTGCTTCAGTTCGCCCACGAAAAACGACCGCCCCTGGCCGTGCGCTTCGACACCAACCCGGCGACCCACCAAACCGTCCTCCACACCATCCGCACCGCCGCCGGCTTGGCCCCCGTCACGCTCCCGCTCGTTTCCCTCCCCCTATACGCCGTCGAAGCACTCCCCCGGATCCTCGATCACCTCCGCACCGCCGAACCCGCCGTGTAAGCCGCCAGCGGACAGGTCGGCGGAGCGCAGCTCCATCACCGCCGCGCTGCCGTCGGCCATCCTTCTGGCCAGGTAGGTGGGTGACCGTTACCGGCGCGCGCGGGTCACTGCGCCGCTCCCGCGCGTGGCGTCAGTTCGCCTTCTGCCAGAACCGGAACTTCTGCACGTAGCCGCAGTCGTCCGGCAGAGGACCGTCGCCACGGCGTTGCACGCTTGACTGGCGCCGCCCGTACCGACGCCGTTGCGCGTCCCGTTGCCCGTGTCCGTGCCGCGCTCCAGCACCCTACTCCACCGGCGTCCCTTCGAGCATCCCGACCTGCTCGCCGCGCTCGATCAACGACCCGTTGGGCCGGATCACCCCGTTCACGTTGCCCAGCGTGCCGTAGGTCTTGAACCCGAGCAGCGCCAGCAACTCCGGCGACGCGGTCTCGTACACCTCGTCGAGCAGTGACAGCGTAAAGTTCTCCTGCGTCCGGATCCACGGCCGGCAGAAATAGCCGAGCAGCAGGTGCCGCTTGCGCTTGGTCCGGTTCATGCCGGTGCCGTGCCAGATGCGGCCGTCGAACATCAACATCGTGCCCGTCGGCCCGGCGGCGGCGATGCTCTCCACGTCCGGCTTGTCCTGCGGCAGCTCCGGCCACAGGTGACTCCCCGGCACCAGCCGCGTGCCGCCGTTCTCGTCCGAATGATCCTCCAGCATCCAGGCGGTGTTGACCACCACCCGAAACGGCGTCGAGCGCGGCGCATACCCCTGATCCGAGTGCAACGGTTGCGGCTCCCCGCCGGGCGCCGCGATGTTCGCGGTAAAGCTGGACAGCATGTAGTCCTCGCCCAACAGCTCCGGCAGCAGCTCGCGCAGCACCGGATGAAACAGCAGGTCGCGGAAGATCTGCCCCTTGTTCACCAGGTTCCACACCCGCTGATTGAGCTTCAGCTCGCCGTTGTCGAAGTGCCCGATCCCGGCCGCCGCCTCCCCCGCCCCCTGTGACAGCAACCGCTCCCGGTACGCCCGCACCTGCTCCGGCGTCAGCGCATCCTTGATCAGCGCATACCCCCACCGCGCAATGTTCTCCCGCGCCACATCCAGATCCGCCGACAGCGCCGGCAGCTCCGGCCGCTCCGCCGGACCTGGCCGCTCCGCGACCTGCACCTTCCCACTCACCTGCTCATCTCCCGTACGTCCTCCGCCATCATATCCTCTCCCCCCCTCCACGGACCAGCCACGGACAGCAAAACCAGCACGACAGCCAACCCCACAGCCAAACCCGACAGAGTAGACGTCTGCCTAGTCACCTGATGAGAGATTTCAGACCTGTCCCTTGACAATAGCTATTTATATACATATATCGATAGCTATGAAAGTCGTACAGTTGACGATGGATCCGGAACTCATATCGCGTGTGGACGACGTAGCCAAGAGACTCAGCACGACCCGCTCGGCTTTTGCCCGCGCAGCGTTGCGAGCCGCCCTGGAACGCTACGAGGAGGCCGAACTGGAGGCACGTCATAGAGCGGGCTATCAGAGACTCCCGCCGGAGCCTGATGAGTTCGCGATCCCCGAACAGGATCGCGCGTGGGGTGATGACCGCGGAATCGACACGTGGTGAGGCGCAGCGAGGTACGCTGGTACCGTTTCGCCCGCCCGGACAAGCGCAGACCGGTTCTCGTCCTGACGCCCGACTCCATCATCCCCTATCTCGGGGAGGTGACCGTTGCGCCAATAACCACCACCATCCGCGGCACCCCGAGCGAAGTCCCCCTCTCTGCCGACGACGGGATGCCGCGCGCCTGTGCCGTGAACTGCGACCACCTGCAAACCGTGCAGCGCGGCAAACTCGGCGCGATCGTTACGACCTTGCCGGCCTCCGCCATGGTTCGGGTGGCGCAGGCGATTCGATTCGCCCTCGCCCTCCGGTTTTAGTCGACAAGCCGACCTACTCCACATATATTGATGCTGCTATGCCAACGCCCGCCTCAGGCCGTGTTCAGCAAGAACCTGCAGCTCTACGTGCTGCGGCACTACGCCCTATCCAAATCTGGGTTCCAGATACCAGACGATCAGGATTTGCCGAGGAATGCCGCCGCCAGGCGGCGGTGGTCGCCCAGGCCGACGCTGCAGACCACAGTCTCAATGCTCTACTTGACGCGGCACTTCAACATGTGCCGGCCTCGTTTCACCCTCGGACGCTGCACCGCTCCTGAGCCTCGCTCGTTCGAACGGTATGATCAAGGTTGTGATATTCGACCTAGACGATACGCTTTTCTTAGAGCGAGACTACGTGATGAGCGGCTACCGTGCTGTAGCCTCCCACGTGACGCACACCACCGGTATCGCCACTGACGTCCTTTTCAGGTTCCTTGAAACTGGATTCGATGAGAATCGACGTACCGACAACTTTCAACGATTGATAGACCACTTCAATATTCCTGCCGACGTGGACGATCTTATTGCTGTCTACCGAAATCATACTCCAGATATCACATTGCCCATCGATTCATCAAATGCACTGACTGAGCTTCGTCCCAGATTCCGATTAGGAATGATCACCGATGGTCGTCCGAACACTCAGGCTACGAAGCTGGATGTACTAGGCATTACCCATTACTTTGAAAGGATCATCATTAACGATCTCGATCTCGGACAATCGAAGCTCGACCCCTATTCGTTCTGCGATATGATAGCATACTTTGCGGTACATCCTTGCGAAGCCGTGTACGTTGGAGATAACGCAACGAAGGATTTTGTCTGGCCACTCAGACTCGGAATGAAATGTGTCTGGATTTGCCGGGCACAAAGTCTCTACGGAACCACTGGTCCCGCAAGTCACTCTGAAGATGTCAAGAGGATTGTCTCACTCGATGAACTGTTGTCGTACGTGGACGCACTAGGATGACCTTCCAACGAACTAATGTGCTCATTCTTCCGGTTGGGTCCGGGATGGCAGTCGCCGCTATCCAGGCGATACGACATGACAAATCTATTCGCCTGGTGGGCGCTGATTTGAACCCGTTGGCCGCCGGGATGTACCTGGTTGACAAAGCATACGTCGTTCCCCTTCTCCGTGCCGGGAATTTCTTCCAATCACTGTACGATATCATAGCGAGCGAAGGCATCGCGGTAGTGATACCGGCACTCGATCAGTTTCTTTTGCCCTTCTCTCGTAGACGACTAGAAATCGAACAATTGGGGGCCCAGTTGGTCGTATCACCTAGTGAAAGTATCATGATTACCCGTGACAAATGGAAGACCTATTGTCTCTTAAAAGAACGTGTGCCAGTGCCGAGATCTTGGATAGACCCAAAGGAGATAGATTCCGCGTTTCCGCTGTTTCTTAAACCTCGGTATGGCTCGGGGTCCGTGGACACCTTTCGAGTGAATAGTATAGAGGAACTCAACTACCAAATCGCTCATGTCGAACGTCCCATAATCCAAGAGTTCTTACCCGGTGATGAATACACGGTAGATTGTCTTGCAGACGAAGACGGACGGCTGCTGGTTTCTATTCCAAGGAAGCGAATAGAAACAAAGGCGGGCGTGTGCACCAAAAGTCAGACCGTAGCGGACGACGGTCTCAACAATATGGCTACAATCATTAGTTCAGTCGTCCGATTTAGTGGTCCGTTTTTTTTTCAGGCGAAGGAGGACGTTAGAGGCGTCCCGCGTCTAACCGAAATCAACGCAAGAATGTCGGGCACCATGTCACTGTCTAGCGCAGCCGGGTGGAACATCCATCTCAACGCTATCCGTCTTGCTCTAGGGAAGTCGACTACGGGTGGTCCTATCGTGTATGGAAGGTACGTTTCACGATACTGGAAAGACGTGTATATCGACGAGCGGGACATGATGACATAACGACTAATCTAACTCGCGCCATCCCGGAGGTAGTTCCGGCAATAGAGTTCGATGTAATCTACTCTGAGGAAAGATCACACGAGCAGCAGTAATCAGAATGATTCTCAAGTCAAGTCCGATATTCTTTCGTTCTCCGTACCACAGCTCCAGAGATCCCTTCAAAGGCATGATGTCTTCGCGATATGTCCGATATACGTCGTTCTGTGAGTCGGAGAGAAGCGCCTCCTCATTCCGAAATATTACGGACGCTAGTCCTGTGATTCCAGGCTTAGTATGGGCATAGATTTGCTCTTGAACGTCCTCCGGATACATACGGAACCCCTCATCAACAAGCGGACGCGGGCCAACGATGGACATGTCTCCGAGAAGGACGTTGATCAACTGTGGCAACTCGTTGATCTTTGTAGCTCGAAGAACGCGTCCGATCGGCAGGACCCTTGGATCACCCTGGAAGGTCACACTTCCGAGCTCGTCAGATCCTTTGCGCATGCTTGTGAACTTGAAGATTCGAAACGGCCGATTACGATACCCGATACGGTATTGCGTATAGATCACCTCATGGTCCCCAGTCATCTTCAGCATGATTGCGACTATCAAGAACAGCGGTAGCAACAGTATCAATGCGGAAACTGCGACCGCAATGTCAATTACACGCTTGATTAGATCGTATCGGCTATTCATCGTATGGGTATGGAAGCATGTGCTGTCGTTCTAACGCTCACTTACGTCGACAAGAGCCGCTATAGTGGCTTCGATTTCTGCCGGTCCATTAACCGTAGAGCTTGGCAAGTTCAGACCGTGGCTGAATAGTCGTCTTGCGTGGGGATAATCGCCGGTTGCATATTGGCGATAGGGAGGGAACTCAACGATCGGCGGGAACAACCGTCTCGTCGGTACGTCCCTCGCCCGAAGGTCAGCCTGAATTTCGGAGATATCGTGCCGGGAATCCACGGTGACCGAGGTAAGCCACCAGGAACTGCATCCCAGGCGAGGCTCCTGCTGCAGCGTGATACCGTCCACCCCTGAAAAACCCTCGCGATACAGTCGTGCATACTCTCGTTTCTTATCAAGAAAATCCGGAAGCCGCGAGAGTTGTGCCAAACCGAGAGATGCTTCCAGATTCGTCATCGATAGATTGTAGCCGATCTCAGTGTGATAATAGCCCCTGCTTACATCTCTCGCTTGATTGATGATGTGCCGAATATGGGATTCATCGCTCGTATCGGAAGCGACGATCATGCCCCCCCCACCGGTTGTGATGACCTTGTTACCGTTAAAGCTGAATACACCAAACCGTCCAAAAGCGCCGGTCATCCTGTCGTCCAGACTTGCCCCCAGACTCTCCGCCGCATCTTCTACCACCACACAGTCGTGACGGGCCGCAAGGGTCATGATCTCTCTCATGCAGCATGGGTTGCCGTACAAATGCACAGGAAGGATCGCCTTTGTCCGATCAGTAATCGCGGCCGCGACCGCGCTCGGATCGATGTTCCACGTCTCTGGATGAACATCGACAAACACCGGGCGTGCACCCACACGCACTACCGGGTTTGCAGAGGCAACAAACGTCATTATCGGCAAGATCACCTCGTCTCCGGGACCCACATCCGCTTGGAGCAACGCCAGGTACAGCCCCTCCGTGCCGCTCTGCACTGCGATCGCGGAGCGTACTCCAAGGTAATCGGCAAACCTGCTCTCGAAGTCAGACACAAACGGCCCGAACGTCGAGACGTAGCCCGAGTCGATACAGCGAACGAGCGCTTCTTTTTCTATCTCACCTAGGTTGGGGGAGTCGAGAACTATATCCATAACGTTAGTTCACGAACTCCGAGCTTGAAAAGTCCGTGATCATACCGTCTCCTAGCATACGCGCAATCTCCACAATCCCATCCGTGACTGTATAGTCGGTCGAGAACCCTGCTCCAAAAATCTTCTCGAAACTTACTCGGTAGTCACGTGGATCGTGACCCCGATCAACGTATTCGACTGTAAACTCGCCAATGTAATCCCGAATCATTTCCACGATTTGGACCTTTTCGTAGTTTTCTGCTGTGTTGCCGACGTTAAATACTTCCCCATGCGAGTCTAGGCCGGACAACGTCACATATTTGATCGCCCTCGCTGCGTCGCCCACATGGATGTAAGGACGGTTGCTGTGGGGGAGATACACTTCAAGGCGGCCTTCGGTAATAGCCTTCATCGTGAAATCGTTCACCGTCAGATCGAAGCGCGGTCGCGGCGACAACCCATACAACGTGGCAAACCGTAGGATTGTCCACTCAGTATCTCCCAGACCCACGTCCATCAACTCCCGTTCAATCTCCACCTTGGATTCGGCATACAGAGAAAGGGGGCGAAGCACAGTCTCCTCGACAGCCAACTCACCACGAGGTACGATGCCGTAGTTGCTACAGGTCGACACGAATACGAACTTTGCTGCACCGCGATCACGAGCCAATCGAAACAACAGACGCGTGCCTTCGATATTTGTTGCTCGAGTCTCCTCGGGCAATCTTCGGCTGGCCGGATCTCCCACAATAGCAGCCAGGTGGACGATAGCGGAGCTCTCATCGACGTCCTGAGCAAACCGGTCCGTCTGCGCAATGCTCGATTTCACGAACCGGAACCGATCGTGCTCCAACAGAGGAATAATCGACCGCCCCCCGTAGAGCAAATCATCCACACCAATGACGGAATGACCCTCGTTGACAAGCTGGTAGCACAACACAGACCCAAGATATCCAGCGCACCCCGTGATGATATACTTCACGAATACTCCCATTCAACTTGGTTGAGTAACACCTACTCCGCTTCCCGTTTGGAACTGGAAGGTAGAGGTGCTACAGAACGAATCACTTCAAGCACTTTTTCAGATAGTCGATCCCGATGAAACGCTTGTTCGGCGAGCTTCCGTGCATTCCTCCCACACTTAACTATCCTTTCTCTGTCCGAGAGAAAGCGTGCCAACATCGCAGCCGCCGTTCCCGGCGAATCTGGTGGCAATACGAGTCCAAGGTCATGCTTATCAATAAGATCAGCCTGCCAACCCCTATAATTGATGGCGATAGGTCGTCCCGCGGCCAGAGCATCGAAGAACTTGTTCGCAGAATTATCCCACAGTTCCGGCAGATCGACGAACACCGAGAGGGCTAGCGAGCATTCTTCGAGCAACTTGGCAATCTCCTTTTTCGGAACTGACCTCCTCAGGAAGACTGTCCGATTCAAGACGCCGAGCTGCTCTGCGCGATTCCGAATCAGGTCAAACTCCTTACCATCTCCGACGATGAGAAAATGCACATCCCGAGTCAGCGATCGCATCTCCGCCGCGACGTCGACTATGTACGAGACACCGTTCGCTTGCCCGAGCGTCCCTGCGTAGAGGCACATCGCGCGATCTGCGAGCTCGGGTTCGTTTGGTGCCCGACCGTCGGACTGAGAGCCGAACAGCTCTACATCACAGCCATTGGGAACCACTGCGATCTCATAGGGATGGACCCCCACTTTCGTTACGCCACGTGCCATGCCCGGCGACAGGGCGATGATGCGGTCGGCTCTCCGGTATGCGAATCGCTCAAGCCAATGAGCTATGAGACGACTCAGGGGATCTCGGATGATACGCATCGCGATCGGTATGGCCGGCCACAGGTCACGAACCTCGAATACAATCGGAGCACCGGTCCGCAGCTTGGCATAGGCAGCAGGCAGTGCGATGGTCAGAGGGGTACTGGTGGCGAATACGATATCAGGCCGGATACCCACAACTCTTGGCCCTGCCCTCAGTGCGAATTCAAAGAACGCACGAATTCTGGCCGCAGATCCCATGTCATTCTCGTACGGAACCGCTACCTCGTGCACGATGATGCCGTTCACCTCACGCACGTGCCAACGGGTGTGAGACCGCTCCCGCGCCTGGACGCTCGTGACTATGTGTACCTCTTCGCCAGCGCATACCCAACGCCTGGCGAACTCATAGGAACGCGTCCCACCCGCCTGGCCCGGTGTGACGAAGTACTGATGTAGATATGCAATGCGCACGAGCTAGCCGTAGGATACGTGCGTTAGGCGGACCAGTCAATCACGTAGATTGGGCATAGCCCAGCCTAGCCCGCAGATTGTACCATGGGATCCCGTCTCACGCTGCCACATAGTCAGTCACACGTGCTATCGTTCCTCCTGTACGATGTTATCAACACTCGGGCACCGAGTCCACAGTGTAAACCTCCGCTGGTGAATCACCTTATCCTCAATTATCCCCGCACCGGAGCCGACGGATGTTGGCGAATCACGATAGCATCACGAGTGCGCTGGGAAATAAGAACACCGGTATCACCAGAATGCCATACGCGAGGGTAGCGATCTCTACTCCTCGGAGCCGCAACGCACGATGGTGTCTATACAGATCCGTGAGTATCACAACGAGAAACATCATGGCCACTCGCTCGAACTGTGCGGAGCCGAGAATGACTATCGCCGGCACAAACCCGATGAAATTCAAGAGAGCAGCCATGTGTATGCCTGATATGCGTCCCAGATTAGCATATGTGACGATCAGCCCAATGGTGCCTACCAGCGCAACGTAGAGGTACTCTGTGTTGAGTCCCGTGGCACTATAAGACTTGCGAAGTACAGGAAAGAGAATCCACATAAGAATCACGCCTACAAGTGTTATCAGCGGTCCATATTGACGTCGACTACCAGGGCGTACGTCTAACCAATACCCGAACAGTAACGCTGTAGAGTTATGCGCCAAAATCGAAAGAACATATAGTCCCACCGCAGTACGCTGACCACGAGCACGGGCTGCCAAAGCCCATAGTAAGATTGCGAATGCTACGTGTTGTCGGAATACATTCTGTTGTCCCAGAAGCAACACATATGAGCTGATGATAGTTGGCGCAAAGGAGAGCATACGATTGTCGCCATCGTCAAACTTCCTCATGGCATGGATGACAACTAACGCACTTGCGATGTCGATAAGTATGAAGGTAACGACCCGGCTTCCTGTGAGCTGATAGAGGAAGGACGATCCGAACCAGACTATCGGCTCACGCAACCAATAGAGCCCAAGAGGCGGAGGCCCGGTCTCGGCCGATGTGTAGTACAGACCCATATCCCACGTTGTCTCTGGTGATAGCCGGGCGACGAGTGAATAGAGCACGAACAGAACGAACCAGCAGCCAACGACACGCGGTCTTCTGGCAACCAATGCGATGCCCGAGCCAACGGCCATTACCACATAAGCAATTAGCTCCACACGTACTCCTCAGGTCCTCGGTGAGCCTGCACTGCGCCTGGAAAGGCTACGTAGATCTGCGGCCATCCGGTCGTACCACACGGCGCTACGAAAGAACTCTCCTCGCCCTCGGGCTCCCCTGCGCAACCTTTGATACAAAGCAGGATCGTCTATGAGACGCTCGATCGCCTCCTTCACTGCCGCTGCCGACCGGGGCTCCACCAGCAACCCGCTTTTCTCGTGCTCGACGATCTCGGGAATCCCCGCCCAGCGCGTCGCGATCACCGGCGTGCCGCACTGCAACGCTTCCAGGACCACACCAGGATACCCCTCCGTTTCCCAATAGCTCGGAAACAGCAACACGTCGTGGTCCGCGAGCACGTGCGGCACGCCTGCCGGACTCAACACGCCTCGATAAGTGGCCCTACTGTTGGCCTCGAACAAAGAAAGATTAGTATCGGGCATTTGCGGCCCAAATACATTAAGGTGACAGTCGGCGGGCAGGTGACGACAGGCTTCAACTGCCTCGCCAAGTCCCTTTCTCATGTTTAGTCGCGAGAAGAAAAGCAGTCTTGTCATTCGTTCACGCGTCCGTATAACGGGGGCGTACACATCTCTCGTATTCGGAAACCAGCGGAAATTATCCCTACCACGAAAGCGACGGTAGATCGCTTCCGTTTGCACGAACACGAGGGCGCACCTCATGTATGTTTTCTCAGCCCACCAGCGGCTGAGGGTCCCGTAGCTCTCATATTTGAACCCAAAATCGCCGCCAAAAAACCGCAGCACCATGGGCCGACGACCAACTCTACAGATAGCCCATATACACGACGCTGCCAGCCACGCGCGGCCGGCGGAGGTGTTGAAGAAGATCACGTGATTCCGTTTCATTTCCTTTATCACTCGCCAGACTATCTTAAGAAACGTGAGCAGATCCCGCTGCATTACTCTCCCTCTCGATATCAGGATCCTTGGTCGTGATGAATCCAGCACATCCAAATCGAAGTCTCGCTTACGCAATTGCCGTACCATTTCCGCGAAGTTTACCGCACCGCCTCCGATTGGCCGGTCCGCTGTGGTCACGTGGGGCGGCAACGGACCGACGATCAGAATCCTGCAACGATTGCCCTCCTGCGAAATCATGACGAGAGATGGCTGTCTCCTATCCCAATTTTCACTATTGCCGTGTCGCTGCCGACTGCGCGGACAACTCTACCTAGTCCACAAGGCGGGCTGCTGACCGTCCTCGAATAGATCCCCCAACCACAACTCGGCAGCGTCGGGCTGAATCAGTTCATGACCTCCGCCATGGCAGTTCGTCAGCTCGCCTACCTTCACATCGGTGTCGCTTGCATACATGTCGACCCGTATTGAGGAGAACGGCTCCGATAGACGCCTCGCCAACTCAAGCATCAACTCCAAATGCCGTGGCCGCGCGTCGTCCTCGACCCCCGCCGGGTGTTTTACCGTCAACTTAAGCCGGTTCCACGACGTATCGTAGAAGTTCCTCGTCTGTTTCACAAAGCGACCGGAATCTACCTCTATGAGCTTCGGACAACCGTGAAAGCAAAAGACTTTGTAATCCCGCGGCACCCTACCCTCGGGGCCAGAAAAATATTCCTCCACAATGATCTTACGTTCCAGGTAGCGATAGTTTCCCTCACGAGTTCGTCTGTACCATCCTCGTCGGAGCCATTTCTTAAGCGTCCTCCGGTCCACATTTGAGTTCGAATCAAGCTGAAACAGCACCTGACCTCCGCTTAGATGTGTGGGCTTGAAAACGCACGGCAGATCATTTGGAACGAACCGACCGATTTCCGAATCACTTCTGAGCACGGCTATTGTGCGCAGCGTATGCGCTCCACCGACCACCGCCGCGATATACTGCTTTGCATATTCCTTATCTGTAATATATTGTCGGAGCGGATCGAATAACGATCCATCCAACTTCATCTTCAGAAGACGCTCATTGAACCGCGCTGGGTTTCGGACACGAGGGATACGTCGCATCCAGAGCATATATTCCATCAACGCGAAATTCCGATCACCCCATCTCGTGGTCGGTAGCACCGTTCGGAGCGCAAAGATCATCGCCCGCACGATCAAAGGCGGTAGCAGCGGGTCTGAACGAAACACACCGGTTGTCATAACGCCACCTGATGTTCAACGTTTCCCAGCGTCGGCCGACGGTGCTCGTAGCTGCCGAAGCACGACCACTGTATCGAGCCGGCCCACCACGTCACGAACGGTACATCAACACATCGCATCCCGCCACCCCTGCGGAATGTCGAACTCAAGATTCCGCACCTTGGAAACCCGTGTCCTGCGACCGTCTTCCACAATTACCAAATCCTCAAGCGTCAGCGACGAGTCCGACAACCGACTTTTCTCGTGGACCATGCCATGACGTAGAAGTGGCACCTTCATGGGATCCAAGCCCATCAGTTTCGCACCGCATATGTCGACCAGGAGAGGATTGAGCCCTCCTAGTACGACACCTGCCTCCTTTGGAGTCGGCCGAAGGGGACCGTATCCCTCCCCCGCGATCACACCGTCGACTATGTGCAGCACTTTTCTAAGTGCTGTCACCTCCAGTCGTTGTGTATCGACATCGTAGAAATACAGCGCATTGTTCAGATCCAATGTCGTTCTCGGAATGGTGTCGTTTCCCGACCAACCACCATTAAACATGCCCGCAGCCGCTTCATTTCCCGCGATTGGCAAAAGTCTCGCGACGCGTCGAAGAATACCCAAGAACAGTGACTGCGACATATTGCGCACCCGTGATCGTTCCGCAGACTGCATCCAATAGTCATCGTTCACGCGATTCACTAGTGGCATGACGTGATTTCGTTGGCGGTGTTGATCCCCTCCCGATCCCGGAAACCCGTTGATGTGGTGTGGCAGGTACTCCTTATTCCCATTGATCCCAACAAGGTTCTTTAATGCTCCGGTGATACCCGCCTTTATGTGACACTTGAGTTTCGGCACGTTAACGATAAAGTCCGCTGACAGAATGGAATTCGACACGAGATACTCGTGCGTCGTTCTGTTATGATGCTCGTTCATCAGCCGGTGATCATAGTTAGCGACGCGGAACCTCCTGAACCTGTGCTGCACGTCCGTGAGCAGACTCTCATGCGCAAGATCGATCATAGCGTAGCCACGTGGGTCGCCACTTTGCGACACCTGCTTTTCGATGCCCAGCACCCGCTGGTTAGGATTGCGCAAGACGGTCTTACGTAGGTCAAGTACCGAGAAATATATTCCGGGAAACCGCTCCCGATATTCGTCGACCAACTCTTTGATGAGACTTCGTCTTGTGAGTTCTTGGAAGTCACAGTCTTGCAGAGGGGCATCTGCGATCTCGATCGTTCCATATCGATCCAGAGCTCGTATCAAATAGTCCATTACTACTCGAATCACCGAAGTATGAGTAATCAGGGATTCGATCTCTTGTGTATCTGACTGATTGGCGTGGAGCACCCAATTCGGCTTGATCACGGCCCTCTGACCTGGTGCGATATAGCTCCGGAACGGGTTCCATGCAGAGCCGCCAAAGTTGTCCCGATCAAGCTGGAGGTCTGCAAGGAGATTGCGTACAGCTTCGTAAACGAGATTAGTGGGGTCCGTCTGCGCACAAATCCCGCATAGCTCCGGATACAGTTCCGGAGGACAATAAGGATACTCCGGATACGCGACTACGCTGACATGGCGTATCGCTACATGTGTCGCGCAGTTGTTGTCAAACGTAGTTCCGATTCTTTCCTGGTGCCGGTGACCTTGGGGCAATGCGTTCATGTTAATTTCCCTACTTCGTTTCTTATCATAAGTTCTTCCGTCCTTTTGGTCGGACGAAGAATACTCTATAGTGTGTCGAGTTGTTTGTCAACCCCTGGAAATCCACACTAATCCACACTGGCCGACTGGTGCAAGTTGCTCATCGCGTTCCACAGCGGTACCGCGACTTCCCGAGAACTGGAAGGAGCTGCTGCTAGACCTTCGTAAGGGGAATTATATACGGTGTTACCCAAGGGTGCTTGACGCCGCCGGCCCGGGGCGGGTAAAATACTACCGTAATGGCAAAGAAAAGACGGGGGCCGCCGCAGAAAGGACCCGGCAAGTACTACCGGATCGGGATGTCGCTCATGGAATGCTTCCAGCGGTTCCCAGATAACGCCACGGCCGAACAGTGGTTCGTTGAAACCCGCTGGCCGTCTGGTGTTCAGTGCCCCGCCTGCGCCTCGGACAACGTGCAGGCGCGACCGACGCGCAAGCCCCAGCCCTACCGGTGCCGCTCCTGCCGCACCGACTTCTCCGCCAAGACCGGCACCCTGATGCAGGGTTCCAACCTCGGTTTCCAGACCTGGGTAATCGCGCTCTACCTGCTGACCACGGGGTTGAAGGGAACCTCCAGCATGAAGCTCCATCGAGACCTGGGCGTCACGCAGAAAACCGCGTGGCACTTGGCGCATCGCATCCGCGAGACCTGGGCCGCGCACGCTGCCGCGTTCGACGGGCCGGTGGAACTGGACGAGGCCTACCTCGGGGGCAAGGAGCGCAACAAGCACGCTGACAAGAAGCTCCACCAGGGCCGTGGCACTGTCGGCAAGGTGGCGGTCGCCGGGGCGAAGGATCAGGCGTCCAACCAGATCAGCGCGGCCGTGGTAGCGGGGACCAGCAAGCGCGAGCTGCAAGGCTTTGCCGCCGACCGCGTAGCGCAGGAGGCGGACGTGTTCACCGACGATCTGCAGTCCTACGACGGGATGCCCAACCGGCACCAAGTGCGGCACTCGGTGGGCGAGTACGTGAACCACAAGGTGCACGTCAACGGGATGGAATCGTTCTGGTCGATGCTCAAGCGGGGCTACTACGGTACCTACCACCGGATGAGCCCTGCCCACATCCAACGCTACGAGGATCTTGCAAAAGCTATGGAGCGGTGAGGAGGAAGTCGGGAACGTGAGCACAAGAGGACCAATCTTGTCGCATTGCTTGGTTGGATACGCCGTCAGGGCGTCTGCGGCACCTCGAATTGGCCAGAATCCGCAGATCATGCGGCGTCCATGGCAGCGCGCGGACACAACTGTCCCGTATCTCCTGCTGAGATCGGCTTGGTCCGGTAGTACGCGGGCGGAACGAAGTCGGGTTCAGTTCACGAAGCGCAGCAACTGATCCACGGTCAACGCCAGGATGCCGAACATCAGGTGGCACAGTACCTTGCTGTGCCCGCGCACGCGTACCTGACGGGCGCCGAATTCGTCCTTCAGCCGACCGTTGACGCGCTCGACTGTCGACCGCTCCCGGTAGCGCACACCCTTGGCGTACATCTGGCCGAGCGTGCGCCGCGCCTTCGCCTCACCAGCGGCCATGCGACACCGAAATGCAAATGACGATCTGAAAGGACCGCCACTCTCCCCTTGCGGACGGAGATCATACGCATGATAGCCCATGATCCACTGACCGGCACACATAGATCCGATTCTGTGCCAGCGGCGCTACCAGCCTAATCTCTCCCAAAACTCGTTCGATCGACCCAAGAAGCCATGCGGGGACCATCATCATTCGTCCGTCCGCGAACGGCAGCACAGCGAAGTGATACTGTCGTTCTATGCGCAAACCCGCCCCGGCTACCAGATCCGACACTTGTTCTGGAGACATTACTCGATCCTCAACCGTGGGTCGATCACACCGGACCCGGCTCATCGCTCTTCCCATACGACGCCTGAGACTAACGCTACTCTTGTGATTATTGAAAATCAGAACGCCGTCAACGCTCAAGTGTCGGCAGAGCACCGTAAGCGCGGCCCTGCGCAACTCAGGTTCCGCGTTCGAAAAGAAGCGAAACACGGTAATCAGGTCGAATTCTCGGCTACTGAGTTGATCATCACGAGTAATATCGGCTTCGATGAGTTCAATATCTGGCAACGAACGCCGGGCGATCTGCAGCATTGAAGCGGAAACATCGACACCAACAGCGGAGACGCAATACGGTGATATATGTCCTATGATGCGTCCCGTACCACAGGCAAAATCCAGGTATCGTGGCGGAGCCTTGGGAAAGAGATCGAACACAAGTCGTCGAAGCAATCGTCGTTCCAGGCTCCAGATCATCGACCGATGAGGAAAGGACGAAAACGTCTCGTGATAGTCATCCCCCTTGTGCATGTGTGACTCGCGGTAGCTATTTGTGTTCATCCCCTATCGCTCTAATTCAACTGTGGACAGGAAACGATTGATGCGACCCCATGACGGGATGGCAGCGAGAGTCCTCAGCACCCCATGTCGATGGAGATGGTAGCGATACCATCGACGGCAGACCATAGTAAGAAAGGAGCGCTCCTCATTTATCCGAAACGATGTTCGAACGCGTTGATAACCCGTGAGCAGCGCGGAACTGAGGCATTCTGGTTGGGGGATTCGTATAGGGTGTACGATGATGTGGTGGAAAAGAGAGAGAATGGCAATCCCCAGGTCCAGTCCTGCCGGTCCCCGGGAGCGTTCAGGCGGCTCGAGCGACCAGTGTGCGTTATTCCAGTCAACGATCGTTAGCTCGTCGCGGCTTTCCGTGTAGAGAAGGTTCCCCATTCCGAAGTCGCCGTGCCAATACACGTTCGTCTCTTCAGAGTCGGAACAGGCGGTATGTATGCACGCGAGAGCGTGACCAGTGCGTTCCAGTAGCTCGGGTGTTGGCCGCTTGATAAGATATGTCTTGAGTGGTACCGCTTTTGGAACGAAGCGAAAGACAATCTCTCCTGCGTCATCGTCATACGAGAGCACGTCAGGGACGCTAAAGTCGCCACACGAGGAACTCACTCTAGCGCCGAACTGGGAACGCTCTCGCTCAACACGTGAACGCTCCGGCGACTGCCGTTTTATCAGACGTTCACCCTCTATGATGACGCTCCCGTATCTCATCACGTTTCCGTTACGCATTACGGGCAGGCCGCCGTATTGCGCGGTTGATTGCAGCTCGGCCGGACGCCCATATCAGTCTCATATCACTCCGCTGCGGGAGCCACGTCGACCTCAAGCTGGTGCGTGTTATTCGGCAGAACAAGATACTGAGCACCACACTACGACAAATCCGACCGATCGTGATACCCCAGGCGGCAGCCGCGACCCCTACTTCCGGATACAGTAGCATAACAGTGGAGAGATTGGCGGTCAATCCTATCCACACAACCCACGAGCAAATCCCTGGACGGTTGACACCGCGAAAGTACACCATAAGCACATTAGCCCCGCCGTACACAAGCACCCCAGGCGCGATGATCCAGACGAGCCCCACCACTGAATAGAACGCCTCCGGGAAGATCGT
Source organism: Spirochaetia bacterium (assembly GCA_965198005.1). GTDB lineage: Bacteria > Spirochaetota > Spirochaetia > SZUA-6 > Bin103 > Bin103. Next base: position 1,780,649 of record CBDAOI010000004.1, read on the forward strand.
TTGAATTAGCGGGGAGAGCAGTGCAAGCAATACGCCCAGAGCCACGCCCGTAGCCCAGGAACTCACCCGTCCACAGAACGATACTAACTCGGGACGGCCGGTGTCATCGCCAGTGACACGGGGCAGCAGCGCACTGGAAACCGCGTTCGAGATGATGAAAATACGCATCATGAAGGCGCTTGCGACCGCAAAGAGGCCAACATCAGCTCGGCCAGCGATCATGCCTAAGATGATCACGCCCACTTGCATGTCGACAAGCTGCCCAAGCCGGGCGACATAGTACTTTAGTCCGTAGAGTAGAACATGACGAATCCCCAACCGGGAAGGCAGTACCCACCTAAGCCCGTAATTTCTTCTGAGGTACCTCAACATTGCTGTGATCATTACCAGGGACGTAGCCGCCGCAGCGATAATCGCACCATCTACACCAAGGCCCATTCCCCAAACGAGCGTTATCAGTGACAGCACATTGATCATCGTTTGGATGAGCAACAAGAACGCCAGCAGCGCAAACCGTCTGAGCCCTGCAAGCTGTAGTTGTATCGATGTTGCGAACGACGTCAAAGGGATCAGGACAAGCGCTAAAAAGAAGGAACGTGGTTCCGCCTTTTGGAAAAACCCAATATCACTCTGAATCAACGGGATAGCTATTCCACCGGCTAGTGCAGAGCCCACAAGACATATGGCAAGAGCCACTGACACTCCCTGCGAAACGCTTATCTGTTTCGTCATTACAAAGTGCTGTGCGCCGCGGTCGGCTCCAGGCGAGAACAGGGCGCCAAATAAGCCACCAAACATGACGCATACCGCATAGGCACCCCGGCCTTCCGGAAGAAGGGCGTAGGCGAGCAAACTCTGAACCGCAAGGCCTGCCATGATGAGGCCCGCGTGAGTCGCAATCACAACAGCGACATCCTCGCCACCCGTCGTCTTCGGCCCGATCACCGTGTCCTTAGCCAACGGATCTCCTATCACGCATTGCCCTTGTTCCAGGTGAGAGGGTCCACCAAAAAGAGGTTCTTCCGAACTCTGTACTTGGCACATATCTGGCCGGAATGCGACCGCGCGACACCGATCCAAGGTACCGACCTGAAACGAATACGCCCCTCTCCTCCGCGACTGACGGTTTAGTTCCATAGTGCTGTCGGTACCACGCTACGAAGCGCCTCACTGCTTCGCGAATAGGAGTTCGTGCCCGCAAGCCCACTTCTCTAGTCAACGTCGTACAGTCTGCCCACGTGGCCGTCACGTCACCGGCCTGAAGACCGACTTTCCTCACTTTAGCCTTCGCTCCAAGTTCGTCTTCCAGTGGGCTAAGAACCTCCTGGAGGCCGCATGGTGAGCCGTGCCCAACATTGTATATCTTTGCTGGTACTGGAGATATCGTTAGTCCCGACGAAGCGTACCGGGGTGCGACTACGGGTGATTTGTCCGTCAGGCGTACCACTACATCTGCAGCATCATCTAGGTAGGTGTAGTCGCGCCGCATATCCCCGTAGTTGAAGAGCTCGATCGTTTCACCACTCAGAATTGCCCTCGTAAACTTGAACAGCGTCATATCCGGACGCCCCCAAGGGCCATAGACCGTGAAGAAACGAAGACCCGTAGTCGGAATCCCGAAGAGATGAGAGTAGCTGTGGGCTACCAGCTCGTTTGATCGCTTGCTTGCCGCGTACAGGCTGATCGGGCGGTGCGCGGCACTTGCTTCGGTGAATGGTAGCGATTGCTCCAGGCCGTAAACCGAGCTGGACGAGGCGTATACTAAGTGTCGGACCGGGTGCTTTCTCGCAGCCTCCAGGATACTCAGAAACCCGTGCACGTTGCTCGATACGTAGGCAAACGGATCAGAGAGCGAGTAGCGTACGCCAGCCTGGGCAGCTAGGTGGCAAACCACGTCAAACCGCTCATCGGAGAACAGGGCGAGAACGCGCTCGTGGTCGGTGAGGTCCAGTCGCATGAACCGCAAGCTTGAGCCCGCGGCGCGCATCACGGTGGCGTGCGGCTGGCTGGTGTCATCTGTCATCACCCCAAGCTCCCGCAGGTGATCGACCTTCAACTGCACGTCGTAGTACGGGTTGAGGTTGTCGATCCCGAACACCTCGTGCCCTTGATCGACGAGCCGGCGAGCTACATGGTAGCCGATGAACCCGGCGATGCCCGTAACGAGGACCTTCACGTTGGAACGTAGTATCTCCGCAAGCCGCCCCAATGGCAACCGGGCAGGCGACGATTCCGTATGCGGGTACGGTTGAGGCACAGAGGATGACGCGAGGGAAGCTCGTGGCTACCACACCCGAAGACAAGCAACTCGACTACTGTTCGACTTGCGGGGCACCTCGTCCAGAGGGGGGCGATGGGGGGTGGCCAGGGAGAACCTGGCGGAGACCCACCAATGGGTGGATCAGCACTGGGCGTGGAGAATCCCCCGCCGCCGGAGGCGGAGCGGGCGGGTGAGGGGGTACTGGCCGGGACCTGGATCGGGGACGGCGAGCTGCAGAGCACAGGCCCGACGACGGGATAGCCTGTCGGAACATCGTGGAAGGGGGGGCGAGCGGCTGATCGACTATCCGACGTGGCTGGCGCTGGTTACGCGGTGCTTGAGCGTGGCGAATGCGCTGTCGATTCACGAGAACCTGCTCAACGTGCGGAGCGTGGCGGATTTCTGTACGTGCACAGCCACGCGCACGTGGCGGTCAAGTTCTCGCCCAGGCCACTGCAGCCCGGGGGGTGTGCCGATCCTGGTTGGCAGCAGCCGCCGGGCGTCGCTGGTGCGCTGTGCGTGTGGCTGGGTGAGGGTTGGGCTCCTTGGGATGTCGTGGATGTGGATTCCGGGCGAACCCTACCAGTCATTCCGGTGAACCTTACCACTGAATCCGGGCAACCTTACCAGCGATTCCGGGGCAAGCCTTCCAATTTTGGGTGGTTACCGGAATCGGTGGTAGGGATGACCGGAACGGGTCGACGCGCATCAACGTCTCTTATCGAGGAAGCTTCTGGTTCCCACATAATGTTGAGCACCTATTAATGTGGAGTTGAGCCCGTAGGTCCTTGTACACGAGGAACTTAGCGGGCTCCAACTCCACATAACAATGGCGTGCCCAAGATCATCAGAGCGCCTCGAGCCATTCAAGAATGGTGGCATCCGAGCGCCAACTGGCCAACTCCGGAGCGATATGACCGAGCGGGCTCGCCTTGGCAACCGCGGCACGCTTCATATCGAGATTCACTGCGGCGTAGCGGTTGGTAGTCTCGACACTGACGTGTCCGAGCCAATGGCTGATGGTGACCAGATCGACGCCAGCTTGGAGCAGGTGGGTGGCGGTGGTGTGCCGCAGCAGGTGTGGGTGAACCCGTTTGCTGCGGAGGGTCTTCGCCGATGCGGATGCCGTGCCAGCATGTTTTTGCAGCAGGTAGCCCACGCCGAAACGGGTCAACGGTTGCCCACGACGGTTGCGGAACATGCGTGCCGTGGCGGCGGGCTGGTCGCCTTGCTCTTGCAGCAGGGCGTCCAGTGCCTGCACCGTCTGCGGCCACAAGGGGCAGATACGCTCCTTGCGCCCTTTCCCGCGGAGGCGGACTTGGGGAGGCCGTTCGAGCTGCAGGTCGCAGGGACGCAGGTCGAGGATCTCCTGCACCCGTGCGCCGGTGTTGAACATGGTAAGTAGCAGGGTGCGGTCTCGCCGGCCGTCCCGGGTAGTGCAGTCCGGGGCCTCCAGCAGGGCTTGCAATTCGTCCGCTTCGAGATACTCCACGACGTTCTGCGGCGCGCGCTTGAACGGTACCGCGAGGATCTGCTGACACAGCCCGAGGTGCTCGGGGTGGTGCTGCGCTGCGTAGCGGACGAAGGCATGCACCGCCGCCAGTCGTACGTTGCGGGTTGCGATACTGTTGCCCCGCTCGGTCTCGAGGTGCGCGAGGAACGGCAGCAGATGCGCGGGCGCGAGGTGGGGAAAATCGAGTGCCGCCACCGGCCGCTGATGACGTGCCGCCAGGAATCGCAACAGCAACGTGATCGCATCGCGGTAGCTGAGCAGGGTATGGCGGCTGACGCCACGGACCTGGGGTAGATCATCAGTGAAGAAGCCACGGAGGGCTCGACCGAGCGCATTGGGACGGATATTACTCATGGTCAGCTCCCCCGGCCGGACCGAAGATGGACTGTACATGGCGCAAGAAGCGTTCGTTGGCCGCTTCGGCGACGGGTTCGAGCCAGCTCAGGTAGTAGGCGGTAGAGACCACCGAGACGTGTCCCATGGCGGTTGCCAGCGTCGGTAGTTGGGATTGCACATCGATCCCGGCGTGGTACCAGCGCAGCAGGACGTGGACGGCATGGGTATGGCGCAGATCGTGGACCCGAGGCAGCTCTCCCGCCGCGGTGCGGACCTCGGCGGCACGAAACAGACGACGGAGTCCTTGGGCAAGGCCCGCTCCGGTATAGGCCTGCTGTTGGCCGAGGCTATTGACCAGCAGGGGGCCGTCGACCGCAAGCGGCAGTTGGCGCCGTGCGGCAAGATAGCGATCTACTTCCCGCGTGGCATCCGGGGAGAGTGCGACGACGCGGGACTTGTGGAACTTCGATACGCGCACCAGAAGGGTCCGCTGTGTCGGGCTGTAGTCGCTGATCATCAGCCGGATGAGTTCGCCGCGCCGCAGACCGGCCGTATACAGCAGCACGATCGCCACCCGGTAGACCTCGGCGCAGAGCGGGGAAGCAACGGTGGCGGGGAGCTTCGCGGCCGCACGCATGAGCGCAGTGATCTGCTCTTTGGAGAAGATGAATGGCCGGCGCGGCGCGCTCGGTGCCGGAAACCCGCTCACTTCAGGCACGAAGCAGTGTCGATCGGTCCGCTGCAGGTAGAGACACAGATTGCGCACGATGCGCATGCGCGCTCGCCGCACCGTCGGCGTGAGGTGGGTCAGGGTAAGCGTCCAGGCGGCGAAGCTGGTGGCGGTCAGCGTGGGCGCACGTTGCGCGACCAGAAAGCGGTCGAGGTCAGCCAGGACGACCGTCTCGTTCCGGTATTCACGACCGAGAGCCTGTTTGAGTTGGAGATAGGCGGCGATAGACGGGCCCAGAGATGAGTGGAACGTGGAGCACGCGTTCATCGTTGCGCCTCCGTCTGTGCCGGCAGGTCGAGCGCGGCGGCTCGAAGATCGTCCACGTGCAGCCGCAGGTATACGCAGGTGCTCTCCATACTGCGGTGGCCGAACAGATCACCGATGGCCTTGAGAGAGGTTCCCTGGCGCAGCAGATGCAGGGCCAGAGAGTGGCGCAGACAGTGCGCTCCCCCGGATCGAATGTTCAGTGCGCTACGGCTGCCCCAAACGCGGAACGCATCACCGACGCTGGCGGCTACCAACGGCCCTCCAGGCTTGCGGACGCGCAGGAACACTTCACGATGCGCAGATGCAGGGCGGGCATGTCGCAGGTAGTCCAGCAGGGCCGCGCCAACCTCCAGCGTTAGCGGCAGGGCGATCGGCGTCCGGATTTTCGGACGCGGAACCTGAAACCGTCCGGCTCGCCAAGCGATGTGGTCCAGGCGCAGAGCGGCCACTTCACTGGCGCGCAGGCCGTAGGTGGCGATCAGCAGGAGTATGGCGTAGTCGCGGCGTCCCATTGCCGTTGTCCGGTCGACGGAGGCAAGCAACGTCTGCACGCTTTCCCAAGGCAGTGCCCGTGGCAACCGCTCGCCGCGGTACACCCGTGGCTGCTCAATTGCGGCGTCCAGACCGGGAGCGGCCTCGCCTCGGCCCGCCAGGAATCGCAAGAACGACCTCAGATGTGCCGCCTTGTGCTGGAGAGTGGCTCGACTCAGCCGTGCCGCGACCGATTTCACGAATCGCTCAAGCTGTGACGCGGTGAGCTTCGGCAGCACCGTCGGATCGTCGTCGAAGTGCAAGAAGCCAAGGAATTCCGACGCACTGGTGGCGTGCTGCTGCACCGTCAATGCGGTCAGTCCCCTCACATGGTCGAGGTAGTCTCGATAGGCACCGACCAAGCGTTCGCTGGGCGTGGCACTGGGGGCAGCGAGCGTCCCTCGCTCCTCCAGATAGGCCGTCAGGGAACGAACGAGAGCGGATAGGTAGACGTCGTCATAGCAACGGCGTGGCGCGAAAGTCAGCAGCTTCGCCCTGGAGAGCTTGCTCAACTCGCGGATGCCACCGCAGTGCAGCAGGTTGTCGAGACGGGGCGTCTTGCGAATGCGCTGGCGAATCGGAATCCTCGCAAACCCCAGTGCGTCAAGCCAGCGGACAAATCTATCAAGCTGGGGACCGAGTAGTGGCAGAGCGGCAAAGCGGGCATGTGCCCGCGGAAATAGATCGATAAGCATCGCGACCTCCGGATTGGTTGGTAGGCGCCAGCAGTGGCGCCGATCGCCAGCTTAGTCGACCGATTTATGTTGAGTTGGTACCCACTAAATCTCGCGTTAGCAAGGACCTACGGGCTCAACTCCGTAAACATTCGGTTCACTGGTATCCCCGAGGGTAGTGAGTAAGCGCGCTGGCGCGCTGAACGGTAACCACTGACACTCAAGTTTCTGAAATTTCGACTGGACACTCCCGAATTCGGGTGTTAGATTCTTGTAGGCGAGAGCTGGATGAGGGGAACTGCTCGGCACACTGACGAGGAACGGCGCGGGGAGCGCTGCGCGGGGGGATGTGTCCACGTGGTAGCGAAACTGCGGCGGGAGAACCTGGAGCTCAAGCAGCAGGCGGGGTACTACCGGGCGCTGCACCGCAAAGCGGTGGCGCGCGAGCGGCGACTGAAAGAGCAGCTGAGCGGGGTGCGGACGAAGGCCCGGGAGTTGCGGCAGCAGCTGCGGGAACGGCGGGCGCGGCGCAACAACAAGAGCGAGAAGCGCGCCAAGAGCGGCAGCGGCAGCAGCGGCAGCGGCAGCAGCGGCAGCGAGGCGGCGGCAGCGCCGCGCCCGCGGGGCCAGCAACCCGGGTCGAGTGGGCATGGCCGGCGCGACCACTCAGCGCTGCCGGCGCAGGAGGAACACCACAAGCTGGAGCCGAACGCGCGCTGCTGTCCCCAGTGTGGCGGGGAGTACGGCGCGGCCGGCAGCGAGGACTCCGAGGTGCTGGAGATTGAAGTGCGCGCCCACCGGCGGGTGATCAAGCGCCAGCGGTACCACTGCAGTTGCGAGTGCGCCGGGGTGCCGCGGGTGCTCACCGCGCCGGCGCCGCCACGGCTGATTCCGAAGGGGATTCTGGGGGTCTCGATCTGGGTGCAGGTGCTGCTCGACAAGTACCGCTTTCACCGACCGACCTATCGGCTGCTGGAAGACCTGAGCACGCATGGCCTGGAGCTTGCGCAAGGCACCGTCACCGACGGCCTGAAACGGCTGGCGCCGCTGTTTGCGCCGCTGCTGGAGGCGCTGCGCGCGCGCAACCTCCAGGGTGACCACTGGCATGCCGACGAGACCGGCTGGTACGTGTTTGAAGCGACTGACGAGCAGGCTGGCCAGCGCTGGTGTCTGTGGGTGTTCTGGGGTCGTGAGGCGGTGGTGTTCACCCTTGATCGGACGCGCTCGGCGCGGGTGCCGAAGGAGCATTTTGCGGGGGTGGCGGGAGGCATCGTGAGTGTCGACCGGTATTCCTCCTACAAACGGTTGGCCAAGGACACCCCGCTGGAATTGCAGTACTGCTGGGCGCATGTTCGACGCGATTTTATCCGCGTGGCCGAGAAATGGGACGAGCACCGGGAATGGGGCGAGCAGTGGCTGGAGCTGATCGGCGAGCTGTATCACTTGAATGCTGTACGCCTGCCGGTGTGCAACGACCCCGTACAGTGGGCTGCGGCCGACGCGGCGCTGCGCGCGGCGGTGACAGCGATGGCGCAGCGGTTGGAGCGCGAACTGGCACAGCCGAAGCTGCATCAGGTGCGCAAGAAAGTGCTTACCAGTCTGCGCAACCACTGGTCAGGGCTGATCCGGTTCGTCGACCAGCCCGCTATCCCGATGGACAACAATCAGGCCGAACGCGCGTTGCGTGGGCCGGTGGTGGGGCGCAAGAACTACTACGGCTCGGGGGCGACCTGGAGCGGTGAGTTGACCGCCACGCTGTTCAGCCTGTTCCACACGCTCGAGTTGTGGCAGATCAACCCGCGCATTTGGCTGACCGAGTACCTGAATGCATGCGCCGCCGCCGGCAGTCGGGTGCCGGAGGACTTTGAGCGCTTCCTGCCCTGGAACCGCCGCGACCGGCAAGCACCGCGCGCCTCGCCAGCCCCGCCAGGGGCTGCCCCGCAGCGCGCCGCCTGACGCTGGTGCGCTACTGCGGGCGCACCTTCAGCGCGCAGGAGCTGGAGTTGATCCGCAGCCTCATGGCCGAGCATCCGGGCCACCATCGGCTGGCCCTGTCGCGGCTGGTCTGCGAACGGCTCGACTGGCGGCGCCCCAACGGGGGACTGAAGGATATGAGTTGTCGGGTCGCCCTGCTGCGCATGCACCGTGCCGGCCTGATCCAACTACCCCCACCACGGCAGGCCTGCTACAACGGCCGCCTGCGGCGTCGCCGCACGCCGCAGGCAGAGCCCCAATCACCGATCACCGGCAGCCTCCAGGGGCTGTCCGAACTGCACCTGCGCCCGCTCGCCACGGGCGCCGAAGCGGCGCTCTGGCGCGAGTACGTGGACCGCTACCATTACCTCGGCTACACCCCGCTGGCGGGAGCACAACTGCGCTATCTGGTGCTCAGCGGGCCGCAGGTGCTCGCCGTGCTGGGGTTTGCCGCCTGCGCCTGGAAGGTGGCGCCGCGCGACCGGTTCATCGGCTGGAGTGCGGCCCAACGCGAGGCCCGCTTGCCGCTCGTGGTCAACAACGCCCGCTTCCTGATCCTGCCGTGGGTGCAGGTCAAGAACCTCGCCTCCTGGGTGCTCGCGCGCAGCTGCCGCCGGTTGCCGGAGGACTGGCACAGCCGCTACGGCTACCGCCCCCTGCTGCTGGAGACCTTCGTCCAGTCCGATCGGTTCGTCGGCACCAGCTACCGTGCCGCCAATTGGATCCACGTCGGGCAAACCCAAGGCCGCGGCAAACTCGATGTCCACAACCAACACGCTCTGCCCAAGAAGGACATCTGGCTCTATCCGCTCCGCCGGGATTTCCGCCGCCGCCTCTGCGCCCCGCTCGATCCTCACCCCAACCAGTAGACCGAATATTTACTCAACTCCACATTAATAGGTGCTCAACATTAATCGAGCACCAACAGAGCTACGGCCCCGACTTGGCGCAGCCGGCGCTGGTGGGTACCGTCGCCGCGGCCGGCGCGGATCCAGTCGAGCAACACGCTGGTGCGTTCGTAGGTGACTTCGTATCCCTTGCGACAGGCGATGTGTCCAAGCGCCTGAGCTGCGTGACTTTTCCCGACCCCGCTTGGACCTACGAAAAACACATTTTCGGCCCGCTCCACGAAGCGGCAGGTGGCCAGTTCCCGCAGCGTCGGCGCGTGGATGCGTGGATTGAAGGAGAAATCGAAGGTCTCCAGGGTCTTGTCCGGAGCCAGGCCGCTCTTGGTGAGCCGGCGCCCGAGCTGCTTGAAATCCCGCCGCTCCGCCTCGTCGCTGAGCAGCATGTCGAGAAACTGGGTGTAGCTCCACTGCTCCGCAAGCGCCTGGTGCAGGCGCTCGGTGAGGGTGTCGAGCATGCCGGAGAGCTTCAAACGCGCCAGCTTCGGCTTCAGGAGTGCTAATTCGTCCATGCGGGTGTCCTTGACTCCTGAGCAGTCGCCGTGGCCGGGTCGGTGTCGAAGTAGCCAAACTCGCGCGCGAACCGGAACTGGAGTTGGCCGTTGTCCGGCTCGGCGGGCTGCTGCTGTGGCAAGCGGTCCAGCTCGTGGATGAGGATGTTCTTGACGCTGCGGTAGCTGGGGGTGGCGAACTGCACCGCGCGCCGACAGGCCGCCTCCAGACGCTGCACCGTGTACTTGTCGGCCAGTCTGATGAGCGCGCGCACCGGGCGCATGCCGTCGACCGCCTGGTCAGCGAACACCTCCTGGGCCACCAGTGCGACCGACGGCCCCAGGCGCTTGGCCCACTGCACCAAGCCGGCGCGGCTCAGGCTCAGGTACTGTTCCAACTCGGGCGGAGCGTGCCGGCCGCCGCTTGACCTGCCACAGCTGCGTAGCGCGCGGATGGACAGTGACCTCCTCGAAATCAAGGAAGATCCGCACCATCTGCGAGTTGCCCAGCACCAGCACCCGCTCGCCAATCAGGCGGTAGGGGACCGTGTAGAACGCTTTCTCGAACTGCACCCGCCAGTCGGGACCGACGCTCGCCTCCTTGCACACCACTTGGTCCCACCGCTCGACCGGCAGTGGCTTCAAGGCACCCGCTTCCTCGGTCTCGAACAGCTCCAGCGGGGTGCGCCCGACCTTCTGGACGATATGCAGGTCATAGCTCTCACGGTTCCACCGCTCCAGCTCGTCGACGAGTTCGTCGCTATAGGGGGTCTCATGGCCACGCTCCTTCTGGGCCTCGCGGAACAGCGGCAGGAAGTTGCGCTTGACGTATTTTATGTCTCCTTCGACGCCTCCTTTGTGTTCCGGATGGTAAGGCAGACAGGGCGAAATCAGGAACCCGTAGTGCAGCGCCAACTCGCGATAGGCGCGGTTCACCACCGGGTCCTCGAAGGAAGCGACGATGATGGCCGCCTTCAGATTGTCCGGGGTCGCCTTCTCGGACACGCCGCCGAACCACTCGAAGGCGTGGATGTGGCAAGCGAAGAAGGTCTGCTGCTTCTGATCGAAGACCACTTCACGGTAAGCGCGGCGGGAGTGCCGTAGCCGGCCCGAGAACACCCAGGTGCGCCGCCGCGAGCGCGTGGTCGTGTGCCAGGTGAGCCCCAGGTATCCGAAGTCCACCTCCATCACCTCGCCAGCGGTCGTTTCGCGCCGCATCACCGGTCGCACCGCCTTCGGAAAGTGGCGATGGATGTAGCGGCGCACCGTGGTCTCCGAGTATTCCACCCCCCGCTTTTCGAGCAACTTGTGGATCACCAGGAAGCTGTAGCCTTCCTCGCGCCACCCCTCGATCTGCTCACGGTGCGAGTCGAGCGGATGCCGGCGGCCTTCCTCGCCGCTCCGCTGTTCGTGGTACACCTCCTGCAGTTGCTGCTCGGACGGCACCTCATGCTGCTCATCCAGCCACCCCTCCTGCTCGGCGAGCAGCAGCAGCCTGCGGATCACGCGCCGGTGCTTGCCGGTCTCACGCTTGATCGCCTTGATCGACTGCCCCATTCGCAGTCGTCGGACGATATCCTGTAGTTCCATCGTCGATGTCCTCCTGGCCATTCTGACCCTCCTCACGTAGTTCGTTGTGTGCACGCACCAACCGTGCATCATGAGGGGGGTCCTTTTCGATGCCGAGGAGGGGGGTCCTTTTCAGTGCCGACCTGGGGTCCCTTTGAATGCCGACCCCGGGGTCCCTAAAAACGCCGAGGGGGGGGGTCACTATCACTGCCGGTTTCCAAGCCGCTCGGGAGTCACGCGCAACGGGCGCAAGCGGGACAGCTCCTGCTGGCGACGCTGTTCTGGCGTTTCTCCGGTGGCCCGGCTGAGACGCTCGTTGTTCACCTCCTTGAGCCACTGGCGCAACTGAGCCTCCAGGTCCTCGCGATCGTGGAACCGGCGCTGCTTGAAGAACGAACCTTTCACGCAACCCACCAGATTCTTGACTACCCCGTAGTGTTGGGCGAAGGCGTCGAACTGGGGGTTGATGCCCGGTTCGTAGGGGTCTGAGCGACTGACCGCGCTGCGCAGGTTGTCCGGGATGATCACCTCGGTGCCGCCGCCGTAGTAGTGCAGCGCCCGCTCGTTGGAGCGGGCCCAGTCCTCGCTTTGTTGCGTGGCGCTGGCCTCCACATAGGTCAGTTCGCTGGCCGCGAGGATTGCCACGAACGTTTCCACCGGCTGCCCCGCGCCGCTCTCCGGGTCTCACGATGGCCAGCTTGTCGCCGGCGTAGTCGACGAACAGCTTCTCCCCGGCCTTGTGGTCAATGTGCATGCCCACCTCGGTGCCCTTGCGCCAGAGGTGGAAATGATGGCAGAACTGGCTGCTCTGGTAGCCGTCAGGGTGCGCGCGCTGGTACTCCTCCCAGAGCAACTGCAGCGTTACTCCCTTGCGCCGCAGCTCCTTGACCATCGTCGGAAACCGTTCGGCCAGTCGCTCATAGCGCGCGTTCGTCTCTGGGACGCGCGTGCTACCGCGACGTAGGGGCAGCGGCGCCCCTGCGCTGGTGGCTCATCACCAGTCCAGTACTGCGGTGCCGGCGTGTGCTTCATGGGCGGCTGGAACCGGAGCCCAGTTACGGCGGAAACAGTAGGTAGGGAGAGTGATTTGCAACTGCCGCTCGATTCCATGTACGTCTACGTAAACACGAGGGGACGACAGATGAGCGACCGACCGAAGCGCGGCCCACGGCCACGTAAGCAGCAATCAGATCAGCCACGGCGGGGACCTGGAAGGCCGCCGAAGCACCCTGAACTGTTCGAGCCGCTGAACGTTGATCCGCTACAGCTTGCGCGTGCGGTTCTCCGGCCGCCTAAACGTCGGCGGGGGCGCAGGTAGAGCAGGTAGACTCGGCGGCTTGGCGCCAATGGTTACTTTTGTATGTAATTCCCAATGGTAGCGGTCCACGTACTCGCGCCAGAGCGCCGCTTCGGCGCCCTTGGCGACTGGGCGCAGGTGCAGTTCGGACAGCCCCTGGACGCTGCCGGTGATCGGCAATTGGGGCTCTGCCTGCGGCGTGCGGCGGCGCCGCAGGCGGCCGTTGTAGCAGGCCTGCTGTGGTGGGGGTAGTTGGATCAGGCCGGCACGGTGCATGCGCAGCAGGGCGACCCGGCAACTCATATGGGTGCGGCTCTTTTGCGACGACCACATGGTGGGTGATAGAGGCGGCTTGAGTGTGAGCGTGAGGGTGAAATGCATCGGTCGTGGACGAAAAACGGAGCAGGGACCCCCAGGGCGCCCGTCGGGCGGTGCTTCCGTAGCCGCTGACACGCCCCAACTATCAGCTGCATACGGCTCAGGCTCCCTCCGTTTGGACGTATGGTTCCGCAGCGCGGATATATGCCACGAAACGGCACGTCGGAGCGTGGCCGTACTCTCCTAAGTCATTATATAAATGTCGTCATAAAAGAGCCGCACCCAACTCATATCCTTCAGTCCCCCGTTGGGGCGCCGCCAGTCGAGCCGTTCGCAGACCAGCCGCGACAGGGCCAGCCGATGGTGGCCGGATGCTCGGCCATGAGGCTGCGGATCAACTCCAGCTCCTGCGCGCTGAAGGTGCGGCCCGCAGTAGCGCACCAGCGTCAGGCGGCGCGCTGCGGGGCAGCCCCTGGCGGGGCTGGCGCGGCGCGCGGCGCTTGCCCGTCGCGGCGGTTCCAGGGCAGGAAGCGCTCAAAGTCCTCCGGCACCCGACTGCCGGCGGCGGCGCATGCATTCAGGTACTCGGTCAGCCAAATGCGCGGGTTGATCTGCCACAACTCGAGCGTGTGGAACAGGCTGAACAGCGTGGCGGTCAACTCACCGCTCCAGGTCGCCCCCGAGCCGTAGTAGTTCTTGCGCCCCACCACCGGCCCACGCAACGCGCGTTCGGCCTGATTGTTGTCCATCGGGATAGCGGGCTGGTCGACGAACCGGATCAGCCCTGACCAGTGGTTGCGCAGACTGGTAAGCACTTTCTTGCGTGCCTGCGGCAGCCGCGGCTGCGCCAACTCGCGCTCCAACCGCTGCGCCGAGAGGCAGCATGCAGCAGCGCGCCCTGTGGGAACCGAATCCATATCCGCTGAAAAACGCTTCGCGACCCTCGCCGCTGACATCTTGACCGACTCTTGGGCGAGATGGTGGCAACGGGCCGTCGTCTACACTTGGCGAAGGCCGAAGAGCTCTCCGCTCATCGGGAGGCCTTCGCCCAACGCCAGTGCCCTCGAGGCGAAGCTATGTCTAAGGTCAATACTGTTGCTTTAATCTTAAACCATTCTTCCGCACGGTTGCCGAATCAGAAACAGGCCACATCGTGGTTAACATATACATATCCCGCCGACGGAGCTTGACACACCTATCTTTAGTATGGTAGGATGATCAACTGGACATCATAACAAATGGAATTCGCGCGATCGACACCGTCACGTTCGTCCTCAACACGGTATTTTGCGCGAGCTGGAGTCAGCATCACGATATCTGTTTCTTTCGCAATCGCCTGGGCATCAGTCGTAGGCATCCCCGCCGTACGATGGGTGTTTCTCCAGCGTCAGACAGACATCGTCGTTCAGGACGTGACTCCGGTATGTGGTCAGCAGGCCTCGTCCAGGCGAACGGCTTCGAATCGTCATCGCTGGTCAATCACTTCCGACACAGGACACTAGTTTGCGCCTTCCAGTAGGTCGCGTGGTTTGGTCGCTACGTCAATTGGTTGCCGGAGCTGCTGGGCTCGACGAATGCGAGCCTAACCCCGTCGACGCCGTCTCATGGCACGGTGACAACACCCGCGCCCGATGTCTCTCCGTAAGCCCTAGCCTCTCCCCACTACTCCTGTTGCGTTGCGCGCGCCCAGCCGAGGTTGGTTGCACGAAGTTATCCTCCTGGTATCCGCCCCGGGGCATGTACGCGTCGCTCCCAGTCCGTGACTGGCCATCATGAGTGACGGCGATTCCCTGGGGCCTTTTTTTGTCTCGGTCGGGAGTGAATCCGGATGACTAAAGCTGCGATCCTCATTGACGGGGGCTACTTCCTGAAGCGGCTGCCGGCTGTCCGGAAGGGCATCGATACAACCGACGTCGGGGCAGTCTCCTCGTCGATTGAGCAGCTGATCGAGGGCATCTGCGTCAACTGAACGAAGTCGAAAAGGTCTCGAACTGCTTTGAGCTGTTGTATCGCAGCTTCTACTATGACGCTCGGCCGTATAACCAGAAGGCGCACTCGGCAATCACCAAAGGGGGCAATCAACTACTCCAAATCGCACGAAGCAACTTTTCGTACCGGACTGTTCGACGCGCGCAGCCGATGCAGCATGGTCGATGCCGTCTGGTAGGAGCCGATCTCCAGCGTCCGCTTCAGGCTCAGCGCCGAAATCCCATCCTTGCCGGTGGCAAACAGCCAGCAGGCAGTGAACCACACCGTCAACGGCCTTCGTGTGCGGTCGAGCTTGAGCCCTCAGGTCGTGTCCTCGATCCGCGCCAGCGTCGTACGGGCCTCCTTGATGTCCACGCGGAGCACCGCCAGGGCCTTGATCTGCTGCTTGATGGTCGTCCGCCAAAGGCCGCCGTCTCGGGATGGCGCATCTTCTCGCGGCTCGGACCGGGTTCGAGGCCGATCGGAGCGGGACAGCGGCCGGTCGGCGCGCCGAACCGGGTACGACCGCTGGGGTGAGGGCGGCTGCCGGGGGTGGCGGACGCCGACGGCGGGTCGGCCGCCTTGAGGGCGGCTCTATGCACTGCGCTCGACATAGTCCGCCGTCTCGGATGCGTGAACGACCGGCTTTCCCATAGCCTTCTCGACAAGTCGACTCAATCGCCTACGACGGTCTTCTACGAAGTCGTCGAACGCGTCCCGCCGCAGCAGATCCGGCGCTAGCGCGTGGCTAGCCAACAACTCATCCATCTCGCTGTCGTTCAGGGCGACGTGATCCGCCCCTTGAAGCCTCGGCAGGTAGCGAGACGGCGCTTCACCGCCTATCTTGCGGTTCGCCTTGTAGGAGATGGGCGTCTTATTCAGGATGCTGTCGTACCGATCCCTCTCAATTCTCCGGTCCGGTTTTTCACACCAGTCCCGCGGGAAGATATGGTGGATGTCGAGGGCAATCTCGTCAGTATCCAGCTCCTTAATTGTAGCCTTCCAAACCAATCGTCATGCAGGTTGTAGCCGTCTGCCGCGTAGCTAGCCGTGACCAATTCGAATACCGAGAGCGCCACCCCGCCAGTGTTCACCTTCTCGAAGACCAAGCAGACTGCCTCTTTGGCGGTCGCTTTCCTTAGCTGGATGACGGGAATCTGGTACGTGCGAAACGCAACGAGCACTTGTTTGCGAAACTCCATGAAGGTGGGGAACTGAGCCGGTGCTACCCTGAACAAGATGCTTTCCCAATCGTCGGAGTTCATAATCTGGCTGCAGGGGAAGTGCAGGTGCTGGCATTCCAGTTCAGTCGTGGACAGGTCCAACTCTACCTTGCGGCCAAAATCGCTTCGCAGTTGTCGATTCTCATCTACAGCCACAACAGCGTCGTCCAGCAAATCTGGCGCGGCCACTACCGTCTGAATGTCGAAGTAGTAACGGCGCTTGATCTTTTTGCCCTGTGCGCTGTCGGTGGCCGGCCAGGAATTGAGGTATGAGCACGTTTGACAGCACAAAGGCTTCGCTGAGCGATCTCCTTCGCGAGATCGACGAAGGCAAGATCCAGTTGCCGAACTTCCAGCGCGGCTGGATATGGGACGATGACCATATTCGCGATCTACTGGTGAGCATCGCCCGATCTTTCCCGATCGGTGCGGTAATGCTCCTTGAGGCCGGCGGTGAGGTCCGCTTTCAGACACGACCAGTGGGAGCCGGGAGGCTTGTCTCGGTTACCACGGAGTCGGTGCGGGTTGCTGTGCAGCGCCACATGATGAAGACGGCTGCGACGATTGTGTCGGTAAGTAATTCTATAACAAGTAGTTACAGCTTCATGTGCGAATCTTAGGAGCGCTTTTTCGTTATGGATGAGCAGTGGGGCGAGAGCTACGGGGCAGCCGGGAAGCGAGCGCTGCCGGTGTTGACGGAGGATCTGGAGGTGGTGCGGGAGGATATTGCGGTCTGGGGGTATGCGCTGATCGCGAACGCGCTGACGGGGGAGGAGGTGCGGGGGTGCGAGCGCCAGGCTAACTGGCATATGACAGAGGGTGAAAGTCCCTCGGAACGAAGGAGCAGCCAATCCACGTTTCTCCGCGAGCCGTGCGTTGGCACCTGCGAGGGTGCAGGCGAAGCGTCGGCAGCGGTGCGTGCGGGCAGAGTTATGGAGCGCCGCAAAATACGACATCTGGAGTGCCGAGACTCTGTACTCGGTCGAAGGCAACACCGGTCGAGCCAGTATGGTGAGGATCGACCGGGCTCCACGGCGTCGAAGAACTCAGGCACGTGCGTACGTCATATACCGGGACCTGGGAGGTCTTCGGGTCGTCCCGGCGAGTCGTCGCCGGGACCGCGGAGGGAAGGCGTGAGGCTGGACCAAAGATGAACGACCCGAAGGAGTCGGACATGGGCATAGTAGCGGCGAAGCCGGCGAACAAGGGAGCGCAAGCGACTGCGGAGACGGTGGAGCGAAGGCCCATGACCAACGGGAATCCGCAAGGTCAAAGCACGGGCCGGACGCAGAGTCGGGCAACCGTGACACAGGCGGCCGAGCGGATACGGCAATTCGTAAAGAGAGAACCGCAGGAGAAACTCACTGCGCTGCTGCACCACGTGACGCCGGAAGCGCTGCGGGTGGCCTATTACGCGCTGAAGCGTGAAGCGGCCCCGGGGGTGGACGGGATGACGTGGCGGGAGTACGAGACGGGGTTGGAAGTGCGCTTGCACGACCTGCACCGGAGAGTACACACAGGAGCGTACCGAGCGACCCCGGTACGGCGGGTCAACATCGACAAGCCGGACGGAGGCACACGACCGCTGGGGGTGGCCGCGCTGGAGGACAAGATCGTCCAGAAGGCCGTGGTGGATGTGATCCTGACACCGATCTATGAGGAGGAATTTCTCGGGATCAGCTATGGGTTTCGACCGGGGCGCGGGGCACACGATGCGTTGGACGCACTGGCCTACGCCATCGAACGGCGCGAAGTGAACTGGATATTGGACGCGGACATTCGCGCCTACTTCGACACGATCTCGCGGGACTGGTTGATCAGATTCCTGGAGCATCGGATTGGAGATCGGCGGGTGCTGCGGCTGATAAAGAAGTGGCTGCGCGCTGGGGTACTGGAAGAAGGCCGACAGATCGACGCGGGGCGGGGTACAGCGCAAGGGTCGGTGATTTCACCGATGCTCGCGAATATATACTTGCACTACGTGTTGGACCTGTGGGTCACCAAGAAGTGGCGGCCGCAGGAGGCGCGCGGAGACATGATCATAGTGCGCTACGCAGATGACTATGTCGCCGGGTTCGAGCATCGTGACGATGCGGAACGCTTCCTGCGGGAACTGAAGGAGCGATTCAGAGGCTTCGAGCTGGAACTGAACGCCGACAAGACCCGACTCCTCGAGTTTGGACGGTATGCCGAAAGGAACCGCCGAGCACGTGGGGAAGGGCGACCGGAGACGTTCGACTTTCTGGGTTTCACGCATTATTGCAGGAAGGACAGGAAAGGACGCTTCGGGCTGGGGCGGAAGCCAATTCGGAAGCGGATGAATCGTACGCTGAAGAGGATCAAGATCGAGCTCCGCAGACGAATGCATGATGACGTGATGGAAACCGGGCGCTGGCTGGGACGGGTACTGCGCGGATGGCTCAACTACTACGCGGTACCCACCAGCTACCGCTATCTGCACCGATTCGTGTGGCGTCTGCGAGGAATCTGGGTAAAGATTCTACGCCGGAGGTCCCAGAAGGACCGATTCTCCTGGGCTTGGATGCTGGCGATCAGCATCAAGCTGTGGCCCCAACCCCGAATCGTACACTCATGGCCGGACCGGCGATTTGCCGTCAACCACCGAAGGTAGGAGCCGGATGGTTTAACGACCACGTCCGGATCTGTGCGGGGGGCGCCGGGTAACCGGCGTTCCTACCGCGCCCGGGAGCGGTTGCGGTCGCAGGCGGCGGCGGAGGAGGCGGCCGGAACCGAGCACTTCGATAACGGGGAGCTGACGCTGAATCAGCGGGTGTGGAATCTGTATGTCAGCGCGGTCGATAAGGAATCTCTGACACACGTATTCTGACCACGTTGGGTGCCAGACCCTGAGATTCCAGCAGCCGCTCAAGCGCTTGTTTAGCGTCACGTCGCTTGGGTACATTGGAACCTATGGTGATCTGACTATTTGACGTAAGAATGGACTTACACATGAGTTCTTGGATCTGCATATATCTGCGCACAAGGCCGTATTGAACGTGCATGCCGCGACGAAGCTTCAACTCGTTTCCGTCAATAGCGTCTTCTCTCGCATCAAACGCCACCGCTCGGAATTCGCGCTCCATTTCATAATGTGATCGTTTGTGGGCGAGATGCAACGGAAAATCGTGCTCCACGGAGGTGCGATCAATAGGGGTTCTACGCAGATCCTTCAGAAGGTCAGCCGCGCAACTGGCGATTTCCGTCGCCTCGCGCCGCAATTGTGTCAAGCTACTAGATGATTCACGATTCATGATGCATTGGTGTCAAGAAGCAGCCAAGTGGGTTCGCCAAGATTCCCTCGACTGCTCCGAGCGTGAACGTCGCAATACGGTTTGCAAACATAGCTAAGCTAGTTGAAGAACGTCTCAGCTACTCGGCCAATCTTTCCGCGTAGTTCAAGTTCTCCTGCGACCAGCGCGAGAACATGGAGCCGGCGACCTGTCCAAGGGCAGCTGCGGGTGGGTGGTGATCACTGGCACTTGGCGACCGTTGGCGAGCCGGCGCCGGATCTGGCGGACTGTGAGCCCGTTGCGCAGTAACCATCGGTTGCTCGCCCCCGATGGGCGGGAAAGACCACTTGACCCCATAGTCAGAACATCTTACCTTTAGAGCAAGGTCCTTTCTGGGGAGGTGATGTGCATGCCATCGACTGGACAAAAGAGTACGCAGTCCGGGATCTATCGTCCCGACTGCGGATGCAGTACCGAGATTGCGCTTAGCAACCGCGAGACGTTCCCGCCTTGTCGGGCTTGCGGACGCGCCGTCAACTGGACTCTCGTGCGTCCAACGCGGTAGCTGAAGGGTTGCCGCTCACGACTTCATCATGAGCGGCAACCGCATCTTCAGAATATCCCAACAATAACCCGAGCAGCCTGTGATGATGAGGGTCGGGAACGTTGCAAAGCATCCACTTCAACGTGTCTACGACCCACCACCGGCTGGCAAACCCCGCGTGCGCCCGTTCCTTTCCGCGCAGCACAAAGGGGATAGGAACCAGTTGCGAGGTGCCGAAGCTGAATGAGCTTAGACGCTCGTACATCCGCGACATGGCGACAGGTTCAGCTTCGACAGTTCCAACCAGGGCCAATGGTCTGACGCCACGCGACACCAAGTACCCGTTTTCGTAAATCACGGAGTTGCTGATGGCTACGGGCATTAGTGAAGCGTCTACTCCCTCGCCGGGCTTCAATGAGGCCCGCCCCGGATGGCGGCTTATGGTAAGAAGCTTCGAATCAAAGCAGTGATCGCTGTTGCAAGAATGGTGGAAATGGAGATTGAAATAATCAACATTCTACCTAGAACGTACGCTTTGGTGGCGTAATGCTTATCCACTTCATCTCTCAGTCGATCCGTCTCACTAGCTTGTTGGCTAGAAATCGCCTCCACCTCTTTTTGGGCCCAGCGATCGTTCTGGATATTTTGCGTAACCCTGGCGCTTATGTTCGCTATACGTTCAATTTCTCTATCGTCCACGTTCACGAAATCGCCTCCCGTCCCCCAACAAATCGACGTAGTAGTCTCGGATCAACTTATTGGGAATCACCGCACCTTCACCAGCCGCCTTTACAGTTCTGTCCCAAGGCGTCCCAGGAGCATGTGTCATAGACGATAGTTGAATTCCGGAATACTTGACATGAGCTTTAGTAAACACCGAAATAAGGTGTTGTTCAGAGTCAGAAAGATTGGCTTGGTGCGTCGCCGTAAGTTGAATTGAACGATTTCCGAATCTCTTGAAGGTGTGGTATACGGTCGGTACCACTGGACCATACCGCCAAGCCTCCACAGGCTCGTCAAGAAGAGGCTCGTCAAGCGCCCACAGATGCCCTCCATGACAAATATAGACTAACTTGATTAATTGCATGGGCGTTGTTTCAATCTGCTGGCGCAACGCGAGAATGTGATGAGACACAAGCAACGACTTTGCTCCAACATCCGGGATGTTGGCGATCCAGGATGCTCTCAATGGCATTTTCTTTCTCCTCTCTAATTGATTGTTGGGCTGGACGCGCGTCACGCCGCGCTCACTTATTCCTCTGACCTCCTCAAGCGGCTTCTACCCGCCTCGCCCACGTAGCAGGGTGTATTTTTAGTCTAACGGCATCGTGGGCTGAGGATCAAACTTCGTATATTCCAGTGCCCTCACTTATGGCTGCCTCCTCACACGCCACAGTATGGCGGGACCTATCTTATCTTACGGCCAATCGTGGCGTATGGCCAAACAACCGCTGTTTCATCCGGTGTTGCGGGAGTTGCTGCCGGAGCTGCTGGGCGAGGACTACAACCTGTCAAGCCTCACGGCGAACATCGCGGCGCCGGGCGGGGAGCCGATGCCGATGCCGCTGCCCTCGGACCAGGGGGTACACGCCGCGGTCGTTGCCGATTCGGGTGGTGGTCAATACGGCCTGGATGCTGGAGGACCAGTCGGAGGAGAACGGGGCGACGCGGCTGGTGCCGGGGAGCCACCTGTGGCCGGAGCTGCCCGAGCACAAGCCGGAGGTGGAGAGCATCGCCGCCACCGGGGCGGCCGGGACGATGCTGATGTTTGACCGGCGCCTGTGGCACGGCACCGGGGCGAACCGTACGACCCGCAAGCGGCAGACAATATCGGTGACGAATGCCGAGGAAGCCAGAACCTTGACACCGGGCGGCTCCCCCTTACGCAGCGACGGAGGTGACTGCGAGGCGCAGCCCGATGGCGGCTAAAGCGGATTCCATCTGATCCAGCCGAGAATGGTGATTGACGTTCAACACCCGATCTACTTGCGGCAGATGCCAACCCAGACGCCGTGCCAACTCGGCCTTCCCGATGTTCTGATCCCGCATGCCTTGGTACAGGATCACTTTGATAGCGGTAAGGGTCGGCACTGAGACACGAACCTCACTCGGAGTGGGCATCGGAATGTCTCTCCGATCGTGGATGCGTGCGGCGACCGCTTCTTCCAACGCATCGACCGCACGCACCAACGCTTCATCACGATCTTCCCCAAAGGTCTTCAGTTCCGGAAAATCGGGAGACGTAACAAGTATAGTCCCTTCATCGTTTTCGAGGTTAACTGCATAACAAAGCATGATTATATTTCATCCAGTTTTTCAGTATTTCGTTTGCGTATAAAAGGTGCATCCTTGTCTCTTAAGCCAACGCTTAAGTTCTGATGCTTTCATAGAAGTAGGCTCCTCACTCGTGCGGTCTACCTCTCTGCTGTGTCCATAGCTCGTGTCCTCCTGCAGGGATCGTTCCTCAGAATATATATCTGATCCCGCATGCGGTCAACACAAATGTTGCGTCCTGCTCACCCTGTCGCTGCTCGACGAGCTGTACGAGGGGGCTTCGCCGGAGCTGCTCGGCTCGCCGGAATGGCGGAACGGGAAACAGCGAGTGGGCAGGAATGGGCCGGACGGGCCGCGGCGCCTCAATTTGTGGTGATCCTGGCAGACGATCTCGGGTACTCGGACATCGGCGCTCATGTCGCCCATCATCACCATGCCGACACTTGCACTGAGGCACGCCCGATATCTACAGAGACACAGAGACAGACCGTGGAGAGCATCGCCGCCACCGGCCCGGCCGGGGACGATGCTGATGTTCGACGGGCGCCTGTGGCACGGCACCGGGGCGAACCGCACCACCCGCAAGCGGCATCTGCTGCTCGGCTACTTCTGCCGTCCCTGGATCCGGCCGCACGAGAATTTCACCCTGTTCGCGCCAGGCCAAGCCTGGGAGGGGAGGAAGATGTGAAACAGGCATTAGAAAAACCCTTCGTAGCCACCCTGTGGGTAACCAATCCCATACGGGGTTCGGGCGGCTGCGTGTTCCAGCGGCAAACATCGCGGCCTGCTGCGCGGGAAGTAGCGGAGACAGAGCCGCTTGCGTCTTTGCCGGGCGGCCGCCGGCGGCGTTGCCGGGGCGGATGCGGGTGGGCTATAGTCGGCGGTGATGGGCGCGAACGGCCGGGTGGGCGGGAATCTTCAGGCGTGGTGGGACGATATCTGCACGCAGTGCGGGGCGTGTTGCTACCAGCGCGACCGGGTGGCCGGCGAGTTGGCCGTGAACAAGCAGGCGCCGTGCCGGTTTCTGGATACCGACTCCAATCTGTGCACGGTGTACGCCTCGCGCTTCGAGAAGTGCGCCGAGTGCCGGCAGGTGACGCCGTTCCACGCGCTGTTCTCCCGCTATCTGCCGGACGACTGCGGCTACGTCGAGAAGTTCCGCTTCTGGCGCAAGGCGAACTGAACGAACTGAGCGGCGGCGCGGCGCGCCCGGTAGCGATCACCACCTACGTGGCGCGGACCCTGACCGACGGCGCCGCGGCGGTGCTGGAGTCGCGTTCGGCGGAGCTGTCGGCGGACGCCATCTTTCTCCTGACCGAGGACCTGAGCGCGCTCGACCTGGGCGAGGAGGTGGAGGTGCGCCTGGGGGTGCCGGGCGAGCGGCTGCACGCGGCGCAGGCGCGGGTGACGCGGTCGGCCCGCCGCTTCGCCGGGGGCAGGGGCGCGGGTGCGGCCGGGCCGGGGGGAAGCGGCTTCGAGCTGACCTTCAAGCAGTGCGAGCCCGGCTTCCAGAGCGCCGTCGCAGCCATCCTGAACGGGATCACGGACTGACGGCCGGCAGGTCTCGGAAGTAGGTTCGGTAGAACCCGCGATCGCGGGTCGCGAGTCGGCTCGCCTGCACCTGGGCATGGGCACCGATCACGAAGTCGGCGATGATCCGCTGGCCTCGCTCAAACCGGCCGACTGTTCAACGGGATTCGGCTGCCGGCGTCTGTTTCTTACGCAGGATCAAACTCTCCCCTCGATTCGAGGAACACGACTTCGTCATGAGGCTCCAGAGCGAACCTCACCCTCAACTGCTTGGGAATCGTCACCTGGCCTGAATACGTAGATAGGATATGTCAATCGCAGGGAGGTTGACGAGGTGATGACCGGGAGCGGCGGGGCTGTTTCTACCTCCGGGACGAAAGCAATGTGCACCAATGCAAGACACGAGCAAATGCTTGTTGCACCATTCGTCCCCTTGTCTCCTTGTCGGGCGTTACCGCCCAAGAAAAGCGGCACCCAGCTACCTCCGCCTGCTGGCCGCTACAGTTGTCGCTCGCGCGTAGCGCAAGTCCCTAGTGTCCTGTCTCATAAATTCGGCGCTCTTGGTCCAGATGAACGGCTCTGGCTTCTCGTTGTGGACCCTCAAGTACTCCTCTATCGCCTGTTCCAGCTCCTCGGTGCTGCGGTGGGTACCGCGCCGAATCTGCTGTTCGGTAATCGCGGCGAACCACCGTTCGACTTGGTTGATCCAGGATGCACTCGATTACGGCGTCTGCGTCGAACCGGCACGGAACCATGGGCCTGCGCCCATCTCTACTGCCGGCAGCGCGGAGCCGGTCCGGCGTGTACGGGCTGTACGGGCGTACGAATGGTGGACGTTACGACGGAATCACGTTATGCTAGCGGAGGGTTGCGCCGAGCCTAGGACTCCACCCGCCACCAAGAGCGTGGTGGATCATCGTACGACGTAGTGCGGATCCGATACTCAGTTGCGGGCATGACCCGGAGGGTAAGAGATGGAGCATGACAACCGGAATCCCAAGGGTGACCAGCGTCAACCCGGCGACAACTCTGGAGCCAGCACCGGCACCAAGGTGAAGATGTACCCGTACAACGTAAACGGTGTCCGCCTTTCGACCGGCACCAAAATGGAGGCCAACCATGCCGAAACATGGAAGAATGAGCTAAATCTGGTCTCAACCGTTAAACTTGGGCTAGATCACCACGACTTCACTGGAAGGGAAACTTCAAATCTGGTCTCAAGTTAAACTTGGGCTAGATCACCACGACTTCACTCCGGGCGAAGTCTCGTCTCCGCGAGGTTGTGCAGCCTGTTCAGGAAGTCCCTCTGCCGCACGCCATCGTCACCGCGGTCCTTGGATTGCTGCTCCGCTTCCCCGTACACACGGACCGTGTCATCATCGGAAATGAGTTCGGTTGTCGCCTCCGTTCCGAGCTCTCCAGCGGACTCTATTCTCGCACGCTCCAGGTAGAACCTTGCAAGCTTCTGCGCCTGCTCGGGGCTACCAAGTGGCGACAGTAGAATCTGATTGTCGAGTCTGCGTCGAAACGCCGGAAGCGCGCTCCCGTACCGTCGCATCGCGTCGGGTGTCATGGCAATTACCATAAACAGGAATTTCGGAAGGGCGTCTATGATGGCGCGGAGCGCGGAGAGATACCGGACTACCGCTCTCGGGGACAGAATGCCCGCCTGTTTCTCCAACTCATCGAGTAAGAGGAAAATGCCCTTCAATACGCCAAGTTCCGTGCTCAGAAGAACGTAATCCCTCAGCACGGTGGTCCGCGATTCCACGGTATCTAGTCGGAAACTGATGCCCAGACCGTTCCTGTGCGCGTTGAGAATACGGAATCCGAAGAACCAGTTGAGACACAGCTGAAAGAGATCGTCATCGTCTTGCTTCTTGGAGAGCGATAGCAGAGCCTGCCTCAGGTCGTAGGATCTCAGCATCGAAAGATCCGGATCCGCACTCGCAATCACCTTCACGACCTTTTTGAGATGATCGATGCCGAGTTCTTGAAAAACCGTTCGGATCACGCCATCGAACGACTGTTCGGGATCCGCCATGTACCGCACGATGTAGAAACCATCGAGCTCGGACTTCGCTTCCACTACTTCGCGTTCCAGGTAGTTCAACAGATTGGTCTTGCCGACTCCTTGCGTCCCGATGACCACCAGGACCTCGGATTTTTGCTCGCGGAGGAACGCGAGAATCCGGTCCTCGGCTGGCGTGTCTTCAGGAACAGGAGAATGCGGATTGCCGTAGGTCTGATTCGCTGACGGGTATGGGTTGGCAAGTACACCGAATTGCTCCAGGAGCTTACTCCGTCGATCCGAGTGCTGGTTCTGCATTCTGTCACGTAGGCTCATGACTCCACCTTTGTGATCTTCAGACTCGAGCTGGACTTTCCGGGGATAAGATAGTCTCCGCGATATAGATACGCCGTCTTTACGAACGGTGGCCCGTCTTCCGGATCCAGCACCGTCAATCGGTGCCGGTCATAGCCGGACTCCGTCGTGGAGCCTTCAGTAAACCTGTTTAGCAATCCGCGCTCGCTGGCGGTCTGAAGCCGGAGGCGTGCGATATTGGGGTGGATTCCTTCGCGGATGATCAGTTCCTCCAACCAGCTCCCAGTTGCGACCCAACCGCCACCCGGTTCTATGCTGTCATATGCGGAAACTGCGATCGTCGCGAATGAACGGTCGTCGGGCTCGCGAGGCGTGGTGAAAAAGCCGGCGCCATACACAAACGCTCCAAGGCCCGTAAGCTCCGCCAGTGCGACGCACGTCGACTTGGATCGTCCAAACGCGTGTGGGTCCACGGGATCGCCGACGGGCTGCTCCGCTAGCATCCCTTCCAACACGGCATATGACGGGAATGGGAGCAGGGCCTGACGCAGGTCCCTGCTGTCCCCGCTCCGAAGAGCAATGGCGAGCGGAGTCAGGGGCGGGGCTGCGGACCAACTCTCTTCGTCTGTAGTAATTGCGTGGCCGGACTGGAGATACCGACGGTATTCACCTATTCCGCCCAAGACGCGCAGACCAAGCGTGGCAGCGACCACGCCGATCGGCAGTCGCTGATCCGTCTCCAACGCATCCACCAACCTGAATAGTCGGTCAATACTGACCCGGTACAAATGAGGCCTCGGCGGCGGTGAGGCGCCGACATCCGGTTGCTTCCGAAGAGATGGGCGAGATTGCGCCGAATCCATGGTAACATCGTAGTCATCGCGCGTCGACGACACCGAAGCGGGAGAATCGGAGGTACGGGCAGCGTCCGGAGTCGTTCGCTTGGCACTGATCCAGAGCAAATCGTCATAGGAATGATACGGGGTCCACGCAAGGTCTTCGCCGATCGCATCGACGACGAGGGCATCGGCGTGGTCAGCGGTGGCCAGCCGTGCCGTGCCGAAGATGGTGGCAAGCTCCCATAGCACTGCGGGAATGCTTACCGTGTACATCTCCCCGGTGAACGGGTGCAGGTTCGTGCCGGCGAGCCGTCGGCCCAGGAACGCGCTAGCCTTGGCAGCCCGGAAGAACAGAGGACGCATACCCTCGGCAAGGGCCATGCGCGCGAGACCCTGGTCGCTGGTAAGCAAAGTCACCTGGTGACCGGCGGTCACCTGTGACTGGTATCTACGGGCCGTCTCCAGAATGAGCCGATCTGCGTAGGATCGTATGCTTCCGCTCATGTTCAGACCCTGTACCGAGTCTTCGACCAGAGAGGTGCGGTCGATCTCCACGTCAGAGTGCAGCTCGAGCTGCAGGAGAGCTCGCTGGCCAGCTTGGCTCTTCAAATGACTGATCAGCATGTCAGATCGCTTCGGCTTCGACGCCCGTCTGATGCGGAGAAACTCATCAGCCATGTTCACGATTTCCATCTGTACGACCGCGGGAACCCTCACTCTCGCCACCGGATGGAGGTACCTGGACACGAAACCCAGGCCACCCTGGATCACGCCGGACGTATCGCTGACGACGGTAGTGGGCCGCCGAAAGGGCATAGCCGCCAACGCCTGAGGATCGAATAGCGGATGGCCCAGTCCCAGACGCACCGGGATCGCACCGAGCATGTCCGCTATCCGTCGTACCTTGTCCTGCTCTGCACGTTTTTTTGCGCAAGCCACAATGCTCGTTACGCCCAGGTATTCCTCGAGCCGCTCCGCGGTCTTCTTTTGTTCAGGCGTAAGCCACTCGAATGCGCCCCGCGCGACAGCCGAAGCGCGGTACTCGCGCGTGTCCTCGTGCGCGAACAGTCGGATCTTCCCTAGCGACAAGAATTCGGGCTTCTCGAACGCGCGCTCCTCCCGTACGGATATGGTACAGACGTTGTCGTTCTCGAACATGTCGGCGATTACGTCGGTGGCGTCCGTAGGTGACGACAATCTCTGTTCACTCATCGGACACTGACCGAAATGTTGGGTTGTTCTTCGAATACATCAATCAACCAGGATAGATGATTCACCAGCACACCTGCAGACTCCCGCCGCCCCGGCCGTTCGCGCCCATCACCGCCGACTATAGCGCAGGCTCCTCCGCACCGGCAACGGAGCCACGGCAGACGCGATGCAAAGTGCCTACGGACCGGGCCACGACGTAACGTCGAGCGCGGTTGACCGCAGGCAGGATCAGATGTAATGGGTGTAAGTAGGTGTCACGCGCCGGGAGGTAGCGGCTCCCAGCACCGGTACTGCGGCTGTCCCGGAGGTAGCGGTCGGCGTGATGGCAGGCGGGGGAAATGGGTGCGAGGTTTGCCCCCGTTTGGGCCGTTTGCGGCAGGGGGGTAGCAAAGCCCTCCCAGTCGATAGCACAATGGCTATGACTGGGAGAAATGCTTGTTGCACCATTCCGCGGCGCCGCGAGCGGCCGCCCGTAGATCGGCATGGGGCTGACCGACAGCGGCCGCGAGTTCTGCATCGGCTACCCCCTCCGTCTCGCCGGCGCCCGGGCGCGGCCTCAGCCTCACCCTTGAGCGACCCGCCGCGAACACGCCGCCGGCACCGCCCGTGCGACACTCCACCCTCCACAGGCAACCCATCGCTGGTGACATCCCCGGCCGCTTCGGTAACGGCCGGCGCGAGTGCGTCGACCTTCAGAGGCACCACGGCGTGGCATCCCGTCCGCGGAGCCGGCTCGTCGGTTGGGGCAGCCGCTGAAGCCCGCTACAACTGCCCCAACGATTACATCGAGTCCTCTTCATCATGCTTTCGCTGATGGTAGCGCACGCCCTCTGTCAGACTCGGGTTGACCATTGCCATGTAAAGGTGTAGCTTAACATCAGAGAGTGCCAAACTGAATGACAAGGCGTATTCGTCGCAGCACGGACCGCCGCGAAACAGAGCGAAGTGTCTCAAGATCGCTGGCGAGCGGTTCTGGGAGTTCAAGGCTCACCAGCAACGCGTTATCCGGTGCTACGACCCAAAGAGTTTACGAAGAAGACTAGAGGCAGTCGCCGAGACGTGAGATCGAAGCCGGACGGCGGGCATACCGCGAAGTTCAACAAGAACTCGATATTGCAAAATAAGAGGAAGAACGAGGTGATCGAGAATTGGGGACAACAGTACGAGGGAGATCCTGAGTACGAGTTCGACCTCCTGGCAATCGACATCGGGGAACGCATCGTTGAGCGGATGGAACAACTCCGGATCACGCGGACCGCTTTGGCGGCAGCGCTTGGTGTGAGCAAGGCGCGTATCAGCCAGATCCTCAGCGGCCACGATAACCTGACCATGAAGAGTCTCGTCGCGGTTGCGGCCGGGTTGGGGAGCCGGATTGAGCTACGGTTGAAGAGCAAGGAGAGCAATACGAAGACGACGAGGGCAACAAGGGCACGCCGCAGATGCTGATCTACAACGGTTCCGCGATGCTGTATGGTGCTGCCAGAGGCATCATTGAGACGGTGACGAGCCTTACGGGGTTCGGGCGGCTGCGTGTTCCAGCGGCAAACATCGCGACCCTCCTTCGCAGGAAGTAGCGCAGACAGACCCCTTTGCGTCTTGTGTCGTGTGCGCTGTGTGCGCGGTGTGCGCCAAGTGGTGTTGCCGGCGCGGATGCGGGTGGGCTATAGTCGGCGGTGATGGGCGCGAACGGCCGGGTGGGCGGGAATCTTCAGGCGTGGTGGGACGATATCTGCACGCAGTGCGGGGCGTGTTGCTACCAGCGCGACCGGGTGGCCGGCGAGTTGGCCGTGAACAAGCAGGCGCCGTGCCGGTTTCTGGATACCGACTCCAATCTGTGCACGGTGTACGCCTCGCGCTTCGAGAAGTGCGCCGAGTGCCGGCAGGTGACGCCGTTCCACGCGCTGTTCTCCCGCTATCTGCCGGACGACTGCGGCTACGTCGAGAAGTTCCGCTTCTGGCGCAAGGCGAACTGAACGAACTGAGCGAACTGAGCGGCGGCGCGGCGCGCCCGGTGGCGATCACCACGTACGTGGCGCGGATGCTGACCGACGGCACGGCGGCGGTGCTGGAGTCGCGGGCGCCGCGTGGCCGGCGGGAAGCGGCTTCGAACTGACCTTCGAGCAGTGCGAGCCCGGCTTCCGGAGCGCCGTCGCAGCCATCCTGAACGGGATCACGGACTGACGGCCGGCAGGTCTCGGAAGTAGGTTCGGTAGAACCCGCGATCGCGGGTCGCGAGTCGGCTCGCCTGCACCTGGGCATGGGCACCGATCACGAAGTCGGCGATGATCCGCTCACGTTCCCCACCAGCCGATCGGTACGCGCGCCACAAGCGTCCCGCGAGAAACAGTGCAGCGGTGTTGGAGGACTCACAGCGAATCTGTGAATCGCGCAGAAAAGAATCCAACTCGTCGGTCGTCGTAAAGTTCGCGGCCAGCTCTGCGTAGACCAAGTCGCAGATGACCAATCGCCCCTCCATCGAGCTGGCCTCGATCAAACCGGCCGACTGTTCAACGAATTCAGGATTGGGGCGAAGAATATCGAGCAGGATACTGGTATCGACTGCGGTCGTCATCGTCCTCGAACATCTTCGATGAATTCGTCCACCGACTCGCTCATGCTGCTGAGGTGTCCGATCCACTTGCGCAGGCGGGATTCGG
The DNA here is from genome assembly GCA_965198005.1 of Spirochaetia bacterium. GTDB lineage: Bacteria > Spirochaetota > Spirochaetia > SZUA-6 > Bin103 > Bin103. The sequence goes on from CBDAOI010000004.1 coordinate 1,811,338, forward strand.
CCGCCGGGGTCTGTTTCTTACGCAGGATCAACTCTCCCCTCGATTCGAGGAACACGACTTCGTCATGAGGCTCCAGAGCGAACCTCACCCTCAACTGCTTGGGAATCGTCACCTGGCCTCGCTCACCCAACCGCATGGACGGAATATGAATACGTAGATAGGATATGTCAATCGCAGGGAGGTTGACGAGGTGATGACCGGGAGTGGCGGGGCAGGGGGCGTGGCGGGGCTGCGGCTGGGGGAGCTGGAGCTGTGGATGGTGGAGGACGTGCGCTGGCGGCTGGACGGCGGGATGATGTTCGGGACGGTGCCGCGTGTGATCTGGGAGCGGACGGCGCCGCCGGATGCGCGCAACCGGGTGGCGATGGCGCTGCGCAACCTGCTGATTCGCGGCCGCGACCGGGCCGGCCGGCCGGCGGTGGTGCTGGTGGACGCGGGGCTGGGCGAGATGGCGGCGGGCGCGCGGTTTCGCGAGCTGTACGGGGTGACCGATCCGGCCGGGCGGCTGCTGGCGGAGCTGGCGGCGGCGGGGGTGGCGGCGGGCGACGTCACGCACGTGGTCTACACTCACCTGCACTTCGACCACGTCGCGGGCGGGGTCACCAGCGGCGGCGGCGGTGACGGCGGCGGGCCGCGGCCGGTGTTTCCGCGGGCGCGCTACCTGGTGCACCGGGGCGAGCTGGCCTACGCCATGCAGCCGGATCGGCGCAGCCGGGCCAGCTACCTGCCGGAGACCTGGCAGCCGCTGCTGGAGGCGGGGCGGCTGGACACGGTGACGGGGGAGCACGAGGTGATCCCCGGCGTGACGCTGCGCGACGCGCCGGGCCATACCGACCACCTGCAGGTGGTGACCGTGGCCGGGGGTGGGCGCACCGTCCTGTTCACCGCCGACCTGTTTCCGTTCGCCAGCCACCTCAAGTCCCACTACGTGCCGGCGCTCGACATCGATCCGCGCCGCACGATGGAGTCGCGCCGCCGCTACCTGGAACTGATCGCACGCGACGGCTGGCTGCTGCTGTTCCAGCACGACCCCACGTACGGACTGGTGCGCGTAGAACCGGACCTGACCGTCACGCCGATGTCCGGCCTCTCGGGATAACCCGATGCCATACCCCGCGGCTCGCGTACGCCCATGGCCATCGGATCTCCGTCTTGGCCGCACATCCCCGATGAGCATCGGCGTCTATTGCCTGGATTGGTGAGCCGCGAAAGCTCGGCGTGAAAGTACTTCGTGAATGCAACCTTGAGGTGACTGAGTTATGAAATCGCTTGTCGGTGGTCATGTCTTTCTTTCGGCTAGCTTTCCGTCTGGCGAGAGAGGCGAGAAATTCCAACCTTTCGATGCGGCGGCAGTAGCGGACGCCGTTAGCGCTATCGTTCGTGCGGTGTTGGTGAGCGAAGGAAAGCTCCTCTTTGGCGGTCACCCGACCATCACCCCGCTTGTTCTGATGATCGGAGCTGAACTTCGTGTTAGGCGAGCTGTAGATGTCTTTCAGTCGGAGTGGTTCAGAGACGAGGTTACTCCGGAGACATGGAGTATCCAAGGATCCGATGTTGGAAGCATTCATTGGACTCCAAGACTCAGCTCCCGCGACGACAGGATTTCGGGAGGCGTGTGGGCGTCCCAATGGTTACGCCGACCTGCGTGCAATCGTTGGGCGTCTGCTGACACCTCCCTTGCGGCGCAGATTGAGACCGGAGAGGTACAGGTCAGGCACGTCTACGCGATTGTCCGCACGTCGCCGGAAAATGCCGAGCTCGATCAAGTAGTCGAGCAAATCGGCCGCTCGGTCGGCGGGCGGACGTAGCCCACCGGCACGCTCCGGGCCCCAGCTCCCGTCCCAGTCTGTTCCAAGCAGCCTCGTGATCTTGGCCCGGGCCCACGGCACAAGCTGATCTTCCTGCAGCCTGATACGGACTCCCTCCAGCCACGGCCACTCACTTGAAGTACCCTGTGTGACATGATTGTCGGAAACATCGTCGAGTGCCTGCCGGAGAGCCGTGGGATGAATCAGCCGGGGCGGACGCAACGATTGATTCGCCGCGTCTTTCCCGGCGGCTTGTTCAAGCAGCCGAACCAGCGATCGCGGACTCACTTGTCCGTTTCCATCCCGCAGATGAGCAAGTACCCAGTTGCGCACAAAGCCCTTCTTTCGTTCGGCCCCCATGAATTCGCCGGCAAGTCGCTCCAGCAGGGACCACGCGTCGCGGGGCTCCTTGATTCGTGGGATCATTCCCAGAATGGCGTCCTCGTCGAACCGGAGTCGAGACCTCCGACAATACGCGGCGAGATCCTCAGAAGTGTTGGCGATACGCTTCACCAACATGGCCAGCAGCGCCGCGTCGGACCACGTGAGCTCGGCTCGGTTGGCCGCGAGTTTGGCGAAGTCGGCCGTACCCATGCCGGCGTGCCACCTGAACAGGTCTGAACGGAGGAAGATCTTGGCCCGTATCCGTTCCCAACGCCGGCTGTAGTCAGACCAGAAGCCGATCAGACCTCGCACCATGCGAGCCATCAGGTCCCAATCGAAACCGCCCAGCGTATCAAGCTCGTCGTAGCCAACGAAAACCCATCGATTCTTTCGTTTGAGTTTTCCCTCCAGCTCGTCGAGTGCTCCTGTTGGACTCACCTCCAGCGTTTCGTATGCGTGAAGGATGTCTCCGACTTCTACTGCCATCGGCGCCATTAGCGGAGTGAGCTTCTGTCGCTGATCCTCGGTAAGAAATTTTCCCAGCGACCGAACGAGCATCGCGTGCCAGATTTTCTTGGCATCCTCTTCCGAGCGCACCCATTTATTGAGTGCCTGGCTGTCGGGAAAATCCGTGTGGGCCGGATATGCGGCCTTCCATTCCGATGAGTCGGAAAGAGCTTGTAGAGTCGAGGGGCCGGGCGCCCAGCGCCTGATCGAATCAGCCAGATCGCGGTTTTCCGAGAAGAATGCCTTGAACAAAGCGCTCTTCCCGGAACCTCGGGGGCCAACGACTAGAACGACCTTCGTATCGAGAGCACGGAGATGCTCTGATACCGGATAGAGGCGTAATGCGAACAGCTCGTCAGTCTCCGTTTCCGCTTGCCCGTAGCCGAGATCGGTGAGCTGGGCACGTAGTGCCATGCAGTCCTGCTTGGTCAATCCCGGCGACCGATTGCTCATCTGGCGCTGCTCCACAACCGCTCGGCAAGGTCGCGGTACGGGCCTTCACGAAGGAGAATTGGCTCGGCTACTTCACTCAGGTCGCGAAACGTTGCCAAGCGTTCTTCATACGGCAGCACCACGGGCACGTGTGGCGCATCATCGCTCTCAAGGTCGCTGAGCGTCCATAGTTCATCCGCCGCCTCATCCGGCTCAGCGTAGTAGTGGGCGCTGAATGCATCGCGAGCGCGCTCGGTGAACTGGGATACGAGTCCCTGAAATAGGGCTTCATCGGAGCGCGGTACCATGGACGCTGCCAACAGACATTCTGCCTGTGGCTTGCCTTCCCGGACACGGTCTCCTCCAAGTCGCTTGAGGACGAGCTCCAGCCCCCGCCAACTCGCTTCGGCAAGTGTGCCCAGGAGTACGTGGACGTGACATAGACCTCCAGTCAGAAATCCGGACACCTCCCCCAGTCCGGCACGGGCGTCAATCAGAATCCAGCGTGGTGCAAGTTCTCGTCGAATCTGCTGCAACAGCTCGACAAACGGGTGCGGCGTACCGGCCGACGGTCTCCCATAGTCGATGCGGGCCAGCTTGTCCACATATGCGTCGTCGAATACTCCTGAGGGGTACACGGAGATCTCTTCCGCGTCGGCGGCGGCATCACGGGCTACATAACGGTGGTGGTAGTCATCGGTCGGCAGCTCGGTCTCCTTCAGAACACGCTGTTCCAGAAGGTAGTCCACGATACCCCACTGTGCGGTGGAACCGTCATGTCCGGCAAGCAGGTAGCCGACTCCAGGCGCATCCAGATCGGCATCGAGAACAGCTACCCGATCGCCGCCTTTGGCGAGATGCAACGCGGTGGCGGCGAGCGCAGTTGATCGGCCAACACCACCCTTGAACGAATAGAACAACACGATGGCGGGTGCGTTCCTTGCACGCATCGTCCATGGCGGATCGGGTGGCGCGTCGAACCAACCGGACTTCGTCAGGTGCTTTTCCAGAATCCGGAGCTTGTCAGTTCCTTCGTGACGCTTGGCCTGCCGCCAGGAATCCTCTTGCCACGCGCCGTCAGGATGGCCTCTACGTTGTCCTGGAAGGACGCTCTTCGACCAATAATCCGCGCAGACCTCTCTGAGCTTGTGATCGATTTCGTTGCGACTTGATTCCCATTCACTTTTGGCACACCAAAGAATGACACGGAGCATGGACAGCACATCCTTGACGACAAGGATACGCCAGTTTGCAGGCTTGCTTTCGATCCACTCGATTAGAAACTCTTCAGCGAATTTGTACGCCTCGTTCAGGTGTTGCATCAGATCAGGCCTGCGCGAGTGAGGCCGCCGACAACCTTCTTGTAGACGTCGTCCGCCTCTGCGAGCCAATCCTGGGCGACGGATGCTGCAACGTACGGTCTCCGATAGCGCATTCGCGGTCTCCACGTCAGTATCTGCTTCATGGCTTGCGAAACAGCGATATATAGGGTGCCCGTACGAGACCCCGATAGCACTGCGAGCGTCTGTACTTGTAACTGTAGACTGCTCAAATCGTGAATATGTGGAACCTTCTTGTTCTCAACATCAATCATCGTCTTCAGCGCGCACTCGACTACGTATCCCGCGAGATATGCGGCACCATCGTAGCGATTGCTCTTCAACAGAGCCTGTGCATCTTCAAGATGCTTCAGAGCTGCCTTTGGGAAGTCGTCCATAGTACAGGTCGCATATTAGAAGCATGAGGAAGCGTGTATCATGTGTCAACCTGTGGGGGACGAGGTCGATGAGGTGATGACCGGGGGCGATGGGGCAGGGCGCGCGGCGGCGCTGCGGCTGGGGGAGCTGGAGCTGTGGATGGTGGAGGACGTGCGCTGGCGGCTTGACGGCGGGATGATGTTCGGGACGGTGCCGCGCGTGATCTGGAAGCGGACGGCGCCGCCGGACGCGCGCAACCGGGTGGCGATGGCGCTGCGCAATCTGCTGATTCGCGGCCGCGACCGGGAGGGCCGGCCGGCGGTGGTGCTGGTGGACGCCGGACTGGGCGAGATGGCGGCGGGCGCGCGGTTTCGCGAGCTGTACGGGGTGACCGATCCGGCCGGGCGGCTGCTGGCGGAGCTGGCGGCGGCGGGGGTGGCGCCGGGCGACGTGACGCACGTGGTGTACACCCACCTGCACTTCGACCACGTGGCGGGCGGGGTCACAAGCGGCGACGGCGGCGGCGGACCGCGGCCGGCGTTTCCGAGGGCGCGCTACTTGGTGCACCGGGGCGAGCTGGCCTATGCCACGCGGCCCGACCGGCGCAGCCGCGCCAAGCTATCTGTCGGAGACCTGGCAGCCGCTGCTGGAAGCGGGGCGGCTCGACCCGGTGGACGGGGAGCACGAGGTGATCCCCGGCGTGACGCTGCGCGACGCGCCGGGCCATACCGACCACCTTCAGGTAGTGACCGTGACCGGGGGCGGGCGCACCGTCCTGTTCACGGCCGACCTGTTTCCCTTCGCCAGCCACCTCAAGCCGCACTACGTACCGGCGCTCGACATCGACCCGCGCCGCACGATGGAGTCGCGCCGCCGCTACCTGGAACGGATCACGGGCGACGGCTGGCTGCTGCTGTTCCAGCATGATCCCACGTACGCCCTGGTCCGGGTGGAACCGGACCTGACGGTGACGCCGGTGGCGGAGTAGCGGCTGAGGTTTGATCAGGTGGACGCCGAACCGTAGAGATGGGTCAATGATGGAGAATAGCACGGCGCGCCGTAGATGGTCCGCTATCCGGGAGATCGCCCCTTATGCGGGGACCACTACATGTATTATATCGCGTTCACGCGGACGGATCGTGTCCGCAAACGTATCGCCGGTGGATGGCAGGTTCTCAGCATAACGCACGAACGCTGTGTGATAGAAGTTTCTGAGAATGAAATCGACAAACCGGAACGGAGTAAGGGGAGCCGTTACAGGAATGCGACAGTTACGGTATTGACCGAGAGTCAAGTGACAGGCGGGATGGTCATGGGCAGCATTGTCGTCAACTCGTATATCGTAATCGAATCGCACTGGAAACGGGACAATATTCCTGGCAACAACATCCGCATAGAGATCGTCCGACAGGTAGATATCGGGATTATTCTGAAACTCGTCGAGATGGGGAGCGGGGAAAAAAGACAGGCGATGACGGCGAACAATTTCAGAATCAAACGCGTACATCATTTGAATCAGTGCGCCGTCGAGCATTTTGACGTTGTACGCTCGTGCAGTCGATAGTTGTTCGTAGATATCGGAATAACTGACATTCCTGAGCGCAATATTGACGTGGTGAGAGTTTGCAAAGGATATGTGCTTGGTATGCGCGCCTGCCGATTTAAGTACTGCGTAGTGTTGCTCGTCCGCTAGTCCTTTTTCCACGAGGTATGAAATGAGTGAATTGATCTGACTGTAAGTGTCAGTAGCAGTGGGCATTGGTACTAACCAGGCTGCTCGAGATGTTGTTTCAGTCTCTCGACGAGATCCTTATCCAGATCGCGCAGGCTCATTTTGCCGGATTCAAGGTCGGTAATCAAGTCAGACAGAAACTCATCTCTAAGCTGGAGTTGTTGTAGTTTCTGGTGAGACATGTCTCGGTGGACGATTCGCAGCTGCTCTCGTTGTTCTTCTGTAGGATATTTGAATCGAAGCTCAAAATTGCAATATTTCAGTGTTTCGTACTCCTCAATAAGTGCGCTCATATTGCTCCCAATACCGAGTACGCGAATCCATGCCTTACTCCTCGTTATGGCCGTGAATAGACGATTCCTGAGTGTTGCGAGATTGTACGCGGAGGCGTGACAGTCCTGGGCGTTGATGATATAGACCATCCCAGCTTCGTTGCCTTTCGCACGATGAATTCCGGTGAAGGTGACTGAGTCGTTCTCGCTCTTGTTGAAGTCATCAGGATCAGTGTCCACGCCTGCGACGTGACATTCTATCCCTTCTTCCAGCAGACGCCGGCGAATGGGCCCAACCTGGTTGCGAGTGGACCGGGGATCGGGGTTTATGACGATAATGTCATCGTGTCGGAGTTCTTCTTTTGTGAGGTTTTCTTTGATTTGTTGCACCAACCAATCGGCCTGTTCCCGGTGACTCTCGAAGATCTTGAATTGTATCAGATCTTGCATCGGGGAATGGGTCTCCAAGAAGTGTGGACTCGTAGTCTCCGATCGAACGAGAGCTACGTCTGAGCCCGGCTGAAGTTGTCCGGAACGGCGACGATACCCGATCTCCTCCCAGAGTCGCGGATGGTCAAACATCTGCACGAGTCCGTTGCTCTCTCGTGCTGACGGCTTTCGATAGATCCCAAAACCGAGTGCGTGGGCAGTGACCAAAACGGGGCGGGAGTTTCGGTAGCACTTCTCCAGAATAATGTCCTTCCTCATCGTGCCGTCAGACTGAGAATCAAGGCGAACCCGAGGAGAACCATCCGGGTTCTTGCCAAAAACAATCTCGGGGGCTGGAAGCGAGGACTCGGTGAGACTCTGAAGCTCATCGTACGCATAGATCAACCGTTTCGGGTCGTTAAGAGATTCATAGCAAAGCTGGAGAAATGCAGGAGAAAAATCCTGTGCTTCATCGACAAGGATTACATCATAGATTCGCTGTGGTTTACCCGCTTGGCTGACAGCATGCTTACATGCACTAGCAAATGGATTGTCTGACCCAAACTCTGACCGTGCGCCACGGAAATCGAAATAATCAACCTCGTTGGCTGTACAGAATGCGTAATAGATGCCATCTCGGTCCGATCTTCCTGGAGCACCCCATGCATTCACAATCCGGAGGGCTTCCCAGTCCGGTTCCTCCCCGGTCTGCTCCAGACAGAAGATGGTGATGAGCCGCCGGAAGAATCCCTTTAGAGAACGTGTGTTGAAGGTTACCGCAATGCGCCAATCAGAATGCTGAACGTGGAGATAAGCAGCCTTCAGAGCAAGAACGATGGTCTTGCCAGAACCGGCGAGGCCTCTAATTCGTTGCACCCCCTCAACGGTCTCGATAACCGCCTTGTTCTGTATTGAGTCGAGGGTTGCGATGGAATCTTCAAGGCGCTTGAGCCTTGCACCGCGCGAGTTGTCGTGCTGGACGGTGCGACGGACGCGGCTCTTGCGTATCGTTGACGTACTTTCAATTACGGAGAGAGCGGCTCGGTAGACACTCGCGGTCACTGGTGTCTTGCACTGCGGTAGTCGGTCGAGCAGGTTATCTCCGTTCGTAAGCGGATAGGTGTCGGTACTGGTGCCATTGGGGCAGTTCACCGCAGGCGCGAAGGAGACTGGGTGGATTTGAATGCGAAGTGATCTCCGATCTACGAGCTCCGAGTGCTTCCTGAGGCGTGCTTCAAGTTGGTTGTACGACTCGTCCTGGCGTGCCTGGTAATCTCCCGGTTCGGTACCTTCAATTAGATCAAAGAGGACGATACCGGTGTCCTCTGAAATGAGTAGGGCGTCGATGGGATAGGAACCGGTCGGCGTAACCATGATGGGATAGCCAATGAACAGTTCACCAGTCAAGTTGGGGTGCCTCGCTAGGCACTGTTCGAGGGCTGCGCTGGACGCAGGTTTGTTGGTCGTGCCGCGAACGATATCGATAGCCACGTCAACCTCTCACGAAGCAGCATACCATGGACTGGGGCCGCTATGCGCGTATGGAAACGGTCGCGCCCTTGTGTGTTGAGTGAATGACGGCGGAAGTCAAGCGGCCTCCAGCAGCAGGGCGATGCCCATGCCGCCGCCGATGCACAGGGAAGCGATGCCGCGGCGGGCGTCGCGGCGGCGCATCTCGTGCAGCAGGGTGGCCGCGATGCGGGTGCCGCTGGCGGCGATCGGGTGGCCGAGGGCGATGGCGCCGCCGTTGACGTTGAGGCGCGCTTCGTCCCAGCCGTCGCCCAGTTCGCGGCCGACCGCCAGCACCTGCGCGGCGAACGCCTCATTGATCTCGATCAGGTCGACGTCGGACAGCGCCAGCGCCTCGGCGGCCAGCAGCTTGCGGATGGCGTAGGCGGGGCCGATGCCCATGATCCGCGGATCGACGCCGGCGCTGGCGTAGGCGCGGATGAAGCCGAGCGGCTGCAGCCCGAGCGCGGCGGCGCGGTCGGCGGCCATCACCACCGCCGCGGCGGCGCCGTCGCTGATCCCCGAGGCGTTGCCGGCGGTCACGCTGCCGTCATCCTGGAACACCGGCCGCAGCCCCTGCAGGGCGTCGGCGCTGCTGTTCGCCCGCGGCGGCTCGTCCACCCGGAACTCGAGCGCCGGTCGCTTGCGCTGCGGCACGGACACGGGCGTGATCTCCTGGGCGAACGCGTCCGCGGCCAGCGCCGCTTGGTACCGGGTCTGGCTCTGCAGCGCGAACCGGTCCTGCTCGGCGCGCGCCACCCGGTACTGGTCGGCCAGGTTCTCGGCGGTGGTGCCCATGTGACAGTCGGCGAAGCAGTCCCACAAACCGTCGCTGAGCATGCTGTCGACCATCCGGCCGTGGCCCATGCGCGCCCCCCAGCGCCCTTGCTGGAGCAGGTACGGGGCGTTGCTCATGCTCTCCATGCCGCCGGCGACCACGCAGTCCGCGTCGCCGAGCGCGACCGCCTGCGCGGCCAGGACGATCGCCTTGAGCCCGGAGCCGCACACCTTGTTGACCGTCATCGCCGGCACGCCGTGCGGCAACCCCGCGCCCAGCGCCGCCACGCGCGCGGGATTGGGCCCGATCCCGGCCTGGTAGACGTTGCCCATGATCACTTCGTCCACGCTCTCCGGGGCGACGCCGGCCCGCTCCAGCGCCGCGCGGATCGCGATGCTCCCCAGCTCCGGCGCCGAGAAGCCCTGCAGCGACCCGCCGAACTTGCCGATCGCCGTGCGCTGGGCGCTCACCACTGCCACTCGCCTGCCGTTCATCGTTGCGCCTCCTCTCCCTCTCGTTCGTACCGGCTGCGCAGCACGCGCCGTACGGTCTTGTTGGACGCGGTGCGCGGCAACGCCTCCACCACCACCACGTCGTGCACCTTGAACAGCGGGTTGAGCCGCCCCCGGATCACGCTCTGAAAGCGCGCGCGCAGGTCGTCCCCGCCCAGCTCGGCGCCGGCGTACAGCGCGGCGTAGATCACCAGCAGGCTCGGCCCGCCCGCCGGCGGCCGGATCGCCACCGCCGCGGTTTCGGCCACCCCCGGCACGGTGTTGAGCAGCCGCTCGATCTCCACCGAGCTGACCTTGATGCCGCCCAGGTTCATGGTATCGTCGACCCGGCCGTGAATCCGGTAGCCGCCGTCCGGCAGCCGCTCGAGCTGGTCGCCGTGGCGGCGCAGCGGCACCGCGTCCGCCCCCGCCGCATCCCCCGTGCCCACGTCCGCCGGCGCCCCCGCGAAGTACACGGCGTGGTGGTCCTGGTTGAGCAGGGTAGTGGACAGCCCGATCGAGGGCGGCCGCAGGAACACCTCGCCGTTGTCCGCCGGCCGGCCGGCGTCGTCGAGAATCAGGAAGTCGATCCCCAGCGTCGGCGTGGTGAAGGTGCTGGGCGCGGCCGGCTGCACCATGGTGCCGGTCACGTAGCCGCCGCCGATCTCGGTGCCGCCGCAGTACTCGATGACCGGCCGGTAGCCGGCCAGCGCCATCAGGAACAGGTAGTCCTCCACGTTGGACGGCTCGCCGGTGGAGCTGAACGCGCGGATCGTGCTCCAGTCGAGCCCCGCCATGCAGCCGCTGCGCTTCCAGGCGCGCACCAGGCTGGGAACCACGCCGAGCATCGTGACCTGCGCGTCCTGGATGAACTGCCCGAACTCGCGGCCGGTCGGCGCGCCGTCGAACAGGGCCATGGCGGCGTGGTTGACCAGTGTGGCGTAGATCAGCCACGGCCCCATCATCCACCCCAGGCTGGTGGGCCAAGCCGTGACGTCGCCGGGGCGGATGTCCTGATGCAGGTGGCCGTCGGCCGCGCACTTGATCGGCGTCGTGTGGGTCCAGGGGATCGCCTTGGGCGTGCCGGTGGTGCCGGAGGAGAACAGGATGTTGGTGGCCGCCGCGGGATCGCACGGGACCGCGCTGAAAGCGTCGTCGGCGCTCAGGAACTGCTCCCAGCGCAAGTCGCCCGGCCGCAGCTCGGGCGCGGCCTGCGCGCCGCCGGCCTCCCCGCCCGCGCCCGCCTGCCCGCCGGCCGCGGCCAGCACGATCGCGCGCGGCGCCCCGGCCGCCACCACTTTCTCGTACAGCGGCAGCGGCTTGCCGCCGCGTACCATGTGGTCCTGGGTGAAGAGCGCGCGTGCTCCGGTCATCTGCAGGCGCACCGCGATCTCCTCGGCCGCGAAGCTGTCGGCGATCGACACCAGGGCGCACCCCGCCGCCACGGTGCCGAGATAGATCGCCACCGATTCCGCGGTCATCGGCAGGCAGGCCGCGACCGCGGCGCCCGGCTCCAGCCCGGCGGCGCGCAGCCCGTTGGCCACGCGGCCGGCGAGCGCGCGCAACTCGCCGTAGCTCATCGACCGCAGCGGCCCGCCCTCGGCCTGATGGACGATCGCCACCGCGTCCGGCGCGGCGCCGAAACAGCTCTCCGCGACGTTGAGCCGCGCCCCCGGAAACCAGCGCGGCGCGCGCAGGTCGGTCAGGTCCGCGACCGCCGCGGCGGGCTCCGCGAACCGGATCCCCAGCCGCTCCACCATCTGCTGCCAGAAGTCGGTGCGGTGCGCGGCCGACCAGTGGAACAGCTCGGCGAAGCTCAACATCCCCTGGTCGCGCATCAGGGCGTGCAGGTTGGTCGCGCGGCTCTGCTCCGCCGTCGGGAACCAGGCCGGCGCCGGTCCCCGCGCCGGGTCGCGCCCGGCGTACACCCGCTCGTACAGCAGCTTGTGCAGCGCGAACGGGTCGTCCGCAGTGAGCAGGGATCGGGTCAGCTCGGCCCAGCACTCCTCCGCGGCCGGCTCCGGCCGGTCCGCGGCGCCCTCCAGCAGGCGGTTCACGTCCGCCAGCAACGCGCCGGCGCGCACCCCGTCCACCCCGGTGGACAGGAGCTGCTCGCGCGTGAGGTGCCCCGGCATCGGTACCCTCGGCAGCCCGCGCCCCTACAGCAGCAGGCGCTGGTCGCTGAGATCCTTGCCGCCCACGCTCGTGCTGATGGTGCCGCCGCGGAATTCCTTGACCTCCAGGTCGTGGAACGCGTTGACGATCATGTACTGGGTCGGCATGTCCTCCCAGCGCGCCGGGTGAAACTCGACCGTCCCGTCACCCTTCCACAACCCGGTCAGGCGGCTGTTGCCGCCTTCCGACGGGGTGAGACAGGCGTAGGCGGCGTCCGCCTCGCCCCAGTGGCCGGTGCGGGGGATGTACTTGTAGTGGAGCAGTCCGGTCAGCACGCCGTCGGTGCGCGGCGCCGCCGCCTGCGGATAGTCGGCGGGCGCCACCTCGCGCATGTTGGTCAGCTTCATGTCCAGGAAGCGGAACCCCTGCCAGTGCGCCATGACGTGGGTCTCGCCCCGGCACACGGCCGGGTCCGGCATCTCGCAGTAGATCTTCGAGAACCCGATCTGTTCCCGGCCGGTCAGGATCGGCTCGGTCATGTTCTCCCACAGGACGGTCAGGAACGGTCCCTGCGCGCGGTCGCGGGTGCCGGTGTAGGTCACCGGAAAGGTCACGCCCATCACGTTGTAGCCGCGCCCGGCCAGCCACTCGATCTGCTTCATGTGGGTCTGGGACACGGTCACCACCGGCTCCCCGTGCAGCGCGAATCCCTCCGGCAGCAGCTCCTCGAGTTGCTCGGCATTGGTCAGGAAGCTGACCGAGTAGCTGGAGTTCGTGGGGTTGTCGCTGCAGGCATACCCCTTGCCGTCGGGCCCGCGCCGCGGTCCCGTCATCGGTCCGAAGTGGGTGGGCATGAGATACATCACGCCCGGCTGAAACTTGTAAGCCACTAATAATCTCCTCTCTTGGCTTGATTTTTGTTGTCCCGGTAGCGGCGGGTCAGACGCGCCGTCGGACCCGCGCGGCGTCAGGCGTCATCGATCGTGTCATCGATCGTCATCAGGCGTGGCGTCCGCTTCCCCGCTCTGGTCCGCCTCGCCGCCGTCGTCATCATCGTCCTCGTCGTAGTCCTCGTCCTCGTCCTCGTCATATTCGCCGTCGTCGTCCTCGTCCAGCTCGTCGTCGTCCGCCTCGTCCTCCTGCGTGGTCAGCTCCAGGAAGATCTCCTCAAGGCTCATGGCGACGGTCTGCATCGCCAGCAGGGTCCAGCCGCGTTCGACGATGGCACTGGTGATGGCGGCCTGCGGTTCCTGGTCCGCCTCGAACTCGACGACGTGATGCGGGGCGCGATAGTTCACGGCGTGCACGCCGGGCAGCTCCTGCAAGCGGTCGGTGACCTGCTCGGGCGGTCCCTTCACCGTCAGGCGGAGCTGCTCGCCGCCCTTTATAATGGAAGAAAGGTTCTCGATCCGGTCCTCCGCCACGATCCGACCCTCGTGGATGATGATCACCCGCTCGCAGATCATGCTCACCTCGGGCAGGATGTGGGTGGACAGCAGGATGGTGTGCTCCTGGCCGAGATCCTTGATGAGCTGCCGGGTCTGGGCCACCTGGATCGGGTCGATCCCGACCGTGGGCTCGTCGAGAATCAGCACGTCGGGCTCGTGGATGATCGCCTGCGCCAAGCCGACGCGCTGGCGGAACCCCTTCGACAGCTTGGACAGGAGCACGTCGCGGTACTCCTCGATGGCGCAGATCTCGATCACTTCGTCAATGCGGCGGCGCGCCGTGGCCTTGTCCAGACCGCGCAGCCGTGCCGCGAACTCAAGGTAGCTGCGGGTGTTCATGTCAGTATAGAGCGGCACGACCTCCGGCAGGTAGCCGATGTGGCGCCGCCCCTCGACCGAATGGGTGGCCATGTTGTGCTCGCCCACCCAGACGTCGCCGCGGGTCGGCATGAGCACGCCGGTGATGATGCGCATGGTGGTCGACTTCCCCGCGCCGTTGGGGCCGAGAAAGCCGACGATCTCGCCCTGCTCGACGTTGAAGCCGATGTCGTCGACCGCCAAGCGTTCGCCGTAGTACTTGGTGAGGTTCTCAATCCGAATCATGGTTGGCTGTGGATCCCTCCGCGGTTGTCATGTGTAATGCCAGCCGACAGTATAGCGCGATACGGCCGCACTGTCCGCCGCAATGATCGCAATGATAACGCTAGCGGCGCCCGTGGTCGACATGAGTTTGCCTTTCCGTTATCCTGGGCCGCGACAATCCCCCATGAATCCCCCATGGCTTGAGTTCCGAGGAGATCGCATCTCACAATGACCGGTTTCGAATACATCGTCCGTATCCTCCAGGAAGAGGGGATCGAGTGGCTCGCCTGTTTCCCCAGCAACCCGATTATCGACCACGCCGCGCTGCGCGGGCTGCGGCCCGTGATGTTCCGCCACGAGCGCGGCGCCGTGATGGCGGCGGACGGCTACAGCCGCACCAGCAGCCGCCGGCGGTTCGGCGTGGTGGCCGTGCAGGCGCAGGCGGGCGCGGAGAACTCGGTGGGCGGGCTGGCCCAGGCGGCCGCCGACAACGTGCCGATCCTGTTCCTGGTGGCAGGCAACCCGCTCAACCGCGTCACGCGGCCGAACTTCTCGGCCGCCCGGGTCTATCCGGACGTGGCCAAGTCGGTGGAGACGGTGCTGCGCATCGACGAGCTGGCCAACGTGATGCGGCGGGCGTTCCACGCGCTGCGCAGCGGGCCGCCGGGACCGGTGGTGGTGGAGGTGTCGGAGGACGTGTGCGCGCAGGAGGTGCCGCCCGCGGCCTGCAACTACCGCTCGCCGCGGCCCGCCCGCCAGGCGCCCGCCGCGGCCGACGTGGCCGCCGCCGCCGCCTTGCTGCGCGATGCCAAGCGGCCGGCAATCTGGGCGGGCGCCGGGGTGCTGGCGGCCCAGGCCAGCGCCGACCTGGTGCGGCTGGCGGAGCTGCTGCCGGCGCCGGTGTTCTGCACCATGCCCGGCAAGTCGGCCATGCCCGAGACCCATCCGCTGGCGCTCGGCGCCGGCAGCAGGGCGACCACGCTGCCCGCGCGCCGCTGGCTGACCGAGTGCGACGTGCTGCTCGCGGTCGGCGCCAGCCTCACGCGCACGTTCTACGCCCAGCCCGTGCCGCCCGCGGCGACGCTGATTCATAACAGCATCGACCCGGCGGACGTCAACAAGGACGAGGCGGCTGCGGTCGGGCTGGTGGGGGACGCCGGACTCACCCTGCAGGCGCTGATCGCCGAGCTGCAGGACGGCGCCGCCGGAGCCGCCGCGAATGCCGACGCGGTGGAGCGGCTGGCGGCGGAGGTGGCCGCGACGCGCGCGCAGTGGATGGCCACCTGGGGCCCGATTCTCACCTCCGACGAGCAGCCGCTCAGCTACTACCGGGTGGTGCACGCCCTGAACGAGGTGCTGGATGCGGACGCGAGCATCGTCACCCACGACGCCGGCGCGCCGCGCGACTGTCTGGTACCCTTCTACCGCGCCACGGTCCCGTACAGCTACGTGGGGTGGGGGAAGACCACCCACCTGGGGTTCGGCCTGCCGCTCGTGATCGGGGCCAAGCTGGCCCACCCGGACAAGTTCTGCCTGAACGTGATGGGCGATGGCGCGTTCGGGATGTCCGGCCTGGACCTGGAGACGGCGGTGCGGGCGCAGATCCCGATCACCACCGTGCTGCTGCGCAACCGCGCCATGGCCACCTACGCCGCCCGCCTCGCCGATCCGCTGTGGCAGGCGGCGCTGGCCGCCGGCGTGGGCACCTTCGGCGGCGACTATGCCGGCGTGGCGGAGTCGCTCGGCGGCACCGGGATCAGGGTGCGCACCGCCCCCGAGCTGCACGCCGCGCTGGAGCAGGCCCAGCGCCTGAACGCCGCCGGCACCACCGTGCTGATCGACGTCGAGACCAACGTGGAGGCCCGCCGCTCCCCGGACGGCTAGCGCCGTAGTGCGGCATTGCGGTATGCTCGGCTTGACCGTCCGGCGTCACGGGGGTAAACTTCAGTCATAGGTTTCGCGCGGATATCGAAATCCCGGTGCTTCGTGCACTGCGGAGTGGAGATTCCCTTGCGGAGTTCCTGACCTTGATGTGTTGCGTCAAGTCAAGGAGCGCGGTCAAGAGGCCAGAGCGAGGACCTGGACGGGCCCGTCCTCTCCTCGTTAGCTAGCTTGGCTTAAAGGCGTGGAGACGAGAGATTGCGCAAAAATTTTTGTTAACGCGCATCCGTCGCTAACCTTGGCAACGAAGAATAGAGTAGCCGCGTCTTTTCTGGCGCGGCTATTTTCTATCTCACGTTGTCGTTCGGTGCAACGTTCACGTGCAACCGACCTGCGGGAATACTCTGAGGCTCGTGGCAGCCCGGGAAGGTCATGTGCCTCCGCGGTATTTCGCAGTCGTAGTGAAAGCGTGGATCAAAGGATACGCCGAACCGCAGTCGACCTCGTATCACGCATGACGAATCGTGGGTTCCATCACGCCAGAGCGGAGCCAAACCATGGCGGCTAATTTTTCCGGGACACTTGAATACGACGTTGCCATCTCCGACAAAGTACTTTCGTTCGCGCTTGCGAAGCAGGGAGGATACGTGCTTCAGGCTCTTTCTGAACTTGTCTTCTCCTTCTCGGTTTCGGACAGCCTGCCGTATTGGTTCACGGATATCAGAAAACGCATTTCCGAACGTCTTTGGCGGGAGCAAGAGGCATGTCCTGTTGTCCCGATTCGTTACTTCTTCGGCAATCACATGTAGCAATCCCCGCGTTTGTCGGAGGGCTCGATTGATCTCCTTGATCCACATGTTCATTATTCGATTGCGTTGGTTGGACGTGACCATTCTCATGCTGCCCATACTTTTGACGTGCAGCGGCAAGAGGAGGGCCTCAAGGCCGAATCCATGAAGCAACCTGCTGTCGCTCCCGTCAGATTCTTCGGCGTAGAGGACAATGAGGTTCGCATTGGTCAATAGGTTCTCGCGCTGCGCAGGCTGATGCTGCCTAAGTTCGCATGCAACGCGTTCATACAGCTTCGAGACGTAATCGTCGGTGTAACGTTCCGGATATGGAAGACCTCGCAAGGGAAGGAACACTTCCGGACGTGTCTTCCGGAGAGGAGCAGCGAGACGGTCCAGGATCGCAGGCTGAACGCCCGCTATCACAACGTAGACCTTCCGCTTCACGGAGACTGCCGCCGCAATTTGGAAACTACGTCTAGTGGCATAGTGACTCGTTCAAGTTCGCTGGTTTCGAGAGTATCCAATAATCGGTCGAGCAGATCACGGGGTTGTTCGGTTGACTTTCCCGAACTCAGATAGATTCTTGATTCAATTCCAGAGCGATCAAGCCAGTCCTGTGCCGCCTGCTGAACGTGGTTGGAGTCAGCCTCCGGACCCACTATGTATTCTCGCTGTATTTCTACGAATCCATCCGGTTTCTCAGCCGAAGCTGAATCTCGAAATCGCACGGGTTCATGGATGCTTATGAAACGGCTCTCGCATTTGTCTATCGGTTTGCGAAATGCGGCCCAGAAAGCGGGGTGGAAACGCAGCACCGTGTTTGCCGTCTTGCTCTGCGTTTTCTCCAGCAGAATGTCGCCCCCCCCTTCTTCAAGCAAGTCCACGCCCATCGGTATAGCTCCGACCAACTGGCTCTTTGATTGATGTTGCACGACTCGCACTTGATCGGAAAGGTGACGTTCCAAGTATTCCCGCAAGCTGCTCGAGTATTGTCTCGTAAGCTTGGATATTTCTCCATCGTCTTGAAGCCCCAGACGGCTCAAGAGCAGGGGCACCCTGTTGGTTTCCCAGTACTCGGTAACCGACCGAATGATACGACGGTTGAGATCGTCAGTACTCATGTTCGTCACCATATCGGTAGATTATACCACGTCCTATCACAGTTTGGTAGCGAAGGTAGCGAAGGGCTAGCCTAGTGCATGGTGGAGCCGCCGGAGAGGTTGAGGGACTGGCCGGTCATGCCGCGGGCGTCGTCGGAGGCGAGGTAGACGGCCAGGCCGGCGATCTCGTCTGGTTCGAGCAGGCGGCCGATGGGGTTTGCGTCGGCCTCGCGCTGGGCGAGCGTCACGCCGCTCAGTTCCGCTTCGAACTGGAGCCGCCGCATCAGCATCACGGTGCGCGTGGCGCCCGGGCAGATGGCGTTGATCGTGACGCCGCGGCCGGCGGTTTCCAGCGCCGCGGTGCGCGTGAGCCCGATCAGGGCGTGCTTGGTCGCGGTGTAGGCGCCGGCTGCCACCAAGCCGCGCTTGCCGGCCACCGACGCCATGTTGATCACCCGGCCCCAGCCGCGTTCCGCCATCGCCGGCACCAGCGCCTTGGTCAGGAGGTAGGGCGCGGTGAGGTTGATCGCGATGCTCAAGTCCCAGAAGTCGTCGTCGTAGTCCACGATCCGGCGCGGGTTCGAGCTGCTGCCGAGCCCGGCGTTGTTGACCAGGATGTCCACCGCCGGGAAGTGGCGGGCCACGCGCTCCGGCAACCCGATCGTGGCCGCGCGGTCGCTCAGATCGACCGCCAGCGCCACCGCCGAGCGGCCCAGGGCGGTGACCTCGGCCGCGACTTGCTCGATCTCGGCGACGGTGCGCGCGGTCACCGCCACGTCCGCCCCTTCGCGCGCGAATGCCAGCGCGATGGCGCGTCCGATGCCGCGTCCGGCGCCGGTCACCAGCGCCACCCGGTTCTGCAATTTCATACCACTCATTGAGTCGTATTCTCGGCAATCCTACATCGGCGGTAAAGGGCGGACGGGAGCAAGGGAAGCGGGCGGGGCGGTCAGGAGCGAGTGGCTGCTGCTGCCGAGGCGGCGGCGGCAGCCGCGGTGCCGTCGAAGTGGGTGAGCGCCCGCTCGAACGCGGCGATGCCGATGCTGGCGCCGAGACGGCGGCCCGGCAGGTCGTCCACGCGCGGATGGATGCCGCCGTACAGGCGCGAGATCGCGGCCTCGTCGGCGGCGTCGTAGTAGGTCGCCCACTGCATGGTGAGGGTCTCGGTCGGGCCCGACTCGAAGGCCAGAAAGTCGTGCGCGGGGGCGACGAACTCGCCCAGGCCGCCGGGAAAGAACTCGCTGCCGGTGAAGTTGGCCAGCACCTCCGCCGCCGCGCGGCTGAACGTGCTGTGACCCGACACGTAGCCGGCGAAGGGTGGGGTGACGAAGCTGTCGCGCTGGTACGGGACCCAGTCGACCGCCCGCATCCAGCCGACGCCGCCGTAGGAATCGGGGTCGTCCGGCTTGCCGCGCCAAGCCAGGGCCGCGACCTCGCCCACGAATCCCGCCAAGTGCTCGTGGCGCTCGCCCGGCGCCGCGCTGTCGGCGGTGATCAACTCCACCAGCCCCGGTTCCAGCGGCAGGCCGTGCGGGTGGTAGGCGGGCAGCTCCGAGTCGGATGACTGACCCAGTTCCGCCATCCGGCGGATCGCGGTGATCGGCCGCACGTAGTCGTAGTGGCCCTTGATGCCCCAGGCGCAGATCGCGGCATCGTGCACCGCGCCGTTGAGCGCGAGATAGAGCTTGACGTCCCATTCCAGCGGGTCGAGCACGGGGCCGGTGCCGCCGAGGCGCCGTTCCAGCAGCGGGTGGTCGGTGACGTAGTTGGCCAGGGTGTTCCAATGCCCGGGCGGCAGCTCCGATTCGGGTCCGTCGGCCCAGAACTCGGCGATGCCCCGGGTCCAGTCGCCGCGCTTGACGACGTTGGGGGCATACGGCTGACCGGTGACCGGGTTCAGCGGACGGCCGGTGCCGTCGTTGGCGCCGAGGCTGTTGTTGCCGTGCGCGCCGGGCGAGATGTCGATCAGCACGCCGTCGTCGGGGGTGAGGGTGGCGCCGTAGCGGATCACCTCGGTGAACACCTCCTGGTACTCGGCGCTGCCCTCGCCGCCGAGTTGGGGGGGCGGTCCCGGGTCGTAGTACACGCCGGGGGCGCCGCGATCGCCGGCCGGCAGCGCGAACGGGATGACGTGCCCCCAGTGCGAGCCGACGAACCGTTGCACCGATCCGGGCTCCACGTTGCCCGCTTGGTCGATGCGCAGGGCCAACGACAGCGGCTGCCAGCGGTTGGGATCGACTACGCCGCCGGTGCCCGGGTTCGCCACCACCAGCGGGGCATTGACCGGAACGTAGCCGTACTCGAAGGCGTAGGTGCCGAGCTCGTCCGCGCCGTCGTCGTAGCCGTGGTCGAGCACCAGCTTGGCGATGCGGTTGCCCACCGCCGCCGGATCGTCGCCCTCCAGCCGGACGTCGGTGTAGTCGTAGCCGAACGAGTCGAACAGCTCGTCGAACCTGGGCACCGTGAGGTAGGCGCCGGGCGAGATCAGGTAGCGCGCGTACAGCACGCGGTAGGCGGCGTAGCTGATCGCTTCGTGGCGGGCGGCGGCTACGTCGTCGGCGGTCACGCGCCAGTCGGCCAGCACCGGCTGCGCGTGCTCGTCGTACACCGCCCAGGCGTCCCACATCGCCACCGACACGTGGTAGAGGTTGCGCGCGTGAATCGTGGGAAACGCGTAGTCCTTGCGGATGGCCTGCAACTGCAGCTCGTTCCACTGGCGCGCGATCGAGTGCGGCTCGGCGCCCAGCGGCGTCGCGATGGCGGCCGCCAGCAGCAGCCCGGCGCCGCGCCAGGCCCGGCGACCGCACCGCGCGGCCCCGCAGGCGGCGGTCATCGTCGGAGTCGCGCCGCCGCCAACGCGGCGCCTCCCGGTTCCCGCGTACCGCATTTGGCCATTCTATCAGCGGGTGGCGAGAGTTGCCAACTGGAGATAGCATACTTTCTCATTGCCCCCGATGGGCCGACATCGTATTCTCCCTGGTGGAAGTCCCGGTCCTTTGCGGGCTACGAGCCGACGGACCGGGATGAGTTCGTCGTGAGATGTTCCCTGTTACAAGGAGAGGAAGAATGAGAGACATCAAAGATAAAGTCGCAGTGATCACCGGCGCGGGGCGCGGCATCGGCCGCGGGATCGCCCTCCACTGCGCCAAGCAAGGGATGAAGGTTGTTTTGGCCGGATTCGGGATGGAATCGCTCACCAAGACCGCCGCCGACCTGGAGGCGCTGGGGGCCGAGACGCTGATCGTCCAGACGGATGTATCCCAGGTAGAACAGGTGGAAAATCTGGCAGCAGCCACGATCGAAGCCTTTGGGCAGGTCGACCTGCTGGTGAACAACGCCGGGGTCGCGCAGCCGGGCAAGACACTGGAGATCACACTGGACGACTGGAACTGGGTAATGGGGGTCAATTTTTACGGGGTGCTCTATGGCCTGCGTGCATTCGTCCCCCGCATGATCAAACGGAAGCAGCCCAGTCATGTGGTCAATGTCTCATCCCTTTCCGGCGTGCTCCCGGGGGGCGGGTCGTATGGGGTCTCGAAACATGCAGTGGTGGTCCTGACCGAGTCGCTCTATCACGATTTGGCCGAGTCGGCGCCCCACGTCAAGGTTTCGGTGCTCTGCCCGGGATGGGTGGCGACCGAGTTTTACCGCGTGGATCAATCTCGTCCGGAGCGTTTCAAAGGGGAGACGACCGAGGTGACCGAGAAGCACCGGGAGAATTGGCGCGGGTGGCTGGCCGCAGGAATCACGACTGACCAGGCGGCGCAGATCCTCTTCGACGGCCTGGCGCAAGACCAGCTGTACATCGGCCTCCAGGGCTTCCGGGAAGCGGGACAGGATGTCGGAGAAAAGGTCAAGAACCGGGCTGAGAATATTGTCCAGGAGAAGAACCCGCTTATCTCGTCATCCTGAGCGGCGAGGCACTAGCCGCCACGTCGGCGCGCTCACCCGCCGACAGCGTGGCCCAAATGGAAGGTCACACGGACGAACCCGTTACGTTCATCTTGCATGAGTTCCGGCTCCGTACCGTTGAACTCGCGCATTTCT
This sequence comes from Spirochaetia bacterium, assembly GCA_965198005.1. Taxonomy (GTDB): domain Bacteria; phylum Spirochaetota; class Spirochaetia; order SZUA-6; family Bin103; genus Bin103. The sequence goes on from CBDAOI010000004.1 coordinate 1,833,341, forward strand.
CGCTGCATGATCAGCCAGCCGTGATGTTGCAGCGCGGCTACTGTCTGTTCCGACCAGGCTTCATTTCGATGCATGCGGGCGATGCGTTGACGGTGGCGTCCGCGGCGGCGGTCTCGGCCGTTGCGTCAGGCGGCGGGTCCGGCGCGGCCGGGGTCAGGCAGGCGCGGTTCAGCGCGCCGACGGTGGTGCAGCCGATCAGGGCCATGGTGCGCGCCAGCTCTTCCGCCAGCAGGGCGATGGCGTGGTCCACCCCCGCCTCGCCGGCGGCGCCGAGGCCGTAGAGATAGGGGCGCCCGGTCATGCAGGCGGCGGCGCCGAGCGCCACGGCCTTGGCGATGTCGCCGCCGCGGCGCACGCCGCCGTCGCAGATCACCGCCGCCCGGCCGCCGAGGGCGTCGGCTACCGGCGCCACCAGGTCGAGCGTGGCGGGCGAGCCTTCGAGCTGGCGGCCGCCGTGATTGGACAGGACGACCGCGGCGCAGCCGTGTTCGACCGCCAGCCGGGCGTCGGCCACGGTCTGGATGCCCTTGACCAGCAGCGGCCCGTCCCAGATCGAACGCAGCCACTCCAGGTCGCGCCAACTGCAGGTGGGGTCGAACTGGGACGCGATGTAACTGGACAGCGCCACCGGCGTGGACCCATCGGCGGCGCCGCGGCCGGCGAAGCAGGCGAAGGTGATCGGCTCGGCGCGGATGAAGCGCCAGGTCCACCCCGGGTGGCGGATGCCGTCGAGCAGCGTGCCGAGCCCGAGTTGCGGCGGCAGCGCGAGGCCGTGGCGGACGTCGCGTTCGCGCCGGCCTGCCACGGGCGTGTCGGCGGTGAGCATGAGCGCGCCGTACCCGGCGTCGGCGGCGCGCTGGACCAGCTCCCGCACCAGGCCCCGGTCGCGCAGCATGTAGAGCTGGAACCAGAGGTCGCCGGCGCCGGCCGCCGCCACCTCCTCGATCGAGCGCGTGCCCACGGTCGACAGGCAGTAGGGGATGCCGGCGCGGACGGCCGCGCGCGCCGGCGCCAGCTCGCCGTCCGGGTGGGCGATCCGCGTGAAGCCGGTGGGGGCGAGCACCAGCGGCAGCGCCAGCCGGCGCCCGAGCAGGGTGGTGCCGGTGTCCACCCGCGACACGTCGCGCAGCACGCGCGGCGCCCAGCACCGGCGCCGGTAGGCGGCGCAGTTGGCGCGCATGCTCACCTCGTCCTCGGCGCCGCCGTCGACGTAGTCGAACACGCCGCGCGGCAACCGCCGCTGCGCCATCCTCCGCAGGTCCGCCACGTTGAGCGCCCGCCGCCGCAGCCACTCCTGCCGGTCGCGCGCTCGCCTCCGCAGCCGAAACACCGCCCGCAACGAGTGCAGGTCAGGAGTCAACTGACGAATTGAGTGAGCCTGGGGTATTCACGACACGCCTCTTTCAGAGATGGGGGTGCGAAACGATCAAGCCGTTGTGTTTCTTGGCACATGCGATGCAGCTCGTCTGCGAGACGGCGAACGTCTTTCTGCTTCAGATTCCGTAACTGTGGTTTGTAGTCCTGCTCCTCATCGACTTGGATTCCATCGCCGAGGTACTTGAGCCACGTTTCGATGTTTCGTTTTGGGATGGCTACGATTACCCGATCATCCGGTTGTCGCCGGGGAACGTGCTTTCTGTCGCATTCTTGATCCAACTTTGAACGTCTGGAGGCCGTCGAGATTGTATCCGCATCAGTCACCAGGAGCAGAACCGTCCTTTGTCGGTGTCGAATGGCCTGCAATTCTTGGGGGAAGCGCTCTCTTACCCACTGTTCTCCGGATCCCGTAGGACCGGGAAGAGGCAGACTATGAATGTCATGACGGCCAAAGTTGCGATGTCTCAGAAACCGACGGACGAAGCCCTCGGTTCGCATGTCTTCGCAGAGCAAGACTACTCTTGTCGCCATTCGTCCGGTCCACGCTCAATGTTCCGGATCAGTCGCCGTTGTCGTCCCATCCGCGTGCGATGGTCTCTGAAATCGATAGTCCGTCGACCGCGGCCTTAGGTTGGTCGCTCACCCGGGCCGGGCCATCTCCATCTCGGAAGAACCACCTGCCATGCGCGCCCGCCATATAGTCGATGGTCACCGGATGATGGGACACGACGACGATCTGTTCCAGCGACTCGCCGCACCTCTCCATCGCCTGCGCGAGCCATGGCTGAATCTCCCGCAGAGCGAGGTAGTTGTCAGGTTCGTCGATGAACAGGGAAACGCGGCGGTCGTCCGTGAGCATAGTCAGGCTGTATAGCGCAATTAAAGCTCGCTGGCCGTCGGATAGCTGATCGAGGCCATAGTCGATCGTGCTGTTGGATGGACCGCGAAACGTAACTTTGAGAGCGCGCGAGTTCTCGCCGGATTCTCTGAGTCTGAGTGAAGCGAAGCTCGGAAGAGATTCGCGCAGTGTCTCGAACAGCGCTCCTACGGAGCCCATGTTCTCCTGGGAATAGTGGCGGTACCAGCCGACAAAGTTGTCCATGAGAGGCTTAAGAAAGTCGTCTTCCGTCCTGGTTTCGGGCTTGATCAGGGGCGCACATGGACGTACGATTATGTAGTTTTGAAGATCTTTCTTGAACTTGGTCAACTTCTGATTATCGGGTCGTTCGTTCAGTGTACCTACTCCGGAGAGCGTCCAATCGAACGGATAGGCAGGACCCTCGTTGTAGTCGTCATGGTACAGTTGAGCTTCGCCATTCCTGAATTCAAAGATCGGTCTTCCGTCATGTTCAAGGGTTTCTTTCAGTATCCTCATTCTGTCACGATCCGGGTCGTGTTCTACTTCGAGTCCGTAAACGTAAGAATGCCCATCGACGCTGGTCGCGATTTCGAAACGCTGTACGTTTCGCTTTCTGTTCAATGTCAGATCACGTGCCGGCAATACTTCGTCGATCCTGGCCCCGCGCACGACCAGATGTTGGATCCTTCGTAGTACGTCGAGCACTGACGTCTTGCCGGTGCCGTTGGCGCCAAGCAAGACGTTTGCTTCATCGAGCTCAAGTTCGAAATTGGTCAGGCACCGGAAGTTGTCGGCATAGAGTCTCTTCAGCATGGCATGTCACCCGGCTTGTCGGCGGTTGTTGAACGTGTTTATCGTATGCGAAGTCCCGGTCACGGTGTCAACCGGGGGAGCACCGTGGCTGGGATGCGCGGGGCGGTAGCCACGCCGGGCGGTTTTGGGGCACTCTCACGGCCATGAGGATTTCTGATGGCTGAGGGGCGACTGGCGGGCAAGGTCGCGATCGTGACCGGGGCGGGTGCCCATGAGACGGGGTTGCTGGGGACGGGCCGTGCCATTGCGGTGGCGCTGGCGCGGGAGGGGGCGCGCGTAGTGGTGGCCGACCGCGAGCGGGCGAACGCCGACCGGACGCTGGCCCAGATCGAAAGCGAGGGCGGCACCGGCTCGGTGTTCGTGGGCGACCTGACCCGCAGCGACCAGTGCGCGACGCTGGCCGCGGCGGCGGTGGAACGCTACGGCCGGCTGGACGTGCTGGTGAACAACCTGGGCGGCCACGGCCGCGGCACGGTCACGGACATGACCGAGGAAACGGTGGACTTCGCGCTCGACTTGAACCTCAAGAGCGCGATGTTCACGAGCAAGCACGCGATTCCGCACATGGCGGCGACGGGGGGCGGTTCGATCATCAACGTCACGTCGATCGACGGGCTCAGCGCGGGCATGGCGTTCAACACGCCCTACGGCGTGGCCAAGGGCGCGCTGGTGATGCTGGCCAAGAACACCGCGGCCTACCACGGGCGGCAGGGGATTCGCGCCAACTGCATCGCGCCGGGACACCTGCGCGCGGCGTTCACCACCGGCATGCCGGCGGAGGTGCACGACCTGCGCCGGCGCGCGGCCCCGCTCGGCACCGAGGGCACGGCCTGGGACATCGCCTGGGCGGCGGTGTTTCTCGCCAGCGACGAAGCGCGCTGGATCTCCGGCGTCACCCTGCCGGTGGACGGCGGCCTGCTGGCGGCCGCGCCGCTGACCGCCCACCGCTACATGCAGGACGATCAGTAGCGCACACCAGCGATAACATCTAGTCGCCCAGGACATCGCGCACCGCGGCGGCCACGATCTCGACCATGCGGTCGAGCTCGGCGGCGGTCGTGACCACCGGCGGCGCCAGCAGGAACACGTCGCCGCGCATGCGGCTGAACAGCCCGCGGCGCTGCGCCGCGGCGTGCACCCGCGCCCCGACGTTGTCGGCCGCCGGGTACTCCGCCTTGGTCGCGCGGTCCTGCACCAGCTCCACGCCGCACATCAGCCCCAGGCCGCGCACCTCGCCCACGTGCGGATGGTCGCCGAGCGCGGCGTGCAGCCCCGCCAGCAGCCGTTCGCCCTTGGCCGCGGCCTGCGCCGGGAACTGTTCGTCCACGATGATGTCGACCGCGCGCAGCGCCACCGCGCAGCCCACCGGGTGGGCGCTGTAGGTGTAGGCGTGCATCCACGGGGTGGGGGCGCCGTCCAGCACCGCGGCGATCCGGTCGTTCACGCCGACGCCGCCGAGCGGAAAGTAGCCCGACGTCACGGCCTTGGCGAACTGCATCAGATCGGGCTCCACGCCCCAGTGGTCGAGCGCGAACAGCTTGCCGGTGCGGCTGAAGCCGGTGATCACCTCGTCCGCCACCAGCAGTACGTCGTAGCGGTCGCAGATCTCGCGGATGCGGGGGAAGTAGTCGTCCTGCGGCACGATCACCCCGCCCGCGCCCTGCACCGGCTCGGCCATGAACATCGCCACCGTGTCCGCGCCCGCGCGCTGAATCGCCCGCTCCAGCTCGTCCGCCGCCGCCACCCCCTGGCTGACGCCGGCCGGCGCCTGGTAGCGGTAGGGGTAGGGGGAGGGGATGTGGATGAAGCCGGGCACGCGCGGCTCGAACGCCGGCCAGTAGGTGGCGATGCCGGTAGCGCTCATGGCCGCCAGCGTCACCCCGTGGTAGCCCCAGCGGCGCGAGATCACCTTGACCTTGTCCGGCTTGCCGAGCAGCTTCCAGTAGGAACGGGCCAGCTTGAAGCTGGTCTCGCTCGCCTCGCCGCCGCCCGAGGTGAAGAAGAAGCGGTTGATCGAAGGGTAGGTCAGCCCGGCCAGCCGCTCGGCCAGCTCGATCGCTGGCGGGCTCGAGCTGCCGGCGTAGGCCGAGCAGTAGGCGAGCGTCGCCATCTGCGCCGCCGCCGCCTCGACCAGCTCGCGGCGGCCGTGTCCGGCCACCACGTTCCACAGACCGGACAGGCCGTCCAGGTAGCGCCTGCCGTCGGCGTCCACCAGCACGGCGCCCTCGCCCTTGACCCACACGTGCCCCTCCAGGTGCGTGCTGCGGCTGTGGATCGGGTGGATCAGGTGGCGCAGGTCGCGTTCCAGATAGTCGGCCCTGGTGGTCGAGGTCGGTGGCATCGTGGATGTCGGTGGCATCGTCGGCATTGGTCAGCTCTCCCAGTACCGTTTCAGGGCCGCGAGCCCCTCTTCCGCGTCGGTCACGTCGATTCCCGAGTAGGCGAACCGCACGTACACCCGCGGCTCGTCCGGCGCGCCGCGGCCGAAGTGGCCGCGCGAGCAGAACGACACGCCGGTGCGGCGCATGGTGTCGATCCGAAACGCCTGCTCGTCGGCCGCGCGCCGCGTCATGGAGAATCCCCGGCGCCGGTACACCTCGGTCACGTCGGCGAACAGGTAGAAGGTTGCGTCGGACGCCGGCACCGTTACGCCGTCGATGGCGTTGAGGCGGTCGGTGATCAGAGCGCGCCGTTGCCGGAGGCTGCGCAGAATGTGCCGCACCCCGCCCTGGTCCCCCTGCAGCGCCTCCAGCCCGGCCATCTGGACGAAGTGGTTGGTGCACGACTCGTCGTTGGTGTTGATCTTGGTGATGACGTCGATCACCGGCTGCGGGCCGATCGCGGCGCCCAGCCGCCAGCCGGTCATCGCGTATTTCTTGGAGAAGGTGTAGCCGATCATGGTGCGCTCGCTCATCCCTTCCTGCTCGACGATGGTATGGCTGCTGCCGGCGTAGCGGATATCGACGTAGGGGTCGTCGGACAGCACCCACAGGTCGCGCTCCCGCGCCTGGGCGGCGAGCCACTCCAGCTCGTCGCGGTTGGCGTCGGCGCCGGTCGGGTTGTGCTGCGCGTTCACGATCAGCACGCGGGTGGTGTCGTTCATCGCGTGCTGCACCGAGTTCAGGTCAATCCGGAAGCGGCCGTCCTCGACGGTGTAGGCGTAGGGCTGACCGCGTCCGCCCAGGAAGTCCACCTGCGACTCGTAGATCGGGTAGCCGGGATTGGGGTAGAGCACGCCGTCGCCGGGCTCCATGATCGCCATCAGGAACTTGCCGATGCACGGCTTGCCCCCCGGCTGAATCGACACGTTGGCCGCCCTGTACGGGACCCCGCGCCGCCGGCTGAGGTCGGCCGCCAGCGCCTCGCGGAGCTGGGGAATGCCGCCGGCCGGCGTGTAGAAGGTCTTGCCGTCGAGCATCGCGCGGTGGGCGGCCTGAATGATGTTCATCGGCGTGCGGAGGTTCATGTCGCCGAGGTGGAACGGGTAGACCCGGTGGCCCTGAGAAGCCCATGTGGCCGCGTCGCCCGACACCGCGAACGCGGTCTCGGTGCCCAGTTGGGCGATGCGGCGGGCGATTCGAGGTTGCGAGAGGGCTGGCATCAATCGGCGACCGCCGGCTCCTGCTCGAGCGCCGCCAGGAACTGGCGCTGCCGCTCCAGACGCCGCGGGCGGTCGGCCGCGAATCGTTTCACCCCTTCGCAGATCGAGTCGGCGTCCAGGCGCGCCTCGGCGATCACGTCGCCTTCGGTCCCGCCGGTGAGCCACCGCTCGTGCCAGTCCGAGGTGAGCGAGTACTCGCTCGTCAGGGGCCCCGGGTCGCGGATCGGCCACACGCGCCGGGTGCCGGTGCTCACCACCATCAGGTCGGCGCGCGCCTCCGGCGGCAGCACCGCGTCGCGGTAGGCCGCCGGCTGCCGGTCGAACAGCTCCTCGCTGATCGCGGCCACCACCTTCACGTTCACGCCCGCCTCCTCCAGGCGGGGCAGCGCCTGCACCAGGTTGAAGGTGGAGCTGGACCCTTGCACCAGCACGTAGCCGTCGCGCGGCTTGCCCGCGGCGAAGTCGCGGATCACGTAGAAGCCCTTGGCGGCCGCGTACAGGTCGCTGTCGCCGAACGAGGCACGGTCCGCCACCGGGAAGTCGGGGCGCGCCACCTCGATCACGATGACTCCGACCTGCGCCTCGCGGGCGGCGATCTCGGCGGCGGCGAAGTAGCCGGGCGCCACGTCGTTGTAGTCCCAGAAGCTCAGGCCGATCACCTGGCCGCGCGGAAACAGGCGCCACACCTGCGGCGCGAAGATGCCGAAGTGGGTGCGCGCGTCGGCCGCGGTCTCGGGGCCGGAGTGGCCGGCGAGGATGTGCAGGACCCCGACCCGGAATGGGCTGTCCTGGTTCTGCTGGCTCCACACGCGCGCCGGCAGGTACATCAGCGGCGTGAACGCGCCGTAGCTGCCGCTCAACGCCCACACGCCGGCGTGCACCGCGGGGTCAGGCGAGGCGCTCTGTCCCACCAGGCCGATCGCGGTGAGGGTGTTGCACGCCTCCTGGATCGCCGCCTTGAAGCGCGTGCCCGCCGGATTGGTGACCGGATCGTAGTGGCCGGTGAGCGAGCCCAGCTCGACGTTGATCGAGCTCGACAGGTCGGCCGCCACCGTAATGAAGCGGTTGTCGGTGACGTGGTTGACCCACTTGATCACTTCCGAGATCGCCCGCCGGGTGCCGGCCAGCTTGCCGGGTTGCTCGAACAGCGTCACCGTGGCCTCGCCCGCGCCGCCCGGGGTGGCGACGACGCACGGCTCGGTGGGCAGGTTGGCCACCCGCAGCCGCTCGTCCTGGAACGGGTCACGGGTCACGTCGATGCGCAGCGGCAGCTCGCGCGGGACGGTGTCCGCAATCGCCAGCAGCCGATCCGCCAGCCAGTCGCCGAGGCCGTCCCGGTCCAGCACCGACATCGCCACGTCGATGTTGGTCATGAACTGGATCAACCGCTCGCGCGGATCGCTCACCGCGCCGTCGCGGATCCCCGCGAACCGCACGCCGAAGCGCTGCTCGAAGGTCTCGGCCAGCGCCACGAAGTAGGGGACGTTCATCTTCATGTCGTACGGGTGGCTTTCGTAGCTCACCACCTGGTCGCCGAAACCGGGAATGGTGCCGTTCATGGCCGTCGGCCACCACCCCTTGGTGGTGCGGCCGACCATGATCATGGGCCGCCGGTCGGCGGGATCCCAGTTCTCCATGGTGTGCAGCGCGGCGAGGATGTCGTCGTAGTCGTTGCCGTGGGCCAGGGAGAGCACGTTCCAGCCGTAGGCCGACCACTGGTCTTCGATCACGTAGGCGTCGATGGCGGCCGGCACCACCCCGTCCAGCAGCCGATCGTCGATGCCGGCGTTGTTGAACGAGAGCAGGATGCGCAGCCGCTTGCCCACCTGCTGCGCCACCGCCTGGGTCTTGAGTTCCTGGGCGTGGCCGGCGGTCATCGCGAACTCGCCTTCGAGCGCCATCACCTTGAGCGACGGCGGCGCGCCGGCGAAGTCCCAGAACGCCGCCTTGCCGGCGGAGGTGCCGATGCCGATGCCGGAGGGACCGCCGTTGACGTCGTTGGTGAGGTCGGTGGTCTCGGCGTGGCCGGCCAGGGCGCGGATGCCGCGCAGCTTGGCCTGCGCGAACCGCGGATGATCGGACAGCCCGTGGTCGGCCAGCAGCGTGGCCAGCGGGCCGGCGCCGCGGCGAAAGCCGAGCGCGTCGATCGGCAGCAGCGCGACGTCGGGATTGACGTGGTACCGGTCGTCGCCGGTGGCGGCATGGCGGCGCGCGAGCGCTTCGCCCATGATCATCCACAGCGCGTAGGCGGTGGGGATGTTGTGCCCGCCGGCCAGCAGGAAGCGGTCGGCGTACGGGTGCTTGGGACGGCGATAGTCGTAGCGCAGGCCGCCGGCGTCGGGGCCGGCCAGGTGCAGCGCCACGTTGTAGGGGGTGTAGGCGAGCGGCCCGCCGAAGTGGCCGGTCTGGGCGTAGTTGCCCAGTAGGGTGAGCGTCATCGCGGTGAGAAACCCGACTTGCTCGAAGCGGTCACCGTCGTAGTCGGGAATCGGGACGGCGCGCTCGGATGGCGTGTGCGGGGCTCCGCGTTCGCGGATGCCGACGGCTGAGGTTCCATTTGACCCTGACAAAGTTCGTGCTCCTCGGATGGGTTTCTCATCCCGGCTCGCTGTCTCGCCGCGCAGGCTGCGCCCGCGGCCGCCACGCGCGGCCCGGCGGAGAGCGGTGGCGCAACAGAGAGCTGGGCGAACCGCAGATTGCCCCTGCACTATAGGGCGTCTGCGACCGCCCATCAAGAGGCGGTGCTCCCGCGCTCCCGCGCTCCCGCGTTCCGGCGCTCCGGCGCTCCGGCAGAGCTACGGGGTCTGGGCGCCGCGGGTCTCCAGGTACAGCGCGTACAGCGACTGGCTGGCGGCCATGAACAGACGGTTCTTGTGGCGCCCGCCGAAGCACAGATTGGCACAGATCTCCGGCAGGTGGATACGGCCGAGCAGCTCGCCCTCGGGGGAGTAGCAGTGGACGCCGTTGAAGCCGCGATCGCCGTTGACGACCGCCCACAGGTTGGCGAACTGGTCGGTGCGAATGCCGTCGGAACCACCCGGATCCAGGTCCGCGAACACCCGCTGCCCGTGCGCGCGGCCGTCGGCCACGTCGTAGGCGTAGATCACGCGCGGGCAGTCGGGCCGGTGCGAGCGGCCGGTCTCGACCACGTACAGGCGCCGGTAGTCGGGGGAGAAGCAGAGGCCGTTGGGGGCGGTCATGTCGTCCACCGCCACCGTGAGCGCGCCGCCGGCCGGGTCGAGGCGGTACACGTAGCACGGCAGCTCGAACTCGGCCCAGTGGCCTTCGTACAGTTTGATGATGCCGTAGCCGGGATCGGTAAACCAGATCGAGCCGTCGGGATGGGTGCAGACGTCGTTGGGAGCGTTCAGCCGCTTGCCGTCGAAGCGGTCGGCGAGCACGGTGATCGTGCCGTCGTGCTCGGTGCGGGTGACCCGGCGTGAGCCGTGCTCGCACGTGAGCAGCCGCCCCTGAGCGTCGCGGTAGTTGCCGTTGGGGTTGTTGGCCGGCCGGCGGAAGTCGGTGACCGCGCCGCCGGCGGCGTCGTAGCGCAGAATCCGGTCGTTGGGGATGTCGCTGAGCAGCAGGCAGTCGTGGTCGCCGAACCAGACCGGTCCCTCGGCCCAGCGCATGCCGGTGAACAGGCGTTCGACGGCGGCGTTGAACAGCGTGAGCTTGGCGAAGCGCGGGTCGTGCGCCTCGATGGCGGGGTCGGGGTAGCATAAGACATCGTTCCAGTTACGGCCGGCAATGCGAGAGTCGGGCATGGCCGGGAATATACCACGACTCGGCTGCGGTGGAAGGGCCGGGTGGGGCCGGGCGGCTACGACAGGCGGCGCAGTTGTTCGAGGATCGTGCCGGCCGCGGCGCGGTCGCTGATGCGGCTGCCGACATGCGACCAGCGCACGAACCCGGTGCCGTCGACCACGAAGGTGGCGGGTGCGGCCAAGCCGTCACCGAGCAAGTCGTACACGCCGTAGTCGCGCACCACCTCGGCTTCGGGATCGTACAGGACCAGGAACGGGATCCCGGCGCGGCTGACGATTCTCTCAGCACCGGCGAGGTTGTCAGTGCTGATCGCGATCACCTCTGCGCCCAACTCCCGAATCGCCGCGTAGTGTTCTCCCAGCTCGACGAGCTGGCGCCGGCAGTACGTTCACCAGAACGCCCGGTAGAACACGAGCACCACCGGACCCTGCTCCAGGGCTGCGCTCAGCGCATGGGTCTCGCCGTCGGTGCCGGGCAGGCTGAACTCCGGCGCATTTTCTCCCACTGCGGGGGTGGTTGCCCCGAGGGACGCGGGTATGGCCGCCACAATCACGAGCACCGTAAGCCCTATTGCCGTCAACCTGAACATCTACCACTCAGTGTACGGGGGTCCGGGCATCTCGGCAAGTGCGGCAAGTGCGGTCAACGAGCTAATCGTCGCCGGCGTCCGGGCGGCTGGGGGCGTGGTTGCCGTCGCCGGCGAGCGCGGCCAGCGTGGCCTGCCGGGTGAGGATGCCGAGGAAGCGGCCCTGCTCGCCGAGCACCGCGATCGGCGCCTGATTGTCGGCCGCCAGCGCCAGCAGCTCGTCCAGGTACCGGTGCCGGTGGGTGGTCGGCGCGCTGGTGCGCACGATCCGGTCCAGGTCGGCGTCGCCGCGTTCGACCGCGGCGGGCAGGTCGTCGACGTGGATGAAGCCCCGGTAGCGGCGCTCCCCGTCGGTCACGAACCCGAACGTGCGGCGCGCGTCGCGCAACGTCGCCAGAGCGCTGTGCGGCGCGGTCCGGATCGGCAGCGGGGTGACGCGATCCATCACCACGCCGGCGCTCAGCACCCGCCCGCGGTTGACGTCGCGCACGAACTCTTGCACGTAGTCGTCGGCCGGGTTGGTGATGATGTCGACCGGGGTGCCGACCTGAATCACCTTGCCGTCCTTGAGGATGGCGATGCGATCGCCCAGCCGCAACGCCTCGTCCAGGTCGTGGGTGATAAACACGATGGTCTTGTTCAGGTCGCGCTGCAGCCGGATCAGCTCATCCTGCATGTCCCGCCGAATCAGCGGATCGAGCGCGCTGAACGGCTCGTCCATCAGCAGAATATCGGGATCGGTGCACAGCGCCCGGGCCAGACCGACCCGCTGCTGCATGCCCCCCGATAGCTGGTTCGGCCGCATCTCCTCGTACCCCTGCAGCCCCACCACCTCGATCCACCGGTTGGCCCGCTCGACCTGCTCCTCCTTTGACACCCCCTGCACGTTCAGGCCGTAGGCGACGTTCTGGACCACGTTGCGGTGTGGGAGCAACCCGAAGCGCTGGAACACCATGCTCATCTTGGTGCGCCGCAGCGCCTTGATCTCCCCCGGGCCAAGCTCGACGATGTTCGCGCCGTCGACCAGTACCTGGCCCGCGGTGGGGTCGATCAGCCGGTTCACGCAGCGCACGAAGGTGGACTTGCCGCTGCCCGACAGGCCCATCACCACGAAGGTTTCGGCGCCCTTGATCTGCAGGTTGACGTCATGCAGCCCGACCGTGTGGCCGGTGTCGGCGAGAATCTGCTCCTTGCTGGTGCCCGCCTCGACCTGCGCCATCACTTCCTGCGGGCGCGGACCGAAGATCTTGTACAGGTGCGTTACTTCGATGTCGCTTGGAGAGCCGTTCTCGCTGTCGAGCGCGCCGGCGTCACCCATATCGCTACGCCTTGGTCGTTTGCGTGGGGTCGAGACGGCCCCCGACCGCGGTCGTAATGCGATCGAAGATCACCGCCAGCGCCACAATCGCCAAGCCCGCTTCCAGGCCCATGCCGACGTCGGCGTTCTGCAGCCCGCGCAGCACCTGCCGCCCGAGGCCGCGTGCGCCGATCATCGAGGTGATCACCACCATCGACAGCGCCATCATGATGGTCTGGTTGACCCCGGCCATGATGTTGGGCATCGCCAATGGCATGCGCACGCCCCACAGGATCTGGCGTCCGGTAGCACCGAATGCATCCGCCGCTTCCACCGTGTCGCGGTCCACCAGACGAATGCCCAGGTTGGTGAGCCGAATGATCGGCGGCACGGCGAACACGAAAATCGCAAACGTTGCGGCCACGTTACCGAGACCGAAGAAGAAGATGAACGGGATCAGATAGACGAACGGTGGCACGGTCTGCATGGCGTCGAGGATTGGGTTGATCAGCGCGCGCACCAACCGGGTGGTGGCCATCAGAATGCCGATGGGGATGCCGACGATGACGGTGAGACCAGTCGCGATGAACAACATCGCCAGGGTCCGCATGGTGTCGGTCCAGAGGTCCATCATGCCGATGACCAGCAGCGCGGCAGCGAGCCCCAGCGCCAGTATCCGGTTGCGCGACGCCTGCCACGCGACCAGGCAGATGGCGGCGATCACCAGCCACCACGGCAGCCACAGCAGCGACAGCTCCACTTGGCGCAGCACCACCAGCATGAAGCCGCTGAGCGAGTCGAATGCTCTGCCGAAGTTCCCGACCAGGAACTTCAGCGCGCTATTCGTCCACTCCCGGAGCGGGATCCGGCAGCCTTCCGGGAACGTGCTGAAGATCCGATCGAAACTGCCGGTGCACTCCTGCAACCAGTTTCCCATTACTCGAAGCTCTCGACTCCGCGACAGAGCGGAGCGGGGGATCCGTGGCCCCCGCTCCGCATCATGCGGCGATCAGGTCGACTCCGCTCCGCTGCTAGTTGAGCGCCGCCTGAATGCGGCCCGCTACTTCGTCGGACACCCAGGCCATCCACACGCCCGACTCCGCTTTCAAGAAGTCGCGGGCGACCTCAGCCCATTCCGCGTCGTTGGTGCTCTGGTGGGCCAGATACGCGCTGACCAGCATTTGATCCATCTCGTAGGCGCGGAGGAACGCGATCATCTCTTCCGAGGCGCCCTCGGCGAACGCGTTGCTTACCGCGACGTTGACCACCGACGGCTGAAACGCGCAGCCGCGGTCGCCGTCCCAACACTCCTGGGACCACGCGGGCTCTTCGAGCTGGATCATTTCGTAGAGGCCAAGCAGTGTGGTGGGACCCCAGTAGTAGCCAAGCCACGCATCACCTTTCTGATAGGCACCGGCAATCGACGCATCCAGCGCGGGAGCCGCGCCCGGGCGAAAGTTGGTGAAGTGATCCTCCAGGCCATACGCCGCCATCTTCTTGTTGTTGGTCAACTCGCATTGCCAACCGATGATGCAGTTGTAGTAGCGGCCCATGTCCGGCTGCTCCGGGTCCTTGAACACTTCCGCGTAGCGTGCCAAATCGGCCACCGACTTCAGATCCGGCGCCATCGGCTCGATACCGCGTTCGGGGTCTCCCTCGATCACGTAGCGCGGCACCAGAAACGACATCTCGGCGGCGTTCATGTTCAAGCCCAAGTCGAGCACGTCGCCCGCGTCGGCGGCTTCATGGTAGAGATCGGGGGCGGTGTTGAACCAGATCTCCATGTTGATGTCGACGTCGCCGCGTACCAGTCCCTGGACCATCGGGATGGTCGATCCGGGGATATCCGTATACTCGCAACCGAAACCCGCCTGCAGAATCTGCCCGGCGATGTGGTTGTGGAGCGAAGCGCTTGCCCAGTCGAGGCCGGCAAACACCAGCTCCCGGTCGATCCCGTTGCAGTCGGGGCCGTCCGCCATGTCTCCCTTTTCCCTTGCGGGTTCGGCGACCGCGACCTGGGCAGCGAGCGCCAGAGCGACCGCGCAGGTCAGAAACTTGATGAAAACCCCTGTACGAAACCTGTGGCCTGAGGCCAGATTCTTGAAAATACACATAGACCAACAAGTATATCACAGTCGAAAGTGGGGTGTCAAGCCGGTCGAGGAGGCCAAGGAGGCCATTTGGAGGCTGCAGGAGGCCGCAGGGCCGCATGCACCCGAAATAATGTGGGCGGGGCCATTGCGCCGCCGCCGCCGGCTCGGTTACCCTGGACTGGCCGGATCGATCTGCCGCATGCCTGTAACCATCTCACACCCTTCGGCGCCGGACCGCTTTGCGGTGCTGGTGCGCAACACGCTGTTCGATACGCTGCCCGCGGAGGAGCAGGCGTTGCTGCGCGACCTGCACGCGCGCTACCGGCTCACCGTACAGGAGATGCGGTTGCTGTGCGAGGCCGCGCGCGACCTGGAGCAGTGGCGCGAACCGGGGCTGGCCGCTTGGTGGCGGACGGCGGAGGGGGCGCCGGAGGTTGCCGGAGCGCCCGTGGGGGGGCCGCGCGAAGGTCGGGCGCCTGCCGGGCGCGCGCCGGTCGGGCGGGAGCGCAAGCGCCGGTTGCTGCGGCGCCTGCACGAGCACGTGGCCGGTTTGCGGACGGCCGCTACGGTCTATCCGGCCGCCACGCCGCCGGCGCCCGCGCGGCCGCCGCTGCACTTCGCGCCGGGCGACCCGGACGCGGCGGTGTTCGGCGACTGTCCGGTCCGCTCCGAGCGCACGCTGTGCTGCAATCTCAGGACCATCGACGCGGTGCAGAACTGTGCCTACGGCTGCAGCTACTGCACCATCCAGACCTTCTACGGCGACCGGGTGGCGGTGGACCCCGATCTGGGCGCCAAGCTGCGCCGGCTGGAGCTGGAGCCGGGGCGTTTCTATCACGTCGGTTCGGGGCAGTCCTCCGACTCGCTGGTGTGGGGCAACCGCGGCGGCATTCTGGATCACCTGTGCGCGTTCGCCGCCGCCCACCCCGACGTGCTGCTGGAGCTCAAGACCAAGTCCGCCAACGTCACCTACCTGCTGGAGCATCCGGTGCCGGCCAACGTCGTGTGCAGTTGGTCGCTCAACACGGCGCCGGTGATCGCGCACGAGGAACACTTCACCGCGCCCCTGGAGCAGCGGCTGCAGGCGGCGCGCCGGGTCGCGGACCGGGGGATCAAGGTGGCGTTCCACTTCCATCCCATGGTGCACTACGCCGGGTGGGAGGCCGACTACCCGGCGCTGGCGCGGCGCATTCAGGCGGAATTCGATCCGGCCGAGGTGCTGTTCGTGTCGCTCGGATCGGTCACCTTCATCAAGCCGGTGATCCGGCAGATCCGGCGGCGCGGCGAGCCGACGCGGATCCTGCAGACCGAGCTGGTGAAGGACCCGCACGGCAAGCTGACCTATCCCGACGACCTGAAGGTGGCGATGTTCCACACCATGTATCGGGCACTGGCGCCCTGGCACGGGCGCGTGTTCCTGTACCTGTGCATGGAGAAGGCCGAGCTCTGGGACCGCGCCTTCGGCTGGCGGTTCGCCTCGAACGAGCACTTCGAGCGCGCCTTCGCCGCGGGCACGCTGTACCGGCGGGCGAGCCTGCCGGCCGCGGCTGCGAGGGCCGGCTGAGCATGGACAAGCGCGCCTGCCTCGAGTCGATTGTGACTCACATGGGGAGCGTCGCGGTGGCGCTGTCCGGGGGGGTCGACAGCGGTCTGGTGGCCCGGGTGGCGCACGACTGCCTGGGCGACGGCGCGATCGCGCTTACCGCGGTCTCGCCGAGTCTGGCGGCGGCGGAGCAGCGCGCGGTGGCGGAGCTGGTGGCGCGGATCGGCATTCGCCACCTCTTTCTGCGCAGCCGTGAGACCGAGGACCCGCGCTATCGCGCCAACGCGTCCGACCGCTGCTACTACTGCAAGACCAACGTCTACCAGGAGTTGGTCGACTACGCCCACGGCGAGGGGTTCCGCCACCTGGCGGACGGCACCAACGCGGACGACGCCGGCGATCACCGCCCCGGCCGGCGCGCGGCGCACCAGCACGGGGTGCGCAGCCCGCTGCAGGAGGCGGGGTTCACCAAGGCCGACGTGCGCGCGCTGGCGCGGGAGCTGGGGCTGCCGATCTGGGACAAGCCGGCGGCGGCCTGTCTGGCGTCGCGGATTCCGTACGGCTCGACGGTGACGCCGGAGAAGCTGAGCCAGGTGGAGGCGGCGGAAGCGGTGCTGGCCGAGCTGGGGCTGCGCCAACTTCGCGTGCGCCATCACGGGCCGGTGGCGCGGCTGGAGGTGGAGCCGGAGGCGGTGCCGGTGGTGCTCGAGCATCGCCGGCTGATCACGCAGCGGCTCAAGGCGCTGGGGTTCGTGTTCGTGGCGCTCGATCTGGATGGATTTCGCTCCGGCAGCATGAACGAGGCGCTGCGGAGTCATGGCTGAGCCGGCCGCCGGCCTGGACGAGCTGCTGGCCGGCACCCTGGCCGAGGTGCGGGCCGGACGGCTGGAGGTCGCGGCGGCACTGGAGCGGCTGCGCGACTTTCCGGTGGATGCCAGTCTGGCCGACGCCCGGCTCGATACCCACCGCGAGCTGCGTACCGGCGTCGCCGAGGTGGTGCTGTGCGCGGGCAAGACCGCGGACCAGGTGGCCGGGATCATGCAGCGGCTGCGCGCCCATCACGGCCGCGCGCTGGGCACCCGCGCCACGCCGGAGCTGGCGCGCGCGGTATGCAAGCGGCTGCCCGCGGCGGCGTACGATCCGGTGTCGCGGCTGCTGAAGCTGGCGGGGGGCGAGCGCGCGGTCGACGGGAAGGCGGCGCCGGGGGCGGAGGGGTCGGTCACCACGGCGCTGGTCAGTGGCGGCACCGCCGACCTGCCGGTGGCGGAGGAGGCGGCGCAGACCCTGGAGTTTCTCGGCTGTCCGGTGGAGCGGCTGTACGACGTGGGGGTAGCGGGCGTGCACCGGCTGCTGGCGGTGCGGCCGCGGCTGCAGCGCGCCGCGGTGGTGATCAGCGTAGCCGGCATGGAAGGCGCTCTCACCAGCGTCGTGGCGGGGCTGGTGGCGGCGCCGGTGATCGGGGTTCCCACCAGCGTCGGGTACGGCGCCAATCTGGGCGGCGCGGCGGCGTTGCTGGCGATGCTCAACACCTGCGCCGGCGGAGTGGCGGTGGTGAACGTCGACAACGGCTTCGGGGCGGCGTTGATGGCGCACGCGATCGTCGGCCGCATCCGCAGCGCCGCCCGCACATGAAGCTGGCCTACGTCGACTGCATCGCCGGCGTGAGCGGCGACATGCTGCTCGGCGCGCTGGTGGACGCCGGCGTTCCGGCGGACGAGTTGCGGCGGCGCCTGGCGGCGCTGGAGCTGCCCGGCTTCGAGCTGGCGCTGCGCCCGGTGCGGAAGCGGGGAATTGCGGCGCTGCAGGCGGAGGTCACGGTCACCGACCGGCGGACCGAGCGGCACCTGCCCGAGATCGTCGAGCTGGTGGAGCGCAGCGCGGTTCCGGCGCCGATCAGGCGGCGCGCGCGCGCCATCTTCGAACGGCTCGGTGAGGTCGAAGCGGCGATTCACGGCACCAGCGTGGAACGGGTCCATCTGCACGAGTTGGGCGGCATCGACACCATCGTCGACGTGGTCGGAGTGCTGACCGGCTTCGAGCTGCTCGGCGCCGAGCGGGTCGAGTGCTCGCCGCTGCCGCTGGGGCGCGGGTTCGTGGACTCCGCCCACGGCCGGCTGCCGGTGCCCGCGCCCGCGACCGTGGCGTTGCTGGAAGGAGTGCCGATCGCCGGCAGCCCGGTGGACGGCGAGCTGGTGACCCCCACCGGGGCGGCCCTGGTCACGGCGCTGGCCGCGGGCTTCGGGGCGCTGCCGGCGATGACGCTGAGCGCCACCGGCTACGGCGCCGGCCGCGCCGACCGCGCGATTCCCAACGTGGTCCGCCTGCTGGTGGGCGAGCGTGTGGACGAGGGGGCGGCCGCCGGGCCGCCGTCCACGCAGCCCGCCACGCTCACCACGCTCACCATGCTGGAGACCAACATCGACGACATGAATCCCGAGCTGTACGAGTACGTCAGCACGCGGCTGTTGGCGGACGGGGCGCTGGAGGTGTTCACGCAGCCGGCGGCGATGAAGAAGAACCGACCGGGCACCTTGCTGAGCGTGTTGTGCCGGCCGCGGCAGGCGGCGGCGCTACGCCGTCTGCTGTTCCGGGAGACTACCACCATCGGGGTGCGCGAGTATGCCGTGGCGCGCCACGCGCTGGAGCGGGAGACGCGCACGGTGGCGACCCGGTACGGCCCGTTGCGCGTGAAAGTGGTGCAGGGCGAGGGCCTCGAGCCGCGCTGGGCGCCCGAGTACGAGGACTGCCGGCGGCTGGCCGAGCAGAGCGGGGCGCCGTTGCAGGCGGTGTATCAGGCCGGATTGACGGCCGCGGAGGGGTGCTCGGCGGCCGAGTGAGTGCTCACGTGTCGCCGCACGATGGCCAGGATCTCCGGGCCGTAACGCTGCGCCTTGGCGGG
This sequence comes from Spirochaetia bacterium, assembly GCA_965198005.1. Classification (GTDB taxonomy): domain Bacteria; phylum Spirochaetota; class Spirochaetia; order SZUA-6; family Bin103; genus Bin103. Next base: position 1,852,177 of record CBDAOI010000004.1, read on the forward strand.
CCCGATGCCGTGGGCGAATTCCAGGTCGGCGACCGTGTTGGGCCGCAGCACGGCGATGTCGCGCAGGGTCCGATCGCTGGCGATGACGTACGGCGGCACCTGCTGGCGGCTGGCCTGGGCGATGCGAAACGCCCGCAACGCCTCGAACAGCGCGCGGCCGGCGTGATCGAGCTCGCCGGCCGCGGCGGCCAGCGCGGGCGCCGCCATCCGGGCGCGGCCGCCGCCGGGTGAGGGAGGCCGGGTGCGGGTGAGGCGCGGCAGCAGCAGCCGCGCCGGCCGCCGGGCGTCGATCACCGCCCGTCCCTCCGGCGTGAGCACGGCCAGCGGCCGGTCGCCGCCCGTGAAGTCCACCCAGCCGGCGGTCACGCACCGCCGCAACAGGCGCAGCAGCCACTCTTCCGGGTAGCGGGCCAGCACGCCGAAGGTCGGGGTGCCATCGAGACCGGTCCGGCACAGGCGCTCGTCGGGCGCGCCCTTGAGCAGCTTCACCGCGGCCGCCAGGCCGAAGCGGTGGTGCACGCGCGCCACCCCGCACAGCGCCTTGCGGACCAGGTCGGTGGCGTGCTCGTCGTCGCGCAGCTCGGTCTGGGCGAGCTGCAGGCAGACGTCGCACCGGCCGCAGCCGGCCAGCGTTTCCTCTTCGTCGCCGAAGTAGCGGAGAATGGCGTCGTGGCGGCAGGCGCCGCCCTCGGCCCAGCGCATCAGTTCCAGGAACATCTGCCACTTGTGGCCCACCAGCTCCGGATCGGTTGCGCCGTCGCCGTCGCGCTCGATCAGACGGCGGCGCAGCCCCATGTCTCCCGGCGAGATGAGCAGCAGGCAGACGGCGGGCTGGCCGTCGCGGCCGGCGCGTCCCGCTTCCTGGTAGTAGGCCTCCAGCGAGCCGGGCGGCGCGAGGTGCGCCACGCAGCGCACGTCCGGCCGGTCGATGCCCATGCCGAACGCGTTGGTGGCCACCACCACCTGCAGCCGGCCGGCGCTGAACGCGCCCTGCACCCGGTCCCGGCGGCTGCCGTCCATGCCGGCGTGGTAGGCCGCCGCGGTCCATCCGCGTCCGCTCAGGCGTCCCGCCTCGGCTTCCGCCTCGCGCCGGGTCGGGGCGTACACGATCGCCGTACCGGAAGTGCCGGCGGCGCCGGCGGGCCCGGCGGGACCCGCGCCCGCAGCCCCTGGGTCCGCCGAGGCGCCGCAGTCACCGCCCGCGCCGGGGGTCCCCGCGGTCCCGGCGGCGTAGTCAGCGGCTGCGCTGGCGTTGCCGGCGCCCGCAGCCCCTGCTTCCGCCCGCGCGCCGTAGCCACCGCCGGCGCCGATTCCGTCCGGGCCGGCCGCCCCCGGCCGGCCGAGCGACTCCATCAGCACCCCGTCGATCCGGCGCGTGCGCTCCGCCTTGCTGGTCACCTCGGCCACGCGCAACGCGAGGTTGGGGCGCGCGAACCCGTGGATCAGTTGCGGCGTATCCGCCGGTAGCCCGAGCCGTTCCAGGATCTCGTCGCGCACCACGGGCGTGGCGGTGGCGGTGCAGGCCAGCACGCGCGCCCGCGGCAGGAGCTGCAACAGCTCGTGGAGCTGGAGGTAGTCGGGGCGGAAGTCGTGCCCCCAGGCGCTGATGCAGTGCGCCTCGTCGATCGCCACCAATGGACAGGTGACGTGCGCCAGCGTCGACCGCAGCCGGTCCGACGCCAGCCGTTCCGGGGCGACGTAGACCAGCTTGTAGGCGCCCGCGGTCAGACCGGCGACCCGGCGCCGCACCTCGTCCGGCGGCAGGGTGGCCGCCAGATAGGTGGCCGCGATGCCGCGCGCGGCCAGTGCCGCCACCTGATCGTGCATCAGGGCGATCAGCGGCGACACCACCACCGTCGTGCCGGGCAGCAGCGTCGCCGGCAGTTGGTAGGTCAGACTCTTGCCGCCGCCGGTGGGCGCCACCAGCAGCAGCCGTCCGGTCGCCAGCAGGGTGCTGATCGCCGCGCGCTGCCCGGGCCGGAACCGGACCAGTCCCAGCCGCCGCAGCCCGGCCTCCAGCGCCGCCGCGTCCGCCCCGGCCTCCCCCTGCTCCCGCGGTTCCCGTTGCACGGGCGGCACCGCCACGTCCGCCCCGCCGCCGGTGCTGCCCCCGACCGCCGCCGCCGCGTCCGCCGCCACGCCCGCCCCGGCAAACAGTTCTCCCTGCGTCATCCGCCGCCCCTTCCCGTTCCCGTGCACGCTCACGCCCGTGCCCAGCATATCACCATGTCGCATTTCGCTACCCACTACGGCGCGATGTGCGATGGCGCTTGCCCAACGGTAGAGTTCATGCTGATCGTATCATCGTACGCCGTTGTTTCAAGGGGTGGCACTAAATCAATCGCGTCTCTGATCGAACAACAGGTAGACCGCGAAGTCTCGTTTGTCGCTTGGCCGTGATCCGTTGAATTTCGTCATCGCTATCCGAATACCCTTCGGGTACTTACTGATTTCCTTGGCATTCTTACAGCGGTCTCTGGCCTTTCTATGGCCCATCGCTCGATAAACCTGGATCCACGCTCGTTCGCTATACCCGCTGGTTCCCGGTCTACCGACGATCATGTCGGCATTGGATGCTGTGATGCAGTGGAACACGGCATAGTAGATCGTGCTTATTGCTCTCCGTAGATCGGTCCCCAACGGCCTCCCAGGTCCGGAGTGGTTCAGCAATCTATCGGATGTTGTGAGGAGATCAGACGGATTGACTGCTGGCATTCAACTCCGTCCACTCCGTTCTTTCCATGAATAACGGGACGGGAAACTCCTCCACCCCGATATCAACGAGCTTCTCGCGGAGCTCTGTGAGCCATCCGACTGTCCATTCCTCATCGAACTCGTCCAGGCTGCCGTCGACCACAATCAATATGTAAAGGAACCGGTCTTCGTCGTCGTACTGGTCTCTGTTCGCCTCGATAGGATCGAGGGTCACTTTCCCCTTGAAATGATCTTCCAGACCATCCCGTACGATGTTCTCAATCTTGCCCAGCACCTCATCTCGCACGTCGGCCATGTACTCGCCTCCTCAGCGGGACGCTGCTTCCTGGTGACACGGTTGCCACGACAAACCTGATCGTAGCGCTGGTTTTCCGATATGGTCAACATTACCGGTCTCGCGACCGAGACATTGCAGCCTGCTATACTGGAGCCGGTGAAGAACATGCAGCACGTTCGGAATAGCCGGCCGGCGGCGGTGTGGTGGGGGGTGCTGGCGGTGGCGGCGCTGGTGCCGGTTGCGGCGCCGGCGCCGGCCGCGTACGCGGGCGAGGTGCAGGTCGCGGTGGCGGCCAACTTCGCCGCGGCCGCGGGCGAGCTGGGACCGCGGTTCGAGCAGGCTGCCGGTCACCGCGCGCGGTTCAGCTTCGGCTCAACCGGCCGGTTGTACGCGCAGATCACCCAGGGCGCGCCGTACGAGGTGTTTCTGGCCGCGGACCGGGTGCATCCGCAGCGCGCCGTGGCCGCCGGCTACGCGGTGCCGGACACGACCTTCACCTACGCCACCGGCCGGCTGGTGCTGTTCAGCGCGGACCGCGCGCTGGTGACCGGCCGCGGAACCCTGACCGGCACCGACTACACGCGGCTGGCGATACCCAATCCCAGGCTCGCGCCGTACGGCAGCGCCGCGGTGGCCGCGCTGCGGGCGCTCGGCGTGTACGACCAGGTGCAGCCGCGGCTGGTGTTCGGCAACAACGTGGCGCAGGCGTATCAGTTCGTGATCAGCGGCAACGCCGAGCTCGGTCTGGTGGCGCTGGCGCAGGTGGCCACCCACGCCGGCGGGTCGCGCTGGCTGGTTCCCGCCGAGCTGCACCCGGCGCTGGAGCAGGACGCGGTGCTGCTGCAGCCGGGCGCCGGCAATCCCGCCGCGCGCGCCTTCCTCGACTTCCTGCGCACGCCGGCCGCACGCGCGGTGATCGCCCGCTACGGATACGGCGCCCGATGACGGGCCGGCGCGGACCGGCCGGTGGCTGACCTGCCGGCGCTGTGGCCGCCGATCTGGCTCACCCTGCGCCTGGCGGTGGTGTCCACCGCGGTGCTGCTGGTGGTGAGCACGCCGGTCGCCTGGTGGCTGGCGCGTTCGCCGGCCCGGTGGAAGGAGGCGGTGGGCGCGGTGGTGGCGCTGCCGCTGGTGCTGCCGCCCACGGTGCTCGGCTTCTACCTGCTGGTGGCGCTGGGACCGAACGGCCCCGGCGGCTGGATCGCGGGTCTGTTCGGCGGCCGCTCGCTGGCGTTCACCTTCACCGGGCTGGTGGCGGGCTCGGTGGTCTATTCCCTGCCGTTTGTGGTGCAGCCGATTCGCAACGCGTTCGAGGCGTTCGGGGACCGCCCGCTGGACGTCGCGGCCACCCTGCGCGCCACGCCGTGGGACGCGTTCTGGAGCGTGGCGGTGCCGCTGGCGCGCCCCGGCTTCGTGAGCGGCGCGGTGCTGGGCTTCGCGCACACGGTCGGGGAGTTCGGCGTGGTGCTGATGATCGGCGGCAACATACCCGGCAGGACGCGCGTGCTGTCGGTGGCCGTGTTCGAGTACGTCGAGACCCTGCAGTGGCAGGCCGCGCACCTGCTGGCCGGCGGCATGCTGGCGTTCGCGTTCCTGGTGATCCTGGCGATGCTGCTGCTGGAGCGGCGCAGCTCCCGGCGGGCGCTGCGATGAGCGGGGCTGCGATGACCGGAGGCGTGCCGGCGCCGCCGCCGCTGGACGCAGGCCCGATGCTGGAGGCCGCCCTGGCCGGCACCCTCGGCAGCTTCCGCCTGCAGGCATCGTTTCGGGTGCCGATGCACGGTGTCACCGCGCTGTTCGGCCCTTCCGGGTGCGGCAAGACCACCATCCTGCGCTGCATCGCCGGCCTGCAGCACCTGCCGGGCCGGCTGCAGGTGGGCGGCGCGCTGTGGCAGGACCACGCCCGCGGCGTGTTCGTGCAACCGCACCGGCGCGCGGTGGGATACGTGTTTCAGGAGCCGAGCCTGTTCCCGCATCTTTCGGTGCGCGGCAACCTGTTGTACGGCGCGCGCCGCGCCGGCGGGCTCGGCAACGGGCTCGACTTCGACGCTGCGGTGGACCTGCTCGGCCTGCGCGCCCTGCTCGAGCGCATGCCGGCGGCGCTGTCGGGCGGCGAGCGGCAGCGGGTGGCGGTGGGCCGGGCGCTGCTGGCGCGGCCCCGTCTGCTGCTGATGGACGAGCCGCTCTCCGCCCTCGATCAGCCCGCCCGCGAAGAGATCCTGACCTGTTTCGAGACCGTGCACCGGGAGCTGTCGGTGCCGATCGTCTACGTCAGCCACGACCTCGCGGAGGTGGCCCGGTTGGCCGATCACCTGGTGGTGTTGGCGGCTGGGAGCACGGTCGCGGCCGGACCACTGCGGGAGCTGCTGGAGCGGCTCGATCTACAGCCCGCCGCCGGACTGGTCGCCGCCGAGGTGGTGCTGGACGCCACCGTCGCCGCGCACGACCGGCGCTACCACCTGACCCGCCTCGACCATCACGGCCAGACCATTACCGTGCCGCTGGTCGAGCTGACCGTGGGCGACGGGGTGCGGGTCCGCATCAAGGCGCGCGACGTGGCCCTGACCACGCGCCGGCCGCGGGCGATCAGCATTCGCAACGTGTTGGCCGGCACCGTGACCGAGCTGCGCGCCGAGCCCGGCACCGCCTACGCCGAGGCGCTGGTGGACATCGGCGGCGGGCGGCTGCGGGCGCAGATCACCCGCGCCGCGGCCGACGAGCTGAAACTGAGAATCGGGACGCCGGTGTTCGCGCTGATCAAGAGCGTCTCCCTGGACCGACGGGCCACGGGACAAGTTCAGTTCAAGGGATATGACGAATGAGGATCACTTAGGATCACCGATGAGGGGTCACCACTCGGTCAGCAGAAACTCGCGGATGTGAACGTGGTGGATGCCCTTCTGCCCTGCTCCGATGACGGGATCCATCGAGACCACGAACTTCGGGACGAGCACGACGTGCACGACGTGCTGATTCCGACGGGCAGGGAACAACGCCACCGCCCTTCGCACCAATCCCGTTCATCCTGAAACTCCCGTCAGAGGTCCTCCTGAGTAGTTACCGAATATGACCTTAAATCACCCTTCTCCCCCTTGTCTTTCATGATAGGTAGGCTGGCTAAAAGCTGGGAAACGCCTGACGATACAACGATTATCTTCAACATCCGGCAGGGCGTTCACTGGCATAATAAGGCGCCGATGAACGGTCGGGAGCTAACCGCCGATGATGTCGAGTACAACTTCCACCGCATGACGGGTATGGGCAAGTTTGCCGACGCCGGACCCGTCCCGTTTGGTGGCGCAGCCAATCTCGTCTCCATACCATGGGAATCGATAACGGCCACCGACAAATATACGGTTGTTATACATAATGCCTCCCGAAGTGATCGAGCAACTACCGGACCCTGGATGCTGGCTGACATAGTCGATGGGAGCTCTATAACCTATTCCAAGAATCCTGACTACTGGGGCTACGACGAAAAATACCCGCAGAACCGCTTGCCCTATGCCGACGATCTCAGGTGGCTGATTTTTCCAGAGTCAACAACAGCTGTGGCAGCACTACGCTCAGGCAAGCTTGATTTCAGTCGGTTTGTTTCTACTCTCGACTCGGTACTGAGTCTGGAGCGGACCAACCCGGAAATCGCGGCCCACGCGATTTGGTTTCGGTCGGATGTCGCTCTTGCTACTGACGTGCGCAAGCCGCCCTTCGATGACATCCGCGTGCGCAGGGCGATGCAGATGGCACTGGAGGTTGGTATCGCTCGGATGCACAGTGGAACCGCCCCGGATCCCAGTGGCCTGAGTTGGACGCCATGGTTGACGCCGCCCTAGCCGCTACCACCATGGAGGAGCAGGAGAGGCTGATTGCAGAGGCAGACATGTACGCTATAGAGAATCACTGGCAGATATGGGGTCCCAAGAGTCCATTCTTTATCTTGGCCCAGCCGTGGCTCGTAGGCTATGACGGTGAATCAGACGAAACCTTCGGAGACTATGTGCAAACTTTGTTTGCCCGCCTCTGGATTGACAGTGAGCTGAAGAAAGCAATGGGTCATTAGTGCCTGCTCTCGGGGATAACTGAAGCGTCTAACGGAGCTGGGGGGCTCAAACCCCCCGGGTTTCGGAGTATATACCGCGATGGCAGGAAGTAGTGTGATATGAGGGCCTATATCATCAGGCGGTTATTGCTGATGATCCCCATTTTGTTCATATTGAGCATTCTGGTATTTTTTTCGGTTCGCTTCATACCCGGCGATGTCATAAACACAATGTTGGGTAAGGGGGAATTCTATGGTGAGGTGAAACGTGAAGCTCTTGAGCGTATGCTGGGATTGGACGTGCCTGTGCATGTGCAGTATGGACGCTGGATAGGAGTGTTGCCGACCCCTGACTGGGTTACCGGTGAGTCCCACTTCAAAGGTCTCCTCCAGGGCAGCCTTGGCCACTCACTACTTGGCAGCCGGGAGGCGGTGGAGGAGAAGATAGTAGATAGACTGCCAGTGACCATTGAGCTTGGTGTCCTGGCAATGGTGATTGGTCTGGTGATAGCGGTGCCAGTCGGCATCTACTCGGCGATTCGCCAGGATACAGCCACCGACTACGCTGCGCGTACTCTTGAGTGTCCCCAAGGGCACGCCGATAGTTCTGGCGAAGGCGGGTTGTGACAGCCCCGTCTTGCCGCGGATGGAGCAGACATCGGGCTCGGGCACCTCAATGTCGTGCATTCCGAACCCGTCTCGCTCGCCATTCAAATAGGCGTGTGCATCCTCAAGCCCGGCCATAACTCTATTGAATGCCGTGCTCATTTGCGCCTCCTGTAATCCCTCTACGACAGAACCCCCTTGGCCGCCGCAAGATATGCGGGAGTCTCAACGACGGTCCGGAACGCCCCGTGCATTGTGCGAGTATAGGCGCCCCTGGCGCCGGCGTCAACGGCGCGAGAACACGCTGCCGGTGTGCTCGGGGTGTCGCCAGGTCACCGGCACGCCGTTTCCGCGACGCGGGCGACGCGACGCGACGCGAACGTTGAACAGGTACCGGATTCGCACTACGATGCCTGCATGACCGACGCTACGCCCACGCTGGAAATCCGCGATCACCTCGACCGGGAATACGACGACGTCTATACGCCGGCGGTGCTGGACGCGCTGCACGCCCTGGCCGGCTTCAACCGGCGCCGCCGCGCGCTCATGCGTGAGCGGATCGAACGCCGCGCCCGGCGCGCGCGGGAGGGACGCCGGATCGACTTCCCGGATCCTGCCGAGACCATCCCGGGCACCGCCATCGCGGTGCGGGCGGCGCGCGCCGGCGCGTTCAGCGGCAGCGAGATCCCGCACGACCTGCAGCGGCAGTGGATTCAGGGCACCGGCCCCGGCGCCAAGCCCAACGCCCCGCTGGCGCGCAGCATCCGCAACGTGGCCTACGCGCTGCTCTCCGGCGCCGACGGCTGGATGTTCGACGGTGAGGACGCGCTCGGCCAGATCACCACGATGTCGCTGGACAACCAGCGCAATCTGCGGCTGGCCATCGCCGGCGACCCGCAGTTTCACGCCGCGGCCGAGCAGGTGGCGGGGGAGATGAACCGGTGGGCGGAGCAGTTCTTCGGCCGCGCGATCGTCACCGACTGGCGGCGGCAGCTCGGCTTCACCACCAGGATCTTCCGTGCGCGCGGGCTCCATCTCGACGACCGGCACGTGCGCGCGGCGGGCGGAGCCGGGTTCTCGGCCGCGATCGTGGACGCCGCGATGTACGTGGTGCACAACCAGGAGCGGCTGCGGGAGCAGGGTTCGTCGGTGGTGCTGTACCTGCCGAAGATCCAGACCGCCGGCGAGGCGGCGCTCTGGAACGACCTGCTGAGCGCCCTGGAGAGCCACCTCGGGCTGAGCACCGGCACCGTCAAGACCTACGTGCTGGTCGAGCAGCTCGAGGCTTCCTATCAACTGATGGAGATCCGCGCGGCCCTGGGCCGCCACTTCGTCGGCTACAACACCGGCCGCTGGGACTACATCAACAGCGTGGCCGACGCCATGGCCTGGGACCGGGCGTTCGTCAATCCCAACATCGACGCGATCGCAATGACCTACGGCTACATGCGCAACTACGAGGACCGCGTGCGGCGCGCGGTCAACACGCCGGACCGGAACCGCAACTACGCCCTCTGGCAGGGCGGCATGGAGCCCAACATCCCGGTCGGCTCGCCGGCGGGGGTGGAGGCGTCGATGCGCAAGGCGGTGGCCGCCGCCGAGCGCGAGCAGCGCGCGGGCGCCAGCGGCAAGTGGGTGGCGCACTGGAAGATGGTCCACATCGTGCGCCCCGTGTGGGAACGGACCGGTGAGGTCAATCAGCTCGGCCGTGAGTTTCCGCCGCTCACCTACACCGAGGACGACTCGCGCGCGCTGACCGAGTTGGAGGACGCGCCGCGCACGGTCCGGGGCGCGCGCGACCTGCTCAGCGTCGCGCTGCAGTACGGCAACGCGTTCGGCCAGGGCATGCAGGCCGCGGCCCTCAAGCCGGCGGACTCGTTCGGCGACGACGACGTGCTGTACCTCATGGAGGACATGGCCACCGGCGAGATCCGCCTCAGCATCCTCTGGGAGTGGATCCACAAGGGCGCCACCCTGACCGCGGACGATCCGGAACTCGGCCTGGCGGCGGGCGAGCGGTTCACGCGCGCCACGTTCGAACGGCTGCTGGCCGAGGAGTACGACAAGCTGCAGGCGGCGGACGACCGCGACGTGCACGACGATTCCAAGCGCACCACGCTCCCGATCGCGCACGCGATCGCGGACGCCTACGTGCTCGACGGCACCAAGGCGCCGTGGTACGTCGACCTGCTCAACCTCAACCTCAACAACGCCGACCTCGACGAGGCGCACCGCCGCATCCGCAGCTACCTCGACGCATTCCGCCGCGACGGCACCCGGATCACCGAAAACCTCGACTTCACCGTGGGGTAGGACTCGGCGCAGCGTACGGCGACTGCCTACGGATTGGGACGGCTGACTCCGCCGCCGGAAGCATCGCTACTTGACCGCGGATGGAAGGGGTAGGTGCGCCGCAGGGGCAGCAACGATCGTGTCACAGCAGCCGCTCCAGCTCGGTGACGTGGGTGGCGAAGGTGTCCAGCGCGTGCTGCACCGGCTGCGGGCTGCTCATGTCCACCCCGGCGAGGCGCAGGGACTCGAACGGGTAGCGTGAACCGCCCGAGCGCAGGAACGCCAAGTACTGGTCGCGCTCGGCGGCGCCGCCGCCTTGCACCCGCTGCGCCAAAGCCACCGCCGCCGACAGGCCGGTGGCGTACTTGTACACGTAGAAGGCGCGGTAGAAGTGCGGAATGCGCAGCCCCTCCAGATCGCTCTCCGGCTCCGGTTCCAGCTCCGGTCCGAAGTACCGCTCCAGCAGGCCGCGATAAGTGGCGCGCAACGAGTCCACCGTAAGCGGCTCGCCGCGCTCGGCCAGCTCGTGGGTGAGGTGCTCGAACTCCGCGAACATCGTCTGGCGGTAGACCGTGGCGATGATGTCGTCGGCCTGCTTGCCGATCAGATAGGCGCGCAGGTCGGCGCGGTCGGCGCGCTGCATCAGGGAGGTGAACAGGAGCTGCTCGTTGAAGGTGGAGGCGACTTCCGCCTCGAAGATGCTGTAGCCGTAGTGCTGGATCGGGTTGCTGCGGGCGCTGTGCCACGAATGCATCGAGTGCCCCGCCTCGTGGGCGAGGGTGAATACGTCGCGCAGCACGTCCTGCTTGAAGTTCATGAGGATGTAGGGATCGCCGACGTAGGAGCCGGCCGAAAACGCGCCGGAGCGCTTGCCCTTGTTTTCGTAGCGGTCGACCCAGCCGCCGAGCAGGCCGGAGCGCAGGGTGGCGCAGTAGTCGTCGCCGAGCGGGCGCAGCGCGTCGATCACCACGTCCACCGCCTGCTCGTAGGTGTGCCGCACCTGGACGTCCCGCACCAGCGGCACATAGACGTCGTAATGCCGCAGCCGCTCCACCCCGAGCGCGTGCCGGCGCAGTCCGTAGTAGGCGTGGAGCTGCTCCAGGTTGGCGTGCACGGTGGCCACCAGGTTGTCGTACACCTCGGGGCCGACCCGGTCCGGGAACAGCGCCGCGGCGCGCGACGATGGGTAGTTGCGCGCGCGGGCGCGGTAGATGTCGAGCTGCACGCTGCCGGCGTAGAGCGCCGCCAGGGTGTTCTTGTGCTGGTCGAAGTGGGCGTAGAACTGCCGGTAGGCGCGTTCCCGCAGCGCGCGGTCGGGATGCAGCATGAACTGCGACCAGGTGGACTGGGTCAGGGGACGCGGCCCGTCGGGAGTGTCGATGGTGCCGAAGTCAAGATCGACGTCGGTGAGGGCGGTAAACGCCTTGTGCGCGGTCTCGTTGGCCTCGATCTGCATCGCCAGCAGCCGTTCCTGCGGTTCGCTGAGGACGTGCGGCTTGAACCGCAGCAGCTTGCGCAGGGAGATGCCGAACTCGGCCAGCGTGGGGTCGGCCAGAAACTGCTCCATCAGCGCATCGGGAATCGCCTGGATCTCGGGGGGGACGTAGCTGCGCTCGGTCGCGGCGCGGCTGGCCACGTTGAGGTAGCGCGCGAAGCGCGCCTGATTGTCGCTGGCGCCGGCATCTTCGCTGCTGCGCAGTTGGGCGTAGTACCCGGCCCGCTCGTCCATCAGTTCCAGCTCGTTCAGGAATTCGAGGCAGGCGCGCAGCGCGGCCGGGGACTGGCCGAGGGTGCCCTTGAAGGCCGCGATGCGCGGCAGCATCGCCTCGTATTCGGCGATGCCCCGTTCCCAGGCGGCGGCGGAGGGGAACAGCCGGGTGAGGTCCCACTGATCCGCCGCGGGGACTTCGCTCCGTTGGGGAATGGTTACGGTGTCGCTCATGGTCGTGCGGGTTGCATGGTGGCGGCCAGGGGGGCGCGCGGCAACCCAGGTTGAGGCGCGCGGCGGGGGCGGCGCGGGTGCGTTTCGTGGCGGCCGTCGGCGGCCCGGTGCGGCCGGGTCGGCCGGGTCTGTGTTCTGGAAACGGCGGGGCGTTTGGGTGCACACTGGCGCCCATGAAGAGCTACCAGTTGATCGAATGGGGCCAGCCGCTCGAAGCGCGCACCTATCCCACGCCCGACCCGCAGGGCACCGAGGTGCTGGTGGAGCTCGAGGTGTGCGGGGTGTGTCACAGCGACCTGCATATTCAGGAGGGATTTTTCAACTTGGGCCGGGGGCGCAAGAAGGTGCTCGCCGATCAGGGGGTGGTGCTGCCCCTGACCATGGGGCACGAGCCGGTCGGCCGGGTGGCCGCGGTCGGGCCCGACCTGGGCGCCGCCGCGGCGGCGGGGGTCCCGATCGGCGCGCCGCGGGTGGTGTGGCCGTGGGTGGGCTGCCGCCGGTGCGCGGCCTGCACCCGCGGCGAGGACATCCTGTGCGAGCGCGGGCGCTACCTGGGCGCGCGCGTGGACGGCGGCTACAGCGACTACATGCTGGTGCCGCATCCCTGCTACCTGCAGCCGTACGACGGGGTGGAGCCGGAGGTGGTCGCCACCTACGCCTGCGCCGGCATCACCGGCTACGCGGCGGTCAAGCGGGCGCTCACGGCCAATCCCTCCACGATGCGGACGCTCGGGCGGATCGGCGCCGGCGATGCCGTGTTGCTGGTCGGTGCCGGTGGAGTGGGGCTGAGCGCGTTGCGGATCGTGCGGGCGCTGACCGACGCAACCTTGATCGTGGCGGAGATCAGCGAGCAGAAGCGGCAGTTGGCGCTGGCCAACGGCGCGGACCAGGTAATCGACAGCACCGACCCGGAGGCGGGCCGCGCCCTCAAGGCGGCCACCGGGGCGGGGGTGGCCGCCTCGATCGACTTCGTCGGTCAGCCGGAGACCTCGCAACTGGGCATCGACTCCCTGCGGCGCGGCGGCACCCACGTGATCGTGGGGCTGTTCGGCGGTGCGCTGGACCTGCCGATGGGCGACTTCATCTACAAGTTGATGGTGGTGCGCGGCTCCCACCTCGGCACGCCGCAGGACCTGACCGAGTTGATCGAGTTGCGCCGCGCCGGCAGGATCGTGCCGCCGCCCATCGCCGTGCGGCCGCTGGCCGAGATCAACGACGTGCTGGCGACCATGACCGCAGGACACCTGGACGGTCGCGTGGTCGTGGCTCCGTAGGAGAGTGAGCGCACACTCCAATGAACGTGGCCGCGTAGGGCCGGGAGCGTTGCGCCGCGTCTTGCACGCGCATTGGCGCAGCATCGCGCTGTCCGCGGTCTCCGGCCTCGTGTTCTCGGCCACCATGCTGGTGCCCCCGCTCTACGTGCGTGGTCTGATCGCGGACATTACCGGCGCGCTACCCGGTGCCGGGGCCGGTGCCGACCTGAGCGCGGGCGCGGGGCGGGCGACCGGTCCCGGCGCCGCTTCGCTGGGCGTGATCGGCCTGGCGCTGGCGGGCGTGTTCGCGTTGCGCGGCGCCGCCCGCTACCTGTACGGCCAGAGTTCCCACACCGCCGCCTACGCGCTGCTGAGCGACCTGCTGGTCCGGGTGTACGAGCATCTGCAGCGGCTCTCGCACCGCTTCTTCGACCGGCAGCGCACCGGGGCGTTGCTCGCGCGCTCGGTGAGCGACGTGGAGGAGCTCGAGGACTTCGTCGCGCACGGGATTCCGGACTTGGTGCAGGCGTGCGCGATCCCGCTGGCGATGATCGTGGTGCTGATCGTGATCGACCCGCTGCTGACGCTGGTGGTGCTGCTGCCGCTGCCGCCGGCCGGGGTGGCGGTGCTGCTGCTGACACGCCACGTGCGCCGCGTCTGGCGCCGGGTGCGGGAACGGTTCGCGGCCATGGTCGCGACGGTCGAGGACAGCCTGCTGGGCATGAGCGAGATCAAGTCGTTCAACCGCGAGCGCCGGCAGACGCGACGGATCGCAGCGCTGAGCGGCGGCTACCGCGATTCGATGATCCGCGCCACGCGCATTTCGCTGCTGCCGGTGGCGCTGGTGGAGATGACCGGCGGGCTCGGCATCGTGCTGGCGGTGGTGTACGGCGGCGGCGCCGCGCTGCAGGGGACGATGGCGGTGGCCGACCTGTACGTGTTCGTGGCCTACCTCACCTTCATCTACCAGCCGTTTCTCAAGCTCGCCGACATCGGCGAGAGCCTGCACCGGGCCTGGGCCAGCTACTGCCGGATCGACGAGCTGTTGGCCGTGGAGCCGGACATCGTCAGTCCGCCCGGCGCGCTGCGGCCCGCGTCGTTGGCGGGATCCGTGGAGTTCGACGCCGTGTCGTTCGCCTACCAGCCGGGGGTGCCGGTGCTGGAGGAGGCGAGCTTCGCGGTCGAGCCGGGGGAGGTGGTGGCGCTGGTGGGCCCCACCGGAGTTGGCAAGACGACCGTGACCCGCCTCGTGCCGCGCTTCTACGATCCGCAGGCGGGGCGGGTGCTGGTGGGCGGCCACGACGTGCGCACCCTGGATCTCGGCTATCTGCGCCGCCGGGTGGGGATCGTGAGCCAGGACGTGTTTTTGTTCCACGGCACGGTGCGCGACAACATCCTGTTCGGGCGCCCGGAGGCCGGCGACGCCGCGCTGCAGGCGGCCGCGCGTGCCGCCAACGCCGAGGAGTTCATCCGCGAGCTGCCGGACGGCTACGACGCGGTGGTGGGGGACCGCGGCGTGCGCCTGTCGGGCGGGCAGCGCCAGCGGGTCGCGATTGCGCGGGCGTTGCTCAAGGATGCCCCGCTCCTGATTCTCGACGAAGCGACCTCGGCGGTGGACGTGGCGACCGAGGCGCTGATTCAGGAGGCGCTGCTGCGCCTGCTGCGCGGGCGCACGGCGCTGATCATCGCCCACCGCCGGTCGACGATCGAACGGGCCGGGCGGCGGATCGAGCTGGCCGCGGGCCGCGTGGTGGAGCGGCAAACGGCGTAGCCGGGGACGCGGTTCAGCCGGCCCGCCCCTCCGGCCGCTCCAGGCCCTCCAGCCCCTCCAGGATACCGGCGCACACGGTGCGCGAGTTGGCCGCCGCGCGCCGCAGGTAGGCCCCGAAGTCGGCCGGCGCGCTGGCGTCGGCCCGGTCGGACACCGAGCGAATGATCACGAACGGCACGCGGTTGACGGTCGCCACCAGGGCGATCGCCGCCCCCTCCATCTCCACCACGATACCGCCGAGCGCGCGCAGCCGGTCGCGCTGGGTCGGGGCCGGATCCTGGATGAACTGGTCGCCGGTCAGGATGCGGCCGGCCACCACCCGCTGCCCGGGGACCGGGGTGGCCAACGCCAGCGCGACCAGCTTCTCGTCGGCCCGCAGAAAGCGGTAATCGGTGTCGGGCACCTGGCCGAGGGCGAAGCCGAGCGCGGTGGCGTCGAGGTCGTGCTGTACGCAATCGCGGCTCACCACCACGTCGCCGAGGTCCAGTTCCGGCCGCACGCTACCGGCGATGCCGGTCACGATCAGGTAGTCGGGACGCGTCCGGTCGAGCAGGTGCTGGGCTCCCATGGCGGCCATCACCTTGCCCACGCCGGAGCGCATCAGCGTTACGTCCACGCGGCCCAGAGAGAACCGATAGGCGGGGAACCGGGCCTCCTCCGGCTGCGTTCCCCACTGCTCCATCGGCGCCGGGTCCAGGTCGTGGGCGCGGCGAAATGCGTCGATCTCCTGGCGCAGGGCGGCGAGGATCGCGACCCGGATGCGCGCCCCCGCGCCCGCGGTCGGCCCGGGACCGCCCGCGGCGCTCATACCGGCACACCGGCCGGATCGGGCTCGACTGCTTTCATGGTCCCCACACCATAACATGCGATAGCAGCCGCCGCCGATGTGATACGCTGCGCGGCGTGGCTGTCGGCACGTTCGATCTTCTCACTCCGCACGTCGCCATGAGCGCACTCGAATCGGTCATCGCCACCCGCGTGGACGGGGCGCTGACCGGCTTCCCGAGCTACGTCAACCGGGTCTACGGCTTCGGCGGCGAAGACGGGCGGCAGTATGTGGCCAAGTTCTATCGGCCGGGCCGCTGGTCGTACGAGGCGATCATGGAGGAGCACGACCTGGTCGGCGAATGCGCTGCGCTGGAGCTGCCGGTGGTGGCGCCGCTGGCCGACGCGGACGGCGAGACGCTGCACCTGGTGCACGCCGTGACGGGCGCCGCGGAACAGGAGTACCAGTTCGTGGTCTACCCCAAGCGCAGCGGGCGCAACTTCGATGCCGACCGCGACTCCGACTGGCTCCGCATCGGGGCGCTGGTCGGCCGGCTGCACCTGGCGGCCGCGGCCGGCACCGCCCGCCACCGCATGGTCTGCACGCCGGCCGCCTCGACCGCGCGCTTCCTGCAGGAGCTGGCTGCGGCGAAGGTGGTGACGCCGGCCGCGGCGCCGGAGTTCTTCGACCTGGCGGCGGCCGGCATCGAGCGCATCGAGCCGCTGTTCGACGGCGTGCCGCGGCAGCGCCTGCACGGCGACTGCCACCGCGGCAACATCCTGGACCGGGCGAAGGAAGGACTGCTGATCATCGACTTCGACGACATGATGGTCGGCCCGGCGGTGCAGGACCTGTGGCTGCTGCTGCCCGGCCGCGTGCACGACAGCCGGCGGGAGCTGGCGCTGCTGATCGAAGGCTACGAGCAATTCCGGCCGTTCGACTGGCGCACGGTGGCGCTGATCGAGCCGCTGCGCCTGATGCGGATGATCTACTACCTCGCGTGGTCTGCCCTGCAACGCCACGACCGCCGCTTCCTGGAGTCCTTCCCGCAGTGGGGCGCTCCGGCATTCTGGATCCGCGAAATCGAGGACCTGCGCACCCAGCTCCGCGTGATCGACGATGGCCTCGGCTGATTCAATGAACCGGTTGCAGCTTGACTTGTCGGAGGTAGGGCAAGACACTCGATTCGCATGTTGACCCGGCTACAGGTTTCCGGTTTCAAGAACCTGGTCGACGTGGATCTCCGCCTTGGTTCGTTTACCTGCGTAGTCGGGCCGAACGGGGCGGGTAAGTCGAACCTGTTCGACGCGATTCGGTTTCTGAGTGGACTGGCCAACGGCATCTCATGTTTCCCCACAGTGCAAAGGACTGGCGCAAGTCCGTCGTGCGGGGTCGGCGGAGCGCGCACCACTTCATCTCAACCGAGGGGAGGGTGAGAACCGCGTGATCAAGCTGCATCAGGATGGCGGCAGCAGTGGACGTCCGTTGCTGCCGGACGAATTGGCCGGACGAATTCGTTTCTCCCACCCACCTGGGAGCCGACGGACGTCATCTTGCGGCCACGCTGCACCGGCCGGCGCGCAAATCAGGGAAGCATGGGCATGGCGGCAACGGGCAAGCTCCGGGTGAGAGCCTCTATGGGGCAGCTTCCAACGCCGAGCGCGAACAAGTGTATGGCCACGTCACCAACCGCTGCGGGGCACCGTTTCAAGAAAGCACAATTCCTGTGTTTGTCGGATACCTGGCGAGCGCAAGAGAGCGACTATGCCGTTCGTGGTGAACTTCTCGCATATCTGAATCCGGTGCTGCTCGAGGCACCGGGAGAATCGGCGGTCAAGAAACGGGTCGTCGATAGAGAAGACATGCAACAGGCAGTTTCCTTATTAGTTCGGCATCTGTGCAAAGATTGAGATACACGTTGGTGGCAGATGGCGCGTCTGATCGCGCCTTGATCCCAATTCTCACGTGGCTATTGAAGAAGTTCTGCGGTGCTCTTGCTATCCAGCCAGAGTATTCTGACCTGCGGCGTCTGAGGAACCCACCGAGGAGACTCTCTGAACGTATCGCAAGGAGTATTGAACTGTATCCTTGCGATATGTTATTCGCCCAATCTCGGATCGACGAAATATCTGCGGCTCTCCGGCAGAGTCAGATAAGTACACCGTCTGTAGTGTGTGTAGTTCCCTAGCCACTGCTCCGTCTGGCTGCTACGAAATGCTCCACACGGTCGCGCGTTGCGGGCCCGAGAGTAGCCAGAGAGCGGCAATCCGCTACGGAATACTCTCGAAATAACATTCAAGGAAGAAACGATGAAGATATTTTTTCAAGGACCTTCGCGATTGCGTTGGTCCTAGTTCTGACCGCGACCGGCCTCTGGGCCGCTGGCGCAGAAGAGGAACCCGCAGCCGCTGCCGATAAGAAGTATGTCACCGACCCCGTCACCGGCAAGGTGTACTCCGCGCCAGAGTATGGCGGGACAGTCACGGCTGCCATGCGAATCCCGAAGGACGCTGTTGACCCCGCTGTAGGTGGAGGGGCCAACACGATCAGCATGATCGTTAATGAGAAGCTAGGCCAGTTGAACTGGGCACTAGATAGGGACGCTTATTCTTTTACCGGCGGCTACATGACGCCTGTATACGCCCTAATCGGGGCGCTGGCTGAAAGCTGGTCGCAGCCCGACTTACTGACGTATATCGCCAATATCCGCCAGGGCGTTCACTGGCACGATAAGGCACCGATGAATGGGCGGGAGTTAACTGCCGAGGATGTAGAATATAACTTTCACCGAATGTTGGGTATGGGCAAGTTTGCCGACGCCGGACCTTGGCCCACCTTAGGGGAATTCGGAGCTGTGGCTTGGGAATCGATAGAGGCCACCGACACATGGACGGTTGTTTTCAAGCTGAAGGAGCCAAGTCTCCGTGCCCAAATGCTTATCTTGGACGGCCACCTTCAGATTATACTGCCCCCCGAGGTAATCGAGGAACACGACGACATTTCCGATTGGAGGAACCTGGTTGGCACCGGGCCTTATGAGCTGACTGACTGGGTCAAAAACAGTTCTCGTGAATACACCAGGAACCCTAACTACTGGGGCTTCGACCCAAAATACCCGGAGAACCGCTTGCCCTATCTTGACAAGATACAGGAACTTCTTATCCCGGAAGTGTCAACACGTCTGGCGGGAATGCGCTCGGGTAAGCTCGATTACATAGGACATGGGGGCGCCACTCAAATAGGGGTGGTGGACCAAGCATTGAGTCTCATGCGGACCAACCCCGAACTCCAGCTGTACCCGTGGTCGCAACGATCGGATTCCGCTGCTCATATGAACGTGTCCAAGCCTCCCTTTAACGACATCCGGGTGCGCCGGGCAATGCAGATGGCCCTGGACCTCGAGACAATGGACGCATCCTACTTTAAGGGGTATTCAGATTGGATACCCATGGGACTAGTAGGCAGGGCTGCCAAAGGGTATATGACCCCATATGAAGAGTGGTCCGACGAGCTCAAGGGATACTATGCCTATGACCCGGAAGGGGCCGAAGCGTTACTTGATGAGGCCGGGTATCCCCGCGGCGCCGACGGCATTAGATTCAAGACCGCGTACATGCACCTCCCCGTGGCTCCTTTGGGCTTGAGAGAATTCATGGCTGCATACTGGCTAGAGATTGGCATTGACGTCGATATTGAGGCACTTGAGTTGGCAGAATGGGTAGCTAGAAGGAATAATAAGGATTTTGAAGTGCAGCACGCCTCCACGGGCTTCGACCTTGATCCAATGGGTTCAGCAATGAATCTCTTTTACTCGAAAGGCACGTCGTGGACCACAGTCGTCGACGCTCAATATGACGCCTGGTATGAAGCCGCCTTGGCGGCTACGACTTTGGAGGAGCAGAGGGACCTGATCAAAAAGATGGACATGCGCTCCATAGAGCAGGCCTGGTTCATCTGGGGACCCACGGCTCAATCGTTTAACGTGGCCCAGCCGTGGGTGATGGGTTATAACGGCGAAGGCATCGTAGGAGGAAGCGCGAATCGTCATGTCTGGAAATTCCTCTGGATTGATGGTGAGATGAAGCAAGCAATGGGTCATTAGTGGCTGAACCTAGGAAATAAGGAGCTGGGAAGCTCACGCTTCCCAGCTCCCACACACGATGTCATTGCGAGACGTGCCTTCCCAGAAAACGCAACCATTCGAAATTTCGCTGGATTCCCGCTTTCGCCGGAGTGAGAGGAGCCAACCCGTATCTGATACGGGGTTGGGGTATACACCACAATGACAAAGGGATTGGCGGGGGAAATTGCAATGATGGGTGTGACATGAGAGCCTATATCATCAGGCGGCTATTGCTCAAATCCCCACCCTGTGGATATTGACCATCATAGTCTTTCTCTTGGTCCGATTCATCCCCGGCGATATAATTGACGTAATAGAGGGCAGGATGGAATACTCTCAACCCGGCACGATTGACCGTGAAGCTGTTGAGCGTATGCTGGGATTAGACGTGCCTACCTACGTGCAGTATGGACGCTGGATAGGAGTGTTGCCTAGCCCTGACCGGATTACCGGTGAGTCCCAATTTAACGGTCTCCTCCAGGGCACCCTTGGCGAATCACTGTTTGTCGGCCATTTGACGATAACGGAGGAGATATTAGGTGGATTGCCGGTAACCATTGAGCTTGGCGTCATGGCAATCGTAATCGGGATAGTGATAGCGCTGCCAGTCGGCATCTACTCGGCGATTCGCCAGGATACTGCCGCCGACTACGTGGGGCGCTCCGTCGCCATCATCGGCATGGCAACGCCTAACTTCTGGCTCGGAATCATGGTCATGATGTTCCCGGCAATCTGGTGGGGCTGGTCGCCGCCGATGAAGCTGATTCTTTTCTCAGAAGACCCGTTAGGGAATCTTGGGATGTTCCTCATTCCCAGCGTGATTCTGGGGACGGCCATGGCGGCCGGCACGATGCGGATGACGCGCACGATGATGCTGGAGGTGCTCAGGCAGGACTATATCAGGACGGCCTGGTCTAAGGGTCTCAATGAGAGGGTAGTTGTCCTGAGACACGCCGTCAAGAATGCATTCATACCGGTAGTTACCGGGATAGGTATGCAGTTGCCTATCCTGATAGGTGGCTCCGTTATCATGGAGAATATCTTCAACCTGCCGGGATTAGGTCGTCTCACGGTGGATGCACTCAGTAACAGGGACTACCCGATGGTCTCCGGAATAAACCTGGTTTTCGCCACAATGGTTGTAGGGGTGAATTTAATGATCGACCTGATTTACCCGTACTTAGACCCCAGGGTCCGATACAGCTAAAAGTGGAAACCGGGGATGTGAGTGACGCCACAGGGATACCATTACCAGTAGTCCAGCCAAAGAGACGTACGAGGCTGGCTGATTTCTTCATCAGGCTGGTCAGAGAGAAGCCGCTGGGTATAGTCAGCGGGATTATCATATTGATATTCATTCTGGTGGCTATATTTGCCGATGTTCTGGCGCCTTATGGATATAGGGAAGTGCACCCGGCAGACGTACTTGAAGCCTCTTCGGCCCGGTATCTTCTGGGCACTGACCACTTGGGGCGAGATTTATTGAGCCGCCTTATCGTCGGGGCGCGTCTTTCGTTAGGTGTCGGTCTGGCAGCGACCGTTGTTAATGTTGTCGTCGCTGTCCTGATCGGTGGCACTTCAGGATTCCTTGGGGGTAAATTGGACTTGGCTGTGCAGAGATTTGTTGATGCCTGGATAGCCTTACCGGGGCTGCTCATATTGTTAACGGTAATGTCCATAGTGGGGCGTGGTATACCACAGATAATACTGGTCCTGGGGATATCAGGGGGCATCGGCGGCTCAAGAATAGTCAGAAGCGCCGTTATGGGTGTAAAAGAGAATGACTATTTTCAGGCGGCGGACGCGATTGGTTCCTCAAAATGGAGCGCATTCATGCGGCATGTTTTGCGCAATATTGTGCCTGTCCTAATCATCATATTCAGCATCAACATCGGGGGGGTGATTATGAGTGAGGCTTCTCTGAGTTTCCTCGGATTCGGCCTGCCAGCCCAGATTCCTAGCTGGGGAGGTATGCTCAGCCGGGAAGGACGCACCTACATGGAGATGGCGCCATGGCTAGCTCTCTGGCCTGGTGTTTTCCTGACTATCGTCGTTTACTGTCTAAACATATTCGGCGACGCCATCAGGGACCTCCTCGACCCGCGGCTGCGGGGTGGCGGTGGTGGTCTCGGTGCCGGAGCCGCCGGGTCGGTTTAAGAGAGCCCGCCTGGGGGCCACGCGCCTGCGTGCGGGGCCGTGCACCCCACCCGAGGTTGGTACGAGACCCTGCGCGTCCTCGACATCCCTGATGGCGGGAGCCCCCAGCGATATCACGCCGGCACGGTGACCTCCACCCGCGGCACCCTGGAGTCCGCGACGATTCAGCCCAGCGGCGCCGGGCCCTTAGGGAATCGCCACCGCTCCTGCCACCGTGCCAATGCCTCTCGTCGGTCGCTTCGCACGAAACCGTTGCCGAAGCGGCGTTCGCCGCTACTCGAAGTCCTCTCGGGAATTGACTGACGACCGCTCCTCGAACCAAAGACGCGCTACGTCTGGTTGCTCATTGATGAAGCTGCGTTGAGGCAGGCCGCGGGGAATCCGAATGGCACGGAGCCACTGAACCTGCCTGGTATTCAGCAACTCGAACAGTTGCCGAATCCGAAACAACTGCTATACACTCTGTTGCGTCAGGCAAGCGGCCTTCAGGGCCGACGTCTGAAGAGTTTCAGCCCTCGAATGAACGGATACTCTGTGGCCGAGCGGATCAGCGACTTTGCTCCGCTGTACGGGCTGGATGCATTCCGGCGGCTGGCGGGCGATTTGGATAGAGTCGTTGCAGAGAATGGATGGAAGGATGCGGCTCGTTGACGGGGCATCCGTCGCGACCGGAACTACACGTGCCGTTGCTGCTGGATAAGGTGCTCGGGCAGTTGGCGCAGCCGCTGGGAGTGGCGGCGGGGGTGGGACTGCTCGCATTGCTGATGCTGGCGGTCGGGCGGCGCGGTCGGGCGGCCCTGTTGCTGGTGTTCGGCGTAGCCTGGCTCTGGTGCTGGTCGATGCCGTTGACCGCCAACGCGGTGGTCGACTACCTGACCGCCGGGTACCCGCCGCGGCGCGTGGAGGCGTTGCCGACGTCGGACGCGATTGTCCTGCTGGGCGGGACCGTCGATCCGGCCGCGGGCCGGTGGGTCTACCCCGACTTGAACGGCGGCGCGGACCGGATCTGGCACGCCGCGCGGCTGTACCACGCCGGCAAGGCGCCGCTGATCGTGGTCTCGGCGGGCAACGTGTGGGGCGGCCCGGAGCGGGAGTCGGAGGCGGTCGCCACGCGCATCCTGCTCGACGCGCTCGGCGTGCCGGAGTCTGCCGTGGTGGTCGAGGCGAGCAGCCGCACCACGCGCGAGAACGCCACCCACACCGCCGCCATCGCCGGCGCGCGCGGCCTCGAGCAGGTGCTGCTGGTCACCTCGGCCTGGCACATGCCGCGCGCCGCGGCCGCCTTCGACCGGGTCGGTCTCGATGTGGTCCCGGCGCCGGCCGACTACGCCCGGATGGCGGCGCTCCCCGACGTGCTCAGGTTTCTCCCCCACGCGGAGGCGCTCCACCTCAGTTCGCGCGTGCTCCGCGAATACCTCGGCCTCCTGGTCTATCGCCTCCGCGGCTGGGCCTGAACGCGGGCTACGCGGCCTTGACCCGCTGCCCGTTCTCGCGCACGTTACTGAAAGGAGGGGTACTATGCCGACGCTGGAGTTCAAAGGCAAGCAGCACATCTACGCTCATCACCTGACCGTTCCTTTTAGGCCGCTGCTACCCGATGAACAGCGCTCCTGCAACCCATCCGGTACCGACGACAACCTCATTATCCACGGCGACAACCTGCACGCACTGAAAGCCCTGTTGCCCCGCTACGCGGGACGCGTAAAGTGCATCTACATCGATCCACCCTACAATACCGGCAATGAGGGTTGGATCTACAACGACAACGCGAACAGCCCGCTCATGAAGGAGTGGCTGACGGCAAACGGGCCGGTGGACCTCGAAGATCTTGAGCGTCACGACAAGTGGCTCTGCATGATGTGGCCCCGCCTTCATCTGTTGCGTGAATTGCTTGCGGAAGAAGGGATTGTTTTCGTTTCCATCGATGACAACGAACAACACCACTTGCGAATGATGATGGACGAGGTCTTTGGCGAAAGAAACTTTTTTGCAGTACTTACACGTAGAGCGATGCACACAGTTCGCAACTCAAGCAAGGACTTTAATTTGAACGGCGACCATGTTCTGGTTTATGCTCGAGAAAAGACGTGGTTTTCGGGAGATAAGAACCGATATATTAGGCACGTTATTGAAAAATCTGGTCGCTATCCATTTGACGACGGTGACGGACGAGGAAGGTACAAGCTTGATCCGCTCCATGCACGAAACTACTATCACCCGTATTGCCACACGTTCACAAACGGCGTCAAGTGGTGTGCTCCCCGGGGGAGGTATCCTGCGTATTCTCCAGACAGGTTAGGGCAAATGGAACTCGAAGGCAGAATTGATTTCCGTGGTGGCGAACCCAAAGTGAAACGGTACTTGAGCGAAGTACAGGAGGGACAACCTCCCAACGTTGTTTTGTCCCCTGAAGTCGTAGGATTCAACGCAGATGGAACCCGGGAACTCCGTGAGATATTCGGAGAGGGCGGTGTTTTCTCCCAACCTAAGCCAACCAACCTAATCAAGTTTTTCTTAGAAATAATACGTTGCAAGGATGCTCTTGTACTTGATTCGTTTGCCGGTTCAGGAACTACCGGCCAAGCGGTTCTCGCGCTTAACAGAGAGGATGGTGGCAACCGTAGATTCATTCTGGTGGAGTGTGAAGGCTACGCAGAGACCATCACGGCTGAGCGCCTAAGGCGCGTCATCGAAGGGGTTCCCGGCGCCCGCGACGAAGTTGTTCGTAATGGTTTGGGCGGGTCCTTCACTTATTCGACCCTGGGCGACCCCATCGAGCTGGAGGGGATGCTCTCCGGCGAGGCGCTGCCCCCTTACGGTGCGCTGGCCGCGTACCTGCTCTACACTGCGTCCGGCATCTCGGCAGGACCTGGCGGCGTCCAACGCGAGAACGATGACGGCTTGTTTCACTCCTCCGAGAAACTCAACTACCACCTGCTCTACGGACCGGATCTGAATTACCTGCGCAGCGATGCCGTGGTACTCAATGAGGAGCGCGCCAAACGGATCAGCGCCGCGGCGCGCGAGCAGAACCGGAAAGCAATCGTCTTTGCTGCCGCCAAGTACATGGGTCAGCGGGAACTTACCGAATGGGGCATCACCTTCTGTCAGCTTCCCTACGAGTTGTCGTGCCGCGCGGGATGACGGATTTGCGATGGAGCTGAAGGAGTACCAGGCCCGCGCGTTGGAAGCCTTCAGCCGCTGGCTGAGAGCGCTTGCGACGGCCCGGCAGGAGTGCGCAGTTTCTGTCGAAGCGTTGCACAAGGCGGGGGTGGACGTACCCGACGACATCCGCAACTATCCCGGTGCGGCCTGGCGGAAGCTGGCCGCGTCGGGCGGTGTCGCTGAAGGAGCAGGCCACTACGCCGACCGCACGGCGGACGCGGGGTTTCCGATCCCGCACGTCTGCTTCAAGGTCCCCACCGGGGGTGGAAAGACCCTGATGGCCGCGGCGGCTCTGGAACGGCTCAACCGGCCGACCGGCCTTACGCTCTGGATCACGCCGACCCGCGCCATCTATCAGCAGACCAGAATCGCCCTCCGGAACCGCGAGCATCCGTACCGGAACCTGCTCGAACGCGCCAGCGGCGGCCGCGTCAAGATGCTGGAGAAGGACGATCCGTTCACGGCCGGGGACGTCGCCAACTATCTGTGCGTCATGCTGTTGATGCTGCCCGCCGCCAACCGGCAGAAGGGCAGGGAGTTCCTGCGCATGTTCCGCGATTCAGGGCGCTACCCGACGCTGTTCCCCGACACCGATGACCTGCTCGGTGACGGACGTCTGTTGCAGAAGTTTCCCGACCTGGAATGCACCTCCGCGGACGGCCCGATCAAGCACAGCCTGTTCAACGTGTTCAAGATGCTGCGTCCGGTAGTCGTGCTCGACGAAGCTCACAAGGCGTACGGGAAAGCCGAGGCCGCACGCGAGTTCGTGCGTTCGATCAATCGCCTCGACCCGAGCTTGGTACTGGAGTTGTCGGCTACGCCGAACCGTACCATCAGCAACCTGCTGGTCGACATCTCCGGCGTCGACTTGAAGAACGAGGAGATGATCAAGCTTCCCGTGCGCGTGGAGTCGTTCACCAACGCCGAGTGGCAACGCACGTTGGGGGAGGCGGCCGAGGAACTCAAGCGGCTGGAGGATGAGTCCCGATCCCTGCACATGAGCGGCGGCCGCTATATTCGCCCGATCGCGGTCGTGCGTGTGGAGCGCACCGGCAAGGAGCAGCGCGACGGCGAACGGGTTCACGCCGAAGACGTCCGCGAGTACCTGCAGCGAAGCCTTGGTGTTCCTTCCGAGGCGGTGCGGGTCAAGTCTGCCGAGCGCGACGAGCTGGGACGCGAGGATCTGCTCTCCGAGTTTTCGCCGGTCACCTGGATCATCACCAAGGCGGCCCTGATGGAGGGGTGGGATTGCTCCTTCGCGTACGTATTGGTGATGCTGGACAACACCAGCGCTCAGCGCGCCATCACGCAACTGGTTGGTCGAGTCATGCGGCAGCCGTATGCGCGCCGCACGGGGCGCGAGGCTCTGGATCGATGCTACGTCTACTGCTGGAACACGGAGGTGGCGGCTGCCGTACAGCACGTGAAGAACGGATTGGAGCAGGAGGGACTGACCGGGCTCGGCAACGAAGTATGGGGTACTGGCGGAAGCCTGGACTTGATAGAGGTGCAACGGCGTGAGCTGTTTCGCGGTGCCGACATCTTCCTGCCGAGAGTGCTCCACCAAGACGGCGCCGGTTGGCGCGAGCTGGACTATCAACGGGATATCCTGCCGGCCATTGATTGGGGGGCGATCGAACCACCGGATCCGAAGCAATCGCTGCCAACCGTCGCCAAGCGGGAGGCGGCGTCGGTCGACGTAGGCGATGTTCGTCCGTTCACGTACGAGGCGTCCACGTATCTTGACATCGACAAGACCGTCGAATTGTCCTACTTCGCACGGCGGTTGTCCGACGTGGTGCCCAACCCGTGGCAGGCCGCGGGCTTTGCGGCGACGCTGATCAAGCGGCTGCGGGACAATGGGGACGAAGAAGCTGACATTTACGACCGACGCTCCTATCTCGCTTACGCCCTACGTGAAGCAGTCATCAACGAGGTCAAACGAATGGCGGAACAGGTGTTCCATGAAAAGCTGCGAAGATGCGACATCCGTTTCGACCTGGACGCCGACGTGCCTCGCTACCGAATACGCGAAAGCTACCAGATACCCGTGTCGGAATCAGACGGGTCTCTGCAGCGGCTCGGACGGCCAATGCAGCTCAACCTGCTCGACCCGGTATTCGAGCGCCAGTTCGATTCCGAACTGGGAAAACGTTTCGCGTACTATCTCGACGAACAGAGAGCGCTGCGCTGGTGGCACCGTGTGGCCGTGCGGCAGCAAGGCGAGTACCACCTGCGTGGTTGGCGTCGGGAGCGGATCTACCCCGACTTCATCGCGATGGCGGGAGAGACCGCCGGCAAACCGCATCTCCTGGTATTCGAAACCAAGGGCGAGCATCTACACAACAATCCGGATACCGAATGCAAGCGCAAGGTGCTGGAGACGCTCGAGTTCACGTTCAACGCCGGCAAGATGCACATACGCGACGGTCCGGCAAAAGGAACGTTCCGCCTGATCTTCAACGAGGCCGAGTTCTCGACGGCACTGAACCGCGTAAAGACCTACACCGCGTAGGAGCGAGGAGCCTGATCTTGGCGGGAAAACGAGCTGCGAACTTGCATGAGATCGTATTCGGGTGCGCGCCGCGAGCAACCCCTTGATGGTTCGCACCTGCCCCTCCCGGCGGCCTTCCCGGCGGCCTTCCCGGCGCCCTCGCTCGATCATTTCCTCCACGTAGTTCATCACCTCTCCTCCGCGGCCCGGCACGTTCCTCCGCAACGCCTCCGAGAACAGCTTGCGCTGTGCTTCCGGCTGCGTCGCCAGCACGTACTCCACGTACTTCGCCACTTCCTCGAGCTCCTTGGCGCGGTACAACTCCCCAATCAACCGCGTCACCCATTCCAGCAACTCCTCCGGCGCTTCCCGAAACGCCGCCATCAGCGCGATCTGCAACACCCGCGCCGCTACCGCGCCCGTCACCGATTCCGCGCCCAGCTCCGTCTGGTCGATCAGCAGGTGCTCGAAGCTCGGTACCCACCGCCACTCCGGCGCCGCGTCCACTACGAGTTCCGCGAACTCCGGCTCGTAGTCCCACCGCTGCGCTCACTGATAGCGCCCGAAAACCGCCGCTCTCAGCGCCGCTTTTCGCCCAGCCGAGCCTCTCTCTCGGAGCTGTCGTATCCGACCAGCTCCGGTAGTGTCGGTACCGTGCGCTACCACACAGAAAGAACGCACCCGAGAACGATCCTCGGACTGCCTCTCCTCAATCGGCCAAGCGCTCCGACTCATCCGTGAAGCACCGCCGTCCGCGCGCAGTTATCCGTAGTGCGGGTACCAACCATGCTCCACGACGAAAACTACAAGCGCCTGTTCGCATTCCCGCTCATGGTCGAGCACCTGCTGCGCGCCTGCCTCCCCGGTGATCTGCTGGCCGCGGCAGACTTCTCCACCCTGAGCAAGCTCTCCACCGAGTACGTCAGTGACGAGCTGCGCAAGCGCCACGGCGACAACGTCTGGCGCCTGCGCCTGCGGCGGCGGCGGCGCTGGGCGTATGTGCTGGTGCTGCTGGAGTTCCAGTCCGAAGACGATCACTGGATGGCGCTGCGCATCCAAACCTACGCCGGTCTGCTGTACCAGGAGCTGGTGCGTAACAAGGCGCCCGAGGTGGCCGCCGGACGACTGCCGGCGGTGCTGCCGGTGGTGCTCTACAACGGCACCGGGCGGTGGAAATCGGCGCGGGAGCTCGGCGGGCTGATTGGGCCGCTCGGGGCGTGGCTGGCGCCGCCGCAACCGGCTCCGCGCTACTACCTGCTTGACGTGCAGCGCGTAGCGGGGGACGATTTGCCGCCGCACAACCTGCTGCGCGCGGTGGCGGGACTGGAGCAGAGCCGGTTGCCGGAGGACGTGCTGCGGGTGTGGGAGGCACTGCAGCCCTGGTTGCGGGACCGGCGGGAGCGGGAGTTGCAGCGCGCGTTCGTCGATTGGGTGCGGCTGATCGTGGAGCGGCTGGCGCCGGCGGGTACACCGCTGCCGCCGATGCGGACGTTGGAGGAGGTCAGAATGACACTGGTGGAGCGGGTAGCCGAGTGGCCCAAGCAGTGGCTCCGGGAGGGTCGCGAGCAGGGACTGGAGCAGGGACTGGAGCAGCAGCGGGCGCTGCTGTGCCGGCAGGCGGCGGCGCGCTTCGGTGCCGCCACGGCTGCCCGTCTGGCCGGCGCGCTGGCGCCGATCGCCGATCCGGAACGGCTGGCCGAGGTCGGTGACTGGCTGGTGCGCTGCGACACCGCCGCCGAGTTTCTCGCCCGCGTCGATCCGGCGTCACCTTCCTGACGGACCTCGCCACGACGCCACCCCACGAGTAATCCGGAACATCCGGCGCGAACTGTCCGCGAACCAATCACCAACGCTGCAGCGAGGTTCAGCACCTCTCCACCAACCTGAGCGCAACTAGCCACACGGGCACGCGTTGGAAGTACGTGTCGTGCGGCTGACTGATCGCCTGCTGCGGCTCCTCGGTGTCCGGTTGCCTGGCGCCCGCTCGTCAGCCATGAGACCCCGCTATCAGTTCAGGGCCGCCTGGGGTGGCGAATCGCGAGTGTTATGGGCGAGGGTGGCGAGGGCGGTGATGATGTGGCCGTGGGGGTCGAGCAGGCGCAGGATGGTGGTGGCGGGGGCGAGGGTGCCGTAGGTGAGGTGGGCGCCGGAGCCGGTCAGGCGGCGGCGGAGTGCGTGCAGCTCGGCCACGGCGCGGGGGCCGGCGGCGATGCAGGTGGCCCAGCCGCGACTGCCGCCGAAGCCGCCGGGGCCGTGCGGGACCGCCGGCGGGCGCAGGTCCCAGCGTTCGCGGTAGAGCACGGTGCGGTCGCGGAGCAGGGTGAGGCGGTAGCCGAGGCGGGCGAACTGCCAGCTTTCGCCCATGCGGGAGCGGCCGGGGCAGCCGCATTCGATAAGCAGACACTCGCCGCCGCGGGTCAGGCTGACGACGGTGGACTGGACCACGGCGGCGCCCGCGAACGGGATCAGCGGCTGCCCCAGCGCGCGCAGGTAGCTGCCGCCGGTCACGTGCGCCGCGAGCTGCTGGCAGGCGGGGGTGGGCGCGGCGGCGGCGGTGGGCGGGGGGAGCGCCAGGGTGCTGGCCGGCGGCGCCCAGGTCACGGTGGCCGCGCCGTCCAGGGTGACCCGTTGCAGGTGGCGCTCGCCGGTGCGCAGGCCGCCGCCCTGGTCGACCGGCGCCGCCAGCAGCGAGCCGTCGGCGGCCGGCAGCACCTGCAGGAACAGCGGCGCGCCGTAGCGGGTGCGCCAGCGGCGCCCGGTCACGGTCAGCCGCAGCCGGGCGCGGCCGGCGCGGAGTGGGGCGGCCGGTAGCGCGCGCCGGCCGGCGGCCCCGGGCTCAGTGCGCGTGGTGATGGGGGTGTTCGTGGTGGTGATGCTGGCCATGGCCGTGGTCGTGACCGTGCGCGTCGTTGCCGCCCCAGGGCGGCGGTTCGGGGCGCGGCGCCGGGGCCGCGCAGGCCGCGCGGACCCAGGACACCACCCGGTCGACGCCGGTACCGTCCTTCATGTTGGTCATCACGAACGGCAGCGCACCGCGCGCGGCACGCACGTCGGCGGCCATGCGGTCCAGGTCGACCTCGACGTACGGGGCGAGGTCGATCTTGTTCACCACCAGCAGGTCGCTGCGGGTGATGCCCAGCCCGCCCTTGCGCGGGATGTCGCCGCCCTGCGCGACGTCGATCACGTAGATCTGGAAGTCGACCAGGTCGGGGCTGAAGCTGGCCGCCAGGTTGTCGCCGCCGCTCTCGATGAACGCCAGCCGGGCGTCGGCGAACCGCTCCTGCAAGCCGGTCAGGGCGTCCAGGTTGACCGAGATGTCGTCGCGCACCGCGGCGTGCGGGCAGCCGCCGGTCTCCACGCCCACGATCCGGCCGCGGCCAAGGGCGCCGGCGCGAATCAGGAACTCCGCATCCTCGCGCGAGTAGATGTCGTTGGTGATCGCGACGATCGAGTGGTCGGCACCCAGGCGCTGGCACAGGCGCAGCAGCAGGTGGCTCTTGCCCGAGCCCACCGGCCCCCCGATTCCGAACCGAACCGGCCGCCCCTGGCCGTTCTCACACCGGTTCCCGTTCCCGTTCAACTCCATTTCTTCTCCATTGGTCTCCTCAACTGCGGAAGTAGCGTGCCGGGAGCTCGCCGTGCCCCAGCATCGACAGGTCCCAACCGGGGGCCGCGCTCGCCGGCGGCCGCGGCCGCTGCGCCACGCTCGCCGCCAGCGCGGTGACCTCGTCCAGCAGAGCCCCCAGCACGCCGAGGGCCGCGGCTTGGCCGAGCGGCACCAGCCGCACCGCCACCTGCGACCACTGGCGCACCACGGCCAGCAGATACGCCTGCAGCAGCTCTACGGGGCCGAGGCCGAGGAGGCCGCCGGCCAAGCCCCAGGCCACCGGAAGCTGCAACCGTTCCGGCCGCCCGCGCCCGGCCGCCCGTACCGCAGCGTAGCACGGATTCCCGGCCAGCTCCGGGAAGGCCTGCAGCGCCGCGGTCAGCAGCGACCGCCCCAACTGGGCACCGGCGGCCCGCGCCTCGCGCGACGGCAGGAAGCTGGCGACCGTGTCGCTCAGGCGGGCAACCTCCCGCGCGGCGGCGGTCGCCGCGGCCGTGGCCGGAAGCGTTCCGTTCAGGCGCGGCGCCCCGGTCCCGGCTTGCGCCGCCGCTTGCGCCTCGATCCGACACGCCCGGTCCGTCTCAACCGCTCCGGCCGCCGGAGGGGTTCCGCTCAGGTGTAGCGTTTCGGCCCCGTCTCCCGCCGCCAAATACCGGCGGCTCAGGCGGGCGGCGCGCACCACTGCCTGGCCGTCGAGCGGCGCCACGCCGAAGCGCACCACCTCCCGCGTCCAGCGCTCCAGCGTCGCCGCATCGGTCACCCAACCGGCGCGCACCGCCCACTCCAGCCCCCAGGAGTGCGCGAACGCACCGGTCGGCAGCGCGCTGTCGGCCAGAACCAGCAGCCGCGCGCGCGCCCGGTCACCCGCTTCCGTCGCCTTCACCATCACATCAGAACATGAAGTAGCGCTGCGCCAGCGGGGCGGCGGCGAGCGGCTCGCACACCAGCAACTCGCCGTCGGCGCGCACGTTGTAGGAATCGGGATCAACTTCCATTACCGGCAGCGCGTCGTTGCGCGGCAGGTCGCGCTTGGACAGGCCGCGCGTGTGGCGCACCGCCTCCAGCCGCCGCCGCAGCCCGCGCGGGCCGGCGCCGGCGGCCAGCGACTCGAGCCCCGCCGCGCTCAGGAAATTCACGCTGGTGGACGCCCGCGCGGCGCCGTGGGCGCCGAACATCGGCTGTCCCCACACCGGTTGCGGCGTCGGGATGGAGGCGTTGGCGTCGCCCATCGCCGCCAACGCGATGAACCCGCCCTTCAGCACGATCTCGGGGTGGACTCCGAAGAACGCCGGCTGCCACAACGTGAGGTCGGCGAGCTTTCCTACCTCCACCGAGCCGATCAGCGAGCTTATGCCGTGGGCGACCGCGGGACAGATGGTGTACTTGGCCACGTAGCGCTTGATACGGCCGTTGTCGTGGGTGGCCGGGTCGCCCGCCAGCGCCCCGCGCTGCACCTTCATCTTGTGCGCCGTCTGCCAGGTGCGCAGGACGACCTCGCCGACTCGTCCCATCGCCTGGCTGTCGCTGGCCATGATGCTGATCGCGCCCAGGTCGTGCAGGATGTCCTCCGCGGCGATCGTCTGCGGCCGGATGCGGCTGTCGGCGAACGCCACGTCCTCGCGAATCGACGGATCGAGGTGATGGCAGACCATCAGCATGTCGCGATGCTCGGCCACCGTGTTGACCGTGAACGGGCGGGTGGGGTTGGTCGAGCTGGGCAGCACGTTGGCCTCGCCGCATACCCGCAGGATGTCGGGCGCGTGGCCGCCGCCGGCGCCTTCCGAATGGAAGGTGTGGATGGTGCGGCCGCGGATGGCGCGGATCGTGTCCTCCACGAACCCCGCCTCGTTGAGCGTGTCGGTGTGGATCGCCACCTGCACGTCCAGCTCGTCCGCCACCCCCAGGCAGCAGTCGATCGCGGCCGGCGTGGTGCCCCAGTCCTCGTGCAGCTTCAGGCCGCAGGCGCCGGCCACCACCTGCTCCCGCAGCGGCTCCGGCAGCGCGCTGTTGCCCTTGCCGAAGAACCCCAGGTTGACCGGATACTCCTCGGCCGCTTCGAGCATGCGCGCCAGGTTCCACGCGCCGGGGGTGCAGGTGGTGGCCAGCGTGCCGGTGGCCGGGCCGGTGCCGCCGCCGAGCAGCGTGGTGACGCCGCTGGTGAGCGCGGTGGTCACCAGTTGCGGGCAGATGAAGTGGACGTGGCTGTCGATCGCGCCGGCGGTGCAGATCAGCCCTTCGCCCGCCAGCGCCTCGGTGCCGGGCCCGATCACCAGCGCCGGGTCCACGCCGTCCTGCACGCCCGGGTTGCCGGCCTTGCCGATGCCGCAGATCACGCCGTCGCGCACGCCGACGTCCGCCTTGTAGATGCCGGTGACGTCCACGATCAGCGCGTTGGTGATTACCAGATCGGGAGCGCCGGCGGCGCGGGTGGCGCGCGCGTCCTGGCCCATGCCGTCGCGGATCACCTTGCCGCCGCCGAACTTGACCTCGTCGCCGGAAAGCGTGAGGTCGCGTTCGACCTCCAGCACCAACTCGGTGTCGGCCAGCCGCATGCGATCCCCAGTGGTGGGGCCGAACATCCCGACGTGGCCGGCGCCGCTGGTGGTAAATCCGGTGCGCGCACCGTTGCGGTCGCCGTTGCGGGCGGCCCTGCCGTGCCCCTTGCCCTCGGCGCTGCCGTCGTTGCCGCCTCTGCCGTTGCTGTCAGGCACCGCGGAATCCTCCCTCACGCACCGCGGCCATCGCGGCCGTGCGTACCGTTTCATCGTCCAGGGCGCCGCCCACCAGGCCGTTGAGGCCGTAGCACACCCGTTCCCCGCCGAACGCCATCAGGGTCACCAGATGGCGCTGCCCCGGCTCGAACCGCACCGCGGTGCCGGCGGGAATCGCCAGCTTCATGCCGTAGGCGCGGGCGCGGTCGAACTCCAACGCCCGGTTCACTTCGAAGAAGTGAAAGTGACTGCCCACCTGGATCGGACGGTCGCCGGTGTTGGCCACCTGCAACTGGAGCGTCTGCCGGTGCGGCAGGCTGCGCCAGGATGAGCGCGCGGTCCAGATCTGGCCGGGGGCCCAGCCGTTGCCGGCTGCCTGACGGTCGCCCTTCATTGGATCGGGTGGTGGACGGTCACCAGCTTGGTCCCGTCGGGAAAGGTCGCCTCGATCTGCACGCTCGGAATCATCGCCGCCACGCCGCCCATCACCTGTTCCTCCGAAAGAAGCGAACTGGCCGATTCGACCACGTCGGTCAGCGGCCGCCCCTCGCGCGCCCACTCCATGATCTGGGTGGCGATGATCGCCGTGGCCTCGGGATAGTTGAGCTTGATCCCGCGCTGCAGCCGGTCGCGCGCGACCATGCCCGCGACCGCCAGCAACAGTTTGTCCCGCTCATGTGGAGTAAACACTCACTCAGTCCTCCTGTGTTACAGCGTCAGATGCCTGTTACAGCGTCAGGTGCCCCTCGACGACCGCGCGGCTGGCCACGTCCGCGTTGCCCTCGTGCACGAACACCCCATGGTCCATCACGTAGACCCGATCGGCGAGACGCAGGGCGAAGTCGAGCGACTGCTCGACCAGCAGAATGGACAGCTCCCCGACGCCGCGGAGCTCGCGGATCGCCCGTTCGACTTCCTGCACGATGGACGGCTGGATGCCCTCGGTCGGCTCGTCGAGCAGGAGCAGCCGCGGCCCGGTAATGAGCACCCGCGCGATCGCGAGCTGCTGCTGCTGGCCGCCGCTCAGGTCGCCGCCGCGCCGGTCCAGGATGTGCTTCAACTCCGGGAACAGCTCGTACAGCCACGCGGGCATCTCGTCACGCGACCGGCCGCGCGCCTCCAGACCGAGCAACAGATTCTCGGCTACGGTCAGAAACGGGAAGATCTCGCGTCCCTGCGGCACGTAGCCGATGCCGGCGCGGGCCCGCCGGTAGGAGGTCCAGCCGGTGACGTCGGCGCCGGTGAAGGTGATGTCTCCGGCACGCACGGCGAGCACCCCGATCAGGGTCTTCATCAGCGTCGACTTGCCGACCCCGTTGCGGCCCATCACCGCCACCACCTCTCCCGGCGCCACCGCCAGATCCACGCCGTGCAGCACCGTGGAGCTGCCGTATCCGGCCTGCAGGCCGCGCGTCTCAAGTAGCATGGCCGCCGTCCGCCCCGCGCCCCAGGTACACGTCGATCACCGTGGGGTCGTTCCTGACCGTGTCGAAGTCGCCCTGGCAGATCACCCGCCCCGCGTGCAGCACCGTCACCAGACTCGAAAACCGGCTCACGAACTGCATGTCGTGCTCGACCACCACCACCGAGCGGTCCGCCGCGATCGCTTTCAGGATGGTGCCGGTACGCTCCCGCTCGGCCGGGGTCATGCCCGCCACCGGCTCGTCCACCAGCAGCAGCTCCGGCTCCTGCACGATGGTCATCCCCAACTCCAGCCACTGCTTCTCGCCGTGGGCGAGCGTCCCGGCCGTCGCGTGGCGGAGATCGGTCAACCCCACCATCTCCAACACCCGGTCGATCCGCTGCGGCGCGGACGAGGAGTCCTGCCGGCGGTGGAACGTGGCCGCCAGGAAGCCGCGCGGCACCTCCACGGCCAGCTCCATGTTCTCGGCCACGGTGAGGCTGTCGAACACCGACGGCGTCTGGAACTTGCGGCTGATGCCCAGGCGCGCGATCGCGTCCTGGTCGTGCGCCAGCAGATCGACCTGGTTGGCGAACTGCACCCGTCCCGACACCGGCTTGACCTTGCCGCAGATCACGTCCAGCAGGGTGGTCTTGCCGGCCCCGTTGGGACCGATCAGGAACCGCAACTCCCCGGTGCGCACGATCAGGTTGACGTGATCCAGCGCCTTGAAGCCGTCGAAGTCGACCACCACCGACTCCACGTACAGGATGTCGTCGATCATGCGCCGCTCTCCCGGGTGGAAGCCGCGGCCGCCGCGGCGGAGGCGGCTGGGGCGGGAGTGCCGGCGCTCGCAGGGGTCGCCGGCGTTCCGGCCCGGGCGCCCCGCCGCAGCAGCGCGCGCACCTGGCCGGGGATGCCCACCAAACCGCGCGGAAACAGCAGCACGACGCCGATGAACAGGGCGCCGAACACGTACAGCCACATCTCGGGCAGCGACTCGCTGAATACGGTCTTGGCCCAGTTGATCACCAGCGCGCCCAGCGCCGCGCCGAAGATGGTGCCGCGGCCGCCCACCGCGACCGCGATCGCCAGCTCCACCGACGGCAGGATGCCCATCCCCGACGGGCTGATGATCCCCACCTGCGGCACGAACAGCGCGCCCGCCAAGCCGGCGATGCCCGCCGACAGCGCGAACGTCACCACCTTGTAGCGCACCGGGTTGTAGCCCAGGAAGCGCAGCCGGTTCTCGCCGTCGCGGATCGCCACCAGCACGGTTCCGGTCTTGGTGCCCACCAGCCAGCGGGCGAACACGATCACGCCCAGCAGGGTGAGCACGGTGATCAGGTAGAGCCCGAGCCTGGTGCCCGAACTGTAGAGCGACAGTCCGGCCACGGCGCGGAAGTTGGTGATGCCGTTGGTGCCGCCCGTGAACGGCTGCTGGCCGATGAACAGGATGGTCATGGCCAACGCCAGCGCCTGGGTCAGAATCGAGAAGTACACCCCCTTGATGCCGGCGCGGAAGGTGGGGTAGCCCACCACCAGGGCGAACGCCACCGGGATCACCACCGCCATCGGCAGCGCGAACGCGAAGTGCCGGAACGGCTCCCAGAACCAGGGCAGCCGCTCCAGGCCGCTCCACACCATGAAGTCCGGCAGCTCCTCCGACTGCAGCTTCATGTGCATCGCCATGCTGTACGCGCCGAGACTGAAGAACACGCCGTGTCCCAGGCTCAATACGCCGGCGTAGCCCCACAGCAGGTCGAGGCCGACCGCGGCCACCGCGAACGTCAGGTATTTGCCCACCAGAGCAAGGCGGAAGTCGGACAGCAGCAGCGGCATCGCCAGCAGCACCCCGGCCACCACCGCCAGTCCCACGTAGCTCCAGCGGGCCGCCGGTACGGGCGTCGTGTCCATCGCGTCGATCCCTACGTCTCCAGCGCCCGGGTGCGCCGGATCAGGAAGCCGGATGGGCGGTACTGGAGGAACAGCACGATCAGCGCAAACATGATCACCTTGCCCATCGAGGAGGTGGTGATGAACTCGAACAGCGGGCTGGCGGTCCCGATCAGCACGGCGCCCGCCACCGCGCCGGCGACCGAGCCCACGCCGCCGAGCACCACCACCATGAACGAGTCGATGATCCAGTTCTGGCCGGTGGACGGCCCGACCGAGCCGAGCAGGCTGACCACGCAGCCCGCCACGCCGGCCAGCCCGCTGCCCAGGGCGAAGCTGCGCGCATCGACGCGCGCGGTGTTGATGCCCAGCGCCGCGGCCATCGAACGGTTCTGCATCACCGCCCGCATGCTGCAGCCGGGCCGCGTACGGTTGAGAAACAGGAAGGTGCCCGCCACGCACAGCGCCGCGATGACGATGATGAACAGCCGGTTGGTGGGGAGTTGCAGCCCCTCCGCCAGATACAGGCCGCCTTGCAGCCACTCCGGGGTGCGCACCTCCACGTTGGAGGCGCCGAACACGTTGCGGGCGAGCTGCTGCAGGATCAGGCTCAGCCCCCAGGTGGCGAGGATGCTCTCGAACGGCCGGCCATACAGGAAGCGGATCAGCGAGCGCTCGGTGCCGTAGCCAAGCGCGGCGGTCACCACGAACGCCAGCACCAGCGCTACCAGGAACCAGCTTCCGCCGCCGAGCGCGTCGTGCAGGAGGCGGTCGACCACGTAGGCGGTGTACGCGCCCACCATCAGGAACTCGCCGTGGGCGAAGTTGATCACGCCCATGATCCCGAACGTGATGCTCAGGCCGAGCGCTACCATCAACAGCACGCTGCTGATGCTCAGGCTGTTGAACAGTTGCATTCCGACCGTGGTCAGCGTCACCTGAGTCTCCTGCCTCCTGGTTACGGTCTCCGGTTACGGTGCGGCGCCGGCCATGCCGCCTGGCGCCGCCTCCCGTACCGTCAGTCGTTGCGCGAGTCGGGATCGCGGCGTTACTTCGCTACTTGCGCGGCCCCATCATCCCCGGCTCGATCACGTCCTCGTCGGGCGAGATCAGCTCGGGATACGGGTCCGGCCGCACCGGCACACCGGTCGACCAGAGAATGTCGAACTGGCCGTCGGACTTGACCGACCCGATCTGGACGATCTTCCAGGTGTGGTTGTTCACCGGGTCGATCTTGACCATCCCTTCGGGGGCCGCGTACTCCACGCCGCGCAGCGCCATCCGCACCTCGGCGGTAGCCGCGGTGCCTGCCTTCCTTACCGCCTCGGCCCACAGGTAGACGCCGAAGTAGCCCGCTTCGATCGGGTCGTCGGTCACGCGGTCGGCGCCGTAGGCGGCCTTGTAGCGCTCGACGAAGCCGGCGTTGTTGGGACTGTCCATGCTCTGGAAGTAATTCCAGGCCGCCAGATGCCCTTCGATGTTCGCCGCCCCGATCCCCTTGATCTCCTCTTCGGCAACGCTGACCGACATCACCGGAATATCATCGGGACCGATGCCCGCGGCCTTGAGCTGCTTGAAGAACGCGACGTTGCTGTCGCCGTTGAGCGTGTTGAAGATCACGTCCGGGGCCGCCGCCTGGATTTTGTTGATCACGGTGGCGTATTCGGTGTGGCCGAGCGGCGTGTATTCCTCCGCCACCGTGGTGCCGCCCTCCGCCTCGAGCTGGATCTTGATGATCTTGTTGGCGGTGCGCGGGAACACGTAGTCGGAGCCGAGCAGGAAGAACCTGGTGCCCTTCTCCTGCAGCAGCCACGATACCGCCGGCATGATCTGCTGATTGGGCGCGGCGCCGGTGTAGATGATGTTCTTGGACGCCTCCAGACCCTCGTACTGCACCGGGTAGAACAGCAGGTGATCGAGACCTTCGAACACCGGCAGGACCGCCTTGCGGCTGGCCGAGGTCCAGCAGCCGAACACGACCGCGACTTCATCGCGCTCGATCAGCTTGCGCGCCTTCTCCGCGAACGTCGGCCAGTCGGACGCGCCGTCCTCGATGATCGGCACGATCTGCTTGCCGAGCAGGCCGCCCGCCTCGTTGATCTCGTTGATGGCGAGAATCGTGGCGTCCTTCACCGCCACTTCGCTGATCGACATCGTGCCGCTCAGGGAGTGCAGGACGCCGACCTTGATCACGTCGCCCGCATCCTCGCCGTCGCCGCGCGCGAACAGCGCGAACGGGAGGAGCAGGGCGAGACCGGTTACGAGCAGTGCCCGTAGAATTCGCATGTTTGCCTCCATACGTTTGTTTGTTGTTGCTGCCTCTAAGCAAACGGCGTGCCAACCTGGTTTCGGGCGGCTCAGGCGGTTGGTCTGAAGGTGCTTGGGGAGCGTTCATACATTTGCGTACGACTTCGGGGCGGCGAGCTACGAAAATGTATGAATGTTTCGCGGGACAGCGACGCTCTCGGTCAGCGGGCGACGCGCCAGTAGCGTTCGTGCAGAGGGGTGGGGCCGGAAGGCTGGGGCGGAGCTGCCTGCACCGCGGACGGGTCGGCGCCGGCTGACTCTCGCTCCACGTCGCTGGCGGCCGGCGCGCCGGCGCAGGCGGCAAGCGCCTGTCGCAGCCGCTCGGCATCGCCGTACAACGGCCGAATCTGCGACCTGTACCGGCCGATCGCTTCGATCTTCGCCGCGAACACGGAGTCGATGCGCACCAGCTCCGGGATGAGCGTGAACGGCAGGCGGTGGCGGCCGGTGCGCCCGCGCCGGAATCTGGTAGCGAGGAAGGCAGTGAGGAGGACTCGCCCCAGGCCCCGCGCACCGGGGCTGAACAGCGGTATCTCCGCCAGCGCCGCCGCGGTCGCGCGGGCGCGGGCCAACGGCTGCGGCGCACGCGGCCGCCGCGCGTGGGGCGGGGCGCCGGCGATGCCGAGTTGCTCCAGTCGGTGCTCCAGAAGATGGGGAACGCAGACGTAGGGGACGTCCTCATAGAGGCGCACCGCGCGGGTGGGGAAGCGCAAGCCGGCGTGGAACACCAGTTGATGATCGACGTGGTTGCCGATCGCGAGCGGGAAATACAGGGCGGCTGCGGGCCAGCGCCGGACGATGCGGTCCACCGCCACGCTCAGGGCGGCGGCCAAGTCTGCTTCGCGGCGCGGCGCCGCCGGCGCGGTGATACCCGGTAGGGAACGGTAACGCCGCCGCCGCTGGATCGCGTCCGGAAACTCCAGCCAGCGGTAGTCGGCGCCAAGTGCTTCCAGCGCACGGCGGTCCTCCTGCCGGCGCGCCGCGACCTCCCGGAACGGGGCCAGGGTGGTAGCCGCCGCCGGTTTGCGCCCGGCCTGCTCTCCCGCGAACACGGTCACCACCAGCACTGCCGCGCCGGCGGCGCGCTGGCGTGCGATGCGGCCCGCGCACGACAGCACCGCGTCGTCCAGATGGGGCGAGAAGTAGATGTGCCCATAGTCGGCAGGCGCCGGGCGCTGGTGTACGCTTACGGGTGACGGCTCTCGGTTGTGCGGGTCTGCATCGTTTCCCTCGGTACCCTCGGCGACGTCTTGCCGCTGTGCGCGCTCGGCGCGGGCTTGGCGCGGGCCGGCCACCGCGTGCAGGTGGCCACCCACGGCCCCTATCGCGGTTGCGTGGAACGGCTTGGTCTGGCGCACGCACCGATGGCGATCGATCCCGCCGGCCTGTTGCAGGGCGCCGGCGGCCGTGCCTGGCTCGCCTCGCGCAACAACCCGCTGCGCTTCGTCGGCGGCCTGGCGCGCGCCGTGCGGCCGGCGATTGCGCAGCTCGCCCGCGACGCGTGGGCGGCGTGCGCCGGGGCCGACGCGGTGGTGTACAACCCGCTGGGCATGGTCGGGCACCACGTGGGCGAGAAGCTCGGGGTCCCCACCTTCCTCGCCGCCCTGCAGCCGGTCATGCCGACGCGCGCCTTTCCCAGCGTGCTGGCGCCGGCTCGGCTGCAGTTGGGCGGCCGCTACAACCGCGTCAGCCACCTGGTCACCGAGCAGGCATTCTGGCAGCCGTGGCGGCACGAGTTCAACCGGGCGCGGCGTGACCTGCTCGGTCTGCCGCCGCTCCCGCTCGGCGGCATCGGCCCGGAGCTGCGCCGGCAGCGCACGCCGCATCTGTACGGCTTCAGCCCGGTTGTGGTGCCGCCGCCGGCCGACTGGCCCGCCTGGGCGCACGTGACCGGCTACTGGTTCCCGGCGACCGCGCAGCTCTGGGAGGTGCCGCCGGGGCTGGAGGAGTTTCTGGCCGCCGGCGATCCCCCGGTGTGCGTGGGGTTCAGCAGCCTGAGGCTGGCGGAGGCGCGGTCGTTTACCGAGGTCGTGGTCGGCGCGCTGCGCCGGGTGGGGCGGCGCGGAGTGCTGCTGGAGGGGTGGGGCGCGCTGGCCATCCCGCCGGAGCTGCGCGGCAGCGACCTGTTCGTCACCCCAGCGGTCCCGCACGAGTACCTGTTCGAACGGGTGGCCGCGGTGGTCCATCCGGGCGGCGCCGGCACCAGCGCCGCCACCCTGCGCGCCGGGGTCCCCTCGGTGGTGCTGCCGGCGTTCTCGGACCAGTACTTCTGGTCCCGGCGGTTGTGGCGGCTGGGCGTAACGCCGCCGCCGCTACGCTGGCG
Organism: Spirochaetia bacterium; assembly: GCA_965198005.1. Taxonomy (GTDB): domain Bacteria; phylum Spirochaetota; class Spirochaetia; order SZUA-6; family Bin103; genus Bin103. The sequence goes on from CBDAOI010000004.1 coordinate 1,894,023, forward strand.
CGGCCTCACCCCGCAGCGGCTCGCCGACGCGCTCGCAACCGCTCTCTCCAGCCCTGCCGTCCGCAACGCCGCGGCCGCCGCCCGCGACCGCGTGCGCGCGGAGGATGGCGTCGCCACCGCGGTAGCCACCCTCGACCGCTACCTCGACTCCGGCTGAAGCGGTGCGCCCGCAGTGTCGGTACGCCATCTTCCCGGCCATGCGCCCGCCGCCGCGGATGCCCGCTGGCTGCCGCTGCCGTCGCTTGACACAATTGCGTGACATCACGATTGTGCCGATAGCGGTAGGTATCCGGAAGGAGGAGTGTGCGCTATGCTCTTGCCAAGCAGTTTGGGACAGGGGTGGTCAAACGTGGCCGGCGCAGACGGGCGCGACCGCAAGGAAGAACGGTTGCCAAGTGATGAGCGAGTACAGTAGACGCCTTCCAGGGTTTGTAAGGTGGCAGCGCGGTGCCGATACGCACACTTTGCATTTGCGGGTCCTGGGCTATGAGGAAGATCGTGAATGGTGTGCGTTGTGCTTGGAAATGGATCTTCGCGGATATGGCGCGACATTTGAAGATGCAATGGAAGAACTTCATGACGCAATTGTGAACCAATTCACGTTTGCCATGCAAATGAACAAGCCTGAATTGTTGTTGTGCACCGCAGAGCAGAAGTACCATGCCATGTACGCTCGGACTAAACGGAAAGCGCTGATTGACTACGTAACAGGTGCGCCTGAGTCAGAAACACGGCATCAGATTAGCGAGCTTCCAATTCCTTCGGCAGACGAAATACCACGCGAAATCGTGTATGTCCAAGCCTAAGAGCTTGACATGCAGAAACGTGGGAAGGGTAGCGAGAGAATGATCTACCATCCCGACGTCAATGGAATAGCACGGTCGTACCCGTTACCTTGTCACGATGAAGCTTCTGAAGTAAAGAAAGGGCACTTGTCTGCGATCCGTAGACGGTTTAGTCTACCCTCCAATATCTTCCACTGATTGTTCCGGAACGCCGCGTCGACCGAACCCGGTGGCGCACCGCCTAGACGAGGCGGCCGGTGCGGGGGCTGCGCAGGTCCAGCTCGAGCAGCTTGAAGAACCAGCGTTCGCCGGTGAGTCGGGTCCAGAGCGAGAACGGCCGCACTTCGATCAGCTTGAAGCCGTACAGGGTCAGCACCCGGTTGGAGATATAGTCTTGATTTTCCGGCTCCGGGATCTGGCCGTGGACTCCGGCCACTCCGGCGGCGCGCAGGTGCTGGAACAGCGCGTCGCCGAGACGCACCAGGCAGATGTAGACCGCCCGCCCGCGCCCGCCGCGCAGCTCCCGGGCGACCCCGACGTGCAGATGGGCGGGGAATCGCCGCAGATCGGTCACCGGCACCTCGTGCCCGGCCCGGGTCAGCGCCCACCAGATGGTGCGGTAGCTCGCCATGCGGCGGAAACCCCCGGTGAGCGCCCGCAGCAGCAGGCGCGCCACCAGCCGCGGCCCGTAGCGGCACAGCACCGTCCGGTGGTAGCGGCGGGTGTCCTTGCAGCCGAGGATGTAGCCCACCACGCGGCCGGCGCGCTCGGCCACGAAGCACGAGTCCGGCTCGTAGCGCAGGTAGTAGTCCATGAACAGGGTCAACACGACGGCGTCGTCCTCCAGGAAGCGGCTGGTGGGACGGCCGCGGAAGCCGGAGGTGAGGATGATCCGGCGGATTGCGGCGCGGTCGCGCGGGCGGTAGCGGCGGACGCGGATGCGGGTGCCGGCCGCGGCGTCCAGGCGCCGGTCCTGTTGCCACACCCGGTCCGGGGAGCGGGGACTCATGGCGCCGGCCAGCATACCACCGCGGCGGTTGGCGCGCGCGCCGGGCGCGGGGGGCGGGTCGGCCGCGGCGGGCGCGAGGGATGGGTCGGCTGCGCCGGGCGTCCCCGGGATGCGCGCGCGGGGTGGGGTAGCGTGGGCGGCGGCGCATGCTGACCCGGCGGCGGGACGCGGCCGGTGGCGGCGGGCGGCTGTTCGAGCGGCTCAACCGGTGGGCGGCGCAGCGCGCGCTGCCGGTCGCCGTCGGGCTGGGCTTGGTGAGCGCGCTGGCGGCGGTCCAGCTCCCGTACCTGCGCGTGGAGGCGGATATCGCCGGGTTGCTGCCGCCCGACGCCGAGACCCGGCGCCTGATCGACAAGTACACCGCCGGCGTCCCCGCCACCGAGCCGTTCGTGGTCGGACTGACCGGCCCCGATCTGCTGTCGCTGGCGCAGTTGGCGCGCGTCGCCGAAATCGACCGCCGGCTGCGCGCGCTGCCGGAAGTGACGGCCGGCCTGACGCCGTTCAACCTGCTCACCTTTCGCCGCGACCGGGGCCGCCTGCTGCTCGCACCGCTGGCTCTGGGCGCCACCGCCCCGCGCACCGAGGCCGAGCTGGCGGACTTCACGGCCGCGCTGGCGGCCGCGCCGCCCGGCAGCTCGGTCCTGTTCAATCCCGATCCCGACGAGCCGTCGCTGAGTCTGGTCTACCTGGTCGAGAACGGGACCGACTACGGCTCCTTCCTGGGGCGCGTCCGCCCGATTCTGAGCGCCTACGACGGCGAGCTGAACGTCGCCCTGGGCGGCTGGCTGCCGGTCTACGAGGCGGCCCACCGCCTGATTGCGCGCGACCTGCCGCTGCTGGCGGGGCTGGCTGCGGTGATCACCCTGCTGGTGCTGCTGGCGAGCTTTACCGCACTGCGGGCCGTGTTGCTGCCGCTGACCGCGATTGCGCTGGCCCTGCTGTGGACCTTCGGGCTGATGGCCGCCGCCGGGGTGCCGCTCAGCATCGCCAGCCTGATGCTGCCGCCGCTGATCTTCGCGCTCGGCGGCTCCTACAGCGCGCATCTGCTGATCCGGTATTTCAGCCACGGGCCACGCCCGGTGGAAGCGCCGTCCGGCGCGCCGGTCACCCAGGCCACGCCGGCCACGCCGGTTAGGCCGGTCACGCCGGTAACTCGCGCCGTCGGGCCGGCCGAGCTGGCGCGGGTGCTCGGGGGAGTGAGCCAGACCATTGCCCTGGCGGCGCTGACCACCGCGGCCGGCTTCGCCAGCCTGCTGCTCAGCGGTATGCCCCGCCTGCGCGAGTTCGGGCTGTTCGCCGCGCTGGCGATCCTGATCTGCGCGCTGATCACGCTGCTGCTGTACCCGGCCGTACTCGGCCGGCTGCCGCCGCCGACCGGCCGCCAGCAGCGGCGGATCGCCGCCGGATGGCTGGCCGCGCTGGTGGCCCGGCTCACGCACGCCGTGCCGCGCCGGCGCCGGTGGGTCTACGGACCGCTGCTGGTGCTCGCCGCGCTGTTCGCCTGGTCGCTGACCGGCGTCCGCTACCAGACCGACATCGCCGGCTACTTCCGCACGCCGGTGGCGGCAATCGAGGACAACCGCACCCTGATGGGCCGCTTCGGCAGCTTCATCGACGTCAACGTCAGCGTCACCGGCCGGCTGGACGAGTCACTGCTGGTGCAACTCGCGCAGTTCGAGGAGGCGGTGCGGTCACATCCCTCCGTGAGCCACGTGTCGTCCGTCACTGCCTACCTGCGCGCGCTCAACCATGCGGTCGCCGGCGCCCGCGAACATCCGCGCAACCCGGTGGTGGTCCAGCTCTTCCGGCGGCTGCTGCGGGTCGCCGCTGCGGCGGGCGGACCGCTCGACAGCATGGTCGACCTCGACCGCCGCTACGTGACCACCCGCGTCTGGGTGCACGACGCCGAGCGGCGATGGTTGCCGCTCGAGCCGGAACTGCGCGCGCTGGTCCGGTTTCTGGAGCAGACCGCGGCCGACACCTTTCCGCCCGAGCGGCAGCCCGAGATCTGGGGCTGGACCCTGGTGACCCTGCGCGTCGCCGAGCTGTTGGCGCACGAGCAGATTGTCGCGGCCCTGGTCTCCGCGCTGCTGGTGCTGGCGATCGCGACGCTCGCGTTCCGCAGCCTGCGCTACGGTCTGCTGACCCTGTTGCCCCTGGCCACCGCGATCATGCTCACCTTCGTGCTGATGGTCCTGCTGCGGATCCCGCTGGACGCCCTCACCATGAGCTTCGCCGGGGTCGCGATCGGGGTCGGCGTGGACGACTCCATCCACTTCCTGCTCCATTATCGCCGCGCCGCCGGCCGCCGCCCGACTCCCGGCCACGCCAGCCGCGCGGTGGCCGCCGCCATGCGGCAGGCCGGCAGCGCCATCGTGCTCACCACCATCGCCATCGTGACCGGCCTCACGGCGCTGGCCTTCTCCCACTTCCTGCCCGTGCTCTACCTCGGCGCGCTCATCTCCGTCACCCTGCTCGGCGCCACCCTCGCCACCCTGCTGCTGCTCCCGGCCCTGCTCCGCCCGTCCAACCATTCAGATCCTATTCCTCAGCCAGTTCCTCAGCCAACCAAGTGACACCGCCAGAATCACATTGATGATGGCGCCAATTGTGATTACGATGCTGAAGATATCACCGGCTTGGCACGACGATGACAACGGATCACGACTGGCCGTATCCCGGCGTCGCGGGCAGCCCAGGATGAAAGAGGTAATGTCCCTATGACCGGTACCCAGTACAACCACGCCCGCTTCTGGAAGTGTGCCCTGCAGGTCAATCCTCACGGCTACAGCAAGCGCTATCGCGGGCAAGACCATGGAATGAGCGCGGAAGCCTATACCGGCGCGCTGTTGGAAAAGTGTCGGCAGAACGATATCGAGGCAGCATGGACACGCTGCACGATCTCTTTCGGCAGGTCGGCAGGCACCGATCCTCGGTTCTCTCATCGACCCGTAATCCCGCTGCGGGCACCCTGCTATCTCGCATGACTTCGGAAATGACTTCTGGGATCCGATCGCGAGCTTCGCCCGCGCGATGACTACCCCTGGTTCTGGCGCGACGGCGAGTTCACCGGAGACCGCGTGAACGACGTACATCTGGATATCGCCTTGAAGATCGAGCGTCGGCGACGGGCGAGCGGTCGATACTCCACTGCGCATTCCGATTTCAAAGATGCTGACCAAGCCGACCATTCATAAAGGAGAGAACGTGGAAAAGCAGCGTGTTTCGTCGTCGACGGTGATATCGATAGGGCGTAGGTCTCAAATTGACCGGTCGAGGCAGCACGGCCGTGTGCCAGCTTGACCATGCGCGGGCGCGGGCGCATCCCGCCGGCAGGTGGCGCGGCCGTCATGAACCGCCGGCCGGCGGCGGTTCCCAAAGCACGTCGAGCGCCGCCGCCAGGTCGAGCGACTCCCCGTACCACTCCGGCGTCGCCGTATGCGGGCCGATCGTGATCCCCGCCTGCCGCAGCCGCGCCTCGGTCGGCTCCAGCGGCGCCCCTTGCCAGCGAGGCGCCACCGGCACCGCCGGCAGCGGCGCACCATCCGGCCGCCGGAACACAAGCTGCCCATCCGCGCCAGAGACCACCTGAAACCCCTCCTCGTGCACCGCCCGGTGGTGGTAGCGACACACGAGAACTAATGCGGTGCACCGCATTAGTTCTCTCTGGGGTATCCATTTAACCGGAGTAGTCCGGCCCGGCTGTTCTCCACGGGCGGTTCGCTGGAGGCCGCACCAAACTCGGCGGGTGCCCGCGCACTCGCGGGGGCGTTGGCGGGACTTTCCGAGGTCGACGGTTGGCGATGGGGTCCTGGTAGCGCACGGAGTCGTGGGCAACGGCGAGCTAGAGCACACGAAAGAAGACCATTCCCCGGCTCCGGGAGCGCCGACGGTTGAAGCGGAACACGAACTCGTTGAGGTAGCTGGCCAAGTGCGTCTCTTGCGCTGAGCCCTGATGGGTGCCGAGCAGCCACCGCTTCGCCAGTGAGCTGACCTGATGCACCGCAGGAAGCAGCTTGCCGGTCTCCTCTCCGCGGGACCGGGCGGCTCGCTGGCTGCGTCGGTCGTGGAAGTAGCCGAGCTTCTCCAGTCCGCCCGCAGCCGATGCAGCATGGTCCATGCCGTCTGGTAGGAGCCGATCTCCAGCGTCCGCTTCAGGCTCAGCGCCGAATTCCCATCCTTGCCGGTGGCAAACAGCCAGCAGGCAGTGAACCACACCGTCAACGGCGTTCGTGTCCGGTCGAAAATCGTGCCCGCGGTCACCGAGGTACGGCTTTCGCACCCGGAGCACATGAGCCTACCGTCACCGATCCGCCACGCCCCATGGTGACCACACGCCGGGCAGCCGAAGCCGGTGGGCCACCGCAGCCACTCCAGGTAGTCCAGGCAGTCCTCATCGCTCTGGAACCATGCCTGGAACTCGCCCACGGATCTTGGATAGTGCACGCCGGCGCGCGGGTGATCCATCGCCCCAGCTTACACGACGGACTCCGGTTAAATGGATACCCCAGACTGCAGAAATGGGCATATCGGTCTCGAAGCCGTCGGGGTAACCAGCCTCCGCCAGAAGCTGCTTCGCCTTCTCCGGGTTATAGGTGAATGTCTCCTGAACCTCCGGTGAAAACTCCGCAATCTGTTTGATGTATCGTTTGGGCCACGGTAACGAGAGTGTGGGGTACGGATACTCCTCTGCATTGCCACCATAGTAGTCAACCGCTATCTCTTCGGTATTCACGGCCATCGCTATGGCACGTCTCACCAGGATGTCGTCGAAGGGTTCTCTGTCAACACGTATGCTGAACCCCCAGGCGTTCCCCCCTGATCCCGCAACCTCGAGATAGTTGAGCTCGGGGTTTGTTTGCTGGAGACCTTCTGCCGTCCTCCAATCGATATTCTGCTGTTGCCCGCCCGCTAGAGCGATCTTGCCCGTCCGCAATGCCGCCATACGTGTGGATTCATCCGGCAACATCAGATAATTGAGCTCGTCGGCGTACGGTAACTGCAACTCATGGTCCGGATAACGCGGATCATTCTCCCAGTAGTCGGGATTCCTTGAATACTGCACTCTGGAGCCCGGCACGTAGTCGACCAGCATCCAGGCGCCGGTGCCGACCGCATTACGCCAATCCTCGAGGTCGCCATATTGCTTGACGACTTCGGGGGGTTGGATAACAAGGCCGCAGCCGAAGCACATCACGGCGAATGCCAAGAATGGCCGCGGGGTTTCGGTAACGATCTTTACCGTGTATCTGTCAGGTGCGGTTACCTCCGAGCCGGTCAGCCATTCGACGTGAACGTCCCCCAGGTGCGGACTCTGTTCGGTATATCCACTGCCCAGGCCATACTGACGATGAAGGGTAAAGACTACGTCATCCGCAGTAAGTTCTCGACCATTCATCGGCTCTTTGTTCTGCCACTTTATACCCTGCCTGACGTTAATGGTGAGGGTCAAGGGATCGCTCTGCTCCCAGCTTTCAGCTATGATCCCGTACCACTGATCCCACGTGAACATTGGACTTTGGAACTGATTATCTTCGATCGGTGTTCTAATGTCGACGGCGCCAAAAGCTTGGTAAATCCCGGCGGTAAACGGTGTCCCGGTCTGGTGATAGCGCCACTGATCCCAAGAATCGACCGCGGTGAATGCAGTAGCGATATTGAGCACACCGCCGTGTTGCGGCTTCGGCACGGTTTCACCTTGCCAGTTTACCACCATCTCTTGCTCCGTAGCGGCTTCCCCTTCTTCTTCGCCGCTTGCCCACAGTACGGTTGCGGCGGAAACGAGGATTACGGCCAGGACACTGGTCCATTTGTAGCGATTCATAGTCACTACCTCCTAATTTGCGTTGTTTCGCGTCGATGATTCGATGAGTCGAATCACTGAGAGGGTTGCGAGCTGGCGTTCGGCCAGCCGCGGTGAGTCGGCGGACAGTGCTCCTCTCCAGCGCGTGCGCGCAAGCCTCCTGTCAAGCGTCTTCGGCGCAGGGAAGCAGATGGGCGCATTTTTTTGCGGATTTGCTGTCCATTCTCCGGTAGCCACGCGGTTGCGCCTGGATTACGGTTGACGCATGGCACCGGCATTGCCGCCGCACGACGAGATGCTGGCGGCGTTCAACCGACGGGACAGGCTGCTGGCGCTGGCGCCGGTGGAGACGCCGCTGGGCATGATGCTGCTCGGGGCCGCGCGCGGCAAGCTGTGTCTGGCCGAGTTCACCGACCGGGGCCGCCTGGAAGCGCAACTGCGGCGCGTGCGGCAGCGCCTGGATGCCACGCCGGTGCCGGGACGCGACTATCCCATCGAGTGCGCGGCAGCGCAGCTTGCAGAGTACTTCGCCGGCGCCCGGCACCAATTCGAGCTGCCCCTGTGGCCGGCGGGCACTCCGTTGCAGCGCCGCGTGTGGGAGTCGCTGCTTGAGATTCCTTACGGCGAAACCCGGACCTACGGCGAGGTCGCGGCGGCGCCCTGACCGGCTACGGCGGCGGCCTGTGGCGCAAACAGCGCCTCCTGCCCCTGGAACGGGAACACTGCATCGCCTCGCGCCTCATCCCGTAGCGGCTCATCGCATCATCGCATCACCCGGACGGATTGCCGCAGCGCGTGCGATGCGCTACGATCTGCCCCGGCGACAGGAGGATCACAGAGGTGTCTGATTTGGATCGGGTGCTCGACTTCGACAAGCAGGGCGGCGTGGTACCCGTGATCGCTCAGGACGACGAGACCGGCGAGGTCCTGATGGTGGCCTACATGAACCGGGAGGCATTCACGGAGACCCTGCGCACCGGCCGCGTGTGCTACTTCTCGCGCGGCCGCAACCGGTTGTGGCGCAAGGGGGAAGAGAGCGGCAACGTGCAGGAAGTGCGCAGCCTGTACGTGGACTGCGACGCGGATACGCTGCTGGTCAAGGTGCGGCAGATCGGCGGGGCGGCCTGTCACGAGGGGTACCGGAGCTGTTTCTTTCGCCGCCTCGAGGGCGACGCGTTGCAGGTCGTGGGGCAGCCGGTGTTCGATCCGCGCCAGGTCTACGCGGCAAAGTCGGGCTGACGCGCATGCCGCGGCCGCACCGATTGAAGATCGGCATACCCGCCGGCAGCCTGCAGGAGGCGACCGCCGCCCTGTTCCGCAAGGCCGGCTACCGGATCACGTTCCCGGCGCGCTCCTACTATCCCACGATCGACGACCCGGAGATCGAGTGCATCCTGATCCGGGCGCAGGAGATCGCCCGCTACGTGCAGGACGGCGTGATGGATGCCGGTCTGACGGGACACGACTGGATCGTCGAGAACCGGGCGCAGGTGGTCGAGGTGGCCGAGCTGGTGTTCTCGAAGGTGAGCCGGCGGCCGGTGCGCTGGGTGCTCGCGGTGCCGCAGGACTCCCCGATCCGCGGTCCGAAGGATCTGCAGGACAAGCACCTGGCGACCGAAGTGGTGAACCTCACGACCGACTATCTCGAGCGGCATGGCGTGCAGGCGCACGTGGAGTTCTCGTGGGGAGCGACCGAGGTCAAGCCGCCGCGGCTGGCCGACGCGATCGTCGAGGTCACCGAGACCGGCAGCTCGCTGCGCGCCAACAATCTCCGCATCGTCGATACGATTCTCGAGAGCACCCCGCGGCTGATCGCCAACCAGGCTTCCTGGCGCGACGGCTGGAAGCGCAAGAAGATAGAGAACATCACCCTGATGCTGCGCGGCGCCATCGCCGCCGAGGGCAAGGTGGGGCTGATGATCAACGTGCCGGTGGCGGAGAAGGACCGGGTGCTGGCGGTGCTGCCGGCGTTGCAGCGGCCCACCGTGTCCTCGCTGGCCGACGGCGCCTGGGTCGCGGTCAACACGGTGATCGACGAATCGGTGGTGCGCGATCTCATCCCGCGGCTGAAGGACGCCGGCGCCAGCGGCATCGTCGAGTACCCGCTGAACAAGATCATCGACTGAGCGGCGGGCGCGGGGGAGGGCCGGCGAGCGCTCGGGTGCCGGGCGTGGTATGATGCGCGGGAGATTGCCCAATGGCGTCCCTCCGCGACACCCGCGACCTCCGCGACACCCGGCACGATTCGACGGCGGCCGGGGTCCGGCGCCGGCCGGCCGGACCTTCGTCCCTGCGCCGGAGCCGCAATGGCCGTTGACGAGCAGCAGCTCCTGCCGCTGTTTCCGCTCAACGTGGTGCTGTTTCCGCAGGCGCCGCTGTCGCTGCACATCTTCGAGCAGCGCTACCGGGAGATGATGGGCAGCGTGCTGGCCAACGGCGGCGTGTTCGGCGTGATCTGTGCGGCCGGCTCGACCGTCGCCAGCGTCGGGTGCACGGCGCGCATCGTCAAGGTGCTCAAGCGCTACGACGACGGCCGCATGGACATCCTCACCGTGGGCGACCGCCGCTTCCGGGTGCGCCGCCTGCTGCGCGACCGGTCCTACCTGCAGGCCTGGGTAAGCTTCTTCTCGGACAGCGCGGTCGGCCGCGTGCAGCAACTCAAGACCCGCTGCCTGCAGCTGTTTCAGGAACTGTACGGGGCGACGCCGGGCAACATCGCCGCGCCGGAGCTGGAGCAAGCCTCGCCCGAGGTGCTGTCCTACTTCCTGGCGTACTTCAGCGATCTGCCCCTGGTCACCAAGCAGAAGCTGCTGGAGCTGAGCCGCGCCGACGAGCGCCTGCGGCAGGAGCGCACCGCCCTGGAGCAACTGCGCAAGGAACGGCTCCGCCACAGCGTAGTCCGGAGCAACGGCCACCTCCCACCCCGTTAGACGCCGTTAGGCGACCGTACAAGGCTCTGGTCCCAACGCGCCCAACCCGCGTGGACCGATTGCGGCGCGCGCGGCGGTGCGGTAGGATGGTGGCTCGGGGGGGAGGGGAATGCTGGAACAGGTCCTGGCCGAGTTGCGCGGCGACGGGCGCTTCATGCGTGGTGTCCACCATTGGGAGGTGGTTCCGGGGCGGGCCGCGCGTTGCGTGCAGTTTCCGCGCGAGGTCGACGCGCGCATCCGCGGCGCCTACGCCGAACGCGGCATCAGCCTGCTCTACACCCATCAGGCGCGCTGCTATGAGCTGGCGCGAGCGGGTCGCAACGTGGTCCTGGTCACGCCTACCGCCTCCGGCAAGACGCTGGCCTACAATCTTCCGATTCTGCAGAGCCTGCTCGAGGATGACGCGGCCACCGCGCTCTATCTGTTCCCGACCAAGGCGCTGGCCCAGGACCAGCAGCACGCGCTGGGGCAGGTGGTGCTCGGCGGCGCGGTGCCGCTGCAGGTGTTCACCTTCGACGGGGACACGCCGAGCGCGATTCGCCCCAGGGTACGCGCCGCGGGCCGGCTGGTGATCACCAATCCCGACATGCTGCACACCGGCATGCTGCCCAACCACCCCAAGTGGAACCGCTTCTTCCGCTCGCTGCGCTACGTGGTGATCGACGAGCTGCACACCTATCGCGGCATCTTCGGCTCCCACCTGACCAACGTCCTGCGCCGGTTGCGGCGCATCACCACGTTCTACGGCGCGGCGCCGCGGTTCATCTGCTGCTCGGCGACCATCGGCAATCCGTTGCAGCTCGCGCAGCGGGTGCTGGGGCAGGAAGCGGAGCTGATCGACGACAACGGCGCGCCCGCCGGCGAGCGCCACTTCGTGCTGTACAACCCACCGCTGGTGGACGCGGCGCAGGGGATCCGCCGCGGCGTGGTGGTGGAGGCGCAGGCGATCGCCACGCGCTTGCTGCTGCAGGGGGTGAAGACGATCGTGTTCGCCCGGTCGCGGGTGCGCACCGAGCTGATCGCGAGCTACGTCCGCGATGCCGTGCGCCGGCGATACGACGACCGGCTGCCGGCAGCGCGCGGGCGCCTCGAGGTGGCCTCCTACCGGGGCGGCTATCTGCCGAACGAGCGGCGAGCGATCGAGCGCGGTCTGCGTAGCGGCGCGATCGCGGGCGTGGTGTCCACCACCGCGCTGGAGCTGGGCATCGACATCGGCGGGCTCGATGCGTCCGTTCTGGCCGGGTTTCCGGGCACCATCGCCTCCAGTTGGCAGCAGGCGGGGCGCGCCGGCCGCAGCAGCGCTACCTCGCTGTCGATCCTCGTGGCCTCGGCCTCGCCGATCGATCAGTTCATCATCCGTCATCCCAAGTACTTCTTCGAGGGTTCGCCCGAACGCGGCTGGGTCGATCCGGACAACCCGTACGTGCTGCTCGACCAGCTCAAGTGCGCGGTGTTCGAGCTGCCGTTTGCGGAAGCGGAGTGGGAGGGCGCCGGCGCGGCGCCGTTCGGGCGCGAGGTCGGCGACCTGCTGGAGCACCTGGACCGCGGCGGCGTGGTGCGCCACACCGCCGCCAAGTGGTTCTGGTCGGACCGTTCCTATCCGGCCGAGAACGTATCGCTGCGGTCGGCGACCGCCGGCAACATCGTGATCGTGGATCAGACCCGGCAGCGCGGGGAGGTGATCGGGGAGATGGATCTGCCCTCCGCCAAGACGCTGTTGTTCGACGGCGCGATCTACCTGCATCGCGGCGCGCAGTACGTCGTCGCCCGTCTCGACCTCGGCAATCAGCGCTGTTACGTCGAGGAGACCGACGCCGACTACTTCACCGACGCCATCGTCAAGACCGACCTGAAGATCCTGCAGCGTGATCTGGAGGAGGACCACGCCGCGCTGCGGATGCTGTTGGGCGACATTCTGGTGCGCAACCAGTCGACCAGGTTCAAGAAGCTGCGGTTCCGGACGCACGAGAACGTCGGCTACGGCGACATCAGTCTGCCGGCGGAGGAGATGCACACCCGGGCACTCACCCTCTGGTTCCCGCCGTCTACCGGCGGCGGCGCCTATCTGGCCAGCCGCGGCGAAGCGGAACGGGCGTTCATCGTCGACCGGTTGGGCGTGCTGCTGCGCAACGTGGCGCCGGTGTTCCTGCTGTGCGATCCGCGCGATCTGGGTGTGGTGGGCAGGCTGCGCGACGCCACCCTCGAGTCTCCGGCGGTGTACGTCTACGACACCTATCCCGGCGGCTCCGGGTTGGCCGAGGGGTTGCATCAGGCGTGGCCCGCGGTGCTGGCCGGCTGCCGCGATCTGGTGGCGGCGTGCGGGTGCGCCAGCGGCTGTCCGTCGTGCATCGGACCGCCGGATGAGCAGGGCACCGGCTCCCGGCGCACGGTGCTGGAGGCGCTGCACCATCTGCTGCCGTTGCCGCCACCGCCCGGCGCCGGCAACGGCCGCGCGTCCGCCACGCGTCCGGCGGGAGCCCCGCCCGCGCCCGTGCCGCCCACTCCCGCGCCGGCCGCACGCCGCGAGCGCGCCGCGTCCCTGGTGCCCGCGTGAGCCGGTCGCCGGGAGCGCGGCTCGGCCTGGTCGCGCCGCATCTGTCCCCCGCGCCGGTGGCCGGACCCGCGGCCGGGCGTTCGGTCCGGTCCCGGCTGCCGGCGGAGCTGCTGGACGCCGGCTGGCGCGAGGTGCGCCCATGGGTGTACTGCCGGGACCACGCGGTGCCGCGCCCGGCAGGACTGGAAGCGGCCGGCGTTCATCCCCATCTGCTGGCCGACCGGGCTCCGGTCGCACTCGAGGAGTGTCTGTTCTGGGACACGGAAACGACCGGTCTCGGCGGCGCGGGAACCGTGATCTTCCTGGTCGGGCTCGGCTGGGCGGAGGGCGACCGGTTCCGCCTGCACCAAGTGTTTCTGGCCGACCTGCCGGGGGAACGCGCGCTGCTGGAGTATCTGCGCGGCATTTTCGCGCGCTACCGGGTGTTCGTTTCCTACAACGGCCGGGCGTTCGACGCCGCCGTTCTCCGCACCCGGTTGGTGCTGTCCGGCGTGACGATGGCGCTCGGCTACCAGCTCGATCTGCTCTACCTGGCACGCCGCTTCTGGAAACGGATCACCGGCGACTGCCGTTTGACCACCATCGAACGGGAGGTGCTCGGCGTCGAGCGCAGCGGCGACGTGCCGGGATGGATGGTGCCCGAGATCTATTTCGACAGCCTGCGCCGCGGCCGGCTGGGTCAGTTGCCGGCGGTGTTTCGCCACAACCGGGAGGACGTCGCCAGCTTGGCGCGTCTGTTGGGCGTGATCGAACGGATTCTGCGCCCTGGTCCGGACGCCGCGGGCCGGGTGGACCGCGCCGCCGTGGGCGTGTTCCTGTTGCAGCGCGGCGATGAGCGTGGCGGTGGGTTGCTGCGGCAGGCGTACGACGCCGGCGACGCGGAGGCAGGCAGGTGGCTGAGCCTGTACCTCAAACGGCGCGGTGACTGGGCGGGCGCGGTGCGGCTCTGGGAAGACCTGCGGGCGACCCACGGCAGCCTGTTCGCGGCGGTCGAGCTGAGCAAGTTCTACGAGCATCGGGCGCGCAACCTGGAGGCGGCGCTGGGGTGCATCAGGCCGTTCCTGGTGCTGGAGCGGCGGGTGCTCGGGACGGGGACCGGGGAGCTGGCCCGGCGTGAGGCGCGCATTCGGGTCAAGCTCGCGCGCGGCCCGCAGCCCGTCACTGACGCGGCCGCCGCCGCGGCCGGCGCGGGGCTGCCGGGGCCGCCGGGGCCGCCGCCGGGGCCGCCGCAGCTACCGGCGGCGGTGCGTCAGCCGCAGTAGTAGCAGATGCGGTAGCGGTCCCGTTCCACGAACCCGAGGGCGTGGTACAGGCGCACGGCGGCCGCGTTCTCCAGCTTCACGAACAGCGTCGCCGACCTGCCGGCGGCGAACAGTTCCTCGAGCAGAATCGTCATCACCGCGCGGCTGAAGCCGCGGCGCCGCTGCCCCGGCTCGGTGTACACGCCGCCGATCTGGTCCACGGCATAGCCGCGGCCGTTGGTGCTCGCCTTGGTCACCGGTCGCCCGTCAATGGTTCCGTAGTAGCCGGTCTCGCTGCGCAGGCTGGCATGCAACCGGCGCAGGCAATCCTGTCGGCTGAACCGGGACGGCTCCAGCAGCACTTCCTCCAGTTCGTAGGCCCGTTGCAGCTCGTACAGTTTGCGCGCGTCTCCCGGACGGGCGCGCTGGATGCGCAACGCGGCGCACCGGGACTCGGGGGCGGGGGGCCGGTAGCGTGCGGCGTCCACCGTCATCAGCCGGTAGTCGACGCTGGCATCGCCGTATCCGAGCAGCTCCTGGACGCGCCGCACGTCGCTCAGGGTCCCCATCACCGAGAACGGAGAGTTGCTGTAGCCGAGGATCATTGACCGTACCTCGGGCGGCAGCGGCCGTCCGTCGCGCAGCGCCGGCAACACCAGTCCCGAACGGGTTACCAGGAGCGCGGAGGCGGGGCTGCCGTCGGCCAGGCTCGCCACGACGCTCCAGGCACGGGCACGGCGCGGCCATTGCGGGCGTTCGCCGGCCGCTCGCAGGCGCGAGCTGAACGGGACGTAGGCCCACTCGCGGCGGCGCAAGCCGGCAGCGATGCGCTCCAGCTCGCCCGCCGCGGCCGCGCGCCAGCGGCTCATGGCGCCGGTGCGTGGAATTGCACCGGAAGTTGCCCGGTGGCGGCGTAGTCTCCGGCCAGCACGGCGAATCCGGCAATAAAGGAATCGGCGCCGGTACCGTATACCGCGATGGCCGTGCGTACCCACGGCACGGTCTCAAGATACACCGGGGTCAGCGTGGACACCACCGTTACGCGATCGGCCAAGTGCTCCAGCCGCTCGAGGACCTCCAGACTGTTGTCGTCGGCCAATTCGAAGATCACCGTATCGTAGGTGCGGGCGAGCAACGGGATGCTCCACCGGTGCGGGCTGGTGGAGATGCTCTCGGCGTCGGGAAAGCGCCGCCGGCCCGCTTCGAAGAACGCCCCGTGCTGCCCCACCAGCAGCGTGCGGCCGCGTTCCGCCGGCAACGGGAGGCGGTCATCACCGCGCACTGCGGTCACCGCGCGCGCCGCCGCCGCGAAGAAGAATTCCGCCGCCCCGGGCGCTGGTAGCCGTTCTCCCAGTTCCCGGGCCAGCGAACCTGCCGCAGCCGGCGGATCGGCGGAGAACGCCTTCCGTTTGGCCTCCAGCACGCGGTGCGCCGCCGCCAGCACGCGCCCGCGAAACTCGACGTCCTCCTGCATCCGCTGCAGCGCCAGCTCCCAGGCGCGCTGCTGCCAGATGGGGGTGTGGGAGATCAGCACCATGTCGCTGCCGGCCTCCACGGCGCGCAGCGCGGCCGCGGCCGGCGACGCGCCGTCCTCGAACGCGCCGACCATCTCGAGGTCGTCGGTGATTACGATGCCGGCAAAGCCGAGGCGTTCCCGCAGCACGTCGCCCAGCAACCGGGGCGACTGGGAAGCGGGCCGCCGATCGCCGGTGATGACGGGGAAGGCGACGTGGGCGGTCATGATCGCGGGCAGCCCTTCCGGTACCAGGAACCGGTACGGAATCAGCTCCCGTTGCCAGATCTGTTCCAGGCCGGCGTCGACCTGCGGCAGGGTGAGATGCGAGTCACTCGATACCGCGCCGTGGCCCGGGTAGTGCTTGGCGGTAGCCACGACCCCGGCGCTCTGCAGGCCGCGAAAGAACGCCACCGCCAGCAGGCCGGTTGCGACCGGATCGGAGCTGAACGCACGCGGGCCGATGACCGCGGCGTTCGGGTGGGTGTACACGTCGACCGTCGGCGCGAAGTTCATGTTGATGCCGAGCGCCGCCAACTCGAGACCGATGTAGCGGCCGGTCCGGTAGGCGTCATGCGGCAAACTTCCCGCGCCCAGCGCCAGATTCCCCGGGGTTTCGGAACTCTCGAACTTGACGTGGCGGACCCAGCCGCCTTCCTGATCGGTGGCGACGAACAGTGGAATCTGGCGCGGCTGGCGGCGTGCGGCTTGCTGCATCCGGTCGACGGTCGCGGCAAGCTGTGCCAGCCCCGCCACGTTGCGCGGGAAGATCTTGACGCCGCCGAGGCCGCGCTGCTCGATCCACCGCCGGACGTAGGGCGAGAACTCGGGGTCCGGGTAACCGAGGATGAACACCTGCGTCAGCAGTTCCTCGTCGCTCAGGCTGGACGCCAGCGAGCGCATGGCGGCGGGGCTGGCCAGCGCGTCCCAAAAGGTGGCGTCGGCGGCTGCGTTCGGGCCGGCCGCCACCGCGAGGAGCAGCCACCACCAGGGCCGCGGCGAGCGCTTCATCGGGCGCGGGTCCATGCCGGGCAGCGATAGCGGGAGTGCTCCAGCTCGTGCGCCAGGGCCTGCTCGGCGGCGGTGAGGGCCGACCGCCGCGCGTCCAGCCGCGCGACCGCGGCCGCCGCCAGCGCGTGCTGCGCGGCGGCGTGTTCCCACCGCCGGCCGGTTTCGCCGGCAACCGACGCGGCCGGCGCGGGCGGTGCCGCCAGTGCGGTGCTACCAGCGCGCCAGTGCTGCCGGTGCTGCCCGGGCGGCCGGTGCGGCCGGTGCTGCCGGCCGCTGCGCGCCGGCGGGCTCGGCGCGGCGGCGCAGGTACCGGTCGAGCGCCGTGTAGCGCGGGGACAGCGGGATGGTGCCGTGCTGCAGCGAAGCGTCGCGCCGCATGGTCTGGGCGCTGCCGACCAGCTTGCGCCCGCCGCCGGCGCTGACTATCTCGTACTCGGAGGTGGTGCGGTAGCAGTCGGGGTCGACCGCGCCCGGAGCGCCGGCGCCGGCCCCGGCCGTCTGCACCGCGGCGCGGACGCCGAGGGCGGGAAGCAGTTCCAGCAGCATGGCCGCCGCGGCCCGGTAGGCGGCACGCTTCGTGAACGGCTCGAGGAGGTGGCGGCCGAGGATGATGGCATAGGTAACCTCGTCGTCGTGGAGCACGGCCCGTCCACCGGTGGGGCGGCGCACCAGCCCGATCCCGGCGTCGCGCAAGCGTTGCGGGTCGATCACGTCGGCGGCCGGCTGAAACCGCCCGAGCGAGATACAGGCGGGTCTGAATCCGTACAGCCGCAGCACCGGGCTGGCGCCGCCGGCCATCGCCTGCAGCAGCGCCTCGTCCACCGCCATGTTGCGGGCGCCGCTCTGAGGGGGATCCACCAGCAGCCGAATCATGCTCCCCCGCCCGCAATCCCGATTTCGGCTTCGCTGCGTCGCAGGTAGAGCGGCAGCACGGCGCCGGTCGCGGCGGTGGCGGCGGCCCGATGGGCGACCTCCAGAAAACTGAGCGGCGCGCCCACCGGCGTGTCGGGATCGATGTTCCAGTCCTGCTGCGGCACCGGTGCCAGCCCAGCCAGCGCCGGTGCCGCGGGCCCGGTCACCAGCACCGCCTCCCCGGCCTCGGCCACGCCTGCCACGGTGGCGGCCAGCGCCGCGGGCGACTGGTCGACGTAGGCGCCGACGCGCCGGCCGCCGCGGTAGGGCGCGGCGTAGAAGCGCCGCTTGCGGGCATCGATGACCGGCACCACCAACCCGGCGAAGTGGCGATGCGTATGGGCGAGGACGTCGAGCCCCGATACGCCCACCAGCCGGGCGCCGGTCGCGGCCGCGATCCCCTGGGCCGTGGCCAAGCCGATACGTACGCCGGTAAACGAGCCGGGACCGATGCCGACCGCGATCAGGCTCAGGTCGCGTACCGCCAGCCCCAACTCGCGGGCCGCGTCGGCGATCCGGGGCGCGAGCTGGGCTGCGTGCTGAAGGCCGACGCACGCGCAACGGGCGACCCAGGCGTCGCCCCGGGCCGCCGCCACCATGAGCGCTTCGGTAGCGGTGTCGATGGCGAGCGTGTTCTGCGGCCAGCGCATTACGGGTAGCGAATCTCCAGCCGGCGGCTCAGATCGGGCGCCAACTCGAGGCGCACGCAAATGGTATCGTCGGGCAGGGTGTCCCCGGCCCGTTCCGGCCATTCAACGACCGTCAGGCCGGAGCCGTGAATGAAGTCGTCCAGCGCCAGCGAGGCGAGCTGATCGGCCGAGGCGACCCGGTACAGGTCGACGTGGTAGAGCGTGACTGCCACGCCGGCCGCGCGGCCGGGATACTCCAGCACGAGTTGATAGGTCGGACTGGTAACCGCCTCGGTTATCTCGAGACCCTGCGCCACGCCGCGCGCGAAGGTTGTCTTGCCGGCGCCCAGCGGGCCCGCCACGGCGACCACGGCACCGCGGCCGCCGGCCAGCCGGGCGTGCAGCCGTTCCGCCAGCCGCGCGCCCGCGGTCAGGGTGTGCTGCTCGGTCGTGCAGGTGAGGCGGGTGGGGGGCGTCACGCGGTACGTGGTCACGCGGTAAGTGCCGGCACACGTTCGCGCGAACGGCGGGTGAGCACAACGTCGAACATGCCCGCCGGAGTTCGCGCACCGGCGGACGCCACCTTGCCGAACAGGGCCGCGTCCGGGGCCTGGGGGCGCGGTACGATGAGCATGATCAGGTTGCCGGCAACTATCCGCGCGCGGCCGCGGAGCCGGGCGCCCCCGGCCGTGAGCGCCAGCAGCGTGCAGACGCTGCCCAGATCGGACAGCACGCTGGCCCGCGGCCGGTCGGGCCTGGCTCCACGGCTCTCTATCGGAAACGCCGTGCAGCGGCGTCCGCCGCCTCCCTGGTCAGGCAGCCGCGGCCGGTGCCGTGGGCCGGGCAGGGTACGCGTGTCGGACAGCAGCAGCGCCCGGCGGTCTCCCACCAGGCCGTAGCCGACGACGCGGGTCATGCGCGTCCCGCCCGCTCCCGCCCGGCCGGTGACCTTGATGCGTGCCCCGCGCCGCCAGTGGACTTCGTCACCGGTCTCGTCACGCGGGACCGCGCACGCGAAGTGCGACCCGACCCCGGCCAGGACGCGCGCGGGGAACCCGCCCCCCAGGGCCGGCACCACGGTCAGTCTGGTCCCCGCGTGCGGCGAGGACGAGGATGGAATGGCGCGCTCACCGGCGGACTCGATCCTGGCCTTGATCGACAGCAGGAGCGCCAAACGGTCGCTGCGGGCATCCGGCTGCAGGGTCGGATCGTGCTGCAGGAGCTCGATGCCGCGCAGCAGGATGCCGTCGAGCAGCCCGTGGTTGGTGAACACGGCCGCGGCCAGCCGGTCGTGGCCGATCCGCAGCAGGTGTTCCAGCACGGTACGCTCGTCCGTGGTCAGACCACACCGGCGTCCGCGGCGCCGCAACGAGCGCCGTGCCGGTCGAACCGGCAGCGCGGCGCCCGGAAGCGCGGCGGCCGCAGGCGCCGGTGGCCGTGAACCGGCCAGGCCCACCGCCACCAGTACCGTTACCAGGGCCGCGAGCAGGGCGGCCCCGACCAGGACTGCGCCGAGGTCGAGCTCGCTCAGCAGGAGGGAGGCGGTCTGCTGCAACGACACCAGCGAACTCCCGGCGCTACGCGTCGAGCTGGCGCAGATACCGGGCCGCGAGCGGGTCGTTCGGATCCAGCTCCAGAATGGTCCGGAAGAACCGGCGTGCTTCGTCGAGCGCGCCGCGCTTCAAGGCCAACACGGCCATGTTGGACATGATCTTGGTGTTCTCGGGGTCGATTCTGAGCGCCGAACGCAGGTTGCGGTCCGCTTCCGCGTACGCGCGCAGCTCCAGATTGCAGATGGCGAGCTCGTTGAGCGTGTCCCCCAGTCCGGCACGATCGACGGTCTCGGCCCCGCCGTCGTCGTCGCCGTTGCGGTGAAAGGCCAGCACCGCCTCGAACGCGCGCTTCGCCTCGGCGTAGTCGCCGGTGCGGCGCAGAGCCCAGCCGCGCAGGAAGTGCCCCTGCCATACCTCCGGATGGTCGGCAAGGAACTGGTCGACCTTGCGCAGTCCCTCGACTTCGGAGCCGTTCCGTACCAGCTCGTAGGCGTCGCCAAACGTGGCCTGCTCCAGACCGTCGGCCGCCATGCGCCGCAGCAGCTCAGCCGCCGCCACGCGCTGAGTCTGGTCCTCTCCGTGTTTCGCGTACACTTCGAGGTGCGGTCGGGCCGCGGCGTAGCGGCGTCGGGCGAGGTGGAAGTGGGCAAAGCAGAGGTGGGTCCGGGGGTGCAGCGGATCCAGTTCCAGGGCGCGCCGGTAGGCTTGCTCGGCATTCCGGAGCAACTGCTCCGCCATTTCCTGTTCGTCACCCCGTTGCGCGGCACCGGCGTGTTCCTCGTACGCAAAGGCGAGGTTGAGCGCTGTGCCGATATCCTCGGGGTACAGTCCGGTGAGGGCCAGGAACAACTCCTCGGCCAGCAGGTAGTCGCCGTTGTGCGCCTTGATGATTCCGGCCTCGGTCAGCTCGTGCTTGATGGCCGGTTTGGCCGCGAGAATGAACCGCCGGTAGTAGTCGGCGTCGCGGTGGCGGGGCTGGTAGGCAAGAATCTTGAGCATGGCGGCGATCGTGGCGTCCCAGGTCAGGTCATCGGGACTCACGGCGCGGGCGTTCGGCTCGACCTCGATCGGCAGCGCAATGTCGGGCTCGACCGCGAGCTCTCCGACGCGGTAGTCGAAGTCCTGCGGCAGCGAGACGTAGGCTATGTGCGCCAGCGGATCCATCGAGAGTGCACCATACTACCGCGGCGCGCCGGTGTCACGGTCGGGTCGGCCCGCGGTAGGATGGTGCGGCAGAGGCGGTCGCGCAATCTACTCGGTAGTCGGTATAGGCATTTCGTTGCTGGACCACGTGGCGCACGTATCCGCGCAGCAGTTGCGCGCGACCGGTGCCCGTCCCGGCAGCATGAACCTGATTGACGTGCGCCGGAGCCGTGACCTGCAACGCCGGTTTCCGCAGGCGCGGGTGCTGCCCGGGGGCGGCTGCGCGAACGCCCTGCGCGGCCTCGGGTGGCTGGCCGCCGCCACCGGCACCGAGCTCGAGCCACCGCTGTTCGTGGGGGTGGTCGGGGAGGATGCCGAGGGTACGGCGTACGCCACCGCCCTGCGTCGTGCCGGGGTCACGCCCGCTCTGCGCCACGGCACCACCGCCACCGGCACCTCCACCGTACTGGTCTCGCCGGACGGGGAACGCACGATGTTTACCTGTCTGGGAGCGAGCACGCAGCTCGAGAGCTGCCTGGCCGTATCCACGGCGGCGCTGGCGGAGGCACGCGCGTTCTATACCACCGGCTTCGTGTGCGACCCTCCCGCCGGGATGGCGCTGATCCGCGCCTGCGCGGCCGCGGCGGCGCGCCACTCCGTGCCGGTGGTGTTCGATATCGCCGATCGCTCCGTGGTCGAACGCCATCGCAGCGTGCTGCGCGGCTGGGCGCCCGGCAAGGTACGGGTGCTGCTGGGCAACCGCGACGAGTTGCGTGCGCTTACCGGATGCGCGTCCGATGGCGAGGCGCTGGCGGCGGCCGCCGAGCTGGCGCCGACGGTGGTGATGAAGGTGGGTGAGCAGGGTGCGCTGGTATGGGACGGCGGCCGGGTCGACGCGGTGCCGACGGTCCCGGTGCACGCGCTGGATACTACCGGAGCCGGTGACGCGTTCGTCGCTGGATTCCTGCTGCGGTGGATTCTCGGCGGCGGTCCCGCGGCGGGCGCCGCCGCCGGCAACCTCCTCGCCGGCCGGATCGTGCAGGTGGATGGCTGTGACTACGACCGGTTGGATCGCGACGTACGGACGGGATGGGCCAAGAGCGGCGCCCCGGACGGTGGTCTTGGGGCGCTAGGGCGCTAGGGCGAGGCGGGGGGCGTCGCCGTCGGGTCGCCGCCGGGGGGCGCCGGCTGCAGTGCCCGGTCGATCTCCGCGATCAGGCGTGAGGTAATCTGTCCGGCTTCGCGGGCGGCTTCAGCTTCGACCCGGGCTTCGGCCCGGGCCAGGCGTTCCTTGAACAACTCGTCGACCACGTTGAGGGCTGCGACCACCGCGACCTTGAGCGGCTCGCCCAGGGCGATATTCGCCGCCGCCTCCTCGACCCGCATGCGGTAGTAGGCCACGACGTCCTTGATGTACTCGGGTTCCTCCTTCGAGCGGATGGTAAAGGAGACCCCAAGAAGATCCACCGTGGTAAGATGATCGGCCATTCCCCGCTCAGAATATATCGAGCTCGCTACCCTCGCTCGTGGCCGTTTCGTTCGACTCCGCCGGGTCATCGTCCTGCGCGGACGGTTCCCCGGCCGGCGCCTGCTGCGCCTCGCCGTCCGCGTCTGCGCCTGCGTCTGCCGCTGCGGCCGCGGCTTCGTGCGCCGCGGCATCGCCGGCGCCGGCGGCCGCGTCCGGACTCTGCTCCAATTGGTCAAGGTGCATCAGCGTGCGGTTGATCGTGGCCTCGATCTCCTCGCGATCGGTGTGCAGCCGCCCCAGTTCCTCTTCCAGACGCCGAGACTTCTGCTCGGCTGCGATCCGCGCCTGCTCGGTGGCGGTGACCCGTCCTTCGGCGTCGCGCAGCGCCGCGGTGAGCTCGTCATTGGTGCGGCGCAGCCCGTTCAGGGTCTCCATGACGTGCTGGATCTTGCGATCGAGCGCGTGGATCTGATCGAGGCTGGTCATGTGCCGGCTGCCTGCTTTTCGGCCAGCGCCGCCAGCGCGGTCTCCACCAGGCGCTCGAACGCAGCCGGGTCCTCGATTGCGAGATTGGACAGCGCCTTGCGGTCGATTCTCACCTCCGCCCGCGCCAAGCCGTGCATGAACACGGAATACCGGGTGCCGTGCGCCCGGCAGGCGGCGGAGATCCGCGTGATCCACAGGGTACGAAAGTCGCGCCGCCGCCGCCGCCGGTCGCGGTACGCGTACACCAGCGCCTTCGCGACCGCGTCCTTGGCCGGGCGGAACAGCTTGCTGCGACGGCCCCAGTAGCCCTTCGCGGCCTTCAAGATCTTGCGCCGGCGTACGTGGCGCCGTGCGCTTGGTGCTTTCGGCATTACCTGTCCCTCCGATTCTCTTCAGCCATCCTCAGCCGTACGGGATGAGCTGTCGTGCGCGCTTGAGCTCGGCCGCATCCAATGTTGCTCCCCGGCGCAGCCGCCGTTTGCGCTTGCGGCTCTTCTTGGTCAGGATATGCCGCAGTCCCTGCTTCTTGTACCTTACCTTGCCGCTGCCGGTCAAAGCATACCGCTTTGCGGCGCTCTTACGTGTCTTGATCTTTGGCATTGTCTGCCTCGCGTTTGGCCTGACTGAGGGCCCGCGCCGCGGGGCCCGGGCTGAGAAACATCGACATGAACCGTCCTTCCATCTGAGGCCGCCGCTCCATCACCGCGGTATCGGCGAGAATCCCCAGGATCCGGGTCAACACCGCACGGCCGATCTCGGTATGCGCCAACTCCCGGCCGCGGAACCGAATGGTCACCTTGACCTTGTTCCCGCCTTCCAGGAACTGGCGTACCTGCCTGGCCTTGAACTGCAAGTCGTGGACTTCGATCTTGGGCTGCATACGAATCTCCTTGAGCTTGGCGAGTTTCTGCTTCCGCTTCGACTCCTTGATCCGTTTCTCCTGATCGAACTTGAACTTGCCGTAGTCGAGAACCTTGCACACCGGTGGCCGCGCCATCGGCGAAACCTCGACCAGGTCCAACCCCGTCTGACGTGCTATCTCCAACGCCTGATCGGTGCTCACTACTCCGGCCTGCGCGCCGTCGGCAGCGATGAGGCGCACCTCGCGCACGCGGATCATGTCGTTTATCCTGAGTCTGCGTTCGGCCAATCGGCCTCCTCTCAGGGCGTCAGCGGCCGCTGTTCGGCGACCGCCGGCACGCCAATGTCCTGCTTAGTATAGCAACTGGCCGGAGCGGGGGTAAAGCGCTGCTTCGGGCGCGCCGAACGCGTCGAACGTCCGGTAGGCGCCGCTGCCCGGTTTCCGGCCCGGTGCGGACGGGTCGGCCTCATCGCCGCGCGTTCGCCAGGATGAACAGCACCTCCGTGGCCCGCCAGTTGGCGAACCACGGCCGGATGGTGCCACGCTTCGCTATATCGATCGCCCGCAGGATGGTCGTTCCCCGGCTGGCACAGTAGTCGATAAAGTCCTTGCGCGTACACAGATGGATGTTGGGGGTGTTGTACCACGTGTAGGGCAGGTCGCGGGTGACCGGCATGCGTCCGGTCACCAGGAGCTGGAGCCGGATGCGATAGTAACCGAAATTGGGAAACGACACGATCGCGCGCTTGCCGACGCGGAGCATCTCCTCCAGGACCAGCGTCGGCCGGTGGGTTACCTGCAGGGTCTGGTTGAGGATGACGTAATCGTAGCTGCCCGTGGCGTAGTCGCGCAGCCCCTCGTCGAGGTCACCCTGGAACACCGAGATCCCCCGGGCGATGCTTTCGATGATCATCGCTTCCTGGAGCTCGACCCCGCGCCCGCGGACGCTCTTGGCGGCCGTCAGACGGCTGAGCAGCTCGCCGTCGCCGCAGCCGAGGTCGAGCACGCTGCTGCCGGGCTCGATCAGATCGATGATCTCCGCATAGTCGACGTGGGGGCGGTCGGGCGTGGTGGCGGACATCCGATTACCGCTGGTCGGAGGCGCCGCCCGCGCTGGCCAGGAACGAGCGGATGATGCGGGTCTGGCGCACCGTCTCGAGCAGGAACGAGTCGTGGCCGTGGGGGCTGTCGATCTCGACGTAGGAGACGTCGTTGCCGGCCTGCATCAGCGCGCTCACCATCGCCTTCGACTGCGCGGAAGGATACAGCCAGTCCGAGGTAAACGAGACCAGCAGGAACTTCGCCGCGGTGCCGGCAAACGCCCCGGCCAGCCCGCCGGCGTGACTGGTCAGATCGTAGTAGTCCATCGCCTTGGTGATGTACAGGTAGGAGTTGGCGTCGAATTCCTCCGCGAACCGTGCGCCCTTGTGGTCCAGATAGCTCTCGACTTCGAACTCGTTGGAGAAGTCGTATTCGAACCGATCGCGTTCCTGCAGCTTGCGTCCGAACCGTTTGCCGAGCGATTCATCCGACAGATAGGTGAGATGGCCGACCATGCGCGCGATCGCCAGCCCGCGCCGGGGGTGGCCGCGCCCGTAATAGGCGCCGTCGTACCAGTCCGGGTCGGCGGTGATGGCGTTGCGCCCGATCGCGTGGAAGGCGATGCCCTGGGCGGAGATGGTTGCGGTGGAGGCGAGAATGACCGCCGACCGCACCATCTCCGGAAACCGCACGGTCCACTCCAGCGCCTGCATGCCACCCATCGAGCCGCCGGCGACGCAGTGCAGCTCGGTCAGTCCGAGGTGCTCCACCACCGCGCGCTGCGCCTGCACCATGTCGCCGATGGTGATGACCGGGAAGCTCAGTCCGAACGGCTTGCCGGTGGCGGGATTGATCGCGGCCGGCCCGGTGCTGCCATGGCAGCCGCCGATGAAGTTGGTGCACACCACGAAGTAGCGCTCGGTGTCGAACGCCTTGCCGGGTCCGATCATCGCATCCCACCAGCCGGGACGCCGGTCCTCGGGCGTGTGGTAGCCGGCCGCGTGGTGGCTGGCGGAGGTCGCGTGAAAGATCATTACGGCGTTGCTGCGCGCCGCGTTGAGCTCGCCGTAGGTTTCGTACAGGATGGTGATCGGGCCCAGCCGCCGGCCGCTTTCCAGCACCAGCTCGTGGGGAGGCGCGGCGAAGGTGTGCGCCCGCGGCGTGACCAGCCCGACCGATTCGGGGGCCTGCCACGGCGCCGAGGGCGGCGTCGGAATACTACTCATGTTCAGGATGCGGCGCAGGCTTGGCGAGCGGCAGCGATGGTGCGGCCCGGCGTGCGGCGGCATCCGGCGTTTTGCGCTATCATCGCCACGAACGGTAAGACTATTGTACGGCTACCGCCAGTGATCTGTCAATTCAGCAACTCCGCGCCCGCCGCTTGCCGCCCGCCTGCCCGACGGGTCCTCCGACGTTGGCCGGAACTCCGGCCGCGGGTGGGGAGCGCCGCGGTGCTGGCCCTGGCCCTGGCGCTCGCGGCCTGCTCGTCCGGCCCCAAGCTCCGCCTGCCGGCCGCGCTCGGTCCCACCGCCCGGGACGCGCAGCTCGTGGTAACCCTGCGCCAGCCGCTGATCTCCGACCTGATGGGCAGCGTCGAGCGACGGGCGCTGCTCCCGCCCGACCTGGAGCAGGCGGCGCAGGACCTCACCGACATCACGGCGCTGATGGTGTTCGGCGTGCTGCCCGATCGGCGGGGGGCGGTGCTGGCGATGGTGCCCCGCTCGCGCTACCCGGCGCAGGCAATCGGCTGGCAGCTCAACCTGAGTGATCTGACGTTCCACACCGATGCCCCCAGCGGCGTGCGCCACTACTGGAGCGACCGCAAGGCGGGCTTCGGAGTCGTGGTGTTTCCCAACCTGATCTTCAGCTTCTGGCTGCATCCGCGGGAGTTCGGCCGCGCCGGTGCCGAACCGAGCCCGGCGGTCCGCGAGATGATCGAGATCGCCACCGCCGGCGCGAGCATCGACCTGCACCCGGCGGCGGCCGCGGTCAGCGACGCGGAGCTGTTCGCGTATCTGCGGGACGTCAATGCCTGGGTGGCGGAGCTGGACCCGCGGGCCGCGGCGGCGGGCGCCCGCCTGCCGCTGGAGGCCGCCTGGGCCGCCGGCCGGTTCGAGGAAGAGACGGCGACGATCCACGCGGGCGTGGCCCTCGAGACCGACAACGTGGACCCCTATCTCGCGCTGGTGCGGCTGCTGGTGGTCAACCTGCTGACCCGGCTGGACGCCCTGAGCGTGCAGCGGCTGCGGGCGGTACAGGTGGCGGCTGCGGGCGACGAGGGGGTCGGCGCTACGATTACGGTTACCGGACTGAAGCTGCCGCGGCGGCTGGTCACCGAGCTGCTGCTGGCGGAACTGGAGGGTGACGATGAGCAGCCGTGAACCGGTCCTGATCGTCGACTACGAGGCCGGCAACCTGCGCAGCGTGGAGACGGCGGTGGCCCACCTCGGCGCGGGCGCGGTGACCAGCGGCGATCCCGACCGGGTGCGGCGGGCCGGGCGCGTCATTTTTCCGGGCGTGGGCGGCGCGGACGCGGCCATGGCCGTGCTGCGCAGCCGCGGGCTGGATGCGGCGCTGCGCGAGGTGTATCGGGCGGGGCGGCCGATGCTCGGCATCTGCATCGGGTGCCAGGTGGTCTTCGACTGGTCGGAAGAGGGACCGACCGACTGCCTGGGTCTGGTCGCCGGGCGGGTCACGCGGCTGCAGCCGACCGCCGAGCGCAAGGTTCCGCACATGGGGTGGAACGTGGTCCGGCTGCGGCGCCGCCATCCGGTGGTCGCCGGCGTGGCCGACGGGGCGCGCTTCTACTTCGTCCACTCCTACAGCGTGGCGCCGGCCGATCCCGCGGTTACCCTGGGCGCGACGGTGTACGGCCGGGAGTTTGCCGCCATCGTTGCGGCCGACAACATCGTGGCGACCCAGTTCCACGCGGAAAAATCCGGCCGGTGGGGCCTGCGCCTGTTGTCCAACTTCCTGGCGTGGAATCCCTCGTGACCGACGGCGGCGTGACCGACGGCGGCATCGGACTGGCCAAGCGCGTGATCGTGTGCCTGGACGTGCGCGACGGCAAGACCACCAAGGGGGTCCGGTTCCAGGCCAACCGGGTGGTGGGCGATCCGGTGGAGATGGCGCGGCAGTACTATGCGGACGGAGCGGACGAGCTGGTGTTCTACGACATCACCGCTTCCGCCGAACGGCGCGGCATCATGCTCGACGTGGTGCGGCGGGTGGCGGAACAGATCTTCATTCCGTTCGCGGTGGGCGGCGGCATCGGCTCGGTGGCCGACATGCGGGCGGTGCTGCTGGCCGGCGCCGAGAAGGTGTCGGTCAACTCCCAGGCGGTACGCAATCCGCACGTCATCAGCGAAGGCGCGGCGGCGTTCGGCACGCAGTGCATCGTGCTGGGCCTGGACGCCAAGCACGACCCCGCCATGCCGAGCGGCTACCGGGTGATGATCGACGGGATGCGCCGCTCGACCGAGCTGGATGCGCTGGAGTGGGCCGTGCGCGCCCAGGAGCTCGGGGCCGGGGAGGTAGTGCTCAACGCCATCGACACCGACGGCGTGCAGGAGGGCTACGAACTGGAGGTAACCCGGCTGCTGGCCGACGCGTTGACCATTCCGGTCGTCGCCTCGGGCGGCGCCGGCACCCCCGACCACCTCTACGAGGTGCTCGAACACGCCCGTGCGCACGCGGCGCTGGTGGCCTCGATGGTCCACTTCGGGGACTACACCGTGTCGGAGATCAAGCGCAGTCTGGCCGCCCGCGGCGTGTGCGTCCGTGCCGATTGACGATACCCGCGATACGCGCGAGGGGGTTGACAGTTTGTCGCGTGCATGCGAGAGTGCACCGCTCGGGGCTCTAAACCGACGTGGCGCCGCAGCAGGACATGGCGCACCAGGATCTGCGTGGTGGGCGCGCCAACGGCCTTGGCTGCCAGAAAGACGCGCGAGCCGCCCACACCGCCGGCGACTCCCCGGACCACGATGATCTGTGGTATACCCCGCCCCGCGACGGACATGATCGTGAGCAACAGAAGCAGTCCAGGGAACGCCGGGGCCCGCCATCGGGCTGGCGCCCACCCTCGTCTTTCTGCTCGCCTGGGTCGTGTCTCGACTCAGGTTGTGATTCCGGCACCGGCACAGTAGCATCCAAGGATGCGCACATCGTCGGCGCGAGAACGTCAGGAACAATCCACCAGTTTGAACCTTGAGCCCTACTGGATGCCGTTTACCGGCAATCGCTACTTCAAGAAGCACCCGCGGCTGATCGCCGCGGCGAGCGGCGTGCACTACACTACGGTGGACGGCCGCACACTCCTCGACGGAGCCGCCGGGATGTGGTGCTGCAACGCTGGCCACTGCCATCCCACGATCGTCGCGGCGGTGCAGGCGCAGGTGGCGAAGCTCGACTACGCGATGGCGTTTCAGGTCGGCCACCCCTCGATATTCGAGCTGGCCGAGCGCCTTACCGCGATGGCGCCGTTGGGGTTCGACTACGCCTTCTTCGTCAACTCCGGCTCCGAGGCGGTGGACAGCGCGCTCAAGATCGCGCTCGGCTATCACCGTGCCCGCGGGGAGGGCACGCGTGTGCGGTTGATCGGACGGGAACGCGGCTACCACGGGGTCGGATTCGGCGGCATGTCGGTTGGGGGTATCACCCCGAATCGGAAGACCTTCGCGGGCGCGCTGCTGCCGGCGGTCGATCATCTGCCCCACACGCACGACCTGCAGCGGAATGCATTCAGCCGTGGCCAGCCGGAGCACGGCGCCGAGCGCGCCGATGCCCTCGAGCAGTTGGTCGCGCTGCACGACGCGTCGACGATCGCGGCGGTGATCGTGGAGCCGGTGGCCGGCTCGGCCGGCGTGCTGCTGCCGCCGCAGGGCTACCTGAAGCGTCTGCGCGAGATCTGCACGGCACACGGCATCCTGCTGATCTTCGACGAGGTGATTACGGGCTTCGGCCGCCTCGGCGCGAGCTTCGCCACCGAGCGCTTCGACGTGGTGCCCGACATCATAACCGTCGCGAAGGGTCTGACCAGCGGCGTGGTGCCGATGGGCGGGGTGCTGGTGCGCAGGGAGATCTACGACGCGTTCATGAGCGGGCCCGAGGAAGCCATCGAGCTGTTCCACGGCCACACCTACTCCGGCCATCCCGTCGCCGCGGTGGCGGCGCTCGCCGCACTGGAGGTCTACCGCGACGAGGACCTGTTCGAGCGCGCGCGGCGGCTCGAGCCGATTCTGGAGGACGCGCTGCACGCGTTGCGCGGGGCCCGTCACGTCATCGACGTGCGCAACCTGGGGCTGGTCGGGGCGGTCGAGCTGGAGCCGGCTGCCGGCGCGCCCGGCAGACGTGGCGCAGCCGTGTTCCGCGGATGCTTCGACCGCGACGCCATCGTCCGGACCACGGGGGATACCATCGCGCTGTCACCGCCCCTCACTATGGAACAGACCGAGATCCACCAGGTCGTCGACACCATCGGTCGGGTGTTGGGCGAGCTCGACTAGCGCGCATGGCCCGCTACGCCGACCTGGCAGTCCGGGTGGGCCTGAACTTGCAGCCCGGGCTCAGGCGATGCCGAGGATCCGGCGAGCGTCGGCGGTGGTCGCCACCTCGCGCTGCTGCTGTTGAATGACGTTGGCGGCCACCTCCACCATCTGCGCGTTGCTCTCGAGCAGCACCCCCTTGCGCAGGTACAGGTTGTCCTCGAAGCCCACCCGCACGTGGCCGCCGAGGATCACCGCCATCGTGATGAGCGGAAGCTGCGCGCGCCCCACACCCAGCACCGACCAGGGGATGTCGGCGGGCAGCTGCTTGCGCACGTGCAGCAGGTTCTCCGGCGTCCCCTCGATCCCCCACTTCACCCCCATGCAGATCTGCACGTAGGGCGGATCGTCGAACAGCCCCTGCTCGATCATGGAACGCGCCTGCCAGGCGTGGCCCGCATCGAACACCTCGATCTCCGGCTTTACCCCCCGCTCGCGCATCCGTTGCGCCGCGGCTGAACTCCAGTCGGATGGATTCTGAAAAACCGCCGGGCGGTAACCCAAGTTCAGCGACCCGATGTCGAGGGAGCACAGCTCGGTGCCGAGCTCGACCGGCTGCAACCGCTCCTCGATGACGTTCTTACGGGGGATGTTATTGCCGCTGGTCGTCAGGTTTATGAGGATGTCGCACTTGTCGCGGATCCTCTCGACGCACTCGCGAAACAGCTCGAGGCGGTAGGTGGGGACCCCCGTCTCGGGATCGCGCACGTGGATATGGACGATCGCGGCGCCGGCTCGGTAGCAGTCGTAGGTGGCGTCGGCGATCTCCGCGGGGGTGTGGGGGAGGCCGGGATGTTGGTCGCGCGTCGGCACCGAGCCGGTCACCGCGACGGTTATGATGTGCTTGCTCATAGGCGTACGTCTGATTCTCCTTGCGTCACGATACCGTATGCGATAACCGGCACACAAACCGAGTACAAAATTCTGAATCGTGGCCCAATGGTCGACGAATGGCCGGAGGAGGTCAAGCAGTACTACCGCTACGACCCGGAACGGGCGAAGCAGTTGCTGGCCGAGGCGAGCTATCCCGATGGCCTCAAGACCGAACTTTACGACGCTCTTGACCCGTCTTTGGATCGACCAGGATCTGAAGCGCGAGCTCGGATTCTGAATCAATCGCCCTTGGGCGATGGAAATGGGAGCCCGCTTCCGGGCGGACTCCGCTGCCACATGACAGAGTGGGACGGTGGCGTGTGCTGCCGTCCCACTCTCGAGGCGCCCTGCAATGCGAACGTACATCATCCGACGCGTCTTGCTGCTGATCCCGACGTTCCTCATTCTGACGGTCCTGGTGTTTCTCTCGGTGCGCTTTCTTCCCGGCGACGCCCAACTTCTGGCTCGCCACGCTGGTGCTGACCTTTCCCGCGATCTGGTGGGCGTGGGCGCCGCCGCTGCGCATGGTGGCGTTCGCCGATGACCCGCTCCGCAACCTCGGCCACCTGTTCATTCCCAGCCTCATTCTGGGCACCTACCTGTCGGCTACCCGGGTGCAGTACCGCTAAGTAGGAGCTTGGCGCGTGCGACAGACTCCTGGCGGACGGTGGGGATGGGCCGCAAGCGACGCCTGGCGGATGCGACATACTCAGCCGAAACCGCGGCCGTTCCTGCTCGACCTGCTGCGGCGGCTGGTGGGGGAGCGGCCGCTGGGGGCAGCGAGCGCGGTGGTGGTGTACTGCCTCAACATGTTCGGTGACGCGGTCCGCAACCTGCTCGATCCCCGGCTGCGGGGCGGTGGCGGCGGTGCGAGCCTCGGCAGCGGCGGCATGAGCGCCCGCGCCATCGAAGGCGCCCGCCGCGCCCTGCAAAAGGCAGCGCGCTCCGGCTGATACGGCTGACCACACCTTTGACACCCGTTACTCAATTGGCCCTGAACTTGACATAGGCACAACATGTATGCGTACTAATACACTGGCGTGCTAAACACGCCGGTGTGGGGTACGGTATGAGAACGATTGAAAAGCTCAAGGCGGAAATTACGCAGCTTACCGCCGAAGAGTTGAGCGAATTGGCGCGCTGGCTCTCGGAACGCCATTGGGAGTCGTGGGACGCACAAATCGAAGCCGATTCTCGAGCTGGGAGACTGGATTTCCTGATCGATGAAGTGCAAAAGGAGAAGTCTGACGGCAGCCTCAAGGACTTGTAGGTGCATCGCGCCACTACGCGCTTCTGGGACAGCTATAGCCGGCTCCCGGAACCGGTCAAGAAGGCGGCCCGACAGAACTTCGGTCTCTTGAAGTCAAATCACCGGCATCCCTCCTTGCACTTCAAGAGAATTGGAAAGGATAGTGGTCAGGCCATGGAATCCGGCGGGCAGGCGGAACAGGCGGTTGGCGGCGCCGAGCAGGCCCTCGCGGAGCAGCATCGGCAGTGCTGTGAGGACGCCGCCGTAGGCGACCGCGGTGGCTGGCTCGGCGAACACCGGCGTGGCCTCGGTCAGCAAGCCGGGGCTGGCGCGCGTGCGGCCCTCGACGTCGCGCGCGGCGCGGCCCATGGGCGCGTGCTTGTCGCGGGCGTCGCGGGTGGCGCGGTCGGTGGCCGCCGCCGACACGACCTGCAGCTTGGCAGCGCCGAGGCGCCAATTGCCAGAATCGGCGCCGGGTGACTGGGGGAGTTCTCGCCGGGGGTCGTTGGTCGGTTTCCTGCGAGTCACGCCGAAAGCTGGCCCTCGGAGCGGCCATTCGCCCCTGCTGGCGGCCTGGGCGGCTCATTCGGCTCATTGCGTTCGCTACGTTAGCCATGTTGGTATCGCTTTGATGGCAACCCTCTCCGTACGCGCTCTCCCCGACCCCCTGCATCGCCGCTTCAAGCTGCTGTGTGCCACCCGCGGTCTGTGGATGCGCGCGGAGGTGATTCGCCCGATCGAGCGGGAACTCGCCATGGTCGACGATCTCGAGGCCGCTCTGCGTGCGGTGCTCGGCCAAGCGTCGGCGCCGCCTCGAGAGGACCTCGGCAGTTGGGCCGGCTGGGCCGATTCGTGGTTGACGTTCACGGGAGCGGAGGTTATGATGGGGTGGATGCAGTCAATCGCCGCTACATCCGGGTATGGCTGTGCCTCACCTGCGGAGGGCTTGAGTGACCTATAACACGTCAACGCTTATGACACTCTGTTCCCCTGACAGCCGCTCGCCGAGAATTGCTGAGAATCAGCTCGCGGCGGGCTTGCTTAATGGTGAGGAATCCCCCCCCCCCCCCCCCCCCAAGTATTAGCACGAGAAGCATTAACACTATCCGGAGCTGAGGGCGCAGCGCGCCGCGCGCGCCACTTCGCCTGCACCACCGCTACCCCGTCTGCCTGGAAACCACGCCGCCGGCGTTGCCGGTCACTCACCTGCGCTGCATCGCCGACCACCGCCCCGCGCGGAGCTTCGGGATCAGGTGCGCGCACGCGTTCACGGAGGTGGCCGATGCGGAACTGATTCACCGATTCGGACTCCGGGCTGGCGGCCCTCGCTTTCCGGCACCTGCCATTGCGGGTGTACTTCGAGAGTGGGCGAGGGATGGGCAGTGGCATCAGCACTCTCGAAACATTGGAGTGAAACATGCATTATGCAATTTTTCGCACGTTCCTTGCGGTACTGTTCGGGCTCGTCCTGACGGCAACCGGCGTGTGGGCGGCTGCTGCACAAGAGGAGCCGGCCGCGGCGACGGAGAAGGAAATGGTGATGGACCCCACCACCGGCAAGATGGTGACCGCGCCGGTGTATGGCGGGACATTGACGTATCCACATAACAGAGTAAGCACTAATGTAGACCCCTTTGCTGTTGGGTTTGAAGCGGGCTGGCTCATAGACGGTGTCAATGAGAAACTCGCCCACGGGAACTGGGGCCTAGATAGGGAAGAATTTGCCTTTAAAGCCATGTACCTCCCCTTGTTTGCGTATACGGGGAACCTGGCGGAAAGTTGGGAAACGCCCGACGACACAACCTATGTCTTCAACATCCGTAAGGGCGTTCACTACGCCCTTAATCTAGACAGTGAGGCCAGCCGCTTAGTAAACGGTCGGGAGCTAACTGCCAAGGATGTAGAACATTCCTTTCACCGTTTGTTGGGTCTGGGCAGCGGCTTCACCGAACCTAGCCCCCGTCCCGCCACACTCATCGCCATACCATTCGAATCGATAACGGCCACCGACAAATG
The DNA here is from genome assembly GCA_965198005.1 of Spirochaetia bacterium. GTDB lineage: Bacteria > Spirochaetota > Spirochaetia > SZUA-6 > Bin103 > Bin103. The sequence continues at coordinate 1,928,647 of CBDAOI010000004.1, forward strand.
GACGGTTGTTGTGAAGCTGACGGAGCCAAGCGTCGGTGCACTGAGGACTATCATCGCCGCAGCTGAGTTGTGGACATTACCCGCCGAGGTAATCGAGAAATACGGCGACTATAGTGATTGGAAGAACGTCGTCGGCACCGGGCCCTTCATGCTGACTGACTACGTCGAAGGCGTCTCCAAAACCTTCGCCAAGAACCCTGAGTATTGGGGCTACGACGAAAAATACCCCGAGAACCGCCTGCCCTATATTGACCAGCTAAGGGCCTTGTTAATGGCAGACGAAGCAACACGTATATCGGCACTACGCACGGGTAAGGTTGATATTATACAACACGCAGGCGTCGTTGATATTAGATCAGTCGATGTGGGAAGGAGCCTCATGAAGACCGACCCGGAAATCGAGGTACACAGTCATTTCGAGCGGTCGTTTCAGAGCATTACTATGAACATTCGCAAGCCGCCATTCGACGACATAAGGGTGCGCCACGCACTGCAGATGGCACTCGACCTCGAGACGATCAACGATACGTACTACGGCGGTTTAGCTAAGTGGGAACCTATTGGGTTGGGAGGCGTACAGGGGTATTACACCCCATTTGAAGAGTGGCCCGAAGAGCTCAAGCAATACTACAAGTATGACCCGGCAGGTGCAGAAGCGTTGCTTGATGCGGCGGGATATCCGCGCGGCGCGGACGGCGTTAGATTCCAGACCAACCTGGAGCTCCGCCCCGGTGATTTGGGCTATTTTGAAATAGCTGCCGGCTACTTTGCTGATATTGGCGTTGATGTATCGATAAGTAATGTTGACCCGGCTACTTGGATCGCTAGTAGAGGAGAACATAATTATGAGATGAGCCTTGGCGACATGGCCTTTCCTGGGAACCCTGTCTGGGCGGTAGGCATTTATCGCGAGAACAACGTGTGGTTGCGCGAATGGGTGGGCGGAGTCGAGACCCCTGAGCTTACCGCCGCCTATGATGCCCTTTACGCCGCTACCACCGTTGAGGAGCAGAGAAAGGCAATTAGACAGTTCGATATGGAGGTGGTGAAGCAGCACAATCAGATATGGGGTCCCTTGGCTCCAGGGTTTCAGGCGAACCAGCCGTGGGTCGAGGGTTATCACGGTGAATTCACGATGGGAGACATGCTGCATCATACCATCCTCGCCCGCATCTGGATTGACCAAGATCTGAAGCGAGAAATGGGGTTCTGAGCCGGGACGCACGCCTAGCGGCGGGGTCCGCGAGCGTTTTTCGCGCTCGTTCTGCTTGCAGAGAATGGGCGCCGGGAGCATCAAGCTTCCCGGCGCCCATTTACCGCGAAGATATGAGAGCCTACATCATCCGGCGTCTGCTGCTGGTCATCCCCACCCTGTTCATCCTGAGCGTGTTGGTGTTCCTGTCGGTCCGCTTCATCCCCGGCGACGTCATCGACATCATGGCCAGTCGCACGGAATACACTGCCGCCCCGCTCGACCGCGCGGCCATGGAACAGCGGCTCGGCCTGGACCTGCCGATTCACGTGCAGTACGGCCGCTGGATCGGCGGCATCCTCCTGCGCGGCACCCTCGGCGAGTCGCTGCTGGGCGGTTGGCGCATTGAGGAGCGCATGCTGGGACGACTGCCGGTCACCGTCGAGCTCGGGCTGCTGGCCATCCTCATCGGCCTGGTCATCGCCCTGCCGGTGGGCATCTACTCGGCGGTGCGCCAGTACACCGCCGCCGACTACGTGGGACGGTCGGTCGCTATCATGGGGCTGGCGACGCCCAACTTCTGGCTGGGAACGATGGTGATGATCTACCCCGCCATCTGGTGGACGTGGTCGCCACCGATGGAGTTTCATTCTCTCTCCGAAGACCTACTGGGCAACCTCGGCATGTTCCTCATCCCCAGCCTGATCCTGGGCACCTACCTGTCGGCCAGCACCATGCGCATGACGCGCACCATGATGCTGGAGGTGCTGCGCCAGGACTACATCCGCACGGCCTGGGCCAAGGGTCTGCTGGAGCGGTCGGTGATCCTGCGGCACGCGGTCAAGAACGCCATCATCCCGGTGGTGACGCTGGTGGGCATGCAGCTGCCGATTCTGGTAGGCGGCTCGGTGATCATCGAGAACATCTTCAACCTGCCGGGGCTGGGGCGGCTGATGCTGGACGCCCTCAACGACCGCGACTACCCGGTGGTGTCGGCGGTGAATCTGTTCTTCGCCACGGTGGTGGTGTTGGTCAACCTGCTGACCGATCTGCTGTACGCGTCGCTGGACCCGCGGATTCGCTACGAATGAGGCACGCCGATGGCTGACGTATCGCAGTTGCCGCCGACCGCCGCTGGCCTGTTCGCCCCCTGGGGGCCGACGGATGCGGATGCCGCATGACCCTCACGCGTGGAGCGGCGCGGAGCGCCGTCAATTGCTTCTCGCGCCTCGGAAACGATAGAGTCAGTGCTCAGGCTACTGCAGTGAGCACGCCCCCCGCCCACCCGCGCATTCCCTACGGCGAGGCCGACTTCAGGCGCATCCGCTTGAACCGGTGGCTGTACGTCGACAAGACCCGCTTCCTGCGGCGCCTGGAGGAGGAGCGCTACGCCTTTCTGATCCGCCCGCGCCGCTTCGGCAAGTCGCTGTGGGTGTCCCTGCTGGAGAACTACTACGACCGCTTCTGGGCCGGCGACTTCCAGGCCACCTTCGCCGGCACCGACATCGGGCAGGACCCGACCGGGGAACAGAGCCGCTACGTCACCCTGCGGTTCAACTTCTCGATGGTCAACGACAAGCTCGAAACACTGGAACGGGAGTTCGAAACCTACTGCCACACGGAGCTGCAGGGGACACTGGAGCGGCATCTCGACCTGTTTCCCGAAGCGGTGCTGCAGCGGATCCTCACGCCGCCCTCCATCAGCGCCAAGCTTGGGGTGCTGTTTCGGTACACGGGCGACCATGACATCCCGCTGTACGTGCTGATCGACGAGTACGACAACTTCGCCAACACCGTGCTGGCGTACCACGGCGCGGAGGCGTACCACTCGTTCACCCACGGCGGCGGCTTCTACCGCAACTTCTTCGCCACGCTGAAGGGCGGCGCGGACCGCAGCGGCGGCGGTCTGGAGCGGCTGTTCATCACCGGCGTGTCGCCGATCACGATGGACGACGTGACCAGCGGCTTCAACATCGGCAAGAACATCAGCCTGCACCCCGATTTCAACGAGATGGTGGGCTTCACCGAGGCGGAGGTGCGGCGCCTGGTCGAGACCTACCGGGACTTGGACGTGTTCAACCAGGCCGTGGATACCGCCATGGGCATCATGGGGCAGTGGTACAACGGCTACCGGTTCTCCGAGGAAGCTGAAACCGATCTGTACAACACCGACATGGTGCTCTACTACCTGGACAACTCGATTCCCAACCGAGACGTCCCGACGTACCTGATCGACACCAACGTGCGCATCGACTACGGCAAGCTGCGCCACCTGCTGGTGACCGGGCGACAGCTCAACGGCAACTTCGACCTGCTGCGGGACGTGATCGGCGAGGAGCAGGTGGACACCCGCATCCAGCCCGGCTTTCCGCTGAAGGACCTCACCAAGCCGGAGAACTTCCTCTCCCTGCTGCACTTTTTTGGGTTACTGAGCATCCACGAGGTGCGGGGCGTAATGCCGCGGCTGGCGATCCCGAACCAGACCGTGAAGCGGTTGATGTACGGCTTCCTGCGCGATGCCTACCGCGACGTGGGGGTGTTTTCGGTCAACCTGTTCCGGTTCGAGCAGTTGATGCTGCGGATGGCGACCGAGGGCGAGTGGCGGCCGGTGCTGGAGTTTCTGGGCGAGGCGATCGCGCAGCAGACGGGGATCCGCGACTACATCGGCGGGGAGAAGGTCATTCAGGGATTCCTGGCCGCCTATCTAAGCGTGGCCGATTACTACGTGTTCCGGTCGGAGGCGGAGCTGGGGAAGGGGCATGCGGACATCTGTCTGGAGCCGCTGGTCGCCCGCCACCCGAACCTGCAACGTGGCTATCTGATCGAGCTCAAGTATCTGAAGCGCAGCGAGTCGGCGGACGAGGCCGCCGTGGCGGCGGCGGCCGGAGAGGCGGCGGCGCAGCTCGAGCGGTATCTGGCGGACGAGCGGCTGACGCGGCAGTTTCCGGGGGTGCGCTTCGTCGGCCTGGTCGTGGTGTTCCACGGCTGGGAACTCGTGTTCTGCGACGCCGTGCGCCGGCCGGCGCCGAGCCGGTCGCGGGGGCGGTTGCGGCCGGGCAGGCCGGGCTGAGGAAGTTCTGCGCGCGGCTGGTGCGCGAGCAGCCGCTGGGGACCGTCGGCGGCATCATCATCCTGCTTCTGGTGCTGGTGAGCATCTTCGCCGATTCGCTGGCGCCCTACCGCTACGAGGCGATCCACCTGCGCGACCGCCTGCAGGCCCCCTCGGCCCAATACCTGCTGGGCACCGACCACATGGGGCGCGACCTCTTGAGCCGCCTCATCCACGGGGCGCGGCTGTCGCTGACGGTGGGGCTGGCCGCCACCGCGCTCACCGTCGCCGTTGCCGTGCTGATCGGCGGCACCACCGGCTTCATCGGCGGTCGCGTGGACTTGGTGACGCAGCGCTTCGTCGACGCCTGGATGGCGTTCCCGTGGCTGCTGTTGCGGCTCACCATCATGTCGATTGCCGGCCGGGGGATGGCGCAGATCATCATCGTGCTGGGGGTATCGGGCGGCATCCCAACGTCGCGGGTGGTGCGCGGCGCCGTGCTGGGGGTGAAGGAGAACGTCTACTTCCAGGCGGCCCAGGCGATCGGCAGCTCGCGCCGGCGCTCGCTGCTGCGCCACGTGCTACCCAACATCGCCGCGCCCATCATCATCATCTTCAGCATCAACGTGGGCGGCGTGATCATGTCCGAGGCAGCGCTGAGCTTCCTCGGCTTCGGCTTGCCGCCGGACATCCCGAGCTGGGGCGGCAGTACATGGAGATCGCGCCGCACCTGGCGCTGTGGCCGGGGCTGTGCCTGACGGTGGTGGTGTACAGCCTCAACATGTTCGGCGACGCGGTGCGCGACCTGCTGGACCCCCGCCTGCGCAGTCGCCTCGGCCGCTACGGCGGGGCCAGGGCCAGGGTTGTGGACGCCATCGGCTAGTTCCCTGGTAGCGGCAGACGCCCGACTTCGATAGCATACCTGGACGAGCCACGCTGCACCGCAGAATCCCACTTGAAGCTCGCGCGATCATCGGGGGCGTCTTAGCGCGCGCAGTGCAAGGAGGAACAAACGTGCCGACGATATCTATGTTCTATGGCATCTTGATCCTGCCGAACATACCGCCGCCGTGGCCATTGATGATGGTGCCGTTCTGGGCGGCAGTCTGCCGGTAGCAAAGATGAAGCTCGTCCAGGCCTGGATTGAAATACACCGAGAGGATCTGCTTGCCGACTGGAAGTTAGCCGTTGCTGGCGAACCTGTTTTCAAGATCGATCCACTGCGGTAGCAGGTGGCAGATTATGGATACTATTGTTCAAGCTATTCCCCTCAACGACCACTGCATTGAGATTCTGACCAGTAGCGGTGTTTCCGGGATTTTCGATGTCAAGCCCTACTTGAAAGGGCACGCGTTCAAAGAACTGGAGAATGAATCATATTTTCGTCTGGTTCGCCTTGCCCATCATGGCATCGTGTGGCCACATGAGCAGGACTTCAGTTCAGACACGATAATCTGGGACATCGTTCATGCTCAACCGGCCACCACGCCCGACTCATCGAGTACCGCGGATCGGTGACGATGCTGCACCACCGCCACCCCGTCCGCCTGCCTGGCGGGCGACCGGCCGGAACGCCTTGATGCCAGAAGAGGAGATCGCGCCGCATCTGGCGCTGTGGCCGGGAGTATGTCTGACCGTGGTGGTGTACAGCCTCAACATGTTCGGCGACGCGGTGCGCGATCTCCTGGACCCCCGCCTGCGCGGCTAGCTCGGGCGCTACGGCGCCGGCAGTGGCCGGCGGGCCGACGGCTCACAGTCAAGCTCTCCCACCGAGCCGGGCAGCCCGGCGTAGTCACGGAAGCAACAGCGTTCCGAGCGTTCCGGGTAATGCTTGCCGGAACGCGTGGCGTTCGCTACCATCGGATGAGCGAGCGTACGTATGGCCGAAGGCAACGGACACCGCGAACCCGCGACCCCGCAGGAGATCTGGGCGATTCTCCGCGAGGTCTCCGCAATGCAGCAGGAGACTGCACGCCGTATGCAGGACACCGACCGGCAGACTGCACGCCGTATGCAGGAGACCGACCGCCAAATGCAGGAGACCGACCGGCGGTTGCAGGAGACCGATCAACTGCTGACGCGGCAGGCACGGGCCGCCGACCGGCGCATGGACAAGCTGGAGGAGTTGTTCAACGGGCAGTGGGGCAAGCTGATGGAGTCCCTGGTGGAAGGCGACCTTGTAGCACTCCTCCAGCAGCGGGGCATCGCGGTGCAGCACACGGTAACCAACCCGCGGCAGAACTACGGTGAGCGGCGCTGGGAGTTCGACCTCGTGGCGATCAACGGCGAAGAGGTCGTGGTGGTGGAAGTCAAGACTAGCCTGAGGGTGCCGGACGTCGATCGATTCATCGGGCGGTTGAACGAGTTTCCGGAACTGATGCCCGAGTACGCCGAGCGGCGGATCTACGGGGCGGTTGCGTATCTGAAGGCATACCAGGAGTCGGAGGTGCGAGCAGAGCGGCTGGGCCTGTTCGTGATTCGCGCCACCGGCAGCAGCGCCAGCATCACCAACCGGGAGGGGTTCACGCCGCGCGCGTTCGGTCACCGGAGCCCGTCGGCCAGCCGCCCAGCGGGGCGCTCCGACTGACCTCAGCGTCCGGCGGGGTCTGCATGGCGTAGTGGTCGCCGATGGGAGTGGCGTCAGGAGGGGAGAACGGGAGGGAGAGGATCACGGGCTGCCTCCAAGCATGTATCATCGTATTTCGTCAGCAACGGAGACAGCATGTCAAGGGGAATTGGGTGCGAGAGCGAAAAAGGGGCTCGAAAACCGGGTTATCGGACGGCTTTGAACGCGCTACCGGTGCTGCGATCAGCGCACTAGGTCAGGAAGTCTGAACCTACGGCCGGACCACGCCCCAGCCGCACCCCGATGCCTGGTCGGTCAACGGCGGGGCACATCAATTCAACGGCGTGGTCAGCGAGATGTTCGTCATCCCCGACTGGGCCGCCGACCGAAGAGAGGAGCACAACCCCAGATCGCTCATGCGAGGGCAGTTGGCGGAGAGCTGGGAACAGCCCGACCCACTCACGTTTATCTTCAACATCCGTAAAGGGGTTAACTGGCACGACAAGGCACCGATGAACGGTCGCGAGTTGACCGCCAGCGACATCGAATTCAACTTTCATCGGTACTTGGGGATCGGCAGTGGCTTCAGCGAAGCCTCGCCGTTTGAGGGTCAGCTGCCCAAGATCGAATCCGTGACGGCCACCGACGCATCGACGGTGGTCTTCAAGCTGGCAGAGCCAGACCTCTTTGCGCTGGACAAGCTAGTCAACAACCGGCTTGCCTGGATCTACCCACCGGAGGTCATCCAGCAATACGGCGACGTCCAGGATTGGAGGAATCTGGTTGGCACTGGTCCCATGGAGCTGACGGACTACGTCGAGGGCAGCTCTATCACGTGGACCAAGAACCCCAACTACTGGGGGTTCGACGAGAAGTTTCCGGAGAACCGCTTGCCCTATGTCGACGAGATCGTCGCCCTGATCATGCCGGCCGCCGTTCGATGACATCCGGGTACGCCAGGCCCTGCAGATGGCTGTGGATCGGGAGACGATCGCGAACACCTACTTCAAGGGGTTGGCCGACCCGACGTCGCACGGAATCATTAACAACGAGGACCCCCTTGGGACGCCGTTCGACGAATGGCCGGAGGAGGTCAAGCAGTACTACCGCTACGACCCGGAACGGGCGAAGCAGTTGCTGCCCGAGGCGGGCTATCCCGATGGCCTCAAGACCGAACTGAAATACTTCGAACGCTACGATGCGAACTACGCGGAGCTCGTCGTTGGCTACTGGGCTGAGATTGGCGTGGACGTCGAGATGAGCATTCACAGCAGCCCGGAGAGCCAGGCCATCCTGCAAGGGCACACCTCGGACGGACTCGCACACGGCGAAAACGCCTACATGGGGTCGGATCTCCTTCACCTTGAGTATTTCTACCGGGCCGACTCCTTCAGTGGCTACAACAACGATGGATTGGGAGTGAACGGGGCTGGATGTGCCGGTGCCCGTGCAATACGTACGCTGGCTGGGCGGCATCTTCCTGCACGGCACCCTGGGTGACTCTCTGTTCGGCGGAGCTACCGTCGAGGAGAGGATCATCGGCCGGCTGCCGATCACCGTCGAGCTTGGTGTCCTGTCCATCCTCATCGGGTTGGTCATCGCCGTGCCGGTGGGCATTTACTCGGCGGTGCGGCAGGACACCGCGGCCGACTACGCCGGCCGCTCGATCGCCATCATCGGCCTGGCGACGCCCAACTTCTGGCTCGCCACGCTGGTGCTGACCTTCCCGCCATCTGGTGGGCGTGGGCGCCGCCGCTGCGCATGGTGGCGTTCGCCGACGACCCGCTCCGCAACCTCGGCCAACTGTTCATTCCCAGCCTCATTCTGGGCACCTACCTGTCGGCTACCGTGATGCGCATGACGCGCACCATGATGCTGGAGGTGCTGCGCCAGGACTTCATCCGCACCGCCTGGGCGAAGGGACTGCGGGAGCGGGTGATCATCCTGCGCCACGTGATCAAGAACGCGCTGATCCCGGTGGTGACGCTGATCGGCCTGCAACTCCCGATCCTGGTCGGTGGCTCGGTGATCATGGAGAACATGTTCGCCCTGCCGGGGCTGGGCCGTCTGATGCTCGACGCCCTCTCGGCGCGCGACTACCCGGTGGTGTCGGGCATCAACCTGTTCTTCGCGACCGCGGTGATGACGATCAACCTGTTCATCGACATTCTCTACGGCTACCTGGACCCCCGGGTGCAGTACCGCTAGTAGGAGCCTGGCGCGTGCGACAGACTCCTGGCGGACGGTGGGGATGGGCCGCAAGCGACGCCTGGCGGATGCGACATACTCAGCCGAAACCGCGGCCGTTCCTGCTCGACCTGCTGCGGCGGCTGTTCAAGGAGCGGCCGCTGGGGGCAGCGAGCGCGGTGGTGGTGTACTGCCTCAACATGTTCGGCAGTGCCGCGAGGACGCCGCCGTAGGCGACCGCGGTGGCTGGCTCGGCGAACACCGGCGCGGCCTCGGTCAGCAAGCCGGAGCTGGCGAGCACGCGGCCCTCGACGGCGCGCGCCGCGCGGCCCATGGGCGCGTGCTTGTCGCGGGCGTCGCGGGTGGCGCGGTCGGTGGCCGCCGCCGACACGACCTGCAGCGTGGCAGCGCCGAGGCGCCAATTGCCAGAATCGACGCCGGGTGACTGGGGAGTTCTCGCCAGGGGTCGTTGGTCGGTTTCCTGCGAGTCACGCCGAAAGCTGGCCCTCGGAGCGGCGATTCGTCCCTGCTGGCGGCCTGGGCGGCTCATTCGGCTCATTGCGTTCGCTACGTTAGCCATGTTAGTATCGCTCTGATGGCAACCCTCTCCGTACGCGCTCTCCCCGACCCCCTGCATCGCCGCTTCAAGCTGCTGTGTGCCACCCGCGGTCTGTGGATGCGCGCGGAGGTGATTCGCCCGATCGAGCGGGAACTCGCCATGGTCGACGATCTCGAGGCCGCTCTGCGTGCGGTGCTCGGCCAAGCGTCGGCGCCGCCTCGAGAGGACCTCGGCAGTTGAGCCGGCTGGGCCGATTCGTGGTTGACGTTCACGGGGGCGGAGGTTATGATAGGGTGGATGCAGTCAATCGCGACATCGCGACTACATCTGGGTATGGCTGTGCCTCACCTGCGGAGGGCTTGGAGTGACTTATAACACGTCAACGCTTATGACACTCTGTTCCCCTGACAGCCGCTCGCCGAGAATTGCTGAAAATCAGCTCGCGGCGGGCTTGCTTAATGGTGAGGAGTCCCCCCCCCCCCCCCCACTTTTTCGAACCGACAAACAACTAACCGCTCCGGCTGATCGCCGCGTACGCGAAAACGCGCACGCGGGCGCCTTCACCACCGCCGTAGCTATAGCTATCGGTTGCGCGGGCTCGGTCCATCGCCAAACCGGCATGCGGACCGGCCACGCCCTTCCCGGCGATCGCAACCGTCCCGGATCCTCGCCGGCGACTGACTGCCGGCAAAGCTCACCACCGGCGTTGCCGGCCGCGAGGCACCCCGACGTGAGGAAGAAGGAGGTCAAGATGATACTCAAAGAGCCGCACGTGCGCGCGGCGTGAGCCCGGGTGAACCCGGATGAGTCACACGCCGCGCGCTCTTATTGTACGTGACTCAGACTGGCAGTCCGCGTTGGCGGGCGCGCCCGCGTTGCGGTGCGCGAGAGTAGCCAGGGAGCGGCAATCCGCTCCGCAATACTCTCAAGAATACATTTATGGGAGAAAACCATGGATTATATCGTACGCATTACAAGGACCTTCGCGGTTGCGTTGGTCCTCGCCGTGACCGCGCCCGGCCTCTGGGCCACTGGCGCAGAGGAAGACGCGACCGCCGCTGACAAGCAGTATGTGACCGACCCCGTCACCGGCAAGGAGGTGACCGCGCCAGAGTATGGCGGGACATTGACCTTCGCCGATCGGGGCAGATGGCGTTCGGCTCCTATGACCATGTATCATGGCCATGCATTGAGCCAACAACAGTGTCGTCATAGAGAAACTGGGCGTCGCTGACTGGGCAATAGATAGGAAGAGATATCCTTTCGTCGGCGGCTACCAGCTGCCTGTATACGCCACGAGGGGGGCGCTGGCTGAAAGCTGGGAACAGCCCGACCCCACAACGTATGTCTTCCACATCCGCCAGGGTGTCCACTGGCATGACAAGCCGCCGATGAACGGTCGGGAGCTCACCGCCAAGGACATCGAGTATAACTTTCACCGGCACTTGGGTCTGGGCAGCGGCTTCACCGAACCTTCCCCTTGCTGCGTAGGGTTCCTCGGAGAGTTGCCTTGGGAATCGATAGAGGCCACCGACGAATGGACGGTTGTCATGAAGCTGAAGAAGCCCACCCTTCTTGCCCTGGGCACCATCTTGGACGGATTCTATGCGATACAGCCCCCCGAAGTAATTGAGGCATCAAAGACTGCTGAAGTGCCAGAGGGCAAGATTTCGGACTGGAGGGACATGGTTGGCACCGGGCCCTACATGAGAACCGACTGGGTCGGGGGCAGTTCTTATTACCTACACCAAGAATCCCAACTACTGGAGCGACGACGAAAAATATCCGGGGAACCGCTTGCCCTATATTGACGAGCTAAGGAGCCTTGTTATGACCGAAGTGGCAACAGAGCTATCGGCACTGCGCACGGCTAAGGATCGATGGCATAGGTTGGCAGGGGCGAATGCACAATTAAGCTCCCTGGACCAGGCAGAGAGCCTCGAGCGCACTAACCCAGAGCTCGTAATTCACGCGTGGTCAGAACGGTCGAATAACAATTTTTGGCTCAACGAGAGCAAGCCGCCCTTTGACGACATCAGGGTGCGCCACGCAATGCAGATGGCACTTGACGTCGAGACAATGAGCGCGACCTTGTACAAGGATTTAGGAGATCCGATACCTCGCGGGCGAGTAGGCCTGGAATTCACGGGGTTTACGTCCCATTTGACGAGTGGCCCGAACAGCTCAAGGGATACTATACCTATGACGTGGCGGGGGCCGAGAAGCTCCTTGATGAGGCTGGGTATCCGCGCGGCGCCGACGGCATGAGATTCGAAGACCAATCATTGTGTGGCTCGACATCGCGGTGATTATGATATTAACTATGCAGAATTAATGCCGTTTCATACTGGCGTGAGATTGGCATTCATGTCGACATCGAGCACACTCCCTGGGGCTGAATTCGGTCCCAGAGCGCAAGATCGGAAATGTTGGAGGTTTCGTGTGGCCCGCCGGCGTCAAGGCTTTTCCAGTTCAGGTCAAATGGAAACATTTTCGAGCGAATATGTCTGGAACCCCAGGCAGCGACGCGCAATACGACGCCTGGTATGAAGAGATGCTAGCTGCTGCCACTGAGGAGCAGCAGATGAGCGCGATCAAGAAGCTGGACATGTACAGCATAGAGCAGCACTGGATGATCTGGGGGGCCTTGGCCCAGCGTTCAACGTGCACCAGCCGTGGGTGATAGGCTACAACGGCGAAGGCGGTTTCGGTAGAAGTCGAAATAATGATGTCTTCGCCCGCCTCTGGATTGATAGTGCGCTGAAGGAGGAAATGGGTCATTAGGGGGTTCACCCCTTGTGGCTGACCTTGCGGAAGAAGGGAGCTGGGGGCTGAAGAGCCCCCCAGCTCCCTCATGGGAAACCGCGAGGTGCGCGGTTGAAGCGCAGGCAGTGCGAGACCATAAGCTGGACCCGCGGGAGCACCTTCGAGGGATAAGGCACCTCGGTTGCGTCACATGAGAGCCTATATCATCAGGCGGTTATTGCTCATAATCCCCACCTTGTTCATAATGAGCATCCTGGTCTTTCTTTCTGTCCGTTTCATCCCCGGCGACGTAATAGACCTGATGTTGGTTAGGATGCAAGAAACGGCGAGTGGCCACATTGACCGCGAAACCCGTCTCGAGCGTTATCTGGGATTGGACGTGCCTGTGCACGTGCAGTATGGACGCTGGATGGGAGTGTTGCCGACCCCCGGCTGGATTACCGGTGAGCCCTTCTTTAGAGGTCTGCTTCAGGGCAGCCTTGGCGAATCACTGATACGCGGCGCTGTGCGGTAGAGGAGGAGATACGAAGTAGATTGCCGGTGACCATCGAACTCGGTTTCATGGCAATCGTAATCGGCTTGATAGTAGCGCTGCCAATCGGCATCTACTCGGCGATTCGCCAGGATACGGCCGCCGACTATGTGGGGCGCTCGGTCGCCATCATCGGCCTGGCGACGCCGAACTTCTGGTTGGGAATTATGGTCATGATCTTCCCGGCAATCTGGTGGGGTTGGTCGCCGCCGATGGAGTGGATACCTTTGACCGAAGACCCGCTGGGGAATATTGGGGTGTTCATCATTCCCAGCCTGATTCTGGGGACGGCCTGTCCGCTGCCACCATGCGGATGACGCGTACGATGGTGCTGGAGGTGCTCAGGCAAGACTATATCAGGACGGCTTGGTCCAAGGGCTTGAAGGAGAGGGTCGTCATCATGAGACACGCCCTCAAGAACGCATTCATGCCGATAGTTACCCTGGTGGGCATGCAGTTGCCTGTCCTGGTCGGTGGCTCGGTTATCATGGAGAACATATTCAACCTACCGGGTCTGGGTCGTCTCATGGTGATGGCGCTCATTGAGAGAGACTACCCAGTGGTCTCGGGAGTAAACCTGTTTTTCGCCACCGCGGTTGTGGGAATCAATCTTATGATAGACCTGATCTATCCCTATTTGGACCCGAGGGTCCGCTATAGCTAATGGGGAAACGGCCAGCATGAGTGACGGCAAGGGGATACCATCCGCAGTAAGCGAGCCAAAGGGTCACGCCCGGCCGGCAGATTTCTTTGTCAGGCTGTGGAGGGAGAAGCCGCTGGGCATCGTCAGCGGGATCATCGTACTGATTTTGATCGTGGTCGCTATCTTTGGCGATGTTCTGGCCCCTTATCCATATTGGGAGGTGCATCAGTTAGACAGGTTGCAGGGCGCATCAGCCCAGTATGTGTTGGGTACCGACCAGTTGGGGCGAGACTTGTTGAGCCGACTTATCTACGGGGCTCGTCTTTCGTTGGTTGTCGGTCTGGCGGCGACTGCTCTCAATGTTCTGGTCGCTGTCATGCTAGGCGGCACTTCGGGGTTCCTCGGTGGCAAATTCGACCTGGTTGTGCAGAGATTCGTCGATGCCTGGATGTCTTTCCCGGGGCTGCTGCTGTTGTTAACCGTAATGTCCATAGCGGGCCGAGGGCTGTTACAGATAATACTGGTCCTGGGCATATCTGGAGGAATTGGCGGCTCGAGAATAATGAGAAGCGCCGTTATTGGTGTGAAAGAGAACGCCTATTTCCAGATGGCAGAGGCGATTGGCAATACAAGATGGAGAATACTCATTCGACATGTCCTGCCCAATATTGCGCCTCCCGTAATCATCATATTCAGCATCAACATCGGTGCGGTGATCATGTCTGAGGCTTCCTTGAGCTTCCTGGGATTCGGTCTGCCGACCCAGGTTCCGAGCTGGGGAGGTATGCTCAGCAGGGAGGGGCGTCTCTACATGGAGATGGCGCCACGGCTGGCTCTCTGGCCTGGTTTTTGCCTGACGATTACCGTTTACAGTCTAAACATGTTCGGCGACGCCATGAGGGATCTGCTCGACCCGCGGCTGAGGGGCGGTGGTGGTGGTTTCGATGCCGGAAGATAACGCCAGCGCCAGGCGTGACGTACCGCCATGGGGTTTCCCTAATCGGAATGCCGCCCAGGGTGACCACGCGCCCGCGCGCGGGGTGCGCCGATTGAGGCGGTCGGGCACACGGACACACCTTCTGGTACGCAATGCCCGCGGCGAGCGGCAGCGCATCGTGCAGGCCGACCAGATACTGTTCCTGCATCCGGCGCGGACGCTGCCCCGAGGCAACGCGATCGAGGTGGGCACGGACGCGCTGCCGGAGGTGGTGCTGGAGGTGGACAACACCACGGACGTGCGCCGCGGCAAGCTCGGCTGCGCCGAGCCCACGGTAGCCGCCGTAGTCGTTGATTTCCGGGCGCGCGCGTTGGTATACTACCCTCGACCCCCAAATCGGTAGCATGGCTGTAGTCTCGATTCTCATTCTCGTGGTGTTCGTGCTGAGTGCGCTCCTGCTGATGGTGGTGGTCCTGCTCCAGGATGATCAGGGGGGCGGGATCGCCAGCATGTTCGGCGGCGGCAGCAGCACCCCGTTCGGCGCCCGCACCGGTAACGTGATGACCCGGCTCACCGCGGTGCTGGCCACCATCTTCCTGGTCGCGGCCTTTTCCATGGCGTGGCTCAACCGCACGCCCGACGTCGGCAACGTGATCGGCCGCGCGCGCGCCGAGCAGCTGCGCGGGATCGAGCGCACCGACTGGTGGGTGGAGGCCCCGGCGGCCGCGGCGGTCACGCCGCAACCGGTCGCGCTCGAGACCGGCGCGGCGCCGGCCGGGGACGAACCGGTCGCAGCCGAGTCGGTGGACGAGGGTGGGGAAGGCGCTCCCGCGGCGGCCGGTGACGACCGGCAGTAGCGGACGGTAGCCGGGCACCGGCAATGAAGCACCAGCAATCGAAGCACCAGCAATGAAGATCGTCCTCATCCTTCTGGTCGCGCTCGCCGTCATCGTGGTCGGCAATACCGTGCTGCCGGTGCCGCAGGCGGCGATCGAGGTGGCCGCCGAGCAGATCGGTCTCGGCCCGGTGACCAACGCCCTGCTGACCTCGTTCATCCTCAGCGCGGTCATCCTGATCGTGGCGCTGGTGGTCGGGCGCAACCTGAAACTGCGCCCCGGCGGACTGCAGAACGTGATCGAGGCGATGATCGAGGGGCTGAACAACCTGGTGCACCAGACCGCGTCCCGCGCCTGGGCGCCCCGGTTCTTCCCCATCTGCAGCACCATCTTCATCTTTTTGCTGGTCTCCAACTGGTTCGGCATCCTCAGTCCCGCGCTCGGCAGCATCGGCCTGGTCCACGTCGCCGAGCACGGCGGCCTCGCACCCCACGAGATCGTGTTCCTGCGCGGCAGCGCCGAGCAGGTGGCCGCCGACCACGCCGCGCACGCCGGCGAGGACGCCCACGCCGAACCGGACGGCGAGGCGCCGGGCGAGGCCGGCGAGCACGCGTCCCGCTTCGCCATCGTGCCGTTGCTGCGCGCGCCGAGCAGCGACCTCAACCTGACCCTGACCCTGGCCCTGATCACGATGTTCCTGGTGCAGGTATTCGGCTTCTGGAGCCGCGGGATGGGCCATCTCGCCCATTTCTTCCGCTTCAAGAGCCTGCGCACCAAGGGCATCGGCATGGGCTTGGTGGACATTTTCGTCGGCCTGATCGAGGGCCTCAGCGAGTTCGCGAAGGTGATCTCCTTTTCGTTCCGGCTGTTCGGCAACATCTTCGCGGGCGAGGTGATCCTGATCGTGATGTCCAGCCTGGTATCGCTGGTGCTGGTGGTCGCGTTCTTCGGCCTCGAGATCTTCGTCGGCCTGATTCAGGCGTTCGTGTTCTTCATTCTGTCGCTGGCGTTCTTCTCCCTGGCCACCGCCCACGACGAGGAGCATTGAGGAGCATCGCGAGGAGCATCGGTGATGACGACAGATTCCCGACACGAGTTCGAACAATTCCGACAAGGAGTTCAACCGCATGGATCCTGAAGCTGTAAAACTGTTGGCCGCCGGCCTCGCCATCGGCCTGGGCGCAATCGGACCGGGCATCGGCATCGGTCTGGTCGCCAGCGGCGCGTTGCAGGCGCTCGGCCGCAACCCCGACGCGCGCGGTCTGATCGTGACCAACATGTTCGTGGCGATCGCCTTTGCCGAAGCGCTCGCCATCCTCGCACTGGTGGTCTCGCTCATCCTGCTGTTCGTGATTTAGGTTCCGAGGCTACCGTGCAGGCTCTCGGAATCTCTCTCTTCGGATTGATCGCGTACGCGATCAACTTCGTGATCCTGGTGGTGTTGCTGCGCCTGCTGCTCTACCAGCCGGTCAAGCAGATGCTGGCGGCGCGCAAGCAGCGTATCGCCGAGGGGCTGGACGCCGCGGAACGGGCTGCCGCCGAGGCCGCCGAGCAGCGCACCCGCTTCGAGCGGGAGCTGGAGCAGGCGCGCGGCGCGGCCCAGGCGGAAGCCGCCAAGCTGGCGCAGCAGGCCGAGCAGGTGCGCCACGAGGTGCTCCAGGCCGCCGAGCAGGAGGCCGCCGAGATCAAGGCGCGCGCCCATGAGGAGATCGAGCAGCAGCGGCAGCAGGCGGCGGCCGAGCTGGAGCAGCACACCGCGGAGCTGGCCCTGGCCGTGGCGCGCAAGGTGGTAGGCGCGGCCCTCGACCAGCAGGCGCAGCGCCGCCTGGTGGACCGGTTCGTGCAGGAGTTGGGTGTCGCCGGGGAACGCCCGTGACCGACGCCCGCAGCTATGCGCTGGCGGCGTTCGCGACCGCGGCGGAACCCTGGCTGACCGCCCTGCGCACCCTGCAAGGGCGGCTGGAGCGGGAGCCGGAGCTGCTGGCGCGGCTGGCGGACAAGACGGCGGCGTTCAGTGCCCGCGAACAGCGCCTCGCGGAGCTGCTGCCGGACGGCGTCAGTGACGCCTGCCGCAATTTCCTGCGCATGTTGCTTGATCGCGGCGATCTGGGCCAGTTGGCGGCCATCGTCGATTGGATGGGGGCGATGGCCAGCGGCGGCCCGGCCGCCCGCATGGCGATCGTCACCACCGCCTACGCGCTGGACGGCGCGCAACGGCAGCGCTTCGTCGACACCCTCCAGCACACCCACGGCGCCGACCTGCGCTTGTCGTTTGCGGTAGACCCGGCGATCGTCGGCGGCGCGGTGGTGCGGATCGGCGACCAGGTGATCGACGGCAGCGTGCGCGCGCGGATGCAGGCGATCGACGGCGTCCTGGCGCGGCGCTGACGGGAGACCGGAGGGAGACTGACGATGGAGTTCAAGCTCGACCGCATCACCAGTGAGATTCGCCGGCGCATCGAGGGATTCGAGGCCCCGGTCGAGGCCACCGAGGTCGGCACCGTGCTGGCGGTGGGCGACGGCATCGCCCGCATCAGCGGCCTGTCCGGCGTCATGGCGACCGAGCTGCTGGAGTTCCCCGGCGGCGTGCCGGGGATTGCGCTCAACCTGGAGCGGGAGGAAGTCGGCGCCGTAATCGTGGGCGAGTATGCCCACGTCGAGGAAGGCACGCTGGTCAAGAGCACCGGCCGCATCGCTTCGATTCCGGTCGGCGACGCCATGATGGGGCGGGTGGTCGACGCCAACGGCGCTCCGGTGGACGGCCAGGGGCCGATTCGGGCGGACGCCACCATGCCGATCGAACGGGTCGCGCCGGGCGTGGTCCAGCGCGTCAACGTCGACACCCCGGTGCAGACCGGAATCAAGGCGATCGACGCCATGACCCCGATCGGACGCGGCCAGCGCCAGCTCGTGATCGGCGATCGCCAGACCGGCAAGACGGCGCTCGCCATCGATACCATCATCAACCAGAAGGGCAAGGACCTGATCTGCGTCTACGTCGCGATCGGCCAGCGGCAGGGTCAGGTCGCGCAGGTGGTCGCCACCCTGCGCGAACATGACGCCCTGGACCACACCATCGTGGTGATGGCCGGGGCCGCCTCGTCGGCGCCGCAGCAGTACGTCGCCCCGTACGCCGGCTGCGCCATCGGCGAGTACTTCATGGAGCAGGGCAAGGACGTGCTGGTGGTGTACGACGACCTCAGCAAGCACGCCTGGGCCTACCGGCAGATCTCGCTGCTGTTGCGCCGGCCGCCCGGCCGCGAGGCGTATCCCGGCGACGTGTTCTATCTCCACTCGCGGCTGCTGGAACGGGCGGCCCGCCTGTCGCCGGAGCGCGGCGGCGGTTCGCTCACCGCCCTGCCGATCATCGAGACCCTGGCCGGCGACGTCAGCGCCTACATCCCGACCAACGTGATTTCGATCACCGACGGCCAGATCTACCTCGAGTCGGACCTGTTCTACGCCGGCCAGCGCCCGGCGATCAGCGTCGGCCTGTCCGTCTCCCGGGTCGGCGGCGACGCCCAGACCAGGGCGATGAAGCAGGTCGCCGGGCAACTGCGCCTGGAGTTGGCGCAGTACTACGCCCTGGCGGCGTTCGCGCAGTTCGGGTCCGACCTGGATCAGACCACGCGCGACCAGTTGGAGCGCGGCCAGCGCCTCACCGAGCTGCTCAAGCAGCCGCAGTACCAGCCGCAGGAGCTGGCGCATCAGGTGATCGGGATCTTCGCCCTGACCAGGGGCTTCGCCCGGCAGGTGCCGGTGAACGCCATTGCCGGCTACGTCGACGGGCTCATCAAGCACCTCGGCAGCACCCAACCGGCGCTGATTCGCGCCATCGGCACCGAGCAGCGGCTCACCGACGAGATCGAGTCCAGCCTGGTGGCCGCGCTGGCGCAGTACACGCGGCAGGCGGGCTACGAGGTGCCGGCGGAGGTCGGGTCCTAGCGGCCCGCAACGATCTGCATGGCAACGACCCGTGAGTTGCGCAAGCGGATTCGCAGCATCCGCAACCTGTCGCAGGTGACCCGCGCAATGGAGATGGTGGCCGCCTCGCGCATGCGCCGCGCCCAGGAGCAGGTGGCCGCGTCCCGCCCCTACGCCGCCAAGGCGTGGGAGCTGCTGACCCAGCTTGCCACCCAGCAGGCGGTGATCGACGTTCCCGCACCGCTCCTGACCGGCCGCGATCCGGTGCGCGCGGTGGTGCTGATCCTGATTTCGGGCGACCGCGGGCTGGCCGGCGCCTACAACGGGTCGGTGCTCCGCGCCGCGCGCGTGTTCATGGAGCGCCAGCACGGTCCCGAGCGGCGCCTGATCACCGTCGGCCGCAAGGGGCGCGACGCGATGCTGCGCGCCGGGCAGGTCATCGAGGCCGAGTTCGGAGACCTGCCCGACCGTCCCGGCGAGATGGACGTGGCGCCGATCGCGCGGCGCGCTACCGACGGCTTCCTGAGCGGCGCCAGCGACGCGGTGTTCATCGCCTACACCGACTTCCTCAACGTGCTGCGCCAGGAACCGCAGGTGCGGCGGCTGTTGCCGCTGCATCCGCTGGAGCTGGACGCGGAGCCGGTGCGCGGCGAGCGTACCCCGGTGATGGCCCGCTATCTGCGCGCCACGCCGCCGCCGCTGGCCGGCGGCTACAGCTACGAGCCGGCCATGGAGGATCTGCTGGAGCAGGTGGTGCGCCGGTTCGTGGAGCTGCAGATCTATCAGGCGGTGGTGGAGTCGCTGGCGAGCGAGCATGCCGCGCGCATGGTCGCCATGCGCCAAGCCACGGACAACGCCAACGACCTGCTGAAGGACCTGAGGATGAGCTACAACAAGTTGCGCCAACAGTCGATCACGGAGGAGATGCTGGACATCGCGGGCGGCGCGGAAGCGCTGGCCGCGGCGGCCCGGTGAAGGGAGAGAGCCATGGCTGACGGCAACGGCGACCGGCCCGGTGGGGCCGGCCTCGAGGAAGGACGCATCGTGCAGGTGGTGGGGGCCGTGGTGGACGTGGAGTTCAGCCCCGACCACCTGCCCGAGATTCACTACGCCCTGAGAGTGGTGGGACGGGAAGAGGCGGCCAGCCTGGTGCTGGAGGTGCAGCAGCACCTGTCCGGCGCGGTGGTGCGCACGGTGGCGATGGACACCACCGACGGCCTGCGGCGCGGCCAGCGGGTGCTCAACACCGGCGCGCCGATCACCGTGCCGGTGGGGGAGGCGACCCTGGGGCGGATCTTCAACGTGGTCGGCCAGCCGGTGGACGACCGCGGGCCGGTGGAGGCCCACGAGCACTATCCGATCCACCGGCCGGCGCCGGCGTTCACCGACCAGGTGACCCGCACCGAGGTGTTCGAGACCGGGATCAAGGTGATCGACCTGATCGCGCCGTTCACCGAGGGTGGCAAGACCGGCGTGTTCGGCGGCGCCGGGGTCGGCAAGACGATCATCATCCAGGAACTGATTTCCTCGCTGGCGCGCGAGCACGGCGGCTATTCGGTGTTCGCCGGGGTGGGGGAGCGTACCCGCGAGGGCACCCAGCTCTACGGCGAGATGCAGGAGGCGGGCGTCATCGACAAGCTGTGCATGGTGTTCGGGCAGATGAACGAGTCGCCCGGCGTGCGGCTGCGCGCGGCCTTGACCGGGATCACCATGGCCGAGCACTTCCGCGACGAGGGCCGCGACGTGCTGCTGTTCATCGACAACATCTTCCGCTTCGTGATGAGCGGCTCGGAGGTGTCGGCGCTGCTCGGCCGGATGCCCAGCGCGGTCGGCTACCAGCCCACCCTCGGCACCGAGATGGGCGAGCTGCAGGAACGCATAACCTCCACCCGGCGCGGCTCGATCACCAGCATGCAGGCGGTGTACGTGCCGGCCGACGACTATACCGATCCGGCGCCGGTCGCCACCTTCGCCCACCTCGACGCCACGCTGGCGCTGGAACGGTCGATCGCCGAGCTGGGCATCTATCCGGCGGTCGATCCGCTGGCCTCCACCAGCCGCGCGCTGGAGCCGCGCGTGGTGGGGCAGGAGCACTACGACGTGGCGCGCGGCGTGCAGGAGGTGTTGCAGCGCTACCGCGACCTGCAGGACATCATCGCCATCCTCGGCGTGGACGAGCTGTCCGAGGATGACAAGCTGGCGGTGGGCCGGGCGCGCCGGATCCAGCAGCTCCTGTCGCAACCGATGTTCGTGGCGCAGCAGTTCACCGGCCGCGCGGGGCGCTACGTGTCGATCGCCGACACGGTCGCCAGCTTCCGGCGCCTGCTGGACGGCGAGGTGGACGAGGTGCCGGAGCCGCTGTTCTACATGGCCGGCGCGCTCGACGAGGTGATCGAGCGCGCGGCGCAGCAGCAGGCCGCGCCGGCCCCGGCCTGACCATGAGCACCCTGCGGCTCGAGCTCCTCACCATCGAACGCCAGCTCCTCGACGAGCAGGTGAACATGGTGATCGCCCCGGGGGCGGACGGCGTGGTCGGCATTCTGCCGCATCACCAGCCGCTGCTTACCGCCCTGCAGCACGGCGAACTGATCATCCGCGTGGACGGGAAGGCCGACCGCTACGTCGCCATCGGCGGGGGCGTGATGCAGGTGCTGCCCGACCACGTGGTAGTGCTGGCCGACCGCGCCGAGCATGCCGAGGAGATCGACCTGGCGCTGGCCGAGGAAGCGCACCGGCGGGCGGTGGAATCGCTGGAACGCGGTCCCACCGGGATGGAGCTGGGCCACGCCCGCGAAGTGGCGCGCCACTCGGCGGTTCGGCTGGCGGTGGCGCGCCGGTACCGCGGTCGTTGATGGCGGCGAATCCCGTGACCGAGACGCTTGATCCCACCGTCCTGGCCGACTGGCAGATCGCCGAGGCCGCGGCCCGGCGCATGAAGACCGTGCAGCAGCTCGGCGCGGAGCTGCAGTTGCAGCCGGCGGAGGTGCTGCCGTACGGCCACCACGTCGGCAAGCTCGACTACGCCCGCATCCTGGAGCGGCTGGCGGGGCAGCCCACCGGCCGCTACGTCAACGTGACCGCGATCACGCCGACGCCGCTCGGCGAAGGCAAGACCACCACCACGATGGGGCTGGTGCAGGGGCTGGCCGCGATCGGGCGGCGGGTGGTGGGCACCATTCGCCAGCCGTCGGGCGGCCCGACCTTCAACATCAAGGGATCGGCCGCGGGCGGCGGCTTGGCGCAGTGCATTCCGCTCACCGACCTCAGCCTCGGCCTGACCGGCGACATCGACGCCGTCACCAACGCTCACAACCTGGCGCTGGTGGCGCTCACGGCCCGCCTGCAGCACGAGGCCAACTACGGCGACAAGGCGCTGGCGCGCCGCAAGCTGCGCCGCCTCGCCATCGACCCGCGCACCGTGACCATGGGCTGGGCGCTCGACTTCAGTGCGCAGGCGCTGCGCGAAATCGTGATCGGGCTCGGCGGCCGGATGGACGGGGTGCCGATGCGCAGCGGGTTCCAGATCTCGGTGTCGTCGGAAGTGATGGCGATTCTGGCGGTGGCCACCGATCTGGCCGATCTGCGCGCGCGGCTGGGCCGCATCGTGCTCGCGCACGGGCACGACGGCAGCCCGGTGACCACCGCCGACCTGGAGGTGGACGGCGCGATGGCCGCGCTCATGGCGCGCGCGATCAACCCCAACCTGATGCAGACCCTCGAGGGGCAGCCGGTGCTGGTGCACGCCGGCCCGTTCGCCAACATCGCGCTCGGACAGTCGTCGATCATCGCCGACCGGGTGGGGCTCAAGCTGGCCGACTACTTGGTCACGGAGAGCGGCTTCGGCGCCGACATCGGCTTCGAGAAGTTCTGGAACCTGAAGTGCCGGGCCGGCGGACTGGTGCCGAACTGCTCGGTGGTCGTGTGCACGCTCCGGGCGCTCAAGATGCACGGCGGCGGCCCGCGGGTGGTGCCGGGGCGGCCGCTCGACCGCGCCTATACCGAGGCCGCCCCCGAGCTGGTGGAGCGCGGCGTGGCGAACCTGGCGGCGCACGTGGCCACGGTGCGCAGGAGCGGGGTGCCGGCGGTGGTGTGCGTCAACCACTTCCACACCGACACCGACGCCGAGGTCGCCGTGGTGGACGAGGCCGCGCGGGCGCTGGGCGTGCCGTGCGTGGTGAGCCGGCATTGGCGGCATGGGGGGGAGGGGGCGCGCGCGCTGGCTGAGGCGGTGGTGGCCGCCTGCGAGACGCCGGTGGACTTCCGCTACCTCTACCCCGAAACGCTGCCGCTGCGGGCGCGGATCGAGCGGATCACCACCGAGGTGTACGGCGGGGCGGGGGTCAGCTACGAGCCGGACGCACTGGCCAAGGTGGCCGCGGTCGAGCGCGACCCCGCGCTGGCGCGGCTGGGCACGTGCATGGCCAAGACCCACCTCAGCCTGAGCCACGACCCGGCGTTGAAGGGGCGGCCGACCGGCTGGGAGCTGCCGGTGCGCGACCTGCTGCTGTACCACGGCGCCGGACTGGCGGTGCCGGTGGCCGGCGACGTCAAGCTGCTGCCCGGCACGGCCTCGGATCCCGCCTTCCGCCGGATCGACGTCGACCCGGCCACCGGCCGCGTGCGCGGCCTGCACTGAACGCGCCGCTGCCCACGCCGAAATGCAGAGTGAGCGCTTGCTCGTTCCTACTGCGAGGTGTAGCCGCCGTCCACCGGCAGGCAGGCGCCGGTGATGAAGGAGGCGTCGTCGGAGGCCAGGAACAGCGCGGCCCGGGCGACCTCGTCGGGTTGTCCCAGCCGGCCGAGCGGCGCCATCGCCACGATCTGGCGCAGCCACTCCGGGTCGTCGGTGAGCGTGCGGGTGAGCGGCGTGTAGATGAACCCCGGACACAGCGCGTTGACCCGAATGCCGTGCCGGCCCAGGCTGTTCGCCAGGTCGCGGGTCAGGCTGATCACCGCCCCCTTGCTCGGCGGGTAGGGGTCGTGACCGGTGCCGAAGAACGCCGGCCGGCCCACCAGCCCGTAGATCGACGACAGATTGACCACCGCGCCGCCGCCCTGGCGCTCCATCTGCGCCGTGGCGTAGCGCGCCATCAGGTAGGTGCCCTTGACGTTGACCCCCATCACCCAGTCCCAGGTCTGCTCGATGTCCCACTCCGGCGGCGCGTAGCGCGGCGTCACTCCGGCACAGTTGACCAGAATGTCGAGCCGCGCGAACCGTTCGACCGTGGTGCGCACCAGCCGCTCCGCGTCGCCGCCGCGCGTGACGTCACCGGTGAGCGCGATCGTCCTTCCGCCAGCGCCGGCGATCGCCCGCGCACACCGCGCGGCCGTCTCCGGGTCGAGGTCGGCCGCCGCCACGGCCGCCCCCTCGCTTCCGAACAGGAGCGCGGTCGCTCGGCCGATGCCGGAGCCCGCGCCGGTGATCAGCGCCACCTTGCCGTCGAGTCTGCCGCGGCTCACGCGAAGTCGGACCTCCAGACCAGCGCCGCCGCCCGCGCCAGTCGCCGCTGGCGCTGCGCCACCAGCTCCGGCGTCCACTGTTCGGGCGCCAGCTCCGGAAGCTCGCGCGTGAGGGCGTACGTACTGCGGCCGTACGCGGCGAGCTTGGCGCCGTAGGACGAGTTGGCCACGGCCCGATTGGCGGATGCTTCCAGCAGCGTCAGGTTGCCGAGGCGATACGCGTCGCTGTCCCACAGTTCGGGCGCATAGGTCTCGGTCCAGCTCTCGCCAGGGTGTTCGGGCAGCACGTGCTCGATGGTGCCGGGGTCAGTGTCCGGATCGCAGGCGCGGCCGGCGACCTGGTGCTCGAGCCGTGCGAGAATGTACTTCACCAGCTTTCTGCGACGTCCTTTCGGGTCGAGTTCGAGCATGGAAAAGTCCTGCCGCATCTTCTCGTCGGCCACGTACACCGGTTTGAGGTACTCGAACACCGCCGCCGGGGTGGCCGCGGCGCCATCCGTCACCGCTTTGGCGGCTCGATGGTAGACCGATTCCAGTGCGTTGGGATTGAGACCGCTCACGATGCCATACCGGAACGAGACCGCACTGACGAGCTTCAACACACGAATGAAGTCGTCCCTGCTGAATTCCTCCCAGGCTGCGAACAGGAGCGGTATCGGCTGCCGCACGCGAAACAGACTCAGCTCGCTCACGTGCAGCTTGGCCCGCGGCAGCTCCACCCAGTAGCCGTGGTTCGGGTCGAGCACCGCAGCGAACAGCTCGGCCCTGCCTTCCAGCTCTTCAAGCAGAGCGAATACTTCGGCCGCCGTACGGGTTCGGTCACGCACCAGCTTGAACAGCCGCTGGGCACGGATCTTCGGCTCCCGGCAGAGCAGGTGGAAGCGGAGGAACTCCGGGAATCCACCCTGGCCCACGGTCTCGACCAGTGATCGCCAGCGGCGCCGGAGGACGTCGAGGTCGGACGGGACGGATACGCGCGAGAACAGGTAGTTCTTGAGCAAGTCGGTGGTCGTCAGTTCGAGACCCCGCGCGTTGAGCGTCTCGAACACCGTGTACGCGTTCAACTCGTCGTCTACCGTGATCAGGATGAAGAGGAGCTGGCGGGCCACGGTCTCGGACAGCAGACCCGCCAGGGCACGCCCGTCGTTGCGTATTTCGCTCAGGCTTGGGAGCCGCGCGACGAAGTACTCGTAGCACTCCAGCAGCAACCGGTTCGAGTTCGGCAGCTTGCGGCGGTTGAGCGGACTCCTGAGCTGGATCAGATAATCCTGGTAGAAGGCGTTGTCCGTTTCATTCAGATGCAGCCGGCTGCTCTCCACCAGCGAGGCCGGGTCCTTTTCCCCGATGAAGCGTTTGCGCAGTTCCCGGCCGCGCTCCTGGTTGTCGCTGGCTTCGATGCCGTTTTCCGCCAGCCCGCCCAACCGGTGAATCACGGCGAGGGCGAGCAGGCTCAGAGTGGCGAGGCGCTGCTGGCCGTCGATGATCAGAAACTCGCGGTCGCTGGTGCCTTCGACGACCAGCGCACCGAGGTAGTGAGTCAATTCCGTATCCGAACGCAGGTAGACGACGTCGTTCCAGAGATCTTCCCACTGTTCCTCCGACCACGAATAGTCGCGCTGGTAGGGCGGCACCCGGTATTGCTTGCCGTTGCCGATCAGCTCGAGGTAGTTGATGGTCCGCGTATTCAAGAGATTGGACTTGGCCATGTGACCGCCGCCTGGCCCGCAACCTCGCTGCCGGATCGCGAGCAAGCCCGTCCGCCATACTGACGCCTCGGAGCTCCGTTGATCAATACCACCATCCTCCTCAAATCCTCCTCACGCCGACGATCCGGAGGACGTGGCGGCGCTGGCCCTCCTGGGGCTGCAACTGAGCTGGCCATCAGCCGTGTTCCGCTCCTTCGAACAGACCCTGCTTCCAAAGCTCGCCAGGACGATCGCCCCGGTCGATCAACCGGCGCAGCAGGTCACGATCAGCAGCGCGCCGCACGGTGGCGAACCCATTGCTCTTTTCCAGCCAGTAGATCTCTTCGAGACTCGCACCGTTCATGAACTCAGGCGAATGAGTGGACACGAACACCTGGCCGCCACGACGCGCATAGTCGCGAAACTCTTCCACCAGTTCACTCAGCAATCGTGGATAGAGCTGATTCTCCGGCTCCTCCACTGCCAGTACGGGATGCGGCTTCGGGTCGTGCAGCAGGACCAGGTACGCGAACATCTTTATGGTGCCGTCAGACACGTAGCGGGCAATGAACGGATCCTGGAAGCTCCCGTCCTGGAACCGTAGCACAAGCCGTCCATCTTCGGTAGCTTTGGCTTCTACTCGGGTGACTCCCGGTACCCGTTGGCCCATCACGTCCAGGATACGCTGAAATCGATCCGGATGCTGTTCAAACAGGTATGCCGCGGCCTGGGCGACGTCGTCGCCGCGTGCCGACAGATGTTCCGAGAGTCCCGCGTCGCTGCTCTGACGGGCAGAGCTGATCTGAAAGTCGGAAATGTGCCAGTGCTCCAACAGCCCGCGGAACTCGGATACGACCGGAAACTCACGGAACTGACCGAGACCCTTGATCGCCAAGGTGCTCGGATCATCGAGGACGCGCTCCTCCCGCTCCTCCGTGGCACCCTCCTGACCGTAAGCGGCTTCATTGGTTATGGCGGTACCTCGGCCCCTGGAGAAATCAAGGAAGTGCCAAGGACGACCAGCCCTACCATGTCTGCGTGTGTAGCGCAGGATTTCCCGACCGACGATCGGCCGTCCGTTACGGTTGGCTATCTCCAGCAGATAGGTCGCCAGGCGGCCGCCGCTTTCTCGAAATTTTATAGTGATCCCAACAGGTCCGGCCTCACCGCGACTGATCAGCTCTCGCAGGCCGCCGCGTCGTGCCACAGCCTGGGATACGTTTTCCGTCAGACATTCCTTGAGAAAACTCAGCGCGTCGAAGAAGGTCGACTTGCCAGATCCGTTAGCACCAACGATAACGGTGAACGGTGGCAGCTTGTTCCATTTGGCGCGACGAAACAGCCGATAATTGCGCAATTCAAGATACTCGATTCGCATACGTATTCCTCAATCACTTTCCGTAGCTCGCGGCGCGACACCTGCATTCCGGCGCCGGCCGTCCCGCTGCGGTGGGCCCGTGTTGCGCAAGCTGTTCCGCATGGTTCCGGAGTGTAGCACGGCGGCATGCTCAGGGCGTGGGCCGAAGCTGATTGCGACGCTGGCGGGTGGCGGCGGCATCCACGGCGCCGGTGGCCGGGTCGATCACGACGCCGTACTGGGCCACCGCGGCCGCGGGCGAGACGTAGCCTTGGCGGACGTCCTCGGCCACCGCCTCGACGGCTCGCTCGACCGGAGGGTAGTAGCCGCCGCCGCCCGGCAGCCGCAGGGTGACCCGCTCGCCCGGCTGCAGGGTGTAGCGCCGTTTGGGGTGTAGCGCGGAGCCGTCGCCGGCGGTCAAGGCGCCGACCGCGCCCGGGCCGCCGCCCGCGAAGCCGCGCGCCGCGAATCGGGTGCGGTCATACATCGGCGAGTGCAGCGCCGGGTGGCCGGTCACCACTTCCAGCTCCATCTCCTGGCCCAGGCCGCCGCGCAAGCGGCCGGCGCCGCCGGAGTCGGTGCGCAGCGCCCGCCGGTGCATCAGGATCGGCGCCACCGCCTCGATCACCTCCGCCGGCACCCCGGTGATGCCGCTCGGGAAGGCGGTGGCCGACAGGCCGTCACGGTGCGCGCGCGCGCCCATGCCGCCGGCGGAGAAGAAGGTGTAGGCGAACACCTCGCCGCGATCACCGACCTTGCCTTCCAGCATCGTGATCCACAGGCCGGCGGAGCCGTCCGCGATCACCCGCTCCGGGATCGCCTGCCCCAGCGCCCCCAGGATCGGCTGCGACACGAAGTGGCCGATCAGGTGGCGCGCGCCCACCGCCGCCGGCCGCCGGCAGTTGAGGATCGAGCCCTCGGGCGCGGTGATGGTGAGCGGCCGGAACGCCCCGGCGTTGCTGGGAATGGCCGGCGCCACGGCGGCCATGATGGTGTAGGTGGAGTAGGCCTGGGTGTAGTTGAGCACCACGTTGATCCCGCGCTCCACCTGCGGCGAGCTGCCGGCGTAGTCGACCGTGATGGTGTCGCCGGCAACGGTCAGCGCGCACCGGATCGCCAGCGGCTCGTCGAACCCGTCGATCGCCACGGTGCTGCGGTAGACGCCGTCCGGAATCTCCCGGACCGCCGCCCGCACCGCGTCTTCGGTGCGCTGCAGGATCAGCGGCGCCACCCCCTCCAGGTCGGGCAGGCGGTACTCTTCGAGCATCTCGGTGAGCTTGCGCGCCCCCACCACGTTGCCCGCCTGCTGGGCGTAGAGATCGCCGATCACCAGGTCCGGCACGCGCACGTTGGCGCGGATGATCTCCAGCAGGTCGCGGTTGGGCTCGCCCCCACGAAACAGCTTCATCAACGGGACCGCCAACCCCTCCTCGAACAGCTCACGGGCGTCGGCGCCCATGGTCAGGCCGCCGACGTCGGTCGCGTGGCAGGTGCTGGCGAACCAGGCCACGCCGCGGCCGCGGTAGAACACGGGAGTGACCACGGTGAAGTCGAACAGGTGTCCCGAGGCCGCCCACGGATCGTTGGTGATCAGCGTGTCGCCGGGCTCCAGCGTCGCGATCGGGTGGCGCGGCACCACGTGGTCATGCACGCAGTTGGCCATGGTGTTGATGTGGCCGGGGGTGCCGGTCACCGCCTGCGCCAGCATGCGGCCGGTCGCGTCGAACACGCCGGCGGAGAGGTCTCCCGCCTCCCGGACCACGGT
The DNA here is from genome assembly GCA_965198005.1 of Spirochaetia bacterium. Classification (GTDB taxonomy): domain Bacteria; phylum Spirochaetota; class Spirochaetia; order SZUA-6; family Bin103; genus Bin103. The sequence continues at coordinate 1,958,105 of CBDAOI010000004.1, forward strand.
GGTGAACGAGGCGTGCATCAGCGCCGCGGCCTGCTCGTCGACGATCGAGATCAGCCGGTTGCGCAGCACCTCCAGCAGGATCGGATCGAGCGTCACGGCGCGCCGCCCGCTCTCAGGATCAGGCAGCCGTTGGCGTGCACGCGGACCCGCCAGTCGGGCGGCACCACGGTCGTGCACTCCGCCTCCTCGATGATCGCCGGTCCCGCGCCGGCGAACTCCGCCGCCAGCCCCGCGCGCCGGTACACCGGCGTGTCGACTGCCCCGTGCGCGGGGTCGAACAGCACCGGCCGCCGGCCCACCGGTCGTGCCTGCCGCTCCCCCGGAGCCGCGGGCGGCGGCAGGTGCCGCAGGTCGAGCGCGGGGCCGGCGACCACCACCCGCCAGTTCACCGCCTCCAGCGGCACGCCGTCGCTGAGGCGGCCGTAGAACCGGACGTAGGCTTCCTCGAAGCTCCGGCGGATGCTGTCTACCAGCGCGCGGTCGACCGGCCCGGGCGGCACCTGCACGCGGATCTCGTAGCCCTGACCGACGTAGCGCAGGTCGGCCGTGCGCTCGACCGTGATTGCCGCCTCCGCCACGCCGGCGGCGCGCACCGTGCTGCGCCCTTCTCGTTCCAGTTCGTCCAGCAGCGCCCCGAGCCGGTCGCACGCGAGCCGATCGAGGCGCACCAGGTAGCTGCGGGTCAGGTCGAACGCGATCGGTGCCCGCAGCAGCCCGAATGCCGACCCGACCCCCGCCAGCGGCGGCACCACCACCGCGCCGATGCGCAGCCGCCGCGCCACGCCGCAGGCGTGCACCGGCCCCGCGCCGCCGGTGGCGACCATGGCGTAGCCGCGCAGGTCCAGGCCGCGCTCGGCGGCATGCACCCGCGCCGCCGCGGCCATGTTCTCGTCCACCAGCTCGCGGATCCCCCAGGCCGCGCGCCGCGCGTCGACTCCCAGCCGCCGGGCCAGGTCGCGGTAGGCGGCGGCCGCGGCCGCCCGGTCCAGGGTCATGCTGCCGCCGGCGAACCACTGCGGGTCCAGGTAGCCGAGCAGCAGGTCGGCGTCGGTCACCGTGGGCTGCTCGCCCCCCAGCCGGTAGCAGGCCGGTCCCGGATCCGAGCCGGCGCTCAGCGGCCCCACCGCCGGCAGCCCCAGCTCGCCGATGCGGGCGATGCTGCCGCCGCCGGCGCCGATCTCGATCATGCGCAGCATGGGCACCAGCAGCGGCAGGCCGCTGCCGCGCTTGAACCGATGCGCCGGGGCGACCTCCGACTCGGCGGCGACCGCGAATTCGCCGCGTTCGGTGAGCAGCGCCTTGGCCGTGGTGCCCCCCATGTCGAACGCCAGCAACTCGCGGTAGCCGCTGCGCGCGCCCCAGTAGCCGCCGCCAGCGCGCCGCCGGCCGGCCCCGACTCCACCAGGCGCACCGGGAAGGCGGCCGCGGTCGCCACGGTGCCAGTGCCGCCGTTGGACAGCATGACGTGCAGCGGCCCGGCGATCCCGGCTGCCCGGAGCCCGGATTCCAGGCCGTGCAGGTACCGCCGCGCCAGCGGCTGGACGTAGGCGTTGGCCGCCGCGGTGGAGGCGCGCTGGTACTCGCGCATCGCCGGCGCCACCTGGTGCGACAGGGTCACCGGCAGCCGTGGCAGCCGCTCCCCGAGCAGGCGCTCGGTAACGCGCTCGTGCTCCGGGTTGGCGTAGGCGTGCAGATAGCACACCGCCACCGCCTCGATCCCCTCGGCCTGCAGGGTGGCGCACAGCGTGCGGACCGCGGCCTCGTCCAGCGGCCGCAACACCGCCCCCGCGGCGCTCATCCGCTCCGGCACCTCCAGGCGCAGGCGCCGTTCCACCAGCGGCTGCGGCTTGATCAGCCCCAGGTCGTAGATGTCGTAGCGCCCCTCGGTACCGATCTCCAGCGCGTCCTTGAAACCGGCGGTGGTGAGCAGGGCGGTGCGGGCGCCGCGCCGCTCGATCAGGGCGTTGGTTACCAGCGTGGTACCGTGGATGACCCGCTCGACCGCGGCGGGATCGAGCTCGCGCGCGGCCAGCAGCGTGCGGATACCGGCCAGCACCCCGGCGCTCGGATCGGGCACCGTGGTGAGCACCTTGGCCACGTGCAGCGTCCCCGCGCTCCGGTCCAGCACGACCAGATCGGTAAACGTGCCGCCGATGTCAACCGCAACCAGCACACGGATCCTCCGGAATGACACACCAGCCCGCGCCCCACACCGGCACGTTGCTGTTGTTGGGACGGTCCCGTCCGTGTATGTCAAGGCACAAACGACTGACCGCTCACCCGCTCGCGAAGGGCCGCGTTGATCAGTGATTGATAGCCAACCTTCCGAATCCCGGCGAGCTTCCGAAAATACAGCACAATGTCGTCGTCCAGGCGGATCGTCACTGATACCTTCTTCGGCGAGTAGAAGCGCCCTCGGATCGCCTCCTTGCCGGAAAAGTCATACTCCTCGGGCAGTTCGTAATCGTCCCGATCAACTCGTTTCTTCATATTCCTGTCGCTCCCCCTGGGTGGCTCGGCGAGCGGAGATCAGCCGTACCACGCCCTCGCCCCGTTCGTCGAAAAACAGATTGGCCACCGTAAGCGTAACACCGGTGCTGCTTTGCCCGACGGTCACCCAACGTTCTTCGAACACAGAGAAGCGCTCGTCCAGCCAACTAATATGCAGGGGGTCCGCAAACACCTCCGCTGCCTCCTCGAATGACACGCCGTGCTTGCGCCGGTTCGACCGATCCTTTCGTTCGTCCCACTCGAAGCGCACGCCAATACGAGGGTACCACGGTCGTAGTTACGATGTCAATACACGACGGGTGAGGAGCGGTGAGGAGCACGCCTTCCATTAGGGACGATCTGTTCTGCCACGATCTCTTCTTTCAGATAGGTGAGGGCATAGCCGCGCAGATACGCCACTGGGCGAACAGGTCGCCTTCGATCACGTCCTGGAACAGAAACTCAGCACCGCGGAGCCGATCCGAAAAGTGGAGGTGGCGGGAATCGAACCCGCGTCCTGAGAGGTGCACCTGCGGCGTCTACAGGTTTAGCCGGCTGTTGTTTGCTTGGCGACGCCTTGGTGAGCCGACCAACCGGCGCCGGTGCAGCCCGCTGTTTGAGTTTCCCGCCGCACCCGCGAGCCGATGTGGCGGTGAGTTCTGAATTGCGTCGGGGTTGCTCGTCGCTCAGGACCGCACTTCAAGTCCCCGTGGCTACGTTATCAGGCAGCCAGTGCTAGATCTGTTTCGGCAGATCAAAAGTTCCAGGTTAAGGAGACTGGGCTCCACCTGCAGCCGCAAACATCAATCTCTCAGTCGAAGCCAGGTCACCCCCAATTACAGTATCGGACGGCGCACTCACCGCCGCTCACAACCGACGCTGACCGGCGCGTACCTGACGTTCCAGGTCGCGCTCGGTGTCGCGCCGCTTGATGTCTTCCCGTTTGTCGAAGGTCTTCTTGCCGCGGCACACGCCCAGCTCGACCTTGACCAACCCGCGCTTAAGATAAAACCGAAGCGGGATCAGCGTCAAGCCCCGCTCCGCCACTTTCTTGCCCAAGCGTCGCGTTTCGTCCCGATGGGCCAGCAGTTTTCGCGGGCGCGTCGGATCGTGGTTGAACCGGTTGCCGAAGGCGTAGGGGGTGACGTGCAGGCCGATCAGGGTCAACTCGCCGCCGGCGACCTTGGCGTAGGCATCGACGAACGAGAACTGCCCGCCCTTGAGCGACTTGACCTCCGTGCCGCGCAACGCGATCCCACACTCAAGTCGGTCCTCGACGTGGTAGAGATGGCGCGCGCGCCGGTTGGTGGCCAGCACGCTGGCGGCGCCGTCCGCGGGCCGCGGGCGGGCCGAGCGGTCGCGGCTCACGGCTCTGCCAGCACCAGCCGGAACCCCAGCACCGGCGTGCACCAGTCGGCCGGCTGCGAGCCGCGCGTGTGCAGCTTGACCACCCGCGGGTCATTGGTGAACGAACCGCCGCGCACGACCCGCCGGCTCCCCACGCGGAATCTCGGGTCCGTCCGATAGTCGGTCACGAAGTCGCGCGCCAGCAGATAGCGGGCAGGGGAATACCAGTCGCCGGTCCACTCCCAGACGCTGCCCAGCAGGTCGCGGAGGCCGTAGCCGTTGGTGGGCGACCGCCCCACCGGCAGCAACCCCACGCCGGGAGCGGCCACGTGCGCCCCCTCGGACTGCGCACCGCGCGGGTACGGCTGCCCGACCAGCCCGCCGCGGGCGGCATACTCCCACTCCGGCTCGAACGGCAGCCGCGCCCGCAGCCGGCGTCCGGCCGCGGCCGGCGGCAGCCGCTCGCTGAGCCAGGCCGCGAACGCCTCCGCGGCCGGCGCCGAGACGTACACCACCGGCTCACGCTCGCGCCCGATGGGCGGGCGGCCGTCCACCCAGTCGGCCAGATAGTCTTCCGCCACCAGGCCGTCGACCACCAGCGCCGCGCGGTTGGCGACCGCCCAGGCGGGCACCGCGGCCACGAACCGGGCGTACGCCTCCTTGGTAACCTCGCGCTCCTGAATGTAGAAGCTCCCGACGGTAACCGGATGCGGCCACTCCTCGAACGGCTGTGCCGGCAGCACCGCGCCGCCGAACCGGGCCGCGTCGCCCATGACGTAGGTCCCTCCGGGAATCGAGTGGAATCTCAGCCCAACAACTTCGATCACCGCCCTGGCACTCGGCCCGGCTGCCGCCGGTTCGCCCTCGACGGTGTCCGGCGCCGCCGCGCGCGCCTGGCGCTCCACGAAGGCGGCAAAGGAAGCGGATTCCAGCAGCAGTCGGGTATCCGCCGCCGGCAGCAGCGCGCCGATCCAGAGCGGCCAGGTCGGATACTCGGCCGCTCCCCGGGCAAGCTGTCGGACCGCCTGCTGCAGGGCGAGTGGCGACACCGGGCCGCCCACGGCGGCGAAGCGTACCTGCGCGCCGAACAGGGCCGCCACCCCGGCGCTGTCCTCTACTAGATAGAGGGCATTGTGCAGGAAGCGCTGCGCCGCCTCGGGTTGCGGTGGCGGCCCCGCCAGATCGTCGGCGGCCTCGGTGATGATGCGCACGAGCCGCGGGCTGCGCGCCAGTTCCAGCAGGGCGGCATCCACCGCGGCCTCGGGATCGCCGAGCTGCAAGGACGCGTGAAAGGCGGCGCGGCGCGGCGCAATCAGGGACAGCAGCAGACGACCGCGTACTTCGAACACGGTCTCGTGGGCCTGGAACCAGGTCCTGGTCAGGGTCACGCGGCGCGTGCCGGCGGCAAGCCGGGTGGTGGCCGGCGTGTTCCCCACGAACCGGCCGTCGACCTCGACCCGCGCGCCGGCGGGGCTGGACGAAAAGGTGACCAAGGACCCGTTGAAGCGCAGCCCGGGGAGAACCAGAAGGAGAAACAGCACCAGCAGCAACCCGACGCCGTGGAGTACCGGCACCCAGGTTGCCGGGGGGATACCCGCCACAGGGCGCAGCTTGACCGTGGTTCGGTCCACGGTATCGCCCGGCCGCGAACCGGCGCGAGGGACGTGCCGGTTCCGTCGGTCCGCCATCGGCTCCAGTATACGGCCCCCGGCGCCGCGGGGGCCAGTCTGCGGCCGCCCGCGGGGCTGCCTTGCTCGCGCACCGGCGTTGCACTACCTTTCCGGGGTATAGGCTTCGCGGGTGAGAGACGGCACAGCATCGGACCGGCGGCACGCACTGGTGACCGGCACCGAGCGGTTCCTGACTTGGCGGCGGCGGCGCAACCTGCGGCGCCGGGCCCGCCAACAGCAGAAGAACCCCATCCTCGACTGGGCCGAGGCGATCGGGTCCGCGATCGTGATCGTCCTCATCATCAATCAGTTCCTGCTCCAGGCCTACCAGATTCCCTCCGAATCGATGGTGCCCACGCTGCTCGTCGGCGACCGGATCTTCGTCAACAAGGTGATCTACGGTCCGGAACTGGTGCCGGGCGCGGTCAAGCTGCCCAGTCCGCGCGCACCGCGCCGCGGCGAGGTGATCATCTTCGAGAATCCCACCTACGTGCCGATGGGGCCGCTGATGGACCTGCTGCAGCGGGTGATCTACATGGCCACGCTGTCGATCGTGAACATCGACCTCGATGAGCAGGGCGGGCAGCGGGTCCACTTCCTGATCAAGCGGGCGATCGGGATGCCGGGGGATCGGGTGCGGGTGCGCGCCGGCGACGTGGAGATCAAGGTCGGCGGCCGCGGACCATGGATGGCGGAGCGTGAGGTGATGGAAGAGCTGGGACTGCCGTACAACGTTTCGCGTCTGTTTCCCCGCGACGGCTATCCCGACCTGCGCCGCGCCTCCGTGATCCGGGTGCGCGCCGCGGCCGGCATGGAGGTCAGCGCGGCCGACCGGCAGGCGCTCGAACGGATTCAACGGTTGCGCAAGCTGGACCACACCTTCTCGAACGCATGGATCGCGCGCGCGCGGTACGAGCTCGATCCGCACAACCAGGCGCTGGCGCGCGACTGGAGCCGCTTCGAGCACGGCTGGCTGGTGCCGGCCGGGACGGTCATGCCGATGGGGGACAACCGCGACGATTCACGCGACGGCCGTGACTTCGGTCCGGTCAGCCTGGACCAGGTGCTCGGCCGCGGCCTGTTTCACTACTGGCCGCCGTCGCGCTGGGGCAGTGTCCGGTAGCGCTTCCGCGCCGACGACGCGGACGATGACGGCGTTCGCGCTCTACGTGCACGTTCCGTTCTGCGCCGCACGCTGTGGCTACTGCGACTACCCCGTGCTGGTGGGCGCCCCGGAGCAGGCGGCCGGCTTCGTCGCCGCGGCGCTGGCCGAGGCGCGGGCGCTCGCGCAGGCGCTGGCGGGGCGGCCGCTGGCCGCGGTCTACGTCGGCGGCGGTACCCCGACCTGGCTGCCGCGCCCGGCGCTGCGCGCGCTGCTGCACGGGCTGGCCGGAATCGTGACCACGCGCGCGGCCGGCACCGGCGCCGGCCACACCGCCGCCGCGCCGGTCGAGTGGACCCTGGAAGCGAATCCCGAGGACCTGGACCGGGAGCTGCTGGAGATCTGCGCCGGCGCCGGCGTCAACCGGCTGTCGCTCGGCGTCCAGTCGTTCGAGGACGCCGTGCTGCTCCGGCTCGGACGGCGTTGCCACGGTCCGGACCTCGACGCGCGGCTCGACCTGGTGCTGAACCGCTGGACCGGACGCCTCAACCTCGACCTCCTGGTAGGGGTGCCGGGCCAGGCAGGCCCGGCGGTGGCGGCGGCGGTCGATCGGGCGGCGGCACTGGGTATCGGCCACGTCACGCTGCTGCAGCTCACCGACCCCGGACCCGGCGGCCCGCAGCCGGCCGCCGACGCCGACCAGCTCTGGCTGACCGGGTATGAGCGACTCCGCGCGCACGGCTTCCGCCAGTATGAGGTGACCCACTTCGGACTGGCCGGCGATCGTTCGCGCTACGTGTGTCATACGCTGCAGCTCGTGCCGCTGGCCGCGGTCGGTCCCGGAGCGGTCGGACTCCTGCCGGAGGCCGCGGCCGCGCTCTATCCGGCCGCGGCCCCCGGCCGGACGCTGCAGCCGCAGCGCGTGACGCATCCGCCGGCTCTGGCACCCTACGTCGCGGCCGCCGGCCGCGGGTGGGGAGGGTGCGCGGCCCCGGTACCGCCCGCCGACCTGCTCATGGACCACTTGGTGCACGGGCTGCGGCTGGCCGCCGGCGTGCGCGTAAGCGACGGCGCACGCTGGTTCGCGCCGTCACCGGCCGAGCTGCTCGCCGCACCGTGGCGGGAGTGGGTCAGGCGCGGTCTGGCGCACCCGGCCGGGCGCCGGCTGGCGCTCACTGCCGACGGCCTGCTCCAGGCCGACCGCCTCACCACGGAGGCGCTGGCCACCCTCGAGGAGGGACCCGCCGTCCGCTACCGTGCCGCCGCCTGGCCGGATGCCGCCCCGGCGCCCCGGCCAGCGCCCCAAAACCGTCGTCCGGGGCGCCGCTCTTGGCCCATCCCGTCCGTCCGCTAACGTTGGTAGTCGGCCCGCCGCCGGATCAGCGCGCGTCCGGCGCTTCTTATTGGACGGGCGCAACTGCCGGCTCTTCCTGCCGTTCAGCCTGCCGGTCCATCTTCCCCAACGTATCTTCTACGTGCTCCAACCTGATCTCTACGATCTAAATCTAAATCTCTGAATCTAGCTAAAGGGCGGACTCGAGGTCGCTCAATCGTGCCAACAGGACCAGCGGGTCGATTGGGGACTGCACCAACCCGCAGTCCAGGTAGAAGCATCGGGCACGCTCGTTCAGCGCGTGGACGAGAACGGCGGCGACCCCGATTTCGTTGGCGGCGGTTCGGACCCGAACCAACGCGTCTCGCACCAGTGCACGGCCGACCCCCGCACCTTGCTCGGCTGTTGCAACGGCCAAGCGCCCCAGTACGACGGCCGGGATCGGATCGGGCACGTTGCGGTGGATTCGACCGGGTGCTTGGCGGTGATCGATAGCGCCTTCCGCCAGTGCGTAATAACCCTGGACGACGTGCCCGCGGCGAACCACGAAGGTGCGCGAGGCGCCGGAAAACTGGTTGGTCTTGGCCCGACGGATGAGCCAGTAGTCGAGGCTCGCCACGCCGCATTGGAACGCCTCGACCCGATGGGTGTCGCGGAGTTGCTCCGGTGGACCGAGAGGATGCCAATCAACGGCTAATCCCACGGCGCCGCGGTTCCGAGCACCCGCTTGAGATTCTCGTTCGGCTTAGGCGGTGCGTCGAGGAGCTGCATGAACGCGTCAAACCGGTCGGAGTCCACGCGCAACAGGACGCGATCAAGCAGCGCGTTTTCGGCCGCCTGCCTCGCCACCACCACGACATCCTGCAGACCGCCATCGTCCACCCCGACAAGCGGCAGGTGCTGCCGTTGGCTCCCGGGTTCATTCACAACGCCGATGACTCTGGCGCCAAGAGCGCCAAACGCCGCAAGCAGGACTGTGAACTAAAAGCCGGCTACCGTGCCGTGCAGCGCATCCGTAACGACCATCCCCGGCTGGCTACGGTGATCGTCGCCGATAGTCCGTGCTCCAAGCAACCGTTCATCGAACAGGTGCGCGCCGCCCGCTTCTCGTTTCTGCTGGTGGCCAAGCCGGAGGATCACACCAGCCTGTACCAGGATATCGACGGGCTGCGCCGCGGTCGGCTGCTGGACCACCGCTGCACCATCGACGCGACCGGGGACCGGCATGAATACGAGTGGGTTACCGGGGTGCCGCTGAACGGCAACCCCCGCAGTCCCCAGATCAACTTCGTGCACTACCGCATCGTACGGGCCGGCACGACCACCTATCAAAACGCCTGGGTGACCGACTTGGTGCCCACCGCTGGAAGCGTCGCGCGGATCGTGCGTGCGGGACGGGCACGCTGGAAGATCGAGAACGAGGGGTTCAATACGCTGAAGAACCAGGGCTATCACCTGGAGCACAACTTCGGCCACGGTGACAAGTACCTGTCGGAGGCGTTCTTCCTACTCAACCTGCTGGCCTATTTCATGCACCAGATATTCGAGCTGGTGGACGGTCTGTATCAGCAGGTGCGGGCTGGGTTCGGGTCGCGCCGGGAGTTCTGGGGCGCGATCCGCGCCACGTTCCGGCTATTCCTGTTCCCGTCGTGGGACCAGGTGCTGGTGCGGATGAACTCGCCGCCGCAGCCGCTGTCCGGGTAGCCGCTCCCTGGAGAACTGAACCTGCTCCCTGAACGATCCCTGACGAGGGCCGCGGCGCAGGTGTGCCGGCCGCGGCTGAGCACCGCCCCCGAAGGCCGATCGCCGCACCGCGCCAGCCCGCGGAATCGGCCGACCGGCGGTGGCTGACGGTGGTCAGGTCATCGCACCGGGCTGGCTTGACGGTGGCTAAATACATCACCTGCAATCAGTTACAGAATTTCTTCCGGGTCGGACCGTGCATTCACTCGGTGGGCCAACAGGTGGGCATGGTCGCGTTTCACACTCGGAGGGCTTGAGCTTATGACAGGGCTTGCGGTCTCGCCCTCAAGACTATTCTGCTGTAACCTTTCGGCCCCCAATGTTGCATTACTGTTTATGATGCTCTGCTGCTCCCCGAGAATTGCTGAGCGCGGTGGGTCGCGCTTGACATGGATTCGGGCCGGCCTATATACTCGTCCGCGAATGGGAACTGACGCCATCCAGCCCAGCCGCCGGCTAGCGGTCACCCGACTTACCGACTTACCGACTTACCGCGCGCCGCTAGCGGCTCAGCCAACGCCCGGCAGCCAGCCGCGCGGCAGCCAGCCGCGCGGCAGCCAGCCGCGCGGCGCCGGTGCTGAGCGCGGCACCATTGATCCGTGTGGCGCACAGCCGCCACGCGTCCGTGCGTCCAACGGCCGACCTGTTGGCCCGCAAACTGATACCAGTCCACACCTGCATGCGTAGCGACGTGGCCGGAGCGAGAAGGGGCGCGGCTGTGCGCGACCATACTCGTGGGCCACAGATGCGCGCTAAGCCGTGGCAGCGGCTCGGCGATCGCCGGGCCACCGTTCTGTCAGAGGAACCTGTAGCTCAAGAGAGGAGGTGCAAAATGATACTCAAAGAGCCGCACGCGCGCGCGGCGTGAGCGGGGGGAACCCGCTGAGTCACACGCCGCGCGCTTTCAGTGTAATTGACTCAGACTGGCCGTCCGCGTTGCGGGCGCGCCCGCTGTTGCGGGCGTCAGAGTAGCCAGGGAGCGACAACTCGCTCCGCAATACTCTGGAGATAACATTTAAGGAAGACACGATGAAAAACTTTTTGACACTGACCTTCGCGGTTGCGTTGGTCCTGGTTGTGACCGCAACCGGCCTCTGGGCCGGCGGTGGCACGGAAGAGGAGCCGCTAGCGGCGATGGAGAAGGAAATGGTGCGCGACCCAGCCACCGGCATGATGGTAACGGCACCAGAGTACGGCGGGACATTGACCATGTCCAAGTCGGGTGGCTTTCCTCCGACTACTGACCCGTATTTTTCCGGGGGCTGGGCCGGCCACAGCCTGCTCCATGGTACTCTAGAGTTTCTAAGCATTGCCGACTGGGCAATAGATAGGGACCAATTGGACTGGTCAAGTTTTGCCGTTCCTCTATCTGGCTTAAGAGGGGCGCTGGCGGAAAGCTGGGATATTTCCGAGGACGGGCTCACCTATACCTTCAACATCCGCCAGGGCGTTTACTTCCACGATAAGCCACCGGTGAACGGTCGGGAGATGACTGCCAAGGATGTCGAATATACCTTTCACCGCAATCTTGGAAATCGATTGACAGGGACCGAATTCTCCGAAGCCGAACCTACCCCCGACCTCCGTTGGCAGGGGTGGGATACGATGCCGATCGAATCGATAACAGCAACGGACAAATGGACGGTTGTTTTTAAGCTGACGCGGCCAGACGCCCGTGCGCTGCGGGGTATCATCTCCCCTTCAGTTCACTTAATTGTTGCACGAGAGGTAATCGAGGAATACGGTGACATGAAGGATTGGAGGAACGTGGTCGGCACCGGACCCTGGATGCTGACTGACCTTGTCGAGGGCAGCTCTATGACCCTTACCAAGAATCCTAACTACTGGAGCGACGACGAAAAATACCCGGGGAACCGCTTGCCCTATGTTGACGAGTTCAGGGTTCTGGTTATGCCAGAAGCGGCAACACGAATTGCGGCACTGCGGTCGGGTAAGATCGATTACGCCGGCGCCGCGCTCTCCTCTCCTGTCCTCGACAGTATCGACAAGGTGGAGAGCATGCAGCGGACCAACCCCGAAATCGTGATATGGGAGCATATAATACGGCAGAACTCTAGTTTTGGCATGAACACGCAGAGGGCGCCCTTTGATGACATCCGGGTGCGCAAGGCTATGCAGATGGCACTGGACCTTGAGACACTGAACGAGACCTACTTCAAAGGGTGGGGAACGTGGGGACCTCAGGGACTGATTGCCAACGATGTCCCACTGGCTGGCACCCCATTCGAAGAATGGCCCGACGAGGTCAAGAAAGGCTATAGGTATGACCCGGCAGGGGCGGAGGAGCTCCTTGATGAGGCGGGGTATCCGCGCGGGGCCGACGGCATCAGGTTCAAGGCCCATTTGGTCTGGTTTGACAAGCAAGATCCGAGCTTTATAGAATTACTAGCCGCTACGTACTACCGTGACATTGGCGTTGATGTAGAGATTGAGCTAGTGCCAGGTCCGGAATATAATCCTAGAAGGAAAGCTAGAGATTGGGACATGCTGATGACCATAGCGGCCGACACGGGGTCGTCGCCGCCTTGGAACGCCATGGCTAGGTACAAGACTGGTGCTGATAATAACACCGCCAATGTGAACGATCCGGCTTATGACGCCATGTTGGCAGCCGCCGAAAAGGTAAGCACGGAAGAAGAGCAACTGCTTTTGGTGAAAGAGCTGAATATGTACGCAATAGAGAGGCACTGGACCGTATTTGCTGGTAATGTAATACCGTCGACGACCGTGACCCAGCCGTGGGTCAAAGGTTATAACGGAGAATTGAAACTGGGAGGTAACCATTTTGAATATACCATCGCCGCCCGCCTCTGGATCGACCAGGAGCTGAAGGAGTCGATGGGATTCTGACGCAACGCCTGCGGCGTTGACTGAATCAATCGCCCTACGGGCGATTGAAACGGGAGTCGCTGCGCGACTCCACGAGCGAGTTCGCCGTAGGCGACTTAGCGTTTTCGCGGTCGTTCTGGCTGCATAGAAGGGCGCCGGGAGGCGCCGGGAGGCGCCGGGAAGCCCGAGGCTTCCCGGCGCCCATTTACCACGAAGATATGAGAGCGTACATCATCAGGCGTTTCTTGCTGGCAATCCCCACCCTGTTTATATTGAGCATCCTGGTCTTTCTCTCGGTCCGCTTCCTCCCCGGCGATGTAATAGACGCAATGGCGAATAGGATGCAGTCCGAGGGCCTGGCCATCGAGATTGACCGTGAAGCTTTTGAGCGTATGCTGGGATTAGACGTGCCTGTGTACGTGCAGTATGGACGCTGGATAGGAGTGTTGCCGACCCCTGACTGGTTTACCGGTGAGTCCCACTTTAAAGGTCTCCTGCACGGCACCCTTGGCGAATCATGGATGTTTGGCGGTTTTTCGATAGAGGAGAGGATACTCGGTAGATTGCCGCTAACCATTCAGCTTGGTGTCATGGCAATCGTAATCGGGCTCGTCATAGCGCTGCCGGTCGGCATCTACTCGGCGATTCGCCAGGATACGGCTGCCGACTACGCGGGGCGCACCATCGCCATCATCGGCCTGGCCACGCCCAACTTCTGGTTGGCCCTGATGGTCATGATCTACCCGGCAATCTGGTGGGGCTGGACGCCACCGATGGAGTGGGTTCCTTTCACCGAAGACCCGCTGGGGAATCTCGGGGTGCTCATCATACCCGCCGTGATTCTGGGGACGGCCATGGCTGCAGGCACAATGCGGTTGACACGCACCATGATGCTGGGGGTGCTCAGGCAAGACTATATCAGGACTGCCTGGTCAAAGGGCCTCAGTGAGAGGGTTGTCGTGGTGAGACACGCCACAAGGAATGCCCTCATCCCGGTGGTTACGTTGATGGGCATGCAGTTGCCTCTGCTGGTAGGTGGCTCCGTTATCATGGAGAACATATTTAACCTGCCCGGCTTAGGTCGTCTCTTTCTGACTTCACTCGAAGGCAGAGATTACCCTGTGGTCTCCGCAGTAAACCTGGTTTTCGCTACGGTTGTTGTGGGGGCGAATCTCATCATCGACCTGACCTATCCCTACCTCGACCCGAGGGTCCGTTATGAGTGAAGCCACAGGGGTATCATCATCAGTAATTGCGCCGAAGAGACGTACCGGGCTGGCTGATTTCTTCATCAGACTGTGGAGAGAGAAGCCACTGGGTACGATCAGCGGGATTATCATATTGCTGTTTATCTTTGTTGGTATCTTCGCCGATGTTCTGGCTCCCTATCCGTATGATGAGCCACACATACGTGACATGATGAAAGGCCCGTCAGCCCAGTATCTCCTCGGTACGGACCAGTTGGGGCGAGACTCATTGAGCCGCATCATCCACGGGACTCGTACTTCGTTGCTCGTCGGTCTGGCCACGACCGCTCTTGGTGTCGTGATCAGCACCCTGATCGGCGGCACTTCGGGGTTCCTGGGTGGCAAATTGGACCTGGGTGTGCAGAGATTTGTCGACGCCTGGATGTCTTTCCCGGGACTGCTCCTGTTGTTGACGATCATGTCTATCGTTGGGCGGGGTGTGCCACAGATAATACTGGTGCTGGGGATAGCAGGAGGCATCGGCGGCTCGAGAGTGTTGAGAGGCGCCGTTATCGACATCAAAGAGAATGTGTATTTCGAGGCGGCAGAGGCGATCGGCAGCTCAAAATGGAGAGCATTTATCCGACATGTCGTCCCCAATATCATGCCTGTCATAGTCATCGGATTCAGCATCAACATCGGAGGCGTAATCCTGAGTATTGCATCTCTGGGCTTCCTCGGATACGGCCTGCCGTTCACGATTCCTGAGTGGGGAGGTCTGCTCAGCCGGGAAGGGCGTGAGTTCATGGAGATAGCGCCACGGCTGGCTCTCTGGCCCGGTCTTGCCCTGACTATTACCGTTTACTGTCTCAACATGTTCGGCGATGCGATGCGCGACCTGCTCGACCCGCGGCTGCGGGGCGGTGGCGGGCGGCCGGGTGCCTAACCACACACACTCGATACCAAGGAACACTGAAATTGCCTAGCTAGCTAGCTACAGCTACATCACGTCACTCGATACGAAGGAGGACGCCCTCGAGGTCGTCGGCGGCAAGGGCCGCTCTTTGGCCAAGTTGGCGAACGCCGGCTTCCCGGTGCCTGGCGGGTTTCAGGTAACCACCGCGGCGTATCGCAGCTTTGTCGCCGACCACGAGCTGCAGGCACGCATCGTTGCGTTGGCCAGGCCGGCGGTCGTCGATGGAAGAGCCTCGTTTGAGCAGTCGTCGGCCGCCATCGGGCAGTTGTTTGCCGACACCGAGATCTCGGCCGAGATCAGTGCCGAAATTGGCGACTGGTATGGCGCCCTGGCGGGCGGCACCCTGGAGGGCGAACCCGCGTTGGCGGTGCGCTCGTCGGCGAACGCCGAAGACCTGCCGGGTCTCTCCTTCGCCGGCCAGCAGGAGACGTTTCTCAACGTCACCGGCGCCGAGGCCGTGGTGGCTGCCGTCAAGAACTGCTGGGCCTCGCTATGGACCGCGCAGGCCATCAGTTACCGGCACCAGAACGGCATCGCCCAGGACTCCGTGGCCATGGCCGTGGTCGCCCAGATCATGGTGCCCTCAGAGGTGTCGGGCAATGACCTGGCGTTGATGGTCGCGGATTTGTCGGAGGTGGAGCGACAGGCCTTTCGCGCATTCGAGGCCGCGCAGCATCTCGACGATCTGGCGCTGCAGGTGACGATGCCGGAGAGCGAGAGCCCCGTTTTTCTGGGAAAGACAAAGACAGGCCTCAACGACCGGATAGTGGACGAATGGCGCGCGGTCACTCGACCGCGATTGATTGCGGTGAAGGAAGAATGGGCCGAGCTGGACCTGGATTCGGCGACGGATGAGCAACTGCTGGCAGCTATTCGCGAGATGAGTATGGAAGAAGGTTATTGCTGGGCCAGTAACTCGTACATCTCCTTCGCGACCTCCAAGTTCCCCGACGAACAGCTGCAGCATTTTCTCCGTGAAACGTTGCCGAACCACAACTTCACCAGCGGTCAACTCCTGTCCGGCATCGAGTCGAAGACCATGCAGGCCAACGAGGATCTGTTCGAAATCGCCAAGCTGGTTCGAGCGAGCGACGAGCTTACCTACCTGGTGATCGTGACGCCCGGTGAATTCCTGATGGATGAGCTGCGCGAGCACCCTGCTGCCGGCAAAGTGGTGGCGGGGATCGAGCAATACCTGGCGACCTACGGGCATCAGGGGTACTCCTTGGACTTCGTCGATCCGACCCAGGCGGAGGACCCGGCGGCCCTGTTCGCCACGCTGAAAGCGATGGTCGGCGACCAGGACTACGACCCTGAGCATCAGCGCGCCAAGGCGGCAGCTATCCGCGAGGAGAAACTCGAGCAGATCTCGGAGCTGCTGAGCGGCCTGGAGTACTGGCAGTTTCGCTACCGCCTGTGGCTGGCCAGAAGGTACGCTCCGGTCCGCGACCAAGTCTCCTTCCTGTTGGGCTCCTGCTGGTCGCTAGTGCGCCCCATGGCGCTCGAACTGGGCCGTCGCCTGGTGGAAGTGGGCACCTTCTTGGAGGCCGAAGACACCTTCTACCTGGTCACCGACGAGTTGAACCAGGCGCTAGAGGCGCGCAAGTCGGGCAAGGCGTTACCGCAATTGGGTGCGTTGGCGGCCGAGCGACGCGAGCTGCGCGAGGCACGCAAGAAGCATCGCGCGCCGGCAGTCGTTCCCGAAGAGGCCAGGGCCAACAAGTACATTGCCCAGGCAGAGTCAATGGCAGCGCAGATCAACAACGACGAGTCCAGCGCTACCATGCGCGGTTTCGCCGTCAGTTCCGGTCAGGTGACCGCCAAGGCCAGCGTGGTGATGGGCCCGGCGGACTTCGCCAAGATGGAGCCGGGATCGATCCTGGTCTCGCCGTTGACCACGCCGGCCTGGACGCAGCTGTTTGCCCATGCCGCCGGTCTGGTCACCGATATGGGCAGCATCCTTGCGCACGGATCGATCGTCGCTCGGGAATATGGCATCCCCGCGGTCCTGGGGGTCGGCAACGGCACCGAGCGCATCGCGCACGCTCAGCTGATCACCATCGACGGCGACGCCGGCACGGTAGCGATCCACGACTAAAGACGGAATGGCTCGCAGGCGCGCGGTGATGCGACCGAATACTCCGACTACGATTTTCTGGTAGTTGTCGACACGCACCCTGCGTCCGTCCGCGATGCCATCCTGGACGCTGGAGTGCAGATGCTGAACGAATACGACCAGGTGTTTGCAGCGCTGTTGTACAGCGAGGAGCAATGGCGTGAGCTCAGCCGGTTTCCCCTCGGTTGGAATATTCAGCGGGAGGGCACACCGGTATGAGCGCATTCGAGCCAACCGATGGTGTGCTGGTCCCTCACACCGTTACGGCTCCAGGTCGACGGCCGTCTACCGATGTGCTACGGTTTGTGGTGACATTGATGAGAGGGGACTGATATGCCTGCAAAGAACATAGACGTATTCTCGGTACGCGACTTATCGATAGCGTTGGCGATGCCCTGGACGCGTTGAGGGCGACCGGTTACCGACTTTCGGACGGACTCTGCTCTCGCCTTCTGGCCCCCGCCGGCGAGGCGTCTGTCGAGAGACCGAGAGACCAAAAGCGATAAGCCCCCGCTCACAAACGTGACCGACCTCAAAGGGCGAGCGACTCCTCCGCTCACTGCCGTTGCGCCCGCCGGGCCGCCGACCGCCAGCGCTTCCAGGTAGCGCTCCACCAACCACGGAGACACGCAGCCCGTCGGTCCCGCAGGCCGCCGCCCGTGCCTACTGTCGGTCGGGCGCACTTGGCGCACTTCGCGCACTTCAGTTCGACTTGACGTTCCTTGACGCGAGAGTCATACTGCGAGTCCAGACTTCAACGGGTGTGGTTGACGCGTGACGAACTTCCCTTGGGATCCTGGGATCAGCAATTCTCGGTGAACAAAAATTGAGAGGGTCGGCGTGGGGGGCAATGGCGGGCGGGACGGCACGTAAGAGGTCGTATAGGTCATGAGTATGTAATAAGTTGCCTACCGGCTGGACACTCGACCCCAGGGTTGTCATGCTCTCTCCTATGGCAAGAGGTCGCCGCAGAGGTCCATTTTTACTTCGTTTTCGTGCGCTCCTGGTCTCCTTGAACCTGCACGCCGCCAAGGTCGTCGATACCCGCCAAGCCAGCAAGGTCCGGTACTCCCTGCAGGATTGCTACGTGTGTGCTTTCGCCTTGTTCTACCTTATATGTTGCGCGCAACATATGAGGTAATATGTTGCGGTGCTCGTTATGTTGCGTTCGAGCCGTTTCTCCTTGTGGAGTAAGGAACCGGGCTCCGATCAACGCAACATAACGGCGTGCGCTCACAGCGTTCGCAAGAACGCCATCAGACCGGTGTCCTCCCGCCACGGTTTGGTCGCTTGCGGTTCGGTCGCGTCGCACAGAGCGATTGCCTTGGCCTTCGTCTCAAGGTCGATTTCGACGTAGACATTCGTTGTGTCCAGCTTGGCGTGGCCGAGCCATGCCCGAATCGTGTTGAGGTCCACGCCGGCACGCAGCAGGTGAGTCGCCGTGGTGTGGCGAATCACGTGCGGGCTGACGCGCTTGCCGACCAGCGACGATACCCGGGCTGAGGCGACGGTCGCGCAGCGACCGACCAAGCGGCCGATGCCGAAGCGGGTGATCGGTTGTCCGTGCCGGTTGAGGAAGACCTGCTCCGCGGCAGGGCGCCCATCGACCAAAGCTGGCAGCAGGCGCGCCGTGCGCGGCCAGAGCGGGCACTGACGGACCTTGCCGCCCTTTCCGCGTACCGTTGCCAGAGAAGGATGCGACTCGGGGACGGTCAGTTGTAGATCGCCGACCGTGAGTTGCGCGGCCTCGGACGCCCGGACGCCGGTGTTGTAGAGGAACAGCAGCAGGGCACGCTCGCGGCGGCCCTGCCGCGTGCCGTGGTCGGGAGCGTCGAGTAAGGCGTCGATCTCGGACTTCTCCAGATAGGAGATCGGCTTGGGGGCCGCCTTCTTGCGGGGCAGAGCACGGATCTGCGTGCACCATTCGACGTGCTCGGGACTGCGGCTGCCGACGAAGCGGGCAAACGAACAGATGGCCGTGAGCCGCTGATTGCGGGTCTGCGGGGAGCAGCCCCGCGCATCTTCAAGATGTGCGAGGAACTGCAGCACACGCTCGGAGGTGAGATCGAAGACGGCCAGCCGGTCGACCGGTTTGCGCCGCGCGCGGCTGACGAAGGGGAGCAGCAAAACCAGCGTGTCACGGTAGCTGCGTTGAGTGTTGCGGGCCAGATTACGCTCACTCACCAGATGCTCCGCGAGGAAGCGTCGCAGCCAAGGGCCCAGAGTACGGGTATCAGTCATCGCGGCCTCCGGTTGCGGTCTCTGCGTAGCGCTCGAAGCGGAGCGAAGCCGCGCGCAGCAACTCAGGGGTCATGCTGAGATAGACAGCGGTTCCTGCGATGTTGACGTGGCCCAGGTAGGTGGAGAGGAATGGCAGCAAGCGTTGCACGTCCTTCCCTTGGCGGTACCAGGAGGTCAGTCGATGGACGGCGAACGAATGTCGCAGGTCGTGCAGGCGCGGCTGACGGCGGGCTCCGACCGGGTTCCGCACTCCAGCCGCTTGGCGCTTTCAGCGCCTGCCCTACTCACGGCGCGAGCTGTTCGAGCAGATCGAGCGGCACACCCTGAAGCCGTTGCCTCGGCACCACTTCCCGCTGCAGCAGATCCGGGAAGTGACGGTCCAGTTCAACTATCATGTGGAGCTGCGCGAAGACCGGCACTACTACAGCGTGCCCTGGCACCTGCGCACCCGCGATCCGCGCACCAAGGTCAAGCTGCTCTACGACGAGCGCACCGTCTCGATCCACTACGACAACGTGCGCCTGGTCGAGTACCAGCGCGATCGTCGTGCGGGTGGCTACACCACGCTGCCCGACCACATGCCGCCGCAGCACCGGTGGTATGCCGAGTGGAGCCCGGAACGATTTCTGCGCTGGGGGCGGGCGCTGGGCCGCAACGTGGAGGCCGTGATCGCAAAGGTGCTCAAGGACGCCAAGTACCCGCCCCAGGGGTTTCGTGCCTGCCTGGGCATCCTGAACCTGGAGAAGAGCTATGGCGCACCGCGCCTCGATCGGGCCTGCCAGCGGGCGCTTGTCTACGGACTGTGCTCGTACCGCCGGATTCAGAACATGCTGAAGCTGGGCCTGGAGGAGGAGCACGACCAACCGCAGCTGAACTTCCCCCGCCATGACAACGTGCGCGGCAGCCACTACTACAACTGAGGTACCGACGATGACCAATAACCAAGCCACCCTGCACAAGCTCGACCAGATGCGCCTGCACGGCATGGCACGAGCGCTACGCACCACCCTGGAGAGCTCAGCCCAGTGGACCGCCGACGAGCTGCTGGCGCACCTGGTGGATGCCGAGTGGGACGACCGACATGCGCGGCGCCTGCAGCGGCTGCTGAAGGCGGCCCACTTTCGCTACCTGGCCGCCATCGAGGAAGTAGACTTCGCGCTGAGCCGCAACCTCGACAAGAACCAATTGCTGCGGTTGGCCGACTGCCGCTGGGTGCAGCACCACCAGGACCTCATCATCACCGGCAAATGCGGTTCGGGAAAAAGCTATCTGGCCTCCGCGCTGGGCCACCAAGCGTGTCTGCGCGGCTTCCGGGTCGGCTACTACGCGGCCGCGCGGCTGTTCGGAGAACTCCGCCTGGCCAAGGCTGACGGCAGCTACGTCCGGGAGCTGGAGAAGATCAAGAAGCAGGCATTGGTGGTCATCGATGACTTCGCGCTGGAGCCGCTGGACGGACTGGCGCGTCTGGCACTGCTGGAGATGCTCGAAGATCGCCACGGTCGAGCCTCGACCCTGATGGTGTCGCAGTTGCCGGTGTCGTCCTGGCATGAGGTAATCGGCGAGCCCACCATCGCCGACGCGATCTGTGATCGCATCGTGCACGGCGCCCACCGCATCAACCTCGAAGGAGAATCCGTCCGGAAGCTGTATGCCCAACGTGCCGACCGTGACTCAGCCGAGCGGCTGGGCTAGTAGGGGCCACGAAAGCGGGACACCGTCAGTCGCCGCGTGCGCGGGGGGGATGGGCCGTTGCCGGGGCGCGTCGCGGCGCTCCAGAGGTCCAAGAGCCGCTCGCCGGTCGCGCGGCACCGCTCGGACAGGAGCGGGCACGAGCGCCGCCGCGGCGACGAATCTCGGCACTCGGACCCGTTCAGGGCTGTCATTCATCGCCGACTGGCCAGCAGCGGGGCGGCGCACCGCCATCGAACACCAACGCCAGCGGCAGCGCGCAGCGGCTGCCGAGGTCGAGAGCGCAGACCAGACCGCGACCGCACCGCCCGAACCCGTTACGTAACGGAGTGCAGTTACCATGGCTTTGACCAACGCCCAACGACAACGGCGCTATCGAGAGCGCCACCAGGCACAGCAACCGCAGGTGCATTACCGACGACCGCAGGACCGCCGATCCCGACCGCAGCGCTGGCAGGATGCGGTACGCACCCTGCTCGACCTTCAGGATGAGTACCAAGCGTGGCTCGACAACCTGCCCGACAGTCTCGGGGAGTCCGCGCTCGCACACAAGCTGCAGGCGATTTGCACCCTTGATCTTGCCGAACTGGAGAGCGTCGAGCCGCCGCGCGGGTTCGGGCGCGACTGAGGAAACCCGCAGCTCGCCACTCCGTTCGTCAAGCCCTGACCTGGCGGCCCTGGGGCCGCTACGGTGCCGACCGGCACTCCACGGTCGCTACGAGCAGGGCGCCAACCAACGTCCAGCCGTCCCCTCGCGCCCGACGAGCGCAACGCATGCGCTGCCAGCCAACGGCTCCTCAGAGCGCTTGCTCAGGCCCAGCCGGCGGTCGATGGCCTCCAAAATCGCCCGAGGATCGCCGTCGCGGGCTTCGCGGCAGCAAGGCGGTGGCGGGAGCAGAACGCCGGCGCTCGTCGACCTGGCGGTCGCTGTGCGAGTCCGGCCAGGAGGCAGCAACCTTGCGCGACGACGGCCACCGAGAGCCGTCCGCGGAATGGGGTGGTACCTACCGGCCCGGGCGGTGGGTCAATCGCTGACTCCGGGAATCTCGAACCATGCTGCGAGACATCCCTCAGACACCCCCGGGTGATGAGCGGCGTATCGCCGTCGCAGCGACGCGAACGGCGTCCTGCGGCAGTGCGATGGCCGGCAGAGACGCTGCGGTCGAGGCGGTGCACGCGCCTGCGAACGCCGCGGGGGCCGCGGTCGGCGGGCGCGGTTGGGGACGTGCAGAACCACAGTCCCGGCTCCCTTGCAGCCGACAGAGCCGCGCGGGGTGATGGTGGTCGGAGGCGGTCGGTGAGACCGGGCTGCGAAAGCCTCCGCGGACTTGGCGTGACACCTGCACGACTAACCGCCCTATGCCATCCTGTGTCTCGTTGCGACATTGATTCTCATCCTGATTGTCGCCGGTTTCTCATCCTGATTGTCGCGCCACACCCTGAGGGCCTTCCAAACCCAGGGGAATACCCCAGAGTACCCCCCGAAATCCCACAGTGTGCCCGTCAAGGCCGTTTCCGAGCACCGCTGACGCCGCGCGGTCGGACATACCACCACCCGGCTGCGGGGTGCTACCCCGCGCGGTCCGCCACCCGGCTCCCATCCGGACCAGCAATCGAAGGCCCCCGCCTGCGGTCGGCGCGGTACTGTTCCAAGCCGACTGCCTCTGCCTGCCGCACGGCTGCCGGTCGAGTTCGCCCACCGGCGCGGCAGCATGAACGCCGCCACGGCGGCAATCCCGGAGTGTGGACCCGTTCAGGGCCGGCATTCACCACCGATTGGCCGGCAGCGGGACGCTCGGCGTCCAAGTCGGCCTCATAGCGGCTCTCTGAGGGCCTTCCAAACCCAGGGGAATACCCCAGGGTACCCCCCGGAATCCCGCAAGGTGCCCGTCAAAGCCGTTCCCCAGCACCGCTGACCCCCCGCGGTCCGCCACCCCGGCTCCCGTGTGCCACCTCGAACATCAATCCGAGACGCGGCGCTCCGTTCGCGATGTCGCACCCTCCAACCCATCTCTGCGTCGCTTGCACAGATCCGAGCACCGAGCACTGCCGCTAGCCAGTTTTCTCCGCAAGGGTGGTGTGCTCAGCACTAAGGCCTCCGACCCCCACCCCCCAGGAAGCTTCTGCACCGAAGGAGGTTGCACCACCGAAGCCCCTCTGAGCACACACCCAGGCACCCAGGTTGATTCAAAAAAGCCACCCCGCTATAGTGGCTGTCACAGGATCGGACGCCCCGCCGGGTGGCTTTTTATTCCCGGAATGGGTGGCTTTTTTCACCGGAATACGCAAACACATTCCGAATCAGCTTCTGCTCCTCCTTGGGGAACTCCAGCACGCTGGTGGGGTCCCGGAGGATGAAGTCGCCGCGCAGTAGATAATGGAAGAACTTGCGCACCGACCGCAGGATCAAGTTCTGCGTGGCATGCGTCAGCGCCCCGATGCGCGGATCCTCATGCTCGGCCAGATGCCGTTGATAGTCGAGGATGGTGTCCTTGGTAACCTGCTCCACCGTCTCGATGCGTGGGTAGCGCTGCTCGAGGAATGCCAGGAAGCGCTTGGTGTTAGCCCCGTAGGTCTCAAGGGTGCGGGCGGCGAAGTGATGGGCGCGCAGGTAGTCGCGAAAACCGTCCAGGTGGCGCTGGAACTTCATGCTTGCTCCTTTCCGTTGCCGTCCGCTGCCGGTGAGACACCTTCGGGCACAGTCTAAACAGGGTATACGTTCAAATACGGCGTTCAGGGGTCCGGGTGCGGCTATCTCCTTGCAGGAGAGTTGGTTACCGCATCCGAACCTGAATGTTCGGGTGTGTTCAGCTCGTTCAGGTCGCCGCGCCCGCAGCGGCAGGTTGGGCCTTGATCCTGGCAGTCAGATCCTCGGGGCTGAGGATCGTGGTGAGGAAATCGAGGTCGCTGTAGTGTGCCGACAGCCGGTACTGATTGGCAAGACCACTGCGCGCCTTGATGAGCTGGATGTACTCGTAGTCGGCGAGGGTGCGGAAGTTGTTGCGGACCTGGGCGAACGACCACGAGGTATAGGTACGGATCTGGCTGCGCTGAAAGACCACCTGCTCGGCAACGACGCCCTCCGCATCGGCTTTGTCGGTGACGTACTTCTTGATGAGCTCCAGCAACTCTCTGGCCGGCCGTGGCAGGTCATCGAGGGTGTTGTCCAGCACGCCGTCGGAGAGCAGCTCGTGAGCGAGCCGGTAGTCGGCGACGGTGCACTCGATGTATTCGAGGGTCTCGCCGCCGTCCAACGTCAGCTGCTTGCGCTTGCGCTGGTACTGATACAGGAAGCAGATGGCGTTGATGAGCCGCAGGAACTTCTCATGGTCGCGCCGGGTCTTCAGTGTGGAGGCCGGGAAGGTCAACACCGGCTCGAGCAACCGCTGCGCGAAGTGGTGGCGCTCGGTGATTCGATCCAGACTCCGTCGCTCGAGGAAGCCGTCGACGGTGTAGTTGGTGCGCTGCCGGTCGTGGATGAGCCGGGTCTGGTCCTCTGACTCGTCGATGCCCACGACGAAGCTGCGGCTGAGGTTGTCGGGGTTCACGTCGCCTTTGGTGGTGGTCTCGGCCAGCGAGATCGGCCCGTTCACGGTGATGGTCTCGGTCTTCACTTGGGCGGTGACCGGGTCCTTCATCGGCACCGCCTTGGTGATGGAGCGCCGCGAGATGAGCTCGCGCAGCGGGTAGTCGGAGCCCTCGCTGCCGTGCTTCTCGCCGATGACGATGAAGCAGTGCTTCAGGTCGTCCTTGCCGTAGTAGTAGAGCGCCTGCGCCGACAAGTCGCTGACGCTCTCCACATCCTCGGGCGGACACAGCTGCTCGGTCACCTCCACCAGCATGCTCTTGCCGGCGCTGCTGCGCGAGATGATGATCGCATGCAGCGGGTTGTGCATCAGGCGCGAGGTCATCACCAGGTAGAGCAGGAGCTTGTTCTTGCGCTCCCGGACGTAGCCAAGCTCGGTGTAGTCGCGGTCGATCTGGTCGACCAGGTCGGAGCTCTTCAGCAACTCCATCGCGATCTGCCGTTGATGGTCGGTCAGCGCGCGGTGCTTCTCGATCACGTCGATGATCTGGGTCAGGTCGCTCTCGATCTGCGCTTGGTCGCTCAAGCCGAAGCGGTCCATCAGCTGATAGGTGAAGTTCTGTCGGTCGCGGTTGCGGTACAGGTCGATGGAATCCACGAATGCGCTCTGGTCGAGCTGGGCCTTGATGTTGGCCTTCATGCGGGTGGTGTGCTCAGCGAAGCTGCCGATGACCCGGTAGGTCACCTGTGGGAACCGAAACAGGAAGCCGCCCTCGATCTCGGTCACCGCATCTGAGATGGACGCCTCACCACCGTCGCGGTCCAGGAGTCGCTGGAGTGAGGCGCGCACCTCAGAGCTGGGCAAACCGTCGAGCTCGATGGGCACGCGACGCGCCGAGACCCCGGCGCGCGTGAGATCGGCGAACAAACGCGCGCGTCCCTCGAAGGTGAAGGTGACAGCGCGGATGCGCTGGTCCTGTGCGAACTTCAGGTACTTGGCGTCGCTGCCGAACGGGAACGTCGTATGCGGAAAGTCATGCTGGATGAGCGTGAGCGCGTCGAGGGCGCTCTCGACGAAGATCACCTCCCTCTGCTTGCTCAAGA
Organism: Spirochaetia bacterium; assembly: GCA_965198005.1. Classification (GTDB taxonomy): domain Bacteria; phylum Spirochaetota; class Spirochaetia; order SZUA-6; family Bin103; genus Bin103. The sequence goes on from CBDAOI010000004.1 coordinate 1,983,479, forward strand.
AGGGGGCGTTGAAGATGCCATCCTCGCCAATCATGACCAGGGGCCGCTTGGCGCGCCGGTTCAGTTTGTATCCGACGACGTTGACGACCGTCCCTGCCTCATCGAGGACCGGAATCGTCACGCAGCCCTGCAGCACGACGCGGCCGTTCTTGATGGCGCCGCAACGCTCCAGCTCTATGCGCAGCTCCTGGTCGCGCGCCAGATGCTCGGCGACCTGGTCGGCGCAGTAGCCGAGCCGGAAGCTCTCGAATACGAACGACTCAGTGATACCGGCTCGTGCGAGCGCGGCACGTGGGCGGGGATCCGAGGCCAGCGGTTCCGTGCAGAGGCCGGTCAGCTGTTCGAGTGCGTTGGCTTGATTCATATGGGCTCCCCATATACAGGACGTAGTAGTACCCTATATAGGAGTGCGTGGCAACCCTTGCGGTACAATTTGTCGCACGATTGTGCGTATGCTGCAGCTATGGCTTCGCTCGGCACCCACCTCAAGGGCCTCCGAAAGCAGTCCGGGCTCTCCTACCGCCGGCTCGCCGATGCGGTCGGCATCTCCCACAACAACCTCGCCTCCTATGAGGCCGACCGCGTCATGCCCTCGTTCCAGAACGCGGTGAAGCTGTGTCAGTTCTTCAACGTCCCCCTCGAGTATCTGCTGGTCGGTCAGAAGGCCGACTTCCGCTATCACGACCTCAGGCTCGCCGAGCTGTTCCTCCAGGCCGATGCGCTGCCGGCCGAGTACCGCACCATCATCAAGGCGTACCTGCGCAGCGTGATGACGCACGCGGCCGAGAAGGAGCGCCTGATCGCTAGCGCCGCCGAGCCGGAGCTGCCGTAGGGAGAGGAAACCGAGAGCGCAGATCGCGCGAAGAAAGTGCTTGACTGCTGGGAACCGAGTGCGAAAGCGCCTGGCAACCAAGTACCAGGAGGTGCGATCGATGGTGAGCTTTCAGGTTTTCGGTCAGCCGGCGCTGCGGTTCAAGGTGGCGGCGCGCGCGGTGCTGTTTGCCGGCAGCCGCCGCGGGCAGGTGGAGCAGCCGGTCTGCCGCGCGCTGGTCGAGCGGTTCCGCCGCCACGGGTTCGGGTTCTTCGTGGGCTGCGCGACCGGCGTCGATGCGGCGTTCCGCGCGGCGCTGGCCCACTCAGCGTGCGGCCCCGACGAGGTGTTCGTCGGCTGCGCGTTCGGCCAGCGCGCACGGCGCTGCCGGGCCGAGGGGCTGTTCGCCTCGGCGGTGGTGCCCGAGGGCATCCCGCCCCGGGCGGCGCTGGCGCGGCGCACCCTGTGGCTGGTCAAGCGCAGCTCGCTGGTGGTGCTGTTCCCCGAGCGGCCCGCCGACCGGCAGTGGGGTCCGGGCTCGCGGCTTGCCTATCGCTCGGCGCTCTACCACCTCAAGCCGACCTTCGTGGTGGCCTCACGGCCGCCTGTCGCTCCGGCGTTCTGTCAGGTGGTGGCCGCCGACCTGTTCGCCACGGTCGACGGCTACTGGGTGGTGCCGCACACCTTCCGCGACGGCCTCTGCGACGACGAGTACTGAGGGTCCAGATCGGAGCATCCGCTTCCCGCTGACCGGCAAGGCCACGCCCATGCACAGCCCGGCGCTCGCCGACCTGCTCGGTCGCCTTCCGGCCCCCCCTCCGGACCAAGAAGCAGCCCACAGCCCCCGACCTCGTGTCGTGGTCTGTGGGCCGTATGCCACCCGTGGCGCCAGGGAGGGCGCCACGGGTGGAGGTTGCTGGATACGGACTCTGCCGCGGCCGATGAAGCGGCGACACCACCGTGATCCGCGCCGGCACCACCGGCCAACTGTCACTAACGGTGCGCCCGCGACATCAGCACAATGGCGATACGTGCGATCCGGCAAAAGGGCCCATTGGCCGATTCAGAACGTGCGCGAAGGCCCCTTGTTCGCGACCGACCGTGTCTGCCCACGAACGGACGACGCGTCAGTCGTGTGATGAGGTACATAGTGCCCGGCTTCGCTGTGACGACGAGTATGGAGAGTGCACCGATGAGAGACGTACGAGAGATCAGCGTCGATGAGGCGCCGACGTCGCAGTTCAGGCAGCCGAAGCCGGAGCACTGCCTGCGCCGCTCGTCATCGACCACCTCGGCCGCTTTGTGCCGCCGGTCGGCGTCGATCACTCCACCTTTCGGTTGTTGCTACGCCTCGTCAGTGGCGGCAGGTGCTGGGTCAAGCTGTCGGCGCCATACGAGTCGTCTGCGGCCGGCAACCGCTGTTGCCAATCTACGCGCCACGGCCCGCGAGCTCGTGCGAGCCGCGCCGGAGCGGCATGCTGTGGGCGAGCAACTGGCCGCACCCGAACCATTGCGGCATCTACGACGATGCCATGCTCCTTGACCTGTTGCTCGGCTGGGCCGACGACGAAGGCACCCGCTGTCGCAGCAGCTCGAATGGTCAGACCCCGATTGTCTCGGCAGCGATCACGCTCTCCCTCAGGTCTTCGATGGACTGCAGCGCCTCTTCGCGAGACCGGAATGGGCCACGCGAGAAAACGACTTCCCCAGTCTCGAGCTTGAGAGAAAAGGTGTACTCGTCATTCTCATTCTGTGAGATTTCAAAGCTCGCCGGGTGTGGCACGTGATCCAAAGCGATCACAAACCGCTTGGGTTGTCCAGGGCGGTAGAAGACACCTCGTTTGCCACCTGTGAAGTCGTATTCGTCGCGCATAACCATACTACCCCTCAGTATACTCCTTTCGTTCCGCGGCGGTCGCCGGCCGAGAAGAGATGATCCGAATCAACTCGTCGTTCTCTTTCTTGTACGCGTGGGTGTAGACCACGACGAGTAGCCGATTTGATGATGCCCGTCCACTGGTGATCCATCGCTCTTCCTCAGGCGTGGAGTGCTGTGCATCAGGAACGGTGAGGGCAAGAGGGTCATCGAACACGCTGGTTGCCTCAAAGAAGTTCACTCCGTGCTTACGCTCATTTGAGATTGCCTTCCTATCGTCCCATTCAAACGTAATCATCAACGTGCTCGCAGATTGAGGTTCCGATCATACTCGACAGACGGCGTCCACTGGTGATCCATCGCTCTTCCTCAGGCGTGGAGTGCTGTGCATCAGGAACGGTGAGGGCAAGAGGGTCATCGAACACGCTGGTTGCCTCAAAGAAGTTCACTCCGTGCTTACGCTCATTTGAGATTGCCTTCCTATCGTCCCATTCAAACGTAATCATCAACGTGCTCGCAGATTGAGGTTCCGATCATACTCGACAGACGGCGCGGTTGAGACGCCAGCCGCGATGATTGCTGAGGTGAGGCTACCAGACCTCCGACAGGTCGACAGCAACGTCCGCGGGCGTCGCCAATACCACCCGATCGGTGTGAGCGCCACGCCCCACGTGGTTACCCGGTTCCGGATGATAGACCAAGACCTGCTGTGCGTCGGGATCGGCTCGGTGAGATTCGCCCGACATGCATCCGGCTGCACCACGTCGAATGGTGATAGCTGCACGTCGAACGGCGCGTCGAACAACGCGCCGCGGCCGCTGGCCTCCAGTTGTTGGTAGTTTCGTGACTCGGACTCCGGACGCCGCCCCGAGCTTTCCATTGGACAGCCAAACGCTCGCCCTCTATGGCGCGGGAACGCCTGTGCTGGGCGCGCGGCGGATCGCGTCCGACGGGACGCACGAACGGACGAACCGTCAGTTACCTGTGCACTTCGCCGACTGGGTCTGCGGTGCCCGATGATGCGCCGACACTACGACGCCAGGCGCCGCCTCGAGCTGACCGGCCACGTCACGCCCATACCCACCCCAGCGCTGGTTGACCTGGTCGGCCGCGTTCCGGGCGCGCCTCCGGAATAGCCAACGGGCTCCCAGCCCCCGACGTCCTGTCGCGGCCTGGGAGCTACATGCCACCCGTGGCGGCACGGCGGCGTCATCCCGGCCCGAGCGAAGGGTCGGCATCAAGAATCTCGGCGTCGGGGTAGAGGTGATCAATCGGTGCCCCGTGCGGTTGCAGCGCCGGCGTCCAACGCCTCGATGGCCGGGCGACCTCAGCTCGGGGTGAGCTGGCCTATGGCCGTGCCGAGGCGGCGGCACCGTAGCGGCCGAGGCGGCCGCGCAGCCGCGGGTCGAGCAGGTCGCGCACCGCGTCACCGAACATGTTGAGGCTGTAGACGACGACGGTCAGGCACAGCCCCGGCCACAACGCCAGATGAGGCGCTACCTCCATGTACCGCCGCCCCTCGCGGCTGAGCATGCCGCCCCAGCTCGGTATGTCCGGCGGCAGGCCGAAGCCGAGAAAGCTCAGCGCCGCCTCCGACATGATCACCCCGCCGACGTTGATGCTGAAGATGATGATGATGGGCGCGGCGATGTTGGGCAGCACGTGGCGCAGCAGCGAACGCCGGCGCGAGCTGCCGATTGCCTGCGCCGCCTGGAAGTAGACGTTCTCCTTCACCCCCAGCACTGCGCCGCGCACCACCCGCGAGGCCGGGATGCCGCCCGACACCCCCAGCACGATGATGATCTGCGCCATCCCGCGGCCGGCAATCGACATGATCGTCAGCAGCAACAGCAGCCCCGGGAACGCTATCCAGGCGTCGACGAAGCGCTGCGTCACCAGGTCCAGCCGCCCGCCGATGAAGCCGGTGGTGCCGCCGATCAGCACCGCCACCACGACGTTGAGGGCCGTGGCGGCCAGCCCCACCGTCAGCGACAGTCGCGCACCGTGGATGAGGCGGCTCAGCAGGTCGCGCCCCACGTGGTCGGTGCCCAGCAGGTACTGGGCCGAGGGGGCCTGCAGGCGATCGCGCAGATGGATTTCCTCGAAGCGATAGGGCGCCAGCCCATCGGCGAAGATGCTGACCAGCACCAGGAGCAGGATGACGATGCCGCCGGCGGTGCCCAACGGCTGCTCACGCACCAGCCGGCCGAAGAACCGCCGCGCTCCAGCCTGCCCAGCCGCAGCCGCCCCAGCGGCCGGCTCGGCGCCGGCCGGCGTCAGCTGTGATACGTCACCCACGGGCTTCCCTCATTGCTTTTGCCTCACTCGTAGCGAATCCGCGGGTCCAGCGACGCGTACAGCAGATCGGTCAGCAGGTTAACGAACACCACCACCGTGGCGAAGAACAGGTTCACCCCCGACACCACCGGGTAGTCGCGGTCATTAAGCGCATGAAGCATCAGCCGCCCCAGCCCCGGCAGGTTGAAGATGTTCTCGATGATGACCGAGCCGCCCACCAGGATCGGCAGCTGCATGCCCACCAGCGTCACCACCGGGATGATGGCGTTCTTGACCGCGTGGCGTAGGATCACCGACCGCTCCAGCAGACCCTTGGCCCAGGCAGTGCGAATATAGTCCTGCCGCAGCACCTCCAGCATCATGGTGCGCGTCATGCGCATGGTGCTGGCCGACAGGTAGGTGCCAAGGATCAGGCTAGGGATGAGGAACATACCGAGGTTGCCGAGTGGGTCTTCCGTGAAAGGAACCCACTTCATCGGTGGCGACCAGGCCCACCAGATGGCCGGGTAGATCATCACCATCGTTCCCAGCCAGAAGTTGGGCGTCGCCAGCCCCATGATGGCGACCGACCGCCCCACGTAGTCGGCGGCGGTGTACTGGCGCACCGCCGAGTAGATGCCGACCGGCAGGGCTATCACCAGCCCGATTACGATTGCCATGACACCGAGCTCAATGGTTACCGGCAATCTACTTAATATCTTCTCCTCTACCGTCCAAGTGCCAAGCAGTGATTTGCCAAGGCTACCCTGGAGGAGACCTTTAAACTGGGACTCACCGGTAACCCAGTCAGCGGTCGGCAACACTCCTATCCAGCGTCCATACTGCACGTAGACGGGCACGTCTAATCCCAGTATACGCATAACAGCTTCACGGTCAATCACCCCCGCTGCTTGCAATTCCTGCCTACCCACCATTACGTCTATTACATCGCCGGGGATGAAGCGCACCGAGAGAAAGACCAGGATGCTCAATATGAACAAGGTGGAGATTATGAGCAATAACCGCCTGATGATATAGGCTCTCATGTGATACACCTGATTGCGATTCCCCCCGTCATTCCGGCGAAAGCCGGAATCCACTTAGACAATCTCGTCGCCTTCTCTCCCCCCATCATTGCGGTGAAAAACCTGCCCCGGACTGGATCCGGGGCCGCAATCCACTTAGACAATCTCGTCATATCCCGACACGTCGGGATCGGGACGAAGGGTCTGGGGAGTGTGGGGGGCTGCGATCCCATGCGTCGGCCAAATCTTCCCAGTAGGGATTCAACGATTCAAAAAGGGCGACCTTCTTGCTGCGGAGCCAGCCTTTAATCTGTTTCTCCCGCGCAATTGCCGACTCGACGTCGTCTGTAGCCTCGTAATGCACGAGCTTTGAGATGTTATACCTCTTAGTAAAACCGTCCACCACCTTGAGGCGGTGTTCATACACTCGACGCGTCAGGTCGTTGGTCACCCCAGTGTAAAGCGTTCCTCTATAGCTGGCCATGAGGTAAACGTAGTACTGGCTCATTACCTGTCTAAGCCCCCGCACCCAGAACCGCTCCTCCGCCTTAGGCGGATCATGAACGATGAAAATGGCTGTGCATTTGTCACCCTGAGTCCTTCCAGGAAGGACGAAGGGTCTGGGGCGGTGCGCAGTTTCCATTGGCGGGGTGGCCTCGCATTGCATACGAGCCACACGCCCCCGACCCCAGATTCTTCGCCTGCGGGCTCAGACGCCGTCCTGAGCCTGCCGAAGGAATGACATTTTATCAGGAATGACGGCTCCCTCCCAAGTGTCTCTCAGGCAGTCATCAATGACTATGGGAGCTGGGAAGCTTGAGCCTCCCAGCTCCCTTTTTCCCTAAGGTGAGCCACAAGGGGTGAACCCACTAACGACCCATTGCTTCCTTCAGCTCACTATCAATCCAGAGGCGGGCGAGGATGGACATATATTGCATATCTCCCATCGAGTATTCACCGTTAAAACCTTCGACCCACGGCTGGCTCACCTGAAACCTTGGTTCCAGAGGACCCCATATCTGATTGTGCTGCTTTATCACGGCCAAATCAAACTCTCTAGATGCCTGCATCTCCTCCTCAACGGTGGTAGCGGCCAAAAAGGCATCATAGGCGGCGGTCAGCTCAGGGGTCTCGACTCCGCCCACGTAGTCGCGCGTAGATGGATTGTCCGAGCGATAAGCGCGCGTGGACCAGGCAGGGCTCGAAATGGCCATGCCGCCACCGGTAGATGCCTGCATCTCCTCCTCAACGGTGGTAGCGGCCAAAAAGGCATCATAGGCGGCGGTCAGCTCAGGGGTCTCGACTCCGCCCACGTAGTCGCGCGTAGATGGATTGTCCGAGCGATAAGCGCGCGTGGACCAGGCAGGGCTCGAAATGGCCATGCCGCCACCGGTCATCTCATAATCATGTGCTCCTCTCTTAGCGACCCAAGTCGCCGTGTCATATATATTAATCGTTACATCAACGCCAATATCAGCAAAGTAGCCGGCAGCTATTTCCACATAGCCCAAATCCGAGATGTCGCGGTGAGAATAGTCGACCTTGAATCGAACGCCGTCCGCGCCCCGCGGATATCCAGCCTCGTCAAGGAGCTTCTCAGCACCTTCCGGGTCATACCTGTAGTATTGCTTGAGCTCTTCGGGCCACTCTTCAACTGGGGTGTAATACCCCTTGACGAAAGACACCGCAGGAGATTCCCACTTTGCTAAACCGGCATAGTAGGTATCGTTAATCGTCTCGAGGTCCAGTGCCATCTGCAGTGCGTGGCGTACCCTGATGTCGTCAAAGGGCGCGTTGCGAATGTTCAGACCAATGGCAGCAAACGCCGCCTGGTGATAAAAGCTCGCCTCGAGTTCGGGGTTGGTCTTCTGGAGGCTCTTTACCACGTCTAGGGATTTTATTTCACCGACGCCGGCTTTAGCTGTTATATCAATCTTACCCGAGCGTAGTGCCGATATACGTGTTGCTTCTTCTGCCATATAGAGGGCACTTACCTGGTCAATATAGGGCAGGCGGTTCTCAGGGTATTTTTCGTCGTAGCCCCAGTAGGCAGGATTCTTGGTCCAGGTGATAGAGACGTCTTCGACATAGTCAGTCAGCTCAAAGGGCCCGGTGCCGACCACGTTCTTCCAATCCGTATAGTCGCCGTATTGCTCGATTACCTCGGGGGGTAATATCCAGTGCAAAGCTTCGTTGATGATAACCTCTAGCGCATAGACGGACGGCTCCGTCAGCTTAAAAACAACCGTATATTTGTCGGTGGCCTCTATCGATTCCCATGGCATATTGACAGCAACTCTAGGACTAAGGGGACGTTCGGTGAAGTCACCCAGAACGGTATTACGCTGCCAGGTATATACGACATCATCGGCAGTTAGCTCCCGACCGTTCATCGGTGCCTTGTTATGCCAGTAAACCCCCTGGCGGATGTGGAAGATGTAAGTCAGTGGGTCGGGCGTTTCCCAGCTTTCCGCCAGAGACCCTGTGAAGATAAACGTAGGGACATAGGGGTTTCTAAAGTCAAATTCTTTCCTATCTAGTCCCCAGTCCCCGAGGGCGAGAGTCTCATTAACACTGGCTATGAGGAAGCCCGCATAGCCGCCAGTAACAAAGGGGTCAGTAGTAGAGTAATCTAATCTATAGGGAAAGGTTAATGTCCCGCCATACTCTGGTGCCACCACGACCTTGCCGGTGGTCGGGTCGGTCACATACTTCTTGTCAGCCGCGGCTGCCGGTGCCTCTTCTGCGCCAGCGGCCCACAGGCCGGTTGCGGGCAAAACGAGGACCAACGCAATCGCGAAGGACCTTGCAAAAAATATCTTCATCATTTCTTCCTTGGATGTTATTTCGGGAGTATTGCGGAGCGGATTGCCGCTCCCTGGCTACTCTGACGCCCGCAACCGCGGGCGCGCCCGCCAACGCGGGCGACCAGTCTGAGTCAAATTTGTGAAGCGCGCGGCGTGTGACTCACCGGGTTCACCCGGGCTCACGCCGCGCGCGCGTGCGGTTCTTTCAGTATCATTCGAACCTCCTTCTTCGCTAGATCTACGTCGGGATCTGCGCTACAACGCCACGCGTGGCGGTGGTCTGAGCAGCAGTGAGTCTGAATGGCCGGCAACGCCGGCGGTGGGTTTTGCGGGCAGTCAGTCGCGGGCAGCGATCCGGGACGGCTGCGGTCGACGGGAAGGGCGCGGGCGGTCCGCATGCCGGTTCGGCGATGGACCGAGCCGGCGCCACGGATAGCTACGGCGGTGGTGAAGGCGACGGCGTGCGCGGGGTCGCGTAGGGCGCGATCAGCCGGAGCGGTTAGTTGTTTCTCGGTCTCGGTTTGAAAAGTTGGGGGAGGGGGATGCACTGGCTGCGTCACAACTAACCGGTCACTGCGCTGCCTGTCATCGTGACCCTTCATGACCATCCGTCGAACCCCAGGTGAGGCACGCTAGCATAGGCGCGGCGCGCCGTCAACGACTCGTGGGGGTCACCGGGGTGAGCGAAGGTCACCGGCAACCCGTCACTGCGCTGACTGTCACCATGGCGCTTCATCTCCGATCCGTCCGACCCCAGGCGAGGCAAGCTTGCTATGGACGCGACCACCCGGTCAACCACTCGGAGCTCACCAAACGTGAGCGCCAACCGGTCACTGCGCTGACTGTCATCATGGCGCTTCATCGGCATCCGTCGACCCCAGGCCAGGCATGATAGCGTGGGCGCGGCGCACTGTCAACGTTTCGGAGCTCACCAAACGTGACCGCCAACCGGCCACTGCGCTGACTGTCATCATGGCGCTTCATCATCGATCCGTCGAACCCCACCCCAGGCGAGGCAAGCTTGCTATGGACGCGACCACCCTGTCAACGACTCGGACGTCACCGACCGTGACCGCCAACCGGTCACTGCGCTGACTGTCATGATGGCGCTCCATCCGCATCTGATCAACCCGAATCACCATCTTCCGCGGGCGACTCAGAAAAGTCAACGGCGATTCTGGCCTCGTGCACCTTGCCACGCCCGGCTCTGCGATTCGGCTGAACTTGCGCGCCTCACCCCTAACCAGTCACTGCGCTGCCGCCATCCTGGCGCGTCGTCGTGGCGCATCATCTGCATTCGCCGAACCCCTAACGGTGCAGTCTCTCGCGAGCGCGGCCACCCTGTCAACAGCGCCGCCCCCTGCGTGCGCGGCCGACCGGCAGCCGGGGCGGTGTCACGCCCGATGCCCGGTGACCTCCACCCGTGGCGTCTCCCTGGCGCCACGGGTGGCATGTAGCTCCCAGACCGCGACAGGACGTCGGGGGCTGGGAGCGGTTTTGCTATTCCGGAGGCGCGCCCGGAACGCGGCCGACCAGGTGAACCAGCGCCAGGCTGTGTATGGGCGTGACGTGGCCGGTCAGCTCGAAGCGGCGCCTGGCATCGTAGTGTCTGTGCATCATCGGGCGCCGCAGACCGAGTCGGCGAAGTGCACAGGTAACTCATCACACGACTGACGCGTCGTCCGTTCCTGGGCCCCGTCCATGGGGCCCAACACAGGCGTTCCCGCGCCATGGAGGGCAAGCGTGCGGCTGTCCTGTGGACAGCTCGGGGCGCGTCCGGAGCAACGTGCACCATCATGCTCACCAGCGCCGAGTCATGGAACCCGCTGGCCGAACCGGTCAGTCTGAAAGCAGCGACTGGCATCGCAGGGTCTGTGCATCATCGTGGCGAAGGTCGGAGGCCACGCCACACGAGCCGTGAACCCGCTCCCCACCGACCGTCGGCAGGCCGCTCGGGGAACAACACCACTGACCTCGGGGTGAGTCCGGCGGGGAAGCCGGCACCAGGTACCTCACCACACGACTGACGCGTCGTCCGTTCGTGGGCAGACACGGTCGGTCGCGAACAAGGGGCCTTCGCGCTCCCTCTGAATCGGCCAATGGTAGCGCTGCCACCTCCCATGTGCCTCCGCCCGCGGACTGCGTCGCTGCCGGCCGATGCCCCATGGGCTACGACAAGGTGCGCCGCCGCTTCATCGGCCGCGGCAGAGTTCGTAATCGGTGACCTCCACCCGTGGCGCCCTCCCTGGCGCCACGGGTGGCATACGGCCCACAGACCACGACACGAGGTCGGGGGCTGTGGGCTGCTTCGAACTCCGGAGGCGGGTCCGGAAGGCTGCTCAACAGGGCAGCCATCGCCGGGCTCCGCATGGGTGCTGCGGCGCCGGTCAACTCGAAGCGGATGCTCCGATCTGGACCCTCAGTACTCGTCGTCGCAGAAGCCGTCGCGGAAGGTATGGGGCACCACCCAGTAGCCGTCGACCGTGGCGAACAGATCGGAAGCCACCACCCGGCAGTAGGCCGGCGCCGCAGGCGGCCGCGAGGCCACTACGAACAGCGGCTTAAGATGGTAGAGACTCGATCGAAACACGTGCCGGGAGCCTGGACCCCACTGCCGGTCGGCAGGCCGCTCGGGAAACAGCACCACCAGCGAGCTGCGCTTGACCAGCCACAGGGTGCGCCGCGCCAGCGCTGCGTTGGGCGGGATGCCCTCGGGCACCACCGCCGAGGCGAACAGCCCCTCGGCCCGGCAGCGCCGTGCGCGCTTGCCGAACGCGCAGCCGACGAACACCTCGTCGGGGCCGCATTCTGAGTCAGCCAGCGCCTTGCGGAAGGCGGCATCCACCCCGGCCGCGCAGCCCACGAAGAACCCAAACCCGTGCCGGCGAAACTGCTCGATCAGCGCTCGGCAGGTCGAGGGCTCCACCTGCCCGCAGCGGCTGCCGGCCAACAACACCGAACGCGCCGCCACGTTGAACTGCAGCGCGGCATCGCCTGCTACCTGAAATGTCACCATTCATCGCACCTCCTGGTACTTGGTTGCCAAGCGATTTCGCACGCTGCTCCCGGCAGTCAAGTATTTTCTGTGCGCGATGGCCGCTCTCCGTTTCCTCCACTGGAGTTGCGTTCTCGCGGATGGTAGAGGCTGTGCACACGCTTCAGATCGCCGATCTCGACACGGAGGTACTTCTGGGTGGTCTTCAGCGAGGCGTGGCCGAGCAGCTTGGCGATGTACATGACGTTGGCCTCGTTGCGAAGCATGTGCGTGGCGACCGAGTGGCGAAAGGTGTAGCAGGTCAGGTCTTTCTTCAGCCCCACCTCGGCGGCGATCTTCCACATCACCGAGCGGTTAATGGTGCTCGCGTTGAAGGGGTTGCCCCAACCCGATAGGAACAACAGGCCCGGATCGTCGGCGCGTCCGCGCAGGAAGTACTTGCGACCCTTGCGCAGATACTCGGCGATGTAATGGCAGGCGTACTGACCGATGGGGACCACACGCGACTTGCCGCCCTTGCCCTTCATGATGGTGACCGTCTGTTCCTTGAGATCGAGATCTGCAACTCTGAGCTGGCAGAGCTCTGTGGTGCGGATGCCGCAGGCGTACAGCAGCTCGACGATGGCGCGGTTGCGCAGCCCCTCGGGACCGATCGGCTTGATCTGCTCGAGCAGACCTGAGACCTCATCCTCCGACAACACATTCCGAATCAGCTTCTGCTCCTCCTTGGGGAACTCCAGCACGCTGGTGGGGTCCCGGAGGATGAAGTCGCCGCGCAGTAGATAATGGAAGAACTTGCGCACCGACCGCAGGATCAGGTTCTGCGTGGCATGCGTCAGCGCCCCGATGCGCGGATCCTCATGCTCGGCCAGATGCCGTTGATAGTCGAGGATCGTGTCCTTGGTGACCTGCTCGACCGTGTCGATGCGAGGGTAGCGCTGCTCCAGGAATGCCAGGAAGCGCTTGGTGTTAGCCCCGTAGGTCTCGAGGGTGCGGGCGGCGAAGTGATGGGCGCGCAGGTAGTCGCGAAAACCGTCCAGGTGGCGCTGGAACTTCATGCTTGCTCCTTTCCGTTGCCGTCCGCTGCCGGTGAGACACCTTCGGGCACAGTCTAAACAGGGTATACGTTCAAATACGGGGTTCGGGGGTCCGGGTGCGGCTATCTCCTTGCAGGAGAGTTGGTTACCGCATCCGAACCTGAATGTTCGGGTGTGTTCAGCTCGTTCAGGTCGCCGCGCCCGCAGCGGCAGGTTGGGCCTTGATCCTGGCAGTCAGATCCTCGGGGCTGAGGATCGTGGTGAGGAAATCGAGGTCGCTGTAGTGTGCCGACAGCCGGTACTGATTGGCAAGACCACTGCGCGCCTTGATGAGCTGGATGTACTCGTAGTCGGCGAGGGTGCGGAAGTTGTTGCGGACCTGGGCGAACGACCACGAGGTATAGGCTACGGATCTGGCTGCGCTGAAAGACCACCTGCTCGGCAACGACGCCCTCCGCATCGGCTTTGTCGGTGACGTACTTCTTGATGAGCTCCAGCAGCTCTCTGGCCGGCCGTGGCAGATCATCGAGGGTGTTGTCCAGCACGCCGTCGGAGAGCAGCTCGTGAGCGAGCCGGTAGTCGGCGACGGTGCACTCGATGTATTCGAGGGTCTCGCCGCCGTCCAACGTCAGCTGCTTGCGCTTGCGCTGGTACTGATACAGGAAGCAGATGGCGTTGATGAGCCGCAGGAACTTCTCGTGGTCGCGCCGGGTCTTCAGTGTGGAGGCCGGGAAGGTCAACACCTCCGCATAGGGGTTGAAGACCAACACCGGCTCGAGCAACCGCTGCGCGAAGTGGTGGCGCTCGGTGATTCGATCCAGACTCCGTCGCTGGAGGAAGCCGTCGACGGTGTAGTTGGTGCGCTGCCGGTCGTGGATGAGCCGGGTCTGGTCCTCTGACTCGTCGATGCCCACGACGAAGCTGCGGCTGAGGTTGTCGGGGTTCACGTCGCCTTTGGTGGTGGTCTCGGCCAGCGAGATCGGCCCGTTCACGGTGATGGTCTCGGTCTTCACCTGGCCGGTGACCGGGTCCTTCATCGGCACCGCCTTGGTGATGGAGCGCCGCGAGATGAGCTCGCGCAGCGGGTAGTCGGAGCCCTCGCTGCCGTGCTTCTCGCCGATGACGATGAAGCAGTGCTTGAGGTCGTCCTTGCCGTAGTAGTAGAGCGCCTGCGCCGACAAGTCGCTGACGCTCTCCACATCCTCGGGCGGACACAGCTGCTCGGTCACCTCCACCAGCATGCTCTTGCCGGCGCTGCTGCGCGAGATGATGATCGCATGCAGCGGGTTGTGCATCAGGCGCGAGGTCATCACCAGGTAGAGCAGGAGCTTGTTCTTGCGCTCCCGGACGTAGCCAAGCTCGGTGTAGTCGCGGTCGATCTGGTCGACCAGGTCGGAGCCCTTCAGCAACTCCATCCCGATCTGCCGTTGATGGTCGGTCAGCGCGCGGTGCTTCTCGATCACGTCGATGATCTGGGTCAGGTCGCTCTCGATCTGCGCTTGGTCGCTCAAGCCGAAGCGGTCCATCAGCTGATAGGTGAAGTTCTGTCGGTCGCGGTTGCGGTACAGGTCGATGGAATCCACGAATGCGCTCTGGTCGAGCTGGGCCTTGATGTTGGCCTTCATGCGGGTGGTGTGCTCAGCGAAGCTGCCGATGACCCGGTAGGTCACCTGTGGGAACCGAAACAGGAAGCCGCCCTCGATCTCGGTCACCGCATCTGAGATGGACGCCTCACCACCGTCGCGGTCCAGGAGTCGCTGGAGTGAGGCGCGCACCTCAGAGCTGGGCAAACCGTCGAGCTCGATGGGCACGCGACGCGCCGAGACCCCGGCGCGCGTGAGATCGGCGAACAAACGCGCGCGTCCCTCGAAGGTGAAGGTGACAGCGCGGATGCCCTGGTCCTGTGCGAACTTCAGGTACTTGGCGTCGCTGCCGAACGGAAACGTCGTATGCGGAAAGTCATGCTGGATGAGCGTGAGCGCGTCGAGGGGGCTCTCGACGAAGGGGGCGTTGAAGATGCCATCCTCGCCAATCATGACCAGGGGCCGCTTGGCGCGCGGGCTCAGTTTGTATCCGACGACGTTGACGACTGTCCCTGCCTCATCGAGGACCGGAATCGTCACGCAGCCCTGCAGCATGACGCGCCCGTTCTTGATGGCGCCGCAACGCTCGAGCTCTATGCGCAGCTCCTGGTCGCGCGCCAGATGCTCGGCGACCTGGTCGGCGCAGTAGCCGAGCCGGAAGCTCTCGAATACGAACGACTCAGTGATACCGGCTCGTGCGAGCGCGGCACGTGGGCGGGGATCCGAGGCCAGCGGTTCCGTGCAGAGGCCGGTCAGCTGTTCGAGTGCGTTGGCTTGATTCATATGGGCTCCCCATATACAGGACGTAGTAGTACCCTATATAGGGGGTGCGTGGCAACCCTTGCGGTACAATTTTTCGCACGATTGTGCGTATGCTGCAGCTATGGCTTCGCTCGGCACCCACCTCAAGGGCCTCCGAAAGCAGTCCGGGCTCTCCTACCGCCGGCTCGCCGATGCGGTCGGCATCTCCCACAACAACCTCGCCTCCTATGAGGCCGACCGCGTCATGCCCTCGTTCCAGAACGCGGTGAAGCTGTGCCAGTTCTTCAACGTCCCCCTCGAGTATCTGCTGGTCGGTCAGAAGGCCGACTTCCGCTATCACGACCTCAGGCTCGCCGAGCTGTTCCTCCAGGCCGATGCGCTGCCGGCCGAGTACCGCACCATCATCAAGGCGTACCTGCGCAGCGTGATGACGCACGCGGCCCAGAAGGAGCGCCTGATCGCTAGCGCCGCCGAGCCGGAGCTGCCGTAGGGAGAGGGAACCGAGAGCGCAGATCGCGCGACGAAAGTGCTTGACTGCTAGGAACCGAGTGCGAAAGCGCCTGGCAACCAAGTACCAGGAGGTGCGATCGATGGTGAGCTTTCAGGTTTCCGGTCAGCCGGCGCTGCGGTTCAAGGTGGCGGCGCGCTCGGTGCTGTTTGCCGGCAGCCGCCGCGGGCAGGTGGAGCAGCCGGTCTGCCGTGCGCTGGTCGAGCGGTTCCGCCGCCACGGGTTCGGGTTCTTCGTGGGCTGCGCGACCGGCGTCGATGCGGCGTTCCGCGCGGCGCTGGCCCACTCAGCGTGCGGCCCCGACGAGGTGTTCGTCGGCTGCGCGTTCGGCCAGCGCGCACGGCGCTGCCGGGCCGAGGGGCTGTTCGCCTCGGCGGTGGTGCCCGAGGGCATCCCGCCCAACGCAGCGCTGGCGCGGCGCACCCTGTGGCTGGTCAAGCGCAGCTCGCTGGTGGTGCTGTTTCCCGAACGGCCTGCCGACCGGCAGTGGGGTCCGGGCTCGCGGCTTGCCTATCGCTCGGCGCTCTACCACCTCAAGCCGACTTTCGTGGTGGCCTCACGGCCGCCTGTCGCTCCGGCGTTCTGTCGGGTGGCGGCCGCCGACCTGTTCGCCACGGTCGACGGCTACTGGGTGGTGCCGCATACCTTCCGCGACGGGTTCTGCGACGACGAGTACTGAGGGGTCGAGAGCGGAGCATCCGCTTCGAGTTGACCGGCAAGGCCACGCCCATGCACAGCCTGGCGCTCGCCGACCTGCTCGGTCGCCTTCCGGCCCCCCCTCCGGACCAGCGAAGCAACCCACAGCCCCCCGACCTCGTGTCGTGGTCTGTGGGCCGTATGCCACCCGTGGCGCCAGGGAGGGCGCCACGGGTGGAGGCCACCGATTACGAACTCTGCCGCGGCCGATGAAGCGGCGGCATGACGTGGCAGCGCTACCTCTCACGTCACCACCATCCGCGCCGGCACCACCGGCCAACCGTCACTAGCGGTGCGCCCGCGGCATCAGCACAATGGCGATACCTGCGATCCGGCAAAAGGGCCCATTGGGCGATTCAGAATGCGTCCCAAGGCCCCTTGTTCGCGACCGACCGTGTCTGCCCACGAACGGACGACGCGTCAGTCGTGTGATGAGGCTTCGCCGAGTCGGTCTGCGGTGCCGCGGTGCCCTGGCGCTGCTTCGGGCTGACCGGCCACGTCACGCCCATAACGAGCGCGGCGCTTGTCGACCTGGTCGGCCGCGTTCCGGGCGCGCCTCCGGAGTAGGACGCGGATGTTACTACCGAATAGCGAAGGTATTGTAAACAGCCGGTGCAGCTCTGACTCGCGCAGGGGATCGAGAATAGCCACCAGGCTCCCAGTCCACGACGTCCTGTCGCGGGCCGGGAGCTGCATGCCACCCGTGGCGCCATGGAGGGTGCCTCGGGTGGAGGTCACGCTGCATCAGACGTGATACCGCGGGGGGTGCCGGTCGGCGCTGTTGACAGGGTGGCCGCGCTCGCAAGAGAGTGCACCGTTAGGGGTTCGGCGAATGCAGATGATGCGCCCCGACGACCGCCAGCGCGGTGGCCGGTGATGTTCGGTGACGTCCGAGTCGTTGACAGGGTGGTCGCCTCCATAGCAAGCTTGCCTCGCCTGGGGTGGGGTTCGACGGATCGATGATGACGCGCCATGACGACAGTCAGGACAGTGGCCGGTTGGTCGGTGACGTGCGAGTCGTTGACAGGATGGCCGCGTCCATAGCAACCTTGCCTCGCCTGAGGTGGGGTTCGACGGATCGATGATGACGCGCCATGACGACAGTCAGGACAGTGGCCGGTTGGTCGGTGACGTCCGAGTCGTTGACAGGATGGCCGCGTCCATAGCAAGCTTGCCTCGCCTGAGGTGGGGTTCGACGGATCGATGATGAAGCGCCATGATGACGCGCCAGGATGGCGTAAGCGTAGTGACCGGTGGCCGGTGATGTTCGGTGACGTGCGAGTCGTTGACAGGCTGGTCGCGTCCATAGCAAGCTTGCCTCGCCTCGGCTTCGACGGATCGATGATGACGCGCCATGATGACGCGCCAGGATGGCGTAAGCGCAGTGACCGGTTGGCGGTGACGTTCGGTGACCGCCGAGTGGTTGAAAGGGTCGTCGCGCCCACGCTATCATGCCTGGCCTGGGGCGACGGATGCCGATGAAGCGCCATGATGACGTGCCAGGATGGCGTTGGCGCAGTGACGGGTTGCCGGTGACCTTCGCTCACCCCGGTGACCCCCACGAGTCGTTGACGGCGCGCCGCGCCTATGCTAGCTTGCCTCGCTTGGGGTCCGACGGATGGTCATGAAGCGCCATGATGACGCGCCAGGATGGCGACAGCGCAGTGACCGGTTGCCGGTGACGCCGCGCGATGAGCGCGTTGGGTCGCTGTTGACACGGATTTGGGCGGCGGCGTACAATCTTCGGCGAATGGGCACCGACAGCATCCAGCCCAGTCGCCGGCCAGCGGTGACGAAGCGCGATGAGCGGGTTGGGTCGCGCTTGACACGGATTTGGGCCGGCCTCTACACTCGTCCGCGAATGGGCACCGACAGCATCCAGCCCAGCCGCCGACTACCGACTACCGACTACCGACTACCTAACCGCGCGACAGCCAGCCGCTCGGCGCCGGTGCTGACCGCGGCACCATCGATCCGCGCGGCACACAGCCGTGCGTGTGGCGGCGGACCGCGTCGGCCGCAACCTCCACCAGTCTACATCAACCGGCGTTGCCGGGACTTCAGAAGAGAGGGGCACATCTGCGCCCGACCGAGGGGGTGCAAAATGATACTCAAAGAGCCGCACGCGCGCGCGGCGTGAGCCGGGGTGAACCCGTTGAGTCACACGCCGCGCGCTCTTAGTGAATTTGACTCAGACTGGCCGTCTGCGTTGCGGGCATGAGAGTAGCCAGGGAGCGGCAAGTCGCTCCGCAATACTCTCGAAAATCAAGATCCGGAGTTACGCATGAACTTTGTAAAAATTAGAATGACCTTCGCGTTTGCGTTGGTCCTCGTAATGACCGCAACCGGCCTCTGGGCCGCTGGCGCAGAAGAGGCGCCGGCAGCCGCCGCCGACAAGAAGTACGTGACCGACCCCACCACCGGGAAGGTGGTGACCGCGCCAGAGTACGGCGGGATAATCACCTTTGCCAGGCGGGGTGACCCTCCGCATTGTGACTCCTTTTTCTCGCACGCGCCGGGAGTGGTCACTAGTGGCGTTGCCGAGAAGCTAGTCCACGGGAACTGGGGAATAGATAGGGACGAACGCGACTTTCGGACTGGCTTCAATCCTCCATCTGCCATGATAGGACAACTGGCTGAAAGCTGGGAACAACCCAACGACACAACTTATATCTTCAACATCCGCCAGGGCGTTCACTGGCATGATAAGCCCCCGATGAACGGTCGGGAGTTAACTGCCAAGGATATAGAATATAACTATCAGCGTTATACTGGTCTAGGCAGCGGCTTCACCGAACCTAGCCCCTATATTGGGGATTTGCTCACCCGTGAGCCATGGGAATCGATAACCGCTACCGACAAATGGACGGTTGTTTTTAAGCTGAAGAGGCCATCAGCCACTGCGCTGCATACTATCTTCGATAGCGCGTACAATTTTATATACCCCCCCGAGGTAATCGAGCAATACGGTGACTTAAAGGATTGTAAGAACCTGGTCGGCACCGGGCCCTTTATGCTAACTGAGTTGGTCGAGGGCAGCTCTGCGACCTGGATGAAGAATACTGACTACTGGGGCTACGACGAAAAGTACCCAGAGAACCGCCTGCCCTACGTTGACGAGTTAAGGGGCCTGATTATGCCAGAAGACCCAACACGTCTGGCGGCACTGCGCACGGGTAAGATTGATTACCTAGGTCACCTCGGCACCTCTCAAATATTTACTATCGACGAGGCAGAGAGCCTCCGGCTGACCAACCCTGAAATCGAACTGCATACGTTTGTCTTGCGGTCAGAAAACTCTTTTGTTGCTGGCATACGCCCCGACAACCCGCCCATTAACGACCTCAAGGTACGCATAGCAATGCAGAAGGCGTTGGACCTTGAGACAATTAACAATACCTACTTTAGGGGTTGGGCAGACTGGAAACCTATGGGGATTAATGGCACTGGTTTAAAGGGGTATCACATCCCATTTGACGAGTGGCCCGAAGAGCTCAAGCGAGAATATACCTATGACCAGGAAGGGGCCGAAGCGCTCCTTGATGAGGCCGGGTATCCGCGCGGCGCCGACGGCATTAGATTCAAGACCGTCTTGAACCACCTCGATCGGTGGGATTTAGGCTTTAGAGAATTGGTTGCCTCCTACTGGGCTGAGATTGGCGTTGATATTGAGATTAGGGAGATGGACGGAACCAAAATTGGCGCTATGATACGCGAACATACTTATGAAGGTATCGCCGATGGAACTCCGGGCTACGAGGAGGGACCTCTGAAGCAGGTAGCCTGGTTTACCTCGGACTCATCATGGAACCCCCCTAATGTCAGTGACCCGGTTTATGACGCCATGATTGAAGCCGCCGAAGCTGCTACCGGTGAGGAGCAGAAGAGGCTGATTACAGAGGCAGATATGTACGTTATAAAAAACCACTGGTTTATATGGGGTGGTAGAGCTCCACAGTTTAGCGCGAACCAGCCGTGGCTCATAGGTCATAACGGTGAAATGGCACTAGGAACCATGGACTTTATTGGCCCCTTCGCCCGCTTCTGGATTGATTCCGAGCTGAAGGAAGCAATGGGTCATTAGAGGCTTCATCCCCTTTTTTTTGCGAGCTGGGGAGCCGCCTCCGAGCGCACTATTGAGCGGCTTCTCGGCTCCTTTTTCCGCTTGTCTAGGAGAAGAAGGACCAAGGCGAATTGGGAGAACTTATAAGTGATACCTATGGTCAAATAGAATCAATCGATCTAAAATCGGTGGTGCTGGATCCTCGCAATCCTTGAAGAGATCCTAGAGGAATCTCCCACGGCAGCAATAAAGGTGCTATGGGAATCGGAGGATCAATCTTGTACTAGCGCTCTTTGGTCATGTACTGTCGGAAGATGGGAAATTGATTGGAAAAGGGATGAAATGATGTACATAATCGAGGGTGAATCGGAACTCGCAGATCAGTTCGGACACTCTCAAGCATTTGCGGCGGGTGATTTTTCATGTTAGCAGGAGGCTAAGACGATGTGGAATGTAGAACGGCCTCTTCTGAAGATCTTTTAATTTTCGCCGATGAATCCCGAAAGGTTCTGGCTGCCATGAGAGCCTACGTCATCAGGCGGCTCTTACTACTCCTCCCCACACTGTTTATCATGTCCGTCCTGGTCTTTCTGTTGGTCCGCTTGATCCCCGGCGATGTAATAGACGCTATGGTGGGTGAAATTGTGTTCTATGGTAGAGGTGATACAGCAGTAGACCGTGAAGCTCTTGAGCGCATGCTTGGATTAGACGTACCTGGCTACGTGCAGTATGGACGTTGGATAGGAGATATTATTCTGCATGGCACCCTTGGCGACTCACTGATTGGCGGTTGGAGAGTGGAGGAGAGGATACTAGGTAGACTGCCGGTAACTATTGAGCTTGGCCTCATGTCGATCGTCATTGGGCTGGTGATAGCACTGCCGGTCGGCATCTACTCGGCGATTCGCCAGGATACGGCCCCCGATTTCCTGGGGCGCTCCGTCGCCATCATCGGCCTGGCAACGCCGAACTTCTGGCTGGGGATCATGGTCATGCTATACCCGGCAGTGTGGTGGGGCTGGTCGCCACCGATGGAACTGATTCGGTTCACGGAAGACCCGCTGGGCAGTCTCGGAGTGTTCATCATCCCGAGCCTGATTCTGGGTACCTACCTGTCTGCAGCCACCATGCGGATAACGCGGACGATGATGCTAGAGGTGCTGCGGCAGGATTACATCCGGACGGCCTGGTCGAAGGGTCTCAAGGAGAGGGTGGTTGTGGTACGGCACGCTGTCAAGAATGCCCTCATCCCGATCGTTACCCTGGTGGGCCTGCAGTTTCCTATCCTG
This sequence comes from Spirochaetia bacterium, assembly GCA_965198005.1. Classification (GTDB taxonomy): domain Bacteria; phylum Spirochaetota; class Spirochaetia; order SZUA-6; family Bin103; genus Bin103. The sequence continues at coordinate 2,005,208 of CBDAOI010000004.1, forward strand.
GTGGGTGGCTCGGTCATCATGGAGAACATATTCAACCTACCGGGGGTGGGTCGTCTCATGGTGGCCGCGCTCACCGACAGAGACTACCCGGTGGTCTCCGGAGTAAACCTGTTCTTCGGCACGGCGGTCGTGGGGGCCAATCTCATGATCGATCTGGTTTACGGCTACCTGGATCCGCGGGTCCGTTACCAATAGCACGCGCGGGAATGGCTGCTTTCCTTGTCAGGCTGTGGCGAGAGAAATCACTCGGTGCTATCAGCGGGATCATCATCCTGATATTGATTCTCGTGGCTATCTTTGCCGATGCTGTGGCCCCGTATGAGTATCTCGAGATACACTTGGCAGACCGGCTGACCGGCTCATCAGCCGCGTATCCGCTGGGTACCGACCACTTGGGACGAGACCTGTTGAGCCGCATCATCTACGGGGCGCGGCTGTCGTTGATCGTCGGTCTGTCGGCGACTGCAGTGAATGTCGTGGTCGCCGTGCTGATCGGCGGCACGTCAGGATTCTTCGGCGGACGACTCGATCTTGTCGTGCAGAGATTCGTCGATGGCTGGATGGCCATCCCGGGACTGCTGCTGTTGTTGACGATCATGTCCATCGTAGGGAAGGGGATGCCACAGCTGATACTGGTCCTGGGGATATCAGGAGGCATCGGCGGCTCGAGATTGATCAGAGGCGCCGTGATAGACATCAAGGAGAATGCCTATTTCCAGGCGGTCGAGGTGATTGGCGCCTCGAAGTGGCGGACATTCATCGGCCATGTCCTGCCCAACATCATGCCGGTCGTGATCATCGTCTTCAGCATCAACGTCGGCGGGGTGATCATCAGTGAGGCTTCGCTGAGCTTCCTCGGCTTCGGTCTGCCCCCCGACGTTCCCAGCTGGGGAGCGATGCTCAGCCGCGAAGGGCGTCAGTACATGCAGCAGGGGCCATGGCTGGCTCTCTGGCCCGGTCTCTGCCTGACGATTGTCGTCTACAGTCTGAACATGTTCGGCGACGCGGTGCGTGACCTGCTTGACCCGCGGCTGAGGGGTGGCGGGGGACGCCTGGGAGCCGATGCCGCCAGGTCGGTCTAAGAGAGCGCGCCTGCGGCCGCGCGCGCGGGTGCCCGTCCACCCCACTCAGCAGGCAACCTTCGGGGTGTCACGCCGGATGCTCGGTGACGTCCACCCGTAGCGCCCTCCCTGCGCCACGGGTGGCATGTAGCTCCCGGCCCGCGACAGGGGCGTCGTGGGCTGGGAGCCTGGTGGCTATTCTCGATCCCCTGCGCGAGTCAGAGCTGCACCGGCTGTTTACAATACCTTCGCTATTCGGTAGTAACATCCGCGTCCTACTCCGGAGGCGCGCCCGGAACGCGCCCGACCAGGTCAACCAGCGCCGGGCTGTGTATGGGCGTGTTCGGCCGGTCAGTCCGAAGCAGCGTAAGCGTCCGGTGGCCCCCACCTACCGCGGCTGAGAATGGAGGGTTCATAGTCTCTCGACCGAAGATAGGAGGGGCGAATGAGACTGGGACGAGAGCACTGGATAGGGCAGGTGGAGGCGTGGCGCAGCAGCGGTCTGAGCCAGGCGGAATACTGCAAGCGCCACCAGGTGGTGTACAACACGATGAACGGGTGGGCGCGCCGGCTGGCGGCCGAGCGAGAGGACGCCGATCGACCGCTGGTGGAGCTGAAGGCGTCACCGACCATGACCGCCAGCGACCTGGAGCATCGCCCGGCGATCGAGCTGGTGGTGGCGGGCCGGTATCTGCTGCGGCTGTGGCCCGGGACGCGGTGCGAGCAGCTGCGTGAAGTGATCACCGTCCTGGAGGAGCGGCAGTGATCGGGCTGGATCTGGGCGAGGCGCGGATCTTCGTGCGCCCTGGGGCCACCGACATGCGCAAGCAGATCAACGGACTGGCGCTGATCGTGCAGGAGCAGATGCAGATGAGCCCGTTTGATCCGACGCTGTTCGTGTTCTGCAACGCACAGCAGCGGATTCTCAAGGCGCTGTACTGGGACCGCACCGGGTTCTGTCTGTGGATGAAGCGGTTGGAGAAACATCGGTTTCCCTGGCCGCGCAACGCCGCCGAGGCGCGCCAGCAGATCGACGAGAGCCAGCTGCGGCTGCTGCTGAGCGGCGTGAATTTCTGGAGCCGGCACGAGGAACTCTTCTATACAAAGGTGGGCTAAACCCCTGGGCTAACCATTGCCTGCCCGACATTGTCCGTGCTAGTTTTGGTTCGTGGCCGACAGCCTGACCCTCACCAGAGAGAACCAGAAGCTGCGGTCCGAGAACCAGGAGCTAACCGTCCAGACCAACGAGCTGACCATCGAGGTTAGACAGCTGGCCATTAAGCTGGAGGTCGTCAACGACGAGCTGGCCAAGATCAAGAGCCGATTCTTCGGCCGTGCCAGCGAGAAGCTGAGCGTCGAGGAACGGCAGCAGATGCGGCTGTTCGACGAGGCGGAACAGGCCGCCGCCGAGAATCAGGAGCAGCCAGCCCCGACCGAGGCGGCCACCGAGGTGCCGACGCACACCCGCCGCAAGCCGGTACGTCGGCCACTGCCGGAGTCACTTCCTCGCGAAGAGGTGGTGGTGGACATCAGCGACCAGGACAAGCACTGCAAGTGCGGTCACCAGATGGTACGCATCGGCCAGGAGGTCTCCGAGCGCCTCGACGTGATCATGCCGAAGGTGAAGGTGATTCGCACGGTGCGGCCCAAATACGCCTGCCATCACTGCGAAGGCTCCGGGGACGAAGATCGACCTGCGGTGCGCATCGCGCCGGTGCCCAAGACGCTGATCCCGAAGGGCATCGCCACAGCCGGGCTGCTGGCCTTCATCGTCACCGCCAAGTTCTGCGACGCGTTGCCGCTCTACCGGCAGCAGAGTCAGTTTGCCCGCATCGATGTGGATCTGCCACGCAGCACCATGGCCGACTGGATGCTGACTACCGCTGTCGCGTGCGAGCCGGTGATGAAAGAGATGCAGCGCAAACTGCGTTCAGGCCCGGTGCTGCAGGTGGACGAGACCAGGATCCAGGTGATGAAAGAAGAGGACCGAGCCAACACCACCCAGAGTTACATGTGGGTGGCCCGCGGTGGTCCGCCCGGCGAGCCGGTGCTGATCTATCACTATGCCCCCAGTCGTGGCGCGCCGGTGGCCGAACAGATGATCGGCGACTACGAAGGGTTTGTGCAGACCGACGGCTACGAGGCCTACGATCGCAGATGCGCAGGCGATGGCATCGCCCATGTGGGTTGCTGGGCGCACGGCCGGCGCGGGTTCACCGACGCCAAGGAAGCTGCCACCAAGACCGCCAAGAAGGCGGGCGCCGCCGAGCAGGCGCTGGCGTTCATCGCCAAGCTGTATGGGGTTGAGTCACAACGCGACAGCTATGCCAGCCTCGATGAGTTCAACCAGGCCAGGCGAGCCCAGGTGGAGCCGATCCTCGAGAAACTGCGGACCTGGCTCCATGCCAAGAGCGACCAGGTTCTGCCTGGTTCAACGCTCGGCAAGGCGGTCGCCTACATGCTCGGGCAGTGGCCCAAGCTGACCCGCTACCTGGACTCCCCCCACCTCACTCCCGACACCAACGCCGTCGAGCAAGCCATCCGACCGTTCGTGCTGGGTCGCAAGAACTGGCTGTTCTCCGGCAGCCCACGCGGCGCGGCCGCCAGCGCCACTCTCTACAGCCTCATCGAGACCGCCAAGGCCAACCGCCTCGAGCCCTACCACTACCTACGCGAACTCTTCGAGAAGCTGCCGCTGGCCAAGACTCCCGCCGACTACCGAGCTCTCATCCCCAAACGACGGGTCTACTAACCGTTTTCCACCGCTCCTTGCCGCCCACACCGGCGGTGCGGTTCCCCGGACGCTTACGAAGCAGCGCCTGGCATCATGTTGTTGGCGCATCATCGGGCACCGCAGACCGAGTCGGGGAAGTGTACAGGTAACTCATCACACGACTGACGCGTCGTCCGTTCGTGGGCCCCGTCCATGGGGCCCACCATAGGCGTTCCCGCGCCATGGAGGGCGCGGGCGATTGCGCGCGTCCGGAGTCACCACCCATCACGCTCACCAGCGACGGGTCATGGAACCCGCTGACCGAACCGGTCAGTCTGAATGCGCATTCCGGTGAACCTTTCCAGTGAATCCGGTGGAACGTTACCACCGCCGACGCGTGAGGCGTCATCTCGATGCTGGTTAGAAGTGGTAAGTTTGGTCCTCCCCCGGAGGGTAGGTCAAGGTGTATTCGGGTGATTGTCAGAGCACTGCTCCCTCTTAAAAACAGGTGGCGGTAAAAGGGGGTGGGGGTCCGGGGGAGCGCAGCGAGGCTAGCTGCTGAACTTGCGGGTGTAAGTCCCGCCGGCGCAAATCCCAGTGTGGCGCCGTAGTTATATCCGGCAGTCGACAGGGGCGACTCTGACGGCTGAAAGCCCGGAAGTAAACGTACTCAGGGGAGGGCGTGAGCCCGACCGACCAATGGCCTAGGAGGAGGCTAACAACCAGAAGGGCCGTAGCGAGAGCGAACGGACTAATCGCCGAAAACCTCCCCAGCGGGAAGTTGGTTGCTGGATCTCGGAGTGCCAAGGGTTTCCTCCTCCTACCCGATGGCCAGTGCTGCTGCGGAAGAAACTGGGAAGTGCACGCGGTAGGCTCCCGGCGGAAGTTGAAGGCGGCAATTCTGGATAGTTCAGCAGTGAAAGCCCGGAAGGTGTGCTGCTCAGGCAGGATGATCCTCGAATGCCAAGGACCGGACCTATAACCGCTGGATGGCGGGAAGTGGAACGGAGAGCAGCAGACTGGCGGATGAGGCCACCAAGCGACGATGGCCGCGACAACATAACGCGGCTGGAGCGAGGGCCTCAGGGCTCAGGAGGAGCCAGTGGAAATGCACCGCCCGGACACTGAGCCGGGGAACGGTGGATACAGCCGTTGGCTCGAAGCGATGGTCAAACCGGGGACAGCGCCCACGTAGCCAAGGATCAGGCTGAGCGTGGTTGCTATCGTACCGGGAAGGGCCGCCGTGAGCTTGCGGGCACCTGAGCTTCGAGCCGTACTGTGGGAAAACCCGACGTACGGAATCTCAGGGGGGGCGCTGGAAACGTGGCCTACGGGCGCGCGCGCCAGCGCTCTACCCGACGGGGGCGCTTGATCCTGTGGACATTGTGGATAACTTCCCTCACCGGATTGTGCTCCCGCTTGTGCTCTGCCCTCGGAACCCGCAATTGCGACGTGCTCCCCATGCCCGCTACGCCATCTGCGGTCCGGTCGCCGCGACCCCGCCGCAGGCCGGCGCCGGCGTCCGACCATCCAGTGCCGAGTGCGGTCGTACCTCTGGACTGGAAGGAGAAGTCGAACTCCTCGACGGTGTTCAGGAACGGGAAGCGAGCCTGTCTGACCGAGCGCTGGATGCGGGTCTGTTGGCGATGGGAGATCTCCTCGATGATCCGCACGCCGAGGAACGCCCGGCACGACCAGCCATGAATCTCCGCGCGATCGAGCAACTGCCGCCAGCGGCGGCGGGTGTTGGCCACCGGGTTGAGCCGGCGCAGCAACGGATCGAACTCCACGGTGGCCGGATCGTAGGGCGGCGAGTGCGAGGTGGCGGTGCTCATCGCCAAGGCAGCTCCTGAGAAACTACCTGTTTCTGCCATGCCTGCACCGGCCCCGGGCCGGTGGGTAGCTCCTGAGATGGTGCGGATGCGCGCTCGACAGGCCCCGTGAGCGCCCGCTGCACGCGAATCAGGTAGGTCACGGAGAAAAAATCGTCCATAGCGGCCCTGTGCGGCGTTTTCTGAGGGGAGGTGGTGTTGCAACACCCCCTGGAAATGCCGGGACAACCGCCGATTCAGGAGAGGCCAGACTCTCATCGCACCTCCTCGGCAGCCTGCGGCTTGCGCAGCGACTCCCCCTGGAGATCGATCCTGACCGAGTGGTGGATCAGGCGATCGCAGATAGCATCGGCGATGGTAGCATCGCCGATGACCTGGAACCAGCTAGCCACGGGCAGTTGGGAAGCGAACACGGTGGAACGGCGCCCGACCCGATCTTCCAAGACCTCCAGCAGGGTGAGCCGGGCCGGGCCATCAAGGTGCTGGAGACCAAAATCGTCAAAGACAACCACATCGGTTCTGGCGATTTGGTCGATCTGTTTGAGGTAGCTGCCATCGGCCACCCAGAGCCTGGTCTGCGGGAAGAACTTGGTGCAGTTGAAATAGCGGGTCTTGAAGCCGTGCAGACACGCCTGATGGCCGATAGCTGAGCAGAGGAAGCTTTTGCCCACCCCGGTGGGGCCGGTGACGATGACGTTGCGGTGCTCCTGCACCCAGCTGCCGTCGGACAGGCGCAGCACCAGATTCTTGTCGAGATTGCGCGCGCGACCAAAGTCGATCTGCTCGAAGCTGGCCTGATAACGGAACCGGGCGCCCTTCAGCAGCCGCGCCAGCCGGCGGTTGTGGCGCTCATCCCACTCCGCATCGACCAGATGGCCGATCAGTTCATCGGCGGTGTACTTGGCGCCGATACCGCCCTCCAGCACCCCGCGGAAGGCACGCTGCATCCCCCACAGCCGCATCTGGGTCAGCTTTTCCTGGGTCGCTTGGTTGTTCATCAGCGTTCCTCCTGGAAGTGGTAGTAGTCATTGCCGCGAATATTGGCGTGTAGCGGCAGGGACGGCTGGTTGGCGGACAGCTGCTCGGGTTCGATCTTGTCCAGACCGTTGGCCAGGATGTTCTTAACTGCCTTATATGAGTGGTAGCGGAACTCCAGCGCCCGACCACAAGCCCGCTCCAGGCGCTCCTCACCATACTTGCGGTGCAAGTTGATGATGCCCAGGGCCACCTTGAAGCCCTGCTCCGGATGCTCACGCTCGTCCAGCACCTTGCCGACCAGGGCCGCGACCTCAGGGCCGATCTCACCCGCCCAGCGCAGGATGCGTTCGGGGCTCCAGTCAGCGTAGAAACGGTGCTGCGGCGGCATATGGTCGGTAACGGTGGTGTAGCCGCCAGCGGTCCGCGCGCGCTGGTGAGCTGCCACCCGCAGATGGTCGTGATAGATCTCCACCATGCGGTCGTTGTACAGCACCTGTACTCGGGTGCCTTTGAGCCGCCACGGCACGCTGTAGTAGTGACGGTCCTCGCGGAGCTCGATGTGGTAGTTGAACTGCACCTTCAGATCCAGCGTCTGCATCAGCTCGAAGCGCTCCGCGGGCAGCGGTTGCAGGGCATCGCGCTCGATCCGATCGAACAGCTCGCGCCGTGAGTAGGGCAGCCGTTGGAAACGCGTGGCGTTGTGCGCATCGACCAGCGGCCTGATTGCCGCATTCAGCTCATCGATGCTGTAGAAGGTGCGGTCGCGCAGCTTGGCGTACACCCGCTGATACATCAGGCGCACGGTTTGCTCGACCAGAGCTTTGTCCTTGGGCTTGCGGCTGCGGGCGGGCAGCACCACCATGCCGTAGTGACGGGCGAACGCCGCGTACGCACGGTTCAGATCCGGCTCATAGGGGTCCGCCTTGGTCACCGCCGACTTCAGGCAGTCCGGTACGATCCCCGCCGGCACCCCACCGATATAGTCCAAGGCGCCCACGCTGGCAGCAATCAGGTCTTCCTTCTGCTGCGTCTCGACTGCCTCAAGATAGCCGAGATGACTGGCTCCCAGCACCGCCACGAAGGACTCCACCTCCCGACTGACGGCGCGGTGCCGCTCGCTGACCGTCAATTTCTTGCCGGCAAAGTCCACAAACAGCTTGTCGCCGACTTTGTGCTCGATATGCATCGTCACCTCGTCGCCGTCACGCCACACTTGATAGTGATAACAGAACTGCGAGTAGCTGTACCCGTCCGGCTCCTCCTGACGGTACTCCTCCCAGATCTGCTGGATCGTCACCCCGACCCTCTTCAATTCTCGTGTACAGCGCTCAAACCAGGCGCCCAACTCACCGTAGCGTGCGTCCGCTGCCCGACCACCGGCAAGCAGCTCCACGAGCTCGCTGTCGCTGATTCCCCTGATCTGCTCGTAGCTGAGCCCGGTCGCCGCAAAGTCCCGTGCGTACTGGCTCACTACCGGATGCGATACCCGCAGTGCACGACCGATCTGTCGATAGCCGAGCCCTTTGTCCCGCAGACGAATAATGTCTCTGATCTTGCGCATGCTGATCCTCTCGTTGGCCATGGCCTCTCCTTCCCCGCTGCTGCGGGAACCAGAAGCCTGCTCGATAAGAGACGCACATGCGCGTCGGTCCATTCCGGTCATCCCTACCACCCATTCCGGTAGCCACCCAAAATTGGAAGGCTTGCCCCGGAATCGCTGGTAAGGTTGCCCGGATTCGGTGGTAAGGTTCACCGGAATGACTGGTAGGGTTCGCCCGGAATCCACATTCGGACGCGCAGCTCCGCGCGCTGAACGCCGCGTTCCTGCTGGGTCTCGGCGACCCATCGCCGTTGCGGACCGAGGCCCGTAAGCTGCTGCAGCGGGTTGCCAGGGGCAGCGCCTCCTCCTCCTCGGTGGCGACGGAGGCGACGGAGGCGGCGGTGGCGACCTTCTACCTGGAGTCCCTCGACCGAATCGCCACCGAGATCGCTAGCGCCGCGGCGCCTCATCGGGAGCTGCGCGAGCTGGCACACTGGCTGCGGCGGCACCAGCGGGGCGACGAACAGCGGGGCGGCGACCCACGCGGCGACGAGCAGCGGGCAGCGCCGAGCGTGTGTGGCAGGTGTTCATGCCCGAGGGCGTTGGCATCCAGGACGACCACGATGCGCAGGTGCGACAGCTTCGCGATCGGCGGACCGTGCGGATCACGGCCCTCAATCCGTCGCCGTTGCAGCATCCGGCACGGCAGATTCTGTTCACCGCCAACGTGCTGCTCGGCTTGCCAGCCGCGGGCGCCAGCGAGCTGTCTGAAGACCTGCATGCGCGCGTAGCGAAGGTGGCGAGCGAGCCTCAGCTGTTCTGGTACGACCACCCCATCCCCATCGGCACCCCGCCGAGTAGCAACGAGATCCTCTATGGGCTGCGCGCCCTCGACGACGCGCTCGAACAGGAGCGTGTGCGCGGCAATCTGCCTGCGCGGCAGCGAGCCACCTGCGTGCTGTCGGTCTGCACCACCCACGCCGGGCTGCAGCGGCTGGCAAGTGAGTACGTGAGCGACCTGTTGCGTGCCGCCGGTGGCATGCGCAACCTGGAGGTGTACGTCTTTACCGAGTCGGACACGTCGCAGCTCATCGAGCAGCTCCTACTGCCGACGGCCGTGGCCGAGAATCCGGATGCCGCCGCCCTGCTGCAGATCTTCGGCGTCGATGGCCGTTACGCACGCCACTACAACTTCCTGAAGGCGATCGCCGCGATCTGGCAGGTGGTGGTCGATCCCCAGCTTCGCGCCACCTTCAAGATCGATCTCGATCAGGTGTTTCCGCAGCCGGAGCTGGTGGAGCAGGCCGGCGGGTCGGCCCTGGAGCTGCTGCGCACGCCGCTGTGGGGCGCGATCGGACGCGATTCGTGGGATAACGAGGTCGAGCTGGGCATGGTCGCCGGGGCGTTGGTCAATCAGACCGACATCGGCGCCGGGCTGTTCACCCCCGATGTGCGCTATCCGCAGCAGCCGCCGCCGCTGCTGCCGGACGAGGTGCTGTTTACCAGCAGGGTGCCGCAGGCGTTGTCGACGGCGGCGGAGATGATGGCGCGCTACGACGGGCTACCGGCGGGCCGGGAGGGGGCGGAGGCGGCGCAGCCACCGCGCCTGGATGGCCGGACCCGGTGCCTGCAACGCATTCACGTCACCGGCGGCACCAACGGCATCCTGCTAGATGCGCTGCGTCGGCACCGACCCTTCACCCCGTCGTTCGTGGGTCGCGCCGAGGACCAGGCCTACCTCCTGTCGACCTTCGGCGGCGGCCCCCTCGGTGGCGGCCACCGCAGGCTCGGCTACGCGCACGCCGCCAGCCTGATTGCGTCACGACAAGCACGAGCTGATCCCCGAGGCGATCGAGGCAGCCCGCACCGGGCGCCTGGTGGGCGACTACGTGCGCATCCTCATCTACTCGGCGTACGCCGACGCCATCGGCGACCGAGCCGAGGTCAAGAGGGCCGGTCGTCGTCGAGCGATACGCGGTGGTGCGCGTGGTGCGCGGCTGCAGTGCCACCGACGAGGACCGCATCTGGCACCAGCGCTTGGAGGCGAGCGGCCGCCTCCAGCACCGCCTGCATTTCCGCTGCATGCATACCAGTAGTGAGTTTACTCACTATCCGGCCCGGCGTCGAGGGCTTGGCAGAGACGCTCCAGCGTGTTGCTGACAAGCCGCGGTCGTGGCGTAGCGGTGGTGCAGTCGGTTAGCCAATTCGACGCCGCCGAGGAAGAGAGGGCGTTCATGCGTGCCGTGGTTGCCGGGCTTGCGGACCTGGACGCTGGCCGGGAGGTTGCGTTGGCCACAGCAAGGGAGCGGCTCGATCTCCGCTAGGTGAACCCGCGCGTCGCCATCAGGCTCGCGGAGTCCGCGCTGGCGGATCTACAGGCACTCAGGAGATGGTTACGATGACCAGGATCTCTCGGATGTAGGCAGTCGGGTGGCGACGGAGATCTTGTCGCGTATCGACAGCCTTGCGGACCATCCAGACCTGGGACGGGTGGTGCCAGAATATGATCAGCGGTTTCTCCGCGAGCTCATCCATCCATCGTTCGTATCGTCTACCGCCGCGGCAGCAACCTCGTCCAGATCGTGTGGCGGAGCGAGCGGTTGCTCCAGCTACCCGACGACGAGTGACAGTCTGACGCGGGAGGCGAGGCACCGCTGCCGTCGATGCGCGCGGCTAGGCTCGCCATCTACGCTGACTCGCCTCAGTCTGTTGTATGGAACTCTTCCCGGAGAACGCGGCGCAGGGTCTCCTCGTCGACGGGGCTGGGGGCCTTGCCGAGAAATTGCCGGAGCGCTTCGTTGCGCTCGAGGTCCATCGACCCGTCGGCGTGATACAGCGCCTCGGCGCCGCCTCGCCAGACCATTAGCTGCCGCGGCAGTGGCCAACGGCGGGGGGTGGTCGGAACTGGCCGCGCCAGCTACGCGAGTAGGCCGGCGGCGGGTGGTCGGCACTGGTCATAATTTCCGCCTGGTCGTATTATATGACCACTTATGAACACGCGGACGATCGGTGCAGCGAAATTCAAGGAGCAGTGCCTGGCGCTTCTCGACGACCTCCCCCGCGACGGCCTGATCGTTACCAAACACGGCAAGCCGGTGGCACGGGTTGTGCGCTATCCAGTGCAACCGCGCCAGCTGATCGGCGCGTTACGAGGGAAGCTAGCCGTACGCGGTGACATCCTCACCACGGGAGTGACGTGGGATGCCGCTGCTGAATCTTGATACGCACATTCTCGTGCACGCCCTCACCGGCGACCTGAGACCTACGGAGGAGTCGATGCTGATCGAGCACGACTGGGGAGTGGCGGCCATCGTCTTCTGGGAGCTGGCGAAGTTGTCGCAGCTTGGCCGGCTCGACGTCGATCTCGGCGACGCCGAGGTCCAGAGTGTGCTGGCCAGCCTGCACGTTTGGCCGCTCGACCTCGACGTAGCCCGGGCCTCGATCGACCTGGACTTTCGCGGCGACCCGGCCGACGAGCTGATCGCGGCGACCAGCGTGGTGCACAACATCCCCCTGCTGACTCGAGACCGGCAGATGCTGAAGTCGACGCGGGTACCGCTGGCGCGCGTGACCTAATCTAAGCCGGCCAAGGACAGCACGCCGTCTGGTCCCGCTCACCGCCGCCCATGCCCACTGTCAATCGTGCGCACTTCAGTTGGGGCCCCATCTATGCCAATGCCGAACTCAGCGGGCGCAGCTCGGTTACGGCCCCCAGGGACTCCAGGAACATGCCCAAATCTCTCACCTGGGTTCGTGGGCGTGCAGGAAATCGCGCACCTGTTGGATGGTCTGGGCTAGCATTTCGGGTTGGTCTGCCCAGGGGAAGGGCGTAACTTCGGCGTGTGGCGCCAGCGCGACAACGTCCATGGATGTCTGGTAGGGGTGCGCTGGTGCGTCATCGGGCATGACCAGGATCGGCGTGGGGCACGATCGCGCGAAGTCGCGGGACACGCTGTAGACGAAGTCAGGCTGCGCACGATAGAGGTTGTGGAGGTACGATTCGATCGTGCGGGCGGTGATCTCGGGGCGCTGCGCACGCAGCTCGGGGGCCCAAGCATCGCGACCGGCGTTGTACATGACATCCGGGTCCTGCGGCCGGTGCCCGACTGGCTGGCACAGCACGCTGGCCACGACGCGGTCGGGTGCCTGCTGCATGAGTTTGAAGCCAAAGGGGCCGCCGATGCAGTAGCCCATGTAGAGGAACTGCTCGATACCGAGGTGGTCCATGAGACCCAGTTGGTCGCCGGCGAACGCGCCCCACGGATCGTCGACCGGGACTGGCCCGGTGGACTCACCACCGATGGCGTTGCGTTGGTCCATGGCGATGCAGCGAAACTCGTCCTGAAACGCATCCATGGCATTGAAAACGGCTCCCGGCCAACCGTCGACGCGTGAGTTCAAGCCACCGCCGGGGGTGACCAGGAGGGGGAAGCCGGAGCCGGCCTCCTCGTAACGGATGCGGACGTCGCCGCGCTGAAAAAACGGCATAGGGGCCATGCTTGCACACTGTAAGACGACACTCAATTGTGGTGCGGTCGTTGGCCTGGCTGGCATCTCGTCCGCGTCTGGGTATAGAGAATCTGATAGAGCGCGGCCTTGGCTCCGCTCACTCCCCGGGCAAACTCTTCCATCCGGGGAGCCATTCTCTGAAAGGCCTCTCTTCGTCCCGATGCGTTCGCCCGCGCAGCCGCATGCTTGATGTACGTCGGGCTGGCATCGAACTCTTCCACGAGGAAGTCGATCTCTTCACCGCTCAGAAATCCCGGGACAACGCAGAAGCCCCGTTCATCGAGCGAGGCGGCGATCGGCGCGCATGCGGACGTTGCCCTACCGTAACAACGCGAGACGAGGAGGCGCGAGTGGCGAAGATAGAGGCCGCCGATAGAACCGCGTCGTTGGAGCTTCTTGTGCGGAAGTCTGCCGAGTCATCGGCGAACCTCCATCGCCACTGCTGTCTAGAGGGTCCTTCTTCACGGCGCTCCGGCGCTCCCGGCTCACTTTACTCATGAGTAATATCCAGCAATAATGATATTACTCATGGCCGAAATTGCGCGCTATCTGCGCGAGCCGGTGCGGGCCGACCTCGCCGAGAAGATGGTGTTCGTCGGCGGCGCGCGTCAGGTCGGCAAGACCACGTTCGCCCAGACATTCCTGGGCACGGCCGCGTCAGCGAGCCCGGCGTATCTCAACTGGGATAACACCAAGACTCGCGCGGCGCTCATCCGCGGCGAGTCGCCGCCCCGCCAGCCGCATGAGACGGCCGAACGTTGGCTGGCCATTCTCGAGCGCGTGTATCTGTGCTTCCGCATCGCGCCCTACGGGGCGCCCCGGATTCGGGCGGTCAAGAAGGAGCAGAAGCTCTACCTGACCGACTGGTCGCGCGTGCCCGATGCCGGCGCGCGGTTCGAGAACTTCGTTGCCTGCCAACTGCTGAAATACTGCCACCTGGTCGAGGACACCGAGGGTTACGCGATGGAGGTGCGCTACCTTCGCGACACCGACAGGCGCGAGGTCGACTTCGTGGTGCTGCGCGACCGGCAGCCGCTGTTCGCGGTGGAGTGCAAGACCGGCGAACGGAGCGTCAGCGCCGCAGCCCGCTACTTCCGCGAGCGCACGCCGATTCCGCGCTTCTACCAGGTCCACCTCGGTGCCGCCGACTGGGGAGATGCTGCCGGTGCCGTGCGCGTGGCGCCCTACCACGTGTTTTGCAGCGAGCTGGGATTGCCATAGTCGATGACTTGCGATCGCCAGGAGCCTTATGATACGTACCGCCATGGCAACCTCGCTCACGCTCAGCATCGACGAAGCCATAATCAGGAGGGCGAAGGTGTTGGCCAAAGACCGTCGAACCACGCTGTCCCGGTTGGTAGAGGATTATCTGCGATACGTCACCGCAGGCAACGACGAGACACCTCCCGTTAGCATGCATGTGCAGGCAATTGCGGAGTCCCTCGAGATGCCATCGGGCCTCACGTACGACGATCTGAAGGAGCAGTACTTGCTCGAGAGGCATCTCGGTGCAAAGAATCCTGATTGATTCCGACGTCGTGCTCGATTGTTTGTCTCGCGGGAGCCACATCACACGATCGCCCTGCACTGAGCCCGGTTGAGCTCATGCGGCTCGACGGCTTCGCGACCGAACAGCCAACCTCACGGTAGGTTCGGAGGGTTGAGGCGATGGAGCTCGGACTGGAAGGCAAGCGCGGGATCGTCGTTGGCGGCAGCCGCGGTATCGGCAAGGCAATCGCACGCGAGCTGGCCCGCGAAGGGGTGGACCTGGCGGTCGTGTCCCGCGCCCCCGACTCGCTGGCCGCTGCGGCCCGGGAACTGGAGGCGGAGAGCGCGCGGCGGGTGGTGCCGATCGCTGCCGACGTCACCAGCCGCGAGCAGGTGGACCGCATGGTCGCCACCGCCGCGGATTGGCTTGGTGGCCTGCACATCCTCATCAACAGCGGCTCGCTGCCGGGCGGCTCGCCGACCGCGGTCGGACGCATCGAGACGATCGTCGACGAGGACTTTCTCCAGGACTTCAACGTCAAGTACCTCGGCGCCCTGCGCTGCGCCCGAGCCGCGATCCCCCATCTGAAAGCGCAGCGCTGGGGCCGCATCATCAACATCAGCGGCCTCAACGCACGGCGCGCCGGCAACCTGAGCGGCGGCGCGCGCAACGCCTCGCTGGTGCACCTCACCCGCACCCTGGCGCTGCAGCTCGGCCGCGACGGCATCACCGTCAACTGCATCCATCCCGGCGAAACCCGCACCGAACGGACACCGGGGCTGCTGGCCGCGCGCGCCCACGAGCTGGGCGTGGCGCCCGTGGAGGTCGAAGCCCACGACTACGCCGCCGGCGGCGCCAAGGCGAACGCCATCGGACGCATGGTCGAAGCCGCCGAGATCGGCCACCTGGCGGTGTTCCTCGCCTCCGACAGGGCGTGGGCGGTTTCCGGCGAGGTTATCGCCGCCGACGGTGGTGGCGGCCCCGCTGTCTACTATTGAAAGATGTGTGAATAATGTGGGCCCATGTGATTGAAGTGGGCCCCCGAAGTGGGCTCGGGTGACCACCCCGTCTGTCTGCCCGGACAGCGCTCACAGCAGCTTGTCTACGGCAACCAGGATCGCCACAGCGGCAGCGATGGCGGCGCCCAAGCGGATCGTCAACCGCTCCTGGAGCTTGCTGATCTCGCCGCGCAGGCTGGCCTCCATCTGATTCGTCTCGCCACGCAGGGTTGCCAGCTCCAGAAGAACGTCTCCTGCTTCTGGTTGTTGACCACCTCTCGATAGACACGGCGGGAATGGCTCAATCTCCCGCTGAAGAACCACGTGCGCCGCCGAGCGCGCGCTTGTGGGTCCCAGGTGAGGCCCAGGTAGCCGAAGTCCACCTCCATGACTTCCCCCGCGATCGTCGCCCGCCGCATCACTGGCCGGATCTTCTTGGGAAATCGCCGGTGAATATAGCGGCGTACCGTCGTCTCCGAGTACGGCGGGCGAGCCAGTTTCGCAATCGCGATTCAATTACTCGCGCTCGCCTGTCAGAGTCGGCAGGACGTCCGCCAGGGTGATGCCGAAGACCCACAAGAGCTTTCGCCACCCGGGCCTGGAGCGTCCGAGTATCTGGTAATTGGCGAATCACCTTTCGGTTCGAGAATGGAAATGCCTATGTCGTCGACTATCAGGACTACCAGAATCAGAAACGGCGCCCACTCATCCGGGAGGGGTCTCAGACGACACTATCTGGAGCCGCTCAACTTGACCGTGTCGGAGCTTGCGGCAGATTTGAACTACGATTTGTGGGCCGCTGCCTCGAAATCAGGGGAGTGGGAGAAGGTCGAAACGCTCATCACAGGCGAGCGGCCGCCTCCAGCACCTCGGAGTCCGCGCTCGCGGATCTACAGGCACTCAGGAGATGGTACGATGACCAGGAGCTCTCAGATCTAGGCACCCGGCTGGTGACGGAGATCCTTTCCCGTATCGACAGCCTTGCGGACCATCCAGATCTGGGACGCGTGGTGCCAGAATTCGATCAGCGGTTTCTCCGCGAGCTCATCCATCCACCATTTCGTATCGTCTACCGCCGCGGCAGCAACGTCGTCCAGATCGTGCGGGTGTGGCGGAGCGAGCGGCTGCTACAGCTACCGGAAGACGAGTGAACGTACGACGCGGGAGGAGTGGCGCAGCTGCTCGACGGTGTTGCGTGACTCGACGTCGGTGATCAAGACGGCAGGACGTAGCTGACAACCCCTAACGGGGTTCTCGTGAAGTCCCTGGTCGCGCCGCTTCGCCGACAGTCTGTGATTGCCCTCGAGCTTGACCCACGCACTGTTACACGTGTAGTATACGTGTTGTTCATGCGGCGAAAGCTCACCATCACGATTGACGAAGCTGTCTACCGAGGTCTGTACAAAAAGGTAGGCCCCAGAAAGATCGCTCGGTTCATAGAAGAGATCGTGCGCCCGCATGTGGTCGACGCCGATCTCGATTCGGCCTACCAGGAGATGGCCCACGACGAGGCGCGAGAGCGGGACGCTGAGGAGTGGTCGGAGGCACTACTGGACGACGTGGCGCCTGGGTCGACGAGCCGTAATGAACCGCGGTGAGGTGTGGTGGGTCTCGTTTGAATCGGCTCGAGGAGGCGAAGTTCGGAAGCGACGCCCGGCCATCATCGTGAGCAACGACGCATCGAATCGTCATCTCAGTCGCGTGCAAGTCGTGCCGCTGACATCAGCTACTCGAAGAGTGTATCCGAGCGAGGCACTGGTACATGTTGGCAGCCGACGACAGAAGGCCATGGCCGATCAGATCACGACCGCTGCCAAGCACCGGCTGACCGAGCGGCTTGGCATCGTGAGAGGCGAGGAGATGGACTCGGTCGAACGTGCCTTGCGAATCCAGCTCGGACTCACGTAGAGCTGGAACCGCAGCAACGACGGTGGTCCGGCCCGCCTGGAGCGATGAAAGGACGTTCAGAAGGAGGGGGGCGAGAGGTTCCAGGGTTTCGATTCGGTTGTCGTGGACAACAAGTACGACGACGGCGACCGGAAACCGCCCGGGGTTTTGCTGGTGCTGGAGGTTCTGGTCAACGGTGGCGACACATCGAACTCGGTCGCAGCCCTGCCGAGCCGCTCGCCGTTGCGGACGCCTGCCCAGCCATTTCTCCGTGGCACGGTCTGCACCTCGTGGCCTTCCAGGAGCCGAGAAAAACTGACGCGTGAGTCAGTGTGCCCGGCCGAAAGACGAGACGACCGGTTGCGGTTGATAACGATGTATCCGTCCCGCAAATACCATCGCCAACGGGGGAGCAATGGCTGACGTACAAATGGACTACCTCGATGACGAGGAACGAGAGCTCATAGAGAGTATCGAGGGAGCACCCCACTTCGGCGAGCGGCTCGATCCAGAGGAGGAGAACAGATTCCGGGAGTTGCTGAAGGTCGCCGCGCGCAGGAAGCCGAAGGACACCAAGATCACCCTGCGGATAGCGTCCGACGATCTGGTGGCTATCAAGGCACTGGCGCGTCGGCTCGGCGTCGAATACCAACCGCTCATCGTAGAGGTGATCCACCAATATGCGCGCGGCCAGCTCAAACGCTCCAGCTGACGCCGACGAGTCTTGATGTCAGCGTGGCGTAACGGCGCGCTGCAGCGTTAACCGCACGCGCCCGTTCGCACGCTATCAGTACCAGCTCCCCCGGTTGGACGAGTTCCGAACCTACTGCTACAGCCATCACTTGGCTGAGGTGCCGGCAGCGTCGCGCGCGACGTAGAGCGAGCACGAGCTGAACTGTGCGCCAAGGCCCCTTGTTCGCGACCGACCGTGTCTCGGTTGATTGGAGACGGCCTTAGCGCCAGCGCCAGTCGCAGACTGACGTTCTCAGTTAGCGTCGCTCGGCCGCGAACGCCACATCTCTCCGATGGCCCGCACTGTCCGGTCACGGAGCCCACGAACGGACGACGCGTCAGTCATGTGATGAGGTACCTGGTGCCCGCCTTCGCTGTGACGACGAGTATTGAGAGTGCGCCGATGAGAGACGTACGAGAGACCAACGTCGAGATCGATGCGGTCGCCGGGCGAACTACCTGGCACGCTTCCCGGACCCAGCTCTATGGGACCACCTAATTCGGTACACTTCGCCGACTCGGTCTGCGGTGCCCGATGATGCACAGACACTACGATGCCAGGCGCTGCTTCGGGCTGACCGGCCAGGTCACACCCATCCACAGCCCGGCGCTCGTCGAACTGGTCGGGCGCGTTCCGGGCGCGCCTCCGGAGTACCGACGGGCTCCCAGCCCACGACGTCCTGTCGCGGGCCGGGAGCTGCATGCCAGCCGTGGCGCCAAGGATGGGGCCACGGGTGGAGGTCACCGTGCATCCGGCGTGATACCGCTGGGGTTCCCGGTTGGCGCCGCGAACTTCGTTCGCGCACACCCACGGGTCGGCGCTGTTGACAGGGTGTCTAAATCGCGAGAGAGTGCACCGTTAGGGGTTCGGCGAATGCAGATGACGCGCCATGATGACAGTCAGCGCAGTGACCGGTTGGCGCTCACGTTTGGTGAGCTCCGAGTCGTTGACCGGGTGGTCGCGTCCATAGCAAGCTTGCCTCGCTTGGGGTCGGACGGATCGGAGATGAAGCGCCATGACGACAGTCAGCGCAGTGGCCGGTGGCCGGTCATGTTCGGTGACGTCCGAGTGGTTGAAAGGGTGGTCGCGCCCACGCTATCATGCCTGGCCTGGGGCGACGGATGAGTAAAGGGAAACATTAACTAAGGAGGCAGAGAAGGATGTCTATACTTATTACCGGCGGAACAGGTTGGGTGGGTACTGGCCTGGCGCATAGACTGGTAGAGAGGGGAGAGGACGTCATATTGTTTGACATCGCTCCGCAAATGGAGCGCTTCGCGGAGATCAAGAACAATGTAAAGGTTGTCCAGGGAGACGCAAAGGTCTTGCCTGAAGTGTTGAATGTCGTCAAGGAAAATAACGTAGAAGGCATATTGCACCTTGTAATGCCTAAATCCCCTACCCCCTGGGCCGCTTATGAAGGGCATGTCCCCGGAATAATGAATGTACTGGAAGCGGCGCTACTCTTCGAGGTTAAGACGGTGTTGTTCACCAGCAGTATGATGACCTACGGGCTGGGAATACCTACTGAAACCATCACTGATGAGACACTACAACGGCCTGCTAGCGAGTACGGTGTAACGAAGCTATATGGTGAGCTTATTGGCAGATCCTACCGGAAGAGATTTGACCTTGACTTTCGCTGCATACGATACCCCAACATCTTTGGTCCCGGATTTTTGCGGGCTCTCCATCCGAAAACTCAGTATGTTGGCTGGATGATTCTAAATGCAGCCCTTGGCAGGCCTGCCGAATGTACTGTCAGCGAAGACACCAAGATTCCTGTCATGTACTATGAAGATGCTATGCTGGCTACACAAATGCTGTATGATGCACCGAAAGAGCAAATTGAGACCGTGTGCTATAACGTAGTATCGGTATTCCCATCACTAACGGCCAAGGAGGTAGAGCTGGCTATAAAGAAGTTCATTCCGGAAGCTAAATTTACCTATAAGCCGGACCCATGGGCCATGGATTATATCCGCAATATCAATAACATCGATGACAGCCGAGCTCGTGAGGAATGGGGGTGGGAGCCATTGTATGCCGATTTCGAAAAAGGAGTGGCCGATTTCATCAAAGAAGTAAGATCGAAACCTGAGTACTACAGCCGGGTCGCGTTAGCAAGCGCATAGCTAGAGTGCGACCCGAGACTAGGATGAATATTGCAAGGAGATACAAAAGAGGGATGCAAGCCTACATAATCAGAAGTACCCTCTGGACGCAAGCAGGCGATATGCGATTTCCCAAGGCGCCCGATATAGTAGTACGCTCGTCCCTCGGTAGTCGGGAAATTAATAATTATCCGTAATAATAAGGGAGGAAACAATGCCATTGCGGGAGAATAAGTTAAAAGCAAAGTTGAAAAGAGGTGAAGTTATCACCGGAACATTCACGAAGCTCCGCGGACCATACGTGGTGGAGGCTTTTGCAGAGGCTGGTGTGGACTACATAGATATGGACGCTGAGCATACGAATTTTGATATGAAAGAGCTAGTGGAGACCGTCAATTATGCTCACCTGGCTGGTGTCACACCTATGGTACGCCTTCCTGCCTTGGAGCAACATTTCATCACTAGACTGCTAGACAACGGCTGTCAATGTCTGGTCCTACCAAGTATCAGCACCGGAGCGGAGGCCCGGCGGTTCATTGAGTTTGCTAAATTCCACCCCGAAGGAAAGCGTGCGATGGCCCTGTACGGGGTACCTGATTTACCGGCAGCGTGCGCTCACGCTAACGCCAACACGTTGCTCGGCCTTATTATTGAGACTCCGGAGGCACTCGAGAACTTGGACGAGATTCTCATTCCCGGGATAGACCTGGTCTGGATAGGCCATACCGATCTCTCACATCTCTTGGGTATAGCCGGCCAGTTTGACCATCCCAAGATAACTGAAGCCAGAGAACACGTCCGTGCAATGTGCCAGACGAAAGGTATAGCGTTCTGTCAGTGGGCTTTACCGCCCACTCCAAGCAAGGTGAAATCATTGTTGGAGAGTGGCATTCGTTGGATAGCGTATGGATCGGATTTATTTTTTCTGGAGCGTGAAGCGCGAAATGCGGTCGATGAGATCGCAGCTTGGCGCGGTTGATGAGGTGAGTGAGCAGGATTATCTCACCCCGGTAATATCGGGTTTAGACTACATCAAACTTGACGACGAGGCTGTGAAACGCTGCTCACGAGCGGTGCGGTACTCATCGAGAAGGCAAGATAGTGCCAGTTCCGATGCGTCTGCCGGCAATCCATCAATCACCATCCTATCGATGATGTGGATTGGGAGCCCCCCACAGACCCGGACGTGCGGAACTACCGCATCCGGTTCCTCAAGTCACAGCGTCGCTGCCGAGAAGGAATGTACGATCCTGGCCGGCGGAAGGCGGTAGTATCGCAATATCCGAACGTAACGCTCCCACGGCATCGAGTTGTCGCGGCTGCGTCGGTTGAGCCAGCGCCGCCACGTGCGGCGCACTTGGCGCCGAAAGTTCTCGATGGACCGGTAGTTACCGGTGACGCCGTAGTAGGCGTAATGGCCAAGGAGCTTCCGCGAACGCCACATCTCTCCGATGGCCCGCACTGTCCGGTCACGGAGCCCACCGTTCCTCGTACCAGAGTGCAGCTTGCTCGAGCTCGGCCACCATCCAGCCCACTGCCGTTTCAGCTCGCTCGCCGCCATAGTGCCCATATTGGATAGGGGAGTTCTTCTGGCTATTAGTGCGGACAGGATCGAGATCAGCGCAGAGGTTACCGCTCAGGGCAGGGCCGGATGCGTGACCAGCAGCGTCTCTCCGACCGCTACCTGCGCCAGCCGCGTTCGCCGGCCGTCGGGCCATTCGACCTCGACGTCGCACTCGGTTTGGCCGCCCAGACCGAACACCTGCACCAGCGGGTTCTGCGACAGGTAGTTGCTGCCCAGCGTGAGCTCACGCATACGCACCCGTGTGTCGCCGGCGCCAGTCGTCGTCACGGTGATACGCGCTCCCACCGCTTCGGTGTTGGGCGGCAGGCCACGCAGCTGAACCCGCAGGAAGTTCGCGCCACGCGACTCGTTTTCCCAGAGTGTCGCGCCTTCGTGCAGGAGGAGGATGTCGACGTCGCCGTCGTTGTCGAAGTCGGCGCACACCGCGACCCGACCGAGCTCGGTGTCGTCCAGACCCAGGGGCCCGGCGCGATCGGTGAAGGTCCCATCACCGGCGTTGACGAAGGCGCGTGAGCGGTCGGCGGTGTAGTCGGCCTCGTACGAGCTTCCCAGGCCGACCCATCCATTGGTGTGATAGATGTCGAGGTCACCGTCGTTTTCGAAGTCGATGGCGCACGCCGCCCAGCCCCAACCGCCGTCGACCACGCCGGCCTGGTCGGTGGCGTCGACGAAGGTGCCGCCGTCGTTGCGGTAGAGCCGGTTGCCACGAAACGGATCCGGCGTCTCACCCTCGCCGTAGAAGACGCTGCTGACGAACCAGTCGAGGTCGCCATCGGCGTCGAAGTCGGCCACGAGCCCATGCCGTGATCGTCGATCATCACGCCGGTATCGGTGACGTTGCGGAACGTGCCGTCGCGGTTGTTGAGGAACACCTGCGACCGGTTGAAGTCGGCCACGAACAGCAGGTCCGGATAGCGGTCGTCGTCGATGCGGGCGAACGTCGGGGTGAACGTCCAGTCGCGCTGGCGGGACTGGTGGCCTTCGGCGAAGGGCTCCTGCGGATCGGGTAACGTCAGGATGGACGGCGAGATGCCGGCTGCGACGCTTACCTTAGGGCCGGCGCAAGAATAAGTACCTAGTTTTGCCTGTTGTTTCAGGACCGGGGACGGATGGTGTAGTTGCGCAGTGGTTGGACTTGGTGAGGTTCGAGGGCGATGGAGGCGAATTCAGTATTGGATACCTTGAGGCCCCTCGGGTACTGCTGATCAACCAAGTGGGCGGCCACGCGGAGTCCGGTCTGTGTGGTGGAGGTGCGGATGTGGTTGAGGACGGTGTCGTAGTCGCGCAGCGGGACGCCGGCCCAGTTTTTGCTGATCTCGCTGAACAGGCGATGGTCGATGGGGTTCCACTTGGAGGCGCCCGCGGGATAGTGACAGACGGTGACGGAGAGCTGGTGGGGGTCAACGAGGCGGGTCTGGAGGGCATACTTGAACCTGCGGATGCGTGGCGAGTTGCTGCCGCCTGAGTCGGCGAGCACCAGCAATTCGTGAGCGCCGGGGTAGCGCTCGCTGCCATCGGACAGCCACCATCTGAGCACGTTGTCGACGGCGAAGTCAGCGGTATCATGGGAGGTTCCAACAAACACAGCGCCGAAATTGGCGCGGGTGTCGTAGACGCCGTAAGGGATGGCGATGCCGTCGGCCTGGGAGCGGAAGTCGTGGTCAAGAACGAGCCGAGGAGCCCGGCCCCAGGAGCTGCCGGAGTTCTTGAAATTGCCGACCAGCTCGCGCTTCTTGGAATCGATACTGACGATGGGTAGGTCCCGTTCGGCGAACTTCATGCGCTGCTGGGCGATGTAGGTGAACTGCTGGTCGCGGTCTGGGCCGGAGCCGGCAGCGACGCGCTTGTGGTTGACGCGGAGGCGATAGTCGAGATCCTTGAGGATCCGGGCCACCGTCCTGGGACAGACCTGGATGTCGAGGGTAGCGAGCTGTTGTGAGATCTTTGCCTAAGAAAAACTGCCAAGATCCACGTAGCTCGTGCACCGGGCTGAGGAGCGGGCCGAGCACGCCGCAGGGGCAAGCGGAAATAGCCTCGAAACTTCCATCTTCGGCGGCGAGCCGATTTACGGCGTGCTCACACTCGACCTTCGCCATGGCGTAGCCGACCTCGCCTTTCTCGACGAGGTTATCCGTATTCCATTGGTCATCGTCATCGCGGTTGTCGGATGCCCAATCGGCTTCAGTGAAGCGATGGCCCGGCGGTGACGGATGGCCAATCGCTGCGAACGAGCTCGTGTATACGAGACGTCGGACCGTGCCCGCTTTGCGCACGGAGTCAACAACGTTCTGGGTTCCGCTGATCGCGCCGTCGTACACCTGTTGGGGGTTGTTCGCGCCCCCGTAACCCATCGGTGTGCCAACGTGCAACACGGCCGAACAGCCAGCGAAACACTCGTCGTAGCTACCCGCTGCGAGGAGGTTCGCCTCATGCAGCGTGACGGTGCCCGGATGTTGATCGTTCAACGCGAGCAGGAACTCCGTTTTCTGCGGATCCGTGGCGTCACGTACGCAGGCGCGCACGTCATAGCCGCGGTCGAGCAGTGCAATGACGGTGTGCGCACCGATGTAACCGGATGCGCCTGTGACGGCAACGGGGCCATCAGACGACGTGACTGCAGGCATCGATTTTCCTTTCTCTCATGATTCTGTCTACACTGTTGCCGCTTCGGATGAAGAGCGTCAAGCGGGCTCGATCACGTCCGGATCGATCTCGACGCCCAGGCCAGGACCGCTTGGCACCCGCATTAATCCATCTTCGACCATGGGAGCGTCCTTGAACATCGAGTGATAGGAAGAGTAATCGAGAACCGAACGAGCGTAAAGCACCCGCGAGGTGCAGCGGGGGTCGTGACTGATCAGCACGAGGGCGAGCGGGTGGCTGTGGCAGCGGTAACGAGGGCTGTCGCAGGCGGGTGTGGCAAGAATGCCGCGGATAAGGGGGCTGACTCGGGTTGGATGAGACTCGATGAAGACGCCGCCGCGACCGGCGGGCAGCGGGCGCGGGCGTGCGCTCCTTGCCCTGCGTGGAACCGCCATGCGATCCAAGCGGTTCGACGCTGCGCCGAGTACCCGTTCAGTTCAGGGTGGTCGGATCAGGGCAGGGCCGGATGCGTGACCAGCAGCGTCTCTCCGGCCGCTACCTGCGCCAGCCGCGTTCGCCGGCCGTCGGGCCATTCGACCTCGACGTCGCACTCGGTTTGGCCGCCCAGACCGAACACCTGCACCAGCGGGTTCTGCGACAGGTAGTTGCTGCCCAGCGTGAGCTCACGCATACGCACCCGTGTGTCGCCGGCGCCAGTCGTCGTCACGGTGATGCGCGCTCCCACCGCTTCGGTGTTGGGCGGCAGGCCACGCAGAGCGCCCTAGCGCTGCTAGCGCCTGCTGGAATTTTCGCTCGAATTGGGTCGGATAGGTAGGATGAGGAGGCTGAGGCCGACCAAAAGTGGCCTCGTAGCGCGCTGAGCCGGGCTTGAGTATCGAGGGCGCGGGGCTGTAAGAGCTACGCGAGAGCCTGGAACGCCTTCGCGGTTGCCGTCAGCGCCTGCTCGATGTCGGCTTCGGTGTGCGCGATCGACAGGAACATGTTGTGCCACGGGTGCAGGTAGACGCCGTTCTGCAGGGCGTGGGTGCAGAACGCCATGCCCTTCTCCATCTTCGGGTCGTCCTCGAACATGACGGTGGGGATCTGCGGGGGGCCGCTCTGGCGGATCGCGTGGCCGTAACGGGTGGATTGCTCCGCGAGGCCGTCACGGAACAGTTGACCCATGCGCGCGGTCAGGGCCGGAGCGTCGACCTCGGCGAGAAGATCGAGCGTCTCGATGGCCGCCGCCAGCGGCGCCGCTTGGTACCAGAGCGATCCGGTCACGAAGATTACCGCGGCCGCTTCGCGGTAGGGCTCGCTCCCGAGGATGGCCGACAGAGGCTCGCCGTTGGCGATCGCCTTTCCCCAGGCCGATAGGTCAGGCTGGATTCCCAGCAACGACCAGCTCGCATCCAGGGACAGACGCAGTCCGGCGCGGACATCATCCAGGATGAGCGCCGCGCCCTCGGCGTCGCAGATCGCGCGCGCCTTCCGGGCGAATGCCGGGTCGGGGAGCTCCTGATGGTAGCCGGCGTCGTGCTTGAACGCCGAGACGACGATGCCCGCGAGGTCTCCCGAGACCGCCTCGGCAGCTGCGGCGAGGCTGTCGATGTCGTTGTAGGTGTAGGTCGGAAAACGCGCGTGCTCTTCCTCCGGCGTGCCGCGCGACATCCGATTCGCCCACGGCTGTGAGCCGTGGTACGCGCCGCTCGCGACCAGGATGTTCCGCTTCTCGCTCCTGGCGCGGGCCACCATGTTGCAAACGGTAGTGGCGTCGTTTCCGTTCTTCGCGAAGATTGCCCAATCGGCGTGGCTCACCTGGCGCACGAAGCGCTCAGCCAGGTCGACCATGGCCGGCGGCGGGCCGTTGGCGATGTCCAGCAGATCCCGCTGCGCGTCGGCAGCAGCGGCGATCCGCCGGTTGCCGTACCCTGCGATCATCGGACCATAGGCGCACATGAAGTCTACGTACTCGTTGCCGTCCACGTCCCAGAGGCGGCAGCCGTCGGCCCGTTGAAAGTACTGGGGATAGCCCGCCGGCATCTTCCGATAGACTGACATGTGGCCGTACATGCCGCCGGGGATCACGCGCTCGGCGCGTTTTCGGAGTGCTGCGTCGTTGTTCATGTTCCAGACCCCGCTTTGCTAACTTGCATGCTTACCATACACTGGCCTGGCGGAGGATTGCCAACTGTCAGAACGAACGATCGCCGGCTACTGCTGGCCGCAGAGCGTGGAAGCCGGGGAGAGGGTCTCCGTGTTTTGCCACACGGAAACGGAGCGCTTCGAAGTCTCTGTGGTTCGGCAAGGACTGGAGGTCACCGAGGTGTACCGAAAGGCCGGCCTTGCGGGCAAAGAGCAAGTGCTCGGCACCGAACTATCTGTGACAGGCTGCGACTGGAAGCCGGCACTCGAGATCGGGGTGGATCCCAGCTGGCCGTCCGGGTTCTACCTGGTCCGGCTGCGCGCGGCGGAGGGAGAGACCGCGGAGGCTTTCTTCGTCGTCCGCTCGCAGCAGCGCCACGATGCGATGCTGGTTCTGTCGACCTCGACCTGGGCCGCCTACAACAACTGGGGCGGCCCAAGCTTCTATACTATGAGCTATGAAGGTGGGGTAATGCCCTCTGACGTGATGCCCGGGGGCCACGTTTCCGCGACGCAGCGACCGCTGCCGAAGGGCTTTCTCGCCAGGCCCGAGCCCCAGAGGTACCGCGCAGCTGGTGTGCAAGATCTTGCGGCCGGCGAGCTCGAGGCGTTCGAGCAAGCCGGTCATTCGCTGTGGTCCTTCGCTGCCGGCTGGGCGGGGTGGGAGCATCTCTTCGTTCGCTGGGCGGAGCGGGAGGGTCTCACGCTGGATTACGCCGTCAGCCACGATCTGGACCGCGATCAGGACTTGCTCAGCGGCTACTCCCTCTACCTGTCGGTCGGGCACGACGAGTACTGGTCTGGGGGGATGCGCGACACGGTGGAGGGTTACGTCGACTCGGGCGGGAACGCTGCCTTCTTCTCCGGCAACACATCCTTCTGGCAGGTTCGATTCGAGCGAGGATACGAGCAGGTCGTGGGGTACAAGCTGGCGTTCGAGGACGATCCGGTGTACGGAACCGAACGGGGCCAGAGCCTCTCCACCATGTGGTCGGACCCGCTGGTCGCGCGACCGGAGAACCACATGACCGGCGTCTCGTTTACCCGAGGCGGCTATGCCCACATGCGTAATGCGCCGCATGGCTCAGGCGGCTACACCGTGTGGAGGCCCGCCGACTGGACCTTCGAGGGACTCGGTTTGTTTTGCGGCGATCTCCTCGGCTCCGATCCGGTGGTCGTAGGCTACGAGTGCGACGGTTGCGATCTCACCCTGCGAGACGGCCTGCCGGTGGCAACGGGTCGCGACGGAACCCCCGAGGACTTCGTCGTCCTTGCCACAGCTCCAGCCCACCTATGGGAAACGCACGAGGGGGCGGCGGCGGGCCTGCCGGACGGCTACGTCGGCGAGCTGAACTGGGTGGCGAAACGGTTGGGCGGCGCGGACACGCCCGAAAACCGCGAGAAGTATGCAAGCGGGCGCGCTGTGATGGGGCGCTTCCGGCGGGGCCGTGGTGAGGTCTTCACGACGGGCTGCACCGACTGGGTGCACGGGCTCGGCGATCCGGTGGTCGCTCAGGTGACCCGGAACGTGCTCGATCGCTTCCTAAAAACGAGATAGCTCGGCGTCAAAAGAGCGTAGCGATAGTCAACTAGGACCTGATCACCGCCCTCGGGCGCCCCGCAGCTACCAAGAAAGCCGCCACGCCTCCTCGGCTATACGACTACCCGCGGGCACAGGTACGCCAACGAACAGCGGTCCCGCCGAGGAATGTCTCTATCTCGTCCTCCAGCTCGACGTCAGCTGCCAGAAGCTCGACGAGCTGAAAGGCGGTTGCCCGATCCTTGCCCTCCAGTTCACGAAGCAGCGTGTCATAGGCCCTGATCGCCTGCTGCCCATTGTTCAGCACGTAGCCGAGAATGAGGCCGACCTCGTTGAGCTCGGGAATGCGATAGCCGTCGATCCGCGCCAGGTCGGGCAGCTCGGCGGGGCTTGCGGAATCGCCCCGCCGAGCCGTGCGATGCGATCGGCGATCTGTTCCGCTCGCGAGCGACTGGCATCAGCGACCTCCTGTATCTTGGCTCTCAGCAAGAACTCAGACTGCCCCGCGATTCGGTTCAGTACCGCGCCGCACCATTAGCTCGTGAGTCCTCATAGGCAAACAGCCCTTAGTGGTCGAAGATCGGACGCCGCGGCGCGCTCTCCTCGAGCAGCCCCGCTGGCCCCGCCTGCAACGGGCAGGTGCAGGTTGTCCACGACATGCTGGGGCTCTTCACCGACTTCACTCCCAAGCACGCCAAGCGGTACGCTGAGCTAGGTGGGGCGACGAAAGCAGGCCGTGGCCGACTACCTTCGAGAGGTGTCCGAGGGCAGTTTTCCTACCGAAAAGGAAAGCTACACGGGACTGCTCAGCCGGCGGCGGTCACGGAGATCCGTGTCTATCCGTGTGGATCCGTAGTCGGCTGTCTTTCCGGGTCCTCGACACGGAGCCGTCTGGTCCCGGCCAACCGCCGCCCGGGCCCCCTCTGGAGCGGGCGCACGTCTGTTGGAGCCCCAAAAAGAGCAAGAGCGGCGGACCTACCTGAGCGCCGGGTGGCTGACCTGCAGGGTCTGCCCGGCGGCCACGTCTGACAGCTGGGTGCGCCTGCCGTCGGGCCACTCGATCTCGACGTCGCATGCGGTCGCGGCGCCGAGGCCGAACACCTGCTCGAGGGGATTCTGCGACAGGTAGTTGCTGCCGAGCGTTAGCTCGCGCATGGCGCTGCGCGTCTGGCCGGCGTGGGTGGTGCGCACGGTGATGCGGGCGCCGACCGCCTGGGTGTTGGGCGGCAGGCCACGCAGCTGAACCCGCAGGAAGTTCGCGCCACGCGACTCGTTTTCCCAGAGTGTCGCGCCTTCGTGCAGGAGGAGGATGTCGACGTCGCCGTCGTTGTCGAAGTCGGCGCACACCGCGGCACGGCCGAGCTCGGCGTCGTCCAGACCGAGGGGCCCGGCCCGATCAGTGAAGGTGCCATCACCGGCGTTGACGAAGGCGCGCGAGCGGTCGGCGGTGTAGTCGGCCTCGACGGTGCTTCCCAGCCCGACCCAGCCGTTGGTGTGATAGATGTCGAGGTCGCCGTCGTTTTCGAAGTCGATGGCGCACGCCGCCCAGCCCCAGCCGCCGTCGACCACGCCGGCCTGATCGGTGGCGTCGACGAAGGTGCCGCCGTCGTTGCGGTAGAGCCGGTTGCCGCGAAACGGATCCGGCGTGTGGCCCTCACCGCCGTAGTAGACGCTGCTGACGAACCAGTCGAGGTCGCCGTCGTTGTCGAAGTCGGCCACGGCCGAGCCCATCCCGTGGTCGTCGATCATGACGCCGGTATCGGTGATGTTGCGAAAGGTGCCGTCGCCGTTGTTGAGGAACGCCTGGGAGCGATTGAAGTCGGCGACGAACAGCAGGTCGGGGTAGCGGTCGTCGTCGATGCGGGCAAAGGTGGGGGTGAAGGTCCAGTCGCGCTCGCGGGACGGGTGGCCCTCGGCGAACGGCTCCTCCGGATCGGGCAGCGTCAGGATGGAGGGCGAGATGCCGGCGGCGACGCTGACGCTGGTGAAGCGGATGCGCTCGCCGCTGCTGTCGTTACGCCACAGATGCTCGGTCTCGGGGGCCTCATCGGCGCTGCGTTGCAGCGGCGGCCCGTAGGCGACGCCGGCGCCGCGCCACGAGCCCCAGTGGGCGAGCGCCAGGTCGAGGTCGCCATCCAGGTCGTAGTCGCCGAACGCCGCCGAGAAGGTCTGCTCGGCATTCATGGTGTCGATGCCGGAACCGGCGGTGACGTCGTGGAAGGTGCCGTCGCCGTTGTTGCGGAACAGCAGCGACGGGTCGTCATGCAGCCCGCCAAGGAACAGATCCAGGTCGCCGTCGCCATCGATGTCGGCGAAGGTGGCGCCGGCGTGGCGGTAGTTGAGGCCCGCGGAGCGGGTGTAGGCCAGGCCGGCCGCCGCTGCCACCTCCGTGAAGCGGAGGCCGCCGTCGTTGCGGTACAACAGATTGGGGCCGATGTCGCCGCGGACGATGAACAGGTCGATGTCGCCGTCGTTGTCGTAGTCGCCGGCGGCGACGCTGCTTCGCGCCATCAGCCCGACGAAGGCAAACCCGTCGACGTCGAGGAACCCACTCTCGAACTCGATGCCGGAGCGGTCGGTGACCTCGCGGAACAGGGCATCGGCGCCGGCGGGGAGGCAGCCCAGTGCCAGGGCGAGCGCCGCGCCGGCTCGGAGCGCGCCGCTCACTCCCCGGCGGCCGGGGTTTCCAGCAGCCGCCGCGCGCCCCGGCTGCGGTCGTAGCGGCCGGTACCGCCGCGCAGCCGCGGGTCGAGCAGGTCGCGCACCGCGTCGCCGAAGTTGTTCAGGCAGTACACAGTGATGGTCAGAGCCAGCCCCGGCCACAGAGCAAGATGAGGCGCCTGCTCCATGTACCGCCGCCCCTCCCTGCTCAGCAGGCCGCCCCAGCTCGGCACCTCGATCGGCAGCCCGAAGCCGAGGAAGCTCAACGACGCCTCGCTGATGATGACGCCACCGATGTTGATGCTGAAGATGACCACCAGCACCGGCGCAATGTTGGGAATCACGTGGCGGAGAATTGTCCGACCCGTGGGACTGCCGACGGTCCGCGCAGCCTGGAAGTACATGTTCTCGCGCACGCCGATGACCGCGCCGCGCACCACCCGCGAACCGACGATGCCGCCCGAGACGCCGAGGGTAACGATGATCTGCGGTATCCCGCGGCCGACGATCGACATGATCGTCAACAGCAGCAGCAAGCCGGGGAACGCCATCCAGGCATCGACGAATCGCTGGGTAACCAGATCGAGCCGGCCGCCGACAAAACCCGACACCCCGCCCACCAGGAGGGCTACCACGACGTTGAGCGCCGTGGCCGACAGACCGACGAATAGCGACAGCCGCGCACCGTAGATGATGCGCGTCAGCAGGTCGCGGCCCAGGTGATCGGTGCCCAGCCAATGCGCCGCCGAGGCCCCCTGCAGCCGGTTCTTGGCGTTGACCTCGAAGATGTCGTAGGGCGCCAGCGTGCCGGCAAAGATGCTGACGATGATCAGCAGCGCCACCACCACGGCGCTGGCCGTGCCTAGGGGCTTCTCTCTGATCAGCCGCGTAAAGAAACGAGTTGATGATCGCTTGGCCTGCGTAACCGAGCCGGCCGAAGGGGCCGCGGTGGCGGTGGCAACATCACCCATGCTGGGCCCCCACTACTGGTACCGAACCCTCGGGTCCAGAGCGACGTAGAGCAGATCGATGAGCAGGTTGATCACCAGCACTCCGGCGCCGAAGAACAGGTTTACTCCCGAGACCACCGGGTAGTCGCGATCCTGCAGCGCCACCAGCATCAGCTGGCCCATGCCGGGCAGATTGAAGATGTTCTCGATGATCACCGACCCGCCCACCAACAGCGGAACCGCCAGGCCGATGGCGGATAACACCGGGATCATCGCGTTCTTGATGGCGTGGCGAAGAACGACCATCCGCTCGCGCAGACCCTTGGCCCACGCCGTACGCACGTAGTCCTGGCGCAGCACCTCGAGCATCATCGTACGCGTAATGCGCATCGTGCCTGCCGAGAGGGCGGTGCCGAGGATGATGCTGGGGATGATGAACACCCCCAGGCTTTCCCATGGGTTCTGCGAGAACCGCACCATGATGATGGGGGGTTGCCAGTTCCACCACAGCGCCGGGTAGATGATCACCATCAAGGCCAGCCAGAAGTTGGGTGTGGCCAACCCCAACACGGCGACCGTCCTCCCCGCATAGTCGGCGGCGGTGTCCTGACGAATGGCGGAGAAGATGCCCACCGGCAGGGCGATGACCATGGCGATGACCAGCGCCATCAGCCCCAGCTGGAAGGTGGGTCCAGCGCGCACCCAGATCTTGGCTTCCACCGTGTCCTTGCCGAGCAGGGAGTCGCCCAGCGTGCCGCGCAGCAGGATGTCGCCGATCCAGCGTACGTACTGGACATGGACTGGGACGTCGAGCCCGAGGATGCGCTCCAGCTGCTCGCGGTCCAGCGGCTCGGCAACGTAGTCCATCCGGCTCTCCAGCGCGCTGATGATGTCGCCAGGGATGAAGCGGACCGAGAGGAACACCAGCGCGCTGAGAATCAGCAGCGTGGGCACCATGAGCAGGAGTCTCCTGATCACGTAGGCTCGCAAGTTAGTTTCCTCTGGTGATAGGGGTGGGGTGGCAGCCGATCTGCCACCCCACCGTTAGCGACTAATTGACGTATTGGTCGCGAAGCTGCTCGTCGATCCAGAGGCGGGCGAAGAACACCGGCCCCCAATCCATGAAGCCCAGAACTATCTCGCCGTTGTAGCCGACGATCCACGGCTGCAGGACAAAGTGCTGGGGAATGCGCGGCGACCACAGGTACCAGTGGAGCTCGGTCAGCCGCATGTCCGCCTCTTTCGAGAGCCGGGTGTACTCCGCCTGATCGGTCGTCTCAACAGCGGCGTCGATCAGTGCGTTCAGCTCCGGGTCGTCCCCCAGGGGAATGTTCCAGGTCGCGCCGGGATAGGCGGTACCGCGGAGCGTGCCCGCCGGATCGCCGGTGGTAGTGCCGGATTCGCGGCTGGTCATCCCCTCCGCCGCGCCGCTCTGCGCGAACGCTACGTAGGTTGCGCCCTCCATGGGATTGATCTCTACCGTGACGCCGATCTCGCGCCAGTACGCCGCCGCTAGCTCGAAGTAGCCGAGGTCGCGGCCCTCCCACACGTCCCAGGGGACGGTGAAGCGGACGCCATCGGCGCCGCGTGGATAGCCGGCCTCGTCCAACAGCCGCTCGGCGCCCACCGTGTCATAGCTGTAGTAACCCTGCAGCTCGGCCGGCCACTGCTCGAAGGGGGTGTGATACTTGCCAGAGTAGAAGCCGATGAGGCCCTCCGGCTTCCATTCCGCGCGCCCCTTGAAGTAGTCGTCGTTCATGGTCTCCAGGTCGAGGGCCATCTGCATCGCGTGGCGCACGCGGATGTCGCTGAACGGCTCCATGGTGACGGCGAAGCCGCCGACCGTCTCGGCACGGAATAAGCGCTTGTAGTACTGCAGCTCGGGATTGCTGGCCTGCAGGTTGTCGATGTCGTCCATCGAGACGATCTGTGCGGTACCATTATTGGAAAGGGAGTCGATCTTGCGGCTGCGCACGGCCGCCATGTGTGTGGCCGGCTCCTTCATCAGCACGCCCTGGACGCTGTCGATGTAGGGCAACCGGTTCTCCGGGAATTTCTCGTCGAAACCCCAGTAATCGTCGACCCGTTCCCAGGTCATGGTGCTGTCCTCCACCCAGTCGACCAGCTGGAACGGTCCGGTGCCGACATTGACGCGATAGTCCTGGATGTCACCGTGCTGCTCGATGACCTCGGGCGCGATGATGCTGGCGTTTCGGATCGTCCAGATAATGTTGAGGAGCGGCTCGCGCAGCGTGCGGGTGAACTTGAACTCGACCGTACGGTCGTCGAGGGCGGTCACCGACGCGAACTGCCCGGTGAGGGCCATGGCCGGCGATGGCTCGGTAAAGCCACTGCCGTTGCCGAGAATCCGGTGGTAGGTGAACTCGACGTCCCTGGCGGTCAGCTTGCGGCCGTTGACCGGCGGCTTGTCGTGCCAGAACACGTCGTCGCGCATCGTGAAGATCATGGTCAGGTCGTCGGGCATCTCCCAGCTCTCCGCCAGCCATCCCTTGAACACCGACTCCGGAAGCACGTCGCTCCGATAGTCGAAGATGCTGCGATCGAGCGCCCAGTCGCCGATGGCCAGCTTCTCATTCACACCGCTCATTGCCGGGTTGGCGTGATGGCTGAACCAGGGGTCGGAGCTCGGCGGGAAGGACTTCGCGGCAAAGCTGATCGAGCCGCCGTACCGCGGCGCCAGGACCATCTCACCGGTCGCGGGGTCGCGAACCATCGTTCGGTCGGCGGCCGCCGCGGTGTCGCTCTCGCCGCCACCGCCGGCGAAGGCGCCGGTCGCGGTCAAAACCAGGACCAGCGCAATCGCGAGGGTCCTTGTAGTGCGTACGATATAATTCATGGTTTTCTCCATAAATGTATTCTCGAGAGTATTGCGGAGCGGATTGCCGCTCCCTGGCTACTCTCAGGCGCGCAACGCTTGCCGCCAGTTTGAGTCAAATGGCTGAAGCGCGCGGCGTGTGACTCACCGGGTTTAGCCGGGCTCACGCCGCGCGCGCCCACGGCTCTTTGAGTACCATCTTGACCTCCTTCTTCCTCACGTCGGGGTGCCTCGCGGCGACTGTGGTGAGGGAGTACGAGCGTGAATGGCCGGCAACGCCGGCGGTGGGTTTTGCTGGCAGTCGGTCGCGGGCGGCGACCCGGGACGGTTGTGGTCAACGGGAAGGGCGCGGGCGGTCTGCATGCCGGTTTGGCGATGGACCGGGCCGGCGCCACCGATAGCTATAGCTACGGCGGTGGTGAAGGCGCCCGCGGGCGCGGGGTCGCGAACGGGGCGATCAGCCGGAGCGGTTAGTTGTTTGTCGGTTCGAAAAGCTGGGGGGGGGGCATAAGCGCTAACTTGTTGTGGGGGCCTACAGGGGTCGTGCATGACTTTACTGTGCAACCGTACCACGGACGTGCGACTCGGATCAACCAGCCGCGTCGAAAAAATCGAAGAAATCTGGCAGCTCATGGCTCTACGGTGCGACCGTAGCACGGACCCGTGACTCGGGTCAACTACCTGCGTCGAAGAAATCTGGCGGCTCATGGCTCTACCGTGCGACCGTAGCACGGACCTGCGACTCGGGTCAACCACGCAGATCGAAGTAAGCTGACAACTGAGACAGCCGGCGCCGTGGCGGCTCAGGCGGCTCACCGCCGCCGGGGCGCCGCTTTTGGCCAGCGCCGCAATCCGCGAGATAGCGTGCCACTGGTGAACCATGCGCGCCAGTGGCAGAGCCGGTTCGATGGTGCGGGTGACCTGGCCCAGCACGAACCTGAAGTCACGCCACGCACGGGGTGGCCGCTGACGGCGCCAACTCGTATCCCCAGGGGGAAATAGCGCTGGCATGGCGGATCAGCTTCTCGACCAGGAGCGCAACCAGCAGCTTGCCGTACAGCCACGCTTTGGCGCTGTCGTCGTCGTATTTCGGCAGGTGGCCCAACTGCGCCAACGATTTGAACCGTTTGAACACCAACTCCACCTGCCAGCGAATGCGATACCACTCCAGAATCTCGGCGGCACTGAAGGTCGCCGCCGGAAAGGTGGTGAACACGATCACGTATTCGGCAAACCTCAGCGTGTCCGCTTGCGTCCGCTTACCCCTGCGTGCTGCTTCCTGGCGGACTTTGCGGTGCGCCAGCTTGATCGCTGCTGCCGACTTGCGCAGCGCGCACACTCGACCGGGTACGGTTCTGGCCGGTTGTGCTCTGTCATCCTTGATCACCACCTGCGTTGTCCACGACTTGGTGGCGCCGGCACGCTTCAGCGAACTGACCGCGGCGAGCAGGTCGAACCGCTCACCCTGGGTTGTGCGCAGCCCCAGCGCACCGGTATTGACGCGTACGATGAGCTGACCGCCGGCGGCCGCCACATAACCGATACCGCGGGCTGTCGAGTAACCGCGATCGGCCACTACATGATCGCCGGCGCGGATCGGGAACTGAACCAACGATTCGCCGGTGCCCGGCCCCTCGGTTGGCGTGAGCCTGAAGAAGTCGCACGCCAGCGACGGCAGGCATACGCTCCAGTGGATGCGCCACAGCGCTCCGGTCTTGCCCGGTTCCTTCACGGTGGTGGCGTCAAACGCCCTGATTTGAAAGCCGCCGTCGGTCGCCACCGCGATGCCGTGTTCCTGAAACAGCCGAACGCACAGGGCGTACAACCAGTCCTTTGATTTCCGCAGGCGCTTCAGCAGAGCTACATCGGACAGATCGGCGAGATTCGCCTGCCGCGCCCGCACCACGGTCTCACGCAACGAGTGCCCGCAGCCCAGATGGATCAAGAGCGTGCGCAGCAGGTTGTCCACCGATTTGTACTTGCGCAACCCCTTCAGCGCCCCGGCACCCTCCGCCAACTCCCGCCAGTCACTCGGCAGGAACGACACCAGCAGTTCCCAATCCTCGTCCACCGCGCTTGCCCTCCCCGTCGCGTATCTGGATTCACGATACGCCAATCGGGCAGCAAAAACAAGTTAGCGCTTATGGGGGGGGGGATTGATGCACCGGTCGCGTCACCGCCAACCGGCCACTGTGCTTACGCGCCCCATGCCATCCTGGCACGTCATCATGGCAGTTCATCACCGATCCGTCGAGCCCCACGCGAGGCAAGCTAGCATAGGAGCGGCGCGGCGTCAACGACTCGTGGGCGTCACCGGGGTGAGCGAAGGTCACCGGCAACCGGTCACTGCGCTGACGCCGGAATCTCAGGGGGGGCGCTGGAAACGTGGCCTACGGGCGCGCGCGCCAGCGCTGGCGCGTCATCGTGACGCGTCATTTGCATTTGCCGAACCCCTAACGGGGCACTCTCTCGCGAGTGCAGCTACGTCCCCCTTGGCCGGGGCCTCTCGGGCTGCCCCCTTGGCCCCACGGGTGGGCATGCCGCCGGCCGCTGCGGAGGCGCGCCCGGAAAGCGCCCGACCAGGTCGTTCTGTCCCGCGTAATCATAGATCCGTGAGTCGGGGGAGTCGTCCAATCCAAGACTGATCACGTGTTCGGAACCCGGGAACTTATCGCCCAACGTCTGAAGGAGGCTTCGTGGAAGATTCTGGTCGAGAAGAAGTTTCACCCGTGACTGGAGGCCAGCCTTCGTTCCCTTGCTGCGGCGAACTGAAGGACTGCCAGTACGTCATCGCGGGTAAGTTCGGGGAACTCACTCAGAAGCTCGTCCGTTGACATTCCTCCCGCCAGGTATTCGAGAACGTCGTAGACCGTGATGCGGGTCCCTCGAATGCACGGCTTGCCCGAACGCCGGGCCGGATCAATGACTATGTGATCCAGGAGATCTTTCATGGCATCTCAGGATAGCTGAGATGCCGAGTGGTGAACACGGCTTCATGAGGCCCCGGTTGTCGCGCCTTCACCTGGGCACCGCCACGACCGCGCATAGTCTCGCTGTTCGAGCATCACCTTTCCGTACCTCGCTCCACACGCGCACGGGGTCTTGTCGCACAGTTCGGTGCCAACGGTCGTCGCAAAAAAACGACGAACCGCCGGCGAAGCTGCCTCAGGACCAGAAAGAGCTCCGTTCGTGTGAGAAGCCTGTAACAGTCCGGCGTCGAGGTCGAGCGCCCTTCGGTCGTGCTCTGCTTGCCTTCGCAAGCGCCGCAACCTTGGGCAATAGCGCCCGCGAGTCCGAGCCATTGAAACCAAGGACGTAACGGGTGAGGTCCGAAGGTCGGCGCAACTGCGCCAGCCGGCGGCGGTCACGGAGATCCGTGTCCATCCGCCCTATCCGTAGTGGGTTATCTTTTCCGGGTCCTCGATACGGAGCCGTCTGGTCCCGGCCAACCGCCGCCCGGGCCCCCTCTGGAGCGGGCGCACGTCAGTTTGGGCCCCAAAAAGAGAAAGAGCGGCTGACCTACCTGAGCGCCGGGTGGCTGACCTGCAGGGTCTGCCCGGCGGCCACGTCTGACAGCTGGGTGCGCCTGCCGTCGGGCCACTCGATCTCGACGTCGCATGCGGTCGCGGCGCCGAGGCCGAACACCTGCTCGAGGGGATTCTGCGACAGGTAGTTGCTGCCGAGCGTTAGCTCGCGCATGGCGCTGCGCGTCTGACCGGCGTGGGTGGTGCGCACGGTGATGCGGGCGCCGACCGCCTGGGTGTTGGGCGGCAGGCCACGCAGCTGAACCCGCAGGAAGTTCGCGCCACGCGACTCGTTTTCCCAGAGTGTCGCGCCTTCGTGCAGGAGGAGGATGTCGACGTCGCCGTCGTTGTCGAAGTCGGCGCACACCGCGGCACGGCCGAGCTCGGCGTCGTCCAGACCGAGGGGCCCGGCGCGATCGGTGAAGGTGCCATCGCCGGCGTTGACGAAGGCGCGCGAGCGGTCGGCGGTGTAGTCGGCCTCGATAGTGCTGCCGAGGCCGACCCAGCCGTTGGTGTGATAGATGTCGAGGTCGCCGTCGTTCTCGAAGTCGATGGCGCACGCCGCCCAGCCCCAGCCGCCGTCGACCACGCCGGCCTGGTCGGTGGCGTCGACGAAGGTGCCGCCGTCGTTGCGGTAGAGGCGGTTGCCACGAAACGGATCCGGCGTCTGGCCCTCCCCGCCGTAGAAGACGCTGCTGACGAACCAGTCGAGGTCGCCATCACCGTCGAAGTCGGCCACCGCCGAGCCCATGCCGTGGTCGTCGATCATCACCCCGGTGTCGGTGACGTTGCGGAACGTGCCGTCGCCGTTGTTGAGGAACGCCTGCGAGCGATTGAAGTCGGCCACGAACAGCAGGTCCGGGTAGCGGTCGGCGTCGATGCGGGCGAACGTCGGGGTGAAGGTCCAGTCGCGCTCGCGGGACTGGTGGCCTTCGGCGAAGGGCTCCTCGGGGTCCGGCAGCATCAGGATCGATGGGGAGATGCCGGCAGCGACGCTGACGCTGGTGAAGCGAATCCGCTCCGCGCTGCTGTCGTTGCGCCACAGGTGCTCGGTGTCGGGCGGCCGGTCGGGGTCGCGGCGCACGGCCGGGCCGTAGGCGACGCCGGCCCCGCGCCAGGTGCCCCAGTGCGCGAGGGCCATGTCGAGGTCGCCGTCCAAGTCGTAGTCGCCGAAGGCGGCCGAGAAGGTCTGCTCGGCGTTCATCGTGTCGAGGCCGGAGCGAGCGGTTACGTCGTCGAAGGTGCCGTCGCCGTTGTTGCGGAACAGCAGCGACGGATCGCCGTGCAGACCGCCGAGAAACAGATCGAGGTCGCCGTCGCCGTCCAGGTCGGCGAACGTAGCTCCGGCGTGCCGGTAGTTGAGGCCCGCCGCGCGGGTGTAGGCCAGGCCGGCCGCCGCCGCCACCTCGGTGAAACGGAGCCGGCCGTCGTTGCGGTACAGCAGGTTGGGGCCGATGTCGCCGCGGACGATGAACAGGTCGATGTCGCCGTCGCCGTCGTAGTCGCCGGCTGCCGCGCTGCTCCTGGCCATCAGCCCGACGAAGGCGAACCCCTCGACATCAAGGAACCCGCTCTCGAAATCGATGCCAGAGCGGCGGGTGACGTCGCGGAAGAGGGGGTCACCGGCGGCGATCGGTTCGGCGGGGGTCGCGGACGAACGCAGCGCGAGCGCGGCGATGAAGGCAACTGCGCCGAGCCGCCGGACGCAGCTCATTCCTCCGCGGCCGCGAGTCATACCGCCCGCTGCTGGCCGGTGCCTGCGTCGTAGCGACCCGAGCCACCCCTGAGCCGTGGATCCAGCAAGTCGCGCACGGCGTCGCCGAAGTTGTTCAGGCAATACACCGTAATGGTGAGTGCCAGCCCCGGCCACAGCGCGAGGTGCGGCGCCTGTTCCATGTACCGCCGTCCCTCTCTGCTTAACAGCCCGCCCCAACTCGGAACCTCGATCGGCAACCCAAAGCCGAGGAAGCTCAACGACGCCTCGCTGATGATGACGCCACCGATGTTGATGCTGAAGATGACCACCAACACCGGCGCGATATTGGGAATCACGTGGCGCAGAATCGTTCTGGCCGTGGGACTGCCCACCGTCTGGGCCGCCTGAAAGTACACGTTCTCGCGCACACCGATCACCGCACCGCGCACCACCCGTGAGCCAACGATGCCGCCAGACACGCCGAGGGTGATGATGATCTGCGGCACGCCGCGGCCCACGATCGACATGATCGTCAGCAGCAGCAGCAGGCCGGGGAAGGCCATCCAGGCATCGACGAACCGTTGCGTGACCAGGTCGAGTCTCCCACCGATGAATCCTGAGACACCGCCAATCAGCAGGGCTACCACGACGTTGAGCGCGGTCGCTGAGAGGCCGACGAACAGCGACAGCCGGGCGCCGAAGATGATCCGAGTAAGGAAGTCGCGGCCCAGATGGTCGGTACCCAGCACGTGCTCCACTGACGTACCTTGCAGCCGGTTCTTCGCGTTGATTTCGAAGAAGTCGTAGGGCGCCAGCACATCGGCAAAGATGCTCACGAAGACGAGCACCACGACTATCGCCGCGCTCACCGCCCCGAGCGGCTTCTCTCTGACCAGCCGAATCAGGAACCGTCGCGCGGCCCGCGCAGCCCCGGCCGCTGGCTGACCTTTCCTCGGCGCATTTCCCGGCGCGGTGTCGTTCGGACTCGCGTCACTCATTCCTGTGACCGCACTACTGGTAACGCACCCGCGGGTCCAGATAGACATACAACAGATCGATGAGCAGGTTGATCAGCAGGACCCCGGTGCCAAAGAACAGGTTCACTCCGGAGACGACTGGGTAGTCGCGATCCTCCAGCGCCACCAGCATCAGCTGCCCCATGCCAGGCAGGTTGAACATTGTCTCGATGATCACCGACCCGCCCACCAGCAGCGGCACCGCCAGGCCGATGGCGGACAACACGGGGATCATCGCGTTCTTGACGGCGTGGCGAAGAACGACCATCCGCTCGCGCAGCCCCTTGGCCCACGCCGTGCGTACGTAGTCCTGGCGCAGCACCTCGAGCATCATCGTGCGGGTGATGCGCATCGTTCCAGCCGAGAGGGCGGTTCCGAGGATGATGCTGGGGATGATGAAGACGCCCAGGCTCTCCCACGGATTATCGAGGAACCTCACCATGATGATGGGCAGTGACCGGTCCCACCATAGCGCGGGGTAGATGATCACCATCAGGGCCAGCCAGAAGTTGGGTGTGGCCAACCCCAGCACCGCCACCGTTCTGCCTGCGAAGTCGCCGGCGGTGTCCTGACGAATCGCCGAGTAGATGCCGACCGGCAGGGCAATGACCATCGCGATGCTCAGCGCCATCAAACCCAGTTGGAACGTCGGTCCCACGCGCCTCCAGATCTTGGCTTCGACGGTGTCCTTGCCGAGCAGGGAATCGCCCAGCGTGCCGCGCAGGAGGATGTCGCCGAGCCAGCGAACGTACTGGATATGGATCGGCTGATCGATCCCGAGGATCCGCTCCAACTGCTCGCGGTCGAGGGACGAGAGGGAGTTCGTCCGACTCTGCATGGCGTCGATGATGTCTCCGGGAATGAAGCGGACCGAGAGGAACACCAACGCGCTGAGGATCAACAGGGTGGGCACCATCAGCAGGAGTCTCCTGATCACGTAGGCTCGCAACTAAGTTCCTCCGCTGATGGGGTGGCAGCGGATCTGCCACCCCACCGTTACCGACTAATTGACGTATTGGTCGCGAAGCTGCTCGTCGATCCAGAGTCGAGCGTAGATCACCGCCCCAGTATCATTGAAGCCGAGGGACAGCTCGCCGTTGAAGCCAACGATCCACGGCTGATGGACCACCCAATGGGTAGTGCGCGGCGACCACAGGTACCAGTGCAGCTCGGTCAGGTACATATCGGCCTCTTTTGAGAGCCGGGTGTACTCCTCGAGGTCCGTCGTCGAGAGAGCGGCGTCGATCAGCGCTTCCAACTTCGGATCGCTGCCCCCGGGGATGTTCCAGGTCGCGTCGGTATAGCTTACGATGCGGAGCAAGCTTGCCGGACTCATTGTGGTGTGCCCGACTTCGCGGGCGGTCAGCCCCTCCGCCGCGCCACTGCGTGCGTGCGCCCCGAAGGCTGCGCCGTCCGTAAAAGTGTTGATCTCCACCGCGACGCCGATGTCGCGCCAGTACGCCGCCTGCAGCTCCTCGAAGCCGAGATCGCGGCTCTGGTTCGAGTCGTAGGGGACCGTGAAGCGGATGCCGTCGGCGCCGCGTGGATAGCCCGCCTCGTCCAGCAGCCGCTCGGCGCCCTCCGGGTCATAGCTGTAGTAGCCCTGCAGCTCGGGCGGCCACTCCTCGAACGGCGTGTGATACGGTCCCGAGGTTACGCCGATCATGCCCTCCGGCTTCCAATCCGCGTGCCCGTTGAAGTAGTCGTTGTTCATGGTCTCGAGGTCGAGGGCCATCTGCATCGCGTGGCGCACCCGGATGTCGTTGAACGGCTCCATGGTGACCGCGAGGCCGACGCTCGTTTCGGAGCGGAACTGCCGCTTGTGGTACGCCAGCTCGGGATTGCTGGCCTGCAGGCTCACGATCTCGTCGGTCGAGGTGATAAACGCGGTGCCGGCCCCGTCGAGAAAGTCGATCTTGCGGGCACGGACGGCCGCGAGGCGGGCAGCCGGCTCCCTTATCACTACGCCCTGGACGCTGTCGATGTAGGGCAGCCGGTTCTCCGGGAACTTCTCGTCGAAGTCCCAGTAGTTGTCGACCCGTTCCCAGGTCAAGAGGCTGCCCTCTACCCAGTCGACCAGCTGGAATGGTCCGGTGCCGACGTTGACGCGATAGTCCTGCACGTCACCGTGCTGTTCGATCACCTCCGGCGCGTAGATCTGCCCGTTTTCTACGGTGAAGATGATGTCGCGCAGCGGCTCGAGCAGTGGGCGGGTGAACTTGAACACCACGGTGC
Organism: Spirochaetia bacterium; assembly: GCA_965198005.1. Taxonomy (GTDB): domain Bacteria; phylum Spirochaetota; class Spirochaetia; order SZUA-6; family Bin103; genus Bin103. Next base: position 2,047,833 of record CBDAOI010000004.1, read on the forward strand.
GGTCGTCGGTGGCGGTCACCGACGCGAACTGCCCGGAGAGAGCTCCGGCGAGCTCCGGCGAGACCTCGGTGAAACCACTTCCCAGGCCCAGAAGCCGGTGAAAGTTGTACTCGATGTCCTTGGCAGTCAGTTTGCGCCCGTTCACCGGCGGCTTGTCGTGCCAGAAGACGTTGTCGCGAATCTTGAACACCACGGTCAGCTCATCCGGAATCTCCCAGCTCTCCGCGAGCCAGGGCCGCATGGCTGACACCGGCATCCTATCGCTCCGGAAGTCCCAGACGTCACGATCCAGCCCCCAGTCACCGAGGGCGAGCTTCTCGTTCACGCCGAGCGTGGAGCGTAGCGCGTAGCCACCGAACCAGACATCCGAGTGTCCCGGGTCCTGGCGCGAAGCGTAGCTGATCGACCCGCCGTAGCGCGGCGCGAGAATCATCTCACCGGTGGTGGGATCGCGTACCATCTCCCGATCCGCCGCCGCTGCCGGCTCCTCCTCGTCTGCGCCAGTGGCCCAGAGGCCGGTCGCGGTCAGAACTAGGACCAACGCAATCGCGAAGGTCCTTGCAAAAAATATCCTCATCGTTTCTTCCTTGAATGTTATCTTGAGAGTATTGCGTAGCGGATTGCCGCTCCCTGGCTACTCTGACGCCCGCAACGCGGGCGCGCCCGCCAACGCGGGCGACCAGTCTGAGTCAAATTCACTAAAAGCGCGCGGCGTGTGACTCAACGGGTTCACCCCGGCTCACGCCGCGCGCGCGTGCGGTTCTTTGAGTATCATTCGAACCTCCTTCTTCTCTAGATTTACGTCGGGATCTGCGTTACAACGCCACGCGTGGCGGTGGTCTGAGCAGCAGTGAGTCTGAATGGCCGCCAACGCAGGCGGTGGGTTTTGCGCGCAGTTAGTCGCGGGCGGGGATCCGGGACGGTTGCGGTCGCCTGGAAGGACGCGGGCGGCCAGCATGCCGGTTCGGCGATGGACCGAGCGGGCGCCACCGATAGCTACGGCGGTGGTGAAGGCGACGGTGTGCGCGGGGTCGCGTACGGGGCGATCAGCCCGAGCGGTTAGTTGTTTCTCGGTTTGAAAAAGTGGGGGGGTATGATGCACCGGTCGCGTCACAGCGAACCGGTCACTGCGCTGCCTGTCATCGTGACGCTTCATGACCATCCGTCGAACCCCAAGTGAGGCACGCTAGCATAGGCGCGGCGCGCCGTCAACGACTCGTGGGGGTCACCGGGGTGAGCGAAGGTCACCGGCAACCCGTCACTGCGCTGACTGTCATCATGGCGCTTCATCGGCATCCGTCGCCCCAGGCCAGGCATGATAGCGTGGGCGCGACCACCCTTTCAACCACTCGGAGGTCACCGAACATGACCGGCCACCGGCCACTGCGCTGACTGTCGTCATGGCGCTTCATCTCCGATCCGTCCGACCCCAGGCGAGGCAAGCTTGCTATGGACGCGACCACCCGGTCAACCACTCGGAACTCACCAAACGTGAGCGCCAACCGGTCACTGCGCTGACTGTCATCATGGCGCTTCATCGGCATCCGTCGACCCCAAGCCAGGCATGATAGCGTGGGCGCGGCGCACTGTCAACGACTCGGAGCTCACCAAACGTGACCGCCAACCGGCCACTGCGCTGACTGTCATCATGGCGTTTCATCACCGTTCCATCGGACCCCAAGCGAAGCAAGCTTGCTCTGGACGCGGCCACCCTGTCAACGACTCGGACGTCACCGACCGTGACCGCCAACCGGTCACTGCGCTGACTGTCGTCATGGCGCGTCATCATCGATCGGTCGAACCCCAAGCGAGGCAAGCATGCTATGGACGCGACCAGCCTGTCAACGACTCGGAGGTGACCGACCCTGACCGCCAGCCGGTCACTGCGCTGACTGTCATCACGGCGCTTCATCATCGATCCGTCGAACCCCAGACGAGGCAAGCTTGCTATGGACGCGGCCATCCTGTCAACGACTCGGACGTCATCGGCAGCAGTTCTCGGTGAACGGGTAGTGGTGGTGGTAGGATGCACCGGCTACGTTACCGCTAACCGGTGGGAGCGCTGGGACGTGTCGTCACGCATCGCGGTGCCCGTGAGAACGCAGTCTGCCGCACGCGCGGCAAACAGTCAAGCGGGCATTCAGGTGCCCCCGCCAGCCGGTGGGAACTCTCCCACACGATCGCCTCATGCCTCGCTCCGCTCCGCGGCCAGCCACTCACCGAGACTAACAGCACAATGAGGGTTGTAAGGCTTATTCCGGCGGTTGTCAACCTAAATTCGGTGACGTGGATGGGACCCGTTCGGCATCTGCTTCCCTCGCGCCCCCTTCCGTAGAGCTATCTGCTTACTCTGTCATAAAATACCGAACACTGCCCGCGTCCCTTCATCCCCAAGAATAGTTCAGTCGATTGCCCTGCGAGGGGTCGGAGGTGGCGGTGGGCGACCCGGCACAGGCAGCGTCGTGTGCTCAGCTGGCAGGGCGCGCCGGCTGACCCACACCGGAGCCCAGGGTGGAGCCGTGCACCAAGCGCCTGCTGGCGGCGCAGGGAGCACACCAGCCCCCCGGCCAGGTCTCCCGGCGCGGTTACCCGGACGCGGTATGCGCGGTACCCGGTCCGACGCAGGCACTAATCAGGGATGATAACGTTCAGCGCTACCCGGACAGCGGCTGCGGCGGCGAGTTCATCCGCACCAGCACCTGGTCCCACGACGGGAACAGGAATAGCCGAAACGTGGCGCGGACCGCGCCCCAGAACTCCCGGCGCGACCCGAACCCAGCCCGCACCTGCTGATACAGACCGTCCACCAGCTCGAATATCCGGTGCATGAAATAGGCCAGCAGATTGAGCACGAAGAACGCCTCCGACAAGTACTTGTCACCGTGGCCGAAGTTGTGCTCCAGGTGGTAGCCCTGGTTCTTCAGCGTATCGAACCCCTCGTTCTCGATCTTCCAGCGTGCTCGTCCCGCACGCACGATCCGCGCTACGCTGCCAGCGGTGGGCACCAAGTCGGTCACCCAGGCGTTGTGACAGGTGGTCGTGCCGGCCCGTACGATGCGGTAGTGCACGAAGTTGATCTTGGGACTGCGGGGCTTGCCGTTCAGCGGCACCCCGGTAACCCACTCGTATTCATGCCGGTCCCCGGTCGCGTCGATGGTGCCGCAGTGGTCCAGCAGCCGACCGCGGCGCAGCCCTTCGATATCCTGGTACAGGCTGGTGTGATCCTCCGGCTTGGCCACCAGCAGAAACGAGAAGCGGGCGGCGCGTACCTGTTCGATGAACGGTTGCTTGGAGTACGGACTATCGGCGACGATCACCGCAGCCAGCCGGGGATGGTCGTTACGGATGCGCTGCAAGGCACGGTAGCCGGCTTTTATTTCACAGTCCTGCTTGCGGCGTTTGGCATTCTTGGCGCCAGAGTCATCGGCGTTGTGAATGAACCCGGGAGCCAACGGCAGCACCTGCCGCTACGCACGATGTCGGGGTGGACGATGGCGGTCTGCAGGATGTCGTGGTGGTAGCGTACGGTGCCGTTCTTGGTGGCGGTCAGACAGCACTCACAGTTCACCTTGTACGAGCTGAAGTACTGGGAGCCGTCCATGGTGATGAGATAGCGACCGTCGAGGAACTGATAGTGCTGCAGCCATTTGGCGTCCTGCATGCGCCCTATCCAGTCGCCGAAGCAGTCGAGCAGCGGTTCATAGTCATGGCTGTCGAGCAGATCGCGGAACTGGGAGTCGGCAGGGATCTGAGCGACCCCAAACGTAGCGTTGAGCTTGTTGGTGCGGAGTTGGTCCTGGAAGCGGCGTTGGAACTCCAGCACGGAAGGGTCTTGGAGGAAAAACAAGGCGAAAGCACACACGTAGCAATCCTGCAGGGAGTACCGGACCTTGCTGTTTCCAGCCAGCCGCCGTTTCCAAACCGTGCCAAGCAGGGTTGCCAGCGCGTGCCAGCCTGTGATGCTGGTGTCCGCCAGCGGCGAACGCCAGCGGTGCCGGCTGTCGCGGTTTAGTCGTGGAGTTCATCGGCAACGATGTTGGTGGAGTCGATGATGCTGATGTCGTTGGCGACGGCGTGCAGGATGGAGCGATAGCAGACGGCGTTGACCAAGCGCGGCACACCACCGGCGTGGCGGTGAATGTCAGCTTTGGCATCATCGGCGAAGATCGAGGCAGGGCGGCCACAGCGGACGGTGTGGTGGTCGATGTAGCGACAGGTCTCCTCCAGAGAGCCATGGCCGGCATGTGATAGGAGATACGGATGCGCTGGCGCAAGGAAGCGAAGGAAACATATCTGAGCAACTCGCGCAGCTCGGGTTGGCCGGCGAGGACGAAGGTGATGGAGTTTTTGGTGTCGAAGGCGAAGTTGACCATGTTCTTGATGGCCGTCAGGGCGGTGGCCGCAAGGTCCTGAGCATCGTCGAGGATGACTAGTGGTTTCTTGGTCAGCTCGGGGATGGTCTTGAAGAACAGCTGCTTGGCCTGGCCGGCGAAGAACGGCGGATCGATCTTCAACTCATCGAGGATTGCCTTGTAGAGCTGGGCTTCCGAGAGGCCGGCGCCGCGGACGTAGAGGGGGCGGTAGCGGTTGCCGTCGAGTTCGCTGACGAAGGCGGCGAGGGCGACCGACTTGCCGCAACCGATGGGGCCGGTGAGGAGCAGGAGATCCTCGTCGGCGACGCCGAAGGAGAGGCGGGAGAGCGCCTCCTGATGGGCGGTGGAGGGGAACGTGTCGGCGGGCTGGAACGGTGCTTGCCGAGGACGTGATCATGCATCTGCATCGTGGTGCTCCTTGGGGGTAGTGCGGAACTGGCTGAACGAAGTCTGGTTACGGTCGCGAAGCCGGGCGTGGTGCTGCTCGCGCAGGCGGGTGAAGTAGTCCCGGGCGGCGGCCGACACCTCAGGCGGCTTGGCGCGGGACTCCTCGGGGACCGCCGGCACCTGTGTGGTGACCTGTTTGGAGGCGCTGGTGGTCTCCAGCAGGCCGCCGCCGGGGTCGTAGATGGCAAGCTGGGCGAGGTCGTAGGGGTCGAAGCGGACCTCGACGACGCTGCCATGGGGGACGCTGGTGACGGGGTATTGGTTGCCGTGCAGCTTGATCCTGCCATACTTGGTGACGGTGCGCCGTTCGCGCCACAGGAACAGGGCGTTGAAGGTCTCCAGATCGGTGATCCGGCGGTGGTCGGCGGGCAGCCCGTCGCGGAAACGAGCATCGGGACTCTGGCCGGTGGCTGAGTGGACGCGAACGTTGTATTCGAGATCCATCCAGGCCCAGAAGGCGGAGTTCAGTTCATCGAGGGTACGCATCCCGGCGACTTGGGCCTCGCGTTGGAACTGGTTCTTGATGATCTTGTTGGCGGCCTCGACCTTGCCCTTGCAATAACTGCGCGAGTCTTCAGCGAGCATGCGGTAGCGGACCGCCTGGGTGAGGCCCTGCTCGGCCAGGAAGCGGTAGATGGTGCGATCTGAGATGCGTTTGATCTTGCTGCCCAACTGATCGTCGGTGGCGAGCAGCTTGCGCAGTTGGGGGACGCTCCTGGTGGGCAGCTCGTTGACCAGCGCGAGGAGCTTGGCGCGCAGCCCAGGATCGTGGACGCGCGGCGAGGTGGGCCGCGGCCGGTAGAACAGCAGCCCCCGGGGGCCCTTCTTGCGATAGCGGTGGAGGTAGCCTCTGATGGTGCGCTCCCCAACCCGATGCTGCTCGCAGTAGCGCCGGCGTTCCGCGCGTTTGTCGGCGTTCCCGATGTGCGGGTCGAGCAGCATCTCGACCAAGCGCAGGCGTTCGTCAAATGCCTCCATGGCCGCGTCCGGGATCTGCTCCCAAGGGAAGTCGCCGAGGCTCATTCGAGGTCCTCGCGCTCGCCGACGACGGCCCGCCGGCACAGCCAATCGCGGTACTCGCTGGTGAGCTCGTCGAGGGACAGGCGCGGCTGCTCAGCGTACAGCTCACGCAGGCGCTCGACCTCCTCGGCGAGCTTCTGCAGCAGCACCTCGCCGGCTACCTCCAGGTGGTGTGAATCGAGCGGCTGCCACGGCTCGGGAGTGAGGAACAACTCCAGCACCCAGTCACAGAGAAACTGCAACCGGTCGCCGATCAGCTGCAGCAGCTGGGAGAGTTCATCGAACCCGCCCAGCACGCACTGGGGAGCATCGATGAGCTGGCTCAGAATGTTCTCCCGCACCAGCGCCGCCTGGCGGCTGAAGATCGACCCCCGAGTGTGGTCGGCGTGCAGCAACGCCGTCGCATCGCTGCTGCGGTAGCCAGCCAGGGCACGCCACAGATCGCGCTCATCGGCGCTCCTGCGCCGGCAATGCTCCAGCAACCAGTCGCGGCGGCGTGGCGGTGGCGTCGGTTCGGTCAAGATCCGATGAAAGAGCAGCAGCAGCTCTTCCAGCTGCGCCAAACGGTCGGGGGAAACCAGTAGTTGATCCACTTTGATGCCTCCTGTGGGTGGATGCTTAAGTGGTATCAAACCAACAGCCGCCTCGAAATACTAGACTCAATGGAATCGGCGGGGGGCTCCGGGCGCGCTCCGCGACGTAGGCGAGGTGAACGCAGCCGATAACGGTGAACGCTACGGTGATACCGAGCGCGGCCTGTCTGGCCTTCTCCAGCGCGGCCACTGAGCGCCGCAACTGCGCCAGCGCATCTTCGCCCACGCGCACCGGTGGCAAGGCGGTGAACGGCGCCAGCTCGGCCACCCACTCGTTCACCTCCAGCAGCATCGCTGCGATGGTGTCGTCCACCCACAGCAGATGACGCGCTATGGTGCGCTCACAGGCGCTGCCGATCACCGCGTAGCCGTGGGCACGCGCGCTGCCGGCCGTGGGGTGCTTCTTCCGCAGCTCGAGCACCAGGTCGAGCCTGATGTTGCACTCGGGAATCACAAACCACGGCAGCATGCGTTTGGTGTACTGGGCGCCCGCTTCCCGCGCCCGCTCACAGATGATCACCACGATCAGGTGTTGGTGATTACTGCCGTCGGTGCACCGCACCAGGCGTTTGCAGTAGCAATGAATCACCACCGCATGGCTCTCCCCGCACAGCACGCAGGGACGCTTGCCGCCTTCTCTGATCAGGGATTGGCGGTAGGCTTGAAAGTCGAAGCCGTCTAGTTCAGGATGATCCAGCTTTTAGGTGGGGGTCACCGTTGTACCCGGAGTAAGTACTGGCGGTGGCCCCTATCTTTTTTCGTGATCTCCGGAACGCTTCCCGGACGAACCTATCCTACCCCCACTGGCGGATTTGTCCACATCTCGGAAATCTCACCTGGCGGGCAACACGCCTTGAAGGCATCGCGCGTTTCGAACACGCGAGCGTGGATCGCTGCCGGGTCGTGACCGCGGCGCCAAGGCTCTGACACTAGAAGCCTATCCCAGCCTACCACTACCACCGCCGCGTTGCCCGGCAGACTGACGCCCCGTCACCCGCGAATCAGCGACGCCGCCACGCGGCGTCCGCACTCAGCGTCGGTCTGCTATCATCACCGAGTGAAGCTGGAAGACCTGCAGGCCACCGCCACCGTGCGCGGCATCCTGGCCGATGCCGCGGTGAGCGTCGTCAGCGTGCGCTGGTTCGGGTCGCAGGCGCTGGAGCTGACCTACCGCACGGCGGGTGGCGAGCTGGGCAGCGAGATCCTCTACCGCGATGACGAAGCCCGGCTGGAGATCGCCGAGCAGGGGCGCCCGTGGAGCTTCGATGGGGACGGGGAGCTGTTTCGGCTGGTGTCCGAGGCGCTGCGGATTCGCCTCGCGCACCTGTTCGATCCGGCGTTGGCGGTGCACACGTCGCTGGTGGAGCCGCTTCCCCACCAGATCACCGCGGTCTACGAGGCGATGCTGCCGCGCCAGCCGCTGCGCTTTCTGCTGGCCGACGATCCCGGCGCCGGTAAGACGATCATGGCCGGCCTGCTCATGAAGGAGCTGATTGCGCGCGGCGACCTGCAGCGCTGCCTGGTGGTGTGCCCCGGCAGCCTGGCGGAGCAGTGGCAGGATGAGCTGTACCGCCGTTTCCATCTGAACTTCGAGATCTTCACCAACGACAAGCTGGCCGCCGCCCGCACCGGCAACTGGTTCCTGGAAGCCGACCTGGTGATCGCCCGCCTGGACAAGCTCGCGCGCGACGCCGAGCTGCAGGACAAGCTCCAGGCGCCCGACTGTCGCTGGGACCTGATCGTCTGCGACGAGGCGCACAAGATGGCGGCCACCTTCACCGGCGGTGAGGTCAAGTACACCAAGCGCTACCGCCTGGGCCAACTGCTCGGACGCCTGACGCGCCACTTCCTGCTGCTCACCGCCACCCCGCACAACGGCAAGGAGGAGGACTTCCAACTGTTCATGGCGCTGCTGGACGGCGACCGCTTCGAGGGACGGTTCCGCGACGGCGTCCACGTGGTGGATGTCTCCGACCTGATGCGGCGCATGGTGAAGGAGCGCCTGCTCAAGTTCGACGGCACGCCGCTGTTCCCCGAGCGCGTGGCCCACACCATCCCCTATCAACTCTCCACCGTAGAGGCGCACCTGTATCGGGCGGTCACCAGCTACGTGCGCGAGGAGTTCAACCGCGCTGAGGCGCTGGACAACAACAAGCGGGCGGGTACGGTGGGATTCGCCCTGACGCTGCTGCAGCGCCGCCTCGCCTCGTCACCGGAGGCGATTTACCAGTCGCTACGGCGGCGGCGGCAGCGGCTGGAGAGTCGCCTGCGCGAGCTGGAACTGTTGCGTCGTGGTGATCAGGCGGCGGCTCGTGTCGCGCTGCCGCCCGGCGTCGAGTTGGACCCGGATGACATCGACGATCTGGAAGACGCGCCCGCCGGCGAGTGGGAGGAGACGGCCCAGCAGATCCTCGACCAGGCGACTGCGGCGCGCTCCAGTGCCGAGCTGAGAGCCGAGATCCGGACCCTGCGCCACGTCGAGCAGGTGGCGCTCGGCGTGCGGCGCAGCGGCAACGATGCCAAGTGGCGCGAGCTCGCGGGGCTCCTGGGCGAGATTTTCTCGCGTCGCGCCACGGGGCAGGCGGCGGCACCCGGGCACGGCCGCAAGCTGGTGATCTTCACCGAACACCGCGACACCCTCGACTATCTGCGCGGCCGTATCGCCACGGTACAGGGACGTGACCAAGCGGTGGTGGTGATCCACGGCGGCATGGGCCGCGAGGAGCGGATGAAAGCGCAGGAGGCGTTCCTGCACAACCGCGACGTGCAGATCCTGCTGGCTACCGACGCGGCGGGCGAGGGGATCAACCTGCAGCGCGCCCATCTGATGGTGAACTACGACCTGCCGTGGAACCCGAACCGGCTCGAACAGCGTTTCGGCCGCATCCACCGCATCGGTCAAACCGAGGTGTGTCACCTGTGGAACCTGGTGGCGGATGAGACCCGCGAAGGCGATGTCTACCGGCGGCTGCTGGACAAGCTGGAGCAGGCGCGCCAGACCCTCGGCGGCCAGGTGTTCGACGTACTCGGCAAGCTGCAGTTCGGCGGCCGGCCGCTGCGCGACCTGCTGCTGGAGGCGATCCGTTATGGCGAGCAGCCGTCGGTCCGCGCGCGGCTCACCACTGCCCTGGAGCACGCCCTCGACCGCGCCGCGCTACGGGACCTGCTGGAGGACCAAGCCCTGGCACCGGACGCCATGGACGCCACCCGCGTGCAGCGGGTGCGGGAGGAGCTGGAGCGCGCCGCGGCCCGGCGGCTGCAACCTCACTACGTCGAGTCGTTCTTCCGTGCGGCGTTTGCGCGCCTGGGCGGCTCGATTGGCCGGCGCGAGCCGCGCCGCTACGAGATCACCCACGTGCCCGGCGCGGTGCGCAATCGCGACCGGCTGATCGGTGTCGGCGAGCCGGTGTCGGCCCGCTATGAGCGCATCGCCTTCGACAAGGCTCTGGTGTCCCTGCCCGGCAAGCCGCAGGCAGCGTTCGTGTGCCCGGGCCACCCGCTGCTCGACGCGGTGCTCGACCTGACGCTGGAACGCCAGCGCGATCTGCTGAAACGGGGCACCGTGCTGGTCGACGAGGGTGACACGAGGTCTGCCCCGCGCGTGTTGTTCTACCTCGAACACGCCATCCAGGACGCGAGCCGGACGCGCACCGGCGAGCGGCGCGTGGTATCGAAACGCCTGCTCTATGTCGAGCTGGCGGAGTCCGGCGCGCCGTGCCACCTGCACTATGCGCCCTACCTCGACTATCGGCCGCTGACTCCCGAGGAACCGGCGGTTGCGGCAGTCATGGAGCGGCCCGAGTGTGCCTGGATCACCGGCGACCTGGAGCAGCGCGCCCTTGAACACGCCGTGACCGACGTCGTCCCCGAACACCTCGACGAAGTCCGCAACGCCAAGCTGGGACTCATCGCCAAGACCGAGGCCGCGGTAAAGGAGCGGCTCACCAAGGAGATCGCGTATTGGGATCATCGTGCCGCGCAGCTCCAGCTCCAGGAGCAGGCGGGTCGCACCGGCGCCCGGCTGGTCTCCGGCGAGGCGCGCCGCCGCGCCGACGAGCTGCAGGCACGGCTCCAGCAGCGGCTGCGGGCACTGAAGCTGGAGGCCCAACTCGCCCCGCTGCCGCCGGTCGTGCTGGGCGGGGTGCTGGTGATGCCGGCGGGTTTGATCGCGGCCATGGGCGGCCGGAAGACTGAGCCTTCGTCCCGCACCACGGCAGACACCCAGGAGGCCGCCGCTCGGGCGCGCGCCATCGTCATGGACACCGAGCGTGCCCTCGGCTTCGAACCCACCGACCGCGAATTCGAGCGCCTCGGCTACGACCTCGAGAGCCGCGTCCCCGGCACCGGCAAGCTGCGCTTCATCGAGGTCAAGGGCCGCATCCACGGCGCCGCCACCATCACCGTGACCCGCAACGAGGTTCTCTACTCGCTCAACCAGCCCGACGACTACCGCCTCGCCATCGTCGAGTTCCTGGACGGCGACACCCACCGCGTCCACTACGTCCGCGCACCGTTCCGCCGCGAGCCGGACTTCGGCGTCACCAGCATCAACTACTCCTTCACCGACCTCCTCGCCCGCGCCGAGGCCCCATGCTGACGCCCCCGTGCCCAGGGTACCCGTGCATGTGGCAGACAGGCGGTCAAGTAAGGCGTCGATCTGCTCGTCGAAAGATAGGTAACTCTATATTGCAGAGCCAATTAAAGTACAATAGATGGTGTCAAGTTCGGTGTCCTGCAACGCGCCAAGTTCCGAGATCGTTCCCGGTTGCGAGGCTGCCAACGGCGGGGCGACCACCGCGCACATCAGACGCCGCGCCACTTTGCCTTGACGGTGGGTGGCAATATACTCGAATACCTTCGAGGATGTGGAGCCGATGAACGATAACGCGCGAGGAACGATCACGTACCTCGACGACGAAGAGCGTGATCTCATCAAGTGGATCGAAAACGAGGAGTGGGTTCCCGTAACTGATGTCGAAACAGTTAAAGAGCGGGCTCGTCGGCATGCGATCGCGACTATGCAGCAAGACAAGAGACTCAACTCCGTGGGACTTGGTCCTAACCTGCCAACAGCACCAGTGTCACTCGATGGCCTCGATCGTTGACATGGTTGACTCAAATTGTGGCGGCGTGAAATGGTACAGACGATCCGGATCGCCGGCCAAGTGTGCAGCATGACGACACCACAGCCCTCAGACAACCCTTGGATGCGCTCAACCTCGTTCGCCACGATGCTGCGCATACTGCACATAGCAGCTGCCTCACCGCATGGCCTGACGTCGAGAGAGATCGACTCGAAGCTACTGGAAACGTTACCCGCTGCCCGACGAAGCATGCCTCCGGCAAGAACGACACTCTATCACCATCGTAACACGTTGCTCAAGCTTCAGGCACTGCAGCGACATGGATCCACAATACAACCTAACCGCAGCCATCCAGCAGTGCAGAGACTACTGGGCCAGCACATTCTGGAAGATGGAGGACTTCACGAGACCGCTCAAGATCAGTTTGCAGATCTGGTGCTGAATAGCCCGGGGTGCCGGGAGCTGTTCTTTGATCTGTTTCTACCTCGTGGAGATAGCGAGTGCTTATCGGTGCGCGATTTTCGCTACTCTGGACTCCCGGTAATCTGGGTTAGGCAGGATTATGGCGGCACTGCCTCTGTGCTTCTGAGGAATGATGTAACGGGTCGCACTCTTCTTTGTGAATCGGAAGTGGCCATCAAGGCTGTACTCTACGGGTTGCGGTACTGGGCGCGAGATGAGCTCGCGCTCGTCGACGAGTACTCTCGGGTCGACGGAACCACCATTATGTTTCCGATCACTAGGGTTAGGTCGGTACGCTCAATGGTCCATCTGATACTCTCCCTCCGTCACCAAGCTGACGAGTGGACCCTATTCTCCGTGGTGGAACTGATCGAGAGATGCTGCGTGCGTAGACGCCACCCGATTGGGACCCTCTTCGAGGCTCTCAGGTGGCTTTCGAACGAATGGCATAGCCACGTTACGCTTATTCCGACCACATTCGCTCTTGCCACGCTCGCCGCCCGATCTCCGGGAAGAGAGCAGCTTGAACTCCGACGATACTTTCGGAGAACTGATACCGACGCCTATGTGTCCCATGTACGAATCCACCGCGACATTCCGCTTGATCCGGAACAGGTGAAACATCCACATGTCTACGATACCGCCGCAGCTCCGGCTCACGTTTAACCCGTTCGAGCCGGTTGCGTCCGGCGCACCGCACGGCAGCGACCTGGCTCCTCCGTTCGGCATTGCAGATGAGGTCCACACGTTGCTCGGCGGGTACCAGTCGGCGCGTGGGGCCAAGGGTGCGACGATAGTAGGAGAGTATGGGACTGGAAAGACCTGCCTGCTGCATTGGCTGCAGCAGCAAGAGCTTCCGAAGAATCGCATCGTGCCGTTCTATTTTGATAACCCAGGCGTACAGTTCTATGATCTTGCGAACGAGTTGCTGCGTCAGATAGGTCGGAAGGACTTTGCTAAGTTCGTGTGGGAACTCGCCAGTCCACATGTTGGAGATCATCAGCTTGATCTTTTCGAGCGCGGCTTCGAGGCATATGTTCGGGCGTCTCCCCAGCGCAAGCAACGCGCGGACATAACCGCCCAGCTACAGCAAGCGATCGCGCGGACGGAAGTAACATCTGACGATGAGATAGCATATTGTCTTGCTCGCCTCGTTACCGAGACGGTGAGCAAACCGTACTTCGAATACCGTGATTTTGTACCGGCTAACGCCGCCAGCATCGTTGCCGAGCGCGAGGAAGCACGCTACTTCCGTGCGATACTGAAGACGATATCGTCCGGATTGAAAGCGACTGGTATAGCCTTCTTGATCGATGAGTTCGAGGAAATTGGACTACAGAAAAGGCTCGGCAGACGCGCGGCACATGATTACCTCGCAACGGTTAAGCGGTTGCTGAATATCGCTGCAGGAGGCGAACCAGCTTTCTGGCTTTTTTTGTCGATGACACCGGAGGCTCATGACACCAGTCGGGAGCTTGAGCCGGCGCTTTTCGAGCGACTTCAGGCAGGTCTGGAACTGCGGCCGCTGACTGGAAAGGCTGCGTTGGACCTCATGAGGAACAGGATACGCTCAGCTCGAGCGGGGGAGCGGGAGCACGGCAAGAGTCAGCTGTTCCCGTTCCCAGAGCGCGTTGACTTTCTCCGACCGACTACTTATTCGAACCCGCGCAGGTTGGTCAAGACCTGCTCGTTCGCGATCGCCGACTCGACTGCGAATACCGCGGTTCCGTTCACCGCTGAATATCTTCAGGCCGTAGAGACGAAACTGTATCCTACCGATTCTCCGAGCGTAGGGAATTCTGCATCGTGAGTCATGCTTCTTACCACTACAAGAAAGTGGCATTTCTGGACACGAACACAATTCACTACGTGCGACTCTGTTTGAGCTACGCACAAGAGCGTGTCCTGCACCCGTTCGGTCCGGCATCGACAAGTAGCTGGGACGACCTTAATCCGAGCATCCGCACGTTGTCCAGAGGCCTTCGACAGCATCTTAAGATTGGAATCAAGGTCCTCCAGTTCCTCGAACACAGAGGTGTGGACGTCAAATACTCCCGGATCTCAGAGATCGAATTAATTGCCGGCATGATTCGTGGCAAAGCAATTGAGAGCGCTGCTCGCGACGAGGTCCCGCACCGCATGCTGACCAGGATGCCGGAATCCGAAATCGCCGACCGAGTGAGCGAACAGGATCTGAGTCAGGTAGGCGCTGCCCTTGATGAACTCCCGTCGCTACTGGACGCGTTGAATATTACGATCACTGCGACGGACAGAAATAGGGAATCTGATGTACTGGGACTCGCAGCGAGGATCGCCCGGTTGCGCTATCTCGAACCGGTGGATGTCGTCATCTACGCCGAGGCGGTGCTAGCTCAGGCCGACTACTTGATTACCAGCGATGGCTATCTGCGTACGGTCACGAATGACATTCGAAACACCAAAAGGGCTCCGTTCGGCAATATCCGTACCCAGGTGATCCAAATCGCAGCAGATGCCCTACTCCAGGAACCCGGTAGTGTGATCCTGCCGGATGCACCAAAGAAGCTCGTTAGGAGCTGATCTCGACTTCAGCGTGGCATATCATGTCGTCGAATACCCGGCAGCGAGGCGTTGGGTAACACCTCAGACAGCCCGCGCACAACCGGTCCACCGATGGTACCTGTTCCCGCATAGTTTCACCGGCGATCTCGTGCACGCTCTCGTCGATGAATGGGGTCTGAGTAACCACGATCGGATTCTCGACCCGTTCGTTGGCGCAGGGACGACATTGGTCAGTGCCAGGGAGCGTAACGTGTCAGCGTTTGGCTATGACATATCGCCACTTGCGGTTCTGATTGCTAACACCAAGACATCGAGATATTCCGAGGAGCGCCTCGCCACGTGCTGGCGCTCTCTCTTGGCATCTCAAGGCCTATTCGACGATAGGGTCTCCGTAGATGTTGCTGATTTGGTTCGTCGGGCGCTTCCCGACGGACGACTGGAGGCGTTTCAGTCTCTCCACAATTGCATCATGGAACTTGACGGTGCTTCGCCCGAACGCGACTTCTTTCGGCTGGCGTTGCTTGCCATACTCCCTCAATTCAGTGCGACTGCTGCAAATGGAGGGTGGCTGCGATGGAGGGTGGCCGGTCTTCCTGCCGAGCAGGTCGTCCATGCGTTTGCCGAACGGGTAAGGATGATGCTGGCTGAAGTCGAGCATTACCGGCGACCAGTGACGGGCACTTGGAGCGCAGCCCTCGCCGATGCCCGCGACCTGCCGGATGCGGAGGCCACCTACTCGGCAGTCATCACCTCGCCACCGTATCCTAACCGACACGACTACACTCGGGTCTTCGGTGTAGAGCTGATGTTCGCGTTCCTGAGCTCGGAGGAAACGCGACAACTTCGCCATCGTAGTTTCCATTCTCATCCGGAAGCCCGTCCAAGTCGTGGTAATGCACCGGAGTACGACTCTCCACGGCGTCTGGAAAGGGACTTGCACCTGTTTGGCGACGCTCGGATCCAACGGATGCTGCGCGGGTATTTCCTGGATATGTATCTGTGCTTGCGCGAGATAAGGCGAGTATGTCGCGTCGGCGCCAGAATTGCCTTGGTAGTCGGCAACGTACGGTATAGAGGCCACCCGATCATGGTAGATGAGCTGACCGCTGAGGTTGGTGAGCAGGCCGGATTGAGCTGTCGTGAGATCCGTGTGGCACGATGGCGGGGGAACAGCGCGCAGCAGATGGGCCGGTTTGGCCGCACGGCATCGCGCGAGAGCCTGGTTGTGTTTGAGAACGACGGGGCGTAACAAAGCGAAGCGGCTCTCGATGTCGTAGCCGAGGCGCTCGACTTGCGGGCGGTGGGCTCGAAGCCCGGGCTGCCTTCCATAGTCCTCTCGGTGCACGAGTCCGTTGCCGCGCTCTGGCCGGCGTCAGGCCGCAGCGGGGTGCAACGCGTGCGGCGCTCCGCGCCCGACCGCCGCAGCAGGGGGAGGGGCGAACGCATGTGCCATAGCCGCTGTGGGCCATTGCTCACCTGCGCGTTGCCATGCTCGTCGCAACACCCCCGTACGCCGGTCGTCTGTCACGCCACGTCGGTCGACTGGCTGCTCGGTGTGGCCAGGCCATTATATTAGTTTACAAACGATGGCCAGAGGTGCTATACTGTAAATCGTCCGAGGAGGGGACCGGTCATGGTTGGGAGAAGGCTCAAACTCGCTCGCGCGGCTACTGGGCTGTCCCTGCGCGGGCTGGAACGGCGAATCGGCGGCCGCGTGACGGCCCAGGCGATAGGAAAATATGAGCGCGATGAATCGATGCCGAGTTCCGGGGTTCTCATTGCGTTGGTGGAAGCGCTGGGCGTATCCGTCGAGTACCTGGTGAGTGAGCAGCACCTTGTACTCGAAACGGTCGAGTTCAGGAAGAAGACGATCTCGCGCAAACGCGACGAGGCGCGAGTGCAAGCCCGGGTGGTGGACATGATGGAGCGCTATCTTACCGTTGAGCAGGTACTTGCTCTACCGAGCGTCGCTTGGGCAAGGCCCCGTGAGGCGCCCTATCCCGTGGTCGGCGACCTGACGGGTGCCGAGCGAGCAGCCCGCAGCCTGCGCCGACACTGGGATCTTGGACGAAAACCGATCGCAAGCATGGTTGAGTTGCTGGAGGAGTCCGGTATCAAGGTTCTGGCATCCGAGCTCACCGACATTGCGGGCCTGACCGCGTACGCGCGTTTGGGTGATAGACAGGTCGAACCGTTTATCGTGCTAAACGGACAGCACTCGGGAGAGCGGCAACGTTTCACGCTGGCCCACGAACTCGGACACTTGGTGCTCGCCGTGGATGCCGACATCAATGCGGAGAAGGCGGCTCATCGCTTCGCAGCCGCCTTCCTCATGCCGCCCGACGCCCTGCGGATGGAGATCGGCGCCCGCCGCACCTCCATTGGATGGAGCGAGCTGCTCAGCCTGAAGCGCGTGTTCGGGGTCAGCGTGCAGGCACTCGTGTATCGCTGCCGCGACCTCGCCATCATCAGCGAGGCGTTGTACCGGCGCCTGTTTCGAGAAATGTCGCGGCTTGGCTGGAGAACCCCACCCTACACCGAGCCGCACCCGATCCCAGTGGAGGAGCCCACCCGGTTCGTGCGGCTATGCCTGCGCGCCATGGCCGAGAACGTCATCTCCGAGCGCAAGGCCGCCGAGTTGCTTGATATGTCGGTCCACGATTTGAACCGTAGTATCGCGACGCCCCCTGAGGTAGTGGACGCCGTCCGAGCAATGGTAGGGACTTGATGACTATCCGTTCGCAGATTATCGAACCGACGTTGCTCGTCCACCTGGTATACCTTGGAACTCGCCAATGAAACAGAGCAAAGACAGTATCAGTCAACAAGCAATAGAATGGTCGATACTGCACCTTCAAAAGCACGGCGACACGGATATTTTTCCAAAGCCATTTGAGTACACAGCAGTGGGAGATCAGGCCATCCGTGAACATGTAGCGAAAGTTGATCTCGCATGTTACAAGACGAGAGATGCGCGGATGATTCTCGTGCCGAAAGCGGGATATGGGTTTCGTGTGAGCCATCAGCTCGATCCTATCGACTCAATCGTCTACACGGCATCAGTATATGAGATCAGCAAAGATATTGAGCGTTGGAGAGTACCAGTCGACGAGCGTATTGCATGTTCCTATCGGATACAACCTACGGACGATGGTGATTTCTTCCCGCGTGATAACGGATGGTCAAGCTACTACGAGCAGTCCTCCATGCTCGCCAATATTCATCGATACGTTCTGCACATCGACGTTGCCGCATTCTATAACCAGATCTATCATCACCGACTTCAAGGAGCGCTTGACGAAGCTGGAATATCTCTAGAACGGTCGAAGAACATTGAACGATTCCTAGGTAGTTTAACGGCAAGACAGTCTCAGGGTATACCGATCGGTCCTGCAGCGTCTCATGTTCTCGCGGAAGCATGCTTGAACGACGTGGACCGATCTCTGAAGGATAAGGGATACAACTTCACGCGCTATGTCGATAATATCCGGATGTTTTTTAGCGATCGACGGACATCCTGGAATGCGCTGCATCATGTTACTCAGTATCTCTACACGGCTCACCGGTTATCCATTCAGGACTCGAAGACACAATTCGAGGCAGCGACGGAGTTCAAGTCGGAACGATTGGAAGATCCGCAATTCCGGGAAGATCAACAGAAGGAGCGAGCACTAGACGATCTCATTAGCGAGATGCGGGAGGCGAGCGGATACGAGGACATCGGGATTCACGATCTGGGAGAAGATGCTGACAAGGAGTTGCGCAGGGTCTTGGAGGAGCTGTTTCGCGAGGCGATTGATCATACACCGGTGAAGTTTGGCATGATACGACACGTGCTGCGCAGAGCGAAGTCGATGCGATCGCGTGTGCTGCATCCTGGAGTGCTTGAGAAACTCGAGAGCCTCATTCCCGTTTTTCGTGACGTTTGTCTCTATCTTATGCACACCTTGCCCACCGATCAATGTCGGGCACGCGAAGTGGGTGACAGGCTACTCGAGATCGCGTGCCGGTCGGATTGGTCCTGTGCATTTGTTCAGCTCTGGGTGCTTCACGTACTACAGGAGAAGCCGCGTGCGGCGAGGTATGAGGATGCTGTCAAACTTGCTCGTTCAGCGGAGAGCGAGTTGGGAATCAGGCCGATGGCGCTGCTCGCGCGGGCCTTCAAGAAGACCCACTGGGTACGTGGCAAAAAGGAGACCGTGATGGCTTTGTCGCCATGGGATCGACGAGCGGTAATCTACGCGGGACAGATTCTCCCTGCCAAGGAGAAGAAGATCTGGTTGAATATGATCAAGGAGAAGGGAGATCATTTGGATATAGCGGTGGCTAACTGCCTGCTGTCTTCGAGCTAGGTGAGTGCTGACTACTTTGGATGGGTATTGCAGAGTCTTGCTTGTGTTAAAGCGCTTAGCCGTACCCGACGGCTGGCGCGGCGGATACGATGGTTGAGATAAATCGCAAGAAGCTGATCGAGGTCGCGCTGCCGCTCGATGCGATCAACCGTGCGTCGGCACGGGAGAAGTCGATCCGGCACGGGCATCCGAGCACCCTGCATCTGTGGTGGGCGCGGCGGCCGCTGGCGACGGCGCGGGCGGTGATCTTCGCGCAGATGGTGGACGACCCCTCCAGTAGGCCGGAGCTGTTCCCGACCGAGGAGGCGCAGGAGCAGGAACGGGAGCGGCTGTTCGCCATCATCGAGGAGTTGGTGCAGTGGGAGAACACCACCAACGAGACGGTGTTGCAGGCGGCCCGAGACGAGATCTGGAAAAGTTGGCGGCGCATCTGCGCTGACCACGCGGATCACCCGCGCGCGGCCGAGTTGTTCGATCCGGAGCGGCTGCCGGCGTTCCACGACCCGTTCGCCGGTGGCGGGGCGCTGCCGCTGGAGGCGCAGCGGCTCGGTCTGGAGGCGCATGCCAGCGATCTGAACCCCGTGGCGGTGCTGATCTGCAAGGCGATGATCGAGATCCCGCCCAAGTTCGCCGGCCGGCCGCCGGTGAACCCCGAGGCGCGAGCCGATCGGACGCTGGTCGCTGCCCAGTGGCCCGGCGCCCGCGGCCTGGCCGAGGATGTGCGCTACTACGGCCGCTGGATGCGCGACGAGGCGGAGCGGCGCATCGGCCACCTCTACCCGAAGATCGCGGTCACCGACGAGATGGTGCGCGTGCGGCCCGACCTGAAGCCCTACGCCGGCCGTCGGCTTACCGTGATCGCCTGGCTGTGGGCACGCACGGTGAAGAGTCCCAACCCCGCCTTCGCCGGCGTGGACGTCCCGCTGATTTCCACCTACATGCTTTCCACCAAGAGGGGCAAGGAAGCCTACGTCGAGCCGGTGTTCGAAGCGGATGGCTACCGCTTCACGATCAAGGTGGGCGCTCCCCCGGATCCCGCGGCCGCCAAGGCCGGCACCAAACTGTCACGCGGAGCGAACTTCCGCTGCTTGATGTCGGGCGCGCCAATCGCACCCGACTACATCAAGACCGAGGGCAAGGCCGGGCGTATCGGTACGCGGTTGATGGCGATCGTTGCCGAGGGTGACCGCGGTCGGTTGTATCTGTCACCCACAGCGGATCACGAGAGGGGTGCGAAGGAGGCAAATCCCGACTGGCGGCCAAACCTCCGTATTTCGGGGAGCACCCAATACCTTGGCATAAAGCCCTATGGCATGGAGCGATTCGACCAACTCTTCACCCACCGACAGCTTGACGCGCTGGTGGCGTTGTCCGACCTCGTGAGCGAGGTGGTTGTAAAGGTCCAACGCGATGCTATGGCGGCGGGTATCGAGAATGACGATGCGCCATTGCGAGCAGGTGGAACAGGGATGACGGCATGGGCTGAGGCAGTGGGAGTGTACTCGGCTCTTGCGGTCGACAAGGGTGCGAACTACTGGTCGTCGATCTGTGCTTGGCACACAGGAGCGGAGAAGCTAGTCTCGACATTTGGCCGTCAGGCAATCCCGATGGTATGGGACTTTACCGAAGCGAATCCGCTCAGTGAGTCGTCAGGTAACTTCCTGCTTGGCGTCGATCAGGCTGCAAGAATGATCGATCTGCTGGGGGCTTGGAGCGAAGGTTCCGCGTCTCAACACGATGCGGCCGATCAGACAATTAGTGGTAGCAAACTTGTTTCGACTGACCCGCCCTACTATGACAACATCCCGTATGCGGACCTCTCGGATTTCTTTTACGTATGGCTGAGACGCTCACTAAAGCCCATCCTTCCAACCTTATTCGGGACGCTGGCGACTCCCAAGAGCGAGGAGCTGGTGTCCTTTGCATATCGTCACTCCACCAAGCCCAAGGCGGAGCGCTTTTTTGTCCATGGCATGACACGAGCAATGCGTGGTATCTGTGAACAGACACACATGGCGTTTCCGGTTACAATTTACTACGCCTTCCGGCAGACCGAGACTCGTGACGGCGTGGGTATCACCAGTACCGGTTGGGAGACCTTTCTTCATGCTGTGATGCAGGCTGGGCTTACCGTTACGGGAACCTGGCCGGTACGAACTGAATACACGAGCCAGTTGAAGACATCGCGTAGCGCGCTTGCTTCTAGCATCGTCCTTGTATGTCGCAAACGTTCCACAGACGCTCCTATCGCCACCCGCCGCGACTTGATCGCCGCGCTCAAGGCGGAGTTGCCTCCTGCTCTCACACACCTGCAGCGCGGCAACATCGCACCCGTGGACTTGGCGCAGGCAGCCATCGGACCGGGCATGGCGGTGTACACGCGCTACGCCAAGGTGCTCGACGCTGCCGGCAACCGCGTCTCGGTCGGGGAAGCGCTGGCCCTGATCAACCAGACCCTGGACGAGATCCTTGCCGAGCAGGAGGGGGACTTTGATGCCGACAGCCGGTGGGCGCTGGCGTGGTTCGAGCAGTACGGCTTCGAGACGGGCGATTACGGCGTTGCGGAGACGCTGTCCAAGGCAAAGAACACCAGCGTGGCGGGTATGGTCGAGGCTGGTATCCTGCGGTCCAAGGCCGGGGAAGTGCGGCTGCTGCGGCCACAGGAGCTGCCGGCCGACTGGGACCCGACCGCCGATAACCGCCTCACCACCTGGGAGGCGGTGCACCATCTGGTCCGCGTTATGGAGAGTAGTGGCGAATCTGGCGCGGCCGCGCTCGTCCGCAAGCTGGGCAGTTGGGGCGAGGTGGCCCGTGAGCTGTGCTACCGCCTGTACACGGTATGCGAGCGCAAGAAGCGGGCGGCCGACGCCCTCGCCTACAACGCGCTGGTGCAGAGCTGGCCGGAGATCAGCCGTCTCGCAAGGATGGATGCGCAGCCAGCGCAGGCGGTATTGTTCGGCAATAGTGGTACGGAGGATGGTTCATGAGTGCTGCCTGGAACTGGCCCGGCTCACGCTGGTGGCGCGTTGATCTGCATGCGCATTCGCCGGCGTCGCACGACTTCGGCACCCAGCCGGACCGTGATCGTCCAGATTGGGTGCGCTGGATCACCGCCGCACGGGACGCCGGGCTGCACGCCGTCGCGGTGACCGATCATAACACGGCAGCGGCGGTCTCAGATCTCCAACATGCCGCTCAGCAGGTGGATGGGAGTCCGGTGCTGTTCCCCGGCGTCGAGGTTACGTCCAGCGACGGCGTACACATTATCCTTCTGGTGGACCCGGGTCAGTCGCAACAGCACGTCGACGACTTGCTGTCAAGGGCGGACATCAGTGTGGCGAAGCGGGGTGACGAGACCGCCCGTTCACCGCTGAGCATCGAGCAAATCATAGCTGCATGCGCGGATGATGCGCTGATCATCGCTCCGCACATCAACCGGCCGAGTGGGTTGCTTGAGCATGATGGTCAGCAGCGCATCGCAGAGTTGGGGGATGCCCGCCTGGCAGCGGTCGAGGTGGATCCCGAGGTGAGTATCGACGACTCCTGGATCGATGGGAGCAAACCTGAGATCGGGCGCCGTATCCCCCAGGTATGGAATTCCGATGCCCACGCTTTCGATCAGTTGGGCCGACGCTGTACCTGGGTCAAGATGACCAAACCGGATGTCGGAGGTCTGAGGCTGGCCCTGCTCGACGGTGAAGACTCAGTCCAACGTGCGGTAGCGGAAGGAGCACCCGACCCGAACACGCACGCCGCAGCGGCCATCGAAGCCGTAACGGTACGAGATGCGAAGTATCTCGGTCGATCCCGACCGTGGCCCGTGACGTTCAACCCTTGGCTCAACGCAATCATTGGCGGACGCGGGACCGGCAAGTCGACGCTCGTGGACTTCTGTCGTGCGGCCCTTCGGCGCGACGCTGAGCTCCGCGATCACGCTGAGTTGCGTGACGCGTTACAACTAAGGCTGCGGGTCCCTCCCGAACGTGGCAAAGAGGGCCTCCTGACAGACCGAACGACGATTGAGCTGATCTACCGGAAAGATGGGGAGCGTTTCGCCCTTTCCTGGAGTCTCGATGGATCCGTCATAGCAATCGAGCGCTGTGACGGGGAGCAACGGATTCCCGAGGAGGGCGACATCCGCGAGCGGTTTCCGGTACGTATCTACAGCCAAAAACAACTATTCGAAGTTGCCCGTAACCCGAATGCATTGCTCGCGGTGATCGACGATAGTGCGGAGGTCAAGGGAACTCATCTGCACCGGCATCGGGACGAAGTCGCCGCCCGCTACATGGCACTCCGAGCGGAGGCGCGCGCGCTACGGGCTGAAGCGGCTGACCTCCCCGCGCGCAGAGCCGCGCTTGCCGATGTGCGGAGGAAACTAAACGTGCTTCAAACTGGGAGCCACGAGTCGGTCATGAAGACCTATCGGAAGTACCACCGCTACGACGGCGCTTGGCAGTCGATCCAGAAGGATATTCGCGAGGCGGTTGCCGAGATCGGTCGTATGGTCGAGGACCTTGCGGTCGCAGATTTGGAGTGGGAAGAAACCAACGAAGACGACCCGGCAACGGCCGCACTGCGGAACGCGCACGAAGAACTCGGCCGGACGGTTGGCGCTCTCCAACAAGGCCTGCGGGCGGCCGTAGCGCTTGCTGAGCACCAACTCAAGGGGCTCGAAGGAAGTGCGGATGTGAACACTTGGCGCCAGGCGGTAAACGCAAGCACGTCACACTACGAGCTCGTTTCGTTGAATCTTGAGGCGGCGGGTATCGCCAATCCGGCGGAATACCGCACGTTGCTTGATGAGGCAGCCGCTCTTAAACAAGAAACTGTGCATCGAACTCAGCAAGATACCGTGGCAGAGCAGCGAGAAGAAGACGCAGCGGCCGTACTCAAGGAGTACCGCTCGCTGTGTGTCGAATTGAGCCGGAGGCGCGAGCGATTCGCGGCCCTGACCTCCAGCGACCTGGTGCGTATTGAGATCGATGCTGCCGGCCAGCGCAGCTATCTTGAGGAGTTTCTGCGCGAGACCTTGGGGATCGAGCGATTCGATAGAGACTACACGGAGCTGGCGCAGCGGATCCAACCCAACGGCGGGCAGAGTTGGACTTGGGAGGCTCTGGATACCGTTGTCGACAAGCTGCGTTCGTTGGTAGCGGGAGTCGATCCAAGGTGGCCCGTACGGGATCGTCGGTTTTTGAATGCTCTGCAGCGGCTCCAGCCGGAGCGGCTAGACCGACTGGCGCTCTACCTGCCGGAAGACGCCGTCACGGTGAGCTTTCGCGACCAGCGTCAACCGGGAGCGCCGTGGCGGCCTCTCGCGCAAGGATCACCGGGGCAGCAAACTGCGGCCCTGCTGGCGTTCGTACTGGGGTACGGTGACGAGCCGATCATCCTGGATCAGCCCGAGGACGACCTGGACAATTCCTTCATCTACGAACTGCTCGTGCGTCGACTGCGGGAACAGAAGCTCCAGCGGCAAGTCATCGTCGTGACGCACAACCCCAACATCGTCGTACATGGAGATGCGGAACTCGTCGTGTCGTTGGAGACACGCTGCGGAGAGACTCACATCGTCTGTTTGGGCGGCCTGCAGGAGCGCGCGGTACGAGACGAGATCTGTCGGGTGATGGAAGGTGGACGAGAAGCGTTTCTCAGTCGCTATCGGCGTATCATCCCCGGCGATTAGGCCACCGATGACCGACACCGACCTGCTCCGACAGATCCGACTCGGCGAAGATGGACGGGTAGAGTTCAAGCAGGTGTTCTTCTCCGGAGATCGAGTGACGAATCCGACCAGGAACGCGCTCGCCAATGAGCTGGCCGGGCTGGCCAACGGACGTGGCGGCACCCTGCTCCTGGGAGTTCATGACAAGACCAAAGAGATTCTTGGCATACCGCTGCCGCGTGTCGACACCGCAGAAGGCTGGGTGCGCGAGATTTGCAACGACTCGATCAAGCCGCCGCTTGACGCCGATATTCGCAAGATCGAGCTGCCAAATGATGACGGCGACCTGGTGCCGATCATTCGCGTCGACGTGCCACGCAGCCTGTTCGTACACGAGAGCCCTGGCGGATACTTCCGCCGCATCGGGAGTTCGCACCGCAAGCTTCCGGCGGAGGCACTGGCGCGGCTGTTTCAAGAGCGCAGTCAAAGCCGCGTGATCCGCTTCGACGAGTCGATCGTGCCGAGGGCTGCTGCCCGCGACGTGGATGACCAGTTGTCCCAGCGTTTCCTGCGGGACGACGTCGCGGCGACGGAGGACACGCTACGCAAGCTGCGTATCGTGAGCGACGACCTGGACGGTGTTCCACGGCTGACGCTCGCAGGAGCGCTCATGTGCACGCTCGATCCGCAGCAATGGCTGCCGCACGCGCAGATTCAGGCCGTGAGCTACGCCGGCGAACGGTATGATGTGAACTACCAGAACGACGCCCGCGACCTGAATGGGCCGCTCGACGCCCAGGTCGCCGAGGCGCTCCACTTCGTGCGCCGCAACATGCTGGTCCGCGCTACCAAGCTGACCGGGCGTACCGAGCGCCCTCAGTTCAGCGAGCGGGCGGTGTTCGAGGCGCTGGTGAACGCCGTGGCACACCGGGATTACTCGATAGCAGGGGCGAGGATTCGTTTGCATTTGTTCGGGAATCGACTCGAACTCTACGTTCCGGGCGGTCTCGCCAACACGCTCACACCCGACAGCTTGCATCTGCGGCAGGCCAGCCGTAACGAACTGATCGTGTCGCTGCTTGCCCGCTGCCCCGCGCCCGAGGGAGTCGGACGCTCGCACCTCATGGACCGGCGTGGCGATGGTGTTCCCATCATCCTGCGTGAGAGTCGGGCGCTGTCGGGTCGACTGCCGGAGTACACGCTGATCGACGACAGCGAGCTGCGGCTCGTCATCTGGGCGGCGTAGAATGGAGCGGTCATGTCGCTGATTGCCAGGGAACTGCGCGAGGTATGGAACGCGCTGCGCGCCAGCAGCCGTCACCGGGACGACGCGCTGTCCGAGGTCCGCATCAGGAAGCTGCGCGGCATCCGGGATGCCCAGCAGCCTGTTCCCGAACTTCAGCAATCGCCAGGAGGATGTGCTCTCGGATACGGTGCAACGGACGGAGCTCGAGTTTCACTATCTCCACCAGGGCGATCGGCTGTCCATGGCTTGGCGGCGGAGCAAGAGCTGGAATCGCAGTTTCATGGGCCGCAAGGGAGACTACGCTCCGCGTCTCGGCCTCACGCCAGCCGACATGGAACGCAAGATGCGCGACCTGGAGCAATTGGTCGGAGGGGCGGTACAGCAGCGTGACTTGGCCAAGACCGCCTTGAGCACCTTCGCAGCCGATCTCGACCGCACCGTGGCGGAGATCGCTCGGATTGTTGGCCAGCGGGAAGCGGAGCGAAACGCGATTCCGGAGCTCCTGGTGGACCTGAAAGAGCAGGTCAGCGCATGGAGACGACTGTAAAACGGACGACCAAGGATTGACATGGCAGTAACCAATCACGAACGAGTAGGCAAGGGACTGGAGCTTCTGCGCAGCGGGCTGGGGCCGTTCGTTGAGCGCGAGCTGAAGCGGGCGGTGCAGGCACGCGAGCTGGACGACTACCGCCTGCGCGAGATAGCGGGTGACCCCTCGTTGCGGCGCGGCTCCGCGGAGTGGGACGTGGCCATGCTCCTGAAGCTGATGTGGGAGATGTGGAACGAGGTGTTTCGCACGATTCTCGGACGCTCCGACCGCAGTCTGGTCAGCGAGTTGCGCGAGCATCGCAACAAGTGGGCACACCAGGAGCTGTTCTCGAGTGACGACGCCTACCGCGTCCTGGACTCGGCGCAGCGCCTGCTGACCTCGGTGTCGGCGCCGCAGGTGCAGGAGATCGACACCCTCAAGCAGGAGCTGCTGCGGGTGCGGTACCAGGAGCAGGTGCGTGGCGAGCAGCGCAAGAAGGGCAGGACCACCGTCGCCGATGGGGCGGTTGCCGGGCTTAAGCCGTGGCGGGAGGTGGTGACCCCGCACCAGGACGTCGCCAGCGGCCGCTATCAGCAGGCTGAGTTCGCCGCCGATTTGTGGCAGATCTACCTTGGTCAGGGTACCGCCGAGTATCGCGATCCCGTGGAGTTCTTCCGCCGAACCTATCTCACCGACAGCCTGCGGGCAATGCTGACCGGCGCCGTGCAGCGGCTGGCTGGGCTGGGCAGTGACCCGGTGGTCCAACTGCAGACCAACTTCGGCGGCGGCAAGACCCACTCGATGCTGGCCTTGTATCACCTGTTCTCAGGGACGCCCCCGACGAGCCTGGCCGGAATCGACGGAGTGTTGAAGGCAGCAGATGCCGGCGAGCTGCCTGCGGTGCGGCGCGTCGTGTTGGTCGGTAACCGAATCTCTCCCGGCAACCCGGTAACCAAAGACGACGGCACCGTCGTGCGCACCCTCTGGGGGGAGCTGGCGTGGCAGCTCGGTGGCAAGGAGGCGTTCGCCCGGCTGGCGGCCGACGATGAAAACGCCACCAGTCCCGGCGACCGCCTGCGCGAGTTGCTCATCGAGCACGGACCCTGCCTGATCCTGATCGACGAGTGGGTGGCCTACGCCCGGCAGCTCCACGATCAGAGCGATCTGCCGGCGGGCAGTTTCGAGACCCAGTTCACCTTT
Organism: Spirochaetia bacterium; assembly: GCA_965198005.1. Classification (GTDB taxonomy): domain Bacteria; phylum Spirochaetota; class Spirochaetia; order SZUA-6; family Bin103; genus Bin103. Next base: position 2,075,348 of record CBDAOI010000004.1, read on the forward strand.
GCGCAGGCGCTGACCGAGTCGGCCAAGCTGGCCGGCAACTGTCTGTTGGTAATAAGCTTGCCCGCCTCGGACGCCGATGAGTCGCCGCATACCCAGGCGGACGACGCGGAAGTGGGCGGCCAGCGCGGACGGGAGGCGCTCGACCGCCTGCGCAACGTTATCGGCCGCATCGAATCCTCGTGGCGACCGGCCACGGCGGAGGAGAGCTTCGAGATCGTGCGCCGGCGCCTGTTCCAGCCGTTCAACGATCCGGCGCAATTCACGGCGCGAGATGTGGTAGCACGCGGGTTCTCCGAGCTCTACGGTGCACAGCAGCAGGAGTTTCCCCGCGAGTGTCGGGAAGGCGACTACGAGAAGCGGATCAAGGCCGCCTATCCAATCCACCCCGAGGTGTTCAATCGGCTGTACACCGACTGGTCGGCGCTGGCGAAGTTTCAGCGTACCCGCGGCGTGCTGCGGCTCATGGCGGCGGTCATTCACAGCCTGTGGGAGAAGGGAGATAGCAGCCCGCTCATCCTGCCGGCCAGCGTGGCGATTGACGATGTGCGGGTGCAGTCCGAGTTGACCCGCTACCTCGACGACAACTGGACGCCGATCATCGAGAAGGATGTAGACGGCGCGGGCTCCCTGCCGATGCGGATCGACGCCGAGCAACCCAACCTGGGCAAGTTCGCGGCGGCGCGCCGCGTCGCACGGGCGATCTTTCTCGGATCCGCACCGACGACCGCGGCCGCCCACCGTGGCATCGACGACCGGCGCGTAAAGCTGGGCTGCGTCATGCCGGGCGAGACACCGGCGGTGTTCGGGGATGCCCTCCGGCGCCTGGCCACGGTTGCCACCTATCTGTACGAGGACAGCGCCCGCTATTGGTACGACACGCAGCCCACGGTCACCAAGTTGGCCGAGGATCGCGCCGAGCAACTGCTGCGTAGTCGCGACCGCGTTGCGCACGAGATCGCCACACATACCCGCGCCAAACTGCGCGAAGCCGGCGATTTCAGCCGCGTGCACCCCTTTCCCCAATCGGGCCAGGATGTTCCCGACGATCTCGACACCCGTCTCGTCGTTCTGGATCCGGAACACCCCTACACCAGAGGTGGAGTGAGCCCGGCGGAGACCCAGGCGCAGGCAATCTTCGAATCCCGCGGCAACGCCCCGCGCATCTATCGCAACACCCTGGTGTTCCTCGCCGCCGACGCCACGCGGCTGCAGGAGCTGGACCAGGCGGTGCGCCGACTCCTCGCCTGGGAATCGATCGTCGGCGAGAAAGAGCAGCTCAATCTCGCCCCTCACCAGGTGCGGCAAGCCGACACGCAGCGCGAGGCAGCCGCTACCGAGATGGTTTCGCGTATTCCGGAGACCTACCGCTGGCTGCTGGTGCCGGGACAAGCCACGCCACAGTCCGAAGTGACCTGGGATGCCTTGAACCTGACCGGGTCGGATTCACTGGCCGTGCGTGCGGCCAACAAGCTCAAGAGTCAGGAGGGGTTGGTAACCGGTTACGCCGCCTCGCTCCTGCGGATGGAGTTGGACCGCGTCCCGCTGTGGCGGCAGAATCACGTGTCGGTTGCCCAACTGGTCGAGGATTTTGCCCGCTACCTCTACCTGCCACGGCTGCGCGACCCGCAGGTGCTGCTGGGCAGCATCACCGATGGGGTGTCCTCGATGACCTGGGAACAGGACGGCTTCGCCTTCGCCGACAGCTACGATGAGGCGAAAGGCCGCTACCCGAACCTGCGCACCTCACAACAGATCATGCTCCCGGACGCCCACTCTCCAGGACTGCTCGTCAAGCCCGAGGTGGCACGGCAGCAGCTCGACGAGGAAGTGCCTCTGCCCCCGGGACCTGATCCACGCCCGGGACCCGACCCGCCCCCACCGCCGCCTCCATCACCAAAGCCGACGCTGAAGCGCTACCACGGCTCCGTAACCCTCGACACCGCCCGCGTCGGGCTCTCGGCCAGTCAGATTGCCGAGGAAGTGATCGCCCACCTCAACGGCCTTCCGGGAGCGCAGGTCACGGTGACGCTGGACATCCAGGCCGACATCCCCGAGGGCGCGCCGGATCACGTCGTGCGCACGGTTACCGAGAACAGCCGCACGCTCAGGTTCACAGATCTGGGATTCGAGCCGGAGTAGCGAAATGGCGAGCGAGCAATTGCTGCAAGATCACGTAGCCGAGATTCAGGCTATTGGGCGCCGGCTCGCGTCGTTGAAGGCCTCACGCGAAGCCCTCTACGACGCAGTGAGGGGGCTCGATCACGGCACGGCGCAAGCGCTCAAGGAGAGCAACGAGAAGGCGGCGATGGCCGCGCGTCCGGTTAACCTCGTACGCTACGAGATCCTGCGCCGGGTGCTTGCCGGCGAGGAGGTGGACGCGACAGGGACGGAACGCCTGCAAGACGCGATCGTGCGACGAGAGGAGTCGGCTTTCCCCGGCTACCCCGAAGCGTTCTACCAGCAACTGCGCGCGGCGGACATCAAGGCCAACGCGTTTCGCAATTGGAAAGATCATTTTCGCCTCTTCTACTCCTTTTTCTACTCCGGCGAAGATCGAGATCGTGTACCGAAGGTGCTCGACGAGATTTGTGACGGAACTAAGAGAGAGTTGAGACTCGAAGACCATGGTCACGTCACAACTTCGGTGACACATCCTGCTGGTTGGCAGTTTCCCCCCGTGAAAAGACTTCTCACAAGACTGCCTACCAACTCTTCGTGGGTATTAGTCCGACCAGTGTGAGATACGGTATTCATCCGGGATCTCTGGTTGCTCGCGGGAACGCGTCGTTCAAGTTGAACAATGGAAAGACTCTTAGGGAGGCTGTGAATCACTTCCACGACAACCGAGAGCGGTACGTTCGACTCAACAAGGAGCTCGTGACGATCTAGAAGTACGCGCCGGGGCCGCGTGCCGATCATTGGGAAGAGTTCTACAATCCCTCCAATTCCAACACGGTATGGAATCTGGAGAACTTTCGCGATGCCAGTATCGGAGATATTGTAGTCGCAAATCGAGGCCTCAGCGAGGTGGTCGGCATCGGTGTGGTCGCCGGTCCATACGAGTACGACGGTGATCGCAGCGAATTCTGGCATGTGCGCAAAACCCGTTGGATCGTTTCTACCGCGCTGACGTTCGACCGGCCCATTTTCCGGTTCGACACGTTTGCTCCTACGTTGAAGTGGGCTCTCATCCGATAGCGCGTTCTCGAGAGCCACCCGGAGCTCGCTGCGGAGATGGACGGTGGCTGGGAGGGATTCTCCTGCAAGGCAGCCTCGGCGAATCACTGATGGGCCACGGGAGTGGTGGGCGGCGTCATCATGGGCGTGGCTGCTCTGAGCTTCCTCGGCTACGGTCTGCCGCTCGGGATTCCCCAGTGGGGCGGCATGCTCAGCCGCGAAGGACGCGTCTACATGGAGGCGGCGCCGCGGCTGGCGCTGTGGCCCGGCCTGTGCCTGACGGTCACCGTCTACAGTCTCAACATGCTCGGCGACGCGGTGCGCGACCTGCTCGACCCGCGGCTGCGGGGTGGGGTGGGGTGGGGCGTCCGGGCGCATGACGCACGAAGCGCGCGTTGACGGCGCCGGCGGCCGGCTGCTACTGTGGGCGGGAGGAGTACGTCAGTGTCCGGTCACAGCAAATGGCACTCGATACGGCACAAGAAGGGTATCACCGACGCCAAGCGGGGCAAGATCTTCACCAAGCTGATCAAGGAGATCACGGTTTCGGCGCGCCTCGGCGGCGGCGACCCCGAGGCCAATCCACGGCTGCGAACCGCGGTGATGAAGGCCAAGGAGGCCAACATGCCGCGCGACAACATCGACCGCGCCATCAAGAAGGGTGCCGGCGGCGGCGACGGCACCGAGTTTCACGAGTTGCGGTACGAGGCCTACGGACCGGGCGGCGTCGCCCTCCTGATCGAGGTGCTGACCGACAACAAGAACCGCTCCGCGGCCGAGATTCGCAATATCCTCACCAAAGGGGGAGGCAGCCTCGGGGACTCGGGGTCGGTCGCTTACTTGTTTCATCGCAAGGGGATAATCGCGTTCGCCGCGGACCGGTACGATGAGGATCAGGTGATGGAGGTGGTGCTCGAAGGCGGCGCCGAGGACGTCGCCACCGAGTCCGATACCATCGAGGTGCTCACCGAGCCGGAGGACTTCATGGCGACCCTGGGACTGGTGGGCCGGGCTGGGCTGGAGCACACCATGGCCGAGGTGTCCTGGGTCCCTGAGGCGAGCGTCACCCTCGACTCCGGCAAGGCGCAACGCGCATTGCGGCTGATCGAAAACCTGGAGGACCATGACGACGTCCAGCAGGTGTCGACCAACATGGCGGCACCGGACGAAGTCGCCGTCGAGCAGCGTTAGGAGTCTGTCGGATTGCGACAGACTCCTAACGGTGGGACGGGATGGGCCAAAAGCGTCGCCCCGGGCGGCGGTTTTGGGGCGTTAGGCGTCTGTGTCTGTCGTACTGGGCATCGATCCGGGCTTGGCCGCTACCGGCTACGGGGTGCTGGCCGTGGCCGGCAACCGTGCGCGCCATCTCGGCGACGGCGTGATCCGTACCGCGGCCGGCGCCGACTACGGCAGCCGGCTGGTGGCGCTGCACGACCACCTGCACCGGGTGGTGGAGCAGTTCCGGCCGGACGCGGCCGCGCTGGAGCAGATGTTCTTTTCGCGCAACGTGCGCACGGCGTTCCCGGTGGCGCAGGCGCGGGGCGTGGCGATCCTGGTGCTCGCCCAGCGCGGCATTCCGTATAGTGAGTACTCGCCCGGCGCGGTCAAGCAGGCTCTGGCGGGGCACAGCCGGGCCGACAAGAGCCAGATGGTGAATGCCGTCCGCCTGGTGCTCGGGTTTGACGAGCATCCGATCAGCGACCACGGCGCCGACGCCCTGGCGGTGGCGCTGTGCCACGTGCAGCACGCGCCGGTGCGGGCGGCGCTGGCGCGGGCGGCGCTGGCGCGGGCCGCGCGCACGCCCGCCGGGACCGAGGCTTAGGCCATGTGGAACAGCATCGCCGGCCGCCTGACCCATGCCGGGGTCGAGGTGGCCCACCTGCAGGTCGGCGGCCTGGAATGGGAGATCCACACCTCGGTGCGCAGCATCGCGGCCCTGCCGGCGCCCGGCAGCGAGGTGAAGCTGTACACCTTCCTGCATCACCGCGACGACCAGATGCGGCTGTACGGGTTCGTCACCGCGGCGGAGCGCAACCTGTTCCTGGACCTGTTGCGGGTGGACGGGGTCGGGCCGCGGCTGGTGGTGCGCATCCTGTCGGGGATCGACGCGGCGGAGCTGGTGCAGGCGCTGGAGACCAGCGACCTGGAGCGGCTCATCCGGATTCCGGGGCTGGGCAAGAGGACGGCGCAGAAGATGGTGCTCGCATTGCAGGGTAAGTTGACGCTGGCCCCGGCGCCGCCGGGCGCCGCCGAGCCGGCGCTGGAGAACGACATTACCGCGGCGCTGGTCAACCTGGGATTCGGCCAGCGGGAGGCGCGCGCCGCGGTGCGCGCGGCGCTCCGGGAGAGTGCCGGCAGCGGCGCTGCCGCCGGCGCCGCGCGCGAGCAGGAGATCCTGCGCGCCGCCATCGCGCGCCTCAGCGCGCTCACCGGTGAGCGCGCCGGCAGCGGCCGATGAGCGACCGGCCCGTAACCGGCTCCTACGTGCCGGGCGAGGACGGCGACGAGAGCAGCCTGCGCCCGAAGCTGCTGCGCGACTTCGTCGGCCAGCCCCGGCTGCGCGAAAACCTGGCGGTGTTCGTCGCCGCCGCGCGCGGCCGGTCCGAGAGCCTGGATCACGTGTTCTTCAGCGGCCCGCCCGGACTCGGCAAGACCACCCTGGCGGCCATCATCGCGCACGAGATGGGGGCGGAGCTGACCTCGACGTCGGCCCCGGCGCTGGAGAAGGCCGGCGACCTGGTGGCGATTCTGACCAACATCGGGGCCTACAACGTGTTCTTCATCGACGAGATCCACCGCCTGCGGCCGCCGGTGGAAGAACTGCTGTACACGGCGATGGAGGACCGCGAGATCGACGTCGTCATCGGCCAGGGGCCGGGGGCGCGGACCATCAAGATCCCGCTGCCGCCGTTCACGCTGGTGGGCGCCACCACCAAGACCGGGCTGGTGTCCGGCCCCCTGTACTCCCGCTTCGGGATTACCGCGCGGCTCGACTTCTACGGCCCCGAGGAGATCGCGGCCATCATCCGCCGGTCGGCGGCCATCCTGGAGGTGGAGATGGCCCCCGAGGTGGTGGCCCGGGTCGCGGGCTGCGCGCGCGGCACGCCGCGCGTGGCCAACCGGCTGGTGCGGCGGATGCGCGACTTCGCCCAGGTCTGGAACAACGGCGCGGTGTCGCCCGAGATCGTGCGGCGCGGTCTGGAGGCGCTCGAAATCGACCACTACGGGCTGGACAAGGTGGACCGCATGATCCTCGACACCATCATCACCAAGTACGACGGCGGCCCGGTGGGCTCGGAAACGCTGGCGATCTCGATCAGTGAAGCGGTCGACACCCTGGAGGACATCTACGAGCCCTACCTGATTCAGCGCGGGTTTCTGAAACGGACCGCGCGCGGGCGCGTGGTGACCCCGTTGGCCTACGAGCACCTGGGCAGGCGGCCGGATCAGGAAGGCGATGCAGACCAGCAGGTTATGTTTTGAGCTGCCGCCCGAGCTGATCGCGCAGCGGCCGGCGGCGCGCCGCGACCGGGCGCGCCTGATGGTGGTGGAACGGCGCGGCGGGCTGCGCCACACCCGGATCGACCGGCTGCCCGCCCTGGTGCCGCCGGGCGCGGTGCTGGTGCTGAACGACACGCGCGTGCTGCACGCCCGGCTCACCGGACGGCTTGAGCGCGGGCGCGCGGTGCGGTTGCTGCTGCTGGAACCGCTGCCGGACGGCGCCGGCTGGCGCGCACTGGCCCGCGCCGCGCGCCGCCTGCACCCCGGCACGCGCATCCTGCTGCCCGGCGGCGTGACCGCCACGGTCGGCGCGGGCGACGGACACGAGGGCATCGTCCTGGCCTGCACCCCGGCGCTCGACCCCGCCTATCTGCAGCGCCACGGCACGGTCCCGCTGCCGCCCTACGTCAAGCGCGCCGCCGACCGGGCCGATGCCGAGCGCTACCAGACGGTGTACGCCCGGCAGGCGGGGTCCGCGGCCGCCCCCACCGCCGGCCTGCACTTCACGGCCGCGCTGCTGGACCGACTGCGCGCGCGCGGCGTGACCGTGGCTACCGTCACTCTGCACGTCGGCCGCGGCACGTTCACGCCGATTCGGACCGCCACCGTGGAGCAGCACGCGATGCACCGCGAACGGTACTCGATACCGCAGTCGACCGCGGCGGCGATCGCGCGCGCGCGCCGGGCGCGGCAGCCGGTGGTGGCGGTGGGCACCACGGTGGTGCGAACGCTGGAATCGGCCTGGAACGGCGCGGGAGTGCAACCCGGGCCGGCCGGCACCGACCTGTTCATCTACCCCGGATTCCGGTTTCGGGTGGTGGACCAGCTCCTGACCAACTTCCACACCCCCCGGTCGTCGCTGCTGGCGCTGGTCTGCGCGCTGGCGGGCGAGGAACGCATCCGCGACGCCTACGCGGTTGCCGTTCGCCGGCGCTACCGCTTGTTCTCGTACGGCGACGCCATGCTCATCCGTTGACGGGCGGTCGGCCCGGCCGCAACCGCCGGCCCGCCGGGCGCTTGGACACGGCAGGCATGGCGCGGGTACCATTGTAATATGGAATCGGTGGCGAACCGAGACGGCGTCAGCGCGGCTCCGTCAGCCCGGCTCCAGGTGACGCCAGATGCGCGCGAACACCGCGCCGCGGTCGCCGGTGCCGTCGATGGTGTGGACCGCGACCCCGAGCCGGGCGAACTGTTCCAGCACCTCCGCGTAGCGCGCGCGCAGCCGGCGTTGGCGCGCCGGGTCGTCGAACAGCTCGAGCTGGCGGCGCGCGGCCAGGCGGCGTTGGCACAGTTCGGGCGGCGTGTCGACGTAGAACAGGTGGCGCGGCAGCGGAAACCGCTGGTTCAGGGCGGCAACGTAGTCGGGAGAGCACTCCAATGATTGATAGACCAGACTGGAGAACAGATAGCGGTCGCTGGCCACGTAGTCGCCGGCGCGGAGCCGGGCAACGATCCCGCCGGGCTCCCGGTACAGGTGCTCGGTCCGGTCCGCCGCGAACAGCAGCGCGAGCGCGCACGCCGTCACCCGCAGGTCGCCCCGCAGCACGTCCCGGATCACCCGGCCGATCGGGCCGCCGGTGGGCTCGCAGGTAGCGCAACACTGGTCGCCGCGCCGGTCCAAGGCTGCCCGCAGCAACTCCAACTGGGTGGTGGTGCCCGCACCGTCGAGCCCCTCCAGCACGATGAATCGGTCGAGAATGGTGCCCTGCCAGTTCCGTGCCACGACGCCGCCGGCGCAGTGTACACCATGCCGCACACCAGCGCGCAGAGCGTAAGCCGCAGCGTCATGCTGCCGGTGCTGCCGGTACTGCCGGTACTGCCGGTACTGCTGCTGGTGCTGCTGGTGCCGGCCGGGACCGGCGCGGCCCAGTCGCCGCCGGCCCCGCCGGTCGAGCTGCAGATCCCCGACCTGACGGTGACCGCCGAGGACCCGCTCATTCTGCTGCCGCCCCTGCCGCCCCTGGGTCCCGCCGGCCCCCTGCCGCCGATCCTGGTGCCCGAGCTGGTCCTGGTTCCGGTGACGCTGGCCGAGCGCCCGGTGCGCGCCGCCGTGCCCGGTCCCATGCTCCCCGCCGCGCGCGCGGTGTTGCGGTCGGTGCTCGCTGCCGCGGGGCCGGCAACCGCCCGCGGCGCCTTCGATGAGGTTCGGCACCGGCTCATGACCCTGCAGCCGGTGCTCTACGCCTCCGCCGCAGGTCACGGCAACCGGTACCTTGCGAGCTCGCCATGATCAGTCTGATCGCGCAGGGCGGGTTCCTGCTCATTCCGATCCTGCTGTTGTCGCTGATCGCGGTGTTCCTGATCGTCGAGCGCTCACTGTACTACTGGCAGGTACGCGAGCCGGAGCGGGACCTGGCCGCCACCGTGCTGGCCGCGCTGTCCCGCACCTCGCCGGCGGAGCTGAACGCCCGGCTGGCGGGCAAGCGCTCGCCTGAAGCCCGCGTGCTGCGGGCCGCGCTGTCCGGCGGCGTGCACCGCGGGCCGCCCGCCCACCGCCGCGCGCTCGACACCATCGTGGTGCGGGAGATCACCGCGCTGGAGCGCAATGTCCCGTACCTGCAGAGCATCGCCAACATCGCCACCCTGCTGGGCCTGCTCGGCACCGTGCTCGGGATGATCGTGTCGTTCGTCAATATGCGCGCCGCCGGCAGCGCCGATCTGGCGGCGCTGTCGGGCGGCATCGCCCAGGCCCTGATCACCACCGCCGCCGGGCTCACCGTGGCCATCCCCAGCACCCTGTTCCATCACCTGTTCGCGCACCACCTCCACCGTTCGGTTGCCCGCCTCAACCTGGTGGTGAGCGAGCTCGCCGCCCACACCGGCCATGGCTGACGAACCCCGGCGCTACCGCAGCGCACTGATCACCGGCGGCTCGCTGCCGCTGACGCCGCTGATCGACGTGGTGTTCCTGATCGTGGTGTTCTTCATGATCAACGCGACCTTCGCCGTTCATTCCGTGATCCCCGTGGAGCTTCCCGGCGCCGACGCGGGGGCGGTTGCCGGCGCCCGCGCGCTGGTCATCACCGTCGCCGCCGACGGCCGCATCTTCGTGGAGCACGCCGGCGCCACGAGCGCGGTCGCGCTGCCTGACCTGCGCGACCTGCTGCCCGGCGCGGACCACGGCCGGGTCGTCCTGCGCGGCGATGCGCGGGCGCCCTACGGCCGGCTGGTCGAGGTACTGGACGCCGTGCGCGCGGCCGGCGTCACCGACCTGGAACTGGTGACCGTGACCGCCCCCACCGGCTCGTGACCGCAACCCGCCAGGCGCACGCGGCAATCGCCAGCGTCGCGCTCCACCTCATGGCGCTGGCCGCACTGGTGCTGGTGCGGCCGCCGGCAGCCGACCCGCCGCGGCCGCCGGTGCTGCGGCTGAACTTGACCGGCTTCGGCGCGGCCGCGGAGGCACCGCCCGCGCCCGCACCACGGTCTACCGAGACCCCCGCGCCGCCTGCTCCCGAACCGGCGGCTCCGCCCACGCCGCCGGCCGCCACCCCGAACTCCGCCGGCCAGCCCGCCCCGGCCGCGGGCGCCGCCGCGGAGTCGGTCGCGGAGCGGTTGCCGCCGGCCGCGGCGCCCGCGCATCCGGCCGGCAGCGCGGAGGTCTCCACCCCGCCCCGAAACCCGCCGGCCGCCGCGGCCGGCGCTCTGATAGAATGGCACGATGCCGAAGCACGGGCGGCGGTGCGCGCGTTCACGCTGGAGTATCCGGCGGTGCTGCGCGCCAACGGCCTGGAGGCGGACGTCGTCGCGGAGATGACGGTAGCCGCCGACGGCAGCGTGACCGCGGTCGAGATCCGGACCAGCTCCGGTTTCAGTACGGTTGACGCCGCGGTCCTGCAGGCGTTGCGCCGCCACCTGTTCGCGGCCGCGAACGGCGCCGCCACCGCTACGGTACGGGTAAACTTCCGCATGCGGCGATCGTTCTGGAGCGGACAATTTGAATAACGGCAACCGGCGCGGGCGGCCCTGGCGGCGCCGGCGCTGGCGCCCGTCGGTGGTCGAGCTGGCGCTCGTGGCGCTGCTGCTGGCGGGACTCGGCGCCGGGGCGCGCACGCTCGGCGCCTTTATCGAAGAGAGCATGGCGCAGTTGCGCGACGACACGATGGCCATGCTGAACGCCCGCATCGGGCGCCAGATCACGTACGGCCGCATTTCGCCGTCACTGCTGCGCGCGTTCGAGATTCGCGATCTCACGATCTTCAGCGCCAACCGTCCGGATGAGCCGCTGCTGTCGATCAATCGGATCCGTATCCGGTACAGCCTGACGCGGCTCATCCTCGCCCGCGACCCGGTCGCCGCGCTGCGCGAGATCCAGTTGTTGAACTCGGACTTCACGGTCAACCTGAACCGCGACCAGGAACTGCGTGAGTTTCTCGGCCAGCTCAGCTATCCGGTACGCGCGACGCCGGGCGCCGCGGAGCCCGCAGACGGGGCGGTCGACCTCTCCGGCGCCAACCTGGGCCTGGTCATCGAACAGGACGGGTACCGGTTGATCGTGGAGCAACTGTTCTTCCGGGCGCGCGCCGGCGACCGGGTACGGATCACCGCCCGCGGCCGTCTGAGCGCGCGGCTGCCGGCCAGCGCGGCGATCGGCCCGCTGCTCGGCGGCCAGCTCGACGCTCAGGTCCAGGTCGATGGCCACGTCGCCAACGACCTGAGCGCAGCCGAGCTGAGCGTGCGGCTCGACGATCTTGCGACCCCCGCGGTTTCCGTCAGCGCGCAGGAACTGCGATTTACGCTGCGCGACGAGGTGGTGCAGGTGGCCAGCGCGGAGCAGGGTGGCGCCCTGGAACTGGCGCTGACCCACGATCCGGGTACCGGCCGGACTGAGCTGCGCTACTCCTGCGTGGCCCTCCCGGTCGCCGATCTGGTCACGCTGCACGCGCCGCCGGCCGTGCTCGAGCCGTTGCTCGCCGCCGTGGTCACCGGTTCCGGGCGGGTGTGGACGGCGCCCGACTCGACCGGCGGCGTCCGCTACGAGGCCGATCTCCAGGGCCGCATTCCGCGCGGCGCGAACAGCCCGCCGGGCACGGTCGCGGTGCGGGTCCACAGCGAACCGGACGGCGTCATTGTCGATCGCCTGGTGGTCGATACCGAGCGGGGAGGAATACGATTCACCGGCGATCTGCTGCACGACCGCTTTCTTCCCGACGGCACGCTGGAGCTGAGGGCGCTCGACCTGGGACTCCCGCACCGCCTCGACGCGCGGATGACGATAACCCGCGACGGAGAGCGGTTGCTGCTGCACAGCGATTACGTCGCCATCGGCGCGACCACGGTCCCGGAACTCACCGTAGAGCTGCGACCGGCAACCGCCGAGTCGCTGGCCTACCACTATCGGCTCGCCGCGCGGGTGGCCCAGCCGGCCGCCAACGCCATCACCGCACGCGGCCTGCTGAACCTGGCGGGCGGCCTGACCCTGTCCCTGGCGAGCACGGTCGAGGGCTTGTCCGCCGACCACGCGTACCGGCTGCTTACCCCCGAGAGCAACCGGGTGCCGTGGCTGGCGCGGGTTCTGCCGCGGCTCACGCTCGGGGCGGAGATCGATGCCACCACCGACTTTCGGACCATGCTGCTGCGGCGCGCGTCCGTGCACCTCGGCGACGCCGAACAACCGGACCACACGGTCACCTTCGGTCTGACCTCCACCGAGCGCGGGCTGCTGATCGACCGGATGACGGCGGACTGGCGCGGGATCGCGCTGCGCGGCGGCGCCCGCCTGACCGCCGCTGGCAACGGCGTATGGGAACTGGACACCGACGGACTCACGGTAAACGGGGAGTCGTACGAATTGCACGGCCGGCTGCACCCCGCGGGGGTGAACCTCACCGGCAGCCACGAGCTGCGAGTGACCGCCACCGTCGACGCCGACGGCCTGCGGGTGCGCGGCGCCGCCACCCGCCTGCCGTTGCCGCTGCCGCGGCCCGCCCACGCCGCGGCACCGCGCGTGACGCTGGAATTCGAGGGACAGGTGGCGGACGACGACTGGTCGCTGCGCAGCGACCGTATGGTGGTGACCGGAATCCCGTTGCAGATCCTGGCCGACGCCCGCCTGGAGCTGGGGTTCGAGGCGAATCCGCAGGAGCTGCGGCTGACCGGCATTACCTACCGCGACTCGATGACCGAACTGCAGGGTACCGGCTCCTTCAGATTCTCCGACGGCCTCGGCTCGCTCGCCGGAAGCGGCGCGCTGGCGCTGTCCGGGGCCCGCGAAAACTACAACCTCGCCCTGACCATGACCGGGGATGGCGTCGACCTCACCGTGCAGGGCAGCGGACTGCCGCTGGCGCGGCTTGGCGAACTTCCCGTGGACGGCACCCTGGGCGGGCGGGCGCGCATTACCGGATCGTTGCAGCAGCCGCGGGTGAGCGCGGAGCTGGACCTGGAAAACGGCCGCCTGAATGCCGATCCGGTGCGCTTGAACGCCCGCGTCGAATTGGTGGAGCAGGTGCTCACGGTACACGACCTGAATGCCGAACTGTACAGCCACCGGCTGCGCGGCGGGACCGGGGCGATCGATCTGAACCGGGGGACGCTCGCCTTCGGGGCCGACTACCGCGCGCACCACTTCGGCGACTCGGTTGCGGCCCGGCTGGTGCTCAGGTCGGACGATTTCATGCTGTCCCTCCCGGAATCGCTGGCGGATACGCCCCGCTTGGCGTTGGCCGACGTGGTGCATGCGGTACTGCAGGCCGAGTCGCTGAGCGTGAACGGAGAACCGGTGCCGTCGTGGACGGTGCAATTCCGGCTCGAACAGGTGGTTGCCGGCCGCGAGCCCTCCGGCGCTGCCGCCGCCGCCGGATCCCGCCTGCGGTTCAACGGCGGCCCGGGCGGCGCGTTCTCGGGCCATCTGCAAACCGACGGCGGCTTCGCACTCGCGGTGCGCGAGCCGTTCGAGGTGCGGGGAACGGCCGTCGGCAGCATCAGCAAGGGCCAGGTAGACGCGCAGATCAATCTTTCCCACGCGGATACGACCATGTTGAACGGCCCGATCGAGGGTGACGCCCTGGAGTTTCGGGGCGGGGTCGCGAGCGGCAACGTCAGAGTGGTGGGCCCGCTCAACGATCCCGACATGTGGGGCACGATCCAGGTCGCCGGCGGCAGCGTGACCTTGCCGTTCACGCCGGATCCGGTGCGGACGATCGAGTCGCGCCTGCGGGTGGCGGAGAAACTGCTGACCCTGGAGAGCGTCAGCGCGGACACGCGGCTGCAAGGGACCGCGCAGCTCGAACGCTGGGTGCCGCGCAGCTTCATCCTGGAGCTGGAAACGATCACCGACCGCGGCATCCGGCTCGAATCCCAGTTCGGGCCGCTCCGCTTCGACGGCTACGCCACGGGAGCGCTCACGGTGACCGTGGACGCCGCGGGCGTGGGGCTGGAGGGCACGGTGCAGGCGCACAGCGCCGAGATCTTCGTGCCCGAGGTTGCGGGGAATGGAGACCCCGGAGGGCTGCGGCACGTGAAGCTGGCGGTCTCCACCGGCCGGCACGTGGAGTTCACCTGGCCGTCGCCGCGGATCCCGATTCTCCGGGTCCCGCTGAAACCGGGCGAGCGGATCGCCATCGAGTACGATGGCGCCAGCGGAGACTTCATGGTCGACGGCGACGTCGAGGTGCGCGGCGGCGAGCTGTTCTACTTCAACCGTCAGTTTCTCCTGCGCGAGGGCACGATCGGATTCACCGGCGACCAGATCCGGTTCGATCCACGCGTGCAGGTGCGCGCGGAAACGCGGGAACGGGACGCCGACGGGCAGGACCTGCGGATCATCCTGGAGGCCGACACCACTCTGAACAACCTCAGCCCGGACACGGTGCGACTCTCCACCGACCCGCCCCGCAGCCGGGTGGCGATCGAGTCCCTGGTGCGGGGTGGGACGGCGGGCGAGGACGGCCCCGGCGCGGATGCCACGACCGCCGGGTCCGCCGCCGGCTACTCGGGCGATCTGGTTGCCCAGGTTACCCTGCTGCGGCCGGTGGAGCGGGCGCTCCGCGAGCTGCTGGGCGTAGACTTCGTCAGCATCCGGTCGCCGTTCGTCCAGAACCTGGTGGTCGACCGGCTGCTGGCCCCCGCAGGTACGACTGCCGCACCCGGCGGCGCCGATCTACTTGACAACACCTCGCTCTCTCTTGGAAAGTACTTCGGGAGCGACCTGTTCCTGAAAATGCTGCTACGTCTGGAGACACCCGAGTTAGATGTGGTCGACGCCGCCCCGATTCAACCCGACCTCGAGTTGAGCCTGGAATGGGAAACACCGTTCTTCCTCATCGAGTGGTCGTTTCTGCCGCAGAACGCAGAGGCGCTGTTTGTCACGGACAACTGGATTTCCGTCCGTTGGAGGGTAAACTATTGACCGGAGGGACCGCATCGTGTTGAAGCGGTGGCTGGCCGCAGTACTGGTCCTGGGGGCGGGAATGGCCGTTCCCGCCACGTTGATTGCCCAGGAGGCCGACTCCGGAGACGGGGAGTGGTACCTGGGCAAGCCGATTGCCGAGGTCCGGTTCTCCGGGCTCCGTCACGTCCCCGAGAGCGAACTGACGCCGATCGTCAGCCCGTACCTCGAGCAGCCGTTCACGCTCGACCTGTTCTGGGAGCTGCAGGGCAAGCTGTACGCCACCGATCAGTTCGATGGTCTCGAGTCGAATGCGGTAGCGGCCGATGCCGCCCGCTCGGCCGTGATCGTGGAGTTCATCGTCCAGGAGCGCCCGCTGGTGGCGGAGATCCTGGTGACCGGCAATCAACGGGTCCGTACCGGCGACATCCTGGCCGAAGTGCTGATCCAGCGCGGCGACCCGTTCGACACCACCGCGTTGGCGACCGACGAGGCCAACGTGCGCGCCCTGTACCTTGGCCGCGGATACCCCGACGTGGTGGTGAGCACCGACATCGATCGGGATGAGGCCGGGGGCGAGGTTGCGGTGACCTTCGAGGTTGCCGAGGGCGTGCTGGTCACGGTTGAAGACCTCGAGTTCGTCGGCAACGAGTTCGCGTCCGACGGCACTCTGCGCCGCCGCATGCGCACCAAGCCACGCTCCCTGTTCTCGTCAGGCGCGTTTCGCGAGAGCGCCCTCCAGGACGATCAGCAGCTGATCGAGCACTACTACGCGTCCAACGGGTTCGTCGACGCCAAGGTGGAGCGGATCGAACGTGAGCTGCGTGCCGATGACCGGGAGGACCGGCGTTCGATGATCCTCACCGTGTACGTCAACGAGGGGCGCCAGTACCTGTACGGCGGGATGACCTTCGCCGGCAATGAGCTGTTCACCACCGAAGAGCTCCTGGAGCTGGTCCGCCACCGGCCCGACACCGTCGTCAACCGCGAGACCGTCGACGCCGACTTTCTCCGGATCCAGGATCTCTACTTCGAGAACGGCTACATCTTCAACCTGATCGAGCTGGAGGAGCGGCGCGACGAGGTCACCGCGACCATCTCGTTTCACGTCACCATCGTCGAGCAGGACCGCGCGCACATCGAGAACATCATTCTCTCCGGCAACGAGAAGACCCGCGACTCGGTCTTGCTGCGGGAGCTGCCGTTCGAGGTCGGCGACGTGTTCAACAAGGCGCAGATCGTGCAGGGACTGCGCAATCTCTACAACACCCAGTTCTTCTCGGTGGTCGAACCGGAGACCCCTCCGGGCCGCGTGCCGGGATTGATGGACGTCGTCATCAACGTCGAAGAACAGAGCACGGCCGACATCAACTTCGGCATTTCGTTCGGCGGCGCGGACTTCCCGCTGTCGGGGAGCGTCCGCTGGAACGAACGCAACTTCCTCGGCGGCGGCCAGGCGCTCGGCGCAGGGCTGGAAGTCTCTCCGGTCAAGCAGACGGTGACTCTGAGCTTCACCGAGCCGTGGCTGCTGGGCCTGCGCTGGTCGGGCGGCGTCGAGCTGGGGGTGGAGCGGATCCGGGTGCGCAACGTGCCGCAGGACGTGCTGCCGCCGGTTTTTCCCGACGATGCGCTCAACCCGGTGCCCGACCCGTATCGCACCGAGGCGGAGTATCAGGCCGCGGGCAACGTGCTCGATGAGCGCTACGCGATGGAGTACAACGAGTGGGCGATCAGCCTGGGAGTCTCTACGTCGTACCGCAATTTTCCCCCGCCGTTCGAGTTCCTGGGGATCGGCGGCGGCCTCGCCACGTCGCTCGAGTTCCTCACCTACGATGCCGAGAAATTCCGTCCGTTCAACCAATTGCTGCGCGAGGAGCGGCTCCGCTGGGTGCTCGTGAACCGGTTGCGGGCCAGAGTGTCGTGGGATCAGCGTGACATCTTCTACAACCCGACCGAGGGGTTTTTGCTGTCGCAGTCCGCTACCTTCACCGGCGGGTTTCTGTTCGGCAACCGGCACTACGTCCGCCTCGACAGCCGGGCCGAGGCGTTCGTCACGCTGTTGCAGCTACCCGTGTTCGCCAACTGGGATCTCAAGCTGGTGCTGGCCGCGCACTCGGGGTTCTCCGTCATCCTGCCCCAGATCTGGGTCCCCGAGGGGCGCCACGCGCTTGAAATCGACTCGACCGACCTGCTGATTATCGACGGCTCGCGCATCGGCCGCGGCTGGCGGCTCGCTCGAACCGGCCGCGCCCGTTGGAACAACCAGGTGGAGCTGCGGGTCCCGATTGCGGAGCAGATCCTGTGGGCCGTGCTGTTCCTTGACGGCACCGTGCTGTGGACCCCCACGGACATTCCGGGCAAGCCGGGCAAGCTGTCGCAGGAGATCGCCGCGACCAGTCTCGACGACTTCTACTTCAGCTACGGCCTCGGAATCCGCTTTTCGATTCCGCAGTTTCCGATCCGGATCTACCTCGCCTCGCGCTTCCGATTCGATGACGCCGGAAGAATCGTACGCCCGGAGCGCCACGAGGGGGACCTCGAGATTTTCGGCCTTCCGACGCAATTCGTAATCACGCTCGGCGGCGATGTCTTTTGAGACTGTCGGCCCACGCGCACGCGCCGCGCCGGTTGCTCGTACTCGCGCTGGCGGTGCTCGGCAGCGGCGCGCTGGCCGCTGAACGGATCACCAATATCGGAATCCTCGACCTGCGGCGGGTCACCACCTCATACTTCCGTGAATCCCGGGCGGTGCGTGACCTGGAGGAGATGCGCGCCCAGGTCGACGCCAAGCGGGCGCGGTTGGAAGCGGAGATCTACGACCTGGAGGCGCGCCGGCTACAGGCCAGGACCGACGGCGATCGGCAGGACGTGCTGGCGCTGGACCAGCGGCTGTTCGAACAGCGGCAGTACCTGCGCGACTATATAACCGTGAAGAACCAGCAGCTCGCGCAGCAGCAGGAGCGGCTGGCCGAGTCGGACAGTTTTCTCGACGATCTTGCGGCTGCCATTGCCTTCGTCGCCGAAAGCGAGGGGCTGTCGCTGGTGATGGACCGCAACAACAATGGGGTCCTGTTTTTCGTCCCCGAGATCGACGTCACCGATCTGGTGATAGCCGAGCTCGGACGCAGGTCCGGGAGGAACTGAGCACACCATGCCGCGGGTATTGGGTCTCGACGTGGGCACGCAGCGCGTGGGAGTGGCACTGAGCGACGCCGGCGCGACCATCGCGACTCCATTCGCGACACTTCCCAATCGGGGCGTGCGCGGACTCGTCAGTGAACTCCTGAGGCTGTGCCGCACGCGCCAAGTGGAGCTGGTAGTTGTCGGCCTTCCCCTGCAGGCGGACGGCGCGGCCGGCCCGGCGGCGCGCCTCCCGCAGCGAGTCGCCGCGGCATTGGACGCCGCCGGCCTCGCGACCCGGCTATGGGACGAACGCGATACCAGTGCCGCCGCGAGACGGGTGCTCAGAGGCAGCGTCTCCGCCCGTGCGGCCCGCGCCCGCGGACTGGTGGACCGGGTGGCCGCCGCGCTGATCCTGCAGTCGTACCTGGAGCGGGCGCCCGTCACCCCGACCACCGCTTAGCTGTAGCTGACCGTAGCCCGTACGCATGGCGCCAACCGCTACTACTCCAATGATGGCGCAGTACCAGGAACTGAAGCGCCGCCATCGGGACGCCATTCTGCTGTTTCGCCTGGGAGACTTCTACGAAATGTTCGATGCCGACGCCAGGGAGGCGTCGGACCTGCTGGAGATCGCACTCACCCAGCGCAACGGCGTGCCGATGTGCGGCGTGCCGCATCACGCCGCGCGCTCCTACATTGCGCGCCTGTTGAAGGCGGGCCGCAGCGTGGCGGTGTGCGAGCAGACCGAGCCGCCCGCCGCCGGACGCGGGTTGGCACGGCGCGAGGTGGTGGAGGTGGTCACCCCGGGCACCGTGCTGGACGAGGAGTTGCTGGACGGACGCAGCAACAACTTCCTGGTAGCCGTCGGCACCGTCGCCGGCGGTGCGAACGCGGCCGCGCGCCGGGTAGCGGTGGCAGCGCTTGACCTGTCCACCGCCGATTTTCGCGCCACGGCATTTCCGATGTCCGAAGCGGCATCCCGGCTGGCCGATGAACTTGCGCGCCTGGCACCGCGTGAGCTGCTCGCGCAGGAGTCCTTGCTGGCGGAGTCGCCGGAGATCGCCCGCACGGTCCGCCAGCACGTGGCGTCGTCCACCGTCATCCACCGGTATCCCGACTGGCACTTCGACCCGGCCGGCGGGCACGAGCTCCTGTGCGACCTGTTTCAGGTTGCGAACCTCAAGGCGTTCGGGCTGGAGCGGGGCGCCGCCGAGCTGGCCGCGCTCGGGCTGGTCGTGACCTTCGCCCAGCAGACCGCAAAGACTGCGCTGTCTCACCTGCGCACGGTGACGGTATACGGCGCCGACTCGTTCATGACCCTGGACGAGACCGCGCAGCGCAGTCTCGAGCTGGTGCGCAACCTGGAGGATGGTTCCCGCGAGCGCACCCTGTTGGCGGTGCTCGATCATACCCGCACGGCAATGGGAGCCCGCCTGCTGCGCTCGTCCCTGCTCGAGCCGCTGTGTGACCGCCCGGCCATCGAGACCCGCTTGAACGCGGTGGAACATCTGTTCCGGCGCCAGCACACGTTGGCTACGGTCCGGGACGAGTTGCGCAGGGTGGCCGACCTGGAGCGTCTCGCCGGGCGGCTGGCGCTGGGTCGCGCCCACCCGCGCGACCTGCGCGCCATGGCCGCGAGCATCCGCGCCGCCCAACAGCTCGCCGAGATCCTGGGGCGCGCGGACCCGCCGGATCCGGGCAAGCCGGCGCCGGAGCCGTGCGCGGAGGTGTTCGGCGCCACGATCGGCCGGGCGGCCGCCACGGTAGACGAAGTCGCCCGCCTGACGGAAGAAGCGCTGGTGGACGAACCACCGTTGTCAATTACCGAGGGGGGATTGATGCGACCGGGCTTCGACCGTCAGATCGATCGGCTGCGCACCGTGACCGCGGACGGCGAGAACCTGCTCCAGGCGTACGCCGACGAAGAGCGGGAAGCTACCGGCATCGGCCTCAAGCTGGGGCATAACCGGGTGTTGGGCTGGTACTTCGAGGTTACCGCGGCGCAGGCGCCGCGCGTGCCGGACTACTTCGTGCGCCGGCAGGGGCTGGTCGGATGCGAGCGGTTCGCGACCGCCCGGCTCGCCCAACTCGACCGCGAGATCGCCACCGCGGGTGAGCAGCAGCGCGAACTCGAGCGCAACGCGTTTCTGCGCCTGCGGGAACGGGTCGCCGCCTTCGTGCCCGGCGTGTTGGCGCTGGCCCGGGAGCTGGCCGCGCTCGATCTGGCCCAGAGTCTGGCACTGGCCGCAACCGTGGGGGGCTACACGCGGCCGCGGCTGCGACCACCGGGGAGCGGCATCGCCATCCGGGAAGGACGCCACCCGGTGGTGGAGGCGATGGTGCCGGCCGGCGCATTCGTGCCCAACGACCTGAGGCTCGCGCCGGACGGTACCCGGTTCGTGGTGCTGACCGGCCCCAACATGGCCGGCAAGTCCACCTACCTCAGACAGGGTGCCCTGATCGTGCTGATGGCACAGGTCGGGTCGTTCGTCCCCGCCGCCGAGGCCGAGATCGGCATGGTCGACGGCATCTACTGCCGGATCGGAGCGAGCGACAACCTGGCGCGCGGCGAGTCCACGTTCCTGGTGGAGATGAACGAGACGGCGCGCATTCTGCGGGCAGCCAGTGCCAGTAGTCTGGTGATTCTCGACGAGATCGGACGCGGTACCAGCACCGAGGACGGACGCGCGATCGCTTGGGCGGTGTGTGAGCACCTGCTGGACGTGGTAGGTGCGCAGACCCTGTTTGCCACCCACCTGCGAGAGCTGACCCAGCTCACCCACCCGCGTGCCGCCAACTGGACCATGCAGGTGGTCGAGCGGGACCACGAGGTGGTGTTTCTGAAGCGGGTCGGCCCCGGCTCGGCCGATCAGTCCTACGGCGTCCACGTGGCGGCTCTCGCCGGCGTGCCGCCGGCGGTGGTGCAGCGGGCGCGCGCGTTGCTCCACGAGATGGGGGCAGCCCAATCGGCGCCGGCGGCGCCGGCGGCGCCACCACCGGAGCGGCAGGCACCGGCAGCCTACGCGCAGCCGGATCTGTTTTCTCCCCACGAGCTGATCGGCCGGGCGGTCGCCGCGGTCGACGTGGAGTCCACCACGCCGCTCGAAGCGCTGGACCTGCTGGTCCGCTGGCAGCACGATTTGCGGCACACTACCGAGCCATGACGCCCCGCCGCGGCGCCCGACGGTTCGGTGCGGTGGCGCTCGACCTGCTGTTTCCTCAGCCGTGCGTGTGCTGTGGGCGCGAGCTGGCGCCGGGCACGGGGCGTGTTCCCCTGTGCGAATCCTGTCACCGCGCGCTCCGCCGGCAGCAGCGCACGCCGGCGGAGCGCTGCGGCACGTGCGGCACGCTCCTCATTCCCGAACAGGAAAGTCCGTGCCACTCCTGCCGCGCCACGGCCCCGGCGTTCCGTTCGCACGAATCGCTGTTCGACTACGGCGGCGTGGTGGAGGAAGTGCTGCACGCGTTCAAGTTTCGGGGGTATAGCGGGTTGGCCTGGTTGCTGGCGGACTTGATCGCGCCCTGCGTCGTGGCGCGCTACGGGGACGCGACCGTGGTGCCGGTGCCCGCACGCCCGCAACGGATCCGCCGCTACGGTTACGACACGGTCGACCAGATCACCCGGGCACTCCGGACCCGCTACCGCCTGCCGGTGCGGCGGCTGCTGCGGCGCACCGGCGGCCGCCAGCAGAAGAGCCTCGACCAGGAGGCGCGCCGGCGCAATGTTCACGGCCGCTTCCGCCTGCGGCTGCCGCCGCCTGCCGACCGGCCGCTGCTGGTGATCGACGACGTGTACACCACGGGCGCTACCGTCGGCGAGTGTGCCTCGGTGCTGCGGGCATCCGGTGCAACTTCGGTCTACGCCCTCACCGTGACGCAGGACTGATCTCGGTTGACAAACCAGGCAGAGGAGGCGTAGCTTATCGGTGAACTCTGACCGTAGCCTGTGCGATGTCCGAGGGGAGAAGAGTCGTCCGCCGGCTCTTTTTTTATTGTGGGACCGATGGTGCGACAGCAACCGAGCGCGGTCGGCGCCGTAGAGGATCTCGGCGCGGCACTGGAGCCGTTGATCCGCGCGGAGGGGTTTCGATGCGTGGAGGTTCAGCTCCACGGCAACCGCCACACGCGCCGGATCAGAACCGTCGTCTACCGTCGGAGCGGGATGGACGCGGCGGCTCTGGAACGACTCGCGCGCGCGATCCGGTTCCATCTGTCGCTCGGTACGGAACTGGGAGATGCGGCAATCGAGGTGAGCTCGCCGGGCATCGATCGCGTCCTCAAGGCGCCGCACGAGTATGCGATCTTTACCGGCAAGGCGGTCCGCGTGCTGCGCGCGGACGCGACCGAGTGGGAGCATGCAGTGATCGATGCGGGCAACGGCGACGTGGTGACCTTGCGCTTCGGGGATGCGATCGAGGCGCTGCCGGTCGCCATGATCCGGCGGGCGCAGCTCACCGGGACCGAACGAGGGGAGTAGCAGCTATGTCGAGTCAGATGGCGCTGGCAATTCGACAACTGATCCAGGAACGCGGCATATCCGAGGAACTGGTGATGCATACGATCGAAGACACCCTGTTGGCGGCCTACAAGCGCAAGTACGGAACGGTCGACAATGCGGTCGTACGATTCGCGGAGGACGCCAGCCAAGTCTCCATCTACGCCCAGCGCAGAATCGTGGAGGAGGAAGACCTGGAGGATCCGGCGCTGGAGATTTCGTTGCAGGAAGCGCTCGCGTACAACGATGATGCCGAGATCGGGGACGAGCTCTTGATCGAAATCAACCCGCGCGATTTCGACCGCGTCTCGATTCAGAGTGCCAAGCAGAAGGCACGGCAGTCTCTGCGCGAGATTCAGAAAGACACCTTGTACTCCGAATTCAAGGACCGCGAGGGGGAGTTGATCGTCGGCTACTACCAGCGGGAACGGAACGGCACCATATTCGTCGACCTCGGCCGTACCGAGGGCATCCTGCCGCGGCGCTACCAGTCGCCGCGTGAAGTCTATCGGCCCAGCGACCGGGTGCGGGCGATGATCTTCGAGGTGGAAAAGTCTCCCCTGGGGCTGCAGATCGTGTTGACCCGCACGCACACGGAATTCGTAAAGAAGATTTTCGAGCTGGAGGTGCCCGAGATCTACGACCGGACCATCGAAATTCACAAGATGGTCCGAGAACCCGGCTATCGCACCAAGATGTCGGTGTATTCCAGCCGCGATGACGTGGATCCGGTGGGGGCTTGCGTCGGCATGCGTGGCGTCCGTATTCAGACCGTCGTGCGCGAGCTTGAAGGGGAAAAGATCGACGTGCTGCGCTACGACCCCGACGCCCGCTCGTTCATTACCGAGGCGCTCAAGCCGGCCGAGGTGGAACAGGTGATCATTCTCGACGAGGCCAAACGCCAAGCCCTCGCGGTGGTGCCGGAAACGCAGTTCTCACTGGCGATCGGCAAACAGGGACTGAACGTGCGGCTGGCAAACCGGCTCACCGACTGGAGCATCGACGTACGTACCCGCAGCCAGGTTAACGAGCTGGACCTCGGCTCCGAATCCCAGCGCGCCGCCGCCGCACTGTTCGGGGAGGTGCAGGAGGAGATCACCGACGTCGCCGAGCTGCCCGGCATCGAGCCTCGGGTTGCCGCAGCCCTGAAGGTGGCGGGTATCGAGTTGATCGAGACTCTGGTAGCGATGGACGCGGCGCGGCTGGGAGCGGTGCCCGCCCTGACGGCACACGACGTCGCCGATCTGCGCAAGTTGATCGACGAGAACGTGGAGATCGTGGAAGAGGCGCCGGAAGCGGCCGGCGGGGACGAAGGCGCGCGCGCAGACCGGGCCACGCCGCGGCGTTCGCCGGCCGGCGAACCACCGGCACCCGCCGAACCCGCGGCAGTCAAGCCTGAGCCCGCGGCTGCCGTGACGGCCGCCGGAGGCGTGCCGCCGGCGGCCGAGGAAGCTGACGCAACGGAGGAGGCGCTCGGGGTCCGCGACCTGCCGGGACTGCCGGAATCGATTGCCACCGTGCTGACTGCGGCCGGGCTGGATGACATCGTCGAGCTGGTGTCGATGACCGAGCAACAGCTGCTCGAGGTGGAGGGACTCTCGCCGGACGACGTGGCCACACTGCTGCGCGTAGTCGACGAGAACGTGGAAGTGCTTGAAGAAGATGAAGACGGTGAGGAGGAAGCCACCTGACTGTCGAGCGGATGTTGCCGCGTGCCGTCAGGCCGGTAGATTGACAGTGATGACCACGTTGCGCAACTATAGTGCTTCCGCCCGCGTGTGGCTCTTCCGCGCTCTCTGGAACGCCGTGTGCCGCATCCCGGGTGGTGCTTGAGCATGAGCAACGACGATAAGGCCGCCGAGTCCCGGGAGGCGCCGGCACCCGAGGAGCAAAGCCGTCCCAAGGCAACGCTGATCAAACGCAAACCGGAGCCCCCGCCGGTGGTCGAGACTCAGCCGCGCCCCGAAGCCGAGCGCCGGCGCATCATCGTCGTCAAGAAGCAGCGTAAAACGGTGGTGGTGAAGCGGCGACGCCCGGCCCGGGAACCGGTGCCGGAACCGCCGCCGGCCGCCTCCCCCACGCCGGACGAACAGCCACCGGCGCCGGCGGAGCCGGCGCGCCCGGCCGCGGTCACGCCCGGGGAGGCCCCCCAACCCCACGACCGGTCGCGGCGCCCGGCGGCCGACGCGCCGCGCCCGGACCGACCGGACAAGCCGGCGGCTGACAAGCCGGCGGTGGACCCGCCGCCCCGTCAGCAGGCGAGTCCGCCGCAACCGGCGGCTGGCGCCCCGCCCGCGGTAGACGCCGCGCCGCGGCCGGCCGCGGGCCCCCCGGCTCCGGCACGTACTCCAGCCGGCCCGGCGGGCCGGCGGCCCTCCAGCCGGCCACGAGGCACGGACTCACCGCGGCGTCTGACCACGCCCGCGGCCCGGATACGCGCGGCCGAGGCGCCGTTGCGGCCGATCGCGCGCGCCCGCGACAGCGACCAGCCGCTGCCCGATACGCGCGACCGCTTCCGCCGCCGGCCGTCGTCGTCGGGGCCGTCCGGACGCGGCAACGACCGCCCTGCCGCCCGGCGGCCGCCGCCGCGCAGCACCGCCCCCGGCCGCCCGCCGGTGGGGCGCGCTGCGCCGGGTGCGGTCCGCGAAGCACCCCCGGGGCGTGGGCGGCCGGCCGTGGCGAGGGGAACCGGCCGGCCGTCTCCGGCGCGCAACGGTGCACCGGAGACGCCGCTGACCGACGGCCGCACCGGCGGCAGGAAGTTCTTCCGCACCCGGCGCCGGAGCAACCTCGGCTATCAGATCGGTCCGGAAGAGCACCAAGAGAAACTGACCCTCGCCAAGAAGAAGGCCGTGCCGGTGGCCAACCCGGTGCCGAAGGAGATCGACATCCTGGAGGCAATCACGGTCTCCGAGCTGGCGCGCAAGCTCAACCTCAAGGCGTCCGACCTGATTGCGAAGCTGATGGGCATGGGCACCATGGTGACCATCAACCAACAGATCGATTCCGATACCGCCACCCTGCTGGCCGAAGAGTTCGGCTCCAAGGTCAACGTCGTGTCGCTGTTCGACGAGACCGTGATCGAGGAGGACGAAGATCCGGACGACCAGATGGTGTCCAGGCCGCCGATCGTGACCATCATGGGGCACGTGGACCACGGCAAGACCAAGTTGCTCGACGCGATTCGGGAAACGAACGTGGCCGAGGGCGAGGCCGGCGGCATCACGCAACATATCGGCGCGTATTCCGTCGCCACCGAGCGCGGCCGCATTTCGTTTCTCGATACGCCCGGCCACGCGGCATTCACCGAGATGCGCGCGCGGGGCGCGCAACTCACCGACATCGTGGTCCTCGTGGTGGCTGCCGATGACGGGTTGATGCCGCAAACCGTGGAAGCGACAAATCACGCCAAGGCCGCCGCGGTGCCGATCATCGTTGCCGTCAACAAGATCGATCTGCCGGACGCCAATCCGGACCGCGTCCGGCAGCAGCTCTCCGACTTCGACCTGATCCCGGAGGAGTGGGGTGGGGCCACCTTGTTCACCGAGATCTCGGCGCTGCGCGGAGACGGCATCGACGTACTGCTCGAGAATATCCTGCTGCAGGCTGAGCTGCTCGAGCTCAAGGCCAACTACGAGGCGCGCGCGGTCGGTCGAGTGGTCGAATCGCAGGTCGACCTCGGGCGCGGCATCGTGGCCACCGTGATGATCCAGAAAGGCACCCTGCGCACGGGGGATTCGTTCGTGGCGGGTGTGTACTCGGGCAAGGTACGGGCGATGTTCGACGACCGGGGCGAGCGGATTGCCGCAGCAACACCGGCGCAGCCGGTTCAGATCGTGGGCCTTACCGGACTGCCGAAGGCCGGAGATCCGTTTCAGGCTACGGAGAACGAGAAGACGGCGCGTCAGGTCGGCACCAAACGTCAAGAACTCAAGAAGGTCGAGGAGGCGCAGAACATAACCAAGGTAACCCTGGACAATCTGTACGAGCAGATCAGCGAAGGCGACGTGCAGGAACTCAAGCTGATCATCAAGGGCGACGTGCATGGTTCGGTGGAGGCACTGCGCGGCGCCCTGGAACGGCTCAGCACCAACGAGATCAAGTTGAGCGTGATTCATTCCGCGGCCGGCGCGGTAAACAAGGACGACGTGGCGCTGGCCTCCGCTTCCAATGCGATCATCATCGGCTTTCACATCCGGGCGACCCCCAACGCGCAGGCGATGGCCGACCGCGAAAAAGTCGAGATCCGCAAGTACGACATAATCTACGAGGTCATCGATGACATCCGCGATGCGATGGAGGGCCTGCTGGCGCCCGAGATCGTCGAGGACACCATTGGCACGGTGGAAGTGCGCGAGCTGTTTCGGATCTCTCGAGTCGGTACCGTTGCCGGCAGTTACGTGGTGTCCGGCGCGGCGCGGCGCGGTGCCACTGGACAGATCGTGCGCGACGGGCGCCCGCTCTTTCGTGGCCGGATCGTCACGTTGCGCCGGTTCAAGGACGACACCCGCGAGGTCGACGCGGGATACGAATGCGGTATCCGGATCGAGGGATTCAACGACGTCAAGGTAGGCGACCTCATCGAGGTGCTCGAGCAACGCGCCGTGGCCAAGAAACTTGGGGCGCCTACCGCTGAACTGGCCGCGGCCTCGGGAGCGGGCAGCCCCCGGACACGATCACATGTCGCAACTCCGGCTCAAGAGGGTTGAGAGCCTGCTCGGCGCCGAGATCAGCCAATTGATCTGTGGCAACCAGCTCAAGGATCCCCGCATCGAGTCTCTGGTAACGGTTGCGGGCGTACGGGTTGCTCGCGACCTTGCCTCGGCGCGGGTCTACGTGTCGTACTACGGCGCGGAAGAGGTGCTCGCCGCCACGGTGGCGGCGCTCAACCATGCCGCCGGCCATATCCAGGCGCGCGTCGGTCGGGGACTGCGCATGCGCCATACCCCGAAGCTGCGGTTCATCGAGGATACGTCGATCGGAGACGGATTTCGCGTTACCCAGCAGCTCAAGGAACTCAACCCCTGACCACCCCCGCCACGTCTGTCGACACCGTGGGCGGCCTCGTGCTGCTGGACAAGCCGGAGGGGGTATCCAGCTTTCAGTGTCTGGCCCGGGTAAAACAGATCCTCGAGACGCGCCGGGTCGGCCACGTCGGTACGCTGGATCCGTTTGCGAGCGGACTGATCGGCGCGCTGACGCACCGCTGCACCCGTCTGGCACGGCTGCTGAGCGGATTGGACAAGACGTATCTGGCGACCATGCGCTTCGGGGTCGAAACCGACACGCTGGATCCCGAGGGACAGGTGGTCGGCGAGGGGCCGGTGCCCGATCCGGCGGCCCTGCAACGCCTGGTGCCGCGCTTTACCGGTGGGCTGCGCCAGCAGCCTCCGGCATTCTCGGCGGTGCACGTCGCGGGAGAACGCGCCTACGCGATCGCGCGCCGCGGCGGCCGGCCGGTGATGCCGGTCCGGGAGGTCACCGTTCACGCCGTGGAGGTGGTGGCGTGGTGTGCGCCGGAGCTGGTGGTGAAGCTCGCCTGCAGCGCGGGCACCTACGTGCGCGCGTGGGCCCGCGACTTCGCGCGCGCCGCGGGGACGCGTGCATACCTGACCGCCCTCCGCCGGCTTGCGGTGGGGCCGTTCCGGGTAGCCGACGCCGTGGCCCCGGAGGCGTTCCGCCGGGCCGATCTGGTGCCTCCCGCGCAGTGGCTGGAGCTGCTGCCGGAGGTCGCGTCGCTGCGCGTACGTCCCGAGTTCCGCTGCCAGGTGGTCCGCGGCCGGCCGCTGCGCGACCACTTCCTGACCACGGAGCCGCCGCCGCATGCCCGGTACTGGGCTCTGTTCGACGAACAGCGGCGGCTGCTGGCTCTGCTGCAGCGGGCGCAGGGCCCGGCCGGGCGTCCGGCCTGGCGCTACGCCGCCGTGTTCGCGGACGCCTGATGCCGGCCGCGGCGACCACCACCCCCACCAACATCTGCCGCTGGGACGACTTCGTCGGCGGCCGCCCGCCCATCCGCGGCACGGCGGCGGCGACCATCGGCACCTTCGACGGTGTCCACCTCGGACATCGCGCAATCCTGCGACGACTGGGGGCCACCGGCGCCGACGCCCGCGTCGTGCTGACGTTTCGGCGCCACCCGCGGGCCGTATTGACCGGTACGGCGCCGCCCGCTCTGACCAGTTTGCGGCAGCGTCGGGAACGGTTTGCGGATCATGCCGTGACGCACGTCGTTTTGATTGACTTTTCCGAACAGTTCAGTAGACTGTCGGGCGTAGAATTCATCCGTATGCTCCGGAGCCGGATGTCACTCCGGGCTTTGGTGGCGGGTGTGGATTTTCGCTGCGGTTGCGGGCGGGACACCGACGTGGCGGCTTTGCGGCGGCTGCTGACGCCGGCGAATATCGGCGTCTTCCCCGTGCCACCAGTGACCTGGGGCGGCGAACCGGTGAGCAGCAGCAGAATCCGCGCTGCCGTGCATGCAGGGAACTTCGACGCGACCCGGGAAATGATGGGCGCGCCGTTCGAGATCGATCTTTGTGCCGCGGCCGACGCGCTCCCGCCGCCGACGTCGCGGTTCCATTTCGCCGCCGAACAGGTGGGATATCTGGTCCCGAACACGGACCAGATCCTTCCACGGACAGGAGCGTACGCAGCATCAGTGATCACCTCAGGCGGCGAGTCGATCGACAGCGTGGCCGAGGTATCCCTGGCTGGCGTGCGCTATACGCTGCCGCCCGGTAACCGGCATGCTCCGTTGAGCCTTCGGTTTCACCGTCGGGTGGCTGGGAACGACGACGCACTATGATAGACACACTACGATAGGAGTACATGAACGTGGCTTTCGACTCTCAGGAACTGACTTCCGTCATCAGCAAGTTTGGTACTGGTGACCAGGACACGGGACGCGCGGAGGTGCAGGTTGCGTTGCTTACGAAACGCATCCAGCATCTGACCACGCATTTTCGCGAACATGGCAAGGACCACGCCTCACGCCGCGGCCTGCTCAAGATGGTCGGCAAGCGCCGGCGCCTGCTCGGCTATCTGCGCCGCAACGACCTCGGGCGGTACCGCTCCGTTCTGGCCGACCTCGGCCTGCGCCGTTGAGGGACGATCATGACTCACCGAGTGACACTGCCGCTGGGGCGTGAGGAGTTGGTCCTCGAAACCGGCCGGCTCGCCAAACAGGCCAACGGAGCGGTGTACGCGGAGTACGCCGGATCGGCGGTGCTCGCCACCGTCTGCTGCTCGGC
The DNA here is from genome assembly GCA_965198005.1 of Spirochaetia bacterium. Lineage (GTDB taxonomy): Bacteria > Spirochaetota > Spirochaetia > SZUA-6 > Bin103 > Bin103. The sequence goes on from CBDAOI010000004.1 coordinate 2,105,229, forward strand.
CGGCGCCATCGAAGGATTGGATTACGTTCCGCTGCAGGTGGAGTACAACGAGAAGGCGTACGCCGCGGGCAAGATACCGGGCTCCATCTTCAAGCGCGAGGGACGGCCGAAGGATCGCGAGATCCTGGTGTCGCGGCTGATCGACCGGCCGCTGCGGCCGCTGTTCAGCAAGCAGTTCAAGCGCGACATTCAGGTCGTGCCGACCGTGGTCTCCGCCGACCAGGTGAATCCGCCCGACATGGTGGCGATGGTGGCGGCGTCGGCGGCCGTGACCCTGTCCGACATCCCGTTCGACGGGCCGGTGGGCGCGGTGCGGGTGGCCGAGGTGGACGGCAGCCTGATCGTCAATCCCACCTACGAGGAACGCGACCGCGCCCGCCTCGAGATCGTGGTGGCCGGCACCGGCACCGGGATCACCATGGTGGAGGGAGGGGCGCTGGAGGCCGAGGAGCAGCGCCTGGTCGAAGCGATCAATCTCGCGCACGAACAGATCAAGGCACTGTGCGCGCTGCAGCTCGACCTCGCCGGGCGCGCCAACGCCGGTGCCAAGCTGCCCCTGCCCGAGTCCATGCCGCCGCTCGCGGTGCACGACGAGCTGTGGCAGTGGGCGCTCCCGAAGATGGAAGAAGCGTGCTTCGTGCGCGGCAAGTTCGAACGTGCGGCGGCGGTCAAGGCGGTCGGTACGAGTGCGCTGGACCAGTTCGCGGAGCGGATCCCCGAAGAAGACAGCGCGCGCGCCGAAGCCCTGCTGGAGGAACTCGAGACCCAGGTGGTGCGGGAATCGATTCTCGGCCGGCAGGTCCGGACCGACGGACGAGGACCGGACGACATCCGGCCGATTGCGTGCGAGGTGGACGTGCTGCCGCGCGCCCACGGCGCGGCGCTGTTCACCCGTGGCGAAACCCAGGCCCTGGCGTTGACCACCTTGGGCAGCGAAGGCGACGAACTGCGCGTCCTCGACGCGCTGGAAACCGATCAGGACACGCGCAAGCACTTCATGCTGCACTACAACTTTCCTCCGTTCTCGGTCGGCGAGACCGGGCGCCTCGGCACCGGACGGCGTGAGGTCGGCCACGGTCATCTGGCGGAGCGCGCGCTGGAAGCGGTCATCCCGGCCAAGGAAACGTTTCCGTACACCATCCGGCTGGTGTCCGAGATCCTGGAGTCGAACGGTTCGTCGTCCATGGCTTCGGTCTGCGGCGGGACCTTGAGTCTGTTGAACGCGGGCGTGCCGATTACCAAGTCGGTGGCTGGAATCGCGATGGGCCTGGTTACCGACGGCAACCGGCACGTCGTGCTGAGCGATATCCTGGGCGAGGAAGATCACCTCGGTGACATGGACTTCAAGGTGGCCGGAACCCGCGACGGCATCACCGCGTTTCAGATGGACATCAAGGTGGCGGGCGTCGACCAGGCGGTATTGCAGCAAGCCTTGGAGCGGGCCCGCGCCGGGCGTCTCAAGATCCTGGACATCATGGCCGAGACCATCGACGCGCCGCGCGCGGAGATCTCGGACTACGCCCCCAAGATCATGTCGACCTCGATTCCCGAGGACAAGATCGGTGCCCTGATCGGGACCGGCGGCGCCAACATCCGTTCGATCACCGAGCAGAGCGGGGCGGACGTGAACATTCGGGACGACGGGACGGTGTTCATCTACGCCCGCCGCAAGGAGGGCGCGGACAAGGCGCTGGCGCTGATCAACGCCGCCGTGGAGGAGCCGGAAGTGGGCAAGGACTACGACGGGGTCGTGAAGCGGATCATGGACTTCGGCGCATTCGTGGAGTTTCTGCCGGGCAAGGAGGGCCTGCTCCACATCTCCAGAATCTCACGCGAACACGTCGACGCCGTGTCCGATGTGCTCAAGGTGGGGCAGAAGGTGCGCGTACGGCTGATCGAGGTCGATCGCCTCGGGCGCTGCAACTTGGCGAACGCCGATGCCTTCGAGGGCGGCGCGGAGCCGACAGGACGGTTCAGCGACTCACGGCCGGCGCTGGCCAGCAGACGCGGCCACGGCGACCGGCCCCCCCCCGGCGGGGGCGGGCGCCCGCGTGGTCCGCGGCGCGAGGGGCGCGACGGCGGCTGGTCCCGCGACGGGGGCCGCGAGCGGGACCGGCGCCGGCCGCCGCGTGGCGGTCGCGGCAGGAGTGACGATTGATCGAGCAGGGGACGCTTGACAACGGCGTCACCCTGCTGTGCGATCCGGTGCCCACCACCGAAGTCTGCGCTATCGGGTTCTGGTACCCGCACGGCTCGCGCGACGAGGCCGCGGCCGAGCGGGGCTACTCGCATTTCCTCGAGCATATGCTGTTCAAGGGGACCGCGCACCGATCGGCGCTGGACATTGCCGTGGACGTGGATCGGGTCGGCGGCTCGATAAACGCCTTTACGGACCGCGAGGTCACCTGTTATTACTGTGTGCTGCCGGCCGACCACGCCGATCTGGCGCTGGAGATTCTGTGCGACATGGTCAGCTCGGCCGTGCTGACCGAAGCGGAGATCGCCAAAGAGAAGCTGGTGGTGATCAATGAGATCCGGGCCGCCGAGGATTCGCCGGACGAGAAGGGCTACCAGATGTTCGTCGACGGCCTGTGGCGCTCACACCCCCTGGCCGCAAAGGTCGCAGGCGAGGAGCAGCAGGTAGAGCGCATCGATCGGACTCCCCTGGTGGAGTTCTATCGCCGTCGCTACCGGCCGTGCAATCTCACGGTGTCCGCGGCCGGCGCGCTCGAATTCGACCACGTCGCCGGCGTACTGAGCACTCACTTGGTACGGGACGGGGCGCCGCCGGGCACGGCGGCGTCCCGCGAGCGGCCGCAACGCTTCGTGACCCGCGAGTTCGTCCGTGACCGCTACCACCAGGCTCAGATCTACGTCGGCACCACGCTGGAACCGGTCGTGGACTTCGAAACCTATCTCGCGTTCGTACTGCTCTCCACCGCGTTCGGCGAGTCGATGAGCTCGCGACTGTTCCAACGCATCCGCGAAGACCTGGGGCTGTGCTACTCGGTGGGGTCGTTCCGCACTCACTTCACCGACACCTGGAGCTGGGTGATCTACGCCAACGCGATGCCGGAACTCGTGCCGCAACTGCTCGGCGCCCTCAATCGCGAGATGGACCGGCTGGCTCAGGAGCCGCTGTCGGTGCAGGAGGTGAGCGACGCGGTCAGTCACATTGCCGGGAGCATGGTGTTCGCGAAGGAAGACATGGAATCCCGCATGAAGCGGCTCGCGAGTCAGTATCAGATGTTCGGCCGCACGATCGAGCTGTCGGAATCGGCGCGGACGCTGCGGCAGGTGTCGGCCACCGAGGTGGCGAGCTTGACGGCCCGGATCATGCAACGCGGATGCTTCAATCTGCTCTCGTATGGCACCAGCAACATGAGCGGCATGCGCAGCGTGCCGTTCGACTGGTAGGCCGGTACCGCCGGGTGTCACCTGACCGTGGCCCGGCGGCGCCCCGCACCGGCCGGCGCCGGCGGGTGCAGGTGGCGTGGGCGGCGCTGTGGCTGAGTGCCGGCGCCGTGGTGGCCGGGCCGGCACTGGCCCGGGCCGCGCCCGCGGGGGCCGATCCCGCGTCTCTGATCTCCCAGGCCCAGGACGAGCTGGCGACCGGGGCGTACGGCAATGTCATTGCCATCCTCGACCAGATGCGGGTCCACCATGCCGATTCGCCGGTACTGCCCGAAGCGCTGCTGCTGGCCGCGCTGGCGGCGGTGGGACGGGATGACCGGCTTCAGGAACGGCTCCTGCTGGAGCAGGCGTCGGCCGCCGCGCGCCGGCTGGCGGACTCCGCCGTGCTGTCGCCCGCGGCCGCCGGCCGGTACCAGGTAACCGCGGCCCGCCGGCTGGGGGTTTCGCTGGAGCAGACCCGTGACTACGACCGGGCACTCGGCCATTACGAGCAGGCAATCGAGCTGCTGGTAACCCGCTCCCGCAAACCGCCGCGGCCGGGGTCGGCCGCCGCGCGCGAGCTGAGCGGGCTGCGGCTGGCCGCGGCGCGGCTCGCCCACCGGCATGGCGCGGGCCTGCCCGGCGACGGCGAACGCTACTTCGATCAGGTAGAGCCGTCCGAGTTGGGCGCCGCCGACCTGGCCGCCTACCGCCCGCTTGCGCGCGACCTGATGTGGCGCTACTTCCCGCCCGACCGCTTGGGAATGGACGCCACCAACGTCTCCGCGCTTGCCACCGACGGCGATGACCTGTGGGTGGGGGGGTGGCTTGGCGGCCTGGTGCGCTACGCCGAGCCGACCGGTCGCCTGCGGGTGTTCCGGGAACCGCCGGATTCGCTCGCCGCCCACAGCGTGCGGGACATCGTACGGATCGGGGGGCACATCTGGGTGGCGACCAACCGCGGGCTGTCGGTCTATGCGCGCGCCAGCGACCACTGGCATCATGAGCCGCCGTTCGGTGGCGGGCCGGAGCCCAATCGGGTGTCCGCCATCGCCGCGGCCGGCAAGGCGGTATACGTCGGTACTCTCGGCCAGGGACTGTGGCGCCGCGACGCCCGCGGCTGGAGCACCGTCGGCGCCGGCGATCTTCCGGGACCGTTCATCAGCGCCTTGCAGATCGGGGGGGACAGCCTGTGGATCGGGACGCTCGACCTGGGACTGCTGCAACTCGACTTGGCGACCGGCACGGTGCGCAGCTTCGACGAGATCAACCCCGACCTCGGACGGCAGAACGTCACCACCATCGTTCCGGGACCCGACGCGTCGCTGTGGGTCGGAACGTTCGGCGCCGGGCTGTTCCGATGGGAACCGAACCGCAGCGTCGTCACCCACTATTCCGTCGCCACCGGCGACCTGCCCGACGACTGGGTTCTGGACGGTGCCGCCGGTGAGGCCGGCATCTACTTCGGGACCTTCGGCGGCGGGGTGGTGCGCTACGCGCCCACCGCGAGCGGAGCCGGGGAGTGGCTGAACATCGGGCTGGCCCAGGGACTGCCGTCGCTGGACGTGTCGGTGGTCACCGCGGCCGGCGGCCAGGTCTACTTCGGAACCCTGGGCGCGGGGGTGGCGGTAATCTCGGAACGGCGCGGCATTCACGGCTTGGCGCCGCGGGAGTCGGTCGGGTGGCGCGGGCTTCCCGGACGGTAGGCGCAATGGACCGGCATCGACGCCGGACTGGGGTGTGCCCCTGATCGGTCTGTTCAACCGGCACGTCGCCGGGGAGCTGCTGTTCTCCGTTCTGATCGCGTTTCTGTTTTTCTTCGTCGTGTTCTTCATCAACGTGCTGCTGGTGACCGCCGACGACATTCTGTCCAGACAGGTGCCGTTCGCAGACGCGGTACGGCTGATTACCTACGCACTGCCCCAGATCCTGGCGCTGGCGTTTCCCTTCGCGACCCTGCTCGGCGCCCAGATAAGTCTGGGACGGCTCAGCGCCGATCGCGAGCTGCTGGCCGCGCAGGCGTGCGGCATGCCGCTGCCGCGTGTGTTCGCCCCGCTGGTGGCGATCGGGGTGTTGCTGTCGGGCCTGTCGTTCGCGACCAACGATCTCCTGTTGCCGGCCGGAACCATCGAGTTCAACCGCCTGTACCGGCGCATCCTGTTCCAGCATCCCGCGGTCGAGCTGGCTCCCAACTCGGTGCACCGGTTCGAGGACGTGGCGATCGTCACCGGCGACCTGATCGGCGACGAACTGCAGGACGTGACGATCATCGATCGGATCCGGGGCGGCGAGAAACGCGTAATTGCCGCGCGCACCCTGCGCCTCGCTGCCAGCGAACGCCAACCGGGCGTATTGTCGTTGCGTCTCGGCGGCGTGTTTACCCACTCGGTGGAGGCCGCCAGCGACGACTTCGAGTATGCGCAGGCCGACGGCATGGAGTACAACATCGCGCTGCCGGACATCGACGACAGCAGCATCGGCCCCAACGAGCAGAGCTCGGTGGACGTCTGGCGGGAGATAGCCGCGCGCCGCGCCGAACGGGAGCAACGGCAGCGACAGCTCGCCGCCGGCTTGGCGCACGCGCTGCTGTTCGACCTGGTGGCCGCGGTCGAGCGGCTGGCGGGAACGCCGGCCGGGCAGCGGCCGCGGGCGCTGGTCGAGGAGCGGCTGCTGCTGGATCGGCAGTATCGAGCCCTGGCCGAGGAAGTGGAGAACGCACCGTACGAGCCGGTGCGGAACCATCTGTTCGAGTTTCACAAGAAGTTCGCCGTGCCGGCGGCGTGCCTGGTGTTCATGCTGTTCGCGCTGGCCGCCGGGGTGGTGGCGCCGCACAGCGGGCGTACCTACGGCCTGGTGGTGGGGATGGCGATGGCCGTAGTCTACTGGGGATTGCTGGTCTCGGCCCACGGGGTCGGGGAACGCACCCTGCATCCGGCGCTGGCGATCTGGATGCCCAACCTGGCGGTGCTGGCAATCGCCGGCACGCTGTACGCGGTGCGGCGATGACCCGGCTGCAACGCATGATCCTGAGTGCGGTACTGCCGGCGTTCGGCAGTGCGGTGGTGTTTCTGGCGCTGATCATCGAGCTCGCGGACATCTTCCCGAACCTGTTCCGGTATCTCGATCACGGCGTGGGGTTCGTGGTGATCGCGCGGATCGCGCTGCTCTATCTTCCGCAGTGCGTGGTGTTTTCGGTGCCGATTGCGCTGTTGTTCGCCATTGCCTACGGGCTGGGCACGTTCTACGTTCGCAACGAGCTGATGGCGATGTTCGGCTCCGGCGTCAGCCTCCGGCGGCTGGTGCTCCCGCTGGTCGCGCTGGGCGCGCTGTTGAGCGCCGCGCTGTTTCTGTTCGAGAATGAGGTGGCGATTCACACGTTGCGCATGAAGAACCAGTTGTACCGTACCGCGCTCGACATCCGCATCCGGCTCGATGACGCCAACGTGGCGGTGGCCACGCCGGACCGGCGGACGATTACCCACGCCGACTTCTATGACGACGAGCGGGTCGAGCTGTCGCGGGTGCTGCTGCTCGAGCGTGCCGCGGGCGGCCGGGTGACGGCTCGGATCGATGCCGAGCGGGCGCGCTGGGACGGCAGCCGCTGGATCCTCGAACACGTACGGCGGTTCACCTGGGACGACGACGGGCACGGGATCAACCAGGAGCGCTTCGACCGCTACCCGGACCCCGGGCTGCTCGATGAGCCGGACGTGTTCCGGCGCGAGCAGCGTGACGTGAACGAGATGCAATACCGTCACGCGCTGGAGTGGGTCCAGGCGGTACGGGCCGCGGGGGGAGAGTACCGCGCCGCGCTGGCCAGGACCTACGGCAAGATCAGCTTTGCGTTTACGCCGCTGCTGGTAACGATAATCGCAGCCGCGGTCGGCGGTCTGCTGCGCAAGAACGTGCTGTTGCTGAGCGTGCTGGCGGCGCTCGGACTGGCCGTGGTGTTCTTCGTGCTGCGCATGGTGGGGGAGACCCTGGCCCGCGTCGGCGTGGTGTCGCCCCCGGTCGGGGCATTCGCGGGGGTCGCGCTGTTCCTGGCAGTCGGCCTGGTCCTGCTGCAAGCGGCGCGCACCTGAAACCGATTGCCATGCAGTTCACGGTTGACCGCACCGACCCGTCCAGCCGCGCGCGCACCGCCCGCCTGGTGCTGAACCACGGTGCCGTGCGGACGCCGGTGTTCATGCCGGTGGCCACCCAGGCGTCGGTCAAGGCGGTCTGGCCGGAGGATCTCGAGGCCCTCGGCTACAACCTGATCCTGGGCAACTCCTACCACCTGCTGCTGCGTCCCGGCATGGACCGTATTCGCCGCGCGGGCGGACTGCATCGCTTCATGAGCTGGGACGGAAACATCCTCACCGACTCGGGCGGCTTTCAACTGTTCTCGCTCGCCACGCTGCGCCAGGTGCGGGCGGACGGCGTCCACTTTCGGTCTCACCTGGACGGCGCGCCGGTGTTTCTGACGCCGGCCGACGTGGTCGGCAACCAGCTCACTCTGGGCAGCGACATCCTCATGCCGCTGGACGTCTGTACCGCGCCCACCGTCGATCGCGGAGAAGCCGAGCGGGCGGTGGAGCTGACCTGGCGCTGGGCCGCGGCCGGCAGCGCGGCCTGGCGGGATGCCCTCCGAACGGACGCGATCCCACCGCTAGGGGCCCTGTTCGGCATTGTCCAGGGTCAGTTTCATCGCGACTTGCGCGCGCTGTCGGCAGAGCAGCTCATTGCACTGGACTTGCCGGGCTATGCGGCCGGTGGTCTTTCGGTCGGCGAGAGCCGCAGCCGGTTTCTCGAATTCCTGGCGCTGACGCTGGAGTTGCTGCCCGCGGACCGGCCCCGTTACGTGATGGGCATCGGCAGCCCGGACTACCTGCTCGAGGCGGTGGCCGCCGGCGCGGACATGTTCGATTGCGTATATCCGACGCGGGTGGCCCGCAACGCGCAGGCCCTGACCCGCCGGGGGCCGGTCTCGCTGCGCGCCGCGGCGGTCGCCGACAGCGACGACCCGCTGGACGGTGCATGCCGCTGCCGGGTGTGCGCGCGCTACGCCCGCGGCTACCTGCGGCACCTGTTCAACCAGCGCGAGATCATGGCTGCCGTGCTCACTACCTACCACAACCTGGCCTTCATGGCGGAGCTGGTGGCGGACACCCGGCGCGCCATACGCAGCGGTACGTTCGGGTCGTTCCGGGACCGATTTCTGGCGGCCTACTGCGCACGGGACGACGGTGGCTGAGCACCCCGAGTCGGGAGGCGGCCCCCGGCGCGCCGCGTTCCTGCTGATGCTGTGCACCACCGGATCGCGGCTGCTCGGGTTCGTGCGGGTGGCGGTGATCGGTGCCGTATTCGGGGCCTCGGGCACCGCCGACGTCCTCAACGCCGTGTTCATGATTCCCAACAATCTGCGCAAGCTGTTGGCCGAAGGTGCGTTCTCGTCCGCCATGATTCCCGAGCTGGCGCGTACGCTGGAGACCGCACCGGATGCGCCGTCGGGCGGTGACGCGCGCTCCCTGGTGCGGCGTCTGGTGACCCTGTTGCTGCTGGTCGTGGTGCCGGTGGTGGTGCTGGCGGTGGTGCTGGCCGGGCCGGTGGTCGAGCTGGTGCTGGAGTTCCCGGAACCGTGGAAGATGGCGCTGGCGGCGGAACTGTTCCGGGCCGTGTTTCCCTACCTGCTGCTGGTGAGCCTGGGCGCGGTGCTCATGGCCACGCTCAACTGCCACGAGGTGTTCGTGATGCCCGCGCTGGCGCCGCTGTTGTTCTCGGTCAGCGTGGTCGCCGCGATCCTGCTGTTCCACCGCCAGTGGGGGCTGCTGGCCGCCGGGGTGGGAATCCTGGCCGGCGGGATCGGCGGCGTCCTGGGGCAGCTGCCGGTGTTCTTGCGCCGCGGCTACGATCTGCGACCCGACTTCCGCTGGTGGTCGGACCCGCGCGTGCGCCGCATCGTGCGCCAGTGGATACCGGTGGTGGCGTCCGCTTCGCTGTTTGCAATCGCGCAGCAGATAGCGTTGTTGCTCGCTTCGGGGTTGGAGGACGGCAGCGCCTCGGCGCTCGCCAACGCGCTCGTATTCTGGCAACTTCCGTTCGGGATTCTCTCGGCCTCGGTGGTCACCGCTCATTTCCCGCGCATGAGCCGGAATGCCGCAGCCGGCGACCGCGCCGCCTTGAGTGACACCTTCGTCGGCGGCCTGAAGCTGATTGTCGCGTTGCTGCTGCCACCGGCTCTGTTCTACCTGTTCTTCGGCAAACCGGTAATCCAGGTGGCGCTCGAACGGATGACCTTCGCCGCCGCGGGAACCGCGTTGGCCAGTCGCGTGCTCAGCGGCTACGCGCTCGGTCTGGTAAGCGTCGGCGTGTTCACCTTCGGGCAACGCTACTTCTTCGCCACCCGCGACTACCGCACACCCGCGCTGATCGCGCTGGTGGTGGTGGCGATCGACATTCCCCTGGCGCTGACCCTGAAGGAGACGCCGCTGCGCGTCGCCGGGCTGGCGGTGGCCAATTCCGTCGCCTTTTCGGTGGGCGCGGCCCTGCTGCTAGCTCTCGCGTGGCGCCGCATCAGGCCGCGGCAGCGCCGGTCGGATAGGCGGCGGGCGTTGGTCTACGTCGGGCGGGTGGCCGCGGTCAACACCGCGCTCGCAGCGTTTCTCTGGCTCGCCGCCGCGCTTGCGCGCCCGTGGTGGCAGCCGGCCAGCACCTGGCGCAATCTTGCCCTGCTCGCCGTCGTCGGCACCATCGCCGCCGCCATCACCCTGGCCGGCTACCGCCGGTTGACCGTGACCGGCGGCTCCAAGCCCGGCGCGCGGCGCCGAACCTGAATCATGCGGTGACCGTTTCGAGCCCTGCCACTTTGCCAATGCGATCGATGCGATAGTGAAAGTCCTTTTTGTTGATCGTGAACTGGAGCTCGTCGTTGGTACGGTGATCCCACAATTCCGCCCCGAGCGGCGACAGATAGGAAATGACGTGCCGCTCCGGATTGGACTCCCAGGGCCCGAGAATGACATATTCCTCCGCCGCGTTGCTGTCGATATTGGTCAAGGTCACGCGGGTCCCGAACGAGATCCGCGAGGCGTTTACCTCTGACAGGTCGAAGATCTGAGCATTCTGCAGGTCCTCCTGGAGACGTGAGACGGCATTCTTCAAATGCTCCTGCTTCTCCAGTGCCGCCTTGTACTCGGCGTTCTCACGCAGGTCTCCCTGTTGCAGCGCCAACCCGATTTCCTTCGAATTCTCGGGAATATCCACCTCCAGAAGGTGACGCAGTTCCCGCTGTCGTTCCTCGTATCCCATGCGCGTTACCAGCAATCCCATTCGTACCGAGTGGTGTTCGGCTTCTTCCGCAAACTGATAGGCGGGGAACTTCTCCTTGATCCGCTGTCGGACGCGGATCTTGATAGACGGATCAAGCTCCTTGACATCCTCCACCAAAGTGTAGATCCGCGTGATCGACTCTTCGTTGGCGTCTGCGATGAAACTCGTGAGACGGGCTTCCTTGAACAGATAGTCGAAAATCTGACGATTCAGCTTACGATTGACCGCAACCTCGCGCTTGTTGCTGATGTCCCGGTAGGTCAGGTCGAGCAGATGAATCATTCCGATCATCACCTTCTCTTCCTTGACACTCTGACTCTTCAGCAAGCGACTGTCCACGTCGTTGCGCACCAGCCACACGAACGGCTGCCGATGGTCCCGATAGTCATCGACAATGCCGGAGATCAGATTGCCGATTACGTCCGCCTGTCCCGCCCCGTGCAGCTCGTCGATAAGGTGGCTCGCGGGCCGGAACAGGAAGACCCGGGCGAATACCTGCGGCCACGCCGGAATCTCCGCACGCACATGGCCCAGGAACTCTGCCGCCAAGCCGGCCGCTTCGAGCGTCTCGTATACCTGTTCGAAGTCCTCGATCTCGCCGAACAGAGGTTCGAACATCAGGCGTACCCCGGGGTCGAGAAAGGGATACCTGCGCATGAGGCGCTCGACAATCAGGAAGCTCGCGAGCGTGTTCTCGATCTGCCCGGTCGAGGCTTTCAGAAACCCGGCGAAGTACTGGAACATCTCCGCCAGGTACTCGGAGTCGGGTTGGGCGTGACTCAGAAAGTCATCGAGAGTTTGAATGCGATCGAAGAACGTCGGGTCCGAGCGAAACTTGTTGAATGTCTTCTCCTCGAACGAAATCGGGCTGTCTCGGACCGTGTACTCCTCGGACTTTCCTCCGCGCGTGCCGAACGACGGGTCCGTCTTCAATATCCGACGGGCCGTGGTGCTCCATTTCGACCATTCGTTCTGGCTGAGAATGCGCGGGGTCAGCTCGGCCTTGACGCGCTTCATGTCGGCCGCATTACCCAAGCTCTTGATCACTATCCGCAAAGCCCACGCGGGGTCTTCCTTGACCCGTGCCGTGAGCTTGTGCCGCGGCACAGTCGCTCGCAGCACCCAGATATGTTCGTTGCCGAGGATGTTGAGCGCGCTCACCGCCATTTTCAGCGACATGCGATGGTTTCGTTTCTTGAGGAAATCAATGACGAACACATCGTCCTTGATCTCCTTTATCCGGCCTAGTCCCCACGACCGGTGGAATACGTAGTTCCCGACGTCGAAGCTGATGTGCTTTTCGAAGTCGGAGATCGCATCATACACATTGCGCCATGACTGAGTGAGGTTGGAAATCTTGACGTACTCGTCGAGATGGCTATGGCCCGCGTAGCGCTTGGTGTAAGCCGCCACCAACTCGGACCGGGCTCCGTTGTTCTTCGGATCGTGACTCAAGATCCGCTTGAGAATGACGATTGACGAATCCCAAGCTTCTCGTTCGCTGTAGTAGGGGTAGAGCGCCTCGAGCAGAGTGACCGCCCGAACTCCGCCCAGGGCACGAACCGCCTTGGCTTCGACCTGGAGCAATCCCTCGAGATCCTCGTGCTGAAACTCTATCACCTTGTCCCACATCAGCCTGACCTGAGAGAACTGGCGGCGATTTATGTAACGATGAAGCGCCTTCTTGTGGTAGATCAAGGCGCCATCCAGGTCGCCCTCCTGATAGCGCTTCTCGGCCAGCGCCTTGACCGTGTCCGCGTCCTCGAAGTCGACCTTGATCAGCCGCTCCCAGACGTCGAACTGGCGCTCGGGCTCATCCTTCTTGGCGTAGGTGTCGGCCAGGGTACGGAGGGCGAACTTGTTTTCGCCGTAGCTCAGGATCCGTTCACACAGGTGTTGGACGATGTTCCAGCGCTCGTGTTCGATGAACATGTTGACCAGCACTATCAGATTGGAATCGTCCACCAACCGCCTGCCGAGGGCGATGATGCCGGACAGATACAGGGCGATGATGCTGTCACGGCTCGCCTCGAGGTGACCGTCACACAAGCGCAGCACTTCGTTCTGAACGCCCGCCTCGGTTACCTCTTCGATGGCCGCGTCCAGCAACTCGAAACTAGAAATGGAGTGCTCGGAGCGGGCCGCCCGGGTCCACTTTTCCTCGTTGAGGTATTCGTTGATACGACTCAGGATCTGCTCTGACATTTTTCCTCATTAACTCCCACGGATGTCCTCCACCAGTGACCTGGGGTCGCCAGGGTCGTCGCTGTGCGTAGTTTCAGGCGACGAATCGCCGGTAGACACGAAGGTCCAACGCCTTAAGCCGGAGAAGCACGTCGTCCACCTTGGACTGTTCTTCCCTGGTGGCGACGTAGTGGTCGATCAACCAGAAGTAGCGATTGATCAGCCGCGGGACCAACGCCGCCGGCGCGACGTCCTCATCCGGCGCCGACAGAATAATCCCCTCACCGGTGGCGCTCAGGCCAAGTGACTGTTCCAACTCGAAGATCGACTGCCGCAGCCGTCCATACTCGAGCGGCCTGAGCACTCGTTTGATGCTGAACGCTTCCATCAGTGTACCATATACCGGTATCCACTCGCAAATGTCGTCAGTCACGCCGCTGCGCTTCACTTCCGCCACCAGCCCCTTGATCAGCGGCGACTCCAGCCGCTCGACCGGTATCTGCGCCGGGCCAAGGTAGAACGCCTCGCGGAAGAACAGCTTGGCGGCGCGGGTCTCGTCGATCAGCGAGTAGCAGTCGGCCAGCTCGGCCAGCAGCGGCGGCCAGTTCCGGTCCCGGGCGTTCGCCTGCTCCAGATAGTCGATGGCGTTGGCGAAGTCACCGACCGCCTTGCAGCAGTACCCGACCTGCACCAGATAGCGGGTGTAGGCGCTCGGCCGGGAAGAGTAGGGCGGCCCGGCCTCCGCCACGCCTGGCGACCGGTCCTGCAGCAGGTCGGACAACGCCGTCGCGTGCACGAAGTACTTGATCTCCTGAAAACACCTCTCCGGCAACTCCTCGATCCGTTCGGCGAAACTGCGGAAGGTGGCCCACTGGTCGAGCAGGTAGGCGGCGCGTTCGCTGCCGGCGCCCACCTCGGTGGCGCGCTGCTGGCGCTCGGTCCAGAAGCGAACTCCTTTGAGGGACGCCGTTATCCCCTGGTATTCGACGTCCAGTTCCAGGGCGCGCTCCAGCAACTCGGACGCCGCCTCGAACTGGCCGGCGCGCAGCCGTCCGTAGGCGCTGTTGACCAGATGCGCAATGTCGTTCTCTTTGAACGTGAGTTGAGGGTCGGTCATGTAGGGATGGCGTTGCCCTATGGTACACCGCAGCCGCGCCCTCGTCAAACGCGGCGCGGGTGACGCGGCGCACGTTCCGTGATGTAATCCCGGAACCATGAGTATCACGCAGCGGCTGCTTCGGCCCGGCGCCGGCGGCGGCCGGCAGGTGGTGGTGGCTCCCTCGGTGCTGGCGGCGGACGGCGCGGCGCTCGGCAGTGCCGTGGCCGTCGCGGAGCGCGCCGGCGCCGACTGGATCCACCTCGACGTGATGGACGGGGTGTTCGTGCCGCCCATCACCTTCGGCGCCCAGACCGTTGCGGCGTTGCGCGCCCGTACGGAACTGCCGCTCGACGTCCACCTGATGACGGTTCATCCGGAGCGCCACGTCGCGGCCTGCGCGGAGGCGGGAGCGGACGTGATTACGGTGCACCTGGAGGCGTCGACCCACGTCCACCGCACCCTGGAGGCGATCCGTACGGCCGGCGCCGCCGCCGGGCTGGCGCTGGTCCCGTCCACCCCGGCCGGCTGGATCGCGGAGGTGATGGAAGAGGTGGACCTGGTTCTGGTAATGACCGTCGATCCCGGCTACGGGGGGCAGCGGCTCATTCCCCGCTGTCTCGACAAGGTGCGCCGGGTGGCGGCTGCGCGCGCTCAGGCCGACGCCGGGTTCCTGATCGAGGTGGATGGCGGGATCACCCGGGACACGGCGGCCGCGGCGCTCGGCGCCGGAGCGGACGTGCTGGTGGTGGGGAGCGCGTTCTTCGGCGCCGACGGTGAGGCGGCACGTTCGAATCTGATTACCCGGCTGCGTACCGCACGCGAGCCGGCCGCGGCGGTCGATCGCCCCTGATGCGCGCGGTGGTGCAGCGTGTCAGGCGCTGCGAAGTGCGGGTCGAGTCGCCGGAGCAGCCGTATCGGGCGGCGATAGGACCGGGACTGCTGGCCTACCTCGGAGTGTCCGTGGACGACACCGATGCCGACGTCGCCTACCTCGCCAACAAGATCAGCGGACTGAGGATCTTTTCCGACGCGGCCGGCCGCATGGAGCGCTCGGTGGTGGATTGCGGCGGCGAGGTGATGGTGGTGTCCCAGTTCACGTTGTACGGCGACGTCCGGCGCGGGCGCCGCCCGGGGTACACACGAGCCGCGCCCCCGGCGATCGCCGTGGCGCTCTACGAACGCCTGATCGGCCGGCTGCGGGAGCGCGGGCTGGTCGTCAAGGGCGGCAGATTCCGCGCCACCATGCAGGTGGACGCGGTCAACGACGGTCCGGTAACCATCCTGCTCGACTCCGAGCGCATTTTTTGACCCGCTGCGGCCGCTAGGAGTCTGTCGGATTGCGACAGACTCCTAGCGTTCGGACGGGATGGGCCAAGAGCGTCGCCCCGGGCGGCGGTTTTGGGGCGCTAACCGTGCGGCGCGCAAGCGCGAGCGACGGGCGGGCGTTGTACCGGTAAACTACCATCCGCCGTAGCATGCGGCTGTCGGGAGACAGCCGGTGGTGGTCGGCGCGAGGAGGGGGAGACATGACCAATCGAACGAATGGAAAGTCCGGCGAGCCCGAGTTTTCGGTACGGCTGGACTCCGAACGGCTGAAGGCGCTCGACGCGGCGCGGCTCCAGATCGAAAAACAGTTCGGCAAGGGATCCATCATGCAGCTCGGAACGTCCGCCGAGCGCGCCGACATCAGGATCGTGCCCTCGGGATCGGTCCTGCTGGATGCCGCGATGGGGGTCGGGGGCTACCCGCGCGGACGCATCACCGAGATCTATGGGCCGGAGTCGTCGGGCAAGACCACGCTGGCGCTGCACGCTATCGCGGAGGCGCAGCAGCTCGGTGGCATTGCGGCCTTCATCGATGCCGAGCATGCGCTCGACCCGACCTACGCGCAGCAGCTCGGGGTCGATATCGACGACCTCTGGGTGGCGCAACCGGATCACGGCGAGCAGGCGCTCGAGATCGTGGAGTCGTTGATCCGATCGGGGGCGATGGACGTGATCGTCGTCGACTCGGTGGCGGCCCTCACGCCGCGCGCGGAGATCGAGGGGGACATGGGCGATTCGCACATGGGGCTGCAGGCGCGGCTCATGAGCCAGGCCTTGCGCAAGCTCACTGCCACGATTGCGAAATCGGGTACCTGCCTCATCTTCATCAATCAGATCAGAATGAAAATCGGGGTGATGTTCGGCAATCCGGAGACTACCACCGGCGGCAACGCGCTGAAGTTCTACTCCACCATTCGCATCGAGGTGCGCAAGATCGAGACCATAACCAAGGGGACCGACAATCCGCTGGGGAATCGGGTCCGGGTCCGCGTCGTCAAGAACAAGGTCGCGCCGCCGTTCCACAAGGTGGAACTGGAGATCATGTTCGGCAAAGGCGTTTCGGCCAGCGCAAGCCTGGTGGACGCCGCGGTCCAACATGGAATCATCGAGAAGAGCGGCACCTGGTACTCCTACGGCACGGAACGGATCGGCCAGGGGCGTGAGAACGCCAAACGGTTCCTCGACGAGAATGAAGCGATTCGCGGGCAGATCGACAGCCGCGTGCGGGCAGTGCTGTTTCCAGGAGCCGCCACCCGCGCGGCGGCGGTAGCTGCCGCGGACGGTGGGGCGGCCGGCACGGTCGGCTGAGGAGGTCCCGCCGCCGCGCGGCCGACGGGATGGCGCCTGCAACGACGAGCTACCACAAGCCGGGAAACGACGCTACAATCGGACGCGGAGATTGCAATGCCGGCTCCGCACAGCCACGTCAACGGACAATCGTCCCTTGAGTTCGCGCCGTCCGCCGGGGATGCTTCCGATCCGGCAGCCGGCGCGCGGTTCCGGGTTGACGGCGCGCGGTTTCGTCTTGACCAATTCGAGGGACCGCTCGACCTGCTCCTGCACCTGATCCAGCGCGCGGAAGTCAACATCTACGACATTCCGATCGCGGCCATCACCACCCAGTACCTGGAGTATCTGGCAGCCGCCGGCGCGCCCGATCCGAACGGGGAGAGTCCCGCGACCGCGGCCAACGGCACCGCGGACGCGGCCGCAGCCCCGGCCGAACGGCTGGAGGAGTTGACCCGGTTCCAGGTCATGGCGGCCACGCTGCTGCACGTCAAGTCACGCATGCTGTTGCCGCTGCCGTACTCCACGGACGAGCCGTACGAGGACCCCCGGCAGGAGCTGGTCGAACGGTTGCTGGAGTACCAACGCTTCAAGCGGCTCAGCGACATACTGTCCGAGCAACAGCGCACCGCGCAATGGATCATTACCCGCACCGAGCCGCGGGTCCCTCCCGCACTCGAGGAGCAGGCCGACTCGAATGGGCACGGTACCCGGCTGTCTCCCGATGAGCTGCTGCGATACTTCCGCGAGATCGTGGCCGCCATCGGCAGCGAGCAACTGACCAGTCTGTACGAAGAATTCACCGTCAATCAGAAAATCGCGCTCGTGCATGAGCGTCTGCAAATCACCCGAGCGTTCGCGTTCACGGAGCTGGTGGGCAGCGGCTCCGCGCTCGAGATCATCTGTGCGTTCTGGGCGGTGTTGGAATTGGCGAAGAATCAGACGATCGTCGTGCTCCAGCGCCAGCCGTTTGCCGACATTACCGTGCAGCGGCGGCGTGCGGTCGAGGCAGTGTGAACGACGCCGAGCGTCCGGCGCCGACCGATCCGGACCAGCAGAGCCGGCTGCTGGAAGCGATCATCGCCCTGGAAGCGGAACCCCAGAGCCCGGAACGGCTGGCACGGCTGACCGGGCTCTCGCGGCGGCAGGTGCGGGCGGCGCTGGAACGGGTGTGCGCCCGGTTTGCGGACTCCGGCCACGGCATACGGATAGTCGAAGTAGCGGGCGGCTACACCATGGTCCCGATCGAGGAGATGTGGCCGTGGCTGCGGCCCCACTACGGCAAGCTCGCCCAGGCCCGGCTGTCACGCGCGGCCATGGAGACCCTCGCCATCATTGCCTATTCGCAACCGATTACCCGCAGCGAAGTCGAGAGCATACGCGGGGTGTCGCCCGACGCGATGATCCGCACGCTGCTCGAGCGGCACCTGATCCACGAAGTCGGGCGCAAGGACACGCCGGGGCGGCCGATTCAGTACGGGACCTCTGCCGAGTTCCTCCGCACGTTCGGACTCGCGTCGATCGCCGACCTGCCCAAGCTCACCGAACCGGATCGGGCCCGGTTCGCAACGGACGGTGGATGAGGCGGCGGCGGCGCGCCTGCACGTCGTCCTGGCCAACGCCGGCGTTGCCTCGCGCCGCGCCGGCGAACGCCTGATAGCCGCCGGCAGGGTTGCGGTCAACGGCCGCGTGGTGACCGCCCAGGGCACCCGGGTCGGCCCGGCGGACCGCGTCACCGTGGACGGCACCGAGATTCACGCCCGCGCGCGCCGCGTATACCTGGCATTGCACAAGCCGGTTGGATATCTGTGCTCGAACGCGGCCGACCGCACCGGCCGGCCCCTGGCACGGCAACTGCTGCCGGCGGCCGAACGCATCTACCACGTCGGCCGCCTGGACCTGGCGTCGTCGGGGCTGCTGCTGTTCACCAACGACGGCCGGCTGGCGCTGCGCGTGACCCATCCCACCTACGGCGTCGAGAAAGAGTACGAGGTGGTTACCGAGCCGGCCCTGTCCGAGCCCGCGCTGCAACGGTACCGCGCCGGATACCGGATCGGTGCGCTGGTCTACCGGGTGCGCGGTTACCGCCGGGGCCCCGCCAATACGGTCCGCCTGACCCTGACCGAGGGTCGCAACCGTGAGATTCGCCGCGTGCTGGCCGACGCCGGCGTGGCGGTTCGCCGGCTCACCCGCACGCGGATCGGACCGGTAACGGTCGGCGGACTGGCGCCGGGCGGTTGGCGGATGCTGACGCCCGCGGAAGTGGACTGGTTCCTGCGCCGCACCCGGCGAATCCCTGCCGCGGCACGTGCCGGCGATGGGTAACGGCGTTCCGTTCGTGATCGCGATTGACGGCCCGTCGGGGTCCGGCAAGACGACGGTGGCCGAACGGCTGGCGGGCCAGCTCGAGGCCCGTTGGGTCAGTTCGGGCGCACTGTATCGCGCCGTCAGCCGGCTGGTCCTGGATCGGTTCGGTGCGGATGCCGCCGCCGCGCTCGTAGTCGAGCTGGCGCGCACGGAACCGATGGTGCTCAGTGGAGCCACGGTGCATGCCGGGGCACGCGAGCTTACGGCGCGGCTGTATCAGCCGGAGGTCGAAAGCGTGGTGGCCAGTCATTCGGCGATTCCCGCGGTGCGCGCGGCGGTGAACCGCCGGCTGCGCAGGCTGGTGCGGAGCGGGCCGTGGATCGTCGAGGGGCGGGACATCGGCACCGAGGTGTTTCCCGGCGCCGCGGTGAAGATTTTTCTCGACGCGGCCGCCGGTGCCCGGGTAGGGCGGCGGGCCCGGCAGCGGGGCCACCCCGGGGCCGGACCGGACCGCCGGCAGATCGCGCGCGCCTTGGCCGAGCGCGACCGGCGCGACCGTGCCAAGCCGGTGGGAGCGTTGCGACCGGCGGCGGATGCGCACCGGATCGATACGTCGGGGTTGACGGTCGCCGAAGCATGTGCGAGAGTAGGGCAGATCATTAGCAGTAATTCCTGCCAAGGAAATCCTTTTCGTTTATGAGCGACACGGGCACGTCACAGCCGCAGTCCTTCGATACCCAGCTCCAAGAGCAGTACATCACGCGGCTCGAGCAGGTAGAAGAAGGCCAACTGATTACGGGACACGTAATTGAGGTTGGCGAGGAAATAGTATTCGTCGATGTAGGCCTCAAGTCGGAGGGCCGCATCCCGAGCGAGGAGTTCTCCGAACCGCCGAAGAAGGGCGACGCAGTAGAAGTAGTGCTGCTGCGCAAGGAGGGCCGGTACGGAGAAGTAGTCGTATCGAAGCGCAAGGCGGACGAGCAGCGGATCTGGCGCGCCCTCAAGACCTCGGACGAAACCGGTGAGCCGGTAGCCGGACGGGTCGAGCGCAAGGTAAAGGGCGGCTACGAGGTAGACCTGGGCGCCGCGCTGCGCGCCTTCGTGCCGTTCTCGAAGGTCGACGTGATGCGCGTGCGCGACGAAGACGCCTACGTCGGGCTCGATACGCGGTTCTTCGTCGAGCAGCTCTACAACCGCGGCAAGGTGAACATCGTCCTGAACCGCAAAGCGTGGCTGGAACGCGAAGCCCGGAAGAAACGGGAGGAGTTCTATCGCAGCGCCGAGGCAGGAGACGTCTACCGCGGCACGGTGAAGTCCTTCACCTCGTTCGGAGCGTTCATCGACCTCGGCGGGTTCGACGGCCTGCTGCACGTGAACGACATGCGCTGGCGGCACGTCTCTTCACCCAAGGAGGCGGTGGTGATCGGCGAGGAGCTGGACGTCAAGGTCATTCGTCTGGACCGTGAGTCGCAGAAGGTGAACCTGAGCCTCAAGCACTTCACGCCGGATCCGTGGACCACGCTCGAAGAGCGGTACGCCACTGACGACGTGGTTACCGGCAAAGTGACCAAGACCGCCGAGTTCGGGGCGTTCATCGAGATCGAGGAGGGCATCGAGGGGCTGCTGCACATCTCCGACATGTCGTGGGTCAAGAAAATAAGCCATCCGCGTGAGGTTCTGCGGACCGGCGACGAGGTCCAGGTCAAGATCCTCGCCTACGACCTGGAACGGGGCAAGCTGTCGCTCGGGCTCAAGCACGTACTGCCGAACCCGTGGGATACCGCCGCCGAACGCTATCCCCCCGGCAAGGTGGTCAAGGGGATAGTCCGCAACACCACCAGCTATGGAGCCTTCGTGGAGCTGGAGGAGGGGATCGACGGCCTGCTGCACGTCGAGGACATGTCGTGGACCAGGAAGGTGCGCAATCCCACCTCGGTGGTGCAGGTGAATCAGGAGCTCGAGGTGGCGGTGGTCGAGTTCGACCGCAAGGCGCGGCGGATCCGACTCGGCCTCAAGCAACTTTCCGACGATCCGTGGGCGGCGCTGGCACGCGCGTTCAAACGCGGCAGCGTGATCGAGGGAGAGGTGACCAGCAAGACCGACTTCGGCGTGTTCCTGCGCGTGCAGGGCGGAGTTGAAGGCCTGATCGCCAACACCCAGGTCGGCGACTCCGACGCCGACATCGAGCAGGCGCGGGCGCGCATCGAGCCGGGCAACCGGCTCAAGGCGGTGGTAACCGACGTCAACGCCGAGAAGCAACGTCTGTCGCTGTCGTTGCGAGCGTTCCGCAAGCAGGAAGAGCGCCAGGAACTGGTGAAGTACATCCACGATGACGAACAGCCCGACAAGGTATCGTTGGGCGACATGCTCAAGGACAAGTCGTCCGGCTGATGAGTAGCGCGAAGCCGGCATCCGAAAGAGCTGGCGGCATGTACGATGCCGTCTCGAGGTTCGTGGAACGGTACTGGCCGGCGTGTCTCACCGTGGCCGGCGTCCTGCTGGTTGCGGTGGTCATCTGGCTGGTCTGGGCCGAACGCGAACGCAGCGTCACCGAGAGCTCCGCACTGCGGGCCGAGCAGTTGCAGAATCTGTACGAGCGCTGGGTCACCGAGCCCGACGACGGCGACCGCGGCACGTTGGGCGAGGAGCTGCTCGACGAAGCGGACCAGCTCCTGACCCGCTTCCCGCAGCGCTACGCCGCGCAACGCGCCCTGTACGTCCGGGCCCAGTACTGGTTCGAGCTCGAGCGCTGGCAGGAGGCGGCGGACGACTGGCTGCGACTGGCTGACACCTGGCCGGCCAGCTATCTGGCGCCGCTCAGCGTGTTCAACGCCGCAGTGGCCGCCGAAGAGGAGAACGAACCGGCCAGATCACGGGCGCGCCTGCACCGGTTGGTAACGGAGTGGGGCGATGACGTGCTGGTGCCCCGCGCGCTGTTCTCCATCGGCCGAATCGAGGAGTCGCTGGCAGACCATACGGCCGCGAAAGCGGCCTACGACCGCCTGACCGATGAGCATCCCGGCAGCGGCTGGGCCACCGCGGCGCGCAACCGCCTCATTGCCCTGCAGGTCGAGGGCCGGCTCACCGCCGAGTAGGCGGCGGGCACACCGGCGGTGAGCCCCCCCTGGCGCTGGCTGCCCTGGCTCGCCGCCACCGCGCTGGTGGCTGCCTGCGGCCTGCCGGACGCACGTCCCGTGCTCGCTCTGCCGGTGCGCCCGCTGGCCGAGGACAATCGCGACCGGTTCACCTTCGCTGTGCCGCCGGACCCGAATCCGGTTGAGTTTCAGGGCTACGTCGTGTTCTACCGCCTGTTCGACGATGAACAGGAGCGACTCAATCTGAGGCCGTCCCAACTGTGCCGGCCCGACTTCTTTCTCCTCGGAAGTGCGGATCACAGACCGGATGACGACGCCCAATGTCCACCCCTGGGTACCGTGCTGCCGCTCATTCCCGAGCCGGCCGCCGCGGTCGAGCGCGTGGTGCTGGACTTCAGCGACCTCGAACAGCCGGTCGCGAGGCTCGAGCCAGGCGCCGGGGAAAACGACGAGATCGCGCTGCGCCGTGACGTCGTCCGCGACGACCGGTTCGCCGCGTTCACCGACTGCGAGTTCGCGGCCGACCCGGATCTGGCGCTGCTCGACCCAGGCTCCGGCTGTCCGGGCCGCGCTGCCGGAGACCGCGTTCGGATACAACTCTACGTCATGTCCTACGGAGTCACCGAGTCCGGCGGGCCGCTGTGGAGCGAAGCCGCGCTGTCGCTGGGCAGCATCACGTTGCCCTGACCCATGTTCCAGTACGTCGACGTCGGCCTGACCTACATTACCGTCGGCCTGGCCGCCGCGGTGGTTGCCCACTTCGGCCTGCGGCAGCGGGTGCCGGGCGATTTCTGGGGAGCGTTGATCCTCGGTCTGATCGGCGCCGCGGCGGGCGGTCTGCTCGACCAGGTTCTGGCCGACCTCATCCGGCGCCTGTCCAACTTCAACTCGGTGAATCTGTTCGCGGCCGGTTTCGTTGCGCTGCTGCTGATCTGGTTATTCTCCCGGCTCAACGATCCGCGCTGACCCGGCCCCGGCCCCGTGCGCCGCCTCAGCGAGCGCTCGCTCCGGTTGCGCGCACCCAGGCGAGCGCATACGAGACGTGCAGGGTAGCCCGAAACAAAGCCGAAAACTGATCGCGCACCACCCCATGTTCGTCGAGCAGGTAGGTCACGCGCCCCGGAACCAGCGGGGAGACCGCGGTCGTCGCCCCGTACCGCCGCCGCAGCGCTCCGCCCGGGTCGCTCAAGATCGGAAACGGCAGCGCGTGCGCCGCGGCGAACCGCCGATGCGATGCCACCGAGTCGCTGCTGATACCCACGACCTGCGCCCCGGCGGCCAGAAAATCGGCGTACGCGTCGCGCAACCCGCACGCCTGCGCCGTACAGCCCGGCATACCGTCGCGCGGATAAAAGAACAGCACGACTTTCCGGCCGCGAAGACTGCTCAGCCGCAACGGCTCTCCCGTGGCGCCGGGCAGTGTGAAGTCAGGCGCCTGGTCACCGATCGTTACCTTCACGACAGGCTCATCCTAACGCAGGGAACGCGCCCGTTCCACCCGCCATCCGACTTCCGATAATGTATATTCTGTCTACTCGCGGACGCGCCCCCCGAATGAAGGGGAAGCTGGCCGCAGCCGCGCACGAGTGGTACTCTTTTCGACCATGAACCGAATTGAACGCATGCGAACCATGCTCCGGGGCCAACGGCCCGACCGGGTACCCGCCGGGTTCTGGCTGCATTTTCCGGCGGAGCAGGCCGCCGGCGCGGCCATGGCGCAGGCGCACGTCGACTACTACCGGGCGACCGGCACCGATCTGCTCAAGGTGATGAACGACAATTACTACCAACCGGCCGGGATCGACCGGGTCAGCTCGCCCTCCGACTGGCGCAAGCTGGAGCCGGCGCCGCTGTCGGCGCGGCCGTTTCAGGCCCAGCTCGAGGGGTTGCGGATCCTGGTGGATCAGCTCGGTGACGAGGTGCTGATGGCGACCACGATTTTCAACCCGTACGCCACCGGCAATCACGTCAGTGACCGGAGCGTAACCGAACACCTGCGCGTCGACCCCGAGGCGGTGTCGTTCGGGCTGGCGACGATCGCGGCCAGCCTGGCCGAGTTTGCGCGCGCCTGCATCGCTGCCGGGGTCGCTGGCATCTACTTCTCCGCGCAGGGCGGCGACGGCGATCGTTTCACCCCGGAACAGCGGGCCAAGTACCTCAGGCCGCACGACCTGGTGGTGCTGGAGGCCGCCACCGCGGCCGGTGCCACCTGCAACGTGCTGCATATCTGCGGCCGGGGCTTGCGACTCGACGAGTATCGGGAGTACCCGGGACACGTGGTCAACTGGGCTCCGCAGAACGACAATCCCAGTCTGGGTGCGGGCCGCGAGCTGTTCCAGCGGCCCATCATCGGCGGGGTCGACGAGCGCGGCGCCATCGTCAACGGCCCGCGCGCGGCGCTCACGGATGAGGTGCAGGCGGCGATCACGGACATGGGCGGCGCCGGCTTCATGGTCGGAGGCGGCTGCACGGTGCCCAGCGATACCCCCCTGGAGCATCTCGTGTGGGCCCGGGAGGCGGCCGCGGACGCTTCCTGAAGAGGCCCCCCGCTACGGGTACCTGGCGCGGAACTCCCCTACCCGGGCGCGGGCGTTCACGTCCAGAGCGCTGCGCTCGCCCCGCTTGAGCAGTTGGTATCCGAAGCCCGCGATCATCGCGGCGTTGTCCGTGCACAGCGGCAGACTGGGAAATACGCAGCGCACCGCCTCCTCCTGCTGCAGGCGCTGCCGCAGGTAGGTGTTGGCGGCCACGCCGCCGGCGGCCACGATGCAGTCCAGGCCGGTCGACCGGCAGGCCAGCAGCGCCTTGTCGACCACGATGTCGATCGCGGTCTGTTGGAAGGCCGCGGCGATGTTGGCGCGCGTCTCCGCGTAGGCGCGATCGCGGAACTGTTCGCGCTGATGAATCACCGCCGTCTTCAAGCCCGAGTACGAGACGTCGAACCGATGGTTTCCCTTGTGCAGCGACGGCCGCGGAAACCGATAGGCGGCCGCGCTGCCCTGGGCGGCGAGTCGTTGAATTGCCACGCCGCCCGGATAGCCGATGGCGAAGTGCTTGGCGACCTTGTCGAACGCCTCCCCGCAGGCGTCGTCGATGGTCGCTCCCATGACCTCGATCCGATCGCAATCATCGACCCGCGCGATCAAGGTGTGCCCGCCGGACAACAGCAGCGCGACGTACGGGTACCGCAGCTCGGTCTCCAGGTGCGGAGCGTAGATGTGCGCGAGGACGTGATCGACCGCGATCATCGGCAGCTCGCAGGCCAGTGCCAGTCCCTTCGCATAGCTCAGCCCCACCAGCAGAGAGCCGATCAGGCCGGGTCGGGCGGTTACGGCGATAGCGTCAATGTTGCCGAGTGAGCACTCGGCTTCCTGCAGAGCCCGCGCCACCACCCGATCGATCCATTCGATATGCTTGCGGCTGGCGATTTCCGGCACCACGCCGGAATAACGCCGGTGCTCCTCGGTCTGCGAGTAGACGACGTTGCTGAGAATCTCGAGGCCGTTGCGCACTACCGCGGCGGCACACTCGTCACACGATGTTTCGATGCCTAGAACGGTCACGAGAACTCGGAGGTCGCGATCAGTAGGTGTCCACGGCCGCGGTTTCCACCGAAGGAACCATCAGCTCCGTTACGGACACCAACTCGTACCCCTTATTCTGCAGCGCGGGATAGATCTCGGCAAGCGCTTCCACCACCGCCGGTACCGAGGAGTGGCCGATCAACACCGCATGCCCCTGCTCGCGCGCAACCTCAAGGCCGTAGCGCAGTGCCGCCCGGATTGCCGCCGGATCACGGTCGTGATCCAGGAACACGTCGCGCTGCATGAACGGGACCTCGTACTTGGCGGCATAGTCGGACGCCACGCTGCCGGCCGTGGTGCGGCTGTCGACGAAGAACATGCCCTTTTCCGCCAGATACGCCATCACGATGTCCATGGTGCGGGCGTCCGCCGTAACTGCCGAACCCATGTGATTGTTGGCGCCCGCGGCGCCCGGCGTCGAGGCGAAGTTGCGGTCCAGAATGCGGCGGATCTCGGCCTTCGACAACTCGGTGGAGATGGTTCCGGGGCCGGGATAGAGGCCGCTGTCGGCGGCCATCGGCAGGTGCAGAATCACGTCGTGACCGTGGGCGCGCGCCAGCTCCACGGCCCGCGCCGAATGCGGCAGTTGCGGCAATACCGCGAACGTCAACTTGCCGGGGAATTCGAGGAACGGTCGGAGTTCCTGCAGGTTGTTGCCGGCGTCGTCGATCAACAACACCAGACGGGCGCTCCCCGTGGCGGCCGGAATCGGTGCGCGGGCGGCAGCATGGGTCTCGGTGTCGCGGCGGCGACCGGCGCCGGCCGCCGCCGCGGCGTCCCGCCGCGCCCGCCGTTCCGCCTCCACGGCGACCAGCATGGACAGCATCTGGTCGAATGGGTCCATCCCCGCGGCAGCCCCCGACCCCCCGATGGTGACCTGGGGCGGACGCCACACCAGGAGGATCACCAGCGCCCCCGTCAGGACCCCGATTACCGCAACCAGGCTCAGGACTTTGCCGACGTGAGCCCGTACCTGCTTGCCGATGGACCGCATCAATCGCTTGGGAACGCGCAACTCTCTCCCCCACCCCGATTGTCGGTTACGCCGCCGGACGGCTCAACCCCCGTGGCCGCCGGCGCCGGCCGCCGCCCGCTTTGACCGGAGCCGGGCACCTCCGGCACAGTAGGTCCATGTGCGGCCGGTACGCGTTGTATGCCGAACCCGAGGAGTTGATCGAAGCGCTTGGCATCGCGCGGGACGCCGCTACGCCGCACCTGCAGCCGCGCTACAATATAGCGCCGACCCAGGACGTGCCGGTGGTCCTTTTCGAGCGTGGAATGCGCCGGTTGCGCGTGGTGCGCTGGGGGCTGGTGCCGGCGCAGTGGTCGGCTCCCGACGAGCGCCGCCCTCCATTGATCAATGCCCGCGCCGAGACCATCGCCGCACGGCCGGTATTCCGATCGGCGTTTGCCCGTACGCGCTGCATCGTTCCGGCCAGCGGCTACTTCGAGTGGTGCACCGAAGGACGCGTGCGGCAGCCCTACTACTTCACGCTGCGCTCCGGGGCTCCGCTGGCACTCGCGGGCGTCTACGACCTGTGGCAGAGGGGTGACCTGCCGCCGGTCGTCAGTTGCGCAATCGTTACCGTGCCGCCCAATCCGTTGAATGCGCGGCTGCACGACCGCATGCCCGCGGTGCTCGGCGCCTGCGATCCTGGCGATGCCATTCGACTGTGGCTCGACCCCGCTACGCCGCGCGCTCGGTTGGCGGACCTGCTGCGGCCGTTCGCCGGCGCAGCGATGGTCATGCACTCGGTCACGCCGCGCATGAACCACTACGCCTACGACGAGCCAGGCGCCGTGGCACCGCTCTCCCCCACCCCGCGGGCGCACGCCGCAACCGACGCCCCTCAAACCGAGTTCAAGTTTTCCGGATGAGACCGATGAGACCGATGAGATTGCGCGCGCAACAACCGCCAGTGCATGGTAGGGTGGCAAACGTGGACCTCCGAACTCCGGCCTTTACCGCGATGTTCCGGGAGTACGACCTGCGCGGCCGCGTGTCCGACGCGGAGCTCAACCCCGATTCGGTGCGCGCCATCGCCAATGCATTCGGCCGACTGCTCGAACGCCGCGGCATCGACTCGGCGGTCGTGGGCCACGACCTCCGCCCGGCGTCGCCGGCCTTCAAGGACGCGGCGGTCGCCGGGTTGCGGGCGGCGGGCCGCCACGTGGTGGACGTCGGACTGACCATCAGTCCGGCCCTCTACTTCAGCCAGCACCATCTGCAGGTGCCCGGCGGCCTGATGGTCACCGCCAGTCACAATCCCAGCGAGTGGAGCGGGATGAAGCTCGCGCACGGCTATTCCCGGACCCTGGGCCCGGCCGAGATGCGGGAACTGCACGCGCTGGTACGCGCCGGAGAGCAGAGTGCCGGGGCCGGCCGGTATACCGTGACCGACACCCGTGCCCCCTACCTCGAGCGGGTCGCCGCCGGGACCCGGCTCGAGCGTCCCCTGCGGGTTGCCGTGGACTGCGGCAACGGCGGCGCCGGCGTGTTCGCGTACGAACTCCTGCAGCGCCTCGGCTGTCTGACCTTTCAACTCCATTGCGACCCCGATGACAGCTATCCGCACTACTTTCCCAATCCGTCCGATCTGAAGGCGCGCCGGCGGCTCAGGCAGATCGTGACCCATCCCTACATCCGGGCCGACGTCGGGCTGGCGTTCGACGGCGACGGTGATCGCATCGGGGTGATCGACGAAGCCGGCGCCGACGTCTGGAGTGACCGGGTCCTTATTCTGCTGGCACGCCGGCTGCTGGACGCGCAACCGGGCGCGGCCATCGTCTACGACGTCAAGTGTACGCGCGGCCTGGAGGAAGAGATCCGCGGTCGCGGCGGCACGCCGGTGATGTGCAAGACGGGACACTCGCACGTCAAGGCGAAGCTGCAGGAGATCGGCGCCGCGCTCGCCGGGGAGCGGAGCGGCCACATTTTTTTCCGCGCCGGCTACTACGGCTTCGACGACGCGCTGTACGCCGGCGTCCGCCTGCTGGAGGTGCTGGCGGCATCCGCGGGCTCCCTGTCGGAACTGGTGGCCACCACCCCCCGGTACGTGACGTCGCCCGAGATCGCCGCGCCCTGCCCGGACGACCGGAAGTACGGCGTGGTCGATGCGCTGGTGGCCGAATTCAAGCGCGAGTTCGGCGCCGCCGTGAACGACGTCAACGGCGCGCGCGTGGAGTTCGGCGACGGTTGGGGCCTGGTGCGCGCCTCCTCCAACCTGCCGGAGCTGGTGCTGATCTTCGAGGCCGGGAGTGAAGCGCGCGTGCGTGAAATCCACGCGCTGTTCCGCGCCCGCCTGGCCGCCTACCCCGAGATCGACCCGCACTGGCGCAATGATCCCTACGTCGACGATCGGTCCATCGGCCGCGGCCGGCGCTGACCGCCCCTGGTGATGTCTCCGGTCAAGCCAGAAAGGGGATTCGAACCCCTGACCTGTTCATTACGAGTGAACCGCTCTGCCAACTGAGCTATTCTGGCACGTCCCCATTCTGCCGCGTTTGCGGCTGACAATCAATACCCCGCCGCGGCGGCGTCAGTCTTCGCTGGCCGGCGCGGCCAATCCATCCAGCAGCAACCCGGTGAACGCGTCCGCGAGTCGGTCGCCGGCAGCCAGCAGCGCCTGCATCTGGGTATCTCCCATCTGGGCGAGCAGGTCGATCCCGAGACTGATGGCGTACACCAGGCGGGCCACCACCGGCAGGTCCACCGGGCGGACCACCCCGGCCTCGACTCCGGCCTGCAGACCGCGTTCCGCCTTGGCGACCCCCGGACGGATCAGGTGGCCATATACGTACTCCGTCAGCTCGGCGTCCGCCAGCACCGCGGACAGCAGCGCGGTCAAGGTTTGCCGCTGTGGCCGCCCGGTGCGGACCCGGGCACTGATCACGTGCCGATAGCGGCTGCGCAGGTCTTCGCCCGCGGCGCCCGGCGGCGCACCGGCAGCGCGAATCTCTTCGATCACCCGCTGCAGAACGCCCAGAAACAGATCGCGCTTGCTGTCGAAATGATGGTACAGCGCCCCTTCCGACAGTTTCGCGGCGGCCGCGATCGTCTTGGTCGTGGCCTGCTCGTAGCCGCGCTCGGTAAATACCCGCGTGGCTGCCCGAATGATGTGCTCGCGCCGACCTCTCCCGGCGCGCCGACTTTCCGGTTTCGGTTCGGGCGCGGCCTGACGGCCCGTCTCCGATGGCTCTCGCTGCAACGCCATGTCAGTCTCCCCTCCCCAAGGTAGTGAGTGCTTGCTCCTAGCGCTAATGTACTGAGTAGTCCGCGTGCGCGTCCACCGGTGTGCGCCGGATGCGCCGCAGCCGCCGTAGCGGTACACTGCCAGCATCATGCTGCCCAACCCGTCGTGGATCGGGTCCGCACTGAGCGATCTGCTGGTCGGAGATCCTGACCGCCACCGGCGTCCGGACTATCGGCAGGCGTTTTTCCTGGCACTGGCCAAGGTGCTTGGCGCAGCGGCCTGGGTCGACGCGCCGATCAATCAGAATGAAGTGAACGTGATCAAGACGCTGCTGCACGACCTTTCTCCACGCCTGACGGCCCGCGAGCTGCAGCGGGTCGCGCGGTACCTCGAGGAGTCGGTCCCCGATGAACACTTTCGGGAGCTGGTGTCTCAGCTCGGCCGGTTCACGCGGCGCCGGGCGCGCCTGCGGTTTGCCGTGACCCGGCTGCTGGCGCTGCTGGCCGCGGACGGCACGCCGAACCAGCCGGAGCAGGAACTGTTCGAGCGGACCTGCGCGATTCTGGGCTGGAGTGGTGGTGATGGTGGTGGCGATGAGGAGCCGCCGGCGGCGAGCGCCCCGGGCCGCTCGCACCGGGTGCGGACGGGACTGCAGTTGGGCCGTCTCACCGGGCAGCCGGACGATGCTGCGCCACGGAGCCTGCTCGACCGGGTACGCACGGCCACCTGGGAGCGGCTGCAGGCGGGCGGCGGACACGAGACTCCACCTGACAAACTGTACGTCCTGGCGGCGACGGTGGCGTTTCTGCGCGGCGCCCGCGTCGGGAACGTCGGCGAAGACGCGGAGCTGGTTGGCTTTACCGCAGCGGTGTCGGCGGTGCCCGACGACGTGGCGGAAGCAGCCCTTGCTGCGGCCCGGCAGTTCCCGGCGGCACCGGCCGAGCTGCCGGCGTTGGCCGCGGAGCTGCAGCGGCGCACGGATGCCACCGAGCTTGGTTCACTGGCGCAACTGTTGAACGCCATGGCCGACGGCGAGGCGGCACTGCGCCGGCTGCGTCAACTTGCCAGCCCCGCTGACCGCATGGCGGCCACCATTGACCACCTGGTGTACGGCGTGCCCGAACTGGAGGCCGGCGTCGCGTTGCTGCGCGAACAATTCGGAGTGTCCGCCGTCTACGGGGGCCGGCATGAAGGACGCGGCACGCACAACGCGCTGCTCGGATTGGGCGGCGATGCATATTTGGAGGTGATCGCGCCGGACCCTTCCCAGCCGTCGAACCCGGGGGGCCGGAGGTTTCTCCTGGAAGACCTGGATCGGCCGCGTCTGATCACGTTCGCCGTCAGAGTTCGCGGCCTCGAGCAGCGGCGCGCACGCGCTGTCAGCCGCGGCTACGATCCGGGACCGGTGACTGCCATGAGTCGGCGGCGGCCGGACGGCGCGCTGTTGCGCTGGCAACTGTGCCGCGCCCCGGAACCGCCGTTTGGAGGGGTCGTGCCGTTTCTGATCGATTGGGGAGCCACGCCCAGTCCCGCACACTCTGCGCCGGCCGGCTGCCGCCTGGACCGACTGCAGGTCGCTCATCCCGATCCGGACCGGGTCCGTCAGGTGCTGCACGCCATCGACGTAACGATTCCGGCTGAGCGCGGCCCGGCGCCCGCGCTGCATGCCGAGTTGCAAACCCCAAGAGGACGTGTCATGCTCCGTTAGGTAAGCGCCGGAACCGATAAAGACTGCCGTGAAAATTTTGCTGTTGCTATACAAACTGTCCTGTGTTAACCTATTGCAATAACCTGTACGTTCACCATATCGTGGGAGTGAACGTCGACTACTGTTTAAGGAGTTTCCATGCCACGTTTTACGACTCGTCTCGTCAAGGAAGTCCAGGAACCGACGGTCACCGACAGCCTGGTCCAGAAGTACGGCGCCTATATCTCGCGCATCGACGGGAATTCCGTCGGCGTCTTGAAGTTTCGGGAGTCGGAAGACATCACGCTGGCGCGAGAAGCCCTGCGGCTTGCTGCAGAAAAGCAGGGCAAGGATCTCATTATTCGCCGTCCCCGCGGCGTTGACGGCGTGCTTGAGTTCCGATTGCGCAACCGCTAGGTCCGAGTACGCTCGCACAATCGAACCAACCACCAGACAGCCCGCGCACCGTCCCGGCGTGCGGGCTGTCTGGTGGGTCGGTGTAGTCTGCCTGCTGGGCACGGATGATTTCGATCAGCAATGTCACCAAGGTGTATCGTAGCGGCACCACCGAGGTCGCCGCTTTGCGCGGCGTCAGCCTGGAGGTGGAGCGCGGCGAATTCCTCGCTATCGCCGGACCGTCCGGTTCCGGCAAGTCCACGCTGCTCAACCTGATCGGCTGTCTGGACGTCGCTACCGGCGGCGACGTGCTGATTGACGGCCAGGCGGTAGCGGGCCTGAGCCGCAAGCAGCTCGCGCTGTTCCGGCGCCACCATCTCGGATTCGTGTTCCAGTCGTTCAACCTGATCCCCGTCCTCACCGCCTACGAAAACGTCTCCTTCGCGCTCGCGCTGACCACCCGAGACGCCAAGGAGGTGCGCTCGCGCAGCCTGCAAATGCTCAAGCAGGTCGGCTTGCAGGACATGACCGACCGCCGGCCCGGTGAGCTCTCCGGCGGCCAGCAGCAACGGGTGGCGATCGCGCGGGCGCTGGTCAAGGAGCCGCAGATCGTGCTCGCGGACGAGCCCACCGCCAACGTCGATTCCGAGACCGGCGAGGGGCTGCTGGAACTGATGCGCCGGCTCAACCGGCAGCGCGGCTCCACCTTCATCTTCTCCACCCACGATGCCATGGTGATGGACTATGCCGACCGCTTGGTGCGGTTGCAGGACGGCCGCGTCTCCGGCGACGAGCGCCGCACGGCCGCGGCCGGGAGCTGAGCGCCGTGGCCTCGACCTCGTCCGCCGCCGTGACCGCGGTGCCGCACGGCCCACGCTCCGCCTCCGCCGGCGGCCATGACCTGAAGTTTCTGCTCCGGCTGGCCTGGAAAAACCTCAGCCGCCACCGCCGCCGCACCGTCATCACCGCCGGCGCCCTGGCGGTGAGCGTCGCCATGTTCATCTTCATGGACTCGATGCTGCGCGGCATCGACACCGAATCGCAGCGCAACCTGGTGTGGTACGAGACCGGCACCGGCCGCATCGTCAGCTCGGATCAGTACCGCGACCTGCGGCGGCCCCGGCTGCGACACGAGATCGTCGACTACCGCCCGCTGAGCGCGTGGTTGAACGAGCGCGGCGTGGCCAACGCCCCGCGCATCACCTTCACCGGCGAGCTGTTCTTCGGCGAGGGCGCGCTGCCGGTGCGGCTGGTCGGTATCGATCCGGCCAGCGACCCGCAGGTGTTCCGGCTGCCCGAAGCCCTGCTGCCCGGCAGCGAGTTCCTTGCGGCCGGCGTCCCGGGACTGCTGCTGGGCGCCTGGATGGCCGAGGATCTGGGGATCGCCGCCGGCGACTTCGTGGAGGTGCGTACCCGCACCCGCCACGGCGCGGTGCAGACGCTGGAGCTGGAAGTGGTGGGCATCCTGCTCAGCCCCAACCCGACCATCAACCGGGGTGTGGGGTTTCTGCCGCTCGACGTGGTCCAGTACGACCTCGACCTGGCGGGCGTTACCGAGGTGGTCCTCGGCGCGTTGCGCACGTCCATGGGACGCCGCATCGCGGTGCCGTCCGGCGCGGTCCTGAAGCGCGAGATCGAACGTCTGAACGCCGACCTGGCAGGTGCGATGCCCGGCGTCACCGCGGCCGGATGGCACCAACTGGCGCCCGATTACCTGGCCATAGTCGAGTCCAAGCAGTCGAGCAACGGGCTGCTGCTGTTCCTGATCTTCCTGATCGCGGCGGTGGGCATCTCCAACACCATGCTGATCGCGGTGTATGAACGGTTCCGCGAGTTCGGGATGATGCGCGCCCTGGGCATGGACGACGCCGCGGTCCGCGCCACCATGGTGTTCGAGGCCGGTGCGATCGGCCTGATCGGAGCGCTGGCGGGACTGGTGGTGGGCGCCGCCGCCACCTGGTGGCTGGTCAACTGGGGCCTCGACCTGAGCGGGCTGTACGGCAACGTCAACATCGGCTACCGGGTGACCGGCATCTTCCGCGGCGCCTGGAACCCGGGCATCATGCTCACCGCAGTGATCTTCGGGGTGGTCGCGAGCATGCTGATCGCCCTGCTGCCGGCGCGCCGGGCGCTCAAGCTCGACGTGGCGCAGTGCCTGCGCTACGAGTAGCGGTGGCGCTACGAGTAGCGGTGGCGCTACGAGTGACCGGGAGCGGGGCGTGAAGCTGTGGCGCATCGCCGTGCGCAACGTGGCGCGCAACAAGCGCCGCTCGCTGCTGTCCGGCTCCGCCATCACCGTGGCGACGCTGTCCGTGGTGCTGCTGTTCTCGGTGCTCGGCGGCATGCTCGGCGATCTGGTGGCCACCACGCTGACCTACGACAGCGGGCACGCCCGCGTGCGCCATGCCGAGTACGGCCGCTACGAGACCCTCAACCCGGTGCACCTGGCCGTGACCGACGCCGGCAGCGTGGTAGAACGGCTGCAGGAGCTGCCGGAAGTGACCGGCGTGCTGCCGCGGGTGCGCTTCGCCGGCGCCATCTATCGCGAAGACCGCAACCACGGCGCCTTCGGCCTGGGCCTCGACTTCGCCCGCGAGATCGAGGTGGCGCGCGACCGGCTGCCGCAGATGAGCGGCGCCGCCGCCGGCAGCGCCACCCTGGAGCAGTTCGCCCGCGCCTGGCAGCTCGAGGTGCACGGCGGCAGCCTGCCACGCGCCGGCGAGCGCGAGCTGCTGATCAGTGCGGCGCTGGCCGAGGAGCTGGGACTGGCGGCGGGCGACAAGCTGACGATCCTCACCCGCACCGCGCTGCTGAGCACCCAGGCCTGGACCTTCACGGTGAGCGGCGTGGTCGGCTTTCCGATCGGCGGCATGCGCGGCCTGCTGCTGGCGCCGCTGGACACGGTGCAGCGCTTCCTCAAGTTGACCGCGGCCGACGCGGTCACCGAGATCCTGCTCTACACCGGCAGCGAGGAGGAGGTGCCGGCGCTCACCGAAGCGTTGGCATCCGCGCTGCCGGAGCGCGATCCGGGGCTTGCCGTGCAGGCGTGGACCGACACCAACCCGATGTTCTCGAT
The DNA here is from genome assembly GCA_965198005.1 of Spirochaetia bacterium. GTDB lineage: Bacteria > Spirochaetota > Spirochaetia > SZUA-6 > Bin103 > Bin103. Next base: position 2,140,166 of record CBDAOI010000004.1, read on the forward strand.
GCTCCAGGTCGCCAGCCGGATCTACGACGTCATCGGGCTGTTCTTCTTCCTGCTGGCCACCACGGTGATCGTCAACACCACAATGATGGTAGTATTCGAACGCATGAAGGAGATCGGCACCATCGCCGCGCTGGGGATGACCGGCAACCAGATTACGCGCCTGTTCTTCCTGGAAGCACTGTTCATCGGCATGGGCGCGGCGCTGCTTGGGGTGGCGCTGGGCTGCGCCATCGTGCTGCCGCTGTCGCAGGTGGGGATCGACTACAGCGCCGCCATGGAAGGCGTGGAGCTCAACATGTCGGACGTGTTGTTCCCCCGGCTCAGCGTGCGCTCCACCGTGCTGGTATTCCTGTACTCCATTGCGGTGACCGCGGCGGCTTCCTACTGGCCGGCGCGCAAGGCGGCCCGGCTGCAGCCGGTGGTGGCGTTGCGCGCCGCCTGAGTCGATGACCGCGACGCTGTTCCGGCTGGCCGTGCGCAATCTCGGCCGCCACCGCCGCCGCACGTTGATAACCGCCGCGGCGCTGGCGGCCGGGATCGCGCTGTTCATCTTCATGGATTCGATGCTGCGCGGGATGGACTCCGAGTCGCAGCGCAACCTGGTGTGGTACGAGACCGGCTCCGGCCGCATCGTCGGCCGCGCGCAGCACGCCGAGCTGGAGCGGCCGGCCCTGAAACACGAGATCGTCGAGTATCGGCCGCTGCTCGCCGCGCTGGCGGAGCGCGGAGTGGCCGCGGCCCCCCGCATCCGTTTCACCGGCGAGCTGTTCTTCGGCGAGGGCTCGCTGCCGGTGCGCCTGGTGGGCATCGACCCGGCGCTCGATCCCGAGGTGTTCCGGCTGCCCGGAAGCGTGCTGCCCGGAGGTGGGTACCTTGAGAGCGGCGTTCCGGGGCTGCTGCTCGGCGCCTGGATGGCCGAGGACCTGCAGATCGCCGTGGGCGACTTCGTCGAGGTGCGGACCCGTACCCGCCATGGCGCGGTGCAGACCCTGGAGCTGGAGCTGGTGGGCATCCTGCGCAGCCCGAACCCCACCATCAACCGGGGAGTGGGCTTCCTGCCCCTCGACGTCGCCCAGCTCGACCTCGACCTGGAGGGGGTAACGGAAATCTCTCTCGGCGCGCTGCGCACCCGGCTCGGACGTCCCGTCCCGGTGCCGGTGGGGGCGACCCTGGAACGCGAGGTTCAGCGCCTGAACGAGGACCTGGCAACCGCCTTCCCGGGCGTGGTGGCGGTGGGCTGGACCGAGCTGGCGCGGGACTACCTGGCGGTGTTGGAGACGGACAGCGCGGGCACCAGCATCATGCTGCTCCTGGTGTTTCTGATCGCCGCGGTGGGCGTGTCCAACACCATGCTGATCGCGGTGTACGAACGGATCCGTGAGTTCGGGACGATGCGTGCGCTGGGCATGGACGACGGTGCGATTCGCGCCACGATGGTGCTGGAGGCGGGAGCGATCGGTCTGCTGGGGTCGCTGGCGGGGGTGGCAGTGGGCGCCGTCGCAACCTGGTGGCTGGTGAACTGGGGCATCGACATGAGCGGAATGTACGGCGACGTAAGCGTCGGCTACCGGGTGACCGGGATCTTCCGCGGTGCCTGGAATCCGGGGACCATGGTGGCGGCGGTGATCTTCGGGATTGCGGCCAGCATGGCGATCGCGCTGCTGCCGGCGCGCCGGGCGCTCAAGCTCGACGTCGCGCAGTGTCTGCGCCACGAGTAGCGGCCAGGTTGGACGGCCCGCGACCGGATCGAGTACCTTTCCGGAGGGGGTGGTTGATGATGAAGACTCGGCGATGCGCGCGCGGCGGAATGCTGCTGTCGCTGGTGTTTCTGACCGGCGCCGTACCGCTCGGCGCTCTGACCGGAGCGGAGGTGATCCAGCAGATGGAGCGCAATGAGCGCCATTCCTCGGTGCACTCCACCGGCGCGCTGGAGATCAGCGACCGGTTCGGAACCCGCACCAAGACCTTCATCTCGACCGCGGTGGGCGACGACCGCTCATTGCTGGAGTTCACCAACCCGGAGGAAGCGGGACAGAAGATCCTGCGCCTGGACGACGATCTCTATCTCTACTTTCCGGAGGCGGAAGAGGTGATCCATCTGCAGGGCGCGGCACTGCGCGAGAACGTCCTCGGGTCCGACTTCTCGTACGAGGACATGACCGGAGAGGGCAGCCTGCTGGAAGACTACCAGGTGGAACTGGAGGGCACCGAGCCGATCGACGGTCACGACTGTTACCGGCTGCGGCTCACCGCCACCCGGCGCGACGTGGTGTATCCGATCCAGGTGGTGTGGATCGACGCCGAGCGGTTCGTCACGCGCCGCGTGGAGCAGTTTTCCCGGCGCGGCCGGCCGCTCAAGCAGATGACGATCTCCGACTACCGCGAAGTGGGCGACAAGCTGATTCCGGTGCGGCTGGAGATGTCGGATCTGATGAAGAAGGACTCGCGCACGATGTTCCTGATCGAGACCATCGAGGTGGACATCGCGATCGACGAGAGTCTGTTCTCGCTGGAGGAGCTGACCTTTTGAGCGCGCTGGCGGGCGGGCGGGCGGTGGCGGCGCTGCTGCTGGGCCTGCTGGCGGCGGCGTCCGCGAGCGCTGATCTGCGTACCGTCGTGACGGTGGAGGCGCGCCTGACCGGGCTGTCCGACCCGGGCGGCGTACCGCTGCTCGTCGGCGGCGGCAGCGCCCGCCTCGATCTGGCAGCGACCGGCAACCGCAACGTGCGCGGCCAGCTCAGCCTGAGCGCCGAGCTGCGGCGTACGGAGGACGCGGCCGGGGCGCCAGCCGCGGTCGAGGTGGAGCGCGCCTTTGTGCGCGCCCGGCTGCCCGGGTTCCGCCTCACCGCGGGCAAGACCCGTCTGGCCTGGGGCCGGGGCCGGTTGTTCAACGCCGGCGACATCCTGTTCGGGCAACGGCCGGCGTTCGCGGCCGGCGCCGGCGAGTTCCTCACGGCCGCCGACTGGCTGGTGGCCGCCTACGTGCCGTTGGGCCGGCTGTCGTTCCTGGAACTGGTCGCGTTGCCGCCGCTCGACCCGTTCACCATCGACCGCACCGACGCCGGCGGCCGCCTCCTGCTACGGCTGGGAGAGCTGACCGTGGAGAGCGGCTACCTGTACGCAGCCGCGCGCGCGGCCGCGGCGCAGGCGCGGGAGCGGGAGCACCGCGGCTACCTCAGTCTGAAGGGAGCGGCCGCCGGCATCGACTGGCATCTGAGTGCCGGCACCGCGCTGCCCGCCACTCCCGGGGCCGATCTGCGCCGGGCGGCCGAGCAGCACCTGCTGCTCACCGGCGGCGGCCTCGGGTTCCTGGATCTCGGGCCGGAAGCCGGGGTCGTCATGCTGCTGCTCGAAGCGGGCGTACGGCCGTGGCGCGCGTGGCAGGACACCACTCCCCCGCCCTCCCCGACGCTCGACCACTACGGCGTGTACCTGTTTCCCGAAGTGGGCTACAGCCCCGCCGACGGCTTGAACCTGTCGCTGAGCGGCGTGCTGTCTCCGATCGACAGCTCGGGGGTCGCCGCCGCCGGCGCCTCCTGGAACATCCTGCAGGGACTGACCCTGGGGCTGTACACTTCGGTGACGTATGGCCACGCCGACGCCACCTTCGCCTGGGAGCGCCCGGGCGGACTGGCCGCTACCCTGCTCGCCCGCTACGTATTCGGCTCGTGATGAGACCGCCGCACGTGATCTCGGGTATACTGCGGCATGCTGCACGTAATCGTCACCATGCACGTCAAGCCGGGCCGTCTCGAGGAATTCCTGGTGCTGGCGCGCGCACTCGGAAAGCTGGCCGAGGCCGAAGCAGGCTGCGTGCGTTACCAGTACACGGTTGACACCCCCTCGCCGCTCTCGATTCAGGATCCGGTAGACCCCCACCGGGTGACGCTGATCGAGCAATGGGAGTCCCCCGCGACGCTGGCCACGCATCTTCAGGCACCACACATGAAGCAGTACGGGCCGCCCATGAACGAACTGCGTACCGGCGGCCTCACCGCCCGCGTCACCCGCCCGATCGACTCCTGAGAGATTCGCCGGCCGCGCGCGCCCAACCCTCCGCCAGGGTACGACTGCGCCAACTGGCGGAACGCGTTGCCGGCGGCTATCTCATGCTGCTCCGCGTGAGCGCCGTGGTGCTGATCGTGGCCGCGGCCGCGGCCGTGTGCGGGCTCATCATCGCCACGCCCTTGTGGCTGTTCGCGACTCGGGCCACCGCCTCTTACAACGTGTTCGTCGCGGTCGTCGCGGTCGCCGCGCTGGGCGGGACGCTGGCTGTGCGCCTGGCGCGCCGTACGCGCCAGGCGCACAGCGGCCGCCGCGCATTGGTTTCCGGAGCGCAGGTCCTGGCCCGCACGGTCGCGGCGATCGCAATTGCCTGCGCGCATCTGCTGGCCTTCACCCGCTGGGGGTTGATCGCTGGACTGGTGGGCCTGCCGGTCACGCTCGGGGTGCTCGGGGTGCTCCTGTTCGGGGGCCGCCGTCCGCGCTCCGAGTCGTTCTGAGAAATCTGAGAATACTGCTTGAACGCTTATCGGAATGTTCGGTATAATCGCTGGTGACGAGCCGGAGGAGCGGTGGTGGTGCACTCGGCGGGTTCCGGGAAAGCCCACATCGTTGCTTCAGGTTTCGTCCATGCTGTCGATAATTAGGGTGTCGGTAACAGCTATAGTTCCCCTCCCAGTTTACTATACTGATGTGCCGGCACCCGAAAGGGTAGGTCGGTCCCGTCCCGGGGCCGACCTTTTTTATTGCCGCTGCCACCGGCTCGGGCGCCCGGCAGGAGCGCTGTGCGCGTGACGCGTTCGCCGTGGCGGGTGGTGGTGTTCGCCGCCTGCACGCTCGCAGCCGCCGGGGTGGGCGCACTGCTCGGGCTTGCGCTCGCCACCACGTCCAACATTCGCGGCCTCGACGAACCGGACCGGCCGGCGCTGCCGGCCCGGATTCTGGACCGGCACGGCCGGTTGATCACGGAGTTCTTTCGCGACGAAAAGCGGGAGATCATTCGCATCGAGGAGATCCCGCCACACTTGGTCCACGCACTGCTGACCCGCGAAGACCGCCACTTCTTCCGGCATCGCGGGTTCCGGATTCCCGACATCGTTCGCGCTGCCTGGCATCTGGCAACCGGCCAGTTTCGCTCCGGGGCCTCCACCATTACCCAACAACTGGCCGGTTCCCTGTATGCCGACCGTAGCGAATTCTCGATTCGGCGCAAGCTGGTCGAGCTGTGGTGGGCCATTCAACTGGAGCGCTGGCTGACCAAGAACGAGATCCTGGAGCGCTATCTCAATCTGGTGTACTTCGGGAAAGGCACGCACGGCGTGGAGGCCGCTTCCCAGTTCTACTTCAAGCACTCGGCGCGCGAGGTGACCCTGGCCGAAAGCGCGATGCTGGTCATCCAGCTCAACCGGCCCGGCGGAAACTCACCCATCAACTACCCGAACCGGGCCCGGCCACTGCAACTGGAGATTCTGAATCAGATGGTCGACCTGGGTTACGCCACGCGCGAACGGGCGGAGCTGTCCTTTCAACAGTATTGGGACAGCTACGACTTCACGCGGTCGAACCAGGCCACGGCGTTTGTCGAACGTGAGGACGCCGCTCCCTACTTCAGCGAGTACGTCCGCCAGCAGCTTGACGAGTTGCTGCTGGGGTCGATGGACGTCTACGAAGAGGGATTGATCGTGCACACCACGCTCGACCTGGACTACCAGCGGGCCGCCCGCGGCACCCTCGCCCGCCACCTGCGGCGCGTCAACGACACCCGTGCCGCTCAAGCCGGCAGCCGGCTCAGGACCGCCGACCGCAGCTTTCTGCCGGTGCTCGACCTGCTGTCGCTCACCTTCAACGTCGAACAGATCCGTATCGCCGGCGTACGCGAACGCAAACAGGGTGTCGCCCGATTCGTCGATGGTATGGCGCCGACCCTCGACCTGCTCGGCATGATGCTGAACGCGGACGAACTGCGGTTCGTCTCTCAGGTCGCCTACCAGCGCGGCGAGCGGGACGCGCAGCGCACTCAGGTTGAGGCTGCGCTGGTGTCGCTCGATCCACGCACCGGCCACATCCTGGCCATGGTGGGTGGGAGCAAGTTCGAGACCGGCAACCAGTTCAACCGCGCCACCCAGGCGAAGCTGCAGCCGGGATCCGCCTTCAAGCCGTTGTACTACTCGGCAGCGATCAGTTCACGCCGCTTTACGCCCGCGTCGATGATCCTCGACGCGCCGGTCGTGTTCCGCAACGACGACGGCACCAACTACATTCCCTTGAACTACAAGGGCGAGTGGCAGGGGCGCGTCCTGTTGCGCCGGGCGCTGGCGAAGTCAATGAACGTTCCGTCGCTCAAGGTGCTCGACGAGATCGGTTTCGACGCCGCGATCGACCGTGCCAGCCGCATGCTCGGGATCACCGACCCGGAACAAGTCGAAGCCACGTTCCCGCGCAAGTACCCACTCGGGCTTGGCGTGATCGCCGTCTCGCCGCTGCAGATGGCGCGCGCCTACGCCACCTTCGCCAACCAGGGCAAGGCGGTGACCCCGCTGGCGATTCAGTACATTGCCGATCGCCACGGCCGGGTGCTGCTGGAGGTGGAAAAGGAACTGCGCGCGCGGCAGAAGCTGGATCAGGACGAGTTGAGAATCATGACCCCGCAGGTGGCCTATATCATGACCGACATTCTCCGGAGCACCGTGGAGTGGGGTACGCTGCGCTGGGCGCGTGAACAGGCGGGAGGCTTCGACACCGCCATCGCCGGCAAGACCGGGACCACGCAGAACTGGTCGGATGCCTGGACCGTCGGCTTCAATCCCCGGGTCGTCACCGCGCTCTGGATGGGGTTCGATGAACGCGGAGAGACGTTGGGATTGTCGCTCACCGGCGCCACCGCCACGGGGCCGGCGTGGGCGCAGTACATGAAGGCGATCCAGCCGCAGGGAAACCTGCGGTTCAGTCGCCCCGACACCGGCTTGATCGAAGTCACCGTGAACGCCCGTTCGGGCCTGCTGCCCGCGGGCACCCCCGGCGAGGAGATAATTACGGAACTGTTTCTGATCGGCACCGATCCCAAGGAGCGTGACGCCTTGGCGAGTCTCGAAACCGCCCGGCGGGAAACCGTCAAGCAGAACATTCGCAACGCGTTGCTCACGATCGATCTCGGCCCCGCGCCTCGAATCGAGCCCGTGGCGCTTCCGGCCGGGGTGGCGACGGCGCTCCCGTCAAGTGGTACATTGGACCAGGGAGCCGGCACCCCGGCACCGGCCCGGCCGGGGTCCAATCCCCTGATCGACTGATCGAGCATCGTATGGAACTGCGCTACACACACGATCATCAATGGGTCCGGCACGACGGGTCGGCGCCGGCCATGCCCATGCAAGTCACCGTGGGCCTGTCCGACTTCGCCCAACAGGAGTTGGGAGAGATCGCACATCTCGATCTGCCCCGGGTGGGCGCCCGGGTCGAACGCGGTCAGGTGGTGTGCGCAATCGAATCGCTGAAGTCGGCCAGCGAGCTGTATGCTCCGGCAACCGGCGTGGTAGTGGCTGCCAACCGGGATCTGACGACCGCCGCGGGGCGCACCCTGATCAATCGGGACCCGCTCGGGGCGGGCTGGATCTTCCGGCTCGAGCTGGCCGATCCCGCCGAGCTCGAGCAGCTGCTGTCGGCCCGCGACTACGCCCGCATGACGGCCTCCGAGCCGTAGGCGCCGGCATGAGCGGTCCCGTCCTGTCGGTCCCCATCGGCTCGATCGTGGTGGGTAAGCGCATCCGCATCGATCTCGGCGATCTGGCACCGCTCATGGACAGTCTGCGCACCCATGGCCAGCTCAGCCCGATTCTGCTTACCCATGATCTGGAGCTGATCGCCGGCCACCGCCGGCTGGAGTCGGCGCGCCGCCTCGGCTGGACCAGCATCGACGCGATCCTGATGGACGACGTGGGCGAGTTGCGGGCGCTCGAGCTCGAGATCGAAGAGAATCTGCAGCGGCGCCAGCTCAGCGAGGAGGAACTGGCCGCGGCGCTCATCCGCCTGGATGGACTGAAACGGGGAAGCTGGCCGCGGCGTGTGCTGCGCGGCCTTGGCGCGGTGTTCGGCCCGTGGCTCGAGGCCATGCGGCGCAGCCTGCGGCGGCTCCGGCGGCGGCGCGGCTGACCCGGTGCCGCGCCGGTCAGCGGCCGACACCGTGCAGGAGCTGCTCCCGCGTAACCGTCAACCAGAGCGGCCGCCCGTGCGGGCAATGCTGGAGGTCGATGGCGAACGAACGCCGCAGGATCTCGCGCGCGGCGCCTGCGTCCAGCACTTCGCCATCCTTGACCGCCAGCTTGCAGGCCACGTTCGCGAACGCCGCGCGTTGCAGGTCGGCAGTGACACCGCGCAGTCCCGCTACGTGGGCGGCCAGCCAGTCGGCCGGGAGCTGGTGCAACGGTTCCGCCAGGGCCACGATCCGCGCCGACCTCCCCTCCCCGGCCGCCGCTTCCACCACGATGCCGAGCTCCTCCAGCCGCGCGCAGGCCGCCTGCAGCGCCTCGACCTCGTCCTGGTTCAACTCCAACTCGATCGGCAGCAGCAGCCGTTGGATCGGAAACGCACGCCGGCACAGGTCCTCGTACAGGACCCGTTCGTGGGCCGCGTGCTGATCGACGAAGTACAGCTTCCCGCCGATCTCCACCAGCAGGAACACGCCCAGCGCCTGCCCGAGGTAGTGCAGGTCGTCACCGGCGGTCTCCGGCGGCTCGGCGGCGAACGCCGCCGGTACGGCGGGCGCACCCGATACGGCGGGCGCAGCCGCCGGTTCCGGCGCGGGGCGCGCGGGCGCGGCCGCCGGGGGCGGTGCACCCGCGGGCGCGGGGCTGAAGCTCGCGCGCGCCCCCGGGGCCGCCAGCGGCGACCGGTTCCCGAACCGGGGAGTCAGCTCCTGCGCGACGCGCGCCACCGCCTGATGCAGCGGCGGCAGATGCCGAAACCGGACTTCGCGCTTGGCGGGATGGACGTTGAAGTCCACCAGGTGGGGAACGATCTCCACGAACAGGCACGCGACCGGATGGCGGCCGCCCGGCACGATCCCGGCGTAGCCGTACTCGACCGCCTGCAGCAGCGCGTACTCCTGGATCCGGCGCCGGTTGACGAACACCTGCAGCCGGGTGCGATCGCGGCCGGCCAGCTCGGGGCGGGCGCCGATGACCGTGATCGCGAAGTCGGCGAAGGTGCGTTCCGCGCTGGCCAGGTCACCGGGATCGACGCGGTTGCCCAGCGCGTCCGCTACCCGCTGCAGCGGCGTGGTGGCAGGCAACACCAGGCTCACCGCGCCATCCGCCGCGAACCGAAAGGTCACCTGCGGATGGGCGAGAGCCTTCTCCAGCATTGCGCGCCGGCACATCGCGGTCTCGGCACCGGGACGACGCAGGAACCGCCGGCGCGCGGGCAGATCCGCGAACAACCGGGTCACCTGCACCCGCGTACCCGCGGCCGCGGGGACACTGCCGATCCGGCGCCGCGCACCGGCAGCCACCAGCCGCGACGCGTGCGCCGCATCCGCGCTGCGCGTGGTCAACTCCAGCCGCGCGCAGGCTGCAATGCTGGCCAGTGCCTCGCCGCGAAACCCCAGCGTGGTGAGGCGCTCCAGATCGTGCTCGGTGGAGATCTTGGAGGTGGCGTGGCGCAGGGCAACCCGCTCGAGGTCGGCGCGGGCGATGCCGTGCCCGTCGTCGCGGACCGCCACCAGCCCGAGCCCGCCCGACTCCACCTCCACCTCGATCCGACCGGCACCGGCGTCGAGCGCGTTGTCCAGCAGCTCGCGCACGATCGAGTACGGCCGGTCGATGACCTCGCCGGCGGCTATTATCCCCGCAACCTGCTGGTCGAGGAGCCGAATCACCAGAGCGTCACCATGCTCTCGATGCCGGAGCTGATCACGGGAGCGCCGTCCCCGTCCCTCAGCCGACTGTAGACGTAGGAGAGCACTACCGGACCGAACTGGTAGTTGACGCGCGCCCGGATGACGCTGGCGGTCTCGGCGATCATCAGGGCGCGCAGCCAGCCGCGACTGCGGGCGTTGGCGGGGTCGACGGTCTGGTCGTAGGTGAGGTCGAAGCTCAGGCCGCCGACGATGCCGGCGGGGAGGAACCCGCGGGCACGCAGGTGGGCGTACCCGCTGGCGGGACCCGGCTTCTCGGAGAGCTCGAACGGGCCGTCGAGGCTCAGGCTGACGCCGGCCCCGCTATCCAGGCGGATCCCCACCTGCGCCAGCCACCCCAGGTGGCCCAGCCGGTCCGGTTCGTCCTCCTTCTCCTCCTGCACCCGCAACGCCTCGTAGTTCCGCCGGCGCACGGTGTCGTAGGCGGGACCGAAGTAGCCGGGAATGAAGTTGTACGAGTGGTACCGGAGCTGGGCCCGCCAGTCGAACCAGGCCACCTTGCCGTCCAGGCCGATCGCCCCGCCGGTCGGTATCTTGGCCCGGTTGCTCCCGTGGTGGCTCCCGTGGAGCTGCGCCCCGTCCAGGAGCGCGGCCACCGACACCGGCCCGGTGTAGAGCAGCGGCACCCGCAGGTCGATGCCGTAGCCCGCCACCCGCCCATCTTCCGCCGGCATGCGGTCGAACACGTAGGCCGCGCCGATCAGGATCTGCTGCAGGAACAGGCTGTCGCCGAGACTGAACGGACGGACGTACACCCGCGTGCCGATCAGGTCGAACGCGACGAGGTTGCCCACGAACAGTTGCGTGCCGAGGAACGGGACCCCCACCAGCTCGCCATCCAGACCCACCTCGCCGCCGAACACCCGGCGGCGCGCCAGGAACAGCGTGTTGGCGTAGTGGTCGACGATGAAGCCGTTGCCGAAGGTGACGCCCTCGATCGAGCCGAACTGGAGGTACAGCGGGGCGCCGCGCTCGGCCCAGCGCAGGTACACGATCTTGGTCAGGTAGACGTCCAGGAACCGGCGCTCAGGCGTGGGCACCCAATCCGCGCGGCGGATCTCCACACCCCCTTCCGTGAGAATGCGGAAGTGGAGATCGAGATCCAGGCCCAGCGCGAACGGGCCGACGCCGAAGTGCGGCAGCAGCGACAGCCGCTGGTAGGCGTGCTCGTCACTGAGAAAGAACTCGGTGCCCATGCCGAGACCGAGTCCGAACTCCAGGCGGGGCGCCAGCTCCTGGGCACCGGCCCGCGCCACGCCGGCGAGCGCCGCCAGCAGCGTCCAGAGGGCGATTGCGCTATACTTGCGCACGGTACGGCGCATGGTGGTGTCGATGCTGCATCTGGTGGTCGATCTGCCAGGCGTGGGGTCCCTGAAGGAGAAACGGCGCGCCCTGGGCTCGCTCAAGGACCGCATTCGCGGCAAGTTCAAGGTGTCCGTGGCCGAAGTCGGCGGCAACGACCTGTGGCACGTGGCCGAGATCGGCTGTGCGGTCGTGTCCAATTCACATACCCACGGCGAGACGGTGCTGCACAAGATCGTCGCCTTCGCCGAGCACAACCTTGCGTTTCCGATTCGCAGCGCCCACGTGTTCTCCGAGCACTACTGACCGGACCGGCGGCGGCACTCCGGTCGTGCCGTCCCTGCGAGACCGGTTCGGCGTGGCGCACACCCGGCATTGAACCGTTCGCCGGTACCAGCGTCAAATACCCCGCCTGCTGCCCTGCTGCGCCCGGCGCCGTGCGAGCTTGCCGCCGGCGCCGGTCATCCGCGGCCACCGAGCAGCTCGCGGCCGAGCCCGGCCGCGGCGCGCAGCAGTCGCGGATCGCGCCGCGTGATCAACGCGATGGCGCGCAGCCGGCCGCGGAAACCGGACACCACCGCGCCCGTGAATACCGTCGCGGAATCGATCAGCGCGGCCGCCGGCCGTCCCGGTTCCGCGCCGGAGTGATCGACCACGGTCAGATCGACGTCGAACGTCACCGGTTCGGGCAGGTCGACGATCACCTCGGCCGCGTCCACGGCGCCGCCGGTGGCACGCGCCAGCTCGGCCGCCAGCCGCTGCTCCACCTCCAGGCGCGCGGCCGGCGTCTCGAGGGCGCGATGGGTAGGACAGTCGGGGTCGTAGGGCACCGCGTACGCCCGCCGCAGCAGGTCACGCCGAAACACCCGCTCCGCCAGATCGAACGGCGCAACGCTGCGTTCCCTCAGCAGCCGGCGAAACCCCTCGTCGTCCAGCCCGTACAGTTCCCGGGGCTCAAGCCGCCCCGCGCGCAGCCCGAGCAGCACTGCCTTCTTGATCATCGCCGTCGCCACCCGCACCGTCTTGTGCCAGTACACGGTACGGTACATCAGGTACCGCGAAAACAGGATGCTCTCCACCGCCGGCAGTCCATTGGCGGAGATCGCCATGCCGCCGGCGCGCAGGCACAACTCGCCCAGGACGAAGTCGGTATCCTGGATCCCGTACGGTACGCCACAGTAGTAGGCATCGCGGTTCAGATAGTCCAGCTTGTCCGGATCGAGCACCCCCGACAACATCGTGCGGAACCGTGCCACCTCGCTGCCGGCGGGAATCGGCCGGCTCTCATCGACGATTGCCGCCACCAGCGCGGGATCGACGCCCACGTCTTCACGGATGGTTCGCGCCGCGTCCCGATCGCCGAGTATCCACTCGGCTGTCAGTCGTTCATGAGCGCACACCTCGAGATCCTTCAACGAGTGCGCAAACGGATAGTGCCCGACGTCGTGTACCAACGCCGCGCACAGAAACGCAGCCGCTTCCTCGACCGACGGGCGCCAGTCCGGAGTGGCGCGCAGTAGCTGAATGAGCATTCGGCGCGCGAGATGGAGCACGCCGAGGCTGTGGCTGAAGCGGGTGTGGGTGGCTCCCGGGTACACCAGGTAGGCCGGCCCCAGTTGCTTGATACCGCGCAACTGTTGGAACGCGGGCGTCCGAATCAGGCGCAGCAACGGCCGGGACACCTCGACGTGACGCCACAGGGGATCCCGGATCGGTTGATCGTATGCCTCCCGCGCGTACTCCAGTGCCGGTCTGCTCGCCATCCGCGGCCGCCGCGCCTATTGTACGGGGGCGCCGCCGATTTGACCAATGGGGACCGGCACGGCACCTTCTCAGTAATGACGTCAGTAATGACCGTTTCCCGCGCGCACGGATGGTTCCTGGCCCTGGCAGTGCTCGCCGCCTGGGGCGCGGCGGGGTGCGCGCGCGGCGGCGACGACCCCGCCGCCGGCACGCAGGAGCCCGCGCCGCCCGCGTCCGAATCCGCGGCCGGCGACGGCGCCGGCGCGCTGCCGCGCGCCGCCCAGCCTGAAGCCACCTTTCTGCAGCACCGCAGTACCCGAACCATGCCGCATGACTTCAGCATCGGCCGGCTGCACGATCGGCTGGCCGGTCGCGCCGCCGTAACCGAGACCGTGACGCGCTTCTTTGTCAGCCTGGCCGCCGGCACGATCGAGACCCGGCTCATCGCCGCCGATCGGCGCCGGAGCCTGACCGGTGCATTGCGGCCGCACCTGGCGGCCGGCCACCTTCCCCAAGCGCTCCGGATCGGCACGCTCGCGGTAGCGGGCGACACCGCGCATGCCGCTATTCGGCTGTTCGGCCAACCGGGCCGCGCCGCCGGCGAGGTCTACCTCGCCCGCACCGCGCAGGGATGGCGCATCGCAGACCTCCAGATCGACCTGCAGCAGCTCGGCGTGCCGTACGCCGCCGCCGAGAGAGAGTTTCGCCCGCGCCGCGACCGCTGGATTCTGGTGCGCTGATGTCCATGGCGCTACGCGTGCGACTTGCCGCACTGCTGTTGGCCGGCACGGCACTCACCGCGGCCGCGCACGACAGCGGCGACTCGACGCTGACCACCGTGCAGCGGATCGACCGCATTGCGGAGGCCGCAGTGCAACTGGTGGCCGCCGCCGCCCCGGACGCCCCGGACGCAACCGTCCGCCTGCTGCCGTTTCTCACCGACGCCGGTGAGCGCACGCGGTTCGGACACCGGCTCCGGAGCGTGGTGTATCTGCGGCTGCTGCGTCACTACCGGGAGACCTCGGTCACGGCCGCCGCCGCAACGCCGGTAGCCGAGTCCACCGCCGCGGACGCGGCTGCCGCCTCGTCGGCAGCCGCCTTCGACCTGGAGATCGAGATCCAGCCGTTTCGGGCAGTGGTGCGCTTGCTGGTCAAGGTGATGCACGCGGGTGGTCTCCACAGCGGCGACTGGGTCGACCTGGACTACAGCCCCGAGCTGCGCGACCTGCTGGGCGATGCCGCGGCTGCCGCCGACCGGTCACCCGTCCCGGCAACCACGCGACCGGATCCGCTTCCCGGTTCGAACGGCGAGGACCCGTTCGAACCGGATGACGTCGCCGGAGCGGAGGTGGTAATCGACCCGGCCGCCGCGACCGCGTTTACGCGTTTCCTGACTCCGGGCGACCGCGACCGGTTCTCGTTCTATCTGGGTCAGCCGGCTACGGTCGTGCTGGAGACGACCACCGAGCTCGATAGCCAGCTTCTGCTCTACGCAGACCGCGACAGCGTCCCGTTTTCGGTCAACGGCGACCGCACCGGTGGCGGCGGCTCGCGGCTGAGACAGGAGCTGGAGGCCGGCTGGTACGTAGCCGAGGTGGTCGGGTTCACCGATCAGGTCTCGGGCCCGTATCGGTTCCTGCTTACCGTGGATCGCGGCGACCGGGACCGACCGGAGGCGCCGCCCGCCGACCCGCCCGGTCCCGATCCCGCGCCGCGCGCACCGCCCGCCACCATCACCGCCGGCGACACCCAGGAGCGGCACACCACCGCGGGCGAGGACTGGGTCGAGCTGCGGGTGCGGGAGCCCGGCTTCTACCTGCTGGAAGCGCGCTCGTACGGAGCACCCGTGGATCTTTCTCTGCACAGTGACCTCGGTCAGCCGGAACTGGTTGCCGCGGCCACCGGGTTCTCAACCCGGATCCGCTCCGTCGCTCTGTTCGTGGGGCTGAGCACGATCTACGCCCGGACGGCGACCGGCACCGGAGAGGCGATCTACAGCCTCACGCTGAGCCGTGTCGACCCGCCGCGCAGATTTACCGACGGTGCTCCGCTCTCGGCGGAGCTGGAAGGCGGCGTAGCGTTCCATACCCTCCGCGTGTTTCGTCCCGGCAGCTACGCGCTCACGATCAACGGCAGTTCCGACGCGGTCGCCGTCAGGGTGTTCGGCGTGCCCGACATGCACCCCCGACCGGAGCGCGCGCACCCGTCGGG
The DNA here is from genome assembly GCA_965198005.1 of Spirochaetia bacterium. Lineage (GTDB taxonomy): Bacteria > Spirochaetota > Spirochaetia > SZUA-6 > Bin103 > Bin103. The sequence goes on from CBDAOI010000004.1 coordinate 2,155,332, forward strand.
CGCCGGCGTGCGCGAGTATCAACTGACGTCCGGCGACTATCTGGTAGAGCTGACCGGCGCGCGGCCCGGCGCGCGCGCCCGCGTGTGCTGGGCACCAGCCGCCGCCGCGGCACAGTGCCGCGCCTGACCCGGTGCAACCGGTACAAAACCGGATGCTTGACAAGTGGCGCCGTTCGACGTCACATTAGAGTTCGGCGGGAGCCTGGGGAACGACCTCACGACTACCGCTACGGGGAGCGCTGGTTGAGATCTTATGAAGCCACGTTCGTGTTCCGCACGAACGAAGATGCGGTGGAACGCGGCAAACAGAGCGTCCGCAGCATTCTGCACAACGTCGCCGCACGCACCGTGCGCGAGAACGACGTCGGGGAGCGTCAACTGGCGTACGTGATAGACCGGCAGGAGCGCGGCTTCTACACCTTCTATGAAATCGAGAGCGCTCCCGAAAAGATCCGGGCGGTGAGGCAGGCGGTCGGGCTGGTGCCGGAAGTGCTGAAGTGCTTTATCGTCCGCGCGGAACAGAGCACCGGCAAGCGCAAGCCGAGGGAGTCGGAGACGTAACATGGCGGACATCAATCACGTGGTCCTGGTCGGGCGCCTCACGCGCGACGCCGAGTTGAAGTACACCAACTCGGGTCAGGCGGTTACCAACATTTCCGTGGCGATCAATCAGCGTCGCAAACGGGACGACCAGTGGGTGGAGGAGGGACACTTCTTCGACTGTGTCGTGTGGGGCAAGACCGCCGAGTCGTTGAGTTCCTATCTGGTAAAGGGCAAGCAGGTCGGGATCGAAGGGCACCTGCGTCAGAACCGGTGGGAGCAGGAGGGACGCACGCGCAGCAAGGTCGAGATCTTTACCACCAACATACAGTTGCTCGGGAGCCGTTCCGACAGCAGCACGGGGGCCGCCCCGCGCACCGATCGCGACGACCAGGTTCCAGCAGCGCCGCCCTCGGACGGAATTCCCGCGAACGACGAGTTCGCCGACGACATTCCCTTCTGAATACGATTTGTTGCAAGGATACTTTCATGTCTGACACACCTTCCACGGCGGCTGCCGCGGCCGAGTCCGAAGCCGCGGCACCGGTTGCGCCGCCGGTCACCGAGGCCCCGCCTGTTGCCGGGGCCCAGCCTGCCGCCGAGGCCGCGCCTGCCGCGGGCGTGGCCGACGCTGCGAAAACGCCGGCCACGCCCTCCGAACCCCGGTCCGACAGCGCCGTCCAGGCCGCGCCGGAACGGGGTGCCGCGCCGTCACGGCCCCCCTACGGTGGCGCACCCATGCGCGACCGCCGCGAGGTCAACCTGGGCGATCGCCGCGACAGCCGCCCGCGGGGTCGCCCGGGACGGCCGTTCTACCGCAAGAAATACTGCAAGTTCTGCGCGCGCAGTACCGGACGTGCAGTGGTGATCGACTACAAGGACGTCGACACGATCCGCCGCCTCATTACCGACCGCGGCAAGATTCTGCCCCGCCGGGTAACCGGCAACTGCGCCAAGTGCCAGCGCAAGCTATCGACCGCTATCAAACGCGCACGCGCCCTGGCGCTGCTTCCCTTCGCAGCGCAGTAGAGCGAGCAGTCCTGCTTGGAGAAACCGAGCGGTGGACGAGCGGGGCTTCCCCAACCGCGTCTGGATCGAGATCGGAGTAGTCGTAGCCGTTGCGCTGGGACTGCACGTGCTTACTCCCGGCCTGTCCTTGATCCCTCTTCAGATGCTCGTGGTGCGCCACGGCCGGCGGCCGTTCAGCTATGCGATGATCCTGCTGGTGCTGGCGGGCGCGCTGGTGGAACTGATGCTGCGCGGACAACCGGCGGCCGCGGATGACGCGTTGCTGCACGTGCGTTCCATCGGGTTGTTCCTCAACGTCGCATTGCTGGGCGGCCTGTGGCTGGTGAACGAGTTCCGGGTTCTGCCCTACCGCAATCTGTTGCGGATCCTGACCGCCACCGCGGTTGCGGGATTGCTCGCCGTACCGTTCTTCGGCAGGTTCGCCGACGACCCGGAATTCACGACCATGATGAGCCGCATACTGGCCGAGCACCCGTTGTTCGCGCAATCGAACCTGGAGCCCGGCGCGGGCGCGGAATTGGCCTCCGAGTCGATCGAGCAGCTCACCGCGCTGGCGGGCCGGATGTTGCTGCGCATGGCCCTGCTGCTCTACATGCTGTACCTGATTGCCGGCTGGTGGCTGGGGTCGCTCTGGGGGGCACGCTCGCTGGGCATGCCGTCGCCGGTGGGACGCCTGCTTTCGTTCCGCGTCGAACCGTGGTTCATCTGGGCGGCGCTGGTGAGCGGCGCCGTCGTTCTCGCCGACCTCCTGCTGGGCGGAGCCGGTCCGCTGTCCTACGTCGGCTGGAACGTGCTGGCCATCTTCCTGTTTCTGTTCGGCCTGCAGGGCATCGGGGTGCTGCAATGGCTGTACCGGCGGTACAACGTTCCGGCTCCGATGCGGGTGATGATCGGGGTCTCGCTGGCATTCATGGTGCTGAGCAACGTGTTCAGCCTGGTGCCGTTGCTCGGGCTGCCATTGCTGGGCATGTCCGAGACCTGGGTTGATTTCAAACGGCCGCGGCCCGGTGCCGGTGCCGCGGGCACTGGTCCGAACTGAGCGTCGGCGTTACAGTGAACGGGTCACACGGCGACCCGAGGAGGAAACGATGAAGGTTATTCTACAGGCCGACGTCCCAGGAGTGGGCGAAGAGGGCGATATCTGCGACGTGGCGTCCGGTTATGCCCGCAACTACCTGTTCCGGCAACAGGCTGCCGTGCCCTACTCCAGCCACGCCGTCACGCTGCTGGACCATCGCCGCGGGACGATCGAGCGCCGCAGGGAGGAGAAGCGGGCCGGGGCCGCCGGCCTGCGCGAACGGTTGGAGAACGAGGATCTGACCTTCCACATGACCGCCGGCACCAGCGGCAAGTTGTTCGGCTCGGTCACCAGCGTCGCGATTGCCGCCGAGCTGGAGAAACGGGGCTATTCGATCGACCGGAGACGGATCGAGGTGCCCGACCATTCGCTCAAGCTGGTCGGCGAGCACGAAGTGCGGGTGCGCCTCTACGAGAGTCAGGCCGCCACCTTGCGGGTGGTGATCGAACCCGACGCGCACTGATGCCCGCCTGATGGCCACGGCCGCACCGTCGGCGGCTGCCGGCCGCCGCGACCGGCAGCTTCGGGACGCCGTTCCGCCGCACAACCTCGACGCCGAGGTAGCCACCCTCGGCGCACTCCTGCTCGATTCGCAGGCGCTGGCCACCGTGTTGCGCTATCTCCGGGCCGACGACTTCTACCGGGCGAGCCATGGCAAGATCTACCAGGCGATCCTCGCACTGTTCGACCGCAACGAGGCGATCGACCTGATTACCCTCAGCGAAGAGCTGAACCGTGCGGGCGAACTTGAAGCCTGCGGCGGCAATGCCCGGATTCTGCAGCTCACCTCGGCGGTCCCTACCAGCGCCAACGTCGAGTACTACGCGCGCATCGTTCGGGCGTTGAGCATGCGCCGGGCGCTGCAGCGGATCTCGGCGGCGATCATCGCCGATTCCCATGACGAGACGCTGGAAGTGCGCTACATCATCGAGGAAGCGGAACGGCGCATCTTCGATATAACCGATCGCCAGCACAGCGGCTCGTTCCGACCGGCGAAAGAGATCATCGCGCAGACGGTCGAGGCGATCGAACGCCTCTACCACGCCAGCGGCAGCTACACCGGCATCCCCAGCGGATTTCCGGATCTCGACAGCCTCACCAGTGGCTTCCAGAACTCGGAGTTCATCATCATCGGGGCGCGCCCGTCGGTCGGCAAGACCGCGCTGGCGCTGACGATGGCCGCTCAGATTGCGGTTGAGCAGCAGCGTCCGGTCGGATTCTTCACCCTGGAAATGTCCGCCGTCGCCTTGATGCAGCGCCTGCTCGCCAGCGAAGCGCGCCTCGACTCCAACCGGATCCGGTCGGGGCTCCTCAAGGCCTCCGACTTCCACAAGATCACCGAAGCGGCCGGCCGCATCTACGATGCCCCCTTGTACATCGAGGACTCGCCCAACCTCAAGTTGCTCGATCTCCGCGCCCTGGCGCGGCGGATGAAGTCGAATCACGCGGTCGAGATCGTGTTCATCGACTATCTGACGCTGATCACTTCCGAGCACCTCGAGCTGGCCCGCCACGAGCAGATCGCGGAAATCAGCCGTTCGCTCAAGGCCCTGGCGCGCGAGTTGGACCTGCCGGTGGTCGCGCTGTCTCAGGTGCGGCGCGAATCGGAAGGGAAACTGCCCAACTTGGCGGACCTGCGGGAGTCCGGATCGATCGAGCAGGATGCGGACGTGGTGATGTTCCTGCACCGTGAGCGCGGCACGGACGAGAATCTGAACGACGTGGAGACCGACCTGATCGTAGCCAAGCAACGGAACGGTCCGGTCGGCAAGGTCAACCTGGCGTTCATCCCCGAGTATACCAAGTTCGAATCGCTGTCGAATCGGACTCCGTGACGGCGCCGCCCTACTGCCCGTAGGGGGTGACGACGTAGCGGTCCGCGCCGCGCGATTGCGCCACCTCTCCGGGTGGCGAGACCGCCAGCCATTCGAGGTCCCGAAACAGGTAGAGGTTGAACAGCACGCTGCGCCGGGCCCGGTCCCATACGGTGAACGAGGCGTCGGCATTGACCGACACGAGCAGCGTATCGGTCACGGTGAGTTGCCGCGGCCGGTGGCCCGACTGCTCCAGGTCGAGGAGCGTGTTCCCGTCCCACGCCCGTACCGTGTCTTCGCCAAGCGAGGAGTAGACCTGCCGCCGATCCGGGGCCACGGCGAGAGCGGCGAACAGATCTTCTCCAGGGTACGCGTCGATTACCCGTGAATGCGCGGCGTGGCGCCCGAAGTGCTGTTCCAGCACGGTCCGCCTACCCTCTTTCGCCACGCCCAGACTGACCAGCAGCCCGTTGTCGAGCAGGGCCAGGTCGTAGACCAGCAAGGAGGCCAGGGACAGAGGCAGTGTCTCTTCGGTGTCGGTGTCTACGTGCAGCAGCGGCGCCGCGAGATTGGATGCGCTGCGCGCGGCGATAAGCCGATTCGCGCTGCCCACCACGGTGCGCGCTCCGGGCGCCCAGAACCGCTGCAGCGGCCGTACCGGCCGGCCGCGGTCGGCGGCGAGCACCGCGCGCAGCGAGTAGAGCCGGATGGTGCCCGCGCTGTCCAGCACCAGCAGGCGTTCGTCATCCATGACGCTCACCTGCCGCACCGGCGCCTCGAGCCCGGTCAGCCGGTAGCGAACCGCGCCGCTGCTCGGGTCGACCGTCGCCAGTGTGCCGGTCGCGCCCGCGCGCGGCCATATCAAAAAGGTCGCCCGGCGGGTGAACGGCGTCGTCCCGCCCGCCGCCGGCGGAATTGCGGTTACGCCCACCGGCGTCCCGAACGGATTGCGAATCACCTGCAGTCCGAGACTGGCCGGCAGGCGGCTGTCCGACCGCGGACTCGACCTGAAACGCGCCAGTATCAGCCGATCGCCGGTTGCCGCAAGCACAACGTCGGGGCGCCCGGCACGGCCCTCGACCGCCGCGAGTTGCACGCCCGTCAGCAATTCGTTCCGCAACACGCGCTCTGTGCCGCCGCGCGGGTACAGTTCGGCGATTCCCCCCTGATCGGCGATGAACACCGACCGGTCCCCGTACGCGACCGCGGTCGCCGCTCCCTCCAAAGCGATCCCGCCGCTCACCCGGCGGCGCAGGCCCCGATCAATCTGCAGCCGGTCCGCCACGGTCTCGTCCCGGCTTCCGGTGCGCGCGGGGCGCAGCAGCGTGAGCTCCGAAATGCGCTCCGAAACGGCGAATCCGAGCGCATCGGGAACCGCGACCCGTCCCCGGACCCGGCCGGTAACGACGTCCACGACCACCAGATCGGGCCCGTCACGGGCAACCATGAAGGCCTTGTCGTGACTGATGGAAATCCGATCCAGCCCCGGCGGTGCCCCGACCTGCGCGCTCAACGCGCCGCTCCGAGCGTCCCGGTACTGAATCAGTCCGGTCGGCTTGTAGGTCATGACGGTGCGCTCGTTGGTGGAGGTGGTCACGAACGACACGATACCGAATGGTTCCCAGGTGCGGCCTCGGACCTCCCCGGTCAACGGATCCAGGAACACGACGCTGTCGAACCTGGCCCGCGTGTACACCAGTGCCGTGCCGCGGCTGGTGAAGCCGAAGTGAAGCGGCTCCTCTTCCACCAGGCGGGCGAACAATCGCTGGCCCGTGCTCCAGTTCCACACGCCGATCGACCTGGCGCCGGACTGGGTCCCGCTGCCGGTGGTCACGACCGCGGCCAACAGCGGCCGCGCCGGATGCACGGCGATCCGGTCCACCGGGTTCATTCCCAGGCGCACCTGCCCGACAATGCTGCGCCGGGCGTGACTCCACACCCGCACCGAACCATCCTCGCCGGCGGAGAACAACAATCGGCGGGCGGCGTCATACCGCAGTGCGGTCACCGCCCCGACGTGGCCGCTGTTGATCAGCACCGGCTGCGCCGTGGCGGCCGCGGCCGCGCTCGCCAGCAGCGCCGCGACGAGCACCGGAGCAAGGCGTTGGGGCATGATTCGCGCGGCCCCCGCTACCTGCCGACGAAGAACAGAATATCGCCGAAGGTCACGACCAGGGCGAGGGTCAGCAACAACGAAAATCCCAGAACCTGAATCCGATACAGCAGCGCCGGCGGCAACTGTCGGCCACGGATCAGTTCGATCAAGTACAGCACGATATGGCCGCCGTCCAGCGCCGGCAAAGGCAGCAGGTTCATGACGCACAACACGATGCTGATCGCGCACAGCAAGCGGAAAAACTGCACCAGGCCGGTCCCGACGCCGCGCGCGAAGCCGTCCGAGGCGGCTCGACCCACGTCGTAGGTGATGCGGAGCGGCCCCGCCACGGTGGGAGCATCGCCGCCGCCGAACAGCCGGGCCAGGGCATTCACGGTGGCGCCGATCAGGCGCCCGGTGTCCTGCCCCGCACGCGCGAGCGCCGCCGCCGGCGACAGCCGGGGAGTGCGCAGCCGCGGCACGACGAAGCCGAAGCCCGGGTCGCCCCCGGCCGGTGCCGGCTCCAGCGTCACGACCTGCCGTGCGCCGTCACGTTCGACCGCCACGGCCAGCGACAACCCCTCCGCGCTCGGTCGGAAGTGCTCGAGGACGTCGATCGAGTGCCGGACCGGCGACCCGTTCACCGCCACGATCCGGTCACCGGTGCGCAACCCGTCCGCGGCCGCCGCACCTCCGAGGCGTACCTCGACCACCGGGTCGATCCACGGGTAGACCCAGATCCGTCCGGCGCCGGTCCGGGCGTCCAACTCCGGAGTGACGTCGGTCGCCAGCAGGGTACCGTCGCGCTCGACCATCAGCTTCAGGAGCCGTCCGGGAGCCGCTGCCACGCGCCGCCTGAGCTCCCGAAAGGTGACGACTTCGTGGCCGTCGATGCTCACGATGCGGTCGCCGGAGCGCAGGCCGGCTGCAATTGCCGGAGTCTGCGCCGGCACCGCGTCCAACGTATGGTCGGCGGCCGACACGATCCTGGTACCGGGGCTGTCGATCCGGAACCCCGCCCACCAGATGACCGTCAGCACGAGCAGCGCGAACAGCAGATTGGCCAGCGGACCGGCGGCTATGATCAGAATTCGTTGCCACGCCGCGGCCGCGAAGAACGATCCCTGCTCGGGTCGATGCTCGCTATCGCCGAGCCGCCACTCGGAGCGCAGCGTGGCGTCGTTCTCGCCCTTCATCCGGCAATAGCCGCCGAGCGGGAACCATGAGATCTGGTAGCTGGTGCCGCGATAGTCGAAGCCGACCAGCCGCCGGCCCCACCCCAGCGAAAACACCTCGACCGTCACTCCGTTGGCCTTGGCGGCCAGAAAGTGCCCGCATTCGTGCACGAAAATCAGGATGCCGAGCCCGAGCGCTCCGAACAGAATGGTGGCCAACAACACTTCAGATCACGTCCATTCGACTGACCGCATCCAGAAGAAGAACAACGGCGCGCACAGCAGCAGCGAGTCGATCGAATCCAGCAACCCGCCGCGGCCCGGAATGATCTTCCCGGAGTCCTTGACCCGGGCCGCACGTTTGAGAGCGGACTCGATGAGGTCTCCCACCACGGCGCACACACCGATTGCAGCGCCTCCCACGGCTGCCTCTATGGTACCGAACCGCGGAGCTCCGGGAAACAGCCGGTGCGCCACGATCAGGGCCCCGACCGACGCCATGATCCCGGCGGCAAAGCCGATCGCCGTCTTGGCAGGACTGACCGGCAGACCAATCGCCGTGCGTCCGCGGGCGAGCTTGCCCGCCACGTACGCGCTGGTGTCATTGGCAAACACCGCTACGAAAAACGTGAGCAACATCCAGCGCGGATCGCCGACCCCGACCAGCCGCACAATGTAGCCGATGAACAACCCGGGATAGCACCCGGCGAACAGCGTCGCACTGGCGTGCTCCAGCACCTGGGCCAACGTGCGACTGCGGTTGGCCCGCACCACCGCCACCACCAGGACCGAAACCACGACCGCGGTCACCAGCACTCCCAGGGCGTTAGCGGGCAGCAGGTCCCAGTTCTCGAGATAGGCGACCACCGGGAATGCCCCGGCGCTGAGTCCCGCCAGCCACCAGTCACCCGCGACTTTACGGTGGGCAAACAGCCCCGCCACCTCACGTGAACCGAGCACCGCCCCCACCACGGCGCAACTGCTGAACAACAGGTACCGGTAGCCGGGAACCAGGAAGATCAGCACGTAGAAGAACGGGATGGCGGCGACCAACAGCAGAAGTCGGATCCAGAAGCGGTCCGCCTGCGGAGGCGCCGGCACGTCAACGTCGTTCACCGCCTGTCGCATTTCGACAGGCTCCTAACGCCCCGAAACCAGCCGCCTAGCGGCGCCGTCTTTCGCCTGTCGCATTTCGACAGGCTCCTAAATCTCCATTATTTCCTGTTCTTTGGCGGCGAGCAGCGTGTTGATCTGCTCGATCCGTTCATTGGTAAGCGTCTGAATCCGGTCCACCCCGCGCTTGGCGTCGTCCTCGCTCAACCCCTCTTTCTTCTGCTGCTTGACACTCTCGTTCAGGTCCCGGCGGATGTTGCGCACCGCCACCCGCGCCTGTTCCGCGGCTGCCCGTGCCTGCCGGACAATCTCTTTGCGGCGCTCCTCGGTGAGCTGCGGGATACTGATGCGGATCACCTTGCCGTCGTTGTTCGGATTGAGCGAGAGGTCGGCCTTCTGGATGGCTCGCTCGATTCCGCCCAGCAGCGCGCGATCCCACGGCTGGATGATCACCAATCGAGCTTCGGGGATCGATATGGTCGCGGTCTGGTTCAGCGGCATCCGCTGCCCGTACGCTTCGACGCGAATCCGGTCGAACATCGCCGCACTGGCGCGTCCGGTTCGAATCGTCTTGAATTCGTCCGCCAACGCGTCGATCGACTTCTGCATGCGCTGGCTGGCTGTGCTGGAGAAATCGGCCACGCTACTCTCCCTCAAGCTTCGGCGTTCTCACCCACCCGGTAGTATACGAACTCGCGGATCGCCACGTCGGTGCCGAGCGACCGGCCAAGGTCCGCCACCACCTGCCTGACGCTACGCTTCTGCTCCTTCACGAACGGCTGTTCCAGCAAGCATACCTCCTGCAGGTGCTTGCGCAGCTTTCCCTTCACGATGCCGGCCACCACGTGCGCGGGCTTGTCCAATCCTTCCGCCTGCTTGCGAAAGATCGCCTCATGCTCGGAGAGGTACCCGGCGTCCACCCGGTCGGGGCCCAGAAACGGCGGCGCGAACGCAGCGACGTGCAACGCGAGATCGAACGCCACCCGTCCGAGGCGTTCGTCCTGCGCCTTGGCAGCGTCCGCCGCGTTCAACTTGACCAGGACACCGATCGCGCCTTCGCCGTGGACGTAATCGGCAACATGGTCACCCGGCTCCACCGCCAGGTAGCGGAAGCGGCGTACCTCGATGTTCTCCTTGATCTTGCCGATCGCCTCGGTCATCAGGCCCCGCATGTGCTCGGTGGGGGCGTCGGGACGGCTTTCGGCCACCGCGCTCACCAACCGCTCACCGAGCTCCACGAACTGCGAATTGCGCGCCACGAAGTCGGTTTCGGTGGACAACTCGAGGATCGCGGCGGTGCCCGAACCATTGGCGAGCGAGAACACCCGCCCCTCGGTGGTGGCACGCCCGCTGCGCTTGGCGGCGGCGGCCAGGCCCATCTCCTTGAGCCGGCGCTCGGCCGCGGCGGAGTCTCCCCCCACCTCCACCAGGGCGCGCTTGCAGTCCATCATGCCCGCCCCGGTCTGTTCTCTGAGACGTTTTACGTCCTTCGCTGTAATTGCCACGTACTGCTCCCGTTCACGTGCGACCAGGTTTCAGCGGCCGTCATACAGGGTATCTTCGTCGATCCCCGCCTTCTCGGTGACGGTCTCGGGTTCCGACTGAGCTTCTTTCCGCCCCTGCGCCTCCGGGTTGTAGTCGGAGTAGTCCCGGTCGGTGAAGCCTCCCGCGTCAGCCAAGCCCGCGTCGCCGCCCGCCGCAGTACCGGCCATCTCGCCCAGCGGGACCGTCTCCGTCTGCACGCTCGCCTCGCCGTACTCGTCGCCGTACTGGTCCTTGTCGATCACCCGGTTGTAGTCGTATTCCTCGCTCCGGTCCTCATCCTGGAGAGTCTCGATGACTTCGAGACCAACCTCGTTCTCGGCCTCGACCACGGCGTTGGCTACGATCTGCGTGAACAGATTGATGGCGCGAATCGCGTCGTCGTTACCCGGGATCGGCAGGTCGATCACGTTCGGATTGCAGTTGGTGTCGACGATGGCCACGACCGGGATGTTCATCTTGTTGGCCTCGGCGATGGCGATCGCCTCCTTGCGCGTGTCGACCACGAACATGACGCCCGGCAGATCCTTCATCTCCTTGATGCCGCCGAGGTTGCGTTCCAGCCGGGCCTGCTCCTTCTGCATGCGCGAGATCTCTTTCTTGGTCATGTTCGCGAACGTACCGTCGACTTCCATCTTCTCGATTTTCTTCAATTTCAGCACCGACCGCTTGATCGTGGAGAAATTGGTGAGCATTCCCCCCAGCCACCGGCTGTTCACGTAATACATGCTGCAGCGCTTCGCTTCCCGTTCGATTGACTGCTGCGCCTGCTTCTTGGTGCCGACGAACAGCACGTGCTTGCCGGCGAGCACCGCCTGGCGTACCGCCTCGTACGCCTCCTTGATGGCGGTGATGGTCTTCTGGAGATCGATGATGTGGATCCCGTTGCGCTCGGCGAAGATGTACCGCGCCATACGCGGATCCCAACGCTTGGTCTGATGCCCGAAGTGGACCCCGGACTCAAGCAGATTCTTCATGGTAACGACGGCCAATTATTCCTCCCTGGCACCGCCATGGTCGCGTGCACGCCGCGGCGGTGCTACCGGAACCGGTAACCGGTCTGCGCCAACATACGATAAATCGTTTCCAGCGGCAACCCGACCACGTTGCTGTAGGAGCCGTGCACGCGCCGCACCAAAAGGCCGCCCCGGCCCTGAATGCGGTATCCGCCGGCCGCCCCGCGCCACTCGCCGGTGGCCAGATACCACTCCCGCTCGCACGGTGCAAGCGGCGCGAATTCCACCTCGGTACGCACCAGCCCGGTCACCGCCGCGCCGCCCGGCGGACACAGCGCCACCCCCGACAGCACCACGTGCGTGGTACCCGCCAGGCGGGCCAGGATGCGGGCCGCGGCGTCGCGGTCGGGCGGCTTGCCGACCAGCCGGCCGTCCAGCACGATCGCGGTGTCCGCGGCCACGATCCAGGCGGGGCGCCGGATGCGCCGCGCCACCGCGTCCGCCTTGCGCCGCGCCAGCTCCACCACCGCCTGGCGCGGCGGCAGCGCCGCGGCCGCCGCCTCGTCCAGGTCCGGCGGGACGACCTGGACCGGCAGCGACACCGCCTCCAGCAGCCGCCGCCGCGGCGGCGACCGGGAGGCGAGCACGATGGTCGGCGAGAGTGGCGAGAGTGTCATCACTTGCACCTTCAACGGTGGATTCGTAGGATGAGAGTTACACAGAGGAGCCATGAGTACCAGACCACAGATCTTCAACACCTATGCCAATCTCGAAGCGGACCTCGTGGCGCGGCTCGAGGCCGCCGGCGACGTGCGTCCGGTCGCTGCCGGCGCGCGCGCCGACGTGCTGCGTCAGCTCGCGCCGGCGCACGGCCTGTTCGGCCACGTAGCCGTGGACGCGGAGCTGCTCGACGCGGCCCCTGACCTGAAAGTCGTAGCCACCGTCAGCGTCGGCTACGACCGCATCGACGTGACCGCCGCCACCGCGCGCGGCGTGGCGGTGTGCAACACGCCCGGCGTGCTGACCGGAGCGGTGGCGGACGTGACCACGGTGCTGATCATCATGCTCGCCCGGCGCATCCTGGAGAACGAGGCGTTCGCGCGCAGCGGCGCCTGGGGGCGGCGCGAGCGGCTGCCGGGGCTGGGCGTGGACATTGCCGGCAAGACCCTCGGGGTGGTCGGGTTCGGCCGTATCGGCCGTGAGGTCGCACGCCGCATGCAGGCGTTGGGGATGCGTCCGACCTGGTACGACATCTTCGATCAGCTTCCCGCGGGCGCGCCCGACGTGCCCTACCGGCCGCTGGACCAGTTGCTGCGCGAGTCGCACTTCGTGTCCGTTCACATGGACCTCAACGACAGCTCGCGCAAGCTGATCGGCGCCCGCGAACTGGGCCTGATGCGCGGCGACGCGTACCTGATCAACACCGCCCGTGGCGGCGCGGTGGATCAGGCGGCGCTCACCGACGCCCTGCGTAGCGGCAGCATTGCCGGCGCGGGGCTGGACGTGGTCGATCCGGAGCCCCCGGCCGAAGATGAACCGCTGGTCACCCTGCCCAACGCGATCGTCCTGCCGCACATGGCCAGCGCCACGCACGAAACCCGCCGGGCGATGCGCGAGTTGGCGGTGGACAACGTGGTGGACGTGCTGGCGGGCAGACGGCCGCGGGCGATCGTCAATCCGGAAGTGCTGGAGTGACCGGCCGGCAACCCCGGCAACCGGCGTGCCTGGACCGGAAGCCGCATTTTCTGCAATACTCGGTCATGCACCGACACGCACCTGCACGCTGGCGGCGGCGCGCAGGTGTGGCGACCTGAAACGTGCGGCGAGGTAAACGCGACCATGAACGATGTTGATCTGCAGAGCGAGCTGGAACGGCTGAGGGCCGAAAATGCGGCGTTGAAGCGTCTCCGTACCGCCGGACTGACCTTGAAGGTAAGCGGCAAGGGCGCGTTGTCCGTCTACGGCCTCGGGCGGTTCCCGGTCACACTGTACCGGGAGCAATGGGAACGGCTGCTCAACATGACCGACGAGATCCGGAGCTTCATAAGCGAGCACGCCTCCGAGTTCAAGACCCTGGCGGACCGGTAGCCGGGGGTCTTTACCCGGTTGCGCCGATCAACTCGCGCAGCTTGGCCCCGGCGTCGTTCCAGAACTGGCGCAACACGCCGTGGTCGCCGCCCAGGGAAAAGTGGCGGACGCCCAGGTCCAGGTACGCCTGCGCCTCGTCGGGATGGGAGATCTCCGCGCGCGGCGCCACGCCCAATGCGAGTGCGCGCTCGAACACCTTGTCGCGCGCCGCCGCCACCTCGGGATGCGTGCTCCGGCCGTAGCCGGCACTGCCGTACCCGGAGCTCATCGCGAAGTCGGTGCCGCCCCATTGCACCAGGTCGACGCCCGGCACCGCCAGGATTTCCTCCAGGTTCTCCAGCGTCGGCTGCTTTTCGATCATGATCGCCACCACCACGTCCCGAATCGCCTGCAGGTACTCCGGGCTGCCGACTCCGGTGAGGGCATTGCGACGTACGGCCGCACCGTACAGTCCGCCGTCCTCGGGTGTGTCGGGACGGGCGACGCGCAGGCAGGCACGTACGTCGTCCGCCGAGCGGCAGTCGGTGAACAGCACCGATTCGAACCCGGCGCCGATGCCACGCTGCGCCAGGAACCACTGGTGGCTCTGATCGATCTTGAACATCGACCCCATCCCGTGCAGCTCCGCGGCGCGGCAGAAGTTGTCCAGGTCGTGCATGTGGAAGGAACCATACTCGCCCACGAACTCGACGTAGTCGTAATGCCCGGTTTGTCCCGCGATCTCGACCAGGGTCGGGTCGCACACGTACAACCGCGTGCCGACGGTAATCTGGCCGGAGTTCAGCTTCCGGCGCAGGGAATTCGCTCTCATGAAATCTCCTCGTTGGGTCGTCAGGGATAGGACGTGACCGGTGGTAAGATAGCACGGTAGAGGGCTTGTGTGTGCGTGCCGCGGCGGCTCCGGTCAGTGGTGGTCGAACCGCATGCCGCGGCTGCGGCACTGAAATCCGAGCTTCTCGTAGAACGGGACGAGCTGCCGGTCGCAGTCCAGGATCGTCTTGTAGCAGCCTGCCGCCGCCGCCCTCTGCAGCAGGTAACCGACCAGCGCGCGGCCGATCCCCCGCCCCTGCCGGTCCGCCGCCACCGCCACGTCTTCGACGTGGCCGGCCGTGCCGCCGCCGTGAATGAACTTGTGCTCGATCAGCAGCGTCGCCGTCCCGACCACCCGGCCGTCGAGCTCCGCCACGGCCACCACGCAGTCGGGGTTGCGCTCCAGCCGCCGGAACACCGCGTGGGTCTGCTCCGGCTCGAGGCCGCTGGCCGGACGCAGCGCGTCCAGCGCCTGGAGGAACCCGTTTGCCAGATCGGCGGCCAGCAACGGCCGAATGATCACCCCGTCCATGACCGCACCGTAGCGCGATTGCGTCCGACACGTCATGCGGGGTCATGCGCAGGTCATGCGCTATCCAGGCGGGCGCAATTGGGGCACTATCGGATAATGGCGGCTGACGCCGCGCACCCGGGACCCGTGCGCGTACATGACTGACCTGAGGCGGGCGCTGCGCCTGCTCCACCCCGACGTCCGCAAGTACCTGCTGGTCGCCGCCCTGATCGGCATCAGCTACATGGGCTTCCAGACCGTGCTGTTCAACCTGTTCCTGTTGCGGATGGGGTACGGGACCGACTTCATCGGGATCAGCAATGGCGGCATGGCGCTCGCGTTCGCGGTGTGCTCGCTGCCGGCCGGGGCGCTGGGTAACCGCTTTGGGCCGCGGCGGGTCACCATGGCCGGGGTATTCTGTCTGACCGTCGGCAGCATCCTGGTGGCGTTTGCCGGTCTGCTGCCGGGAACCGGGCGTGATCTCTGGATCGTCGCGACGCGGGTTCTGGCCGGGATCGGATTCGCCCTGCACATGGTCAACGCCTTTCCCTATCTGGTGGCGGCGACCGGACCCGCCGAGCGCCCGCACGCGTTCGCGCTGCTGACGGCGATGCCGCCGATGGCCGGGTTCGCGGGCGCCATCGTCAGCGGTCTGTTGCCCGAATGGGTGGCCGGCATGCTCGGCCTGCCGCTGACCGACCCTACCCCGTTCGCCCTCCTGCTGGCGCTGTCCGGCGTGGTCCTGGTGCCGGGGATACTGGCGCAGATGAAGACGCAGGAGCGGCCGGTAGCGCGGCCGCCGCCCCGGACCCGGGCACGCGGCGGCGACGCGGCGCACGGCATCGTGCTGGTGATCTTGTTCCTCGGCCTGACCGCGCTGCTGCGCATGGCCGGCGAGAGCGCGGCGCGCAACTTCGTCAACGTGTACCTGGAGGTGGAGCTCGGCCAGACGCCGGCGCGCATCGGCCTGCTGGTGGCGTTCGGCCAGCTCGTCGCCGGACCGGCCGCACTGGCCGGACCGATGGTGGCGGCGCGCACCGGCAAGGTGGCGGCGATCACGGTCTCCACGCTGATCTCGGCGGTGGGCCTGGCGGCGATGGCGGTGATTCCCCACTGGGCGGTGGCGGGCCTGGGGTTCATCCTTGCGCTCGGCACCCGTTCGATGACCCAGTCGATGGCCAGCGTGCTGCACATGGAAATCGTGCCGGCGCACTGGCGCGGCGTGACCTCGGCGGTGGTGGCGATGTCGATGGGCACCGGCTTCACGTCAATGGCGTTCGCCGGCGGCTACCTGATCCCGGCGTTCGGATTCGGCGGCCTGTACGGTCTGGCCGCCGCCGTCGTGGCCTCCAGCGCGGCGGTGTTCTGGCTCTACTTCCGCGTCCCGCGCGGCGAGTACCGGGGCGGACCGGGGGCGCGGTCGCACGGCTGACCGCACTGGCGGCCCGGCAGGGCGCGAACCGTGAAGTGAGCGCTCGCCCGCATGATCCGCCCGTCGGGGGGTCTTGACCGGGTCTTGACCGCCCGCCGACCGCGCCGGTACCGTGTAGGCTAAGGAGCACCCGCACATGATCTCTGAGAACATCACCCACGCCCTGAACGACCAGATCACCAACGAGCTGAATTCCAGCTACATCTACCTGGCGATGTCCGCACACTTCTCGGCGCTCAATCTCAACGGCTTCGCCCACTGGTTTCGCATCCAGTACGAAGAGGAGCGCGGCCATGCGCTACGGATCTATGATCACGTCCTGGACCGGGGGGGAACGGTGAACCTCGCGGCCCTGGCGCAACCCTCCCTGGAGTGGGACTCTCCGCTGTCGGCGTTTACCGAGGCGCGCGACGAAGAGCGCCGCATCGCCGGCAGCATCGATGAATTGATCGAGCTGGCGGTGGCCGCGAAGGATCACGCGACGCGCATCCTGCTGGACTGGTTCGTGAGCGAGCAGGTCGAGGAGGAGCGGATCACCACCGAGATCGTCGACCAGTTGCAGATGGTCGGCGACTCCCGGATCGGACTGTTCATGATCGACGAGCGCCTCAAGAGCCGGGTCCCGGACGAGGAGCCGCCGGGCGGCTGACCGGCGCGCCGGTCAGCGCCACGGTGACCGGCTGGCCGGTGTGGAATCGCCTGCAGGCGGGTACGTGCACCGTGAGTTCGCGCACGGCCGGCAGGTCGTCGTCCGCCGCGCCGGCTGAATCGTCGACCCTGACCCGCAGTTCGCGGAACTCACCCATGAACCGTTGCGCCTGAATCACGCCGCGCAGCCCGGGCGGGAGATGGCCGTTCGCCGAGTCCCCGCCGCTGTCCGTCGCGGCCGCGACCAGCAGTTGTGCGGGCCGCACGGATACCGCCGGCCCGCCGTTCAGCCGGAACGGCACGGCATTGGCCAGCCGGCCCAGCGCGCACCGCCACGCCGCACCCACCCGCCGTACCGCGAGCAGATTCGCCGCCCCCAGGTATTCGGCCACGAACGCGTTGGCGGGCGCGGAGTACAGGCTCTCCGCATCGCCCACCTGCTCGATCCGACCGCGATGCAGCAGCGCGATCCGGTCGGCGACGGTGAACGCTTCGTCGCGATCGTGGGTCACGAACACCGCCGTGGTCCGGGTGGCGCGCAGCACTTCGCGCACCTCGTGCAACAGGTGCCCCTTGAGCACCGGATCGAGATTGTTGAACGGCTCATCGAACAGCAGCAGCGCCGGCTGCGGTGCCAACGCACGCCCGATCGCGGCCCGTTGCGCCTGACCGCCTGATACCTCGTGCGGATAGCGGTCGCGCAGGTCGGTGATGCGCATCAACCCGAGCGTGTGCTCGGCCCGCTGTCGCCGCCGCGGCTCGGGCAGGCGCCGCAGGCCGAAGCTGACGTTCTGAAGAATCGTGAGGTGCGGCAGCAGCGCGGTCTCCTGAAACACCACTCCCACCGCCCGGTCCTCCGGGGGAACGGACACGCGCCCGCCGGCGACCAGGGTTCCGCCCAGATGGATGGTGCCGGCGCCGGGCTGATCGAACCCCGCCACCAGCCGCAACAGGGTGGTCTTGCCGCTGCCGCTCTCGCCCAGCAGGGCCAATACCGCCCCGCGCTCCAGTGCCAGGGAGACGCCGGCCAGAGCCGGACGCGGATTGCCGGCGTACCGCTTGCCGACACCGCTCAACTGCAAGTAGGCCGGTTCCTGTGTCCCGCGGCCGCGCCCGCCGGTGACCATACGCCGGCGCCGGTTACGCCGCGGCCGCCGGCTCGGCCGTTCCCAGCCGCACCAACGCGTGCTGCCGCCGCGTGGTGGCGAGCCGCTGCAGCACGATCACCGGCAGCACGCCGATCGCCACGATCAACAATGCCAGCACCGCGGACTCGGCCACCATCTCGTTGCTCGCCAGCCGGAATACCCGCGTCGCCAGGGTCTCCAGATTGAACGGGCGCAGGATCATGGTCAGCGGCAATTCCTTGAGCATGTCCACCACCAGCAGCACCGCGGCGCTGATCAGGGCCGGCCGCAGGTTGGGGATCCCCACCCGCAGCAGGGCTTGGCGCGGGCGCAGGCCGGACGCGCGCGCCACCTCGTCGAAACGGGTCGTCACGCGGCAGAAGCCGGAGTCGATGGTGTGGTAGCCCACGGCAAAGAAGCGCACCACGTAGGCCGCCAACAGCGCGGCCACGCCGCCGGTGATGATCAGTCCCGGCGACATTCCGAACAGCCAGCGGGCAGCCGCGATCAGGCGGTGATCGACCCACGTATAGGCGGTCGCGATGCCGACGGCGAGCACCGCGGCCGGAATCGCGTAGCCGACCGTGGCGAGCCGCGCCATCGACGAAACCCAGGGCCCGGACCGCAGGCGCGCCGCGTACGCCACCGTTACCGCCAGGACGATGATCATCAGCGCGGCGCCGGCGGCCAGACCGACGCTGGCGCCCAGCGCAGCGAGCGTCTGCGGGCGCAACAACTGCCCGGGGGCCGCCGCCGCCCACCAGAAGAGCTGCGCGACCGGCACCGCGAATCCCAGCAGCACCGGGGCGGCGCACGCCAGCGTGGCGCCGGCGGCCGCCCGCCCGCGCAGCCGTTGGCGCAGCAACGGCCGTTCCACCAGGCCGGGGGCGTGGTACCGGGCCCGGCGCCGCTGCCAGCACTCGCCGAAAACGATCAGTCCCACCACCAGCAGCAGCACCGCGGACAGGGCCAGCGCGGCCTGCACGTTGCCCAGCGCAAACCAGGCGCGAAAGATGCCGATGGTGAGGGTGTCCACCCCGAAGTAGTGCGCGGCACCGAACTCGCCCAGCGTCTCCATCGCGACCAGCATCACGCCGGCGACGATGGCCGGCCGCGCCAGCGGCAGCACCGCCCCGAAGAAGGTGCCGGTGGCCGAGTAGCCCGCGCCGCGCGCCAGCTCCAGCAACGCCGCGCTCTGGCGCGCGAACACCGCGCGCGCGGTGAGGTACACGTACGGGTAGACGGTGAACGCGAGCACGCAGCTCAACCCGACCGGATTCTGGATATCCACGGTCGGGTAGGTTCCCGGAGCCAGCTTCAGGGTGTTGCGCAGGAACAACTGAACCGGTCCGGTGAAGTCGACCAGCCCCACGTACGCGAACGCCGCGATGTAGGTGGGCAGCGCCAGCGGCAGCACCAGCAGCCAGCTCAGCGCCGCACGCCCCGGGAACTGGAACGCGGTCGTCAGCCACGCCGTCGCCACGCCGATCAGCCCGGCCAGCGCGGCTACCACCACCACCAGCGTCACCGTGTTGAACAGGTAGCGCAGCAGCACCGTCTGCGCCAAGTGGCGGACTTCCTCGCCGCCCAGGGCAGTCACGTGCGCCGCCACCACCAGCAGGGGAACGCCGATCAGCCCGGCCAGGAGCGCCGGGCCGAACAACCACACGCGTGAACTGGCCCGCTGCGGGACCAGGCGCCGGGCCACGGAGCGCACTGCCGCGACGCCCGACACGGCCGAAAACGTTCTAATCATCCGAATTCATCCAAATTCATCCGAATCCTGGTGAATAGTCATGAAGATGGATTAACTATGTCAAGTCCAATGAATAAGTCGAACGGATATTTATCGAATTTATCGAATTTATCGGCTGTTGGTGGCTCTCCCGGCCTCAGTAGCTGGTCAATGGGCTGGTAACGTCCTTGAACGACACGCGGAACGAGGTGACCACGTCGATCACCGTCGTGACCGTTGCCGGTAGCGCCGTGGCCAGAGCTTCCGCCAACTGGTCCGGTGTTTCGACCCGGATCCCGTTGCACCCCATCGACCGGGCGATCGCGGCGAAGTCCATCGGGGCGAAGTCGCTCGCGATGACCCGTTCGCTCTGGCCGTGCTTGACCCAGCCGAGCGCGCTGTTGTTCAGCACCACCACGGTAATCGGGATATCCTCGTCGCGCGAGGTCAGCAGGCCGTTCATACCCATCCCGAAGCCGCCGTCTCCGGTAACTGCGACCACCTGCCGCCCAGGATGGACCAACTTGGCAGCCATTGCCGCGGGCAGCGAGTAGCCCATCGCGCCGATGCCCGGCATGATCAGCGACCCCGCGCTCTTGGTGCGGAAGAAGTGGGTCATGAACAACCGGTTCTCGCCCGCGTCGCAGGTAATGAAGGCATCGTCGGCGATCGCCCGGTGGATTTCGGCGAACACCCGCTGCGGCAGGATCGGAAGCTCGTCCGATTCGTATTCCGGATCGGCAAACAACCCGTCGGCGCGGCGGGTTTCGTCCGCCGCCGCCTGGCGGGTGGCGCGCACTGCGGCGGACGGCGCGCCCGCCCGCGTCACCGCCTCGGCAAGCTGCGCCAGCACCAGCGCGGCGTCCCCGACCACGCCCTGATCGCAGGGGAACGACCAGCCCACGTTCTTGGGCTCGACGTCGACCTGAACCAGCGTCTGCCGGCTGGGATCGAGCAGCGCAGGGTTCTCATTGGCGGTGTCGGCGGGACCGAGCCGGGTGCCGACCGCAAGCACCAGATCCGCGTTGCCGATCACGGTGTTCGCCGCCGTCTGCCCGAAGTTGCCGAACACGCCCAGCGCCAGCGGATGGGTCTCGGGAAACACCCCCTTGCCGGAAGCGGTGGTGGCCACCGGCGCGGCGAGCAGCTCCGCCAGGGCGGCGAGCTCGGCATACGCCTGACTGACACGCACGCCGTTGCCGGCGATCACGACCGGCCGCTGGGCGGCCGCCAGCAAGGACGCCGCCGCCTCGACCTGTCCCGGGTCGGCCTGGGTCTTCGCCGGCAGATAGGCGGCGGTCGGATAGAGCGCCGGCCGACTGTCCGGGCCGACCGTGCCGCCCAGGGCCGCGCTGTGATAGATCACCCCGACCGGGCCGCGTTCCCCGCTCAGCGCGTGCTTGATGGCGAGCTGGGTGACGTGCACCGCCTCGACCGGGGTATAGGCGACGGCAGTGTGCTTGGTGACGCCGTCCAGCGCCTTTCTGGTGTCGAACGAGCCGTAATCGCCGGTGCCGCCCTGGTAGGGAGAGTGCTGCGTGAACGGCGCCTGATCGGAGAGATCCGTCAGCAGCAGCATGGGTGAGCTGCCCATGTGCGCCTCCAGGGTGCCCAGCAGAGCGTTGGCCAGAATGAAGGCCCCCTGCCCTATCGCGACGCCCGGCTTGCCGGTCAGGCGGCCGTACACCTCGGCCATGACGCTGGCCAGCTGCTCATGCCGCACCAGCACCGCACGAATCGACGACCGGTGATCGTACAGCGCATCATAGATGCTCCCGGTGTTGCCCCCGATGATCCCGAATACCATATCGATGCCGGCGCCCTGCAGCGCGCGCACGATCCCCTCGACCGAACGAACCTCTTCCTGTAACAGCTTCTGTGTTGCCACCCTACCCTTCCTGTTGCGAATTATTGCGTCACGCTATATCAAATTGTCGACTTGGTAAACCGGGTGGCTCCAGTATGGTTTACCTATCGATCCCGCAGCCGGCGATAGACTTCGAGACGCACTGCAACGCATAATGACAACCATGTCGTTCATGCTGCCCCCGCGTTCGTTGGCAACATGAAGCTGGTCGCCGATCTTCACCTCCACTCCCACTATTCCCGCGCCACCAGCCGAGACCTGACGCTCGAGCATCTGTGGAAGTGGGCGCAGCTCAAGGGCGTGCAGGTGGTGGCCACCGGCGACATCGCCCATCCTGGCTGGCTGGCCGAGCTGCGCGACAAGCTGGAGCCGGCCGAAGCGGGACTGTTTCGGCTCAAGCCGGAGCATACGGCCGGCGTGGTCGACCAAGTGCCGGCGGCGTGCCGGGGGACCGTGCGCTTCCTGATCGGCGGCGAGCTCAGCAGCATCTACAAGAGGCACGACCGCACCCGCAAGGTGCACAACATCGTGTTCTCCCCGTCGTTCGAGGCCACCGCGCGGCTGCAGCAGGAGCTGGAGAAGATCGGCAACATCCGCTCCGACGGGCGCCCGATCCTGGGTCTGGACAGCCGCGACCTGCTGGAGATCGTGCTCCAGGTGGACCCCCGCTGCCACCTGATCCCGGCCCACGTCTGGACTCCCTGGTTCTCGATGCTCGGCTCGAAGTCGGGGTTCGACTCGGCGCAGGAGTGCTTCGCCGACCTGACGCCGCACCTCTTCGCGGTGGAGACCGGTCTCTCCTCGGACCCGCCGATGAACTGGCGCGTCTCCTGGCTGGACGACTACACGCTGATCTCCAGCTCCGACGCCCACTCGCCGCAGAAGCTGGCGCGGGAGGCGACCCGGTTCGACACCGAGCTGAGCTATGACGCGCTGTTCGACGCGTTGCGCAGCGGCGATCGGGCGCGCTACCACGGCACCATCGAGTTCTTCCCCGAGGAAGGCAAGTACCACCTGGACGGCCACCGCAAGTGTGGCGTCTGCTGGAAGCCGGTGACCACGCGCGCCCACGGCGGACGCTGCTCCGCCTGCGGCAAGCCGGTGACGGTGGGCGTCTACCACCGGATGGAGGAGCTGGCCGACCGCCCGCGCGGCGCGCGCCCCGCCTGCGCCGGCCCGTTCGCCAGCCTCGTCCCGCTGCCGGAGGCGCTGGCCGAGATGCTCGGCGTCGGTCCCAACTCCAAGCGGGTCCAGGGCGAGTACCTGCGCCTGCTGGAGCGGTTGGGACCGGAGTTGGCCATTCTGCAGGACCTGCCGCTGGAGGAGATCGCCGCGGCCGGGGACCCGGTGCTGGTCGAGGGCATCCGTCGGATGCGTGCCGGCGAGGTGCGTGCGCAAGGCGGCTACGACGGCGAATACGGAGTGATCCGCCTGTTCGACGGCGCCACCGACCGGTCGTCGGTGGTACAGCTCGGCATGTTCGGCGAGCTCGCGGGCGAGCCGGCGGCGGGAGCGATACCGGCCGCGCAGCCCCGCGCGGCCCCCGCCGCGGACGCGGTGATGGAGCGGGACGTGCCGTACCAGGTTCGGCGCAACGAGGGCTCAGCAGCGCCGCAGCCGTCGGTTGCCACCGACTCCGACCCGACCCCGGGCGCGGCAGAGGCGGAAGCCGTACCTCCCGCGATCGGCGCGGCGCACGCCACCGGCGACGCAGCACCGGAGAGCGCCGCGCCCCGCAGCGCTGCGGCAACCGCGGCGCTTCCCGCACATCCGTCCGCATGGCTGGCCGGCCTCAACCCGGCGCAGCGCGAGGCGGCAACCCACACCGGCGGTCCGCTGGCGATCGTCGCCGGACCGGGCACCGGCAAGACCCGTACGCTGACGGTACGCATTGGCCATCTGGTTCGGGGGCTCGGCGTGCCGCCGGCGTCGATTCTGGCGCTGACGTTCACCAACAAGGCGGCGGACGAACTGCGCGCGCGCCTGAGCGAGCTGCTGGGAGCCGAGCAGGCGGCACCGATCACCGCCGGCACCTTCCATCAATTGGGCGCGCACCTGCTGCGGGAGTTTGCGGTTGCGGCCGGGGCCCCGCGCGGGTTCGCCGTATTCGACGAAGCCGACCGCAGGCTGCTGCTGAAGCAGAGCTGTCCGGAGCTGTCCGGCGGCGAGCTGCGGGCGGCGCTGGAGGCGATCTCGGCGGACAAGAATGGCCCGACGCCGGAAGCTGCGGGCGACCGGCCGGCCTCCCCCGTCGCCTTGCGGAGAGATGGCGTACCCAACGTGGCGACGCTCCGTGCCCGCTATGATGGCGCCCTCGCCGAGGCCGGCGGTCTGGACCTGGACGACCTGGTCGGCCGCAGCGTGCGCCTGCTGGAGACCGATCCGGTGGTGCGGCGGACGCTGCAGGCGCGCTTCCGCTGGATCTCGGTGGACGAATACCAGGACGTGAACGCCGCCCAGTACCGCCTGTTGCGCCTCCTGGCGGGCGGCGGCGCCAACGTGTGCGTGATCGGCGACCCCGACCAGGCGATCTACGGCTTCCGCGGGGCCGATCACCGCTACTTCATCGCCTTCGGCGACGACTTCCCGGACGCGCGCCGGCTTCACCTGGACCGCAACTACCGCTCGGCCCAGGGGATCCTGACCGCCGCCGGGCAGGTGATCGCGCGCAACACCGACCATCGGGCGCCGGCCCTGATCGCCGACGTCGCCGCCCGCGTGAAGCTGGACGTGTACCGTGCGCCCACCGACCGGGCCGAGGCGGAGTACGTGGTGCACCAGGTGGAGCGGATGGTGGGCGGCACCAGCTACTTTTCCCTCGACTCGGGCCGGGTGGAGGACGACGGGCTGTCCGAGACCCACGCGTTCGGCGACTTCGCCGTCCTCTACCGCCTCAACGCTCAGGCGAGATTGCTGGAGGAGGCGTTCGACCGCTCCGGCATCCCCTACCAGTCCACCGGCGGCAGCGCGGCGGCGGAGCAGCAGCCACCGGTGCGCGAGATTCTCTCGCTGCTGTGGCTGACGCAGGTACCGGCCAGCCGGATCCACTGCTGGCGGATCCTGTCGGAGGGGTCCGGCGCGCCCACCGAACCGGCGGTCGAGGAACTGGTGAGGCGGCTTTCGGCCGCCGCCGGTTCCGCCCCCGTCGCAGAGCTGGTCCGGGCCGCGGCGGAAGGCTGGGCCGAGCTGCGCGGCCGCGCCTATGACGCCGGCGAATTGGAGCGGGTCGCCCGCCTGCAGCGCCGCGCCGATGCGGCCGGCACCGGCCTGTGCGACTTTCTCACCGCCGTCGCCCTGCACGGCGAGACCGACCGCTACGACGAGCGCGCGGACCGGGTGGCACTGATGAGCCTGCACGCGGCGAAGGGGCTGGAGTTTCCGGTGGTGTTCATCGTCGGCTGCGAGGAGGGTCTGCTCCCCTACCTGCCGCCCAACCGCACAGCCGATCCGGCCGAAGAGCGCCGGCTGTTCTACGTCGGCATGACCCGCGCCCGGCGCCGGCTGATCCTGACCCACGCCGGCCGCCGCCTCCTGTTCGGCCGGACCGTCGAGAATCCCCTCTCCCGCTTCGTCACCGACATCGAGTCCGCGCTCCGCGAGCTGCACCGGGCACCCCACCCCCCACGCCGCCCGACCGCCGAAGACCTCCAGCTCCCCCTGTTCTGAGCCGCAAGCGACGTTCCGCCGCCCCCGCGGAAGAAAGGGGGAGCGGAGCCGTCGGAGAGGTGTACGTGAGCGCAGAGCTGATCGGAATAATTGCCGCGCCGATCGTCCTCGGTACCGCCATGCTCGCGTCGATACGCAGCGTCCGCCACGACGTGCGCGGCGTCCGCGACGAGCTACGAGGCGAGATTCACGGCCTCCGCAACGAAATGAACTCCTTCCTATCCCATTTGCGTCGTTATTCTCCGCGCCAGATGGTCGAAGTCTTCATGGCACTTCTGTCGAATTGAGGCTACTCTCCGAGAGGCCTCCTCTCCCAACGGACCACGTCCACGGCCCGGATCATTGGCCACACCCCGTTCTCGAGCAAGCACGGCAAAGTATCGCTCCTTCACGGATACTTCACTGCGGACGTCGGACCACCTCCAGTCGCTAGGGAGATCAAGACCGGCGAGGACCCAGGTTTCCAACTCCTCCCACGCATTTTCGGCAAGGAACCGTCGGGGCAGGTTACCGAACTCTTTTTCGATTTGGTCGAGACGCCGGCGCCGCGAAGCAACACCGTCCCGGTCAACGCACAGGATGAACAGATCGGTCATCCCATCATACTGTTCGACGATTTCCGCCACCCGTTCTGACTTCAACGCCTCATCAACGCCTCCAAGCAACGGATCCGTGCACACCGTGACGGTCGCCCGCACACTCAGAGATCGGAACAACCGCTGGAAAAGAGGCCTGAGAATATACTGATCATTCCGAAAGTCCTCAGGAATAATGAGGACGTTCATCTAGAGTTTTCTCCATCCTTGCTCAGGTCGAACAGGACCGCGTTCTCCATCCAGCCGGACCGGTGGAGCCGTCCCAGTCCCTGCGACCGGCGTAACTTGACGGCGTTGGGTAACTTCGAGACCGGAAGTACCACGGCATCGTCGGTATCCGGACGCCGGCACACAACGGACGTGTTCTCGAACGTGTCGGTGCCCACCAGTTCGATCAGGTCGGGTGAATGGGTAGTGGTAACCACCTGGTACTCGCCGTTTGAAGTCTGGCCTTCGATCAGGTCGATCAGTAACTGCTGACGTGACGGATGAATCCCGTTATCGATCTCTTCGAACACGTAGAGGCCGGCCGGATTGGTCCCGAGCAGGGCCGCCAGCATCGCGAGAAAGCGCAGCGTCCCATCCGATGCGGAATAGGCGGACACCCTGTTGCCGTTCCGTTCGCAAAAGACGAGCTGGACGTGCCCGGTAGTCGGATCGGTCGGAAACTCGAAGTCGTGCACGTCCATCGGCGTCAGGGCTCGGGTCCATTCCGCCAGTGTGATCTTGCGCCGTTCGTCCGTGCAAATCTCTTTCAGTACGGTAGACAGATTCCCACCGCTATCGCCCAGTACGGTCTGGCCTGGAAACGCGGGTTGCCTCATACTGTTTGGCGACAAATCCAAGAAACGCATGTCGGCAAGGATCTTCATGACCCGCTCCGCCCATATCTTATGGAGCCTTACAACACGTTTGTGTTCTCCAATCTGTGCCAGCGCCGGCTGGTCCGACCGCACCGCGATTCGGTGGCCGTATTTTTTCTGCTCTCCGGTCTTTGCCATGCGAAGCAGGAGATGGTTTTCGTGATCCTGATCGTGAACCGGATCGTACTTTCCGGGATGGCTCGTGTAAATCGGAGATCCGGCTAATTTCAGTTGTTCCGCGATTACCTTGAATGATCCGGATTCTGCTCTGTCCATCCGAACCACGATCACGTAGGTCACCGTACTGCCATTCAGGGCAAGTCTCAACGACAGAGTGAATTGGGAGTGGCCGAAGCGCACCAGTTCCCTGGCCGTGCCTCGAATCTGCTCCCACTCAACGTGACCGCCGGCCCCGTACTTACCGCCAATGATGTCGGCCAGAGTGTACCCTCGCCCAATGCCGTGCAGGAATCTGAACGCGTCACGGAGGTTGCTCTTGCCGCTCGCGTTGGCGCCCACGATCACGGTGAACGGGCCCATGCGTACCGTTGCGTCGGGAAAGTTTTTGAAGTTGATCAGACGAAGCGCAGTGATCATGGGCGTCGGTGCGGGTGCGTCGGCGGCATACCGGAAGTCATGGCGCAGATTATACCGTAAGGCCAACCAACTAGTCTGGCAACGGCACCGTCGAGGTGGACGGGCGTCAGCCTTCGGCTTTCCCCAGCAGCTTCGCCTCTTCCTTCTTGATCTCGTCCATCAGCACGACCAGGTCGAGGACGTCATGGCTCGCTACGGTACCCAGGAACGCACCCGATTTCCGGTCGGTGACCGGGATCACGCCCAGCGAGTTGGCCGCCATCCGTTCCAGCACGTCGACGATATACTCGTCCGGCCAGGCCCACGGCAGGTTCAGCCGGAGCGCGTCGCGCAACGGCGTGGCCGCCCATGAATCGTGGGGAATGGCGCGCAGCCGGGCCAGGGATACGACTCCCGCCACCTCGCCCTCGCTGACCACCACGTAGTCCTGCTGATCGGGCATCAGCCAGTCGTCCATGAAGCCCTGCACCGACAGGGACGCCTCCGGATAGGGCCGCGTCCGGTCCAGCACGCTGCTGACCTTGACGCCGTCGAGGGCGTAGCGGGCGTAGGACGGCGTGACCACCGGCGCCGGCACGGCTCGATCCGCCGTCCTGGCGCGCTTGACCGTGAAGTCGATCACAGGCGGCATCAACAGGATGTAGCCGAACATGATCAGCACGAACAGAGAGAACACGTCCTGCGCAATCACGCCGCTCTCGAGCAGGACCAGCAGCAAGGCGATCTCGGCCACGCCCTTCGACATCAGCCCCGTTGCCAGCGTGAACGGCGCGTCCAGACGGGTCAGGTAGGTGCTCAGGAATGCGCCGACGAACTTTCCCGCCAGGGGGATCAGCACCAGCGCGACAATCGTCGCGGCCGGAATGGAGGTGAACGACAGATCGAACTGCAGGCCCGCCGAGGCGAAGAACAGTGGCACGAACAGGCCCTCGGACGCGCTGCGCATGCCCGGGATGATGTCCCGCCGCACCCGCTGCGGCATGCCCGACAGGGCGATACCGAACAGCAGGGCGCCGATCGTGCCGTGCAGGCCGATCTTTTCGGCCCCTACCACCACCAGAAACAGGCCGCCGATCAGCAGCCCGAACGAGAGTTCCGGCACGTTCAGCAGGCGCTGCAGGAACAGGATCACCGGCGGCAGCACCCGCGTCGACAGAATCCACATCACGATCACGAAGCCCGCGATCTGCAGCAACAGCACCGGCACGCCGATCAGGCTGAAGTCGTGATGCTCGCCGATGGTGAACCCCACCACCAGCAGCGCGGTCACCTCCGCAATGATCACGACCGTGAAGATCTTGAGCCCGATCGGCTCCTTGAGATGGCCGCCGTCGGCCAGCACCTTGGCCACCAGACCGAGGCTGGACAGCGACAGGATGCCCGCCAGCGCCAACGCCTCCGTGAAGCCGAGGCCGAGCGCGAACTCAAGGCCCAGGGGATCCGAAGTCACGATCATGGCGGTCAGCAGCGAGATGACCACCGACACGACGGCGGCCACGAAGTAGCGGCCGCGGATGGTGGCCATGAAGCCCGGCAGGTCGATCTCGTCAAGACCGATCAGAAAGAACAGCACGAAGATGCCGATGCCGAGAAACAACTGGATCTCGGTAGTCGGCTCGACGATGCCGAGGACCGGGCCGAGCACGACTCCGGTCACCGTATAGGCCAGGATCGAGCTGAGACCGAACCGGCTCAGCACTCCCTCGACCAGCTTGGCGACGACTATCAGCAGGCCGAGCGGAAGCAGGACTTCCAGTAACATCGCGCCTTCACCATAGGATAAAGTGGACGGCGGGTCATGCAAAAGGACCCGGCGGCTCGAAGTCGGGCGGGAGCGGTGCCTCGAAGGTGGATGCGGTTGCCGCTGCGGGCAGCGTGACCGTCAGACGGCGGGCGTGCAGCAGCAGGCGCGGCGCCGTGCCGCGGGCGCGTCCCGCGTACAGCGGGTCGCCCAGGATCGGGTGGCCGAGCCAGCGCACGTGCACCCGGAGCTGGTGGGTGCGCCCGGTGACCGGGCGCAACGCGACCAGCGCCGCATCCGCCCGCCGCGCCAGCACGCGGTAGCGGGTAACGGCCGCCTTGCCCCGCGAGTCGGACACCCGGAAGCGCAGCGGATCACGCGGGTCGCGCTGCAGCCGGGTCGCAATCCGGCCGGTCGCCGGCAGCGGGTGGCCGGCGACCCACGCATGGTAGATCTTCCGTACCCGCCGCGCGCTGAACTGGGCTGCCAGGCACGCATGGGCGGCCGCGTGCCGGGCCACGATGATCACGCCGGAGGTGTCCTTGTCCAGTCGATGCACGATCCCGGGGCGCAGCGAGTCGGGAAACCGGTCGGCCAGCTCCGGATACCGATACAGCAGGGCATTGACCAGAGTACCGCCGCGATTGCCGTCGCCCGGATGCACGACCATGCCGCTCGGCTTGTCCACGACCACGACGTTGCGGTCTTCGAACAGGATTCGCAGCGGGATCGGCGCCGGCTCGGCGTGACGCGGGCGCGGCGGCGTCAGCACCGCCTCCACCCGATCTCCGTTGCCCAACCGAGCACTCGGTTTTGCAGCGTGCCCGTTCACCCGCAAACCCGCGAGCCGCTGCCTCAGTTGACTGCGTGAAGCGATGTTCACCCGGTCACTCAGAAACCGGTCGGCGCGCAGTCCCGCACCGCCTTCATCCACGACCAACGAAATCTCGACCGGGGCGGAGTCCATGCCGGCTCAGGGGGAGCGGGCCGCAGACCGGTCGTGGGACCTGCGTTCCTCGGCCGCCAGAATCTGGTCCACGATAGCGACGCCGAGCGCCACCCCGACGGCCGCCAATGCGATGCCCACCTTTTCCCCGGTGTCGTAGGGATCCACGTCCCAACGGCGCACCAGCGGCACCCGGTCCGGGTCGAACCCCTCGCCTGCCCAGACCACGTAGTCGTACACCATCGCCGTAAACAGCAGGGCGATCGGGAACACGCCTACGGATACGATCTCGGCCCGCCGCAGGTCGTGCAGGATGGGCGCGAATTCCGCCGGGTCGTACGGCTCAGGCTCGGGTGGCGACTGCTGGGCCGCCAGGTTCGGAGAAGCGCCGGCCAGCAGCGCGACCACGGCAATCACGCCCGCGCGCCGCCGGCACGGATCACGCATCCGGTGCACCCGCAGCCAGCGCCGGCGGCTGCTCACGCGGACCGAACAGCGCCGTGCCGAGCCGGATCAGGGTCGCTCCCTCCTCAATCGCCAACTCGTAGTCCGCGGACATGCCCATCGACAGCGTGTCGAAGCCGTCGCGTCCGGGCGCCAGCCGCTCGAACAGCCGGCGCAGTCGCTGGAAGCACCGGCGTACGGCGCGTGCGTCGTTGCTCCACACCGCCATGGTCATCAAACCGCGCACGCGAATCCGATCCAACTGCGCGATCGCGTCCATCGCCCGCTGCAATTCGGTCTCACTCGCAAACCCATGTTTCGCCGTCTCCCCGGAGGTGTTCAGTTCCAGCAGCAGGTCCATGCCGCGCCCGCCGGGCTCGTCGGGGTCGCTCGCATCTCGGTGGCGGAGCACCCGGTGCAGCGCCACGGCCGTCTCCACCTTGTCGATCGACTGTACCGTATGAAACAGCTCCGCCGCGCGCCGTGCCTTGTTGCGCTGCAGATGGCCGATCAGGTGGAGTTCGGCACCGGGCGGCACGGGGAACAACTTGGCGTCCGCTTCCTGTACCCGGTTCTCGCCGATCAGGCGCAGGCCGGCCTCAAGCGCGTCCTCCACCCGCGCGCGCGGCTGGGTCTTGGTCACCGCGAGAATGCGTATCTCAGCCGGATCCCGCCCGGCGCGCGCGGCCGCCGCGGCCACCCGCTCGCCGGTCAGCGCGAGCCGCTCTCGAAGCTGCTGCGACGCTCGTTCCATCGTTTCCGTCGGCACCCAGCTTCCACGGTAGCGCATTCGACCGGTTCTGGCGAGGCCGGTGCGGCTGCCGCCCGCGGGCGCGTTGCCAGCTCCCCAGTCCGCGCCATATATTGTCCGCGATGGTGAACGGCGACAAGAAAACCGGTACCTGGACGGTGAAGGCCGGACTGGCCCAGATGCTCAAGGGCGGCGTGATCATGGACGTGGTGACCGCCGATCATGCGCGGATCGCCGAGGACGCGGGCGCCTGCGCGGTAATGGCGCTCGAGCGCGTACCGGCCGAAATCCGGGCGGCCGGCGGGGTGGCGCGCATGGCGGACCCCACCAAGATCGCCGAGATCCAGGACGCCGTCACGATCCCGGTCATGGCCAAGTGCCGGATCGGTCACTTCGTCGAGGCCCAGGTGCTGCAGGCGCTCGGCGTCGACTACATCGATGAATCGGAGGTGTTGACGCCGGCGGACGAGGCCCACCACGTGTGGAAACACGAGTTCTCGGTGCCGTTCGTGTGCGGTTGCCGAGATCTGGGGGAAGCCCTGCGCCGCATCGCCGAGGGAGCGGCGATGATCCGCACCAAGGGCGAAGCGGGAACCGGCAACGTGGTCGAAGCGGTCCGCCATGCGCGCGCGGTTCTGAGCGAGATGCGCCGCATCAAGACGTTGGGTGAGGATCAGTTGATGGCGGCCGCCAAGCAGCTCGACGCCCCGCTGGAGTTGATCCGCGGCGTCCATCGCGACGGCCGGCTGCCGGTCGTGAACTTCGCCGCGGGCGGCATCGCCACGCCGGCCGACGCCGCGCTCTTGATGCAGCTCGGAGTGGACGGCGTGTTCGTGGGCTCCGGCATCTTCAAGTCCGAGAACCCCGCGCGGATGGCGGATGCGATCGTGCGCGCCACCACCCATTACCAGCAGCCGGAGATAGTGGCGGAGGTGTCGCGCGGCCTCGGGGCCGCGATGCCGGGGATCGACCTCAACGAGCTGCCCGCGGCCGAGCACCTGGCCATACGCGGCTGGTAGCGCAACCACCGGCGCGCCCAACCGCGGCTGACGTTCGTCCGATGTTGATCGGCGTCCTGGCGCTACAAGGCGACGTGGCCGAGCACTGCGCCGCGCTGGCCGAGCTTGAGGTGCAGTCGTGCCCGGTGCGGCTGCCGGAGGAGCTGGAGCCGATCGACGCCCTGATCATCCCGGGCGGCGAGAGCACCACCATGGCGCGCTTGCTGGACCTGTACCGGTTACGAGCGCCGCTGCAGGCGCGCATCGCCGGCGGCATGCCTACCTGGGGAACCTGCGCCGGCATGGTGCTGCTGGCGCGCCGGCTCACCGACGCCCGGCCCGAACCGCTCGGAACAATCGACATGGTGGTCAGTCGCAACGCGTTCGGCCGACAGATCGACAGCTTCGAGAGTGAACTGGCGGTAGCGGAGATCGGCCCGGGGCCGCTGCACGCCGTGTTCATCCGGGCGCCGGTGGTGCATGCGGTGGGGCCGGAGGTCGCAGTGCTGGCCCGGCTCGCGGACGGCCGTGCGGTGGCGGTCCGGCAGGGTCCTCACCTGGCCACCGCGTTCCATCCCGAGCTGACCGCCGATCGCCGTCTCCATCACTACTTCCTGCGGATGGTGCGACCTGCGCGCGCCGCCGGGAGGCGTCTTTTATAATGTCGCTTGAAGTCGCCATCGCGGTGGGCTTCGTAGCGCTGGTGGCGATCGAAACCGCCATCAGTTGGCGTCACGATCTCGGCTCCTACGAGTTCCGGGACACCACGGCCAACTTCCTCCTGGCGCTCGCCGACCTGCTCATGGCGGCCGCCATGAAGGGGTTGTTTCTGCTGCTGTTCGCGCTCCTGCACCGGTGGGCCCCGCTGGACTTCGGCCACGCGTGGTACGGGTGGGTGCTGCTGATCGTGGTGAACGACTTCATCTACTACGCGTTCCACCGCCTGGCGCATCGCAGCCGCTTCATGTGGGCGTTCCACGTCACCCACCATTCGTCGCGGAAATACAATTTCTCGGTTGCGATCCGCCTCAACCTGTTCATCTTACCGCTCCACTTCCTGTTCATGCTGCCGCTGGCGCTCGTGGGGTTCCGGCCCGAGGCGATCCTGGTGGTCAACTCGATTGCCACGCTGTATCAGCTTTGGGTGCACACCGAGCTGGTCGGGAAGCTGGGCGTGCTCGACAAGGTCTTCAACACACCGTCCAATCATCGCGTCCACCACGGCTCCAACTCCTGCTACCTGGACCGCAACTACGGGGCCATGTTCATCTTCTGGGACCGCCTGTTCGGCACCTACCAGCCGGAGGCGGAACGACCGGTCTACGGCCTCACGAATAACGTCGACACCTACAACCCGGTGACCCTCACGCTGCATGAGGTGCGGGCGATGATGCGCGACGTGGCCCGCCCCGGGCCATTGCGGCAGCGCCTGACGTACCTGTTCGGGCCGCCGGGATGGAAGCCGAAGCAGGCCGCGTCGCAGGCCGCGGCCCGCCGGTTCGGCACGCGTGCCGCCGGCGGCTCGAGGCGGCGTCCGGGAGCGGCCAGGCCGCCGCTGACCGGCCGCAGGCCGCTGCGACAGCGTCTGATCTACCGTCTCGCGGCTGCCGGCGGCGCACGCCCGGAGCGGACGCTGCAGTGGCTCCGCCTGCGCACTCGGCGGCTCCCGGACCCGGGCCGCCAGCACCACCGCGATTGAACGCCCCCGGCGCGGCGGGCTGACGCCGATGGCGCGCACCATGCTGGTTACCGGGGCGACCGGCCAGATCGGGCGGGCGCTGGTGCGGGCCCTGCTGGACGGCGGCGCCCGGGTGCGCTGTCTGGTGCGGGACCCCGAGCGGGCACGCGCCCTGCTGGGCAACGAGGTCGAGCTGGCGCGCGCGGACTTGACGGTGCCCGACTCGCTACCAGCCGCGGTGCGTGGCGTCGAGGCGGTCGCGCACCTGGCCGGCAAGGCCTCCTACTGGCCGGCGCTGGGCCCGGCGATGCGCGCGGTGCACGTGGCCGGCACCTCCCACCTGCTGGACGCCTGCGCCCGGAACGGAGTGCGCAGGCTGCTGTACACCAGCTCGATCGCC
Source organism: Spirochaetia bacterium (assembly GCA_965198005.1). Lineage (GTDB taxonomy): Bacteria > Spirochaetota > Spirochaetia > SZUA-6 > Bin103 > Bin103. The sequence continues at coordinate 2,189,572 of CBDAOI010000004.1, forward strand.
ACCCTCGGCTGGGTGGCCGGCGACGGCGCCGGCGACGAGACCACGGCCTACAACTGGCACGGCCTGGGCATCGACTATTTCGACACCAAGTACGAAGCGGAGCGCCGGGTGCTGGCCGAAGCGAGAATGGAGACGGTGGTGGTGAATCCGGGGCTGGTGTTCGGCGCCGGCGACAGCGCGGTGAACGGCCTGCGGCTGCTGCGCGAGATCGCCGCCGGCGTGCCCGGCTATCCTCCCGGCGCCACTACCGCGGCCGTGCTCGACGACGTGGTGGCGGGACACGTCGCGGCTCTGGAGCGCGGGCGCCCCGGCCAGCGTTACGTCCTGGGAGGGGCCCCGTTGTCGTTCGCGGAGCTGTTCGCGGCCATCGCCGCGGTGGTGGGCGTGGCGGCGCCACGCCGCCGGTTGGCGCCGGCAGCGCTGGCCGGCATGGCGCTGGTGTCGACCGGTCTCGGCTACCTGAGGCGCCGCGAACCGCGCGTCACCTTCCCCACCTACCGCATCCTGACCCGCAACCGGCGGTACAGCTCCGCCAAGGCGGTCGCGGAGCTGGGGTATCCGATCTCGCCGCTGGCGGCGGGGCTGCGTCAGTGCTGGGAGTGGGACCGTTCAAGGTATACCCAGTGAGCGCTCGGTTTTATTAGCCTGAGCCGCCGCCCGCGGCTACCTCGGCCAGCGCGGCATCGGCGATGTCGATCGTGCGTTCGATGTCTTCCTCGGTGTGGGCGGCACTCAGAAACCAGTTGTGATAGGGATGCAGGTAGGCGCCGCGGCGGGTGGCCGCGGCACAGAATTGCTGAAACCGCATGAAGTCGTTCTCGGTGGCAAAGCGCACCTTGGGCATGCTCGGCAGTCCGGAAACGTGGAGCTGCTCACCATGGCGGGTCGCGACCTGCTGCAGCCCTTCGACCAGCCGGGTGCCGCGCTCGTGCATGAGCGTCACTGCGCCGATCTCCTTCAACCGCTGCAGGCAGGCGAGCGCCGCCGCCATCGGCCCCTGGTGCATCCAGAAGGTGCCGGTGGTGAACACCGCGCTGGCGGCCGGCAGCAGGCCGCCGATCCCCATGCAGACCGCGATCGGGTAGCCGTTGGCGATCGCCTTCGAGAAGCAGGTCAGGTCCGCCCGGAAGCCGAACGCGCTGTGCGAGCCGTCGAGCGACGCGCGGAACCCCACCCGCACGTCGTCGCTGATGATCAGCGCACCGTATTCGTGGGCCAACGCGCCGATCCGCTGCAGAAACCCGTTCTCCGAGAACTCCGAGTCGAAGAACAGCGGATGATGGTAGGGGGTGACGATCACCGCCGCCAGATCGTGCGCATGCGCGGCCAGCAACTCCTCGGTGCCCGCGAAATCGTTCCAGGTGAAATCGTGGACGTGGGCGGTGTCCTCCGCGGTCAGGCCGGCGTGGCCCGGGGTCGACCACGGGTAGGAGCCGTGGTAGGCGCCGGCCGCCTTGAGCACCGTGCGCCGGCCGGTATGCCGGCGCGCCACCTGCAGCGCGAAGGTGGTCATGTCGGAGCCGTTCTTGCCGAACAGTGCCCAGTCCATCCGGTAGATGCGCCCGGTCAGGAACTCCGCCAGCTCCACCATCGCGGCCGTGGGATGATTGAAGCCGCTGCCGGCGCGCTCCGCGGCGCGCGCGGCCGTGTCCACCGTATCGTCGCCGTAGCCGAGAATGCAGGCACCGAACCCGCACAGGTAGTCGATGTACTCGTTGCCGTCCACGTCCCAGTAATGGGCGCCGCGGCCGCGGGCGGCGAACAGCGGATAGGAGCCGGGCGTCACCAGCCACGGCCCGCGCGTGCCGTAGATGCCGCGCGGAATCACCCGCGCCGCGCGCCGAAACAACTGGTCGCTCTGCACGGAACAACCGGTCGCCCCCACGAACCTCCGCACTCATCGCACGCTCACTTCGACACCGTGAGGAACGTGTCGACGTGCTCCATGACGCGCAGAATCGGTTCCAGCAGCAGCGGGTGTCCGCGCAGGCGGATCGCCCCCGTACCGAGCGCGGTCCAGAAGTCGAGCGCGCCGGTCAGCACGCTCGCAGGCGGTCGCGGCATCCCCGAACCGCACCGTGAGGTTGGGCGGCCGCTGCTCGCCGCGCGCCACTTGCAAGCGTCCGCCGGCGCTGCTGAGCTGCACCGGCGGATAACCGTCGAGGCCGATCGACACCACCCCGTCGAGCGTGGCGGCGGCCGCGATCCGGCGCGCCGGGCCCCAGGTCTCGGTCAGCACCTGAATGGCGTAGGCGAGCACGGCCAGGCGGATCGCCATCGCCGGCGCAAACGCGCCGTCCGCTTCCAGTCGCTGCCGCGGCGCGGTGAGGTAGTATTGCAGCCGGCCGCTGAGGGTGCGCAGGCCCGCGATCAGACGCGGCCGCCAGCCACCGATCCAGGGCAGCGGCGGGAGCGCCTTGCCCCCTTCGAACATGCGCACCGCGGCGCGCGCGCCCGGCAGCAGCAGGCCGAGCGTGGGCAGCACGCGGCCGTGCCGGTGGGCCACGACCCGGCCGCCGGCGACCTCCAGCCGCGCTGCCGGGCCGCCGGCTACGCGGAACTGGATGGTGCTGCGCCAGTCCGCCACCAGCGCCCCGGCGGCGGCGTCGACCCGCACCACCTCCTCCAACTGCGGCAACACCGCGTGCAGGTAGAGATGCGCCTTGATCGTTTCGGTGGTCACGGCAGCCGGCGGCACCGTAGCGCACGCACCGTGCCCGTGGCAAGCTTGGCCGCACGCTGGTACGATGCGGCGGCGGCTCGGCGGGGACCGTAGGGCGAACGCTCTCCGAGCCGATCACACCCGTGCAGCGCCTGCGTCGCGCTGCGGTACGGAGGTCAGCATGCGCACCCGATTTGCCTGGTGGACGCCGGTAGCGGTGACGGCGCTGGCGGCGCTCACGGCGACCCTCTCCGGATGCGTCGTCATCTACCCGGGCGCGCCGTCGCCGCGTTCGTTGGCGGGCTACCGCATCGAGCTCACCAACAAGGAATCAGGCGGTCCTCTGATGGAGCACGCGCCGGCCGTGACGCTCCTGCCGATCGACGATCGGGCTGTCTATCAGTTCAAGAGCGCGACCGAGGCGTTCGATTCCGCACTCAACCAGGCCTTGCACTGGTCGTATGAGAAAGACTCGTATCGCGGAGCGACCTTTATGATCACCTTCGCGTATGACCGCCTCTCCGACCTCGAGACGACCTGCGGGCTTCGTTTTCACGGTTACCTGAGCGGGACGCATCGGTGCGAATCCGTACTGAAGGGCACCAGAACAATAACCAAAGCGATCACCCACTCCGGATGGAGCACAGGCACCTTCCGCCTTGAGCGGCTCGAGTAATGAGCGCCCAAGGGGCACCGCCGGCGACTTCGCAACACCTGCTTCCGCCACCAGAGCCTGGAGTACGTGCAGGCGCCGGCACCGTGACCGGTGGCGCGGTCGGGCCAACGCACGCTCTGTCGAGTCTCGCAGCCTTGGGGCTGCTCGTGACGGGTACGCTGTGCCTGCTCGCGGCGGTCGGCTGCTCGGTCGGGGGGTTCCCCGACAAACCGTCGCCCACTCCCCTGGCCACGGTGACGCCATCCGATCCGACGCCGCCCGAGCCGGTGGCTCCCGTCGAGCCGTCCGACACGCCCGCCACGCCGCCGGACGCGCCGGTTACTCCGGCCCCGGTCACTCCCGACCCGCCGATCGACCATGGCAATACGGCCGATACCGCAACCCTCATCCAGCCGGAGTCCCCGATCACCGGGCGGCTCGAAAGCGCGGACGACGTCGATTACTTCAAGCTCGAAGTGAGCTCCTCGAGCCTCGTGGTTGCAGCAGCCGACTACGGCAAGATTTCGGACTACTTGTACCCCGACTACGGGAACGTCGTCGTCCGGATCGAAACCAGCGACTACCGGTCGGACAACGATGACCACTTTGACGCGGCGAGAGTGACCCTGTTCTCACCCCCGCCGCCGGCGTCTCCCAAAACACTCTACGTCAAGGTCACCAGCGCGCAGGGGGCAACCCGGTACGATCTTGCCGTCTGGTTGGCCGACCTCGCTGTTCCGAGCCACGCGGATGGACCCTTCCGGATCGACCTGTGGTTCCTCAGCCCGGAGCCGACCGCGGCGCAAAAGAAGATCTTCGAGGAAGCCGTGCAGGTCTGGGAACGCGTCATCTCCGCGGGGGTGCGCGACTACTTCATGTCGAGGTCCTACTGGCGCTGCGACGACGACGATCCGTCCCCGTTCGGCCGGTACGTCGACGATCTGCTGATCTACGTCCGGATCGAGAGCATCGACGGTCGCGGCGGAACGGTGGCGCAGGCGGGGCCTTGCTGGGTGCGGGGGGCCGACGGCCTGCCGTTCGTGGGGAGCATGATCTTCGACAGCGCGGACTTGGCGAGACTGCAAGCTGACGGCCGGCTCCGCTCCATCGTCACGCACGAAGCGGCCCACGTTCTCGGGTTCGGCGTGCGCTGGGACAACGTGCTCGGCGCCGACCTGCTTCCGCTGCTGCGAGAGCCGTCCATCGTCGATGACATGCAAGTGCCGGGACGGGACACCTGGTTCGCCGGGCCGGACGCGATTGACGCGTTCGACGACGTCGGGGGCGCCGCGTACGCCGGGAACAAGGTGCCGGTCGAGAACGATACGGACAGGTTCGGCGCCGGCGGCCTGGACGTGCATTGGCGCGAGTCGGTATTCCGCGACGAGTTGATGACCTCCCTGGTGGGCGAGAACTTCCAACCGCTCAGCAAGGTGACCGTCGCGTCGTTCGCCGATCTCGGCTACGAGGTGGATTACTCCCATGGGGAGGACTACGCCCTTCCCGCCGCTCCATCGACCTTGTTGTCCGCGCGGATGGCAGCGCTCAGCGTCGACCGCGGCACGCATGCGTACCTGGGCGATGACGTGCGCTCGGGGCCGATCGGCGTGGCCGACGCGCCGGACGACCTGGAAGCAGTCATCGACCTGCTGCCGTGAGGAGAAGGTGCGCCCCCCTCGGGCCGGCATGTGCTACCATACCTGCGTGCCAAGACTCGTAAGTGTCGAAGTTAACGGTTTCCGGTCCATTAAGGAAGCGAAGCTGGATCTCAGCCCGATCAACATTTGTGTTGGATCCAATGGAGCCGGAAAGAGCAATCTTATCGCCTTCTTCAAGTTGCTGAACGAGCTCATGGGCGGCCGCCTGCAGCACTATGTCGCTACCACTGGACGGGCGGCTGCCAATCTCTATTTCGGCCCGAAAATGACACCACAGCTTGAAGCGAAACTCAAATTCGAAGCCGATCAGGGCACGAACACTTACCATATGAGATTGTTCCACGCTGCCGGCGATTTGCTCGTATTCGCAGAGGAAAGCCTCTCATTCCAGGCTCTCGATCGCGACTTTCCTCAACATGTATCTTTGGGAACAGGACATCAGGAGGCTCTAGTAAGAGAATTCGTCGAAGGAGAGCCGCTTCTGAATACTCTGAGGAACTTCCTGAATCACTGCCGCGTCTACCACTTCCATGACACTTCGCCGACTGCACGGATTCACCAGCATTGTTTTGTCGAAGACAACCGCTGGTTGATGTCGGATGCCGGGAATCTCGCGGCGATCCTCTACCGAATGAAATCCGAGAGTAATGCAACATATCGTCGGATCGTGAGAAACATACGGCAGGTGGCGCCGTTCTTCCTAGACTTCGACCTCGAGCCGGCCGGTCCGCACAAGAAGGAGCTGCTCCTCAACTGGCGTCACCGCGATTCGGATCTCCTGTTCGGCCCGCATCAGCTATCTGATGGAACGCTGCGTGCAATGTGCCTGATTACGCTGTTGCAGCAGCCGGGGGATGACTTGCCCTACTTGGTCGTAGTCGATGAACCGGAGCTCGGATTGCATCCGCAAGCTCTCAATTTGATTGCATCACTGTTTCAGGCCGTAAGCGAGAACTTGCAGATTCTCGTGAGTACGCAATCCAGCACGTTTGTAGATTGCTTCGATCCAGGGGACCTTATCGTCGTCGAACGAGAACAAGGCTCCACGACCTTCAAACGACCAGAGCCGGCAATGCTCGAAGCGTGGCTAGATGAGTACTCACTCGGTGAACTCTGGGAGAAGAACGTCATCGGCGGGGGACCGCATTAGTGGCTCCCAATAAACAGACTTCGCAACTGCTTCACGTCTTCATCCGCGTGTCGGCGGGATCGAACGTCGTCAGGCCGGACGCGACGGTCACCGGAAAGCGCTCGTTCATGTACAGCACCTGCAGCTCGGTGGCGGGCACGGCGTGCTCGGGCGGCAGGTAGGCGAACAGCAGGTACCGGCCCACCGACGGCCCCATGCCGGCGGAAGTGACGCGCGACTCGCGACCGTGGCGGTCGACGATGCGCGCGCCGTCGGCGGTCAGGATCGGCTCGTTGCCGCCGGTGGGGAAGCGGGGGATGCCGGCCGCGCCGACGTGGTCGTCCATGGTCAGGGCGCACATCTGCGCCGCGGGGGCGGCGGCGCGCGCCTCGAGGTAGGCCGCCTTGCCGATGAAGTCCGCCGCGCTTCACCCGCGGCCGCGCCAGACCGGCCTCCACCGGCGAGTACTCGGCGCTGAGGTCGGAGCCCATCAGCAGGTAGCCCTTCTCCATGCGGCCGGTGGTGCCGTACACGCCGATGCCGACCGGCCGGGCGTCGAACCGGCGGCCCGCCTCCCACAGCGCGTCCCACAGGCGCACCCCATGCTGCGTGCGCGCGTAGAGTTCCCAGCCGCTGTCGCCCACGTAGGAGATGCGCAGCATGGTCACCGGCACGCCGTCGATGATCGCCTCCCGCACCGTGCCGTAGGGAAACTCCGCCTGCGACAGGCCGGTGTCGGTGATGCCGGCCAGCAGGGCGCGCGCATCCGGCCCCCACACGCCGACGGTGCACAGCGCCGAGGACAGGTTCTCGAACTGCACCGAGCCGTCGGCCGGCAGGTGGCGGCGGAACCACACCTCGTCGCGCGCCCCGTCGAAAGCGCCGGTGACCACACGGAAGCGGTCGGCGGCCAGCCGCTGGATGGTGAGGTCGGCACGGATGCCGCCGTCCGGCGTGAGCAGCGGCGTGTAGATCGAGCTGCCCGCCGGCCGGTCGCACTTGTTGACCGTGAGCCGCTCCAGGTAGGGCACCACGCCGGGACCCGAGACGTCGAACACCTGGAACGCGCTCAGGTCGACGATCCCCACCTTCTCGCGCAGGTGCAGGTGCTCGCCGTTGATGATCGGCGACCACCAGCGCCGGTCCCACTCGTGCGGCCGGTCGGGCACGCCGTAGCGCTCCACCAAGTCGGCGTTCGACCCGTACCACTGCGGCCGCTCCCAGCCGCGCGCGTCGTAGTAGTCGGCGCCCAGGGCCTCCGTGCGGTCGTGGAACGGGGCGCGGTTCATGCCGCGTTCGGAGGCCCACTGCTCGCGCGGATGCACGATGCCGTAGGTCTTGTTGAAGTGCTCGTCTGAGCGCGCGCGGACGTGCTGCTCGGTGCGCTCGTGGGGGTAGAAGCGGGTGATGTCGGAGGCGTGCGGATCGCACAGCCGCGGGTAGCCGTAGGTGATCCACTCGGCGATCAGGCGCGCGGTGCCGGGCCCCTCCTTGATCCACACCGCCGCCGCCGCCCACAGCTTCTCCACCTCGGCGGTCTCGCCGAGCACCTGGTGCGTGTCCGGCGTCAGTGACAGCAGCCCGTTGACCGAGTACTGCATCTCCGACCCCGCGAGCAGCTCGCCCATGATCTCGCGTGCGTGGCCGAGCTGGGGCGCGAAGTCGTCGCCGGTGAACGGCAGCTCGGTGGGCGACCGCTCCGCCTCGGCGAGCGAGGGGATGTCGTCCGGGCGCACCAGGATCGGGCGATGGGCGTAGGAGCCCACCTCCATCGCCGTGTGGCTCTGCCGCTCGTACATGAACACGTCCACGTCACGCACGATCGGGTAGCCGATCTCGTTGCCGGTCCTGCTCAGCAGGTCGATCGGTCCCAGGTCGGCCATCTGGTGCACCGCCGCGGTGAGCGGGATGCTGGCCCCGGCCATGGCGGCGATGCGCGGGCTCCACACGCCGCACGCGATCACCACCTGCTCGGTCGCGATGGCGCCGCGGTCGGTGACCACGGCGCGGATGCGCGGCCGGCCGAACGGGCGCGGCTCCACCTCCAGCCCGGTCACTTCGGTGTTGTCCAGCACGGTCAGCACGCCCTTGGCCAGCGCCCGCTCGCGCATGATGGTGCCCGCCTTCACCGAATCCACCACCGACACGCTCGGCGTGTAGAAGCCGCCCTTGATCACCGCGCCGTTGACGAACGGCACCCTGGCCACCACCTCGGCCGGCGTCAGCAGCTCGGTCTCGATCCCCCACGAGCGCGCCGAGGTCATGCGCCGGCGCAGCTCCTCCATGCGCTCCTCGGTGCGCGCCACCTCGACCCCGCCGCAGGTGGTGTTCACCCCCAACGCCTCGTACTGCCGCTGGCTCTCCAGCGTCAACATCGCGATCTCGCGGTTGTGATCGGTCGGAAAGATGAAGTTCGACGCGTGCCCGGTGGACCCGCCGGGATTGGGCAGCGGCCCCTTGTCGACCAGCACCAGCTCGTCCCACCCCAGCTCCGCCAAGTGCCCCACCAGGCAGTTGCCCACGATCCCGGCGCCGATCACCACGATCCTCGCCCGCGCCGGCGCTACATTCGATCCTGATACCGTTTGTTCTTTCACGACGGCCATTGGCAAGATCCCGCAGGATTTCGTCAAGCTTCGGAGGTCCAGGTTCAGTTCGCCCACGCAGGCCGGGGAGGCCGGCATGGCTATGGTTCCGCTGTCAGGCCGGCGCCAATACTGAGGGCCGACGGGCCTTGACGGGCTTGGCGGCCCTCAGCATTTGCCGCTCCTGCCGCTCCAGAAGAGCTTGACAGATTCCGCTCACTCTTGGTACCGTGCTGATAGCAGTACGCGGCAGCAGGTCTATGGTTCAGCGGGTTCGGGTCCATCAGGACGGTAGGGACGGGATTCGGACCCGCGACCCCTGGGTATCGCCAGGAGCACCGGTGTCTGAGGCCGGCGCAATAAACCACTCTGCCACCCTACCCTGCGGCGACTGGGGGCCGGCCGGCCGTGATTGGCTGGCGGCCCTCAGCGTTTTCCGCTCCCGTAGCTTGACACAGGCGGCCAACGGGATGGATGCTGCGCGGCCATCCAGCGTGTTTGCCCGGATGCGTCGCTCGATCAGGTCGACGAACGTGGGGTTCAACTCTACTCCGACCCATCTTCTTCCCAGGTCCTGGGCGGCGAGCAGCGTCGTGCCGGAACCGGCATATGGGTCGAGTACCACGTCGTCCGGACGGCTGGTAATGGCTACGCATCTCCGCGCCAACCTCATCGGCATCATCGCGGGATGATCATCCATCGTACCGTTGCGCCGTTGGGGCTCCGTCGGGATCTCCCACATTGTCCGCAAGCGGCGCCCGTTCGGACCGCGGACGACGTCGACGTCATAGTAGTAGTCCTGACTCTTGGAAAGCAGAAAAACCGTCTCATGCGCCTTGGTGGGACGATCACGAACCGATTCCGGATGCGCGTTCGGTTTGTGCCAGATGACTTCCGACCTGAGCCACCAACCGGCATCCTGAAGCGCGAACGCGAGGCGCCAGGGAATGCCGATCAGATCCTTGGGCTTGAGTCCGTCCGGCGTCACTGGCCGAACCGACATCGCGCGTGCTCGGTTCTTTCGGTCCGGCGCGCGATAGCGACGGTTTCCCGAGGTATAGGCGTCTCCGACGTTGAGCCACACGGTGCCGTCGTCGGTGAGAACGCGCCGGATCTTTTCGAAAGTCTCCACGATGTTGTCGAGATAGTCGGTCAGTGGGTCATCGCGACCGATCTGCCGCTCGACTTCGTAGTCGCGCAGCGACCAGTACGGCGGCGAGGTCAACACCGTCCGGACACTCCCGGCGGGCAGGGCGTCCACGGCTTCACTCGCGCACCCGCACACGAGTACGGACCGATCCAACGCCACCGTGGAGGTCAGACCATGCGCGTCCAGCCGAACGTAATGGTGGTGTCCAGGATGCCTGACGGTGCCCACCGCAGCTTGGCGCCGTGACGTTACCTTCATGGGGTCGCTCCCCATCGTAAACGATCGACGGCCACTTGTCCGCGCCGCTTCGGGCGCCGCGCGCGTCGTCAAGGTGTACGTCCGAGGCCTCTGAAGCCGGCGGTCAGATGCGTCCGGTCCGGTGCAGCAGCTTCAGGTGGTTGCGCACGTTGTCGTGCTCGAAGTAGGCGTCCTGCAGGTGGCGGCGGCCGGTCGAGCGCAGCGCCTCACGCCCATGCAGCACGCGGTGCGCGGCGATCAGCAGAATCTGCCCGCCCTCCAGCCGCAAGCAAGCCTGGGCGCCGGAGGCGTTGACGCGGGTCGACAGCTCGTGGTAGGCGGCGTAGAAGTCGCCCAGCCGCGGCGCGGACAGCGGAACGGCCTGCATCTGTTGGGTGTTGAAGCGCAGCAGCCTGACGTTGCCTGCGCCGTCCAGCTCGACCATGGGATTGACCGCGTAGCTCTCGTCCTGTTCACTGAACAGCCGAAACGGCACCGGTACCGCGCACAACGTGTGGAACTTGTCGGGAAGGTCGCTGCGCAACCCGTCGAGCACGCCGAAGCCGTCCACGATCGAGGACCCGCCGCCCTCGCACTCGTTGGCCAGCATGTGCAGCACCTGCACGCTCGGCGGCCAGTTGTAGCTGGTGAAGTCGTTGTGCGGGGCGATCGGCAGGTCGGTGTGCGCGATGCTGTATCCCCTGGGGTCGACCACCACGTTGTGGATACGGTCGAACACCACCTCGCGGATCGGACCCAGGCGCGACGCGAGCTGCTCCGACGAGTCCGGTTCGGTGGGAGCGTTGACCAGCACGCACGCGCCGGTCCGCAGGAACTCCTCGATCAGGTCAGCCCCGGTCCGGTCGTCGCGCAGAAACTCCTGGTAGTCGAACCGGCGCGGGCGGAACCGGCCGTCCCAATACGTCAGCTCGGAGCGCAACGGCACGCTCGGGATGGCGAGCTCCCACGGGCGATAGCGGGTGCGGTGCCCGTCCGGCCAGACGATCGCCAGCGCCTCGTCTTCGCGGCCGGGATGTTCGATGGCGACCCGCAGCGGCCGGAGTTCCTTCGCCACGCGGAAGATGTGGAACCGCTTCTCCGTGGTCTGCAGCACGCGGCACTCGCCGCAACCGCAGTTGTCGCGCAGCCAGAGGCAGGGAAGAACGGTCTCCCCGCCACCATACCAGACCGCCGTCAGGGCATCGCCGTGCTCGACGACGCGGCTGATGGAGTGCTCCATATTCAACCACCTCGATCCGTCGTGACCGGTCTGCGGCGCGCGCACACCGGAAGCCAGGGCGAAGGCCTGCTCCGCCATCGACGTGAAGCATGCAAACTGTGCAACCGATTTAATAGGCAGAACCTGAATTGTCAAATGTTTTTTTTCGCGCCTGTTTCAGGCGCTGGCGGTGCGCCGGAAAAGCGCCGCGGAGTCTGCCGGATGCGGGCCGGTAGAGCACCGGAGCGAGCGCAGCGCGGAGCGGCGCCGGTGGCCTTGTTTGCCTTGTTGACCAGCGCCGTGATCCCGCATAAACCATGCACCGGAGGGAGCGGCGGATGCAGAATACCCGGATCCCGAGCACCCCGGTGGTGAGCTTCACCAGCATGGCGAAGGGTACGCGCGCGGACTACGAGCTGCTGGCCCGGTTGGAGGAGCAGTTCGCCGCGCACGCCGCCGACCGGGTGCTGGAGCAGCTCCGCGGGCTGGCCGGTTCGCTGGCCGGCTATCAGGTCGACCGGCTGGAACACTCGCTGCAGACCGCCACCCGCGCCTGGCGCGACGGCGCCGGCGAAGAGCTGGTGGTGGCGGCGCTGCTGCACGACCTCGGTGATCGGCTGGCCCCGCACAGTCACAGCGAGCTGGCCGCCGCGGTGCTGCGTCCGTTCGTGTCGGAGCGGACGTACTGGATCGTGCGCCACCACGGCCTGTTTCAGCTCTACTACTACGCACACCACCTGGGCGGTGACCGCAATGCGCGTGACCGCTACCGAGATCATCCCTGGTATCAGGACGCGGTGGACTTCTGCCATCGCTGGGACCAACCCTCGTTCGACCCCGATTATCAGTCTCTGCCGCTGGAGTTCTTCGAACCGATGGTGCGCCGGGTGTTCGCCCGCGAGCCGTTCAGCCTGGCGGAGCAGGAGGAGCCATGATTCATCAGCCGCAAAGCGTCGACCAGTCCGACCGCATCGTGCCGATCAACCTGCGCCAGAGCGGCCGCACGCCCACCGAGCTGCTCATTTCCACCCGCGTGCGCAAGTCGCCCTACTGGCACCTGTCGCACGCGGCGGGCTGCTGGCGCGCCACCGTGTACAACCGGGTCTACCACCCGCGCGGCTACGTCCGTCCCGAGGAGGGCGGCGCCGCCGCCGAGCACGAGACGCTGACCCGTCACGTCACGCTGTGGAACGTCGCGGTCGAACGCCAGATCCGGGTCATGGGACCGGACGCCGAGCGGTTCGTGGACTACGTCATTACCCGCGACGCGACCCGGATCGAGCCGCTGCACGCCAAGTACGTCATCCTCTGCAACGAACGCGGCGGCATCCTCAACGACCCGGTGCTGTTGCGGCTGTCCACGGACGAATTCTGGTTCTCGCTCGCGGACTCCGACATTCTGTTCTGGCTCCAGGGCGTCAACGTCGGGCTGCGCATGGACGTCCGGATCGACGAGATCGACGTCTGCCCGGTCCAGATCCAGGGGCCCAAGTCACTGGCGCTGATGACGGACCTGGTGGGCGACCAAGTCCGGGGCATCCCCTACTACGGTCTGTTGGAAGCGGAGATCGCGGGCTGCTCGGTAGTCGTGTCGCAATCCGGCTTCTCCGGCGAGAAGGGCTACGAGATCTACCTGCGCGACGCCACCCCGCACGCCGAGAAGCTGTGGCACGCGGTGCTGGAGGCGGGCAAGGCGCACCAGCTCGCGGTGATCGCCCCCGGACATCAGCGCCGCATCCAGGCCGGCATCCTGTCCTGGGGCCAGGACCTGGACCAGGAAACCGTGCCGTTCCAGTGCAACCTGGGGTACCAGGTTCCGCGCAGGAAGCAGGGCGACTACATCGGCAAGGCAGCGCTCGAGCGCATGCGGGCCGAGATCGCCGCCGGGCGGCCGCCGTTCTCGATGGTGCTGGTGGGGATGACTCTGGGCGGCAAGCCGATCGACGATTACGCGCCCGACTTCTGGCTGGTATCGGACGCGGCGGGGGTGACCCGCTCGGTTATTTGACGTCGCCGTGGCACGCCCCCGAGCTGGGCTGCAACATCGCCCTCGGTTACGTGCCGGTGCGGCTGTCCGCCATCGGCACCGAGCTTACGGTGTGGCTGCCCGACGAGTACGCCGGCACGCCGGGGCAGCCGGACCGGGCGCGGGTGTGCGAAGTGCCGTTTCGGCCGTCGGTCAATCCCAGCGCGCGCGAGCTGGCCCATGCGCGCGGCGACGACGCGACGCTGTAGCGCCCCCGTGACAGTGTTTGCCAGACCGGTCCGTAACGCAAACGCACGGCAGGCCTTCAGGAGAAGTCGACCAGCTTCCGCCGAGGCTACCGCTACGCCGAGCGCGCCGGCTTGTGGGCCACCGTCAGGTAGATCTCGTCAGTCAGATGGCGCGGGTCTTCGGGAGCCAGACCGGCACTGCGCACGACCGAGGCCAGGTTCGCGTAGGTGATGCCGGTGGCGCCGTGCTTGGGCTGCCACTGAATGATCAGCGCCCTGCCGCCCGGCTTGAGCAGCCGGTGGACGTCGCGCGCCACCGCCACCCGGCCGGCCCGGGTCTCGGCGTAGTGCATGATCTGAACGCACAGCACCACGTCGGCCGCGCCGTCCGCCACCGGGGCGCGGCTGCCGTCGCTGAGGACCGCCTCGCAGTTGCCGAAGCCGGCGGCGGCGGAGCGCCGGCGCACCAGGTCCACCATGCGCGGCTCCAGGTCCACGGCGTACACCTTCCCGGCGGCGCCGACCAGTTCCGCCGCGATCAGCGTGAAGTAGCCGGGGCCGCAGCCGTAGTCGACCACCCGGCTGCCCGCGGCCACCCCTGCCCCGGTCAGCATCGCCCGCACGTCGGCCCCGCCGAACCGGCTCGCTCCGTCCAGCAGGTTGTCGATCCACTGTTGCGCATACCGCTCCATCGTCTGCTCCTTTCAGGCCTGCGTCCCTTGCCCGGCGTGCACGGCATGCTGTCTGCCCGGCCTGCCGCCTGCGCCCGGTCCGTGGCTCCCGTTCAGCTTCCCAGCCGGGCAGCGAGGTCGACGAAATCCGCCGCCTCCAGGTCCCAGGCACCCTCGGGCGGTGGTGGTGCGCCGGTGCCGCCATGCTCCGCCGGCCGCGGGATGAACGCCGTGCGCAGGCCCACCGCGGCCGCGGCCCGCAGGTCGTCCGGGTGGGCGGCCACCATCAGCGCCTGTCCGGGTTCGAGACCGAGCAACTCGACCGCGGTGAGGTAACACTCCGGGTCGGGCTTGTAGTGGCGGGCCAGCTCCGCGCCCAGGATGCAATCCCACGGCAGCCCCGCGTGCTTGGCCAGGTCGGTGATCAGCGCCACGTTGCCGTTCGACAGCGCCGCGACGATGAACCTGCTCTTGAGTCGATACAGCCCCGGCACGGCGTCGGGCCACGGCGGCAGGAAGTGCCAAAACCGGGTCACTTGGGCTTTCTCGGCTTCGCTCAGGTCACTGATCCGGAACTCCGCGAGCACCTCCTCCAGCGACTGCCGGTGCAGCCCGTCGAGGTTGGTCCACGGCAGCTTGCCGCTGCGTACCTGGTCCATGAACGGCCAGTACCTGCCGCGCCAGGCGTCGGTGAACGCAGCCCAGTCAGCGTCCAGCCCCTTCGCCCGCGCGAACCGTTCGCATTGCGCGACAATGCCGGAACGCCAATCCACCACCGTGCCGAACACGTCGCACAGGCACGCCTTCAATTCCCCGCGCAGTCCGCTCGGTGCCGCCGTCTTCATCCTCCCACTATACTCGACGCACGGGCGATACGCGCCTACACGGCACGAGTCGCTGGAGGCCCAACGTCTTAGACGATCTGGTAGGCCGGGGTAGTCGCGTAGGTCGGGGTAGGTCGGGCGGTCCGATTGACAGTCACATTGGTGTGAACCTATACTGAAGTGCATGGAGTGGCTGGCGAGCACAGCGGACGTGGCTCTGATTCTCGGGGGATTGGTCGGGGCAGGCACGTTCCTATGGACAAGGAAGCGTGCGGGCCGCGGCGACTTGGTGACCGCGGTCAACGACCTCAGGACCGATATGAACGGCCGGATGGACAGGCTGGACGGCCGGATGGACAAGCTGGACGGCCGGATGGACAGGCTGGACGGCGATCTCCAGGGTCTGGGCCAGCGGGTGGCGCGCATCGAAGGGATGCTGTCCGGCAAGCCAGACGTACAGGTGCCAACCAGCTAACCAGTTAATAGTGGGATCATGCGACGGAGGGTTGACGTAAATGAAGAGAGCACCGCCATCCGATGGGGGAACATAACGACAGGGAACCGCTATGGAGCGTCTCGGCCAAGCGACTGCCATATTACTTCCTCGTCTGCGCTCCACTGGTCTTAATAGCGAGTATCGACGCAGCGTTAACGGCATCGGGTAAGTTTTGGACTGCCGTTTTTACCGTATCCGAACGAATAGCCGTGCTTTGTGCGGCGGCTCTTGGTTTGGTGGTAATGATAGAGGGTCTGGTAATGGGAACGACCAAAATCATCTTTGAACGTGCTATTGCACGCGCTACTGAACGCGCAAGCAAACAAGCGAAAGCAGAAGGCATCCAGCAGGGGATTCAGCAGGGGATTCAGCAAGAGCGGGAAAGGCTGCAGCAAGCAGGTGTGCCAATTCCCCCGGACAATTCGTCACCTGAACAGCGCGACAAACCGGGCGCCCCTGGGTAAGACGGTATGTAATTCCCAAGAGTTTGACCGGTTAAGCCCGCGCGACGCATGAAGTCGACCACGCGGCTGCCGGCGGCCACGCCCACTTCGGCCGGCATCTCGCTCACGTCGGCCGCGCCGAACCGGTTCGCGCCGTCCAGCAGGTTGTCGATCCATTGTTGCTCGTAGCGCACCATCGTCCTCGCCTGTCCTTTCTGCTTGATCTGCCCTTGTCTGCCCTACCTGCCTCCGCCGCCCCGACGCACGCCCCCTCCCCCGGTCAGGTTCCCAGTTGCGCGGCGAGATCGACGAAATCGGCCGCCGCCAAGTCCCAGGAACCCGCGGCGGCCGGCGGATCGCGGGCGCCGCCATGCTCCGCCGGCCGCGGCATGTACGCCGTCCGCAGGCCCACCCCGGCCCGCGGCCCGCAGGTCGTCCGGGTGGGCGGCCACCGTCAGCGCTTGTCCGCGGTGAGGTAACACTCCGGGTCGGGCTTGTAGTGACGCGCCAGCTCCGCGCCCAGAATGCAGTCCCACGGCAGCCCCGCGTGCCTGGCCACGTCGGTCATCAGCGCGACGTTGCCGTTCGACAGCGCCGCCACGACGAAGCTGCTCTTGAGTCGATACAGCCCCGGTACGGCGTCGGGCCACGGCGGCAGGAAATGCCAGAAACGGGGCACCTCGGCTGCGCTAAGGCCGCTGAGGTCGGGCGGTCCGATTGACAGTCACTTTGGTGTGAACCTATACTGAAGCGCATGGAGTGGCTGGCGGGCACGGCGGACGCAGCTCTGATTCTCGGGATTGGTCGGGGCAGGCACGTTCCTATGGACAAGGAAGCGTGCGGGCCGCGGCGACTTGGTGACCGCGGTCAACGACCTCAGGACCGATATGGACGGCCGGATGGACAAGCTGGACGGCCGGATGGACAGGCTGGACGGCGATCTCCAGGGTCTGGGCCAGCGGGTGGCGCGCATCGAAGGGATGCTGTCCGGCAAGCCAGACGTACAGGTGCCAACCAGCTAACCAGTTAATAGTGGGATCATGCGACGGAGGGTTGACGTAAATGAAGAGAGCACCGCCATCCGATGGGGGAACATAACGACAGGGAACCGCTATGGAGCGTCTCGGCCAAGCGACTGCCATATTACTTCCTCGTCTGCGCTCCACTGGTCTTAATAGCGAGTATCGACGCAGCGTTAACGGCATCGGGTAAGTTTTGGACTGCCGTTTTTACCGTATCCGAACGAATAGCCGTGCTTTGTGCGGCGGCTCTTGGTTTGGTGGTAATGATAGAGGGTCTGGTAATGGGAACGACCAAAATCATCTTTGAACGTGCTATTGCACGCGCTACTGAACGCGCAAGCAAACAAGCGAAAGCAGAAGGCATCCAGCAGGGGATTCAGCAGGGCATCCAGCAGGGCATCCAGCAAGAGCGGGAAAGGCTGCAGCAAGCAGGTGTGCCAATTCCCCCGGACAATTCGTCACCTGAACAGCGCGACAAACCGGGCGCCCCTGGGTAAGACGGTATGTAATTCCCAAGAGTTTGACCGGTTAAGCCCGCGCGGCGCATGAAGCCGACCACGCGGCTGCCGGCGGCCACGCCCACTTCGGCCAGCATCTCGCTCACGGCGGCCGCGCCGAACCGGTTCGCGCCGTCCAGCAGGTTGTCGATCCATTTTTGCTCGTAGCGCACCAGCCAGTCAGCGTCCAACCCCGTGGCCCGCGCAAACCGTTCGCATTGCGCGACAATGCCGGAACGCCAATCCACCACCGTGCCGAACACGTTGCACAGGCACGCCTTCAATTCCCCGCGCAGTCCGCTCGGTGCCGCCGTCTTCATCCTCCCGCGGTGACCCCCATACCCTCACCCTCGGCGGCAGGCCGGCGGGGCGGCCGTTCCTACGCCACGGCCGGGGAAACAACCCGGCAGGGGCGACTCATCGGCCGGTCCGGGCTGGCCGGAACACCGGCATCGAGGCAGCCGGGCGCGGACCGCCGGACTCGGCACGGCGCCAGTAGCGCCATGTTCACCGATGGCGATCCGCCCAGAAAATGTACTTGTGCCGTATAATTCACAATTCGCCTTTACAGGCGGTGCAAGCCCGTCGTACGGTGGCGGCTTCGAGCGGTCGATAAAGCAGGTAAAGCAGGCGGCGCCGTGATGAAGATAGTATGTTGGAACGTAGACAGACGCGTGGAGCCCTGGCGGTGGCTTGTCAAGATGGCAAAGGAGGGCGACGCCGACGTTGCGCTCCTGCAGGAGGCCGGGCAGCCGCCGGGGGACCTGACAGGATCACTCGAACTTGACGATAGGATGTTCTGGCATCCGCTGGGGTTTGATCGTTTGCCAGTGGTCGTGAAGCTCTCCGATGCCGTCACGGTCGAGCCATACCGGCTGATGCCGCTGCTCCATGGTTTGCCAAAGGACGCGATGGGCGTCAGTGACATAGGCACCATCGCGGCCGCAAAGGTGACGCCGGTTGGCGAGCCGGACGGAGCGTTCATTGCAGTCTCGATGTACGCCCGCTGGCTGAAGTCGCATCCGAGCGCCCCGGGAGACTGGATCATATCCACCAACTCGTCCCATAGGATTATTTCCGACCTGGCAGTGTTCATCGGCCATACCGACCCGGCGACCCATCGCATCCTGGCGGCCGGCGATCTGAATATGTTCTACGGGGCCGTTGGCGAGAAGCTGTCGGTTCCAGTGTGGGAGCGTACCGTATGGGAGCGGATGCAGGCACTCGGCATGGAGTTCATGGGGCCGCAACAGCCAAATGGCAGACCGCCGGAGCCGGGAATCATCCCCAAGGACGTGCCGGCCGAGACCAGGAACGTGCCAACGATCTACTACAAAATGGCAAAGGGTGCCGGACCCAAGACAGCAGCCAACCAGTTGGACTATGCGTTTGCGTCCCGTGGTTTTGATCGTCAGGTGTCGGTACGGGCGATGAACGGAATTGAAGAATGGGGACCGAGCGACCACTGCCGGTTGATGATTACCGTTTCCGGCGGATGACGGCTGCCAAGCGAGCCGCGGCAAGCCGGCCCCCCTTGGCGCGGGGCCGTTTCAAACTGACCCACTACCGGCGCGGCTAAACGCGGTGACCGTCGGGTTATCGCCGGCCGGGTGGCCGGGGTATACTGGCTGCCGCACCCAATCGCGATCGCGGCGCTCTCGGCCGCGACGGTGCGGGAGATTTCCATGTACGACTACGACTTCCCCGTACGTGACGCCGGCGGGTGACCGGTATGACGGCGCGCCGCTGGGCGCTGGTGGCGGTCCCTGCCGGCGCTGCCGTGCTGGTGCTGGCGGCGATTCTCTGGCGGCCGGCGGCCGGCGCGGGGCCGGCGGACGCGCCGGCGGACCTGGCGCGCCTGCCGGCGCAGGGCGACAACGTGGTCGCCGTCGCCGTCGATCTCTCCGCCCGCGCCGGCGACGGGCTGGACGAGGCGAATCTGCGCGTCATTGCCCGCGTAGACGCATTCTTCCGCTCGATGGAGGGGCTGCGCGGCTACTCCTCCCCGCTGCGGGCCACCGTGGTCCGGGCGTCGGAGCACGACATCGTCGTACGCCCGTTCATCCCGCCGGCGTTGCTGGAGGACTACGACGCCGCGACCGCCCAGGAGCTGCGCCGCGCCTACCCGCACTTTCCGGAGATCCATCCCTACTGGAGTGCCGACTTCCGAGCCGCGGCCTTCTACCTGGAGCTGGGATCGAGAATCGCTCCCACGACGCTGGTGGAACGGCTGGTTCGGCTGCAGCGCACCCTGGCGGAAGAGAGCGGCGCTGCCGTCCACTTCACCGGCGTGCGCCCGATCGCCGCCGTCACCGGCAGCCTGATGGTGCGCGACCTGCGCGCCCTGCTGCCGCTGGTCGTCGCCGGCGTCGTCGCCGTCTTTCTGCTCACCTTCGGCACCGCGCGCGGCGCGCTGGTGGCGCTCGCCGCCACCGCCTGCGCGGCCGCGGCCGGGGTCGCCCTGTTCGTGCTGCTGGCGGGACCGGACACGCCGCTGCTGATCCTGGCGCCGGTGCTCGCCGGCGGGCTGCTCAGCGACTACGCGCTGCACGCCGGCTATCACCTGGGATGGCGTGGCGACGGTTCTGCGCGCGCCGCCCGCGCCTACCTGGCGGTGCCGCTGGCGCTGACCGCGGCCACCACCGGCATCGGGTTTCTCAGCCTGCTGGGGCTGGGCAGCACCGCGCATCTGTTCGTGGCCGTGACCGGCGGCGCCGGCGCGCTGGCGGCGCTGGTGCTGGCGCTCTGGTGGCTGCCCCTGGCCGGCCGCCTGCGGACGCGCAGGGGACGCGCCGGTGCGCGCCACGTGACCCGCCGCCTGCGCCGCCTGCTGGTCGCCGTCCTGCTGGCGCTGGCGCGCCACCGCACGGCAGCCGCGATCCTCCTCCTGCTACTGGCGGCGGTTGCCGCGCTGCACCTGGGCCGGCTGCAACCGGAGCCCTATCCCCTGTATCAGCTTCCCGCCGAGTCGACGATCGTGCAGGCGGAACGGATTTTCAACCGCGAGTTCGCGGGCACGGTGCCGTTCGCACTGGAGCTCGACGCCGGCGAGCCGAACGCCTTCGTGCGGCGCGGGCCGCTGGAGCAGCTCGGCGCCGTCCATCGGCTGCTCGCCACGGTGCCCGCGGTGGGCCATCAGCAGTCGTTGCTGTCCGTGGTGGAGCGTATTCACCGGTACTTCAATACCGGCGGCACTACCGGGGACGCGACGGTGCGGGGCCTGCCGGAGACGCGGGATCCGGACCTGTTCGAACGCATCATCGCCCAGTACCTGCTGTTCTTCTCCGCCTCGGCCAGTCCCGCGGCCTACGCGGCGCTGGTCGACGATCGGCTCGGCGTGGTGCGCCTGCACGGCATCCTCCGCTACGATGATCATGCGACACTGCTCAGCCTGCAGCGCGTCGTGGACACTCTGCGGGACGAGGTGCCGGCCGGCTGGCGGATTCGGCTCACCGGACCGGCGCAGGAGCTGTTGGAGCACGCTGAACGGCTGCGGCGCAACTGGCTGCGGGCGGTGGTCGCCGGCGGGCTGCTGATCTTCGGCACCGTGCTCGCGGCGTTCCGAAGCCTCCGGCTGGCCGTGCTCAGCCTGGTTCCGGCGGGCGTGGTCCTGCTGGCCGTTACCGCACTCGCGCCGCGGTTCGGCGTGCGCATCGACGACTACACCGTGATCGCCCTCGCCATCACCGTGGGACTGACCGTGGATTATACGATCCACGTGATCAACGCCCTGCGGCACGCACCCGCCGCGTCCCTGATCCGGCGGGCGCACGCCGTGGTGCGCGGCTGCGGGGTGCCGACGTGCATGAGCTTCCTGACCTCGGTGGCGGCGTTCCTCAGCTTGGCGGTCTCGTCGTTCGCCGGCGCCGTCCACTTCGGCGTGATGATCGCCACCGCGATCGCGGGCGCCCTGGTGCTGAGCCTGTTCATCGCCGCCTGGGAGCTGGCGCGCGATCAGCCCGACCGGCCCGACCGGCGCCGGCAGTTGCCGAATGCTCGCCGGGGCTGCTACACTGCGGAGGAGGATCGTACGTGATGGCCGACCACAATGGACAACGGGAACCGGCAACGCCACAGGTCCATCAGGCTACGTTGGCATGCTGGATCGGCGGCGCCATCTCGGGCGTCCGGCGCCGAGCCTGTTCATCGGCGCCGTCGGAGCGCGTGACTCGAGGCAGCATGCTCGTCGTGGCGCTGTTCACGATGGCCGTTTGGGTGCTGGCGCCACCGGCCTCGGCCCAGACCCGGGACCCGGACGTGGAGCGGATCGTCGCCCGCGCCGATGCCCTCATCCAGCCCGCCAATCTGAGCGGCGCCTTGACCATGACCCTCACCGCTCCCGGCGGCGACCGGCGCGTGATCGAGGCCGTCGCCTACCAGAAAGAGCGCGCGGCCGGGCGCGAAGATCGGCTGTTCGTGTTCACCCATCCCCCCAACGTACGCGACACGGCGCTGCTGGTGCACTCCAACCTGGAGCAGGGGGCGGACGCGATGTGGATCTACCTGCCGGCGCTGGACCGCGTCAAACGGGTCGATCTGGGCGCGGCCGGCGGCGGCCACTTCATGGGCAGCGACTTCACGTTCCGCGATCTGGTGAGCCGCGACGAGGCGGAGTACGTCCACGCGCTGCTTCCCGAGACCCGGGACAGCGCCGACTTGTACGTAGTTGAAGTGCGCGGGCGCACCTCCGAGCTGCAGCGCGAGTTCGGCTACTCGCGCGAGGAGCACTTCATCCGCAAGGACAACTTCATGCGGGAACGGGTGGTGTTCTACGACCTGGCGGGCGACAAGCTGAAGGAGATGACGGTGCACGCGGTGCACGAGGCCGACGGCTTTGCGTTCCCGTCGCAGGTGCGCATGCGCAACGTCCAGACCGGGCACGTGTCGGAGATCGTGTTCGACGGGCTGTCGTTCTCGGACGAGATCCCCGACCGCACCTTCACCCAGCGCTACCTGCGGCAGAGGTAGGTCGAAGGTGCTCCGAGCAAAACGGATCGCCGCGACGGTGGCGTTGGCGGTGGCGGTGCTGGCCGCCGCCGGGGCCGACGACGGCGTCGACTTCGACGCGACCGGATTCGTGCAGCTCGACCACTACGGGCTGGTGGCGCCGGACTGGTTCTACACCAACCAGCGGGTACGGCTCACTGCGGTGACGCAGCTCGAAGCCGCCGGCGCTACCGGCGACCAGGCGGCGTTCGTGGAGCTGGTGGGATTCGTCCAGCATGGCGTCGACGGGTTCGAGTGGGCGCCCGGCGGGGTGACGCTGACGGATCTCGACAACTTCGTCCGGCAGGCGTACGCCGCGTTCCGGTTCGACGCCTTCGATCTCGACCTCGGCAAGAAGTTCGTACGGTGGGGCAAGGTGGACCTGCTGAGCCCGCTCGACGTGGTCAACCACGGCAACACCGACCTGCTCGCCCTGGACGACGTGCTCGACGGTGCGCGCGCCGATCCGCTGGTGCACGTGACCGCTTATCCGAACGACACGTTGAGCCTCGAGCTGGTGTACGTGCCGTTCCTGGCGCCCGACCTGGTGGCGATCGAAGAACTGGAAATCGACGTGCAGTTCTCGATCCTTGGCAAGACGTTCGACGTAGATGTCCGGTTCCTCAATCCGGCGGTGACGCCGTTCTCGGAGTGGGCGCACTCGGTGCACGCGGCGCTCTCCTACACCACGTTCGCCGCCGACCTCCAACTGAGCTACTCGTACTTCCGCGACCAGCTTCTCGACTTCGACCTGAGCGGCCTGGAGGAACGGCGCTCCGAGGGCGGGAAGCGCCACGACATCAGCGGCGTCGTGACCCCGGCCTACCGGCCGCGCGCACAACTTCGGACTCGGCGCCAGCCTCGCCTGGGGCGGCTGGGTGGTGTCCGCCGACGCCGGCTTCAAGTTCAGCGCCGACAACCTGTCCGGCTCCCGCATCGACATCAAGAATCCCGAACTGCTCACGGTCGTCCAGGCGGACCGCGCGTTCGCCATCGGCTCGCAGACGATCAACCTGCTGGCGGGTGTGTTCCACCGGCAGGTGCTGCACGACACGTCGGCGTGGCAGTCGGACTACAGCCCCTTTCTCGAAGCCTACGTCGGCACGCTGGCCGACCGGCACCTGCTACAGGACCGGCCGCACACCTGGTATCTCGTGGGCCGGCTGCACACCACCTTCCTGCGCGAGCGCCTCGGGGTCGAAGCGCTCGGCGTCTGGGGGATCACCGAACAGGCGGTCCACCTCGCCCCGCGCATCAGCTACGCCGTCAGCGACACGCTGTCGGTGGCCGCCGGCGCCAACCTCTGGTGGCTGCTCGACGACCCCCCCGACAGCAACGAGACCGGCCTGCTCCGGCGGGACGACGCCAAGGACAACGTGTTCGTACGCACCACGCTGCACTTCTGACGCCGCCCGCGCCGGAAGCTCGACTCGCTAGCTGGAGGCCGGCGTCGCGTCCACCGTCAACGTGAACTCGAGTGCCATTATCACCAGCGTCAAGGTACGGGCCGTCATGGTCTCAGTAGCCTCTACCGGGGCCGTCCACATTCCGTTCAACGGCGCGGTCGGGTCCATCTCAGCTGATCTGGCTGCCGTCACCATTCCTTCGGGCACCATCAGCGTCTCCAGCAAAACGCCCGCCACCGTGATCATGGTCATATCCGTCGAAAGTGTGTAAGTGAAGTCGTGCGTATCACCACCAAGTAGCGCCAGTGCTCCGGCCCGCGCCTCTGCTCCCAATTCCTCACCGTCGTGCGTGATGCCGGCAATGGTCACGGCAATAGTCCCCATCAACGGGTTCATAGGATCGGGGTCAGGCATCAAGCTACCCGTGAACACCTGAACGATCGGCGCCGCAGGCATTTCGTCCGGCTCCATCTCGTCCTTGTCCATCCCGCCCGGGCCATTCCCACAGCCAACCAGCATCATCACCGCCGCGACCGTCGCGGCTCCCACTAACGAAACGATCCTCATCGATCTCCTCCCATCGCGGATTGTTTCCGCGCTTCATCAACGTACCATACCATTATATCGCGCGACCGTCAACCGTACGCCAAGAGGTCCAGGAGGTCCGGAAGGATGAAACTGCCGCCGGCCGATCCGGCGCGTGCCGCTGGCGCGCCTACAGCGCCGTGAGGGCGGCCCCGGCGGCGGCGCCGATCAGCACTACCAGCCAGGGCGGGAACTTCCACGAGGCCAGCAGGCCGAACGCGGCGAGGCCCAGGGCGGCGTCGGCCGGCGTGCGAATGGCGGTGGTCCACACGGGGTCGTACAGCGCGGCCAGCAGCAGGCCGACCACCGCGGCGTTGATGCCGGCCACGGCCGCCCGGAAGCGGACCAGCGCGCGCAGCCGGTTCCAGAACGGGAGGATCCCGATCACCAGCAGGAACGAGGGCAGGTAGATCGCGCCCAGCGCCAGCAGGCCGCCGCGCCAGCCGCCCGCCGGCCCCTCCATCACCGTCCCCAGGTAGGCCGAGAACGTGAACAGCGGTCCCGGGAGCGCCTGCGCCAGACCGTAGCCGGCGATGAACCGGTCGCGGGTGACCCAGCCGGCCGGCACCACCTCCGCCTGCAGCAGGGGCAGCACCACGTGGCCGCCGCCGAACACCAGCGCCCCCGACCGGTAGAACGCGTCCACCACGGCCACCCAGTCGCCGGCCGCGAGCCGGCGGACCACCGGCAGGCCGGCCAGCAGGAGCAGGAACAGCGCCAGGCAACCGAGCGCGAGCCCGGCGCCGCGTACGTCCGGCCGCCTGCCGGCAGACGCGGGAGTCGGAGGCTTGAGCGGCGGAGGCCGCCGCCGGCTCCCCCTTCAGCAGCACCCAGCCGATCCCGCCGGCGAGGACGATCGCCGCCATCTGCGCCAGCGGCGTGCGCCACAGCAGCAGCCCCACCGCGGCCAGCAGGGCGAGTGTGGCGCGCGGCCGGTCCGGGGTCAGGTTGCGGGCCATGCCCAGCACCGCGTACGCCACCACCGCCGCCGCCACCACCTTGAGCCCCCGCAGCCAGCCCTCGGCCAGCAGCGGGTCGAACGCGGTCACCCCGTAGCCGAACAGGATCATCGCCGCCGCCGACGGCAGCGTGAACCCGAGCCAGGCCGCCAGCCCGCCGCCGACGCCGGCGCGGGTCATGCCCACCGCGATCCCTACCTGGCTGCTGGCGGGGCCGGGCAGGAGCTGGCACAGCGCCACCAAGTCGGCGTAGGCACCGTCGTCGAGCCAGCGGCGGCGGGTCACGTACTCGTCCCGGAAGTAGCCGAGGTGCGCCACCGGCCCGCCGAACGACGTCAGCCCCAGCTTGAAGCCCCGCGCCTCGGTCATCAGCGTGTGCCACAGGCCGGTGACCCGGAGCGGGCTGATGCCGCGCCGCCCGGATGCGCCCGGCGGCCGGCATTCCACTACAGCGCCAGCAGTAGCGCGCTAGACCAACTTCAGCGCAGCGTGCACGTCGACCAGTCCGCCAGTCGCATCCTCCCCTCGCAGAGGAGCCTTTCCAGGGTTGCTGCCAGGATGGGCGTGTCCAAAGATCACTTTTCTCGCGCTATTGGTGAGAACTTCACGGATTTCATCGGGTTTGAGTCCCGGATTCCTCTGTAGTAGTAACGCACACGCGCCAGCAAGTTGAGGCGCGGCCGCCGAGGTTCCGCTGAACACCCCCCATCCGTCGTTGGGTTGCGTACCGTCAACTATCGCCCGCGCGGAGTCGATCTCGCATCTCGCGGGAATTGGAAGGAGAACGTATGAAGCGCTATTGCTGGCTCGTCCAACAAGACCACTACAGTCGGGAATCTGACGACCAGCGTAGATTTGACTAAGAAATGCGCTCGCGTAGTCAGATGCTTCCATTCGGCCCGCAGGGTCCACAAACACACCGCCCGCAGATATGACCTCTGGCATCATTCCTGGAAATGCGATGTGCCCGTTCCCGGCCGCACACACGACGGTAATGCCGCTAGCTTCTGCTCCTTGTATTTCGGCCTCCAGAGCTACAGCCCAATTCGGCAACTGCGTCTTCGGCAAGCCGCTTGTGCGGTCCCTTAGGTCACCTCCAAGACTGATGGAGACAACCCGTGGGTTGTGTTGCAACGCTTCCTGAAACCCCTCCAAGAGGGTTGCACCTCGTGCTGGATCATTTTCGTTGCTGAGTTTGATGCCGACAAACTCAACGTCCGGCGCAAGTGCAAGAAGATTCGCAGATTCCCCCGTGCCGTGGCCGTTTCCATCCATGTGTATGTCGGTAGCAGTCGCAGCTATGACCGTACGCGTGTCGTAACCTCTTTCCTGGAAATACGCGTGGTCGTGTGCGAAGCCGCTGTCGATCATTGCCACGCGTACTCCTTTCCCGGTCAGTCATTCTCTGTGCGCACGATCAGCGTTCAGTAGCAAGGACACCTCAGAGATGCCGATATGGAAGTAGGAAGAGGTGAGTTGCGGTGTTAGTGGCGACGGCACCGCAGGTGAAAAACGGTGGTTCATGTAGATATGTGGCCATTGAATATATGCGCCATCAATGACCTCGTTTAACGTCGGGTTATTCTCCCACGGGGCCAGTGGGACGCTTTCCGCGAAGGGTATGTTTCCGGCCAAGGCGCCTTGCAGTTACGAGGCCAGGGCCACCCCGAGATGTCGGAAACGTAATTGCAACACTTACATCCTCTGAAGGTGTGATCGATGCTTGTCCATCGCGAAGTATGATCATGGCAACAGGTTGTCCTCCGTGTCTATTAGTTCTCTGCCGTATGTTTCGTTTAGACGAAGGTAAGGTGGCTCGACGCTGATCTGTTTCACATAGGGAGCGAATCTGTCGGGAAGCTTAAATTCGCAATCGCATGTGAAGCCGCCAGAAATCCCCATGTCTTCAGCACTCGGCGGCCGAGACGGAGTAGTTTCCGGAACGATTCTGAACAATTGTTCAAACTGGCGTAGTGCAACGCGTGCCGAGATAGTCGATCTACCGACGCCAGAAACCGTAATTCCAACGCGTTGAAGTTCAGCTCGCAATCGAGCGATTCCTTTCCCATCTGTGACTTGATCAGTCAGCAGAATGGACAAAGGTACAAGCGTGGACTCATCCGTTTTCGTCCGCTTCACGTTTAACCTCCGCACGCTGCATACGACTCTTTGATCTCATACGTCGAGACTACTCCACTAGGGAACCTTCAACAAGGAGGTTCCTCGTGTAGTGATGGTACCCTACCGCGCTGTGAGCGCGGCCCCTGCCGCCGCGCCGATCAGCACCACCAGCCAGGGTGGGAACTTCCACCAGGCCAGCAGGCCGAACGCGGCTAGGCCCAGGGCGGCGTCATCCGGCGTGTGGATCGCGGAGGTCCACACCGGGTCGTACAGCGCGGCCAGCAGCAGGCCCACTACCGCGGCGTTGATGCCGGCGACGGCGGCTCGGAATCGGACCAGCGCGCGCAGCCGGTTCCAGAATGGCAGCACTCCGGTCACCAGCAGGAACGAGGGCAGATAGATGGCGCCCAGCGCCAGCAGGCCGCCGCGCCAGCCGTCCGGCGGTCCCTCCATCACCGTTCCCAGGTAGGCCGAGAAGGTGAACAGCGGTCCGGGAAGCGCCTGCGCCAGGCCGTAGCCGGCGATGAACCGGTCGCGGGTGACCCAGCCGGCCGGCACCACCTCCGCCTGCAGCAGGGGCAGCACCACGTGGCCGCCGCCGAACACCAGCGCCCCCGACCGGTAGAACGCGTCCACCACGGCCACCCAGTCGCCGGCCGCGAGCCGGCGCACCACCGGCAGGCCGGCCAGCAGGACCAGGAACAGCGCCAGGCACCCGAGCGCGAGCCCGGCGCCGCGTACGTCCGGCCGCTTACCGACAGACGCGGGAGGCACGGTGGGAGCGGCTTGAGCGGCGGCGGCCGCCGCCGGCTCCCCCTTCAGCAGCACCCAGCCGATCCCGCCGGCGAGGACGATCGCCGCCATCTGCGCCAGCGGCGTGCGCCACACCAGCAGCCCCACCGCGGCCAGCAGGGCGAGTGTGGCGCGCGGCCGGTCCGGGGTCAGGTTGCGGGCCATGCCCAGCACCGCGTACGCCACCACCGCCGCCGCCACCACCTTGAGCCCGCGCAGCCAGCCCGCGGCCAGCAGCGGGTCGAACGCGGTCACCCCGTAGCCGAGCAGGATCATCGCCGCCGCCGACGGCAGCGTGAACCCGAGCCAGGCCGCCAGCCCGCCGCCGACGCCGGCGCGGGTCATGCCCACCGCGATCCCCACCTGGCTGCTGGCGGGGCCGGGCAGGAGCTGGCACAGCGCCACCAAGTCGGCGTAGGCACCGTCGTCGAGCCAGCGGCGGCGGGTCACGTACTCGTCCCGGAAGTAGCCGAGGTGCGCCACCGGCCCGCCGAACGACGTCAGGCCCAGCTTGAACGCGACCAGCAGGACTTCAATCAGGCGGCGCGGCATGGGCGCGACGTGGGCGCGGCGCGGCAGTCTCGCGGCGCGGGGCGGCGCGATGCGGAACCTGGATTCCGCTACTGCAGCCCGCGGAACGCCTCCCGCACGTCGTGGGCGAGCAGCTCCGGCTCCTCGGTGGCGGCGAAGTGGCCGCCGCGCGGCATCCGGGTGTACCGGATCAGGTTGAAGGTGCGTTCCAGCCACTCCCGCGGCGGATAGCTGATCTCCACCGGGAACGACGCGAACGCGGTCGGCACGGTAACCCCGGCCTCCGGCGTCAGCCGCAGCGGCTCCCGCCCGCTCTCGTAGTAGAGCCGGATCGAGGAGCCGATCGTCCGGGTCGCCCAGTAGATCGTGAGGTGGGTCAGCAGCTCGTCCTTGCTGAACCGCGACTCGAGGTCGCCGCCGCAGTCGCTCCAGGTGCGCCACTTCTCGATGATCCAGGCCGCCAGTCCGGCCGGGGAATCGTTCAGCCCGTAGGCCAGGGTCTGGGGCTTGGTGCCGTGCTGGTGGCCGTAGGCGCCCTCGGCGCGCTGCCACCAGTCGCGGTGGCGCAGAAACTCCCGCTCGGCGGCGGACAGCTCCGACCGCGGCGGCACCGGCGCGGTCCCGGCCGCCATGGTCAGGTGGATGGCGCGCACCCGGTCGGGGTACCCCAACCCGAGCGCCGCGGTGATCTGCGCGCCCCAATCGCCGCCCTGGGCAAAGAAGCGATCGTAGCCCAGCGCCCCGGTCATCAGCGCGTGCCACAGGCCGGCGACCCGGACCGGGCTCATGCCGCGCCGCGCCGGGCGGTCGGAGAAGCCGTACCCCGGCATCGACGGCACCACCACGTCGAACGCGTCCGCCGGATCGCCGCCGTGGCTGCCGGGGTCGGCCAGCAGCGGGACGATCGGGAGCAGCTCCACGAACGTGCTCGGCCAGCCGTGGGTGATCAGCAGCGGCCGCGGCGCCGGCCCCGTGCCCCGCACGTGCACGAAGTGGATGCCGAGTCCTTCCATCTCCGTGCGGAACTGCGGAAAGCGGTTGATGCGCTCCTCCTGAGCGCGCCAGTCGAACCGTTCGGCCCAGTACGCGCACAGCTCGCGGACGTAGCCCAGGTTGGAGCCGTAGTCCCAGCCCGCGTCCTCGATTTCGTCCGGCCAGCGGGTCCGGCGCAACCGCTCCCGCAGATCGTCCAGATCCCTGTCCCGGAGGTTGACGACGAATGGTTGAACGTCCATGTGACCTGCGGATGATAGCAGGCTCTACGGAGTTCCGGGCAGGGGGGCGGTAACGGCCGGTGTACAACCACCATTAGGGCCATGTGCTCGAATTGGTGCAACCAGGGACGGCTTCGCTACGGCGAGAGCCGCTTTCCTCCGGCTGCGCCGTTGTCGCTGCGAACACGTGTGATCCTCGGATTCGCCGTGCCAATCATGCTGGTCTTCGGCATGCTCGCGATCACGATATATGTGGTGCTGCGACGCCGTTAAGCATCCCGGTTACCGATCCGAATCTGTTCTTCGGTCGTGCTGCGCAATTGAATTTGGTGCGGCTCTCTTGCGACGAGCACAGAAGCTCGTGCCATCTGGAACGGAGCGATAGTTTCTATTATTTCGTGCCTCCCCGCGAACACCGTAACAGGGCGACCAGGGCGGCGGGTGGGTTGACAAACAACGGGATACACCTAGCCTACTAGTTTCAAGGGACTTGGCTCTAAGGTCCATCTACGTATTGCGAAAAAATACGAGCTACATTATATAGCTCTGAGTGGCCGCACAATGTACAGGTAACTACTACAAATAGTGAGAACCTCGAAGCATCAAACGTCGGCTTGTCTCCTTCTATCCCACTGACGGACGGCATGCATACCAAGTGCGTGTTTGTGGCACTCGCCGCATTTGCGTGGCCCCATGGACATCTTGATCCATACAAGTTCGCGTAACTCTCAAGCCACAAATCAATATGAGCTCTTGCTTCTTTCGTAAGGCCCCCAGTATCTTTATCGATTACCCGGACCATGATATTCTCTAAGGTTCCACCCATGTGTTCTTACCTCTTGGAGACTTTTCCCATGGACGAGATTCTAGCAGTCCTTCTATTTTGGCCACTTTAACAGCCAAATCCTTGATATCTCGCAATATGCTCTTCATTTCCTTCCATAGAAACAAACTGACAGCTATCACGATTCCTGGAGTCAGAAATTCTTGAACAATTTCCATTCCCCCCCCCCCCCCCTACCTCACCGCGCCGCATGAGTGCTAACTCATTATGCGTCACTCAGGCCCCCCGAAAGTTCAGACGGAACTAGAACCACGTGTGGCCGCCAATTGACCGACATCAATGTAGACCCCGCCTGCGGTGGAGGTCAACACGCTGGCCGTGCGGGTCGCCGGACGCAGGTCCTCCCGGTGCATCACCACACCCTTCGCGTCGCTGGTGATCACCAGCAGGCCAGCCGCAGGCTCTGCACCCGTGGCCGCAGGCGGCTCCGAAGCTGCCTGGGCCGCAGCTGCCTGGTGATGCCGCTGCGCGTAGAAGGCGTCAAAGTCCTGCGCCGCGCGCCCCACCAGTTCTTCCACCTGCCGCTTGCCGATCTCAGCCCCGGTGTACCGACTCAGCGTCTCCACCGTCAGCGTCGGCTCGACGGCGAACCGCGCCTGCCAATCGGCCGCCAGCCGGCTGGCAAAGTTCTGCACTCGCACCCACGGCAGCACCGGAACCGACTGTTGTTGACTACCCGTTGCAGATTGCGCTCCCGCGTCGGTTCGTCCCAGCCAATCCAGCGGTCGCGTTCAGGGAGCGACAAGAGCCTCGTGCAGAGCCGCGATTTCTTGCTTGAGCGTAGCGGCGAGCTGCTCCAGCGGCACGATGCGGCGTTCGGGGTCGGTGCGCCCGCACAGCTCCACACCGCCGGCGGCCAGGGCGCGCTCGCCGACCACCACCCGCAGCGGCAGGCCGCGCAGGTCGGCGTCGGTCAGCTTGACGCCGGCGCTCAGCTCGCGGCGGTCGTCGTACAGCACCTCGAAGCCGGCGTCGACCAGCTCCGCGAACAGCCGTTCCGCGGTCTGCCAGGTCTCCTCGGCCCGGCCGAGGCCGACCAGCGCCACCTGGTAGGGCGCCACCGACACCGGCAGGGCGAGGCCGTTGCGGTCGCGGTGCTGTTCGGCCACGCACTCCAGCAGCCGGTCCAGCCCGATGCCGTACGACCCCATCACCAGCGGGTGAGCCGCGCCCGCCGCGTCGGTGTAGGCGGCACCCAACGCCTCCGCGAAGCGCGTGCCGAGCTGGAAGATGGTGCCTACCTCGACGCCGCGCGCCAGCTCCAGGCCGCTGCCGCACGCGCCGCACGGCGCGCCGTCGAAGGCGGCGGCCACCGGGCCCACCACGGCCGGCTGGTAGTCGCGCCCGCAGCACACGTTGCGCAGGTGGTAGTCGGGCCGGTTCGCTCCCATCACCAGGTTGGGGCTGGCCGCCACCCAGCGGTCGACCACGAACAGCGCCGCCCGCGGGTCGATGCCCACCGGCGAGGCGAAGCCCGGCACCATGCCGGTGGCGGCGATTTCATCCTCGTGGGCCGGGCGCAACTCCCCTACCCCGGCCAGGTTCCGCACCTGGACCGGGTTCACCTCCAGGTCGCCGCGCACCACCGCCGCCACCACCGTGGGGCGCTCGCCCGCGGCGTAGAACACCATCTTGGCGGTCTGTTGCGGGGCGATGCCCAGGCAGCCCGCCAGCACGTCGATGGTGACCGCGCCCGGCGTGCGCACCGGCTCCACCGCCGCCGGCTCCCCGACCGCGGGCTCCAGGCGGAAGTCCGCCACCTCGCAGTTGGCCGCGTAGCCGCACGCCGGGCACAGCGCGAGGCGGTCCTCGCCGCCCGCGGTCAGGTAGATGAACCCGTGCGCCTCGGTGCCGCCCATCATGCCGGTATCGCTGCGCGCGGCGGTCAGCGGCAGCCCGATGCGGCGTCCGATCCGCAGGTAGGCATCGTGGTGAGCGCGGTACTGGCGTTCGAGCCCGGCATGATCGCGGTCCAGCGACCAGGAGTCCTGCCGGCGGAACTCGCGCAGCCGGATCAGCCCGC
This sequence comes from Spirochaetia bacterium, assembly GCA_965198005.1. Taxonomy (GTDB): domain Bacteria; phylum Spirochaetota; class Spirochaetia; order SZUA-6; family Bin103; genus Bin103. Next base: position 2,222,495 of record CBDAOI010000004.1, read on the forward strand.
CGCGCGCCCGCGGCTCGTCCCGAAACCTGGTCTGCACCTGATACACCAGCGCCGGGAGTTGGCGGTAGGAGTTGATCTCGGCGGCGGCGTGGAAGGCGACCGCCTCCTCGCAGGCCATGGCCAGCACCAGACCGCGCTCGCGCCGGTCGCGCAACCGCACCAGCGTCGCGTCGAGCTCCTGCCAGCGTCCGCTGGCCTGCCACAGCTCGGCCGGCTGGACCAGCGGCAGCGACAGCTCCTGCCCGCCGATCCGCTCCATCTCCTCGCGCAGAATGCGCTCGAGCTTGCGCAGCGCGCGCCAGCCGAGCGGCAGCAGCGAGTAGATTCCCGCCGCCACCTGCCGCACGTACCCGGCGCGCAGCAGCAACGCGTGCGACTCCAACTCCGCTTCCGCGGGCGCGTGGCGCAGCGTGTTGCCGAACAGGTTCGAGACCCGCTGGCCGGCGCGTTCGGAGCTCTTCACCGGTGTGGTTCTCCGCCCCGCGGGGCAGAGGCTACCCCGCTACTCCAACCCGTACAGCCGGGCCGCGTTGGCGAAGCGGATCTTGTGCTTGAGCCCCTCGGGCAGGACGTGCGGCAGCGTCACGGCGGGGTCGTCGGCGTCCCAGTGCGGATAGTCGCTGGACAGCATGAGGTTGTTGGTCATCGGCCCGAACTGCTCCATCAGCGCGATATAGTCGCTCATGCGCGGCGGCTCCTCGACCGGCTGGGTGGCCACGTACACGTGGCCGGCGATCACCTCGGACGGCGGCCGCTTGAGGTGCGGGACCTCGCTGCCGAGCAGCTTCCAGGCGGCGTCCAGCCGCCACGTCAGCGACGGCACCCATCCGAACGCGTTCTCGACCGACACGAACTTGATGCCGAACCGATCGAACACGCCCTCCAGCACCAGGCTGGTGATGTTCGCCTGCACCGCCTGCGACGGGCTGGTGTGGTCTTCGATGTAGTAGGAGGCATGCCCGGCGCCCGTTATCGGCCACCCGTAGTGGTTGAACGCGTGCGACGCGACGTGGATGCCATGCTCGGCGCAGGCCTCGTAGATCGGCCAGTACCTGCGGCGCCCCATCGGCTCCTGGCCGCGCCCCTTGAACAGCACCTGCACGAACCGCTTGTCGGCGGCGCGGCGGCGGATCTCCGCGGCCGCCCCGACCGGATCCTCCGCCGCAACCGTGATCGAAGCCCGCAGCCGCGGCTCCGGATCGAGCCACTCGGCCACCTGCCAGTCGTTGGTCGCCGTGGCCAGCGCGGCGCCCAGCTCGTGATTGAGCTGCGACGCCGCCGGCCCCAGCAGATTGAGGATGCCGTAGGCGACGTTGTACGGATCGAGGAAGTCGGTGCGCATGAACTCCAGCTCCGACCCGGCGATGCGGCCGGACGGCGGCCGGCTCTCCTCCCGATGGTCGAGAAACCGGGGATACCAGCCGGCGTTGGGACCCGACTCGCCGTAGGTGTCGAGGTGGTCGCGCCAGCGCTTGGACAGATAGGGATAGAGGTCCCTGGTCGAGTCCAGCTCATTGTGCAGATCGCAGTCGATGAACGCCGGCGGCCTGGACGGCGCCGGTTGCCGCTCCTGCTCCTGCTGCCGCTCCCGTTGCCGCTCCCGCAACTCCAGTTCATGCTCGGTGCCGGTGATGGTGGCCAGCGCCCTGGTTACACTGGGCGGCAGCCCCAGCTCCGGGTCAGCGGTCAACGTGTCAGCCATTTCCTTGCGCTCCTGTGCCGGGCGAACCGTCCAAACCATAGAGACGGCGGGCGGTCTCGCTTCTGATCTTATTCTGCATGGACTGCGGCACAAGGTCGAGCAGTTTTTCGCCGGCGTCGAACAGGTGCCGGTGCGGAAAGTCGCTGGTGTACATCAGCAGGTCGTCCGAGCCGAGCTGGTCGACTATCTGCAGCATCTGGGCCGCGGTGGGCGGCGCGTCGAGCGGCTGAATCCCGATCCGGAGGTGCTCGCGCACGTAGTCGGACGGCGGCCGCCGCACCCACGGCACTAGCCGGCGGAGGTTCTTCCACTCCTTGTCCATGCGCCACATGTGCGCCGGCAGCCAGGTGAAGCCGGACTCCAGAAACGCGACGCGCACACCGGGGTAGGCGTCGAACACCCCTTCGACGATGATGCTGACGAGCTGCGTGGCGAACACCTGCGCCATTGCGGCGTAGGTCTCGATGTAGTACGAAGGCCAGCCGGTCGGAGTCGGCGGCGTGTTGGGCTGGCCGCCGAAGTGGACCGCCGCCACCAGACCGTGGCGTTCGATCGCCTCCCACACCGGGTGGTAGAGGCGGTTCCCAAGTGGGCGCTCGGTTCGTACCGGCAGCAGCACCTGCACGAAGCCGGGGTGGCCGGCGACCCGCTCGATCTCCGCTACCGCGAGCGCGGGGAGCTGGATCGGAACCACGATGGTGCCGAGCAGGCGCGGTTCCCGCTCCAGCCAGTGCTCGATCTGCCAGTCATTGACCGCCTTTGCCAGGGCGACGGCGACGTCGGGGTTGCCGAGGCGATCGACCGGGTAGAGACAGCTCGTCACGGCCGCTTCCACGCCGTCCGCGGCGAGCACCTCCCGCCGCAACCGCTCCAGGCCGCCGCCGCCGTTGACCGCACCGGCGGCACGGTTGGCGACCGGCGACTTCGGCGGGTAGTACTGAGGCGCGTGCCAAGTCTTGCGCGTCAGCTTGCGCGCGCCGGGCGCCGGCGGTGTGGGCGGGCTCGCGCCCCGATCGAGAGACTGCGTGAAGTGCTCGATCCAGTGGTCGGACAGATACGGAAAGAGCGCCTCGAGATACGGGACGTCGACGTGCACGTCCGCGTCGATGATGGCCGGACCGTTCATTCCGGGAGTACCCCTCCGCCCTCTAATCTCGACGTTTCAGCCGGCGCAATCAAGCAGCGCGTCGGCGTGTCGGCAGAGTTCCGCTGCTGGCGCGGATCCGACGGCAGATCGTACAGCTCGGAGGTCCAGGACCGTAGGCGCCAAGTCGATCGCGGAGGTCATGCCGCCATAGGTGCCCGGGGGGCAATGTTCGGCACCGAGACCAGCAGCGGCGCGGCGGTCACTTCCTCGTACAGCGGCGACGATCCCCAGGAGGTGTTGCGCTCCACGCCGTCGACCATCGAGAACAGCAGCGTCAGCTTGCCGAACAGGCCGCCGTGCTCCCCTCGCCGCAGTAGTTGGCGTGCGCCTTCCGCACCTTCTCGGCGGTCAGTCCCGCCTTCTTCTGCCAGTAGAACTGTCCGGTTATCTCGAGGAACGACGAGAACCCGCGGTCGTAGTTCATGCCGTTGCGCACGTAGAACGGAGTATCCACCACCGCCGCGGTGCTGAATCCCGCCTGCTGCAGAACCTGCGCCACGGTCACCTGGTCCGCCGGCAGCGGCCCCCAGTTCATGAAGCTGCCGGCCCACCGTCCGGTAAAGTAGTCGGCGCGCGCCGGGACCGTGGGGAAGCTGCCGATGTAGTGGCGGTCGAAGCGGACCGACTTGCGGGCCAGCGCATCCAGCGTGGGCGTACGGATCGTGCGGTTGCCGTAGCACCCGAGATGATCCGGATGACGTTCATGACTGGGTTACTCCTCGGCGTATTGCACGACCACCTCGTCTCCGTCCACGGTTACGGGGTAGGTCTTGACCCGTAGCCGGGCGTCGCCCAGGCAGCTTCCGTCGGTGATGTCGAACGCCCAGTTGTGCCACGGGCAGCGCAGGATCTCGCCGTCGCGGTCCATGGTCGGGGGGGCGCCGGCGCCGGACGGCGGTCCGTTGGCCACGAACCGGCCGCTCACGTGGCCGGCGCACAGCGGGCCGAGGTTGTGCGGGCAGATGTTGCGCAGCGCGTAGTACCTGCCCTTGACGTTGAACACGCCGATCCCGGCGCGGCCGCGGAACGGCACCACCAGCTTGCGCGCGCCCTCCGGGAGCTCCTCCACCGTGCCCACGACCACCCGCCGTGCGGCGGCATTGGCGGCGGCCACCCCTACCCCTGCGGCAGGCGCAGCATCTCCAGCGCGTTGTCGCCGAAGATGCGCCGGCGCAGGCGGTCGGAAATGCCCGGCAGCGCGGTCACCGGATCGTTCTGGTCGAAGTGCGGGAAGTCGCTGCAGAAGATCAGCGTCTCGTCGGCGTGCAGCATCTCCAGCATCTGCTGCAACTGCTCGGGACGCTCCGGCTCGTGCATCGGCTGGGTGCCGACCCGGATGTGCTCGCGGAAGTACTCACTCGGCAGCCGCTTGAGCCACGGCGTCTGGTCGCGGATCGCCTTCCAGTCGAAGTCCATGTGCCACATCACCGACACCGCCCAGAGCTGCTGCACCTCGATGAACGCGAACTTGAGCGTCGGGAACTTCTCGAACACCCCTTCGCAGATCAGCGACGCCGCCTGCGCGCTGGCCGCCGCCGGGCGCGCCATGCGCGTCTCCATGTAGTAGGTGGGATAGCCGACCGGGGTCATGGTGTTGCCGCTCGCGCCGCCGCCGCCGATGTGCGACACCACCGGCAGGCCGTGCTCGGCGCACGCCTCCCAGATGGGATGATAGAACCGGTTGCCCAACGGCCGCTCGGTGCTCATCGGGACGTGCACCGCGACCGTGTCCTTGCGCCCGGCGAGGCGGTTGATCTCGGCCACCGCCTGGACGGGATCGGTGGGCGCCACCAGGATGGCGTGCACCACCCGCTCGTCGCGCTCCAGCCAGTGCTCGATCGTGTAGTCGTTGAACGCCCGGCACAGCGCGGCGCCCCAGTCCGGGTCGGGCACGCCGGTGGCGCCGTAGATGTCGGACGGCGACCCGGTCAACAGCGCGAGGTCGATGTTCCAGGGATCGAGCAGCTCCTGCTGCATGAACTCCAGCGTGAAGTTGAAGTCGCGCCGCTTGAGGTCCGGATCCTTGATGTCGTTGCGCGTCTTGCGGTACGGCGTGTTGGGGTAGCCGCCACCGCCGAAGGTCAGGCCCTGGTCGTACAGGTGCTCCTGGTAGAACTTCGACAGGTACGGCAGCAGTTGCTCGGCTCGTTCGAAGCTGTGGTGGACGTCGCAGTCCACGATCCGGACGCCGGTGTCCTTCTGTGCCGTCCAGCCGGGAGCCGCTATCGGAGCGGCGCCTATCATCGGCATGCAGTTGCCTCCATGGGTGGTTGGATGGACCCAGAATAACCAATCTGGAGGCGCTTGACCATGACTACTCGTTGGCCGCCGGTGTAGGCAGGACCTGTTATGTGGTGCTATTGTCGGACCATCTTGATAGTGAACCACAAGGAGTGACGGTCATGGGCATTAGGTTCTCGGGTAGCCGCTGGGGCCGCCGGCCCAGTTCAGGCGCCCGTGGCGCTCGGGCTGGAACTTCTCCCCCGCGTAGCGGCCGACGTAGTACTGCGTGCCGCGTGTGTGGCTGATGAACATCAGCACGTGGCGGTCTCCCAGCGGGCTATATTGGTAGCTGCTGTATAGCAAGCCGCCCCTGCGCGAACCCGGACCGGATCCCACCACGGGCGCCGGCACGGTCGACGTAGAGCCCGAATGCGTGCACGTTGATCCGTAGCAGGATCAGGACGAACTGCCGGATGCCGGTGCCGGCGATCTGCTGCCGTGCGCTACCGCTTGGCGGCGTCAGCGAGGCGGGGAACGCGCTACCGGTGTGCGGCTCAAGGTGCTGCAAGCCTACCTGCCGCAGGCGGTCAGCCGCGAATATCCAAGCCCCACGATCACCTGTTCCGTTCCGTGTTCGGACAGGAACAGGAAACCGAGGCCGCCAGCCTGCTGTGGTCGAGCCTCAAGTGGCAGTCGGTGAGCTTCATCGACGACCGCCTGCGCGACAGCGAATCGGACCTGCTGTACGCGATCCGGCGCACGGCCGACGGCGCCGCGGCCTGGCTGTACGTGCTGCTGGAGCACCAGTCGACCCCGGACCCGTGGTTGCGGCTGCGGCTGCTGAAGTACAGCATCCGGATCTGGGAACGCGATCGGCGGCGGCATCCGCAGGAGCAACAGTTGCGCCCGATCGTGCCGCTGGTTCTGTATCAGGGCGGGCGCGTCTGGCGCGTAGCGCGCGAGTTTGCGGAGCTGTTCTCCGAGGCGGTGCGGGGTTGGCCGGGAGTGCCGCGCTACGCGCACCTGTTGATCGACCAGACGCAGGTGCGACCGGAGGAGCTGCGCGGGGAGTTGCTCGGTCGCATCACGCAACTGGCGCTGATGGCGGCGCACCGGGCGAGTTGGCCGGTGTTGCAGCGGCTGGTGCCGCTGCTGGCGGAGTTGGCGGAGGTGGGCGGCAGCGAAGACCTGCGGCGGATCGTGGTGTACATTGCGACCACGACGCGGGAACCGGAGCGCTGGCACAGATTCGCGGAGGCAGTACGGCGACAGGTGCCGGGAGGTGGAGAACTGGTGAACAAGACCGAAGAGATGATCGAGATCTACGGCGATATGAGGGAGCGTGAAGGACGACAGGAAGGACAACAGAAAGGCCGTCAGGAAGGACGTCAGGAAGGTGAGTTGCGCGGCAAGGTGCAAACCATCGAGGGATTCGTGAGACGAGATGTTCCTTGGTCCATCATCGAAGCGGCCACCGGGATCGACGAGGCCACCTTCGACGGGCTCAAGCACCAACTCGACGCCGCTAACGGCGACGCCACCCAATCCAACTGAACCACGCCGAGGCCCGGCAGGTTGAAGATGCCGGTCGGTATCTACTCGGCGATCCGCCCGGACACGGCCGCCGACTACGTGGGCCGGTCGCTGGCCATCCTCGGCTTGGCCACGCCCAACTTCTGGCTGGCCACCATGGTCATCGTGTTTCCCGCAATCTGGTGGCGCTGGTCGCCGCCGCTGGTGCTGGTCTCGTTCGCGGAAGACCCGCTCAGGAGCCTGGCCGGGTTCGCCGTTCCCAGCCTGATCCTGGGGACCTATCTGTCCGCGGCGACCATGCGGATGACGCGGACGATGATGCTGGAGGTGCTCAGACAGGACTACATCAGGACCGCGTGGTCCAAGGGGCTGCTGGAACGCGCGGTGATCCTGCGCCACGCCGTCAAGAACGCGCTGATCCCGGTGGTCAGCCTGGTCGCCCTGCAGGTGCCGATCCTGGTGGGCGGCTCGGTCATCATGGAGAACATCTTCAACCTGCCGGGGCTGGGACGGCTGCTGGTGGATGCGCTCACCATCAGAGACTACCCGATCGTGTCCGGCGTCAACCTGGTGTTCGCCACCGTGGTGGTGGCGGTCAATCTGGTGACCGACCTCTCGTACGCGCTGATCGATCCGCGCGTGCGCTACCGGGGCGCGGTGATCGCCGCCAAGGAGCACGTCTACTTCGAGGCGGCGCGGGCGGTCGGCAGCTCGCGCTGGCGGACGCTGCTGCACCACCTGCTGCCCAACATCGCGCCGGTGCTGATCGTCATCTACAGCATCAACATCGGCGCGCGGTTGACGGCTGTCGCAGGGTCGGCTATGGTGACCGTCTTGGGGTCCCGACGGATGCGGGGAAGAGCTTCGCGCCAATGGCATCCTGGAGCTTCGCGGGCTCCTTACAGGGACCGAGTTCAGTGAAGCCGAGCCGGGCGCCCCTGCCGTAGGGCGCCGGCTCCGCCAACGCTGGTGGACAGTTCCGTTCGTGCGTGCCGGCAGATCGACGCGGCGCGGGTGCGCATCACCGGCGGCGCGTGGCGCGACACGCTGGCCCAGGTCGTCGCACAGGCGGCAGCGGGACTCGGATGCCCTCCCGAGCATACTTCCGCGCAACTGTACAAGCTGTTGGTGTACGAGCCGGGCGGGTTCTTCGCCTCGCACCGGGATACCGAGAAGGTGGACGGCATGGTCGCCACGCTGGTGGTGTCGCTGCCGGTGGCGGGCGCCGGCGGCGAACTGGTCATCCGTCATGGCGAGCGCGAGGCCGTCGTCGACCTGTGCGCCACCGAGCCCTCCGAGCTTGCCTTCGCCGCCTTCTACGCGGATTGCGTCCACGAAATCCGGCCAGTACTACCTGGTGACGGTCAGCAGCGTGCCGGCCGCCAGGCCGTGCGCAGCGCCGACCACGTCCTCGGACCCGTCCGGCCAGCGGATGCTGAGCCGCTGCGGGCGCTCGCCGGCGGGGAAGCCGAAGTGGACGCGGGGCGGATTGCTCGACAGGTAGCCGCTGGTCGCCTCCACGTCGCGCCGGTAGCCGGCGGCATCGGTGTCCAGCCGCAACGAGGCGCCGATCGCGAACCGGTTGGCCGTGCCGGACCAGATCAGGTCCACCTGCAGGCTCGCCCCGCCGCACAGGCGGTTCTCGAACAGCAGCGACGGCGCCCGGTAGTTGTTGACCACGACGTCCAGGTCGCCGTCGCGGTCGAGATCGCCCAGCGCCATGCCGCGCCCGCTCTCGGTGGCGCCCAGCCCCCATTCCGGAGCGGCCACGAAGCGCCCCCCACCCACGTTGCGTAGCGCCTGGTTCTCTTCGACCAGCTCGGCGTCCTCCAGTTTGCCGAACGGGTGGCCGATCATGCCGTTCACGGCGTACAGGTCCAGGTCGCCATCGTTGTCCAGGTCCCCGAACTGCGCCGACCAGCTCCAGCCGGTGGCGGCGACCCCTGATTGGCCGGCCGTGTCCACGTACGATCCGTCCTCCCGCCGGGTCTGGAGCACGTTGGCCGCGGCCTGGACGCCGTCGCCCACCGGGGTCGCCGCTCCGCCCGGTTGCAGCAGCGGCCCCCAGGCTTCGTCGATGTCCGCACCCGCGCGGTAGGGGCTCATGTCCGCCGCGAACAGTTCGATCTGACCGTCGTTGTCCACGTCGCCGGTGGCGAATCCCATGGTGTTGCGGGTGGTCACCGGGAACGGGCTGCCCGGGCGCCACCACGACCGGTGCGGGCGCGTCGGATCGGGCGTGCGGAGGAACACGTTATCCGGGACGTCATAGTCGTTGCCCACGACGATGTCGCTCAGCGCGTCACCATCGACGTCGATCAGCACGATGGCCAGTGCCATCGCGCCTTCGGCGAGGTGCTGTGCCCGGAACTGAAACTCGCCCTGCTCGAACGGGCTGCGCCGGTCGCGCGGCCCCAGGTTCTCGTAGTACCAGACACCCCGCTGCCGGGTTCGGGCCTCGGAAACGTTCCTCGTCACGAAGTTCCGGTATGCCTCCATCGCCTCGCGCCGCTCCAGCTCGGCGTCGTAGGTGGCGCCGACGAGGTCGAGATCCCGGTCGCCATCGAGATCGCCCCACGCCATCGAGTAAATGGGATGGCGAGCGATGAACTGTTCGTCGTCCACGATCCGGAAGGCGCGGCCGCCGCTCCCCCGCAGCCACCGCGGACGCTCGTCGGTGCGCGTGGCGACGATGTCCTGATGGCCGTCGCCGTCCACGTCCACGATGCTCACCGCGCGCGCCCCGACGAGCTCGAGCGCGACGGCTTCGAACGCCAGATCGCCGAGCCCGCCCCGGTTCCAGAGCACCTTCGCCGGGCCGTGCAGGCCGCCGAGCACCACGTCGAGCCAGCCATCGCCATCGAGGTCGGCGATCGCGACGCCCGCGCCGTTGCTGTCGAACGGCATCGGCAGGTTCGGCACCGGCTGCACCGAGTGCGGCAACGGCCGCGCCACGAACACTCCCGCGCAACTCGACTCACTGCTGATCGGGGTGACTGCGACGTGGGGAGCCGCGCCGAGCTGGCCCGCGCCCAGCAAAGCTGCCGCCCACACCGCACCCCTCCAACGTCCTGACATCGGCGCACATGAAACCACACCCGCCGGCACGTCCACAAGGCTGCGCGCAGGTCACGCAGGTCATGTCAGCAACCGCAGCACGTCGTCTCGGTTGACCAGATCAATCTCTTCCTGGCGTTCGAGAAACGGACGCAGGTCGGTCACGGCGCGACCCCAATCCATGGCATCCAAGCGCTCGGCGAGCGACCGCCGCCACGTGTGCGGCGCCATCTCCGGACCGCGCCAACCGGTCTGCCCGAGTGCCGCGTTGAGCAGAGGGAAATTGGGCGGCGGCCATCCCGGGTCGCTCAGATACCAGCTCAGGTCGTACAGGTCGCGTCCCTTGGTGTAGGGGCGCTGCAGCACGGCATGCAGCTTGCCGGCGAGCAGGGACGCGCGGTCATGGTGAAACAACCGGAGCGTCTCGTGACGGCGTACCAGGCTGGTGTCCATCGTCGCTCCGGCGGGGGGCCGGGTGTCCACTTCGATCTTGATGGCGAGCACTTCGGCCGGGTGCGGCGACAGACCGATTTCGTACAGCAGGCCCGGGAACCGCACCAGGGCACTGTGCACCGTGCGGGAGTCCCGAACGCGCAGGTCGATGCGGTAGTGCTCCGCCGCCAGTTCGCCGCGGATCGTTTGCAGCCAGCCGCGCAGTCGGTACCCACCGTATTCGCCTTCCAAGGCGAAATCGAGGTCTTCGGAATAGCGCGGCAGGCTGAACAGGAAACGCAGGCACGTGCCCCCGTGAAACGCCAGTGAGGTCATCGCGCCGGCGCGCTGCAGCGCTCCGAGAATGCGCGCCTGCAGGTACTCGCGCGCGACGTTGCGGCCCCGCAGCGGCCCGCGTCCCTGCACGAGCTGTCGCAGGTGATCCTTCACAGGGTGTCGTAGCCCGGCGCCTCGCCGGCAATACGGCGAATGCGGCCGGCGGCGCGCGCCAGCTTCGGCGTCGCACAGGTCTCGGCAAACGACTCCAACCGTTCGAGGCGCAACCGGTCGAAATCAAGCCGCAACTCGCGGAGATACGCCGCGTCGTCGCCGCCGGGCTGCAGATGGATCAGGTCGAGCAGCGCCTTCTCCGGCTCCGCCACGAAAGCGCGCTGCCCGTCGCCCAGGTCCACCTGGCGATAGCCGAACAGCAAGCCGGGCTTCAGGTGGCGGAAGGAACACCTGCCGAACGCCGTATGGCGCAGCTGCGGCCGCCCCGGCGTGACGCTGGTCACTTCGGCCACGTACTCCGGAATCGCCTGGACCAAGGCCAACGCCGACAGACCGCTGACGTAGGACCCCGGCACCAGCCGGTTCGCCACGAGGAACGGATGCGGGAGCCGTTTCTCCCAGGGCGGCGCCAGGGTATACAGTCCGCGCCGCAGTTGCCGAATCCTCCCGCTGCGCGTCCAGCGCGAGAGCTGGCGCCGCAGATCGGCAGGGTCAACGGCCCCCGCCAGCAGCAACCCGGTCTCGAACAGCGGCTCATCCGCCACGATCTCCGCCAACTCCTGAAATCGCATTGCGACAAGTTACCATTTACGGCAGACTGTTGCCACAGTCAGACCCCCACAAGCCCCACAAAGCGCGGACGGCACGGAGCGCACTGCCTCGCAACGGCGCGCGGATGCGCTGGGGGTGGTGGCGGAGAGCGCGCTGGCGGGCAAGCTGGATCCGGGCGCGGCCGGTGACCGCTTGTGCAGCGCTCATCCTGGACGACGTCCGCGCCGGACTGCGTCTGTCCCTGGATGCGAGTTGGTCGTTGCTGGGAATCCAGCCTGACCTCTCGGCCTGGGGGAAGGCGATCGCCAGCGGCGAGCCCCTGTCAGCCATCCTCGGCAGCGAGCCCTACCGCGAAGCGGCCACGTCCATCTTCGTGACCGGATCGCTCTGGTACCAGGGGGCGCCGCTGGCGGCGGCCATCGAGACGCTCGAGCTGCTCGCCGAGGTGGACGCTCCGGCCCTGCTGCAGCGCATGGGTCAACTGTTCCGCGACGGCCTCGCGGAGCAGTCCACCCGTTACGGCCACGCGCTCCGCCAGACCGGCCCCCGCAGATGCCCACCGTCATGTACGACGAGTGCGTTCCGCGATCAACGTCCAGGCATGAGGGAATTGAAGAATCCGCAACATCCGCCTGGGCGTTCGCTGGCATGACAAGGCGCCGATGAACGGTCGCGCGCTGACCGCCGCGGACATCGAATTCAACTACCACCGGATGATGGGCCTCGGCAGCGGCTTCACCGAGCGGTTGTACGGATCCGATCTTTTGGTCGGCGTCGAGGTCGAGTCGGTAACGGCCACCGACAGCTCGACGGTGGAGTTCAAGCTGGCGAGGCCAAGCGTCTCTGTTCTTGCCAAGATCATCCAGGGGCCGATTAACTTGATCTATCCGCCCGAGGTCATTCGGGCAGAGGGGGACGGCGAGGACTGGCGGGATCTGGTCGGCACCGGTCCCTATTCCCTCACCGACTGGACCAAGGGCAGCTCAATCACCTATGACAAGAATCCCGACTACTGGGGCTTCGACGAGAAGTTTCCGGACAACCGCCTCCCCTATTTCGACCAGTTACACGGGCTGATCATGCCCGAAGCGGCGACGTACCTGTCGGCGCTGCGCACCGGCCAGCTCGACTACGTGGGGGCGCTCACGCTCACCCAATTGCGGACTATTGATCAGCTGGAGAGCCTGCAGCGGACCAACCCGGAGCTCGTGCCCTCTCCGTATGGCCTACGGTCGGACAATGCGGTCGCCCCGAACACCCAGGTGGAGCCCTTTGGCGATATCCGAGTACGCAAGGCGCTGCAGATGGCGATCAACCTCGAGGAGATCAACCAGGGATTCTATAAAGGCTTTGCAGATACCATCCCCCAGGGACAGATCAGCCGCTTCAATGGGGCCGTCGCGGTCCAGTTCGATGAGTGGCCGGCAGATGTCAGGAAGGTATTCGAGTATGACCCAGCCGGTGCCGAGGCGCTGCTCGACGAGGCGGGCTATCCGCGCGGCGCCGACGGCGTCAGATTCAAGACCGAGATCTTGCACCTCGAGCGTTACGATCTGAACCACACCGAGCTCCTGATCAGTTACTGGGACGCCATCGGCGTCAAGGTAGAGGCCGAGGTGCGAGGGGGAGCTGAGTACGGGGCCAGAAGAAACGCTCGAGAATATGAGCTCATCACGGCGGAAGGGGCTTGCAAGTGCCCCGCAATCCAAATTCTGGGGAAATTCCTTCCGACGGCAGGATGGAACACCTCCAATGTCGACGACCAGTGGTACCAGGCCAAGTTCGACGAGGCCGCTGGCGCGACCACGCTTGACGAGCAAAACGCGGCGCTCCGCGAGCTGGATATGTACTCGATCGAGCAGTTCTGGCAGCTCTTCGGGCCAATTGGGCCGCAGTTCAACCTGGTCCAGCCGTGGGTCGCGGGATTCAACGGCGAGTCCACGATGGGATGGGCCAGAGCAGTCTTCTGGCGCATCTGGTTCGATAGCAGCCTGAAGCCGTAGAGCACGGCGCGTTTGCTGCTGGGGTGGGGTCGCGCACGGCCGGCGGCCGGCCCTGCTCCCCAGCTCAGTCCCCCACAAACGATGGAGCGTAATAGATGAGGGCGTATGCCGTCCGGCGGCTGTTGATGGTCATCCCGACCCTGTTCCTCGTGACCGTCCTGGTGTTTCTGTCGGTCCGCTTCCTCCCGGGCGATCAGGCACTGATGGGCGGCGATACGGTGGAGCAGAGCATCGCCCAGAGACTACCGGTGACCATTCAGCTTGGCCTGATGGCGATCGTCATCGGGCTGGTGATAGCCGTGCCGGTCGGTATCTACTCGGCGATCCGCCAGGATACCGCCGCCGACTACGTGGGGCGCTCGCTGGCCATTCTCGGGCTGGCGACGCCCAACTTCTGGCTGGCCACCATGGTGATCCTGTTTCCCGCCGTCTGGTGGCGCTGGTCCCCGCCGTTGGTGCTGGTCTCGTTCGCGGAAGACCCGCTCGGGAGCCTGGCTGGATTCGCCATTCCCAGCCTGATCCTCGGGACCTACCTGTCCGCGGCGACCATGCGGATGACGCGGACGATGATGCTGGAGGTGCTCAGACAGGACTACATCAGGACCGCGTGGTCCAAGGGGTTGCTGGAGCGATCGGTGATTCTGCGCCACGCGGTCAAGAACACCCTCATCCCGGTGGTCAGCCTGGTCGCCCTGCAGGTGCCGATCCTGGTGGGCGGCTCGGTCATCATCGAGAACATCTTCAACCTGCCGGGGCTGGGGCGGCTGCTGGTGGATGCGCTTTCGATCAGGGACTACCCGATCGTGTCCGGCGTCAACTTGGTGTTCGCCACCGTGGTGGTGGCGGTCAATCTGGTGACCGACCTCTCGTACGCGATGATCGACCCGCGCGTGCGCTACCAGTAGGGCACCGGATGCGCACGTTCGCGGCGTTCCTGACCAACAGGCGCGGTCGCTCCATGACGCCGAAGCCCGTGCAGACCGGTGCACGGGGTGCGCAGGGTTCGCCCGCTGGAGGAGGTTTCCTGACTCGGCTGCGGCGGGAGAAGCCGCTGGCGGTGGTGCTCGGGAGCGTGCTGCTGCTGTTGATCGGGGTGGCGCTGTTGGCCGACGTGCTGGCGCCGTTCGCGCCCAACGAGGTGTTCCTGATGGACCGGCTGCAGGGCTCCTCGGCGCGCTATCCGCTGGGCACCGACCAGTTGGGACGCGACTTCATGAGTCGTCTGATCTACGGCGCTCGCCTCACCCTGGGCGTCGGCCTGGCCGCGACCGCCGTCAACGTGCTGGTGGCGCTGGTCGTGGGCGGCGTTGCCGGCTTCATCGGTGGCCGGCTCGACCTGACCGTGCAGCGCTTCGTCGATGCCTGGATGTCGATTCCCGGCCTGCTGATCCTGCTGACGGTGATGTCGGTGGTCGGCCGGGGGGTGCTGCAGATCATCGTGGTGCTGGGGGTGCTGGGCGGCATCGGCGCCTCGCGGGTGGTCCGGGGCGCGGTGATCGCCGCCAAGGAGAACGTCTACTTCGAGGCGGCGCGGGCGGTCGGCAGCTCGCGCTGGCGCACCCTGCTGCGCCACCTGCTGCCCAACATCGCGCCGGTGCTGATCGTCATCTACAGCATCAACATCGGCGCGGTGGTGATCAGCGAGGCTTCCTTGAGCTTCCTCGGGTTCGGGCTGCCCACTACCGTGCCGAGTTGGGGCGGCATGCTCAGCCGCGAGGGGCGCCAGTACATGGAGATCGCGCCGCGGCTGGCGGTGTGGCCGGGCCTGTGTCTGACGGTGGTGGTGTACTGCCTGAACATGGTCGGCGACGCGGTGCGCGACCTGCTCGACCCGCGCCTGCGCGGCGGCAGCGGCCGGCTCGGCGCCTACGGCGCGCAGGCGGTCAGAAAAGCTACGCTGCCCGCACAGCCCGCGCGGAAGCTGTAGGTCGACAAATGATGGACCATGGTCATAATCCATGGTACTATCGGCGGAGACATGGAGGAGATTCAGATCTCAACGTTCAAGGCCACCTGTCTCGCCGTTCTGGATCGCGTGGGGAAGACGCGCGTTCCGGTGCTTGTGACGCGATTTGGCAAGCCAGTCGCGCAGATCGTCCCGCCTCCCCCCGCTGCGCCGGACGACGGGTGGCTGGGCTGCATGCGGGACCGCACGACAATCGTCGGTGACATCGTTTCCGCCGCGTCGGATCCGTCGGACTGGGACGTGCTGCGCCAGACATGAAGCTGCTGCTCGATACCCACATCTGGGTGTGGAGCGTGGCGGACGAGTCACGCCTGACCGACATGGTGCGGCGCACCTTGGATGACCCAGCGCACGAGCGGTGGATTTCCGCCATCAGCGTCTGGGAAGTCCTGATCCTGGCTGAGCGAGGACGCTTGATTCTGGAACCCGATGCGCGGAGCTGGGTACGTCAGGCGTTGGCCGATGCACCCCTGCGCGAGGCTCCTGTCACGATCGAGGTGGCGTTAGCCAGCCGCGGCGTACGGCTACGGAATCAGGATCCAGCGGACCGCTTCATCGCCGCGAGCGCCATGGTGTTCGGCATGACGCTGGTCACGGCCGACGGCGATCTGTGCGACTGCCCGGATATCGACGTGCTTCCCAATACCGGCTGACCATCCCGCGCGGAAGTGACCCCGCCCGCGGTCGCCGTAGTTGCGATGCGCAGCTGGTTATCCCAGGGACAGGGTTTCCGGTACGAACAGGTCCGCCGGGGCAACCGCTTGCGGTATCTATCCCTGGTCCACGTTGAACCGGATGAAGGTCTCCAGAGTCTTGCGCGAACTCTCGAAGCTGTAGGGCAAGGGGTCGTCGCCGACGGTCTCCGCCAGCTTCAGCAGCGGCCGATCCCCGGCGTCGGCGGCGGCGCCGGAGCGCAGGCGGCGCAGGAACTGGGACCTGGCCTCGTTGAACAGGCGAAACAGCTCGGTCGCGAGACCGGCGTGCGACTGTGGCTGACGGGATAGACCCCGGTCTTGCGGTGCCAGGCGTCGTCGGCCTGGCGCGATGGCGGCGTCGATCTCGCCCGCCAGCAGCATCCGGCCGAGGTCGTTGTTGGGCGACGCCACCACGTTGGACGGCGCGACGTACTCCTCGACGTGTTTGTCGGTTGCCAGCACCCAGGTGACCGCGCCCAGGTCAACGCCGTATTCGGTCGCCAGGATGCCGCGCGTCCAGACGCCCGTCGTGAACCTGTAGCTGCGGACGCCCACCCTCCGGCCTTCGAGGTCACCACCTACGACGCCGACTCACGACGGACCTCCAACCGGTTGCAGGCGGACTCCTCCCAGGCTTGGCGGGTGAAGGTGCGGCAGGTGACGGGGGTACGGCGGGCGCGGCAGACGGCGCGGCGGCGGCGCATGTTGGCGCGCTCGGTCCACCCGCACCGGAAGTAGGAGACGAGGTAGTGGCAACGGTTGCCCGTGCAGCCGATGGCCCGCGCTGCCGCCTTCCACTGGCGATCGTGGCCGTGCCCCCGGCCGCAGACGCAAATTCGCGATGTCGTCACTGCCGCCCTGCGCCACCGGCACGATGTGATCGATCTGCCGCTGCACGGTCCATAACCGCAGGTCACGCCGGTGAGCGGGTCCTGGTAGCAGCAAGCCCCACCGTCCCTCCGCCACACCGCACATCGCCCCGCCGCCGGAATGTGCGGCCGCCCGCTGCGTGCGCGCGTGGATTCGGGTGCTGGTGGCCGCGCCGCCTTGGGTGCAACGGTGCCCACGGTAATCCCTTCGATGGCATCGAAGTGCTCCCGGTAAGGGAATTCCTCACTGCCCTGCGGGATGGTGCGATTCTCGACGAGTAGTAGACGAGTAGCATACGTGCGCTTGCTGAGTCGCCGCACACTTCGATCTTGATGGCGCTTGAGCGAGATCGCGTGTGGTGTACCGGCGGTGCGTGGCGCGGGTGCGTGCGGGTGCGGTGCGTGCGTGGCTTGACGCCGCCGGCGAGGACACTTACCGTTGCGCCGTGCCGCTCCACTCGCTCGACCCACTCGATCCGAAGGTGACGCAATTCATCCAGGACAACCCCCAAGGGGTGCTGACCACCTACCGTCGGAACGGCAAGGCGCAGATGAGCATCGTCACCGTCCGTCCGCACCGTGGGGTGATCGGTGTGTCGATTACCGAGAGCCGGGCGAAGTTCAACAACCTGGTGCACAACCCGGCTTGCTCGATCCTCGTGTCAACCGCCGACTGGTGGTCGGGCTTCATCGTGTTCGATGGCACCGCCGAGCTGGTCTGGTCGGGCAACGCCGACGCAGAGACCGTGCGGCTCGCCAGACGCGAGGTCTACAGCGCAACTACGCGGCGCCGGTCGGCCGATTGGGATGACTACGACCGCCTGGTGGACGCCGCTAGACGGGTGGCGCTGATTATCCGGCCCACCCACGTGTACGGGACGTTCTTCAGCACCAGCTGGCCCGGCAGGCGCATCGCACCCGGCGGACAGTAGGAGCTGGGGGAGTGACAACGAACGTGCATGCGGTCGGCTCACCGCCTCGTGATCGCGCTGAGTTCGAACGACGCCTTGGCACGATAGTCGCGCGCTACCGCACCGAATGTCTCTGGGATCTGAAGGCCAGTCTGGATCTTGAGCAAGAGCAGGTCGCACGCATGGTGCTGCGACGGGTCATCTCATGCGCTGACCGCAACGGTTACATCGAAGCCAGGGGACTTCTGGAGTGGCTCTTACAGACTTCCAACGCAGCGTCTGCCGGCGTCTAGCGGACCACCGCAAACGTGAGGGAGTAAGCTACATTGCCGGCGCGCTGGCTCTAAACCTGCTCCTCGAGTTGCCGCGCGTCTCCCGAGACATCGACATTTTTCACGACGCCGAGGAGGCGGTCCACTCGTCGTTCGACGCCGACCGGCAGCATTTACAGGCCAACGGCTGCTCGATCACCATGCTGAGGGAGCTGCCCGGCTTCGTGCAGGTGGTGGTCAGCAAAGCCGACGACGAGGTGCGTATGGAATGGACCCGCGACAGCGCGTTTCGTTTCTTCCCGCTGGTGGAGCACGAAGACCTGGGCCTGACGATGCACCCGTTCGACTTGGCGACCAACAAAGTGCTCGCGCTGGTAGGCCGGCTCGAGGTGCGCGATTGGGTCGATGTGATCAACTCCCACGCCAAGCTGCAGCCGCTGGGCTACCTCATGTGGGCGGCTTGTGGTAAAGATCCCGGCTTCAGCCCGGGATCGCTGCTCGCGCACGCGCGCCGGACGGGACGCTACTCCGCCTTGGAACTCGCGCAGTTGCAGTTCGAAGGCGACCCGCCGGACGCCGCCGCGCTGGCCGGCAACTGGCACGCAATGCTGACCCAGGCGGGTGAGATCATAGACACGTTACCCGCCGAGCAGTCTGGCAACTGCGTCCTTGATGACCGCAGAAATCTGTTCACGGGTAATCGCACCCAGCTAAAACACGCCCGCGACGCAGCGGCGCTGCGATTTCATGCCGGCACTCTCGGTGGTGCACTCCCCCAGGTCGTCGAGTAATCACGCACCAAGCCCACGCCACTCGCGCCAGTCCGCGCTAGTCTGGCGCCACCTTGACCACCGGAGGAGTTGCGCGGGGAGTTGCTCGGTCGCATCGCGCAACTGGCGATGATGGCGGCGTACCGGGCGAGTTGGCCGGTGTTGCAGCGGCTGGTGCCGCTGCTGGCGGAGTTGGCGCAGGTGGGCGGCGACGAAGACCTGCGGCGGATCGTGGTGTACATTGCGACTACGACGCGGGAACGGGAGCGCTGGCAGGGAGGTGGAGAACTGATGAACAAGACCGAGGAGATGATCGAGATCTACGGCGATATGAGGGAGCGTGAAGGCCGTCAGGAAGGTGAGTTACGCGGCAAGGTGCAAACCATCGAGCGGCTGGTGGGACGCGAACAGGGACTGCACCGAGAACGAGCGGGCACGTGCGTTCCTGGCGGACTGCCGGGCCATAACCGGTAGCTGCGTTCGCTGGCCGCGGTGGCGGAGCCGGCGCCCTACGGCAGGGGCGAGCAGACGCTGGTGGACAGTTCCGTTCGTGCGTGCCGGCAGATCGACGCGGCGCGGGTGCGCGTCACCGGCGGCGCGTGGCGCGACACGCTGGCCCAGGTCGTCGCACAGGCGGCAGCGGGACTCGGCTGCCCTCCCGAGCATACTTCCGCGCAACTGTACAAGCTGTTGGTGTACGAGCCGGGCGGGTTCTTCGCTCCGCACCGGGATACCGAGAAGGTGGACGGCATGGTCGCGACGCTGGTGGTGTCGCTGCCGGTGGCGGGCGCCGGCGGCGAACTGGTCATCCGTCACGGCGAGCGCGAGGCCGTCGTCGACCTGTGCACCACCGAGCCCTCCGAGCTTGCCTTCGCCGCCTTCTACGCGGATTGCGTCCACGAAATCCGGCCAGTGACCGCCGGCTACCGTATCGTCCTCGTCTACCATCTGGTAGTGCGCGGCGCGGCTGCCCTCGTGCTCCGGGCGGCGCCCGACTACGCCGCGCAGGAGGACCAGCTTGCGGCCCAACTGCGAAGTTGGGAAGCGGCGTCGGCGGCGGGCGACAAGTTGGTCTGGCTGCTTGAGCACCGATACAGCGAAGCGGGTCTGTCGTTCGACGGGCTGAAGAACGCCGACGCGGCGCTCGGACGCGTTTTCGCCCGAGCAGCGCAGCGGGTGGATCACGCGCTGTACGCGGCCATCCTCAGCATTTACGAGTGGGGCACCGTGGACGAATCGGGCGACTTTCCCGATTGGGACGATCCCGAGGACTACGACTGGGACGACGAAGATTGGGACGAAGAGCAGATCGTCTCCACCCGCGAGCTGCTGGGATTGGTCGCTCCGGACGGCTCGCGGCCCGACTATGGCGCGCTGCCGCTGCTGCCGGGGGAACTGCTTCCGGCCGGGGCGCTGGACGACGTGAAACCGGACCACGAGGACAGCCGGGTGACGGGCAACGAAGGCGTCGAGCTAGCGCGCAGCTATCGCCGCGCGGCCCTGGTGCTGTGGCCGCGGGGGAGGACCTTGGGGACCGTGGCCCGCGGCGGAATCGAGCGCGCCGTCGCCTGGTTTGGCGACGATCTGGCGCGGCTGGAACAGGATCCGGGCGAACGATCCGAGCTGTGCGGCCTCGCTGCGCAGCTCATTGACGCTTGGCCGGCGCCGGACCCCGCTCGGTTCTATCGTCGCCATGACCCGGATGGGGCGCAGCAGGGCTGCCGGGAGGTGTTGCGCCTGCTGCGCCGTCTCGGGGATGAGGCCACGACCGGGCGCTTCCTCCGCGAGGTTGCCACCCGGCACTACAGCGGTGGGGAGAATGACGAGTTGCTGGCGACGGCGGCAGTGATCACCCCGGATACCCTGCAAGCCTGGCTGCCGGAGTTCACGGCGAACAACCTCGCGGACTTCCCGGAGGGCGTTCTCGATCTGCTCTGGCGCCTGTGCCCGCGAGCAGAATCGCCGGACGGACGGGAGCAGCGCCGGCAACCCGCGCTGGCCGCCGCGGCACGCTCTGTCTGCCGGATGTTGCCGGCGGTGGTCGGCGCGGCACCCGCCACCGAGCCTGCCGCAGGCTTCCGGCCGACGTCGTCGCGCGTCCAACCGCTGAGCGCGCAGGCGATCCGCGCCCTGTTGGGGCTCATCTGGGACTACGCACCGGCCGCAGTGGCCGACGAGGCGGTTGCCCTGCTGGTGCAGCAGACGGCAGCGCCGCCGCCGGATCGCGCCTTGCCGCAGGCACTGGCGGAACTGGCGCAACCCGGCGGCGTCACCGGTGCCGCGTCCGAGCCCGCCGGGTTCGCAACCCTGTGGCGGCACGCGGCAAGCTCTCTGCTGACGCGCACCGCGGCGCCGCCGGAGGAACCGCGCGACTGGGTCATCGAGACCCGGCTTGCGTGCGACTGCGCGAATTGCGCACGGCTGCAGGCGTTCTGCGCCGACCCGGAGGCCACCACGGTGCGGTTCAGGATGCGGCAGGATCTGCGCGCGCACGTCGAGTCGACCATCAGGATTCGGCAACTGGACATCGACTGCGAGACCGAGCGCAAGGGCAGTCCGCACACCCTGATCTGCACCAAGAACCGAGCCACCTACGAGCGCCGCTGCGCAGAGTACGCCGAGGACATCGCCAACATGCGGCTCCTGGCAGCCGCGGCCCCACGTAGTGAAAAGGATGCCCTCGGTCCGGCGGATCTGCGTCGCCTGCGCGCGGCGATTGCGCGCGCAGGCGACGCCGCGAACGGCGGCTGAGGCTGCTCTGCTGATCCTGGTGACGGTGATGTCGGTGGTCGGCCAAGGAGTACTGCAGATCATCGTGGTGCGGGGGGTGCTGGGCGGCATCGGCGGCTCGCGGGTGGTCCGGGGCGCGGTGACCGTCACGCGGCCGCGGTCTCGATAGTATGTTGCGATGCGCAGCTGGTGGCTCATCGGATAGATTCCGGTCCTGCGGTACCAGGCGACGGGCCGTGACCATGGAGAACATCTTCAACCTGCCGGGGCTCGGTCGCCTCTTGGTGACTGCTGCCATGCCTACCAGTGTAGCATGATACACTCCACCGAAAGGTGCAGGGCCACCCGCCAGGCGTCGTCAACGAGGGTCGAAACATGCGTTCGTTCAACACCGCTGGTCCCGTCAAGCCCGACAAGCACTATTGCGTCCCGCCGCTTGAGCGCATCGACCTGGACGACGTCCTTCGGCTGGTGCGAGACGAGCAGTACTTCGTGCTGCACGCGCCGCGGCAGACCGGCAAGACGTCGGCGCTGCTGGCGCTGGCCGAGGTGCTGAACGGGCGCGGCTACCGGTGCGTGTACGTTACCGTCGAAACCGCCCGCACCGCGCGCGACGACGTGCAGCGGGCGATGCGCACGGTGCTCGCCACGCTGGCGTCGCAGGCGCGGGCGACGCTGGATGACGGCTTTCTGGACGACATCTGGCCGGACCTTCTGGCGCGAGTCGGTCCGGACTTGGCGCTAGGCGTAGCTCTGGGGCGCTGGGCGCAGGCATCGCCGGGACCGCTGGTGCTGCTGATCGACGAGATCGACACGCTGGTGGGCGATTCGTTGCTGTCGGTGCTCCAGCAACTCCGCGCCGCTATCCCGGCCGCCCGGAGCGCTTCCCGCACAGCGTGGTGCTGTCCGGCATGCGCGACCTGCGCGACTACCGCATGGGCGCCGCCGGCAGCCCGTTCAACATCGCCGCGAAGTCGCTGCGGCTGGGCGACTTCTCGCGCGAGCAGACACAAGCGCTGCTGGGCCAGCACACCGAGCAGACCGGCCAGGCGTTCGCGCCCGAGGCGCTGGAGGCGGTGTGGATGCAGACCCGCGGCCAGCCCTGGCTGGTGAACGCACTGGCGTACGGCGCCTGCTTCGAGAACAAGACGCTGCGCGAAGACCGTTCCCGCACGGTGACCGCCGACGACGTCGCCGCGGTGCGCGAGGACCTGATCGTGAACCGGGTGACCCACCTGGACTACCTGGCGGACAAGCTGCGCGAGGATCGCGTACGGCGGGTGATCGAGCCGATGCTGAGCGGCGCGGAGCGGCACGCCTTCACGGACCGCGATGTCGCGTACGTGCGCGACCTGGGGCTGGTGGCCCGCGACGCGCCGTTGCGGGTGGCCAACCCGATCTACGCCGAAGTGCTGCCGCGCGAACTCGCGTGGGTGGTGCAGGAGACGCTGGAGCTGTCGCCGCCGCGGTACCTGAGAACGGACGGCAGCCTGGACGCGGAGTTGCTGATGGCGGAGTTCCAGAGCTTCTTCCGCCGCCACTCCGAGCACTGGAGGGACCGCTTCGCCTACGCGGAGGCGTGGCCGCAGTTGCTCCTGCAGGCGTTCTTGCAGCGCGTCGTGAACGGCGGCGGCCGCATCGAGCGGGAGTACGCGCTGGGCAGCGGGCGGGTGGACCTGCTGATCGTGTGGCCGCTGGCGGACCGGGTGCAGGAGTTGGTGGTGGAGTGCAAGGTGGTGCGCGACCACGACGGGCTGGAGAGCGTCGTAGACGAGGGCGTGGAGCAGACGGCGCGGTACGTGGACCGCAGCGGGGCAGAGGCGGGGCACCTGGTCGTGATCGACCAGCGGGAGCACCGGAGCTGGGAGGAGAAGATCTACCGCATCCGGCGCCGCTCCGCGCATCTGCGCCGCGGCGGCGGTGCCGTGCCGGTGGCAGTGTGGGGGATGTGAGCGGACTCGCGGACCGTGATCGCACAGGTAGATCAGGAGATGGGGCCGAAGCGGTGCTCATGGACACATGGACAGATGTTTGATCACGGTCTACGGTGGCACCCATGGGCACGTTGAGATTCGGCTGGCATATGCCGAGCGGGCCGAGCGGTTGACAGTTTGCCGCCCGCGTGCCACCGCCAGCGCTGAAGTGCACGTCCTGGCGGAACGCGCGAGGCGCCGCCGGAAAAAAAGTGAAAAATGATGCAATGAGCGCTAATGAGCGCTTGACCGCTCTGGCGGGGATGTGCGATGGTATCGGGGTTGGGGACTCGAACGGATACGGATGATGCTTGACTACGCACTGCAGCCCTGCCATCGGCCCACGCTACTCGCGCCCGAGCACCGCCGCCCGGCGTGCCGCTTTGGCCCATCCCGTCCCGTCTACCCCCCCCCCCCGGCGAGATCCAAGCACCTCGTAGGGCCTAGCCGCTCACCGCGGCGCGTCCACACCTACTGCGCCGCCAGCGGCGGCCTAGCTCCCGTAGACACCCACACCCAGCGCACCACGCCCGCGCGCAGCGGCGGTCGCGGCGCCGTCAGCCCCACGCCGTGGGGCGACCATCTGCACCATGCGAAACGGCCGGAGTTTCCGGCCACACAACAAACAACACGGGTACCGGGATCCATCCCGAGCCCGAAACCGAGGAGGAGTACGCTATGACTCCAAAACTCATTGGGCTGACGCTGGCGTTCGCGCTGGCGGCTACCGTTACGTTCGCCAGCCCCGCCGGCGAGGACGCGGGCGCGGCAACCGACCGCGAGATGGTGATGGACCCATCCACCGGCGAGATGATAAGCGCGCCGGAGTACGGCGGCACGTTCACCTATGCACTCAAGGAAGAGCCGGGGGGCATCGACGCCGTGCTCGCCGGTGGTTGGGGATCCATCATCTACAATCTCGTCGTCGAGAATCTGACGATCCAGGACTGGTCAACGCCAAGAGACGAGCACGACTTTGCGACGGCCCTCCCGCCGACGCACACCATCGGGCTCCTGGCCGAGAGCTGGTCGCAGCCCGACCCTCTTACCTACGTCCTCAACATCCGCCAGGGCGTTCGCTTTCATGACAAGGCACCGGTGAACGGTCGCCTGTTTACCGCCGAGGATGTCGAGTTCAACTTCCACCGGTTGTTTGGCATCGGCAGCGGCTACACCGAACGCAGCGAGTTTATTAATGCCGGCGAGTACACCGGCGTCGAGCTCGAATCGGTAACCGCCACCGACAGCTCGACGGTGGTGATCAAGCTGCCAGCGCCAAACAGCGGTGCTCTTGTGGCGATCATCCAAGGGGGCATGAACATCATGTACGCCCCCGAGGTCATCCGGGCAAAGGGGAACGCGAGTGATTGGCGGGATCTGGTCGGCACCGGGCCCTATACACTCACCGACTGGACCAAGGGCAGCTCCGTTACCTATGACAAGAATCCCGACTACTGGCGCTTCGACGAGAAGTTCCCGGAGAACCGGCTCCCCTATTTCGACCAGATACGCGCGCTGGTCATGCCCGAGGTGGCGACGTACGTCTCAGCGCTGCGCAGCGGTCAGCTCGATTACATAGGTGCAGCAGGTGGCACTACCACGTTGCGGGGTGTCGACCAGTTAGAGAGCCTGCAGCGCACCAACCCTGAGCTGAAGGTCTATTCGTTTGCGTTACGGTCGGACCAAGATGTCGGCATGAACATTAAGGTCAAGCCCTTTGACGACATCCGGGTACGCAAGGCGATGCAGATGGCCCTCAACCTCGACGAGATCGACCAAGGATACTATAAAGGCTTGGCGGATGCCATCCCCCAGGGGCAGATAAGCCGCTTCAATACTGCCGTCGCGACCCCGTTCGAAGATTGGCCGGCAGATGTCAGGAAGGCGTTCGAGTATGACCCAGCCGGTGCCGAGGCGCTGCTCGACGAGGCGGGGTATCCGCGCGGCGCCGACGGCGTCAGATTCGAGACCGAGATCGTACACCAACCGCGCTACGATCTGAACTACACCGAGCTCCTGATCAGTTATTGGGACGCCATCGGCGTCAAGGCAGAGGTCGTCATTCTGCCACTGGCTGAGCACGTGGCCGCAAGAACAGAGGGAAACTATGAGCTCATCACGGCGGAAGGGGCTTACAAGGGCTCCGCAGCGGCTATTTTGGGGAAATTCCTCTCGACATCATGGAACACCTCCGAGGTCGACGACGAGTGGTACAGGGCCAAGTTCGAAGAGTACCAAGCCGCGACCACGCTTGACGAACAAAACGGGGCGCTCCGCGAGCTGGAGATGTACTCGATCGAGCAGTTCTGGCAGCTGGCCGGGGCGGTGGGGCCAGAATTCTCGGTGACCCAGCCGTGGGTCGCGGGATACAACGGCGAGTCGACTTTGACGAAGTCCGGCCAATATCTGGCTTTCGCGCGCCTGTGGTTCGATAGCAGTCTGAAGCCGTAGGGCGCGGCGCGCTTGTAGCTGGGGGGTGGGGCCGCCGCACGGCCGGCGGCCGGCCCTGCTTCCCGGCGCTAGCAGCCCGTGGTGGACCCCGGCGTCGCACCGAGAGCGGCGAGGCGCTCGGCTGGCAAGGCGCGACGAACGAGCATATCGGGCGTATGTGAGCGAGGAGCAACGCAGCCAGCCGGGGATGCATTCGCCGCTCGAATGCAGCCGGAGTTGCACCACGGGCTGCTCGGTCCTCCCCCCAGCAAATGATGGAGCGTAGTGCATGAGGGCGTATGCCGTCCGGCGGCTGTTGATGGTCATTCCGACCCTGTTCCTCGTCACCGTCCTGGTGTTTCTGTCGGTCCGCTTCCTCCCGGGGGATGTGATCGATGTGATGGAAGCGCGCTTACAAGCCACGCAAGGTGCGACGGGGGGGATCGACCGCGGCGCCCTCGAGCGCCGGCTCGGATTGGATGTGCCGGTCTACGTCCAGTATGGGCGCTGGGTGGGCGGGATCTTCCTCCGCGGCACCCTCGGCCCATCACTGACGGGCAGCGACACCGTGGAGCAGAGCATCGCCGAGCGGCTGCCGGTGACCGTTCAGCTCGGCCTGATGGCGATCGTCATCGGGCTGGTGATCGCCGTGCCGGTGGGCATCTATTCGGCGATTCGCCAGGATACGGCCGGCGACTACGTGTGGCGGTCGCTGGCCATCCTCGGCCTGGCGACGCCCAACTTCTGGCTGGCCACCATGGTCATCGTGTTTCCGGCAATCTGGTGGGGGTGGTCGCCACCGCTGGTGCTGGTCTCCTTCGCGGAAGACCCGCTCGGGAGCCTGGCCGGATTCGCCATTCCCAGCCTGATCCTGGGGACCTATCTGTCCGCGGCCACCATGCGGATGACCCGGACCATGATGCTGGAGGTGCTCAGGCAGGACTACATCAGGACCGCCTGGTCCAAGGGACTGCTGGAGCGCGCGGTGATCCTGCGCCACGCCGTCAAGAACGCGCTCATCCCGGTGGTGAGCCTGGTTGCCCTGCAGGTGCCGATCCTGGTGGGCGGCTCGGTGATCATCGAGAACATCTTCAACCTGCCGGGGCTGGGGCGGCTGCTGGTGAATGCGCTTTCGATCAGAGACTACCCGATCGTGTCGGGCGTCAACCTGGTGTTCGCCATCGTGGTGGTGGCGGTCAATCTGGTCACCGACCTCTCGTACGCGCTGATCGACCCGCGCGTGCGCTACCGGTAGGGCACCGATGCGCACGTTCGCGGATTTCTTTGTCCGGCTGCGCCGGGAGAAGCCGCTGGCGGTGGTGCTCGGGATCGTGCTGCTGCTGTTGATCGGGGTGGCGCTGTTGGCCGACGTGCTGGCACCGTTCGGTCCCAACGAGGTGTTCCTGATGGACCGGCTGCAGGGCTCCTCGGTCCGCTATCCGCTGGGCACCGACCAGTTGGGCCGCGATTTCGCCAGCCGCCTCATCTATGGCGCTCGCCTCACCCTGGGCGTCGGCCTGGCCGCGACCGCGGTCAACGTGCTGGTGGCGCTGGTCGTGGGCGGCGTTTCCGGCTTCATCGGTGGCCGGCTCGACCTGACGGTGCAGCGCTTCGTTGATGCCTGGATGTCGATTCCCGGCCTGCTGATCCTGCTGACGGTGATGTCGGTGGTCGGCCGCGGGGTGCTGCAGATCATCCTGGTGCTGGGGGTGCTGGGCGGCATCGGCGCCTCGCGGGTGGTCCGGGGCGCGGTGATCGTCGCCAAGGAGCACGTCTACTTCGAGGCGGCGCGGGCGGTCGGCAGCTCGCGCTGGCGCACCCTGCTGCGCCACCTGCTGCCCAACATCGCGCCGGTGCTGATCGTCATCTACAGCATCAACATCGGCGCGGTGGTGATCAGCGAGGCATCCTTGAGCTTCCTGGGGTTCGGGCTGCCGACCACGGTGCCGAGCTGGGGCGGCATGCTGAGCCGGGAGGGGCGCCAGTACATGGAGATCGCGCCGCGGCTGGCGGTGTGGCCGGGCCTGTGCCTGACGGTGGTGGTGTACTGCCTGAACATGGTTGGCGACGCGGTGCGCGACCTGCTCGACCCGCGGCTGCGTGGCGGCGGCGGCCGGCTCGGCGCCTACGGCGCGCAGGCGGTCAGAAAAGCCGGATCCACTCCACCGCCCGCGCGGAAGTGAGACCCCCGACCGTGGTCGGGCTGCAAGCGGCGTGCAGCGGGCCGGACCCTATTCGGTCGACGTTGGCCGAGTGGTTGTAGCCAAACGACGAGCCGGATATCGCACATAAGTGCGACCGCTGGACCGTTGCCGGGCTCTAACGTCCTCGAGAATGGCTTTGACGTCGTAGCCGAACCGGGCAGCCTCGCGCGCGACGTTCCGGCCCCGTAGCGGCCCGCGTCCCTGCACGAGTTGCCGCAGGTGATCCTTCACAGGGCCCGCCCGCTGCGCGTCCAGCGGCCTGATGGCGATCGTCATCGGGCTGGTGATCGCCGTGCCGGTCGGTATCTACTCGGCGATCCGCCAGACACGGCCGCCGACTACGTGGGGCGGTCGCTGGCCATCCTCGGCCTGGCCACGCCCAACTTCTGGCTGGCCACCATGGTGATCGTGTTTCCGGCAATCTGGTGGCGCTGGTCGCCGCCGCTGGTGCTGGTCTCCTTCGCTGACGACCCGCTAGGGAGCCTGGCTGGATTTGCCATTCCCAGCCTGATCCTGGGGACCTATCTGTCCGCGGCCACCATGCGGGTGACGCGCACCATGATGCTGGAGGTGCTCAGCCAGGACTACATCAGGACCGCGTGGTCCAAGGGGCTGCTGGAGCGATCGGTGATCCTGCGCCACGCCGTCAAGAACGCGCTCATCCCGGTGGATTTCTTCGACTCAGCTGGACTGGCTTGGTTCCAACGTCTACCATACACGCGGGGAGTTGTTGGAGGCGATCCGGCAGAAGATCAAAGCCCGTCAATACGAGTATTCCAAACACGCGGTTGGTCAGAGCATCATCCGTCACATCGGTGTGCCGGATCTTGAGCATGCACTCTTGAGCCGAAGCGAGGTTGTCGAGGACTATCCAGCTGACAAGTACGGAGCCAGTTGTCTCATCTTGGGATTCACGAACACCGGTCGACCGTTGCACGTTCAGTGCAGCCATCCGTCCAGGTCGCTGATCAAGATAATAACCGTGTATGAGCCCAGCGCCGAGCATTGGCTCGACTACCGGTTGCGGCGAGACCCATAAGCGGGGTGAACCATATGAAAGAAACCATGATCGAAACCGAGGTGACATACACTCTGGAATACGAAGGGAAGCTATATGTCGTCGAGCACGTACCTGCGCGAGTCTCAATGGAAACAGGCGAGCAATACTTCTCTCCAGAGACGGTCGAGCATCTTCAGTCTATCGTCAGGAGTGGAAGAAAACCTGACAAGACCATTGAAACGGCAATGTACGAGTACGTCTGAGCCCGCCGTCACCGCGGAGGCTCCAGGAGTCCAGGTGGCGGCAACAGATCCGGTCAGCGCGGGAGCGACAGGCGCGGCATTACCTCCTGCGCGAACAGCTCGATGCCCTCGGTGCTCGGGAAGTCGATGGCGCGCACGATGACGTACTGGACGCCCGCATCAATGTAGGCCTGCACCCGTTCGGCGACCTGCTTCGGGGTGCCGACGATCGGATCACTCTTGTGGGGCGAGGCCTCGGCGATGCGCCGCGCCTGCTTCTCGGTGGCGGCCACGGCCAGTGCCTCCGCCGCCCAGGTCTTGACGATCTGGTGGTAGTCGCGGCCGACCGCGTCACAGTGGCGGCGCAGCACCTCGAGCTTGTGGGCGTAAGATGCGGGCGTGCCCGCGGTGACGTTCCACCAGTCGGCGTACTTGGCCACCACCCGCAGGGTAAGCTGTTCACCGCCACCGCCGATCAGCAGTGGCGGTGCGGGGTCCGGCCGCGGCTCGCAGTAGGCGTCGGTGACCCGGTAGTAGGTGCCGTGGAAGGTGGCGGGCGCTTCGGTCCAGAGCTTTCTGACGATCTGCACGGCCTCCTCCAACTGGGCGATACGCACGGCCGGCTTCGGGAACGCGTAGTCGTAGGCGTGGTACTCGCGCTCGACCCAGCCGGCACCGATGCCGAACACGTAGCGGCCGCCGGTCAGCAACTGCAGGTTGGCCGCCGTCTTCGCCAGCACGGCTGGGGTGCGGTAGCTCTGACAGAACACGAACGATCCGAAGGTGAGGTCCCGATAGACGGTGGCGAAGTGGGCTATGGTGCTGACGCACTCGAGGAACGGCGTGTCCGCAGGCTGCCAACTGGCCCACGGCCACAGGTGGTCGTCGACCCAGACCGATTCGAAGTGCGGATACAGCCGGTCCAGGGAGGCGCGAACCTGCTCCACGAACAGCCGCCCGCTGCTGCCGTCGACCGGGAACGAGGGCATATGCCAGCCGAATCTCAACGTGCCCATGGCCGATTATCCCCAGCGCCCGGACGCTGATCAAGCACCCTGGCTGATATCGAGAACGGGAAAGACCAGGTTTCATCGGGGAGTCGTCGCGCTACAGCCGCAGCCGAATGCCGAAGACCACGGAAACGGTCCTTGCGGAGGCGCTTCGCCTGGATCTGAAGGGACGGGCCCAGCTTGTCGGGGAACTCCTCGCAAGTCTTGACGGCCCAGCAGATCCGGATGTTGCTTCTGCCTGGTCCGCGGAGATAAAGCGGCGCGTCGCAGGGCGGGTTCTTCGCTCCGCACCGGAATACCGAGAAGGTGGACGGCATGGTCGCCACGCTGGTGGTGTCGCTGCCGGTGGCGGGCGCCGGCGGTGAACTGGTAATCCGTCACGGCGAACGCGAGGCCGTCGTCGACCTGTGCACCAGCGGGTGGATCACGCGCTGTACGCGGCCATCCTCAGCACTTACGAGTGGGGCACCGTGGACGAATCGGGCGACTTTCCCGATTGGGACGATCCCGAGGACTACGACTGGGACGACGAAGATTGGGACGACGAGCAGATCGCGCGCAGGGCGTCACTTGACCCGTCGCTTACGTTGCGGCGCGCCGGCTGCCCACTGCGCTCAGGTTGAGCACCTGCATCGCCTCGTCTCCCATCGCCAGCGCGTAGATTCCGCGCCGTGTCAGATAGGTCACCAATATCCGCCGGAATACTCAGTGACGAGAACGCCGGCACGATCGGCAGCTCCCGGTACTGCGGAAAGTACAGTGCGAACTCGTCGGTGCGCAGAAACTCGGCGAACTCTCGCGCGTCACTGGTGCGGGGTGAGGACTTGGTCTCGTTGAGCAGCACAGCCCGGGTGCCCACGTAGAGAGCGTCGAACTCGCGCTCACGGGAGGAATCATCGCTGCGTTTGAGGGATACACGGGTGCCGAAGTACTGCATGTCGCCACAGTTGAATACCTCACGGGCCAAGCGGCGGACACTGGGTGCGACGATGTCCTCGACGACGGTACCCATCTTGTTGGCCAACTCGCCCCAGCGCTTGTTCATCTCCCGTCGTTCGCGGGCTGCTGCCTCGCGGTCGCGCTCTGCTGCCTCGCGGTTGCGGGCTGCTGCCTCGCGGTTGCGGGCTGCTGCCTCGCGGTCGCGCTCTGCTGCCTCGCGGTCGCGGGCGCCCTCCTGCTCCATGCGCTCGATGATGCGCTCGAGGTGCCGGATAGAGCCATCGGTCCGCGCCATCCATTGTTCGGTACGCGCCATGAAGCTGGCCAGGATGGTCTCCAGACGGTCGGTTTTCTCCTCGACGTCCTGTGTCCGTTGTGCGAGTGTGGCCACGGTGCTCGTTCCCTTGTCTGCCGTACGATAGTCCCCGCGCCGCCGAATTGCAAGCTCGCACCTTCAGGCTCCTAGTGATCGGACGGGATGGGCCAAAAGCGACGCCCCGGGCGGCGGTTTTGGGGCGCTAGCGCCATGCCCGTCAGGATGACGAGCTGGGTGGGTTGTTCTCCTGGACGATATTCTGAGCCCGGGCCATAACCGCTTCTCCGACATCCTGACCCGTTTCCCGGAAGCCCTGGACGCCGATGTACAGTTGGTCGCGCGCCAGGCCGTCGAACAGGATCTGGGCCAACTGGTCGGTCGTGATTCCTGCGGTCAGCCACCCGCGCCAAGTCTCCCGGTGCTCGTCAGTCACCTCGGTCGTTTCCCCTTTGAAACGCTCGGGACGTGATTGATCCACGCGGTAAAACTCGGTCGCCACCCAACCCGGGCAGAGCACCGACACCTTGACGTGGGGCGCCGACTCGGCCAAATCTTGATAGAGCGACTCGGTCAGGACCAACACGGCATGTTTCGAGACCCCATACGACCCGCCCCCCGGGAGCACGCCGGAAAGGGATGAGACATTCACCACATGGCTGGGCTGCTTCCGCTTGATCATGCCGGGGACGAATGCACGCAGGCAATAGAGCACTCCGTAGAAGTTGACCCCCATTACCCAATTCCAGTCGTCCAGTGTGATCTCCAGTGACTTGCCCGGCTGCGCGACCCCGGCGTTGTTCACCAGCAGGTCGACCTGCCCAAAGGCTTCGATCGTGGCTGCCGCCAGATTCTCCACCTGTTCCGCCTGGGAAACATCCGTCTGGACGATCAGCGTCTCGGCCCCCAGCGCCTCCAGGTCGGCGGCGGTCTTGGTGAGCGATTCCATCCCGAATCCGGCCAGAACGACCTTCATCCCCTCCTTGGCACAGCGGAGGGCGATCCCGCGGCCGATGCCGCGCCCTGCACCGGTGATCACCGCGACCTTGTCTCGATAGTCTTTCATAGCGCCGCCAGGGTGCCCGCATCCCAGTTGTGGGTCAACCCACAGAATTGAGCGCGATGCGCGTGGGGCGGGTGGGGCGCGTCGGGCGGGTCGGGCGGAAGCCCATCACGATCAAGATCGCCCAATGGTTTACACTCATGGGCCCATGAGCGAAGACCTTCACTTCAGCACCATCGTCGAGATCGCACCACTCATCAGGTCGCAACGGCTGTCGCCGGTCGAGCTGACCAGGAGTGTGCTTGGCCGCGTCGACCGGCTCGATGGCGGTCTGCACAGCTACGCGACGGTAATGGAGGAGCAGGCGCTGGCAGCCGCAGCACGAGCCGAGGTGGAGATCGCTTCCGGCAGCTATCGCGGACCACTGCACGGGGTCCCGGTTGCGGTAAAGGACCTGTGCTTCACCAGGGGGGTGCGCACGATGGGCGGCGCGCAGGTGCTGGCCGATCACGTACCGGAGTTCGATGCCACCGTGGTCACGCGGCTGACAGCGGCCGGTGCGGTGCTGCTGGGCAAGCTCAACCTCACCGAAGGCGCCATGGGCGGTTACCACCCGGAGTTCCCGATCCCCCGGAACCCCTGGGATTCCGGGCGGTGGGCGGGGGCATCCTCCAGCGGCTCCGGCGTGGCGACCGCGGCCGGGCTGTGCTTCGGCTCCCTCGGCAGCGATACGGGCGGCTCGATTCGCTTCCCGGCCGCGTGCAACGGGACGGTGGGTCTCAAGCCCACCTGGGGCCGCGTGAGCCGCTACGGCGTGCTGGCCCTGGCCGAGTCGCTGGACCACGTCGGCCCCCTGACCCGAAGCAGCGCCGATGCCGGCATCATGCTGCAGGCGATCGCGGGACCGGACCCCAACGATCCCACCGCGCTACCCGCTCCGGTGCCGGATATGCTCGAACGGCCTGATCGGAGTATCGAGCGGATCGAGGGTGTCCGCATCGGCTTCGACGAGCGCTACGCGGTGCGGGACGTCGATCCGCAGGTTTCCGCGGCGGTGGTAAACGCGGTCGAGGTGCTCGACGGGCTCGGAGCCGAAGTCGTCGAAGTGCGGCTCCCCGAGGTCGATGAGTACGTCGCCGCGTGGGCCGTGTTGTGCACGGCCGAGGCGGTGGCCGCTCACTGCGCTACCTACCCGGCGCGCCGGGACGAGTATGGCCCCTGGTTCCGCGGCTGGCTGGATCTGGGGGCGCAGGTGAGCGGCGCCGAGTACGCCAGAGCGAACAACGCACGGGCCGCCTGTACGGGGCACCTGCGACGGGCATTCGAGCAGATCGATGCCCTTGCCTGCCCCGCTATGCCGGACCTCCCATTCCCGGTCACATCGGAAGCGCAGCGTTCCTCGTCACCGGTCGTCGACGAGACATCCTATCGGTTGCAGCGGTTCACAGTGCCGTTCGATTACAACGGCGCGCCGACGCTCACCCTGCCTTGCGGAAGAAGCAGCGAGGGATTGCCCCTGTCGCTGCAACTGGCAGGCAAATCGCTCGGCGAACCGTTACTGTGCCGGCTTGGCGCCGCCTACGAAGCGGCCACCGAGTGGCACAACCTGCACCCGGACCTCTGAGTGCCCGCTGGCAGGGCCTCCTTCTCTCTCAAAAAACTTAGTTCTACGCGTTGGAAGATCAAATAAGACCAGCGCTGGCAGCAAGCTGGGAAAACCCTGATCCCAACACGTATATCTTCCACATCCGCCAGGGTGTTCACTGGCACCAGAAGGCCCCAATGAATGGCCGGGAATTAACGGCCGAAGATGTCGTCTTCAATTATCACCGGTTGACGGAGATGGGCAGTGGCTTCAGCAAACCCGAGGGCATAGGCAGTACAATCGTGTCACTGGAATTCGAATCGATCTCAGCGAGCGACGAGTATACGGAAGTCGTCAAGTTGACAAAACCCCGCATTGATGCGCTCTGACGATCATGTCGCTGGTCGGACAGGGCCTGCTGCAGCTCATCCTGGTGCTGGGCGTCACGGGCGGCGTGGTGGCCTCGCGGCTGGTCCGAGGCGCGGTAATCGCGGTCAAGGAGAACGACTATCTGCAGGCGGCCACGGTCCTGGGTTCACGAAGGCGCCATGGGCGGTTACCACCCGGAGTTCCCGATCCCCCGGTGGGGAGCCTGGTTGCCCTGCAGGTGCCGATCCTGGTGGGCGGCTCGGTCATCATCGAGAACATCTTCAACTTGCCGAGGCATCCTTGAGCTTCCTGGGGTTCGGGCTGCCGACCACGGTGCCGAGCTGGGGCGGCATGCCCAGCCGCGAGGGGCGCCAGTACATGGAGATCGCGCCGCGGCTGGCGGTGTGGCCGGGCCTGTGCCTGACGGTGGTGGTGTACTGCCTGAACATGGTCGGCGACGCGGTGCGCGACCTGCTCGACCCGCGCCTGCGCGGCGGCCGCAACTTAATTGCGGATAAATGGAATCTTTCCGCAGAAGAGTTGCGATATTCCGAAGGAGAGCATAAGCTCGGGAACATGACCGTACCGACCGTACCTCGTCGTCTTGATTTGGCTCACGACCTTCGCTCGCGGTCCGTGTTTCTATTCGGCCCGCGGCAAACTGGAAAAACTACCTATCTGAGCGCGCTGTTTCCGCGCGCTCCGGTCTTCAATTTGCTCCGAGGCGAGGTATTCCTCCGGCTTTCACGCGACCCTGGGCGGTTACGGCAGGAGTTGGCCACCGTCGCTCGTTCCTCGGACCCGGTGATCATCGACGAGATTCAGAAGCTGCCCAGCCTGCTCGATGAGGTGCACGATCTTATCGAATCTCGCGGACTGCGGTTCGTACTCGCAGCCAGCAGCCCCGCCAAGCTGCGCCGTGGTGGGGTCAACCTGCTTGGCGGCCGCGCCCGGACCCGCCGCCTGTTCCCATTCGTTTCGGCTGAAGTCCCGCACTGGGACCTGATGCGGGCCATCAATATCGGCGGTATCCCTTCCATCTACTTTTCCGACGACCCGATCGAGGATCTGCGTGCCTACTGCGGCAGCTATCTGCAACTGGAAATCCAGGCAGAGGGATTGGTGCGCCGTGTGGAGCGGTTCTCGCGCTTTCTGGCCGCCGCTGCGCTCGCCTGCGGTCAGCAGGTGGTGTTCGAGCGGCTGGCCTCCGATGCCGCCGTGCCTGCGCGTACGGTCCGCGAGTACTTCCAGGTGCTGGAAGACACGCTGCTGGGGGAGCTGGTGCAGCCGTTCACACCGCAACGAGCGAGCCGCAAGCCGGTGTCTCACGCCAAGTTTTATCTGTTCGACGTCGGGGTCGCTAACGTCCTGGCCGGGATAACTCAAATCGAGGCGGGCAGCGCGGCATTCGGGCGCGCCCTCGAGAACCTCATCTTCTGTGAGCTGCGCTCCCGGCTCGGATATGGTCGTGACGCCCGGCCGCTGACGTTTTGGCGCACGACCGACGGCTCGGAGGTTGACTTCGTCGTCGGTGACAGCTTGGCGATCGAGGTGAAAGCCAGCGCCGCCGTCGCATCGCGCGATCTGACCGGACTCCGACGGCTGGCCGAGGAAGTGCCGTTGCGCAGGTGCATCGTGGTGTGTAGCGAGTCAGCACCCCGGCTCATCGATGGCATCGAAGTGCTCCCGGTGAGGGAATTCCTTGCGGCCCTGTGGGATGGTGCGATTCTCGACGAGTAGTATACATGCGCTTGCTGAGTCGCCGCACACTTCGATCTTGATGGCGCCTGAGCGAGATCGCGTGTGGTGTACGGGCAGTGCGTGGCGCGGGTGCGTGGCTTGACGCCGGCGGTGCGGGCACTTACCGTTGCGCCGTGCCGCTCCACTCACTCGACCCACTCGACCCACTCGATCCGAAGGTGACGCAATTCATCCAGGACAACCCCCAAGGGGTGCTGACCACCTACCGTCGGAACGGCAAGGCGCAGATGAGCATCGTCACCGTCCGTCCGCACCGTGGGGTGATCGGTGTGTCGATTACCGAGAGCCGGGCGAAGTTCAACAACCTGGTGCACAA
Source organism: Spirochaetia bacterium (assembly GCA_965198005.1). Taxonomy (GTDB): domain Bacteria; phylum Spirochaetota; class Spirochaetia; order SZUA-6; family Bin103; genus Bin103. The sequence goes on from CBDAOI010000004.1 coordinate 2,259,012, forward strand.
CCCGGCCTGCTCGATCCTGGTATCAACCGCCGACTGGTGGTCGGGCTTCATCGTGTTCGATGGCACCGCCGAGCTGGTCTGGTCGGGCAACGCCGACGCGGAGACCGTACGGCTCGCCAGACGCGAGGTCTACAGCGCAACTACGCGGCGCCGGTCGGCGGATTGGGATGACTACGACCGCCTGGTGGACGCCGATAGACGAGTGGCGCTGATTATCCGGCCCACCCACGTGTACGGGACATTCTTTAATACCAGTTGGCCCGGCAGGCGCATCGCACCCGGCGGACAGTAGGCGCTGGGGGAGTGACAATGAACGTGAATGCGGTCGGCTCACCGCCGCGTGATCGCGCTGAGTTCAAACTACGCCTTGGCACGATGGTCGCGCGCTACCGCACCGAATGTCTCTGGGATCTGAAGGCCAGTCTGGATCTTGAGCAGGAGCAGGTCGCACGCATGGTGCTGCGACGGGTCATCTCATGCGCTGACCGCAACGGTTACATCGAAGCCCGGGGACTTCTGGAGTGGCTCTTACAGACTTCCAACGCACCGTCTGCCGGCTCCTAGCGGACCACCGCAAACGTGAGGGAGTCAGCTACATTGCCGGCGCGCTGGCTCTAAACCTGCTCCTCGAGTTGCCGCGCGTCTCCCGAGACATCGACATTTTTCACGACGCCGAGGAGGCGGTTCACTCGTCGTTCGACGCCGACCGGCAGCATTTGCAGGCCAACGGCTGCTCGATCACCATGCTGAGGGAGCTGCCCGGCTTCGTACAGGTGGTGGTCAGCAAAGCCGGCGACGAGGTACGTATGGAATGGACCCGCGACAGCGCGTTTCGTTTCTTCCCGCTGGTGGAGCACGAAGACCTGGGCCTGACGATGCACCCGTTCGACTTGGCAACCAACAAAGTGCTCGCGCTGGTAGGGCGGCTCGAGGTGCGCGATTGGGTCGACGTGATCAACTCCCACGCCAAGCTGCAGCCGCTGGGCTACCTCATGTGGGCAGCTTGCGGTAAAGATCCCGGCTTCAGCCCGGGATCGCTGCTCGCGCACGCGCGCCGGACGGCACGCTACTCCGCCTTGGAAATCGCGCAGTTGCAGTTCGAAGGCGACCCGCCGGACGCCGCCGCGCTGGCCGGCAACTGGCACGCAATGCTGACCCAGGCGGGTGAGATCATAGACACGTTACCCGCCGAGCAATCTGGCACCTGCGTCCTCAATGACCGCAGAAATCTGTTCACGGGTAATCGCACCCAGCTAAAACACGCACTCGACGCAGCGGCGCTGCGATTTCATGCCGGCACTCTTGGTGGTGCACTCCCCCAGGTCGTCGAGTAATGCCGCACACTTCGATCTTGATGGCGCCTGAGCGAGATCGCGTGTGGTGTACGGGCGGTGCGTGGCGCGGGTGCGTGGCTTGACGCCGGCGGTGCGGGCACTTACCGTTGCGCCGTGCCGCTCCACTCACTCGACCCACTCGATCCGAAGGTGACGCAATTCATCCAGGACAACCCCCAAGGGGTGCTGACCACCTACCGTCGGAACGGCAAGGCGCAGATGAGCATCGTCACCGTCCGTCCGCACCGTGGGGTGATCGGCGTGTCGATTGCCGAGAGTCTTCCGGCTGGGCCGCAAGGCTGGTGATTGCTGGTGATGGTTGACGCGGCACTCCGAAAACGCGCCGAGCGCGTGATCCCCGGCGGCATGTACGGCCACATGTCAGTTTATCGGAAGATGCCGGCGGGCTATCCCCAGTTCTATCACCGGGCCGACGGCTGCCGCCTCTGGGACGTGGACGGCAACGAGTACATCGACTTCATGTGCGCCTTTGGCCCGATGATCGCCGGCTACGGCAACCCGCGGATCGCCGCGGCTGCCGGCGCGCAGCGGGACCTGCTGGACATCGCCAACGGCCCGCCGCCGGCCATGGTCGACCTGGCTGAACGCTTCGTGCGCCAGGTAAGCCACGCCGACTGGGCAATCTTCGCGAAGAACGGCAACGATGCCACCACCGTGTGCAACATGGTGGCCCGCGCCAGGAGTGAGAAGCGAAACATCCTGGTCGCGACCGGCGCGTACCACGGCGCACAGCCGTGGGCGAATCGGATGTCGCGCGGAACGCCGGAAGAGGACCACGCGTTGTTTCCGCAGTACACCTACAACGACGTCGACAGCCTGACCGCGGCTGCCGCGGCGGTCTCGGGAGACCTCGCGGGCATCGTGGTCTCGGCGTTCAAGCACGACGCCGGCTACCACCAGGAGCTCCCCGACCCCGCCTTCGCCCGCCAGGCGCGCGCGATCTGCGACGCCGAGGGTGCAGCGCTCATCCTGGATGATGTCCGCGCCGGACTGCGCCTGTCCCTGGATGCAAGCTGGTCGTTGCTGGGAATCCAGCCTGACCTCTCGGCCTGGGGGAAGGCGATCGCCAACGGCGAGCCGCTGGCGGCCATCCTCGGCAGCGAGCCCTACCGCGAAGTGGCCGCGTCCATCTTCGTGACGGGATCGCTCTGGTACCAGGGGGCGCCGCTGGCGGCGGCCAGCGAGACGCTCGAGCTGCTTGCCGAGGTGGACGCTCCGGCCCTGCTGGAGCGCAGGGGTCAACTGTTCCGCGACGGCCTCGCGGAGCAGTCCACCCGTTACGGCCACGCGCTCCGCCAGACCGGCCCCCCGCAGATGCCCACCGTCATGTTCGAGGACGACCCGAAGCGGGAGAAGGGCATGGCGTTCTGCACCCACGCCCTGAACAACGGCGTCTACCTGCACCCGTGGCACAACATGTTCCTGTCGATCGCGCACACCGAAGCCGACCTCGAGCAGGCGCTGACCGCAACCGCGAAGGCGTTCCAGGCTCTCGGATAGCTCTTGCGACCGTAACGCCGGTCGGCCAACGGCGCGGCTGGTCAGCCCAGGGACAGGGTCTCCGGCACGAACAGTTCCTCCGCGGCAACCGCCTGCGGTATCGCGTTCTGCGAAGGTTCCACACGCCGCTTGACGGCTGTTGCGGCGTCGGCTATGGAGCAGCCGGCCGCGGCCATGGAGAAGGAGATGGTGCTCGACCCGACCACCGGCGAGATGGTCACCGCCCCGGAGTACGGCGGGACAATAACCTTCGTCGTCAAGCTGGAGCCGCCGAGTGCCGACCCCTTGTTCGGCAGCGGGGCGTCACGGGGACCCGATGGCGTCACCGAGAAGCTGGGCATCGTCAACTGGGGAATCGACCGGGAGGTGTACGACCTCACCGGTGCGTTCTTCTACTTCCGGCTGTCGGTCCTGACCGGCCGGCTGGCGGAAAGCTGGGAAACGCCTGACGCCACCACCGCCATCTTCAACATTCGCCGGGGCGTTCACTGGCACGACAAGGCGCCGATGAACGGTCGCGAGTTGACGGCCGGGGACGTCGAATTCAACTTTCACCGCATGTCGGGCAGTGGCAGCGGCTTCACCGAGCCTCCCGGAGGCTACGCCGCCATTTTTGCCACCCTGCCGTTCGCATCAATCGAAGCCACCGACGACCACACGGTCGTAATGACCCTGTCGGAACCAAGGCTCGGGTGGGTATCGTCGGTCCTGGTCGACTGGGCGGCGCACGTCATGCCCCCGGAGGTGATCAGGGAACACGGCGACGTGAAGGACTGGAGGAACCTGGTGGGTACCGGGCCTTTCATGATGACGGACTGGGTGGACGGCAGCTCGCAGACCTGGGTCAGAAGTCCGGACTACTGGGGCTTCGACGAGAAATTCCCCGAGAACCGCTTGCCCTATTTCGATGAAGTGCACGGCCTGATCATGAAGGAAGACGCTACCATTCTGGCCGCACTGCGTTCGGGCACGTTGGACTACGTCGGTTTGGTTGGCGCCGCCGAGATGATCTATACGGCCCAGAAAGAGAGTCTCGAGCAGTCCAACCCCGACATGCTGTTTTACCCGTACGCGGGTCGCTCGGAGAATGCCATGACGTACAACATGGGCGATGACCAGCCGTACGCCACGGACGTCCGGGTGCGCCGGGCGTTGCAGATGGCGCTCGACCTCGAGACGATGCACGATACCTACTTCAAAGGAGCATCCTTCTGGGTACCTCAGGGCACGGTCGGCAACGCCATCGGCGGGGTCCCATTTGACGAGTGGCCCGAAGAGGTCCGGAAGGGATACATGTATGACCCGGAAGGGGCCGAGGCGCTGCTTGACGAGGCGGGGTTGCCGCGCGGCGCCGACGGCACCAGATTCGAAATCGCGCTGCAACACTACGAGTTCTTCGACGTGGACTACGCGCAATTGGCCGTCGCCTACTGGAAGGAGATCGGCGTTGACGTACAGATCGACGTGACGGAACGCAGTGAACACTTGGCCCGTATCCGGGAACGTGGGTTCGAGGGAATGGTCAGCGCGATTTCCGCCATTTCGTATCTGTCCCCGCTGGTGGCGATCGGCTCCAATTATTCGCAGTCGGCATGGAACCCTCCCGGCCTCGACGACCCGGAGTTCGACCGCCTGTATGAAGCCGCCCGCGACGCCGCCACCGAGGAGGAGCAGATACGGATGGCCAACCTGGCAGACATGTGGCTGACGGAGAATCACATACGCGTATGGGGGCCTACCGCTCCCAAGTTCAACGCGGTCCAGCCGTGGCTCAAGGGGTACAACGGTGAATCAATGCTGGGGGGCGATGACCGGTTGGTTCTGTTCTCTCGCCTCTGGTTCGACCATGCCCTGATGGAGGAAATGGGTCAGTAGGGACTACGCAGAGTCGGGAGGCTCAGCTTCCCGGCTCTCTTGGTTGCATCACATGAGAGCGTACGTCGTCAGGCGGATACTGCTCATCATTCCCACCCTGTTCCTGCTGAGCATCCTGGTCTTCCTGTCGGCGCGCTTCATTCCCGGCGACATCGTGGACACCATGATGGCGTCTGACCAGAACGCCATGTTCGGCGTGGACCGTGAGGCGTTGCTGCGTGCGCTGGGGCTGGACGTGCCGGTCCACGTGCAGTACGGACGCTGGCTGGAGGGGATTCTGCTGCGCGGTACCCTCGGCAACTCGCTGCTCGGCGATTGGCCGGTGGAGGAGAAGATCGCGGGCAGGCTCCCGGTCACGCTCGAGCTCGGCTTCCTGGCGCTCGTGATCGGGCTGGTGCTGGGGGTGCCGATCGGCATCTGGTCGGCGATTCACCAGGATACCACCGTCGACTACGCGGGCCGTTCGGTCGCCATCCTCGGCTTGGCCACGCCCAACTTCTGGCTCGGAATCATGGTTATGACCTATCCGGTGATCTGGTGGGGTTGGACGCCACGGATGCAGCTCATTCCGTTCGCCGAGAATCCGCTGGAGAATCTCGAGATGTTCATCATTCCCGGCCTGATTCTCGGTACGGCCCTGTCGGCCGCCACCATGCGGATGACGCGCACGATGATGCTGGAGGTGCTGCGCCAGGACTATATCAGGACCGCCTGGTCCAAGGGATTGCGGGAGCGGGTCGTGGTCATCCGGCACGCCGTCAAGAACGCCCTCATTCCGTCGTGACCCTGATCGGCCTGCAGTTGCCGATCCTGGTCGGCGGCGCCGTCATCATGGAGAATATCTTCAACCTGCCGGGCCTCGGGCGTCTCATGCTGACCGCGCTCACCGACCGCGACTACCCGGTGATCTCGGGCATCAACCTGTTCTTCGGGACGGTGGTGATCGGGATCAATCTGATGATCGACCTGATCTACGGCTACCTGGATCCCCGGGTCCGCTACACCTAGCCAGGTATGGGGACCGAGCGTATGGGGGACGCCGCAAGGACACCATCAGCGGGGCTGGTTCACTTTCTGGTCCGGCTGTGGCGCGAGAAGCCGCTCGGCACCGCCGGCGGCGTGGTCGTGTTGGGCTTGATTCTGGTGGCGATCTTCGCCGACGTGCTGGCCCCCTATCCGTTCGATGAAGTGCACCTGAGAGCGCTGCTGAAACCGCCGTCGGCCGAGCATCTGATGGGTACCGACCAGTTGGGGCGCGACTTCCTGAGCCGCAACATCCACGGGGCTCGGGTTTCCATGCTCGTGGGCGTGGTCGCGACCAGCCTCAACGTGCTGGTTGCGGTGCTGATCGGCGGCACGGCCGGATTCTTCGGCGGCAAACTGGACCTGGTGGTGCAGCGGTTTGTCGACGCCTGGATGGCGTTTCCGGGTCTGCTGCTGTTGCTGACGATCATGTCGCTGGTCGGACAGGGCCTGCTGCAGCTCATCCTGGTGCTGGGCGTCACGGGCGGCGTGGTGGCTTCGCGGCTGGTCCGAAGCGCCGTGATCGCGGTCAAGGAGAACGACTACCTGCAGGCGGCCACGGCCACCGGCAGCACCCGAATGGGAGCGCTGGTGCGCCACGTGCTGCCCAACGTGGCGGCGCCGATCATCGTCGTGTTCAGCATCAACATCGGCGCGGTGATCATCAGCGAGGCGTCGCTGAGTTTCCTGGGGTTCGGTCTGTCGCCCGAGATTCCGAGCTGGGGGACGCTGCTGAGCCGGGACGGCCGCAAGTACATGGAGCAGGCGCCGTGGCTGGCGCTGTGGCCCGGCCTGTGCCTGACCCTCACCGTCTACAGTCTCAACATGTTCGGCGACGCGCTGCGCGACCTGCTGGACCCGCGCCTGCGGGGCGGCGGCGGCCGTCTCGGAACCCACCGCGGCCGGCGGTCGCGGCCCAAACCCGGTCGCAGCCGGTCACGCGGGTGAGAGCACCTGGTCGATCCCGACGACGCTAACCAGTCTATCAGCCGTTGACATCGACTGACGTGACACATACCATGGCCCAAGCCATGGCCGGCGAGGTCTCCAAGCCCCACGATCACCTGTTCCGTTCCGTGTTCGGACAGGAAAAGGAAACCGAGGCCGTCAGCTTGCTGCAAGCATACCTGCCGCAGGCGGTCAGCCGCGAATTGCTGTGGTCGAGCCTCAAGTGGCAGTCGGTGAGCTTCATCGACGACCGCCTGCGCGACAGCGAATCGGACCTGCTGTACGCGATCCGGCGCAAGGCCGACGGCGCCGCGGCGTGGCTGTACGTGCTGCTGGAGCACCAGTCGACCCCGGACCCGTGGTTGCGGCTGCGGCTGCTGAAGTACAGCATCCGGATCTGGGAACGCGATCGGCAGCGGCATCCGAAGGAGGACCGGTTGCGCCCGATCGTGCCGCTGGTTCTGTATCAGGGCGGGCGCGTCTGGCGCGAAGCGCGCGAGTTTGCGGAACTGTTTGCCGAGGCGGTGCGGGGTTGGCCGGGAGTGCCGCGCTACGCGCATCTGTTGATCGACCAGACGCAGGTGGGACCGGAGGAGTTGCGCGGGGAGCTGCTTGGTCGCATCGCGCAACTGGCGATGATGGCGGCGTTCCGGGCGAGTTGGCCGGTGTTGCAGCGGCTGGTGCCGCTGCTGGCGGAGTTGGCGCAGGTGGGCGGCAGCGAAGACCTGCGGCGGATCGTGGTGTACATTGCGACCACGACGCGGGAACCGGAGCGCTGGCACAGATTCGCGGAGGCAGTACGGCGACAGGTGCCGGGAGGTGGAGAACTGATGAACAAGACCGAGGAGATGATCGAGATCTACGGCGACATGAGGGAACGTGAAGGACGTCAGGAAGGACGTCAGGAAGGACATCAGGAAGGTGAGTTACGCGGCAAGGTGCAAACCATCGACGGACTCGTGGCACGGGATGTCCCCTGGTCCATCATCGAAGCGGCCACCGGAATCGACGAGGCCACCTTCGACCGGCTCAAGCACCAACTCGACGCCGCTGACGGCGGCGCCACCCACTCCAACTGAACCACGCCCCTCGGCGCCCGGTGGGCGCGCCCTCGATCACCTCATCTTCTGTGAGCTGGGCCTCACTCTATGGCACACGACCGTGGAAGCGGCACGACGCTGCACTTTCTCCGGCCCCGCCACGAATGCCCGTTGACCGCACGCCCGGACGCGGTCGGTGGGGATGGGACGAAAGCGGCGCCGACAGGCGATGGTTTCGGGGGCGCTTGCACGTCAGGAGGCGCCGTGAACCGTATGAAGGTCTCCGGAGTGTTGCGCGAACGCTCGATGCCGTAGGGCAAGGGGTCGTCGCCCACGGTCTCCGCCATCGTCCGCAGCGACCGATCCCCGGCGTCATCGGCGGCGCCGGACCGCAGGCGAGGCAGGTATTGAGACTTGGCTTCGTTGAACAGGCGGAACAGCTCGGTTGCGAGACCCTCGTTCGACGCCAGCGCGGCGTCCTTCGCCACCAGCAAGTGGCTTATGGGATAGACCCCGGTCTGGCGGTGCCAGGCGTCGTCGGCCTGTTTGTTGCGCGACGACACCACATTGGCCGGCGCGACGCCCGCGCGCTCCGTACCGTCTCGGACCGGTTACTCTCCGTGGCCTGCGCGATGCTGCGAGATCGAACCCAGTTTGATCCACAGCACCGGTCTGCCCGACCGATTCCAGCCTGATCGCAGGTAGTGCGCCGGGCGAAAGATGGTCGGCGGCGCGGCCGACGCGAAGCCAGCGGCGCTGGGAATCGGCTCTGACGGGAGTTTCAGGGGGTGCCGGCACCGGAGACGATTGCGAACACCTGCTTCCAGGGTATGGCCGATCCGACGCCGCGTTGATTACGGACGATCTGTGAGCGCTTGACGCACTGATGGCGCGAGACCGACCGCGCGAGGCGGCTGGAGCGGGGAGGTAACTGGTGCGTGCGCCGGTCCCGCCGTCGGTTATGGAACGCGCAGCGGAGACGCAAGTTGACGATCTCGTCACTGCCGCCCTGCGCCACCGGCACGATGTGGTCGATCTGCAACAGGTGGGTAGAGCCGCAGGTCACGCCGGTGAGCGGGTCCTGGTAGCAGCAAGCCCCGCCGTCCCTCCGCCACACCGCGCGCCGTACCGCCGCCGGAATGTGCCGCCGCCTCCAGCGCGCGCGGATTCGGGTGCTGCGGCCCGCGTTGCCGCGCCGCCTCCGGGCAGCCGTGCTCGCACCCCCAGGTGCTGCTCCGCCTGGGTCCGCGAACCAACGCCGCCTGCCTGCGGCGGCGGCTGGTTCTGCGCCGAACCAGTGATGTCGCGCCGACCCTGCTCGCGGCCCAGGGCCGCTACCCGCTGCGCTCCCCGGTTCGGCGCCGAACCGACGCCGCGTGTGTCGCCGAGGCCGGCGGCGGCCGGTCCGCCTGCGGGCAAGCCGCCATCGACCGAGCCGGGGGCAGCAGTACCGGCTGCGGGGGCACCGGCATCCGGACCCGTGGCGACTGAACCGCGGGCAGCCCCGGTCGCGGGCATACCCTCGCCAAGCTCAGAGACTACCCGATCGTGTCCGGCGTCAACCTGGTGTTCGCCACCGTGGTGGTGGCGGTCAATCTGGGCACCGACCAGTTGGGCCTCAGACGCCTCAGACGATTGACGTACCAGCCCACGTACGTACAATACCATGTGCGGAGGTGCAACACTTGCACGTCAGGAGGCGTAAGGGCGTGGCGAATGAGCGGATAACGAACTACACGGCGGCGCGTCAAAACCTCAAGTCGCTGATGGACGCCGTGATCGAAGATCGAGTGCCGGTGATCATCACGCGGACAACGGGCGATCCGGTCGTCATGATGGCCAAGTCCGAGTACGACGCAACGATGGAGACCTTCCATCTGCTGCGCTCCCCGCGCAACGCGGAGCGTCTGCGCGAGGCAATCGCCGAGGTCGAAGCCGGCAAGGTCGTCCAGGCCGACGTCGTCGATGGGGCAATCGTAGAGCGCGCGTGAAACGGCCAGCCCGCCCGGCGGTCATCGCTTTCTCACGGCAGGCATGGGAAGATTACCAAGCTTGGGTCCAGCACGACCGAACGGTGGCACGGCGAATCGCACGTCTGATCGAGGAGTGCCTGCGCGACCCGTTCCACGGGATCGGAACCCCGGAGCCTCTGAAGCATGAGCTCGCCGGCTATTGGTCGCGCCGGATCACGCGGGAACACCGGCTCGTGTACCGAGTCGCGGGCGGTCGGTGCCTGGTCGTCCAGGGTCGCTACCACTACTGATGCTGAGACACGAGCCTCGCTGAGCTTCCTCGGGTTCGGGCTGCCTACCACCGTGCCGAGCTGGGGCGGCATGCTCAGAAGCGTGACCGCCGCAACGCCGGGCGGCCAAGGGCGTGGGTGGTCAGCCCAGGGACAGGGTCTCCGGCGCGAACAGGTCAGCCGGGGCTATTGCCTGCGGTAGCACGTTCTGCTCGACGTTGAAGCGTATGAAGGTCCAGAGTCTTGCGCGAACTCTCGACTCCGTAGGGCAAGGGGTCGTCGCCGACCGTCTCCGCCATCTTCCGCAGCGACCGATCCCAAGCGTCGGCGGCGTCGCCGGACCGCAAGCGGGGCAGGTATCGCGACTTGGCTTCGTCGAACAGGCGGAACAGCTCGGCACGCTTGGTTGCACGCCGTACGCCAATTGGCTATAAACAAGGCATGGCGATCACGCAACTCGTGCGCGAGGCGCGCCGGCGCGCCGGGCTCAGTCAGGCCGAGTTGGCGCGGCGTGCCGGAGTCGCACAGTCGACGGTGGGGCGGATCGAAAGTGGTCTGCGTGCACCTTCCACCGACCTCGCGGAGCGGCTGGTGCAGGCGGCCGGCTTCGAAATCAGGGTGGCGCTCGGCGAGCCGGACCCACAGACCGACGCGCTGTTCGAGCGCGCGCTGCGCCGCACCCCCGCCCAGCGGCTGGCGGACGCCACCCGCGCGGCCCGCTTCGTGCTGCGCGGACGCCGCGCGCTGAAACGCGAGAGGCGGTGACGGGCGGCGAATTCGACCCGGTGCGGATGCTCGCCGCGTTGCGCGAGGCGGGCGTCCAATTCGTGCTGGTCGGCGGCATGGCGGCCATCCTGCACGGCGACGTGGGTGTGACGGTCGATCTGGACGTGGTGCCGGCGCGGGCCGCGCGCAACCTGGACCGGTTGGCCGCGGCCCTGCGCACGCTCGGGGCGCGCATTCGGGCTGCCGACGTGCCCGCGGGGTTGCCGTTCGACTGCTCCGGCGGTTTTTTCCGGAATTTCGCGGAGGACGCGATCCTGAACCTCAGCACGCGGGCCGGAGACCTCGACCTCATGTTCCGCCCGAGCGGCACGCAAGGCTACGCCGATCTGAAGCGGGCTGCGGTGGAAATCGAAGCGGCGGAGGGCGTGCGCATCCTCGTTGCCTCGCTGGCGGATATCGTTCGTTCCAAGGAAGCCGCCAATCGGGAGAAGGATCGCCTCGCCGTGCCGCGGCTCCGCCGACTACGCGACCGGCTGGGACGGGAGTAAGGCGTCCCCGGCCGGCTGACCGGGGCGACCGCGCCCGACCAACTGCGCCGTGGGTGCGCCGCAGCCGGCCACGGGGCGATGTGGCACAAGCCGTGGGCCGGCCTGTGCTATACTGGCGAGGGTCGGATGGCACCCCCACATCTACTGGTCAAGCATTTTAGTGACAGGACACTAGGTTCTCCCATACCGGCGAAGCCTGAGCGACCTCAGGTTCGAGAAGGCACAGGCCGCACTCGAGGATGCCCGCGCGAACTTGGAACAGGACCGCCTCGGCACCTCGGTGAACCGCAGCTACCATGCGGCGCTCAACGCTAGCGGCGGTCGACGCGCTGCGAAGCCGACTTGTCGCGGAGCTATGAGAACCAAAGCTACGCGACCGTAGTGGAGGAGCAGGCGCTGACCCCTGGAACCTCGACGACACGCGCGCTTGACGGCTGTTGCGGCGTCGCCTATGATGACCGCCTTGGGGTTCCGGCGGATGCAGATGATGCATGTGTGCGTGACTGCATGACGACACGCGCTTGACGGCTGTTGCCGCTTCGCCTATGATGAGGGCCTTGGAATCGCGACCGATGGGAATGCATGACCACACGTCCCCGCGCAGCCACCCGTTAGCCTCAATGCCGCCGGTACGTCTACCGCTCTACCCCCCCCCCCCCCCGAGATCCAAGCATCCGGTAGGGCCTGACCGCTCACCGCGCCGCCTCCACGTCTCCGGCGCCGCCGGCGGCGGCGCGGCTCCCGTAGACAGCCACGTCCATCGCACCACGCCCGCCCGCGGCGGCGGTCGCGGCACCGTCAGCCCCACGCCCCGGGGCGACCACCTGCACCATGCGAACCAGCCGGAGTTTCCGGCCAAGGAACAACAAACACGGGTACCGGGATGCATCCCGAGCCCGAAACCGAGGAGGAGTACACTATGACTCCAAGACTCATTGTGCTGCCACTGGCGCTCGCGCTGGTGGCTACCGTTACGTTTGCCAGCCCCGCCGGCGAAGACGCGGCCGAGGGGATGGAGAAGGAGATGGTGCTCGCGCCACAGTATGGCGGGACCATGACCTTTGCCGTCCAGCGGGAGCCTCCGACGACCGACCCCATGTTCGGCGGCGGGGCGTCACGGGGCGTCGATGGCGTTGCCGAGAAGCTGGGAATGGTCGACTGGGGAATCGACCGGGAGGTGTACGACCTCACCGGTGCTTTCTTCTACTTCCCGCTGTCGGTCCTGACCGGTCGACTGGCGGAAAGCTGGGAAACGCCGGACCCCACCACGACCATCTTCAACATCCGCCAGGGCGTTCACTGGCACGACAAGGAACCGATGAACGGGCGGGAGCTGACGGCCCAAGATATCGAATACAACTTTCACCGGGTATGGGGCTTGGGCAGCGGCTTCACCGCACCTCATGAGATCTATACCGGCCCACTCGCCAACATACTCGTCGAATCGGTAACGGCGACCGACGAATACACGGTTGCAATTGAGCTGAAGCAGCCACAGCTCGGGGCGTTGCAGGTTATCCTCATCGACTGGGGTGGGTTCATTCTGCCCCCCGAGGTCATTGAGCAACACGGTGACGTGAAGGAATGGAGCAACCTGGTGGGCACCGGGCCCTTCATGCTGACGGACTGGGTCGACGGCAGCTCGACTACCTGGACCAGGAATCCGGACTACTGGGGCTACGACGAGAAATTTCCGGAGAACCGTCTGCCCTATTTTGACGGAGTAAGAGCCCTGATCATGAAAGACCCCGCCACCATTCTGGCGGCCCTGCGCTCGGCTCAGGTGGACTACGTAGGCTGGATCGGCGTCGCTGAAATGCTCTATACCGGCGAGAAAGAGAGTATCGAGCGGACCAACCCGGAAATCTCCTTCTACCCGTGGTCGATTCGGTCGGAGAATGCTTTCAATTTCAACATGGCCACGGACAATCCGTTCTCGAAAGACGTCAGGGTGCGCCGGGCGATGCAGATGGCACTGGACCTCGAGACGATGAACGACACCTACTTCAAGGGGACTGCCAGATGGAAACCTCGGGGGGTGCTCGGGGATGCCATCGTAGGGTATACGACGCCATTTGAAGAGTGGTCTGAAGAGGTCCGGAAGGGCTATACGTACGACCCGGAAGGGGCCGAGAAACTCCTGGATGAGGCTGGCTATCCGCGCGCCGCCGACGGTATTCGAATCAAGGCTACGGAGCACCATTTCGAACATGCCGATTTCGACTATGCGCAATTGGCGGTCTCCTACTGGAAGGCCATTGGCGTCAATGTGGAGATTATCACATCGGAAGCTGCTACTCATGGAGCTCGTCAACGCGAATACACCTACGGCGACATGATCTCCTGGATATCTGGCATGGACTTTCTTGACCCTGTCGTAGCGCTTGGCCTAGCTTACTCGAAGGGAGGATTCAACCCCTCGGGGTACAACGACCCGGAGTTTGACCGCCTGTATGAAGCCGCCCGAGACGCGGCCACCATCGAGGAGCAGCAGAGGGCGGTCAAAGCGGCAGATATGTACTTTACAAGCAACCACGTCTACGTATGGGGTCCTAACGCTCCCAAGTTCAACGCGGTCCAGCCATGGGTCAGAGGTTATGCGGGCGAACAATCCCTGGGATCCGATGACCGCATGGCCATCTTGGCCCGCCTCTGGTTTGATCATGGGATGAAGACAGAAATGGGGCAGTAGGGACCTCGCCCCCTATTGGTTTCCGCAGGGAGAGCGGAGAGGCTCACGCGTGAGCGCGCTTCTCGGCTCTCCCCACCCATTGCGACGGAAACGCTCCGCCTTTGACTGCCAATGCGAGCTTATATTGTCCGGCGGCTGCTGCTCATCATCCCTACGCTCATAGTATTGAGCATCCTGGTCTTCCTGTCGGCGCGCTTCATCCCGGGCGATATCATCGACACCATGATAGCCGCTGACCACAATGCCATGACTGGCCTGAACCGTGAGGTTCTGCTGCATGCCCTGGGGCTGGACGTACCGGTCCACGTGCAGTATGGACGCTGGCTGGAAGGGATTCTGCTGCGCGGCACCCTCGGCAACTCGCTGCTCGGAGATTGGCCGGTAGAGAAGAAGATCGCGGGCAGACTCCCCGTCACCCTGGAGCTCGGTTTGCTGGCGATCTTGATCGGGCTGCTGATCGGCGTGCCGATCGGCATCTACTCGGCGATTCGCCAGGATACAGCCGCTGACTACGTGGGGCGCACGGTCGCCATCTTCGGCCTGGCTACGCCGAACTTCTGGCTCGGGGTGATGGTCATGACCTACCCGTCGATCTGGTGGGGCTGGGCGCCGCCGATGCGGCTGGTTCCTGTCACCGAAGACCTGCTGGGGAATCTGGAGGTGTTTCTCCTTCCCAGCCTGATTCTCGGCACGGCGCTGTCGGCAGCCACCATGCGCATGACGCGCACGATGATGCTGGAGGTGCTGCGCCAGGACTACATCAGGACCGCTTGGTCGAAGGGACTGCGGGAGCGGGTCGTCGTCATCCGGCACGCCATCAAGAACGCCCTCATCCCGGTCGTGACCCTGATCGGCCTGCAGTTGCCGATTCTGGTCGGCGGCGCCGTCATCATGGAGAACATCTTCAACCTGCCGGGCCTGGGGCGTCTCATGCTCACGGCACTCTCTGACCGAGACTACCCGGTCATCTCGGGCATAAACATGTTCTTCGCGACGGTGGTGGTGGCGATCAATCTGATGATCGACTTGATCTACGGCTACCTGGATCCCCGGGTCCGCTACACGTAGAGGCACTTGGAGGAATACAGCGTATGGGGGACGCCGCACGGACACCATCAGCGGGGCTGGCTCACTTTCTGGTCCGGCTGTGGCGCGAGAAGCCGCTCGGCACCGCCGGCGGCGTGGTCGTGTTGGGCTTGATTCTGGTGGCGATCTTCGCCGACGTGCTGGCCCCCTACCCGTTCGATGAAGTGCACCTGAGAGCGCTGTTGAAGCCCCCGTCGGCCGAGCATCTGATGGGTACCGATCAGTTGGGGCGCGACTTCTTGAGCCGCAATATCCACGGGGCTCGAGTTTCCATGCTCGTGGGCGTGGTCGCGACCAGCCTCAACGTCCTGGTTGCGGTGTTGATCGGCGGCACGGCCGGATTCTTCGGTGGCAAGCTGGACCTGGTGGTGCAGCGGTTGGTCGATGCCTGGATGGCGTTTCCGGGGCTGCTGCTGTTGCTGACGATCATGTCGCTGGTCGGACAGGGCCTGCTGCAACTGATCCTGGTGCTGGGCATCTCCGGCGGCGTGGTGGCCTCGCGGCTGGTCAGAGGCGCGGTGATCGCGGTCAAGGAGAACGACTACCTGCAGGCGGCCACGGCCACCGGCAGCACCCGGATGGGAGCGCTGGTGCGCCACGTGCTGCCCAACGTGGCGGCTCCCATCATCGTCGTGTTCAGCATCAACATCGGCGCGGTGATCATCAGCGAGGCGTCGCTGAGCTTCCTGGGATTCGGTCTGTCGCCCGAGATTCCGAGCTGGGGGACGTTGCTGAGCCGGGACGGCCGCAAGTACATGGAGCAGGCGCCGTGGCTGGCGCTGTGGCCCGGTCTGTGCCTGACCCTCACCGTATACAGTCTCAACATGTTCGGCGACGCGCTGCGGGACCTGCTGGACCCGCGCCTTCGGGGCGGCGGCGGCCGTCTCGGAACCCACCGCGGCCGGGTGCCGCAACCCAAACCCGGTCGCAGCCGGTCACGCGGGTGAGAGCACCTGGTCGATCCCGACGACGCTAACCAGTCTATCAGCCGTTGCCGCGCTACGCGCATCTGTTGATCGACCAGACGCAGGTGGGACCGGAGGAGTTGCGCGGGGAGCTGCTTGGTCGCATCGCGCAACTGGCGATGATGGCGGCGTTCCGGGCGAGTTGGCCGGTGTTGCAGCGGCTGGTGCCGCTGCTGGCGGAGTTGGCGCAGGTGGGCGGCAGCGAAGACCTGCGGCGGATCGTGGTGTACATTGCGACCACGACGCGGGAACCGGAGCGCTGGCACAGATTCGCGGAGGCAGTACGGCGACAGGTGCCGGGAGGTGGAGAACTGATGAACAAGACCGAAGAGATGATCGAAATCTACGGCGATATGAGGGAGCGTGAAGGCCGTCAGGAAGGTGAGTTACGCGGCAAGGTGCAAACCATCGGGGGACTCGTGAGACGCGATGTCCCCTGGTCCATCATCGAAGCGGCCACCGGGATCGACGAGGCCACCTTCGACGGGCTCAAGCACCAACTCGACGCCGCTGACGGCGACGCCACCCACGCCAACTGAACCGCGCCCCCCCCCCCCCCCGAGATCCAAGCACCTCGTAGGGCCTGACCGCTCACAGCGCCGCGTCCACAACTCCTGCACCGCCGGCGGCGGCGTAACTCCAAAACTCATTGTGCTGACACTGGCGCTCGCGCTGGTGGCTACCGTTACGTTTGCCAGCGGCGACGACGAGGAGCCGGCCGCGGCGATGGAAAAGGAGATGGTGCTCGACCCCACGACCGGCGAGATGGTCACCGCCCCCGAGTACGGCGGGACACTGACCTTCGTCGTCAAGCTGGAGCCGCCGAGTGCCGACCCCTTGTTCGGCAGCGGGGCGTCACGGGGACCCGATGGCGTCACCGAGAAACTGGGCATGGTCGACTGGGGAATCGACCGGGACGTGTACGACCTCACCGGCGCTTTCTCTTACTTCCCGGTGTCGGTCCTGACCGGTCGACCGAAGAGGTCCGGAAGAGCTACATGTATGACCCGGAAGCGGCCGAGGCGCTGCTTGACGAGGCCGGGTTACCGCGCGGCGCCGACGGCACCAAATTCGAAATCGCGCTGCAACACTACGAGTTTTTCGACGTGGACTACGTGCAGTTGGCCGCCGCCTACTGGAAGGAGATCGGCGTGGACGTAGACATCGACGTGACGGAACGAAGCGCACACGGAGAGCTGGGAGGCTCAGCTTCCCGGCTCTCTTCTTCAATCGCAGCGATTGGTTGCAACGGCCCGCTGGGGAATCTCGAGATGTTCATCATTCCCGGCCTGATCCTGGGTACGGCGCTGTCGGCAGCCACCATGCGCATGACGCGCACCATGATGCTGGAGGTGCTGCGCCAGGACTACATCAGGACCGCTTGGTCCAAGGGACTGCGGGAGCGGGTCGTCGTCATCCGGCACGCCATCAAGAACGCCCTCATCCCAGTGGTGACCCTGATCGGCCTGCAGTTGCCGATTCTGGTCGGCGGCGCCGTCATCATGGAGAACATCTTCAACCTGCCGGGCCTCGGTCGTCTCATGCTGACCGCGCTGACCGACCGCGACTAGCCGGTCATCTCGGGCATCAACCTGTTCTTGATGGGTACCGACCAGTTGGGGCGCGACCTCCTGAGCCGCAATATCCACGGGGCGCGTATTTCCATGCTCGTGGGGGTGGTCGCGACCAGCCTCAACCTCCTGGTTGCGGTGCTGATCGGCGACACGGCCGGATTCTTCGGTGGCAAGCTGGACCTTGCAGTGCAGCGGGTTGTCGACGCCTGGATGGCGTTTCCGGGGCTGCTGTTGTTGCTGACGATCATGTCGCTGGTCGGACAGGGGCTGCTGCAACTCATCCTGGTGCTGGGCGTCTCCGGCGGCGTGGTGGCCTCGCGGCTGGTCCGAGGCGCGGTGATCGCGGTTAAGGAGAACGACTACCTGCAGGCTCGGCGCGGTGATCATCAGCGAGGCGTCGCTGAGTTTCCTGGGATTCGGACTGTCGCCCGAGATTCCGAGCTGGGGGACGCTGCTGCGCCGGGACGGGCGCAAGTACATGCAACGTCTTGCTGCATCGGGACTCGTAACTCTTCCAGTGGTGAACCCGTCTCCCGACAGCCCCCAGCCACCGCGAATCGGAGGTGCACCGCTTTCAGACATCGTGAGCGACGATCGCCGTTGATCGCATTCTTCGACACGAGTGCTCTCGTAAAACGCTATGCCGCGGAACAGGGTACGGCACAGGTCGCGACTCTGTGGGCTGAGGCTCAACACCGTGCCGCGTCGCGGCTTGCCTACGCGGAGACACTCTCCGCTCTCCACCGAAAGGAACGCGAAGCTGCTGAACAGACGGCGCCGGCGCGCCGGCGGAACACGCTCGGCGCCGGTGCGGCGAGCGTGTTATGGTGAGCACGCTTCATGGCCAACTCCGCACGGCGTGCTGTCGCGTACGATGTCGCGATTGTCGGGTCCGGCTCGGCCGGCGCGGTGCTCGCCGCCCGCCTGACCGAGGACCGCGGGCGCTCGGTCCTGCTGCTGGAGGCGGGTCCCGACTACCCCACCGTCGCCAGCCTCGCGCCCGACCTGGCCGACATCTGGCGGCCGTCGATCAAGGACCACGACTGGGGATTCCACGCCGACACCGATCCCGACGGGCGGGACATTCATCTGGCGCGCGGCAGGGTGATCGGCGGCTCTTCGTCGGTGAACACCGGCATCGCGATTCGCGGCGCGCCGGCCGACTACGACCGCTGGGCGGAGCTGGGAAACCCGGAGTGGAGCTGGCGGCACTGCCTCCCCTGGTTTCGCAAGCTGGAGGATGACCGCGACTGCACCGGCGAGTTCCACGGCGCCGGCGGCCCGATACCGGTGGTGCGCTGGACCCGCGCCGAGCTGTCTCCGCTGCAGGAAGCGTTCCTGCAGGCGTGTCTCGACGCCGGCTATCCGCTGGCGGCGGACCAGAACCACCCGGCCGGCACCGGCGTCAATCTGATGGCCATGAACCGCCGCGGGCGGGTGCGCTGGTCGACCAACCTCGGCTACCTTGGCCCGGCCCGCGGCCGGCCCAACCTCACGATCCGTAGCGGCTGTCTGGTGGACCGCGTGCTGCTCGAGCGGGGCCGCGCGGTGGGGCTGCGCGTGGCGGGCAACGGGTCGGCGCCGGCGGAGACGATCGGCGCGGGAGAAGTGATCGTGGCCGCGGGGGCGATTCAGAGCCCGCCGATCCTGCTCCGGTCCGGCATCGGTCCGGCCGCCGAGCTGCGCGCCCACGGCATCGAGCCGATGCTCGACCTGCCCGGCGTGGGCCGCCACCTGATGGACCATCCAGCCAGCTTCGTGCGCTGCCGGCATGCGGGGGAGCCGGCCGACTTCGACCCCCCGGTGTTGCAGGTCCTGCTGCGCTACACCACGGTCGGAGGCGAGTTCAACGACATGCAGGTGAACCTGCACCCGCCCGGCAGCTACGGGGCCGCTGTTTTCGGCGTGGCCCCCGGCCTGCAACTCTCCCGCTCATTGGGGCAGGTACGGCTGCGCTCCCGCGACCCGCGCGCCCACCCGGTAATCGAACTCAACTTCCTGGACCACGCGGAGGATCGGCGCCGGTTGCGCGACGGCATCCGCCTGAGCTGGCGCCTGGCCCACGGCGCGGCGATCGCCCGGTTCCATACCGGAGTGGAGGGGCTCACGGCCGAGACGGTCGCGGACGACGCAGCGCTCGACGCCTACCTCAAGGCCACGGTGATCAACTGGCACCACCCGTGCTGCACCTGCCGCATGGGCCCGCGCACCGATCCCGGCGCGGTGGTGGATCAGCAGGGACGGGTGCACGGCATCGACCGCCTGCGGGTGGTGGACGCGTCGATCACCCCCACCATCATCCGCGCCAACACCAACCTCACCGCCATCATGATCGGCGAGAAGATCGCCGACGCCATGCGCCGGCCCTGAACGCACTTGGTCGGCGCTCAGTCGAACGCCGCGACGATCTGCTCCTCGACCTGCTGGACGGTTTCCGGGTCGTTGCGGTTGCTGAACGTGTGCAGCCCGAACACGATCTCGTGCACCCCGGCCGCCGCGAATTCCCCGATGCGGTCGATCAGGTAGGTGCGGGGGCCGGCCATGCTGCCGGGACCGAGCAGGTCGACGAACCGCTGCGCCGCCGCCGCGTCGCCGGTGATCAGCAGCGGCATGGTCAGCGTGTGCCTGATCTCGGACGGGTCGCGCCCCACGTCCGCGCAGTGGCGCTCCAGCACGCCGACCTTGTGGCGGTACAGATCGAGCGTCATGCCCGCGCCGCTCCAGCCGTCGAGGTTCATCATGTCGCCGTACATCGCCAGCGTGCGCAGGGTGCGCTTCTCGCCGGTGCCGCCGACCAGGATCGGCAGGTGCGGTTGCTGATGGCAGCGCGGCGCGAACGGCGCGTTGTCCAGGCGATACCAAGTGCCCTCGTAAGTCACCGGCCCGTCCGCGGTGAACAGCGTCCGGATCAGCCCCAGCGCCTCCTGAAACCGGTCCTGGCGCTCGCGCATGGTCGGGAACGTCCAACCGTACGCCTCGTGCTCGCGCTTGAACCACGCCGCTCCGAGGCCGAGCGTGATGCGGCCCTGCGACACGTGGTCCAGGGTGGCGGCCATCTTCGCCACCAGCGCCGGGTTGCGGTAGGTATTGCCCAGCACCAGATGGCCGATGCGCACCTTGCGGGTCGTGGCCGCCGCCGCCGCGGCCAGGGTCCATCCCTCGAACGCGTCGGCGTGCTCCGGCCGCCCGCGTCCGGGCGGAACGAAGTGATCCGAAAACCAGACGCTGTTCCAGCGCCCCGCATCGAGCGCCTCCACACACCGGCGGAGGTCGTCCCACGTGGTCAGGTAGTTGCTGAGTTGAACCCCAAACTTCATAGTGCGTGCGAGTATAGCACCCACGGGGCCGGCTGCCGCAGCCTCACGAGCCCGGTTGCCCGGTCAGCCCGGTTGCAGCCTGCCGCAACGCACTGCTTGTCCCGCCCCGGTCGCGCCGGTATCGTCGTGGCCAGGAGCTTGGATCGTGTGCAGGCATGATGAATCGCTGCGCGACCACTTGGCGAATCTGCTCCGTGGGCGCGGCGCTCACGTCCCGTTCGAACGGGCGGTGGCCGGCGTGCCGGAGGACCGGCGCGGGGTGATTCCGGAGGGGGCGGCCGCCTCCCTGTGGCAGCAGCTCGAGCATCTGCGACTGGCGCAGTGGGACATCCTGGAGTTCAGCCGCGATCCCGGTCACGTGTCGCCGGACTGGCCGGACGGCTACTGGCCGCAGCCGGCGCCGCCCTCGCCGGACACCTGGCAACGCAGCATCGACTCGTTCCTCGCCGACCGCACGGCAATGATCACTCTGGTGTCCGACCCCGGCGCCGACCTGTACCGGCCGTTCCCGCACGGCACCGGCCAGACCCTCCTGCGCGAAGCATTGCTGGTCGCCGACCACAACGCCTACCACGTCGGCCAGATCGTGCTCCTGCGCCGCCTGCTGGGGTGCTGGTAAGTCTGTCTTTGCAGGTTCTCGGTCTCCCGACGGCAAGCGGTCGTACGGCCTATGACGGCGCTCCTGCGTCAGATGCAGCGCCCGGCGCCGCGAGGGCGCCCCACGCGTTCACCCGGCCGATCCGCAGCGCGATGACCGGCAGCGGTTCGATCCGCATCGCGCGGTACTGCGGATACCGTTCACGCAACGCCGCCTGCGCGCGATCGTGCTCGTCGCCGCGATCGAGGATCTCGGCGCGGCCCCGCAGCATCACCCACGCGAGCCGGGACCAGTCTTCGTCGTACCGATCGACGACCACTGCGATATGTGGGTTCTCCGCAATGTTGCGCAGCCGCCGCAGCGCACGCACGTCCGAGCGCTTGGGCTTCTCGTCGACGGTCACGTAGAGGTTGTCGCCGAGCAGCGCGTAGCACACCGGCACCACGTGCGGAGCACCGTTCGCGTCCGCCGTCGCCAGCCGGGCCACGCGCATCGACGCGACGAACCGCCGTGCCACACCGCTCAGCACGGCAGTCGATGGTCCAGTTCCAGACGAATCAGGGGTATCCCCCGAGCAGATTCTTCTTCCAGAGCTGTCCCGCAGAGAACTCGTCGAGCCATTGCCGATGGTCGGCAGAGTCGAGTTTGCGACACTCGGTGCGTCCGTCAATCAGGTCCAGCACGACAATCGTATCAAGCTCGAAAGCGTCGACCAGCAGCGGCGACTGCGTTGCGACGATCACCTGCCGATCTACGGCAACCTGCTTGATCATGGCTGCGATAAAGTCGATCGCGGACGGGTGAAGCCCCAGTTCAGGTTCGTCCAGCAACAGGATGTCGGGGAGCATATCGGCCGGGAGATTCAATAACGTGACCAGAGCAAAGAAGCGCAATGACCCGTCGGACGTAAGGTGTGCGCCGAACGTCTTGTCCGTACCTTTGGCTTTCCACCTCAGTGAGACCTTTCCGTACCGCTCGCTGATCCGAAAACGGTCGAATACCGGCAATACACGACCTATTTGATAACAGATCAGGTCGAATCGCTTTCTATCGTCAAGCTCCAACGCGTGCAGAACGGCGGCCAGGTTGCCGCCATGTCCACGGAGTGGGCAGATGTCGTCCGCGTCCCATTTCTGCTTCATGGGTGAGTGATCGGAGGTGTCATGGAATTGATACACTTCAACCCGCAGCATCATTCTCGCGATCGCCTTGGCCGACTCGCTGGCTTCGTCGCGCGACTGTTTCGCTTCCGGTATCTGCGCTTCCCGATGACCGCTTCCCAGATGATGCCAGTCTCGCTCAGCGTCGCTCGGGTCTTCGCCAAAGCGATATGCCTCTTCGGCGAACATGAAGCGGTCCGGTTGTGCGTGTTCGAGTGCGAATCGATAGTCCTTACGGCCTACTATGGTACGGAACGTCAGGGTTGCGTTCAGGCGCGGCGTGATCTTTGCCCCGCCGAACAGTTGATCGTCGGCGCCGCCATGACGTTCGACGAACTCGGCGAGCCCATGGGCGTGCAGCATCCGACTGATCATCTCGAAGAAGCGGATCAGATTGGACTTTCCCGAGCCGTTCGCTCCGATCAATACGGCGACGTCGGGAAGATCCTCGATCTCGACATCCGCGAGGGAGCGGAAGCCTCTGATTCGAAGGGATTCGAGCCTCCCCAAGCGCATTCAGCATGCTCCCGGCACAAGTACGGCTCCGTTCCAGGTTGCAATAGCCATGAGCGCACGATAGCCCGGATCGCGCGGTGCAGTGAACCGCTTGGGGCGGCACTGGCCGCAACGCTGGCGGTGACCCGCGGGCGGTTACCAGCGCAGGGAGCCGCCCAGGGTGACGCCGTGGCTGGGGGTGGCGCCGTCGGTTTCGCGGCGTTGGCCCTCGAGGCTGAGGCTGAACGACGGTGCGACGGTGAAGCGGCTGCCTAGACGGTAGGCGCGGCTGCCCGCGTCCCCCAGCGCCAGGCCGGCGTAGGGAGTGACCAGTGCCGTGCCGCCGAAGGCGCTCAGGCCGTAGCCCAACTGCGCGTCGAAGCGGTGGGCAGGGGCCGCGGGATCGGCTACCGCCAGGTTCGCCGCGGCGCCCTGCGACCAGAGCCGTTGCACGCCGCTCGCGTTGCTCCCCAGCACAGAGTTGAGGGCCAGCGACAGGCCGAGCCCCGACGGGTCGGGGTTCAGCAGGAGGGAGCCGCCCGCGCCCCACTCCCGGGCGTCAAGGTCCTGATGCGCGAGCAGCACGCGCGCGTTGGCCGCCACCGTCAGGCCCCACGCCGGGTAGGCGTAGCGCAGGCGGCCGCCCAGCTCCGCGCCGAACCCGGTTTCCGCGTCGCCGAAGTCGTAGCGAACGCCGGTCTCCAGGACGGGCGTCAGCACGCCGCCGGGCCCGAAGTCCAGCTGGTAGGAACCCTCGGCCACCAGCCGCGCGCGATGCGCGTCCGCCTGCGCCGCCGATACGTCGCTCGCGTTGGTGCGCGTCAGAAAGCCGTCCGTCTTCACCGCCAGACCGAAGCGGTCGGTATCCGGCGCCGCGATCTCGGCGCGCGCGCCCAGTCCGGCCATCATCATCCTGATGTCGGTCGGGTCGCTCCGTTTGCGCTCCTGCATCGTCAACCCGCCGAGCCCGTAGCCGAGCACGCCCCAGGCCTGCACCTCGTCGGTCACGTGCACCCGCGCGTAGGGATGGGCGCTGATCATCCAGCTCCCCGCTCGGCCCGTGCGCGCTGCTGCTCCGGTTACGCTGTAGTCGGCTTCGCCGCCGGTGTAGGCCAGCGCCAGGCCGGCCAGCACGCGATCCCAATCGTAGTCGACGCCGATGGTCGCGGTGCCGACCTCACCGCCCACGGATACGTCGCCAAGTCGTCGCGGCCCGCCAGTTCCGTCACCGCGCCGCGGCCCCAGACCGTCCATGCCTCGCCGGGGGCGGACTCGTCCCCGCCCGCGGCCGCCGCCAGCAGGAACGAGCTGCCGCTCAGCAGGTCCTGGGGATCGAGAGTGCGGTACGGGATCACGGCGTATGCCTGCGGCTCCACCCCTACAGCCGGGGTGGGCGCCGGCACCCGCCGACCGGCGACCGTGGCCTGCGAGGTCTGCCCGATCTGCCCGGTCAGCCGCTCCTCGATCGCGTCGGTGACGTGGGTGGCCACCGTGCGCCCGAAGCGCGCCAGCCACGCCTTCGCCACCGGCGCATCGTCGTCGATGATCTTGCCGGTGGCTCGCAGCTTGCTCCCGGCCGCGGCCGATCCGTCCAGCTCGACTGTGAAGGTCTCGGTGTTCTCGGGCAGCGCGTCGTTCACCACCTCAATCGTGATCACCCCGGTGGTCTGCCCTGCTGGCACGGTCAGGACCCCATCTACTGCGGCTTTGTAGTCCTCCGGCGCCGTGGCCGAGCCTTCCTGGGTGCGATACGTTACCTCCGCCGGCATCATGCCTGGGCGGACCAAGGTCACCTGGAACTCGATTACGCCGGCGCTCTCACTGACGGTGACGGTCTTGTCCGTGAATGTGGGTTCGAAGTCGTTGTCCATCATCATCGCGGTGGCGCTTTCGACATCGACGGTATAGTCGGTGCCGCCCATGATCTTGGCCGTCACCGTGCCGTCGGGTTCGTCGATGTCGTCATCCACCGTCTCGACGATCAGCGTCGCCGTGTCCGAATGCGGCGGGAACTCCAAGTGGACCACTCTCGGCGACTCCCCTTTGAGGAATTGGCCGATCTCGCTGACTTCCACCTCTACCATGAGCGGTCGGCTTGGATTGTTGCGGCCGCTTACGGTCACGTTGAACCCTACGCTCTCGCCTTCTACGAAGCCACTACTCCCGTCCCCCGTAACGTTGGCGTTGCCGCCGTTTCCGTTGCCGCGGTCGACGCCGATGCTCACGGAGGGCAGGTCGACGATGGTGACGGTGAGCGACGGTAGCGTCAGGCCGGCGTAGTCGGCGTCGGCCTGGTGGCTGATGGTGACCTGGGAGTCGGCCCGCGCGTTGGCGTCGGCGGTGACCTCGATGGACTGCTGCGTGACCCAGTTGTCTGGCGTGAACGTCAGGGTCTGCGGCGACGTCGATACGTATGCGTTGCTGCGACTCAAGGTGATGGTCACGTCGCCGGTCGGTTCGGTGTTCAGACGCACCGTGTAGTCGGCGCTGCGGCCCTGCACCACCTCCAGCTCGGTCTCCGACAGCGTCACGCCGGGGACGTCATCATCCTCGATCGTCCCCGTGGCGGTGGCGTCGGCCTCGTTCAGCACCACGCCGTCCGGCAGGCTGTCGGCGCTCAGCGTGACCGCGAAGTACTCGGTCGTCTCCGCTACCGCGTCCTCCAGGGTGGTCACCGTGAGGGTCCGGGTCAGCGGGTCGCCGAGACTGAAGGTCAGCGTGCCCGTTCTCTACCTTGGTGTAGTCCTCTCCCGCCAGCGCGGTGTCGTCCGCGGTGGCCCAGTCCAGCTCCACGTCCGCCGCCACCGCGCCGGACAGCGTCACGGTGAAGGTCACGTCGTCGCCCTCGGATGCCGCCGCCCCAGCCGCGACCGCCAGCGTGACCTCATCGGTGTCGTTGATCGTGGTCGTGGCAGGCGTGGCATCCACCTGCACGCCGCCGGCGGTGGTGGTCCCGGTGTCGAGCGTCACCGCCAGGGTCTCGCCCGGATCCAGCACGTCGTCGTCGGCTTTGGTCGCAACCGTGATCGATCCGCTCGCAACTCCCGCGCTGATCGTGAGCTCGCCGCTCGGGGCCGTATAGTCGGTGCCCGCGGTCGCCGTACCGCCGACCGTATAGCCCAGCACTACGGCTGCCGTGGTCGTGCCGCCGGTCAGGGTCACCGTGAAAGTCGCGGGGTCGCCCTCCGCTACCGTCGGGGCGTCGGCCTCGACCGCAGCCAGCACGTCGTCGTCCGTGATCGTGAGCGTCTGTGCGTCCGGCGCCGCCACCTCGACGTCGTCGCTGGGCGTGCCGGTCACCGTTACGCTCTTGTCGGCCTCGTCGACGGTATTGTCCACCGCCGTGATGGTCACCGCGCCGGTGCTCTGCGTGGCGTTCGCGGCGAAGGTCAGCGTCGCGTTCTCGCTGAGCGTGAAGTCTCCCGCCTGCGCCGGGGTCACCGCCGCCGCCGCCACCGTTACCTCGAACGGCAGCACCGACGCCGGCTCCACCGTCGCCGTTACCGTGCTCTCGCCGTTTTCGGCGATCTCGTCCGGAGTCAGCACCAGCGTCACGACCGGGACGTCGGGAGTGGCGCCGAGGCCGGACCGGGACCAGCCGCTGGAGCCCTCGGCGTTGTTCGCCTGCACCTGCACCTCGTACGCGGTGTCGGTGTTCAGACTCATGATGACTACCTCGGTCGCCGCGAGATCGTCGTCGAGCGTCACCTCAGTCCAGGTGCCGGAGGGAGGCACCTGCAGCTTGCGGTAGCGGTAGTCGTAGTCGGTGACGTCCGGCCGCCCGTCGTTCGCCGGAGCGTCCCAGGTTGCGCGCAGGCGGGTCGGTGAGGCCGCGGCGACGGTGGGCGCGTCCGGCTTGGCAGGCGGCTCGTCCGCGTTCTCTACGGTTATCGTGATGGTCTGCTTCGCGGTCTTCTCGCGCTCGTCGGTGCCGCTGATCGCCATCACCACGACCACGTACTGGTTGTTGCGCGCGGCATTGGGCGGAATGCTGCTGAGCTCGTCCAGCGGCGCCTCGAAGTTCGGCGCGGCGTTGAAGGTCAGCACGCCGGAATTCGCAATCGAGAAATGCTTCATGTCGACGCCGCCGGCGATCGCGTAGCCCTGGATGGGATCGGCCGGCTGGTTGCTGTCGGTGAGGTCGTCGTCGACCGCGACCACTTGGCCGGCCGTGGTGCCGTTCTCCACGATTTCGAACGCGGCCGCACTGGTGAACCGCGGCGCCGCGTTGGGGCCGGTCTCGCCAATGCCCGGCTCCGACCAATCCCCGTCGCCTTCATCGTTGTTGGCGCGCACCTGCACTTCGTACTCGGTATTCTCCTGCAGATTGGTGATGGTCACCTCGGTCTGCGTGTTCAGGTGGTCGGTGAACGTCGCCCACGCGCCCCGTGGCGTCTTGACCCGGTACTGGTAGTCGTAGTCGGTGATCTCCGGCCCGGCGTTCGCCGGCGCCACCCAGTGCACCCGTACGCTGGTGAGCGACACCGTTTCCACCTCCGGCGCCGCCGGCGTGCCGGGCTGCTCCTCGTCGTCGTCGGTCACCGTCACCGTGAGCGTCTGCTCGGCCCGCTTCAGCCGCTCGCCCGTGCCGCTGCTCACCTCCACCACCACCAGGTACTCGTTGTTGCCCGCAGCATTCGCCGGATCAGTGCTCTCAACGTCCTGCGCGTCCTCGAAGTTCGGCGCCGCCTGGAACGTCAGCGCGCCCGTGCCCGCGTCGATCCCGAACCGCAACCGGTCCGCTCCGCCGGTCACCGCGTAGCTCTCGATGCTGTCGTCGTCGTCGCTCGCCGTCCACCGTCACCACCGCAGTCGTGTTCTCCGCCACCTCGACCGCCGCCACGCTGGTGATCGCCGGCGCCGCGTTCGCGCTGGTCTCGCCATCCCCCGAATCCGACCACGCGCCGGTGCCCTCGTCGCTCTCCGCCCGTACCTGCACCTCGTACTCGGTGTCTTCCGCCAAATCCGGGATCGTCACCTCGGTCGCCGTGGACGTCGCGTCGTCCACCACCGTCCAGTCGCCCGACCGCGGGTCCTTCAACTCACGGTACTGGTAGTCGTAGTCCTCGATCACCGGCCCCGCGTTGTCCGGCGCGCTCCACACCACCTTCAGCTTGCTCACCGACACCGTCGTCACCGTCGGCGCCGCCGGCGTGCCCGGCTGCTCCTCGTCGTCGTCGGTGACCGTCACCGTGAGCGTCTGCTCGGCCCGCTTCAGCCGCTCGCCCCTGCCGCTGCTCACCTCCACCACCACCAGGTACTCGTTGTTGCCCGCAGCATTCGCCGGATCAGTGCTCTCAACGTCCTGCGCGTCCTCGAAGTTCGGCGCCGCCTTGAACGTCAAAGCTCCCGTGCCCGCGTCGATCCCGAACCGCAACCGGTCCGCTCCGCCGGTCACCGCGTAGCTCTCGAGGCTGTCGTCCGTGTCCTCCGCCTCCACCGTCAGCACCGCAGTCGTGTTCTCCGCCACCTCGACCGCCGCCACGCTGGTGATCGCCGGCGCCGCGTTCGCGCTGGTCTCGCCATCCCCCGAATCCGACCACGCGCCGGTGCCCTCGTCACTCTCCGCTCGTACCTGCACCTCGTACTCGGTGTCTTCCGCCAAATCCGCGATCGTCACCTCGGTCGCCGTGGACGTCGCGTCGTCCACCACCGTCCAGTCGCCCGACCGCGGGTCCTTCAACTCCCGGTACTGGTAGTCGTAGTCCTCGATCACCGGCCCCGCGTTGTCCGGCGCGCTCCACACCACCTTCAGCTTGCTCACCGACACCGTCGTCACCGTCGGCGCCGCCGGCGTGCCGGGCTGCTCCGTATCGTCGTCGGTGACCGTCACCGTGAGCGTCTGCTCGGCCCGCTTCAGCCGCTCGCCCGTGCCGCTGCTCACCTCCACCACCACCAGGTACTCGTTGTTGCCCGCAGCATTCGCCGGATCAGTGCTCTCAACGTCCTGCGCGTCCTCGAAGTTCGGCGCCGCCTTGAACGTCAGCGCGCCCGTGCCCGCGTCGATCCCGAACCGCAACCGGTCCGCTCCGCCGCTCACCGCGTAGCTCTCGAGGCTGTCGTCGTCGTCGCTCGCCGTCACCGTCAGCACCGCAGTCGTGTTCTCCGCCACCTCGACCGCCGCCACGCTGGTGATCGCCGGCGCCGCGTTCGCGCTGGTCTCGCCATCCCCCGAATCCGACCACGCGCCGCTGCCCTCGTCACTCTCCGCTCGTACCTGCACCTCGTACTCGGCGTCTTCCGCCAAATCCGCGATCGTCACCTCGGTCGCCGTCGACGTCGCGTCGTCCACCACCGTCCAGTCGCCCGACCGCGGGTCCTTCAACTCCCGGTACTGGTAGTCGTAGTCCTCGATCACCGGCCCCGCGTTGTCCGGCGCGCTCCACACCACCTTCAGCTTGCTCACCGACACCGTCGTCACCGTCGGCGCCGCCGGCGTGCCGGGCTGCTCCGTATCGTCGTCGGTGACCGTCACCGTGAGCGTCTGCTCGGCCCGCTTCAGCCGCTCGCCCGTGCCGCTGCTCACCTCCACCACCACCAGGTACTCGTTGTTCCCAGCAGCATTCGCCGGATCAGCGCTCAACTCGTCCTGCGCGTCCTCGAAGTTCGGCGCCGCCTTGAACGTCAGCGCGCCCGTGCCCGCGTCGATCCCGAACCGCAACCGGTCCGCTCCGCCGCTCACCGCGTAGCTCTCGAGGCTGTCGTCGTCGTCGCTCGCCGTCACCGTCAGCACCGCAGTCGTGTTCTCCGCCACCTCGACCGCCGCCACGCTGGTGATCGCCGGCGCCGCGTTCGCGCTGGTCTCGCCATCCCCCGAATCCGACCACGCGCCGGTGCCCTCGTCACTCTCCGCTCGTACCTGCACCTCGTACTCGGTGTCTTCCGCCAAATCCGCGATCGTCACCTCGGTCGCCGTCGACGTCGCGTCGTCCACCACCGTCCAGTCGCCCGACCGCGGGTCCTTCAACTCCCGGTACTGGTAGTCGTAGTCCTCGATCACCGGCCCCGCGTTGTCCGGCGCGCTCCACACCACCTTCAGCTTGCTCACCGACACCGTCGTCACCGTCGGCGCCGCCGGCGTGCCCGGCTGCTCCGTATCGTCGTCGGTGACCGTCACCGTGAGCGTCTGCTCGGCCCGCTTCAGCCGCTCGCCCGTGCCGCTGCTCACCTCCACCACCACCAGGTACTCGTTGTTGCCCAGCAGCATTCACCGGATCAGTGCTCTCAACGTCCTGCGCGTCCTCGAAGTTCGGCGCCGCCTTGAACGTCAGCGCGCCCGTGCCCGCGTCGATCCCGAACCGCAACCGGTCCGCTCCGCCGCTCACCGCGTAGCTCTCGAGGCTGTCGTCGTCGTCGCTCGCCGTCACCGTCAGCACCGCAGTCGTGTTCTCCGCCACCTCGACCGCCGCCACGCTGGTGATCGCCGGCGCCGCGTTCGCGCTGGTCTCGCCATCCCCCGAATCCGACCACGCGCCGGTGCCCTCGTCACTCTCCGCTCGTACCTGCACCTCGTACTCGGTGTCTTCCGCCAAATCCGGGATCGTCACCTCGGTCGCCGTGGACGTCGCATCGTCCACCACCGTCCAGTCGCCCGACCGCGGGTCCTTCAACTCCCGGTACTGGTAGTCGTAGTCCTCGATCACCGGCCCCGCGTTGTCCGGCGCGCTCCACACCACCTTCAGCTTGCTCACCGACACCGTCGTCACCGTCGGCGCCGCCGGCGTGCCCGGCTGCTCCTCGTCGTCGTCGGTGACCGTCACCGTGAGCGTCTGCTCGGCCCGCTTCAGCCGCTCGCCCCTGCCGCTGCTCACCTCCACCACCACCAGGTACTCGTTGTTGCCCGCAGCATTCACCGGATCAGTGCTCTCAACGTCCTGCGCGTCCTCGAAGTTCGGCGCCGCCTTGAAGGTCAGCGCCCCCGTGCCCGCGTCGATCCCGAACCGCAACCGTCCGCTCCGCCGGTCACCGCGTAGCTCTCGATGCTGTCGTCGTCGTCGCTCGCCGTCACCGTCACCACCGCAGTCGTGTTCTCCGCCACCTCGACCGCCGCCACGCTGGTGATCGCCGGCGCCGCGTTCGCGCTGGTCTCGCCATCCCCCGAATCCGACCACGCGCCGGTGCCCTCGTCGCTCTCCGCCCGTACCTGCACCTCGTACTCGGTGTCTTCCGCCAAATCCGGGATCGTCACCTCGGTCGCCGTGGACGTCGCATCGTCCACCACCGTCCAGTCGCCCGACCGCGGGTCCTTCAACTCACGGTACTGGTAGTCGTAGTCCTCGATCACCGGCCCCGCGTTCTCCGGCGCGCTCCACACCACCTTCAGCTTGCTCACCGACACCGTCGTCACCGTCGGCGCCGCCGGCGTGCCCGGCTGCTCCTCGTCGTCGTCGGTGACCGTCACCGTGAGCGTCTGCTCGGCCCGCTTCAGCCGCTCGCCCCTGCCGCTGCTCACCTCCACCACCACCAGGTACTCGTTGTTGCCCGCAGCATTCACCGGATCACTGCTCTCAACGTCCTGCGCGTCCTCGAAGTTCGGCGCCGCCTTGAACGTCAGCGCCCCCGTGCCCGCGTCGATCCCGAACCGCAACCGGTCCGCTCCGCCGGTCACCGCGTAGCTCTCGAGGCTGTCGTCGTCGTCGCTCGCCGTCACCGTCAGCACCGCAGTCGTGTTCTCCGCCACCTCGACCGCCGCCACGCTGGTGATCGCCGGCGCCGCGTTCGCGCTGGTCTCGCCATCCCCCGAATCCGACCACGCGCCGGTGCCCTCGTCGCTCTCCGCTCGTACCTGCACCTCGTACTCGGTGTCTTCCGCCAAATCCGCGATCGTCACCTCGGTCGCCGTGGACGTCGCGTCGTCCACCACCGTCCAGTCGCCCGACCGCGGGTCCTTCAACTCCCGGTACTGGTAGTCGTAGTCCTCGATCACCGGCCCCGCGTTGTCCGGCGCGCTCCACACCACCTTCAGCTTGCTCACCGACACCGTCGTCACCGTCGGCGCCGCCGGCGTGCCGGGCTGCTCCTCGTCGTCGTCGGTCACCGTCACCGTGAGCGTCTGCTCGGCCCGCTTCAGCCGCTCGCCCCTGCCGCTGCTCACCTCCACCACCACCAGGTACTCGTTGTTGCCCGCAGCATTCACTCGTTGTTGCCCCGGATCAGTGCTCTCAACGTCCTGCGCGTCCTCGAAGTTCGGCGCCGCCTGGAACGTCAAAGCGCCCGTGCCCGCGTCGATCCCGAACCGCAACCGGTCCGCTCCGCCGCTCACCGCGTAGCTCTCGAGGCTGTCGTCGTCGTCGCTCGCCGTCACCGTCAGCACCGCGGTCGTGTTCTCCGCCACCTCGACCGCCGCCACGCTGGTGATCGCCGGCGCCGCGTTCGCGCTGGTCTCGCCATCCCCCGAATCCGACCACGCGCCGGTGCCCTCGTCGCTCTCCGCCCGTACCTGCACCTCGTATTCGGTGTCTTCCGCCAAATCCGGGATCGTCACCTCGGTCGCCGTGGACGTCGCGTCGTCCACCACCGTCCAGTCGCCCGACCGCGGGTCCTTCAACTCACGGTACTGGTAGTCGTAGTCCTCGATCGCCGGCCCCGCGTTGTCCGGCGCGCTCCACACCACCTTCAGCTTGCTCACCGACACCGTCGTCACCGTCGGCGCCGCCGGCGTGCCCGGCTGCTCCTCGTCGTCGTCGGTCACCGTCACCGTGAGCGTCTGCTCGGCTCGCTTCAGCCGCTCGCCCCTGCCGCTGCTCACCTCCACCACCACCAGGTACTCGTTGTTGCCCGCAGCATTCACCGGATCACTGCTCTCAACGTCCTGCGCGTCCTCGAAGTTCGGCGCCGCCTGGAACGTCAAAGCTCCCGTGCCCGCGTCGATCCCGAACCGCAACCGGTCCGCTCCGCCGGTCACCGCATAGCTCTCGATGCTGTCGTCCGTGTCCTCCGCCTCCACCGTCAGCACCGCAGTCGTGTTCTCCGCCACCTCGACCGCCGCCACGCTGGTGATCGCCGGCGCCGCGTTCGCGCTGGTCTCGCCATCCCCCGAATCCGACCACGCGCCGCTGCCCTCGTCACTCTCCGCTCGTACCTGCACCTCGTATTCGGTGTCTTCCGCCAAATCCGCGATCGTCACCTCGGTCGCCGTCGACGTCGCGTCGTCCACCACCGTCCAGTCGCCCGACCGCGGGTCCTTCAACTCCCGGTACTGATAGTCGTAGTCCTCGATCACCGGCCCCGCGTTGTCCGGCGCGCTCCATACCACCTTCAGCTTGCTCACCGACTCCGTCGTCACCGTCGGCGCTGCCGGCGTGCCGGGCTGCTCCCCGCCAACGTCCGTCACCGTCACCGTGAGCGCCTGCTCGGCTCGCTTCAGCCGCTCGCCCGTGCCGCTGGTCACCTCCACCACCACCAGGTACTCGTTGTTCCCAGCAGCGTTCGCCGGGTCCGTGCTCTCAACGTCCTGCGCGTCCTCGAAGTTCGGCGCCGCCTTGAAGGTCAGCGCGCCCGTGCCCGCGTCGATCCCGAACCGCAGCTCGTCCGCTCCGCCGGTCACCGCGTAGCTCTCGATGCTGTCGTCCGCGTCCTCCGCCTCCACCGTCACCACCGCAGTCGTGTTCTCCGCCACCTCGACCGCCGCCACGCTGGTGATCGCCGGCACCGCGTTCGCGCTGGTCTCGCCATCCCCCGAATCCGACCACGCGCCGCTGCCCTCGTCGCTCTCCGCACGTACCTGCACCTCGTACTCGGTGTCTTCCGCCAAATCCGCGATCGTCACCTCGGTCGCCGTGGACGTCGCGTCGTCCACCACCGTCCAGTCGCCCGACCGCGGGTCCTTCAACTCCCGGTACTGGTAGTCGTAGTCCTCGATCACCGGCCCCGCGTTGTCCGGCGCGCTCCACACCACCTTCAGCTTGCTCACCGTCACCGTCGTCACCGTCGGCGCTGCCGGCGTGCCGGGCTGCTCCGTATCGTCGTCGGTGACCGTCACCGTGAGCGTCTGCTCGGCCCGCTTCAGCCGCTCGCCCGTGCCGCTGCTCACCTCCACCACCACCAGGTACTCGTTGTTGCCAGCAGCGTTCGCCGGATCACTGCTCTCAACGTCCTGCGCGTCCTCGAAGTTCGGCGCCGCCTTGAACGTCAGCGCGCCCGTGCCCGCGTCGATCCCGAATCGCAACCGGTCCGCTCCGCCGCTCACCGCGTAGCTCTCGAGGCTGTCTTGGGCGTTGTCGTCGGTGGCGGCGACGGTCAGCACCGCGGTCGTGTTCTCCGCCACTTGCGGATCGTTGGCGGTGGTAAACCTCGGGGCGGTGTTCACCGCCGGGGTCGCGCTGTCCTCGGCGGCCGCTCCCGGTCCGGCGTCACTTACGGCCCGCAATGTGAACGTGTACTCGGTGCCGTTGGTCAGATTGGATACCGTGACCGTGGTGGCGGATTCCTCACCGGGAACGGCGGTCCAGGTCGCGGGATAGTCGTCGGTACCACTCTTGGAACGGTATTCGTAACCGGTAACCGGGTGAGTGCCGGTGGTCGGGGCCGTCCAGGTGAGCGTCACCTTGGTGTCGCCAGCCACCGCAGTCAAGCCCGGGGCACCCGGCACTTCGTCGTTGTCGGTGATCGTGATGGTCTGCTGCGTGCCCACGTCGCTGCCGTCGTGGGTCGCCGTGACCAGGATCGTCTCATCGTCGTCATCGTCGTCATCGTTCACGGGGCTCACCGTCGCGGTTACCGAGTGTTCACTCAAGCCAAGGGTCAGCGACTCCAGCGATACGGTATAGTCGGTCCCCTTCACCGCGGTGCCGTCGAAGGAAAGGGTGATGGTCTGATCGTCGGCGAAGGTGGTCGTGCCGGTGCTAACGGTGATCATGGCCGCGGCGGTGGTGTCGGCCTCGGCGATCGTGGCCGGGCTGACGGTCAGGCTGAGCTGCGGCGCCGCGTCGTCGTCGGTGATCCTCAGCGTGGCGCCGGAAGCACGCAAGGACGCTCCAACGACTTCGCCCGCTACCGTCACCGTCTTGTGGGGCGCGTCCACATCGTTGTCGTTCGCGGTGATGGTCACGGCGCCGCTGCTCTCGGTGGCGTTGGCGACGAAGGTCAGCACCGGGTTCGCGCCCAGCGTGAAGTCGCCGTCCACTGCCGGAGCGTCCGGCGCGGCCGACACGGTGACCGTGAACGGTGTGCTGGAAGCGCGCGACACGGTGGCGGTGACGGTGCTGGTTTCGTCGTTCTCGGAGATCGATGCCGGGTCCAGCTTCAGCGTCACGCCGGGGCTGGAGTCGACCAGGCAGACCGTCACTCGGTCGTATATCTTGTAGGGGAAGGTGCCCTCGTACTGGTTTCCAGCCCACCGGTAGGACTCGCCGTAATCCTGCGGACTGTGGGCGGTGACGCTGGAGAACGGCAGCGCCATCGCGCCGACGTGCAACGTCAGATCGTCAATCTCGGCGTCCGAAAAAGCAGACGCGACGGCAAAATGATAGGCTGGCGGAAAGCCATAAAACTCACTCGGCTGACCGAAATATACCTGGTTCACTTCAAAGGTCCTGGTACCGAGATCGAATTCTTTGTCCGAGATCAAGCCAGGAAAGAGATGTTCGGGCGTGGTTTGAAGGTCAACTTCCGTGTTATTGTCTTTGTACCCGAGGTCGTCGTACGCTCCGTGTCTGGCCAGGGTGATTTCCGCCGACCAGAACGCGCCGGCGCATGCCGGCACGGGCACCATCGCGTCGGTGGTCGCATAATTGGGGGGCGACCCGTCGCGTTCCGTCGACCACGGGCCTTCGACCCCATTGCCGGTACGCGCCTTGACGCGGTAGTGGCGGGTGCTGCCCGGCTCGAGCCACTTGTGGATGTACTTGTTACTTTGTGGGTACGTAGAGGCAGGGTGGTAGAGGTCGTCACCCTGTTCATCGTACCCCAGCAGATTCGTCCAGGTGTTGCCACCATCTGCGGAGACTTGGACCAGGTAGTTCGCGATATCGGCGTTATCCTCCCTGCTCCAACTCAGGTTGAAGCGAGACTGCCCCGCCGGCCGCGGAGTATAGAAGAGTGGAGCGCCCGGCGTGCCGGTTGCGGCGGCGGGCACGTAGTCGTGCTCGATCGAAACCGCGGGCGCGTTCGGCAGCGGCTCGGAGGCGCGCGCCGTGAGCGCGGATGAAATCGGGTTACGGCCGACCACACCGGGCGTGCGCTCGGCAAGCTGCAGTCGACCTTCCAGCGTGAACCCCCGGGGCCGCTCCTTGGCCGCGGCCCGCGCCGCCGCTAGTTCCGGGTCGTAGCTCGGCAGCGGGGTGACGATGCGTGTGGCCGTGCCGGTCGCCGCGATCGTTGCGGGGCCGGCGGTCGCTGCGTCGACGGGGCCGGCGGCATCGGCGAGCGCGGGCCAAGTGGACACTATGTTTTGTGGGCCGGCCGCCGCCGGGGCGTGGGCCAAGTCCGCGGCCAGCGAGAAGTCGAGGTTGCTGATGGCGGCGCCGTGCAGCCGGAGTGCATTCGCGCCGATGGCGGGGTCACTGAAGTCCTGGTTCCAGTCCAGGGCGAGATAGCGGAAGGTCAGCTTGGACGATCCGGAACCACTCGCATAGATGCTCGCATAGCCGGTCTGGCGGAGCGGGGGGCGTCCCATTTCCAGATCGATTCGCGGGGTGCCGCGCCTGGTGTCCACCCACACCGGCTGGTCGAACTTCACTGTCACTTCGATCACGCGGCGCGGCGGATACCAGCGCTCGGCGCCCGCATCCGTACTGAAACGTACGTCCAGAATGCGCGGTACGCCCGTAGGAGACGCTGCAACGCGGCCCTCGCCCGGGCGCGGAGCAGTGCTCTGCACGCGCGTTTCCTGCCCGGTTTCCGCCCCCGGCTGCGCGTGCGCGACATCGCGCGCGCCCATGACGGCAACTGCCATGAGCAGGGCAAACAGCAGCCGACGCGCCGGAACCTGGCGCCGGCGCAGGCAAGCGCCCACACGCCCCAGCCGTGCAGTCAGCGATGCGCGCGGGTGAAGTGGAAGATCGCAGGTTCCTGGATTCACCGGGTTGTCCATGTTCCTTTTCGACCGAAGTGGTGGCTTCCTTGAACCGCGAATTGATGCCGGTTGGGTGGGGCAACGCAGCCAGACCGGCCGCCGAAACCGCCGGAACGGGCGGTACCTGGAGCCTCAGACGATGCCGAGCAGTCGCTCACCCACCGATCCGGTGGCTGAGCGCACGCTCATACAGGCACTGGGCGCTACCTTGGCAAGCATGGGCAGTCAGGGGGCATTCGGGGCCTATACCGAGTGTCCGCTCAGAGCAACCTCCGGACGGGTCGCCGGCAACCCCGCCCCCGGTCGGCTGGCGGTACCGAGGACCGGGCGGGCGGCAGCGGCGCGACCGCGGTACGCGGCAGCACGCACTGCGGCGGCGCGGCGCGGCGGGGCGACGCGCACGCCCAATACCGCTACGATGTGGCAACCGGAGACAGCGACCGGTCAGGTGAATCCGCACTCGGTCCGCACCGTAACCGGCAACCGGACACCTGGGAGACACCGTCAATGCGCACCACTGAACCGACCGAGAAGAGTCACGGCAGGGCCGCCGCGTTCGACGTGCTGATCGTTGGCGCCGGGGCGTCGGGTCTGTACATGCTGCACCGGATCCGGCTGCTGGGGTTGACCGTGCGCGTGCTGGAGGCGGGCGCCGGCGTGGGCGGCACCTGGTACTGGAACCGCTATCCCGGCGCCCGCTGCGACACCGACACCATGGAGTACTCCTACAGTTTCTGCGAGCAACTCCAGCAGGAGTGGGAGTGGCCCGAGCGCTACCCTACCCAGCCCGAAATCCTGCGCTACCTGGAGCACGTCGCCGACCGGTTCCGGCTGCGCTCCGAC
This sequence comes from Spirochaetia bacterium, assembly GCA_965198005.1. Classification (GTDB taxonomy): domain Bacteria; phylum Spirochaetota; class Spirochaetia; order SZUA-6; family Bin103; genus Bin103. Next base: position 2,297,013 of record CBDAOI010000004.1, read on the forward strand.
GTCTCGTTCGACACGCGGGTGGCGGCCGCGACCTTCGACGAAACCGCGCGCCGCTGGCGGCTGCGCACCGACCGCGGCGACCAGCTTTCGGCGCAGTTTCTGATCTTGGCGACCGGCTGCCTGTCGGTCCCGATCACGCCCAGGATGGACGGCGTCGACTCGTTCACCGGCCCGATCCATCACACCGGCCGCTGGCCGCACGCCGGCGTGGACTTCAGCGGGCAACGGGTCGGAATCATCGGCACCGGCTCGTCGGCGGTGCAGTCGATCCCGGTGATCGCCGAGCAGGCGCGCCGGCTGGTCGTATTCCAGCGCACCGCCCAGTACTCGGTGCCGGCCCGCAACCAGCCGGTGGACGCCGAGCTGGTGGCCCGCATCAAGGCCGACTACGCCGGATTCCGAGCGCGCAACCGGCTGCAACAGAGCGCGCAGCTATCCCACCGCCCGGCCAACGACGTCTCGGCCCTCGCGGTGGATGCCGCCGCGCGCGAACGCATCTACGAGGAACGCTGGCAAGAAGGAGGATTCCCGTTCTTCGGCAGCTTCAACGACCTCATGCTGGACCAAGCAGCGAACGCGACCGCGGCGGAGTTCGTGCGCGGCAAGATTCAGGCGACCGTGCATGACCCGGGGGTGGCCGAACTGCTGTGCCCGTCGCACACCATCGCCTGCAAGCGGCCGGTGCTGGACAGCGGCTACTTCGAGACCTTCAACCGCCCCAACGTGCTGCTGGTCGACATTCGCTCGGCGCCGATTCGGGAGATCACGCCGACCGGGGTGCGCACGGTGAGCGCGCACTATGAACTGGACTGCCTGATCTTCGCTACCGGGTTCGACGGCATGACCGGGGCGCTGCTGGGGATCGACCTGCGCGGCCGTGGCGGCCTGACGCTGCGCGCCAAGTGGTCGGCCGGGCCGCGCAACTACCTCGGCCTGTCGGTGGCGGGGTTTCCCAACCTGTTCACCATCACCGGCCCCGGCAGCCCGTCGGTGCTGACCAACATGATGGTGGCGATCGAGCAGCACGTGGAGTGGGTGGCCGACTGCATCGGCTACCTGCGGCAGCAGGGGCACGCCTGCATCGAAGCCACGGTGGCGGCGGAAGATGCGTGGGTGGAGCACGTCAACCAGGTCGCCGGGCGTACCCTCTACCCTACCTGCAGCTCGTGGTACCTGGGCGCCAACGTGCCGGGCAAGCCACGGGTCTTCATGCCGCTGCCCGGCTTCCCCCGGTACGTCGAGAAGTGCAAGGAGGTGGTTGCCAACGGCTACGAGGGGTTCGTGCTGACCTGAGCGAGGCGCTCCAGGGCGGCGCCGGCTTCGGCCACCACGTCGCCCACCACCTGCCCGGCCGGCTTGACCCGATGGATCAGGCCGGAGCTCTGGCCCGCGGGCAGCACGCCGTGGTCGGTGTCGCCGCGGTGACGGCCGAGTTCGGAGGCGGCGTGCCCGACGTGCAGCGCCTGCAGCGGATAGGGCTCGATCTGGTCCTGACGTGCCTCCCATGAATCGGTGAACCGGTTGCGGATCAGGCGGCACGGCTTGCCGCTGTGGGCGCGGGTGACCACGGTCCCCGCCTCGGAGGTCCGCACGATCTTGCTCTTGTAGTTGCGGTGGGCGTGCGCCTCCTCGGTGGCGACGAACCGGGTGCCCATCCAGATGCCCTGCGCCCCGAGCGCCAGCGCCGCCACCAGCGCGCGGCCGTCAGCCAGCCCGCCGCCGGCCACCACCGGCACCTCGACCGCGTCCGCGACCGCCGGAATCAGCACCGCGGTGCCGATCGTGCCGACGTGGCCGCCGCCGTCGCTGCCGGAAGCGATCACGGCGTCCACCCCGTCCGCCACCGCCTTCACCGCATGGCGTACCGCGCCCACCACCGACATCACGTAGATGCCGCGCGCATGCGCCTCCGGCACGGCCGCGGCCGGGCTGCCCAGGCCGGAGATCAGCACCGGCACCCGCTCCTCCAGGACCACCCCCACCAACTCCTGCACCGCGTCGGTGTAGCGCGTCACCTCGCTGCCCGCCGCGCGCACGGTTGCAAACAGAATGTCCACCCCGAACGGCTTGTCGGTCAGGCTCCGGGTCGCCTCGATCTGGCGCCGCAGCTCGTCCGCCGTCATGTCCGTCCCCGCGCCGATCACGCCCAGCCCGCCGGCCTCCGACACCGCGGCCGCCAGCTCGGCCCGCGCCACCCACCCCATCCCGGCCTGAAACACCGGATACTCGATCCCGAGCCGCGCGCAGATCGGCGTGCGCAACGCGCGGGCTGTGGGCGTGGAGGTGATGTCCGAGAGCACACTCATTGGTCCGCACGCTTTGCAGCGTATAACGGATCGGCTACCCTTGTCGTATGAGTATGGCATGCCGCGCCCGCCGCGACGCTCTCGGTTGTTGATGCCCCGCCGCAGCGGATCGGCGCAACCGGCGCGGTTCAGTCGACGGGATCTTCGGCGTCGGAGCCGCACGGAAACGTGATCAGGATGGCAACATCCCAAGCCGCTCGCAGACCCGGGTGCGTAGCGCGCTCGCTGCCGGCGTGGCGCATGACCCCTCGGAACGCCCGAGCGGTCACTGCAGCTCGTTGTGAACCGAGAGGATAACCGCGTCCACGCCGCGACCGGACCAGTGCCGCTTGGCCCACCGTCCGGCGCCGACGCCGACCAGGAACGCGGCCGTGCCGCCACGTCGTTGCAGCGTGCGTCGATGGCGCCTGACCAGTGCGGGCTCGTGGTCGTTCGCAACGTTGGGGCGAACGGTCAGGCATTGGTCGATGCAGAACGGACGGTCCCATAGATTCCCGCTGCCGCCTCGCCGCTGCCGTCACTTACTTGTCGGCCGCTTGGTAGCGTTCGCCACGCTCCGCGATGGCCCCAGCATCCGCCGGGAGCCGCGACGGGTACGGCGCGGATAGCGCGCCCTCAATCCGCGCCACCCTCTCACCAAGCGACAGCAACCGGCCGTTGATCGACAAGAGGATAGGCACCAGCGCCCCGAGCATCACGCCTAGCAGGGTTACGCCCACGGCCAGGATGGCTATTAGCTCCCCGCTCAACCCGTCGCCCGCTTGCGTCGGCCGTGCCCGCCGGCGTCCATAGGACGCTCGACCGAGCGCACCCCCTCGACCAGCGCCGCTCGTACTACCGCTCCCTCACTCACGCCGTGCCCCGCGCGCTTCGCCAAGCGCCGTCACCTCCGCCCGCGTCGGTGCCAGAAATACCGTTACTCGCTCGATCGGCGGTGTTTGATCAAACAACATATCGGACAGCGTAGCATACGTACGCGCATACGTCAACGCTTCAACGGTCGGCCCGGTCGGCCGGTCGGCCCGGTCGGCCGGTAGGCCGCCTCCCGCGCCGAACAGCTTCTCGAACTGGGCGAACCACACGAAGTTCCACTGGAGGTCCGCGTCCATGCCGGTAAAGGAAAGGGTGTAAGTCTCAAATTGACCAGTCAGGCGGCCCGACCGTGTGCCAACTCGATCTCGTTATCCGGCACCAAGACCTCGGTCCGGTAGGTCCCCGAGAGCAACGACCACGCCGCGTCGAAGCGATCACTCTGCACCCATCCCCGTAACGTCAGAATCGCTTGCCCGCCGGCCTCTCGCCAGCGCATCCCCGAGCGCTTCATCCGTTCGGTGACCAGCGTCTTGCACGCTGCCTCCATTACGCCAGAACCAATCGGCAGGCCGCGCGCTGCCGCGCCCGCGTAGTCCATCCGCTTCCGGTTGCGCCGAAAGTAGCCCAGCACTTCCTGGATCCGCTTCCGCCGCGGGTGCTTGCGGCCCAGATACCGCAGCCGGCGGATCACCAGCTCCACACCTCCCTGCTCATGCCGCAACACGTGTCGATACTTCTCGTACTGCGTTCGTCCCCGTTCGTCGTGCTCGCCGTAGGCCGTATCCGTCGCCGCCTTGAGCTGCTCGGCGGCATGGTAGAAATCCACCAGTTGCTCGCTGCTCACCGCCTGTGGCGCCAATTCAACCAGAAAGCTCCAGTTGTCGTGCGCCCCGTCCGCCAGCTTGACCACCTCCAGCCCGGGCCGTTGCTCCAGCGCTGCCTCCACCTCCGCGCTCAACATCTCTTTCAAGGTCGCCTTCTTGGTCTCCGGCATCCGCCCCATACGCAGCGTACCCAACCGCTCTCCGTCGCAGTCGTAGAACGACACCGTGCCACAGCCGACCTCTCGGAAGCCGGCCGGTCCCTTGGTCGGCCGCCCCTCAGCCCGCGCCGCGGCGCGCTTGGCTTGCCGCTTCCCATCCTTCATCGGTGCCATCACCCCGTCCAGGGACACCGCCATTATCGTCGCCTCATCCGGTACCAGGAGGTCCGCCCGCAGCACCTCCTCGAACGCTGCCCGCCGCTCCTCCCAGCGCCTGCTCAACTGCTTCGGCAGTCGCTCCAGGCTGCTCGCCGAGGGACTCATGTTGCCCAACCCGTCCAGAATCTCGGCTCCCTCCCGCGGCGTCACCTGGGCCACCAGAAAGCTCGCTTGGTGCGCCGCCCGCGGCGTCCAGTGACCGCCGATGATGCCCGCCCGCAACTCCAGCGGCACCACTGCCGGCTCCTTGCCGGCGCGGTACAAGGTCCGCAGCACGGTAATCGGACCGACCCCGCTGGTGTAGGTCTCGGTGGCGCGTAGCACGCGTCGGTGGCGACGGCCCTCGATGCTCACCTCCGGTCGGTCTACGTCGAACCGCTCCAGCTCATGCTCCAGCGTAGCCCGCTCAGCGGCGACGAAGCGCTGGTGCAGTTCGCCCTCCAAGCGCTCAAAGTCTTGCTCCGCCGGTGGGCACTGGCAGAGCCGGCCCAGTTCCGTCCCCAGGTCGCTGACAATCCGATCCAGCTGGTCGCTGCCACTGGTGGCGCCAGCGCTGCCGGTATCCGCGGGCGCCGGCAGCGGACCACTCCTTGGAGCCGGCCCCTGGCCCGCGCACTGGGCCAGATGGTACTCGCCGACGGCTGTCTGCCCGAACTCGATTCCCAACAGTTCATCCGGCGGCACCCACAGCTCGCCGCTACCGCTGGCGTAGTAGGCGCGCAGCACCGTCACCGGCCCATACCGCCCGTGCACCGTCTTCGGGCGATTCCCCTTGAACCGAAACACCACCTTGCCCCGCTTCAGCCGCGGCCCCAGGTAGCCGCTGTCTGCCTCCGTCGCCAAGTCCTGCACTACCTGCCGCTCTGTCTTCATCAGGCTCTCGTGCACGAGCTGTTCCACCTGCAGCATCCCAGCCGGGCTGCTGACAGCGCCGTTGTCGGCGCCAGCGCGGTTGCGCAACTCCAGCTTGACATGCGCAACGATATGAGCGACCAATTCTTATCCATAGTTGACCTCCCAGTCATAGCCATTGTGCTATTGACTGGGAGGTCTTTGCTACCCCCCTGCCCCAAACGGCCCAAACCGGGGCAAACCTCGCACCCATTTCCCCGCCTGCCATCACGCCGACCGCTGCCTCCGGGACAGCCGCAGTACCGGTGCTGGGATCCGCTACCTCCCGGCGCGTGACACTTTGTCACCGTCGCGCGTCCAACCTGTCCTGGAGTCGCACCAGACCCCCTCTAATCGCTCAATTCGAGACTTACACCCAAAGGAAATGACCGCGGTCAGGACCACCGGCGCAAAGAAGAACGCCGTGACCAGCAGCAGAAACAGTGTACTCCATCATCGCGGTCATCTCGGCGATGAACATCGCGGCCCATCCCCAACTCCCGTAGAGCCGGAACAGGGCGTCCCCGTTCAGGAATCGCTCCGAGATGACCCGCCAGTCGATCGACGTCATGCCGCGGGCGTCACGTTATTCATGTCAGCTTCCGAGCGGAACGGGCTGCCATGATACCATAGATATAGATAGATCCGAAACTTCGTATGTGCGACGATTTCCGTGGGTTTCATAGCCTCTCTCGGTGGTGCAAGCCCGCCTGCCGCGGTGCGCGCGCACGATGCGCACGATACACGCTTTGGCGCTTTGGGGCCACGATTGACGTCCCGTTGCGGCGGACCATAGGGTTGGTTTGGGCGAACGGTTGCAGGTGCTGCAGGTGTTTGTGTTTGCCCGTCCCACGGCGCTGATAGTATGGTCGAGCAGGGGGTGTGATGGGACATTCAACGGCGTTCGACGTGCTGATCGTTGGCGCCGGGGCGTCGGGTCTGTACATGCTGCACCGGATCCGGCTGCTGGGGTTGACCGTGCGCGTGCTGGAGGCGGGCGCCGGCGTGGGCGGCACCTGGTACTGGAACCGCTATCCCGGCGCCCGCTGCGACACCGACACCATGGAGTACTCCTACAGTTTCTGCGAGCAACTCCAGCAGGAGTGGGAGTGGCCCGAGCGCTACCCTACCCAGCCCGAAATCCTGCGCTACCTGGAGCACGTCGCCGACCGGTTCCGGCTGCGCTCCGACGTCTCGTTCGACACGCGGGTGGCGGCCGCGACCTTCGACGAAACCGCGCGCCGCTGGCGGCTGCGCACCGACCGCGGCGACCAGCTTTCGGCGCAGTTTCTGATCTTGGCGACCGGCTGCCTGTCGGTCCCGATCACGCCCAGGATGGACGGCGTCGACTCGTTCACCGGCCCGATCCATCACACCGGCCGCTGGCCGCACGCCGGCGTGGACTTCAGCGGGCAACGGGTCGGAATCATCGGCACCGGCTCGTCGGCGGTGCAGTCGATCCCGGTGGACGCCGAGCTGGTGGCCCGCATCAAGGCCGACTACGCCGGATTCCGAGCGCGCAACCGGCTGCAACAGAGCGCGCAGCTATCCCACCGCCCGGCCAACGACGTCTCGGCCCTCGCGGTGGATGCCGCCGCGCGCGAACGCATCTACGAAGAACGCTGGCAAGAAGGAGGATTCCCGTTCTTCGGCAGCTTCAACGACCTCATGCTGGACCAAGCAGCGAACGCGACCGCGGCGGAGTTCGTGCGCGGCAAGATTCGGACGACCGTGCATGACCCGGGAGTGGCCGAGTTGCTGTGCCCGTCGCACACTATCGCCTGCAAGCGGCCGGTGCTGGACAGCGGCTACTTCGAGACCTTCAACCGCCCCAACGTGCTGCTGGTCGACATTCGCTCGGCGCCGATTCGGGAGATCACGCCGACCGGGGTGCGCACGGTGAGCGCGCACTATGAACTGGACTGCCTGATCTTCGCTACCGGGTTCGACGGCATGACCGGGGCGCTGCTGGGGATCGACCTGCGCGGCCGCGGCGGCCTGACGCTGCGCGCCAAGTGGTCGGCCGGGCCGCGCAACTACCTCGGCCTGTCGGTGGCGGGGTTTCCCAACCTGTTCACCATCACCGGCCCCGGCAGCCCGTCGGTGCTGACCAACATGATGGTGGCGATCGAGCAGCACGTGGAGTGGGTGGCCGACTGCATCGGCTACCTGCGGCAGCAGGAGCACGCCTGCATCGAAGCCACGGTGGCGGCGGAAGATGCGTGGGTGGAGCACGTCAACCAGGTCGCCGGGCGTACCCTCTACCCTACCTGCAGCTCGTGGTACCTGGGCGCCAACGTGCCGGGCAAGCCACGGGTCTTCATGCCGCTGCCCGGCTTCCCCCGGTACGTCGAAAGTGCGAGGAGGTGGTTGCCAACGGCTACGAGGGGTTCGTGCTGACCTGAGCGAGGCGCTCCAGGGCGGCGCCGGCTTCGGCCACCAGTCGACCAAAAGGGCGCCGGTGGATCTGATTGCCATCGACCTGGACAGGCTGCCGGACGAAGACGCCGAGATCATGGTCGACCACTTCCACGACCAGGTGCTGGCGCAGGGCAATGCTCGTACTTGGCGGGCTGACCAATCGCTCCACACAGGTGCGCAAGACCCTGCACGTGGGCTACGCCCCGCACTTCATGATGTCGCACCCGCGCCCGCCTGACGGCCGCGCAACTCGACCTGTTCCGCCCCTACCCCGCTTCGGGTTGAGCGCACCGACGGCGCAGCGGGGCGCCGTCAGCGCCAGCCAAGTGCCGACGCGCTCGTTCAACTCGTCGCCGTGGTCGCCCCCCCCCACCAGCGCCAGTCGTGGTGCAGCGCGCGGGGCCAGGTTGGCAGCTCCGATGGTGCCGGCGTGACCGCACAGCGTCCTGCGTCACCCGATCTTGCCACGCCCGAGGAATTGCAGGGCACCAAAGTCATCACCGAAGTCCTTGATGCTACCCCGGACAGTCGGAGGGGTCAACCGGGCGGCGGGGCGGCGACCGGGTGGCCCGCTCCAGCGGGCTGCAGCAGTGAATCTCCGGTGCGCCGGTCGTACAGGACGATCTTTTCCCGGTTGATCCGCAGCGTGATCCGGTCGCCCATGTCGGCCGTGAACGGAGGCACGGTCAGCACCTTGAACATCGCCTCGCCGCGCTGCGCGCTCACCAGGATCTCGCGCCCCTGCGACTCGACCACGTATACGACCGCGTCCAGCCCATCGCCATCGCCGCCCGCGCCCGTGATGGTAATGTGCTCCGGCCTGATGCCGAGCACCGCTTCGCGCTCGTGGCCCTCCTCTCGACCCGCGCCCCCATCGCCGCCGGCAACTCCAGCGCGAAGTCGGCGCTGCGCAGGAGCACCCGTCCGCCCGACTTCTCGAACGCCACGTCGAAGAAACTCATCGGCGGCGTGCCGATGAAGCCGGCCACGAACAGGTTCTGCGGGTTGTTGTACAGTTCCTCGGGCGTGCCGAACTGCTGCAGGTGCCCGGCGTCGAACACCGCCACCTTGTCCGCCAGGTCGAGCGCTTCGAGCTGGTCGTGGGTCACGAATATGGCCGTGATGCCCAGCTCCTTCTGCAGCCGCTTGAGCTCCGAGCGCATCATCACCCGCAGCCGCGCATCGAGATTGGACAGCGGCTCGTCGAGCAGCAGAATCTCGGGCTCCCGGACCAGCGCCCGGCACAACGCCACGCGCTGCTGCTGGCCGCCCGAGAGCTGTCCGGGTTTCCGTTCCAGCAGCTCCTCGATCCGCACCAAGCGCGCGACCTCGGTCACCCGTTCACGGATCTCCTCGCGCTTCACCTTCATCAGCTTGAGCGGAAACCCGATGTTGTTGAACACCGTCATGTGCGGATACAGCGCGTAGCTCTGGAACACCATGCCGATCTGCCGGTCCTTGGACAGGACGTCGTTTACCACCCGGTCGTCGAAGTAGATCAGGCCGCCGGTCGGCCGGTAGATGCCGGCGATGGTCAGGAGGGTGGTAGTCTTGCCGCAGCCCGACGGTCCCAGCAGGGCCACGAACTCGCCGTCCCCGATCTCCAGGTTGAGGTTGTCCACCGCCTTCACCTGCCCGTAATACTTGCTCAGGTTCTTGAGGATTACCTTCATCCCGCCCCCTGACCCCCGGACCCTAGTGCCCTTTCACGCCGCCGACCGCCACCTGCATCAGCGACTTCTGCGTGAAGATGAAAAAGATGATCGGGGGAATCATGTAGAAACACGAGACCGCCGTGAGCATTCCGTAGTCGACGAACCGCCAGTCGCCGATGATCTTCTTGACCAGCAGCGACAGCGTGAAGTTCTGGCCGCTGAATATGTACGTGTAGAGATAGATGAACTCGCTCCACCCCGACAGGAACGCGAAGATCGAGATCGCGGCGATGCCCGGCTTGATCAACGGGAGTATGACCATCCGCCAAGCCTGCAGTTTGCTGCAGCCGTCGATGTAGGCGGACCACTCGACGTCCCAGTTCACTCCGTCGAAGAACCCCTTGAGGACCCACGTGGCGAACGGAATCTCGAGCGCGGCCTTGACCAGGATCACGCCCAGCAGCGTATCCAGCAGCTTCAGCGCGTACAGCACGTAGAAGATCGCGATCAGCAGCGTCACGCCGGGGAAGGCATGCAGCACCATGGTCATCCGGATCAGACCGTCGCGCGCCCGGAACGAGAACCGGGACAGGGCGAATCCCGACAGCGTGCTGGTCACCACGATCAGCACCGTAATGCCCAGGGCGAACAGCAGCGTGTTGAGCGCTATCGGCCAGATGCTCGGATATACGATCAGGCCGAAGGATACCTCGCTCCAGAGAAAGCGCCAGTGATCCAGGGTAAAGTTCTTCGGTATCAGCCCCAGCACCATCTCGCGGCTGAACGAGTTCGCGAACAGCCAGAAGTACATGATGATGATCGGCAGAGACATCACCAGCAGGATCAGGAAAATGCCGGTCTGGCCCGCCGCCTTCCTGGCGTTGGCGCCGGTCAGCGTGCGTGCGCGGTGCTCGACGCTCATCCCTTGGTCGGCTCCATCATCTGCTTGAATCCGAACACCTTCAGCAGCAGGAACGAAATGCCGATTCCCACGATCACCAGCCCCATGCCGATGGCCGCGCCGTAGCCGAACTCGAAGTACCGGAACGCCCGGTGATAGGCGTACAGCGACCAGGTCTCGCTCTTGAAGAACGGCCCGCCGTCGGTAACCAGGAAGATCATCTCGTAGACCGCGATCAACGACAGCGCCTGCCAGGTGGTGACGAACATGATCGGCCACTTGAGCGCCGGAATCAGCACGTGATAGGTGATCCGGAAATGATTGGCCCCGTTCACGGTGGCCGCCCAGATGTAGTCCTGGGGAACGGCTCTCAGCGCCGACGAGAAGATGATCACGCCGTTCGAGGCGCCGGTGAGCGTGGTCAGCCCGATGATGACCACCAGCGGATAATTCAACACCCAGTCCTGCGGCCGCGCATCGAACAACGCCGCGGTATAGGTGTTCAGCAGCCCCGACTCGGTGGGATCGAGCGTCCACAGCACCAGCAGCGCGAGCACCACCGGCGGCGTGATGCGGGGCAGCAGCCAGATCGCCCGGAAGAAGACGCCGATGCTGTCGCTGGCGATGAGATAGGTGGTGAGGAGCGCGATGACGAACCCGCCGGCGACGTTGGTGATGAGGGTGCAGGTGACGTAGATCGCCGTGTTCCCCAGCACCTGCAGCAGGATCTGGTCGCCGAACAGTTTCTCGAACTGGGCGAACCACACGAAGTTCCACTGGAGATCCGCGTCCATGCTGGTAAAGGAAATGACCGCGGTCAGGACCACCGGCGCAAAGAAGAACGCCGTGACCAGCAACAGAAACAGGCCCAGGAACAGTACGTAGACCCCGATCCGCCGGGCGCTGGTGCCCGGCTTCGGGCCGCCGTACAGCTCAACCTCCTGGATGGTCGCCATATACAGGAATCAGTCCGCACGCGTGGGGAGGACCGTGACGGCCCTCCCCACACCGGTCGCAATCATGCTCGGCCGATTCAGTCTATGACGGTGAGTTCATCCCCGAGGTTGGTCGTCATCTGGTCCAACAACCAGTCCAGGGCGGCGTCCGGGGTCATCCCTTCCACCTCGACTGCCTGGATCGATTGATACACGATGTCCCGATACTTTCCCCAGGAAGGATGATTCGGTAGTGTGTTGGTGTACGCCAGCATCGCGGTCATCTCGGCGATGAACTTGTTGTCCCGGTACATGGGGACGTCGGCAACGCCTTTCCTGACTCCGAGATGGCCGGTCAGCACCGCGTGCTCGGCGACCGGTTCCGGCGCCGGTTGTAGCAACCGGCGCCGGTCGCGCCGGTCGAGCGGTCGAGCGCGTCGAGCGCCGGTCGTGTCGGTCGTGTCGTCGGTCGTCCTCGTCGTCAGGTGGTCATCATGGGCGCACCCCCGGCCGGCATCCAGGAGCATCCGTGTCTTGGCCGTTGCGCCAAGCGAGCGTTCGCCGTATGGTGGTGAGGCCATGCGCTTCGTCGACCGAAGAAACCATGGGCGCGCCTCACTGTCGCCTGCGTCACCGCGGGGCGGCCGCCGCCGTCCTCTCCATTCGGCGCTATCGGGTGCGCGACCGGGAACGAGTCACGTGAACCGGCGACTGCTTGCCACTCTGATCGGGCTGGTTGCCCTGGCGACCGCGATCGCGGCGCAGTCGCCGGTGGTCGAGCCGCGCACCGGCGCCGCGTTCCCGGCGTCGCTCACCCCGCCCGGAGGCGAAACCCCGCACTGGCTTACCGGCGTGGGAGTTCGCGACAAGACGTTTCTGCGGATCAGGGTGTACGCGTTCGGGTTGTACGTCGACCGAGCGGGCGCGCGGGCGGCATTGCAGAGGTTCGCGGGGGTGGCGGCGGCGCAATTGGCGGAGGATGAGGGATTCTACCGCCAGCTTCTCACGATGCCGTTCGGCATGACGCTACGGCTGGTAATGACGCTCAACGTCGCCGGCGACGATGCGGCGGACGCGTTCGATGCCTCGTTGCGGCCGCGCATGGCGCGCGCCGGCGGCGATTCGGGCGACCCGGACGCCCTGGAACGGTTCCGTGGTTATATCGCGCAGCAACCACTCGACACCGGCACCGAGCTGGTGTTCTCGTGCAGCCCGGACGGACGCATGACCAGCTCGATCGCGGGAACGGAACGCGCGCCGATCCAATCGCCGGCCCTGTGCCGCTCGTTGTTCGACGTCTACCTGGGGCGCGACCCGATCTCTCCGGCGGGCAGGAAAACGGTGATTGAGCGATTCGGGGAGTTGCTCGCGGACGGGTAACGCAACCCGCGGCGGACGCCGCTCCCTCACATGCCCCAAATGGTGATCGACGCGTCCGTTGCGGGCGGTGCCGTTCGCGGCGGGGCAGCGCGGCGGAAAATCTTCTCGTCCCAGGTCCGCTCCGGCGCGCGGTCGAACACGATCAGGTGGCCGGCCTCCGCGCCGCAACGATCCGCGTAGCCGCGGGTCTGTGCCACCCCCTCGGCGATAGTGCGCTCCAGTTCCCCGCGCCGTATCTTGCACTCCACCACGAAGCGGCGCTCGCGCCCACGCTGCGGCCACACGATCAGCAGGTCCACCCGCCCGCGTCCGAGCGCGTACTCGCGCTCGATCCGCCCGCCGCCGTTGACGATGCGCTGCAGGTGCGCCTGCAGCAGCAACTGTGGGCCGGCCTCGTGGTACTGCTCGAAGCGCTGCACCCAGTGCTCCGAATGCTCGCGGAAGAACTCCTGGAACGCCGCGATCAACCCCTCCACGTCCAGCCCGCCGCCGGCGTCCACGTACCACGCCACTTGCTGCGGCAGTCCCGCCTGAACCGCGTAGTTCAGATGCCGCGGCACCACCTCGGCGTAGATCGGGTTGGCGATGCGCGGCGTGCCGTCTGCCTCCTGCCCCACCAGCCCCAGGTCGCAGACGTAGGCGACGTCCTCGGCCGTCCACGCCTGCTCGTCGGCACCGGTCAGAATCGGCTCCACTACGCGCCGCACACGCTCTTCGCGCAGCTTGTCGGCCAGGTTGTCGAGGTGAGTCACCCGGTCCAGGATCAGCCGCTCCTGCGCCTCCCGGATGGCGTCCGCCGTGATCGGGCGGGAGCGGTCGCGGCCCGCCTGGTCGTCGAAGCACGCCTCCCGGCACAACGCGTTCACCAGCCACGGCTGGCCGGCGGTGCGGGTGCGGATCAGCGCCAGCGCATCTTCCGTGAACGCCTGACCGGTCGCCGCCGTGTGCTGCGCCAGCAGCGCGCCTATCTCGTGCTCCGAGAAGTCGCCCAGCCGCAACGACTTGGCCTTGATATTGACGGCGCTGCCGCCGAGCACCATGCGGTTCTCGGCGGTCGAGTGGATGCGGTAGTCGCGCACGTCGCGCACACCGCACAGGATGACGCTTTGCGGAAAGCGTGCCGGCCGGTCGACGTAGCCGGTGCGCAACTGCCGCAGCACCGCCAGCAGGGTGTCGCCCACCAGCGCGTCGATCTCATCGATCAGCAGCACCAGCGGGCGCGGGTCGGCCATGCTCCATTGCGCCAGTGCCTGGCGCAATGCCTTGCCCGGCCCTACGCGCTCCAGCAGGCCGGGCCAGAGGTCCTCCAGGGTGTCATCGCCCAGCGTCAGGCTCGCCTGGAACGCCAGTTCGGCAAGCACGGTGCGCATGCCCTCGGCCACGTTCTCACGCATCGCCTGGCCATCCTCGACGTTGGCGTACACGCAGCGAAAGCCGCCCGTCGTGCCGCCGTTGAGCAGGTCGCGCAAGGCCAGCAGCGCCGACGTCTTGCCGGTCTGCCGCGGCGCGTGCAGCACGAAGTACTTCTTGTCCCGGACCAGGCCGAGCACCGCGTCGAGGTCGATCCGCTCCAGCGGCGAAACGTGGTAATGGTCCGCCGCCACGACCGGCCCCTCGGTGTTGAACTTGCGCACGGCGGCCTTCGTCCTCGGAGCGTATTGTCGCATGCGCGCGGCGCGCCTGTCAGCCGCCGGTTCCGCCGGTTCCGCCGGTTCTCGAGATTGATACGCCGTCGTTGCTGCTCACCGGGGCGGCGCCGATGACGGCGACGGCGTGGATGGGGAGCCAGGCGCGGCGGCCGTCGGCCAGGGCGGCGTGGTGCCAGCCGTTGCGTTGCTGCAGCAGGCGCAGCTCGGTGCCGGCGTGCAGGGGGGCGGCGAAGCTGGGGTCGTAGGCGTCGCTGTCGCCGCGGCGTGCGACTACCTGGTCGGCGACGATGACGGCCGCGGTGGGGTGCGCGACTGCGGATTCGACCGCGACCGAGGCGCCGGCAGCAAGCGCGATCAGGGCTGCCACGGCCACTGCGGTGGTGACGACGGCGCGGGCCGGCAGCGGGCGGCGGCGCAGGGTGCGGATCAGGCCGGCCAGCCAGAGCAGGTTAAGGGCGATCAGGAACAGCGGCAGGCGAATGCGCAGCGGCACGGTGAAGTGCCAGAACAGGAGTAGCCGGACCACGGTCTGGCCGGCGGTGGCCTCGATGCGGTCGGCGCGCAGCGAGCGGGCGTAGCGCAGGCTCTGCGCGAGGTTGGGGTCGCCGGGGATGAGCTGCTGCGCCGTGCGGTAGTGCAGGATGGCGCGCCCGAGGTCGCCGAGGCGCAGGTAGGTGTTGCCGATGTTGTACAGCAGGTAGCCGTTGTCGTGTCCCAGCGCCTGCGCCGCGCGCCGGTAGCGCAGCAGGGCGGCGCGGAACTGCTCGGCGGCGGCCGCGGAGGCCTCCGTCCGGACGCTGCCGGCCGTGCCCCCGGCGCCGTTCGTCTGGCCCGCCAGCCGGTTGCCGGCGGCGAAGTGGGCGGCCGCTGCTTCGAGCAGGGTGGCGGGATCGGCGGCCTGCGCCGGGAGCACGCCGGCCTGCCCGAGGGCGAGCAGGAGCAGCGCCGGGCCGCGCAGCAGCGCCCTGAAGCGCGCCGTGGGCCGGCGCATCGCGACGCGGCACGGGGCGACTGCTCCACGGCGCTCGCCCGGGGTCGCCATGGCGCGCGCGGCCGGACGGGTCACCGCAACCCCTCCTCGATGCGCGCCGCCCATGCGGTGAGGCGGTGCGCGAGGTCGGTGGCGGCGGCCGCCCGGCCGCCGTAGCGGGTCGCCTCCAGCTCGCCGAACAGGGCGGCGAGCGCCTCCAGGTCGGGCTCGCCCACCCCTGCGGCCTGCAACGGCCCGCGCACGTCGCCGTACCCGTGCGGCGGCGCCGGGAGCTGGAAGCGGTCCTGCAGGTAGATGCGCAGTGCAGCCAGCAGCGCCGGCGAGTCGGCCGCCGCCCCGTCCGCGCTGCCGGCGACCCGCCGCAGGCTGGCCAGGGCATACCGCCGCCGCCGCGACCCGCGCCGGCGGTATGCGTGCAGGCCGCGCGCCGCGTGCACGGCGCCGATCAGGAGCGGACCGGCCAACAGCGCTGCCAGCCCGCGCGGCGACCGCCACCACGCCGGGTCGACCCGATGGTTGGCCAGCAGCATCGGCCCGTGGTAGTTGTGGGCGATGCCCGCGCGCGCGCCGACCACGGGCGCGCCGCCGCCGGCGCCGTCGGGATCGGCGCCCTCGACGTCCTGCAGGGTGACCTGCCGCGTCGCCTGCACGGCGAGCTGGATCGAGCCGCTGGCGACTTCCCGGTAGGCGCCGGCCGCGCTGTCGAACACGCTGATACGGACCGGCGGAACGGCGCTCACCTGGTCGTGCAGGGCGCGCAGCGTGTACCGGAACACCGCCCTGCCGAACACCGCGCGCGGCGCGACGTGGGCGCTCACCCGGAACGCCTCGAACCCCGGCATGGCCGCCAAGTCGGGTGCCGCCAGACGGCGCAGGTCGCCGGTACCGGTCACGGTCACCTCCAGCTCCAGCGGGTCGCCCACCTTGACCTCGGCGGGCGCGGCCGCAGCCCTGACCTGGAACCGCCCCACCAGGCCGCTGAACTGGTCCGGGCGGCCGGCAGCCGGCAGCGGCTTGACCTCCAGGGTCAACTCGTTCGAGGGAATCACCAACTGGCGGAGCACGGCGCGCCCGCGACGGTAGCCCGCCACGCCCTCGAACGCAACCGTGGCGGCGGGAATGCGCAGGGCGCCGCCGCGGTCCGCGACCAGCACGCCCTGGAACGTGAGACCGACGAAAGGATGACCGTCCACCCGCGCCGCGTCCCGGCGCGCCACCACCTCCGCGCCCGCCACCTCCAGCGTAAGCAAGTCGTCGGCGGAGCCGCGCGGCCGCCGCAGCTCGTGCGTGACGCCGTCGCCGCCGGACGCGAATATCGGGTGGCTGAACCAGTTCAAACGCCGCGGACCCAGCTCCTCCGCCCACAGCCAACTGGTGGTGAGCAGCACCGGCTCACCCACCCAGACCGCGCTCCGCTCCAGCGCGAGCTGCAGGCGGTAGCCCGGCACCTCCTCCGGTTCGCGCACCTCCACGGTCACCGCCGGAGTGGTGCGCGCCGCGCCGTCCACCTGCAGGTTCAGCGGCGGAATCGTGAGCAGCCCGGACGCGGTCGCGGTGAGGCGGTAGCGCAGCACGTAGCCGCGGCGCACCGTGCGCGTGGTCCGGTTGTTGACCGTCACGATCGATTCGCTGTTGTTGGGTCCGGCCGACACCAGCGCCGCCTCGAAGCTGCCCAGCGGCCCGCTCTCGGGAGCGGCGACCTGATCGGTCCCGCCCACGTCCACCCGGTAGATGAACGGCTGCCCCAGGTACACCTCGCGGCTGGTGCGCACGTTCACCGTCGGCTCCTGGGCGCCGGCGGTCGCCGCGCCGAGCATCACCAGCAGGTGCAGCGCGAGCAGCCGACGACCCCGAGCGCGCCCGCGCGGGGTCGCCGCCGCCTGACCATCGACGGCGTGGAGCTGCCGCTGCTCGTGTGCCGCCTGCGCGCGCCCGCGTGGGGTCGCCGCAGCAGCACGCGACAACCTCTGCTGCCCAGGAGAGAGCGCGGGCCGGGCCGCCAGCCGCATCACCAGTCCCGCGCCACCGGCTCCAGCCGGCTCTGGCGCTGCTGCCGCTCGGCGTTCTCCCGCTCGGCGGCCAGGATGGCGCGCGCGGTGGCGTCGGGGTCGCCCTCGGTGGGCGGCGGCGGTTGCGGCCCGGCGGACGGCTGCTGCTGCGCGCCGCCCGGGGGCGGGCTCCCCTGCCCGGCCTGCGGGTCCTGCCGGTCCTGCCGCTGGTCCTCGTCCTCCGGCTGGCGGTCCGGCGGCGCCTGCTCCTGCCGGTCCTGGTCCTGGTCCGGTTGCTGCTGCTGCTGTTCTTGTTGCTGTTGCTCGGGAGGCGGTTGCTGCTGCAGCAGCTCCTGCAACAGCATGCGCGCCACTTCCAGGTTGTGCGCGGCCTCGCGGCTGGCGGGGTCGAGCTCCAGCGCCCGCTGGTAGCCGGCGATGGCGGCGGTCAGCAGTTGGATCGCCGCCGCCAAGTCGCCCTCGCCCTGCAGCGCCTGCTGCGCATTGCGCACCAGCAGGTTGCCGAGCGCGAAGTGGCCGGCCGCGGCCAGTTCCGGCCGCGCCGCCGCGCCGATCGCCTGCTCCAGGCTGGCGCGCGCGGTGGCGTAGTCGCCGGCACGGTAGGCGGCGATGCCGGTGTCGTACAGCAGCTCGGCCACCTCCGGCCGCCGCGCCGCGGCCGCCGCGTAGGCCGCCGCCGCCGCGGCGTAGTCGCCGGCGCGGTACGCCTGCGATCCCGAACGCGCGGCCAGCTCCGGGCTGCCGCCCGCCGCCAGCCCGCCGTCGGCGGCGCCGAGCCACCACCCGGCCGCCAGCACCAGCGCGGCGATGGCCGCCGGCCGCGCACGCCGCTGCCGGTCCGGGTTCGATGCGCGGCGCCGCCGCCGCGGCACCAGCAGCTCCGGCACTACCAGCGCCAGCGCCAGCAGGATCAGGGCGATCACCAGGAACGGTTGAAACCGCTCCTGCACCAGCTCCACCGAGTCGGTCTCCAGCACGCGGCGCTCGGCGGCGGCGATCAGCTCCAGGTACAGGCGCCCGAGATCGACGTTGCCGGTGGCGACGTTGACGTAGCGGCCGCCCGGCGTGGCCGCGGCGACGGCGCGCAGCAGGTCGGCGTCCAGCTTGCTGAGCACGACCTCCCCCTCATGTTCCACGAAGGCCGCAGCGGCGGACGCGGTCGCCGCCGGCGCCGGGATCGGCTGCCCCACGTCCGGGTCGCCCAGGCCGACCGCGAGCAGGCGAATGCCGCGCTGCCCCAGCTCTTCCGCCGCCTGCACCGGGAAGCTGTCGTGGTCGCCGCCGTCGGTGATCAGCAGCAGGTCCTTGAACTGGCCGACCTGGCCGTCGAACACCTGGTCGCGCACCACCCGCAGGGCATCGCCGAGCAGCGACCCGCCGCGCCCGACCGAGGTCACCGACAACCGTTCCACCGTCTGCCGGAAGAACCCGTAGTCGAAGGTGAGCGGACTCAACACCACCGCGGTCCCGGCGAACGCGACCAGCGCGACGCGGTCGCCGTGCAGCAGGTCGACGGTGTCCAGGATCGCCAGCCTCGCGCGCTCCAGCCGGTCCGGGGCCAAGTCCCGCGCCAGCATGCTGCGCGACACGTCGACCACGAACACCAGGTCGCGGCCGCGCCGTTCCACCGTGGTGGGCTCCCGCTCCCATCCCGGCCGCGCCACCGCGAACGTGGCTGCCGCCAGCCCGAGCAGGGTGCAGGCGGCGATCAGCGGCCGCGTGTTGAGCTGCCCCTCGGGCGGCCGAGCCGCCGGTTGAAACGCCTGCACGGCGCGCCGGCGGGCGCGCGCGGCGTACAGGTAGACCCCCACGAACGGGATCAGCAGCCACAGCAGGAGCAACGCCTCGGGGTGGACGAAACGGATCATCAGGGACTCCGCCGCAACACGGTGTTGCCGAGCAGCGCCGCCAGCGCGGCGCAGGCCAGCGCCGCCAGCGCCAGCGGCACGAACCGCTCGCGATAGCTCAGGTAGCGGATCGACTCGAGCTCGCTCGTTTCGAGCTGATCGATCTCGCGGTACACGGCGTGCAGCGCCTGCGGGTCGGCCGCGGTGCGGAACAGCCCGCCGGTGGCCTCCGCGATCGCGCGCAGCGTGGTCGCGTCCATCTCGCCACCCCCGAGGCCGACCGCATGCACCGTGATGCCCCAGTCGCGCGCCAGGCCCGCGGCCTCCAGCGGGGTGCGCTCGCCGGTGTTGTTGCGGCCGTCGGTGAGCACCACCATCACCTTGCTCTTGATCTCGTAGGTCGCGGTCTCGCCGGTGTCCGCGGCGGTGGCGTCGGCACCGGTGCCCGCGCGCGCCCTCAACTCCTCCTCGGCCAGTTGCAGGCGGGCGGCGGCCAGGGCGATCGCGTCGCCGAGCGCCGTGCCGTCTTCGCCGCCGCGCGGGGCGGCCAGCTCGATGCCGGGCAGAAAGCCGTCCACCGCGCCGTGCGCCAGCGTGAGCGGCAGAATGGTGTTGGCGTACCGGGCGAAGGTGACCAGACCGATCATGTCGTCGGCGCGCCCGGTCAGCCCCGCGCCGTCGCCATGCACGAAGCGGCCCAGCACCTCCTTGGCCACGTCCAGCCGGCTCGCGCTCTGCGGCTGCGAGCCGAGCGGCAGGCCCATGCTCGACGACCGGTCCAGCACCAGCTCGATGGCGATCCCGCGGCTCACGTCCACTACCTGCTCCTGCCCCTCGCGCGGCCGCGCCAGGGCGACCACCAGCAGCGCCAGGGCCAGCACCAGCAGCGCCTGCGGCACCGCCACCAGCCGCCGCCGGAACGACGGGCGGACGGCGCCCGGCACGGCCGCCGACGAGAACCGCAGCCCGCGGCGCGCGCGCCCGGCCCAGTACCGGACCAGGGGCAGGAGCGCCACCACCGGCAGCAGCAGCAGCGCCCACGGCGACTCAAACTGCAACGTCCGCCTCCTCCGGCTGCGTCACGCGCCAGGTGGCATGCACCAACTGGCGCGCGGTGTCCAGCAGCGCGCGGCTGATCTCGTCCCCCGGCCGGGCGCGCGCGAACTTCACTTGGTCGCATTGGGCCAGGAACGCGTGCAGCGCCCGCCGCTGGCCGGTGTCCAGCCAGCTCTCGCCGTCCAGCGTCCGCATCAGTTCCTCGGTGGTGCGTTCCGGGGCGTGCACCGCGAACCGCTGCTCCAGGTAGACGCGCAGGACGGCGGCCACCGCGGTGTGGAACGCGGTCAGCTCGCCCCGGCGCAGCAGGTCCTGCGCTTCCAGCCGGTCCAGTGCCCGCAGCGCGGCCACCTGCGGCGGCACCACTTCCACCTGCGCCCGGCGGCGGGCCGCGCGCCGCTTCAGGTACAGCACGGCGAGCACGACCAGGGCGGCCGTCAGCGCGGCGCCCCCGGCCAGCAGCAGCAGGACGGCGCTGCGCACCGGCACCGCTACCGGGTTCCCCACCTCGCGCAGCTCCGGTACGCCCGCCGCGCCCGGCGCCAGCACCGAGGCCACGGTCACCGCGACCTCGTCGGTCGCCAGCAACACGCTCTGCCCGGCCGCCGCGCCGTCGCCCGCGGCCGCCGGCGGCTGCACCGCCACGGTCAGACTCGGCACCGTGTAGTCGCCGGCCAGAAACGGCCGCAGCGCGAACCAGCGCGTCCACCGGACCAGTCCCCGCGGGTCCAGCGCCGGCGGCTCGGTGCCGGTCCCCGAGACGGCAAAGTGATTGCTCACCCCAGCCCCGCTCCCGCCGCCGCGGGCGAACGCCTCGGCGCGCGGCAGCAACACCGTGCTGCCCTCGGGCGCCGCGGTCTCCACCTGTACCAGCACCTGCTGCGCGGTAGTGATCTGCGTGCGGTCGAGCCGCAGCCACACGGTCACCTCGCCCTCGCGGTACACGTGCTCGGCCGCCCAGACGGCCTCCCCGGCCGCGGCGGCGCCGCCGCCGCACGCCGCGAACAGCAAGAGCGCCCCCAGCCCGCCCAGCGCGGCCGCCACCCCGAGGCCGCCGCCGGCCGCGGCGCCGGCCCGCACCCGGCAACGCACGCCGCGCCGGCCCGGCGCGCACCAAGGCCCCCCGCCGGCCGGCGGCACGGTCCGCGGCATCCGTCCATTGGCCGGAAGCCGGCCGCAATCGGACCGGGGCTCTGCGCCCCAAGACCGGTCGCCCACCGGCGCCGCGGTTGACCGATACCGTCCCTTCGCCAGGCGTCCGGCGCGGCCCGCCAGACGCTCAGCGTCCGCGCGCCGCACGCTTCTCCCTCGCCTTGAAGAACCGCACCAGATCGTGCGTCCAGCCGCGCTCAGTGCGAATCGGCACTTGATCGACGCCCAGTGCCCGGAACTGCGCGGCCAGCGCCTCCTGCCGCTCCCGGCCGCGGCGGGCGTACTCCGCCCGCACCCGCCGGCTGGAGCTGTCCACCACCACGCGCGCACCGGTCTCGGCGTCCTGCAGCTCCAGCAGCCCCACCGCCGGCAGCGCCAGCTCGCGCGGGTCCACGATCGAGGCCGCGATCAGGTCGTGCCGCTTCACCGCCAGCCGCAACTCGCGCTGGTAGCCGCCGGCCAGGAAGTCGGAGATCACAAACACGGTGGCGCGCCGCCGCTGCACCCGGCTGACGAAGCTCAGCGCCACGCCGATGTCGGTGCGGGTGTGGCGCGGGGCGAAGAACAGCAGCTCGCGCACCAGGCGCAGGGCGTGGGTGGTGCCCTTCTTGGGCGGAATGAACAGCTCGATCACGTCGGTGAACGCCACCAGGCCGACCCGGTCGTTGTGGCGGATCGCCGAGAACGCCAGCAGCGCAGTCAGCTCGGCCGCTACCTCCAGCTTGCTCTTGCCCGCGGAGCCGAAGGTCCCGGAGGCGGACAGATCCACCACGAACAGCACCGTCAGCTCGCGCTCTTCCACGAACCGCTTCACGTACGGGTGGCCCATGCGCGCGGTGACGTTCCAGTCGATGCTGCGGATCTCGTCGCCCGGGTGGTACTCGCGGACCTCCTGGAACTCGATCCCCTGGCCGCGGAACACGCTGGCGTACTCGCCGCCGAACACGGTATCCACCGCGCGCCGGGCGCTGATCTGGATGTAGCGAATCTGGCGTGCCAACTCGCGCGAAATCACGGCACCGGAACAGCGTCGAGGATGGTGGTTACCAGATCGTCAGCAGTGCGTTCCTCGGCCTCCGCTTCGTAGCTCACGATTATCCGGTGGCGGAGCACGTCCGGCGCCAGCGTCTTGACGTCCTGCGGGGTGACGTAGCCGCGCCCCTGCAGCAGGGCGTAGGCGCGCGCCGCCAGCGTCAGATAGATGGTCGCGCGCGGCGACGCGCCGTATTCGATCAGCCCGTCGAGTTCCAGACCGAACTCGGCCGGCCGGCGCGTGGCGTACACCACGTCGACCACGTATTCCTCGACCTTGTCGTCCATGTAGATCTGTTCCACCAGCCGGCGCAGGCGCCGGAAGTCGGCCGGCCGCAACACCGGCTCGACCGGCGGCACGCCCTCGGTGCGCGCCATCTGGCGCAGAATCCGCAGTTCCTCGGCGCGGCTGGGATAGGTCACCCGCACCTTGAGCATGAACCGGTCGACCTGCGCCTCGGGCAACGGGTAGGTCCCCTCCTGCTCGATCGGATTCTGGGTGGCGAGCACCATGAACGGGTCGTCCAGCGCCAGACTTTCGTCGCCGATGGTCACCTGCCGTTCCTGCATCGCCTCCAGCAGGGCGCTCTGCACCTTGGCCGGAGCGCGGTTGATCTCGTCGGCCAGGATGACGTTGGCGAAGATCGGCCCCCGCTTGGTGGTGAACTCGCCGCTGCCGGGGTGGTACACCAGGGTCCCGATCAGGTCCGCCGGCAGCAGGTCGGGGGTGAACTGAATGCGCCGGAAGCGCGCCTCGATCGCCTGTGCCAGGGTAGTGATGGACAGCGTCTTGGCCAGCCCCGGCACCCCTTCCACCAGCAGGTGGGCGTTGCACAGCAGGCCGATCAGCAGCCGCTCGATCAGGTAGCTCTGACCCACGATCACCTTCTCCAGTTGCTGCCGCACGGCCTGCAGCAGCCGGCCCTCCCGCTCCACCTCGACGCCAATCTGCTCTACATTCACCCGGCACCCCCCCTGAACTCCCTGAGCTCTCTCAAAAATGTATTGAACCGCGTGCCGCGAAATCAATCCCCCCCGCCGGATTCCTCGTCGGCCGGGCGGCGCCATGCGGGCTACGGTGCCACCTCCTCGGCCGCGCCGCCGCCAGACCTCACTCCCGGCCGCTACTGCCCCCACCGAGAATTGCTGTTACTCCTCCACGCCCGGGGGTGCAACAACCAGGCACGTCCAGTAAGCTATCCATCGGCGCGCCATGGCAAACGTGACGGCGCGCCTGACTCAGCTTCCTGGAGGTGGCGCCATGAGTTCCGCTCCGGTTCGGGAGGGAATCGTCGACGATGAGGAACTCGTTGACGACCTCGATGAGACGCTTGAAGTAACTCCGTACGTCTATTCGATCACGGCCTACGGGGCAGACTATCCGGTCGATTCTCTGGTGAAGCGAATCGACTCCGGCGACATCGTGGTTCCTCGCTTCGGCTGGGTATCAGACGATGGCTCCGACATCATAGGCTTCCAGCGTGAATACGTATGGCCGCGAACAAAGTCCGATCGGTTTATCGAGTCTCTTCTTCTTGGACTACCCGTACCCGGTATCTTCCTGGTGAGAGAGTCATCAGGTCGCTTCCTGGTCCTCGACGGACAGCAGCGTCTGCACACCATCAGCTCGTTTTACGAAGGTGTGATGCGCGGTCAGGAGTACCGCCTGGATGGAGTAGAGGACCGCTTTCGGGGCAAGCGATATCGGGATCTCGACGTGGCGGACCGGCGCCGACTCGATGACAGCATCATCCATGCGACCGTGATTCGGCAGGACCAGCCGACCGAGGATCAGAGTAGTGTCTACATGATCTTCGAGAGACTGAACACCGGCGGCGTGAATCTTCAGCCACAAGAAATCAGGGTGGCACTGTACCACGGCGAACTGGTTCGCGTACTCAGGGAGCTCAATGACTACCCCGCCTGGAGACGCCTCTATGGCAAGCGCTCTCGGCGCCTGAAGGACATGGAGATGATTCTCCGGTTCTTCGCCTTCCTGTACCATGCCACTTCCTACCACAGTCCGATGAAGGAGTTCCTGAACCGCTACATGGCCAGCAACAAGGACTTGGCCCGTCAGCACGAGGACGAGTTGGTGCAGATTTTCATGGACACCGTGACGGTTCTTGATGAGGCCGTGGGCGTTCGAGCCTTTCGTCCTGTCAGGGCAGTGAACGCTGCCGTCGTGGACTCCGTGATGACCGGACTTGCCCGCCGGATCAAACGGGGACCGATCTGTAATCCGTCACAAGTGGCTCAGGAGTATGCCACGTTGATGGAAAACCGGAGCTACCGAGGGACGATCGAGACTGGCACCTCCCAAGAGTCCAACGTCGAAACGCGGCTTGAGTTGGCAACAGTAGCTTTCGCGAATGTGAAATGACCGGACGAGCGGAGGTCGATAGACAACGGCGACAACTCGATACCACGTTTTCGCGTGCAAGCGGTCTCAGTGCCGATGCCGAGCTGCTTTCCGACTTCGCCCGATACTTGTGCGTCCTGGTTTCCGGACTTGTGGAACAGGCGACGATGGAATTGCTGATCGAGTACGCCAGAACTCACTCGGACGCACGCATCCAGCGCCATGTGGAGCGTAGCGTTCGTCATCTTGCGAATCTCAAGACGCAGCGCCTGATCGATGTAGTGATCATCGACCGCGTAGCCGATCTGATAGTCCCCCTTGACCCAGGGCGGGCGGGGTCATAGGCTGGGGCGCGATGGCGCACCGCCAGCTCGTGGCGCTCAGTCCCAGCGCGCGCAATCTCGCAGCAGTGCGGCGGCGGGTGCGGCTGTGGCGACCGCCGTTCGTCACCGCCATGACCCGCTGGGTGCGGCTCACCGTGTCCGGCCGCGACCAGCTTCCCCGCGGCCAGCCGTTGTTGTTCCTGTCCAACCACGCCGGGTTCTTCGATCCGCCGATCATGGTGCGCGCGGCCGGCGCGCCGGTGATCCTGCTGGCGACCGAGTCCAACTTTCGCGCCGGGCCGCTCGGCCGCTTCTTAGTGCACTTCGGCGCCGTGCCCAAACGGAAGTACACCGCCGACGCGCGCGCGATCATCTTTCTCAAGCGCTGGGCCGAGGCGGGCGCCAACATCGGCCTGTTTCCCGAGGGTGAGCGCACCTGGGACGGCCGCCCGCTGCCGCCGGTGGCCGGCACCGAGAAGCTGGTGCGGCTGATGGGGCTGCCGCTGGTGACGATGCGGGTCTACAACGGGTTCCGCCAGTCGCCGCGCTGGACCCGCCGGCTGCGGCGCGGGCAGATTCACGTCGAGGTCGACCCCCCGCAGACGTTCAGCCGCGACACTCCACTGGCGACGATCAAGGCGTATATCGAGGAGCGGATCGCCGTCGACGCCCTCGCCGGGCCGCACTTTCCGGTGGCCGGCGGCAACCTCGCGGACGGCATCGCCAACGTCGCCTGGGCGTGTCCGCGCTGCCTGCTGATCGACGGGCTGCGCGAAGCGGGCAACCGCCTCCACTGCCGCGGCTGCCGGGGACGCTGGCGGGTCGACTGGGACAGCCGCCTGCTCGGCGCCGGCGGCACCGCCACCCATACCCTGCCGGAGGTGGCGGATCTGATCCGCGCCCGCTACGCCGCGCCCGAGCCGGCGGCCGACGGCACGGTGCTGGCCAGCGAGCCGATGACGCTGCTCGACCTCACCCCCCGGCGGCCGCGGCCGGTCGGCGTGGGACGCATGCGCCTGACCCGCGACGAGCTGGTGATCGACGGCGAGCTGCCCTGGAGCATGCCGATGATGCAGATCGAGGCGATCACGGTCGACATGCGCCGCCGGCTCACCCTGCGCGCCGGGGCGCGCTTCCTGGAGGCGGTGGTCCCGCACGAGTCGGTGCTCAAGTGGGAGTGGTTCGTGCAGCGGCTGCAGGCCGGCGCCGCGGCTCAGTCGGCTCAGTCGGCTACACGTTGAACTTGACGTCGAGCACGTCGCCGGCGGCGACCACGTAGCTGCGGTCCACCAGCCGCAGCAGTCCCTTGGTGCGCCCCTCCTGCGGGGTGCGAAACCGCTCCAGGTCGGCGATGTTGAACACCTCGGCGCGGATGAAGCCGCGTTCCAGGTCGCTGTGGACTTGGCCGGCCGCGGCGGTGACCACGGCGCCGCGCGCCACTTCCCACACCCGCGCCTCGTTCTTGCCGGCGGTATAGAACAGGATGCGTCCCGCCGTCCGGTGCAGATCGCGTACGAGGCGGGCCAGCTCGTCCGCCGCCGGGGCGGTATCGAGCACCACGCCCGGCTTGACGGTGGCGAGGTTGAGCCCGCGCAGATGGCGCAGCTCCGGTTCGGTGAACGGCTCCTGGCTGAGCATGCGCTCTTCCTCGAGCACCGCCAGGGCGCGCTGCAACAGCCCGGTTTGCGCGGGGTCCCGATACAGGTTCCGTTCCAGGATCTCGGTATCCTCCAACAGCCAGTCCAAGCGGTCGGCGGCGGCAATCAGGAACCCGTCGGCCCGGCCGCGCTGCTCCTGCTCGAAGTCGACCGTGAAGCGCGTGCGCTTCGCCGAGCGGTAGCGTTCGGCCAGGACGTCCAGCGCCGGATCGGGGAGCTCGTAGTGTCCCCGCAGGTCCACTCCGTGAACGAAGATCTTCATCGCGCGACTGCTCGGAGGCTCGCAGGGACCGGTGGGCGGCGCCTAAGTCCGGCCGGTCAGGTAGTCCGGCGGCGTGGCCGCGAGAAAATCCGCGCGCGGCGGGCTGAAGATGTCGATCACCACCGCGTCCTCCAGCACCTCGGCGTCATGCGGCGTATCTGACGGAATCACCCGGATGGCGCCCGCCCCAAGCGTCACCTCCTCCCCGCCGATCGTCATCCTGATGCGCCCCGACTCGACCACCACCACCTGCTCGTGCGGATGGCGGTGCTGCGCGACGTAGCCGCCCATGGTGAACTCCCACCGCACCAGCATCACCTTGTCGCCGTGGATGATGCGCCGGCTGATGAGGTTCGAGATCCGCTCGCGCGGGACCGCGGCCCAACTCGTGGTCTGTCCCATAGCCGGATGATAGCAGACAGCGGGCCCAAGCGCATGGCGGACGCCGCGCGCCGCGGCAGCGTTGGGCAGACCGCGCCGGACCGGTTACCATAGGGGCTAGGCGTCCATGAGCAACCACCGCCCCCCGCGCCCGGGAAACCGCGCCGCGCGCACCCAATCACGACCCTCCCGCGCGGGCGGCAGGGGTTCCCGCGCGCGCCCACCGCGCCGCGAAGCGATGCGCGCCCTGGTGCGCAGTCTGCGGTTTCTGCTGCGCTACCGCTGGAGCGCCGCGGTGAGCCTGGCATGCCTGCTGGCGGACGCCGCCGGCAACCTGGCGGTGCCGCGCCTGACGCAGCAGATCGTCGACCGCGGCATTCTGGAGCAGCGCTTCACGGTGATCATGGCCGGCTCGCTGGTAATCGTGGCGGTCACCGCGTTGCGCGCCCTGTTCACGTTTCTGGCGGGGGTGCTGGCGGCGCGCATGTCGCAGGGAGTGGCCTACGACCTGCGCAACGCCCTGTACGACCACATCCAGAGCCTCTCGTTCAGCTATCACGACCGCGCCCAGACCGGCCAGCTTCTGACGCGCGCTACCAGCGACGTGGACATGGTGCGCACTTTCATCAGCACCGGCGTGACGCAGGTGGTGACGACCGTGATCCTGCTGCTCGGCAGCATGTACCTGCTGTTCGCGACCAACTGGCGGCTGGCGCTGCTGGTGGTGCCGATCATGCTCGGAGTGATCGTGATCTTCAGCTACATGGCGAAGATAGGGCAGCCGTTGTTCCGTTCCATTCAGGAAAAAGTCGCCGCGCTGAACACCCGCCTGCAGGAGAACGTGGTCGGCATCCGCGTGGTCAAGGCGTTCACCGGCGCCCGCCGCGAGCAGGAGCGGTTCGACCGCGCCAACCGGGAACTGTACGCCGAGACCCTGCACGCGGGCCGCATCTTCGTGCTGGCCATCCCCCTGGTGTTCGCCATGGCGAACTTCGGCACCCTGGCCGTGACCTGGGGCGGCGGCATCCAGATTCTGGCCCAGCGCCTGACCATCGGCGAGCTGGTGGCATTTCAGGGCTATCTGATCGTGGCCATGTTCCCGATCATGATGCTCGGCATGATCATGATGTCGATCTCGCAGGCGTCAGCCAGCGCGGAACGGATCTTCGAGATTCTCGATGCCCAATCGGACGTGCAGGAGAGACCGGATGCCGCGACCCTGACGCCGCTGCGCCGGGGGCTGGCGTTCGAGGAGGTCGGATTCCGCTACTTCCGCACCGGCGCCCCGGTGCTGCAGGAGGTCAGCTTTTCCACGGGGGCGGCGGAGACGCTCGCCATCGTGGGCGCCACCGGGTCGGGCAAGAGCACCATCATCAACCTGATCCCGCGCTTCTACGACGTCACCGCGGGGCGCATTACCATTGACGGCATCGACCTGCGCGCCGTCACCCTGACGTCGCTGCGCCGGCAGATCGGGATCGTGCTGGAAGAGACCACCCTGTTCGGCGGCACGATCCGTGAGAACGTCGCCTACGGCCGGCCGGACGCATCCGACGCCGAGATCGAGCGCGCGGCCCGCGCCGCCGCGGCGCACGACTTCATCAGCGCGTTCGCCGACGGCTACGATTCGGTGGTGGGCGAGCGCGGCGTGACCCTCTCGGGCGGCCAGAAACAACGGATCTCGATCGCTCGCGCGCTGCTGATCCAGCCCCGGATTCTGATTCTCGACGACAGCACCAGCAACGTCGACTACGAGACCGAGATTCGGATCCGCGACGCGCTGGAGGGATTGAAACGGGAGCGGCTGGCGTTCGTGATCGCCAGCCGCATGAGCACGGTGATGGCGGCCGATCGCGTGCTGCTGCTGCACGAGGGCCGGGTGGCCGGGCTGGGCGACCATCACCGGTTGCTGCACGACAACCCGCTGTACGCCGAGATCTTCTATGCGCAACTCACGGAGTCGCAACCGGACGCCGCCGCGGAAGGCGCCGCCGCGACTGCCGGGAGGCAGCGTCCGTGAGCACGTCGCGTCCGTCGACGACAACGTCGATGCAGGGCCGGGGCCGGATGGGCATGGCCCCGTTCCAGTTCCACAGCGACGAGCACGCGGCGCACGTGGGCCGGACGCTGCGGCGCATGTTCGGCTACATGAGCACGATGCGGCTGGCGTTGATCCTGGTGGTGGTGCTGGCGGTGGCCGCGGCGATTACCGAGGCCGCGGCGCCCCTGCTGATCGCCCGCGGCGTGGACCAGCTCGAGGCGTTCCTGGACGGCGAAATTCCCGCCGGCCGCATCGGCTCCCTGTTCGCCGGCACCATGCTGCTGGTCCTGGCCCTCTACCTCGCAGGCTGGCTCACCAGCGCCGGCAGCCGCTACGCGCTGGTGGCGGTGGGTCAGCGGATGCTGCGGGAGCTGCGCACCCAGATCATGACCCGGGTGAATATGCTGTCGTTGAGCTACTTCGACCGCCACCAGACGGGCGATCTGCTGTCGCGCCTGACCAACGACACCGACGTGATCAACCGGGTGGTCGGCTGGGGCCTGTCGCGGCTGATGTCCAGTTTCCTCATGCTGTTCGCGATCCTGATCGGCATGCTGATGCTCAACTGGCGGCTCGCCCTGGCCAGCTTCCTGCTGTTGCCGATGATGTACGTCAGCACCGTGCTCTTCTCCAAGCGGGCGCGGAAGGCGTTTCGCGAGACCCGCAAGACGATCAGCGGCGTGAGCACCGAGCTGGAGCAGAACATCTCCGGCGCCCGCGTGGCGCAGGCATTCAACCGGCAGGCACTGAACTCGAGCAGCTTCCGAGAGCTGAACCGCGCCAACCGCGACGCCAACGTCGGCGCGGAGTCGCTGACCGCGGCGTTCGCCCCCACCATGGACCTGATCGGCGCCGTGGGGATCGCGGTGGTGCTGGCGTACGGCGGCTACCTGGCCGGCGTCGGGCTGGTCACGATCGGGGCGATCGTGGCCTTTCTCACCTACGTGCGGCGCATGTTCGAGCCGGTGCGCGCGATTTCGATGCTCTGGGCCCACCTGCAATCGTCGATCGCCGGCGCCGAGCGGATCTTCGAGCTGCTCGACGAGCAGCCGCAGGTGCGCGATCGGCCGGATGCGCTGCCGCTGGCGGTGGCGGCGGGACGGGTGGAGCTGCGCAACGTCCAGTTCGCGTACGAGGCGCACACGCCGGTGCTGCAGGGGCTGAGCCTGGTGGCGGAGCCGGGGCAGACCGTGGCCCTGGTGGGGCCGACCGGGGCCGGCAAGACCACCATCATCAGCCTGCTGGAACGGTTCTACGACGTCGACGGCGGCGCAGTGACGATCGACCGGCAGGATATCCGCGGCGTCACCCAGGACAGCCTGCGGAGTTGCATCAGCATCGTGCTGCAGGACACTTTCCTGTTCGCGGACTCGATTCGGAGCAACATCCGCTATGGCCGGCCCGACGCCGGCGACGCCGAGGTCGAGGCCGCGGCGCGGCGCGCGCGGGCGCACGACTTCATCGCCCAGCTACCGGACGGCTACGACACCGAGCTGCAGGAGGGCGCGACCAATCTCAGCCGCGGCCAGCGGCAGTTGGTCGCGATCGCCCGCGCGCTGCTCAAGGATCCGCGCATCCTGGTGCTGGACGAGGCCACCTCGAACGTGGATACCCGTACCGAGCTGTTGATTCAGGAAGCGCTGGGCGAGCTGCTGCAGGGGCGCACCAGCTTCGTGATCGCCCACCGTCTCAGCACCATTCGGCGGGCGGACCGAATCTACGTGATCGACGCCGGCCGGGTGGCCGAGTCCGGCACCCACGAGCAACTGCTGCACGCCGGCGGCATCTACGCCCGCATCCACCAGAGCCAATTCCGTTAGCTGGCAGGTGATGCCCCGTGCGGACTCAGATCGGCCGCGGGTCACGGCGGCCGCGCTGACCGAGCCCGGCGCCGCCGAACCGCCCCATCCGTCCGCGCAGCCGCGGGTCGAGCAGGTCGCGCACCGCGTCGCCCACCATGTTGAGGCAGT
Organism: Spirochaetia bacterium; assembly: GCA_965198005.1. GTDB lineage: Bacteria > Spirochaetota > Spirochaetia > SZUA-6 > Bin103 > Bin103. Next base: position 2,328,249 of record CBDAOI010000004.1, read on the forward strand.
ACACCGTCACCGTCAGGAACAGACCAGGCCACAGCGCCAGCCGCGGCGCCAGCCCCATGTACCTCCGCCCTTCGCGGCTCAGCATGCCGCCCCAGCTCGGTACGTTCACCGGCAGGCCGAAGCCGAGAAAGCTCAAGCTGGCCTCGGCGATGATCACGCTGCCGACGTTGATGCTGAAGATCACGATCAGCGGCGCGGCGATGTTGGGCAGCACGTGGCGAATCAGGGTCCATGGCCGGCGCGCGCCGGCCGCCTCCGCGGCCTGGAAGTAGACGTTCTCCTTGACGCCGATCACCGCGCCCCGCACCACCCGCGACGCCGGAATCCCGCCGGTGACGCCGAGCACCACGATCACCGTGACGATGCTGCGATCGACGAACGACATGATGGTGAGTAGCAGCAGCAATCCCGGGAACGACATCCACGCGTCGACGAAGCGCTGGGTGTAGACGTCGACCCTGCCGCCGATGAAGCCCGTGGTGCCGCCTATCAGCAGCGCCACGATGGTGTTCAGCACGGTCGCCGTCAGTCCCACCAGCAGCGACACCTGAGCGCCCTTGAGGATCCGCGCCAGCACGTCGCGGCCGGCGTGATCGGTGCCGAGCGGGTGCTCGGCCGAGGGCGCCTGCAAGCGGTCCTGCACGCGGCCGATGTCGTACTCGTGCGGCGTCAGCCGCTCGGCGAAGATGGCGACGAAGATCAGCCCCAACAGAACGGCGCCGGCAGCGGCGCCGAGCGGCTGCTGCCGCAGCAGTCGACGGAAGAAGTCAGTCAAGGGTCGACGCCGGCCGCGTCACGCGCCGCCTCACCCACCGGAGCGCCGCTCGCGTCAATGGTGGGGATGACCAGCAGCACCCGCCTGATCAGATACGCACGCACGTCAGCTCACCTCCACACTCGGTTGCACAAGAAAACGGGGTGGCAGGTCGGCAGGTCGTCCCCGCCACCCCGCGTCCGTTGGACCGTGTGCCGGCCGGGGTCAGTACCCCATTTCCCGCTTCAGGTCCTGGTCGAGCCAGATCCGCACGAGAACCTCGTTGCCAATGTCCCCGATGGTCCTCTCGCCGTTCCAGCCCTTGACCCAGGGGTTGGCCAGCTGGAAATTCGGCGCCTTGTGGCCGTAGACCTGGAAGTGCTGCCGCATGATGTAATCGTCGAACTCTTTCATGATCGCCGGTGGACATCTCGTAGAGCCCGCGGGCACGGCGATCGACCCAGGCGCCGGTGTCCATGACCGTGATCTCCACCTCCACGCCGATTTCCTTCCAGTAGCCGGCCACGATCTCGACCCATCCGAGGTCGATCACATCGCGGTGGTCGTAGGTGACCTTGAACCGCACCCCGGCCGCGCCGCGCGCGTAGCCGGCCTCGTCGAGCAAGCGCTCGGCGTCCTGCGGATTGTAGGAGTACTCCGCCTGCAGATCCGCGGGCCGCTCCTCGAACGGAGTGTGCATCTCGCCGAGCGCGGCGCCGACCCAGCCCTGCACCGTCGGGTAGGCGTACCCGCCGAAGTAGCTCTCGTTGATGGCATCGCGGTCGATGGCCATGTTCATGGCCTTGCGCACGCGGACATCGTCGAACGGCGGCCGGCGGATGTTCATGCCCGAAACCTGAAAGGCGCGATCATAGAACGGGAATGCCTGAATGTCGGGGTTGGTCTCCGGTGGCAGGATCCAGACGCCGACCTCGGTGAGTACGTGGTTTGGCAAATCCAGGCGCGGCTCGGTCAGCTTGAACTCGACCGTGTACCGGTCGGTGGCCTCGATGAACTCCCACGGAAAGTTGCGGAGGGCGTAGGTGTACTCCGGCTTCCAGTCGAGCAGGCCACCGATACGGCGGTAGGTCCAGGCGACGTCTTCGGCGGTCAGCTCGCGCCCGTTGACCGGCGGCTTGTCGTGCCAGTAAACGCCCTGCCGGACCTTGACGATGAACGTCTGCGGGTCGGGATTCGACCAGCTCTCTGCCAGCCACCCGGTGAGTATCCGGAGCGGTCTGTACCAAGAGGTAAAGTCCCACTCGTCTCGCGGCGTGGCCCAGTTGGCGTGCGCCAGCTTCTCATTAACCGTCTGGATCTGAAAGCCGGCCCAGTGTCCGCCGATCGACGGATCCTGGTCCAAGAGCTCGTTCTTGGATGCGATGGTGAGGGTGCCGCCGTACTCGGGCGCGGTCACCATCTTGCCGGTGGCCGGGTCGCGCACCATCTCTTTCTCCATCGCCGCGGCCGGCTCCTCTTCCCCGGCCGCGCTCGCCCAGATGCCGGTCGCGGCCAGGACCAAGACCAACGCAACCGCGAAGATCATTTTGATGTTTACAATGTGCATACGTAACTCCGTATGTTGGTTTCTATTGAGAGTATTGCGGAGCGACTTGCCGCTCCCTGCCTACTCTCGCGCCCGCAACGCAGGCGGCCAGTCAGAGTCATATTTGTGACGCGCGCGGCGTGTGACTCACCGGGTTCACGCCGCGCGCGCGTGCGGTTCTTTGAGTATCATTTGCACCTCCTCATTTGGGTTCTTGGGCCATAGGGTGGCCTGCCAGATGCCCGACGGCGCGCACCGCCATGCGGGGAGGTAAGTCGGCCGAGCAACGAATGTGATGGACCGGCAACGCCGGCGGTCGGTTCTGCGACGGTGAGTTGGGGCGCGGGATTCCAGGACCGTTGCGGTGGTCAGCGAAAGAACGTGGACTGAGCCGGCGACACACGCAACGGGCCGCTACCCCGGTGCTGAAGGCGAAGGCCCCCGCGGGGCGATCAGCCCGAGCGGCTAGTGATCTACAGGATGTATGAGAGAAGTGGGGGGGTACGGGGTACGATATGATGTACCGGCTGCGTCACTGTCAACCGGCCACTCCGGCCACTGCGTTGAGTGTCGTCATGGCGCTTCGTCGGCATCCGTTCAACCCCTGAATTCCTCATCGTTCCACGCTCGCCTAAAGATGTCAAGCGCCGGCTCCGGCCGTCCCGGCCGTCCGGCCGGGGGCTCCGGGGGCAGACGGCCACGCCGGGCTTCGGGTATCCTACAGGCCCGATGCACGATGAGAATTACAAGCGGATCTTTGCCTTCCCGCGCGTGATCGAAGATCTCCTGCGCGCCTTCATTCCCGGCGACTGGCTCGAGGAGGTCGACTTTGCCACCCTCGGGAAACTGTCGACCGAGTACATAAGCGACGAGCTGCTCAAACGCCACGGCGACAACGTATGGCGGATGCGCTTGCGCAAGAACTGGCTGTATCTGTTGTTGCTGGTGGAGTTCCAATCGACCGACGATCCGTTGATGGCGTTGCGGATACTCACCTACACCGGGCTGCTGTACCAGGAGTTGGCGCGCAACGGCCAGCTCGACGCCGACGGCCGGCTGCCCGCGGTGCTGCCGCTGGTGCTGTACAACGGCGACGAGCCGTGGGTGTCGCCGCTGCAGATGGGTGAACTGATCGCGCCGGTGGGGCCGTCGCTGGCGCCATATCAACCGGAGCAGCGTTGCTTCGTGCTTGACGAGCGGCGCCTACAAGCGGACGATTTACCGAGCCGCAACCGGATGAGCGCGGTGATCGCGTTGGAGCAGAGCCGATCACCGCGCGACGTGGCGCGGGTGGCGGAGATGTTGGCAGCGTGGCTGCCGGACCTGCAGGTGCGGCGGGCGTTCGCGGACTGGATGCGGCAGATCGTGGAGCGGCTGGTGCCGAGCGGCGTGGAGTTGCCGCCGATACGGAAGTTGGAGGACGTGAGTATGACGTTGGTGGAACGAGCGGCCGAGTGGTCCAAGGAGTGGCTGAAGGAAGGCCTTGAGCAGGGGATCGAGCAGGGGATCGAGCAGGGGATCGAGCGCGAACGAGTGCTGCTGTGCCGAATGACGACGGCGCGCTTCGGCGTGGCCACCGCCGAACGCTTGGCGGAGCTGTTGGCGCCCATCACCGACACGGAGCGTCTGGCCAACGTCGGCGATTGGCTGGTGCAGTGCGACACCGGCACCGACTTCCTCGCCCGCGTGGGCGCGGCGCCGGCCGGAGGGAACTCGGACAGATCCTGAGCCAAGTTGGCGTGGTGGGCCCGGCTGCGCTGCAACACGCGCAGACGGGCGGTCCATCGCCACTGCTGCCCCGACTGACGTATCGGCGCTGACCACTGCGCCAAGGGTTTGCGCGAGCGGCTCGTCGTCGTCCGCCACGCCATGAAGAACGCGCTGATCCCGGTGGTCACCCTCATCGGGCTGCAGCTTCCGATCCTGGTGGGGGGCTCGGTCATCATCGAGACGCTGTTTAACTTTAACTTTAACCTGCTGATCGACCTGCTGTACGCCTACCTGCCTCGGCCAGGATCACGCCGCCGACGTTGATGCTGAAGACGATGATCAGGGGCGCCACGATATTGGGCAGGACATGGCGCACCAGGACCTGTCGCGTCGGCGCGCCGACCGCCCGGGCGGCCAGAAAAAAATCTCTGCCCTTCGTGGCCACCACCGCGCCTCTGACCACGCGCGAGCCGCCCACCCCGCCAGCGATCCCGAGCACCACGATGATCTGTGGCAGACCCTGCCCCGCGACCGACATGATCGTGAGCAACAGCAGCAGCCCCGGGAACGCCATCCAGGCATCGACGAAGCGCTGCACCGCCAGATACTAGCCGACGGCTGGGGTGGATGGCGTAGGTCCCCATTCGCGGAGGAGCATAGCCGGCCGTGGTGAATCGAGAGGTGACGCGATGAGATTGGAGGGCAAGGTGGCGCTGGTGAGCGCGGCGGGGCGAGGAATCGGTCGGGGCATCGTCCTGGCGTTGGCACGCGAGGGGGCCGACATCGCGCTCAACTCATTTAGTGATGAGTCGACCGCGGCGGTGGCGGCCGAGGTCGAGGCCCTCGGCAGGCGGGTGTTGGCTGTGTCTGGCGACATCACCGCACCGCAGCAGGTGACGGCGCTCGTCGATGGCGCGATCGAGACGCTGGGCGGCATCGACATCCTGGTGAACAACGTCGGCGGTGGCGCCCAGGACGCCGTGGACCCAGCGCACGGCCGGCTGGCCGAGGTGGCTGCGGCCTGGGACGGGACCTACCGGCTCACCCTGCGTGCCCCGGTGCTCATGTCCGAAGCGCTGGCTCCACACTTCTAGGAGCGCAAGGCGGGTCGGATCGTCAACATCGGCTCCAACGCCGGCCGCTACACCGGCTCGCAGCGGTCGCTCGCCTACGTCTCCTCTCCACAGTACGCGGCCATGAAGACGGCAATCACCAGCTACTCCCAGACCTTGGCGCGGCGGCTCGGCCCACACGGGGTAACGGTCAACTGTGTGTGCCCGGGCATCGTGCTGACGGACGCCTGGCGCGGGACCTCACGCCGGGTCGTGAAGCAGCTCGAGGAGTATCGGCACCTTACGCCTGAGGAATGGTTCGCGGGCATCGCCGAGAACAAGTACCCCGATTTCCTGGCGCCGGTTCCCCTCGGCGAGCTGCCAACCATCGAAGACGTGGCGCAGATGGTGCTGTTCTTCACCGTGCCGGAGTCGCGGCATCTGACTGCGCAGGTGGTCGCGGTTGACAGTGGTCAGGTGATGACCCGCTGACGGGAGCGTGGCGAAGCTGAAGGTACGACGACACCCGAGGAGGGACGAGAGACTGGCGCGGCTGGCGAGCGAAACCGGTCCCAGGGACAGTGCCTAGAGCAGCTTGTCTACGGCAACCAGGATCGCCACGGCGGCAGCGATGGCGGCGCCCAAGCGGATCGTCAACCGCTCCTGGAGCTTGCTGATCTCGCCGCGCAAGGTGGCCCCCATGTGATTCATATCGCCGCGCAGGGTGGCCAGCTCTTCCTTGGTGGCAAGTGTTGCGATCTCGCCACGCAAAGCTGCGAGCTCGTCCTTGGTGGCGAGGGTTTCGATCTCCCGGTGGACGCCTTGGAGCTCGCGGTGGAGGCCAGCGATGTCGTCCTTGGTGGCGAGGTTCTCGAACATGCCCTCGGCAAGGTCGACACCAGCACCCGCGCCTTGGTTTCATCGAAACCCGCTTCCTTTTGCAGCCGGGTGGCCGCCTTGAGGGTGTCGAAGGCTACCGCCACGCCGGCCATGTTATTCCCCTGGCGGAGATCTGTACACCATCATTTCGTTACGTAAGTCATGTGGTAGTACAACGGTCCGCGCTCGCTGGCGCTTCACACCGGCGCCACGCACGGACCCTACGGGTCCTTGGCGTTTAGGGTCCGCGCGCAGGGGCACGTGCACGCTGTCCGTATGGTATGCGGGTAAGGACGGCAGCGAACCCGCGGCTCTTTCAGTGCTCGCGCGCTAGGCAGCCCGTCTGGTCCGGCACACCGGCGCCCTTGCCCATGCTCGATCGGGCGCGCGTCAGTTTGGGCCCCCAAAAACACCATAAGGGTGGTCCGCTTCGCCGGGTTGAGAGGAACGCCGATTCGTGAGAGGAAGCGCATGATGGAAACCGACATCCGCACCGCAGCCGTGATCGGCGGCGGCGCCATGGGACACGGCATCGCCGAGGTGCTCGCGCGCCGCTGTGAGCGCGTGTGGCTGCACGACGCGGTGCCGCAGGTGATCGAGCTGGCCGGGCAACGGATCGGCGCATCGATCGCGCGGCTGCGACGGCACGGCCTGATATCCGAAGAGACCGCCGCCCGCATCCCGGAGCGCATCCGGACCACACCCGATCTGGGCGAGGCGGCGGCCGGGGCGCAGCTCGTGATCGAGGCGGTCTCCGAGAACCTGCCGCTCAAGCAGGAGCTGTTCGGCGAGCTCGACCGCATCACCGGAGCCGATACGATCTTCGCCACCAACAGCTCGAGCATGCGCATCGCAGACGTGATGAGGCAGGTCGGGGCCGGCCGCCAGGAGCGCCTGGTGGGGTCGCACTTCTTCCTGCCGGCGCAGATCGTGCCGCTGGTGGAGGTCTCGCGCACGCCGGCCACCAGCGACGAGGTGTTCGAGCAGATCGTGTCCCTGTGGCAGGCCTGTGGGAAGGAACCGATTCGCGTGCAGCGAGACGTCAGCGGCTACGCGCCTCGACGCCGGTCGCCAGCACCTGCTCGATCTGGCCGCGGCCGGCCACCTCGGCCTCAAGACCGGTCGCGGGTTCCTGGACTGGGACGACAAGGACCCGGAGACGACGGTGGCCGAGGGTGATGAGGCGCTGGCGCGGCTGGTGGCGCTCCTCGGGCTGGGGGCCGGGTAGCCGGGTAGCGCGGGACTTGCCCGAGCGTTTTCTCGGCCTCTAACGCCGCTCGCAAGTCGTCTAGGGTGGTGACGTTGTAGGACCGCACGCCGAAGCCGCGCGCTACCTGGGCGAAATCGATGTGGTGGTAGTCGGTGGAGACGTAGTTCTGGTCGTAGTAATCGCGCTGTACGTGTTTGATCCAGCCGAGGGTGTCGTTAGTGAAGATGAAGGTGAGGATCGGCAGCTGGGCGCGCGTCATCACTTCCATCTCTTGCAGCGAGTAGCCGAAGCCGCCGTCGCCGGCGAAGTGCAGAATGCGACCCGGGTTGTCTTGCGCCCGCCGCGCCAGTGCGACTCCGACGGCCGCTGGGCTGCCCCAGCCAAGCCCGGCGAGGCCGCGCTCCGGCGCCCGGCGGCTGCGAAGGTGAGGTAGCATGCGGCCCAGCCGGAGGCGAGGCTGGCATCGGCTACCGCAGGGGCGCGGTCGGCTCACGGGCGGAGTCGGTCATCTCCTGGTACCAGCGGACGCGGGCATCGGTGTAGCCGGCCAGGTCCCAGCCGGTGCCGGTTGCAGAGCTTCGCCGGCGGCCAACACGGCGTCGAGGCCCACGGCGGTGTCGGCGATGGTCACCGCCAGCCGGTCACTGCGCTGGCTGTCATCATGGCGCTTCATCGGCATCCGTCGAACCGTGAGCTGGTAGTATGGGGCCCGGCCCAAGAAACGTCAACAGCGATTTTGGCCTCGTGCACCTTGCCACGCCCGGCTGTGCAAACGGTTGATGTTGCGCGCGTCACCGCCGCACGGCATCGCAGAACACCATCTCCCAGCCGTGAAACACCACGATCAGGCCGATGAAACGTACCCCCGGAAACTGCCGCGCCAGCCGCTCCTCCGCCAGATACCGCTCGAGCTGCGCCGCCGCCTCTCCGGCCGCCGCCGCCACGGCGGCCTCGTCCGCCGACTCGCTGCGCTTCAGGTACTTGAGCTCGATCAGATAGCCGCGCTGCAGGTTCGGGTAGCGCGCCACCAGCGGTTCCAGGCAGATGTCCGCGTGGCCCTTCCCCAGCTCCGCCTCCGAGCGGAACACGTAATGATCGGCCACGCTCAGATAGGCGGCGAGGAACCCCTGAATGACTTTCTCCCCGCTGATGTAGTCGCGGATCCCCGTCTGCCGCGCGATCGCCTCGCTCAGAAACTCGAACGCCGGCCGCCACTCGCCTTCGGTGGCCATCCGCAGCATCAGTTGCTCGAACCGGAACAGGTTTACTGAAAACACCTCCACGTCGCGGTAGCCATCGCGCAGGAAGCCGTACATCAGCCGCTTCACGGTCTGGTTCGGAATCGCCAGCCGGGGCACCCGCTCCACCACGTCGCGGATGCTCAGTAACCCAAAAAAGTGCAGCAGCGAGAGAAAGTTCTCCGGCTTGGTGAGGTCCTTCAGCGGAAAGCCGGGCTGGATGCGGGTGTCCACCTGCTCCTCGCCAATCACGTCCCGCAGCAGGTCGAAGTTGCCGTTGAGCTGCCGGCCGGTCACCAGCAGGTGGCGCAGCTTGCCGTAGTCGATGCGCACGTTGGTGTCGATCAGGTAGGTCGGCACGTCTCGATTCGGAATGGAATGCTTCAGGTAGTAGAGCACCATGTCGGTGTTGTACAGATCGGTCTCGGCTTCCTCGGAGAAGCGGTAGCCGTTGTACCACTGGCCCATGATGCCCATGGCGGTCCCGACCTCCTGATTGAACACGCCCAGGCCGCGGTAGGTCTCGACCAGGTGCCGGACCTCCGACTCGGTGAAGCCGACCATCTCGTTGAAGTCCTGCTCCAGGCTGATGTTGGTGCCGATGTTGAAGCCGCTGGTCACGTCGTCCATGGTGACCGGCGACACGCCGGTGATGAACAGCCGCTCAAGACCGCCGCCGCTGCGGTCCGCGCCGCCCTTGAGGGTGGCGAAGAAGTTGCGATAGAAGCCGCCGCCATGGGTGAAGGAGTGGTAGGCCTCCGCGCCGTCGTACGCCAACACCGTGTTGGCGAAGTTGTCGTACTCGTCGATCAGCACGTACAGCGGGATGTCGTGGTCGCCGGCGTACACGAACAGCTCGGACAGCTTCCCGGCGATCGAGGGCGGCGCCAGGATGTCGCGCACCGCCGCTGCGGGAAACAGGTCGGGATGGCGCCGCAGCCTACCCCGCAGCTCGGTGAGGCAGTAGGTCTCGAACTCCCGCTCCAGGGTCTCCAGCTTGTCGTTGACCATCGAGAAGTTGAAGCGCAGGGTGACGTAGCGGCTTTGGTCCCCGGTCGGGTCCTGCCCGATGTCGGTGCCGGCGAAGGTGGCCTCGAAGCCGTCGGCCCAGAAGCGGTCGTAGTAGTTTTCGAGCAGGGAGATCCACAGCGACTTGCCGAAGCGGCGCGGGCGGATCAGAAAGGCGTAGCGCTCCTCCCCCAGCCGCCGCAGGAAGCGGGTCTTGTCGACGTACAGCCACCGGTTCAAGCGGATGCGCCTGAAGTCGGCCTCGCCGTAGGGAATGCGCGGGTGGGCGGGTGGCGTGCTCACGACCGTAGCCTGACTCTATCGCTTCCGAGACGCGCGAGGCAATCGACTGACGATCGGGATCCGCTTCCCGTTCTCGTCGGTGACGAACACCGGCTGGACGCGTCTTGCACGGCTTCCACCTTGAGAGGCGGTGGGAGTGCTGGGACGTGTCGTCTCGCATCACCGTGCCCATGAGAATGTTCAACAGGTGGGGACGCGAACCTGACGCGAACCTCAAGCTGACGCGCGCGAGGTTGCCCGGCTGGAGGGGGTGGGAGCGACAAGGCGCTGCTCCAGGGCCGTCATTCGCCGGTAATTGGCGCTCCAGTCTGCCGCGGCGCGTCCCCTCTGTGTTGAACGTGCGCACGGTCACCATGGGCGCATTGTCGCAGAACAATAGACGCGGCTGTCATCCGCGGGTCAACACCCGATTACGCTACGCTCACTTCTTCGGCGCTCCGTAGCGCCCGCCACCGCCGCGCAGCCGGGGGTCGAGCAGATCGGCATCGACAAACCGCTGCACCGCCAGGTCCACTTTGCCCCCCAGGAATCCGGAGGTGCCGCCAATCAGGACGGCGACGATCACATTGAGTGCAGTTGCTGCCAGACCGACGGTCAGGGAGATCTGGGCTCCATAGAGAATGCGGCTCAACAGGTCTCGCCCCAGGTGGTCGGTCCCCAGGAGATACCGGGCAGACGGGGCCTGCATGATGTGTGCCAGGTGTATTTCCGAATAGGGATAAGGAGTCAGACGGTCGGCAAAGATCGCGACGAGAATCAAGATCAGGACGAGAATCCCGCAGCCCGTGCCCAAGGGCTTCTCCTGCCACAGCCGGATGAAGAAATCAGCCAGCCAGCCCCGTCGCCTGGGTTCACCCATACCTAACCCTCGGGTCCAAATAGGGATAGATCAGGTCGATGAGGAGATTGAGCAGCACCACCCCGGTGGCAAAGAACAGGTTGGCTCCCTGGACCACCGGGTAGTCACGGCTCTGCAGGGCATCGAGCATGAGACGGCCGAGTCCCGGCAGGGCAAAGATGTTCTCCATGATCACGGCGCCCCCGACCAGGATCGGCAACTGCAGGCCAATCAGGGTCACCACCGGGATGAGGGCATTCTTGAGGGTATGCCGGACAATCACGACCCGCTCTTTGAGCCCCTTGGACCAGGCGGTGCGGATGTAGTCCTGCCGCAGCACCTCCAGCGTCATGGTGCGCATCATCCGCATGGTGGCAGCCGCGGAAGCCGTCCCCAGAATCAGGCTGGGGATCAAGAACCCGCCGAGATTTCCCAGCGGGTCTTCGGTGAAAGGAATGTATTCCAGCGGTGGGGTCCAGCCCCACCAGATGGTCGGATAGATCAATACCATGATGGCCAGCCAGAAGTTCGGCGTGGCCAGGCCGATGATGGCGACCGAGCGTCCCAGGTAGTCGGCGGCGGTATCCTGGCGCATCGCCGAGTAGATGCCCACCGGCAGCGCGATCACGAGCCCGATGAGGATGGCCAGCAGGCCAAGCTCAATGGTGACTGGCAATCTGGAGAGTATCTCCTCCTCTACCGTCCAGTCGCGCCACAGGGACTGGCCCAGGGTGCCGTGTAGGAAGATCTCCCCGATCCAGCGTCCATACTGCACGTACACAGGCACGTCCAATCCCAGCCGATGCTCGAGCGTTTCACGGTCTATCTCGACCCCGAAAGATCGCAGCTGAGCCGACATGGCGTCTATGACGTCGCCGGGGATGAAGCGGACCGTGAGAAAGACCAGGAGGCTCAGGAGAAACAGGGTGGGGATGACCAGCAACAAACGCCTGATGATATACGGTCTCACTGGAACACCTTATTCAATGAGTGAGAGCTGGGAGCGCGCTCGGAAGCCGCGCTCCCAGCCCGTTTTTTCAGCCTCCCATCTCTTGCTTCAGATCACTATCAATCCAGATGCGGGCGAAGATGGCCGCTGCGCGAGCCAGTCCCAGTTCGACTTCGCCGTTATAACCTTTGATCCATGGCTGGGCTGCATTAAACAATGGAACTTTAGGACCCCATATGTACCACTGCTGCTCGATCATGTACATATCTGCCTCTCTAACCAGCCTCTTCTGCTCCTCAGGGGTAGTCGCGGTTTCGGCGGCTTCTACCTTGGCGTCCATCACAGGGTCCTGATGTCCATTGCGGTTCGCAGCATCTCTCGAGTGAATATGGACCAATAGGGGGAGGGGCGACGAGTCATATCCGAGATCCATAGAAATCATCCCTTCATAAGTACCTTCCGTCATTAGCCCCGCCCACGGAGTTTCATCATGTACCTGAATCTCCACATCTACACCAATCGCTTTCCAGTATTCGACGGCTATTTCCTGATAGCCTACGTCGAATCGCTGCAAGTGGTTCAGGACGGTCTTGAATCGAATGCCATCCGCGCCGCGCGGATACCCCGCCTCATCCAGCAGCTTCTCCGCCCCTTGCGGGTCATACCGATAGCCTTGCTTGACCGCCTCGGGCCATTCTTCAAAGGGGACATAAAACCCCGTCAGACTATCCCCGATTCTCCCCTGGGGTTGCCACTTGGCAAAACCCTTATAGTAGGTATTGTTGATGGTCTCCAGGTCAATGGCCATCTGCATGGCTTTGCGCACCCGGATGTCGTTGAAGAGCGACTGGTTGCGCAGGTTGAAACCAACAGAGGTCTCCGAGCGGAAGTACCACGGGTACAACGTGATCTCGGGGTTGCTCCGTTGGAGGCTCTCTACCTGGCCGATATCCCCCAATTGAGTGTCGCCGGCTAAACCTGTGATATCATGCTTACCTGAGCGAAACGCCGCCAGCCATGTCGCTTGTTCGGGCATGATCACTCGCCTCAGCTGGTCAATATAGGGCAAGCGGTTCTGTGGGTATTTTTCGTCGGTGCCCCAGTAGTCCGGATTCTTGGTATAGGTCAGAGAGCTGCCCTTGACCCAGTCCGTCAGCATATAGGGCCCGGTGCCGACCAGGTTCCTCCAATCGTGCACGTTGCCATGCTGCTCGATCACCTCGGGGGGCATAATGAAATGAAACCAGTGGGAGACGATCGTCTCAAGCGCGTCGTTGCGTGGCGCCTTCAGCTTGAAAACAACCGTGGAATCGTCGATGGCCGTAATCGATTCCCAGGTCGCGGCATTCATCGGGTCGAAGGGGCTAGGTTCGGTGAAGCCGCTGCCCAGACCCGTATAGCGGTTAAAGTTATATTCTACATCCTGGGCGGTCAGCTCCCGACCGTTCATCGGCGGCTTATTATGCCAGCGAACGCCCGGGCGGATGTTGATAACGATCGTAGTGGCGTCAGGCGTTTCCCAGCTTTCCGCCAGATTCGGTCTCATGGCAGAAAACGGGACGTACCTGCTTCCGAAGCCAAATTCATCCCTGTCTATTCCCCAGTTGCCGACTTTCTAATCTCTAAAGGGTACAGGAGGGGGTAGCAGGGCGCACCGGCTGCGTCACCGCTCGGGGCTTGACGGCATCACCGGCGAGGTTCGAGCCTATCGGTGGGATGGGCCACCCGCTGCACGACCCTGCGGGGCGGCGCCTCGGGCGTCGGTCTTGGCCCAACCGGTGGCAGCGCTGGGTAGTGTCGTCACGCACCATCCGCAGGGTAACACCCGCGTGGCATACAGTCAAATGGCTGGAATTCCCCATTCGTCCGAGTCTCAAGTCGTCACTACACCACAGCGCTCGACACCGGTCAAGGACGCCATACGGCGTTAACCCGCCGCCACAGTTCGACGCCCAAACGTGCGCGGCCGGAAGTCCTTCCGGTTGGTGATGCTGGCGCTGCTACCGGTGGCCCGGATTACGTACAGCCCCTGCCCCTCCGCATAGCTAGCCGACGATTCGTCCGCTTTCAGATACGCTACCGCTCCGTAGATCCGCTGGCTGCCATATTCCGGCGCCAGCTCCGGGAAGTCCCGTAACAGTTCCAGCAGGTGGTCGACGTGCCGCACCTTCAGCGTGGTCTTTACTTCCACCACCACCACCTCGGCACCGTTGACGGCGAGAATGTCGATCTCCCACTGGCGCGCGCCCCCGCGCTGCTTCAGGTTGGTAACCGTGCGCTCGACTTCGATGCCGCGCCGTTTGAGCAGTTCGATGAGATCGCCCTCCACCAAGGCTTCCATCAGTTTGCCCCACTGACCGGTGAACAGGTCATCGAGCTTGCGTATGCGGCGGTCGGTCTCCCGCGCTTGTCGCTTCAGCAGTTGATCAGTCTCCTGCATGCGGCGGTCAGTGTCCTGCATGCGGCGGTCGGTCTCCTGCATGCGGCGGTCAGTCTCTGTCTGGCTCTCGGACAGCTCGCGCAGGATATTCCATACTTCCTGTGGGGTTGCCGATTCTCGGTTCCCATCGTGATCAGCCATGGCTACGCTTCCGCGATCAACTTAGCAGTTCCGGTGCAGACCGGCAATTGCCCGCAGGGAGCACCCGGGTGCCGCCGCACTGCCGGGCTCGACCCTTACGCGGCGTCGCCGGCGCCGAGACGGCCGCCGCTGCCGCGCAGGCGCGGGTCGAGCAAATCGCGCATCGCATCGCCCAACATGTTGAAACTGTACACCACGATCGTCAGACACAGCCCGGGCCACAGCGCCAGCCACGGCGCCTGCTCCATGAACCGCCGCCCCTCCCGGCTCAGCATGCCGCCCCAGCTCGGAACCTTGATCGGCAGCCCGAAGCCCAGGAAGCTCAACGACGCCTCGGCCAGAATGACGCCGCCGACGTTGATGCTGAAGACGATGATCAGCGGCGCCACGATATTGGGCAGGACATGGCGCACCAGGACCTGTCGCGTCGGCGCGCCCACCGCCCGGGCGGCCAGAAAAAAATCGTTCCCCTTGGTGGCCACCACCGCGCCTCTGACCACGCGCGAGCCGCCCACCCCGCCGGCGATCCCCAGCACCACGATGATCTGCGGCAGACCCTGCCCTGCGACCGACATGATCGTGAGCAGCAGCAGCAGACCCGGGAACGCCATCCAGGCATCGACGAAGCGCTGCACCGCCAGGTCCAGCTTGCCCCCGAGGAATCCGGACGTGCCGCCGATCAGGGTAGCGACCACCACGTTCAGCGTCGTCGCCGCCAGGCCAACGACCAACGAAATGCGCGCCCCGAACAGCAGCCGGCTCAACAGGTCGCGGCCCAACTGGTCGGTCCCCAGCAGATGGCGGGCCGACGGGCCCTGCAGCCGGTCCGCCAGGTTCAGCTGATCGAACGGATAGGGGGCCAAAGCATCGGCAAAGATCGCCAACAGAATCAGGATCAAGATGACGATCCCGCTGGCGATGCCCAGCGGCTTCTGCCGCCACAACCTGCCGAAGAAATCGGCAAACGGCCCGCGCGCGTCAGTCATACCGCACCCTCGGATCCAGCCAGGAATAGAGCAGGTCGATCAGGAGATTGAACAGCACCACCGCCGCCGCGAAGGACAGGTTGACCCCGGAGACCACCGGGTAGTCTCGATCCTCCAGCGCAGTCAGCATGAGACGACCCAATCCCGGCAGGTTGAAGATGTTCTCCATGATGACCGAGCCACCTATCAGAATCGGCAACTGCAGACCGATCAGGGTCACCACCGGGATCAGGGCATTCTTGACAGCATGCCGCAGCACCACGACCCGCTCCCGGAGCCCCTTGGCCCAGGCCGTCCTGATAAAATCCTGGCGCAGCACCTCCAGCATCATGGTGCGCGTCATGCGCATGGTGGCGGCGGCCAGAGCCGTGCCCAGAATCAGGCTGGGGAGGATGAACACCCCCAGATTCCCGAGCGGGTCTTCGCTGAAAGGAACCCAATTCATCGGCGGCGACCACGCCCACCAGAGTGACGGGTACAGCACGACCATGGTTGCCAGCCAGAAGTTGGGCGTGGCCAGACCGAGGATGGCGACCGACCGCCCCACGTAGTCGGCGGCCGTATCCTGGCGCATCGCCGAGTAGATGCCGACCGGCAGCGCTATCACCAGCCCGATGAGAATTGCCAGCACACCGAGCTCGATGGTTACCGGCAGCCGGTCGATTATCTTCTCCTCCACCGCTCCACGGCTGCCAAACAGTGAGTGGCCGAGGCTGCCGTGCTGGAGGATACCTCCGATCCAGCGTCCATACTGCACGTGGCCGGGCACGTCCAGACCGAGCATATGCTCAAGCGCTTCACGATCTATGTTCCCACTAATGAACTCCTGCTTACCCAACATCGCGTCGATGGCATCGCCGGGAAGGAAGCGCACCGAGAGAAAGACCAGGATGCTCAAGATGAACAGGGTCGGAACGATCAGCAGTAACCGCCGGATGACGTAGGCTTTCATGACAGACTCGCAGTGGTTGCCTGGTCGCTGCCGCTCCCTGGCAACGGCGGCCTGGGGTGGTGGACGTGCTTGGCAGTCGAGTGCTGGGGAGCGCGCTCGGAAGCGACAGCCTCCCCAGCTCGAAACCCGCTAGTACCCCATTTCTTTCTTCAGCGCACTATCGATCCAGAGGCGGGCAAACAGGGTATTCGATTCCACCCTGGACAAGGCCCCGTCCAGTTCACCGTTATAGCCGACGAGCCATGGCTGGGCCAAATAGAATGAAGGGGATTTTGGACCATATATCAGCCAGTGCCGCGACATCGCGTACCTATCTGCCTCGGCAATCAGCCGCTGCTGCTCCTCAGTCGTACGGGCTCCATTGACGGCGTCAACCCTGACATCCAGCTCAGGCCACTGGGATCCGCCGCGGTTCCACTGGTGATCCGTGTGATAATTGTTTGCCATATAGACAGGGTTGAATTGGTTGGCCGCAATACCGCTGTACATGCCTTCCCCAGTACGCGAGAACATCCTCTCGTGATATTCGGCGTAGGTAAGAGCATCAATCTCGACCTCGACGCCAATTTCCCCCCAGTAGGCGACAGCTATTTCCGAATAGTCCAGGCTTGCCCAAGACCCGTAGTTCAGGGTGGTCTTGAATCTCGCACCGTCGGCGCCGCGCGGATAGCCAGCCTCGTCGAGCAGCTTTTCGGCAGCTTCCGGGTCATACCGGTAGTATTGCTTGACCTCTTCGTCCCACTCCTCGAAGGGGACGAAGAACCCGTTCACCCCTACCAGCCCGTGAGGTGTCGGATCTGCAAGTCCCTTCCAGTACGTGGCCGCGACGTTCTCGTTGTCCAGCCCCATCTGCATGGCGCGGCGCACGTTGATGTCGTTAAAGGGCGGCCTGCGATGGTCAGGAACAAAAGAAGACACCGACCGAAAAAAGACAGTGTGCGCCGTGATCTCGGGGTTTGTCTTCCGGAGGCTGTCTATCGAGTCCAGAGAACTGGCCCCCGATCTGAAATCAAGCGTGCCTGAGCGCAGTGCTGCCAGAATCGATCCTTCCTCGGTCATAATCGCAATCTTCACCTCGTCGACGTAGGGCAGGCGGTTCTCGGGGTACTTTTCGTCATGGCCCCAGTAGTCGGGATTCTTGATATAGGTCACGCTGCTGTCCTCGACCACGTCCGTCAGCATGAAGGGGCCGGTGCCGACCAGGTTCCTCCAGTCCTGAAGGTCGCCATGCTGCTCGATGACCTCGGGCGGCAATATGAAAGCAGAGATCTCGACGAGCACAATCCGCATCGTATCGAGGTATGGCTCCTTCAGCTTCATTACAACCGTCGCATCGTCGGTGGCCGTTATCGATTCCCATGGCACGGCGATGAGATCGGCGGCGTTGGGTGCGGCGCTCGGGCCGGCGTCGGCGAAGCCGCCCATACCCAGCATGCGGTGGAAGTTGAATACTATGTCGTGGGCAGTGAGCTCCCGACCGTTCATCGGCGCCTTATCATGCCAGTGAACGCCCTTGCGAATGTGGAAGATATAGGTCGTGGTGTCAGGCTGTTCCCAGCTCTCCGCCAGCCGCCCTATCATGAGAGACGTGGGGAAGTAGAGCGTTTTCAGCTCCGATACGTCTCTATCTACTCCCCAGTTCACGATACCGAGCTTCTCGGTGACTCCGCCTCCTGGGTTGGCCACATAGTTGAAATAGGGGTCATGCGTATTGGCTGCGGAACCGGGGCCCCCCAAAACGGTTAGTGTCCCGCGTACTCCGGCGCGGTCACCATCTTGCCGGTGGCCGGGTCGCGCACCATCTCTTTCTCCATCGCCGCGGCCGGCTCCTCTTCGGCGGCCGGGCTTGCCCACAGGCCGGTTGCGGTCAGTGCGAGACCACACAGGACGGCGAGTGAGGTGCGAACTACGAAATACATCAGATAACTCCTGTTGCTCGAGAGTACTGATAATCGACTGCCGGCCCCTCGCCTACTCTCAAGCTATGCCCGCTTCAACGCCGGCGAGCACAAGCGAGGGCGACACCGTGGGTACCCAGGCGGCACGGCCGCTTGGGGACGAGTCCGTGAGCTAGCCATGGCTAGTCGTAGCCGGTCTTGGGTGCCATCCCATCCTCCTTTGACGTGCGCGCACCACCGGCCTCGGGATCGCGCCGGGACCTGCGTCCCAGCGTCCACGCGGCTGGCGAGGCGAGTTGGATTGCCCGGCAACGCCGGGAGCGGAGTTGATGAACGGGTTGATGAGGCCTGGTGCGCCGGTCTCGGCGCTGAACGGACGCCCTGTAGGCGCCGGGTCGGTTAGCTGTGTTGGTGTTTCTCGGAGGTCCCGTGTACCAACGGTCCCGTGGGGGGGGGTACAGGGGGGGTAGGACGCGCCGGTTGCGTTGCCGCTAGGAGCTTGTCGGCTTCGCCGACGAGGTCCGAGCGTACCGGTGGGATGGGCCACCCGCTTCGCGGCCCTTCGGGGCGGCGCCTCGGGCGTCGGTCTGAGGCCACCAAGCGACGATGGGGCGCCAACCGGTGGCAGCGCTGAGTAGTGTCACTACGTGTCAGTTGCATCCTTTCAAACCCGTCGCGCTTACCATGGCACACCTGTGGCAAATACGTCAATAGGGCGTGTAGGGCGTGGTGCCGTTTTGGTGCCGTGCCGGCGCGGCCGGCCCAGATCCGCGCCCCCCTTTCAGCAGTATCGCCGGCAGCCGCTGCAGTTGTTGCGAGCGAGGGTCCACCTCGAAACCGCCGGACTCCAGGGCGGTCACCCCAAGGAGCGGTTCCGCCTCCGCGTCTCCAAAGATGACCGTGCCGCCCACGGTCTTTCCCTCGAACTCGATCTGCGCAACCGTGGTGTCCATCGTGAGCGCCGTGCCGTCCGCGAGCACGTACTCATCATGAGACTTGGGCTCAAGACCAATCGCTTGCAGATGCCGGCGCGGCGCCAGCGAGTTGAAAGCGCCCGTATCCACCAGGAACCGTCCGGTCCAACTCTTCGCCGGTGCCGCGGGATTGCGGATCGTCACGTCCACGTACGTCGCTCCCATGGTTGTGCGATTACCATAGTAGCGTAGGCGTGGCTGGTCAACCTGCACGTACGGCCGGCGCGATGCCGGTCGACGTGTGGGGCATGTGATTGCCGCGACCACCCTGCCGGTAAAGTCCTCAAGCGACGAGCCCGTGGGTGTCGAGGCTCTCGCACAGAGCACACGCGCGGTCCTTGTGCGCCGCCACCACGCCCGGGCGGTGATGCTCCGGGCGTCGCTCGATCCAGCCGAGCAACGCGAGAGCGCGCACGACGACCAACATCGGCACCAACGCCGCATCCTCGTCCGGCAAGGCTCGCACCCGCCGGTAGCCGCGCAGCAGCGACGCGAAGTTCAGGTCGAAGCGCTCGGCCGGATGCCCAGTGAGCACCACCGCCAGGTCGTACTGGTGCCAGCCGAAGCCGGAGTCGTCGAAGTCGATCACCGCGAGCCGATCGCCGTCGACCAGGACGTTGTCGAAGTGCAGGTCGGCGTGGATCAGGCTGTAGGTCCGCGCGTCGACGCCGTAGCGGTCGAGCACCGCGCGGATCGCGTCGCGGGTGCGCACGACCAGCCGGCGCTCCGCGCGCGACAGCAGCGGTGAGTCCCAGAACCGACCCCAGAACGGCGTCTCGCCGAAAAAGCCTGCGACGCTGGCGCGCCGCGGCTTTGTCGCCCATCGCCCGCATCGCCGCCGGCGGCGGGCCGACGAACACGATGCCGGCGGCCGCGCACGCCTCGGCGAAGTCGGCATTCTCGGACAGAAAGCCGTACCCTGGGTGGATGGCGTCGGCCGCGGTTGCTCGCGCCGCCGCGATGATCGCCGGCATGGAGAGGTAGCTCTCGGTCGCACGGGCCGGCCCGATGCGCACGCGCTCGTCGGCGCTGCGGGTGTGCAGCGCATCGCGGTCGGCGTCTGAATAGACCGCGACCGTGCGCACGCCCAACTGCCGGCAGGTGCGAAAGATGCGCAGCGCGATCTCGCCGCGGTTGGCGACTAGGACCTTGCCGAACATCGGCTCTCGGCGATGCCCGCAGCGGCTGCAGGCCTACGCATCCGGCGCGGCATCGGGCGCGGCATCGGGCGCGGCATCGGGCGCGGCGGTCGCGGGGCATCACTGTTGCCCATGAGATTGCGACGCGGGACGCCCGCAGCGGGTGGACGCTACTGGTGCATGTGGCTAATGTACCACTTGGAGTTGACGGTGATGAGAACCCAGATCTACCTGACCGACGAGCAGAGAGACATCCTCGGGAACCAGGCTGCAAGAACCGGCCGACCGATGAGTGAACTGATTCGCGAAGCACTCGACGAATACCTTCGACGCCACGCGCAGGAGCGGCGACAAGAAGTACTTCGCAACGCAGCGGGTCTCTGGGCCGATCGGCTAGACCGCGCGCAATTCGACGACGCGCGCGCTACGCTGGACAGAGATCTGTCGCCATGAGAGGCATTCTCCTGGACACCGACATCGCCATCGACTACCTGCGTGGAGTCCAGGCAGCGGTCGATTTCGTCAAGCAGCATGAGAGGGAGATTTCGCTGTCGGCCGTGACGGTTGCCGAGCTCTTCGCAGGTGTGAGGGACGGCGACGAGACGGTCAAGCTGGAGGACTCTGATCCTTTACCTGAGTGTTCCACGTCGGCCCGTCAGTAATCACCAACTCAACATCAACGCCAATCGCATCCCAGTAGGCGATAGATATTTCTCCATAGTCAGAAAACTGTGGAAAACTGTGAGACAATATGGTCTTAAATCTGATGCCGTCCGCGCCGCGCCTGTATCCGGCCTCATCAAGCAACGCTTCTGCCCCCTCCGGGTCATACCTGTAGTATTGCTTGATTTCTTCGGGCCAGGTTTCAAATGGCGTGCTCCACCCAATTTGATGTTCAGCTATTAACCCTTGAGGTTGCCAGGAAGCAAAACCCTTAAAGAAAGTTTCGCTAATTGTCTCAAGGTCCAGTGCCATCTGCATTGCTCGGCGCACTCTTATGTCGCTAAAGGGCGGCTCGGTTACGTTAAGGCTGAAGGCATAATTCGACCGTTGATAAAACGGCCACAACTCGAGGTCGGTTGTCTTCTGGAGGCTCTCAAAGTCGTCGAGAGAATTCATCGACCAATGGGTGCCCATACCTCCAAAACCAACCTTGCCCGTGCGCAGCGCCGACAGACGTGTTGCTTCGTCTAATATAAAGAGGCCCTTTAACTCGTCAATATAGGGCAAGCGGTTCTCCGGGTATTTTTCGTCGTAGCCCCAGTAGTCAGGATTCTTTTTCCAGGTCATAGAGCTGCCGTCGATCCACTCAGTCAGCATATAGGGCCCGGTGCCGACCACGTTTCTCCAATCCGCAACGTCGCCGTGTTCCTTGATTACCTCGGGGGGGTAATATCCACGTCCAGGCGTCGTCGAGTATGATTTTCAGCGCACTGAGCATTGGCTGCTTCAGCTTAAAGACAACCGTCCAATCGTCGGTGGCTGTTATCGATTCGAATGTCACGTTGGGGATACTTCCAAAACGGGCGGGACGTTCGGTGAAGCCGCTGCCCAGAGTTGCGAGACGGTGCCAGTTATACTCTATGTCCTTGGCAGTTAGCTCCCGGCCGTTCATCGGTGCCTTATCATGCCAGTGAACGCCCTTGCGGATCTTGAACACATAAGTTGTGGCGTCGGGTTGCGACCAGCTTTCCGCCAGCTGCCCTATGAAGAAAGATTCAGGCACAACACCGCCGGATTTAATGTCATATACGTCCCGATCTATTCCCCAGTCCGCTTGGGCTAGCCTCTCATAAACGCCACTGACGAGGAACCCCGCGTGGTGACCAGTAATCGACGGGTCCGGTCCCTCGGACTCGGGGCCCCAGAGCAACATGAGTGTCCCGCCGTACTGCGGCGCGGTCACCATCTTGCCCGTGGTGGGGTCGAGCACCATTTCCCTCTCGGCGGCGGCTGCCGACTCCTCTTCTGCGCCAGCGGCCCACAGGCCGGTGGCGGTCGGGGCCAGGACCAACGCAACCGCGAAGGTCATTCTAATGATTGCAATATTCATACGCTTCTCCGTATGTAGATTTTTTGAGAGTATTGCGGAGCGACTTGGCGCAGCTCCCTGGCTCCTCTCGCGCCTGCCACGCAGGCGGCCAGTCAGAGTCGAGTGGGTGACACGCGCGGCGTGCGACTCATCGGGCTCACGCCGCGCGCGCGTAGGGTTCTTTGAGCAACATTTGCACCTCCTTTTTCTGTAGGTTGCGGCAATTGACAGTGAGGGAGCTGCGTCACAACGCCACCCGCGGCGGCGGTCGGCGCAGCAGCAAGTCTGATTGACCGGCGACGCCGGCGGTGGGTCTTGCCGGCAGTGAGTCGCGGCGCGGATCCGGCTCGGTCGCGGTCGACGATAACGGCGCGGGCGGTCCGCATGCCGGTTCGCCGATGGACCGAGCCGGTGAGGAGCAACGCAGCCAGGCGGGATGCATTCGCCGCTCGAATGCAGGCGGAGTTTCGCCACGGGCTGCGAGCTACGGCGGTAGTGAAGGCGACGGTGGTGTGCGCGGGGTCGCGTACGCGGCGATCAGCCGGAGCGGTTAGTTGTTCGTCGGTTCGAAAAGTGTGTGTGTGGGGGGGGGGGTAGAATGCACCGGTTGCGTCACCGCCAGCCGGCCACTGCGCTCACTGTCATCATGGCGTTTCATCATCGATCCGTTGAATCGTGGGTTCAAAGTATAGGGCCCGGCGCAAGAACGTCAACCGCGATTCTGGCCTCGTGCACCTGCGTGGCTGCCGCCTAGCCCGCTGCGCGACCGCCAGCCGGTGGCTGGGGTGGAGCGCGTCCGTACCCGTGAGTGCAAGCGGCGACCTAACCCGGTGCGCCAGCGCTAGCCGGCGGCTGGGCTGGCTAGTGTCAGTCGCCATACGCGCACGAGTGTAGCCGGCCGCCCACGGTCTTTCCCTGGAACTCGATCTGCGCAACCGTGGTGTCCATCGTGAGCGCCGTGCCGTCCGCGAGCACGTACTCATCATGCGACTTGGGCTCAAGACCAATCGCTTGCAATGCCGGCGCGGCACCGGCCGGCGCGATGCCGGTCGACGTGTGGGGCATGTGATTGCCGCGACCACCCTGCCGGTAAAGTCGTCAAGCGACGAGCCCGTGGGTGTCGAGGCTCTCGCACAGAGCGCACGCGCGGTCCTTGTGCGCCGCCACCACGCCCGGGCGGTGATGCTCCGGGCGTCGCTCGATCCAGCCGAGCAATGCGAGAGCGCGCACGACGACCAACATCGGCACCAACGCCGCATCCTCGTCCGGCAAGGCTCGCAGCCGCCGGTAGCCGCGCAGCAGCGACGCGAAGTTCAGGTCGAAGCGCTCGGCCGGATGCCCGGCGAGCACCACCGCCAGTTCGTACTGGTGCCAGCCGAAGCCGGAGTCGTCGAAGTCGATCACCGCGAGCCGATCGCCGTCGACCAGGACGTTGTCGAAGTGCAGGTCGGCGTGGATCAGGCTGTAGGTCCGCGCGTCGACGCCGTAGCGGTCGAGCACCGCGCGGATCGCGTCGCGGGTGCGCACGACCAGCCGGCGCTCCGCGCGCGACAGCAGCGGTGAGTCCCAGAACCGACCCCAGAACGGCGTCTCGCCGAAGAAGCCTGCGACGTCGAATGCGTGTCGGGTGAAACCCGCGGGCGCCGCCCACCCGCTCGACTGATTGTGGACCGTCGCCGCTATGGCCCCGATCTCATCGAACTGCGGCAGGTAGGCGTCCGCATCGGCATCTGCCAGCACGCGACGGATCGGCGTGCCTTCGATCCAGCGCGTCACGCCGGCGTAGCGTCGCTCGCCGTCGGCGGCGACCACCTCGACGTAGTTGCGGCCGCCGTTCGTGGTCACGCCGCGGGGCACGTCCATCCCCGCACCTGCCAGTGCGGCGGTCCATGCGCGCTCCGAGTCGAGCTCGGCGAGCGTGTGATAACCCGGCCGGTGCAGGCGCAGCACGTAGGCGTCGCCATCGGTCCCGTCCACCCGGAACGTGACGTTCTCGGAGACGGTGACCAGCGACAGCGCCCCGCCGGTGAGCCCGAACGCAGCCATCGCGGCTTGAGCCGCGCCGCCGTAGCGCTGTTCGATCGCTGCGCTACCCACCGGAGAAATCGGCCATCACCTCGCCAGGTCCTCGATGCTGAAGCCCAGGGCTCCGGCGCGGCGCACCTCCGGGGCGACTCCGCCGCGGCCCCAGAGCACGAGGGTCGGTTCGTCTACGGGACTGGGAACGAAGGGTAGCTTCCTGCGTAGTGCTTCGAGTTCCCGCCTACCAAGCGGCGCCGACTGCCAGCGAGCCTCGCCCAGGAGCGCGGTATGGCTGCCGCGAAGGCCGAGCACGTCGACCTCCAAGCTCGCGCCGCGCCCGGACCACCACCGTCCGATGACCAGGTCGGCGCGAAGCTCACCCCGCTGCACGAGCCGCCGGGCGTGGGCGCGTGCCTGCTGCTCGAACACGAAGCCGACGTGCGTCTGCCACCGCGGCAGCACCCGTTCCAGCACCGCGTCACCCTGGCCGCCTTCGATGAGCGCCACCTCCGTGTAGAGCACCTGGAACCAGAAGCGCAAGTAGGGATCCGGTATCTCGTACGAGCCGCGCGCACCGCGCGGTGCGCCCACAGGCAGGTCCTTGGCCACGAAGCCGGTTCTGATCAATACGTCCAAAGCATGGTCGATACGTTGGCCGACTTCGCCGGCAATGTGGGAAAAACGGGTCCGTCCGCGCCCGATGGCTGCCAGGATCTGGGCGTAGCCGCCGGTCGGGGAGAGTTCCTCCCGGAGCATGCCGGCGGCGTCCTCGAGCAGTACGCCACCCGGCGTGAACGCGAGTCGGCGCAAGTTCTCGGGTGTCGATCTTCCCGCTTCCCACTTCCGGAGATGCAGTGGATATCCGCCGCAAGCCGCGTACGCTTGCAGCAGGTCCTCGGCCGGCAGATCGGGAAGAAACGTGCGAGCCGCGATCAGGTCCACGGGCGCCAGCGGCAGCGACAGCGTCGCGCGCCCCCGCAGGGCTCCGCCGGCACCCAGAATCTCCTCCATCACCCCCACGGCCGAGCCGGTCAGCACCAGTGCCAGTCTGGTCCCAGGCCGCAGGTGGTCCCACACCACCTGCACGATACTGGCAAACCCGGGGGTCGAATGCGCCAGATAGGGAACCTCGTCCAGTATCACGAGGAGAGGCCGTTCCGTGGCCGCAGCAGCGCAGAACTGCAGGGCCGCCTCCCAGGTCGGGAATGTACCACCGGCCAGGTGTGCCGCCCGCTCACCGAGATCTCGGTGGATCACCTCGGTAAGCCGCCGCAGCTCGACCGCCTCCGCCTGCTGCGTGGCGCCGAAGAACACGGCTCTCTTGCCTTTCGCGAAGTGGGACAGCAGGAACGTCTTGCCGACCCGCCGGCGCCCCCATACGACGAGCAGTTGAGGATTTCCCTCCTCGGCGCTCTGCCAAGCCGCATTCAGCCGGCTAAGCTCCGCGGTCCGATTCACAAGTGGTTCGAGCATGTTGCGACTCCAACCTCCCCTTTTTCGGAGTTTAGTCACAATGCTTCGTAGTTGCAACCGTTCGTAGTTCTAACGGTTCGTAGTTGTAACGGTTGTTGCGGCGAGCGGCAGAAGGGTTTCGCCACGGGCTGCTAGCCACCGGAGAGATCGGCCATCACCTCGCGGAAGGCGGCCAGGAACGCATCGGCATCGGCGGCGCTCAAGACGAGCGGCGGACGCAGCTTGAGCACGTTGCCGTGCGCGCCGGCGCTCCCGGTCAGGAAGCCCCTGTCCTTGAGCGCGTTGACGATATTGGCGGCCGCTTCCCGATCGGGCGCCTTCGTCGCCGGATCCTCGACCAGGTCGACCCCGACGAACAGGCCGTGGCCGCGCACGTCACCCATCACCGGATAGTGGGGCTGTATCTCCTTCAGCCCCTCGATCAGGTGCGCGCCAACGGTCGCGACGTTCTGCCGCAGACCCTCCTGTTCGATGATGTCGATGACCGCCTTGCCGACGGCGCCCTGCAGCGGGCTCGACGCGAAGGTGTTGAAGTAGCCCGTCCTGCGGAACGTCTCCACGAGATCGCGGCTGGCGGTCGTTGCGGCCAGGGGCAGCCCGGCCCCCATCGGCTTGCCCGTCACCACGATGTCGGGCTCGAATCCCGCAACCTCGTAGCCCCACCACCGACCGGTGCGGCAATAGCCGGCCTGGACCTCGTCGGCGATGACGACTCCGCCCGCCGCGCGTGCGATCTCCGCTGCCCGCGGCATGAAACCGGCGGGCACCGTGGGCAGCCCCTCGTTCGCGAAAATCGGGCAAACCAGGAGTCCGGCAAACCCGACGCCGTCGTTGGTGAGGTTGTCGATGGCCGCCTGCAGGCGATCGAGGTAGCGATCCCGGAGTTGGTCGAGGGGTCCGTCGGCGAGCGGTCGATAGGTTTGCGGAAACGGAAAGCCACGCACCTCGGCGCCCCGCTCGGGATTGCGCCGGCCCACGTGGGTGAGCTTGCCGACCGCCTCGCTGGTGCCGTGATAGGCGGCGTCCGAGCAGACGATCCCGCGCCGACCGGTCGCCGCCCGCGCCATGCGCAGCGCCACCTCGTTCGCCTCGGTCCCGGTGCACGAGAACACGACGCTCTCCAGGCGCTCCCCGTGGAGCCCGGTGATCCGTTCGGCCAGCTCGAGAATGGCTTCGTGCAGATACCGGCTGTGCACGTTGAGGGTCGCCTGCTGGGTCGCCATCGCCTCGACTATCCGGGGATGGGCATGGCCGACGCAGGGAACGTTGTTGTACAGGTCAAGGTAGCGGCGGCCGGCGGCATCGAACAGATAGGCGCCCTCCCCGCGCACGAGGTGCAACGGCTCGCGATAGAACAGCGGGGCGCCGGCCCCGAGGGCCCGGTTGCGCCGTTGGATGAGGTCAGTGGTCATGTGCGATTGTAACCGACCGACCACTGTCCGCGCAGGATCAATCGCCTTCGCGCGTCTTCCGCCCGCCAGCTTCTCACAGCACTTACCCAGAGGTAAAGCGGCTATAAGAATCGTCCCGAGGGGATCCGAGTGAAACACCGGATGGGGGCGAACTCCATCAAGATGTACGACAAGCACGGCCGCAGCTTGCGGGTAGAGACCACGATCAACGACCCGAGCCCCTTCACGATCGTGCGCGCCGCAGAGGGTAACCCCGACGGTGTCCGCAGCCGGCGCCCGATGCGGCGCGGCATCAGCGACCTGGCGAGCCGGGCGCAGCTGTCGCAGGCTGCCAACGAACGCTACTTGGAGGCCCTCGCCAGCCTTAATGGCATAGGGAGCCAGCACGTCGGCGAACATTTCCCTGCCAGGCGTATGAATCCTCCCGTTACGCGCTCGTCCGCCGCGGCCGTCACGCCGTCAGCGTGCGTATCTTGGCCAGGGCGTCGACCGTTGTTTCCGCCGGCAGCCGGCAAATGTGCTCGGCCTTCCTGGCTCGCCAGTCGAGGCTCTTGAGTTGATCGGCCAGGATCACGCCTGTGATCCCGAGGTGCCGCGGAATCTTCACCTCGTATGGATAGCCCTTGCGCTTGCCGGTTACCGGGCAGAACAGAGCCAGCCCGACCTTCTCATTGTACGCGCGCGGCGACACCACGACTGCCGGCCGACGCCCTGCCTGCTCATGACCGGCCTGCGGATCGAACGTCAGCCAAACGAGGTCCCCACGCTCGGGAGCCGAGGCGGCTCCCACTACCAAGTCTCACGTCCGACGTTTGGGCCGGTCCGGGTCTCCTGATGCAGATTAGCCGTGTCGATGCCGGCAAGCAGGTTATCGAGGTCATAGTGTGGGACCCGGATCGGCTCAACAGTTATCGTGCCCTCATGTGCCACCAGGTTCACGGTCGTCCCGGCGGCAACGTTTGCTTCCGCACAGAGCGCCTTCGGAATTCGTAGCGCCAGGCTGTTGCCCCACTTCTGCACCTTGGTCTTCATCGCGATCCCTCACTTAGAATCTACATTGAGTATACGCGCCTGCCATCCTCGCGGTCAACTCGCCGCGGCCGTGCCGACGCTGCTGCGAACGCGGCTCATGCGCGAAGTGCTTTGGTCGATGTCCTGTCGTCGTCGCCGCCCGGGCTAGCGAAGCTGCTGCCCCGGAAAGTGGGCGTCGCGGCTGTCGGCTCGGTCGAAGGGGCGCCCCGAACCCGGGGCATGAGGAACCTGCAGGCGGAACTGGCCGCCCGGTGCGGCAAGCGACCGCTTGCGGTCCTACTCGACGAGGCGCACACGCTCGATCTCGAAGTGGGCAGAACGCTGCTCAACGCCAGTCAACAGGTGCGCGCCGCTGCGCCGTTTCCTTTTGGTGCTGGCCGGCACGCCGGGCTTGGCGGCGCATCTCGGCGCCATGAATGCGTCCTTCCGGAGCCGCTTGGGCGTGGGCCGCCTGGGCATCGGCCTGCTGAGCGACGCGGCCACCCGCGCCGCCCTGGTCGAGCCGCTGGCCGCCCATGGCGTGGAGATCGACGCCGGCCCAGCCGGCCCAACTGCCGAGGTCCTCTCGAGGCGGCGCCGACGCTTGGCCGAGCACCGCACGCAGAGCGGCCTCAAGATCGTCGACCATGGCGAGTTCCGCTCCCGCGCGCGCAGGCGCGTGATTTCCTAAACCGACCTGGCGCCATGGGCACCCATGCGCCCGCCGGCACCCCTCTGCCTCGGGTCTAGCAGGTCCCTTACCGCGTCGCCGAACATGTTGAGACTGTAGACGACGATAGTCAGGCAGAGACCGGGCCAGAAAGCCAGCCGCGGGGCTATCTCCATGTATTGACGCCCTTCTCGGCTGAGCATACCTCCCCAGCTAAGTCAACAACGCAGCAGCGTCGGAAAAGACATCCAGGCATCGACCGAATCCAAGGAAACTCAAGGATGCCTCCGCTACCCTGGTTGACGTTCGGCGACCGGTCGTTATACATTGCCTTGATCCCAGTGGCGCTCTTTGACCATTCTGACGAGAAGATCAGCCACAAAGCTACGTCTTTTTGGCTCGTCTACTTTCGATCTTGTCCCTGTGCCGGACTCAAGATCGTCACTCTCTCTTTACCGATAACGGACCCTGGGATCCAATAAAGCATAGGTCAGATCTATCATGAGATTTATCCCCATGACCGCGGCGCAAAAAACCAGGTTTATCCCGGACACCACTGGGTAGTCTCGAGCATCTAGGGCATTCAGCATAAGACGACCTAATCCGGGCAGGTTGAATATGTTCTCGATGATAACGGAGCAGAATAGGCAACTGCATGCCTATCGGGGTAACAACCGGGGAGGGCTTGATGGCGTGGATGACGCTACTCGTTCGAGACCCTTGGCCAGGCTCCTGATTAGTCCTGCCTGAGCACCTCCAGCATCATGGTGCGGGTCATCCGCATGGTGCATCGGGGCTCTGGCCATGCGACTCATGTTCGTCATATTAGCAGCGAGATCGGCCGCTCGCGGGATACTGTGCACGGCAACTCGGCATCCCGGCGAGCACCTTCAACGAGAACCGGCGCGCCAGCGTCATCGCCGTGCTCCTGCATTCGCCGCCGTAGCGGACGCTCCGCAACGAGCACCCCGCCAATCCGCAGACAGACCCGGCGGCGGCCACCGACCGCGCCACCCGCGACGCCCGCGACAAGCACCGTCGCCGTCATGCTCGCCAGCGCCGGCTTGCTGACCGATGAGCCAACCGCCGTCGCCTACGGCGGCGTCCTCACAGCACTGCCGATGCTGCTCCGCGATCGCAGTCGTAGAACGACACCGTGCCACACCCCACCTCCCGGTATGGTCGGCCGCCCCTCAGCCCGTGCCGCGGCGCGCTTGGCTTGCCGCTTCCCATCCTTCATCGGTGCCATCACCCCGTCCAGGGACTCATGCTCCAGCGTAGCCCGCTCAGCGGCGACGAAGCGCTGGTGCAGTTCGCCCTCCAAGCGCTCAGAACCCAACGCACCCATGATAGCCGACCCCGCAACCCCACCCCCCCGCCCCACCGGACCGGGGCACCCTGGTTGACGTTCGGCGACCGGTCGTTATACATTGCCTTGATCGCCACTGTGGCGATCGGCTTTTTTGATAGCTCCTCGATGGGGAGCCGGGGCCTCTTCGGAGGCCCTTTTTTTGGAGGTCTTGGTGCATCGCTTTGCGCTGTTCGTAGATGCCGGCTACTTGTACGCTGAGGGTGGAAAGCTCTGTTGCAGAACGGCATCCCGTCGCCGATTCACGGTCAATGAAAGTGATCTGAATGCGATGCTTACGAAGATGGCGCGAGTACGATGTGGGCTCAACCTTCTCCGCACTTATTGGTACGACGGAGCGCGTAACGGTGTCAGATCCGTAAGCCAGCAGGCCATTGCTTCGCTACCCAACGTGAAGCTTCGCTTGGGTCGCGTTGTCACAGGAATTGATTTACGAATCCGACGAAGTGATGGTTCCGAACTGATTCACAGCGGAGAGCAAGCTCTCGGGGATTCTCTTCGGGGCAACCAGGAAGCCAGACATCAACTCAGAAGTTCCTTCTGGAACACCGTTTCGGAATACATGCAGAACGAGTAGCACTTACCATCACACGGCAGCGAGTTACAACAAGCTGCCGCTTCGCTTACCCGCTTGGGCGCCTTCACCGCCGCCCGCCTGTCGCCAGTAGGCGCCGAGACGACCCCACCACCTCTGAGCCGCGGATTCCAGCAGTCCCGCACCGCGTCGCCGAACACCCCAAAAAACGCCGGGCCAGATCGCCAGCCACGGCGCAATCTCCATGTACTTGCGGCCTTCCCTGCTGAGCATGCCGCCCCAGCTCGGGACACTCGCGATGCCGTGCGGAGCGAGTCCCCTGTCACGCAACACCAAGCCGACCGCAAGCATCGCCGCCAGAGCAAGAGCGACCGGCACGATCCGGGTGCGATTGCCGTAGCGAGGTTTCGAGACTAGAATGGGACATGGCCCACCATCACTTCGAGCCAAACTCGTACCACGTGACAATCGCGACCCGGGAGCCGGTGTTGACCGTCGAGCCGGGAGACACGATCACCACGACGACCCTCGACGCCCTCGGCTTCGACGTGGCTGGCACACAGGTCGGTCCTCGCGGCAACCCGCAGACCGGCCCCTTCGCGGTACGCGGCGCCACGCCGGGAGACACGCTGGCGGTGACCATCGACTCCATGATTCCCAACCGGGCGACAGGCTTCACGTCCGACTTGGTGGCGCCCAACGTGCTCGAGCCAGGCTATCGAGGGAGTCAGGCCGGCGGCCTGCGCGACCGCGGCATCGTCACTTGGGAGATCGACCGCGAGGCTGGTACCGTGCGACCTGCTGGCGCCCCGGAGTTGCGCGGCCTGGAGGTGCCGTTGGCGCCCATGGTTGGCTGCTTCGGTGTGGCCCCGGCGGGCGGCGAGGCTATCTCCACGGCAACCTCGGCGCAGCACGGCGGCAACATGGACTATCGCGGCTTTGGCCCCGGGGCCAGCATCTTCCTGCCGGTCGCGGTCCCGGGCGCACTGTTCCACGTCGGCGACGGCCACGCCGCTCAGGGTGACGGCGAGATCGTCGGCACCGGCATTGAGACCACGTTCGAGGTGACCTTCACTCTGGACGTCATACGTGGCTGGTCAACCGTATGGCCGCGGGCCTACGTCGGCGACGACATCGCCACGGTCGGTAATGCCCGACCGTTGGACCAGTGCGTCGAGCACGCCACGACCGAGATGCTGCGCTGGCTGATTAATGACCTGGGCATCGATGAACGCGCCGCGCACGTGGCACTGGGACAACTGGTACGCTACGACGTCGGCAACGTCTTCGACCCAGCCTACACCATGGTCTGCCGTCTCCCCCGGCAGGTGGTCGAGCGCCTGGGCGGTGTGCGCTCAACCGACCGCGGCGCACTCACGCCGTGAGCGCTAAGGTGCGGCACCCGCCCCATCGCCTTGGCGCTATATCCCCCAGACTGAGCGCGAACTGGGACAGTACGGTGCGCATGCCTTCCGCCACGTTCTCGCGCATCGCCTGGCCCGCCTCGACGTTGGCGTACACGCAACGGAAGTCGCCCTGCCCGCCGTCGTTCAGCAGATCTCGCAGCGCCAGCAGCGCCGAGGTCTTGCCGGTCTGCCGCGGGGCGTGCAGCACGAAGTACTTCTTGTCCCGGATCAAGCCGAGCACCGCGTCGAGATCGATTCGTTCCAGCGGCGGGATGCAGTAGTGGTCCGCGGCCACTACCGGACCTGCGGTGTTGAACGTGCGCACGATCGCCATCGTCGCAGAGTATGGCGCGGCTGTCATCCTCGCCGTGCCGCGCTGGCCGGGTGGCCCGGGTGGCCGGGTGGAATCACGCGCGTCAGATCAGGTGGCGCGCCGGCCGGCGGCCAGCGCGAGGACCGCGGCGCCGGCGTAACCGACTGCGGCCACGATTCCGAGCGCGGCGATGCCCTGGGCCACCGCCAGCAACGTGCTGGCCACGGCGCCGATCACCGAGGCGCAGCCGTTGGCGGCCCACGCCAGCGAACGGGTGGCGGCGGTCGGCGCCAGCAGCCGCATCCCGAGCGGGAACGCCATCCCCAGCACCGTGCCCAGCGGAGCCAGCACCAGCGCCACCGCCGCAATCCGCGCCGGCCGCACCAGACCGAGCAGCCACGGCAGCGCGACCGTGCCGGCGACCGCGTATACGAGGCAGAGGCCCACGATCGTCAGCGCCACCAGCCACGCCCGCCGCGGCCGGATCCGCTCCGACAGCAGACCGCCCGCCGCCGACCACACCAGCAGCGCCGCCAGCACCACCTTGAGACTGACCACGGGGTCCCCGAACGCGATCGTCAGGCGCTGGATCAGCATCAGCTCGATCAGGATGAACCCCAGGCCGAGCGCCAGATTGTAGCCTGCGATCACCAGGCGCCCGCCACCCACACCCACGGTGCCGGCCGCGCCCGCGCTCCCGCCGCCGCGCATCCTGACAACGGGAATGGCGAGCAGCACCACCACCAGCACCAGCGCCTCGGCCAGCACCGCCACCGCCACCACGTCGCCGGACAGCAGCAGTCCGTACAGGCGGTCGCCGGTGGCGCGCTGGTAGTCCGGCAGCCGCGACCAGCGCACGAACCGGTTGAAGAACGGACGGTCGTCGGTGGCGGGGCGCAGATCGACCACGGGATCGGTTTGCCCGCGGCCGAACGCGCCGGTACCCAGCACCGCCGCCACCGCCGCGGCGTGAAACGGCTCGGCCAGGCGATTGAAGCGGTTGGTTTCGGCCGGGTCGAGTCCCGGCAGCGCCACCAAGTCGAAGCCGTGGCGGGTGGCGAACGCCCGCAGGCCGCCGAGCTGCTGCGCGGTCAGCGGTCGGGCGCCCACCAGCAGCGTGAACGAGCCCCAGTTGCGGATCATCGCCACGTGCGCGGCCGGGTCGGGGTGGCCGGCCGCGGCCAGCGCGCGCACCGCCACCGCCGCCAGCCGCGGCGCGTTGGCCGGCGGCAGCAGCAGGCGGCGCGATACCGACACCAGCCCGGCCGGCTGCACCAGCGCCAGGTAGTCGGCGAACGCCTCGACGGTGAGCAGCGGCTCCTGGGTGTGGCTTTGCGCGCCCGGGAAGGACGCGCCCCAGTCCTCGATCAGGACCAGGTCCACGGCGTCGCCGGCGCGGACCATGCGGCGCGCCACCGCGCGCGGCTCTTCCTCCACCACGCGCAGCTCCGCCGGCGGCCCGGACGCGGTCGGGCCGGCCGCCCCGGCCAGCCGCCGCAGGCGATCGGCGACCACGCCGCTCGGCTCGGCCACCAGCAGCCGGCGGCTGTGACGCAGCGCCGCCGCCAGCAGCAGGCCGCCGCCCTCCTGCAACAGCAGCGCCGCGCGTGGCGGCGGCCCCAGGTGGAACACCGCCGCCGGGTGCACCGCGTCCAGCCAGGCGCCGCCGTCGTCCGGGCCCTGCGCGCCGTTCCCGGACGCCTGCTCCGCCGCCGGCAGGAATAGCGCCGCATCGCCGTCGCGCACCACCGCCCGCTGCGGCGGCACCCCGCCGGCGACGCCGAGACTGAGGCCGGGCGCGAACCGGATGGTCGGCCCGGTCACCTCGTCGATCCGGCCGCGCACCGTGTCGCGCCGCGCCTCCAGCCGCGTGTCCGGGAAGCGCAGCACCTGCGCCAGGTACTTGAACGGCGCCGGGCGCGGCGCGACCGCCGGCAGCGCGGCCAGCAGGCCGATGCTGGCGGCAATCGCGGCAACCGCGGCCGCCGCCGGCCGCCATCCGCCATGCCCGGCGCTGTCCGCGCGCCCCAGGCTGCCGGCCCGCCCCCCGCCGTCCGCACGCTGCTCGCGGCCGGCGCGCCCCTCGCGGGCGGCACGGACGGCACGGCGGGTGCGGGCCCCCGTCCCCTGCCTCGGCCCCTGCCTCGGCCCCTGCCCGGGCCACAGCAGCGGCAGCGCGACCAGCACCGCGGGCACCAGCACCGCCGCCCGCAGCCCCAGCGCCGGCAGCACCGCGATCGGGACCATCACCCCGACCGCCGAACCGCCCATGCTGGCGCCGTACACCGCGCCCGGACGGTGACCGCCGGCGGCGAACGCCACCGCCATCACTACCCCGGCGAAGAAGAACGGCACCGTGCACGCGAGGTAGCTGAGCCCGAGGTAGGCGAGCTGGATCGGCTCGCTGGCGATGCGGAAGAAATCGAGCGGCAGGAGCAGCAGCACCGCGAACATGACCAGCGAGCTGATCGCCAGCCCCGCGCCGGCCGCCCGCAGCCGCCGGTCGGGCTCCCCACCGAGCCCCCGGCCCCCGCCACCACCACGCCCGGTGGCGAGCAGGTTGACGTACACGCCGCTGGCGGAAAACCCGAGCAGGGCGACGCTGATCACCATGAACGACAGGTGGTGCCACTGCGTCAGCGCGAAATAGCGCGCCAGCAGCGCCTCCAGCGCCAGCGCCGCGGCCGAGGCGAAGAATACCAGGACCAGGGCCATGCCCCGCTCTCAGCCTTCCAGGGCGCGCCCCGTCATCGGCACGAACAAGACCCCCAGGATCAACTCGACCGCGTAGTCCGCGCCGCTGCCCGCGTCCGCGGTGCGCGTGACCAGCACCAGATTCTGGAACTGGAACGGGTTGCCCAGCGGCAGGATCATGGTGCCGCCCACGCGGAGCTGCACCAGCAGCGGCGGCGGGATATGATCCACCGCCGCCGTGATCATGATGCGGTCGAACGGCGCGTGCTGCTCCAGCCCGAAGTAGCCGTCTCCCTCGTGAGCGCTCACGTTGTCATAGCCCAGCGCGCGCAGCCGGGCCCGCGACGGGCCGTGCAGCAACGGACGAATCTCGATGGTGTGCACCTCCCGCACCAGCTCCGCCAGCACCGCCGCCTGGTAGCCGGAGCCGGTTCCCACCTCCAGCACCCGGTCGCCCGGTTCCAACCCCAGGGTCTGGGTCATGAGCGCCACGACGTAGGGCTGGGAGATGGTCTGGCCGTCGTCGATCGGCAGCGCGGAGTCGCGGTAGGCGACGTTGGTCAGCCGTTCGGGCACGAACAGATGGCGCCGTACCTGCCCCATCACCTCCAGCACGCGCGGGTCGGAGATGTCGCGCGCGGCGAGTTGGTGCTCCACCATGTCGGCGCGCGCCCGGCGCAGTTCCGCCGGTTCGGAGGCATCCTGGGCGGCGAGGCCAGCCGCCCCCAACAGTAACGCCACGGCAGCGCCTGCACCGGGTAGCGAAGGTAGCGCCCGCGGCAATGACACGATCCCCATAGTGGCTCCAGTATAGAGCAGTATGAAGCGGCGCGACCGCCGGCCCGCCGGCCTCATCCAAGGAGGTACGGAATGACACACGCGGAACGTCTCGCGGCGTACAAGCGGGACGGCTTCACCATCTTCGAGCAGGTGTTCAGCGAGCGCCTGATGGAGGCGTGGAAGCCCGGCCGGCGATGACTGCGGACGCGGGCCACGGCCGCGGCCAGCTCGCCGCCCTGTACGCGGCGGCGGTGGCGCGCGTCGAGCCGGCCGCGCTGGTGCGGGAGCGGCTGCGCCTGGACGGCGACACCCTGAGCGTCACCACCGGCGGCGAGCCGGTGCGTGTGGACCTGCGGCCGTTTCGCGCGGTGCGCCTGCTGGGCGTGGGCAAGGCGGCCGCAGCGATGGCGCACGGCGTCGAGGCGGTGCTCGGCGCGCGGCTCGACGCGGGGCTGATCGTGGTCCCGCGACGGCCCGCCCCGTCCGCTTTGTCGGCCCTGCCCACCGCGCAGGCGCCGGCCGCACCGCGCCTGCGGCGGACGCGCGTGCTGGAGGCGGCGCACCCGGTACCCGACGCCGCCAGCGCCGCGGCCGGCCGGGCGTTCGCCGCGGAGTGCCGGCGCGCGACCGCGGACACGCTGCTGATCACGGTGGTGTCCGGCGGCGGCTCGGCGCTGCTGGCGGCGCCCTGGGCGGCCGGCGCCGGCACCGGGCCCGGCGTGACCCTGGCCCACAAACAGGAGACCACGCGCCTGCTGCTGGCCGGCGGTGCCACCATCGGCGAGCTCAACTGCGTCCGCAAGCACCTGTCCGCGCTCAAGGGAGGACGCGCCGCCGCGCTGATGTACCCCGCCGCCTCGCTCAACCTGATCCTGTCGGACGTGGTCGGCGACCGGCTCGACACCATCGCCTCCGGGATCACCGCGCCCGACTCGACCACCTTCGCCGACGCCGCCGCGATCCTGCGCCGGCGCGGCCTGATCGACCAGGTACCGGCCGCCGTGCGCGCCCTGCTCGCAGCCGGCGCCGCCGGCGACGTGGAAGACACGCCCGGACCGGCGCACGCGGCGTTCCGGCGCACCCGCAACCTGCTGCTCGGCTCGGGCCGGGTGGCGGTCGAGGCGGCCGCGGCAGCCGCGCGCGCCGCCGGGTACGCCACCCGCCTGCTGTCGACCGGGCTCACCGGCGAGGCGCGCGCGGTGGCCAAGGTGTTCGCCGCCGTCGCCCGCGACCTGCGCGCGGGGCGGCTCGATCTCACCCTGCCCGCCTGCGTCCTCGCCGGCGGCGAGACCACGGTCTCCGTAACCGGCCCCGGCCGCGGCGGCCGCTGCCAGGAACTGGCGCTCGCGTTCCTCGACGAGCTGGCGCGCGACGCCGGCCTGCGCGGCGTCACCTTCCTGGCCGCCGGCACCGACGGCATCGACGGCCCCACCGACGCCGCCGGCGCCTTCGCCGACGACCGCGCCCGGCGCACCGCCGCCGACCGCCGCCTCGACCCCCGGACCTTCCTGGCCCGCAACGACTCGCACGCCTTCTTCGCGGGCTGCGACGCCCTGTTCAAGCCCGGCCCCACCGGCACCAACGTCGCCGACCTCTACCTGCTCGCGGTCCACGACGGCCGCGACGAACGCAGCGAGCGGGGCGGCTGAAGCGGCTTGATCCGGCGAGCCGCCGGTACGATGCTATGCAGCAAGCTATGGGAATCGTACTGCTGAATCTCCTCTACGCGCTGCTGGGCGGCGTCTGGGCGAACGGGGCCGCGATCGCGTTCATGTTCTTCGGCTACCGGGTGATCGACCACGTGACCCCGTTCGACACCGCGCACCAGCTCCAGGAAGGGAACGTCGCGGTCGGGATCATGGTGGGCGGCATGTTCGTCGGCATCGGCATCGCGGTCGGGCTGGTGATCGGCATGGGATTGAATTGACCGGCCACCGCGGCTGCTGCACCGGCCGGCCGTGCGGCCGCGCCGTGCTGGCAGCGATCGCGCTGCCGGCGGCCGGCTTTGCCCTCCGGCCCGGTGGCCGCGCCGTGCTGGCCGCGGTGGTCCTGCTGGCGGCCGGGTGCGCTCCCGGGCCGCGAGACGGCACGCCGGGCACGGACTCGGCGGTACTCGAGGCCGGCAGTGCCGCGGCAACCGCCTCCGCTACGGCGGCCGGCGGCAGCATGCCGGACGCCGCCGCCGCGGCCGGCGCCGACCTGCTCGGCCGGCCGCCGGTGGAGCACCGGCAGTGGACGAAGCGGTTCGATCCGCACTTCCGCAAGTACGCCAAGCGGTTCTTCGGGGTCGGCCTCGACTGGCGCTGGTTCAAGGCGCAGGGGATTGCCGAGTCCGGCCTGCGGGAGAACGCCGAGAGCTGGGTCGGCGCCAAGGGAATCATGCAGATCATGCCGGCCACCCTGCAGGAGATCGCCGCCAAGTCCTCCCTGCAGGTGCTCGACGGCTCCGATCCGGGGCAGAACATCGCCGCCGGCGTGTTCTACGACCGCCATCTGTACGACCTGTGGGACGACGTCCCCGATGCCGGCGAGCGGCTGGCGTTCACCTTCGCCAGCTACAACGGCGGGCGCAGCCGGATGCTGCGCGCGCAGGAACGCTGCACTGCCGACTGCGCCACCTGGGGCCGGGTCGCCCCCTACGCGCCCGCCGAGACCAGCGGCTACGTGGCCCGGATCCTGACCCTCATGGGCCTCGCGCCGGCTGACGGCTGACGGCCTCAGTCCACCAGCGCCTGGTACACGAGCTGCTTCAAGAGCCGCCGCAGCACCCGCGGCGGGCTGTGCGGCACCGCGTCAGAAGACCGCACTTGCACCATGAAGGTCAGGCTCAGCTCCTCGAGCGGATCCACCCAGAAACAGGTGCCGGCCATGCCGCCCCAGGCGAACTCGCCGGGCGAGTCGATCACGTTGGCCGTGGCCGGATCGAGCACCACCGAGAAGCCCAGGCCGAAACCGACGCCCGCGAACGGCGTCTCGCTGAACACGGCCTGTCCCATCGCGGCCAGATCGCGGTTTTCCGGCAGGTGGTTGCGGGTCATGTACTCGACCGTCTTGCGCCCGAGCAGCCGCACGCCGTCGAGCTCGCCCTTGCCGAGCAGCAGGTCGGCGAAGCGCCGGTAGTCGTCGATGGTGGAGACCATGCCGCCGCCGCCGGAGAGCATCGCGGGCGGCCGCAGGAAGGTGCTGGTGGCCGGGTCGTCCGTGAGGCGGAAGGCCGGCGTGCCCGAAGCTCCCGGCACCGACTCGTAGCACGCGGCGAAGCGGTGGGCCTGGTCCGCCGGCACCATGAAGCCGCTGTCGTCCATCCCCAGCGGCCCGGTGATGCGTTCGGCAATGTAGTCGTCGAGCGGCCGGCCGGAGAGCACCTGCACCAGATAGCCGACCGCGTCGGTGGACATGCCGTACTGCCAGCGCGTGCCCGGCGAGAACTGCAGCGGCAGCTCGCCGAGCGTGGCGATCACTTCCTCCAGCGACTCGGTCCCGGCCGCGCCGCCGATGCCACCGCGCGCCCGATACAGCGCGTCCACGGGGTGGCTGCGCATGAAGTCGTAGGTCAGGCCGGAGGTATGGGTGAGCAGATCCTTGATGATCATCGGCCGGTCGGGCGCCCGTGTCCGGTAGTCGTGCTCGTCGCCGTCCGCGAACACCTTGAGGCCCGCCCAACCGGGAACGTAGCGGCTCACCGGATCGTCCAACTGGAACGCCCCGCGCTCGTAGAGCTGCATCAGCGCCACGCTCGTGATCGGCTTGGTCATCGAGTAGATGCGTACGATGGTGTCGCGCGCGAACTGGCGCCGGCGTTCGACGTCCATCAGTCCGTGCGCCAGAAACAGCTGATCCCGGCCGTGCCGGGATACCAGCAGCAGGTATCCCGGAAGCTGACCTTGGTCGACGTAGCTGTGCAGAAAGGGCTCGATCCGGCCGAGTCGTTGGTCCGAGAATTCGCCTGCCATGCCAGCAGCGTACCACACACCGCAGCCCGCGCACGCGTTCGTTCGCCCGGACTGCCGCGACTACCCGTACTGCCTACCAGTGCTTGATCATCTCGAGCTCCGGATTGGTCGAGGTGTACAGCGACATCACCGGGGTGAACACCTTCGGCGACTGGGTGACGGCCAGCATGATCAGGTCGGCTACGTCATCCGGCTGCCCCAGCTTGGCCAGGTCGTCGCGGTGACGGTCCCGGCGCATCCGGGAATCCACCGGCCCCGGCTCGATCAGGGTGGCCTTCACGCCGTGCCGGCCCCCCTCCGCGCGGGTGACGCCGGTGAACCCGCCCACCCCGAACTTGGCCGCGCAGTAGGCGCCGTAGTTGGCGCCCGGGTGCCTGCCCGCCAGCGAGGAGACGTTGAGAATGTGGCCGCTTCCCTGCGCGCACATGTGGCTGAACACCGCCTGCGTGCACAGAAACACCCCCTTGAGATTGACCGCCAGATTCAGGTCCCACAGCTCCTCGGTAATCGCCGGGATCGGTGAGGTGCCCCCCACTCCCGCGTTGTTCACCAGGATGTCGACCCGCCCGAACCGGTCCAGCGTCTGCCGCACCAGCTCTTCGACCTCCGCCTTGCACGCGACGTCGGTCGGCACCGCCAGCGCTACCCCGTCGAGCGTGCGAATCTCCTCGGCGACCGCGTCGATCTCCGCCGCGGTACGCGCCGCGAGCACCACGTTCGCCCCGGCGCGGGCAAACGCCAACGCCGTCGCGCGTCCTATGCCGCGCCCGGCGCCGGTTACGATCGCCGTCTGTCCTTTCAAATCCATGTGTCGTCCTCCATTGTCATTGTGAATCTCGTGAATCTCATGTATCTCATACCTTTATCGACACCTTCGGCCCGACGGATCAGTACCGCAATGAACCTACTGCGCCGACGCGGGTCACTTCAGCGGCGGCGGCCACACCGCCCCTCGGCAGCAGTGCTGCATCAGCGGCTGCAGCGCTATCTGGCCGCAGGGGGCTTTCCCGAAGCGCAGGGGGCGGAGCCGAGAGACCGCGCGGCTTTGCTGACCGGTTATGTCGACCTGGGCGTGCTGCGCGACGTCATCGAGCGGTACGAGGTGACCAATCCGCTCGCATTGCGTTGGTTGCAGCGGCAGTTGCTGGCCAATCCCGGAGGGGCGTTCTCGGTGAAGAAGCAGTACGACACCCTGCGCTCGCAGGGCGTGCGCGTGGGCAAGGACACCCTGCACGACTACCTTGGCTACCTGGAGGATGCCTTCCTGGTGCGGACGGTCTCCCTGCATGCCGCCTCCGAGCGGCGGCGCATGGTCAATCCCCGCAAGGCGTATCCGGTGGACCCCGGGTTGATCGCCCTGTTTGCGCGCAGCGGTCGCAGCCACCGCGGCCGTGCCCTGGAAACCGCCGTCCTGCTGGAGTTGGAACGACGCGGCTGGGAAGCCTCCTACGTGCGCACCAGCGAAGGCTGGGAGGTCGACTTCTTGGCTCACCGCGCCGGAGACCCTCCGATGCTGGTCCAGGTATGTCTCGAAACCGCTCAGGACGCGACCTGGGAGCGCGAACTGCGTGCCCTCCAGGCGGCCGGTGAGGCGTACCCGGATGCGACCCGCTGGCTCGTCACTCTCGACCCGTCTCCTCCGCGAGGCCTGCCGGATAGCGTCAACTGGGCGTCCGCCGCCAGTTGGCTGTTGGGAGACTGGTGATCGCTCGGCGCGCTCGCTCCGGAACGCGCCAGCTCGTAGCCCCCTCCGTCGGTGGCCGCGCCGCCGTCATGACGCCCGGGTGCGCGGCGTGGACGATGCGCCGCCGGCGGCAATACACTTAGACGTAGAGACTGGAAAAAGGGACCGCATGGCCGACGACAAACGACAGTTCTGGCAACCCAAGCCGAAGCCGGGCGGCGGTCCCACGGGCGAACCGCCGCTGCTCAAGCCGCCGAGCCGCGGCCAGTTCCGGTTCTCGCTCTGGTACGTGGGCATCGGCATCCTCGTCCTGCTGCTGTTCAACTCGCTGCTCACCGCCCGCCAGGCGGTGGAAATGGTCGACTACAGCACGTTCAAGGCGCTGGTGCGGGACGGGCGGATCAAGCGGGTTCGGATCTCCGACGGCTACTACGTCGGGCTCGCTGCCACGGAAGCGGAGCTGGCGGCGCGCCCGGCGCGCCCCGTCGGTCTGTCCAGGACCGGCGCGCCGGTCGAGGAGTGGCGCACCGTCAGGGTGGAAGACCCGGGGTTCGTCGCCCTGCTCGACGAGCAGGGCGTCCAGTACTACGCGGAAAGCCGCACCGGCCGCGCCCTGCTCGGGCTGGTGCTGCAGTGGGTGATTCCGCTCGGCCTGCTGTTCCTGGTGTGGCGCTTCATGTTCAAGCGCCTCGGCTCGATGGGGTCGAACGTGATGGCGTTCGGCAAGTCGCGCGCGAAGGTGGTGGCGGAGGGCGAGACCGGCGTCCGATTCGCCGACGTGGCCGGCGCGGACGAGTCCAAGGCGGAGCTGGAGGAGGTCGTCGACTTTCTCAAGAACCCGGAGCGCTACGTCGCGATCGGCGGCAAGATCCCCAAGGGGCTGCTGCTGGTGGGCGCGCCCGGAACCGGCAAGACGCTGCTGGCACGCGCCGTGGCCGGCGAGGCGGGGGTGACCTTCTTTCGCCTGAACGGGGCCGAGTTCGTGGAGATGTTCGTCGGCGTGGGCGCGGCGCGCGTGCGCGACCTGTTCCAGCAGGCGCGCGACCGCTCCCCGTGCATCGTCTTCATTGACGAGTTGGACGCGATCGGCAAGAGCCGCGGGGTGGCCATCACTGGCGGCAATGACGAGCGGGAGCAGACGCTGAACCAGCT
Organism: Spirochaetia bacterium; assembly: GCA_965198005.1. GTDB lineage: Bacteria > Spirochaetota > Spirochaetia > SZUA-6 > Bin103 > Bin103. The sequence continues at coordinate 2,370,772 of CBDAOI010000004.1, forward strand.
CCTGGTCGAGATGGACGGCTTCGACGGGCGCTCGGGGGTCATCATTCTGGGCGCCACCAACCGGCCCGAGGTGCTGGACGCCGCGCTGCTGCGGCCGGGGCGGTTCGACCGGCAGGTGCTGGTCGACAAGCCGGCCCTGTCCGGCCGCGAGGCGATCCTCCGGATTCACGCCAAGGACGTGAAGCTGGCGCCGGAGGTCGACCTGCTCGAGGTCGCCAAGGCCACGCCCGGGTTCGCCGGCGCGGACCTGGCCAACATCGTCAACGAGGCGGCGCTGCTGGCGGTGCGGGCGGGGCGCAAGCAGGTGGCGCAGACCGACTTCAACGAGGCGATCGACAAGGTGGTGGCGGGTCTGGAGAAACGCAGCCGCGTCCTCAATCCCAAGGAGCGGCGGATCGTCGCCTATCACGAGGCCGGGCATGCCCTGGTGGCGCATCACACGCCGGGCAGCGATCCGGTGCGCAAGATCTCGATCGTGCCGCGCGGGCTGGCCGCGCTGGGCTACACCATGCAGACTCCGGCCGAGGATCGGTTCCTCCTGACCGAAGCGGAACTGCTGGGACGGATCGACGTCCTGCTGGGCGGCCGCGCGGCGGAGGAAGTGGTGTTCGGCGAAATCTCCACGGGCGCCGCCAACGACCTCGACCGCGCCACCGACTTGGCGAAACGGATGGTCACCGACTACGGCATGAGCGAAAAGTTCGCCAACGTCCACCTGCCCTACCGGCAGGAGAGCCCGTTGCTGGGGCAGCTCGGCCGCAACGGGTACGCCGCCAACCGCGAGTACTCCGAGGCGACTCAGCAGTACGTCGACGAGGAGACGGCGCGGATCATCGGTGAGCGCTATGCCACGGTGGTCGAGTTGCTCGCCGCCGAGCGCGACGCCCTGGAAGCGGTGGCCAGGAGCCTCCTGGCGAACGAGGTGGTGGAGGCCGCTGAGTTCACCCGCCTGGTGAATAGAACGGTACGACCCGAGCCGGTCGACAACGGGGTGGGCGCGGCGGTGGTCGAACGCGCCAAGTGAGCGCCCACTGGAGCGGCGTCGAGGGCAACCTTACCGCCTACGGCGATCCCCGCTTCAGTTCCTTCCTGCGGCGCGCGTTCCTGGCTTCCGCCGGCTACGACCACACCGACCTGGAGCGCCCGATCGTGGCGATCGTCGACACCGGCTCCGACTACACCACCTGCCACCGGGACCTGCCGGCGCTGGTCGCCGCGGTGCGCCGCGGTGTGCTCCAGGGCGGCGCCCTGCCGCTCACGCTGCCGACGCTGTCGCTGGGAGAGATCCTGATCTCGCCCACGTCGATGCTGTACCGCAACCTGCTGGCGATGGAGACCGAGGAGGCGCTCACCGCCTACCCCATGGACGCGGCGGTGCTGGTCGGGGGCTGCGACAAGACCGTCCCGGCGCAACTGATGGCGGCGGCGTCGGCCGACGTGCCGGCGCTGGCGCTGGTCACCGGGCCGATGCGCACCGGCCGCTGGCGCGGCACGCGGCTGGGCGCCTGCACCGACTGCCGGGACCACTGGCTGCAGTACCGCGCCGGCACGCTGGCCGACGAGGAGCTGGCGCAGGTGCAGCAGGAGCTGTGCCCCACCGGCGGCACCTGCATGGTGATGGGCACCGCCTCGACCATGGCCTGCCTCACGGAGGCGCTGGGGCTGATGCTGCCGGGCGGCGCCACCCCGCCGTCCGGCTCGGCCGCGCGCCTGCGCCATGCGGTGGCCACCGGCCGCCGCGCCGCCGTCCTGGCGCGGGCGCCGCTGCGCCCGCGCCAGGTGCTCACCGCCGCCGCCTTCGGCAACGCGGTGTGCGCGCTGATGGCGCTGGGCGGATCGACCAACGCGATCATTCACCTGCTGGCGATCGCCCGCCGGGCCGGGGTGCCGCTGAGCCTGGACAGCTTCGCCGAGGCGGCCGGGCGGGTCCCGCTGCTGGTCAACTGCAAGCCCAGCGGCGAGCTGTGGCTGGAGGATCTGGACCACGCCGGCGGCATGCCGGCCGTGCTGCGCGAGCTGCGCCCGCTGCTGGAGCTGGACGTGCGCGGGGTGGCCGGCACCACCCTGGCCGAGCAGCTCGCGGGCGTGCCGCCGGCCGCCACCGACCCGGCCAACACGCCGGCGGCCGGCAGGCCGGTGATTTCGCCGCTGGCGGAGCCGCTGGGGCCGCCGGGGGCGCTGACCATCCTGCGCGGCTCGCTCGCCCCGGACGGCGCCGTGCTCAAGACCGCGGCCGCCACCCCCGCCCTGCTGCGCCACCGCGGGCCGGCGCTGGTGTTCGACTCCTCCGAAGACCTGGCCGCGCGCATCGACGATCCCGCGCTCCCGGTCACCCCGCAGCACGTGCTGGTGCTGCGCAACTGCGGACCCGCCGCCGCCGGCATGCCGGAATCGGGCTCGGTGCCGATCCCGCGCAAGCTGGCCGGGGCCGGCGTGCGCGACCTGGTGCGCGTGTCCGACGCCCGCATGAGCGGCACCGCCGCCGGCACCTGCGTGCTGCACTGCTCGCCCGAGGCGGCGCGCGGCGGTCCCCTGGCGCTGGTGCAGGACGGCGATGCGATCGAGTTGGACGCGCCGGCCGGCCGCATCGACCTGCTGGTGCCGGCGGCCGAGCTGGAGCGCCGCCGCCGCGCGGGCGCCGCCGCCGCCCCGCCGCCGCTGCCCGCGCGCGGCTGGAAGCGGCTGCACGCCGAGCACGTGCTGCCCGCCCACCTCGGCGCCGACCTCGACTTCCTCGCCCCCGATCCGGCGGACGCATAGCGGATCCGGCTTCATGACGAAGCGACGATCGCGCAGGACCTGCGAGCGCCAGTTTCCTATCATGGTCCTACCATCGCCGCCCGAACGCATCCTGGAACCGTTCGATGCGCGCGCCAACCAGTGCACGCCCATTCTCAGAGTTCTTCTCGACGAACAGATCCGCATCCTGGGTCGTGTCCGGGAACCCGAGCAGTATGGCACCGGATTTGTCAATGAAGAGGTAGCGAACGCCGTGGCGCCGGAGAGCGTCGCGTATCTCCTCAGCTTGCCGATACTCGAACGCGGCCATAGCCCAGCCAGTCCGGCAGCACCCGCTCGCACCACTGACGATACTCCTCCATCGTGTCGAACGAGCGGTACGGCGCGTCGTCGAGCACCGGTTTGTAGGTGCTGATGAACGCATAGCGCCAGCGCAACTCCAGGGGGCGGCGCGCGGCGGCCTCGAATTCGGCGCGGAGCGCTTGGTCAATGCGAGTCACGCCGCCATTGCAGGACGGGTGCGGCCCGTGTACAACCTCCGCGGGCTACTCTGGAACCGCCAATGGCTTACCATTATGATTGCCAGATACCATTAGTTGTGGTAGGATCAGGGTCCTATGAAGACCCGAATCGATAGCTCCGGCCGACTCGTGATACCGAAGCCACTGCGCGAGCGATACCGGTTTGACGCGGGTGCCGAGATCGAGATCGTCACGATTCCCGATGGCATCACCCTGGTGGCCGCCGCGAGCGAACGCCGAATCGTCCGTCGCGGCCGGGTCGTGGCGGTCGCTACCGGCGGGGGCGCAGCCTCAGCGGAGATTTTCGCCGTCGACCGCGTCCGCACTGGCCACCTGGACGGGAAAGGCGGCTTGTTGACGTGACGGTCGGGGTGGACACATCGGTGATCGTGGCGGCAGTTCACGCGAATCATCCGGTGCATCTCCCGTCGGCACGGTGGCTTGACACCGCGTTCGACGTGCATGAGGTGGTCGTCGCGCACCACTCCATCCTCGAGGCATACGCCGTGCTCACGCGACTCCCTGCCCAATACCGGGTATCCCCGTCCGAGGCCGAGATCGTCCTCCGCGAAACGTTGGAGAAAAACGCGCGCGTCGACACCGCGATTCTGGAACATAGTAAGGACACAAGTACCCACCATGCACAGAGCGCGCGGCTGGCTAAGGGAGCACGGGCAGATCCTCGAGGAAGAGGTTTAGGCAGCGGGTTAGTGCACGGTTTCGATGTGGGAGTCATGCGCCAACAAGCGGCGGGCGCCCGGGCGGCCAAGCTCCATTGCCCTATCAACGTCATCTTCCAGAGTGACGTTCCAGTGCTATGGTTGGTGGCGTGTTCCTTGATGACATGACTTGGCCAAACAGAACTCCGTCTATCGATGGGTTGACCACGAGGGGTTGCCGGCTCACTTCTTCGGAGGTAGATGACTGGGTGGAGGTAACCACCCGTCTACTAGGGCTTCGGCAGCTTTCCATCCCTGCGCAGGCGCCAGATTGTCATGTTCGAGCAGCTGTAGGTGACGGTCAAAAACTGCGCTTATTTGCTGAAACGAGATGTGGCACTTGACAAGGGATATCGCTGAGGTGGCAAGGTAGTGCGCAGTGTATCGATGGATAATAGCAGACGATCTTCAGGAGTACGTAGACTCCGAACGGCGGACGACCTTGAGGATGACGATCAGCGATGTGACGGTGTGGATATCGTATACGACCCGGTAGGGACCGACCCTGATCCGCCACGTCTGCCGGGATCCTCGCAACTTGCGACATCCGACCGGGCGAGGATTCCGGGCCAACTCGGTTATGGGGCCGGCAAGCCTGCGTCGCGCTGCAGCTGGTAAGCGCCGAAGCTCCCGCTGCGCGGCAGGAGCCAACTCCACGCGATAGAGCATCCGTTATCCCGGCGGATCGGCGTCCAGTTCAGCAAAGAACTCACCGGCTTCCCGACCGCCGTCCCGTTCCCACTCGCGGCGCGACTCTGCCAAGGCGGCTTGCAACTCCTCGTCCTCTTGGGCCTGCAGCCAGTCACGAACAGCCTGGGCAACGATATCCTTGGCATGTTGCCCACTCCGAACCGCAGCTACCTTGAGTGCGGTGTAAAGCCCTTCGTCGTCGAAAACAACGGTCATACGCTTGGACATACTGCCTCCTGAACGTCTGCACGTGTAAGCATACAGCCACTTGGCCCGGGCCGTATAGGCGCGGCGTTCCAGGGCATCAGCGGATCAGGGCGAGCGCCTGCTGCAGCGAGACCTCGCTGAACGACTGCTTCGGAATCGAGCCGCCCGCGACGACGCGGAGCCAGTGGCTGCGCACGGCGCTATCGTCGGGTGGCACGGAGTCGATTACGGCGCGCGCCCACTCGGCCGGCTCGGCGCGGCCGCAGGCCACCGCCAGCGTAGGCTGCTCGGTCGACCCGGTTGCCGAGTAGGTGTAGCAGCGCCGGATGGTGCGACGGGCGCTGGCCATCTGCACCGCTGTGAATTCGACGCGCTGCCGGGTCCGGCCGGGACCAGGAGCACGTTGATCGCCCGGTCCAGGATCGCGTCGAGCGTCTGGCCGGCATCCCCCGCGACCGCCACGTCCTTGTGCCCGGGCCAGACGTCGAGCATGCCGTAGGAAGCAGGCGGCGTGCGCCGCTGAAACGTATAGTGGTCGGGATAGGCGAAGAACTCGTCGCCGGTCGCGCGATAGCGGTCGTAGAACGCGCTGGTGTAGGCCAGCAGCAGCAGACACGCGCCCAGGCCGTCGATGCCCCCCCGGGCTCGTTGTACAGGTCCCACACCAGCACCCGGCGGTCGTTGCCGAAGCTCCCCACCAGGTCGCTGACGTACGCCTCGAGCTGCGGCCAGCGCGCCGGGTCGTCGGCGGTGGCGTAGCCGGGGCTCGGCGTCCAGCGGCTGTTGTGCACCCCCGGCTTGGGCTCGTCCTGGCGCCCCGGATAGGGGTCGCGGTCGTCAAAGCGGCAGTCGTCGAACAGGATCGGCATCATCGATGCGCCTGCGCCGTCAGCCAGCCTCAAAAAAATCTCCAGGCGCTCCTTGTGGCCCTCCGGGTCGGCCTCCCACACCATGAACTGCAGGAACACGCGCACCGTGTTGTAGCCGAGCCCGGCCGCCAACTGCAGCTCGCGCTCGATGGTGGCGGGATCGAAGGTCTGCCACATCTCGGTGCTGTTCACCGCCGTGTTCGGAGGAAGTTGCAGCCGAACGCCCAGGGGATCGACGCGAACCACTCGTTGGCCCGCTCCGCGCTCCACTGTTCCATCACTTACCCTCAGCCTCCGCGTCCGTCTCCGAGAACACGATCGGGTTCATGACGCTGGTGGCGAGCTGGCCGGGCAGCAGGCCGCCCACGAAGCGCAGCCCATCCGGCGAGCGCGACATCCACCGGTTAGGGGCAACGCAACCGGCGTGTCCTACCATTGCCCCCCCCGGAATCCTTTCGCGGCGGGGGTTGACAAATGGTGGGCCCCCCAGACTGTCTCTTCAGGCCATCGACTGCCGTTCACCGAGGATTGCTGGGGCGATTCGTGGTTGACGTCCTCGGGAGTGGAGGTTATTATAGGGTGGGATGCAGTCAATCGCGACTACATCTGGGTCTGGGTATAGCTGTGCCTCACCTGCGGAGGGCTTGAGTGACCTATAACACGTCAACCCTTATGACACTCTGTTCCCCTGACAGCCGCTCGCCGAGATTTGCTGAAAATCAGCTCGCGGCGCGCTTGCTTAATGGTGAGGAGTGCCCCCCCCCCGGCGCCGGGCAACACACCTAACTTTTCATTCACCCCAGAAACAGCTAACCGCTCCGGCCGACCGGGCGGAGCACGCGCACCTGCGTGTGCTCCTGCGCACACCCGCGCCTTCGGCATCACTCCGTCAACTACCGGGCCAGGCGATCCAGGCGACACCCTGCGCCTGCCGCGTGGCCGTGTGGATGGCGTCGAAATCCGGAACTCTGCGGAACAAGGAGGTGCAAGCTGATACTCAAAGAACCACACCAGGCGCGCGGCCTGAGCCCCTGAGTTCATGAGGCACACGCCGCGCGCTCCACGATTGGAGATTGCCGTTGCTGTCTGGCCGCCCGCGTTGCGGGCGCGAGAGTGGCAGCGAAAGGCAACTCGCCGGCAGAACTCTCAAAATCAGAGTATGGAGGAGAGATCATTATGAATCTTCCAAGAATTGCACACCCCTTCGTGGTTGTGCTCGTGTTCGCCCTGGTCGCGACCGGCATCTGGGCCAGCGGCGAGAGCGACCAGCCGGCCGCGGCGGTGGAGAAGGAGATGGTGCTCGACCCGTCCACCGGCGAGATGGTGGAGGCGCCGCAGTATGGCGGGAGCGTCACCTATGCCCGGCCCAACCTGGGTGAGCATACGGATGTATGGTACATCAGCGGCTGGGCCACCCACTGGATCAGCGAGGTGGTCGAGAAGCTCGTCATCGTAGATTGGGCGCTGGACAGGAAGATAAACAACTTGCGGACCTATGACGTGCCCTGGTCTATCTTCCGCGGGGCGTTGGCGGAGAGCTGGGAAACGCCCGACGCTACCACGATCGTCGCCCACATCCGTCAGGGCGTTCGCTGGCACGACAAGGCACCGATGAACGGTCGGGAGCTGACCGCCAGCGATGTCGAGTTCAACTTTCATCGTCTCTGGGGGCTGGGCAGCGGCTTCAGCGAAGTCAGCCCAATGTCTGGTGGGGTACACGAAATCGTGGAATCGGTAACGGCCACCGACGCCAGCACGGTTGTCTTCAAGCTGACGAGGCCAGACCTCAACGCCCTGCCCAAGATCTTCGACCAGTGGGTTTCGCAGATCTACCCTCCGGAGGTCATCCGGGAACACGGCGACATCAAGGACTGGAGGAACCTGGTCGGCACGGGCCCCATGGAGCTGACGGACGTGGTCGAAGACGCCTCTCTGAAGTGGACCAGGGTTCCCGACTACTGGGGGTTCGACGAGAAGTTTCCGCAGAACCGTTTGCCCTACGTCGACGAGATAAACGCCCTCAAAATGCCGGATGAAGCAGCACGTCTGGCGGCCCTGCGCTCGGGCAGGGTTGATCTGCTGGGGACCGCCGGCGACTCTCAACTGAGGTCAATCGATCAGCTAAAGAGCCTGCGCGAGATCAATCCCGAGATCAATATGTGGGAGTTCGAGTTTCGCTCCGAAAACGCAACTGCCTTCAACAATGTGAACAAACCGCCCTTTGATGATATCCGGGTGCGTCGGGCCATGCAGATGGCGGTGGATGGCGAGACGATCGCGGAGACCTTCTTCAGCGGTATTGGCGATGCGACGCCGCAGGGAACGTTTGCCAATTCCAAGATGGGGGTTGGCACGCCATTCGAGGAGTGGCCCGAAGAGATCAAACAGTACTACCGGTACGACCCGCAACGCGCGAAGCAGCTGATGGCTGAGGCGGGCTATCCCGATGGCTTCAAGACCACTCTGTATGCCGGGCAGCGGCGCGGTTCGAGCTACGAAGAGCTACTCGCCAACTACTGGCGTGAGATTGGCGTGGAAGTCGAGATACGGACGTTCGACTCTACGCAAGGCGTTGCGCTCCGTAGAGATAATCCAGGAGGATTGATCGCCAATATCGCGGCTATCACATATGACGCAGTCTCTACCCTTAATTGGCACACGTGTGCGAATACCGGGAACCCATTCGCAGGGTGCGACCCGGAAATTGACGCTCTCTATGAGGCCGCTAACACAGCTTCCACCGTCGAGGAGGCGAATCGGTTGGCCAAAGAAGCGAATCTGCGCCTCATAGAACTGCACTGGAAGGTCGTTGGTCCAGTTACCCCACAGTTCAACGTCGCCCAGCCGTGGGTCAAGGGCTATAACGGCGAGGTCAGTCTCTCCATATCCGGTCATTATTCTACGGTCTTGACCCGTGTCTGGATCGACCAGGATCTGAAGCGGGAGATGGGCTTCTGAGCCAACCGCTTCGCCGTTTGCTTAAGGAGTCGCTGCGCGACTCCACGAGCTAAGGACCCCGCCTAAAGGCGGGAGTCCTGCCTGCAGAGAGGGGCGCCGGGAGCCGCGCTCGGAAGCGTCTTCCCGGCGCCCATTTACCACGAAGATATGAGAGCGTACATCATCCGCCGAGTTCTGCTCCTCATACCCACCTTCTTGCTCCTCACGATTCTGGTATTCCTGTCGGTGCGCTTCCTTCCGGGGGATGCAGTAGATGCGCTGATCAGTGATATGCAATATGTCGTAGGTGATATAGACCGTGAAGCGCTCGAGCGGATGATGGGACTGGACCAGCCGATCTACGTGCAGTATGGACGCTGGCTGGCGGGCATCTTCCTGCACGGCACGCTGGGCAATTCCCTCCTGAGCGACTGGCGGGTCGAGGAGAAGATACTCGGCAGGTTGCCGACGACCGTCGAGCTGGGAGTGATGGCGATCGTAATAGGTCTGCTGATCGGGCTGCCGGTCGGCATCTACTCGGCGATGCGCCGCAATACAGCCGCCGACTACGTCGGGCGGTCGGTCGCCATCATCGGCCTGGCAACGCCCAACTTCTGGCTGGCAACCTTGATATTGACCTTTCCTGCCATCTGGTGGGCCTGGTCGCCACCGTTGACGCTCGTTCCGTTCCGCACAGACCCGTGGGACAATCTGGCTGTCTTCATCGTGCCCAGCCTGATTCTGGGCACCTATCTGGCGGCAGCCACCATGCGGATGACGCGCACCATGATGCTGGAGGTGCTCAGGCAGGACTACGTCAGGACCGCCTGGTCCAAGGGTCTCAAGGAGCGGGTCGTCATCGTCAGACACGCCATCAAGAACGCCCTGATCCCGGTGGTCACCCTGATCGGTCTGCAGATGCCGATCCTGATCGGCGGCTCGGTGATCATGGAGAACATCTTCGGCCTGCCGGGGCTCGGTCGCCTGATGCTCGATGCCCTAACTGACAGAGACTACCCGGTGGTCGCCGGCATAAACTTGACGTTCGCGGCCGCGGTCATGGGAATCAACCTGATGGTCGACCTGATCTACGCTGTTCTGGATCCGCGGGTCCGGTACCGCTGATGGCCGAACGAGTGCCGGACGAACGAGCCGCCGAACGGGCAGCCGCCGCCGCGACCAGGCGACCGGAGCGCCGGTTTTTTTTGGGTAAGTGGCTGAGACGACTGGTCAAGGAGCAGCCCCTGGGTGCGTTCGGGGGCGTGGTGCTGCTGGCGCTGGTCCTGGTCAGCATCTTTGCCGGTTTCCTGGCGGGGCACGATCCCAACCAGATGACGCTGGCCGACCGGCTGCAGGGCCCGTCGGGCGAGTATCCGCTGGGCACCGACCAGCTCGGGCGCGACTTCCTGAGCCGCCTGATCTACGGGGCGCGCATCTCGCTGTTCGTCGGTCTGGCGGCAACCACGCTGCACGTGGTGGTTGCGATGCTGATAGGCGGCACCGCGGGATTCATCGGCGGCAAACTGGACCTGTTGGTGCAGCGGTTCGTCGATGCCTGGATGTCGTTCCCGGGCCTGCTGCTGTTGCTCACGATCATGTCAATCGCCGGGCAGGGGCTGCTGCAGATAATCGTGATTCTGGGGGTATCCTCGGGCATCAGCAATTCGCGGGTGGTGCGCGGCGCGGTGATCGGGATCAAGGAGAACGACTACTTCCAGGCCGCGCAGGCGATTGGCGAGGGCATCTCCGGGACCCTGCGGCGGCACGTGCTGCCCAACATCATGGCGCCGATCATCGTGATCTTCTCGATCACCATCGGCGGCATCATCGTGGCGGAGGCGTCGTTGAGCTTCTTAGGGTTTGGCCTGCCGCCCGGGGTGCCGAGCTGGGGCGGAATGCTGAGCCGGGAAGGGCGCCAGTACATGGAGATGGCGCCGCGGCTGGCGATCTGGCCGGGCCTGTGCCTGACCATCGTGGTGTACAGCATCAACATGTTCGGCGACGCGCTGCGCGACCTGCTCGACCCCCGGCTGCGCGGCAGCGTCGGCAGCGTCTGACCGCCACTGTCGGCAGCCATGCCTATTCGTCCACTCGCCGTAGAGCTTCGTCCATCACCTGTCGCGAGAGATGAAGACCAGCGATCATCATTTCCTTGATGACGGGCCGAGCTTTCGGGATGAGCCCTCGTCCCTTAACTGCCTTCCCGTCCCTGGCAGACACCTCTGCTGTCGCTGGGACGGCCGTCGGGTGGATGCATGGTTGGTGTACGGAGAAGCAGACTGGCGCCCTCGGTGATCGGACGCCGCCGCTCCAGCTCGTGGGCCTGCTGTTCAGTATCTTTATGCCGACCGACCTCATGGGACGTGGGGTAGCTCCTAGTAGCTACTTCGTCAAGGTGTTTCGGCATCAAGGAGCACGGCTCCTTCGGTTGATCAGCGCGCCGTCTCGGGTTATACTGCTGGTATGAAAACGGCTGTGTCCCTTCCTGATGAGCTCTTTCATGCCGCGGAACGGCACGCACGAAGGTCGAACAAGTCCCGCAGTCGGCTCTACACCGAGGCGATCGCCGAGTACCTCGACCGACATACCCCTGATGAGGTCACCAAAGCTATGGACCGGGTGGTCGACCGTCTCGGCGAAACGGAAAGCGACGATTTCGTATCGCGTGCAGCGCAGCACACACTGGAACGTGTCGAATGGTAGACCTTGCTCAAGGAGAGGTGTGGTGGGCCGAGTTGCCGGAGCCGGTAGGTTCCGGCCCTGGTCTGAGGCGACCGATCGTGGTGGTTCAGGGGAACTCCTTGAACCGGAGCCGGATCTCGACGGTAGTGTGCGTTCCGCTGACGAGCAACCTGGCCTGGGCGGATGCGCCCGGCAACACGGTGCTGCCGGCGACAGTCACCGGCTTGCCGAAAGACTCGGTCGCGAACTCATCGCAGATCGTCGCGCTTGATCGGCGCGCTCTGGTAGAGCGCGTACGCCGGCTCGAGGATAGGCAGTTGGCGCTCATTATCCGCGGCATCGACATCGTCCTGGGTCGCTAAGCCCAGGCGCTGCATAAAGGAAATGCAAGAATTCAAAGACAAAGTGGCGGTGGTCACGGGAGCCGCCAGCGGTATGGGGCGTGCATTAGTGGAACGTTTTGCGCTCGAAGGCATGAAAGTGGTGCTGGCTGATGTCGAGGAAAGGGCGCTGGACACCGCAGTGGAGGAACTGCAAGGGCGGGGGTTCGAGGTAATCGGTCAATTGGCTGACGTCTCGCAGTTGGCACAGGTTGAAGCGGTGCGCGATCTGACCCTTGAGCAATACGGTAAGGTCCATATCCTCTGCAACAATGCCGGTGTTACCTGTGCCTGGGGAGAGACCCCAACTTGGGAAGCCACTATCCATGATTGGGAATGGGTGCTGGGTGTCAACCTTTGGGGTGTCATCCATGGCGTGCGTACCTTTCTACCGGTCATGATCGAACAGGATGAGGAAGGGCATGTGGTTAACAATTCCTCCGTGGCCGGCCTCGTAACTGGCCCCGGCGCGACCTACGAAGTGAGTAAGGTTGGCGTGACCAGGATCACGGAGGCTTTGTACTATGAACTGGCGATGTGTGAAAGCAAAGTGAAGTGCACGTTGCTGTGCCCCGGCGAAGTTGCGACCAATCTGGACCTGGCAGGACGGAACCGTCCCCCAGCCCTGAGAGATGAACATGAGGCTGGGCGTCAAGCAGCACTCGCAGCGCAAAGCCAAGGGCGCCACGAGCGCCACCAAAGGGATGGGATGGCTCCATCAGAAGTGGCCGACCGCGTGTTGAATGCCATCAAGGAGGAAAAGTTCTACCTCATCACAGAGCCTAATCCAGCCTCGCTGGTAAGAATCAAGGATAACGTACGCGTTCGCATGGAATCCATCATCGCTGAACGCAACCTCCCTCTACCCCGTCATCGTTGATGCGGGAATAGAACGACAGGCATCGCCGCAGGGTCGCCTCTCGGGCAGCGCGTCCCGAATAGCGAGCGTCACGATTTTAAGTGTTGCGCCTTCAGGCCCGTCGAAACGGGCTACTGTTGCGGTGCCACCATCTGGTAGGCCGGTCGGCGCCGCATCCCACGGCCGGCCATTCCGACCTTTGAATCGTTGGCGCCGCCACGGCGCTCACAGCCGCCGTGATTGCCTATTGACGTGTTTGCCACAGGTGTGCCATGGTAAGCGCCACGGGTTTTGAACGGATGCAAATGACACGTGGTTACACCACTCAGCACTGCCACCGGTTAGCGCCCCAAGACCGACGCCCGAGGCGCCGCCCCGCAGGACCGTAGCCACATCAAGGATTGGCGGAACCTGGTCGGCACGGGGCCGATGGAGCTCACTGACGTGGTCGAAGGCGCCTCTCTGAAGTGGACCCGGGTGCCCGACTACTGGGGGTTCGACGAGAAGTTCCCCCAGAACCGCTTGCCCTACGTCGACGAGATAAGCGCCCTCGACATGTCGGATCCTGCGGCGCGTCTGGCGGCACTGCGCTCGGGCAAGGTGGATATGCTGGGGACTGTCGGCGACTCTCAAGTGAGGTCAATCGATCAGATGAAAAGCCTGGACCAGACCAATCCCGAGATCAATACGTGGGGCTACCAGTTTCGGTCTGAACACGCATTTGCGCCCAACAACATCAGCACACCGCCATTCAATGACATCCGCGTGCGGCGGGCCATGCAGATGGCGCTGGATCTGGAGACGATCAGTGAGACCTACTTCAGCGGTTTGGCCGATCCGACTCCGCAGGGGTTCTTGAACAATGCCAAGCAGGGGATTGGCACGCCATTCGAAGAGTGGCATCAACCTGACGTTCGCGGCCGCGGTGATGGCAATCAACCTGATGGTCGACCTGATCTACGCCGTTCTGGATCCGCGGGTCCGGTACCGCTGATGGCACTGATGGGTGAACGAGTGACGGCCGAACGGGCAGCCGCCGCGGCGCCGAAGCGACCGGAGCGCCGGTTTTTTTGGGTAAGTGGCTGAGACGACTGGTCAAGGAGCAGCCCCTGGGTGCGTTCGGGGGCGTGGTGCTGCTGGCGCTGGTCCTGGTCAGCATCTTTGCCGGTTTCCTGGCGGGGCACGATCCCAACCAGATGACACTGGCCGACCGGCTGCAGGGCCCGTCGGGCGAGTACCCGCTGGGCACCGACCAGCTCGGGCGCGACTTCCTGAGCCGGCTGATCTACGGGGCGCGCATCTCGCTGTTCGTCGGTCTGGCAGCGACCACGCTGCACGTGGTGGTTGCGATGCTGATAGGCGGCACCGCGGGGTTCATCGGCGGCAAACTGGACCTGTTGGTGCAGCGGTTCGTCGATGCCTGGATGTCGTTCCCGGGCCTGCTGCTGTTGCTCACGATCATGTCGATCGCCGGGCAGGGGCTGCTGCAGATAATCGTGATTCTGGGGGTATCCTCCGGTATCAGCAATTCGCGGGTGGTGCGCGGCGCGGTGATCGGGATCAAGGAGAACGACTACTTCCAGGCCGCGCAGGCGATCGGCGAGCGCACCTCCGGGACCCTGCGGCGGCACGTGCTGCCCAACATCATGGCGCCGATCATCGTGATCTTCTCGATCACCATCGGCGGCATCATTGTGGCGGAGGCGTCGTTGAGCTTCTTAGGGTTTGGCCTGCCGCCCGGGGTGCCGAGCTGGGGCGGGATGCTGAGCCGGGAAGGGCGCCAGTACATGGAGATGGCGCCGCGCTTGGCGATCTGGCCGGGCCTGTGCCTGACCATCGTGGTCTACAGCATCAACATGTTCGGCGACGCCCATCCTTCGAGTTGAGCGTGTGCGCCGATGAAGAAATCTGGCAGCGGGACCAGGGGCGCCACCGTTCCTTGCTGCTTTCGGCGCCGCTCGCGGTACCGGCGATAGGCGGCCGCACATCCGGCTGATGCGGCCGCCGGAAGGTCGAGGGTCTGCACGCCCCACGACCGCAGGCGACCGGCTGCCAACTCCGGCTGCCGGTCACCGACACCGACCTCGGCAATGCTGACCGCATTCGCGCCGGCGCCATCACCGACAACACCTTCGGCGATCGTCGAAATCGCCCACTCGTGGAACGGTGAGCGCGGCTGAGACGCGTAGATCAGAACGTTGGTGTCGAGCAGGATCACGGCTCGCGGGTCACCTCACGCAGTTCGTCCCAGGCGAGGGTGGGGCGAAGCGGAGCGGCCTCGATCGCGGCTCGACACTCATCGAAGCTCATTTGTCGCGTGGAGCCAACCGGTTCAAGGCGGGTCAAGACGATCCGGCTATCGGACTCCTCCGCGACGCTGAACACCTCCCCGGGACGAGTAGCTCCGAGCACGATCCGTTTCTTCGAATCGATCACGCGCACCCTCATAATGGGAATTTTCCACCCTTCGCCGCATCTGTCAAGCTGACCCGGGTGCGGCGTGCCAAGCAGCCGTTCCGTCCGACCGGGCGGCGCACGCCGTACCTGCGTGTGCTGTTCCAACAGGTCGACGAGGAACTCTGGCGCTGATGCGCATCTGTCCGGACATCTCCGGGTACAGCCACTTCAGGCGAGGGATGCCGGAGGCGGTGCGAACCGTGACCCGGGCCCGGTCGGTGTTGGTGGCGGCCATCCTCCTGGGCGAGTGGGTGCCGGGTTGGCGGCCATCCGCCGTCGGCGCCGGTCGGGAGCGGCACACCACCCCGCATCGCGTTGGCACGCAGGTGCGGACGCCCGTCGAGCGGTCGGTGTTGGCCTGATGGGACGCACCCGCGCCACGCGCTGGGCACGCCACAACACCGCCGGCACCCAGACCAGACCCTATTCTGGTCCGAAAAAGCGGACCAGCGGGCGATGCCTGTGCATCGCTTTTCATGGTCTTCCGTATCACGCAGTGACCGTGCCGACTCTATCAATTGCCGAAACCTACAGAAAATGGAGGTGCAAATGATACTCAAAGAACCGCACGCGCGCGCGGCGTGAGCCCGGGTGAACCCGGTGAGTCACACGCCGCGCGCTTCAGGAAGTTGACTCTATCTGGCTGGTCGCCTGCGTTGCGGGCGCGAGAGTAGCCAGGAAGCGGCAATCCGCTTCGCAATACTCTCGAAAAATCCACATACGGAGAAACGTATGAACATTGTAAAAATCAGAATGACCTTCGCGATTGCGTTGGTCCTCGCCCTGACCGCAACCGGCCTCTGGGCCGCCGGCGCAGATGAGGAGCCGGCAGCCGCCGCCGACAAGAAGTATGTAACCGACCCCACAACCGGCAAGGTGGTGACTGCGCCAGAGTATGGCGGGACAATAACCTTCGCCCGAAAAGAAGAGCCGGCGGGTCCTGACGCCGTGCTCAGTGGTTTATGGGTGCTAGACTACGTCGGTGGCGTTCTAGAGAAGCTGGCCATGGCGGACTGGGCAACGCCCAGAGACAAATTTGACTTCGTAGGTTATGCAGTGCCTCTATTCGCCTTAAAAGGGGCCCTGGCGGAAAGCTGGTCGCAGCCCGACCCACTGACGTATGTCGTCAAAGTCCGCCAGGGCGTTCACTGGCACGATAAGGCACCGATGAACGGTCGGGAGCTGACTGCCGATGATATCGTATATAACTATCACCGAATCTTGGGACTCGGCAGCGGGTTCACCGAACCTAGCGAATTTGCCACCACTAGCTGGGCCGGTGTGCAAGTGGAATCGATAACGGCCACCGACAAATGGACGGTTGTTTTTAAGCTGAAGGAGCTAAACCTCCGTGCGCTGGCTGCTATCCTCGACGGCCACATCGTCTGGATATACCCCCCCGAGGTAATCAAGGAACACGGGGACGTTACGGATTGGAGGAACCTGGTCGGCACCGGACCCTTTATGCTGACTGACTGGACCGAGGGCAGCTCTGTCACCTGGGACAAGAACCCTGACTACTGGGGCTACGACGAAAAATACCCGGAGAACCGCCTGCCCTATGTCGACCAATTAAGGGCTCTGCTTATGCCCGAGGTGGCAACAATGTTGGCGGCACTGCGCACAGGTAGGGTTGATCGTGGATACGAATTAAGGAGTCTCGACCAGGTAGAGAGCCTCCAGCGCACTAACCCCGAAATCGTGATATGGCCATTTTCCAATCGGTCGGATAATGCTTTCGGTATGAACGTTCAGTTGCCGCCCTTTGACGACATCAGGGTGCGCAAGGCACTGCAGATGGCAATAAACCTCGAGGAAATTAACAATGCCTTCTACAAGGGTTATGCAGATGTGACACCCCCGCCTCTGGGTTGATAGTGAGCTGAAGGAGGCAATGGGTCGATAGAGGGAGCGAATCCCTACTGACCACGCAAAAAAGGGGGCTGGGGGGTTGCGCTTCCGAGCGCGTCCCAGCCCCTCACTCCTCATTGATAGGTGTTTCGTGAGAGCCTATATTATCAGGCGATTATTGCTCATCATCCCCACCATGTTCATATTGAGCATCCTGGTCTTTCTCTCGGTCCGCTTCATCCCCGGAGATGTAGTAGACGTAATGATGGGTAGGATGGAATACCAAACGATGGGGGCGCAACCATTGAGCTTGGTTTGATGGCAATCCTCATCGGGCTGGTGATCGCGTTGCCGGTCGGCATCTACTCGGCGATTCGCCAGGATACCGTCGCCGACTTCCTGGGGCGCTCGGTCGCCATCGTCGGCCTGGCCACGCCGAACTTCTGGCTCGGCATAATGGTCATGATCTACCCAGCCATCTGGTGGGGCTGGGCGCCGCCGCTGGAGCTGGTTTCTTTCACAGAGGACCCGCTGGGGAATCTGGCGGTGTTCGTCATTCCCAGCCTGATTCTGGGAACGGCCGCTGCTGCCGCCACCATGCGGATGACGCGCGCCATGATGCTGGAGGTGCTCCGGCAGGATTTTATCAGGACGGCCTGGGCGAAGGGCTTGCGGGAGCGGGCCGTGGTGATCCGACACGCGGTCAAGAATGCCCTGATCCCGGTGGTGTCCCTGATCGGCCTGCAGTTGCCGATTCTGGTGGGGGGCGCCGTGATCATGGAGAACATCTTCAACCTGCCGGGCCTCGGCCGCCTCCTGCTGAATGCCCTCAATGAGAGAGATTACCCGATGGTCTCCGGCATCAACCTGTTCTTCGCCACCGGGGTGGTGCTGATCAACCTGCTCATCGACTTGGTCTACGCCGTCTTGGACCCCAGGGTCCGCTATGACTGACACGGCGGTGCTGCGCCGGGTGGAGCGGGCGCCGGGTGGAGCGGGCGCCCGGTGCGGCGGAGGCAACGAAGCCGGCGGCGTGGCCAAAGCCGGGTCGCAGTCGGTCGTCCGGGTAAGGAAGCCGCGGCGGGAATTGACATTTACGGCACTTGTTGCATTCGTGACGTTTGTTGGTTACCGTTGGAAAGCAAGTACGGGAGGATGTTGATGGATGATCACGGGCCGGTCAGTTTCATGGAAACGACGTTGCCAGATGATCGGGACGTGGCGCTCGCTGCGCGCTCGAGCCGGAAGCTGGCGGCGCTGAACGACAGCTCCGAGCCGGTGCCGGCACGGTTCGGGATGGTCGAGACGGAAACCGTACAGCTTCCCGCTCCGGCGATGCGGCTTCTCCGCGAGATCCTGGACCAGATGGCACGCGGCCATGCGGTAACGCTGGCGCCCGTCCATGCCGAGTTGACCACGCGGCAGGCTGCCGATCTCCTGCAAGTGTCCCGGACTCATCTGGTGCAACTGCTCAAGGACGGAAAAATCCCCTGCCGCAAGGTCGGGTCGCACCGGCGCGTGCGAACGGAGGATATCATCGCCTATCGTCGTGCCACCCAGTCTCGCCGGCGGGACGCGCTGAACGAGTTGACTGCCTACGATCAAGAGCTTGGGCTGCAGTAGCGAATGCAGCACCGGGCGGCGCTGCTCGACGCCAATGTATTGTATCCGGCGGGCGTCCGGGACATCTTGTTGCGTCTGGCGGATCGGGGCCTGTTCAGACCGTTGTGGACGGCACAGATCCATGACGAGTGGATCCAAAACCTTCTCTCTGACCGCCCTGAACTGACGGCCGACAAGCTGCAGCGGACAAGGTCGACGATGGACGAACACTTTCCCGAGGCCATGGTCATCAGCTACGAAAGCCTCATACCAGGGCTTGATCTCCCCGACCCGAGAGACCGCCACGTCCTGGCGGCAGCGATCTGCGCCCGAGCGGATGTGATTGTAACCCGGAACCTGCGTGACTTTCCGGCGGACAGATTGACGCCGCACGGGCTGGCGGCGCAGCATCCCGATGAGTTCATATTGGGTCTCCTTGATGCACACCATGGAGACGTGCTCGCAGCGGTTCGCGATCATCGCACCGCGTTGAGGAATCCACCACGATCGCCTGAGGAGCATTTGGCGGCCCTCGAGAGCGGCGGCTTGGTGCAATCCGCCTCCATACTCCGCGATTACATGGACACAATATAGCTCGACATGCGCCGAGGTCGAGTGGATCAGCGCCAGCGCCAAGCACCAACTCGACGACGCCGTTGACAGTTTGCCGCGGGCGTGCGACCGTCCACCGCTCGCACGGCCCACGGTCAGCGCAGTGACCGGTTGCCGGTGACGCCGGTGACGTCCGAGCGCTTGACCGCTGTTGCAGCGTCGGCTAGGGTGACCACCGTGGGAGCCTCACCGATGCGGCTGATGCCTGACGTGCCTGACGACACGCGCTTGACGGCTGTCGCAGCGTCGGCTATGGTGCCTGCCTTGGGGATTGTGAGCGATGCGCATGATGCATGACGATACCTACCCGCACAGCCACTGGTTAGCCTCGAAGCGGCCGGTGATACGTCTGTCTACCCCCCCCGTACCCCCCTGTACCCTTTAGAGATTAGAAAGTTCGTCAGGGACTGCTAGAATCCCAGGCGGGCAAGGCAGCCTACCGGGAGCAACCTTGAGCCCCCCGCGCCGTAGAGCGCCCGGGGGGGACGTGTGCCCCGGTAGGAGTGCCGCGATGGATACCCAGTGAGGAGCTTCCCACCGGGCGGGGCCCGGCGTGGTCATGTAAGAAACTGTTGTTTCTTAGGAGTAGTGCCAGGTGGGAAGGTGCCAGGAGCACCGGAGCACCGGAGCACCAGTACAGGGGTGGAACGACATCGTGGCAGCCGAGCTCCACAATCTCTGGAGGTGACAGGATGTCAACCGAACAGACCGAACAGACCGAACAGTGGTTCGTGGGTATCGATTGGGCGACCCAGCAACATCAGATTTGTGTGCTTGAGGATGACGGCGCGGTGGTCGCGGAACGGCAGGTGGCCCATAGCGGCGCCGGCATCGCCGACTTGTGCGCATGGTTGCACGAGCTATCCGGCGGGCACCCGGAGCGCGTGCACGCGGGGATCGAGGTGCCGCATGGCGCGGTGGTCGAGATGCTGCTGGAGCGGGAGGTGCAGGTGTACGCGATCAATCCCAAGCAGCTGGATCGATTTCGTGACCGGTTTACGGTGGCCGGCGCCAAGGATGACCGGCGCGACGCGCGGGTGTTGGCAGACTCGCTGCGCACCGACCGACGCAGCTTTCGTCAGTTGCAGGTGCAGGCACCGCCGGTGATCGAGTTGCGGGAATGGTCGCGCCTGACTGCCGAGTTGCAGGAGGAACGCAACGGGCTGATCAATCGCATGCGCGAGCAACTGCGCCGCTACTACCCGCAGCTGATCGAGCTGGGCGGTGACCTCGGCGCGGGCTGGGTTCTGGAGTTGTGGGAGAAGGCTTCGACGCCGGCGGAGGCAGCGCGGGTCCGGAAGGCGTCGGTCGCGGCCATCCTGAAGCGCAACCGCATCCGGCGCCATGATGCTGTCAGTGTGCTGCGCATCCTGCGGCTACCGGCGGCATCGGCGGCTCGCGCATCGCGCGCAGTGCCGTCATCGGCATCAGGGAGAACATGTATCTGCAGGCGGCGGAGGCGTTTGGCGCGAGCGCGACCAGGACCATCTTCCGTCACGTACTGCCCAACATCATGGCGCCCATGATCATCACCTTCACCGTGACCATTGGCGGCGTCATCATGGCCGAGGCTTCGCTGAGCTTCCTCGGTTTCGGCCTTCCCCCGAATGTCGCCACCTGGGGAGGCATGCTCAGCAACGACGGGCGCCGCTTCATGGAGTTGGCGCCATGGCTGGCCATCTGGCCGGGCCTCTCCCTGACCATCGTGGTTTACAGTCTGAATATGCTCGGTGATGCGCTGCGAGACCTGCTCGATCCCCGGCTGAAGGGCGGTGTGGGTCGTCTGGGTGCCAATAGTCGCGCCAAGTCGGGCTAGTAGCTAGCTAGTAGTCGCCAGGTAACGTCGCTGTGGTACGGCTTGGGCGCTGTTGGCGGGGCATGCTCCCACGCGTATCATGGTGGCATGGGTGCGTTCATGGTCGAGTGTAAGCTGTGGGATGTCGCCAAGAGCGGTCCTGAGAAGACGATCGCCGCGGTGCTGGTGGACACCGATTCGGAGTACACCTGGCTTCCGGAGGACGTTCTCCTGGCGGCGGGCGTCACAGTCGCAAAGAAGGACCTCGCGTTCGTGATGGCCAACGGCATGACCATCACGCGAGATGTTGGCTATGCCTTCCTTTCCAGTGGGGAGTTCGAGACGGTGGACGAGGTTGTGTTCGCCCGCTCGGAAGATCTGAGTTTGCTCGGCGCCAGAACGCTGGAGGGATTCGCCGCGCGGGTGGATTCGCGCGAGAAGCGTTTGGTCGCCGCAGGGCCGATTCCTGTCGCAGGTACTGTCGCGGTCCACTGACTCCACCGTGGGGCGACACAAGTGTCGCGGGGGCGTGGTTTGCCGCCGCCGTCAGGATGGTGGTCAGGCCATGGAATCCGGCGGGCAGGCGGAACAGGCGGTTGGCGGCGCCGAACAGGCCCTCGCGGAGCAGCATCGGCAGTGCCGCAAGGACGCCGCCGTAGGCGACCGCGGACCTATAACACGTCAACGCTTATGACACTCTGTTCCCCTGACAGCCGCTCGCCGAGAATTGCCGCGGACTGAACCGATTGTACGGGGCGTGGTATGCTGTGGTGGAATGGAGGATAGCCCATGGCCAGTTCGCTGCTCGCTCCCGCCAAGGTCCACTACCCCTCATCCGACGGCCGGCCGATGGCGGAAAGCGACTTTCAGCGCACGCCGCTGACCTACGCCGTCGACCGGCTGCGATACCACTTTCGCAACCGCCGGGACGTGTACGTCTCCGGCAACCTGTTGCTCTACTACCAGGAGGGGAATCCGCGGGCGGTAGTGGCGCCCGACGTGTTCGTGGTGCGAGGCGTGGCCAACGCCGACCGCTCCAGCTATCGGCTGTGGGAGGAGCGCAAGGTGCCTGACTTCGTGCTGGAGATTACCTCGCGCACGACGCACCGCGAGGACCAGGGACGCAAGCGCGAGTTGTACCGTGCGCTTGGGGTGCGGGAGTACTGGCAGTACGACCCGACGGGCGACTATCTGGAGCCTCCGCTGCAGGGATTGGAGTTGCGCGCGGGGGAGTACCGGCGGCTGCCGGGGCGGGAGTTGGCGGACGGCACGCTGGCGCTGGCGAGCGGCGTGCTGGGGCTGGAGTTGCGGCTGACGGAGCGGGGGCTGCGGTTCCACGATCCGGACACCGGGCAGGACCTGCCGAACCTTGGGGAGACCGACGAGGCGCGGGAGCGCGAGCGGCAGGCGCGGGAGCGCGAGCAGCAGGCGCGGGAGCGCGAGCAGCAGGCGCGGCAAGCGGCGGAGACGCGCCTCGCGCAGGAAGCGGCAGCCCGCGCAGCCGCGGAAGCACGGGTAGCGGAGCTGGAGGCGGTGTTGCGCCGGGAGCGCGGTAGCGATTCCGGTCAGGACGGCAATCCAGCGGCACCTCGGTAGGTGGTAGGGTGTGGTCGGGTAAGCACCGTTCTGGTTGACCCGTGTCACGGGTCCGTGCTACGGTCACACTGTAGAGCCATGAGCTGTCAGATTTCTTCGACTTCTTCGACGCAGGTGATTGCCCCGAGTCGCGGGTCCGTGCTACAGTCGCACGGTAGAGCCATGGACGGTCCCTGTAGCGCCCACAACAAGTTAGCGCTTATGCCTGTACCCCCCCCCCCCCCCGACTTTTCGAACCGAGAAACAACTAACCGCTCCGGCTGATCGCCCTGTACGCGACCGCGCGCGCGCCGTCGCCTTCACCACCGCCGTAGCTATCGGTGGCGCCGGCTCGGTCCATCGCCGAACCGGCATGCGGGCCGCTCGCGCCGTTCCCAGCGGCCGCAACGGTCCCGGATCCCCGCCCGCGACCGACTGCCAGCAAAACCCACCGCCGACGTTGCCGGTCATTCGGACTCGCTGCTTCGCCGACTACGACCCCGCGTGGCGTTGTGACGTGAGGAAGAAGAGGAGGTGAAGATGATACTGAAAGAACCGCACCCGCGCGCGGCGTGAGCCCGGGTGAATCCGTTGAGTCACACGCCGCGCGCTTTTAGTGAATTTGACTCAGACTGGCCGTCCGCGTTGCGGGCGTGAGAGTAGCCAGGGAGCGGCAAGTCGCTCCGCAATACTCTCAAAATCCAAGCAAGGATACTAACGATGACGAAAATCCTATTTCGAATGACCTTCGCGATTGCGTTGGTCCTGGTCATGGCCGCAACCGGCCTGTGGGCCGGCGGCGCAGAAGAGGCACCGGCAGCCGCTGCCGACAAGGAGATGGTGACCGATCCCACCACCGGAAAGGTGGTGGTGGCACCACGGTACGGCGGGACAATAACCTACGCCCTATCAACAGACCTTCCGGGACCTGACACCGTGCTCACTGGTGGAGCGGCGGCTCACTCCGCCGGTCCCGTTGTAGAGAAGCTGGGCGCCGCGGACTGGGCAGCTCCCAGGGACAAGTTTTCCTTCAACATCTATGAACTCAATATTCCTGCTAACACGAAAGGGGTGCTGGCGGAAAGCTGGTCGCAACCCGACCCACTGACGTATATCATCAAAGTCCGCCAGGGCGTCCATTGGCATGATAAGGCACCGATGAACGGCCGGGAGCTGACTGCCCAGGATGTCGAGTACAACTTTCACCGTATGGTGGGTATAGGTAGCGGTTTCACCGAAAAAAGCCCTATGGCTTATAGCTTCCAAGCTGGGGAATTCGAATCGATAACGGCCACCGACCAGTCGACGGTTGTTTTTAAGATGAACAAGCCCCGCCTCAGTGCGCTGGCTTCTATCCTCGACGACTGGTCTGCCTGGATATATCCCCCCGAGGTGATCAAGGAACACGGGGATGTTTCGGATTGGAGAAACCTGGTCGGAACCGGACCCATGATGATGACTGACTGGACCAAAGGCAGCTCTCGCACCTATGAGAGGAATCCTGACTACTGGGGATACGACGAGAAATACCCGGAGAACCGTCTGCCCTATATTGACCGGCTGAGGGGCCTGGTTATGCCCGAAGTCGCGACACGCACGGCTGCACTGCGCACGGGTCAGGTTGATTATGTAGGTGCGCTCGGCCTAACTTCATTGAGGAATCTCGACCAGGTAGAGAGCCTCCAGCGCACCAACCCCGAAATCGTGATATCGTCGTATACTTTTCGGAATGATGGTGCTGTTAGCTTGAACGTTCAGATAGAGTCCTTTGACGACATCAGAGTGCGCAAGGCCATGCAGATGGCAATAAACATCGAAGAAATTAACAATTCCTACTTTGGAGGTTTGGGAGATACGACACCTCAGGGGAAGATAAGCAGGTCTTATGCAGGGGTTGTCACCCAATTCGAAGATTGGCCCGAAGATGTCAAGAAGGTCTTTGATTACGACCCGGAAGGTGCCGAAGCGTTGCTTGATGAGGCCGGATATCCTCGCGGCGCCGACGGTATCAGATTCAAGACCAAGTTCTTGCATCTCGAGCGGTACGATTTGAACTATACACAATTGATCACTTCATACTGGAACGAGATTGGCATCGATGTAGTAGACATTGAAGTATTGCCATTTGCTGGCTTTGCCGCGAAAAGAACTGACAAGGATCACGAAATGATCAGTAGCGAGTTGGCCAACTATGGGGATCCCATAAGCTACATGAGGTCCTATTCGAATCACCCGAGCAACCCATATGGGGCGGATTCCAATGTCAACGACCCTGTTTATGACGCCATGCTTGAGGCTGCCGAAGCCGCTACCACTATTGAGGAGCAGCACAGGTTAGTTCGAGAGTTGAATCAATATGGGATTGAGAAGTTCTGGATGATATGGACTCCTAATGGTCCACAATTCAACGCGATCAAACCGTGGATCATGGGTTTCAACAACGAAAACTGGATGGGTAACGGTCAAGTCCTGGTAGTGTTCACCCGCCTGTGGATTGACCAGGATCTGAAGACGGAAATGGGCTATTAGGGAATTCTTCCCTTCTGATCTCAGATTGAGTGGAGCTGGGATGGTTTGCGCTTCCGAGCGCGCTTCCCGGCTCCCATTTCATTGCGTAAGGTGTCCGCATGAAAGCCTATATCATTAGGCGGTTGTTGCTGATCGTGCCGACACTGTTCATTTTGAGCATCCTGGTCTTTCTCTCGGTACGCTTCATCCCCGGCGATGTCATCGACGTCATGATCGGCAGGATGGCATTCTATGTGCAATTTGATGTAGACCGTGAAGCTCTCGAGCGTACGCTGGGGTTGGACGTGCCTGTCTACGTGCAGTATGGACGCTGGATAGGAGATATCTTCAGGCACGGTACGCTTGGCGAATCCCTGTTTACCAGAGAATTGGTGGAACAGGCGATATTAGAGAGACTGCCGGTCACCCTTGAGCTCGGTTTCATGGCAATCTTCATCGGGCTGGTGATCGCGTTGCCGGTGGGCATCTACTCGGCGATGCGCCAGGATACGGTCGCCGACTTCCTGGGGCGCTCTGTTGCCATCATCGGCCTGGCCACGCCCAACTTCTGGCTGGGCATCATGGTCATGATCTACCCGGCCATCTGGTGGGGCTGGGCGCCGCCGCTGGAGCTGGTTGCTTTTCCGGAAGACCCGCTGGGCAATCTGGCGGTGTTCATCATTCCCAGCCTGATTCTGGGCACCGCCTCGGCTGCCGCCACCATGCGGATGACGCGCACCATGATGCTGGAGGTGCTGAGGCAGGACTATATCCGCACCGCCTGGGCCAAGGGTCTCAAGGAGCGGGCCGTGGTAATCCGACACGCCGTCAAGAACGCACTCATCCCGGTGGTGACCCTGATCGGCCTGCAGTTGCCGATTCTGGTGGGGGGCGCCGTGATCATGGAGAACATCTTCAACCTGCCGGGCCTCGGCCGTCTCTTGCTGACTGCCCTCAATGAGAGAGACTACCCGATGGTCTCCGGCATCAACCTGTTCTTCGCCACTGGGGTAGTGGGGATCAATCTGCTCATCGACCTGGTCTACGCTGTCCTGGACCCCAGGGTCCGCTATGACTGATTTCTTTCGCAGGCTGGTGAAAGAGAAGCCACTGAGCATCATCGCCGGGGTCGGCGGCAGCGACATGGAGAATGTCCAGCGACCGGCAGCCAGTGGTCGGCGTGCGCAAGGTCAGCTCGATCGCACGCTCGTGCAGTGCAACCGGGTCGAGAAAGGGCACGTGATACTGGCCGGCGCGCTTGCGTGTGCGATAGGTGGACAGGAGACCGTCCACCTCCTGCTCGGTCAGCTCATCGATGAACACCTTGAACCGCAACGCGTTGTACAGTTCCAACTCGAGCACACTCCAGACCGGCAGCGGCTCCCGCTGGGAGACCACCGCTTCTACCCGTCGGTGGCCAAGGCCGCGGGGGTGAGCCGGCCAGCGAATTGGTCCATCAGGTTGTCGGTTGTCGATTCGCGGTGGCATCTTCAGGTCGGGTGCGGTCACCGCAATAATGCGCGGCGCGTGGCGGCGTGCTACCCTTGGAGCAGACGCCGATGGCAGTGCGCTTCTCCCTCGAACAGTACGGCATCCACGTCGCCCGGATCGTCCGCAACCCGGCGCCGGCGCTGCTCTACGAGTCCGCGTTGCAGAACGAGCACGGCACCGCGATCGCGGCCAGCGGCGCGCTGGTGGCGATGAGCGGCGCGCGCACCGGCCGCAGCCCCGCGGACAAGCGGATCGTGGCCGAACCCGCCACCGAGCGCGACATCTGGTGGGGCGACGTCAACATCAAGCTGGACGAGCATACGTTCGAGATCAATCGCGAACGCGCCATCGACTATCTGAACACGCGCGAACTGGTGTACGTGATCGACGGCTTCGCCGGCTGGGACCCGGCCCACCGGATCAAGGTGCGGGTGGTGTGCGCGCGCGCCTATCACGCGCTGTTCATGCACAACATGCTGATCCGGCCGCGGCCGCACCAGTTGGCGCGGTTCGGCGAGCCCGATCTGCTGATCATCAACGCCGGCGCGTTTCCCGCCAACCGCTACACCACCGGCATGACCTCCACCACCTCGATCGACGTCAACCTGGCGCGAGGCGAGCTGGTCATTCTCGGCACCGAATACGCCGGCGAGATGAAGAAGGGGCTGTTCACGATCATGAACTACCTGATGCCCAAGGCGGGCATCCTCTCCATGCACTGCTCGGCCACCTGCGACAGCCGCGGCGGGTCGGCGATCCTGTTCGGGCTGTCGGGCACCGGCAAGACCACTCTCAGCCACGACCCCAAGCGCCGCCTGGTCGGCGACGACGAGCACTGCTGGAGCGACCGCGGCATCTTCAATCTCGAGGGCGGCTGCTACGCCAAGGTGATCCAGCTCGACGAGGAAGCCGAACCGGTCATCTACCGCGCGCTGCGGTTCGGGGCGGTCCTGGAGAACGTGGCCTACGACCCGCGCACGCGGGAGGTGGCGTTCGGCGACGGCAGCCTGACCGAGAACACGCGCGGCGCCTATCCGATCGAGTACATCCCGCAGGCCAGCGTGCCGTGCGTGGCGGGCCACCCGCGCCACGTGGTGTTTCTGGCCTGTGACGCGTTCGGGGTGCTGCCGCCGGTGGCGCGCCTGACCCCGGCGCAGGCGGAGTACCACTTCCTCAGCGGCTACAGCGCCAAGGTGGCGGGTACCGAGGTGGGGGTCACCGAGCCGCAGGCCACCTTCTCCCCCTGCTTCGGCGGCCCGTTCCTGGTCTGGCATCCCACCGTGTACAGCCGCCTGCTGAGCGACCGGCTGCGCCGCCACGGCAGCCAGGCGTGGCTGGTCAACACCGGCTGGGCCGGCGGCCCCGCAGGCCGCACCGACCGGATTCCGCTGGCCTGGACGCGGGCCATCCTGGACGCGATCTACGCCGGGTCCCTGACCGGCGTGGCGGCCGAACGCGACCCGGTCTTCGGGCTGGACGTGCCCCGCGCCTGTCCCGGCGTGCCGGCGCGCGTACTGCTGCCGCGCGCGGCGTGGAGCAACCCGGCGGCGTACGACACCGCCGCGGCGCGGTTGGCGCGGCTGTTCCGGGACAATTTCACGCGCTACGCGGCGGCCGGCACGGGGCACGCGGCGACCGCGGCGGCGCGCGCCTGACCGCGAGCTGCCGCGGCCTGACCTGACCGGGCCTGACCGCGGCCTTACCCGCGGCCGACGTAGGGCATCTGGTTGGCCATCACGGTCACGAACAGGACGTTGGTGTCCAGCGGCAGATTGGCCATGTACAGCACCGTGTCCGCGACGTTCCGCACGTCCATGGTGGGTTCCACCATGCGCGTGCCGTTGGGCTGCGCCGGCCCTTCGGCGGCGCGCGCCGTCATCGGCGTCAGCGCGTTGCCGACGTCGATCTGGCCGCAGCAGATGTCGTAGGCGCGCCCGTCCAGCGAGGCGGCCCGGGTCAGCCCGGTAACCGCGTGCTTGGTCGCCGTGTAGGGCGCCGACGACGGGCGCGGCACGTGCGCGGAAATCGATCCGTTGTTGATGATGCGGCCGCCGCGCGGTTGCTGCGCCTTCATGATCGCGAACGCCTGCTGCGTGCACAGGAACGGGCCGGTGAGGTTGGTGTCGACCACCCGCTGCCAATTCTCCAGGCTGAGCTCCTCCAGCGGGACGCCGGGGGCGCCGATGC
The DNA here is from genome assembly GCA_965198005.1 of Spirochaetia bacterium. Lineage (GTDB taxonomy): Bacteria > Spirochaetota > Spirochaetia > SZUA-6 > Bin103 > Bin103. The sequence continues at coordinate 2,399,453 of CBDAOI010000004.1, forward strand.
CGGCATTGTTGAACAGCACGTCCACCCGGCCGAAGGCGTCGGTCGCGGCCGTGAACAGGGCGCGCACCGACTCGGCGTCGCAGACGTCGGTGGGCACCGCCAGCGCGCGCCGGGCCGTGTCCGCGGACCCGCCGGCCTCGTGCGCGGCCATGATCGCAACCGTCTCCTGCAGGGCGTCGGCCCGCCGTCCGGCGAGCACCACGCAGTATCCGTTGGCGTGCAGGGTAACCGCCGCCGCCCGGCCGATGCCGCTGCCGGCGCCGGTCACTACCGCCACTTTGTCGTGTTCCATCGTTGTACAGGCTCCCTGATCTCAGTATCTGGTGTCAGTTGTCGAGCGGGTCCGCCGGTTCCTCTACCCGAATGAAGCGGGCCAGCTCCTGCGAGATCAGCACGGGGCCGTGTCCCCCCTCACGTTCGAGCTCGATTTCCGTGTCGCTCACCCGCAGCAGCTTGATCGCCGCGCCCGGCATCAGGCGATGACCGAGCAGCAGGTTCATCAGATCGGTGTTCTCTTCGGCCTCTTCGGTTACCCGCAGGATCGTGGTGGCCTCCCCCGCCTGCACCTCGGTCAACCGCCGCGCCTCCAGCAACCGGCGCTCGTCGCGCGAGCCGGGAAACGGATTGCCGTGCGGGCAGGTGGTGGGCCGCCCGAGGCGCTCGAACAGGTGTTCCTCGAGCCGGGGTGACAGCGAGTGCTCCAGCCGGTCGGCCTCCTCGTCGACGTCCGCCCAGTCGAACCCCAACTCGTCGACCAGCAACCGCTCCAGCAGATAGTGGCGGCGGATGGTGCGTTCGGCCTGAGTCCGCCCCTGGCGCGTCAAGCGCACGCCGTCTCGAGCACCGCCAGACCGTGTTGCTCCAGCCGCTTGATCGCCTGCGTCACGGCCGGCGGCGACACTCCCATGCGCTCGGCGATGCGCGCCCCCACCACTGGCCGTCCCTCACGCAGCAGCATGTAGAGCTGGATGAGGTATTCATTCTCCGTGGCGGAGGACTTTGCGGCGCTGGCAGTCACGAACCTAACCGATTTCCGCAGAGTACCCGCCGGGGGGCGCCCGGTCAAGCGAGGGCGCATTTCGTCCCGTCGCTGCATGAGCCGGCGGCGTGGCAGCAGAACCGCCTTCCATGGGACCCGCCGGCGACCACCCCCATGCGCTCGGCGATGCGCTGGCCCGCCACCACCGGCCGCGTTTCGGCCTCACGTGCAGCAGCATGTAGAGCTGCCCGATCCAGGTACTGGCGTCCGCGGATGGGCTGATGATCGCCTCGCCCGAGTACAATTTCGCAGCACTGGCAGTCATCTGGGTGCGCCCTAAAGGGCTGCAGGTGCTCCGCTTGGTCGGCCACATCCGGTCGACCGGCAATTCACCCAGGGTACCCGCCGGGCGGCGTCCGGTCAAGCCGGCCGGGGTCCGCGGCAGGCTGTGCCGTTGCGGCGTCAGAACCGGTAGCTGGCGCAGGCGACCTCGATGCCCGGCCCCACGGCCAGGACCAGGGCGAGGCTGCCCGGCTTGGCGCCGGCGGCGTGCGCCTCCCAGCCGGCGGCCAGCGACGAGGTGAACAGGTTGCCGCCGGCATCCGCCGCCAGCCGCTCCGGCTCGACCCGCAACCTGGCGGCCAGCTCCGCCCGGAACTGCGGCGACACCTGCGGAGGGAGAATCAGGGCGTAGTCGTCCAGACTGCGCCCTTCGTGCTCCGGCAGGCCGGCCACCGTGGCGGCGATCGCCTCGAGGTAGCGCTCCTGAATGGCCGCGTCCCGGAAGACCGAAAGCCGGGGAGGTCCCGCGCTGTCGGTGCGGGCGTAGGAGTGGTACAACTCCAGATGCTCGGGGTGGCTGTCGAAGTAGAAGCTGCAGAACCCCTCTTCGCCGCGCCCGGGTTCCAGCAGCAGGGCGGAGCCCATGTTGGCGATCCCCAGCGGCTGCTGGCCGGTCACCGGCGTTTCGTCGTACTCGGAGGCCGCCACCACCGCCACCTCGCCGCGGCCGTCGAGCAGGCGGGCGGTGATCTGACACGCCATCAGCACGCCGGGGGGGCCGTTCATCAGGTCGAACGCCAGCATCCGCCGCGTTCCGGGGCGCCGGTTGGAGCCTTTGATGCCCATCTCGTGCGCGACCAGGGCGCCGAGCGCCGGCTCGGAAACGAACGACTCGCGGTAGATCCCGGTGTATACCAGCAGCCCCAGATGGCGCTCGGCGGCCGCGCCCGCGCTCAGGGCGCGCTCCGCCGCGCGCGCCGCGAGCTGCACGTTGCCGCGGTCGCATCCGGCGCCGGCGGTGCAAGTGGCGGCGGCCGCGATCCGGACGCGGTCACCGGGGGCGATGGCGCAGTAGCGGCCGTGGCCGGTGGCGGCCGCCCGGCGGACGGCGGGCGTGCCGCGTGCGGACCCGTTGGGGGCCGGATGGTCCGCCGTGCCCGCGGAACTGCCCGCCGCGGCCCCGTTGAGCTCACCGTGGCCGTTTACCACCACCGGCCCCTTGGCCGCCAGATGCCGCATCGCGTCCACCCGGTACTGGGCCAGCCCGATCGTGACCCCGGAGGCGGTGATGCTGAACAACACCTTCCGGCCGGGCGGCACGCCGGCGCCGCTGATCAGGTCGCTCAACGCCACCCAGTGGGAGGTGGTGGCGGTGTTGCCGCGCCGGCTCAGGTTGTCGACGATGTTGCCGGAATGGAACACCGGCTTGCCGAACCAGCGGTTGGTCGCGCGCACTGCGGCGCGAATGGCGACCGAGGAGGTCTGGTGCGGGATGAACAGGTCGGGGTCGAGATCGACGTGGCCGCCGGCCACCAGCTCGCCATAGTGCGGCACGGCGTCGTTCAACGCCGCCCGCGCCAACCCTTCCGAATCGGTGAACATGATCGCGCCGTGCGACTCCGCCGAGTGGGCGACGCACAGCTGCGCGTACTCCGGGGCGGTGTACAGCTCGATGTAGTCGAACCCGGTGGCGCCGTTTCCCTGCTCCAGCAGCAGGCAGACGCCGGCGTCTCCCAGCGTCAGACAGGCCAAGCGCGGGTCGCGGGTGCTCTGCAGCTCGCGTTGGGCGGTCTTGGTGAGATGGGTGATGTACTCCCCGCTCACCACCAGGGCGCGGCGCACGTCGCCGCGGCGGATCAGCTCGTCGACCACCAGGATCGCGGTGAAGATCCCGGCGCAGGCGTTGCTCAGGTCGAACGCCATCGCGTGGCGCATCCCGAACCGCTTGCGCAGCACGGCCGCGGTCGTCGGCTCGATGTTGTAGGTCAGCCGGGAGTCCTGCTTCGAGATGTTGGCGGCGATGATCAGATCGATGTCGCCGGGCTCGTAGCGCGAGGCGCCGAGACAGCGGGCCACCGCCGCGCGCGCCAGATCGACCGAGAACTCCGTCTCGCCGGCCACGTGGCGGCTGCGAATACCGGTTATGCGCTCCAGCCGCACGCGCAGGCGCTGGCGGCACGCGCGCACGATGGCCCCGGTCGTGACCTCCCGCTCGGGAAGGTACACGCCCAGACTCTCCACCGTGGTCTTGCCGGTCCGGGCCCCCCGGCCGGCGGCGGACCTGGACTCAAGTGTCGCCCGTGACGTCATCTCCGGTTACTTACCATACCATCAGCCGCGGCCGTGCACCAGTTGTCCGGTCTCATGTGTCGGCGGGCGTTTTCCGATTGCGGCAGGCCGTGCCATAATGCGCGCATGGCCTGTTGCTGCGGCGCCGGCTCGGGGCAGAACGCGGGTGGCCGCCGGCGGCGCGGCGCCTGTCCCGGCACCGACCGGTTCTTTACGCGCGAGGCGCCGAAGCTGGCCCGGCGGTTCTGCCGGCGCGGTCCCGAGCCGGTCCAGCGCAAGCTGCTTGCAGCCTTGGCGGCCGCCGGCGTCGGCGGCGCGTCGGTGCTGGAGCTCGGCTGCGGCACCGGCTACCTGCATCGCCGCCTGCTCGCGGCCGGCGCCGCCACCGCGGTCGGGGTGGACGTGGCGCACGGCATGATCGCCGCGGCCGCGGCCGCGGCGCGCAGGGCCGGGCTGGGCGAGCGGGTGACCCTGCTGACCGGCGACGCCGTAGAGCGGGCCTCCGACCTGCCGCCGGCCGAGCTGGTCCTGCTGGACAAGGTGCTGTGCTGCTACCCCGACCTGGGCCCGCTGCTGGCGACCGCCCTGCCCCGCTGCCGGCGCCTGCTGGCCGTGGTGATCCCGCGCCCCAACCTGGTGGTGGCCGCCCTCTGGCGCGTTGCGATCAGCCTGTTCACACTGTTCGGCGCGAACTTCCATCCCTTCTATCACGACTGGCGCCAAGCACGGGCGACCATCACCGCGGCCGGTTTCCGGCGCGTGTTCGCGGACCGCACGCTGGCCTGGGAGACGTGGGTATTCCAGCGCCGTCCGGCAGGCTGACGCTGCGGCTCCGAGGCCAATCCGCGGCCGTGGCGCCGCCGAAGCCGGGTCACTCAAACTGCACGTCAGCGGACAGCACGACTACGTGGACTCGTCGATGCTCTCGAAATCTTCCGGAGCGCGATCCATCTCTTCTGCTTGCTGACGCGTCCAGCTACCGATGACCCTACGGCCAGTTCGGCGTCGAACCCCCGTACAGTCAACTGGCGCACCGCCTCCGACCCCTTCCGTGATGCACCTGACGATTCATAATGACTCATTGGATGCCGCCTACCGATGCGTGTCAATCCCGCGTAGGCGCAGCAGGCGCAGCGACGGTCCGGTCAGGCGGCGCCCTGGCGCGCCTGACTGCCTACGGATCTTGACCCGGCAACCGCGTGGGCGATAGGTTCGGCGCACCATGGCCACCGATACCCGTGCGGGGTGGGTGTTTTCCCCCGTGTCGCCGCGCGTCGACTTCGTCGCCCTGGAGCATGAGCAGCTCCGGTGGTGGCGGGACGCCGGCATCGTCGAACGCTACCTGCAGCGCAACGCCGCCGCCGAGCGCCGCCACTCCTTCATCGACGGGCCGATCACGGCCAACAACCCGATGGGAGTCCACCACGCCTGGGGGCGCACCTACAAGGACCTGTTCCTGCGCTGGCGCACCATGCAGGGGTACCGCCAGCGCTACCAGAACGGCTTCGACGGCCAGGGCCTGTGGGTCGAGGTCGAGGTCGAGAAGGAGAAAGGGTTCTCCTCGAAGCGCGACATCGAGGCCTACGGCATCGGGCGCTTCGTCGAGGACTGCAAGGAGCGGGTGCGCACGTACGCGGCCATCCAGACCAGCCAGTCGCAGCGGCTCGGCTACTGGATGGACTGGGACGACTCCTACCACACCATGTCGGACGAGAACAACTACACCATCTGGCATTTCCTCAAGCGCTGCCACGAGAAGGGCTGGCTCTACCGGGGCACCGACTCGATGCCGTGGTGCGCGCGCTGCGGCACCGGCCTGTCGCAGCACGAGATCGTCACCGAGGGGTATCAGGAGGTCACCCACACCGCGGTGTACGTGCGCCTGCCGCTGACCGACGCCGAGGGCGAGTCGCTGCTGATCTGGACCACCACCCCGTGGACGCTGACCGCCAACGTGGCCGCCGCCGTGCACCCCGAGCATCGCTACGTGCGCGTCCGCGTCGGCGACGAGATCTTCTACCTGGGGCGGAAGCGGATTGACCTTCTGACGGAGATGTCGGGCGATTCGAAGGCTCGGGTGGAGGGCACGGAGTCGATCAATCCGCTGGAACAAATCGGCTTGTCGAAACCCCTGGGCGTGTTGACGATGCGGGAGCTGCTTCGCACTGGAGTCGAGTTACTCGAGGAGCTGCCCGGCAGCGCGCTGGTGGGCCGCCCCTACCGCGGTCCCTTCGACGACCTGGACGCTCAGCGCGGGGTCGAGCATCGCGTCATCCCGTGGAACGAGGTGGGCGAGGACGAGGGCACGGCGATCGTGCACATCGCCCCCGGCGCGGGCCCCGAGGACTTCGCCCTGGGCAGGGAGCACGGTCTGGCGGTGGTCGCCCCGCTGGACGAGAACGGCTACTACGTCGACGGCTTCGGCTGGCTCACCGGGAACAGCGTATTCGACGTGCGCGACCGCATCTTCGCCGATCTGGAGCGCAAGGGGCTGCTGTACTGCACCGAGGAGCATCGGCACCGCTATCCCTTCTGCTGGCGTTGCAACAGCGAGCTGGTGTTCCGCGTGGTCGACGAGTGGTTCATCTCCATGGACGAACTGCGCCACACCATGATGGAAATCACCCGCAAGGTGCGCTGGATCCCGGCGTTCGGGCTGGAGCGCGAGCTGGACTGGCTGCGCAACATGCACGACTGGATGATCTCCAAGAAACGCTACTGGGGCCTGGCGCTGCCGATCTGGGCCTGCGACGGGTGCGGCAGCTTCGAGGTGATCGGCAGCGAGCACGAGCTGCAGGAGCGCGCGGTGGAGGGCTGGCAGGAGTTCGCCGGCCATTCGCCGCACCGGCCCTGGATCGACGCCGTCAAGATCGAGTGCTCCTCCTGCGGCGAGAGGAGCTCCCGCATCCGCGACGTGGGCAACCCGTGGCTGGACGCCGGCATCGTGCCGTTTTCCACCATCAAGTACCGCAGCGACCGGGAATACTGGCGCGACTGGTTCCCTGCGGACTGGATCTCGGAATCGTTCCCCGGACAGTTCCGCAACTGGTTCTACTCCCTGCTCGCCATGAGCGCCACCCTGGAGGGGACCGAGCCGTTCAAGGCGTGCTTCACCTACGCGTTGCTGCGCGACGAGCACGGCGCCGAGATGCACAAGAGCAAGGGCAACGCCATCTGGTTCGAGGACGCCGCGGACAAGATGGGGGTCGACGTGATGCGCTGGATGTACCTGCGCCACACCCCGGCCAACAACCTCAACTTCGGCTACGCCCCCGGCGACGAGGTGCGGCGCCGGTTCCACATTCCGATCTGGAACGTCTACTCCTTCTTCGTCAATTACGCCAACATCGACGGCTGGCAGCCGGTGGCCGGCGCCGGCGGCTACCAGGACGTTGCGGAGTTCACCGAACTGGATCGCTGGATCCGGTCGGAGTTGCACCGGACGATTCAGGCGGTCACCACCGCGCTCGAAACCTGGCGTCCCGAGACTGCCGCCGCGGTGCTGGAGCGGTTCGTGGACGCGCTCTCCAACTGGTACGTACGCCGCAGCCGGCGCCGCTTCTGGCGCGGCCAGCAGGGCCGGCCGGCGGCCGCCGCGACCACGTCGATCGTGGAGACCTTCCTGACCTTGTACGGCGCCGACAAGTGCGCTGCCTACCAGACCCTGTACGAGTGCCTGACCACGCTGGCAAAGCTGCTCGCGCCCTTCACCCCGTTCATCGCCGAGGCGATCTACCGCAACCTGGTGGCGGAACGGGTGTCCGGCGCGCCGCCGAGCGTGCACCTGTGCGACTGGCCGCAGGCCGACGCGGCGCTGATCGACGAGGAACTGTCGGCCGCCACCCACCTGGCGATGCGGCTGGCGCGTCTCGGGCGCTCCGCCCGCGCCAGCGCCAACCTGCGGGTTCGCCAGCCGCTGGCCGAGCTGGTGGTCGACCTGGACAGTGAGCAGGAGCAGGCGCGTCTGTCGGTGATCCGGGCGCAGCTTCTCGACGAGCTGAACGTGAAGCGGGTGCGGCTGGCGGACGAGGTGGGCGGCCTGACCGCGGCCACGGTAAAGCCCAACTTCAAGGCCCTGGGCCCCCGCTTTGGGCGCCGAATGAAGGAGGTGACGGCGGCCATCGCCACCGCCGATCCGTCCGCCGTGGCTGCCCAGGTGGCATCGGGAGCACCGGTGCAGGTCGGTGAATTCGAGTTGCAGCCGGACGACCTGGTGGTCGAGACGGTGCCGCGCGAGGCCTACGCCATCGCCGCCGAACCCGGCTCCCAAGTCGGCGTGCTCAAGGAACTGACCCCCGAGCTGCGCGCCGAGGGCATGGTGCGCGAGGCGGTGCACGTGATCAACAACCTGCGCCGCGAGTCAGGCTTCGAGATCACCGACCGAATCGTCCTCTTCATCAATGTTGATCGCGCTTCGGACGGTCCCGAATCGCACGTGGAGGAGACCTATCAGACGTTGGTTCGCATGGCCCACAGATTGCGCCACACGCAGGGCCGCATGGTCGACCGCATCAATCTCCCGTTCGACGCTTTCGACCGGCCCGATCCTCTGAAGCTAGCGCTTCTTGCCAACGAAACGCAGTTCAAGGATGACGTGCTGGCGACCGAGGTCCACTACGATGCGGAGCTGCCCCGTGACGCACCGGCGAAGGAGTGCGTCATTGACGGGCATCGCGCCACCGTCGCGGTCCAGCTCTCCTGGGTCAGCCAACTGCGCGCTACAACCGATCCCGAGCACGTCGACGCGCTATTGCGTGAGCACGATCTGGTCCCGGTCGTAGAACGTCTCCGCTATCTTCGACAACTTGCCGCCGACGACCCGGACGAGCCACGGATGAAGGAAGACTCACTGCGAGAGTTGGCTCGCTTCCTCTTGAGCGAGCGATGGCTCCCGTGTCCACAGATCGGTGTCAGTCCCGATGGACTCGCGCATGCCGAGTGGGTGCTCGCGGGCGCTGACGGCGACACGGTCGGTAACGGGATTCTGGCGATGGAGTTTCTTGGCTCCGGCTTGATCCGGTTCGCGGCTGTCTCGCCACCGTCAACCCTGGGAGATGCGCAGCGGAAGAGGGTCAACGGTACCTTGCCGAAGGCCGAGGCGGTACAGGCGGTGCAGCCGTTCACCTCCATCCTGTGCCCATGACCGGCGACGAACTGGCGGTCGCGGTCTCAAGACGAGCCGAGCATCCCGCGGTACCGTAGCGGCGCTGAGGCTCACTTACAGCGACACGCCGCACCTGGCGGCGATCGCGATCGCGAGGCCCTTGAAATCGTCGTAGCAGTCCTGCACTGCGTGAATGTGTCCGCCAAGGGCACCGTCCGCCGCTCTCAGGTGGAACATCGGCTTGCGTGCTTCCTGCGCCATCAGCATCAGGCTGCGGTAGTGCTTCAGCGTGGCCAGGCAGTTCACGTCGTCATCAGTCGACGCGGCCGACGCGGCGCTTGAACTCACGTCATCGAGGGCTTCCGCACGATAGACTTCGGGAATCCTGCGCATCCACTTCTGGTAGGCTTGGACCGGACGCCCCGCGCGGACGGCATGCTGCATCACGATATAGCCGGCGGGTATGATGTCGGTCGATCCGAAACGCCGCTTCGTCGCCGCCCAGACAATCGGGCCAAGCGGAGGAGAGTCTCGCCTCGAACCGAGACAGCCCGAGATCGCCGACGATCAGGCCGAGGTTGTCATTCACTTCCTCGACGTGTGGCGGAGAAATATCACCAAGACCGCGCAGGATCGGTGAGACCGAGCCGAGGATGCTGTGCGGATGGTCGCCGTCGGGCCACAGCTCTTCCAGCCGATCTTCGCTGAGGAACATCGTGGTCAGCTTCGCTTGGGGGTCGAGATCGGCGGCAACCACCGATACGCCGAGCTCCGCGTACATCCACGAGAGGTGGTACCCCAGCGTGGTCTTGCCTACCCCTCCCTTGTTGTTGAAGAACGCTATCGTGGTCACGGTTTCCTCCGTATCGTAGCCAACACGTGGGAGGGATCGAACGTGAATTCTGCAGGGAGATTGCCGTTCCTGCGCAGTGCTTCCTGTGCGCGGATGACGCCGCGCCCGAAGTGGTTGACGTAGCCCAGCGTCGCCATGGCCTCGGCGATCACGGGGTTGCGGTAGTCGGTCTGACGCGGAAAGTTCTCGGGCGATGCCATCCCATACAAGCCGCCCGGATTCTGGATATCGATGCGGTCCTGGTACCAGTAGAATTGGACCTCGACCACGGCGATCTCGCCGCCCGGCAGCGTGTGTTTCTGTACGGTGATGGCCGGGAGCGGCTCAAGGTTCACGTTGGATCGCAGCTCACCGAGACTGCGCAGGAGCGGATCGGTGACCGTCAGTCCGCTGGCGGTGCCGTCGTCGTTGACTCCGACGAGCAGGTACCCCGGTCGACGGCGATTGGGAAAGTCGTTGGCGAAAGCGCAGATTGCTTCGCAGAACTTGTCCGTATTGCGCTTGGAGGTAGTGAACTCCACTGCATCGGACTCATGATCCGCGAGCAAGGTGAGCAGTTGATCGGTGGTCAGCATGCCGGGGTAGCATGATAGCCGATCCTGCCAACTCGTAGGAAACGCCGCAGGCATCGGGCTGCTCGGCTATTGTGCTCTTCGGCGGTGAACCCTGCGCGTCGCCGAGCTGTTGGCGCAACTGGGTGCGGCGACTTGCGTGACCATGTTTACTCCAGCAACGCCTTCAACAGAGCGTCCGGCGTGTCCGAGTAGAACTGCACGTTGACCCTCGTTGCCATTTCGTCTGACAGCTCGAAGAGCTGCTTGCGAGCCGATACCGGGATCAGCACGGTATCCGCGCTCTTCTCGACCGCGGCTTCCACGATGCCGACGGCGTTTGCCAGTTGCTCCACCGATCCGCCGAGGTTCAGTGCTCCGACCACGATCAAGCCCCCCTTCAGGCTTTTCTCGAGGAGGGCTCCGCAGAGGGCAAGGAGTACCGGAAGGCCCAGTGACTCCCCTGCACGGTCGTTGTCCATGGCCCGCAGTTGTACCGAGAACTCCCGGGAGCGCGGCTCGCGATCGCCCACCAGCTCCCGCACCCGCGTGTAGAGGTTCTGTTCCGCGTACCTGGTGCTCTCGCGGAACGTCGGCGGCACGGGCGCATTGAGAATCTTGACGCCGCTGCCGGGGCCCGCCGTAGCTTCGATGCGGTAGAGCGAGGGACCGGTCTCGGGGCCGCCGGGGCCGATGCCCCAAACCTGACCCGGTGGCAACGGATCCGGATCGATGGCGTCATCGCTGCGCAACTCGGGCGTGGCGACGAACTTCTCGATACCGTCTTCGCCCATGGCGTAGCTGAAGTGAGTATTGCGGAACTCGCTCTTGAATACCCGTTTCTGCTGTTCCTTGACCCGGCGGCGGACTTCGAGAGCAACGCGCACCAGCTCCTCCAAGTCCTCGTCCGGAATTTCCATCTTGGGGTCCGGGTAGAGCAGCTTGAGCAGGCCGCTTACCGTCTTGTTGACCGCCGTGATATCCCGTCCGCTGAGAGCGCCGCCGTAGTTGACCCTGCCCTGGAGCGTCTGCAACCGGGAGCCGATACGCAGTCGGCTCCAGCACTCCGCCAGAAAATCGCTGACCAAGCCGAAGTGGCCGGTGAAGTGCTCGTTCGGATTGAGCTTCGGAAACTCCCAGCCTGGGACGTAAGCGTGGATCCGATCCATGAACGCGGTGTCGTCGCGCATATCTGCAGACAATGGGCTGAACAGGTGTCCAACACGCTGCTGGTGCTCTACCTCCACGTCGAGGTTGCCCACCATGGCGATGCCGCCGTCGGCGCGGATGCTCTCCTTGCCGCGCGAGAACTCACCGGACTCCATATAGCCCTTGAGGATGTTCACGCCGTCCTTCTGGTCGAAGGAGACGCCGGAGATCTCATCGAAACACACCACGTCGTACTGGCACACGAGGCCGCGCTGACCGTTGGCGTTGTTGACGAACATCTTCGCCACGGTTGCCCTGCCGCCGGAGATCAGGTGGGCGTAGGGGGAAATCTGTTGAAACAGGTGGCTCTTGCCGGTGCCTCGTGGCCCCAGTTCGACCAGGTTGTAGTTGCGCTCGACGAACGGCGCCATGCGGATCAGCGCGATCATCTGCGCACGCTCGGAGAGCGCCGCCGGCTCCAGTCCGATGCTGCGCAGCAGAAGCCGCTTCCACTCTGCGCAGGTAAATTCATTGCGCCCCCGCAGCAGCGTACCCAACACGTCGGCCTTCGAGAGCTGAATGGCGCGGAGCCCTTCTATGGCGAACGGGCGCCCGTTCTTTTCTTGAGCGATGACGGCGTCATAGCTGAGCGTGACCTCGGCGTAAAAGCCATCGGTCAACATACGCTCGTGCTTTTTCACCAGGTAGTCGTCGATACGGACGTCCCGCAACCCTAGGCTGGGGAGTTCGGCGATCAGCGAATCGGTCTTGGCGTCGAGCCTCGCCTTGACGATGTCGATCAGCTTGATGGAGCCTCGATCCCTGGCCCGCGCCTTGAACAGCTCTTCCTCGCCGGTGCGGACGGCTCGATCGGCGAGTTGCCGTTCGACGATCGCCAGCCCGTCCTCGATCTCCTGCTCGTCGGTCGTGGCGCAGTAACGTCCGAGCAGAAACTCGACGACGTAGGTGGGAACCGGGTATTGGCGGCTGTACTTGCGAACCAGGTCCTTGCGGACCAGATAGCCGTCGAACGCAGTGGCCGCTCGCTGGTCCAAGTCATCCAGTTGCAGACTCACTCCTCACCTCCGATGATCGTCGATTGCTTGGCGATGACCCGGCCCTCAGCGTCCAGAACGACGACGACGGCTGATGCGCCTTCAAGGTCGTCGTCAGCCACCAGCAGGCTGGCCGCTCCGGCGTCGTCGACCGGCCGCGACGTGCTGACGCTGCTCGTCGCGTCGCCCACTCGCCCGCGCAGATCAACGTGTAGCTGCCCCTCCGCACCATCGACCCGCACGCGGCAACGCAATCCAACCCAGACGACGTCCGTGATTTTCGGGTGGGTCACGGGAGAACGCCTGGCGGCAGTGACCCGAACGCTCGGGATCAGGCTCTCCTGCAGGCTCACCCCGCCGTGAGCGTATTCGTGGCCGGCACCGAAGCAGGCGATACCGCGTGCGACCGCGACCTGCGCCTGGGCGTTCCAGTGCCAACTGACGACCGGCGTCTCCACCGTGGATTCGCCGGCGATGGCCGCGCACCGCGCCCAACGGCTCCTGGTGAGGTACTTGGGAAGATCGACCTTCGGCAGCCCGCCCGGGAGCCACAGCCAGCCGTGATCGGTTACCACCCGCACCTCACGCCAGCCGGCGGCGCAGAGCGATTCGACGCGTTCGACGAGCAACTCGATCTGACTGTCGATCGCGGCAGCGAGGGCACCCTTCAGCGAGTGTCCGAGGCGGTCGATCTGTCCGCTTTCGGTCCACGCGCGCCCGGCCGGGTCTCCCGTGTCCGTCGCGCCAAGGTATGCGAAGCCGGCTTCGGCCAGGAGCCTACGGAATCGGTCGGGGGTGAGCGGGCGCCGGTCAGCCGCCGTCACGGGCCGGAAATCGTCGCCCGGCGATACGCCGGTGATCCCGGCTCTTACTGGCGAAACAGCCGGCTTCGCAGTTGCCGTCACCGTGGGGAGTCCCGACCACCGAGTGGTCGCCGTCACCGAGAGCCCGCGTGTGCGCAACCGCTCGATCAGGCGCTGGGCAAGATCGAAGCGGAGACCGTCGGCGAACAGCATGACGGTCCCCGACTCGACGTTCGTATCGTAATCGTACGACGCCTCACCGTCACGGATGGCGCCCGAATCGGTTGCCTCCAGCGACTGCAGATGAATGGCCGCAGCCTCCAACCAGGGCCGGTAGATCGCATCCAGGGCGCGGCTCACCGCACGCGTGTCGGCCGTTGTCTTCACCGCGGCCATGCTGGACAGGGCCGCGGCATCGATTTCCCAGGCGCCGGCCGCGTATGACCGGGCCATCTCCGCCGCGTTCCTGCCACCGAGTTCCTTCGACGCTCGCTCCGCGATCACCGCCAAGTGGGCAATGGCGTGGGCCAGCGGCGCCTCGTGGAGCTTCGCCCACACCCAGTCGCGCCGCTCTGCGTGCCGGTGCTCGAGTTCGATTACCCGCGCGCGCGCAGCCGGAGGCGGCTGGCCTTCAAGTTCGAGGAGAGCCCGCCGTAACTCGTCTTCATCCGTCTTGTTGTCCTGGGGCCAGGAAGATCGCTCCACGAACAGCTCGTCCGGCTTTGCGCGGCGCAGCAGTTCCGAGATGCCCCCATACAACGCCGGCGACTCTACGAAGCGGTTCCAGATCGACACCCATGCCCCTTCGCGACGGCCGAGCCGCTCCGCCGCGGCGAGCTCCCCGTCCTTCTCCGGATCGAAACCGAGAACGGCCTTGCACCGCGACCGGAACGCACTCCAGCGTGCGGCTTCCCATCCGTCCCTCACGCCCGCAGCATCGTTCAGCCATACCAGGAGGTCCCGGTCCGGATCCGAGGAAAACAGCCGGTCGAAGTCCTCGGCTTCGATGCGCCGCCCCCTGAGTGCGCGCACCGGTGTCGTCGCCAACTCCGTCAGTGCACGCAGCATCGACCGTCGCGTATCCGCGTCGCGAGCGACATCCAGTCCGAGACCGCCGTCGTTGGACACCAGAAACGCCTCCACCGTCCAGTCTCGCCCGCTCTTCTGTGTCCAGCAGACGCCGCGGTACTGGAGTTCGACCAGCGGTTTCAGGTGGTCGGGACAGGTGTCCGCGGCGCCGAGTACCTGCCGGCTTACGGCGGGCAGGTAAATGGTCGGCGTTACATCGTCGGGAATCAGGGGAGACTCCAAGGTTCGTTCGATCATGCAACGCAGCCAGATTGCCGGTCCCGTACGAAGCTCGGGATCGAACTCGCGTAGCTATGCCGATATCGGCATAGCTGCTCGAGTTCGACCGCCGCCACGGCTGGGAAGGCTTCCGCTCGTGCGCCCACTGGCTCAACTGGCGCACCGGCCTCGACCTCGGCGCCGCGCGCGAGAAGCTGCGCGTGGCCGCCGCCCTGGCCGACCTCAACCACGTGAGCGCCGCCATGGCCTGCGGCGTGCTGTCCTATTCGAAGGTACGGGCGCTTTCTCGGGTGGCGACCCCGCGCACCGAGGCGCGGCTGCTGGCGGTGGCGTGCGGCGCGACCGCCGAGCAGGTGGAGCGGCTGGTGCGCGGCTGGCGGCGGGTGGACCGGGAGCAAGCGGCGGCCGGCGACGATGGCGCGCAGGTACGCTTGGCGCGGCGCGGGTTGAGCCTGCGGGTGGACGAAGACGGGATGGTGGTGCTGCGCGGGCGGTTGCTGCCGGAGGTGGGGGCGGTGGTGCTGCGGGCGCTGGAGGCTGGGCACGACCCGCGGTACCGTCGGCAAGTGGCGGCGACGTTTTCTGCGCGACGGTTGCGATGGCTTACTGGACGAGCCGCGACCGGGAGCGCCGCGCACGATTGGGGACGACGACGTGGAGCGGGTGGTGGTGCAAACCTTGGAGACGATCCCGGCAGGTGCTACGCATTGGAGCACGCGCTCGATGGCCAAGGCGTGTGGGCTGAGCGCGGCGACGATAAGCCGCATCTGGCGTGCGTTCGGTCTGAAGCCGCATCGCTGCGAGACCTTCAAGCTGTCGCGCGATCCGCTGTTCAGCGAGAAGGTACGCGACATCGTGGGTCTGTACCTGCATCCGCCCGAGCGTGCGGTGGTGTTGTGCGTCGACGAGAAGCCGCAGATTCAAGCGTTGGAGCGCAGCCAGCCGGTGCTGCCGATGCGTCCAGGGCTCCCGGAGCGGCGCACCCACGACTACCGCCGGCACGGAACCACATCGTTGTTTGCGGCCCTGGACGTAGCCACCGGTGAGGTGCTCGGCAGATGCTTCCCGCGCCACCGGGCGGTGGAGTTCCGCAGGTTCCTCGACGACATCGCCAAAGCCGTCCCGGAGGATCTCGACATTCATCTGGTGCTGGACAACTACGGCACTCACAAGACGGCGATGATTCACGATTGGCTGGTTGGCCAGCCGCGCTTCCACCTGCACTTCACACCCACGAGCGCATCGTGGATCAACCAGGTCGAACGGTGGTTCGCGGCGATCACCGAACGGCAGATCCGGCGCGGCACGCACCGCAGCACCACGGAGCTGGAACAGGCGATAGAGGAGTACCTGAGGGTCCACAACGAGAACTCAAAGCCGTTCATCTGGACCAAGAGCGCCGACCATATCCTCGAATCACTCAAGATTTACTGCGAACGGATTTCTGAGACAGGACACTAGCTGATCGTCACCTGGGCAGTGCGTGCTTGCTTACAACAGCTTATCTACGGCAACCAGGATCGCCACGGCAGCAGCGATAGCGGCTCCCAGACGGATGGTCAGCCGCTCCTGGACCTTGCTGATCTCGCCGCGCAGGCTGGCCGCCATCTCATTCATATCGCCGCGCAGGCTGGCCGCCATCTCATGCATCTCGCCCCGCAGGCTGGCACCCATCTCATTCATATCGCCGCGCAGGGTTGCGAGCTCTTCCTTGGTCGCAAGGGTTGCGAGCTCGCGGCGCAGGGTTGCGAGCTCTTCCTTGGTCGCAAGGGTTGCGAGCTCGCGGCGGATGCCGGCGATGTCGTCCTTGGTGGCGAGGTTCTCGACCATGCCCTCGGCAAAGGTCGAGACCAGCACGCGCGCCTTGGTCTCGTCGAAGCCCGCTTCTTCCTGCAGCCGAGTCGCCGCCTTGAGCGTATCGAAGGCTACCGCCACGCCGGCCATCCTACCCCCTCGGCGGCGCCCTGTACACCACGATTCGTCACGTCGCTCATGTCAATGTACAACAGGCCACGCGCGCTGGCGCTTCAACCCGCGGCGGCGGGTGGCTCGAGGGCGCTCCGGCGGCGGCACATGGCGCGCTCGATGCTGACGCGGGAGATCTGGCGACGATACGCGCCGCTGGGGAGCGGCCTGCAAGGGACGGTCTCGACCGACTGACGGCGCGCTTGGATGGCGCTGGCGCCGGTGCCTGACGGCACCCGTTGCGGCGGCGCCGACTTGAGCCAAGGGGTTCGGCGCCGGCCCGGCTGGCGCGCGTGCCGAAGGTGCCGAAGGTCGCCGGCGGCGGCGTGGCCCCAGCAGATCGCGCTCTCGCGGCCGTTGGCGAACACCGGCCGGTACTGATCCCTAACACGCCGCCGCGGGCCGCGCGCCGACAATGAAGGTGAGTCGTCCGCTCCGGGTGCCGCTCGTCTCGCTCTGCCGGCACGAGCGGAAACCATCACTACATGAGGGAGAATGCATTGGACCATTTGAACAAGAAACCGATCTGCACCGTCCCGCTGGTGCTGATGCTGGCCGTGATGCTGGCCGGAATCGCGCTGCCGGCCGGCGCCGACGACCAGCCGGCCAGCGCCGCCGCGAGTATCTTCAAGCCTCCCCCGGATCAACGCTGGGAGTACCTGATCCTGGCAATCGAACCCGAGTCGGAGAATATCTTCTTTGGCAACTACCTCACGTCGCAAGCGGAAGACGACATGGTTCAAGCCGAGATCACGCACTTGAGGTCGCACGTCGACTGGGCCAACACCGACTGGGGCGGCCGCATCCTGCTGTACATGACCGTCCTCGGCCAGTGGGGCTGGGAAGCGATGTCGTTCGACACGTCGTACATGTCCTCCTCCCAGTACATCCTCATGTTCAAGCGCCAGATCGGCAGAGACTACGACCACTAGCCGCAGAAGGGCCTCATGCTGGGACTGTCGCTCGGCGACAACGAGAGCGCCGGCAATGGAATCCGAAAAGCGCGCTCGGTGGGCAATGAATGACTCTCATGCCATTCAATGAGCATCCGTTGACACAGCCACCTGTATGGATTACGCTCATGCGTCATGATCACGACTCGAAAGCTATCCATTGCGCTCTGCGCTACTCTGTTGCTGGCCCCGCTCGGCCTCCTGACGGCCCAGACCCACGGCGACACCGGCGGATTCTATCTCGGCGCCAGCTACGGCGTGGCGCTCCCCGCGGAGAGAGATATTTCCGATCATTCGAAGACGAGCACGTTCGCCA
The DNA here is from genome assembly GCA_965198005.1 of Spirochaetia bacterium. Lineage (GTDB taxonomy): Bacteria > Spirochaetota > Spirochaetia > SZUA-6 > Bin103 > Bin103. The sequence goes on from CBDAOI010000004.1 coordinate 2,417,060, forward strand.
TTCAGAGCGACTTCGGTTTCTTCGGGGGCCAGATTGAGGTCGGCTACGCGATCAGTGGGTTCCGGCCGGGGATCTCGGTCGGCTACCACCGCGCGTCCATTCCGTCCATCAGATTCAAGAAACTTGTCGGCGCATCCGAAGAGGATCTGAAAACCGTGAACGACCGAATCAACGAGGCCGACATCGACGGTTCGGTCAGCTCCCTGGAGTTGGCGGCAAGCGTCTACTACGACATTGACACTGGCACGCCGATCACCCCCTACATCGGCATCGGCGGGGGGATTTCGAACGTCTCCGTGAAACTGACGGTACCGGATCTCCCTCCAATCTCGGTCGTAGTGGGCGATGCGCTGTGGGCGGTCGCATTCAAGGGGGCCGCCGGTATCGGTTACGCGGTCACCGAGCAGATGACCTGCTTCCTAGGCTACCGGTTGACCGGCACGTTCGAGGGCGAATTCAGCAAGGACAAAACAATTCTGTTGACGGCACTGATCCACAACGTCGAGGCGGGGCTCCGCTTCCGCTTCTGAGTCGACCGCGGCGCGGGCCAGAGCAGAGACCCCAGCCGGTCGCTGAGGAACTCCGATTTTCGCGCAGGACGATGGTGCCGGTGTCGATCAGGAGGTCGTTGGGGCGTTGCGGATCGAGGCGGATGCTGCCCTGGCTTTCGGTCAGCAGGCGCATCACCTGGTCCACCGGCACCTGCTGCATGCGGGCGAACTCGACCCGCACCACGCCGCGCTGCTCGCGCAGGCAGGAAGGTATTCCGGGGGGTTCGGGAGCAGACCAAAGTGCCCGCAAGGACGTCACAGCGCGCCTCTCAACCGTCTGGGCAGGATGACACGGACCTCTCCGGCCGCGCCCTCGCGATCCTCGAAGTGCTGGTCCGCTACAAGACGCAGCCGATCATCGATTCGTTGCTCGACACCGCCGACCGACCCGAGCTCCCGTACATCTTCAGCCTGCGCAAGGATCAGGAAGTTGGGGATGGTCGCGCACACGTGCAGGCGGGCGGTCGTGGCCACCGGACCCTTGGGGTTGTGCGGGGGCCACGGTGATTCCGTACATCTCCGCCAGCGCGGCGATGCGGCGCAGCTTGAGCCCCGGCGACGGAGGGCAGGGCAACGAGCCTGTCGCTGGTCACCAGCTTCGGGTGCCTTGCAGGGAGATGGTGTGCTGCGGGTCGGCGCCAAGCGTGGTCTCGTGGCGGGTGCCCTCGAGGCTGAGGGTGAGGCCGCGGCCTCGGGGCGGTGGTGATGGTGAGGCGGTAGCCGAGGCGGTAGTCGCGGCTGCCGTCGGCCAGACCCAGCCCGAGGTAGGGGGTGCCGACCCCCGCGGCGCCGAACAGCGGCAGGCCGTAGGCGGCCTCGGCGGTCAGCCGGGCGCCGGGATCGGCGCGGGCGGCGTCCGCGGTCAGGCCGGCCATGGTGGGCCGGCTGTGGAGCGCGTGCGCGCCGCTGGTCGCGGTCCCGCCCCAGGCGGGGGCGAGGGCCAGCGACAGGCCGAGGTCGGAGGCGGGGTCGGGATCGTAGCTGAGCGAGCCGGCCACGCCCCAGTCGGGGAAGACGGCCTTGTGCACCAGCAGCCCATGACCGCTGACCTGCGCGGCGAGCCCAAGCGCCGGGGCGGTCCAGCGCAGGCTGCCGCTGAGGTCCAGGCCGAGGCCGGTGCCCGCCGTCGTGGCGCACGGCCAATTCCGCGGTGGGCGTGAGCCGTCCGCCGGCGCCCACGGCCAGCGCGTAGCTGCCTTCCAGGCCCAGCCGCAGCCGGCTCACGTCCGCCGCCGCCGCCGCCAGGCCGGGCGTTGCCTTCAGGCTGGTGCGTAGCACCAGCGCGTCCAGGTTCAGCGCCGGCCCGGCGCCGCCCGCGGAGTCGGGCGCCAGCACCTCGCCACGCGCGCCGCCCGCGCCCAGCAGCAGCCGGATACCCGGATTCCGCTCTCCAGCGGCTCGTCGCCGGGCGCGGTCAGCGTCAGCACGCCCTGGCCGTAGCCGGCGGCGCCCCACAGCGCCAGCGGCCCCGCGGCGTAGCCGACGTAGGGATAGCCGCCCACCAGCCACGAGCGCAGCGCGCCGTCCGCCGCCAGCGACCGGTAGCTGCCGCCGCCGCTCTCGTGGTAGGCCAGCGCCAGCCCCGCCAGCCAGCCGCCGCCCAGACCTGGAGCGACGTGCCGCCCGAGAATGGCCGGCTGCTGCAGATCGCCTGGCTGCGCCGGCAGATGCCGGGGATGCCGTTCGGCCAGTGCATGACCATTCCGCACAGCCTGGGGCTGCAGCGACGCGGCGACCAAATGGTGTTGACTGCTGCCCTGGTACGCGAGCTGGAGAGCCTGCGGGTGGAGCGCTGGGAGATCGCGGACACGGAGATCACGCCGGCGCGGCCGCTCGAGGCCGAGGTGAGCGGCGAGCTGCTGGACGTCGAGGCGGAGCTGGATCTGGGCACCGCCGATTGCGTGGGCGTGGTGGTGCGCGGCGTGCCGGTGTTCTAAGACCGGCGCCTGGACGCGCTGTGCTGCGGCGGCTACACGGTGCCGCTGCCGGCTCCGGAAGGCCCCTTCAGGTGGCGGATTCTGGTGGATCGTGCCTCGCTGGAGCTGTACGCGGATGACGGCGCGTTGACCATCGCCGCGGGCATCATCCTGCCGGAGTGGGAATCAGCCGTGCGGCTGGTGGCTGCCGGCGGTAGCGCCGTGGCGCGACGGGTGACGGTGGCGCGCCTGCGGTCAGCGTGGCCGGTATGAGTCTCTCCGTGACCCCGATCGCGGGGGCCCTTGGCGCAGAAGTCGCCGGCGTGGATCTCAGCCGCTGGCTGGACACTCGCTGCGGTAGCCGGCGGGTGGCAGCGGGGAGGCGCCGGCGGCATGTTCGCGCTTGCCGGCGTACAGGGCCGGGTCGGGCGGTGACTGAAAGCTGATCAAACGCGCCGGAGCGCCGGAGTCGTTGACCGTGCCGTGCACTTCCCCCACCGGCACGAAGATCCCCTCGCCGGCCTCGATTGGCGTGTAGACATCTCCCTGGCGGACGGAGCCGCCGCCCTCCAGCACGACGATCATGTCTTCCGATTCGTCGTGCAGGTGCTGGGTGAACTCCTGGCCCGGCTCGTGCAGGCCGTGGTTGAGGGTGAGCCGGCGGGCACCCATCTCCGGGTGCGCGATGCGCCAGTTGCTGCCCTTGCCCATGCGGAAGGCGCGGCCCGCGTACAGGTCGAGGAATTGCATCAAGCCGGGTTGGCCGCGGTCTCGGCAAACAGCGAGGTGGTCCAAGTGCCGGGGTTGGCCGGCTCTTGAAAGAGAAGCTGCTGGCGCGGGGTGAGCGGCACCGAGGCGGGCGCCTGCACGCGGCGCGCCGACCAGGCGAGGTGCGACTGGCAGTACTTGTAGAGCAGAGTGCGGCGCTGGTGCGCTCCGTTCCAGGGCGCGGTGCCGTGGGTCAACGCCTCGGAAAACAGCACCACGGATCCCGCCGGTGCCTCGGGTACCACGACGCCGGGCGCCAGGGAATCGCCGTCCATCATCTCCCGGATCTCGTGGTCGCCGACCAGCACCTGGAACGCATGCCCGGTCATCACCTCCGGGCATCGCACCGGCTGCGCGTCGGGCACCGGTCCCCGGAAATCCAGCTCGAACGCCCCGTCCGCGCTGGTCTCGTAGCCGCCCCTCATCGTCACCACCGCCGGCCGCTTGTCATTGTCACCAGCTTCGGGTGCCTTGCAGGGTGACGGTGTGCTGCGGGTCGGCGCCAAGCGTGGTCTCGTGGCGGGTGCCCTCGAGGCTGAGGGTGAGGCCGCGGCCTGGGGCGGTGGTGATGGTGAAGCGGTAGCCGAGGCGATAGTCGCGGCTGCCGTCGGCCAGACCCAGCCCGAGGTAGGGGGTGCCGACGCCCGCGGCGCCGAACAGCGGCAGGCCGTAGGCGGCCTCGGCGGTCAGCCGGGCGCCGGGGTCGGCGCGGGCGGCGTCCGCGGTCAGGCCGGCCATGGTGGGCCGGCTGTGGAGCGCGTGCGCGCCGCTGGTCGCGGTCCCGCCCCAGGCGGGGGCGAGGGCCAGCGACAGGCCGAGGTCGGAGGCGGGGTCGGGGTCGTAGCTGAGCGAGCCGGCCACGCCCCAGTCGGGGAAGCCGGCCTCGTGCACCAGCAGCCCATGACCGCTGACCTGCGCGGCCAGCCCAAGCGCCGGGGCGGCCCAGCGCAGGCTGCCGCTGACGTCGAGGCCGAAGCCGGTCTCCGCGTGCCCGCCGTCGTGGCGCACGGCCAATTCCACGGTGGGCGTGAGCCGTCCGCCGGCGCCCAAGGCCAGCGCGTAGCTGCCTTCCAGGCCCAGCCGCAGCCGGCTCACGTCCGCCGCCGCCGCCGCCAGGCCGCGCGTTGCCTCCAGGCTGGTGCGCAGCACCAGCGCGTCCAGGTTCACCGCCAGTCCGGCGCCGCCCGCGGAGTCGGGCGCCAGCAGCTCGCCACGGGCGCCGCCTGCGCCCAGCAGCAGCCGGATACCGCTCTCCAGCGGCTCGTCGCCGGGCGCGGTCAGCGTCAGCACGCCCTGGCCGTAGCCGGCGGCGCCCCACAGCGCCAGCGGCCCCGCGGCGTAGCCGACGTAGGGGTAGCCGCCCACCAGCCACGAGTGCAGCGCGCCGTCCGCCGCCGGCGACCGGTAGCTGCCGCCGCCGCTCTCGTGGTAGGCCAGCGCCAGCCCCGCCAGCCAGCCGCCATGCGCGTAGTCGGCGCCCAGCAGCCCGGCCCACACGTCGCCGTCCAGCTCCACGGCACCGTCGCGACCGCCGAAGCGTGAGAACGCGCCGCCGCCCCACAGCGTGAGGGTGCCGCCGTCCGCCGCCGGCACCCCGACCTGGAACGCGCTTTCGCTCAGCAGCTCGCGCGCGGGCAGGATCCGCGCCCCGGTGGTGTCCTGCTCGCCACGTACCCACGCGGCCAGTTCCGCCAAACCTGCGGCCGGCGACGCATGGCCGCCGAGCGCCGCTACCGCACCATCGATCCCCGCCGGGGCAGCCGCGGGTGCGGCATGCGGGACCCGGTGCCCCGCGAGCGTCACCTGAGCCCCCGCCGACTGCGACGCCCGCAGCCGCTCCTCGACCGCGTTCAGCACCTGTTCCGCCACGGTGCGCCCGAAGCGCGCCAGCCACGCTCGCGGCAGCGGATCGGCGTTCGTCGATGGTCCCGGTTGCCTCCGCGTCGGACAGCCGTGCGCCGAACGGACGCGACAGCGTCAACGTCAGCGTCTCGGCGCCCTCCTCATGGGCGTCGTCGAGCACCGCCACCGCGACCGTCTTGGCGGTCTCGCCCGGCGCGAAGCGCAGCGCGCCCCGCACGGCCACGTAATCCGCGCCCGCCACCGCCGTCCCGTCGGCGCTCGCATAGCGCACCGAGACCGCGGTGGCCTGCGGCTGCTCCAGCGTCACCCGGAAGCGGAGCGCCGCGCCCGCGGCTTCACGTACCGCGGCGTCCGCCACCGACACGCCCGGGCCGGGGGCCGGCGCCGCGCCCCGGCGATTCAGACGCACCGCAACGGTCATGCCCGGCTCCCAGTCGAGCTCGACGCTCCAGGCGTAGGTCGTGCCGCTGCCTGCGCCCGCCAGGGCCAGCTCGACCTCGCCGAAGTGCAGGGTCAGCCCGTCGATCTCCTCCGGCGCTCGGGTGAAGCCGACCAGCAGCTCGCCCGGCACGTAGATGACGTAGTCGAGCGCGTAGTCGACCCCGTCCTCGGTCCAGCCGTTGTCGTCCACGGCGTCGCCGAGGGCGCCGATCCAGCCGCCGTAGGTCCCCACCTCCAGCTCGCCCGACCACAGCGTCACGGCCGCCGATGACGGCGCCTGCTCGTCGTCGAACACGTCCACCCCGGCTGCCGCGGCAGCCGCAGCCACCCGGTAGCCGGCACCGGCCGCTACCGTCGCCGTCACCCGCGCGTCCGCCTCCGCCGCGGCGTCGTCCTCGGTGGCGATCCTGAGCCGCGCCTCGGCGGTGTTTTCCGCGAAGGTGACCGATGACGGCGCCGCGCCGTCGAGCACGTCGCCGGCCTCGGTCACCGAGACCGTGACGGTGAGCGCCGAGGTCGTAGCGCCGCTGCGGCGCAGCACGAACACCGCGGCACTGCCCTCGGTCACCGGCGAGGCCGCCGCCGCGATCGAGACCTCGGGCAGCGGCGCCGAGACGGTGGCCGTCGCCGCGCTGAGCAGCGTTTCCTCCGTGCCCCCGTCATCGGTGAAGGTGACGCGCACCTTGACCGTCTTGCCGGCCTCGGCGGCGGTCAGCGTGTAGCTCGCCTCCGTCGCGCCCGCGATGTCCGCGTCCCCGCTCCCGTCATTGACAATCCATTGCCAAGCGAAGACCGCACCGGCGAGCCCGTCCGCGTCTTCGATTCCGTGCGCGGAGGCCGTCAACGTCGCGCCCACCAGCGGCGTGCCCGCAATCGCCGGCCGGCCCGCCGGCAGCGTGTTGGCCACGGGGGTGGCATTCGTCACCGCCTGGCGGGAGAACCCGGCCGCGGCATTGCCGGCCGGGTCGCGGATGCGGGCCGATGCCTCCGCCGGCACGCTGTAGGTCACCGCGACCGTATCGTCCGCCGTCACCGCGGAGGCCAACGTCAGGAGCGTCGCGCTGCCGTCCACCGACACGCCGGAGACTCCGCGCGAGGCCGTCCCGACGGTGACCGCGAAGGCGCCTGCGGGCGGCACCGAGCTCTCGTCCAGCGCCTCATCGAAGGTCAGTGTCACGGTCGCACCGTCCACCGAGGCGCCGGTCAGCACCGGCGCGTCGTCGTCGACATCGGTGAGCCGCACCGTCAGCTCGGCCGCGACCGGATTGGCGCCATCGGTGACGGCGACCGTCACCTCGTACTCGCCGTCCGCACCGGCATCGTCGGGCGCCTCGAAGTCGGGAGCCGCCTTGAACGCCAGCACCCCCGCCGCCGTCAGCGTGAACTTGTCCGCGTCCGCGCCCCCCGCGATGGACCACGCGAGGTCCGCCGCCGGCGTATCCGTGTCCGTGGCCACGAGCGTCGCGACTGTCGTGCCGTTCTCCGGCGCAGCGATCGGCGTTGCCGTCGTGACGACCGGCGCCGCATCGTCGTCCGCCACCGTCACCGACGCGGAGGCCGCGTCCGCGTCGACCGCATAGCCGTCGCCGCCCTCGAGCGTCGCGGTCACCGTGCTCGCGGACTCGGCCGTCTCGTCGTCATCCGTGGCCACCGCGAGCTCGGCGGTGCCGGCGCCCGCCGCGAAGGTCACGTTGGCGGGGGGCGCGCCCATGAGCGCCGCGCCGTCTTCCGCCACCACCACCGCGACCGTCAGCGCCGCCGCCGTATCGCCGCTGCGGCTCAGCGTGAACGCCGCCGCCGTGCCCTCCGCGACCGCGCTCGCCCCGGCCGCGATCGAGATCGCCGGCAGCGGCCCGGCGATGGTCGCCTGCGGCCGGTTCGACAGCCGCCCGCCATCCGCCGTGCAGAGCGCGCCCGCCGCATCGCAGGCCCGGTCCGCCGGCAGCGCGAGCGTGACCTCGGCATCCGAGGCGGGTTCGACGCTGAGCTCCCACAGGTCGCTGCGCCCGTCGATGCGCCGTGCCCCTGTTACCGAGCCGTCCGTGACCTCGGCGGCGTGATCGCCGAACGCCGCGACGCCGGTCGTCACCGCCTCGCTGAACGCGATCCGCACGGCGAAAGCCGTGGCGCCGTCATGGCGCTCCGGGACGTTCTCGAAACGCGCCATCAGCGCCGCCGACACCTGCCCCGTGGCCGCGCTGACCAGTGTCTCCTGCGTGCCGCCGTCATCGGTGAACGTCACCTGTACCTTGACCGTCTTGCCTAGCTCGGCCGCGGTCAGCGTGCAGGTCGCGCCGGTCGCTCCCGCGATCTCGGCATCCGCGCTCCCGTCGTTGGCGATCCACTGCCAGGCGTACGTCGCGCCGCTCAGGCCGTCCGCGTCCGCGATCCCGATCTCCGACGCCGTCAGCGTCTCGCCCACGCGCGCGGTGCCGGAAACCGCCGGCAGCCCGGTCGGTGGCGTGTTCACAGAGTCAGAGGTGTTGTTCGTCACCCGGCGCAGCGACACCGCGACCCGGACGCCGTCCGACGCCCCGTCCTCGTAGCGCGAATATTCAGGACTCGGCTGTGGCGTGCGGCCCGCCAGCATCGGCAACGTGCCGCGCTTCACTTGTACCGCTTCCAGCCCCGAGATCCGGTATCCGTTCCAGTACGCCACCAAGCCCGATGCGTCGGGCAGCGTCGAACCCGTCGCCAGCGCGAACACGCCTCTCGAATTCACGAGGAACGCATCCACTACGTAAGTCGTACCGCCGTCCTCGAACGAGGTGACGTCCATCTCTCCGAACGACTCGCCCAGCACCCGCCCGTACCCCGCGACCCAATAGGGGAACTGATGCGAACCCAGTGTCACCGTCGCCGACAGCAGCTCCTCCTCGCCGTCCGCGAGCGGCGGATTGGCGGGTGCCGACCACACCGGCGCCGTCGGCGCGCTCGTCAGCGTCTCACCGTCGCGCTCGACCCGCACCGAGAGCCGTGCGCCCACGTCAGCCACCGTCGGGACATAGGTGCTCGCCGTCGCTCCCGCGATCACTTCCGATCCGCGCAGCCACTGATATGCCAAAGCACCACTCGGCGGTTCCGCGAACGACGCCTCCAAGGTGTTCCCGACCTGCGGTACCCCGTCGATCTGCGGCATCGACACAAACGGCGATTCCTCGTCGGAAATCGTGCCGGTCGCCTCGGCGTCGGCAAGTGTCGCACCCGAGGGGTTGCTGAGCTGCAGCGTCAAGGTCTCCCCGCTGTCTTCTACCGTGTCGTCGAGAATGACGACGCTTACCGTCTTGCTCGTCTCCCCGGGTCCGAAGGTGAGCGTCCCGTTGGCCGCGGTGTAGTCCTCGCCCGCGGTCGCAGTGCCGTCCGCTGTGACCCAATCCACCGTCACCGTCTCGCAGTCGTCCCGCGCGTTGAGCGTCACCTCGAAGTCGATTGTTCCGTCGGTGCCCTCCGTGGCGCTCGCGTCCGCGGCCGATACCTTCCAGTTGTGTGCGAAATACAGCGAGTTGGCGGACGCGGTATTGAGGTTGCCGGACCTGTCTTGCCACCCGCCGGCAGGAACGGTGATCACGACGCCATTGACGTCCGAGACCGCACCGCGATTTTCCAGCGACACCACTGGCGTCGTGAAGTAGCGATAGTGCAGGTGGCTACCTGCGAGGCCCCCTATCGCCAACCAACTGAAGTCGGTGTCATCCTGGCCGGCTATCTCAAACGGGCGAGCGCTGGTGTCATCGGCATTCGTGACCCGCTCGCTAAAATGTAACTCCCACGACAGCGAGTGGTTACCTCCCACCTGTGGACCGAGGGATTCGCTTCCAGGTCGACGCATTGCACCGACACGGTCGGCGAAACGGTGTCCTCCGGTTCGTCGTCGTTGATCGTGCCTGTCGCCGTCGCGTCGCCCAGCGTCGCGTTGGTCGGACTCGACAAGGTGAGCGTGAAGGTCTCGTTGTCCTCGTCTGCCGCGTCAGCCGTCGTCGCAACGCTCACCGTCTTCGATGTCTCGTTCGCCGCGAACGTCAGCATCCCCGACGCCGCCGTGAAGTCGGTCCCGCTCTCCGCTGTGCCGCCCGAAGTCGCATACTGGACCGTCACCTGCTGACTGCTCGCCGCCGACAGCGACACCGTGAACTCCACCAAGGCGCCCTCGGTCGCACGTGCGTCCGACACGCTCAGCGTCAGTGAATCCTGCACCACCGCCGTCGCCGCACTGGTCAGCGCTTCCTCGGTGCCGCCGTCGTCGATGAAGGTGGCCCGCACCTTGATGGTCTTGCCTTGGTCGGCGGCGACCAGTGTGTAGCTGACCTGCGTCGCATCCGCGATATCCGTGTCTGTGGTCCCGTCGGATCTCATCCACTGGTAAGTGAACGTCGCCCCGCCCAGGCCGTCCGCGTCCGCAATCTCCGTCACCGAAGCCGTCAGCGTCTCGCCGACGCGCGCGGTGCCGGAAACGGTCGGCAGCCCGGTCGGTGGCGTGTTCACAGGGTCAGAGGTGTTGTTTGTCACCGCCGCGCCGGAGAACGCCGCCGCGTCGTTGCCAGCCGTGTCCTCGATGCGCGGCGCGTCGGGCGCCGCTGGAACCGTATAGCTCACCGTCACCACGTCGTCCGCCGCCACCGCCGAAGCGAGCGTCAGCGCCACCGTGCTCCCCGCGACCGATACTTCGGTGACTCCGCGGGCAACTCCTGCGACCGACACCGCGAACGCATCCGCCGCCGGCTCCGAGCTCTCGTCCAGCGCTTCGCTCCAGGTCAAGGTCAGCGTCTCGCCGGCCACGACCGCCGCCGACAGCTCCGGCCGGACCCGGTCGCCCGGCGTGGCGATCCTGGACGACCAGGCGCCGCCGCCCACGCCGTTGATCGCTCTGACTCTCACCCGGTACGAGACGCCATTGGTCAATCCGGTAATGGTGTAGGTCAGGTTCGCGAGATCGGTCACCGTGGCCCCGGACAAGGGTCCTGAGTATTCGATCCGCCAGTACACACTGTATGCGGTGATCGCAGAGCCGCCGTCGCTGAGAGGGGCATCCCAAGACACCTGCAGCACCCCTTCCCGGCCAACGACCGGGGCGACCACGAGATTCCGGGGCTCCTGGGGCGGCTGTGCGATGTCCGCTACGGCCTGACCGCTGAACGCCGCCGCCGTATTGCCGTACAAGTCACGGACCGGGCTCGCATCCGGTCCCGTGGGAACCTCGTAGGCCAGCGTGATGCCCGTCTCGCCATGCTCGATCCGAGGCGTGATGTTCAACTCCAGTCGCGAATCTCCGATTTTCCACACCTCGGCTACCGACCGGGACACCGCGCCCCCGGCAATCGTGAAGGCACCCGCCTCAGGCACCGAACCAAAGTGCAGCGACTCGCTCCAGTTCAGGTGCAGATTGCCAGCGCTACTCACCGTCACACCGTTGGTGGCGGTCAGAGCCGGCCTGACGCCGTCCACAAGGATACGGTGCGTCGTGCCCTGCTCCGGAAGCGTGAGCACCGCGTCATTGCCGGAGCCGTCCCTGATCGTTCCGCCGTTGGCGACGATGTCTCCCGGCTCGACGCGCACCCCGTCCGTGTCTTCGTCGTTCTCCTCCACCGTGTAGCGGAACGTCAGCACCGCCGTGCCCGTACCGCTGTGATAGACGGCCTGCTTCACAACGTCCCCGACGTTGAGACCAAGCGACGGGCTGCCGTTGGTCGCATCGACCGTCACGCTCTCGTTGAACGTGACCGCCACGTCGAACGACTCGCCGATGACGTAGGTCGAGCTGTGTCCGGAGGCCCGGAGCAGGTCGACCCTGGTCGCCCGCGGCGCCATCGTATCGTCGGTGAGGACCGTGACCGCGTGGTCGTAGAAATTGCCGGCGAGATTCCCCACCGCGTCGCGGATGGCGTCCGAAAAACGGTAATACGGTACGGTGTAGCGAACGTAGACTTCGTCACCGGGCGAGACCGGCACGTTCAGCGCCAGCGTTACCACGGCGCCGTCCACCCAGATGCCAGTGACGGTTCGCCCAGTCACCGAAAACCCGTATCCGGGGGTGGGCACCGAGTCCTCGGCCAATGGCTCGTCAAAGGTGAGCGTCAGCGTGGTTCCGTTCGCCACCGCGCCGCCGGCTATGGGGGCGGGTCTGACGCCGTCTACCTTGTGCCCGGGTTGCGCCGCCAGTCCCGAGTGCGTCAGCACCGCGTTCTTGTTCGCGCCGTCCTTGATCGTTCCCCCGTACAGTTGGGGCGACCAGCGGCGGGCGGGGACGGACACGCCGTCGGGCTTGTGGTCGCCTTCGCTCGCGGTGTAGCGGAACGTCAACGTCGCCGTGCCCGAACCCCCGTGGTACCCGGCAGGACTGTAGGGGCTCTGGAACGTAATCGCCCCCAAGAAACTGTCCGCGTCGGCGGGCGGCTTGCCTGCGTCCAGAGGAAGTACGGGAGCTCCGGTAACCGTCACGCGTTCGCTGAAGGTCAGCGTCACTTCGATGACCTCCGGCTCGCCCCAGGTGCCAAGCATGGCGGTGTAGGTCCGGTCCGGCCCGGGATCCGAGGTGATCGCGATCGAGATCACCTCGGCGATCGTGTCGTTCCGCACCGTCCGGCCGAACAGTGGGGCCGCGTTGTTGCCTGTCACGTCCCGGATCGGTTTCGCCCCCGGCCCCTCCGGCACGACGTAGTGCACCGTGACCTCGTCACTCGAGATCACCGCCGAGGCCAGCGTCAACGTCACCGCGTTGCCGGATACCACGACCTGGGCGACCTCGCGAGAAGCGACGCCCGCCTGCACCGCGAACGCGCTCGCCCCCGGTTGGGAGGCTTCGTCCAGCGCCTCATCGTAGGTGAGCACGAGCGTGGCTCCGGTCACCGTCGCCATCGACAACTCGGGCGCAATCGTTTCCGCCGCGACCGGTGTCCCCGCCGCCTCAGCCGCGGCACCGTCGCCGTTCTGGTTGTAGGCGACCATCCGAACCGCGTATTCGATGCCGTTGGTCAGTCCGTCGATCGTGTGCAGCCAAGCTTCGGGTCCGATTGTCGCCGCGCGCCCCGACGAGTCGTAGTCCTGGGAGCCGGACTTCCACTGGACCTGGTAACCTTCGATCGGCGAACCGCCGTCATGCGCAGGCGGATCCCAGACCACGTTCAGTTTCCCGCTGCCGACGGCGGTGGCGGTCAGGCCGCCGGGCGCCGCCGGCACGCATCCGCCGTCTCGCCACGGGTTCCTGGTAACCGCGCCGCTCCAGAGGGCTGCGGATGGCAGGTTTTCGCAGTAGCCGCCGAATGCATTGCGGAGCTGGTAGGTGACCGCGTGTCGCGCAAATGACTCAGGCCCGACATCGGCCCAGAATGCCTCCAGATCCGGATCGCCGTCAGCATCGTGGTAGGTAGCGGCGAACCACTGCGGCATCTGGCCGCCGAGCGCGCTCCGCGCTACGCTCAGGGCTTCCTGCGTCTGACCGGCGGCGCCGCAGCCATGCCCATCCCAATACGACGTACGGACGTCGCCCAGTACGAGTTTCGTCAAGATGTCGGCGTAAATTTCCCTCCCCGAGCAAACGAGCCGATTACCGCTTCGCAAACCGATCTGTTCGAAATACACATGGGCTACGCCTAGAGGAATCGGGTCTGACGACAGTTCGTTCGACGCTGTATAGATATGAGCCATCTCATGTACCAGCGTAAGCGGTGAATCAATTTCTGCGTCGCGTATGCCCATGTCGGTGGATCTGCACCGACGAAGCGGTGAATAGGGGACGTCGCGGCACGGGGAGAGCACGTAACCGTTGGCGTCATCGGGGACGTTATGCACGCCGGGTCCTTCAAGGGAATCGAAAACTCGCAATCGAAATCCGGGCCCGTTCATATGGCGCCAAGCCGCACGCAGCCACGGGTGGGCGGCTCCATGCACCGCTACGATATCGTTCTCGATGAAATGGCGAAGCTGGGACACCAGCGAGAGCGGTGTGCCGGTCGTCTCCCCCGACGCGGTGCCGTCGCCGGCATCGTTCACCGCGATGACCCGTACCGTGTATGCCACGCCGTTGGTCAGCCCGGTGATCGTGTACCTCAGGTTGGCCGGATCGGTCACGGTCGCCTGCCGGGTCGACGAGTCCGTCGCGTCGTAGTCCTCGGAGCCGGACTTCCATTGCACCGTGTAGTCGGTCACGGCCGCGCCGCCGGCAGGCGCAGCCCAGGACACCTGCAGCGCCCCTTCCGCCCTATTGGGGACAGCGAGCGTCAGGTTGCGGGGCGCATCGGGTACCGCGGCCTCCACCTCCGCCGTGGCCGCGCTGGTGAGCGTCTCTTCCGTGCCGCCGTCGTCGGTGAAGGTCACCTGCACCTTGATGGTCTTGCCTGCGTCGGCGACGGCGAGCGTGTAGACGGCCTGCGTCGCGCCCGCGATATCCGTGTCCCCGGCTCCGTCGTTCGAGATCCACTGCCAGGCGAAGGTCGCGCCGCTCAGGCCGTCCACGTCCGCGATCCCGGACGCGGACGTGGTCAGCGTCTCGCCCACCCGCGCCGGGCCGGAGATCATCGGCAGCCCGGTTGGCGGCGTGTTGACCGGCGCCGGGGTGTTGTTCGTCACCGACTCGCTCAAGAACGACAAAGCCTCGTTGCCCGCCGCATCCTTGATGCGGTCGTCCGGCGACGGGGCCACGTAGAGCACCGTGACCGGGTCGCCCGCCGCCACCGCGGAGGCCAGCGTCAGCGACACCGTGCTGCCGGATACGGAGACTGCCGTGATCCCTCGCGCGGCGCCCCGGACCGACACGTCGAAGGAGTACCACCACGGCGTCGAGCCTTCGTCCAGCGCTTCGTTCCAGGTCAACGTCAGCGTGTCGCCGTCCACCGCCGCCGCCGCAAGCTGCGGGCGAACCCGGTCGCGCGGCGTGCCGGTGACAGCGGCCGTCGCGGCGCCGTCGCCCACGCCATTGGTCGCAATTACCCGCACCGTGTACGCCACGCCGTTGGTCAGCCCGGTGATCGTATGCGTCAGACCGGCGAGGTCGGTCACCACGGCCTGCCGGGTGGACGCCGCCGTCCCGTCGTAGTCCTCGGAGCCGGACCGCCACTGCACCTTGTAGCCGGCGACCGCCGAGCCGCCGTCGCTGTCTGGCGCCTGCCAGGACACCTCCAGCAGGCCTTCCTTGCCGTCGGGGGCGGCGATGCTCAGGTTGCGAGGCGCATCGGGGACCGTGGCCTCCACCGCAGCGGTCGCCACGCTGGTGAGCGTCTCCTCGGTGCCGCGGTCGTCGGTGAAGCTCACACGCACCTTGATCGTGTTGCCTGCGTCGGAAGCGGCGAGCGTGTAGACGGCCTGGGTTGCGCCCGGGATAGCCGTGTCCGCGGTCCCGTCGTGCGAGAGCCACTGGTAGCGGAAGGCCGCGCCGCTCAGGCCGTCCGCGTCCGCGATTCCCGACACCGACGCCCTCAGCGCCTCGCCCACGCGCGGGGTCCCCGCTATCGCCGGCAGGCCGGTCGGGGACGTGTTGACGGGCTCGGGAGCCTGCGACGTTCGCGTCAGGCGCACCGCGACCG
This sequence comes from Spirochaetia bacterium, assembly GCA_965198005.1. Classification (GTDB taxonomy): domain Bacteria; phylum Spirochaetota; class Spirochaetia; order SZUA-6; family Bin103; genus Bin103. The sequence continues at coordinate 2,432,114 of CBDAOI010000004.1, forward strand.
TCTGCCCATTCCTCCAGGACAAACGGATGGGCCGCCAGCGAATGATGGTTTCCCCGGAACTCCCTTGCGGAAACGCCAGCGCGACGTCGCCCAGATGCAGCGTCAGCTCGCCCGCAGCCGTCGCCGCCTCGGACAATATCAAATCGAGGCGCCGTACGCCGACGCTGTACCAGATCCACTCCACATCGAGTTCGTCGACGGTGACGTTCGTGAAGCTGTCCGCAGTGATGGCCCCGAAGGCACCCCCGTAATCCGTCACCGTCACGTCCCCCGACCACAGGACCTCCGTCGTCCCCGCGGGCGCCTCCGCCGGCGGCGGCACGACCGACACGCGCACGCTGTCCTCGGCAAACAGCCCGCCGGCGTCCGTGACCCGTAACGTGAAAACGAGCACCGCTTCCGCGGCAATGTCCGACGGTATCGTGAAGGTCGGACGCTTCGCGGCCGCGTCGGAAAGCACCACCGCGTAGCCGCTCGAATCTGTCTGCGTCCACCGCCAGGTGAGCGTGTCGTCCCTGTCCGGATCGCTGCTGCCGCTCCCGTCCAGCGTCACGCTGGCGCCCGGGCTCACCCCGGCGATGTCCGCACCCGCATCAGCCACCGGTGCCTCGTTCACGTTGCGGAGCGAAATCACCAGATCCGCACGTGCGCTGGCAGTCCTGGTACCGAACTGCGCCGTGACCTCGTACTCGCCGTCCCCATCCGCGTCGTCCGGCGACTCGTAGTCCTTCGCCGTGCGGAACGAGAGAACGCCGTCCGGCTCCAGCGTGAACGCATCCGCGTCTTCACCGCCGTCAGGTCCCTGCGGAATCGACCAGACCGAATCGGAACGGCGCTGCCCGATTTGCTGCATGGTGAGCGTGGTCACCATCGTCTCGCCTTCGTCGACCGTGAACCCCCCGCCGCCAAGCGTGATCTCCGGCACCAGCGGCTGCGTCTCGGCGACCGCGACCGTCGCGGCACTGACCAGCGTCTCCTCCGTGCCGCCGTCGTCGGTGAAGGTCGCCCGCACCTTGATGGTGTTGCCGAGATCGGCCGCCGTCAGCGTGTACGTCGCTGCCGTCGCGCCCGTGATGTCCGCGTCCGCGGCCCCGTCGTTCGCGATCCACTGCCACGCGAATTCCACGTTCTCCAGCCCGTCCGCATCGACGATTGCGTCGGCCGAGGCGGTCAGCGTCGCGCCCACCTGCGCCGTCCCCGAAATCGCCGGCAGGCCGGTGGGCGGCGTGTTGGACGATTCGCTCGCGGCGATCGCAATCACCGCCCTGTTGTTGCCCGCGTAGTTCCCCAACGTGTCCAGAAGCGGAGGATAGGTCTTGTACGGTACGGTGTAACTCACTACGAGCTGATCACCGGATTGAATAGCCGAGGACAGTTCCAGCGTCACCACGGCGCCGCTTATCGAGACCGCGGTGATCTCGTCACGGGGAGGACCGGGAGTATGCCAGCCATCCACAAGGTCCCATAATTGGAAGCCACGATTGTCACCCCACCCCGGCACCGAATTCTCGTCGAGCACCTTGTCCCAGGTCAGCGTGAGCACGTTCCCGTTTGCCACCGCTTTAATGCTGACCAGGGCTGGGCGCACGCCGTCCACCCTGTGGCCGGGCTGCGCGGCCAAGCTCACACGCGCCGGCGCCGCGTCATTGCTAGCGAGGTACTGGATCGTCCCCCCGCCGCCGATACGGCCGGCCGGGACGCTCACGCCATCGGCGTCCGTATCGCCATCGGCCACCACGTAGCGAAACGTCAACGTCGTCGTGCCCGAGCCACCGGCGTACGCGGCTTGCTTCGTGACGGTTCCAACCTGCAGCGCCAACTCGGGCACGCCCGTCACCGTCACCCTCTCGCTGAACGTCACCGTCAGCTCAATGAAATCCTGACTGCTGTGCCCATAATGAAAAATGTACGTCACGTCCGCGCCGGGGTCCGAGACGATCGTCACCGCGGTCGTATCGTTGCGCACCGCGTGACCCGAGAGGCCCGCCGCGGCGTTCATCGCCGTGTCGCGGAGCGGAGAGGCGTTCGCCCCCGCCGGCACGGCATAGCTCAGCGTCACGGCCTCTCCGACGGCCACCGCCGACGTCAACGTCAGCGTCACCCGGTCGCCGGTCACCGAGACCCGGCCGATCCCGCGTGCGGTACCGCCCGCGCTCACCTCGAACGCGCCCGGCACCGGTACCGACGTCTCGTCCAGCGTTTCGTTCCATGTCAGCACCAGCGACGCACCGTCCGCCGTCGCCGCCGACAGTTGCGGTGCAGTCCCATCCTGCGCCACTGCCGTTGCCGTCGCTTCGACCGAGTCGGCGCCGCCACCGTTGTGGTTGTACGCCACAACCCGCACCGAGTGGTCGACGCCGCTGGTCAGGCTCTCGATCGTATGGGAAAGGCGTTCAAGGTCGGTGACCTCCGCCTGCCGCGACGAGTCGTATGCCTCGGTGCCGGATTTCCACTGCACCTTGTACCCCTCGATCGGCGACCCGCCGTCATCGGCCGGTGGATCCCAGGATACGGTCAGCTTCCCGCCACCGACGGCGGTGGCCGCCACGTCGCGGGGCGCCGCGGGCACGCATCCTCCGTCCCGCCACGGGTTCCTGGTCACCCCGTTCTCGAAGGCAGACTCCGTTGCTTTCCGCCGGTCGCAGTACCCCCCGAACTCGTTGCGTAGCTGGAACACAGTCGCCGCACGGCTCTTGCTGGCTGAGATTCCCTTGACATCAGCCCACAGCCGTTCCAGATCGGGTTCACCGTTCGCGCCATGGTAGGTGGCCGCGAACCAGGACGGCATCCGCCCTTCCGCCGCGCCTCTCACCACGTTCAGAGCTTCCTGCTCAAAACCATGGGCGCTCTTGCACCCGGACCAGTACGTTGTGGCATGCCTTTGATCAGTGGTGAGTAAGTCGAGCAGGTCCGCGTAAAGTTCCACGGGATCACAGATTGACCCTGCTGACCCCATCAAGGCAAATTGGGAGTGATGATATACATGACCGATCGCTACAGGACCCGGATTGGTCGCGACACCGTTGCTTAACGTATACACGTGGGCCAATTCGTGGGCGATTGTGGAAGCCAAGCTTGGCGACCCTATGCCTATGGTAATGCTCGTTGTATGACATTTTCTGAGATTGTCGTCCAGAGAAGAACAACTGACAAACACGCCGGCGCCGCCATGTTCATGGAAACTCCAGTCAACCGCTCGACCGCTGAGGTAGTTCCATGTGCTGCGCAACCATGGAAAGGAGTTTTCGAATCGACTGATGACCTCGTCGTGGATAAAGGGAAGCGCCTGATCAGGTATTGATTGCGGCGTACCGGTCGCCTCAGGCGACGGACTGCTGGTATCGCCATTATCGTTGACCGCAACGACCCGTACCGTGTATTCAATGCCAGCCGTCAAGCCTGTGATCGCGCTTTTGTATCTATTTTGACCCGAGCCATACAGAAACGACCTAGCGGTTGTGCCGTAGAACGGACTCAGCCGCAACTCTCGGGACGAATCGTACGCTTGGTTACCGGATTTCCATTGCACTTTGAAAACATCGAAAGTGTAAGGAGAGAGCGGGGCGGTAGGATAAGACCACAGCACTTCCAATCGCTGGCTGTCGACAATGTTGTAGACCACTACCGACGACGGTGCAGGTGGCTGACTTTCCGCCGCTGCGGGCGCGGCAATCGCGCAGAACAGCGCGAGGCACGCAAGAGCAGCGGCAGGCGATCCCGAACGTGCACGGGCGCGAGCCCATCCGCCACCCCCGCACCCGCGGGTTGCAGCAAGGGAGCGGCCACCGTCGATGCGCCGCCTCATCGGGAAACGCTGGCGTTGGCGGGCGCCGGGCATCCCGCTGGCGGCTGCGGGTCCGTCCGGACGCGGCCATGCAGACACCGCCGGCGCGCCAGCGGCGGGGAGTTTGTAGTCACTTGGGGGGAGAGAGGGGCGCCCGTGAAGGGCGAAGATGTTCCAGGCGGCGAGCCTCGCCGTAGACACAACTCGGCGGCGCGGCGCTCTTAATCAGACAGACAGCTTCCAACCATTTCGCGCAAAACAACCCCATCGTCGAACCTCCCCTCGCACCCGCGCGTGATGGCCTGTCCACAAGCCGTTGCACCGCGGCCGCTTGGGCGAAATATGGACAGGACAGTACACGCAGGTCAAGGACGTGTGCGGCTAACTCCAATCCACTAAAAGAATTATGGCAACGCCATAATTGAGTTATGCCAACGCCGGCCCGGCCGGGCCTGCGGCGCGGTCAGACCCTGACGAGGCCGTCGAAGCGGCGGGGCTTCGGCGGCGCCCCGTCCTCCGGCCGCGCCGGACGCACCGGGTGTGCCGTGCATCCAGTCGAGGGGCGCGGATCAAGGTGGAGATGAGCCGGCGCAGCCGGAACTTGGCAGCGCTGGTGCTGGTGACCAGACCCACCTGGAGGCTGCTTGACGCTACCACACTGCGGGAATGCACCCGAGAGGCGCTATGCCGTTGACTGTTTCAGTACGAGCCGTCTATAATCGTCCCGGGAGTGACTATCGGATGGAACACGGCAAGAGGATCCTGGCGGCGGCACTCATGGCGGCTGCGGCGGTCGCGGCGCCCGTCGTTGCAATGGCGGACATGGCCGCCGCGGAGATGATCGACACCGGTGGCGCGGTGATCGGCAAGGCCACGTTCGAGCAGACGCCCCACGGCGTACTGATGTACGTCGAGGTGGCGGGACTGCCGCCTGGACCGCATGGCATTCACCTGCACGCCGCCGGCTCCTGTACGCCGGATTTCAAGGCGGCAACCGGACACATCAACCCGGACGCGGTGCCGCACGGCCTGCGGAATCCGGAGGGCCCGGACCACGGCGACCTGCCCAACCTGTACGCCGCCGCGGACGGCTCCGCGCAGGCGGAGTTCTTCACCACCCTGGTGTCGGTTGCCGGCGGCGACATGCCGGCACTGTTGGACGAGGACGGCTCGGCGGTGATCATCCACGAGAATCCCGACGACCACCTCACCCAACCGATCGGCGGCGCCGGTGGCCGCATCGCCTGCGGCATCATCATGAGAATGTGATGCCGGCGCGGCCGGTCGCGATCCATACGAATGGTCGTATTTCACCGTTGCCGTGCGTCAGCCGGCCCAGTGCACGTCCCGGTTGCCTGAGCCAAGTGCGCAGCCAATCGGTTTCCTGATCACTTCACCGACGTTGGAGGTGGCTGCTGGATGTCAGCCTTGGCGGGAGGATCCGGCAGAGTGGGCGATTTGGTAGCTGCCTCCCGTACCTTGCGGCCGCGGCGAACCATCGCGCCGGAAATCAGGTGGTGGACCTGCGGTTCGCCGAGCGCGTCGACGACAGCGAGCTTGCCGACGAGCTACGCATTCTCGGAGCGCTGCGGGTCCCGGTAACCGTGTGCCTGTCGGAGGACTTCTTCGAAGTGGCACGCACCGGCGACCGGATGCTGGTGACCTATCGCCGGAAGGCACGGCGCGAACTGGGGGCGGCCTGCGACGTCGGCATCGTGCCGCCTCCCGACGCCGAGGTCGCCACCGAGGTGGAGCAGTGGCTCGATCATCCGGAGCGCATGCAGTGGATGCTGCGGCTGTCCCCGATGCTGCGCGCCCGCCACGGCGATTGAGGCAGCCATGGGCTGATTTCGGCGATCGACAGCAGGCTCGGCACCACCTCGGGCAGCGGCCCGACCTGGCCGCTGATTTTTTCAGGGCTACGTCCGTTTCTGACGTACACGCGACGTAACTTGTGCCAATCATGGCATCCATCATCACCGACTACGAGCGGCACCTCGTCTTCTCCTACCTGTTCAACCTCGTGGCGCGGCCTTCGGACACCCGCCTGCGCCACGCGCTTGACAAGGAGAACGTGCCGGAGTGGATCATCGAGCACGCCGATCATCGAATCGTTGCTCGACACCGTCGACCGACCCGAGCTGCCGTACATCTTCAGCCTGCGCAATCCACTGCTGGCGGGAGTGCTCGGCGTCTCCACCAATACCATTCGCGAACGCTGTAGTCCCGGCGCACCGCTCATGCGCTCGGGGCTGGTCTCCTTCGACAGTGACCACGACCTCAGACTGGTGAAGCGCCTGGTGCGGCTGGCCGGCGCTCCCGATGACAGCGAGCAGGACGTGACCAGCCTGCTGCTGGGCGCTCCCGCTCCGACCGAGCTCGAATGGTCCGACTTCAACCACCTCGGAGAAGATCGCAGGCACATCGGAAAGATCCTGGAGGGTGCTCTGAACAGCGGCGCCGCCGGCGTCAACATCCTGCTGTACGGCCCGCCGGGCAGCGGCAAGACGGAATTCACCAAGGTGCTCGCGGCCCGGCTCGGCGTCAACCTGTTCAGCATCGGCGAGTCGGACGACGACGGTGACGAGCCAAGCCGCCTGGAAAGACTTCAGGAACTGAAGCTGGCCCACGTACTGGCACGCGACCGCAGGTCGATTCTGCTGTTCGACGAGATGGAGGACCTTCTCGCCGGGGAGCAGGATTCACTTTCGCTGCCCGCTCTGTTGTTCTCCCCGTGGCGCGGCAGTGAGGGATCCAAGGTGTTTCTGAACCGAGTGCTGGAGCGGGCGCCGGTGCCGACGGTGTGGGTCATGAACGACGTACGAGCGGTCAGCCCGGTCATCCTGCGCCGCATGATGTACGCGCTGGAGCTGCGCCTGCCACCGGCCGCGGTCAGAGAGTCGATCTGGGAACGGCAGCTCGCTCGGCACGAGATCGTGAGGGAACCCGGTATCGCCGCGGCGCTGGCCAAAGAGTTCCCGGTGACTCCCGGCTTCGCGGACGGCGCCATACGCGGCGCGGCCCTGGCCAACGGTGACATGGATACGGTGCGCCGCGGCGTGAACAGCCTGCTCCGTGTTGTCCCTCCCGACATCACCCACCTGGAAGTCGAGACACCCGAACGGTACGAGCCGGCGCTCATCCGCGCCGACACCGACCTCGGTCGGCTCGCGGACCAGGTCGTAGCCGGCCGGTCGCACCACTTCTCGCTGTGCCTGGAAGGACCGCCAGGCACCGGAAAGAGCGCCTACGTACGCTATCTGGCCGAACGCCTCGGGCTGCCGGTCGTGCAGAAACGGGCCTCCGACCTGCTCTCTCCCTTCCACGGAGCGACGGAACAGCGGATTGCCGCCGCGTTCACCGAAGCGCGCGCCGCCCAAGCCTTTCTCGTCTTCGACGAAGCGGACTCGCTGCTCGCCGACCGGAGCCACGCACACCGGAGCTGGGAAATCACCCAGGTCAACGAGATGCTCACCTGGATGGAATCGCACCCCCTCCCATTCGCGTGTACCACCAATCTCGGCACCGTGCTCGACCCGGCGACGCTGCGCCGCTTCCTGTTCAAGGTCTCCCTCGGCTACCTCACCCCCGAGCAGGCGCAGACCGCGTTCACGCTCTACTTCGACCACACGCCCCCGCCGGGGGTGGCAACCCTCGCCAACCTCACTCCCGGCGACTTCGCCCTCGTCCACAGACAAGCGAAGTTTCGCGGCTGCCTGCACGATCCACAGGCACTGGCGGCCCTGCTGCGCGCCGAGTGCGCCGCCAAACCCGGACAAACCGGCCATCTCGGCTTCGGGCGGTAGCAGCCAACGCATCCCCATCTCGACCGCGACGGGCATGACTTCCAAGAAATCTTGTTCCCCCCTGGTCGTTTTCCGCCCGCCCGCTACGGCTGGGAGATGCGCTGCCAATTCAACCGCCGGCAACGCGCATGCCGGATCACCCGGCTATTGCGCCCGTTCCTTGAGGGCCAGCGCGCGCCGGGCACCGGCCACCATGTCGGCGACGGAGCAGCCGTGGGGGTCGAGCAGGTCGAAGTAGGGGCCGGACTCGGTAAAGCAATCGGCGATGCCGGTGCGCACCACGGGCACGGGGCAGGTCTCGGCGAGCGCCTCCGCCACCGCGCCGCCCAGGCCGCCGATCACGTTGTGCTCCTCGGCGGTGACGATGGCGCGGGTCTCGCGGGCCGCTGCCGCCAGCGTGTCGGCGTCAAGCGGCTTGATGGTGTGCAGGTCGATCACCCGGCACCGCACGCCATCGCCCGCCAACTGCTCCGCCGCGGCCACGGCCCGCGCCACCATCACACCGGTTGCGACGATGGCCGGGTCGCTGCCGGGGCGCACCACCTGGGCGCGGCCCAGCTCCAGGTCGGCGGCCGGGCCGGCGTCGCCGGTGCCGTACACCGCCGGCACAGGTCCGGGTTGCTGTGCCCCAGCTCCACCAGCGCCTTGCCGTAGGCGACGCGGGTGTTGATCAGTTCAGCCACTGCTGCATCCCCGCTTCCGGCGCCGCCGGCCGGTCGCGGTCCTCGGAACGCCACAGACAGCGCCTTGCTGCCTGTTCCGCAAGCGGCTATGTTCTCGGCATCCGTCGGCGGGACGGCCTGACGGTAATCGCATGGACTTCGAACGCGTTCTTCGTGAGCTGGCATCCGATTTCAACGAGCACGAAGTCCCATACGCCGTGATTGGCGGGTTCGCCCTGGGCCTGCTAGGGATACAGCGGGCGACCATGGACCTCGACTTCCTGGTGGCCCGGGACGCGCTTCCACAGGTCGATGAGATCATGCAGCGTCGTGGTTATCGTCTTCGCCACCGAAGCGAGAACGTATCCCAGTTCGCGTCGGATTCGGCTCCTCTTGGCCAGGTCGACATCCTGCACGCTTTTCGCAAAGTCTCGACCGGCATGCTGAGCCGAGCTTCCGAGTTGCCCGTGTTTGCCGGCAGCCTCCGCGTCCGCACGCTGCGGCCGGAGGATGTCATCGGCCTGAAAGTGCAAGCGCTGGCGAATGATCCGCAGAGGGAACGCCGGGATCTGGTCGACATCGAGTTGCTGGCCGAACGCTACGCCGCCGAGATCGACTGGGGACGGATGCGCGAGTACTTCGCGCTGTTTGGAAAAGTGGAGCTGTATGAGGGAATCCGAGAGGCCCACGGTCCCGCTGACCGTGGCTGAGAAGGCCGAGCTGCTAGCGCTGGCGGAATCCGCCGAGTTGCGCAAAGATCTGCGTTCCGGCGCCCGGGAACGGGAAGCCAGCGTCGACGAATACATCGCCTTCGTGACCGGTATCGCCAGACTGTCGAACCACGCGCGCCGGCCCTTCCGTCCCATGATCGGCAACCGCTTCATGCTGTAAGCCGGCTGCGCCTGCCGAGTCAGCCGGTGTATTGGTCGGCGGCTCCGTGCGTGCCCTCGCCGAGGAAATTGATGGCCAGCACCGCTACCGCGATCCACAGCGGGAAGCCCCACAGGGAATCCGATGAACGCGGAGCCGATCATGAAGTCCACGTGGGTCACGTTGGAGTTGGCGCCCGCGTCCGCGAGTTGCTGCTCCGACATGGTGTCGACGCCGTCGAGGCACACCGCCTACCAGGATCGGCAACTGCAAGCCGACCAGGATGGCGATTCGACATCCAGGCTGTATTGGCCGATCTCGACATCGACGCCGATCTCGGCCCAGTAGGCGGCGGCGATCTGTGCATAGCTCGCCGACCCGAGGACTCTCATTGGCGTCGTGAATCTCGTGCCATCCGCGCCGCGCGGATATCCCGCGTCATCAAGGGGCTATTCCGCCTGTTCAACGAGGCCAGGTCGCAATACCTGCGTCGCCTGCGGTCTGGCAACGCCGACGGTGCCTCGGATCGGTCACTGCGGGAGATGGAGCAGAGTTCGGGAGACTTGGCTGCAACGCAGCATCCAGGTTGACGCTTCCGGTCAGTCGGCGCGAATCGGCACAAGTCACGAGCGAACGGTGCTGGCCGGGAAGAGCCTGTTTGCCAAGTCGGAAAGCGCCGGCGACTGCCGCGGGAGCCGCTTGCACGGCGGACTCAAAACTCATGAACGCTCGACTGGCTGACTTCGAGCGGCTACGTGGGCTACCAGATCGCCCACCCTGCCGGACCCTGCCGTCAATCCTCCCCAGCCGGCCTCGTCGAGGCTGTCGGCGGCCGGGTCCAGGTTGGAAATGTCTCGTACGTGACCGGCCTGGGAGAAATAGTGCACCCGGAGTGTGCGCTTCAGTACGGATTCGGCGAGTTCCCGCGTACCCGCGCTGGACTTCAAACCAAGGAGTTCCAGAACGTCGGCCGGCTGTGCGCCATGAGCCTGGAAGAAGCGAAGCGCCCACACGAGGTCGAGTACATGCGGCGACTACCCACCTCACCGTACCGACGCCGGGCGGGGCCGATGGCGGAAGAAGTGGGTAGAGTCCCATCAGCAACGGAACGAACTCCCGTTGTCCGGCCGACCAGACCAGAAATGGAAGCGAGGTTCCGGAGCGTCGCCGCAAGACGATGCGACGCTGATACTTGGCGTGTTCCGTCTCGAGTCGGAAACCGCCAAAGACGTGCCGTTCCAGTGGTCGGGTCAAGGCGGGGCTCAAGCGTCCTCTGTGCGGGAATATCCCGGTGGAGCGGCTGAACTCGTTCTGCACCAACTGGTGGATCCGATCGCTGAACGTGCGGAGCACATAGGGATCCCCGGACCGGTAGTCGGTGAATGGTCTCGTGATGCCGTCACGGAAACTGAGCACCCGCTGTGCGGGGATGTATGACATCTTCTCGACCGGTCGGGCCGCATGACGACCTGCGTAGCGCACAAACTCGACCTCATGGTCGTCTACGAGCAGCTTGCTGTCGCCTTCTGTCCACAGTTTGGCCATCCCTTCTCCGAAGTAGACCTCCAGGAAGCCGTCTCGCTCGTCATTCCAATCGATGCCGAATCGCTGCAGCTGCTGGTGGATCATGGACTTGTCCACCACCAATTTCAGGAGTTGGAGGAAAATGCTCTTGCCGGTGGCCTGTGGACCGACGAGTACCGTGAGGTCCCCGAACTCGACTCGAGCATCGACGATCGGCCCGATGTCATGTGCCTGTATGCGGTTCATCGTATCATCGTAGTCCCGAGGCAGACGAATGCTTCGCAGATGTGGAGTACACGCTTGAGCCCGACTCCGAACCGGCTGAACCGCCCGATCTTCGTTGCGTCCTCCGCTTTGGAGCCTCCGAGTGTCCACCGGCACGTGCTGCATGCGGGCGAACTCGTCTTGCCGCTGCCCGGCGGGCCGTATCAGCAGGATGTTCATGCCCGCCACGGACGAATCGCACTGCAGCAGGTCGGCGTGCTTGATGATCCACTCGGGTAGGTCTCCTTGTCAAGCGCGAGCTGCCTCCCGTTCCAGATCTCACTCTCAGACTCCAACCCCGGATCGCCGGTTTGCGCTATGATGGCGGTTATGGCAGCTTCCCACGAGACCAAATATCGCGATAGACGGCAGGGCTTCTGGCGCAACACGTGTGCCGGCGCGCTACTACGTACCAGCACCGCGCGCAGCCGATGCAGCATGGTCCACGCCGTCTGGTAGGAGCCGATCTCCAGCGTCCGCTTCAGGCTCAGCGCCGAATTCCCATCCTTGCCGGTGACAAACAGCCAGCAGGCAGTGAACCACACCGTCAACGGCGTTCGTGTCCGGTCGAAAATCGTGCCCGCGGTCACCGAGGTACGGCTTTTCGCACCCGGAGCACATGAGCCTACCGTCACCGATCCGCCACGCCCCGTGGTGACCACACGCCGGGCAGCCGAAGCCGGTGGGCGACTTGCGGCACTGGGGGCAGTCGACCGCGCGCGCCACCGGCATGACCCACCCCTTTCCGCGCGCCGGCGACGCGGTGGTACGGATCATGCGCGCCACCGGGGAGCAGGGCTGGGCAGTGTCCGACGCCGACAGCTTCGCCGCGGCCCGCCGGCTGGCCCGGCGCGAGGGACGTTCCTGCAGCCGGCGGCGGCCGCGCCGGCGGCCTGCCTGCTGACCGGGCGCCTGCCCGAATCCCGTGACCCGCGCCCGGTGGTGCTGCAGCTCCCGGTAGCCGTGCACGTGCCCATCCACGTCTTCTGAATGCACGCGCCGAGCTGCGCGCCGGGGGTGATCAGGTACCAGCCGTCGGGAAACGGATGCAGGGAGTGAGCGCCGTTCGGGCTCGTCATGCCGTCCTCCCCCGGCGGGCTATCCCGCCCGCGCCAGGACCGGTTGTGCCAGCCTGCTTTGGGTCTCGTAGATCGACCCCCGCCGCTCGTGCTGGAGGAGGGGGATGCGCACCGGGACCGCGGTGACGCGCGGCACCACGGTCGGCGCGCCGCGCAGGATCCTGGCGTCGAACGTCTCCAGGTCCTTGAAGTTGACCGGCGGCCACGCGTCGAGGGCGCACATCTCCAGCAGCATCAGGCGCCGCGGCCGGGCCGACCGGTTCGGCGCCGAGCCGTGCAGCGTGCGCACGTGATGCAGGGGTGATGCCGCCGGCGGGGACCGTGACGCTCTCCACCTGCGCGGGTTCGATTTCGGCATCAGTAACCGCGCATGACCCACCGCATCCTCACCACGCTGCTGGAGACGATCGACGGCTGACTTGAGTCGATGTCAACGGCCGCCGCGACCCGATTGTCGTGACATATGTTTCCGTTGAGTATCGCTGGCAATGGTCGTGACACACATCATCTGCACCCGATCGGGACACGTGGTTCGGGCCTGTGACAAGTAATCGATGGCGTATCGCGCGCGCTCGATCGCCTCTTGGGCATCGCTCTTGTCCGGTTCGTACGTGTGGTCGTAGTCGGCACGCTGACGACTCAGATAAAGGAGCACAAATCGCTTCGCAAACTCTCGCAAGTTGTCGTCGCCACGGTTATTCCCTTTGAGCGTCTCGCAAACTGAGCGGGCCTTGCCGTGTTCGACCAACCTGCGAGCGGTAGCTTTCACGTTTCGCCTGTAGGGCCGGGCGATCTCTGCCGTGAATGCGGTGAATAAAGCGTAGTAGGCGGTGGAGATCGAGCGGCGAATGCGTGCCCTCGATGGCCGGCCCCGTCCTGGGGGAACCAATGCCTCGGTTGCGTCGAGCAGCCCCTCCGGAGTCACCGGCTCTCCGGGGCTATGGCAGCAGACTCAGGGACAGCTCGGGCATTTCGGAATGCTCTTGCAACGGTTTTCGCGGTACGGAACAAACACGATGTACTGGCGACTCCGACCAATCGATCCGCCAGCATTTGCTCGTAGCCCATGAGCTTGTGATGCGGCCACACCTCACGTCCGGGATCCGGCGGCGGCAGTTCCCAGACCGTCGTCACTATCCACTCACCCTCCCAATCCGGATCAGGCTGGATCACCATATAGCGAATGCGGGCAGGGTCACCACTCCGGGACAGCTCCGTATTCAACTCAACGAGATTTCGTTCGGTTTCGTTCCATAGATCCACAGCTCCCCTCCAGACTGGTCGGGTGGTTGGTACCACCCCAGTTCGGCGGCGATGGGGTGGACATCCTCGGGCGCTTGAAGTACGCTGGGTTGCACGGTGCGGGTGTTGCGCATCGCAACCTCCGGTGTTTCGGTTGGGGTGGTCCCGGTTCGTTTGACAGCCCGAGGGATAGGTTAAGGTGTATTGCGTTGTTTGTCAACCCACCCCTCCCTCTCCGATTTTCCAGGACCACCTCAGTTCGTCGGTCTCGACCACGACCCGGCGCATGCCGCGATAGGGAGAAAGCGTCGACTGGTGGTAGTCCAGGAATCCTCGGGCAGCGACCGGACGTGGTTCTTGACAGCCGGTTCACCACCCACTCGGCGTCCTCCCGGGGCTCGGCATGGCCGGGCAGGAAGTCGATCACGAGATCCGAGGCCGGGGCCCGGTGCCTGGACCCAGACGCCGATGGGATCGTAACGTGGCGCCCGGATGCGGTCGCGCAGCGCGTACTCGACCATGTAGCGCAGTTTCATTCCCGGTCCTCTTCTCTGCAACTTCATTCCGACCCGTCTGGCCTACCTGTTGATCGCCGTCGTTGGGCTGTTCTTCCCGGGGTGTTCGGCGCGTAAGGCGCTGCTCATCGGGTGGCGCCAGCACGCCCTCGTTGCCGGTCCCAACTCCGCGTGGAGCGAAGCCGCGGTGGCCGGTGCGCTGCAGCGAGCGCATGGTCGGCCCGATCTGGCGGCACCAGGGGTTGATCACGGAGCTGTGGTTGGGCCGCGGCCGGCGATCCGGCGGCGGGGCAACCCGAGGACCTGCGGGGCACCTGTGGGCTGGTGATCGCCACCTGTGCCGTGGCCAGCCGGGGTGAGCGCGTTGCTCATCGGCACGGTTGGTCCCTGGTAGCGCCGGGCAACGACTCGGGAGTCGCCGCGGCCGACCACCGCCAGCCGACTCGGAGCGGCGGACCGGCTCGGACGGGCGATGGTTCTCGTTCGAAACGGCGGATAGGCTACGGGGCCGGTTGCGCTGGTCCTTCGTACTAACTACCATACCGGCGAGCGACGTCGTGCAGCGGTTCAAGACGATCTACTTTCCCGACCATCCCGGCGTCGATGCGCGTCGCAACCTCAAGCTGGCGTTCGGCCCTGCGGATGACGATCTCTATCGTGCCGCGGCGCCGCTTGCGAGCGAGGAACTGCGCCGGCTGCTTGGCTGCGAGTCCTACTCCCAGTTGAGGGCAGCTGCCGAAGCGCGGGCGGTCACTGTGAACCGCTACGGAGTGGAGCGGCTGCGCTCGGTCCTGTCTCGACTCGACCCGCGTCGCCAGCTTCAGGCGCATGCCATTCAACCCGTGACCGCCGCTGTGGGGCACGCTGCTTTGGACCTGAATCCTGTACACGCGACATTCCGCGGCGGCGCCGCGGAGCCGCTTCACGACTGGTACCCGTTCCTCGAAGGATACTCGCCGGAATTCGTGCGCAATGTACTTGCCGCCTGCGCTCCGGACGCGCGGCGGGTGCTGGATCCGTTTGCCGGCACGGGGACGACCCCGCTCACCGTGGCACAAGCAGATAAGGAGGGATTCTATTGCGAGCTCAGCCCGCTGCTCCAGCTTCTGGTGGAAACCAAGTCCGCCGTACTCGCTGTGTCGGACCGCGAGCGAGGCGAGATTGCCCGGCGCCTGAGCGCACTGGCGCAAGATCTGGTCCAATCGCTATCTGCCCATGAACCGGATCGAGCACTCGCGGAAGCATACGCCGGCGCATTCGGGGACAGCGCCTTCTTCTCTCCGCAGGCATTCGACTGTAGTCTGAGGCTGCGCACATGGCTCGATTCCTTGGTGTACGAGGCGGCACCGATTGCCGACTTGGCCGCCGTAGCCGTGCTGCGCTCATTGGTACCATGTTCGAACATGATCCGCCGCGGTGATCTGCGGTTCCGTAGAGGAGCGGAGCGGTTGGCAGTTCGGTCCGACTTAGCGGGCGAGACAGCGGCCCGGATGTGCGCGATGGCGCGCGACATCGTCGATCTGGGTACCATTGCGAAGTCCCCTGTGCTGGTGGCGAGCGACGCCAAACTGCTGGATCGAGTTCCTGGCCTGGAAGTGGACGCGGTCGTCACTTCGCCCCCATATCTGAACGGCACCAACTACTACCGCAACACCAAGATCGAACTTTGGTTTCTGCGCACTTTGACCTGCACTGCGGATCTGACCGCGTTCCGCGAAGCCACAGTCACTGCGGGTATCAACGACGTGGTGGGCAGCAGACGCCGGGAGCCGGCGACGCCCTCGGTGGAGCGGCTCGTGCAGCAATTGGATGAACGCGCCTACGACCGCCGCATCCCGACCATGGTGGCGCGCTACTTCGCCGACATGCGTCAGGTTTTCCATGCGCTCTCCTACCACGTCGCACGCGCCGCGGTTCTGGCGATGGATATTGGAGACTCGTGCTACGCAGGGGTACACGTCGATACGCCACGCATCCTTGGCGAGCTGTTGAGCGCGCAAGGTTGGGTGCTGCGACCCGAGTACACGCTGCGACGCCGCGTTTCCCGCAGCCGCCAGCCTCTGCGGCAAGTACTTATGACCGCCCGCGCGCCAGCGCCCGCTCGCGGTCTCGGGAGCACGCAAGGAGGGTTACCCGGTGACGCACAAAGCCATGCCCCGGAGCACCCGACCGACTGGTCATCCGCTCAGACCACGGCGTCAGAGCCACCACCCTGGCATGCAGCGTGGGATAGGTTCAAGGCCGACCTTCCGCACCGCCGCGACGACTACCGCCGTCGTAACTGGGGCAATCCACTCCATTCGTTGTGCTCGTATCAAGGAAAGCTGAAGCCGTCACTGGCGCATCATTTGGTGGCGATATTCGCCAGTCCGGGTGGCCGACTCCTCGATCCGTTCGGCGGCGTAGGGACCATAGCGTTCGAGGCAGCCGTGTGCGGTGTGACCGCATGGAGCTTTGATCTCAGCCCGGCGGCGGTCGCGATCGCGCGGGCCAAACTGGATCCGCCCACCTTCCATCAGTGTCTGAACGTTCTGCAAGATCTCGAAGCGTTCATCCGAACGTATCGGCCGACTGAATGCGAACGGAGCAGTGCGTCGTCCCTTCGTTTCAACGGCCGGCTTCCCGACTACTATCACCCCAGAACGTTCGACGAAATCCTTGCAGCACGCCGCTACTTCCTGGATGATCC